>NC_003228.3 GCF_000025985.1 Bacteroides fragilis NCTC 9343
TTATCAACACCTATGTTAACAAGAAAAGAATTACTTTTGCAACATACTAACAGAAACGACATCATCATGCGAAAATTGAAAATAACCGAGCTGAACCGGATAAGTATAGAAGAGTTTAAAGAAGCTGATAAATTGCCTTTAGTTGTAGTGTTGGACGATATACGGAGTTTGCATAATATCGGTTCTGTGTTTCGTACGGCAGATGCTTTCCGGATTGAATGTATTTATCTGTGTGGAATTACGGCTACTCCTCCCCATCCCGAGATGCATAAGACAGCTTTGGGAGCCGAGTTTACAGTGGATTGGAAGTATGTTAATAACGCAGTTGAAACGGTTGATAACCTCCGGAGTGAAGGATATGTGGTATACTCTGTCGAACAGGCGGAAGGGAGTATCATGTTGGATGAGTTAACACTGGACCGTTCGAAGAAATATGCTGTAGTTATGGGAAATGAAGTAAAAGGAGTGCAGCAGGAGGTTATTGACCATTCGGATGGTTGTATTGAAATTCCCCAATATGGCACAAAACATTCATTGAATGTATCGGTAACAGCAGGAATTGTGATCTGGGATTTATTTAAAAAGTTGAAATAGTCTTGTAGATGATCTTTGTTAAATATCTTATGGTTTTAGAATAAATTACTGTATAATTATTAAAAATAAATAAATAGAAATAGTAATATTATTCTATTTATATGGTTTTTATGATATTGCAAAATAAACCTAAACCTAAAGATATTCTAAAACATTGAAAACATTATTAGTCTATATATTGGTATTTTCTTTGTGCTATACGAATGCATATTGTCAAAGTATACCAAGGGAAGTGACATTAGATGAAGTGATAAACAGACTATCTCTGGAATCATCATCGGCTAAAATAGAATTACTTAACTTCCAAAATGACTTATTGCAATACGAGAATTATAAGAAAAGCTTTCTCCCTGCATTTGTGCTGAATTTTAATCCTATCAATTTTAACAGGTCACTGCGATTATTGCAACAACCGATCGATGGAAGTTATTCTTATGTAGAGGACAATTCAAATAATACTAATTTTGGTACTACTGTACGACAGAAAATAAGCATAACAGGAGGGGAACTGAGTATTGGAAGTAATATAAATTATTTGAATGAGTTTTCACGTAAACAAAACAGTTTTAGTACAAATCCGTTTTTTATAAGCTATTCGCAGCAGTTGTGGGGAGGAGGAAAATTACAAAGGTTGGAAAATAAAATTGAACGTGCCAAAAACGAAGTGGCCGTGAAACAATATTGTTCAAACATTGCCCAGATCCAGCAACAAGCATTGACGCTTTATTTATCCGCCATACTGAGTAAGATGGATAGTGAACTTGCCATAGATATCAAACAGAGCAACGACACTCTGTTACATATTGCAGAGATAAAATTGAGGAATGGAAGTATCACTGAATATGATTACAAGCAGATGGAATTGCAGTCTTTAAACTTGCAATACATGTATGAAAATGCGGTCAGACACTATGCGGAATCAAGACAAAAACTTTTTACTTTTTTAGGAATAGAAAATAATGCCGAAATTACAATACCGGATTTTGACTTACCCTTAACCATCGATGCTCGGCTTGCAATCTACTATGTGAAAAAAAATAATCCAATTTCAAATCAGCAAGAGATTCAACAGTTGGAAGAGGAGAAAAACCTGTTCTCTATCAAATTAAAGAATAGGTTCAATGGGAATATAAGTTTAAACTATGGAATAAATCAGTATGCTGAAACATTGGCAGATGCTTACCGGCATGGAAATACAAGACAGTCCGTGATCATTGAATTTCAAATACCTATTTTTCAGTGGGGCATCAACAAAAATAATATCCGGATCGCAAAGAATAATTATGATGCAAGTCGGTTGCGAATAGAAAAAAAAATTTTTGAATTTGAGAACGAAGTAAAAGAAAAGATAAATGCTTATGATCATAGTGTAAAGCTTTGGCTGACAGCATCAAGAGCCTATGCGTTATCGAAAGAACAGTATAAGATGTTGACGAAAAAGTTTTCATTGGGAAAAGTGTCGGTATATGAACTTGCCACCGCACAAAAAGAGCGGAATGATGCTATGCAGCGTTACTACTCTGCCATCAAAGATTCTTACGAAAGCTTCTTTACATTACGTAATTTGGCTTTATATGATTTTAAAAAAAATGTCGAATTAGAAAAAATACTCTTCAATGATTAGTGATACAACCATACGAAAACTTGTTGATTATATCTCACTGAATGCCTGCTCTGTCAACTCTTCCGGTCTTTACAACGGAAAGTCAGGAATCTCTTTAGCGTTATTTGAAACTGCTAAATGTTTGCAAGATACTGAAATTGAAGATAAAGCTTTCAGCCTATTCCAAGAATCTTTAATAAGAAAAACAAATGATTATGGCTTTGAAAATGGTATGTCCGGAATAGGATATGTCCTTATTTATCTAATAACAAATAAATTAATTGATGCCGATTTTGAAGATTTGTTTGGAGACCAACGCGAAGCAATAATCAAACATTTTGAAAACATTGACAAGCAGCCGGATAAGCTGTTAGTTTCATATAAAATTATTTATTTTTTATTTGTCTTGGATAAATTACAAAAGCAAGATGAGAGAATATATTCAATTATTGAGAAAATATTTCAAGGACTGGAACTTTATTTATCACTTCAGTTTTTCGATTGGAAAAATATTTATTACATAAATAGTAAAGATTATGTATTACAAATGTATGAGGCTTATTTAAAGTTGGTCGATTTTTGCAATTATAAATATTTTTCAAAATCATTGATGGATAGTTACGTTACATTATATAGTGAGGGAAGAATTGCGAGTTCACTCGTTAGGGGGTATTATTTACATAGTATCATTACTAAAAATAATATGGTCGGGTTTAATGATGTAATAAGAGATCATATTAGATATGGACAAAAGAATATTAATCCAGCTATTCTCTTTTTGGACCAAAAGATAAATTTAACGGGAATCATAGAAAACGCTGATGAAAATCGTGTAAAAATTCAGCGTATAGAAATGGATTTGTTTGAAGAAAGTTTAGAAAGGATAAAAAGAATGGTTCGTCCCAATTGTATACATGTTGGATATCAATATGGATTGGCCCGTTATCTTGGCTTTTGCGCGAATAAAAAATTTCCTTTACTTTAATAACTTGATAACAATGTGTGAGATATCTGTTGTAATGCCTGTCTATAATGCCGAAATGCATATAAAAGATGCGATAGAAAGCGTCTTAGAGCAATCTTTTGTGGATTTTGAGTTCATCCTCATAGACGATGGTTCTACTGACCACACGTCTTCTATTATTCAGTCATATAATGATAAAAGAGTACGTCTTATTCAGAACAGTCATAATTTTATAGAGTCATTGAACCTTGGAATAGAGAATTCTTTAGGAAAGTATATGGCTCGCATGGATGGAGATGATATAATGCATATCGATAGACTAAAAATTCAATATGCGATTATGCAAGAATATCCGGATGTAACTGTTTGTGGAACTTGGATGAACAGTATTGGAACATATTCACAAACGAATGGTCTATTGAGTACCTTGAGTGGGTGGGTTGAACAACCACTGTTAAAATTTACAAAGGGAAATTTCTTATTTCATCCCACTACTATGATAAGGATGGATTTTTTGAAAAAGAATGCATTAAAATATGAGAACTACCCTTATGCCGAAGATTTTAAATTTTGGGTGGAGATAGCAAAGTCAGGAGGGAGATTTTATATTGACAGTCAACCATTACTCTATTACCGGATATCAGACAGTCAGGTCAGTAGCCAAAAAAGTAGTGAGCAAAGAGCAACAACAGAGTCTATAATTAATGAGGTTTTGGAATATCTGATGGAACTCAATAAAAATGAATATCCGGAATTGGCAGCAGCTTATGGTGATTTATGTAAGTTGTACGAAAAACAATTACTTACTAAATGTGAAGTATTAACTTTATTTCAAACTTTATTTTCAAAGAATGAAAAGAAGTTGAACCTATAATAAATTTAATAATAACTTTAAAATTCAACAACAATGAAAAAACTGACAAGAAAAAGTTTAAATGAACTGGCGAAAACAATGCCGGTAATTGAAGAGTCCTTGCAAATGAGCTACGTTGGGGGAGGAAATGGAACATCAGCTAATCCTTATACCCAAGCGGAATTCGATAACATGCTTAGCAATGACAACTGGAACGGTGGTTATGTAGAAGGAATGGGATATGTAGCTACCAATACGTATATTTATGGGAGTTCGGTATACTCGGGATCGGTATCACAAATGTATTATACATTTCCTGATTATGTCACCTCGATCTCCTCTACAGGGTGGGACAGATTTCTCTCCGAAGCTGTAGGGCTTACTCCGTTAGGATCACTCGTAAGCCATGTTTCACAAGACATCACCAATATGGAATTATCTATTTTGAGAGAGCTGTTGGAAAAGGGCTATAATGCTTCGTCTTCTTTCAACTTTGTTAAAACGAATATACCGTACGGAGGGACTCAAATTTCAGTTTATGATGCTGCCACGGGTCAGTTTGTTACATCAAGAACGGTTGGTGAATGAAATTCCCCGCATAAGATCCTTCGGCTTTAATGAAAATAAAACCTTATAAAAACATAGGTTATGAAATACCTTATATTATTGGCGTCGGTTATTTTTTTAGCGCAATCTTGCTCGGTTGCACCCTCCATGCGTGAATCCGCCCGATCGTACGACTGGGCTACGTACACTAATTTTTCCTGGCAATCAAAAATAGATAGCGCGATCAGCTCTTATCCGCTTTTATTGTATCCGTCATATGAAGCTAAGGGGAGCGCGGGGTTCACGGTACCGCTTTTTTATCATATGGATAAAAAAAAGCGGGCAGATATTGAAGTGAGGATAAAGTATAAAACAGAAAACTGCAATGACCTGTATTTGAAGCTGAGTGGGATTAGTGAATGCAGGGAGGTCACTTCCGTGGACACGTTTCGGTTGTCTGCTGCCAACACATGGAGGGTAGCCCGCCGGAGTGTGGATATAGCTTCTCCTCTGTTGCTGGGAGTGGCTCTTGAAGCCCAAGGGGAGAAGCCCTGGAAAAAGGATTTTCCGGTCGATCCTTTAGGATCGGCGGATAATTCCTTTAAGCCCGGGGAATACTCTAAAATATGGATTGACTCTTTGGATATCTTAATTGATGGAAAATATGCGGTTGAACCCCCATCATTGAATAACGGTGCAACGGCTTCCGTTCGGGAATTGGATGTGATACCCGTGAACGGTGACGATCTTAAGTCTCTGTCCTTTTCCGATAAGAGGATACTTGCCATCGGAGAGAGCGTGCATGGCACCGGAACGATGAATGACATGGGTGTTGAAATAATCAAGAATAGGATCGAACACGGAAAATGCAGGCTCGTCTTGTTAGAAATGCCCCTGACATTGTCTTTCCATATCAACCGGTATTTGGAGGGGGACGAGCGGTTCAAGCCGGACAGTATCGCTTCCTCTTTTGACAAGGTCTTATTTTCTTCTTCATCCTTTGTGTCTCTTATGCGATGGATTAAAGAATACAACCGGCATTCGGAAGAAAAGGTGAGCTTCTTTGGCATTGACCGGAATATTTACCGCTTACAAAGCAGTATCGACCTGTTTTACTTCTTTTACACGCTCCGCAGAGGTAAAGGCGACGAAGGCTTGAAAGCGATATGCAATTCTCTTCTGTTGTCGGACGAGAAGTTCCCTTTTAAAGGGGCGGACTCTGTGTTGCATGCCAATCATGGCTTCAAGGGCATACTTACCCGGCGAGAAGCGGAAATAATGAGTTATTGCCTGAATGCGGAGGAGGAAGCGACCGTTGATGAACTGAATCGTTTTCGGGGTAGGGATTCCGGCATGTACGAGAATGCGAAGTTCTTAATGAAAACAATGCTTAAAAAAGATGAAACGACTACCGTATATTGTCATTTGGGGCATGCGAATTATACAAGTATCGCTGGATGGCTGGGATCGGACATGCGCCCTTTCGGAGAATATATGAAGGGTTCATACGGTGATGACTACTCCGCCGTGGGACTGCTTGCCGGAGGGGGAAGTTATTTGACATGGGTATTTCCTGGTAAAATGGGAATAAGGCGATTGCAGTCTTCGTCGTCTGCCGGATTGGAATACTGTATCGAACGTTCGGGTATCAGTCCGTGTTATCTGTCGATGGATAAACTGTCCGATGCGGATGTTTTGAAAATGAGATATATAGGAAATACAGAATCGAAAATTGGACAATTCCAGTGGGTTTTTCCAAAATGTATGATGGACGGAGTGCTGTTCACAAAAAACGCGTCCGCCATAAATAAGAGGGAAGAGTTTTTTAAAATGAACTTAGACTATCATGTCCAAACTTTATTTGCTCTTATGTATTTGTATGAAAAGAAAAGAAAATGGATTCCATGAACCTTTTCTCCGAAATATTCGGAAAAAAGGTGGTACTTCCTCTGACTTTATCGCTATTTTGGAATCCATAGTGGCATAATGCCGATTATGAAATGTTATGGTATTCTAAAGGGCTGAGAGATGGTTTGGCGAAAGAACGAGAAGTCAGAGGAAACTAAGTATTGATAATCTTTATAAATAATATTAAACATGAATTCAATAACAAAACTCCATGTATTGTTTTTCTTTGTATTTATATTCTATGCCGTATCATGTACCGCTAAATTAGAGAAACAAACATATACGAATGTATATGATTTACATTTTGCTATGCGTTTCGATTCTGCGGTGGTTTATCCGTGGCGTGAAAATGGAGCATATAGCAATTATACTATCCCTGCTTATATACAAGATTCAAATCGAAATTTGTTCGCTAAAAAATATTTTAAAGGATTTCCTTTTTCTAAGCGGTTAAGATCAGAGTACGAACAGAGAATTTTGCTTCCCAATAATAACATAAAAGAAGCTGTAATCGGATTTGAAGGTAAAGGTGATAATATAAAACTTGTCTCTATCATCTTGGATGCGATAGGTAAACAGGAAAACATTCTTTTTTCTGACACCTTAAGATTCAGGCCTGACAGTATATTAAGCTTGGTTACCCAAAACATTAATTTGAATAATGCGGAGATGTTAAACGTACGGATTAATGTGGAAGGAGAAATTGATAAGAATGCTTATATTGCTTTCTCTCGATTGGACATACTGATTGACGGTAAACCTATCGACGAATTTCCTGTTCGAACCCTTTCCCCGTTGATAGTAGATAAAAAAATTAACTATACGGGTATAAATGTTGATAGAAAAATAGGATTGGAGCAAATCAATGAAATCAATGATAAAAAGATTATCGGCTTAGGGGAGTCAGTCCACGGGAATGACGGTATAAAAAATTTAGCGTATCAATTGATTATCCAGGCAGTGGAAAGGTTAAATTGCAAATTAGTACTGCAGGAAATGCCCCTCGAACAATCATTTGCCTACAATAGGTTTATACAAGATGACAATTATGAACTTGATTCTTCCTTGGTTATCAACCATGCTACAATTAATTTTTTAAAAAGATTGCGGAGCTTTAATTCTGGTAAAACGAAAGATTCTAAAGTTAAATTATATGGCATGGATTACAATTCAATCCTTTCTTCCACTCAAAGTTCCGCTATGGATATTTTTGATTTTATTACCGGGCTTAACAAAAAATCGCAGATTCCGGAAGTTGATCAATTATCCCTGCTGTTAATGAAAAAAGATCGTAACTGTGCGATAAACTTTCTTGATATTCATCGAGATAAGATAAAAAAACTTCTTACTGCTGAAGAAATAGAATGTATCTTGCATATTCTGAGGGTTTCAAAGCAAGCCGGAGATGGCGGAATAGAAAGATTCATACGGCGGGATTCCATTATGTTCGTAAATGCAAGATTCTTAATTGACAAGTTCGCCAAAGACGAAAACGTAAAAACGGTAATCTACGGGCATGCGGGACATATTAATCCTATTTCGAGTTATCCTGCCGTACCTTGTATTCCTTTCGGGAGGTATATGCGCAAAGCGTATGGTGAAAGTTACTCTCCTTTGCTATTTCTGATAGGAAGTGGAGAAGCCATGGCATATGATGAGCATTATAACAGGAAAGATAATTGGTTGAGTAGTCCTCCTGAAAACAGTATGGAATATTTTTTAAGTCTTATTGATGACAATGTTTTTTACACCCCCTTAACTGTCGATTTTAATGAATTAACACTGTCTCGACTTCAGGGGAGTCACCATATCCCACAAGAATTTTATCCATTTAACTTATATCAAAGATTTAAAGGTGTGTTTTTCATAAAAAGTACGGATTGTACCCATAAGGATGAAAAAGAAATCTCTTTTGAGAAAGCTTCTGATAGGCTTATAATGAAAATAAAACAAAGACAGGAAAAAATAAAGGAGATACAGAAGCGGATAGAAAATTTATAAAAACACCGGTTATGAAATACTTTATATTATTGGCATCGGTTCTTTTTTTAGCGCAATCTTGCTCGGTTGAACCCTCCATGCGGTAAATCCGACCGATCGTACGACCGGGTGAGTGAAACTAATTTTTTTATGCAATCAAAAATAGATCTCAATATATGAATATTGCATTTTTAACAACATTAAATCCGGCTGATATAAATAATTGGTCGGGAACGACATTTCATTTGTTTCACGCTCTAAGCAGAAAGCATCATGTAAAAGTGATTGGACAGAATACCCTTCCTCAGGCAGCGTATTTTACCAAAGATAATTGTATTAAAAAAAATCCATTAGAGAACTATGTTTCTGTTTTCGGGAAATTATGTACCGAACAATTGACGAATTATGATCTTGTGTTTTTTGGAGATTTATATTTAGCTCCTTTTCTGGATGTAAATGTTCCGGTCGTGCATCTTAGTGATGTGACATACCACTCATTCCAAAGCTACTTAAACCCACTAAAGAATGAAGAACAGATAAAGAAAATAGAAATGATGGAGAAGAAATTATTGAATAAATATACTGCCATCATTTATAGTTCGGAATGGGCAAAGCAAAGTACAATAAATTATTATGATATAGAGCCGGGTAAAATTCATGTAGTGGAATTTGGGGCAAATATCCCTACTCCTTCAGACTATAAAATAGATATACAGACAGATATTTGTAATTTAGTCTTTATCGGAAAAAATTGGCAGAAAAAAGGTGGAGATAAAGTTTTAGGGGCATATAGAAAGCTTAAATCCGATGGATTTCGATGTACGCTTACGATTATTGGTTCTATTATTCGGGAACCTTATGATGAAGATGAGAATTTAGTTATAATTCCTTATTTAGATAAATCCCAACCGGAACATTTGGAAAGATTTTGTAATATCTTGCAGGAAGCTCATTTTTTAGTACTTCCTACAGAGTTCGACGCATTTGGAATTGTGTTTTGTGAAGCATCGGCTTATGCTGTACCCAGCATTGCCGCCAATGTGGGTGGAGTGAGTCAACCGGTACGTGAAGGGAAAAACGGGTATTTGCTCATGCCGGATGCTACAGCTGAAGATTATGCTGAGAAAATAAAGTCGGTTTTCGCTGACAAAGAAAACTATCTGAAACTCCGGATGTCATCGCGGCAAGAATTTGAAACCCGTCTTAATTGGGAGGTATGGAGCGAGAAAGTAAATAAAATATTGGAAGAAATTGTAGAAGAACATCATAAGAATAATGGGAACAAACAACAGTGATTTTTATCTGCCTGTATATGTCATTAACCTTAAAGAGCGCACGGAACGGCGGCAGCATATAGAGGAACAGTTTCAAGGGAAGGTAGAGTTTGCTCTCCATTGGATAGAGGCAATCGAACATTCCATTGGAGCAGTTGGATTATGGCAAAGCATGCTAAAGGCTGTACAAACAGCTATCGACAAAAGGGATGATATCATGATCATTTGCGAAGACGACCATATATTTACCCCCGCATATAACAAAGATTATTTGTTTGCCAATATAATAGGAGCAAACGCTCAAGGTTCCGAGTTGCTTTCGGGAGGTGTCGGAGGATTTGGCACAGCGGTACCAGTGGACACAAATCGCTATTGGATGGATTGGTTTTGGTCTACGCAATTTATCATTATTTTTAAGCCGCTATTTCAAAAGATATTAGACTATGACTTCAAAGACACTGATACGGCAGATGGAGTTTTATCTGTCCTTGCTAAAGATAAGATGACTATCTATCCGTTCATCTCCGTTCAAAAAGATTTTGGCTATTCGGACGTAACCGTTTATAATGGGACTCCGGGGATGATAAGCAACTATTTTTCTCAGGCGAACTACCGCTTGAGAATGATTCATCATGTTAGTCATAAATTTAAAGAACAGGCAAAAAGATGAATTCAAGAATACAAAAGCAGGAACAACCTATATGTTCACCAAAAATTATTTTGCCTAATCCGAACAAAAAATCTGATGTGATTGCCAGATCTGAGGAAGTACAAGCCATTATTGACCGTATGCCCACCTACTGGGCAAAATGGGTGATACTATGCGTAGGGGTACTGATGGGAATGATCATATTACTTGGTTTTTTGATACAGTATCCCGATACGGTAGACGGACAAATATCAGTAACCGCAAATGCAGCACCGGTACGTTTGGTCGCTAACAGTAACGGACGGATTACGTTATTTCAACCCAATAAAGCATTACTGCATAAAAACGATGTGATTAGTTGTATTGAAAGTGGTGCGGATTACAAACATATTTTATGGATTGATTCTTTTTTGAAGACACTTAGTGACAAAAGCACAATTCGTGTTGCATTGCCCGATACGCTGTTGCTTGGGGAAGTCAGTTCCGCATACAATTCCTTTTTACTTTCCTTTTTACAATATGAGCGGTTACTTACTTCAGACATTTATTCAACCATGCGACAAAAATTGCAACAACAAATTATTTCTGACGAAGCAGTCATTGCTAATTTTAATAATGAGCTGCGATTAAAAAAACAAATATTGGATAACTCTCAAAACCAATTGAGTAAGGACAGTATATTGCTGTCGATGAAAGGAATAAGCGAACAAGAATACCAGCAAAAGTTCTCGACACATCTTTCTTTAAAAGAATCACAATTAAATTTGCAAAGTAACCGACAGATGAAACAATCGGAAATAAGTCGTAATCAATTGGAAATACAGCGTATCTGTTTGGAAGAAACTGAGGCTAAAGAGAAAGCCTATTCCGATTATATTACTCGGAAGAATGAACTTTCAAATGCCATTAAACTCTGGAAAGAGCATTATTTGCAATATGCACCTGTAGAAGGGGAGTTAGAATATCTTGGTTTCTGGCGGAACAATCGTTTTGTACAGTCTGGGCAGGAGCTATTCTCCATCATTCCCGATAAAACTAACATCTTGGGTGAAGTAGTGATACCTTCTTTCGGTGCAGGAAAAGTAGAAGTTGGGCAAACAGTAAACGTAAAAATGGACAACTATCCATATGATGAATATGGATTACTGAAGGGAGTGGTGAAATCTGTTTCACGCATTACCAACAAGATAAAAACTCAAAATGGAGACATGGATACTTATCTGGTAATCATATCTTTTCCCGATGGTACATTAACTAACTTTGGGAAAATATTACCCCTCGATTTTGAAACAAAAGGTACAGTTGAGATTATCACCAAACGAAAACGTTTGATTGAAAGACTATTTGATAATTTAAAATCAAAAGGAGAAAAATAAGAATATGCTACTCCACCGTTTTCCCGTAGAATACCAAATGGATTCGCAAGACTGCGGACCCGCATCCCTTAAAATTATTGCTAAGCATTTTGGTAAGTTTTACTCATTGCAGTTCATGCGTGACCGTTGCGGCATTACCAAAGAAGGTGTATCGCTACTTGATCTAAGTACCGGGGCAGAAAGTATCGGGCTGCGAACGCTTGCCATAAAATGTACCATTGATGATGTGGTGAACAGCATTCCGTTTCCTGCAATTGTGTTTTGGAATGACAGTCATTTCATCGTGGTATATCATTCTGATAGGAAATACATATGGGTCTCGGATCCAGCAAAAGGACGCATAAAATACACGCATGAAGAATTTCGAAAGGGTTGGTATCAAAGGGATGAAAGCCAAGGTGTATTACTTGCCGTGGAACCAACTACTGATTTTAAGAATAGTAAAGCTGAACAAGAACAGAAGAGAAACAGCTTTTCGAGCATTCTTAAATATTTTTTTCCATATAAAAAGAGCTTCGGGTTAATATTTATTATTATGCTCGTTGTTACTGTCTTACAAGGTATGTTACCATTTATCTCTAAAGCGGTGATTGATGTCGGCATTAAAACTTCGGACAGGAACTTTATTAATATGGTACTGATAGGGAACATCTGTATCTTGTTGAGTGTAATGATTTTCAATGTGTTGAGGGATTGGATCTTATTGCATATCACGGCGCGAGTAAATATTGCTTTGATTTCTGACTACTTGATAAAATTGATGAAACTACCTGTTACTTTCTTTGAGAATAAGCTGCTGGGCGATATTTTGCAACGGGCACAAGATCATGAACGTATACGCAGTTTCATTATGAATAATTCTTTGGCATTGATATTTTCAACGCTTACATTTGCCGTCTTTAGTATTATTTTATTGATTTACAATACTATAATTTTCTATATATTTTTATCAGGATCGGTTCTGTACGCTTGTTGGGTGTTACTGTTTTTGAGCATACGTAAAAAACTGGATTGGGAATATTTTGAACTTTTGTCCAAAAACCAAAGCTATTGGGTGGAAACCGTTTCGACTATACAGGATATCAAAATCTACAATTATGACAAGTACCGGCGGTGGAAATGGGAAGAAATTCAGGCACGGCTTTATCATGTCAATAAGCGTGTTCTTGCCATAACCAATGCTCAAAATCTGGGTGCCCAATTTATAGAAAATATCAAAAATATGGCTATCGTGTTTTTCTGTGCTATGGCGGTTATCAAGGGTGAAATAACATTTGGAATAATGATTTCTACACAATTTATTATTGGTATGCTCAATGGTCCGCTTGTGCAATTTATTAATTTTGTGGTATCAGCGCAATATGCCAAAATCAGTTTCTTACGCATCAACGAGATTCGTCAGTTGGAAAATGAGGATGAATTACTTTCTATTGGCAGTACAACCATCCTTCCGGAAAGAAAAACGATTCTATTAGAGAATATACATTTTCAATACACGCCTAACTCTCCTTTGGTTCTGCGTAATATTTACTTACAAATACCGGAAAATAAAATCACGGCAATTGTGGGAGGAAGTGGTAGTGGTAAGTCAACTCTTCTGAAACTATTGGTTCGGCTTTATAAGCCCAGCCATGGAGAAATAAAAATGGACAAGATGAATGTAAGTGCCATTAATCTACGCCAATGGAGAAACATGTGTGGGGTGGTAATGCAAGATGGAAAAATATTCAGTGATACCATCTTGAATAATATTGTATTAGATGATGAACAAATTAATTATACGCGTTTGAGGGAAGTTTGTCGTATCGCTCAGATTGAGGATGAGATAAACGCGATGCCTAAGGGTTTTGAAACGACCATTGGAGAAACCGGACGCGGGTTGAGTGGAGGACAAAAGCAGCGTTTGTTGATTGCTCGTGCGCTGTATCGGGATCCGAAATTTCTCTTTATGGACGAAGCCACAAACTCTTTGGATTCAATAAATGAACGAAAAATTGTGAATGCCTTGAACAATGCATTTGAACAGCGTACTGTTGTTGTTATTGCTCATAGGCTTAGTACCATTCGTAATGCTGATCAAATTGTGGTGTTGGACAAAGGTTTTATCGTTGAGACCGGAACTCATGAAATATTGATGGAGAAAAAGGGGCATTATTTTGAGTTGGTTTCTTCACAGGTACAAGATTAACGAAGAATATCTAGGAGCATGTATCAAAAGTCACTCCTATAACACACTTATAAGATAATATGAATTTGAGAATAACCTATTACTCAAAGTATAGGAAATGAATCTGGAAGGATACATTACAATTGTCCGCTTTCTACCAACAGTATCACTCGTTCGGTTAACTTATCTTCTCCTTCGGGGTCATATTGTTTTTTTAAACTGGCTCCGAAAAGAGCGGCAAATGTTTGATAGAATCCTGCTTTAAAAGGTCCCATAAATGCTTTTACCAGTTCATAAGAACTTTGATGGCTTTGCCGGTCTATCAGCTTTATCAACAGTTTGCCTTGTGCAAAAGAGAGCTTTTTCATTCGTGGAGTATATTGCTCCTTCAATCCTTTTTCCACCCGTTTGATATGACGTTGGCGGGCTTTTTCGTTGGGCAGGGTCTGTAAGTATTCGTAAGTTTCAATGATGGTGCGGTTAATTTCTCTGGCAATAGGATACACTTTCTTCACATTTCTCACCAATTTATAATATTCCATCTGCTCTTTTCTGTTTCTGAATTTTAAAGGCTTGAATATATGAATGGTCGGAATCTGGAAAGCCGGGATTGTATCACCATTATACACACACATAGGTACCAGGTATCCACCGAGATTTGTTTTTTCCTGTGCCAGTGATTCGGAAGAAAACAATAAGGCGATAGATAACATTAAAAGTCCTATGGTAAGCCTCATATTCATTTTGCAAAAATAAAGGATTAAATTTATATTAATGGTTTTCCTTGCAGCATTAACCTATTTAAATTATCTTCGACAATTCGTTTGCTATTTAAAACACAATAATCACACTCGATATGAACGAAAGCATATCTATATTGAGTATATTCCTACTTGTTAATATGACGTTGATAACTTCTACTTGCCATGCTCAGAATCGTTCGGATTATCCTTGGGAAGAGGTGATGGAAAACTTGTCTATATCCGATGAAGAAGGAGATATACGTAATTGGGAGAATGAATTGGAGGAATTAACCGATCTTGTTAACAACCCTGTTAATATAAACTCTGCCACCAAAGAGCAGTTACAGCGGTTTCCTTTTCTTAATGATGTTCAGATTGAGAATTTACTTGCGTACATTTATATTCACGGATCGATGCAGACTGTCTATGAACTTCAGTTAGTGGAGGAGTTGGATCGGCAGACTATTCAATATCTGCTTCCTTTTGTCTGTGTAGAGCCTGTTGATAAGAAAGAGTCTGTTACGTTAAAGCAGATTTTAAAATATGGAAAACATGAAGCGGTGACTCGTATGGATGTGCCTTTGTATAAGCGTAAGGGATACGAGAAAAATTACTTGGGTCCTGCTGTTTATAACTCGGTGAAATATGGATTTCACTATCGGGAAAAGGTTTATGCAGGTATAGTTGCCGAGAAAGATAGTGGCGAACCTTTCGGAGCTTTACATAATAAGCAGGGATACGATTACTACTCTTTCTATCTACTTCTTCATGATATAGGAATACTGAAAACTGGAATTGTAGGAAACTATCGGTTGAATTTCGGTCAGGGACTGGTACTCGGACAAGGTTCTATGTTTGGAAAAACAGCTTATTCTTCGTCTTTCACTTTCAGGAGTACAGGTATACGCAGACATACTTCTACCGACGAATATAATTATTTCCGTGGGAGTGGCATAGCTCTAAAATGGAAACAATGGACACTTTCCGTATTTTATTCACATCGTTCGTTGGATGGAGTGATAAAAGGCGGTGAAATTACCTCGATTTATAAAACAGGTTTACACCGAAGCGAAAAGGAAGCTGATAAAATGAATCAATTGACTATGCAGATGAGCGGAGGAAATATCAGTTATACCGGAAATAGTTATCAACTGGGTATAACCGGTGTTTACTACTGTTTTAACAGGTCTTATGAACCGGAACTTAAAGACTATTCAAAATACAACCTACATGGTCGTTCTTTTTATAATCTGGGTATGGATTATAAATATCGTTTTCATCGTTTTTCTATACAAGGAGAAGCAGCTTTGGGGATCAGTGGTATGGCTTTTATGAATCAGGTGCTTTATTCTCCTTTACAAGATATCCGGTTGATGTTGGTTCACCGTTATTATTCCCATGATTATTGGGCTATGTTTGCTCATTCATTTAGTGAAGGAAGTAGTGTTCAGAATGAAAACGGATGGTATCTGGCTGCTTCTGTAAATCCTTTCAACCGTTGGACATTTTTTGTTTCTGCCGATCTGTTTTCTTTTCCGTGGTGGAGGTACCGGATAAGTAAGGCCTCGAAAGGAGTGGATCTGCTCTTTCAGGCAGATTACGTTCCGTCGAAAACGGTTGATATGTATGTGAATTACCGTTATAAACAAAAAGAACGTGATGTGACCGGTACGCAGGGAAAAGTGATTCTGCCCACCTATCATCACCGGCTGCGTTATCGATTGAACTATTTACCCTGCTCTTCGTTATCTCTCCGGACAACAGTCGATTATAATCATTTTCATTCATCCGGAAAAACGGCTGGACAAGGTTATCAACTGACGCAGACGGCTGGATGGAAACTTCCCTGGTTGCCTCTGACAACAGAATTGCAAGGTAGTTATTTTCATACAGACGATTATGATTCACGCATTTATATCTACGAGAAAGGGTTGCTGTATTCTTTTTATACTCCATCTTTTCAGGGAGAAGGTATTCGCTTGGCTATTCATTTTCGCTATGATATGAACAAGCATTGGACAGCAATTGCCAAGCTTGGACAAACCACATATTTTGATCGTGATGAAATAGGTTCCGGCAACGACCTGATCAGGGGAAATAAAAAAACGGATGTACAAATGCAGCTGCGTCTAAAGTTTTAGTAATTTTGTAGAAATTCAAAACAGTTTCTAAGTTTGAACGATTAAACAGAATTAAGTATGACTATTATTTTTCCTTCTCCTATATTCGGACCGGTTCATTCACGTCGGTTAGGGGTCTCACTTGGAATAAATTTGCTTCCTTCCGATGGAAAAGTATGTTCTTTCGATTGCATTTATTGTGAATGTGGTTACAATGGCGAACATCGTCCTAAATCTTCATTACCGACCCGCGAAGAAGTCTGTATGGCTCTGGAAGAGAAATTAAAAGAGATGAAAAGCAACGGACCTGCTCCCGACGTACTGACTTTCGCCGGAAACGGTGAGCCGACTGCTCATCCTCACTTTCCGGAGATTATCGAGGATACACTTGCTTTGCGTGATGCTTACTTTCCGGATGCAAAGGTGAGTGTGCTCAGTAATGCTACTTTTATTAACCGTCCGGCTGTATTCGATGCGTTGAACAGGGTGGATAATAACATTTTAAAGTTGGACACGGTGGATGAAGAGTATATCCGGACTGTAGATCGTCCGAACGGACGATACGATCTGAATGGAACAGTCGGACTTTTAAAAGCTTTTAAAGGTAATTGCATCGTGCAGACTATGTTTATGAAAGGAAAATATAAGGGGAAAGATGTGGATAATACTTCTGACAAGTATGTACTTCCCTGGTTGAAAGTTGTAAAGGATATTGCCCCAAGACAGGTAATGATTTATACGATCGATCGGGAAACTCCCGATCAGGACTTGCAAAAAGCTACTCATGAAGAGTTGGATCGTATTGTGGCTCTTCTCACGAAAGAAGGACTTTCGGCATCTGCTTCTTATTGAGAAGTATTCTTAAATGTATCATTTATAAAAAAGATTTGGATATGATGAAACCAATTGCTGTCAGCCAACTTAGTGATAATTTCTTTGAAACCATCAGTAAAGAATGGATGTTGGTAACTGCCGGTAATAAAAATGCTTTTAATACCATGACTGCCAACTGGGGTGGTATCGGATTTCTGTGGAATAAACCGGTTGTTTATGTTTTCATTCGTCCGGAAAGATATACGTTCGGCTTTATGGAGAAAAGTGATTATTTCACTCTTTCTTTTTTAGGGGAGGAGAATAAAAGTATTCATAAAATATGTGGTTCTAAGTCGGGACGTGAGGTGGATAAGATCAAGGAGACCGGATTGAAACCGATGATTACCGATAAAGGCAACGTTCTGTTCGAACAAGGAAGGTTGAGTCTGGAATGCCGGAAATTATATACTGATGTGTTGCGGAAAGAAAACTTTCTGGATCCGTCTGTGTATGAACAATGGTATACTACACATGGAGGTTTGCATCATGTGTATGTGGCGGAGATTACGAGTGCATGGATAAAAGATTAATCTTAATAGCTTAATTTATGAAAAACAATTGTCTGATATGTTCCTTATTGTTTGCTTCGGGAATTCAGAATGCTTGGGGAACTCAAATAACAGACCGTAAAGCGAATCCTGATCAAGCGAAACCCAATATAATTCTGATTATGTGTGATGATATGGGGTTTTCTGATTTATCGTGTTATGGCGGAGAAGTACACACACCACATATTGATTTTCTGGCGGAAAACGGGATACGTTTCAGTCAATTTAAAAATACGGGACGCAGTTGCCCCAGCCGGGCGGCTTTGCTGACAGGTAGATATCAACACGAAGTAGGTATGGGCTGGATGACTGCTGTGGATGAACATCGTCCGGGATACAGAGGACAGATATCGGACCGGTATCCTACAATCGCAGAGGTATTTCGTGAAAATGGGTACCACACTTATATGAGCGGTAAATGGCATGTTACCGTTGAAGGAGCATTTACCCAACCTAATGGAAGCTATCCAGTTGAACGGGGATTTGAGAAATATTACGGTTGCCTTTCGGGAGGGGGCAGCTATTATACTCCCAAACCGGTATTTTCGGGTTTGCAGCGCATTACGGAGTTTCCGAAAGACTATTATTATACCACAGCCATAACCGATTCTGCCGTTAGTTTTATCCGTCAACATCCGGTTGATGAACCTATGTTCATGTATTTGGCTCACTATGCTCCTCATCTGCCCCTTCAGGCTCCAAAAGAGAGAGTAGAGGCTTGTCGGGAAAAGTATAAAGCGGGATATGACGTATTGCGTAAACAACGCTTCGAACGCATCCGTCGCAATGGCTTAATCGACATTGAAAGAGAACTTCCGGTATTTGAAAAAGAGTTTGGAGGAAAACGTCCCGCATGGAATAGTCTTACTCCGCAGCAGCAGGAACGATGGATTACGGAAATGGCTACTTATGCTGCCATGATTGAAATTATGGACGATGGTATCGGAGAAGTAATAAAAGCCACTAAGGAAAAAGGTATATTTGATAATACCATATTTTTATTCTTAACTGATAACGGTGCTACCAATGAAGGCGATATGATCACGCAATTGCGTGCAGATTTGAGTAATACTCCATTTCGCAGTTATAAGCAATGGTGTTTTCAGGGAGGTACGAGTGCTCCTCTGATTATCATGTACGGAGGCGGACAACCTGATGGAAAAAAGGGAGCGGTTCGTCACGAATTTACACATATTATCGATCTTTTTCCCACTTGCCTGGATATGGCTTCTATTGAATATCCCCGGGAATTTCGAAATCATGCCATTGATGCTCCTGGAGGCAGAACGATTCTTCCGGCGTTGAAAGGAAAGAAATTATCGAAAAGAGATTTGTTTTTTGAACATCAAACCTCCTGTGGCATTATATCCGGAGACTGGAAGTTGGTTCGGGCTAATGGTAAGCAGCCGTGGGAACTGTTTAACCTGTTACAAGATCCGTTTGAACAGAACGATTTATCTGCCCGTTACCCGGATAGAGTGAAAACATTGGAAAAAAAGTGGAATCAATGGGCAGAAAAACAACAGGTATTTCCTTTTGAATACAGACCATGGACTAAGCGTATCAATTATTATAAATCCCTGTATCCTGATCAATCCGGAAAGGATTTATGATCCCAACCGTTATTCCAGACCATGAAGATGTGTTGAAAACACCGCAAATTACACAGATTAACATAGAAATGATTATTAAATCTGTGAAATTTGCGGTAGCGGGCTATAGTAATTTTTTTCTTTTCAGATACATCCAATATCCTGTGACAGGTAATGAAGTTCCTATCAGGGCAGCGATAAAAGTGACGATCTTTGAAAACATTCCCGCATAGGTGCCAAAATGTAAAGCACGTACTATTTTCCAGATAGGTGCTCCGCGTTTTACTTCCGCATCAAAGATAAAACTTACGATGTCTCTGTACCATTGAAATGACCACATCAATCCGGTGAGTGCACATACTAATAAGATAAGTGCTGCATATAATCCCAGTACAGAGTGTAAATCGAACATTAACCTTCTTCTGCCTTTTTGATGTTCTATAATCAACCGGCTTTTCTTCCACTTGCGCGGCCAGTATACTGTAAGTCCGCTGATCAGGATAAAGATGAAAAAAAGGGTAGAAATACCTACAATCATTTTACCTGTCGTACGGGTATCATCCATAAGCCACCGATGAAGCTTCATTACGATCATCAAAGGACTTTCTCGGATGGAATCATATCCCATTATTGTCAGAAGCTCTTCTTTGAATACAAGGATGGCGCCTGTAAAACAAATGATGCTGATCAGGATCCCTGCCGGTAGTGAAAGCCATAAGTGAATGTAACGGCAATATTTTTTTATCTTCATTTAAAAATGGTAAGAGATTACTGCTGAGAAATTACGTGGATCGATCTGATTGATATAACCTCCGCGATAATACGAATTGTATCCTAATGCATCGAACAGGTTGTTCAGGTATACACGGGCAGTAAACTTGTGGATACTATAGGCCAGCTGGGCGTTTATTGTAGTATAACCGGGCATGTCAAAAGGCTTTTCGTTGGTCATGGAGCCGTGTCCGTCCGGCTTGATTGCAAAATCATTAACAGGACGTTTACCTACGAAATAGACTCCTATACCGGCTGATAGTCTTTTTAATACTCCTTTGTCGAATCGATATTGAATCCATCCGTTAGCAGTATGTTTCGGGGTATTCATCGGGGCTGAACCATTTTTAAAGGCCGGGCTGTTTTCGTATTTTGCATCCAGATAAGCGTAACCCATCATTACTTGGAGGTTTTCAAGTATACTTCCGCTTAATTCGGTTTCAATACCTTTTCTTTTCAGACTTCCCGCTTTATCAAAATAACCGGTAGGTTGAGTAGTTCCCGGATGATAAGTACTATAAGAGAGGTTTTTAGTAAGGATATCGAAATATGTCAGGTTAAAGCGCAGGCGGTTATTCAGCCAATCGGACTTGATGCCCACTTCAAACTGGCGGGTCTTCGACGGACCTATTTCATCTCCGTTCTCCATTCGTCTGGCTGCATGGAGAAGGCTGGTAGTAGTTGTATATGAACCGAACAAATTAATGTTCTTTATCGGAGTCAGCATGATGCCTAACATCGGATTCCAGGCATCTCCGGTAGTGGGACCTGCACTTGTGCCGTCCTGACTGCTGATATAACTGTATCTCAGTCCCAGGATAGCCTTTATATACTTATTAAAAGTCATTACTTCCTGTGCCATTATTCCATAACTTGAAGAATTGGATTCTACCGGGGTTTCGGGAACAAATTTAACCGCGACAGGTAGCACATTCGAGATGCTCGGGGCCAGTACGTTGATAGTGTCTATATTGACAGGGGTATAATTGGTGATCGACAGATCGGTGTTTTTGTAGTCGAATCCTAATTGGAATGTATGTTTAACAGGGCCGGTGAAAATATCTCTGCCGATAAAGTCAAGCTGGAAAGTTGAGTTGCGGTCATCGCGTAATGAACGTGAAATCGTTCTTCTACGCATGTTATATTCTTTATTGACTACGGTTTTTACGGAAGTACTTGTATTATCCACTTTATATGAAGAGCCGAAATATGCTGCCCGCACACTGATATTATCTGTCAGCTGGCGAGTGATGCGTGCGGCATAAGTCAGCGTCTTGTTGTTTACGTTATCGTTTTTGAATCCCAGGAATTTGTTGTGTGGCATGTCGTACAGATTCTCTTCCGTATCTTTCGATAGATTGACTGAACTGGTATAAGGAGTACGGTTATCATTCAGATAATCCATTTCTATGGTAACGCTTGTTTTGTCATCCGGACGCCATTCTAATGAAGGGTTGATGTATACGCGATTGGAATGGATAACCGGACGATAATTATCCGAACGTTCGAAGGCACCGTTCATACGGAAAGCGATCGTCTGATTTTTATCCAGAACGGACTGTACGTCGAATGTGGGGCGGAACAATCCCCAGCTGCCTGCCCGCAAAGATACTTCTCCTTCATTGGTGAACTTGGGTGTTTTGGTTACTACGTTGATTACTCCGCCTGCACTTCCGAGGTCGTTTCCGATACCTTGTGTGACGGCTGCGGAACCTTTGATGACCTGTATGCTTTCTACTCCCTGCATTTCGGATAAAGCAGAGCCGGTACGGAAATCGGAATCTATCCGGACTCCATTCTTTAAAATAGGTACTCCCCGGTATCCGCGGATGGACATGCTTTCTCTTACTCCGCCATACGATCCGAAAAGAGTAACTCCGGGTACATTTCTTGCGACATCGGTTACGGTAAGTGCCCCCTGTTCGGTAATCGATTTTTCTGAGATTACAGAAATACTCTGTATCTGTTCACTGGGACGTAAAGGCATGCGGGTGATGGCATCCAGTTTTTTCGGTTGTTTATATCGTTCTCCGAACACTTCTACAGTCGATAGTAAATTATCGTCCGGTAAGAGCGTAAACGAGAGTTGCGCTACACTTCTCGAGGTGAGATCGACTGTACGGGTTTGAGTGACATATCCTACAAAGCTGACATTTATCTTGTAAACTTTACGTGCCAGATTACGCAGAATAAATCGGCCTTCACTATTGGTTGTTGTTCCGATGGTGGTACCTTCTATTTGGACAGTGGCCGAAGCCAATGGCGTATCAGTTTCGTCATAGACTACTCCACGGATGGCAGGGACTCTATCGACAGACTCTGGTTCTGTGGCAAAAAGTAACGATGGGAATATTAGTAAAACTAATAAAAGCAGGGTACTATAAATTTGCTTCATACATTTAACAGCATTAAATTAATATTAAAATTTAGCGAGCCGCAAAGGTATGTGTACCTGAAAGAGTCTACAATACCTATAAAAAGGTATAATGCAATGTGGAATCCATAGAATTGGTGAGTTATATAATAAAGAAAGCGGATGAAAGTGATGATTTATTCACTTCCATCCGCTTCGTGTGTGCAGATAGTATCAGATGATTAATTTATAATTTCTTTGGCTCTGTCCAACGCTACATTTATATTCGGGCAGATGTTTTGTTTTCCCAGTAATTCATAGAAACCCGACTTCTCAAGGGTTTTGTGTACTTTCTCGTTTACTCCCGAGAGTACGATAGTGATCTTTTCCTTTTGAGACATTTTACAAAGGCTGGTCAGGTTGTGAATACCGGTCGAATCGATGAATGGAACTTTACGCATACGGATGATGCGTACTTTAGGACGGTCACCCAATTGTGCCATTGTTTCTTCAAATTTGGTGGCAATACCAAAAAAGTACGGACCATTAATTTCATATACCTCCACGCCGGCAGGGATTATCAGATGCTCTTCGCATGCGGCAATGTCCAGTTCGTCATTCGGATCGATTTCATCTTTGATGACAGATATCTCGGTTGTTTCCATCACACGTCGCATAAACAGGATACAGGCGATCACCAAACCTACTTCGATGGCAATAGTCAGATCGAAGATAATGGTAAGGAAGAAGGTGATCAGCAATACGGTCACATCCGATTTGGGATTCTTCAGCAATGCTTTGAATGTACGCCACTCACTCATATTATATGATACGATGACTAATACACCTGCCAGGCAGGCCATTGGGATGTATTGCGCCAGAGGCATCAGAAACAGGAGGATCAGCAATAAAACTATAGCATGAATGATACCGGCTACCGGTGTTTTACCGCCATTATTGATATTAGTCATTGTGCGGGCAATGGCTCCGGTTGCGGGGATGCCACCAAATAACGGTGTGATCAGATTGGCTGTTCCTTGTGCGATCAGTTCGGTATTTGAATCGTGTTTATCTCCTGTCACACCGTCGGCTACGGTTGCCGATAGTAATGATTCGATAGCTCCCAATACAGCGATTGTAATGGCTACAGGGAATAAATCCTTGATGGCTTCCCAGTTGAGGGTGGGTATGGCTGCTTCGGGCAATTCTGATTTGATGGTAAAACGATCGCCAATGGTATCGATGGAATCAATGCCGGCATATGTCTTTAATACATATACCCCTATCGTTACCACAATAATAGCAATAAGAGAACCCGGTATCTTTTTCGAAAACCGCGGAGTAATGGCAATAATGATGATGCTGAGAATACTTACGACAGCGTTCCACCAGTTGACTGTGTCGAAATGCCGGAAATAGATCATCCATTTTCCGATAAAGTCTCCCGGAACTTTCTCTCCACCGAAATTCAATCCGAATATGTCAGCAATCTGGGTTGTAAAAATAGTGACGGCTATACCGCTGGTAAAGCCTACAATGATCGGATAGGGAATAAATTTAATAATCGCTCCCAATTTAAATACTCCTAATAGGATCAGGAGTATGCCGGCCATCAGTGTAGCTACGATTAATCCCGCTTCTCCATATTGCTGGATGATGCCATAAATGATGACGATGAATGCTCCGGTCGGTCCTCCGATTTGTACCTTGCTTCCTCCGAGCAAAGAGATGATGAATCCTGCAATGATAGCTGTAATAATTCCTTTCTCGGGTGATACACCTGATGCGATACCGAATGCGATGGCCAGAGGTAAGGCTACGATACCTACTATGATACCTGCCATCAGATCTGACATAAACGTTTCCTTAGAGTAGTTCTTCAAGGTAGAGAATAACCTTGGTTTGAAATCCAACACTTTCATTTCCTTCTTTTACTTATATAATGTGATAAATGTCGTTATAATCTCCGTTTTGCAAAGTCGAGGTTGCAAAATTACATAAAATAAATGGCAATATTATGTTTTTGAACATCTTATTTATTTTAGATCGGTTTTGTCTATGTTCTTATAGATATTATTAATGGATAAAGTTCCGTGTTTTTTGAACTAAATCCTTATATTTGCGTTATTAATAACGGCATATAATCGACAAACGTAATTACCAATCTAAAATAAATCAGATTATGACTAAAAGTATTAAAGGCACTCAGACAGAAAAGAATTTGCTGACATCATTTGCTGGAGAATCACAGGCAAGAATGCGTTACACTTATTTTGCAAGTGTAGCTAAAAAAGAAGGTTACGAACAGATTGCAGCTATCTTTACAGAGACTGCCGATCAGGAAAAAGAGCATGCAAAACGTATGTTTAAGTTCCTTGAAGGAGGTATGGTTGAAATCACTGCAAGCTATCCTGCCGGTGTTATCGGTAATACTCTTCAGAATTTGCAGGCTGCAGCGGCAGGCGAACATGAAGAATGGTCTTTGGATTATCCGCATTTTGCAGATGTTGCAGAACAGGAAGGTTTCCCAATGATCGCTGCTATGTATCGCAATATCTCTATTGCAGAAAAAGGGCATGAAGAAAGATACCTTGCTTTCGTAAAAAATATAGAAGTTGCATCTGTATTCGCTAAAGAAGGCGAAGTTGTATGGCAGTGCCGTAACTGTGGTTATATCGAAGTGGGTAAAGAAGCTCCTGAGGTATGTCCGGCATGTCTGCATCCACAAGCATACTTCGAAATCAAGAAAGAAAATTATTAACAGATTGCATTTTGCAGAAAGGTGGAGCTATACTTAAATATAGCCCCACCTTTTCTTTTATCTCTCTGTTGAGTTATTTTTTTCTATTTACCGGCATGCGGATAATCGACCGTGTAGTGAAGACCGCGGCTCTCTTTACGCTCCATGGCCATACGCATAATCAGATAACCTACATTGATCATATTACGCAGCTCACATATTTCTTTAGATGCTACACTACGCTTGAAAAGGCTTTCGGTCTCTTCATATAAGATATCCAGACGATCCCATGCACGTTTCAACCGGAGATCGCTGCGGACGATACCTACATAGGTACTCATGATCTGATTGACTTCTTTCATGCTTTGAGTAATAAGTACCATTTCTTCCGGTGAGCGGGTACCTTCGTCATTCCATTCCGGAATTTCTTCGTTATAAGTATATTGGTCGATAACCGATAAACAATGTCTGGCAGCAGCATCTGCATAAACCACTGCTTCTATCAGTGAGTTTGAAGCCAACCGGTTGCCACCATGCAAACCTGTACACGAACATTCGCCGGCAGCGTATAGCCGCTCGATAGAAGATTGGCCATTCAAATCCACTTTAATACCTCCGCAAAGGTAATGAGCCGATGGTGCTACAGGGATATATTCTCTGGTAATATCGATTCCCAGGCTCAGGCACTTCTCATATATATTGGGGAAGTGTTTTTTAGTCTCTTCCGGATCTTTATGAGTTACGTCGAGGTAAACGTGGTCGTCTCCACGGTTTTTCATTTCATTATCGATAGCACGCGCTACGATATCACGCGGTGCCAGAGACAAACGGGGATCATATTTCTGCATGAACTCTTTCCCGTCCATGGTACGAAGTACACCACCGTATCCCCTCATCGCCTCGGTAATGAGGAAAGAAGGACGATCGCCCGGATGGTAAAGCGCTGTCGGGTGGAATTGTACGAATTCCATATCTTTTACGGTTCCTTTTGCCCGATATACCATGGCAATGCCGTCGCCGGTTGCTACAAGCGGGTTGGTTGTAGTCTGGTAGACAGCCCCTACTCCACCTGTTGCCATTAATGTCACTTTGGCCAGATAAGTATCCACTTTCCCTGTTTTCGGATCGAGTATGTAGGCTCCATAACATTTGATGTTCGGTGTCTGACGGGTGACGGTTACTCCTAAATGGTGTTGTGTCAGGATTTCGATGGCAAAATGATTTTCAATAACCGTTATATTCGGATGTTGTTGTACGGCTCGAATCAGGCTGTCCTGAATTTCGGCGCCGGTATTATCTTTATGGTGCAGGATACGAAACTCCGAATGACCTCCTTCCCGGTGAAGATCGAACTCTCCTTTTTCGTTTTTATCGAAGTTTACACCCCAACTGATCAGTTCTTGTATCTGTGCGGGAGCTTCACGTACGACTTTTTCTACAGCGGTACGGTCACTGATCCAGTCACCGGCAATCATTGTATCTTCAATATGTTTTTCAAAATTGTCTACCAGCAGATTGGTCACTGAGGCCACTCCTCCTTGGGCAAAATAAGTGTTTGCTTCTTCCAGCCCGCTTTTGCAAACAAGGGCAACTTTTCCTTTATGTGCCACTTTTAGGGCAAAACTCATTCCGGCGATACCAGAACCGATTACGAGGAAATCGAACTTTTTAACCATAAGTTTTAGTGTTTATCACCGCAAAGCTACAAAATAAGTTTTTTCGTTGTGCTTTTCGTTGCCATTAATTCATAAATTTACTAACTTTCCGCCAAAAATCTGACAAAATGAACCGTATCTTTCATGCTCGCATTGTCTGGTACCAATATTTCCTGCTGGTTGTATTGGGTGTTAATGCTTTTGGTTTCTTATGGTGTAAGAATATTATATTAGCTACTCTGATGATGTTGTTTCTGATTGTTGTTATCGAACAGATCATACATACTGTTTATACCGTTACGGCAGACGGCCTGCTGTTACTTAATCATGGCCGTTTTATCCGTAAGAAAACCATTCCTATTGCAGAAATTACTTCTATCCGGAAAGTCCATTCTATGAAATTCGGAAGTTTCTCTGTAACCAACTATCTATTGATAGAATATGGAAAAGGGAAATACGCTTCTGTACTTCCGGTGAAAGAAAAGGAATTTATGGAACTGATTGAAAAAACAAGAAACTTAATTTAGTGAACTATGAAATACCAGGTTATTATTATCGGTGGAGGGCCTGCCGGCTATACGGCTGCTGAGGCTGCCGGGAAAGCAGGACTGAGTGTGTTGCTTTTTGAGAAACAAAATTTAGGAGGTGTTTGTCTGAACGAAGGGTGTATCCCGACAAAAACGTTACTCTATTCGGCTAAAACCTATGATGGTGCTAAACATGCGTCAAAATATGCTGTAACGGTTCCAGAGGTCTTTTTTGATCTTCCTAAGATCATTGCTCGTAAATCGAAGGTGGTACGTAAACTGGTTTTAGGGGTAAAATCGAAGTTAACGTCCAATAATGTTACTATTATAAGTGGAGAGGCAACCATTTTGGACAAGAATACGGTTCGTTGCGGTGAAGAAACTTATGAATGTGATAACTTAATTCTCTGTACAGGTTCCGAAACTTTTATTCCTCCTATTCCCGGAATCGATAGTGTAAACTATTGGACACATCGTGAAGCGTTAGACAATAAGGAGTTGCCGGCTTCACTTGCCATTGTGGGCGGTGGAGTGATCGGTATGGAGTTTGCGTCCTTTTTCAATAGTCTGGGTGTGAAGGTGACCGTTATTGAGATGATGGATGAAATTCTGGGAGGCATGGATAAAGAGCTTTCCGCCCTGTTGCGTGCCGACTATGCAAAGCGGGGCATTCAGTTCCTGTTAAGTACCAAAGTCGTTTCATTGGCACAGACGGAAGAAGGTGCTGTGGTTTCTTATGAAAACGCCGAAGGGGCAGGAAGCGTGATTGCCGAAAAGCTATTAATGAGTGTGGGACGTCGTCCGGTGACAAAAGGCTTTGGGCTTGAGAACCTTAACCTGCAACGGACAGAACGTGGAAGTATTGTAGTGAACGGGCAAATGGAAAGCTCGTTACCCGGAGTCTATGTTTGCGGTGATTTAACCGGATTCTCCTTATTGGCACATACTGCTGTCCGTGAAGCAGAAGTAGCCGTACATGCAATTCTTGGAAAAGAAGATAGGATGAGTTATGCCGCTATCCCCGGGGTAGTTTATACTAATCCTGAAATAGCCGGTGTCGGGCAGACAGAAGAATCTCTGACTGCAAAAGGCATTGCTTACCGTGCCGTAAAACTTCCCATGGCATATTCCGGACGTTTTGTTGCTGAGAATGAAGGAGTGAATGGAGTATGTAAGGTGCTGCTTGGCGAGGATGATACTATTTTGGGAGCACATGTTTTGGGTAATCCTGCTTCTGAGATTATCACGTTGGCAGGGATGGCTGTAGAAATGAAACTGAAGGCAGCCGAGTGGAAGAAGATTGTTTTCCCACATCCTACGGTTGCCGAGATTTTCCGTGAAGCATTATAAGAGTTACAGATTGCAGGTTACGGATTATAGTGGGGTGCAGATTAATCATGTAGCGAACTGCAGTCCGTAACTTGTAGTTTGTCATTCGTAGCTTGTAAGCATTATGAAGAAACTGAACTTATTTATTTTATTCTCTTTTTGTTTTTCGATTATCACTTGGGGACAAGCCAATTTTGCAGCGATTGATTCACTTATTAAAAAAGAACTGCCTCAAGGTTCGGAGGTTGGTATTTCCGTGTATGACCTGACTGCCCGAAAGACACTTTACACCTATCGTGATACCAAACTTTCGCGTCCGGCATCTACCATGAAACTTTTGACTACCATTACTGCGCTTGCCCGGTCGGACGCAGATGAACCTTTTCGTACTGAAGTGTGGTATAAAGGTACAATAGAACATGATACACTTCGAGGAGATATCTATGTGGTTGGCGGATTCGATCCGGAGTTTAATGATGAAGGAATGAATGCATTGGTAGAAGAGGTGATTACTTTCCCTTTCTCGGTATTGAAAGGGAATATCTACGGAGATATATCGATGAAAGATTCTCTCTATTGGGGAAGCGGTTGGGCATGGGATGATACTCCCTCCTCTTTTCAACCTTATCTATCACCATTAATGTATCATAAAGGCATGGTGAAAGTGACAGCTGTTCCGGGGGCGACACGAGGTGACTCGGCACGTTTAAGCTTTGAGCCGTCATCGTCTTATTATACTATGACCAATGAAACTAAAACACGTACATCCTCTGCCGGTAAGTTTTCTGTGTCAAGAGGTTGGTTGGAAAATAAAAATAATCTTATTGTCAGTGGAAATGTAGAGAATAGAAGAATAGGTGATGTAAATGTATATTCTTCGCAGGACTTTTTCATGCATACTTTTGTCGAACGTTTACGTAATAAAGGTATAGAGATTTCCAATCATTATGCTTTCGACAGTTTCCGGTCTGACAGTCTTTCTATCTGTATGGCACGTTGGGAGTGCCCGGCTCAGGATGTGATAGACCAGATTATGAAAGAGAGTGATAATTTGAGTGCGGAAGCACTGCTTTGCCGTTTAGGTGCCCGGGCCACAGGTAAGAAGCAGGTTTCGGCTAAGGACGGAATTGAGGAAATATATCGGTTGATTCAGGATTTGGGACATGATCCGGATAACTATAAGATAGCTGATGGTTGTGGATTGTCCAACTACGACTACCTCTCTCCTGCCCTACTGGTTGATTTTCTGAAGTTTGCTTATTCGCGGACAGATATTTTCCGGAAATTATATAAGGCCCTTCCGGTTGCAGGCATCGATGGAACATTAAAAAATCGGATGAAACAAGGGGCGGCGTTTAAGAATGTACATGCCAAGACCGGTTCTTATACTGCTATCAATACATTAGCCGGTTATCTTAAGATGGCTAATGGACACCAAGTGGCTTTTGCCATAATGAACCAGAATATACTTTCAGCCGCTAAAGCAAGGAATTTTCAAAATAAAGTATGTGAGATACTGGCAAACCATCAATGACGAACGATGAACCCTCTGTGGAAACCACAGTCGGTTCATCGTCCCATTGATCGTTAACGGTTTACCATTAATGGTTCATCGTTCATATTCTGCCCAGTTCACGTTTTTCATGTCTCCGCTTTTAGCCAGTTCGGCGTGCATTCCTAAAGCGGCTTGAATGGCATGAGGAGTCTGTGACTTATTACCTGCCAGTTTCAGGTAATCCCATAAAATCTGTTTGTAATCCGGGTGTGCACAATTCTCGATGATTGCTTGTGCTCTCTCTTTCGGACTCTTACCGCGCAGATCGGCTACTCCCTGTTCGGTAATAACGATGTTGACAGAGTGTTCGCTATGATCCAGGTGAGAAACCATCGGAACGATAGAACTGATCTTACCTTCCTTAGCCACTGACGGACAAGTGAAGATAGAGATGTACGCATTACGTGTAAAGTCGCCCGAACCGCCGATACCGTTCATCATTTTGGTTCCGCCAATGTGGGTAGAGTTTACATTACCATAGATATCCGCTTCAATGGCTGTATTGATAGAGATGATGCCTAAACGGCGAACTACTTCGGGGCTGTTAGAGATTTCTGACGGACGGAGGATCAGTTTATCACGGAAAAAGTCCATATCGTCATATATACCCTGCAGACAATCGTTGGTTACGGTCAGCGAACAGGCACTGCCGAATTTTACACGTCCTTCGCGAATCAAACCGATCACAGAGTTCTGGATAACCTCAGTATACATTTCGAAGGCAGGAATTGTTTGGTCACGTCCCAATGCACCCAAAACTGCATTGGCGATGTTGCCTACTCCCGATTGTAACGGAAGGAATGTAGAAGGAATGATACCGCGTTTCATATCGGCAGCCAGGAAGTCGGCTACGTTCTGGCCGATTTTATCGGTGATAGGATCGGCTGCTGCAAATGAGCGGGCTTCGTCGGGCCAGTTTGTCTCTACTATACCTACGATTTTTTTCGGATCGACCTGTATGTAAGGTAGTCCGATGCGGTCACTTGGTTTATAGATCGGAATTTCACGGCGATAAGGCGGATCGAGTGGTTCGTATACGTCATGCATTCCCATCATGTTTTTGCTGTGTGCACTGTTCAGTTCGACAATGATCTGGTCGGCCAGGCGGCAGACGGTCGGAGCAATTCCGCCGGCAGCCGTCAGATAGATTTTTCCGTCCGGAGTTACTTCGCAGGCTTCGATAATGGCTACATTCACTTTTCCCATGAATCCGTAGCGTACCTCTTGTGCCATTTGTGAAAGGTGAATGTCATTATAGGCAATCTCACCGTTGTTCACAGCTTTACGGAAATCGGGGTTGGTAGTGTAAGGGGCACGATAGCGGATGGCTTTTACACGTGATAATATACCGTCACATGAATCTCCGGTAGAGGCTCCGGTAAAGATGCCGATTTGGAAAGGATTTCCTTTTGCGTGTTCCGCTTCCGCTATTTTTGCTATTTCGGAAGTGACCGCTTTGGCCGTTCCTGCGGGTGTGAAACCGCTGAGGCCGATGTTGTAGCCATGTTTGACAAGGCTGGCAGCTTCTGCTGCAGAAATGGATTTGAATGCCATAATTATAGTATTATTTTCGTGTTAGGAATAATTATTTCAATATTTTCTATTCAGAATTTCGGACCAGATAATGGCTTTTCGGGCTTCTTCAGCCGAATGAATGGTAAATTCCGGGTCGTTGGCCGGAGTCGTTTCTATTTTCTGAGAAACTGTTTTGTTCTTTTTTACTTCCACTTTCTGAGAAGTGGGTTGGGAGTGTAACGGTTGGTATTTTCGCGTGACTTTCAGGACTTCCGGTTCTTCAGTATCCGGAATGGGTACGAAAGGTTTTTGGGCAGATCTTTCTGTTTTGCTCTTTTTGATCTGTCTGATAAGAGGTAATGCGAAAGCAGCCATAATGACGAGGACTTTTACAATATCATCCATAGTACTTTTATTTTCTACAGTCCGCCAAAGTTATACATTTAATCTGATTGATACCAATATTTTGGCATGAAAAAAGGGCAGCTTCACAGCTCCCCTTAATTTTTTTAACCTAAACCTTAACTATGAAAAAATCTAATGTTTCTTTCATTGCACAAATGTGTGAAATAAAATTAATAGTGCCAAATCCTTACGCCATAAATGTTTGTTCTATTAACATAAATTATCCTTTTAGCTCTAAATTGATAAGTTAAGGTGTTATTTTGGTTTCATTTTACAACTTTTTGAGGATGAAGCAGTATCTTTGCGGACGCAAATTTAAATTCTGAATTTATGAACGAATTGACGGGAGCGGACTTTAAATCCGCAACTGCTGATGACAACAAGAAGTTGTTTATCGAGACTTATGGCTGCCAAATGAATGTGGCAGATAGTGAAGTAATCGCCTCTGTGATGCAAATGGCGGGTTATTCGGTTGCCGAAACGCTGGAAGAGGCTGATGCGGTGTTTATGAATACCTGCTCTATCCGTGACAATGCCGAACAGAAGATTTTGAATCGTCTGGAGTTCTTTCATTCGATGAAGAAGAAAAAGAAGCACCTTATTGTAGGTGTATTGGGGTGTATGGCCGAGCGGGTAAAAGATGATCTGATAGAACACCATCATGTGGACCTTGTAGTAGGACCGGATGCTTATCTGACTCTTCCTGAGTTGATTGCTTCGGTAGAGGCCGGTGAGAAGGCAATGAATGTAGAACTTTCGACTACTGAAACCTACCGGGATGTGATTCCTTCGCGTATCTGTGGTAACCATATCTCCGGATTTGTATCCATCATGCGCGGATGCAATAACTTTTGTACCTATTGTATTGTGCCTTATACCCGTGGACGTGAACGTAGCCGGGATGTGGAGAGTATATTGAATGAAGTGGCCGATTTGGTATCAAAAGGTTACAAAGAGATCACTCTGCTGGGGCAGAATGTAAACTCTTATCGTTTTGAGAAGGAGGGGGGGGAAGTAGTTACTTTCCCAATGTTACTTCGTCTGGTGGCTGAGGCTGCACCGGGAATACGTGTCCGTTTCACCACTTCGCATCCCAAAGATATGAGTGATGAAACCTTGGAGGTGATTGCACAGGTTCCTAACGTATGCAAACACATTCACCTTCCCGTACAAAGCGGAAGTTCGCGTATCCTGAAATTGATGAATCGCAAATATACGCGTGAATGGTATCTGGACCGGGTAGCGGCGATCAAACGTATTGTGCCCGATTGCGGACTTACTACCGATATATTTTCCGGCTTCCATTCCGAAACGGAAGAAGACCACCGGGAATCACTTTCGTTGATGGAAGCTTGTGGTTATGATGCAGCATTTATGTTTAAATATTCGGAGCGTCCCGGTACTTATGCTTCCAAGCATCTGGAGGACAACGTTCCCGAAGAGATAAAAGTCCGTCGGCTGAATGAAATCATTGCTTTGCAGAATCGTTTGTCGGCCGAATCCAATAATCGTTGCATCGGTAAAACGTACGAAGTGTTGGTTGAAGGTGTTTCGAAGCGTTCACGCGACCAGCTGTTCGGCCGGACCGAACAGAATAGGGTAGTGGTATTCGACCGCGGTACCCATCGGATAGGTGATTTCGTGAATGTGAGAATCACGGAGGCCAGTTCTGCCACATTGAAGGGTGAAGAAGTCTTCAGCTAATCCGGGTTTTTGTATATAAGATAAAAAGGTGTAGTCATCAGGAAGGTATGACTGCACCTTGTTTGTTATATGGCTACATTGTTTTATCTTTGTGCGTACCTTAGAAAATAGAACACTATGAAGAACAAATTATTTATTTTATTTGCATTTTGTATTTCAGTCCATGTTTATGCTCAACAGCCCTCCAGGGAGATACCTTTAAAATATGGAGCTACCAACATTGGCAAACGTCAGGATGATGCTATGAAGCGGTTTCGCAACAATCGCTTGGGAGAGTTTATTCATTGGGGACTGTATGCTATTCCCGGTGGCGAATGGAAAGGTAAAGTATATAATGGGGCTGCCGAATGGCTGAAATCATGGGCTAAAGTCCCTGCTGCCGATTGGCTGGAATTGATGAAACAATGGAATCCTGTTAAGTTCGATGCCAGACAATGGGCCCGGATGGCCAAAGAGATGGGAGTGAAATACGTTAAGATTACGACAAAACATCATGAAGGTTTCTGTCTCTGGCCCAGTCAATACAGTCAGTATACCGTAGCGCAGACGCCTTATAGAAAAGATATCTTAGGTGAATTGGTGAAAGCCTACAATGATGAAGGTATCGATGTACATTTCTATTTTTCGGTGATGGATTGGAGTCATCCGGATTATCGTTATGAGATTACATCGAAAGAAGACAGCATTGCTTTCAGCCGTTTTCTGACTTTTACCGACCATCAGTTGAAGGAACTGGCTACCCGTTATCCGACAGTCAAAGATTTCTGGTTTGACGGAACTTGGGATGCAAGTATCAAGAAGAACGGTTGGTGGACAGCTCATGCCGAACAAATGCTGAAAGAACTTGTACCGGGAGTTACCGTTAATAGCCGGCTTCGTGCCGATGATTATGGTAAGAGGCACTTTGACAGTAATGGCCGTCTTATGGGAGATTATGAGTCGGGATATGAACGGCGTCTTCCCGATCCGGTAAAAGACTTACAAGTGACTAAGTGGGACTGGGAGGCTTGTATGACTGTTCCCGAAAATCAGTGGGGATATCACAAAGATTGGTCGTTGAGCTATGTTAAAACCCCGATAGAGGTGATCGACCGCATTGTGCATGCGGTGTCGATGGGAGGAAATATGGTAGTGAATTTCGGTCCTCAGCCCGATGGAGATTTCCGTTCGGAAGAGAAAGAGTTGGCGATGGCATTGGGGTGCTGGATGAAGAGGTATGGTGAATGTATATATGGATGCGACTATGCCGGATGGGATAAGCAGGACTGGGGATACTATACCCGTAAGGGGCAAGAGGTATACATGGTTGTATTTAATCGCCCCTATTCGGGGCTTCTTAAAGTAAAGGTTCCCAAAGGTACCGAAATAGAAAGAGCCGTTTTGCCGGATGGACAGGTGGTAAAGGTAACTGAAACTGCCCGGAATGAATATAATGTGGCCATGCCTTCGCAAGATCCGGGTGAGCCGTTTATAATCAAACTACAAGTTAAGGAGGCTTCCGGAGCAGCAGACGGATATCGGGACGCATTAACGTAACGGTACCCCCGTCACGCTATGCACTTGCTTTAACAAACCATTAAAATAAAATATCATGAGAAAACTATCTTATTTAATCATCGTGTGCTTATGCCTGTGCAGTGGTGTCATTCCTCTGATGGCACGTCAGGTCACGGCTTTCAATACCGGCTGGCAATTTAAGAAAGGTCCTTTTGCTACAGATCCGATGCGAGCCGCCTCCCAATGGGATGGAAAGTGGGAAACGGTCGAAATTCCACATACCTGGAATGCCATGGATATGCAGGTACAGTCGGGCTCTTTCTACGAAGGGGCAGGCTACTACCGCAAAACACAGTTCTTTCCCCACGACCTGGAGGGTAAGCGTGTTTTTTTGCGTTTCGAAGGGGTAGGAGCCTGTGCCGAAGTGTATGTCAACGGGAAACTGGCAGGTACGCACAAAGGTGGTTATTCTGCCTTTGCATGCGAAATAGGTACAGCGCTCAAACTCGGTGCCGAGAATGAAATCATTGTTAAAGCCGACAATAAAGCCCGTCCCGATGTAATTCCGGTCAATCAAAACCTTTTCGGTGTCTACGGCGGTATTTATCGTCCCGTATGGCTGATTGTAACCGAACAGAATAACATAACGGTTACCGATTGTGCCTCGCCGGGTGTCTACATCACCCAAAAGGATGTATCGAAGAAATCGGCCGATATCACCGTAAAAGTAAAATTGGATAATGCAGGACTTCAACCTGCTGCTGTAACACTCGAAAACACTATTTATACGCAGGAGGGTCAGAAAGTCGGTACACACAGCCGGTCGTTTGACTTGAGTCCGCAAGGGACACAAACTTATTTGTCCACTTTTAAACTGAAGAACCCACATCTCTGGCAGGGACGTAAAGATCCGTATCTTTATAAAGTTGTCTGCAGGCTGATGGCAGACGGAAAAGTAATCGATGAAGTGGTGCAGCCTCTCGGGGTGCGTAAGTATGAGATAGTAGCCGGGAAAGGCTTTTTCCTGAACGGAGAGAAGTACTCGATGTATGGTGTGACCCGTCATCAGGATTGGTGGGGATTGGGTAGCGCCCTTAAAAACGAACATCACGATTTCGATTTGGCTGCCATTATGGATGTGGGAGCCACTACTGTCCGTTTTGCCCACTACCAGCAATCAGACTACCTTTATTCCCGCTGTGATACATTGGGACTGATTATTTGGGCCGAAATACCTTGCGTGAACCGGGTAACCGGATACGAAACTGAGAATGCGCAAAGCCAGCTTCGCGAATTGATCCGCCAGAGTTTCAATCATCCTTCCATTTATGTATGGGGGCTTCACAATGAAGTATATCAACCACATGAGTATACAGCTGCATTGACCCGTTCTCTCCATGATCTTGCCAAGACAGAAGATCCGGACCGTTACACCGTTTCGGTCAATGGGTATGGTCACATGGATCATCCGGTCAACCTGAACGCAGACATACAGGGTATGAACCGTTATTTTGGCTGGTACGAGAAAAAGATACAGGACATCAAGCCATGGGTGGAACAACTTGAAAAAGACTATCCCTATCAAAAATTGATGTTGACCGAATATGGTGCCGATGCGAATCTGGCTCATCAGACCGAATACCTTGGGGATGCCCTGAATTGGGGAAAGCCTTTTTATCCGGAAACATTTCAGACTAAGACACATGAATACCAGTGGAGTATTATCAAAGACCATCCGTACATCATTGCTTCTTATCTCTGGAATATGTTCGATTTTGCCGTACCTATGTGGACTCGTGGCGGTGTGCCTGCCCGTAACATGAAGGGGCTGATTACCTTCGATCGTAAAACAAAGAAAGACTCTTATTTCTGGTATAAAGCCAACTGGAGCGAAGAGCCGGTACTCTATCTCACACAGCGTCGCAATGCCGATCGTGAAAAGCGAACGACAGCCGTTACCGTTTATTCCAATATCGGAACTCCGAAAGTATACTTGAATGGGCAGGAACTGAGTGGCATTCGCAATGGCTATACCGATGTACATTATGTGTTTGACAATGTATCACTTGCCGACGGAAAAAATATACTGAAAGCTGTAGTCTCAACTAAGGGGAAGGAATATACTGACGAGATTGAATGGAATTATTCCGGTGAGAAAAACAGGGAAATCGATTCATATGAAAATAAGAATGAACATTCGGGCTTTTGATCGTAGATTTCAAAATTTCCTACGAAAATGTATTTTGATCTTCCATCTTCCACCTCCTGTTTTTAAGGACCGAATAGATCATAAATTTCTGATAAACAGATAAAAATTCGGATTTTTATCTGTTTATATCCATTATTGTATTTTGTTTTTCTCGTTATCTTTAGTGAAAATGGTCTTTTCTTTATCTCGTCCCGCATACCTGTGCCCATTGTCCCGGGTACACAGGCCCATCAGCCCGGGTATGCGGGCCGATGAGCCCGGGTATATGGACTCAGATAATGATGCCATATAAGGAAATAACATTCTTATTGTAAGCGTGTTATGAAAAGAAGATTATTAACTTGTTTTCTTCTGAATTTGCTTTTTGAAAGGAGTATAAAGCCGTATAACTTTAGAAAACCTCTTTAATATATTGTGTAGGTGGAACTTTATAGAATTTCTTAAATCGTTTTCCGAAATATTTGGCATTACAAAAGCCTAGAAAAGTGGCTATTTCCGTAACTGTATATTGTTGGGTAACCAATAAAATTTTAGCTTTATTCATTTTGAAATAATGCATGTATTCTGTAGGTGTCTTGTCTGTAATTTCTTTTATTTTGGTGTAGAATTTGGTACGACACATTCCCATATCAGCACTTAACATGTCAACTGTATAGCTTTCTGTTGAAAGATTCTTTTCCAGAAGCTTGTTCACTTTGTTTATGAACAGTGTGTCCTCTTCACTTTTTGCAGTTGGTGAAGGCAGATTGTCCGACAGGTTTTTCTCCAGGAGTTTCATGATACGTTCATGCTTATTGATAAGTATTTGTATATCCATTTTGAGTCTGCAAATATTGATTGCGCGCGGTTCCAATTTATCTACTCCACAGTCCGCATGGGCAAGATAACTTCCGTTATCATTGTTACTGATCAGGAGAATGACAGGAATATGAACCATGCTTGTATTCGATTTTATTTTAGAACAGATTTCCTTGCCGCGTATGCCGTTTACCGTTTCGTCAATAACGATAATATCCGGTAGCCGATCTCCCGAGAAATGTAATATCTGTTCCGGATTTTCAAGGATCGTTATTCTGAAAAGTATGGAGAACGCCTTATGCAAATAGTTGCTTAACTCTGTATCTGCCATAACCAGCAGTATGTGATGCTGTTTTTTATCGGGACGGATGATTTTATCATCTTTCATTACAGGAGGCACTACTTCCGGACATTGGATGGTATTACAATATCCGTTGATAGGTACAGTAACCCGGAGAGTTATTGACCGTCCGTGATAGCTGCCAATCAACTTTCCACCATGTAAGCGGATTATCTTTTTTATAATTTGAAGACTTCCGCAATAGTGTATTAACATAAATGTAGAGATGAACGAAAGTATCTTTTTGTGACTTTGCCTGCATTCCGGTCCATTGGTTATCTGGAGGTTCCAATGCTTGATGCTGTGTGACACGTCCATATTTATGCAGCCTTTGCAAGGTGTGGCTTCTATCATTTTATTCAGCAGGCATTGCAGAGCGGCAGTCATCGTTATTTCGTCCATCCGGCAACTGATATAACTGAAGTCTTTATTAATATTTAATTTTATTTGACGAGTATCGGCATACGCCCGGCATTGGTTGACGATTGAGGTTATAAAAGTGTAAAGTTCGAATTCAATGGGAGAGGAGCCCGGATGCAGTTCATTCTCCTTATCGTCGAATACCGCAATGTTCTGGTAGCAACTCATAATATGACTGGTGTATCCGAGTATCCGCTTTATCTTTTGGGATGTAGATTCGGAGAGACTGTCCGAAATGATTTCTTCCAGTAGGTGGTGGATCAAAGTTAGCGGTGTCTGAGTTTTATGGGTTATGTTTAAGATCAGTCTCAGCTTTTCGTGAGGAAATAGCTTTGTGCTGTATACCATTCGGTAATATACGATAAGGGAGATAAGTAACCCTATTGCCAGGCCCTCAATAGGATAAGACCATGACGATTGCCATAAGAACATTGGAATAATGGTGGCCGTTTGAAACTGACTCGCGAAACTTTCATTCATTTCAATAAATGTATTGGTTGGGCTACAGGGGCATGCGTAATTAAGTTGTATGTCCATTAAGATAATTAGTAAGAAAGTGAGAATTGATTTCATAATTATAGCTAGATAAATTTTAATTTTATGTTTCTATTCAATCTATGGTTTTTTATACATTTTTTATTCCTGTGAATATCTTAACTACTGTTGTTGCTGCAAGTATATGATTTTTTGAACATCCTGATTGGGTATAATCTTTCAAAAGAAATGGGTAATATTTGGTGCAGAATTGCGATGTATATCTTTTTCGTAATAAAGACCCTTTTGCCATGAGGAGTTATTTATTATTTTGAACTGTCAAGTCTCTTTCTCTCTTTTATGCCCGAATGGTCCTATTTTATATGTTTTTTATTCCTATTTAGATGTCGATTGGCTATATTGAAGATGCTATATAGGGCTTATTGGGTGGGTAGAAAGAAACCTCCAACGGAGTATTTTCTCTAGTTGAATCAGATTCAATTTAGGGATGCCTCTTCTCTATATGTAATACCTGTCTTATGCAACTATCTTTTGGATTATAAGTTGTTGATATACTGATGAAAATATCTGTTTCTGATTTTTGGATATGATGATTTTTTTTGATTGAAAGGGATATCTTGGTCAATCCAAATTTATAAAAATAGTAGTATAATCAAGGGCTGATGCGATTGTGTCAAGTGTTAATTCGATGTGCTAATTGAGGTTAAATGTAGATTATTACTTATTATTACCTGTATATGGGGTAAATATCGACATTGTAATACTATGTAATAAATTGTAATACACTGAAATATACCCATAATGTAAAGGTTTCTTTTTAAAGGGAAAATATTAAAATAATCTGAATTTGATATGAAAAATAGGACAGTGGCAAACATCTGCTTTTCTGTGTCTGTTTGAGGCAAATATTTGAAGACCTGCTTACCAGCATCAACAATGGGCCAATTGTGAGTTTATTCTCTGTCAGTCAGTGAAATCTATGAGGGAACTTTGAGATAATATTGTAAAGTATTACATTTGTTTGCAAAAACAAACAGTGATGAAACGTTCTAGGTTATTTTTATGGATTTTGGGGATATTGATGCAAGCATTTTTAATTAGTATGCACTTCTATCAGAGGAACATGGAAGCAATGTATACCGAAACCGAGTATCTTCTGAAGGAAGTTTTGAATGAGGAACTACACAGAAAGCAATTAGAGTTAAATATGTTTTATGTTTCTAGAATAGTAGTCGATACTGTTCCTTTAACCATTCGTGTTACAACTAGTGAGGGAGTTAAGACTTATACTGTTGACCTCCAGAAAAGTAAAAAGAATATTTCACAAAGTATGGCAGAGCGATCTTGGCACTCAATTGTTTGTATGAAAAGTTGTCTATCTACAGATAGTTTGCAACAACTATGGAACGAAAGGCTCAAGAAATCTAAAATTTTTGCTAATACCGACATACATATATCAATAACTCATTTGGATAATACTACCTCTTATTTTAAATGTAAAACTTGTGACGACCTGTGTTTCGGTACACACAAAATTACTTTTTATGTAGGTAATAGATGTGAAATTGAGATCACTGCTTTCTGGTCTTATTTATGGCAAGCTATATATCAGTATAATAGCACTCCATTTGAAGTAATAGGTATTGTGGCAGCTGTTCTTATCATTATTTTCTGTAGTTGGTATCTGACGAAGAGATATATATCTAAAATTCGAAATGATAGAAGGCGTTTAGCCAATGATCGGGATCGCGAGAGAAAGGTTCGCATGCAATTGGAGAAGGATCAGAAGAGATTGGAGGTAAAGCAAAAAGAGTATGAAAGACGAATTAAAGATCTTTCTTTAAAAGGTGAAGAGCGTGAAGAAGAACGAAAAAGTATGGAGAAAATATTGAAAGAGTATAAGATGCAGATTCAAAAACTTAAAGAATTAAGAGAATCCGGAAAAGAACCGTTACTTTACATACTGAGTTCAAAAGTTACTTTTGATTCCTATGCAAAACTATTGATTTGTGGTGATCAGTCGATATCTCTAACTTCGCAGGCATGTCAACTATTGGATACTTTCCTGAATGCTCCTGAATATATTTTAACATACGAGGAACTATTGGAATGTTTATGGAAAGATGGTAGTGGAGACATGATTCGTTTGCGAGTTGCAATTTCTCGTTTACGTATTGTGCTGAGTGTAGATCCTGAGATTTCTATTTTTCAGAAGGATATTAATAAATATCAATTAGTACTACCTGAAAAGGGTTAATTTAGGACAGTTTTTATGCAATGTAATAAATTGTAATGTATTACATGATATTTTATTGGTTAATAGCCTTTAACTTTGGAGTGAATAATTTAAATTTATATTTTATGAAGATGAAAAACTATTTAAAAGCAGCTTTTCTTTTGGTTGCTATCGTTTCTGTTTGGGTTTTAAAACCGATAGAAAAATCTCAGGATGCAGATCCTCTTTTGTTACAAAATGTAGAAGCTTTGGCAAGTGGGGAAGATTCTTCTCAGACTCATTGTTATGGACGGGGATCTGTAGATTGTCCCGTTAGTCATGATAAGGTAGATGTCGTATATGACTCCTACAGTCTAGGAGAATAAAGTTGGCTCAGTATTTCTTCTTGAAAGAGGAATCGATTTAGGAAAGGGGGGATTTCAAATACTTATAGCAGAACTCTTTAGTCAGCTCTAAATTAAAAAGATCATGGGAAAATATATCAGTATATTGATCTTAATAGAGACTATTCTTTTAGGATGTCACTCGACAAAAGAGAAGATTGAGTTTTCAAACAGAGTGATTTGTAGCGATAGCATATCGCGAGAACTGGTTGTTTTAAATGATACGTTTTTATTTTCGTATCCTTTGCAAATAGAATGTATAGACTCAATGCTACTGGTATTGGATAATGTTAATAATAATTTCTTCCATCTGTTTACTCTAAAGGGTGTACCCATAAAATCATTTGGAGAAAAAGGGCAAGGGCCTATTGACTTTATAAATGTGGAATCATTCAATTTATCTGAAGATAGGGAAACCATGTATGCCTACGATACGTCATTACGTAAAATAGTGAAATATGATGTTTCTTCTTTTTTAAAAGATTCATTGAAATCTGAGGTTATACAGGTGAATTATGATAGCTTGCCTCAAGCCGAAGTGCCTACAATAGTCTATGATATGCTTTCTCTTAAAGATTCAAACTTTCTTGTAAAAGCAAATCATAAGGGCCTTCGGTTTGGATTATTAAAAGATGGAAAGATTACTCAATTATACAATTCTTTCTCAGATTGTGTAAATACGAACGATGACGAAGAAGTCTGGTCAGTTTTCTGTAGCAATACCAAAACTAAATTAAGACCTGACAGGACAAAGATGTTGAATGCAACCTATCTTGGAGGAGTATTGGAATTGTTTGATTTGGATGATAATTGTTCCTTATCATTGGCAAAGATACTTTATATTTACGAGCCTAAATATGGTATTGCCGAAGGGGCAATACCTAAATATGTTGTTTTCAATGAAACGACTCAGATTGGTAGGTCTTTCACATGTCATTGGAGTGATAACCCTATCACCATTGGTTGGAGCTTGATAAAACATACATCAATGGCAGGCTTCTTTTCAAAGAAACAGTAAGCAGCAATGGCTGAAGAGCATTGGCTATAGAGTTTTTGAATCAGCGGTGTCTGGATGTTCAATCTGTGTAATATTTTTCAATTTATTATTTTAAATGCTCCCGATTATACGGTGAGTGATGAGGATATCATTAAGTTTATTTGGAAAGGCGAAACGAGTATTCAGATAAATACGTTTTGTTCTGCCGGAAACAAATTAGGGAAGAGATTGGAGTAAGCTGGTTGTGACGTTTGCTTCAGGCGTTTTGGAACCGATTGTTATCGTATGTTGTTCATAGAGGATCTTGTTGGCAATGATTTGATATAAATGGCAATAAAATTGATAGCAGTTTATCCAAAATCTCTTTTTACCTTTGCTGCCAGTTATTAACACTTATACTTTGAAGCCATGAAAAACTATATGAAATTAATCTTTGGGTTAATAGTCTTGATCGGGTATTGGCCTACCACGAAAATTCCTAAGAGAGTAAATTCCCTATTCTTGCAAAATGTAGAGGCGCTTGCCGGCAGTGAACACGTTACCAATTTAGGTTGCTTGGGTGACGGATCTGTAGATTGTCCTATTAACCATATCAAAGTAGAACATGTGGTTCAAGGATTTAGTCTTGGGGAGTGAGGATTCATTTTATATAAATCTCATCACACTAGAATCATTCATTGCATTATCAATTAGGGTTAGAAAGGGAGTGAACGATCTACGTCCTGGGAAAAGTCTTAGAATCGTTCACTCCCGGATAACCTTTAAAAAAGGAGGTTGCCCGGCACGAAGATAGCGAAAAATTTATTGGAATGAGTAAATGTAGCATTTACTTTTTCTACGGCGGAGGTGGCTACCCGAAATATCCTTGCTCCCATACGTGTTCTGATGGAGTAGGACGTTGCTACAAGGTTTATGATGATTAGGGAAACTGTCATTTTGACGGTAGTCAAACATATTCTTGTGCCTGCTAACTATTAAGAAGAAGTTATATCAAAAGTTTAGAGTTTCTTCATTTCCTTTTTTAAAATACAGGAGAGGAGATGATTACTACAATTTTCTTGGTATAACTTCCTGTATTGTTAATTTAATGTAATAAAATTATGAAGAATATCTTGTTAACACTTCTCTTGTTTATACTTTTTTCATGTAAAAGCACTGGAGATAAAACCGACTGTGAAGTATTACATGTCGATTTGGTTGAACGCCCTGTTCCAACAGAAGAATTATTTTCTAAAATATCTGTCATTCCATTGGAAACCAATGATAGTTCCTTTCTTGTAAGGCCTGTAAAAGTTATTATAAAAGATAACGGATATTATATTGTCGATGAAGGGGTTCCGGCTGTGTTTTCTTTTGATGAAGAAGGGCACCTTTTGCATAAAATAGGTAAAAAGGGACAAGGCCCCGGAGAGTATCGTGAAATATATGATGCCGTTATTAAAGAAAAAGAAAATGCAGTGTATATGCTATCTCCATTTGGCTCTCTTTATGTGTATTCTCTGGATGGAAAATTCATAAAAGAAATAAAACTGCCAACGAGGTCTAATTATCAATTGATAGAGGAACTGGATAGTAAGTATTTCGTTACATGGACATTACCTGCTTCTGAGAATGAAAATTGTATCAGCGTTATTTCTAAAGAGTCTTTCAATAATGTGAAAGAATTTTGGCATGTCCCTCCCGTTCTCACTACTCTGAATTCTAAACCTTTTTATAATTATGAACATAAAGTATATTTTTCGAATCCTTATCAAAATGAAGTATATGAAGTAAGGACAGATAGCTTACGGGTTGCATACCGTTGGGATTTTGGAAAAGATAATCTTGATTTGAAGGAGTATGGATTCACTTTATTAGAGGATCAAAAGGTTGAGGAATATAAATTAATGTTGCAGTGTTTACGTGATTCTACTGTACCTTATTTATTAAGGCATCAATTTCAGAATAAAAAATATTATTATACCATGTTGACGTTTGGCTTTCGGCATCGGATAAATCTGTTTTATCGAAAGGATGACGGCAAGAGTTTCTTTTTTGAGAAAACAGCGGAAGGTGTTTTGCTCCATCCTTTAGCCTTTAATGAAGATTTTCTGACTTGTATTGTTTTCAATGAAGACTTTCCAAACTATGAAAAAGTGCTTCCTTCGGAGGAATATAAGAAGCTGGAAGAGCGTTTAGAAGATGATAACCCCTGTTTAATCAAATTTTATTTTAAATGAAAAATCTTATACTGGTGTTAGGTTGTTTTTTCTTTCTAATCTCATGTCAGCAGACCGAGAAGGAAAGACTTGAAGAACTTGTTAAAAATTGGAATGGGAAGGAGGTACTATTGTAAAGAAAGTGATACTGGATAGATGGGATATATGCATCTCGGTGGATAGTAATGATGAGCGACTCTGCCTGATGACAAAGGAAACGGATGGTGGAGAAGAGCGTTATCATTATTATTGTTATCAGTTAAACTGACTTTTTTATTAGGGTGTTACGGGGTTGCTTGATATGTATATTTTTTGTTTTTCAAATTTTTCTTTATGCAGGGATGGAACAGACAAGCGGGAGGAGGCTTTGTTATTTTCGGGCAATAACCGTGATGAATTTGAAACGGTACTGAATGCAATCTATCTTGGAGGAATATTGGAATTAGTTGACTCGTACAAGAGTTCTTGTTTGCGTGTGAAATGAACAGAATACTTACAAACTGTTTTGTATATCCCTAAATTTGTTATTTAATTTTTTCTATATTTTAGTTTCTTGTTAAGAAATAATATTATTTTTGTCGGTAAAATAAATCGAAATGACAAAAAATAAATTGCTTTCGTGTGTTATTGGAGTGATAATCCTATCACTATTGGTTGGAGCCTATTTCTATCAACGAAATAAGGTGGCTGTACATCAACAGGCGGAGAGGCTATTCGTACAGATGCTTCAAGAAGAGATAGAAAGAAAAGAAAGAAATTTAAATCTATTTCATCTGTTTTCTGAGAGTTCATCTGATACTTTACCTTTGAAAATTTGCATTATCACAGAAGAGGGGAAAAAAGAGTATGAGGTTGATTCCCTGAAAAGTAAAAAGAACATTTCTCAGAACCTGAGAAACCGGTCAATACACTCTATATTATGTGAGAAATCCCATTTATTGCCGGATTCTTTAAATGAACATTGGCAGAGTATGCTTAAGAAAGATCACATTGATACAGAGTCCACTATACATGTGCGGATGGAAAATCTTCAAGGAAAGATTATTAGTTCATCAAGTCACGATGGTGTGTGGGATACTTCTTCTGGGATTATAACTTCATATATAGGTAATCGTTGTGAGATAGAGGTCATCGGTCTTTTAGCTTTTAGTTGGAAAACAATATTATGGTATCATTGGCAACCTTTTGGATGGATTGTAATTTGTTTGTTATTGATGCTTTTATTTATCTGCTTTTATTATAAAAAGGTGAATCGCCCTCCGGAATTAAAAGAGGTTCCTTATGAGGTTGTCGTTGAAAAGGAAGTCGTTGTTGAGAAAGAGGTCATTCGTGAGATAATAGTTGAAAAAGAAACATCTCCGGAAAAAAAGGCACCTTTAATAAAGCAAATTTGTAAAGTAGAAGGACAACTATATGGTTTACGTTATGGAGTTGTTTTTGATTCCCAGAATAGAGTTCTTAATTGTAATGGCAAGAAAATGTCTTTGTCCCCCCAACAGTGTCAGATTCTAAAGCTTTTTTTAGATGCTCCCGATTATACTGTGACTGATGAGGATATTATTAAGTTTATTTGGAAAGGTCAATCGAACGTTCAGATAAATACGTTTTGTTCTGCCGGAAACAAATTAGGGAAGAGATTAGAGCAAGCTGGTTGTGGTGTTTGTTTCAGGCGTTTTGGAAGCGATCGTTATCGTATGTTGTTCATAGACGACCTTGTTGATAATGATTTGACATAAATGGCAATAAAATTGATAGCAGTTTATCCAAAATCTCTTTTTACCTTTGCTGCCAGTTATTAACACTTATACTTTGAAACCATGAAAAACTATATGAAATTGATCTTTGGGCTTGGTTTAATAGCCTTGGTCGGGTATTGGCCTGCCGCGAAAACTCCTAAGAGAGTAAATTCCTTATTCTTGCAAAATGTAGAGGCGCTTGCCGGTAGTGAACACGTTACCAATTTAGGTTGCTTGGGTGACGGATCTGTAGATTGTCCTATTAACCATATTAAAGTAGAATATGTGGTTCAAGGATTTAGTCTTGGGGAGTGAGTGCTCTTTTATATAAATCTTATCACACTAGAATCATTCATTGCATTATTAACTTGGGTTAGAAAGGGAGTGGACGATCTACGTCCGGGAAAAGTCTTAGAATCGTTCACTCCCGGATAACCTTTAAAAAAGGAGGTTGCCCGGCACGAAGATAGCGAAAAAATAATTGGAATGAGTAAATGTAGCATTTACTTTTTTTACGGAGGAGGTGGCTCCCCGAAAGAGAGATATGGGAGAAAAATAATTAACATCATAAAAGTAGATTATGAGTAAAAAGATTTTTGCGGCCCTGATAGTCGCTGTAGTCGCAACTTTTGCAGGCTACAATATATATCAGTCACAGAAAACAGAGAAAATAGTTTCAGACTTGGTGATAGCTAATGTCGAAGCATTGGCAGGCGATACTGAGGGCGGTGCTACTATCACTTGCTCCCGTACGTGTTCTGACGGAGTAGGACGTTGCTACAAGGTTTATGATAAGTGGGGAAACTGTCATTTTGACGGTAGTCAAACATATTCTTGTACCTGCTAACTATTAAGAGGAAGTTATACCAAAAGTTTAGAGTTTCTTCATTTCTTTTTTTAAAATACAGGAGGGGGAGATGATTACTACAAATTTCTTGGTATAACTTCCTGTATTGTTAATCTAATCTAATAAAGTTATGAAGAATATCTCGTTAATCCTTCTCTTGTTTATACTTTTTTCATGTAAAAGCACTGGAGATAAAACCGACTGTGAAGTATTACATGTCGATTTGGTTGAACGCCCTGTTCCAACGGAAGAATTATTCTCTAAAATATCTGTCATTCCATTGGAAACCAATGATAGTTCCTTTCTTGTAAGGCCTGTAAAAGTTATTATAAAAGATAACAGATATTATATTGTCGATGAAGGGGTTCCGGCTGTGTTTTCTTTTGATGAAGAAGGGCATCTTTTGCATAAAATAGGTAAAAAGGGACAAGGTCCCGGAGAGTATCGTGAAATATACGATGCCGTTATTAAAGAAAAAGAAAATGCAGTGTATATGCTATCTCCATTTGGCTCTCTTTATGTGTATTCTCTGGATGGAAAATTCATAAAAGAAATAAAACTGCCAACGAGGGCAAATTATCAATTGATAGAGGAGCTGGAGAGTAAGTATTTCGTTACATGGACACTTCCTGCCTCTGAGAATGATAATTGTATCAGCGTTATTTCTAAAGAGTCTTCCAAGAATGTGAAAGAATTTTGGCATGTTCCTCCCGTTCTCACTACTCTGAATTCTAAACCTTTTTATAATTATGAACATAAAATATATTTTTCGAATCCTTATCAAAATGAAGTATATGAAGTAAGGACAGATAGCTTACGGGTTGCATACCGTTGGGATTTTGGAAAAGATAATCTTGATTTGAAGGAGTATGGATTCACTTTATTAGAGGATAAAAAGGTTGAAGAATATAAATTAATGTTGCAGTATTTACGTGATTCTACTGTGCCTTATTTTTTATGCGATCAATATCAGAATGATAAATTCTATTATATCATGTTGGTGTTCGGGCTTAAGCATTCGAAAAATCTATTTTATCGGAAGGAAGACAGTAAGAGTTTCTTTTTTGAAAAAACAACAGAAGGCATTCATTTTGAACCTTTAGCTTTTAATGAAGATTTCCTGACTTGTATTGTTTTCAATGAAGACTTTCCAAACTATGAAAAAGTGCTTCCTCCGGAGGAATATAAGAAGCTGGAAGAGCGTTTAGAAGATGATAACCCCTGTTTAATCAAATTTTATTTCAAATGAAAAATCTTATACTGGTGTTAGGTTGTTTTTTCTTTCTAATCTCATGTCAGCAGACCGAGAAGGAAAAACTTGAAGAACTTGTTAAAAATTGGAATGGGAAGGAGGTACTATTTCCGACAAATCCTAGTTTTACGTTATATGGAAAAACTCCTGTCGATTTTAAAATCCCTGTTTCGGATTATAAGATCGTGACCTATGTCGATTCGTTGGGTTGTTCCAGCTGTAAATTGCAATTGCCTAAATGGAAGGAATTTATGAAATATGCGGATTCTATAGTAGGCTATCAAATACCGGTTCTTTTTTTTCTTCATCCTGCTAATGTTCGCGAGATGAGGTCTGTGTTAAAACAAAATCGTTTTGATTATCCTGTTTGTATGGATACGGAAGATACTTTTAATAAAGTGAATAAGTTTCCTTCACAGCTAAATTTTCAAACTTTTTTATTAGATAAAAACAATCATGTAATTGCGATAGGAAATCCGGTCCATAATTACGATGTAAGAGAACTCTATATCCATCTTATTTCAGGAGGAATAGATGGAGATTCTCTTTCAAATATGCGAACAGTGATAAAAATAGAGGAAGATATGGTTGATTTGGGGAGTTTTGATTGGAGACGAGAGCAGCATATAACTTTTGAGATACACAATATTGGTAATAATAATTTGGTCGTTTATGATAATAAGACATCTTGCGGATGTACTTCTGTTGAATATTCCAAAGAACCCGTTCAGCCCGGAAAGTCTTTAGCAGTTAAAGTAACTTATAAAGCAGACCATCCGGAACACTTTAATAAAACTATTATACTATATTGCAATGCTTCCGCTTCTCCTTTGGAATTAAAGATAACTGGAAATGCTAAATAATTGGAGCATAATGAAATAAATTTCTATAGGGCGAGTGCTGCCAGTTGTCTTATTTGTCTTTGATAGTCGCTGTAGTCGCAACTTTTGCAGGCTACAATATATATCAGTCACAGAGAGTAGAAAGTATCATGTCGGATTTGACGATGGCCAATGTAGAGGCGTTAGCTGGTTCTGAGATTAATGATGAGGATTGTGTCAGTGCATCTAATCGTTATTGCTCTGTTTTGATAGTGACCCCAAATGGGAATTATCTAGAAACTTATTTTGACCAAAAAACAAAGTACTGATTCTTATAAAAAGTGGGGATAGAAATATTAGTTTTGACTAGTCAATTTTATCCCCTAATTTATTATTATGAATAAAATTGTATCGTTTTTTATTTTAATTCTTGTTTGTTCTTGTTCAGATAGGAAAGAGCATATAGCAAATATTCTGTCAATGAATTCTATAGATATTAAAACTAATAGGATTAATAAAGACGAAGTAATTGCTAGAGGTGCATTTCCTTTTGAAATGATTGATTCATTATTCTTTCTTTTCAATGGAGATCCTTCGTCTGGAGCATTGGTTTTATGTGAATCGAATGCTTCCGAACTGGGACACTTCTTGCAAAAAGGAAATGGTTTTGGAGAATGTATCACTCCTGGATATATAGGACATTGCAATGATACTATTTATGTTTCTGAACGTTCTAGAACAAGGCGAATGACTTATTTACTATCAAATCATAATGATAGTTTGCAATATAAGTGTCTTGAAGATGTTAGTCCTAAAATGAATTCAGAATTTTATTATCAGATTTGTCGTCTACAAAGTGGTTTATTTGTAGGTGCCCGTTTATTTGGAAAAGAACATTTGTTTACATTGTTAGACGAAAGTTTGGATACACTTACCACTTTTGCACGGGTGCCGATAGACATTGAGGAAAATGCAAATAATAAGCTCGCTCCTTTTATTGGTCATTTATGTATAGATGATAATACGGTTTATTATGCTTCTAATGACTTTTCTTATATGGCTGCTTATGATATTTTATCTGAGAAAGAGATAAAACCAGTATTTGAGAGGATGTATATATCTCCAATAATCCAAAAATCAGCGAATGGGATTTCATTAGATAAATACAAACATCTTTTGGGCTTTGGTGATATCAGGGTTTATCAGAATTATATTTTTGCGACGTATATAGGGAAACCTGATATAACAATGGATCAAGAGAATGATATTTCAGCTTTAGTCCCCACTCATTTGCTGGTTTTTAATAAAGATGGAGTTCCAATTGTAAAATTTAAGTTTCCGTTTAAAATAAGATCATTCGTGTTTACCAAATCCAAGATGTATCTATTAGATGTGGATTGTAATATAGAATCTGTCGATTTGGTAGAGTTGTGGAAGCATTTGCCCGATTGAAGTGGGATAGTGACTTTATAGAATAAATATGAATAATATGAGATTTAATTTAGTCGTTTTATTTGTAATTTTACTTTCTTTCTATTCTTGTGGCAGGGAAGAAAAAACTGTGTATGATTTTCCTTTAGAACAATCGCTTAAGAGTGATAAGGAAGTTAGTTTAAACAAGGAACTATTAGCTCCCTATCTGATGTGTTCTTATGATTCCACTCTGTGTCTAATAGATTGGACTGCCAATCCGATGGTGCATGTTTATAACATGAATACAGGGAAAGAGATGGTTGCTTTTGGGAATAAAGGCATGGGGCCGGATGATTTTCTATCTATATCCCAAATGTATGTAGATATGGGCAAGCGTTCTTTGCTACTGTATGATCAGTCTTTACAAACTATAAGTTCTTTTCAAATTGATAGTTTAGCTCAAGGCAGTCTTTCAAAGATAGATTGTGTTTCAGCTCCTAAGTTAGGAATGAATAGGGTATATGCTTATTCGGATTCCATATTTTACGGGAGTGGGACTTTTGAAAGTGGCTTGATAGCGAAATGTAATCAGAAAGAGATTTTAAATCAATATCTTCCTTTTCCACACACAGAGCAAGCGGTAAATCGGGATGTAAACTATTTGTTGTTCCAGGGGGATCTTATTATGAAGCCGGATAAAAAACGTTTTGCTTACTTGGCGTATGAGTGCGATTTATTATCTATTCAGAAAGTGGTAAATGATACGTGCCTGGAAAGTGTAGTACATTTGAATACGTATACGCCGGTATTTGAGAATCAATCTACTAACGAAGTGTCTTCTGTTAATGTCTCTACCGATTCTCCTAAAGGATTTCTTCGTGGGGTAGCCACTGAAAACTATGTTTATGCACTTTACAGTGGGCAAATTGGGAAAAATAAGGCAATAGCAAATGAAGTTTATGTATTTGATTGGGAAGGACGTGCTGTAAAGAAAGTGATACTGGATAGATGGGGTATATGCATCTCGGTGGATAGTAATGATGAACGACTCTGCCTGATGACAAAGGAAACGGATGGTGGAGAAGAACGTTATCATTATTATTGTTATCAGTTAAACTGACTTTTTGGTTAGGGTGTTACGGGTTTGTTTGATATATATTTTTTATCTTTCAAATTTTTCTTCATGCAGGGATCTTTTCTCGAATTGTGTAAATACAAATAATGAAGAAGCATGGCCGTAATGAATAAGAGCTAATTAGAATTTGACAGGACGAAAATGCTGAATGCAATCTATATTGGAATAATCTGAATTGTACAAGAGTTATTGTTTGTGCTGAAAATGAACAGAATGCTTATGAACAGTCTTGTTTGTTTTTTTAATTATTTTCTTCGATGTCTTTGTTCTTGTTGTAAATAATCTTATTTTTGTCAGTAAAATAAATCGAAATGGTAAGAACGGTTTTTCACTTAAATATATTGATATGAAGTATATTCGGTTATTGCTATGCATTCTGGGGATAGTGTTATTAGCATTTCTGGTTAGTTTGTATTTCTTTCAAAGAAATAGAAAGTTGATGCACATAAAGGCGGAAAAGCTGTTTACACAAGTATTGAAAGATGAAATGAAAAAGAAAGGGGAGGAATTGGATTTATTTTATTCTTTTTCCGGGATATCAAGTGACACGATACCTTTAACTATTTCGATAATGACCGAAACCGGATCCAGACAGTATAAAGTGGATGCTGGGAAGAGCCGGAAAAATCTTTCTCAGATATCGAGAGAACGTTCATTACACTCTGTTATTTGTTCTGAGAAGCAGTTATCTCCCATGACTTTGAGTCAGACCTGGGCGGATAGTCTGCAAACACGACATATTTTGGCAAGAGCTGCGATACAAATAGTAACTACAGACTTGGAAAATAATACCTTATATAAAAAGAGTCGGACTGTCAATCTGTCTCCAGAGTTGAAGTTTGTTGTTTATTTGGGGGAGAGATGTGAAATAGAGGTTTCCGGTTTTTTATATTATACTTGGTGGTCGGTTTGTAGATACCATTTCTTTCCATTCGGAATGATTGTTGGTATAGCTTTGTGTTTGATTGTTTATTTGATCTATTTGTTTAGGGTGAAAAACCGTTTGTTTAAAATACAATCTGAGCGTTGGCTGTTAGCGGAGAAGCTAAAAAGAAGGGAAGAAAAATTAGTAGAGTTAGCGAGTATACGGGATCAATATGCGCACCAGATTGAAGTGCAGCGATCTGACGCTCGGGAGAAGGACATATTGTTGAAGGATCTGGAGCAAAAGTTGAAAGAGTGTGAAGATCAGATAGCCGATTTAAATAAGTCAAAAGAAAAATTAGTAGAGTTAGCGAGTATACGGGATCAATATGCGCAACAAGTTGAAATGCAGCGATCTGATGCTCGGGAAAAGGACATGCTGTTGAAGGATCTGGAGCAAAAGTCAAAGGCGTACGAAGGGCAAATAGCGGAATTAAAAAAGGCAAAAGAACTGTTGGGAACAAAATCTCTGGTTTATAAATTGAGCCCTATACTGACCTTTGATGCATATAAAAAGATATTGGTGTGTAATGAAGAAATAATTCCACTTAATCTTCAGTCCTCTACTCTCTTGCTGGCTTTCTTAAATGCTACTGATTGTCAATTGACACGTGAAGAAATCGAGAAGTGTTTATCTGGAAGGAGCCGGGAGTGCCTCCGGACAGCTAAGCATCGTTTATCTAAGGTACTTCAAATCGATCCTTCTATTTCTATTGTTCAGCACAACAGAGATCTTTTTCAGCTGCAACTGCCGGAAATTGAGGCCTTGTAACGCTTTGTAACGCGGCAAATGATGATGATAAGAAAAATATGGTTTATGTTTGTATGCATTTTAAACGCATATAGACATGAAAAAAACTTTAAAAGTAGCTATTCTTCTTATTGCTATTCTTTCTATGGGGCACTGGATGCCTGTGAAACAAGTTCGTGATTTAAATTCTTTATCACTTCAGAATGTAGAAGCTTTGGCTAGCGGAGAAACTCCTATTTATACTTCTTGCATTGGTACAGGTTCTGTGGACTGCCCAATTCAACATGATAAAGTGAAGTATGTGAGCCAAGGATTTAGTTTGGATTATTAGAAATATTAACTTGGTTAGAAAGGGAGTGGAACGATCTACGTCCTGTGAAAAGTCTTAGAATCGTTCACTCCCGGATAACCTTTAAAAAAGGAGGTTGCCCGGCACGAAGATAGCGAAAAAAAAATTGGAATGAGTAAATGTAGCATTTACTTTTTCTACGGAGGAGGTGGCTTCCCGAAAGAGAGACACGACAAATAAAAGAATTACTAACCTCATAAAAAATATGTAGATTATGAGTAAGAAGATTTTTGCGGCTCTGATAGTCGCTGTAGTCGCAACTTTTGCAGGCTACAATATATATCAGTCACAGAGAGCAGAAATGGAGATGTCAGATTTGGCAATGGCTAATATAGAAGCTTTGGCTAATGATGGTGAATCTAGTACTGAAACGACTTGGTCCTGTAAAGGAACGGTTGGTACATGTGGTGCAAAATGTGGATTATGTGGTACCACAATTCCTAAGTCAAAAGGAACATTAACAGGAAGTCATAAATGTAGTATGTAGTTTTATAATAGGGCTGACTTTAAAGGGTAGGCGTTGATTAAACTATATAATCTGGCAGATTTTTAGTCAGCTCTAAATTAAAAAAGATCATGGGAAAAAATTTTAGTATATTGATCTTAATAGGGACTATTCTTTTAGGGTGTCACTCGACAAAAGAGAAGATTGAGTTTTCAAACAGAGTGATTTGTAGCGATAGTATATCGCGAGGACTGGTTGTTTTAAATGATACGTTTTTATTTTCGTATCCTTTGCAAATGGAATGTATAGACTCAATGCTACTGGTATTGGATAATGTTAATAATAACTTCTTCCATCTGTTTACTCTAAAGGGGGTACCTATAAAATCATTTGGAGAAAAAGGGCAAGGGCCTACTGATTTTATAAATGTGGAATCATTCAATTTATCTGAAGATAGAAAAAACATGTATGCCTACGATACGTCATTACGTAAAATAGTGAAATATGATGTTTCTTCTTTTCTAAAAGACTCATTGAAATCTGAGGTTATACAGGTGAATTATGATAGCTTGCCTCAAGCCGAAGTGCCTACAATAATCTATGATATGCTTTCTCTTAAAGATTCAAACTTTCTTGTAAAAGCAAATCATAAGGGTCTTCGGTTTGGATTATTAAAAGATAGAAAGGTTACTCAATTATACAATTCTTTCTCAGATTGTGTAAATACGAATGATGATGAAGAAGTCTGGTCAGTTTTCTGTAGCAATACCAAAACCAAATTAAGACCTGACAGGACAAAGATGTTGAATGCAACCTATCTTGGAGGAGTATTGGAATTGTTTGATTTGGATGATAATTGTTCCTTATCATTGGCAAAGATACTTTATATTTACGAGCCTAAATATGGTATTGCCGAAGGGGCAATACCCAAATATGTTGTTTTCAATGAAACGACTCAGATTGGTTTTGAGGACATATATGTAACCAATAATAGTATATATACATTATTACATAGTATAGGGAGTGAAACTTTACCTTCGGAAATTACTGTATTTAATTGGGAGGGAATTCCGATAACTAAAATTAAAACAGGGTGCTCCCTCTCTAATATTGCCGTCGATGAGAAGGATAACGCAATCTATGTAATTGCCGAGAACGAACAGAATGCTTATGAGCTTTCTTGTTTGTCTTTAAATTGATTTATATTTTGTTTTTTTACGGAAGTGGGACTTTTGAAAGTGGCCTGATAGCAAAATGTAATCAGAAAAAGGTTTTAAATCAATATCTCCCTTTTCCACAAACAGAGCAAGCGGTAAATCGGGATGTAAACTATTTGTTGTTCCAGGGGGGATCTTATTATGAAGCCGGATAAAAAACGTTTTGCTTACTTGGCGTATGAGTGCGATTTATTATCTATTCAGAAAGTGGTAAATGACACGTGCCTGGAAAGTGTAGTACATTTGAATACGTATACGCCGTTATTTGAGAATCAATCTACTAACGAAGTGTCTTCTGTTAATGTCTCTACCGATTCTCCTAAAGGATTTCTTCGTGGGGTAGCCACTGAAAACTATGTTTATGCACTTTACAGTGGGCAAATTGGGAAAAATAAGGCAATAGCAAATGAAGTTTATGTATTTGATTGGGAAGGACGTGCTGTAAAGAGAGTGATACTGGATAGATGGGGTATATGCATCTCGGTGGATAGTAATGATGAACGACTCTGCCTGATGACAAAGGAAACGGATGGTGGAGAAGAGCGTTATCATTATTATTGTTATCAGTTAAACTGACTTTTTGGTTAGGGTGTTACGGGTTTGCTTGATATACTTTAAAAATGAAATATACGTTGTATTTACTTTTTCTATGGAGGAGGTGGCTCTCCGAAAGAGAGACACGACAAATAAAAGAATTACTAACCACATAAAAAATATGTAAGTTATGAGTAAGAAGATTTTTGCAGCCCTGATAGTCGCTGTAGTCGCAACTTTTGCAGGCTACAATATATATAAGTCACAAAGAGCAGAGGTGACAATGTCGGATTTGGCAATGGCAAATGTGGAGGCATTGGCAGATTCTCGCGAATCGTCGGCTGATTGTACGTTTGGGAATGTAAATTATGATCAGTATTCCAATACTTTGCATTGCAGTGGTAATGGTACACTTTGTTGTAAAAAAACAGTAGCAGGATAGGAGCTTTATTCTTTATTATAGAGTTTGGAGGTTGTTTGGTAGCCTCCCACTCTTTATTAAGTCAATATTATTATGGTGACAAAGTGGAAAATTACAGTTGGGCTACTACTTATACTATTTTGTGGTTGTAGCCAAGTGAAAGAATTGCATGAAAGCAGTACAATTATTTCTTTTAAAGAACATACTGATGTAAATGCGGATAGTATATTAGAGTTATCTTTCTTAAAGCTTCAAACAAAAGATTCATGTTTGGTAAAGAATGTTGGGCTTATTAGAGAATTAAATAATTGTTTATTAATATTGGATTCTGCCAACTCTAATTTGTATGTTTTTAACAAATCAGGAGCTTTTGTAAATCAGATAGGACAGAAGGGAAGTGGCCCCGGTGAATATATATTGTTATCTTCATTTTTTGTAGACAATAATAAAAATTATATTGCCGCAATTGATATTGCCCAAGATAAAGTATTGTATTACAATGCGACTGATTTTAGTTTTTTGTACGAAAGGAGATTACCTTTTAGTACATCTTGCTGTTTACAGTTAGAGGATGGTAATTTGCTTTGGAATAGTAGAGAATATACAGACTCTAAATTATCTGACTTCTATTTTGTGGTTACAGATTCTTTGTTTGATATTATAGATTATAAAATGAATAAAGAGTTTAAATCTGGTTATACAACAGGGCCTTCTCAAATGATATATAAGGTTGGAACCAATGTATTTGCATATACTCCTTTTGATTTGACGATTTATAGAGTGGGTACTTCTGAGATAGTTCCTGCTCATTCTTTTTCATTTGAGGGTACTGATATCCCTTCTTTAGATTTTCTGAATAAAACTAGTAATCAGGGAAACTCTAATTACTTATATGATCTGATTCAATCCGATTATATTTCTTATTATTGTGTAGAAGAAACTGAACGTGATTTGTTTGTATGCTATATGAAAAATAAAGAAAAGTATATAGGGTTGTATGATAAGAATACTGATAGAACGTATAATTATCCAATTAAAATATTTCAGGATCAGTTAAAGGTCGGTGAACTGAATTATTTTAGTATAGGTTCAGTTGATGATTATCATGTGGCTCCATTGGATGTATTATCCTTAAAAGATATGGCAGGAAATGGATATGTGTTTGATGATAAGTTGTCTGAATTGCTAACAATATCGAACGAAGAGGATAATTCTATATTATTATTTGTTCGGATTAAAAAATAGAACGCTGTATGAAAAGTGGGTTGATCTGTTGTTTAATGCTCTGCATATTATTGGTTGGTTGTGAAGGTAAAAAGGTGAAAGGTATTAAAAATATGGTAGATAGCTGGATGGGAAGAGAGATTCTTTTTCCCAATAGTGTTTCATGTATGGCTTTAAAGGAGTCTAATTTGGGACTTATTGAGCGGAGGACAGATTATACTATCGTTTCTTATATTGACTCTAGCGGATGTACTGCTTGTAAAATGCAATTGAGAAAATGGATGGAAGTGATAAACTGTTTTGATTCATTAAATACGAATGTCAAATTTCTTTTTTATTTGCATCCGAAAGAGCCAAAAGAAATCACTTATTTATTAAAACGTGATGGTTTTGAGTATCCCGTTTTTGTTGATAGATTAGATTCATTTAACATATTAAATCATTTTTCTACTGATATTAATTTCTGTACATTTCTGCTTGATAAAACTAATAGAGTAATAGCTATAGGTAACCCTCTTTATAGTAAAAAAGTTAAGGATTTATATAAGGGTATTGTTTTGAAAAGGAAAGAAGTAACTGTCTCTGGAATTTTACAGACAGAAACGACGTTGCCGAAATCTTCTATTGATATGGGAAGTTTTTCTTCTGAGAAATCCCAATCTTGTATTTTTACTTTATATAATATAGGTAAAAATATGCTTGTCATTGATGATGCGGTTACATCTTGTGGGTGTACTTCAGTGGAGTATTCAAAAGAACCGGTTTCGCCAGGGAAGTCTTTGGATATCATTGTAACTTATAAAGCGGATCATCCGGAGCACTTTAATAAAACTATTACGGTATACTGTAACTCTTCTGTGTCTCCATTGCGATTAAAGATAATGGGGAATGCTAAATAGTTTGAAATGAAATATATTTGTTGAACTTTAAATTTGATTATTATGAGGAAAAAACTTGTTTTAAGTGTAATGGGTATTCTATTGATTTTAGGTACTGTTACAAATGTAATGTTTACAAGAGCGGAGAAGTCTTCTGATAGAGCCTGGTTGGCTTCTATTGAAGCTTTAGAAGCTTTGGCTGAAGATGAAATAGGGGGCAGTCCGGGTGGATGTGGAACTGCGGTTGGGACTGTTTTGGAAGAGCAAGAGTGTAATGGGCGTAAGGTACTATCTCGTTATCTTGTAAAATTCTCCTGCACAGGTTCAAGGACGGGGGTATGTCAATCTGGTACTATTTATTATTTTTATGATTGTTATGGAGCACAAATTGCAGAAAATGATTTTACGAGATCAATACCTTGTCAATAAAAAGATTGCTTGGTACCGTATAGTATCGGTTTTATTGTTTCTTAGTGCTTTTTCTTCTTGTTCTTTGGTGGAGAAATCAAAGAACGAAATATATATAGCTGATCTGGATAGTGCCATTCAGAAAGATTGGTATTTGTATTCTGATGTGTTTAAATCTGTAAGAGTGATTCCTTTGGCAATGGATAAATCTGTGTTGCTGGGAGACGTTAATAAAATGCAGGTTTATAAAGGTCATTATATTGTACTTGATGAAGAGATAGCACGCGGAGTATATCTTTTCGATTCTAAAGGGCGGTTTATCCGTAAGATAGGTGATGTGGGCAGTGGACCGGGAGAATATTCTAAGCCGACAGATTTTACGATTGATACAAAAAAAGGGGAAATATATATATTCGATTATAGTCAAAAAAAGATATTTAAGTATGATATTGCTTCGGGAAAGTATTTAGGAGTTTGCAATGTTGAACATCGATTGAATCGGATGTTTTTTTCAAAGGGGTACTTGTACGCAAATATTGATTATCAATTGGAAGATGAACCTGGACAAGAGCATTACCTATTACAAAGAATCGACTTTGATAATGAAGGTAATGTAGAAATGTTTTTTAAAGTAGCTGATTACAAAAAGGGTTGGGACGGGATAGCTCTTCAAGGGAATATGTTTTTTAATTTAGGAACTGAGTCTGCTCTTTTTGTTCAGGACTTTATGGATACGATTATCTATGTGAATGGGGATCAGGTTATTCCTTATATGGTAGTGAAGAGTCAGGATTGGGTGTGTAAAACAGATTTAGAAATACTTGGGACTACTGATAATCCTTCGGCCAAAGGATTGGCTATGATGAAGCTGATTCAGCATTTAGGGGCACAAAGAAGGGCCTATAATCTATCTGATGTGTTTGTGAACGACTCTGTTATTGGGTTTTCGTATATGCAAGGAATGATGGGGACGGATGCGTTGTATGATAAGAGTACGGGTGAAACTATGGTGTTTGATCGCTCTAAAGATGATGTGTTGTTCGGAGAGCAACCATCACACAGGCAGATACCTACTTTTTTGTATGCGAGTGATAGAGGTGTTTTCTATTCTCTTAAACCCAGTCATTTGCCTGAGATGAAGTATTTTATCTCTCAAGGCCTTGTGAAGGATGAAGTGATTGGGAAAAATGATTTGGATTCTTTGGATGGTGATGCAAATCCGGTGTTATTGTATTATGAATATAAAGATTAAGATAGTATTAATAGGATTGGTTATCAGTAACTTCTTTCTTCTATGGAATGTTGTAACACAAAGGATAAAAGTATATGACGGTTTGGATAGGATAAATGATCTAAAAGAAAAGGTTGATAGTTGTGGAGATTCATTCTTTAATTATATAGATGTGAATAGTGACCTTACTTTTGATATTAAACCCATTGATACTTTAAAAAATGTGCAATTAGTATATTGTTTTTCCGAGTATATGTGTGAGGAATGTGTACGACAGGATTTATGTGTATTATTGGATATTCAGAAACGAATTGGTGCAGATAGGATATTAATACTTACGGCATATGCTGATAATCGGAATAATCATATTAGGTTGAGTAATTTATTGCGAAAATTTCGATATAGGAATATAGATTATTCTTGTCTTGTTTTTCCTAAGCATAATAGGACTGGAATGGATCAACGTTACTTTTATTTTATAGATAAGGACGGGAATTGTAAATATCCTTTTTATCCTCTTAAAGATCACCTTGAGTTGACACAATACTATTTAGGGTTTATTGCTAAAAAGATAGTATGAAGAGGACTGAAATATTTATAGCGACCGGTTTATTTTGCCTTGTTTCTTCATGCGGGGGCAGAGACAGACAAGTGGAGGAGGCCTTATCCCTTTCGGGCAATAACCGTAATGAACTTGAAGCGGTGCTGAAGCATTATGAAGGAGATGGCCGGAAGCTGGAGGCGGCACGCTTCTTGATTGGCAATATGCCCGGAAGTTATGGAGCTAATCCGATAGTAGAGCAGGATTGTTCTGCTTTTTACGAGGCTTATGATTCATTGGGACAAAAGTATGGCTATCGGGTAGGAACGGAATGGGGGAAACAGGTAGATAGTCTTTGGCAAAATTTTAGTAATCGACATCGGGTGAGACAGGAGCTTAACTATGATATTACCCGCATGAAGGCGGAAGATTTAATCCGGGAAATTGATCTGGCATTTCGGGCATGGGTGGAGAATGTGCATTCAAGAAACTGTTCGTTTGAAGATTTTTGTGAGTATATACTGCCTTATAGGCGACAGAATGGCTTATTGATTGACAATGCACGCCGGGAGTTCAACAAACGGCATCAGGGAAAGTATTTTGTGAAAGAGGGAAAGGATTGGCAACAAGAGATCGATTCGTTGTTATACGAATATAAGTATCTGACTCATTCCGGTTTTTGGGGGACGAAGATTCCGATATGGAATGCGGCGACTCTTGAGAAGATGCGTCATGGGTTATGTGCACAGCGCTGTTGGTATAACTCTTTGTTATTATCATCATTGGGGATTCCGGTTGCCATTGACTTTGTTCCGGCATGGGGAAACCGAAATAATTCGCATACCTGGAATGTGGTGCTAATAAACGGGGAATCGCATGCTTTTGAGGCGTTTTGGGATAATGATCGCTGGAAATATAAGCGGATTTATAATAACCGGAATGATGATGAGCTTTGGGGAAGATTCCGCCTTCCGAAGGTATACAGATATACCTATTCAAATCACATTGAAGGACCGTTGGCAGATGTAGAGGTGGATAAAGCTGATATTCCGGAGCTATTTCGTAGTGTGAAAAAGGTGGATGTTTCTTCGGAGTATTTTGAAACGGCCGATGTAACGGTGGAGTTGACAGGTGAGGCGCCTCAAGGGGTGAAATATGCGTATTTGGCTGTGTTCGGATATCAGGACTGGCACCCTGTGCAGTGGGGAAAGGTAGAAAACGGGAGGGCTGTCTTTCGGGAAATAGGTAAGGATATGGTTTATTTACCCGTTTATTACAAGCGGGGAGGATTATTGCCCGCAGCAGAACCTTTCAGATTGCGGAATGACGGAACGATGGAGAAGCTGAGCGGAAATGAAGGAACAGAGGAGGTTGCCGTGAGGATGGTGACGGGAGCGCCGGCTTATGATCAGAATAGGGAATATCTGGGGTGTATGAAAGGAAGCCGGATAGTAGGATTACTTGATGGAAAATCAGAAGAAGAACTGTGCAGATGGACGGACTCGCTGGCTCTGCAGTCGGTTGTACGGAAGGTGTCCGCACGATTACCTTACCGTTTTGTAAGGTTATTATTACCGTCGGATAGCATTGCTTTGGGGGAGCTTTCTTTTTATACGGAAGAAGGACGGATCGGGAATGTGAGGATAATTACTCCGATGAGAGCTACCGGAAGGAATGAAGTGCCCGGGATGATAACCGATGGTTTGGGGGCGACGGGCTATAGAGGCAGGGTGGCAGAAAGGCTGGTAGATATAGATCTGGGAAAAGAGTATATGGTCAGTCATATTGGAATGACTTCTTACCTGAAAACACAGTTGTTCTGTCCGGATGAATTTGAGTTAAGATATTGGGATAATGGTTGGAAGACTGTGGAGCGTAAGCAAGCTGATCATAAAGGGTATCTTGTATTTGAGAGAGTGCCCCGGGGAGCATTGCTGATGTTGAAAAACTGTCGCTGGAAAGGAAAGACGGCAGAGCGTATATTTACTTATGAAAAAGGAGATGTGAAGTGGGAATGATTGCTATGAACGAACAGTTGCCTTGCCATTATTGTTAAACCTCCTTAAGGAAATGCCTATTCGTCACTTTTTATTTGTTATTTTGCACCAAATTCGGGTGGAGTGTGTCCTGTCGTTTCGGGGTACACTTAAATATGCAGATAAAACCAATGAATAAACTCACTATAAATGCCTGTCCGCTATGTGGGGGCGCACATTTGAAACGTGCTATGACCTGTACGGATTTTTATGCTTCCGGTGAACAGTTTGACTTGTACACCTGCGAAGATTGCGGATTTATTTTTACGCAAGGAGTCCCGGTAGAGGCGGAAATAGGCAGATATTACGAAACACCTGATTATATTTCCCATTCGGACACGAAGAAAGGTGCCATGAATGCCATTTACCATCATGTACGTCAGTATATGCTTGGAAGAAAGGCGCGTTTGGTGATGAAAGAGTCTCATCGAAAAACCGGGAGGATACTGGATATCGGTACAGGTACCGGTTACTTTGCCCATACGATGCAAAACAAGGGATGGGAAGTAGAGGCCGTGGAAAAGAGCGGACAAGCCCGTAATTTTGCACGCGAACATTTCGGGCTGAATGTGAGGCCGGAGGCTGCATTGAAAGAATTAGTTCCGGGAACGTTCGATGTAATCACGTTGTGGCACGTCATGGAGCACTTGGAACATTTGGACGAAACGTGGGAATTGTTACGTGAACTGTTGACCGAGAAAGGGGTATTGATAGTGGCTGTGCCTAATTGCTCGTCGTATGATGCGATGAAATACGGGAAGTACTGGGCTGCTTATGATGTACCCCGTCATTTATGGCATTTTACGCCTGCCACGATTCAGCAGTTCGGGTCGAAGCACGGATTTATTCTGGCAGCCCGTCATCCGATGCCGTTCGATGCTTTCTATGTATCGATGCTGACGGAGAAACATAAAGGTAGTGCATACTCCTTTGTGAAAGGCATGTGGACCGGAACGGCGGCATGGTTGAGTGCCCAGGCTAAAAAGGAACGGAGTAGTTCGATGATTTATGTATTCAGAAAGAAACGCTGATGAAGAGTAAAAGCAGAAATAACGCTGTGTCATATTTTGATATGCAGTTCATCACTTCCAGTATCAGTACCACGTTGGTATTGCTGTTACTGGGGCTTGTGGTGTTCTTTGTATTGGCGGCCAATAATTTGTCTGTTTATGTGCGGGAAAATATTAATTTTTCCGTGCTTATCAGTGATGATATGAAGGAGACAGATATTCTGAAGCTTCAGAAACGGCTGAATAATGAACCTTTTGTGAAAGAAACAGAATATATCTCGAAAAAACAGGCATTGAAAGAGCAGACGGAAGCCATGGGGACCGATCCGCAAGAGTTTTTGGGGTATAACCCGTTTACGGCTTCAATAGAAATTAAATTGCATTCGGACTATGCGAACTCCGACAGTATTGCGAAAATAGAGAAATTGATTAAAAGAAATACCAATATACAGGATGTGCTTTATCAGAAAGACTTGATCGACGCGGTAAATGAAAATATCCGTAATATCAGTCTTGTTCTGCTGGCATTGGCCGTGATGTTGACATTTATCTCTTTTGCGCTGATTAATAATACAATCCGGCTGGCTATCTACTCGAAACGTTTCTTGATACATACGATGAAACTGGTGGGAGCGAGCTGGGGATTTATTCGTCGTCCGTTTTTGAAAAGGAATATATGGAGTGGGGTTCTGGCTGCTTTTATTGCAGATACGATCCTGATGGGGGCCGCTTACTGGCTGGTATCCTATGAGCCTGAATTGATTCGGGTAATTACGCCCGAAGTCATGTTACTGGTATCGGGCGCAGTATTGGTGTTCGGTGTGGTCATCACTTTCTTGTGTGCTTATCTTTCTATTAATAAATATCTGAGGATGAAAGCAAGTACGCTATATTATGTGTAATTCCGGATTTATAGATGTAAATAAATTAATGTAAATAACAATGGGTGATAAACAAAAATTTGCCTTCGATAAAACGAACTTCATTCTGCTTGCTATCGGCATGGCAGTGGTTATTCTGGGTTTTATCCTGATGACAGGGCCTTCATCGTCGGAAACGGTGTTTCAGGCGGACATTTTCAGTGTGAGAAGAATTAAGGTGGCTCCGGTGGTCTGTTTCCTGGGCTTTATTTTTATGATATATGGCGTGATGCGCAAACCCAAAACAAAAGAATAAAACAGGATGGAATGGTTTGAAGCACTGATCCTTGGATTGATTCAGGGACTGACTGAGTATTTACCGGTAAGCAGTAGCGGGCATTTGGCCATTGGTTCGGCTTTATTTGGTATAGAAGGAGAAGAAAATCTGGCATTTACCATTGTGGTACATGTAGCCACTGTGTTCAGTACATTGGTGATTCTGTGGAAAGAGATAGACTGGATTTTCCGTGGTTTATTTAAGTTTGAGATGAACAGTGAAACACGCTATGTAATCAATATCTTGATTTCGATGATTCCTATTGGTATCGTTGGGGTGTTTTTTAAAGATGAAGTGGAGGCCATTTTTGGCTCGGGATTACTGATTGTTGGCTGCATGCTGTTGCTGACGGCTGCGTTACTGTCGTTTTCGTATTATGCAAAGCCACGCCAGAAAGAGAACATCTCGATGAAGGATGCATTTATCATTGGCCTGGCGCAGGCGTGTGCAGTATTACCGGGATTATCTCGTTCGGGCAGTACGATTGCAACCGGTTTGTTATTGGGTGATAATAAAGCGAAACTGGCACAATTTTCTTTCCTGATGGTGATACCTCCTATATTGGGAGAGGCGCTGCTGGATGGTATGAAGATGATAAAAGGTGAGGCTATTGCGGGCGATATTCCTACTTTGTCATTGATAGTAGGTTTCATTGCGGCTTTTGTTTCAGGTTGCCTGGCTTGTAAGTGGATGATTAATATCGTGAAGAAAGGTAAGTTGATTTACTTTGCTATTTATTGTGCAATAGTTGGAGTGGTCACCATTGTCGTTTCACAATTGCAATAAATTGCGGATGAATTTTAAAGAAGGAGAAGTACTTTATTTTAATAAACCGTTGGGATGGACGTCTTTTAAAGTCGTGGGGCACGCCCGTTACCATATGTGCCGGCGGATGAAAGTGAAGAAATTAAAGGTTGGACATGCAGGTACACTCGATCCCTTGGCAACAGGGGTGATGATTGTTTGTACAGGCAAGGCTACCAAGAGAATAGAGGAGTTTCAGTATCATACGAAGGAGTATGTGGCTACCATACAGTTGGGCGCTACTACTCCGTCTTACGATCTGGAACATGAAATAGATGCTACATACCCTACGGAGCATATTACCCGTGAGTTGGTGGAAAAGACGTTGAAAACGTTTGTTGGCGAGATACAGCAGATACCTCCCGCTTTCTCGGCTTGTAAGGTAGATGGTGCACGCGCTTACGATTTGGCCCGTAAAGGCCAGGAAGTGGAGTTGAAACCGAAATTGCTGGTGATTGATGAGATAGAGTTGTTGGAGTGTAATTTACCGGAAATTAAAATACGGGTGGTTTGCAGCAAGGGGACTTATATTCGTGCATTGGCACGTGACATCGGAGAGGCTTTGCAAAGCGGGGCGCACTTGACCGGGCTGATACGTACCCGTGTGGGAGACGTTAAGTTAGAGCAGTGTCTGGATCCGGCAAAGTTCGCGGAATGGATAGATCAGCAAGATGTTGAGATATCTGATTGAAGTAAAAAAATAGAAAATAAAATAATTAATAAACGCACATTATTATCATGAAACTGTCGCAATTTAAATTTAAGTTACCCGAAGAAAAGATTGCTTTGCACCCTACAAAGTACAGAGACGAGTCGCGCTTGATGGTACTCCACAAGCGTACGGGAGAGATTGAGCACAAGATGTTTAAAGACATCCTGAATTATTTTGATGATAAAGACGTGTTTGTATTCAACGATACCAAGGTGTTTCCTGCACGCTTATACGGAAATAAGGAAAAAACAGGTGCGCGTATCGAAGTGTTCTTGTTGCGCGAGTTGAACGAGGAATTGCGTTTGTGGGATGTATTGGTAGATCCGGCACGTAAAATCCGTATCGGCAATAAGCTTTACTTTGGGGATGATGACTCAATGGTTGCTGAAGTAATTGATAATACTACTTCACGTGGGCGTACGCTTCGTTTTCTGTATGACGGACCTCATGATGAATTTAAAAAAGCATTGTATGCATTAGGAGAAACTCCATTGCCACATACGATTCTGAACCGTCCGGTTGAAGAGGAGGATGCAGAACGTTTCCAGTCTATCTTCGCTAAAAACGAAGGGGCTGTGACAGCACCGACTGCAAGTCTGCACTTCAGCCGTGAGCTGATGAAACGTATGGAAATTAAGGGAATAGACTTTGCATATATCACATTGCATGCAGGACTCGGAAACTTCCGTGATATCGATGTGGAAGACCTGACAAAGCATAAAATGGACTCTGAGCAGATGTTTGTGACGGAGGAGGCTGTCAAGATAGTGAATCGTGCTAAAGATCTGGGTAAGAATGTATGTGCTGTGGGAACAACTGTAATGCGTGCTATTGAAAGTACGGTAAGTACAGACGGACATTTGAAGGAATACGAAGGATGGACGAACAAGTTTATCTTCCCTCCATACGACTTTACTGTGGCAAATGCCATGGTATCAAACTTCCATATGCCGCTTTCTACGTTATTGATGATTGTGGCTGCTTTTGGTGGCTACGATCAGGTGATGGATGCATATCACATAGCGTTGAAGGAGGGTTACCGCTTTGGTACTTATGGAGATGCGATGCTGATTTTGGATAAGTGATGAAAGTATATTTGGGATTAGGTACCAACTTGGGTGATAAGGAGCTAAATCTTCGTGTTGCCCTACAAAAAATAGAGGAGCGGATAGGGAAAATCATTTCTCTTTCCGCTTTTTATGCTACTGCTCCCTGGGGATTTCAGTCGGAAAACAACTTTCTGAATGCTGCGGTGGGAGTGGAGACAGTATTGTCCCCTGTCGGGATACTGGAAAGTACTCAACGGATAGAGCAGGAAATAGGGCGTTTGCATAAATCACGGGACGGTGTGTATAGTGACCGCCTGATTGATATTGATCTTTTGCTCTATGGCGATAAGATACTACAGGATGAAAGTCTTATAGTGCCTCATCCGTTGATGACCGACCGTAAGTTTGTTCTGGAACCCCTTGCCGAGATTGCACCGGACGTTGTTCATCCGGTGTTTCATAAGACGATTAAAGAGCTATTTCTGGCTCTTTCGTGATTTGCGAACCATCAGGTGTCGGGGAAGGTAGGCTACGCAGCCGATCAGTACGGCATACAGTATGCGCAAATCGTCGAAGGGCTGGTGATTCAGATGACAGATTAAGGCGTAAATACCCACTGTGACAGCAATATACACCAATAATGTAAAAGCGGTTTTTAGTTTATTTTTCATAAGGTAGTCTGTTAATACGAAGCAAAAGTAGCAATAAATCCAAAATATTATCTACCTTTGTCCCTGAAATGAAATGTGGAAAGATTTGAGTAGCTTGCAACCACAGAAAAAAATGCTAAAACAACATTCCCTTCTGTATGCGTTTTCTACTCTTTTTTGAATCTTTGCCCTCATTCATAATTTATAATTCATAATTCATAATTTTATTATGGGATATTTATTCACATCCGAATCGGTGTCTGAAGGACACCCCGATAAAGTGGCCGATCAAATATCGGACGCTGTGCTTGACAAACTGTTGGCTTATGATCCCAGTTCGAAAGTAGCTTGCGAAACCTTAGTAACTACCGGACAGGTGGTGCTTGCGGGAGAAGTGAAAACAGGTGCTTATGTTGATCTGCAACTGATTGCACGTGAAGTGATCCAAAAGATTGGTTACACGAAAGGCGAATACATGTTCGAAAGTAATTCGTGCGGTGTACTTTCTGCCATTCATGAACAAAGTGCGGACATTAACCGTGGTGTAGAACGCGAAGACCCGATGAACCAGGGAGCAGGCGACCAGGGTATGATGTTTGGTTATGCAACCAACGAAACAGAAAACTATATGCCGTTGTCTCTTGACCTGGCACATAGAATACTTCTTGTGTTGGCCGATATCCGCCGCGAAGGTAAAGAAATGACTTATCTTCGTCCGGATGCAAAGAGCCAGGTAACCATTGAATATGATGATAACGGTACTCCGGTACGCATTGATACGATTGTTGTTTCAACACAGCATGATGAATTTATATTACCGGCTGATAATTCTGCCGCTGCCCAACTGAAGGCTGATGAAGAGATGTTGGCAGTGATCCGGAAAGATGTGATTGAGGTGCTGATGCCTCGTGTCATTGCTTCTATTAATCATCCGAAGGTTCTTGCTTTGTTCAATGACCATATTATCTATCATGTGAATCCGACCGGTAAGTTTGTGATCGGTGGCCCTCATGGAGATACAGGACTCACCGGACGTAAGATCATTGTGGACACTTATGGTGGAAAGGGAGCTCATGGTGGCGGTGCTTTCTCCGGTAAAGATCCAAGCAAAGTAGATCGTAGTGCTGCTTATGCTGCCCGTCATATTGCTAAGAATCTTGTTGCTGCCGGTGTTGCCGACGAAATGCTGGTACAGGTTTCTTATGCTATCGGTGTGGCTCGTCCTATTAATATTTATGTAAATACATACGGACGCAGTAACGTGAAGATGAGTGATGGAGAGATCGCCAGAAAGATCGATGAACTGTTTGACCTTCGTCCGAAGGCTATTGAAGACCGCCTGAAACTGCGTTATCCGATTTATAGTGAAACTGCTGCTTACGGGCATATGGGGCGTGAACCTCAGATGGTGACTAAGCATTTTCAATCTCGTTATGAAGGCGACCGGACTATGGAAGTGGAACTGTTTACATGGGAAAAACTTGACTATGTGGACAAAGTAAAAGCCGCTTTCGGTTTGTAATCAGCGTAGCTTTACAGCTATTTATTATAGAAGGCTGCACTTGTTTTTAACCCGATATGGGGAGAAAACAAGGCAGCCTTCTTCTTTTCTCCTTGAAATTTGGTACTTTTGCAGCGTGTTGAACTAAACCCATGCAAGAAATGAACCAAATAACTTCCGTATGCGTATATTGCGCTTCAAGTACAAAAATAGACCAGACTTATTTTGATGCAGCCATGAAATTAGGGCATCTGTTGGCAAACCGGCATATCCGTTTGATAAATGGAGCGGGGAATATAGGATTGATGCGTTCGGTGGCTGATGCAGTATTGCAGAATGGGGGAGAAGTGACCGGAGTAATTCCTCATTTTATGGTAGACCAGGGATGGCATCACACGGGATTGACAGAGCTTATCGAGGTAGAAGGTATGCACGAGCGTAAGAGGTTGATGGCTGAAAAGAGTGATGCCGTGATTGCACTGCCCGGAGGATGCGGAACTTTGGAAGAGCTGCTTGAGATTATTACCTGGAAACAGTTGGGGTTGTATCTTAACCCGATCGTGATATTAAACACTAATGGTTTCTTTGACCCGTTGCTGGAGATGCTTGAAAATGCTATAGAAGGTAATTTCATGAGGAAACAGCATGGAGATATCTGGCATGTGGCACATACTCCGGAGGAGGCTGTAGAGTTGGTTTATTCCATACCGGTGTGGGATGGTTCTATTCGTAAGTTTGCCGCTATATGATTTTTGTCCAGGACTCTCTTGGCGCACAGGAGGCAGATACTGTGCAGCATGTAATTAGTGCAGCCGGTGCTCCCCAGAATACGTTGGGTAGCCGGGTGGATTTACAGGCGGTAAGTGAGACCGTGACCGGGGCGGAGGGTATGCCGATTCCTTATTCTCCAAGAACTGACGATGGGTTGGCTATGATACTGTTGGGATGTTTTTTTGTTTCTGCGTATGTGTTGGCACGCAGCAAGAAGTTTCTGTTGCAACAGGTGAAAGATTTTATGTTACATCGTGAAAGAACGAGCATTTTCGCTTCTTCTACGGCGGCTGACATGCGCTATTTGCTATTACTTATCGTGCAGACCTGCGTTCTTGGAGGTGTTTGTATTTTTAACTATTTTAATGATGTCAGGCCTGCATTGATGGAGCGTGTTTCGCCGCATATACTTTTGGGAGTTTATGTGGCTGTTTGTTTACTCTATCTTTTGTTTAAATGGATTTTATATTCGTTTTTGGGATGGGTGTTTTTTGACAAAAGCAAAACCGATATATGGCTGGAGTCTTATTCTACGCTGATTTATTACCTTGGATTCGCTTTATTTCCGTTTGTTTTGTTTCTGGTCTATTTTGATTTGAATGTCACCTTTTTAGTTTCAATTGGTTGCGTTTTGGTAATTTTTACTAAAATATTGATGTTTTACAAGTGGTTAAAGCTTTTTTCCTGTAATATTTATGGGGTTTTCCTTTTAATTTTATACTTTTGTGCCCTTGAAATCGTACCTTGTCTGATAGTGTATCAAGGTATGATTCAGCTAAATAATGTTTTGATAATAAATTTTTAGGACGTTGAAAATTAAGAAAGTATTAGTGTCGCAGCCAAAGCCTGCTTCAGAGAAATCTCCTTATTACGACATTGCTGAAAAGTATGGTGTAAAAATAGATTTCCGCCCCTTTATCAAGGTTGAGAGCGTCTCTGCGAAAGAATTCAGACAACAGAAAGTATCTATTTTAGATCATACGGCTGTTATATTTACATCGCGTCATGCGATTGATCATTTCTTCCATCTTTGTACGGAGTTGCGTGTGACGATCCCTGAGACGATGAAGTATTTCTGTGTAACAGAAGCTGTTGCTCTTTATATTCAGAAGTATGTGCAGTATCGTAAGCGTAAGATCTTCTTTGGTGCTACGGGCAAGATCGAGGATCTGATTCCTTCGATTGTGAAACATAAAACAGAAAAGTATCTCGTCCCGATGTCGGATGTACACAACGATGACGTGAGGGATCTGCTGGATAAAAATAACATCCAGCATACGGAATGCGTAATGTATCGCACTGTTAGCAATGACTTTATGGAGGGAGAGGAGTTTGATTATGATATGTTGGTATTCTTTAGTCCTGCCGGAGTATCTTCGCTGAAGAAGAACTTCCCTGATTTTGATCAGAAGGACATTAAGATCGGAACATTCGGATCGACTACAGCACAAGCTGTTCGTGATGCCGGACTCCGTCTTGATCTTGAAGCACCTAACGTGAAAGCTCCTTCAATGACGGCTGCCCTCGATTTGTTTATTAAGGAAAACAATAAAGGAAAATAAATGAAACGGTAAACAATAAATGGTGAACGATGAACAAGCTAAGTTATCTGTCCGTTGTTTACTGTTTATTGTTTACCGTTTGTTATTATTATGGCAAATACCCTGTGCAAAGCCGAAAGGCTGAATAGTAAGATTCTGATTGAGAAGATGTTTGCGGGCGGCTCAAAGTCGTTTTCCATCTTTCCGTTGCGTGTGGTGTATATGCCTGTTGAAAATCAAGATGTTCAGGCATCTATTTTACTGAGCGTTTCGAAAAAACGATTTAAACGTGCAGTAAAAAGAAATCGGGTGAAACGCCAGTTGCGTGAGGCTTACCGGATGCATAAACATCAACTTTTGCAGATTCTTACTGATAAGCAGCAACAGTTGGCTATTGCCTTTATCTATCTTTCGGACGAATTAACGTCCTCGGCCGAAATAGAGGAAAAGATGAAGATTCTACTGGCTCGTATTAGTGAGAAACTGGTATGAAACGCCTGTTGTCATATATATTGTTGCTTCCTATCTACTTTTACAGAGCATGCATTTCGCCCATGACTCCTCCTTCATGTCGTTTCACTCCTACTTGTTCGCAATACGCTATTGAAGCGATTAAGAAACATGGCCCTTTTAAGGGACTTTATCTTGCTGTCAGACGAATTCTCCGTTGTCATCCCTGGGGTGGATCGGGATACGATCCGGTTCCTTAATAGTCTATGGACATTCTCGATATACATACACATCGGATGCCTGTTGAACTTGGACAGGCGATACAAAATTGTCAGCCCGCAGAGTTTGATCCGTTGGCCGGTGCTTATTATTCTGTCGGAATTCATCCGTGGTATCTGACTCGTGAAAACCTTGACCGGCAGTGGGAGATGTTGCTTGCAGCGATACAGTGTCCCCAGGTTCTGGCAATAGGTGAAGCCGGTCTTGACAAATTGGTTCGGACGGACTATATGTTGCAACAGGAAGTATTTGAGAAACAGGCTATGCTTGCACACGAAATGAAATATCCGTTGGTGATTCATGCAGTGCGTTCGGCGAACGAAATTATCTGCCTGAGGAAAAAAATGAAACCCTCTAATCCTTGGATTATACATGGGTTCCGTGGAAAGAAAGAACTGGCTTTGCAGTACATCCGGGAAGGGATCTATGTTTCATTGGGTGAGAAATATCAGGAGGAAGTGCTTTGGGGCATTCCCTTGGAATATTTATTTTTGGAAACGGATGAAAGTATGATAGATATTCATTGCCTTTATGAACGTGCTGCTTTGCTATTGGAGATACCTCTTTGCAAACTTATGCAACAAGTGCGTCAAAACATTAATAACGTCTTTTTTAGGCAATAAGAGTTGCTTGTTACGATAAAGAGTCGTACTTTTGCCCTAATTAAACTTTAAAACTTATTATCATTCGATGAATTTTGTAGAAGAACTAAGATGGCGTGGAATGGTGCATGACATGATGCCCGGCACAGAAGAGTTATTGGCTAAAGAACAGGTGACTGCTTATGTGGGTATTGACCCGACAGCCGATTCATTGCATATCGGACACTTATGTGGTGTGATGATATTGCGTCACTTCCAGCGTTGTGGTCATAAACCATTGGCTTTGATTGGTGGTGCGACCGGTATGATTGGCGATCCTTCGGGTAAATCGGCCGAACGCAATCTGCTGGATGAGGAAACACTGCGTCACAATCAGGCTTGTATCAAAAAGCAACTAGCTAAGTTTTTGGACTTCGAATCTGATGCTCCTAACAGAGCTGAACTAGTGAACAACTATGATTGGATGAAGGAGTTCACTTTCCTGGATTTTGCCCGCGAAGTAGGTAAGCATATTACTGTGAACTACATGATGGCTAAGGAATCGGTAAAGAAACGTCTGAACGGTGAAGCCCGTGACGGATTGTCGTTTACTGAGTTTACCTATCAGTTGTTGCAAGGTTATGACTTTCTTCATCTCTACGAAACCAAAGGATGTAAACTGCAGATGGGAGGCTCTGATCAGTGGGGAAATATCACTACCGGTACTGAACTGATTCGTCGTACTAACGGTGGTGAGGCTTATGCATTGACTTGTCCGTTAATCACCAAAGCTGACGGTGGAAAATTTGGTAAGACCGAATCGGGTAATATTTGGTTGGACCCTCGTTATACTTCTCCTTACAAGTTCTATCAGTTCTGGCTCAATGTGAGTGATGCCGATGCTGAGCGCTATATTAAGATATTTACTTCACTCGATAAGGCAGAAATTGACGGACTGATTGCCGAACATAATGAAGCTCCGCATTTGCGAGTGCTCCAGAAACGTCTGGCAAAGGAAGTAACTGTGATGGTTCACTCTGAAGAGGATTACAATGCTGCAGTAGACGCATCCAATATCTTATTTGGTAATGCCACTTCCGATGCGTTGAAAAAGCTGGATGAAGATACATTGTTGGCTGTGTTCGAAGGTGTTCCTCAATTTGAGATCTCACGTGATGCGTTGGCAGAGGGAGTGAAAGCGGTTGATTTGTTTGTCGACAATGCCGCTGTATTTGCTTCAAAAGGTGAAATGCGTAAATTGGTTCAAGGTGGCGGTGTCTCTTTGAATAAAGAGAAGCTGGCTGCTTTTGATCAGGTGATTACTACTGCCGACTTGCTTGATGAAAAGTATCTGTTGGTTCAGCGTGGTAAGAAAAACTATTATTTGATTATTGCAAAATAAAGAACTTCTTTCTCCCCGTTTTGTGTCAGGACGACGGAAGAAGTGAAGTTTCGCTATAAATAAAAAGGATGGATTCTTAGAATCCATCCTTTTTATTTATAGAGTGGATAGGTTAATGCTTTTTCCCTTTGCCTGCCGGGAGTTCTTTCAGCAATTCTTCTACCGCTGTTTTCAATTGTGTATCTTCCCCTTTGACGATTGTTTCCGGTGAGTTGGCTACTTTAATATCCGGTTCCAACTGTGTGTTTTCCAGATAGCTCCCATCCGGAAGTCGATAGCCTATGACAGGAATACCGAATACCAGAGACGGGTCTTGCAGACGTTCCCAAGAAACGCTGGTCATGGTTCCCGGTACGGGCATACCTACCAATTTACCTAGTTTCTGATGGCTGTATACCCATGGTGTGCCATGTGCATTCGAGTAATTGGCTTCACACGTTAGCATGATAGACGGCTTGTTCCATCGGCGGCTGGGCATATCGCAAGCTTCGCGTCCGCGGACGACTTGGGTGAAATACTTTTTACCACTGAACAATACTTCAATATCTTCGTGAAGGCGGCCGCCGCCATTGAAACGGGTGTCGATAACGATTCCTTCGCGATTATTGTATTTTCCTAAAATATCTGAGTAGACAGAACGGAAACTGTCATCACCCATCGATTGTATATGTACATATCCCAGACGTCCGTCAGACCATTTATCTACATCGGCCGCGCGTTGTTTCACCCAACGTTTGTAGAGCAGATTATTGAGTATTCCGTTGCCGATCGGGATAACTACTTCTTCCCACCGTTCACCGCTTTGCGGATTGTATAATGAAACGAGTGTCTTTTTGTTTGCTTTGTCGTTCAATAACGTATGATAGTCTGTTTCAGGGGTTATTTCCTGTCCGTTAATTTTTTCAATGATAGTTCCGGCTTTTACTTTCGAGCGGGCGTGATCGAAAGGGCCCTTCTCAATCACTTCCATGATCGATGCGCCTTTTCCTTTATAATTCCAATCTGTAAGTACCCCCAGACTGGCTGTGGCATCTCCCGGTATAGATGGAGAGAAACGCCCGCCGGTATGTGATACATTCAGTTCTCCCAGCCATTCGCTGAGTAATTCGGCAAAGTCATAGTTATTATTGATGTGTGGCAAAAATTTACGATAAGCAGCAGACATGGTATCCCAGTTTACTCCGTGCATGTTGGCGTTGTAGAAACGTTTCTGTTGTTGCTTATATACATGGTCGAACATATATTCTCGTTCAGCAGCCAGATCCATTTTCATCTCTGCCTTATAGTTGATCGGCTTCAGGGTTTCTCCGCTGAGGTCCATCTTTTGCATGGTATTACCTCCCAGGACAAACAGGGATTTTCCATCTTTGTCCATATCCATAGAAGCCCATCCGGCATTCATTTTATGAAGCAGTTTGGTCTCTTTTTTACGGAGATCCATTTTCCATAGATCAAATCCGCCCTCGAATGCTGACAGATAGTAGAGAGTTTCGCCGTCTTTTGAGATAATAGTACTGCCCAGGTTCGAAGAGTTGGGAGTGAGGCGTATGATGCGATCCTCAAGACCATTCAGTTCTACTAGGATGTTTTTGATCTCATCTTTCTTCTCAGTATCTGTTTGGGGATCCTTCTTCTTATCTTTTTTCGGGTCAATTGAGGCTTTTTCTTTATCTTTCTGTTGTTCCTTTTCCAGTTCTTTTTGCAATTCATAATCTTCTTTGCTCAGGCGGAACTTGTCGAAAGCATCTTGATTGAGAAATACCAGCATGGCATCATTCTGTGAACCCCAGGAAGCATGTGCACGCATACCATATCGTTCGGTTGTGAACAAAATGGCATTGCCGTCCAGTACCCAACGGGGAGATCCGCTCATGTAACCGCTGTTGGTCAGGTTGGTAATCGGACTGTCCCCCTTTGCACTTACCAATCCTATATCCGAGTAAGGATCGTGTCGGTTGCCGATAAATTCGAGGGTGAACCATTTGCCGTCAGGTGACCATTGATAGTCGAAGTTTCCATCTGTGCTGAACCAGGTGGAACCATCGGTGATCTGACGAACTTTTTTCGTATCCAAATTGATTACCATCAAACGGTTACGCTCCTCTATAAATGCCAGCTCTTTACCGTCCGGTGAGAACTGCGGATAGGCCCGTTCCACGGTTGCGGATGGTAACAGCACCTCTTCTTCGATGATGGTGGCATTGGGGAAATTAGCTTCTTCCTTACGGGCTATTTTAGCAAGAAAAAGTTGCCAGTTGCCGTTACGCTCACTTGCGTAAGCCAGTGTACGATTGTCCGGAGCAAATGTTAACCCGGCTTCGCGTGCGGGTGTATGGGTGATTTGCTTTGTAGTTGCATAATCAGTTGAGGTTACAAATACTTCTCCCCGTACGATAAATGCAATTTGCTTCCCATCCGGTGATACAGTCCCTGATGTTGCCCCGTTTGTAAAAGTCAGGTCTGCTATTTTGTCCTGATCATCACGGACAATATCTATGTTTATTTTCTGTGGAGTGGCATTATCCTTTTGGGTATATATTTCTCCGTCGTATGCATAGCATAGCGTTCCGCCGTGACTCATTGACAGGAAACGTACCGGGTGTGTTTTGAACGATGTTACTGCTTTCAGGTCTTGTGCGTTGTCCAATGGAAAACTATAAACATTAAATGACCCTTTCCGTTCGCTTAAAAGATATACGCTTTTTCCGTCCGGTGAAAGTACGGGATTGCGGTCTTCTCCGGCATGATTGGTCAGGTTGGTATGTTTTCCTGTTTTAGTGTCGTACAGCCAAATGTCGCGGGTGATGGACGAAGTGTGGTGTTTCCGCCATTCATCTTCAAAACCTTTACGATCCTGATAGAGAAAGAACTCTCCTGATGGCGCATAACAAACGGCTTCGGCCGGAGTACCCAGTACCTGCTCCGTACGTCCTCCGTTCACGGGAACCTTGTATAGTTCTGTCATGGCTGTTGTCGGGAACAAAGCACTTTGTGACGGATCCTGGATGGATGCTGAAAAGAGAATATATTTTCCATCCGGTGTAAAAGCCGAAGGCAGTTCGGATGAAGAATGGGTAGTCAGTCTTTGTGCTGTACCTCCTGTCGCAGGCATTACAAAAATATCAAAGTTGCCATTACGATCACTGGCAAAAGCTATTTGTTTACTGTCGGGTGACCAAATGGGGGTACATTCATACGAAGGCTGTGTTGTGAGCTGGATGGCTGTTCCTCCTCCGGCAGATACCTTATAAATGTCTCCTTTGTAGCAAAACGCTATTTCTGTTCCGTCCGGCGAAATCTGTACATCGCGCATCCATAGCGGTGATGCGGCATTGCCGGTAAGCGTGGTGAGACCCAGTGCAATACATACAAAAAGTTTTCTCATACTTACTGAATTTATTTGTTTACTTTATTGATTTCTGTAAGTACAAAGGTAGCAATTCGCTTCGGCTAACGAGACTTATTATACAAAAAAGTCTAAAAATATTTGGAAAATAGCTTGCATGGCATTATCTTTGCATCGCTTTTTAACAGAAAGCGCAATAGCTTGTCCTATGGTGTAATGGTAGCACAACAGTTTTTGGTTCTGTTTGTCTAAGTTCGAATCTTGGTAGGACAACATACAATCGGATATATTTTATAAAAAAGCCCTAAAACAGACAGTTTTAGGGCCTTTTTTGTATCCCTTTATCTCACCGAATAAAACGCTAATTTGAATTACTGTCCTCAGTAGGTCCTCTTTCGATATTTTAGTATTTTGTACCGGATGAAATTCTATTCTATAATCTGTTCTTTATCTTCTTGTTGCCTTCTCTGTTGCCTTTATGTTTTTCGAAGAACAAAGGAAAGAACTCCCGGTGGATTTTTATTATCTTAAATTTCTCTTCTTTCTCTTTCTTTTTACCTATTTTTGCCTATTCGTTAATACTAAAGTCTGATAATCAATGAAACGTCGCGATTTTCTGAAATGTTCACTTGCCGTGGGAGCAGGTTTGGCAGCCTCTCCGTCAACCTATGCGTTTAATGGCGAAAGCAAAGAGACCGGTAATGATTCTTCCAAACTGTCAAAGGCTCCTGCCACAAAGGGAGGGAAGCCGCATATCATTTTTATTATGAGTGACCAACATCGTGGAGATGCTTTACATTGCATGGGCAATAAGGCGGTTATTTCTCCTAATATAGATAAACTGGCTCAGGAAGGCAGTTTGTTTGTGTGTGGTTACAGCTCTGCACCCAGTAGTACGCCTGCACGTGCCGGTTTGCTCACGGGGATGTCTCCATGGCACCATGGGATGCTGGGATATGGGAAGGTGGCTTCCAAATATAAATATGAAATGCCTCAGATGTTGCGTGACTTGGGTTACTACACTTTCGGGATAGGAAAGATGCACTGGTTTCCACAGAAAGCTTTGCATGGTTTTCATGCTACGTTGGTCGACGAGAGCGGACGCAGTGAAACCCGTGATTTTATCAGTGACTATCGGGAATGGTTTCAGTTGCAAGCTCCCGGGAAGAATCCGGATTTAACAGGAATCGGCTGGAATAATCATAATGCCGGGACTTATAAACTTGAAGAGAGGCTGCATCCTACAGCCTGGACAGGTCAGACAGCTTGTGAATTGATACGCAATTATGATAGCGATCAACCTTTGTTCCTCAAGGTCTCTTTTGCTCGTCCTCATAGTCCGTACGATCCTCCGAAACGATATTTGGATATGTATGAGAAGGTAGATATTCCTGTACCGTTCGTTGGAGATTGGTGTGGGAAATATGCTGAACGCAAAGATCCGGAACGGGTTTCAAAGGATGCGGCTTTTGCAAATCTAGGCGAAGAGTATGCTGTCAATTCACGACGCCATTATTATGCAAATGTGACATTTATTGATGACCAGATTGGACAGATCATTCAGACTCTAAAAGAGAAAGGAATGTACGAAAATGCAATCATTTGCTATACGGCCGATCACGGTGATATGTTGGGAGATCATTATCATTGGCGGAAAACCTATGCATACGAAGGGTCGGCCAAGATTCCTTATATCATAAAATGGCCTTCTGCCATGACTACACAGGCTATCAGAGGAAAGCGGATTGAACAGCCAGTAGAGCTACGCGACTTTTTACCTACCTTCATTGAACTTGCGGGAGGGACGGTACCGGATGATATGGATGGAAAATCTTTGGTAGCCCTGGCCTCAGGAAATAAAAACGGCTGGCGAAAATATATCGATCTGGAACATGCCACCTGCTACAGTGCCGATAACTATTGGTGTGCGTTGACTGATGGTAAAATGAAGTATATCTGGTTTATTCATACGGGTGAAGAGCAACTGTTCGATTTAAGTTCAGATCCCGGTGAACAGAAGAACCTTTCCGGAAATAGTCGTTATGCAGATAGGCTGGTTGAAATGCGTAAAGCGATGGTTGACCACTTGCAAGAGAGAGGAACAGAGTTTGTAAAAGATGGAAAGCTGGCGGTAAGAGATCAAACCTTACTTTATAGTCCCAATTATCCGAAAGATTGATTTATTCATGATAATTGGAGTATCATTTATTCCCAAATCCCGTTTTCTTTTCTTATTTTTGCGTCGTGTGCGTAAACGGAGTTTATCTGAGCGACACCTAATGTAAACTTATAAATAAGAAATATGAAAACAAACTATGAGATTCGCTATGCTGCCCATCCGGAAGATGCAAGAAGCTACGACACCAAGAGAATTAGAAGAGATTTTCTGATAGAAAAGGTTTTTTCAGCCGATGAAGTAAACATGGTATATTCCATGTACGACCGTATGGTGGTAGGTGGGGCCATGCCGGTAAAGGAAGTGTTGAAATTGGAAGCTATCGATCCTTTGAAAGCTCCTTATTTTCTGACCCGTCGTGAAATGGGTATTTTCAATGTCGGGGGGCCCGGTGTCGTGAGGGCGGGGGATGCGATATTTCAGTTAGATTATAAAGAGGCACTTTATCTGGGGGCAGGTGACCGGGACGTTACCTTTGAGAGTACGGATGCTGCACATCCCGCTAAATTTTATTTTAATTCACTGGCCGCTCATCGCAATTATCCCGATAAAAAGGTGACTAAAGCCGATGCTGTAGTTGCTGAAATGGGAACGTTGGAAGGTTCGAATCATCGTAATATCAACAAGATGCTGGTAAATCAGGTGTTGCCCACCTGTCAGTTGCAGATGGGGATGACCGAACTGGCTCCGGGAAGTGTGTGGAATACGATGCCTGCACATGTCCATAGCCGTCGTATGGAGGCTTATTTCTATTTTGAAGTACCGGAAGAGCATGCTGTGTGCCACTTTATGGGTGAGGTTGACGAAACCCGTCATGTGTGGATGAAGGGCGATCAGGCAGTCTTGTCACCGGAGTGGTCTATCCATTCGGCTGCGGCAACTCACAATTATACTTTTATCTGGGGTATGGGAGGTGAGAATCTTGATTATGGTGATCAGGACTTTTCATTAATTACGGACTTGAAATAAACTGTCCGGTGTGGAAGTTCCTTTTAGGAAATGAAAGTGAGATAAGTTTTTAAAAACATTATAAGTATGGTAAACTTTTCATTAGAGGGCAAAGTGGCATGGGTCACAGGTGCATCTTACGGCATTGGCTTTGCCTTGGCTACTGCTTTCTCGGAGGCAGGAGCGAAGATCGTATTTAATGACATCAGCCGGGAGCTGGTTGATAAAGGCTTGGCCGCATACAAAGAATTGGGAATCGAGGCCAGGGGATATGTGTGTGACGTTACCAGCGAAGAGCAGGTGAATGCTTTGGTTGCACAGATCGAGAAAGAAGTGGGAGTGGTTGACATTTTGGTGAATAATGCGGGTATCATCAAGCGTATACCGATGTGTGAGATGACGGCAGAGCAATTCCGTCAGGTGATCGACGTAGATCTGAATGCTCCGTTTATCGTGTCGAAGGCTGTTATCCCTTCGATGATTAAGAAAGGGCATGGAAAAATCATCAATATCTGTTCGATGATGAGTGAACTGGGACGTGAGACTGTATCTGCCTACGCTGCTGCCAAGGGTGGGTTGAAGATGCTCACACGCAACATTGCATCCGAATATGGAGAATTCAACATTCAGTGTAATGGCATAGGCCCGGGGTATATCGCTACACCTCAGACAGCACCTTTGCGTGAAGTGCAGTCGGACGGTTCGCGCCATCCGTTTGATTCATTCATAATATCCAAGACTCCCGCTGCCCGGTGGGGAACACCGGAGGATCTGATGGGGCCGGCTGTCTTTTTGGCTTCGGATGCTTCGAATTTTGTGAACGGTCATGTACTTTATGTAGATGGCGGTATTTTGGCTTATATCGGTAAACAACCTTAATGAATCTGATCAATACAATTGAATCAATGAAGAAAGTTTTTCTTTTTGTCGCAGCCGTTTTGTTGTGCCTGGCTTGTAACGAAGCGGGCAGAACAGTATCTGTCACGGTGTCCAATGCCACCTCACTGGAACGAAGCGGCGAGATGGTAGAAGTTTCCATGGGTGAGGTTTCCTCTAAATTGCATTTACCCGATACGGCACAGATAGTAGTGGTAGATGCCGAAGGACAGCAAGTACCCTATCAAATAACTTCTGACGAGAAAGTGATATTTCCGGTCACTGTGCAAGCGAATGGCTCAGCCGTTTATACGATAAAAGTGGGTATTCCTCAAGAGTGCCCGGTGAAGGCTTGTGGAAGATATTATCCCGAACGGGTGGATGACGTGGCTTGGGAGAACGATCTGACGGCCTTTCGTGCTTATGGGCCTGCTTTGCAGGAAACCGGAGAGCGTGCTTTCGGATATGATATCTGGACGAAGTATAATACTACTGAGCCGGTGGTGGAAGCTCGTTATGAAGGCGAACTGAATCCGGATATGAAAGCTAAAATAGCCGAACTTGGAAAGACGGACCCCAAAGCCGCGCAGGAACTTTACCGCTCTGTCTCTTATCATGTGGACCATGGCAACGGGCTGGATTGTTATAAGGTCGGCCCTACGTTGGGGGGAGGTACGACTGCATTGATGGCAGGGGATACAATCGTTTATCCGTATTGTTACGCTACCCAGGAGATACTGGATAACGGTCCGTTGCGTTTTACTGTGAAACTGGTATACAATCCATTGGTCGTAAAAGGAGATTCTACTATTATCGAGACACGGATCATTACATTGGATGCGGGTTCATATTGCAATAAAACAGTTGTCTCTTATACGAACCTGAAGGAGACGATGCCTTTAGCCGTCGGTATTGTATTGCACGAACCCGATGGGGCCATTGTTGCAGATGCGGCAAACGGATACATGACTTATGTGGATCCGACGGATAATGCCGGTGGTGACAATGGTAAGATCTTTGTCGGTGCTGCGTTTCCTACTTTGGTGAAGGAGGCAAAAGCAGTTCTCTTCCCGGAGAAAGAAAAGAAGGAACTGCGTGGAGGTGCCGACGGGCATGTGCTGGCAATCAGTGAGTACGAACCGGGAGCGGACTTTACTTACTACTGGGGGGCTGCCTGGAGCAAAGCCGACATAAAAGATAGCGCTGCCTGGAATGCGTATATGGCCGATTTTGCACAGAAGGTTCGCAATCCGCTGACGGTTACAGTGAAATAAGAGTGCTGCCGGAAGCTGCTTATAGCCCGTTTCTTAGTCTTCCATTTGTCTTATATTCCTTATCAGCCCGCTATATTTGGCCCTCTTCACGGCACTGCCTTTGAAGAGGGCTCTGTATTTCTCTTCGCTCAGTTGCTTCCAGTCTTCTTTCTTCATGTTCATGAACTCCGGTGAGGGTTGCAGTTCCGGTGTCCGGCAGGGAGTGGCAAACCGGTTCCAGGGACAAGCTTTCTGACATTCGTCACACCCATACACACGGTTTCCCATAAAGGGGGCGATAGAGTCCGGAATTTCGCTTTTATTCTCGATGGTGAGGTATGAAAGGCAACGGTGTGCATTCAGGCTGTATGGCGTCTCTAAAGCTTTTGTAGGGCATGCTTGCAGGCAACGGTTACATCGGCCGCAGCGATTGGGTTGAGGCCGGTCGTATGTATCGGCTTCCGTATTCAGAAAAAGCTCGCCTAAGAAGAAAGTGGAACCGGCATGGGGAATGATCAGTTGGGTGTTCTTTCCGATCCACCCGAGGCCGGCACGCCAGGCCCAATAACGTTCCGGTACGGGCGCGGTGTCACAGAACATGCGTCCGTTCAGCTCCGGTACGTCTGATTCTTGTATAAAGCGGAACAGGGTAGCCAGTTTTTCACGCATGAGATCGTGATAGTCCTTCCCGTAAGCGTACCACGCGAATTGATATTCCTCGTCAGGTATACGGGTGGCGGGGTAATAGTTCAGTGCTACGGAAACCACGCAACGAGTGCCTTCGACCAGCAAAGCCGGGTCGCAGCGTTTGTCGAAATGATTCGCCATATAAGTCATTCCGGCTTGCCGGTCCGCATCCAGCCACATTTTCAAAGCATTCTGATGGGCTTGATCGATTGGCTCGGCCGGGGCTATGCCGCAAGCAGAAAAGCCGAGGCGCAAGGCTTCGGCTTTCAGGGCTTTACTGTTTATCTTCGTTTCCATTATAGTAACCTAAACTCGTATCCTTCTTCTTTCAGGAAGTCGATGGCACGGGGAAGCGCATATTGCAGGTTTCCGTTGTTCCAGGACTTCAGCGAATCATGGAAGGTTATGATAGACCCGTTGCGGGCATATCTCATCACATTGGCCAGCACTTGGGGCGGACGCAGCTTCTTACTGTAGTCTCGTGTGACAAGATCCCACATGATGATTTTATAGTGACGCTTCAACGTCATATATTGCATCCAGCGCATATGTCCGTGGGGTGGACGGAACAGATCCGTTTTCATCATCTCGTTGGCCTTGTCCGTGTTGGCCAGATAGTTTGACGACAGATACTCGAATCCGCGGATATGGTTGAACGTATGGTTGCCGATGCGGTGTCCGCGCTCTACTACCATACGGAACACATCCGGGTGCTTACGGATGTTGTCGCCTACCATGAAAAAGGTTGCCTTGATGTTGTGTTTGTCCAGCAGTTCCAGTACCCAAGGCGTCACTTCCGGGATGGGACCATCGTCAAAGGTCAGGTAAACAGCCTTTTCGTCAGGGTCCATCCGGAAGATGGCGTCGGGATAGATTGCGCGGAAAAACCAAGGCGGTTGCTCTATAAACATCTCCTTCGGTTACAGATTACTGGTGGGCTTTCATGCGTCCCACGTATATGTTATATAGTTCGTTCACCTTCGGGGTATAGTTACCGGCGAGTTTCGACTTATATTTCTCCATCATTTTGGCTTCCATATCCAGTGCGCTGAGGTGCATGATAAATTCACGCTGCGACATGAGCAGATGATTGTCGTCCAGGCTGAGGTACCAGGTGAGGTATTCTACAGACTTGTTTGCCAGTTCATCGATAATCTGGTCGGCTTTCGTATTGTTTCCCAACTGGTAGTAAGCTTCTGCCATTTCGAGTGCTCCGTTCTGTACATCGTAGGGCACGTTGAAAGCCGGAATCATCTTTTCGGCGTATTCCAGTGCTGCCAGCGCTTTGTCCTTTTTGCCTTCTTTCATCAGCTGGGTGATCAGTTGGGCAAAGATGCGGCGATGGGTGTAGCACATGCGCATCGTATTCTCGTCGATGTAGATGCCGGGTTTGTCGATGCCTCCGAACTTGAACTTGTTCATCAGGTTGTCATACATCTTTTCACTGTCGATGGTGGCTCCGAGAGCTTCCGTATCGAACGGTGTGAAGCGGTATGTCAGACCCTCCTGAATGAAATGCTCGCGCATGTTCAGCTGATTGTCCGTACCGACGGTGATGGCCATGTAAATGGGGCGTTCCCAGTTGGCATTGGCCAGCATTTCGAGCATCATCAACTCGCTCTTGTAGAGAGCCCGTTTCGGGTTACCCTTTTCGTCTTTGAGCGATATGTGCATGTAGTCGGGGATGGAGTCACCCAATGCCTCCGGAATCATCATACCCGAACGGCGAACGGCTTCTTTGTCGATTTTGACAACGATGCTGTCGGTCGGTATCACTGCTTGTCCGTCTTTGGTGCGTACCCAATATTTCAGGATGTTCTTCAGCTCGTAAGGATTATCGCCGAACTGGGCACGGATATTGTTCAGTGCTTCCGGATTCTTGCCGTTCAGCACCTCTTCTTCGGCGGCTTTGTAGGCTTTGTCGATCTGCTTCTTGAAATCCGGACGGATGGGGACGTATTCGTTTTGACCTTCCATGTATTCCGTTCTGTCCCAAGTGATGGGCAGTGCCGGAGAGTCGTAGGCCGGACGTTTCATCTGGTCGATGTACCAGTCGGTCTGGAGGTAGCTCAGGTTACAGGTACGTGCGTCGGTGCGGAAGCCTTCGGTTTCTTGGTTGTACCACAACGGGAAGGTATCGTTATCACCGTTGGTATAGATGATCGGGTTGCCGCTTTCCTGAAGTGACATCAGGTAGTTCTGTCCGAAGTCGCGTGCCACGTAGCGTCCGCTGCGGTCGTGGTCGTCCCAGGTCTGGCTCGCCATCTGTATGGGTACGAGCAGGCAGACTGCCGACGTGAGGGCTGCTGCGGGGACTTCCTTCATGTAGTTGCGCAGCAGGTGTACGATGCCCGCCACACCCATGCCGATCCAGATGGCAAAGGCATAGAAGGAACCGGCGTAGGCATAGTCACGTTCGCGCGGCTGTCCGGGTGTCTGGTTGAGGTAAAGCACAATGGCGATACCGGTCATGAAGAACAGGAAGAATACCACCCAGAACTGCTGGATACCTTTCTGACCGCGCCATGCCTGCCAGAAGAGTCCGATGATTCCCAGTATGAGGGGGAGACAATAGAAAACGTTGTGTCCCTTGTTGTCTTTCAGTTCTTGCGGGAGCATGTTCTGGTCGCCATACAGAAGGTTGTCGATGAACGGTATGCCGGTGATCCAGTTGCCGTGTTCTATTTCGCCGCTGCTTTGGATGTCGTTCTGCCGTCCGGCAAAGTTCCACATGAAGTAGCGCCAGTACATGAAGTTGAGCTGGTAGGAGAAGAAGAACTTGATGTTGTCCCACTGGGTTGGCATGTTCACCATCAGCATCTCTCCGCATTGATCGTAGGGCACGTCGTAGCCGGTGATATCTTGCCAGGACTTATAGTAGGCGGTGTGTGCCGAGCTGTACATGCGGGGGAAGAGCATGTTTTGCGCGTATTCATATTCCACACGTCCCGGCAGTTCAACGTAAGAGTCTTTTTCGTCGGGTGAGGTTTTCTCTTTACGGACGTATTTGGTGTCTGTACTTTTCTGGCGGGGTACGCAATAGCCGTCTTCCACATCGAGGGCCACTTTCGAGGAGTAGGCCGGTCCGTAGAACAGCGGACGGGTTCCGTACTGTTCGCGTCCCAGATACTCACCCAGCGTGAAGATGTCTTCCGGGGAGTTCTGATCCATCGGTGTATTGGCTACCGAGCGGATCACGATCAGGGCATACGAGGAGTATCCCACCATGATCATCATCGTACAGAGCAGGGCGGTGTTCATGGTACGGGCCGACATGCGTATCTTTTCGTTCAGCTTTGACGCGAAGAGGTAGGCCGCCAGTACTCCCAGCACCAGGATACCGATGATGACAGCACTTGCTCCGTGCCCGTAGAAGGGGATACCGAGCATGGCGATGGTCAGCAGAAAAGAGAGGTTCATGCGGGTGCGGCTCTTCTCGTTGTAGCTTTCGTATATACCCCAGATGATGGCGGCTGCCAGCAGGGCTACATAAACGATGACACCGGTGTTGAACGGCATGCCCAGTGAGTTGACGAACAGCAGTTCGAACCAGCCGCCTACTTTTACGACACCGGGAACAATACCATAAAGTACGGCTGCCACCAATACCATGGAGCCGGCCAGTGCCAGCAGAGATCCTTTGGCGTTGGCGCCCGGCACTTTCTTGTAGTAGTATACCAGTACGATGGCCGGCAGACAGAGCAGGTTGAGCAGGTGCACACCGATGCTGAGCCCGGTCAGATAGGCGATCAGGATGATCCAGCGGTCGCTATGCGGCTGGTCGGCTACGTCTTCCCATTTCAATATCAGCCAGAAAACGATGGCCGTAAACATGGAAGAGTAGGCGTATACTTCGCCTTCTACGGCCGAAAACCAGAATGTATCGCTGAATGTATAGGCCAATGCGCCTACCAGTCCCGATCCCATGACGGTGATCAGTTGTCCGCGGGTGATGTTCGTTTCGTCTGTGATGACGAGTTTACGAACCAGGTGCGTGATGCTCCAGAAAAGGAACAGGATGCAGGCACCGCTCATCAGCGCACTCATGTAGTTCACCATTTTGGCTACCAGTGCCGGATCGCTGACGAATTGTGTGAAAAGGTTGGCGGTGAGCATAAAGAAGGGTGCTCCGGGGGGATGGCCTACTTCCAGTTTATAGGCGGTGGTGATGAATTCCGGGCAGTCCCAGAAACTGGCTGTGGGCTCTATCGTCATGCAATAGACGGTTGCGGCGATCAGGAAAGTGATCCAACCCACGAGGTTGTTTACGGTTTTGTACTGTTTCATTCAGACTATAGTTAGTTACATATTATCATGATACACGGGCGCAAAGATAATGATTTACGTGAAGATAGCCGTAGAAAGTGTAGAGTTTTAGGAGTTTGGAGGGGAGAATTAAGAAACGGTAACGGTTGGTCTTGAATTAATAATAAGAATAGTTGAAGAAGAATTATTGTATGGGAGAGCAAAGATCATGTTTCAAAAGACGTTCGTCTGATGCAACAAAGATAAGACGCTTTTTTCATCTGTGCAAATATTTCTACATTGTTTTAATTATCAGTCATTTATATCTTCCTTTGGCCTTCAGTGAGCAGAGCCAAAACCGTGTTTCAAAAAAGGAACGTCTTTTGAAACACAAGGGTCGTTCTATCTATCTAATTTACACAAACTTACCGCAAAATAAAAGCTGTATTCACAGCCTGCCATAGCCGGCCTGTCCATTCTTAATGGGAAGGCCTTGCTGAGTATGATCTATTTTATTCATTTTTAAACATTTGAGTTATGAATACGAAGACAAAACTTCTGTATGTAGGCTTTCGTGCGTTAAGCACATGCTGTCTGTACGCGGCTTTTTTAATGATAACATCGTGTGGCGACAATGTTGTGAACCCCGACAGCCCGGAACCGGACGGAGAGGATATGATTCCTGTTACGATCAGCCGGGTTGAGGATGGCAGCTATATGGAAAGTCATGTTGATACTCCCGACACAACCGGGGGAAGAACGCTTGTAGACGAATGGGTGCCGGTGAAAGAGCCACCCGCCAGCAGGGCCATACCCGCTGCCGTGCCTTACGAGGGGCCTTCAGCGGTACGGATGACGCTCCGCGAAGAGCCACAAGTCACTACCCGGGCCTCTACATTGGGCAACGACATTTATTTCCGGTTGATCGCTTTCCGTAAAGTAGGCAGCAATTACGTATTCCAGTCGGCTGCGGATTTTACGACGAACGGGGCTTCCGCTCCCACACTCAGGCTAGGAAATCTGCTCACCAGAGCAGGAACTGTCCGTGTGATCGGATACTCGTTCAATAGTACGGCAGGGATGGGAACGATCCCTTCATCCTATACTTATAACAGTACTTCCGTCACTATCCCGAATATGAACAGTGACTTTATGGTCTATGACTCGGGGGACATAGCGAATGTGAGCACAATCAGCCACAACCTGTCGGTTAGTTTCACGCAAAAACTCTGCAAGCTGACGGTTAAACTATCCTTGTCGCAGTTTGGGAGCAACACGTTTACCAACTGTACGGGGGTATATGTTTCTCAGGGCGGCAATACGTCTGCCTGGACGATAGGTCCCTCTACAAATAATGTAAGTGCCAATACCGGAAATACACCTACATTCAATATAGCCAATAATTCGACTGCCACTGTACGGTTAGTCCCTTTTTCGGGTTCCCGGGCAATCACGGTACATATCGGTACGTTGAAACTTAGTAATTACTTCAATGCGAATAACCGGAATATCACCTCAAGCCAGAATGTACAGTTGCTGCCGGGAAAGAGTTATACCATTACACTGAAGTTTGAGTTAGGGGTACAATTGGCGGCAAGCGACATTAACCTGACACAAAACGGATGTACGGCAAGTGATAAAAATTATTTGGCGAAGTTAAGATGGGCCACAGGAAATTTGAAGAGTACCGGAAATACGAATTACGTATGGACTTCTTCAACAGATAGAGGTTATTATTATACATTTTATAGCACTTATACAGGGAACAAAACAACCAATAACACAGATCCATGTTCTAAATTGAATACTGCGTACTATGGTACAGGGTGGCGTACTCCATCTGAAAATGACTACATTTCATTATCCCGATGTACAGATAAGGTGTTGACAAATGGTGGCATGTGGTTTATGAATAAAAGTATTGGTGTTTTTCTATTAGCTTCTGGAGGAATTGGTTGGGGTGGAAGTAGTTCGACTGGTGATCCTACTAGTGATGGGGGTACAGGAGGACAGTATTGGAGTTCGACATATAATAAAAACGATGCTAAACGCTTGGTCTTTGCTAATGGTTCAGCAGGAATAGGCCTTGATTATTTGGCATCCGGGCTGGCAGTTCGTTGTGTTAAATAATTAATTGTTATTCATGACCAAGATCTTCAAAGGTATATAAATTACGGATTGATTAGGTCTTTTGAATAATAAAAGCCACTAAATAAAGACTTTTGTACAACACGCACATAATTAGATTATTGGACAATTTTTGAGAAGAAGTGGAGATCAATTTATGAACCACCCTTTTATGGACCAAGAAGGTTGACTAAGATGCAAATTTAACTTTGGAGAATGATGTTTCAAAAGACGTACGTCTGATGCAACAAAGATAGGTCGCTTTTTTCGTCTGTGCAAATCTTTTTACATCATTTTAATTATCAGCCATTTATCTATCCTCCTTGCATCCAGTGCGGAGAGTAAAAATGATGTTTCAAAAGACGTACGTTTTTTGAAACACCATTGTGTATTCAAGACCGTCATATCTGATTGTAATACACAAACTTACGCATAATAAAAGTTGTATCAAACAGTCTTTCCGGACTTATACGAAGATGTATAGGTCCGCAATGCATCTTTGATACGATTATTCACTTTAATATCTTAGTATATGAATAGAACTTTTATTATGCGAGAATGTCTCGGTAAAGCCTTATGGCTGTGTTTTTGCCTTTCGATAGCAGGATGTGCCGAAGATGACAGAATGACTCCCCTGTCTGCTGACAGCGGGAATACTGCCGACGAGTTAATTCCTATCCATATCAGTCTGACAGGTGACAACGACTATCATTCTTCCTCTTTTAACGACGCTTCGACCCGTAGCCACTCTCCCCTGATCGCCGAATGGGTGGGAGTAAAAGCTTTCTCCCCTACACGCACAGGAGAGCAACCGGACTACGAAGGTCCCCGGATAGCCTCGATGGAACTGACGGAAGATACCCTGCCCCGTGTAAGTACCCGTGCAACAGTGCCTGTGGGAGTCTATTTCCGGCTGATTGTTTTCCGGAAGTCCGGAAATAACTATGTCTTCCAGTCGGCTGCCGATTACGCCTCCAATGGTACGGGCACTCCTGTACTCAAACAAGGGAAATTGCTGACACGCTCCGGAACGATACGTGTGGTGGGCTACTCCTTTAATACCACTGCCGACTTGGGAACTATACCCGCATCATATACTTACAACAGCAGTACAGTGTCTATCCCTGACATGACCAAGGACTTCATGACCTTCGATTCCGGAGATATAACAAATGTAAATAGCCTGAGCCACAATCTTCTTCCGGTGAGTTTCAGCCAGAAGCTATGTAAATTGACGATTACCATCAGTCCTACCGGATTTCCAAGCAATACGATCACCAATTGCACGGGTGTATACGTAAAGCAAGGTGGAAATTCCACATCATGGAAGATCGGTCCTTCGACCAATGTGGTAGCCGCCAACACGAATAATACGGCGGCATTCAGTCCGAGCACGGCCCTGAGTACAACCATACGCATGGTTCCGTTTGCAGGGGCCAGAACGATTACAGTGCATTTCAATACGCTGACAATAAGCGGACGGACCATTCCCAATAATACGGAAATCACCTCCACCCAAAGCATACAGTTGAAAGAGGGAAAAAGCTATACGATGAAAATACAGTTTAAGAAAACCATCGGAATTAATGTACCCTCCGGAAGTATCAATTTAACTACAAATGGTTGTTCCTCAGCCGATAAGACAGCGTTAGCCAAGCTGATCTGGGCAGACGGGAATCTGAAAAGCACCGGATCTGCTAATTATGTGTGGGGGACTTATTCAGAATATGGATATTATTACACATGGAAAAGTACATATACGGGAAATACATCACTCAATAATACCGATCCTTGCCCAAAACTTAAAAGTGATTACGGAACGGGGTGGCGTACCCCTTCAAAAGATGAAATGGACAAGTTATCCAGATGTACGAATAAAGCTGTTGTAACCAACGGAGGTAATAAGGGATTTTGGTTTATGAACTCAACAATAGGACTTTTCTTACCATTTGGTGGATCTCACGGTGGCGCTACAGGAAGTAAGACAACTCCTCCAGGCAATGCCGGTTCAGAAGGAGCTTACTGGTGCCTTGATGCTAATGGTTCAACATATGGTTATCTACTATATTTTACTACTGGTGGTGAATCCCGAACAGGCCACTATCCAAAGACTAATGGACAATCTGTCCGTTGCGTGAAAAACAAATAATAATATTCACTTTTAAACTTAACAAATCATGAAAACCGAACTTAAAGGCTGGCTTGCGGACAATACCGTGACCACCGACAACAAAGAAGACAAAATCTTGGTATTAGAAAGCGCCGGAAACCTGACACTATCCGATGTACTGGATGAAATGAAGAAAGAAGATACCGGCTTGCGGGCAGAGACTTTAAAGCATGCCGTCGACCTCTTTCAGCGTACGGTATCGGAATTGGTACTGAACGGATACTCTGTCAATACGGGGCTTTTTCGTGCCGTACCACAGTTTCGCGGTGTTATAGACGGTGGAGTATGGAATCCTGAGAGAAATTCTATCTATGTTTCTTTCAATCAAGATAAGGATTTACGTGAAACTATCGCACGGACCGGCGTGAAAATTCTGGGAGCCAAAGGTGACCCGGCCTACTTCATCGGCGGTGAAGACGCTGCTACCCGAGCTACGGATGGTAGTGCAACTGCCGGACGTAACTATCGTCTGCAAGGAAAGAATATTAAAGTAACTGGTACAGACTCTGCAGTGGGTATCGTATTGATTGATGAGAAAGGTACGGAAACAAAGTTGCCGATGGATATGATCGCCGTAAACAACCCTTCGGAAGTATTGGTGCTACTTCCTGCGGACTTAAAAGACGGAGTCTATGAATTACGACTGACTACCCAGTTTTCAACCGGTAATAAGTTGCTGAAAGTACCTCGTACAGTGATACGTAGCCTGGTTATTGGTCTTCCTTCGGGAGGGGATGGTGATATTGTAGATGATCCTACAGCCTGATTCTTGGGAAAGAGGTTTTCCTTACTCGGGGAAACCTTGCTTCCCGGTGGAGGGAAACTATCGTTCCTTGGCTTAGGAAAGAGGATTGTGCAAAAACTCCGCCCTGCATCACTTCACATAAAAGATGAAGCAATGCAGGGCGGAGTTTTTCTATGGAATAAGGCGTCCTTTGTCAGGCTTTGCCATCCTCGTGGCAATGACAATGCTCGCCCAGCACCCGGTGAGGCAGTGTGCCGTGTCCCAGCAGCTCGATCGGGCAGTTGAAGTTCCGTTCCAGCCATTCGGTGTTGACGCTTGCGGCCGGGTGATAGTCCAGTGTTTCGTTCACGCAGGCGATGTTCTTTACCTGTTGCAGCACCGTCCCGATGTCATGGCTGACGAGGATGATGGCGCAGTCGCGGTTGATCTCCGCCAGCAGCTGGTAGAGGCGGGCTTCGAAGCGCTTGTCGATGTAGGTGCTCGGCTCGTCGAGAATAAGCAGTTGCGGGTCGCTGATAATGGCTCGTCCCAGCAGGGCGCGTTGCAGTTGTCCGCCGCTCAGCTGTCCGATGGCCCGGTGTTCAAGTCCCTCGAGTCCCATGCGGTGGATCACTTGTCGGGCTTTCTCGCGGTGACGGTCATTGAAACGGCCGGTCAGCGACTTCTTGGAGCTGAGTCCCGAGAGGACTACCTCGAGAACCGAGATGGGGAAGGAGCGGTCGATCGAGTTGTACTGCGGGAGATAGCCCGTCGTGAGTGGTTCGTGATATTTGATGATTTCTCCTCCTGTGGGGCGAAGCAGTCCCAGAATGCATTTGATAAGAGTTGTCTTGCCTCCGCCGTTGGGCCCGATGATGCCGAGGAAATCGTGCTCGTAGACCTCCAGATCGACATCGTGGAGCACCGTGCGTCCGTCATAGGCGGCGGAGAGTCCTCTGATGGAGAGGAGGGGGGAGGAAGTCGCTGCTTCCGTATGCTTGTGGGGTTTTCTTTCTTTATCCATGAATTGCTTGAGGTTGGTTATTAGTATCCGGGTTCACCACGGAGGCTTCTTGCCACATTCAGCATCTCTTCTTCCCAGTCGTACGAAAGGGGATTGATGGAGATCACCTGGGTGCCGGTCTGCTTCGCGATGATTTCGGCGTTTCGGCGGTCAAATTCCGGTTGGACGAAAATGACGCGTACCCCTTCCTTTTTACAGAGATCCATCAGCCCTTTCAGGTGGGCGGGCGACGGCTCTTTGCCTCCCTCTTCGATACTGATCTGATGCAGTCCGTAGTCGCGGGCGAAGTAGGAGAGTGCCGGATGGTAGATGATGAAGGCACGGTCGGCGCCGGGCACCGACAACGTTTGCCGGATCAGGCTGTCTGTCTGCTCGATGCGTTGGCAGAGCGAGTCATAGCGAGCCTTGTAGTATGCTTCGTTCCCTTTGTCGAGTACGGTGAGCGCCTTGAATGTATTTCCGGCTATGATCAACGCGTTGGCGGTGGAGTTCCAGATGTGCGGCTCCACACCTCCTTCATGGCGGTGGTCGCCGTGATCGAAGGCGGACTCAAAGATCAGGTCCACCCCTGTTGAGGTGTCGAACACCTGGATATGAGGAGTATTGTTCATCAACCGGTCCATCCACGAGCGTTCGAATCCGATATAGCCGATGCGCAGATATGCCTCACTTTCACCCAGCGATACCAGTTGCTGCGGGGTGGGGTCGTAAGTCTCGGGGCTGCTGCCTTTGGGCACCATGCTGCGTACGGTGAACTTATCTCCGGCAATGGCTTCGGTGAAGTACCGTTGCGGTTCCATCGTGACGGTGATGATCCGCTCTCCCGCATCGCCTTTCCCGCGGCCGGAACAGGCGGAAAGGAGCAGGAGGAAAAGGAAGAGAACAGTCTGTCCTCTCATTCCTCTCCCGGGGATATGGGTTACTATTGACTGATGTGTTCGATTCATTCTCATAATGTTTATCCTTTCTGTTTTAATGTGGGTTGCGCGTTACATTGCGTTACGGCCGGAGAGTCCTGGGATCTCTTCTTTGCCCTCAGTATCTCCCTTTTGCCTCCCGGAGGTCCGGGCAGACGTTCAACGATGAATCCTGCCGCTTGCAACATCCTTCTTACCACTCCTTTAGCGCAATAAGTGGTCAGTATTCCTTCTTCTTCCATCATAACGTACAGCTCATCGAATAGTTCTTGCGTCCACATCTCAGGTTGTTTCTCCGGTGCGAAGGCATCGAAATAAAGGAGGGAGAATAACGATGTACGGTCAGTGATCAATGATGAACGGTCCATGATTGTGAAGTCTCCCTGTATCTTCCTCAGGGTGAAATGCGGAGTGATCCGCACGTCTTCTCCCCAGGGCGATGTATGGAGGGCTTTCATCCATTGCGCGGCCTGTTCATCGCCGGTCGTTAATCGTTGTTCACCATCCCCTCCCGGTCGGTCGTTATATCTCAGTTTCTCTACCGTTTCCCATGGCAGCGGGTAAAGCTCGATGCCCGTATAATGGATCTGTCTGCCCGATCTTTCCGCTTCAATCAGTGTGAGCAATGCGTTCAGCCCCGTTCCGAAACCGATTTCAAGGATATGGGGTGCAGGAGAAGCAGAGGCTTTCAGGCCCATGTCGATAAAGATATGAGAGGACTCCGTCAGAGCCCCTTTCACGGAATGGTAGTGCTCGTTCAGCTCCGGAACGAAGAGGGTGGCACTTCCGTCGGCCGTATATTCAATGATTCTTTCCATATTCTTCTTTACATAACCAGGTTCAGGGCTTCCTGCATGGCTTTCAGCAGGATGATGTAGCGTATCAGTTTTCCGGCGAACATCGAAGCCGTGGTCAGCCATACATTGCTCCTCATATATCCGAGGGCTATGGATATCACTTCACCGATGGCGGGCAGAAAGGCGAAGAACGCCATCAAAGCGCCTTTCCCCTGAAGGAAGCGTTGCATCTTGTCTATCTTTTCCTTCTTGACCTTGAAGTATTTCTCGATCCAGTCTATCCTGCCCAAGCGCCCCATATAGTAACAGGTCATCCCTCCGGCGGTGTTCCCCAGCGAGGCGGAAATGAGGCAAAGGGTAGGATCGAGTCCCAACTTTACCAGTCCCAGCAGCACGATCTCCGAACTGAACGGGACAATACTTCCGGCCAACAGTGCCGAAATGAACAGGCCGGGATATCCCCAGTCGATAAGTATCTGTGAAACGGTTTCTATAAAAGCGTCCATATATTAAAGCAGAATAAAGCGATAAGGGTAATCATCGAACCGATAAAGAAGAGGTTGGACGATTTGCTGTTGGTCAGTACAAACAAGTGTCCCACTAATATACTGATGCCTATCAGCAACAGCGAAAGCAGATTCATGCTCAGGGCGGGTTGCAACACAATGAACAGGAAGATGCAGAAGTTGAGGAAAATAAGAAAGTGCAGATAAGCGCGTGTCCGTATCTTATCCTCATATCCTGCCACGATGCAATGTATCGAACTGACTATGTAGAGGATGAATAGATAGCCCAGCGTGACGACTTCCCATAGTTGGAAGTCACGGCCGAAGTCAATGTCCCGGAAGTCGGCCAGATGGATGAACGGTTGGTAGAAAAGCTCTATTTCGTTGTGAAAAAAGGCATGTCCCAATAAGAACCAGTAGGGGATGCTCCAACCTATTATGGAACCGCAGAAACTGCGGAACGTGAGCGACTGAAAACCGGATGCACCCATCAGCCAGATGGGGATGAAGTACGTCAGCTGAGGAAACGCCACACTGCCGGCGCTCAGCAAAGCAAACGAATGGAACAGATAACCGGCAGGACGAGGCTGCTGATAGCTTTTGAACAGGAAATAGAGCGAAATGAGAAAGGTTACAGCAGCGACGTCGCCCGCATAGAGCAGGTGCATGCCGGGGCAGGCCGTGATGAGCAGAAAGTAAAGTGAGGTTTGTACGGATGCTCTCATGCGGATGATGGCAAACGTATTGTTCAGCTCTATCAGGAAATAGCCGATACCGGCAAAGAGCAAAAAGCTGACAATGCGGTTGGCCCATGCGGGTATGTTCACGATATTCCACAGCGGGTAGGACGACTCCTTAACTTCCAGTCCGGGCAGGAGAACGGAGGTCAGCACCCAACAGGCAATACACGTAAAGATAACGATGGGCAGCGTAAATCTGCCCGCCGTTATCCGTCCTTGTAATCTTTGATTCCTCATTATAAATCGAAGCCGATGTCGCGGCGATAATTCTTGTCTTTGAAGTCAATCATGTCGGCCACTTTGTAGCATTGTGCCAGTGCGTCGGCCTTGTCGTTGCCATACGAGCAGATGGCAAGCACACGTCCGCCGGAGGTCACTGCCTGTCCGTCCTTCATGGCTGTTCCGGCATGAAACAGAATGCTGTCCGTTGCCCGGGCTGCTTCCAGTCCGTTGATGGCATATCCTTTCTGATAGGCTTCGGGGTATCCTCCGCTGACCATCATCACACAAGTGGCTGTACGCGGATCGATGACAAGCGATCGGGCGTCGAGGTTACCTTCGGCCACCCCTTCCAGCAGTTCTACCAGGTCGCTCTGTATGCGCAGCATGACACTTTCGGTTTCGGGATCACCCATACGGACATTGTATTCGATTACCATCGGTTCGCCTTTCACGTTGATCAGCCCCAGGAAGATGAATCCTTTATAGGTGATACCTTCCGCCTTTAGTCCGTTGACAGTCGGTTCGATGATGCGGGTACGTACCTTTTCCATAAACACTTCGTCGGCAAACGGAACGGGAGTCACACTGCCCATACCGCCGGTATTGAGCCCTTTGTCACCTTCGCCGATGCGTTTGTAGTCTTTGGCTACGGGCAGCACCTTATAGTGGTCGCCATCTGTCAGTACGAATACCGAACATTCGATACCGCTCAGGAACTCTTCAATGACAACGGTTGCCGAGGCATTGCCGAACATACCTCCGAGCATCTCTTTCAGTTCTTTCTTGGCTTCTTCGAGAGTCGGCAGAATCAATACTCCTTTTCCGGCACAAAGTCCGTCTGCTTTCAGCACATAAGGAGCTTCAAGTGTTTCGAGAAATGCCAGTCCTTCGTTCAGGGTATCGGCTGTCACGCTTTGGTAGCGGGCTGTCGGTATGTGGTGGCGGTGCATGAATTCTTTCGCGAACTCCTTACTGCCTTCCAGCCTGGCTCCTTCTTTCGACGGGCCGATAATGGCGATGTTTTTCAGGCAGGGGTTACTTTGGAAGTGGTCATAGATACCTTCTACCAACGGGTCTTCGGGGCCTACCACAATCATATCGATACTTTCTTCAAGAGCGAATGCCCCTAAAGCGGCGAAGTCGGTTGCTTTGATATTCACGTTTTCACCTACTTCACCGGTTCCGGCATTGCCGGGTGCAATGAACAGCTTCTCTACTTTCGGACTTTGGGCGATTTTCCATGCCAGGGCGTGTTCACGGCCGCCCGAACCTAATAGTAATATCTTCATGTCTTTTGAGGATTTATATCTTTATAAATAGTCTTCGAAATAACGGGTTATCTTTTCATGCAGATGTACACGGTCGCGGCCTGACACATTGTGCTTGTGGCACGGGTAGATGAAGAGGTCCGGATACGTGCGGGCATCGATGCACGCTTTCATAAACGAGAGGGTGTGCTGCGGCACGCAGGTGTCGTCGTGGTCATCGTGGATGATCATCAGATGTCCTTTCAGGTTGCCTGCCAGGTTTTTCAGGTTACACTCTTTATATCCTTTCGGATTGCTTTGCGGGGTATCCATATAGCGTTCTCCGTACATCACTTCGTAATACCCCCAGTCAATGACGGGACCGCCGGCCACGCCCACTTTAAATATTTCGGGATAGCGAAGGAGAAGGGCAGTGGTCATGTGACCGCCAAAGCTCCAGCCGTGTACTCCGATACGGTTCCCATCGACGTAGGGGAGGCTTTTCAGGAATTCGGTTCCTTTCACCTGGTCTCTTCCTTCTTCGATTCCCAACTGGCGGAAAGTTACATTCTCAAAATCGAGTCCCCGATTGCTACTTCCACGTCCGTCTACGGTAAACATGATGTAACCTTTGTTGGCCATATAGATATCCCAGCCTCGTGCACCGTTCTGCCAGCCGTTGGTGACCAGTTGTGCGTGAGGACCGCCGTATACGTATACGATAGCCGGGTATTTCTTGTTCGGATCGAAATCGGCCGGTTTTATTAATCGGTAATATAAGTCCGTCTTGCCATCTGCTGCTTTGATGGTACCTGTCTCGATACCCGGCATCTTGTAGCCGGTGAAAGGATCGGCTGCTGTGAGCAGATTGACGCTTTTACCACTTTGCACATCGATGATATTGATACTTCTCGGGACAGTCGGTGAGTTGTATTGGTCAATCAGGTAGCGTCCCGAAGGGCTCAACTGGCCGCTGTGTACGCCTTCTGCACTGCCCAGGGGAGTACGTGTTCCGGTTTTTGTATCCAGGCGGAACAGGTTGTTCTGCAATGGCGAGAACTCTGTGCTGGCAATAATAATCTCTTTTTTCTTGGTGTCGAAGCCCAGAACCTCTTTTACCAGCCAGTCTCCCTCGGTCAACTGACGGATTTGCCGGCCGTTCGTATCGTACAGGTAAAGGTGGCTGAAGCCATCTTTTTGGCTCTGGTAGATGAACTTGCTGTTATCCCAAGGCAGGAAAATGATAGGGTCCTGCGGCTCTACATACTTGTCGCTCTTCTCTTCAAAAAGAGTGGCCGTCAATTCGCCTGTTTCAACATCATATCGGCACAATTTGGCATGATTTTGATTGCGGTTCAACTCGATCAGATAAAGGCTCTTTTCATCCGGCGCCCAACTGATGTTAGTGAAATAGCGATCGGTCGGGTCTCCGGCATTGAGATAGATACTTTTGCCGGTAGTGGGGTTGTAGATGCCTACTTTTACCTGGTGGCTGGTCATCCCTGCCATCGGGTAGCGGATGTTGTTGACTTCGGCAATGGGAGCTGTGACATCGACCAGGGGATATTGGGCTACCATACTTTGATCCATCCGATAGAATGCGAGCAGATTGCCCGAGGGACTCCAGAAAGTTCCTTTCTTAATTCCGAATTCGTTGCGATGAACAGACTGGCCGCATACGATACCTTCCGGTTCGTTGGTTACGGCCCGATCGTCCACATACAGATTGTTGCCTATGGTATAGGCTACATGTCCCGTTTCAGGGTGATAATCTCTATTGGCACCTTCCTTTGGCAATGGACGTGTGCTGATAACCTCACGGTAGTCGAAATCGTATACGATGTATTTATCCGGCAGGGCGATCAGCATAAGGCTTTTCTTCGGCCATGGGAAACTGACATTGTAGAAGTGTTGCAACTTACCGTGATTTCCGGCTTCCAACGCCTTGTTTACTATGTTGCGGGTGGTGAGCGGTGTTTCTTTTCCATTTTTAGGGTTTATCATGAACACTGCTTCTATTCCCGGTTTGATACATTGGTCACCCCACCATTGCAGGCCGGATATATTCTCGGCAGAACGGTAGGTAGCTCCACCCGGAATCAGATCCTCCAAGGTCGGCATTTTCGGTTCTTGTGCCATAATGTTTGGTATTAGTAAAGATAAGAGCATTACTAACAAAGCACTCTTTTGTTTACTGTTGGTTTTCATGATTTGCTTTATCATTATTTAAATCCTTTGATTTATACTCTGTCTGATTTCGTCGTTTCCGGGCGGATGACAGCGTCATACTTTGGTACCGTATCGTTTATCTTCTATGACTGCCTGTTCATCCGTCTGCATATTTGTGTTCGGAACGGTTTAGTCCTCCTGGGGCTTTTTGATTTTGGGCTCACGGTTGCCTTTGAATTCTCTCGGTCTTCTGTCTCCGTATTCCGAATTACGTTCTTCGCGTGGTCTTCTTTCTCCTCTGAAACCGCCTTCCTCCCGGCGCGGCTTGAACTCTCTTCTTTCCTTCGGAGCACGTTCACCGTTTTCATCACCGCCTTCCTGGCTTTTGAATTCCTTATATTTACCGTCGAAAATCTGATATTTACGGAATTCACATTCCAAAGGACCGTTGAATAAAGGAGTTTTTACGCTCGGTTTCAGGCCAATCTGATCGAAACACTCTTCACGATAAGAAAGTATCCATGCATCGTTACCCACAAAAGCGTGTTTCAGGCGTTCGCCGATCATATTGTACAGTCCCAGCAAGTCGTTGGTCGAAATACGTTCTCCGTAAGGGGGATTGGTTATAATGATCGATTTTTCAGCCGGCTGTTCGAATTGCTGGAACGGTTGCAATTTCAGGATAATGTCTTTTGATACCCCTGCTGCCTTCACGTTGTGCGTTGCGATTTCGTTGGCTTTGGGATTGTTGTCATAACCGTATATCTTGTGGGTAAATTCACGTTCCTGACTGTCGTCGTTGTAGATCCGGTCGAACAGGTTTTGATCGAAATCTCCCCATTTTTCAAAAGCAAACTCTTTGCGAAACACTCCCGGCGCGATATTACGGGCAATCAGGGCTGCTTCAATGGGAATAGTACCTGAACCGCACATCGGGTCAATCAGGTCGCATTCGCCTTTCCATCCGGTCATCAAAATCATACCGGCGGCCAGAACTTCATTTAATGGAGCTTCTACGGCTTCCTGACGGTAACCTCTGCGGTGGAGTGATTCGCCCGATGAATCGAGTGAAAGCGTACAGGTAGTCTGTGCAATGTGTATATTCAGTAGTACATCCGGTCTGCTGATACGCACAGAAGGACGTTTTCCATTCAATTCGCGGAAATAATCGACAATGGCATCTTTTACTTTGTATGAGACAAACTTGGAGTGGCGGAATTCATCGCTGAATACTACTGCGTCGACAGCAAAGGTTTTGTCTACATCCAGGATTTCTTCCCAACGGATGGCTTTGATTTGTTCATATACAGCATCAGCGTCTTTTGCGGTGAAGTGCTTAATTGGTTTTAAAATACGGATTGCGGTACGCAGGCAGAAATTTGCTTTGTACATCATCTCCTTGTCACCGGTAAACGAGACCATGCGGCGGCCTATTTGTACGTCGTTTGCCCCAAGTGTTGTCAATTCCTCAGCCAGTATCTCTTCCAGTCCCTGAAAGGTTTTGGCAATCATTTCAAATTGTTCGCTCATAAAAATGGATAACATGCCAGTATGCTAATGTTCCGGTAATGAACCGGGCGACCGGCGCTTTAATGTTGTTAATTATATTATTTTTTCGCTTTTGTCTGTACGATTCTTGCCCCTGCCGGTATGTTCTCTGTCACCCAGATGTTACCGCCTACGGTCGCATCACGCCCGATGGTAATCCGGCCCAGAATGGTGGCATTGGAGTATACAATCACGTTATCTTCCAGAATCGGATGACGTGGAATGCCTTTAATAGGTTTGCCGTCAGCATCCAGGGGGAAGCTTCTGGCACCCAATGTCACTCCCTGATAGAGTTTCACATTATTACCGATGATACTTGTCGCACCAATCACTACACCGGTTCCATGGTCGATCGTGAAATGTGTGCCGATTCTTGCTCCCGGATGTATGTCGATACCGGTTTCGCTATGTGCCATTTCGGTGATGATACGGGGGATAAGCGGTACACCTAATTCCAGAAGTTCGTGGGCGATGCGATAGTTGCTGATGGCTTTGATGGCCGGATAGCAGAAGATCACTTCACCAAAACTTTGTGCAGCCGGGTCACCGTTGTAAGCAGCTTCCACATCTGTAGCCAGGACACGGCGCAAGTGCGGTAGTTTGCTGATAAACTTGGCAGCCAGGCGCGCTGCTTCTTCACGTTTGGCCTCGGTACATTCATCGCACCGGTCACCATTACCGAAACATAAACCGGCGAGAATCTGCTCTGTTAGCAGATTGAACAGCTTTTCTACATTGACACCAATGTGGTAATTGATAGTCCGGCTGTTGACTGTTGAGTTTCCGTAATATCCGGGAAAGAGAATGGAACGCGCTAATTCGATAACATCGCACAATACCCGTGGCGAGGGTAGTGGCTCACCGTCTTTATGTTGGTGAAACAGTCCTTTGTATGATTCGCTTTCCGATAGCTCATCGACTGTCTGTGTCAGGATGTGAGTGAAGTTCAGTGGACTCATTATGAGACTATTCTAATTATATTGGCTACAAAGATATGAATAATTGCGCATAAAAAGTAGTACGTTTGTTATCGAATTTAAAAAAAGGATGTATTTTTGTTGGGTATTACACGATAAATCAAAACAATGAGGCATAGAGCAAACCTGGCAATTGTATTTTTTTGTTTGTTATTACCGTTAACAGGCTGTAAGCAAAAAATAAACCGTTCTGATTCCGCTTTTGGGGGTATGAGCATAGACTCTGTGGAACGTTGTGCTCAGGATTCATTGTTTAGTAATACCCGATATTCACGTTCTTTGTTGCGACACGCCATGGCGGATGCTCCGGATAGCCTGTCTTATTATTACCTTTTGTCATTTTATTCCAAATCTTATTTTGTTACGGCAGACTTTGATTCAGTCTTGTATTACAATCGGCTTGTGAAGCGCTTTTGTAATGAAGTGGAGCTTTCCGCGGAAGTGCATGATCTGCTTTCGACTGTTTATAATATGGAAGGCAACGTCTTGATGCAGTGCACTCAGCCCGATTCGGCTATTATCTCCTATAAAAAAGCCTACGAAGAAAGGCTTCAAGGACAACAAACGGACTATCTACCGGACTTGTGCATAAATTTGGCTGATGCCAATGTGCATAAGGGAGATTATGCGTATGCCGCTTATTATTATCGTCGCGCACTGTTCATTTGTGATTCTCTCGGATTGCCCGATCGTAATAAATTTCCGGTTTACTATGGTCTCGGACAGACTTATATGGAATTACGTGATTTTGAGCTTTCCAATCATTATTATGAACTTGCAGGAAACTTTTTTCCTCAGATGAGCGTGTCTGAGAAATGGACTTACCTGAATAACCGGGGAAACCATTTTTATTATAAAAAAGACTATCCGCAGGCTGTTCATTATATTGGGCGTGCATTAGAGGTCGTGAAGTCTTATCCTCAAATGGTTTTTGAACAGAATTTGTGTAAGGCAAATCTTGGAGAACTTTATGTGATTACCAATAAACTGGATTCAGCGCAATTATATCTGGACGAGAGCTATCGCTTCTTTTCCGGAATCGGGAATCAATCGGCGCTTTATTACATAGAGACTCAAATGATCGAGCTTGCACTTAAAAAGGGAAATGTCGCTCTTGCCGGAGATATAATCAGACGATCAGCCGATTACGGGCATATAGATGCCAATATGATCAATATCCGTAATCACTATCTACAGCATTATTACGAGCAGGTGGGAAACTATAAAAAGGCTTATGAATATCAGAAACACGATCTTCAACTTAATGATTCCATCCGTAATGAACGTGTCAGGACGCGTGTAGCCGAACTGGATATGCGTTACCGGCAGGATACGATTGTGATGCGGAAAGAATTGGTGATCGAGAAACAAAAAGGAGAGATGGAGGTGCTGAAACTGACAACCTATATATGGGCTCTGATCGGTATTGTATCTGTTATTGTAGCGGGACTTGTTTATTGGTATATGAAGAAGAAACGCATGTTTCTTCAGGAACGGCATATCAACCAGATCAGCCGTTTCCGTATGGAGAATATCCGGAATCGTCTTTCACCGCATTTCACGTTTAATGTATTGAATCGTGAGATCAGTCGGTTTAGGGATGGGGAAACGTTGTGTGGTGATCTGACAGAATTGGTGAAACTACTTCGTAAGAGCTTGGAATTGACAGAGAAACTCAGTATTTCTCTTTATGATGAACTGGAATTTGTGAAGACTTACATCCATCTTGAGCAAGGACGTCTCGGAAGTGATTTTTCAATGGATGTGAAGATCGAGGAAGACTTGGATATTCAGCAGGTTGTCATTCCTTCAATGGTAGTACAGATACCGGTGGAGAATGCATTGAAACATGGATTGGCCGGAATTGACGGTTTGAAGTTACTTGGTATATCTGTTTGCCGAAAGGGAAGTGGAATCCTTATTGATATTTGCGATAATGGACGTGGATATTCTCCACAAACTTTATCATCTACACGTGGAACAGGAACAGGGTTGAAAGTGCTTTATCAGACTATTCAGCTATTGAATGATAAGAATCGCGAGAAAATACGTTTTGAAATCAAGAATCTGGTGAATAATGGACAGACCGGAACACAAGTTCTAATCTATATACCATTGGATTATTCTTACAATTTATAAAGATAGGAAATTATGTATAAGGTGATCATTATAGATGATGAGAAGGCGGCTATTGAGACCTTACGCCGGGATCTGGAGGTGCAGACTGATCTGGAAATAAAAGGGACTGCCGGCAATGGGGCAAAAGGGAAGAAACTTATTATGGATATACATCCCGATCTTTTGTTCCTGGACATAGAGTTGCCCGATATTCAGGGAATCCGTTTGCTTAGTGAGATTCGTGAACAGGTGTTGTGGGATATGAAAGTCGTTTTCTATACTGCCTATGATAAATATCTGTTGCAGGCCTTGCGCGAATCGGCTTTTGATTATTTACTGAAGCCTTATGATATAGAAGAACTGAATTTGATTATTGAACGTTACCGCAAGACGATGGCTTCTGCTCGGCCTCTGCCTTCTTTTGCTTCTGCTGTGGGTACTTTGATGCCCGGTAGAGATTTGTTTATGATTAGTACAGTAACGGGATTTAGATTTCTTCGTCTTGAAGAAATAGGTTATTTTGAATATCTGAAAGATAAGAGGCTGTGGCAAGTGGAACTTTTTAATCAAACGAAACTTTGTCTGAAAAAAAATACGACTGCCGGTGATATAATCGGCTATTCCGACGCATTTGTACAAATCAGTCAGTCGGCTATTATCAACATCAATTATCTGGCAATGATAAAGAGCAAACAGTGCTTACTCTATCCTCCTTTTAGTGATAAAGAAGACTTGATTATTTCACGCGGATTCTTGAAAGAACTACAAGAGCGCTTTTGTATAATTTGAAGTTTTTCTGTCGGATAGACTCTTATTTTACCGCTTATACTCTGACTGTAACCATATAATCGGCTTTCAGATAAAAAAGGGTTGCTATGCTTTTACTTTGATTGTATCTTTGTGAGGTACGATTACTCTTAAAAACAACTGAGATGAACAGTGTTAAACAATTAAACAACTCTCTTGATAGTTAACTGGTTGGGTAAAGCCGGAGCTTTTTGTGAAAAAACTCCGGCTATTTTATGATGTTGTTATCTCAAATAATCTTTTTTATTTCTTCTTTATGTTTCACGTGACACAAAAAAAGACCGAAGCTGTTAGCAACGGTCTTTTTTAGAGTATTTAATGTGTTAGATCTTTAAGAAAGAGTAAAGTGTTTGGAGATTATAGATTAGGGTTATCCATTGTAACGGTCATCTCCGGAGCCAGTATAAATTCACTTTTCCGGTTATTCCATTTATAATAGTTTGTGGTAATGGTTTTGCCTTCGTACGTATAGCGAACCAGCAAATCGTTCTCCCAATTATTTTTATTGCTGTTCCATTTCATAGTCTGACTTTCAATCATGCGTTTATTGTCATCGTATTTATAGTTATATTTCATATAATTGGCTAGGGAAGAGCCTTCTTTCTTATAAACGGTTTGTCCTATTAACATGCCGTTTTCTTCTTCGGAGTTATAAATAAGATTGTTATCATAGTTCCGGGCGGAAACTGCAACGCTGCTTACCAAAAGAACTGCTGACAATGCTACTGTTTTTAAAAATCCTGTTGTTTTCATGATATCTGTTTTTAAGTCTTTAAATTGTCATATTTCTACCATTTGTTGGCTTTAACGGTGGCAAAGTTACATATTAAACGGATATAAATGCATAAAATCGAAAGAATTTTATCATATTGTCAGTATTAGGACCTTTGAGTTACTTTCTTTTTGATAAGTATGCTGACAAAAAGATATCCGGCAGATTGTTTGCCGGATATTTATATAAACAGTAAGCATTTTTAGATGGATCTTTCATAGCTTTCTGTACGAATGGTTAATGATTGTTATCAATGTGCCTCCAGCCAGTTTGTACCCCATCCGCAATCTGCTTTTAAGGGAACATGCATACGATAGGCTTTCTCCATTTCCTCAATAACCACTTGCTCTACTATTTCTTTCTCTTTTGCCGGTACACTGAAATTCAGCTCATCGTGTACTTGCAAAATCATTTTTGCTTTCAGGCCTTCTGCTTTGAAACGTTCATAAATACGTGCCATAGCAACTTTGATTATGTCAGCTGCGCTTCCCTGTATCGGAGCATTGATGGCATTTCGCTCTGCGTATCCGCGTACTACGGCATTACGGGAGTTAATATCCGGTAAAAAGCGTTTGCGATGGAAAATCGTTTCCACATAACCGTGCTCGCGTGCCACCTGGATACTCTTGTCCATATAGGATTTTACTTGCGGATAGGTTTCAAAATAACCGTCTATCAGCTCTTTGGCTTCTTTGCGGTCGACATTCATGCGTTCCGCCAGGCCAAATACGGAGATACCGTAGATAATACCGAAATTGGCAGTCTTGGCCTTACGGCGCATATCGGCGGTAACCTCTTTTATATCTACCTTATAAATCTTGGCAGCTGTAGCCGCATGAATATCATAGCCACTGAGGAAAGCATCGATCATGTTTTTGTCTTCACTCAGGTGTGCCATTATGCGTAGCTCAATCTGTGAATAGTCGGCGGAGAAGAAACTGCAACCATCATCCGGAATAAAAGCTTTGCGTATCTCTTTACCGTCTTCGTCCCGGATCGGGATATTCTGCAGGTTAGGGTTACTTGAACTCAATCTTCCTGTTGCGGTAACGGTCTGGTTAAAGGAGGTGTGTATACGTCCGGTTTTGGGATTGATCAATTGCGGCAGAGCGTCGATATAAGTACTTAATAGTTTCTTAAGTCCCCGGTATTCCAAAATCTTACCGATAATATCGTGCTTATTTCGCAAGCTCTCCAATACCTCTTCTGAGGTGACGTACTGTCCGGTTTTTGTTTTTTTAGCTTTCTCTACTATTTTCAATTTATCAAAAAGTATCTCTCCTACCTGTTTGGGAGATGCAATGTTGAATTCTCCTTCGGCGAGAGTATAAATTTCTTTTTCGATACTTTGCAGTCTCGTAGTGAAGTGTTCCGACGATTGTTTCAGAGCCTCCGTATCTAAACGCACTCCGTTGCTCTCGATATTGACAAGAACAGGGACCAGAGGCATTTCGATTTCATAGAATAACTTCTCGGCATCATTTTTCTTTAATTCCTGTTCCAGTATATTTTTAAGTTTTAGTGTAACGTCTGCATCTTCGCAGGCGTACAGATAAACTTCTTGAGGGGAGAGGTCGCGCATATTTTTCTGCCCTTTGCCTTTTGGCCCTATTAACTCTTCAATATGTATGGTTTGATAATGCAGATAGATTTCGGCCAGATAATCCATGTTATGACGGAGTTCGGGTTGGAGGACATAATGTGCTACCATGGTATCGAAGAGTTTACCTCGGACTTCAATCCCATAGTTTTGCAGAACGAGCATGTCGTACTTTATATTCTGACCGACCTTGAGTGACTTCTCGTTTTTGAAGACAGGTTCGAACTCCCGAACGATTTTGATTGCCTCTTCCCGTTCGGCAGGTACCGGAACGTAAAATGCCTGATTTTCGGTAATACTAAAACTCATTCCAACCAATTCTGCATCCATTGGATCCGTTCCGGTGGTTTCCGTATCTAACGCAAGAATTTCGGATGTAAGTAGTTTTTTAATAATTTCGTTTCTTTTCTCCTCTGTATCAATTAATTGGTAGTCGTAGCTTAATGAATTTAAGCTTTCCAGATTTGATTTTTTTTCTTCATTCGTATGATCGGGCGTAAATTCTTCAAAGAGATTGCCTTGAACCGGGCCGTTTTCCTGATTAAATAATGTACCGGCGATAGGGGAGGCGGGTGATGATTCTTTTTTGAATATCCGTTCCATCAGTGTGCGGAATTCCAGCTCTTCAAATATTTTACGCAACGTGTCCTCATCTGCTTGTTCCCGGACGAGTGAGTTCATATCGAGCCGGATAGGTACATCCACTTTGATTGTTGCCAGGAATTTGGAGAAAATAATCATTTCCCGATTCGTCTCGACTTTTGTCTTCAGTGCTCCTTTCAACTGATCGGTATGTTCAAGCAGATTTTCTATACTCCCAAACTCGGCAATTAATTTTTGGGCAGTTTTTTCTCCCACACCCGGACACCCCGGAATATTATCGGAAGAGTCGCCCATCAGTCCGAGCATATCTATCACTTGTGCCGGTGATTGAATATCGAATTTAGCTTTTACTTGTTCTACCCCCATAACTTCAAATTCTTTGTCTCCATATTTGGGGCGATACATAAATACATGATCCGTTACCAACTGACCATAGTCCTTGTCAGGAGTCATCATATAAGTAGTGATACCCTGATTGCCGGCTTCTGTTGCCAGAGTTCCGATTACATCGTCCGCTTCATATCCCGCTACCTCCAGGATGGGGATTCGGTAAGCCTTGATAATATCTTTTATAATAGGTACCGAAAGACGGATTGCTTCCGGAGTTTCTTCTCGTTGAGCTTTGTACTGTTCAAAAGCTTCGTGGCGGAATGTGGGTCCCGGTGGATCGAATGCAACTCCAATGTGGGTGGGGTTCTCTTTCTTCAGCACCTCTTCCAGGGTGTTGACGAATCCCAGTATGGCTGAAGTATTAAAACCCTTGGAATTAATGCGGGGATTTTTAATGAACGCATAGTACGCCCGATAGATAAGAGCATAAGCATCCAAGAGGAATAGTTTGCTGTTTTGATTCATATTTTTCAGTTTTTTCATGGTAAAAGTACAAAAAAATACCGTATTAACCGTTTTATTATTACTTTTGTGCTCAAATAGTGTGTGCATGGATAGCTTATCTTTAATAAAGTCCCCGATTACTACGGAGCTGGAAGATTTCAAAAATCTATTTGATAGTTCTCTGTCCAGTTCAAATCTTTTGCTTAATAATGTGATTGCTCACATCCGGCAGAGGAATGGTAAGATGATGCGCCCTATCCTTGTGTTGCTTGTAGCAAAGCTTTACGGAGAAATAAAGCCTGAGACATTACATGCGGCAGTATCCCTTGAACTTCTTCATACGGCAAGTCTGGTGCACGACGATGTGGTAGACGAAAGTACAGAACGTCGCGGACAGTTATCAGTGAATGCTATTTTTAATAATAAAGTAGCAGTGCTGGTAGGCGATTTTCTTTTGGCAACAAGTCTGGTGCATGCCGAACGTACTCGTAATCATGATATAATCGGTGTGGTAGCGTGTTTGGGACAAGATTTGGCAGAAGGGGAGATACTTCAACTCTCTAATGTCAGTAACCGGGAATACTCTGAAACTATTTACTTCGATGTGATCCGTAAGAAGACGGCTGCCCTTTTTGCCGCATGTACTAAAGCTGCTGCTCTTTCAGTAGAAGTTACCGATGAAAAGGCTGAATTTGCACGTCTTTTTGGTGAGAACATCGGAATTTGCTTTCAGATTAAAGACGATATATTCGATTATTTTGAGAGTAAGGAGATTGGAAAACCGACCGGAAATGATATGCTGGAAGGTAAGCTTACTCTACCTGCTTTATATGTACTGAATACCACGACTGATGCGTGGGCTCAGGAAATGGCCCTTAGGGTAAAAGCCGGTACGGCTACAGTAGACGAAATCACCCGTTTAATTGAGTTTATCAAGCAAAACGGGGGAATAGAATATGCTGTGAAAGTGATGTATGAATACAAAGAGCGTGCTCTTGACCTATTGCGCACTTTGCCGGATTCGGCAGTAAAAACCTCCTTGATTACCTACTTGGATTATGTGGTCGATCGTGATAAATAAGTTTCTTATTTATTTCAGTGTTCTCTTTTTCCATGGACTGTTTGGGTTCTCTGTGGCCTGACGGTAAAGACGGATGTATAGTTCCTGCTTCCTTTTTTCAGTAGCTTCCATTGCCTGTCCTAATAAGAAACTTTTTCCTACCTCAGTCCAATCATTAAAAGCTTGTATGCATTGTTGTCCGGCCGAGCAAATATAGTTCCATGCAAGGCTTTCATCTATAAATCCCGCATCATAAGCTATGCGTGTCAGGCATACCATTCTTCCCATATCCCATGCAAGTACCCCTCTTTTTAGCTCCTCTTCTCCTATTTTGAAGGTTTGATCGGCTTTTATACAAGTGATGAAATGGTGCAGATTATTGCATTTGCGGATGAAAAGTTCTATGCCGAAAAAACGTTCGCGTATCTTTTCTTCCAGTTCTTTCGGATCATATTCGGCCACTAAAAAGGGTAGGAGAATGCTGAATGAAATGCGGTCGCCTTCATCATGCAGGAAATGAATCATTTCAATAACAGCCGTTTCATTTTTGATTCCGGGGTTTCTTAAAAGAAGTTTGGATAGGGTTTCTTTGCTTGCTCCGGTTGTCAGGCTGTCTACGTAGAAGTCTTCCTGTAAACTGGGAATCAGGCTGATTAGTAGATCCGTTTCTTTTGTGCTCTCTAAATTCTCCCTTTGTTGGTTCCGGTTGAATGGTTGAAATAATGCTTGTTCTGCCATACTCTTGTTTATTTTAATTCTTTGTTAACCGAAAAGCGTGAGAACTGTTGCTCTGTATCTTTCCTGGGGCTTCGGCAAGCCGTTATGATGATACAAGCAACAGTCTCACGCTCCATTCGATATATAACAAGAGTATATACGTGAAGGTGCGTGAGACCCGTTTGCTTATTACCTTTCATAACATGAATTTTGCCGAATTCCAGGAAAAAGATAATAATTGAAACGTTCTCTAATACAATGAATTAGCCTATTCTCTGTGGGCTAATATCTGCGCAAAGATAGAAAAATCTTCTGACTTCTCTGTAGCTAACTTTAGTTTTTCTTAAATAAAAATACCGTGTCACCCCACATGAATAAAGAGGACGACACGGCATGACATATTTGATTGCTAATGTAGCCTTTAGAAAAATTTCAGCTCTTCACCTTTAATTTCAGATAAAAGAAGATTAGCCAAACGGCTGGTTCCTAAGCGAAACAGCTCGTTGCTGAGCCATTCTTTACCCAATACTTCTTTTACGATGGTATAATAAATCAATGCATCGTTTACGGTATTGATGCCGCCTGCAGGTTTGAAACCGACTTTGTTTCCTGTCTGTTCGTAGTACTCTTTGATAGCTTGGCACATTACATAAGCTGCTTCCGGGGTTGCTGCCGGTTGCTGTTTTCCGGTGGATGTTTTGATGAAATCGGCTCCGGAATACATGGATAGGATAGAGGCTTTTTTAATGTTAGAGGCAGTCTTTAAAGCGCCTGTTTCGAGGATTACTTTCAGATGGTGTTCTTTGCAAGTCTCTTTTAATTCCATGATTTCTTCACACATCGTTTCGTAGTCGCCACTCAGAAATGCCCCTACGGGAATTACGATATCTATTTCATCGGCTCCGTCAGCCAATGCCATAGCTGTTTCTGCTATCTTTACTTCGGTAAATGTCTGAGAAGAGGGAAAGCCTCCTGATACACAGGCAATGTTTATACCTTCTACCTCAAGTGTGTCTTTTACTACTTGTGCAAAATTCGGATATACACAGATAGCTGCAACGTTCTTCAGGTCAGGGAATTCATCATCAAACCGATTTACTTTTTCAGTGAATCTCATGACACTTTCATCACTGTCTGTTGTATTGAGAGTGGTCAGGTCAATACAGTTGAAAAGGAATTTCTTCACTTCTTCCGTATTGTTTTCGGGAACCTTTTTCTCGATTAATGCAGCAACCTGAACCTGTACATCAGCATCATTCAGTTGCGTGTCATACTTGGCCAATGCCGTCAGGTACTTGTCTTGAGGGGTATCATTCATTTCCATGTTCACTCAGTTTTGGATTATTGATATGTCTTTTGTTGTCTCTTTGGGTTTTCTTTTCCAGATTTCGTGCAAATGCTTCTGTGAGGTTTACCCCGGTCTGGTTTGCGATGCAAAGGAGTACCCAGAGTACGTCCGTTATCTCGTCGCTGATATCGTCTTTTTCACCTTCCTTGAAAGATTGGTCTCCATATTTACGGGCCATGATACGTGCCAGTTCGCCTACTTCTTCGGTGAGAACTGCCATGTTGGTCAATTCGCTGAAATAACGTACACCGTATTTGTGTATCCATTCATCAACGGCTTTCTGTGCTTCTTCTAATGTCATTATTCCTTGTTTTTGGTATCGATGCAAATAGTTACAGGTCCGTCGTTCAATAACTCTACTTTCATGTCGGCTCCGAATTCTCCTGTTTTCACTTCTTTCCCTAATGCACAACTCAAATCATTGCAGAATTGTTCGTAAAGTGGGATTGAAATTTCCGGTTTAGCAGCCTTTATGTAGGATGGACGATTTCCTTTTTTAGTAGACGCATGTAGTGTGAATTGACTAATAACCAATATGTTACCTTCGTCTTCAAGGATTGATTTATTCATAACTCCGTTTTCGTCGTCAAAAATACGGAGATTTACGATTTTCTTGCATAACCAATCGATATCCTCCCAGCTGTCCGTCTCTTCGATGCCTACCAGGATCATCATTCCTTTCTGAATAGCCGATTTGCAGTGCCCGTCAATCGTGACTGATGCGTGGCTGACGCGTTGTATAACTACTCTCATTCGAATTATATTGCTTAATCTTTGTTATTGCAAAGATAGCTATTTTTAATGATTATCGAGACCCTCTTTTATGATTTTTGCCTTTGATTCACCTATTATGGCGGACACTTCTTCTATGGTGGCTTCTTTGATACGTTTTACGCTCTTGAACTCTTTCAGCAGGGCGGTTTTGGTTTTCTCGCCAATTCCTTTGATATTGTCCAGGGCAGATGCTACTTGTCGTTTGCTTCGTTTATCCCTGTGGAAGGTAATGGCAAAGCGATGTACTTCATCTTGTATCTGTTCCAATAGGCGGAATAGGGGGCTATGTTGTTTGATGCCGATGGTTTGAGGTGGAAACCCGAAAAGAACTTCAGATGTACGGTGTTTGCGATCCTTGGCGAGTCCTGCAATTGGAATATCTAACTGTAACTCTTCCATTACTTGTCTGACCACCTCCATTTGCCCTTTTCCGCCATCGGTGATAATCAGGTCGGGCAGGGGGGATTCTTCTTCTATAGCGCGCTGATAACGCCTTCTGACGACCTCTTTCATTGAGGCGTAATCATCAGCGCCCACAACCGTTTTGATGTTGTATTTCCGATAATCGCTTTTCGATGGTTTCGCCTTTTTAAAAACAACACAAGCTGCTACCGCATCTGTTCCCTGGATGTTTGAGTTATCAAAACATTCTATCTGCATAGGCAGTCTGTCCAAGTGTAATTCCTGTTGAATCTCTTTCATCAGGCGCATGCTACGCTGTTCCGGATTCAACTTTTCGGCTTGCTTCATCCTATCTGCTTTGTACTGTTTCACGTTGAGTAGAGACAATTCCAACAGCTTCTTTTTGTCTCCTCGTTGAGGAATGGTGAAAGTGACATCATTCAGTTCTATCTCGATGTCAAACGGGACGATGATTTCGCGTGAAGCGCTCTTGTAGCGTTCCCGCATTTCTATAATTCCCAGTGTCAGCAATTCCTCTTTTGTTTCATTCAGTTTCTTCTTGTATTCGAAAGTGAAAGCTTGGTTAATGGCTCCGTTTGTGATATGCAGATAGTTGATGAAGGCTGACTTTTCGCCGTCTTCTTCGATGGAAAATACATCTATATTGTGTAATACGGAGCTGACAACCTCGGACTTTGAACGATAATTTTCGATTAATGCATACTTTTCTTTCACCTTTTGCGCTTCTTCGAATTTCATTTCTGCGGCAAGGTCCTGCATGCGCTGGTATAACAATCTGCTTATCTCCTGGGTATTCCCTTTCAGGATCTCTTTTATCTCGGCAATATTTTTTAGATATTCTTCCTGTGATTGCAGGCCGATACACGGGCCGGCGCAGTTCTTTATGTGATATTCAAGGCATACATTGAACTTTCCCGCACGGATATTCTCCGGTGAGAGGTTGAGGTTGCATGTACGCAGAGGGTATAAGTGTTTTATTAAATCGAGCACTGCGTGCATGGATGGGCTATGGCTGTACGGGCCATAGTACGAAGAGCCGTTTCGGATAATACGCCTGGTCTTGAATACTCTTGGAAAATATTCGTTTTGTACGCAGATGGACGGATAGGTTTTGTCGTCTTTTAGCAAAACATTGTAACGCGGCTTATATTTTTTGATTAGGTTGTTCTCAAGCAGTAGTGCATCTTCTTCTGAGTTTACCACGATATAACGTATGTCTGCGATCTTGCTTACCAATACCCGGGTTTTTCCGGGCTGATGCTCTTTGCTGAAATAGGAGTAGACTCTCCGCTTCAGGTTTTTGGCTTTCCCTACATAGATGATAGTTCCCTCTGCATTCAGATATTGATAAATGCCGGGCTTCTCAGGAAGATTTGAAACAATTCCTTTTAGATATTCGCTGGTTTTAAGTTCTTGATTTGTATCCATGAAAAAAGGGCATAGCGATTATCGCTATGCCCTGCAAATATATTCATTTTATTTATAACGACAATACTGATTGTATATCTACGTCTTGGTCGTTTTCAAATACTTGTTTTCCGTTCAGTTCCTTTAACTCAATGATGAAGTTTACGTATACCTTTTTCGGATGGAGCTTTTTCACGAGGTTGCAGGCGGCTTTCATAGTACCTCCGGTAGCCAGTAAGTCATCGTGCAGCAATACGACGTCGTTCTCGTTCAATGCATCTTTGTGTATCTGCACGGTGTCTTTGCCATATTCTTTATCGTAACTTTCTTCCATTGTTTCGGCAGGGAGTTTGCCGGGTTTACGGATGGGGATAAATCCTGCCCCTAAGCGGGTGGCAAGAATCGGTCCCATAATGAAGCCTCTCGATTCGATGCCTACTACCTTGGTGATTCCTTTATCCTTGTACATTTCGTACATAATATCCGAAAGTTCCTGAAGGCGTTCCGAATCTTTGAATAGTGTGGTTACATCGTAGAACAGGATTCCGGGGATTGGAAAATCGGGTACCTCACGGATGCTTTTGATAAGCTTTTCTTTGCTCATAATCATTCTTTTATGTTGTTTCTTTAAATGTTTTGTTTCACGTGAAACGCAGCAGTCTATCGTCCCGAAAGCACCAATAATACATTGATGTCGCTTGGTGACACGCCGGGGATGCGGCTTGCCTGGGCTATTGTTTCGGGGTCGATCTTCTTCAGTTTTTGCCGGGCTTCGGTCGAAAGTGATTGAAGGCTGTCATAGTCGAACTTACCTTTTATTTTAATACTTTCCAATCGTGCCAGTTTGTCTGCTATAATTCTTTCCCGTCCAATATAGCCTTCATATTTGATTAAAATCTCAGCGGCCTCCAGAATCTCTTCTTTTCGTTCATCTGTGATTTTATCCAGTTCCCGTTTAAATGCCGGTACATATTCGGAGATATTTTCTATTGTAATCTGTGGACGGTTAATCAAGTCGATCAGTTTGCATCCTTGACGCAGGGGAGTCGTTCCTAAATTCTCAAGTGCATCGTTTATTAATGCTGCCTTGATCGAATAATTGCGGGTAAAGTTTACGATATTTTCGACTGCTTCTCTTTTACTCTTTAATAGAGCATAGCGGTCTTCTTTTACTAATCCCAGTTTATAGGCTCTTTCTGTAAGTCGCATGTCCGCATCATCCATACGAAGTAGAATACGATATTCTGCTCGTGAAGTAAACATACGATAAGGCTCATCTACCCCTTTGGTCACCAAGTCGTCTATTAATACGCCGATATATGCCTCGTCTCTTGCTAAAGTGAAAGGTTCTCCACCGTGGCAGTTGATGTGAGCATTGATACCTGCAATGATACCTTGTCCTCCTGCTTCTTCATATCCGGTAGTACCATTTACTTGTCCGGCGAAGAAGAGGTTTTTGATTTTCTTCGATTCCAGCGTATGTTTTAGTTGCGTTGGATCGAAATAATCGTATTCGATGGCATATCCCGGACGATAAATCACCAGGTCTTTAAAAGCAGGGATCTTTTTTAGTGCTTCTATTTGGATCTCCATTGGCAATGAAGAAGAGAATCCATTCAGGTATAATTCTTGTGTGGTTTCTCCTTCCGGTTCAAGGAATAGCTGGTGTTGCTCTTTGTCGGGGAAGGTGACGATCTTCGTTTCGATGCTAGGGCAATAGCGCGGACCGATACTTTGTATTTGTCCGTTGAAAAGGGGAGAATCCGCTAATCCGTTACGAAGAACATTATGTGCTTCTTCATTAGTAAAGCATGTCCAGCATTGCAATTGCTTAAGGTGACGCACGCTGGTATTCATGAATGAAAACTTGTGAAAGTCACATTCTCCATCTTGGGTATCCATCAGTTCATAGTGTACACTTCTTCCGTCAATCCGTACGGGGGTTCCGGTTTTCATCCGGCCGTACTCAATGCCATGTTCTGCGATGGATTCGGTTAATTTATACGATGCCGGTTCTGCCATGCGTCCACCCGGGAGTTGGGTTTTTCCTACATGCATCAATCCGTTCAAGAAGGTTCCTGCTGTTAATACAATACATCTGGCGTGAAACGTCACATCCCAAAATGTTTTTAATCCCACAACTTCACCGTTTTCAACGATGATTTCCTTTACAGTATCTTGCCAGATATGAAGGTTCGGGATATTTTCTAATATTTCGCGCCAGGCCCAGATAAACTTGTTTCGGTCACATTGGGCGCGGGGACTCCACATGGCCGGTCCTTTCGAGCGGTTTAGTATGCGGAACTGGATAGCTGTCTGATCTGTTACCAATCCCATATATCCGCCTAAAGCGTCTATCTCACGTACAATTTGTCCTTTAGCAATCCCTCCTACGGCGGGGTTACAGCTCATTTGCGCTACCTTGTTCATATCCATAGTGATCAAGCAGGTTTTTGAGCCTAAGTTTGCTGCCGCTGCTGCTGCTTCGCAGCCTGCATGTCCGGCACCAATTACAATAACGTCGTACTTAAAATCCATTGAATCAATGTTTATTTCTTAACCGCGCAAAGTTACGAAAAAGTTGCCAGTTGCGGGTTTTATGCAATAAGTTTTAAGGGTTTATAGGGATCGCCAATTGCAGGATTGTTTTGTCAATAAGCGGCTGATCGGGGGCACTTACTTACATAATGTTTGCAACTTGAGTATTTTGAAAACTTGAATTGTAAATAGAATGTTCTTAATAGACCGGGTTCCGAGGTATTTTATGCATCTTTTGTCATAGATGACCAAATGAAGTTAACTTCATACTTCTGTGAAGTTAACCTTCTGTCGAGAGGATATTAATTCTTTCCAAATATGAAGTTAACATCCTGTTGGCACGAAGTGCGTTTTGGGTTGGGGGGAATTAGCTTTTATCCTTAAAGAGTTGTTTGCTATCCTATAAAATACCTTTTTCATTTCCAGAATATATCAAAAGTGTTTTTGCTTTTGTGTGTCTTAATGTGTTGAATTTGTACTTTTTGCTTTTAATAATGTCATTATTCTACGTTTATATCGAATATATTGTTCGTGTAAATGGCAAATTGTTGTTTTATTGATATTACGAAAATCGAAATACAGGCATTTTTTTTAATGAGTCTTCCGGTTGGTCGGAAATAGAGCGTTTTAGAACGGTTTGAAAATACAGAATGACAGATAGACAGTTGTCTTCCTTTGAAAAATTTGGAAGTGGCTGAAAAGAATCGTAAGTTTGTCATCATAAAGTATTTTAATTATGAATAAGACATTTGTCGGTTTTATCTTTTTATTGTTTTTAGTGGGCGGAGTAGTTTCTTGTCAACGTTCCTCGTCACCGTATCCGTATTCTTTGAGATATGCCGATTCTTTGATGGAGATATCTCCTGAACGTACGTTGGCTTATCTTCGTAAACTTGATGTTTCTACTTATTCAGCGGGTGACAGGGCATACTTTAGCTTACTGTTCACGCAGGCTACTGATAAAAATATGCTTTCTCTTCTTCCATGTGACTCTTTGATTGATACTGCATTAGATTATTATATTAAAAAAGATGGTGTCAATTGGGCTAAAGCTTGGCTTTATAAAGGCCGGATTCAAAAAAAAATGAATATGACTGAACAGGCTTTGAAGAGTTGCTTTACTGCTCTGCAGGGAGTTGAAGGAAATACCGGGGAGGAATTAAAACTGAAAGGAATGCTATATGAAGATATGGGATCGATTTATTTACATCAATCTCTTTATCAGAAAGCGTTTGATGCGTTTTATCGCTCTTATCAATGTGATTCTTTACTGAATGACCATAGATTGGTAATGTATCCTTTGTCAAATATGGGGTGGGTGCGTGTGATTCAAGGAAAAACGGTAGAAGCTTTTTATTATTTGAACCAATCTATACAATTAGCTTTGAGATTGAATGATTCAGCTTTTGTTAGTGATATATATGAACGAATGAGTTTGAATTGTGAGAATGTCGATTCTGCTTTCCTATATGCCCATTTGTCACATCAATATTTGACAAAGGATGGCGACTCTATTAGTTTATGGTTAACATTTGGTGATTTGTATTTAGACAAGCAAGAACTAGACTCTGCTGAATATTATTTAAAGCGTATACTTGATACTGCTGATTTTAAAAGGAAGATTCTAGCGTCGTATTCTTTGGCTGAAGTCGAGAAGATTAGGGGTAATTATCAACGGGCCTTTGAATATCAGTCTTATTATGGTGATAATATAGATTCTATTTTTTTGTTAAATAAAGCCTCCGATATTGAGCGCTTAGCGTATAAATATGATTCAGAAGCAAAAGTAGTAAAGGAAAAGGAAAAGCAGAGGTTTTTAATTCAGCAACTTTGTTATGGAGGAGTTTTGTTTCTGCTGGTTATTGTTGTAATTTTTCAACGTGTTTATCGGCGTCGTCAAATAGCTCGATTACTGTACGAACAGCGTATAACTTATTTAAATGAGAAAACAGCCTTATCTCAATTACAAATAGAACGTTTGGAAGTTCAAATTTCTGCTTTAAAGCAGTCTGGCATGGAGCGTGAACAGGAAATAGATTTGAAACAAGCAGAATTATGCTGTGTTATTGATGAAAAAGCACGATTGCGTAACTGTTTGTTTATGGAAACTTCTATTTTTAAGCATATTCGAGAACTAAGCACTCAACCCAGGTTGGGACAAAATGGAACAAAGGGGAGTCCGAAAGTTCTTCTTATGAAAGAACAGGAACAATTGAAAAATATATTGTTTGGTATTTATGATGATTATATTCGATACCTTAAGGGTACTTATCCTAAAATAACAGATAATGACTGTATTTATTGTTGCTTGAAACTTTGTGAATTTGATGATCAAACCATAGCTTATTGTTTTGGTAATGTAAGCAAGCAAATTGTAGCGCAGCGGCGTTTACGATTAAAGAAAAAAATGGCTGAAGCCAATTGAACAGGCCCTCTTTAGCTTTTTAGAGTATTGGTGGACATAAATGTTATCATACCCCATTGCTTTATATCTGTTAATCTGCTATTTACAATGTTTAAGATGTTATCTCTTTTCTTCTTTTTAGAAGAAGAAATGTGGTAACTTTGCTTTTGAAATAAAAAAACACATAACAATGAAAACAAAGATGATTGTATTAGTGGGGATGCTGTTTACACAAATAGTATTCACGTCTAATAATGTTTATGGAGAGGATGTAATGGCTATTATGAAAGATAGACATAAGGTACATTTGATTACTCATAAGGAGGCAAATCTGCAGAGAAGTACTCTACTTGTTGCTTGTGGTTATATTGAAGAGAGCCAACTATTTTTAAATTTTAATTCCTCCTTAGAAAATAGAAAGATACAGGTTGTTGATTCCGAAACAGGGCAGACTGTTTTTGATGATACTATAACAGGTACTTCTTTCTCTATCTTTTTGGAAAGGGATTCTGATAGTTTTGACATTTATATTGGAAGGTAAAATTGATTTTAATTAGAAACTCAAAATAATACGAGATGAAAGAAATATTTAAATTAATATTGTTATTAGTTATACTTAGTGGATGTATTGAGAATGACGAAGAAATCATTTTGAATAATAGCGATTTAGAGGATGTATCTGAGTATAAAAGAGCCGAAGACTTGATATGTCAATTCAGTGAGAGAATAGATAAGGAGAAAGGTGGTACGAGAAGTAGTACTTCACAAATTATATTATCTTTAGCCGGTAAGAAATCTGTTGTTATACCGAAAATAGCTACAAGAACTGGTGAGATAAGTACGGATAGTGTGAATATGTTCATATTTGATACAGAAAAGGATGGACGATTTGGATTTGCAATAGCCACCGGAAAAGCTGAAGTAGGAAGAGTTTATGCTTATGTGGAAAATGGAATCTTGTCAGATACTATAGAAAATGAAGGTATGGCTTATCTCGTTAGTCAGATTCCGGATATTATAAAACAGGATCAGTTGAATCCGAATTTAACAAGAAGCGGTGAACAAAGAACGACACATGTTTCTATACCATTGGTAAAGACTGAATGGAATCAACATTATCCTTATAATGCACAAATGCCGACAAACGGAAAGTGCTCTATAAGTTATTATTATGCGGGTTGTATTCCTATTGCAGTTGCTCAGGCGATTACTTATTATAGAAAATGCCCGGTTGCTTATGATTGGGATGCATTTACTGTAAATACTGGGATATACGATACTAATCTAATAGCTCCTGTATCTCAATTTGTAAAAAAGGTGGCGGATGGTATTAAGGTCGGTTATAAATGTGATGGAACAGGAGCAAAAAATTTAGGTTCAACCAATGACTTCTTGAAAGGATGGGGATATAACGTTGAAAGGCATAAAACGAATGACGTTGATAAGAATTTATTGTATAAGTGTCTTATAACTAAGAATGTTGTTATCTTTGGGGGAAAGAAGAAAAAGAGTACAGGACATGTTTGGCTAGTTGATGGTGGAGTTTTTGAATATTCTGGAAATATGATGATTGGCTGCACGAATATACAGGTAAAGGCAATTCATTGTAATTTTGGATGGAATAGAGCTAATAATGGCTGGTATGCTATTAAGGATGGGGCTTATAATAGACCCGCTAATAGCGCTTCTCAAGATGGCAATAATCCAACTAATGATAAAAATTCACCGAATGGTAATTTTTATACTGAAAATGATTACATCTATTTTCATGAAGCGATGGGAACTGAAATTTTGTGGTAAAATATAAACTTATAATTATGAAAAAGGTATTCTTTTTGTATTGCATTTCTTTATTATGTATTTATGGATGCAATGATGATTCTGATAAATATTCTTCTAATTTTCTGAAGAGTAGGGAAGTGACTCTGAATGCGGAAGGAGGAGATATTACTGTAGAAGGAAGAGAGAAGTTTATACTTGTACAGACAGAAGAGATTCTAAATCAGGATACTATTTTCAGTATAGGCGAGATTAATGGCGTTGAATATCAGGGAGGATGGTATCAATTAGAGGTTAATGGAAAAGAAATGACTCTCAACTGTGACAGAAATTTAACGGGAAATAAGCGGAAAGTTGTTTTGCATTTCCAAGGGACCGGTAATTCATTTGATGTTTTTTCTCTGACACAATTAGAATAATAAGATTTCGCCTTTTAAGGATAGCCGTTTCTCAAACTGGCAGTTCTCTGTTTATATTCCTTTGTCGAAATCTGCGTTTGGAAAATAACCTAAACAATGGGCTGTCTTGTCTTCTTCTTATCCGTTTCTTTGGTCTGCGAAGCCAGTTCGTAACACGGTTTTATGCAGTCCGTGCCCAATCGGTCCCAAAGGAGAAGAATTAATTTCTGACAGGCTCTATATTTAACTATAAAGATGGGATGGAATGATTGCCATGCATGATTCCTATCCCATCTTTTATTTGAGGGAGAATTACTGCTTTCTCATAGCTAGTGCCTTATTCTCTGCAGCTTCCATAATTTCACGTTCTCCAGGACCCTTGTCGTTGATTCCGCAAAGGTGGAGTATACCGTGAATAATTGTCCGGTGGAGTTCTTCTTCATAAGGAGTGTTGAACTGTTCCGAGTTAGTCTTCACTGTTTCCAGGCTAATGAATAAATCACCTGAAAGACGATTGCCCTCGCAATAGTCAAAAGTGATGATATCTGTATAGTAATCGTGTTGAAGATATTGGCGGTTCACTTCCAATATTTTTTCGTCCGAACAGAAAATATAGGCGATTTCACCGATTCTTTTTTCATAAGTGGCGGCTACGGCTTTGATCCATTCGGTAGTCTCACGTTTTTTGATATCGGGCATTTTGATACCCTCTGTCTGATAAGTTATAGCCATATTATTTGATTTTTAATAATGATCGGAATACGCAGTTTTCGGGAGAGTTACCATGCTTCCGATGTACTTTAAAAAAAGTATTTCTTTTTTTAAAAGACAAAGATAAGAATTTTAATTGAGGATAAGCGCAAATTGCAGTAATAAGGCTGATGAATAGCGGTTTAAACTATACTGTTCCGTTACTTCCTTGGGTTGGTAGTGGTTAGGATCGTTTTCAAAGAACTGATTTCTATGATTTTCAGACACTATTTGTTTGCCAATATAACCGAAGCTCCGAAAAGCAGAAGTGATATAGAGGAAAATCGTGAAATGTCAAATTAGACAGGTTGTCCGGTCAGAGTATTATTGCACAAGAAGAATACTATCTTTTGAGACCGTAACTATTTTGTTTTTTATATATTTGCAAATGACAATTATCCAGGTCGGATATTACTATTACATACAATACTATGACAGAGTTCAGATACAGTATTTGCGAACCACTTAATCCGAAAGTGATAGAAAAAGGAATGATAGCCCCTGACTCCGTTATCGGGTTGTTCAATGATTTTCAGTGGGACTATTATTTAAAGCAGATAGAAGTCGCTGAAACGAGGAAAATGGACATTTATTTTTCTCCCTCGCTGGAAGTGGAGAATAAAGCGAATAAAAACGGGCTTACGATCTCTGCTGTCGGCGATCCGGAAGATCCTGAGTTTTATATTTTTTACAAACGTCCCATAAGCGTGGTGAAGAAGCAGTTTTTTCGTAAACCGCAAACGGTCGTGGAGGATTATGTCAGTGAGATCACTGGTCAAACGAAAGAGGATGTTATTGAATGTCTGAATGCCCTTATCAAAAACGATCAGGAATTCCTAAGGAGAAAAATTGCATAAAGAGTAGTACCCCGAGGATAAATGAGATAGAAAGCCTTTTAGATAAGCAAAATACGGAAGCTAAGAGCAACTTTTGGAAGATTGTTACTTAACAGTACTGATCAAGTCGTTTTTGTAGCACCCGAAGATAAAATATAAATCGTTTAAAAAGAATAACCGAATCAATGAAAATAGTAATAAAGGAAAAAGTAATACCGTATATTTTGATTTCCCTGTTCAGTTCCATCGGACTTTCAGCGTACGGTTACAAGGCAGAGGGACAAGGCGGTAGCAAAGCGGTCGTTTGGTCGATATCCAAAATTGATACGATGCAAAAGAATGTACAACGTAACGATGAGCGGAATCCTAATATACAAAACATCGAATATCTCAAAAAAATATTTCGGCAAAAAGCTGTCGATGAAATATCCGAAAATATAGTTTATCCGTTGAAGAGAACATCCCCTATACCGAGTGTTGAGAATGCAGAGGAATTGAAAGAAAGATTCGATTCAATCTTCGATGAAGACTTAATCCGTATTATTACGAGTTCGGATATTGATCAATGGTCGGAAATGGGATGGAGAGGAATAATGCTGGACGATGGCATACTTTGGATGGATTACGACGGAAAAATTACAGCTGTGAATTATCAAAGCAAATACGAGAAAAAGCTTGCCAAGAAGCTTACCTCCAAAGTAAAAGGTGACCTATCCTCGGATTTGCGACATAACTTCAAAGGGGAAGTATATAAATTTAAGACAAAAAATTATTTTATAAGGATAGATGAACTGAAAAACGGCATGTACCGGTATGCCTGTTGGAAAAAAGAGAACCCAGAATCGACCAAGCCGGATTTAGTCTTGGAAAATGGAAAAATAGAATTTAGTGGAAGTGGAGGAAATCACGTGATTACATTTAAAAATAATATCTATGAATACAAGGTGTTCCATAATAAAATAGCCGCGTCGGGGATCGCGGACATCACTCTTGTTGTAGAGAAAAATGGCAAAGAAATACTCTCGGAAGATGGGAAATTGGAAGGTGACACCACCCAAACTGATTAGCGGTACGAAGATCTTATGTTTAGTTCTAAGCTCACATATAATTTGAATCACACCATTTCCAAATCATTGGTCTGATGGTGAAAACTTACGAGGTATGCAAAGTACGGAATATTAATGCTGTCTGACTTTTGTCAAATCGCTATCGACAACTTGTTATTTTTCAATTACTGTTTATCAATCAGATAAATACTGGAAAGTATATGGGATATCAACATCCTTTGTACGCAAGGGAAGAGCTACCAGGCTCGAAGGCAATTTCGGTACGCAAAAACAGCATTACTCGCTATCAAAAATCAAGGCACGGAACAGGAAAATAGAAATCCTGTGGATTTTCTTTGGAATACATACGGCAAACGCCATATTAATGATTGACAAAATCAAAAACAGGCAGAGGGAAACCGCATAGTATGATTATAAAGAATCTATTAGAAGAAGTTGTCAGGCTTCTTCCGGAACATCATGCCCAAACGGATAAGATTTTAGGTCAGAGAGAGAAACTATAATAAAAATGGCATATGAGATGATATTAGCAAGTCATCTTCATATGCCATCTTACTTTTAAAGACATTTACTGAATATCTTGTAGTATGGGTGTTTGTGCAGGCTCAGAAAGCCCGTTCTTTAAGGTGTCAGGCTTACTGGCTTCTGACTTCATCTGGCAAACTCGCTAGAGATTGTGAACACATCGGACAGAAACACCGGACTTCCTGTTACCGTTAGCGTCTACGAAGACGTCATTTTTAAGGATGTAAAGACCATAGGCTGAATTACCGTTGAGGTCACTACTCCAGTAGTAGCTGCCTGTACCATTGGTATAAGCGGTAGCAGTAGTACCACTGCCTTTGTCGCCATCTCGATAGCCTGCAGCAGGCAAAAATAGACCGGTCGAGCTATTCATAAACCACATACCTTGGATACCGTTATACTTTACCAATTGCTTGTTGCTACAGCGGGAGAGACTTATGAATTCACTTCTTGTTGGAGTACGCCAACCACTACCGTATATACTTTCGTCAAGACGTGTACAAGGATCAACAGCACCATAGCCTGTATACCCAGATGATACATATACATTCTTCCATATATAATAATAACCGTAATCGGTAGTAGAAGAAGCCCATGTCAGATTATAGTTGCTTTGGGAATTGAGATTACCTTCAGCCCATCGGAGTTTTGATAAGATGGTTTTGTCATTTTCTGTACACCCATTTTGCGTAAGATTAATGTTACTTGCGGGTACATTAATTCCAGGACCCTTTTTAAACTGTATTTTTAGTGTATAGCTTTTCCCTTCCTTCAACTGTACACTTTGGGTGGACGTGATTTCGGTGTTGTTGTTCACAGTCCGTCCGCCTACCGTCAGTGTATTGAAATGCACTGTAATCGTTCTGGCCCCTGCAAATGGAACCATGCGTATGGTTGTATTCAGGGTCGTGTTCGGACTGAATGCCGCCGTATTATTCGTGTTGGCGGCTACCACATTGGTCGAAGGACCGATCTTCCATGATGTGGAATTTCCACCTTGCTTTACGTATACACCCGTGCAATTGGTGATCGTATTGCTTGGAAATCCGGTGGGACTGATGGTAATTGTCAGTTTACATAGCTTCTGGCTGAAACTCACCGGAAGATTGTGGCTGAGGCTGTTTACATTCGTTATATCTCCGGAATCGAAGGTCATGAAGTCCTTGCTCATGTCAGGGATAGACACTGTACTGCTGTTGTAGGCATACGTGGAAGGCATATCTCCCAAGTCGGCAGTGGTATTAAATGAGTAGCCCACCACACGTATCGTTCCCGAGCGTGTCAGCAGTTTCCCTCGTTCGAGTACAGGAGTGCCCGTACCATTGGAGGCGTAATCGGCAACCGACTGGAAGACATAGTTATTTCCGGACTTCCGGAAAACAATCAGCCGGAAATAGACTCCCGCAGGCACTGTTGCACGGGTACTTACACGGGGTAGGGTATCTTCCGTCAGTTCCATCGAGGCTATCCGTGGACCTTCATAGTCCGGTTGCTCTCCTGTGCGTGTAGGTGAGAAAGCTTTTACTCCCACCCATTCGGCGATCAGGGGAGAGTGGCTACGGGTCGAAGCGTCGTTAAAAGAGGAAGAATGATAGTCGTTGTCACCCGTCAGACTGATATGGATAGGAATTAACTCGTCGGCAGTATCCCCGCTGTCAGCAGACAGGGGAGTCATTCTGTCATCTTCCGCACATCCTGTTATCGAAAGGCAAAAACACAGCCATAAGGCTTTACCGAGACACTCTCGCATAATAAAAGTTCTATTCATATACCATGATATTAAAGTGAATAATCGTATCAAAGACGCATTGCGGACCTATACATCTTCGTATGAGTCCGGAAAGACTGTTTGATACAACTTTTATTATGCGTAAGTTTGTGTATTACAATCAGATATAACGGTCTTGAATACACAATGGTGTTTCAAAAAACGTACGTCTTTTGAAACACAATCTTTAGTTCTCGCACAGAATATACGTAAAAGAGATAAATGACTGACTGTTACAATGATGCAGAAATGTTTGCACAGACAAAAAAAGCGTCTTATCTTTGTTGCATCAGACGTACGTCTTTTGAAACAAGATTTTATAATGTAAGATGTTTATTATCAGAATAATCTGTCTTCCTTTAGTAGATTTTTTAGGTATACTTTTTCTGGACTCTAGTTGTCAGAGTCTTTGGAGAAGTTAACATCAGAATTTTTGGTGTATGCAGAACATGGTAAAGTTTGTGAAGTCAACTGTCATAATAGCTCTTTGACGGAATATCTCTAAGTGAATAACTACTTTAGACACTCCGGTACTTTCAACCATCCCAATGCTGCCGAACTGTCGTTACGGATTTCTGCCGGAGATAGCCCTTGGATACCTAATTCTTGTTGATGTTCTTTTTAAAAGAAAAATAAGTAACTGATTAAAATGGCTGCAATAATTCCGGCAAAGTCGGCAATCAGTCCGCACGTGACCGCATTACGTGTTTTCGTGATGCCTACGCTTCCAAAATATACTGCTAAAATATAGAAGGTGGTGTCCGATGCACCGCGAACGACACAACTGACACGTCCGACAAATGAATCGGGTCCAAACTGTTTCATGGTGTCGATCATCAGGCCATTGGCACCGCTGCCGCTCAGTGACTTCATTAAGGCCGTTGGCAGTGCTCCCACAAAGCCGGTGTCCAGTCCGCAAAATTCTACGATTGCCCCAATGCCGCCGACCAGTATATCCATGGCACCCGAGGTGCGGAAAACAGCGATTCCAACGAGAAAAGCCACCAGATAGGGGATGATCCGGACCGCAGTGGTGAATCCCTCTTTGGCTCCTTCGACAAAGGAGTCGTACACATTGATTTTTTTCCGGATACCTGCTATAATGAACAGTAAAATGACCGAGAATAAGATTACATTAGCAATCAGAGTGGAATAAACTCCCATCTCTTCACGGGAAAGTGTAGTTGTCAGATAGATAATTCCGCCGAAGAAAAGGCTAAGGCAACCCATTAGTGTCAATATAGCTTTGTTTATCAGGTTGATGCGTTGGGAGATGCTGACGGCAATGACTCCTACGAGTGTAGAGATGAAGGTGCTTAGCAGGATAGGGATGAAGATGTCTGTAGGTTGGGCCGCTCCCATTTGAGCCCGGTAGACCATGATGCTGATCGGGATAATGATCAGTCCCGAAGTGTTAATCACCAGGAACATAATCATCGGGTTGCTGGCTGTGTCTTTTTTCGGATTCAATTCTTGCAGCTCTTTCATAGCTTTCAGTCCCATGGGAGTGGCAGCATTGTCAAGCCCCAGCATATTGGCGGACATATTCATGAAAATAGATCCCATGACCGGATGTCCTTTCGGAATGTCCGGAAACAAGCGGCAGAAGACCGGACTCAGCCAGCGTGAAAGGGCATTAATCAGGCCGCTGTTCTCGCCAATCTTCATTACACCGAGCCAAAGCGACAACACACCTGTCAGGCCGAGAGAGATTTCGAATGCCGTTTTAGATGAATCGAAGGTGGAGTTGATGATCTCTGTGAATATTTGGGTATCGCCGAAGAACAAAAGTTTGCAGACGGCAACTACGAAAGCAATCACGAAGAATGCGATCCAGATGTAATTTAAAACCATAAATATGCCCGTTAATTTTCCTACAAAATTAAGAATATGTTTCCACTCATTGCGGCTTTTTTGACTATTTTTGTCCGTATATAACTTTGTAGACTCAAATATCCCGATGAAAGCGATAGAAATTCAAAAAGAACTGGAGACTTATATTGATCCGGTAAAAAGGGAATATCTTCCCGGATTCTTTAAAACCGGCAAGGGGCAATATGGTGAAGGCGACCGGTTTCTTGGAATAGTGGTTCCTGCAACCCGGCTTGTAGCGAAGAAGTATAAGAACGCGCCTTTTGAGGTGATGGCGGAGCTTTTACAATCCGAATGGCATGAATGTCGCTTATGTGCATTACTGATGATGGTGGAGCGGTTTAAGAAAAGTGGTGGAGAGGAGCGGGAAGCGATCTACCGTTTTTATCTGTCGCAGACGGAGCGCATAAATAATTGGGACCTTGTGGACCTGTCGGCACCATATATTGTGGGTGAATACCTAAAGGATAAGTCGCGTGATGATCTTTATCGGCTGGCGGAAAGTACTCTGCTGTGGGATCAGCGTATTGCTGTCGTATCTACGGTTACCTTCATCCGGAATAACGATTTCATCGATATTCTCCGTCTTTCGGAATTGTTGCTGCAACACAAACATGACTTGATGCGGAAGGCTATAGGCTGGATGCTGCGTGAAATGGGAAAGCGGGACAAGACCCTGCTGTTGCAGTTTCTGGATAAATATAGCAAAGTGATGCCCCGCACTATGCTGCGTTATTCCATAGAGAAGCTCACGGACGAGGAGCGGAAGTTGTATATGGAGCGATGATCCGCATTGAACGGAGGAGAAATGGGCTTTCAGAACCGGAAGTGAGGTCGGTGTGTAATGAAAATGTCCGACAGAAGAACCATTGGCTTGAACTGCTTCCGAGAGAGAACCGTTGGAAAACTTTGTACGGGATATAAGTTCCGGTGCAGCGAAAGAGATCAGCTGTCCGGAGTCAGACAATAAAGAACGGCAGATTTGTCGGAGGAACCTTTGGGCTTGTCTTAGCCTAAACAAAGCTTAAACGTACTTCGTAAAGGAAAAACTCTGTGAAACTCTGCCTTACTATGTAGCGAAATCTATATCTTTGCTACCTATTTATAAAAAAGGAATGGAAGAAGATTTTAATATACGTGATCATCAGCTGACCAGCAGAGAGCGGGATTTTGAAAATGCCCTCCGGCCATTGAGTTTCGAAGACTTCAATGGACAGGATAAAGTGGTAGATAATCTCCGTATTTTTGTCAAGGCAGCTCGTTTGAGAGCAGAAGCACTGGACCATGTATTGCTTCACGGCCCCCCCGGATTGGGTAAAACCACTTTATCGAACATTATAGCCAACGAACTGGGAGTAGGATTTAAGGTAACTTCCGGACCGGTACTCGACAAACCGGGTGATTTGGCCGGCGTCTTAACCAGTCTCGAACCTAACGACGTGCTGTTTATCGATGAGATTCACCGCCTTTCACCGGTAGTGGAGGAATATCTGTATTCGGCCATGGAGGATTACCGGATCGATATTATGATCGACAAGGGCCCCTCGGCGCGTAGTATCCAGATCGATCTGAACCCGTTTACATTGGTGGGAGCCACTACCCGGAGCGGATTACTGACGGCACCTCTGCGTGCCCGGTTCGGTATTAACTTGCATCTGGAATATTACGATGACGATATTCTGAGCAACATTATCAGCCGTTCGGCCGGCATACTCGATGTGCCCTGTTCGTCTCAGGCTGCGGGTGAGATTGCTTCGCGCAGCCGCGGGACACCTCGTATAGCCAATGCGCTGCTGCGCAGGGTGCGTGATTTTGCACAAGTGAAAGGGTCCGGTTCTATCGATACGGAGATAGCCAACTATGCGCTTGAGGCGCTAAATATCGATAAATACGGACTGGACGAGATAGACAACAAGATTCTCTGTACTATTATTGATAAATTTAAGGGTGGTCCCGTGGGGCTTACGACTATTGCCACTGCACTGGGCGAAGATGCCGGAACGATTGAGGAGGTCTACGAACCGTTCCTGATCAAAGAGGGATTCCTGAAGCGTACTCCCCGCGGACGTGAGGTGACGGAACTCGCCTATAAGCATTTGGGGCGCAGTCTCTACAATAGTCAGAAAACACTGTTTAATGATTAGTGGAAACACTATTAATCACAAAAATAACATGGCCGGATTAAAATCCCTGGTAAAAGATACAGCCTTGTATGGGTTGAGTAGTATGGTTGGCAGGTTCCTGAACTATCTGTTGGTGCCTTTATATACCGCAGTTCTGCCGGCTGCATCCGGCGGATACGGAGTGGTTACCAATGTGTATGCCTGGGCCGGGTTGATTATGGTACTTTTGACGTTCGGTATGGAGACCGGTTTCTTCCGTTTTGCCAATAAGTCAGAAGAAGATCCGGTGAAAGTATATGCCAATTCACTGATTTCGGTAGGGGGCATTTCACTGATATTTGCCATTCTCTGCCTGACGTTTCTCCAACCGGTCTCTCATCTTCTGGAATATGGCGATCATCCCGATTTCATCGGAATGATGATTATAGTGATGGCACTCGATGCTTTTCTGTGCATTCCGTTTGCTTATCTGCGTTTCAAGAAGCGGCCCATTAAGTTTGTTGCCATTAAGTTTGTCTCCATCATTGCCAACATTGTTCTGAACTTGTTCTTCCTGTTGCTGTGTCCGTGGTTGCATGAACACTTTCCCGCTTGGGTCGATTGGTTCTATAACCCGACCTATTTGGTGGGGTATATCTTCGTTTCCAATCTGATAACAACCTGTCTGCAGCTCTTTTGCCTGATTCCCGAACTTCGCGGTTTCGCTTACAGGGTTGATAAACAGTTGTTGAAGCGGATGCTTATCTATTCTTTCCCGATATTGATTTTCGGGTTGGTAGGCATTCTGAATCAGACGGTAGACAAGATTATCTATCCTTTTCTCTTTGCCGACCGGCAGGAGGGACTGGTGCAGCTCGGCATTTATGGGGCCGCCACTAAGATTGCCATGGTAATGGCCATGTTCACCCAAGCTTTCCGCTATGCCTACGAGCCTTTTGTGTTCGGCAAACAAAAGGAAGGGGATAACCGCCGGATGTATGCACAGGCGATGAAGTATTTCCTTATTTTTGCGATGTTCGCTTTTCTGGTGGTAATGTTTTACCTGGATCTTTTGCGTTATATGGTGGCACCTGATTATTGGGCGGGACTGAGCGTTGTCGCCATCGTGATCGGAGCGGAAATATTCAAAGGTATCTATTTCAATCTTTCGTTCTGGTATAAGCTGATAGACGAAACCCGTTGGGGAGCATACTTTTCCATTGTCGGATGTGTCATCATTGTAGGAATGAATGTGATGCTTGTCCCCACTTACGGATTTGTGGCTTCGGCATGGGCTTCGGTGGCCGGATACGCTGTGATTACGATCCTTTCTTATTGGATCGGGCAGAAGAAATATCCCATTCACTATGACCTGAAACACCTTGGTACGTATGTGCTGTTTACAGCAGTGCTTTATGTGATCGGAGAGTGGGTTCCCATTGAGAATATCGTGCTCCGTCTGGCTTTCCGTACTGTATTGTTGCTGATATTTATGGCTTATGTTGTTCGGAAAGACTTACCGCTGAGCCAGATTCCTGTGATTAACCGAATTATAAAGAAGAAATAGTTATGAAAGCAGACAACCGAAACATTTTTGCCATTAAGGCGTTTCTGAGAGAGTATCTCGATCTGAGAAAGGATAAGGACAATGAACTGGCAACCGTCGACTCTATCCGCAAGGGAGTTGAGTTTAAAGGAGCTAATCTCTGGATTCTGATTTTTGCCATTTTCATGGCTTCACTCGGACTGAATGTCAACTCGACGGCCGTGATTATCGGTGCCATGTTGATTTCTCCGTTGATGGGCCCGATTATGGGGGTGGGGCTGTCTGTCGGTATGAACGATTTCGAGTTGATGAAGCGTTCCCTGAAGAGCTTCCTGATTACAACTGCATTCAGTGTCACGACGGCGACTGTTTTCTTTCTTTTCACTCCCATCGCTGAGGCGCAGTCGGAACTGCTGGCGCGTACGTCACCGACCATTTATGACGTTTTCATCGCACTTTTCGGCGGACTTGCCGGAGTGGTTGCCCTCTCTACCAAGGAGAAAGGAAATGTGATTCCGGGAGTTGCCATTGCCACTGCGCTGATGCCTCCTCTCTGTACGGCCGGTTACGGATTGGCTTCGGGCAATCTGATCTATTTTCTGGGCGCGTTCTACCTCTATTTCATCAATTCCGTATTTATCAGTCTGGCTACGTTTATCGGTGTGAGGCTGATGCATTTCCAGCGGAAAGAGTTTGTGGATAAGAACCGGGAAAAGAAAGTGCGGAAATACATCGTATTGATCGTAATCCTGACCATGTGTCCGGCTATTTACCTGACTATGGGAATTATCCGAAGCACCTTCTTCGAAGCGGCAGCGAATCGTTTCGTTTCCGAACAACTCAACTTCGACAATACCCAGGTCTTGAATAAGAAGATTCATTATGAAGGAGATTCATGCGAAATCCGGGTTGTGCTGATTGGTCCGGAGGTGCCGGAAGCTTCCATTGCCATTGCCCGCAGCAAGATGAAAGATTATAAACTGGAGAATACGAAACTGATCGTTCTGCAGGGGATGAACAATAATGAAGCGATGGATATGTCGTCTATCCGTGCCATGGTTATGGAAGACTTCTATAAAAACAGTGAACAACGCCTGCAGGAACAGCAAGTCAAGATAGCCACGCTCCAGCAAAGCCTCGAACGGTATAAGTCTTACGATGAAATGAGCCGGAAAATTATCCCGGAACTGAAAGTACTCTATCCGTCGGTGACGGCTTTGTCTATTTCGCATACCATCGAGACAACGGTCGATTCGATGAAAACGGATACCATAGCGCTCGCCGTATTGAAATTCACCCGTCATCCGAAGAACGAGGAAAAAGCGAAAATCAGTGCATGGCTTCAGGCGCGGGTAGGGGCGAAGAAACTTCGGCTGATTGTTGAAGAGTGACGGTAAGCGTGTCGCCAGAGAAAAGAAGATGAATAAACATGATTTATATAAATGAATAAAATGAAAGTGATTACCTCTTTCCACAACGGAAAGAGGTGGGGGGAGGCTCTGTTTCTGGCATTGCTTTTACTCTATCCGGTTTCGATGCATGCCGATGAAGGTATGTGGATGCTTGGCAATTTGAATAAAGAAACCCGTAAGACGATGAAAGAGTTGGGTTTGCAGATGCCTGCCGACCAACTTTATAGCACCAGGCACCCGTCTCTGAAAGACGCTGTGGTCAGTTTCGGAGGATTCTGTTCGGGAGTAGTCGTCTCCGAAGATGGCTTGGTGTTTACCAATCACCATTGCGGATTCAGCAGCATACAGCAACACAGTTCGGTGGATCATGATTATTTGAAAGATGGGTTCACGGCACATAGCCGGGAGGAAGAATTGCCCAATCCCGAGCTGTATGTCCGGTTTCTGCTTCGTACGGAAAACGTAACCCGGCGGGTACTGAAAGCTACGACACCCGGTATGACCGAATCCGAACGCAGCCTGGCCATCGATTCGATGATGGTGTTGCTGGGAGATGAAGTCACTAAGAAGGACTCTACACTGGTCGGCATTGTGGATGCGTATTACGGTGGCAATGAGTTTTGGCTTTCTGTTTACCGCGATTTCAACGATGTACGCCTGGTGTTTGCTCCACCGTCTTCCATCGGTAAGTTTGGTTGGGATACGGACAATTGGATGTGGCCCCGTCATACTGGCGATTTCTGCGTCTTTCGTATCTATGCCGGTAAAGACAACCGTCCTGCCGACTATTCACCCGACAACGTGCCCTATCGTCCCGAATACGTGGCTCCCATCACATTGGATGGATACAAAGAAGGTTCATTCTGCATGACTCTGGGTTATCCCGGTAGCACGGAACGTTATCTTTCTTCGTTTGGCATCGAAGAGATGATGAACGGCATGAACCAGGCTATGATCGATGTCCGCGGAGTGAAACAGGCCATTTGGAAACGTGAGATGGATCGCAGGGATTCCATCCGTATCAAGTATGCGTCAAAATATGATGAAAGTTCCAATTACTGGAAAAACAGCATCGGAACCAATAAAGCGATACGCAAGCTGAAGGTGCTTGACAAGAAACGGCAGGCGGAAGAAGCACTCCGGCAGTGGATTCAGAAGACTCCGGCAGAACGTGAGAAACTGTTGCATCTGATGTCGTCGCTCGAACTGAATTATAAGGACCGCAAGGAGGTGAACCGGGCGATGTCTTATTTCGGGGAGTCATTTATCAATGGTCCCGAGCTGGTGCAATTTGCGTTGACTATCCTCAATTTTGATTTTGAGGCGGAACAGAAACAGGTCGTGGCCCAGCTCCAGAAATTACTCGATAAGTATGCAAATTATGACGTTTCCATCGATAAGGAGGTGTTTGTGGCCATGCTGAAGGAGTATCGGAGCAAAGTGGATAAGGCTTATCTGCCCGATCTTTATCAGACCATAGATACACTTTACGGAGGCAATGAACAGATGTATGTCGACACGTTGTATGCTCATTCGGAACTTACCTCCCCCCGCGGCTTGAAGCGTTTTCTGGAGCGTGACACAACTTTCCACATGATCGATGATCCTGCAGTCTCGCTGGGCATCGATCTCATTGTAAAGCTCTTCGATATGCGTAGTCAGATGGCTGAGGCTTCCGACAATATAGAGAAGGACGAACGTGAGTTCAATGCTGCCATGAGACGGATGTATGCCGACCGTAATTTCTATCCCGATGCCAATTCTACCATGCGGTTGAGTTTCGGTACCATTGGCAGTTATTCACCTTACGATGGGGCTGATTATGGCTATTACACTACGGTGAAGGGTATTTTCGAGAAGGTAAAAGAGCACAGCGGCGATCCCGACTTTGCCGTGCAACCCGAGGTGCTGTCCCTGCTGTCATCGGGTGATTTCGGGCGTTATGCCGATACGAAGGGAGACATGAATGTCTGCTTTATCTCAAACAACGACATCACAGGTGGAAACTCCGGCAGCGCCATGTTCAATGGCAAAGGCGAATTGCTGGGATTGGCGTTCGATGGAAACTGGGAAGCCATGAGCAGTGATATTGTTTTCGAGCCCGATGTGCAACGCTGCATTGGGGTCGATGTGCGTTATATGCTCTTTATTATCGAGAAGTTTGGTAAAGCAAGCCATCTGATACAAGAACTGAAAATAGAGGGGTGAGGGCATCACTTACCGCAGAATAACGCAGGGTACGGTTTCGACATACCTCCTAACGTTTCAGTATAATAACGATTACTGCCGAAATAATCAGCAGAATACCGATCCCGATGCTTTGGGTAAAGGGTTCGCCGAATATAAAGATACCTACACAAACAGCTGTCACCGGCTCCATGGCTCCAAGTACGGAAGTGAGCGTGGAGCCGATGCTTTTTACCGCCCGTACCAATGCCAGGTTGGAGACCACTGTCGGGATCAGTGCCAGGAGTACCAGGTTTCCACCCGTGTGCCAGTCAGGGATGGTTTGTATGCCTGTAGTAGTACCTATGCCTGCCAGCAATAAGAGCGTGCCGAACAGGAAAACATAGAAAGTAAGCCGTAATCCCTTCATCTGTCCGATTTTGAGCTGGCTGACCGTAACCAGATAAAGTGCATATCCCAAAGCCGACAGGAGGACGATAAATAATCCGAGGGCGGTAATTCCTCCCGAACTGTCGCCATAAGAGAGGCAGGAGACACCGACCACTGCGAGGGCGATAGCAAAGAAGCGCCACGTCGATTTCCTTTCGCGGAAGAAGATCATCATGATCAGAGTGGTCAATACCGGATACATGAAATGAATGGTGGTGGCTACGCCGCTTGCCATAAATTTATATCCCCAGAACAGAAAGACTGCGGACATCAGATACAGAAAAGCAAGTAACATTAATGACGGGATCTCTTTCCGCTTGATATGGAAAGACTGCTTGTCTAGCAATAGGATGCATCCCAATGCCAGGCAGGCAAACAGGAACCGGTAGAACAGAATGGACTCGAAGTTCATTCCTTCACGCATGGCAGGGATCGTGAAAAGAGGAATAAGGCCGAAAGAGGCCGACGACAGCAAACCGTAAAGGAAACCATTCAATTTGTTCATACCCGAAAACTATTACCTGTTTTTTTTAATTCACGCAAAGGTAGCACTTTTAAAGACAATAATAAAGAGGGGAAGGATTTTTACTATGGGGGATCGCAACTCGTGTTCACTGCGGATTCCACAGCTTTCCGCAGATAAATATCATTCGTTACCCATAGGTCAGGTTTACTCTTTGTTGCTCTGCGGTGGATGTTGTCATTTTGACTTTTTGCTTTTCCGACCCATTCAGAATCGTTTATTTCGGCCCTCTCTCCTGTGGAGGTAATAAAAATGGCTGGATTTTGCATCAGGGAAAGGATCCGATGCTTGAGAATTCTTCTGTTTCCTTTCTGATTTTTGCTATAAGCGGTGATCTGTGAGCAAATAGACCTTTCGGATAAAAATATAGTGCCTTTTTGATAGTTCGTTCGTGCTCCTCTTCGGATACCAACCGACTCGGAAACGGGAGCTTTTATGAAGAATGTACCGATAGAGTGGGTCTCTTCTTCCGATGCAGCAGGCATTTGCTCCCGATGCAGTAACCTTTTGGGGTAAATGCAGTAAGCATTTCATCCGGGAGCTTGCTTGTCGGAACGGGAAAGCCCGGCTCTCCGTCTCACTCAGACGGTAGCTGAGTGGGATGAAGCGCCGGGCTTTCGTTCGGGATCTCTCTGAAAGAGTGATCTTATAAAGAGGGAAGGTTGGTCAGAAACGGCTATTTGAATCCTTTTGTAAGTCCGTCAGCCGTTTTTCCTGTCCTTTTGTATTTAGCTCTTTTTAGGCTTTCTTCTTGCCCATCCTTCTTCGCTGAAGTCGGGTTCGGCATCTTTAAAGAACTGTTTCCATTCATCTTTGCCTTTGGGGCCGCGGGCTGCGGAATATCCCCGTTCCTCACGGCTTGGCTTTTTGCCTTTCCGGCTGTCGGCTTGTTTGCTGTCTTTGCTGCCTTTGCCTCTCTCTTTGCGGTCGGCAGATGGAGCGCTGCTTCTTCCTCTGCCACCCTGATCGTTACCTTCATTCCGCTTTCCACGTCCTTTGTGCTCTGTAGATGCCTCTTCTCCGGCTACCTCTACTGTGACTTTACGTCCGTTCCAGTTTGTCCGGTTCAGCGCCTTTACGACGTTTTGTGCTTGTTTCTCTTCCACTTCGAAGAACGAGAAATTCTTCATCAGGTCGATGCGTCCCAATTCTACTCTTCCTCGTGTGTTATTGTTGAGCAAGGTGATCAGTTCGTGAGGGAAGAAGTTATCCATCTTACCCAGATTGATGAAAAGGCGGGTGTAACCCGGTTCTGCCTGGCGGCTGCTTTTTCCTTCACGGCTTTTTCCGGCGCGTTCGCTGCGGCTATCAGTCGGCACCTCTATTTCTTCGCGGTTGCGATAATAGTCGACAAACCGGTTGAACTCATGCGATACCATGCGCTTGATGAGGTCTTCTTTACTCAGCCACTCCAGTTTACGGTAAATCTCAGGCATGAAATCATTGATATCCTCCTCGTTTACCTTTACTTTTTCAAGATCGTCTATCACTTTGAGAAGCTGTTTCTCGCAGATCTGCTTACCGGTAGGCATTTCACCGGCAATGAATTTCTTACCGATGATGCGTTCTATTTCGCGCATCTTTCCTTTTTCACGCAAATTGATGATGGCGATGGATGTACCTGTCTTTCCGGCACGTCCTGTACGTCCGCTACGGTGCGTATAACTTTCCGTATCGTCCGGCAATCCGTAGTTGATGACGTGTGTCAGGTCGTCTACGTCCAGTCCGCGTGCGGCTACATCGGTGGCTACCAGAATCTGGATGTTGCGGATGCGAAACTTCTGCATCACCGTGTCACGCTGTGCCTGTGAGAGTTCTCCGTGCAACGAGTCAGCGTTATAACCTTCCTGCATCAGTTTATCGGCAATTTCCTGTGTCTCTTTGCGGGTACGGCAGAAGATGATACCGTAAATCTGCGGATAATAGTCTACGATGCGTTTCAGGGCGGCGTATTTATCTTTTGCATGTACGGTATAGACCACATGCTTCACGTTGCTCGTACTTTCGTTCTTGCGTCCGATGGTGATCTCTTTTGCATTGTGAAGGTAGTTCTTCGAAATACGGGCTATTTCCGGGCTCATAGTGGCCGAGAAAAGCAGTGTGTTACGTTCTTGTGGAACATCTGCCAGGATGGCATTGATACTGTCCGTAAAGCCCATATTGAGCATTTCGTCCGCTTCGTCCATCACTACGTTTGTGACAGTGGCAAGAGATACCGTTTTGCGTTCCATCAGGTCGAGGAGTCGCCCCGGTGTGGCAACAATGATATGCACACCCCGTTTCAGGCTGCGTATCTGGCTGTCGATGGATGAACCGCCGTATACGGGCAATACTTTCAGCCCGTCGATGTATTTGGAATAGTCGTTCAGGTCGCCTGCTATCTGGAGGCAAAGCTCGCGTGTGGGGCAAAGAACGAGTGATTGAGGTATTCTGTTTTTTACGTTAATTTTCTGGATGAGGGGCAAGCCAAACGCTGCGGTCTTACCCGTCCCTGTCTGTGCAAGAGCTACTACATCATTATTCTCTCCTAATAGGTATGGAATCACTTCCTCCTGTACCGGCATGGGATTCTCGTATCCCATCTCTTCAATAGCTTTACGTATCTCCGGAGAAACGCCAAGCTCTTCAAATGTCTTCATTAAATCTCTGTATATCTTTATTTTCGGGTGCAAAGATACGCATTAATTGTGAATAATGAATGATAACAATAAATAATGATGAACAAAAAGTGCGTTATTCCAGTAAGATGGTGCGTAGCCTGTGTATGTCTTCGGACTGAAGGCCGATTGCCTTTCGCAGATAGGTGGGTACATCACCGTATTTCCGCTCTATCTCGTCTTTGGCTGCATTGAGAAAGTCTTCTTTTGCCGAAAAGAGGGTGGTGATGGCTTCCTGTGAATTGACCGGCAGGTTATAGGCGTATTTGGAGGCTTTGGGGATGTTGAAGTAATCGTTGCTCAAACGGTAATCTTCCATAATGATATCTGCATTGACATCTAAAGAGGCCAGTATCAGTGCGGATACAATGCCTGTCCGTCCTTTTCCCGACGAGCAGTGAATCACGACCGGATAACTGTTTTTATCGAGCAGGATGTCGAAAATCTCTTTATATTCCTTTTGGTATTTTGCCACCAGTTCACGATTCATCGCTTCTACCATGTGGTAAATGGTATCTGTCTTGATCTTCTCTTGCTGTATGCCGTGCAGGATATGTTCCATGTCGCCCGTGTTGATGGGGATATGTACTACATTGAATCCCTTTTGCAAGGGAGGTGTATTATGGAGTTCGCTCTCGGAGCGCAGATCCAGAATGGTCTTGATACCCAGGTTTTGCAGTTTCCTGAGGGCAAAGCAATTCAGGCTGTCTATCTGTGCCGAACGGTAGAGCTTGCCCCAACGTACATGCTTTCCGGTGGCGGATTTGTAACCTCCCAAGTCACGGAAGTTTTGAATGCCGGGCATATTCACGTTGCGGGGAGCCACTTTCACACGGTATTTATCGTTGAACACCAGCATGTAATAAGAGCGCCTGGAAGGATCGTTGGTCACAATCGTCATTCGCGCATCGGAGATATTGGCCATGGCAACCGGATTATCTTCGGGTATGAATTCCGGATTGTCGGATGTATATACTTTCACCTGCCCCTTGATGAGAGGAGTCGTTTCCCATTTAAGAATACAGTTTCCTATATTATTCTCTTCGCAAACCACCGAAATGTTAGGAGACATGTCTGTGCACGAAGGCAGAATAAGTAAAATAGTTAGTAAATTGAACAGGTTCTTGTACATAGTTTGTATTTGTCTGAAAGCACTGATTGCAAAGATAGGAATTCTCGTTACATGGTATAATTACTTTGCGATAATTAGGCAACGTTAATAGTAATTAGCTACGAATTGCAGGCTACAAGCTACAGGTAACCGTGCCGGATGACTGTACATTCATTCGCAGTTTGTAGCCCGTAGCTTATTGCTTTCAACGGTAGTTGGCCGCAAACTCCCCGGATATGGAGTTGTTGAAACTTTTGCAGACTTCGGCTGCAAAGTCTTGTCCGCATTGTATCACTTTATCCCAGGTCTCTTCACTCAGGTGTTGCAAGTCACGGTACCGGACGTCGTACTTTAGCATGCCGTAGATCAGCCCGGCATTAAAATTGTCTCCTGCACCGATAGTGCTGACTGCCTCTAATGGCGCGACAGGATACTCTTTGGATATTGCGTTCGTACGCAGTGAGATTCTTTCGGCTCCGGCTGTGCAAAGGAAGAGCGGACAATAGAACTTTATCTTGTCCTTGTAGATTTTTTCTACGTCTTTGATTCCGTACATATAATAGAAGTCTTCCAAAGAACCTCTTACAATGTCGGCATATTCCAGGTTCTCGATAATGGTCGGAGCCAGTTTCATCGCTTCATTCTTGTGTGAGGATCGGAAATTGGGATCGTAGTATACAATCGCTCTTTTTTCTTTTGCTATGTCCAGCAGCTCCAATATCTTATCACGCAATACCGGATTGAGAGCATAATATGAACCGATGACAATGATGTCGTCTTCATTGATGGACGGGAATAAAACGTCCAGCCGCTGTTTTGGGTAGTCTTTATAGAAGATATATTCTGCATCGCTGTGTTCGTTGAGGAAAGCCAGGGATACGGGCGATTTGCCGTCCGGAAACACGTTGACGTGATCCGTCGGGATGTGATTGTCACGCATGAATTGCAGAATGATGTTTCCTACATGGTCATTCCCTGTTTCACTGATGAAGCATACATTGACTCCCATGCGTCCCAAAGAAACGATGCCGTTGAATACAGAGCCTCCGGGAACGGCTGCCGAAGGCTGGTCGTTTCGGAAGATGATATCGAGTATAGTCTCTCCGATGCCGATTACTTTACGCATAGTTTTCTTGATTTTTCGCCCAAGTAGCCACCGTGATGGCGTTTGGAGTATTCTTCAATAGTAAATTCGGTCCTTTTCATGGTTTGCACTACGAGAATATCGCCGATGACGGTCATTACCGTAGTCGAAGTGGTCGGAGTCATCCCCAGGGTACAAACTTCGGCAGGATGTCCTGTGCTCAGGCATACATCCGATTCGCTGGCAAGCGGACTGTCCGGATTGCCGGTGATGACAATGAATTTCAGACCCGGATTCAGGTTGTGGGCCAGCTGGGTTAACTCTACGATTTCACGGGTTTTACCTGAATTTGAAATCAATAATAACAGGTCGTTCTCTTGCAGGATGCCCAGATCGCCGTGTTGTGCCTCGCTGGGGTGCAGGAAGACAGAGGGAATTCCGGTCGAACAAAACGTAGTGGCGATGTTCATCGCTATTTGTCCGGCTTTACCCATGCCGGAAGTTACAAGTTTGCCTTTTTTTCTGTGTATTTGTTCCACTATTAATTCAACGGCCTTTTCGTAGGCATCAGTCACAGGAATATTCAGCACAGCTTGTGCTTCCTTTTGCAGGAGTTCTTGAATAGATTCAATCATTATATCTTAATTGTTAATTCATTAAATGTGTTTGCTACTTCATAATAGGAGGACAGAGGGTGACGGGTGAATCCTCTTGCCTGTAATTCGCTGAGCACGGCGAGCAGTGGGTTGTAGAAACCATCTGCATTGTAGAAGATCACTTTCTTCTGATGATAGCCGATGGAAGCGGCTGCCATGACATGAAATACCTCATCCAGCGTGCCTATGCCGCCGGGAAGGGCCACCAATACATCCGATTGTTGCAGGATGATATCCTTGCGGTCGCTCAGGTCGTGTGTGGCGATTATCTCATCGGGGTATGTACTTACTTTGCCGTTTTCTTCCAGTTTGGAAGGTACTACACCGATGACATGTCCCCCGTTTTCTTTGACTGCTTTGGCCACGCATTCCATGAGTCCGAGGTTGGCACCACCATAGATAAGTGTCTTGCCGTTTTTCCCCATCCATTCGCCAATCTGATGGGCGGCATCGAAGTATATCGGGTCGATGCTGCCGGATGCGGAACAGAAAATTCCTATCTTCTCCATAAGGGTTATTGATGTTATAGCTTACAAATATCTGCAATTTTCTATAAACGACAATAAGTTTTATTGTATTTTTGTGTCCTCAACCTAACTTAATAGTAAGAATGAAGCAGTTAAGTACCCGTGCAGAAATGCAATATAATATACATACCCTGTCCAATGGACTTCGCATTATTCATGAACCCTCTTCTTCGAAGGTGGCTTATTGCGGATTTGCCGTAGATGCCGGAACCCGTGATGAGGCCGAAAATGAACAAGGAATGGCTCACTTTGTAGAGCATCTTATTTTTAAAGGTACCCGGAAACGGAAGGCTTGGCATATCCTGAACCGCATGGAGAATGTGGGTGGCGATCTGAATGCGTATACCAATAAAGAGGAAACTGTGATCTATTCGGCATTTCTGACTGAGCACTTCGGAAGGGCACTGGAACTGCTGGCGGATATCGTTTTCCATTCCACCTTTCCGCAGAACGAAATCGAAAAAGAGACAGAGGTGATTATCGATGAAATACAGTCGTACGAAGACACTCCTTCGGAATTGATTTTTGATGACTTTGAAGATATGATCTTTCGCAATCATCCGTTAGGACGTAATATCCTGGGCAGACCCGATCTGCTGAAGAAATTCCGGAGCGAGGATGCCATGGCTTTTACTTCCCGGTTTTATCAACCCTCCAATATGGTATTCTTTGTCCTGGGTGATTTCAATTTTCAGAAAATAGTCCGTCAGGTGGAGAAGCTGTTAGTGGATCTTCCGTTGGTTACGGTTGAGAATCAGCGTACGATACCTCCGCTTTATGTACCCGAGCAGTTGGTTGTTCACAAGGAGACCCATCAGGCACATGTGATGATTGGCAGTCGGGGATATAATGCCTATGATGACAAGCGTACCGCATTGTATCTGCTGAATAATATTCTGGGTGGTCCGGGGATGAACAGTCGTCTGAATGTCTCTCTGCGCGAACGCAGGGGACTGGTCTATACGGTGGAGTCCAACTTAACGTCATATACCGATACGGGGGCTTTCTGCATTTATTTCGGTACCGATCCGGAGGATGTGGATACTTGTCTGAAACTGACTTACAAGGAGCTGAAACGGATGCGTGATGTGAAGATGACCTCTTCGCAATTGATGGCTGCCAAAAAGCAACTGATCGGCCAGATCGGGGTCGCTTCCGATAATAACGAAAACAATGCGCTGGGAATGGCGAAGACTTTTCTGCATTACAATAAGTATGAATCATCCGAATCTGTTTTCCGGCGTATCGAAGCCTTGACGGCAGAAGGACTGTTGGAGGTAGCCAATGAAATGTTTGCAGAGGAATATCTCTCTACACTGATTTACAGATAAGAAAAAAGGAAGAGGGTGCATCTGAGGATTGACATTACTATTAGACACACAATTAATACTTATATAAATCTTTACGATGCACTCTCTGACCTTGGAATATATAAACTAAAAAAACATCCTGGTGCGGGCTGTATATGAACCTATAGAGCCGTGATGCAGAAAGTGCTAAATAAGGATATGCCTGAGCGCAAATACATCGTATTTTTGTGCAGGCTTAACTCTGTTACGGAGGGTATAGGTAGAAGTATCTTCTTTGAATGTTATCGGTCTCTGAGCATCCGTCTTGATAGCGGGATGGAAGTTATTGCCCTGTTTATACGGATTGGCTGAATCCGAAACCGATTTCTTAAGCAGTATCCCCTGATTGAAGTCAAACAGATCGTGACCGGAGTTATCAAAAGAGGGAACATTGTGAGTGTGGCTTTTTACGGCAGTAGTGACCGCCACCCCGTTATTTACGGGCTGTAGAGCACTGCTTTTCTGGGTACCGAATACCAAAAACAACAGGCATAACATTAGTAGTTTGATGTATGCTGCCATAATTGGCGGCAAATGTATGGATTAATATGGCTTTTTGGTCCGGGTGACTCTGCTTTTTCTCGCTTATTAATTATTTTTAATAGTATTGGATTGAACCTGTCGGGGGATGTCCGTCGGTGAATAATGCCTGCATATCTTCTGCTTAAAAAGATTGCGTAAAAATGTTTAAAGACCGCTGTCTTCCGGCTTATTCAGCTTATCTTTGCTCGAAAACATAGAATTTATGATGACATTAATCCGTATTACGAGTGCTGACGATTCACGTCTGAACCGTTTGATTCCTTTGTACGAGGAGTCTTTTCCCGAAAGTGAGAGAAGAAAAATCGGGCAGTTGAAGCGAATGATTGAGAACCATGCCCCAATGTATTTCAATGCTATTGAATGTGATGGAGAATTGAGTGGAATGTTTGTATATTGGGATATGGGTGACTTCTACTATCTGGAACATTTGGCTGTATTCCCTGAGATGCGGAATAAAAAGATAGGGCAGCAAGTGCTTGATTATGTGGCTGAACACCTGAAAGGGGTACGCCTGCTCGAAGTAGAACCTACAGAAGATGAAATGACTACCCGTCGTGTGAATTACTACCGGCGTAATGGATATGAAGTGCTGGATAAAACTTATGTGCAGCCTTCTTATCATGCGTTGGAAGATGCTTGTCCGCTTTGGATTATGGGAAGTGAAGATTCTCCCCGGTTGGCTGAGCAGGTAGAAAGAATCAAGGAGGAGGTGTACAGGCAGCAAGTCGGCTGACCCTTGTACAAACCTTGTATATTTGTCGATATACTATTGATTCCACAGATTAGCAGAGATTGATTGTCCTATTGGGGAATCTGTGTTAATCTGTGGAATCTGTATTTGTACCGGATAAAGAAGTTGGCTGTTGTAGCTTTCGGATTTTAAAAGATTGACTTTGCAATTCCCATTTCCAATCCCCTTAACTCGGCAAGTCCTCGCAGGCGTCCTATGCAGGAGTATCCCGGGTTCGTTTTCTTTTTAAGGTCATCCACCATCTGGTGTCCGTGGTCCGGGCGCATGGGGATCGATACTTTTCTTCTCTGTTGTAACTCCAGGAAGGCTTTCATGACGTGATACATGTCCACGTCTCCTTCCAGGTGATTGGCTTCGTAGAAATTACCTTCAGCATCCCGTTGGGTACTTCGGAAATGGACAAAGTTGATCCGGTCTCCGAACCGTCTCATCATACCTTCCAAGTCATTGGCACAGCTTACACCGAGTGATCCGGTACAAAGGCAGAGTCCGTTCGATTCGTTAGGGACGGCATCGATCAGTGCCTGAAAATCTTCTGCACAGCTCATGATGCGTGGCAAACCGAGAATGGAGCAAGGAGGATCGTCCGGGTGGATAACCAGCTTCACACCGGCTTCGTCTGCCGTCGAAGTTATTTCTTTGAGGAAATAGATTAAGTGGGTGCGTAACTTTTCTGCATCGATGCCTCTGTATCGGTCCAATTCATGCTGAAATTGCTCCAATGTGAAGCTTTCTTCCGAACCGGGAAGCCCGGCAATCATATTACGGACAAGGAGCTGTTTCTCCTTTTCGTCCATCTGTTCAAACCGGATTCTCGCTTTCGTTTTTTCTTCATCTGTGTATTCGGTTTCGGCACCCGGCCGTTTCAGTAAGAAAAGATCAAAAGCTATGAAGGCGGCGCGTTCAAAACGCAGGGCTTTGGAGCCATCGGGGAGGGTATAGGCAAGATCCGTACGAGTCCAGTCGAGCACAGGCATAAAATTGTAAGTAACGATATGGATGCCGCATTGTCCCAAGTTACGCAAACTTTCTTTATAATTCTCGATGTATTTCCGAAAGTTGCCAGTCTGGGTTTTGATATGTTCGTGTACCGGGACACTCTCTACTACCGACCATTTCAGGCCGACAGATTCGATCAGTTCCTTTCGTTTCATAATTTCTTCGACGGTCCACACTTCACCGTTGGGAATGTGGTGTAAAGCGTTAACAATACCCGTAGCTCCGGCTTGTTTAATATCCCAAAGGCTGACAGGATCGTCCGGTCCGTACCAACGCCAGGTTTGTTCGGATAAAAAGAGTTTGTCTTTTGGTAAAGTCATGATATCTGGTTGATTCATAAGTCTGTTTTTATTTGAGGTTGGTTTAATCAGTCAGTGTGTCTGTTCTGTCTCTTCCCTTTTCAGATATGTGTGGGATCAGAAGTTAGACTTTCTTTACATCGCAAAGGCATTGAATCCTCCATCCACTACCGCCACTGTACCCGTTACAAAGCTTGCTGCGTCGCTGATGAGGTATTGAATTGTTCCGCATAACTCTTCGGCACGTCCCATACGCCCGAATGGCGTTTGACGGATTACGTCTTGTCCCCGTTGTGTATAGGTGCCGTCCGGATTGGTTAGTAGTGCACGATTCTGTTCTGTCAGGAAGAATCCCGGGGCGATGGCATTTATACGGATTCCTTCACCAAACTTTTTGGCAATCTCCGTGGCCATAAATGCGGTGAAATTGGAGATCCCGGCCTTGGCAGCGGCATAGCCGGCCACACGCGTCAAAGGGCGGAAAGCAGCCATGGAGGAGAAATTGACGATAGCGCCCGCTCTTTGCTCCACCATGGGTTTCAGGAATACTTGTGTCGGCAGTATCGTACCGGTCAGGTTCAGATCCAATACTTTCTGGAATTCATCTATTTTCAGGTCAAAGATATCGCCTGTAGGTGAGATCGTAGCTCCCGGCATATTGCCTCCTGCCGCATTGAGTAATGCATCTATCCGCCCATAAGCTTTCAGTATATCCGCCAGGTTCTGTTCAAGTATCTTCCGGTCGAGTACATCGGTTGTCAGAAACAGCGCTTCACCTCCTTGGGTACGAATTGATTCTACAATCTTATTACCCACTTCGGTTTTACGTCCGAGGAGAATGACTTTGGCACCTTCTTCTGCCAGGTGGGCTGCAATTGCTTTTCCTAATACTCCCGTTCCACCGGTAATGACTACTACTTTGTCCTTTACACTAAATAAGTTTGCCATACTATTGCTTTTAAAGGTTAGACTTCTTGTCTTGTGGCTTCGTTATCGCACACGCAGAGCGCAAATATAGCTATAAAGTTGATGGGATGGTTTAAAAAAAGAGGGAAATTCAAGGGGATCGCTCCCTTTTATTGAGAATCGGCACATGTTTTCTGCAGTATCAGCAGGCTTTCCGGTCCCATATTAAACAGAAGGTCGATGATGCTCAGGTTGGGTAGAAAACCGTAGCGGGCTTCGAATACCTGATAGTAAGGCTGAGGGATAAATTCCGGATCTGTCCGGTGAAAATCTTTCTTGGGATGGATCGCTTCGCGAAAATCGATTTCGTTCGGGGCAAAGTCTGTTTTATATTCTTTCGTCCGTTCAATGGCAGGCTGTATATCTATCAGTTCGCAAACCAGTCGGCATAATTCTTCGTTGAAGTCCGTCAGAAATTCATATTTTTTCTCATAGAACGGGCGAAAATCATCTTTGTAATATTCAAAAAATGGAGTACTGTTATAGGCCGACTCTATTGCATTCCAGTGTAGATGCCTCCAATTCCCATGATCCGAAATCCGGATATCTTTCATCGGGCATTTAGGCTCTTCCGGTTTTACGATGGGGATAGAAAGTGCCAGTTCGCCTTCCGGTCCGGCAATGGTACAACGGTTCCGGTAGGTCTGCTTCATGTAATGGTCGTGTTGTTCGATGAATATTTTATCGTAGTTCAACAATTTGCTGTAGTATTCTACAGGAGCCAGATAGGCAGAAGAAAGATAGGCAACTTTCATTGGTAATTGATGATTAGTGATTACTTGATTGTTATTATATAATTTGTTATCCGGGGATACGAACTATTTTACCGGTTGGAAGAATCGTTCCCAGCGGTATCCGCTAAAGATTCCCGTATGGTCTGTTTTTGAGAACCAGATTCGTGAAGCTTTTCCAATGACATGATCCTGCGGTACGAAACCGAACAGGCGGGAATCGGAAAGATTTACCGAATTATTGGAAGCCATCCAGTAATAATCTTTGGTGAAATAACAATGTTGTGAAGGACGTCCTTCGATGTAGAGCGTATCGTTTCGGATCTCCGCCTGTTTACCCTCATGCAGTACCAGCGTGTTTCGTAACAATGTCCGGTTCCACGGATATACCCGGACTGCTTTTCCTTTACCCGGAACAATAAGTGGTTTAGCTTCTTCCTGTAAGCTTTGTTGTAAAGGCTGTATCCAGCTTTTCCCGTTCATAGCCTGATCGAGCAAATAATACTCATAGCGGCTGAAGCTCCGTACATTTTTTCCTTCGTGTTGTCCCATCAGTTCATTAGGGCCAATAGAAAGAATAGAAAGCAATGAATCCAGTTGCTGTTCCTTGGTTTGCGGATACGTATATAGTTGTTTCCGGTCCGGTCCGAGTTGTGTGCTACGGTCGACCACGTTGAAGAGTGAATCGATAAGTAACGTATCCCCCGGTACACCGATGCATCGGCTTATATAAATCTCTCTTCGGTCTATAACGGGTTCTTTGATACCCGCAGGGTTATTGAATACGACGATGTCGTCTTTATGTATGGGACTTTCTCCCCAGCGGTGGTAGGAGAATAATGACATATAGGGTACACGAAGTCCGTAGCTCCATTTATTTACCAGAATACGTTCACCCTGAAAAAGGGAATTCTCCATACCCGCCGAAGGTATCAGGCATGAGGTAAAAGCAAAGCCGCGGAGCAACAGTACGATGACCATTGCTCCGGCAAAAGCTATAATCCATTTGAGTCCCTTTCCCATTGATTACTCAGTCTACCCACTTAAAGATGCGGTTCCAGCGGATTTTACCATCGAACCAGTTACGGTCTTTATCTAATGATAACCATACGACGATCGGTTTACCTACTACGTGATCTTCCGGTACGAATCCCCAATAGCGAGAGTCGGCGGAATTATGACGGTTATCGCCCATCATCCAATAATAATCCATCTGGAAAGTGTATTGGTTTGTCTTCACACCGTTGATGTAGATTCCGTCTTCTTTCTGTTCCAGTTTATTGCCTTCATAAGCAGTGATACACCGTTCATAAATGGGCAGATTGTCCGGGGTCAGTGTGATGGTGGCACCCTTTGCCGGAATCCAGATAGGGCCGTAGTCACTACGATTCCAATGGGTATTTAAATTCAGGGGATACACTTCTCCGGAGTATTCTTCCGGTTCTATTACAATCTTACCGACTAATTTTTTGTTACCGGATAGAGTGTCATACATCTTCTTCGTTAACGGAAGATGATAAACAGGATTCAGTCCACCTTGGGCATTTCGTCCGTCCAATCCCAGCTCAATCAGTCCCTCTTCATAGCCTGCTCCTTCGGGAGTTAGTCTTTGGTCGGCTTTGCTGATACCCAGTTCGCGGAACATTTCTTCCGTGATGTACGGGCCGGTAGTTTGCACAAAATAGTTGAATTGCAAGTTTTCCGGGTTTTCAATGGCCTTGCCATCAATCATAACCTGACCGTTGATAATCTGGAGTGTATCTCCCGGAAGTCCTACACAACGTTTTACATAGTTCTCCCGGCGGTCTACCGGACGGGTAACAACTTTACCATATCGTTGAGGGTTTGACAGTATCTCTTTCCGACCGGCATTATAGTATAAATCATACACTGTCTTCTGCTGCTCCCGAGTCAGGCTGTCCATGTCGATCGGGTTCGGGTAAATCTGCTTTCCGATGTTGTACGCCAATGTATAAAAGTCTGCATCCTGGAAATTCAGTGCGACGGTATCTCCCGCAGGGAAGTTAAACACTACGATGTCATTCAGTTTCACTTTACCGAATCCGGGTACACGTTTGTATTTCCATTGCGGCCATTCAATATAGGATTTAGTATTCAGAATCGGCAATGTATGTTGTGCCAAGGGCATTGATAGCGGTGTGTTCGGCACACGGGGGCCGTAACTCATTTTGCTCACGTAGAGGAAGTCTCCAACCAGCAGCGATTTTTCCAGTGACGATGATGGGATCTGATAATTCTGAAAAACATAGATGTTTACGAAATATACTGCTACCAAAGCGAAAACGATGGCATCTACCCAACTCATCACACTACGGACCGTCGGGTTTTTAGATTTCTTCCAGAACGACCAGGGAATCTTTTTGGTGATGTAGATGTCGAAGATGAAAGGAACTACGATCAGTCCCCACCAGCTTTTCACCCAAATCAGGAATATCAGATACAAAAGAATGGCAATGGAACACTTTATCCATTGAGTACGTGTTGCTTTTCTCATGATGTTAATCTTTTAAGAATGGGAATAAATCACTCATACCCAGATAGCCTTCATGGGCTGCTGTATACTCAGCCGCCAATACGGCTCCCAATGCGAAACCTCCCCGGTTTTTGGCATCGTGGGTGATGGAGATACTGTCTGCTTCGGAGTCATAGCGGATGGTATGGATACCGAATACTTCTCCTTCGCGAATAGAGTGGATCGGCAATTCATTGGTTGCATGTGCTTCCTCTTTTACCCAGACGCTTTTGCGTTTCATATTTTCAAGGATTCCTTCTGCCAGTGTGATCGCTGTTCCGCTTGGTGCATCGAGCTTGTGTACGTGGTGGGTTTCGCTCATGGTTACGTCATAGGCGGGGAATTGGTTCATTATCTTAGCCAGATACTTGTTGACAGCCGAGAAGATAGTTACTCCCAAACTGAAATTAGATGACCAGAATAAGGTCTTTCCACCTTTGTTACACAGTTCTTTTACTTCGTCACCGTGCTCTGCCATCCATCCGGTACTGCCCGAAACCAACTTTACACCTGCTTTGAAAGCTTTCATATAATTGCTGTAGGCTACCATGGGATTAGTGAATTCAATGGCCACATCTGCCGATTTGAACGCTTCGGATTCGAAATCATCCTGGTTGTTGATGTCGATAATGCTGACAATTTCGTGTCCGCGACTGAGGGCAACCTTTTCGATTTCTTTGCCCATTTTTCCGTAACCTATTAATGCTATTTTCATTGTTTTACTGACTTTATAGACTTTATATCCAAAATATTAGTCGCAAAGATAAGATTTTTATTACATTTGTCGAGCACATTAACGTCTTGTTAACAATGGAACAACTCCTGCACTATGTGTGGAAACACAAAATCTTCCCTCTCCATGAACTGCAAACAACCACCGGGCTGCCTGTTGAAGTGATTGATACCGGATTGCCGAATTCTGATTCCGGCCCCGATTTTTTTAATGCCAAACTAAAAATCGGTGGTACGCTTTGGGTAGGTAATGTCGAAATACATACTGCTTCTTCTGATTGGTTTCGTCACGGACATGACCGTGACATAGCGTATGACTCAGTGATTCTGCACATTGTCACAGAGATCGATTGCGAGATATATCGTTCCAATGGGGAACCGGTTCCGCAACTCCGGTTACCTTGCCCCGAACAGGTGAAAGAGCATTATGATGAGCTTTGCCGGGCAGATATACACCCGCCTTGCTATTCCATTCTGGAAACCCTTCCTAAATTAACGATTCACTCCTGGCTGACCGCTTTACAGACAGAGCGCTTTGATCAGAAGAACCGAACCATAACTCGGCGACTCCAACGTTGCAATCAGCATTGGGAAGATGCTTTTTTCATCACGTTGGCACGTAATTTCGGATTCGGGCTGAATGGAGATGCTTTTGAGACTTGGGCAAATCTGCTCTCGTTTCGTGCCATTGATAAGCATCGTGACGATCTGACACAGGTGGAAGCTTTCTTCTTCGGACAAGCCGGTTTGTTGGAGGGAGAATCCGCCGACGATTATTTCAGTTGGATGCAGAAAGAATTCCGTTATTTGCAACACAAGTTTGAACTTCCTCCGGTGATGAATCCCTCTTTGTGGCGTTTCCTCCGTCTTCGTCCGGGTAACTTTCCCCATGTGAGACTGGCACAATTAGCTTCACTTTATTACAGAGAACGCTCTTTGTTTTCACGGGTCATGGAAGCGGAGACTCTGAAAGATCTGAAACATATTTTTGCCGGTCACACTTCTGCTTATTGGGAAGAACATTTCATGTTTGGCAAATCCTCCCCACGGAGAGAGAAAAGTATTGGTGCCGGTGCAAAGGAGCTGATCATTATCAATACGGTCATTCCTTTTCTGTATGCATATGGCCTGCATAAAGCCGACGAACGGCTGTGTGAGCGTGCGGCCTCATTACTTGAAGAACTGAAAGCTGAAAATAATTATGTTACCCGTATGTGGAGCGGAGCCGGCATTCCGGTTCAGACAGCGGCAGATAGCCAGGCGTTGTTACAATTGCAGAAAGAATATTGCGATAAGAAGAAGTGTCTTTATTGCCGTTTCGGCTATGAGTATCTGAGACATAAATAATTCTGTCCCTCCGAGTTGGATATTAGGAAGATATATTATCTTTGCCCGCTGAAAATGCGGGGTGAGATTCCCCGTTCTAAATCCATTCGTTATGAAAGTGAAAAGATTTGTGCTTTGTCTGTTTATGCTTACCCTGATAGGGGGTATTTGCTTTATTTCCTGTGGAAATACTTCGAAAGCGAAGGCAGAGAGTGATGTTGCTGCGGAGACGGCTGAGGAGACCTTCCAGTCGTTTCTGAAGAAATTCACCTCAAGTGCTTCTTTCCAGTATACCCGTGTCAAGTTTCCGTTGAAAACTCCCATCACCTTGATGACGGACGATGGGAATAGTGAAAAGACCTTCCCCTTTACTCAGGAAAAATGGCCGTTGCTGGATGCCGAGACTCTGAAAGAGGAACGCATCACTCAGGAAGAAGGAGGAATTTATGTTTCTAAGTTTACGGTAAACGAACCGACACATAAAGAGTTTGAAGCCGGATATGAAGAGTCGGAAGTAGATCTTCGTGTGATCTTCGACTTGATTGATGGTAAGTGGTACGTGACCGATTGCTATACCGGATGGTATGGATACGACCTTCCGATTGACGATCTGAACGAAACTGTGAAACAAGTGAAAGAAGAAAACGACACTTTCAAAGAATTGCATCCGTAGGAACGTAAAAAACGGTGGGAGAGAAGGGCTAAGAGGGCTCTCCCTTTTTTCGGATACCGGTGCGTCAATTTAAGAGGGATGTATCAAAATTCGTATTTGCCACAGAGTAACACAGATAACTATCATTAGTTATTAATGGATGAGGCTCACTCAGTGAAACTCTGTGTTACTCTGTGGTGAATTACATTTTTTATCAAAATGCCGAACGGACGGCAATGTTGTATTTGGCAAGCGTAGTGCTTTTATGGATAGCTTTCCAGCTCTTTCGGTCTATTTGTGGGGCCAGATACTCCCAGAACGTTTTCATCTTAGTCACCAGTTGTGCTTCGCCACCTTGTATCTGTGTCTCATAGTGTTGGAAAACGGCTGTGTGCAGTGCTCTCAACTTTTCTCTCCATTCTTCAGGCATAAGTTTCCTGCCTTCTTTATATTCCCAACCCAATGCAGGGTTTGCCAATAATCCGCGGCCGATCATCACTCCGGTAAGTTTCGGAAACTTTTCGGTGATGCACCGGATGTCTTCTATGGTCAGGATGTCTCCGTTGTAGATAACAGGATGTCTGCATGCTTCGTAGAAAGCTGTAAAGCCCTCCATATTTACTTCTCCTTTGTATTGCTGGATACCTAAGCGGGGGTGAACGATAATCTCGGTCAGCGGAGCCGCATTCAATAGAGGCAACAGGGTCAAACATTCATCCGGCTTTTTCCATCCCAAGCGCATTTTTACTGAGAAGCTCACATCGGGATACTGTTCGATCTGTTTGAGTAATGTTTCCACTTTATCAGGGTGGGGCAGCATGCCCGATCCACATTGCCGTTTTGCCAACATCGGGAAAGGGCAACCGAGGTTAATGTCCATCTCCCGATAGCCTTGTTCGATGAAAAGGGCGATTATTCGCTCTGTTTTGTCCATCTCGGAGGCTATAAGTTGTGGAATGAGGTGAGGAACCCGGTTGTTTTCGGGAAGAATATCCCGTACATCCTTATGGCGGAATTCTCCCCGATCTATTCGTACGAAAGGAGTATGATAGACATCCACACCGCCGAAAACGGCGGCATGGGCATTGCGATAGGCTGCTTCGGTATAACCTTGCAGCGGAGCGAGGTGGATAGGTAATGTATTCATCTGTTTTTAGAACATAAACATGGCTACACCTACGATGCGGTTGTTACCAACGGAGTGTGTATCGATGATTTTACCGTTTTTAAGATACAGTGAGCCATAAGCGGCGGAAGTATAGGTATATTCCACTCCAAACTTCCAGTGGTTGACATTATAGGTCAGTTCAGCACCGGCTGTCACCACTTGGTCCACATTGGTTCCTGTTCCGTATACTTGATTGGATGCCAGGGCATCGCTTGTTCCCATATTCTTGACATATCCCAGGAAGATACCCGGTTTCCATTTCTGTCCGTATACTACGTTCAGCCATGAACTGGATACCCGGATCGGTGTATACTTTTGTTCTCCGGTCCGATTATCGATGGATTTGATTCCGAATCCTCCCAGCATGGAGGTTTGTGTCAGGTTGGAGCCTAATACGGTTTTAGCACCTACAAACCAATCTTTATTGCTATACTTCACATGACCTTCGTAAGACAGGGTGGTGATGCGCTCGTTCACTTTATAGACTTGGTCCTCTACTTTAGACTCTGTACGAGGCTTCAGAGAGAGCAGTTCGATTCCTGCTCCGGCTATCCATCCATTGGCTTTATAGTCGAGTCCCAGATAGAACTCAGGAACACAACTGTTCTTTATATAAGTCTGACTTTTACCGACAATACCTTGTGACAGATACTGTGATTGCCAGATAGCTGCTCCCGTCAGTTGGAACCCTTTGTGTGTATAGCGGTAACGAATTTGTGGAGCACGGCTGAACGGTTGGAAAGGTGCTCCGACCGAAAGATTCAGGATTTGAGGTGATACGTCACCGAAGAGCGGATGCCAGGTTTGTCCGAGCAAAAGAGCCGAACGTCCCCAATCCAGGTTCAGGTAAGCATGACGCAAGCGTATAGTAGAGTAAGAAGTACCTGAACCGCGGAAGTCTGCTTCCACTTTGGCGGAAGTCATGGCGCGTCCCAGTTTAGGTCCCTTTACATCCAATCCCAGGCGGGTATATAGGGTGTAAAAGCTACCGTTGGCAGTTGCATTTAAATCTCTGCCATTGCTATCGAATACTTCGTCTTTGGGGTACATGTAAAACAATCCGTCTACTGTCTCTTCGTTGGCACGACTGTTGTAATAAAGGTCTGTGCGAATCTGTCCGTAAAACTTATAACTAAAGTCCTTTTTTTGAGCAAAACTGCTTATTGCCATTATCAGGCAAGCAGATAAAATCAGATGCTTCTTCATTTTTTGTGTTATTTGTTAGATACATTAGGGATTTACCCGTTGAAGTTATTATCTTAAATCAATGCAAAGTGGTTGTTTCACGCTGCAAAGGTAAGGAAATCATCTGACTGACCATAAAAAAGGAGATCCGAAAGTAAACGTTTTCGGGAAAGGTTGTAAAATAGCATCGGATGGAGAACGGAATACTGAAATAAAGTATATATTTTTGCAAGATAAAAATAGAATAGACCATGAAAGTAAAGAAGATCAGTATTGCTAATGTGGAGGTCGATGCACTTCCCGAATTACTGGATAAAGAAAAGATCGGTTTCCAACCCATTGATAATGTGAATTGGGAAGCCTACCCTTATCGTCCGAAAGTGGAGTTCCGTATAGCACATAGCGATGATGCTGTTTTGTTACACTTCAATGTAAAAGAGGCCAGTGTACGGGCCAAGTATGGAGAAGACGATGGCTCCGTATGGACTGATTCCTGTGTGGAGTTTTTCTCTGTACCTGCCGGTGACGGTATCTATTATAACATCGAATGCAACTGTATCGGAACCATTCTTATTGGTGCAGGAGCAGAACGCAACAACCGTGAACGCGCTTCTCGGGAAGTGACAGATCAGGTGAAACGTTGGGCCAGTCTGGGACGCCAGCCTTTCGATGAACGTATCGGTGAGTGCAACTGGGAGGTGGCATTGGTGATTCCATATACAGCTTTCTTCAAACATCACATTACCTCTTTGGACGGGAAAACAATCACAGCCAACTTCTATAAATGTGGCGACGAACTGCAAACTCCGCATTTCCTCTCATGGAATCCGATCAAAATAGAAAAGCCGGATTTTCACCGTCCCGACTTCTTCGGTACGTTGGAATTTGAATAGTCTGTGATGAACCTGCCTCTAAAGGGCCTCGATACTACTAAAAAAGGTGTAGCCTTCTTTCTGAGATGGCTACACCTTCTTTTATAAGCAGAGAATGGTTTCTATTTTACGATTCCACGCTTAGACTCTTTGACAAAAGCCACTATATTCTCTATCTCTTCGCTCATGGGAACCTGGTCTATAATTTTTTGCACTGCATCCTGCAGGCTGAAGTTTCCCTGATAGATCAGGCGATAAGCATTGGCTATGTGGCGTAGAACTCTTTCGCTCGTATTTTTATGTTGTTGCAATACTACGGCATTTACTCCGTGATATTCTACCGGGTTACCGGCCATAATGCTGTATGGGGGCACATCTTTTGAAATACGGCAACCGCTCTGTACCAATGTCCATTGTCCCACATGACAATATTGATGGAGGGTAACATTGCCACTCAGGATGACACAATCATCCAAGGTACATTCTCCGGCGATGGTGGTGCCGATACCGGCTACACAATTATCTCCGATTTGTACATCGTGACAAATGTGGACTTTATCCATCAAGAAATTGCCATTGCCTATTTTGGTAGCATTCCCACCGAAAGTAGCCCGACTGATAACTACGTTTTCGCGGATATGGTTGTTATCCCCGATAATCAGTGAACTTTCTTCTCCTTTGTAGTGGAAATCCTGTGGTTCTGCTCCTAATACGGCATGTTGATATACTTTATTACCTTTTCCCAGCCGTGTACCATTCAGCACACTGGCATAGGGCATAATGATACAGTCGTCCCCTATTTCGACATTATCTTCAATGTAAGCAAACGGTTGAATGATCACATTCTTTCCGATTTTTGCCCCGGGGGCTATCGATGCTAATGGACTAATCATAATTGTATTGTATTTAAAGTTAATCTTCTCTTCCGCCGCCCAATGCCTGATAGAGGCTCACTACAGCCTGCATCCGGTCGAAGGTGTCGTTTACCTGAGATAAACGGGCACTGAGCAAAGACTGTTCGGCCGACAATACCTCCAGATAAGTAGACGTCCCTAATTTAAACAATTCTTTTGTATATTCGGATGCTTTTTCTGAAGATTCTACCTGTAATTTGCGGGAAGCAGTTTTTTCAGAAGCACTCTGATATTGATACAATGCATTGCTTACTTCACTTCCGGCATTCAACAAACTCTGCTGGAAGGCCAGTTTAGCCTCTTCCTGTTGTGCCTTGGCTATCTTCAGGCGGGCAATGTTTGCACCACGGTAGAAGAGAGGCTGGGTAAGCGAACCAAGTACAGAGGCAAGCAGTTTACCAGGATTGATAATGGCACTACCGGCGCTATTGGTCCAACCGGCCGAGCCGCTGATAGTGATTTGCGGATAGAAGGCGGCACGGGCCGAATTTGCATTGTAGTAAGTACCGGCCAATGCCATTTCGGCTGCTTTCACATCCGGACGGTTAGAGAGTAGTTGCAAAGGAACGCCCACTGAGAAATCTTCAGGTAATTGCTGCTCTTCCAGAACCCCCCGTTTGATAGTCTGTGGTGCTTGTGCCAATAGCATGGACATAGCGTTCTCAGCTTCACGGATACTCTTCTGGATAGCCGGAATAGACGCCAGTACTTGTGCATAGGCAGCCTTGCTTTGTTCCACCCCTGCAGAGGTAGTGTTGAACATAGCCGCATCTTTCATTGCCTGCATGGTTTCAACATTACGCTTCATGATGTCGGCAGTCTGTTCGGTAATATCGAGCTGACGGTCGAGCATCAATAAGGTGTAATAGGTATTGGCAATGCCCGAAATGATCTGAGTCTGTACAGCCTGACGATATGCTTTGGTTTGCAACAATGTTACTTGTGCACCGCGTTTGGCATTCAGCAACTTGCCGAATAGATCGATCTCCCAGCTGGCTGTTGCCGGCAACGAATAGGTTTTGGTTGCGGCATGCTTATCAAAGCTGCTGATGGTTCCTTGTGGTGACAATCCGAGTGAAGGAGCGTAAGCCAGACGGGCTGACATCAGTGATGCCTGTGCCTCTTTCACTTTCAGCGCAGCAGTCAGCAGATCTGTATTGTGGGTTAATCCCTGTTCGATTAACGCTTGCAGTTGAGGATCGGTGAAGACCTCTCTCCAAGGCAGATTTCCGAAGTTGACAGTATCGGATACCAGTGTATCGGCAACAGATACTGTGTCCCGGTAAAGACCGGAGGCTTCAATATCTTTAGGTCTGTCATATGATTTGTAGATGTGGCAGCTGCTCAAGAGAGCAGTTGCACACAACATACCTATAATTTGTTTCTTCATATTCTTTTCTTTATTCCTATTTAGCGTATTGTTCAATTTCTGTTTCTGCATCCGTATTATCGATGTCTTCCCATTCAATAGGTTTCACCTTCTCTTGTAGATACTGGAAGATAACGAACAAAGCAGGAACCACGAATATCTGGCATATCATACCGATAAACATACCGCCTACCGCAGCCGTACCCAAAGCACGGTTACCATTGGCACCTACGCCCATGGCAAACATCAAAGGCAACAGGCCGACAACCATGGCCAATGAAGTCATCAGGATCGGGCGGAGACGGGCACCTGCACCCAATACGGCAGCCCAAGTGATACTCATACCCATCTTACGACGGTCGAGAGCAAACTCTACAATTAGGATGGCGTTCTTTGCCAACAGACCCATCAACATGATCAATGCGATCTGCATATAAATGTTGTTGGTAGCTGCTCCCAGTATCGGAAGGACATTGTTTGCCAATCCCATCAGGTGGGCGAAAATGAAGCTACCTGCCAGACCGAACGGTATAGAAAGCAGTACGGCAAACGGAAGAATATAACTTTCGTATTGTGCACTCAGCAACAGATAAACAAATACGAAGCAGAGGACGAAGATCATCGCAGTAGTACTGCCGCTCGAACTTTGTTCTTCACGCGTCATACCCGAGAATTCATATCCGTATCCGGTAGGCAACGTCTGTTCTGCCACTTCCTGCATGGCTTGGATGGCCTGACCAGAACTGTATCCGTCAGCCGGCGAACCATTGATAGTCATTGCCGTAAACATGTTGAAACGCTTGATATTGTCCGGTCCGTAAATACGTTTAACGCTCATAAACTGAGTGATAGGAGCCATCTCGTTGCCGTTGCGTACTTTAACCGAGTTCAGTGACTCCAGATTGGTACGGCTGTTCGGATCGGCCTGAATCATTACACGGTACATCTTACCGAACCGGTTGAAGTTGGACGAATATAGACCACCGTAATATCCTTGCAGGGTAGTAAGGATGTCGCTCGGAGACAATCCGGCCTTCTTACAAGCAGCGGCATCGATATCGATCATGTACTGCGGGAAGTTCGGGTTGAACGAAGTCTGTGCCGACTGAATTTCGGGACGTGCCTGTAGCTTGGTGATAAAGTCCTGAGCTACTTCATAGAATTTATCCAGACTACCGCCTGTCTTATCCTGTAAGTTCATTTCGAAACCGTTGGATACACTGTAACCCGGAATCATAGGGGGAGCGAATAACAGTACGCGGGCGTCTTTAATCACTTCACGGGCTTTCAGATACAGCATACCTGAAACGAAGTCAGAACGTTGAGCGATGGAACGCTCATCCCAGTTCTTCATTTTACAGATAAATGAACCGTAGCTGGGACCCTGACCGGCGATAAAGCTATAACCGGCGATCATGGTACGGCTTTCGATAGCCGGGTCGGAGGCCAGTAGGCTATCTACCTGCCACATCACTTCCTGAGTGCGTTCCAGTGAGCTTCCGGGAGGCATATCGACTACTGCCATAATCGTTCCTGTATCTTCATTCGGTACCAAACCGGTCGGAGTCACTTTCATCAGGAAGATGAGCAGTGCGAAACCCACTACTACGGAGCCGATGGTCAGCACCGGTTTCTGGATGAAGAAGAGAACACGTTTTTTATATTTCTTCAATACTGTGTCATAAGCAGCATTGAACGAAGCATGGAAACGGCTTGCCAAAGTCGATTTCTTTTTAGCATCAGGATCGTGGGGTTTCAGTAAGATGGCGCACAATGCAGGACTCAGTGTCAAGGCATTTACTGCCGACAAGGCAATAGCGATAGCCATAGTCAGACCAAACTGACGGTAGAATGTACCGGAAGTACCGGTCATAAAGCTTACCGGAATAAACACGGACATCATAACCAATGTAATGGAGACGATAGCGCCACCCAATTCGTTCATGGCGTCGATGGAAGCTAACCGAGCTGATTTATAGCCTTGGTCGAGCTTGGCATGGACACCCTCGACGACGACGATGGCATCGTCCACCACTATGGCAATGGCGAGTACCATGGCACAGAGGGTAAGCAAGTTGATACTGAATCCGATGATGTAAAGCACAAAGAATGTACCGATCAATGCTACCGGGATCGCGATGGCCGGAATCAGTGTCGAGCGTAGATCCTGCAAGAAAATGTAAACCACGATAAATACCAAGATAAAGGCTTCAATCAAAGTCTTTACAACTTCGTGGATAGAAGCAAACAAGAAGTCGTTGGCATTTTGTGAGATATTTACTTTAACTCCCGGCGGGAAAGTCGATTCTGATTTTTCAAGCAAGTCGAGGATGTCATTGATGATGGCAGTCGCATTCGAACCGGCTGTCTGGAATACGATAACCGTTACGGCAGGGTGACCATTTACGTTGTTAGAGAATCCGTATGTCAGACGACCTAACTCGATTGTGGCAATATCTTTCAATCGGAGCACCTGCCCGTCAGAATTGGCACGGATCACGATGTTCTCAAACTCTTCCTGGCTCTGCAGACGTCCTTTATAACGCAGCGTATATTGGAAAGTCTGTTTGCCCTGTTCACCAAATGAACCCGGAGCAGCCTCGATATTCTGTTCGGCCAATGCTGCCGAAACATCGGTAGGCATCAGGTGATATTGGGCCATTACGTCCGGTTTCAACCAGATACGCATAGAATAGTCTGCACCGAGCACCATGGCGTCACCTACACCCGGTACACGTTGAACTTCCGGTACGAGATTGATTTTAGCATAGTTCTCAAGGAATTCGTTATCATATTTGTCATCCGAACTATACAGGGAGAATACCAGCAACATACTGGTTTGTCGTTTTGAGGTAATCACACCTACCTTGGTTACTTCGGCCGGCAACAGACCCTGTGCTTTGGCTACACGGTTCTGTACGTTTACGGCAGCCATATCCGGGTCCGTACCCTGTTTAAAGTAAACCTCGATAGAGGCCTCTCCGGTATTGGTGGCAGTAGAAGTCATGTACATCATGTTTTCTACACCGTTGATCTGCTCCTCCAACGGAGCAATCACACTGTTTAATACAGTTTGTGCATTGGCTCCCTGATACGTCGTGTTGACACGTACAGTAGGAGGGGCAATATCCGGATACTGGGAGATAGGCAGCGACAGCAGGCCTAACACACCCAGAATCACTATCACGATGGAGATAACCGTTGATAGTACCGGACGATTAATAAATCTATCTAATTTCATATTCTGCTTTTTGAGTTAACTCGTTTACTGATTTTTGCGTTCTTCCAAAGCTGCTTTAAAGCGTTCGGCCGATTCCTGCTGGGTGAGCGGCTTGATAGTAGCACCGTCTTTCAGGGTGCTGACGTTTTCGACAACGATTTTGTCGCCGGCTTTCAGTCCTGCAGTGACTACATAGTTTTGTCCATCGTTGAGATTTAATATTTCTATTTCGGTATTTTTCACAGTGTTATCCGGCTGGAGCAGATATACGAATTTCTTATCCTGTATTTCGTAAGTTGCTTTTTGAGGGATAACGATTACATTCTCCTTGCTATAAGGAATCTGGATGTTACCGGTACCGCCTGTTCTCAACAGATGTCCGTGATTCGGGAAAGTGGCACGCATGCTTACAGCACCTGTGTTTTGGTCGATGACTCCGCTTACCGTCTCTATTTTACCGCTATCGGCATACAACGTTCCGTCAGCCAATGTCAGTTGAACAGCCGGGAAGCTATTCAGAAATTCAGTCTGAGAACCGTCCTGACGGATCAGGTTCAGTAATTCCTTTTCTGTCAGTGAAAAGTAAACGTACATCTGAGTGATGTCCGAGATCACAGTGAGAGGTGACGGGCTTGAAGCGCTTACCAAGCTACCTACACGGTAAGGGATTGTTCCGGCTACACCGTCCGAAGGGCTTGTTACGCGTGTGTATGCCAGATTTTGGTTAGCGCTGATCAGCTGGGCTTCGGCAGATGCCAATTGAGCTTTTGCAGATGCAAGTGTATTTTCAGCCATTTCCAAATCATAGTCGCTGATGATGTTTTTCTTGTTTAATTCACGTTTGTTTTTTACAGTGATTTCCTGAGTAGAAACATTCGCTTTAGCTGTGGCTACAGCGGCTTTTGCTGCACGGGCGGCAGATTCATACTGCACCGGATCGATGACGAACAGTACCTGTCCTTTTTTGACCATAGATCCTTCATCAATATTCAGTTTAGTGATAAACCCGGAAACCTGCGGGCGGATTTCGATATCCTGTTTACCCTTGATTGTGGCCGGATAGGAGCTTTTCAGATTGACAGTGGTGGGCTGCAATGTCTCTACTGCACATTCGGGAGTTCCTCCCATGTTGAAGCCCTTTTTGCCGCAACCCGACAACAAGGCTAAACAAAATGCAAACAAAACAATTTTACTTTTCATACCTTCTTTATATTCAATTTTTAATGATGTTCATTTTGTGGCAAAGTGGTTTATCGTGATAACCTTATCAGGTATAGGTGAAAACTGATTACCCTTAATTAGTTTTCCGCGACAAAAGTACTCTTTATTTTCTATACCGTTGTTTTTTAATATCTGTTTTTAACGATGTTTTTCTCTAATTAATATAGGTGTAAAGCTCAAAATTACTTCAGATGGGTGCGAAACAGGCGGGGGCAGAAAAAAGATGATAAAAAAACAGTGATCCGGAAAATTCCGGACCACTGTCCCTGTTGTCATGGAATCTTGTTTCACATATTCACTTTGTGGCGTACGGGGGTCAGGATGAAACTGAATTCATAATCCTGATAAGGTACACGGTATTTCTCCAGTGGAAGTGTTCCCCAACTGTTGACACATCCCAGACCCATCTGTACTTTATCGATGCAAAGGTTAGTGAAAGGAGCTTTCGCTACTTCAGGAGAGTGGCGTTGGTCTTTTTGTACTCCGTCATCCAAAGACTCGATGCTATAGTTCAAGGCAGAGGCGGAGAAAGGAGCGTCACCTACAAACTGCAGACCGTTTCCGCTGATATTCAATACTCTCCACCAGCGCAAATCGGTTTTGGTACCGGTTTCTTGCGGACGGATGTACGGGTAGAACTGTTCGGCAACTGTCTGGCGATATTTGCCAATTAAAGTAGAGTGATTGCGGTCGGCATAATTTTCAACCGGACCACGGCCATAATATTCCACTTCATTGAAGTTTTCGGGCATTTGCATTTGCATGCCGAAACGGAACATATCAGAAACCTTTTCTTCTTTGCCGGCTTCCATCTTTTGAGTTACTTTGACCGCTCCCTCATTGTTGATAACATAAGTCAGGAATAGTTTTCCTTTTACAGCTTTCATTTCATATTCAGCCTGAACGATTGCCTGTTCGTTTTCGATACTTTGTTTCAATGAAGTCAACTTCAGTCCCGGATTTTTCCAGACAGCATACCGGTGCTGTAATCCTGCTCCATAATCATTATCGGTAGGAGCACGCCAGAAGTTAGGAGTCAGTTGAGCTCCCGGATTTAATAATTGCATACCATCTGCTTCGTAACGAGAGAGATATCCATTGTGCTTATTGAATTCGATTATGAAGTTTTCGCCTTCTACAATCAGATAATTATGGTCGTTGTCCTTAATGACCGGTACGACAATGTCAAGATTAGATGCTTTCTGGTTCTTTAATTCCAATGCTTTGGCTGTATACGGACGGATAGTCAGCTGGTCATATGCTACTGTACTTCCTGCCGGCATCAGTGTTTCGGCAGCTTTCAACTTATAAGTTACGTTGAGCAACAACTCTTTACATGGACAGATCTTTTCCGTATTCAGATTCAGTTTGAGAGTCGCTGTTTGTTGGGGAGCCACGTTCAGGTCCTGAACGACTCCGGTTTGCATTACTTCACCGTTTGCCAGTAATTGCCACTCCATATAATAAGCGGACAAATCCCGGAAGAAGTTTTCGTTATATACCTTTATTTCTCCCTTTGACAGATCGCCGGGAGTAGTCCAGATTGACTGGTAGAAGTATCCCACTTCATGGGCATGCGGGTTGGGGCGACGGTCGGGGCTGATCAGTCCGTTGTCGTTAAAATTATTGTCCGAAGCATCGTATTTATTGAAGTCACCGCCATATCCGTAGATGTCTATTCCATCCTTATTTTTCCAATGGTTCGACTGGTCTACAAAGTCCCAGATAAAACCTCCCTGATATTTGGGATATTTGCGTATCAGATCCCAATACTCTTTGAAGCCCCCTTGCGAGTTACCCATAGCATGAGCATATTCACATTGGATCAAAGGTTTGTCTATATTGCCTTCGCTGTACTTCTTGCAGGCGTCATAATCGTAATACATCGGGCAGAAAATGTCTGTAAATTCATTGGTACCCGCCTGCTCATATTGTACGGCGCGTGTTTTGTCCTCGTTTTTGATCCATGTATAGCACTGTTCGAAGTTCGGGCCGTATCCGGCTTCGTTTCCTAATGACCAGAAAATGATGGAAGGATGGTTATACCCTCTCTGTACATTGCGTTGGTTGCGTTCCATGTGTGCTTTTTTGTAAGATGGATTTTTGGCAAGTGTTTCTTTGCCATATCCCATTCCGTGCGACTCGATATTGGCCTCTGCCACTACATAGATACCGTATTGGTCGCAAAGGTCATACCACAGATTGTCGTCCGGATAGTGACAGGTACGTACCGCGTTAATGTTCAGCTGCTTCATACGCAGAATATCTTGCAGCATGCGTTCACGGGAAACCACGTATCCTCCGTCCGGATCCATTTCGTGGCGGTCGGCACCTTTAAAGAGCACCGGTTGCCCGTTCACCAGTATCTGTCCGCCCTTCAATTCAATTTTGCGGAAACCTACTTTTACCGGGATCACTTCCAGCGTGTTGCTGCCGTTTTTCAGGGTTGCAGTCAGTGTATATAAGTTGGGTGTTTCTGCTGTCCATTTTTCAGGATTGCTCACGTCCATGACAACAGACTTTTGTCCATTTCCGTTAACCTGTGCCGTAGCAACACTTTTTCCTGCCGGATCTGTCAGGTTCAACTCTACTGTTCCGCTTCCGTTCAGATTGAGTGCCACGTTCAATGTACCGTTTGTATAATTGCTGTCCAAGTCGGGAGTTACACGGATATCTTGAATATATTTTTTATTGCGGCTGTACAAATAGCAGTTACGTCCCACTCCCGAGTAGCGGAAAAAGTCCTGATCTTCCAGGTACGTACCGTCACACCAGCGGAATACCTGAAACGCAATCAGGTTCTTGCCCGGTTTCAGATATTTGGTCAGGTTAAATTCAGCTTCCAGTTTACTGTCTTCGCTATATCCCACATATTTACCGTTGACCCATAGATACATGTTTGAAGTGACCGAACCAAAGTGGGCGAATATTTCTTTTCCTGACCATTCGGCAGGAATAATGATTTCTTTCCGATACGATCCTACATGGTTGTTTTCTATGGGCACATAAGGAGGATTGTTTTTGTATTGGCTTCTCCAGGCGTAACCTACGTTGACATAAATCGGATCACCGTATCCGTTCATTTCCCAAACACCGGGGACTTTCATCTGTCCCCAACCTTTATCATTATAGTCTGTCCGGTAGAAGTCGGTCGGTCGAGCATCTGCATTTTTCACCCAGTTGAATTTCCAGATGCCATTCAGGGTCATAAAGTTGCTTGAGTTTTCCTTATCGGCTTTTGCGGCTTCTTCACTTGAAGAGTAAGCAAAGTAATTGGTGTGCATCGGTGCACGGTTTACCGCATTAATTTCGGGGTTTTTCCATTCGTCATGTTGAGCCATGGTCGCCAGGCTACACATCGCCAGGCAGCAAGTCAGCAGTTGTCTTTTCATGGGGTTAATCTTATTAGGTTTGTAAATTGTTGGTCAAAGATACGTTTTTTGTCTTGTCGGACAGAGTCTTTTTGGATAAATTAGTGTAAAGTATAGCATTAATTAATGGATAAGGCTTATTTTTGCAGCATGTTAAAAGACAATATATATAGAAAAAAACGACTCATCCGTAGTCTGTTGGGAGTTGCTGCTCTGGTAGCTACCCTTTATTCTTGTGCCAGTATGGGACGTCCGGATGGGGGACCTTTTGATGAAACTCCACCCCGCTTCATCGGCAGTACGCCGGCAGCAGGAGCCGTAAATACTAAAAAGTCAAAGATTGTCCTTGATTTCGATGAGTTTATTAAACTTGAAAAGGCCAGTGAAAAGGTAGTGGTTTCGCCTCCCCAGTTGCAACAACCGGAGATTAAACCCGGAGGGAAGCGGATTACTGTAAACCTGCTCGACTCTTTGAAGCCCAATACCACCTATACAATCGATTTTTCGGATGCGATCGTCGATAACAACGAGGGCAATCCGCTCGGTAATTTTGCGTTTACATTCTCTACAGGGGCCTCTATTGATACAATGGAGGTATCGGGCACCTTGCTTGAAGCTTCTGATCTGGAACCCATTAAAGGTATGTTGGTGGGACTACATTCCAACCTGAATGACTCGGCTTTTACCAAACTTCCTTTTGATCGTGTAGCTCGTACCGATAGTCGTGGACACTTCACGATTCGTGGGATTGCACCGGGCAAATATCGTATTTTCGGTTTAATGGATGCCGATCAGAATTTCTTCTATAACCAAAAAGGTGAAGCGGTGGCTTTCAATGACTCGCTGATTATTCCCCGCTTCGAAGAGCGGATACGCCAGGATACTGCCTGGGTCGATTCACTGACCATCGATACGATTGTTGAGCAGAAATATACCTACTTCCTGCCCGATAATATTGTGCTTCGCTCATTTAAAAAGCCTTCTGTTTCACAATACCTGGTTAAGAGCGAACGCCTTACTCCGAATAAATTTTCTTTGTATTTTTCGGCTCCGGCAGATTCTTTGCCTGTGTTGAAAGGCTTGAATTTCGACGAGAAGGATGCTTTTGTGATAGAAAAGACATTCCGCAACGACACTATTCATTATTGGATACGCGACTCTTTGCTTTATCAGCAAGATACACTTACGTTGAGCCTGAACTATTTGTACACTGATACGTTAAATCAATTAGTTCCTCGTACGGATACGCTAAGGTTGGCCGCAAAGAAAGTGAAGAAAGAAGAGCCTAAAAAGAAAAAGAAGAAAGACGATGAGCCGGAACCGACTAAGTTCTTGTCGGTAAACACACACGCTCCTTCGTCTATGGACGTGTTCGATTATATCACCATGACTTTTGAAGAACCGGTAGCCCGCTTTGACAGTGCGGCTATTCATCTTCGCCAGAAAGTAGATACGATATGGACCGACGTTCCTTTTGAGTTCGAACATGATTCGCTCGATGTGCGCCGCTATAACCTCTATTATGATTGGGAACCCGGAGGCGAGTATGAATTTGCCGTCGATTCCACAGCTTTTCATGGCATTTACGGGCTGTTTACCGATAAGATAAAGCAAGCCTTCAAGGTTCGTCAGATCGAAGAATACGGTAATGTGTTCCTCAACATAACCGGAGCAGATTCTATCGCTTTTGTCGAACTGTTGGATAATCAGGATAAAGTTCTTCGCAGGCGTCCGGTGATTGACGGGAGAGCGGAGTTTTACTATCTGAATCCCGGCAAATACGGAGCCCGGTTGGTAAACGATACCAATGGCAACGGAGTGTGGGATGCCGGTGACTATGAGAAGGGCATACAGCCTGAGATGGTATACTATTATCCGCATATTATTGAATTTAAAGCAAACTGGGATGCTACTCAGGACTGGAATGTGACAGCTGTGCCTCTGGATAAGCAAAAGCCGGACGAACTTAAAAAACAGAAACCAGATGAAGATAAGAAGAAAAAGACCCGAGATAGTCAAAACGCAAACCGTAGCCGCCGCAATTAGGCGGAAAGAGTGGATATGTCTTATTATCGCCCTGCTTTTTGCTTTCCCATCATCGGGCAATGCCCAGTGTGAAGCAAAGAACGATGCGTTTAAGTCCGGTGAGCACGTCATGTACGAACTTTATTTCAACTGGAAATTCATTTGGAAGAAAGTGGGACTTGCCAGCCTTACCACTAACTCGACGACTTATCACTCCGAGCCGGCCTATCGGGTCAATTTATTGGCCATTAGCAGTAAAGAGGCCGACTTCTTCTTTAAGATGCGGGATACGCTGACAAGCGTCATGACTGAAAAGCTGGAACCCCGCTATTTTCGGAAGGGAGCCGAAGAAGGAAAACGTTATACCGTCGATGAAGCCCGTTTCTCGTTTCGGAACGGCATGTGTTATGTCAATCAAAAACGGGTGCGTAAAGACGGGAGTATCACCGAGACGGAGCAAAGTGACAATCGTTGTATCTATGATATGCTTACTATTCTGGCGCAGGCCCGTTCGTTCGATCCAAAGGAATATACCATCGGTCAACGTATCCAGTTCCCGATGGCGACGGGGCGTAGAGTAGAAGAACAGACCCTGATTTACCGGGGAATTAAGAAGATTACTGCCGAGAATGATACTACCTATCGCTGCCTGATATTCTCACTCGTGGAATATAATAAAAAGGGAAAGGAGAAAGAGGTCATAACGTTCTATGTGACGGACGACCGGAATCACCTTCCGGTACGTCTGGATATGCACCTTAACTTTGGTTCGGCCAAGGCATTCCTGAAGAGTGTCAGTGGTTACCGACATCCTCAGACTTCTATTGTCACAAAGTGAACGGAACTTCGTCTTTTTTGCGGAATACGCTCGACTCGAAGGTAGCTATCAGTCTGCCTTCCTGATCGGTTACATCTATCTGATAATAACCTGTGCTGCGTCCGGTATAGCGTTCGCGTGCTTCGGCATAGAGTGTGTCTCCGGGGCCGCTGGCGCGCAAGAAAGTGATATTGGAAGAGAGCGAAAAGGCCAATGTGCCATGTGAGTTAGCTGCTGCCGCAAGTGCCAGATCGGCTAAAGTAAAGATGGCGCCTCCCTGTGTCCGTTGTCCCGCATTCAGATGTTCGGGTTTTATTTCCAGTTTTGCTTTGCTGTATCCTTCTCGTATCTCGATCAGCTCTACACCCGCATTGGTGGCAAACAGGTCGTTTTTGAAAAATTCTTGTGCTGTCATTTTTATATCTGTTCTGAATTAGCCACAGAGGACGCGGAGCATACAAAGCTATTACTTTGTTCCCTCCGCATCCTCTGTGATGTTTTCTAAATACAACTTTCTGAAGCTTTTTATTTATTCAGTTTCCACTCAAATCCGTCCTTAGTATCTTTAATTTCGAATCCCAATGCAGTCAGTTCGTTACGGATCAAGTCACTGGTTGCCCAGTCTTTGTTGGCTTTTGCCTTCACACGTTGTTCCAGCAACATATCGACCACTTTTCCATAAGCGGCTTCACGTCCGTCCGACGAACCGATTTCTTCTTTCAGACCCAGGATATCGAAGCAGAATGTATGGAATACTTCTTTCAGGTCTTTCAGGTCATCGGCAGAAATGGTGTTGTTGCCGGCAATGATATTATTGATCATCTTGGCTCCGTCAAAGAGATGTGAAATCACAATCGGAGTATTCAGGTCATCGTTCATTGCTTCAAAACACTTCGTGCGCAAGCTTTTTACATCGACGTTCGAAGTAGCTGCGGGAGTGATTTTTTCCAGACTGTCTACTGCTTCCATCAGTCGGCTCAGTCCCTTTTCTGCTGCTTGCAAGGCTTCGTTGCTGAAATCCACCGGACTGCGGTAGTGTGCCTGCAAGATAAAGAAACGTATGGTCATCGGGCTGTAAGCCTGAGTCAGCAATTTGTGCGAGCCGCTGAAGAATTCATCCAGCGTGATGAAGTTTCCGAGACTCTTGCCCATCTTGGTGCCGTTGATGGTGATCATGTTGTTGTGCATCCAATAGTGAACCATATCGTCACCCTGTGAAGCTACCGACTGTGCGATTTCACATTCGTGGTGCGGGAAGATAAGGTCCATGCCTCCTCCGTGAATGTCGAAGTGTTCGCCCAGATACTTACGTCCCATAGCTGTACACTCGGCATGCCAGCCGGGGAAACCGTCACCCCATGGTGAAGGCCAGCGCATGATATGTTCCGGTTGTGCCCGTTTCCAAAGAGCAAAGTCGGCAGGATTATGTTTTTCTTCCTGGCCGTCCAGCTCGCGGGTTGTATTCAGTACATCGTCCAGGTTACGTCCCGAGAGTTTGCCATAATGGTAGTCTTTATTGTATTTGGCTACATCGAAATATACCGAACCCTGGCTTTCGTATGCATAGCCGGCATCCAGAATCTTTTTTACCAATTCTATCTGTTCGATGATATGTCCCGAGGCATGTGGCTCAATGCTGGGGGGAAGTACGTTCAGTGCCTCCATGGCTTTATGATACCGGTTCAGGTAGTATTGCACTACTTCCATGGGTTCCAATTGTTCCAGACGGGCTTTCTTGGCAATCTTATCTTCGCCTTCATCTGCGTCATGTTCCAGGTGGCCTACGTCGGTAATGTTACGCACGTATCGCACTTTATAACCCAGCCGGGTGAGATAACGGAAAAGTACGTCGAACGTGATGGCCGGACGGGCATGTCCCAGATGTGCATCGCCATATACCGTCGGTCCGCAGACATACATGCCCACATGTGGAGCGTGCAAAGGCACAAACAGCTCTTTTTTTCTATCTAAAGTGTTGTAAATCGTCAGTTGATGTTCCATAACGTTTGAGATTTATTCTGTTTTAAACCACAAAGTTAGAATAAATAATTTGAATTGGGACGTGTTCTGCCGGATTATTCTCTGTAAGTATATGTGTCTGATGTAAGATCGGGCCACTCATACGAAAAATGCATTCCGATCTTCCATCTTCCACCTTTTTCTGTTTACTTATCTAATTATCAACGAAATGAATGGGTGGAAGATAGCGTTTTCAAGCCGTTTATCTTCCACTTTCATCTTCCATCTTCCACCCACTGTTTTTGATGGATAAGGTATTGATCTGTAATTGTATATAGCGTGCTATCTATCTGTTTATGCCGTTTAAAGCATTTCCTTTTCCTTAGTATCTTTAGTGAAAATGGTCCGGACTTTATCTCGTCCCGCATGTCTGTGCCCATAAGCCCGCATACCTGTGCCCATGAGCCCGTATACCCGGGCCCACCGGCCCGGGTATACGGGCTGAGATAAGTTTAGTATGATGAATGATAATATACTTATATATAACGCGTTAATATCATGGAGAAATCAACTTGCTTTCTTATTAATTTCTGTGTTTAAACTGTTGTCTCCCCCTTCTCGGGTGCTTTTGTAAAGAACTTGTTTACGACTGCAGCTACACCGTCCTCCTCGTTGCTAAGGGTAATGTAGTCGGCGGCTTTCTTTACCGGTTCCTGTGCATTGCCCATGGCTACACCTAATCCGGCAAATTGAATCATTGAAAGATCGTTGTAGCCGTCGCCTACAGCCACCATCTCTTCCCGGTTCATGTTCAACTTGTTAAGTAAGACAGATAAAGATTGTGCCTTGTCTATTCCCTGTGGCACCAGTTCGAGGAAGAAGGGCTCCGAGCGGTAAACACTCAGTTGACCTTGCAGTTCTACCGAAAGTTCGGCTTCAATGGGAATCAGACGATGTGGCTCACCCACAATCAAGCACTTAGGAAGCGGCAGACGGATATCTTTCAGAAAATCTGTGGAAGGATATATCTGCATTTTATTGAGGAAAGCCTCTTTCCGGACATACACGTCATCGGGATATTCAGTGATGATATATTGCCGGTCGTAAGTCAGGATGGGAAGTTGGTTGCGCGTGGCGCATTCATATAGCCGAGGTATCACTTCGTCCGGCAATACATTGGCATAAACTATCTCTCCGGTACTCCAGTCGATAATTTCCCCGCCATTGTAGGAGAGGATAAATCCGCCGAATTCCTTCATGCGAAGTTCATCGGCCAAGGGTACAATACCGAAGGTAGGACGTCCCGATGCAAGTATCAGTTTCACACCCTGTTGCTGTACACGTATCAGTGCTTCTCGGTTGTGTAGAGTTATCTCTTTTTTAGCGTTGGTCAGTGTTCCGTCCAAGTCGAGTACGAGGAGTTTGTATTTCATCAGTCGCTTTTGTTTGGTTTTTGAGGGTGCAAAGGTAGTGGTTTTTCTGAGATGAATATTGAATTAACTTAGATTTACTGAGAGCTTATAACCATTTCTGGGTATAGTTACGAGTTCTATGGTAGGGTCAATAGACAGGTATTTGCGTAGTTTTGATATTAAATTATTTATTCCTTGTTCATTTCCATTTACTTTCCCCCATAGTTCTTCTTCTATTTGCCGACGTTCAACAAGTTGTTCTTTATAAGCAACCAAAAGTTTAAGTAGTTTGTATTCTGCCTCGCTCAGTTGTTTAATCACTCTCAATTCTTTAGTGCATAGCAATTGGGTGTCTGTGTCTAATATAAGAGAACCTATCTTTATTTGATATGGATGTGAAATCGCGTATCTTTTGATATATGCAATTAATTCATCAATTTCAAGAGGTTTTTTCAGATAAGCTACTGCACCTGCACTTAGTGCTTGGACTACCAATTGGCTATTTGTGTGTGAAGATATAAATAATATAGGAGTATTAGGGGCTATTGCCTTCAATTCCGGGACAGCCTCAATGCCATTTTTATTTCCGATTTCTACATCGAGTACGATCATGTCTGGATGTGTTTCTACGATACAAGCCTTTGCTCCGTTTAATGAAGTTTGATAAAGAACTTCATAACCTTCTTCCTGCATAATCCTGGTACATATATGTCCAAGTGCGATATCGTCATCAATAAAAAAAATTTTGAGTTTTTTTCCCATCTTTTTGTCTTATTTTGAAATATAAAAAGTAAACGTACTTCCTTCATTTTCTCGACTTCTTAGTCGTATTTTTCCACCGTGTGCCTGAATTATATATTTAACGTATGATAATCCTATACCATATCCTTTCTGGATTTGCGATGTTTCTCGGGGAACCTGATAGTACTGACTAAATATCTTCTTTTGGTATTTATGAGCGATTCCCCAGCCATTGTCTTTCACTTCTATTTGTATGCCTTGACTAATTTTAACTATTTTTATTTGTATTTTCACTCCATCATTAGAGTACTTTAGAGCATTTTCTATTAGGTTCTTTATGGCATTCTCTATGTAGAGTTGATCGGCTAAACACTCTATGTTTGGTGACTCGTTCACTATTTCAATACTATGTGGTTTTGAACTTAAGTCTACACAGATATTTCCGATGGCTGTTTTAATTACTTCTTCTATGTTTATTTTTGTCCTTTGTAAAATGATGTGCTGTGTTGTACCTCTGGCACAGATTAATATGGACTCAATTTGTGTTGTTAAGTGTTTGGCTCGTTTGATAACTTCGTTCATTAGTTGTTTCTTTTTGTGGTCTGATTCATTTTTTTTGAGCCAACAAGTTAGAGTTATAAGTGCATTTAATGGTGATTTTAGATCGTGGACTATTCCATTTACACTTGCTTCGCGATTTTTTAATATTTCGTTCTTTTTGCGAATGACGGTTAGCTGAAAAATAAGACATCCTAACACTATAGCAACAATCAATGTGGATGCTATTAGAGAATAGAGCATTTGAGATAAGATCGTGTCATTGGGAAGTCCTGATTCTATTTGTATGTAGAGGAGTCCTTTGGTGCCAATTGGTTTTTGGTTTATAATGATTTGAAAATGAGATTGTAGATGAGCATTTCCAACAGAATCTATTATTTGTTTTTCTTTATTACGTAGAGTAATATAGTGATTAATGTTTAGGTCGTAGAGTTCATCTTGAAAAAGACTATCAATGATTGATAGAATCGGAGGTTTTTGAATCGCTAGTAATCCATCTTGTTTAATTTGTGTAAGGAGTTCAGAGACGTTTCGCGCTACTCCATTTTGCTCTAAATGCACTAAATCAATGGTGTCTCCTTTATATCCAGCTCGTTCTTCTTCGGACATATATTCAACAGATTTTATAAAGATTGTAGAGTGCTTTGATTGTTCTATATGCATGGATCGAAGGCCTACTTCCTTTTCGATAGCGTTAAAAAATGCTTTATTTATTTTTTCCGTATATTGATTCTCATATTTCTGATACATACTGTTTATCCAAAAAACTTGAAGAAGGATCAAGGCTATAGAAGATAAGATGGTAAGCAGTAGTTCTTTTTTCATGATTTTTTTGTTTGAGGTGTGACAAAGATATAAATAGATATTTAATTGATGAAAGAAATGGTTTCTAATAATTTATATAATTAAAAAATATAGTTTTGAGTATATAGATATTAGGTGTTTGTTATAAAGAATTAAAGGATATTGCACTATGTTTGCAACATACCCAAATTATAATAAGATGGAAAAAATATTAGAGAAATTGTCACCGGAAGGTATGACAATTTGTCCAACGGAAAGTTGTGATCCTTATTTTGTTGGTTGTGGCATTGATGAACATCAAGGGTGCAATTCGGATTCTTTTTGTTTAGGAGATGACTTTGATCATTGTATGGCAATGACATAATCGGGTATCTATATTATTAAAGTGTCTAAAAGATAATTGCTATATTCCTCTTGTGAATCCTTGCTGACAGGCATTTATATTATTTATATATGTACGTCCCCTTAGTTCGGATATATGTTGCTAAATATAGGTAGTCAACCTTGGATCATTGCATTGGAACCTATAAATGTTATGGTTCAAGGTTGATTTTTATTTAATATTTGTTATATGAGAAGTCTGTTTTTAATATTCTTTTTTTGCTATGTAACTGGGAAAGCCCAGGACAGAGCGTGTGTCGTGAGTGAAAAGGATAGCATTCCTCTTTCAAATGTATATATCTGTTTGAAAGATAGGAGAGTCATAGCTATCAGTGATGAAAAGGGGGTGTTCTCATTAGAGAAATATGATTCGTTGTCATTGAATGATACTTTATATTTTTCTCATATTAATTATTTGCACAAGAAATTGTCTTATGGTGATTTAATTAAAAATAGATGTACCGTTTTTTTGATAGAGAATAATCGGGTTTTGGAAGAAGTATCTATTTTTAGCAATAGGCATTTAAATCGCTTTTTGCATTATGAAATATTGTCTCCATTGAAAAGAGGAGTCTATTCGTTTGCTTCGGTCTTGGTAGATGGGCAGATTTATATTGTAGGAGGGAGTACATCGTGCGGCCCCTTTCAGAGTAATATACGTTCTACTTTATTTTGGGAAAAATATAGTAACATGATGTATAGATATGATATCAAGCAAGATAAGTGGGAGACGATCAGGCATAAGTTTAGAGAAAGGGCATATCATACGGCGGGTTATTATGATGGAAAAATTTTTATTTTAGGGGGAAAGAGATTATCTGAAACCAGAATTGTTGATTATCTGGATAATGCAATAGAAATATATGATATTAAGCGTGATACCGTCTGGACAGATTATACTAATCCGCATCAAGCGACTTTATTGGGATCCGTTGTGTATAAAGACAATATGATTGTTTTAGGCGGTGTTAAAAAGGTTTTGCAAAATAATGAAGGAGTCTATTCGGATGAAATGCATTTATGGAATTTAAAATCCGGCTACTGGTATGAGTTGGGAAAAATGCCGATTAGGCAAGCTCCTGAAACAATTCTGGTTGATCATTGTATTTATTTAATCGGAAATCGTAACGGTGGCGGCTGGAGTATTGAATGTTATAACTTATTGACAGGCGCATGGACCAATGCCGGACATTTGTTATATCGGCTTGGCTGGCCCAGTTTAGCTTATCATAATGATATAATTTATATTTTTGAACAAGGTGTTGTACAGACGTTTAATATAAAAAGCAGGCAAGTTCGTTCGTATATGATAGATCTGAAATTGAAATCTCCAGCTTTGTATTACTTTGATGGGAAATTATATATTTTGGGCGGATTTTATATGGGAGATCCTTCGCGCAATGTATATAGTGTTGATCTGAAGGAATTTGATAAAACAGAAGTCGATTATTATTATAACAATGTAAGATGAAAAATATTTAATTGCAGCCCGGTTCTTATACCATTTCTTTATGATGGGAATACTTTTTCTATAAGATTATTTATTAGCAACTGATATATCACAAGGAATTGTATAAATATAGTCTTCAGTCAAAGCAGGATAGTGAGAAAATTAACTTCTTCTTTTGTTCTCAGCGGAATAAGAGATATGCCATCAGATAGGTCATTTTGTTAGCTTCGTTTTGCTGATATATGCGGGATTGGAAGTACTTTATTATAGGATTGACCCTCTTTCTGTCCGCATGACATTCAGGATAGGAAAAAAGTCTTAACTTTGTGCCGTTCAGGTTGATCGGGACGAATAACATACAATAAAAAAGACTCTTTATGTACAGCATACTAATCATTGAAGACGAACAGCGGGTGGCCGATTTGCTTCGCGTCGGTTTGGAAGAGAACGGTTACAACTGTCTGGTAGCTTACGATGGAGCTATGGGACTGAGAATGTTCCGTGCAAATACGTTCGACCTTGTCATTTCGGACATTGTGCTCCCCAAGATGGACGGATTTGAATTGTGCAAAGAGATTCGGGCTGCTAACCCTGCCATTCCTATCCTGATGCTCACCGCATTGGGCAGTACGGACGACAAACTGGATGGGTTTGATGCCGGAGCGGATGATTACATGGTGAAACCCTTCGACTTCAGGGAGCTGTATGCTCGTATCCGGGTTCTTCTGAAACGAAAACTTGCAGTAGTGACTGATGTGGAGGAAGAGTTAAATTATGCAGACTTATCCGTAAACCTGTTGGACAAGAGCGTAAAGAGGGCGGGACGGGACATTAAGCTCTCTCCCAAAGAATACAACCTGCTGGTATATATGATCGAGAATGCAGAGAAAGTTGTCAGCCGGATGGATATAGCCGACAAAGTGTGGAACACGCACTTTGACACGGGTACGAACTTCATTGATGTCTATATCAACTATCTCCGTAAGAAAATAGACCGTGACTTCGATACTAAACTCATACACACAAAGACAGGCATGGGATTTATTCTCACCGATAAGTTATGAAAATAAGAAGTATCCTTACCATCAAATATGCAGGTATCACGGCCACTATCTTTCTCGTGTTTATGGCCACTATCTATTGTGTGAACGAACATCTGCGCAGTGATTCTTTTTATCGTAGCCTGCGAAGCGAAGCTATCACTAAAGCCCATCTGTTTCTTAACAATCAGGTTGATGTAGAAACCATGCAGTCGATATATCTCAATAATCGTCAGTTCATTGATGAGGTGGAAGTAGCTGTATACACTCCCGATTTCCGGATACTCTACCACGATGCGTTGCACAACGATATCATTAAGGAGACTCCCGGAATGATCGATGAGATTGTCCGGAAAAAGGAGATCGACTTCCGTACAGGAGACTATCAGGGGATAGGGATTTTATATGAGTTCGGGGGTAAAAATTATGTGGTGACAGCTGCCGCTTACGACCGTTACGGACATATTAATCAGGTCATAATGACGCGGCTGCTTCTCCTTTTATCTATCGGCGGACTGAGTGTGCTCGTCATTGTGGGTTATATGCTTGCCAAAAGTTCACTTGCCCCTATCCGTAGCATCGTACGTAAAGCCGAGGGTATCACCGTCACTCAAATCGACGAACGGTTGCCTGTCAAGAACGAGCATGATGAACTGGGAGAACTAGCCCTTGCCTTCAATGCACTGCTGGACAGGGTGGAAAAGACTTTCAATGATCAGCGGATGTTTGTGAGCAATGTATCACACGAACTTCGTACACCTATGGCGGCACTGTCGGCAGAACTTGACTTGGCGCTGCAAAAGGAACGTACTGTCACACAATATCAAAATTCAATACACAATGCGTTACAAGATTCCCAGCGCGTCATTGAACTGATAGATGGCTTGTTGAACCTTGCCAAAGCGGATTATTATCCCGAGCAAATCAAGAAAGAGGAAATCCGGCTGGATGAATTGCTGTTGGATGCCAATGAGCTTGTGCTCAAAGCCCATCCGGATTATCACATAGAACTGATTTTCGAGCAGGAGGCAGATGATGACCGTGTGTTGACTGTGATCGGGAATCCGTATCTGCTTACCACTGCTTTTGTGAACCTGATAGAGAATAACTGCAAGTATTCTGATAACCGGACGTCGTTTATCCAGATCTCATTCTGTGATCAGTGGACCATCGTAAGTTTATCCGACAACGGTGCCGGGATGTCCGAAACGGATAAGGAGAACTTGTTCAAGCTCTTCTACCGCGGAGAGAATAAAAACCAGGCTCAGGGACATGGTATCGGAATGACGCTTACAAAGAAGATACTCACCCTCCATAAGAGTGAGATCTCGGTGTATTCACACCAAGGAGAGGGCACTACCTTTGTGATAAGGTTTCATCATTTATAATTCCGGTAAGATTGTAGAATCGATCTCTTCCGATCCGGCAAATTCTAATACTTTTCTAATACTGCTCTAATTTGTTTCTAACTACCTTCTCATAAGGTGGTTTGTACCTTTGTGGCGTTAAAAACGAACAGAGTGTCTACTTATTAAAGCGCAAAGATTATGATTTGGAGAAAGAAAGAAAAAAAGAAAGCGCAGTATCAATTTAATTCCGAACGGGTATTCCTGGTTGCCACGCAACCTGCTAAGACTGCATATTCTTATTTCCAGACTTCGAGTGTGGGACTGAGTGAAGAAGAGATCGGGCAACGACAATCCGCCTATGGTAAAAATGAAATCTCACGAGAGCAAAAGAAGAATCCACTCGTACTTTTCATCCGTACGTTCATCAATCCGTTTATCGGTGTGTTGACGGCGCTGGCTGTCATCTCTCTGGTCATCGATGTAGTAATGGCCCGTCCTGAAGACCGTGAGTGGACAGCTGTTCTGATTATTATCTCGATGGTAGTTTGCAGTGCCATTCTCCGCTTCTGGCAGGAGTGGAAAGCAAGTGAAGCTACTGACTCATTGATGAAGATGGTCAAAAATACCTGTTTCGTAAAGCGGTTTTCGGGAAGTGAGGAGGTTGATATTACGGAATTGGTACCGGGTGATGTTGTTTGCCTTGCTGCCGGTGACATGATTCCGGCAGACATCCGCATCATTGAATCGAAGGATCTATTTGTCAGCCAGGCATCACTTACCGGTGAGTCCGATCCAGTAGAGAAATTTCCTGAAATAAACGGTAGGAGACACAGTCACGGAAGCGTCATCGAGCTTGACAATATCTGCTACATGGGTTCCACTGTTATCAGCGGATCTGCCAAAGGAATCGTTTTCGGGACGGGTAACGATACCTATCTCGGAACGATAGCCCGAAGTTTAGTGGGTGAACGTGCGACTACCGCTTTCGACAAGGGAATCAGTAAGGTCAGTTTCTTACTGATACGCTTTATGCTGGTGATGGTTCCATTCGTCTTCTTTGTCAACGGTTTCACAAAAGGCGATTGGTTCGAGGCATTCATATTTGCCTTATCGGTGGCTGTGGGATTGACTCCTGAGATGCTTCCGATGATAGTCACAGCAAACCTCTCGAAAGGTGCTGTATCAATGTCGAAGAAAAAAACGGTCGTGAAGAATCTCAATGCCATCCAGAATTTCGGGGCCATGAACATTCTTTGTACCGACAAGACCGGTACGCTGACCTGCGATAAAATCGTATTGGAGAAGTATATCAATGCGGACGGCAGCGATGATCATTCCCGAAGGATATTGCGCCACGCATTCCTTAACAGTTACTTTCAGACAGGTCTCAAGAACCTGATGGACAAAGCTATCCTTGCCCACGTACGCGAAGAAAATCTGGAACATCTGACGGAAGGTTACACGAAGATTGATGAGATACCGTTTGATTTCAGTCGACGTCGGATGTCGGTAGTTATTGAAGATCAGCAGGGAAAAAGGCAAATCATCACGAAGGGAGCTGTGGAGGAGATGCTGAATATTTGCTCTCATGCCGAGTTCAACGGTCAGGTATATGAATTGACCGATAAACTCAGAAGTAAGGCAAAGAGAATCAGTGATGATATGAATCGTAACGGGATGCGGGTACTTGCCATCGCACAAAAAAGCTTTATCAGCAAGGCACGGGACTTTGCCGTCACCGACGAGGACGAGATGGTACTTATTGGTTACCTGGCGTTTCTTGATCCCCCCAAGCCCTCTTCTGCCGAGGCTATCCGCCAATTGCGCGAATATGGTATCGAGGTTAAGATACTTTCCGGTGATAATGATGTAATCGTGAACGCCATTGCCCGGCAGATAGGCATTGATACGTGCCATTCGGTAACAGGGGTTGAGCTTGAAGGCAAGGACGGGGAAGAATTACGTGAAATAGTGGGACAAGCCACTCTCTTTTCCAGGCTGACGCCTTTGCAGAAGAGCGAGATAATCATGATTCTTCAGCAAAATGGCAACACGGTAGGATTTTTGGGTGACGGGGTGAATGATGCCGGAGCATTGAGGCAGTCGGACATTGGTATTTCCGTAGATTCTGCCGTGGACATTGCGAAGGAGAGTGCCGATATCATTCTTTTGGACAAAGATTTGAGTGTGCTCAAAGAGGGTGTCTTGGAAGGGCGTAAGACCTTTGGCAATATCACCAAATACATAAAGATGACCGCCAGTTCCAATTTCGGCAATATGTTCAGTGTGATGTTCGCCAGTGCATTTCTGCCGTTTCTGCCCATGTTGCCGATACATCTGCTCATTCAGAACCTTTTGTATGATATCTCGCAAACTACCATTCCGTTTGACCGGATGGATGCCGAGTTTCTGAAGCAACCCCAGAAGTGGGACGCATCCGATCTGAGTCGGTTTATGATTTACATCGGGCCGATAAGTTCCGTTTTCGATATTGCCACCTATTGTTTGATGTGGTACGTGTTTGCCTGTAATTCACCTGAGCACCAGACTCTCTTTCAGTCCGGTTGGTTTGTCGAGGGATTATTGTCACAGACATTGATCGTACATATGATCAGGACTCGTAAGATACCGTTTTTTCAGAGTCGTGCCACCTGGCCGGTGCTGGGGTTGACCTTCCTGATCATGGCAATGGGCATAGCTATTCCTTTCACATCGTTTGGCCTGTCGATAGGACTTGAACCGTTACCGTTGAGTTACTTCCCCTGGCTGGTGCTTATCTTGGTATCCTACTGTGTTCTTACACAATTTATGAAGAGCTGGTATATTCGAAGATTTTCGAAATGGTTATAAAGACGGGGAAGAAGTAGGCTGAATCGAACTCTATTTACTGACTGAATTACAAGAATGGGAAATTATGAACTATATTGCAATAGTCTGTTGGATGCTTTTCGGGAGCGTCCTCCGCCTTTGCGCCCAGACGTGTGGCGCCACTTATATTACCGAGTTCCAATATGATCTGAAGAAGAGGACGAACTGGTGCAACCTGTTAAGATTGGACGCATACGTGCCCATCGGTACGAAGGGAATCTTGGAGTTTGCTTCGATACACGTATATAAGACGCGTCCGGAACGGATCATTAATGACCTGCAAACCTTCTCGAATATTGAAGAGGATAATTTGCCTTGTGCCATTGCTGTGCTGGGATATACCCGGCTTGTCGGAAATGTCACTTTGTTTGCCGGGATTCGCAATCTGAATGAAGATTATTTCACAACTCCTTGTATGTCACTGTTTACAAACAGTTCGTGCGGGATATTCCCTACTTTGTCCGCTAACTATCCGATAGCCAATTATCCTCTGGCTGCATTATGTCTCGATTATAAGATGACGCTGGGCCGGTTCGGTATTGAAAGCAGTCTGTACAACGGTAAAGGGTACAACGGATGGAGTAAAGGTAAGCATCCGTTCACATTCAATCCCCGCAAGGACGGAGTATTCAGTATAACGGAAATTAATTATCAAACAGAATATGGAAAGTGTTTTGGCGGTTTCTCTCTACATACTAACGGTGATATGCCTGATGTGGCTGGAGAGTGGAAGACCCGGGAAAGGGAAAAGAAAGTCTCCCCGAAGATGACGTTTGCCTGGTGGGGGTATGCAGAACGAAAGTTATGGAGTAGAGTTCGTCAGGAGGTAAACCTGTTAGTACAATACACCCGTACTTCTTCTGTGTTCAGTGAATGTAGAAATTATATGGGAGCAGGTGTGACGTGGATTTATGTTCCGGGTGGTCAGAAGCGGCATGAGGCGGGCTTGTTCCTGTCTGCCGCTCAGTTCAAATCGTGTAATGAAGTTGCCGGAGAAGTGACATATCGTTATTCGTTTAATCGGGATACATATATACAGCCGGCAATACATCTGATAAAGAATGGAGGAGGGCTTCATGAAGTTTTTCTGATAAGGATGGGGTATATATTGAATGGTGGAAGAGTCAGATAGTTGATGCGGGGAAACGATGTAAATGGTATCGGAGGGAAAAGAGTGGACCGGGATTTTAGGTTCAGCGATTTTTAGGGCGGGAGAGGAGATATGCTGTCAGATTTAGATTGGGTGATAAAAAGATTCTGAATGATAATTTTCTAAAAAAGAGAGAAATAGAAACTCTCTAAACAAAAAATGCATATATTTGTCTGATAAGTAACCATAAAAACACAAAAACATGAAAACTCGGGCATTACGAAGCTATCTATGCTTTACTTTACTGGCTACAGCCTTTCTGCTGGGACTGGCCGGCTGTGATAAGGAGGAATCCGAACCGTTAAGAATTGGAGACGATTCATTTAATAATATTGAAAATGGTGTCTGGACTGCTTATTATCCGAATACAAATCAGACGTCTATCGCCATTTATGGAGGAGTAAAACCCTATACCGTAAGTAGCAATTCTGATATCCTCAAAGTGAATATGGATAAGCTTTCGGATGCTTTCAACTACGAAACACTGGGCGTTGGTGATGCGGAAGTGACTATTACCGATGCGAAAGGAGAATCCGTCGGTTTAAAAGTGAAAATAGATTATCGGTCTGATAAAATGAAGATCGTTAAGCTGGATGCTTATGTGAAAGGCGATAAGATGACGGTGGCTGCACAAAAGGAACTGAAAGAAAAAGCCTTGGCTTCCATTCCTGTAAAAGCAGGAGGCGGTTATCAGTTTATATATACAAAGGATCAAGGGGGAATTGTATATGTCTATCCGGATAAATACGGTGAGAAATATAAAGAAGGGACTTTCACCCGTAGTTCTCTTGCGGTTGGGAATAGTTCATATCGGAAATATGAAATAAAGTTGGATGGTATGGAAAGGACATATATTGTTCAGAGATATTATCCGTCGAAGACACGAAGTGTGGCTATGGTGCCTTATGGCTTTTATGAGGATCTCCTGGATCAGTTTACAGATGACTATCCCGAAGTGGAAAGTGTATACACCATGCAGGTTGTCAGTGCGGTTTTCTGATCTTGAATGTATGAGAGAACCGGCCTGATAAGCAGCGGGAAGAAGGCTATGATCCTAAAAGTCGGGCCCACTCTCGGTTGGTTAGTGCCGGAAGCTGCTCGGTATCTGTAATAAAGGTTTCGGCCAGTTTGCGCTTTTCTTCTTGCAGTTGTATAATTTTCTCCTCTATGCTGCCTTGAGTGATAAAACGGTAAGCAATCACCTGATTGTTTTGTCCGATACGGTGGGCTCGGGCGATGGCCTGTGATTCGGCTGCCGGGTTCCACCAAGGATCGATAATGAATACATAGTCTGCCTGTGTCAGGTTGAGGCCTACACCTCCGGCTTTGAGTGAGATAAGAAAAGCCTGTATCTTGGGGTCACGGTTAAAGCGTGCTATTTCTTCCGGACGATTGGTTGAAGAGCCTGTCAGGAAGGCGTAATCCCATTTGCGTTTACGAAATTCACCGGCAACTAATTCCAGGTGTTTAACGAAAGAAGAGAAGATCAGAACTTTATGTCCTTCGCTGCGGAGCGTTTCGAAGGTTTCTATAATCTGATATAATTTACCCGAATCACCGATGAAATCGGGTAAAAACAATTGCGGATGACAGGAGAGTTGTCTTAGACGGAGGATTCCATTGAGTACCGTGAAAGATTGTTGTCCCTTCTCTGCAGTCTGTTCCAGTAAGATGTTCCGAAGGCTGTTCTTTTCATGTTGATAGAGTTCGTTTTGTCTTTCTGTCATATCGCAATAAACTACTTCTTCGGTTAATGATGGCAGTTCCGGGGTTACCTCCTGCTTACTTCTGCGTAGGATGAATGGTGTGATGAGCTGACGTAAGCGATCCTTCATTCGTTCGTCTCCTTGCCGGATGGCATTGATAAAATGCTTGCTGAAAGTGGTTTCATTTCCTAAAAGTTCGGGTTGAAGAAAATGAAATTGTGCCCAAAGGTCTTTCAGTGAATTTTCGATGGGAGTTCCTGTCAGGATCAGCCTGTGTCTGCTGCGTAGCTGTATGGCTGAACGAAACGTGAGGGATTCGCTGTTTTTAATGTTTTGACTCTCGTCAAGGACAATGCATTCGAATGTATATTGGCTTAAGGTTGCTATGTTGTTGCGCATCGTACCATAAGTAGTGAAAATCAAATGATAACGGTCGAAATATTTTTTCAATCGGGTAATTTCGTTGGGTGAACTTCCATTGTATTCCATCATTGACAGATTGGTGAAACGAGATGCCTCACGTTTCCAATTATGTAAAAGGGAGGTAGGTACGACTATCAGGGTACCGTGTAAGGGGGATATCCGGTTTTGCTTTTGAACCGGTTCCGGAATTTGTGGAACTTGGGGGGCGATCCGGGAGTTTTCTTCCTCTTTGCTTTGCATGGGAAAGAGTGAAAATTGTCCCTTTTCATCGAAGAATACTTGTTTTTGAGGGAGGCAACCCGAAGTGCTTTCCGCTTTTTTCAAATCGATTGTTTCCCGAATTGCTTCGGTTGTATTTCCCGGTTTGTAGACATATTGCAGGAGAGCGAGTGTCTGTAAAGTCTTGCCCAATCCCATATCATCGGCCAGGCATCCGCCAAATCCTTCAAGATAGAGGTTTGCCAACCATGAAAAGCCTTTCTGTTGATAAGAGCGAAGATTAGCCTTAAGCCCGATGGGTACGGGAATTTCTTTGCTCAGCAGCGTTTTGATGCTTGTGCTTTGTCGGTCTTTTTCTAAGATAGATTCTATTACACCGATAAAGGGGCGTTTCAGACGGATCGTTTTGTCTGATTCTTTGCCTGCTTCAAGAAGGTTGGCATACTTGCTGAACCATTCTTCGGGTAGAAGGACAATGTGTCCGTCGGGGAGGATATATTCTCTATTGCCTTCCAGTATGTTTTTTCGGAAGCGGCTGAAAGGAATTCTCTGATTGCCGATGACAACAGTGATGTGTAGGTCAAACCAATCGGGACCGTCTTCACAACTCTGTTCTATCCGGATTTCGGGAAGATAGTACGGTTTGTTTTGTGTATCACTGGACAAGACAAACTCTTCGAGCAACATTTGGCGATGGTGGCTGATCCATTCGGTAATGTTCTTTTCGGGAGCCGCGGATGATAGCTTGAAATGGGAGTCACTGATGCATTGCAAGCCGGCTTTCTGAAGCAGATGTACAGCTTTTCTTTCAGCGGTTGAATTACGCTGGAAATAGTGTATGACGATTTCCTCCTCTTCTTGCTCACGAAAGACAAATTTCCTGGTTTCATCGGAGGGCTGCGGTGAAAAGGACTGTTCGCCGTAACGAAAATCAAGCCGTAACAATGTATCGTTATAAATCGTATCTTCAAGATAGAGATAAGCATTACACGGACGTTTCTCTCTGACGACTTTTAATCCTTGTATACTGATGTCGTGATAACGTGCGAGAGGAATTATGATATTATCTATATATTTTTCGGTTAGTGAAGCATCTGCGCTGATACGTTCTTTTTTAGTGAAGGGTAACAAACGTGAGGCTTCGATGTGGCTAAAAGTATATAAATCCATACCCAGCAGCAGAGTGGCAGGATTTGAGGTAAGGACGACGACAGGTTTCTGCTCCATTAATGAAACCGGAGTATCATCATCGTAGCACTGCAACTGATAACTGAAGTGTTCTTCGGTTACTTTGAATGAAAAATGAGTTTTTAGGTTGTGAGGATGGACGCGGTACGCGTGGTGTTCATAAAGTTGTTTGCTGCCACTTGGCTTTTGATAGAACGGAAGCTGTCCGTTACATATCAGTTCTAGCATTTCCAAGAGCTTTTTCTCGATGAAAGGGCGGATTTGCTGCTTTAGTTTATTGCTGTCCTCGGTTAGTTTACGGAGGAATTTGGGAACTGTCTTCTCACGTGAATAGACTCCCATCAAATATTTCTCAGTATAGTGTGAAGCTATGTCGATAGCTTTTTGTTCCGCTTCATTCATTTTTTTCAGGGCATCGGGAGAAGCATGAAAAGCCTGTTCGATCACTTCCAACGTATTGTCCAAGGCCCGGCCGACGGTGTACGGTACGAGCAATAGTCCCAAAACAGGGTGCTCTACGAGTACAATGACAACTTGGTTCGTGGTAAGTGCTTCTTTCATTCTATCGGGTTTGGAGGATCAAAGATACGGGATTTTATGTAATTTTGCGGTATGATGGAAAAAAACAAACGAGTCTTGTTGGGAATGAGTGGCGGTACAGACAGTTCTGTGGCTGCTATGTTATTGCTTGAAGCCGGTTATGAAGTAACAGGGGTTACTTTTCGTTTTTATGAGTTCAACGGTTCTACTGAATATTTGGAGGATGCCCGTGCGTTAGCTGCTCGTTTGGGTATCGGTCATATTACGTATGACGCTCGCAAAGTTTTTCAAGAACAGATTATAGATTACTTCATTGATGAATATATGTCCGGTCATACTCCGGTTCCCTGTACTCTTTGCAATAATCAGTTGAAATGGCCCTTGTTAGCAAAAATCGCCGATGAAATGGGCATTTTTTATTTGGCTACGGGACATTACGTGAGAAAACAGTGGATAGATGGGAATTATTATATTGCACCTGCTGAAGATGTGGATAAGGATCAGTCCTTTTTCCTGTGGGGGTTAAGGCAAGAGATTCTGCAACGTATGTTACTCCCGATGGGTGGAATGACTAAGTCTGAAGCACGTGCTTATGCCGCCGGGAGGGGATTTGAAAAGGTCTCGAAAAAGAAAGATAGTATCGGTGTTTGTTTTTGTCCGCTCGATTATCGTAGCTTTCTGAAGAAATGTCTTTGTGATGAGTCCGGAGATAAGAACCGTAACATATACAGAAAAGTAGAGAGAGGACGATTCCTCGATGAAAGCGGCAATTTTATAGCTTGGCACGAGGGATATCCTTTTTATACGATTGGCCAACGTAGAGGATTGGGCATTCAGTTGAATCGTGCTGTTTTCGTAAAAGAAATCCATCCGGAAACGAATGAAGTGGTATTGGCATCCTTGAAATCACTTGAGAAATCAGAAATGTGGCTGAAAGATTGGAACATAGTGGATGAATCTCGTCTGTTGGGCTGTGATGATGTCATAGTGAAAATACGGTATCGGAAACAAGAAAACCATTGTTCGGTTACAATCACTCCTGAAGGGTTGCTACACATACGATTGCACGAACCTTTATCTGCTATTGCAGAAGGACAAGCTGCCGCTTTTTACAAAGACGGTTTGTTGTTGGGAGGAGGGATCATAACGATGACCGATCAACGATGAGTGGGCTGCGCTATTTACATTATATTCATCGTTGATCGTTCAAAACCACCGGTCGTTCATCACCGTTCATTCAAAGCAATCATTTCTTCAATATAATCTCTTGTATTGCTTAGTCTTGGAACTTTATGCTGACCGCCTAATTTTCCTTTCTTCGCAAGCCAGTCATGAAAGAGGCCCTTGCGTGCTACAATTACTTCTAATGGCTGGAGAGCAATATCTTTCCATCGTTTTGCTTCATAATCCGAATTGACCTCTTTCAGGGTAGCATCCAGTATCATTGCGAATTTCTCGATGGAATCGGGCATTTTGGCAAATTCAATAAGCCATTGATGACGGCATTTGGCATTTGCATCCATAAATACGGGAGCAGCAGAATATTCGCTGACCTGAGCTCCTGTTTCGGCGCAGGCTTTGGCAAGTCCTTTCTCGGCATTATCTACGATTAGCTCTTCGCCGAATGCGTTGATGAAGTGCTTGGTACGTCCGGTAATGACGAATTTATACGGATTCTTTCGGGTGAATTTTACTGTATCCCCAATCATATAGCGCCATAATCCACAAGAGGTGGAAATCACCATTGCATAGTTCTTATTTAATTCTACTTCTTCCAGGCAATAAGTACGGGGATTTTCTTTTTCTACATCCTCCAAAGGAATAAACTCGTAGAAAACACCATAGTCGATCATCAATAGCATAGACGGGTCGGAAAGGTCATTCTGTGTGCCGAAATAGCCTTCCGATGCATTATAAGTTTCGACATAATGCATTTTAGAAGAATGAATGACTTGTCTGTATTGTTCGCGGTAGGGGGTAAAAGCCACACCGCCGTGGAAAAATACTTCCAGATTGGGCCATACCTCTTCTAAGGTTTGTTTGCCTGTTTTCTCAAGGATACGCTTGATGAGTACCAGCATCCAGGAAGGAACACCGGAAAGGTTGGTCACATCCACCGGTATGGTACTGTTGGCGATAGCTTCAATCTTAGCCTCCCATTCGTCCATTAACGCGATTTGTTTGCTTGGCACGCGTATCAGGTTGATCAGTGGACTGACATTTTGAATCAATATGGCCGAAAGGTCGCCCACCAGGCTGTGGTTGGAGTTGAGGTTCGGGCTGTGGCTACCTCCCAGAATTAATCCTTTACCGGAAAAGAAACGACTTTCGGGGTTCATGCGAAAGTAGATTGCAGCTGCATCTTTTCCGCCCCGGTAATGAATATCCTCCAAGGCTTCCTTGCTGACCGGGAGGAATTTACTCTTATCGTTTGTTGTACCCGAAGATTTGGCAAACCAGCGTATCTCCGAAGGCCACAACAAGTTTTGTTCGCCCGCGCGGAGACGCTCTACATAAGGTTTAACTTCTTCGTAGGTTTGTATGGGGAGGCGATTTTTAAAGTCTTCGTAATTGCGGATAGATTTATAATCGTACTTCTTTCCCCATTCGGTATTTTCTGCTTGTTTCACCAGACGAGTCAATACCCGGTGTTGTATTTCTCCGGCTTGTGTATCGTAAAGATCTATTGCTTTTAAACGGGAATCAAAAACTTTGCTTATAATCTTTGTAATATTCATTGCTCTTTAACATATAATGTTTAGTCGTGCAAAAATAGCCTTAATTATCTTTTTTTTCTATCTTTACGACGGAAATAATAGTTAAAAGTGAGGATATGTCATGCTTTTGTATGTAATAGAGTAGCTTTTTTCTTTTAAATACGTAATATTCAATAAAAAAAGAGCAGCAATGAAGATCGGAATTCTTACATCAGGCGGCGATTGCCCCGGTATAAACGCTACAATTCGTGGGGTATGCAAAACAGCTATTAATCATTACGGGATGGAAGTTGTAGGGATTCACAGTGGTTTTCAGGGACTGTTGACGAAAGAAGTAGAATCGTTTACTGAAAAATCTTTGTCCGGATTGTTGAATTTAGGCGGTACCATGCTGGGAACTTCGCGGGAGAAACCGTTTCGTAAGCAAGGCATTATCTCGGATGTAGATAAACCTGCGTTAATACAACGTAATATTGCAGAATTGGGTCTTGATTGTGTAGTGTGTATCGGGGGGAATGGTACACAGAAAACCGCTGCAAAGTTTGCTGCGATGGGAATCAATATTGTTTCTGTGCCCAAAACAATCGATAACGATATCTGGGGTACCGATATCTCTTTCGGATTCGACTCGGCAGTGAGTATTGCTACGGATGCTATTGACCGGCTTCATTCCACGGCGAGTTCGCACAAAAGAGTGATGGTGATCGAGGTGATGGGACATAAAGCCGGTTGGATTGCTTTATATTCGGGCATGGCAGGTGGAGGCGATGTTATTCTGGTACCGGAGATACCTTACAATATTAAAAATATAGGAGATACGATTTTAAATCGCTTGAAGAAAGGAAAACCCTATTCGATTGTGGTGGTTGCCGAGGGCATCCAGACCGATGGACGTAAACGTGCTGCCGAATATATTGCTCAGGAGATTGAATATGAAACGGGTATTGAGACACGTGAAACTGTATTAGGTTATATTCAGCGTGGTGGGTCGCCTACACCTTTCGACCGTAACTTGTCTACCCGTATGGGAGGACATGCAACAGAACTGATCGCTAATGGACAGTTCGGTCGTATGATTGCTTTGAAAGGGGATGAGATATCTTCTGTTGCATTAGAGGAGGTAGCCGGAAAGTTGAAGTTGGTGACCGAGGAACACGATCTTGTGGTGCAGGGACGCCGGATGGGAATCTGCTTTGGATAAACAGTGTCTGTATTTGGATTACACACTGATCTCTTCGGTTGATATAATTTCGTCGATCTGTTGATTTTCTGCGGTCAGAGACGTTTCTGATTCGGGAGTCGTATCTTCTGCAGGTACATTATTCTGTGTTTTGGCTTCTTGTACACTTGCCATAAACTCAGGATCTCCTTTAATCTTTTTGAGGGTCATCTGTGCTGCATTCTGTTGGGATTCTTTTTTAGAGTATCCTGTTCCTGATCCACCGAGTATGCCTTCGATTCGCACTTCTGTCTGGAATACAGGATTATTTTCTTTGTCGAGGGACTGCTCAATCAATTCGAAAGAAACTTCCATCTTGTTTTTTTGACTCCATTCAATCAATTTTGACTTGAAGTTGACCTCCTTACGTGAAAGTTTATCCAAATCGATATAAGGTTCGATGATTCTTCTTTCCATGAACTGTTTGCAGCATTCATATCCGCGGTCAAGATAAATTGCACCGATGAAGGCCTCAAATGCATTGCCATACATGTAGCTGTTGTGGGAGGAAGAGCGTGTCGAATATTTGATGAGTTTATCCAAGCCTATTTCGACAGCCAGTTTGTTCAAAGTCTCACGTTGAACGATTTTAGAACGTGTATTGGTCAGGAATCCTTCCCTTTTACCTTCGAAGTGTTGATAGACAATATCTCCTACGATGGCGTCAAGGATGGCGTCACCGAGGAATTCCAGGCGTTCATTGTTCAACGGACGTCCTTTTTCCGAACGTACTGCCGTTGATTTATGCAGTAGAGCCTGCTCGTACAGCCTGATGTTGCGGGGATAGAACCCGAGTATACGGTAAAAACAAGAATAAGACTCTCTATCCTTGCGGAACAGGAGTCTTATCTTATCTATTTTATTACGTAACACGACTTTATTCAGCGTATTTCTTGAAGATTACACAAGCATTGTGACCGCCGAATCCGAATGTATTCGAAAGGGCAACATTAATTTCGCGTTTCTGTGCTTTGTTGAACGTGAAATTAAGATTATAGTCAATGTTCTCGTCATTGTCACCTTCGGCATGATTGATAGTCGGAGGAACGATGCCGTTCTTAATAGCCAGAATACTTGCAATTGATTCTACCGCACCGGCAGCGCCCAACAAGTGACCTGTCATTGATTTGGTTGAACTGATATTCAACTCAAAAGCATGTTCACCAAATACTTCTTTGATTGCTTTGGCTTCCGATATATCTCCGACCGGAGTAGATGTTCCATGAACATTGATGTAATCCACTTCTTCAGGACTCATCTCTGCGTCTTCCAGGGCATTCTTCATCACCAATTTTGCACCGAGTCCTTCCGGATGAGATGCTGTCAGGTGGTGAGCATCAGCAGACATACCTACGCCGGCAACTTCTGCATAGATTTTTGCGCCACGGGCTTTTGCATGTTCCAGTTCTTCAAGAATCAAACATCCACCACCTTCACCCATTACAAAGCCGTCACGGCTTGCACTGAACGGACGAGATGCAGATTGTGGTTCGTCGTTACGAGTTGACAATGCATGCATAGCATTGAAACCTCCTACACCGGCAGCTGCGATAGCGGCTTCCGAACCACCGGATACAATCACGTTTGCCTTACCCAGACGGATCAGGTTGAATGCATCGGCGATGGCGTTAGTAGAAGTTGCACATGCAGAACAAGTTGCGTAGTTCGGGCCGTGGAAGCCATACATAATAGAAATCTGTCCGGCAGCAATATCTGAAATCATCTTAGGGATGAAGAACGGATTGTACTTAGGACCGTTTTCTTTGTGAAGGGCGTAATTACTCGTTTCCTCCTCAAATGTACGTATACCACCGATACCGGCACCAAAAATAACGCCGATTCTGTTTAAATCCTCATTTTCGATATCAAGACCCGAGTCTGCAACTGCTTCTTTGGCAACGGCAACGGCATACTGTGTGTACAGGTCCATTTTACGAGCCTCTTTGCGGTCGATATATTGAGTTGCATCGAAGCCTTTGACTTCACATGCAAATTGAGTCTTGAATTGCGATGCATCGAAATGAGTAATAGGTCCTGCTCCACTAACCCCGTTCACGAGGTTCTCCCAGAATTCCGGGACATTATTGCCAACAGGAGTAATGGCGCCCAGACCTGTTACTACAACTCTCTTTAATTCCATACTGATGAAATCGAATTACTTAGCGTGTTCTTCGATGTAAGCTACAGCATCCTGTACTGTGCCAATCTTTTCAGCTTGGTCATCAGGAATAGAGATACCGAATTCTTTTTCGAATTCCATGATAAGTTCTACAGTGTCAAGAGAATCAGCTCCCAGGTCGTTAGTGAAGCTTGCTGTTTCTGTAACTTCTGATTCTTCTACGCCCAATTTATCGACGATAATCGCTTTCACTCTTGATGCAATTTCAGACATAACTTTAAGTTTTTAATTAATAATTAGTTTTATTTCTTTAAATTTGCGGTGCAAAGGAATAAATATTTATCGTCCTGCGCAAATTTTTGATTAAATAAATGCAATCTTTTGCACATTTTTCACTGTTTTGTGCACTAAAAGGTCTGATTATGGGAAAAAACATCGCTATTTTTGCTTCCGGCTCCGGTACAAATGCTGAAAACATTATCCGGTATTTCGAAAAAAATGCTTCTGTTAGAGTGAGATTGGTTCTTTCTAACAGGAAAGATGCGTATGTTTTGGAGCGTGCATGTCGTTTAGGAGTGCCTTATAGGGCTTTTCCGAAGTCTGATTGGGAAGCTGCGGAGTCCATCTTGGATTTGCTGCGTAAATATCAGATAGACTTTATTGTGCTGGCCGGTTTTCTGTTACGTATTCCGGATGCACTTTTGCATGCTTATCCTGATAAAATTATAAATATTCACCCTGCACTTTTACCTAAATTTGGCGGAAAAGGGATGTATGGCGACCGGGTACATGAGGCGGTGGTAATGGCAGGTGAGTCCGAAAGTGGGATTACTATACATTATATAGATGAGCATTACGATGAGGGAAGTACTGTTTTTCAGGCAAAATGCCCGGTACTTCCCGGAGATACCCCTGCGGATGTGGCTAAAAAAGTTCATGCATTGGAATATGAATGGTTCCCCAAGATCATAGAGCGCGTTGTAAACAGCTTATAAGATGATCGGGGACATTCTCCACAGATTATATCCATGATTATTTAGTTATTACGATCCGATACGCACCTTCCTCTCTTCTTAAAGGATAGTCTCCCCGAAGTTGTTCGAAGAGCCCCGGGTGAGATTTCAGGGCATCACTGTCTCTGCGAGGATCGTAAATCATAAGGGATGCCTCTTCATAAGTTGCAGTAGAAATCAGTTTATTCTTCGGTTCCGGAGGAGTAATCCGATAGTCGGTTTCTATCCGGAAGAACCGGCATAAGGCTTCGAGTGACATTCGGGTTGCATTTGCTTTCCCGTCCGCTGAATATCCGGCGATGTGGGGAGTGCCTATAATTACTTTCTCCAGCAGTTCAAGGTCGATATCCGGTTCATGTTCCCATACGTCAATGACAGCATCAGACAGAATGCCGGACCGGAGAGCTTCAAGCAGTGCTTCTGTTTCGATGACTTCACCGCGTGAAGTGTTCATGATTACCGCTCCTTTTTTCAGTGAATGGAAGAAATGCTTGTCCGCCAAATGATACGTTTTATATTTCCCCTCCTTATATAAAGGTACATGGAAAGTGATAATATCGCATTTTTCGGCTATACTTTTTAAAGAAGCGAACATTGTACTTTCTTCTCTCTCTTCTCTCGGAAGGTCATTCAGCATCACTTGTATTCCTAATTTTCGGGCTACATCAGCTACTTTGCTTCCTACATTTCCCACACCTACAATACCGATGGTCATTTGATTCAATTTCATACCACGGGTTTGCTGTAAGATAAATAGTGCGGATTGGATATACTGTGCTACGGAAGCCGAATTACATCCCGGAGCATTAGTCCATGTGATGCCGGCTTCACGGCAATAAGCCGTATCGATGTGGTCGAATCCGATCGTGGCAGTTGCGATGAACTTTACTTTGCTTCCGGCAAGCAGTGAACGATCACAACGGGTGCGTGTACGGATGATTAACGCATCGGCATCTTGCACTAGTTCAGGCGTAAAATCTTTTCCGGGGACGTATATTACTTCGTCCGCTATTTGTTCGATAGCTTCTCTGATGTAAGGTATTTTGTTATCTACAATTACTTTCATGATTGGTCAGGGGTTTGCATGCAAAGGTAGGAAATAAAAAGCAGGAAAGATTGGCTATATGGAAAATATTGCATAGATTTGCCCGGTAATGCGCATTACGATAAGTTTGAACTTAGACAATTTATATTCATAATGAAGTGTATCCACATTATTACTCCGGTAAAAGATTCTATCGAGTTGACGTTGCAAACGGCTGAAGCTATTTTAAAATCAGATTTCACCGTTCCTTTTCATTACACTATTTACAATGACTTCAGCACCGATGAAAATACGAAACAATTGAAGGAGGCATCCCTTAAGATGGGATTTGAATTGGTCAATCTGTCCGAGATCACTTCTCATCCTTCTCCCAATTATTTGCTGGTGCTCCAGATGGCACAAGAGAAGGCCATTGCCGCCGAAGCGGGATTGTTGATCGTGGAATCTGACGTGATTGTGAAGAAACATACTTTACAGTCTCTTTTTGATGGTGCGCAGGCTCGCAAAGATTGCGGTATAGCTGCCGCGGTGACAGTAGATGAACATGAGGCGATCAATTATCCCTATTTATATGCAAAAGGCAAAGAGAATCAAGTCTTCCCGGAGAAGAAGCATCTTAGCTTCTGCTGCTCTTTGCTGACGACTGACTTTTTACGTGCTTTTGATTTCCATTCTCTGAACCCGGAGAAAAACTGGTTTGATGTGACCATTTCTCATCAGGCTCTTGAAAAGGGTTTTGTTAACTATCTGTTTACTACCTTGACTGTTTGGCACCGTCCGCATAGTAGCCGTCCGTGGAAACAGTTGAAATATACTAATCCGCTTAAATATTACTGGTTGAAATTTACTAAAGGATTAGATAAAATTTGATGGTATGACAAAGAGGCTGACGAAAATTGGTGTAAACCCTGATTTTCAGGAATTATCTTCGTTTGTACATGAGCTCCCTACTGTATTCGAAACAGGGGGTAAAGTGATTTACAAAGGACGTAACGAGCTTAAAGAGTTTGATGTAGAGGGTAAGAAGCTGATTGTAAAGTCCTACCAATTACCTCATCTGTTGAATCGTATTATCTATAATTTTTTTCGTGCCTCAAAGGCCAAACGTTCGTATTCCTATGCTTTGATGCTCCGTAAATTGGGTATCGGATCACCGGCGCCTGTGGGATATTATTCTACAGGTTCATGGCTTTTGTTCGGTAGAAGTTATTTTGTGTGTTTGAAGTCAGATTGTCCTTATACATATCGTGACTTTGAAAAAACGGTTTTTCCGAATCAGGAGCAGATCTTACGTGCCATAGCCCGGACTACAGCCATGTTGCATGAGAATGGACTGTTGCACAAGGATTACTCTGCCGGTAACATTCTTTTTCGAACAATTGATGAAAAAGTAGAAGTGGAGATCATCGATTTAAACCGTATGCGTTTTGGAAATGTGGGTATAGAAGCGGGATGTAAAAATTTTGAGCGTCTTCCCGGTACTCATGAGATGTTTGCCATATTAGCCGAAGAGTACGCCAAAGCCCGTGGCTTTGACGTACAAACTTGTTTGGAACTTATTGAGCAAGCTCATAGTCTTTCAGATTAATATATTTTGATTTTTTTATTCCTGTTATGTAGAGGAGTCTTTTGAATCCGGTGATGACACGTGTCTGAAAGTCAATAATAGGGCGTGTTCCTTTCCATGGTGTCATGTCGAGGTATTTAAAATATTCTTGTTTCAAAGGGTGCATACTGTCATAATTCCATGGCTTTTTATTGGTATAATGAAGAATTGCCGGGTGCAGTAAAGCTTCTTTTAAGCCGCTATGCTCTTTCACCTTGTGACTGTAAGTTCGGCGGTAGAACGTGTCTTGCACATTCCAGCGGAAAGGTACGAATAATTTGTCCTTATACAACAGTGCATTGAGAAGATCTTGATCATTGAACCGGATACGATCGGAATGTGCCAGAAAATACTGTTCACACATTTCGTCTATTTTGTGTTCCCTCCAATACTTCAGGTTGATCAATAATACTCCGGCATTAAAATAAGAGTACTTCTTGTCGTATTGCAAACGGGAATAGTATTCCTCTTCGTCACTACCGATATCTTCTATACATCCTATTGCATATTGCGTAATATCTGTATTCCAGAATTCACTTATATCATTCAGGACCACAATGTCACAGTCTATATATAGGATTTTGTCAATATTTACAGGCAGTATCCGGGATAAGAGACAACGATAGTATGTTGCAATCGAAATTCTGTTTCCACTTTTCTTGATGGAAAAATTGTTTAAAAGATCTTTTTCCGGGAAATAAAAACAGATTTTGTTTCCGTATGACTCTGCAATGCTGGAAAGTGCTTTTTGATCGGCCTCCGGCAAAGTACTGGCTATGATATGAACACAAAATTCAGAATTACGATTGTTGGCGAACAATGAAGTCAGGGTTACAGCACAGTGAATCGTAAAGTTAGAGTCGATGTTACATGCAATGTGTATCATGGTGATTGAGTTTATGGTTTGTAGTTATTACATTTCTCCGCTTTGTCCAGTCGCTTTGAAATATTTGTCTAAAACAAGAAGTGAAATGAGTCTTTCCCGTTTCTTGTTCTGGAACTGTTTTATATATTCGTGGGCATGATCGATTATTTGTTGAGCCTTTTCCGGATGGTTTATGTAATAAGTGAGTTTCTCTTCAAAATCAGAAAAATCATTCTTGATTTCGATGTAATGGTAGTCGGGAATTAGTTTTCCTTCCATAAACCAGGTTTCGCAAGTAGGGCGGGTCATCACCGCAATAGAGTTGGAAGACATGACCCATTTCAGGTTAGATGCAACATCGTTCCCTTCAAGTGACAGAATAAATTTGTATTCCAGATGTTCCCGGATCGTCTTCTTGGCAACCATCCATTCCTGAGGTATACCTGTTTCGTGACCTACTACTCCGCAGTCGCATAGAGGATGATTTATATACATTTTTATAAATTGAGTCCGGATACGACTGTCACGGATCTTACCACGAAAAATAGCACAGTCCTTTTTGGTTGTGAAAGATCTTTTATCATTTACAAACATAAAATGGCGAAGTGCATCTAATTTTAGGATAACGGAGTTTTGGTTATCACCAGCCAACAATCTGCTTTTTACAATGGTAGGTGAATCCGGTGTGAAATAAACATCTCCCGGACAATATTGCCATCTTAAATCAGGACTGAACCAACGTGTATATTCTCTGGCATCAAAAAAGTAGGCCTTGTGAAAGTATGACATTTTGTAGTTGCCTAACTTTCCTCTGTATATCAGATACCTGATTTTATTTTCTACATGCGTTCCCTGCGGGATGGGATGATTATTTCCGGATAACCTGTTATAATAACTAACACGCTCTTCAATATAGGCCCTGTCCGGACGTTTTGATAGTTGGGCGATTGTTCTCTTCAGCTGCATTCTATAAAAATAGGAGGGAATAGCCATCTTCAACATATCATAAGCGAAGTAGATGAATTTAGGCGGTTTCCCACTACGCAATTTATATACCAGACTGTCACCCATTTTTATTCTTGTTTTAAGTATTTACTTACTCCGTTTTCGCAGTAAACTATATTTTTTTCATTGTTTTTCCGGAAATATTCTGCATTCTTCTGGTCACTTTCCATGCTTTCGTGTCCATGCCACAAATGATATACGATGCCGGCGAACCTTAAAGAACGTTTTTTGCAGCCTTTCCGTTGTAAACGGTGAGTCAGGTCATCATCTTCTTTTCCCCAGCCTTCAAAAAATTCATCATATCCGTTAATTGCCAGAAAATCGGATCTCCAGAAAGACATGTTGCATCCTAGTCCGGAAGATACGTTCTTTTTGTATCTGTCAGCAAAGAAATTAGAAACCGGTGTAGAGTGAATTGCTGTCTCAGCCCTGTTTTGTATACCGATTGTCCAAGGATAAATTCTTCGGTTTACTTTTGATTTACAGATTTCTTCTGTTAGTTTCTGCCCCAGATTCACTCTGGTTCCCCTCAAATAATGTCCTGGTTTCGCTAATCGTTTGTGGTCTTCTACAAATTTGTTGTGGAGGAAGATATCTCCATCTATTTCAATGATATAATCTCCTGTTGCTGCCGCAACAGACTTGTTGCGCATCATAGCCAAGCGAAAACCTTTGTCTTCTTGCCATAAATGTATAAGAGGCACCGGAAAATCTTTTTTGAAAGACTCTATTAAATCTTTGGTTTCTGAAGTGGAGCCATCATCGCCAACAATGACCTCGTCGGGCATAACGGTTTGGAAACGAACACTGTCCAGGCATACGGACAAAGCCTCCGGTCGATTGTAAGTAGAGATAATAAGAGTTGTTTTCATCTTAGTTCAGTTATTATTTAAAACCGGAAAAAGCTTTATGTTACAGCTTCTTCCAAGGTGAGGATGATACAAATGTAATACTTATTTTGAAATAAAGGACTTTTATATTGCTCTTATTGTTTAGATATAAAGAATTGATCTCATAGCCGTAGCCAAAGAGGTTGCCACTCGTCTTACAAAGAAGAATTCTGTTGTCGATTTTACCGTTCTTGCCGGAATATATTTTCTGTAGGTGATAATTACTGAGGCATACGCATTAAAATAATTATATACGAAAAAGCGTCTTAGGGTGGCTGCAACTCCTATTTCCCAATTCCTTAAATAATCATAAGTATGTGCTATTTCGAAAGCATCATTGATATACTTCTTCTTTAACGAAGAAGGCGGCAAAATAATAATGTGATTAATAAAATGAAACGTTTTTTGAACCAACTTTTTGGGCTTCCTTACTTTTATGTTATTTTCGGCAGCAAACTGAAATTGCTCATGTAACGCTTGTAAATATTGAAACTCTTTGAGCGGATTACGTGTGCTGTTTGTAATGCTGCCCGGTCGGGTTCGATAATGGTATTTAGGAGTCTGCAATAAAACGATTTTCCGGGCTTTATGAAATACTTTATAACATAAAGCTATGTCTTCAAAACTCCATCCTACCGGAAAACGGAGTTCTGTAAACAATTCACGTTTGAATAGTTTCTCCCAGATATAATTTTGGATTATTTTGTCTTCAATTAAAGTCGCTATTGCTTTTTGAGAACTAAAAATCTTTGTCTTTTTTGATTTATATTTTACTTTTGTTCTGTTGGGCAGTTCTGTATAGTGTGTACAAATTGAAATATCAGCTTGATGTTCGTATATCAAGTGATATAGAGTCTCGTACATATCCTCATCAACCCAGTCGTCACCATCAACAAAACCGATGTATTCTCCCGTAGCCACGTCTAACCCTGCATTACGTGCATCGCTGAGTCCTCCATTTCTTTTATGGATAACTTTAATCCGTTCGTCTTGTTCGGCAAATTCATCGCAGATAGCAGGCGAATGATCGGTTGAGCCGTCATCTACCAAGATGATTTCAATATTTTTGTAGGTCTGATTGATTAAGGATTGTATGCATTCAGAAGCATATTCTGCTATATTGTATATAGGCACAATGATGCTAATAAGCGGCAGAGGTTTATTTACTTCCATTCTTTTAAGCAGGTTTAGGTAATTGCTATATTCTATATTTTATATAGTTTGTGCAAAGATAGAACGTTTATATTAGAATGTTACTAAAAAATGGAGAAAAGTGGGATACTTTTATAATATTTAGAGGTTCTAAAACTAAATTGGGGTCTAAATGTAAGTGTAACAGCACTGTTTGTTCTTGTCGGCGAGTTATAATTTTTGCTATATGTGACTTTGATCGGAATTAATAGGGGGGATAGCTTTTGTGGTGGAGAGTGATTGAAAATGGAATGATCTGTTTTAATATATTGGTTATTATTTCGATAACAAATGTTAGTTATTGGGCTTGAAGTAAGAAATATAGTGTAGGTTTATGCGATGATTTATAAATTCACTAAAGATTTTCTGTTATCTTTGTGCCCTAAACATAAATAAGATATAATGAAGGAATTCTTTCAACTCATGCGGCGGTTTGTGTCGCCTTACAAGAAATTTCTGGGATGGGCTGTATTCTTAAACTTGCTGTCGGCTGTTTTTAATATATTTTCGTTTACTTTATTGATTCCGATTCTTCAGATTCTTTTTAAGATGGACAATAAAGTCTATGAGTTTATTCCTTGGGATGCTGCGGGAGAGGGCTTGAAGGACATCGCTGTGAATAATTTCTATTATTATGTGACTCGGATGATTGAAATAAACGGTCCTTCTCTTACATTGCTGTTTTTGGGTTTGTTCCTGGCATTCATGACTTTATTGAAAACATCGTGCTATTTTGCTTCTTCCGCAGTGATGATTCCTTTGCGTACGGGAGTCGTTCGTGATATCCGCATCATGGTTTATTCTAAAGTGATGAGTTTACCATTGGGTTTCTTTTCAGAAGAGCGCAAGGGAGACATCATTGCCCGTATGAGTGGTGATGTGGGTGAGGTTGAAAACTCGATTACAAGTTCATTGGATATGTTGATCAAGAATCCGATTCTGATTGTCATGTATTTTGGAACGTTGATTATCACCAGTTGGCAACTGACTTTGTTTACATTGTTAGTGGTTCCGGGTATGGGATGGATCATGGGTAAAGTAGGTAAAAAATTAAAGAGGCAATCACTTGAGGCGCAGGCTAAATGGAGTGATACGATGTCTCAACTTGAAGAAACTTTGGGGGGACTCCGTATTATTAAGGCTTTTATCGCCGAGCAAAAAATGATAAATCGTTTTACGGAATGCAGTAATGAGTTTCGTGACGCTACCAATAGGGTTGCCATGCGTCAGGCATTAGCGCATCCGATGAGTGAATTCTTGGGCACATTGCTTATTGTGGTTGTATTGTGGTTTGGCGGATCACTGATATTAGGAAATCACTCTTCCATTGATGCTCCTACATTTATCTTTTATATGGTAATTCTTTATAGCGTTATCAATCCCTTGAAGGAATTTTCGAAAGCCGGATATAATATCCCTAAGGGACTGGCTTCTATGGAGCGTGTCGATAAGATACTGAAAGCAGAAAATAAGATTGTGGAGATTCCGAACCCGAAACCGTTGAATGGGTTGGAAGAACAAGTTGAGTTCAAAGATATTTCTTTCAGTTATGATGGGAAGAAAGAAGTACTTCAACATATTAACCTGACTGTACCCAAGGGTAAAACCGTTGCTTTGGTTGGGCAGTCCGGTTCAGGAAAGTCTACGTTGGTAGATTTATTGCCACGCTATCACGATGTGCAGGAAGGGACGATTACTATAGACGGAGTCAATATCAAGGATGTTCGTATCTCTGATTTGCGCAGCCTGATAGGAAATGTCAATCAGGAAGCTATTTTGTTCAATGATACATTCTTCAATAATATTGCTTTCGGCGTTGAGAACGCGACTATGGAGCAGGTGATTGAGGCCGCCAAAATAGCCAATGCACACGATTTTATCATGGAGAAAGAAGACGGTTACCATACTAATATCGGTGACCGGGGCAGCAAGCTCTCCGGGGGCCAACGCCAGCGCATCAGCATAGCCCGTGCCATCTTGAAGAATCCTCCCATTTTGATTCTTGACGAGGCTACTTCCGCTTTGGATACTGAGTCAGAGCGTTTGGTACAGGAAGCGCTGGAGCGTTTGATGAAAACACGCACGACGATTGCTATTGCCCACCGCCTCTCTACCATCAAAAATGCAGATGAAATTTGTGTGCTGTACGAAGGGGAAATTGTAGAACGCGGAAAACACGAAGAATTATTGGCTAAAAACGGATATTATAAACGACTGAATGATATGCAGTCACTATAGACATGACAAAAAAATGGCAATATTTATGTAGATGCCTTTTAGTATTAGTTTTTATAGGAGGAGTTATCCCCGCAAAGGCGCAACTGGTAGAGCGAGTTTGCCGTACCGATTATAAAATAAGCCCCGAACGAAAAGGAGAACTTCTTCTGGAGTTGGACAATATCAGCTTTTTCAAAGACAATGAATTTGCCGGTACAGTGATAAAAGGCTATTCATTGCCGGGACTCTGGATACAACCCAAATTTGTATATTATCCTTTGAAGAATATCAAATTGGAAGGAGGAGTCCATATGTTGTGGTTTAGTGGGGCTTATCGATATCCGAGTGTTTCTTATCAAGACATAGCACTGTGGAAAGGTGAACAATATCAGAAAGGTGCTCATCTTTTGCCTTTTTTCCGGGCACAAATATCGATGAAATCAGTAGACTTGATTTTAGGGAATATATATGGAGGCTCCAATCATGGACTGATTGCACCTTTGTATAATCCGGAGTTGAATTTGACTGCCGATCCGGAGACGGGTTTTCAGGTATTGGCAGGTGCTCCCTGGATCGATCTGGATGCTTGGATTGATTGGCAGAGTTTTATCTTTCGGGATGATACTCATCAGGAAGCTTTTACTGTCGGATTATCTACACGGTTCAAGTTGAATGCCCCTTCTTCGACTTTCCATTGCTATATTCCTTTGCAAATATTGGCGCAACATCGCGGAGGCGAGATCGACACGATTCGTGAGAGTTCAGTACAAACGTTGATGAACGGTGCCGTAGGGGCAGGAGTGACGTGGAACATCGATCGCCGGATTTTGAAGCGTGTTAATGTAGAACTTGATGCTGCCGGTTATTATCAACAGAAAGGTGAGTTATGGCCTTATCATAAGGGCATTGGAGTCTATAGTAGTGCTTTTGTTGATTTGGGCAACTTCCGCGTAAAGATGGGGCATTGGATCTGCAACGATTTCATTACGATGTTTGGAATTCCCTATTTCGGAACAGTATCTACCAAGAAAGAGGGTATAACTTATGATAAACCGCAAACTCTGTTCTGTTCGATAGAGTATTCCCGCATGTTCGGGAAGCATTATGCACTGGGATTGAAGGCCGATGCATATCAGTTTTTCCCGGGGACAATGCGGAGTGCCAATGGAGAATTAACTTCTCCCGGTAGCACTACCAGTTTTTCTGTCGGAGTCTATTTCCGGATTAATCCATCATTTTTATTGAAGAAGTTTTAGAGTCTATTTTCTTCCGAAGTCTGCCGGGATTTCTCCCCATTCTCTGGTTTCCCATTTCAATATGGGAGTGGTATACTTATTTTCTTTAAGCCATTTTTCTGCGCGTTCTATCAATACAAACAGGGCTTCAGTTTCTGCCGTACGGGAGAGTTTCGTCTTGCATTTTTTTTGTTTCACCCAACTGATTGCGTTTGCACTGTCGCTATAGATTGGCATGTCGAACCCTTTCTGCTTCAGCAAAGCAAGACCGTGTACGAGTGCCAGAAACTCGCCGATATTGTTGGTACCTTTCATCGGGCCGAAATGAAAAATTTCTTGCCGGCTTGCCACGTGGACACCACGATACTCCATCGGGCCCGGATTGCCACTGCATGCAGCGTCCACAGCGAGGCTGTTTTCTATGACTGCTGCCGGTAGCATCTCAGTGGAAGGTCCGGTTGTTTTTTTCTTTGCATTTTTACCAATATAAGCATAAGGTGATGCAGCGAAAGCTCGTTCTGCTTCTTCCCGGTTATCAAAAGATTTATATTTGGCACTGTCATATCCCTTCACCTGAAGCTGACATTCGGTCCAGGAGGTATAAATACCAGGAGTGACTCCATCCCATACAACGTAAAATTTTTGTTTGCCCATATTTGATGTTTCAACTTATCGGGTGGTAAAGGTACGAATATATTCCATTACCGAACAACTTTCGTTTGTCAGTTGTTTTAATTTAAAAGAATCAATCTAATAAAGAAAGGAGTATTTTTATGAAAAAATCCTTCGAAGAGGCCCTCAAACACAGAAGGACCTATTATTCGATAACAAACCAGTCTCCGGTTTCTGATGAGGAAATAGAGCGGATTGTCAATTTAGCTGTCACTCATGTGCCTTCTGCTTTCAACTCTCAATCGACTCGTGTAGTGCTATTGTTGGGTGAGAATCATAAGAAATTATGGCATATCGTAAAAGAAACATTGCGAAAGATCGTCCCACCGGAAGTTTTTAAAACGACGGAAGCCAAAATCGACAACTCTTTTGCAAGCGGATACGGAACTGTTTTATTCTTCGAAGATCAGTCGGTCGTTAAGGGATTGCAGGAAGCATTCAGCAGTTATAAGGATAACTTCCCCGGGTGGTCGCTGCAGACTTCTGCGATGCATCAGCTGGCTGTATGGACGATGTTGGAAGATGTCGGCTTCGGAGCTTCTTTGCAACATTACAATCCGCTGATCGATGAAGAAGTACGCCATACCTGGCATTTGCCTGAAGAGTGGCATCTGATTGCCGAAATGCCGTTTGGACTTCCGGTACAGGGACCTGGCGATAAAGATTTTAAAGATTTGGATACCCGGGTCAAGGTATTTAAATAAGGTTTATTTGTTTCACCGAAGGAGGGGATATCGTTTTATCTTTGGTCAAGACTTGTTGAGTAGCATTACATCGCTTTGTGTGCAATGTGTTATGATTAAGTCTTTTATGAAAAAGAACGGCATCCTTATCCGAGTTTGCATGCCTGTGCTCATAAGCCCGCATATTCGGGCTCATGGACACAGGCATGCGGGCTTATGGGCCTCCGTATTGCCTGAAAAACAGAGGGTGTAAGACGGAAGATCGAAATGATTTTTTGGGGTTCTTCTTCGAATTTGGTGGTAAGTTTTCTTTTACTCATGGAATCTAATTCAGTTTTCGGACGTGTAAGCCCTCTTTTATAGTTGACAAAAAAGGAAGTATCCCGGCTTTCACCCGAAGAGTCCATCCGTGAGGTGAGGAAGCTAATCTTAGACTAAATCATCTGAAAATCAATGTCTTTAAAAAGTAAGATTTCTCTCCTCAAAAGCTTTGTTTTAACACAGAGTTAAAACTTGTTCTTTGGATGTGAATAAGAAGTTCTTTAAATGCAAAAGGCTTGTTATTTGCGCACAAGAACCTGCCAACTGCAAAAGACGTTAACAATGTTAATTGAAGAAAGGTATAAAGATGAAGATACCGGTTCAGACGACGTAAATTCACTTCCGAAGCTTGAGCTATCTTATTCAGCCGATGTCTGTTTTTTCTTATTAAAGCAAAAAGGACAATAATCAACTTGAAAAAAAAGAAATAAAGAATTTACCACCAAATTTGAAGAAGAACCCGAAAAGTTACCATGTGGGTCATTCGGTGTTCTCTCAATAAATATCTATCTTTGTGCGAAAATGCCGTTTGCTTATGATCCGTATATTTCTGACCGGCTATATGGGAGCCGGAAAAACCACGTTAGGAAAGGCTCTCGCACGAGAACTGCACATCCCATTTATCGATTTGGACTGGTATATTGAAGAGCGTTTTCACAAAACGGTCGGAGAGTTGTTTTCTGAACGGGGAGAAGCCAGTTTTAGGGAACTTGAAAAGAACATGCTACATGAAGTAGGTGAGTTTGAGGATGTGGTGATCTCTACAGGAGGAGGGGCGCCTTGCTTTTTCGATAACATGGAGTATATGAATCGGGTGGGGACTACCGTCTTTCTGGATGTAGACCCCAAGGTATTGTTTAGCCGGTTGCGGGTTGCCAAACAACAGCGCCCTATATTGCAGGGGAAGAAAGATGACGAACTACTTGATTTTATCGTACAGGCACTCGAAAAACGTGCGCCTTTTTATCGTCAGGCTAATTATATCTATTGTGCAGACAAACTGGAAGACCGTAGTCAGATTGAAACATCCGTGCAACAACTGCGTAAACTTTTGAACTTACATATAGCAAGCTAAATTTTAAGAAACCTTATTTTCTGCTTCGGCTATCCCTTTTTTCTTCTCTATCCTTTGTTCAGTCGGCCAATATTACTATCTTGCAGTCGCTGTGAGGTTTTATGCCTGTCAGTGTGTTACAACATAAATAAAACGATCAGACAATTATGGAAACTTTAAAAGAGAAATTCGAAGCCCTGGCCCATCGTATCCAATCATCCGGAAAACCGGCTGCCGCATGGTTCCCTCAATTTACACCTGTCACTTTGTTGAACGCCGAAAATTGGTGGGAAGCACTTGCTGTGTGCGAATATGCCTTGGACACCCATGAGGACGAAGCACTGACAGCCGGATTTTTTGAATTAATATTCAGTGCATACGATTGTAACGTAGAAGTGGATCTTAATGAGGAAGAGTATGCCTACTGGTGGGAGAAAGTGATCAGTGTATGCGATCGTGTGGCTGTATTCAACGGTGCCGGGTGGTCACAGAAAGGTGCACAATATTCGGAAGCCCGTTATGGGAAACGTGATCTCAGCCTGTTATTCCCTTGCTATGAAAAAGCGGCGGAAATGGGAAGCCCGGAAGCAGAGGCAACCGTTGCTTATTGGCGTTATATGGGTTTCTACTGCGAACAGGATAGGGCAGAAGGAGAGCGTCGATTTGCAGCTTTATCCTCACCCGAAGCTTTGCTATGGGGAAAATATTACCGGGCTTATGCCGAGCAGCACACCGGCAGTAAAGAGAAAGCCCTGCTTATGCGAAAAGAGTTGCTTGACGAACTTCCCGAAGGCCATCGCCTGCGTGCCCATGTATATGCCGCGATGGGCGACGCACTTGATATAGAAGAAGGAAGTGTGGCTGAAGAAGCGGCATGCTATGAGAAGTCGCTGGAACTTGTTCCTAATCTATATTCTTTAAAAAATCTGGCAACTCTCTATTTCCGCTATCCGGAACTAGGGAAGCAAAAAGAGCTGGCGTTTGAGTTGTGGGAGAAAGCCTGGCATGCAGGTGTATGGTCTGCAGCTAATTTCCTTGGATATAACTATCAGGAAGAAGAGTGGCTCGATATGCCTAAAGCCATTGAATGGCTGGAGAAAGGGATGCTTTATTGTGAATCATATTGTGCCTATGAATTAGCATTGATCTATCTTTATAATGATGAGTATAAGAATGTGGAACGTGGGTTGATGTGCCTGCAGCGCTGTGTCGACGACAATTATGTAGAAGCTATCGAGACGCTTGCCAATGTTTATTTCAACGGTGAATTGGTGGAAGAGAATATCTCGTATGCCTGTCAGTTGTTGGAGAGAGCTATCGAGCTGGGGTCCGGTAGTGCAGCCTATCGTATCGGCTGGATGTATGAGCGTGGATTGCTTTCTGAAGAACCGGATTATCAGAAGGCTATGGAGTATTATGAAAAAGCTGTGTCTATGGACAGTGCTGACGGGTATGCACGGGCGGCTCTTTATTTGGCTAATGGTTATTCCGGAGTTACGGATGCCGGGAAGTCAAAGGCCTATTATGAAAAAGCGGCAGAGCTGGGTTCATGTTTTGCAATGGTAGAATTGGCATTCTTATACGAAAATGGTGAGGTGGTAGAACAAAGTTATGAGAAAGCTTTCGACTTGCTCCAAAAAGCTGCCGGACAGGAGTATCCTTATGCGATGTATCGTGTAGGACTTTATTTGGATAGGGGAGTCATCGGTGAGCCACGGCCCGAAGAAGCGTTTGCATGGTATGCAAAGGCAGCCGAACGGGGAGATGGAGATGCGATCTTCGCTCTTGGGCGTTGCTATAAGAATGGAATTGGTACGGAAGAGAATCCGGATAAGGCTCTTGAATGGTTTACTAAGGGTGCAGAGAATAACGAACCCCGTTGTCTTACAGAAATGGGGTTGGCTTATGAATACGGTAGTGGGATAGAAGAGAATCCTCATCAAGCTGTTGAATATATGACAAAGGCTGCCGAACAAAATTATGGTTATGCCCAATTTAAAATGGGAGACTACTTTTTCTTTGGTTACGGTGCCTGTCCCGAAGATAACAAACAAGCTGTGGAATGGTACGAGAAGGCTGTTGCAAATGATATACCTTTGGCTATGTTGCGTATGGGTGAATATTACCTTTACGATTATGACAAACTGAATGAGTCGGAGAAAGCTTTCAGCTACTTCAAGAAAGCGGCTGAAGCAGAATGTTATAATGAAGGGCTGGGAATCTGCTACGAGATGGGTATCGGTGTGGAAGACAATGAAACAGAGGCATTCAAATATTATACTTTGGCTGCGGGCAGTGGCAATGTTATGAGTATGTATCGCACCGGATTGTGTTATTACAACGGAGTAGGTGTAAAACAGAATTATACAGAAGCTTACCGATGGTTTAATGATGCCGCCGGAAATGACAATGTGGCTTCGTATTATTATTTAGGTAAGATGCTGATGTATGGCGAAGGCTGTGTGCCCGATGCGGAAGCAGGGCTTCAATGGTTGATGAAAGCTGCTGAGCATAATAGTGACAAGGCGCAGTTCGAATTGGGCAATGCCTATTTGATGGGTAATGGAGTAGAGGAGAATGATGAGATCGCTATGGAGTGGTTTGAGAAAGCAGCCGAAAACGGAAACGCGAAAGCCTTGAAAATTACTGGAAGAAGACAACGATAAAAACAGAATGGAAAAAGAAGGTAATAATCTGTTTCAGGTCAATCTTAAAGGTATGATTGCCCTGTTGTCAGAGCATATTTATAGTAATCCGAATACTTTTGTCCGGGAGTTATTGCAAAATAGTGTGGATGCCATCACTGCATTGCACAACATCGATGAAAATTACTCCGGACGTATTGATGTCTTCCTGAATGGGGATGGCTCGATGGTCTTTCAGGACAATGGAATCGGACTGAAGGAAGAGGAGGTATACCGTTTCCTCACAGTGATAGGTGAAAGTTCAAAGAGAGACACTCCCGATGCCGACGATTTTATCGGTCGGTTTGGTATCGGCTTGTTGTCTTGTTTTGTGGTGACCAATGAAATCAGGGTAGAGAGCCGGTCGGCAATGGGGGGAAATCCTGTTTGCTGGTGCGGAAAGGTGGACGGTACTTATCAGACTACTTTCCCCGATGAAGAGTGGGAGATCGGTTCAAGGGTTGTGTTGAGGCCTAAAAATGAATGGGCTCATCTGTTCGAATACGAAGTGTTTAAAAAGATATTGGTAAATTATGGAGAAGTCTTGCCATATCCTGTCTATTTACATGGTGGAGAAGAAGAAGAGTTGGTTAATACCCCATCGCCCGTCTGGCTTGATCCGAAAGCTACCCGGAAAGAGTTATTGGATTATGGGACAAAGGTCTTCCAATCGTCTGCCCTGGATGCATTTCCTATACGGACAGAGCATGGACGGATAGAAGGTGTACTCTATGTATTGCCTTTCCGTACGCAATTCTCTGTGCGTAATTCGCATAAAGTATATCTGAAGCGGATGTTGCTTAGTGAGGACGATTGCAATCTGTTGCCTTCTTGGGCATTTTTTATTCGTTGCCTGGTGAATGCCGACGGACTGCTTTCCACAGCCTCCCGCGAATCATTTGTCAGCAACGATTCATTGAAAGATGCCCGGAAAGAGATTGGGGTCGCTATCAAGGAATATCTCCGGGCTTTGGTGCAGAACAATCGGTCCGTTTTTAATAAAATACTGGATGTTCATCACTTTCACATTAAAGCCATTGCTTCGGAAGATAATGAGTTACTTCGTCTGTTTATGGATTATCTTCCGTTTGAGACGAATAAGGGAATAAGAAGTTTCGGTAGTATCCGTTCGTCAAATAATACTATTTATTATACACGCAATCTGGAAGATTTCAGGCAAGTGCGCAGAATAGCCGGTGCACAAGGCAGGCTGGTAGTTAATGCTGCTTATACATTCGATGAAACGTTGTTGAAAAAATATATCCGGCTTAATCAAGAATTGTCTTTAGAGGAGATTTCACCTGCCCGTCTGTTGGAAGAGTTTGCCGAAGTAGAGGGTAATAAAGAGCACCGGTCTTTTGAAACGAAAGCCAGTGAACTTTTGAAACGTTTTGGGTGTATTTGCCGGTTGAAGCATTTCACTCCGGTGGATACTCCGGTTATATTCGTAGCCGAAGAAAAAGAAGAGAACAGTAAAGTCGCCAATAATCCGTTGGCGGCGGTATTGGGCTCGGTAAATGCCAAAAAACGTTTGCCACCCACATTGACTTTCAATGCCGACAATGAGATGGTGCAGACATTGCTGAGAATCCAGGGAGACAACAAGTTGTTTCAGCATGTTGTGCACATTCTGTATGTACAATCGCTTTTGCAAGGAAAATATCCCGTGAACAGTGAGGAGATGGAACTTTTCAATCACTCTCTTTCTGAATTGATGACTGCCAAAATGAATGATTTTATAAACTTTCTCAATTAAACGAAAGCATGAAATATACACTTGAAATACAAAAATTACTGTTGCAGGCACAAAACGACAACCTGCATCCCCGCGAAAAGGCCAATTTGCTGAGAGAAGCTATTCGCATTGCAGACGAGAATGAAGATGTACAATGGGCTGTGGAGATGAGATTGGATCTTATTTACGAGCTAAATCTCCTTTCGGCTGATGCTGAAGAAATTGCTGTGTTTTCTAAAATCCTGGACAGTTATGAAAATCATAAGGACCAGATAAATGAAGATGATATTTTATGGAAATATAAATGGATATGGTCTTGTACATTCGATCTTCCCAGCATACCGATGGAACAGGTAGAGGCAGTGGGAGAAGATTATAAAACCCGTATCTTGCGAAATGGTTACTCGTTGCGTACGTACTATCATCGTCTGTCTGTGGAGTATACCAAAATGAGGGAATACGCGAAAGCTAAAGAATGCATTGATAAAATGTTGGCGGAAAAAATGGATGATCTGACTTGTGAGGCATGCGAACTGAATTTTATGTTGGATTATTATCTTGAAACCGGGCAGTTTGAGGAAGCTTATAATCGTGCCCAACCTTTAATTACCAGACAGGTCTCTTGTTATGAAGCTAACCTGAGAGCCTATATGAAGTTGGCTTATTATGCCTGTAAAGCCGGGAAGCCGGAAATTGCTGCCGATATGTGTGCACGGGCTGAAGAAGCCTTGGTTGGGAGAGAAAAAGATGAATATTTGTTGCTATATCTCGGGTTGTTTATTGCCTATTATTTTATGACCCATCCGGATCGGGGCTGGGAGTATGCAGAGCGTTGTATTCCCTGGAGCCTGAATACTAATATGCAGAAAAAATATCGTTTTTCGTGTGATATGGTAGAGGCTTTGAGTTATGAATCCCGTGAAGAAGTCAGTTTGTCCCTGCCGGAAGAATTTCCGCTTTACCGGGCAGACGGAATATACTCAGTAGCTGCATTGCGTGATTATTTTTATAAACAAGCTACCCAATTGGCAAGCTTGTATGACACACGTAACGGAAATAACGGATATCAGGAACGATTATTTAATGTCAATTTAATTGGCAACCTGTAGATTAATACGTATTTTTGCCGTCCAATTATTTATTAAAAACAACTGAATAACAGAAAAATGAGAAAGTGGCGTATTGAAGATTCTGAAGAACTTTACAACATCACAGGTTGGGGGACTTCATACTTTGGTATTAATGACAAGGGTCATGTTGTTGTTACACCGCGGAAAGATGGCGTAGCCGTCGATTTGAAAGAATTGGTCGACGAGTTGCAGTTGCGTGATGTAGCGGCTCCGATGCTCGTACGTTTTCCGGATATTTTGGATAACCGTATTGAAAAGACTGCCTATTGTTTTAAACAGGCATCTGAAGAATATGGATATAAAGCCCAGAATTTTATCATCTATCCGATTAAAGTGAACCAGATGCGCCCGGTTGTTGAAGAAATAATCAGCCACGGCAAGAAATTTAATCTGGGACTTGAAGCCGGTTCCAAACCGGAATTGCATGCTGTAATTGCCGTCAATACCGATTCTGACTCTCTTATTATCTGTAATGGATATAAAGACGAAAGCTATATCGAGCTTGCTTTGCTGGCACAAAAAATGGGTAAGCGCATTTTCTTGGTCGTTGAGAAAATGAATGAACTGAAACTGATTGCCCGCATGGCAAAACAGTTGAATGTGCAGCCTAATATCGGTATTCGTATCAAACTGGCTTCTTCGGGAAGCGGCAAGTGGGAGGAGTCCGGAGGGGATGCCAGCAAGTTTGGTTTGACTTCCAGCGAACTGCTCGAAGCACTCGATTTCCTCGAGAGTAAGGGAATGAAGGACTGCCTGAAACTGATCCATTTCCATATCGGAAGCCAAGTGACAAAGATACGTCGCATCAAAACAGCATTGCGGGAAGCCTCTCAATTTTATGTGCAGCTTCATGCAATGGGATTCAATGTTGAATTTGTTGATATTGGCGGAGGGCTTGGAGTCGATTATGACGGAACCCGTTCGTCAAGCAGCGAGAGTAGCGTGAACTACTCTATTCAGGAGTATGTCAACGACTCTATTTCTACGTTGGTAGATGCCAGTGATAAAAACGGTATTCCCCATCCTAATATCATCACGGAGAGTGGCCGGGCCTTGACAGCACATCATTCTGTGTTGATTTTCGAGGTGCTCGAAACGGCTACTTTACCTCAATGGGATGATGAAGAAGAGATTGCTCCGGATGCACACGAACTGGTACAAGAACTTTATGGTATCTGGGATACGCTGAACCAGAATAAGATGCTCGAGGCGTGGCATGATGCCCAGCAGATACGTGAAGAAGCACTTGATTTGTTCAGTCATGGAATTGTGGACCTGAAAACGCGTGCTCAGATCGAACGTCTTTATTGGTCAATTACTCGCGAAATCAATCAAATAGCCGGTGGGTTGAAACATGCCCCCGATGAATTCCGTGGATTGTCCAAGTTGTTGGCCGATAAATATTTCTGTAATTTTTCACTTTTCCAATCACTGCCGGATTCTTGGGCAATCGACCAGATTTTTCCGATTATGCCCATTCAGCGTCTGGATGAGAAGCCGGATCGTTCGGCCACTTTGCAAGATATAACCTGTGATTCCGATGGGAAAATAGCCAATTTTATCTCTACCAGGAATGTGGCACACTATATGCCGGTTCATAGCTTGAAGCAGAAAGAGCCTTATTATGTTGCGGTATTCTTGGTAGGAGCTTATCAGGAAATTCTGGGTGATATGCATAACTTGTTTGGAGATACAAATGCAGTACACGTTTCTGTCAATGAGAAGGGATATAACATTGAACAGATTATTGATGGTGAGACGGTTGCCGAAGTGCTTGACTATGTACAATATAGCCCGAAGAAACTGGTTCGAACCCTGGAAACATGGGTGACAAAGTCCGTTAAAGAGGGAAAAATTTCGGTAGAAGAAGGTAAAGAATTCCTTTCCAACTATCGTTCGGGATTGTATGGATACACTTATCTTGAATAAATAGAAAGGATTACAATAAACAACGAACAACAAACGACGAGCTACAAGTTACGAATACTGCATGATATCAGTCTCGTTTCTTGTAGCTCGTGGCTTGTAATCCGTGGTTCATAACTCATAATTTGTAATGAAAGAAAAGATGAAGGAAAAACTGACAGTCATTAAAGTCGGAGGTAAGATTGTAGAAGAAGAAGCTACATTAAATCAGTTGTTGAATGATTTTGCAGCCATTGAAGGGCATAAAGTGCTGGTGCATGGAGGCGGACGTTCGGCAACGAAAATAGCCGCGCAACTGGGTATAGACAGCAAAATGGTTAATGGCCGCCGTATCACTGATGCTGAGACATTGAAGGTGGTGACTATGGTTTATGGCGGGCTGGTGAACAAAAATATCGTAGCCGGATTGCAAGCTCGCGGTGTCAATGCTTTGGGATTGACCGGGGCGGATATGAATGTAATCCGTTCAATGAAGCGTCCTGTGAAAGAGGTTGATTATGGTTTTGTAGGGGACGTAGAGCGTGTGGATTCTACGCTACTTTCCGATCTGATTCATAAAGGTGTTGTTCCTGTGATGGCGCCGTTGACGCATGACGGACAAGGGAATATGCTCAATACGAATGCAGATACCATTGCCGGAGAAACAGCAAAAGCCCTTTCTGCTATTTTTGATGTGACTTTGGTTTATTGTTTCGAAAAGAAAGGCGTGCTTCGTGATGAAAATGACGATGAGAGTGTCATCCCCCAAATTAATCATGCCGAGTTTCAACGCTACATTGCCGAGGGGGTTATTCAGGGAGGAATGATACCGAAGCTTGAAAATTCTTTTGAGGCAATTAATGCAGGTGTGTCTGAGGTTGTAATTACCTTAGCATCAGCTATTCATACAGATGGGGGAACTCGGATAAAAAAATAATTCAAAAAAAATAGGAGTACTTCTGTAACTTTTCACCAGCTCATCCGTCAACTTAATAGAGATGCAAGAAATCAGCTTCCGAGACGACATATTGCCATTGAAGGATAAACTCTTTCGTTTGGCACTCCGAATCACTTTCGACAGGGCCGAAGCAGAGGATGTTGTTCAGGATACGATGATTAGAGTGTGGAATAAACGTGAAGAGTGGACACAATTCGGATCTATAGAGGCATATTGCCTGACTGTAGCAAAAAATCTGGCTATAGACAGAAGCCAAAAAAAAGAAGCTCAGAATGTAGAACTCACACCTGAAATGGAAGAAGAATCCGAAATATCCGGGCCTTATGATCAATTGGTCAATAATGAACGGATGTCGATTATCCATCGTCTGATTAACGAACTTCCTGAGAAGCAACGGCTCATTATGCAGTTGAGGGATATAGAAGGAGAGAGCTATAAAGAAATAGCAAAAATCTTGAATCTGACAGAGGAACAGGTAAAAGTGAATCTTTTCAGAGCAAGACAAAAGGTAAAACAAAGGTATTTAGAGATTGATGAATATGGATTATAAGTATATAGAACAGCTTTTAGAGCGATACTGGCAATGTGAGACTTCTCTGGAAGAAGAATCGGAATTGCGCTCTTTCTTTTCGGAGGAAGAGGTGCCTGCTCATTTGCTCCGTTACAAAGAACTGTTTGTTTATCAGACTGTTCAACAGGAGGTAGGGCTGGGAAAAGACTTTGATGCACGTATTCTGGCTCAGGTAGAGGCACCTGTGGTAAAAGCAAAACATCTGACAATGGTCGGAAGATTTATGCCTTTATTTAAGGCTGCTGCCGTGGTTGCATTGATTTTATCATTGGGCAATGTAGCACAACATACATTCTTTGCCGATGAGGCTTTGGATTATAATTATGATGCTTACAAGGACACATACGACGATCCCGAAGTGGCTTACAAACAAGTTTCTTCTGCGTTGATGATGTTGTCTGAAGGTATAAATAAATCGCAGGATCAGGTCGTAAGAGACAGTGTAAAGGTCGAACCGGTTCGTGTGATGAAGGAATAAAATAATGAAGAGCGTTCTTTTAATGTGCTGGATGGCATTGCTGTCTGTGGCTGTTTCGGCCCAGGACTTTGCTTCACGTTTCATGGCTGAACATCAGGCAGATTCCAATCTGACTTGTGTTACGATCAGTCCGAAAATGATGGAGGAGATTATGAAAAGCGATGCTGAAAAAGATAAGGAGGTGCTGGATATGATCTCTAATCTCAAAAGCATGCAGGTGCTTACTTCTGATGTGGAAGGAAAAAAGTATTTCAATGCAGCTTTGAAGGTGGTAGAGAAGAATTCCGGTCGGTTTGAATCGTTTCTTTCTTTTAAGGACAAATCTGAGAATTGTCAGATTATGGTTCGTAAGAAAAAAAGTACGATTGTTGAACTGGTGATGTTGATGCACGAAAAGAATCACTTTGCTGTGGTAAACTTTACGGGGAATATGAGTCCGGAGTTTATTGCACAAATAAAAAGACATTTTCATTTGCTTTAAACATATAATATAGTTAGTGTGCTTAATTAAAACAACTTTTTGACTTGAGGCTGTGAAGTTTCAATTCTCTCAATTTCAATAAAAAACTAACTAAATAAATGGGCTACCGCGTGATGCAGTAGCCCTTTTATGTTTATACTACGTTGTCTTCATAGAGCGAAGTTAAACTAAGAGAGAGTTTTTATATTTAGAGTTTCTGTAGTCCTCTTTTAGAAAAGTTTATTTGCGGGTTGCCTTTATAGGCTACGTTTCCACTGCCACTGACTCCTCCTGTCAGATTTTCTGTGGCGTAACATCTTATACTGCCCGAACCGCTAATACGTGCATTGACATTCTCTACTTTTAATTCGGTAGCATTAATGTCTCCCGAACCGGCAATGTGATATTCGGCCTCGGTCGATTTGCCGTCTAGCAGTACATTTCCCGAGCCGGAAATGTTTACTTGGGTGTCGGATGTACTGATTCTTTTCAGGTTGACATTTCCTGAACCGTAAATACGTGCTGCCAGTTTTGTGCATGAGAAACTGTTTCCGCTGATGTTTCCCGAGCCATAAATAGACATTTGCAGTTCATCATGGCTTTTTATTCCATTTGTAAAAGTGGTATTTCCCGATCCATATATAGATAAGTGTTTTAATGATGGAGAAGATACTCTGATCTCGAGTTTCCCACTATTACGGATGGAGGTATTCTTTTTGAATTTAATCGTTAATGTTCGACCGCTGACAGAGGTTTCCATCAATTCAACTATATTGTCGGGGCCATAAATCTGAACGGTGGGGGCGCCCTGTTTTTGTGTATAAACAATATCCGAACTACTCATCGATTTTATTTGGTCGAATGAACCGACTTTTATATTTTTAGTGATGTAGTTGGAACTTCCACTGATTTGCTTTCCTTGCGAACAGGCTGTGATGCTGAGTAACAAAAAAGTAATTGTAAGACTCGATAGTATATATTTTTTCATGCTCTTCTGATTTGTTATATTAGATATTCTTGATAGTTCCCACTCCTTTTTTACTGAGTGATTTTATAGTAGGGCTACCTTTATATTTAATACTTCCCACTCCTCGTACGGCTGCATCAATGGACTCTGTTGCATTACAGGTTATATCTCCTACGCCTTGTGAACTGGCTTCCACTGCGTTGGCTCGTAGATTTCCCGCTTCTATGTTGCCCACTCCTTTGGAATGAAGAGCAGCTATCTGAGCTGTGCCTTCAAGCTTTACATCACCTACACCCATCGACTGAACGTTCAATTTTTGGCAAGTCAGCGATTGAATGTCCACATTACCTACCCCTTTACTTTCTATATCAAGATTATCCGTAGTTAATCCATTTTCGATATGTACATCGCCCACTCCTTTAAAGGAGATACCATTTAAGGTGGGAGATGTAATGGTTATTTTCATCTTTTTGAAGTTGCGTACCTTTTTCGATTTATCGATACTCAAAAATAGTGTATTGTCCTTTACGGCTACTTGTATCAGTGCTACGATGTTATCCGGTCCGTAGATTTGCAGATCCGTTTTTCCGTCTGTGGATTGTGTATAATAGATGTTGCCCACAGTCCCCGCATCAATCTTATTGAACTCCTTCACTTTATAGTCTCTTGTGATGAGCTTCTTGCTGGGTTGGATACCTTCACCTATTTGTATACAGCTACTCAATAAACCTGTAGTTAGCAGTAATACCGATAACATTCTGAAAATTGTTTTCATTTTATTTCGTTTTTAGAGGTTTCTATTGATTTAGACGTAAGTCGGCTATGAAAAGTTGCATCTATCTTTCTTTTTTATGCAAAATAATCCGTTTATTTGTATTTATAATTAAGAGTAACATTGGATAGGGTTATCGAAGATAAAGAGTTAGGGCGTTTGGTTGTACGCGATAATGTGCGTGCAAAACGGCTTGTTTTTCGTACGAAAGCGGATGCTATTTACATTAGTATACCTCTGGGAGTTACGATGCGAGAGGTAAAAGAGGCAATAGAGAAGTTGCGTCCCCGATTACTGGATTCCAGGCAGAAGTTGGTGCGCCCTTTGATTGACCTGAACTATCGGATTGAGACAGAATACTTCAAATTATCACTGGTTAGTGGTAAACGAGAGAGGTTTTTGGCACATTCAGAGTTGGGAGAGATGCGGATTATCTGTCCTCCAACAGCTGATTTTACAGACTCGAATTTGCAGGATTGGCTTCGAAAAGTGATTGAAGAAGCTTTGCGACGGAATGCAAAGATTATCTTGCCTCCCCGGTTGTATATGCTTTCAGAGAAGCACCGTTTACCCTACGAGAGCGTGCAGATAAATTCGAGCCGTGGGCGATGGGGAAGCTGTTCCTCTCGTAAAAAGATAAATCTCTCTTATTTCCTTGTATTGTTGCCAAAACATCTGATAGATTACGTCCTTTTGCATGAACTTTGCCATACTTGCGAGATGAATCATGGAGATCGCTTTTGGGACTTGCTAAATGGGCTTACCGATGGGAAAGCATTGGAACTACGCGAAGAGTTGAAGAGGTACAAGACTGAGATCTGACATGACAGTTACAAAACAAATGTCGTAAAGTTCTTCCCACCACAGATTTCGCCGATTATTACAGATTGATTGTCTGCACGGATAATCGGCTTTTAGTTTTTCATGAGTGTGAATCGAATCTTTTATATTCTATGGTTTAAACTGGAAAAGCTCTTGCCTTCTCATTTTTGTGGCAGCTGTTTGATACCGTCAATATCCTTTTCAAAACGGTAAGTACCTCCTTTCTCACTTAGGTCAAATGCGGCTACTGTTTCAGTTTGATTGTTTACAATCATCAGTGCACTTTGCTCTGCGAAGCGTCCGACTTCGATGGCAGTAGGTTCCTCTTTGATCTGTTTATTCATGATCAGACTGTCATTAACAAACAGTGAAATAGAATCACCCACGAAGCCTTTTGTCAACTGAATGGAGTATGTTTCACTAAAATGACGATTAGCTTCTTTTTCTCGTTGTAATCTTAAACTCATATATACAAAGATGACCACGACAAATATGACGGCAAATGCCAAAATGCCGTTTCCTACCATAAATTGCTTGTTAGTGTTAAGACGATGTGCCATAATGTTATTCTATTCTCTTTTTATAATATCCGTGATAAAGATAGTGATTTGTTTTATTCATTACAAGAATAACGATACCTTTGCTGAAATTAACTGTGAAAAACGAATGGTAATGTCTTGGGAAAAAACAATTTTTGGTTGTTTGATTGGAGGGTATGCCCTTCTTGGTTTGTTAGGGGGGAACTATGCATATGAACAAGAAGTAAAGGCATTGCATGTATATGCGGATAGTGTTTTTCATGAAGCTTTTCATGTAGAATTGCAAAAACGAGGTATGGATCAAGTGGAAAGTTGGAGATATGGATGTGAAGACTCTTTCGTCTCTTCAGTGGATACAGCCTTCAAAAAAGTTACTATACAGGACGAGTACGGTACGTATAGTTTTCGGGTTGATGCAATGAAGATTCGCAAAAATATCGTGTCTTCCCCTGGAGAGCAAGGACTGCATACTGTTGTTTGTTTAACACATCCTTTGAGTGTAGATACGTTGAATATACTATGGAGGACTATGTTGAATGAAAGACAGAAATTTCCTATTCGTACAGGATTAAAATTAACTGTTTCTGATAATAATGGAGTGGTCCGCTCTTCTTTTAGTCCGGATAGCCTTTCTTGTTTATCTTATTCTTCGATATTTACTTATTATGTAGGCTATAGATGTGAAATTGAAATCTTAGGGTTTGTATCTATATCTTTTTTCTCAGTATTTGTAAATATAGTTTGGACTCTTATTGGAGTTGTTGTTGCTTTTGTGCTTTGTGTGATTCTTACAATCTATATATATAAGTTGTCTGTTCACCCTCCTAAAATAAAAGAGGTTACTACTTATATTCAGACAGTTGCTGTTAAAAAGGGGACTCTGCCTATATACGATTTGAAAGATGATCTTAAACTGGATGTTGGTAAAGGTGTATTGATCTGCGAAAACATGGAAGTATCTCTTACTCCCCAGCAGCGTGTTCTTTTAGTTTTGTTTATTAAGGCTGAGAATCATACTCTGTCTATGTCTCAAATTATGGCAGATGTTTGGCCGGGAAAATCTATTTCTCCCGATTGTTTCCATAAAGCAATAGAACGTTTGCGTGATTTGTTAAGGCAGCTTCCTATGACCATACAAATTGAATATTTAGGGGAGGAAATTTATCAGATGCAAATTTTATAATGTTTGTATTTGAGAATTTTGTATAAGCTTTCGGATCTGCTTTCGGAGGTTTATATAGGCTTTTATTGTTTGTCAGTGAATGTCAGTCGATTCCTTCTTGTTGTTTTTTTATTCCTTTTCTTTTTCCATAGATTTGTAACCGTTAAAAACAAATCGGAGTATGAGAAATTTTTTTGTAAGTGCCTTTTTATTATTAGTCGGTATTGCCGTTATGACTGTTTGCCGAATGAATAATAAGCAATATTTGAGTGAATTGGCTTTAGTGAATGTTGAAGCGCTTGCTACAGGTGAAGGAGATGTTCCTACAAGTTGTTATGGCAGTGGTAATGTAGATTGCCCTATAAGCGATAGCAAAGTTTCCTATGTTATGAATGGGCGCAGTTTTTGAAAGAGTATTAATTTAAAAAGGAGTGAGTTGTATTATTAGTGTTTAGTAAACCCACTTTGAATCAGTCCAAGGAGGGACTAAGATATGCTTCAAATATAAAATAAAACAATTAGAGATAAGAATGGGAGGAAAGTTCTTCTCACTGATTTCTTGAAATATGAATTTTAAAAAAAATATTTATGAATTATAAGAAGAAAATTATTTGTCTTTTGGCATTATTTACAATTGTTGTTGTAAATGTGCTTAATGTCGTTGTGAAATCGGATGATGCTGAGACATTAACTCTATCTGGAATAGAAGCTGTAGCAGCTACTTATGAAAACAGTCCGGGAAACTATACTGGAGCCCATAATCAATATTGTACAAGTCCCAAAAATGCTACAGGATGTGTTTCGGATCCTGATCCAACCCGCACTTGTTCATATTCAATTTTTTGTAAAAAATAATAGTTACTTGTTCAAATGTTACCGGAAGAGGTGTTTTCCTCTTCCGGTTTATTCTAATAATATGTTAGTTATGAAGTACTTGAATTTGTTTATATTCGTGTTGTTGTTGGCAGGATGTAATCGACCTGTTAAACACTCCGATATTATCCAAGCCGATACTATGGTAAGTATCATACCCCAAGAGGATACTATCACATTATCTGCTCTCTTTTCTAGATGTGAAATTGTAAAATTGAATGATATTGTTTTAGCGTCAATAAATAAAGTATTTAAGTATGATTCTTTGTGGATTGTGCAAGGAAAGTCTGATCAGGGTGGGGTCCATTTGTTTAATAATGAAGGCCGATATTTAAAAACCGTTTTGAAATGGGGGCAGGGACCTGAAGAAGCATATGATATTTGGAGTATTAAACTATTAGATGGATCTATCTATTTATTGATTAATTCTGGAACAGAAGTTGTGGAATATTCTTTGCAGAAACAAAAAATGGTAGAGCGCTTTCGGCTACCGTCTGAGATACTTTCAGCTACAGATTTTGTTGTTGATAATGGTGGAAATTATATATTCTTAAAATCGATCTCCCGAGAGAAAAAAAAGGAAGAGTATAAACTTTATGTGTATAATAAGAAAGAGGGGACAATCGTAAATAGAATATTGAATATGGATAAAAAGTCTAGTGAGTATATTTCTTTTGATCAAAGTGATTGTTTATATCGTGTTCAGGATGAAATCTATTATTACGAGGTTTTTAGAAATGGTATTTGTCGGTTATCTGCTAATGATATGACTGGATACATCGCTTTTAAACAAAATGAATATACTTTTCCGGAAAAAGAACTTTATAATGAAGATCATACATTTCAGTCTTTTATAGATGTTTGTGAAAATAGTCCTTTTATTTGGGCGCATCGTAATTTATTTGAAGGAGAGCGCTTTGTGAGTTCTACTTATATGTATAAAAAAGAACTGTTTTGGAATATTATAGATAAATCTGATTATAGCGTACATTCATATAAATGGGTATATGATGACTTGATATTAAATGAGGTTGTCCCTGTTGAAGATTATTTATATCGTGCTAATGTTCAGGAGAATATCCATTATTATACATTGTCTTTTTACGATTTTGATAGAATTATGCAGTTGAAAAAGAAGTGTAAAAAAAGCGTAGGAGAAAAGTGGATGGTAAAACTAGATGATATGTTAGATGAAAATTCAAATGATATAATAGTTTGTTTTTATGAGAAAAAGTAATGATATAATTTTTTATTCGTTGTTAGCATTGTGTCTATTTACTAACTGTCTGTTTATAGGATACTACTATTACCAACAAAACAGGGAAGTACTGTTGGGGCAAGAGTTGGAACATCAGAAAAAACAAAATTATGAATTAATAGTTAATCAAATAGAATCAGGGATTATTCCACATGTAATTTCTGATAAAAAAGAATTTGCAGGATATTTTGTCCTTGTGTTTCCTAATGGTATTTGTGATGTTTGTAATAAATGGTTGTTTAAACAAATCTCTGAATTATCCAGTACTTCGGATTTAGTGGTGGTTGTCCCTGATAAATTGAAGAAGAATATGGAAATCTATAATACCGTTTATAAACTTAAGTTGTCGTCTATTTTTTGTTCGGAAAAGTATGCCATGCCTCAGGAGGAATTTAAAGATATGACATATATATTCTATTGCTCAAAAACTGGAACGGTTTTATATCCTTTGGCACTTCATCATAAAAATATAGACTTGGACTTGTACTTTAAATTAGTAAAGTCAATAGATTTAGATTTCTTGTAACACAAGGGATGCTTTTCTATATTTAAGTAAGAGTAGCTCTGTTGGTTGTAGAGTAAATGATTACTATAAATAATTGCTTTGTTCTCTGCCTTTGATGTTGTATAACATACCATTTTATCTTGCTTATCCAGAATAAACTACCTTTCTTTGTATCATGATAGTTCAGCATAGCTATCTACAATTAAATAACCTTTATTGATACGTATGAAAATAACTTTTGGACAACAAACGACCAAAGTAAAGCAACTGGCTGATAAGATCAGTTTTGATATCTCGATGGGAGTATATAAATCGGGAGACTCATTGCCTTCTATTAATCAGCTCAGTCAGGCGTATGAAGTTTCCCGTGATACTGTGTTTAAAGCTTTTCTTGATTTAAAAGAAAGAGGGATTATTGATTCTACTCCGGGAAAAGGGTATTACGTTGTGGGGAGATTGAAGAATGTATTGCTTCTGCTTGATGAATATTCTCCTTTTAAGTATGCACTTTACAATAGTTTTGTAAAGCGTTTGTCTATCCGCTATAAAGTCGACCTGCTGTTTCATCAGTACAATGAACGTTTGTTCAATACCATCATCCGTGAATCGTTGGGGCGGTATAATAAATATATTGTGATGAACTTCGATAACGAAAAACTGTCTCCTAATCTTTATAAGATAAATCCATCCAAACTTCTTCTTCTTGATTTCGGTAAATTTGAGAAAGAGGGGTTTTCTTATGTTTGTCAGGACTTTGATCAAGGATTCTATAATGCGCTATTTCAACTGGCAGATCGATTGAGAAAATATCAAAAACTCGTTTTCGTGTTAGTAGATGATAGTATGCATCCCCGGAGTAGCCGTGACTTTTTTGAGAGATTTTGTGCCGATCAACATCTTGGTTGTGAAGTGGTGAGTGATATTGAGGGACTTCAGGTTCGCAGAGGAGAAGTTTATATAGCAATTCGCCAAATAGATGTAGTAAGTATTATTAAGAAAAGTAGGGTTGAGGGATTGCAATGTGGGGTTGATTTTGGCTTGATCGGATATAATGATACACCTGCTTATGAAGTGATAGATCAGGGAATAACTGCACTAAGTGTGGATTGGGAAAAGATGGGAGATAAAGCTGCTGAGTTTGTTTTGCAGGGGAAAACCATACAAGATTACTTGCCTACGGAGGTCAGGTTAAGGGCTTCTTTATAAAAGAGCTTTTCAGACCTGTGTGTCAGCACAGGTCAGCATAGGAAGATTGTTTAATAAACTTAATAATATAGTATGAAAAAGTATCCAAAAATCGGGATTCGTCCCACCATCGATGGACGTCAGGGCGGCGTTCGCGAAAGCCTTGAAGAAAAAACAATGAATCTGGCAAAAGCTGTTGCCGAGTTGATCACTTCTAATTTGAAGAATGGAGACGGAACCCCTGTGGAGTGTGTGATTGCAGATGGAACCATCGGACGTGTGGCTGAAAGTGCTGCTTGTGCGGAGAAGTTTGAACGTGAGGGGGTAGGAGCCACTATCACTGTCACTTCATGCTGGTGTTACGGTGCCGAAACAATGGATATGAATCCGTATTATCCGAAAGCTGTTTGGGGATTTAATGGAACAGAGCGTCCGGGAGCTGTATATCTGGCTGCTGTGCTGGCAGGACATGCACAGAAAGGACTTCCGGCATTTGGCATTTATGGTCGCGATGTACAAGACTTGAATGACAATTCTATTCCGGCAGATGTAGCTGAAAAAATTCTGCGTTTTGCACGTGCGGCTCAGGCTGTAGCCACAATGCGTGGCAAATCTTATCTGTCTATGGGCAGTGTTTCTATGGGTATTGCCGGTTCGATTGTAAACCCGGACTTTTTCCAGGAATATCTGGGCATGCGTAATGAATCGATTGATTTGACAGAGATTATTCGTCGTATGGCCGAAGGAATCTATGATAAGGAAGAGTATGCCAAGGCAATGGCTTGGACTGAAAAATATTGCAAAAAGAATGAGGGCAATGACTTTAATATACCTGAAAAAACGAAGACCCGTGCACAAAAAGATGAGGACTGGGAGTTCATTGTGAAAATGACAATCATCATGCGCGATCTGATGCAGGGAAACCCTAAATTGAAAGAACTCGGATTTAAGGAAGAGGCTTTGGGGCATAATGCTATTGCGGCAGGTTTCCAAGGGCAGCGTCAGTGGACCGATTTCTATCCGAATGGCGACTTCTCTGAAGCATTACTCAATACTTCGTTCGATTGGAATGGTATTCGTGAGGCTTTTGTCGTTACAACAGAAAACGATGCTTGTAACGGTGTGGCTATGCTGTTTGGTCATCTGCTGACGAATCGTGCACAGATTTTTTCAGATGTACGCACATATTGGAGTCCGGAAGCAGTGAAACGTGTGACCGGTAAAGAGTTGACAGGAATGGCTGCTAACGGTATTATTCACTTGATTAATTCGGGGGCAACTACTCTTGACGGAACCGGACAGCAGACGAATGCTAACGGAGAACCTGCGATGAAACCTTGCTGGGAAATTACAGAAGGAGAAGTTGAGAAGTGTCTGGAGGCTACTACCTGGTATCCGGCTAATCGCGATTATTTCCGTGGAGGTGGTTTCTCTTCCAATTTCTTATCAAAAGGAGGTATGCCTGTAACTATGATGCGGTTGAACCTGATAAAAGGTCTTGGTCCAGTGCTGCAGATAGCCGAAGGCTGGACAGTAGAGATTGATCCGGAGATTCATAAATTACTTGACGAACGTACGGATCGTACATGGCCTACTACCTGGTTTGTTCCTCGTTTGTGTGATAAACCGGCCTTTAAAGATGTATATTCTGTGATGAATAACTGGGGGGCCAATCATGGGGCGATCAGTTATGGACATATTGGGCAGGATGTGATTACATTGGCTTCCATGCTTCGTATTCCGGTTTGCATGCATAATGTAGAAGAAGACCAGATTTTCCGTCCGGCAGCTTGGAATGCTTTTGGTATGGATAAAGAAGGAGCAGATTATAGAGCTTGTACTACTTATGGGCCTATTTATAAATAACCTTTAGAAGAGTACAACATGATTAATCGATTTATATTAAACGAAGTTTCTTACTTCGGTCCGGGAGCACGTGAAGTGCTCCCCAAAGAGATTTCACGTTTGGGGCTGCACAAAGCATTTGTCGCAACAGACAAAGATTTGATAAAGTTTGGAGTAGCTGACAAAGTACTTAAGGTGCTGGAAGCTGCCAAGATTCCTTATGAAATATTCAGTGAGATTAAGCCCAATCCTACAGTGTCGAATGTGAAAGCCGGTGTCGAGGCATTTGCATCTTCCGGTGCAGACTTTATTTTGGCTATAGGTGGCGGATCTTCTATGGATACGGCAAAGGCGATTGGTATTATTACCAATAACCCGGAATTCAGTGATGTCGTTTCATTGGAGGGAGTGGCAGATACCAAGAAGAAATCTGTTCCCATCATCGCGTTGCCTACTACTGCAGGAACTGCGGCAGAGGTGACTATCAACTATGTGATAACGGATGAAAAGAACCAGAAGAAGATGGTTTGTGTAGATCCTAATGATATTCCGTCTATTGCGATAGTGGATGCTGAGTTGATGTACACACTTCCTAAAAGTCTGACTGCAGCTACGGGACTCGACGCACTGACTCATGCTATTGAAGGTTTAATAACCAAAGGGGCATGGGAGATGAGTGATATGTTCGAAATTAAAGCTATTGAAATGATCAATCGTTATCTTGTGACTGCCGTTGAAGAACCATCGAATGCAGAGGCACGTAACGGTATGGCAGTGGCTCAATATATTGCAGGTATGGCTTTTTCGAATGTAGGTTTGGGAGTTGTGCATGGTATGGCACATCCGTTGGGAGCTATTTTCGATATTCCTCATGGTGTGGCCAATGCTCTATTATTGCCCATTATTATGGAGTTCAATGCTCCTGCAGCTCTTGACAAATATGTTGAGATAGCTAAAGCGATGAATGTGTATTCTACTGACATGACTAAAGAAAAGGCGGCAGAAGCAGCAGTCGAAGCTGTAAAAACATTATCTTTGAGGGTCAATATTCCGCAACACTTGTCGGACTTGGGTATTCAGGAAAGTGATCTTGACCGTCTGGCCACAGCAGCGTTTGCTGATGTATGTACGCCGGGCAATCCACGGGAAGTAACAAAAGAAATTATTCTTGATTTATATAAGAAAGCATTATGATAACCAATGAACATATCGAGCAATACCTTGCTCAGGCACATCGCTATGGCGATGCCAAATTGATGTTGTGCAGTAGCGGTAACCTTTCATGGAGAATCGGTGAAGAAGCGCTTGTTTCCGGAACAGGTTCTTGGGTGCCGAATTTGCAGAAAGAGAAAGTATCCATTTGTAATATTGCTACGGGTACGCCTCAAAACGGTGTGAAACCTTCCATGGAAAGTACCTTTCATCTGGGGATTCTTCGTGAGCGTCCGGATGTAAATGTCGTTTTGCATTTTCAGTCGGAATATGCTACGGCTGTTTCTTGTATGAAAAATAAACCATCTAACTTCAATGTAACTGCGGAGATCCCTTGTCATGTAGGTAAAGAGATTCCTATTATTCCTTACTACCGTCCCGGTTCTCCGGCGCTTGCCAAGGCTGTTGTGGAAGCGATGAAAGAACATAATTCTGTATTGCTGACTAATCATGGGCAGGTGGTATGTGGCAAGGACTTTGATCAGGTATACGAACGTGCTACTTTCTTTGAGATGGCTTGCCGTATCATAGTTCAATCCGGAGGGGACTATTCGGTCTTGACGCCGGAAGAGATTGATGACTTGGAGGTATATGTATTGGGAAAGAAAACAAAATAGATAATGACTACCAGCTTATGAGTACTTACTTAGCAGCTGACTTTGGTGGAGGTAGCGGTCGGATTATGGCCGGTACCCTTACCGAAGGTAAGCTAAAACTGGAAGAGGTATATCGTTTTGCCAATCGGCAGATAAAACTTGGAAACTGTGTTTACTGGGATTTTCTTTCTCTTTTTGAAGAAATGAAAAACGGACTTCGTGTCGCTGCCCGGAAAGGCTACGAAGTAAAAAGTATGGCTATTGACACCTGGGGAGTTGATTTTGGGTTAATAGATAAGGATGGTAAGTTGCTGGGCAACCCGGTCTGTTATCGTGATTCCCGTACGGATGGTATACCTGAAAGAGTGTTTAAACAGATTGATCAGACTGTTCATTACGCTGAAACCGGGATTCAGGTGATGCCTATCAATACTCTGTTTCAACTTTATAGTATGAAGCAGAATGATGATGTGCAACTCCGGGTGGCTGATAAGCTATTATTTATGCCTGACCTGTTCAGCTATTTTCTTACCGGAGTAGCGAACAATGAATATTGTATCGCTTCTACTTCAGAGCTACTGGATGCTCGTCAGCGTAATTGGTCGGATAACTTGATCAGTGAGTTGGGATTACCCCGTCAGCTTTTTGGTGAAATCGTTTTTCCCGGAACTGTCCGTGGCAAATTGAAGCAGGAAATAGCAGATGAAACCGGTTTGGGATGTATCAATGTCGTTGCTGTTGGTTCGCATGACACAGCCAGTGCCGTATTTGCCGTTCCCTCCAATGAACCCAATCGGGCTTATCTCAGTTCGGGAACCTGGTCTTTACTCGGGGCAGAGGTAGATCAACCGATTCTGACAGAAGAAGCACGTGTGGCCGGATTTACGAATGAAGGCGGAATACAAGGTAAGATACGTTTTCTACAAAACATAACTGGGCTTTGGATTTTACAACGTTTGATGGCTGAATGGAAAGAACAGGGAAAGGAAATCAGTTATGATTGTGCAATAGCTGAAGCTACAGTGTCGGATATCCGTTCGGTGATTGATGTGGATGATTCTGCTTTTTGCAATCCCGACCATATGGAAGAGTCGATCATTAAGTATTGTCATAAGCACCATTTACGGACACCAGTCTCTCAAGGAGAATTTGTTCGTTGCGTTATCGAGTCATTGGCATATCGTTATAAATTGGGAGTAGAGCAGATGAATCGATGTCTGCCGGCACCGGTCAAACAGCTTCATATTATTGGAGGAGGCTGCCAGAACCGTCTGCTAAATCAGCTTACTGCCAATGCTTTAGGTATTCCTGTGTATGCCGGTCCGGTAGAAGCCACTGCTATCGGCAATATTTTAGTGCAGGCAAAAGCCCAAGGCGAAGTCGATTCTTGGGAAGAATTAAAAGAAATTATCATAAACAGTGTAGAACCTCAGGTATATTATCCTGAATAACCCGACAATTCATGAAAAACACCAACCGTTCCATTCTCCATAAAGATGGAGTAAGTTATATCCTACCATTTATCTTAGTGACCTCTTGTTTCGCTCTATGGGGGTTTGCTAACGATATTACCAATCCAATGGTGAAGGCTTTCTCGAAAATATTCCGTATGAGCGTCACTGATGGAGCACTAGTACAAGTCGCTTTTTACGGGGGATACTTTGCAATGGCCTTTCCTGCTGCAATGTTTATTCGCAAATACTCTTATAAAGCCGGTATCCTGTTGGGACTGGGGCTATATGCTTTGGGTGCCTTGCTGTTTTTCCCAGCAAAGATGACAGGCGATTATTACCCTTTTCTGCTCGCTTATTTTATTTTGACATGTGGACTCTCGTTTCTGGAAACAAGTGCTAATCCTTATATATTATCGATGGGTACAGAAGAGACGGCGACCCGACGATTGAATCTGGCGCAGTCGTTTAATCCGATGGGATCATTGCTCGGCATGTATGTTGCCATGAATTTCATTCAGGCGCGTCTGAATCCTATGGATACGGTAGAACGCAGCCAATTGTCTCCGGCAGAGTTTGAAGTATTGAAAGAGTCGGATCTCTCTGTGTTGATTGCTCCTTATCTGATTATAGGATTAGTAATTCTAGCGATGCTTTTTGTGATACGTGCCGTTAAAATGCCTAAGAATGGCGATAAGAACCATAATATTGATTTTATACCCACATTGAAGCGTATCTTTAAAATTCCCCATTATAGAGAAGGAGTCATAGCACAATTTTTTTATGTAGGTGCACAGATTATGTGTTGGACTTTTGTTATCCAATATGGAACGCGCTTGTTTATGTCGCAGGGAATGGAGGAGAAGGCTGCTGAAGTGCTTTCCCAGGAATATAATATAATTGCTATGATTATTTTTTGCATAAGCCGTTTCGTGTGTACATTTATTCTTCGCTACCTGAATCCGGGGATGCTTCTCAAGATTCTTGCGATTGCGGGTGGTGCTTTTACGTTAGGTGTGATTTTTTTGCAAGACATATGGGGATTGTATTGTTTAGTAGCTGTTTCGGCTTGTATGTCACTAATGTTTCCCACGATTTATGGCATTGCTCTTCGTGGTTTGGGTGATGATGCCAAATTTGGGGCTGCCGGTTTGATTATGGCAATTCTGGGAGGCTCTGTGTTGCCACCATTACAGGCTTGTATTATTGACCAACATACATTGTTGGGTATGCCTGCTGTAAACTTGTCTTTCATACTTCCTTTTATCTGTTTCGTAGTGATTATCATTTATGGACATCGTACGTGTGCACGTGTGAAGAAGATAAAAGCTGAACGAGGCTAATATCATTAAGAGTTTAATGTATCGTTTGGCTAAATTTTTGAGTAAATGTTTTCTTCTGCTAATGTTGCTAAGCTCTTGTAGTCAAGTATCATCGGCAGAAGAAACACTCTTCTCTGTTCCTACAGATATGGCATTAATGAAAATTTGATAATAGGAGGGTATTATCTTCCACCTTTCATTTTAGTAGAGAAAGCAAGTGCAATAGCTTGGTATATAGCATAATGTATCTATTGTCTTATCTGCTTATGTCTATAAAAGCATTGTGTTTCCCTTCGTGTCTTTAGTGAAAAAGGGCTGAATCTTATCCGAGCCCGTATGCCTATGCTCGTGGGCCCGGGTATGCGGGCCGGAGTAAAGATCGGATGAAAGATGGTAATAGTCTTGTTTATAAAGGTTTATGATGTAGTGCGAATCAACTTGTTTTCTTCTTTATTTGCGCAGGGAAAAAGGTCTTTAGGAAATTTCTCTAAATTGTAAGCAAGTTGACATTCAACAAAGTCGCCTATTTGCGAATTGATGGAAAGTATTCAAGATAGCGACAATAATTATATTTTCTATGGTCGATTGAAATGTAGATAGTTCCTGTTTTTTTCTTATCATTTCTTTTTTTTCTCTAATATTTTGTAGTCGAACAGATTATTTATATCTTTGCACCCGAAACGGATGAAAGGTGGAGGGGCGATTAAGCTCCTTTTTTTGTTCTTAATAGTTAATCAATGATAGAAAAAAGAACTGTTTGTCAGATTGTTGAAGAATGGCTGGAGGATAAAGACTATTTTCTGGTAGAAGTGACCGTCAGCCCTGATGACAAGATTGTGGTCGAAATTGACCATGCAGAAGGTGTTTGGATTGAAGACTGTGTGGAGTTGAGTCGCTTCATTGAGTCGAAACTGAACCGTGAAGAGGAAGATTATGAGCTGGAAGTAGGTTCTGCCGGAATCGGACAGCCATTTAAAGTATTGCAACAGTACTATAACCACATCGGCCTGGAGGTGGAAGTGCTGACTAAAGGCGGACGCAAACTGAGCGGGGTCTTGAAAGATGCTGATGAAGAAAAGTTTGTTGTGACCGTACAAAAGAAAGTAAAACCCGAAGGAGCCAAACGTCCTCAATTGGTAGAAGAGGATGAAACCTTCACCTATGATGATATAAAATATACTAAATACTTAATTAGTTTTAAATAATTATGGCCAAGAAAGAAGAAACAATCAGCTTGATTGATACATTTTCGGAATTTAAGGAACTGAAGAATATCGATAGAACCACGATGGTAAGCGTGCTCGAAGAGTCGTTCCGCAGTGTGATCGCGAAAATGTTTGGCACTGATGAAAATTACGACGTAATTGTGAATCCGGATAAGGGTGACTTTGAAATATGGCGTAACCGTGAGGTAGTGGCAGACGAGGATTTGACTAACCCGAATATGCAAATTTCGTTGACTGAAGCACAAAAAATCGATGCTTCTTACGAAGTGGGTGAAGAAGTAACCGATGAAGTGATTTTCGCTAAGTTCGGTCGCCGTGCTATTTTGAATCTTCGTCAGACACTGGCTTCTAAAATTCTTGAGCTTGAAAAGGACAGTATTTATAATAAATACATTGATAAAGTAGGTACTATCATCAACGCAGAAGTATACCAGATCTGGAAAAAAGAGATGTTGTTGCTTGACGATGAAGGAAACGAGTTATTGTTGCCGAAAACAGAGCAGATACCAAGCGATTTTTATCGTAAAGGAGAAACTGCCCGTGCAGTGGTGGCACGCGTGGACAACAAAAACAACAATCCGAAAATTATCCTCTCGCGTACTTCTCCGGTTTTCCTGCAGCGCTTGTTCGAGATGGAAGTGCCTGAAATAAACGATGGCCTGATTACCATCAAAAAGATTGCCCGTATTCCCGGTGAACGTGCCAAGATTGCGGTAGAATCTTATGATGACAGAATTGACCCTGTAGGAGCCTGCGTAGGTGTAAAGGGAAGTCGTATTCATGGCATCGTACGTGAACTTCGCAATGAAAACATTGATGTGATTAATTATACATCTAATATTTCATTGTTTATCCAGCGTGCTTTAAGCCCGGCTAAGATTTCTTCTATTCGTCTGAATGAAGAAGAACGTAAAGCAGAAGTATTCTTGAAACCGGAAGAAGTATCGTTGGCTATTGGTAAAGGCGGTTTGAATATTAAACTGGCCAGTATGTTGACTGAGTACACCATTGATGTGTTCCGTGAGTTGGATGAAAACGCGCAGGATGAAGATATTTATTTGGACGAGTTCAGAGATGAAATCGACGGATGGGTGATCGATGCTATCAAGGCTATTGGCATTGATACGGCTAAGTCTGTATTGAATGCACCTCGCGAAATGCTGATTGAAAAAACGGATCTTGAAGAAGAAACGGTGGACGAGGTATTACGCATTTTGAAATCGGAGTTTGAAGATAATGAATAATAGATCAATGCGATGATGTGCCGATATGCCAATAAAAAGAAAGGGCGTATAGGAATTGGCACATTGGCATATTGAACGATTATCAAATTATTCTTTCTCCATTATTCTTTAAATTAAAATATGACGATAAGGTTAAACAAAGTTACAAGAGATTTAAATGTAGGAATCGCGACGGTAGTTGAGTTCTTGCAAAAGAAGGGGTATACCGTTGAGGCAAACCCGAATACGAAAATTACCGAGGAGCAGTATGCTATGCTCGTGAAAGAGTTCAGCACAGATAAGAACCTTAGACTTGAATCGGAACGTTTCATTCAGGAACGTCAAAACAAAGATCGCAACAAGGCATCTGTTTCTATCGATGGTTATGATAAGAAGGAACCGGAGAAGACTGTTGCTGACGATGTGATTAAGACGGTCATTCCGGAAGATGTGCGTCCGAAGTTTAAACCTGTCGGAAAAATTGATTTAGATAAACTGAACCGGAAGGTTGAGAAAGAACCGGTGAAAGAAGAGCCAAAACCACAACCTGTAGCTGCTGAGGAAAAGAAAGTAGCGGAAGAGGTTAAGCCTGTTGTAAACGAAGTGAAAAAAGAAGAAGTCACTGTGACTCCTGCTACTTCGGAACCGAAACCGGTGAAAGAAGAACCGAAACCGGTGGTGGTTGAAAAGCCTGTTGAAACAGAAAAGAAAGTGGTTGAGGAAGTCAAGAAAGAAGAACCAAAAGTCGTGGTGTCTCCAGAAAAAACAGAGAAGAAAGAAGAGAAACCGGTAGCAGAAGCACCGGTTACTCCAGTAGAGAAGGAAGAGGAGGGCGTATTTAAGATCCGTCCGACTGAGTTTGTATCTAAGATTAATGTTATCGGGCAGATTGACTTGGCTGCATTAAATCAGTCGACACGTCCGAAGAAGAAATCGAAAGAGGAAAAGCGGAAAGAGCGTGAAGAGAAGGAAAAGCTTCGTCAGGATCAGAAGAAACAGATGAAGGAAGCCATCATCAAGGAAATCCGTAAAGAAGATAGTAAACAAGCTAAGGTCGTTGGTAAGGAAAACCTTGATCCTAACGGTAAGAAGAAACGTAATCGCATCAACAATAATAAGGAAAAAGTAGATGTGAACAATGTTGCTTCTAATTTTGCACACCCTACTCCAAACAGTGAGCGTACGAATAATAACCGTGGAGGAAATCAACAAGGTGGCGGCGGACAGAATAGAAACCGTAATAACAATAATAAAGACCGCTTCAAAAAGCCTGTAGTAAAGCAGGAAGTAAGCGAAGAAGATGTAGCAAAGCAGGTTAAAGAAACGTTGGCTCGTCTGACAAGCAAAGGTAAGAACAAAGGTGCCAAATATCGTAAAGAAAAACGTGACATGGCGTCCAACCGTATGCAGGAACTGGAAGATCAGGAAATGGCAGAAAGCAAGGTACTGAAACTGACAGAATTTGTGACTGCTAATGAATTGGCAAGCATGATGAACGTATCTGTAAATCAGGTTATCGGAACTTGTATGAGCATTGGTATGATGGTTTCTATCAATCAGCGTCTGGATGCAGAAACGATTAATCTTGTGGCTGAAGAATTTGGATTTAAGACTGAATATGTCAGTGCAGAAGTAGCCCAAGCCATTGTTGAAGAGGAAGATGCGCCGGAAGATCTGGAACATCGTGCTCCGATTGTTACAGTCATGGGACACGTAGACCATGGTAAAACTTCGTTGCTTGACTACATTCGTAAAGCAAATGTAATTGCAGGTGAAGCCGGAGGTATCACACAGCATATTGGTGCATATCATGTTACATTGGAAGATGGACGTAAGATTACGTTCCTCGATACTCCGGGACATGAGGCATTTACTGCAATGCGTGCCCGTGGTGCAAAGGTGACCGATATCGCAATTATTATTGTAGCTGCCGATGATGATGTAATGCCCCAGACCAAGGAAGCCATTAATCATGCAGCAGCAGCAGGTGTTCCTATCGTATTTGCTATTAATAAAATAGATAAGCCTCATGCTAATCCCGAGAAAATTAAAGAGACATTGGCTCAGATGAATTATCTCGTAGAAGAGTGGGGTGGCAAATATCAGTCACAGGATATCTCGGCTAAGAAGGGTCTCGGAGTTCCTGAACTGATGGAGAAAGTACTTCTTGAAGCAGAAATGCTCGACTTAAAGGCAAATCCGAATCGTAATGCTACGGGTTCTATCATCGAATCAACTTTGGATAAGGGACGTGGATATGTTGCGACTGTATTGGTCTCTAACGGTACGCTGAAGGTGGGTGATATTGTACTTGCCGGAACAAGCTACGGCCGTGTAAAAGCCATGTTCAATGAACGTAACCAGCGTGTAGCCCAGGCAGGGCCATCGGAACCGGTATTGATTCTGGGTTTGAATGGTGCTCCTGCTGCAGGTGATACTTTCCACGTGATTGAGACTGATCAGGAAGCCCGTGAGATTGCCAATAAACGTGAACAGTTACAGCGTGAACAGGGGCTGCGTACTCAGAAACTGTTAACACTGGATGAAGTGGGACGTCGTATTGCGCTGGGTAACTTCCAGGAACTGAACGTAATTGTGAAAGGTGACGTGGATGGCTCTATCGAGGCCTTGAGTGATTCGTTAATCAAGCTGTCTACCGAACAGATCCAGGTAAATGTGATCCATAAGGCTGTAGGTCAGATTTCGGAATCGGATGTGACATTAGCAGCTGCTTCGGATGCCATTATTATTGGATTCCAGGTACGTCCATCGGCTTCCGCACGTAAGTTTGCCGAACAGGAAGGTGTGGACATACGTTTGTACTCTGTTATCTATGCAGCTATCGAAGAGGTGAAGGCTGCTATGGAAGGTATGCTTGCTCCGGAAGTGAAAGAGGTAGTAACTGCTACTATCGAAGTGCGTGAGGTATTCCACATTACTAAGGTGGGTACAGTAGCCGGTGCTGTTGTGAAAGAGGGCAAGGTGAAACGTTCGGATAAGGCTCGTCTGATCCGTGATGGTATAGTAATCTTCTCAGGTTCCATCAATGCTTTGAAGCGCTTTAAAGATGACGTGAAGGAAGTAGGTACAAACTTCGAATGTGGTATCAGTCTTGTTAACTACAACGATTTGAAGGTAGGTGATATGATTGAAACTTACGAAGAAGTAGAAGTGAAGCAAACTTTATAATTCTCACGAAACTGAAAATATACGGAGGCACAGAGTGATTACAACTCCGTGTCTCCGTTTTCGTTTTACATAGAATGACGACCATAGATATTATCATACTGATTGCTCTTGGAGCCGGTGTTATTGTCGGATTTATGAAGGGCTTTATCCGGCAGCTTGCTTCCATTCTCGGATTAATTGTGGGGCTATTGGCAGCAAAAGCTTTGTACACCTCACTGGCTGTGAAGTTATGCCCTACGGTGACCGACTCCATGACTGTGGCGCAGATACTGGCATTTATCATTATCTGGATCGCTGTGCCGCTAATCTTTACATTGGTGGCTTCAGTATTAACCAAGGCATTGGAGGCGGTTTCACTTGGCTGGCTGAATCGCATGCTTGGAGCCGGGCTCGGAGCTTTGAAATATCTTTTATTGGTGAGCTTGGTTATCTGTGTCATTCAGTTTATAGACTCCGATAGTCAGTTGATTAGCCAAACAAAGAAGGAGCAGTCCTTGTTATATTATCCTATGGAAAGCTTTGCGGGGATCTTCTTTCCCGCAGCAAAAGAGGTTACACAACAATATATATTCAAATAAAAATGATGCAACAAGAAGAACCCAATAAATATGTAAAAGAACTCACGCAGGAGAAGTATAAATACGGCTTCACTACGGAGGTACATACAGATATCATAGAGAAGGGACTCAATGAAGACGTGGTACGTTTGATCTCGTCTAAAAAGAACGAGCCGGAGTGGTTGCTGGAGTTCCGTCTGAAAGCTTATCGTCATTGGTTAACGCTGGAGATGCCTACTTGGGCACATTTGCGTATACCGGAAATTGACTATCAGGCAATCTCATATTATGCCGATCCTACGAAAAAGAAGGAGGGCCCGAAGAGTATGGATGAAGTTGATCCGGAATTGATAAAAACATTCAATAAACTCGGCATTCCACTGGAGGAGCAGATGGCATTGAGTGGTATGGCTGTGGATGCAGTGATGGACTCTGTGTCAGTGAAAACGACCTTTAAGGAAACACTGATGGAGAAAGGTATTATTTTTTGCTCATTCAGTGAAGCTGTGCGTGAACATCCCGACTTGGTGAAAAAGTATCTCGGATCTGTTGTTGGGTATAGAGACAACTTCTTCGCGGCATTAAACTCGGCTGTATTCTCAGACGGTTCTTTTGTCTATATCCCCAAGGGGGTACGTTGTCCTATGGAACTCTCTACTTATTTCCGTATTAATGCTGCCAATACCGGTCAGTTTGAACGTACATTGATTGTGGCTGATGACGATAGCTATGTTTCCTATCTGGAGGGGTGTACAGCTCCAATGAGAGATGAGAATCAATTACACGCTGCTATTGTCGAAATCATGGTACATGATCGTGCGGAAGTGAAATATAGCACCGTGCAGAATTGGTATCCGGGCGATGCCGAAGGCAAAGGTGGAGTTTATAATTTTGTGACAAAACGTGGCAATTGCAAAGGAGTAGACAGTAAACTTTCATGGACCCAGGTTGAGACAGGTTCGGCTATTACATGGAAATATCCGTCTTGTATTCTTTCCGGGGATAATTCTACTGCAGAGTTTTATTCTGTAGCTGTGACGAATAATTATCAGCAGGCAGATACAGGTACTAAAATGATTCATTTAGGTAAGAACACCCGTAGTACGATTGTCAGCAAGGGTATATCTGCCGGGAAGAGCGAGAACTCTTACCGTGGGTTGGTCCGTGTAGCTGAAAAGGCTGATAATGCCCGTAATTATAGCCAGTGTGACTCATTGCTGTTGGGTGATAAGTGTGGTGCACATACTTTTCCCTACATGGATATCCATAATGAAACGGCAGTTGTAGAGCATGAAGCGACTACCAGTAAGATTAGTGAGGATCAGATATTTTATTGTAATCAGCGTGGTATTTCTACAGAAGATGCCATTGGATTGATCGTAAACGGCTATGCTAAGGAGGTACTTAATAAACTTCCAATGGAATTTGCCGTAGAAGCTCAGAAACTACTTACGATCTCTCTTGAAGGCAGTGTAGGATAATGAAGACGAAACGTGTTGGTTGGCTATTGATATTCCTGTCCTATGTTGGTGTAGTACTGGCACAAAACCTTGACGATCAAGAAAGGAGGTGGGCGATCAGTGGCTCTTGGGGAGGAAATTGGCCGATAGTCACAAAGAATACACTTTCGGGAAAAGCTGTTTCTGCAGGACATATACATACTTTAATGTTGGAGTATTATATTCCTTATACCCGTTTCTCCCTGAAAGGAGGATATACAGGTGAAGAAATAGGTTTGAATCCAGGTATTTCTGCCTCAATGAGTAATCTGGAAATAGGAGGGCGGTATTATTTCTTACCACAACGGTTTGCAATCCAACCTTATGGGGGACTTTCTACTGGATGGAACCTCTCTCCACGAAGGCAGGAGGGGATGGGCAGTAGCAGTTATTACGATCCTTCAAGGCAAGAGTTTCGTAAAGATTACGATTATCGATACCGAATTAAAGAACCATTATTCACAGTTTCTCCTGTGGTGGGAGCTGATATATATTTTCTTTCTTGTCTTGCTCTCACCTTGGAATATAATTTCCGGATGGGCATTGCCGGAAAGATAAGTGGAGAGATAGAGAAGACCAATTCTCGTGGAACCGGATTTGTACGTAGCAATGGGATGCGGCAGACCGTAAGTGTAGGGGTAAAGGTTAACTTCCCTTTTACTATTACGCAGACGGACGGAAATTCCATATTACAATGGTTGGACGAGGTTATTTTTGGAAAAGAATAGATAATGAAATAATTGATAAGATCATGTTAGAGATAAAAGACCTGCATGCCAGCATTAACGGCAAAGAGATATTGAAAGGCATTAACCTGACGGTGAAGCCGGGCGAAGTACATGCCATTATGGGACCTAACGGTTCGGGTAAAAGTACGCTTTCGTCTGTTCTGGTAGGTAATCCTGCTTTCGAAGTGACGAAAGGAAGCATCACGTTCTATGGTAAAAATCTTTTGGAATTGAGCCCTGAAGATCGCAGTCACGAAGGTATTTTTCTTAGTTTTCAGTATCCGGTGGAGATCCCGGGCGTGAGCATGGTGAACTTTATGCGTGCTGCTGTCAATGAACAGCGTAAGTACAAAGGATTACCCGCTTTGACAGCCAGTGAGTTCTTGAAATTGATGCGTGAAAAGCGTGCAGTGGTCGAGTTGGATAATAAATTGGCCAATCGTTCGGTAAATGAAGGTTTCTCGGGTGGAGAGAAAAAACGGAATGAGATTTTTCAGATGGCTATGCTCGAACCCCGTCTCAGTATCTTAGACGAGACTGATTCCGGACTCGATATCGATGCGCTTCGTATTGTAGCCGAAGGAGTAAATAAACTGAAAACTCCCGATACCAGTTGTATTGTCATCACCCACTATCAGCGTCTGCTGGACTATATAAAGCCGGACATTGTACATGTTCTTTACAAAGGACGTATTGTAAAGACTGCCGGTCCGGAACTCGCTCTTGAGTTGGAAGAGAAGGGATATGATTGGATTAAGAAGGAATTAGGAGAATGAGTTTAATTATGAATGCAGAACAGCAATATATAGATCTCTTTTCTCAGTGTGAAGCGATGATCTGTCGTCATAGCGCTGAGGCGTTGAATGCCCCCCGGGCAACAGCTTTTGCTGATTTCGAACGTCAGGGGTTTCCTACACGGAAACAAGAGAAATACAAATATACGGATGTCAGTAAATTCTTTGAGCCGGATTATGGGTTGAACTTGAACCGGCTGCCCATTCCGGTGAATCCTTATGAAGTGTTTAAATGTGATGTTCCGAACATGAGCACTTCATTGTTTTTTGTAGTGAACGATGCATTCTACAATCAGGCGCTTCCTAAGTCCGGATTGCCTGAAGGAGTTATCTTCGGTAGTTTGAGAAATATGGCTGAACAGCATCCGGAACTTGTGAAGAAGTATTATGGTAAGTTGGCTGATACTTCGAAAGATGCGGTTACGGCTTTTAATACAGCTTTTGCACAGGATGGAGTATTGATGTATGTTCCGAAGAATGTGATCGTCGATAGACCTATTCAACTGGTCAATATACTTCGTGCGGATGTTAATTTCATGGTAAACCGCCGTGTGTTGATTATCCTTGAAGAAGGGGCTCAGGCCCGTTTGCTTATTTGCGATCATGCAATGGATAATGTAAACTTCTTGGCAACTCAAGTTATTGAAGTGTTTGCAGAAGAGAACTCCGTTTTCGATCTTTATGAATTGGAAGAGACTCATACCAGTACAGTGCGTTTCAGTAATTTGTATGTGAAACAGGGAGCAAACAGCAATGTATTGCTTAATGGAATGACACTTCATAACGGGACAACCCGTAATACGACAGAAGTTACCCTTGCCGGTGAAGGTGCCGAGATCAATCTTTGTGGTATGGCCATTGCTGATAAAAACCAACACGTGGACAATAATACCTCGATAGATCATGCCGTGCCGAATTGTACCAGCAATGAGTTGTTTAAATATGTTCTTGACGATCAGTCTGTGGGAGCTTTTGCCGGTTTGGTACTGGTACGTCCTGATGCGCAACATACCAGTTCTCAGCAGACAAACCGTAACCTCTGTGCTACTCGTGATGCCCGTATGTATACTCAGCCGCAACTGGAGATATATGCCGACGATGTAAAATGCTCTCATGGAGCTACTGTAGGTCAACTGGATGAAAACGCTCTTTTCTATATGCGTGCTCGTGGTATCGCCGAAAAGGAGGCCCGTCTGTTGCTGATGTTTGCATTTGTCAACGAGGTGATTGATACCATTCGTCTGGAGGCGTTGAAAGATCGTCTGCATTTGTTGGTTGAAAAACGTTTCCGCGGTGAACTGAATAAGTGCCAGGGATGTTCTATTTGCAAATAATCAGTGATAAAATGAATATTCATAAGATACGTGAGGACTTTCCCATACTTAGCCGTACGGTATATGGCAAGCCTTTGGTTTATTTAGATAACGGTGCGACTACTCAGAAGCCTCGCCTGGTGATCGATTCGATTGTAGACGAATATTATTCGGTCAATGCGAATGTACATCGGGGAGTTCATTTCTTGTCTCAGCAGGCGACGGAGCTGCATGAGGCTTCACGTGAGACTGTACGTCAGTTCATTAATGCCCGTAGTACTCGTGAGGTCATTTTCACTCGCGGGACAACGGAGAGCATTAATTTAATTGTCTCCAGTTTTGGTGAAGAGTTCATGCAAGAGGGTGATGAGGTGATTGTTTCAGTGATGGAACACCACAGTAATATCGTACCTTGGCAGTTGTTGGCGGCCCGTAAAGGGATTGCGATTAAAGTCATTCCGATGAATGATAAAGGTGAGCTGTTACTTGAAGAGTACGAAAATCTTTTTTCTGAACGTACTAAGATTGTCAGCGTAACCCAAGTGTCCAATGTACTGGGAACAATCAATCCGGTGAAAGAGATGATTGCCACGGCACATGCTCATGGAGTACCTGTTATGATTGACGGTGCTCAATCCATTCCTCACATGAAGGTGGATGTACAGGATTTGGATGCTGACTTCTTTGTTTTCTCAGGTCATAAAATATATGGGCCTACCGGAATAGGCGTCTTATATGGAAAGGAAGATTGGCTCGAACGTCTTCCGCCTTATCAGGGTGGAGGAGAAATGATTCAGTCTGTCTCATTTGAAAAGACTGTCTTCGGTGAATTACCATTTAAATTCGAGGCTGGAACCCCAGACTATATTGCCACTACCGGGCTTGCCAAAGCGCTGGACTATGTCACAGGTATTGGCTTAGACCCAATAGCATTACATGAACATGAGCTTACAGTTTATGCTATGCAACGGCTGAAAGAAATTCCGAATATGCGTATTTTTGGTGAGGCTGAGCATAAAAGCAGTGTAATTTCATTCTTGGTAGGCGATATACACCATTTGGATCTGGGTACCTTGCTTGATCGATTGGGTATTGCTGTCCGTACGGGACACCATTGTGCAGAACCGTTAATGCGTCGTTTAGGCATTGAAGGTACGGTTCGCGCCTCATTTGCCGTGTATAATACAAAAGAGGAAGTTGATGCTCTTGTAGCTGGTATCGAACGGGTCAGTAAGATGTTCTGAGGCATGTGTATTCTGACAGATATTGAAGTGTCGTGAAAGCTGTTGCTTTTGCGACATTTTTTATGTTTGATAGGGGCTTGCTGAAATGTGTTGAATGACTTTAGGACTCTGTCTTTAACTCTTTTGGGGAGGAGGTCTGTTTTTCCTCCGTCAACTAAGGGAAGGCGGAGCCGTACAGTATTACTTCCAACGACCGATCCGTATAAATAGATAATAAATGAAGGATTCCTGCAACCTTTTTCTTTCTTTATCGTCTAATATTAATATAAACCTCTAAATGAAACAAGAATTATGTTATTAGCAACCACTCCAATCATCGAAGGAAAACGAATAACCACTTATTATGGCATTGTGTCCGGAGAAACTATTATAGGTGCCAATGTCTTCCGTGACTTTTTTGCCAGTATTCGTGATATAGTAGGCGGACGCTCCGGTTCATACGAAGAAGTGCTTCGTGAGGCAAAAGATACTGCTTTGAAAGAAATGTCTGAACAGGCTCGCCAAATGGGCGCTAATGCTGTGATCGGAGTTGATTTGGATTACGAAACAGTTGGGGGAAGTGGCAGTATGTTGATGGTAACTGCTAGTGGGACGGCTGTGTTCTTGGAATAACAAAGTAATCATAAAGACCATACGGGTGTTACGGAAGTCTGTAACACTCGTATGGATTATATGTTTACCTATTGTTAACGACCTTTGATGATTTCCATTTTATCAATATCGGGTGCCCACCCGTACGAATTATACAGACGTATCGTGTTATAGCCTGTGCGAAGTTTAACCTTGATAGTTGTTGTAGCTGCTTGATCCCATGTACCGGAATAAAGGTTAGACTGTTTATATTCTGTTCCGTTTACAGCTATTTGGATATCGCGTTTATCACCTGAATAATAAGTTAACTTAAGTTGATAATCTCCTCCTTTGCTAATATACACGTTTCTGAATTCTGCCCAATTGGAAGGTGAATTTCCAAGATTTTTCATAATATATTCTCCTGAGGCTCCTGATTTTGGTGTAAAATGAGCTGCCTGTTTGTTGTCTGGCAGAAATTCTTGCATGAAAGCATATTCAGCTTCATAACATGTCCGGTCGTGACGTTTGCTACCTTCAAGTCTTATTAAAGCTGTTCCATGTGCAGGAACTAGCGTTTCATAGTAATCGGTGAATGTTCCCATTTCTTGATGGTTCCATAGATCTCTCACTCGTACATCCCCTGATAAATAGAGCTTATCGAAATCGACTCTGATCTGCTGATCTGTATTGCTTCTGTTATATAGTGCTACTGCACGTAGTTTGCCTTCACGTTTCTGAATGGCTTTTGATAAAATCAGATAGTCTTTTCCCCGTTCAATGGCTTCAGCCTGCAGACCTAATGAATCCTGATTTAATGCGATCACTTCCTTATTGGTAATGATCGATAAAGTTTTTTCAGGAATTGTACGAAGATCGCATCCGATCATTAACGGGGAGGACAAGATAGACCATATTCCAAAATGAGTTTTTTCTTCGTCTTCCGTGAGCCCTCTTCCTACTTCAAGCATATCCATGTCATTATAGTGCCCCGGGCTTGCGTAAGGTGCTAAGTAGAGATTTCTTTCAATGATTCGGTCGATTGTTGTGAATCGTGGATTGATGTCTGTATGGATTCGCCAGGAACCTGCCAACTGGGTAGCCCAAGTGCCCGGAAACTGCCAACGGCATATATTATATCGAACATCTGTCCGTCCTGTCCGTCTGATCGCTTTGTAGATATCCGTATAACGTTGCTGCTCACTTTGTCCGGTTGCTTCACCGCCACACCAGTCTATTTTAATGAAATCATATCCCCAGTCTTTGAGGAAGGTTTGGCAGTCTATATCGTCGTGTTTCCAAAGTCCTACACCGATACCGAGTGTATCTGCGTCATAGATGGAGCCACAAGTGTTGCTGCCCGCATCAGAATATATACCGGCTTTCAATCCTTTTGAATGAATATAGTCGGACAGGACTCTCATCCCATTCGGGAATTTTTTCTTATTGGCAAAAAGACGTCCTTCCGAATTTCGTCCTCCAAAGTATCCGTCGTCTATGTTCACATATCCATAGCCTACATCCTTCAGACCCCGGTTGACCATGGCATCAGCTGTTTCTTTAATTAGTTCTTCATTAATATGTACTCGGAAGGTGTTCCATGAACTCCACCCCATCATGGGAGTATTTGTGTTTTGTGCCGTGACAGTTGTGAAAAAGCTTGCCAATAACAGGAGGCAGCAATAAGTAGTAACTTTCTTCTTTTTCATAAGGTGTTGTTTTTGTAAGGTAAAATAGCCTGTATATCCCTGTCCGGTGGTAGGTATATACAGGCTAATTTATATTATTAGGAAAGATGAATTACCAACCCGGATTCTGGACCAGATTTGAATTTACATTCAGGTAATCCTGTTTGATCGGACTCAAATACTGTTCATCCCTGAAGATGAATGGTTGAGCATCCAAACGTGCATTTTTATAATACTCTTCGTTGGTTGTACCGTAAGAGTTCAATCCGATCATACCATTTTCCATACCGCTCCATTCTTTCAGGGCAATCAGCCAACGGCGATAGTCGTATGACATATGTCCTTCGAACATCAGCTCTATGGTTCTTTCACGATGAATTACCTCACGAAGTTTGTCTCCGGACGGAAGTCCTTTGTAGGAAACTTCTACATTAGGAATACCGGCTCTCTGGCGGATCAGGTTGAAGTAAGTAAGTGCATCTCCTTCCAGTGTTCCATTGTATTCAAAGTAAGCCTCTGCATAGTCCAAATACAATTCTCCTAAGCGGATGATAGGGAAAGGGAAAGCTACCAGAGAGTTGCTGGTACCACTAACAAAAGTTTCTGGATGAGCCAGTTTGGCGATAGCATACGATCCATATAATTGGTCACTTCCCGCATCACGTGTTCCATTTTGCTCTTTGAAGCGCATTTTGAGGTTAATGGTGTCTCCGTTGATCAGGTAGTCCCCGCGGTTGAAGCCGATAGAACCATAGAAACGTGGTTCACGGTTGCGATGGAGAACTGCTACCGAATCCCCTTCGGCTACTGTGAAACGATGTGCATAATCAAACTCCGGATCTTCATCTATCGGAAGTCCGTTCTTGGTCAGATACATGTCCGCACTGAAAGCCGTTGCACCTAAAGCTCCATAAGGTGCTCCCGAGGAAGTACTGATACCTTTGGGAATTACGTGTGTTTGAATAGAGTTTCCATCGGCCCATGTTTCTTTCCAGCCACTATATCCCCAGATCAGTTCTTTATTCCATGCGTCTACAACCAGGTTACGTGCATTGGCAATGGCTTGGTTGAATTCCGGCAGATTACCTTTCTTTGTATACTTATACAATTCTGCTCCGGCTTGATGTGCCATGTCGATTGCCTTTTTACATTCGTCCATGGCAGTTTTCCATTTATTCTTGTCATAAGTCAGGTTCATGAGCAACTGTCCGTCCTTGTTCTTGAAATTCTTATACATATCAGCATTCCCATTGAACTGTGGGCTGGCTGCGTACAAGTACATTCTTGCCTTTAGTGCTTGTGCAATGACTTTTGTAGCACGACCGTAGTTGGAAGCTTTCACTGTCATAGGCAGGTCGGCAGAGGCATTATCGAACATTTGAGCAATTCGGCTAACGCATTCATCATAGGGTACACGCGGCTTGAAAAGTTCTTCTTTGGGTGCATTAAGAGGGATTGCTTCGTCCAGTATGACTATAGGACCGTAGTTCTGTAATAGCAGGTAGTGGTAGTAGGCAATCAGAAATTTTACTTCACCTTTCCAAAGTACTTTCTTGGCTGCGAGGTCTGCCTCTGAGATTTGTGATGGCTTTACATCATCAATATTATCCAAGAACGTATAACATTGGCGGATACCGTTGTATGAACTTTGCCACACATCAATGATCGGATCAGCAGAATTGTACAATCCTTGTTGCATTCTCATAAAGGTGAACCAAGTAGTGGTCCAGTGGGCAGATCCGACAGTTTCCGGAGTTGTGCACCAACTGAAGTTCTGACGGAAGTTCAGATAATTGGGAATGAAAGAATAGCAGGCGAAGACAAAGTTCTCGGCAGTCTGTTCGTTCTTGAACGCATCAGCCAAAATAGGGGTGTCATCGGGTACAATGTCCAGATAATCACAAGAGTGTAAGCTAGCTCCGATTAGTAAAGCTACAATTATATTTTTTAGTTTCATAATTATTCAGATTTTTAAAAAGTGAACTGTAAACCGATGGAACCCATGATTTGTGTCGGATATTTTAATCCGTTTGAGGTATAGAGCTCCGGATCCCATAATTTAAATTTAGAGAATGTCAGCAGGTTTTGTCCGCTGATATAGGCACGTAAAAATTTATAAGAGTATCCTAATTCCACGTTTTTAAGTCGGATATACGAACCATCTCTCAGCCAGTAAGTAGAGTTGGGGTTATTATTGTTGTTTTTCCCGTTTGTCAGTCTCGGATACATTGCTTCGGGGTTCGGGTTTGCCTCTGTCCAATGATTATCGGCAACAAATTGCATGACACCATACGATTCTCCACCGAAAGGATGGATGTCGCTCAACATGATGCTTCTTTTGCCTACTCCTTGAAAGAAGATGGAAGCATCCCATTTTTTGTACTGGATACTGACTCCCAGACCATAGCTGATTTGGGGTAATTCCGGATTACCAATGTAAGTTTGATCGTTTCCGTCGATCTTTCCGTCATTATTGAGGTCTGCATATTTAATATCACCCGGTTGCACAACTCCGGTTAGTATTTGTTTTGGACTGTTGTCAATCTCTTCCTGATCTTTGAAGAGTCCTAATGCAATATAGCCTTTATACTGATTCAGGGGGCGTCCTACTTGTGACATGTATGCATATTCGTAGTCCGGTTCGTCTATTTCCATATATTGGTTCTTAGCGTATGTGAAAGTACCTTTGGCAGAGATCATGAAGTCTTTGCTGACAGCGTGATTATAGTCCAATGACATGTCAACGCCTTGATTGCGTACCTTACCCAGATTACCATAGGGTCGGAGATCTCCGGTGATACCACTTTCTGCAGGGATTGTATTACGTCTAAGGAAGATGTCTTTACGGTCTTCTCTAAAGAAATCTACGTTGAGGCTTAATTTGTTGAATAATCCCAGGTCGAATCCTACATTATACTTTTTACCGATTTCCCATGTCACCTTTTCAGCTCCGTAAGTAGTGATGGTAGCTCCGTTAGATGAGGTTTGCCACTGGTCACCGAATACAAATCCGGCTCCACCCAAATCTACTTTAGTAAGATAGGGGAAACGGTTGGAGCCGATATCCGCATTACCTACCAATCCGTACGAAGCGCGTATTTTTAAGTTGGAGATAACTTTTGTCAATGGTTCGAAGAATTTCTCGTTGGAGATAAGATAGCCGACAGCGAGTGAAGGGAAGAATCCATAACGGCTTCCTTTTTCGAAGTTCTCACTACCATTGTAGCCGAAGTTGAATTCAGCCAAATAGCGTCCGTCATAAGCATAGGTAACACGTCCGGCCAGCCCCTGATTACGTTCCGGCAATGTATTGTAATAGTTATTGTCAGGATTGTTCAGATTGTATTCGCGCTGAAGATATACCAACATTGCTCCGACATCATGTTTATCACCGAACATGCGCTGATAGTTCAGTGTAGCCTGCAGGTTCATCAGACGGTCTCCAGTAGTGGAAGTCGATGTCTCAAGAGCGGTACGTCCCTTACTGATAGAGTTATAATCATAAAGATAGCTTCCGTCTTCTTGCTCCTGAGGATTCTGCAATTCATAAAAGTAAGGTGAAAAGGAGCGATTGACAGTCGTCTTCGACCAGTTTTTAAAAGAAACCAGTGCTTTAAAATTCAATCCTTTGGTAAGGAAGTCAAGTTTCTGTTCCAGTTCGAAAGCCGTATTAATGGTATATGCGCTTTGCTTAGAACTACCTTGTACCATACTTGCATAAGGGTTGCGATAAATACTGAATCCTCCGGAACCGATAGGACCACCTGATTTGTTTCCGAATATAGTGTGATCTTCACGGTTGATATTCGGATATACAGGTGCAAAATACATTGACGGAGCTTCCATTACGTATTTATACAAATCGTCCATACTGGTTGACGGACCATTGTAATTGACTATTTGCGAGTTGATTCTCACATTTACTTTGGTACTTGATGTCAACCATGCTCCCACGTTACTTTGGAACGAGTAGCGAAGATTCTGTATATTGTTGTCGAATGTGTTATTCGGATCTTTTTTCAGCATACCATTATCATTATTGATGGAGGCGCTGATGAAATAGTCTACTTTCTTTGTACCACCCATTACATTCAGGTTGGCTGATTGGTTCATGGAGTAGTCTTTAAACATATAGTCGAACCAATCAACGTTGGGATATACATACTGATTTCTGCCTTCAAGCGTTCCTTGAATTTTATCATCTGAGAAAGCCGGTGTACCATCCGGGTTACGGGTCAGAATGGCTTCATTTCTCAATTTCATGGCTGTTACTGCATCTGCCAGTTTGAGTGTACGTGTCGGTGCGGTAAATGTATTATCGATGCGTACATTGATGCGTGCTTTTTCAAGATCTTTACCGGTTCGGGTAGTGATCAGGATGACACCATTGGCACCGCGTGCTCCGTAGAGGGCTGTAGCCGAGGCATCTTTCAATATTGAGAAGTTTTCGATAGCTTCCGAGGGAATAGCGTTCATATCTCCTGCCGAAACTTCGACACCATCGATGAAGATCAGAGGATCAGTCGTTCCACTGAAGGTTGCGGCACCGCGTATCCAGAAGTTTGCTCCATCGGCACCCGGCTCACCGGTGCGTTGCATAGAAATCACGCCTGCTATACGTCCGGCAAATGATGTACTCAGGTTACTGGAAGGTACTCGAAGTTCAGCCGGTTTGATGGATTGTACAGCACCTACAACACTGGCTTTTTTCTGTGTTCCGAATCCTACTACCACTACTTCTTCCAGACTCTGGGCGTCAGGTACCAATTTGAAAACAACTATCTTTTTCCCTTTTAGCAGAATTTCAACAGGGGTATATCCGATAAAGGAGGCTACTAATGTGCTATTTTCCGGAGCCATTAATGTAAAGTTCCCTTCGACATTGGTTACTGTTCCCAATGTACTATTGCCTTTTATTACGATATTTGCTCCCGGAATCCCTTCTCCGTTTTCGTCAAGAACCTGACCGGTGATTTTGATTTTTTTTTCCTGTTGAGGTGCTTCTGCCGTAGCTTTGGTAATTGTGATCTGACGGTCGTTGATGTTGTACTTCAATCCCGCTTCTTTAGACAAGATATTCAAAATCGATTCTACATTCTGTTTATCTATCGAAACAGACACTTTCTTCTGCAGTACAGGTAAAAGATCTTTTGAATACAAAACGACAAATTCACTGTTTTTTTCGATGTATTCAAACACTTCTTTTACTGTTTTATTAGTTGCGTGAAGCGTAAAAACAGTTTGCTGGGTATAAGTTTCTACAGCATAAACCGGAGTAGTGATACTCGGTATAAGTAAAAAAATACTAATTAATAAAAAAAAGGACGTAATCCTCCCTGCCTTATGACAAGGAATTGCTTTCTTTTTCATACATTTACATTGATTTTAGTTAATCATTAAAAGTTTGTGATTTAATAAAAAGTCATTAGAGTCGGATAATATGGGCGTATTATCCGATTTTCTTTTTTTATCTGCTTTCTTTCTACATAATAATGTGTGTTTTTTAAGGTTAAACATTTGTTTATTTTACTTGTATTATTCTATATAGATTACATTGTTTTTCATTGTGTATTCGGCAGGCAAGATAGATAGAATTGACTTCATTACCTGATTTAAATCATCATTTAAAAAGAGTTTACCAAACATTTGTTCGTTCTCTATCTCAGCATCACACCGGATGTTTTGTCCGTAATAATCTTGCAGCCGTAACAAAACTTGCTTTAGGCTTTCTCCCTGCAAGGTCCATATCCCGTCAATCCAGCTGATATAATCACGGGCATTTACTTTTTCTTTTCCTGATATACCTTCCTGATTAAGTTCTACTTTCTCGTTAGGTACCATCTTTATATGATGATTTTGTTGGTCTTTTACATTGACCGAACCTTCTACCAATACGACTGCGGCTTTTTCCTGATTTTTATAAGCCGATATGTTGAAGGATGTACCCAAAACGCGTACTTCAAATCCGGAAGTATTCACGATAAACGGTTTCGAAGTATCATGTGTTACGTTCAGATACACTTCTCCTTCCACATAAATTTCTCTGTATTTCCCTTCAAATGCACGGGGATAGATAACTTTACTCCCGGAATTGATCCATATTTTACTGTTATCGGCTAAGACAATCTGTGAACGCTTACCTTTCGGGACAATAATCTGATTGTATTCCTCTTTAATGTCATCTTCCACAAGTTTATTAGAGTTGACCTGCACCTGACCTGTTGCCGAATAGACGATCTGGGCATTATTGTCCAATTCTATCTTCTTTTGATCCGAAACCACCAGCGTAACTTCTTTTATATCCTGTGGAATTTCTGTTTGCAGACTTTGTGCTATTTTATTCAGATCATGTCTCTCTTCATCATTCAATAAAAGAAAACAGCCGGCTCCTATTAACAGGGCTACAGAAGCTGCAACTGCCGAATATTTCAGAATACTGAACAACCTTGCCGTCTTATTGCTCTTCAAGGCAAGACGGACCGGGGTGTTGTCGGCATTTATTTTTGCCTGCACTTTTGCCCATATATCCGGTTCACCCGTTTCTTCGGGGAGACATCGGTTCCAGAGAAAGTCGAGCTTATCATATTCGGCTTGTTCTTCCGGAGATTCAAATGATATCTTTTCCGGATGATCGCCATCCTTATTCAGGCGTGAAGCAAATGATTTAAACTTATTCTTTCTCATTATTTTAATAGGATTACATTAATAAAGACGCAGTTTACTTGAGAATGTCCTATTCGGATTCCATTTTTTTTAGATTATTTTCTGATTTATTTTTTCAGACCATTTGAAATGATCTCTAATGCTTTGGCAACGTGGACGTTAATGGTCTTAACCGAGATATTCAGCATATCGGCTATTTCTTTATAGGGTAGGCGCTCTATCTTGGCAAGAGCGAAGACTACCTTGCATTTTGGAGGAAGTGTTTGAATGAGGCTATTGATTTGAGCTATCTCTTCCTTGCTGATCATCTCTTCATCGGGAGTTTGCAGATTTCCGATTATTTGAAAATCATCTATTTCTTCCCATGAAGCAATTTCACTTGAATTTTCCGCTTTTCTCAGATAGGAGATGGCTTTGTTATGAGTTAATGTGAGCAACCAAGCTTTTATATTCTTGATTTCATCTATTTCTTCCCGGTGTCTCCATACATCCAGAAAGACGTCGCTGACTACTTCTTCAGCGGTTTCTTTGCTTCGTACGAAACACTGTGCATAGTAGAACAAGTCTTTCGAATAGCTATTAACAAAATGACGGAAAGAAGTCTCTTCTCCTTTCTTTATCTTGCTGATATATTCTATGTTGTTGTTCATATATAGAGTAATGGTTACCATATGTGCGCTGCAAAAATATAAAATATAAACTTCTTTTCTTAATATTTATTACATTGTTTCGCTTCTTAATTTAATAATATATGGTATTTAAAAGCTCGATCACTTTTACTTGCTGCTATTTGCAGGTTTTGTGTTAGCCATAAATGAAAGGCGGAACACTGTCAGGTGTCCCGCCTTTGGTATCTGTTTGTAGGTTTATCGTAGTAAGATTACTCTGCTACCAACTCTATTACCCGGCTATTGGTTTGTGAAGTTGTAAATGCATTCAATCCTATTTTCATCAGATAGTCACCGGAGAAGATTTTTTCATTACCCGACAAATTGGATTTCCGACCCGGCATCAGATTAATTTCCTTCACCCGGTACATCTTTTGGGCATCAAGCCCCCGGAGCTTTACCGGTAGTAGTTTCTCGCCGAAACGCGGATGGATGTCGTAGGTAAAGAGGACGGCTTTCGAAGCATCGGGGGCAGTATACATCACTGCCATGTGGTTGCCATCATATGGAGATACGAGACGATATTGATCACCATCTAGAATGACAGGTTTCAAGCGTTTATAATTGGCTACTACTTCCTGGCAATAAGTAAGTTCATCTGCTTTCATGTCTTTCAGTCCGATGTCGAAACCGAGTTTACACATACTGGCAACATCGGTGCGGAATTTCACACTTGTTTTGCTGTTCCAGCTTGTTACGTGTGCACACATCGCTTTGGCCGGGAAGAACTGTGAGAAGCCCCACTGAATGAATAAGCGTTCTACCGGATCGGTATTATCCGAACACCAAAATTCGGTGAAGTACTTCAGTGCTTCATAATCACAACGTGCACCTCCACCGGAGCAAAGCATCATGGGCACATTAGGATATTTCTCTTTTACCCGTTTCAATACATTATATATACCGCGCACGTGGTCGACGTAGAGCTGTCCTTGTTTATCTTTCAGGTAAGGCGAATAAATATTAGTAATCGGACTGTTGCAATCCCATTTAAAGAAGGCTACATCGGGATTCTCTGTCATAATCTTATCTACGACACCAAACACGAAGTCTTGTACTTTAGGATTGCTCAGGTCAAGTACCAACTGATTACGGAAATAATAAGTTTCCCGGTTCGGGTAATGGATAGCCCATTCCGGATGTGTTTCGAACAGGTCACTCTTGGGATTCACCATCTCCGGTTCAATCCAGATACCGAATTTGACACCGGCTTCTTTCGCTTTCTCTACTAATGCAGGGATTCCTCCGGGAAGCTTACTTTTCATCGCTTCCCAATCGCCCAGGCCGGCATGGTCATCGTTGCGCGGATGTTTGTTGCCAAACCATCCGTCGTCGAGCAGGAACATATCTACGCCCAGGTGTTTGGCCTCTTTCATCAGTTTGCCCAGTAATTCTTCATCAAAGGTGAAGTAAGTATTTTCCCAATTATTAAGCAGAGTCATTCGGTCTCCCTTGCCGTCTTTCAGTTGGTAGTTGCGTGCCCAATTGTGCAGGTTACGGCTGGCTTCACCCGTACCGTTGTTACTCAACGTAAAGATAAACTCCGGGGTGGTAAATGTTTCGTTTGCTTTCAATTGATAGTCCGAGGCGTATGGATTGATAGCAGGGATGATTCGTAAGTTGCCTTCATTGTCCACTTCGAAAGTAAATTGGTAGTTGCCTGTCCATCCGATGGTGCCCAATACTACTTGTCCCTGATGCTCCTGAGCGGGCTGTTCCAGTCCGAGTTCAAAAAAAGGTTGCATGTGCATGGCAGCACGGCTACCTAACTTCGTATCGAGAATCTTTTTGCCGGGTTGCAATTGCTGTGTACTCATCTGCACCTCTTTAGCCCAGTCACTGCTGAATTCGGTGAGATAATATTTTTGGTTTGAGAAGTAAAGCATTGTCGAAGCATAACGCCATAACACGACCGGCTTCTTTTGTTGATGCTTGATCTCGCTCCATGTTTTGATGACATTTTGTTTAGGATAGGCTACATAGTGCAGTGTGACGTCCACCGGATATTGGTCATCTTTCATCCGGATGATGGTTTCTGTTCCACCTTCCACTGCTTTCTGTTCCGAAGATACATAACGCAGGATCGTGCTGAGATTGCCATCGTTGTTCGTAATGGCTACAGCCGGTTCGAAATAATCTTCTCCACCCGAACCCGGATAGACTTCCCATCCTCGTGAGGAGCCGGAAAGGTTTTTCAGGTCTTGTTCGTTCAGTAGTCTGTCACCCAGATAAGATTGATACAGACGTCCGTCCGGAGCAACTTCCAGGATAAGGTCCGTCCGATCTGTCGAGATGCGAATCTGTCTGGACTCTTGTGCATTGACATGAATACAAGCTACAAGAATCAGTAATGTTGCAAGTAATTTTTTCATGGTATTGTTGTTGATGTTATGAAATATGCATTGTGTGTGCAAAGTAAGATAAACTTCATTATATTCACAAATGAAACGGGAAGAAACAAATGGATGTTTGTGGTTCAGAGCTCTGTTTCTTAAGCGTTCTCCGGCAGATAGTGGCTTTTAAAAGAGCTTCCGGGGTAGTGGAAATATCATTCCGGTACTTTGTTGTTACATAAATAAAAATATGTAATTTTGAGGATCTTAAAATAAAACAGGATGAAAACAGGTATGAAGCTAATTCAGGGAGCTTTGTTTGTGCTTCTTTTTTTGTTTGCCGCCTGCACACCTCACAGGCGCCCGATTCCCGACGAAATGATAGGAGAACACAGAATTCACCGGGCGGACGGACTCATGACACAGGATTATCGTTTGTCAATTAGTCCGGTCAACGATTCGGTGTATGATATAAAGTTGTGGGAGAGGAAGAGTTCTTCAGAATCTCCGGAAAAGGTATATTACGATGGATTGCGTTTCCATTATCGGGATACGGTGCATATCTTCACAAAGCGCGTCACGAGTGGTACCGAAACTTATCGGGTGAATAGACGTCGGGTGACCCGTGATAAGAATCCTCGTATCTGGTATACCCTAAAATTAAGTAGTACCGGGTTTGTGATGTCCGACTCATTGGTGGAGCGAAAAGGGGCTTCCGATGAACAACACCGAAAATTACTTTATAAACGTTATGGCAGACTGACTTTCCGCGAAGGTAAAATCATTTTCCTGAATAGCCGTTGTCCGGCATTCTATGTGAAGAAGGAAGAGAAATAAAGTGCATAGTGCCTGTATTCGTTTTTTAGAGGCGGGAGATCAGCAAAAGTCGAAAATATTTGGTTATCTCGTTTAGATTCAATACTTTTAGACTTTCGTTAAACCTCTAAATATTGTACGTCTATGGATAGCATTCTTTTTTGGCTTGTTCCGTTTGCCTCTGTTCTGGCTCTCTGTTTTGCGCTCTATTTTCATAAACAAATGATGAAGGAGAGCGAAGGTACTCCACAAATGATTAAGATTGCCGCTGCCGTGCGTCGGGGCGCTATGTCTTATCTGAAACAGCAGTATAAAATCGTTGGCTGGGTATTTCTCGGACTGGTGATTCTGTTCTCTGTAATGGCTTATGGTTTTCAGGTGCAGAATGCCTGGGTACCGATAGCTTTCCTGACCGGAGGTTTCTTTTCCGGTCTTTCCGGCTTTTTGGGAATGAAAACAGCTACTTACGCATCGGCGCGTACGGCTAATGCTGCCCGTACGTCATTGAATGCCGGATTGCGAATAGCCTTCCGAAGCGGAGCTGTGATGGGACTGGTAGTAGTCGGCCTGGGACTGCTCGACATCTCTTTTTGGTATCTGTTGCTCAATTGGGCGATACCTGCCGATGTGCTGACACCCACTCATAAACTCTGTATCATCACTACTACGATGCTGACTTTTGGTATGGGTGCCAGTACGCAGGCGCTTTTTGCCCGTGTGGGAGGTGGCATTTATACAAAGGCTGCCGATGTGGGAGCCGATCTTGTGGGAAAAGTTGAGGCCGGTATTCCCGAGGACGATCCGCGTAACCCTGCCACCATTGCTGATAATGTAGGTGATAATGTGGGTGACGTGGCAGGAATGGGTGCCGATTTATACGAGTCATATTGCGGTTCCATTTTGGCAACGGCTGCTTTGGGTGCGGCCGCCTTTATTCATACGGACGATACGGTTATGCAGTTTAAAGCTGTAATTGCTCCGATGCTGATTGCCGCTATCGGCATCATTCTTTCTATAATCGGTATTTTTTCAGTACGTACTAAAGAGAATGCTACCATGAAAGATCTGCTTGGTTCGCTGGCTTGGGGGACAAACTTGAGTTCGGCTTTGATTGTAGCAGTCACTTTTTTTATCTTGTGGTTATTACAATTGGACAATTGGATGTGGATTTCTTGTGCGGTAGTTGTAGGATTGGTTGTGGGTATTGTTATCGGCCGTTCGACGGAATATTATACTTCCCAATCTTACCGGCCTACTCAGAAATTGAGTGAAAGTGGCAAAACGGGGCCTGCTACAGTCATCATTTCGGGTATAGGACTCGGCATGTTGTCCACAGCTATTCCTGTGGTGGCGGTGGTAATCGGTATTATTGCTTCCTATCTGTTGGCTTCCGGTTTTGATTTCAATAATGTGGGAATGGGACTTTACGGCATCGGTATTGCTGCTGTCGGTATGCTTTCTACATTGGGCATTACGCTTGCTACGGATGCTTACGGTCCGATAGCCGACAATGCCGGTGGCAATGCGGAGATGTCCTCTTTGGGTAAGGAGGTGCGTAAACGCACCGATGCGCTCGATTCGTTGGGAAATACAACGGCTGCTACCGGAAAAGGTTTTGCCATTGGCTCGGCTGCTCTTACGGGGCTGGCATTGCTGGCTTCTTATATTGAGGAGATCCGCATTGGGTTGACTCGTCTTGGTAATTTGGTACTTACTTTTCCGAATGGAGACACGATCAGTACGGCCAATGCTACCTTTGTGGATTTTATGAACTATTATGAGGTAAATTTGATGAATCCGAAGGTACTTTCCGGTATGTTTCTCGGTTCGATGATGGCATTCCTGTTCTGTGGTCTGACTATGAATGCAGTCGGACGTGCTGCCGGACATATGGTAGATGAAGTACGCCGCCAGTTCCGTGAAATGAAAGGTATCCTGACCGGGGAAACCGAACCGGACTACGAACGTTGTGTTGCTATTTCTACAAAAGGAGCACAGCGGGAAATGGTAGTGCCTTCTCTGATTGCCATCATTGCTCCAATCCTTACCGGACTAATATTTGGTGTTCCCGGTGTATTGGGACTGTTGATTGGCGGACTGAGTAGTGGTTTTGTACTTGCTATCTTCATGGCCAATGCCGGTGGAGCATGGGACAATGCGAAGAAGTATGTGGAAGAAGGCAATTTTGGAGGTAAAGGTAGCGAGGTGCACAAGGCTACTGTGGTAGGTGATACGGTAGGGGATCCATTTAAAGATACGTCCGGCCCGAGCCTGAATATCCTGATTAAACTGATGAGCATGGTTGCTATTGTTATGGCAGGATTAACTGTTGCCTGGAGCCTGTTCTGAGAAGGGACATCATTCACCACAGAGTAACACGGAGTTTCATCGAACGAGCTTAATCTATTGATAGCTGGCGATATTCATCTGTGGTAAATACGAGTTTTGAAGTGAATCCCGAGAGTTTTGAAATAGACCGGAAAGTCGTTCAAAACATAGATGATACATTCAAAACAGTTTCTTAGTAGAGTATTTAATTGAAGAAGGTATGGAAGAAAAGGAAACTTTTGGAATACCTTCTTCAAAAATTTATAGAAATGGGGAAGTACTTGACCTTGGTAATATTCCTTACTTTTTTTGACAGTTCCAGCTTATTCTCTCAAGTTGGAGGTAGAATTGTCGATGCAAAAACGAAGCAGCCTTTAGTTGGAGCAAATATTTATACTGATTTGGGGGTAGGAGTATCTGTTGCGGATAAAAAGGGTGAGTTTATGATAAATAATGGAGAGTTACTACGAGATGCAGATACTCTTTGTTTTTCTTTTGTCGGATATTGTACAAAACGTTTTTCCGTAACCTCTTTGTTGCAAAAGAAAAATGTGATTCTATTGCAAGAAGAACCTTTTGCTTTGGGAGAAGTGACGGTTTATGGCATAAAGAAATCTTATTTACGTTTACCATATACACAAATATCATCGATGCCTGTACCGCTATATTCGTTTGCAATGATTTCATTGGAGAAGAAGCTTTATCTTACAGGTGGAGATAGATCTCAGATAAAACCTCCAATGGGTTTTAGTTTAACAGGATCCGGAGGATTGCCATCAGGGTTTGTTTATGAAAAGTATAGTAATAAAATATATGTCTATGATATTATATCAAATACTTGGACTATCATAAATAAAAAGTTAAGAGAACGTGCTTACCATTCGGCTCTTTACAATGATGGTAAAATCTATGTTATAGGTGGAAAACGTTTTTCAACGAATCGGAAGATTGAGTATCTTGATGAAACAGTGGAGATATATGATATCCATCGGGATACATTATTGACAGATCCGGTAAATCCACATCAAGCTGCTTCGGCAGCTGCATTTGTTTACGATGATAAGTTGATTGTTATGGGAGGATCTACTTATCGGATTGAGAACGGATGGCAAAAATATTCAGATAAGATACACATGCTTGATTTGAAGGAGGGTGTTTGGTATGAGGCAGGAAAAATGCCTTTGGGGATGGAAACAAACGGGATTCTTGTGGGACATACTGTTTTTTTATTCGGAGGATATAGACAAAGGACTCTATCAGATATACTTACTTATGATTTGATTACCGGTTTGTGGAGGAAAAGAGGAAAATTATGGTTCTCGGTCGGTAAGGCAGCTCTGGCTCGTGGTGGAGATAAGGTTTATATTTTAGAAAATGGGGTGATACAAGTGTATAACTTATATACCAACGAGATAAAAGCATATCAAATTGATCTGAAATTACGGGAGGGGGGACTGTATTGCACTGATGATAAATTGATTATAGTGGGTGGATATAGTGAAGGGATCGATGGCAAGTTAGGAGATGCCGGAGTTTATGAGGTGCGATTGTCCGACTTTAATCGTACCGAACTGCATCTGATTAATCGGGAATGAAGTATCTTATTCCTTTCCTACAGAAAATATACTTTGATCTTCCATCTTCCACCCTCTGTTTTTAAGGCGGATTCAATGTTAAACGGTTGATGGTGAGATGGATGTTGTTCCTTCTTTCAGGATAAATGTGGTTAATAGCATTTTGTTTTCCTTTATATCTTTAGCGATTATGGCTTGACTCCTGCTCCGTCCCGCATGCCTGTGCCCATGAGGCCGTGTACGCGGGCTTGTGAGCACAGGCATGCGGGCTGAGATAAAGTTATTATGACGGACGTTTATTCTCTTATTCTTCATGTGTTATAGATGGGATGACGGATGCTTGCCTTCTTCATCTTTTGGCTGAAAAGGGAGATCTTCTTATTCTGGATAGTAAGATGAGATTCGGTTCACTCTTTTGTTCATTTCCGTTTAATTGATTACATTTGCCGTGTTAAATAAAAGAAACGATGCTCTTACCCTGGTTAAACGAAGAACTGATAGAAGCCGGTTGTGATGAAGCCGGACGCGGTTGTCTGGCAGGTGCGGTTTATGCTGCTGCCGTTATCTTACCGAAAGATTTTGAGAATGAATTGTTGAATGACTCCAAGCAGTTGTCGGAGAAGCAGCGATATGCTTTGCGCGAAGTGATTGAGCGGGATGCGGTTGCCTGGGCCGTCGGCATTGTTTCGCCCGAAGAGATTGATAAGATAAACATCCTGAATGCATCGTTTCTCGCCATGCACCGGGCGGTAGACCGGCTGAAAACCCGTCCTCAGCATCTGCTGATCGATGGAAACCGTTTCAAGAAGTACCCCGACATACCTCATACTACTGTTATAAAGGGAGATGGCAAATATCTTTCGATAGCTGCTGCTTCTATCCTTGCCAAAACTTATCGTGATGACTACATGAACAAACTGCATCAGGAATTCCCATGTTATGACTGGGAGCATAACAAAGGTTATCCTACGAAAAAGCACCGTGCGGCTATTGCCGGGCACGGTACTACTCCGTATCATCGCATGACTTTCAATCTGTTGGGCGACGGACAGTTGGAATTGTTCTCAAAATAAACTTTCCTTAAAACCACTTTATCTTTCTGAAGATCACAAAGGAGAGGGCAGACAGGAATACGGATACCAGGATGATCAGCAGGAAGGCATGCGGCATCTCCTCAAGATGTATGTCTACGTTCATGCCGTAGAAACTGGCTATTAACGTGGGGATCATCAATGTAATGGAAAGACTTGTCATACGTTTCATGATCGCATTCACATTATTGGAGATGATGGATGCAAAGGCGTCCATGGTTCCGGTGAGAATGTCACTGTAGATGTTGACCGTATTGAATGCCTGCTTCAGTTCAATGATCACGTCCTCCACTAACTCTTCATCCAGATAATCGGTATCCTGAAAGATGGTTTTCAACTTGCCGATCATCACTTCATTGCCACGAATGGAAGTATTAAAATAGACCAGTGTCTTCTGTAACTTCATCAATCGCAGCAGGTCCTCGTTTCGGATGCTTCGTTCCAGTTCTTTCTCGGCAGCGGTGATGTCTATATTTATCTGTTTCAGATACTTCAGGAACCAGACAGCCGAAGAGTAGATCAGTCGGAAAATCAAGTCGAGCTTATTGCGTACTTCGATGCCTTTCCGGCGGGTATGTTCGATGAAATCGGGAATCATATCCGTCTGATGATAGCACACAGAAACAATGATTTCATTGTTGGTGATGATGCCGATGGGTACGGTGGTATAAGGGATACTGCTTTGAGCGTTCTGGACCGGTATACGCAGTATGGTCAGCAACCAGTTGCCTTCCGTTTCCGTACGCGGACGTTCGTCGGTATCGGCGATGTCATTTAAAAAAGATTCAGGAACTTTCAGGGTTTCGGTCAGGAATTTGAAATCACTGCTGTCCGGGCATACTACATTGACCCAGCTGTTAGGAAGCCATTGTGCTTTTTCCACAAAGCCGGCCTCACAATAAAGATATGTTCTCATCTTATTGCCTCCTTTCGTTTGTTAATGTCCGAGCAGAGGCATTACCGCAGAATGACTCTGTTCGTGTTAGTTAATACTGTTGTACGTTCGCGGGTTTGAATCGTCCATATTCTGTTTTATTTTTAAAGCGGCGCAAAAATAAGGAAATCATTTCAAATCTGCGGCATTTTTTCTTCCTTTTTGTCCGGCGGGGAGATTGCTTAACATAGATTAAACGTGTTCGTAATTAACTTTTTTGTACCTTTGCACCCGAAAAATAGAACGACAATTTAATTTTAGAATATTATGAGTAAGAAAGCCCTTTTAATGATTCTTGATGGTTGGGGATTAGGCGACCACGGGAAAGATGACGTAATCTTCAACACTGCTACTCCTTACTGGGATTATCTGATGGAGACCTATCCTCACTCTCAGTTACAGGCCAGCGGTGAAAACGTAGGTTTACCCGACGGACAGATGGGTAACTCGGAAGTGGGTCACCTCAATATCGGCGCAGGACGCGTAGTTTATCAGGATTTGGTGAAAATCAACCTCTCTTGTCGTGACAACAGCATCCTGAAGAACCCGGAGATCGTTTCAGCTTTCTCTTACGCAAAAGAAAACGGAAAGAATGTTCATTTTATGGGACTGACTTCGGATGGTGGCGTACATAGCTCTCTGGACCATCTGTTCAAACTTTGCGATATTGCTAAAGAATATAATATTGAGAACACTTTCGTTCATTGCTTTATGGATGGACGTGACACAGACCCGAAGAGCGGTAAAGGCTTTATCGAACAACTGGAAGCGCATTGCGCCAAGTCTGCCGGTAAAGTGGCTTCCATCATTGGCCGTTATTATGCTATGGACCGTGACAAACGCTGGGAACGTGTGAAAGAAGCGTATGACCTGCTGGTAAACGGCATTGGTAAGAAAGCTACCGACATGGTGCAGGCTATGCAGGAATCTTATGATGAAGGGGTAACAGACGAGTTTATCAAACCGATTGTGAATGCCGGTGTAGACGGTACTATCAAAGAAGGTGACGTGGTGATCTTCTTCAACTACCGTAACGACCGTGCCAAAGAACTGACTGTAGTTTTGACCCAACAGGATATGCCGGAAGCAGGCATGCACACAATACCGGGATTGCAGTACTACTGTATGACTCCGTACGATGCTTCGTTCAAGGGTGTGCATATCTTGTTCGATAAGGAAAACGTGGTTAATACGTTGGGCGAGTATCTGGCTGCTAACGGAAAGAAACAGCTTCATATTGCCGAAACAGAGAAATATGCTCACGTAACATTCTTCTTTAACGGTGGTCGTGAAACTCCGTATGATAACGAAGACCGCATCCTGGTTCCGTCTCCGAAAGTTGCAACTTACGACTTGAAACCGGAGATGAGTGCCTATGAAGTGAAAGATAAACTGGTGGCTGCCATCAACGAGAATAAATATGACTTTATCGTGGTGAACTATGCCAATGGTGATATGGTAGGTCATACCGGTATTTACGAAGCTATCGAGAAAGCGGTAGTTGCCGTAGACGCGTGTGTGAAAGATACCATTGAAGCAGCCAAAGCTCAAGGTTACGAAGCTATCATCATTGCCGATCATGGTAACGCTGACCATGCTTTGAATGAAGACGGTACCCCGAATACGGCTCACTCTTTGAATCCTGTACCTTGTGTATACGTGACAGAGAATAAAGAAGCGAAAGTGGCAGACGGACGTTTGGCAGATGTGGCGCCTACCATCCTGCATATTTTGGATATGGTTCAACCGGCTGAGATGACAGGTTGCAATTTGATTAAATAATTAATAGCTTTTTACTACAATAGCTATCAGCATAAAATGAAGTGTTTTCGGGAGGCTTATACCTCTTGAAGACACTTCTTTTTTATCTAAATGCTTGTTGCTTCATATTTAATGAGTTATCTTTGCTAACCTTACACAAAATATAAAGATGAAACAGCTTATATTGTCAGGGATGTTCGTTGTATGTGGATTGTCCGTATCCCTTGCTTCTGAAAAGTGGGCTGTGGATAGCATAAACTGGCATCGTGCAGAGCAGAAAATGCAAGAGAAGGATTTTCAGGATGCAGCACTGACATATAAGGAATTGATTACGAAAGGAGATTCTTTGTTTGTGGATTATGCCGGCCGGCATGTTGAGGATATGCGTGAACAATATTCCATTGACGAGTTGGACTTACAAAACGGAATGCAGCAGAAGAAAATATGGAAATTGGTGTTTATCACCATTCTATGTCTGGTCGTTTTGTTATTCGTAGGACTTCTCTATTTGAGGAGAGCGGAGAGAAAACTTCTATTTTCCAGAGAAGAGTTGCAAAAGGCAAAAAGGCTGGCCGAAGAGTCTGTCCGTAATAAGAGCGTATTTCTTTCCAATATGAGCCATGAGATAAAAACTCCCTTAAATGCGTTGGCAGGTTTCTCTGAAATTTTGATTACTCCGGGAATTGACGATGAAGTTCGTGCGCAGTGTAATGACGTGATCAGGTTAAACTCCGATTTATTGTTGCATTTGGTAAATGACGTAGTCGATGTTTCGTGTCTGGATGTGGCAAATATGAGATTCTCCGTGGTTCCGCATGAGGTGGTGGCTTTATGCCGGAATGTGGTGGAGATGCTGAGAAATATCAAACAGACTTCTGCGGAGATGATTTTTGAGACAGAATTGTCTGCTTTGGAAATGGAAACTGATCCGTGCAGGCTCCAGCAAGTGTTGATCAACCTACTGGTCAATGCTACAAAATTTACGAAGGAGGGATATATCACATTGACATTGCGGATAAATGAAGCTGGGGTACCTGAGTTTATGGTAACGGATACCGGGTGTGGAATTCCCCTTGAAAATCAAGAGGCTGTATTCAGTCGGTTCGAAAAACTCAATGAAGGCATCCAGGGTACAGGGCTGGGGCTGCCTATCTGTAAGCTGATCATTAATCGTATGGGAGGAGACATCCGGGTTGACTCCACTTATAGCAAAGGGGCCCGTTTTATTTTTACTCACCCTTTGAAACAGGAGGAAAACCGATGAAGAGACTGGTTGTTCTATTGTTTGGTTTGGTCGGTGCCGCCTTGTTTATGTCGGCTGCCAATTCGGGTGATCGTGTACTGCGTGACAGTATCTTTCATGTCTATCGGTCGATGCCTGCCGACACCACTCGGACCGTTTTTGCGAAAGAGGCTGCAATGGGACACGTTAAAGAAAGCTGGGCGTTGGAGTTACTGGATTCGGCATTGGTGTTTGCCCGGGAGATAAAAGATGTGGAGGGTGAGTTGGAACTCCAATACGGGATTTTTCGTTACTATACGTTCAGGATGGACGGTGAGAATATGGAAAAGACGTGTGCCACCCTGAGGGAAGCGTGTTATCGTTATAAGAAATATGACAACTATTTTCTGGCTTTGCATTATGTGCTCCAGTTGAAGGGATCGGAGGGGGACACGGAGTATGCCATTCTTGAATCGAGAAAGATGCGTGAAGAAGCTGTGCGTTTGCATGTCGACCGTGGAGTGTTTTTGTCATATATCACGGAGGGAAAGTCGTATGTTTTCGCGCGAAATACGGAAAAAGCAATCGAACAGTATCTGAAGGCACTTGAGATTGAAGGAACGACTTTCGGGGACAAACTCATGGTACATGGATATCTGGCGAGTTCCTATTACCTGAAAGATAAATATAAGGAGGCTCTTGGAGAATTGAAAGCACAACGGCAATTGATTGACGGAGTAATTAAGAAAAAGCCGTCTATGCTTGGAGTGTACAGATCTACTCTGTTGACCATCGAGTTGATGTATTGCAAGATTTATCTGGGCATGGTCGACGCAGATCCTTTGTGGATACATCTCAATGAAGCTGCCAAATTTTATGATGATGACTGTTTTTCGGCTACAGCAGTCAATTATCACTTTTCTTGGGCGGGATATTATTATTTAAGACAGGACTGGGAACGATGTTTCCCTGAATTTGAACGTACATTGGCTGCTTTTAAGGGTACTCAGCCTATGTATGAGATCGAGATTCGGAGAATAATGGGAGATGCCTATGTGGATGCCGGCCGATATGAAGAGGCTGCCCGGACTTATAAAACAGCGGCTGTGATGTGCGATTCTGTAAATAAAGCTACTTTGCGGATGAATGAAGAGACGGTGGAGGCCAACTATCGTATCCGGAAAGCTTTGCTTGACAAAGAATTGGGAGAGAAGCGCTTTTTGCAAGTGGCGGTAGTAGGATTGTCTCTGTTTGTTGTTTTGTTGGTGTGGGGAGTGATACGCTTGATCCGGATTCGGGGAGAGTTGGTGAAATCTCAGAAGGAAATGGCGGAATCGTATGCCGTGGTCGTAGCAACCGATAAGATGAAAGAGTTTTTTTTGCGGAACATTACAGATGAAATACGGGTTCCTCTGGATACTGTGGTGGAATTGTCTGACCGCCTGTGCCGGGAGACGAATTTGAAACAGGAAAAACAGCAGGAGTATTCTGCAACAATCAAGAAGTGTGCTTCAAAACTGATTGGCCTGATATTCAATGTGCTGGACCTTGCCCGATTAGAATCGGGAATGATGAAGTTTGTGGTAGAGGAGTATGATGTGGTTCAGTTATGTACCGATGCCAGGCTGATGGTGGAGATGCAAACTGAAAATAGAACGAAAGTTGATTTACACACGGAACCGGATATGCTGCTGATCGATGTGGATACCACCTGGTTTATGAAAATGCTTGCTTCTGTGCTAAAATATCCCGAAGAAAGTGAGGGGCTTTTCAGGGTGAAGTTCATCTTGTCCCGCCCAAGCGAGGATTATTTGCAAATTAAAGTTGTAAACAGCCCCATTTTTATGACTGCCGAAAGTGAAAAGGAGTTTGATGTTTTGCATACTATCAATCGGCTGTACTTAGAAACTTTCCAAGGTAGCTATCAGTTACTCGAAGAGAGTGGTGAGCGGATGATTATCATTACATATCCTGTGTCATGATTGCAGATGATTCGTATCCGGCATGAGAAAGCGTAATTGTTTTTGTCTTTTAGGATACGTTTTATCTTCTTGTTATGCAAATTCCCGGCGAAAACGATCTGTCGAACCATATATTTCTGTAACTTTGTCTTTAATAAACGTAGTGATAATAGATGATCTGTTATGCAATTAGCCACTATAAGATTATAAATTTTATCGCTAATTATTTGTTTGTCAATATTCTAATTTACATGATAATCTATCAAACTCAGGTGGCTTTACTATCAGATCTGAATATCTCTTTAAGAGTATGAAAAACTTGAGAGATTCCTTCTATTTACACTTAGGTAACTTGTATAATATAAACCGATAATTATGATTCAAATAGACAACGTTGTTGTGAGCCTGGATGTGCTTCGCGAGAAGTTTGTGTGCAACTTGGATGCCTGTAAAGGTGAGTGTTGCATTGAAGGTGATGCCGGGGCTCCGGTAGAACTGGAAGAGGTGGAGAAATTGGAAGAGGTGCTTCCGGTTGTTTGGGATGAACTGTCGCCCGAAGCTCGTGCGGTAATAGATAAGCAAGGCGTGGTATATACCGATCGGGACGGTGATCTGGTGACCTCCATTGTGAATGGCAAAGACTGTGTATTTACTTGTTACGATGAAAAGGGGTATTGCTATTGCGCCATCGAGAAAGCATATCGGGGAGGAAAAACAGACTTTTATAAACCGGTGTCTTGCCATCTGTATCCTATACGGGTAGGCAATTACGGACCTTATCAGGCAGTGAATTACCATCGTTGGGATGTATGTAAGGCTGCTGTATTGTTGGGTAAAAAGGAGAATGTTCCGGTCTATCGCTTCCTGAAGGAGCCGTTGATTCGTAAATTCGGTAAGGAGTGGTATGATGAACTGGAGATTGCGGTAAAAGAATTGCAGGATAGAGGGATGATATGAACAGACAGGTAAAGAAAACACTTAAGATCAGCGGCATCACGTTGGGAACAGTTCTTTTGGTGCTGCTTGTTGCCATTGCTTTTGTGATTAATTTCATCGTAACTCCGAAGAAGCTGACTCCGGTGGTGCTGGATGCTGCCAATCAGACTCTGAATGCACACCTGGATATGGAGAGCGTAGAGTTGACTTTCTTTTCAACTTTCCCACAGTTCGGATTGAAGGTGAAGAACGGTAGTTTGGTGTCTAAAGCCTTGAATGATAGTAGCTGGTGCAAAACCGATTCGTTACTGTCTTTCAAGGAATGTGTGCTGACCGTCAACCCGATAGCATATTTGACGGAAAATCGCATTGTTGTTCACAATCTTTCGTTGGAAGAGGTAGCTGTATATGCCTACCGGAATAAAGCCGGGAAAGCCAATTGGGAGGTAACCCGTGCATCGGCCGATACGATACCGGCCGATACTGCATCGACCGATTTTAATAGTGAGATTGATATCCGGAATATAGAACTCAAACATGCCAATCTTGTTTTCGATGATCGGAATACGGATATTTACTCACGCATCGATGATGCTAATCTGAAGTTGAGGCTTTCGCTGACAAAGGGTATTTCTACTTTAGGGTTGAAATTTGACAACAAAAATATTCTTTTCTGGCAGCAGGGAGAACTGTTGGTCAATAAGATAGCTACTTCTTTACGGACAGATATTATGGTGGACAGGCAGACAGCTGTCTGGAAACTGAAGGATACGGAACTCGATGTGAATGGTATCCGGCTGGATGTAAACGGAACTTTCCGGCGGGATACCGTGGCGAAGACAATCGGTATGGATCTGGAATATGGTTTGCATGCCCCTTCGATGGAGACGGTGTTGCGGATGATTCCGAAATCGTATGTGAAGGACAGTAAAGTCTCGGCTAAAGGTGAAGTTACCGTTAGCGGTAGGGTGAGGGGTGTGTATGGTGACAAAAAGTTGCCTGCCGTTTCACTCAAGATCGGTATCAAAGAGGCTTCGGCACAATATAAGGATTTGCCATACGGTATTGATGAGGTAACGGCAGATTTTGATGCGTATGTCGACTTGATGCGTCATCAGCCTTCGTATCTAAACCTGAAAATATTCCATTTTAAAGGGGCGCATACTGAAGTTTTGGCCGATGCGAAGGTAGACGATTTGCTGGATGATCCGTTGATTACTTTCCATACCCAGTCGACTGTCGACCTGGATGCACTGGCTAAAACCTTTCCATTGCAGGAAAGCGTGACAATCACGGGAAAACTGGATGCGGATATGGGAATGAAGTGCCGCCTTTCTACTTTGAAGAAGCAGGATATCGGGCGCATGAAGTTGGGAGGCAAACTTGAATTGAAAGATTTTGAATTGAAGGATACTGCTAAGGATTTCGATTTTCTAGGTAATGCTACTTTCCGTTTCCGTGATAATGAAACCTTGCAGGCGCAGATGGATGTCCGTAAACTGGTGTTGAGAAGCCGTTTTCTCTCTTCTGACATCGAACGGTTGGTTGCCAATGTTTCTTCGACTAATCCGCAGGATACCAACCGCATTGTCTCTTTGCAGTGCGATATGGAGGTCAGTAAGCTCCGTGCTTCGATGGGCGATTCTATAAAGTTATACAGTGCCCGTACAAAAGCACAAGCTGCACTGGGGCCTCAGGAGGTGGATGTAACGAAGCCGGCGATTGATTTTTCACTTCGTGCCGATTCGCTTTTCTTCAGTGCGGCAGGAACTCGCATGGCTATGAATGTGGCGGGCATCAAGATGAAGGCTGATAAGCTGAATGACTCCCTGTGGATGCCTAAAGGGATTGTTGGGTTCAATCGCTTACGTTTCCGTACGCCGGAATTCGGCTTGCCTATTCGCATGTCAAAAACAGCGGTGACGGTGGATGGCCCGAAGATTACTTTAAAGAATGCTTCTGTCCGTATCGGACGCTCCAATATGACGGCTACAGGCGATATGATGGGTGTTTACAGGGCAATGACGAAAGGAGAGAAGTTGACGGCACATTTGTCTCTTACGTCTGATCTGATCGATTGTAATCAGTTGATTAATTCTCTTTCTTTCCCCGAGGATACTACGGAAGTGCTTACCGACAGCGTACCTTCGGAGATGAAATTGTTTGTGATTCCCCGAAATATAGATTTTGAATTACAAACAGATCTGAAGAAGGTCATTTTTGAGAAAATGCTGTTTGAGAATGTACATGGAGCGGTAGATATTAAGAATCAGGCCATACATCTGGAAGATCTTTCAATACGTGCCCTCGATGCCGATATGAAGGCTGTGATGGTCTATAAGGCCGGTAGTCCCCGCGGCGGATATGCCGGTTTTGATTTTAAGATCCGAAACATCAATATTGCGAAGCTGGTCGACTTTGTTCCTGCACTCGATACGATAGTGCCTATGCTTCGTTCTTTCAAGGGCCGGGTTATGTTTGATGTTGCTGCCGATGCCCGTTTGGATTCGGCAATGAATATCCGTATCCCCACTCTGCGTTCGGCCATTCACATCAAAGGAGACAGCCTGGTCCTGATGGATGGTGAAACCTTTGCTGAGATCTCAAAGATGTTGATGTTTAAGAATAAAAAAGAGAATGTATTCGATAGTATCTCTGTCAATGTGACGGTACACGACGGTAATGTGACCGTCTATCCTTTCCTGGTAGAGATAGACCGTTATAAAGCTGCTGTTGGAGGTGAGCAAGGATTAGATATGAACTTTAACTATCACATCTCCATCTTGAAGTCTCCGTTGCCGTTTAAAGCGGGAGTGAATATTTCGGGCAATCTGGACAAAATGAAGTTCCGTATAGGTAAGGCCAAATATAAGGATGCGGTTACCCCTGCTGCGGTACATCGGGTGGATAGTACCCGCATGAATATGGGCAATGAGATTGTTAATCGTTTCCGACGAGTAGTATTGGGACGACAACCTCGATAAGCCCGGGAGGAATTCAAAGAAAAGCGCCGGTCCGAAGGATTTTCCTTCAGCGCCGGCGCTTCTTCGTTGTAAGATGTGAGGTTGGTGTTTATATTACGAATTATGCATCGATATTTGCATACGTTGCATTTTCTTCAATGAACTCGCGGCGTGGACCTACGTCTTCACCCATCAACATGGAGAAGATATAGTCGGCTTCTGCTGCGTTGTCGATATTAACCTGTTTCAGCATACGGTTTTCCGGATCCATAGTCGTTTCCCACAACTGCTGGGCATTCATCTCACCCAAACCTTTGTAGCGCTGTGTATGGATTGCATTTTCCGAACCGCCACCATAAGTGTCGATAAACTTCTGGCGTTGCGCATCTGTCCAGCAATACTCTTCTATTTTTCCTTTTTTGCAAAGGTAGAGCGGGGGAGTGGCAATGTACAGATAGCCATTCTGGATGATCTGTGGCATATAGCGGAAGAAAAAAGTCATGATCAGTGTGTCGATGTGTGATCCATCGACGTCGGCATCGGTCATGATAATGATTTTATGATAGCGCAGCTTATCAATATTGGCAGCTTTGCTGTCTTCTTCCGTTCCGATAGTGACACCCAGTGCCGTGTATATATTGCGTATTTCTTCGCTTTCAAGCGCTTTGTGATACATGGCTTTCTCTACGTTCAGAATCTTACCGCGTAGTGGAAGAATAGCCTGAAATGCACGGTTACGACCTTGCTTAGCTGTACCGCCGGCAGAGTCTCCCTCGACGAGGAATAACTCACACTTCTGCGGGTCTTTGTCCGAGCAGTCGGCCAGTTTACCCGGAAGACCGCCACCTGACATAGGAGATTTACGCTGTACCATCTCACGCGCTTTGCGGGCGGCGTGGCGTGCAGTAGCAGCCAAAATCACTTTGTCTACAATTGCTTTAGCCTCTTTCGGGTGTTCTTCCAGATAATAGTTTAGTACTTCGCCTACCGCCTGATCGACAGCACCCATTACTTCGTTGTTTCCCAACTTAGTTTTAGTCTGTCCTTCAAATTGGGGTTCAGCTACTTTTACAGAGATCACAGCTGTCAGACCTTCACGGAAGTCATCGCCGGAGATTTCTACTTTAACTTTCTCCAGCATTTTGCTGTCTTCTGCATATTTCTTCAGTGTACGGGTCAGGGCGCGGCGGAAACCTGCCAGATGCGTACCACCTTCTATAGTATTAATGTTATTGACGTACGAATGGATATTTTCTGAAAATCCGGTATTGTACATGATAGCCACCTCGATGGGGATGTTTTGTTTCTCTGTGTTTAGATAAATCACATCGTTAATCAAGTGTTCGCGTGACGATTCGATGAAACGTACAAATTCTCTTAAACCCTCTTCCGAATAGAAAGTTTCGTGTTTGAAACTGCCGTCCTCATTCACTACGCGACGATCTGTCAGCGAGATGCGCAGACCGGCATTCAGATAAGCCAATTCACGTAAACGTGAAGCCAGAATCTTATAATCATAAATGGTTTCGGTAAAGATACTGTCATCGGGCCAGAATTGCTGTTTGGTTCCTGTGTGGTCCGCTATTCCTACTTCTTTAACGGGATAAAGCGGTTTACCGATTTCATATTCCTGCTGATAGATTTTACCGTTGCGGAATACCTGGGTAGTCATGTGTGTAGACAATGCATTCACACAGGACATACCTACACCGTGAAGACCTCCGGATACTTTGTACGAACCTTTATCGAACTTACCTCCGGCATGCAGTACGGTCATGGCAACTTCGAGGGCAGATTTCTGCTCTTTTTCGTGGAAATCTACCGGAATACCACGTCCATTATCCTGTACGGTGATAGAGTTGTCTTCGTTGATAGTTACTTCGATATGGTCGCAATAACCGGCCAATGCTTCGTCGATAGAGTTGTCGACAATTTCATATACCAAGTGATGAAGTCCCTTTACGCTGATGTCACCAATGTACATCGCAGGGCGTTTTCTAACTGCTTCAAGTCCTTCCAATACTTGGATACTATCTGCTGAATAAGACCCGTTATTGGTGGGATTCTGTTCTTCGCTCATAATTTGATTCCTAATTATAATAACAGAGCAAATATAGTGAAAATATCTGAGTTAGAGAAGAATGAAGAGTGAAAAAAGAAGAATTAAAAATAAACCCGACCGGGTAATTGAAAGCATAAAAAGCCGAACTGAAAAGTCCGGCTTCTAATATTATATAGAGTCTGTTATATATCTTATTTCTTAAGCAAGCTTGTTGATGTAAATGGCCAACTTAGATTTCAGATTGTTAGCTTTATTCTTATGAATAACGTTTGTCTTAGCTAACTTGTCTACCATCTTAACGATGCCCGGATACATAGCAGTTGCTTCTGCTTTGTCAGTAGTTGAACGAAGTTTTCTAACAGCATTTCTCATGGTTTTACCATAATATCTGTTACGAAGTCTTCTAGTTTCTTCTTGTCTGATTCTCTTGATTGATGATTTATGATTTGCCATCTCGACTAATCTGTTTTAATTCGTTTATTTTTTTAATTGTAGCCCGTGGGGGAATCGAACCCCCCTTTCAAGAATGAAAATCTTGCGTCCTAACCGATAGACGAACGGGCCATCCTGTTTTGAGCATTTCTGCTCTTTTTGTTTCACTTTGCTTTCGTTCTGTATCGTTGTTTCCCGATTGCGAGTGCAAAGGTAGGGCTTTTTTTGAAACTACCAAACTATTCGCGGAAAAATTTTCTGATTATTTTTGATGGTTTTTCGTTTTTATTTAGGTTATGTGTTGATAATCAATTTCTTATTTGCTGTTTTATTTTCTGGCGAAAGAATGATTTTTTTTTGAGATAGTAGTATTCGATTGTCCATTTCCTCTTTTTTTGTAGCTTTGTTACCGGAAAGAAAAGTTAGAGCTATGTTGCAAAAAACGGTTGGAATCGTTCTTCATGTATTAAAGTATAACGATACATCGAATATCGTAGAGATGTATACTGAGTTGTCAGGGCGTGCGTCCTTTTTGGTCACCGTGCCTCGTTCTAAGAAGGCTACTGTCAAATCGGTGTTGTTTCAACCATTGGCTTTAATCGAATTTGAGGCAGATTACAGACCGAATACTTCACTTTTTAGAATTAAGGAGGCCAAATCTTTCAGTCCCTTTACTTCTATTCCCTATGATCCTTTTAAATCGGCTATCGCTCTTTTTCTCGCTGAATTTCTTTATCGTGCCATTCGTGAGGAGGCTGAGAACCGTCCGTTGTTTGCCTATTTACAACATTCTATATTATGGTTGGATACCTGTAAGATTAGTTTTGCTAATTTCCATCTGGTATTTCTGATGCGTCTTTCACGCTTTTTGGGGCTGTACCCCAACCTGGACGATTATCATGCGGGTGACTATTTTGATATGTTGAATGCCACTTTTACGTCCGTTCGTCCTCAACTGCATTCTTCTTATATACAGCCCGATGAAGCCGGACGGTTGTTGCAGTTGATGCGTATGAATTATGAAACCATGCATCTTTTTGGAATGAACCGCACAGAAAGAGCCCGTTGTCTGGCTATTATTAATGAATATTACCGGTTGCATCTTCCCGATTTTCCTATACTGAAATCACTGGATGTATTGAAGGAGCTGTTTGATTAGTGCTTCATGCATATTGGAGGGATATATATTATAGACAAGCCATAAACAAAATACCCCGGATGCGAGTCTGGCTTGCATCCGGGGGTAGAAAGTATTTCTGTTTTGAGACTTATCCCAATAACTCTTTTACTTTAGCTGAGATCGCGCGTCCTTCGGCCAATCCTGCCAGTTTTTTAGAAGCGACTCCCATTACTTTTCCCATGTCTTTGCCGCTGGTAGCACCTACTTCAGCAATAATTTCTTTCAGTGCGGCTTCCAATTCTTCGGCACTCATCTGCTTAGGCAGATAAGTTTCCATAACTTGCACCTGAGCCAATTCTGCATCAGCTAAGTCCTGACGACCTTGTCCTATATATATTTCTGCGGCATCCTTACCTTGTTTTACCAGTTTTTGCACGATTTTCAGTGCATCTGCATCTGTAAGGGTGTCATTAGCTCCCGGAGCTGTTTTAGCTTCCAAAAAGAACTTTTTTACATTTCTGAGAGTTTCGAGAGCTACTTTATCTTTCGCTTTCATTGCGTTTTTAATGTCTTCGCTGACTCTTTCGAATAAATCCATGATGTTATTATGATTTAACGATTTACGGTTTACAATTGGTAAATCCGGGTTAATGATTCGATATTTTACTTTAATTAAAATGTGATAACTCCACTGTCATCTATAGCCTCTTCTGTTGCTATCTCTTCTTCCAGTGCGGCTTTTGCTTTGATTTTACCCAAAGTTGTTTTGTCGCGTAAGTAAGTAGGAGAGTCCTCTACCATGGCGATGATGTCATCGTTATCCAGGTCTTCTGCATTGAAGAGATAGATATGCCGGCGTTTACGCAGATTGCGTGTTCCGATTCCACTGGCACTTTCACCGTATGCTTTGCGGATGCGCTCTTTGTTCTTCTCCTTCTCTTCTTCCAGTTGCAACTGTCGCTCTTCTTCTTCCTGACTGCGTTTTTCGTGCAGGTCGTCCATGCCCGGTACGTCTTCTACACCGAAACCGGTAGCCAATACGGTGATCTTTACTTTCGTATCCAGTGAGTTGTCCATAGCTACACCCCAGATCACTTCCACACCTTCGCGGAATTTGCTCATGAACTCGTGTACTTCGTTCATTTCTTCCATCATCAATTCGGAAGCAGGACAGAAGGAGACGTTCAGCATTACCTTCTTGGCGTTGAAAATATCATTATTATTGAGCAGAGGTGAATGCAGTGCATCGTCTATTGCTTTGGTCACACGGTTTTCTCCTTCGCCGAATCCGGTACTCATGATGGCTACACCGCCGTCCTTGAGAATCGTTTTCACATCTGCAAAGTCCAGGTTGACCGTACCTCGCATGGTGATAATTTCGGCTATGCTCTTGGCTGCGATTGATAGCGTATCATCTGCCTTGCCGAATGCATTCATAAAAGTCAGGTCGGAGTAGATTTCACGCAGGCGTTCGTTGTTGATCACCAGCAAAGCATCTACATGTTGTGCGATGCGTTCTACACCGTCCAGAGCCTGAATAATTTTCTTTTCGCCTTCAAAAATGAAAGGGATGGTAACGATTCCGACAGTCAGGATGTCCATCTCTTTAGCGATACGGGCGATGACGGGAGCGGCTCCGGTTCCGGTTCCTCCACCCATTCCGGCAGTGATAAACACCATTTTGGTACCATCGTTCAGCAGAGTTTTGATGTCTTCGATGCTCTCTTCGGCAGCATCACGTGCACGCTCCGGACGGTTTCCGGCACCGAGTCCTTGTGTGATGGAACGTCCCAGTTGCAGTTTGACCGGTACGGGAGACTCAGCCAATGCTTGGTTGTCGGTATTGCAGAGAACGAATGTTACGTCGTGTATGCCTTCCCGGTACATGTGGTTGACGGCGTTACCTCCACCACCTCCTACACCAATCACTTTGATGATTTTCGGTGAATCTGTAGGGAAATCGAATTGTACTATCTCGTCCATATTATATTGTATTATGAATTATCACTTTATTTCATATCTTCGTCAGAGAAAATTTCATTAGAGAGTTTGTCGAAAGTCGATTTAAACCAGTTAGGTTTATTTCTTCTCTCTTCTTCCCTTCTTTTCTTCTCTTCCAGCTTGCGTTGCTTTTCTTCTTCTTTCCGCTTTTTCTCTTCTTCTTCTTTCTTCTTCTTGGCAGCGCGGGCAGCGGCTTCCTGTTCCTTCAGACTTTCGTCTTCTTCAAACATGTTCACCGGTTCGGGCTGGGGCTGAGGTTGTATATGCGGCTGTGGAGCGGGTGTTTCCAATAAACAACAGTTTTCGTTGCCCGCAATAAGCAGTCCGAATAAGGTGTTTTGTGTACCGTCTTTCTTCACAACGTCTTCGTCTGCATGGATGGTATTGCGTACGAAACGTGCGTTTCTCACCTTCTCTATTTTACTCCGTTTGCGTAGAACCTCGTCCAGGTCTTTCAGGTTGGCGGCCCCTCCGGTGATGATGAGTCCGGCCAGAAGTTTGTCGTCATATCCCGAAAGTTGAATCTGATTCCATACGTTCGCGATAATCTCTTCGGTACGTGCCTCGATGATATTATTCAGTTTACCTAACTCTATCGTTCTATTTCCGTCTTCCAATTGGCAAGTAGCAGGTTCTTCGCCTTCTTCCTCTTCGTAGAAAGCATTGCCATATCTGATTTTCAAACGTTCGGCCTCTTCTTCTTCCATCTGAAGAGAGACGAGGTCATGGGTAATACTGTTTCCTCCTAGCGGCAGCACAGTGAGGAAGCGGAGGATATTATTCTTATAAATGGAAATGGTAGATGTGTCGGCACCAAAGTCGATCAGTGCGCAGCCGGAGCGTCTTTCACTTTCCGTCAGTACTGCATCGGCAGTAACCAGAGGTGAGATCAATAGGTCTGCTATTTCTATTTTAGCCTGTTCGAAGCAGCGTTCCAGATTTTTCTTGAGCGAAGCACGTGCTACAATATTCAGAAAACGCCCTTCAATGTGGCTTCCGGCTACACCGACAGGGTCGGCTTGAAGATTGTTTCCTATTTTGTATTCTTGTGGAGCAACGTCCAGTATATCCATATCGATCAGTGGTATCTCGAGGTTCTCATCACAGATTGAGTCGACCAGTTCCTGAGAAATAATAGTTTCTTCTTCAAGATCGCGACTTACCACATTGCGCACCGTACGGAGCGATTGTCCGCCGATACCCACATAGATCTTGGCAATTGAGTTATTGAGAGCCCCCTCCAGTTTATTGATGATTGAAGTCAGGCTTTGTGCCGTTTTATCCAGATTATAGATCACTCCTTTCCGGATGAAAGAAGACGAATCCTCCCTGGCATAAGCTAATACCTGTATACTTCCATCACTATTCTTCTTTCCGGCTATACCGGCTATCTTCGATGAACCCAGTTCAATAGCGGCGATAAAATCTGTTGTTGCCATATAAAATCCTATTTTATTCCCTTTCGTATTATAGACTTATCTCTTTAACACAAAGGTACGTTTAGCTGTTTACAAATTATTGTTTCTTTTTTGTGCAGATAATCTGATTTCCAAATTCCAGGCTGATACGCGAATATTTATTCCATCCCACCTGGTTGAGCCCTTTTTCGTAAAAGGTCTTCAAGCGTTTCAGTTTATCCTCAAAATGTTCCAGTTTACCCAAATAGATAATATGATTGCCTACCCGGGGAACCAATTCGATTTCTTTTCCGGGCAGCACGTTAATCTGTACAATCTGGGCTTCCCAGAACGGATTGTTTTGCAAAAATACACCAAACTTATATAAATCCTTCATTGCAAACGACTTTTCTACATTTCCGGTGACAATTGCCCGGTGTGCTACGCATTTTGCATCGGGCGGCATCATTTTTCCTTTGTTATCCAAATAGTAGTTTTCACCGTTGCTGCTCATGATGTGGAGAATCGGTACGCGTTGGGTTACTTCCACGCAAATTTTGCCGTTTGGCGTTTTATAGCATTGAGCTTCATTGATGAGTGGATGTTTATCCAACTCTTTTTCCAATGTTTTGGTGTGTACCCGGTCCATTTTCTTTCCAACGGGATAAATGCCTTTCTTCTGCAGGATGGCAGCCACCTCGTTCTTGGTAACGAAACCGGCATTGAGTGTATCCTTGATCACTAATTCCATGTCACGGCATACCTGATGGGCAGGTTTGTCGTTGAACACTGTCACAGCTGCTATAAGGTAGGCTATGAGAAGTAACATGACGATGGTCAGAAGAATTCTTTTTATCATAAGGAAATTTATTGTTTTGACGATTTACAAATTAATTGTCCGAAGGAACCATTCTTCGGGACAATAAGTCACAAATACCCGGAACATAGTTGTCTATGTCTCCTGCTCCCAATGTAATTAATACTTCGATATGTTTTGCTTTCAGTACATCGAGTATTTCTTCTTTCTTGCACATGCTTTTTTCAATACCCGGACGTAGGTTGTCATATATCAGCCGGCTGCTTACTCCCGGAATAGGTTGCTCGCGCGCCGGATAGATATCTACCAGTATCACTTCATCGAGTAAAGACAGACTGTCGGCAAAATCTTTGTAGAAGTCGCGGGTACGGGTATAGAGGTGTGGCTGAAAAACCGCAGTGATCTTTTTGTCCCGGTACAACTCACGCATGGACATCACGCTTTGTTTAATCTCGGATGGATGATGTGCGTAGTCACTCAGGAATACAATCCGGTTATTCTTGATTTTAAAGTCGAACCGGCGGTCCACACCCCGGAAACTGGCCATTCCCTGTTTGATCTCTTCAGGTGTGACTCCGTTAAGGTGGGCAAGTGCCATCGCAGCGACACCATTCTCTATATTTATACTTACCGGTACTCCTAGCTGAATGTTGTCGATACGAATGTCAGGCCCTACGAAGTCAATGAAGATTTCTCCGTTTCCGATGCGAATGTTCTCAGCATGAAAGTCTCCCTCGTCACGTGAGTAAGTATACATCTTCACTCCCTCTTTCACTTTCGGCTGTAGGGAAATGCCTTTGCGGATAATCAGTGCTCCTCCGGGCTGAATCAGTGTGGTGTAGTGTTCAAAGCTTTCCAGATAAGCCTGTTCGGTGCCATAAATATCCAGATGATCCGGATCGGTTGCGGTAATGACAGACATATAAGGAGACAACCAATGGAATGAACGGTCAAATTCGTCTGCTTCAATCACCGTATAAGGGCTGGTTGAAGAGAGTAGTAGATTCGTTCCGTAATTTTTGGAAATACCTCCCAGAAAAGCAGTACAACCTACATGTGACTGATGAAACAAGTGGGCCGTCATCGTTGAGGTAGTGGTTTTACCATGTGTGCCGGCTACACAAAGTCCTTTGCTGGAACGGGTAATGGTGCCCAGTACTTGTGCACGTTTCTGTATTTCGAATCCATTATCACGGAAGTAAGTTAATTCGGCATGTTCCTGAGGTACGGCAGGGGTCAGGACTACCAATGTGGTAGCTTTGTCTTTGCAAGCCTCCGGTATGAGATCGATATTCTCTTCGTAATGGATCTGTGCTCCTTCTTCTATAAGATGTTGAGTCAGTTCACTGGGAGTACGGTCATAGCCTGCCACTACTTTTCCTTTAGAAAGAAAATAGCGGACGAGGGCACTCATTCCGATACCGCCTGCCCCGACAAAATATACAGATTGAATCGTTTCTATATTCATGATTGTTGCGCTAATTTTATAACTTCTTTTGCAATAACGACAGCAGAATCCGGTAAAGCCAGATGTGCAATGTTTTCACTGAGTTCGCTCAGCTTCTCGGCATTGGCGATCGTTTCCAGTGCTACCGGTAATAGTTTGTTTTCTGCTTCCGCATCCTTTACGTAGATGGCTGCTTGTTTATTCACCAAAGCCAAAGCATTTTTGGTTTGATGGTCTTCTGCCACATTAGGAGACGGAACCAGGATAACGGGCTTATTCAGCAGGCAGAACTCGGAAATAGACCCTGCACCGGCACGTGAAATAACCAGGTCGGCAGCAGCATAAGCGGCAGCCATATCTTTGATAAAGTCCGTTACAAACAGATTGGGTATCTCTCCCGCTGCTTTTACAGCTTCTGTCACTTGTTGATGATAAATCTTTCCCGTTTGCCAGATGAACTGCACGTCTGTAGTCCGGCGAATCAGTTGCAATCCCGCAATCAATGTGTTATTGATGGTGCGTGCCCCCAGGCTTCCACCCAAAATCAGAATGGTCTTCTTTTCCGGATTCAGCCCGAAAGAACGAATAGCCTGTTCACGTTCCGGTTTTTCCGCCAGCAGATTCTGACGTACCGGGTTACCTGTCATAATGATTTTATTGGCAGGAAAGAATTTCTCCATTCCGTCATACGCCACACAAATTCTTCGTGCTTTCTGTGCCAATAGTTTATTGGTTACTCCGGCGTATGAATTCTGCTCTTGTATTAAAGTAGGTACTCCCATCATTCCCGCCATTTTTAAAGTAGGACCGCTTGCATATCCGCCTACTCCTACTGCTACCTGAGGACGGAATTGCCGGATAATGTTTCGTGCTTTCCATTGGCTGCGTACCAATTTTAATAATACGGCGACATTTTTCCACAGATGTTTACGATCGAATCCTGCTACAGGCAATCCGATAATCTGATAGCCTGCATCCGGTACTCGTTGCATTTCCATTCTGCCTTCGGCTCCTACAAACAGGATTTGTGCATCGGGACGTAACTCTTTTATGGCGTTTGCAATGGATACGGCCGGAAAGATATGCCCTCCGGTACCACCACCGCTGATGATGACTCTTAAGGCATCACCCTGTCCTTCTTTATTATTTTCTTTATTCATATTACTCTTCAAATTTAGCATCACTGTTTAAAACCTCTGCTGTAGGTTCGGCCGCAGTCTGTGCCTCGCTTGCAATCGTCTCATTTCCTTCACTCTGGGTGAGCAGAGGAGCAGGATTTTCTTTTTTCTCTTCCAGATAAGCGGTATAGCGGCTGACACTCAGTATCATGCCAATGTAGGCACAGTTGATCAGTGTACTTGTACCTCCTTTACTGATTAGCGGTAAAGGTTGTCCTGTTACAGGAAATAGTCCGACGGCTACCATCATGTTCAATATGGCTTGTGATACCAACATCAAGGCAATACCCATGACGAGGAATGCCGGGAATGTACGTTCGCACTTTTGGGCGATTCGGCCTGTCCGGACCAATAGCCAGATGTAGAGTATGACTACAAAGGCGCCTCCTACCAGCCCCAACTCTTCAATGATAATGGCAAAGATGAAATCGGAGAATGCCTGGCTCAGGAAGTCACGCTGAATGGAATTTCCCGGTGCCTTACCTATCACGTTACTGGTAGCGATGGCAATGCGTGCATGAGCTATCTGGGCATCTTTGTCAATATCGAATTTGGCTGCCGGAACTTCTTCTTTCTCCGTAAAGTTGGTAATACGACTTTTCCAAGTGTCAAACCGGTGGAGGAACGGGATATCGGTATCCTTCGGTATGGCCAGCAAAAATACTGCTCCCAGACAGCCAACCAATGCCAGACCGCCCAATAACATGGCTAACTTCTTGAATGCAACACGTCCGATGAACATCATCAATACTACTACTCCGAACAACAGCATAGCTGTCGAAAGGTTTTCAGGAGCGATAAGCATACATACCAGTCCGGTCAGTATCATGATATACTTAAAAGCTTTCGGATTGGCCCCTTCATCATCCTGCTTTTTGGATAGAATGAAAGAAACCGCGATGATTACTGCCATCTTGGCCAGTTCTGAAGGCTGGAACTGTAACCCCATAAAACTCATCCAGCGGGCGGCTCCGTTCACACGGTCACCTGTGATGACTCCCATCAAAGTTACGAAAGCCAGCAATACTACCGAAATAGGGTAGAGGAAAACCGGAAACACCTGAAACCACTTATAAGGGATGTTGTGCATCAGGACCACTACGACCGCACCTACCATCAGGATGATGGAATGTTGTGTGATGGGTCCCCAGTGGTCGCCACTTTTATAAGTCAGCGTACTGGCAGCACTAAACACCTCTATGATAGAGATGAGGCAGAGGCAAAGGAAAATAATCCAGATTACCTTATCACCTTTGAATATGTTCTTTAATAGATCCACTGCTTTAAGTTTTTAGCTCTTCGGAGCCTGAACCTTTTATGGCTCAGGACTCTGATTTTTATAATTCTCTTACATACTTCTTAAACTGTTCGCCACGGTCTTCATAGCTTTTGAAAAGGTCAAAGGAGGCGCAACATGGACTCAACAATACTGTTTCGCCCTTTTTCGCCAGCTTGTAAGCCGCTTCTACGGCATCCTTCATGCCGGTCTGTACTTCGGCTACAGGGAGTCCGAGACGGTCGAAAAACTCATGAAGCTTTTCGTTGTGCAATCCCAGGTAGACCAGTGCCGAGCATTTTTCCCGTACCAGTTCTTCTATTTCCGTATAATCGTTTCCCTTGTCTTTTCCTCCGAGAATCAATACCGTTTTAGTAGTCATACTCTGCAAGGCATACCAGCAAGAGTTTACATTGGTTGCTTTGGAGTCATTGATAAAATCAATGCCACGTACGCGTGCCACCTTCTCCAGGCGGTGTTCTACCCCCTGAAAGTCACTGAGCGCTTTCCTTATATCTTCTTTGGTGATACCGGCAAGGTTGGCGGAGATACCGGCGGCTAAAGAGTTATAAAGATTGTGTTGGCCGGTCAGGGCCAACTGTTCCTGTTCCATATTGAAAGCGATCGGTTCGGTAATTACTACTTCATGGTCTTCCACATAGGCGATAGATCCTTCTTCTTTGATTGCCGAGAATGGATACAGGTGGGCACGAATGCCATGTTTGTCCAGTTCACGTTTGATGATAGGGTCATCGTTCCAGAAGATAAACGCGTCTTCCGAAGTCTGATTCTGCGTAATACGAAACTTTGCATTAATATAGTTCTGCATACAATGGTCGTACCGGTCCAGATGGTCCGGCGTAATGTTCATCAATACAGCGATATCGGCACGGAAGTTATACATGTTATCCAACTGGAATGAACTCAATTCGATTACATAATAATCATGTTTCTCTTCGGCCACTTGCAATGCCAGGCTTTTACCGATGTTTCCGGCAAGTCCCACATTTAGTCCTGCGCTTTTAAAAATGTGATAGATAAGCGAGGTTGTGGTCGTCTTTCCGTTCGAGCCGGTGATACAGATCATTTTGGCATCGGTGTATCTGCCGGCAAATTCTATTTCCGAGATGATAGGTGTGCCCTGTTCTCTCAATCTCAGAATCAGTGGGGCGTCATTAGGAATTCCGGGGCTTTTCACAACTTCGTCAGCACTCAAAATCTGTTCTTCTGTGTGTCGGCCTTCTTCCCAGGCAATGCCATGGCCGTCAAGGAGAGTTTTATACTTATCCTTGATAGCAGACATATCCGATACGAAAGTATCGAATCCTTTTACTTTGGCCAGAACGGCTGCTCCCGCACCGCTTTCACCGGCTCCTAATACTACAATTCTTTTCATGATTTTTAGGTTTCGATTTATCAACCGGAATTTGTCGATCCGTCGATAGATCTTTTTCTTTATGCTACAAGTTTTAGGTTCATACTTTGTGATTAGCGGCAGGCACTTGTAGCTCATAGCCTGTTGCTCGTCACTTCTGTTATCTAATCTTCAGTGTTATAATTGTAATAGCTGCCAGCACGATGGTTACAATCCAGAAGCGGACTGTGATTTTTGATTCGTGGAACAACTGATCGGGCTTCGTAAACTTTACGCTGCATCCCGGCTCTACCAGACTCATCGAAGTACGGAAATGGTCGTGTATCGGGGCCCGCTTAAAGAGGCGTTGTTTTATACCCTTTCTTTTTCCGGCTTTATAATAGAAGCGCTGCAGAAGTACTGAAAGGTTTTCAACCAGAAATATACCGCAGAGAATCGGGATTAGCAATTCTTTGTGAATAATAATGGCAAATACCGCAATGATACCTCCAATGGTCAGACTGCCTGTATCCCCCATGAATACCTGGGCCGGATAGGCATTGTACCATAAGAAACCGATCAATGCTCCGATAAAGGCGCATATAAAGATTACCAGTTCCTCACTTCCGGGAATATACATGATATTCAGGTAACCCGCAAACTCGATGTGGCTCGATACATAAGCCAATATGCCCAGCGTTAGTCCGATGATGGCGGAATTGCCTGCTGCCATACCATCCATACCATCATTCAGGTTGGCTCCGTTTGACACGGCTGTCACGACAAAGATGGTGATAATGACAAACAAAATCCATCCGGCTGTTTGAGCGTGTTCTCCCATAAAGCCTACAAGGTCGGCATAGTCCAGGTTGTTGCTTTTGAAAAAAGGAATCGTGGTCTGGGTAGATTTCAGATCGTGAGTGCCATGTATTACTTCGATTTCGTTTTCCGATTTCTGAACTTCTATGTTTTCACGAATCACTACGTCCGGACTCAGATATAGAGTCAGTCCGACAATTAAGCCGAGACCCACCTGACCGATAATTTTGAATTTACCGTGAAGCCCTTCTTTATCCTTTTTGAATATCTTTATATAATCGTCTGCAAATCCTAAAGATCCCAGCCAGACGGTGGTGATCAGCATCAGTATCATATAGATATTATGCAGTTTCCCCAATAACAGACAGGGGATCAGGATTGCTACGATAATGATGACACCCCCCATGCTGGGCACTCCTACTTTATTGACGCCGAACGGATCGATTTTGGCGTCACGCTGCGTCTCGGTGATCTGTTTCCGTTTCAGCAGATTGATGAACTTATCTCCCCAGATACTGGAAATAAGCAGTGCCAGGATGATAGCCATCAATGCACGGAACGAGGTGTACCCAAACATTCCGGCACCCGGAAAGTTGAGTTTGTGTAGCCATTCAAACAGATAGTATAACATAACTTTATTTACGGTTAGACGATTTACGCTTTTCGATTGAATAACATCCGGTGCTTATAAGCGGGGGTGTTTCAATCAGATCTGCTTAAACAGTCAATGAAAAAATCTCTTTTAAAACTTCTTTATCATCAAAGTGATGCTTCACTCCTTTGATGTCCTGATAATTCTCGTGTCCTTTTCCGGCAACCAGAATTACATCTCCTTTTTCTGCAAGCATACAAGCCGTGCGGATAGCTTCTTTACGGTCTGCGATGCTTAGCGTTTTTTTCTTATCCTCAGTATCCAGGCCTGCCAGCATGTCGTTGATGATATCCTGCGGCTCTTCGAAACGGGGATTATCCGAAGTTATGATGACTCGGTCGCTTGCCCGGGCTGCTTCTTTTGCCATGATAGGGCGTTTCCCTTTATCGCGGTTACCGCCTGCACCTACTACGGTAATTACCTTGCCTTTTCCTTCGAGTACTCCATGTATGGCGTTCAAGACGTTGACCAGGGCATCCGGTGTGTGTGCATAGTCTACAATGGCTGTATATCCTTGTGGAGAACGGATGGCATCGAAGCGTCCGGCAACCGGATGCAGCGTACTGAGAGCAACCAGCACGTCCTCTTCTTTCTTGCCCAGCAATACGGCAGCACCAAATACAGCCAGTAAGTTTGATGCATTAAATTTTCCGATAAACTGAACTGCGAGTTCATGGTTGTTAAAGTCGAGAAGCATCCCCTCGAAATGAGATTCCAGTACTCTTCCTTTGAAGTCGCTCAGACTGCGGAGAGAGTAAGTATATACTTTCGACTTGGTGTTCTGTGTCATCACCAGTCCGTTTTTATCGTCCAGGTTGGTCAGACTGAACGAGTTCTTAGGCATATCGTCGAAGAACTTCTTCTTTGCTTTCAGGTAGTTCTCTACTGTTTTATGATAGTCCAGATGATCGCGTGTCAGGTTGGTGAAGATGCCGCCGGCAAATCTCAGTCCGCTGATTCTTTTTTGTGCGATGGAGTGTGAACTGACCTCCATGAAAACATATTTGCAACCTTCGTCCGCCATGCGTCCCAATAAACGATTCAATGTGATCGGGTCGGGAGTGGTATGTTCGGTAGGGATGGCTTCATCATCTATATAATTGCATACCGTGGAGATTAATCCCACTTTATAGCCGAAGTATCGGAACGTATTATATAATAAGGTGGCAATCGTTGTCTTTCCGTTTGTTCCGGTAACGCCTACCAGTTCCAATTTTGAGCTCGGATTTCCGTAGAAAGTCGTAGCTGCTTTTCCTACGGCATCTTCGCTGTCGGCAACCTGAATGTAGGTAACTCCTTCTGCAAGTTCTGCAGGTAACTCTTCACAAAGAATGGCCGTGGCACCTTTTTCAACCGCTGCCGGAATGTAGGCATGTCCGTCGGTCTGTGTGCCGTGCATGGCCATAAACAGATGGCCGGACTCTACCTGTCTGGAGTCGATGTCAACCCCGGTTATCTCGATATCCTGATTTCCGGTAATTTTCACCGGTTGGATAGATGTTAGAATCTCTTTTAGTTTCATACCTTAATCTATAATAATCAATTCAGATGGATACTGATGGTTTGTCCCTTCTTGATGGTAGTTCCCTGGGGCAACGACTGGCTCTTTACTTTGCCGACTCCCGACAGGGTTACTTTCAATCCTTTACTTTCCAGCAGGTATACAGCGTCTTTGGCACCCATACCTATTACGCTGGGCACAAAGTTGCGTAATTGTTCTTTTCCCTGCAGGATTACTGCTTTGGGGGCTGCCTGTGCATGTCCCCACACCTCTTTGTTCTTTTTAGCCTTAAATTCAGCCTGTGTCTGGATATTTAGGCCTTCCAATACTTGCCTTGCTTCTATCATTTCGCCTGCTTTTACATCGGGAATCACTACTGTATTGGTATCGATTGCATTCCTGATGTCCAAGCGTAAATCTTTGGCATACACTCTTTCGGCTATTTTGCTGAATACGCTACCTGCCATTAAACCTCCCGAAGCGGGAAGTCCCGGTTTCTGTATAGAAACGATGCAGCTGTATTTCGGAGCTTCCGAAGGGAAATATCCGCAGAAGCTGACCAGATAGTTCACCCGTCCCGATTTATATCCGGCGGCACCTTGTGAGATCTGTGCCGTACCAGTTTTACCCGAAACGGCAAATTGCTTGGAACCTGCCGGAGCAGCCAGACCTTCGTGTACCACCTTATAGAGAATTTCCTGAATCTGCTTCAAGGTCCGCTCCGAACAGATTTTCGGATTGATGATTTCCGTAGGATACTCTTTCACTATTTCTCCGTTCTTAATGGCTGCTTTCACAAACTTCGGCCGTACCATAACTCCGTTGTTGGCAATGGCGTTATAGAATGTCAGTATATTCATGGGAGGTACCTGAGTTTCATAGCCGATACTCATCCATGGCAGAGTGGTCTTTGCAAAATAGCGCTCTTTAGGACCTTTTATGTTGGGTTTGCCTTCTCCTGCTATTTGCAGTTGGAGGGGCTGGTCGATACTCATTCGTTTCAGTCCGTCGACAAACTTTTGCGGATTACTTCCATAATATTTTTCGATAATGCTCGAAGTTCCTATATTGGAAGATACTTCCAGAATTTGCGTAACCGTCAGGTAGCCATATCCTCCTTTATACCAGTTCCAGTCTTTCATGGGCCGACCGTGCATCATCTTGATACCGTTTCCCGTATCTATACCGTCTTCCGGAGTGATCTTGCCATCTTCAAGGGCCACCATGATAGAAGCTGTTTTAAATGTTGATCCCGGCTCGAGCATATCGCTGATAGCGTTATTCCTCATTTCGTAATAATTGCCATCTCCGGCTTTCGTCATGTTGACAATGGCTTTTACTTCGCCGGTTGCCACTTCCATCAATACGGCCACACCTACGCTGGCATTCAGCTCTTTTAGTTTATCGGTCAATGCCTTCTCGCAGATATCCTGCATGCCTACGTCGATGGTAGAAAGCAGGTCACAACCGTCTACCGGAGGAATATCCACAATGTTCAGGTATTTATTCATCACCTTTTGCCGGTGAGTAATTCCGTCATGTCCTTTGAGGATAGAATCAAAAGCCAACTCGATACCATTTTTAGCTCCCTGGGCCGTATCGGCATATAAGTCACCCAACGTACGGGCGGCAAGTGAACCAAAAGGTTTCTTTCTTTGGTTATAAGCCAATTCATGGAATCCGCCTTTGTATTTGTTGAGGTTAAACACCGGAAGGCGTTTAGCTTCTTTATATTGAATATATGAAATACGCTTCGGATAAATCAGATAGTTACGGCTTCCCTGTTTGCGCCCTTTCTTAAGGTGAGTCTTAAATTCCGAAGCGCTTTTATCAGGGAATATTTTATGAAGTCCTTCGCATATCTCGTCCAGATGATTCATCAGCATGGTGTCTTTTTTTACTCCACCGGCTTTGAAGTCCATATATATACGGTATTCCGGCAGCGAACTGGCCATCAGTTTGCCGTCGGACGAAATGATGTTTCCGCGGTTGGGTTTCACCGTTACATTCTCCTTGACGAAACGGTCGGCCACATCCTGCCAGTATTGTCGTTCGGCAAACATCGTGATGCCTGCTTTGACAACAATGGCTACTCCTATCAGTCCCATCAACAGGATGACGAAGAAGTAGCGGGTCATTATATTTTTCTTGTTTACAGCCATCTTCTATTTCGTACTGATTAAATAAGGTGGATGGGTTGATGTCTGCAAGTCACTTTCTTTGGTCGATATATAATCCTCTATCCGCGACTGACGGCTTTTTTCCATCAATTCCGAACTTCGTGTCAGTGCATCATATTTTATGTCGATCAGTTCTTTTTTCAACTTATCTATTTCGATTTGCTGTTGCTGGCTTGCGTAGCGATTATGAATGTAGAAAATGATGAGCACCATAATCAGTACCAGCAATTTAGTCTGGCGGCGAAAAAAGTCGGTAGCCAGAATATCACCTCCCAGAATACTTTTCAGGGAGTTGCTTTTCTTCTTTTTTGCTTCTTTATCTTCCATTTCACTTCTCTTGTTTCACTCTGTTCCCTTACTTCTTCTCGGCTATTCTCAACTTGGCACTGCGCGACCGGGGATTGCGTGTTATCTCATCCTCGTCGGGTACGATCACTTTATTGTTTACCAGGCGGAAAGGTGTCTGTAAATTGCCGAAAAAGTCCTGTGTGGTCTTGCCTTCTACATTGCCGGTTTTCATGATGTTTTTCACCATGCGGTCTTCCAGTGAGTGGTAAGTGATTACCACCAGTCGTCCTCCGGGCTTTAATGCTTCTGTCGCGGCCATCAGCATCTCTTTCAGGGCTTCCATCTCCTGGTTCACTTCAATGCGGAGTGCCTGAAAAATTTTAGCTAACTCTTTTTTCTCTCTTTCGCGGCCGAAGAGAGGCTTTATGATTTCAAGAAACTCACCGATCGTTTCTATTTTCTGTCCGGTGCGTGCCTTCACAATGACAGATGCCAGTTTGCGGCTGTTCTTCAGTTCGCCATACAAGTAGAAAATGTCGGCAAGGCGTTCCTCCTCATATGTATTTACCACATCGGCAGCCGTAATGCCTGCACGTTTGTTCATGCGCATGTCCAGTTTCCCGTCAAAGCGGAAAGAGAATCCCCGTTCGCTGTCGTCAAAGTGGTGGGAAGAGACGCCGAGATCAGCCAATATAGCGTCTACCTCTCCGATATCGTGATAACGTAGAAAATTGTGCAGGTAACGAAAGTTGCTTCGTACAAAAGTAAAATGCGGATCATTTACAATGTTGCGCTCGGCATCTTCGTCCTGGTCGAATCCTAGCAGGCGTCCTCCGTCTCCGAGCCGTGAAAGTATCTCGCGGGAATGTCCGCCACCGCCAAAGGTGACATCTACGTAAGTCCCGTCGGGAGATATGTTCATGGCATCTACACTTTCTTTTAGCAGTACCGGTACGTGATATGTTGTTTCTTCTTCTTTCATTTTAGCTCGTTGTTCGTTGTTCTCCGTTCTTCTTTCATAATCTCTTCCAGGGCTGCTCCGAATGCTTTGGGTTCCATAAAGAGTTTTTCCGCACGTTCTTTCGCCCAGATTTCTATCTTATTGTCTACCCCGATAAAGCGTACGTCGCTTTGTATACCGGTGATTTGCAGATAGCGTTTCGGTATCAGTATACGTCCGTTGCCGTCCATCGTGATGATTTCGACGTCACTGACGAACTGGCGGAAGATAAGTTGGTGGTTGGCGTTCCATTTATTCAGTCGCTGCCGAAGTTCGTCCAGTTCTTCATTCCAGACCTCTTCCGGATAGAGCACCAGGCAGTCTTGAAATACGTCTTTGCGCATGATGAGCTTGTCTTCAGAGCCGGACTGTAGTTGCCGTCTGAATTGGGCGGGGATAAAAACTCTTCCTTTCGCGTCCGCCTTTGCTTCAATATTGCCTAAAAAACGTATCATTTCACCTTATTATAATAAGCGACCGTAAAAGTAGGTATTTCCCCACAATTCCCCACAATTTTCCACCAAAAACTTTTTGAGAAGTTTTCAACCGATTGTTAATTGCTTATTCGTCTGATAATGAAGAATCTTCAGAGATGCTTTGCTGGTGGGGGATAACATCGGTTGTCTCCTTGTCGGAACCGTTTTGTGACTTTGCAGACTTGCGTCCGTATTTAAGTTGCAGGCTGACAAAATCGGTTTTCCGCACATTGTTCAGGAAAGCGGGTGCGGCCTTAAAGCAAATACGGGATACCCATACTTTGTTGGCGGTGCATTCTTCCGGTTTGTCCACTGCTTCACTGGTGATACTGGGGTAGAAATTGCCCAATCCATCGATGGAAACAGTACGCCCTTCCTTCAGGTGAGCGGCAATAATATCCGATAATTGAGTAAGTGCAGAGAGTACGTCTCCGTTTTGAAGAGAGCTTCTTTCTGCGAGTTGATTAGCAATTTGTACACTGTTTACGGGTTTTTTCTGTAAAGCGCGTGTAGTGGCATAATATCGTTCTTTGGCGATACCTTTGCTCTTGTCTACTTTCTTGGTAACTGCGTAATTGATGGACATTAGTATTTTAGGTTTTTAATATGAATACATTTCCTTTTTGCCTCTTATTATATAGGTATATAACATCTATAAGTTATATCTGAAAACATCCGGATGTTTTAATAGATAACATCCGGATGTTCTGATATAAAACATCCGGGTGTTTTGATATATAACATCCGGATGTTTTAATACCTTAATTTTAGACAAAGGTATGTGAAATAATGGAGATATACAAGGAAGGTGTAGGTTTAATTAGTTGAAGTGTTAGGTTTAATGATTCGTTTTGCTTATTTGGCAGGACTTATATTCAGTAAGCACGTTGATGCAGATGTTCGATGTTATATTGTCTCCGGATTCTCCTGTGAAAGAAAAATATAGAGCAGGGTTTGATTCTTTGAGAGAGGTCATTAATCAAGATAGTAATCCTGTGTTATTGAAGTATCGTTTAAAAAATGCCGGATAATAAAAAGAGCAGAAAGGGAATCACTCTCTTTCTGCTCCTTGATACACAACTAAAAATCTGCACTAAAATGATTTATAGAAATCGACAATGCATGTGGCCTATTGTCTAAAGTCTTTCAGTTCTTCCTGTAAACGCTGGCGGGTGAAAAAGATACGGCTCTTTACTGTCCCGAGCGGCAAGTCCAGTTTCTCAGCTATTTCACGGTATTTGAATCCGGAAACGTGCATAGAGAAAGGCACTTTATATTCTTTGGGTAATGAATTGACGATGCGGTGCATCTCTTTTAAGTCGTAACGACTTTCGGTACTGTCGAGTCCTGATTCTTGCGGAAGACTCAGATGATAAAGATTATCGGTCTGATCTACAAAAGTCTGATCGCGTACTACTTTGCGATAATTATTGATGAAGATGTTGCGCATGATGGTGTACATCCATCCTTTAAAGTTAGTGTCGGGAGTATATTTATCTTCGTTATCTAACGCTTTAAGAGAGGTTTCCTGCAACAAATCGTTTGCTTCTTCACGGTCGGTTGTTAGTTTGTATGCAAAGCGAAGTAGCTCTTCCTGAACTCCAATTAAATCTTTTCTGAAGCTTAAACTTTTCATAACGTTGCTTTTTAAATTGTGAATATTCGTTGTTTTTCGATGATGCAAGTTTACGGCATTTTTTAGACAGTGACGGGGGAAAATTAAGCTTTAAACAGGGTAAAAACTGTCAAATGATAGATTTTGGGTGTATTTTGATAGTTTTTGGGTGTTTTTGGGACGCTGGGTTTTCTATCTTTGCGTCGGTTTAAATATGAATGGGTGTGAAGAGAAATACTAGACATAGGATTTGGCTTGCATGGATGTTACTGATGACATTTATGCCCTTGTCTGTCGTGAAGGTTTTTCATAATCATTCCGAAGAAACTTCGATAACCTGTACAGACGCACATTCCGGAAAGTCCCATCACACATGTGAGACTTGTCCCATCTGTCAGTTTATGCTTTCTCCATTTATTGAAACCCCTTCTACTCTTCTGACTTATACGCCCCTTTACGTAAAATGGGAGAGTGGAACTTTTCAGGATAAAAAGCTTTCTATCGCTTTCTATCCGCATTATCTTCGCGGACCTCCTCCTGTTTTTTATCATATCGTTTAAATTGCGAAGGCAGACTGGATTTAATTTACCGTTTGTCTTCTTACTCTGTTTTATTTAACTAAGACGATTTAAGTATGCGTATCGGATTTTTTTCGGGTATGCTGGGAGGGTTATGTTTAATCTCTACCTTGCATGCTCAAGAGCCCGATTCACTGAAAGCCGTGTCCTTATCTGAAGTGGTGGTGACGGAGAGTTATCAGCATCTGAAGAATAAGAACTCCACATGGCATATGGAGGTGGTAGGGAAAGAGTTTCTGCGTGAACACTTCACAGGGAACTTGATACAAACTCTTGGAACACTTCCGGGAGTACATTCCATGGATATCGGTTCGGGCTTTTCTAAACCTATGATTCGCGGAATGGGATTCAACCGGATTTCGGTTGTAGAAAATGGGATTAAGCAGGAGGGACAACAATGGGGAGCCGATCATGGACTCGAGCTGGATGCATTTAATGCCGGTCAGGTAAGTATTCGCAAAGGTCCTGCTTCCTTATTGTATGGTAGTGATGCAATGGGAGGGGCTATTGAACTTGTTCCATTACCATTGCCTGCGGGTAACCGGTTATTCGGTGAAGCGAGCTTGTTGGGGAAATCCGTCAACGGTACATTGGGAGGTTCACTGATGCTTGGGATCAAAAAAGATGCCTGGTATACCTGGGCAAGGTATTCGGAACAACACTTTGGGGATTATCGTATTCCGACGGATACTATTGTCTACCTCACCCAACGTATGCCTGTTTATCACCGAAGGCTTAAAAATACAGCCGGTTTTGAGAGAGATGTCAGTTGGGCTGCCGGATTTAGAAAAGAACGGTATGTCTCTTCTTATTGGGTGAGTAATGTTTTTCAGAAAACAGGGTTCTTTCCCGGTGCACATGGCATTCCCGATGTGTCGCGTTTGCAGGATGACGGGGACAGCCGTAACATAGAACTTCCGTACAGCCAGGTGAATCACTTGAAAGTTTCTACCCGGCAGAGCCTTTTGTACGATAAATGGGCGCTGACGTGGGATATTGGCTTTCAGAAGAATCATCGCGAGGAGTGGAGCCGGTTTCATACTCATTATGATGCTCAGCCTGTACCGGACAAAGATCCGGATAAGGAACTGGCTTTTACGTTGAACACTTATAGTTCTGCTGTTAAGCTGAAGTTGTTTGCTTCTGCCGTATGGCAACACACGGCAGGATGGGATGTACAATATCAGAGGAATACGATTGCCGGTTATTCATTTCTTTTGCCTGCTTACCGGAGATTTACCACAGGGGCTTTCTGGATGACCACTTATCGTCCGGGACCCACTCTGTCCTTCAGTGGAGGACTTCGCTATGATTACGGAAAGATAGATGCATCCGCTTATACCGATCCTTACTTGGCAATATATCTGCGGGAGCAGGGTTATGGTGATGAATTTATCCGGAAGTATGAATGGCGTAGTTACCCCGTTCGTCGCCATTTTGGCGATTATTCCGGTTCACTGGGGTTGGTATGGAGTCCTTCCGGAGGTCATCTTCTTCAGGTAAATGTCGGCCATAGCTTCCGGTTGCCGGGAGCCAATGAATTGGCATCGAACGGAGTTCATCACGGCACTTTCCGGCATGAACAGGGAGATGCAGCGCTTGCTTCCGAACGCGGTTGGCAGTTTGATGTTTCATATACCTATGAAAATGGGCCGTTGTCGGTAAGTTTGTCACCATTTGTCAGCTGGTTCAGCAATTATATTTTTCTTCGGCCTACCGGAGAATGGTCGATACTGCCCCATGCCGGACAGATTTACCGGTACACCGGTGCGGAAGCCCTGTTTGCGGGCGGTGAGGCTGCAGTGGGCATTGACTTCCTCCGACACTTTAACTATCGTGTCAGTGGAGAATATGTCTATACTTATAATTGCGATGAACATATTCCTCTAAGTTTCTCGCCTCCTGCTTCACTCCGCAATACACTGACGTGGCGATATAAAGAGTTCAGCATTTATGGTGAGGTACAGCATATTGCCGCACAACACCGGGTGGCACGAAATGAAGATCCCACTCCCGGAGCGCAGCTGTTGAATGCCGGAGTATCTGCCAACCTCCGGATAGGGGATATATGGGTCGAGGTGACTTTATCAGCCCGGAATTTATCCGGTGCCAAATACTTTAATCATCTTAGTTTTTACCGGAAAGTAGAAATCCCCGAACCGGGACGGAACTTTCAGATTTTAATTAAAGTACCATTTAAAAGTTTATTAAAATGAAAACAAAAAATTATTTGTCAATAATCAGTATCTTATTTTTTTCTTTTCTGTTCGTGTCATGCTCTAAAGAAGACGAAGGTGATACGATAAAACCCGTCATTGATCTGCTGGAACCTGAAGAAGGCGCTATATTAAGGATCGGAAGTTCTCATGGAGTACATTTTGAGATGAATCTTCACGATAATGAAGCGATTGCTTCCTATAAGATTAATATTCACAACAACTTTGACGGTCATTCGCATACCAGGGCATCGGAAGCAGGAATAACCAAGCCTTTTACATTTGAAAGGACCTATACGGATAAGGCCGGACAGAAAGATGCATACGTACATAACCATGATATTAAAATACCGGCTGACGCCACTCCGGGAAACTATCACCTGATGGTTTACTGTTTAGATCAGTCGGGCAATGAAACTTATGTAGTACGTAATATTGTGTTAAGCGTGGAAGGAGGTGAAGAGGGAGAACATCACCATGATGAACATCACCATGATTAAATAGAATACCTGAGCCTGAATATGAGTGGGGCCATACCGACGGATGAGGAGTTAGAAAATCCCGTCCCCAGGTATGGTCTTCTTTTGTGTGTCGTTCTTTATTGCTTGATAATTAGCCTTCTCACCTCTCTTTTTTCATCCTCTTTTTCTGATAAACGACCTCTTTTACCCTTTTTTGATGGGACAAAATCTGTATTTTCTACCGATTTATTGCGATTAATAAAAAAGAACAGTTAATTTTGCGCAATCATTTCATCTAAAAAGAATGGCTGACGACTCTTTATTTTTAATAGATATTGATAAGATACTTCAGACGAAAGCTCCGAAGCACTACAAGTACATACCAAAGTTTGTCGTCTCCTATCTGAAGAGAATTGTACATCAGGAAGAATTAAATGTTTTTCTGCGCGATTCGAAAGATAAAGTGGGAGTCGATTTTCTGGGGGCTTGTCTTGAGTTTCTGGATGCAAAGTTGGAGGTGAAAGGTCTGGAAAATATTCCGAAAGACGGTTTATATACGTTCGTGTCCAATCATCCGCTGGGAGGACAGGACGGTGTTTCTCTCGGATATATTTTGGGACGTCATTTCGATGGGAAGGTGAAGTATCTGGTGAATGATTTGCTGATGAACCTTCATGGCTTGGCACCGTTGTGCATTCCTATTAATAAAACAGGCAAACAGGCAAAAGATTTTCCTAAGATGGTAGAAGCCGGATTCAAGTCGGACGATCAACTGATAATGTTTCCCGCTGGACTTTGTTCCCGGCGGCAGAACGGAGTGATTCGCGATCTTGACTGGAAGAAAACATTTATCGTAAAAAGTGTTCAGTTTCAGCGCGGTGTGATTCCTGTCCATTTTGAAGGGCGTAACTCTGATTTCTTTTATAATTTGGCTAATTTATGCAAGGCACTGGGGATTAAGTTTAATATTGCTATGCTTTACCTGGCGGACGAGATGCTGAAAAATCGCCATAAAACATTCACCGTCACTTTCGGAAAACCCATTCCGTGGCAAACATTCGATAAGTCGAAAACTCCGGCAGAGTGGGCACAATATGTGAAAGATATCGTGTATAAACTGTAACAGATTAAGGAACAACTACTAACAAAGTATATGGAAGAAGTTATTGAACCGGTAAGCAAGGAGCTGATTATAGCTGAGTTGACTGAAGACAAGCGATTGCGTATGACCAATAAGAGTAATAATCAGATATACATTATTACTTATCAGGACTCTCCTAATATTATGCGGGAGATCGGGCGTCTGCGTGAGATTGCCTTTCGGGCTGCAGGAGGCGGTACGGGGCTGTCAATGGATATCGATGAGTATGATACGATGGAGAATCCGTATAAACAATTGATTGTATGGAATCCTGAGGCAGAAGAAATTTTAGGAGGCTATCGGTATATTCTGGGGACGGATGTGCGTTTTGACGAGCATGGTGCTCCGGTTCTTGCTACTTCGCACATGTTCAATTTTTCGGATAGATTTGTGAAGGAATTCCTGCCTACCACTATTGAACTCGGGCGTTCGTTCGTTACATTGGAATATCAGTCAACCCGTGCCGGGAGCAAGGGGCTATTTGCTTTGGATAATCTGTGGGACGGATTGGGGGCATTGACGGTTGTGATGCCAAATGTAAAATATTTCTTTGGTAAAGTAACGATGTATCCCAGTTACCACCGTCAGGGAAGAGACATGATCCTTTACTTCCTGAAGAAGCATTTTGGAGATAAAGACGGACTTATCACTCCGATGAAACCGCTGGAAATGGAGACGGATGAGGCTGAACTGGCAAGGATTTTCTGCAAAGATTCATTTAAGGATGACTACCGGATACTTAACGGTGAGATCCGTAAACTCGGTTTTAATATTCCACCGTTAGTGAATGCTTATATGAGTCTCAGTCCGACCATGCGTATGTTTGGTACGGCTATCAATTACGGTTTTGGAGATGTAGAAGAGACCGGTATCCTGATTGCCGTTGACGAAATCCTTGAAGAGAAACGGATGCGTCATATCGAATCGTTCGTGAAAAACGATCCGGAAGATTGCCAGATAACTTCCGGGGTGAATAAGGTTTTCACACCGAAAGTCGTTACACCGCAGGAAGACTGTTCCCGTTGATTTTGCGATAAAGATCCAGGGCAAAGACATCGGTCATGCCCGAAATATAATCGAGCACCGCCTGTACTCTCTCGTAGAGTGCAGGCGCTTTTATATTATATTGTCCCGATACGCGGTTAATGAGCAGCTGTGAGTAAGCCTTCTCCGGCGAAGTGACGGCATCGATCATCAATTCAAGGAGTGTATTGATAACCCTGAACCCCGCCAGCTCAATGTCCAATACATCCCGTGAACGGTAAATCTTGCTGAAAGATACCTCCGAACAATGCTTGTATGCTTTTCCCGGACGTTCTGATATATGCTTGATCAGAGCCCCTTCAAAAGTTCCTGAAAGTATTTCGGTTTCGTTATTTAAAAATACCTGAGTGCACTCCTTTATCAACAACCCGATAACTGATGAGCGGAGGTAAGCGATCTGTTCGTTCGTGTCTTTGACAATATCGAACGTTTTTCGGATATGTGTCTGGCGTTCATCTGCGAAATAAGCTAACAACAGTTCTTTGGTTTCTTCTGTAGTGAGGATTTTCAATTTATGGGCATCCTCGATATCCATCATCTGGTAACAGATGTCATCGGCAGCTTCTACCAGATAGACCAACGGGTGGCGTGCGTATTTTAAAGGACGGTCGCTGAGCTGAATAAGACCCAGTTCCGTTGCGATACGGCGAAATCCCTCTTCTTCGGTGGTGAAGAATCCGAATTTGGACTTATTTCCTGCGAGGCTTGATGAAAAAGGATATTTTACGATAGAGGCCAAGGTTGAATAAGTCAGGACAAATCCACCTTTCCGACGTCCTTCGAATTGGTGTGTCAACAATCGGAATGCATTTGCGTTCCCCTCAAAATGTGTCAAATCATTCCATTCCATCGGTGAGAGCTTCTCTTGGAGCTGAGCTCCTTTTCCTTCTGAAAAGAAGGTAGAAATGGCCTTTTCACCGGAGTGACCGAAAGGAGGGTTACCCAGGTCGTGCGCTAGACAGGCGGCAGAGACGATGGAACCGATCTCGGGCAGGAAAGAGTCTTGCAGTTCGGGCTGTCGGGCGAGGATCGCTTTCGATACATCGTTGCCTAACGAACGTCCTACACAAGATACTTCAAGGCTATGTGTCAGTCGGTTGTGAACAAAAATACTGCCCGGAAGGGGAAAAACCTGGGTTTTATTCTGAAGCCTTCTGAAAGGGGCGGAGAAGACAAGACGGTCATAGTCCCGCTGAAACTCCGAACGGTTTTCCTGACGCTCTTCGTGAAACTCTTCCATGCCGAAACGCTTAGCTGAAATCAATCTTTTCCAGTCCATCATGATCTTTACAATTTGGTATTTGCACATTATTTAACTGCAAAAGTATGAATTTTAGGCTCAAATTGCGTATTTTCGCCCGTTAAATAGTAAACAGACTGAATATGAACATACAAGTAATCAATAAATCGAAGCACCCGCTTCCCGCATACGCGACCGAACTTTCTGCAGGAATGGATATCCGCGCTAATATTTCCGAACCTATCTCTTTGGCTCCCATGCAACGATGCCTGGTTCCTACAGGACTGTTCATAGCTCTGCCACAGGGATTTGAGGCGCAAATTCGTCCTCGGAGCGGACTGGCTTTGAAGAAAGGGATTACTGTGCTGAATTCTCCCGGTACCATCGATGCAGATTACCGTGGTGAGATTTGCATCATCCTGGTAAATCTTTCGGCTGAGACGTTTGTCATAGAAGATGGGGAGCGTATTGCACAGATGGTCATTGCGCGCCACGAACAAGCTGTATGGAAAGAAGTTGAGGTACTGGACGAAACGGAACGTGGCGCGGGTGGTTTCGGACATACCGGAAGAGGATAGATGTTCGGTCGAATCAATAATTGTAGTAAAATGAAAATAAATAAATTGCTTTTCGGAATGCTGCTGCTTCTGTTGGCTTCCTGCGGTTCATCCCGCAAGGTGGAGAAACAATCGGAGCAAGTTGCCGTTCAGGAAATAAATCTCACTCCGGAGCAGCAACGTAAATATGACTATTTCTTTCTTGAAGCATCGCGCCTGAAAGTGAAAAAGGAGTATACGGCTGCTTTCGACCTGTTGCAGCATTGCCTGGCCATCAATCCGACCGGTTCGGCAGCTCTATACGAGATTGCCCAGTATTATCTTTTCCTTAAACAAGCGCCGCAAGGACAAGAGGCATTGGAGAAAGCAGTCGCTTATGCCCCTGATAATTATTGGTATAGTCAGGCATTGGCCGGTCTGTACCAACAGCAGGATCAGAAAGAAAAAGCGATAGGAATACTCGAAAAGATGGCAACGCGTTTTCCCGCTAAACAAGATCCGTTGTTCAACCTGCTCGATTTATATAATCAGAAGGAAGACTATGGTAAAGTTATTTCTACCCTGAACCGTATAGAGGAAAAAACGGGAAAGAATGAGCAGATCACCATGGAGAAGTTTCGTATCTATCTGCAAATGAAGGACGACAAAAAGGCTTTTGAAGAAATAGAGAGCTTGGTCAATGAGTATCCGATGGACTACCGCTATCAGGTGATTCTGGGAGATGTCTATATGCAGAATGGCAAGAAGCAGGAAGCTTATGATACTTATAAGAAAGTACTTGCCGCAGAACCGGACAATCCGATGGCATTGTTTTCATTGGCTTCGTATTACGAGCAGACCGGACAGAAAGAACTGTTTGAACAACAGATGGATACTTTGCTACTGAACCGGAAAGTTCCTTCGGATACAAAGGTGAATGTGATGAGGCAGTTTATCGTCCAGAGCGAACAGGAGGGAAAAGACAGTACACAGGTTATCGGACTCTTTGACCGGATGATGCAGATGGATATGGATGATGTGCAAATTCCGATGCTTTATGCACAGTATCTGCTATCCAAAGGAATGGAGGCACAGTCTATTCCGGTATTGGAGCAAGTAGTACAGATAGATCCTACCAATAAAGCAGCACGCATGACTTTATTAGGTTCCGCCATCCGGAAGAATGATTATGAGCAGGTGATTAAGATCTGTGAGCCGGGGATTGAGGCAACTCCGGATGCCTTGGAGTTTTATTTTTATCTGGTTATTGCATATAATCAGGCCGAACATTGGGACGATGTACTGGAAGTCAGCCGGAAAGCACTAGAACATGTCACTCCGGAGAGTGACAAGCAAATGGTCTCCGATTTCTATACAATTATAGGTGATGTATATCATACCAAGAAGTTGATGAAGGAGGCATATGCAGCGTATGATTCAGCTTTGGTTTACAACCCGTCCAATATAGGTGCACTAAATAATTATGCTTATTATTTATCGGTAGAGCGCAGAGATCTCGATAAGGCAGAGGAGATGAGCTATAAAACCGTAAAAGCCGCACCGAACAATGCTACTTATCTGGATACTTATGCCTGGATTCTTTTTGAGAAGGGAAACTATGCTGAGGCCCGTATCTATATTGACGATGCCATCAAGAATACCAAACCGGAAGAAGAGAGCAGCGTGGTGTTTGAACATTGCGGGGATATCTATTTTATGACCGGTGACGTAGAAGGTGCTTTGAAATATTGGAAGAAAGCACTGGAACTGGGCACTGAATCGAAAACACTTAAACAGAAAATAGAAAAAAAGAAATACATTGCAGAATGAAAGGAAGTAAGTTGAAACAAACTGTCATTAAACAGTCTTACCTGCTGCCTTTGCTACTTATGGTAGTTCTGCTTGCAGGTTGTAAAACATCAAAGGTGGTCAAGACTACACCGGTAGAACCGGCTTATCTGTCATCTAAACTGCAACTGACAGTGCCCAACAAAAACGGCAGTATGACCGTAAGCGGCAGCATGAAGATGAAAAGCGGTGAACGGATCCAGTTATCTGTCCTGATGCCGGTATTCCGCTCGGAAGTAATGCGTATGGAAGTTACCCCGGATGAGGTGTTACTGATTGACCGTATGAATAAACGTTATGTGCGGGCAACCCGTGATGAGCTAAAGGGAATACTGCCCGAGAATGCTGATTTTGACCGGTTGGAGAAACTTTTGTTCAAAGCTTCACTTCCGGGTGAGAAAAAGGAGCTCACAGGACGTGAATTGGGAATTCCATCTCTGGAAAAGGCAAAGGTGAGACTATCTGATTTCTCGACTGCCGAATTCGAATTAATACCTACTGAGGTATCGTCCAGATACACTCAAGTAGCATTGGAGGATCTGCTAAAAATGCTGATGAAACTATGAATCGCTTTCTTTTGATTCTGATAAGCTGTCTTTGTCTGACAACTACGATTTCAGCTCAGTCCAATAAACTGATCAAAGAGCTGGAAAGTAAACGTGGTGCCCTGCAACAACAGATTGCGGAGACTGAGTCATTGCTGAAGAACACAAAGAAAGATGTGGGTAGCCAGTTGAACGGACTTGCTGTCCTTACCGGACAAATAGAGGAGAGAAAGCGCTATATCATTGCCATAAACAATGATGTGGAGGCTGTAGGCCGAGAGATTGCCGGATTAGAGCGGCAGCTCAGGGGACTCCAGCGGGATCTGAAGGATAAGAAGAAGAAGTATGAATCTTCCGTACAGTATTTGTATAAGAATAAGTCGGTTGAGGAGAAGTTGATGTTTATCTTTTCTGCTAAAAGTCTCGGGCAGACCTATCGTCGCCTTCGTTATGTGAGGGAGTATGCCACTTATCAGCGTTTGCAGGGGGAGGAGATCCTGAAGAAGCAAGAACAGGTGAATCGTAAAAAGAAAGAGCTTCAGCAGGTGAAGGTTGCTAAAGAAAATCTGTTGCGCGAACGGGAAGGTGAAAAGGCTAAACTGGAAGCACAGGAAAAAGAAAAACGTGAGATCGTTGCCGGTTTGCAAAAGAAACAGAAAGGATTGCAAAGTGAGATTAGTAAGAAACGGCGTGAGGCCAACCAACTAAATGCAAAAATTGATAAGCTGATTGCCGAAGAGATAGAACGTGCACGTAAGCGTGCTGAAGAGGAAGCTCGCCGGGAAGAGGCGGCCCGTCGGAAAGCAGCTGCCAAAGAAAGTAAATCGTCTTCGACGGGAGGCGGTACGGTTCCAGCAAAGAAGAAAGCAGAACCTTTGGAACGTTTCACCATGAGCAAGGCCGACCGTGAACTCTCGGGTAATTTTGTAAGTAACAGAGGTAAATTGCCGATGCCTATTACGGGACCCTACATTATTACCAGCCATTACGGACAATATGCTGTGGAAGGATTACGTAACGTAAAACTTGATAATAAAGGAATTGATATACAAGGGAAACCGGGTGCACAGGCCCGTGCTATTTTTGATGGAAAAGTGGCTGCCGTGTTCCAATTGAACGGACTTTTCAATGTACTGATACGCCATGGTGATTATATCTCGGTATATTGTAATCTTTCATCCGCTTCCGTGAAATCCGGTGATACGGTGACGACCCGGCAGGCTATCGGTCCGATTTTCTCGGATGGTAGTGACAATGGACGGACTGTTCTTCATTTCCAGTTGCGCAGGGAGAGGGACAAACTGAATCCGGAGCCATGGCTGAACCGATAAATGCTTTCAGACAGATTATGCACATACATAACAACAAGTCGTTTTTTTAATCTTAAATGAATACAACACATGCGAATCATCACTCTACTAATTACCTTATTTGCTTTTGGGATAACACCGTTACAGGCATTCTCCTATTTTTCTTTTAAGAAGTATCAGGTAGAAGACGGATTATCACATAACACAGTCTGGTGCGCCATGCAAGATAGCTATGGCTTTATATGGCTGGGAACGAGCGACGGTTTAAATTGCTATAACGGACGTGGTAACAAGGTTTACAGAAATGTCCTGAATGATAAGTTTTCGCTAGAGAACAACTTTGTGCAGGCACTTTTTGAGGAAGAGAACCACAATATATGGGTCGGAACCAACTGGGGACTTTATATCTACGACCGTGAATACGATCGTTTCACTTATTTTGATAAGAAGACCCGCTATGGCGTTTTTATCAGTAGTGAGATAAAGAAAATAATAAAGTCCGAAAGCGGTTTGATCTGGATTGCCACTTTGGGACAAGGATTATTTGTTTATAATCCTCAAACGGATGTGTTGACACAGAATAGTCTTCAGACCTCTTTCGTATGGGACGTTTGTGAGAATAACTCTGGACATATCTATGCCTCTTCTTTACAGGAAGGTTTGCTTTGCTTCGATGAAAACGGTAAATTCCTGCAATCCTATCCTCTTTTGTCTGCCGGCAATAATCCCGATAATTATCGTATCAACTGTTTGCTCGATATCCGGAGTGATATCTGGTTCGGTGCGGGGAGCAACTTGTTGTACTGTCTGAACGAGCGTACCGGCAACCTGGACTGCTATAATGCATCCCATCTGAATTTCGGTGCGATCCGTTGTCTGCTGAACTACTCGGAAACAGAGCTTCTGGTGGGTACCGACAATGGGCTCTACCTTTTTGACTTACATGATAAAAACTTCTCACGAATCGATAATCCGTCAGATCCCAGAAGCTTGAGCGACCAGTCTATCAATGCAATGATGCGCGATGCAGAAGGTGGAATCTGGGTGTTGACTAATTTGGGAGGAGTGAATTATCTGGCTAAACCGACTAAAAGATTCGATTATTATCCTCCTGTTTATCGGGATGGAGGTGTGGCTGCCGGAAAAGTAGTAGGTCCTTTTTGCGAAAATGCTGCTGGGGATATCTGGGTGGGTACTCGTGATGGGTTGTGTTTCTTCGATGTCTCCACTCATCAACTGACCGCTTATCCGATAGGCGGAGGCGTGGATAAGAAGTACGACATACGTTCTTTGTTGTTGGATGGCGAGCGTTTGTGGATTGGTACTTATGCCGAAGGGTTGAAGGTACTCGACCTCCGGACCGGCCATGTGAAATCGTACAATCATCTGCAGGATACTCCGAACACAATTTGCAGTGACGATGTCCTGGCAGTATATAAAGATCGAAGCGGGGATATTTTTGTAGGAACCAGTTGGGGACTGTGTCGTTACAATCCCCGGGAAGACAATTTCTCGACAATTACCACAGTAGGGTCAATGGTCTCTGTGGTTGATATTCTGGAAGACATGTACGACAATCTTTGGATTGGTACATCCAACAGCGGTGTGTTTCGTTTTAATACCCGGAACGGGCATTGGAAACATTTCCAGCATGAAAGGAATGATTCGACTACCATCACTAATAATTCCGTAATTACATTATTTGAAGATCTGAAAGGTACCATGTGGGTTGGTACCAATGGAGGCGGACTTTGTTCGTTCGATCCGAAGACCGAAACATTTATTGATTTCGATCCGGATAATACAATATTGCCCAACCGGGTCATCTACTCCATTGAACAAGACAAGACCGGTGACTTCTGGATATCCAGTAATGCCGGGTTGATAACGATCAATCCGATCACAAAGCAGCATTTCCGCCAATTTACGGTGAATGACGGACTGCAAGGCAATCAGTTTACAGCCCAATCTTCATTGAAAACAGCAAGTGGTAAACTCTATTTCGGCGGAATCAGTGGCTTCAATTCTTTTGTCCCCGATCAATTCATGGATAATCAGTACATCCCTTCCGTATATATCACCGAAATACGCCTGCCTTATACGACGGATGAACGGCTGGTGCAGGATATTCTTCATCTGAAAGGTCCCCTCTATCGTGCGGAAACCATAACGTTACCTTACGAACATAATACTTTCTCTGTGAGCTTTGTAGCCTTGAGTTACGAAGATCCTTTGAAAAACCGTTATTCTTACCGCCTGAAAGGAGTAGATAAAGAGTGGGTTATTAACTCCGAACAGAATACGGCTTCTTATACCAATTTGCCTCCGGGCAAGTATGAGTTTGAGGTACGGGGTTCGAACAACGATCATAAATGGAATGACCAGACTACTTCCTTGCTGATTGTAGTCACGCCTCCATGGTGGCTGACTATATGGGCATATTGTGTCTATACACTTCTCCTCCTCGGTCTTGCCTATTATGCAGGCTGGCATTGGAACCGGCATGTGAAGAAGAAATACAAACGTCGTATGGAAGAGTACCAGACTACGAAAGAAAAAGAGGTCTACAAGTCGAAGATCAGTTTCTTTATTAATCTGGTGCATGAAATCCGTACTCCACTGAGTCTGATCCGGCTTCCTCTTGAGAAACTATTGGAAGATAAACGAGAAGGGCGGGATGCCAAGTACTTATCGGTAATCGACCGGAATGTCAATTACCTTTTGGGGATTACCAACCAGTTGCTCGACTTTCAAAAAATGGAAAATGGTGGGGTGCAGTTGAGTCTGAAGAAGTGTGATATCAACCAATTGGTAAGTGATGTTCACAGCCAGTTTACGAGTCCCGCCGAACTGAAAGGCATCTCAGTGATGCTCGATCTGCCGGAAGGCGAGATCTTTGCTTCGGTCGATCGTGAAAAGGTCTGCAAAATTATCGTCAACCTGATAGGTAATGCAGTAAAATATGCCCAAAGCCGTATCGATATCAAATTAGTCTCTTCCGATGAAGGCTTCCGGGTTTCGGTGAGTGATGACGGTCCGGGTATTCCGGATGTTGAAAAGCGGAAAGTATTTGAGGCGTTCTACCAGGTGAAAGACGGAAAATCGGGAGCAGTAGGTACAGGTATCGGTTTGGCTTTTTCCAAATCACTGGCTGAAGCACACCATGGTACGTTGAGCCTTGAAGATAGTGTATATGGTGGATCCTCTTTTGTTCTCACTTTGCCTTGGGGTGAAGAGGCTGTATCCGAAGAACCGGAAGTAGTGATACCGGATGGTCGGGAAGCGGCTGACGAAGAACAGGGTACCGAGTTATCGGGCAGTAAATTTACCATTCTGTTGGTGGAAGATAATGTCGACTTGCTGAATCTGACCCGGGAATCTCTGAGTACCTGGTTTAAAGTCTTGAAAGCTCAGAATGGCCGGCAGGCACTTGAGGTACTTGCCAACGAGACAGTGGATGTGATTGTCAGTGATGTGATGATGCCGGAGATGAACGGTCTGGAGTTAACGGCAAAAGTTAAGTCGGACATTGAATACTCCCATATACCTGTCATCCTGTTAACTGCAAAAACGACACTGGAAGCCAAGGTGGAAGGCTTCGAGTGTGGTGCCGACGTATATATTGAAAAACCGTTCTCTATCCGTCAGTTACGCAAGCAGATTGAGAATTTGCTGAAGCTGCGTCAAGCCTTCCATAAAATGATGGCTGAATTATCAGGTGGCAATGGGGCTGCCCCTATCAGCCCGGTAGAATATTCTGTGTCTCAGAAAGATTGTGAATTGATGGCTAAGGTTCGGGCAGCAGTCGAGGCACAGCTTTCGGACGAGAACTTCTCCGTTGATACACTGGCAGAGTCACTCAATATGAGCCGTTCCAATTTCTATCGTAAGATAAAGGCCTTGGCCGGTATGCCGCCCAATGATTACCTGAAGACTATCCGTTTGAATAAAGCTGCCGAGCTGCTGAAAAGCGGAGTGCGCATAACCGAAGTGTGTGAGAAAATCGGCTTCAGTTCTTCGTCCTATTTTGCCAAATGCTTTAAGATTCAGTTTGGAGTATTGCCGAAAGATTATCATTGATACAAGTGCGGACTCCGCATTATCCCAAGATATATGATGCACTACAGGGGATAGATGGCTGTCACCGCTTAAACAATCAGTACCCTCTTTACTCTTTTTCCATCAACTGAAAGGAGAGTAAAGAGGGTATTGACAAAGAGGGGATGTATAACTGTGTATACAATAGATCAATCGGATTGTACTATTTAATTTGCGTTCCTTCTTTGCAAGGTTTTCCCAAAACAGGCATCCCGTTTGCATCCCAGCTTATTTTTTGCAGACGGGGACTACGGGAGTCTGTTGCTCCCGGTGCATCGTTGGGGATTTTTCGGGCATGATAAAGCATGTACCATTCCTTTTCATCCGGTGTAGGGACAAAAGAGGGACTACCCGGTCCGAAAACACTGTCTTCGGGTTGCTGCTCAAAGACAGGAGTATCCTGTTTCTTCCAGGATGCCGCATTGGTCAGGTCACTTCCGGCATCAGCAGTCAGCAGTCCGATGCAATAGTAGGGAGTCCAGCTTCCACTGGCACAGTAGTATATCAGCACTTTGTCCTTGTTCTTCGATTCAAAGAATTGTGGGGACTCGTTGACGTGGATTGGGTAAGCTGTTTTACTGCCATCAGGTGAGATCCATTGACGTTCCCATTCATATTCCGGTTCCGCAATCATCACCCTGTCCGACGAGAGTGTCCACGGATTTTCCATCCTGGCAATATAGATACATTGAGTTTCTGTTTCAATCCGGCGCTTAGGCCATCCACACCAAATGAGATAACGCTGACCCTGATGCTCGAATGTACTGGCATGGATTGCCCAATTATCGTCTTTGTCAGTTTTAATTCGTCCTTTCATCACAAATTCACCTTCCAACGGGTTGGGAGAACTGTTTTCTATGACATAGATGTGGTGATTGTCCATGTTGCCGTCATCTGCTGCGAAATAAACATACCATTTCCCGTCAATCCGGTGTATCTCCGGTCCCCAGAGGTGATAAGAGTTGGAGATTTCTTTTGGAATCCATACTTCTTTCCGGGCAGCATGTTCCAGGTCGGTGATGTCATTGGTTTCCCAAAGGATAATTTTATTCTCGGCTCCTTGCGTGTAATAATATTTGCCTTCGTGAAAGACAGCCCATGGTTCTGCTCCTACTGCCAATAGTGGATTGGTATAAGTAGCTTCGGAAGGAATCTCTTTAGTGGCAGAAGCTTTCTTGTTTTGACAAGCCGGACAGCAGGTCAGTACCAACAGGAGTAAGGGGATATGTTTGAGTTTCATAGGCTTTGGGTTTTAACAATATTGCAAATTAAACACGTTTTGGGACGAACGGAGACACGTCCGGCTCAAGTTTAGACTATTTTAACGTGAAATCCCGACCGACATCTTTGCTTTGATATCCCGGGAAGAAAATCCTAACAAGATGTCGTGGCTACCCCGGTCGATGACAAATCTCCGGCTACCCGTATCATAATGTGAGAATGCTTCTGCCGGAACAGTAATTTCTATACTCTTTGTTTCGCCCGGTTCCAGATATACTTTCCGGAAGCCTTTCAGTTCTTTTTCCGGATGTTCCACTGTCGTATCTTTGTTGGATACATAAAGTTGTACGACTTCTGCGCCTGCCGTTCTTCCGGTGTTGGTGAGTTTACAGGTGACTGTTACCGAACCGTCCGTTTTCGGAGTACCGACAGTCGGTGCCGAAAGTTTAAAACGGGTATACGACAATCCGTAACCAAATGGATATTGTACTTCCCGTTTCAGTTTATCGTATCCACGATATCCGACAAATATACCTTCGGCGTACTCTACATGCTTGTCTCCGTCCGGATCGTAGTAGCTGTGAAAAGTGGGATTGTCTTCCCATCGTTTCTCAAAAGTGATAGGTAATTTCCCCGAAGGATTGAGCTCCCCGAAGAGTGTACGTGCGATTGCCGTTCCGGCTTCCTGGCCTCCGTACCATGCCCATAGTAGTCCTTTCAGGGAAGGTTCCCAGCTTTGCATCTCTACATTGCCCCCTGCATTGACGATACCTACTACGGGACGTTTAGATTGCAGCGTATTCTGCAGTAATTGTGCTTCGTCTTCGGGGAGTTCGAAGGTACGGTCTCGTCCTTCTCCTTCCGTATCTGAGTTGAATCCGATGCAAGCCACTACCAGGTCGTTTCGGTTCAGTGCTTCAACGAATAAATTGTTTGAGGCATTCTTCTGTTTCCATATAAAATTGACAGCAGCACCTCCGCCTTTCTGGAAGTATTCTATCTTCAGGTCATACTTTTTACCGGCTTCCAGCATGCAACGATAAGTGGAATTGCGGAAAGCACCTTCGTGCCATTCGTCTGCGATGAGTTTTCCATCGATATATAGTCTGTATCCATCGTCTCCGCCAAGGGTGAACAGGTATTCATCTGTTTCCTGTGGACAGATGGTTCCATTCCATCGGACGGAGAATTGCTCTTTGGGCATCTCTTTTAATCCCGTACCACCCGACCAGGAATAGTTTATTTTCGTCTCAGTCTGTTCCACTTTCGGAGTGCCTTCTAAATTCATGTTATCGAAGTACTGAGCACGGAAGCCTTTTTGCTTTCTTTCAGTATCGGTAAAAATAATAGTCGGTAAATAGTCGTATACATCCAGATATTCTACCCGGATGTCTCTTTCGGCGGCTTCTTTGCGTATACCGTCCAATACGGATACATATTGGAACGGATGTACTTCACCACTGCCGCCTCCGCAAACATATCCTTGTGCGTTTTTACCTACTACAGCGATTGTTTTCACTTTGCCGGAGCGGATTGGAAGGATCTGGTTGGTATTCTTCAGCAATACCAAGCCTTCACTCGCCACGTTCAAAGCGGTTTGGGCGCATTGCGGATTCTTCAGTGGGATATGAGTATCCGGCTGCTGTGTTTCCCGGAATCCGAAAGCAAGGAGAGTTTGCAGGATGTGGCGTACCTTTTCGTCTATCGTTTCGATTGTGATATCACCTGTCCGTAAGTAGTACTTCAGTTCTTCGGGTTGCATCTTGCTTCCGGCAGGCATCTCGAGATCGAGCCCTCCTTTTACGGCAGGGATGCAATGATGAGTCGATCCCCAGTCGGACATCAGGATTCCCTTGAAGCCCCATTGCTGTCTTAGTACATCTTTCAGCAGCCACGGGTGTTCGGTAGTATAAATTCCGTTCAGCAGATTGTAGCTTGACATCACTGCACCTACTTCGGCTTCTTGTACGGCTGCCCGAAAAGAAGGGAAATAAATTTCGTTTAGAGTTCGTTCATCAATATCCGAACTGATATGATCACGATCATAATCCGAGTTATTGGCGATAAAGTGTTTGATGGTAGCCATGACCCCTTGCCCTTGTACGCCTTTTATATATCCGGTTGCCATGCGTGAAGTGAGATACGGGTCTTCTCCCATATATTCGAAATTACGTCCACACATCGGAGCACGGTAAATGTTGACTGCAGGACCTAAAAGGACATGTACTCCTCGTGCGCGGCAATCTTTACCCAAGGCGCTTCCGTATTCCGTAGCCAATTGTTCGTTCCAGGTGGCAGCCAGCATCAGCGCACACGGATAAGCAGTAGAGGGCCCGTGTGTTCCCAGCCCTTGTGGCCCATCGCTCATCTTCAGTCGGGGGATGCCGAAACGTTCCAGCGGACGGGTATACATCCAATTGATACCCCCTATATAAGACAGTTTTTCGTCAAGGGTCATTTGTGAGAGTATTTTTTCCGCTTGTTGTTCCACATCGGCAGTGAATCGTTTTTGGGCGGTGCTAAAAAGACATTGAAGGGTGAGTACTCCCCATAACAGGAGTCGGCGGCAAGAAGTTGCCAAGGAGGTAGTTGCTTTCATTTTAGTAAGATTATTGGTTTGTGCAGGTCTGTTGTGAATTTACCACAAAGTGCACGGAGAGCATGAGAGGAAATCTTCTTTGAGATATGCTGACTTGTTTAACAGTAAGCTACAACTCCGTGTCCTCTGTGGTAAATCTATATTAGAGTTCGCTGATTTCCGAGTACAGTTCAATCATGCAGGAATTTTCCAGCAAGCTTTTGAACTTGTCTTTCCGGTTGCCCGACCAGTCGTTGTTCAGCAGCCCGTTTTCATCGCGGGTGTACTGCCAGGCATAGTCTGCATTGTCGATCATAGCTTTTACATAAGTATCGTTTTTGTCAACTTTGTAAAGGGCTTTCAGACCACGGAAAAGGATGACGTTGAACCATGGGCTAGACGGGAAAAACTTCATTTCTCCTTTTACCGTTGGTTGCGGTTTCAGGAAATGCTCGTAAGATCCCTTGGCCGTTTGTTGTGCATCTTTCAGGTATTGTTCGTCACCGGTGGCCTGATAGAGCAGTACACCTGCCTGAATCATCTGTCCGCTGTTGTACGTATATTTGGCATAACCGATCTTGCCTTGCAGGTTCTTGTTGTCCCAATAGACAAAATCCGACGGATCGCGCAAATTATCGCGTGTCCACTGGTAAGTTGCCATTGCCTGGTCGAGGTATTTTTTATCTTTGGTCAACTTGTAGAGCTTCATGCAAAGAACCGTTGCAGGTGCGTTCGAGCAAGTGTTCTTTGATTCCTTTTTCTGTTCGCACCAGTAGATTCCACCTCCCAGTTCGTCCGACCACCCGGAGTAGATGTAGTCGTGCAGGGCGATGGCTTTCTTTAAGTACTCTTTGTTCTTTGTCACGGCATAATAGTCGCAAAAGTCAATCGCTACCCAATCGTTGTCATCATAGTAACGGTCGTTTTGTCCGGCGAAGGCCGGATAAGACTGATAACATTCCGGCTGGCGGGTGGTATCCCAGTACAAGTCGAGTCCGGGCTTGATCTGTTTGTCCATCAGTTTTTTGTACTTCTTGTTGCCGGATGTTTTATAAAGCGATACGCAACCTGACACCATTGCCGAATAAGGCCATAAGAAGGATACTTCTTGTTGAGTAACTTCCGAACCGGTGTTGGCTGTATATGTAATTTGTTGTTTGGGATTCCGTGGATAAGTCTCCATCAGCAATCCATACTTCTTTACCTCATAAAGAGACAGTACTCGTTGAAGGAGTGAATCGGCTCTCTGAAGGTAGATTTTACCTCCCAACTGTGCCGACAGGCAAGCCGGAACGAGCAGGAAGGTGAGGGCAATGAATGATTTTCTCATACTTGTATTTAAATAATGGCAATCAGTAGTTGAGTCGGGGGTACGGTCTTTACAGGCCACTATCCGGTTGTATACCCTACACCCGACAACGACTCAACTATTGATTTGCAAAATAATAAAATAGCAGATAACAGTTGAAAGCCTCCCTTTCATGAAAGTATCCCATCACAGGTAAACAGATTTCTGCAATGTCCCCTTATAGGGAGGCACTCCTTTTATTTTATTTTCTCAAAAATAGCTTTGATTCGTTTCATATCCAATTTCGGAGTACGGTCATAATAGTAGATACCGTTTTTCTCCTGTTCCACGTCAGTCAGCTGAGTATAGCAGAAACCTGTCACATGCGGTGAGTCGATAAAAGCATCGATCTGACCTTCCAGACGCTTGTAGAATGCTTCTGCATTTTCAGGCATACCACCGTATCCCCATGAGTTTTTGCGGTCTTTCTCTGCCATCCAGGGGATACCGCCGAATTCGTCAACCATGTAAGGTTGTCCCTCGTAAACGGCCAGGAAGTCCTTGTCACGCGCATTGCGGTAAGGCTCTTTACCTTCTTCCATTTTTAGCTGTTCAGTCAGTTTAGCACGATCCTGCTCGTAGTTGTGTACGCTCCAGATATCTGTTATCACATGGTTATCACCACTGGCGTCGTTTACCGGACGAGTCGGGTCGATGGCTTTGGTAATGTTGTATACGTCACGTACCAAGCGGACATAAGCATCCGGACCGCCACCCCAGGTTTCATTGAAAGGAGTCCAGGTTACGAGTGAGGGATGATTGCGGTCACGAACCACTACTTCGCTCCATTCACCCAGGAAGTTACGCGCAGCCAGCTCCTTGTTTACATCGAGCATCCAGCTTGCCGATTCTCCCCAGGTGATGTATCCCAGTTTGTCGGCCCAGTAATAATATCTCTCTTCAAATACTTTCTGGTGAAGACGTGCCCCGTTGAAACCGGCTTCTTTTCCCAATACGATATCGTTCTTCAGATCTTCATCGCTCGGAGCTGTCCAGATACCTTCCGGATAGAATCCCTGATCGAGTACCAGACGTTGGAAGTAAGGCTGGTTGTTCAGATAGAAACGTCCGTTGGCTGTGTGCACTTTGCGCATACCGGCGTATGATTTCACTTCGTCCAGTACGTTGCCTTTGGCATCTTTTACCTGATAAACGAGATCGTATAAGAACGGATCTTCCGGCGACCACAGTTTCATATTCTTCACCGGCAGAACTACTACCGAACTGTTGGCACAATTTACACTTTTCTTGGCAACGGTTTTATTTCCGTCTTTCAAGATGATTTCCAATGTGTTGGCCGATTCATTATAAAATTCCGGTTCGATGATCAACTGTTTTTGGTCGATGTCCGGGCGTACGAATACTGACTTCAGACCGTCGGTTGAGACAGCTTCCATCCATACAGTCTGCCAGATACCGGTAGTACGGGTATAAGAGCAGCCTCCCGAATAATAGTTACCGCATTGCTTTCCTCCGGTTTGTAGTCCGGAACGGAGATCATCTTGTACGAATACCACCAGATTGTGAGTCTTTCCGGGGGTAACATAGCGAGTCAGATCTACGGCAAACGAAGACGAACCGCCGAAATGACGTTGTACGAATTTACCATCGACGTAGATCTCCGCACAATAATCCACAGCACCGAAGTTCAGGAATATCTTTTTTCCATTCCAGTCCGATGGGATGGTAATATTGCGTTGATACCACATCTGTTCGATGAAATCGGTATAGCCTACTCCCGAAAGTTTACTTTCCGGGCAGAAGGGTACAGTGATGTTCTTATCAAACTTCTCTGCCGACTGCAGGCGGCGGTCTTTTCCTGATTTACCAAAATCGAAATCGAATGTCCAGGTCCCGTTCAGGTTTAGCCATTGTTCCCGTTCGAACTGTGGACGGGGATACTCCGCTCGCGGAGTATCTGCACTGAAACAGGACCAGCTGTTCAGCATGAATAGCATTGCTGCTGCTAAAAGTTTTTTCATTGTAATTGTGTGTTTGAGTCCTTCTTTCCCCTCCACTTGCAGGCAGGGGAGAAAGGAGGACTTGTGTATGAATATTGAGTTATTATTATAATGGTTCGGAGTGATTATTCACCTCTCTATCGGGAGGCTCCCACTACCGGAAATTCCGTTATTCTTAATGTAGTGCATCCATAAGGAATCAGGGTGATTTCTGTTTCCGGCCCTTCGCCTCCGCTACAGAAAGAATAAGGTTGAGGCCCTGCCATTTCGTTGTAAAGTTTCCATGAAGGTACCAATCTTGCTTTCATCCGTATTTCTATCGGGGCATTTTCCTTATTCCAGGGGAATACGGAAGATTGCTTTTCCGTATGAATCGTTACACGGGCATGTTCGTTCGCTTTGTTACGATTGAAATCAACCAATCCATAGTTCCATGGTTCGGTAGGAGTCACTGAGTAATAATACGGACCATACCACGGCTCTTCAAACTCTTTCTTCTCCCATTTTTCTTCCATCTTCAAGGCAAATACCAACGGACCGCGTTCAATGGTTACCGAATTCTCATACCAGGTGCTGGCAGTGACTTCCATCGGCAGATGGAGTTCCACCCGGTCCCCTTTTTTCCAGTTGCGGTTGACAATGGCCATCCGGCCTCCTTCGGCATGTTGAAGAAGTTGTCCGTTGACTGATATTCCGGCTTGTTTGCACCATTTCGGGATACGTAATTGGAGAGCGAAGTTTACTTCTTTCCGTTTTTTGTCCATTGATTGGAGGGTGAAACTTATTTTGTCATCCATCGGATAGTAGGTTTCTTCACTGAAAGTTACCGTACACCCATCCGCTACTTTGGCCGTCACTTCCGATGGTGCGTATGCCGTAACAGCCAGTCCGCCGTCAGGAGTGGCATACCAGAGGCTTTGGGTGAATTTAGGCCAACCTTGGTGCATGTTCGATGCACAACAAGGATATCCCGTCAGCAGCCCGAAACAGTTGTCCGTTCCTCCGTGATCCTGATCGAAATTGCGACGGTGGCGTGATACCATCACCTGGTTGGCTTGTTGGAAATATTGTTTTGTCATAAAATCGTCTGAAATCTGGGTGGGCAGTGCATTGAATGCAATCCTTTCCAGATGGTCGGCGAAGTCGATATCTCCCGTGATCTCTACCATTTTTTCCAGCGAGTACATCAGTTCCACAGCTGAGCAGAGTTCTGAACCTTGGGTCGGATTGTTGCCATGCAATGCCTCGTCACCACCATACATACCCTGCGGTTGTCCGTGGAACTGGCGAATGTCACGAAAAGCACGTTTAACCGCATCGAGATACATTTTGTCGGGCTCTTGCTGATAATAGATGACAGGCTCTTTGATACCTTGTGCCAGGTTGACACAGTGAATCGTATTGATACGTTTCAGGTCTCCCCGGTTCACCATATCTACAAAGCTGAAACTTTGTTGATGAATCAGTTTGCCGAGATCGAGTAGGAATGAATCACCGGTGATATTATAGAGCCAGTATACGGCCTGAAGATTATCGCAGGCACGGAACTCTGCCCAAAAAGTCCAGTTGCCGAGCGGCTTTTCCGGTAACGTTTTCAGTTGATAACGGAAATAGTCGGTCATAAATCGGATGACCCGTTGATCGTTCGTGGCAGAATAATATTGCTGGAGTATTTTCAGCATCACCATACGCGGCCACCAGTCGTGAGAGTTATCCCGTTGTATGCCGGCCTCTCCGGGATAGTCTTTGGCCGGACCGAAGAAACCGTCTTCCCGCTGACTTTTTAAAGCCCATTCTATCCAAGGTTGCACTTTAGCTTTCAGTTGCGCATCGTCCAGGATATATGCCAGAGGAAGTAAACCGTCAATCCAGTATGGTCCTCTTTCCCATTGATCACCGTCACCGCCGAGCCAGCCGTTGCGTTCGCCCATCACCAGCGGATACAGTTTGTCCATTTGCCCGGTTGCCCCGTTTTTCTGCCTTACCAACATTTCCTGCAACCATCCTTTTGCCTTAATGCTGCCTAACGGTAGTTCCATCAAAGGTTTGCGCACCAATGGATAGCGGTTGTTGGTATAGTTCTCGGGGGTATCGGCCCGGAGCCCGCTTCCCAAGGAAGAGAAGCAGAGGCCCAGTCCGATGAGCAGATATGTAAATGTATTTTTTTTCTTCATGAGTGTCTTTCGATTAATGTTTATCACCGGGTATCTTTTATTCTCTTGTGTTCGGGAAAGCCGAAACCCGCAGTCTGGCTGCTCCCATCGGAATCAGGGTGATTTCTTCTTTTTCCCCTTTCGGAGCGTCCATTTCAGGAAGTTCGCTACACAAGTCGTATTGATCGATAACCCATGAAGGAACCTTGCGTCCGATAGCTTTTACCTCGATAGGTGTACTTGCGACCGTGAACGGGAAGTTGTCAGCCGGCCATTCTTTGTGTACTACTTTAAAGTCTTTCAAAGGTTCGTTCTTACCGAGTACCAATGCGTAGTTCCAAGGAGTTTTTGCATAGATCTCGTATGTCGGCCATTGGCTGGCGTCAGCGCCTTCCTGCCATTTAGAGTCACCGATAGCCGTAGCGCGGCTGTCCTTTTTCACATAATCTTCGTCAATTTTCAGTGACATTGTCAACGGACCGTAGTCTACGCTTACACTGTTTTTGTTCACTTGCCATGTACGCATCGAAAGTTGCATCGGCAGTTGAATCTCTACTTGGTCATTGTCTTTCCATTCGCGATTGATGCAGGCATATTGTCCGGCTTCGGGGTTAGCCGCTACTTTTTTGCCGTTAACAAAGATAGTTGCACCCTCTGTCCATGAAGGGATTCTCAGATAGAACGGGAAACTTACAGCTTTCGGAGTATTTACCGTAAACCGGATGGTTTCCTCGAAAGGATAATTCGTCTGCTCGTGAAGGGTTATTTCGTTTCCGTCACCCACTTTCACCGTTGCTTTGCAGGCGGCATACATGGCGGCCGCTACACCATTATCCGGAGTAGCCAGAATCAGATGCTCGGCATAATAAGGCCATCCCTGTGCGTGGTTATGCTGGCAGCAACGGCTGCTGAACGGGTTCATTGCCAGGAAAGGTCCCCGGTTGTCGATGCCCGGATGATGATTCTTTGAGTCGCTGACCGTCTGGTTAGGGCAAGTGATGTAACGTAATCCTTTGAAATCCGGCATCACGGCAGCCGGATAACTGTTGAAAGCCACTTCTTCGCAGTGTTCTGCCCAAAGCGGATCGCCCGTCATACAAAGCATCAATTCATCGGAAGCCATCTGTTCTACCAATCCGCAGGTCTCTACTCCCTGACGTGGGTCGATAGAACCCATGCGGGCATTTTCGTCGGCACCGAACATACCGCCCGGTACTTGTCCGAAAGTACGGCGTATCAGATTGTGTACATTATAAGATGCTTTCAGCATGGCTGAATCTCCTGTCATCATATAATAGGTAGCCGGTTCGCGGAAACATTGTGCGATGTTTACATTGTGCCAGTTCGGCAGTGCCGACGGGCGGGTCCAATCTGCTGTGTTCCGGTGTATCTTCTCAGCCAGTTCCAGTAAGAATTGATCTCCTGTGCGGTTATAAAGCCAATATACGCTTAACAGGTTATCTCCGCCACGGCTGTTTTCCCAATAGTCCTCCAGGAATTGTTCGTCCGGTACACTTAACTGCCATTTAAAGTAATTGGTCATCAGGTCGATTACCCGTTGGTCATTTGAATATTCATAATAGGATTGCAGACACCAGAGCATAATCATCTGTGCCCATAATTCTCTTTTTCCGTTCCGCTCGTTGATGGGACCAAAGTATCCGTCGGGCTGTTGGCTGGCGAATGCTCCTTCGAGCCATACTTTAGCTTCATCAATCATTTTCTGATCCTTTAATATATAAGCCAGGTTTCCGTATCCTTTCAGCCAATAGGGGACTTCTTCCCATCCGTGATCTCCTCCTTTGGTCAGCCAGGCATTATTCTCTTTGCCCAGCCATGCACTGATCTCATTCAGGTGACCGGTCAGACCGTCTTTCTGTAATTCGAGATATTTCTTCAACCATCCTTCGGGCTGAATACTTCCGACGGGCAGTTTAATGAAATTCATCGGTTTCAGTGGCAAGCGGTTTCCTACATAGTTTACGTTGGTTTGTGTACAGTCGGGGCGGTTCACGATGGTTACTGCCGACGATGATTGATCGGAAGTACACGATGCTGCCAGTAATCCGGCTGTAAATAGGATTCCGGCCAAGCCTCCTTTCAGACTTTTCATCTTTTTCATGTTTGGGTGTTTTTACTTATGGTTATTATTTAGGGGTTATTTCAATACAAATCAGTAGCTTCATCTGATATCATGCTACAAAGTTTGTGAATTCTGTATGAAATGTGCGACACAAACTATTCAATAAATAGCAATTACTGACCAATACGATGCGAAATGCGGGTTATGTGAATATTAGAAGTATAAAAAGAACAGATTCTTTTGTTTATTGAGCAGTATTTATCCCTTTATTCAACGAAAATGTTTTTTCTTTGTAGCATCTTAATAACAGAAAGCTATGAAAACAAAGATCTACCTGCTATTTATTACTACCTTATTCTTCTGCGCCGGTTGTGGCAACAAGAGCGGCGGACAGAAACAGGAGTCGGTAAGTGCGGCAAAGGATACATATGTAAATCCTTTGTTTCCGGAAGGGGCCGATCCGAGTGCTCTTTTCCATAATGGTAAGTATTATTATACCCATGGAACGGAAGATAAGATCATGCTTTGGGAAACGTCCGATATCACTGATATGGCTCATGCGGTTTGCAAGATAGTGTGGAAGCCTCAGGATCCATCCAACAGTTGTCATCTCTGGGCACCGGAGATTCACTATATCAATGATAAATGGTATATATATTATGCAGCCGACGACGGCAATACGGATAATCACCAGTTGTACGTACTTGAAAACTCTTCACCCGACCCGATGGAGGGAAAGTTCGAAATGAAAGGAAGTATCATAACCAATCCCGAATGGAATTGGGGGATACAGGCCACCACTTTCGAACATAAGGGAGTCCGCTATCTGGCCTGGTCCGGATGGTCCAAAAGGAGAACCAATGCCGAAACTCAATGTATCTATATTGCCAGGATGAAAGATCCGTGGACACTCGATTCACCCCGTGTCCTGATATCCAAACCCGAGTATGAATGGGAACGGCAGTGGGTCAATCCGGATGGCAGCCGTACGGCTTACCCCATTTATGTGAATGAAGGGCCTCAGTTCTTCCATTCGAAAGATAATAAGACGTTGATTCTATATTACGCTGCCAGCGGTTCGTGGTCACCCTATTACTGTGTCGGGATGTTGACTGCCGATGCCGAGAGTGATTTGTTAGATCCGGCTTCCTGGACAAAGAGTTCGGTTCCGGTATTTCAGCAATCGTTGGAGAATGAAGTTTATGGTCCGGGTGGACTCTCCTTTGTTCCCTCGCCCGATGGGACTGAATGGTATATGATTTACCATGCCCGTCAGGTGACCAATGGAGACACCGGGAGTCCTGAAACCCGTAATCCGCGAATACAAAAAATAGGATGGGATGCCCATGGAATGCCCGATTTAGGGATTCCGGTTCGTGCAGGGGTTGCCTTGCCAAAACCTTCGGGTACTCTTTTGAAATAAAATAGTCATTTAGAACATTTTTTCCTTAGTCTGACAGGTAGCCGCCTACCTGTCCCGGGGATCGTATTGCATCATTAATAGGTTAAACATAATTTGAAGACAATGAAAAAGAGCATTTTAATTGCAGTTCTGACAGCGTCGATAGCTACTTCCGCTTTTGCACAATGGAAACCGGCAGGAGACAAAATCAAGACAAAGTGGGCTGAGCAGGTGAATCCTGAAAATGTATTGCCCGAGTATCCACGTCCGGTGATGGAACGGGGAGAGTGGAAGAACCTGAATGGTTTGTGGAATTATGCCATCACCGAGAAAGGAGCTGCTCCTTCAGCTTACGAAGGTCAGATTCTGGTTCCTTTTGCCATAGAGTCCAGCCTTTCGGGTGTTGGTAAGAAAGTCGGCCCCGACAAAGAACTCTGGTATCAGCGTACTTTCACAGTACCCGCTTCCTGGAAAGGTAAAAAAGTGATGCTGAACTTCGGTGCTGTAGACTGGAAAGCTGATATTTGGGTCAATGACATTAAGGTGGGACAACACACCGGAGGATTTACTCCTTTTTCACTCGATATTACGGCTGCTTTGGCTACTAAAGGAGACAATAAACTTGTTGTGAAGGTATGGGACCCGACAGATCGCGGACCTCAGCCTCGTGGCAAACAGGTAAACCGTCCGGAAGGCATCTGGTATACGGCTGTTACCGGTATCTGGCAAACTGTCTGGATGGAGCCTGTGGCCGAACGTCATATTACTAATGTTCGTACGACTTCGGACATCGACCGTAAGAAACTCACAGTGGACGTTACTACCAGTACCAGCTGTCCTTCGGAAGTTGTCGAGGTAAAGGTTTTCGATGGTAAACAGCTGGTTGCTACCGGAAAAGGATTGAACGGCCAGACTATTGACATTCAGATGCCTGCTGATGCCAAACTGTGGAGTCCTGCTTCTCCGACTCTTTATTCTATGCAGATTGCCCTGTTGAGCAATGGTAAAGTGACCGATAAAGTAGATAGCTATACAGCTATGCGCAAATACTCTACCCGCCGTGACAAGGACGGAATTGTACGTTTGCAGCTGAACAATGAAGATGTGTTCCAGTTCGGTCCTCTCGATCAAGGATGGTGGCCCGACGGACTGTATACAGCTCCGACAGACGAAGCGTTGGTTTATGATATTCAGAAAACCAAAGACTTCGGATTTAACATGATCCGTAAACACGTGAAGGTGGAACCGGCACGTTGGTATACGCACTGTGATAAACTGGGTATCATCGTATGGCAGGATATGCCGAACGGCGACCGTGAACCGGAGTGGCAGATGTACAACTACTTCACCGGCAATGAACTGAATCGTAGCGAGGAGTCGGAACAGATCTATCGCAAAGAGTGGAAGGAAATCATGGATTATCTGTACAACTATCCTTGTATCGGTGTATGGGTTCCGTTTAACGAGCGTTGGGGACAGTTCAAGACTGAAGATATCGCGACATGGACAAAGAAGTATGATCCTTCACGCTTGGTGAACCCGGCAAGTGGCGGTAATCACTTCCCTTGCGGTGATATTCTTGACTTGCATCATTATCCCAATCCGTCACTTGACTTCTACGATGCCGGACGTGCTACCGTGTTAGGTGAATATGGCGGCATCGGCCTGGCACTGAATGAACATCTTTGGGAACCGAACCACAACTGGGGATACGTGAAGTTTAATTCACCCGAAGAAGTAACCAAACAATACGTTGAATACGGCAATGAACTGTATCGGTTGATTTCAAGAGGTTTCTCAGCTGCTGTCTATACACAGACTACGGATGTAGAAATGGAGGTGAACGGACTGATGACATACGACCGTAAAGTGATTAAGGTGAATGAAGCTCAGGTGAAAGCTATCAATACAAAGATATGCAATTCTTTAAATAAGTGATTAGAGTAGGGTGTCGATAGGTACACAGGTTTTTGATTAAGGTAAAGATTGTTGAAGGATACTATTTAGATTGAAACATACTAATAAATAAAATAATGAAAAAACTATTCACAATGGCTTTAGCAGTCGGTATGCTGTGCAATGCGCAGGCAGCCGACCTGTATAAGGCAAGTAGAAATGTTGCTTTGCGTGCGCCGGCGGTGCCTCTCATCACTTCCGACCCCTATCTGTCCATCTGGTCGCCCACAGATGCGCTGAACGAAAGCAGCACTATGCACTGGACCGGAACGGAACATCCTTTGTTGGGTGCTATCCGTGTAGACGGGAAGACTTACCGCTTTATGGGGAAAGATAAATTGAATCTTGAAACCCTTGTACCCATGACCGATACCGATACCTGGCAGGGGAGTTATACTTTCGATGAGCCGGCTGCGGGATGGAACGCCCTTTCGTTCAATGCTGCCGGATGGAAAGAGGGACAAGGTGCTTTCGGTACTCCCGATATGCCTCGTGTCCATACTCGCTGGACTACTCCGGACATCTGGGTTCGCCGCGATTTCCAGATTAACGATGATATGAACGGAGAAACCATCTATCTGAAATATTCGCACGACGATGTATTCGAACTCTACCTGAATGGTGAAAAGCTGGTTGCTACAGACTATTCATGGAACAACGACGTATTACTCGAACTATCGGATGCAGCCAAGAAGAAGCTGCAAAAAGGAAAAAACGTACTTGCCGCACACTGTCACAACACAACAGGAGGTGCTTATGTAGATTTCGGCCTTTATCGCCTGAACAAACAGACGACAGGTTTTGAGACGGCAGCCGTCCAGAAATCGGTAAGCGTACTCCCCACACAAACTTACTACACGTTTACTTGCGGTCCGGTGGAACTGGACCTGGTGTTTACCGCACCTTTGATGATGGACGACCTCGATTTGTTGTCTACTCCCGTTAATTATATTTCTTATCGCGTTCGTTCGCTGGACAAAAAGCAACATGATGTGCAGATGTATGTGGAGACCACTCCGCAGCTTGCCATTAATGAACTGACGCAACCTACCCGTTCGAAAGTGATCCGCCGTAACGGTATCAATTATGTACAGGCAGGGACTATCGACCAGCCTATCCTTGCACGAAAAGGAGACGGTATCTGTATTGATTGGGGATATGCTTATCTGGCAGGAAATATAGGTGCCAATACAGCTGTTAGCCTGGGTAACTATTATGGCATGAAGAACGAGTTTGTTACCAAGGGTTCTTTGTTGCCTACACAAGCCGAGTGCGTGACCCGTCGTGCCGACCAGATGCCGGCTATGGCCTATACTGACGATCTGGGTAAAGTAGGTACCGATGGCAAATCCGGCTTCCTGATGTTGGGTTACGATGATATTTATGCTATCGAATACTTCTATCAACCTCGCATGGCCTACTGGAAGCATGATGGTAAGGTAAGCATCTTCGATGCCTTTGAGCGTGCCAAAGCAAACTATGCGTCTGTCATGGAACGTTGCCGTGCTTACGACGAAATGATTCTGAACGATGCAGAAAAAGCAGGTGGCAAAGAATACTCTGAACTGTGTGCATTGGCTTACCGTCAGGTGATTGCCGCCCATAAGCTGTTCAAGGATGCGGATGGTAACTTGCTCTTCTTCTCTAAAGAGAACAATAGTAACGGTTGTATCAATACTGTCGACCTGACTTATCCGTCTGCTCCGCTCTTCCTGGCTTATAACCCCGAATTGCAGAAAGGCATGATGACCAGTATCTTTGAATATAGTGCCAGCGGACGTTGGAACAAGCCTTTCCCGGCTCACGACCTGGGAACTTATCCTATTGCTAACGGACAGGTATACGGTGGTGACATGCCGATTGAAGAAGGTGGAAATATGGTAGTCCTGGCTGCTGCTATTGCCAAGGTAGAAGGTAACGCCGACTATGCTAAGAAGTATTGGGATTTACTGACCATTTGGACTGATTATCTGGCGGAATACGGACAAGATCCCGAGAACCAACTCTGTACTGATGACTTTGCCGGACACTGGGCACATAACGCCAACCTTTCGGTAAAAGCGATCATGGGTGTAGCTGCCTACAGTGAAATGGCCCGTATGCTCGGTATGGATGATGTAGCCGACCGATATGCTGCCAAAGCCAAAGCAATGGCTACCAAATGGGAACAAATGGCTCGTGAGGGTGATCATTATCGTCTGGCATTCGACCGTGAGAATACCTGGAGCCAGAAGTACAATATGGTTTGGGACAAGATGTGGAATCTGAACCTTTTCCCCAATAATGTGATTGAGAAAGAAATTTCTTATTATCAGACCAAACTGCAAAACCCTTATGGACTTCCGTTGGATTCCCGCAAGGAATATACTAAATCCGACTGGATTATGTGGACTGCTGCCATGTCTTCTGATAAGGCTACTTTCGAGAAATTTATTTCTCCGGTATATAAGTATGCTAATGAAACCGTATCACGTGTTCCGCTGAGCGACTGGCATCATACCGATAGCGGTAAGTTTGTCGGCTTCAAGGCACGTTCCGTGATCGGTGGTTATTGGATGAAGGTATTAATGGATAAAATGCAGAAGTAATAAGAACCGGTATATAATTAGGGTTTATTATCAAGGGTTGTATCAAAAGCTTGTTTTGCTTGGATACAACCCTTTTTTCTTTCCAAGAGATGTTATGTTGCCTGTCTGTTCTACTTAAGTTGGTGTCGGTTTAAGCATGAAGTGGCTGTCAAGGGTGTTCCGGCACCTCTGTAACCCGGAAGTCCGTACCAATCAATCCCTCTTCCGAGTAGCCTTCACAATGAATCACGTATTCTCCGTTCTCCTGATCGTTTAGAAAGAAGGATACTTGTGCTCTACCTTCCTTGTCGGTTTTTACTGTAGGATTCCAGTACAGTGTATTTCTTTGTTCCGAATGTTCGAAGAATGAATGATCGGAAAGAGTAGGAGTATAAAATTCTTTTGTCTGGTTATAACCTATCCACTGGCAGATTTTATTATTCGTTGCTATAACTTCTCCTTGTATCGGACGGCTATATAATACGATAGTGCCTCCATAACTGCTAAATCCTCCAAACTGAGTGGACGTCTGTTGCAGGACTTCTACCCGTTCGATTCTGGATGCCTCCATGCTATATACAACTTCAGGATCTTTGGCAATATACCCATCCAGTACCAAGGCAGCTACTGTTCCTCCGGGAAGTCCGTTGATGTGGGCATACTGTAAGTTACTCTTTGTTTTATCCGGATTAGGAACCATGGTGATGCCGGGCACTGTTCTCAGTAATTGACGGACATCTCCAAAACTGTTGCTTGCTTTCACTTGAGTACTTGTTTTCACGAATCCTTCACTATAAGGACGCCGCTTTTCAATCGGATCTTTTTTTCGTGCGGTTACTTTCACTTCTCCTAATTCGAATAGCTGTTTGTCAATCTCCTTTTGGGGGATGTAGGACTTGGTAATATCCCATTGTACATGAAAAGAACTATCAGGTGCAAAAGGAGAAGGCATATATTTCACCGATGGAACCGGAATGGAATCATCAAGTTTGATCGGATAGGTTTTCCCATTCTTGTCGGTGGCTGAGAGCATGACTTCCTTTGTTCCTTCAAAAGAGATTCCCGATAGGCTGAAACGTTTTTGTCCATCCAACGGACAGGTAATAAATTGTTTGAGTGAATCTTGACGTAGGATAGCCTGAAGTTCAACAGATTTAGCCTTCTGTTTATTTATATTTTCCACTTTTCCTGATAGGATGAGAGATTGTTCCATAGGATATCGGGGGAGATTGTCGGGCTGGTTGAAAACTTCAAGTGAGTAGCGTCGCCATCCTTGTGTCAGCAATAGCAGTTCTATTTTAGACAGGCTTTCAGTATCTTCCGGATTCCAGTAGCTTAATGGTTGTTCCGTTTGCCCTTTCAGGTTGCTACTAAGAAATAAGTAGGTACTGAAGTTGTCACGGATCGTTGGTTGCTCTAAAAAAGTTTGTGCAACTGCCAGCGAGAAAGAACCCGGTTGGGGAATTCCTTTCTTATCAGTACTACGGATATTCACCGACATTTTTCGATGTCCTTCTTGTACCGAAATAGTAGATGAAAGTTTTAGGTTGAGTGTTTCGGGAAAGTGAGTAAATACCAGCCTTTCACAATAGGCATGATAGTCTTCATCGATCAGGGTTAGTGTGAAGACGCCCGTAGGAAGTTTATCTAAAGGCAAATCGAAAAGTGTACGCGGTTGCGAACCATCGACGGGTAGTACGGCAATCAACCGTCCTTCTTGATGGAGGATAAGTGAATAAACCGAGTTTTTGGTTGAAGGGCCAATATTTTGAGTCAATAAGATACGTAATGCTTCTTTCAGGTGTTTAACAGTCATCACAAACCCCTGCTCGCTTATCGAAGGTATTTTAAAGTCTGTGTTATCTCCTGCCAGACGGGCAATGTATTTTTCTTTTTTCTGTGGGATGAAAAAGAAACTTCCTTTGCCCAAGTGACTGGTAGCAAATTTACGGATACTGTCTCCATGGGCATTCAGTATGACCCCTTCTGTTTGAACCCCTTTTCCGGTATTGGCATCCACTACTTCGAATGCTATTCGGGAGGTGAGTCCATTGATTAGATTTCCTCCTTCCGGGAAGAATCTCAGTTTAAATTTTGTTGTCTGCTGGGGAATGTTGTCTTTTTCTGAATTTCCATAAATCGTTAGTTCACGATGGAAGAAAAACTCCGGATCAAAATTCTGCATCCATCGGGTATAGGCACGAAGTTGATAATGGCCGGCGTGTAGATGTTCCGGGATCGAAAGGCTACCGGAGGCTGCTCCGTCTGCCAAAGGATACTTGACTTGTTTTACAATTTCTCCTTTACTATTTGACAGATCTATGTATACAATCCTGCTGGCTTCGGTTGCTGAGGAAGAGAGTGTTTGATACACTTTAAACCAAATGGTTTCTCCGGCATAATAGTTGGTACGGTCTTGATGCAGATATAATTTCTCTATCGGATTTTCACGGGCATACCGGTTGAACCGGGCTGACAAAAGAGTATCGCTTACGGCTTTTTGTGGGGCTGCTGCGCAATGGATGGTGCATAACAGACAAAGAATAGTTAATGCTGAATGTATTTTCATAATGAACAAAGGTAGTGAAAAAAGATAATAGTGACTGACAGTATTCCAACTATCAGCCACTATTGTCATTGAATTTACAGTTTTCTGTTTATTTATAAACTTCCAGTTCGTAGATACGTGTATCTCTGCCTCCGGTGCTCTGTGTAGGACGAGTCACAAGCAGACGGATGTAACGTACTTTTCCGTCATAGTTCAGCGGACGTGAAACGACATTTGCATGGTTACCGTCGATAGCATCCAGAGTCGTCCATTCATCGCCCGGGTTCATTTTACCTTGCAGGAAGCAACCATTGGTAATGTATGAGTGACTTTCCTGTCCGGCGTTCACCATCTTCCAACCACTGATGTTTTGTGCTTCACCCAGATCGAAGTCTACGTAGTTCGGAGTCTGCGAAACGTCACACCACTTTGTATCCGTTTTACCATCCAGCAGGAAGTCCGGTTTTTCTTCGTCGTTGGTATATCCGGAGCAAGCAATGATTTTAGCTCTTTTCAGGATATTTTCGCGTACTGCTTCTTCATCATTTCCGGCAGTAGCTGCATTACCTACGTTATTGGTGCGGAAAAGAGTGCCGGCAACGGTTGTAGCCGGTTCATTTTCGGCAACCAGAGTAGCAGCAAACAAAACCACTTTCTCATTTCGGGGCAAGATTACGCTGGTAGCTCCCTTCGGAATATCCATACCAAATTTGAACATATAAGTGAATTCATAAGGCTGATCACCGTTGGATGCATGGCGGTGTGTACCTACATAGGCAATCTCAGCATCTTTCAGGTATCCTTCGGTGTGTCCTTTATGTCCCCATTGGCCGATGAAGCCGGTATAAGAAGGTACAACGAATGAAGCGGTCTGCTTGCCAATGCGGAAGTCGGCCTGATTGTCTCCTTCGGTAGAGGCGGCGAGGATATAGAGACGGTTGTATTTGTTTCCCGCAGGCAGTTGCAAGGTATCACCTTCACAAGTCATTCCGTTCGCAATCTCTTTTTCTCCCAAGCGGAAAGTGATCTGACCGGCTATCAGTGAGTCCGGCAGAAGTTCGGCTGCAAAAGAATAGCCCGATTCGAAGTCGCCTTCTCCACGGAATTCATTATAAGAAGCACATTTGCGGTCGTAGTCAAGCGGTAAAGCGGCATATTCGATCGGAGACGCCTCACGTCCCGATGGTTTGAGGCGTACTTTGTAAGTTCTTACAGAATAAGGAGTGATGTTTACCTGCAACTTGTTTCCTTCGAAAGTTGCATTGCCGATTGTCTTTTCTGTACCGTTGGCTTCGCTGGCACTGATGATTTCCCCTGCAAAGGTCAGTGTGGCGCTCTGTGCTTTCCGGCCTTCGGTTTCGTATACGCGTACTACATACTCATCGGTTTCTTCCGCTTTCTTCAGTGCCTTGATCAATACATTGCGGTTGTCCGAAGCGACAAACGAGAACGATTTTCCGACATTTCCTTTGTGCTTTTCCGTACGGAAGGCTTTCAGTTGCTGGTTCAGCTTTTCGGCTTTCTCTACAGTGGCAGGTTTATCCAAGGCTCCCTGATGCGGTATCAGGCTGTAGGTGAAGGTATGATGACCGAGATCCTGATGATCCTGATATGCGTAACCTCCGCGTGTTTCCGGTGTGTGGAGCAGGGTGAGGCGGATCGTATGGTTATCCGGCTTGTCCCATCCATATTTGCTGTCGTTCATCACCGATACACCATAACTTCCGTCACGATCGGTCAGGTCGGCCCAATATTGTGCATATACTTCGTAAGCTGTTTCGGTATTGTTGCCACGTTGTATGCTGCCGATACCCAAGTCGTACGTAGCCTTTTCGTTTTCAAGATTGAGCGGGAATTCGGCTTTTAACAATGCGTTGGTCGATTGCCAGTCTATTTCGTTATAGAAGTCGATGCGTTCTGCACGGCTACCTTCATACAGACGTATGTATTGACGGAAGACAGATTCTCCGTGACGTTTCTCGACACAAAGCGATTTACGTAAAGTTCCGTCTTCAACCAAAGTTATTTTCACGTCATCCGTAATCGAAACCGGAGTACGGTCGGTTGTCTCTTTCAACACTTCCCATGCCGGCCAATTGTATGACTTGTTCTGAGTGAAGAGTGCCAGGCGGATTGCTTTCCCGGCTTTCACCAGCTCTTTGCCGTTCTTTTTGTCAGTCAGAGAGACGATATCTCCATTTTTATCCAATGTAATCTTGTACAGAGAGTTTTCCAAGGTATTGACGTTCGTCGAGACGTTGCTTGCACCGGTTCCTGATGTGCGTATGTCATATACCACATATCCTGTAGCCGGAACTGTTGCTTCTACCAGGATGCGTGCTTTTCCGTCGGTATAAGAAATGAGCTGAGCCGATACTTTTTTGCCCTTTTCATCGTACACCGTTATCCCTTTGGGGGCTTTTGGAAGGTCAAGTTCTATTTCCGCAATATCTGTAACCGCAAATCCGAGTGCATTATAAAGGATTACCGGAATACCGCTGACCCGTGTATCCAATTCCCTGCCGATACCATGAATGGAAGAAGTCAGTACATTGGAGAACTGTTTCAGTGAGATTAGTTCATCGTTCCATGAAAATTCATAGGCACGCGGTATACTGGTTCCTGTCAGGTCATCGTGGAACTGATGATAAATGAAGCGTTTCCATGCTTCATTGATGGTGCTTCCCGGATATTTGGCCTGATTCAGCCATTCGGCAGTTACGGCAGCTCTTTCGGCCGCATCTCCCAGTAATTCGTTCTGGCGGTTGTACAATTTCATGGCAGCCTGTGAGGTGTAGCATCCTGTACCGTGAACATCCATCAACAGTTCACCGTCGAATACCGGTAATTCCGGATGATTCTTATAAGGAAGGTAATCTTTGTAAAGCTGGTCGCTGGTTGCACTGACAATTTCTACCGGACCGTTTCCGCGAAGTCCTTTTTCCACTGAACGGACAGAGGCCAGTGTCGGTGATCCGCCGATATCGCCTGTACCGTAATATCTGTATACTGTATTAAGTGGTGTACGGCCTGCCAGTTCTTTCAGTTGTTCGTTTTCTGAAAGGTCTTCGTCGTTCCATCTTCTGCCATAATCATATCCATGTGCCAGCATGATAGACGATCCATCTATTCCTTTCCACAAGCCGATTGTAAACGGATGCTTGCTCTTACCATAGAACGGATGCACACGCCAGTCCAGCTTTTGTGAAGAGAAACCAATCAGGCCGCAGTGCGAAGCGATAGTAGGCAGTGTCCAACCAAATCCGAAACAGTCGGGCAGGAAGATGTCCGTGCTTTCCACTCCGAATTCTTGTCTGTAATACTGTTGTCCCAGCATAATATTGCGGATGAACGATTCAGTCGAAGGTACCAGAGCGTCCGTTGCATCCCAGCTACTTCCGGAAATGTGCCAGCGGCCTTCCCCGATGTACTTTTTCATTTCTTCGTATTGTGCAGGATAGTACTCCTTCATCCAGGCATATTTCACTCCGCCTTCAAAGTTGAATACATAGTTCGGATACTTTTTCAGCAGAAACAGGTTCTGGTTGATCGTGTTCCATACATACTCTTTAATGGTAGTCTGTACATCCCAGTTCCACTGAGTGTCCAGATGGGCATCTGCCACCATGTAGGCTTTCGCCTTTTTCTCCTGTTTGTTCCCTTGAGCGTACGAGGCTCCTCCGGACAACAGCAGGGTAGCTGCCAGCATAGCAATGTGTAATTTCATGTTTGCTTAATACATTATTTAATTAATAAATGAGGAATTATACAAAGGTGACCAAATTCGCAGAAAGGAGATGAAAAATACTGTTCAATAAATAGCAGAATCTGTTCAGATGTGCTTTTAGAGCTCTGTGAGGGGGATTGAAATGTTGAAAAGAACAGATTTTGTTGTTTATTGAACGGAAATTATCGTCTTATTAGTTAAAAATAACTTTCCTTTGCAATGTTTCGAAACCGTAAAAGCTATACTATGAAATACATCCCGTCTTATATTCCGAGGATTATTTCCATAACGATGCTTTTATACATTAAAGATTTATAGAACCTGTTTTTTAAATTTATGTACTATGCGTAAAAAAGAACAAATGTTTTGGCTCGCAAGTCGTAGCAGAATGTGGCGCATACCACTTTGTATGGCTGCCTTTTCGCTTTTGCCAAGTGCCTACAGTTTCGCTAGCGCCGAAAACCCGGCAACAGAAACTGTATTGGCAGTGAACTCCGTTCAACAACAACGGACCGTAAAGGGTATAGTTATCGACGCCAATGGCGAAGCGGTAATTGGTGCTAACGTAAAAGAGCCGGGGAGTACAACTGGTACCATCACCGATATGAACGGTGAATTCTCGCTGAGTGTCGGCCCTAAAGCTACACTTGAAATCTCATTTATTGGTTACACAACACAAAAAGTAAACGTAGGCGCATCAAACACAGTTAAAGTTATTCTAAAGGAAGACACAAAAGTACTCGATGAAGTCGTTATTACCGGTTTCGGTATGTCACAGAAAAAGGCAACACTGACGGGTGCCGTTGCTGCAATTGCTTCTACTGACATTGAACGTTCCAATGCAACAACAGCATCAGGTGCATTGGTTGGTAAAATAGCAGGTATCAATACCCGTCAGAATGATGGACGTCCGGGTGCTTCTACACAACTACAGATACGTAATATGGGTGCTCCATTGTATGTAATTGACGGTGTTGTATCTGATGATGGACAGTTTAATAACATGGACTTTAACGATATAGAATCTATCTCTATATTGAAAGATGCCTCTGCTGCAATTTATGGTGTGCGCGCTGCCAATGGTGTAGTAGTGGTTACATCAAAGAAAGGACAGCGTAATTCGAAGAATTCCGTATCTATTAATGCTTACTATGGTTGGCAGCATAATTCACGTTATGTTCAGCCAGCTAAGACTAAAGATTATGTGAACGCTTATGTCTCTGCAGAAACTTGGGCTAAAAAGGCGGACAATGATCGCAGGTACAACAAAGAGGAATATGCAAAATGGATGGCCGGTACTGAGAAAAACTACCAGGGTTTTGATTGGAGCGACTATATTTGGATTACTGCTCCTCAATCATATATTAGTGCGAATCTTTCAGGAGGTACCGATAAGGCTAATTATTATGTAGCAGTTTCTCATATCGATCAAGAAGCGACTGTACGTGGTTACGGTGGATTCAGACGTACAAATGCCCAGATGAATATTGATATGAATATTTCTGATCGTTTCAAGATTGGTGCTACGATGAATGGACGTATTGAAGATCGTCACCATCCGGGTGTTCCGGGTGCGGATGATACATGGTTGCCTCGTTTTGCAACAATGAAGAATCAGCCTACAAAGCGTCCGTATGCCAACGACAATCCTTTATACCCACAACTTGTCTCTGACCAGAAAGAAACAAACTTTGCTCTTTTAAATTATGATACCAGTGGTAAAGTATCTGATGTATGGCGTGTCCTTCAAATGCAAACAACTGCTGAATATGAAATCCTGAAAGGATTGAAGGCTAAAGGTATGTTGGGCTATTATTATGCTTACAATGAACTGGATAATCAGGAATACACATTCAAATTGTATGGATACAATGAAAAAACGGGTGAGTATTATGAAACGGCTGCTATGGATAATCCTTATCGCGAACGTAATCGTGAGAAGGTAGAGGATCAATTTGCTAATTTCCAGTTGAACTTTGATCGTAGGTTCGGTAATCATTCTATCAATGCTGTTGCTTCTTTTGAGGCTACACAACGTAAGCGCCCCAAATCATGGGTACATTCAGTTCCGGTTGCCAACGGTATGGATCTGATTCGTTTTAAGGAGATTGTGGAGTATAATGATACTGGTAACAATACGGAAGCTCGTATGGGATGGTTAGGACGTATCAATTATAGTTTTGCTGATCGTTATCTGATCGAATTAATTGGTCGTTGGGATGGTTCTTGGAAATTTAAACCGGAAAATCGTTGGGGATTCTTCCCTTCTGCCTCTTTGGGATGGAGAATCTCTGAAGAAAATTTCTGGAAAGAAAGTAAGATTGCCAACGTGTTTTCTAATTTGAAGATACGTGGTTCATACGGTGTGGTTGGAGATGATAATGTGAGTGATTATGCTGCATTCGATTACCTGCCTGGTTATAAATACAATAACGGTGGTGCTGTATTGGATGGCGATTGGGTTGTTGGAACTGAGACTCGTGGTTTACCTAATAAAACTTTATCATGGATGGAATCTAAGATCCTGGATATTGGTGTAGATATGGGCTTCTTTAATAACCGTTTGAATGCTCAGGTAGACTTCTTCCAGCGTATTCGCGATGGAATTCCTGAATCTCGTTATGACGTGTTGATTCCAAATGAAGCAGGTTTCTCTTTACCAAAAGAAAATTTGAGATCGGACAAACATGTTGGTTTTGATGCAATGGTAAACTGGACCGATCATGTTAGTGATTTCAATTATAGCGTTGGTGCTAATATGACTTATTCACGTTTCTGGGATTGGGAACAATATGATACACGTCATAGCAACTCTTGGGATGTTTATCGTAACAGTATTTGGCATCGTGTTGGTTATGTAAATTGGGGATATGAAGCTGTTGGCCGTTTTACAAGTTGGGAACAGATTGCTACTTATCCGATAGATAACGATAGAAAAGGAAACAAGACAGTTGTTCCGGGTGATATTATGTATAAGGATGTCAACGGTGATGGTGTAATAAACTATATGGATGAGCGTCCAATCGGTTACCGTAGTGATAGTACTCCTACACTCAACTTTGGTATTAATTTGTCGGCAAGCTGGAAAGGTTTTGATTTGGCAATGGACTGGACGGGTTCGGGTATGACATCATGGCAACAGCAATATGAAACGGCTCGTCCGTTCCAGAATGATGGTAACAGTCCGGAAGAGGTATTTAAAGATGCTTGGCATCTGGCAGATATCTGGGATGCAGACAGCCAGTTGATTCCCGGAAAATATCCGTTAATTCGTTTGAATAATGAAGAAACAAGTGCTTATGATAAGAGTACATTCTGGCTGCATAATGTGAAATATATTAAGCTGCGTAATCTGGAGTTTGGTTATACTTTGCCCAAACGGATTGTTGCGAAAGCTGGTATCAGTAATTTGCGTTTATATGTGTCTGGAACCAACCTGTTCTCTATCAGTAATATACCTTTTATGGATCCGGAGTGCATCGATTCAAATGGTTTGGACTATCCGACGATGCGTGTGGTTAACTTAGGTATTAATCTCAAATTTTAAGTAAACAATGAAAAACAGATATTTTTTAATGGCTCTTGCTGCTGCAGGAGTATTATCGTTGAGTAGCTGTAATGGCTTTCTGGATACGAAGCCAAACGACATTATGACACAAGATCAGGTGTATGCTGACCCGGCGTTGGTGAAATCTGTTCTGGCTAACTTTTATGGCCGTATCACTTTTGGACAACGTAATGAAGCAGTAGAAGATTATTTTATGCTGGATGAGGCTATTCATTATGATAACAATAGTGAGGAGAATATTGACAGAAATAAATGGCGTCCTTATGACTATACATTGATTCGTAATTTGAATCAATTCTTACAGGGCATTAAAGGATCTACTGCTGTAGATGAGGAGACTAAGAGACTTTATGAAGGTGAAGTTCGCTATATTCGTGCTTGGACTTATTTTTGTATTGCCCGTGGGTTAGGTGGTATTCCAATTGTAGGAGATGATGTATTTGACTATACCGGTGGTATGGATATTACTACAATTCAGGTTCCCCGCTCTACTGAAGCTGAAACTTATGACTACATTATTAAGGAGTGTCAGGAAGCGGCTGCTATGATGAGTAAGCAGACTAATAAAAATAATTCTCGTGCAAACTATTGGGTAGCAAAAATGTTGGAAGCACGTGCAGCAATTACGGCAGCGTCATTAGCTACATACAATACGGTGGCCGAACATCCTCAATTGAGGACTGCTGGTGGTGAAGTAGGTATACCCGCAGATAAAGCAGAAGGCTATTATCGTACAGCTTTAGCTGCTGCAAAGGAGGTTATCGAAGGAGCTGCAGATGGTACGGCTTCTCCATATAGATTGATGTTAGCTGCTGATAAAACTTCAGAAGCTTTGGCTGATAACTTCTTTAAAGCAGTTTGTGAGAAAAGTGGTAATACTGAAGTTATTTGGACACGAGACTATGCTACTCCTGGCTATGGTCATGAATTTACAAAGAATTGCTTACCTAAAAGTATCGAACAGGATACTGGCAGTGATAGAATGTCTGTATTATTGAATTTGGTTGAGGCTTATGAATCAACAGATGCAACGGAATCAGAACGTGGTAAAGCTGCAAAGTTCGATATAGGTACATTAGATGATCCTAAATTCTTTGATGATCCGATGGATTTGTTTGCAGACCGTGATCCACGTTTGGCGGCTACAGTTCTTTTACCGGGCTCCACTTTTGATGGAAAATTAATAGAATTACAGGCTGGACAACTGAACAAAGTAAATGGTCAATGGGTAGAAAGAACAGGTCGTAGAAATGAAACGGATGCCCAAGGACGATTGATTACTGCCAATAATGGTCCGTTCGGAGGTAATGAACGTGAAATTAACCGTACAGGATTTTTCGTTCGTAAATATCTGGATAAAACTCCTTTGGCCGGTACTCAAGGTACAAAATCAGCTATGTGGAATGTATATTTCCGCATTTCGGAAGCTTACTTGATTGCTGCTGAGGCTTCTTGGGAATTGAGTCGTAATAACAGTGATGTAGAAGCTCTGAAATATATCAATGCCGTTCGTGAACGTGCTGGTATTCAGTCTCTAACTTCTATCGATCACCAGAAAATTATGCATGAGTATCAAGTGGAATTTGCATTTGAAGGTCATCGTTGGTGGGATTTGAAACGTTGGATGGAAGCTGATAATATTTGGACTGGAAATGAAAATGATCGTACAGCACAGCGTCTTGGCTTATGGCCTTACCGTGTAGTTGCAGATGGGGATGCTAATAATGGTAAATGGGTATTTGTAGAAAAGAATATGCAGACATTAGATTTATGGCGTAAACCGCTGAAGTGTACTGATGTTCAGTATTATTCAGAAATCGACAATGGTTGGATTAATAATAATCCGAAATTGGTTAAAAACCCGTATCAATAATCTAAAATTAGAAGAGACAATGAAAACAATATCAAAGATTTTTTCAGTATTGCTGTTAGGAGCGATGATGTTTACCAGTTGTATGAAAGACAACTATGACGCTCCTGAGTCAATGTTGACAGGTCGTGTGATGTATAATGGTGAAGCATTGCAACTTCGTGGCAATGAAGCTGTACAATTACAGCTTTATCAACATGGTTATGCTAAACACGATCCTATTAATGTGTATGTTAATCAAGATGGTATGTATTCTGCTAATTTGTTTGATGGTGAATATCAGATGATAACAAAGAGTGGAAATGGCCCTTGGACTTCTGAAGGGCGTGATACTATCAATGTAACTGTTGCTGGCAATACAGTGCAGGATGTTGAAGTTACTCCTTATTATCTGGTAAGAGATGCACAGATGACCTTAGAAGGTAATAAGGTAAATGCATCTTTTAAAGTAGAAAAAGTTGCAGGTGGAGGAATTGACCGGGTATTTTTCATGTTAAGTACTACTCAGTTTGTGAATGATGCAGAACATAATGTAGACCGTTATGATGAAACTGATAATTTGGATGCTTACGATGAAACAGGTAAATTATACACTTTTGCCACAAGAGACTATACGGATAATAGTATGTTCCAAACTGCTTTGAAAAGAGGCACATTGTTCGGTCGTATTTGCATCTGGCCTAAAGGCTCTGATCAGGGTATTTACTCTAAAGTAATCCGACTGAAATAATTCATATCAATGTTTAATGTGGGGAGGGTGTCGGGTTTCCTGGCACCCTTTCTGTTTAAATAAACTTTTTATTAACTCTTAAAATAATTGTATTATGAACAAAAGTTATTTTATTGGAATATTAATATTTGCAAGTATGACAGATATAATGGCAAATACATCGAAAAATGAAGAAGTAGAGGCTATTGTTTCTAGCATTGAGCAAACGGAATTTAGTGGTTATCAATTAGTTTTGCTTACTGGCGCTGGTAGTGGTATTATTCAATCAGTAGAATTGATCAATAATAAAACAATTAGAGTTTCAGTTATTCGGGGCTCACATGTTAGAATAGACCATCGTGCAAATGGCTTACCTGTTTATACGGAAAACTTCTTTATGGATGATAGTTCCACTTTTGAGTTTGAAGCTACGACCGAAAGTTTTTTGATTGAAGCTGATTATAATGGGGAAAGTTCTAGTAGTGGTACTAAACGATATGAAACAAGAATGTATGACTTAAAGTGGGTTCCTTAAGAGATAATAATGGTTTGTAAATATGACTGTATTTTAAAAATAAATTAATATAAATGAGATACTCCCCTTATTTTGCCTACATTTTAAAAGCTTTAAATAAGGTAATCTTTTTATTGTAATGATATGAAATTCTTTTTATTTTCCCTTTTTACTGTTTTTTCTTTCTGTGTTCCTTCCATTGCACAGCAGTATTCCAACCCCGTTATTAATTACAGCCTTCCCGACCCTACGGTTATCAAGGCAGATGATGGTTATTATTACCTGTACGCAACGGAAAATATCAGAAATCTTCCTATTCACCGATCGAAAGATATGGTAAACTGGAGCTTTGTGGGTACGGCTTTTACCAATGAAACCCGCCCTACATTTGAGCCGAAAGGAAATCTTTGGGCACCGGATATAAATAAAATCGGTGATCGGTATGTGATGTATTACTCCATGTCTGTTTGGGGTGGAGAGTGGACCTGCGGGATTGGTGTGGCTACGGCAGATAAACCTGAGGGACCTTTTACCGATCATGGAAAACTGTTCCGGAGTAATGAAATAGGGATTCAGAATTGTATCGATCCTTTCTATATAGAAGATGGTGGTAAGAAATACCTTTTTTGGGGAAGTTTTCATGGCATTTATGGAGCAGAACTAAGTGATGACGGGCTCTCCCTGAAAGAAGGAATGAAACCACAGCAGGTGGCAGGCACAGCCTATGAAGGAACTTATATTCACAAACGGGGAGGCTATTACTATTTGTTTGCCTCTATCGGTCGTTGCTGTGAAGGATTAAAGAGTACGTATACCACAGTGGTGGGGCGGTCGAAATACTTATTTGGCCCTTATGTAGATAAAAAAGGGGAATCGATGCTGGAGAATCATCATGAAGTGCTGATTGATAAAAATGAAGCATTCGTGGGTCCCGGGCACAACTCGGAGATCGTAACAGATGATAAAGGAGCGGATTGGGTGTTTTATCACGCTGTCAGTGTGGCCAATCCTGAAGGAAGAGTGTTGATGCTCGACCGTGTAAACTGGAAAAAAGGGTGGCCTGTTGTAGAGGGTGATACACCGTCGTTGCAAGCAAAAGCACCTGTTATCCGGCACAAATAAGGGAGTAAACATCAGTATGCTACCTACTTCTAATGGTATGGATACCTGTATATTACGTCTTATTCCGTAATCTTTATCTTGTCCCGCGTACCCGGGCTGCCGTGCCCGAGTACGTGGATTCATGGGCACAGGCACCCGGACTCATGGGCCCGGGTATACAGGACGAAGTAAAGATCGCACCATTTCCAACTAATTAATAGAGAAAAACAAAATGGTTCTTCTTCAAATTTGGTGGTAAGCTTTCTTTTACTCATGGAATCTAATTCAGTTTTCGGACGTGTAAGCCCTCTTTTATAGTTGACAAAAAAGGAAGTATCCCGGCTTTCGCCCGAAGAGTCCATCCGTGAGGTGAAGAAGCTAATCTTAGACTAAACCATCTGAAAATCAATATCTTTAAGAAGTAAGATTTCTGTCCTCAAAAGCTTTGTTTTAACACAGAGTTAAAGCTTGTTCTTTGGATGTGAATAAGAAGTTCTTTAAATGCAAAAGACTTGTTATTTGCGCACAAGAACCTGCCAACTTGCAAAAGGCGTTAACAATGTTAATTGAAAAAAGGTATAAAGATGAAGATACCGGTTCAGACGGCGTAAACTCACTTCCGAAACTTGAGCTATCTTATTCAGCCGGTGTCTGTTTTTTCTTATTAAAGCAAGCAAAAAGGACAATTATCAACTTGAAAATAAAGAAATAAAGAATTTACCACCAAATTTGAAGAAGAACCATTTTTCGTATGAGAGACGTCCGGTTTCGGAAGATTCTGTGGAACTCTGTGTGGCTCTGTGGTGAATGATGCCACATCCTCAGCCGTGAGAACCACAAATGATTTCTTTTAATATTACCGGATGTTTCCTGACCTTACGGATGGAATGGACAAATTTCGGTCAAAAGCCTGCTACATATGTTCCATTATTGATAGTAATCGGTTTATCCCCCGTTTTTGGTCAGTTTTTGCTATTTATTGAATAATAATTATCCTCCTTTCTCCAATATTTCCCCAATCTTTGTAACATGAAAATTTAAAATCTGAGGCAAAAACATGAAAAACAAAGTACTGATCATAGTAGCTATCTTATTACTTCTTCCCAATGCAATGGCATGGGCACATCAGCCCGCAGACGGAAACCTGAAGCATTTTACAAAGAAAGACGCGACGACGGCGATGGATGCTTTTCATTCTACTTTTTATAATCCGGATATGAAGTTGTATGCCATATCTTCGGATATGAAAGGAAGAGCTGCCATCTGGGTACAGGCTATCTATTGGGATATGATTATGAACGCGTATAAACGTACGAAGGCTCCTAAATATCGCCGGTTGATAGAAGAGGTGTATCAGGGAGGATACGAACAATATGATAAATACAATTGGGACAATAAAATCGAATGGTTTATTTATGATGATATGATGTGGTGGATTATTTCGCTGGCACGTGCTTACGAAATCACGAATGACCCGAAATACCTGGCACATGCCTCTTCGGGATTCTACCATGTCTGGAAAGAGTCGTATGATAAAGAAAGGGGGGGCCTGTGGTGGAACTTCAAGCACGATGGAAAGATGGCTTGCATCAACTATCCGACTACGGTGGGCGCCATGACTCTTTATAATGTAACCAAAGATCCCGATTATCTGGAAAAGGCAAAAAGTGTATATGCATGGTCGAGGGATGTTTTTTTCGACAAGGAGAAAGGCCGCATAGCAGACAATATGCACTATCATTTCCAGAGACAGAACGGTATGGACATAGACTGGACAACCCAACTTTATAATCAGGCTACATTTATCGGTTCGGCCGTGATGCTGTACAAAGCAACCGGCGAGAAAGCTTATCTGGACGATGCCGTTCTGGCTGCCGACTACGTCCGCAACGAGATGTGTGATGCCGATGGATTGCTTCCGTTCAAAAATGGAGTGGAACAGGGAATTTATGCTGCCATCTTTGCACAGTACATCATTCGCCTGATAGAAGATGGCAATCAGCCCCAATATATGGACTGGCTTCGTCACAACATAGACGTGGCGTGGAACAACCGGGATGTAAACCGTAATGTGACATTCAAGGATGCAGCCAAACCCTGCCCGACAGGTGTGATGGAAAGCTATGATGCCAGCGGATGTCCCGCACTGATGCAAGTGATTTCTCCATTCAAATAACAACACAAACACGTGACAACACAAACACATGAGTAAGAGGGTATTAGTTTTGATTGGTTTGTTTTTGGCCTGTGGCGGCGTCTATTCTCAAACCGCCACAGGCACAAAAACGAATTTCCAGACAGCAGAGTCGTGGAAACCGGAAACAGATGTGCGTGCCGATGCCGTGATGGTATACGGAACGCTGGATAAGAAAGGCGTTACTTTTGAGCAACGCGTTCAATCGTGGAGAGACAAAGGATACCGGGCCGAGTTTATGACAGGGGTAGCCTGGGGAGATTATCAGGATTATTTTCTTGGAAAATGGGATGGGGTGAAAGATCACCTCAAAGAGGGCCAGCGCGACCGCGAGGGGCGGGAGATTGCGCACGGGCACTTGATTCCCTATATTGTGCCTACTGAGAGTTTCATCCGTTACATGCAGGAGAAGCAGATCAAACGGGTGATCGATGCGGGCATTACTTCTATTTATCTGGAAGAACCGGAATTTTGGATGCGGGGCGGATACAGTGAAGCCTTCAAATCCGAATGGCAAAAATATTATGGATTCCCGTGGAGAGCTCAACATGAATCTCCTGAGAATACCTACTTATCGAATAAACTGAAATATTATCTGTACTACAACGCGCTTAATCAGATATTCACGTATGCCAAAACGTACGGCAAATCGAAAGGACTGGATGTGAAGTGCTTTGTGCCTACACATTCACTTGTCAACTATACATCGTGGCAGATCGTAAGTCCCGAAGCGAGCCTGGCTTCGCTGGATTGTGTGGATGGGTATATCGCGCAGGTCTGGACGGGAACCGCCCGCGAACCGAACTATTATGACGGAGTGAAGAAAGAACGGGTATTTGAGAATGCTTTTCTTGAATATGGATGTATGAAATCGATGACAGCCCCGTTAAACCGCAAGATGTACTTCCTGACCGACCCCATCGAGGACCGGGCGAAAGACTGGCTCGATTATAAAATAAATTACCAGGCTACTTTTGCCGCCCAACTGATGTATCCGGCGGTAGACACATACGAAGTGATGCCTTGGCCGGACCGTATTTATCAGGGGCTGTACCAAGTAGCGGGAACAGACCGGAAAGAACGTATTCCGCGTGACTACTCCACACAGATGCAGATTATGGTGAATACGCTGAACGACATACGGACTTCGGAAACTCAGGTGAGCGGTACGCACGGCATCGGGGTACTGATGGCAAATTCGCTGATGTTTCAGCGTTTCCCCGGTCATGATGGCTATGACGATCCGCAATTCAGCAGTTTCTATGGACAGACCCTGCCGTTATTGAAAAGAGGAATACCGGTGGAGTTGGTACACATGGAGAATACTCCGTTCGGCGACACATTCAAGGGGCTGAAGGTGCTTGTAATGTCTTATTCGAACATGAAACCGATGGAACCCCGATATCATGATTTTCTGGCAGACTGGGTGAGAAAAGGCGGAGCGCTGATCTATTGCGGCGAAGATATCGATCCTTATCAGTCGGTGCTTGAATGGTGGAATTCCAACGGAAATCAATATAAGGCTCCTTCGGAACATTTGTTCGAGAAACTGGGACTGGACAGAGTACCTGCTGCCGGAACTTACCCTTGTGGAAAAGGTATGGTGACCGTTATACGTGAAGATCCGAAACACTTTGTGCTGAAAAGCGGAAATGACTGGCAATATTTCGATGCGGTTTCGGCTGCTTACAGAAAGAGTGCCGGGAAAGAAGTAGAACTGAAAAACAGTTTCCTGCTCGAACGGGGACCATATACCATTGCTGCCGTATTGGACGAAAGTGTATCGGATGCTCCGATGGAACTTTCGGGGGTGTATATCGACCTGTTTGATAAGGATCTTCCGGTATTGACACATAAGGTGATTCGTCCGGGCGAACAAGGTTACTTATATAATGTCAAACGGATTTCGGGACGGGCAAAGGCGAAAGTGCTTTGCGGTGCTTCCAGGATATACGATGAAAAGGCAGGAAAACGAAGTTATTCGTTTGTAGCCAAGAGCCCGTTGCATACGACTAACGCTTCGAGGATATTGCTCCCTAAACAGCCGATACGGGTTTGTGTGAACGGGAAAGAAGAACCTCAGCCGGAGAAATTGTGGGAAGAGCGTTCGCGTACCCTGCTCTTGAAGTTCGAGAACGACCCCGCCGGCGTGCAAGTAGATATTGAATGGTAAAAACTATAAAAAAAGAATCTGAAGTTATGAAGCTTAAACTATCGACTCTGTTCTTGGGTGCAGCTGCCATGCTGAGCAGTTGTGGGGCACCGCAGGACGTCAAGAGTGAAAAAAGTGAGATGCGTGCACCGGCCTATCCGTTGGTGATGATTGACCCTTACACCAGTGCCTGGTCGTTTACGGATAATCTGTATGACGGACCGGTGAAACACTGGACCGGTAAGGACTTCCCGTTCTTGGGTGTTGCCAAGGTAGACGGACAGATTTACCGTTTCATGGGAACGGAAGAACTTGAGCTGCTTCCGCTGGTTAAGACCTCGGAACAAGGCAGATGGACAGCTAAGTATACAACAAAGAAACCGGCTGACGGCTGGCAGAATGCCGACTTTAATGATGCGGCATGGAAAGAAGGAGAAGGTGCTTTCGGTACTATGGAGAATGAAAGTACAGCCAAGACCCAGTGGGGAGAAGAGTATATCTGGATACGCCGTAAAGCGGATATTAAAGACAACCTGCAAGGTAAAAATGTATATCTGGAATATTCTCACGACGATGACGCCATCATCTATGTGAATGGCGTGAAGGTGGTGGATACCGGTAACTCGGCTAAAAAACATATGCTTGCCAAACTGCCGGAAGAGGCTGTGGCCGCACTGAAACAGGGAGAGAACCTGATTGCAATTTACTGTAATAACCGTGTTGCCAACGGTCTGATCGATTGCGGTCTGTTGGTAGAGAAGGACAATACACAGAACTTTACTCAGACAGCAGTACAGAAATCGGTAGACGTGCAGGCTATGCAGACCAACTACGAATTTACTTGCGGACCGGTGGACTTGAAACTTGCGTTCACTTCACCTCTCTTTATGGATAATCTCGATTTGATGACTCGTCCGGTGAGCTATCTTACCTATGAAGTGGCTTCGAATGACGGAAATAAACATAACGTAGAACTGTATTTCGAAGCAGGACCGCAGTGGGCACTCGACCAGCCTCATCAGGAAGCTGTAGCCGAAAGCTTTACAGAAGGTAATTTGCTATACCTCAAGACGGGAAGCCGCAACCAGGAAATATTGGGTAAAAAGGGAGATGATGTCCGCATTGACTGGGGATACTTCTACATGGCTGCCGATAAGGAGAACAGTTCATGCGCTACCGGAGAGGGAAAGACCCTAAGAAAGAGTTTCATCGACGGAAAATTGACATCATCCAAGACCGATGGAAGTGACAAGCTGGCACTGGTTCGCTCACTGGGTGAAACGAAGAAAGCGGAAGGACACTTGCTGCTGGGTTACGATGACTTGTACTCTATTCAGTATTTCGGTGAAAATCTTCGTCCGTACTGGAACCGCAATGGAAACGAAACCATTCAGTCACAGTTTGCGAAAGCTGATAAGGAATATGATGCAGTGATGGATAAATGTGCTGCATTCGATGCTAACCTGATGAAAGAAGCTACTGAAGTAGGCGGACGTAAGTATGCCGAACTCTGTGCATTGGCTTATCGCCAGGCAATCGCTGCCCACAAATTGGTGGAAGCCCCCAATAAAGACCTGCTGTTCCTCTCAAAAGAGAACTTCAGCAACGGTTCGATCGGTACGGTGGATATCACTTATCCTTCTGCTCCTTTGTTCCTGGTATACAATCCGGAATTGGCAAAAGGTCTGATGAACCACATCTTCTATTATAGCGAAAGCGGAAAATGGAATAAGCCGTTCGCTGCACATGATGTAGGTACTTATCCGTTGGCTAACGGCCAGACATACGGTGGAGATATGCCGATCGAGGAATCGGGAAATATGCTGATCTTGAGTGCAGCCATCGCCATTGTCGAAGGAAATGCCGACTATGCGCAGAAACACTGGGATGTATTGACAACCTGGACCGATTATCTGGCTCAATATGGACTCGATCCGGAAAATCAACTTTGTACAGACGACTTTGCCGGACACTTTGCACACAACGCCAACCTGTCTATCAAAGCCATCCTGGGTGTAGCGTCTTATGGCTATCTGGCCGATAAGCTGGACAAGAAAGAAGTGGCTGAGAAATATACACAGAAAGCCAAAGAAATGGCTGCCGAATGGGTGAAGATGGCAGACGACGGCGATCACTACCGCCTGACTTTTGACAAGCCCGGAACATGGAGCCAGAAATACAATCTGGTATGGGATAAACTGATGAATCTGCAGATATTCCCTGAAACAGTTGCACAGAAAGAGATAGCTTACTATCTTGGCAAACAGAATCAATATGGATTGCCGCTGGATAACCGTGAAACTTATACCAAGACCGACTGGATTATGTGGACTGCTACACTGGCACCGGACAAAGCTACATTCGAGAAGTTTATCGATCCGGTTTATCTGTTCATGAACGAGACGACCGATCGCGTGCCGATGTCTGACTGGGTATTTACCGATCGTCCGAACCAGAGAGGTTTCCAAGCTCGTTCGGTAGTAGGCGGATACTATATCAAGATGCTTGAGAAGAAGTTGAAAAAATAAGATTCTGTCCACAGGTTACACGGATTTTCACAGGTTAATTATTTTCCCATTGATACTGAAGATTAAAAAAACTGTGTTAGTCCGTGTAATCTGTGGTGAATTTAAAACTATTAATATCATGAAGAAATTAGCGCTATTACTTGTTGGCGTATTGGGTACTGCTTTCTGCACTTTTGCAAAGAGCACGACAGAACCGGTGGATTATGTAAGTCCACTGGTCGGTACCCAGTCAAAGCATGCTTTATCTACCGGAAATACATATCCGGCTATTGCCATGCCTTGGGGAATGAACTTCTGGGTGGCACAAACCGGAAAGATGGGGGATGGATGGGCTTATACCTATGATGCCGATAAAATCAGGGGATTTAAGCAGACTCACCAGCCCAGCCCGTGGATTAATGACTACGGGCAGTTTGCCATTATGCCTGTTACGGGAAAGGTCGTGTTCGATCAGGATCAGCGTGCGAGCTGGTTCTCGCATAAAGCTGAGGTTGCCAAACCGTATTATTATAAAGTATATCTGGCCGATCATGATGTCACGACCGAAATTGCTCCGACCAGCCGTGCGGCGATGTTTCGTTTCACTTTTCCTGAGAGTAAAGACTCTTATGTAGTGGTAGATGCTTTCGACAACGGTTCGTATGTGAAAGTGATTCCGGAAGAGAACAAGATCATCGGCTACACAACCAAGAACAGTGGAGGAGTGCCGGAGAACTTTAAGAATTATTTTGTACTGGTGTTCGATAAGCCGTTCACTTTTACCGCAGCAGTTACCAACGGCAACATCCGTCCGGGTGAGCTGGAATCGAAAGATAAACATGCAGGTGGTATCATCGGGTTCTCTACACGTCGCGGAGAGACGGTCAACGTACGAGTGGCTTCTTCTTTTATCAGCCCCGAGCAAGCAGAACAGAACTTGAAAGAGCTGGGTAAAGACAATCTGGAAGCTGTTGCAGCCAAAGGACGCCAGGAATGGAACAAGGTTCTGGGACGTATTGAGGTGGAAGACGATAATACCGATCATCTCCGTACATTCTACTCTTGCCTTTATCGTTCGGTACTTTTCCCGAGAAGCTTCTACGAACTGGATGCCAAAGGGAAACCGGTACATTACAGTCCCTACAACGGTAAAGTGCTGCCGGGATATATGTTTACCGATACCGGTTTCTGGGATACATTCCGCTGCCTGTTCCCGTTCCTCAACCTGATGTATCCTTCGATGAACGAAAAGATGCAGGAGGGACTGGCAAATACTTACAAGGAAAGCGGATTCCTTCCCGAATGGGCAAGTCCCGGGCACAGGGGCTGTATGGTAGGTAACAATTCCGCTTCAGTAGTGGCTGATGCCTATCTGAAAGGATTGAAAGGTTACGATATAGAAACTCTTTGGGAAGCTGTGAAACACGGTGCAAATGCTGTTCATCCGCAGGTTTCGTCTACCGGACGTCTCGGTTATGAATATTACAATCAACTGGGCTACGTACCTTATAATGTAGGCATCAATGAAAATGCCGCCCGTACGCTGGAATATGCTTATGATGACTGGTGCATCTATCAGTTGGGTAAAGCCTTGAACAAGCCCGAAGAGGAGATAGCCGTTTATGCACAGCGTGCCATGAACTACAAGAACCTGTACGATAAAGAGCATAAGCTGATGCGTGGCAAGAATAAGGACGGACAATTTCAGTCACCGTTCAATCCGCTGAAGTGGGGCGATGCCTTCACCGAAGGAAACAGTTGGCACTATACCTGGTCTGTATTCCATGATCCTCAGGGACTGATCGACCTGATGGGCGGACAGCAAGGGTTCAATCAGATGATGGATTCTGTCTTTATCCTGCCTCCTGTATTTGATGACAGCTATTACGGCGGTGTGATTCACGAAATCCGTGAAATGCAGATTATGAATATGGGACAGTATGCACACGGTAACCAACCCATCCAGCACATGCTGTATCTGTACAATTACTCGGGACAACCGTGGAAAGCACAGCATTGGATTCGTGAAGTGATGGATAAACTCTATACACCCAATGCCGACGGTTATTGCGGTGACGAAGATAACGGACAGACTTCGGCATGGTATGTATTTTCTGCTATGGGATTCTATCCCGTTTGCCCCGGAACGGATCAGTACGTGATGGGTACGCCGTACTTCAAACAGATGAAGCTGCATCTGGAGAATGGCAAGACCGTGCAGATCAGCGCACCGGGCAATAGCGATGAAAACCGTTACATTGCGTCAATGACCGTAAACGGTAAAACATTGACTCGCAACTACCTGACACATAAAGAACTGATGAACGGAGCGAAGATTACGATGAAAATGTCGTCTACTCCGAACAAACAGCGTGGAGTACGCGAGTCGGATTTCCCGTATTCGTTCTCTAAAGAGGTACGTTGAGGCTGGACAGAAACAGATTACTTAATAAAAACCAATCAAGATTATGCCAGGAAAAAATTCAAAGAAAATGATCGGAGCATGTGTCGTTACTGCGGCACTGCTCTGTGCGCCTTCAGCACTGAAGGCTGAAGGTATGTTGTCGCATTATACTTGTGTGGCAGATGCTATTCAGAAAGACAACCGTCCGGAACCCGCTAAGCGTCTGTTCCGTTCGCAGGCTGTAGAAAACGAAATCATACGTGTACAGAAACTGTTGCGTAACTCAAAGCTGGCCTGGATGTTTACCAATTGTTTCCCCAATACACTGGATACCACCGTACACTTCCGCAAAGGCAAAGACGGCAAACCCGATACTTTTGTATATACAGGAGATATTCATGCCATGTGGCTCCGTGACTCGGGGGCCCAGGTATGGCCTTATGTACAACTGGCCAATTCCGATCCGGAACTGAAAACGATGCTTGCCGGAGTTATCAACCGCCAGTTTAAATGTATCAATATCGATCCGTATGCCAATGCGTTCAATGATGGTCCTAAAGGGGGTGAATGGATGAGCGACCTGACGGATATGAAACCTGAGTTGCATGAACGCAAATGGGAGATCGACTCGCTTTGCTATCCGTTGCGCCTGGCTTATCAGTACTGGAAGACAACAGGGGATGCCAGTATCTTCGATGAAGAATGGATACAGGCAATCACCAACATATTGCGTACTTTTAAGGAACAACAGCGCAAAGACGGTGTGGGTCCGTATAAGTTCCAACGTAAGACAGAGCGTGCTCTCGATACAGTGACCAACGACGGACTGGGTAATCCGGTGAAACCTGTCGGACTGATTGTTTCCACTTTCCGTCCTTCGGACGATGCCACGACATTGCAGTATCTGGTTCCGTCCAACTTCTTTGCCGTATCTTCACTCCGCAAGGCAGCCGAGATACTAACAACCGTGAATAAAAAGACGGCTTTGGCCAATGAATGCAAGGCTTTGGCAAACGAGGTGGAAACAGCCCTGAAGAAATATGCCGTTTACAATCATCCCAAATACGGAAAGATTTATGCTTTCGAGGTGGACGGTTTTGGTAACCACATGCTGATGGACGATGCCAACGTTCCGAGCCTGCTGGCAATGCCTTATCTGGGTGATGTGTCGATTGATGATCCGATTTATCAGAATACCCGCCGTTTTGTATGGAGCCTCGACAATCCTTACTTCTTCAAAGGTAAGGCAGGCGAGGGCATTGGCGGACCACACATCGGATACGATATGGTATGGCCCATGAGTATCATGATGAAAGCTTTCACCAGCAAGGATGATGCGGAGATCAAGTCGTGCATCGAGATGCTGATGAATACGGATGCAGGTACAGGCTTCATGCACGAGTCTTTCCATAAAGACAATCCTGAGAAATTTACCCGTGCCTGGTTTGCATGGCAGAATACTTTGTTCGGTGAGTTGATCCTGAAACTGGTGAATGAAGGTAAAGTGGATATGCTGAATAGTATACAGTAAGAATATAACGAAACAGAAATGAATGAGATTCACCACAGAGTAGCACAGAGTCCCACTGAGTTTTTAGACAGATGAACAAATAAAGAATAGTTTGTCCTTTTGTTCATCTGTCTAAAAACTCAGTGGGACTCCGTGTCGCTCTGTGGTGAATAAAACTCAAAACAGTTTAATAATGAGAAAATTAGCTATGTGGGCACTGGGTGCCCTCTTTGTAGCCGGTTGTGCAGAGACAGAAAAGGCTACTACGGATTCCGGTTTGGTAAAGAGCAATTTCCAGACTGAGGTGGGCGGAAAGAAAACCGATTTGTATGTACTCCGTAATCAGAACAACATGGAGGTTTGCGTCACTAATTTTGGAGGACGTATTGTTTCGGTAATGGTTCCCGATAAAGAAGGGGTGATGCGTGATGTAGTGTTGGGCTTCGACTCTATTCAGGATTACATCAGCAAGCCTTCGGACTTCGGTGCCAGCATCGGTCGTTATGCCAATCGCATCAATCAGGGAAAATTTACTTTAGATGGAGTTGAATACCAGTTGCCGCGCAATAACTACGGACATTGCCTGCACGGTGGTCCGAAAGGATTCCAATATCAGGTATACGATGCCAAGCAGGTGGGACCGCAGGAACTTGAGTTGACTTATCTTTCAAAAGACGGCGAGGAAGGTTTCCCCGGTAATATCACCTGTAAGGTTATTATGAAGCTGACAGATGATAATGCCATCGATATCAAGTATGAGGCAGAAACGGATAAACCGACCATTGTCAATATGACCAACCACTCTTATTTCAATCTGGACGGAGATGCAGGCAGCAATGCCGATCATCTGCTGACTATCGACGCCGATGCTTATACTCCCGTGGACAGTACCTTTATGACCAGTGGCGAGATTGTAACAGTGGAAGGTACTCCGATGGACTTCCGCACACCGACTCCGGTTGGAAAACGCATTAATGATTTCGATTTCGTGCAGTTGAAGAACGGTAATGGTTACGACCATAACTGGGTGTTGAATGCCAAAGGCGATATTACCCGTAAGGCCGCTACTCTTGAATCACCCAAAACCGGTATCGTACTCGATGTATACACTGACGAACCCGGTATTCAGGTATATGCAGGAAACTTCCTTGACGGTTCGCTGACCGGAAAGAAAGGTATTACTTACAATCAACGTGCTTCTGTCTGTCTGGAGACTCAAAAGTATCCCGATACTCCGAACAAACCTGAATGGCCTTCGGCTGTATTGCGTCCGGGTGAAACCTACAATAGTCATTGTATCTTCAAATTCTCGGTAGATAACGGAAAATAACACAAGCGTTTTTTTAGTTGTATTGGCATAAGGAATATAGGGTCTGGCAGATCTGCTTCTATATCCTTATGCCTCTTTTTATATCCTGTTTTTAATTCATATCATGACACATACACAAACGATCACACCTAAAAAGCGTATTAATTCGATCGATGCCTTGCGGGGGTTCGCACTGATTGGCATCATGCTCTTGCATTGCATGGAGCGTTTCGACCTGACTTTAGCTCCGGTTGTGGAGTCTCCTTTCTGGCAGGCAATAGATACGGCAGTATACGATTCACTCTATTTTTTGTTTTCCGGGAAATCATACGCTATGTTTTCCCTTTTGTTCGGTTTGAGCTTTTTCATGCAGATGGAGTCTCAAGCAGCTAAAGGAGTCGATTTCCGGGGACGCTTCCTCTGGAGGCTTGCCTTATTGTTCCTGTTTGGCTATATCAACGGATTGGTCTATATGGGAGAGTTTTTTATGGTCTATGCCGTATTAGGAGTCTTCTTGATTCCTCTTTATAAAGTTCCCACCAGATGGTTGCTGGTGCTATGCGTTTTGCTGTTTCTGCAGATACCGGCAGTCATTAGTTTTGTATCTCTGCTCAGCGACAATGTGGCTAACGAACCGACTGCTGCGGCAGCCTATATGGACCGGCTTTTTGAAAGGGCGGCCGATGTCTTTATCAATGGATCACTGATGGATGTACTGAGTTTCAATACGTTCGACGGACAGTCGGCCAAATGCCTGTGGGTATTCAATAATTTCCGTTACCTCCAGTTATTGGGACTGTTTATTGCCGGAATGCTGATCGGGCGTCAGGGTATTCACAAAAGTGAGGAAAAGATGGTGAAGTACAGTCGTCTGTTTTTACCTTATTGTCTGGCTTTCTGGGCAGTATTTTATGCTGTTGCCTTCCTGCTTCCGGTATGGGGAGTGGACGGGTTTGCGTTGCGGGTAGGACAGACTCTTTTCAAGACGTATGGCAATCTGGGACAGATGATGGTTTATTTCTGCGGTTTCACTTTGCTGTATTATCGGTATAAGGGGCAGAAAGTGCTCGACCGTATTGCTCCGGTGGGACGAATGAGTGTGACGAACTATATGGCGCAGTCGATAGTCGGAGTTTCCCTATTCTATGGTTTTGGCGGGAACTTTGCTGTCGAGTTCAACTATTTGCAGAGCTTTTTGCTGGGAGCGGCTTTCTGTGTCATCCAGATTGCTTATAGCAATTGGTGGATTAAGAGATTCTACTATGGTCCCATGGAGTGGCTGTGGCGTTCGCTTACCTGGTTTCAGGTGGTGCCGTTGTCAAGGCGTAAAGCTTCGCTTGGATAATAATGTGTCATATAGGTATATTGGTGATATTTAAAACAGATATTGGCTTATGTTTATAAATTCTTTAAGGAAATCCCCTTTTTCCTGTTCTCCGGGATTGATCCTGTTGGGGGCGTTTACCCTGTTATCTGTTCCTGTGTATGGGCAGCAGATACAACAGGCGGAAAGACAGGTGCAGCAAGTTCCTTTCCTTCAATTCAACTTCGATGAACAGGGAGGAGAGACAGCCCGTAACAGTGGAAGAGGAGGCTCAAAATATGATGCCCGGATCAACGGAGGTACGGTGGAGTGGGGGCCGGGTCTGCAGCAGGGAGCGGCAAGACTCAGTAACAAAGGACACTTCAAGTTACCGGACGGAGTCCTGGCACATGTGAAAGATTTCACTTTGTCTGTCTGGGTCTATCTGAATGAACAGTCTGACAACCAAACGGTGTGCACGTTTGCTTGCGGAACAGACCGTTACCTGATTTTGACAACCCAAAGAGGGAATGAAGAGAACGGCGTTTCTCTGGTTATGACGAAGACACAGGAGAGTGGAAATCATACCGACAAGGAAGAACGCATTGCATATACCCGTCAGAAAGGTAAACTGTCGGCTAACGCCTGGCATCATCTTGCTTTCACTCTGAAAGGGAGTGTCGGCACTCTTTATGTAGACGGAGTGAAAGCTGAAATAAAGACGGACTTCACCGTGAATCCTTCATTGTTAGGTAATACGACCGATAATTACATTGGCCGGCCGACCTGGCCCGATCCATATCTGAATGGCGGGATTGATGATTTCAGGTTGTATGACTATGCCTTGACAGACCGGCAGGTATACGAACTTGCATCGGTAGCGGACGGGCGGTTGGTGCAGGAAGACAGGGACGGACTTTCGTTGGGCGATTTGTCGGCGGTAACCACCGACCTTGTGTTGCCTTCGTCCGGTAAGAGCGGTACTACCATCTCGTGGAGCTCGGCTCAGGGGCAGTACATCAGTGACAGTGGAAAGCTTTACCGCCCCGATGCGGGAACCGGAAACAAGAAGGCAACCCTGACAGCAACGGTCCGGAAGGGAGACGTGGCTTTGACTAAAGACTTTGTTTTGACCGTCAAGGATATAGGGACTGAACCGGAAGATGTGAATGTCTTTTCGATGCAGACGGGAAATCCGACTGTGCCTGCTTATCTGGCAGACGCATCTTTCTATTATGATGACCGGACCAAGACTTTTTATGCTTTCGGAACCAATGACGGAGCGGGTGGTGAAAATGTGTATCCAGCCCAGATGTGGTACTCCAAGGACTGTAAGGAATGGAAGAATGAAGTGATCGCCTTCCCAAAATCATGGACGGACTATGCCGGGACCTTGTGTGTATGGGCTCCCAGTATCGAATACAATCCGGATACAAAGAAGTATTATCTGATGTATAGCATTGCTTCGAATACCTTTGTCGGTATGGCGGACGACCTCTTGGGGCCGTGGGAAGATGCCAATGGGGCAGCTCCCGGTAAGATGCTTTTCAAGGGATATGACGGACAGTTTTTTATGGATGATGACCGGACGATGTATATTGTAACTGACTCCTGGCACTTTAAGATTATGAAGTTGAAGTTCGATGAGGCCGGAAAGATCTATATTGACAACAGTGATCCGGTATTCGCCAAAAGCGATTCCAATCCATTTATCGGCACTTACCACTATACGCAGATAGAAGAGATAAAAAATGCTTTTGAAGCTTCGTTTATTTTTAAGAGAAATAATTTATACTACCTGATGTGGTCGTTTAACGGTAGTGAGAATTATAATGTCCGATATGCCGTAGCCGATAAGATCACGGGGCCTTACCGGGAGATCAACCGGTCTATGACTGTTCCTGTATTGCAACGTGATGATGCCAATCGGATTTTGGGTCCCGGACATCATTCGATGTTCTGTTACGGAGGGCGTACGTTTATTGCTTATCATCGGCAACATTATCCTTTTGTAGACAGTAAACGGCAGACTTGTATCGACGAAGTTTTCTTTAATGAGGATGGAAGTATCCGTCCCATTACTCCAACCCACAAGGGGGTAACGGTTGCTCCCGATGTTCCGGGCGATCATCGTACGAATCTTGCTTTAGGAAAGCAGACCTTGACCTCTTCGGCGAGGGTGTATGATGATTCGGAATTTGCTCCCCGCTATCGTACACACGGCATTTCATTCTGTTATGCCGGTAACTTTGCCGTAGACGAGAATTACGGGACCCATTGGGATCCCGGAGTCGGTGCACATAAGCCTTGGCTGATTGTAGATTTGGGCAGCGAGTGTAAAGTGGATGAGATAGAGACAATTTTTGAGTTTACAAGCCGTACTTACAAGTATAAACTCGAATATTTGTCACAGAAAGAAGCCGGCAGTCTGGATGCAGCCTCCGGCAGTCATTTGTGGAAAGTGTTTGCAGACCGGAGTACGGACGGTGTCGGACAATCTCCGGTGACGGATACGAAGCCGGGCAATTCTCCGGTGAAAGCAAGGTTTATCCGTCTGACCATTCTGGAAGGGGTTGACATCCCCCTGAGAGCAGACGGGCTGGACAAGAAGAATGCCGAAAATGCATTAAGTATTTTTGAATTGAAAGTTTTTGGAGAAGATCGGTCGGATGACCTGAACCGTATTTTTAAGGCGGAAAGCTTCCATAACCTATATGGGATAGCTCTTGAAAAGAATGCGGCCGAGAACGGATTTATCATGGGGCAGATCGATAATAACGATTATTTGCTCTACCGGAATGTAGATTTAGGCAAAGGGGCAGGCACGTTTACAGCTAAAGTTGCTTCAGGTACCGAAGGCGGGAAGATAGAGGTTTATCTGGGTTCCTTGAAGGGAAAACCTATCGGAGTGCTCGAAGTGGGCAATACGGGTGGCGACCAATCCTGGGAAATCAAGTCAACGTCTCTTGAACGGATTGCGAGAGGGCGGCAGGAGAAATTGTATCTGCTGTTCAAAGGTAAGACCGGTACCGAGAACCTATTGAAACTGGATTGGTTTCAGTTTACTAAAGACCGGATGAAATAATGATTGTATTATATTGAAAAAAGATTATATTATGGGAAAGAAAAAGATTAGTACCGGAGTATGGCTGCTGGGGCTGCTGATTGTGTTTTGCTCTTATACAGGAGTTGCCGGAGCAAAAAACAGGTCAAAAACAAAAACCGTGACAAAGTCGGTTCCGTTGGGCGATCCTTTTATTCTATTGCACGATGGAACTTATTATGCTTACGGAACGCATGCGGCCGACGGTATTGAAGTGTATACATCAAAAGATCTCAGGAAGTGGAAACTGCACGGGCTGGCACTTCATAAAGATGATGTTTGGGCGGATAGCCGCTTCTGGGCACCGGAGATTTACGAGATCGACGGGAAGTTTTATATGTATTATACGGCAGACGAACACATCTGTGTGGCCATAGCCGATTCTCCGTTAGGTCCGTTCAGGCAGAACGAGAAGAAACCGATGGTTGCTGGCGAGAAGATGATCGATAGCTCCCTGTTTATCGATGAAGATGGAAAACCTTATCTTTTCTTCGTTCGCTTCAATGATGGCAATAACGTATGGGTAGCGGAATTGGAGGACGATTATATGACGATTAAAACGGAGACGATGCGTCCTTGCATTCATGTTTCGCAGGCATGGGAAGAAGTGTGGCCGCGTGTGAATGAAGGATCTTATGTGCTTAAACATAACGGATTGTATTACATGACTTATTCCGGTAACAGCTTTGAGAGCCCATTCTATGGGATCGGATGTGCCACCGCTACGGATATCATGGGGGAATGGACCAAATACCAGGAAAATCCGATTTTGCAGAAACCGGGGAATTTGCAGGGAGTGGGGCATAGTGCCATGTTCAAGGATAAAAAGGGCAGACTTCGCATTGTTTATCATGCGCATAAAGATAAAGAGCATATTCATCCACGGGGCATGTACATCGGTAAGGTCTATTTTGAAAAAGTGGATGGTATAGACCGCATGCGGATCAACAAGGAATATATTGCTGCGGAATTGGTCGAATAAACCGGGGGGTAGAAATCGATATAGGCGTAAAACGGATGGATGAATCCGGAGAATCTGTTGTTCGATAAAAAGGGTGTAGCTATCTATATGGTGAGGCTACACCCTTTTGTTGTTGGGGCTACACCCAGATATATCTATATGGGGTGTCTTTAGTTTGTAATAGCTATTGAATATATATTGTTTTTGTATTTCTATTTTTGTTTAATATACTGTCAGGATTGAGAGAAAAATAACATGGATATGTTTTGTGGAATAGTAAAATTTGGTAAATAATTTTTGCTGCTGTTACATTACAGGTAATATTGGTCTAATTTTCTGATTTTGGCTGTATTTTACTGTTTATTGACCAGTAATTATCCCTTTCCCCTTTTTGTTTTACTGATCTTTGTATTCAGAAAATTTAAAAAAAATACTACTTTGCTACTATTTATATATTGGTTTGGAAAAATACAAACTAATTAAAAAAGAACAAAATGAAAAAATTTGTATTTATTGCTGCTGTATTGGGATTTACTAATGTATTTGTTGCAATGACACAGCAGAAGAATTCGCCTATCCCTTTGCATAACAATGGTATTGAGACTTTTACAGTTTATGAAGCTGATGGCTCGAATTATTGCTATAATGGTGGTAGAGGGGCTACCTCTTGTTCTATAAGTGGTGGAATAGATATAAAAGGAGGGGGAGCTAGTGCAGCATGCGATGTTTCATGTCAAACTGGTTATTATGCTTGTTGTGGTATTCGTTGTACTTGTGAAAAATATTAAAGTGTATGAGGAAAATAGTAATATTGTCCTTGGGATTATTGTTTTTTCTGTTCTCTTGCCAAAGAGAACAGAAAAATGTTACCCAAAGGATAGAAGTAGACTTATCACATATCGATACAGTGAAAATATCTGCATCAAGAATAATAAATTTAGAAACTGTGGATAGTTCTTTATTGTATGATATTTGCGCTTTATTCAAGCAAGATGACCGTTACTTTATATGGTCAAGAGATAATGCTTATGTTTTTAATGATAAGGGTGATTTTCTTTTTAATATATCATGTAAAGGGCAGGGGCCTGGTGAGTATTTAAGTTTTGGATGTATGTTTATGGAGGACGGGGAGGTATGTATTTTTGATCAAGATAAACAGCAAATACTACGTTTTGATATAAATGGTAAGTTTATGGGAGTTCAAAAGGTTCTTTTGGATGAAGATGCTCCTTCTCCTTCAATGATAATTCCGATTGGAACGGAACGTTACTTAAGTACAAATAGATTTGGGGGGGATTATCGTAAAATGCCAGTGCTAAGCTTCTGGAATAAAGACTTTTCATCTCAGCAAATCGTGAAAGGACGTTTCATGAATGATGGTATCCATTTTCCTGATGCTTTTTTTGTAGGAGAAGAAGGTCGGAGAGTGTTGTATTGGGAGCCCTTGAAGGATACCCTTTTTACCGTAACAGATAATTTTCTTGTCCCTGAGTATAAAATAGATTTTGGTACTTATGCGATACCTGAAGAGGAGGGAGCTAAAGATATATATGCTCGAATAATGTATTTAAATAAGCCGGAAAATCAAAGCTGCGCTTCTGTCGCAAGATTCTATCAGATAGATGGATATTATATATATTTTACATTTATGTGGTATGATCGTGTTTACTTATGTAGATATAGTGAGAAAACAAAGAAATCAGAAATATTTGCAATTTTGACAGATGAAATGCAACTAAAAGAATGCTCTTTCTTCAAGATTCTAGGAGATGATATTGTTATAGCTTTTGAAGATAAGGGTAATCTTGAGAAAAATCCTTCACTTTGTGTGTTTAATAAAAAAATATTAGATATATGACCTTAAAATGGATGATAACTTCAATCAAAAATAGAAGTATATCGTTTGATTTGGATAAAAAATCATTGACTCTTAGAACTCGTCTATGAAAATAAGGGAGATTCTTGAAGATAGTTTATTAATTGTTAGATTTTCTGTTTATTCTTGTAGAGACTGTCTTAACTTCTTGATTTCTGAGTTAGATTGCTCTAAAAAGCAAAGTAAAATTAAAATGGCTATGTTGATAGCTAATATTCCAGTTAGAGACCTACATGTGAAATGTAAAGAGTTTGATAATCCTAGACTGTATCGGGTTGATTCACTCTCATTTGATTTTGATTATTCTTTGACTCCATATGTGTTTAAACATAAGGAGCTGTACTATATGGCTTATTCCGGCAATAGCTTTGAAAGTCCGTTCTATGGGGTAGGCTGTGCTACGGCAACCGATATAATCGGCAAATGGACCAAATACGATGAAAATCTTATCTTGCAGAATCCCGGCGCTTTTGCAGGGTGTAGGGTATAACACTATGTTTAAAGATAAAGAGGGAAAGTTTCGTATCGTTTATCATGTACATATAGCAAAGATTATGTTACTGCAGAGCTGGTAAAGTAAGGCAGAGAAAGCGATTTGATAGTATGATTCTATTTATCTGTATCAGCTTTCAAAAAGTATTTAAAATGCCTTTTTTGATAACTTCCTCTTCCTTCCTTTCTGTTCAACCGGAAGGATAGGAGGGTGATAGTCGGGGTGAATGCAACGAAAAGCCGGGCTTTTTGGACTCTGAAGCCGACATTTCCTAGAAAAGGAGTAGGCATCTGGTACAAAAGAAGTAAGTATCTACTCTAAAAGAAGTAAGCAATTTCTGAAAATGCTTACTTCTTTTTTGAAAATCTCTTAATGTTTTGCACGATTACATATATTGTTCCATAATAGAGAGATTATTTTGCTCCTTCTTTTTCTGGTTGACAAGCACAGAAGACTACTCTCTGACTTTCCAAAAGCGCTTTATTTTTGCGAAAAACAAACACGAGTACTCTTACTTTCTCCTTTGGGTGTTCATTGTGTTGTGAAAACATCAGGATTCCTGCAATATGATAAACGGAAAAATGAAATAGAGACGATTTTTAGTACGAACCCGACTAATGTGCTGAAATAATCAAACCTGAGAAGGGTTGTTTAGCAAACTGTCAAAAATATAAGTGATCTTTTCAGAAGTTATTTCTTTCTAATGCATCCTTTGTTGTACCGGATTTATTGTTATTTTCTTTTAAGGATATGTTTGTAGTTATTATCTTTGTCAGACTAATGAACTAAAACTGATTATTATGAAAAAGATTTGATTATGGTTAAACTCTTATTGATATGTCTGGCAACGATAGTAATGATCTCTTGCGGATCGGAACAGGAAAAGTTAACCGTGTATATTCCTGATACGTGTACGGATACTCTTCAATACGAAATCTACTTGCCGGAAGAAGAAGGATTGAATATTTTCTATGATTTGTGTGTAACTGATTCTTTTTGTGCTTTTTTGGACACACGTAATGATACATTATTAAAGATCTTCACTGCTACAATTCCTCCTGCTCTTGTCGGATTGGGGATGAAAGGAGAGGGCCCGGATGATTTTCTTTTTCCTTTTTTTGAGAAATCGATAGGCAGAGAGGGCAAAGGAAAGCTATCGTTCATTGAGTTGAATAGTTGGAATAAAAAGATTGTTGCGATTCATTCGGCAGCATCTCCCGCTCCTGTCGCTGTTTCTGTCGTTGAGGCACAACAATTGCCGGAGATGCCTGTAGTCAGGGATTATAATGAAACAGACTCTTGTGTATATGGCATTGATGTAGATATGCAGCATGGTTTGTTTTTCATTTATGATAAGCATACTGCCCGTGTTAAGACTGTGGATTATCATCGTGATATTAGGTCCGGATATCCGGAAGGACATTTATCTTATCTATACGAAAGTTGTTTAATGGTAAATCAAGATGCAAAGGCAGCTTGTATGGGATTGCTGAATCTGAACTCTCTCTGTTTTTATGATTTAAAAGGAAATCTGATGAAAGAAATAGTGATAGGGAAAGAGTTGAAATCCCCGGAGTATGACCCTGAGTTTCTTGATTTTCCGAATGCACCTAAATATTTCATTTCTCTTTGTGGTACTCCCAATTATCTTTATGCCCTTTATAACGGTTTCCCGGGTACTTCGGGTAAATCAAAGATTATGGTCTTTACCTGGCAAGGTGCTCCGGTTGCCATCTATCAGACAGATGTAAAATTGGAAAGAATTGCTGTTGCTCCATCCGGTAGATATGTATTGGGACTGAATATAACGGAAGAAGGAGGGAGTGATGTGCTGAAGTTTGAACTTTAGGTATTAGCTGAATCTTGCTGAAGAATATTCTGACTAATGTATTGTTCGGACTCTCGGAAGTTCCGGTTGAACAATTTATGCAATCATCAAATGCCTTTTCCGAGATTGGATTCTTCCATAATGAGAGTTGCAGTGAATTCACTTAAGGCCTACCTTAAAGTGATTTCACTGCAACTCTTCTATCTCAGCTATGTGTTTATGTTTATGGCGCTACTTATATAGAGCAAGTACATATTATTGTTTCTTATTCAGGAAGCGTTTAGCCAGATATTTTCGTACCGGTTCATCGTATAGCTTCAAGCATAGATAAGCAAACAATATGTTCCATGCGTAAACGCATAAGGCAACTTGCCAGGTCTCTCCTAATGTGAAAAGTTGATTTTTGATCAACCATGCATAGAACAAATACATGAATGGATAATGTATCACATAGATCGGATAAGATATATCTCCCAGGAATTTACATATTTGGGTTGACTTCTTATCCGTGGTGGTTCCCGATGCTCCTATCCAAAGCAGGATGGGGAAAGCTATGATAATACAGAATGCTTCATAAATGCCGTTTGTGCAGATTGATTCCGTTCCTTCCAAATAAGGCACTGCGAACAAGGCGATCATTACAAGGGTACATATCCAGAATGCACCTCTCAACTTCATGGGCTTGAAGTTACGCGATAAGAGCATACCCATGGAGAAGGGGAAAAGCATTCTTAATAATCCGCCTATAAAGTTTACACCGTCCAGTGTCCAGCCGACTCCTATGTTTCCATAACCCGAGACATTGAAGATGGCAAATGAAGCCAATGCTACTCCCAGTAATACTACAACTATGGTCAACGCTTTATTTGACAGACGACGAATGAACAAAGCGTAAAGGATATTGCCTATGTACTCGAAGAATAATGACCAGCAGGGGCCGTTCAATGGGAACATTTCGCCATTGCCGCGAACCTCGTAACCTACACCCGGCATTGCAGGGATGAAAAAGATGGTACAAAGAAGAGACAACATCACCATCGATATGCCGATATGTGTTCCGTCCCATTGTACAGAACCCTGGATATAGAATGTGATAGCACCCACTATGGCACCCATGATTACCATCGGATGAAGACGTATCAAACGGCGTTTAATGAAATCTTTCATGGTGAAATTCTTACCCCAACGATCATCATAAGCATAACCGATAACGAAACCTGAAAGGATAAAGAAGAAATCTACTGCTAAATATCCGTGGTTGAAGGTATCGATAGTGGTACCACCGGCAAAAGCATAGCCTTCGAATACATGATACCATATAACCATAAGAGCGGCTACTCCCCGGAGCCCGTCCAGTAGATGATAATGCGGCTTGGTATCTGCAAAAACTGTTGAAGAGATATTCGACATCTGTGTTTTATTAGTTAGTTAATATTTTCAGATGGCAAAGATACGGCTTGCAAAATGAAGTTCTTTTGCTTAAAAGCAAAAAAGACCGGCCGGGAGCTATTTTTTAGCGCGTACCCGGCTGAGTGTATAAATGGAAATACCCAGAAATGCAGCGACATACTTCAGCTTTACCCGATTGATCAGTCCGGGGTAGCGCCTGTTGAACTGTTCGTATCGTTCCTTGGGAGAAAGCTGGAGTCTTTCCACAAACATGTGACTGAGTTCTTTGTTGACGTCCTGATGCAAGATCCTTCCCCAGTTGGCTATATCGATATACTTTTCGTAAAGGGCGTTCAGTTCGTCTATATGGAGAACGTAGATTTTGCAATCCGAAAGGGTTTCAATACTCTCTATGGACGGCTGTTTATAATATAACGAATCCATGCCGAAAGTAACGTCACCTTCTTGGCTGAACCAGGTGGTGGTATCTTGCCCGTTGTGATGAAATACAGAACGGGTGACACCTTCTTCGATGAAATAAACCAGGCGATCCGTTATTCCCGATTGCACTATATAAGTATCTTTGGGATAATACTTTACCTGCATGTTTGCCTGTAATGCCTGGAGCGCTTCATCCGAAACCGGGTATAACTGCCTGATTTTGTTTATGATGTTTTTCATTGGAGAGGAATTCATTATTCTGTTTACAAACTTACATAATTTTATCAATTCCTAAAAATTATCGATCTTAAATCCGCCCCTTTGATGTGGAAGAGAGGTAAATTTAATAAATAGGCATATAGATATAAACAAAGGTTGTCGGTCCTGACAGCTGTCCTTTGTGTTTTATGTTGGGGCTTTAGGGGAGCTGGAGTAAGCGTTGTGCTCGTTTTGACTTGCCCCTTAAAGAAGTTTAACGCCTCTATGTGCTTATATTCAGACCTTTCCGTTAACTTTGTCTGAAACATAAAAACCACGCAACTATGAAATCTTTTTATCCTGTCCTTTACTTATGTTTCTTATTCGGATTACTTCCGTTTCTGGGCAGTTGTTCGGAGGAGAATGAATCTTCCGGTACAATCGAAATGAATCAACTGCCGGGCACTGCACAATCTTTTTTATCTAATTACTTTCCGGGACAAACTCCGGAGAAAATAGAAAGAACGAATACCGATCAGGAAAATGCCCGGTTGCTTTATCGTGTTGTTTTTCCCAATGAAGTTAAAGTGGAATTTAGTGAAAATGGAGGATGGAAAAGATTGATGATTCCGGATCAAAAGTTACCCGGGTCCTTAGACTCTCTTTGGGGAAAGATTATTGAATATGTACAGCAACTTTTTCCCGATGATCCGTTTATCGGTATAGAGAATGCCTGTTATGGGGATTGTGTGTTGTTAAGTAGCGGTAAGAAAATAGCGTTCTATTATGACGGAACGTGTATCGGCTATGAAATGGATATAAAAGATGAATCCGGAGTGCCGCAACCTGTACGTGATTTTGTTGCAACGTATTTTCCTGATGGAGTTTTCCAGGCGGTGGTGGAGCACATTCCGAATGAGAATGTTACTGCCGGCTATTCATTCTGGTTGGAGAATGGATTTAAATGTGTGCTGAATGATCGTGGTCAGTGGACAGAAGTGAATGGAGGTACAGAGTTGCTGCCGGTTTCGATTCTGGAGACTTTACCTGCAAAAGTAACCGAACAATTGTATCGGGATTATCCGGCTGCACAAGTTACTTACATTCGTTTGGAGGGTACCTGTTATACCATTCAGGTCAGCAAGACGGTGTATGTGACTATCGATCCGGAAAGTAAACCGATAGTAGTACCTGTGATGCAGGCACAAGCTTTGGCTGAAGAGTACTTTGGCAAACTGCGTTCCATTTCCATCAGTCATCCGCTTCATACGGATGTTTTGAATTTCAAGGTCTGTTTGCCGAACGGATTTAATATGCTTGTCAACGAAGATGCCAGCGAATGGTTGAATATAGATGGGAACGGATTTGCATTTCCTGAAAAGCTGGTAGCATCGCTTCCTGAAAAGATTACCGAATATATTTCGGCACATTCGAACTCCGAAATTACGAGAGTCGATCGTTCGGTTGCAGCTTCATTTTTGGTGGAGTTGACGAATGGTGACGGACTGATGTTTGATTCCCAGGGAGGTTTTCTTGGAAAAGAAAAAATAGAATTGAGCATTTCCGAGAAAACATACAGATATATGCGACATCAATTTCCGGATGACCTCAATATGTATTTCTCTTCTTATAGCATAGAGGGGTGGATTTATAAATTGGGAGACGGATCACAGGTCAGGTTCGATCGGGATGGTAACTTTGTGGAAATGATCGCTGCGGCGAAGTAGCGATACGGTCTCAACAATGTATTTCAGTTGGAAATACGTTAGAAATTGGCACAGATCACACAGAAGTATATGAATAATTGATGTTTAATGCAGGGTATTGGTATGCCTCTGTGTGATCTTTCAAATATTAAAAAAAGGGTTGGTATATGAAATCCGGACATTAAAGTGAGTTCCGGATATCCAACTTCCAGGGATTCTCGATGGTCTTTATTTCTTTTTGTGTAATGAGTGAAGCCATTGTTTGTCCCATTTGTTTGAAGTCGGTAGACAAAGTGGTGATTCCTCCGGCCAATATTTCTTTAAGCGGGGTGTCATTGTAAGAAATGATTCCGAAGTCTTTTCCCGGTGCGAAATTCTGTAGTTGGGCCTGTTTAAGCAGGTCGACGAGATCCCGGTCATTAACGACCATGAAGGTTTCCCCTTGCCTGATTTCCCTGTTCCGGACGGAGTCGGTATATTCATGCGTGAAATGGTATTCTTCACAGAATGCGCAAAGCCCGTTATAGCGCTCGATCGGTTCTTTTTCTTCTTTCTGAACCATTATGATATGATCATATTTCTTTAGGTGGGGAAGTCCGTATACCAAGGCTTCGTAGGTGTCTTTTTCAAAATTCTGTGCGACAGAAGAGTATTTTCCGGCCAGTTCGGGATGGAAATGGTCGAGTAAAAAGACACGACCCGATAGGCTTTCCAATAGTGGGGCTATATTAGTGAATTTACCGGGCATCAGAATATAGGTTGTGTATTTATAATTGGCTTCGTTGATCAGAGTTTCAAAAACCTTTCGGTTGTAATTATGAAAATATAGATCTACATTGGCGGTTTTCCTGATGGATGAAATAAATGAATTGTAAAGATCTTCTTTGAATTCATTGAATTCGTTGAAAAGAAGGAATATATTCAGCTTTTGTGCGATGCGGGTCGTTGCTATATAATAACCTACACCCGGAGTCGAATCAATGATTCCTTTTGATTTCAGTTCGCTTAAACCGGCGAATACCGTATCTCTGGATAGATTATAGTTTTTCCTGAATTCGTTGATAGAGAGAATCCAGTCACCTTTCTTATAACTACCGTTATTGATACCGTCTATTACGTGGTTTACTACCTGTTTGTATTTTGATTCGTTCCTTTTCATACTTTTGTTTTTGGTGCTGCAAAGATAGGATAAAAAACGTAAAAGGGTACAGCTACTGTCCGGATATCGTATATGTTTTGTAACATAATAAAAATACATACCAGTTCGTATCAGTTACGATAGGTTTCATTATCTTTGCACTGTTGCTCGGATTGTAAAGATTCACAGGCAAAAAAAGGAGCGGAAGAAACAACAAACTAAAAATAAAACAATGAGAACGTACAGATTTATGTTTCCGGTACTACTTGCAATGACTGCAACCGGAAGTTTGACGGCAGGGCCGTCTGATAAAGGGAGCTCCGGTATTCGGTTTCCGGAAGTAAACCAAGTGAAAATAGAAGATACATTCTGGAAACCCAAATTGAATCTTTGGCAGAAAGTGACGGTAAACGATGTTTTCGATAAGTTTGAAGGAAAGCATCTGGAACATCCGGGAGAATTCTGTAATACGTTCGAAAACTTCGATCGTGTGGCGAAAGGTGAACGCAATATCGGACGGCATGCAGGAGCTCCCTGGTTCGATGGGCTTGTTTACGAGACTATCCGTGGAGTGGCAGACCTGATGGCAAGGCAATCGGATGCGGCTTTGGAAAAACGGGTGGACGGATATATCGATCGGATTGCTGTGGCACAGGCGTCTGAACCTAACGGGTATATCGATACTTACACTCAACTGATGGAAGCCGACCATCAGTGGGGAGAGCGGGGAGGAATGCTCCGTTGGCAACACGATGTATACAACGCCGGTATGTTGGTGGAAGCGGGCGTACACTATTATAATGCGACCGGAAAAACAAAATTACTGGAAGTGGCAACTCGCTGTGCCAATTTGATGGCTGAATATATGGGGACTTTTCCTAAAAAGAATGTGGTTCCTGCACATTCGGGTCCGGAAGAGGCTTTGGTGAAACTGTATACCTTATATAGAGACAATCCGGGACTGAAGAAACAGATCAATGTTCCGGTAGTTGAGCGGGAATATCTCAGGTTGGCTGAATTCTGGATCGAAGGTAGAGGAAAACATTGCGGATTCCCGTTGTGGGGGACATGGGGTAACCCTGCTGCCGAACAATGGATACGCGACCGGAAATACGAGGCTCCTGAGTTTGGCAATCATACCCGTCCGTCATGGGGAGACTATGCACAGGATTCTATTCCGCTTTTCGAGCAGAAGACAATCGAGGGGCATGCTGTTCGTGCCACCTTGTTTGCTACCGGAGCAACGGCTGCTGCACTTGAAAATCGTTCACCGGAGTATATAGCTGCCGTCAGCCGTTTATGGGATAATATGATTGGTAAACGTATGTTTATCACCGGTGGGGTAGGTGCTGTTCACTTTGACGAAAAGTTCGGGCCTGATTATTTCTTGCCTACGGATGCTTATCTGGAAACTTGTGCTGCTGTCGGTGCCGGCTTTTTCAGCCAGAGAATGAATGAACTGACCGGTGATGCTAAATATATGGACGAGCTGGAACGTACTTTATATAATAATGTCCTGACAGGCATTTCTCTTTCGGGTACACAATATACTTATCAGAATCCGTTGAATTCCGCCAAGCACGCCCGTTGGGGATGGCATGATTGTCCTTGCTGTCCGCCCATGTTCTTGAAAATGATGTCCGCAATGCCCGGATTTATCTATTCACAGAAGGGGGATGATATCTATGTAAACCTCTTTATCGGCAGTGAAACGGAACTGAGCCTATCGGATCAGAGTCGGATACGGTTGACGCAAAAGACCGGATATCCATGGGATGGTTCTGTTGTCATGACTGTTGAACCGGAGAAAGAAAAAACTTTTTTATTAAAAGTACGGATCCCGGGATGGGCACAGGGAGTCGAGAATCCATACGATTTGTATCGTTCGGAAGTGAAGTCTGCTGTCAATCTGAAAGTAAACGGCAAATCTATCGCAATGAAAATATTTAAAGGATATGCCGAAATTCAGCGGAAGTGGAAAAAGGGAGATAGAGTAGAATTGACATTACCTGTTCAGCCGCGGTTGGTAACGGCCAATGAAGCTGTAGCGGATCTGCAAAATAAGGTGGCCATTGCTGCCGGTCCTTTTGTATATTGCCTGGAAGGATGTGACAATGAAGGGGTGGCTGATCTGAGACTCGATACGCGCGCTCCTTTATCGATGACTTTTGAAAAAGAACTGCTGAATGGAGTTAATGTAATTAAAGGCCAGGCACTGGATAAGACAGGAAAGAAAGTGTCGGTTTCGGCTATTCCTTATTATGCTCTGGGCAATCGTCAGGATAAAGGCTATGTCGTTTGGATGCCCGCAAATAAATGACATGAACGAACATAAACACAATTACAACATGAAAATAAACTGTCTTTTAGCCTTGGCATTGTCTGCTTCATCATTGGCGGCACAAGATGCCGTTATCCGGGTGGATGCCGGTAAGGTTGAAAATAAAATAACTCCCTATTTGTACGGAGCTTGTATGGAAGACGTAAATCATGAGATTTACGGTGGTCTTTATGACCAGAAAATTTTCGGCGAGAGTTTTGAAGAACCTGTTTCCATGGATAATTTTATCGGGTTTACCCGTTGTGAAGGGGTGTGGAAACTACAAGATGGCCAACTTTCCGTACAGGCACATCCGGGAGCAAAATTGGTATATGATGACACGCAGCTTTCCGACGGAACGGTCGGGGTCGATCTTAAATTTACGAACGGTACTTCATCCTCCAACAATGCCGGACTTTTACTGCGTGTCGGTGAATATGGAGGCGGAGCCGATAACTTCGATGGATATGAGGTCAGTCTGTTTGCTGATGGAAAGCGCTTGCTGTTAGGGAAACACTTGCATAACTGGCAAGAGTTGAAAACGACTCCGGTAGATGTAGATCCGATGCAATGGAACCGTATGGAAGTGAAACTGGATGGAGATGAACTGGTGATTCTGCTGAATGACTGTGAGGTGTTGCGTTTCGAAGATCGGGATACCGGTTTGCGTAATGGGAAAGTCGCTTTCCGAAACTGGGGAGCCGATGTATCTTATCGTAGTTTGACTATCGGAAGCAATACTCCTGTCAAGCTGTTGACCAAAGCAACTCCACAAGTCAGCGGGATGTGGGATGCTTTTGCTGACCTGACTGCCGCTGCTGTTTACAAACAAATTGCAGATAAACCTTTTCATGGCCGGTATGCGCAGGAGATAGAGTATCTGGTAGGAACCGGTAAAGTGGGTATTGCTAACCGGAGCCTGAATCGTTGGGGAATATCTGTACGTCAGGGAGAGAAAAAGACCGGCAGCCTTTATTTAAAGGGAAAAGCAGAAGTCCGGGTAGCCTTGCAGAGTGTGGATGGTGAAAAAGAATATGCTGTGCAGTGCATTCGGGCCAATGCCGGTGACTGGAAGAAATATACGTTTGAGCTAACTCCTGATAAAACCGATGAAAATGCACGCCTTGCTATTTATCTGGAAGAGAAAGGACGCATTCAGGTAGACATGGTCACCCTTATGAACGGCGCGGACCGTCAGTTTTGCGGGTTGCCGCTGCGTAATGACATCGGGCAGGCAATGGTGGATCAGGGTTTACGCTTTCTCCGCTATGGCGGCACCATGGTCAATGCACCTGAATACCGTTTTAAGAAGATGATTGGAGACCGTGCGGAAAGACCTCCTTATAAAGGTCATTGGTATACGTATTCTACCAACGGTTTCGGAATTGAGGATTTCCTTCATTTTTGTGAGAAAGCCGGATTTATGCCTGCTTATGCAGTGAATGTAGAAGAGTCGGCGCAGGATATGGCGGATATGATCGAATACCTGAACGGATCGGTAGATACGAAGTGGGGTAAGAAGCGTGCAGAGAACGGACATCCTGAGCCTTACGGGTTAAAATATCTGGAAATTGGAAATGAAGAAGTTATCTGGGGAGATATTGAAGCCGATTATCAGCATTATATCGATCGATTTAATGATATTTATGAGGCTGTTCATGCCAAGGATCCGGAAGTGCAGTTTATTCATTCTGCCTGGTGGCGTCCCGAATCACCTAATATGGAGAAAGTATTTAAAGCACTTGATGGTAAAGCAGCCTATTGGGATTACCATCCTTGGACGGATGATCTTGGCAGTCACGTAAATATAGACCGGGAGTTGACGGATATGAAAGCTAAATTCCTGAAATGGAATCCGAAGACAAGTATGCGTTGTGCTATTTTCGAAGAAAACGGTAATCTGCACAACGTTCAGCGCGCCATTGTGCATGCTACTGTTCAGAATGTGGTTCGTCGCCATGGTGATTTTATTCTGACCACCTGTGCGGCCAATGCTCTTCAACCCTATTTGCAAAATGACAACGGCTGGGATCAGGGACAAATTTTTTTCACTTCGGGACAGGTTTGGGGTATGCCGACTTTCTATGCACAGCAGATGTCTTCGGCCCATCACCATCCGCTGCGGTTGTGGAGTGAGACAGTGGGAGAACTGGATATGACGGCCACTACGAACGAGGCACGCGATGAAGTGATTCTTCATGTAGTCAACACTTCCTCTGAAGTGCGGGAGACTCAGGTTAGTCTGTCCGGTTTCATTCCGAAAGGGAATATGGAAATATATACGCTGAGTGGAGAGTTGAATGATGAGAACCTTCCGGATACGCCTACATGGATTCTGCCGAAAGCTACCTGGAAGCAGGCTCCCGGATCTGATTTTACCTATTCATTCCCCGGTTATTCGTATACGATTGTTGTACTTAAAAAGTGAGTTGTTTTTATGAAAATAGGATATCTTAAACCGGGTATTCTGCTTCTCGTCCTGTTATTCTCTTTCCGTCAAGATCTTTTTGCCAAGAAGAGAATCACTTCGTTGAAGTGTGAATACATTGAAGCGCCTTTAGGACTTGATGTGCAGCGCCCGCGTCTGATGTGGAAAGTGGACACTTCCGATGTGCCCAGTAGGCAAACGGCCTATAGGATTTTGGTCTCTTCTACTCCGGAACTGTTGCGACAAGGAGAGGCTGATATCTGGGATTCCGGCAAACAGAAGTCGGATGAGCAATTGGTTTCTTACGCCGGGAGTACGTTGCGTCCTCACACCCGATACTGGTGGAGGGTAGAAGTGTGGCTGAATAATAAGAAGGTCGTTTCGGAACCTATGTGGTTTGAAACCGGAAAATTTTCGGCAACGGATTGGGAAGCTTCTTGGATTACCGATGGGTATGATAAAGACTACGAACCCTCTCCGATGTTTCGTAAAGTGTTCGATGTTTCCAAAGAGGTTGCTTCTGCCCGTTGCTATATAAGCGGTTTGGGGTATTACAGGCTGTCCTTTAACGGGAAGGCTGTCAATGATCATGCACTCGATCCGGGGTTTACGGATTATAGTAAGCGGGTGCTTTATCTCACGTATGATATTTCCGGACTGCTCCGGCATGGTAAAAACTGTATAGGGGTTCAGTTGGGCAATGGCTGGTTCAATGAGCAAACTCCTGCCGTGTGGCACTTTCATGAGGCACCCTGGCGAAAGCGCCCGCAAATGATTGCTGAGATACATCTCTGTTATACTGATGGCAGCAAGGATATCATAACGACCGATACTTCATGGAAGACATCTACAGGACCGCTCCTGTTTGATAATCTTTATGTAGGCTCTTTCTATGATGCCCGTCTGGAACAGAAAGGGTGGGATACGGAACTTTTTGATGATGTCTCTTGGCAACATGCTAAATTGACTGCGGCACCTGCCCCACTGATCGAAGCACAGAAGATGCCTTCCATTACTACAGCAGATACTCTTTCTGTAGTGTCTGTCAACTGTATCAGTGATACTTGCTACGTGTTCGATATGGGTATCAACACAGCCGGAGTTCCCCGTTTGGAGATAAAAGGAGAACGCGGAACCCGGATTCGTTTAAGGCATTCCGAGATGCTTCAGAAAGATGGGAATATCGACCAGCGTAATATTGACATGCACTTACGTCCTCGCAACAAACGTGAAATTATCCAGACGGATGAATATGTCCTGAAAGGAGAGGGGGTGGAAACTTTTATTCCACCATTCACGTATCACGGATTCCGCTATATAGAACTGACCTCCGATCGTCCCCTTACTGTTGCGGACGTGAAACTTCAAACCCTCAGGATGCATAGTGACGTGGCTGAAGTGGGGAGTTTCAAATGTTCCGATCAGTTACTCAATACTATTTTCAATATTTGCCGAAACTCATATCTGAGTAATCTGTTCGGGATACCGACCGATTGCCCCACTCGTGAAAAGAATGGATGGATGGCGGATGGCTTTATGGTGCAGGAGGCGGGTATGTTCAATTATGACAGCCGGAATGTATATGCCAAGTGGGTGAAAGATATGATCGATACGCAGGAGGCGAATGGCAATGTAGCCGGTATTGCCCCGACTTCCCGGAGGTGGGATTCCAACTGGGCGGGGCCGCTTTGGGATGCGGCCATCTTCATTGTGCCCTCTTATCTTTATCGTTATACCGGTGATATCGAAACCATGCGTCAGGTGTATCCGGCTGCCGAACGTTATCTGAAGTATATCGAAACGACGGAAGATGAACGGGGATTGATTAATCATGGATTGGGTGACTGGTTGTTCTATAAGGCTGAAACACCGGTCGATTTTATGGCTACCGGTTTTGTGTATTGGGACAACCTGATGATGGCACAGATGGCTGAACTTACCGGACGTGTAGAAGACAGACAAAAGTATCTGGCAAAAGCCGAAGAGCTTAAGAAACGGATTAACGATCATTTTTTTGACTCTCAGACTGTGTCTTATGCGAATAAAACGCAACTTTCATATGCCTTGCCGCTTTATCTTCATATTGTTCCCGAAGCATATAGGGAACGTCTTGCCGAGAATCTGCATAAGATCATAGCAGCCAATGACTATAGTCTTGATTTCGGGTTTATCGGCAGCGTAATGGTACCTGATGTCTTGGCGGAGACCGGTTATGCGGAAACGGCCTATAGGATGTTGACAAAAACTACATTACCTTCATGGGGATATTGGATCAAAGAAACCGGGGCGACTTCTTTGTACGAAACCTGGGACGTGACCCGCCGTATCGGAGATGCGTCTCTGAATCATCCTTCAATGGGGGCTGTCAGTGCCTGGATGTATAAGTATCCGGCAGGTATACGTCTTTCACCGGATGCACCGGCTTTTAAGAAAATATTAATTCAGCCGTGTTTCCTGTCCGATCTTGATTTTGTAGAAGCCAGCCATGAATCGATGTATGGCACTATCCGGGTTGATTGGAGACGGGAAGAAGGGAAGATCCGGTTACATCTGGTTCTGCCTTCAACGGCTATGGCTACTGTTGTTTTGCCCGGGCAGAAGCCGAAAGCTGTGAAGGGGGGCGAACACATTTTTGTCATTCCCGAATAGTAAATATGTTTGTATAGGATGAAGATGCGTCAAAATTCGTATTCACCACAGATTATACTGATTTATACAGATAATTAGTATGGGTTGTCAGTAGATTAAAATCGTTTTGTGTAAATCTGTGTAATCTGTGGTGAGTTATGACACCTTCATCCTATACGAATGACAGGGAGAGGGGAAAATCAGATTTCCAGTCCGTCCAGTATCTTCAAATACAATTCCAATGCCTCTTCTATTTCTTTAATCATGATATATTCATCGGCCGTATGCGAACGTGAAGAACGGCCGGGGCCTATCTTGACTGAGGGGAACACCATTAAAGCTTGATCCGAGAGAGTAGGAGAGCCGAAAGGCACGCGTCCCAGTTTCTTTGCTTTCTGTACAAACGGGTGGCTTTCTTCGATACGTGAAGAGTTGAGGCGGAACGAACGGGCTTCAGCTTTACAAGAGATATGCTTTTGTATTTCAGTAAACAACTCTTCGTTAGAGTACAGTTCGTTGCTACGCACATCTACTACAAAACTGCAACGGTCGGGAATGACATTGTGCTGCGTACCGGCATTGATCACCGTAACACTCATTTTGACAGGTCCCAGTAATGGTGATTCTTTTGCAAAGCGGTAGTCGCGGAACCAGGCAATATCGTCCAGTACTTTATATATCGCATTGTCACCTTCATTGCGGGCGGCGTGTCCTGCTTTTCCGGTAGCTGTGACATCGAGCACCATCAGGCCTTTTTCGGCAATGGCAGGTTGCATTTCGGTGGGTTCTCCTACTACGGCAAAACTGATGGGGGGAAGTCCCGGTAATACACTTTCGATACCGCCTTTTCCGGATACCTCTTCTTCGCAGGAAGCCAGATAAATAAGGTTATAACTTTGTTGTTTGCGGCATAGTTGCAGAAACACCTGTAGGAGTGTTACTACACTGGCACCGGCATCATTGCTGCCCAATCCATAAAGTTTTCCATTCTCTTCGCGTGGAGTGAACGGATCTTTCCGCCAACCGTTGACCGGCTTTACAGTGTCAATATGGGAGTTGAGCAGGATTGTCGGCTTTTTCAGGTCGAACATAGGGCTCAGGCACCAGATATTGTTTCCTTTACGGCCCGTGGTCATGCCTTCGGCCTCGATATAATTTTGCAGATAGTCGGCTGCTTTTTCTTCTTCGCGGCTGAGCGAAGGGATGCTGATAAGAGATTTCAGCAAGCCGACAGCTTCGGATGTAATGGATTCGTCTATCATTTCTTTTTTGCTTTGAATGGATGCAAATGTACAAATAATACTTGAATCTTTCAGTTTGTCAGACAACTATTTATCAGGCGCTATATGGCTAAGTGCCTGACTCTGTTGAGCAAAATAATTCAGTATTCACACCTGATAATTCCAAATTAAACGATACCTTTGCAGACGAATAACTAACAACAAAGGATATGACTTATCATCATTTATCTGTCTTGGTCCATCGTCAGGCTGAAAAGTATGGCGACAAGACAGCCCTGAAATACCGTGACTATGAGAAGGCGCAGTGGATACCTATCTCTTGGAATGAATTTTCGCAAACTGTAAGGCAAGCCGCCAATGCTATGGTGGAATTGGGAGTACAGGAAGAAGAAAATATCGGTATTTTCTCTCAAAATAAGCCGGAATGTCTGTTTACGGATTTTGCCGCTTTTGCCAACCGTGCAGTAACTATTCCGCTTTATGCAACCAGTTCTCCGGCACAGGCTCAATATATCATCAATGATGCCCAGATACGTTTCTTATTTGTAGGCGAGCAGTTCCAGTATGATGCTGCTTTCAGTGTGTTCGGCTTCTGCCCTTCACTTGTACAATTGATCATTTTTGATCCGGCGGTAGTGAAAGATCCGCGTGATATGAGTTCTATTTACTATGACGAGTTCTTGGCTAAAGGAAAAGATTTGCCACACAATGAAGTAGTGGAAGAACGTACGGCACGTGCCAGTGCCGAGGATTTGGCAAACATCCTGTATACGTCCGGTACTACGGGCGAACCTAAAGGAGTCATGTTGCATCATTCTTGCTATTTGGAAGCATTCCGCATTCATGATATCCGTTTGGTAGATATGACCGATAAGGATGTTTCGATGAACTTCCTGCCGCTGACCCATGTGTTTGAGAAGGCATGGACTTATCTCTGTGTGCATAAGGGCGTACAGGTCTGCATCAATCTTCGTCCGGCCGATATCCAGACAACCATTAAAGAAATCCGTCCGACATTGATGTGTAGTGTCCCTCGTTTTTGGGAGAAGGTGTATGCCGGCGTTCAGGAAAAAATAGCCGAGACCACCGGAATAAAAAAAATGCTGATGCTGGATGCTATTAAAGTAGGCCGTATCCATAATTTGGATTATTTGCGGGTGGGTAAGACGCCTCCCCGAATGATTCAGCTGAAATATAAGTTTTATGAGAAGACTATCTATGCTCTGCTGAAAAAGACCATCGGAATAGAGAACGGTAACTTCTTCCCGACAGCCGGTGCTGCTGTTCCCGATGAAATTTGCGAGTTTGTACATTCGGTGGGTATCGATATGCTGGTCGGATATGGTTTGACAGAATCTACGGCAACTGTTTCGTGTACCTCGAAGACGGGCTATGATATTGGTTCGGTAGGTCAGGTGATGCCGGAGGTAGAAGTGAAGATCGGCGAAGATAACGAGATTCTGCTTCGTGGAAAGACCATCACGAAAGGGTATTATAAAAAGGCGGAAGCGACGGCTGCAGCCATCGATGAAGAAGGTTGGTTTCATACCGGTGATGCCGGCTATTTTAAAAATGGGCAGTTGTATCTGACAGAGCGTATCAAAGACCTGTTTAAGACATCGAACGGAAAATATATCGCTCCTCAGGCATTGGAAACCAAATTGGTTATCGACCGTTATATCGATCAGATAGCTATTATTGCCGATCAGCGTAAGTTTGTATCTGCACTGATTGTACCGGTATACGGTTTTGTGAAACAGTATGCCAAAGAGAAAGGTATCGAATACAAAGATATGGCCGAATTGTTGGAGCATCCTAAAATTACTGCTTTGTTCCGCGCACGTATCGATACGTTGCAGCAGCAGTTTGCCCATTACGAACAGATTAAACGATTTACGTTGCTTCCCGAACCGTTCAGCATGGAAAAAGGGGAACTGACTAATACCCTGAAGTTGAAACGTCCGGTAGTGGCACGCAACTATAAAGAGGTAATTGATAAAATGTATGAGGAGTAAGAACACAAAATTTTGTATATCTTTGCTCCCCATAATTAATGAAAACCATAAAAAAGAAGTATGATTACTATTGAACAACTTAAAGACGTGAAAGAGCGCACTGATGCGCTGAGGAGGTATCTTTGACATCGACGGGAAGAAAATTCAAGTCGAAGAAGAACAATTAAGAACGCAGGCTCCGGGTTTCTGGGATGACCAGAAGAAGGCCGAAGCACAAATGAAACTGGTGAAGGGACTGCAAAAGTGGATTGAGGGATACAATGATGTCAAGACACTGACAGACGAACTGGAACTGGCTTTCGATTTTTATAAAGACGAACTGGTTACCGAACAAGAAGTAGACGAGGCCTATGCAAAGGCATTAGAGCATGTCGAGAATCTGGAATTGCAGAACATGCTTCGTGATGAGGCCGACCAAATGAGTTGCGTACTGAAGATTAACTCCGGTGCCGGTGGTACGGAGAGTCAGGATTGGGCATCGATGCTGATGCGTATGTATCTCCGTTATGCCGAGACCAATGGTTATAAAGCAACCATGGCCAACTTGCAGGAAGGTGATGAAGCGGGTATCAAAACCTGTACCATACAGATTGAAGGTGACTATGCCTACGGGTATTTGAAAGGTGAGAACGGTGTACATCGTTTGGTTCGTGTTTCCCCTTATAATGCGCAGGGTAAGCGTATGACTTCTTTTGCTTCCGTGTTTGTCACTCCATTGGTGGATGACAGTATCGAGGTAAATATTTTGCCGGCCTGTATCTCTTGGGATACTTTCCGTTCGGGAGGTGCCGGTGGACAGAACGTTAATAAGGTAGAGTCCGGCGTTCGTTTACGCTATCAATACAAGGATCCTTATACCGGTGAGGAAGAGGAAATCCTGATAGAGAATACCGAAACCCGTGACCAACCCAAAAATCGTGAAAATGCAATGCGTCAGTTGCGTTCTATTCTTTACGATAAAGAATTGCAGCACCGCATGGCAGAACAAGCTAAAGTGGAAGCCGGTAAGAAAAAAATCGAATGGGGGTCACAGATACGAAGCTATGTCTTTGACGACCGTCGTGTAAAAGACCATCGCACTAACTTCCAGACCTCTGATGTAAACGGAGTGATGGATGGAAAAATAGAAGGATTTATCAAAGCCTATCTGATGGAATTTTCTTCGGAAGAAGCTTAAAAATAACAGAATTGTAACATCCTCCGGATTTTTCTGCTCCGGGGGATGTTTTTTTATTTCCTTTCTTTGTCCGTCATTTTATTCTCTATATTTTTGGCAGGTTAAAAGATTTGTTCTTACTTTGTTAACGTTGAACTTTAAAGCTAACGATTATGAGTAAGAATAAGAAAAAAGTAACACACAGCAAGAAAGAAGAAGAACAAGCCAAAAAGGTTGTTAAGATAGTTTTTGTCTCGCTGGTTATCCTGGCATTGGCTATGATTATCGGTTTTTCTCTTTTGGGCTGAGAGTGAGTGATTAGTGACTGACAATTAGTGATTGGTACCGGGTGGATGAATCGTACTGATCACCGGTTATTAGCTGCTAATCACTGCTAATAAATCGCTAATCACTAAAAAGACGGATGAACAAGCAACTGATTACTATTTTTTCTATCTTCTCAATTACTTGTCTGGGAATGGTTTCTGCCCAGGAGTCTAAATCTTTTCTTCCTGAGGTGAAGAAAGAGTCATTAACCTTCAGTTCGGAGGACAATAAGTTTAAACTGACTTTCAATGGTCGTATCCAGGCAGACGGAGCTATGTTCTTTGGAGAAGACTACCAGCCCATAGGCAACGGTGTCGGATTCAGGCGTGTACGTTTGGGAGCTACTGCTGCTTTTGGCAAAAGGTTGTCCGGTAAGATAGAAATGGATCTTACCGACGGTGGCTTTTCATTGAAGGACTGTTTCATTAAATATGCTTTCCCGAATGGGCTTTATTTTAGGGCAGGTAATTTTAAAGAGAGTTTTGGCATGGCTGCAATGACCTCCTCGGGCGATTTGTGGTTCATGGAAAAGGCGAACGTGGTATCTGCATTTGCTCCGGAATATCATATCGGTGTACAGGGAACCTGGGAACATGACCAGTTTCTGGGAGTAGCGGGTGTACATTTTAAAAAAATAGAAGGTAACAAAGAGAAAGACTATTCCGAAAGTAATAATAAAGCGGGGGAGGATGAAGGAATATCGGTTACAGCCCGTGCTGTCTGGCAACCGGTTTCGGCAGATAAGGTAAAAGGTCTTCATTTGGGAATAGCCGCATCCTATCGTACTCCGAAGACAACAGTCGGTTCGCTGATGCCGAATACTGTGAGATATAGTACAAGATCACTTTCTTATATTAACAAAATCAAGTTTCTGGATACATCGCCGATTGCTTCTGTCAGTCACGATTGGTTGGCCGGTGCTGAACTGGCCGGATTTTACAGAGGTTTTCGCTTTCAGGGAGAGTATATCATGAACAATACGGTACGTATGGAAGGGTTGGCAACAGAGAAGTTCAACGGCTTCTATGTGCAGGCGGCTTATCTTTTGTTCGGTGGGCAGCAACGATATAGTAAATCGCGTGGAGCCTTCTCGCAGCCATCGTTCGGACGCAGTTGGGGGGATATAGAATTGGCAGCCCGTTTTGACCGTATCGACCTGAACGGAACAGAAGTGATGGGGGGATCGTCCAACGGATGGACATTCGGAGTGAATTATTATGCTACCCGGAATCTTAAATTTCAGCTCAATTATTCATATGTAGATAATGATAAATATGCCAATGCCTTCGGACAGGCAGCGGTAGGGTATAAATCGAACGGAGAGATTGCCTATAAACCCGAGGAAGTTGATGAATCGTTGGGTAAAGGAGGGAATGCTTATGGTATTCTGGGGCTTCGTATTCAATTGAATTTTTAAATAATATATGTCACAGGAAATAGAACGTAAATTTCTCGTTAGTGGAGATTATAAGTCACAGGCTTTTGATCAGAGCCGCATCGTTCAGGGATATATCAGTAGTGCCCGTGGAAGAACGGTCCGCGTACGCATACGTGACGGAAAAGGCTATCTGACTATTAAAGGAGCTTCGGATGCCTCGGGAATAAGCCGTTACGAGTGGGAGAAGGAACTGTCTCTCGCGGAGGCTGAGGAACTGATGAAGCTTTGCGAACCGGGAGTGATCGATAAGACCCGTTATCTGGTGCGTAGCGGGAAACATATCTTCGAGGTAGATGAGTTCTATGGAGAGAATGAAGGACTTGTTGTGGCTGAGGTGGAATTGGGTTCGGAAGACGAAGTGTTTGTAAAACCCGGCTTTATCGGAGAAGAGGTTACGGGTGACATTCGTTACTATAATTCGCAGTTGATGAAAAAACCGTATACTACCTGGTTGTAGCTAACAAATAATCCGTATATTTGTTTCTTTAGTTAAGAGTTCAAGAATAAAGATATATGGAACAACTGTACAACTACCTGCCGGAAAAGCTGGTGACCTTTATCCTGGTTACCTTGTTTTCACTTTTAATAGGACTTTCGCAACGTAAAATCAGTTTGAAACGTGAAGGAGAAACCACTCTTTTCGGTACTGACCGCACCTTTACGTTTATCGGAATGCTGGGGTATCTTTTGTATATCCTCGATCCGGAAGAGATGCACCTTTTCATGGGAGGTGGTTTGATACTCGGCATTCTTTTAGGGCTCAACTATTATGTGAAGCAGTCCCAATTCCATGTATTCGGGGTGACGACTATTATCATCGCACTGATCACCTACTGCATTGCTCCGATTGTGTCTACACAGCCTTCATGGTTTTACGTCATGGTGATTGTTACTGTTTTATTGCTTACCGAACTGAAGCATACTTTTACGGAGATCGCGCAGCGAATGAAAAACGATGAAATGATTACGTTGGCTAAGTTCTTGGCTATCAGTGGTATCATCCTTCCGATGTTGCCTAATGAAAATATTATCCCTGACATCAACCTGACGCCTTATACCATCTGGCTGGCCACAGTAGTGGTTTCGGGTATCTCATATCTTTCCTATTTGCTGAAGCGGTATGTCTTTCGTGAATCGGGGGTATTGGTGTCCGGCATTATCGGCGGGCTCTACAGTAGTACGGCTACAATCTCGGTACTCGCCCGTAAAAGCCGTAATGCACACTCGCAGGAAGCATCCGAATATGTTGCCGCCATGCTTTTGGCTGTCAGCATGATGTTTTTGCGCTTCATGATTCTAATTCTTATTTTCAGCTCCACTATTTTTACTTCTATCTATCCTTATCTATTGATTATGGCTGCCGTTGCAGCCGGTGTAGCCTGGTTTATCCACACTCGTCGGAAGCGGACACCCGACGCTGACCTTGTGGAAGAAGAAGATGACAGCAGTAATCCGTTGGAGTTCAAGGTGGCTTTGATTTTTGCAGGGTTATTTGTTATATTTACCGTACTGACACACTATACCTTGATTTATGCCGGGACAGGAGGGTTGAACCTGCTGTCGTTCGTTTCCGGTTTTAGTGATATTACTCCTTTTATCCTGAACTTATTGCAGGGCACGGGAAGTGTAGCGGCTACTGTGGTGATGGCTTGTACCATGCAGGCCATTATCAGTAACATTGTGGTCAACATGTGTTATGCGCTTTTCTTCTCGGGTAAGCAGAGTAAATTGCGCTCGTGGATATTGGGCGGATTCGGATGTGTAATCGCAGCAAATGTTGTCGTACTTTTTTTCTTTTATCTGATTTAATGTGCGTTATCGAACGACTTCTGATAAAAAAGAATAAAAATCACTCTATTTCACCTTTCTTAACTCCGAGGGTTTCGTAAACGAATATAAAGTCGATATTTTCGTTGCCATTCTGTGACAAATACTATGATTTTACGTCAGATAGACTATAAACTAAAACATAACTTCACATGAGAAACAAACTACTACTATTGTTGCTGTTGATGTTCATGACATCCGGCATGATGTATGCCCAACAGCAAAAAACACAGCAATCCCAACAACGTACGGCAGCTCCATCTTATACATTGAAAGGCGTGCTTCTTGATTCGTTGACTCAGGAAGGCGAACCTTATGCTACAATTAAGATCGCAAAAAAGAATGCTCCTCAAAAAGCTCTTAAAATGGCTGTAACCGATTTGAATGGTAAATTCCAGGAGAAACTGACTGTTGCTCCCGGAGAGTATATTATTACCTTATCATCTGTAGGTAAAGTCACGATCGTGAAAGACTTTACTGTCAAAGCGAGTGAAAAGGTGATCGATCTGGGAAAATTAAATATGGCCGAGGCTACTAACGAACTGAAAGGTATAGAAGTCGTTGCTCAGAAGCCACTGGTAAAGGTGGATGTAGACAAAATTGAATATAACATCGAAGACGATCCTGACTCGAAGACCAATACCGTAATGGAAATGCTTCGTAAAGTACCGTTGGTAACAGTGGACGGCGAAGATAACATCAAGGTAAATGGCAGCAGCAGTTTTAAAATCCATGTAAACGGTAAGCCTAATAATATGATGAGCAATAACCCGAAAGACGTGCTCAAGAGTATGCCGGCCAATACCATTAAACATATTGAGGTAATCACTTCTCCGGGAGCTAAATATGATGCAGAAGGTGTGGGCGGTATCCTGAATATTGTGACTGTCGGTGGTGGATTCGAAGGTTATACTGCAACTTTCCGTGCCAGTGGTAGCAATCGTGGTGCCGGTGCCGGTGGATATGCTACTATCAAATCCGGAAAACTGACTATTACAGGAAATTATAATTATAACTACGATACATCGCCTAAAAGCTATTCGGACAGTTACCGTGAAAATTATGATTCGGAAGATCAGAAGTATCTGGAATCGAAAAGCTCTTCCGATTATAACGGCAGTTTCCAGTACGGCAATCTTGAGGCCAGTTACGAAATTGATACATTACGTTTGCTGACAGCGTCATTCGGTATGTACGGCGGTGCCAATGATAATAAGAGCGACGGGTTGACTACAATGTGGAATGCCCAGAGAGACCGATTGGCTTATCAATACCGCTCGTTGAGCGACGGAGACGGTTCCTGGTATTCTATGCGTGGTAATGTCGATTATCAGCGTACCTCTAAAAAGAACAAGGACCGTATGATCACTCTCTCGTACAAGATCAGTACACAGCCGCAGAACTCTGACTATTATACGGACTATAAAGATATCAAAGATCCGTTTGAAATGGATATCGTTAAGAAATTCTTGCTGAATAACTCTCATTCGGATGGCAAGACCAATACTACCGAACATACATTCCAGGTGGATTATACTACTCCAATCGGAAAATTGCATACTATTGAAGCCGGAGCTAAATATATCATCCGTAATAACCTTAGTGATAACAAACTGTTCGAAGCCGAGGGCGTCAGTGACAACTACGAATACAACAACGACCGTAGTAGCAAGTATAAACATCTGAATGACATTCTTGCCGCTTATCTGGGATACACACTTCGTTATAAAACATTCTCATTCAAGCCGGGAGTACGTTATGAATATACGTCACAGGATGTGAAGTATCTGGCAGGAGCTATCGGACCTGAAGCGGATTTCAGTACCAGTTATAACGACTTTGTTCCTTCTGTAACCATGGGCATCAAGATCGGTAAGACACAGAACTTGCGCGGTGGATACAACATGCGTATCTGGCGTCCGGGTATCTGGAACTTGAATCCTTATTTTGACGACCGCAACCCGATGTTTATCAGCCAGGGTAATTCGAATCTGGAAAGTGAAAAGAGCCACTCGTTCAACCTGAGCTATAGTATGTTCAGCATGAAGTTTAATGTCAATATCTCTCTGCGCCACTCATTCGGAAACAACGGTATCGAACGGGTCAGCCGTTTGATTGGTAAGGGTGGTGAAGAGTTCCCCGGAGGACATCATGCTCCCGAAGGTGCATTGTATAGCACTTACGAAAATATCGGTAAGAACCGTAATACAGGTCTGAGCCTTTACGGTAACTGGAACGCTTCTCCCAACACCCGTATCTATCTGAACGGTGATGGCAGCTACGTTGATATTAAGAGTCCGGCTCAGGGATTACATAACTATGGATGGAATGCCTCTTTATACGGTGGTATCCAGCACACCTTCCCATTGAAGATACGTGCCAGTCTGAATGCCGGAGGAAGTACTCCTTACATCAGCCTGCAAGGTAAGGGATCGGGATATTATTACTATAGTCTGGGTGTGAACCGCTCTTTCATCAAAGACCGCTTTACAGTGAGTGCCTATGTAAGCAATATCTTCGAGAAGTATCGTTCGTATAATAATACCACTATGGGTGAAAACTTCTTGTCGAAGAGCAGCAGCCGTTATCAGAGCCGTAGCTTTGGTATCAGCCTTAGCTACCGTATCGGTGAGTTGAAGGCCAGTGTGAAGAAAGCCGCTCGCAGTATCAATAATGATGACGTGAAAGGTGGCGGCGGACAAGGCGGTCAAGGTGGTGGCGCTAATTAGGAATTTGCGTCCAACCGTGAACAGCAGTCCGTAAAGAAGAAAGTGTGTCGGAACTAAAATGACCACTTGAAACAGCTACAGATTACAACCCAAAACATAAATAGCCCTATCGAACTCTATTTTAGAGTAATGATAGGGCTATTTTCGTTGTTGATAAGGGTGGACGTTTCTGATTCCAATTTCTCCTTCTTTAAGTTTGAGTCCTGACATACCCTTTTCTTTATTTAAATGCCGGTGTCTTACAAAAAGAATGCCGTAAGCGTAAAGAGCAAATGCCGGTTTATAAAGAATGATCTGCCGGCATCTCTTTCCCCGACCAGGCTTTCAGGTTGGTCCATTCGGCAGGAGGGGCACTCCAGAAAGGATCGTCGGCGGGTAGTCCCAATGGCAAGAAACCGGTCAGGCACAAGTAAGTACTTCCTGTATTAATGTAGGACTCCGACATTTGAACCTGATTACCGGAGAAACCTATCTTCAACCAACCCTTTGTGTCGAAATTGGCAGCAGATCGGAATTGGTTCTCTATAACTTTCGTCATGCCGCAGCGTACCTGTGCGGGAACAATTTGTTGCGGAAGGAGATGCAGTAAAGCTGCTTGTCCCAATGCGTGAAATACTCCGGTACGATAGACAATCGAACGTCCGATTACCGGATATGTTCCTTCCGGAGAAATGAAACGCTCCAATTGTTCGGCATAGCGTCCTAGGCGTTTTTGCTGTACATTCAGAAATTCACTTTCCGGCATCCGGTGCTTCTGCATGACGACTAATACATCGGTAAGCATAGGATGAATCACGAAGCTATTGTAATAATCGAGGTGGAATTCTGCTCCGTCTCCATACTGGGCGTCTCCTTTATACCAAAGATCTCTGAACTTGCGTACCCCATAATTGAGCCGCGTTGTATCACATTCTCCGGTGAATTCTTGCAGGGCTGCTTCCACGATGGAGGCAAACAGCAGCCAGTTGCTTTCATTGGGCTTGATAACACGGCTTCGTTTTAACTCCGTCACCACTTGCTTGCGGGCAGCGGGTGAGAGGTTGCCCCATAATTGTTTAGGTGCACGCAATAATCCTTCTGCCAGAAATGCGGCATCTACCAAGGGTTGTGAAGGTTCTCCGAAGATCAGGTAATCGGGTGAGGACGGATTCACTGCATTGCTGATCCCTTTCACCGTCAGTTCGATGTATTTTTTGCGTAATTGTCCTTCGGGAGTATCGTCTTCTCCTAGTTCCAGCCATGGAGCAATGCCGCATACGGTTCGTCCCACTGCCTCCAGATAAGAAAAACGTTGCCGGTTGGGAGCAAGCGATTCGTAAGGCATTTCCTTTTTCAGTGTTTCATTGGCCAGGTTACTGAGTACGGGATCGGCCAGGCGTACAAGAGTTTTTACCCAGATCTCCCGATCGGCAGTTCCTGTGCGTGACTGTGCCCAAAGGCAAGGGACTGCCGCCCATCCGGTCAGCAGTCCCCATACAATCGATAAAATGATCCGTTTCATTAGAGCGGTCTGTCTTCTTTATATTCTACTGTCACTTCGTCTGTAAGTGGTTTCTTGCCGGGAGTAGTCACACGAATGATATTCTCTCCCGAGGTGAGTTTGACATTTTTCCACACAACGGTTGAGTAGGTGTCCGCCTTTTGTTTACCACAACTGACACCGTTTACAAATAGTTCGGCTTCCGGGGCAGTGGTGAAAGCCATGAAGGTCTGTTCCGGCTGATAGCGGAGCCGACAGCGTTTTTCCGCCAGATAGATCATCGGTTCCTGTTTATTCCAGTTAGCTTTGTAGAAGTAGAAAGCATCTTTTCTCACTTTTCTGTCGAAGGTGACAAGTCCTTTATCGTTGATACCCGGACGGTCGCCTTCCGTACGATGAGCTGCCCCGAAATCGAACATGTTCCAAACGAAAGTACCCCATACGAAGGGACGTTCGGCAATGATTTTCCAATTCTCCATGTGGTAGTAAGTCTGCCAGTTCTCGGGATGCCACCAGCCTGAAGCCGACGGTTGTTTGAGTGAGTCCTGCTGATGATAGATGCTGGCTCCTGCCCCATATTCACTGATGCCGATGCGTAGTTCGGGGTGTTTTTTATGTGTACGGTCCAAAAAGGTTGCCAGTGTTTTCGGAGTACTTCCATACCAACCGTCGTAACGGTTCCAGGCTATGTTTTCGGTAATGAAGTTCAAATTGCCGTCCTGGTTACTGGCCGAAGTTGTCGGGCGGGTAGGGTCTTCCTGTTTTGCCAGTGCATTCAGTTCTTTTACATATTCTACGGGATTGTCACCCACCTCTTTCAGCTCATTAAATAGTCCCCAGAAGCAGATGGAAGGGTGGTTGTAGTGCTGCCGGATCAGTTCGATCAATTGTTGTTTACCATTTTCGCGGAAGGAAGCTTGGTCTACAAAACCTTTATCTGCATATCCTCCGGGACCTACAAACGGAATCTCGGCCCAGGTTACAATACCGTGTTTATCCATCAGGTCGTACATATAGGTAGCTTGAGGGTAGTGTGCCAGGCGGATGGCATTGACTCCCATTTCGCGCATCAGTGCCACATCTTCTTCGTGATGCTGCGGGCGGAGTGCATTGCCTACTTCTGCGCGGTCCTGATGGCGACAGACTCCATGAAGCGGCAGGTGTTTGCCATTCAGAAAGAATCCTTTATCCGGATCGGTATGATAATAGCGCAATCCTAATGGCTGCGTTACACTGTCGATTTGTTTGCCGTCTTTGTGAAGACTGATACTGACCTGATACATAAAGGGATCTTCGCAACCATTCCAGAGACGTGGTTTCTGAATCAGTAGAGGGAGTTGTTCCAGAATATCAGCCCCCTGTTTCAATGACACGTTGCGGCTCTCTTTGCAAATCACCTTGGTGCCATCCGTTACCAGGACCTGAAGTTCGGCAGTTCCGTCGGCTGCACGGTTGGATAGGTTAACTTTAGCGCATACTTTCGCTTCCTGCGGGCTGACGACCTCCTGTACCAGATAAACTCCCGGCGAAGCGTAGTCCAAAGGTGAGATACAAGTCTCATCGGTTATCAGCAGATGTACGTCCCGATAGATTCCTCCATAAAAATTGAAGTCACCCACCAGCGGCATGATGTCTAACTGTTCACCGTTGTTGGCGCGTACCAGGACAGAGTTCTTTTCTCCATATTTCACCAAGTCCGTGATTTCGAAGATGAAGGCTCCGTATCCGCCTCGGTGCTCACCTATATGCTTGCGATTAATAAATACATCGGCTATACTGTTTACTCCGTCGAAACGAAGAAAAAGACGTTTACCTTTCCATTCGGGGCGGATGTACAAAGCTTTCTCGTAGTTGCCAATACCTCGTTTATAATCTATTTTGCCGGCAAGTGCGTCTTGTGCATTCCAGGTGTGCGGCAAGTCCACCCGCCGGGTGTCTCCCTGTACCTGATGCGAAAAACGGAAATTCCAGTTATTGTTGAGTAGAATATCCTGACGCTGGGCATGGAGCGAGATGGAAAAGAGAAGTAGGAAAAGAAAAGTACTTAAACCTTTTTCTCGACCCCTCCACCACAAGGAGGGAAAATAGTTACATTTCTGCTGTTTCATATGTTCTTGATTATGTATTGATTAATGATGTTATTATTGAGATCATCGGTATTTCTCTATCCGTTTTGTAATACGTCCGCTTTCTCCGGTCCGCCTGGTTCGGGAGTTTCTTGTGGGTGAATCACATCGAAATAATAGATGCCTTGCTCCTTCAGATATTCCAGGAAAGACGGTAACCGCATGCAGAAACGACTCCAGTCTTTCTCTTTGGGCGATGTCCACGCAGATTCTGCCAGTGCTATCAGGCGTGGGAAGGTCATGAAGTCCAACCGTTTTCCGTCTGCAATCCGTTCGGTCCAAAGTGTGAACTGCATACCCAGTATCTGATCTTCGTATCCTTTAAAAAGATGACTGATCGGTTCGGGGAAGGCATATATGTCTTGCAACGGATTGAATCCATCCCAATAGCGTCCCACTTTATGTGAGGCATCCTGTACGAAATCGCCATACAGCGGGCGACGTGGAGTCAGGACTACCTGATAGCCTTGCTCAAGCGCTTTCAGCAACTGGTACTTACGGTCGTGGCGCCACCACATAACCAACGCTTTGGAGGGGGAGATACCAGCGTCCACTATTTCGTCCCAACCAATCATTTTTTTACCTTTGGCCGCTACCAGATCGGCAGCACGGCGGATGAAGTAATGCTCCAGTCCGGTTTCATTGATCAGCCCTTTTTCCTTTATGAAGTTCTGGATTTCAGGATCTGTGAACCAGTTCTGATTGCCGTAGTGCACTTCATCACCTCCAATATGGATATAGGGAGCCGGGAAGAGGGCTACTATTTCATCGAGTACATCGCTGATAAAACGATAAGTTTCTTCTTTGCAAGGATGGAATGTGAAATGCTTCCAGCGTCCTTCTCCTCCGCCCGATACTTCGGGATAAGCGCGGCAAACCGCTGTGGCATGTCCGGGCATATCGAATTCAGGAACCACCATAATCTGGCGTTCGGCCGCATAAGCCACAATCTCTCGTATATCGTCCTGTGTATAGAACTGCGGAGCTGCTTGGGCATCATGCCAATTGCCAACGGCCCCTATTTCCGTCAGCTTAGGGTATTTTTTGATTTCAATTCGCCATCCCGGTTCGTCTGTCAGATGCCAGTGGAATACATTGAGATGGAGTAAAGCCATTAAGTCGAGGTATTGTTTAACTTTCTCTTTGCCGAAGAAGTGGCGGCTTTCATCGAGCATAAATCCGCGCCATGCGTAGCGTGGCGAACTGTAAATCCGGCAACAGCGGATTTTGCCCCGTTCGTGCCGTGCCAGTTGTTTAATGGCTTGGCGGGCATAAAATGCTCCTTTCGCAGAAGTGGCATCAATGAAGATAGAATCCGGTGTAATTTCCAGTTGATATGCTTCATCCGAGTATTCTATGCCGATAGCAGGTAGAGACTTAGAGATAGTAGTTCGTACACACTTAGCCGAAACTTCGTCATAAGAGAATGTACCTTTATGTGTCTCTATCGCAGAAGGAGCGGGGAATAGCTTTTGTGCTTGTAAGCCTTGAAAAGCAAATAGAGCAAGAAGAAGAAATTTTATTCTCCCTCTTGCTGTATTATGAATGAATAATGTTCTGTTGGTTCGTTTCATCCTATGTCTTTAACTTGTTAGCATTCTTTCTTACTTAAATACTTCCATTATGGGCCTTCCGATCCATACTTGTGGCTGCTTGAGTTTGAAAATGGCAGCTACGGTAGCAGCTACGTCAAACTGCATCATGCTGGCCTGAATTTCATGCCCTTTCTTGATATTTTTCCCCGAGATGATGAACGGAGTCTCCATCTCCTGCATTGTCTTTCCTCCGTGCCCTTTATTGATTCCGCCATGGTCGGATGTTATTATAAAAATCGTTTCATCCAGTATTCCGGCTTCTTTCACCGCATTCATTACTTTGCCGATGTATCCGTCTATTTCTTCGAGTTTGTGATAATAGGCTGGTGTATCATGACCTTCCTTATGTCCCACATGATCCGGATTATCCCAGGCAATAAGTGTTAAAGTCGGCTTTTTCTCTTTAATGTACTTCACGGCTTTTTCGCATAGTTCCGTAGGATATTTTTCATAGTTAATCCCTTGGTTATATTTGTTTACTGCCAGCGTATCCACCAGATATTTGATGCCGACCCATTCGTAGAAGGTGCCAATTTCAGCTTTCGGATCAGCTTCGCGGAGCAATTGGAATATAGTTGGAAAAATGCCATTTTTACTTAATTCTTTCGAAGGAAGATCCGGAGTACTTGAATTCCAGGTTGTGTATCCGTGTAGTTCCGGGCCTGCTCCCATGAACATAGATGCCCAGTTTACTGCACTGGACGAAGGGAGTACAGAGCGTTTGGTCAGTGTGTAAGAACCATCATTCATTAATTGTTTGATATGGGGAATATTAGCTTTCTCTACACTGTAGGCACCCCAGCCGTCCAGTCCAATTAAGACTACATGTTTAGCTTTCCACTTGCTGCCGGCATGGCAATTGGGAGCTATCGTTAATAAGCAGATAATTAAACAGGCAAATTTAAACAGTTGTGTTTTCATGATACTTCTTTATTATAAAATTATTTATCTAAATCTTTTCTACGCTTCAGGGCTTCCAGAAAGTAGTAGTCTGCATAGTTCAGAGGTACGTCAATTTCACTATTGTGCGGAATACTGCCTACGCTATGCATCAGGATAAAATTGCCGTTAGTGCCCAATGCGGCCCGATAGTCAGGTGAGGCGAGACTATGCATAATGCGGTCTGCGTATGCTTTGTAAGAAGCGGCATCGGATACTGCATATGTGCTGATTTCATACAGGGCAGAAGCGATGCAGGATGCAGAAGAAGCGTCCCGGGGTTCATTGGGTATATTGGGTGCATCCATGTCCCAGTAAGGTATCAGATCTTCGGGCATGTGCGGATCATTTTTCATCCTATTGAATGTTTTCAGTGCCTGGTCCAGATATTTGCGGTCTTTCGTTTCACGATAGCAAATAGTGAAGCCATAGATAGCCCATGCCTGCCCGCGTGACCAAACCGATTCATCAGCATATCCTTGTGCTGTCTGTTTATGACGTACGGAGCCGTCCGAAATATTGTAGTCCACTACGTGATAGCAACTTCCATCAGGGCGGAAATGCTCGGAAAGAGTACGGTCTGCGTGTGCTACGGCTACTTTATAGAAAGTGGAATCACCGGACAGTTTGGTTGCTTCGAACAGAAGTTCCAGGTTCATCATGTTGTCAATGATAACCGGACATTCCCAGCCTCTTTCACTTTGCCAGCTATTGCCTTTTACATCCCAGCTTTGAATGACTCCGGCATTAGGGCGAAAACGGGTACAGAGTGATTTGGCTGCCTGTATCATTACGTTTTTATATGCAGCTGTATCGGGAGCGAGCCTTAGGCCGTTACCAAAACTGCAATTAATGATGAATCCTATATCGTGATGCCAGGTCAGGTGCTCGGCCGGGCGAATGGCTTCAGTATATTTTCTGGCCAGTGGAAGATAGCTGGTGTCACCTGTCAGTTCGTACAGATACCAGATGCTACCGGGAAAAAATCCACTGCGCCAATCGGCATATCCGCAGTAATATACAGATCCATCTCTATTGAGAGTTACAGGATTGAGACATTTTCCGCTTGCTTCGATGGTGTCGATGGCCAAACCGAGTTGTGCTTTGGCAAATTCTACATTTTCTGTTATAAAAGACGGTACTGTGGGTTTGTGGTTTGAGCAAGCCACACATATCATTGCGCAGGCTGCTCCCAATAAGGGTTTTAAGTTCATGTTTTATTGTTTTTTTATGGTAAAAGAATAATTTCCTGTTTTATAGATGTTTGTTGCTGTGAGTGTAATGCGACAAATCGATTTACCCCATACATTGGATAGCCGGGTATCTGTTAATGGGATTATTTCTGTTTTCACATCGAACAGTTGTTTATCATATTCTATGACGGCTTTCTTTCCTTTTACTTCCAATTGAATTTTTCCCGGTATTTCCGTATTCACCTGCCCCCATGTCATGAAATTGATTTGATTAGGCTGTTTGGCTGTTGTCAGACGGAAAGAATCTGAAATCCGTAATTGTCCTTTCTGAAGTGAATAGGAACGTATCCATGATTCCACTTCTGCTTCGGCCGGATAGGCTGTTGCTATATTGGCTGTGAATGTGTTTTTCCTCTTGTCAGCTTGTACTTGTGTTGCTTTATATGTTGCTCCGTATCTCTGGGGGACGCCATTAATCAGGGGGAGATTGTGATAGTTGCTCTGCATAGTCCAAATGGTGTAGCGATCCTTGCTGAATGTCTGGCGTGTATAGGTCCCTACTCCGGCATCAATAAGAAAAGGAGTTTGGTCTATCCAGAAAGAGAAGGTACCTGCGTCATTATGATTATGGCTCTCGTCGTTATATCCTCCTTTAGCGGCCAGAAAGTTTCCTTTATTGTCAGTTATATAGCAGAATTCGGTTTCCGGATACCAGGAGAATGGGGGAGTCAGATGTGCCGCTTGAGTTTCTTTTAGTTCGTTCGCAATCTTTATAGCAGCAAGCGTACGGTATATATCGCGTCCGGAAGGGAGTTTATTGGTGTTAATCATAGCAGCGAATCCTTTCATTTCGTTACTGTTTACAGCCTTGCCATACCGGAATATCAAGGGAGCGTCTCCACTGCCTTTCGCCGAAGCATCAGCGAAATTAACCACCCATCCTTTGCCCACGTATGAACGTGATATATATTCGCCCATATTCTTTATCATGGGATTATCGAAGATGGAGACAGTTCCCCCGGTAACGGCTGACAGTAATTCCAGATAATCAAACATTTTTCCGGCGGCATGTCCCCAATAGGAGGGGCCTTCCTCACATGCACCGTCGGTATGGGTATAGTTGATGAATTTATCTACCGAAACCATACTGCGGTATATTGCCTTCGCTAACATTTCTTTATCATTTTCAAGCAGCATAAAACACATTAAGGCGTTGCTGTTACACCAAGGATTCCAGTTGTTGACCAACATTCCCGGTCTATAGTTCACTGCCATCCACCAGAAGTGATCGTTATTCATGTAAGGATCCAATATACGCTGTTGGAGCGTATGCCGTAAACGTTCGGATATAGCAGGATTGAGCTTGTCAAACTCTTTGTGCATGTAATAATAGGTCCATGCGAGTAAAGAGCCTAAGTCACCTGCTGTCAGGTCTATGATGTTTTCTTTAAAATCGGGTAATGAGCGGTGAGACTGTTGTGCATTCAAATGGGCGGCCAATGCCCAGGAAGTCATCTCGCAGGAATGATATACACCGTTGATCAGCTGATCGATAAATCGTCCTTTCCCTTCTGCGAGTTCAGCGAGTAGCAGGTCGGCTATGGCATTGTTATTATTGGCGAAAGGAGTTTCCATAACGCTACGGTTGCCGCTGCGTTCAAATTCCATATAATCAGTAGCTTTCACAACCTGCCATTGATAATTCAACTGCTTCTCTCCGCGAAGGATACATTCATTCTTGAAAGAGCCTAAAAAAGTGTCCCATCCGGTTCGGTCGGTATAAGCAGGATAAGTGACCCATTGTTGATTTAATATAAGCACTTCCTGCAAACTGCTTACGTTGGCCTGTTTTTGAAGATAGTTCCGTTCTGTATAGCTGAGAGCTTTTACAGTACAGCATAGCAAGAGAGTGAATATTAATAATTTCTTCATCGTAATAAAATTAAGATTTTAACGTAGGCAAAGTAACACAATTTATTGCTATTTTATCTTACTAAATGGTTCTTAATGCTATATAATTTTTCTATTTTAGTTGGATATTTGAGGGAATCAACCTTCAAAAGAGGAAAAAATGATAAAAGAGTCTGTTTAGAACTTTCTTTTCAGATGGAATAGAGGGCGTGTGTCGAAACTCACCACAGAGGACACTGAGTAACACAAAATGAGTTCTAAGTCATTGATTATCCATGTTGATAATCTGTGATAATCCGTGTAATCTGTGGTGAAAAGAGTTTTTGACACAGCCCTTTGGTTTATAAGAATCAGTAGCTTAAACGTATTTGTTTAATTCCAGCCCGAATTCTGGGTCAGGGATTTGTTCATATCAGTTTCATGTTTTGGGATTGGCCATACATAATATTGGTCTCCTCCCCATGTGTAAGGATAGGTGATAGTCCCCCATACATCTTTCATCCCGGCTGTACCATCAGCATTATTAAATTTACTTTCTTTCCATGTTTTCCAACGGAGTTCTTCGTAAAAGTCAACTCCTTCACCTGCTGTTTCCCAGCGGAATTCATTCTGGATACGAACGCGCATATCTTCCTGTCCCTGAACCATAGTGGCAGTATTGCTGTTCAACAGTGCAACACCGGCACGTTGGCGTACTTTATTCAGCCATTCGATGGCCTCATCGGTTTTACCCTGCTCATTCAATGCTTCTGCCAATCCTATGACGACAGTTGCGTAGCGGATAATTGGCAGGTCAATCGGAGATTGTTCACGATTGGTCATCTCACTTGAACCTTCAGCAACAAATTTGCGGAACAAATAGTATAAATGGCTCTGAGTGTCAGTACGTAAGTCATAAGGATAATCGGTGTCAGCACCATAGTAGGGCCAGCGTGAAGTGAAGGTGTGGTCTACACTGTTTCCCGAACCGTCATATGTAGCATATGGAGTGATGACAGTTTGGGCTAAACGAGGATCGCGGCTGTCATAAGCAGCTTTGATACGAGCCTCGTTTCCTGCCGGGAGATATAATGCTTTTGCCTTGTCACTCAACTTCTCCAGACGTCCGTCTACTTTGGCTTTTATTTTTTTTACCATGTCGTCTAATGCCTCTTCCGTGCCGTCAAAGCCGATTTCGCGATACTGTGCTTTTACTGTTACCGGATCGGTATTACGCAAGAAGAATACTTCACGATCCTTAATATCTAAGCTTGAGAAACCAGGAATGTATTCATCCCAGTTAAATTTACTGCCGTCTATATTTTCGTAGGTTTCTACAAAATCCACACTGGCTAACATAGTGTTCCAGCAAGAACCAAATGTAGTACGACCACCATAACGGAAGCTCATGGAATTTCCGTAAGTGCTACCATTATTATCGATACACTGCAAAGAGAAGATAGCTTCATCACTCTGTTCATTAGCTTCTTTGAAGAGTTGCTTGTAACCATCCTGAAATAATGAATGTCCCAATTCACCTACTTTACGGAAATCTGCTTCCGCTTTGCTCCATTCTTTGGTCCATAGATAGATTTTGCCACGTAATGCATAAGCCACTGATTTGGTGACATGACCCCATTCTGCTTTACCGGTAGCGATACGGTCGGGAAAATTCGGATCATTTATTGCGTCGGTTAAATCTTGTATGCAGAAATTCCATATATTCTCTTCGCTTTCACGTGGTTTGTCTGCCTGATCAAGTTCCATAGGCGTATTATAATAAGGAACACCCCTGAAAACTGCATTCAGTTTGTAATAATAAAATGCACGCAATACTTTTGCTTCGGATAATAATTTACCTTTTACGCTTTCACTTATCGGTGCGTCGGGTAGATGTACAATGGCATCATTGGCACGGTAGATACCTGCATAATGTTGTTTCCAATAGTCTGAGAATATTCCGGAACCGATGGAAGCTGTACCGGCCAGTAGCGGATAATCGTTGTCACGGCAGGTTGCTCCCACGCTGAATGCCTCCATTAGATAAGCCTCTTTTGCTACATAACCTTCGCGCAGGGTAGCGTAGATAGATGCTACTCCCATAGTACAAAAGTTTTCGTTACTCCACATACTGCCCGATGATGCTTTATCATATGGCTTTGTGTCCAGTAAATCTCCTTGGCAACTGCTTATAGCAATTGCTGTGGCTGTTAATATGAATAATTTATTTAATAGTTTCATAAGATTTCAAGATTTATTTAGAATGTTATATTGGCACCTATTGCAATTGTCCTAAACGGAGAATAGCCCATACCGGTAGCAGATTCCGGGTCTTGGCCTTCAAATCCGGTAATTGTCAGCAGATTTTCAGCTGAAACATAAACACGTGCATTTTGCATAGCAATTTTTGAAACCCAGTTTTTCGGTAGAGTATAGCCTAGAGACAAGTTCTTCAATTTAATGTAATCACCTTTGTACAGCCATAAGGTTGTATTGCCATGACGATTTTGTACATAGCCGTCTATATAAGCCATACGTGGATATTTTGCGTTGATGTTGGTACGTGGATCATCCGGATTTTCGGGATTGTAGAAATAATGATTTTCAGCAACCCGTTGTGCGATAGTACTACCCCATTCAGTAGATGCGGCGTTGTATCCTGTGGTTGCCCCCCAATATATGCTGAATCCGGCAGCTCCTGCCCATACCATAGAGAGGTCGAATCCTTTCCATGCGGCAGAGGCCTGAAAACCGAAATTGTATTTAGGCTTATTGGAAGTTTTTTGGAAAGTATAGTCATTATCATCGCCATATACTCCATTATTATTGGAGTCGGCATAGATGTAATCACCATACCAGATCTTGTTTTTAGCAACCGTTTTCCCCGGTTGAAATTCATATCCGGCTGCGATCATATCTTTCACCCATGCCATATCTTTTTCTGTACGGATCATACCGGTCTTAGGTCCTCCTTGAGGGTTTACGCTGCCATCCGCATTGTAGTAAGAGCCATTGCCATGATAAACGTTCCGTAAATAGTATTCGTTCATCATGCGGCCTTCAACAATGGGTGTTGTGCCACCACTGGACACTTTACCGATATTATCTTCCCATTTACCACCGGTCAGTTTATTATTCGGATCTTCTACCCATGTTCTTTCATAAGTGCCGTTATAGGCATCGATATTGCTTTTGTTGTATGAGAAGTTACCGTTAATGGAGTAGCTTACCCCTCCTATGTTATCACGCCATCCCAGTGATAACTCGACTCCCTTATTGCTCACTTTGGCGAGGTTCTGACGGGGGGCAGTCATTGTTCCGAATACATAAGGAATAGTCGGGCGGTATAAGATACCGTCAGTTTTCTTTTGATACAGGTCGGCACTTATGCTCAGACGGTTCTTTAATAAATTAACATCAATACCAAAGTTGACAGAGGTGGTAGATTCCCATTTCAGTAAGCTATTGGCGATGGCACCCATATACAATGCAGAATTTAAGGCATTTCCAAATACTGCGTTGGTGGTACTGTATACCGACATGTATTCGTAGTTACCAATTTCAGAGTTACCTAATTTACCCCAGGATGCACGGACTTTCAGGTTATCCAGCCAGATACGGGTATTTTCCATGAAGCTTTCTTCTGAGATGCGCCATGCACCTGATAAGGAAGGGAAGAATCCCCAACGATGATCTTTGTGGAAACGTGAGGAGCCGTCATAACGGAAATTTGCCTCAAATAAATACCGGGAATTATATGCATAGTTCACGCGTCCAAATACAGAACGTGTGGCATAATCCTGGGTTGCACCTTTGGTACTTGTCATTTCGGTTGCTTCATCAAACTGGTTCAGTGATTCGTCGATCAAACCTTTCTTTGCGGCATCTACAGTATAGTAATTCTTATAGAATTCCTGATAGCCTAACAGCGCGGATACATCGTGTTTCTGAGCAAATGTATGATGGTAGTTTAACAGGTTTTCCAATGTATAAGAGTAATTGGACTCATAACCGAAACTTGTACTTAATTGAGAAGGAGGAGTGATACCATCGACAATTACCCCGTCACTGAAACGTGTCTGATAAGCAGGTACTCCCCATTGGCGGGTTTCGTAGATGTAACGGTTGTAATTGAAATTGAAATCCCAGCTTAAATCTTTAAAGAACTTGACCTTGCTAAATAGGGTCGTGTTGAAACGGTTGTAGCGTTTGAAGCCATCATTCCGTGCCAGTTTATATAGTGGGTTATTGGCTGTTGCACGTTCGTCCGGACATTCCGGGTAGCCGAAACTTCCGTTCCATTCGGGATAAGTACCGGCTGTAGATTGTCGGAGGAAAGTATTGGCATTGCTAAAGTCACCCACTTCACGATCCATTTGTGAAGCATAAGTACGCGTACCTAAAGTCAACCATTGAGTTGGATTGGCTTCAATATTGGCACGTACAGAATAGGTCTTGTTGGCTGTATTGTCTACAATACCTTCATTATCCTGATAGCGGGCTGACAATAGGAAACGAATTTTGTTAGATCCTCCTGAGACTGAAAGGTTATGTTCGTGTATCATACCTCCTGAGTATAATTCTTTCAGCCAGTTGGTATTTGGGTATGCGATGTAATTAGGAACACCGTTTTCATTTACTCCATTGGGATCTTTTGATTTCTCTCTCCACAAATCGATATACTTTTGGTCAAAAAGAGTACCGGAGCCAACATTTTCGCAAGATTCGTTCATTAATTCCATATAATCCGCATAGTTACTCATCGTTTCGATCATGCGTGTCGGGCTGTTGAAAGAGATGCGTCCACTATAGTTTACCTGTATTTTGTCTCGATCACCGCTTTTTGTTGTGACTAAGATGACTCCATTGGCAGCACGGGCACCATAAATAGCACAGGAAGCTGCATCTTTTAGAATAGAGATATTTTCTATGTCCTGAGGGTTAATAGCATTCAATGAACCTTCCATACCATCTATGATAATCAAAGGTGAGGCATTATTCATTGTGCCGTTACCACGTACCCGTAAGGTTGTGTTATCTTCTCCCGGCATTGCCGAGCCTGAACTGGCTTGAAGTCCTGGACTTAGACCGGCTAATGCCGAAGATACTGTCGTAATGGGGCGTGATTTAGTTTGTTCTTCAAAATCAACAGAAGATACGGCACCTGTTAAATTGGCCTTTTTCTGTGTGCCATATCCAACTACTACTACCTCATCGAGTGTTTTGCTGTCTTCTTCCAATTGGATGTTGAAAGACACCTGGTTGCCACTTACTTTGACCTCTTTATTAAGATAGCCGATGTAAGAGATTTGCAGTGTTGCGTTGGACGGTACTTCGAGACTAAATTCTCCGTTCAGGTTTGTGATGACGCCAATAGTTTTATTACCTTTCACAATGACGTTGGCTCCGATAATCGGTTCTCCATTTGCATCTTTTACAATACCTTTAACCGTTCTGCGCTGTTGGGGGACTGCTGTGATCGCATCTCCGTTTTCAACTGTCTCTTGTGAAGAAACAGCCCAAGCGCTACCGCTTAAAAGCATTATTAACGATGTACTTACAAGTACCCTTTTAGAAGATAAGGGTAGCAAATGTAATTTGCTTTTTCTCATAATACTTTAGATTGAGTTAATAAAAGTGTTAAATACACCACAAAACTACGGTAACTGATCTGATCCGATGTGATACTTTTATTCTCAATAAGGACACTAATTATTCATAGTCAATTTGGAGTCTGCCTTAATCCGTATTTCCTATATGGCTTTTATGTACAAAATTTTGCGATAGGATACTTAATTAGATAGAAATATTGGACATAATTTGTTCTTTTTCATTATCCGTATACTATTAAACTTTACAAAATATGAATAACATGGTTGAACTATGTCGTGGAAGAGCCCCCTCTATGCTATTTTTGTTCGCAATATAGGCACTAATTGTTCTTAACTAAGTAGAAGTTCCAGAAGAACTTTGGCGATGTCGCTGGAGAAAGAACGTATTGAAAAGGAACATATTGAAGAGATGAACCAAGCTAAACTACGATTCTTTACCAATGTGAGCCATGAGTTTCGCACTCCTTTAACTCTTATTATAAGTCAGGTAGAGCTTATGTTACAAAAGAATACGATACCTCCATCTTTGCATAATAGTATTTTCAGGATAAGGAAGCATGCCCAACAAATGAAACTTCTAATTTCAGAATTGCTTGACTTTCGGAAATTCGATCAGAACTATATCCAATTAAAACTATCGGAACAAAGTCTGAATACATTTTTAGAAGAAGTCTATCTTTCTTTTTCTGCTTATGCCTCTCAGAAGTCCATTTCTTACCATCTGAAGCTGTTGGAGCAGGATATATCTATTTGGATAGATGACTGGCAAATGCGAAAAGTTTTGTTTAATTTGCTTTCGAACGCATTTAAACATGTTCCGGATAAAGGAGAAATAAGCATATTAACCTCTACCACACCGGATCAGGTTGTTATTGCAGTTAAGGATTCCGGGAATGGCATTAGTAAAGAAGAACAGGAACGGATATTTGATCGTTTTTATCAGGCGGACAATCGGAATAAAGCGATTCATGTTGGCACTGGTATCGGACTTGCATTAACGAAAAGTATCATTCAGCTACATCATGGTACAATTGAGGTAGAAAGTGAGTTAAATGAAGGAAGCTGTTTTATTGTGAAGTTACCTAAAACCCGTGATTGTTTTGAAAAGGATACTGAAGTCGTTTTTCTGGAATCTCCGGAAAAGGAACCTATGGTACAAGAGAATACCATACCGGATGAGAATTTTATGAAAAAGGATGATTCTACATTCGAAACTCCCTTGATAGATGAACGGGAAGGGAAACGGAAAGTATTATTGGTAGAAGATAATGTGGAGCTTTTGCAGGTACTCAAAGAAATATTTTCATCACTTTATCAGGTGGTGACGGCTGCTAATGGCGAGGAGGGACTGAAACAGGCTTTTGCAGAAGTTCCCGATTTGATAGTGAGTGATGTTATGATGCCGGTAATGACAGGAACGGAGATGTGTCTGAAAATAAAGAATAACATAAACCTGTGTCACATTCCGGTTGTGTTGTTGACAGCACTTGACACTGTAGATCAAAATATAGAAGGGCTACGCCGTGGAGCAGACGATTATATCACCAAGCCTTTCAATGCAAAAATCTTAATAACCCGTTGCAATAATTTGATTCGTAACCGCTTGTTGATGCAAAGCCGTTTTGCCAAAGATCAGATTTTAGAAATCAACCTGTTGGCAGCTAATCCAATAGATAAAGGTTTCTTGGATAGAGTGATTAAGGTGGTAGATAAACATATTGATAATGAGGATTTTGATATTGGTATGTTATGTCAGGAACTTGGAATGGGGCGAACATTGTTGCACACCAAATTTAAAGCATTGACAGGGATGACACCCAATGAATTTATTCTAAATCACCGGTTGAAAATAGCATCGCTGATGTTAAAGAACGAACCTTATTTACAGGTAGCAGAAATATCCGATAGATTAGGTTTCGGTTCTCCACGCTATTTCAGCCGTTGTTTTAAAAATCAATATAACGTTACTCCGATGGAATATCGCAAAGGAGCTAAACAGGAAAATCTTAAATGACCTAAGGCGGATACCAGATAAGGGGAATAACATCTGAAAGTAAATTCATGCTCGTAAAGAAGACTATTTAATCAATATGGACTCATGGTCTATTTAAATAGCTGGATTAAAAAGAATCTGATGATAGGTAAGAGAAGAGAGGCTTTGCCGTAATATCGCCAAAGTTCTTCTGGAACTTTTTTCGCGCCAGATAAAATAGGTCACTGAAATGCTGATAGTGATGTAACTGAGCCATGCCCACCAAGTAAGGTACCATGGGGTATTGATATGTATTTGTAATAAGATCTCTTGTGCTTTGCGCATTTTCAGGGAGTTGCCTTTTTGCCGTACGTGTAACACGTAGTCTCCAGGATCCAGATTGGTGTATTTCAGGCTTGTTTGTGAGGTGAGTGACCATTGCTTGTCAAAACCTTCTAACTGATACTCATACCAAGTATTATTCAGTATATCCACATAGTTGGAAGAAGCAAACTCAACAGTCAGGTTATTTTGGGTGGCATTTAGATTTATTTCCCGGACAAAAGGGAGCCCTTCTGTCAGTATACGACTTTTGTCATCCGGACTTATCCGTGCGTTGTTGACGGATAAACTTGAAAAATAGAGCTTAGGTTTGGGATATTCTTTGTTCAGGTCTTTTTCCAGAAAAGAACTAAGCCCTCCTGTACCTCCGATAAATATAGTATGGTCACTACACATCCATACACCACAACCATTAATGATGGATGAAAGGGACAGTCCGTTATCCAGTTCAATGGAACGGAATGATTCGGTGGTTGGATTAAACAGTGTGATACCCCGATCACTTGTGATGAGTATGTTGTCTGTCGAAGTCTGTAGAAGATTATAGCAATAATTACTGAGTAATTGGTTCTGCTCGGGAGTATAGTTGATGCAGGTCTGAGTTTGTTCGTTATAACAAAAAAGTCCTGAACCTAAAGTGGCGATATAAAGATATTGATTGTTACCTTTCAAAATCTTGCTGATGCCGAACTGTCCAATGGATGCAGGCAGACTGAATGATTTGACTTCTTCAGGGTGTTTCAGATTTATACTATATAAGTTAGTACCTGCCGACAACCAGAGAAAACCTTTGGGATCAATGGTGAAAGTTTGATAGTAATATCCGTCATAAAGCAAGCGGAATTCATTTGTATCGGGATTCATGGAAAAAACTCCGTTACGAGCGGAAACGATTAGCTGGTCGTTATAGAAAGATACTTGGAAGATAACATCATTGGGCTCTTTGAGGCCTTTCGTGGAATGATTGAGGTAGTTGTAAAAACGTCCGGTCTTGCGGTCGAACCGGGAGAGCCCTCCCATATGTGTACCGATATATAAGCAGTCTCTTTTAGGGTCGTAACAAATACTTTTCAGATTATTGTGGGGCAGTGAGTTGGGGCCTCCGGCAGTGTAAGTGGTGAAATGTCCCGCTTGTCGGTCTAAGCATGCCAATCCACCACCATCGGTGCATATCCATAGGTGGTGATCTTTGTCCTCGGTCATAGCCCCGGCGAACGGGTAGTTGAGACAGTCGCTACGATCGGGATTATAAGTGTAGTAATTGAATGCGTTGTTATCCGGGTTAAAGTAGTTGACTCCTCCATAATAACTACCTATCCAGATAGTGCCTTGTACATCCTGATAGAGTGAAAATATAGAAGAATGGCTGAGTCCTCCCGGGCGTTGTTCTTGCTTGATGAGGCTGTAGGTTTGGGTGCTTGGATCATATTTTTGTAAACCGTCGAAGGTCCCGAACCAGATGTTTCCTTGCTGATCTTCTACAAATTCACGTATTTGTTCGCTGGAAATGCCGTTTGGTGATGAGGGGTCATAAGGAATGCGGTTGATTCGTCCGTTCCGGTTGATACGGTATAGCCCTTGTGTACGGCAGCCTACCCAAAGTTCCTGACAGGAGCTTTGAAAAATACGATAAACATCTACTTTAGGGATCAGGCATTGAACCCTCCCTTTGTTTTCCGTGGTATATAGACCTTCTTTGGCACCGATATAAAACCTGTTGCCATTTATCGTCAGATAGTTGATGGATGATATACCTGTTTTTAATTGAAAGTCTAATTGATTGTTTTGGGGGTTGTATCGGAAAATAGAGTCGTGTCCGGCACACCATATCTCACCGGCATGAGATGTTAGAGCATAGACAGATCCTTGACGCAGACGTTCGAAAGTCTCTTTACGAATATCGTATTTCAGTAAAGCATGGTCAACAATCAGAAACACATCTCCGTTTTGACTCCCTGTAATGGCACTAACCTCATTCCCTATCAGGATTTTCTGATCCGGTCGATTTCCGTTTTGTATCCATGCCTTATAAACGGCCATCTTATTACTATTGTAGATGTTGACTCCTTCACGTGTACCAAACCACATTCTACCCAGCTTATCTTGATAGATAGCCATAACGGACGATTGCGAAAGACCTTCTTCTCTACCTATGTGCTTAAAATATCCGGCGTAAGATAATTGAACGATGAAAATACCGATCAAAGATAAGGCTAATTTATGTCTATTCATAGTTATTCCGTATTTATAAACGCAAATATATAAATAACAGATAGATTTAGTATATCAACTCTATGAAAAAAGTATATAAACAGAAATAAACCTCCCTGGTATGTAACAGATAGGGAGGCTTGTGGAGGAAATCGTAATTTTATCGGATGCTTTCCAGTATTTTCGGTTTCAGGATAGCAGTCCACAGATCGTAACCGTTCTGATTCATGTGCAATCCGTCCTGTTTGAAGATGTCTTTTCTTAGCTTTCCATTGTTGTCGTACAGACAGGAGGCTACGTCAATATAAGTGAGTCCCCCTCTCTTCGAAGCATATTCCTGAAGCAAAGCATTTATGATTTCATGCTTCGGAATCATCTCTTTGCGTGCGAGTGAAGGCTTATAGGAGAGAATAAATATCGGAATATCCGGATAGTCCCGTTGCAGGCGATTGGTCAGCAAGCGGAAGAAGTCGAATGTCTCGCCTACAGTCAGATCCTCGGGAGTGCCTGCGAGGTCATTTTCTACGTAAATCACAATACTGCGGGGGTGATATCCCCGGGCGATTACATCATAATTGTAGAGCATATCCCGGAGCGCGGCACCTCCGTACGAACGCCGGAGAATCTTTAGCGGAGCCATGTCCCGATAGATATTATCCCACAAGTTAATGGAAGAACTGCCTAGAAAGAGTACGTCACAGGAGGTATCCTTCAGCATTTGGTTTTCTGTTTGGTATCGGTCTATTTCACTTTGATACCGGGTTATCCATTTCGTGGGGTCGGTGTGTCGGACGGGAAGATATCCGATGAAGCGTACTGAATCCTGTGGCGTCTGTGCCTCTGCCGGAATGCTATTCCAGCAGAGGAGAACTGTGCATAAAGCGATAAGTATTGATTTTATCATTTATTTCTTTACATTGAATCCCAGTTTTTTTAGTCCGTTTTGTACATCGGGATGGCTCATGAAGAGTTTCCACAATAGTCCTGTCCGGTAGTTTTCTATCATTACGGCTATCGGGCCTTGGTCGATGGCCAGATATCGCTTCGGATACCAATCGGCAGTTTCGCTGAAAGCATCATAGAATCCGTAAGGACCGAATACTTTGTCTCCCATTTCGTACAGGTGATGCATTACTTGCAGTGACTGATCCGGTGTGTAGACAATAGAAGAGAGAGCGGCAGTGGGAGAGATGACTCCCCGGTCGTCACGTTCCAATGGTCCATGAGCAGCATATCCGTCCACGGAATAACTGGCGGTCAGTCCCCAACAGTCTGGTCCGTAGCCTTTGTAGTGCTTCGGGTTGCGAATGCAGTATTCACGGTTTACCAGTGTGAGATTTCGCATTTCGTTAAAATAGCTCGGACAATACTCGTCTTTCAGCCCCACCGGATCGAGTCCGAGGAAAGAGTATTGTGCCCAAAATAACGGACCCGCTTCTCCACCCTGATAGCGGAGGTGCAGTTCGATGCCTTCTACCTTGTGGGGTGAAACGATGGCTCCGTTTTGTGCCCATCCTTCATGATAGACTGCTGCCGGTACTCCATGGGTAGGAGAAGCAGCGGCAAGGATATACATAATCAGACATTCATTGTAGCCATGTACCGGGAAATTCATTTCCCAGCCATATTCGGGACTCCAATGCCAATAAAGCACATTCTGTCCGCCATGGCGGTACCAGTTCCAGTCCACTTCCCGCCACAACTTGTCTATACGTCCGGCAAGTTTTTTTTCTTCCGCCGAGCCTTCTGCATAATATTGGTGTACGGCCAGCAGACCTTGCATCAGGAAGGCTGTCTCTACCAGGTCGCCTCCGTTATCCTTTTGTCCGAAAGGCTGTACATGTCCTGTCTCTCCGTTCCACCAATGCGGATATGCACCTTTAAAGCGGTCGGCTTTCTCCAGAAAACCGACTATTTTCTCCATACGCCGTAAGCCTTCTTCCCGGCTGACGTATCCCCGATCAATACCGGCCAGGATAGCCATAATGCCGAAGCCGCTGCCTCCTGAGGTAACAATCTCCGGCCCTCCTGCCGGGTATTCGCCATCCATGTGATAGCGCTCGCGTGCCAGTCCGCTATTAGGTTCGGCAGCATCCCAGAAGTAGTTGAAGGTTCGTCGCTGGACGGTATCCATCAGAGCGTCATCTGTCAGTGATGTGGCAGACGAGGGCTTTTCTTTTGGCTTGCATGCTACAAAAAGAAAAAGAGCGAAGAGGACGAAGAGGAGCTTGCTGTTGTGAGTGACAAGTTGGATATTCATAATGATTTCTTGTTTGTAATGGTTTTTGTTTCACCACAGAGTAACACGGGGTTTCACTGAATTTTAATCTTTTGTTTATAGCATATTAAGAGAAAATCATCTCTGTGGAACTCTGTGTGACTCTGTGGTGAATCTTATTCTTTTCTATTCCCTTGTGTATCCGGTTCAATGCAGCGTAAACCGTGCTGTTTTCACATTCCGGCTATCCGGGCCTATCATCACGTCGAAATCGCCCGGCTCAGCTACAAACTTCAAGTCGGCATTGTAAAACTTCAACATTTCCGGAGCTATTGTAAAGCGGACGGTTCTTGATTCATTCGGTTGCAGATAGATCTTTTCAAATCCTTTCAGTTCCTTGACCGGACGGGTGACACTGCCCACCAAGTCACGGATGTAGAGTTGCACCACTTCACTGCCGGCACGGTCTCCGGTATTAGTTACGGTGACGGAGGCTACCAGTTCATTGTCCATTCCGATGGACGAACGGTTCAATGTGATGTCACTGAATCGGAAGGTCGTATACGACAGTCCGTATCCGAACGGATAGAGAGCATCATTGTCCACGTCAAGATAGTTGCTGCGGAATTTCTCGAACCATTTGCCTTCTTTCAGCGGTCGTCCGGTATTCTTGTGTGCATAATAAAGTGGGATCTGTCCTACACTTTTCGGGAAAGTCATGGTCAGTTTTCCGCCCGGGTTGACTGCACCGAACAATACGTCTCCGATAGCCGGACCGGCTTCCGAACCCCCGAACCATACGTTCAGGATGGCAGGGACATGCTCCTGTTCCCAATTGAGTACCAGCGGACGTCCCGTAAACAGTACGAGAACTACGGGCTTTCCTGTTTTCAGCAAAGCCTCCAGCAGAGTGTGCTGTACATCCGGCAGATTGAGGTTGGTGCGGCTGCTGCTTTCACCGCTCATCTCCGACGATTCACCCAATGCGGCAACAATCACGTCCGCTTGTGAAGCTATTTTCAGCGCTTCGTCCAGCAGTTGTTGATCGGTGCGGTTGTCGCGGTTCAGCGAACGGCCGAACATGGTTGCCCTCTCTTCATAAGCAGCATCACCGATCAGGTTACTGCCTTTGGCATAAAGTATTTTTCCCTGATTGCCCACCCATTCGGTCAAACCTTCTACCAGAGAAGGACTTTTGTCCAGTACGGCAGCTACGCTCCATGTGCCCGGCATATTCGAACGGGTGTTGGCCAAAGGGCCGATCACTGCAATAGTACCGGTAGGAGAGAGAGGAAGTACAGGTGCGAGGGTAGGTGAAAGTCCTTCATTTTTCAGTAGCACGAAGCTTTCTCCCGCAATTTTCCGGGCTGCGGCACGGTGCTCTTTTGTGAAGATGTCACGTGCCGGACGTTTCAGGTCGCAGTATTTATAGGGATTGTCAAACAACCCCAGTTTGTATTTGGCTTCCAGGATACGGCGACAAGCTGTGTTGACTGTTTCGACCGATACTTTGCCTTCTTCGACAGACTTCTTCAATGTACCGATGAAGCCTTCACTGACCATGTCCATATCTACTCCGGCATTGATGGCCCGTGCCGACACGGTTTGCAGGTCGCCGATTCCGTGTTCTATCATTTCGGAGATTCCGGTGAAGTCTGTTACCACGAAACCATTAAATCCCCATGCACCGCGCAACACATCGGTCATCAGCCATTTATTGGCTGTTGCCGGCACACCTTCCACTTCGTTGAAAGAAGCCATTACACTACCTGCTCCGGCTTCTACACCGGCCTGATAGGGGAGCATATAATCGTTGAACATCCGTTGGCGGCTCATGTCTACGGTGTTATAATCCCGTCCTGCCTCGGCTGCCCCATACAGAGCAAAGTGCTTGATGCAGGCCATGATTTCATCATTGCGACTCATATCTTTTCCCTGGTATCCACGCACCATGGCCCGGGCTATCAGTGCACCGAGGAAGGGATCTTCGCCCGAACCTTCGGATACCCGTCCCCAGCGTGGATCGCGACTGATATCTACCATCGGACTAAAGGTCCACGAAATGCCGTCGGCACTGGCTTCAACGGCGGCGATGCGTGCCGATTCTTCGATAGCCGGAATGTCCCATGTACACGAAAGTCCCAAGGGGATAGGGAAAATGGTCTCGTATCCGTGAATTACGTCCATCCCAAAGAGCAGAGGGATACCCAGCCGGGAGTTCTCTACGGCCAGATGCTGTACGTCACGAATTTTATCCACCCCTTTCAGGTTGAACAATCCGCCTACTTCACCTCGCTTTATCTTGGTGGCGATGTCGCTGCTTTTAGCTTGTCCGGTGGTGATTTCACCAGTTACCGGTAGGTTAAGCTGACCTATTTTCTCTTCCAGGGTCATCCGTTTCAGCAGATTGTCGAGGAAACGGTCCATATCCTGAGGAGGTTTTTGCGCTTGCAGCCCCAACGGGAGTAAAAGTGCAAGCAGAATGAGTAAAGAATATTTCTTGTTCATAACTGTATATGTTTTTTTACTTCACCACAGAGGGCACAGAGTTTTAATCTCTACGGGATATATAAATCTCTGTGGGACTCTGTGTTACTCTGTGGTGTGCTCTTAATAATCCGGGTTCTGTACCAGTACGCCTTTTGATTTATCTATTTCGTCCTGCGGAAGCGGTAGCAAGGCATTCTTGGGTTGATAACCCGTTTTGCCTGCAGCATGGAGCACTTGCGAAGCGATGCCCCAGCGTACCAGGTCGTAGAAACGTCCCGATTCCAGTCCCAGTTCTACCCGTCGTTCGTGGCGGATGGCATCACGCAGCACGGTCTGATCTAATGAAGTCACTTTAGGCAGAATGTCCGGGTTGTTGCCACGGGCGCGGGCTCGTACCATTTCCAGATAGTTGGAAGCTTCACCTGTTTTACCCAATTCATTGGCCGACTCGGCAGCCATCAGCACCACGTCACCATAGCGGATAATGCGGATGTTTACCCAAAAGCCGTGCCGGGTAAACTCTTCACGGAGTGCCGGGTTGGTATAAGCTTTCTTGTTAAAATAAGTACCGTCGGCCTGAGATACCGGAGACTCTCCATAAGGTTTGTTGGTATTCTCGGGAGTGATCGGATCAGTATCCGAACGACGGAAGTAAAGCAGCGTAGCATCTTTGCGGGGGTCGCCCGGTTCGAACGCTTCACCCATCAGCTCGGTACCCATGTGCCATCCCCAGCCGAGGTCCCATTGGCCGGAACCGCGTACACCTTGTACTTCGCAGAACTGGCTGCCGATTTTATCGCTTGCGGGCAAAGCGGCAGTAGATGCGCATTGCAACTCGAATACCGACTCACTGCTGTTCTCGCCTTCATCGGTGAAGATGACATCATAAGGAGTATTCAGATTGTATTGCCCTGAATTCATTACATCGGTCGCAGCGGTATACATGTTCTGCCAGTCATTGCGCATCATGTACGTACGGGCATGCAGTGCACGGGCGCTTCCCCAGGTGAGTCGTCCCAGATAAGCGGACTGCCATTGACGGGGTAAAAGCCCTTCGGCCTGTGTCAGGTCGGAGTCGATCTGTTTGTAAATTTCTTCGGCGGTGGTCTTCGGCACGTTTGCTTCCGAGGCGTCGTTCACTTTGAAAGTGACCAGTGGCACTTCGCCGAATGCACGAACCAGGTTGAAGTAACAATAAGCACGGAAGAAAAGGGCTTCACCCTTGTTACGAAGGTCGTTCTCCTCCGTCAGGTTACCTTTCTCAATCGTCTCTATAACATCGTTACACTGGTAGATGACGGCGTAATTCTGACTCCAGTAGGCTTTTATCAGTCCGTTGCTGGCGTTGTACTGAAAATCATCGTACATCGCAGCCTGATCGGCCCCGTCACTGGCGGTACTTCCTTTTTCCGAATCTTCCGAACGGAAATATTCGATGGCAAAGGCGGGGATACCGGCGGTGATGTTATAATTACGCATCATGGTGTAAATGTTGAAGACCTTTCCTTCGGCAAGTGCTCCGGGATTATCGTCTTCGGTAAACTGTCCCTGTGGGTGACGGTCCAGAAAATCGTTGCAACTGCTGAAGCTCAGAGCCGATACAGCTAATGCAATGGGTAGAATGTATTTATTTAGTTTCATACTCTGCTTCGTTAAAATGTTAAGTTAATACCAAATGTATAGACTGCCGGTACCGGATATGTCCCGTTGTCCACTCCGAAAGCAATGGCTGACCCACCGATTTCCGGTGTGTAACCTGTGTTGTGCTTCCATGTCTTCAGGTTCTGTATGTTGACGTAAACCTTCAGGGCCTGCATACGTATCTTTGACAGCAAAGTTTTGTCGAAACTGTAGGCCAGTTGCAGGTTACGGATGCGGAAGAAGCTTCCGTCTTCGATGAAGTATTCGGAGTTCTCGCTGTTGATGGCGTGCTTCGTATTCAGCAGGGGTTGTGTGTTCGAAGTGCCTTCTCCGTGCCAGCGGTCGAGACGTTGTTCCATATAGTTGAACTGCGCCCAATTATAGTTGTCCCACGTACGATAGATCTGGTTGCCGCCTTGTCCCATCATTTCCATGCTGAGTTCCCAGTTCTTGTATGAGAGTCCGAGGCTGATGCCATAGGTTACGTCCGGAGTCGGATCACCGATTTTTGTACGGTCGTCCGGTGTGATTTTTCCGTCTCCGTTTACATCGGCAAACTTCAGGTCACCCGGAGTGACGGTTGCCAGTGTGTTCACCGGAGAAGCATCGATTTCAGCTTGGTTTTGGTAAACACCGGCTACTTTATAGCCGTAGAAATAACCGATCGGGTAGCCTGCCATTGTATAGCTTTGGCTCTTATCGCCTGCGATGATGGAGTATCCATCCTGTACCAGACTTTTCACTTTGTTGCTGATGGTAGTCAGGTTTGCACTGACAGAGTATCCCCAGTCACCGATCTGATCTCTCCAGGAAGCCATCAGTTCGACACCTTTGTTCTCAATCTCTCCAAGATTGCCGATGCCCGGTACGGTTCCCGACAGACCCGGTACGGTGGCGAGCAGGTCCTTGGTATTCTTCTTATAGTACACTCCTTCGAAATGGAAACGGTTACGGAACATATTGGTTTCAAAACCGGTTTCCCATGCTTCTACTTTCTCCCAACGGAGACGTGGGTTGGGCAGATAAGCCAGTTGGTAGCCCGGATAGATGATAGCCGGTTTGCCGAATACGGCAGCAAAAGCATTTTCCAACAGAGGTTCTGCCGGATAAGCCTTATCCATATTCTGGTTTCCCAGTGTACCCCACGAACCTTTCAGTTTCAACATGTCCAGCCACGTGATATCTTTCATAAATTCTTCTTCGGTCATCAACCATCCGGCACCTATGGAGTAGAAATTCTGCCACTGGTTGCCGGTATATGCGAAAGCTGAAGAACCGTCGCGGCGGAACGAACCGTTGAACAGATATTTACCTTTATAGTTGTAGATGATACGTGCCAGCATAGATACGGTGGTGCGCTCCCATTGTGTACTTCCGTTGGTGGCGGTAGCCAGGTCGCCGATGCTGACGAACCATTTATCGGGATTGTTCGGAATCACCAGTCCGATGCCCTGTCCGCGGGAAGCATCCAGTCCGCTGAGCGAATTATAATAGGTTGTGAAGCCGGCGGTGGCAGTCAGGTTATGTGTACCGTCGGCAAAACTGTTTTGGTAAGTCAACAGATAGTCACTCTGAACCTTGGTTTCGTTTTGCTTGTTCTGGCTCACTTCTGTTTTTCCGTTTCCGAGCGTAGCAACGTTCCCGGCCACGGTTGCGTCATATACCTTGATAATCGGTTTGTAAGTCCGGCTGTCATTGGTGGCATAGTCCATAGAGAACATTGCCTTAAAAGTGAAGTGTTTCAGGAAATCTACTTCACCATAGATGCTTCCAGATGCCCGGTAATTGACCGCGCGGGTGGTGTTGGCACGCAGATTGACGTCTACCATCGGATTGTTCATCTGTGCTTTCTGGAATTCCGGCAATGAAGTATATAGTCCGTATTCTTCGTTATATACCGGAGCCACCGGAGTGGTACGGATAGCGTTCAGAACCGTTTTGCTGTCGGCCGGCAGCATGCGTGCTCCGTTGAATTGGAAGCCTACTTTGATGTCTTTGGTAATCTTATAATCATTACTTGCATTGATGGTCACTTTGCTGTATTTTTCATGCTTGATGTTTCCCTGTTCGTGAGAGTAACCCACGCCGAGATAGAAGCTATGTTTTTCAGAAGCACCTGTGATGCTGACATTGTTGTTTGTAATGAATCCCGTCTGGAAGATCTCGTCTTGCCAGTCCGTATTCGCATTCCAGTTGCTGAAGTCGAACAGGGCATTTCCCTGGTTTGCCATTTGTTCGTTATAGAGTTCCTTAAACTGGGGTGCATTCACCATTTTGATTTTGTCTACTACGCTTTTCCAGCCGAAAGAGGTGTTGATGTTGACCAGCGTCTGTCCCTCTTTGGCACGTTTGGTGGTTACGATAATTACACCGTTGGCACCACGCACACCGAATATGGCCAGTGAGGAAGGGTCTTTTAATACTTCCATCGACTCAATGTCTTCCGGATTCAGGAAGTTGATGTTGTCGTTGAACAGTCCGTCTACAACATACAGTGGTTTGTAACCATTGATGGAGTTCGTACCGCGGATACGTATTTCCGGATCGGCACCGGCTTGTCCGGAGTTGACGATCTGTACACCTGCTATCTTTCCTTGGAGGGACGATAACGGGTTGGTTGCCGGTTTGTTGGCTATTTCCGAACCCTTGATGTTGGTGATAGAACCGGTCAGGTCGCGCTTCTTGGCACTACCGTAACCGATAATTACTGTTTCGGCAAGCATTTGTGAGTCGTCTTTAAGCGTGACATTTATCACAGTTTGCTGCCCCACTTTGATTTCCTGCTTTTCATATCCTACATACGAGAATACGAGTACATCGTTGGGCGTTACCGAAATGGAGTATTTGCCATCCATATCGGTAACGGCCCCGGTAGAAGTGCCTTTTACCAGGATAGATGCACCGATCAGGGGCTCGTTAAATGAATCTGTAACAGTACCTGTCACTGTCTTCGTTTGAGCCATGGCCACCGATGTGCTCAGTAGCAGGCAAGTCAGGACAAATACACTTTTCAGCCAGGAGGCTCTCTTCTGCCGAAGAAGTCGTAAAGGTTTAGTCTTCATTGCATTAAATTTTACCATTGTATAACTCTTTTGATTTAACACATCTTCTGCCAGCTCTCTTTCAGATACTCGATAGTTATATCGACGGCAAAAGTATCCAATGAAACAAATAAAAGTCGAAAAAGATGTGAACAGATGGAAACTCCCTGCACTTTTAACATATATCGGACTTGGAATCCGACAAATGTAGAAGAAGTTTCTAGTATGATATATTTACCTTATGATGGTTGTTGGATTCTATATAATTGTATGGAATTATGTGCTTTAATTAAAGAGCTTTTCGAATTGCATCTATTATCTAATTGTTAATTGTCTAGGCTGGATAAAATAAACAATGATGCTAGAAAATTTTTTCATGATAGATGGTGTCCAAAATGGCGAAATCTCTATTATCAACTCATAAAAAACTAGTTATGATTAAAAGAAACGATTTTACTGACAATGTTAGTTGGGGCACTGTTTGCTTGTGATGATAAGTCCTCGATAATGCTTATACCAGTATTTTCCAACGCCAGTTGATACCGGAAGAAGTGACTACGCTAGCCAACACTTCCTTTGCGGCGACAAGTGGAAAAGGGGGTACTATCAGCGGTGTGCCCAGCTCTGCACAGTATCTCTATTTTATGGCTAATATCAAAACAGATGTCGGTCAGGTATTTCCCGCTGTCGAGGGAACGACAAGTGCTGATGCCAGACTACGCCTGAATCGTTTACAAGGTACAGCGCCCAGTGACTGGACTGCCAATGCTTTCGTAGATTATTGTACGCCTTTGGCTTCCGCATTGAGTTTCTATCCGGATGTAACGATCTCAACACCGAGATATCCCCGTATGAGTGAGTAATATTCCGTGGCGGCTATCAATACCTTAATAGATTTTTGATAGGAGTTGTATGTTTTATATATAGCTCTTTGAATGGACCGGCCATAAATAATTCGCCCGGGTGATATTTCTATCATCCGGGCGAAACCGTTTAAATTTTTACTTCGATATTCAGTTTACCGCCAAGCCCCCTTTCAACTATATCTATCAGGGTTTTCAGGGTCAAGTTACCTCCATCATTCTCTACTTTAGAGATAAACGTACGCTTTTTATTAATGCGCTCGGCCAGTTGTGCCTGCGTCATTTCTTTCTTCTGACGGGCATTGCGGATTTGAACACCAATGCGCAGTGTTTCCAGCTCACGCTCCAAATTGTCTCGTCTGGGTGTACCTTTTACACCGTAAATTTCATCTTTAAATTGATCTAATGTTGTTATATCCATCATTACCTCCTTTTTTTATCATCATAATATTGGGCCATCAATCGGACAGCCTTGTCTATCTCTTTTTTAGGGGTTTTCTGCGTCTTTTTCTGAAAACCGGAAAGCAAAACCACTAATCGTCCCTTATCGAAAAAACAGAAGACACAAAATATATCGCTCCCTAAGGTGATACGCATTTCATACAGACCGTCTGTGCTCTCCATGTGTTTAAGATACTTCGTCGGGATACATTCTATATATTCTAAGATTTTAGTAATCTTGTTTTGTACTTTTGGAGATTGCTCCATATAAAGTACGACTTATGCAAAAGGAGTTCCCTAACCTTCTTTACCATTCGACAATGGTAACGTATATATTACATATAAACAAACGAAAAGTTCAGCAATTACAAAGATTTATGATTCAACTACCCTTTCAACCCGGAAGACGAAGGCAAGCGATAGACGTACTTTTTCCTCTTTTCTCGCACAAAGATAGGCCGCAGACGTTCATCCATCAATGACCGCTACGCTATTTCAGCACAAAATATCCTGCGCTCCTACGTCGTGCGGTATTTTCTGCCGAAATTCATTGCCGGCTGCCCGTCCGTGTCTTGATGGATGTTTAAGAAAAAAGGAAAAAATGTGTAGGGGCTGCGCTGGTGATACCGGAAATTATGTGCACCTTTGTGTGTGATTCCACACCCATATTAATTTCGTAATGGGGCAACAGAGCCGTGAATCACTTGATTACGAAAAAATAATTTTGAAAAATATGGCAAATACTAATATGGAACACGGAGAAATAATACTATACCAACCAGACAATACTATAAAACTGGAAGTGCGAATAGAGAATGAAACCGTTTGGTTGACACAAGCACAAATTGTTAACTTATTCCAGTCAAGTAAAGCCAATATCAGTGAGCATATAAGAAATATATATGACTCAGATGAATTATCTGCTGAATCAACTGTTCGGAAATTCCGAACAGTTCGAATGGAAGGTAATAGAAAGGTTACCCGCATTCTTGAATATTATAATCTGGATATGATTATTTCCGTAGGTTATCGTGTGAATTCCAAGCGAGGAGTCCAGTTCCGCCAATGGTCAACAGGAGTACTTAAAGAATATCTATTAAAAGGCTACGCAATCAATCAGCGCGTGGAGCAGTTGGAAAACAAAGCAAACACCCATGACCGGCAACTGGAAGAGTTAACAAACAAAGTCGACTTTTTCGTCCGGACTTCATTACCTCCTATTGAAGGTGTCTTTTTCAACGGACAGATTTTCGATGCCTATGTCTTTTCCGCTCAGTTGATAAAGTCTGCAAAGTCATCTTTAGTATTGATTGACAACTTTGTCGATGAAAGCGTGCTCTTACTATTGAGTAAACGTTTGCCCGGAGTGACTTCTATCATATATACCAAGCAAGTAACTCCACAGTTAGAATTAGATTTGACAAAGCACAACAGTCAATACCCCCAATAGATATACGTACCTACCAGCACGCACATGATCGATTTTTAATTATAGATAATTTAGAGGTCTATCATATAGGAGCTTCACTTAAGGATCTTGGCAAAAAACTTTTTGCTTTTTCTAAAATGGAAATGCCAGCCAAGATAATCACTGATTTATTATAATCCTTATTCACACAAGGACAGGTCGGCTGTCCGTCCGTGTCCTGATGGATGTTTAAGAAAAAGGGAAAAGAATGTGTAGGGGCTGCGCTGGTGATACCGGAAATTATGTGCACCTTTGTGTGTTCCCCCAAACGTCAGCATTGCTGGTTACTTGGGGGCTGATGAAAGACGGCTATTTGATAGCTTTAGATAAACGGTTCTGCTCCCGTGCCTGATACTGTAATGGGTCGGCATATTTTTCTTTCTTGCCTTGGCATTGAAAGTTTGATAGTTCAAACGGGTCAGCAGAACCGTTCTATTTTCGTTAAATCACCCTATACTAATGGTGTTCAGTAAACAATCCTATCAATAAAAGTGTTTCATTGTATTTTTTCGTCCGTTTGCTATGGTATTTCAGAAATAATCACCATCTTTGTAATGCGTTATGTGATTTTTTTGATGTAGAATAAAGGGACTGCATTTCTTTGTTTTACACTAACTGTAGGTGTATAATTTTATATGCCTACAGTTTCTGGATAAAAACGGCTCTGCTCCCGGGACTAATACCGTAATGGGTTAGCATATGCTTTTCCTTGCTCTGCATCGAAATTACATAACGCAAGCGGGTCAGCAGGGCCGTTCATTTTTCCCTGCCCGATTATACGTTTGTGCTATGGGCAAACCTATTATTAAAATCCTGTATTTCCATCGGCGGAGAACCAACGCAAGCGGATGGTATCGGTTGGAATATATTTTCCAGCGAGGTAAGAAGACTCTACGTTATGTGCTTTCCACTCGTGACCCTGAATATTTAGTTTGTTTCTGCTCCCCCTGCATGGTCGAACGTTCGGAAATGATTGTTTTTGTGGCTGAACTTCTTTTAGAAATTCACAAGGTGAAATATTCACATTTAAAAGTTACGCCAAGTTATGCCTATGCTACTCCTAAATATAAATCCCGAATCAACCAAATGTGCAAAAAGAGCCGTTATCACAAAACGCCTGTCATTATAGACGGACTATAGCACTTTAATCTTTCATGATCAATTTTCTTTTATAATTGGCCTTGGATCTAAATCCCGCTCACCTAACCAGTTAGCTCGCCGAACCGCTGTCACTCTATCCCCCCGGAGGACAGCGGTTCTCTTTTTGCTTTGCAATTATCAGACTAAGTGATGCTATTGGGTTTAACCTTAAGATAGATTATCGGTCAGGTTAGTGAGTTTTCAAATCAATATCAAATAAGAATCTGGAAGAAACAAGGCGGTTGGTATCTTAAAACATAAACTCTTTAATGGATTGTATCTAAGTGTTTTATGATGAGTCCTGCTACCCGGGCTGATATAACATAGTATACCATTTTCGGTTAAACATTAAAGGAAAACAAAATGCTCTAAACGATATTTTTACTTGAAAAGTGAACTTCTTTCTGTTGTAAGTCAGTGAATTAGTTCCTGATGTGCTCCCAAAACGGCGGGTGTAAGATGGAAGATCGAAAGGCGAAAAATGGTTCTTCTTCAAATTTGGTGGTAAGTTTTCTTTTACTCATGGAATCTAATTCAGTTTTCGGACGTGTAAGCCCTCTTTTATAGTTGACAAAAAAGGAAGTATCCCGGCTTTCGCCCGCAGAGTCCATCCGTGAGGTGAGGAAGCGAATCTTAGACTAAACCATCTGAAAATCAATATCTTTAAAAAGTAAGATTTTTGTCCTCAAAAGCTTTGTTTTAACACAGAGTTAAAGCTTGTTCTTTGGATGTGAATAAGAAGTTCTTTAAATGCAAAAAACTTGTTATCTGCGCACAAGAACCTGACAACCTGCAAAAGACGTTAACAATGTTAATTGAAGAAAGGTATAAGGAGGAAGATACCGGTTCAGACGGCGTAAACTCACTTCCGAAACCTGAGCTATCTTATTCAGCCGGTGTCTGTTTTTTTTGTTTGCATTTTTCGGATAGCTTATCTGTTACAGATAAAAAAAACCCGCTAAAACTACAGTTTTAGCGGGTTTCTGTCTGTAAAACATTGAAAGTTTGTGCGGATGATAGGACTCGAACCTACACGTCGCGAGACACCAGATCCTAAGTCTGGCGCGGCTACCAATTACGCCACATCCGCTCACTAAATGCTCACTCGTTTGGAGTTTTGCGCTGCAAAGATAGATACTTTTTCCGATTTTACAAATTTATAGGCAATAAAGTTATTCACTGAGGAATCTGCGGGCGATCTCTATCAATGTATCTTTTCCTCTTATTTCGTCTTCTTGCATCATATCTGCTTTAATACTTGGTTCCTGTTTTGTGATATCGATGTTTTGTAAAGCGGGTTGTAGAACTGCTCCTCATAAATGTGGAACAATTCTACAATCCGTCTTTTTATTCCGGCTCTTTCTTGAAGACTTAATTCTTTTATATACTGATGTTTATGATTTGCTTACTTCACCAATATTTTTTGAGGTATAATTATTGGAGTATAAATGCAAATAGGTATTTGTAGATTTAAAAGGATTAGCCAATGAGAAATTTGAAAGCGATATTGATTGTATTGTTGTGTCTGTGTGGTATACATGTGCAAGCACAACAGTTGGAAATAAAAGGTTTAGTGACGTCATCGGAGGATAAACAGCCGCTTATCGGAGCTACGGTTGCCGTAAAAGGGGTACCGGGAAGGGGAGTGGTAACGGATATGGATGGCCGTTACACTCTGAAAATAGAACCATCAGATAAAATCCTTGTCATATCCTATATAGGAATGAAATCGTCTGAGGTCAAAGTGCCGAAGAATGGAGTCTTGAATGTGGTGTTGCAACCCGAATCACTTAATCTGGATGAAGTAGTGGTGACCGGATACGGAAATTTTTCAAAGTCATCCTTTACCGGATCAGCTAACACCTTACGGGCCGACATGCTGAAAAACGTACCGGTACTTTCTGTAGAACAGAAGTTGCAAGGTATGACAACGGGGGTAAACATAACTTCCGGTTCCGGTCAGCCGGGAGCTAACCAGAGCATCCGTATCCGTGGTATGGGGTCATTCAATGCATCCAATGAACCGCTTTTTGTTATTGATGGTATACCGGTCACTTCCGGCAGTATGGGAGCCGGTACGGGAGCTGATGCCGCCTATATGAATAATGCCAAAACAAATGTAATGAGTACCCTTAATCCTGCCGATATCGAGAATATTACGGTGATAAAGGATGCCGCCGCCGCTTCTCTTTACGGCTCGCGTGCCGCGAATGGAGTGATTCTGATCACTACCAAGAAAGGAGCGGTAGGACGGACTAAAGTCACTTTGAGTGCCAGCGGAGGTTTTTCTAATGCAGCTGTCAACTTCCGTCCCACATTGAACGGTGAACAACGCCGTGAAATGATTTATGAAGGTCTTTATAACTCTGCAGTAGACAAGGGGCTCCAATCTCCCGAAGCATATGCAAATGCCAATATTGATACATATGCAGGAATACCGGAACTGGGATATACTGACTGGAGGAAAGAACTGATCCGAACCGCTCATAATCAAAACTACGAGGTGACTGCTTCCGGAGGCAACGAGCGAACTACTTTTTATGCTTCTCTCGGCTTTAACCGTCAGGAAGGTTTGGTCGAGAATTCTAATCTGGACCGTTACTCTGCCCGCCTGAACATGACACATAAAATAGGTAGCCGTGTCGAAGTAGGAGGTAACATGATGTTCACCCAGATAAGCCAGGAGATGAACGAGGAGCGCGGTTCCAATATCAATCCCTTTCTTTGTGTTGCTGTATCTGCTACACCTTCTATGCCTGTGCGCGACGCTTCGGGCAACTATGTGGGGTCCTATGCAGGCACCAATGTGAATCCGCTTCGTGACATCCGTACTGACTATAACCGCAGTCGTATGACCCGTATGTTTTCCACCGGTTATGCTTCGGTAGATATCATCAAAGGATTGAAACTGAAAGAGACTCTGAGCTATGACTATACTGTACAGAAAGATTCCCGCTATTTGAATCCGCTTAGCGGGGCAGGCCCCAAGAGCGGAAGTGATGCTCAGACCTCAAAGGGATTTACCGAATATGGTAAGTTATTGTCATCTACTTCACTCAACTATACCCATACATTTGCCGCTAAACATCACCTTGACATTTTGGCTGCCTATGAATTGGAAAGCTATCAGAGTGATAAAGCTATGGGAGAGAAGGCTAAGCTTCCTTCGGATGTGTTGCTTGAGCCGGATAATGCCGCTGTGCTGAAAAGCTTTGTTTCTTCTACACAGGCATACAGAATGATTTCTTATCTGTCCCGTTTGAACTATGATTACGATAATCGTTATTACATTGCAGGTAGTTATCGCCGCGATGGCAGTTCACGCCTTGCTCCGGAAAGCCGGTGGGGAGACTTCTGGTCTGTTTCCGGTATGTGGCATCTGAGTAGTGAACCTTTTATGGAGGCTGTGAAGCCGGTATTGAACGATGTGAAAATCCGTGCTTCTTATGGTGTCAATGGTAATCAGCCGGGAGCTTTTTACGGATATATGGGGTTATACAGTTATGGGCAGAACTATATGGGGGCAGCAGGTTCATACGAGTCTGCTCAAGCCAATCCCAAACTGAAATGGGAAAAGAACTATAATCTGAATATTGGGCTTAGCCTGACTTTTATTGACCGTATCTTTGTGAATCTCGAATACTACAACCGCGATACAAAGGACTTGCTTTATAATCGCCCTATCAGTTCCACTACCGGTTTTCTGAATTATCTTGCAAATATCGGTCAGCTTAACAACAAAGGGGTGGAGTTCGAACTGCGTACAATTAATTTTGCCGGTCCTGACTTCAACTGGACATCGGTGTTGAACTTGACACATAACCGTAATAAAATCGTGGCACTGGACGGAGATATAAAGCAATCTGTCGAGGGCTCTTGGTTTATTCATAAAATAGGACTTCCTTACAATAGTTTTTATGTGAAAGAGTTTGCCGGAGTAGACCCGTCGACCGGGAAAGGGCTTTATTATCTCAATACGCAAGATGAAAAGGGGAATTATAATAGGGAGATGACTGATGATGCTTCTAAAGCACAAGCTATTCCGTATAAATCTGCTGATCCTAAGATATCGGGAGGGTTTACTAACATCCTTTCTTATAAGTGGTTTGATCTGGGACTTACCTTTACCTATTCGCTGGGAGGATATTCTTTTGACAAGACAGGTACTCTGATAGAAACTGACGGTAGTAAAGAAAAATCATACAACCTGCCTGTATATGCTTTGGACCGTTGGCAGAAGCCGGGAGATAGAACTGATGTTCCCCGTTTTGTATTGGAACAGGGAGCCGGACCACAAAATTCATCCCGCTATATTCACAGTACCGACCACATCCGCCTCAAGAACCTGACACTTGGTTTCACACTTCCTGGCAGATGGGTACAAAAGGCATTGATAGAGAATGCACGTGTCTACTTCTCTGGAAGTAATCTGCTGACATGGGCCAAATGGAAACAATATGATCCTGAAGTACCGGTTAATGGTGAGGTGTTCTGCGAGGCTCCTCCCATGCGTACCTTCAATTTTGGGGTTGAGATAACTTTCTAATCATTCATCATTATTAATATTCAGATATATGAAACGTACACTTATATACATGTTTGCCGCTATGTCGCTTGTGGGTTCTTCTTGTTCCGGCGACTGGCTGAATTTGAATCCATCTACTTCTGTGACTACTCCACAAGCCATCCGTACGCTTGAGGAGGCGCAAATAGCTTTGAACGGCATTTATCGCATTGCTGCTTCACATAGTTATTATGGCGACAATTATCTCTATTATGCCGATTGCCGTGGTGAAGATGTTCAAGCGCGTGTCAGCAAGGGAGCCGGAAAACGTGTATCACCTTATTATGAGTTTAATGTTACGGCAGATGATGCCTTGAATATTACCCGTGTATGGAATCAGCCTTATAGTGTCATTCATCAGGCAAATAGCCTGCTGGAAAGAATAGAGTCCGGTGCGGTGGTTACTGATGATGCTGTTGCTCTCAACTGCATCAAAGCTGAAGCGCTTGCTTTACGTGGATTGGCTTTGTTCGATCTCACCCGTCTGTTTGCTATGCCCTATACCTTGAATAACGGAACTTCTTTGGGAGTACCCATCGAGATTAAAACGACTTTGCCTACTCACCAGCCTGCCCGCAATACGGTAGCCGAATGTTATCAGCAGGTGATAGACGATATGACAGGTGCATTGAAACTCTCGGCACTCTCTGCTGATAAGAAAAACGGTTATCTTAATGTATGGAGTGTCAAAGCATTACTTTCACGGGTATATCTTTATATGAATGATAATGAAAAGGCTCTTGCATTGGCCAAGGAAGTGATGAATAACGGTGGATTGTATCAGTTGTTCACACATGATGAATACCCTACTGTATGGGGAAAAGATTTCAGTTCTGAGTCACTGTTTGAATTTTACTACACTCTTTCTGAGCCTGATGGTGGGACGGGGGGAGAAGGTGCTCCAATGGTTTATGCCGATAATGTAAAGGACTGGAACAACCTTGTACTGACCAAAGCATTCCTCGATCTGTTGGGAGAAGATCCGGATGACGTGCGTCATTCATTGAATCGTTTGCCGGAGAAACCGGAAGAGGACATATTGCCCGAAGGTTCCAAGGGTTATCCTAAATATCTAAATAAGTATCCGGGCAAGACCGGAGATAATCCGCAGGATAACGACATCTGTATTATCCGTCTCTCCGAAGTTTACCTGAATGCTGCCGAGGCTGCCTTTAAGTTGGGGGGAGCAGAGAACCTAAAGTTTTCTTTGGATTGCCTTAATGCCATAGTGAGTCGTGCCAATCCTGTGAAGTCCGTGAAAGAAACGGAGTTGAGCCTGGAGCGTATACTGAAAGAACGTCGTAAGGAATTGGTAGGAGAGGGACATGCTTTCTTCGATGCTATGCGTAATGGTTTGTCTGTAAGCCGCACCGGTGGCTGGCATTTGCCTTCTGTAGCAGCTGCTGCAGTTATTAGTCCGTCTGATCCGCGGGTAGCATTACCTATTCCGCAGGCAGAGATAGATGCTAACCCGAATATGGTGCAAAATCCGCATTAATGCTTTCTGAGCCGTCAGATATATCGGATAATGAGTAGAAATACTTATGTAGTCGTATAACCAGATCCTAAGTCTGGTGCGACTACCGGTTATACATACCACATTCGCTTAATAAATATTTACTCTCTGATTTTGCAAACTTATGAGTAATAAAGTTATTCACTGAGGAGTTTACGGGCCATTTCTATCAGCGTATCTTTTCCTCTTAATTCATCTTCTTGCAGCATATCTGCCTTGATGTCCGGTTCAATGCCAAACTCGATGTGATTCATCTCCGCATCAAAATGGGGGCTGGCAGAGAAACGTACGCTCCATCCGTTGGGCAGTTCGGAAGTAAAAGGCATACCCGAACCTCCTCCGGTTTTGTCTCCGATGGTGGTGACATTGGGCAGACAACGCATGTGGTTGACAAAGTCATTGGTCGCACTGAAAGAGCGGCGATTGGTTAACACTACTACCTTCTTTTGCCAGCGTACTCCGTTGGCAGGCTCCAGATAGATGGCATAAGGCTTGGAGAAGTCGTTGTGTCCGGTGCCTGTCTTATGGGAGATGTATCCCGTCAATATCTTTTCATTGGTGAAACGGGAAGCGATACGGGCGGAGTTGGTTGCATTTCCGCCGCCATTGTCGCGCACGTCGATAATCAGTCCGTTACATACCGACAGATAGGAGAGCACTTCGTCCAGATTACCGTTACCGACCGGGTCGGCGAAACTTTCGTACCGTATGTAGCCGATATTATCTTTCAGTATCTTGTATTTAAGGCCTGCTGCCGTGCGATAATCCGTACTGGCGCGTCCCAGATAGGAATCTTCCAGCAGGTCTGCACGGAAGTTGCGGGGATAGTCCTGATACCAGGCGTCGTAATAAGACACGTTGTGAGCCGAGGCCAGATTGACATGTCCGTCCTGTAGTTCGTAGAGCATTTCGCTCAATACTTCAAATAGTCCTTCGCTGCCCATATTCGGGGTGATAAGCTTTTGATACCGGGTGTGAATCTCGTCCCAGTCTATCTGTTTGTAGTCGAGAAAACAGTATTGCTCGTCGATGATTTTCCACAACTGCTCGAAATTTCCCTGTGGATTATTGACAAACTCCTCTTCCCGAATGCAGGAAGAGAGAAGCCCCAGACAGAAAATCAGGCAGAAACCCTGTTGCAGTATTCTATAAATGATCGGATTCTTCATGGCGCTTTTCTGTTAATAGGCTCTGACAGCCGGTGGCAGGGGAGTGCCGTTCTTGTTGCGGATGCGGAACAGGTCGTGTACAAATCCCACCATGAATACTTGCGAATACGTGTGTGTCTTAATTCCGTTCAGTTTGGATTGCTGAAGATCGCACAAATAGCTGAGGCGCATTTTGGTATATCTGATCGGGAAGTCGACCGATAGCATCTGCCGCAATGCGGGCTGATTGTGCAGGGAGGTGAAGCGGATCACTCCGCTGGCATGTCCGAGTGTGAATATCTCATAATAGGACTGCCCGTAGTGGGGGGAGAACATGACCCCTATTACCGGCAGATTGACCTGATAGCGCAAAGCCAGCGGATAATTTTTTATCTTGGTATGCCAGATGGCCATTCCCGAAGCGTCGAGGTTGATGTAGGCGCGTGCCGAGGCCGGATTGTTCGTATTACGTAAGTTGTAGACAAAACCGCCGTTGAAGTCTCCCATTCCTCCGGCAAGCAACTTAAAGTTGTCTGTAATGCGGAACTGATAATGCAATCCGTAGTTCCAGTTCACCAGTCCGGCAAAGGTGTTGTTGTTATCTACCCGGTTGTGAGTGTATGCCAGGTTTGCCTGAAAAAAGTTCTGAACCGAGACATTGCCGTCACCCAGAGTTGTCATACGCATGGTCTCACGGCTGATGCGGAACTCGATTCCCTTGTATTCCTGCGGAGAAAGGTAGGTGTCGAATACATTGGTATATCCCACACCGTACATGGTGGCGCGTGTCACATAGCGGGTAGCCTGAAGTGAGTCTGTGCCGTTGCCATTTCCGTTCCCCCCGAAAGAGGGGAGAGCGGTTGCTATCATCAGTAATAGCAGTATGCTTGTTTTTACTTTCATACGCAGTTTTATCTTGGACTTGTGCTAAAACAGTTTCATCTGTCCGGTCATTTCGTCGAGTATGTCGTTTTCTGTTTTATCACTGTCCGGGTCCAGATTTTCCGGCTCTTCCCCGGTGTCATCTTCTTCGTTGTTTTGTGGCGGATCGGGGAAGCGGGTTGGCTCCAGTTCATTGATGGTTTCTACCGTATAAGTCGTGAGGCGTTTCCCTTTCGCTTTAAAACCTTTGACGGCAATGAACTCTTCGGCGTCGACGACAACAGGGTCACGGAAACTGTCATGGCCTCCGAAGATGATTTCCAATCTTGGATAATACTCGTCTGTCATCAGGATCAAGCGATTGTGTTTGTTCTCGCCCAGGTAATTCTGTTTGCGTGTAGTGGCTTCAAAGCAGAAACGTTTCAGGTACGGATAATTCTGCTGGTCGGCATCGTAAAGGGCAACTGTCCATATCTTATTGGGATCGAACTTCTCGACGATGCTTACATTGTCTTCGTAGTGATTGCTCAGGTCGAAGTTCGAAGTATAAAATTCTCCGGTATTCAGTACAACCAGAATGTTGTCGTCGCTCTGGAATTCACCCAGATATTCGCCTCGTCCGTCGTAGTTGAGACGGAGCACGTCACGGTCAAACCATACTTTACGTCCGCCCAGTGTGGAACCACCCCGTTGTTTCAAAACAATTTTGTGTACCGGCAGGCGTGTCAGGATGACGCCTTGGCTTTGCCGGCTGCGAATGGTCACTTCACTAAAGTCACGTTCGAAGATGATGCGTCGTACACGCGGATTCGGTTTCAAGGTGACTTTGATAATTTCCGCTTCCCCATTGGGGTTGGCGCTGAAGTAGGAAATGCGTGAATCGGGCTTGCCTTGAGTCACGTCGTATTCACGGTCACGCACGATGGAAGTGACTGCAAACCGTTTGATGTAATGTGTTCCCTCTGCGCCGTCACGGTAGGCTACGTTGTAGATGGTACGTTTGTCATTCTTCTTAAAGACATTGACGTAAATCACGTTTTTGCCCACAAACTTCTTGTCGGCTACCGGAGTCACCATGTAACGTCCGTCGCGATAGAATATAATCACATCGTCGATATCCGAACAGCATGCCACGAATTCGTCCTTCTTTAAGGACGTTCCGATGAAGCCTTCTTCACGGTTGATATAGAGTTTTTCGTTGGCTTCCACTACCTTAGCGGCTTCGATGGTGTCGAAGTTGCGCAACTCTGTGCGACGGGGGAAGTTTTTGCCATATTTCTCTTTCAGCATTCGGTACCATTGGATGGTATATTCCACGATATTGGCCAAGTGGTTGTTGATCTCGGCAATATCTTCGTTCATGCGGGCGATCGCCTCTTCAGCCTTGTCGGAGTTGAACTTCAGGATACGCCCCATCTTGATTTCCATCAGGCGGAGGATATCGTCCTTTGTCACTTCGCGTATGAATTGTGAATAGAAAGGAGTCAACCGTCGGTCGATATGTTCGCAGGCGGCATCCATGTCTTTGGATTGTTCGAACTCTTTATCTTTATAAATACGTTCTTCGATGAATATCTTTTCAAGTGAGGCGAAATGCAGGTTTTCCTGTAGTTCGTCTTTCTTGATTTCCAGTTCCTGGCGGAGCAGGGACAATGTATTGTCGGCCGACTTTCTCAACACATGGCTGATGGTGAGGAAGTGCGGTTTCTGGTCGTCAATGACGCAGCAGTTGGGCGAGATGCTCACTTCGCAGTCCGTAAATGCATAAAGGGCATCGATTGTCTTATCGGACGAGGTGCCCGGTGCCAGGTGGACCAGAATCTCGACGTTGGCCGCCGTATTGTCGTCTACCTTGCGTATTTTTATCTTTCCTTTATCAACAGCTTTCAGGATGGAGTCGATGACCGAAGTCGTGGTTCTGCCATAAGGGATTTCGGTGATAGCCAGCGTCTTGTTGTCTACTTTATTGATCTTAGACCGTATCTTGACTGCTCCACCGCGTTCGCCGTCGTTGTATTTCGATACGTCAATAGAACCTCCGGTCTGGAAGTCGGGATATAGTTTGAATTCCTCGTTACGCAGATAGCTGATGGATGCGTCGCACAGTTCGTTGAAGTTGTGTGGCAGTATCTTGGATGAAAGTCCTACGGCGATACCCTCTACACCTTGCGCCAGCAAAAGCGGGAACTTTACCGGTAAGGTAATAGGCTCCTTGTTGCGTCCGTCGTACGACAACTTCCATTCGGTGGTTTTGGGGTTGAATACTACATCGAGTGCAAACTTCGACAAGCGTGCTTCAATATAACGAGGAGCAGCAGCACCGTCACCGGTAAGGATATTACCCCAGTTTCCCTGGCAGTCAACCAACAGGTCTTTCTGCCCCAGCTGTACCAATGCGTCACCGATGGATGCATCGCCATGAGGGTGAAACTGCATGGTATGTCCTACGATGTTGGCCACCTTATTGTACCGCCCGTCGTCCATGCGTTTCATGGAGTGCAGGATGCGGCGTTGCACCGGTTTCAGTCCGTCATTGATGTGGGGCACGGCTCGCTCGAGGATAACGTATGAAGCATAGTCCAGAAACCAATTCTGGTACATTCCTGTAAGTTGATGTTTAATGCTTTCGTTATGTGAGTCCGCCGGCTTATAGTCAGAATGTCCTTCCGTAATCTCGTTGTTCTCTTCGCTCATAAAATCAAATTTCCCTCTGGTTTTAACAACAAATTATCTTTTTTACACCATTATTGGGTGATGTGCAGGCAAAAATACGAATTTAATTGAAAAAAATCATTTACTTTGCAGATTATTTCTGAGTCTGGCTTACAGGCAGATGTACGAAATGTAAATTGTAAATGATTAAATTGTAAATAAGACGATGGCACAAGAAGATGTTTTTAAGAAGTTAGTATCACATTGCAAAGAATACGGTTTTGTGTTCCCCTCAAGCGATATCTACGACGGACTGGGCGCGGTGTATGACTACGGACAGATGGGTGTTGAACTGAAAAACAATATTAAAAAATACTGGTGGGACAGCATGGTGTTGCTGCACGAAAACATTGTCGGTATTGACTCTGCAATCTTTATGCACCCTACCATCTGGAAGGCTTCCGGACATGTGGATGCATTTAACGATCCGTTGATTGATAATAAAGACTCTAAAAAACGCTACCGTGCCGATGTGCTGATTGAAGATCAATTGGCTAAGTACGATGATAAGATTAATAAAGAGGTGGCCAAAGCTGCCAAAAGATTTGGTGAAGCTTTCGACGAAGCTCAGTTCCGCAGCACCAATGGGCGTGTTCTTGAGCATCAGGCAAAGCGTGATGCATTGCACGAACGTTTCGCAAAAGCGCTGAACGATAACAATCTGGAAGAGCTCCGTCAGATCATTGTTGACGAAGAAATAGCTTGCCCGATTTCCGGTACTAAGAATTGGACAGAAGTTCGTCAGTTCAATCTGATGTTCTCTACCGATATGGGTTCTACTGCCGATGGTTCGATGAAAATCTATCTTCGTCCGGAGACGGCACAGGGTATCTTTGTCAATTATCTGAACGTACAGAAGACCGGCCGCATGAAAGTTCCTTTCGGTATCGCTCAGATCGGTAAAGCTTTCCGTAACGAGATTGTAGCCCGTCAGTTCATCTTCCGTATGCGTGAGTTCGAACAGATGGAGATGCAGTTCTTTGTTCGTCCGGGCAGCGAATTGGAATATTTCAAGAAATGGAAAGAAATTCGTTTGAAGTGGCACAAGGCACTGGGCTTTGGTGACGATCATTATCGTTTCCACGATCACGATAAATTGGCTCACTATGCAAACGCCGCTACTGACATTGAGTTCTTGATGCCATTTGGTTTCAAAGAAGTAGAAGGTATTCACTCCCGTACGAATTTCGACCTTTCTCAGCACGAAAAATTTTCGGGAAAGAGCATTAAGTATTTCGATCCGGAACTGAACGAATCGTATACTCCGTACGTAATCGAAACGTCGATCGGTGTTGATCGTATGTTCCTCAGTATTATGTCGGCTGCTTATTGCGAAGAGCAACTGGAAAATGGTGAAAGCCGCGTTGTATTGAAATTGCCTGCTGCATTGGCACCGGTGAAACTGGCTGTAATGCCGTTGGTAAAGAAAGACGGACTGCCTGAAAAGGCTCGTGAGATCATTGACAATCTTAAGTTCCACTTCCATTGCCAGTATGATGAAAAAGACAGTATCGGTAAACGTTACCGTCGTCAGGACGCCATCGGTACTCCGTACTGTGTGACTGTTGACCATCAGACATTGGAAGACAACTGTGTGACATTACGTAACCGCGACACTATGGAGCAGGAACGTGTGGCAATCTCTGAATTGAATAATATCATTGCCGACCGGGTAAGTATTACCTCGTTGTTGAAAACAATCCAATAACCCTTTAGCGAATGAACAAAAAAATCTATTTATTGCCGTTGCTGTTACTGGCTCTTATCTTTGTTTCCTGTGAGGAGACGAAAGAAGCTACGAAGTTTGATAACTGGCGGGCACGTAACGAAGGATATATCGATTCTTTGAAGACGGTATTTGATGAAAAAACCGATCCGGAACTGAAAGCTTTTGAGCCGGAGATAAATCCGAAGTTACGGATTTATTATAAAAAGAAGATCTCGAATGATACAGGTGCTATTCCCCTTTATACAGATTCCGTGAATGTGTTTTATCGTGGAAGTTTTATTTTTGGCGAAACATTTGACCAGAACTTTACGGGAGCTGATCCGGGGCCTTTTGATTCACCTACTAAATTTGTTATCCAAACATTTATTACGGTTGGTGGTGTCTCCGGTTGGGCTGAGATATTGCAACGTATGCGTGTCGGAGAAAGATGGCTTGTTTATATTCCGTGGGAGTTGGCTTACGGAGCAAGTGGAACTGACGATATTCCAGGCTATTCAACGCTGATCTTTGATATGCAATTGGAAGAAATATTGGATGAATAAGAATATGTAATAGAATCTCCCTGATTATTAATGCAATGGAAGAATAATCAGGGAGGATTTTGTATGTTAAGGTTTAGTATGCAGTGGTTTTACTTTACTAAATAGTTGATTTTATCGGGGTTGCCACTCCACTAATGGATAACTCCATCCATTAAACATTTTGGTACTTGGTATTCCAACTACTTCATGGATGATATAACCTTCTATATTTATAGAGTGTGATTTAGAATCCATATTTTGAACATCTATCCGGATTTCTTGGTTATACTTTACTTTTGCTAAATTGCGTTTACACACATTTAAATCTATTGAGATATTTCTTTCTTCTTTTTCTGCAACTTTCCATTTCTTTTTACCTTTCCATTCTAATTTTAAAACTAAAAATAAATTACTCCATGATTTATATGGTGGGAGGTTCTCTTTAATAATAACGGATTTAAGTTCATGTACATATTTGTATTTGGATTTACCTTCTGGAATCTTGAATTCATATTGATATGATGTTCCAATCTTTCCATATTTTGTTTCATATACAGTTCTTGTTGTTACTTCTGATTCCTCTTGGTTAACTCCTACTTGCCCATATAGAACAGGAACGGGTAGAATTTTCTCCTTAATTGATTTTACGTACATATTTCCTTTTTCAAATGCAATTACGGTATCATTTATTTGCATTTCCATTTTATGGTTGAATAGTGCTTGAAATGCTCTAGGCATTTCTGTCATGATTTCATCTTCGCAAAATTCAAGGTCTTTATATAGCGGATATTTAATACCCGAGGCACGAATCCATTCTGTTTGTTCTTCATAAGTCATGTAAGATAGTGTATCAAGGGTGTTATAAAACTCTTTTGCACTATTGAATACAATTCTGGAATCTTCTTCTTTTTGCGGATTTACTTGATTAGTCACCGTTTGATCCAATTCTGTTTCATCACATGATGAAAGTAGAATTATTGACAATAGCAAAAATAATTTAGATATGGTTTTCATATATAAAAAGATTTATACTCTTTGAGAGAAAGAGCTTGTTATTATTTAAAAATAAAATCTCAGATTTCATTTGTTGTAAATTCTCCGGTATATGCTTTGCCATCCAGTATTAATTCAATATTATAGTTTGATTCACTTTGATTGTTGCCTAAATCGATAGAGATACTACAATCGTTTGTTGAAACATTGTAATGAATGGCTTCTCCCGTATCTAAATTCATAATTGTGACAACTGCAGTTTTATTTGTTTCTCTGAAAATAAGATCAACCGTATTTCCGCAGATAAAAGCTTCTGCGGGACAAGGTGGGGGCAGAGAACGTTGATGGTGCTGAGTTTCTACTTTCATTTTAATTTTCTTTCTTGAGGCCATTGTTTCTGCATTTATATAGCCAACACTAATGAATAAGAATAGGGTAATTAGACAGGTTAACTTTTTCATGATAAATAAATTTATGTTTCTGCAAAGATAGTCCAATACCCAGGTGATGATACTGATGTGAGATAACAATTGAAGGATTTATGATTGCTGATAATCAGTTGTTTATGAATTTTGATATAACAAGGAGGAGGAGCCGTGTGATAAAAGTTCATAAAACTCCTTCTGAAGGAGAGCTTTCATTAAAGATTATAGAAAAGGTTTGGGGACTGATTTGTTTTTTTATGCGATACTTTCTTTGGGTGAGTGCTTGGTTACTTTCAACTCTCATACAAAATTTGATTGTAGAGGTAGATAGACGCAAATATTGTAGAATGCAATAGAAGAGGTCTTCTTGTGTTAGTTTTGGATATTGTTCTCGTAACTTCTGAATTGCTTCGATGAAAACTTCGTTTATCTCTTTCTGTATGGAATTAATTTCTTTCTGTTTTTCTTCTCTTTCTTTTTTAAATTTGGCTGTTTCTATTGCATGTAATTTTTTATATGATGTGGAAGTATGAAATAGTCGTGTACATATTTGAAGTGTTCTTTTCCATAATTCAACTTGTTGCTGCTTTAGTTCTTCTTTTTTTAATTCTTTATTCCTTTCCGCAATATATGTATTACTATCAATTAGCGTTTTGATTTTCTCTTTTAATTCATCTTTTTCTATTTGGTTATTTCTTAATTCACATTGTATTTTAATGTATACTTTTTTTCTTTTATTATCTTTATAAAGAAAGATAAATGTGATACACGCAATGAGTAATAATGTAGTTACAATAAGAAAAGCTGTATGCTTTTGCCGTTTTATAACTTCGGCCTGTTGTAATGTCTCTGTCGCATGTTGCTTTAGTATGTGACTGATTTCCGCACTATGGTTTAAATCTTGTATAGAATCATATAGAATGAGAGACGTGTCATTGTATAGAATTGCATCATTTAATTCTCCTTGTTCTTTTTTTATTTCATATAGAGCTTGGTATGCCGATGCCTGTGTATTTAAGTCTGAACTTTTTTTAGCTAAATTGATATAATAAAAAGCAGAATCCAATTGATTCAGATTGTGTAATATTTCTCCTTTCCAAAAATACATAGCAGATAGATCGCTACTGCGTGGAGCATATTGAATAGAGCGTACTATATAACTATATGCCGCTTCATAGAGGTTTTTATTGTCATAAATCCGGGAAATATCACAAAATAAGATAGACTGCCATGTAGAGTCATTGGTACTTGATGCAATGGTGAGAGCTGTTTGGTAATATTTAAGAGCTTTCTCAAACTGTTCTTGAATAGCATATATGCTTGCCATTCCTCGAAGTGGGTATAGGATATTCTTGCTATTGTATTGTTTATAAATGTAGTATGCGTCTTTATATACTTCTAAGGCTTTGTCATAAAAATCTTGGTTTTTATAGCATGTACCCAAATTATCGTATATCAAAGTTAATAATGTGTCATGATCTGATGTTGCTTTTTCTGCAATGAGATAAGAGTTAATGGCTTTTGCATAATCATTATTGTTTTGATAAAATCGTCCTAAATAAAAGTATGCTTTTGCTTTATTGTTATCTTTTGATAAGTGATCATAATGATTTATAGCAATCAAAATTAATGAATCGTTGATTAATTGATGGCCGGCTTTATCCTGTGCTTGTGCTAATAATAATGCGTATTTTGCGTTTTCTGAAACAGATAAATCTGTTTGATTTATTGTTTTTAATAATTTAAACGCACTATCGGGTTGATATTCCATAATGGAATCTGCTAGAAAGATGGTTCTGTTTATTTGCTGATGCCGTGAACAAGAATAAATGATAGTGAATCCTAAAAATAACAGTATTATATTTAGTAAATATTGTCTCATCTTTATATTTTTGCTTATTCGGAAGGTAAAGGTAACAAATTTTGTAAAAATAATAATTGATATTACTTTTAAAATTTTGATAGAATGGAATATATCAACGATTTAATCCGACGGAAAGACCGCCTTTTATCGGAAGACGAAGCAATGAGTTTACTTGAAAATGGAGAATACGGAGTGTTATCTATTTCTTCAACTGAAGAAGGTGTTTATGGCATTCCCATTAATTATGTATGGGATAAACAACAGTCTATCTATTTTCATTGTGCTCCCGAAGGGCATAAGCTTTGTATACTTCAAAACTGTAATCAGGCATCGTTTTGCGTGGTAGGACGCACGCGCGTTGTTTCCAATCAATTTAGTACCGAGTATGAAAGTATTGTGATTAACGGGACTATGATTTGTCAGTTAGAAGAAACTGAGAAGCGAAAGGCATTGGAACTTCTGCTTGATAAATATTCTCCAGAAGATAAAAAGGTGGGGTTGAAGTATATAGAAAAGTCTTTTCATCGTACCCACGTCTTGAAACTTGTTATTAAAGTAATATCCGGTAAGTGTAAGAAAATAAATCAGCCCTGTCAGGATTATTAAGAAGCCCCTACCTTATCTCTCCTTTATTTATCTTTTGTTTTTTTAGCATGGGTTATTTTTCTTTCGCAAATGTAATCTGGATTACATCTTTTATAAATGAAAATCCTTTTCTTTGCATAAATACATAGCATAATACATACTATGAAGGTAAAAGAATATATCCAATGGTTACTCCCTTCGCGTAAGTGGAGAGTACTTGCGATCATTATAACAGGTGTGATTGTAGGTGGAGGAGCTCTTTTTCTTTATATGCTCCGGGCACATACTTATCTGGCTGATGATCCTTCGGCCTGTGTCAACTGTCACATCATGGGACCTTATTATGCAACCTGGTTCCATAGTTCGCATAGCAGGAATGCTACGTGCAATGACTGTCATGTTCCCCACGAAAATCCTGTGAAGAAATGGGTGTTCAAGGGAATGGATGGCATGCGTCACGTTGCTGTATTTCTGACACGGGGCGAGAAGGATGTGCTTCGGGCCAATAAAGAGAGTGCGGAGGTGATTATGAACAATTGCATTCGTTGCCATACACTACTGAATACGGAATTTGTAAATACGGGACGAATAGATTATATGATGTCTCAGGTAGGTGAAGGGAAAGCTTGTTGGGACTGTCATCGGGACGTACCGCATGGCGGAAGCAACAGTGCTGCCTCCACTCCTGACGCATTAGTACCTTATCCGGATTCTCCCACACCGGAGTGGTTGAGAAAGATGATAGAATAAATAAAAAATCAAGATAACAAATTATGGAAAAGAAACTGAAATCATGGCAGGGATGGCTGTTGTTCTGCGGAGCGATGGCAGTCGTTTTTGTACTCGGGCTTGTAGTCTCTTCACTGATGGAGCGCAGGGCGGAAACGGTAAGTGTTTTCAATAACAAACGGGTGGAGATTACCGGAATAGAAGCCCGGAACGAAGTGTTTGGAGAAAATTATCCCCGGCAGTACGAGACGTGGAAAGAAACGGCAAAAACCGATTTTAAAAGCGAGTTTAATGGCAATGAAGCGGTAGATGTGCTTGAACAGCGCCCTGAGATGGTGGTGCTATGGGCCGGATATGCATTTTCAAAGGATTACTCGACTCCACGGGGGCACATGCATGCCATTGAGGACATTACTCATTCACTTCGTACCGGTGCGCCGATGGATGATAAAAGTGGTCCGCAGCCTTCTACCTGCTGGACTTGTAAGAGTCCGGATGTGCCTCGCATGATGGAGGCGATTGGAGTGGACTCGTTTTATAACAACAAGTGGGGAGCTTTCGGCAGTGAGATTGTCAATCCGATAGGTTGTGCAGACTGTCATGAACCGACAAATATGAAATTGCATATCAGCCGTCCGGCTTTACGAGAGGCTTTTGCCCGCCAGGGAAAAGATATAGACAAAGCGACTCCACAGGAGATGCGTTCGCTGGTATGTGCGCAATGTCATGTAGAGTACTATTTTAAGGGGGATGGTAAATATCTGACTTTCCCTTGGGATAAGGGATTCTCGGTAGAAGATATGGAAGCCTACTATGATGAGGCCGACTTCGCTGATTATACACATGCGTTGAGCAAAGCCCGTATACTGAAAGCGCAGCATCCGGATTATGAAATTTCTCAGATGGGGATTCATGCCCAACGCGGAGTATCGTGTGCCGATTGTCATATGCCCTACAAAAGTGAGGGAGGCATGAAGTTCAGCGATCACCATATTCAAAGTCCGTTGGCTATGATCGACCGGACTTGCCAGGTGTGTCATAGGGAGAGTGAAGAGACTTTAAGAAATAATGTATATGATCGCCAGCGTAAAGCGAACGAAATTCGCGGCCGTTTGGAGCAGGAATTGGCTAAGGCACATATTGAGGCTAAATTTGCATGGGACAAGGGTGCGACAGATGTCCAAATGGCAGAGGCATTAAAGTTGATTCGCCAGGCTCAGTGGAGATGGGATTTCGGAGTAGCTTCGCATGGAGGCGCATTCCATGCTCCGCAAGAGATACAACGTATTCTGGGGCATGGGCTTGACAAGGCTTTGCAGGCCCGGTTGGCTATTTCGAAAGTACTGGCTCAGCACGGCTACACGGCTGACGTTCCGATGCCTGATATTTCGACAAAGGAAAAAGCACAGGAATACATCGGTCTGGATATGGAGAAGGAGCGTAAGGCGAAAGACAAATTCCTGAAAACAATAGTACCTGAGTGGTTGGAGAAAGCGAGGGCCAACGGTCGTCTGGCTAAACTGTAGACTATGTGGCAGAAACCTTGGGGATATAAAGAGGGGTTCGCTATCTGTGGCGGGCTCTTTCTTACAGGCACTTTCCTGCAAATAACGATAGGAAAATGTGAGCTTTCCATTCTTTCATACCCTATGAATGTGTGCGTGGGAGTATTGTATCTTGTTATCTTGTTACTGATCTACGCCTTTTCGCAAAAGAGTTATTTCATCCGGTGGATGGGAAGCTGCCAGGCTGCCGTTTCATCTATGGTATCAGTCGCGATGCTGACTGTAGTGATGGGGCTGATTCGCCAAGTGAAGTCCGATGTACCTCTGTTAGGTGCTGAGAGCTGGCTGGGGTTTTCGCAGATGTTGTCGGCATGTTCGTTTGTGCTGTTGTTCCTTTGGATGATCACTTTGTTGGGACTGACCACAATTCGGAGGATACACCATTTCCGCTGGTGTGATTTTCCTTTTGTATTGAATCACTTGGGACTGTTCCTTGCACTGACCGGTGCTATCTTGGGCAATGCCGATATGGAGCGTTTGCGGATGACTACAAAAACAGGACAGGCAGAATGGCGCGCGTTGGACGAGAACCAGAAAATGCGGGAGTTACCTCTGGCAATAGAACTCCAGGACTTTACGATTGATGAATACCCCCCGAAGTTGATGCTGATAAATAATGAAACAGGTGAGGCATTACCGTCAAAGAAACCGGAAAACCTGTTGATTGAAGAAAATTTTCATACCGGACGATTGCTTGATTGGGAAATTGGTATCGAGAAGAAAATACCTCTGGCTGCCAGTGTAGCGACTCAGGATACGTTGAATTTTGTAGAATTTCATTCAATGGGGGCTACTTATGCTGTTTATCTGAAAGCTGTGAATAATAAGACAGGACAGCAGCGTGAAGGATGGGTGAGTTGCGGGAGTTTTATGTTTCCTTATAAAGCTATCCGGCTTGACGATCAGACCAGTCTGGTGATGCCGGAACGTGAACCCCGTCGTTTTGCATCCGAAGTCAAGGTTTATACGGAATCGGGATGCCGTGATTCGGCTACGATTGAGGTGAATAAGCCTTTTGAGTTGGAAGGGTGGAAAATATATCAATTGAGTTATGACGAGTCGAAAGGGCGTTGGAGTGATATCAGCGTATTCGAACTGGTTCGTGATCCATGGTTGCCGGTCGTTTATACCGGTATCTGGATGATGATAGCGGGAGCTGTCTGCCTGTTTGCCTTGTCACAGAAAAGAAAGGAGGACAACACATGAGTTGGGATCAATTTGTGATTTTTGCCATTGTAGCACTTTTATGCTGGGGAATCGGTGCGGTTGCCGCCTGGAGAGGAAAGCGGCAATGGATGGTCTATACGGCTACATTAGCGGGATTGGCTGTCTTTTTTGCCTTCATTCTCGGGATGTGGATCTCTCTGGAACGGCCTCCGATGCGTACGATGGGTGAAACCCGTTTGTGGTACTCTTTCTTTTTACCTTTGGCAGGTATCATAACGTATAGCCGCTGGCGATATAAATGGATTTTGAGTTTCAGTTTTATTCTTTCGCTGGTGTTCGTCTGTATCAATCTGTTTAAGCCTGAGATACACAATAAAACTTTAATGCCTGCTCTGCAGAGTCCTTGGTTTGCACCGCATGTTATTGTTTATATGTTTGCTTACGCTATGTTGGGAGCGGCGGCTGTCATGGCTGTTTATCTGCTTTGGATCAAAAAGAAAACTCCGGAAGAACGTGAGATGGAACTGTGTGACAATCTGGTCAATGTGGGACTGGCATTTATGACGCTGGGAATGTTGTTTGGTGCATTGTGGGCAAAAGAAGCTTGGGGGCATTATTGGAGTTGGGATCCCAAAGAAACGTGGGCGGCTGCTACGTGGCTCGGTTACCTTTGCTATATACATTTTCGGATGAACCGGAGGCAAAAAGTGCGTACGGCGCTTGTCGGACTTCTCATTTGCTTCGTATTACTGCAGATGTGCTGGTATGGCATTAATTATCTGCCATCGGCACAGGGGACCAGCGTACATACGTATAATCTGAATTGATAAATCGTTAACTACTAATTTAGAACCGAGTTATGAGAATCACAAATCTATTTTGGACAGTTGTGCTTTTAGCCCCACTGTCTGTCTTTGCACAGCAACAGAAAGAGAATCTGTTTACGATTGATGCACAGATACGTACCCGTGGTGAATACCGCAATGGAGTATTGAATCCTCGTCCGGAAGGAGAAGAACCCACTTTCTTTGTTAACGAGCGTGCCCGGCTTTCTTTGGGGTATCAGCGTGACAGGTTACAGATGAGACTTTCTGCACAGCACGTAGGAGTGTGGGGGCAGGATCCTCAGATTGATAAGAATGGAAGGTTTATTTTGCATGAAGCGTGGGCTCGCCTTGACTTCTCAAAAGGATTATTTGCGCAGTTGGGAAGGCAACCGTTGTCGTATGATGATGAGCGTCTGCTTGGCGGACTGGACTGGAATGTGGCCGGGCGATTTCACGATGCATTAAAATTGGGATATGAAAGTAAACTGCATAAGTTGCATTTGATATTGGCTTTCAATCAGAATGATGAAAACCGTTCATACGGAGGCACTTATTATGCTTCCGGAGCGCAACCTTATAAAACGATGCAAACGGTTTGGTATAACGGTCATTGGGCTAAAGATTTCACTGTTTCGCTGCTTTTTATGAATACCGGATTTGAAACGGGTACGGAGGGAAATGGTAAAACAGCTAATATGCAGACAATGGGCACTTATTGGGTATACACGCCCGGAGCGTGGCTGTTCAATGGCAGCGCTTATTATCAGTTCGGAAAGAATAAGGCTGACAAGAAAGTATCTGCTTATATGTTTAGCTTGAAAGCCGGTTATAAAATTGATCCGAAGTGGAGCGTAAGTCTGGGTACGGACTATCTTAGCGGCGATCCCGATAGTAAAAAAGTGAGCACTTTTGACCCGTTATATGGAACACATCATAAATTTTACGGAGGTATGGACTATTTCTATGCATCGGCTTACAATAAGGGGTTGTGGGATAAGATTTTGAGCGTAGACTTTAAACCGACTAAGAAATTGAGTTTCTCGTTGAATTATCATCACTTCTCTACTACATATGACGTTATGGCTACAGATGGTAAGGAAGGACGCTGCCTGGGGTCGGAATTGGATATGCAGGTAGATTATACTTTGATGAAAGACGTAAAACTGACTGCCGGTTATTCTACTATGCTTGGAACTAAGTATATGGATATAGTAAAGGGAGGCAACCATAAAAGTTGGCAGGACTGGGGCTGGTTGACACTGAATATCAATCCACGCATTTTATTTACTAAGTGGTAAGATTGGTACGGGAGAAAATGCTATCTTTGCTCAAAAGACAAGCATCGTGGTAAAAGTAGAGTTTACAGACGAATATCAAAAGATTTTGTGGCAGATATCTTTGTTTAAGGATATGGATAACAGTTTGCAACGTCGGCTGCCACAAGAGCTGGAACTTTCGGTGTACGAGGTTGCCAGAAAAGAGATCGTATTGAAGCAGGATACCTATTGCAATCATTTATATGTGCTACTGAAAGGGGAACTGGAGGTTAATATTGTCGATGTGGCGGGAAACCTGGTAAAAGTAGAAGATATTCGTGCTCCCCGTGCTTTTGCCACTCCTCATTTGTTTGGTGATAAGAATCTTTTACCTGCTACGTTTACTGCCAGTGAAGATTCTGTATTGTTGATGGCTACCCGTAGTTCCGTTTTTAAATTGATTAGTTCTGTACCCGATTTGTTGCATCGCTTCTTGTGTGTGACGGGTAATTGCAACAAATGTACGGTTACCCGTCTGCGCATCCTGTCTTATAAGATGCTGCGCAGCCGTTTGGTCTATTATTTTATGGAGCATAAGATTTCTCCGGATACAGCCTTGCTGGAGCACAATCAGGTTCAATTGGCAGAATATCTGGGAGTGACGCGTCCGGCACTCTCGAAGGAGATAAATAAGATGATGAAAGAGGGGCTGATTTCGATCAATAAGAAAGTAGTGACGTTGGAAGATATGGCGGCACTCAAAGAATATATCTGAAACGGTATCTGCTACAGATACCGTTTCAGTGCTTTACTCCAGATTCTATACCCCTCTTCTGTCAGGTGTAATCCGTCCGTAGTCAGTTCTTTTCGCATCACGTTGCTGTTTTTCTCCGTAAATAATGGAAAGAGGTGGATAAAAGGTATTTTCTTTTCTTTGGCAAGTGCTTCAAGTTTGCGGTTAATTTCGGGTATCAGGTCAGTTTTCCCGGTCATCGTTTTATATCGTCCGAACGATTCGTTGATAGGCAGAAGACTCTGTATATAGAGTTTGGTGCGTGGTGATTCGGTTTGGATTTTCTCAATGACTTTGGTTATCAAACTGACTACACTATCGGTGCTCAGGTCGTGTGACACATCGTTGATTCCGGCCATTAGGAAAAGTTTTTGGGGAGTCCCCGGTAAGATCTGAAAAAGACGTTGACAGATTCCCAATGCTTCGTCACCGATGATCCCCCGATTTCTTATGTTTTTTTTATTTAGGCGCTTGCTCCAATTCCCACCATTTTCCGTGAGACTGTTGCCCACCATCACAATATCTTTGGGGCTGATGGGTGTTTCTGTTTCAAATTGCAGGAAGCGTTTGTAATAATGATCTGTATATACCTGTGCGGGAGGACAGATAGAGGCGGCTACTGCATTGGCTACCAACGAACGGAGACGGACTATGCTATGCCGGTCTTCCGGATGAACAGCGTTGACCAGCAGAATGACGGCCGTGTCGTTGTCCGGATCGATGATGATGGAAGTTCCTGTATATCCTGTATGGCCAAAGGTATTCGGACTGAAAAGATCACCCTTGTTTGAGGCATAGGGAGAGAAAATATCCCACCCCGGAGTACGGCCAAATGCGGTTAGCTCACGGGGAACTGTACACATGGTTTTTACTCCCAGCGGGCTGAGGATGCGGTGACCATTGTATTCGCCTCCGTTGAGAAGAGCGGCTGCGAGGATGCCAATGTCATTTGCATTAGAGAAGATACCTGCATTGCCGGAGATCCCTCCGTTCAGGATACGTGCCAATGGATCGTGTACTTGCCCGCAGAGTACGCTTCCGTCTTTTTGTTTTTCGGTAGGTGCAATCCGGTCCATCCAGGGACAGGCCACCGTATTGATCCACTTTCCGTCCTGCTGTTGTATGGTAGGCAGATAATCCGTGTATTGCATTCCCAGTATATCGAAGATATTTTCTTTTGCAAAGTCTCGCAAGCTTTGCCCGGTAATGGTTTCGATGATATGTTGCAAAGTGATGTAATTAAGGCAACTATACTGAAATTTCGTCTGAGGTTTAAATTCACGTTTGCAAGTGGAAATATACTCCATCAGTCCTTTGGGGTTGGGAGAACCATATTTTTCCTGCAGTTCGGATACCGGTGCATAAGGAGGGAGACCTGAAGTATGTGTCATAAGGTCTATGATACGAATATCCTTCTTCTCCCCGTTTTCTCCCCGCCATTCCTGGAAGTCGGGGAGGTAAAAGCTGACACGATCGAGCAAACGAAGTTGTCCTCGTTCAACCAGAATCATAACCGAAACAGCTGTTGACATAGATTTACTGCAGGAAGCCATGTCGAAAACAGTGTTTATTTCCATCGGCTCTACATTGGGATAGATTCGTTTGTTGCCATAAGCCTTGAGATAAGCCATTTTGCCATGACGGATGACAGCGAGTACGGCTCCCGGTATTTCTTTGTGATCGATTGCCCGGTGAATAGCTTCATCGGCATGTAACAGGCGATGAGAGTCCATGCCCACTTGCTCGGGAGCTACACGTGGCAGAGATTGTGCCACAGCTTGCAGACTACAAAGCAATATTGAAAAGGTAGTGAGTAAAAACCTCACACCTTTCCCCTCTCTTGTTGAGGGAGGAGAAAAGTTGATTTTGTTTTCCATGCTCAATGGTATTGTGGGTTAGAGTGGTTCGGTTATCCGGCTTTATAAGCATCTATTGCTTTTTTCACGGAACCGTGCATCAGCAACAAGGCTTTTGCTTTATCATATTCAAGTCCGAGTTCTTCAATAATCATACGAGTACCACGGTCTACGAGCTTCCGGTTGCTGAGTTGCATGTTGACCATTTTGTTACCTTTCACGCGTCCTAATTGAATCATTACCGAGGTTGTGATCATATTCAGGATCATCTTTTGTCCCGTTCCCGATTTCATACGTGAACTACCCGTTACATATTCGGGACCCACGATCATTTCGATGGGGATATCGGCCTCTGCTGCCATTGGAGAGTTCGGGTTACTGGTGATGCAGCCGGTCAGGATACCATGCTCGCGGGCTGCATGCATAGCTCCGATTACGTAAGGGGTGGTGCCTGAGGCTGCAATACCGATAACCGTATCTTTGTCATTGATGTTATGTTCTGTCAGTTCTTCCCAGCCCCGGGTAGTATTATCTTCAGCGTTTTCTACCGGATTGCGTAAAGCAGTATCACCGCCTGCTATCAGGCCAATAATTAATGTGGGGGGCATACCGAAGGTAGGTGGGATTTCTGAAGCGTCGAGTACTCCGAGGCGTCCGCTGGTGCCGGCTCCCATATAGAAAATGCGTCCCCCCTGTTTCATTCGGGGAACTATTTGTGTGACTAGTTTCTCTATTTGAGGAATTGCTTTCTGTACGGCAATAGCTACTTTCTGGTCTTCCTTATTGATGTCTTCCAGTATTTCGCGGACCGACTTCTTTTCAAGATCGTCGTAAAGTGAGGGCTGCTCAGAGATTTTGATGAAGGAGGGTTTATCTGATTTTTCTATATTACTATTCATGTTTTTGTTCTTTATTCATATTTTTACTCGTGAAACTTAATCAATCCTTCCATCGGACTTTGGATAATGGTTCCTAAGTGTACTCCCATTATTTTACATGCTTCGGAAAGTAACTCTCTGTAATAGAATGCTACAGAACCGATGAAATGAACCGGGGCGTGCTGGTAATCGTACTGCATCACGTTGCGCTTCAGGAATTTCTTGAAGCTGTTAAGGACCAATTCACGTATGACCGGTTCGTCAAGGTGTTGAACCAAAAATGGGGAGAAACTTGCAAGGAAACGGTTAGGGAATGGTTTCCGATACACCCGGTCGATGATTTCGGCGGGGGTCAGATTGAACTGTTCCAGAAATTTTTCTTTAAGTCCCGGAGTCATCTGGTTTTTAAGGATGTCGCCTACCAGCAGTTTGCCCAATACCGCACCACTGCCTTCATCGCCCAGTATAAATCCTAGAGGAGATACATTGGTGACAATGTTTTTACCATCGTAATAACATGAATTCGATCCTGTACCCATGATACAGGCAATACCCGGTTGATGACCGCACAAACTTCTGGCAGCAGCGAGCATATCCGTACTAACCTCGATTTCTCCACTGACTTGCAGATGCGAGGCTATGGCTTTGCGCATTGTCTCTATTTTGTCGGGGAAAGCACAACCGGCTCCGTAAAAATGAACAGCCTCGAACTTGTTTGTCTTTAACTGAGGAATCAGTGCAGTTGCTATTTCATTACTGATTTCTTCTTCAGACTGAAAGAAAGGATTGGTACCTTTCGTAGAAATTTGTTGGATCAACTGTCCATGTTCTACCACACACCAATCGGTCTTGGTAGAACCACTGTCTGCTATTAATATCATATTTTTATATATATTTTTTTCTTATACAGAATATATCCGATACACCAGTTCAGCCCTACGAACAAGATTGCGAATGCCAGAGAACCGGGATAGTCTCCAAGCACGGGTTGAAGAATTGCGTTGTACACGAATCCGTGTAGGCTGATGCTACCTCCGTCATAAGGTATCAGTATGCTGCCCAGGAGAATGGAGAGAACGGCTCCCATCACATAAATAAATAAGGGGTTGACACCGAATGATTCGAAGAAACGGCTCCAGCGTGTATAGCCTCTCACATCGATGATCCATACAAGTAATGCCAGGAAACTGGATGCCAACCCACAGGTGACGATAGCGAAAGTAGGTGACCATATCTTCTTGCTGATGGGACAACCGTAGCTAAGCAGGAATCCGGCGAAAGTGAGAATAGTGCCAATGAGGAACAGACGCTCTATCTTTTCATGGATATCTTTTACTTCCATCAGGAGTTTACCCACACAGAAACCTATCAGTACGTGTGCGATAGAAGGGATGGTACTTAACAGACCTTCCGGATCAATGCCATTATCCTTGTACATATGTGCTTCACCCAATACGGTACGGTCTACTATTGATAGGATGTTACTGCTGTTGTATTCGAATCCGTTTCCGTTGATCAGGATGATGAAATAGCCGATCAACAGGATGGCAATCAGATAGGGGATATATTTGTGCTTCATAATTAAAGCGATGATGGCTGTTGCACCGTAGCAAAGCGCCAATCGCTGCATGACACCCAGAATGCGGATGTGGCCGAAAGTCCAGACCGACTCATACAGACGGGAGAAGAATGAAATATCTTCACCGGAGAGTGAATTCCAGGTACGGCAAAACATGGAGAACCATGCGATTCCCAAACCAATGGCAAAGATTACGATGGTTCTTTTAAGGATTTTCAAAGCGGCCGAGTGGCTGAACTCAAAGTTATACTTTCTTAATGAGATGTAGGTAGAGATACCCATGATAAACATAAAGAAAGGAAATACCAGATCGGTCGGGGTTAAGCCGATCCATGCCGCATGCCCAAGGGGAGCATATACATAACTCCAGCTGCCGGGGTTGTTGACCATAATCATACCTGCGATAGTGATGCCTCGCAATACATCAAGAGCGAGTAGGCGTTTGTTGACTGTTTGATTCATTGTGTTTTTTATTTAAGTGTTAAGTTATTTTCTTGTTTTATAGGCCGGGTACACTGATCGACCAGATATGCAATCGATACATAGGGGATACCGGTATTGGTGGCGAGGCCGATTTCACAGGTACGACTATTTGAGTAACCGATACCGATACCGGCTTTCGTCAATTGCGGACGCAGCTTGCGTAAAGCATAAGTGTTGAGTTCCGGCTGCGTGAATCCTTTGTCTCCGGCAAAACCACAACAACCGACCTCTTCCGGAATGAATACTTGGGTTGAGCAAAGCTTTGCGAGTGAGATTAGTATATTCGCCAATCCCATTTTGCGCATGGAACATGTGATGTGTATGGCAATCGGTCGGTCGGTTGGGGTAAATTCCAGTTTGTCCCGCAAGAAAGTATAAATGAATTCTGCCGGTTCATATAACTTTATCTTTTGGATAGTGGCACGCATGCGGTGTAAGCAAGGACTTTGGTCACAAAGCACCGGATAACGTCCCTGTTCGCTGGCTTCCCATAAAGCGGCTTCCAGTTCGGTCGATTTACTGTCGGCGATATCCAGCATACCTTTGCTTTCCCAAATGGTTCCGCAACAGAGTTTTTCCATTTTAGGAGGGAAGATGACCTCGTATCCGGCTTTTTGAAGCAGGGAGAGCATTTGTTTTACCAAAGGTTGATCTACAGGAGAATCTTTTGCCAGCCCCATCGTTTGATTGATGCAACTAGGAAAGTAGACTACCTTGTTATTCATTGCCGGAGTCTGATCGCTTTTCCGTATTTTATAGCTTTTGGGCATGGCTGGTGTCCATTGTGGGAGTCCCCACGCACTGTGCATTTTCCGGGTAATGGAGGTCATTGTTGATGTCCCCAGTAAACTATGTGCCGCATTGGCAAGTGATAATACTGGGCGCAAAGTACTTTTGATTCCTGCAAAATGATTGGCAGCAAACTTACCGGCTCTGTAACCGGTACTTCCGGGAGGAAACTCAGCCTGACGCAGGATATGGGTCAGGTCACCGGTATTGATACCCATCGGACAAGACATAGCACATAAACCGTCGCCGGCACAAGTCCGGTTACCAGAATACCGGTATAGCTCAGATAACGTTTCCAGTAATTGGGGATTCTCACCGCTTTTCTTCAAGCGTGAGATCTCTCTTTGAATAACGATACGCTGTCGTGAGGAGAGTGTAAATCCGCATGACAGGCAGTTTACTTCACAGAACCCACATTCGATGCACCGGTCTATCTGTCGGGTTACTTGGGTATCTTGTCCTATTGTCAATGGAGAGAGGGGTTTGAAGTGCTTGATATGGCATTGAGGATCATCATTAAAGATAACTCCCGGATTAAATAATCCTTTGGGGTCGAAGAGTTGTTTTACTTCTTTCATTATTGCGTAGGCCTCTTCTCCCCATTCGTATTCTACAAATGGAGCCATATTTCTTCCTGTGCCGTGTTCGGCTTTTAGTGAACCATCATATTTGTCTACTACCAAATCTATTACATCATTCATCAGGGCTTCGTACCGTTTTACCTCAGCCTCACTGCTGAATGACTGATTGATGATAAAATGGTAATTGCCTTCCAGGGCATGACCGTAAATGCAGGCATCATCGTATCCGTGGCGAGCGATGAGCTGTTGCAGTTCGGCGGTTGCTTCAGGAAGATCCTCGATATGAAAAGCAACGTCCTCGATCAGGCAAGTCGTTCCTGAAGGGCGTGTTCCACCTACAGATGGAAAAATACCTGCCCGAATTGCCCAGTATTTTGAATATTCTTCGGGTTGATCCGTAAAATGGACCGGAATATATGTATCGAATGCTTTTAATGCCTCCTCGATGATGGCGATATTCTGATTGAGTTCTTCCTGTGTACATGCTTTGGTCTCGGTCAGGACAGCGGTCAACCCTTCTCCTGTCGGATCATTGACTGAAGCCAAGGATTTCCAGTCGAGTAATTCCGCACCTTTTACAATCCATTCTCCATTTGCGTTGACGAGTCTTTTCATAGCTACCACTGCACGGCATGCCTCTTTGATATCGCTGAAGTAGAGCATGGCACTGGCTTTATACGGATAGTCATACTCTGTTTTCATGGTTACACCGGCAAGGAAAGCCAGTGTACCTTCTGAACCTACCATCAGGTGAGCGATAATGTCGAAAGGATCGTCGTATACGAGGAACGGGAGAATATTCAGGCCTGTTACGTTCTTGATTGAATATTTGTGGCGGATGCGTGCGCTAAGCTTCTCGTTACTGCGTATCTGGTCACGGAGTTCGCAGATGCGCTGGAGGAATTCGGGATAATCTTCTTTAAAATTCTCACGTGACTCCTGACTATCTGTATTGAGATAATATCCGTCAGGAAATATGATATGTACAGATAGCAACATTTTATCACTGTTGGCATGTGTTCCACAGTTCATACCCGAAGCATTGTTCATCACGATTCCACCCACCATGGCACTTTTTATAGAAGCCGGGTCCGGGGCAAATTTACGTCCGTAAGGTGCTAAAATCTCGTTTACTCGCTGTCCGACAATGCCGGGCTCCAGATAGATTTTTTCGTGGTCGGGTGAAAGCTCGTAGTTTTCCCAACCTTTTCCGGCTATAATCAGAACAGAGTCACTAATGGCTTGGCCCGAAAGGCTGGTTCCTGCTGCACGGAAAGTAACCGGTATATTGTACCGGTCGGCTAGATAGATGATTTCTATTACTTCGTCATCATTGATTGAATGAATTACGATTTGAGGAATCAGTCGATAGAAACCGGCATCTGTCCCCCACGCCAAACGATGGAGTTCGTCAGTAAATAATCTGTCTCGCGGGATAAATCGTCCGATATCTTGCAAGAACGCACTGTAGTTTCTTTCCATTTTCATTGTTTCTCTGTTTGTTTGGCACTCAGCCCAATTTTTTATTTATATAAATAGTACTTTTGCGATAGCCGTCGAAAGTCGTCGACATCTTTGTACCAGTAATCGCGGACATCTTCCCAACGGTTGCGTTGACTGAAGCGCTCGCGTATCTCTTTAGAGCCACTGACGAGATCGAACATATGGAAGCGCTCTTTATCGGCATGGTCGAATACGGCACGATCCGGATAGAGGGCGGTTACTTCCTGCATCACGTAAAACTGTATCTCGCTTAGTGAGGCTTTGTTAAAATCTACAATATGCACTTGTACTCCTTGCAGATGCTCTTCTTTACCTACTGAGTAGAAAGGCTTGAGATGCATCGGCCGGAATATTACTCCCGGCAGGTGCAGGCGATTGAGGTTATCTGCCAGTTTCTCTGCTTCCACCCAACGGGCAGCAAACATCTGGAACGGAATGGTGTATCCTACACCAATTGACATATAACCTAGTTCACCGAGTATCCCGGATACCGGATAAAAGAAAGCGGAATGCGGATGCGGGATATGGGGAGACGAAGGAATCCATTGCAGCCCTGTCTGAACGTAGTCCATCTTGCGCTTCCAACCTTTCATTTTCACAACGTGCAAGTTGCATGGTTTACTCAACATCTGTTCGCCATTGAGCATCAGAGCCAACTCGCCACAAGTAAGCCCGTAAAGGTACGGAATTTTAAATTGGCTGACAAAAGATATATATCCATCTTCTACCACATTTCCTTCAATTTTTAATCCGCCTATGGGATTGGGACGATCGAGAACGATAAATTCTTTGTTATTTTCGGCGGCAGCTTCCATCGCTACTCCCATCGTACTGATATAGGTGAATGAACGGCAACCGATATCTTGTATGTCGTATACCAGCACATCGATGTCTTTTAGCATTTCGGGAGTCGGCTTGCGTGTCTTGCCGTAAAGTGAATAAACAGGCAATCCGGTACTGGAATCGTTGGCGTTATCTACTTTATCACCGGCGTGTACATCACCCCGTACACCATGTTCGGGGCCATAAAGGGCTACCAAGTTGACATTGGGTGCTTCGTGCAGAATGTCAATGGTGGATATTAAATGATTGTCAACGCCGGTCGGATTGGTAATTAATCCTACGCGCTTTCCTTCAAGGCATTTGAAGTTTTGCTCTTTCAGGACCTCAATTCCGGTTTTTATACGGATTCTCGGAGGTCTTGCTCCCGGTTCAGCTCCTCGTGAGAGGAGAGTGGAGGTCATAAAGACGAAAAAAGTGAGTAATAACTTTAATATACTTCTTCTATATGTCATATTCTCAGTATGTTTTAAATATCCGGTAAATAGAAATGGGTTTATTTTGTTTTTTGGGGAATACCCTCTGCTTTCTTGCCATAGTTGGGATCTATCTTAATAAAGGCGCATACGGCTATTGTCGCGGTACAACAAACCATTACCCAGATAAAGAAGTTTTCGTATCCGATCAGTTCCTGCAACCAACCTGCAGCCATACCCGGCAGCATCATACCCAATGCCATAAAAGCGGTGCAGATCGCATAGTGTGCTGTCTTATGTTCACCATCGGAGTAGTAAATCAGGTAAAGCATGTAGGCTGTGAACCCGAAGCCATAACCGAACTGCTCGATAAATACACATAGGTTGATTATCACAAAATTTTGTGGTTGGAAGTAGCCTAGATATACAAAGGTGAGACAAGTCAATGAAAGGCTCCATGCCATTGGCCAAAGCCACTTTTGAAGTCCTCCTTTTGCTGCACAGATACCTCCGATAATGCCTCCCAAGGTCAGCCCGATGATACCGATAGTACCGTAAACCAATCCGACTTCAGCTGTTGTCAATCCCAGTCCGCCTTTGTCAATGGGATCAAGTAGGAATGGGTTGATTAGTTTCACTAATTGTGCTTCCGGAAAACGGTAGAATAGCATGAAAAGGATAGCAACTCCTGCTTGTTTTTTGCGGAAGAAGGAAGCGAAGGTTTCTATGAATCCACTGAAAATAGCACTGGCACTATTTTCACCTACTACTGCTTTATCGCTGTCGGGCTTTGGCAATATACATTTATGATAGAGACAGAAGGCGAGGAAGAGTCCTGCCAGAATAAAGAACGTGATACTCCATCCATATTTAATGCTGCCTGTCCATATTTCAAGTCCACCTGCGAGCATCACCAGCAAGCCTTGGCCGGCAATTGTGGCAATGCGGTAGAAAGTGCTGCGGATACCTACATAAAGTGCCTGGTCCTGTACGTTGAGTGCCAACATGTAGAATCCGTCTGCAGCAATATCATGTGTAGCCGAGCTGAATGCCACTAGCCAAAAAATGGCAAGGGTCGTTTGGAAGAAGTTTGACATAGGTATGGTGAAAGCGATTCCTGCCAGTCCGGCACCTACCAATAGCTGCATGCTGACTATCCACCAACGTTTGGTTTTTAATAAATCGACAAATGGACTCCAGAAAGGTTTGATAACCCATGGTAAATAGAGCCAAGAGGTATAAAGAGCGATATCTGTGTTGGATATACCCAGATTTTTGTACATAATTACCGAGATAGTCATTACGGCTACATAAGGTAATCCTTGTGCAAAGTAAAGAGTCGGAATCCATGCCCACGGTGATATATTTTTGTTTTTCATGATAATGGTGTGTGTTTAATAAAGTTTATCTATCGTTGCCCCGATGTAATAATGCAGCAAGATGGTGTCGTATGTATAACCTTGCTCGCCCATGACGGCTGCTCCTATCTGACAGAGTCCTACTCCGTGTCCCCATCCGGCCCCGGTAAGGATAAAGCGATCCGGTATTCCGTTTGTGACGTCTACTTTATCAATGATGAAAGCAGAACTATAGAGGTGTGATGGGGAGAGGGTACGACGTATTTCCAGTTCTTTGCCAATGATCATGGTCCGTTTAGTACCTATTATTTTGAGTCTGACAAGTCGTCCGGAAGTTCCCCGTTCCACTGGTACCAAGTCGAGAATTTGTCCGTAGTCAATTCCTGAGCGTTTCAGAATCAGTTTGGACAGTTCTTCCTGTTCATATTCTACTTTCCAACGATAAAAGTCGGTAGTTTCCTGATCATAGTTATTCAGTACCTGAGACAGTACTTTCTTGTCTTTTGTATTACAGAAGGCTTCGGGAGAAGTACGTATCCATCGCTCGGCTTCGGCTTCTTTACACAGATCGGGTAGATCGGTTGCTTTTTTGCTATCTCTTTGTTTGGATAGGTATGGATGTCTGATATTTTCCCAACAATACTGAAACTCTTCAAAAGCCCCACCGCAACATTTGGAGAAGCGCGCATCACAAATAGTTCCTTCCGACATAAGTACCTCTCCTCGGGTGGCAGAGATGGCTTGCCTCACCATGTCGGTTGAGGCACGGGTAATACCTTGGTAACGTTGGCAATGATCGTCGGCACAGACATCGAAGTGAGTATGTGCGTCACGTTCATACCAGCGGATTAGAATTTTATTTTCGGCCTCTTGTGCAAGGGGTGGAAAAGAAGATGTAGAGTAGGGCACTTTCTCGGGAGTGGTATTACTTTTTTCTCTATCTTTGGAATAGGGTAGGGAAAGCCCCGCTAATAACCAGCTTCTTGAAATCACAGCATGTGCTTTCAGTAATTCCAGACTTGCCGTTGCACTCATTTCAGAAGAGATCACACTGGTCAGGTAATCTTCCACATGAATTACGTTGATTCCCGTTAACTTTTTATTTTCTACAATAATTTTCAGTGCTCCGATAAAACGCTGGTTTTCCTTTCGTTCCCAATGAAAATTGATACCGATGGTGACATCCTGCAGTTCAAAAGCATCGCTTTTTTCGTGTAGGGGCTCAAACAGCAGTTCGTCATATGAATGCCCTTGCCAGAGGATGTGTCCGTTATCATAGGTCACAACCTGTTTGCCGCTGACCTCTTCCCCGTTGATATGATAGGGGGTCAGCAGTATGAATTTGATTTGAGGTTCGAATAAAATGCCGACCTGTACTTTGGGTTCTTTCATAATTGTTGTTTTATGCGTTCTATCAATATGCGGAAGGCTGCCGGTCTCAGGCATACTTCACCGAGAATGTCGGCAATATCATTTGCTGTAATTTTTTCAAAATCCTTTTCTTGTGGAGTGATGAACACTCCCCCCATGTCTACTGATGCAGGGCTGATCAGGATATTGGTATCCCCTTCGGCTGTGTAGCAGGAGGGACGGTGTTTGTTGCGGGGAAAGATGCAGACAATCCAATTTTTCTGTTCTTTCCATACCAATACATTCATCATAGGCTCATCTTCACCCGATGTTGAGGGCATGGCCTGGTATACGGTATTGAACAACATGATAGCTGTTTCTTTACTTCTCGCCTCAATTACCAGAGTTGCACGGGGGTAATCGTTTAGTGCCCAAAGAGTAGCATCTTTACAGGTGATTACTTTCTCTCCTCTTTTCTCTTTCCACTCTTGTTCGATAGGTAGAAAACCTTTATTACCTGCTTGAAAATGCAGATGGTCGGGAGCCGATGCACCACATTGGGGACCATTGTAGAAGATTATATAATCTTCGGCATAAGTAGCCAGGTCGAGCATATCACTAAAGCGATGTAAGATACGCTGTTCAACATGTTGTAGCTCGGGAACTGTCAAGTGCTTGGGAAAGATAGGAAATGGGTTGACCAATATCTGGTAGTGTTCTCCGAAAGGAATGCCTTTTTGCATCGGTGGAAGATTGGCCGGACACAAGAAGCATTTACGCTCTTGAATCGATTTACTATCTACTTTGGCAGCAGAAGAAACAATACGTGCCGGGTTGAACTGTATTCTGTACAGGCAACCGTTCACTTTCACATCTTTTATTCGTACCCGTTTCAGGGCAGCGTAATTGTTTTGTGCCGTCTCCCAAGAGGAGAGCTGTTCGCTCAGTAGAGTTTCTATTTCTTTGTTCATCTTTGTTTCTTATTTAATGCAATTCGTGCCTGTAATTCCCAAGTGCGTATGCGGTCCTTGTAAAGGTTGTGAGCATTCATCTTTACGATGTCGAGAGAGGCATCCGAGTTATCATCCCAACGGCGGCATAGATAAACGACTTCGTATACGCGTCCGATCTGATACTGGCGTGAGAAATTCAGTCCTAATGCGTAATCTTCGCCATAGCTGGTATTGGGTACCTTCAATTCACGGAGTATTGGTGTGTAGAATGCACGAGGAGCACCTAACCCGTTGATGCGTAGTGCATTGTTACGCCCGTTTTCTGGTGTCCATTCTTTGTGATCAATAATGCCCGGAGCGATCATGTTCATATCAAAATCTGTCATCATATAGGTGCCTACTACCATAGCACAGTTTTGTTCGTAAAATGCATTGACCATGACCTGCAAAGTACCGTCGTGGGCATATACGTCGTCACTGTCAAGTTGGACAGCAAATTTACCGCAAAGAGGATGGTGAACTCCCAGATTCCAGCAACCGCCTATACCCAAATCATTACGTTCGGGAATCAAGTGGATCAGGCGTTCATCGTCTTTAAATTCATCAATGGCTTCGGTGGTACCGTCGGTAGAGTGATTGTCGATAATGATCAGGTTGAATTTGAAATCTGCTTTCTGGCTGAGTACAGAACGGATGGCATCGCGTATGGTACGAATACGGTTGCGTACCGGAATAATCACAGAAGCTTCGTATGGGAAGTTGCCGGTGTTGAATTCTATTTTCTGGAATTCAGGCTTCAGATAACCGCCTATCTCTTGCAGATGTTCGGTACATGCCTCTTCCATCTCAATCTGTCGGTCACGATTTTTAGGATCTACATAGTCGAATATTTTTTCACCACTTTTTCGGGTGTCGTTTTCTACTTCCGAATAAAGGTATTCATTGATATGTACTAATGGATATTTCTGTGAAAGTTTAAGGCGCAGATCGTAGAATCCGGCAAAGTCATAGTCGGATTTCATTCGTTTGGCGGCTTCTTTCAAGGCTGAGGCTTTGAAAAGGAGGACAGAACCGAAGTTGAAATCGTCACGGAGACTTCCGAACTGGTAATCGATGACCGGGGCATTACTCTGTTTACCTTCTGTCACTTGATAATGGTCGGCGTATACCATGCCGGCAGCCGAATCTTCGGCAATGTGAATCATCCGTTCAAGGGCAAATAGTCCCAGTTCAAGTGATGTATATTTGGTATAAAGTAATGTGTAGCTTGCATCCGAATAGGTAGCAATGGCGTACATGGAGGCGCTGTTGGTAAGCTTGTCTACATAAAGTAGTTCGCATCCTGGTAGTGGATCGAAGCTGGGTGAGGTGACAAGAAGGTAGATTTTTTTCACCAAACCTGTTGCTTGTAATCCTTGAACTGTTCTTTCTGCTTGTACTGCTCCCGCGTAAGGGATGAAGCAATTGATTGTTGATTTCATATATGCTTATGTTTTGATTTGTTTTATTCTTTCCACTCAAGTAAGCCTGTTTCACCACTGGTGGCTGTAAACAGTACTTGATGGCGGCTGATGGGGAGTACGGTGTTAATCAGTGAATTGCCGATCTTATGTTTCCACAATACTTGTCCGGTACTTGCATCCAATGCAAAGATAAGTCCTTCTTTGGTACTACTGAATACTATACCGTCTTTTTCCATCTGCATGGATGGAGCATGTTCGTAGCCAAAGCCTACATTAGATGCCCAGATCTCTTTCGGAGTGTCGCTGATGGTGGAATAGCATACGACACTGTCATTCATCGTTTTGCTATAAATCTGATTTTTGTTTGCGGATAGACCGATTGTTTCTCGAACCATTGACTGGAAGGTACGCCAAACTGTTTTTCCTGTTTTTAGGCTGATAGCGGTCATGGCACGTTGTGGGTCGGTGATGAATACTTTTCCATGTGCTGCTACAGGCCATACGGCAGCAGGGGAGAAGTGCATACGGGTCAGTCCGCCGGTCCACTTCCAGAGTTCCTTGCCGTTGGATTTATTGAGAGCATAGAGAGTATTGTCCCATGCACCGAATATGACCTTGTCACCTTCTACCAGAGGTTTTGTTTCGATGTAACCTTTGATACCGGTATAAGTCCATACTACTTTACCATTTTTGATACGAATGGCGCGAAAAGTGGAATCACTGCCACCTATGTAAGCGATACCTTTTTCAATAGTTACCGCTCCCAATACCGGTTGGGCAACCGTAACCCTCCAGCGTTCTTTACCGGTTACAGCATCCAATCCGTAGATGTTGTGGTCAGCGGAGCCAAAAACCACAATCCCGTCGGTTGCGGCAGGTGTGCCCACAATGCGTTTCCCTGATTGGAAACTCCATAATTTACGTCCTTCCTTCAGGGTGTAGCAAGTTAGGAAACCCAAGTCATCGCCTACATAAACTCTGCCTTTCCAGAGGGCAGGTGAACAATAGATGCCGACACCGGTCTGCACCTGCCAGCCTATTTTTACTTGTGGATACTCTTTATTCACCGAAAAACTGGGATATTTCACTGCCTTTCCGGTACGGTTATAATAAGATTTGGTGAGTGATAGGGCAGTCCAGCGTTTCATTGGTTCATCTATGCGTTGCTCGTAAGTAATGATAGAGTCCGGAGTGATATCAAAAATGCTATAGCCGCTTGAACCGTTTTTGTCACGTAGGTTTGAGCGGGTAAGAATACCTGGTATACCGTCGTATGAGAGGAAGCGATTACGATGATAGTGTCCTCCGATAAAAGTGCGGATATTGTATGGACGTACGGCATCGGTAACATCATACCAATTGTCCACATCCCCATCCTGCATAGGATAATGGGTGACCAGGATTACAGGCTTATCTTTTCCAACTTTATCCATTTCTTGTTTCATCCATGTGATGTCTTGCGGTACTACATGCCCGTAGGCCATACGCATCAGTGGTCCTGAATTAAACCCTAAAAACAAGAATCCTTTGTGTTCGAATTTAAAGCGTTCTCCCCCGAATATTTCGCTGAAAGCAGTGCAACCTGAATCACTCCACTTTGTTTCGTGGTTGCCCGGTATAACGTAATATTTCACTTTCAGTCGGTCCAGGATAGATTTTACAACTAACATGGTCGTGCGATCACCCTCTTCGGTAAGGTCTCCGGTGACTAATACAAAGTCTACTCCCGGTGTGGCGTTAATTTGTTCGACGGAACGTTTCAAGTCTTCTGTCGGCTTCGGATTGTTGGGATTGAGATGTATGTCTGTCAACTGTGCGAAGCGGAAAGAACCTGTTACCTGTGCCCGTGCGGCAACAGGTAACAGGAAAAACAAAATGATTACGAATATAGAAAGTCTTCTATTCATAGATGATGATTTTATTTGTTATAACTTTACTGTTTATATAACTTTAGATCCTGTGGGTAACCTCCTTATAAAAAGGAGGTTAAGAATCTTCTGTTTTAGTGTTCGAAGAAAGTCAGTATGGCTTTCATCAATAGTTCTCTTTCTGTGACTGTACGTATCGCTTCGAATGGGAATCCCAGTACGCAGGTTTTATAATTCCCTTTATAAGCTATGCCGGCACTCAGATTGTTTTCCGAATATCGCAGTATAGTGAATGCACCTTGTGCAGCCGGTTCAAGAGCATCTGGCGACTCTACGACATATGATTCCGGGTTTAGATCTTGATAATAAGTGTAGCTTCCTGTGATTTCCGGGAATGGAGAGGCTACACTTTTCACTTTTCCGTTGCGGGCAGCCTGTCCTACACGCCATTTGTATTTCAATACCTCCATAGCAAACTTTTTGTCTTCTTCATTGGCTTTCACCAGACGATTATCCCATAAGTCCGATGCCACATAGGCGCCTGATACGAAGAAATTACCTCCTGCCTGGCAGTAGTTTGTGATGGCATTCTGCATCTCTTTACTAAATGTTTTAAATTCCAATGGGCGGATTCCACCACGTCCCATTTTTGTCTGGCATTGTTTCCCTAATATAAGATCTACGTATTTATAGTCATTCATACAGATTTGTGTTTCTCTCTCTTTAGGAGAAGAGTCTGGATGGACGATACTTTCGTCACTGCAAGATGTAAACGAGTAGCCTGCTTTCAAAATCGCTTCCCCGTGTATAGCAGGGTAGTCAAATGTATTACCGGCAATTACCATTGTTTCGTGTGTACCGTAACTATCACCAAATCCGGAGGCGTCGTCATCCATCCATGGTATCTGTCGGCGAAACTCTTTCATCGGACCGATGTAACTTATGTCGGTTTTGTAGGGTACTCCGTGGTCTAGCTCGTCTAAGAATCCGGCTAAAGTATCTGCGTCTGCCGTAAAATCTGCGGGAGCACAGACCCGGTCAAATCCGTTTATGATCAATACGGTTCCTTTGTCGTTAAAAGTTTTTCCGATAGAAAGGATTTCTGATGGAAAGCTTTCTCCTCCTTTGTTTAAGGCGGTCACTTTGAAACTGCAAACCACCCCTGAAGGGATAACCGTTTGATAGGTTGGAGAATTTACAATCACACCATTATCGAAGTCGCTGTCCCCGATACGCGTATACACAATATACTGGTCGGCTTTTGCGGTGGTTTCCAACGGATCGTCTACCGGTTGCCAGGAAAGTTTGATTCGGTTGCCTTCTTCAAAGCGGAGACTCATGTGATCGACGGGTAAAGGTTGTACTACGTACTCCATTTTATATTGGGAGCAGATGAATTGTAGAATTCCTTTGTAAATGGCACGACTGACAGTGAAGCGGAAACGAGGATCAAGTCCGTAACGCATGTCGGCAAAGTTTTGGTGTGACAATAATTCTAATAACATCGTTGGTACTCGCGGTACACGCGCTTCGTAATAAGATTGATTCCACATTCCCCGGCGTGTCCATTCGGGTTCATACAAGGTACGGACATCTTTCACGATATTTGATTGTACCAGATCGCATAAATCACGTGAGGCATATCGTGAGGCACCGTTTGCATATGCACCATTATAAGCCGAAGTATGAAAGATACCGAGTGTGCCGATAATTGTGTCACCATAAGTGGTACCGGCATCCGAATGGAAAGCAAAAGCCATGTCCACCGGGATGTTTAGTCCTTTTTCTGTAGGGTTGGCAGCAGAACCTCCTGCGAGGTAATTCACCCAAATTCCACGTGACTTGTAATCGTCTGTATAGTCGTTCTTACCATGACTGTCTGAATAAACACTGTCTGGTATGCCGGCCCATTGCATCCAGTATCGGGCTGCTTCGCAGAAACGAGGATAGCCACTAATCTCGTATGGATAGTTCACCTGAACTTTCGGATGATAGGTATCGGTTATCATTGTGTCCGAACTTTTTGTATTTACCGTAGCTCCTTCTTCGGAGATACTTCGGGCAATATTGCCGTAACCGCCGCCTATCTTTACTGCATCAGCTGTTACCAAGCGTCCTTCTTTGGCCGATTGATTACTAAGGACGATTTTACAATCTGTTTTACCGATACCGAAGCTAAAGTTTCCCAAGTAAATCCAAGTCCCTCCACCCATCTGTTGATTTACCTTGAATTGTGATTTACCGCCTTGGTGATAGACAGTATAAAGGGCATCTTCCGTGCTGTTATTTACTGTTTTATAAGAAATGTATACGGCATACCGTCCTGCCCGAGGAATTTCAGGTATCCATTCGGCAACGCTTACAGTTCCTTTTTTGGTGGTTTCTACTTGACGGTAGGTACCTTCACGAAAAGGATTTTCGAAGTCTTTATACATTCTCTTTAAGTGGGCGAATCCTGCTTCTTCCCCGTTTTTCCACATTTTACTTCCGTTTAATTCTGAATAAACCGAATGTCCGTCTCTGCATCTATCGTTGTCGACAATGATTTCAACAGTTTGTGGGTCTCTTTCTCGAGGAAGAAGTACTGTTGCACCGGCATTTTCAAGCATTGGAACAAGAAATGGAAGTACATAACTCTGAGTATAAAGGTCCTCTACAGTCTGAAAGATTCGTGCACGTTGCCATTCCCAGCGAGTCAATTTGGATTCGTAATAAAAGCCGTGACTTTGCCATAGAGCAATGTGACGGTTTTGCAATCCGTTTGTGTGGGTATAAGGAACAGATAATCGGGTAATCAGAGGTGTATCTGCTTTGTAGCTGAATGTCGGAATTTTTCTCCCTCTTGTATTACGAAGTGCCAGAGGAATTAGCTCTTCGATGGCATGGTGGTCTGTCCGGATCTGTAACTTGCGTTTTGCTAGCTCTGGAGGGAGTAATGCTTTGATGCCTTGATAAATTTTGCTAACATTGTCTGTGCGGAAGGGAATATACGAACAGTTTATGTTAGCGAAAAGTATCAAGTCATTTCCTTCTGTATTAACAGAATCGATATGGATTTTGCCTACAGAGATTTCTTTCCGGGCAGTTTCATTCAGAAAGTCTCCTATCTGTGAACGAAGTTCCTTAGATAGCTCTTGGGTTGCTGCGGCTTGTGGGAATAAGCCGGCTGTAAGCAGCAGAATCAGGGAGGTAAGGATTGGTTTCATTATTATGTTAAGTTAATTGTTTTTTTAATCAAAAAGCACAGACCTATAAAAGTAAACAAGGCATTGAATATCAATAGCTCATAACTGAATTGATAGCCGTGAAACCAAGTCTCCGAATTTTTTTGTAAGATGAAGCAGAGGATGGGTGAAAGGATAGATACTAATGGGATGTATCGATCGCGTACTTGTCTTTTTGTGAGAATGCCAAAAGCAAACAATCCCAGGATGGGGCCATAGGTATAGCTGGCAAGGATATAAACAGCATCGATGACACTGGTGTTATTCAGTAAGTTGAATATGAAAATGACAATTCCCATGACTATGGCCATGCCGACATGTACCTTCTTACGTGTTTTTCGTACAGTGTCTTCCGTCTTTCCTTTGATTCCCAAGATATCTACAGTGAACGAGGTTGTCAGTGCTGTTAAGGCCGATCCGGCCGCAGAATAAGCGGATGAAATCAGTCCAATAATGAACAAGATGCCTACGATGATAGGAAAATACCCTCCTGTAGCGATCATAGGGAAAAGTTCGTCGCTCTTTGCCGGATTTGTGATACCTTGGTGTGATGTGAATGTATAGAGCAGTACCCCCAGCATTAGAAATAAAAGAATGATAAAAAATTGGGAAATGCCACTGGTAATCATATTCTTTTGTGAGTCTTTAAAGTTTTTGCAACTCAGATTACGCTGCATCATGTCTTGGTCGAGTCCTGTCATAGCTATCATTGTAAACACACCGGCCAAAAACTGCTTGAAGAAGTAACGTTTGTCATTCACGTTATCGAAAAAGAACATGTGTGACAAAGCACTATCTGAAACAGTGGAAAACATTTCTGTGAAACTGAGCTTAAGATCAGTGGAAATGTAGTAAATGCATAATACAACAGATACTATCAGACAGAATGTTTTCAGTGAATCGGTCCAGATCAACGATTTAACTCCTCCGCGGAATGTGTAGAGCCAAACCAATGCCACAGTGAGAATTACATTCATGATGAAAGGCATGTGGAAAGGTTCAAAAACCAGAAGTTGCAATGTGAGACATACGAGGTATAAACGTACGGCTGCTCCCAATATTTTGGAAATGAAGAAGAACCATGCGCCTGTTTTATAGGAAGAGGTACCGAAACGGTTTTCTAAGTATTCATAAATAGATACAAGGTTCATCCGGTAGAATAAGGGTATCAGAACAAAGGCGATAATAATTTGTCCGGTTACAAATCCCAATACCATCTGTAGATATGAAAAATTACTGATGCCTACCATACCCGGAACTGATACAAAAGTAACTCCTGATATGCTGGAGCCGATCATGGCGAAAGCCACTACATACCAAGCTGATTTGCGGTTACCCACAAAGAAGCCTTCGTTATCAGCCTTTCTTCCTGCAATGTACGAAATGGTAAACAGGATCAGGAAGTAGGGGGCAATAGTGATTAATACCGCTACAGGTGTCATGCTTTTCAGATTAATGAATGAAATATTTTATTAGGGCTAGTCAGTTGTCTTGATAGAGTAGATAAGGCTTTCGTTGTATCTTGAACCTTTCGACATCTCTTTTCCATCTTGCTTTTATTTCATCAGCACTTTTACCTCCTTCTATCATTTTACGTACATAGTCGGTACCGACCAGTAATTCAAAAAAAGGTCTGAAAAAACGATCTCCCATATTCAGATTATGATAGGCGTCAATTAAGTAGTCTAAGTTTATTCCTTTTTTCCAAATTTCTTCGTCACTAAGATTACTCAAGTTTACTCCGTGGCATAATTTGTTAAGTTGCGGCGGATTTTTTGCTCCTGGAATACTACGAGGAGTGAAATTGTAATTGTATCCGGTCATATTAGGATGGCCGTATACTTGAAAAGGTAGAGTGGTGCCACGTCCCAAGCTTACTGGAGTCCCTTCGAAAAGGCAGATGGAAGGGTATAGATAAATCGCTTTCATGTTCGGTAAGTTAGGCGAAGGAGGAATGGGCAGGCGATACATTGTCTGGTGTGTATAGTTCTTACAAGGAATGACGGTCACGTCGCAAATTCGTGAAGAAGGTAGCCATCGTTCGCCATTGACCATCAAGGCAAGTTCGCCTAGTGTCATTCCGTGTACAATGGGGATAGGTAATCCGCCTACTCCCGATTTATATTTCATATCCAATATTGGTCCGTCAACATAATGGCCATTTGGATTTGGTCGGTCCAGAATCAGTATTTTGCGGTCATATTCTGCGCAGGCATCCATCAAACGCACCATAGATATATAATAAGTGTAGAAGCGTAACCCCACATCTTGTATGTCTACAATCAATATATCGAACTTTTTCATGGAGGCTTCACTCGGTTTCTTCGACTTTCCGTTGTAAAGAGAAAGAATGGGTACTCCTGTTTTTGAATCGATTGTACTGGATACATGTTCGCCGGCATCAGCATTTCCACGGAAACCATGTTCTGGTGAAAAAATTGCAACTACATTAAAGTTGTTTTCCAATAATATATCCAGCAAGTGCTTATTTCCCACCATTCCGGTGTGATTGGAAAATATAGCAATTCGTTTATTTTTTAGAATTGGAAAATATGCTTTAGTCTGCTCAGCACCTATAATTACATCGCTCTTTTGTGCTTGAGCAAAGAGAGTACTACATAATAAGACGACTATGAGTAGGATCTTTTTCATAAAAATAGTATTAGGAGGAAGTTCTTGTTGTAGCAAAGATACTTTTTATTTTAATATCAAAAACAATTATTTAGAAATATTTTATATTATAATTGATAATTTACAGATTGGTTGTTACAGAGTAAAACTTTTTAGCTAAAGGTGTAAAATTCTTCCTAATTCCATAGCTATCAAGACTATGGAAACAGGAAGAATCTCTGTATTTACCAGGTATGGTTGATTACCAACCCGGATTATTGGGGGCTAATTGTGGATTTAAAGCTATTTGTCCGGTTGGAATCGGATATAAATAATGTTTTTTATCGTATATACGACTACCATCTTTACTTCCGTCAATATATTTACCAACTTTATTGGCTTCACAACCATCCATGTCATTGGCTACGTTAGCACCTAAGATGATATCGGGGTATTTGGTTGTATCCAATTTATCGAGTTGATGCCAACGTATTAAATCCCAATATCGGTTATCATTATCGAACATCAGTTCACAACGGCGTTCACGACGAATCTCCCAGATTAAATCGCTAACCCCATGGTTATTTGCAGGATCACTGAAACCGACGATAGGGTTTAGATGTGGTAATCCAGCACGGTCTTTTAGTAAGTTGATAGATTTATCCAAGTCATCTTGAGTGATATTACCTAATTCAGCGCAGGCTTCCGCATAATTTAAATAAATTACTGACAACCAAAATAAAGGAGCATGAGTATAATTCTTTCCTGATTGACTTCTAAAACCTTCCGGGATAGCTTCATTATCGTATTTAGCCACTCCATAACCTGTCGAAGAAGTTGATTCCATGCCGGTGTTAAATCGTGTAAATCCTCTGCCATTATACAGGAGTACTGTATCAATTGTTTGGGCCAGTCGTTTATCCCGGACAGCGAGAATGGCTTTTAAAGATAAATGTCCGTATTGGAAAGGTGCTTCGTCACTTTTATTCAAAGAAGTCAATGCCATGGGCTTACCATCTTTAAACAGGTAGGATTCGAACGCATTTTTACTCATACCGCTGATTTGAGTGGATGAGCATGTGTAGTCGATAGTGGAGTGCATGAGTAATCCTTCTTTGTATGCTTTGTATAAAATCATTTCCGGATTACTGCTTAAATCTGTCGAGTTATAATTCCCCTGATAAGAGGTGTTTAATTTATAACCTTTGCTCATAACGGCCAGACATGCTTCTTTGCAGGCTGTGAGGTATCTGGCAGCACCTGTTGCATCGGGGGCTTGCTGTCCATCTTCATTTTTGCGATATTTACGAAAAGTGCCTTCGTAGAGGCATACCTCAGCTTTCATTGCGTTGGCTAATGAACGGCTCCAAGTCGTTTTACTGGGAATATCTTTGATATTGGTTACCGCAAAGTCCAGATCTTCCAGCACTTTGTCCATCACCATATCCCGATCCTCGCGGTTGCCATATATTTCTCCTTCATCATTGATGTTAAGTGCTTTGTCTATCCAAGGTAGATTACCATACATACGTACTAAGTGATAGTATTGCCAAGCTCTCATTAAGCGGGCTACTCCGAGCCAATGATTTTTGGTTGCTTCGTCCAATGAAGCAACTGTCGGTACATTCTCGAGCATGATGTTAGCGCGGCGAACCTCAATCCAGCCATTTTTCCAGGCAGCACTTGTTGAGGGTGCATTGTCCGGATAAGTCCATTTGGCAAAGCTCATTCCGGCTTGATCGTCAGATAATGTCTTGAAATAGAAATCACCGTAACCATTGCCGTTACCATATCCTAAGAATTGTTCGTAGAATGCATTTGCATATCCGGATATATTTCCTTCACCGGTCCAAAAGTTATCATTGGTAAAAGAGTCCAGAGGACCTTTGTCTAAGATACTGTCACAACCGGATACTACAGCCAATGACAGCAGACATGCTATATATTTAATTTTTTTCATATAATTCGCTATTAATTGTTTATGGTATATTAGAAAGTAACTTGTAAACCGAACGATACGGTACGATACATCGGGTCTACTCGTCCCCAAGTTCCATTGCCGTAATCACTGCTTCCGCCATTGGCTATAGCTTCAGAAGTATTTACTTCCGGGTCTACAGGAGCATTACTCTTATTTATAAGTTCGCAAATATTATTAGCACTGAAATAAACGCGTACTTTATCCATGTAAACTTTACGTGTCCAATCTTTTGGTAAGGTATATCCTATAGTCAAATTTTTGAAACGTAGATAGGCCATGTTTACCAGGTATTTACTTTGCGGATAGAAGTTATGATTACCTAAATCAAGTACGCTGACTGTACCTTTTCCTGCATTACCCGGCCACATGCGTGGGAAATCAGCATTAGGGTCCGGATTTTCATCTGTCCAATAATTAGCTTGATTTGCATAAATCGCATCGGCACCACGCATCATTGGCATTACGAAAGCTGATTGTGTCCATGCATCACATTTGCCTACACCTTGAAAGAACATATCAATATCTATTCCTTTCCATTCGCCACCCAGACGAAAGCCGTACTGGTAACGGGGAGTGGTATTACCAATCACCTTTAAGTCTCCGTGATCTTTTACCGTACCTTCACCTCCATTAATTTCTTTGTCGTTATTCAGATCTTTAAATTTAATATCCCCCGGACCGTAAACAAATCCGTCTTGTTCTAATTTTTTCTGAGAAGCAATCCCTTCTTTATAAGAACCGTCAGCGTTAAAATCGTCTTTTGTAAAATATCGATCGGTCTCAAATCCCCATATATCTCCATATACTTTACCGCTATAGTTTTCATTCAAGAGTTGGCTGTCGTTATCCCATTTGGTGATGACAGTCTTGAAATCACCTATACTGGCATTGGCATATACGTTTACTTCATTGAAATGATGACGCCAATCAATACTTAATTCCCAACCACGTGTGCGTAAGGTACCTGCATTGATTTTCGGTGCACCTGCACCTAGCACGTCCGGCATTGTCTGACCCGGTGCTAACATATCTTTGGTTGTGCGTTGGTACCAGTCAAAAGATATGTTCAATTCGTTATTGAAGAAACCAAAATCACCACCGATATCCAGTGTTTGAATACGTTCCCATTTTAAGGTCGGAGAGACCAAAGAAGGAAGATCGTAAGCTACCACTTTGTTACTGCCGTTCAACCAGTGTGTATTGCCGTCTGTTCGTTTTGAGACAGTTGAAATGTACATGTTGCTACCTACTGCCTGGTTACCGATTTCACCATATGAGGCACGTATTTTGGTGTTGCTGACTACTTTTTTGATGGGCTCGAAGAATTTTTCCTCACTGATACGATAGCCTACAGAGCCGGAAGGGAAGAATGCCCAGCGATCACTTGATGGGAATTTGGATGAACCGTCGTATCGTCCGTTCAATTCCAACAACCAGATACCGTTATAATCATAGTTGATGCGTCCGAACCATCCGGCAGTACCCCATTCGTTATGCGTTCCACCTACAGTTTGATCTCCTGTTGCCAGGTTGAATTCAGGTAGTTTATCATCCAATAGCCCTTTACGTTGTGACCAATGATTCTGATATTCACCTTCTTCAGCATTGGCACCGATCATAAAGTTGAAATGGTGGTCTTTTGCAACTGTTAGTTCGTAATTAGCGAATACATTTAATGCGTAAGAATTGTCGCGGACTGAATTCTGATATACCCATGTATCTCCATTAGCTCCTGCTGCGGTAGTAGGAGTATTTAGTTTACCTCCCCAAGAGTTCCAACATATTACGGGTAATCCTACTGATTTGGTCGTTTTATTGTTGATATTAAATGTATAATCGGCATTCAAGGTTAACCCTTTGATAATAGTTGCTTTTAAGAAGGCACCTATACGAGTATAAGAGTCATTAGTCTTATCATCTCCTGCTTGTTTAAGGTATGCGATATCATTTTTCATATCGATTCCCTGATAAGTACCATAAGGACCGAAGAAACTTCCCCAGCGCCACATATACGTATAAGTATTACGGCGGGTATTAGGGGTGGTGTATGCCTTGTCACTATAACTGAAGCGGCCACCGATTTGTAACCAATTTGTTATGTCGGAAGTGACATTCATATTAGCGTTGTATTTATTCAACTTATCCGGGTTGAATGTCATCACTCCTTCCTCGTGATTATAGCCAACGGACAAAAAATAGGATGTTTTCCCACTGGTTCCCTGTATTGATATATTGTGACTTTGTGCGGGTTTCCAGTCTCGAAACATAATTCCAACCACGTCCCAATCTGCATAATATAGTGCGCTACCATCTTCTCCCAAATCAAAATCATCACCCGGAATCATTTCGCGATATCCGGCTTTTTTACCTCCGTGTCTTTGCTTCCAAGCTTCAGCTTTTGCTATGAAATTGTCATCCATGTACATACCGAACAATTCATTCTCGAGATTGGCACGAGTGTTGGCCGCACGCAAAGCTCTGGCCTGTGTAGCTACATCCGGATAGTTCGGAAGTATGGTTGGTGTATCCCAGGAGAAATTATTGGTATAATTGATTGTGACTTTATCTGTTTTCTTTGCAGATTTTGTTGTTACTAATATAACACCAAATGCTGCTCTTGTACCATAGATAGAAGTGGAGGCTGCATCTTTCAAAACAGATATATTATCGATATCCTGTGTATTTAAATATGAGATATCGTCCATTGGCACACCATCTACGACAATAAGCGGGTTACTGGTTGCACTGTTACTCAGTGTTCCGGTACCACGGATAGTCATGGTTGGTTTGCTGTTTAGTTTTCCACTGGTATTAGTGATGGTCAATCCCGGTACTACACCTTGCAGAGCTTTGGACACATCGGATTGTGGACGGGCTTCCAAAGTCTTGCTGACATCTACAGTGGATACTGCTCCGGTAAGGTTTGCCTTTTTCTGGGTTCCATAACCTACCACTACCACTTCATCTAGTAATTCGTTGTCCTCTTTCAGGACAACTTTCATGCTTTTAGTTGCTTTCACATCTTGCGGTTGGTATCCTACAAATGTGATTTGCAGAGTGGTACCTACTTTTACATTTAGTGAAAATTTGCCATCCATGTCGGTTACAATCCCATTGGTTGTCCCTTTCTCTACGACACTGGCACCAATAATCGGTTCGCCGTTTGCATCTACTACTACACCCGTCACGGTTTGTATTTGCATTTGTTCAGTCACCTTGTAACTACTGCCGGAAGCAGTTTGATTAGCCATTGCATTGCTGCTACCTATAATTAAGGCAGTAATAGCCATGGCTATAAGGAGGTTGCTGTTCGCTAATCCTCGTTTCTTGCGATCTTCATTCATAAAAGATAGATGATTTAATTGTTTTGTTTTTCATTTGATTTCTCAGGAAAATGCAGGTAAAGGTAAAATAGGAGGGTAGGCTAAGCTATCCTTGGTTTGGATAATTATTTATCATAGGCATTTCATTTAAAGGTTTTAATTTTTATGTTATCTCTATTTGTTTTTAATAAGTCCTGTTAATCCTTGTTTTTGGCCAGTTTAATTAATATCAATTGGCTTTGTTGATTCTTTTAAGAGATAAATTGTTTATTATTAACAAAGGTTTAGAAACTCTTTGGAGTTCTACTATGGCAAAGATATATTTTATTTTAATATCAAGAACAAATATTTTATATAATTTAGATTTATATTTGTATATTCACATTATGACGCTTCTCTGTTTTATAAAAATGATCTGTGAATACATTTATAAGCGATGGTTCTTAAGGTTTAGAAACATTTTTTAGATATTGTGCGCGCTTTTAGGACTCTTCGATGTTCATGGAGTGAAACTCGATTAAACCATTCATAGGTGTCTCTTCTATAACATCTATCTCTACTCCGAATTCCTGTGCTACTTCTTGTAAAATATCTGGATACGCATAAGCTAGTGAGCCTACAAAGCGGATGGGATAGTTTATATAATCGTATTGGCATACGTTGCGGTTAAAGAAACTACGGAGATTGTTAGTTAATAGGTTATATACATATTCATTATCCATATAATCTCCTAAGAAATACGCAATGGTTCCTAAAAAACGATTAGGGAAAGGAAGATTATATACAGATTCCATGACATCATTGACCGAGATACGAAACTTCTCATGAAATTCATTTGCCAATTCTTTGGGAGCTAGTCCTTTAAGAAGGTCAGCTAAAAAAAGTTTTCCAAGAACGGCTCCACTGCCTTCATCTCCTAAAATATATCCGGCAGCTTTCACATTTTTGACTATAATTTTACCATCGTAAAAACAGGAATTTGATCCGGTACCCAAGATACAGGCAATTCCGGCTTCACATTTAAATAAACCACGAGCTGCTGCCAGCAAATCGCTTTCAACCTGAATGGGAGTTTTGAATTGTGCCACTAAAGAGGCACCTAAGATATTTTTCTTTTCATATGAACTGCATCCGGCACCATAGTAATATACTTGATCCAGTTTTTTTTTGAAGAATGATTCCGGTAGTCCCAACCTGACGCTTCTGCTAATTTCTCTTCTAGTCTGGAAGAAAGGGTTTAGCCCTTCGGTAAACACACGTTGTACGAGATGATTGTCTTCAACCAATGCCCATTCCGTTCTTGTAGAACCACTTTCCGCAATAAGTTTCATTTCGCAGCCTTTTTGATTTGGATACAAATATATAATATTTTTTGTAATTTGATTTGTTTTGATCGGAAAGTTTTTTCATATCAAATAAATGCATTCGGAAATGTAGTTCCCTCTTTGAATGCTTGTGCGGAACAATCTTTTGTTTTTATCCTTGTGTCGGACCTGATCAAATCATTCTTATTTAATAGATTGTATGAAGTTTATAAAAAGAAAATCTCAGCCGGATTGACTACCTGGCTGAGATGAATTGAAATATTAAATCTTATAATGGTTATCTGCGGTTAAATCCGGATTTTAATTTATCCGATATTTCCTTCTTTAATCAGATATTCGGCAATCTGGACAGCATTCAGTGCGGCTCCTTTTTTGATTTGATCACCTACAATCCAGAAGGTTAATCCACAGTCATTGGTCAGGTCTTTACGGATACGACCTACATAAACGGGATCTTTGCCTGCCAGGAACAAGGGCATCGGATATTCTTTCTCGGCAGGATTGTCTTGCAATACCAATCCTTCACCTTTGGCAAAAGCTTCACGAGCTTCTTCTATCGAAATAGGACGTTCTGTTTCCACCCAAATACTTTCAGAGTGAGCACGAAGTGCCGGAACACGTACACAAGTAGCACTTACTTTCACGTCAGAGTGCATGATTTTGCGTGTTTCGTTATACATTTTCATTTCCTCTTTCGTATATCCGTTTTCTGTGAATACATCAATTTGAGGAATCAGGTTGAAGGCCAGCTGATACGCAAACTTTTCAACAGTGACAGGTTCATTGGCTAAAACCTGACGATACTGTTCGTAGAGTTCGTCCATAGCTGCTGCACCGGCACCGCTCGCTGCCTGGTAAGTAGATACATGCACAGTTTTTATATGAGAAAGCTCTTCGATGGCTTTCAGTGCGACAACCATCTGAATGGTTGTGCAATTCGGGTTGGCAATCACACCACGTGGACGATCTTTAGCATCAGCTGCATTTACTTCGGGCACTACCAAGGGTACATCGGCATCCATACGGAAAGCGCTGGAGTTATCAATCATTACCGCACCATACCGGGTAATAGTCTTCTCAAACTCTTTAGACGTGCCTGCACCGGCCGAAGTGAAAGCAATGTCCACCCCTTTAAAGTCATCGTTGTGTTGCAGAAGTTTGACCTCGATCTGTTTACCGCGGAAAGTATATTTAGTTCCGGCACTACGTTTAGAACCGAACAAAACTAACTCGTCCAACGGGAAATTTCTCTCATCGAGCACGCGTAGAAACTCTTGTCCTACGGCTCCGCTTACGCCAACAATAGCTACTTTCATCTTTTTCTTTTGTTTTTATGTGAATACTCTCCTTACAATTCAAGCCAATCGTAAGGATTTGGCTGCAAAATTATAACATTTTGCAATATAATCAGCATTTTAGAGAGAAGATTTCTCTTTGAAAATCTCTTTCCTTATGAATTGGCGGTGTGATAACTTTTTTGTTATTTTGCAGATAAATACAAAAATACTGATATATGCATTGGTTTGACCTCAGTTTACAACTCCCGATAACAGACCCCACGTGGGTGTTTTTCTTGGTTTTGATCATTATTCTTTTCGCACCGATGATATTAGGACGTCTGCATATACCTCATATTATCGGCATGATTTTGGCCGGAGTGGTTATCGGTGAATATGGCTTTAATGTTCTCGAGCGGGACAGTAGTTTCGAATTGTTCGGAAAAGTAGGCCTCTATTATATCATGTTTCTGGCCGGACTGGAAATGGATATGGAGGATTTTAAGAAGAACCGGACAAAAGGACTGGTCTTCGGATGGTTTACATTTATCATTCCGATGGCATTGGGGGTATGGAGTAGTATGGAATTGCTGGGATATGGATTTACTACAGCGGTATTACTCGCCAGTATGTATGCTTCCCATACACTGATTGCCTATCCCATTATCAGCCGTTATGGATTGTCCAGACTCAGGAGTGTAAATATAACCATCGGCGGTACGGCGGTAACGGTTACGTTGGCTTTGATTATTCTTGCCGTCATTGGTGGTATGTACAAAGGAACTGTCGACGGTATGTTTTGGGTGCTGTTAGTGGTGAAAGTTGCATTTCTGAGTTTTCTGATCGTTTTCTTCTTCCCGCGTATCGGTCGATGGTTTTTCCGTAAGTACGATGATAGCGTAATGCAATTTGTCTTTGTACTCGCGATGGTCTTTTTAGGTAGTGGTTTGATGGAGTTTGTCGGTATGGAGGGTATTTTGGGAGCTTTTCTTGCCGGACTTGTATTGAATCGCTTGATTCCGCATGTTTCTCCTCTGATGAATCGGTTGGAGTTTGTCGGAAATGCCTTGTTTATTCCATATTTCCTGATTGGTGTGGGGATGATAATCGATGTCCGAACCCTGTTTACCGGTGGTGAAGCTCTAAAGGTTGCCGTAGTGATGACCGTATTCGCTACTCTAAGTAAATGGTTGGCAGCTTGGATCACACAGAAGATTTATCATATGCAGCCCAATGAACGAAGTATGATGTTCGGTTTGAGCAATGCGCAGGCTGCTGCTACGCTGGCAGCAGTATTGATAGGGCATGAAATCATTATGGAAAATGGAGAGCGGTTGCTGAATGACGATGTGCTCAATGGCACGGTAGTAATGATTCTCTTTACGTGCGTCATCAGTTCGCTTGTAACCGAACGTTCGGCAAGGCGTTTTGCTCTGCACGAAGAGATGCAGTTTGAAGATAATAAAGAGAAGACAGAACAGGAGCAGATTCTGATTCCGGTAGCAAATCCGGATACCATTGAAGATCTGATTAATCTTGCCTTGGTCATCAGAGATACTAAACAGAAAAAAGAATTGATCGCACTCAATGTAATCAATGATAATAACAATTCGGAAAATAAGGAATTACAGGGTAAGCGGAATCTGGAAAAGGCGGCAATGATTGCTGCTTCTGCCGATGTTTCGGTCAATATGGTGAGTCGTTATGATCTTAATATTGCTTCGGGCATTATTCATACCATTAAGGAGTACGATGCTACAGATGTAGTGATCGGTTTGCACCGTAAGGCAAATATTGTCGATTCATTTTTTGGTAATCTGGCCGAAAGCTTGCTGAAAGGTACCCATCGGGAAGTGATCATCGCCAAATTCTTAATGCCCGTCAATACACTTCGGCGTATTATTATTGCTGTGCCGCCAAAGGCTGAATATGAAACCGGATTTTCCAAATGGGTAGAGCACTTCTGCCGCATGGGAAGTCTTTTAGGATGTCGGGTACATTTCTTTGCCAACGAGCAAACCCTGATGCGACTGCAGCAGTTGGTAAAGAAAAAGCATGGTAGTACGCCCACTGAATTTTCCAGGTTGGACGAGTGGGATGATCTGCTTCTACTGACCGGGCAGGTAAATTTTGACCATCTGTTGGTGGTTATTAGTGCACGGCGCGGATCTATCTCATACGACCCTTCATTCGAACGTCTACCCAATCAGCTCGGAAAATATTTCTCAAACAACAGTCTGATTATATTGTATCCCGATCAGTTTGGTGAACCACAGGAAATTGTTTCATTCTCTGATCCGCGTGGCTACAACGAGTCTCAACATTACGATAAGGTAGGTAAATGGTTCTATAAATGGTTAAAGAAGAATTAATGGAGAACTGGCAACAGAGAACAGAACTCCTTTTAGGAGCGGAGAAGATGGAACGCTTGCGGAAATCGCATGTGTTGGTTGTCGGATTAGGAGGAGTAGGTGCTTATGCAGCCGAAATGATTTGTCGTGCAGGCGTAGGGCGAATGACAATAGTAGATGCTGATATTGTACAGCCCACTAATATTAACCGCCAGTTGCCGGCTACTCATGCCACTTTGGGTATGGAAAAAGCGAAGGTGTTGGAAGCACGTTTCAGAGATATTAATCCGGAAATAGAGTTGACTGTATTGCCTGTTTATCTGAAAGACGATAACATACCCGAACTGCTGGATGCTGCACGTTATGATTTTATAGTCGATGCCATTGACACCATAAGTCCAAAGTGTTATCTGATTTATCATGCTCTTCAGCGACGCATTAAAATAATATCGAGTATGGGTGCAGGAGCAAAGAGTGATATTACACAAGTGCGTTTTGCCGACCTTTGGGATACTTATCATTGTGGTCTTAGCAAGGCCGTCCGGAAGCGTTTGCAAAAAATGGGGGTAAAGCGTAAGCTTCCCGTGGTGTTCAGTACGGAACAGGCGGATTCGAAAGCAGTATTGCTGACTGATGATGAGAGGAACAAGAAATCCACTTGCGGAACTGTGAGCTATATGCCGGCGGTGTTTGGCTGTTATTTGGCAGAGTACGTTATCAAAAGATTGTAAGATTATGATTCATTTAGAAGGTATAACCAAGAGTTTCGGCTCTTTACAAGTATTGAAAGGGATAGATTTGGAGATAACCCAAGGAGAAGTGGTAAGCATCGTGGGACCCAGTGGAGCGGGGAAGACTACTTTACTTCAGATAATGGGTACTTTGGACAGTCCCGATGCGGGGATGATAAACATTGACGGTACCAATGTAAGCCGGATGAAGGAGAAAGAGCTTTCCGCTTTCCGTAACAAACACATTGGATTTGTCTTTCAGTTCCATCAGTTGTTACCGGAGTTCACGGCACTTGAAAATGTAATGATTCCTGCATTTATAGCCGGAGTGCCGACTAAGGAAGCTTCGATGCGTGCTATGGAGATTCTTGATTTTATGGGATTGAAGGAACGGGCATCTCATAAACCGAATGAACTCTCCGGCGGAGAGAAACAGCGGGTAGCTGTAGCCCGTGCATTGATCAATCAACCGGCAGTTATCTTGGCCGATGAACCTTCCGGAAGCTTGGATTCCCATAATAAGGAAGAATTGCATCAACTCTTTTTTGACCTGAGAAATCGTTTCGGACAGACTTTTGTGATCGTGACCCATGATGAAGCATTAGCAAAAATCACCGACCGTACGATCCATATGGTAGATGGAAATATCATTTGATTACTCAAAACAGATGTAGTGGCTGATTCGCTCCAGATCTTGAGGCGTAAACTCTTCGTAGAGAGAAAGTTGCTTCAGACTTTTTAATATTCCTTTCTTTTTTCTGTATTCTACGATTATTTTGGCTTGGTAGAAGTTGATGTAAGGATGAGCTTTGAGCCGTTCGATACCGGTTCGGTTGATATTCAGCCGTCGGGTATTGCTGGTTGCCACGTTAAACCAGGGGCGGAGCTTTTCTACATCGAGATGTATCTCCTTCAATTGTGCTATATCATAAAATCCTCCTAAACGGTTGCGATATCCTGTTATCATCTGGGCAATTCCACTACCTATACCGGGGATCTTCTTCAGTTCCGTTGTGTCTGCACTGTTCAGTTCGACTACTGTTCCGGCTGCATATTTAAAAAAATTCAGTGTGTCTTCTTCTATCTTTCGGGTATAGAGGCGAAGTGTATCTTTGGGCTTTGCGAGCGTAGCTATATAAATATAAGGTAGGAGCATTTCGTATTGTTCCTGCGTTAATCCGTATACTTTCCGGAAGTCTTCCGCCCGACGGAATTTTCCACCTTTATTTCGATACTTTAGGATGTTCTTTGCCATCCATGCCGGCAGTCCCAAATCAAGGAATCCGACAGAGTCGGTGATATTAGGGTCAAATGTAGTCAGACGGACTGTTCGTGGGGGCTGAAAGCGGTTATTGTGTGAATATATCTTTTGTTCTTTTTCGCGGATGGAGGACATAAAACCGGCATATTCCTTTTTAAACTTTTCCGTATCGTTTTTTGCCGTGTTCTCTTTGACAGGGATCAACCATCCGGCCACAAATACAAGAATACACAAAACGGCAAGTATCAGGATACCTTGCCGTTCTGCACGTGTGAAGTAAAAGAAGTCTTTCCACATTTTTATTTCAGTAGCCCCAGTTCATTAATGAAGATCACTGAAATGGCAATCGGGGCTACGTATTTCAGAATAAAGATAATCAGTTTATAGGTAGGAACTTTCAGGGTACCGTTATTCGTGATTTCCGACCAAACGAGTTTCTTATCCAGATACCATCCGGTAAAAATGGAAATGAGTAATCCGCCCAATGGCAACATCAGTTTGGCAGTTACGAAGTCGAACAAGTCGAACATACCCAGTCCGAAGATGGTGAACTCCTTGGTAACTCCCAGAGAGAGTGAACAGAGTATCCCTAACAGAATACAACCTGTCGTCACTAACCGGGCAGCTTTTCCCCTTGTAAAGTTGAACTCCTCGTGCAGGTAGGCCGTAACCACTTCGTGCAATGAGATGGTAGAAGTCAGAGCTGCCAGTGCCAGCAATACGTAGAACATCACTGAAAAAATATATGCCAGTATCGGTATTCCGCTGAAAGCCTGTTGGAACACGTTAGGAAGGGTTATAAAAATTAAACTGGGTCCGGCGTCCGGTTGAATTCCTACCGAAAACGCTGCAGGAAAGATGATAAAACCGGCTAGTACAGCGACAAATGTGTCGATGATTCCTACGCTGAAAGCCGTTCGGGTGAGGTTGGTGTTTTTGCTGAAATAGGAGGCATAGGTACACAGGCATCCCATTCCAAGGCTGAGTGAGAAAAACGCTTGCCCCATAGCTCCCAGAAATACATTGCCATCTACTTTACTGAAATCTGGTTTTAGCAGAAACTCTATGCCTTTGCCCGCTCCCGGCAAAGTGACAGAGCATCCCACCAGTATTAAGATAATGATGAAGAGGGTCGGCATCATAATTTTAGATGATTTTTCGATTCCCTTCTCTACCCCTTTCACGATGATGAAATGGGTAGCGAGTAAGAATAACGTGAGCCATAGGGCCGGACGCCAGGGATTGCTGGAGAAACTTTGGAAAGAAGAGATGAACTCCGCCGGAGTTTTACCTGCAAAACTGTTGCTGACAGCTTCGAATATATATTCTAATGTCCATCCGGCCACTACAGAGTAATAGCCAAGAATAAGGAATCCTGCCAAAACTCCCATTCGTCCTACCCAACGCCATTGAGTGCCGGGAGCCAGTATCTGGTAAGCACGGGCAGTATTAGCCTGTGAGTGCCGTCCGATTAAAAATTCAGCTATCATAATCGGTAGTCCGAGTAGGAGGATGCATCCCAGATAAATAAGAATAAAAGCAGCTCCTCCATGATTTCCCGTTTCATAAGGGAATCTCCATATATTGCCCAGTCCGACGGCTGACCCTGCAGAAGCTAATATCACACCCAGTTTACTACCAAAGTTTCCTCTTTCTTTTTTTGTCATAAAAAGTATATGTTATCTTACAATTCGATAGATTTTCTCGCTTTAAACGTGCAAATATAGAAAATGTTCCTTATATTTGCGATTCATCTGTAATTTATTTAGGTATGCTATCGTATATTAAGAAATATCCCGTATCGCTCTTTATCATTCTTGCGGTCATCTATCTGTCGTTCTTCAAACCTCCTTCAACGGAGATTAGTAAAATTCCTAATATCGATAAGGTCGTTCATATTTGTATGTACTTTGGCATGTCCGGTATGCTATGGCTGGAGTTTTTACGGGCACACCGTAGAGACCACACTCCGGTGTGGCATGCTTGGGTAGGAGCATTCATTTGTCCGGTGTTGTTCAGCGGATGTGTAGAATTGTTGCAGGAATATTGTACGACCTATCGTGGAGGAGACTGGATGGACTTTGCAGCCAATACCACAGGTGCGGTATTGGCCAGTCTGATAGGATATTTTATTGTCCGTCCACGTATATTAAGTAAAAAGTAGACTTTTATAAAAATTCAACAACCGTGCTCAGTTTGATACCATTCGATCCTTTGATCAGGATGGTGTAGTCTTTAGGCTTTTCCGTTTGCAGTTCCTTTATCACTTCCTGTGCATTGGCATAGGTGTGATAAGGAGGATGAGTTGCTGTAAATTGTTCTCCAACCAGCAGGACTTTCTCAAAAGAACATTCTTGCAGGAAGTCCACGATTTTGCGGTGTTCAGCTGCACTTTCCGCCCCCAATTCACGCATATCGCCTAATATCAGCATTTTCTTTTTCACAGTCATATTACGGAAGTTCTGCAGAGCTGCCATCATGCTGGTCGGATTGGCATTGTAGGCGTCTATAATTAGTGTATTATCCGCGGTTTTTTTTAGTTGTGAACGGTTGTTGCGGGGAGTATATCCGGCTAGTGCTTCATCTATTTTTCCGGCTTCCACTCCAAAGAACCGACCGATAGTAACGGCGGCCAACGCATTTGGGAAGTTATATTCGCCGATAAGCTGAGTTTGCACTTTGTGCAAGTCACCATCTTTGCCTGCTTTCCATTCGAAAGTCAGATAAGGGGAATTCCCGGTCACATGTCCGTTTACATAAAGTGCGTCTTCACTTCCGTAGGGAATCAGATTCAGGCCATGAGCGATGTCCATCAGATAAGCATTATCATGGTGTATAAAGACGGTAGAATCTTCCTTTTCACGGAGATAGTCATATAATTCTCCTTTGGTGCGGATCACTCCTTCGAAGGAACCGAATCCTTCCAGATGCGCTTTTCCCACATTGGTGATCATTCCATAATCCGGCTCGGCAATGTGTACCAGAAATTTTATCTCTCCGGGATGATTAGCCCCCATTTCGATCACTGCCAGTTCATGTTCTGCTTTTAGGCGAAGCAGAGTCATGGGCACTCCAATGTGGTTGTTTAGGTTTCCTTCTGTGTAGAGTACATTGTGAGATTTCGACAAGACAGCAGAAATCAGCTCTTTAGTGGTTGTTTTCCCGTTGGTTCCGGTAATGCCGATCACTTTTGTACCCAGTTGGCGGCGGTGATAATTAGCCAGTTGCTGAAGGGTTTGCAGGCAATTGTCCACCAGAATGATATGTCTGTTGTTTTCCGGAGCATATTCGGCTTCATCTACGATGGCGTATGCACAGCCGTCTTTTAATGCTTGAGCTGCAAAAGCGTTTCCATTGAATGATTCGCCTTTCAGGGCAATAAACAGTGAACCTGCAGGGCAGTTGCGGCTGTCGGTGGTCACTACGGCACAATCCAGGAATATCTTGTAGAGAGCAGAAAGTTTCATAATAATCGGTTTTTCTCTGTTGTGGGTGCAAAATTACATTTTCTATTTCAGATTATCATTAAACAAGAAAGAATTTCGCTTGGTATAGGAAATGACAAGCATTACGATGCTGATGCATAGATTGAATACAAAAGCAAACTGCTGAGATTTGATGTGGAATACAGTCGACTGGAAGAAGTCGATAATGAAGGGACATAGCAGGATGGCAAGATAGTTCATCGCCATTACGAATGCCAGTGCCAGTGTCACTTTGCGTGAAATAGCCGTATGGGTTGTCTGGTTGTAGACAACAGGTTGGATAACTCCGTACCCCAGCCCGACCAGGATACATCCCGGAGCTATCACCCATTCTTTGGGTGAGATCCAGATCAGTGCCAGTCCGATGCCGATACTCAAAAAACTGTAGAACTTTGTTTTCTCTTTCAGAGTGCCTACGATCCGGTTCAGAAAAAAACCGGGAGTCATGATAGCCAGAAAGAAGAGAGAAATCATAATACCGGAGTTACCACTGGTGAAATGATATTCTTCCATCAGGAATGGCAGGTTGAAACTGACTACCAGTACCAGAAAGGTAGCCAGTCCGTAAACACCCATAATGCCTGCAAGATGGCGAACGTGAATGCCGTATTTGCTGTTACCGGTATCTACATCTTCTTCTTTGTCTGCCGGGGCTTTGTCGTTGGTAAGCGAGGTACTGCCTTCGCTTGCCATGCTGCGTTGCAGATATACCGAGAGTACGAGTGAAATGATTGGAAGCAGATAGACGACGAATGGGAGATGCCAGTTGACTTCAGCGAGGTATCCGGTTACTGCCGTAGCTACTACCAGTGTTATGTTGGTGATGGCCGAACTTAATCCGAACTGTTTCACACGGTATGAACCTACGAAGTATTTGGAGATTAATCCGGTGGATAGCGGGACGATCAGTCCGGAGCCTACTCCCAGTAAGGCACTCACGGCAATCAGTTGCCACATCTGTCCCGACAGCAGGTAGAGCACTCCGCTTAGAGCAAAGATGGCAAGTCCGGCTTGGAGCAGACGGATGAAATTGACCCGTTCCGTCAGTTTACCTGCCAAAAGGATAAATGGGATAATCAATAGTGAAGGCAGAGACGAAAGCATTTGTATGTCCAGTTCGGTGGAGTGTGGAAAGATGGCGGAGAGCTTCCCCAGAATAGGAGAAACCGCCAGCCCCGGTAGGGCATTCAAGGCCGAGATAGACCAGATGCCGATGAGGGTAATAAGGGGAATAGTCCCATGGCCAGTTTGAATACGCATAGTTATATAGGTATTATAAAGTTTAGGTGTGTGAAGAACAAACGATCCGTTAGAATGTTCGGCACACAAGCAGCAGAAAGTGTGTTGGGATATCTTCCTATTAGGGCTGGAGATAACTTATTAACTTTTCCGTCGCCCCCCTTTTTAATAAACCCCAAATAATGTAAAACCGAAGAACTTTCATATCCTCTCACTGTTGTTGTGGGAAATTCGACGGGGAAAATCCCCATCGCCTAAACCTAATTAAAAATAAGAGTAATTATGGAAGATTTAAATTTCAGAAAAGGTGATGCTAAAACAGAAGCATTTGGTTCAAACAGAATGTTACAACCCTCTCCGGTAGAGAAAATACCTGATGGTCCTACTACTCCGGAAATCGCCTATCAGATGGTGAAGGACGAAACTTTTGCTCAAACTCAGCCCCGTCTGAATCTTGCTACATTCGTGACTACTTATATGGATGATTATGCAACGAAGCTGATGAACGAAGCTATCAATATCAACTACATTGATGAGACAGAATATCCTCGCATTGCTGTGATGAACGGTAAATGTATCAATATCGTTGCTAATTTGTGGAACTCTCCGGAAAAAGATACCTGGAAAACCGGTGCATTGGCTATCGGTTCTTCAGAAGCTTGTATGTTGGGTGGTGTAGCTGCCTGGTTGCGTTGGCGCAAAAAACGTCAGGCCCAGGGTAAACCATTTGATAAACCTAACTTTGTCATTTCAACCGGTTTCCAGGTTGTTTGGGAAAAATTTGCTCAGTTGTGGCAGATTGAGATGCGTCAGGTGCCTTTGACGCTGGACAAGACCACACTTGACCCGGAAGAAGCCCTGAAGATGTGTGATGAAAATACAATCTGTGTAGTTCCAATCCAAGGGGTTACATGGACCGGTCTGAACGATGATGTTGAAGCCCTTGACAAAGCCCTCGATGCGTATAACGCTAAAACCGGTTATGATATTCCTATTCACGTAGACGCTGCCAGCGGTGGTTTCATCCTGCCGTTCCTGTATCCTGATACCAAATGGGACTTCCGTCTGAAATGGGTTCTTTCCATCAGTGTATCCGGCCATAAGTTCGGTCTCGTATATCCGGGTTTGGGTTGGGTTGTCTGGAAAGGCAAAGAATATCTGCCCGAAGAAATGGCTTTCAGCGTAAACTACTTAGGAGCTAACATTACTCAGGTAGGTTTGAACTTCTCTCGTCCTGCAGCTCAGATTTTGGGACAATATTATCAATTTATTCGTTTAGGATTCCAGGGATACAAGGAAGTACAATACAACTCTTTGCAGATTGCCAAATACATCCACAGCCAGATTGCTAAGATGACTCCGTTCGTCAACTACTCGGAAGATGTAGTAAACCCGTTGTTCATTTGGTACATGAAGCCGGAATATGCAAAGAACGCCAAATGGACTCTTTACGATTTGCAGGATAAGCTGGCTCAGCATGGCTGGATGGTTCCGGCATATACATTGCCTGCCAAGCTGCAAGATTATGTGGTTATGCGTGTCGTTGTCCGTCAGGGATTCAGTCGTGATATGGCCGACATGTTGCTGGGCGACATTAAGAATGCTATTGCCGAACTGGAAAAACTGGAATACCCGACATCCACTCGTATTGCCCAGGAGAAGAATCTGCCGGTAGAAGCCAAAGTATTTAACCATACCGGTAAACCACAAGCTGCCAAGAAATAAATAATATGAATTAGTATGGACAAAAAAATATCTATTTCCCAAATAAAAGAGGTTGTGCAGCAGGCCTACGAACAGGTAAAAGGTAATACAGGCGGTAAGAATGCCGATTATATTCCTTATCTGGCCAATATAGACAAAAACCTTTTTGGTATCAGTGTCTGCCTGCTGAACGGTCAGACCATTACCGTGGGTGACTTTGATTATCGTTTCGGTATTGAATCCGTATCTAAAGTGCATACAGCCATTCTGATTCTCCGCCAATACGGGGCACAGAAAGTGCTTGAGATGATCGGTGCGGATGCTACCGGACTTCCTTTTAACTCTATCATTGCCATCTTGTTGGAGAATGACCATCCGTCTACTCCGTTGGTAAATGCCGGAGCCATCTCGGCTTGTTCCATGGTGACTCCGATTGGTAATTCAGATAAGAAATGGGACGCTATCGTACAGAACATTACCGATCTTTGCGGTTCTGCTCCACAGTTGATCGAAGAACTCTATAAGTCGGAGACAGCTACCAATTTCAATAACCGTTCTATTGCCTGGTTACTGAAGAACTATAATCGTATCTATGACGATCCCAATATGTCACTGGACCTTTATACTCGCCAGTGCTCTTTGGGGGTAACTGCACAGATGTTGTCGGTGGCTGCCGGTACGGTTGCCAATGGCGGTGTGAATCCTGTGACTAAAAAGCAGGTGTTCGATGCCGAACTGACTCCTAAAATCACATCTATGATTGCTACCGTAGGCTTCTACGAACATTCGGGCGACTGGATGTATACTTCAGGTATTCCTGCCAAGACCGGTGTAGGTGGTGGTGTGATGGGAGTATTGCCGGGTGTATTCGGTGTATCTGCCTTTGCTCCTCCTTTGGATGGCTCGGGCAACTCGGTGAAAGCACAGTTGGCCATTAAGTACATCATGAACAAATTGGGATTGAATGTATTCAATGGTGCGAGAGTGACCATCGTCGATTAGAAGTAGCGGTAACGCTTTACCGTTTTTTTGTTTAGGTTGCTCCGAGGGCGGTTTCCGCCTGAGGGGCAACCTTTTTGGGGTATTATCAGTCTGCTTTTATCAGCGGCAATGTAAGTATGAAGCGGCATCCCTTGGTATAAGTCTTATCTATGATGAGGCTACCTCCTAGCTTTTCGGCAATAATCCGACAGATGGGAAGCCCTAACCCTGTTCCTTGCGAAAAATCGTTCAGCTTGGCAAAACGTTCGAATACATACTCTTGTTGCTCCACTGGGATACCTTTCCCTGTATCGGTAACGGTATATACAATCTGTTTTTCTGTGGGCGAGATGGTGTAAGCCAGCGTGATATTCCCCTTGTCAGTGAATTTAATTGCGTTGTGTAGCAAGTGGGTCAGTATCTGCGCTACCCTTTCCGGGTTGGTCAATATCATAAGTGGTCCGCATGACGGTTCGAAACGGAGTGATACCTCTTTCTTTATACTGTTCCGGGTTCGTTCGATGCTGAGCAGGCAACAATTGTTGATGTCTTCGGGCTTATCGTAGGGCAATATTTCCGACTGGTCTAGGTAAGAGATGTCGAGTACGTCATTGATCAGCCGCAGTAAATTGCTGCTGCTGATTTCGATGATCGAGGCGAACTCTCTGATTTCATCATTATCTTCTTCTTTGAAATAGTTGCTCAGTACCTGAGAGAATCCGACGATTGAATTAAGAGGAGTGCGAATTTCGTGTGACATACTCTGGATAAAAGTTGTTTTCATCCGGCTTGCGTTTTCCGCCTGTTCTTTGGCTTTGCGTAATTCTTCTCCGTTTTCTACCAATTCTTTGTTCTGCTGTATCACTTTGGCTTCCGATCTCTTCAGTTTTTTATTCAACTTTGAGATGTGGAAAAGTAACATCGTTCCTGCCACCAGAATAATGACCAGCGAGACAAGTGCGATATTGATTTTCTGCAATTTTTCTTCCTGCATGTGCAGCAGTAGTTCATTTTTTTCTTTGTGTAGCTGTTCTACTTCCATAATGGTATAGAACTCGTTGGTTGAGTTTTGTATTTCCTGGCTTCGGATGGAGTCTGTTGCCAGGATATAATCCCGATAATATTGGGCAGCCCGGGCCTTCTGGTTCATTTCCCAATAGATGTCGCCTTGTTTCTGGGTGAGTGTATAGTCCAGGTATTTGTTAATGCTCGATGAATCATTCTTGATCTCTTCTATCACGTCAAGTGCTTTCCGGTACTGTCCGGTGTTCCGGTAGTATTCTATTTGTATATAGAATAATCCGCTTTTATAGAGTGTGAGTGATTTATCTTTTTCGAACAATTGCTCCAACTCCACAAGTGTTTTCCGGGCTTTTTCGTATTCTTTTGTTTCCAGATAATATAGAATATAGGCTTTCTGTACAGTGAATATCTGATATGAACTCCTGGTACATTTCGATCCTTTTTCCAGTGCTTTCAGCGCTTCGTCGGGGCGGTGCATTTCAAGAGCGCATTGGGCGAGTGAAGCATATTGAGTGGGCAGATTGATATCTTCTATTTCATTTTCTTCAATCAAGGCTATTTGTTTCCGGAAGTTTTCATAAGCCAGTTTAGGATTCGATTGAGTCATGTAGACCGTCCCCAATGTACGGTAACATTGTACGATTCCGGGAATGAAATTATCAGCCTCCGCTGACTGAAGCATTTTCCGGGCTTCGTAAATGGCAGTGTTGGTTTGGTGTTGTTTGATATAATAGATAATCAATCGGCTTCCCCATGCAAAGTAGAAATATTTCAGTTCATTATTCCTTCGGCTGATTTTCTTCACGCGGTCTACCATGACAAGGATACTGTCCGGATTGTTTTGATAGTAGTAATAATCCAGTTTCAGGGCCACGGCAATCACCTGCATCCGTTTGTCATTTTTTTCTTGAGCCATGCGCGTAAGAGTATCATTTGTTTGCAGAAAGTCCGGATCTTTGATTTGTGCCTTACATCTGATCAAGTATTGTTGAAGAGTACTGTCCGTTTTAGCGAACAGGTCTTCGGCTTGGGCTTCGAATCGCGAACAAAACAAAACCAGCAGGAGTGCTATGAAGTGACGGTACGGTTTGGAGGACATATTTTTGAGTAGTCTTGATAGCTGCAAAGATAACTTTATTTTTAGTGTGCTGATAGCATTAGGACATTTATTTTTCTTTATCTTTGCGTCAATCAACCGTAATAACAGAAAATGGATTCAACGATTTTCAAAAGCCTGAATGTGAACGGTCGTTTACTTGATCTTTCCATTCCGCAGGTTATGGGTATACTCAATGTTACACCCGATTCTTTTTATGCAGGTAGCCGAAGCCGGACAGAAGCCGATATTGCTGCACGTGCCCGTCAGATACTTGATGAAGGGGCCTCTATGATTGATATAGGAGCTTATTCGTCACGTCCGAATGCCGAACACATCTCGCCCGAAGAAGAAATGCGGCGTTTGCGTACCGGTCTGGAAATATTGAACCGGAATCATCCGGGTGCTATCATTTCAGTTGACACATTCCGTGCCGGAGTGGCTGAGGAATGTGTGAAGGAGTACGGAGTGGCTATTATCAATGACATTTCGGCCGGTGAGATGGACGAACAGATGTTTCCGACGGTGGCTCGCCTGAATGTACCTTACATTATGATGCACATGCAAGGTACTCCTCAAAACATGCAAAAGGAGCCCCATTATGAAAATTTGCTGAAAGAGGTCTTCATCTATTTTGCCCGGAAAGTACAGCAATTGCGTGACTTGGGAGTGAAAGACATTATTCTCGATCCCGGTTTCGGCTTCGGCAAAACGTTGGAGCATAACTACGAACTGATGGCGCATCTGGAAGAGTTCGGCATTTTCGAACTTCCCTTGTTGGTGGGAGTTTCCCGCAAGTCGATGATTTATCGTTTGTTTGGAACCACACCGCAGGAAGCACTCAACGGGACAACAGTACTCGATACGGTAGCTTTGATGAAAGGTGCCGATATTCTCCGTGTGCATGATGTGCGTGAAGCTGTCGAGTCGGTTCGGCTGATAGAGAAATTAAAAAGTGTATCGGCTTGTTCCTGATACCCGTATACTTAACCCTTAATACTTTAGTCCCGTGTTTTTTGAATTTGGCATAAAAGATTTTATTGATATCCTGTTAGTGGCTTTCCTGCTTTATTACACTTATAAGCTGATGAAAGCCTCCGGATCTATTAATGTGTTCACCGGTATCCTGGTGTTTATCCTTATTTGGCTGGTTGTATCGCAGGTGCTCGAGATGAAGCTCCTGGGCTCCATTTTCGACAAATTGGTGAGTGTGGGAGTCTTGGCGCTGATTGTTCTGTTTCAGGATGAGATCAGGCGCTTTTTGCTGACCCTGGGTTCGCACCAGCACGCCAGTGCCTTGGTACGTTTCCTTACCGGCAACAAAAAAGAAAAACTCCAGCATGATGATATCATGCCGATTGTGATGGCTTGCATCAGTATGGGAAAGCAGAAAGTAGGGGCCTTGATTGTTATGGAGCGTAATGTACCGCTTGACGATGTCATTCGTACCGGTGAAATTATCGATGCCAATATTAACCAGCGGCTGATTGAGAACATTTTCTTTAAAAACAGCCCTTTGCATGATGGCGCAATGGTAATCAGTAAAAAACGTATTAAAGCGGCCGGATGTATTCTTCCGGTATCCCACAACCTAGACATACCCAAAGAATTGGGACTTCGCCACCGGGCGGCAATGGGTATATCGCAGGTTTCGGACGCTTTGGCCATCATTGTTTCCGAAGAAACCGGAGCCATCTCTGTGGCATGGCGCGGTCAGTTCTATTTGCGGCAGAGTGCCGAAGAACTGGAAAGCCTGCTGACAAAGGAAAGCTAAATATCACGCTCTCATACAAAAAATGGTTCTTCTTCAAATTTGGTGGTAAATTCTTTATTTCTTTATTTTCAAGTTGATAATTGTCCTTTTTGCCTGCTTTAATAAGAAAAAACAGATATCGGCTGAATAAGATAGCTCAAGTTCCGGAAGTGAATTTACGCTGTCTGAACCGGTATCTTCATTCTTACACCTTTCTTCAATTAACATTGTTAACGTCTTTTGCAGGTTGTCAGGTTCTTGTGCGCAAATAACAAGTCTTTTGCATTTAAAGAACTTGTTATTCACATCCAAAGAACAAGTTTTAACTCAGTGTTAAAACAAAGCTTTTGAGGACAGAAATCTTACTTTTTAAAGATGTTGATTTTCAGATGGTTTAGTCTAAGATTCGCTTCTTCACCTCACGGATGGACTCTTCGGGCGAAAGCCGGGATACTTGCTTTTTTGTCAACTATAAACGAGGGCTTACACTTCCGAAAACTGAATTAGATTCCATGAGTAAAAGAAAACTTACTTTAGTGAAAATGGTCTGAATCTTATTCGGGCCCGCATGTCTGTGCCCAATAGCCCGAGTATGTGGGCCGATGAGCCCCGGTATGCGGGGCGGAGTAGAGATCGTATGAAAAATGGTAATTATCTTGTTCATAAAGGTTTGTGATATGGGGGAAATCAAGTTAATCTCTTCCTTATTTGTGCAGGGGAAAAGGTCTTTGGGAAATTGTGTGAAGAGTAATGAATCAATAGTGTATTTGCATGTGGCTCAGTTGGATAATGTCAGACTGTTATTGATAAGATTTATAGATGAAACTGGAGGTAGAAAAATTATATTTTATTTGCAATCAACTCTTTTTTTGATTTTCTTTGCAAAAGAAAATGATGAACAATGAAATTTATCTATAGTATCTTATTTGCTTTACTTTGGATAGGGGTTACAATTACTTTTGGATCCTATCTTTATCGTATGGGTCTGCCTATTGTAAATGCAAGTGCACAAAAACTCTTGTTGCGTACAATTGATGAAGACTTGGAATGTAGATTCCGAAAATTGAAACCCAATCAGGCGTACGTTACCGGAAAGAAACATACAAAGAATAAGAAAGTAACCCTTACAGATAAGAGCGGGACTCACAATGTACGTCAATTTGCCATTGATACTGTTTATACGGATACATCTTTTGTGCATAGAGTTAAACAATCTTACCTTATAGAGCGAAACTCTATTAATGTGGATTCTCTGAATCAGAAATGGCAGTTGAAACTTCGTATGGATGGAATCTGTGCTAATACCGGAATAAAACTAACAAATTCTCTAAAGAACGGAGAGCGGATATCGGCATCGAGTGGGCTAAATGAACCCGATTGTTTTTTATTAGCCTATAGTACAGGGGTCGGTTATGGTATAAAAATGGATGCTTTTATAAGACCTTTTTGGGCGACCGTTGTTTTAAAAGCGCATTGGAATAATATCTGGACTTGGAACTATGTTCTTTTTTCACTGATCTTTTGTTTGTTTTATGTTCCGGGTGTTCGTCTTTTTCTTGTTCAAGTTTTATCTAAGTTCAGAATAGTAGATAATCATGTTAAATCGTCGCAACCACTTGCTCAACAAAAAGGTGAATTTGTTTGGGAGGTCGATGGACTTACATTTGATTATCTGCAGAGGAGTATCACTTATCATGATCAGACTTGTATACTCCGAAAACAAGTTGCTGAGGTATTGTTGGCATTTCTTAAAGCACCCGGCCATTTGTTGTTGAATGAAGATCTGAAAAAACTATTCTGGAAAGAATTGGATAATGTCGATTCTTTTATGGAACGCAGGAACCGACTGATAACTGATTTACGTACCGATTTAAGGAAAATAGGGGCTAATCTTAGCGTTACCTTGGTAAATGGAGGCTATCAACTCCACTTTAGTTTAGAAAATAGTAAGAAATCAGTGAAAAATCAGTGAGAAATCAGTCTTTCTCACTGGCGGTGGGCGAGATAAGCCATACCTTTGCAATAAAAACATAGAGTATGAAAAACGCAAAAATTACTATTGGACTTATCGGGCTATTGCTAATAGGTCTTGTTTCTGTGAGAAAAGAAGGAAAGGTACAAGAAGCCGGTTTGCTATTGCAAAATGTGGAGGCTTTGGCTACAGGAGAGCCGTTCCCCGATGGAGATATAGCCTGTATCGGTGACGGATCTGTGGACTGTCCGTTCACATATCTGAAAGTTGAAGTAGTATACCGTGAAGAATAATGGGCCGTCCCATTAAAATTATCGGCTATTTATGCTTTCTGATGGCACTTTGCTCATGTAAAGAGACCAAAGAGCAGCAAATATCCCGTTTGATTCACGAATGGGAGGGTAGAACGATTGTCTATCCCGCTGATATGACATTCAGTGTTTTGGGAAAGGACAGTGCCGGTTATTCGTTTCCCCAAAATGAATATACCATAATGACTTACGTGGATTCGGTGGGCTGCACCAGTTGCAAATTGCAACTTCCTACATGGAAATATTTCATTTCTATGGTCGACACAATGGCCAATGGAAAGGTATCTTTTCTCTTTGCTTTCCATCCGAAAAACAAAAAAGAAATCTCTTTTCTATTGAAGAGAGATCGATTCCTTTATCCGGTTTTTATCGATGAAAAGGGAGGTTTTGATGCTTTGAATCATTTCCCTTCGGATGTGAACTTTCAAACTTTCCTTTTGGACAGTCAGAACAAGGTGATTGCGATTGGTAATCCTGTCCATAATAAAAAGGTGCGTGACCTTTATTTGCAAATTATTACCGGACGGCAAACCGGAGTCGCTACCTCTTCCCAAACAAAAGTGGTTTTGGATAAAAACCTCGATGAAATGGGCGATTTTGATTGGAAAACTCCCCAGACTGCTACTTTTAGTTTGCGGAATCTTGGCGATCATCTTCTGATTATCGAGGACATAAATGCTTCGTGTGGCTGTACATCTGTTGCTTACAGCAAGGAGCCTGTGTCTCCGAGGAAGTCTGCCGATATTCAGGTTACTTACCGTGCAGAACATCCCGAACATTTTGAGAAGACCATTACTGTATATTGTAATACTCCCACCTCTCCAATACGTTTGAAGATTCGGGGTAATGCGATTGATGAAGAATACTAATAGTTAACCTTAAAAAATTATGGAGAATGTTAGCCTATGGAAAAAGTTTGATTTAGAAGGCAATTGGATTGCTTTTCCGTGGAAATGATAAGCGGGATAAATAAAATGATAATCAACTAAAATAAAAAAAATGAAAAAGAAAGTTAAAGCAATGATTGCGTTCATAGCAGTGATAGCAGTGTCTTTTATTGGATATAATGTGTATAAAGTACAGAGTACAGAATTATTATCCGATATAGCAATGGCCAATGTAGAAGCATTAGCTAACACTGGTGAAGGCGGTAGTTCAACAACATATTGTTGTGGTAATTACGGTGATTGTATGAAGGTTATGTTACCTAATGGTACCACGACTGTCATCAAGGGAATTAGATTAAATTCTCCATGTATTAATTAGAACAAACGGTTGCACAATACATTTGTCTTTAATTTGTATCCACAAAATACTAATTATAAAATTAAAGAATAGATGTATGCAATAGTTTAGAAAGAGAAAAGCTTCATGTCGTAATGGAATATATCGATTCGATATATTCCATTATAAAAAAACATTTAATAATATTGAATCATGATCAAACGACCGTATTTAAGCTTCACCCTACTCCTCTTGTTATCTATGTGTATCTTGGAGGGATGCGAAAAAGAGAAATCCCATACAGTTCTGGAATTGTTTTCTGAATCCCAATCTCTGTCTCCAAAGAAGGACTTTTATGTTAATGAAGATTCTATAGCAATAATAGAGGGATTAAGTTGTGACGGAAAGAATCTCATAGTTAATGACTATCACTCGGGATGTTGCTATACGCTGTTTGACAAAAAATCAGGTGAATATATCGCTCGTTTTGGGACTATCGGACAGGGGCCGGCTGAACTGCCTTCACCCTGTTATGGCTACTTAACGGAAAGCGATTTCACTGTTTTTGATGACCAAACACGCATTGTGATGAAATACAGTCTTGACTCTTTACGCAACAGTCGCAAGAAGGATGGTTCGCCGGTACGTCTGGCGCAATATAAAATTCCGGAGGCACAGATTTCAAAGCTCATAGCGATAGACGATACGACTTTTTTGTGTGCCGGGACATATAAATCCCGTTACCAATATCTGTTATTTAACAAAAATGACAGTGTGCTGGATTACGGTGTGGATGTGTATAATGCTGCGGATAGCGCTTTTCAAACATACACCAGATATCTTTCTAATCAAGGAAATTTAGTAATGAACCCTGAGAAACATACATTTGCCGGTTCAATTAACTTCTCGTCCAACATAGACTTTTTTGAAATAGTAAACAATAAAATTGAGTTGATAAAATCGTTGAGGTTGGGAGATCCAATCAATAAACCCGTTAATGAAGAAGGTATTTATTATGTCGATCTAACAGAAAATACTCAGACGGGTTATATAGATCTTAGCGCTACCTCTAAGTATGTTTATGCTTTGTATTCTGATAAAAAAATGTACGAAAATAACCGAAAATCAGATACCGTATTGGTTTTTGACTGGGATGGTAATCCGATTAAAAAATATTCGTTAGATACTGATGCTTATTATATTGCAGTGGATAGTACCCAACAGAGTTTGTTTGCTGCTGTGAAAAATAGTTCAAGTGGATGGAAAATAATATGTTATGCGCTAGATTAATGATTCACACCATATATGGATTTAGTCTTCCTGCCGATATATTTCCATTTGTTTTCACAGATAGTGAAGAAAGTACTTCTTTTGTCGTTTTATGAGTGGTGAAAGATTCGTTATATCGCTATCGGTTAAAAAAAATAGGAGGAAGAAGAGAATTGTATGTTTGGTTATGGCGGTATTTACTGGTTATAATTTTTATATTATGAAAAATTTCAGTTTAATTGTAGTGGGAATATTGTTTATATATTGTGTTTCATCTTGTCGGAAACAGGTTGATAAGGGATTTGAAATGACCGTTGATCTGTCTATTTCTAATCCATATCTGCCGATGTCTGTATTGGTGGACACCATTGAGTCTGTCAGGCTGCAATTACCTTCTCCTTATTTTTGGGGTATGGTCGATAATGTAATTTCAAAAGATTCTTGTTATTACATTTCGGATAGAAAGCAAGAAATGGCATTTCGATTTAGCAAGAATGGTACTTTTTTGAATGCGATTGGTCAGCGGGGTGAGGGACCGGGAGAGTATAGAGAGATGGACTCTTTTTTCGTGGGAAAGGATTGTGTTTATGTCTGTGATATGAGTAAACGGACTATTTATTCTTACAGTTTTGATGGAAAATTTCTTCATTCGTTGAGCTTCCCTTATTCTCTTGTTTTCAATGATGTTGTTGAGTTGCCGGATGGCCGTTTTCTCTGCCATCGTCCTTCTCAGTCTGAAAACTGTAAAGGGCTTTGGATTCTGGATCAGAAAGGGAGAAGAGTGAAGAACTTATTAGAATATGAAAAAGGGACTCCTTGCAAGAACTCCTATTGGAATACACTGTGTGCTCAAGAGGATGGAACTATAAAAATCTATAATCCGGTAGATGGAAGCTATTATCAATATGATGCTGTGAATGATACGGTGGTAAGAACCATGAGGCAGAAGTCTAATTTGCCTATGTTGGCGGATTTTCACTGCTCGGACCGGGAATTGTACGAAACGAAAGAGGAGTGCACATACAGTCTTTTTACAGTGGATGGAAAGAATCTTGTTTTCTCTCTTTGGTCTTTTAATTCACCCAATAAGGGAATGTGGTCTGTCTATTTTAAGAAGGATGGGCGGATAGAGCAAGGAAATTTGACCAAGATGGATATTCCTGGATATTCGGAAATGGGACGTCCGGTTTCATCTAATATCCCTAATACATTTGTGACAGTTTATACAGATGAATTCCCGGATGATGCATTTCCGTCCGCTTATCAGCAACAGGAGATAAATGAGCAAACTGCGATACTTAGCCTTTTGAGGTTAAAATGAGTATTAGGGGTATGAGAAGGGATGATTGTCTGTTAGTAAGTTAGCGAAATAGAACCAAGATGGGAACCAATGAAAAGGTTAAACTTAAAAATCAATAAAGAGATACCGGAAGAAGAATTCAAACGCTTTCTAAATAGAATGCTAAACTTGATTCTCTCCTCTGGATAGTGCAGTCTCATGTATTGATGTATGTGTATAGACATTGATTGACGAAGGGCTGATTCCTTTATCCGACTTTTATCGATGAAATGGGCGATTTTGATTGGAAAACTCCCCAGACCGCTACTTTTAGTTTGCGGAATCTTGGCAATCATCTTCTGATTATCGAGGACATAAATACTTCGTGTGGGTGTACATCTTGCTTATAGCAAGGAGCCTGTGTCTTCGGGGAAATCTGCCGATATTCAGGTTACTTACCGTGCAGAGCATCCCGAACATTTTGAGAAGACCATTACTGTATATTGTAATACTTCCACCTCTCCAATACGTTTGAAGATTCGGGGTAATGCAGTTGATAAAGAAAACTAATAGTTAATCTTAAAAATTATGGAGAACGTTAGCCTATGGAAAAAGTTTGCTTTAGAAGGCAATTGGGTTGCTTTTCCGTGGAAATGATAAGCGGAATAAATAAAAAGATAATCAACTAAAGTAAGAAAATAAAATGAAAACAAGAATGAAAATTACGATTGCGTTCGTCGCAGTGATGGTTCTGTCGTTTACTGGTTATAATGTGTATAAAACACAAAAAGCAATCCAGTTGTCAGATGTAGCTATGGCAAATGTAGAAGCATTGGCTGATGGCGAAGGAACTAATGCCGGCTATTGTTATTTGGAAGATACTTGGAGTACAAAAAGAGGTTATAAATATTTTTGCGATAGTAAAACTGATAAAAATACAATCTATCCATGTCCATCTTCAATGGAGTCTGGGTGGTATGATGATAATAAGCAGGATCGGTGTACTAAATAAAGTTGGTCTTTAGTTAGATAATTATCTCAAAAGTAGATATTGGTTTCTTGCTTCCCTATAAATTTCGTTCAAATAGAGGCACGAGAAAATCACATCTATTTTTGAGATAAAAAAACAGTTGGAAGAGCTACTGATTTATTTTGTTTCAAATAATAATCACAATATAAACTAAATTAAAAATATGCATATCATTAAAGTGATATTTAGTCTTGCACTAATATTGAATATTTGCGTTAGTTGTCATGAAAATGATGACACCGCATACTTCAATGGTAAAATTCAAACGATTGAAGATAGTATCAAAGACACGAAGAAAGCTACATTGAAAATACTTCCATTGGATGGAGCGAATTTTGGATGGCTATCCACATACGACTCACTGATGTTTTTTATGAATCCTAAATTACCGGATCGCTTTTATAATATATTTAATATAGACACCGGAAAAGAAATAGGCACTTTTTGTTATAGAGGAAGTGGTCCTGGGGAAGTTGCCGCTTTGGGTCCGATTTTTCATTTCTTTAAAGAAAAAGGGGATCTGAAAACTCTACTGTTCGCTCCTAATGAAGAGAAGCTATTTATCTGGAATATAACTCAGTCGATCAAGCGGGACACCACTGTTATGGATAAGCAAATCTCCTATCCCTGGAGAGAGGAGAATGGAGGTGCTCCATACTATTTGATGTTTCTGAAGGATGAAAATACATTAATTACAGAGTTACAGTCGTTCCCGCTTAATGATAAAGAAGCTACTTTGCCCGCTTATCAAAAACGGACACTTGACACGAATAAGTTGCTGAAGAGCTTTTCAAGCTATAAGAAGTCGATAAGGAATGATGAAGCTTCCATTCTGCCGGAGTCTTTTTTCTACTCGAATGATGCCATTAAACCGGATGGAACTAAAGTGGTGCAAGCTATGGTTCATCTTGCGCAATTGAATATTCTGGATCTTGAAACAGGTCATGTGAGCGGCTATCGTTTGGAAGGTGAACCGGACTTTTCTGTTTTTAAAAGTGATGAAAAAATAAAGTCGTATTTTACAAGGGTTCAGGCAGATGACAATTACATATATGCAGTATATTGGGGAAAAGAGCGTTGGGAACGTTTTGAGACTCCACACATGAATATCATTCATGTATATGATTGGGATGGGAATCTGGTACAAAAAATAGAGACGGATTATAGCATTGGGCAGATGTGGATAGATCCTATCCGAAATAGATTATATGTGACAAATCCCCAAATAGATGACGTGCTTTATTTAGACCTGGATGATTTCTTGGTTCCTAACACAGGCTTATGAATTCATCAACTAAAATAATAGGATTGCCTCCGATGTCAAATTCAATCCTAAAACATGAATATTTTAGAAAGAATAAGTCTGAATAGAAAATAAGCATTTGTTTTAACTATGAAATATGTATTGTTTATCCTGTTAGTTTTAACTTTGGCAGCTTGTCAATCGGAGAAAGATAGGCGGTTGGAATATGCTTTGGAATTTGCCGGCGATAATCGCGTGGAGCTTGAAAAGGTATTAGAACATTATAGAACTGATCCGGAAAAATTGGAGGCAGCTCGTTTTTTAATTCGTAATATGCCGGGATGGTATTCTTATGAAGGAAATGAACTTGATTCTATTCACCATTTATTAGTTGGGGTTTGTGAAGGGCGTTCTATATCTAAAAGGGAGAAGAATAAATGGAACAGAATTTCCTTTGACTCTCTCTCCAAGATATATGACGCCCAAGTGATAACAGCGGAATATTTGATAGATAATATAGACCTGGCTTTTGAAGTTTGGAGGAAATATCCTTGGAATAGAAATTTGCCGTTCGATGATTTTTGCGAACTGATATTACCTTACAGAATAGCCGATGAACCTTTATCGGATTGGCGTAAATTGTATTATGAAGATTATGGAACTCTACTCGATTCTCTTTATAAGGGGGATGATGTTATTGAAGCTTCTAAGATCATTGACGGGAAACTGAGAAAGCTGTATTACATCTACAATACTGATTTTCGGGTACCTCACTTGAATGCTGTTTTTCTTTATCATAACCGGATTGGTTATTGTCGTGAAGCATGCGACCTGACAATATATGCTATGCGTGCTTGTGGTATTCCTGTTGCGACCGACTATTTTGTTTATTCACCCGATTATCAACATTATCATTGTTGGACGATGTTGCGTGACACAACGGGAACTTTTCTTCAATTCGGATTTAATGAGTTTGAAGCGTCACGTGATACCTTACGGCATGACGGAAGGAAAAAGGGGAAGGTGTATCGCTATTGTTTCGGTATGCAGGCGGATAAAAACTCCGGAACTTCGGGAAACAGGCAATTATCTCCTGTGCTTAAGAATCGATTTGTGAAAGATGTGACATCTGAATATTTTGGAAGTAATGATACGACAATACCGATACAAATGTCTGGAGAGCAATATATCTACTTAGGGATATTTAGTCCCGGCGGATGGATTCCTATAGATATGGCACTTGGTAGTGCTGGTAAGGTTACTTTCCGGGATATAGAACCCGATGTGATTTATCAGACTCTTTATCAGGGAGATGGGGGAAAACTGTATCCGGCAGGATATCCGTTTATATCTAAAACGGGGGGTGGGTTTGTTTTGCTGAAACCCAATATCGATTTGATGGAGGAAGCTATATTAAAGCGGAAAATGCCTCAGCAAAAGACGATTGCGGAATGGGCTTATCGAGCTATCATAGGGGCAAAAGTTGAAGCAGCTGATGATTTGGCATTTATGCAGGCGGATCTGTTATGGCAATTTGAGGATACGCTTACCACTAATTATTGTGTGTTGACTCCGCTTCTAAGAAAGAAGTATAGATATGTTCGTTATGTTGCTCCGATAGGGAAAAGAATGGAGTTGGCGGAACTGGCACTGTTTAAGGATTCATTATGTAAGGAGAAGGTTCGGTTGGGGAGAATAAACAGTATAGAACCGATTGCAAAATTAGAGTATGTTACAGATGGTAATATACTGACTTATTTTCAGGCACGTGATACATCTTGTTATCTGGCCTATGATTTGGGGGAAAGTACGCTGATCGAAAGAATTGTTTTTTCTCCGCGTAACGATGATAATTACATTTGGCCCGGGGATAATTATGAGTTATTCTATCAGGACGGAATAAATGGATGGAAGTCGTTAGGCAGCAAGGTGGCTACAGAAAGAGAAATTGATTTTCTGGTGCCACAAAATGCTCTGCTATGGTTGAGGAATCGCACAAAGGGACGCGAAGAGCAGGTCTTTATTTATAAAAATGGAAGACAATATTTTGCATTTGATTTATAACAACTTACCGGATTAAGACAATTGTTCTTCCGAAAAAGTATATATTTGTGTGTCAGACTTTAACTGGGAGAGTACTATGAGGCCGTTTTTTATTTTATTAAGTGTTAGATTTTGTGTATAAGGGGAATGCCTATTCTCTATTTTATTCAAAAACGAATGATGAAGTGCCGGTTGTAGACATAAAGGGTTGCCAGTTGGAAAATAAAAATTCTTTTGGATTCTGGGGTGCTATCGGGGTTGAAGGAGAAGCGCTGGTAAATGCAGTAGAGGCTTCTTGGGTTAAAGCGGAAGTTGGTCGTCTGAACCCAGTTGTAGTGGAGAAATTGGGTTTAAATAAATGGAATAGTATCCAGGAATCTGACAATCCGGTATTGGCATTTTATAGATTTAAATAATTTGAAACGTGATAGGACTGTAAAGTACTAAAGATTGTGGAGGCAAATGTATGAAGAGCTTTGAAATTTGTAACTGGTTGCTACATTGTATGTACTAATAAGATGAATAGTTATAAGTTGTGATTACTTGTGAAGTAGAAGGTGGCTAATGTGAAACAACATTTGATAACGGTTCTATTGTCTAAATATGAATAATTTTACAAAAGAAGTTATGGATAAAGTGAGTATCGTGCTATTATTGGTATTAATTTGTGGATGTTCTTCGATGAATCAGAAGATGAATGATGGAATTGAAAGAATACCAATAGATGTGCATAATGTGTCTCGAGATGCTTCATTATTTATCGATAAAATAGAACTTGTACCTTTAGAGACAAATGATTCATCCTTATTACATAAATATAGAAAAGTCATGTATGATAAAGAAACGGATGTTTATGCTGTTTATACTCGTGAGCAAGTCATATTTACATTCTCGGGTAATGGGGCTTTTATTAGTAATTCGAAAAAAATGCAAGGGCAGGGACCTGATGAATATCATATGGCAATAGACGTAAAATTTAATCCTTATTTACAAGGACTTGATTTGTTAAATCCCTATGGTACAATATATACATATAGTTTGGATTTTAAACTTTTAGCAAAGAGAAAAATAAAGCCGGAATTTCCGATTGATCATCTTATAGCTTTCAATACTGAAGAATATATTTTTACTTATCCTTCTTTATGGACAGATCAAGAGGTAGCATTTGCTAATTTGAGAACACAGCAGATATATAATGCTAACTATAACGGTACGATATCCAGTGGGAATTCGATGGATAAGGAATGCTTTTATAAAATAGGAGATAATTTTTATTTTATTCCTCCCGGCATTAATTATTATTTCTATCGGATAGATACTAAAGAGATGAAATTTACTCCGATGATATACCTTGATTTTGGTGATTCGGAGATAAAGGAAGAGGGGTTACCGGGGCGTGCGGCGGGTAAAAGAACTGATTTAGATGAAGAGAGGTTGAGGGTTGTAAAAGAAATGCAGGATAGATCTCAATTTTTGAAGCATTCTAACAATCACTTTGTTCCCTTAATTAAATTTTTTAATGAAGACTATGTTTATGTCTATTTTGTAAAGTCTACTCAAGGTTTCGGAAGTAACTTTATTTATAATCGGAAAACGAAAGAGAGTTTTTTGACTAATGAAGGGAAGCCTTTTATTATGAATTGTTGTTTCGCTATAGTCGATAATATATTGCTTTCCATACATCAACCTGAATATGTGTCCAGACTCGTTGATCAGCGCTTCATGTCTTCGGAAGAAATACGTAAGATGGAGCAAATTAAGGAAGATGATAATCCTGTTATTATAAAATATTATTTGAAAAGATAAATGCAGCTTGTTGGGCTATATTCTTAAATGAAAAAGAACGGAAAACTCTAATTCATCATCAAGCTCATATACGGCTGCATTTCACCCAGTATCTTTTCCGATAATTCGGCAATGGTCATTCGGGTATGTACTCCGGGCAAGCGGACTTCACTGGTCATACATTTTCCTTTGCAGAGATAGTAATAACCGTTATTGACCGAAAGCTGTTCGTCAGTCAGTTCGATATTCATTTCCACTTCGGGACAACCTGCTGCATAGAGTTGAAGAACTGCCCGGGCATCAATGATGCGTGCCATTCCTAATGGGACACTTGGCAGGGATTCTACAGGGGGAAGTTGAAGAATAATCCGTTCAGTGCCGTTTCTTAGTCCGGCCCGGTAGAGTAATTGTGCCCGGACAGCCTCATTGTCAGCAAACAACTCGTTGATATACGAGCTATCATCGTGTTTATAGACAACAGCTATACCCGTTACTCGATTATCCTTCCGGGCAATGAGAACGGTATTTTGTGTCAAGGCAAGATCGGCAAGGACTACTTTAAAATCTGTAGGCGTATGTTGTAAACAACAGGCACGTTCGGATAGCTTGCCGGTCAGGTATTGATAATAATCTTCTTGATATTCCGTCGTTTCTTCAATCATGGTATCCGGTTCCGGACCAATGGTCAACTCTGAAAGTGAGAAGACTTTGTGGGAGATACGGAAAGCGGGAGTATAGCCTGTTTTGGCGTAATAACCGAATAGCCAGGGTTCGGCAGGAATCAATGTACTAAACAGAACACCGTTACGGAGCATGCGGGCAAAACTCTGTGATAATAACTCCCGCATCACTCCTTTCGCACGGTAATCGGGATGCGTACACGCACCGGAGATATACGAAGTAGGTACTATTTTATTGCAGAATGTCATTGGATAAGGGAGCATTTGGAGCGCAGCAATCACTTCTTCGCCACTTTGAATGGCTAAGTTGACTTCGTTATTGTAACGAAGCCGGAAGTAAAGTTCGATGAATGCCTCGCTATCATCGAAACAAAGTTTCCATAATGATTTTACCTGCTCCTTTATCATTGGATTATGCTACCATTTTATCATTTCTACAGGCTGCTCTTTCAGGCAAGCCATATATTTCTCCAAAATAGTTTCCGGGTGGTACGAAAGCTTGGCTTTGCGTAACCCTTCTATTCCTAAATCTTCTTCTCTGTTGATGTAAATATATTGTTCGGGGATGTGATTGGCAAATTCGTAATTGATCATGGCATAAGCGCCATCGATGCTGGTATCTGCTTTTTCTACATGTACACCGAAAGTTTCTTTATTGATCGGCATGCCGAAAGTGAAGGCTACAATCTGTCCATTGACGTGCAGGATACCTCCCGTCAGTCCTAACTCTTCGAAATGATTGAGGGCGTAGATCAGGGCACGTCGCTCGTTTCCGGTCCCTTCCTGTTGGTCGCAGTCATTGGCTTTGCACCATTTGGCTTCTAACTCCAGGCATTCCTGTATTCGGTCTTTGGTAATCGGAGAATACTCATAGTCAGGATATGTATTGCGGAATTTGTTAATGTGATTCCGTTTGGACTGGAATTTTTTTCCTTTCAGTGTTGCGAGATCACTACGTAAATAAATATAATCGGCATAATCACGGTCAACCGTAAAGCCAAACTGACCGGGCATAATGGCCTCGAGATCTTCGCGCATACATGAGCAGACTCCCAACATGCAGAAAGGTTCACCCTCCTGTCGGGCATCTTCAATCAGTTCGTTCAGTACTTCTTCAAGATTGCCTTCACCAACCGGCATCATATAGGCCAATTCATCGCCGGCCCAGAATTTGAAAACCAGAAAGTTATTGATAATGGCAAACTTGGTGTGATACAAGAACCGCCAACTGCATAAGTTGGAAAAAGAGAGGTCGCAGTTGCGACGGCAACTATTCATCGTGTAGGCTGTGATGGTATCCTTGTCTTGGATCGTTATATCTCTGAATGCGATCATAAAGTTGTTATTTCCTTTTTAACTGTTTATATATAACAAAGATAAAGCTATTTTGTTAGAGAATTCCTAATAATCGCAGAATAGTTGGGGTCAACAATGCAGTAAAAATACCGTTGAGGGTTAAACCGAGGCTTGCATAGGCACCGTATTTACTGCTGATATCCATGGCTGTTGAGGTGCCGACGGCATGAGCGGCCGTACCCATCGAAAGTCCTTGCGCGATAGGGCTGCCTACATGCATGATCTTCATCGTTTTGAAACCTAATACTGCACCCAGTAAACCCACACAAACAACTACTGCTGCTGTCAGAGACGGGATTCCACCCAATGTCTTGGTTACCTCCATTGCAATCGGAGTGGTGACTGATTTGGGAGCAAGTGACAGGATGACTTCCTGTGAGGCTCCCATAAGCTTAGCTATCAGTACGACTGAAATAACGCCTACGATGCAGCCGGCCAATTGGGACAGAATGATAGGAAGCAGCTGCTTCTTAATCGTTTCGAGTTGCAGGTATAGAGGAACTCCAAGAGCTACGACTGCGGGCTTTAGCCAGAATTCAATCAAGTGTCCGCCCTGATTGTAAGTTTCGAAGGAGATATTTGTCAGTTTAAGGAAAATGATGATGACTGCAATAGTCAACAAGATGGGATTGAGTAGGAGTATTCCTGTCTTTTTTTGTAAAAGCTTGGCAAAGAAGTAAATCCCGAAAGTGATTGCCAGCAGGAAGAATTCATTTTCTAAATAATTCATTTGAGTTTACGTGTTAATTGATGGACCCATCCGGTGATGACAAGCACAAGAAGGGTACTGACTAGAGTAGCTATCACAATCGGCCAGAACTGTGCCGCAATGATGTCGAAATATAACATCAGGGCTACTCCCGGAGGAATAAAGAAAAAACCAAGATTAGCAACTAGAAAGTCGGACATTCCCTGCACCCAATGCAATTTGATCCAACCTAATTTCAAAAAGAGGGTGAGCAGCAACATCCCGATGATGCTGGACGGGAGCTTAATCCCCGTGAGATAAACAATCAATTCACCCAAAGCCAAACAGCCAAATAAAATGGCACACTGACGTATCATACTATTACCTATTGATTTTTGAAAACGTTGCAAAGTTATGAAAAATAGAGTTAGGGTAGCAACTAATAAGGCACGAAGATTCTTATTTAACAGTGGGGAATTACAAAAAAATAAAGAAAAAGTAAACGAAATGGATTACTTTATATATTTTTGCAAAGTGAAAAACGAATATACATAACGAATATTAACCACTAAAAACAGAATTGATATGAAAAAGAGTTTGTTAATCAGTGTTTTCGCAACACTCGCAATGATGATTTCTTTAAATGCACTTGCACAAGAAAAAGCGACAGGTAAGGCTTATAAAGCTATTCAGAAAGATGAAAAAGTAATCAACAAAGATTTGCAGAAAAAAGCCATTAAAGAAGCACGCAAACAAGCGAAGGAACTGACGAAAGAAGGATTCAAGACTCCGGTAGGAAAGTTACCGTTGGACAAACAACTGGAGAATTCATGGGAAAAACAGATGGAAATTGATATGAATGGCAATCCATACTGGTATATTGCCACATCAAGAGTGATTGGTGGAAACCAGTCGGCTGCAGCTATGCAGGCTACCAACACGGCCAAGATTGATATCGCCGGACAGGTTCAGACAAAGGTTACACAGTTGATCGAATCGAAAGTAGCCAATGACGATATGGGGCAGGAGGAAGCTGCCAGTCTGTCGAGCGCAGTAGCTGCCGGTAAGAGTATTATCAGTGGAACGCTGGGACGTACTATTCCTTTGGTTGAAGTATATAGAACGTTGCCTAACAAAAATGTAGAGGTAATGGTAACCATCGGTTATAGCCTGGAAGCTGCAAACAAAGTAGCTGTCAAAGCACTTAGCGAAGAATTGGCTAAAAAATCACCGGAATTGGCAAAGGAACTGGATAAACTCGCTCAGTAAGTTTTAATATAAATAGGCAAACTGAATGAACGTAAACAGGCTATTAGGAATTTTAGCTATACTTTTACTGACTGCCGCCAACGCTCTTTATGCACAGAAACCCGTGAAGGTGAAAGGCGTACAGGGGCGTTGGCAGGTTAGCGATGACATCACATTGAAGCAGGCGGAAGAGAGGGCTTTCATGGAAGCGAAGAAAGCTGCTCTGCAGAAAGCGGGTGTGATGGAAAATGTGTGGTCGGTATTTGGCCAGATCACCCAGGAAGACGGCCAGGAGCTTCATGAAGCTTATTCGCAAATGAATGTGCTGGCTATCGGGGGAATGGTGAATGTTACTAATAAAAAAGTTGAAGAGGTTTGGGACACGGATACCCGTAGCCTGTATAAGGTAGTGACCATTGACGCCGAGGTTCGGAAAGAGGACAAGTCGGATAGTTCGTATGCCCTTGAGGTGAAAGGAGTGGAAACACTCTATCGTGAAGGGGATGTGTTTCACTGTAAGCTGACTATACATGGTACGGATTCATACTTGAAGTTTTTCTGGTTCGACAGTAATGGGGGGGCTCTGCTTTATCCTAACAGTTATGAACCGAATACATTGTTGAAAGCCGGTAAAGAATATGCGATCCCTTTTAGTAATGCTGTCGACTATCGTATGGAGAAGCAGCATGGTAAGGAAAGCGAGAAGATAAATATGATGATGGTGGCTACCAAGGAAGATATCCCATTTACTAAAGAAGTCACTTATCAGAATGTATTGGAGTGGGTGTACTCTATCCCGGCGGTTCAGCGTTGTGCTTTTTATGATATGGTATTGATAAAATAGTGATTCCCGAATCACTGACCGTTAATCATTAATCACTTATTATGATGAAAACGAAACATTACTTTTCTTTCGTTTTTGCTTCACTTTTTCTGATACCGTCCGTTATCACAGCACAGGACGTGAACTATCAGAAGGAGTTTGATACTTTTCAAGAGAAACAGCAAAAAGAATATAAAGAATTTAAGAATAAAGCAGACGAAGAGTTTGCCACTTTCCTGAAGGAAGCGTGGCAAAAGTATAATGCCTCTATGGAGGATTCGATGCCCACTCGGCCGGAACCGGTGAAACCGACACTTTTTGATAAAAAAAAGCCGGTTCCTGCTCCGGTAGAGATTAAGCCGGCGGTGCCTAAGATACCCATAGCCGATAAACCGGGTGTAGGAGGCGAAGTGAATGTGGAAGTCAAGAAGCAGGATCTGCCGGTAGTGGCTGATAAACCGGCTCCGGGTGTTTATGTTCCGGGCAAACCTTATACCCCTGTAAAGGTAGATATCCCAGCTCCGTTGCCCGGAAGTTCAGCGCATCGCAATGCGATTGAGTTTTATGGAACACGGTTTGAAGTGGCTACAGACGTGATTGACGGTTTTGAATTGGGTGGAACAAGCGAAAGTAAAGTGGCAGGTGCCTGGAGTCGTTTGTGTAAAGCCGATCATGAACAGTTGATTAACGATTGTATTCGTTTAAAGAAGGAGCATCAGATGAACGACTGGGCATTTTTAATGTTCATCAAGCAGTTGGGAGTGCAGGTGTGTGGTGTTGCCAAAAAAGACGATGTAGCTTTTCTGCAGATGTTCATCCTCAATAAATGTGGATATAAGGTGCGTTTGTCCAAGATAAACGATAAATTAAAATTATTGGTGGCTCCGGCAGGAACTATTTTCGGCATACCTTATATTACCTTCAAAGGTGTGAAGTACTATGTCTTTGAGGCGGATAAAGATGGGTCAATGGCTGTTTATACATATAGTCAGGATTTTGCCAATGCGAAGAATCTGGTATGTATGGATCTGAGCGCCGTGCCTCAATTCGGCATGCAGGAGTTTAGCAAGACAGTGTCTCCATCCGAAAAATCTCTCCTTAAAGTCAATACGGCAGTCAATAAGAATCTGATGGATTTCTATAAGGACTATCCGCAATGTGAAGTTGCTGTTTACTACAAAACCCCTATGAGCAAGGAGTTGAAGAGTGCTCTTTACCCGCCTTTGCAGGCGGCAATAAAGGGGAAATCGGAGAAAGATGCTGCGAATATCCTGATTGATTTTGTGCAGAATTCATTCCAATATCAGACGGATGGTGAACAATTTGGGTATGAAAAGCCTTTCTTCATGGACGAAAATTTTTATTATCCGGCTTGTGATTGTGAGGATCGAGCCATCCTGTTTTCTAACTTGGTGAAAGATTTGTTGGGACTGGATGCTGTGTTGCTCGACTATCCGAATCATATCGCTTCGGCTGTACGGTTCAACGAAGATATTTCGGGTGACTACATCCTGTTGGATGGTAAAAAATATCTTATTTGTGATCCGACTTATATCGGTGCTCCGATAGGAATGTGTATGGACCGTTTCAAGAGTGTACCCCCGGAAATAATCCGCTAGTGTTAAATATTATAATAATTGCAAGTTCGGGGTAAAAAATACCCCGAATTGCAATGTTGATATTGCAATATTGTGTACTTTTGCGGCGTGAAATAACACACCCTACTGAATTTATATACAATATTAAATATCTATGCTTAATTTAATTAACTCTATCGTTGCGCGTGCGCAAGCAAATCGTCAGCGCATTGTCCTTCCCGAAGGTACGGAAGAACGTACTTTAAAAGCTGCTAACCAGATTTTGACAGATGAAGTTGCAGATTTGATTCTTTTGGGTAACCCGGAAGAAATTAATGCAGCTGCTGCCAAATGGGGACTCGGAAATATTAATAGGGCTACTATTATAGATCCTGAGAACCATCCGAAGAAAGAAGAATATGCGCAGTTATTGTGCGAGCTTCGTAAGAAAAAAGGTATGACTATCGAAGAAGCCCGTAAGTTGGTGCTCGATCCGTTGTACTTGGGTTGTCTGATCATTAAAAGTGGCGATGCTGACGGTCAGTTGGCAGGTGCCCGCAACACTACGGGTGATGTACTTCGTCCGGCACTTCAGATTATTAAGACTTCTCCGGGAATTACATGCGTTTCGGGTGCTATGTTGTTGTTGACACATGCTCCGGAATGTGGTCAGAATGGTTTGCTGGTGATGGGTGACGTAGCCGTAACTCCGGTTCCGGATGCTTCGCAGTTGGCACAGATCGCTGTTTGTACTGCACGTACGGCACAGGCTGTAGCAGGAATTGCTGAACCGAAAGTGGCAATGCTTAGTTTCTCTACTAAAGGTTCGGCAAAACATGAGAACGTGGATAAGGTGGTAGAGGCATTGAAATTAGCTAAAGAAATGGCACCGGATTTGAATATCGACGGTGAAATGCAGGCAGACGCTGCATTAGTGCCTTCGGTAGGTGCAAGCAAAGCTCCGGGGTCTCCGGTTGCCGGCGAGGCTAATGTACTGATTGTTCCTAGTTTGGAAGTTGGTAACATTTCTTATAAACTGGTTCAGCGCTTGGGGCATGCCGATGCGGTAGGACCGATTCTTCAAGGTATTGCACGTCCGGTGAACGACCTTTCACGCGGATGCTCTATTGAAGACGTATACAGAATGATTGCAATCACAGCTAATCAGGCGATTGCTGCAAAGAATGGTAAATAATTAAATCGAAAATCAGATATGAAAGTTTTAGTATTGAACTGTGGTAGTTCATCTATCAAATACAAGCTGTTCGATATGGACAGCAAAGAAGTGATTGCCCAGGGTGGTATCGAAAAGATCGGTTTGAAAGATTCATTCCTGAAATTGACTTTGCCGAATGGTGAAAAGAAAATTTTGGAGAAGGATATCCCCGAACATACCGTAGGTGTGGAATTTATCTTGAATACACTGGTAAGTCCCGAATATGGTGCTATCCAATCACTCGAAGAAATCAATGCCGTAGGTCATCGTATGGTGCACGGAGGTGAACGCTTCAGTAAATCAGTACTGCTGACTAAGGAAGTGCTTGAGGCTTTTGCTGCCTGCAATGATCTGGCACCTCTCCACAATCCTGCTAACCTAAAAGGAGTTGACGCCATTACAGCTATTCTGCCGAATGTTCCGCAAATCGGTGTATTCGATACTGCATTCCACCAGACTATGCCGGAGCATGCATATCTGTATGCTATTCCTTACGAATTGTACAAGAAGTATGGTGTGCGCCGTTATGGTTTCCACGGAACTTCTCACCGTTATGTTTCTCAGCGCGTATGCGAATACCTGGGAATTAAACCGGAAGGTTTGAAACTGATTACTTGCCATATCGGTAATGGTGGTTCGATTGCTGCTATCAAAGATGGTAAGTGTATCGATACTTCTATGGGACTGACACCGTTGGAAGGATTGATGATGGGTACTCGTTCCGGTGATATCGATGCCGGAGCTGTTACATTCATCATGGATAAAGAGGGCCTGACTACTACGGGTATCTCTAACCTGCTGAATAAGAAAAGTGGTGTAGCCGGTATGATGAACGGCTCAAGTGATATGCGTGACTTGGAAGCTGCCGTTGCCAAAGGTGATCCGCAGGCTATCCTGACTGAACAGATGTACTTCTATCGCATTAAGAAATATATTGGTGCGTATGCCGCTGCTTTGGGTGGGGTCGATGTTATTCTGTTCACAGGTGGTGTTGGTGAAAATCAGGCGACTTGCCGTGCCGGTGTTTGTGAAGGACTGGAATTCCTGGGTGTGAAACTCGATCCGGAAAAGAACAAGGTTCGTGGTGAAGAGGCTATTATCTCAACTGATGATTCAAGAGTGAAGGTAGTAGTGATCCCGACTGATGAAGAATTGCTGATTGCTTCTGATACAATGGCTATCTTGGATAAATAAAGGTTGATAAGTAATTATAGATAAAAAGCCGGAGGCGGAGATCTACTCTCTGTTTTCCGGCTTTTTTATATGAGGCAGGTTAGAGATGGCAGTTTGGGTTGAAGGGTAATTGATGCTCGGTGATCTATTTAACAGAATATTCATATCTCTTTCTCCTTTTCTTCTTTTTAAAATTTTTATCTTTGCTATCACTAACTCGAATAAACTTAAAATAGTACAAGAATGAAACGACTTTTTTATTTCTTTCTTTTTGTCTGTGTGGCAGTTATAGCCAATGCTCAGGCAAAATATGTTTTCTATTTCATTGGTGATGGAATGGGTGTCAATCAAGTGAATGGTACGGAAATGTATCGTGCCGAAATCCAGAAGGGCCGCATTGGTGTAGAGCCTTTGCTTTTTACACAGTTCCCGGTGGGGACAATGGCTACTACTTTCTCTGCCACTAATTCCGTGACTGATTCTTCGGCTGCGGGAACTGCTCTTTCCACCGGCGAAAAGACTTATAATGGTTCCATTGGGATGGATGATCAGAAGAATCCTTTGCAGACAGTTGCCGAGAAAGCAAAGAAAGCCGGTAAAAGGGTGGGAGTTACTACCAGTGTCAGTGTCGATCATGCTACTCCTGCTGCTTTCTACGCACATCAGCCGGATCGGAATATGTATTATGAAATAGCTACCGATCTTCCTAAAGCAGGTTTTGATTTTTATGCCGGTGCCGGTTTCCTGAAACCAACCACTACTTATGATAAGAAAGAAGCTCCGAGCATTTTCCCGATGTTTGAAGAAGCCGGTTACACCATTGCTCGTGGGTATAACGATTATAAAGCCAAAGCTGCTGCGGCAGGTAAGATGATATTGATTCAAGAAGAAGGTGCCGATACGGGCTCTTTGCCTTATGCTATCGATAGTAAAGAAGGAGACCTGACTCTGGCACAGATTACAGAAAGCGCCATTGACTTTTTGACTAAAGGCAAAAACAAAGGTTTCTTTCTGATGGTAGAAGGGGGTAAGATAGACTGGGCTTGTCACGGGAATGATGCCGCTACGGTGTTCCACGAAGTGGCGGATATGGATAATGCCATCAAAGTTGCTTATGAGTTTTACAAGAAACACCCGAAAGAAACTTTGATTGTGGTAACTGCCGACCATGAAACAGGAGGTATCGCATTGGGAACCGGAAAGTATGCCTTGAATCTCAAAGCACTTGAGAACCAGAAAGCATCTGCCGAAGTACTCTCTAAAAAGATCAGTGATTTGCGCAAAGCTAAGAACAATCATGTAGCTTGGGAAGACATTAAGAATCTGCTGTCCGAAGAGATGGGCTTCTGGTCTGTACTTCCTATCACCTGGGCGCAAGAGAAGAAACTGCGTGACGAATATGAAAAGTCATTTGTAAGAAATAAAGTGGAATTTGCCGAAAGTATGTATGCCAAGACTGAGCCGATGGCTGCTAAAGCCAAAGAAGTGATGGATCAAATCGCTATGGTAGGCTGGACAAGCGGCGGACATTCTGCAGGATATGTGCCGGTATTTGCTATCGGTGCCGGTTCCGATCTGTTCATCGGTAAAATGGATAATACGGAGATACCGAAACGCATCGCAAAAGCCGGTGGGTATAAATAACCCGTTAATTTATCCTCAATATTCTCTATCTTTCAAAGAATTTCTTTAGCTTTGTCTTATGAATTTTCAAAGAAATACAGATATGACTAAGTTTGAAATAGAAGAAAAGATAGTAGATATGCTCAAAACCGTATTCGATCCCGAAATTCCGGTAAACGTATACGATCTGGGACTGATTTACAAAATAGATGTTTCCGAGGATGGAGAAGTATCTATTGATATGACCTTGACTGCTCCTAACTGTCCTGCGGCAGATTTCATTATGGAAGATGTACGTCAGAAAGTAGAGTCGATTGACGGGGTAAACTCTGCCACAATCAATCTGGTTTTTGAGCCGGAGTGGGATAAAGATATGATGAGCGAAGAGGCTAAGTTGGAATTGGGCTTTTTGTAACCATTGTCAGTTTACCTCTATTCTTAAACGATCCATTCTTACAGTATGAAAAACGTATATTTCCTTTCTGATGCCCACTTGGGGTCACGTGCCATAGAGCATGGACGTACGCAGGAGCGGCGCCTGGTCAATTTTCTCGACAGCATTAAGCACAAAGCTGCCGCAGTATATCTGCTGGGCGATATGTTCGACTTTTGGTATGAGTTCCGTTTGGTTGTTCCCAAAGGTTATACCCGTTTTTTAGGGAAACTCTCCGAACTGACTGATATGGGAGTAGAGGTGCATTTCTTTACGGGAAATCATGATATCTGGTGCGGCGACTATCTGACTAAGGAGTGTGGGGTGACGATTCATCGTGAACCGGTTACCACTGAGATTTATGGAAAAGAGTTCTACCTGGCACATGGTGACGGGCTGGGAGATCCGGATAAAAAGTTCAAGTTGCTACGTACTATGTTCCATAGTCGTACGTTACAGACTTTGTTCTCTGCGATTCATCCCCGATGGAGCATTGACTTGGGATTGAATTGGGCCAAACACAGCCGGCTGAAGCGTGAGGGTGGAAAAGAACCGGATTATATGGGAGAAAATAAAGAGTTTTTGGTGCTTTATACCAAGGAATACTTGAAAAGTCATCCTAATATTAACTTCTTTATTTACGGTCATCGCCATATCGAACTTGACCTGATGTTGAGTGCTACGGCGCGAATACTTATCTTGGGGGACTGGATCAACTTCTTCTCTTATGCTGTGTTCGATGGTGAGAACCTGTTTCTTGAGAACTATATCGAAGGAGAAACCCAACTTTAACTTTTCCGGATTCCAATCGTTATGCCGGGTCAGATAAGCCCTTCGTCAGCAAAACTATAAAAGCAACCGTCGCAGACAATGACATGATCCACCAAGGTGATGTTCATCGTTTGCGACGCTTTTTGTATGGCGCCCGTCAGGCGTTTGTCCTCTTGGCTGGGCTTCGCATGGCCCGATGGGTGATTATGAATCAGGGCTATTTGTGTGGCACGTCCTATCAGTGCTTCTCGTAAGATGGTGCGTACATCGGCATAAGTTCCGTCAATGCCTCCTGTACTGATACGTAATTTGTTGATTACTTTACATGCTTGGTTCAGAAGCAGAATCCAGAACTCTTCTTGCGGCAGATCACACATCAGTGGATGGAACAGCTTGTAGATGTCCTCTGAACATCTGATCTGTTCCCGTTCTTTGCTTTCCTGCAGTTTACGCCGCTTGCCTAGTTCCAGAGCGGCCATGATGGTGAGGCTTTTGGCCGGTCCCATGCCTTTGAATGAAGAAAAGTTCCGTACTTCCCATTTCCCCAGTTCATTCAGGTTGTTGTCGCAAGTGGCAAGTATTCTTCTCATCAGTTCAACGGCACTCTCTTCCGTATTGCCCGAACCTATCAGGATGCCCAATAGTTCAGCGTCGCTCAATGCTTCGGAACCTTTTGTCATCATTTTTTCGCGTGGCCGATCGGCTTTGGACCACTGCTTGATGTTTAGTTTCTGTTTGTTCATGATTTAATGTGTTTTGCGGGATAAGGTTTTGTTGAAGCATCTTTATTTATAGAAGTTCTTGCGGAAAGCCTCAAATTCGTTCCTTCCCAGTATACAGCGTTCCCACCAGGCACGCCAGAATCCTGTGCCGTATCCGATAAGTTGGATGAAAGAAGCAGCGATGGAATAGATGCCGATGCGTAAGCTTTTGTTTTGCAGCGCAGAATCCAGGCAGACCAGTAAGGCATAAAGCAGAATCGGGACGAGGCTGAACAAGCAAAAGGGAGTGCATAATAGTAGAAGTGCAACTCCTAACGTGAATACAGCCGGCAGCAAATGGACGACTTTCAACGATTCGGGATATTTTTTGTAGAGATTGATACGTGCAATACCGGAGTTGTGCACTTGCTTGAAGAATTTCTTAAAATCCGTACGTCGTTTGTGGTATACCCAGGCATCGGGAAAGAGACGGCATTGGTATCCTCCCTTGAATATGCGGATACTGAAATCGATGTCTTCGCCGAAACGCATATTGGAGAAACCTCCTAATGCCTGATAAACCTCCCGGCGGACACCCATGTTGAAACTTCTCGGATAGAATTTATCCATTTTCTTTTTGCCTCCGCGGATGCCTCCCGTGGTGAAGAAAGAAGTCATGGAGTAATTAATGGCTTTTTGTATATCGGTGAAAGAACTATGTGCCCGGTCCGGCCCTCCAAAGGCATCGGCCGGGGCGGTCTGCAGTTCTTTCTCTACTGCATCGAGATATCCTTCGGGCAAGATACAGTCCGAATCCAGTATGATGAGATATTCGCCGTTGCTACGTTCGGCACCGTAATTACGGGTTTGTCCGGGACCGGAGTTCGGTTTGTTGTAGTAATGTATATCCAACTTTCCCTGGTATTGGTTCACTATCTTTTCGCAAGGGACAGATGATCCGTCTTCTACAACCACGACTTCGAAATCCTTGAAGTGTTGGGCTGTCAGGCTTTGCAATAGTTCGTCCACTTCGTCGGGACGGTTGTAAACGGGAATAATAACGGAGTATCGCATCATATATGTATAGTTAATCTTCATATTTAATATTGGCAAAGATAAATTATTATTTTCCGATAATCTCTTTTAATGCACTCTTTTTGTCCATTATGCTTTGTCTTGAATACCTTTGGGGTCAAAGTGGTGTTGGTTTAAAACCAGGAAGCCTTTGGTTTTTAAAGGTAGTGGGTACAGCCTTTGAAGATAGGAGCGCGGCTTCTCCACTTTCGATGTTTTCAGGCTTCTTTCCATAAGTTTGGTAAAGATTTCTGTAGAATGGTTGAATTTGTCTTATCGTAGGGGACAGGGAGGTCATAGAGTTTTTCTCTCTTTTAGATATGCATATATCATAGTTCCAATCTCTGTAGTCTTTGTGCTTTTTGGGGGGGATGAAAGGTGGCGATAAAATAGAACTCCCTGCATTCCAACCGGATATTCCGGCAGAATGCAGGGAGGCTGTGTTAATGAGTCTGTGTATACTTATGCTTTCACACGACCTACGTAAGAACCGTCACGAGTATCGATCTCGATTGTTTCGCCTTCACTGATAAACAGCGGGACACGAACGGTTGCACCTGATTCTACAGTAGCCGGTTTCAGGGTGTTGGTAGCAGTGTCGCCTTTCAAGCCCGGTTCTGTATAAGTAACTTTCATCTGAACTTTGATAGGCATATCAGCATAAAGCACGGTTTCGGTAGATGCATCCGATACAACTTCTACTACTGCACCTTCCAGCAAGAAATCTACACCGTTGATCAGGTCGTGAGCGATCGGGTGTTGATCGAATGTTTCCTGATTCATGAAGATATAATCTTCACCTTCTTTGTACAGGTACTGATAGGGACGACGTTCAACGCGTACGTCTTCCAGCTTCTCACCGATATTGAAGCGACGTTCGAGAACGTAGCCGCTTACTACATCTTTCAGTTTTGTACGCATGAAGGTGTTACCTTTACCCGGTTTAACGTGGAGGAATTCGATACAGAAATACAGTTTGCCATCCATGCGGATACAAGTTCCGTTCTTGATGTCTTGAGCATTAATCATACTTGATATTCTTTATTTTATAGATTGTTATTGAGTTATCTTTGAACCTTTTCGGGTGCAAAAGTAATCTAAATCGGCAAAAAACACAAAATGTTTTGACTAAAAATGACTTAACTCTTGGTTTATTTAAAAAAAGTGCCTATTTTTGCAGCCCGAATCCGTAGAAGTAATAACATAAAAACAAGATACAGTAATGAAAAGAACATTTCAACCCTCTAACAGAAAGAGAAAAAACAAACACGGTTTCCGTGAGAGAATGGCTACAGCTAACGGCCGTAGAGTATTGGCTGCACGTCGCGCTAAAGGTCGTAAGAAACTGACTGTTTCTGACGAATACAACGGAGTGAAGGCATAAGTATTAGCCATTGCAAACGAATAAGAAGAAGTGAAGGAGGATTCCTTTGCTTCTTTTTGTTTTAGAACCGGTTCCAATTTGATAACGGTATCAGGCGCAAGGTGGAAAACCCAAAGAGAGGGTTTTGATACGCTTTTTTAAAAACTCGGTGAAAGTCTGTGATACTGTGTAACGAAAATAGTATCTTTGTCCGCATTAACAGCTTATAATTATGACGATAAAAGAATTTTTTTCTTTCAAGGCCAATAGATTCTTCTGGATAAACATCATAGCCATGGTTGTAGTGGCTGTGCTCATAGTGGTTGGCACACTTAAAGGACTGGATATATACACACGCCATGGCGAAGCTGTAATAGTGCCCGACGTAAAAGGAATGTCTGTAAGCGAAGCGGAAAAGATGTTCCGGAATCATGGACTGACTTGTGTGGTGTCCGACTCCAGTTACGTAAAAAATAAACCTTCCGGCATTATCCTGGATCTTAACCCGTCGGTCGGGCAGAAAGTGAAAGAAGGACGAACAATCTATCTGACAATAAATACCCTCAGTACTCCTTTGAGTGTGGTGCCTGATGTGGCCGATAACAGTTCCGTGCGTCAGGCGCAGGCAAAGTTGATCGCCGCAGGCTTTAAACTTACCGAAAACCGGATGGTGAGCGGAGAGAAGGACTGGGTATATGGCGTGATCTATCAGGGACGCCAATTGCAGATTGGAGATAAAGCTCCCATCGGCGCTACGCTGACTCTGATGGTAGGTGACGGAGTGCAGTCTACCGCAACCGATTCTGTCGATATGGTGGAAAATGCTGCTATGTCTGTTGAGGATTCCGGAACAGATGATGATTCCTGGTTTTAATATAAGAAACGTATACGTAGAAAAAACGCATGATAGAAGAATTGCCTGACGATATTGAACAGGACGAATTGGATGATATAGAACCCGTAGGTGACGAAAACCAGCTCTATGAACATTTCCGCGTGGTAGTGGATAAAGGGCAGGCAATGGTCAGGGTCGATAAATATTTGTTTGAACGCATCGTCAATGCTTCGCGCAATCGCATACAGAAAGCGGCTGAAGACGGTTTTGTCATGGCCAATGGTAAACCGGTGAAGAGCAGCTATAAAGTGAAACCTCTGGATGTGATTACGGTGATGATGGATCGTCCCCGTTATGACAATGAGATTATTCCGGAGGATATTCCACTTCATATTGTCTATGAAGATAAATACCTGATGGTGGTGAATAAGCCGGCCGGACTGGTGGTGCATCCGGGACACGGAAACTATCATGGTACGTTGGTCAATGCCATCGCTTGGCATCTCAAGGATAACCCCGATTACGATGCCAACGACCCACATGTGGGATTGGTGCACCGCATCGATAAAGATACTTCTGGATTACTGGTTATCGCTAAGACACCGGATGCCAAAACCAATCTGGGCGTCCAATTCTTTAATAAAACTACTAAGCGTAGATACCGCGCACTGGTATGGGGCATTGTCGATCAGGATGAAGGTACCATCGTAGGCAGTATTGCCCGCAATCCGAAAGACCGGATGCAAATGGCCGTTATGGCCGATCCTACCCAAGGGAAACATGCCGTCACCCACTACCGGGTGCTTGAACGTCTGGGATATGTCACTTTGGTGGAATGTATTCTTGAAACCGGGCGTACGCATCAGATACGTGTGCACATGAAGCATATCGGTCATGTACTCTTCAATGACGAGCGGTATGGCGGTCACGAAATCCTGAAAGGGACTCACTTTAGTAAATACAAACAATTTGTAAACAATTGCTTCGACACTTGTCCGCGGCAGGCTTTGCACGCCATGACGCTGGGGTTTGTGCATCCCGTCACTGGCGAAGAGATGCATTTTACTTCGGAGTTGCCGGACGACATGACCCGGTTGATAGAGAAGTGGAGAGGTTATATTAGTAACAGAGATTTAGAATGAAACGCAACATTGCCATTGTGGCAGGAGGCGATACCTCCGAAATCGTAGTTTCCCTGCGTAGTGCACAGGGCATTTACTCCTTTATCGACAAGGAGAAGTATAATTTGTACATCGTAGAAATGGAAGGTCGGCGTTGGGAAGTGCAATTGCAGGACGGAAGTAAAACACCGGTGGACAGAAACGACTTTAGTTTTATGAATGGGGCGGAGAAGGTCGTGTTCGACTTTGCTTATATCACCATTCACGGAACACCGGGAGAGGACGGACGTTTGCAGGGCTATTTCGACATGATACGCATTCCGTATTCATGTTGTGGCGTACTGGCCGCTGCCATCACTTACGATAAATTTGTCTGCAACCAGTATCTCAAAGCATTTGGTGTGCGTATCTCCGAATCGTTGTTGCTACGTCAGGGACAGGCTGTCTCCGATGAAGATGTGGTGGAAAAAATTGGCCTGCCTTGCTTTATCAAACCCAATCTGGGAGGATCCAGCTTTGGTGTGACTAAGGTGAAGACGCGCGAACAGATTCAACCTGCCATTGCCAAGGCTTTCAGTGAAGCTGAGGAAGTGATGATAGAAGCCTTTATGGGCGGAACAGAATTGACTTGCGGTTGTTATAAGACGAAAGAAAAATCGGTAGTCTTTCCGTTGACCGAGGTCGTGACACATAATGAATTCTTCGATTACGATGCAAAGTACAACGGACAGGTGGACGAGATCACTCCGGCACGTATATCGGAAGAACTGACCCGGCGTGTCCAGACTTTAACCTCGGCTATTTACGATATATTGGGATGTTCCGGCATTATTCGAGTGGACTATATCATTACGGAAGGTGAGAAGATCAATCTTCTGGAGGTGAATACCACACCGGGTATGACCGCTACCAGTTTTATTCCCCAGCAGGTGCGTGCCGCCGGACTGGATATAAAAGACGTGATGACTGATATTATAGAAAATAAATTTTAGCTGTAAGCTGCGGGCCACGAGCTACAGTCGGCAAGCCGCACCGATTCCGTACGGGATAGAGCGGTGCAGCCTTTGTAGCTTATCGTTGATTACCTGTAACTCGTTGCTCGTCACTTGTAGTTTATAAAAGAATAAAAGCTATGAATACAACAGAGTTTGATGAAATCCGTCCTTACAACGACGAAGAACTCTCCGGGGTTTTCGAAGAACTGATTGCCGATCCGGCTTTTCAGAAGGTGGTTGCCGGGGTGATACCGGATGTACCCTTTGAGATGCTGGCACAAAAGATGCGTGCCTGTAGAACGAAACTGGAATTTCAGAAAACCTTTTGCTACGGTTTGCTATGGAAACTTGCAGGCGACTGTACGGATGGTATTTCATTGGATCATACGGCTATTCCGGACAAGAGCAAAGCATACACCTACATCTCGAATCACCGTGACATCATTCTTGATTCCGGTTTCTTATCTGTATTGTTAGTCGACCAGGGGATGGATACGGTGGAGATTGCCATTGGCGATAATCTGCTGATTTATCCGTGGATCAAGAAGTTTGTCCGGGTCAATAAATCATTTATCGTGCAGCGTGCACTGACCATGAGGCAAATGCTTGAGTCGTCTGCCCGCATGTCCCGTTATATGCACTATACAATCGGAGAAAAGAATCAGTCCATTTGGATTGCACAACGTGAAGGACGTGCCAAAGACTCTAACGACCGTACTCAGGACAGTGTACTCAAGATGCTGGCAATGGGGGGCGAAGGGGATGTGGTCAGCCGTCTGATGGAGATGAATATTGCTCCTCTCGCTATTTCCTACGAATATGATCCCTGCGATTACCTGAAAGCACAGGAGTTCCAGCTGAAGCGTGATATAGAGGGCTATAAGAAAACGATGGCAGATGACCTGAAAAATATGCAGACCGGTTTGTTTGGCTATAAAGGCCGGGTGCATTTCCAGACGGGAGCTTGCCTCAATGACCTGCTTTCGACAGTAGATCGCTCTTTACCGAAACCAGAGTTGTTTGCACGTATCTCTACGTGGATCGATCAGCGCATTCATAGCAATTACCGTCTTTATCCGGGCAATTATGTAGCTCACGATCTGTTGACTGGTAAGAATGATTTTGAATCCCACTATACGTTGGCCGAGAAGGAACGTTTCGAGGCTTATGTGGAAAAGCAGCTTGAAAAGATAGAGATTCCCAACAAAGATATTTCTTTCTTGCGTGAAAAGCTGTTGTTGATGTATGCCAATCCGTTGACCAACTATTTGGCCGCTCGTCAATGAGAATATGGACGTTACATATCGTCCTGTCTGTATTGTTTTCCGTCTTCCTGTTTTCCTGTAACGAAGATGATGGTGCTCCTTACCCTTCCGTGAGGTTGGAGTTTCTGACTGCAGAGTCGGGAGCAGACGGTCGGTTGCAAACGTTGGTTACGGATAAGGGAGAACGTCTGGTCGTGGCGGAGGACCGCACTGAATCGGAGCTGTTACCCAATTCCTCTAGCCGTGTGGTGAGCAATTACGAAGTGCTTTCGTCGGTAGGAGGGCGGAAAGAGATACGCATTTATGCATTAGCTAATACGGTTTCTCCGGTTCCGCTGCCTGCCGGAGAGTTCCGGAATGGCTTGAAATTCGATCCGGTTGATATGCTCAGTATCTGGATGGGGCGTGATTATCTGAATATGACTCTCTCTATCCGGGCACAGAATGCGCGGCATACGTTTCATTTCATTCAGGAGTCTGTGGAGCGGGATGCTGTAACCGGAAAGCTGAAAGTCCATTTAATGCTCTATCATGACGATGGGGGAGATGTGGAGGCTTATGCCAAGCGGGCTTATGTCTCGGTACCGTTGAGGCAGTACACGTCCGATATCGGGGAATCAGTGATCATTTATTTCAGTTTTCATACGTATGACGGGGAGGTGCAGACCTATCAGTTTGAATACGTACCCAGTCACTTAACCATTAATTACTAATTATATGTCGAAAATGAATTCAATGCTTATGGGAATATGTTTTCTTTTGTCTTCTCTCTTTTCTTGCCAGCAGTCGAAAGGGAATTTCAAGACAGTGCCGGTGAAGGAGTTTGCTTCGCTGATTGAGGATGCAAGTGTGCAACGGCTGGATGTCCGTACCATGGCTGAATATTCGGAAGGCCACATTCCGGGGACGATCAATATCAATGTGCTCGATGATTCGTTTGCGGTTATGGCAGACTCCACACTTCAAAAAGATAAACCGGTGGCTTTATATTGCCGCAGTGGCAAGCGAAGCAAGAAGGCGGCTGCCATTCTCAGTGAGAAAGGATATAAAGTGTACGAATTGGATAAAGGATTCAATGCCTGGCAGGAAGCAGGCGAGAAAGTGGAGAAATAAGAATGAACGATTATTGAACAATGAATGATCAACGATGAACAGGCTATGTATTATTATCGTTCGTCGTTGATCATTTATTATGGATCGTTCAAAAATCGTTATGGTAGATTTTCCAGCAGTCTTTTCAGTACCACTGTCGCCGAGATTTCACGGTTTGCGGCTTCCGGGATGACAATGGATTGCGGACTCTCGATAACATCATCCGTCACAATCATATTCCGTCTTACAGGGAGGCAGTGCATGAAGTAGGCATTATTGGTGACGGCCATCTGACGGTCGCCTACGGTCCAATTACGGTCTGTACTCAGAATCTGTCCGTAGTTGTCGCCTGTATAAGCTGCCCAGTTCTTGGCATATATAAAGTCGGCTCCTTCGAAAGCTTTCATCTGATCATATTCTACCCGTGCGTTTCCTACAAACTTCGGATCGAGTTCGTAACCTTCGGGGTGGGTGATGACAAACTCATAGTCTGTGGCATTCATCCATTCGGCAAACGAGTTGGGCACTGCCTGTGGCAATGGCCGCGGATGGGGAGCCCAGGTCATTACTACTTTAGGGCGGGCTGTCTTTTTGTATTCTTCAATGGTGATCAGGTCGGCAAAGCTCTGCAACGGATGACGGGTAGCTGCTTCCATAGAGAACACCGGGCGTCCGGAATGTTGTATGAACTGATTGATGATCACTTCATTATAGTCATACTCACGGTTTTCGAAGCGGGCAAACGAACGTACACCGATGATGTCACAATAACATCCCATCACCGGGATGGCTTCCAGCAGATGTTCCGGTTTGTCACCGTCCATGATGACGCCGCGTTCGGTTTCCAATTTCCAGGCCCCTTGATTGATGTCCAGTACAATTACGTTCATACCCAGGTTGAGAGCAGCTTTCTGGGTGCTGAGACGGGTGCGGAGGCTGGAGTTAAAGAAGATCATCAATAGAGTTTTATTACGTCCCAGTTCCACATATTTGAACCGGTCTTTCTTGATCTCGAATGATTCGGCAAGGGCTGATTTCAGGTCGCCGATGTCTTGTACGCAAGTAAATTTCTTCATAATTGTCTTTGTTAGAATGAATATACCTTTTCCGCAAAGGTATGATAAAATTTTCAATTGGCAGGCTGCGCCCATGAAAGATACTCCGTTTGCCGTGGAGACAGGAAGGTGCTGTTGGCCAGATAGTCCTTGTTGTTGGCGTAGATAAAGAGCACACTACCTTTTTTGATTGTGTCGATAATCGGTTTGGCGAGTGCTTGCGGCAAGGCGGGGCATCCGAGGCTCCGTCCCAAGCGTCCGGCAGAAGCGGTGATGTTGGGATTGGCATATGCGGCACCATGCATCACGATGGCGCGTTGTTTGGCTTGGTCGTTAATTCCTTTTTCCAGCCCGTTCAGCACCAGGGAGTAACCGTTGCGTCCCTGATAAGTGTTTTCGGTCAGGTAAAAGCCAAGCGAACTTTTGTACGAACCGTTTTTATTGGAGAATGAGGTTGCATAGTTTCCTCCGCTATTTTTGCCGTGTGATACGACGGAAGTATATAGCAACTTTTTGTTTTTCATATCGAGCACGTAAAGGCGCTTCTCGGTAGATGGTTTTGAAAAATCGATCAGGGTCATGATGGACTTGCTTTTCTGCTCGATTTTCTGATAGCCGGTCACTGCCTGTCGGAAAGCTGTATAGCTGACAATCCCGTCCAGCTGCATATCATCGAACAGTTGATCTATTTCGTCTGTCTCCGGAGTAGAGGCTACAGAAACAGGCTCACTGGCCGGTGCATGGTTGGGTACTTCTGCCAGTGGGAGCAGAAACAATAGGAGGAATAGAAATACTTTTTGCATAGGAAACTGAGAAAATAACGGCGCAAAGATACGGATTTCTATTCCAAAACAAAAATAATTGTCTCATTTACAGGAGCCCAGTCGAAAATAAACTTGGAATGTGATGTTGCATTCCGTACACACATGTGCGAGCGGGGCGTGGTGCCCAGAGACGGGCTGTACTCTATAAGTGCTTTACGGGGCTCGTTTACCGGGACTCCGTGAATGTATCCTCCGTCTGAGAATCGGCTGGCATAAGGCGCAAAACCTCCGGTGGCGGTGGAACCGTCTTTGAGGAATATCATGCGTGTCTTTTTTTCCTGTAGGACGAATATCCCTAATGGTGTCTCTTGTGCATACGGAGGGCGATGCCTTCCGGTAGTGGCGGGGTTCATACTCCGTACGGTCCATTGGGCTTCACCGGTTTGTTCCAAAGTCATTATGTTCTGGTCTCTTCGGTCTATCATGATTGTTTTGATGAAGTGTGTCGTATCCGGGAGCACTTTGACGTACCTCTTGGGTACATACCACTCTTCGCCAATATAGATAGGGGATACCTTGACGAAATTCTCTCCGTCGGCCAGGAAGCGGACCAGCGAACCGTCTTCTCCATAACGTTCGGGCACAAGCGTATCGGTGAGCAAATAGAGCGGGACGGACTGGTAGCGCTCTATGCCCAGCGTGTCGGCAATGCGTTTATAGGCATTCCGTTTGTAATGGCGTACCAATGGAGCCTCGCCGTTCCGGTTCTTATAGTTCTGCAAGATGCCCCATTGCGAGGGTGTCTGCTGAATGTTTTCGAGCAGTGCCAGGCGTTCTTTGATCTTATCCCATTGAAAACTGCGGGTCGTATCTTTGTACGGATACGTATCTTCAAGAGTATATTTATCATAGAGCAAATCTTTCTTGATCTCTATCTGTTCTGCGGAGATGGCTTTGGGCTTCTCTTCCGGAGGCACCGTTTCCAGTGAATCCGCTACACCGGTGACTTGGGGCTGTGGCAAATTTGTTCTGTTTTCTCTATTGCATGCGCAGAGAAGGCAAGAAAGGGTGAGCAGGTATATATAGGCTGTTTGCTTCATAATGGGATAGGTTTGGAGTTCATTTACAAATATAATGTTTTTTATAAGGAATAGCAAGGCGTTTTGTTCTCGTATTACTAATAATTTGCATAATTGCCTCCGTTTTTGTCAAGAGTAAGTTTACGCTTCCTTAACATAAGCGCTCTCCGGATTATACTATTTATACTTTTCGAATCTTGTCCGGTGGTGTAGGCCCGGATGCAGTCGGAAGGGTAGAGGGATCAACCGTCTCCAACTGCCGGATCAACCGTCTTTGGGTCGGAACGCAGGCTCTTCCGACAAGAAACCCCGGCTCTGTTGAAGCGTAATCCCGGCTCTGTTCACGAGGGGTATCGGCTGTAAAAAAAGAAAGGGGAGAAGCAAGAGCCTTTCCCCATTATCGCATTTTAAATTGAATCTATGGTATGATTGTGTCTACAAAGATAGTACAATCCGGAGGTTAAGTCAAGCTTTGAACCGATTATTTTCCTGACTTTCGCCGAAAGTATCACTGACGTGTCTGTCCGTCACCCTCTATGATCCATTTGTAGGAAGTGATCTCTTCCAATCCCATCGGTCCGCGGGCATGCAACTTTTGTGTGCTGATGCCGATTTCTGCTCCCAGCCCGAATTGTGCTCCGTCGGTGAAAGCGGTAGATACATTGGTATATACACAGGCTGCATCTACCATGCGGGTGAAAAGCGCGGCGCGTTCCGGGTTTTCGGTGACGATACTTTCGCTATGTCGTGAGCTGTATTCCTGGATATGTCCGAGTGCGTTCTCAAAACTATTCACAGTTTTGATTGCCATTTTGTAGTCCAGAAATTCAGTTCCGAAGCTCTCGGGGGTGGCAGGTTTCAGCAACCCGGCAGGATAGTGTCCCTCGAGTGCCTGATAGGCTGACGGATCTGCATAGATAATCACCTTGTCGGCTTTGAGCTTTTCACAAAGGAGAGGCAGATCGGACAATCTGCTTTCGTGAACAATCACGCAATCGAGTGCATTACAAACACTCACGCGGCGTGTCTTGGCATTATGGATGATGGCAGCTCCCTTGGCCGTATCTCCGTATTCGTCAAAGTAGGTATGGCAGATGCCTGCACCGGTTTCTATTACCGGTATAGTAGCATTTTGCCGTACAAAGTTAATCAGGGCGCTACTGCCGCGAGGAATGATCAGATCTACGTATCCGGTAGCGTGCAGCAGTTCCCGGGTTGCTTCACGGTCGGCCGGTAGCAACTCGACCATGTGAGTGTCTATGTTAAACTGTCGGAGTACCTGGTGTATCACTTCTACGATGGCACGATTCGAATAGTCAGCGTCGCTTCCCCCTTTCAGGATACAGGCGTTACCGCTTTTCAGGCAAAGCGAAAAAACGTCGAAGCTGACATTGGGACGAGCTTCGTAAATGATGCCGATGACCCCGAAAGGAACACTTATCTTAGTGAGTCTCATGCCATTGGGACGAATGCTCTCTTTCAATATCCTGCCCAGAGGGGAGGGGAGAGTGGCCACGTTGCGTATATCGGAAGCGATTCCCCGAAGTCGTTCTTCGGTCAACCTCAGTCGGTCGTATTTCGGATTGTCGGGTGACATCCGTTCCAGATCTTTCCGGTTCTCAGAGAGGATGTAGGAAGTCTGTTCCAAAGCAGCTTCTGCCACGGCATTCAGTATTTGGTTGATCCGATCGTCGGGTAATAGTGCCAGATGGCGGCCGGCTGCCTGTACGGCAGCAAAAGTATCATTCAGATTCATAATGCAGTTCGTTTATTCAATGTAAAGGTAGTCATAATGGACTACTGCTTTTTTTCCATGTTTTCCGATGGAGTCCCGTGCCTGCATGGAGTCACAGTTGACTTTGCCTACACCTACCGGAGTACCCCGGTAATCAATGATGCGCACGATGTCGTCTTTCTCAAATTCTCCTTCAATGCGGGTGATTCCGACGGGAAGAATGCTGACTGCCTTGTCGGAGTTCAACACTTCGGTAGCCTGTTCGTTGATATGTATCTCTCCCTTAGCGAAACCTTCGCTATGAGCTATCCATTTCTTGATACTCGATACGGGTTGGGATGCGGGGATAAAACGAGTGCAAACCGTCTCTTCGGGATGCTCTATGAGGTTGATAAGGATGTTGTCGCGTTTGCCATTGGCAATAATTACTGTAATACCTTCATCTGCCACTTTGCGGGCAATGTTGGTTTTGGTCAGCATGCCTCCTCTCCCGAAACTCGATTTGCTGGTCTGAATGTAGTTACTCAGGTCTTTTCCCTGTCCAATCTCCCGGATCACTAATGAGTCCGGATCGGAAGGGGAACCGTTATAAATGCCGTCGATGTTACTCAGGATGATAAGGGCCTGTGCATTCATCATTGAGGCGATGAGGCCCGACAGTTCGTCATTGTCTGTGAACATCAGTTCGGTGACGGAGATGGTGTCGTTCTCGTTGACGATAGGAATGACGCCGTTCTCAAGCATCACCGTCATGCAGTTTTTCTGGTTGAGGTAATGACGGCGTGTACCAAAATTCTCTTTGGTGGTGAGTACCTGTCCTACAGCAATGCCATGATCGCGGAACAGCTCGTAATATCGGTTAATGAGTTTGGCTTGACCCACTGCCGAGAACAATTGGCGCTGATCTACGCTGTCGAGTTTCCTGAGGGTACGTATTTCGCTTCGTCCCGAGGCAACAGCTCCCGAAGAGATAAGAATCACCTCTACTCCGGCTTTATGCAAGGCGGCTATCTGATCGGTTAGCGCAGACATCCGGGTGACATCCAGTGTTCCGTCCTGTCGGGTCAGTACGTTACTTCCCACTTTTATGGCTATTCGTGTAAACTCCTTTTTCATTATGCTGACGATTTGAAAGCACAAATATATGGATTTTTGTCGATATGTTACCTCTCCCATACGGATATCTTGAAAGAGAATGTCTGTATGGCAGAGAGGAGATCGGGGGGAATTTATTCGTTTGCCTTTTCGCGGTTTCTCACTATTTCCATTGCATTTTCATAATCGTCTTCATTGACGAGGACAGCTATTTCCTGTCCGATGTAGTAAGGTGCCAAAGCTGCGAGCCCACCTCCGTCTTTCAGGATAGATTCTATTCCATTGCTTTCGAGCAATCCTTTGATGAACTCTGCTTCCCAAGGCGAACCGGTGAAGACTTCTACTACGCGGGTGTCTTTATCTTCTTTCATAATGGTAGGGATATAATGTGTTTATCTCTTACAAATATAACAAAAAGAACTTAGATAAAGTTGTTTTACCGATAGATTATTCTAAAGTTATTCGTTGCACTGTAATGTTCTCGTTGAGGAACATGGAGGCTGATTCAATAAATTTGTCTTCGGCCTCTGTGGTGTAAAAGCGGCATTTACCTTCCCGAGTGCACTTCATGTCCATTTCGGGATGACGGTGAAGGTAATCTTTCAGACTGGTAGCCACATATTCTCCCTGTGCCACCACTTTCACTCCTTGGGGAATGAATTTTTGTATCTTGGGCAATAGTATCGGGTAATGGGTACATCCCAGAACAAGGGTGTCTATCTGCCGGTCTTTGGCAAGTAGGTTGTCGATGTATTTACGAATAAAGAAGTCGGCTCCTTCGCCGTTGGCTTCATTGTTTTCAACCAGTGGAACCCACATGGGACAAGCTTCTCCGCTTACTTTGATATCCTCAAACAACTTATGCACTTCAAGCGGATATGATTCTGATTTGATGGTACCGGCTGTAGCCAATATTCCTACATGGCGCGTTTGGGTCATACTGCCGATACACTCTGCAGTTGGGCGAATGACTCCTAGCACCCTCCGGTCCGGATCTATATTCGGAAGGTCGTTCATTTGTATGGTTCTCAGTGCCTTGGCCGAGGCTGTGTTGCAAGCAAGTATCACCAGATGACAGCCCATCTCAAACAATTTGTTGACAGCCTGTAAGGTGAACTCGTATACGATTTCAAAAGAACGGGTCCCATAAGGAGTCCGTGCATTGTCGCCCAGATAGATGTAATCGTATTCCGGCAGCGCTTCCCTGATTTTGCTCAGGATGGTCAGCCCACCGTATCCGGAGTCGAATACACCGATAGGACCAGGTTGGTATGGAAGGGATTGTTTCATAATGGGGATATGGTTAAAAAGTTACGAGCTACAAGTAACAAGTCATAACGCATTTTGCATGGTACTTGTAGCTTGTAGCTCGTAACTTATTGCTCTTAACTCTTATTTGATGCCCAATTGGGTTTTTACTTTCGGAGTCAGGTTAATGCTTTGAGCTTCGTTTACGTAAGGTATCGGAGTACGTGCCATATCGAAAATGTAGATAACACCTTCTGCTGCACCTACTGCTTTGATAGCGTCATCCAGCTTCTTATATACCGGAGCCATCAGGTCATTGTTGGCTTTTTCCATATCCTGCTGAGCCTTAGCCTGGAATTGTTCTTGTCTCTGCATCATGTCTTCCAACTCTTTTTGTCTTCTTTCTGCAATGACAGCAGGAAGAGAGTCTTTTTGCTGCATGAATTCCTGGTATTTCTTGCTGAATTCTTCCTGAGATCTCTGTAAGTCTTGTCCGAGTTGTTTGTTCAATGCTTGTAACTCAGATTGTGCTTTGGTATATTCCGGCATGGCCGAAACAATTTCCATCGCATTGATGTGACCGAATTTAAGATTTTGTGCAAATACGCCCATCGGGAGTATTAACATCATTAAAAGTGCAATTTTTTTAAGCATAGTTTTATTATTTATTTGAATGATTACTTTTAAGTTATCGGGTGCAAATGTATGAAATTAATTTGAATATCCTAATTTCGCCAGCACTTCATTGCTTACATCAATGCGGGGAGTGGCAAAAATAATGCTTGAAGCAGATGCTCTGTCTACCACTACTGCATAACCGTTTTCCTCTGCTACAGCTTTTACCGCATTGTATATTTCGTCTTGAATAGGCTTCATTAACTCTTCTCTTTTCTTAAAAAGTTCACCTTCAGGACCAAAGTATTTACGTTTGAGCTCTGAAGCAGCTTTTTCTTTTTCTACGATGGCATCTTCTTTCTGGGTCTTTTGTGCGGCCGTCAGTTTAGCAGATGCAGCTTGATAGTCCTTAAACATCGTTTGTGCCTCTTTGGCTAATACTTCGACTTCACCCTGCCACTGTTTGGTTGCCTGGCTCAATTGTTCGTTGGCACGTTCGTAAGCCGGAATGTTCTTCAGGATATACTCCATATCGATCAGGGCAAACTTTTGTGCTTGGGCTGTCATACCTACGGCAAACAGCAAGATGATAAATAGAACAGACTTTTTCATAACGCTTAGTTTTTAGTGAAACAATTAGAATTCCTGGCCCAATACGAAATGGAATCTGCTTCCACCTGCGCTCTTGTCGCCAAGTACTTTGTCGAAACCGTATGCCCAGTCGATACCCATCATACCAATCATCGGAAGGAAGATGCGGACACCCACACCTGCCGAACGTTTCAGGTCGAACGGATTGAAGTTTTTCACATCATGCCAAGCATTACCGGCTTCCAGGAATGTTAACGCATAAATATTGGTACTTGTTTCCAGCATTAGCGGATATCTTAATTCAAATCCGATACGGGTATAAGCATAACCTTCTTGTCCGCGGTACGGAGTTAAAGAACTGTTTTCATAACCACGGAGGGCGACACTCTCAGTTGCGTAGCTTGAATATCCGGTCATACCGTCACCACCGACATCGAATGTACCGAACGGTGATTTCTTATATTTGTTGTAGTGACCCAATATACCGAATTCAACACGTGTCATTAATACCGGAGTCTTTTTCACTACAGTCGGGTTCAGCAATGGGATGTATGTTTTTGCTTTGAATTTCCACTTGTGGTATTCTACCCATTTATGCATCTTGTTCATATCGTTCTGGTTGTACTCGTTGTACTTGCTGTAGTCTACTCCATCGAACAATGAGTAAGGTGGTGTGAACTGTACGGACAGCGAGAAGTCAGAACCACTACGGGGATAGATCGGGTTATCGTAAGAGGCGCGGGCCAATGTCAAGCCTATACTCAGGTCATTACATTTACCGTTGGTCACCGGGAAGTATTGCCAGTCTTTCAAGATATATCTCTGGTAAGAGAGCTCGGCTGAAAGCTGGAAGTAGTCATCCGGCCAGTTCAGACGTTTACCCCATCCTGCTGACAGACCCCACATTTTGATTGACTTATCCGGGTCATAATAGTTCTCGTAATTGTTATAGTTACCATAATTGTACATACCGTAGCCACCCAAGCCGCTGTAATAACTGTTGTAGTAGTTGTTATAGTAGCTTGAATTGTAGTAACGGCTACTGATATCGGTCTGTACGGAGAAGAATGCTGACAGAGAGAATGAATTCGGGCGTTTACCTCCGAACCAGGGATCAAAGAACGAAATGCTATACTGTTGATAGTATTGTGCATTGGTTTGTCCACTGATGGTCAGTGTCTGTCCGTCGCCTTGAGGCAGGATACCGCGATAATTTTCTCCCGGATGCAACAGGTTCGCCAAAGAGAAGTTCGTAAACTTCAGACTTAACTTACCGATAACACCTGTTTGTCCCCAACCGGCAGAGAACTCTACCTGGTCATTTGCTTTCGATACAAGATCGTAAGCGATATCTACCGTTCCGTTTACAGGGTCCGGCTGGATATCCGGCTTGATGTTTTCCGGGTCGAAGTGTCCCATTTGCTGGATTTCACGCATAGAACGCATCAGGTCCTCGCGGCTGAACAACTCACCTGGACGAGTACGGAGTTCACGGCGGACAACGTTTTCGTACAAACGGTCATTACCATTGATCTTGATCTTGTTGATACTGGCTTGCCGACCTTCAAAAATTCTCATTTCCAAGTCAATGGAGTCATTATCTATGTTTACTTCCACCGGATCCAGTGTATAGAACAGATAACCATTATTATAATAGAGGTTACCGATAGCATCTTCGTCGGTTGATAAGCGTTCATTTAACAATTTCTGGTTATATACATCCCCTTTCTTCATGCGGAGCATGTAGTTCAATTGCTCTGAAGGGTAAAGCGTATTACCTACCCATGTAACGTTGCGGAGATAATATTTATCGCCTTCTTCCAGTTCGATGAATACGTCTACGGTCTTATCGTCAAATTTGGATACACTGTCTTTCACAATGCGTGCATCGCGGTAACCCAATTCGTTATACTTATCAATAATCAACTGTTTGTCCTCTTCATATTTCTCGTTGACAAACTTCTTGGTGCGGAATAAGTTCAGCAGTTTTCCTTTTTCGTTTGTCTTCTTCATCACGCGTTTCAGCTTAGATGTCTTGATGGCATGGTTGCCGGCAAAAGTGATGGCATGTACTTTTACCTTTTCTTTCTTATCGATGTCAATATCGACTAATACCTGATTTTCATTGGCAGGATCATCTCTTTGGGTGATAGTGATTTCAGCATTCTTAAATCCCTTATCGTCGAAATAGCGTTTACTTAAAACTTTCGCACGGTCTACCAGGTTCGGAGTGATCTGACTACCCTTTATCATGCCCAGTTTGGTTTGCAGGTCTTCACGTTCCGACTTTTTCACACCGTGATAGCGTATATCGGAAATACGTGGGCGTTGGGCCAAAGTGATCTTTAACCATATTTTATTACCTTCTATTTTTTCAGCGGTAATCGATACATTAGAGAACAGACCATGACGCCAGTAGCGTTTGATTGCACCTGTGATTTCATCTCCCGGTACAGTAATGGTTTGTCCTACAGAGAGTCCGGACAGTCCGATAAGAACATAATCTTCGTAGTTCTTGACACCTTCGACTTTGATGTCGGCTATTTCATATTTTTTCGGTGTCCCGGAATACATGATAACGGGTTTGATTCGTCAGTGTTAGCATCTTGTGCTACGCCCGGCAATGCAAAGCAAAACAGGCTGATAAACGTTACGAATATGAAGGAAATACGATAATGCATTTATGTTATAATTAAGTTTTGAGTTAACTGATTTGTTCGCTGGTTTTTCCGAATCTGCGTTCGCGTTTCTGGTAGTCACAGATAGCCTTGCACAATTCTTCTTCCTTAAAGTCGGGCCAGAAAGTTTCACAGAAATAGAGCTCCGAATAAGCACATTGCCAAAGCAGATAATTGCTTAAACGAACCTCTCCGCCTGTCCGGATCAGCAAATCCGGGTCGGGCATAAAGTTGGTTGTCAGATGTGTCCGAATGCTTTCTGAAGTAATTTCTTCAGGGTTCATTTCTCCATTTTGTACCAATGTGGCAATCTGCCGTGTAGCTTCGGTTATTTCCCATCTGGCAGAATAACTGAGGGCAAGTATCAGGCACATACCTGTATTCTTGGAAGTATGTTCTACACAAGCATTCAGGCGCTCCCGTACATTCTCAGGTAGTTTGTTGATGTCTCCGATGATACGGAAACTGATATTGTTTTTCATAAATGTTTCCTCTTCGATAGAGTCGAAAAGGAGGCTCATCAATGCAGCGACTTCATCCGAAGGCCGGTTCCAGTTTTCTGTAGAAAAGGTATATAAAGTAAGGAATTTGATTCCTAACCTGGCCGCCTCTTCAGTAATGATATGCACAGTCTCGGCTCCGGCCTGATGTCCAAAACTCCGTTCGTGTCCGCGTAGTTTGGCCCACCGTCCGTTACCGTCCATGATAATTGCTACATGCTTAGGTATCCGGTTTAAATCTATTTGTTCTTTATAGGACATTTCGTTAGTTGTTGTTCTGTCTTTTAAAACCAAATTTATTGATTCGTCCGCGCCATACTTCGTTGGCACCACCGTTACTCCATATTACCCAGATAAAGTTATTTTTGTCTACTACGGTTGAGTAATTGTTTCCTCTGTCTTTGAATTCGGCCGGCAGGAAGATTTTCTTGTTGGCTTTATACCAGGCAATACCTGCTTCCGATGTATAGATCGTTTCAAAATTTCCTCCGAATGCCAGAAAAGCATTATCATAATAGAAGAAAGACGGATTGTCCAGTTTCGGACAATAGGCGGTACTCGAGGAAGTTTTTAAAGGTATCCAAAGCAAACCGTCTTGTGAGGTCCATGCGATGGAAGTCGTATCGTTTGCATTACGATTGTTACCCATTACGGCTATTGTCTGGATTCCTGTTGCTGTCAGGTAAGAAGTTGCAGACAAATTCTCCAAGGGGAAGTCCGCACCTACTGTTTCGGAACCAATGTTCCACGCTGTTGCTTCAGGATTAGTTATGGCAAATGTAGATTGATCACCATTATTAATAATACCGGCAATTCCGGAGATACCCAACAGATTACCTTCATTTTTCGGGAAAGGGGCGATCAGCATCTCTACTTTACCGTTTTTATTCAAATCGGTTGCAACATTCCATAATGCTCCATCAGATGAAACGTATGCACTTTCACCGTTTGTGGCATATAGTTTTCCGCCGAAAGAAATAATGGAGGAAAGCTTGATGTTGTCCGGAAGCCCTGTTATGGATACTGGTGTCCAGCTTCTTCCTTTACTGATAACATCTCCGGATGATTGGTATGCAGTCGTATTCGATGTATAGATCAACAGATCTTCATTCAGGGTAACTGATTTCTGATATCCGCTATAGTTTGCGAAGTTATCTGTCATTTTGGTCCAGTTCATGGAATCCGGGTCCTGTTGATGTACACGTACCGAAATAGTATACTCTTTGGTATATTGCATGTCGGCAGCCCACACTTTTATTCTCATCGGTTTTTGCATAGTGCCTCTGAAGTCGATAGAATCGGAATAGTTGAACAGAGTATCCTGACCCTCTGCGTTTTTGGCAGTGATTATTCCGGAAGTTGTGGTCAGTGTCTTGATAAGAATACGGTCAATAATTGTATCGGAGCCTACAGGTAGTGAATCCTGGTTATAAATAAGTCCTACTCCATCGGGACCAAGTTGGTCAATTGTAAATTTATAGTTTACCCCATGTATGGTGTCAAGTGCAAATGCGTGTATGGTAGCATCCGGGCTATATTCAATTTCTTCTGTGTCAAGGCACGAAGTAACGGCAAACGATACAAGGAAGAAACTTACAATTACTGATAAAAACTTTATTCTCATTTGAAAGATTGTGTTTATTTACAAGTTGCAAAAATAGGAACATTTTTCTCTATATTGAACATTGGAGGGAAGTTTTATATAAAATTATAGATAATCTGCTCGATTTTGTCGATATAAAACTCCTTGAATGCAGCGAATTTAGGTATTTCTCTTCAAGTAATGCCTGAAGGTCGTACAGAAATGTTTTTCTTCCGAATAACTAATTTTATCGCTTATTTCAGGTGCTTTAACACCGGAATAAATCAGTTTATCGCTCTTTTCTATGATGACTTCATCCCATATTCCGGAACGGATAAATGACTCCAGAAGAATTCTTCCTCCTTCTATCATCAGCGACTGTAGGTTGCGTTGATAGAGGGCAGACAATATTTGTGGCAGAATATCTGTCTGGTAATTGAGTGTGATGTATTCCAGGTTTTCTTTTCCGGAACGGGGATGTTCCGTAAAAACGAGCGTAGATACGCTGTTATCCGACAAATGGGAGGTTTGAGGGAGTGAATGATTACGGTCCATCACTATTCGCACCGGATTGTGTCCGTACCAGTTGCGTACCGTGAGTGCCGGATTGTCCAGTAGTGCGGTTCGCGTACCGACCATGATAGCGTCCGACTCTGCTCTTTTTTTGTGTACCAGCATGGAAGTGAGAGGAGTCGATAATATGACAGGTTGTCCTTCCGTACGTTCCAGGTCGATGAAACCATCGGCTGATTCTGCCCATTTCAAAACGATGTAAGGGCGGTGAAGGGTATGGAAAGTGATAAATTTCCGTATAAGTTCGCGACATTCCGTTTCCAGAACTCCGACAATGACTTCGCATCCGGCATCCCGTAACTTTTGGATTCCTTTGCCTGCTACTTTGGAAAATGGGTCTTGGCATCCGATTACAATCCTGGGAATTTGTTTCTCTATGATTAAATCAGCGCATGGGGGAGTTTTTCCATGGTGGGAGCAAGGCTCGAGACTTACATATATAGTACTGTGTTTCAGTAAAGACGGATCCTTTACAGAGCGGATCGCATTGACTTCGGCATGTGCTTCTCCGCAACGGATGTGATAGCCTTCACCGATTATTTGTCCTTCACATACGATGACAGCTCCTACCATTGGATTGGGAGATACGTTGCAAAGACCGTTTTTTGCCAGTTGGATGCAACGCCTCATGTATTTTTCTTCTTTCATCTTTTAGGCTGATAGCTATATTATTTGTACTTTTGCACCCCAAAATAAGGAGAATGAACCACGTCACCACTTATATCCGCCAGGCTTTACACGATATTTATCCACCGGGAGAACTCAGGAGTCTCACAAAAATCATTTGTTGTGATCTGCTGGGTCAGGATGCTATTGATTATTATCTGGGCAAAGATATAACATTATCTGCAAACGAGCAGTGTGATTTAGAAAGCATTGTCGAACGATTGAAGAAAAACGAGCCGATCCAATATATTCAGGGCGAAACCTGTTTTTATGGGTCTATGTTTCGGGTAGCTCCGGGTGTGTTGATTCCTCGTCCTGAAACTGAGGAGCTGGTTGATCTGATAGTGAAAGAAGCTGCAACCGGTACCCGTTTGCTGGATATAGGAACCGGTAGCGGGTGTATTGCCATCAGTCTGGCTAAACATATTCCGCAGGCTGTGGTCACCGCATGGGACGTATCGGAAGAGGCTCTTGCCATTGCCGGGGAGAATAATCGGGAATTGAAGGCCGGAGTGCATTTTGAGAAAATGGATGTTCTGTCTGCAGAACCTGTTGGTGATGATCAATATGATATGATTGTCAGTAATCCTCCTTATGTTACAGAGAGCGAAAAAAACGAAATGGAACCCAATGTGTTAGATTGGGAGCCCAGACTGGCCCTTTTTGTGCCGGACAATGATCCGTTGCGCTTTTATCGGCGTATCGCATCTTTAGGAAGAAAAATGTTACGCCTGCACGGCAGGCTCTATTTTGAGATCAATCGGGCTTATGGTGAAGAGGTTCTCCAAATGCTTCACGAACAAGGGTACGAAGAACTCCGTTTGATAAAAGATATATCGGGTAATGATCGAATTGTAACCGCCAAACGATGAATACAATAACAGAAGAAGAAGCGTTAAATCGCATGGCTGCCTATTGTTCCGCAGCCGAACATTGTAAAGCCGAAGTGAATGAAAAACTCCAGAAATGGGGCTTACCTTATGAAGTGATTAACCGAATCATCGATCGTCTTGTTGTCGAGAAGTTTATTGATGAAGAACGTTATTGCAGAGCGTTTGTCAACGATAAGTTCCGTTTTGCCAAATGGGGTAAAATGAAGATTACACAAGCTCTGTATATGAAAAAAATTCCTCGTGAGGTAACTTACAGGTATCTGAATGACATTGACCGGGAAGAATATCTTGCGATTTTAGGAGATCTGATAGCAGCAAAACGTAAAAGTATACATGCCAAAGATGAATTCGAGCTGAATGGGAAATTGATTCGTTTTGCCATGAGTAGAGGATTTGAAATGGACGATATCCGTCGCTGTGTGCAGGTAGAAGAAGAGTAAGTGACAAATAACAAAAAAATAATACGGATTCTTCTTTTTAGTCTCGTTCCATTTCCGTATTTTTGCATCCTGTAATTATCATAGTTAGTTTAGTTATGAAAAATTTAGAGAGATTATTCGCCGAGAAGTTGTTGAAGATTAAAGCTATTAAGCTTCAACCGGCAAATCCGTTTACATGGGCTTCCGGATGGAAATCACCGTTTTACTGCGACAATCGTAAAACCCTTTCTTATCCTTCTCTTCGTAGTTTTGTTAAGTTCGAGATTACACGTTTGGTTCTGGAACGTTTCGGACAGGTAGATGCTATTGCCGGAGTTGCGACGGGGGCTATCCCTCAAGGGGCTTTAGTGGCTGATGCATTGAATCTTCCGTTTGTGTATGTTCGCTCTACCCCGAAAGACCATGGTCTGGAAAATCTTATCGAAGGCGAACTTCGTCCGGGAATGAAAGTCGTTGTTGTGGAAGATTTAATCTCTACCGGTGGAAGCAGTTTAAAAGCTGTAGAAGCTATTCGTCGGGATGGTTGCGAAGTTATTGGTATGGTAGCTGCTTATACTTACGGATTTCCTGTTGCCGAACAGGCCTTTAAAGATGCTAAAGTGCCTTTGGTAACATTGACTAATTATGAAGCTGTGTTAGATGTTGCACTTCGTACCGGTTATATTGAAGAAGAAGACATTGCAACGTTAAACGAATGGCGCAAGGATCCGGCTCATTGGGAAACCGGAAAATAAAACTGATTTTTTTGATGATTAAAATATAGAAAGAAGAGCCATTCGGACAGAATCTGTTCGGATTGTTCTTCTTTTTTCTTTATAAGTAAGATAAATAAGATGACTAAATTTGAAAGTAGTGTCAAGGTGATACCTTATAGCCAGGAACGTGTGTACGAGAAACTTGCCGATCTTAGTAACCTGGAAGCTATTAAAGATCGTTTGCCCGAAGACAAAGTGAAAAATATGAGTTTCGATACTGATACACTTAGTTTCAATGTGGATCCTGTAGGACAACTGACCCTGAGAATTATTGAACGGGAACCCAGTAAATGTATTAAGTTTGAGACTACCAATTCGCCTCTACCTTTTAATATGTGGATTCAGCTTGTGGCTGTATCCGAAGAAGAATGTAAACTAAAGGTAACTATTGGGCTGGAAATCAATCCGTTTATGAAAGCGATGGTACAGAAACCTTTGAATGAAGGATTGGAAAAGATGGCTGATATGTTATCTATGATACAATATTAATAGCTATGGCACAGAAACTTTGGGAAAAATCAGTTGAGGTAAATAAGGATATAGAGCGATTTACCGTTGGACGTGACCGTGAGATGGATCTTTATCTTGCAAAGCATGATGTACTTGGTTCGATGGCTCATATCACGATGCTCGAAAGTATCGGATTGCTCACAAAGGAAGAATTAGCTCAGTTGCTGACCGAACTGAAAGATATATATGCTTCTGCGGAGAGAGGCGAGTTTGTAATAGAAGAAGGAGTTGAAGACGTGCACTCGCAGGTAGAACTGATGCTTACGCGTCGTTTGGGTGATGTCGGTAAGAAGATTCATAGCGGGCGTTCTCGTAATGATCAGGTGTTGCTTGATCTGAAACTTTTCACTCGTACTCAGATCAGAGAAGTAGCAGAGGCTGTAGAGCAATTGTTTCATGTTCTGATTCGTCAAAGTGAGCGTTACAAGAATGTTCTGATGCCGGGTTATACTCATTTGCAAATTGCGATGCCTTCTTCGTTCGGGCTTTGGTTTGGAGCGTATGCTGAGAGTTTGGTAGATGATATGCTTTTCCTGCAGGCTGCTTTTAAGATGTGCAATAAGAATCCTTTGGGCTCCGCTGCCGGATATGGCTCTTCATTCCCGCTGAACCGCACGATGACTACGGAATTGCTGGGATTCGATTCTTTAAACTATAATGTAGTGTATGCCCAGATGGGACGTGGAAAGATGGAACGCAATGTCGCTTTTGCCTTGGCTACGCTTGCAGGAACGATTTCTAAATTGGCTTTTGATGCTTGTATATTCAATAGCCAGAATTTTGGTTTCGTGAAGTTGCCGGATGAATGTACAACCGGATCAAGCATTATGCCACATAAAAAGAATCCGGATGTGTTCGAACTGACACGTGCCAAATGTAATAAGTTACAATCGTTGCCGCAGCAGATTATGATGATTGCCAATAATCTGCCTTCCGGATATTTCCGTGATTTACAGATTATAAAGGAAGTCTTTTTACCGGCTTTTCAGGAGTTGAAAGATTGTCTGCAGATGACTACCTATATCATGAATGAAATTAAGGTGAATGAGCATATCCTCGATGATGATAAATACCTTTTTATTTTTAGTGTAGAAGAGGTGAATCGTCTGGCACGTGAAGGTATGCCATTCCGGGATGCTTATAAGAAAGTAGGGCTGGATATTGAAGCCGGTCACTTTTCGCATGACAAGCAAGTACATCACACCCATGAAGGAAGTATTGGCAATTTGTGTAATGATGAGATTTCCGCATTGATGCAACGTACCATCGAGGGTTTCAACTTTCAAGGTATGGAACAGGCGGAGAAGACCTTGTTGGGGCGTAAATGATCCATCCAGACCATGCATAGAGTTATCTCTTTTGCATGGTCTTTGATTATAAAATATCCTTTTCCACCTTTATTGAAATATTTTCATCGGAAAAAGTTTGGCAGAAAGGTAGAAACTACTTATCTTTGCACCCGTTGAAAAAATGCGGAAATAGCTCAGTTGGTAGAGCATAACCTTGCCAAGGTTAGGGTCGCGAGTTCGAGTCTCGTTTTCCGCTCTCTTTGAAAGGATGCTCGAATGGTGGAATGGTAGACACGAAGGACTTAAAATCCTTTGGCCATTGCGGCTGTGCGGGTTCAAGTCCCGCTTCGAGTACTTGAAGGGACGAACGGTGATTTTCACTGTTCGTCTCTCTCTTTTTATCCCTATTATTCGTTGGAAATGAGTAGTTTAGCATAAAGAATTGATTGACTGTTTTAGGTTCAATATGCTCGTTATTTTTGTCGTAGATAAATCCGTCAGGAAATACCAATTTCTGCAATCTCCTTCTTCCTTCTAATCCTTGTAATTCCCATAAATTGAATAAGTTAGAACGCATTGCGAACGCATAATCAATGAATTTATCAAGGTTCAATATTTCTGTGTTCACCTTTGAATATTCTACCTGTAAACCTCTGATTTCTGCCTCTAATCTCGTCATTACCTTTACGCAAATCTCTTGTTTCTTTGTATCGGAACAAAGTGCATAATTGGTTTCGACTTGCTCCAGTTCTTTTTCCTTTGCTTTGATATTGGATTTGATGGACTGGGCTCTTTCTTTATTTTCTTTATTCATGTTTTCAAAGGTGATGGTTAGTTGCAGTTTTAAAAGTTCTGAGACTTTATCAGATAGTACATACTTGTTTGCTTCTTCCTCAAAGGCTTCATGTACGTTTTTGGTTGAACTGTTATACTTGCATCCTTTGCGGCTGCAAACATAATAACCAATATCGGTACGCCCGAATTTCTTTCGCATCTTAGTTGATATACTTGCGGATAGATTATTGCCACAACAGGGACATTTGATGCTGCCTAGTAATGGTGCATACTCCTTATCTATCTTTTGTTCATATCCACTATGGTTTTTGGATAACTCTCCATTTACTTTCAAGAAAATTTCTTTTGGTATCAATGGAGGATGATTTCCTTGTACAATATCCCCTTGCAAGAATTTATGTGCCATATAGCCACAATAAAAAGGGTTCTTGAACAGTTCTGATAGCTTCTGTTTACAGATATGGAAACCTTCTGCTGCCAGTCTATGCCTGATTTCTTCGTTAGATAGTTTGTTATTGGCTTTCCAAAGGAATGCTTTTCTTATTAGTTTCCCTTCTTCATTGATGGTTATAATCTGCTCTTTCTTTGTTGTCTTTTGGTCATATCCTCTTGGAGCTTTACCAATCCATCTACCTTTTAGTAATGCTTTTACGCTGTTTTCAACAGTTGTTGCTCTCTTTTCGTCATTTTGAAACCTTGCATTTGCAAGTTCCATGAGTTGCATATACTTTCCGACTGGTGTACGTGGGTCATAATTTGATGTTGCAGATACTACGTATGCTCCTCTAGCTTCTACCTCTTCAATAATGGTTGTACTTCCCGTTCTACTGAAACGGGAGGTACTGAACACTATGACGGTTTTTATTACTTGGCTACTGCCTTTTTTATTACTCTGCTTGATGAAGGCTAACATACGGCTAAATTCTTTGCGTTCCTTATCGCTCTTTGCTGATTCGTATGTTCCTCCAAACTCACCGACAATATTGTATGAGTGCATGTTTGCGTACTCTCTGCATTTGTCTATTTGCACCTCTAGACTTTGACCGTCTACTTGTTCACTGGAACTAACACGGGTATAGATGATGGCATTGCCGCCTACTTGTTCTTTTTGCTGTTTTTTGCCTTTAGCAAAGCCTTTTAATTCAAAATTCTCCATATTGTGTATCTTTTTTGTTATATGCCTCATAGCTCAAAAGTGAAAAAGCATATAGTGTATCAATTAATTCTTTTGCATCCTCTTGGGATATTCCTTTGAAGTTGCGGTTCTCTTTGATGGTATCTAAGTTTAAATACTGTGCATTCATATTGTATTTCTATTACAAAGTTCATTATTAGTAAATTAAAGGGAAAAAGAAAGTGAATGTTAGACTGTTTATTAGTATTATTTTGCATTTCACTATTCCGCACTCCGCATTTCCGCACTATCCACCTCAGAAAATTCGTTCTCAACTTCTTCATTAGCTTCGTGCTTGGCACAATATTCTTCATATTCCTCTATCCATTTCTTGATAGTCTTATCGCTTTTACCGATGATTTTAGCTATTTCTCTATAGCTTTTGCCTTCTTTGTAAAGTTGATGGGCTTTTTCTTTTTCAGGGGTAATATCAGCTTCCCCCTTCAATAATTTTTTTCATCGGCATAGCCTTCTTCCTTGAATTCAATAAAACAATCATCTCGTTTCTCTATAGAGCAGACAAGGACACGCCCTTCATGTAAAGTTATGGGACAGCTTCGGGCTTTTAGTTGTTTTATATAAACTTTATTTATCTCTCCTGTGGTCTTCCCGATACAAAAGCAAGCATCTATAAAGTTGCTAATTTGCTTACTGCCTCCAAGTCTATCTAATGTGATAACTCCTTTACTTTGCAGTTTTGGAGAATGTCCTAACAAAAGAATGCTTGCGCCTAACTTGTTCATAAATGTCCTAAATTCAATGGTGAACCTTGCAGCTTGTTCCGTATCAGATAAATTAGGATGTAGACACGTGATGTTATCAACGATGAAGACTTTTATGTTAGATTTGCTTGCAGCCTCTTCCAGTCGCATAAATAATCTTTCTCTTCGTGCTTTAAAATCACATTCCAAATCAAAATCAATTCTTGCTCTGATTAGGTTTTCGGAAAATTCATATCGTTTTGTACATTCTTCATTGGAATATCTATCGCATAGTTGGGACATATTCATTTCATAATCGAAGTACATTACTTTTTCGCCACCTTTGGCAATCTCTTCTGCTATTTGAAGTGCAAGTAAGCTTTTACCACAATTTGTTTCTCCGAATAAAATGGTAAGTTCCTTTTCAAACCATAAATTCTTATATAACGCTTTGCGTTTTTCTTCTTTCATACCCTCATTAATAATCTCATTCATAGTGCTGTAATCAAATACAGTCTCGTTATTATCTATTTTCATTATTCTGATTTTATTCGTTTTACAATATCATTTATTATCGTTTGAGCTCTTTCGATATTGCAAAGATATAGCTATGAAATGGGCTAATAACTACTATTTTGCGAGTTGAGTCTGTATTGTTCAGATATACAGCGTGTTATGAATAAGCAGGGGATTTTACAGGGGATTTTGGGGAGAAATTGAGGGGATTTCAGGGAAGGAGGATGGGGTTTTAGGGGCAGGAGTGATTGTTGAAGTACTGAGTTTACTTACTCAGTACTATTAAAGCGGTTAATAATGTTCTTCATATCTTGAAAGGATGTAATCTTAAAGATTTCTGTTCCAATCTCAATATAGCCATTAATATTCTTATTTGGCTCTTTTTCAAACAACTCTTGAATTGATACTTCTAGTGCTATGGCAATCTTCTCCAAAATGGCTACGGAAGGATTTCCATTAATATGGTTAGATAATCCTACTCTATTAATTCCCATTTTGTCAGCCAATGTCTGAACAGTCATTCCTTTTTCTTTGATAACTTCTTTTATTCGTAGTCCCATAACTCTTCTTTTGTATTATGTATGCAAATATACGTTTAGTTTTAAATTGTATATTGATTGCAATACATAAAAGAAGTTAATGTAGTTCTAATAATATACATTTTTATTTTGATATGTATATTGAAAGCGCTACATTTGTAGTGTAATAAGTAATCAATAACACTACGATTTATGAGACGATACAATAAGCAACAAGTAATGAAAGATGCCCATAGATTATATGGTAGTGAGTTTCATAGAAAAGGTCGTTCTTGGAGTGAATGTCTGAGAGCAGCTTGGGGTTGGGAACATGATGCTGTTAGAGCTCGTGAAGAAAAAGCAGCAAAGCTTGATGCTATGATTGCAGGGAGCTGGATTGCACATAAAGAGGGAGTAGACCAAAGAAGAGATGAAAGAGCTTGGGAGAGAGGTCTCACAAGTGATGAAATATCAAAAGCAATGGGCTATGGTACTGGTCGATATTGTGGAGATTGAAATATTCACTTCTGTAACTTTTGAATATGAATTGATTATCAGTGATTTAATGACAAATAGGTTTGTGTTAGATTCAAAAACGATAGATTTCCATTAAAAGAGAATATTATGAGTTTAAAGAACAGTTATGTAACAAGTGATTATATAGAGTGGGACACAATGCTTTCGTTAGTCAGAAAGTTGTACCGTGATAAGGAATACCGTTTTTCTCTATTGATTGGCTGTGGCTCTTTCTTCGGATTACGTATATCAGATATTCTCGCTCTTACGTGGTCTATGTTATTAAATGATGAAAAGTTTGTTATCATAGAAAAGAAAACGGGAAAAAGACGTGAAATAAAAATCAATTCAAATTTTCAAAAACACATTGCTGATTGTTATACGGTTTTAGGTGTAACAGATAAAAATGAGAAGTGCTTCATTAGTCGCAAAAAGACGGTGTATTCTACACAAAGAATCAATGTGTTATTCAAGTCAATAAAAAACCAATATGGATTGAAGGTGGAACACTTTTCTACTCATTCAATGCGAAAAACATTTGGGCGCAAAGTTGTTGAGGCTGCTGGAGAAAATTCTGAATTTGCTCTCATCAAACTATCAGAATTGTTTAATCATGCTGATGTAATGACTACACGTAGGTATTTGGGATTGCGGACAGAGGAATTACTTGAAACGTATGATATGTTGTCTTTTTAATCAGAGAATAGTTCTTTTACATTAAAATAAGCCGTTCACAGATAACGTTTTCGCTGAACTTTTACTATTTTTGTACCGTTGCAAATAGCAACTACATAATTTAGGAAGCGTTTAGCTATTCTGCATTAGTGAATCTCGACAACTCACCATGTGGCAGGAATAACGGAAAACGTTCTCCTTAGGTTTGTTATATATGTTTCCAACAATATATACTGCCTAAGGTGTGAGCGACTTTTTCTTATTCGTCACAGGGCAGTCGAGAGCCTACTAATGGGATAAGTTAAGTTGGCTCACACTTCTTTTTATAAACCTAAAAAACATACTGATAGAGCCAAAGGTGTTTATTTTAATATGATGAAACACATTGTTAATCTTTGCTTTTTTTTTAGTCTGTTATCTTTGAACATGTATGCAGATAATTGGGATTTTGTGGATATGGGAGTTCGTGCCGATAATGGAGATATTCTTTATTGGTCAACAGGAGATATGGTCTTGTTACAAAACGGAGAAATTAAAATTGCTGACTATGGAGAATTTGGCAGTCAGTTTGGTTGGGGGGATATAACAGGAAAAGTAACGGGGGATAATTTGAATGATTATGGTGGAGTCAATTCTCTTAAAGAAATATCAGGTAATAAAGATTATGATATTGTAAGAGCGAAATTAGGAAAACCATATCGATTACCTACATATACAGAAATAGACCGATTATTTAAGAATTGCTCAGAGGAGTTTGTGAAAATTCCACGTAAATTGAATAGTGTGGATGAAAATGGAGTGCCATTATGGTTGCAAGGTCAATGGATGTGGCAGCATGTTATCCATACTCAGAAAAGAACGTTTGGAGGATGGCTTTCTGTTAAGATAGATGGTTTATTAGTAAATGTGCTTTCATCTGAAGGTAAGGTCTTATTTGAAGGGTTGTATAGTTATTCTAACGGTGTATTGAAATTTTGGGATTTTACTCTTTATTTGGATATGGATAGGAAGCTGATAAAAGATAATAGGGGTGAGTATTTTAAAAAAGTTTCAAGTCAATCCAACTCAATGGAAATTTGTGGTTACATGCTTACAAGCAAAATAAACGGTAATAAATTATTTTTTCCTGTATCACATTCATATAGTGCAGTAAATACGGGAAGTGGTGTTTTAATTATGAACAATAACCAAAAGCTAAGTTATTGGACAGGAACATTATACAATGACGATTTTCGATATGCTGCATCGCTGATGTTTGCATCTGATGGGTGGGGGATAGGGTATCAAAAAAGAAGTTCGCACTTTCGTATAAAAGCAGTCAAGGGTGGGAATGGTTCTGTAAATTCATTACAATCAATATCCACAAAAATAAAAAGTAATGATAACAAGGTAATATCTTCCGAAATTAATAGAAAGGAGGGGCATTTGGAACAATCAGTTACAGAATATAGCTTCTCAATCTCCTATTCTTTTGGAGGGAGACAATCGGTTGCAAAGCCTCAATATTCGGGAGGTGAATCAGGTTTACCCCGTTTCTTTATGAAGAACGTAAAGTACCCTACTTTAGCACAAGAAAGTAATATTAAAGGGAAAGTTGTAGTACAATTTCTTGTAAACGAGGATGGTAGTTTATCTAATTTTAAAATTGTTCAGAGTGTACATCAATCCCTTGATAACGAAGTTTTGCGTGTACTTATGTTATTACCTGAATTTATTCCTGCATCAGATGAAAAAGGTAATCCTATCAAAGCGTATGCCACAATTTCTTTTACCTTCGAAACAGGTTATCTGTAATGGAGTTATTGATACAACTAAACAATCAAGTAGTAAAGACTTCAAGAAGAAGTGAGAGTGTTAAGCGGTGGTATTTTCCACCGCTTGTTTATAAGATAATATTCACAAATCTTGGGAGTGAATATTATGAGTTATTTACCTCATTCACAATCTCATTTACTATTTTTCTAATGGTAGAATATTGAGCTTTAAAAAATTCACGTTTATCATTTAGCCTATATTTTTCCAATTTTTGATGTATAAGTTTTTCGGCTAAAACACAATCAACAGTCTCAAATTCTTCAGCAACTAAATATTTATCTGGAACACCAGTACTATATAATTCTTTAGCTCTAGTCTCAGTTTCTCTTCTAGTTAATCCTACTTTAAAAATATCTTTGTCATGAGAAGCATTTCTCATGATATATATATATCCTTTGTTTTTAGAGTTTATCAACGGTTTTAGATTATTCGTTATTTTAATAGGTTCATTGGTTACTTCATGCCATGTTTTAAGAACACTCACCCAAGTTTTTCCATGAATTGTGTTACCATTTTTGTCTTCACCTATTTCGTTTGATTTAAGTATCTTCCAAAAACCGTCAGATTCAAGTTTAAAACTTTCATTGTATGTTATAGTTTGAGAAGCATAATTTTCTCTCTGTTTTTTTAAGCACCAAACGTCTCTTTTTCTTAGTTCATAAGATGGCGGAACAAGTTTGTCTCTTTTAAAAATCTTTGGTTTATTAGGTTCAGTACCTAAAATAGTTGTATGTTCTTCTAATATTAAATTTTCTTCATAATTTTCTATATATGATAAAAGATGGATACAAAGTCTTCCTACCTCAAATAAAGGAACATAATTTTTTGTTTTCTCTTTTATTTCATTATAGATTTGTTCCCACTGTTCAGATGGAAACTTATTATCTCGATACATAAAAGCTTCTAAGTCATCGGTTGTTGTATCAAAAGCGTTACCCAAATCTTTTTGTACATACTTGGCTTCTAATTCTAAAGTTTCAATATTAAAACGAAGGAGAATAAAAGTTTTCCAATATTCTTTATTTTCCCAAAAACGAATTTTTTCCATTTTGCTCTCTGGAGAAGGTTGTATTTCTTGCTTACTTGGGAAGCGCATTAATTCAGTAATCTTGGGTATATTTACATCAGAGTTTTTCTCTCCAGCGAGAATTATCACAGATATTTCATTTACTCTTTTAATAATTGAAACCCCTCCGATTATATATTTAATATCTTTGTTCTCTAATGCAAAATCAATATCAATCGGATTATTTGTTACATTGAAATTATATATAGTATTATCTTCAAATGCTTTAACTGACTCGTCTAAATTGGGACAATCTGTGGATGTTACATAATCTATAAAGTCAACAAAATCAATCAAAAAATCTTCTTCTTCAAGCAATAAAAAAGTATTTAATTCAGCTTGATAACTGAAAAAAGCTTCCATAACATTAAATGAGGATGGCATTGTTCTTAAGCCAGTATTCCAAGCTCTTGAGTTAAATTCTTCTAAATAATATCTTAGGTCTTGGTCTATATAAAGTCCAGCACCATTTTTTTGTTGAGCTTCTAAAATAGCAATAGCTTTTTTTGTCTAAGAGAGAAATCTTTTCTATGTTCATCTGTTTGATGTCTATCCAATGACTTTAGGATTTTGTCATATCTTGGATTATCTTTTGTGGGTAATGCTATCATATTAAGAAAGCTCATTCTGTCACTTCGCGTCATAGTTAATTAATATTAGAAGTTAATTCAATGCTAATATAGGTTTTTTTTTGAAGATTCCTCGTCAAAAGAACTGCAACTTGAAAATAAAATGATTATGTGATATTCACAAAGAATATAAGTGAATATTGTGATTTGATGTATGTTGTTGATTAATAATGTTTTATGCTGTTTGTGGAAAATGGAGGTAAAATTGATATTCACTTTTATCCAATAAGCTATCTTTTTGAATATAAGTCGATGGCTATCAAAGATGATTTCTTGTAGCCATACAATATAATTCATATCTTTACGGCAGTCTAAATGCTGTTAATATGATATTATCACAAGAAGAAAAAGAATACTTTCAATTATTCAATGATATGATTGTGGCTCTATATGCGGATAATACTGTAGAGCCACTTAAAGATATTTGCCGCCAATGTATAGCAAAAGAGGCTGAGATATTTTCAAGTATGTCAAAGCACTTGGAGAAGATGCGTAAAAGGAATAATGATATTCAAAATGCTCAGTATCTAAAAAACTTGGTTAATGGTGTTATATCTATGCTTGGCAATGAAAATATTGTTCTATATGACAATATTGAAGAGTTGGATGTGGAGCTTAGAAGACAAATAAAAATAAGTCTTGCAACCTTTAAAAGTCTTGATAATGAGTTTGTGAAGAACAAACCTATAGAAGCTATTTGCCAGTATATTTATGAAAATTCATTTCTTAAAGAATTGGATGCTAGATTGATACTTGGATTAAAGAAATTGTATTCGGATGTCAATGCGATTGGTAAAGACGATAAAGATGTTCTAATTATATTCATAAAATACTTCTTATATGATATGCAGCATAAGGTTAAGTATAACTATATCAATATGCTAATTATCGAAAATCAGGAGCAGCCAATTATAGAAGATAAAGCAAATACACTACAATCATTCCTCTTCTATGCCCAAAGAACAGCAGGTATTTGTTATAAGAAGATTGTTGTTAATGAAGCGATTTTGCTTAATGATGATGCTATTGTTGAAATTGAAAAAGAGGCTTCTGTCGGTAGTTCATCATCCAAAGATATATCTAATGAAAAAAACAAAGTTGGTATAGAGATAGATAAGGAGAAAATATTAGAAAAATTGTGCCCTTCTTTTAACAATCGTGAGCAAGTTAAGAAAATACTTGAAAAAGTAGATGAAAGGTTTGAAATAAGCAGCGGTGAGTGTTCAAAACTGGATATAGCTACTCTTTGCCTTATACTGAAAGAAAAGTGCAGCTTATTCAACAAGAATATGAGGAACTTTTCAGACTTTAAAGAATATGTCTGCTTATATTATGGAGTTGTTAATCCTTCTTATAAGAAAAATGATTGTATTGTTAGTAAGGGTTCAAGTCTTTCTCGTTTCGATGAATTATATAATGATAATGGGGCTTTTTGGAATTTATACTTGCGCAAGAATAACCAATTTTGATATAATGTGCGGAAGTGCGGAGGCGCGGAGTAGGTTTATTGCAGTTGCTAACTTGATTCCGCATTCCGCATATCCGAAGTTAATACTATATTGAATTGATATAATGAAAATAAGTGTATCACTTTATATCTGTAAGAGGATATTCTGATACACTTTTAATTTTCAATATATAGTTTTTAAAGTTATACTCTTAAGTAGCTTTTTCGTTGTTTTTGAATGAGTTATCATTGAAATACTGCCGTCGTCAGGGGTGGTTGTTATACCCCTCTAATAAGAGATTTGCCCAATCTATTGGCTTTTCTTCTTTCTCAAATCTAATGAGACTGTTTAAGGTGTAGCCAAATAGTCTTGATAGAAATTTCTTATCAATTAAAGAGTAGAATGATAATTCATGCCTGTTTTTTGTTATATAGTCCCTTATTTCTTCGTTATTGAGATGAACTTCCAAGCGATGTAATTTTGATGGATTGTTATAGTAGTCATCTATGTACCTTTTATCTGAACTATTGGCTATTTCCGTTTTTTTATTATATGCAATAAGGGTACTACCTTTGCTTTTGTCTTTAATCGCCTTTTTCTGTTTAATATTGACGGTTAAGTATTTATCCTTGTCCATGTTGCCGCTAGAGGTGTAAGTTATTTCAGGGCGGTCTTGTTTGCGGTCTATAATTCTTTTCCCATTCAGGATTGTCGTTATTTGCGGATTTCGGATAAGCCTTCGTATTAGTCGGGCTATGTCTATTGACATATCCAAGCATAAGTCTAAGGTCGTTATATTGTGCAATTCTAGTCCCAAATTGCTTTCTATGAAATCTAGATAGTATATTTCATCTGTATATAAGACACGGTTAGAAATACTAATCCATGCTTTATTATATCCATTGGTGTGTATATTGCTTGCCTCTTCATCATCGTTGATACCAAGCCTTAATTCTCCAAATAGTTTATCTTTTCCCATATCGTCATAACGAATTTCGTAGACGAACTTAAAATGCTTGCCTTGTATTCTCCGCAGATAGAAGTACATAAAATCAATTTCTTCTCCTACTTCCTTTGTTTTGATGATATTAATATTGTACGGTTCTTTGATTTCATAACATAACCGTAGCATATCTATATTCAATCCATATACCTTATTCATGTTCTTCAATTTTATTTTCGTTATTATTGGGCTGGTTTGGAACATTAGTCCAGTACTTTTTTAGTCCGTTAGAAATAGCCTGTGTATGTGTTGCTGATTTGGTTCTGCCTTTTAGGCTTTGGCTAATCTTTTGTTTAGTGGTATCATCCAATTGACGATACTGCCTTTTGTAATTGTTATCCATATTTTATTCATTTAGTGTATATATAAATATGTAGTTAGATAAGAAAGTAAAGTCTAATAAGCTGATTTTTCAAAAAAATATCTGGGAATTTTTTATGAATGGCTAACGGTTGGCTCTTTATCACACCTACTAAAATACTATTGTTTCAGTCCGAGGTTACAGTGGTAATGTTTTGATAAATAAGTGTTTAATTGCACTTTTGCGAGCGTGCTCTTATTTGTTGTGTATATTACCGTACTTGCTAAAAAGGCTATAATATTTTACTTTATAATTCTACTTTTGTACTCATTGTGTATGTTTTTCCAAATTTTATCGTCAGATATACAAACTTTGATTATTTTTGAACTTTTCTTATTCAAAATAGGACGAAAATCTTCGCTTGCTTTCTCATTCATAAAAAAGAACACGCTAAAATCCACGAGGTTCAGCATGATAACATGCTTTTTTATATTAAATATTGATAGTGTGCCTTCTGGATTTTTTGTGGTAGATTGCTTTGAGATAATTTCATACGAATAATAATCATTATCTTCTTTATGTGAACAGTCTTGATTGTCGTACTCTTTGCGTGAATATTTAAGATTATCATTTAAATCTGCCCTCATCTGCTCTTTTAGCTTTTCATCAATATCTAATTCAGAAAACCATTTATGAGAGGATATTGAAGTTCTCCATACTAATGATATGATAAACAGATTGAATATATTAGGGTTTAGGTATTGCCCTTCTTTGTATAATTGCGAACAATTATTTCCTCTAATCTCATTTTTTAGTGGGAACTTTATATTCGAATTAATATTGTGAAAGGCATGAAAGAAATGATTACTACAATAAGTTTCTACTATTGCAATTCTATTTTCACATTGGTCACACAGAATATAATCTTCTTTGGGAGATTTCTGTATTTTGCGCTTTTGTCCATTTTTATCAATCTCGTACATGAACCCATCAGAGAATAGCCTATCATTAAAGAATTTAGGTAATATGTGTGAATTCCTTTTGTTAGCTTCACGTATTTTACATAATAAACAAATCCGCTTTGAGTTTTCTTCCATAAATTGCTAATTGTTGATTCTGTCTGGAAACAAAAATAATAAATTAAAATCATTAAAACCTATAGGAAGGCTTTAATAATGTAGGCATTGATGTTTTCGCTCTAAACTCTATAATGATTCGATTAGTTTAAGTATTTGTGGTGTCGTTTGCAAATAATCCACTATCTTTAGAAAATGATTCCAAAGGTTCAATATTTCATCCGTTAAGGGTACGAGCGTCTAGTCAGAAGCCTTGTAAGCCAAATGCTTACGAGGCTTTTTAAATTTATTACAGGCAATATATAGAAATAGTTCATGTTCTACGTGCGTATATTAGCTTCTCTTACAAACATACATTTCGATCTTCCATCTTTTACCTTTTTATACTTACTCCCTTAATAGTCAATGTGATGAATGGGTGGAAAATCGCGTTTTTAGTCCGTTTATCTTCTGCTCGTATCTTCCATCTTCCACCTGAATATTAGAGAACCTTATAATCGATAATATGCTGATTTACAATATTAAGAAGCATGTTGATTAACTAAATACGTTGTTTAAAGCATCTTGTTTTCTTTTATTGTTTAGTCGAAAATACTCTGTTCTTTATCCTGTCCCTGCTGTCTGTGTTCACGAGCCCACGTATCTGTGCCCATAGGTCCGCATACCGGAGACCATGAGCTCGCGTACCAGGGCTGAGATAAAGATATTGAGATTCATTATAATAGGCTTGAATACAATGTCTTAAGAGTAGGGGCAAATATAGTTGTTTGGTTTATGATTTGTAAAGAAGAAAAGAATCGTTATGCTCTATCGGGATGGTAATTGGGATAAGGTTATATTGGTTAAGATCATTTTCTTTTTAATTCCGATCCATAAATTGAGACTGGGATTACGTATCACACTTCTAATGTGAATTACTTTAGTCGGGTTATTGTATTCTCTTTTGAAAATACTTCTGAGGATCTTTATGCTTTTAGGCTATTGCATGGACTTTCTTGAGATTCTTCTTCTTTTTTATACCTAAAAAAGTACTACTTTTGTAATAAGCCTTTGTCTTTTTGTAAAAAGGATATTGATACTTTTATATATGTTCTAATTATCAGTGATTTGTATTACTGAGAAGTATAATCGACTGTTAAACACACACGCATTAAATATGAAGTTAAAGTTTCTCTTTCTGTTTCTAAGCTATAGCTTATCGATACATTCGCAAAATAACTTATTGTATGCTGACTCGTCAAAAGATTCGCTTTTTTTTGAACAAAAAAAGGCACTGCTTACGGCAACATGGCATAAACCTTTCAGTTATAGCAGTATTCAGAGCAATCATACTCCTTTAGGCCCCTATATGGGGAATGGAGATGTAGGGGTAGTGGCATTTACATCGGACAATAGTCAGACATTAAAGATATCGAAAGTGGATTTTGTTACGGATGGCTGGACAGACTGGGCAGGCAGTGGTCCGGCTGCTTTGCCCATTGGCGGGGTGAATATCACTGTAAACTCTCCGGTATATTCCGGCTTTGTCACAGTCAACCGGGCGGACCCTTCCGGATTTAGTTATCAGATGGACCAGTTAAATAGTGAGTTACGAATGACTACTGCTACTGCTCAGCAGGTTAAAATGGTCAGTTGGATGGGAGTGAATGAAAATATGATAATAACTGAGTTGACCACCTCTTCAAAAACTCCGGTTCCTATTTCGGTAGATACTTATGCTGATAATCAATCTGCTTCTTATACAACTACAGCACAGGTGAATGGACAAATAGCTCAAGTCACTCGGCAAACGAAGACTGATGCGGTGAGATGGATTTCCTGTGCCGGTATATCCACTAAAATAGTGGGAGTTATGTCTAAACCGGAATGCCTGTCCGAGTCGATGGTCCGATCAAATTTTCAGCTGACAGCTTCCGATACGGTTCTCGTTGTGGTATATGTTTCGGGAGGTGGAAAAGGAAATGATCCGCAACTGCCAACGGCCTATAACAAACTGTTGACTTTAAATAAAGCGGATGTGACTCAATTGAAAATGGCGAAAAAAGCATGGTGGAAAGATATGTGGACCCGTTCGTATGTGGAAACGAATGACGAGTTGTTGAATCGTCACTACTTGTCGTCCATTTATTTACTGGCTTCTGCCTATAACGAACATTCACCGGTATCCGGTGGCATGTATGGAGTCTGGAATATGGATGACAAAATGATGTACCATGGTGATATCCACCTGAACTATAACAGTCAGGCGGGATTCTATAGTGCTTTTTCATCCAATCGTCCGGAAATAGCCTTGCCTTTCTATAAAACGATAGAGTTGCTGATACCCGAAGGAAGACGGCGGGCAAAGGAAGAAATGGGAATTATGCATCCATCATGGGAAGGAAAGTCTTGCAGGGGAATACTATTTCCTGTGGGGGCCTTGGGTATCGGGGTATTTTATAATTATTATTGGCAACAAACCATGAATGCTCCGTTCAATGTTCCTCTGTTCAGTTGGTATTATGAATACACCGGTGATTTGAACTTTTTACGGTATCGGGCGTATCCTTATATTCGTCTTTGTGGCGATTTTTATGAAGACTATATGCAGAAGGAGACATACGGCAAATCATATCGTTATACCATAACGACAGGAGGACACGAGGATTCGTGGGATCTGAACCCTCCTTCCGATTTAGCTTTTGTGAAACAGACGTTCGGTTTGTTAGTGAGGTACAGTAAGTTGTTGGGAGTAGATCAAAAACGACGGAAGAAATGGAACGACATTTTGTCTCATCTTCCGGAGTATAAGGTGATAATGCCGACCAAAACACCTAATCAAGGCTTGCCTGTCTATGCGAAGAACGAGGCCGGATGGGATTTGCCAAGCCATGCCATACAGCTGCATGCTGCCTATCCCTGTGAAATACTGAATTTACATTCGGACTCTACAGCCTTGCAGATAGCCCGAAACACATTGTATTATTATGAGGTTTCTCAAAAGGGATTTACCAATACGATGAACGAATTGGGATTGAGTGCTTTTGTGATGGGGGCCCGTATCAGATTTGATCCCGATCTCTTATTGGAAAATATGAAGACTTTGATAAAAACGGCCGGAACTAATTTTCTGATTATCGACGGGCATCATTGTACTGAGAAAACTGCTGTTATAGAGACGGTAAACTCAATGATGCTCCAAACGGTGGAGGGTGTCATCTATCTTTTTCCATGTTGGACACAAACACCGGCTGCGTTTACGAGGCTTAGAGCAAAAGGAGCCTTTCTCGTTTCTGCCGATTATGACGGAACGTCAGTGGGCGGTCTGAAAATCTTTAGTGAGAAAGGAGGTATATGCAGACTGAGCAATCCTTGGAGGGGAAGAAAACTTCGGGTCACCGAGAATGGAAAACCTGTCTCCGTGAAAGAACAAAACAATGTCTGTTCATTTATTACCCGAAAAGGAAGCACTTATACGATAGTAGGTCTTTAACGGTAAGAAGCGTCATTCTTTTGTGAGAACAAAAGTGGTACTAATGGAATATAAGTGCTGTCAATCAAAAAAAAAGCCGGAATGCAACACGATACATTCCGGCTTTACTTTCCTAATCAAACCTAATCTAACAAACCATTTATGAAGCTGTCCGGCCGCCGATTACCCGCATCGCTGCCGTGTAATATTCACATGGAACGGAAAGCAATATGCTGCCTATACCTTTGTCTTTCATAGCCACTTCGATAGATGCGGCTTTCAGGAGGCTTTTGACACTTGCTACTTCCCATGGACTGCCCGCGAACACTTCAATCTGAGAAATCTTTCTGCTTACTATCATTTGCTCTTAATTGTTTAATGGTTACGGATGCAAATATAGCAGGTTGTTTGTTCATTTAAGAACAATTTCTGTTCAGATTATAACACTTTTGTTGCAAACGTTTGCTCAATTTCGTATTTGATTGTTTTTTGTTGTTTTTGAGACATGATTATTTCTCGTCATTCTTCCGAATTTCCACTCGTCGGATTTTACCGCTAATGGTCTTAGGCAATTCGTCGACAAATTCGATGACGCGTGGATATTTATAAGGAGCTGTGACTTTCTTCACATGATTCTGGAGCTCTTTTACCAGGTCTTCCCCTTTGCGTTCACGATACTCTTTGGCCAGAACGATGGTAGCTTTCACTACCTGTCCGCGTATTTCGTCGGGAACGCCGGTTATGGCACATTCTACTACGGCGGGATGTGTCATCAATGCACTTTCCACTTCGAACGGACCGATACGGTAACCGGAACTTTTGATTACGTCATCGGCGCGTCCCACGAACCATAGATAACCGTCTTCATCTTTCCAGGCTACGTCGCCAGTGTAGTATATTCCGTCGTGCCATGCTTCGTGTGTACGCGAGGCGTCCCGATAGTATTCTTTGAACAGTCCCAGTGGCTTTCCTTTGTCAGTCCGGATTACGATCTGTCCTTGCTCTCCGGCTTCTACCGACCGTCCTTCGTAATCGATCAGATCAACATTGTATTGTGGATTGGGCACCCCCATACTTCCCGGTTTGGGTTCCATCCATGGGAAAGTGGCTACTGTCAGTGTAGTCTCGGTCTGTCCGAAGCCTTCCATCAGTTTGATGCCTGTTAACTTTTTGAATGTGTCGAAAACAGCCGGATTCAAGGCCTCACCTGCAATGGTGCAATATTCCAATGACGAAAGGTCATATTTCGTCAGGTCTTCGTGGATGAGGAAACGGAAAATGGTGGGAGGGGCACAGAGTGAAGTGACATGGTAATTTTGTATCTTTTCCAATATATCGGCAGGAGTGAACTTTTCATGATCATATACGAATACATTTGCTCCGGCAATCCATTGTCCGTAGAGCTTTCCCCACACTGCTTTTCCCCAGCCGGTGTCGGCAATGGTGAGATGGAGGCTGTTTTCTTTCAGATTGTGCCAGAAACTACCGGTTACGATATGCCCCAATGGATAAGTGAAGTCGTGTGCAACCATCTTAGGCTCTCCGGTTGTTCCGCTGGTGAAGTACATCAGTGAAATGTCATCGTTGGTGTTCGGATGTTCCGGCTTTACGAAAGGCGCCGCATGCTCGATGCCCTGATGGAAGTCATCAAATCCTTCGGGTATTTCGGGCCCTACGCTAACTAAATGCTTTACAGTAGGAGAGTCCGGCATAGCATCTATTATGTGTTTGGTGACCACTTCTTCTCCGGCAGCCACAATCATTTTTATGTCGGCTGCATTGCAACGGTATACAATGTCTTTCTTGGTTAGCAGGTGTGTAGCCGGAATAACGACTGCCCCTAGTTTGTGCAGGGCAATGATGCTGAACCAGAATTCATAGCGTCGTTTCAATATCAGCATGACCATATCACCATGTCCGATACCCAGGCTCTGAAAATAAGAGGCTGTCCGGTCAGTATATTGTTTCATATCCGCAAAAGAGAACTGGTGGTGTTCACCTTTGTCATTAGTCCATAATAAGGCCGGTTTGTCTGGTTGTTCGGCAGCCCAGGCATCCACTATGTCATATCCGAAGTTGAAGTTGTCCGGAACGTGTATCTTTAAGTTTTTCACAAAGTCTTCCTGTGAACTGAAGGAAGTTTGAGATAAAAATCTATCTATCATCTTGTTTATTTAAATAATTACATGATTACTGCCAGGAAACGTACTGTTTTCCCGTCGAGTGCTTTCATTCCATGAGGTAGTTTTGAATTGAAGTACAGGCTGTCCCCTTCGTTTAATATCAAGTCTTTTCCATCTATACTGATCATCATGCGGCCTTCAAGTACCAGGTTGAATTCCTGTCCGCTATGACTGTTATAGTGTATCGGCTCGATGTCGGGTTTGGGTTCGACAGTTACAATGAACGGGTCGGCATTCCGGTTCATAAAACCTGCTGCCAGTGACTGGTATTTATAAGCCTTTGTGCGCTCAATACTGGTTCCTTTTCCTGCACGGGTCAGGAAGTAACTACTCATCTTGGGCTCTTCGCCAAACATCAGAGCGTCGAGAGCGATTCCGTATTTACGTGCGATTTTTTGCAGCATACTCACTGAAATGTCGTAATCTCCCGTTTCTGCGAGGCGATATTCTTCCGCTGAAATCTCGCAATCACGGGCGATGTCTTCGGCCGTCAGTTCGAGTACGTCACGTAATCCGCGCAGACGTTCTGCTATTTGTTTAATTTGGTCGTCCATATCAATTTTAGTGTTTAGTGATTATTTGTTTTATATTTTGTGATTACAGTGTCCGGCCACTATCTTGATGCTTTCATTGCTTTAATGATGGCAGAGGTGAATCCATTATGTTCCAGTTCGTTGATGCCTTTAATGGTAATTCCGCCGGGTGTAGTCACTTTGTCGATCTCAACGCTTGGATGGGTGTCATTGTTCAGTATCAGTTCGGCGGCACCTTTTACAGATTGGGCAATCATATCCATGGCATCCGATGGTCGGATTCCCATTTCGATGCCCGCTTGCATGGCAGCCTGAATATATTTCAGCACGTAAGCGATACCGCAGGAAGTCAGGGCGGTAGCCGCTTCCAATTTGTCTTCAGGCAAAATCATTGCCATACCCATCTCGCTGAATAGATTGACCATCAGTGCTTCTAATTCTTGGCCGGCATTTCGCGAAGCAATCAGTGTCATGCTCTGTAATTCACTGATAGCTGTGTTGGGGACAATACGGAACATAGGCATTTCAGGTTCTACTACATCATGAGCCAATTGTTCGAAACTGATACCGGCAGCAACAGAGACCAGAATCTGTTTGCTTCTTAGTTTCATTTCTCGGAGTACACCTCTGATCAGCCAAGGTTTCACAGCTAGAATCACGATATCAGCACCAGTAGCAGCTTCAGCATTATTGCGAGTGATAGCAATAGAAGGAAATTCTTTCTTTAGTGCTTCCAGCTTTCCAATGCTGGGGTTGGATACTATTATATCGGAAGCCGGAATCAGCTTACCTTTTGCCAGTCCGCAGGCAATGGAGCCCCCCATATTTCCTGCACCAATGATAGCTACTTTCATATTATATAATTATTTAGTCTGTTTCTGACAAAGGTATAAGTAAAAAGTGAAAATACGAGCAAACGTGGCAGGTATTTTCACTTTTTCACTTTCCTTATAAGGATGCTGATTATTAACCGAGTACTTTTCTTAGCCGGGCGAGGAATTCATCGGCTTCCTCTTTGCTGAGGCAGAGAGGAGGCAACAATCGGATTACGTTCGTACCGCTGGCACCGGTAAATACTTTTTGTTCGTGGATCAGGCGGCTCCGGATTTCCTTTACCGGTTGGTCAAATTCCATTCCGATCATTAATCCGCATCCGCGCACTTCTTTGATTTCATTGAATTTTTTCAGTTCTTCCAGCAGATAGGAGCCGATGTTGGCTGCATTTTCTACTAAATTCTCCTGTTCGATGACATCCATTACTGCCAATGCAGCCGAGCAAGCCAGATGATTGCCCCCGAAAGTTGTTCCAAGCATGCCATATACGGGTGTAAACATAGGACTGATCAGTACTCCGGCCATCGGGAATCCGTTTCCGATTCCTTTGGCAACTGTAATAATATCCGGTTTGATTCCGGCATATTGGTGAGCGAAGAATTTGCCACTACGTCCGTAACCGCTTTGTATTTCATCCAGAATCAGGATTGTTCCGTGTTCTGTACAGGCTTTGCGGAGCTCTTGCAGGAATTCGGGAGTCGGTATTTTGATACCGCCAACTCCCTGTATACCTTCAATGATGACAGCACAAATATCTTCTTTTGCCAATTCGGTTTTCGCAGCCTCTATGTCATTTAGCGGAAGGTAGGTGATGTGTCCGTTGGCATTGATCGGAGCTATAATTTTAGGATTATCTGTGGCCTCGACTGCTAGTGAAGTGCGTCCGTGAAAAGCTTTCCCAAAAGAGATCACTTTGGTACGTCCGTTATGGAACGAAGCCAGTTTCAACGCGTTTTCATTTGCTTCGGCACCACTGTTTATCAGGAATAGGGAATAATCTTCATACCCGGATATTTTTCCGAGACGTTCGGCTACCTGTTGTTGCAGCTTGTTGATTACGGAGTTTGAATAGAAGCCCAGGGTTGCCACCTGCTTGCTAATCATGTCAACATAATGGGGATGAGCATGTCCGATAGAGATAACGGCATGGCCTCCATAAAGATCCAGGTATTCGGTTCCATTCTCGTCCCAGACGTGACAACCCTTTCCTTTTATTATGTTTATATCGAAAAGTGGATATACATCAAATAAGTTCATTGTTTCTTCTTAGAATGCAGAGGGCTTGAGGCGCAGGCCTACCGTTTCCTCCAGGTTAAACATCAGGTTCATGTTGTGGACAGCCTGTCCGGATGCACCTTTCAATAAATTGTCGATGCAAGAAATGATCAGTAATTTATCGCCGTGTTTTTCCAGGTGAATCAGACATTTATTGGTATTTACTACCTGTTTGAGATCTATGTTTTTATCAACGATGTGGACAAACGAATCTTTGGCATAATATTCCTCATACATGCGTACGATCTCTTCCAATGCTACTTTTGTTTTCACTACCAAAGTGGCAAAGATGCCGCGGGGGAAATCGCCGCGATAAGGGATAAAATCAATTTCCGCATCAAAACTGTTCTGGAGTTGTTTCAGCGATTGCTTGATTTCAGGAACGTGCTGGTGTTCGAAAGCTTTGTATACACTCATATTGTTGTTACGCCAGCTGAAATGACTGGTTGCACCGGGTTTTACTCCCGCTCCCGTGCTTCCTGTAATGGCGTTTACCATTACGTCCTCATTTAGCATCAGGTGTTTTGCCAGTGGGAGCAGTCCCAGCTGGATGCAAGTTGCGAAACATCCCGGATTAGCCACATGCTTTGCTGTGCAGGTTGCACGACGATTTAGTTCCGGCAGACCGTATATGAAGTCATGATCCGGTGAAGCTATGCGATAATCCATTGAAAGGTCTATAATTTTCAGTTCCTCCGGGATATTATGGCTTTCCATAAATTTCTTCGTATCCCCATGGGCTGTACAGAAGAACAGTACATCGATGTCTTCCAACGGAAGTTCGTCTGTAAAAGCCAGGTCACACTCTCCGTAAAGTCCCTCGTGTACATCAGTAATTTTGTTTCCGGCGTTACTGGTACTGTTGATAAATACGATTTCAGTCTCGGGATGATTGATAAGCAGGCGGATAAGTTCGCCTGCTGTATATCCTGCTCCACCAATGATTCCTGCTTTTATCATACCTCTTCGTCCTTATGGTTAGCATAGTAAACACGTAGTGGGGTAGAAGTCACCTTGATGAAGCCTTTTGCATCTTCGGCCGTCCAACCCTTTTGCATTTCTCCATATTCACCAAACTTGGTCTTTACCAGGTCGTCTTGTGATTCTACACCGACAGTAGAGAATGACAACGGACGGAGCTCAAGGATGGCTGTACCGTTCACATTACGTTGTGATTCTTGAAGCATTGCTTCGATATCACGCATCACCGGTTCCAGGTATTGGCTTTCATGAAGGAACATACCATACCAGTTAGCTACCTGATCTTTCCAATATTGTTGCCATTTGCTCAATGTGTATTTCTCAAGGAAACGGTGTGCACCGATGATCAACATTGGAGCGGCGGCTTCGAATCCTACACGTCCTTTGATACCGATGATAGTATCACCTACATGCATATCACGGCCAATACCGTAAGCAGCACCTATCTCTTCCACTTTTTGGATGGCGGCAATTTTATCTTCGAACACTTCTCCATTCACGGCGTGAAGTTCACCATTCTTAAATTCAAGGCGCAGAAGTTCACTTCCCTCTTTCGTTACTTGCTTCAGGTAGGCCGTTTCGGGCAATCCTTGTGCACTGTCTAGAATTTCTCCGCCGCAGATTGAAGTACCCCATAGTCCGACATTATAAGAGTATTTTAGTTTTGTAAAGTCTGCTTCGAAGCCATTTTTGTTCAAGTAGTCGATTTCTTCCTGACGGCTGAGTGCCATATCGCGGGTCAGCGTAATAATTTCTATGCCCGGAGTCATGACAAGGAATGTCATGTCGAAACGAATCTGGTCGTTACCGGCTCCTGTCGAACCGTGTGCAATGGCTTCCGCACCAATCTCTTTCGCATAGCGTGCGATGGCCAATGCCTGGAAAATACGTTCGGAGCTGACAGAAATAGGATAGGTACCGTTACGTAGTACGTTACCGAATATCATATATTTCAAACTTTTTTCGTAATATTCCTGAGTGACGTCGAGTGTGACATATTTCACAGCACCCAGTTTGTAGGCATTCTCTTCATTCTGTTTCAGTTGTTCTTCGCTGAAGCCACCTGTGTTGGCACACGCTGCATACACTTCATATCCTTTTTCCTTGGCCAGGTACATTACAGTGAAAGAGGTATCGAGGCCTCCGCTGAATGCAACCACTACTTTCTTTTTCTGTTCCATAGTGCTGTATATTTTAAATGTTATTTCTTTCTTGTTCTTTTTTTATGTTATGCGGATCTGTCGGATCATATAGCATAGCGGTGCAGATGCAGAATTTACGGTCCTTCGCCATCAGTATTTCATGGTTTATGCACCCTTCACATCCTTTCCAAAAGGCTTCGTCGTCGGTCAGCTCGTTAAAAGTGACCGGTACATATCCCAATTCCGTATTCATTTTCATCACGGCTGCGCCGCTGGTCAGACTGAATATTTTAGCTCTGGGCCATCGTAAACGAGCCAATTGGAAAGAGGCTTGTTTGATACGTTTGGCCAGTCCTAATCCCCGGAAGTCAGGGTGTACGATCAATCCTGAAGTAGCAACGTATTGCTTGTTTCCCCATGATTCAATGTAGGTAAATCCGGCAAATACATCTCCGCAAAGAGCTATGATTGCTTTTCCTTCTTTCATTTTGGTGGCTACGTACTCGTGTGTACGTTCTGCTATTCCGGTTCCGCGTACTTTTGCTGCGTTTCTGATTGTCTCCAAAATAGTGTCAACGTAAACCTCATGCGAGGCGTCGGCTACCATAACATCTATTTGTTGAGTGTCCATTGTTGATTTAGTATAGAGTATAATTGTTGTTAGTTAGTTGATATTCGGAATAATGAGAGACAGGAAATGTCGTACGGCAGTGGGCGTTGCCCCTTCACGTAGTACCAACATAATGGTATCGTCTCCGGCAATTGTTCCCAAAATGGTGTCAGATTCACGGTTGTCGATGTCGTAAGCCATGCTGCTGGCATAGCCGGGGCGAGTTTTGATTACTGCGATATTTCCGGAAAACTGAAGGGAAATGAAGCCATTGTTCATCAACATTTCACTGGCACTCTGGTCGCCGACACGTTTGTACATGATGTCGTTGGGTAATACGTATACATATCTTCCGTTCATGCTGGCGGCTTTGGCCACTTTCAGTTGTTTCAGGTCACGTGAAAGAGTAGCTTGTGTCAGTTCAAATCCTTCCTGACCTAATTCTTGCAAGAGTTCTTCCTGTGAACCTACTTCCTTACTGGAGATAATCATTTTGATGGCGTCTAACCGGTTTGCTTTCTTCTTCATCTTGTATAATTATTCTAAGAACGACGCAAAAGTATGCAATATTTTGGAAATAGTATGCATAAAAAGCTGTTTTTTTACTCTTTTTATACATAAAAATAGCATGTGATGTAGAAATATGCAGAATTTGGATTGGAAGTGATATATAATTTAGGGGGGGAGTAATTTTTGGGGTGAAAGTAAAAAGAGGAATTTAGATTGATCCGGGAATTCTCTCAGAATTTAGGTATGATCCCAAGTTTTCAAACTGAGCCACAATCCTTTAATTCCGATTCTTTTTCTTAAAAACAAACAAGCCACTCAAATAGAGTGGCTTGTTTGTGCGAATGTCGGAATGAGGCGACTCGAACGCCCGACCCCTACGTCCCGAACGTAGTGCGCTACCAACTGCGCTACATTCCGCTACTTGCAAAGTGGTGCCACCAGGAATCGAACCGGGGACACAAGGATTTTCAGTCCTTTGCTCTACCAACTGAGCTATGGCACCTTTGTGATTGCGGGTGCAAAGATAGGTATAATTTTTAATACTGCAATAGTTTGGCAAAGAAAATATGAAATATTTGTCCAAAGGGAGTGGAAATCTTTTTTCTTGTTTTGATTTTACGATGATCTTACGTCTTTCTTCAACGAAAATGATATTAATACGTTTCTGTCGGTGAATTAATGAAGTTAGGAATGGACAGCAGACAAAGAAGATGTATGAAAATCTGTAAGACTTAGTATCTTTGGGTTAGAGACTGTATGAATATGCATAGATGCAACCGGAAGAAAAGGTTTCTTAAAATGTGGTCATCCTCAATAAAATAAACGTTTGTCTTTATTATATGTATAATGCTATTTCCTTATCTTTACCGCAAAATTATGTAGCGGGTAACTGCGGACATGTTCATAACAAACAAAACAAATAAGATTTCCAGTTAGAAGTATATGATGATCTACATTATCTTTAGAGTCTTTATAATCATTATTCTTTTTATTTGTGCCAGATATTGGTATTTGTGGAGAAAGATAAGTGTGCAAAAGAACGAATGGGTGGCTCAAACCAAGGAATCAGATACGATTTTACGTAGTATGAACGCTTGCTTTATCTTGATAAATAGTGACTTGGTGGTGATAAGGACCAATTATTATGATTTGAGTGGAATCTCAGAAGAGCCTGAGTCCTCCGGTAGAGTCGGTGATCTACTGAATTGTAAAAACGCTGTTCGTAGTGGCGGAGGATGCGGGGCACATAAAAATTGCGAAAATTGCATGATTCGCCATACTATTGAGAATGCATTCTGCCATAAAAAGGGTTTTCATAAATTAGAAGCATCCATGAGGCTGCTCAGTTCGGATCATCAACAGATTATTCCTTGTGATGTTTCTGTCTCGGGTACTTACTTGAATAATGAAGGTCACGAACAGATGTTACTGACTGTCTATGATATTACTGAATTGAAGAATATGCAGCGGTTGCTGAATATTGAAAAAGAGAACGCTGTTTCTGCCGAAAAGTTGAAATCTGCTTTTATAGCTAATATGAGTCATGAAATTCGTACCCCACTGAATGCGATTGTCGGTTTTTCCGGTTTGTTGGCTTCTGCGGATGATGATACGGAAAAAAAGATGTATCTGGATATTGTAGCGGAAAACAATGATCGTTTATTGCAGATAGTGACGGATGTACTCGACCTTTCAAAAATAGAGTCGGGTAGTCTGGATTTCCATTATTCCGAATTTGATGTAAACGATTTATTATGTGCTCTGCATGGCATTTTAAACATACGTCTGAAAGACAAGCCCGAAATTAAACTGATTTGTAAGGCAGGAACAGATGAATGGATCATTTATTCCGAGCAACATCGTATCGTACAGATAATCACAAATCTGGTACATAATGCGATGAAGTTTACCCACAGTGGGGAGATTTGTTTCGGATGTCGTCCCCAAGGAGAGGACGAGATTTACTTTTATGTTTCTGATACAGGTATTGGCATTCCTGCCGGAGAACAGGATAAAATATTCGACCGATTTACCAAATTGGACCATGAAGTACCCGGAACAGGGCTGGGACTGACTCTTTCACAAACTATCGTACAGAATCTGGGGGGAGAAATGGGAGTCGAATCGGAAGTGACAAAAGGATCTACCTTCTGGTTTACCCTTCCTTTGAAATCCTGAGCAGATTTATGAAAAATAAGAGGTTGTATCCGGTAGAATATAGAATAAACTTTCGGATACAACCTCTTTCATTCAGGTAGATAGATACACTTTTAACTTTGTTTCTGTGGGGTGTCCTTATCGGATGAAACAGAGCCGGAACCTGTCGATGGGGCAGAAGTTGTACTACCGATAGTGGTAGCGCTGCTTGTTGCCGGACCGGCGGTAGTTGTTGTTGCCGGAGCAACTTGTGGTTTAGCTTGTGTTTCCCAGTGGAACGGTTCGAAAGTACTGTTCGGGTCAGCCCATGATGGCTTTTTAGCTGCATAAATGATAAACGGAGCAATCACAACAACCAAAGCACCGATAATCAATACAGAGAACCATACCGTGTTGCTACCTGTAGAAATCTGGCTGGGCGGGATAAAGCTGAGGATAAACGCCAGTAATGAACCGAGGAAGCCGAGGCCGCCGACAATCCACATCAAGCCGTTACCTTTTTTACCGATACGGAACGGACGGTTAGCTTTCTTCATGTTATAGCGCAGGTAGATGGCACCGGAGAACATAAGTAAGTACATCACCAGATAAAGAATAACTGTCAGCTGTGACAAGATCTGATAGAAGCTCTGTACGGAAGGCATAACCACAAACAGAAGGCTCAATACGGTAACAGCACCACCCTGAACGAACAGGATATTTTTCTGTACACCCAATTTATTGGTTTTCTGGAAGAACGGAGGCATATAACCGGCCTTACCTACGGCAAAGATACCTTTGGACGGACCGGCAACCCATGTCAATACACCTGCCAACACACCGAATGCAAGAGCAATGGCGATGATCGGTGATAACCAGGATGCATGGATATATCTAAAATAGTTGTCGAAGCCAACAAGTAAACTCTGTGTCAGGCTGATATCTTTGGCCGGGATAATGATACCTAGTGAGAATGTACCCAAGACGAAGATGATTACAGTAATAAGTGCACCGATAAATACTGCTTTCGGATAGTTCTTTGAAGGGTTTTGCATATCCTTTACGTGGATACCGCCCATTTCCATACCGGCATAAAAGAGGAAGATACTTGCCGCTAATACCACGTTATCGAAATTCGTAAGGTCGGGGAAGAAGCTGCTATGGAAGTCAAGGTTGGAATGCCCTCCGGATGCCAAGTAAACAATACCCAGGATAATCAGCAGGGCAGCGGGGATGATGGTTCCCACCATACCGCCTATTTTAGCTACTTTACCTACCCATCCCATTCCTTTCAGTGAGATGAAGGTAGCCAGCCAATAAATGATAAGCACAACGGCCAGTGTATAGTATTTGTTGCTGGCCAGTGTCATGTCGTGTGTATCATTCATTCCGATGAAAGCGATAGATACAGCACCGAATGTCAATACAGTCGGATACCAGATCGTACTTTCAATCCATTGTACCCAGATGGCAAGGAATCCCAATTTCTTTCCATACGCTTCGCCTACCCAACGGAACACACCACCCTGTTTGTCCTGGAACATGGCAGCCAATTCCGCCGCAACGAGTGATGTCGGAATAAGGAATACGATAGCTGCGAAAAGATAATAGAAGGCCGAACTCATTCCATATACGGCCTCGGCAGGAAGTCCGCGTAGGGATACTACTGCCGTTACGTTCATGATCGCCAGGGTGAATACCCCTAGTTTCACTGCTTGTTTAATATTTGCCATAAGTTAAGGTTTTAAGTGAAAAATATTTTTAAGTCAGTGTCTATAACAACGTTTAACGTGAGATGTTTTAGTTTACTAACGTCAAACTTGGTTAATTAACATCGGTGAAGAGTGAAATCACCGGTTCCTCTATTGAATCCGGGTGGGTATCAAACAAATCGTGTAGGACTCTTGTTCCTTCTGCATAATAAAATAACCTATAAAATATCAGCGCTTATGAAAATGGCTCTTTCTGATTTTGCTTTGCGGAAGAAAGGGATTTACGGCATTTTACATGTCATCATCCTGCTGCTTTCCCTGTTTCTGGTCATCAGCATCTCGATAGATACGTTTAAGGGTATCCCTTTTTATACCCAATCGGTTTATATGAAAGTTCAGCTATGGATTTGTGTCTTATTTCTGTTTGATTTCATTCTCGAGTTGTTTCTTTCGAAAAATAAGTGGCACTATCTTAGTACGCATTTCATCTTTTTGTTGGTGGCGATACCTTACCAGAATATTATATCCTATATGGGATGGACTTTTTCACCCGAAGTGACTTATATGATTCGTTTTGTTCCTTTGGTCCGGGGCGGCTATGCGATGGCTATTGTGGTGGGGTGGCTTACTTATAATAAGGCTTCCGGACTGTTTGTTTCCTATCTGACTATGTTGCTTGCTACTGTTTACTTTTCAAGCCTGGCTTTTTTTGTACTCGAACACAAGGTCAATCCCTTGGTGACCGGTTACGGAGATGCGCTTTGGTGGGCATTTATGGATGTGACTACGGTAGGTTCCAATATTATTGCTGTCACCGTGACGGGACGTGTACTTTCGGTGTTGCTGGCGGCACTGGGTATGATGATGTTCCCGATCTTTACGGTTTATGTCACCAGCCTGATTCAAAAAAAGAACAAAGAGAAAGAGGAGTATTATAAACAATTGGAGGCAGCTGACGAAAGTAAGCCAAAATAACTGTTCAGGAATAAGTATGCCTAAAAAATACTGCCCATCTGCACGTAGCAGACAGGCAGTATCCCAACTAATTAAACTTTGTATGATGTCATCAGTTAATATGCTTGTTCAGTTCATGCCATTTATTGATTTCCGGAAGGATACCCATAGCGATCACTTCATCACGTAACTTGCATAAGTGAGCGTAGCTCTCTTCCATTTCTTTTTGCTCTTCGGGAGTTCCCTGTATTTCCTTATAGCTCACACCTTCTTTCGTGATAGAAGTCTCCATTGCCATCAGGATATGATCGAACTTTTTGTCGGATACGTACGTTCCTGCCGGCCAGCGGAAAGGTTGTCCGCCCATGGCTGCTGCAATCATTTCGATAGACAGATAGGCCGGACTTTGGAATGAAGAGCGCCCGCGCAGGTCGATGATATGCTTTCCACCTTGGATGACGCGTATTTTCAGGTCTTCCCAATCCTGCATAGGCATACGTGGAGTATCTATAATTTTAGTAAGCGCTTCACCTTGTACTTTGGTGGTAGAAGCGAATACGGCCATCTGTTCTCCGTGTCCGCCATACGTACGGCAATTTACTATTTCAGATGCGGGAATATGAAGGTATTTCACTAGTTCGTTTTGCAGACGTGTACTGTCCAAAGCTGCTAATGTTGATACTTGTGACGGTTTCAGTCCGGCATAGAGTAAGACAATCAATCCGGTGATATCGGCAGGATTGAATACGACAACCACATGTTTTACGTCCGGGCAATATTGGCGGATATCTTTACCAAACTGGGCGGCGATTTCTGCATTACCTTTCAGTAAATCTTCACGGGTCATGCCTGCTTTACGGGCAGCACCACCGGAGGACACAATGTATTTGGCTCCCGACAAAGCTTCTTTGATGTCTGAAGTGTAGGTCAGGTTTACCCCCTCGAACGCACAGTGATACAACTCTTCAGCCACGCCTTCCAAAGCGGGTGCATAGGGGTCGTACAGGCAGATGTTCGGAGTCAGTTTCATCATTAAGGCAGTCTGTGCCATGTTAGAGCCAATCATTCCGGCAGCTCCTACAATCGTAAGTTTTTCGTTGGTTAAGAATTCCATAATTTATATCTTTTTTAATTCGACAATTGCTTTGTTTTTTTGTTTCCGATGCAAAGATAACTTGTTTATGTGCAGGTTGTTTATCGAAAAAAGTTTTGCGCTATAATGAAAAGTTATCATTTGCCAATGATAACAAGCAGATGCGGCAATATGTTTTTCGGCGGCTAATCATTCTTACGTCTGTTTTTTATTTATCTTTGCAGTAAACAGAATGAAGATTATGAGCATTGAATTAGGAAAATTCAACCAGCTTGAGGTAGTCAAGCAGGTCGATTTCGGTATGTATCTGGATGGGGGAGAAGAGGGAGAAATCCTGTTGCCCACCCGCTATGTACCCGAAGATTGTAAGTTGGGAGACTGGTTGAACGTCTTCCTTTATCTGGATAATGAAGAACGGTTAATAGCTACTACATTGACACCTTTGGTACAAGTAGGGGAGTTTGCCTGCCTGGAAGTATCGTGGGTCAACCAGTTCGGAGCTTTTCTTAACTGGGGATTGATGAAGGATCTGTTTGTCCCTTTCAGCGAGCAGAAGATGAAGATGCAGGTAGGGAATAAATACGTTATCCATGCCCATATTGATGATGAAAGTTTCCGGATCGTAGCTTCGGCCAAAGTAGACCGTTACTTATCTAAAGAGAAAGCTTCTTATCAGCCTGGTGAAGAAGTGAACATCCTTATCTGGCAGAAGACAGACCTCGGGTTTAAGGCTATTATTGAGAATATGTATAGCGGCTTGCTGTATGATAGTGAAATATTTCAGACTTTACATACCGGCGATGTACTGAAAGCATACGTCAAGCAGGTACGCGAAGATGGCAAGATAGATCTGATTCTCCAGAAGCCGGGCTTTGAAAAGATAGATGATTTTTCAAAGACACTTCATCGCTACATCACAGAGCATGGGGGATGGATTGGACTTACAGATAAGAGTCCTGCCGAGGAGATTTATGACACGTTCGGTGTTAGTAAGAAGACATTCAAGAAGGCCGTTGGCGATTTGTACAAGAAGCGTCTGATTCTTCTTCATGAAGACGGCATCGAGTTGGTACGTCCCTAAGTTGAATAGGGAAAACCCTACGTATGAATAGATAGAATCATTAGGGTGGGGAGTTTCCTCACCCTATTTTTGTGATATTAGAAACAATAAAAACTAAACGACATGCGAAAAGTAATCATAACTCTTTGTTTCTTGTTTGTTGCATTTGTTGCACAAGCCGGAAGAATCAGCGGAATAAATATCCAAAGCTCAGGTGAAGCGATTCTTGTCTTTGTGGATGGCGAGCAAATCTGCACTCCGACGGAGACTTGTTTCATTGCTAATTATTCGGGCAGGCACCGGATAGAAGTATATGCAGTACGTTATATACCACGTACCGGACAAAGTGTGAAAGGCGACTTGCTGTTTCAGGAATGGGTCTCAAATCCCGGTATGAATATCAGGAATATTCGGGTGGGCTATAATGATCGTCCTGATTTCTGTCCCGATCGTCCGGTGCGTCCCGGCTATGATGTAGTGATGAACCGTACAGAGTTCGACCGTTTTCTGAGAACTGTGAAAGACAAACATTTCGACTCAGACCGTAACAAGCTGATTGAAACTACACTTGTTTCGACAGGCTTCACTTCCGACCAATGTCTCCAATTAGTAAATCTGTTCAGTTTCGATAGTGAAAAGATAAAACTGATGCAGGCTATGTATCCACGGATTGTTGATAAACCCAATTTCTATCTGGTCATCGAAAGCCTGACTTTTCAGTCGGATAAAAACAAGATGAACGAATTTGTGAGAAAATACCATAATCAACGTAACTAAAACCTATAAGAATTATGAAAAAAATACATGTTTCGGCGATATTAATCTTGCTTGTTGTTATGAGTAGTTGTGCAGGCTTGATCATAAACTTCAAAAACAGTCAGCTAATGAGTATCCAGAAAGGAATGACACAACAGGAAGTGAAGACGATTCTTGGAAAGCCCAATTACAGACGCTTTGATGGAGCAATGGAAGAGTGGGAATATCGCGGGTATCTTTCCAAAGCAGGGCATTCGGTGATTTGTGTTAACTTTATCGACAACCGTGTTGTTGGGTTGGATTCATTTAGAGACGGTGCACCGACTGCTCCTCCTGCCCCTTCCTTTTCTTTAGGCATAGGTGGTACAGTCACTGCTTCGGACATAGCTCCCGCTTGTGACTATAGAGCCATGAGAAACGATGAGTTTGCCCGCTTTTTAAATGATGTAAAGAGTAAAACTTTTGATTCGGACCGGACAGATTTCATTGAGAAAGCAACCCGCTCTACCGGATTTACATCAGAGCAATGCTGCAGATTGATAAAACTTTATAGCTTTGATGATGATCGGACTAAGGTACTGAAGATACTTTATCCGAGCGTAGTGGATAAAGATAATTTTTCCGCAGCAATAGACGGATTGGATTTTCTGTCGAATCAGGATACAGTGAAGAACTTTGTGAGGAACTATAATAGAATTAAATAGACTTAAGATATGAAACGAATATTGATATTCTTTTTGGTCATAGGAATCACTGCTATAAGCAGTGTGAGTATGGCAGCCATGAGCAATAGCCGCATTCGCAAGGAGACTCGTTTCCTGACCGATAAGATGGCCTATGAACTGAACCTGAGCACAGGGCAATATAATGATGTATACGAAATCAATTACGATTTTATTTACTCCATTCGTTATCTGATGGACGATGTGATAAGGGGAGAAGAGTGGGCACTCGATAAATATTATCGTACCCTGGACATTCGTAATGATGATTTGCGTTGGGTGCTGACTGCTTCACAGTATCGCCGTTTTATAGGGGTCGATTATTTTTATCGACCGGTTTATGCCAGTGGTGGCAGTTGGAGTTTCCGTATCTATATTCGGTATACAAACCATAATCATTTCTACTTTGGCAAACCGTACCACTATAACAGCTATTGCGGTGGACACTATCGTACTCATTATCATAACAGCTATTATCGCGGACGCTATCGACATGATTTCTATTCGGGTTCGCACAGTATAAGAGATCATCGAAATTATAACACGCATCGCCGTTCCGATTTCGGATCGGTAACCATACGTTCCAATTCGGGACGGAGAGATGAGGTGAGAAGAGGAGTGTCCCAAAGAGAAAGCTCATCTTCACGGGATAACAACAGAGTGACTCCTGGGAATGCTACCCGTACCGGCAGAGAAACCAGAAGTACGGAAAATAACCGGAGGACGAATACTGTCCGGAAGAGTGAAAACATATCTACTCCTCATAGAGTAACACCGGAGCGTACGGATAGCAAACGTAGCAATAGCCGTAGTACTTCATCCCGCTCTGCAGAGAGGGGGAACAGAGAAAGATAAGTGCTATTTGCCTTTCCTTTCTGTTTCCGTATTATTTCTTTAAAATTTCAGGAGTTGAACCAGTCAGGATAAGAGGTCAGAACATCTACCTCTTGTCTTGGCTTCGAGGCTTTGGCAAACTATTGTATGCTGTCTCTTTGCAGATCTTTCTTTGCCTCGCCGGTTACATTAATTTCCGGGCGGATGCTGTCGGCTGCCACTTCACTGATGATTCCTTTTTTCACTAATCGTTCGGTTATTAAACGGTAATAGCCTTCCAGGCTCTCCTTCAGTTGCATATCATTGTTAAACGAATTCCGGAAATGCTTCGGCTTTGGAATAATGGAAGCCAGAAAAATAGATTCTTCGGCTGTCAGTTGAGACGGTCGCTTTTTAAAATAATAGGTTGCTGCTTCCTGCACCCCATAAACGAGCGGTCCCCATTCTACTATATTCAGATATACTTCGTACATTCGTTCTTTGGAGGTAAGGCGTTCTGTTTCTATCAGCCAGACAATCAGAGCTTCTTCCAGTTTACGGGCTATGTTTTTGTTTCGATTCAGAAATACGTTTTTCACCAACTGCATGGTGATGGTACTCCCTCCGCGGGCAAAACGTTTCACTTTCAGATCTTGTATCAACGCTTCGCGCATGGCTTCAGGAAGGAATCCCCGGTGGAAGTAGAAAGCTCCGTCTTCACTTTGCATCACAGACATTTGCAACAACGGAGAGATGCTGTCCAATGGTGTGAAATGTTCCCAGGAAGGGCCGATTGGAAAAGTACGTACCGGTTGGCCGTTTTCGTAAGCCGTATAGATAAATTCTTCCGACATTTTACCAAGATCTGTGACCCCGTAGTTTACAATGCAGAAATTCCTTTCCTTCAGTTCCGATTCCAATTTCAGACTGTCCAACAGGGCAAAATTTGCATCTAGAAAAAAGTGATAGGCCAATTCGCCACTTGTCTTTATACCTTCCAGGTTACTGAATAATCCTTTGGGAAGTGAACCGAACAATTGGTCTGCCGGAAACCAGGGTTTGTCTACGGCTGCTGTGAAATGCCATTGCTGTTTTTTCTTTTCGGCTTTCAGGTAAGGGTGAAACTGCATTTGATTGAACTGTACCACAGTAGTACTATCCAGTTCGGCGGATTCTTTGCCTACAAGAATCCGGTAAGATACTTGACCACGATCCAAATTGACCGTTTCAGGAGAAAGAGCCTTGTGATATACTTCGAGTCCACTGACAGCCGCTTGCCCGGTCAACTGAACCTGTCCGCCATTCTTTTCCGATTTTGTCAGGCTATAAGTCAGGGTATCCAGACGAATATCGGCATCGAAACGGCGTTTGAGGTAGGGTAGGATGATTTTGTTGTTCTGTTGTGCATAGAGTTCTGCTTTCAGGGTATGGCTGCTTCGGTTTACTTTTCCGCAGGTGGTCCAATGTTGGGTTGTCGAGTCTTCATGTACTTCGATATCCGAGCGAAAATGATTTTGCCGGACCGTTAGTTTGGGAATATGGATGTTTACGAAGTTACGGTCTTTCCGTTCAGTAATGTCTATTTGACACAAGGTCCCGTTTTCCGGCAGGAAGCCATAGAAAAGATTCAGTATCCGGTTTATTCTGTGGGCATAGTCGGTCTGAACCTGTCCGGATGAAGTCTCTCGTTTTCTTTTCAAGAAGAGAAAATCATAATTCGCCATGCTGTCTGCTTTTATAAATGAGGCCTTCAGTTGGTCGACGGTTACATTACGCACTTCAATTTTTCCCCGAATCAATTTCCAAAAGTTGAGGTGCATGTTCAAAGTATGCAGGGTGAGAAGGGTATCCCGGTTGCGGGGAACTATAGAGAGATTTTTCAGTTCGATTTCGTTTAATCCTTTCATTCGCAGGTCCTCATAGCAGATAGATAATCCGTATTTTTGTTCGGCATATAGTATTCGTTTGTCGGCCGTCCGGCAGAGAATTCCGTTACGCCTCAGATATAAACCTGCCAGTACGAGGATCAGGACACTTCCTGTAATGATGAGAGCAATGCTCCCTTTCGTGCGATATTTTCCCATTTCAATATGTAAACTATGGATTTATCGGCTGCAAAGTTATACAATTCCCGGAGGATGAATAGTGCTATTCCCGGAAAAATATTATATCTTTGGGAAATCTATCATAGGAGGTACCGTGAAAAAGTTGCGAACAGATCGACAGACCCTCAATGACTTAGGAATTGTGGAAAGTACGTATGGCGAGAAAACTCTTTTCTCGCTCTTTGACATGACGGAAAGTGATGGAGGAAAGAGGTGTCTGGAAGAGTGGCTGGTTCACCCTTTGTCTGATTGGAAAGCATTGCACGAAAGGCAGGAAGCGATCCGCTATCCGGACTTTCCGGAGATACGTATTTGTAGGGAAGAACTGGATTTCATTGAGTTTTATCTCAGCCAGGGAGATCGTCCGACGAGAGTGAGCTATTTGGAATCTGCCTTTTCATATATCTTCCGGCATTTCAGGGCTACTCCCGAGCGTTATGTCATCCGTAGGGGGACGAAGTTGCTTGAAAACGTTTTGTTGGAGCTGAAAACTTTTGCAGATCATGTGACGGAACTCTCTCCCCGGTTGATCCGTAACATTGCCGCCACTATTTCAGAGATCTATCAGGCTACAGAATTGGGAAAAATGGTTGATTCCTGCGGGCAGGAAGATAGCTTTTACCGGACCGACCGTTTGGATTACATTTTCCGTTATCGACGAAATCATACCATTGCAGCTCTTCTTTCTATTGTATATCAATTGGATGCCATTCGTACCATGCATCGGACAGCAGTGACGAAAGGTTGGTGCTTTCCTTCTTTTACTAATGATAGCAAGTTTATGCTGTGCAATTTCTATCATCCGCAAGTGAAAGATGCTGTAGCGAACGATTGGGAGATGGAGAATGGGAATATCTGTATCTTTACCGGGTCGAATATGGCGGGTAAATCCACGACTTTGAAGGCAATAGCATCTGCTGTATGGTTGGCTCATGCCGGATTTCCGGTACCGGCTTCCTCGATGGTTTGCCCTATGTTCGATGGTATTTTTACTTCTATCAATCTGCCGGATTCTCTGAGAGATGGTCGCAGCCATTTCTATGCGGAAGTATTGAGAGTAAAAGAGGTGCTGGAACAGATTAACAAGGGGCATCACTGTTTTGTACTTTTCGATGAATTGTTTAGGGGAACCAATGCGCGGGATGCTTTTGAGGCATCGGTTGCCGTAGCAGAGGTGTTGAAAGCAAAGGCATATAGCCGTTTTTTGATATCTACACATATCATAGAATTGGCCCGTAAATTGGATGGAGATGACGCCTGTTGTTTTTATTATTTAGAATCTGCGATAGTGGATGACGAGTTGATATGTAACCATAAAGTGAAGCCGGGTATTTCAGAGTCAAGAGTTGGATATTGGATTGTGAAGAAAGAACTTGCCGGATTTGAGAAATAATGTAACTGACTCTTATAGGAAAAATTGTGAATAATAGATATAATTGTAGATTATTTTAATTTAAAAACAACGACAAGTATGAGAATTAAATTATTATTTTTGATAAGCATTCTGTTCTGTACAGGTAGTTATGCACAAGAGACGGTTACCGAACCTGATTTTATAGGTGAGGTGTTAGTGTTAAATCCGGATAACAGCACGACTCCGCTGGAAAAAGCTACTGTTAAAATCAAAACAAAAGCCAATGCTTCGGTATATTTGGTAGGTATGGGTAAAGTGAAAACAAAGATAAATGTAGATGGTCCTAGCGCTCAGGTACGATTACATCAGGGAGATGATTTTAAGTTGATTGTGAGAGCTGTGGACAACAATACCGATCCAATGTCTATTATTAATATCTTTCAGTTCGAAACGGGTAAGAAGGTACGTAAGGCCGAGTTATCTTCTTTGAGTACATTTGGAGGAGCCTCTAGCAATAATCTGGAACTACTTCCGTATACAGCTAAAAAATATGGAGAAAGTTCTTATCTGATCACATTGAAAGAAAAGCCGGTGGGCGAATATGGGATAACGGTTCGTAATCCTAATTCTTTGGATGAAAAAAATATCATTGTGGCTTCATTTGGAATCGATCAATAATAAACACTTATAGCCGGATTGCTATTACTGCAAATGTAAATGTGTCAAAACTCGTATTCACCATAGATTACACCGATTTACACAAAACGATTTTAAATCTACTGATAACCAATAATATTTATCTATGTAAATCTGTGTAATCTGTGGTGAGTTATGAAACAACCTCTTGTCGGCTACTGCTGTTCCAACTCAATGACAGCGCTACTGTAATCACCGGATAAACCAATAGGCAAGCCTTGATTCATCAGGAAATCGCCACTGAAAGATTGTCCGTTGGCTGACCCTGTTGCAGCACGGCTTCCCGGATAGATGTTCAATTCTTTCACGTTGTATTTCTTGTCGGGAATCAGACCTTTGAAACGCATCGGAGCACTAACTTCACCGATATGTGATTTTAATTGGTAAGCATAGAATACGGCACGACTCTTGTCCGGCAATACATACATCATGGAGGTGCGGTTACCTTCGTAAGGAGATAAAATACGGTACAGGTCGCCTGTAAACACTATGTTACGGATACTTTCGTAAGTCTTGATAGCCTCTTTGGCAAAGATTACTTCTTTTTCATTCATGGTGGACGGTTGTAAATCCATTCCCAAAGCTCCCTGCATAGCTACGTCAAAGCGGAATTTCAGTGGAGTAGTGCGCCCGGTCTGATGATTCGGACTGGCAGAAACATGGCAACACATTGCTATCGAGGGAAAGAACTGTGAATTGCCCCATTGAATAAGGATACGTTGCAAGGCATCGGTATTATCGCTGGGCCAGTATTCCTCGAAGTAGCGCAGTGAACCGTAATCCAGACGGCCTCCTCCACCAGAACAAAGCATAAAGTGTACGTCGGGATGTGAATCGCGTACTTTCTTAAAAACATTCAGTAATCCCCGTCCGTATTCGATCCATATGTGTGACTGTTCGTCGGCAGGTAAATAAGTGGATCCCGGGTTGGTTACAGCACGGTTACAGTCCCATTTCACAAAAGCTATCTGAGGGTTATCTTTCAGAATGTCGTGTACACTCTTATATACAAACTCTTGTACTTCGGGATTCGACAGGTCGAGTACCAGTTGCCGGCGAAAGAGAATATGTTCACGTTCCGGTTGCTGGATTACCCAGTCAGGATGTTTTTCGAATAGTTCACTTTGGGGGTTTACCATTTCGGGTTCCACCCAGATACCGAACTTGATATCATTATCCGTACATTGTTTTACCAGCCATCCCAGTCCGTTGGGAAGTTTTTCTTTGTTTACCACCCAGTCGCCAAGTCCTGCGTCATCATTGTTGCGGGGATGTTTCTGTCCAAACCATCCGTCGTCCAGCAGGAAGAGTTCGAAGCCCATCCCTGCAGCATCTTCTATAATTGATTTCAGTTTGGGTTCGTTAAAGTTGAAGTAAGTGGCTTCCCAGTTGTTCATCAGGGTATAACGTGAATTTTCTCCGTGGCGTAAACCATATTTACGTGCCCAACGGTGGAAATTACGACTGACCTGTCCGTTTCCTTTTGTACTGTATGTGTAGAGGAACGAAGGAGTTTGGAATACATCTCCTTTTTTAAGTTTGTAGTGTGATGCGTACGGATTCATTCCGGCAAGTACACGGAGTTCCTGATTGTTGTTTTTTTCAAACTCCAACTTGAAGTTGGCAGGCCATGCCAGAGCCATCCCTATCACTTCTCCATTGTCTTCAGTCATCCGTCCGTTCAGGGATAGCAGACACATGGGATGAGCAAAGAATGTGGCACGGGTTCCTAATTTGGAATCTATCACTTTGATGCCTTCTGTCAGTTCTACTTCACTCATGTTGCATTCTCCGGCCCAGTCACCGGCAAAGTGAGTGAGTCGGTAGGAGGAAGACTTAAAGGAGAGCTGTGCGGAAGCAAACTGGTAAAGTGTTACCGGTTTCTTTTCAGTATGCTGATATATAGTCCATTGTTCTATAAGGTCGCTCTCTTCGTATGCCTTATAGAAAAGTTTCACTTGAAAAGGATATAGCGGGTCTTTCAGTGAAATCGTAGTCAGTGTTATGCCGGGTTCCGGAGACTCTTGTTTCACGTTTTCAAAGTTCAGTAGTGTAGAGGTATTACCGTCTGCATGTACTGCATGAAGGGCCACTTCGTTTTGTTCTCCCATTCCATAAGTCGAATATGCCGGAAAGTTATTGCCCTGTTTCTGTAATACATCGGTGTCTGCCAGGCGTGGGCCATAATAAACTTGTCTTAGTGACTGATTGGCAACCCTGAAAACAAGTGCTGTGTTGCGTGTCGTAATCTGAATCAGTTCTTGCGCTGGCAGTGAACAAAAACTCAGGACAAGGCCGATTAATATAAATGTTCTTTTTAGCATTGTACTTTATTTGAGGGCCTTATCCCGCTACTTTCCCAATTGGCGGGTAGGAATTGCTATTGGTTTTTCCAATCTGCTTTGTGGGGGGAGGAGAGTGGGAAAAGGCCGTATTATTATTGTATTTTGATTACAACCGGTTTATGGATATCCATTACCTTAATAGGTACGATAACTCCGTTTAATTCTTGATTGGGAGTTGTTCGAGCCTTTTTGCCGTTTACCGACACACGGGCCTGTACCGGAATCCCCGGCAGTTCGATCCGGTAGGCACGTTTTCGGGGCTGTCCTTCATAAGTCCCTTCTACCGGAGATACAGTGATGATCGTCTGTCCCCCTGATTTCTGATAGTTGAGGCGTGTGGTGGCATACTTCCCTTGCAGGTAGTCTTGGGTCAGTCCGTCGTCTTCGTACAGGATATAAGTATTGTTTGCTCCTTCTTTGCCCGGATAACAACGTACGATCAATTCTGTGAGCGGGGTGGAACACATTCGTTCCGTATAAGGCTGCATCGGCAGAGGACAACCTCCCTTGATGAACAATGGAAATTGTTCCAGCGGGCTTTTCGTTTTGATCACTTGTCCGCCTTCTTGTCTTTCTCCGGTGAAGAAATTATACCAGTCGGTTCCACCGGGCAGCCAGACCTCTTGTGTGGCTATCTTTTTTTCTCCTTCTCCCTTGGCGGTGATGGGAGCACCCAACAAGAGGTCACCGAAGAGAAATTGTCCCGGATACTGATAGGCTTTTTCTTCGTCCGGATATTCAATGTACATTCCCCGGTTAAGTGGCAACATATCTGTATGGCATTGGCGGACGGAAGAGTAGATGTAGGGCATCAGTTGAGAGCGTAGGTGGTAAATCCGGTGCATTGCCTTTTCTGCTTCTACGCCCCAGAGCCAGGGACGGCGGTCGAGTTTTTCGTCGTACACCGAGTGGATGCGGAGTGAAGAATTCAGCAATCCGAACTGTGTCCAGCGAGTGTAAAGTTCCGGGTCGGTTCCGTCGTAGAATCCGCCAAGGTCATGTGCCCAGAAGAAACAACCTGCATTGCCGCTGGTGGTAGTCAGGTCGACCTCAAAGCGGAGTAAGTTCCAGTTGCCCACAGCATCACCGGAGAATTGAATCGGGTGACGATGGTCGCCCCATCCGGCCCAACGGCTGAAACCTGCACCGCGAAGGTGGTTACCGGACGAATAATTATAATAGATGTGATTCATCCAGGGAAGATGTTTCATATTTGTTCCCCGTACCAGAGGATATAGATAATCTTGTTGCCAGTCGAGCCACCAGAAGGCTACTCCCATGGAATCACTTTCCTGATGAGCATGTTTCATGAAAGCATTCATATAGTCACGGTTACCTGCGTCAAACAGGGGTACACCTGTTTGCTGGGTATCGACTCCCAAATCTCGTACAAAAGCTTGATAACTATCTTCGTGCGGACGGATGCCGTCATGTGGATGTTCGTTCAGTACTACGTAGATATGATCGTCTTTGAAGTCTTTTATCAGTTTCTCCGGTTCGGGAATCAGTTTACGGTTCCAGCTATAGCCTGTCCAACCCCGTGTGCCGGCATGTCCGGTTCCGACTTTGGCATTTTGTGTATGCCATCCCATATCGAACACCATGATATCGAGGGGAAAGTCGTGTTCACGATATTCCCGTACCAACTGGCGATAATCTTCGTCTGTGTAGTTCCACCAGCGGCAATACCAAGATCCGTGTACATATTTGCGGGTCATCGGTGATGGTCCGCTGACTGTCTGAAGTGATTTCAAGGCTGCCTTGTAGTCATTACCGTAAACAAACAAATACAGATCCTGAACATGGTTACGGTCACGTGTCGCCACCCATCCGTTTTTTAGGACTTCCTTACCGGTATCGTTAATAAGATACCAGCCGTCCCGGCTCAATAACCCTTCCTGGCGGTCGATGGGACCTTCTACGTCATCAAGCGTTGTCACTGCTCCCAATAGATTCCGGCTTTGGCGGCTGGCTATGTACCAACGTTTTTCTTTAGGGGAGTCTCCGTTTCGGAAATAGACAAACAAGTTGGTTTGTCCGAAGGGAAATCCGTCATTGTAATACTCGACACGCATGGCGGGAGTGGTCATGATGTAACGGTTGCCTTCTTTACGCTCTACTTTTACTTCGGTACATCTGGGGGTACGGTCTACAGCGAAGAGGGTAGAGTCGTTCAGGAACTTTCCCTGCTGTGCGTATTCCATACGTACCAGATGGTCGGTGATAAAGGTAAAACGGCTATTGCCTATGACTACTGGGTTTGAACTGGAGGATGGCAGGCAAAAGAGTAGCCCGGCTATCCAAAGGATGGTTCGTTGGATGTTTCTCATGTCGTTTTTATTTTTGTTAAATGAACTGTTCAGGTTATCTCTATATCTTCTTTTTATCCGGTAGACCCTCGTATACTCGGACAAGGGTTCACCGGATGTTTCTCCCTTTATGGATTCTGTTCCAAGACTCCCGGATATGAATCGATCTCACGTTGAGGGATGAATTCGATTGCTGCCGGATCGTCAGCTGAAATGGTCAGGCGGACCGAAGTTGCGGCTCCACGGTCGTGAGTGCCCGGATAGGTACGGTTCATGGTCAGTCCGTTGCGGAAGATGTCGAAGCGGCGATGTCCTTCGAAAGCCAACTCCTTGCGGCGTTCCTCCAATACATATTCCAACATGGTTTTACCGGGTTTCATGTCACCGGCCGAAAGTGCGGGTATGTGTGCCCGGGTACGGATTACGTTGAGGTCTGCCAAAGCATCACCCAATGCCGGTTCTTTGGCATAGGCTTCCGCACGGTTCAGGTACATTTCGCCCAGACGGAGAACAGTTGGTGACCACAGCTGGGGTTGGTTTTCTTGTTTGGAGCATTTGTATACGTAGTACTTCGGATAGTCATTGCGTTTTGCCATCAGATTTTGGATGGTCACGTAATGTTTTTCGTATGTGCCCGGGGTGGGATTGTCTTTACCCGATTTCAGTCTCGATTCTACGTAATAGCCTCCGGCATCCTGCTTCATGGTCAGTGTGTCTTTGTATTCATACTTCGACAAATAGGCATCTTTGATCCGGTAGTTTCCGTTTTCTTCTATGATTTCGTTCCAGCGGTAATACTTTCTGGGGACTCCATCTTCTTCGGAGGATTCGATATAGATAAATTCTTTACGATATTCACCTGTCTCGTCATCTTTCAGGTATTGCGGAACGATATATCGTGAGCGCAAGTCCTCCGGATATTCCGCATACGCATCCCGGAGTGGTTCGGAAGCATACAACTCTCCCCAGCCTACCCCATCGATATTGGCATAAAAGCCTCCGATAGAGTTCCAACCGTAGTCGTCTTTATCTTTAGTACAACGGATGGCAAAGATGATTTCCGGATTATCTTCCGGTACCAAAACATTGGCTGTAGCATAAGCTTCTCCTTCCAGTAAAGTACGTCCTGAACTTTCGATTACTTCGGTAGCGTATTCGGCAGCCAGCTTATTGTTACCCATGTACAGATAGACGCGTGACAACAGAGCCTTGGCTGCACTGGGACCGGCGTAGATGTTCGACTCCGAATTCAGCAGTGTTTCTGCTTTCTTCAGGTCTTTCAGGATTTGCTCGTAAGATTCCTTTACGGTGGAGCGCATTGGATAGTCGTTTATGTCTGCCGTCAGTTTCAGGGGAATCCCGAGGTTGGTTTCCGGTGACTGATTGTAAGGACGACCGAAGACATTGACCAGTACAAATTCCAGCCATCCTCTGAGGAAGTAGTTTTCACCAATCAGCTGGTCCATCTCTTTGCTCTCTCCTTCCTGTGCTTTCTCAAGTATTTTGTTGGAGTTGATGATGGAGCGGTAGGCCCATCCCCACATGTTCGACATATGGTAGTTGTCCGTGATGCGCTGGTAGTTGTAGATATACATTAATGCATCCGACGACACTCCGCTCAACGAAACGTTATCACTGGCCAACTCGCCTGCATAGTGCCACCCCTGGTGGAAGGCTGTCTGTTTAAATACGGCATAGTTACCACGGGTGGCAGACAGCAGAGATTCATAACTGCCATCCAGCTCGTCCTCTGTCAGTTGGTTGTAGGGGAGTTCCTCTATGGAGCAAGCCGAAAGTCCGATCAGAGAAACGAAAAAGCAAGATACGATATGTTTGATTTTCATAATATGACGTGATTTTTTAGAATGAAACATTAAGGCCGAACACGATTCTTCTGCTCAACGGATAGATAGTACCTGCATAACCGTCGGTACTGCTGTCCGACAATTGGGGAGATACCCCCGAGAATGGGGTAAGCGTGAATAGATTATCAGCACTGCAAGAGACGTTGACCCGTTGCAAGCCCAGTTTCCCGCATAACTTCTCCGGTATGGAATACCCCAGTGATAAGTTGCGCAAGCTGAAGTAATTGCCTTTCTCCAAATAGCGTGAAGACGATTTGTTAGAGTTTTTGTTACCTCCGTTAATGGCTTTCGGATGCGTGGCGATGTCTCCTTCTTTTTCCCAGCGTTTCCAGCCGCTTTTCAGTTTCATTGAATTGTAGTCGGCATAAGCACCGTCGGAATCGAGCAATTCGCGGGATTGGTTATAAAGCAGGTTCCCGTATACAAAGTCGAAGTTGGCAGTCAGTGTAAAACCTTTATAGCTAAACGAATTCATCCATCCACCGGTAAACTTCGGTGCGGCAGAACCACAATATACACGATCGGCTTTATTGTAAGAGTCGGTAGTTGTGCGTTTGCCATTCTCATCGGTGGTATACCACAATGGAGAACCGTTAGCAGGATCTACACCGGCCCATTCTCTCAGATACCATTCATCCATATCCCGTCCTTCTTCCAAGCGTTTCAATCCCTTCAATTCCGGTTTCCCTCCATAAAGTTCGGTAACCCGGTTTCGGTTGAATCCAATGTTGAAGTCACTGGTCCACTGGAATTTTGAGGTACGGATGACATCTGCATTAAGACTGATTTCGAGGCCCTTATTATTGATGGCACCTACATTTTTATATTGTCCGGTGTAGCCTGATATATTGGGTAGCGGGGCATAGTACAGTAAGTCCGAGGTGTTTTTATTGTACAGGTCGATGGTGACTCCGAAGCGATCGAAGAACCGTGCGTCGATACCGATATTGGTGGTGTAACATTTCTCCCACGACAGGTCGGCATTCCCCATCTGTGAAGGGAAGTAAGCTACTTCGTCATTATACATCATTGAGGAATAGAGCGGGTAGTGTCCGTAGTATGCTCCGGGAGTGTTACCCAGAGAACCATAACTGACTCTCACTTTTAGTTGGTTGACAGACTCACGAAGAGATTCGAAAAAAGTTTCGTTCTGGATATTCCAGCCGCCACTGACTGTGAAGAAGTGTCCCATACGATTGTTTTTACCGAAACAAGATGATTCGTCCATGCGATACGATACTTGTCCCATGTAGCGGTTATCATAGTCGTAGTTGGCATTGAACAGTGCCGATTGGGTGGCAATGGCGTCTTTGTATCCACCGATGGATTTAATACCGGTTGTTACGTCCAGAATCTCTCTGCCGGGCTGTATGCCTCGTCCTTCGGCGGAAGTCGATTCGTAAAAGTGGCGGGTATATTCGTAAGCTCCCAGTGCGTTGACTTTGTGTTTGCCGAATGATTTCTCAAAACGTATCATTTGGTTGGTGAATTGCTTGGTCAGTAGTGAATTAGAGTTGGATAACGACCCTTTGTCCGATTGCCCCGAACGCGAACGCTTGTCCGTGTAGCTTTCGGAGCGGTTACTGATATAGCGAATATAGTTGTTTGACTCGAAACGCAACCAATCCGTAATCTGATAATTGAAATTAATGGTTCCGTCAACCGTCAGTTTTTTCGAACGGCTCCAGTTCCATTGCAGGTCATACATGTCGTTGATTCCGTCACGTCCTCTCCAGTCTTGTTCTTGTCCCGAGCGGATAGAACCGTCTTCATTGTAAGGGAAATCCCAAGGGAGGTAGAGATAAGTGTTGTACACGCTGCGTTGCTGACTGTCTGTGCGCGAGAGCGAACCTGAAATCTTGGTTGACATGGTGAAGCGGTCTGTAAACTTCACATCATTGTTGGAACGGAAAGTGAAGCGGTCCAATGTAAAGTCCTTAATGGCTCCCTCTTCGCGGTAGTAGTCTGCCATAACAAAGGAACGCATACGACCGCTGCTTCCGGTATAGGTAATGTTTGCGTTGGTATATAATCCTGGTTTGGAAGCTTCTTTAAACCAGTCTGTGTTGTGTTTCAGAAGTTCTTCTGTGAACCACGACTGATTATTCCAGGATTTCTGATAGTCATAAAGTTCTTGTGAATTCATCATCTCAAGGCGCCCGGTCGATAGTAAGGATACACCGGCATTGACCGATACACTATATTTGTTGGCATCATATTCACCTCTTTTGGTGGTTACTACAATAACACCGTTGGCGGCACGCGAACCGTACAATGCGGTAGCCGAACCATCTTTCAGCACACTGATATTGTCTATCTCGTTCGGGTTCAGTCCCGGATCCTCACCTACAATCACACCGTCGACTACCCAAAGTGGAGAGACAGACGAGTTCAGTGTGCCTTTACCACGAATACGGATTTTGCTGGCTTGGCCCGGTTCGCCGGATGAACCTGAGACATATACGCCGGATACTTTTCCTTGGAGCATACTTCCTACTTCCAGTGTGTTTACGTCTTTCAATTTATCGGCTTTCACTACGGCTACCGATCCGGTTACGGCCGACTTCGTCTGTACGGTGTAACCTACTACGACAACTTCTTCCAGTGTTTTAGTGTCTTCCAGTAATTTGATATTGAGCGTTTTTTGTGAATCGATTTTGATAGTTTGTGTCAGGTATCCGATGAAAGAAACAATCAGTTCCTCACCGGCAGCTGCTTCGATGGAAAATTCTCCGTCGATATTAGTACTCACACCTGTACCTGTGCCCTTTATCATGATGTTGGCTCCGATGATAGTTTCTCCTTTGATGTCTTTCACCACTCCTGTAATATGACGTTTTTGCTGTGCAGCGTCTGTTTGAGTTGTTTTTGCCATCAGCATGATGTTGTGTCCTTCCATGGCATAACCTACATTGGTGCTACGGAATAGAGAAGAAAGTACATCAGCTACCCGTTGCTGACTTACATTGACGGTTTTGCGTTGATTTACATCTACCTCCTTCTCGGAATATACGAACAGGTAATCTGTCTGGCGTTCGATTTCGCCCAGGATTTCCCGTATCGGTTTATTGTTTTTCGAGATAGATACCTTTGTTTCCTGAGAGTTCGCATTGCCGGCGAATACTCCCGAGATGAAAACGAAAAGGAATAAAACTATCATTTTCATAGTATGTGAAATTGATTTATTTACGATTTTACTTGTTTTTATCAGAGTGTTTTTCATACATTTGTACACTGTGTTAATTAATACTCACTAAGTTTTCGCAGACTGGGGTGTTGTTAACCCGGAGCCGGAAGTGTGCCACCACTTTCGGCTCTTTTTGTTCTTATGTTTTCATTGGTTCCTGTTTTTAGTTTAAAGTTAATACTTGTTTTTAATTTATAGTAATGGTATTACTGTCTTCATCCCGTTGATAGGTGAATTTACATTTCAGTTGAAGCACCTTTAATACGTGCTCTACACCGTCTCTGATACGAAATTTTCCGGTGAACCGTACATTTGCCAGGGACTCTTTTTCCAAAATGAATTTTACATCATAGTATAGACCTAACTGGCGGATAATTTCGTCCATGCGCGTATTGTCGAAATAAAGGATTCCTTGCATCCACAATGCCCGGTTCCACTCGTTGATACTCTCTTTCCGGAGTTGACCGGCTTTGCCGAATAACCGTTCGTTAGGTTGCAGTTTTACTTTCCTGCCGGTAGTGGTTTCGTTTACTTCTACCGAGCCTTTCAGCAAGACTGTTTCGAAAAAGTCCTGATCTTTATACATCATCACATTAAATTCGGTACCCAATACTCTTACTTCATATTCTTTGGCTTGTACGATGAAGGGTTTCTTTTCATTTTTTGCCACCTGGAAATAACCTTCACCGTCCAGTGTCACTCTACGCTCTTTCCGGTCGAAGTGGTCGGGAAACGTAAGTGTCGTATTTGAATTCAGGCATACTCGGGTTCCGTCACCTAATGTTAATTCTGCCCGTTGTCCTGATGGGACATGTATTGCTTTCAAATCAGGTGTATCTCTTCCTCTCTCCGGAGCCAGGAAATAAACAGAGGTAACTGCTATGAGGAAAATAGCGGCTATTTTAATGAACTCCCTGATATAAGGAAGTGTCAGCCATTTCTTTTTATCAACCGTTGCTGCCGGTTTCTCTTGCCAAAGGGTGATGTCGTGCAACTTTCTCAGGGCAAGATACTCACGCATGTGTTGTGGATCGGCATCCAGCCATCGGACTACCATTTGCTTTTCTTCCGCACTGGCATCTCCTGTAAGATATCTGTTTAGTATCTCTTGATTCATAATTTATACGAGTTCTTGATGAACGTTTTTTACTCCGTTACATCTATAAGACGATAGAAGTGAATACAACCCTAGTCTGTTTCTTGATTTTTTTTAGTGGAAATAGAAAAAGAAGTAAAACAAGGGAAGATAATCTTTGAGTGAAATCCGGAATTCTTTAAGCGCCCTTGATATGTGATATTCCACTCCTTTGACTGTGATGCCCAGATTTTCAGCTATTTCCTTATTCATTTTATTCTCGAAACGACTCATTTTAAAGACTCTTCGGGTTTGTTCCGGGAGTGTGCGTAGGGTGGCTTGGATAATTTGGTTAACTTCTTCGGAAAAAATCTCTGACGGGTCACAAGCTTCCAGGCTGGATACACGAATATCCAGTTCGCGAACATAAAGTTCACTCAACTCGGACATGGCATTCAGTTTGTTTTGTTCCAGACGTAAGTAATCCAGTGATTTATTTTTCAGAATGGTGAGTAACATGGCCTGAGGGGAATTTATGATATCAGTTTTCAGTTTTTCCCACAATTTGATCAGTGCTTCGGCCGCAATGTCTTCTGCTACCTGTTCGTCGTGTACATACGATTTGGCAAACAAGAAAGACTTCCTGTAATAAAGAGTATAGAGAGCGTTAAAACTGTTGATATTTAAGTCGTCCATTCTTGTATACTGTGTTCCGGGATATTTTTCTGTATGATCTAAAAGTGCCGCAAGGTATGAAAAAAAAAGCAAAAGAGGATTAATAGTTGTGAGTATTTCTGTTTTGCTTCTTTCCCGGGGATGGTGTCTGCTATCGTATGTTTTATTTGCTCTTTTTTATAGTGTCCGCAAATGTAGGTGAGGTGTTCGTTGTCGAACATCTTTTTCCTTCTTAGAATCTTTGATTATTAGGAAGTTATGTTTTTGGCATATTACTTGTATAACAATGAAGGAGTGAGTTGTCCGGTCGTGGTATAGCTCATTCTTAGATTGTAATTTTGATTGGTAAAGGGTGGAATGGGAATTTCGCCCTTTATTTTTTGTATGGCCTGAAAGGTGATAAAAAATAAGGGTAGAACCATTGTCCCACCCCTATCACTTACAATAATAATAATAATAACTTCTCTTACTCAATGGGCTGTCCTTTGTAAAAGTCCAGAATCTTTGTACGGAACAGATAGTCATATTTGGCCTGAATCCGGTCGGACAATGCCTTAGTCAGATTTAGTTTGGATTCATTGTACTCGACCGAGGTCGCTTTTCCATTGTCGAACTTTTCACTCATCAGGCGGAAGGACTCTTGGCTGGCTTCTACTGCCGACTCACTTGACTTAAACTTGCTCTCGGCAGCTATGGCATTGTACCATGCTTGTTGGATTTCTTTATATAATACCTTCTTGGTATTGTCCAGTTGCAATGCCAGATTGGTTTGTTGCAGGCGCGCAGTGCGTACACGGTTGCGAGTGGCCAGGCGATTGAATAAAGGTATGTTCAGACTGAATCCGGCATATTTATTCAGGTTGTTCTTCATTTGGTTGCCAAAATTTGAACCGGCGTTACCATTTACCGTATAGAAGTTTGTACCTAATCCTGCAGAGAAGGACAATTGCGGATAGTAACTGCTTTTTGCTATGCGGACATTCTTTTCGCTACCTTCAAGACGATATTCGGCTGCTTTGATGCCCGGTTTGTAGAGCATGGCCTGGTTATAGATTTCGTCGGGTGAAGTAAGGGGAGAGAATTCCAACTCCGTATCCGGTGTGGCAAGTGAGAAGTTCTCCGGAGTCGGAAGTTCAAGCAATTGACTTAAATCGAGTAGAGCTAACCGGTAATTGTTGTCAGCCTGTACCGCACTCATCTCATCTTGTGCAACGCGAGCTTTGGCTTCGGCAACTTCGGCGGGAGAAGCTTTTCCTACTTCATGCAAGCGTGTGATGCGGTTCAGTTGTTCTTTGCTGAGTCCTACCTGACTTTGTGCCACTTTGCTTAACTCTTGATTAAAAAGCACTTGCAGGTAAGCGGAAGTGACATTGATTGCCAAATCTTCTTTTGCTTTATTCAGGTCTTCGATTGCTGCTTTCAGGTTTAGTTTGGTAAGTGCATACTGGTTCGGTAATTCCAGACCGGTGAATAACGGAATATTTGTACCCAGGCTGAAGCTACTGCTACCGCTGTTGATATCATTATAGGTGTTATCTACCGGCGATGCTGTACGTCCCCAACTCCAATTTTGCGAAGCACTGCCGCTAAGGTTGGGTAAGCGTGCCCATTTGGCGGTATTCACCTCCACTTTACTCTGTTCGGCCGAGTTTGCCGTTTGTTGCACATTGATATTATGCTCAATGGCATAATCGATACACCGGCGTAAAGTCCATCCTTCCTGTGCCTGTGCAGTGTAAGCTGACAGTCCGGTCAGTATCAATAAGTTGATCAATATTTTATTTCTCATATTATGCATTGTTGGTGATTCATACTTTCCCTATATTATACGAGAGGTTTATTTGTCTTTCTTTTCCGAAGCTCTTACTTTTTCCTTTCCGGTCAGACCTTCCTTGATTTCCAGTTTGATACCGTCACTCATGCCGGTTTTAATCTGGCGGCGTTCAAACTTCTGTTCGGGTATACTGTCGGTCATTACCCATACAAACGTACTGTCGCCACTGAATTCGATAATGCCTTCGGGAACTGCCAGAACTTTTTGCGCACGTTGAAGCACGATTTCTGCATTGGCGGAATATCCGGAACGGATTTGTACAGAGTCCGGTGCATGAACGGCCGCTTTAATTTCGAACTGATTGGCTCCGTTCTCTTCTACACCTTTCGGAGAAATATATTCCAGTTCGGCATCGAATGTAAGATTTTGCAAAGCTCCGATAGTCAGTTTCACTGGCATACCTTCATGGATACGTCCCACTTCTGTTTCGTCAATCTTGCCTTTGAAGATCAGATCGTTCATATTGGCTACTGTGGCAATAGTCGTACCGTCATTAAACGTATTACTCATGATTACCGAGTTACCTACTTTGATCGGTACGTCCAGAATCAATCCGTCGATGGTCGAACGAATCAGCGTACTGCTGAAGGAAGCGCTGTTTTTGGTGATACCTTCTTTGATAATCTCCAGTGCATCTTTTGCAGTTTGCAATTCTTCACGTGCTTTCTTTATTTCTACTTCGCTTTTTTCGTAATCTTCTCTGCTGATTAACTTGTCGTTATAAAGCTTCTTGATACGTTCATGATCTGTTTCGGCTTGCGCGGTACTGATCTCTGCCACACGTACACGGCTCTCGGCTGAGTTCAATTGTCCCAGTTCCGGGATGACTTTTACTTTAGCGATTACTTCACCTTGCTTAATGGTCTGCCCGGCCTCTTTGTATACTTCGGATATGATACCCGATATTTGCGGTTTAATGAGTACTTCGTCTCGCGGCTCTACTTTGCCGGTGGCAACCGTAGTCTTTTCCAGATCCGCAATCTCCGGGGTAACGGTTTCATATACGGTTGTTTTAGGCTTTGATTTCTGGTACAGGAAAATGAATGTCCCAATGAAGATGGCGACTACCACTACCAGTAATGTAATTTTCAGATACTTTTTCATCTTGTTTTATATTTTGAATTATTATTTTCTATCTTGACTGTGTATTCTTTGTTAACCGATGCTGTCTTGTCGTCCTTTTTTGTGCGGGAGACAGAGAAAGATCGTACTTTATTCATCCCTGATAGCTTCTATCGGTCGGATAGCCATTGCCCTGTAAGCGGGTGCCAGTCCGGCGAGTAGTCCCAGCGTCACCAGTAACAGGCAGGTTCCGATAGCCATACCAAAAGACACCTGGAAGTGGGAATAATGGTCCTTACCGGAGTTGACGCCTATTTCCATTAATTGCAGGATCAGTACACCAAAAGAGATGCCGGCCATGCCTGCAATGGTAGTCAATACCATACTTTCTGATAAAATCTGTTGTAAAATGTCTTTCGGACGGGCACCGATGGCACGCCGGATACCTATTTCGGTGGTCCGTTCCTTCACGGTCACCATCATGATGTTCGATACACCGATAGCCCCTGCCAGCAGAGTGCCCAAGCCTACCATCCAGATCAATACATGGATACCGGTAAACAGATTATCCATCATTGAGAACATGGCCTCCGCATTCAGTTTCATAACTGCCTGTTTGTCATCCGGCGATATATAATGGGCCTCTTTAAGGATGGCTTCTATCTCCGGTTCAAGGTCGCTTACCTTTTTCCCCGGTTTCACGGTATAGCATATCACGTCGATACGTTTTCCCATGTTGTAGGCTTGCTGCATCGTACTGAAAGGTAGCACAACGGCTTCCGAAGCCCGGCCCTGGATGTTCATGTTTCCTTCGGACACACACATGCCTATCACCTGATAATAAATGCCGTCTACCCGTACATATTTACCACAAGGATCTTCGCCCGGGTTGAAAAGGCTCTCGTAAACACGTTTGCCGATAACGCACACTTTGCGTCCCTCGCGTACGTCTACGTCGTTGATAAATCTTCCGTAAGCCATATCCTGGTTTTCAATCTTTGCATAGTCCGGATAAAGCCCTTTCACGCTGCAATCGTACTTTTTCTCTCCATAAATGGCTGTCGATCCCCAGCGGGCTATCGATGGAGTGATTACATCGATGTCTTTTACTTTTTTGCGGATTCGTTCAATATCTGCGTTTTCAATATCCCAATAGCGTCCTTTGCGGAATCCCTTGTAAGCCTCTCCTGTCTTTTGTGAGGCCATGAAACCCGAGTTGGTTGCGAAGCCTTCAAATTCGGCTTGCATCATCTCCTGCATTCCTTGTCCGCCTCCCATCAGGGCCACCAGCATGAAGATGCCCCAGAATACTCCGAATGCCGTCAGTAGGCTTCGTGTTTTGTTTCTTGTTATCGTGACGAGGATTTCCTCGCACGTATCCATATCTACTCTCATAATCAATCTGCTCTAAGTGCTTCAATAGGTCTGATACTCACTGCTTTCTTTGCCGGGAAGAATCCTGCCAGTGTTCCTGCAACGACCAAGGTCAGTGTGGCTTGTATGGCAATGCTGATATCCACCGTCGGATTCAGGAATACGGTTTCCGAAAACATTCCTACATCTACGGTTTGTTCTCCGGCCACTTTATTCATCCATTCGGTAGCGGCGATTCCGGCTACCATCCCGATGTATCCGAATAGTGTTGTGATGGTCACGCTTTCCACGATTATCAACCACAGGATAGAGAATGGTTTGGCACCCAATGCTTTGCGGATACCGAACTCACGTGTCCTCTCTTTTACTGTGATCAGCATAATGTTCGATACGCCTACGATACCACTCAGCAATGTGAAGATGCCGATCACCCAGATGGCTGTACGCAAGATGCCCATAGCGTTTTGTGACTGTAGATAATTGGTAAAACGGTTCCATATCCACAGTGCGCTGTTATCCGATGGGTCAAAGCGGTGTTTGGCGCCCATTACTTTGCGATAGGCTGCCTCGAATGCTTCGTTTGTTTCAATGGTGGTGAGCCCTTTGGTGGTGAAAGTCAGGTTATTCAGTTTATCACCTTTGTTGTAGATTACTTGTAAGGTGGAGAAAGGAATATAAGCCTCGCTACTTCCCTGATCGCCCGGATCGGTGTAAAGGCCTACGACTTGATAAGAGACTCCACCGGCATTTACAAACTTTCCGATAGGTTCTGTTTTGCTTTTTCCGAAAAGGATTTCAGCCGTTTTGGTGTGCAGTACAATTACTTTCCGTCGTTCTTTGAGATCGATGTCATTGATGAACCGTCCGTCTGTCGATTTTACGGATTCCACTTCGGTAAAGTTCGGATACACACCTTCCAGTGAAAGGTTAACGTACTCCTGTCCGTAACTCAGGTTTACATTACTTTGCCATTGGCTGGCACCTACACTGATGATGTTGTCGCTGAAGTGCTCCATGGTGGCATCCAGGTCCTTATTGTCCAACTGGATGCGTCGTCCTTCTTTTAATCCGTCGTAAGGTTTCCCTGTCCATCCCGGATATATTTTTATGGAGTTCAGCGCCCGTGCCGATGATGACTTTTCAAAAGCATGGATCAGTCCGTTTCCGGCTCCCAACAGCACTATCAGCATGAAGATGCCCCATGCTACGGCGAATCCGGTCAGTAACGTACGGAGTTTGTTCCGCTTGATGGTACCGTATATTTCTTGCCAAATGTCAATCATATTTATATCTGTTTTTATTTCATGTATCCATCCTTGCCGAATGGTGAGGCATCATGATTCAGGTTCTCTTCAATCCGTTCGATTATACCATCCTTGATGTGGATAATTTTATCTGTCTGATTGGCAACTCCACTTTCGTGGGTGACTACGACAATGGTCATTCCGGTCTTGTGCAGGTCTTTCAGTATTTGCATCACCTCTACGGACGTCTTACTGTCCAATGCACCGGTAGGTTCGTCGGCCAGAATAATCTGAGGCTGTGTAATCAAGGCACGGGCAATGGCTACACGTTGTTTCTGACCTCCACTCATTTCATTGGGCATGTGATGTGCCCAATCCTTGAGTCCCAGCTTGTCGAGGTACTCCATGGCCAGGGCATTACGTTTTTTCCGGCTTACTCCCTGGTAAAATAGAGGTAGTGCGACGTTTTCCACTGCATTTTTAAATGAAATCAGGTTGAATGACTGGAAGATGAAACCGATCATCCGGTTGCGGTATTCCGCGGATTTAGTTTCGCTCAGGTCCTTAATCAGCACGTTGTTGAGGTAATACTCTCCGTCATCGTAATTATCCAATATACCTAGTATATTGAGTAAAGTAGACTTGCCGGAACCTGATGCTCCCATGATGGAAACGAATTCACCCCGCTCGATGTCGAGATTGATGCCTTTGAGTACATGGAGTGGGGCTCCGTTGTTGTAGGTTTTGTTAATGTCTTTTAAGTGTATCACAGTTTCATCTATTTAGTTTCAAATTTCTTATGATTTGTTCTATTAGACGTACGGCTGATACGAAAAGTTGCAAACGAAGTGAACTTTTTTAAAAAAAGATTTTGTAGACTCAATCTTCTTTACGTAATTTGTGTGCAATAAACATTTAATATTAACTAACCCTTTAAATAAGAGTATCATGAATTCAAGCATGGAGAAGCCCTATGTGGTGGGTATTGACATTGGCGGAACAAACACTGTCTTTGGAATTGTTGACGCGCGCGGAACTATTATAGCAAGCGGTGCAGTGAAAACTCAAGTATATCCTACAGTAGAAGAATATGCAGATGAAGTATGCAAAAATCTTCTGCCGTTGATTATCGCAAATGGCGGGGTGGATAAAATAAAGGGTATCGGCATTGGCGCTCCTAATGGGAACTATTATACCGGAACCATTGAATTTGCTCCTAACTTGCCTTGGAAAGGTGTATTGCCGTTGGCTTCTATGTTCGAAGAACGCTTGGGTATACCGACTGCCTTGACAAACGATGCTAATGCTGCCGCAGTGGGCGAAATGACTTACGGAGCCGCCCGCGGTATGAAAGATTTTATCATGATTACTCTGGGAACAGGTGTCGGTAGTGGTATCGTTATCAACGGACAGGTGGTTTACGGTCATGACGGTTTTGCAGGCGAACTCGGTCACGTGATTGTTCGTCGTGACGGACGTATCTGTGGTTGCGGACGCAAGGGCTGTCTGGAAACTTACTGCTCGGCTACAGGTGTGGCACGCACTGCACGTGAATTCCTCGCTGCACGTACCGATGCCAGCTTGTTGCGTAATATCCCGGCTGAGAGCATTGTATCGAAAGACGTATACGATGCAGCCGTACAGGGAGATAAACTGGCTCAGGAGATTTTCGAATTTACAGGTAATATTCTGGGTGAAGCATTGGCAGACGCTATTGCTTTCTCGAGTCCGGAAGCTATTATCCTGTTCGGTGGTTTGGCAAAATCGGGTGATTACATTATGAAGCCGATTATGAAAGCCATGGAGAATAACCTTCTGAACATTTACAAAGGTAAAGCAAAATTGCTCGTTTCTGAGTTGAAGGACTCTGACGCTGCTGTGCTGGGTGCCAGTGCATTGGCTTGGGAACTGAAAGACTTGAGAGACTAAACGCCCTATTAAAGTGATTATTTAGCGAGAGCTCCGGAAGTCATTCCGGAGCTTTTTTTGTCTGTACGGGCGGGAGCTTCGGGATGTACTCCAATATCGTTTTGTCAAAGATGTCATTTTGTATTTTCTATCGCTTCAAGGAGGGCATATTCCGATCTTTGGTTTGAGATCCGTGGAAAAAATGAATTTCAGTTGATTTCCGGCAGCTCAAAAAGATGTCTTATTGAGCTTAATTCTCACCGGAAGAAGGGAATATTCTTTTATTTTGTTTCGTGTGATAGCGAATCTTGTAACTGAACTTCGAAATGCTACTTAGGATACTTCTCTGTAACCGGAGCCAATAAGTGAAAAATAGCTTTGATTTTAGACTATTCATACCTCCTTTGGAGGAAGTTAATGATTCGTTTCGACTTTATTAATAAAAGACTCGGACGTTATTAACAAAAGACTTGGACGAAATTAATAATCTCTTTCGTCTTTTTCTGTATATATAGTCTCAAAGTGATCAAATTCTGCATGAATACTCTTTTCTTATTCTTTTTTTATGCAAAAAGATCCACAGAAGCTCTTTGTTTGAGAAAGGGGTGGTTAGCAAATTGTTTGAAAGGAGAGTATAATGATTCTATTTTATAAGATTTAGCGTCTTTTTGTCGGAAAAGGTAGGAGTGATACTTGTCTTGTGTTACGAATAAAAAAGAGGAAATCTTGCCGGAAGATTCCCTCTTTTTTATCTCGAATCGGAGAGCAGGGCTGATTAGCCGTTAACTCTTTTTTCTTTGATTCTAGCTTTTTTGCCGGTAAGAGCACGCAGGTAGTACAGTTTAGCGCGACGTACTTTACCAACCTTGTTCACTTCAATGCTGTCGATAGCCGGTGATTCGATCGGGAAAATTCTTTCTACGCCTACAGTTCCTGACATTTTACGTACAGTAAAACGTTTCTTTTCTCCGTGACCTGCAATTTTGATAACAACACCGCGGTACAACTGTACACGCTCTTTGTTACCTTCGATAATACGATATGCTACTGTTACAGTGTCTCCTGCTTTGAAGCTCGGGTGCTGTTTTCCGGTAGCGAATGCTTCTTCTGCAATTTTAATTAAATCCATTGTTGTTTATTATTAAATTGTTTTATCGTTACAACGCAACATACCAGGCAACTCTCTCCTGACAGCGATTGCGCGAAAGCGGTGCAAAGTAACGAATTATTTGCCGGATAGCCAAATGTTTTTGTATATTTGTAGCATTATTAAGTACTTAAGGATATGAAACAAAATTACGCAAAGATTATTTCAGGATTCATTCTGGCGGGGTTGCTGACATTTAGTTCTTGTCAGTCGACGCATGAGATGGCAAAAACCGATTACCAGATTGCCAAAGTAGAGGGAAGGATGATTGACATTGACGCCAAATGGGACACCCATCCCGATGCAGATGCCGTGGCAATATTAAAGCCTTATAAAGAAAAAATAGACAACATGATGTATGAGGTGATTGGTAGCAGCGAGCAGAAGATGGACAAAGGACATCCCGAGAGCTTGCTTTCCAATCTTGTAGCGGAAGTATTGCGTCAGGCTGCAACCAAGGTGCAGGACAAGCCGGCAGACATGGGACTGGTGAATATGGGAGGATTGCGTAATATTTTGCCTGCCGGAGATATTACGGTGGGAACGGTATATGAGATATTGCCATTCGAAAATTCGCTTTGTGTAATGAAGATGAAAGGAACACACCTGAAAGCATTGCTCACAAGCATTGCATCGTTGAAAGGAGAAGGGGTGAGCGGTATCCGAATGGAAATTACCAAGGATGGAAAATTACTGAATGCTACGGTGGGCGGCCAGCCGATCGATGACAATAAGCTGTATACCGTGGCGACAATCGATTATCTGGCTGACGGTAATGGAAGTATGGAGGCTTTCTTGCAGGCTGATGATCGTGTGTGTCCCGAGGGAGCCACGTTACGCGGGCTTTTTCTTGATTACGTGAGACAGCAGACTGCTGCCGGAAAGAAGATCACTTCGGCACTGGATGGCAGAATCACTGTGAAATAAAAACGTTATAGATTATAAAACGATAAAATCCAGTAAATTATGATATTCCCAATCAATAAAAAACATACGTTCTTTTCCAAGGAAAAGACACTTCTAACTTTCTTTTTTATTCTCTTTATTTCTTTTTCTGCATTTGGGCAGCAGGATAAAAAGCTGATTCTTCTGCAGACCAGTGATGTGCATAGCCGCCTGGAACCTATCAATCAGGAAGGTGACCGGAATTATGATAAAGGCGGATTCGTACGTCGTGCCACATTTGTGAAGGAGTTCCGCAAAGAGCATCCCGATATGTTATTGTTCGATTGCGGAGATATTTCGCAGGGGACACCTTATTATAATATGTTCCAGGGTGAAGTCGAAGTGAAGATGATGAACGAAATGAAGTATGATGCCATGACTATCGGTAATCACGAATTTGATTTTGATCTGGATAATATGGCCCGTTTATTCCGGATGGCTGATTTTCCGGTGGTTTGCGCTAATTATGATGTAAGTGCTACGGTGCTTAAAGACTTGGTGAAACCGTATGTCGTCTTTGAAAGAGACGGTGTCAAGATCGGAGTTTTGGGATTGGGTTGCCAGCTTGAAGGCATGGTACAAGCCAATAAGTGTGTAGGAGTGGTTTACAATGATCCGGTAACTGTAGCGAACGAAGTGGCTGCTGTCCTGAAAGAAAAAGAGGGATGTGACGTAGTGGTTTGTCTTTCTCATCTGGGTGTGCAGTATGACGAGAATCAGTTGATCCCTAAAACACGTAATATCGATGTTGTTCTCGGAGGCCATTCGCATACATTCATGAAAGGTCCCAAGACTCTCCTCAATATGGATGGCAAGAATGTGTCGCTGATGCATACCGGTAAGAGTGGTATCTATGTAGGGCAGATGGACTTAACACTTGAAAAAAAGAAATAAGAGGACGTTGTAAAAATCTGTGGCGGATTCCTGAAATACCGTCTATGAAATACCTCCCAGACAAACTATGCTAAAACAACTACTAACAGTTGTGTTTCTGCTGAGTGCAGGCACTTTGTGGGCACAACAAGCTGCAGGACTTCTGCCTGTACAGGAAGATACACATTGCAAAGAATGGGTAGAGCAGACGCTCTCCCGTATGAAACTGAAAGATAAAGTCGGGCAATTATTTGTTTATACCCTGGCTCCACGAGCAGATAAAGATACTGAAAAGTTAGTGGGCAAACTGACCCGCAAGTTCAAAGTCGGGGCCTTTCTGTACTCTGAGGGAACAGTAGAAGATCAGGCAAACCTGACCAACTATGCGCAACGCCAGTCGAAAATTCCATTAATGATTACCTTTGATGGTGAGTGGGGACTCGCCATGCGATTGGAAAATACACCGGTGTTTCCACGTAATGCAGCATTGGGCTGTATCAGCGACAATACCTTGATTGAGGCTTATGGGCAGGAAGTGGCGCGTGAGCTTCGTGAGATAGGTGCGCACGTTAATTTTGCTCCGGATGCGGATGTTAATACCAATCCTGAAAATCCGGTCATCCATGTCCGTTCGTTTGGTGAAAATCCGAAAACTGTGGCTGAGAAAGTAATAGCTTATGGGCGTGGATTGGAGACCGGTGGCATTTTGTCTGTCTCCAAGCATTTCCCGGGACATGGTGACACGGATGTCGACTCACACCAGGCATTGCCTGCCGTTTATTATAATCGTGCACGGCTGGACAGTGTGGAACTGTATCCTTTTAAAGAAGCCATTCAGGCAGGATTGGGAGGTGTGATGGTGGGACACTTACAAGTGCCGGCCTTAGAACCTGACCGGATTACCCCTTCTTCATTGTCACATAGCATTGTGACGGATCTATTGAGAGGAGAGTTGGGATTCAATGGATTGGTATTTACCGATGCGCTCGCCATGAAAGGAGTAGCTGCCGAATCGGATGTAACAGTGAAGGCTCTGAAGGCCGGTAATGATATGGTGCTGGTACAGCAAAATGTAGAAAAAGCACAAGAGAGTGTGGTGCAAGCCATAAAAGACGGACGTCTCACGATGGAAGAAATAGATGCGAAATGCCGTAGAATTCTGGCGTATAAATATCGTTTGGGATTAAGCAGGCGACCGATGATTCCGGTAGACGGATTGAGTGACCGTATTCATACTCCTGAAGCGCAGGCTTTGGTAACCAAGCTGCGTACGTCGGCAGTGACCGTACTTGGGAATTATTTTCAGATCCTTCCTCTTACTGCAACAAAGGGTGAGATAGCCGTATTAACAGTGGGAGATGAAGGCAGCGATGCTTCTTTCATCGAGGGGTTACGTAGTGAATTACCATTAAAAACATTCCGGATGGATAAAAATACCGGGGAAGAAGAGCGGCGGAAGATAGTGAAAGAACTGGGAAACTATCGGAGGGTGGTTGTCTGTATAACGGTGCAGGATAAAGAAGCGGGTGAGTATCGTTCGTTTTTTGCCGGGTTCAGGCCCCAAGCTCCTGTGGTCTACGCTTTCTTTACTTCCTATCGGGCACTGGCGTCGTTTGAAGAGGCTGCCGCCCGTTCGGCTGCTGTTGTCCTGGCACATTCCGGTGAGGAGGATTTGCAACGCTATGTAGCCGATGTGGTGTTGGGCAAAGCTTCGGCAACGGGACGTTTATCCATGCGTATCGGCAATACATTTGCAGCCGGTTCCGGTGTAGATGTGATATCCGGTAGCCCAGCGGGCATAGCACCCGAAGATTATGGTTTGAAATCATACAGACTCCACCGGATAGACTCGGTGGTAGCTGCCGGGCTGGCGGCGAAAGCCTTTCCCGGATGCCAGGTGTTGGTATTGCGGCATGGACAACCGGTATATGATAAATGTTTCGGCACTCACTCTGTAACAGACACTACTCCGGTACGGGCGACCGACCTTTTCGATCTCGCTTCATTGACTAAAACCAGTGCCACACTGCTGGCCGTGATGAAACTCTATGATCAGGGACGGATCGAGTTGACAGATGCTGTCTCTAAATACGTGCCTGCTTTGCGGGCTACGAACAAAAAGAATATCACAATCAGGGAACTGTTGTTACATGAATCCGGACTGGTGCCTTATATTCGTTTTTATCGTGATGCAATCGATGAATACTCGGTGACCGGCCCTTTTACACAAGGATTTGTAGACGAGTGGCACCATACCCGTATGGGAGAATATACTTATGCCTGTTCCGATTTCAAGTTTAAGAAAGGATTGGTTTCTGCAACAAAAACCTCCGGGCATACGTTGCAGATAGCCGATGGATTGTGGCTGGACAAGAAATTTAAAGCTGCGATGATGAAGAGTATTGCGCAGTCGGAACTCGACCGTAAACGTTTTGTATATAGTGATATCGGATTTATCCTGTTGCAACAGGTGGTGGAAGCCGTTACCGGCAAGACACTCGATGCTTATTTAGTTTCAGAGTTTTATCGGCCTATGGGATTGGAACATACATTGTTCCAACCTTTAAACCGTTATAAGAAAGCGGATATTATGCCGACTGCTGCCAATGATTACTTACGTCGGCAGGATCTTTGCGGATATGTGTATGATGAAGCTGCCGCCTTTATGGGAGGCGTAAGTGGCAATGCCGGATTGTTTTCAACGGCCCAAGAGTTGGGAAAAATCTATCAGATGATTCTGAATGAGGGTGAACTGGATGGAAAACGCTATCTTCGGCCGGAAACCTGCCGTATATTTACTACGGAGAAATCAGCTGTCAGTCATCGTGGACTGGGGTATGACAAACCTAATCTGAAGGATCCGAAAGCAAATGCCTGTGCATCTTCGGCTCCGGCTTCTGTTTATGGGCATACCGGCTTTACGGGTACTTGTGCTTGGGTTGATCCGGAGAACGACCTGGTCTATATCTTCCTGAGTAATCGTCTTTGTCCCGATGCCTGGAATGGAAAGCTGAACAGCATGAAGATACGACAAGCAATCCAGGAAGTGATTTATCAGTCGTTATATACACCGGAATAGTGGAAGTGAATGGCTTTTTACAATATAAAATGAAAAGAAGATATTTATTGGCTGGTTTAGTTGTATCAGCGCTTTTGGGAGTAGGAGCGAAAGTTCCTGCTTCTATGGATGCCCCTGTCCGTGAGGTTTTTCATACTCCTCCCGGTATGTCTGCTCCTATAGAACCTTTGTTGCTTTATCAGGCTTCCCAGGATGAAAAGTGCCGTCACTGGGTAGATTCTGTCTACAATCGGATGAATCTGAGAGAGAAGGTGGGGCAATTGTTTATTTACACCATTGCGCCCGTGCAGACCAAGCGTAATATGCAGTTGTTGCGTGATGCGGTTCATACTTATAAAGTCGGTGGATTACTTTTTTCCGGCGGAAAGATACAGAATCAGGCTACATTGACCAACGAAGCGCAACGGATGGCCCGCTGTCCGCTGCTGATTACCTTTGATGGTGAATGGGGGCTTTCCATGCGTTTGCGTGGTACTCCTGTCTTTCCGAGAAACATGGTATTAGGATGTATCCAGGACAACCGTTTGATTTATGAATATGGGCGGGAGATGGCCCGACAGTGTCGTGAGATGGGAGTGCAAGTCAATTTTGCTCCGGTGGCAGATGTGAATATCAATCCGGACAATCCGGTCATCAATACCCGTTCGTTTGGTGAAGATCCGGTGAAAGTGGCCGATAAGGTGATTGCTTACGCTTCGGGGCTGGAGAGTGGTAAAGTCCTTTCTGTCTGCAAGCATTTTCCGGGACATGGTGATACGGACGTGGATTCTCATAAGGCACTGCCTGTGTTACCATTTACGCGCGAGCGCTTGGACAGTGTTGAACTGTATCCTTTTAAAGAAGCTATTCGTGCCGGGGTCAGTGGTATGATGGTAGGACACTTGCAGGTACCTGTCATCGAGCCTATAGGTGATTTGCCTTCATCCTTATCCCGTAATGTGGTTTATGGACTTCTGACCGAGGAATTGGCATTTAAGGGACTTATCTTTACCGATGCCCTTGCTATGAAGGGAGTTGCCGGCAATAAGAGCGTATGTTTGCAAGCTTTGCAAGCCGGGAATGATCTGGTGCTGGCTCCCCGCAGGCTGAAAGAAGAAATGGACGCTGTATTGGAAGCGGTGGAAAAAGGAGAACTTCCGGAAGAAGAAATTAATGCAAAATGTCGGAAAGTACTCACTTACAAATATATTTTGGGGCTGGAACGTAAACCGTTTGTGAAACTATCGGGATTGGGAACCCGTATTAATACACCTCAGACACGTGATTTGATTAGCAGGCTGAATCTGGCTGCAATTACTGTGCTGAATAATAAAAATGATGTATTGCCTTTGCATCCCGATCTGAAAGAGGCGGCCATACTGAATGTAGGCAAACCGGAAGAGATTGAGCCTTTTGACCGCAAAATGAAAAAGTATACTTCATTTGCCCGTTTTCAATTGCGTAAAGATCTGCCGGAAGCCGAGCAACAAAAGTTGCGTGACTCTCTTGCTGCCTACCGGCGTGTTATCGTTACTGTGACAGAGCAGCGCCTTGCTCCCTATCAGTCGTTTTTCGCCAAGTTTGCTCCGGAATCTCCTGTAATATATGTATTCTATACGCCGGCTAAGTCGATGTTACAGATACAGCGGGCTGTATCGGCTGCTGAGGCTGTGGTATTGGCTCATGCCTCTCGTGACGACGTTCAGGAACGTGTGGCTGATTTACTTTTCGGTAAAGCAACGGCAGATGGAAGACTGTCGGCCAGTATTGGCGGATTGTTTCCTACCGGTTCGGGTGTTACGATTACTCCGCATACTCCTTTCCACTTTGTACCCGAAGAATATGGAATGAAATCGGAAGTGCTCCGCCGTATCGACACGATTGCTTTGGAGGGAATCAAGGAGGGAGCTTATCCCGGTTGTCAGGTTCTGGTGATGAAGGATGGCAAAGCTTTGTATGACCGGTGCTTCGGATACCATACAGATACAAATAGCGAGAAAGTGAAGCCGACGGATATTTATGATTTGGCTTCTCTGTCTAAAACAACAGGAACGTTGTTGGCCATAATGAAGCTTTATGATAAAGGTCGTTTCAATCTGACCGATAAAGTTTCAGATTATCTGCCTTTCCTGCGCAAGACGAATAAAGAGAACCTGACCATTCGTGAATTGCTCATGCATCAGTCTGGCTTACCTTCCGGTCTGCTTTTCTATCAGGAGGCCATTGACGGGAAAAGCTATAAAGGTTCGCTGTTCAAGCAGTCGAAAGATGCCTTACATACGGTACGGTTGGGTGTCCGTACCTGGGGAAATCCAAGATTCCGGTTTAATAAGGGGATGGCGTCTAAAGAGAAGAACGGTGATTATACTCTTCAGGTTTGTGACAGTTTATGGTTGAACCGGTCGTTCCGTGAAGAGATACGGAAGAAAATAGCCGAAGCACCGTTAAAAGACAAGAGTTATCGTTATAGTGATGTCGGGTTTATCTTGTTGCAGATGCTTGCAGAAGAGCTTAGTGGAAAACCGATGGATGAATATTTATGGCAAGAGTTCTATCAGCCGATGGGATTGGAACATACTGCCTATCTGCCGTTGCGTTACTTCGATAAAAAAGAGGTAGTACCTTCTGCAGTAGACCGTTTCCTGCGTAAGACTACTTTGCAGGGATTTGTCCATGATGAGTCGGCTGCTTTCCAGGGGGGAATTTCGGGTAATGCGGGGCTTTTCTCTAATGCTCGTGAAGTCGGACGTATTTATCAGATGTTGCTCAATGGAGGTGAGTTGGATGGAAGACGTTATCTCAGCAAGGAAACTTGTGCTCTATTCACTACCGAAAAGTCTAAAATCAGCCGTCGCGGTTTAGGTTTTGATAAGCCGGATGTGGTGAATGAAAGTAAAAGTCCGTGCGCTGCTTCTGTTCCGGTTACTGTTTATGGGCATACCGGATTTACAGGAACTTGTGCCTGGGTAGATCCCGACAATGGCTTGATTTATGTATTTCTTAGTAATCGTACCTATCCCGATGCTTGGGTGAACAAATTATCTAAACTTGAGATTAGGGAAAAAATTCAAGAAACGATTTACGAAGCGATGAAAGAAAAGTAATCATTACATATATAGGTCTATTATACATCAATTCCTGATAGAGCGTTGCTCCGTCAGGAATTTGTGTATAACGTCCTATGGTTCATGATGTTTGATATGCTGATATTTCTATTTAGTACTATTGATCCACCGGGATATTCAGGTTATAAATATGGGTTTCACTTTCTAAATGTAAAGAAATAAGTTTGAGAATAGTCAGGGATGGAGAAAAGTATTAAAATTAATAGTAAAATGAGTGCCCTACTCTAAGTTCTATCAGAACTTTCCGAAAGGAGTTAGGGGAAATTGGAGAGCATTTTCTCATAAGTATTAATATTTAATTGGTTTTTAGATAGTGAGATAGGACTAATTGAGAAGACTTCTATATGTGTCTGTTTACCCTCTTGATCCTACTTTTCTACCTGTATTAGATTTAACTTTCGAAGACAAAGTTAACTGTATTTTTTATAAATACAATAAACAATACTAAAAAATAATATAAAATAAATCTTTTATTGATTTGTTTTTCTACCTAATATAAATGATAAAGTAATATAAAAAGAAAAGTAATCCTTTCATGTCATTTTAAGTTCTGATAGGACTTGGCATTTCTGCCGGCCTGCTCTCTCCGAACTATGTGTTCGCTACGTCTTTAGAGACTTATGAGAACCAGTCTGTAGCTGCTGTTCAGCAAGCAAGGAAGATTACCGGTACACTGACCGATGCTGTCGGTGAACCTATTATTGGTGCTACTGTTTTAGAAAAAGGAAACCCTTCCAATGGTACGATTACCGATATCAATGGTAAATTCTCTCTTTCGGTCCATCCTAATGCTGTGATCAGTATTTCGTATATAGGATACATAACACAAAATATTAAGATAACTAATCAAACCTCACTGAAAGTGGTTATGATGGATGATACCCAGGCGCTGGAAGAAGTAGTGGTAGTAGGTTATGGTTCGCAGAAGAAAGCGAATCTGACCGGAGCCGTATCTTCTGTGAAAATGGATGAGGTACTGGGTGACCGTCCTATCTTGAATGCATCTGATGCTCTTCAGGGAGCCGTGCCGGGACTGTTTGTATCTAATGGAGGTAATGCTCCCGGAACCAGTAAGTCGTTCCAGATTCGTGGAGCCTATTCGGTGGGTGTCAAGAACTCGGACGGTTCATACGGAAACACCATTAAGCCACTCGTATTGATTGATAATGTGGAAGGTGACCTCGATATGGTAAACCCCGAAGATATCGAGTCAATCAGTGTACTGAAGGATGCAGCTTCAGCAGCTATCTATGGTGCACGTGCAGCCGGTGGTGTAATTGTCGTTACGACTAAACGCCCTAAAGGTGCTGCTAAGTTCTCATTGAATTACAACAATAACTTTGCTTTCGGAACAGCTGTCAATCTGCCTAAACAGGCTCCGCTGATGGACTATCTGCAAGCTTATCTGGATTGTGGATATTCAGATGCCTATTGGTCGCTCGGTTCGCCAAGTGTCAGCAAATGGATGGAATATCTGAGTGAATACCAGAAGAACCCTTCTGCTTTCAATACGGTGGGAGACGGTATTTATATGGATGAATCCGGTGTACCATACTATTTGAATGAAAAAGATCTTTATAAGAACTTTATGGAAACCAGTTTCCAGATGACTCATAATATTTCCGCTTCAGGAGGTACGGACAAACTGCGTTATCGTATTTCGGGTGGATATACTTCGAATGACGGTGTATTGGTGTCCGATCGTGATAAGTTTGAACGTATGAATATCAATACCTTTATTTCGGCAGATGTAACTAACTGGTTCACTCAGGAAGTGACTATGAGCTATGCGCATAGTCTACAGACTTCACCCGGTGGAATGGGAGGTGTGTATAATACTCGTTTGGTTTCATATTATCCGGAAGGAGATCTGCCGGCATCAGTCAATACGTTGGCAAACGAGGATCTTCCTTTGTTCATTCCACGCAACCAGATCTTGTTGTCGAATCCGGTAAACAATAATAATGACAATCCGCGTATCTTCCTGAAATCCATATTGAAACCACTAAAGGGACTGGAAGCTGTATTTGAATATACATTTGATAAAAACATCTATGATTACCACTGGTATACAGGACAGTATGACTATACTACCATTCAGGGAGGAAGTTCAAAATCATTTGTAGACGATTATCTGAGAAAGTACAAACAGCATACGAATTATAACGCTATCAACGTTTACGCTACATATAGTAAGAAATTCGGTGACCATAATTTCAAAGTAATGGCAGGATTCAACCAGGAGTCGAGCTATCAGGAAACATTGGATGCTTATTCTTACAATCAGGCGGTGATAGACGTACCGGCCATGGGATCGGGAACCGGCACCATCAAGGCTACCGACTCATACAGTGAATATGCCGTACGTGGTGGATTCTTTAGAGTCAACTATAATTATCAGGACAAATATTTGCTGGAAGTGAACGGACGTTATGACGGTTCTTCTAAATTCCCGAAGAGCTCTCGTTTCGGTTTCTTCCCTTCTGTATCAGCCGGTTGGCAGATCGCTCAGGAGAAGTTTATGGAGTCTACCCGTAACTGGTTGGACGGATTGAAGATTCGCGCATCATATGGTGTGATCGGTAACCAGAATGTGAATCCGTATACTTTCACTCCGACAATGAGTGTCAGCAATAAATCTACTTCCTGGATTATCGACAATACGTATGTCACCTCTATCAGCTCGTTGCCGGCTTTGGTAAGCCAGAACTTTACATGGGAGAAAGTAGGTACGGTCAATGTCGGACTTGATATTAACTTATTCAACAATCGCCTGAATGGTGTATTTGAATGGTATCAGCGTAACACTAACGGCATGCTTGCTCCGGGTGTGCAGCTACCGGCTGTCGTAGGTGCAAGCGCTCCTTATCAGAATACTGCCGATATGCGTACACGAGGCTGGGAGTTGAGCTTGAACTGGCGTGACCAGATCGGTAAGGTGGGATATCGTTTGGGATTCAACTTGTCGGATTATAAATCGAAAATTACCAAATACGATGATAATGCAACCACCAAGTTGCTGAGCAGTTTCTATCCCGGACAGGTGATGGGAGAGATATGGGGCTATATAGCCGATGGTTATTATTCTGTGGACGATTTCGAAGATACATCATCCTGGAAACTGAAAGAGGGAATAACCTCGATCAATGGTTATAACGTACGTCCGGGTGATGTGAAATTCAAAAACCTCCGTGATGATGAAAGTTCTACTAATGTAATTACCAGTGGTGACAATACATTCGACAATCCGGGTGACCGTAAAGTGATCGGTAATACGACTCCGCGTTATCAGTATGGTATCAATCTGGGAGCTAACTATGCCGGTTTCGACCTCAATGTTATCCTTCAGGGAACAGGAAAGCGTGATTACTGGATTTCGAATGTCTTGACTTTCCCGATGAATGGTGATAACTTCATTCCGTTGTTTGACGGTTTGAGTGATTACTGGATGCCTAAAGATCCTGACAACGGTGACTGGACCGCAGTCAATCCGAATGCGAAGTATCCTCGTCTGTATGGTAACCGAGGTAATTCCGGTTCAAACCTCCGTCAGAGCGACAAATACTTGTCTGATGCTTCTTATCTCCGTATTAAGAACATCACTTTGTCTTACAATTTACCAAAGAAGTGGTTGTCTCAGATCTTCCTTTCACAAATGAAGGCGTTTGTCAGTGTTGAAAACGTAGCTACTTTCACCTCTTTGCCTTCGGGTATCGACCCGGAGAGAATAGAATGGAACTATCCGGCATTCCGTACAGTTTCGTTCGGTATAAATATCACATTATAAACTCTAATCTGATACATGAATATGAAAAAGATATTATTGTTTTTAACCCTCTTTACAGGGATGATACTGGCGGGATGCAACGATAGCTTCCTTGAGAAATATCCTGTAACCAGCCTGACGGAAGAAAATGCATTCAAGTCGTATGACAATTTTAAGGCCTTTATGTGGCCATGTTATGAAATGTTCTCTAATACGAATATCGCCACTTCTACAACGGCAATCGGGCGTAACTCTCACTATATGGGTGATGTGTATGCCGGATACCTGAATCAGCGTGGAGCCAGCAGTCAGAATAAATATGCGTTTCAGACAGTGACCAATGCTACGTCGGGTAATGGATGGAACTTCTCTACATTCATTCGCCGTATCAACCTGATGCTTTCGCATGTGGATGATTCTGATATGACAGAAGCTGAAAAGAATCACTGGAAAGCTGTTGGATATTTCTTCCACTCATTTTGGTATATGGAGTTGATAGACCGTTTCGGTGATGTGCCTTGGATCGATAAACCACTGGACGAAACCTCTGAAGAAGCTTACGGAACGCGGATGCCTCGTCTGGAAGTGGCTGATAAAGTCCTGGAGCGCTTGCAATGGGCCGAACAAAATATCGGTGATGCGTCCGTTTACGAGAAAAAGGACGGTTCGAATACTATCAACCGTGATTGTGTACGTGCGGCTCTTTCACGTTTCACACTTCGCGAAGCAACTTGGCGCAAATATCATGAATTGGGTAGTTATGACAAATACTTCGATGAATGTATCCGTGTATCGAAGCTGTTGATGGCGGATTATCCTACATTATATTATGGTACCGACGGACAGCCGGCAGCCGGATATGGTGAAATGTGGACAACAGAGGATCTGAGTAAGGTACAGGGAGTCATTCTGTATCAGCAGTGGCTGGAAACCATTAAACCCGGACATTCGTGCTATTATGAACACACCTCTTCACATGATATAGAAATGCATCAGGGAACGGTAGACTTGTATTTGTGTAAGGATGGCAAGACTATTTCCCATTCAGACCAATATCAGGGAGATAAGGATATTTATGCTACTTTCCGCAATCGTGACCCGCGTATGTATCACACCATCATGCCGCCTTATAAGGTAAAAGATGGTAAGGGGGATTATTCCACATGGTCTTATACCAGTGATCCTGCCGATCGCGAATATATTGATATCATGGGAGCTAACGAGTCGTGCAGTAATCCGGGTATTGGCATGAAGCGCTTGCCGGGACAAAACTGGAGTGCTTCATTGGTACGTCGTGTTCCTAACCTGCAAGGGGGCGCACAATACACAATTGAAGGAAAGAAATATGGACCGCATGCCTATGTGGCTTCCCGTTCGGGATATTATGTATGGAAGAACTGGGATAATTGGGAGGAAAACTATAATAATGCCCAGGTGAATACTGCCGACAAACCTGTCTTTAAAATTGAAGAGGTCTTGTTGAACTATGCAGAGGCTATGTTCGAAACGAATCAATTTACACAAACCATTGCCGACGAGACGATCAACAAGTTGCGTAAACGTGCCGGTGTAGCCGATATGGTAGTAGCCCAGATTGATGGTAACTTTGACCCGAAACGTGGAAAATATTATCCGAAAGGAAATGATAACGGCATACTCGTTGATCCGGTATTATGGGAAATCCGTCGTGAACGTATTATCGAATTGATGGGCGAAGGATTTGGTTTTTATGATGTACGTCGCTGGAGAATGGCTCCTTGGTTCGTCAATATGCAGCAGAAAGGTATGTGGATTTCAAAGACGGAACTCAGCTCACTGACGTTGCTCAACGAAATGACCGGAACTTCAGACGGGGCGAACGGATCGATGACCGAAGGGTATATCTATCTATTCAACGATCCGTTGAAGGAAGGAAAAGGCTGGCTGGAGAAATATTATCTCTATCAGGTTCCGTTAGAAGAAATAGCTCTTAATCCTAACTTGACACAAAACCCGGGATGGGAATAAAAGGATCTGTAGCCGTTCTTTTTAATTAAATTTTGAGAAGAAGGGAATGTGTCAAAGGCACCACAGATTACACGGATGAAATAGTAAAATATAGGTTATCCGCATGGATAGTCTGTTATAATCTGAGTGATCTGTGGTAAGGAGGCTTTTGAAACATTCTCTTCTTTTTGTTTTGAAAACTTTAAATGAACATTATGAATCAGAAATTATTACTCGGAAGTGCACTGCTCGTGGGAATGGCTTCTACACAGCAGGCGTTGGCCCGGCAGAAGAAAGCAAAGGAACAAACCCGTCCGAATGTCGTTTTCATATTGGCTGACGATTTGGGATACGGAGACTTAAGCTGTTATGGGCAGGAAAAGTTTGAGACTCCTAATATCGACCGGTTGGCACAGAACGGAATGCGTTTTACCCAATGTTATTCGGGAACAACGGTTAGTGCTCCCTCACGTTCGTGTCTGATAACCGGAACCCATAGCGGGCATACGGCTATCCGTGGAAATAAAGAGCTTGCTCCGGAAGGACAATTCCCATTGCCGGAAAACTCACAGACTATTTTCAATGATTTCCGTAATGCCGGTTATCGTACAGGTGCCTTTGGTAAATGGGGGCTTGGCTATATCGGTTCCGCGGGGGACCCTTACAAACAGGGAATCGATCAGTTTTACGGATATAATTGCCAGTTGCTGGCACACAGCTATTATCCCGATCATTTGTGGGACAACGATAAACGGGTAGATTTGCCGGACAATAATCTCAATGTGCAATATGGGAAGGGTACTTATTCGCAGGACCTGATTCACTCTAAAGCATTGGCTTTTCTGGATGAAGCCGCTAAGGAGAAAGATCAACCTTTCTTTATGTGGTATCCTACCATTATTCCGCATGCCGAACTGATAGTACCTGAAGATAGTATTATTAAGAAGTTTCGTGGGAAGTACCCCGAGAAGCCTTATCGTGGAGTGGAGCCCGGAAGTCCTGCTTTCCGTAAAGGAGGATATTGTACTCAGTTCTATCCGCACGCTACATTTGCTGCAATGGTCTATCGGTTGGATGTATATGTAGGGCAGATTGTACAGAAGTTGAAAGATATGGGAGTATACGATAATACCATTATCATCTTTTCGAGTGATAATGGTCCTCATATGGAGGGTGGTGCCGATCCGGACTTTTTCAACAGTAATGGCATATGGCGCGGGTATAAACGTGACGTGTACGAAGGTGGTATCCGTGTACCCATGATCATATCGTGGCCCGGACACGTACAACCCAGTACGGAAACCGATTTCATGTGTTCATTCTGGGACTTAATGCCCACTTTCAGGGAAGTGTTGAATCCGAAAGCGGATACCCGGAATATGGATGGTGTCAGTATACTTCCTCTGTTACAAAACCGTAAAGGACAGAAAGAACATGAATATCTTTATTTCGAATTTCTTGAGATGAATGGGCGTCAGGCAGTCCGCAAAGGTGACTGGAAGCTTGTTCACATGAATATACGGGGAAATAAGCCCTATTACGAATTATACAACCTGGCTTCTGATCCGTCGGAGAAGTACAATGTGCTGAATCAATATCCCGAGAAAGCGGATGAATTGAAAGCGATTATGAAAGAAGCCCATATAGAAGATTCCAATTGGCCTTTATTTAGATAAATAGTGATTGATAAAGTTGTCAAATGAAAGGCAAGCATACTATGTATTGCTTTTAAAAAGGAAGAGGCTGTCATGTGATATAACAGCCTCTTTTGTATATATAGTCAGGTACCTCTGCTCTTTTTAGAAGGCAAGACCTACCCTGAAGCCGAAGTTGTTCAGCTTGTCTACATTGTAAGTCAGCACATTGGCCTTGTTGGTAGCATAGCTGTAGTAAACGGCGATATGGAGACCCGGACCGTAAGCCCAAGGGTATACGTTAAGACCGATTTCCGGTGATACGTAGAATCCCCAAGTATTATCGCGGGTTTCGAACATATTGTAGTTAGAACGTACTTTCGCATAATTGGCACCCAGCTTGACACCGAAATAAGGTTGCCATGCTCCGCCACGATTCATTTGATAACGTGCAGCGGCACCAAAAGGTAACTGGAAGATGGTATGTTGCTGGTCAGTATTCACGGTTCCTTCGCCAACAGGGAAAGTTGCGCGTGGGAAGTATTCGTGGTTACTGCTGTAGTTCATAAAAAGTCCGAGTCCGAGATTAGGAGTTACAAAGTAACCGCCTTCGAAGTTCATACCCCATCCGCTGGCTTTATCGGCAAAGTGATTCTTCAGTGGTGCGTTGAACTGCCAGTCCACGTTAGCGTATCCATTATCTGATAACTGTGCCTTGGCCGGCATGGCAAAGGCCAGAGCAAGGGCCGCTATGGCCAGTACTCTAAGAGAAATATATTTCATTGTTTTCATAACGGTTCTTGATTAAATTATTTGTTAGTGAGATAGGGTGACTGTGCAAACGACTGATTGATTGCGCGAACAACCAGAGTTTGGTTCACTTTACCGGAATAGCTTGCAGGTCCGCTCAGGAAGCTGCTCCACAAAACGGGGAGTTTTTGTTTTTCACCCTCAGGAGCTTTCAGGTTCATAATCTCAGTAAGGAATGAGTTGGTTGTAATGCTATAGTTTACAACATACGGATAATACCAGCCGCCCCAATTACCCCAGTAAGGTGCATCCCAGTATCCGGGATAGTTCCACCACCACTCAGGTTGTCCGTAATCGGTGAAGTAATAAGTACTTTGAACGTAACTTACCTGTATACCCAGGTCGGCAGCATCTTTATTGTCTGTATATGTAAAACCTTTGCTATTCAGGTTTTCTTTGTACGCATTGATGATAGCTTCTGCTGCTTCACCTTTCCAGTATTCCGGATCTTTTTTATCTCCGATGACGAGAACGCTGTCAGGGATGTAGTACGTGCTGAATTGTTTGAAGTCAGCTTTCTTGTCGTAGTTGGTGTAAACCAAATAGTCATTGTCCAATTTGTCCATGTCAGGGTCTTTTTCGCAGGCTGCGAATGCAAAGACCGCCAATAAGATGGGAATTAATCTCTTCATATCTTTATAATGTTTAGGTTAATTAAAAAAATCTTGCCCTGGTACCTTAAGGCGTTTGCAGAAAATAACAAGACTCTTGTTAAAAGGTTCGCAAAGAATAATGTTAAAATGCAGTATGATTACTTGGAGGCTTTGGTGAAAGATCTATCTTTGTACAAAATTAAAACCGAAATAAATATGAAGAACCTACGCATCTGGCAGACACTTTCCTTATGGCTCGTCTTGCTTGTTACATCCTTGCCTCTGTCTGCCCAAACAGCTTTATTAGAGAAATTGGGTAAGATTGCCGACATCACCGGAACCCAACCCTTGGAATCTACAGAATTTGTTGAAAAATATGTGGCTTATTTCACACAGCCGTTAGATCATCGTCATCCGGAGAAGGGTTCTTTCAGTCAGCGTGTTATTGTTTCTCATGTCGGATTTGATCGTCCTACTGTGATGGTTACCGAAGGCTATGGCGCTTCTTACGCCTTGGGAGCCAATTACCGGGAGGAATTATCGAAACTATTTAATACTAATATGATATTCGTGGAATACCGCTATTTCCTTGAATCGACTCCTACTCCTAAAGATTGGCAATATCTGACAGCCGAGAATTCTGCCGAAGATTTACATGCCGTACGGGAGGCTTTCCGTTCCATCTATCCCGGTAAGTGGATTGCCACCGGCATCAGTAAAGGAGGACAGACGGCAATGCTTTATCGTACTTTCTTTCCCGAGGATGTGGATATCTCTGTTCCATATGTGGCTCCGCTTTGCTATGGAGTTGAAGACGGGCGTCACGAACCTTTTTTAAAGATGGTATCTACTCCCGAAGCTCGTAAGAAAATTGAAGATTTTCAGTTGGAGGTGTTGAAACGTAAACCTACTTTGTTACCTCGTTTCGAGAAGTATTGTGCCGGAAAGAAATATAAGTTCCGTGCTCCTGTAGAGGAGATTTATGATTATTCGGTGCTCGAATATTCGTTTTCTATCTGGCAATGGGGAACTCCGGTCGATCAGATTCCTGCCGTTACAGCTTCGGATGACGAACTCTTTAAACATTTACTCGCTATCAGCGAACCGTCTTATTTTGAGGAAGAGGGTGCCAATACTTCTTTCTTTGTACAAGCTGCCCGCGAGTTGGGATATTATGGGTATGATATCCGTCCATTCAAAAAATACCTTACCATTAAAACCAGTAAAGATTACTTGAAGCGTTTGATGCTTCCCGAAGAACTCGGTGATATGAAGTTTGATAAGACTCTGAGTCGGAAAATAATTCATTTCCTGAAGAACAATGATCCGAAAATGATCTTTATTTATGGGCAGAACGATCCATGGACGGCAGCAGGTGTCACCTGGCTGAAAGGGAAAAAGAATATTCATGTCTTTGTGGAACCCAACGGAAGTCATTTGGCCCGTATCGGCACTTTGCCTCAAAAAGAGAAAGAAGAAGCCATCGGATTGATAAAGAAGTGGTTGGAAGAGTGATCCCATTCTTGCCCCTTTGTAGATGAATAGAAAAGTTACAGAGGTGTTTTCACCACAGATTACACAAACCTGTACAGATGAAGGTCAAATGGATGACTGTCTGTATGGGTGATCTGTGATAATCCGTGTAACCTGTGGTGACCTCTGATGTTACAAACTTATATCAGTGGTTTTAACATTTCCGGTATCTCTACTTTGTCCAGATCCAGTTCGTTTAAACGCTTCTTGCCTGCCTCTGTGAGGCTGAAGTACATCTGGCGTTTGTCTACTTCACCCAATGCCCGTCGGATGAGTCCTTTATCTTCTACCGCACGGATGACTTTCGACGTATGCGACGGAGCCATTTCCGTTCGTTCGGCTATAGCAGTCGAGGTAATTTCCTTTCCGGCTTCGCGCAACGCACATAGCACCATTGCTTCGTTCAGCGATATTCCATACACCTCTTCAAATGCCGTTTCGAAAATGGAGAGTGCTTTGTAGATATCGCGCATCTTACATATTGTATTCATACTTCCTTATTAAATAAACAGATTGATGTTAGCATTATCGGCACGTTCCATATAAGTGGCTACTCCGCCTACCGTAACTTCATCAAGCAACTCTTCACGTTTTACTCCCATCACATCCATCGACATTTGGCAAGCAATAAACTCCACCCCGTTCTCCAGAGCCTGCTGCCGTAGGGATTCCAGTGAGTCGATGCCTTTCCGGTGCATGATGTATCGCATCATCTTTCCACCCATACCTCCCATGCTCATTTTAGAAAGTTTCAGTTTCAGCGAACTGGATGGGAGCATTGTACCAAACATCTTGCCGAAAATGTCTTTCTCCACTTTGGGCTTATGCAATTTCTTAATCACATTCAGCCCCCAGAAAGTAAAGAAGATAGTTACTTTTTGTCCGGTGGCAGCTGCGCCGTTGGCCAGGACGAAAGTGGCAAGTGCCTTGTCCAAGTCGTCACTGAACATAATCAGAGTTTTACCTTTGCTGTCACATGTCGTAGTTAGGTTACAAGCCTGGGGTTCGCCTTTCTCAATGACTACTACCGATTTCCCTCCGGTACTATCCTTGGAGATAAATTTATTTCCGGTAGAGTTGCACCATGCGGCAGCATCCCGCGAGAATCCCGGGTCTGTAGCCACAATTTCAACTCTCTCGCCCGGAACAAGCGTATCCATTGTTTTCTTCATCTTTAGGACCGGGCCCGGACATTGTAATCCGCAGGCATCCACCCGGATTGTCTTAGGATTTGCAGCCGTTGTAGTTTGGGGTGCCTCAGCTGCCACAGAAGGTTCCGCCGGGCTGTCTTGCGCAGAAGGCGTGTCGTCTGTTTCTTCATTTTCGTGCAAGATGATGGGAGCGGTAGCAGCACGATAGGTCTTCAATCCGCCGGAGAGGTTATATACTTCTTTGAAACCGTGCTGGATCAGGATGCGGTAAACAAGATATCCTCTCAGCCCTACGGCGCAGAAGGTGTAGATTGGCTTGTTCGAAGGAAGTTCAGCAATACGGTCACGTATTTCATCCAATGGTATATTTACTGCTCCGGGCAGTGAACCCAATGCAAATTCGTCCGGTGTACGCACATCCAGCAGGAACACATCTTTCAGTTCGATATCTCTCAGGTCGCGCCAGTATACGGGTTTTACTCTGCCGAGGATGATGTTTTCGGCTACATAACCGGCGATGGCTACGGGGTCCTTTGCCGAAGAGAAAGGAGGCGCATACGCCTGCTCCACTTTCATCAGGTCATAGATCGTTCCCTCGTGTTTGATGACAAGAGAAAGTTCGTCAATTCGTTTGTCCACGCCATCATACCCCACAATTTGACCGCCATACAACTTGCCTGTTTGGGGATCGAAGGTTATTTTGATACTCATCGGCATAGCGTCCGGATAGTATCCTGCATGCGAGGCCGGATGAGTGGTTGAAGATGCATATACAATGCCCGCCTGCTTTAACCGCTTTCCCGGAAGTCCGGTTGAGGCTACTGTCATGTCAAATACTTTTGCGATGGAGGTACCGATGGCTCCTTCATAAGGAATCTGTGCACCCAGCAGGTTGTCGGCAACAATACGTCCCTGTCGGTTAGCGGGTCCGGCAAGATAGTTCAGCCAAGGTTTGCCCGTAATGGGATGGCGGAATTCAATGGCATCACCGATGGCATAGATCGATTCGTCGGAAGTCTGCAAATAATCATTTACTGCGATACCTCCCGCTTCACCGATCGTAAGTTCGGCAGCTCTTGCCAGCGTTGTCTCCGGGCGCACGCCGATAGATAGAATCACGATATCCGCCAGGATGGATTGTCCGTTCTTGAAGACTACCTTCACTTCTTTGCCTGCTTGCTCAAACGATGCGACAGCTTGCTCCAGGTATAAGTTGACACCCTTCTCCATCAAATGTTGATGAACCAGTGCTGCCATTGAAAAGTCAATAGGTGCCATCACCTGGTTGCCCATCTCGACAATAGATACTTGCGCTCCCAGTGCGTGCAGGTTTTCTGCCATTTCCAGTCCGATGAATCCGGCCCCGATCACGACAGCCCGGCGGGGAGGCCGATTGTTGACATATGCTTTAATGCGGTCGGTGTCTGCTACATTCCGCAAAGTAAAGATGCCGGTTGAGTCAATGCCCGGTAATGGTGGGCGTACAGGAGATGCACCGGTGGATATTAACAGTTTGTCATAACTCTCCTCGTAAGTGTCTTCACTCTTAAGGCGGACGGTTACTGTCTTTTTCTTCCGGTCGATAAAAATAACTTCATTCTCGGTACGCACGTCTACCCTGAAACGTACTCCGAAAGCTTCGGGAGTCTGTACGAATAGTTTCTCACGCTCTTCGATAACGTCCCCTATATAATAGGGCAGTCCGCAGTTGGCATAAGATATGTACTTTCCTTTTTCCAACAAGATGATTTCCGCTGTTTCGTCCGAACGTCTGATACGGGCTGCAGTAGTAGCTCCTCCTGCTACGCCTCCAATAATAATAATCTTCATTTGAATATATTTTCGTTTTAAAATAGTTTCCTATGGAAATAAACGTTTGCCGACTTAAAAAGGTTCATGGAAAAGCTTAAAAAATTAACAAGTATGGGTTATCTTACTTACGGAAGTGCAGTTACACCAAAAGATATACTACTATCTCCTTATCGTTTGTGGAGTGATACAGGTATGTTAGATATTAAAACATGGGGATGTTGTGTGTGATAACATGGGGATGTTCTTGTATACAACATGGGGATGTTTTGCACTAAAACATCCCCATGTTGTTCAATCTCCCATTAAAGGGAAAGACTGCCGGCCCGTAATGTTTTGCTAACTGTGTTTTAATGTCGGAACATGTATCTGAGAAGGATTTGCATGGCAGGGAGCGAACAGCGTGTCGTTCAGTCGTTGCAATGCCTCTCTCTTATCTTCTGCCCTGATGACAAGTGAAACATTGTTGTTATTACTGCCATAAGAGATCATTCGGATCGGGATGGTGGCCAAAGCATTTATGATTCGGGCTTCAAATCCGGCGCATTGCCACTGCATGTTACCTATGGCCGAAAGGATGCACATGTGGTCTTTTACCACCGTGGCTGCATATCGTGAGAGTTCGTGGAGTATATGCGATAAACGCTCTTTGTCGTTGATGGCAACAGATACATCAGAACCGGACGAGGCGAACAGGCACAGGGAAGTGTGGTATTTGGCAAAAGTATCGAATATTTTGCTGATGAACAGATAGGGGCGTAACGTTCGGTTCGATTGGAATTTAATGTAATAAATATTGTCTCTGGCGGTAATGGCCTTTATGTTTTCTCCGCTTTGTGAATTTGAAATCAAAGTTCCTCCTTCTGCAGGCTCCATCGAACATAGCAAACGTATCGGTATGTTGTTTTCTCTTGCGGGCAGGATGCAGTGAGGGTTGAATCCCGTCCAGCCGCAATAGGCCAGTTGTTCGGCTTCGTCGAAACTGAGCTGCTTCACCATTGCCGGATGCTTCACAAAGCGCGGGTCACAACTGTGCAACTCTTTGCTGTCTGTCCACAGACATACTTCTTGTGCCTGAAGAGCAGCTCCGATCAGTGTGGCTGAAACATCATCTCCGCCTTGTTTCAAGTAACAGGTTTCGTTGTAAGCATTCCGGCAAAGATGTCCTTGAGTAAGAAATACATTGGTCGACTTATGCTCTGCCAAGAGCAAGTGTAGCTTTGTACCGATGTATTCCATGTCCGGTTCTTCTTCCGGAGCCAGTCGCATGAAGTCGAGGCTGTTGAGTAGTCGGTTGTTGATTCCCTGCTCTTTCAGATAGAGGCTGACTAGCATACTGCTGATAAATTCTCCCTGTGCCAGTATGTCTTTCTCGTCGACAGATGTAAAACGTTGGCGGGTAAAGTTCCATAGAGTCCGGAAACGATCGATGATGGAATCGACCGCCTGTTGCTTGATCGATTCGTCATTGAATAGTTCGTTGGCGAAATCGATAAACCTGAATTCAAGCCTGCTTATCTCGTCATGCGCCTGTTCTGTATCTCTGTTGAAAAGATGGGCAGCTATTCCGGCCAGACGTTCCGTAGTCTCTGTAGTGGCGGACAGAACGATTATTTTGGGGATACTGTTGTCAATCAGGCGGAGCATTCCTTTCATTCCCTGTACTGAGCCTGTGGGAATCTTACCGAATTTGTAGATTTTCATTTCTCTATTTTTTTTAGTTATACGATTCTTTTTTCTTATCTGTCTCCTTTTCATTTTAGTTTGTTTTATCAAAATGAAAAGGTGGCATTTGCCTGTTCAGATGATCCCTTACCCGTTAAAAACCGCTTCTGAGCGATCAGAAAAGGGGTAGGGAAGATTATCGGGCGCTGGGTCATGAATAAAAGTTCAAAAGACATGCCATTCGGAATTTTATTTTTCAGCAGTCCGATCATTTGCGTTGTAGCAGAAAACCATTATATTTGCACACCCTGTTTTTTACCATTCACATTTTAACTTATCAGATATGAGTAAAATTCTGATTATTGATGACGAAGTGCAGATTCGTGGTCTGCTGGCACGTATGATGGAACTTGAAGGTTACGAAGTGTGTCAGGCCGGCGATTGTAAGACAGCACTCAGACAATTGGAACTTCAAATGCCCGACGTGGCTTTGTGTGATGTATTTCTGCCGGATGGAAACGGGGTGGATCTGGTGACGGAGATGAAGAAAAAATCTCCGGGAGTGGAGATTATTCTGCTGACGGCACATGGAAACATACCTGATGGTGTGCAGGCAATCAAGAACGGAGCTTTCGATTACATAACGAAGGGAGATGATAACAATAAAATTATTCCCCTGATCAGTCGCGCTGTAGAAAAGGCACGGATGAATATCCGCCTGGACAAACTGGAGAAGAAGATGGGACTGATGTATTCGTTCGATTCCATACTCGGTGAATCGAAAGCATTGAAAGAAGCGGTTTCGTTAGCCCGTAAGGTATCGGTGACTGATGTACCTGTATTGCTGACGGGTGAGACGGGAACCGGAAAAGAGGTGTTTGCCCAGTCCATACATTATAGTAGTAAGCGTGCCCGGCAAAACTTTGTGGCAGTTAACTGCTCTTCGTTTAGTAAAGAGTTGCTGGAGAGCGAGATGTTCGGGCATAAGGCGGGTTCCTTTACCGGTGCGCTGAAAGATAAGAAGGGACTTTTTGAAGAAGCCAATAACGGAACAATCTTTTTGGATGAAATCGGTGAGATGGCTTTTGAGTTGCAAGCCAAGCTGTTGCGTATCCTCGAAACTGGCGAATACATCAAGATAGGTGACACGAAGCCGACCCACATTGATGTGCGTATCATTGCTGCTACAAACCGTAATTTACCTGCCGAGATAGCTGCGGGACGTTTTCGTGAAGATCTGTTCTATCGGCTCTCCGTGTTTCAGGTACATCTTCCGCCTTTGCGTGAACGTACGGGAGATATTAAGATACTGGCTGAATCGTTTGTCCGTTCCTTCTCCGAAAAACTTTCACATCCGGTCAATAGGATTGCTCCCGCTTATCTGGAGGCCCTATGCCAACAACCCTGGAAAGGAAATATCCGCGAATTACGTAATGTAATCGAACGCAGCCTGATCGTTTGTGAGGGCGACCGTCTGGATGTAGACGATCTTCCGTTGGAAATACAGAACAGCCACTACGAGAAATCCGACGAAGGAATGCCGGGCAGTTTTGAACTTTCGGCTATGGAACGCAGGCATATAGCGAGGGTATTGGAGTATACTAAAGGCAATAAAACAGAAGCAGCACGTTTACTGAAAATCGGATTGACTACTTTATACCGAAAAATAGAAGAATATAAGCTCTGAGTCGCGCGTGAATATCGTTGCCTGAGTTTTATGCTTCTTTCCTTTTCAAAATAAAACGAACCTTTTCATAATGATAGGGTATCTTCGTACAAGACGAAGATACCCTATTTGTTTTATATCTCTGTATGATAGTGACTTATCTTATCCTTGACTGTTTCTGGCACGCATTTGGCATGAAGAGTTACAGGTAAAAAACATAAGTATAAACATTTTAATTAAAAGGTAAAAAACATGGGAATAACAGTTTCATTTATTTTCTGCCTGTTGAGCGGGTTTGCCTGCTTCTGGCTGTTTTGGAAATGCGTTGACTGGTTTGAAACAATTTAGAGAGGAGAATTTATTTTATGTACACAACACTATTTGTAGTAGGTATCATACTTTTCAGTTATTTGACGTATGTGCTCATTCGTCCAGAGAAGTTTTAATTTGAAAATAAAGCAATGAATACAGAAATTTTAGGAGTGGCGGTGCAGATTGTCCTGATGGTGGTATTAGCTTATCCGTTGGGACGTTACATAGCCCGGGTTTATAAGGGAGAGAAGACTTGGTCGGACTTCATGGCGCCTATAGAGCGAGTGATTTATAAGATATGTGGTATTAATCCGCAGGAGGAGATGAACTGGAAACAGTTCCTCAAGGCGTTACTGATCCTGAATGCATTTTGGTTTGTATGGGGAATGGTGTTACTGGTATCGCAAGGTTGGCTTCCGCTCAATCCCGACGGAAACGGGGCTCAAACACCTGACCAGGCATTCAATACTTGCATCAGTTTTATGGTAAACTGTAATTTGCAACACTACAGCGGTGAGAGTGGTCTGACTTATTTCACTCAATTGTTTGTCATCATGTTGTTCCAGTTTATCACTGCTGCCACAGGAATGGCTGCCATGGCCGGAGTTATGAAAAGTATGGCTGCCAAGAGCACTCAAACGATTGGTAACTTTTGGCACTTTCTGGTGATCAGTTGCACACGTATTCTGTTACCGCTTTCATTGGTGGTAGGTTTCATTCTGATTTTGCAGGGAACACCGATGGGCTTTGACGGTCGGATGCAACTGACTACACTCGAAGGACAGGAGCAGATGGTATCCCAGGGACCTACGGCTGCGATTGTTCCCATTAAGCAATTAGGAACCAATGGTGGTGGTTATTTTGGTGTCAATTCTTCGCATCCGTTGGAGAATCCTACCTATCTGACTAATATGGTAGAGTGTTGGTCGATTCTGATCATTCCGATGGCGATGGTATTGGCCTTGGGCTTTTATACCAATCGCAGGAAGTTGGGATATAGTATCTTTGGAGTGATGCTGTTTGCTTATCTGGCAGGTGTCTTTATCAATGTCGGTCAGGAGATGGGAGGTAATCCGCGTATCAGCGAAATGGGAATTGCCCAGGATCATGGTGCGATGGAAGGAAAAGAGGTACGGCTTGGAGCCGGAGCCACAGCCCTATGGAGTGTCACCACAACGGTTACTTCCAATGGTTCGGTCAATGGGATGCACGATTCGACTATGCCGCTCAGTGGAATGGTCGAGATGCTGAATATGCAGATCAATACTTGGTTTGGCGGTGTTGGTGTAGGATGGCTGAACTATTATACCTTTATTATCATGGCCGTTTTTATCAGCGGACTGATGGTGGGGCGTACGCCGGAATTTCTAGGTAAGAAGGTAGAAGCCCGGGAAATGAAAATAGCAACCTTCGTCGCTTTGTTGCATCCGTTTGTAATTCTGGTATTTACTGCCATCTCAAGTTATGTCTATACACATCACCCCGATTTTGTGGAGAGTGAGGGCGGATGGCTGAACAATCTCGGATTTCATGGTCTCAGCGAGCAGCTTTACGAATACACCTCATCGGCTGCCAACAATGGTTCGGGTTTCGAGGGACTGGGTGATAATACATATTTCTGGAACTGGACATGTGGCATTGTACTTATCCTGAGTCGGTTTATTCCGATCGTCGGACAGGTAGCCATTGCAGGACTATTGGCTCAAAAAAAGTTTATTCCCGAGAGTGCCGGTACCTTGAAAACGGATACTGTGACTTTTGCAGTAATGACTTTTGCCGTCATTTTCATTGTTGCAGCTTTGTCTTTCTTCCCTGTACATGCGTTGAGTACAATCGCCGAACATTTAAGTCTATAAGAATAGCAGGATAATAAAGTTATGAAAAATAAGATGTCAGCTTCTATGTTTCAAAAGGAGCAAGTAATAGAAAGTATCAGGCAGTCGTTTGTGAAGTTGAATCCGCGAATGATGATAAAGAACCCGATTATGTTTACGGTAGAAGTGGTTACCGTTATTATGCTGGTGGTAACGTTACTCTCTCTCTTCACTCCGGAATATGGTACTTTCGGATATAATTTGTGTGTGTTCTTAATTTTGTTTGTGACCTTGTTGTTTGCCAATTTTGCTGAAGCAATAGCCGAAGCCCGTGGTAAAGCACAAGCCGACAGCTTACGCAAAACGCGTGAAGAGACTCCTGCTAAACTGGTAATAGGAGACAAGGTTCAGACCGTAAGTAGTTCTAAACTGAAAAAGGGGGATGTTTTTGTTTGTGAAGCCGGTGATACGATCCCTGCCGATGGAGAGATTATTGAAGGATTGGCTTCCATTGACGAAAGTGCCATTACCGGTGAATCTGCTCCGGTGATCCGTGAGGCGGGTGGAGATAAAAGCTCTGTGACCGGTGGTACCAAAGTGCTTTCAGATCATATCAAGGTATTGGTCACACAGCAACCGGGCGAAAGCTTTCTTGACAAAATGATTGCGTTGGTCGAAGGCGCAAGCAGGCAGAAGACGCCGAACGAGATAGCCCTGACCATTTTGTTGGCAGGCTTTACACTGGTCTTTGTCATCGTATGTGTTACTCTGATCCCGTTTGCTGACTATACCAGTCTTGAACATCCGGGAACAGCTATCTCGATTGCAGCCATCCTCTCTCTGTTTGTCTGTTTGATTCCGACTACTATCGGAGGATTACTTTCTGCCATCGGTATTGCCGGTATGGATCGTGCATTGCGTGCCAATGTGATTACAAAGTCGGGTAAAGCGGTGGAGACGGCAGGAGATATCGATACACTGTTGCTTGATAAAACCGGTACTATTACGATTGGTAACCGCAGGGCAACGAAATTCCATTCGGCACCGGGAGTCGGTCCGCGGGAGTTTGTAACAACCTGTCTGTTGGCTTCGCTTTCGGACGAGACGCCCGAGGGTAAATCTATTGTAGAGTTAGGACGTGAATCGGGGGTACGGATGCGGAGTCTTCAGACGGCCGGTGCCCGGATGATTCAGTTTACGGCTGAAACCAAATGTTCGGGTGTTGATCTGGCCGATGGCACACAGATACGTAAAGGAGCGTTCGATGCGATCCGTAAGATTACGGAAGCAGCTGGGAATAAATTCCCGAAAGAAATAGAAGAAGTGATCAGTGAGATCTCTGGTAATGGAGGTACACCGCTGGTAGTGTGTGTCGACCGGAAGGTGACCGGGGTTATCGAGTTGCAGGATATTATAAAACCGGGCATTCAGGAACGTTTTGAACGTCTGCGCAAGATGGGAGTGAAGACAGTGATGGTAACCGGTGACAATCCTTTGACCGCCAAGTACATTGCCGAAAAGGCGGGGGTGGACGACTTTATAGCTGAGGCAAAGCCTGAAGACAAGATGGAATACATCCGTAAAGAACAACAGTCCGGTAAGTTGGTGGCGATGATGGGAGACGGAACGAATGATGCTCCTGCATTGGCGCAGGCAAATGTCGGTGTGGCAATGAATAGCGGTACGCAGGCAGCCAAGGAGGCCGGCAATATGGTCGACCTCGATAATGACCCAACTAAATTGATAGAGATTGTGGAAATCGGAAAGCAGTTGCTGATGACTCGTGGAACCCTGACTACTTTCTCTATTGCCAACGATGTGGCAAAATACTTTGCCATTGTACCTGCTTTGTTTATGGTGGCCATTCCAGAGTTGGGTGCACTCAATATTATGAATCTGCATAGTCCGGAAAGTGCTATACTCTCTGCTGTCATATTCAATGCCATCATTATCCCGATCCTGATACCATTGGCGCTGAAAGGAGTACAATATAAACCGATCGGTGCATCGGCTTTGCTCCGTCGGAACCTTTTAATCTATGGGTTAGGAGGAGTGATCGTTCCCTTTGTCGGAATCAAGTTAATCGATTTGGTTGTCAGTTTATTCTTTTAAATATTCAAGCAATGAAAACATTATTAAAATCTATCAAGATAACTCTCGTCTTTTGTGTATTCTTCTCTGTATTTTATATCCTCGTGCTGTGGCTGTTTGCACAGGTAGCCGGTCCTAACCGGGGAAATGCAGAAGTAGTTACCTTAAACGGAAAAGTGGTAGGGGCTGCCAATGTAGGACAGACTTTTACGGAAGAAAAATATTTTTGGGGACGCCCCTCATGTGCCGGTGATGGCTATGATGCAACCAGTTCGGCAGGTAGCAATAAAGGGCCGACCAATCCTGAATATCTGGCAGAGGTGGAGGCACGCATCGATACTTTCCTTATTCATCATCCGTATCTGGCACGCAAGGATGTACCTGCCGAGATGGTGACAGCCAGTGCCTCGGGACTGGATCCGGACATCACTCCACAGAGTGCTTATGTACAAGTGAAAAGAGTGGCGCAGGCACGTGGCATGAATGTGGAAGAGGTGAGAAGAGTCGTAGATAAAGCTGTAGAGAAGCCGTTGCTGGGGATATTCGGAACCGAGAAAGTAAATGTATTAAAGTTGAATATAGCTCTGGAAGAGTTAAAAAACAGATAGAAAGTAAAGATGAAAAATGTCATAAATAAAAACACGATTTTAGCCTTGATGGTGATTGGAATGATGTGCTTCTGGGGAAGTATGAACGCGAATGCCCAACAGCTTAATGTTCAGGGAGATCTCGTAAGTTCATATGTCTGGCGCGGAATGTATCAGACAGGAGCGAGTATCCAGCCGACTTTGGGATTTAGTGTCGGAAACTTTTCATTGACCGCATGGGGCTCCACCGATTTTGACGGAACTTCTGCTTCGGCCGGAGCTGCTGCCAAGGAGATCGATCTGACGGCTGCATACACATTAGGTCGTTCCGGTCTGACCGTATCGGTTGCCGACTTGTGGTGGGCAGGACAGGGAGCACGTAAATACTTTAATTTTAAGAGTCATGAAACGGCTCACCACTTTGAGGCAGGAGTGGCTTATACTGTGCAGTCCGAAACATTTCCTTTGTCTGTTGCATGGTATACCATGTTTGCAGGGCAAGATAAGAATGCGGAGGGAGGCCAGAATTATTCGTCTTATGTTGAATTCAACTATCCCTTCAGAGTGAGAATGGTGGATTTAAACGTAACGTGTGGAATGGTTCCTTATGCCGCTCCCCAATACAATTGTGATGGGTTTGCCGTAACCAATGTTGCTTTGAAAGGAACTACTCAGATCAGGTTCACTGACAAGTTTGCTTTGCCTGTATTTGCACAGGCTGTTTGGAATCCCCGTATGGAAGATGCGCATTTAGTGTTTGGTATTACTTTAAAGCCATGAAATCAGATATAACTTAGGAATTTAAAAAGTGGTTAGTCAACCCGTGGCAGTAGCGATACTGTTACGGGTTATGCAGTATAAAAATTGAAGAAAAGATGGATAGAGAAGAAAGTGTACAGCATTTCCTCGACTTGATAAAAAAATCCCGTCGTGGCAAGTTTAAGGTTTATATCGGTATGATTGCCGGTGTAGGCAAATCGTACCGGATGCTCCAGGAAGCACATGATCTGATTGATAACGGGGTGGATGTCCGGATCGGATATATTGAGACACATGGTCGTGCCGGGACGGAAGCCCTGTTGAAAGGTTTACCTGTTATCCGGCGCAGGAAACTGTTTTATAAGGGGAAAGAGCTCGAGGAGATGGATCTGGAAGCGATTATCCGTATTCATCCCGAAATTGTAATTGTAGACGAACTGGCACATACCAATGTGGAAGGAAGCTTGAATGAGAAACGTTGGCAAGATGTGATGACACTGCTTGATGAAGGGATTAACGTGATTTCGGCAGTCAACATTCAGCACATCGAGAGTGTGAATGAAGAGGTGCAAGATATCGCAGGTATTGAAGTGAAGGAGCGTATTCCCGATAGCGTTCTTCAAGAGGCTGATGAGGTCGTAAATATTGATCTTACGGCCGAAGAACTGATAACCAGACTTAAAGCTGGAAAGATATATAAGCCGGAAAAAATACAGACTGCACTCAATAATTTCTTTAAGACCGAGAATATCCTGCAACTCCGTGAACTTGCACTGAAGGAGGTTGCCTTGCGAGTGGAAAAGAAAGTAGAGAATGAGGTTGTGATGGGTATTGGTTTGGGAGTTCGTCATGAAAAGTTTATGGCGTGCATCAGTAGCCAAGAGAAGACGCCCCGCCGTATTATAAGGAAAGTAGCCCGTTTGGCTACCCGATATAATACCTCGTTTGTCGCTCTTTACGTACAAGTTCCCAAAGAAAGCATGGAACGTATCGATTTGGCCAGCCAGAGACATCTGCTGAATCATTTTAAGTTGGTGACTGAGTTGGGTGGGGAAGTCGTCCAGGTACAGTCGAAAGATATATTAGGCAGTATTGTGCAGGTTTGTAAGGAGAAACAGATATCCACTGTTTGCATGGGTTCCCCAGGCCTTCGCCTGCCGGGAGCATTGTGTAGCGTGCTGAAATATCGCAGATTTTTAAATAATCTGGCACAAGCGAACATAGATTTGATTATACTTGCATAAAAAAATGATTTAGTCTTAGTTATCCATTATGAATATAAAAACCAAACTACTTTTCGGCATTGGAATATTGGCCGGAATGATTATTTTACTGGTAACACTTTCAGTAGTAAACCTTCAGATTCTAACGGCCACGGAACCTGATAGTCCGGTTGCCATGCCTGCTTTGGAGCGTGCGCTCTTATGGATCTCCGTAACAGGTGGCATTTGTATCCTCACGGGTTTGGTCCTGCTTATCTGGCTACCCCGTTCTATTAATAGGCCGGTAAAAGAACTGACTTGTGGTATCTTGGAAATAGCCAATCATAATTATGAAAAGAGATTGGATATGAGAGGATACGAAGAGTTCAGGGAAGTTTCGGATAGTTTTAACCGCATGGCTGAGAAACTGACAGAGTATCGTGACAGTACATTGGCTGATATTCTTTCTGCAAAAAAATTCCTTGAAGCCGTTGTTAACAGTATTCATGAGCCGATTATCGGCTTAAATACCGAACGGGAAATTCTTTTTATCAATAATGAAGCATTGAATGTACTCAATATGAAGCGTGAGAATGTAATCCGGAAGTCCGCCGAAGAACTTTCTCTGAAGAATGATTTGCTTCGCAGGCTGATACGTGAGTTGGTGACTCCCGGTGAGAAGAATGAACCTTTAAAAATTTATGCGGACAATAAAGAAAGCTATTTCCAAGCCTCGTATATTCCGATTGAGAATGCGGCGGCAGAAGAAGGAGAGGCTCGAAACCTGGGAGACGTTATCTTGCTGAAAAATATTACAGAGTTCAAAGAACTCGATTCTGCAAAAACCACTTTTATCTCTACCATCTCCCACGAACTGAAGACTCCTATTTCTGCCATAATGATGAGTCTTCAATTGCTGGAGGACAAAAGAGTGGGCTCTTTGAATGGCGAACAAGAACAATTATCGAAGAATATAAGGGACAATAGCCAGCGCTTACTCGATATTACCGGAGAGTTACTGAACATGACGCAGGTGGAAGCCGGCAAGCTTCAAATGATGCCTAAAATTACGAAACCTATCGAACTGATTGAGTACGCCATCAAGGCCAATCAGGTACAGGCTGATAAGTTTAATATACAAATAGAAGTTGACTATCCTCAAGAGAAGATACCGAAACTATTTGTAGATAGTGAAAAAATAGCTTGGGTACTTACTAACCTTTTAAGCAATGCGATTCGCTATTCGAAAGAGAATGGCCGAGTAGTGATTGGCGTAAGGCATAAAAAAGAGTATATCGAGCTCTATGTGCAAGACTTTGGCAAAGGAATCGATCCAAGATATCACCAAAGCATTTTTGATCGTTATTTCCGTGTACCGGGAACTAAAGTTCAGGGTAGCGGTTTGGGATTGTCCATTTCGAAAGACTTTGTAGAAGCACATGGAGGGACATTGACCGTACAGAGCGAACCGGGTAAGGGGAGTTGCTTTGTGATAAGGTTGAAGGCATGATAATGCTGGAAATTATGGAGATAGACTTGTGATTCTGTGGGATTTTTTCCTAGAAAAACTATTTATGACATTATTATATTAAGGTTTTTTATTATTTTTGCCGACGTATTGATATAATATGATACTTGTCTAAGTTAATCTTTTAAGTGGATAATAATGCATTCTGAAATCGCAGAAGAAAAATTACTGGTCTCCCAATTCTCCCAAGGAAGCCATATAGCGTTTAAGGCATTGTTTATGCGTTATTATCCGAAGGTGCGCTCTTTTATAATGGGATTGGTTAAATCGGAGAGTGAAGCCGAAGATTTGACACAAGAAGTTTTTCTCAAACTGTGGACGCACCGTGAGAAATTTTGTGAAGTAGAAGTGTTCGGAACCTATCTGTATGTCTTGACTAAAAATACAACTTTCAATTATTTGCGTTCCCGGCAGAATCGTCAGGATAGTCAGGGGACAGAATGGGTAGAAGAGTCTACAGACACGACTCCTTATGAAGAGTTGGTTGCTAAAGACTTGCAGCTATTGATTGATATGGTGGTGGAGAATATGCCTCCTCAACGGCAAATGATTTTTCGGTTGAATCGGGAGGCCGGACTGACCAATGCAGAAATAGCGGAGAAGTTGCAGATTAGTAAAAAAACTGTTGAGAACCATCTTAACTTAGCGTTGAAAGAACTGAAAAATGCTTTGTTATTCTTTATATTTCTCTATTTATGTTAATACGGTTGGGGATATATCCGGATTTATGCGTCCTATTATAAATTAGTGATAGAATGAGTTATTTAAAAAATATAATTACTTACTTTTTTCATCATCCGGCATCGGACGGGGTGGTGGAAAGAGTACATCAACGACTGGCCGATACAAACAGCGGACAAGAGAAAGAAGAGGTCTTGTCCGGTATTTGGGAACAGATCGGTTTTCCACAGGCGGATGAACATCAAACGCTGAGAGCTTTTGAAAAGCTGGAACAACAGATTGGAGGAGATTCTTTAAAATCGGAATCTTCTTTTTCGCGTTTTCGTATTCCCCGATGGAGTTGGATTGCTGCTTCTATCATCGTCCCCTTATTACTATTGTTCGGTTCCGCTTACTTATATAAAGAAACTCTTACCATTAAGAACGAACTTAGCAATGTGACTTTCATTCAATATTATGTTAGTAATGGAAAACGGGAGCAAGTCACTTTACCCGATCGATCGAAAGTTTGGCTTAATTCCGGTTCTTTGCTGATCTATCCGTCTGCGTTTATAGGAAACGAACGTGAGGTCTATCTGGCTGGTGAAGGCTATTTCTCGGTGACAAAAGATAAAGAATGCCCATTTATTGTAAAAACGAACTCTGTTTCTGTAAGTGTACTTGGTACGGAATTCAATATAAACGCTTATCCGAATATAGATAAGGTAGTGACTACTTTGGAAGAAGGATCTATCCGTATGTCGCTGAATCGTTTCGATTCATCCTATTTGTTAGAGCCGGATGATCAGATTGTTTATATTCCGTCCACCGGACATATAGAGAGAAAACGCGTGAAGGCTTCTGATTATTCTGATTGGAGAGGTGGAGGTTTGTATTTCAGTAATAGTCCATTCAAAGAAGTGATACAGACTATAGAACGTACCTATTCGGTTCAGGTACATTTGCAGACTTCTATTTATCAATCCAATAATCTGACTATTCATTTCTATCCTAATGAGTCCATCGAGAATATTATGATGTTGATTAAAGAAATGATCCCTGGACTTGAATACCAGATAGAGGGGAAAGATATTTATATAGATTAAGGCTTGGCCTATATTATCATTTGTTAACATTATATCGTTGGGTGTAGTTAAACAACAGACTGTCCTATTGTAAAAGCCGCCAAAGGACGGCTATTGTTTAACTAAAAAAAATAATATTATGAACAAAAATCGATCAATCCGAGTGGCAGCTTTTTGCCTTGGTTTGATGTTGGCGGGTTCTCTGCAAGTACATGCCCAAAAAGTAACATTTCGGGATGGAACAGTGTCGTTGAAACAAGCGTTTGAAAAGATCGAAGCATCTTCGAAGTATAAAATCGCTTATAATGATTCACACCTGAATGTTTCTCGTAAAGTTTCGTTGAATCAAAAAGAAACCGAAGTACTGGAGATATTGGCAACTATCCTGAAAGATACGGGTTATACGTACAAAAAGAACGGTAACTACATTGTGATTGTTCCCGTGGAACAAAAGCCGGCTTCAAAAGTCAAAAAGGTAAAAGGAGTTGTGAAAGATGCCAGCGGTGAAGCGATTATCGGAGCAAACGTATTGGTAAAGGGTACGGCAACAGGCGTGATCACCGATATGAACGGAAGTTTTGAGTTGGAAGTGCCGGGTAACGCAGTATTGCAGATCACCTATATTGGATATGTACAGCAGGATGTTGCTGTAAAAAACCGGGACCAATTGGCTGTGTTACTGAAAGAAGATACTAAAACCTTGGATGAGGTTGTTGTCGTAGGTTATGGTACAATGAAGAAAAAGGACCTGACCGGTGCAGTAGCATCAGTGAAGATGGACGATACTCCCCTAAGTACGATATCTACAGTGAGCCATGCGTTAGCCGGAAAAGCAGCAGGTTTACAGGTAAATACAATCAGTGCCCAGCCTGGTGGCGGCACAACGTTTCGGATTCGTGGAGCTGCTTCGACCGGAGCAGGCAATGATCCGTTGATTATTGTGGATGGATTTCCTGTAAGTAATGCAGGTAATGTGAGTGTCGGTTATAACAGTGATAATGGTACGACTGACAATATATTGGCCTCGATCAACCCCAATGATATCGAATCAATTGAAGTATTGAAGGATGCCAGTTCTACTGCTATTTACGGTGCACGTGCGGGCAGTGGTGTTATTATCATTACAACCAAACGGGGAAAAGAGGGTAAACCGAAAGTTACCTATTCAGGATCTGCCACTGTGCAGACTATGGCTACTAAATATGAAATGCTGGATGCACAGGATTTTATGATTCAGTCTAACCGCTGGTTTAAAGAAAAGTGGATGTATGATAATAAAGTCGGCATTTATGGTGGTAAAAATGAATCGGAGGCCGGCAGTGCATATCATCCCAAATATTCGGATGCGGATATTGCGAATCCGGTAAATGATACAGATTGGTATGATCGTATTACTCGTACGGGTTTTCAGACACAGCATAATATCTCAATCAATGGAGGTACGGAGTATACCAAATATCTGATTTCTGGTAACTTCTTTAATCAAAAGGGCATTGTAAAGAATAATGGCATGTCGCGTTATACTGGCCGTGTAAATCTGGATCAGAAGCTCAGTAAATATGCAAAAGTAGGTATCAACCTGACAGTGAGTCGTAATACATTGGACAATGTTCCGTTGGGAGCAGGGCAAAATGAATATGCCAGTATTTTAGTGTCTGCTGCTCAGTTTAGTCCACTATTGTCTGTGAAAGATGAAAATGGTGATTACAGTCTGAACCAACAGGCTGCTTATATTCCAAATCCTGTTTCGCTACTTGAGATCAGTGATCAGACGACTAAAGAACGTTTCCTGGCCACTCCGTTTGTTGAAATCAAACCAATCAATGAGCTCACATTGAAAGCCAGTTTTGGTATCGATCGTAACTATCAGCGTCGTGAGGTATACATGCCTAAAACAACTCTTTACGGAGAAAAGGCTGATGGCCGTGCAGACATCGGGCAATATGACAGGTCTGATTATTTGTTAGAACTGACTGCCAATTATGCAAAACGTTTGGGTGATCATAATCTGAATGCTTTGGTTGGATACTCTTTTCAAAGATTCACCAGTAAGTATCTCAATGCGGGTAACCAAGGATTTCTGACAGATGCCTTTCTGTTTAATAATCTGGGTGCAGGTACTTATGAAAAACCATGGGTTGGTTCTTCCGCTTCTAAAAGTGAAATGGCCTCTTTCTTCGGTCGTGTAAATTATACCTATAAAGATCGTTACTTGGTGACCGCCACTCTTCGTGCTGATGGTGCCTCTAACTTTGCAAAAAATAACCGTTGGGGATATTTCCCTTCTGTGGCTCTGGGCTGGAGATTTACGGAGGAAAACTTTGCCCGGTCTTTGAATTTGGATAAAGTGCTCTCTAACGGTAAGTTAAGATTAAGTTACGGACAAACAGGTAACTCGAATATCGGAGATAAATCAGTCACTTATTATGGTACAGGATATAATAAAGTTTTCGGTAATAAAGAATATACAGGAGTCTATGTCAGTCAGATCGGTAATCCGGATTTAAAATGGGAGACGACAACCGAGTGGAATGTAGGATTGGATCTGGGGTTCTTAAACAATCGTTTTAATGTAACTGCAGAATACTTTCATAAGGTAGTTTCTGATTTGCTTAGTTCCCGTAGTGTACTTTCGTATAATGAAGTAGGTTCGATTGCTGCCAATATCGGTAAAACGCAGAGTCAGGGATTTGAGTTGACAATCAATACAAAGAATTTTGATACAAAAGATTTTAGTTGGAATACCGATTTTACTTTCTCGTTCTATCGTGATAAGTGGAAAGAACGTGATGAGAATTGGAGCCCGAATCCATACGATATGTATAATGCTCCGTTGAGAGGATACTATATGTATTTGTCTGACGGGCTGATTCAGCCGGGGGAGGAAGTATCCTGGATGCCGGGGGCTCTACCGGGACAGGTGAAATTAAAAGATATTGATGGATACGCATACAATGAAGACGGAACTTATAAGACCGACAAACATGGCATTCCATTGAGGACTGGAAAGCCCGATGGAAAGATAGATTATGCGGACGCTGTCTTTAAAGGTTGTAGTGATCCGGGTTATTTACTGGGATTGAATAATACTTTCCGTTATAAGAATTTCGACTTGAATGTTTATTTCTATGGTCAGTTGGATTTATTAAAGAGTGGTTCTTATAAAGATTATTGGATTGTCGGTTCAGGAACAATGACCGGGGTGAATAACTTATATCGCGGTTATAACATGCCTACTTCGGCCAAAGAAGTGTGGTCGCATGATAATACATCGGGTAAGATGCCGGGTTATTTTCAGTATATGAGTAATTATGGATATGGAGACTATTTCTTGGAAAAGAGCTGGTTTATTCGCTGTCGCAATATTACGCTGGGATATACATTGCCTGTTAAGTCGGCAAAGAAACTGGTTTCCAATGTACGTATCTACGCCGATGTGAACAACTTGTTTACTATTACTCCGTATGATGGTTTGGATGTGGAAACAGATGATTCTTATTGGGCATATCCCAATGTACGTAGTTTTAGTATTGGTCTGGATATTACTTTCTAAGCAATAAAAAAATAAAGAATGATATGAAAAAGATAATTTATATATTTTCCCTGTTTATCACAGTAATTGGTTTATTAGGCTCTTGCATTAACCTGGAATCCGAATCATATGACTCAATTAATACAACTATATTTCCTACTAATGCAGATGATGCTGATGCATTGGTTATTGCAGCAGCTTACGGTCCGTTCCGTGCAGATGGGTATAGCGGATTATTTCAATGTGCTAAAGGTGGTTTGGCCTCTAATACAGATATGTCTACCGACCTATTGGATTGTAAATGGGGAGATTCGTGGTGGCCGGCTGTATTACAGTTGAATTTCACTGCTACCTCTGATATTCCTACTTCTTTTTACGGAACATGGGCGAATCATATCGGAAAGATGACATTGACATTAGACCGTATCTCTGGTATTGATATGAAAGAAGAGGAAAAAACACGTTTAATTGCCGAAACACGTTGTGGGCGTGGATGGTTGGCATATATTCTTTACGACTTGTATGGCCCTATTCAGATTCCTTCATTAGAAGTTTTACAGAATCCTACCCAAAAGGTTATTGTACCCCGTTCTTCAAAAGAGGAAACAGTGAAGTTGATTGAAGATGACTTGAAAGCGGCAGCTGAGGTACTTCCTGCTAAATATAGTAAATCTGATGAGAATTTTGGACGGTTCACCAAAGGACTGGCATATACGGTGTTGATGAAACTTTATATGCATGAAAAAGAATGGGGCAAGGCTGTGGAATGTGGCAGAGAAGTCATGAAATGTGGATATTCGTTGGTTACTAATTATAAGGACATTTTTACTTTAGACAATGAGGGTAATGATGAAATGATCTTTTCATGCATTGAAACCAGAGGAGTAAACGAACAGATGTGGCATGCGCATGTGTTGCCAAGCAACTATCCTACAACTAATCCGAACATACAAAAATGGAATGGTTATCGTATGCCATGGCAGTTTTACCACAGTTTCGATCCTAAAGACAAGCGCCTGGAAGTTATCTGTAGTGAATATGTAGGAACAGATGGAGTGACATACAATGAAACTAATCCCGGTGAGTATTTGGATAAAGGGGCTTTACCCATCAAATATGGAGAAGATCCGACACAAACCAGTGAAAATAGTGAAGTCGATGTGGTTGTTTACCGTTATGCCGATGTATTGACTCTGATGGCTGAGGCATTGGCACGTAGTAATAATGCGGTTACTCAGGAAGCTGTGGACCGTCTGAATGATGTACATACACGTGCAGGACTGGCTGCTTATCAGTTGAGTGATTTTACCTCACTGGACGATTTTCTTGGAGCTGTTCTTAAAGAACGTGGGCATGAATTATGGGGTGAGGGTTGTCGTCGCAGTGATCTGATCCGCTATGGATTGTATATCGACTATGCTATCAAATACAAAGGATCGACTACCGCAAAAGAGTATATGAACCTGATGCCTTTGCCACAGAGTGTCATAACGGAAAGCAGTGGTCAGGTCATTCAGAATGAAGGATACTAATGCTTCTTTAGAGATTATTATAAATTAATTCAGAACGGATTTCGCAATGTGTCATGGAGACGTCTTATGATTTCTAAATTGCCGAAGTCCGTTCTTGCACAACTAGAATTGAAAAATTAAATCATGCTTTTTAAGAGAATACGTGTTACAATCTTATTGCTCGGACTGTTGAGCTTTAGCTTGAGGGTGTCGGCACAAATTGTTTTGAAGCACTCTGATTGGGAGTGGAAAATTTCAGAAACCGGATGTGCCGAACAACTAATATTTAAAGGTGAAAAACGAAATGATACCATACCTTTCTTTCGTGAAGGAGAACATGCCGGTCCATCCTTTTATGCAAAACGGGAAGGTAAAGAAGTGCGTGCATCCTGGATTCCGGATGGATACGCCTCCTATCGGAGCGAGATAGACGGAGTTCTTTGCCGGATATCATATATAAAAGATCATGGTCAACCTGCATTAAGGGTAAAGCTGACAAACAACTCACCGGTGCCTTATCAACCTCAGAAGGCCGGTCTGAAGTTGGGCATCGATACATATATGGATAAATTTCCGGATTGGTTTGGTAAATACTTTCCAACCTTGATGAGAAACGAAAAGACCCATTTTTATGGCTATCTTCAAACCCCTTCCGGACATACATTGGGACTTGTATCACAGCAGCCTGTAGCATCCTGGAGTGTAGATTATAATCTGGGCTATCAGGATCCGGCCCCATTTTGGTTTATGGGGCATCGCATCGAATCATTAAATCTCGATTTATTGAATGAATTGCCTTTGCCGGCACGTCATCCGCAGAATCTGTATGAACTGAAACAGGGGGAAAGTAAAGAGTGGATTTTTACATTTGTCAATGTGGGTAATTTGGACAATCTGGAACATGCCATTGCTCGAGTTTCGGATATTCCTTTGATTGATATCCGTCAGACTTCGCATGCTGCACGTGAGGAAGCATCGTTCACACTTACTGCCGATAATCCTAACGTAAAGGTGACCAATGATGCCGGAAAAGAACTGCCTGTCGTACTGACTAAAACCAAAGGGAATCGTTGGATAGGAAAAGTCCGGTTGGAAGATGCAGGTCTCTATACCCTTTCTGTCCGTTCGGGCAATAAAGTTGCCGAAGCGATATGGACAGTACATCATCCTTGGCAATGGGTGATGGAAAAGGCACGTGAGAATGCAGCCCGTTATCATCAGAAACCGACGTCACATGCTGAGAGTTGGTATGGGTTCTATTCGGCTTTTCTTGCTGCCCGTTATTTCCCGAATGAGTCATTGGATAAGCAATTGAGCAATTATTTTGATCGGCTTTACAACAAATTGCATGATTCGGTAAAAGTGGAACCGTTGTATTTTAAGACACGTATTCAAAATACCTCTACTACTATTGGAATGTTGGTAGATAAATATGAGGCACAGGGAGATTTGGAAGATCTGAAAAAGGCGTCGAAGTTGGCTGACTGGATGATCGCGACCTCCCAGCGCGAAAATGGTGCATATTATAATCATGGAACAGTCTATACCAGTGTGATCTATATCGCTAAAAGTGTTTTGGAACTGGCTGTCCTCGAACGTAAATTGGGTGAACAGGATTTGTTTTGGAGAACATGTGCCGACCGTCATTTCCTGTCTGCAAAAAAGGCGGTTGACCAACTGGTTGCGTCACAAGGAGATTTTCAGACAGAGGGAGAATTGACCTTTGAAGACGGTATGATTTCTTGTTCAGCTTTACAGATAGGTATGATGGGAGTCATCGAGCAAGATGCTGTTGCACGCAAATATTATACCGATGCAATGTTGAAGATACTGAACAGCCATGATTGCCTTACTCAACTCCGTGTACCCGATGGGCGCCGTCGACAAGGAACTATGCGTTATTGGGAAGCGCAATACGATGTACAGATGCTTCCCAATATGTTTAATTCACCCCATGGCTGGAGCGGATGGCGTGCGTATGCTACTTATTATGCTTATCTGCTGACAGGTGACGAGAAATGGCTGGAACAAACATTTAATGCGATGGGAGCTTTTGCCAATTTGATTGATTATAAAACGGGGCAGTTGCGTTGGGCTTTTGTTGTCGATCCGCATCTTGAAGTAGAACAGGCGTGTAGCGCTGATACTAAACTGGATTTTTCTGATCTTAGTTTTGGTAATCCGCATCCGAAATTATATGATACCCGTAAGTTTGTTATTGGTGAGCAATATGTCAATATGATTAGCGATTGGCAGACGGTCAATACTCAGGATAATGATGTGCACGAATTATTTAAATGTATCGGTGAAGCTGTTCTGACTAACGCTTTTGTCATAGAACGTCCGAATGGAGAAGTCGTAGGATACAATTGCCGTGTAACCCGGAAGGGGAATACATTGACTGTAAAGGCAGACGAGAAACAGATCGTGAATCTACATTGCAACTTGAAGCATTCTTTCTCTGTGTCTTTCGATGGTAAAACCTGTTCTTTGCCTGAAGGATATTGCGATTGGGCTTTTGGGCAGTCCGGTTATTGACTTTACAATAACTCCTGTTAATCCCATATACTCATAAGACGAAACATACGATATGTTTCAGTTTGTGAGTGTATGGGATATTTTTATGAGAAACTGTTTCTGTAGTAAGCTTGAAAAATAGTAGGAATACGTATCTTTGCATAAAATGAAAAAACACTAACATAAACACAAAATGAGACATTTGTTTTTATTGGCAGCACTATTTTGTGCCTGCATTTCTTATGCACAGATTCGTGTACAAGAACGACTTCCTAAAAGTAAAACCGGTTTTGCTTTGACTACTGCGAAAGCACGGGCTAAGATTTATTACGATGCGAATGATGCGCTTGTTATCAAGAGATCGGCAGAATTGTTTGCCCGCGATATTCAAATGGTGACCGGTCAAAAGCCTGAACTGATTCAAAAAAGGGAAAGAGCCAAAGCTCTGGTTATTGTCGGAACCATTGAAAAGAATCAATGGATCCGTGAGTTGGCGCAAAAAGGAAAAATTGATATCCGGCCATTGCAGGGTGCTTGGGAACGGTATTTGATTCAGACTGTCGACAACCCTTCTGCAGGAGTAGCCAAAGCATTGGTTATAGCAGGGAGTGATCGGCGGGGAGCGGCTTATGGCCTGTTCTCTATTTCCGAAATGATGGGAGTATCCCCTTGGTATTGGTGGGGTGATGTCCCGGTAAAAACGCACAAGGCTTTGTATGTAGATGCTCCGCCCACATATTCTAAAACACCTTCCGTGAAATATAGGGGTATTTTCCTGAACGATGAAGATTGGGGGCTGAAACCCTGGGCTGCTAAGACCTTTGAGAAAGAACGCGGTAATATTGGTCCCCGTACCTATGCGAAGATTTGTGAACTGTTACTGCGTTTGAAAGCTAATCATCTGGCTCCGGCAATGCATCCCGTATCTACCGCTTTTTATCAGATTCCCGAGAATAAACTCGTAGCAGATACGTTTGCCATTGTTATGGGCTCCAGCCATTGTGAACCCTTATTGTTGAATACGGCCAGCGAGTGGCATAGCAAGACTATGGGACCCTGGGATTATAATGCTAATAAGGATAAGATTAATGAAGTTTTGGGCAATCGTGTGAAAGAAAATTGTGCTTATGAGAATGTATACACATTAGCCTTGAGAGGATTGCACGATGCTGCCATGGGTGGAGGAGACGTACCGATGAAAGAGAAAGTGAAAATGCTGGAGAATGCTTTGAAAGACCAGAGGAGCCTGCTAACCCGGCATATTGATAAGCCTGCCGAAACCATCCCGCAGGCATTCACCCCTTATAAAGAGGTGCTGGAAATCTACTCGAATGGATTGGAACTGCCGGATGATGTGACCATTATCTGGGCGGATGATAATTTTGGCTATATGAAGCGTTTGAGTGGCCCTCAAGAACAAAAACGTACAGGACGTGCAGGTGTATACTATCATATTTCTTACCTCGGTGTACCTCATAGCTATTTATGGTTTAGTACCACTCCTCCGGCATTAATGTATGAAGAGCTTCGCAAAGCGTATGATACTACGGCCGACCGTATCTGGTTGGCAAACTGTGGAGACCTGAAAGGGGCTGAGGCACAAGTATCGTTTTTTCTCGATATGGCTTATGATATCGACCAATTCAACGAAAATAATGTGCATACTTATCCTGCCCGTTGGTTGGCAAAAATCTTCGGAGAACAATATTACGATACATTGAAAGACATTACCTGCTCACATATAAATTTGGCTTTTTCCAGAAAACCGGAATACATGGGGTGGGGATACTGGAATAACTATTGGGGTGGAGGTGAAAAACGTACCGATACCGAGTTTTCTTTTATAAATTACAATGAAGCCGGGAGGCGTTTGGCTGAGTACCGGCGGATCGGTAAAAAAGCAGAGGAAATGTTGGCAACTGTAGATAAAAAGGCAAAACCGGCGCTGTATCAGTTGTTGTATTATCCGGTGAAAGGGGCCGAACTGATGAATCGTATGAATATGACCGGTCAGCTTTATCGGCAATATGTTCGTCAGAAACGTGCTGCTGCCGATGATCTGAAGAGAGAAGCAACGACTTGTCACGATAGTTTGGAGATTATTACCGACGGATATAATTCGCTCTTGGACGGCAAATGGAAATACATGATGTCACTAAGACAAAATTATGATGGAAGCAGTTCCTATTTTATGCTTCCATTGATGGAAGAAAGTTATGTAGCAACGGGTGATCCGAAGTTGGCCGTTCAGGTAGAAAGTGAGCAATTGAATCGGGGAGGTTTTAGTTTCCGGGCTTTACCCGTGTTCAATACTTACTCCCGTAAAAGTCACTGGATCGATGTTTATAATCAGGGGGGAGGAATGTTGGACTGGAAATCGGAACTTTCTGACGAGTGGATCGTTTTGTCTCGTCAGTCGGGCAGTACTCGTACTGAAGATCGTATCCAAGTATCGATCGATTGGAATAAAGTACCATCAGGAGAGAAAGTCACAGGATTTATTGAGTTCTCTACCGGAATGCAGAAAGAACGGGTGCTTGTTTCCGTATTCAATCCGAAGACTCCGGTACGCGACGAATTACAAGGACTTTTCATAGAGGAAAATGGCTACGTATCTCTGCCCGCTACAGCCTTCCACCGTAAGTTTGAGAGTGAAGATGTCAAGATGAGTGTACTTCCCGGTTTGGGCTTTGAAGGTGCTGCCTTGCAAATAGGAAGTCCGATAGCTCCCTTACAGATGTATCGTTCGTCCGAGGTGCCTAGAGTGGAATATGATTTTTATACTTTCAATGCTGGAATGGTTGATGTGTATACCTACGTACTGCCCACTTTCCCTTTGCATGCTGATCGGGATTATAAACTACCGGAGCATACCAATTCGGATACCAAATATAGTGTCCGTATCGATGACGGATCTATTTCTACTCCATCCACTTCAGCCATAGAATATTCCCAGATCTGGTATGACAGTGTGCTGAAAAATTGTAGAGTGAATAAATCCACTCTTTATGTAAAGGCCCCCGGTAAGCATACATTGCAGATTCGCTGTGGAGATCCCGGAACTGTGATTCAGAAAATCGTTATTGATATGGGTGGGCTCAAAAGGTCATATTTAGGACCTGAAACAACTCTTTGCCGTTAATATTATTTTTAATTAACATTCTTGCATGCAGGCTTTCTATGAATATTCTATTTCTATAAGTAGAGAGAACATATTTTGAATATCTAACGAAAAAAGAAATTTATTATGAAGATCTGTTCATGCTTGAATAAAGGAGTTATGATTGCAGTGGCAGTTGTTTGTTCTGCCAGTTTACAGTCTTGTCTGGATGACAATGATAAGTATTATTATGTGGAAGGATTTCCTAATGCTCTTGTTACGGTGAAAAATGCGACTGATGGTTCATTCTTCTTACAGCTGAATGATAGCACGACTTTGTTGCCGACCAATATGTCCTCTTCACCTTTTGGAGATAAAGAAGTCAGGGCATTGGTGAATTATGATGAAGTGAGTGAGTCTGGTGGCAGATATGATAAGGCGGTACAGGTGAACTGGATAGATAGTATTTTGACGAAATCGATTGCCCCGGATTTAGGATCAGAAAATGACGTTGTTTATGGAACAGATCCCGTGGAAATAGTAAACGATTGGGTGACTATTGCGGAAGATGGTTATTTGACCCTACGATTCAGAACAAAATGGGGTGATTATAATAAAGCCCATTTCGTAAATTTATTGTTGGGGCAAAATCCGTCTGACCCATATGAGGTTGAGTTTCGCCATAATGCATATGGCGATACATATGGTACGGTTGGTGATGGTTTGGTAGCCTTTAAGCTGGTGGGACTTCCGGATACGAATGGAAAAACGGTTCCGTTGACTTTGAAATGGAAGTCATTTAGTGGAGATAAATCGGCTGTATTTGATTATTGTACTCAAAAAACCGTTACACCGGCTAAACCGGCCATTGTTTCTGTAAGGAGCAATTTAAATTTAAAATAGTTTTCTTGGGCATACTGCGTTTCTATTCTTTTTGAATTGAGATCGTATTACTTTCCGAATATTCAGAAGTGCATAGAAGCGCAGTATTGTTTTCATTAACATTGTTAATGGCATTTCTCTTTCATTCTTTTTTTACCGGCAAAAAACAAGTCTTTAGCATCTCAAAGACTTGTTTTCTATTATTAAAGAACTTATTTTAACATTCTGTTAAATCAGGTGTTTCCCAAATACAAAAGGGAGAACGTTAACAGATTGATAATAAGTAACATATTGTAAGTTCAACTTCTTCTTCTTTATTTGTCTCTTTTGAAGTCGAATCCGTATGCTTGTTATATTAGTACATTCGTTTGGAGGTGGAAACTACTTTGTTGAAATTCTCTAGGATATCGACTGTTGTGTTGTTCCTTGACTGTTTCAAGCCAAGATACATTTAGATATGTCTTTTCCTGATGCTGAATTTAGTTTATCAGTAATTTGCTTAAAGGTCAAAGACGTGGTGAGAAGTACCTTTTTGATGAATGAGATCATATAGTAACCGCGATCTATAGTGTAGGTGTATTTGAAAAAAAACAATGTGTTAGGGTGAAACTATACATGGTGATGTTGTAGGTTGTATTTGGATTGATAATTCATTGTTCAATAGTGAATTATCCTGTTGATAACTTCGGTTGGTATCTGTTGATAACTATGTTAATAACTTTGTTGACAACTGCGTGGGGGAATTAAGTGTCTGGAAATGTTAGGCAATAAAACAGCGTTTAAGAGTCTAAATTTCTTAAACGCTGATTTCTGGGTGTTAATGGAATTTGAGATTTGCCTAAGGCACTCGTAGGTATGAATTGGATACTAATCAATGATTTTCTATTTCTTTACGTTCCACGCATTTACTTTTTTTTATCGACAATTAGGTTGTTTCCCCTTTTTTCCATGCTTTGTGCAATTTTGGTGTAAGATGTTATTTTACAGTTATTTTATTGATTTTCATGACATGATAAACACCGGCATAATCGGCGGCAAAGCCTTCGTCTGATTTACCCATATCAATAACTTCTAATTCCACATATACAGGTGTTCCATTTTTGATTCCTTTTGTTTCACCATCATACTTTTGTAGGAGTTCTCCTGTTTTATCAACAATCCAATAATCAGTGGAATCCCCTTCTGAAGTGAAAGAACGTGTTTCATGTCCGATGATCAATTTACCTTTTACGGACAAAAGTTTCTGGGTAGGAGTGTCCGGTGTCGGTATAGCTTCTTCGTCTGGTATTTCATTCGTCTTGGAATACCTCAAAACCAACTCGCCTTTTTTGAGAATCAAACTGTCCTGAGTCAATTGCTCTACTGTTAGTGTATCTGTAAAGGATATACTTTGGTGGTTGCCGATGCTTATACCGGAAAGGAGTAATAAGTTTCCTTCTTTCTTCCATTTCTCATATTTCAAAGTGGCCATATTGATGGAAGAAGCACTTCCGTTTGCTTCAAGCGTGAATCCTTGTTTTAAATTAGATATTCCGGGAACCGGTTCCACCCAAGAGCCTTCTATCGTAACATCATTACAAGCCACCAAGGTAGTTATGGCAAGGACAACGGTTAAATTTCTAAATATCTCCATTTTTGTTATTCTTTAAATTATATCCCTAATACTATATTTATATCTATACTGGGTTTCAGGTTAATATCATAAATAACTCTCAAGATTAGTTCACTATGTTACATCAGACGGCTGCTGACACGCAAAGAATGGCTCTCTGAAGGTACTTTTCTTTTTATTATTTTAAGCTGTTACACTTTTTAGCTTGGTCATGTGTCTCTATTTTTAGTATCTGTAGCATCATGATTTATGCAAAAATAAATGTTTTGTTTTGATATACAATATATTCTTTGGGATCTGTTAGTCACTTTTTTATTTCATAAGGTGAGCAACGGAGTTTGTAATGCTTTTGAATGTTGAAATGGAAAAATTGAGTATTTTCCAGCTTGTTGATAACCTTTTGAAAAGCTAGTTGATTGATATGGAGGTAAAATACTTAATTTATTGAATTGTAGTCTGTTAACCTGTTAATAACTTTGGTGTATATCTGTTAATAACTATGTTGATAACTGTGTTAAGAATCTAACTATAGGAGAGTATGTGGCAATAAAAAAGCGCCCAAGAGTGGAAGCCTCCTAAACGCTAATTTTCTTTTGGTAGCGGGACCCGGGATTGAACCGGGGACCTCATGATTATGAATCATGCGCTCTAACCAGCTGAGCTATCCCGCCATTGTTTCTCGATTGCGGGTGCAAAGATAGAGCCTTTTTTTAAATCTCCAAAACATTTTCTATCTTTTTTGTGTTTAACTTAAAAAAAAAGATCTTTGAAAGTACGATGGACAGGCTGTTCCTGACCCGGAAAGAAGAGATGTAATGAAGAAAGTGAATTAATTATGCCTTGTAATTAGAAAAAAGTATTTATCTTGGCACACACAATCAATAATGAATGAAGCTATGAAAAAAGAGAAAATACATTTGGAATACCTTCTGAATGCGACCTCTAAAAATATTCTTTGGTCAGCAATTAGCACACCTACCGGTTTGGAGGACTGGTTCGCAGACAAAGTAGTATCAGATGATAAAACGGTGACCTTTTGTTGGGGCAAAACCGAACAGCGTCAGGCCGGTATTGTTGCGATTCGGGCATATTCGTTCATTCGTTTCCACTGGCTTGATGACGAAAATGAAAGGGACTATTTTGAAATTAAGATGAGTTATAATGAATTGACGGGTGACTATGTGCTCGAAATTACTGACTTTTCTGAAGCGGATGAAGCGGATGATTTGAAGGAATTGTGGGATTCTCAGGTGAGTAAGTTACGGAGAACATGTGGTTTTTAGTTAACTTTCGACCAAAAATTTTTCGCACTCCTTTTTTTGTGCTAATTTTGTATCTTAATTGCATGAAACTATTAAGATGCTACGCATAAAAAGATTAGATATTTTTATAATAAAGAGTTTTTTATTACTCTTTGTCGGTACATTTTTCATCTGCCTCTTCATCTTCATGATGCAGTTTTTGTGGAAGTATGTAGACGAATTGGTGGGAAAAGGGTTGGAGATGAGTGTACTGGCTCAATTCTTCTTTTATTCTGCGTTGAGTCTGGTACCGATGTCACTACCCTTGGCAGTGTTGTTGGCTTCTTTGATAACGTTTGGTAATTTTGGTGAACGTTTTGAGTTGCTTGCCATGAAAGCGGCGGGGATTTCATTACTTAAAATCATGCGCCCGCTTATTGTTCTCGTCTTTGCCATTTGTTGTGTATCCTTTTATTTCCAGAACGTCATCGGTCCACAGGCGCAAGCCAAGTTGGGAACCCTGCTTATTTCGATGAAGCAGAAATCTCCTGAAGTTGATATTCCCGAAGGAGTTTTCTATGATGAAATAGATGGTTATAACCTGAAAGTACAAAGGAAAGACCGTAAAACGGGTATGCTTTATGATGTGATCATTTATGATTTCTCCAACAACTTTGATAATGCTCGCATTATAGTTGCTGATTCGGGACGTTTGGAAATGACCGCTGATAAACAGCATCTCTACTTGCATCTGTACAGCGGCGAGATGTTTGAGAATCTGAAAGCACAGAGCATGAGTTCGAAGAATGTTCCTTACCGTCGTGAGTCTTTCCGGGAAAAGCATTCGATTATTCAGTTCGACTCAGATTTTAATATGGCTGATGCCAGCATCATGAGCAATCAGTCCACTACCAAAGATATGATAAAAATACAGGCATCTATCGATTCTATGACCGTATTGGCCGATAGTATCGGAAGACAGTATTTTGTTGAAGCAAGTAAGGGACCCTATCGTACAGCAGTCGGATTGACGAAAGAAGATACCTTGAAAATGCAGGAAGCGCAGATTCGTGACTATAATGTAGATAGTCTGTTTGAGGCTGCTACGTTGATGAATAAGCAGAAGATTATAGCATCAGCTGTTGGGCGTACAGAGAATCTGTCGAGTGACTGGGGATTTAAGAGCTTTACGATGACCCAGAATGACTTCAGTATAAGGAAACATAAAATAGAATGGCACCGGAAGATCACGATTTCTCTATCCTGTCTTTTATTCTTTTTCATTGGTGCACCTTTGGGAGGGATTATTCGTAAAGGTGGATTGGGAATGCCTGTTATTGTTTCCGTACTTACCTTTATTATTTACTATATAATAGACAACACGGGTTATAAAATGGCCCGTGATGGAAAGTGGATTGTGTGGATGGGGATGTGGATGAGTTCTGCCATTCTGGCTCCGCTTGGATATTTCCTGACTTATAAATCGAATAAAGACTCCGTTGTATTGAATACGGATGTATATATCTCTTGGTTCAAAAGAGTGTTTGGGGTACGTAGTGTCCGACATCTGTCCAAGAAGGAAGTTATTATTCATGATCCGGATTATCAACGTCTTCCGTTCGATTTGAATGGCCTTTCAGAGGAGTGTAGGGCTTATATGCAAAAGAACCGATTGGCCAAGGCACCCAATTATTTTAGCCTGTGGATGTCCGGCGGGCAAGATCAGGAAATTATCGCTATAAACAGCCGTATGGAAGCATTGGTTGATGAGATGTCTAATACCCGTTCACTGATACTACTTCAGAAGTTGGAAAAATATCCGATTATCCCTGTAAATGCGCATGTGCGCCCATTCCATAATTATTGGCTTAATATGGCAATAGGAATTGTGATTCCTATTGGTCTGTTCTTTTATTTCCGGATTTGGGCTTTTCGTATACGTCTGAATAAAGACATGGAGCGGATTATCGCATTGAACCGGGATGTGGAATTGACAATAAAAGATATTAATAACGAAAACAAGATATAAAAGTATGGAACCAATCAGACTGAATACCATTGAAGAGGCGATAGCTGACTTCAAAGAAGGTAATTTTGTAATTGTGGTAGATGATGAAGATCGTGAAAATGAAGGTGATTTCATTATTGCTGCCGAGAAGATTACTCCGGAAAAAGTAAATTTCATGCTGACTCACGGTCGTGGAGTACTTTGTGCTCCAATCACAGAAGAACGTTGCGCTGAGTTGGAACTGGATATGCAGGTGTCGTCCAACACTTCAATTTACGAAACTCCGTTTACTGTTACTGTCGACTTGCTTGAGGGGTGTACAACCGGAGTTTCCATGCATGACCGTGCAATGACTATTCGCGCTTTGGCTGATCCGAAGACAAAACCTGCCGACCTGGGGCGTCCGGGACATATCAATCCTTTGCGTGCCCGCTCTCGCGGGGTACTTCGTCGTGCAGGTCATACCGAGGCAAGTGTCGATCTGGCTAAGCTTGCCGGATTATATCCTGCCGCTGCATTGATCGAAATTATCAATGAAGACGGCACCATGGCCCGTCTGCCTCAGTTGGTAGAAGTAGCCCGTCGCTTCGGATTGAAAATAATCTCCATTAAAGATCTGATTGCTTATCGTCTCCAGATGGAGTCTATTGTCGATAGAGGTGTTGAAGTGGATATGCCTACACAGTTCGGGCATTTCCGTCTGATACCTTTCCGCCAGAAATCAAATGGAATGGAACACATTGCATTGATAAAGGGAACTTGGGATACAGACGAACCGATTCTGGTGCGTGTGCACTCTTCTTGTATGACGGGTGATATCTTTGGTTCATGTCGTTGTGAGTGTGGTGAACAGCTTCACAAAGCTATGGAAATGATTGAGGCTGCCGGTAAAGGGGTGATCGTTTACATGAATCAGGAAGGTCGTGGCATCGGCCTGATGAATAAGATTGCTGCTTATAAACTTCAGGAAGAAGGTTATGACACGGTAGATGCCAATCTCCATTTGGGTTTTGATGCCGACGAACGTGATTATGGAGTCGGTGCACAGATTTTGCGTGAGATCGGAGTGAAGAAGATGAAACTGATGACTAACAATCCGGTGAAACGTATCGGTCTGGAAGCCTATGGGTTAGAGATTACCGAGAATGTGGGAATTGAGATTAAGCCGAATCCTTATAATGAACGCTACCTGAAGACTAAGAAAGATAGAATGGGTCATACGCTTCATTTTAATAAGTAAACTGTCTATTTGCTTTCATATATCAAATATTATAGTTTATTTTGCAATCAAATTCACTCAACAACAATAAAATAGATACGAAATGAACCAACTATCAGACCGTTTGAACAGCTTGTCGCCCTCGGCGACTCTTGCTATGTCGCAAAAAAGTGCTGAGCTGAAAGCTCAGGGTGTTGATGTAATTAACCTCAGTGTGGGAGAACCTGACTTCAATACTCCCGACCACATCAAAGAAGCTGCCAAGAAAGCGGTAGATGACAACTTCTCTCGCTACTCTCCGGTTCCGGGTTATCCGGCTTTGCGTAATGCTATCGTAGAGAAACTGAAGAAAGAAAACGGTCTGGAATATACAGCCGCTCAGATTTCTTGTGCAAATGGGGCAAAACAATCTGTATGTAACACTATTATGGTGTTGGTGAATCCGGGTGACGAGGTCATTGTACCTGCTCCTTATTGGGTAAGCTATCCTGAAATGGTGAAACTGGCAGAAGGTACACCGGTGATTGTGACTGCCGGTATCGAACAGGATTTCAAAATTACTCCTGCGCAACTGGAAGCTGCCATTACTCCCAAAACCAAAGCATTGATACTTTGCTCACCGTCTAACCCGACCGGTTCGGTTTACAGCAAAGAAGAATTGGCTGGTTTGGCTGCTGTGTTGGCAAAGTATCCACAAGTCATAGTCGTTGCCGACGAGATCTATGAACACATCAATTATATCGGAAAACATCAGAGCATTGCTCAGTTCCCCGAGATGAAAGACCGTACCGTGATTGTTAACGGTGTGTCAAAGGCGTATGCGATGACCGGATGGAGAATTGGGTTCATAGCCGGCCCGGAATGGATTGTGAAGGCTTGCAATAAACTTCAGGGACAGTATACTTCAGGCCCTTGTTCGGTATCTCAGAAGGCTGCCGAGGCTGCTTATACAGGTTCTCAGGCTCCGGTTGAGGAGATGCGTCAAGCCTTCGAACGTCGTCGTGACCTGATTGTAAAATTGGCAAAGGAAGTTCCCGGATTTGAGGTAAATGTACCGGAAGGTGCTTTCTACCTGTTCCCTAAATGCAGTTCTTTCTTTGGTAAATCAGCGGGTGACCGTAAGATTGAGAATTCGGATGATCTGGCGATGTATCTGCTTGAAGATGCTCACGTAGCATGTGTAGGCGGTACTTCTTTCGGAGCTCCTGAATGCATTCGCATGAGTTATGCTACCAGCGATGAAAATATCGTTGAAGCAATTCGCCGTATTAAAGAAGCATTGGCGAAGTTGAAATAAGATTCAGCCAATCAGATAAAAAAGGAGGGTGTTATCTGTGAAAAGGTGCATCCTTCTTTACTTTTAGAGTATTTGGTTTCGATACTCTGTTCTCTAAAGAGACATTACAACACAAAATATACACAACACATGAAGAACATTTTTTTTATCTGCTTATTCTTAAGCATGAGCCTCGCCGTATCCGGTAAGAAGGCTCAAGTGAGTATCTCCTGTCTGAAAACCGAGATGCTTGTAAATCCCCAAAACATTGATTGTCCCTCTCCCCGTTTGAGTTGGGAGATTTTATCTGATGTGAGAGATGTAAGACAAGTCTCCTACCATATCCTCGTATCCACTTCGTTGGAGAAATTAAACCGGGAAGAAGGTGATTTGTGGGATACGGGTGATGTGGCGTCCGATCAGTCCGCATATATTTCGTATGGCGGCGATATGCTCGATAGCCGTATCCAATGTTATTGGAAAGTGAGGGTAAAAACCAATAAAGGTATTTCCGCTTGGAGTGAACCTGCCAGTTGGGAGATGGGACTGTTGCATCCGTCGGACTGGCAGGCTGTGTGGATAGGGAGAGCTTTTCCACAAGATAAACTGGAGGGGAATACGCGAGTCCCTGCCCGTTATCTGCGCAAACCTTTCAATTTGAACTCGAAGAAAGTGAGAAAGGCTACCCTGTACATTTGCGGATTAGGATTTTATGAGACCTATATTAACGGAAAGAAGATTGGAGATCAGGTATTGGCTCCTACGCCTACGGATTATTCCAAATCGGTGAAGTATAATCGGTTTGATGTGACCGGACAATTATTAAAGGGAGCTAATGCCATCGGTGTCATCTTGGGCAACGGACGGTATACTTCGATGCGTATGCCGGGAGTGCGCCATTTTGATGTACCTAAAATGATTGCCCAACTTGAGGTATACTATGAAGATGGAGAGAAACGGGTGATTGCGAGCGATGCTTCCTGGAAAATAACGGCCGAAGGTCCCATCGGGACAAATAATGAGTTTGACGGTGAAGAGTATGATGCAAGAAAAGAGATGCCGGGATGGAATACATATCCGTTTGATGATACGAAATGGCTTCAGGCAGAAGTTGTAAGCCTGCCGGGAGGAAAGTTGGAGGCCCAACTCAATCGTAATATGAAAGTGATGGATACCGTGAAACCTATCGGTATTACCGAATCGGCTCCCGGAGTATATATTCTGGATATGGGACAAAATATGGTCGGTTGGCTTCGCATGAAAGTAAAGGGGCAATCCGGCGATACGTTGAAACTGCGTTTTGCCGAGTTGTTGCAGAAAGACGGTTCTATTTATACGGCAAATCTGCGAACGGCACATTCGGCAGATACCTATATCTTAAAGGGAAATTCTATGGAAGAGTGGCAACCGACTTTTACTTATCATGGATTTCGTTTTGTTGAATTGACGGGTTTCAGGGAAAAACCTTCTCTATCCGACTTCGAGGGACAAGTGATTTATGATGAAATGGAGACTACGGGTAATCTGGAAACCTCCGACCCGATGATCAACAGGATTTACAAGAACGCTTATTGGGGTATACGTGGTAATTATCGCGGCATGCCTACCGACTGTCCGCAACGTGACGAACGTATGGGGTGGCTGGGTGACCGTGCGGTTGGTTCGCAAGGAGAAAGTTATATTTTTAATAATCATCTTCTTTACGCCAAATGGCTCGATGATATTGAACAGGCGCAGAAAGAAAATGGAGCTGTACCCGATGTGGCTCCTAACTACTGGGACGTTTGCACTGACAATATGACCTGGCCCGGTGCCTATTTAATCATAGCAAATATGCTTTATGATCAGTTTGGCGATAAACAACCCATCATCAAACATTATCCTTCGATGAAGAAGTGGATGCGTTATATGAAAGATAAGTATATGGTAGATCATATTATGACGAAAGATAATTTTGGAGACTGGTGTATGCCTCCCGAATCTCCCGAACTGATCCACTCTAAAGATCCTTCACGTATCACGGAAGCTGCGGTGCTGGGAACAACCTTTTATTATTATTTGTCCAATTTGATGGTACGGTTTGCAGCGTTGGCCGGTTATCCGCAGGATGCTGAAGATTTTCGGAAAGAGAGTGAACTGGTTAAAGAAGCTTTTAATTCAAAATACCTTCATACGGAATTGGGGTATTATAGCAACAATACAGTTACTGCAAATATCCTTTCCCTGCGGTTCGGCATGGTTCCTGAGGCTTATAAGGAAGTCGTGTTCCGGAATATAGTTGAGAAAACAACGAAAGATTTCAATGGGCATGTCAGTACCGGCCTGGTCGGTATCCAGCAGTTGATGCGCGGACTATCGGATTATGGAAGAACTGACCTCGCCTATCGGATAGCGACTAACCGGACTTATCCGAGTTGGGGATATATGGTAGATAATGGAGCAACCACAATCTGGGAGCTGTGGAATGGTAATACAGCCGATCCGGCTATGAATTCTGCCAACCATGTGATGCTGTTGGGCGATCTGATTGTATGGGCATATGGCTATCTGGGAGGTATCAGCAATGCTCCCGGGAGTGTCGGTTTTAAACAGATACAGCTAAAGCCTTACCCGGTAGATGGCCTCGATTTTGTGAATACTTCGTTTCACTCTATCTACGGTGAGGTGAGAAGTCATTGGAAAAAAGAGGACGGTTCGTTCTGTTGGGATATCTCGGTGCCGTGCAATACTTCTGCTTTGGTTTATGTGCCGGTAGCAGATAAAAGTATCGATCCGAAAGAAAAGAAGCGGATCGTCGGAGAGGGGGGGACTTTTCTCCGGATGGAAGGTAGTTATGCTGTCTTTAGTTTTCCTTCGGGAAGTTATCAATTGAAGACGCGGTTATAATTTGCCAAACGTCTGAAAAGAAATAAATAAAGGCTGCTTTCCATTAGGAAGGCAGCCTTTATCTTTTTTGTTGGGGATTGTATTATTCAGCTGGGTGAATTGCTTCAGAAGGACATACATCTGCGCAAGTACCACAATCTGTACACTGCTCAGGATCAATTGAGTAAATATCACCTTCAGAGATAGCGCCAACCGGACACTCGTCAATACAAGTTCCGCAAGCAATACAATCTTCACTAATTACGTAAGCCATTTTGTTTGATATTTTAATTATTAGTACTAATTTGTAGGTACAAAAATAGAGTTTTTAATCATTAGTTGGTATCGTTTTTGATTAAAATGTTTTAATTTGTATATCTTCTAAATAAGGAAAACACTATTTTTGCATTGATTATTAAATACGTATGCAATTATGCCTTTAAATTTACCCGATAAGCTTCCTGCGATAGAACTATTAAAAGAGGAGAATATCTTTGTGATAGATAACTCCCGCGCAACACAACAAGACATCCGTCCGCTACGAATTGTTATCCTCAACCTGATGCCGTTGAAGATTACGACAGAAACAGACTTGGTGCGTTTACTCTCAAACACTCCGCTTCAGGTGGAAATTTCTTTTATGAAGATTAAAAGCCACACCTCGAAGAATACACCGATAGAGCACATGAAAACATTTTATACCGACTTCGACAAGATGAGAGAAGACAGGTATGACGGTATGATTATCACCGGTGCACCGGTAGAGCAAATGGAGTTTGAGGAAGTGAACTATTGGGATGAAATAACGGAGATATTCGACTGGGCACGTACCCATGTCACCTCCACACTCTATATTTGTTGGGCAGCACAGGCGGGACTGTATCATCATTACGGTATCCCCAAGTATGCTTTGGATAAGAAAATGTTCGGCATTTTCAAGCATCGCACGCTGCTTCCGCTGCATCCCATCTTCCGTGGCTTCGATGATGAATTCTATGTGCCCCATAGCCGGCATACGGAAGTGCGAAAGGAAGATATACTGAAAGTACCGGAATTGACATTACTTTCCGAGTCGGATGATTCGGGGGTATATATGGTGGTAGCCCGTGGCGGACGTGAGTTTTTTGTTACCGGGCACTCCGAGTACTCTCCACTGACACTGGATACGGAATATCGCCGGGATGTTTCGAAAGGGCTTCCCATCGAGATTCCCCGTAACTATTACGTGAATGATGATCCGGACAAAGGACCGCTGGTGCGTTGGCGCGGACATGCCAACCTGTTGTTCTCCAATTGGCTGAACTATTTCGTCTATCAGGAGACTCCTTATAATATTGAAGATATCCGATGATAAAACAACGTAAAATAGAATTGCTGGCTCCGGCCAAAAATCTGGAATGTGGCATAGCTGCTATTGATCATGGAGCGGATGCTGTGTATATCGGTGCGCCGAAGTTTGGTGCCCGCGCGGCGGCAGTCAATTCATTGGAGGACATAGCTGCTTTGGTAGAGTATGCCCATCTGTACAATGCCCGGATTTATGTGACAGTCAATACTATCTTGAAAGATGAAGAACTGCAAGAGACGGAGAAGATGATTTGGGCTTTGTTCCGTGCCGGTGTAGATGCACTGATTGTGCAGGATATGGGAATCACCGGCCTGAATCTGCCGCCTATTCCGCTGCACGCCAGTACCCAGATGGATAACCGTACGGTGGAGAAGGTGCGATTTCTGGCTGATGCCGGTTTCCGGCAAGTGGTGTTGGCGCGCGAACTTTCGCTGCGTGAGATCAGCAAGATACACGAAGCTTGTCCGGATGTACCTTTGGAAATATTCGTGCATGGAGCTCTCTGCGTCAGCTATAGCGGGCAGTGTTATGTTAGTCAGGCTTGTTTCGGGCGTAGCGCCAACCGGGGCGAATGTGCCCAGTTTTGCCGTTTGCCGTTCAGTCTGGTCGATGCTGAGGGACGGGTGATCGTGAAGGACAAGCACCTCCTTTCACTCAAAGACCTCAATCAGAGTGACGAATTGGAAGCACTGCTCGATGCCGGTGCCTCTTCTTTCAAGATAGAGGGACGACTGAAGGATGTCTCTTATGTAAAGAATGTGACGGCTGCCTATCGCCGGAAGCTGGATGCCATCTTTGCCCGCCGCAAAGAGTACGCGCGTGCCTCGTCCGGGAGTTGCCGTTATGCCTTTAACCCTCAGCTCGACAAGAGTTTCAGCCGGGGCTTTACCCATTATTACCTGCATGGACGTACCAAGGACGTTTTTTCGTTCGACACCCCTAAGTCGTTGGGCGAGGAGATGGGTACGATGAAAGAGGCAAGAGGAAACTATCTGACCGTAGCGGGATTGAAATCTTTTAATAACGGTGACGGGGTGTGCTACATTGATGAGCAAGGCAGGCTGCAAGGCTTCCGCATCAACCGGGTGGAGGGCAATAAGCTTTATCCGCAGGAGATGCCCCGTATCAAGCCCCGTACGGTGTTATATCGAAATTTCGATCAGGAGTTCGAAAAGATTCTGGCTCGTAAGTCGTCCGAGCGCAGGATAGCTGTGTCTGTCCGATTGACGGATACTCCTTTCGGATTCGCCCTGACACTGACAGATGAAGATGATAACAGTGTAACCCTGTCTCTGGCACGTGAGAAAGAGCCGGCACGTACACCACAGGAAGAGAATTTGAAAACACAGTTGGCTAAGTTTGGCAACACCCCTTTCGAAGCGGTACGCATCGATATCGATTTTGCCGGGAACTGGTTTCTACCTGCTTCGGTACTCGCCGATTTTCGCCGGCAGGCCGTTGAGAAACTGATTTCCGCCCGCCGTATCAATTATCGGAGGGAATTATTTGTACTGAAACCTACCGCTCATGCCTTTCCACAAAGCACGCTTACCTATCTGGGAAATGTGATGAATGCACAAGCCGTTTCTTTCTATGCCGGGCACGGCGTGGCAAGCATCGCTCCTGCTTTTGAGCGGGCACCGGCAGAAAAGGCGGTATTGATGTTTTGCAAACATTGCCTGCGCTACAGCATGGGATGGTGTCCTGTCCATCAACGGGAACGCTCTCCGTACCGTGAGCCTTATTACCTGGTGTCGACAGATGGTAAACGCTTCCGCCTGGAGTTTGACTGTAAGAACTGCCAAATGAAAGTGAATGCCGTATGAGAGAGAAGGTCCGGTTCTGCGTAGCCTTGTGTTGTTCGGTGGTCATGGTTCTGTTGGCCTCTTGCCGTTATTCCCTGCCCGATCTTCCGGCGGAGGGAATGAGCCGGAAGACCAAAGACTCTCTGACTTACCTTTCCAAGTATCATTATACGTGGAATACGAACCTGGAGGTGTTGGACGATTCGGTTCGTCTGGAATATCTTCCGTTGAAGGATGCCTATGTCAATCTGTATAAAGGTGACCGTGTGGTTGTGGCAGAGTTTTCTGTCCATCCGCAGGACAGTGTAGACAGTATCTGGGTAAAAGTAGCCCATTCTCAGGAAGTGCAGGGGTGGGTACGCAATAAAGAGTTGGTGCGTTCGTTCGTACCGACTGATAGTATTTCGCAGTTCATCCATCTGTTCAGCGATACCCACGCTTCATATTTCGTTTTCATATTCGCCTTGTTTGTCGGGGTCTATCTGCTCCGTGCTTTTATGAAGAAGCGGTTACAGATGGTTTACTTTAATGATATCGACAGCGTCTATCCGTTGTTTCTTTGCCTGTTGATGGCATTCAGCGCTACAGTCTACGAGACGATGCAGGTGTTTGTACCCGACACTTGGGAGCATTTTTACTTCAATCCCACCTTGTCTCCGTTCAAGGTGCCTTTCATTCTTTCGGTATTCCTGACTGGCATTTGGCTGTTTATCATCGTCACTTTGGCCGTACTTGATGATCTGTTCCGTCAGCTTACTCCTGCCGCTGCTGTTTTCTACTTGCTGGGACTGATGTCGTGCTGCATTTTTTGTTACTTCTTCTTTATTCTCACCACACACATCTATATCGGCTATTTCTTTCTGGCCTGTTTCATCTGGCTTTTTGTAAAGAAAGTACGTAGAGGCTCCGGCTATAAATACCGTTGTGGGAACTGTGGACAGAAGCTTCGGGAGAAGGGACAATGTCCTCACTGTGGGGCTGTTAACGAATAAATCGGGAATGTGGTATGAATGTTGGGGAGGTACTCTCCGTTGGTTTAAAACCAAGAGGAGTTTACCCAGAGAGGTAAGGGGCATTGGTTTTAAACCAACACCCCTTACCTTTTAAACTAAAAATTAGTCGATCTTATGTCTGGTTTTATTATATTAGAATCGGCATCTTATGTCTACCCCGAAGTGTACCGGACGTCCTTTCTGCATAAATCCGTTGCCCATTGATTCGAAGTAGAAAGTAGCATACTTCTTATCCAGCGCATTGCGAACCCAGAAGTCGATTTGCCCGTTCCCCTTCGCCAGGCTGACACGGCCGTTCAGCGTTCCGTAGAATGACTGGCTTACATCGTTTTGCTCTGTCCAGTAGATGCGTCCGGCACCATTATAATTCACGTTCACCTGTACATGGTCCAGCCAGTGGCGGGGAGCAATGCGGAAGATGTATTGCCCACCCACGTTGAGAGTATGTTTCGGTACGAAAGGTACATAATTGCCGTCATAGCTGATTTCATTTTGTCCCCGGTCGATGGTTTTATAATCGGTGAACGTGGCATACGTATATCCGTAGCTTGCGTTCATGCTGAGAGCATCGGTCAGGTTAGCACGCAGTGCCGCTTCAGCCCCATAGCTCCGGCTTTTGCCGGCATTGACCGTAATACGCCCCAATCCGCTTTTGGCAAACTGGGCGATTTGCTGATCACGCGTATCCATCAGGAAGGCGGCAAGATCCATCCATAGCTTACCTTCCCACAGAGTGAGGTGACTGCCCACTTCGTAATTCCAGGAATATTCGGGCTTGTAGATGGTCGATGCTTTCGGATCCGCATTCTCACCCGCATCCGGAATATTCGACAAGATGCGGTCCGCGATGGCCTGTGGCATGCCTTGAGTCACGAGGCGGTCGAAGATCTGTTTCGTGCCTGCCTTGATCTGTCCCTGCATGTCGTTTTGCATATTACCCTGTATCAGATCCGAGAACATCTGTATATTGTATCCTCCCGAACGGTATCCGCGTGATACGGTGGCATATACGTTGTTACCCTTCTTCCATTCGTATTGCAGGGCGAACTTGGGTAATAGCTGCAGATAGTCGTTGCTGAACTTGCCGTTCAGGCGTGGTGAACTGGTCTGTTCCAGGCGAACAGGCATGAAAGGGCTTGTCATGTTGAACTGATAGTCAATGGTACTGCCCGAGTTGTATTTCATCCAGTTCTTTTCGTAGTCCAGACGCAGTCCTACGGTAGCCGAAAGCCCTTCTATCAGCAAGTCACGGAAGGTGGACTGATGATAGACTGCTCCACTGAGGATCGGTGTGTGGAAGCGTCCGTCCACCAACAACGTAGGGTTCGTGATGTTCAGGTTCATTTTCATTCCCATCGCCGAGAGATCGGGGAAGTGACTGTTGATGCCTTTCTCCAGCATTTCTGTCACCCCGTCTTCCTTGAATGTAACCGGTCCGTTGGTGGTGAGCCACTGATAGAACCCGAAGGCACCTGTGGTCCATTCCCAGCGTCGTCCGGATTTCGATTTGAGGACGATTTCTTCGGAGATCGTGGTCAGCTTCTGCTTCTGTTCCAGCACATAGATATTGGCAGGAGAGAAGTCTTGATCGATAAACATACGGTCACGCAAGTGTTGCAGTCCCGTTACCGAACTCAGTGTGAAGTGGTCTCCCTGATATTCCAGATTCAACCCTGCATTCAGCAGATTGCGATAGTAACTGCTGGGATCATTGTAGGCCGGTTTCAGGTAGGTTCCCGTGTGCTTGTCATAAGCTCCGTAAGCATATCCTCCCTGATCGCTGTACTCATAGCTGACGTTCAAGTCCAACTTCATGTTCTCGCTGGGCAGGTAGATGCCTCGGAACCGTCCTCCGGCAGCCTGGCTTTTGTCTATCTTTTTGTTAAGGTAGGTATTCTTGAAAAAACCTCCTCCGTATTCATAAAATGCTCCGGTGGAGAAGGCAAACTGATTCGACATGCGGTGATAGTGAGTCACGGAAGCATTGTAATTATCGTAAGTTCCGGCACTCAGTCGAAGGTCGGTGCCTTGATAACTGAAAGGCGATTTGGTGTGTACCTTGATCAGTCCTCCCATGGTGTTGCGTCCATAGAGGGTTCCCTGCGGACCGCGCAACACGTCGATGCGCTCAATGTCGGCATAGTTGAAGTCGAAAGCTGATTTGTCGATGTAAGGGACATTGTCTACGTACAAACCTACTGACGGTGTATTGATGCGTGAACCGATCCCACGGATGTAGATGGCGGAAGTCAGTTTCGAGCCATAGTCGGGGATGAAGATATTCGGAACAAGTGCCGTCAGGCTCTTGATGGAGTTCACCTGATTGGCCTGCATATCCTGTTGTGAGAGCATGGTTACCGCGGTTGGCTGTTCGCGTAGTTTGCGGTTTTCTTTCGGAGCTGCGATGACTACAATCTCTTCCACATCTATCACTTTCAGTGTGTCTTTCGGAAGCTCTTCAGCCCATGTGCCACCGGCAGAAAAGAGGGCAAGGGCAATAAGAATACTGTTTTTCTTCATGTGCTGTATCTTTTCATTGATTCGTTTGCAAAGATGCAGCAAAAAATGTTAAACGGCAATCCTCATTTATTAGGATATATGCTTTCACCATGGATTCACCACATAGTTCGCTATATGCGGTCTGCCTCCACATACCCGTTCATCACCGCATAGATGGTTAGGCCCGAAACCGATTTGATGCCCAGCTTTTCGGTAATGTTCTTCCGATGCGTGATTACGGTGGTCAGGCCGATATTCAGTTTGTCCGCGATCTCTTTGTTGATCAGTCCTTTGGTGATCAGGACCAGAACCTCGATTTCGCGTGCCGAGAGTTCGTGTCCGGTGGTCGGCGGGGTAGGAGGCATGTCCTTTACCGGATAGCCGTCATGGTGTGCATGCTGGTGGAGCTTTAGGATGTCTTTCACCAACTGTTCCTCTGCCTGATAGATGTTGAGTATGGGGACGCCGGAGAGTTGGAACTGGTGGCTGTCTCCCGCCAACACGATGGTTTTCCGCTTTCGGGGGAGGAAGAAAGCGTTGTGCTCCACATAAATCTGTGCCGAGATGAAGTAGTGGGCATACATGTCCGGGGTGTCATCTGTCAGTTCGCCGAAGCTATGGAACGTGCGGATGACTGCCATGGGGATCATTCTCTCCAGGATTGTTTTCAGTCCCAGGCTGGTGAGGGTGTTCGCCTCTACGATAGCTATTTCTGGTTGGTGATTCATCATAAGTCTATGGATTCATAAATTGTGCTACTGCTTCTGCGCATCGTTCTCCATCGATTCCCGCCGAGACGATGCCGCCCGCATAACCGGCTCCTTCGCCACAGGGGAAGAGACCGCGTAAGGTGATGTGTTGCAGGGTATCCTTGTCTCGTACGATGCGGACCGGAGAAGAGGTACGGGTCTCTACCCCTATCATTACGGCTTCGTTGGTCAGGAAACCGTGGCTGCTGCGCCCGAACTGTTGGAAGCCTTGTGACAGTCGTCCGGCAATGAATTCCGGCATCCAGAAATGCAAGGGAGAGGATATCAATCCGGGGCTGTACGAAGACTCCGGCAAGTCGTAACTCAGTTTCTTGCGTGTAAAGTCCACCATGCGTTGTGCGGGTGCCGTTTGGCGTCTGCCTCCTTGCAACCAACACTGGCGTTCCAACTCTTCCTGGAAGTGCAGCACAGCCAGTTCGGGGAAGGTTTCTTCTGCTTCATTGTTTACCGTTAACCGTTTATCGTTGATGATGTCTTCCGGTTGTATCTCCACTACCATTCCCGAGTTACTCCACCGGGATCCGCGATTGGATGGCGACATTCCGTTGACTACCACCTGTTCGGGACCGCTGGCCGCCGGTACGATGAATCCCCCAGGACACATGCAGAAACTGTATACTCCGCGGCCGTCCACTTGTGTGACGAAACTGTATTCGGCAGCCGGCAGGTATTTACCTCTTCCGCTCCGGTTGTGGTATTGTATTTGGTCTATCAATCCTGCAGGATGTTCCAGACGCACTCCGACGGCTATTCCTTTGGCTTCGATAGTCACGTTGTTGGCGGCCAGCCAGCGATATACATCTCTTGCCGAATGACCTGTTGCCAGGATGACCGGACCGAGGAATGTTTCGCCCGTATTCGTCTCTATTCCTTTCACTTCTCCCTGTTCGATGATCAATGCATCCATCCGTGTCTTGAAGTGTACCTCGCCTCCACATTCAATAATCGTATTGCGCATATTCTCTATCACCCGTGGCAGCTTGTCCGTGCCGATATGCGGATGGGCATCTACCAGAATGGCCGTAGAAGCACCATGTTGGCAGAATACATTGAGTATCTTGTCCACATTCCCGCGCTTCTTGCTTCGGGTATACAGCTTTCCGTCCGAGTATGCACCGGCTCCTCCTTCACCGAAACTGTAGTTCGATTCTGGGTCTACCCGATGCTCTCGGCTGATCTGTGCCAGGTCTTTCTTACGTTCGCGCACATCCTTACCACGCTCCACGACGACAGGACGCAGCCCCAGTTCTATCAGCCGTAATGCGGCAAACAGTCCTCCGGGGCCTGCACCTACCACAATAACCTGCGGTTTTCCTTCCACATTATTATATATAGTATGTTCGTACTCATCGTCCTTAGGCATTTCGTTCAGGTATACCCGAACTTTGAGATTGACGTAGATCGTGCGTTGGCGGGCATCAATACTCCGTTTCAGTGTACGCAGGGCGGTAATATCGCGCTGATTCAGTCCTTTCTCCTGTGAAAGGTATGCTTTGAGTTGTTGCTCGCTGGCGGCAATTTCGGGGAGGATGCGGAGTTGGTATTCTTGTATCATGGTTTACCACAGAGTGACACAGAGTTTCACTGAGTCTTTTTTAATTAAACAATATATCTTCTGATGCCTTCTTTGAGGCTTCTTACATTAAAATTGATAAGCAGGCCATATTTGATTCCTGATAGTTTTAAATAGGTTATTAGCTGTGCGGTGTGAACGGGATGTAATTCTTCTACAGCTTTTATCTCTATTATAACAGCATTGTTGACTACAATATCCAATCTGTAACCTGCATCTACTTTAATGTTTTTATATACTACGGGTAGTGCTTTCTGTTTTTCTACGTTTAATCCACATTGAATTAATTCGTAGCATAAGCATTCTTCATAAGCACTTTCTAGTAATCCGGGTCCTAAAACAGTATGTACTTCATAAGCTTTCTTTAGTATCAGTCCTGTTAATTCATTTATCTCCATGTTTTAATGTTTAATGGTAAGAACTCTGTGTGACTCCGTGTTCTCTGTGGTGAACTCACCCGAAGAGCGTCCGGAATGCTTCTTCCACCTTTCTTACCGGCACCAGTTCTATCCTCAGCTTCTTTGTATCGATGCCCTGCATGTTGTATTTAGGTAGGATGAACCGTTTGAACCCGAGCTTCTCAGCTTCACCGATACGTTGTTCGATCCGGTTTACCGGACGGATTTCACCGGATAATCCGATTTCTCCGGCCATGCAAACCTCAGGTTCGATGGCAGCATCCATATTGGATGAAAGGATGGCACTGATAACAGCCAGGTCGATGGCAGGGTCGTTAACCTTCAGTCCTCCGGCAATATTTAGAAAGACATCTTTTTGTGCCAGCTTAAATCCGACACGTTTCTCTAATACGGCCAGCAGCATGTTCATGCGGCGAATATCGAATCCCGTTGCCGAACGTTGCGGATTGCCGTAAACCGCAGAGCTGACAAGTGCTTGCGTCTCTATCAGGAAGGGTCTTACCCCTTCGATGGCAGATGCGATGGCTACCCCGCTCATGCCTTCGTGGTCCTGCGACAGTAACAATTCCGAAGGGTTGCTGACTTGGCGAAGCCCGTCTTGACGCATCTCATAGATGCCCAATTCAGCGGTACTTCCAAAGCGGTTCTTGATGCTGCGCAGAATACGGTACATATAATGCTGGTCTCCCTCGAATTGGAGTACGGTGTCTACGATGTGCTCTAGAACCTTCGGTCCGGCAATGCTGCCTTCTTTGTTGATATGCCCGATCAGCAACACCGGGGTATGCGTCTCTTTGGCAAAACGGAGGATGGATGCCGAGCACTCCCGGACTTGCGCGATGCTTCCCGGTGACGATTCGATGCTTTCGGTCGATATCGTCTGTATGGAGTCGATGATTACTAGGTCCGGACGTGTATTTTTGATATGTACATAGATCTGTTCCAACGATGTTTCGCAGACAATCAGGCAGTCGCTCGAAGTTCGGGTTAACCGGTCGGCACGAAGTTTCAGTTGCCTTGCGCTCTCTTCTCCCGAGATGTAGAGTATCCTCCGCTCAGGCATGTGGAGCACGGTTTGGAGCACCAGTGTGGACTTCCCGATGCCGGGTTCGCCACCGATCAGTACCAGCGATCCGGGTACCAGCCCGCCTCCCAGCACCCGGTTCAGCTCCTCGTCGTGCATGTCGATGCGGGGTTCTTCATCTGCTTCGATCTCGCTCAGGGTGACGGGTTTGGCTTTGGGCGATTCGATGCCAGATACCGGACGTTTATTCGGAACTTCCTTGCGAACAATCTCTTCTACATAGGTATTCCATTCGCCACACGAAGGACATTTGCCCACCCATTTGGGTGATTCCTGTCCGCAGTTACTGCATACATAAACGGTTTTCTCTTTTGCCATTGATCTCTTGATAAATAGGTCTCAAAGTTACGCATTTCGTCTTTTTCTGCCAAACAGAATATAGCTTTTGACTCCTGAACCCCGTGAAGTCGTTTTTCTTTTTGCTAAAGCCTCTGACCGATTGTCAGTGAAATGGATGGATTACTGACTCTATGGAGCGTATCATGCGGTTTCGCTGACAAGCTCTGTGTAGAAAGACAGTGATCCGGAAATGGAATCCGGATAAATACTCCCGGATAACTGCATATCCGTCACTTCTGTTATCGGTTTATTGGGGTTTGGATCTCCGGATTATTAACTTCGTGCCGATAAACTGTTAACTTCATCGGAATACGATGTTAACTTCCTGCAAATAGAGTGTTAACTTCCTGTAGACAGAGGCTTCGTTTCTTGAAAGGAGAGCCTTGCCTTAAAGGATTTTCCGGTATCTTTCCGTCTGCTTTGTCCCTTGGCGGATACTGCCGTGAGATGGCATAAAGAATCTGTTTTTGCTTCCGGGCGTTGTCGGAGATAGTACGAAGAGGTATTGCTTTGACTTTTGGCGAGAAATTCTGAATATACCTGTCAAACTGATAATTGCCCGAATGGCGTGGATGCGTTTTTTTCGTACTCCGTCGGCATCTGTTCGGAAAAACGGATTCTGAGGCCTCCTGAATATCATTTTGACAAATCGATACTAATCTCTCCTGCCATCGACTCGTTCATCCTCCGGCGTACTTCGTCCGGCGAATATCCGTGTCCTAACAGAAACATCAGTTTTGTTACGGCCGATTCGGTAGTACTGTCGTGTCCACTGACGATGCCCGCCTTCAGCAGATGATATCCCGTTTCGTAACGTTCCATCTCTACAGTACCGGCGCTACATTGGGTTACGTTGACAATGACAACACCTCGTTCGCTGGCATCACGAAGCCTCCGCAGAAACCACTCCTTGCGGGAAGCGTTGCCCGAACCATACGTTTCGAGTACCACTGCCTTCAATCCTTCGATGGCGAGTGTAGCGGCTACGACATTCTCTTGTATGCCCGGAAAGAGTTTGAGGATAGCTATATTGGTGTCCAGCAGATAGTGAGGATGCAGTTCGCGTTTCTCCCCTTCAATGTGAATCTGCACATTGTTATATTTAATATGTATCCCTGCTTCTGCCAGTACCGGATAATTGAACGAACGGAAGGCGTTGAAATTTTCCGCACTCATTTTGGTCGTACGATTGCCACGCATTAACCGGTTTTCGAAAAATATACATACTTCAGGAACCATGGGATTACCGCTTCTGTCGCGTGCCGATGCTATTTCGATGCTGGTCATCAGATTCTCCTTGCCATCGGTACGAAGCACTCCTATGGGCAGTTGTGAACCTGTCAGGATAACCGGTTTGTCGAGTCCTTCGAGCATGAAGCTGAGGGCTGAAGCGGTGAAGGCCATCGTATCCGTACCATGCAGGATGACAAAGCCGGTGTACTGGTGGTAGTGTTCACTGATGACGTGTACCAGTTTCCTCCAGGCTTCCGGTTCCATGTCCGAAGAGTCCATAGGCGGATCGAATTGGTAAGAGTCTATCGGGAAGGTAAACTTCTGAAGTTCGGGTACATGCTTCTGCAATTGCTCGAAATTGAAGTTTTCGAGTGCTCCGGTTTCAGGGTTTTCTATCATACCGATGGTTCCGCCCGTGTATATTAACAATATGGAAGTATCTGATGGGTTCATAGTCCTTAAATGAAGAATGTATTGTTGCAAAGATAATGATATATCTTGTAAATGGCAGCAAAGTGTCAAGAAAGTGATCCGCTTTATCCGGAGAAAAAGCAATGGGCACTATAAAAATGTAATTGTCCTATGTTACATTTTTACCCCTCTTTCTGGGGCTTTCTGTGCTTTTATCGCAAAATAATCGCAAAAAGTGATAGATTGAATGAAATTATTCTTATTTTTGCAACATCTTATCAAAATCGAACGTAGAAACAGAAACAATGATGCAATGCTATCCACATACAGTCACATCGATGTGTACCATGATTGGGACACAGGGGACAATGGGGATGACCCCTAGGGGTTAATATATAGTATGATGTGTATCTACGTGATTCACGCTTACAGGAAGTAAGCAAAACTCAATTTTATATTTTATTATTCGTATCAACAAAGATGGTTTTGTATGCCTGAAAGAGCGTACAAGGCATTCCATTAAATAAGTATCTGCATGAAAGTAATGAAATTCGGCGGAACGTCCGTAGGTTCCGTGAACAGCATTTTAAGCGTAAAGAAAATCGTAGAGTCTGCCGGTGAACCGGTAATCGTAGTAGTGTCTGCATTGGGCGGGATCACTGACCAGTTGATCAGTACCTCCCGAATGGCCGCCATGGGCGATGCAGCTTACGAAGGGGCATACCGGGAAATAGTTCGCCGCCACGAAGAGATGGTGCAGGGAGTGATTCCTGCCGGAGAGACTCAGACCCTGTTGCACTATCAGGTGAATGAATTGCTCGACGAACTGAAAGATATCTTTCAGGGTATTTATCTGATTAAAGATCTTTCTCCGAAAACGTCCGATACCATTGTCAGTTATGGTGAACGTCTGTCTTCACTGATTGCGTCAAGACTGATCCAAGGGGCTGTATGGTTCGACTCACGTACTTTTATCAAGACAGAAAAGAAACATAATAAACATACACTGGACACGGAACTGACCAATCGGTTGGTGCGGGAGGCTTTCAAAGAAATCCCCCGGGTTTCGCTGGTACCCGGATTCATCTCTTCGGATAAGGTTTCGGGAGACGTAACGAATCTGGGCAGGGGCGGTTCCGACTATACCGCAGCTGTTATTGCCGCAGCTCTCGATGCCGATAGTCTGGAGATTTGGACGGATGTAGACGGCTTCATGACAGCCGACCCGCGTGTGATCAGTACGGCCTATACTATCAGCGAGCTGACTTATGTAGAGGCTACCGAACTTTGTAATTTCGGTGCAAAAGTGGTGTATCCGCCTACCATCTATCCGGTATGTCACAAAAACATACCGATCCTGATTAAGAATACTTTCAACCCGGATGCCCAGGGAACGGTGATCAAACAACACGTAGACCACACGAAGAGCAAAGCCATCAAAGGGATTTCGTCCATCAACGACACGAGCCTGATTACCGTACAGGGTTTAGGTATGGTGGGCGTGATCGGTGTCAACTACCGCATCTTTAAGGCGCTGGCAAAGAATGGAATCAGTGTGTTCCTCGTTTCGCAGGCTTCATCGGAGAACAGTACCTCTATCGGTGTGCGTAATGCCGATGCCGATCTGGCTTGCGAAGTGCTGAACGAAGAGTTTGCCAAAGAGATCGAAATGGGTGAGATTTCGCCTATCCAGGCAGAGAAGAACCTGGCTACGGTAGCTATCGTGGGTGAGAACATGAAACATACGCCGGGCATTGCCGGAAAGCTGTTCGGTACGCTGGGACGAAATGGCATCAATGTGATAGCCTGTGCACAGGGAGCTTCCGAGACCAACATCTCGTTTGTTGTCGATTCAAAGTCGTTGCGTAAATCGCTGAATGTGATTCACGACTCGTTCTTCCTCTCCGAATATCAGGTGCTCAACCTCTTTATCTGCGGTGTGGGCACGGTGGGAGGAAGTCTTGTCGAGCAGATCCGCCAGCAGCAGAAGAAGCTGATGGTAGAAAATGGCCTGAAACTCCATGTGGTAGGTATTATCGATGCGACGAAGGCGATGTTCAGCCGTGCCGGATTCGATCTGGCCAACTATCGCGAAGAGCTGAAAGAGAAGGGAGTGGACAGTTCGCTGGATACTATACGTGACGAGATTATCGGCATGAATATATTCAATTCGGTATTTGTGGATTGTACGGCCAGTCCGGACATTGCCTCTCTATATAAGGACTTCCTGCAACATAACATTTCTGTGGTGGCGGCCAATAAGATTGCTGCTTCATCGGCTTACGAGAATTACCGTGAACTGAAGCTGATAGCCCGCCAGCGTGGTGTGAAATATCTGTTTGAAACCAACGTGGGGGCCGGACTTCCGATTATCAATACCATCAATGACCTGATACATAGCGGTGATAAGATTCTGAAGATCGAGGCAGTGCTTTCGGGTACGCTGAACTATATTTTCAATAAGATCAGTGCCGATGTTCCCTTCAGCCGTACCATCAAGATGGCGCAGGAAGAGCGTTATTCGGAACCCGATCCGCGCATCGACCTGAGCGGTAAGGACGTGATCCGTAAGCTCGTGATCCTGGCGCGTGAGGCCGGATACAAGCTGGAACAGGAAGACGTGGAGAAGAATCTTTTCGTACCGAATGACTTCTTTGAAGGTTCGCTGGAAGACTTCTGGAAAAAAGTGCCTAGTCTGGATGCTGATTTCGAAGCTCGCCGCAAGGTGCTCGAGAGTGAGAATAAACATTGGCGTTTCGTTGCCAAGCTGGAGAACGGCAAAGCATCCGTCGGTTTGCAGGAAGTGGACCGCAACCATCCTTTCTACGGACTGGAAGGCAGCAATAACATCATCTTGCTTACCACCGAACGCTATAAAGAATATCCGATGATGATTCAGGGATACGGTGCGGGTGCCGGAGTGACGGCGGCCGGTGTATTTGCTGACATTATGAGCATTGCAAACGTATAAAAAAGAAGCTTATGAAACACATCATCATACTGGGTGACGGAATGGCCGACTGGGCTGTAAAGTCGTTGGGAGACAAGACGCTCCTGCAATATGCAAAAACGCCTTATATGGATAAACTGGCCCGTATGGGACGGAACGGACGGTTGATAACCGTAGCCGACGGGTTCCATCCGGGAAGTGAAGTAGCCAATATGTCGGTTCTGGGATACAATCTTCCGAAAGTATACGAAGGGCGCGGACCACTCGAGGCTGCCAGCATCGGTGTCGATTTGCAGCCGGGCGAGATGGCAATGCGTTGCAATCTGATTTGTACGGAAGGAGATATCCTGAAGAATCATTCGGCAGGGCATATCACAACAGAAGAGGCGGATGTGTTGATTCAATACCTTCAGGAGAAACTGGGGGACGACCGGGTGAGGTTTCATACCGGGGTGCAATACCGCCATCTGCTGGTGGTGAAAGGCGGAAACAAGCAACTCGACTGCACCCCTCCGCACGATGTGCCTTTGAAGCCTTTCCGTCCGCTGATGGTGAAACCTTTGGTACCGGAGGCCGAAGAGACTGCTAGCCTGCTCAATGAACTGATCCTGAAGTCTCAGGAACTGCTGAAAGATCATCCGCTGAACCTGAAGCGGATGGCTGAGGGGAAAGACCCTGCCAACAGCATCTGGCCGTGGAGCCCGGGTTACCGTCCGCAAATGGAACGTCTGTCCGACACCTTCCCGCAAGTGAAGAGGGGAGCTGTCATCTCGGCCGTCGATCTGATCAACGGTATCGGATATTATGCCGGGCTGCGCCGTATTGCGGTAGAAGGGGCAACGGGGCTGTACGATACCAATTACGAGAATAAAGTGGCCGCCGCACTGGAGGCCCTGAAAACGGACGACTTTGTCTATCTGCACATTGAAGCCAGTGACGAAGCCGGTCATGAGGGTGATGTGGCGCTGAAACTGAAAACGATTGAAAACCTGGATAGCCGTGCCGTAGGTCCTATCTACGAGGCTGTGAAGGAGTGGGAAGAGCCGGTAGCGATTGCCGTATTACCCGATCATCCTACTCCCTGCGAACTGCGTACGCATACCAACGAGCCGGTCCCGTTTTTTATCTGGTATCCGGGTATCGAGCCGGACAGCGTGCAGACCTTCGATGAAGTTGCAGCAGTGGAGGGCAGTTACGGATTGCTGAAAGAGGATGAATTTATTAAAGAGTTTATGAACCGTTAAGGAATAGGAACAGAGTTTGTTCACCACAGATTACACGGATTTTCACAGATGAATGATTTATTTTTATTGATAAAAAGATTGAAAGTTCTGTGAAAATCCGTGTAATCTGTGGTGCACCGACTCCGAAACCATTTATAAAAATACCCATGAAATATTATAGTACTAACAAACAAGCTCCGCTTGCTTCGCTTGAAGAAGCGGTAGTCAAAGGACTTGCTTCTGATAAGGGGCTATTCATGCCCATGACCATCAAGCCCTTGCCTCAAGAGTTTTATGACGAGATAGAGAATCTTTCTTTCCGGGAAATCGCTTACCGGGTGGCAGATGCTTTCTTTGGAGAAGATGTTCCGGCGGAAACGCTGAAAGAGATCGTTTATGATACGTTGAATTTTGATGTCCCGTTGGTGCCGGTGAAGGAGAACATCTATTCCCTGGAGCTTTTCCACGGTCCTACATTGGCTTTTAAAGATGTAGGTGGACGGTTTATGGCCCGTTTGTTGGGATACTTCATCCGGAAAGAGGGGCGGAAACAGGTGAATGTGCTCGTTGCCACTTCCGGAGATACCGGTAGTGCGGTAGCCAATGGCTTTTTGGGGGTAGAGGGTATTCATGTGTATGTGCTCTATCCGAAGGGAAAAGTCAGCGAGATACAGGAAAAACAGTTCACTACGCTGGGGCGGAATATTACAGCCCTGGAGGTGGACGGAACGTTTGATGACTGCCAGGCGCTGGTGAAAGCAGCCTTTATGGATCAGGAACTGAACGAACAGTTGTTGCTGACCTCGGCTAACTCTATCAACGTGGCACGTTTCCTGCCGCAGGCATTCTATTATTTTTATGCCTATGCGCAATTGAAGAAGGCCGGCCGGGCAGAGAATGTCGTCATCTGTGTGCCGAGCGGAAACTTTGGTAACATTACTGCAGGCTTGTTCGGCAAAAAGATGGGCTTGCCCGTCCGCCGTTTTATCGCCGCCAACAATAAGAATGATATTTTCTATCAATATTTGCAGACAGGACAGTACAATCCCCGTCCGTCCGTTGCCACCATTGCCAATGCGATGGATGTGGGTGATCCGAGCAACTTTGCCCGTGTGCTCGACCTGTATGGCGGTTCGCATGCAGCCATCGCTGCCGAGATATCCGGAACGACGTACACCGACGAGCAGATTCGTGAAAGCGTGAAAGCGTGCTGGCAGCAGACGGGTTATCTGCTCGATCCTCATGGAGCATGCGGTTACCGTGCATTGGAGGAAGGCTTGCAGCCGGGTGAGACAGGCGTATTCCTCGAAACGGCCCATCCGGCCAAATTCCTGCAAACGGTGGAGAGCATCATTGGTACCGAGGTCGAAATACCTGCTAAGCTCCGGGCTTTTATGAAAGGCGAAAAGAAAAGTTTGCCGATGACGAAGGAGTTTGCTGATTTCAAGAGCTATCTGCTGGGCAAGTAGAGACTCTCCCTTGAGGGCACAGGGTGATGTAGATGACTTTTGTTATGGATTATTAATGTGAATGCTTTGCGCTTTCTATGGTGAAATATGCTTTTCCCACAGCCGGCGGCTCTTTTCCCGGATGGAGATGCTGACGGGAAATTGTTTGTGAAAACGGTCTCAGAGATACTTCTGGGGGGGAGTGGCGGGACTTTTTTAAAAAACTCCCGCCACTTTTTTTGCCTGCAGGCATCTCCGGTTTCGCTTCCGCCTGCCCGCGGATTTTCTTCGTTCCGCATGCGGGTGAAAGTCTGTTTTTAGTGTAAAACTAAATAATCGTAATCTGCTTTCCGCTCCGGACTTTATCGTCTTTCTTTCTCCGAACTTTCCGTCTCCCTCTTTTGTTGTACGGGAATAAAAAAATAACCCTCGTATGATGAAGAATAAGAAAGTGGAGGCCAATCTGAGTATGGTGGTTTCCAAAACCTTTAGCGGATTGAACATGAATGCGTTGAAATATCTGCTTCCCGTATGGGTCAGTCCCCTTTCGGGAGTTACCCTCCGGTGCGTGTTTGCCGCCATTGCTTTCTGGATCATCGGGATGTTTGTCAAGCCCGAAATTTCCACCCGGAAAGAAAAAATATTCCTTTTTCTCCTGGGAGCCTTGGGCATCTATGGTTTCATGTTTCTTTATCTGATGGGGTTGAGTAAAACGACTCCGGTCTCGAGTTCCATTTTCACCAGTTTGCAGCCTATCTGGGTGTTTGTGATCGCCGTGGTCTTCTTCAAGGAGAAGATCAGTGCGATGAAGATAGCCGGCATCTCCCTCGGACTCGGCGGGGCCATTCTTTGCATTCTGGCTCAGAAGAGTGACGATCTGGCTTCGGACGCCCTGACAGGCAATATGCTCTGCCTGTTGAGTTCGATCGCCTATGCTGTCTATCTGGTGGCAAGTAACCGAATCCTGAAGTCGGTCGGAATGTTTACAGTATTGAAGTATACCTTTGCCGGAGCGGCTTTTTCAAGCATCGTCGTTTCGGCTGTCACCGGTTTCCATGCTCCGGTATTTTCCGGGCCGTTACACTGGTTTCCGCTGTCGGTGCTCCTCTTTGTCCTGATATTCCCTACGGTTGTCAGCTACCTGTTGGTACCGATCGGACTGAAATATCTGAAGACTACCGTGGTGGCCATCTATGGGTATCTGATACTGATCGTGGCAACCATCGTCTCTCTACTCGTAGGACAGGACCGCTTCAGCTGGTCGCAGACCATTGCCATCGGCATGATCTGCGTCAGTGTCTATCTGGTCGAAGTGGCCGAGACGAAGGAGAAACCGGTCAGTAATTCAGATAAACCAAGTAGTCTCCCTCCGCATGGATCGTAAATTCGGTGCCTGTCGCTTCGTTCAGCGTACCCTGCCACCAGTTACTGAAGTCACTGAGTGGATATACCAGCCCATCGGCCCTCAATCCGGTGGCGTTGAAGTTGAAGATGGAGATTTGTTGTCCGGGATATGACTTGAAACAGTTCCTCCCCGATGCCGGAATAAACATTCCGTGGTCCGTCAGCATCGTTACCTGCGCTCCTGCTTTCATATAGTCTATCAGCAGACTGATGTTTCCCAGGGTATGGTCTTCCCGTTTGCCGGTTGCACCCACGAGGATGATTGTTTTTTTGCCTTGGTCGAGCAGGAAGTGTACCGCTTTGGTCTGATCGTTCGTCTCCTGGTCGTCTATCTGGTGGAAGATGGTCCTGAACCGTTCTTTGTTATCCGGTGAGAGCGAGTCTCCGTCGCCGATGATGGCATCGGGCGTAAATCCCCTTCGGATGTGTTCGTCGGCAGACCCGTCGCAGCACACCACGTAAGGCGCCATAATCAGCATGGTTTCCGGCATTGAGTGGGTCGGATATTCGCCGTTGCCCAGTATGACGGCGTCCATATCGATATCATTTACTTTCATAATGCATCATTTGTTTCCATTTAAAGTAGCCAAAGATAGCGATTATTGAGTAAAGTCCGTAAAGAGCGGATGTGAAATAAAGCTCTTTATAGATGTAGAGTCCGCAACATACCACGTCGACCACGATCCATGCCCACCACTGTTCGACGTACTTGCGTGCCAGCATCCACATGCCGATGATGCTCAGCGCCGTGGTGAACGAGTCGAGCCAGGGGACGTTGCTGTCCGTAAACCGGATCAGTATCCAGGCGATGCCGAAGAAGGCTGCCAGGAATACCAGCAATAGGGGGAGGTATCTTTTCAAGGGTGTGTGCGTGATGGGCAGCTCGGCCCGGGTCTCTTTTTCGCTTCCCCGCATCCAGACCATCCAGCCGTAGGCGGCCGCGAGCAGATAGTAGATATTGATGCCGAAGTCGGCATACAATCCTGCTTGGTAGTATACAAATATATAGATGGCCGGCATGATGATGCCCGCTATCCAGAGATAAATGCTTGCCCGGTATTCCAGCCAAAGGTAAATCAGCCCGACAAGGGCACCTGTGATTTCGAGATAGTTCATGGCTTAGAAGCGGATCGAGATGTTACCCATTACATTTGTACCTGCCTGGGCGGCATAGCCGGCATAATTATAGCGTTCGGGCTTGCCGTCCTTCAGCGTATAGCCGCTTCCGGCATACCCGTTGTTTTCATACTTTTCGTTGAAGAGGTTGTAGATGGTGAATCCCACTGTAACCGACTTCACGTGTCGCAATTGGAATGTATATGCCAGATTGAGGTTGCTCACAAAATAAGCATCGAGTGTCTGCTCTGCTTGCTTGGCATTGCTCATATACTGCTTGCTGACGTACTGTGACTGGAGGGCGGCTTCGAATCCTTTGTGGCTGAACGAGAAACGATTATTCAGTATAAAGTCCGGAGAGAAAGCGATCGGGGTGTTACCATGTTCCACTTCGATCGGGTTCTTCCACTCGTCTTCGTACAGTTTTTCGGTGAAGTTTTTCACCCGGTTCTTGCTCAGCGTACCGTTGATGTCCCATTGGAACCATCGGCATGGCTTAACTCCTAGCATCAGTTCTACGCCCGTCCGGTAACTGTCCGGCACATTGCGTGCCATGGCTTCGCCTATTTCGTTCAATTCTCCGGTCAGCACCAACTGGTCCTTGTAATCCATATAGTAGAAGTTGACTCCGGCGCTCAACCATGTGTTGCGGTAGGTATACCCCAGTTCGTAGTCGTACAGTTTTTCCGCCTTCGGATATTCGTCTGCGTTACCGTCGGTATAGTTGTTTCGTGTAGGTTCTTTCTGGGCAACGGAGAAAGAGGCGTAAACCCGGTTGTTGGAGTCGATATCCCAGTTCAGTCCGGCTTTCGGGTTGAAAAAGTTGAAGTGATCGTTGACTGCGAGCTTTTGTAGTCCGTCAGTGTTGTAATCGTACTTGTCATTGTCACCGTGTATCTTATAGTTGATGTAGCGGTATTGCAGGTCGGCATACGCGTTGAGGCCTGCCACCAGATTGTAGTTGGCTTTCAGATAGAGGTTCCCGTCCGTCTTCTTGGCTTTGTTACGGTAATATTCGTGGTCGGGCAGCAACTCGCCGATATAGTTCTTCACCCAGATCACCCGTCCGAAGTGCCATCCGTCGTAGTAGTTCAGTGCGCCGCCCAGCGAAGCGTCCAGCTTCTCATTCCGGTAGTTCACCGAGAATACGCCGCCGCCAAAGTGATTGTCCATCTTCTTCTGCCGGATCAGGTCGCTTTTTTCCACTTCCTTTCCATCGTACATAAACGGATGCAGGCGATACTCTTTCAGGCTGCGATCCTCTTTATACTCCTGATAGTAGCCGTCCCCCTTTGTATAATGGAGTGCCGCATTCAGGTTCCATGCTGCCGAGAAAGTATGATTCAGCAAGAGCTGATAGTTCATTTGCAGGTAGTTGTCCGTCTGGTCTTTGTAAAAGCGGATGTGTCCGTCGTCATCTGTGTACATGCCGCATGAGTTGAAGCGTCGGCCATATTTCTTCATCTCTTCCTTAGTTGCATAATTCCAGGCATGATACGTCTTTTCTTTACCGCCGAAGGTGATGAACTTCACCGAAGTATTGTCGGCAAAATATCCACCCTGTGCGTAGAAAGAGTACAGGTCTACTGATGCCCGGTCTATGTATCCGTCCGTACCGATGTTGGACAGGCGGGCATCGAATGCCCAATGATCCTTCAGCAGTCCCGTCCCGAATTTTACTGTCTCTTTGTGAGCGTTGAAGCTACCGTACGAGGCGTTTATTTCGGCATAAGGTTGCATTGAAATACCTTCCGTCTGCATATTGACACTGGCTCCGAAAGCGCCTGCGCCGTTGGTCGATGTACCCGCACCGCGCTGCACTTGTATATCCTTTACGGACGAAGCAAAGTCGGGCATATTTACCCAGAAGAGTGTATGGCTTTCGGCATCATTCATCGGGATTCCGTTGGCTGTGATGTTGATGCGTGTCCCGTCTGTTCCCCGTACGCGCAGTGTGGTGTAACCGATACCTGCTCCGGCATCACTGGTGGTCAGTGCCGAAGGAGTCATACTGAGCAGAAAAGGGATGTCTTGCCCGAAGTTCTGCTTTTTGAGTTCTTCTTTCGAAACGTTGGTGAATGCCACCGGGGTTTTTGAAGTGGCACGTGTGGATACTATCTGCACCTCTTGCAGATTTACTACTTTCAAGCTGTCTGTCTCGCCCGCTTGCGCGAAGACACTTGCTCCGGCCATCAGACAGCCGGCAAAAATCATCTTTTTCATGTTGCTAATTTGTTTTTCTCTACGCCGGCATTACCCGGATCAGGTCAAAGGGTATGTTCTCAGCCCGTCATGTTAAGGCACCCCTACTAAGTGAATCGGCGGCAAATTTACGCTTTTTGCTTGTGTAAAGCAAGAAACACTTCGCTATTTGATAAAAACATTGTAGCTTTGTCCGCTGTTATTAAATGGACAAACTCTAAAATTGTATTATTATGCTACTATTCCAAACTACACAACAAGTCGCTGATTCCCTGCAAGTGGCGGCTGAGAAGCTGGACCAGGCTATAGCCCAGGCAGACGGGCTCGATAAGTTGGGACTGATCACCCAACAACTGATAGACTCGGGCATACAGGCCGGAGGACATATTCTGAAAGCGGTCATTGTATTTTTGGTCGGACGTTTTCTGATCCGGATGCTGAACCGTCTGGTCGGCCGGGTGATGGATAAGAGAAACGTGGATATCAGTATCAAGACTTTTGTAAAGAGTCTCGTTAATATCCTTCTTACCGTACTATTAATTGTTTCCGTGGTAGGCGCATTGGGCGTCGAGACGACTTCGTTTGCTGCTTTGCTGGCTTCTGCCGGTGTGGCTGTCGGTATGGCGCTTTCCGGTAATTTGCAAAATTTTGCCGGCGGACTGGTTATTTTACTGTTCAAACCCTATAAGGTAGGCGACTGGATCGAAGCACAAAGTGTTTCCGGTACGGTCAAGGAAATTCAGATATTCCATACAATCCTGACAACTGCCGACAACAAGCTCATCTATGTGCCCAACGGGGCTTTAAGCAGTGGAGTGGTGACTAACTATAGTAACCAGAAGACCCGCCGCGTTGAATGGATCTTTGGCGTCGATTATGGTGAAGACTATAATAAGGTGGAAAAAGTGGTACGTGAGGTGCTGACCGCCGATAAGCGTATTCTCAATGATCCTGCTCCGTTTATAGCTCTGCATACGCTGGATGCCAGTAGTGTGAATGTTGTAGTCCGTGTTTGGGTGGAGAGTGGCGATTATTGGGGCGTTTATTTCGACATAAACAAGACGATTTATGCTACGTTCAATGAAAAAGGCATCAATTTTCCCTTCCCGCAACTTACGGTTCATCAGGCTCCGAATTGATGAATATTCAAAAAGGGTGGCTACTTCTGAAGAAGCAATCACCCTTTTTGCAAATTTATATTTAACCAATTAACACACTCCGAAATCTTCTGTAGGATCATACGTGTTGTCTGTGATGCCTAACAGAAGGTTTATCTCTCTCCGTTTATCCAGATCCTTGAAATAGGTTTCCACCACTTTGTAAAGGTCAAAACTGAATGTAGATCCGGCGGCCATATCCAATGACTCTACCATCTGCTCTACTGCCTGGTGGATTCTTTCTTGATCGATCAGGTGCAGCTCATTACTGTGAATAAGATATTTCTCCATAACCGTTATTGTTTTAAGATTCTACAGTTAAAACATTCTCAAAGAGGATAAGGTTCAAACTGTTTTTTCTTATCTTTGCCATTTCTAAAAGCAGGACCTTAGATCACCAAGTGAGAAATATTCGATAATGAATCAATTTTTAGATTTTGACCAGAAACTGTATGCTGAACTCCGTAAAGGCAGCGAGCACGCTTTTGTTACTGTTTTCGAACGGTATAACCGCTTGTTGTATGCGCTGGCTTATCGGTATTTTAAATCAGGTGAAGAGGCTGAAGACGCAGTGCAATATACTTTTATGAAATTGTGGGAGCAACGTTCCAGTTTTGAATTTCAATCCGGCATCAGAAGCCTGTTGTTCACCATCCTGAAAAACTACATTATGAACGAGTTGAGACATCGGCAGATTGTCTTTGAAAAGCATTACGAGATGGCTCAACGGAACGAAGAAGCGGATGACAGTTTTCTGAAGAATTTTGAAGATAAAGATTTCAGGGAACATCTTCGGACTGCCATCGGTAAACTACCTCCTCAAAAACAGAAAATATGCCGCCTGAAAATAGAAAAAGGACTTTCTAACCAGGAAATAGCGGACGAGATGCATATCACGGTGCCTACCGTAAAGTCCCATTATACTCAGGCCATTAAGATACTCCGTGCGGAGATTGAATCGTTAATTGTATTACTTCATGTATTGTGGATTCATTTTTTAGAGTGAGCAGCAACTCATACTTTTAAGTTGATGAAGTGTTTTTATTATTAGATAAAGAAAAGTCGAAATGAAAATAGATGATGCGATTATAGATAAAGTGCTCAATAACGAAGCTTCTGTGGAAGAAGCGGGATTGGTTGCGGAATGGTTTGCTACAGAAGAGGGTAGCGAATATTTGTCGGGGCGTTTGGAGAGCGAGTCTGCACGGCTCACCGAAGAACGGGCCCGGGAATGGTTAGACCATCCGGTGCCGGAAGAACGGATGCGGGAACGCTTCATCGGGCAAATAAAACCTGAGAAAAAAATAGTTTCTTATCGTCGCGGACTGATAGCGGCAGCGGTATTGATTCCTTTTTTATTCCTTAGTATATTTCTTTGGTTTCTGGCTGACAGAACCGGAGTCTTTTCTGCCACAGAATATGCTGAATTAAAGGTTCCTTGCGGAGAGCAAATGCAGGTTGTTCTGCAAGATGGAACAGTTATACAGTTGAATTCGGATACCCGTTTGCGGTATCCCAAGAAGTTCGGTCTGTTCAGTCGGAGTGTGGAGTTATGGGGAGAAGGCTTTTTTGTGGTCGCTAAGGATAAGAAGCGTCCGTTTATCATCGATTTGAAAGGTGTTGAAGTAAAGGTCACCGGAACTAAATTTAATGTAAAGGCATATCCGTCAGAACCCAATGTATGGGTCACCTTGGAAGAAGGAGGCGTGCTGTTGAAAGATACCAAGAACAAGGAATATCCTCTTGTACCGGGTGAAAGTGCCGAATACAACCGGACATCCGGAATTTGCCAGATAACCAAACCGGATGATATGAGCCAGATTTCATCCTGGCGTTCCAATAGCCTGAATTTTTATCTTACTCCGCTGAGAGATATTATAAAGGTCATGGAACGGCAGTATGATGTTCATTTTGTGGTGCGTGATTCCACCCTATTGAATAACAGGTTTACTCTATCTACCAGCAAAGTGAATGTGGACGATGTATTGCGTGATTTGGAAGCGGTTTCATGGATACGTTTCTTGCAAACGGAAGATGGGGGATTCGAAATTCAGAAGGAAAAATAGATTGATTGAATTATTATTCTATAGATAGATGCAGACCCTGTTCAGGAGCTGCATCTATTTTTTTAGATAAGCTCTTATATGGAAACTCATACTTTCTTTCGGATGGGGTGTTAGCTTATGTAGTAAAAGGGCCTTTAAGAATATTTAATTTCAAGTATGAACCGGATATCTATACACAAGAGATATCACAGCAAATATGTGTTTATATGAAATATCTGTTTACACTTTTGATGGCCTGTCTGTCATTGTCAACTACTTACGGTACGGTACATCATCCATCTTCTTCTGTTTCGTCCGGACGATGGGTGGTTTGGGCGGAGAAACCTGCCACATCATGGCAGGATGCATTTGTCACCGGCAATGGCCGCCACGGGACGATGGTGATGGGGCAACCGGGATCGGAACGAATAATCTGTGTCCACGAGGAATTGTTTATAAGAGGATGGGATCGTCATAAAGTAGCGGTTCCTTCAACAGCTTCGCTTCTTCCGGAAGTGCGCCGGTTGATAGAATCCGGGAGAAGCGATGCAGCAGATGAGTTGATGACCGATGAAGCTGACCGGCAATTGGTTGCTATGGGAGCCGTACAGCGCTGGCCTCTTATACCCCATCCAGCTTTTGATCTGTGCATTCGGTATACCGATACCACTCTACAGGCAGAGAATGGCTATAGAAGACAACTTGATCTGGAAACGGGTGAGACTTCCGCCTTTTGGGGTGGAAGAGGAGGAGTGACGGAATCTGTATTCTCATCCAGAGAGCATAATGTCAATGTGCTCCGTCTGAAAGCAACCGGACAAAGAAAGATAAATTTAGTGTTGGGGCTTAAGGAGACTCCGGGACGTGAAGGAGTTCATTTTGAGCATAATCTGGATAGTGCTTTCTCATCGGTGAGTACAGAAGCATTTTCAGGATGGTTATCTTACCGTGCCGCTTACAAATATGATGCCGGTGGTTATGAGGGATTGGCCCGAGTGTCTCTTAAAGGGGGAAGTATGATTACCGAAGGTGATTCTTTGAGAATAGCAGACGCTGACGAGGTACTCGTTCTTGTGAGAATTACTCCGTTGGAGAATGCAAATTTGTCGGTACGCCCTTCCGTGCAAAGGGAGTTGTCACGTTTACCGCTCGATTATAATACTCTGTTGTTACCTCACAGTCGGAAACATGCCGAAATGTTTCGCCGCATGCAATTGGATTTAGGCTGTTCTTCCGATTGGAAAACGACTTCGACAGAGAAAATGCTTTCCGATATTCATAAGCATGGGGTTACTCCTTTGTTTCTTGAGCAGATTCATGCTATGGGACGTTATTTGCTTATTTCTTCATCCGGCAAGTATCCTCCTCCTTTACAGGGAATCTGGGGAGGAGGATGGAAACCCGGATGGATCGGTGGCTTTGTATGGGATTCAAATATCAACTTGGCCGTCTCGGCAGCATCTATGGGCAATTTGCATGAATGTGCGGAATCTTATATTGGTTATGTGGAGAGTCTGCTTCCCGGATGGAGACTGAACGCGCGAAATTATCTGGGGTGCAGAGGCTTTATTGTTGCCCATTATAATGATCCGGAAAGTGGATATCTCACCCATTTCGGACGGTCTTTTCCCTGGATGTGCTGGCCTGGTGGTGCCGGCTGGAATATACGTTCTTTTTATGAGTATGCCATGCTGACCGGTAATGAGGCTTTTCTTAAGAAACATGTGTTCCCGCTATACAGGGAAATGGCCGACTTCTATGAAGACTACTTGACTATGGATGGTGATAGCTTATATCACATTTGCCCCAGTGTTTCTCCCGAGAATGCTCCTCCGGGGACTGACACCTGGTTGAGCAAAGATGCTACAATGGATGTTGCTATTGCTAAAGAAGTGTTCCGTTTGCTTCTTGAGATGGGGCGTACATTTCGTGCTGACAAAAAAGAATTGGCTAAATGGAATAATTACCTGCAACGGTTGCCTTCCTACCGGATTAATGACGAAGGAGCCTTGGCCGAATGGATTGATGAAGCTTATCAGGACGTATATAATCACAGACATCTTTCTCATCTCTATCCGGTTTTTCCCGGTTCGCAGTTGGGTAAGTCGGAGGGAGATCCTCGTCTTATACATGCAGCACGTATCGCATTAAACAAACGTTTTGCTTTCGATACCGGTTCTGCCCATGGATTAATTCATGTGGCTCTTCAGGCAGTGCGTCTGGGCGATATAGATAAGGTAAAAACAAATCTGGACCGTTTCAGTCGTCGTCATTATTTATATGACGGATTGGTCACTTCACATGATCCGGAACATCAAGTATACAATTTGGATGCAGTCTTGAGCATCCCACGCCTGCTAATGGAGATGCTGGTTTATACCGAGAAGGGAAAAATAGAACTTTTGCCGGCCTGGCCTTGTGATTATGCCGATGGTTCTATAAAAGGTATAAAAATCTATGGAGGACATACTTTGGACATTACCTGGAAAGCGGGAAAATTGATAGAAGCTGTTTTGTATGCACGGCAAAATGAACGGTACGAGGTGGTTTGTGGGGATGTTAGAAGGCATGTACAACTACATAAGGGCAAGACCTATCATTTCCCTGCATCTTTTTTTGCAGAAAAATAAAAATAGCACTCATACCTTCTTTTCGATGGTGTGTTAGCTTATATAGAAAGGCCTTTTTATAAACTATAAAAATAATTAATTTAATACTGTATGAAATGAAAACAAGAACCAGAACGAAAATGCTGTTGCTCTTAGGAGTTCTTTTATTTGGCTTCACTGTTTCGGCATGGTCACAAAAAGTTTCTTTGAATTTTAATAATGAGAAGGTAGAAAAAATACTGTCTTCTATAAAAGCACAAACAGGAATGGGGTTGGTATTCAGCGATCAGTTGATTGATGTGAATCGCAAAATTTCTATTCAAGTGAAAGATGCCAGTCTGGATGAAGCATTGTCTAAACTGTTGGCAGGAACGAAGGTAACTTTTGAAATAAAAAACAATAAGATTTATTTTATTGAAAAAAAAGCGGACCAACAGTCCGGTTCCCGAAAGAAAAAAGTATCCGGAGTGGTGAAGGATGCTACAGGCGAACCGATTATTGGTGCGAATGTCGTGGAAAAAGGAGTCGGTACCAATGGGGTGATAACAAATCTGGATGGGGAATTCACACTGGAAGTTCCGGAAAATGCTTCTTTGATTATCAGTTATATCGGTTATCTCCAACAAGATGTGTCGACAAAAGGAAAAGATGCGTTTAACATCATCATGAAGGAAGATACGAAGACCCTGGATGAGGTGGTTGTAGTAGGATATGGGGTTCAAAAGAAAGTAAACTTAACGGGAGCTGTCGCTGCTGTCGATTCCAAGTCGTTGCAGAATCGTCCGGTAACAAACGTTTCGAATGCGATTCAGGGACTTTTGCCCGGAGTAACGGTTATCTCCGGGACGGGGCAGCCGGGAAGTGATAATACAACCATACGGGTACGTGGTGTCGGGACTCTGAATAATTCTAATCCGATGTATGTGGTAGACGGTTTGCCGGTATCCAGCATAAATGAAGTGGATCCCAGCGATATCGAGAACATCTCGGTACTGAAAGATGCTTCTTCAGCTGCTATCTATGGTTCGCGTGCGGCAAATGGAGTAATCTTGATTACTACTAAAAAAGGAGGAGATAAAGCTCCCACGCTTCGTTATGATGGCTATGTGGGGTGGCAGAAACCTACGGCTCTTCCTGAATATCTGCACTCGTGGGAATATGCGAAGTTATATAACAAAGCTATGGTTAACGAAGGAAAGAATCCGATCTATACAGATGAAGAGATCGAAAAGTTCAGAAATGGTTCGGATCCTGACAATTATCCGGATACAGACTGGCAGGGATTATTTTATAAGACCGGTTTGCAGCATAGCCACCGCGCTGAAATTTCAGGTGGTACGGATAAAATGACCTATATGTTTTCTGCTGGTTACTTGGGACAGGACGGTATTATAGATATTGCTAAATATGACCGTTATTCGGTGCGAGGCAATATGAATGCCAAGATGGGCAAGTTCACGGCAGGTATGAATCTTTCTTTTACTTATGGGGAGGCACAAGAACCGGTGAGTGGTTTTACCGGTGAAATGTCTAACATCTTTTCGCAGATCAATCAGATAGCTCCTTTCATTCCTTATAAATATTCAAATGGATATTATGGATATGCCAATGATGGTAATCCACTTGCATTTATTGAAGAAGGTAATTTACGTACTACCAAACAGCATATTACCAGAGCCATCGGAAATGTAAGTTATGAACCGATTAAAGGGTTGAAAATTCAGGAAATCGTGGGTTACGAATATAAATCAATTTCTGATGAAAAATTCATTAAGGATATTCAATATTATAACTGGAAAACAGGTGAGCCTACAAAGTATCAGGGACCTAACAATCAAACTGATGAACGTAAAAATGGTCTGAAACTGAACTTACAGACTTTGGTCAGCTATAACAATACGTTTGGAAAACATACTGTAGGTGCATTGGCAGGATACGAACAGGAATATTACCGTGAAGACTGGACAAAAGGATATCGGAAAAACTTTCTGAACAATGATCTTTGGGAGTTGAATGCCGGTTCACCTGATGGTCAGACTGCAGATGGTTCGGCTAATGAATATGCTTTGCGTTCATTCTTCGGACGCTTGACTTACGACTATGATAATCGTTATTTGGTTGAGGCAAATATCCGTCGTGACGGAACTTCACGTATCTTTAAGGACTCACGTTGGGGAGTATTCCCATCTTTCTCTGGTGCATGGCGAATTATTAATGAGCCTTTCATGGAAGGAACCCGTAATGTGTTGTCAGATCTTAAGCTGAGAGGCGGCTGGGGAGTTTTGGGTAATCAGGCTATTTCTTACTATTCTTACCAATCTGTACTTGATCAGGCTAATTATTCGTTTGGCGGAACTGTTGTACAGGGGGTAGCACCGGTCGATGGAGCTAACCGCAATTTGATCTGGGAGACTACCGAGACTTTGAACTTTGGACTTGACATGGGGTTTCTGGGCAATCAATATACTTTATCTATCGAAGGATACCGCAAATTGACGTATGATATTCTGATGAAATTACCCGTAAGTACCTTATATGGTTTAAATGCACCTTATCAAAATGCAGGTAAAGTAAAGAATACCGGTTTGGAGATAACGGCAGGTTATAAATTGAATACTCATGGCTGGAATTTTCAGGTATCGGCAAATGCCGCATATAATAAGAATGAAGTGATGGACCTGAAGAATGGTGGTGCACGCATTTGGAGTGGTAAATATTTCAACCAGGAAGGATATGCCATCAACTCTATCGGAGGATACATTGCCGAGGGACTTTTTAAAACTGAAGAAGAGGTTGCTAATAGCGCAACGATTCCCGGCACTGATACAGCACCGGGCGACATCAAGTACCGTGATATTAATAACGATGGAAAAATCGATGGAGAAGACCGTGTCTACATTGGTAACACCATGCCTAAGTGGACATTTGGCTTGAATCTGTTTGCCGAATGGAAAGGACTCGATGCTACTTTTCTGTTCCAGGGAGCAGCTGATGTGCAAGGCTATCTTGCAGGTCCGGGTGTAGTAGGTGAAATGATTGGAGCTAAGGGAAAGCCTTCTTATATGTATCGTGATTGTTGGGATGCTGAAACCAATCCGAATGGTAAGTTTCCGAGAGCATTCTCTTCTTATCGCCAGAACAACAGTATTTATAATCCCTCTTCTTTCTGGATTGTCAACTCTTCATATTTACGTTTGAAGAACTTCCAGTTGGGATATACACTTCCAAAAGAGTGGTGTAATATGATGGGAATTTCACGAATCAGAGTTTATTATAGCGGGCAGAATCTGCTTACCTTTACCAAATTTGATAAAGGGTTCGATCCGGAATCACCCGAAGGAGGAAGCTCTTATCCTCAGGTCAAAACAAATACATTTGGTTTAAACATTACTTTCTGATAGATAATACATATGAAAAAGATAATATATAGTTTGTTGTTTGCCGCTTTGTTCTCGGCATGTAGTACCGATTTTCTAGATCGGAATCCTTTGGACAAACCTTCAAACGAAGCCTTTTGGAGAACTGAAAAAGATGCCATGGCCGCAGCTACAGGGTGTTATAATGGTTGGTTTTCTATGGATGAAGTGATTTATGCCGACTGTGCGTCGGATAATGCTTATAATCCTTTTACTTGGGAAGGCTGGGCGGTACAGGCTGCAGGTACAGCGACCCCGACCGATCCGGGTTATAGCTATATGGGGTATGGAAACATGGTTCGCTATAATAATTTCCTGGAGAATATCCATCGCCCCGAAATGAATGAAGATTTACGCAAACGCTTGATAGCCGAAGTACGTTTTCTGCGTGCATGGGATTATTTTCAGAAAGTGGCGCATTATGGTGATGTGCCCTTGGTAACTTCCGTTCTTGAAATTAAAAATGCCAATTTGCCACGTACTGAGAAAGCGAAAGTGGTTGAGTTTATCTTGAAAGAACTGAAAGAGATCGCTCCGCAACTTCCCGAATCTTACTCCGGAAGTGATGTCGGACGTATAACTCGTGGTGCAGCTTTGACACTGAAAGCTCGTCTGGAACTGTTCGAACATCAGTATGATGATTGTATGGCTACTTGTAGCGAAGTAATGGGATTGGGCTACGAACTGTTTCTTGATTATAAAGGTTTGTTTAAGATTGCGAATGAAAATAATTCGGAAGTTATTCTGGATGTACAATATGTAGAAAGCCTGTACGGTAACTGGGTTTTGGGAGTATTGCCTCCGGCCAGTGTGGGCGGATGGTGTTCTATCAATCCTACTCAATCACTGGTAGATGCTTTTGAGTGTGAAGATGGAAAAACAATCGAAGAGTCTGAGGTATATGATCCGAAAGAACCTTACCTGCACAGAGACCCTCGTTTGGCTGTTACCGTATTAGCTCCGGGAAATCTATACGAAGGAAAACGTTATGACCCAATCGATGTGAAAGATCCGAATGGAGATTATTATGCTCCCTACGGACGTTCTAAAACAGGATATCTAGTTCGTAAATATGTGGACGATTTGTCTGATTATGCAGATATGTGGGATTGTGGTATGAATGCCATTGTTATGCGTTATGCAGAAGTGCTGTTGATGTATGCCGAATGTAAAATAGAGCTGAATCAGATTGATAATTCCGTTTACGATATTTTGGACGACATACGTACCCGTGCTAAAATGCCGGTTGTAGACAGGACCCGATATACCGGTCAGGAGAAATTGCGTGAATTACTCAGAAGAGAAAGACGTGTGGAGCTTGCTATGGAAGGACTTCGGTGGTTCGATATTTGCCGTTGGAAAATCGGTGAACAAGTGTTGAACGGGAAGGTATATGGTTGTTTACTTGGAACGGTCGATCCTGTAACCGGTGCCCTTTCATTGACAAATGAACGAATTTTTGTTGAGAACCGGAAATTTGATCCGGCAAAGCATTATCTGTGGCCTATTCCGCAGACAGTGATTGATGCCACTCCGGCAATTGTACAAAATCCCCATTATTAATTTCTCTCTATTTGATATATGGTTAAGGTAACAGAGATGTTTTTCAGGATATTTTTTTTCTGTAGTATGCTTGTATTCTGCTCCTTCCCTGCATTGGCAGGGGAGGCAGAGGCAAGAGTGGTGTTGAACATGAATACCGGTTGGGCTTTTCATCGGGGAGAAGTTGAAAGCGGTGGGCAGCCCGGTTTGGATGATTCCGGTTGGATAGCAGCTATCATCCCTCATATTATGCAATTAGAGAAGAAGCATTGTGGAGGAGATATTATTTATGATGGAGTCGGGTGGTATCGACGTACTTTCAGAGTACCGTCACAATACAAAGACAAACAAATAAAAATTTCGTTTGAAGGAGTCATGAATGCTTGTGAAGTCTATTTGAACGGACAGAAGATTAGTGCTCATCGGGGAGGTTATGTCGGTTTTGTAACAGATATTACTACCCGGATAAACTGGGACCGGGACAATCTGCTGGCAGTTCGGGTTTCTGCCGAATATGATCCACTTACACCTCCTGGAAAACCACAGGCAGGTATGGACTTCTATTACTATAGCGGGATTTATAGAGATGTGGAAATGGTTATCAGTGATCCGTTACATATCACTCATGCTTTAGAAGAGGAAGAGGTAGCTGGAGGAGGCATCTTTGTTACTTATCCGGTAGTCGGAAAAGAAAAAGCCGTGACCCATGTTAAGGCTCATGTCAGAAACGAAGGGAAACGAAAGAGGAAAGCCCAACTTCGTACACAACTGATAGATAAGAGTGGAAAAATAGTGGCCTGTCAATTGACTCCTTTTCGGTTGTCAGCCGGTGAGGCCATTCATCTGGAGCAAAATCTGGAAATAGTACATCCATCGTTATGGCATCCCTATGATCCAAACTTGTATACGTTGCAAAATGAGATTGTTGAAAACGGTAAGGTTGTAGATTGTCATACTGAATCCATAGGTATACGTACTATTGCTTATACCCGCGACGGAGGTTTCTATATTAATGGCGAATCACTTTATCTGCGTGGAGCCAATCGCCATCAGGCATTTGCACATATAGGAGATGCAGCTGCTAATTCTATGCAAGAAAGAGATGTGATCGATTTGAAGCGGGGCGGATGCAATGCCGTCAGAGCAGCTCATTATCCGCAGGATCCTGCATTTTTGGCTGCTTGTGATAAGTACGGGTTGCTGGTAGTGGAGTGTATCCCCGGATGGCAGTATTTCAAGAACGATTCTACATTCATTTCCCGTCTTTATGAAGTTGGGAAGCAAATGATTCGTCGGGATAGGAATCACCCTTCCGTCATACTATGGGAAACAGCGCTTAATGAAAGCCGCTATCCGGCAGAGATAGCCCGGAATCTATATGCTATAGCACATATCGAATATCCCGGAGATCAGATGTACACTGCCGGCGACTACTTTGGACATGCAGACCGGGTAGACTGTTTCGATGTTTTTTATAAACAGGTATCCCGTTTTCCAAAAGACGGTGATGTGATGAGTAATTATCCGGAGGACCAGATCGCAGTGAAACCTTTGTTTTGTCGTGAGTGGGGTGACGGAGTAGGAGAAAAACCTAGGGTAAGCCTGATGGAAAATGAAGAAGAGCAATTGAAACAGTGCAGAGGGCGTTTTTTGCAACTTAACGGGCATGGATATTTCGACTGGTGCATGCTTGATGCTAATCCCAGAATGGGAGGACATTTTTTGTGGAGTTATAATGATTATGCACGTGGAGCAGAGCAGGAAACCATGTTTTGTGGGATAGTCGATATAAACAGATATCCTAAGTTCAGTTACTATATGATGCAGAGCATGCGTGATAAAGAAATATCCCAACCGGGATTATATGATGGGCCGATGGTATTTATTGCATCACAAAACACTGCTTCACGTTATGTTTCGTCAGTAAATGAGATCACCGTATTTTCCAATTGTGACGAAGTACGCCTTTTCCGTAATCATCATTTGATTGGAAAACAGATGCGTAAGGAGCGTACTCCTCTCTATCGTTCCATTGTAGAAAAAGGTGGGAGTCCCTGTTATGTTTTTAATGCCGGTACTTATGAGGCCGGTGAATTAGTGGCAGAAGGGATAGTAGATGGAAAAGTCGTTGCTACCCACAGTGTACGCACTCCGGAACAACCTCGACAGGTCAAAATCTGGTTGAAGGAAGAGAATATACAACCTGTGGCGGACGGATCGGATATGATTCCTGTCTACTTTAAGGTCTGTGATTCAAATGGTACTCTTGTCAATACATCGGATGTCCGGATACATATTTCCGTATCCGGTGAGGGAAGTCTGATCGGGGATGGAATAGAGCGTATCGGGATTAATCCCCAGTTGGTGGAAGGCGGAGTAGGATATGCGCTGATACGAACGACTTGTCGTCCCGGTAAAATTCATATTTCGGTTACGGCAGACGGACTCCGGGGGGACACCCGGGAAATTGTAACCCGGAGATACGACGGGGTATTTGTACCTGAAGGGTATCACGTTCCCTATTCCGGAGATGAAGAAGAGGGAGTTGTTGTAAAGGCTACTGCTTGGGAAAACGTCATCCGTACAAAAACTCCGTTAAAAGTGGTTCGGGTTGAGGCTACTTCGGAACAGAAACGCTATGAGGCTTCTCATATTACAGATGGAGATGATTTTTCATGGTGGATTGCTGATGATGAATCTCAGCCCCAGATCGTTCTACTTGAATTGGAACGATCTGTGAATGTGTTTGCCAGTCGGATTCGTTTTCAGAAGGATAGTTCTACTTATACCCATAAAGTCGAAATTTCTATCGACGGAAAGAATTGGGAGACTCTATACGAACGAGAATGTACCGGATGGGATTTTAAGCCTGTGCAGATCGGTAAGGAACTGAAATATATGCGCCTTACCATTGAGAAAAGCTCGGAGGGAGCAGCCGGATTGGCTGAAGTTACATTGTATCAATAAATGAAAAAAGTAATGAATATGAATTATCGAAGTTTGACTCTATCCATTCTGTTAGGAATGATAGTACATTTCACTGTGGAGGCACAGACCTTGCCGGAGAAGCAATTTTTCCATCCCGACCGGGTGAAATATGACAAAGATTGTTTTACTATCGAAGGAAAGGATATTTTTATACTCAGTGCTGCGTTCCATTACTTCCGTTGCCCGCAGGAATTGTGGCGTGACCGCTTCCGGAAGATAAAAGAAGCCGGATTCAATACTGTGGAAACCTATGTCCCCTGGAATTGGCATGAACGGAATATGCCGAAGAGTGTGGACGACTATTCGCAATGCAATTTTGATGATCTGAAAGCATGGCTGCATATGGCACATGAAGAGTTCGGATTGTATACCATTGTCCGTCCCGGTCCTTTTATTTGTGCCGAGTGGGCCGGTGGTGCTTATCCGCGCTGGCTTGCCAAATTTTGCCCGGACAGCTATGATACCAGTTTCTGGCTTCGGAGCAACCATCCTGAGCACATGAAATGGTCGGAGCATTGGTACAATGCTGTTTGCCGGGTATTTAGTGAGGAACAACTCACTCGTAAGCAACCGGGTGAGAAGGGTATCATAATGGTACAATTGGAGAATGAATACATTTACTTTGATATGGAGTCCGAGAAAAAGGAAGAATTTCTGCGGGTACTTTCGGATGCTTGCATCCGAAATGGCATTGATGTCCCTCTTTTTACTTGTGTGACTCCCGAAGTGCGCGGTTCTCATGATCCGGTGATCAGCCAGCTGTTTGACATGGATAATCAATATGTATGGTGGAATATGCACGAGGCTAAATCACGTATAGAGAAGTTAAAGGCCGAACAACCCAATGCACCTGCATTTGTGTGTGAGTTGCAAGGTGGCTGGTTCTCTACCGTCGGTGGGCGTCTGAGTGAAGACAGTTATCTGGACGGACGTCATGCCCGGGGGATGGCTTTGATGGCTATGGCGGGTGGTTCTACCGGATTGAATTATTATATGTTCTTTGGCGGTACTCATTTTGCCGGATGGGGAGCCCGTCGTATGACTACTACTTATGATTATGGAGCTCCGCTAAAGGAAAACGGAGGGGTCGGTGAGAAATACGCTGCAGTGAAAGGAATTGGTGAGGTGGTCGATAAGTTCGGGGGACTGCTTGTCAGAAGTCGGCCTGTCCGGTTCGATGTGCAAGGAGCCGATAACCTGACTATTGGGATTCGCCGGGCTGCCGACGGAACTTTGTTTGTCTTTCTGTTGAATCGTGATAAAAAACAGGCATTCCGTCAATTAGTCAATTTGACTGTTGAAGGGAAACCCATGAGGATAGATTGTCAGTTGGCAGCTTTGGATAGTAAGTTGCTGGTGGTGCACGCCGGAACTGATACGGTGGAGTGGTATCCGCGTGAACAAACTTTGCCGGAACGTCCGGTCGCTTTACCTTTACCTATCACTATTACAGATGTCTGGCGGAAAGACGAAGACTTTCGTGGAGACTGGATACCGTTGCGTAAAGGTAAATCTCTTCCCGAGTTGGGAGTCAATGATTGCCGTTATTCAATGTATCGTAGTCAGGTGAATCTTACCCAGAAAGAAGTTGACCGCTATGGTTCGCTGGTTTTTGAACTCTTCACCGGTGATCCTGTTTACGTCCGCGTGAATGGGGAATTTGCTGAGCGTGTATCGAAGGACGAGCTGGACAATACTTTTATCGTATCCGGGCTTTTACACAAAGGCGTTAACGAGATCATTGCCATTTACGAGAACCGGGGGCATGCTCACGGATACCGTCCGATGGAGGAATTAAGCGGAGTCAAGCAGGCCGGTTTCGGACGCAGGCAGACAGGTATTCAGCCTATTGAAGAATGGTTTGTAAAATCTGTCGGAACGGACGAGCCCCGTTTGATGCCCGCTGTATTTGCTGAAGATGCGGGGTGGGAAAAAATTCTGCTCGATCAGCAAACGATTGATAACCTGGCTACCTTGCAAATTGCCGGATTGGAGAAACCGAAATGGCCTGCTGCCTGGATTTTACAGGAGAAAGCCGGTTGTGCCGTCTATCGTACATGTATCCGCTGGACACCAGAAATGATTCGTGAAGGGATGACTGTCCTTGAATTTGGTTGTATAGATGATGCCGGAACCTTATGGGTGAATGGTGTGGAAGTAGGTACGCACGAAGAGTGGGATAAACCTTATGTAATCAATGTGGCCCCTTTCATTCACGAGGGCGATAATGAGATAGCTATGGTGGTGAGTAACCGGAGCGGGGCAGGTGGTCTGCTCAAGGGAGTCCGTTTAAAACAGGAGTTCGAGGTGATCAAGAAGCTGAACTGGGAAGTTTCCACCGATCTCGGAGGAATCTGTCAGGACTGGAATTTGGGAACGGGAAGCACAGAGGGCTGGTCTGTTGTGAAGTTATCAGCCGATTATCCTTTGGTGCGTAAAGGAGAGCTAACCGGAACAGTCGATGGCGGACGGGATGCATTGCTTACCTGGTATCGTCTCGAATTCAATATGCCCCGGAAAAATCCTTCGGTATGGATTCCCTGGAAGCTGATTGTAAATGCTACCGGAACGGGATATATGTGGTTGAACGGACACAATATCGGACGCTATTGGGAAGAGGGGCCGCAACGAGAGTTCTATCTTCCGGAGTGTTGGTTACGTGCCGGAGAAAAGAATGTGATAATACTTGGATTACGTCAGTCCGAAACGAAAGGTGCCTGCCTGTTTGGTGCTGAGGTGGCTCCTTATACAGAGGATGTCGAATGTATGGAATAATAAGAGCTGTCATGAAAAAATATTTGTATGTATTGATTGCATGGATGTTGCCTTTATGTAGCATCCATGCACAAGCTCCGGTCTGGAATCCGGATAATGGAAATGGGACGTTTACTAATCCTATTATGTGGGGTGACTGGCCTGATCCGGATGTGATCCGGGTGGGCGATGACTTCTATTTTGTCTCCACAAGTATGCATTATGTTCCCGGTTGTCCCATTGCCACATCGAAAGATTTGGTGAATTGGAAGATGGCAGGATATGCTGTCGACCGATACGATGAAGATGCACGCTATGATTTGAAGGGGGGCGATCGTTATCTGCGTGGATCATGGGCTGCCACTATCCGTCATCATAACGGTAAATTCTATGTTGGCTTTTGCACTCCTTCTTGGGAAGGAGAGGGCCCCGGGCACTTTTCCATTTGCATTGCCGATGATGTGAAAGGCCCTTGGGAACGGACTATCTTTCCGGAATACCTGTATGATCCGGGATTACTGTTCGATGACGATGGCAAAGTATATGTTTTCCACGGACAAGGGACACTGTATGTTACAGAGCTGGCTTCCGATGCTAAATCTGTGAAGGGAGAGAAAGTGAAGATATGGGATAAGCGATTTAAGAATGCCCATGAATTCGGAGGAGGCTATGGTATGGAAGGTGCCCATGCTTATAAGATCAACGGGAAGTATTATCTCACTTGTCCGGCCGGTGGAACCGAAGGCTGGCAAATATGTCTGCGTTCCGATAACATCTATGGACCCTACGAACATAAACTGATCATGAATGATTCCGGTTCTTATCCCCCCAACGGTTTGCATCAGGGGGGGATGGTGCAGTTGAAGAATGGTGACTGGTGGTTTATTATCATGCAAGACAGAGGCCCTATCGGGCGTGTACCTCATTTGGTACCGGTGAAATGGGTAGATGGATGGCCGATGCTTGGCAGTGGTGGTAAAGACATTATTACCTATCCGAAACCTGAGGTCGGAAAGACCTATCCGTTCGCTTCTCCTGCCACAACGGATGAATTCAATACATCTTCGCTCGGACTTCAATGGCAGTGGAACCATAATCCGGACAATAGCCGTTGGTCCCTGAAGGAACGGAAAGGACATATGCGACTGAAAGCCTCGTATGCCGAATCGTTGAAGACAGCCCGCAATACATTGACCCAGAGGGTACAGGGACCTTCTTCCGAAGCAACAGTCGAACTGGATGTCTCCGGACTGAAAGACGGAAATGTAGCCGGTTTCGGTGTATTTGAATTCCCCTATGCCTATGTGGCTGTAGAGCAGACTAATGGTGAAAAGAAAATTGTAATGTGTAATGATGGTCAAACGATTGAAACAATCGATCGTTTTGAAGGGAACAAAATATGGATACGTGCCCGTGTGATGGATGTAGGTTTCCGTGCCGTTTTCTATTACAGTACCGATGGCAAGTATTTCCTTCCCATCGGTAATGAACTTAGTATGGGGCTTGGGCTGGTCTGGACTGCCAATCGTTTTGCCTTATTCAATTTTAGTAAGGAGAAAGCGGGAGAAGACGGATATACCGATTTTAATTGGTTCCGTTTCACCAATAAATAATAAAAGGCGGGGATAACCTTTTCGCCATAGATTGGGAGTGTGCCGAAACTCATTGCAGAGTAACATAGAGTTCCACAGAACGAATTTAACCTATTGATAGCTAATGATATTTATTAGTATAAATCCGTGTAAGCTGTGATGAGTGCGAGTTTCGACATACTTTCAATCTGTGGCGATTTCAGGTATATGGCACATTTACCAGAACTTATTTTGTTCGGCATTGTATTCGAACCCGATCGATTCCAGTTTTCCGATCAGTATGTCCTTGCTGATATTCATATCTTCACAGAGTTCGTCGAGCGATGCATAGCAATCGCGAAGTTTCATGTTGATGACGCTAAACAGCATCATCGGATCTTCAGGAAGTTCCATAATTATTCTTTTTTTAAAACGGCTGCAAAGATACGGTAACTCTGTGTATCCTGCAAGAGCACTTCTTTCTTAAAATCATCCAAAGGTGACTATCCTTATTTTTCAAAATAGTAACATAATATCGGATTGCCTACCGTGGTCAGTATCGGTTCTTTAGACACTTCACCTGTCTGTATATCCAGTGAGTAGATACCTTTTGCTTTAGCCGATGAGTTACCTATCAACATACTCCCTTTATAAAGGGAAAGCATAACCCCGAAACCGTTGGACAAGTCAAGTCCTTGCACTTTTTTCATGGTTTTATTGTACAGATCTATTTCTACTGCAAGATCGGCGATGGCTGTGTGTCCTTGTTCTCCCGGTTTGTAGTAACCCGGCATATTGATGTAAGCATACGCTTTTCCATTACCTACATACCGGATGGCGGAGATAAATCCGGCAGTCTTTTCTTCTCCGCTGATGGCGGCTCCTGTGATTGTCCATTGATAAGTCGGGTCGAACTCCGTTTCTCCGGCTTTGATACGCAGAACTCCGGCATTATGCCCTTTGACCATACCAAAGCCTCCCATACACGAAATGTAGATGTCTTTCTTCTCGTCCATGAAGATGGAATAGCGGTCGATTGGGCGGGTTGGCATAGAGATGCCGCTGGTCTTGTCTGTTATCATTTTCAGCAACTTATCCGTTTGGGTGTCAATGATGGCAATGTCGCTGTACGGGCGATCCTGTGGGGGAATCCATCCACCCACCATCTGGCTGAGGCCTACGAATAGGAGTCCGTCGCGCAGTAACATGGCGGATGGATCCGGATTGCTGTCGGATACTCCTAATGAAGTCAGGTCTATCTCTCCTTGCTGTGTCATGGTAGTGGGATCGAAGATAGCGATCTTGCCTAATCCTGCCATGGATAGATAAGCTTTGCCGGTAGACGCAAAAACGATATTGGTGGCGGAAGAGTTGGGTGGCAATTTCATTGTTCCCGTTCTTGACAGCTGCCCGTTGTTCCGTGTATATTTCACTAACTCGTTCTTGCTATCGCCCATGTATCCCGGAAAAACGAAAATATCGTTCCCTTCGATAATCGGGTATGATCCTCCGTACGGAATGGGAATTCCGTTGTTGTTATTTGTATTTTGTGGAAACTCGTCACGGATCAGTTGCAGGTAAGCTGCTCCTGTCATTCCGTCGGGATTGGGCAGGATGGTTGCCAGAGCGATGTTGGCATCGGTGGTCGGGACTTTAGGGTTCGGATCTTTTTCGCATGCAGAAAATACGAGTGCAGTGCCGGCAAGTGCCAGCATCAAATTTCTAATCTTCATAGTTTTTGGGTTTTTAAAATAAATAATCTTGTTTCATTTCAATACATATCTTAACCTTACTCCCCAGTTACGTCCGGGTAGGGGACGATTGAACTCAGACATCATTCGGGCATCAGTCAGATTATTCATTCGTGCCGAAATGATGAACCGTCCGTTCATAAAGCTGTGTTCTATTCCGATATTGGCCGAGAAGGTGCGTGGAATTCTCCGTTCCTGAAACCGGCTTTGTTCAAAATCGTAGAAATATTCTTCAACAAAAGAACCGTCTGTAAAGATACGGGTGTTCTGTCCCTTGCCTCCGAACAGATTCTCTTTATGATATTCTAGTCCGGCATTTGCCAGAAGGTAGGGAATGTTAGGCATCCGACTACCTTTGGTCGGGTTGGTTATATGGGTATTCGGTTCAAATTTCCGCACATCCCGTAAGTCCTGGTAGGTCATGTTGCAGTAGCCGTAAAGCCAATGAGTCAAGTCCGCCTTGACCTCTACTTCAACTCCAAGGGTACGCATTTTTCCGAAGTTTTGATATTGAGACTGGAGATATCCTCCTGTAAACCGGATCATATTCTCAAGATATCCATAGAAGGTATTTACTTCTACCTGTAAGTTGCTGGCATCCTTTCCGGTGCGGTCTAAAAGAAAACCCAGGTTTACGCTTGTATTGCGTTCAGGAAGCAGGTTTCCGGAAGGGGCGACTGTATATCCGTCACCCAAAAGTTCGCTTTCGGCCGGCAGGCGTACGTCATATCCTACCGAGAGTTTACCCATGAAATCCGGAGTAAATCTATAGCGTAGAGCGTTGCTGATGCCAAAATCCCGTTTCAACATATCCACTTTCTCGGCTTCCGAAGACATGATACTGCTCATGTGAGTATTCATACCATACATATAATATTTCACGTTGAGCGAATTCAGGAAGATATCATTGTCGGTGCGGAAATCGTATCCCAGTCCGGCAATCCAGCTTGCCATCGTACTTCTGAAATTGGTTTTATAACCAACAACTTTATTTTTCAGGTCATCTTTCGGGTGTCCGGATGCGAAACTGAACAGTGAGTTCAAGTTGATAGAATGATTATTATTGATCACATAGTTCAGATGCAACTTGTGGGTGATGGTGTGTTTCTCGTTTCTGGCATTCGAGGCCCATTTGCCTATCTCTCCTCCATATTCGGATACAGCAGGATAAGTCGTACCGTCCCAGTTGTATCGGTAAGCAGCGGTATCCACCATGTGGAATACCGTGTAGGCATAGGCCAGATTCGATTCCATATCGAGCCCTTCTGTCAGGAAGTTTTCTTTTTCCAGTTTGTTGGCGAAAATGAAGGCGTCTGAGTAAGTGTGGGCTTTCTCAATATTATATTCAATACCTTGTATCTCTTTGAAAGTGTGTATAAAGACAGGTTCGAACTCTGCCAAATCGAACCACCATTTACGAGCCTTCAGGCTACCTGCAACAGCCAGTTTCTTGAATTTGTCATGGTTGCGCTTAATGATAAGCCCTTCTTCAAAAGGAGATTCCATCTTATAGTTATTGTCAGAGTAAGTATAAAATCCTCCGCCTCCGAATTCTAATCCTTTGGTAGCGATGTTGCGTTTGGTTACTAACGAAAGTTTGTGTGTGTTAAAACTTTCGATACTGTAACTGGCATCGAGGTATTTAGGCGGATACTCTCTGATGACAATATTTACGGCTCCCCCCACAGAAGAGCCGCCAAACCTGGCCGGTACCACTCCTTTGTAGATTTCGATTCGGTCGATCATGTCTACCGGTATGTCATTGATATCGATGAAGTCTGAATTGTCATTCATCGGGCTACCGTCTATGAAAAAGCCGATACGTTTTCCCTCTAACCCACGTACGGAAACACGGGATGAACTGCCTACCCCTCCTGTGTTGCGGATAGTTACACCTACCGTTTTCGACAGAACATCCTGAACATTACTGACTGTTCCCTGCAACTGTTGCATACTTATCACTGACATGGGCATAGCCTGTTCGCGCAGTTGGCGGGCTTCGCTTTTGGCTGTGACGACAACTTCACCCAACGACTGAGTTTCCGGTTCTAGACGAATCACTAACTTCTTGGTTTTCAATTCGGAGATTCTGACCTCTTCTTGTCGGGTACGATATCCCATATAGGAGATAACAATTCGATAGTGTCCCGCAGGGACTTCTATTGAAAATTCACCGTTCTTATCGGTGGAAGTCCCTTTTTTCAGTGACTCTACGTATATATTGGCCCCCACCAGTGTTTCTTCATTATTGGCATCTATGATGACTCCGCTTAATTTTCCTGTCTGCACTTGTGCATGAAGTAAGTTGCATGCGGTAAACAGGATGGCGGTTAAAACAAGTATCCTATATTTCATGGCTTTCTCTCCTTATTTCGATAAATGTCGGTCGAACTTCAATGGTATAAGGGGCCCTGGTGCTACTGTTAGGCTTGGCGGTTTCGGCAGCCTGTACCCGTAAGGTGATAAACAGAGTTTCGGGAACTCCGGATAAATTTACTTTCATATTTAGTTTTTATGTTTTGGGTTGATGTTTATGATTTACTGTAATTTACCTATTAATGGGGATTGTACCGATGTATGGGTTATCGTAATTTTGTATCAGTTCTCCAATTGGGGACAAAAGTAGAGCCTTATCGGCTTTTACTGCTTACGCGAAAAGGAACTTGACTTTAACTTAAAGGAATAATGATGGTTACTCGGTTAATGAAACATGATTTGTGTGAAATGGTGTTGGAATGGCCCATGCCGAACATCGTAAAAGGAAAACGGACGGAAAAAAATAACTACCGGATTGACAATACGTATTTGAAAGCGACATTTGAAGAGATATCTACTCCGTTGTTTTCGATTATGGATCAACATATATCCAGTGAAGAACCTATTAAAATATATACTCGGGCTGACGACTATCATGCCGTTTGGTTTTGTGCCACTTTTGCAGGACATGCTACCTGTTGTTATAACTCTGTAATCCGAAGTGAGGAGTGGAATAAAGGAGATGCCAATTTGTTAAAATGTGACGGGGTAGACTCTTGTGTTCACTTTCCTAAAAACACGCCATTCCATATGATGGAAATCATGCTGTCACATGATTATCTCCGTGAACTTGCCATACACTATCCCGATTTGCTGGGCGGTAAAGATTTTGAAACCGTCCTTTGTAATGGTCAGTACAGGGCGTACCGGAAAAATCGTCCGTTTGGTCCGGGTGTTTATAAAGCGTTGCACGATATCAGACTTTCACAACTCAATGGCAATATGGCATCTATGTATGCAGATGCTAAGATACGGGAGATCCTTTCACTTTTTCTGGCCGGGCAGGAAGAAGAAAATTATCTTCATTGCTCATGTACTATCGGGATAACATGTGATAAAATTCATCATGCTAGGGCCATTATTGAGCAGGAATATCTAAATCCTCCGTCACTTCACCAGCTGGCATTGCGGGTGGGTACCAATGAATGTACGCTTAAGCGAGGATTTAAGACAGTATTTGGTACAACCGTATTTGGTCACATCTTTGAGTATCGCATGAAGATGGCTTGTCGCTATCTATTGGACAGCAGTAAGACGATACAGGAGATTGGGGCGTGTGTCGGTTATGAATATCATGCTCATTTCTCTACTGCTTTCAAGCGAAAGTTCGGACTTACTCCTTTGGAATACAGATGTAGCCGATTGTCCGGTTCTTGAATAGGCTGTCTCAACTCCTCCTTCACATTTGTTATTCTTTGCGATATTTTCTCCGTAGGCTGAGGTCTATCACATAAGTTGTGGTAAAGTTCGTCTATAAGAACTGCTATTTGTCCGGACTGAAAAGAGGATATTCCACTACTGTTTCCTTTTCGGAGATCAGTTTCTCTATTTCCTTTATGGATACTGAAATCTTTTTGTTGATTTTCGTGCAATTTGTTTAGAGTTCCGGTGAGATTGGAAAATACCTAAAAGGTACTGTTGTTGTTTTTTGTAATATTTTGAAAATCAGATTGCTGCAAGTCTTAATTTTGATTTTATCCACCGATAATATGCTTGAAACGGCTATTTTCTGCCACCTACCAGAAAAAAGAAATCCCTGATAATGCTTGATTATCAGGGATTTGATTGATTTTTCTTTTGTTCTCAGTGATCCGCCTGGGGCTCGAACCCAGGACCCCAACATTAAAAGTGTTGTGCTCTACCTGCTGAGCTAGCGAATCAATCCTTATTTGCGTATCAGTTATTTCCTGATTGCGGGTGCAAAGGTAGTGACTTTTTTTATATCTGCAAGCTTTTGGATGAAAAAAGTTTCATTTATTTTTTAGTATTTTCCTCTGCTGATTGATTATCAGTGACTTCGTGCCTGTCATATTTTATTTTTTCTTTGTTGATAATGAAACGCTGATAATAGGACAACATCAAAGTGGTGAGTGGGAGTGCTATGATCATGCCTAGCATTCCGAGTAAAGATCCCCAAATGGAAAGGGATAAGAGAATAATAGCAGGGTTGAGTCCTGTGATCTTTCCCATAATTCGAGGGACAAGGAAACCGTCTTGAATGGCTTGGACAACGATGAATACAATAAGAGCACCTGCCAGAATTACCCAGAAGTTTTCACCGGTATCAGCAGCCTTAAGGATGGCAAGTACGATGGTGGGCAGGAAGCCGATGATTTGTAGGTAGGGTACCATGTTGAGTGCTCCGATAAATAGCCCTAGAGCAATGGCCATCGGGAAATCAATGATCAGGAATCCAATGCTGAACAAAATCCCTACACAAAAAGCAACAAAGGCTTGCCCACGGAAATAACGGTTCATGCCATCCTGAATATCATTCACCAGATTGGAAGCGAAAGTACGGTATTTACCTGGAAGCAAGTGTAGCCAGCCTTCGGCTATAGACTCATAGTCGAGCAGAATAAAAACTACATATAATAGAATAATGAAAGAAGCAAAGACACTAAACAGGATATTGATGGATTCCGCGACAAGGGCCCAGAGTTTAGGGACCGTTTCTTTAATGGTATTCATTATATTCTCTTCACTCAGGATACGGTTGAGTGCCTGAAGGTCAATGTGCTTGTGGATAAACTCCGAAAGAGTAGGAGGGACAGTGCCGGAACTGTAGGCACCATTGGTCAGATAGGTTACCAGTAGATCGTTCATGCGTCCCATTTCGGCAAGCATGGGAGGCACCAGCAGATAGAAAAGGGAAATACCCACTATGGTAATACTGAACAACGCGCAGAAAATAGAAATGATTCTACTTTTGAAACGTAATTTGTACTGGAAGAATTTGACGAGTGGGTAAATCATATAAGCGATGAGCCATGCTACGAAAAAAGGTAGCAATACACCGCTGAGCCTTTTAAAAAGTATGAGTAATCCCACAATGAGCGCACAGCAGATAGAACCGCGTATGAAACTATCAAATGTAATTTTTTTCCTTTCCATGATAACCTGATATTTGATGTGCGACCTCATCGGTATGACTTGGCTTTACTGCCGTGAGGTCCTTATGATTTTTCTCGATCTTCTTGTAAAGCGCGTTGGTAACATTCCCGACAGAGCGGCTCGTATTGGGCTGTTTCCCCCAGTAGAACTTGTTTGTCATTCTTTACGGTACGGTGTGAAAAAGAAGCCAACTGTCCGCATTTCACGCAGATGGCATGTACTTTCGAAACTTCGTCGGCAATAGCGCATAGAGCGGGCATCGGGCCAAAAGGAATTCCTTTGAAATCCATGTCCAATCCGGCTATAATGACACGCACCCCGTTATTGGCCAGTTGATTGCATACATCTATCAATCCACTGTCGAAGAACTGTGCCTCGTCGATGCCTACTACATCTATTTCGGATGTAAAGAGCAAAATGCTTGCAGAAGAGTCAATGGGTGTGGAGGAAATGGAATTACTGTCGTGTGAAACAACGTCGCCTTCCGAATAGCGGGTGTCAATGGCAGGTTTGAATATCTCTACACGTTGACGAGCGAACTTAGCCCGCTTCATGCGGCGAATCAACTCTTCCGTTTTTCCGGAAAACATAGAGCCGCAAATTACTTCGATTCTTCCTCTTCTTCTAGTCTCTTGTATATGATCTTCTGAAAATAATACCATGCTGATGTATGTTATAATTGCTTGCAAAAGTAATAGTTTTATTGGCTTCTCAGTGTTTTTTCATTATTTATTTCTACATTTGCCAAGTCATTCAAAGAGAAATTCAGATGTAGATATGCAAGCATTGCTGAACGACATAGAGCTGGATATTCAGGAGCTTAAGTACCTGATGGAAATCATTTCACGCGAACCGGATTCCGTTTTGCGCGGAGTGGCACGAAGAAATATTGTGCAAATGCGAGGACGACTGGATGCATTATTGGAGCTGTTGGATGCAAAGCCTGTGATAGCGGCCGACGCTTCTGAAAGTCCGGAGAACAGACCTGTAACGGAAACAATAGAGGTTGTGGAAATCCCGGCTTTAAAAGAAACTGTGGCTGACATTCCAGAAAAAAACGAAGAAGCCGCAGTAGCAGAAGACTCCCAGGAGGCAGTCGAGCCTGGGCCGTTGAGTTTGTCTGAAGCGGTTATCGAACAGGTACCTACTGTGGAACTTGATCCTGTGGCTGATGAAAAAGAAGAAGTATTCGAATCGGTATCGGTTCCACAATCAGAGGAACCGACTGTGAAAGTTGAGACTAGAGTGGCTTCTTCACCCATCTTGGCCGAACGTATCAAAACTGCAGGTGATTTGCGTCGTTCGATCAGCTTGAATGATTCGTTTCGCTTCTCCCGTGAATTGTTCGGAGGAAGTATGGAACAGATGAATAATGTGTTGCATCAGATTGGTGAAATGAGTTCATTGGATGCAGCTCTTGTTTTTCTGTCTTCAAAGATCAAGGTCGATGAAGAAAATGAAGCTATGAATGATTTTGTAGAGCTTCTCAGGAAACATTTTATATAATGAATATTTAAAGAGAGATATGGGAAAACTATATGTGGTACCGACACCGGTCGGAAATTTGGAGGATATGACATTCAGAGCTATTAAAGTTCTGAAGGAGGCCGACTTGATTCTGGCTGAAGATACCCGTACTTCCGGAATCTTGCTGAAACACTTTGAAATTAAAAATGTAATGCAATCCCACCATAAGTTTAATGAACATAAAACGGTGGAGAGTGTTGTTAATAGAATAAAGGCAGGCGAAACAATCGCTTTGATTTCGGATGCTGGAACGCCGGGAATCTCTGATCCGGGCTTTCTTGTGGTTCGTGAATGTGTACGTAACGGTATCGAGGTGCAATGTTTGCCGGGTGCTACAGCTTTTGTTCCGGCATTGGTTGCGTCGGGATTGCCAAACGAGAAATTTTGTTTCGAAGGCTTTTTGCCTCAGAAGAAGGGGCGCATGACAAAGTTAAAATCACTGGTAGATGAACACAGGACGATGGTATTTTATGAATCACCCCATCGTTTGTTGAAAACGTTGACACAGTTTGCCGAATATTTCGGGCCTGAGCGCCAAGTGTCTGTATCTCGTGAGATTTCAAAGATTCACGAAGAAACGGTTCGCGGCACTTTGAGTGAACTGATAGAACACTTTACCGCTACCGACCCTCGGGGCGAGATTGTGATTGTACTTGCAGGAATAGACGATTAATAATAACTTCATTTAAAAACGTAAAATGTAATCGTATGAAAAAGTTAGCAATTTTATTAGTATGCGCAGCTATGTTGGCTTCGTGTAACGGCCTGGGTGGTGGAAGTAAAGACCTGAAGGCAGAAAATGATTCTCTTTTGATGGAGTTGACCCAGAGGAACGCCGAATTGGATGAAATGATGGGTACTTTCAATGAGGTTCAGGAAGGATTCCGTAAAATAAATGCAGCCGAGAGTCGCGTAGATTTGACTCGTGGAACTATCTCTGAGAACTCTGCTACTGCAAAACAGCAAATAGCATCTGATATCGAATTCATCACAAAACAGATGGAAGAGAACAAGGCACAGATCGCTAAATTGCAGGCTATGTTGAAGAGTAGTAAGAATAATTCGGCACAGCTGAAGAAGGCTGTTGAGTCTTTGACTCAGGAATTGGTTGCCAAAACTCAACGTATTGAGGAACTTCAGGCTGAATTGGCTTCTAAGAATATCCGTATTCAGGAATTGGATGCCGCTGTAACCGGTCTGACTGCTGATAAAGAATCGTTGGCTGCCGAGAACGAAGCAAAAGCCAAGACCGTAGCTGAGCAGGATAAAGCAATTAATAGCGCATGGTTTGTGTTCGGTACCAAGTCGGAACTTAAGACTCAGAAGATTCTTGAAAAAGGAGATGTGCTGAAAAGTGCCGATTTTAACAAGGATTATTTTACTCAGATTGATATCCGTACTACTAAGGAGATTAAGTTATATTCAAAACGTGCTGAGTTACTCACCACTCATCCTGCCAAATCTTATGAACTGGTTAAAGATGATAAGGGCCAGTTGACTCTGAAGATTACAAACCCGAAAGAATTCTGGAGTGTATCTAAGTATTTGGTTATCCAAGTTAAGTAAATTGTATAAAATAATTATAGCTGATAAGGGCACGGATTGCACAGCAAGTAGTCCGTGCCTTCTTTTTGAACTGTACCCGATACTTTAATATGAAATATAAGAACCTGTTTTTTGATTTGGATGATACTCTTTGGGCCTTTTCTCAAAATGCGTATGATACGTTTGAGGAAGTTTATGACAAATATAGACTGGGACAGTATTTCGATTCGTTCTCTCATTTTTATTCTCTTTACCAAAGACGGAATACGGAGCTGTGGGTTGAGTACGGAAACGGACAGGTGACTAAAGAGGAACTGAACCGACAGCGTTTTTTATATCCTTTACAAGCTGTTGGTATAGATAATGAAATGCTTGCAAAACGTTATTCTGATGATTTTTTCTCGATCATTCCTACTAAAAGTCGGTTAATGCCGTATGCAGAAGAGGTACTTTCGTATTTGGCACCCAAATATAATCTATATATTCTTTCAAATGGCTTTAGAGAGTTGCAATCCCGCAAGATGCGTTCGTCAGGTATCGATACCTATTTTAATAAAATAATTCTTTCGGAGGATCTGGGGGTGATGAAGCCTTGGCCGGAAATATTTTATTTTGCTTTGTCGGCTACACAGTCCGAACTGCGTGAATCGCTAATGATAGGTGATAGTTGGGAAGCGGATATTACAGGTGCCAATGGCATAGGGATGCATCAGGCTTATTATAATGTGTCTGGGCGTGCCGATTTTCCGTTCCGTCCTACTTATTTAGTGACTGATTTGAAAGAGTTGATGGAACTATTGTAACATTTATAGATATATTGTATTTTTGCGTTCAATATAGAACGCATAAAAATACAACTATGGACACTCTCTTACCTTTCGCTTTACTCTGTTTTACCTCTTTCTTTACGTTGACTAACCCCTTGGGAACAATGCCTGTCTTTTTAACCATGACCCATGGTATGACTGATAAGGAGCGACAAGCTGTTGTTCGCCGTGCTACTTTCGTTTCGTTTATCACTTTAATGGTATTTGTTTTTGCCGGACAATTCCTTTTTAAGTTCTTTGGTATTTCTACCAATGGATTCCGTATTGCAGGTGGGGTTATCATTTTTAAGATTGGTTTTGATATGTTGCAGGCCCGGTATACTCCAATGAAATTGAAAGACGAAGAGATTAAAACTTATGCGGATGATATTTCGATTACTCCACTTGCCATACCGATGCTTTGTGGTCCGGGCGCAATAGCAAATGCTATCGTGCTAATGGAAGATGCCCATACGATTGAGATGAAGGGAACGCTAATTGGCATTATTGCTTTGATTTATTTTATTACTTTTCTGATATTGCGCGCTTCTACCCGATTGGTCAAAGTGTTGGGCGAAACGGGAAACAATGTGATGATGCGTTTGATGGGGCTTATCCTGATGGTGATTGCAGTCGAGTGTTTTGTTAGTGGATTACACCCGATATTGGTAGGTATCTTGAAAGAAGGGCTGCTTTAAATAAAGAATTGGATATTATTTAAGGAATAAAATGCCCGGATTACATAGTGCAATCCGGGCATTCTTTTCGATTGGGTCAATACTTTAGAAAGTATTCTTTTAATTAGCGGCTACCACCGGCCCACCAAACTGGATCGGTATATACATACTGACCGTTTCCGAAGGCGGCTTCTACGTTCGGGTTTGCACTTACGTCATCTGCTCCATAAGGTGCGCGAAGCGGGAATTTATAGGGATTGTCTAGTTTGATGTACTCTTCACCCATTGCTTTCAAACGACGTACATCGTTGTAACATTCTGTTGTTTCGCCGAAAGCTCCAAGGAATGCAATATATTTCTGTACCATTACCTCTTTTACCGGATTGGCATCGAACAATGGTTTTACATTGTTTGTGAAATACTCTTCTGCTTCAGTAGCTGTAATCGCTTTAGTAGTTTCTTTAACACCTCCGTAAATTTCTACTGTGGGGGCGCTGAATGCAGCTGAAACTCCTGTCTCGGCATTTGCAATAGCTGCTACTACAGCATCTTTTAAAGCTTCGGCTGCCTCGTCTTTTCTATTTAACCGAGCTAATGCTTCAGCTTTCAGGAAGAGTAACTCATGATAGCTCATAAGTAAGGTCGGACATGTCTGTGAATATACGAATATAGGAGTGTTATATGTATACTTAACAGGCTCTGCTGTACCATTGTCAGCCATTAAGAATCTAGGGTCGTCAGCACCTGTTACTTGGACAGATACGGCTTTATCTTCTTCAGTTGTCATACCCTGACCAATACAGAAGATGCGGCGTAGTCTCGGGTCGTTACGTTCAATCAACTTATCTGCGAAACTTTTGCTGGCTGCTAATCCGTCACGACTCCATTGGAAGTCAAATAGGGGGTTGATGTTTGTTGCATCATAGATAGCAAATGCGGCCTGCTCCTCAATAGATGTATATGATTTGTCCACATACTCTAATATCTTCTGTAAATCGGCTTCTTTTGAAGAAGAACGAGCTAGTAGGTGCATTGTATAGCGAGCTTTCAATCCATAGGCAAGTTTTAACCAAGCTTCGCCTTTACCCCCATATATAAAATCATAGTCTCTTATCTTGTCACTTTTATCACCTTTAGGTAGATCGGTTATTGCAGCATCCAGATATTCCATAATATCAGTATAAATTGCTTCCTGTTTGTCTAATTCCGGAGTCAGAAACTGAGGTTGTCCGTTTGCTAATTCGGGAAGGGCAGCCTGGCTGAAAGGAGTGTCACCGAATGAGTCTGCGATCAGTCCGGCATTAATTGCTGCCAATACTTCACCGATACCTTTTGTCGTATAATTGCCCGTAACTTCATTAGAACTGATATTAATAGCGATACGTGCATTCTTCAATGTAGAGTATAAATTGCCCCATACATTGTTAAAAGTAGAGGATGCCGAGGGCTCTCCGTTACGTTTCTCCGCATTTGCCAATTGGTTATCCACTCCAACCATATGTTCTACATAAGTAGAATAATATGTATTAAAGTCACCTCCGATGTTGCTAAATGCGGTTGCTGTGATTACATCCGCCAAAATGAATTTGGCAGGAACACTGGTTGTATGGTCTTTGTCTTTATTGATGTTGTCCATTGTGTCTTCCGAGCAGGAAGCAAATGCAACGGAAATCAATGCCACAGACAAGATACCTTTTGATAAATTAAATATTGATTTCATTTTTGTCCTTTTTAGAATTTAACTGTAATACCAAAACCATAGCTTGATGTTCCCGGAAGAGAGAAACGCTCAAAGGCACCGGCCATGTTGTTGTTTCCCTGTGATGATTCGGGGTCAATACCATTATCCATTTCTGACCAAAGCAACAGGTTACGTGCAAAGACATTCACTGTAACTCCTAAATAAGATTTATTCAGTACCGGATAGCTGAGGGCGATTTCACGTAGTTTCAGGAATGAAGAACCATATACTCCGGCCTCAGAGATTGTACTCAGTCTGTCGAAATAGTTATAAGCATTTTCACCGCTGATTTTAATATCGTTGGGTGCATAAGAACCGTCGGCTAATTGTTTAACGGCTGGTTTCTCAAAGTAGAAGTGATCTGCTTTACGATAGTCTGCTGATTTCTGAGTAACACCGTAATAATCGAGTGTTGAAACGGATCCGGCATACATGCATCCACCTTGTTTCCAATCGAGTACGGCCGAAAGACGGAATTTGTAGAATTCAAATGTTGTATTGAAGCCCATTCTGAAGTCCGGAGATACATTTCCTAATACTCTGTTTTCACCTAATGTCGGCATACCGTTTTCATCTACGACAATCTGGCCTTCCTCGTTTCTTTGATAGCTTGTACCATAGATAACCGGGAATTTGTCTCCTGCGCTCAAACGTACCTGCGGATCAACAAAACCTCCTAACATGATGCTTGATACACCGGGCGCCAGTTTATCAACGTAGTTATCGATTTTTGAGAAGTTAAATGCAAAATCCCAGTTGAAGTTCTTTGTCTGAATTGGATTCACACTCAAAGTGATTTCGTGTGAATTGGTATGTACGGAACCACCATTGGTGATCAATTCGCTATATCCGGTAGAAGTAGCCAAGGGTACTTCGAAAATCTGATCTTTCACATTCTGGCGAGAATAGGTGTAATTCAGTGAGATCAAACCATTCCAGAAGCTGAAGTCTGCACCGATTTCGTATGATTTGGTGTTTTGGGGTTTCAGATTCGGATCATAAATCTTGTAGTATGGGATATATGAGCTGATTGATCCGATAGGATATTGTATAGGAGTACCTGATGAGAATCCGCCGCCGTAAACCGGTGTTCTATAGTAAGAAGGATAATAGGTACCTGCCTGACCTACTTCTGCATAAGAAGCACGGATTTTACCATAAGTCAAAACATCGTTTTTCAATGCTTCCAGTTCGGTAAAAATGAAACCGAGTGAAACTGAAGGATAAGTGAATGAACGGTTGTTGCGTGGCATAGACGAAACAATATCATTGCGGACAGTTGCATTCAAATACAACATGTTACGGTATGCTAATGAAATGTTACCGAAATTACCAACGGTACGCTCGCGATGATAGGTTCCTGTAGACGAATAGATTGATGCGTTAGCTATATGGTTCCATCCCGGGAAATTGAAGTTACTTCCGAGATTGTATTTGTATTTTGAAGAATTATCGACTAATTCATTACCATATAACACGTTTAAATCAAGTTCCGGAGTGATTTTCCAGTCATAAGTAACAGTTAACAATGAATTTATTTCATTGTTTGTAACGCTTTGCTCTTCAATGCTACCTGTTCCGTTGGAGTGTCCATATCCCCATGTGTCGGTATAGTTAGTGGTATAAGCATCGGTACCTAACTGGTATTTTACATCCAGTTTATGATCCTCGGTACCGAAATCGGTAGAATACTTAGCGAATGCATTTCCAAAGAAACGTTGGGTACGTTCTTTAAAAGAGTTGTTTTCAACTGCCCAATAAGCACCGTCGAAACCGGTTGTAGAGCGATACGTGTTCTGAGTATAAGGGTCACCTTCAGCGTGTGATGGGATACCGCCTAAATCGTAGCTTGACGGTGCACCGTATACCGTTGCCATGATACCGTTGTTGGCGCCGGTCTGTTTCTTGATTTTAGAGTAAACGAAGTTTCCGTTGAAACCAGTTGACCAATTCTTGCTCAGCTGAGCTTGTGCAGTCAGTTTTGCATTATAACGATCCATACCGGTTGAAGGTACAATACCGTTTGCTGTAGTGCTGCCTAATGACAAAGAATAACTTCCTTTATCAAGGCTTTGTGCTACGTTTGCACTGCTGTTCCAGGTAACACCTGTATTGAAGAAATCTTTAGCATTGTCGTATGCACGGGGAGTAGCCCATGGGTCCAGTCCTGCCTTGGCACGTTGGTCTACATAATATTGTCCCTGATGCTTTCCGAATTTCTGAGTGTAACTGTTGTCTGTGTTACCACCATATTTAGGGTCATTGGCAAGTTCTGAAATCAGAGGTCCCCATGAACGAGAGTCAGACGGGCTAAAAGCACCGTTGAATCCTTGTGCGAATTCTTTTTGGAAATCGGGCATGGTAGAGACCTTATCGAATGAAAGACCTGTATTGATTGTAACTTCCGGTTTACCTTTACGTGCGCCTTTACCGCTCTTGGTGGTGATTACTACCACACCGTTTGATGCACGCATACCATACAGAGCAGAAGCAGCCTGGCCTTTCAGGATGTTGATGCTCTCAATGTCATTCGGGTCGATATCTACCGCACGGTTCGCATAGTCGGAGCCTGTAACAGAGTTGAAAGTGTCCAAGTCAGTAGATGATGAGATAGGCATACCATCTACTACGTACAATGGAGTATTATCTCCTGTAAATGAACGTGAACCGCGAATAGTCATTTTAGAAGAAGCACCCGGCATACCTGATGACGGAGATATTTCCACTCCTGAAACCTTACCTTGCAAAGCGCTGGAAAGGTTGCTGCTTGAAGCCTGAGTCAGCTTATCTCCTTTAACATCCTGCACAGCATATCCTAACGCTTTTTTCTCTTTTGAGATACCCATTGCTGTTACTACAACTTCGTCAAGTGCCTTAGCATCAGTCTTTAATATCACTTTGATTACCGGTGCAATTGCTACCTCAGCAGTCTGCATTCCGATGTACGAAATCTGCAAAGTCTTTGCAGAACTGTAACACGATCTAACTTCCTTATAATGTGATTGTTATCAACGGTAATTGAACTTAGTAAAAACACACAAAGCTTGCGTTAGTTATTTGATAATCAATTAGATAATGTAATCTAAAATTTTAAAAGACTTCATGTGATACATTATATAGTACTCACAATATCTTGATAACAGTCTAAAACTCAATGCTATAATGTTTGTTCATTTCAATAATAAATCTACCATTTTTATTCTTCAGATAATATCTCAATTTTACATGTATATATTTCTGATAAAATTTCTAATTGTAGAGAATTTTACCTTTCTTCAATTTTTGCACAAAATAAATGTTGAATATTCTCTTAAATATCTTCTGATTTGAGAGGTTCTGTTCTTACTTTGTCCAGCATAATCATATAGATATAAATAATAAGACTACTATATCCAGTTTCAGATATAGTAGCCTTATTATTAAATGGTAAATACAGATTATATTTCCCTTGATTAATATCCTGTATTCTGCTGATCTTTCATTGACGGATTTGCATCAATTTCATCTTGAGGAATTGGTAATAAAGTCTTGTAGAAATCACGATTAAAACTACGTGCTTCCTCTTTCAATGCTTGTTGCCAGCCTTGGTCTTCTTTCGATGTATAACGAATAACGGTTTCATTATTACGCATTGCATCAAAAAAGCGATGTCCTTCACCTATTAATTCTTTTCTTCTCTCTAATAAAACTCTATCTACTGTAACGGTTGTACCCTTTACTGTTTTATTCGGATTAGCCCGTTTAACAATTGCATCCAAATATTCTACAGCTTTATCATTCTGATTCCCTAGCTTGGCAGCAGCCTCTGCTGCATTTAAATATACCTCAGACAAACGGACTAACGGAACATTATTATAACGTAAATCGCTCAGTCCATCTGCTGGATATTTGTTCAGAAATACAGTATTTGTCCCATATAATTTCTTGAAATCTTTAGTGGTTGGAGCTAAAAACACACCCAAACGTACGTCATTCGGATCTTCATTAAGTAGATCGAGAAATTTTTTAGTGGCAATTATGTCTGCATACCCATCTTCATTATATAAGTAAGCAATACCTTCACGATCTGTCCAGTCTGTGGAACCGGTGATAGCTATTTCAAAAAGCATCTCGTTAGAATGAACTCCACTTATTTTACTCCATGCACCCACATATTCTTCATTCTTCCAAAGTTTATAAGGAGAATTTTTAATGATATCTTCAGCAACATCCAATGATTTTTGATTATCACCTTGAGTTAAGTATACTCTTGATAATAAAGCCTTTGCTGCCCATAAATTAATATATCCCGGGGTAGAAGATTCTGATAGCGCCTTAGAATTTATAGCTTCATTCAAATCTTTAATCACTTGTGTGTAGACCTCAGAAACTGTATTTCTGATTAACTTACTATCTGAACCTAATACTGTGGTAACCACAGGAATACCCAAAGAGTTGGGAGCATCAGGGGCTGTATATGTTTTACCGTATACACGTACCAAATCAAAATGAGCCATAGCCCGAGCAACTTTTGCTTCTGCTGCATATTGGGCAATAATATCCGCAGCCTCTTCTTTATCAGTCAGTTTTCCACTTTCTGCAGCTTCAATAATTCGGTTTGCGCGTCCAATCACAATATAAGGTGTTTGCCAGATACTGGGTGCATTATCAGCTGTTGAATAGGTCATATCATAACATAGCTGAGAACGGCTGCCGGACTTTTCCGTTTGCATATCTTCACCTCGTACCTCACCGTAATAAAACATACGGGCAGCATAATAGTCCTTAAAGTCGGATGTTCCTTTAATTATCTGATACATACCGGCGCGCACAGAAGAAAGGTCAGCACTTGTAGTGACAGCCTCATCTGCTTCGACTTGATCGCCTGGTTCTACATCCAACCAATTGTTTACACACGAAGATAGGCCGATGATTAAAGTAGCACCTATCAATGCTTTATATATTGTACTCTTCATACTTATTTTCTTTTTAGATTATTAAAAACCAATTTCGAGACCAAATGTATATGTTCTTAATGCAGGCATTTCGAAAGTACATAAACCATCTACCGGCATTTCGGGATCAACCAGCAAATCTTTTGATTTCCAAGTCAGCAGATTGTTAGCAGAGAAGTAAACCCTTGCTTTGGAGATACCCATCTTAGACAATAAGCCTTTGGGGGCAGAGAAACCCAATGACAGGTTTTTCAGACGGAGATAGTCAGTGGGCATCAACCAACGTGACGACAGTACACGTGAATTACCGTATTTAAATTTCGGTAATTTAGCATTGTCACCTTCCTGTTTCCACATATCTTCCAATTTATAGTATGAAGGAACTGCGCCATAAGACGTATAAGTACCGCCATTATCGTGTAGCCAAGTTGCATAATCTACTGCCTTCCCTCCTAATGAATAAGTCAGTGTCAGATTAAGGTCAATAAATTTCCATTTTACGAAATTGGTCAATCCTCCCTCTACTTTCGGATCATGATGCCCGACTATTACTTTCTGCGCTTCAGAAGTCAATGTTGTAGTCTCATTGGTTCCATCATTTTTATAATACATCTCATTACCGGTTTTCGGATCAACTCCTGCATATTCAAACATGTAGTAAGAATAATATGGTTCACCTACTCGATGTATTAATGCGCCATCAATCTCATCTGTCTGAATACCATCCAGTTTGACCAGCTTATTCTTATTATGTCCAATGTTAAAAGTAGTTGTCCAGATCAAGTCCTGAGTCTGCATATTTGTTGATGACAGACTAATTTCAACACCTTTATTCTCTAATGAACCTACATTCTGCAAAGTAGTAGGGGCGAAACTTATTGGATCATAATAGCCCGGAACATACGAAATCCGTTTATTCATTAACAAATCATTTGTTTTACGCGTATAATAATCCAAAGTAAGGCTTAAACGATCCCAAAAGGTTAAATCCAACCCAAGATTAAAAGCCTTATTCTTTTCCCATTTCAAATCAGGACTACCAATACCGATAACTCCCATACCTGACTGGCCGTTATAAATTTGTCCGGCTCTATACATATTGATCATATAACTATAAAAAGTACTTGGTTGTGTCCCATTTACGCCATATGACAAACGGAGTTTACCATCTGTTATTACATTTTTTATAGACTCTAAAAATGATTCTTGCATAAATCTCCAAGATCCGGATATTGACCAAAAATTTCCCCAACGATTATCCCTTGACAAACGAGAACTTCCATCACGGCGATAACTAACGCCTGCATAGTATGTATTATCAAAATTATAATTTACACGTCCTAAGAAAGAAGTTAAACGAGATTTATCACGGTTACTATTAGAAGATGTTTCTCCTGCATTTGCTATTTCATTTTTATAGCCAGGATACTGAGAACCATGAGTATATACCCACGAGTCTGTGAAGTCTTCAGTTTCAAAACCAAGTAAAGCATCTAAATTATGCTTTTGAGCAAATGTTTTAATATAAGTCAACTGGGTTTGGGTTGTCAATGTTTCCAATGTTCGGTTATAACGTTGGAATACGCCATTGGAGGAACGTCCGTCATTACTACGTGGATCCCACCATACAGACTCTATTGAGGAAGTATAATCAAAGGCTATTTTTTCACGTAGTTTCAACTCATCCCAAAGAGTAACAGTGGCTGCCAAAGTATTGAAAGAACGAGTAATTGCATTACGATCATAATTATATGTCCGAGTTTGCACAGGATTTGCACCATTCGTTAAAGGAAAATTAGAACTAAATGTTCCATCCTCATTATAAGGTACAGTGGAAGGTGATGCAGTCCAAAAAGCATTCATGATAGGACTGGCAAAAGAAGTACCTTCATTAGTCATATTTTGAAGAATACGTGAAAATAAAGTAGAAGCTTCCACTTTTACACGTCCTGTTTCGTGAGAAAGATTTGCATTACCTGTCATGCGCTCTAAGCCGGATCGTGCAGTGATTCCTTCTTGCTTTGCATAAGCCAAAGATGTATAGAATTTGGTTTTTTCTGTTCCTCCCTGGGCACTGATTTCGTAATTTTGGTGACTGCCATTCTTGAATAAGATCTCTTTCCAATTAGTCCAACCATTAACTGGTTTTGCAGCAAAAGCATCAATATCATCTTCCAAGGCAATTTCAGCTTGAGCTGCAGTCATGCCTTCTTCATCCATATAATAGTTTTTCAAACCAAACTTAATCAGTTCACGCCGATCATCTCCATTTAAGGTCGGACGGTAATTAACTGCTATATTGGAAAATCCCCAGTCGCTACGGAAGTTGAACTGAGTCTTTCCTGTAGCTCCCCTTTTAGTGGTGATCACAATAACGCCATTAGCAGCACGTGAACCATATAAAGACGCTGCAGCAGCGTCTTTGATAACTGTTATCGATTCTATATCGTTACTGTTTAAAGTTGCCAATACATTGGTACCGGTACTATTATATCCTTCCCCCGTATTCGGAGTATTAAAAGCACTGATATTCCCTGACTGTACTGGAGTACCATCAATCACATATAAAGGATCATTTCCTGCATTCATGGAGCCCATTCCACGAATACGTACAGATGTAGTAGCTCCCGGTGCTCCTGAAAATGAACTGATTTGTACTCCCGGAATAGAACCTGCAAGTTTATCCTCAATGGCCATAGTCGGTATATCTTGTAACTTTTCTGTAGCCATAGTAGATGCCGCACCCGTAAAAGTTGATTTTTTAAAAGTACCATATCCTGTTACTACTACTTCATCAAGGACTTCAGTGTCTGGTTTTAATATAATTTTCACAACAGGCCTAATTGCTACCTCAGCAGTCTGCATTCCGATGTACGAAATCTGCAAAGTCTTTGCAGAACTACAATTATATCATAACTTCTTTATTATAAGAGTTTTATAGCAATACCGAGAACTTTTACCTATAATACAATATTAATGATTATATATCTGAATATCAATTACATATTATAAGAGCGCTAGTAATAAAAATCAAATAATCCCTATATCGATCTCCCACTATTGTAAATGTAATCCGCTTATTGTGAATGAAATATAGATTAAAAAGTATACGACTGAAAAAAGAATGTTATACTTAATAGTTCCAAACGAAAAAGAAGTCATAAAGCAGTCTATTATTATTATCTCACATAAATGGCTTAGAGATGAAAAAAGATAATTACTAATTTGATATTTATATAAAAGACAGAGAATACAAACCTAAATTTCTCCATAATGGGATTAATAAGCTTATGTGTTTAATAAACAGCCAATTAAATCATTTACATTTTGCATGTAGGAAGTTAGTTTTAACTCAATGTTAAAACTAACTTCCTACATGCAAAGAATTAGTGATTTTCAATTAGAAAACAAGTTCTTTCTAGAAGCGATATTTGAGAACTGTGATTCGTGTTAACAATGTTAATAGTCAATACATTTACGTAAGGCTTAAATCTTTGTTACATATAAGATACTTTGCGATTATTTTTAGACTTTTCTAAGTCTCTTACAATAGTTATGTCCATTATATTAGTATAAACCTGTGTTGTTTTCACACTTTTATGTCCCAATAGCTTTTGTACAGTAGTAATATTGACTCCACTGTATATTAATAATGTGGCATTGGTATGGCGAGCGGTATGGAACGAAATACGTTTATTTAGCCCTGATAATTTTGCTATGATCAATAGTTCCTTATTCACATTTGAATTATCTCTAAGCTTAAAAAAATCGGCAAGATCATCTTGATATTTATTCAAGACTTCTATTCCTTTCCCCTCAAATAAAAGATAAAGCGGAAGACGTACTTCCGTGTTCGTTTTCACAGATTTATAAATAAGCCAAGTTTCTTGATGCATTTTCACTATGTTTTCAGGGGATAAGTTGGTGAAGTCAGAATATCGTAATCCCGCATAACAACAAAAGAGGAAAGCATCTTTGGTCTTTTCCAGTTTAGTGAACCGTCCCCCCAATTCCAGACTTTCAATCTTTCCTAATTCCTCCGGAGAGAGGTGAGTATGATTATTCTCAACACTCTTGATCTTATATTTCCGAAAGGCATATTTCTGTATTTCCATATATTCTTTATTTATGGCTACATTAATATGACGCTTTAGATGTTTCATGTGTTTCGCAATTGTGTTAGTATGATATCCTTTTTGCTGAAGATAGTGATCAAATGAGGATATAAATTCAAAAGTCAATTCAGAAAATGACACATCCTTCTTATAACTCCTTAATAATTCTAATGTTGAGAGATGATTGCGTTTTGTACTTTCCTTCAATGAAGATTTTGCTATTTCGTTGCGGAAAAATGCAATAAATGAAGTGCTGTCGTCTTGATTTTCCATAGAATTCTTTAATGAATCCAATGAAATCTGTTTCCCCTGTTGCCACAATCCCAACTCTTTCTTCTCTATTTCTGCCATAAACTCGTAAAGCATGTGATTGATAGCATCTGCATTAGGATGGTTCTTAACCATTCTCTTCTTAAAATCCCATTGATCGGGACTCAAGTAAACTTTGGTAGAGAAATATTTCTTTTTTCTGTTTAAATAGGCCTCAACCTGTACTAATGCCATACCCTTTTTATTCAGGCTCTTTTTCCTATTATACACCAAACTGTAAATAATTTTATCCATTTCCTTTATTTTTAATTAATACTATGGACAAATAAGACGTGCTTGGGTACTATATTAGAATTGAATAAGATTTAATATCTGCTAAAACCTGCTATTTTTTATATAGAAATAACTAATTCGACTTTTGAAAAAGTGGCTAATTTATATTTATAAAAACTTCCTTAACAGAAAAACAAGCATTATTTTAGCTCTTATTAAGGCTTAAACACACAAAAATATGCAAAAATGTATATGAATAGTGCCTGCAACATGTTAGCAATATAAACTCCGTTTACGTTTTTTAAGGCGGATTTCTATGTTATTAGACATAAAACTGTGCTTTTAGATAACGATTTGTTATATTTGCAAGGTTTTTTTATAAAAATGATTGTCTGTTTCATATTTCTTAATATATTTGCATTTTGTTAGAGTAAAGAAACAATTAATGTAAAGTTAAACTTTAAGAGAGAATTTATGAAAAGAAAATTAATGCTGTTATTGACTTGCCTTTTTATGGGTATAGGTCTAGTAACTGCCCAAACTCAGAAGGTAACAGGTGTTGTTATTTCTGAAGAAGACGGGCAACCAGTTGTTGGAGCCTCTGTATTGGCTAAAGGCACCACTGTAGGTGTTATTACTGATGTAGATGGTAAATTTACATTATCTGGTATACCAAGTTCTGCAAAGACTTTGCAGATTTCATATATTGGTATGCAGACTGTTGAAGTAGCAATTAAGCCTGTTGTGAAGATTACGCTGAAGCCTGATACTGAAGTATTAGACGAAGTAGTTGTAACAGGATATGGTAACTTTAAAAAGTCATCTTTCACGGGAGCAGCATCGAGTATTACAACGGAAAAACTTCAAGACGTTCCTTCTTTGAGTGTACAGGATAAACTTGCAGGTTCAGTTGCCGGTGTACAGATTACATCTACTTCCGGACAACCGGGTGCTGTGGAATCTGTGCGTATCCGTGGAATGGGATCAATCAATGCCGGTAATGATCCGTTGTATGTGATTGACGGAGTACCTGTAATGACCGGTGACGCCAGTGAATTTACTTACTCTCAGTCTGGTAACAGCTTACTGTCTACTATTAACAGTAATGATATCGAGTCAATGACAGTAATTAAAGATGCAGCGGCTGCTTCGCTTTACGGTTCGCGTGCTGCAAATGGTGTTATTGTAATTACTACGAAAAAAGGGGCTTCAGGAAAATTGAAACTCAATGTAAGGGCTGACTGGGGATTCTCTAACAAGGCTATTGATTATCGTCCTATTCTGAATGGTGAAGACAGACGTGACATTTTGTATATGGGTTTAAAGAACTATGCTCTAAATTCAGGTAAGGATGAAACTTATGCCGTGAACTATGCAGATAATAATATTGATAAATATGCTGCAAAACCTTGGAGTGGATATACTGATTGGGAAGATGTTCTTTTCAGAAATGGTTCTCATCAGAATTATGAAGTGAATGCCCAAGGAGGAAATGAGCGGACTAAGTTTTATACTTCATTCGGATATACCAAACAGGAAGGTATTACACTTCAGTCCGGTTACGAGCGTATTACGGGACGTGCAAATATGAGCCATACGGCGGATCGCGTTACAATCGAGGCAAGTACGATGTTTACGAATTCAACTCAGAATGTAAACTCGGAAGGAACAAGTTTCTCAAGCCCTATCATGTGTCTGGCCATGACAGCTTCTCCTTCTACATTCCCATATAACGAAGACGGTACATTCAGCACGAGTTTCCCTGCTTTGAATGGTGCCAATCCCCTTCAAACTGCAACATATAATTATGATCGCAGTACAATTGTACGTACCCTGAACACACTGTCTGCAACGTGGAATATTTGGGATAACTTGAATATTAAAGAAACTTTAGGTTATGATTTTAACCAAACAAATAATCGTGTGTGGTGGGATCCGCGTTCTAATGATGGACGTTCTTCAAAAGGAGTATTTCAGCGCTATATGATGAACAGAAGCAAATTGAATACTCAAACTCAGCTGACTTATAACAAGACATTTGCGGAACACCACAATATCGATGTATTGTTAGGTTTCGAAACAGAAGATTATAAGTACGATTATACCTATACTAATGGTAATACTTATCCATCTTACTTACCGGAAATTACGAATGCAGGCGTTTCTAGAGGTGCCAGTAACATTAACAGTTATCGAATGACCTCCTACTTGGGACGTTTAAATTATGATTATGCCGGCAAATATTATGTAAGTGGTAGTTTCCGTCGTGATGGTAGCTCACGTTTATCAAGAGACAGCCGTTGGGGTAATTTCTGGTCAGTATCTGGTTCGTGGAGACTTTCACAAGAAGCATTTATGGAGTCATTATCTAATGTTATTACTGATGCTAAAATACGTGCTTCTTACGGTGTAAATGGTACACAACCCAAAGACTACTATGGATATATGGGGGTATATGAGTTTGGATATAATTATAATGGGAATGGTGGTTCGTCAGAGGCACGTTTCTATAATCCCAGTCTGAAATGGGAAAAGAACTATGCTACAAACATTGGTATTGACCTTACATTATTCAATAGATTGACTGTTTCTGCAGAGTGGTATAATCGTGAAACAAAAGACTTGTTAATGGATAAACCGATTTCTGCAGCAGTAGGTGTTATCAATAGTTCGGGTGTTGCTAATATGCTCGTTAACGTTGGTTCAATGAGAAACCGTGGTTTTGAATTGGAATTGAAGTCCACTAACATTCAAAACAAAGACCTTCTTTGGACTACTTCTTTGAACATAGGACACAACAAGAATAAACTGACCAAACTGGATGGTGAACAACAGGAAATTATCAGTGGAGTTTCTATCCATCGTGTAGGTCAACCATATTACTCAATCTATGCGTATGAGTATGCAGGTGTCGATCCTCAGACAGGTAAAGAACTGTATTATATAAATGGTGAAGACGGCAGTCGTGAAACAACAACAAATTCTGCTGCCGCTAATAAAACAATCATTGGTTCTATCGAACCTAAAGTACAAGGCGGATTGACCAATTATGTTAGTTGGAAATTTATTGATTTCAACTTGACCCTGACTTATTCACTGGGTGGACATGCTTATGATTACGCCACCTGGCTGCAATCTAATGGAGGTACCTATCATTATTTAGGTAATGTTCCGGCTTATTATAAAATGGAAGATACTTGGCAGAAAACAGGTGATAATGCCAAACTGCCGCAATTTGCATACGGTAATGCCAATAAAGCTTCTTCTCGCTGGTTGATGTCTACCGATCATTTACGTGTAAAGAATATGACCTTGGGATTCACTTTACCTCAAAGTTGGTCGTCTAAAGCCGGTATAAGTAAGTTAAGAGCTTATGTTTCAGGAAACAACCTATTGACTTGGAAGAAAAAGAGCTTGTACGTTGATCCGGAAGTTCCTGTTGACGGATTGTGTACATTCGAAACTCCGGCTCTCCGGACTGTTACATTTGGTCTTGAAATCGGTTTTTAATCAAGTAGAAACAATTTATGAAAAAAGAATTTATGAAAAAGATATATAAATCAATAACACTGGTTGCTGCTATTTTAAGTTTGTCTTCCTGCGGGAATGATTGGCTGGATAGAAAACCTGCCGACGGGATTCCATCAGAAGATGCTATCACTAACTATAATGACGCTCTGACTGCACGTACAGGTATGTATGATGGCATTCAGGGAAACTCCAATGCTACCAGCTATTATGGTGCCCGTATGTTTTATTACGGCGATGTTCGTGCTGACGATATGCAGGCAAGAACTCAAGGTATGCGTTCATCATCGTGCTATGAGATGCTCTACACTGTAGATGACGCTCCTAACATGTGGAATATACCTTATAATGTAATCCGTCGTGCCAACCGTTTGATCGAAGCGATCAATGAAAAAAAGGTAACTGATGCAACGGAAGCACAAATTGGTAAAATATATTCAGAAGCATTGGTTGTCAGGGCATTGGTTCATTTTGACTTGGTAAGAATCTATGGTATGCCTTATACGGCCGACAACGGAGCTTCTTTGGGGGTACCGGTTATCGTGAAACCTTTGGAAAGAAATGATTTGCCCTCCAGAAATACAGTGGCAGAAGTTTATACACAAGTTATCACAGACTTGACTGATGCTATTAACTCAGGTTATCTTGCTAAAGATCAGACTCCGGGATATATTAATGAATGGGCAGCAAAAGCCTTGCTTACCAGGGTTTATCTGACTAAAGGTGATAATGAGAATGCACTCAAAGTTGCTGAAGATATTATAACCAATTCTCCATATAAGCTTTGGACTAACGAGGAATATGTAAATGCATGGTATAAAAGCAATGGAGCGCATACAAACGAAATGATTTTTGAAGTTGTAAATGCAAGTAATGATGACTGGACTGACCGTAATGGTATTGCTTATTTGCTGAATGAAAACGGATATGCGGATGCAATAGTGACAAAGAGCTTTATGAATATGTTGAGTCAGGATCCTAAAGATGTTCGTATAGGTATGGTACTGCCTGCTCAATATGATAAGGATCTTCAAGAAGAATATGGCGATGCGAAAATCTTCATTAATAAATTTCCGGCGGATAAAGACGATGTAGGTGAAATGCGTTTAAATAATCTGCCATTACTTCGTCTTTCGGAAGTTTATCTGAGTGCTGCAGAAGCGGCAGCTAAACTTGGAGGGCATCAGGATAAAGCAGCCAAATATCTGAATGAAATTGTTCAGAGAGCAAATCCGGAGGCCAAAGCCATTTCGGAAGCAGATGCTACAGTAGAAAGAATTATTCTTGAAAGGAGAAAAGAAATGATTGGTGAAGGGCAACGTTACTTTGATGCATTGCGCAATAATGAAACAATCGTTCGCTATAAAGATGAAGGTGATAAGGGATATCATTATTCATTGATTAAAGAATCGCAAAGCTTTGACCGTACCTACTTCAGAGCTATACTTCCGATACCTGTTGATGAAACCAATGTGAATCCTAATTTGAGAGCTCAACAAAATCCCGGATATTAATTGTGGTTTAATAACATAATCAAAAGGCTGCTTTCCTAAAAAGGAAGCAGCCTTTTTTATTACACATGAATTGAATTTCTTATTAGGCTCCATTATGATATTTGTTGTATATTAATCAAGGATGTCATTAATCATTTTACAATCGAAAGTTATTATCTGTTTTGAGATATCTATGGGAAGTGTTTTGAAAAATACTTATCTCATAAACTATCTGTAATTGTGATACTGCCATAAATTTCTACCATTGGGAAAGGAATAAAATATCTATATAAAGCTAGTCGTCACTTGCTGCCGCGGGAAAAAACAGTAGAATAATAAATGGGACAAATGGTCTTATTACTTCTGATAATTAGATTATTACGTAACTTTTATAAGATATATAAAGTACAACTAATTGAGGTTTTCAGAAAAACAGATCATCTGTAATATGCAGATAATAAGATATTTATTAAATACAGTTTCTTTCTATACTAAGTTCAATCTGAATTTGTAATAATCATATTATAAGATAGTTAGCACATACTACAGTTCTGCAAAGACTTTGCAGATTTCATATATTGGTATGCAGACCGCTGAGGTAGCAATTGCACCTAATATTAGAGTAATATTAAAAACAGACTCAAAAGCACTTGACGAGGTTGTGGTAGTTGCTTACGGAACACAAAGTGCTCGTACGGTGACCGCATCTGTATCTACTGTAAGAGCGGACGCTTTGAAAGATGTGCCAAGTGTAAGTTTTGATCAGATGCTTCAGGGACGTGCGTCAGGTGTTAGTATCACCACTCCGTCAGCAGGTGTAGGGCAGGCCCCGATTGTGCGGGTACGTGGTGTGAACTCGATTACTTCCGGTACTTCTCCTCTGTATGTTGTCGATGGAGTTCCTATCGAATCAGGCAATCTCTCTTATTTGGCTAATGCCAACGCACTGGCTGATATTAATCCGGCCGATATTGTATCTATGGATGTATTGAAGGATGCGGCGGCAGCTGCGTTGTATGGTTCGCGTGCTGCGAATGGAGTTATCTTGATTACCACTAAGCAAGGACAAAGTGGTAAAGTCAAAGTAAGCTATGATGGTTTTGTCGGTTTCTCAAATGCAACCGATTTCTATGAAATGATGAATGCACAGGAATATGTCGACTTCAAGAATTTGGCCGTAAAGAACCGTTATGGGACAGATGAATTGTCACTGACTACCGGCTATGTTTCTCCTTATGGTAACAAAGCGTTTAACATGATGAAAGATGCCAATGGTAACTATGTAGATACTGACTGGAAAGATGCTGCCTTCCAAAACGGATTGTCACAGAGTCACTCTGTTGCTGTAAGTGGCGGATCGGATAAAGTGCGGTATTATCTATCCGGTAACTATACAACGCAAGAAGGTATTGTGAAAGGTGATAAATATGACCGTTTGGGAGTAAAGGCTAATATTAACGTGCAGGCAACCGACTGGTTGAAGGTTGGAATGAATACCAACGTGACAACCGGAACGACATCTTACGTAGATGCTGCCCGTAGAGGTTCCAACTTTGCGGTAGGAGGATTTCCGCGTCTGGCATTGATCAATGCGCCTAACTTGCCGATGTATAATGAAGATGGTACTCCCTACTATCTGGCTCAAGGTTTGGGTTATGGAGGGAATACGGTATTCAGTACATTCTCTAATCCGGCTGCCATTTTGTCTTTGGGCAATGGATTGAGTTCTGACGTAACCCGTTTCATCGGAGTATTTTATGCCGAAGCAACTCCGTTGAAGGGGCTGTCATTGAAGACTCAGTACGGTGTGGACTATGCACGTATTGAGGAACAGCGTTTCTGGTCTCCGCTGCATGGTGATGGAGTAAATAGCAAAGGTCTGGCAAATGCCTATAATACCAAGAACAACAGATGGACTTGGACTAATACGGCAACTTATAATTTCTCTTTAGGGCAGAATAACTTTAATTTGCTGGCTGGTACGGAAGCGTCTGAAAGAAATAACTCTCGTTGGACCGCACAGCGTAAAGATTTACAGGATGATAAATTTGTTGTATTCCAAGGTCCTTTTGGTTCGGCAACTGCCGGTGGTAGCTTGTCCAACAATACCATGGTCTCTTATTTCGGACGTATCAACTATGATTATGCTTCTAAATACATTGTATCTCTTAACTACCGTCGCGATGGTTATTCCGCTTTGAGTGAGAAGAATCGTTGGGGTAATTTCGGAGGTGTTTCCGCTGCATGGCGCGTATCCGAGGAAGGGTTCTTCAAACCCTTGCGTAATGTAGTCGACGACTTGAAGATAAAGGGAAGCTATGGTGTGGTTGGTAACACTGATATTTACGATTATGCTTCGAAATCATTCTATTCAAGCTACAACTATGGTATAAACGGTACTTATGGCCTGGCTCAGATTGCCGATCCGAACCTGAAATGGGAATCTTCGGAAAAATATAGTATTGGTTTCAATGCACGATTGCTGGATAGAATCAGTGTGGACTTTGACTACTATTATACGAAGTCTTCCGATTTGATTCTGGATGTACCTCAATCACCGTCCAAAGGTATTCCGGGCAATATCATTACTACCAATGCCGGAAAGATGAAGAATAGCGGTATTGAACTGACCGTCTCGGCCGATGTGATAAGAAACAGTCAGTTTACATGGGAAACCAGCTTTAACATTACGACTAACAAGAACAAGGTGATCTCACTGGCTGACGGTGTAGAGAATATTCTGAAAGGGGATAATGGCGGTTTAGAGATTACGAATATCACTGTACCGGGAAAATCTATCGGACGTCTGTATCTCTACCCAACTGCCGGAGTAGATCCCAAGTCGGGGCGTAGGGTATTTATTACTCCAGAAGGTGACAGAACCTTACTGATGTTCGAAAAAGGGGGATGGTTCTATGAAGATGGAACAGAATATGCCGGTGAATTTGAACCTGTTGATTGTGGAAATACACTTCCTACCTGGTACGGTGGCTGGACCAATAACTTCAAGTATAAAGGTTTCGACCTTTCTCTGTTTTTCCAATTCTCGGGAGGTAATAAGATTTATAACGGAACTAAAGCCAGTGTGAGCGATATGCGTTACTGGAATAACTCTAAAGATGTATATAAGAAGTACTGGACTCCGGAACGCACACATGCAGAGTATCCTATGCCGATATACGGTGATAATTACTCTAATGGTTCGGCATTGCCTATCAGCGACTTAGTGGAAAGAGGAGATTATTTACGTTTGAAGAATGTGTCACTGGGCTATACATTCAATACAAAGAACTGGTCGAAAGCTGTGGGAATCTCTGCACTTCGTCTTTACGTCCAGGCTCAGAACCTGTTCGTGATTACAGGTTATAGCGGTATGGATCCGGAGACACTAACCAACGTAGAGAGTGCGACTTTGTCAGGTGGTACGGATAAGAATACGTTACCTCAGGCACGTACGTATACAATCGGTGTGAATCTGACATTCTAATATGGTTTTATAGTAACAGATAAAAGAAACTACAATGAAAAAGATAATTTTATTTTCGACATTATGTGCTTCTCTCTTTTTAGGTAGTTGCAGCAGCAGCTTCCTCGATCAGGAGCCTCCATTATATGTAAACGAGAACGATATTTTCACAAGTCCTACCCGAATCGAGGCAACTCTGAACGGCTTGTATGCTGCAATCAAGAACACGGGGACTAAGTCCTTGATGGGAGGTAAGTCCTATCTGGTGTTTGACAACAGGGGAGATGATGTTATTAATATCTCGAACAACCTGGTGACTTTGTTCAATACCTACAACATGAATGTAGGCATTACGGATGCCGAGAATGCCGACACTTGGACATACGCTTATCTGGCCATTAATAAAGTAAATACTTTCCTTCAGTCTCTTGAAGGTGCCAGGGAAGTTGCCGGTGAGAATTATGACCGCTATGTGCAGGAAGCTAAGTTTGTCAGGGCTTTGGCATACTACTATTTGAATAATTTGTATCCGACTCCGTATTCTGTGAATCCCGATGCAAAATCTGTTCCGTTGCGTCTTACTGCCGAAGCCGGAACTGAAAACAACAATATGCCCCGCTCTACGGTAAAGCAGATTTATGAACACATTCTGTCTGACTTGGAGAACATTTCGGCATTGGATACCGAAGTGAATACTTATACAGGGGTCACACATGCTACTCAGGCTGCTGCTAACATGCTTAAGATGAGAGTTTATATGGCAATGAACGAATGGGACAAAGCCATTACAGCCGGAGAATTGGTGACCGGATATAGTTTGCCGGAAGACGTAACATTGATTTATAAGGCTCCGTACTTCAGTCAGGAGAGTATCTTCTCTTTGCCAATGGCAGACACTAATATCCCGAACACTCAGCAGTCATTGGCAGAATATTATTATGATGGCAAGATTATGCTGATCGATACAAAGAGCGGGATTATGTCAAAACCTGATTATTCGTTGGCTACCGATAAGCGTATCATAGCCTTTAAGGGAGAGAAAGACTTGTTGATGAAGTTTACGGATGCAAAAACTAAATTGCAGTGGGTACCCATCTTCCGTTATGCCGAAACATTGCTGGATCTTGCCGAGTGTTATGCAAACAAAGCCGGGGGCGAAGCTACGGCCAAAAGCCTGTTGAAACAAGTCAGAGGCCGCTCGGTGGATGCGGCTACCGATCCGTTGAACATCGATAATCTGTCGGGTGATGCACTGAAAGAGGCAATTTACAATGAGAAGCGCCTTGAATTCATTGGTGAGGGTATTCGTGGTATCGACATTATGAGGCGTGGTGAACACTTCATTAAAGTAGGCGAGAATGAGACGATCAATGTCGGTCCGTCCGATGAAAAATATACTTGGCCCATACCTCAGGTTGAGTTGTTGCTCAATAAAGATATTAATAAATAAATAGTCAATAAATAATAAAGAATCGCTCAGGTAGAAACACTTGGGCGATTTTTTCTTTTAGTATGTTACGAAAATAGCTATATTTGTCGCCATATTATAATAAGGTATAAAGTAGAATGAAAGAATTTGTAATATCCGAAGCCAAAGTCGAAACAGCTGTTCTGGTGGGTCTCATTACGCAGACGCAAGATGAACGCAAGACTAACGAGTATCTCGACGAACTGGCATTTCTGGCTGAGACAGCCGGGGCGGAAGTAGTGAAAAGGTTTACGCAGAAGTTGCCGACGGCTAACTCAGTGACTTATGTAGGGAAAGGAAAACTGGAAGAAATAAAAGAATATATAAGGATAGAGGCTGAAGAAGACCGGGAAGTGGGAATGGTCATTTTTGATGACGAACTTTCAGCCAAGCAGATACGTAACATCGAAGCGGAACTGAAGGTGAAGATACTGGACCGTACTTCGCTGATTCTCGATATATTTGCCATGCGTGCCCAGACTGCCAACGCTAAAACTCAGGTGGAGCTGGCCCAGTATAAATACATGTTGCCCCGTCTGCAACGCCTTTGGACTCACCTTGAGCGTCAGGGTGGTGGTTCCGGAAGTGGTAAAGGCGGTTCGGTAGGACTTCGCGGTCCGGGTGAGACCCAGTTGGAGATGGACCGCCGTATCATCCTGAACCGTATGTCGCTGCTTAAAGAACGCCTTGCTGAAATAGATAAACAGAAGTCTACCCAGCGCAAGAACCGCGGGCGTATGATCCGTGTGGCCTTGGTGGGTTACACCAACGTTGGCAAATCGACCATGATGAACCTGTTGGCCAAGAGTGAAGTCTTTGCGGAGAACAAGCTGTTTGCCACACTCGATACGACGGTGCGCAAGGTGATTATCGATAATCTGCCTTTCTTGCTCTCCGATACCGTCGGGTTTATCCGTAAGTTACCTACTGACTTGGTAGATTCCTTTAAGTCGACCCTCGACGAAGTACGTGAGGCCGACTTGTTGGTTCATGTAGTAGATATTTCGCATCCCGGATTTGAAGAACAGATTGAGGTGGTGAACAAAACGCTGGCCGATATCGGAGGAGGCGGGAAACCGATGATTTTAATATTCAATAAGATAGACGCCTATACTTATGTAGAAAAGGCGCCGGACGACCTTACCCCCAAAACAAAGGAAAACTTGACACTCGAAGAACTGATGAAAACGTGGATGGCCAAGATGGAGGACAATTGCCTGTTCATCTCCGCCCGTGAGAAAATCAATATAGACGAACTGAAGAGTGTGGTTTATCAGCGAGTGAAAGAATTGCACGTACAGAAGTATCCCTATAATGACTTTCTTTATCAGACCTACGAAGAAGAAGAGTAATTTGTAGTTTGTAACAAGAGGAGTATGGGAAAGACTTACCGTAGACTGACTGAAGATGAAGTGCTTCAGTTGAAGAGCCAGTCGTGTCTGGCCGATGACTGGAATAAGGTTGCAGTAGCCGAAGAGTTCACAACCGAATTTGTACATCACACCCGTTTCTCGGGTGAGGTGAAACTGGGAGTGTTCCATTCGGATTTTATCCTGCCGGGTGGAATCAAAAAACATTCCGGCCTGAGACATGTCACCCTGCATAATGTGACTGTTGGTGATAATTGCTGTATCGAGAACATTCAGAACTACATTGCCAACTATGAGATAGGAAACAATACTTTCATTGAGAATGTAGATATCATCCTGGTGGACGGCTTGACTCAGTTTGGCAACGGAGTAGAAACTGCCGTACTGAACGAGACGGGAGGTCGTGAAGTGCTGATTAACGACAAACTCTCTGCCCATCAAGCCTATATCCTGGCTCTTTACCGGCATCGTCCGGAACTGATCAGCCGGATGAAAGAGATTACAGACTATTATTCCAATAAACACGCTTCGGCGGTGGGAACCATCGGCAACCATGTGATGATTCTCAATACCGGTTCTATCAAGAATGTGCGTATCGGGGATTTCTGCCGGATCTGCGGGACGTGCCGTCTGTACAATGGGAGCATCAACAGTAACGAGTCTGCCCCGGTGCATATCGGACACGGCGTTATTTGCGATGATTTTATTATTTCCTCCGGTTCCCATGTCGACGACGGGGCCATGCTGACCCGTTGTTTTGTGGGACAAGCCTGTCAGTTGGGGCACAATTATTCCGCTTCCGACTCGCTGTTCTTTAGCAACTGCCAAGGAGAGAACGGTGAAGCATGTGCTATTTTTGCCGGGCCGTACACCGTCACCCATCATAAATCGACCTTACTGATAGCCGGTATGTTCTCGTTTATGAACGCCGGTTCAGGATCGAATCAGAGCAATCACATGTATAAACTGGGACCGATTCATCAAGGAACGTTGGAAAGGGGAGCTAAGACTACTTCCGATTCATACATCTTATGGCCGGCCCGTGTAGGCGCTTTTTCGCTGGTGATGGGGCGTCATGTGAACCATGCCGATACATCGAACCTGCCTTTCTCCTACCTGATTGAGCAACAGAATACCACGTATCTGGTTCCGGGAGTCAACCTGCGTAGTGTGGGTACCATCCGTGATGCCCAAAAGTGGCCGAAACGTGACAAACGTACAGACCCGAACCGGCTGGATTATATCAACTATAACCTTCTCAGTCCGTATACCATTCAGAAGATGTTTAAGGGACGCTCTATCCTGAAAGAGTTGAAGAGGGTGTCGGGCGAGACTTCGGAAATCTACTCTTATCAGAGTGCCAAAATTAAAAACTCCTCGTTGAATAGCGGTATACGCTATTACGAGATAGCCATCCATAAGTTTCTTGGCAACTCCATCATCAAGCGTCTTGAAGGGATCAACTTTAAAGATAATGAAGAGATACGCCGGCGTCTGAAGCCGGATACGGAAATCGGGGTAGGCGAATGGGTGGATATTGCCGGTTTGATTGCTCCCAAAAGTGAAGTGGAGAAGCTGATAGACGGCATTGAAAGCGGTGAGATTAACCGTCTGAAGAGTATGAATGCCTGTTTTGCCGCCATGCACGATAATTACTATACTTACGAATGGACATGGGCTTACCATAAGATACAGGAATTTTATGGCTTGAATCCCGAAACCATTACAGCAAAAGATATCATCGCCATCGTTCGCGCCTGGCGTGAAGCGGTGGTAGGACTTGACCGCATGGTATACGATGATGCTCGCAAGGAGTTCTCACTTTCGTCTATGACGGGCTTTGGTGCCGACGGTTCACGTGACGAAATGAAGCTCGACTTCGGTCAGGTTCGCGGCGATTTTGAGAGTAATCCGTTTGTTACCGCCGTGCTGAAGCATATTGATGATAAGACCGCTTTGGGAGAAGAACTGATTAACCGCATCGGGCAATTGGCGTGAGAGAGGGTACGAGTTATATAATATTTACTATGAAAATACATATCTTATTTGGAATGATCGGGTTCATTCTGCTGTCCGGTTGTAACCGGGCAGCAGAAAAGAACCCTCGTTTTTATGATGCCGGCGTTTCCAGGGAACTAGCCGGGCACCGCAAGGCCCAGATTAAGAATCTGAAGTATGAACTTAGTTTCAATATCCCGCGACAGAAAGAGGCTGCCATTGAGGGCGATATTACCTTGCGCTTTGATTTGGCTTCCCGACAGGAAGTCCTGATAGACTTTCGGGAAGAGCGTGAGAAGATCAAAGAGGTTATAGCCAACGGAGTGCCGGTGGACAAGGTGCGTTTTGAGAATGAGCACATCATTCTGCCTGCTTCGTCGACAGTGGAAGGAGCGAATGGAATACGGATTCGTTTCACCGCCGGCAATCAGTCACTGAACCGGAACGACGAATACCTCTACACATTGCTGGTGCCCGACCGTGCCCGTACCGTATTCCCCTGTTTTGAGCAGCCCAATTTGAAGGCGGAGTTCACTTTACAGCTTGAACTTCCCGCAGACTGGAAAGCTGTTTCTAATACATACATCCGGAGTGAGACGGTAACCGACGATCGTAAGACCGTCTGTTTTGCACCGACCGAACCTCTTAGTACGTACCTGTTCTCGTTTGTAGCCGGAAAGTTGGAGCGTCGGGAGTATACCCGGGACGGACGTACCATCGCTGCTTATTACCGGGAGACCGATCCTAAGAAAGTAGCTCAGTTGGATATTGTCTTCGGGCAGGTGATGGCATCGCTCCATTGGCTTGAAGAGTATACTGGCATTGCATATCCGTTTGCCAAGTACGATTTTATTGTTCTGCCCGGTTTTCAGTTTGGCGGGATGGAACATACAGGGGCTACCTTATATAATGATAACGGGATTTTCCTGAGTGAACACCCTACGCCGGACGAGGAGTTGAATCGGGCTGAGCTGATTGCCCATGAAACGTCGCACATGTGGTTTGGCGATTTGGTTACCATGGATTGGTTTGACGACGTATGGACTAAAGAAGTTTTTGCCAACTATTTTGCAGCCCGGATTGTCGAACCCCTGTTTCCGGAGATCAATCACACCCAGAATAAACTCAAGACCTTTACGGCAGCTTCACTTTCCGAGGATCGTACTATGGGGACGAATGCCATCCGCCAACCGCTTGATAACTTGCGTAATGCCGGATTGATCTATGGGCAGATCATCTATAACAAGGCTCCCGTGATGATGGAAAAACTGGTCGACAAGATGGGGGAAACCAATTTCCGGAGTGGTATACAGGAGTACCTGAAGACCTACTCGTACGATAATGCCACCTGGGACGACCTGATCCGTATTCTGGACAGTAAGACGACCGAGGACCTGGCCGCCTTCAGTGATGTATGGGTGAACCGGAAAGGGATGCCTACGTTAACTTTCCGGACAGACGGGCAAGAACTGGAAATTCGCCAGCATGATCCCTACAACCGGGGATTGTTCTGGCCGCAACGTTTTGCCGTTACTCTTTGCGGAGAGCGCGATTCGGTGATCCGGGTGAATATGACAGATACCCTGTTCCGGATGCAACTTCCGTTTGTGCCTTCGCGCGTATTGCCCAATACCGATGGTAGAGGCTATGGGGTATTTGTGCCCGACGAGCCTGCTCTGCATTGGCTGGCGGCACATTGGTGGGAGATAGAAGATGATACGGCCCGCCAATCGCTGCTGATGGTGCTCTATGAAAATTATCTGGCCAAACACATCTCGGCGGACGACTGGGTCAACAGCCTGATAACAGGGCTTCCGGCCGAGAAGAACGCTTTGGTGGCTTCTACAGCCAGTGGTTATCTGGCGAATGTCATGTGGGAGATAGCTCCGGCAAACCGGGCAGAAGTAGAAGCCCGCATTTATACGATGACACAGAATCATCCGTTGCCTTCGTGCCGGATACAATTGATGCGCCTTTTCATGCAGAATGCCATTTCCGAACCGATGGTGAAGAAGCTCTACATTTTGTGGCAACAGCAGTCCGACAAACATCTGAACCGACAGGATTATACAACTTTAGCCTACGAACTGGCTATTCGCATGCCTTTGGAGAGCGAACAGATACTCCGCACACAGCGGGCACGTATTGACGATCCGGATCGTTTGCGGCAGTTCGACTTTATCTCACGGGCAGCCGTATCCGATACTGCGCGGCTCGATACTCTGTTCAACAGCCTGCTGGCGGCAGAAAACCGCCGGATAGAGCCTTGGACGACTGCTGTCATTCGATACCTGAACCATCCGTTGCGTGAGGATCAGTCGGTGAAGTACATTCGTCCGGGACTGGAGGTGCTGGAAGAGGTACAACGCACCGGAGATATTTTCTTTCCCAAAAATTGGGCGGCAGCTTTGCTGGGCAATCATCTCGGTTCATCGGCTTACGAAGAAGTGGTACGCTTCCTGAACGAGCGTCCCGATTATTCACCGCTTTTGAAGAACAAGATACTGCAGGCAGCCTATCCGTTGTACCGGGCAAACAATTAAAATAATCACCGGAATGCTTGGCTTTGGCACTCCGATGTTGTATCTTTGCTAACAGATTCATGATTTAGATTCAAATTAGAATGCCATAGAAGAGGAAGCCCGCGAAGCTTCCTCTTTTTTTGTATCCCTGCCTTCCGGTGTCTCCAACCCTGTGGCTTTCCAACCCTTCAAGACGGTTGCTTCGTGCTCCGGAGAGCCTTGCTTCGCCCAAAACAGACACTGGCATTTGCCCGAACAGACACCGGCATCTTGCAGAAGAGAGGCTCTCTTCCGGAATGGCTCCCGCTTTTCTGTGGAAACGCCTTCCGAACGTTAATAATAAGTAAATCCGCTCTTGACAAAATCTGCCACTTTATTCATACTTTGGAAAACTATTCTTACCTTTGCCTCACTAACTAACATTACGTAATAAAATTAAGAGATATGGCAACACCTCCGTTTAAGTATCAACCTATGTTCGAACATGGGGAAGATAAAACCGAGTATTATCTGCTTACCAAAGACTATGTGTCAGTAAGCGAGTTCGAAGGAACACCTGTGCTGAAAGTACAGAAAGAAGGTCTGACAGCGATGGCTAATACTGCTTTCCGCGACGTATCTTTCATGCTTCGCCGTGCGCACAACGAGCAGGTAGCGAAGATTCTGAGCGACCCGGAAGCAAGTGAAAACGACAAATACGTGGCATTGACTTTCCTGCGCAACGCTGAAGTGGCTGCCAAAGGTATACTTCCTTTCTGCCAGGATACCGGTACGGCTATCATCCACGGTGAAAAAGGACAGCAGGTATGGACAGGCTATTGCGATGAAGAAGCTTTGTCATTGGGTGTTTACAAGACATATACGGAAGAAAACCTGCGTTATTCACAGAATGCTCCGCTCAACATGTACGACGAGGTGAACACGAAGTGCAATCTGCCGGCCCAGATCGATATCGAGGCTACGGAAGGCATGGAGTACAAATTCCTGTGTGTGACCAAGGGTGGTGGTTCTGCCAATAAGACTTATCTGTATCAGGAGACAAAAGCGATCCTGAATCCGGGCACTCTGGTTCCGTTCCTGGTTGAGAAGATGAAGACACTGGGTACAGCGGCTTGTCCTCCTTATCATATTGCATTCGTTATCGGCGGTACTTCGGCTGAGAAGAATCTGCTGACTGTGAAACTGGCTTCTACCCACTATTACGACGAGTTGCCGACTACCGGTAATGAGTATGGTCGTGCTTTCCGCGACGTAGAACTGGAGAAAGAGGTACTTGCCGAAGCCCAAAAGATCGGTTTGGGAGCACAGTTTGGCGGTAAATATCTGGCACACGATGTACGTATCATCCGTCTGCCCCGTCACGGAGCTTCTTGTCCGGTGGGCTTGGGTGTATCTTGTTCTGCCGACCGTAACATCAAATGTAAGATCAATAAAGACGGTATCTGGATTGAAAAACTCGATTCTAATCCGGGCAGTCTGATTCCCGCAGAACTGCGTGGCGCAGGTGAAGGCGATGTAGTGAAAATCGACCTGAACCAGCCGATGGCGGATATCCTGAAGGAACTGACTAAATATCCGGTAGCTACACGTCTGTCACTCAACGGTACGATCATCGTAGGCCGTGATATCGCTCACGCTAAACTGAAAGAACGTCTGGATCGCGGCGAAGATCTGCCTCAATATATCAAAGACCATCCGATTTATTATGCCGGTCCGGCTAAAACTCCTGCCGGCATGGCTTGCGGTTCGATGGGACCGACTACTGCCGGACGTATGGATCCCTATGTGGACTTGTTCCAGAGCCATGGCGGCAGCATGATTATGTTGGCAAAAGGTAACCGTAGCCAGCAGGTGACCGATGCTTGTAAGAAGTATGGCGGTTTCTACCTTGGTTCAATCGGTGGTCCGGCTGCTATCCTTGCCCAGAACAATATCAAGAGCATCGAATGCGTAGAATATCCGGAATTGGGTATGGAAGCTATCTGGAAGATCGAAGTAGAGGACTTCCCCGCATTTATTCTTGTAGATGACAAGGGTAACGACTTCTTTAAGCAGATAAAACCCCGTTGCGGTTCTTGCAGCAACAAATAAGAAATGGGTAAGTGACTATTAATAATAGTTGTTTATCATTTTAACTCGAGTGAGAGGCGTCTGTATGCTGTGTTATACAGATGCCTTTCTCATTATAAATACCTTGATCATTATCAGTAAAACGAACCACCGATGGAACTACAAAAGAATCCTCAACACATTGTCTGGCTGGACGTTGTCCGCTTCGTAGCCATGTTTACCGTTGTCTGTTGTCACTGCACAGACCCTTTTAACTTTTATCCGGGCACACCGCCCAATATTGGCGAAATAAAACTCTGGGGTGCCATCTACGGAGCCTTGCTTCGTCCTTGCGTCCCCCTGTTCGTGATGATTACCGGAGCACTGCTTCTTCCGGTGCGCGGCGAGATCTCTGTCTTTTATAAGAAACGCATTCCGCGCGTCCTGTGGCCGTTTCTGATCTGGTCCGTTATCTACAATCTGTTTCCCTGGATCACCGGAGTGTTGGGCATCAAACCGGAAGTCATTCTCGACTTTTTCCCTTATTCGGGCGAGGAAGTGATGCGCCAGTCGCTGCCTGTCTCTTTGGACTACATTGCTCAGATTCCTTTTAATTTCTCCATAGTAGATGTACACATGTGGTATATTTACCTGCTGATCGGTCTGTATCTTTACCTCCCCGTCTTTTCTGCCTGGGTGGAGAAAGCATCCGATAAGGCGAAGCTGTGGTTTCTCGGTGCATGGGCTGTCACTCTGTTGTTGCCATACTACAACCAGTTTGTGGCACAATACCTTTGGGGAACCTGTTCATGGAATGCGTTCGGCATGCTTTATTACTTTGCCGGTTTCAATGGCTATCTGTTGTTGGGACACTATCTGCGCAACCTTGACTGGTCTTTGGGTAAGATCCTGGCAATCGGTCTGCCGATGTTTGTAATAGGATATGCCGTTACCTTCTTTGGCTTCCGCTACATCACGGCTTTGCCGGAGTTTAGCGACGAGATGCTCGAACTCTTCTTCACTTATTGTTCCCTGAATGTAGTGATGATGACCATTCCCGTGTTTATGCTTTGCAAGAAGGTGAATTTCCATTCGGAGGGGATCAGGAAGGCACTTGCCAACCTCACTTTGTGTGGTTTCGGCATCTATATGATACACTATTTCTTTACCGGCCCTTCCGTAGTGTTGGTACGTACGTTAGGTGTACCTCTGGGTATTCAGATACCGGTGGCGTCTGTTTTTGCCTTCGGTGCTTCGTGGCTGATTGTGTGGACTGTCTATCGTGTGCTGGGCAAGAAGGCGAAATGGATTATGGGATAAAACTGTAATTAAAGCATATTATTTATGAATCGTAAATCAATACTATTAACAATTTTACTTTGTGTCGCTTCTTGGGCAATGGCTTCTCCGGTAACCGGATTGTTGGAGCGCATTGACAAAGGAGCTTCGAAGAAGTTTATTATCGAGCAGGTGAAGTCCGATGCCGACTTCTTTGAACTCGACCAGAAAGGTGATAAAGTCGTTATTCGTGGAAATAACTATGTAAGCATTGCCACCGGGCTGAATTGGTATCTGAAGTATTACGCAGGTATTCATCTCTCATGGAACGGAATGCAGGCGAAACTGCCGGCTGTACTTCCGCCGGTGACAAAGAAAGAACGCAGGGAAACAACATTGCCCTACCGCTACGACCTGAATTATTGTACTTTCTCTTACTCTATGGCTTTCTGGGATTGGAACCGATGGGAGAAAGAGATTGACTGGATGGCTCTACACGGCATCAATATTCCTTTGGCGGTGACCGGAGCTGAGGCTGTGTGGCACAATGTACTTGATAAGTTGGGATATACCAAGACAGAGATCAATGAATTCATTTCGGGTCCGGGATTTTTTGCCTGGTGGCTGATGAATAACTTGGAAGGTTGGGGTGGTCCCAATCCCGACAGCTGGTATACCCGGCAGATTGCTTTGCAAAAAAAGATCCTGAAGCGTATGCGCGAATACGGTATAGAGCCGGTGCTTCCGGGCTATTGCGGTATGGTACCCCATAATGCGAAAGAGAAACTCGGCCTGAACGTATCCGACCCGGGAACATGGTGCGGCTACCGTCGTCCGGCGTTCCTGCAACCGAGTGATCCGCGTTTCGAGGAGATTTCTTCTCTTTACTACAAAGAACTTGAGAAACTGTACGGCAAAGCTAACTTTTACTCTATGGACCCCTTTCACGAAGGGGGAAACACTGCAGGTGTCGACCTCGATGCAGCCGGTAAGGCAGTGATGAAAGCTATGAAGAAGGCCAATCCGAAGGCTGTCTGGGTGGCTCAGGCCTGGCAGGCAAATCCGCGTCCCAAGATGATTGAGAACCTGAAAGCTGGAGATTTGCTGATACTTGACCTGACCAGTGAGTGCCGTCCGCAGTGGGGAGATTCTACTTCCGAGTGGTATCGCAAGAACGGATACGGGCAGCACGATTGGATCTATTGTATGCTTTTGAATTATGGTGGCAATGTGGGATTGCACGGAAAGATGGACAATGTGATCGATAACTTCTATCTTGCCAAAGCCGATCCGCATGCAAGCGCTACGCTGAAAGGGGTGGGAATGACTCCTGAAGGGATTGAAAACAATCCGGTGATGTACGAGCTGGTGATGGAGCTGCCTTGGCGTCCCGACCGGTTCACGAAGGAAGAGTGGCTGAAGGAGTATGTAAAAGCCCGTTATGGCGTTGATGATCCGGTGGTACAGGCTGCCTGGACCAATCTGGCGAACTCTATTTATAACTCGCCGAAGAACCTGACCCAGCAGGGGACACACGAATCTGTATTTTGTGCCCGTCCGGCGGAAGATGTGTACCAGGTGTCCAGCTGGTCGGAAATGAAAGATTACTACCGTCCGCAGGAGGTGATAGAAGCTGCCCGCCTGATGGTTTCCGTAGCCGATCGCTTTAAAGGTAACAATAATTTTGAATACGATCTGGTAGATATTGTCCGCCAGGCACTGGCAGAGAAGGGACGTCTGATGCAGAAAGCTGTGACTGCCGCTTATCGTGCAGGTGATAAACAACTCTTTGCACTGGCATCGGGAAAGTTCCTCGACCTGATTTTGTTGCAGGATAAACTGTTGGGAACCCGTCCGGAGTTTCGAGTAGGAAAGTGGATTGAAGAGGCGCGTGCGTTGGGTGATACACCCGAAGAAAAGGAATTGTACGAATGGAATGCCCGTGTACAGATTACGACCTGGGGTAACCGGAACGCGGCCGATTACGGTGGTCTCCGAGACTATGCTCACAAAGAGTGGAACGGCTTGCTGAAAGATTTCTATTACATGCGTTGGAAACTATATTTCGACTTTCTTTCTCAGCGGATAGAGGGAAAGACCCCTGCGGAAATTGATTTCTATGCCATAGAGGAACCTTGGACGAAAGCTGCCAATCCCTATTCTGCCGAGGCGGAAGGAGACTGCATTGAAGTAGCGAAGCAGGTGATGCAAGCGGTTGAATAAGACTTTTCTACCACAGATAACACAGGTCATTGTTTTTGATAATCTGTGTAATCTGTGGTGAAAACAGTTTTATATACCTCCTTTCCTCAGAGTTAACCGTTGTCATTCGTTTGTTTTGTTGTCCCTTTCCATATCCGCATCATATAATATGCACAATGCGTAAATGCGAAAACAAACGAGATGATCAGCAATGCTTTACTTTCATTCCAACCTACAGTCTGCTGATGCCATAAGCCGGTAATGACACAAAGCAGAGACAGTGCAATGCCGATCATGTTCAATGCCGATTGTCCCCGGCGATTTTTCACACCATGTTCCAGTTTACTGTGTTTCATGCCGTAGCCGACATAGATGTCCAGTCCGATCAGCATCCACAGTACTAATCGTATCCAGGTATCGGCTGGAAGGAAAAGCATCATGCACAGACAAGTGAGTATTCCCAGAATGGGGACGAGAGGCACAAACGGAGTTTTAAATGAACGGGGTATGTTCGGCATGGTCTTTCGCACTACGAGGACGGCTGCGCATACCAGTGTGAAAGCCATCAGTGTACCGATGCTGGTCATCTCTCCCGCCAGGCGTGCCGGAACAAATGCGGCTAGCAGGCCCACTATCAGCATAAACAGGAGGTTGCTGCGCGCCGGTGTACGGAACTTCTCGTTGATGTGTGAAAAGAAGGGGGGAAGTAGTCCGTCATGGCTCATGCTCAGGAAAACACGGCTTTGCCCCAATAAAGTAACCATAATGACCGAACAATAGCCGAACAGGATGGCAAGAACGATGGCACGGTTCAGCCACGGATAATCCGGGTGAATGATGCCTGTTGCATCGGCATGTCCCATGTGTTCGATGGCAATGGCTACCGGTGCGATGCCCTGCTGGCCGCTAAATTCGGTATAATGGGCTACTCCTGTCATTACGTGGGCAAACAGCATATAAAGTACGGTACATACCAAGAGTGATACCAGGATACCGATCGGCATATTCCGTTTCGGATTTTTTGTTTCCTGTGCAGCCGTACTGACGGCATCGAATCCCAGGAAAGCAAAGAAAACGATGGCGGCTCCACGCAGGACACCCGAGAGACCGTATTCGCCAAGTGTACCTGTATTGGCGGGGATGTATGGAGTATAGTTGTCGGCATTGATATATTTCCAGCCCAGGACAACGAATATGGCGATCACCGATACTTTGAGAAATACAACGATGCCGTTGAAGATGGAGCTGCCTTCTGTTCCGCGAATCAGGAAGATGCTCATCAACACTACGATCAGGAACGCCGGGATATTGACGATTCCCCCATCCCATGGGCAGGCGGTCAGGGCTTGCGGCAGATGTATATCGAGTCCTTCAAGAAAGACGACGAGATATCGGCTCCAACTGATACTGACGGTAGTGGCTGCTACGGTATATTCGAGAACGAGATCCCAGCCGATGATCCAGGCTATCAGTTCGCCCATGGTGGCGTATGAATACGTATAAGCACTGCCTGCCACCGGAATCATAGAAGCGAACTCAGCGTAGCAGAGTCCTGCGAAGCAGCATCCTAGTGCAGCTATGGCGAATGAAAGGGTGATGGCCGGTCCGGTGTAGCCCGCTGCTACGGTGCCGGTGATTGAGAAGAGTCCTGCTCCGATGATAACACCGACGCCCAGTGCTACCAGACTCCAGGGGCCTAATACTCGTTTTAATGATTTACTGCCCGACACATTGGCCTCTGCCAATAGGGCTTCAAAGGGTTTCTTTATGAATAATCCCATCTTCTTGTTTTTTCTTTACTGGTTATGGTTGTATTTGGAATAGGTAATTCTTTTCCAGACTTAGCTATTTATTTGAAGTTGCAAAGATAATTAATTCATAACACATACGGTCATAGGATGTTCACTTTTAGGGATTGAGGAGGTGTCAAAACCCACCACAAAAGACGCAGAGTAACACTGAGCCGATTCTAAGTTGTTGATTATTCATAAAAAGACTCTGTGCTACTCTGTGGTGAAAAGAGTTTCGACACATCTCTCGGAAGTGGATTTGTAGTTCTTTTTGTCAGTAATTAAGATGCGAACCGAGGAGCCTGCTTTGGCGAATGTCTCACTCACAATGTGCTGATAGATAGTATTGTACCAACGTGAAAATACCTTTAAAACCAAAGCCCCGTTGGTTTCAAAGGAAAGGGGGCTTGGTTTTAAACCGATAGGCCTTAGGCTTTAAACCAACGGGGCGTATGTTTGTATGGGGAGGAGTGTAGACTTTTGTGGCTTATCCCACCCATTCTTCGGATATTCCCATTCTATTCCAGGTATTTCGTGATCTTTCCACTGATTTGTAAAAGTGAAATCTCACATAACTTGGTATCGTATTCAGCCGAAAGTATGCGTTCTTCGGCATCCAGCAAACTTTTCTGCGCTTCCCGCATTTCGATACCCGAAAGGTTGCCTAGCATGTAGCGTTCCATAGCTATCTCGTGATTCTCTTTGGCGGCTACTAGATTCTGTCGTTCCAGTTTCAGCATTTGCAGATTATTCTGGTAGGCCTGCCACAGATTGCTAAGGTCTGCTTTAAGCCCTTGTTCCAGTTGTTCACGTTGAAGGCGGGCATTTTTTATGGCAATGCGTGCATTGTTCTTTTCGCGTCGGCGATTTCCATCGAAGATGTTGAAGCCTACCGTTACTCCCAAATTGGCTCCCAGATTACCTCTTTGGCTATTAGCGGCAATATCGTACTTATTGAAGGTATATCCGTATCCGGTATTCATCTTCAGGTAAGGGTAGTTGCGCGAGTTTACTTTCTTATAGTCCAGCATGGCGAGCGTGTTGTTTTGTTCAGCTTTCAACAGTGACGCGTTCGTCAGTAAGGTAGCATTCCACAACTCTTCGAATCGAAGCCCGGCATTCACTTTTATAATGCTGTCTTCTATCACGAGCGGTTGATCCACATCTTCGTTGGCCATCAGTTCGTTTAACTGGATGCGCGAGGTATGCAGCAATTCCTGTTGCTTCATGTATTTGGCGCTGTCGGCGTTGAAGTCCACTTTTGCCTGTTGATAGTCCAGACGGGAGAAGTTACCGATGTGGTAACGTTCTTCTACGATTCGCAGGCGCTCTTTCGACAAAGATACCGCATAACGGAAATTCTGCAAGCGGATTTTTTGCTGAACATAGTTGTAATATTCGGCTGCCAGATTGGCTATCAGGTCCTCGATGGCGATACGGGTATTGGTTTCTCCCTGTAGTTGCAGCTCTTTCAGTTTCTGGTAATTGGCTGTAATGTTAAAGCCATCGAAGATGGTCCAGTTCAAGTTCAGACCCACATTCAAGGTTTGGTCGAAGACACCGTTTTCTTTTACTGATTCTCCGGTGGCCCGGACCTTGGTATTAGTGTTGTCCACTGTCCCCTTGTATCCTGCCGTAAAATCGAGTGTCGGCAGATAGCCTGCGTTGCCCGGGGTGGCGTTGTTCCTGCTCACTTGCTCTTCATTGCGGACTATTTGCAGGGAGTAGTTATTCTGAAGTCCATACTCCAGGCAGGATTTCAGGGTATATATTTGTGGCTGCTGTGCCTGCATGGCAAAAGGAGCACAGCACAATGCTATGATAGATAAGACGATCTGTTTCATTCTTGCTTTAATTTATTACTTCGGTTCGTCGAAATATAACTGTAAATGGCAGGTACGATGTACATGGTCAGCAGGGTAGATACCAACATACCTCCCACTACAGCCGTACCCATTGCGATACGTTGGTTGCAACCTTCACCCGAGGCGAAAGCCAGCGGGATTAATCCCAGGATGGTAGAAGCACTTGTCATCAGGATAGGACGCAGGCGTTGTAACGCCGCATCTTTGATGGCTGTCATCTTATCCTCACCCGTTTCTTGTTTCAGGTTGGCAAACTCTACGATCAGGATACCGTTTTTAGCCACCAGTCCAATCAGCATAATAATGCCGATCTGGCTGAAGATGTTCATTGTGATACCTCCAAAATACATGAATACCAATGCGCCTGCAATAGCCAGGGGGACGGTCAGCATAATGATCAGCGGGTCTTTGAAACTCTCGAACTGTGCTGCCAGGATCAGGTAAATCAGTACAATGGCCAGAATAAAAGCAAACATCAGACTTGAAGAACTCTCGCGATATTCTTTCGAATCACCGGTCAATGCTGTGCGGAACGTGTCGTCCAGCGTCTCTTTGGCTATCTTGTCCATTTCGTCCAATCCTTGTCCGATGGTTTTTCCTTCGGCCAGTCCGGCGGAAACAGTGGCCGAAACGAAACGATTGTAACGATACAGTTTCGGAGGCGCGATGCCACCGGTCAGTTCAATCAGGTTGTCCAATTGCACCATATCTCCTTTGTCACTACGAATGTAGATCGATTTCAGATTGGCAGGTGTGTTACGTTGCTGGCGGTTGATTTCTCCTAAGATCTCATATTGCTTGCCGTTCATATAGAAGTAGCCCATTCGCTGTCCGCTCAGACCGTATTGCAGGGTCTGTGCGATGTTACGTGTACTTACCCCCATGATGCTGGCTTTGTCGCGATTGATATTGATACGTGCCTCCGGTTTGCTGAACTTCAGGTCTACGTCTGCCATCTGGAATACCGGGTTCTCGTAAACCTTCGCCATGAACTTGGGCAGTACTTCCTGTAGCTTTTCGATATTAGTGGCCTGCAATACGTATTGGACGGGCATACCGCCACGCCGTCCGCCAAAAGAAGATGACTGCTGGACGAATGAACGCGCCATCGTCTTTTTCTGTACTGCTGCCGACAATTTTTCAGCTACATCCATCTGGGTGTAGTCACGGTCTTTCATGTCTTTCAGCGTGATGCGCACATTACCGCTACCACTCGATACACGGGCGGTTACCGATTCGGCATCCGGTACAATCGAGTCTACGAGGTCATTGATGTCTTCCGTATAGTCCCGGATGTATTCATAGGTCACACCTTCGGCTCCACGGGTATTGATACTGATTTGTGAACGGTCTTCCAACGGAGCCATTTCTGCCGGGATGTAATTCCACAAGAAGGCAATGATGCCAATGGTAATTGCTACAAAAGGCAGGGCAATCCAACGTTTATGGAGGAAAACAGCCAGTGAACGACTGTAGAGGCGGTTCATTCCTTCGAAGAAAGGTTCTGTTTTCAGATAGAACCAGTTCTGTTTCTCCCGTTTTACCAGTAACTTGGTGGCTAGCATCGGAGTAAAGGTCAGAGCCGCAAAAGAGGAGATGATAACCGAACCGGAAATAACAATACTAAATTCACGGAACAGTCGTCCTGTCATCCCCTCCATAAAGACGATGGGGAAGAATACGGCAACCAGCGTAATGGTGGTAGAGATGACAGCGAAGAAAATCTCTTTAGCCCCTTCGATGCCGGCCTCTTTCGGAGGCATACCTTTCTCAATGCGGACATAGATGTTTTCCGTCATTACGATAGCGTCGTCCACCACCAGACCCACTGCCAGCACAACAGCCAGCATGGAGAGCACGTTGATGGAGAAGTCCGCCAGATACATAACGAAGAAAGCACCGATCAACGATACCGGAATCACGATGCAGGGAACCAGCGTAACACGCCAGTCGCGCAGAAAAAGGAAGATAATAATGATAACTAGGATGAAAGCTACGTAAACGGTTTCTTTCACTTCGCTGATAGAGGCACGGATGAATTTGGTGTTATCGAATCCGTAAGAATACTTCACGTCTTCCGGGAGGTCCTTCTGCATCTTCTCCATGCGTTCATATACCGCATCGGCTATCTTTATATGGTTGGCACCCGGCTGGGGGATTACAACGATTCCCACCATGGGTACACCATTCATCTTCATGTAGCTTTTGATGTCGGCAGGGCCCAGTTCGGCTCGTCCGATATCACTGAAACGGATGATGCGGTCGTTCTCTTCTTTGACGATCAGGTTGTTGAACTCTTCTGCAGTGTGCATCAGTCCCAAAGTACGGATGGTAAGTTCTGTTGTATTTCCTTCGATACTACCTGAAGGGAGTTCCACGTTCTCTTTGTCTACCGCATTCTTCACGTCGATAGGAGTGATCCCGTAACCGGACATCTTGATGGGGTCGAGCCATAAACGCATGGAGTATCGTTTCTCTCCCCAAATGGAGACACTACTTACGTCAGAGATCGTTTGCAACTGTTCTTTTACAGTCAGGTCGGCAATTTCACTGAGTTCCAGCAAAGAACGTTTGTCGCTTTGCAAAGCCACCATAAGGATAGGGGTGGCATCGGCGTCGGCTTTCGATACGGTAGGAGGGTCGCAGTCGCGCGGGAGATAACGTTGGGCGCGTGATACCTTGTCACGCACGTCATTGGCAGCTGTTTCCAGGTCGACGGAAAGCTCAAACTCTACCGTGATACGGCTTTGTCCCTGCTGACTGACACTGGAGAGTGAGCGGATGCCCGGAATACCATTGATGTTCTGTTCCAGGGGTTCGGTGATCTGATTCTCGATGACATCGGCATTTGCACCCGGATAGGAGCAGGACACCGAAATAATAGGGTTATCTACGGATGGATACTCCCGGACACCCAGGTAGTTGTACCCGATCAGTCCAAAGAGCAAAATGATGATGGTCAGTACCGTTGAGAGTACTGGCCGTCGTATACTTAATTCGGATATATTCATAAGGCGGTCGGGAGTTAATTGATATTATCCAGTGTGACAGGTAATCCTGTACGGAGTTGAAGGGTTCCCGAAGTGATGATGGTATCACCCATTTGTAGGCCCTTTATGACTTGTACTTCAGCTTCGGTACGGATACCTGCGGTTATTTCTACCGGTTCGGCTTTACCCGATTTATAGAGGAATACTTTATCCTTACCCATCTCAGGTACGATGGACTCCGATGGGATGGCGATGGCATTCGGGATTTCTTCTTTTTTCAGTTGGATGCTGGCGTAACGTCCCGGTAGTATTGCCCCGTTACTGTTAGCATACAGTGCACGAACGGTCAGTGTACGAGTAGACTGATCGATTCGTGATTCGGTGGCATATACCTTTGCGGGGAAAGAGCTTAACTTTCCTTCCAGTTCGAAGTTGAGGTTAGTTCCCTTTTTTACCTGACTGGCATAACGCTCGGGTACGGAAAACTCTATTTTCAGAGGAATGATTTTTGTCAGTTTGGCTACGATGGTAGTAGGTGAAGCATAAGAGCCGACGCTGACCTGCCGGAGTCCGATCACCCCGTCGAAGGGTGCGCGAAGTTCGGTCATGGCAATATTCGCTTTTACCAAATCAATATCTGCATTCAGGGTGGCCAGTTCCGTTTTTACCTGCTCGTAAGCTTCCTTACTGACGGCATCCCGTTCGAGCAAAGCATTTTGGCGGAACACACGGTCTTCGGCAAGTTTTAGTTGAGCTACAAGACGTTGCAACTGGGCCTGTAATTGCCGGTCGTTCACTTTTGCCAGTAGTTGTCCTTTCTTTACGGTTGTTCCTTCGTCAAAGTTGATCTCAACAATTTTTCCCGAAGTCTCAAAAGAAAGATCCACCTCCTCGTCAGGCATCAAGCTACCGCTGATTTGAATCTGGTCTGTCAGCAATTGTGGTTTTATGATTTTGGCGTTTACGTTCAGAACCCTTTTATTGATCTGTTTGCCTGTCATCACTTTGTCGGCTGCTGCCAACTCTTCATTTGCTTTAGGAAGTCGGGAGTAAATTCCCCAACCTATCAGTCCGGCGCCAACCAAGATGACGATGCCCCATTTTACCTTTTTATCCATGTCTTAGTATTAGTATATGTCTGTTCTAAGGTTAGACTAAGAGGGTGGGAAAAGGTTTAATCGGAAAATTAAAATATAGATTTATTTTTTGTGTTAAGGTGTCTTATTGATTATGTTTTCTTAATCTGTGATCAAAAATGGCCCGTAATGGATTGAAAAAACGCATTAATAAACTCAAATCGTCTGTTAGGATTTCAGCATCTCCTTTCAGTTGTTGCACTTTAGGAAGTCTTTTCCCGTAAGACGTAATAAGTCCTTTATCTAAAACTACGTCTGCACTATATAATAGTTCATTAGGAACTTCTGATATTTTGGATAGATGACCCACTAACATTCCGAACTCTTGATATGGATAATTTTGTAACTTGATGTTGACTTGTTGTCCTTCTTTTATCTTTCCCGAATTTTGTATGGGAAATTGTAGTCTGGCTTTTGTTGTCATAGAATCAATGGGAACAACAGAAAAAATAAGCTCACCTGATTTGACGTTTTGATTCTTACTCCAATATGTAGTAAAACTTACTTTACCATCTATAGGGGTAGTAATTAAATAATTTTGTTTCCAAGTTTCCGTTTGCGCTTTTAATAAGTGCGTGCTTTGTAGAAGTTTATTTGTTAGCTCCTGCCTGTCGGTGTTATGCTTTAATTCTATTTTTTTTAGATCAGAGCGTAGTTGTTTTAATGAGGATTTAATGTTCAATATGTTGACTTCCATATCTACAAGTGAAGATTGGAACTGAAGCCTGTTTTGGTGTCTTTGTTCTATTTCACTTTCAGAAATGACTTCCTTTACAAACAGAATGGAATCTCGTTGATATTCTTTGTCTGCAAGTCTGATTTGTGTTTTTAAAAGTTCTCTCTTTCTATTCTCTTGTACTAATAATTGCTTTTGTGCCTGCTTTTTTTCTTGTAATGACAATACTTCTTCTTCAAATAGTCCGGAATGTAGAAAATTGTATAGCTCAGTATAATTGAGCTTAAGATCAGCATAGCGTCCCTGTACTTCTCCTAATTCAAGATCATTGCGCAAAAAATCGGGTTCGGGAATTACTGAAAGGCTATCTTTTCCAATTGTGTTTTCTAGGACTGTAATGTAATGATCTAAAATTTTCATGTCTTTCCATTGTGCTGGTGACTCTAATATGGCAAGGACTTGTCCTTTTGTTATACTTTCTCCTTCTTCTGTGAATATGATTTCTATTTTTCCATTTACTTTGGAAATTAGATTTGCTGGCGGATTTATGGTTGTAATTTCAACTGTAGCAGGTACAATATCTGGATATCTTATAAATCCAGAAACGGAAATAACCAGTAAAAGAAAAACGAAGAAAATGGTTATTCCCCATCTTAATATCCACGTAGGACGATAGTTGTACAACTGGTCTCTATAGACTTGGCGTAACTGAATTTTTGACATGATGTATTATTTTATCCAATCTCTAATTGACTAGAAATTAGGTCGTAATATATTCCTTTTAAATTTATAAGTTCTTGATGAGTCCCTTGTTCCACAATTTTTCCCTTTTCCATGACCACTATATTATGGGCATTTTTTACAGTACTTAATCGGTGCGCTATTACAATGGCGGTTTTTCCTTCTAAGATGGTTTCCAAATTTTTGGAAATCTGTTTTTCATTATTCGTGTCAAGAGAGTTTGTCGCTTCATCCAGGAATATGAAGTCTGGGTTTTTGTATATCGCCCTAGCTATTAGTATACGTTGCTTTTGCCCTTGACTTAATCCTGAACCATTAGTTCCAAGTGGAGTGTATAGCTTTAAAGGGCGAGCATTAATGAAATTTTCTGCGTTTGCCAGTTGAATCGCTTTCACTAGTTGTTTTTGATTTACGTTCATTTCTTCATCTTCCAATGTGATATTATATAAGATAGTGTCATTAAAAAGTTTACCATCTTGTAATACGGCACCGCAACTATTACGCCAACGATATAAATCGATATTATCTAATGGCACTCCTCCGACTTCAATTTCACCATTTGTTGGTTTATAAAACCTGAGTAACAATTTTAGTAAAGTGGTTTTACCGCTTCCGCTTTCCCCTACGATAGCTGTAATCTTTCCCTCCGGTATCTCTAAATTTATATTGTCTAATACTTTGTTTAAATTAGGGTTGTAGTAAAAATCTAAATCTTTCACCTTAATGCCTTTTTCTATAGGAATGGAAACTTTTGATTCAGATATTTCTGGTTCTTCTTCCCAAATGACCTCGTTTACACGTTTAAGGCTGATGCGGGCAAATTGTAGGGAATGTACATAACCAATCATACTTTTTATGGGGGCATTCAGTTGCCCTAATATGTACTGAGCTGCCATCATCATACCTAGCGTCATTGTTCCTTCTATTACATTTAGAGCCGCAATATAAGTAATAAAAAGCCCTTGTAAATGGATGATAAAAGAGGCTCCGGTCGCTTCTATCTGGTCGAGATTCATGTTTTTTACCCGCAAACCATAAATTTTAAAGCGGCTGAGTTCCCATTTCCATCTTCGTTTGTTCGCGATATTATTTATCTTTATTTCGTTCACATTTTCTAATAATTCCAATAGATCGTTCTGATTAGTGGCCCTGCATCCGAATAGTTGATTATCTAGTTTCTTTCGTTGCTTTAGAAAAAGAAATATCCATCCGGTATAAACTGTGTTACCGATCATAAATACAAGGAACATATTACTTTCGTAATAGAGCATAAGCAGGCTGTAGATGACAAAGAGTAGGATATTGATGAAGATTCCCAGAAAAGTGGACATGATAAATGACTGTATACGTCCGTGGTCATCTATTCGGGTTAGTAAGTCGCTAACCATTTTACGCTCAAAAAAAGTAATGGGTAAACTCATGGTTTTGCGGAGGAAATCACTGACCATTCCCATGTTAATCCGCTCTGACACATACAGCATAAGGCGGCTTTGGATAAAGTCAGATGCCATTGAACTAAATGCCAAAATCATACCTGCTATCAGCATGGTGTTCACAAATTGGATATTACCGGACCCAATGCCGAAATCTACAATGGATTGGGATATGAAAGGGGAAAGTAGCCCGATCAATATCCCTGCAACCATACCTACTATAACTTGTCCTAAATATCGGTGATGAGGTTTCAGATATTTCATAAAATGGCTGAAAGAGGCTCGGGTTTCCATTTCGTTCATGTTGTGAAATTCGGGAGTCGTTTCTAATATCATGATGGTTCCAAGTCCGTTGCACATCTCCCACGCTTCCCTAAATTCTTTATGGTTGTAATGGGTAAGTCCTTGTGCAGGATCTGATATATAAACTTTTCTATTCGTGATTTTATGGACTACTACGAAATGACTTTGTTTCCAGTGTACAATTAATGGCAATGGCATCTTCTCTATTAAATCTTCGAATGTAACTTTGATAGCCAGTGTTCGGAAACCAATCTCTTCTGCTGCCCGGCCAATGTCGAACAATGATACGCCTTCGCGAGTTGCATAACAGCGATCCCTCAAATATTTCAATGAAAATCTCTTGCCATAATTTTGGGCTATAATCTTCAGACAGGCTGGTCCACAATCCATTTGGTCATGTTGAATGTAAGATGGAAAGTTTATTCTCATAGTTGTTCTTTGGATTTTCTTTTTCGAGATTTGCAGATGGTTTTTCCTTTTTTATAAATATTCCTTCTGATTATTTTCTCGGTAAAGTTTGGAACTGGGTTATATAATTTTCTTATACCTAAATATAAGTATGGATATAATAATTTATATAATGATCTTTGTAATTTATATTGTCTCCTATTAAATAGAAAGTAGTTAATATACAGTTAAATTTGTTCTTGGCTTATGTGTATTTGTTCTTTCTTTAAACGTATTTCTTTTTAAGAAAAAAATAAATAATATACATGATTGAAATAGCAACTATAATGTAATATATAGGACTATATACATAATTTAAAACTCTTGATGTAATGGACCAAAAAACACTGTATGAACAGTAGACGCTAATACTGTACAAAGAATGAACCAGTATAAGAAGGAAACCATTTTCTGATTTAACGTACAAATAGGCTAATATAAACCCAAAGCATGCCATTGAAATCATTGTATAGATACTACTCGTATGTATTATACCAAAGAGTAGTGCTGTTCCCGTGATTATAATCCATTGATTCATTTTACCTTTGAATTTATTGATAATAATGATTCTAAAGCATAATTCTTCTAAAATAGGGATTAAGAATAGACTATATATGAATCTCGGAAAATTGAGTAGTTCTTGTTTCGCCAATGATATGTTTTGAGGAATTGGGGTAATCATCCCTATAGCTATACACATGGATATAGTTAAAATGCAAACAGAAAGAATTGTTTTCAAAGAAAGACTCCTATTGAAAGACGAATGACATCGAATATTTTTTCTGAATATTAAGATAAATGTAGCGAGACTGAATAGCGTCATGGGGCGTATCCATGGAGTTGTATTTTGCACTAAGTTTCCAATAATTAATACCGTTAAAAGACTAATTAAGGGATATGCAAGTATGACAATTAGGAACGATAAAAAAAGATAGATTTTTTTCATGTATTTTTTGAGTTTTGTTTGCAGATAAACCCAATTTTAACTTCAGAGAATATCTGCAAACTGTTAATGTTAATTATGAGAAAATTTATTTGCTTCCATAATAAATGTGTTTATGGCAAAAGAAATGAGTCCAAATCGTCACGATATCATGTTCCGGCTTAGGCTTGGTTTGATCATATCCTAATCCGTTACCGCAGGCCGGGCATCCGTCTATATCCCATCTCCCGGTTTCGTTCCAAGAAGTTCCATAGATTGTTACAGCCGGGGCTGCATAACCATAACCATCAACATAACCACCTTGCCAAGTGTTATTCTCTAACATTCTAAAAAACTCATCTTGGCTAACTCCTCCTTTAAGAGAAGTCTGCTCTTCTATATTCACTACAGGATATTCACTCAATTTATTTATATTCAGTTTTTTCATATTGTTAAAATATTAGTAAGACGTTGGTTGTTTCTTGACTTTTTCGTGAAGCAGTATTTTTTGCTTTTCGACCTGTTGGGCGGCATGGTATGTCAGGGAAACCATGGCAGATATAAACATAACTTTTGTCTTAATCTGCATTGCAATGTTCTGTTTTTATTAGCAGTGTTTACATGTTTAGTTATTCTTATTTTATTATTTATTTCCTTATGACGGGAAAACATATTTTTAATATTCTTCAATTTTATCCAGTTGATATAGATTTTCGCTATTCAATAAGTAATCATACCCTGACGACATGTCCTTTTGTTGGTCTTCTTGTATATACCTTTCATATTTTCTAATTCGATCATTTTCTTTCATGGATCCATAGTCTTTAAATAATATATTGCTTTGCCATGTGTTCGTGAAATACGGAGTCGCTATGAAGTGTAATTTCTTATGGGTGTTTATGTGAGTATGCCCTATAGGTCTGAACATTCGGTAAACTGTGAGGATACCTTTGTTAGAATTCGGAATATCACCTTTATAACTTTGTTCATCGTTCCATAAATACACACCCCTAAAACTTACCACATGTATCTCTTTATTATTCTCAAATTCTGAAAAATTGGTAAATCTCTCATCAAATCTTTCGTCAATATCCATAAAACAAAACCATTCGGATTGGAAGAAGGCACTTAAATCGAGTAATATATTTCTATTCTCTAAATCGTTGAACCCACTTCTTTTCTTTTTCACTTTTAATATAATTTTGTCATGGATTGCTAGATCCCAAGTTCGATCCGTACTTTCATCATCCAGCAAAATGATACCGTCAAAATAGTTTGCCATATTTGTTAGAAAACCTTCTATCAGTTTTTCTTCGTTGTACGCTTGGCAGAGGACTATCTTTTTATGCCTTTTCCGAAATGCGGCGGGGTGTCTGATTTCGAAACCGATAAATTGCTGTAGATATGTATAGCACAAGTCTTTTGCATATTGATTGTCTTGCCAGTCGTAAATGACTTTGTTAAATTCACTTCCCCAAATATCTTTGTTAGCAATTGCTTCCGAAGGATAATTCATTTTTCTCCAATCCGAGATGCTATGTTTATTGATACGTTTAGAGCGTTCGTTGGGATCATAATTTTTTTCCCGATGAATAGTCTTTGCCTCTGGGAGGATGAATTTTTTGATACCAGACATGTCCAACCGTGCACGCATATTATTATCTTCTCCACCCCATGTGATGAATGTTTCATCATAACCATGTAATTTGTATAGATGGTTACGTTCTACCATCAAATTACCCCACGGGATAAAATCCAACTCTTTTATATTATTTTCTGTAAGTTCCTGCTCATAGGGTACATATGCCATCATTGCGAGGATATAGTGCATGGGATATTTCTCTATGGCATCTCTCATTTGCCATATAATATCAGTGAGGAATTCTACTTCAGGATCTATTTGTAGGATATACTTTTTGGTAGCATGCTTGAGTCCTACATTTAGTACGGAAGCATGGTTGCGAGGAGCATGTTTTCGTTCATTAATAATTAGCTTCCAATTTATGAATGGATAATTTTGAAGCAGCATTAGAAGTTCTGACTTTTCATCGGGGTCGTCCAGAACAATGATTACCTCAATACCGTTTCGTTGTAAATAGGGTGCATTATGTGGTAATACTTTTCTGAACTCCGTATATCTTTTATAGAAAGACATAACGATACTTACATCGAAGTTATGAATAATATCATTATTTAAATCGATGAGTTTCTTTTCTGTTGTGGGTTTATTTACGTTCATGCTATCAGTATTTTTTCATTAAACAGCATTTGGATAAACTCCACAAATATTTTAGGTTCCTTTTTGTATGGACTCATATTTATAGCATCTTTTATTAAGCAACTTCTTTTAAAAAGGGCTATAATTTCAGCTTCTTCTTTACCAAAACTTGAATGGACTTTGTTGTTGGCTGTATAAGCTAATACAAATTTGGTATCAGAAAATTTAATAAGGTGAAAAGCATCCGATAACCTAAGGTGAATTTCCATAGGGAACGTATATAATTGTTTGTGGTTGGCTGCTACTTCTAAAATTAAGTCGTTAAGCGATTGCTGGGTTTGGCGATACTCATTGTCCAACAATTCTTTGTTTTTAATAATAATGCAGTCTATGTTTTTGCTCTTTTCTGTATTTTGTACATATTGAATATCGTTCATGATCAAATTCAAAGGGATGTATTCGTTTAAGCTTCCCCCTATCCGTCCCTGAAACTTATTAGCGAATTGTTGGCTGAGGTTTTGGGGTGTGATAAGTCCTCCATATCCTTGCTCTCCAATCACGATACATGGTTTACCTAACATTATTCCTGTGTAAATAGAAATACCATCCCCGATGATTATATCATTTGATAGAATTACTTTTTCGATATTCGATTCTTTTACATTGATAAGTGTAATATTAGAATTGAATATAGGGATAAGAGGATCTCCATTATAAAGTATTGTGATTCTATAGTCTGATAAAATATTTAATAAGTTACTGATATAATAGACCGGTGAATTTTTAAGGTTAGGGTGTGCGATAGCTATTAATAGTTTGGGGCTATTTTTATTTCTTATTTCTACATTTTTAGTAACGACTGGTATAGAAAAATATGGTAAGACAAACATTTTGTCTTTTTGAAAGAAACTCTCCAAGAGCTGATTGAAGCAATCACAAAGTATTATTTTTTCTACTTGTTGGTCTTCACTTAAATATTCGTCTTTTAAATACTCTGTATTTATGAAGTGTATGATTGGGATATTTGATTTTCTTGCAAATTGACTAATGTGGCTCAAACCTGTTTTGCCATAAGTAAGAATAATCTCTGCTTCTTCTGTTTTTATATGACTTGACGGGGGGATATATAGATAATCACTGAGATGATTTTGAGATTTACATATAAGGGTGATATCATTGCTATCATCTTTATTATCCAGAATCTTTAGTATTCTATTACAAAAGTCAACTTGTCGCTGGTTGGAGACGTCTAGGGAAAAAAGTATTTTCATAATTAGTAAGGTTTCTTGGTTTTCAGTAATAATAAAATTATTATTTTGTTAATATATGACTTTTTTTTATATGAACATCCTCCAAAAAGATTTTTTTATTTTTAATTAACTAATTAAAAAAAACGGTATGCAATGCCATTCTTGCTGTTATTGAATAGTGAGACGAATAGTATGTACTCTGTTGATATCTGAGTAGTTACGCTTTCTTTTGCTGTATCCCTTCTATTATAAATCAATGCTGTATTTTCGCGTTTGGTGAAGGTGGCGGTCGCTGACTGGCCTGTTATACTTTCGGAGATAAACGATAAACTCTCTCCGATGGAGCGAACCATATCCGGGGTAATCTGTATACATATGAAAGCCTCATTATCTTTTTAGTAAAAGAGTGAGGACTTATTGTAACAGCCATCGAATCATCCTCTTGATAAAGTGCGACGGTTCTTTTCTTCTTTGCGGATTACGAACTAACCAACGGTATTTGTTTTTGATATTAAACGATTGTATACAAGTATGTTATGATGAATCTCCGTTTGTTTATTCCGGCCCTGGTATGCGGGCTCATGGGCCTTGGTATACGGGCTCATAAGCCCGGGTGGCGGGGATGGGATGAAGAACGGATCATTTTCGACTAAACAGTAAAGGAAAGCACAATGCTCTAAACAATGTATTCAGTTAATAAATACGTTCCTTAGTGTTGCCTATCAGCGTCTTAACGATTGGATGGCACTCAAGTTGACGGGTGGAAGATAGAAGATGCGGGTGGAAGATAAACAGGCTGAAAATGCGATCTTCCACCGCGTCATTGCATTGATTATTAATGGAGTAAGTGGAAAAAGGTGGAAGACGGAAGATCGAAACGTATTTTTTGTAGGAGAAGCAGTTGCTCTGCCAAGTGAAGCATTAAAATAGAATAAAGAATATTCTCTGAAAAATAGCAGAGATTCAGTATGCCGCACGGTATTTTCCTTCCTCCTTATCCTCAAGCATACTCAGATAGGAAGTGTAGCGTGATTCGCTGATGTAGTGCTCTTCTACTGCTTTCCGAACAGCACAACCGGGTTCTTGGCGGTGTGTGCAGTTTCCATATTTACAGTTTGCCGAAGTTTTGAATATTTCGGGGAAGTAGTGACCTATCTCTTCCTCTTCCATATCGAAAGTACCAAAACCTTTGATTCCCGGAGTGTCGATAATGTATCCGTCTCCCGGTACAGGGAACATTTCGGAGAAAGTGGTGGTGTGCATTCCCTTGTTGTGATAAGCTGATATTTCCGCAGTCTTGACTTCCAGCCCCGGAACAAGGGCATTGATGAGGGTTGATTTACCCACTCCCGAATGTCCGGAGAAGAGGGTTACCCGGCCTTTCAGTTCCTCGCGTATGGCATCGACTCCTTCACCGGTCAGTGCGGATATTTTAAAACAAGGGTAACCTATTTGGGTATAGAGCGTGATGAGGCTGTCCAGATAATGCAATTCGTCTTCATCATAAGCATCCACTTTGTTGAAAAGAATCTTCACCGGTACCCGATAGGCTTCTGCCGATGCTAAAAAGCGGTCGATAAAAGTGGTTGAAGTTTCGGGATAGTTAACAGTCACCACCAGCATACATTGGTCGAGGTTGGCTGCAAGAATATGTGATTGTTTGGAGAGGTTCGATGAACGGCGGATGATGTAATTTTTCCGATCTTCTATCTCACTGATAAAGGCTGTTCCTTCCTGATTGAGTATGATTTGTACACGGTCACCTACGGCAACGGGATTTGTACTCCGTATGCCTTTCAGCCGAAAATTACCTTTGATCTTACATTCAACCAGCTGCCCGTCATCAGTTTTCACCTGATACCAGCTACCTGTATTCTTTATTACTAATCCCTTCATGTTTTATAAGCAGCTAGTTACAAGTTACGGGCTATTAAGAAAACTTTGAGGCGTTATACACAGATGTGTATGGTAGCCCGTAACTTGTATTTCAATTATACGGTCATAATTTCTTTGTCCTTTTCAGCCAGCATTTCTTCAATTTTGGCAATGTATTTGTCATGAACCTTCTGCAGTTTAGCTTCTGCGTTCTTTTGTTCATCTTCAGCCAAACCGTCTTTTACAGCTTTCTTCAGTGCATCGATGCCGTCGCGCCGTGCGTTACGGATACTGACTTTGGCTGTTTCACCCTCAGCTTTACATTGTTTGGCGAGTTGCTTACGGCGTTCCTCGGTAAGAGGTGGAATACCGATGCGGATAATTTCACCGTTATTCTCCGGCATAATGCCGAGATCGGAGTCGATAATGGCTTTTTCAATAACCCGGAACATGCTTTTATCCCAAGGTTTAATCGTGATGCTGCGTGCATCGGGAGTGGTTACGGCAGCTACGTTGCTGATGGGCACCATGCTTCCGTAAGAGTCTACACGGATACCATCCAGCAAGCGTGTGCTTGCTTTTCCGGCGCGGATGTGTGCCAGTGCTTCTTCCAGATACATCACTGCCATATCCATCTTCTCTTGTGATTCTTCGATAATCGTTTTTACGTCTACCATCTTATTAAGTATTTATAAAATTGGCACTTTGATTCATTTTGAAAACAAAAGTAGATTATTTTTTGATTATCTGCAACTATCTATAGAGAGAAATGCGTTGCCTGACGTTTCTCTTTCTAAATAGTATTATTGGTAATTATCGCAATAGGTGGTAGACGGGCTGCTGATATAACGTCCGCTTAAGTTACAACTGGAACCACTGAGGTGACTACAATTGGAGCATCTTTTACCGCCGGATGAAGAAGATGATTTTCCTAAAAGTGAAAGCAGAAAGAGAGCGATTAGTACAATTAGTAAAAGGATGAGGAAATGAGCTACAATTAAGACAGTGGCTGTTGAACCAATTAAATAAGTTAATGTACAGATACACGCATGTTTCCATCCACCTTTGGGAAGTACTTTATTGAAAATAATACCTGTTTGCACAGATTGTCCGACAAGAAATCCAATTCCTACCACAGGCAAAAAGCCTACAAAGAAAAAGCCACAAATGATAGCGCCTATGATACAGATGCCCCAAGTATATATTCCCCATGTCCAATTGAAAGTTGCGTAGGAATTGTATTGCACATCATTCAAGGTATTGAAAAAACACATCCATTGATTAAATACAACTGCACCGAATATAAAGAAATTAATGATGGTCCATAGCCATCCTATTTTATCGGGAGTGCAAAACCAAATACTATTTGCGCCCATTGAAAACACATAAAATAGTTCTAACAAACAGACGGTAATGAATAAACTGAGGTTTATCGTATGTTCGCTGTCTTCTAGCGGAGTACTTTCTCCACGACGCATTCTAAGGATGAATAGCACAATAGAAAGTCCTAATATGATATAAACTAAAGGGCGGCAATCATAATTTGTTTGTCGAAACCAGTCGCTGAGTGTATTTGTTGGAGCTTTTGCGGGAGGTGTTGGAGTAACAGGTCGTATGTAGGTCGTACTTACGTATCCATATCCGCCATTGAAGGATACCTTTGCCCATTCTCCATCTATTGATTCTACATTTACGATTCCTCCATGATTTATTGTTCCGATGACAGGAGCATTTGTGCTTCCATGACTACGTATGTTTAGAAAAGTATTGGCGGTCACTTCATACTTTTCCAAAGCTTGGGTAGAGAGGACTATAATGAATAGTCCGATACAAATGAACAGGAATCGTTTGAATGTTTTCATCAGTTTGTTATTTACTGGGTTTTTATGTCTTTTACAGAGGGCGTGATGATAACAGTTGTTGGCACTCGGATTAAAGATACTAATTGCTCTAATTCTGAATTTTTGATTCGAATGCATCCTTCGGTCGCTCGGGTCCCAATAGATAATGGGTCGTGGGTGCCATGAATCCCAATTCCTTTATGTCCGGGTGTTTCTAACCGGATGAAATGATTACCGTATGCACCCTCTATTTCACCTTTCCCATCTCCAAAATCGTGTTTCCATTTAGAAGCATCTTGGATATCGATTATTTTAAAAGTTCCTTCAGGAGTTTTTAAATCTCCTTGTTTTTCCTTGTTGCCATAATTCTTTCCACAAGCTATGTCGGCAGTGAATAATTCTTGGCCCTTATAGTCTATTAAGCGTAATTTCATTTCATCTTTTGAGATGAGAAGAATGTTCGCATTCTTAATTTGTGCCATTTGGGCAGTATGGTAGTAGTAGAAAGCTACTGCCATACCGCCTATAGAAAGGATAAATGTTAGATGCGATACAATTAGATACCGTATAATTTTCTTTTTCATTGTATTATGCTTAGTGTACAATTACTTGGCAGGAGAAGATTTTACTTCCCTCGTACCATATCTCGTACTGATAAGTACCTGGAGAATACACGTCACACTCTGGACTTCCCCAGCTTGTTAAATAAGAAACATTGTTATCAGCTCCGACAGCAGGTGTATACATACCATGTTTGTAAGTGTATCCGTTCGGCGAGTTCTTGTTGGCAATGAGTACACCATTGGGACGATAGATTTTGGCATACAATGTAATATTTCTGGCCCCGTTTAGACTTGAATAAATAATCTTTGGTTTCAGGTATTGTAATTTATTTCCGTAAAGCGGCTTCCCATAATCTTCTAAAATAGTCCCTTTATCGTTTGAGTTGGCAAATAACATTGTTCGGATTTTGATGGGACACTCAACTGGTTTTGAAGAAACAGTTACAGCCTTTTCTGAATTGCCCTGAATTTGCACTCCGGTTGAATACAATAATTCTCCTTCGGACCAGAATTCTATTCGGTAAGTTCCAGAAGTGTACGCATCTCCGGTTGTATTTCCCCAACCGGCTAAATTAATATATCCGGATCTGTTTAGAGTTACTTTTTGTTCATTAGTATATCCGGAGGGTGATCCTGTTCCAGTCATTAAGTTCCCCTGTGGAGTGATAATTTTATATTTGATGACCACTGAACTCTTCCCCGCAGGATTTTCATAGAAAATACGTGGAGACAAGTACTGAGTGGTGGTGGGGAGCTGTGTCCCAAATTGAGTAAGAATATTGTAACTTTTATCAGTATTTCCAAAAAGTGCCTTCGTTATTTTTAGTCCGTTCTCACTCTTTGCTTTTGACGGTTGCTGGTTGGTTGGGAGTTGAGGCGAGCGGCTAACCATAGCATTTGGGGTAGCATAGATAACTTTATATTTATCTGTTTTCCATGGATAATATCTAACATCTTTTATTTTGGCATTTTCTGTTGTTTGCTCTTGATATATAAAAACGGGAGTTTCGTCATCTGCAAACGAATAAATAGCCAATACACCTTCATGTGTGGAGCTGTTGGATAAGACAAATGCAAATTCTGTAAACTTCGTATATCCGTTAGCCAGTCGAGGGTAAAGTACTGCATTAGGTTTGACTTCTATAGGTTGTGCAAACAACTGCCATTGCCCCGTCCCTGTTTTATAGTTGTTTTTCTTTATAAAGTCTACGAGTGCCAGCCGACATTTTGCTGTCGGTGCTCCTTCCATAGCTTCTTTGCTTCCCCATAAGTTATTCAACAATTCAAAATCAGTTTTACTTAGGGTATAATTGGTAGATACATATCCCTTTTTCTCATTAGCTTTAATGTATGACCATCCATCTCCTTCTTTTTGGTAAGTGATGAGCTCCGAACCATAGGGCAGAGATTGGATACGATTATATTCTACATTTGCATTTTTATCGGAACGTTGCAACAAGCTGGATACGTATACATAGGTACGCTCTGCATCCCGATCAATGGTCATAGGTTTATACCAATATTGATGGCCGCAAAAGCCTATAATAGCGGCGATAATCAGGAACGACCACAAACCTCCGTGCCCCTTTTTAGGCGAAACTGTAGATGTTCGTCGGTTAGATGGAGTTCTTGGAGGAGGTGGCGGCGTTACCCGTGATTGTGTGGGGGGAGTAGAGGTCCGGTATTGTTTGATAGTGAATGTGTACGTTGCAATTTGCAGATCATTCTCAAAGAATTCAATAATCCATTGGCCAGCGGAGAATACATTTCCAGACATACTTCCGAAGCCATTCAAGGGATATGCAGATCGGGAACCTGTGAGAGGGACATTACCATACCACGTATAACCGGACTTGCTGTTGCTGGCTGTCATGAGTGTCCTGTCGGGAGCGTATAATTTGTACCATATATCTACACTGCTCCCTCCTCTTAATACTCGATAATCAATTCGAGGCTGTAAATAGCAGCTACGAGTATCGAGCTCGGCCTGGTTCGAAGGAATGGGATCACCTTTTTCGTCAGTATTGGCAATTACCAATCCGGTTATTTCAATGGAAGGGGATGTTTGCCGGGGAGGAGTTTGTGGTATTCTTTCCTGAGGGGCCCTTTCTTGTATCGGGTTTTCGCGGGTATATTTCGTCATGAACTTTTTGAAGTCCTCAAAAGTTTTAGAATCTTTTGTATAATATGTTTTGGCTATTCCACGAAAATCTTTGCTCCAGGTAATGATGTTTTTGTTATTGCTATGCAATTTGTCTGATGCGATTAGAATGGAGATATACTGCTCACATTCTTTTCGGGACGTTTCGTTAAATGTACCGTTTTTCCAGAAATTGGCTAAGAAACGGACAGCATTCCATTCATCTCGGTCCAGTTCATTCTGATTCTCGTATAACTGCGAATAAGTGCTTACCCATTTTTTTGCATTTTGTTTTAATATGATATTTTGAGATTCACTGTTGACAGGTGTCTGAAGAGGAGCCGAAGAGCGGGGTGCAGAACTCTGATATAATTCCTTTAATGCATTTTGGAATACTAAAAATGTAGTTTCGTCTTTAGTGTAATACTTCCTGGCGATGGTACGAAACTCTTTACTCCATACAATAATTTCTTTATTATTGCTGTGTAATTTATCCGATTGTTCAAGAGTGCTTATCAGGTCCATGCATTCGCTGGTAGCATCCGGATCAAATTTTTTTCGCCAATAGTCGGCCAGTGTCTCTATAGCAGTCCATTCTGCTGTAGAGAGTTCTGTTTGTTTGCTTTTAAGAAATCGACAAGCTTCGTTCCACTTGCCGATTTCCAGTTTTAATAAAGTCTTATCCATTTATAGGGTTCTGCTTTGTTCTGTTTTTTACTCTACTGATGCTTTGTCGATGATTGCTTTTGATTTTCTGAGTTCTTCTTCACATTTTACACCGGTGATTTTGAGATCGAATTCAAGTTTATCATTTTCTACATAAGCTAATCCGTGCAAGATACCTTCCTGGTCAATCTGATATGTAACTGAAATCTGGGTACCTTGAGGCCAGTCTTTGCTCAGTTTAAGCGTATGGTCGTCAATTAGTGTGCAGAATCTTTCTTCCACGATACTTTCTGTTTCCATATTTGTGAAATCACTTTCAAATACTTTCACAGATACACCTCGTTGGTTAGGAATAGAAGTAGTAAAGGTTTCAATTCGTTTTGTGGGTAACGAACTATTTGCAAAAATGAGGTTTTGCACCATGCTTTGTCCTTCAATGATTACGTCGGTACCATATGTTTTACTGGTGACATTGACCACTGTGGTGCGATCTCCACGGAGAGGAGCCGGTTTATCATCACTTTCTCCTTCTTCATAGTCGCGAACTGCTTGTGAATAGGCGGCATTCATAGCATAAATTGCCGCTCCTTTGGCTACACATTCATCCGGGTCGGTTAGTTTGGCATCACAATTGAATTCTTTATCTACCCGTTCCTTTATTTGTGGCATGCGGCTACTGCCTCCCACCAACAGTATTTCATCAATATTATTGTAACCTTTTTCTTTGGCAATAGCAATAACCTTCTTGGTGGCATCAATCGTTTCGTCCAGTTTCCTTTCTGTCAGTGAATTGAATAACTCACGGCTAATCTCTATACGTGCGGAATTGCCTTCATATTGGTAAGTTGCTTTCGCTGTCTGCTTGGCTGTCAATACTTTTTTCTTGTCTTCTGCAAGTAATAACAACTCATATTTTAGGTCTAATCGGTCTTCGAACGAATAAGAAGTGTTATTTTGTTCGTTAAAAGCTGCCAGCATATATTCAGCTAATGCGGTATCCCAGTCTACTCCTCCTAAATGATGGTCTCCACCTGTGGCTATTACTTTAATGGCACCACCGTTCACGTTAATCAAGGTAACGTCAAATGTTCCGCCTCCGAGGTCGTATACTAAAACCGTTTTTTTCTGATCAGTCTTTACACCGTAAGAGATCGCGGCAGCCGTAGGCTCATTGATGATAGAAAGTACATTTAAGCCGGCTATTTCTCCGGCCTGCTTGGTTTGCATACGCTCTTTGGTTCCAAAATAGGCCGGACAAGTGATAACGACATCTTTGATCGGTTCCGGATTATCTCCCAAATCGTTGGCATCTTTAACCAGCTTTTTTAAGATGAAAGCCGAAATTTCTGTTGGGTCGTAATGATAGGGAAATTCGTTTGTATTTTTATCGAAACTGTCATCTACACCTATATGGCGTTTTATGAATACTGCCGTTTTGGTAGGTTCAGTGGCCAACATACCTTTGGCTTCTTTTCCCACGACAACATGGTCCATATCCTCAAAATATACAGCGGATGGAGTAGTGGCATCTCCTTCGAAATTGCGGAGAACAATGGCTTGGTCGAATTTATCTACTTGTGCAATGCAACTGTAGGTGGTACCCAAATCGATACCATATACACTTCTGGTATTGTCCATAGTTATTTATCTTTTTAGAATTTTTTTTAGATGAGTTGATTATTCTGATTTTTTATATACAGTGACTGTTGAGGGTTGAAATATTTTGTTTGTGGTAGTATTTCGGAAGCCTCCGTAATGAAATTCTTTAATAGTGCCGGCTTGTTCCGGGGTATCAGTGATCACTGTCCGGATGGCTGTTTGCTCTTTAGGTGAATATGCGCTGCCTATTGTCGGTTCAAAATACTCTAAGTCGTATTCGTCTTCTAGAATATCTTGAATATGCAGTTTACAATTTTCCACTTCTCTCAATAATCTCGTATAAGTTTCAGGGGAACTTTTAGCTTCTGTATTTTCATAAAACTTATAAGTTTTCGTGAGTCGCTCATGCATTTTTATCATGTTTTTCAGAAGAGGTTTTACGATTTCCGCATGAAGATCCCGGTTATGACTTTGCAGTTCTTCATGAAGATCCTTAATGATTTTATCTTTGTAAGAAGAATCTTCCAATAGTTTTTTTAATGCATTTATTTGATCTCCGATTTGAGAAGGGAACGAGTGATCGGGATGCGTCGCAGGCTCTATGGAGCGTTCATCGTTTGGATTCCTATTCTCCAGGTTCTGCTGCCGTTCTTCAAGTTCTTTTGCTAATTTATCCAACTTTTCAGCACGTAGATTCAACTCTTCTTCTTTTTGTTGAAGCTCTTGGATTTTTAATTTCATTTCTTCTTCTTGTTCGGGAGAAAGTTGTTCCTGTTCATTGGGGGAGGATGTCGCCTCATCGGTAGCTGGAGAGGGAGTGTGATTGGGCATTCCGGTTGAGATTAACTGAGCAAGATTAGCTTCAAATTGGCTCATTCTTTCCAATAGCTCTTCCATTTTGTTATTTTTACTTTTGGGCCATTCCATGTTGTGTGTGTTTATAGATTAATATAATAGATTTTTATTTCTGGTTTTACATAAAGTATGAATACTTTTTATTAGATCAAATAACGAATAATTGTGTGTTTTTTAATCTTGTCTCGCAAATATATAGTTTGTAGTTGTGAAAATCAAACATATTGCTTTATAAAATTGTTGTAAAATGATTTTGTACCGGATATCCGGTACAAAATTGAAATCAGTAAAGACTTCTTTAATTTATATTGATGGTTGGTACTGCTTTTAGTGCATTAATTTAATATGAGCTTGATACAATATTAGAATAATTGTAGTTGTCCATCATAGACTAATTTAAAGTTAATGGTGGATCTTTTTTCAAAGAAGGGTAACTATAGCAGTCAATATCTTCATAATATAATAGTTAAATAAGTATTGACTAGAGTGTTTCTATTTTAGAGATGTTCTTTATTGGTTTATTGTTTATCATCGGTCTTTTCTAGGTTTATTTAATCGGTTGTGCTTATCATAAAATATTTTCTTTACCGTTAATAATCAGATACAACTTGAATTTGAGAAACGACTTAGTTTAACACTCTCCATGAGTTATAACCTTTTAAAGTCTTATGAATCAATGTTTTTTAGTTAGGTATATACTTGGGGAGTGGAATCCACAAGTTAATGTTTGTATATTCACCCAGTAACACTTATTTGATGAAAATTGTCGGAGGAGGTAGAATTTATTTCCTCAATTCAAAAAAATAATAAAAATACGTATGAGAAACAGATATGTCAGGTATTTGTATGTATATTATGGGTAATAATATTTGAAATAAAGAGAATTGTCTAAATAGAATAGAAAGAGGATAACTATAGTTTCCCAATTATTTATTTAGTTGGGAGCATTACGATGATGATGTACTTTTTCTTGCTACCATTCAGATTCTTAGTAGAAATCATTTGTTAAACAATAGATTTTAGTAACTTTAGCCTCTGAGAGCATAGCGGTAATTGCTATTGTTAGATACTATAGATTCAGTACTCATAATTATTTCTCTTGATTATTATATTATTCATAATATTGAACTCACGTTAAATATAGATAAAATGAAAAAGATCAATGCGGCTTTGGTAATATCTCTGTTTGTAATGACAGGATGTGGAGGAAATAAACAACTGACAGATGATTGCATCACGGTTGATGTTAGTGCGGATTATCCTAAAAAGGAACTGATCCTTCAAGATTTTATGGATGTGGAATACGTTCCGTTGGAAACTACTGACGATTTTATAACTCAAGGTATTGTGAAAGCTACCGGCAAGAAAATTCTGTTGGTTGCAAACAGGATTATGGATGGTAATATTTTTGTGTTTGACAGGGCTACTGGTAAAGGGGTACGGAAGATTAACCGTTTGGGACAAAGTGGTGAAGAATATTCGCATATTACGTCTATTGTTCTGGATGAAGATAATAACGAAATGTTTGTTGTAGATTATCCTGCAAGGAAAATATTGGTATATGACTTATATGGAGAGTTCAATAGAAGTCTCCCATTTCCAGATACCTGCTATTATGAGTTTTTATCGGACTATGACCGGGATCATCTGATTGGTTATAAAAGTTATTTGCCATTGATAGAAACCGACGAATCATGCCATGTACTTATTTCCAAGAAAGACGGAAGTGTTACACGAAAAATTCAAATTCCTTTCAAAGAACTCGAGACACCGGTTGTGACGAAAGATGAGGCGATAGTGACTCCAGGTTTTTTTCTGATAACCCCGCATGATGGTAATTGTCTGCTGACGAAAACATCATCTGACACAGTATACAATTACTTACCGGATGGCACTCTCAGTCCATTTATTGTACGGACTCCTTCCATTCATTCTATGGATCCTAAAGTATTTCTTTTTCCGACTATTATCACTGATCGGTATTATTTTATGCAAACTCTTGATAAGAAGTTTAATTTTGAAAAGGGGAGAGGTTTCCCGACCAATGATTTAGTGTATGATAAACAGGAAAAAGCAATATTTCAATATACCGTATATAATGATGACTTTTCTAATAAACACCGGGTTGCATTGGGACAGCAACCCGAAAAATCTGTAGATGAAGAAATTGTAACCTGTCGTGCTTTAAATGCTTCAGACCTTGTCGAGGCAAACGAAAAAGGAGAACTGAAAGGTAAGCTAAAAGAAATTGCTGCGGGACTGAATGAAGAATCGAATTCGGTGATTATGTTGATAAAACGCAAGAAATAAAGATAGTAAAGGCTAGAGGATAGGTAGGTATTATATCCATGCTCATACGCCGTTCGAGGGAAAGTCCATTTCCATATCTGAGAGTAGTAATACCGATTATCGGGGCTATTGATGATAAAAGGTCTGCTGTAAGAAAAAGAAGGCGAACAAAGTAGAACGCGAAAGATGAAGAATGAAGAACGGGTTAACAGGTAGAAGTATTCCATCTACTTGTTAACCCGTTCATAATAAGTGTAGTTTATGAAGTTAATTGTGTACCAATGTACCGATTTCTTCTCCGGTAATCACTTTTTTCAGGTTGCCTACTGTATCCATATCGAATACTACGATCGGCAGATTATTCTCCTTACACATACAAGTAGCTGTCAAGTCCATCACTTTCAGTCCTCGTTTCAGCACTTCATCGTAAGTGATGTCGTGGAACTTGGTTGCCGTAGGATCTTTCTCCGGGTCGGCAGTATAGATACCGTCTACGCGAGTACCTTTCAACATGACGTCTGCTTCTATTTCGATACCGCGAAGCGATGAGCCGGTGTCGGTAGTGAAGAACGGATTCCCGGTTCCTGCCGACATGATGACGATTTCGCCATTTTCCATGCATTCAATAGCTTTCCATTTACTGTAGAATTCACCGATAGGTTCCATGCGTACGGCTGTAAGTACACGTGCTTTCACACCGGCCGCAACTAATGCCGAACTTAAGGCAAGGCTGTTAATTACTGTGGCCAGCATACCCATTTGGTCACCTTTTACCCGATCGAAACCTTTATTGGCTCCACTCAGTCCACGGAAGATGTTACCACCACCGATAACGATGCCGATTTGTACGCCTTGTTCATGAATCTCTTTGATTTGTGCGGCATATTCGGCCAATCGCTTTTCATCGATGCCGTATTGCTTTTCTCCCATCAGGCTCTCACCGCTGAGCTTCAACAGGACTCTTTTGTATTTTGCCATACGATTCTGATTGTTGGTTTACTTTTTTGCAAAGATACGCGATTCCTTTTAATGGACTATCTTTTTTGCTAAAAAAGCTTGTACAAGTCCGCGAAGCGACAGGTAGATAATAAAAGCCATCCACAAGGCATGATTTCCCATTACTTCTTGGAAGATGTAATAGGTAAGAAAAAAACTGGCAGAAGCGATGAACATGGAGAAAAGCATCTGGCGGGTAGCGGTGGCACCTATGAAAATGCCATCCCATAAAAAGGCGGAAAATCCGGCAAGGGGAATGGCTAATACCCAATAAAAGTAAGTGTCGGCTTCCTGGATAACGGATGATTCGTTTGTCAGTAATCCCAGAAATGATTGTCCACCAATACCGTAAAGAAGGGTGAACCCGGCTGATAATCCGACACCCCATCCGAATAACTGTCGGACGGTACGGTGAAGCTCCATACGATTACCGGCGCCAATATAACGACCGGCAAGTGCCTCGCCTGCATAGGCAAATCCATCCATAATATATGAAAAGAGGGTAAACAGCTGCATTAATAAAGTGTTTACAGCCAGTACTACTTCGCCTTGGGCGGCTCCGGCAGAGGTGAAGAACATCGTTACAGCTACCAGGCACAAAGTACGGAGAAAAATATCGCGATTTACCTGAAAGAACCGATACATGGCTTGTTTTTGCCAAATGCCTCTCCAATGGACTCGTTTCCGCAATTGTTTATAATAACGTAGCCATAAAAGCAGAGCCATCAGGAAACCTGCATATTGGGCTATAAGCGTTCCGAGAGCTACTCCTTCTACTTTCATTCCGAAAAGGAATACAAAACAAAGACTTGCCAGGATATTCACAATATTCTGCGTAATAGCGATATACATCGGAAAACGGGAATTCTGCATTCCGATGAACCAGCCGGCAAAACCGTAAAGGCCGAGCATGGCAGGAGCCCCCCAGATGCAGATACGAAAGTAGAGAGTGGCCAGACGTTCTACTTCGTCGGAAGTCTGTATGAAAGCAAATGCGGCTTTTTGGATGGGATATTGCAGAGTCATCAGACAGAGTGCGATAAACAATCCCACGCCGACTGAACGTAGAAGCAGTTTTGTTACTTCTTCCAGATTACGTTGTCCGAATGCTTGGGAAGTCATGCCGCTGGTGCCCATCCGTAGAAAGCCGAATATCCAGTAAATGATGTTGAACAGCATGCCACCTACAGCAATGGCTCCGATGTAGGCGGCCGATCCCAGATGTCCTACAATAGTGACATCGACCAGTCCCAATAACGGGACTGTGATATTGGAAATAATAGAGGGAACGGCTATTTGCAGAATCCGTTTGTTTCCGTTACTGATGTGCATTTGTTTATTCATTGACATGCAAAGTTACATGAAAAACAGAGAATATGAAAATGATGTGAACAATCATGTAATTATATTGGTTCGCAACGTTCTCAATACAGGAATTAATATTATTTTTGTCTGCATATTGAAAGATATCTTACAGACAATTAACAAACATCGCAGCGAGGCAGCATCATCAATTTGAATTTAATAACTAAATGAAAAACATATGAAGCAATTTATTCTAATAATGATTTGTATATTACTACAAGTCATTCATGCGCATGCAGGGTCTAAGGACATAACGTGGAAATGGGATTATTCCGAAGCGGATGATATTTTTATTGATTTGCTTGGCAAGGCGGCTACTGGATTTATGGAAACGAATACGCCTAACTGTTATGGGGGGAAATTAGTAGTAAAACTTCCCGAGGGATTACATTTTAAGCAAACAGAGGCACCTGCTTTTTTGTTGATTGGCAATGCGGAAGAAATAGCTTTTAACGTTGACGTAAATGATAGTATGGCTATTCTTTCATTAAAGACATCTTCAGTACAAACTGTTCCGTCAGAAGCTATTAATATTACACTTAATCCTAAAGCGATTAAAGGCAAACTCAGAAAAGGTATGAACACAACCGGTAGGTTGAGTTTTCATCCATCAGAGATTCCTACCGTATTTAAATCGCCGATAACGGGTAGAACGTATCATTTAGTGTTTAATGATGAGTTCGATGATGGAGTGATAGATACTTTAAAATGGGATACGAGAAGTAGAAGAAGTCCTTTTACCCGTAGAGGTATGTATCAAGAGAAACCTTACTATGTGCTGTGTCATGAGGATTGGACCAAAGAGTTGCATGGCGAACTTCGTTTGGAAGTCTCTAAATACCCGACACAAAACAATGTTGTGATGACCGGTGGGATTTTATCACTGGGCAGGTTCATGGCACGTTATGGTTATTATGAGACAAAGGCTTCATTTAGAGACTGTATTGGTGAAGGTTACTGGCCTGCTTTTTGGATACATTTTGATGAAGCCGATAAGTATGGAAAAGGAACTGAAATTGATGTTTTTGAATATATTCCTAAAGATAAACAAATCTTTCAGACACTTCATTGGTATAAAAAACAAGCAATGGAGGAGCAGCAATCAGAAGTGCAACATGCAGCTCTGGATTACGATAAAAGTGGGCAATTTAAAGAACACCGTTCGTCTACCAAGTATTTTGTATTGGATGAAGCTCAGAGTAAAGAGCATACATTTGCTGTGGAATGGACCCCCGAAGAACTGATTTTTTACACAGATGGTAAGGTTACCCGTCGGGTGAATCGGAAAGATGATCCCAAACAAGTGCCAAGTGCTTACCAAATGGTTTATTTCTCTTGTTCCGCAGGAGAATGGGGAGGTAATGTGATGGAAAATCAAGTACCTGCCTATGTCTATTTTGATTATTGCAGATGTTATCAGGAAAGTGATCAGGATGCTATTTACACCGTTAAAGGTAATGGGATGAAAGTTCCGGCGAGCCGGCGTGTGGGAAAGCTCTGAATATAACAAAGAGTCAGGCTCACAAATATTGAAAATAATAGTGAGTATGTGACTTGGGAATACACAATATAAATACTATCTTTGTAGGGACCTAACTAAATAAAAATGAAGAAGATGAAAACCTTGACTTTATTTCTTTCCTTGCTCTTTTCTTTCCCGTTTGTGCTTTCGGCTCAGATGGTGGGAGAGACTTTGCAGAAGGTCTCTGCTGCCCTTGATAACAGACAGTGGGACCAAGCTGTTACTTTGTTCCGCCAAGCGGTAAATACCAATGTAGAGAAAGCCGAAATGTTCTATTGGACAGGTGTGGATAAGAGTCTGGAAGTATCATCCAGGATAGGGCGGGAACTGGCTGCTTATTACAAAAAATCACGCAGCTATGACAAAGCGTATCTTTTTTACAAAGAGTTGCTTCAAAAATCTCCGAATGATGTTAATTGTCTTGTGTCATGTGCTGAGATGGAAGTATGCCGTGGGCGGGAGTCTGAAGCTTTGGAGACTTACCGGAAAGTACTGTCATTGGATGCGGATAATCTGGCAGCCAATATTTTTATCGGTAATTATCTTTATTTGAAGGCGGAGAGAGAGAAAAAACAGTTAGAAGCAGATTATAAAAAGATTAGTGCTCCCACTCGGATGCAGTATGCACGCTATCGTGATGGTCTTAGCCGTGTGATGAGTACCGGATACGGAAAGGCAAGGGAATATCTTCAAAAGGTGATCAGTCAATTCCCTTCTACTGAAGCTCAAAAGACATTAGAAAGAATAAAGCTTATAGAAAAAGAGGTGAACAGATAACTGTTCACCTCTTTTTCTATATGTTGTTACCGGGCTGTGCGTATGGGTAAATCAATAGGTCCTTCGACAACGGAACGCGTTTGTGTTTGTCCTTGTTTGGGGCCGGGTATCAGTGGACTGTATGTCAGGACGTGACGGATACGGGAACGTTGGTCGTTGGTAAACCGGTCTGAGTAACTTACGGAATAATCCATAATATTAGTAGAAGTAAATGTCTGATTGGTCTTACAATTTTTACGTTTTACCAGATAGTCAAACGTGAAGTTTGCCGGATCATTCTTCGCGGTGTAGGCGTAATCAGCGTCATACTCCACTTTATTATAAGTAGGGGTGTCGTCACAATAATCCGAATCAAAGCAACCGTCATAAATACCTTCGTCATTTTCAGAAAAAGCATGGTGTAAGCCCAGATAATGACCTAATTCGTGAGCTAATGTTACGGTGATGTCTGCTGTACTATATTGGGTTGAAGTTGACTGGTCATTAATGAATAAACTGTTGATGGAGACACTATATGGAAATTTCAGATTTTGTTTCTCTAAATAAGATTTTTGTGTTTTGCTCAGTCCTTCCAGATAATTGCTTCCTACTGTGGAAAAAGGTATATGTGCAATTCCCAGTGTGGTACTGTTTGTACTCTCATCGTCCTTGAAGTTGTATACCATTACGTTGATATAGTTATTCGGTTCCCAGATGTATTTTACATATTTACCTGTTTCGTCATTCATGAAGACATCACAGTCGATAGGGTAACTTTCCTCCCATAAAACATATTTCACTCCCGGAGTTGATAAGGGTTTCCCATCTTCATCAGTAGTAGCCAGCGTAAAAGTCAAGTTCATATCCACACTTTTGGTTTTATCTTTATAAAGCTTGTTGACTGTATCTAATATTTTGGCTAAACGGTCTTGTTTAACGTATTGTAAAGGATTGTTTTTATCTTTATATAGTACATGGAAAATAACCGGGAGGTTATAGTGATACTCACCTGCTGTTGTACTTCTTCCTTGCTGGCTAATGCTGATGGTTTTCTTGATTCCGCCGGAAGTAACGACAACTGTCATATTTCTTTCGGCTTCATCCAGGTTAGCTTCCACAACAATGCTGAGTGATTGATTGCTCGTTCCTTGATTAGGAACGAGATTACATGCTGTAGAAGAACTTGCTGCTGTCCAGGAGTCACTACTGGTAATGTTTACGGTTAAAGTAGCCCCGTCACTGCTGATGTTTTCAAAAGTTGATTGGGATAATTCAAGTGTAGCATCGGAGGTGGAATCCTCACAACTACTGAAACCAATAAGTACTAAAAGTATAACGAATAAATATTCTGTTTTCATAAAAGAATGTTTTTTTATAAAGAACACAGGGTCAAAGATAATGGTTTAAACTTTAAATCTCAATTTTAAAGAATGTATTGTACTTCTTTAAATAGATATCGACGGATCTTACCCGTCTCGTCTTGTAGAACTAAATGACCATCGGCTTCTACTTCTACAATTCCGGCATTAAATGTTCCTTCTGAATCTTTATAAAAGTGTATGCCTTCTTTGCGGAAGAGAGCTGCCTGATAACGATCGGTGATAAATTCAATATCTCCTTCCTGTAAGATCTTATAGTATTCTTTTATCCGCTGAAGAACTTGTGCGAGTATTTCCATACGGTCAGACTCCCGGTGGGTGATCTGTATGATTGAGATGGGATTGGGAGCAGAACTGTGAAATTCTTTCTGATTGATATTGATACCTACTCCTGCAATACTCTGGCTGATATGTATTCCCATCAGATCGTTTTCAATCAGCATTCCGCAGATTTTTTTGTCCTTCCAATAGATGTCATTCGGCCATTTTATAGAAACGTCTCCTATATATAGATCAAGTGTCTCTTTAACTGCTAAAGAGGCGATTTGTGAAAGCAGGAATTGCTTACGTGCTTCCAGGAAAGTTGGATACAACACGAAGCTGAACATCAGGTTTTTTCCGTCTTCCGATTCCCAACTGTTTCCGCGCTGTCCTCTGCCTGCAGTCTGGAAGTCTGCCACCACTGTGGTCAGTTCGCTAACCTTCTCCTTTTCGCAGAGGGCATTTAAATAACCGTTGGTGGAGTCTGCTTTTGCAATATGAATAAGGGGGACAGGGAAAGATTCAGGGCAGGGCATCATATTCGGTACGTAATTTTTTGGTAAACTTCTTCATTACTTCATCGTAAGAATGATCTATCAGTTGCTTGATCAGCTTGTCATCCGCATCCCGGTCAAAGTAGACTTGATTCCAATACTTCTTGTGAAAATGATAAGCTCCTTCGATGGCCGAATAGTGCTCACGTAATTCGATGGCATAGTCCGGATCACATTTCAATGAAATCGTATTGGCCCTTTCCAGATCGATCAGGGCGAACATTTTATCCATTACTTTCATGACGAGTGAATATTCGTCGAATGGGAAGCATTCTGTGACTGCTTTTTTCCGGAGGCAGTATTCTCTTGCTGATTCTATATTCATAAAACTCTAAAATAATGGCGGATAAAACGCCTCTTTTATATGTTCAATTCTAAAATTTCCGGTTTTGCCTATCACGGTGATAATATCAAACCGTACAGGTTCATCTATTTGGAATAACTTGATATATGTATCGGCTGCTATTACAGTGCGCCTGATTTTTTGTGGAGTGACGGCGTCTTGAGGAAGTGCGAAGTCCGTATCGCTTCGGGTTTTTACTTCTACAATAATCAGTTCTCCGTTTTTAGCTGCCACAATGTCCAGTTCGAAATGTCCTTTACGCCAGTTACGATGCCGAATTACGTAGTCATGCCGTTCCAGATAGTCGACGGCGGCGTCCTCTCCGGCTTTTCCTAGAAGGTTGTGTTCTGCCATAAAGAAGATTTTTATATTTATAGGTCGGTCCGGTGATAAAACATGGATGTGTATCGGCCGACCGGACATATTATTTCTGCAAATTTACTCTTTTTATTCTTTGAAATTACAGAAGTAAAAGTAAATTTGCAAAGAATATGAGAAAGAGAGATAAAAAATGTAATAAGGCAACTCCGGACGAACCTAAGCGGGAACGACGGATGAGCATATTGCTGAGCGAAGATGAGCAGCAGATTGTGGATCGTTATCTGGATAAGTATAAGATAACGAATAAATCACGCTGGCTTCGTGAGACGATTCTCATGTTTATACATAAAAATATGGAGGAGGATTATCCTACTCTTTTTGGTGAACACGATATGAGGCGTTAGACGTATGCTGGATGATTCTTATTTTATGAAGCAGGCCTTGATAGAGGCTGTTAAAGCAGGAGAGAGAGGAGAAGTCCCTGTTGGTGCTGTAGTGGTCTGTAAAGAGCGGATCATTGCCCGTGCGCATAACCTGACTGAAACACTGAATGACGTGACTGCCCATGCTGAAATGCAGGCCATTACTGCCGCTGCCAATGTTCTTGGTGGGAAATATCTGAATGAATGTACTTTATATGTCACAGTGGAACCTTGTGTGATGTGTGCCGGTGCTATTGCCTGGGCTCAAACGGGAAAGCTGGTGTTTGGTGCCGAAGATGATAAGAGAGGCTATCAGAGATATGCTCCGCAAGCACTCCATCCTAAAACAGTTGTTGTCAAAGGAATATTGGCTGATGAGTGCGCCGGGCTGATGAAAGACTTTTTTGCTGCTAAGAGGAGGTGATAGTTCACCACTGCCCCTATTCTTTTATTTCTTCGTAGTCTACGTATTCTCCTTCGTTATCATCAAACAGTTTTTTGTGCTTGGCTCCTGTCCCAGTGATGATTTCTTCTTTATCATTAGCCTGAGTTTGGTGGTAGTATCTTCTGCTTCCTGAATTATTATTGGGTCCGTTACGATCTGAACCTGACGAGGGCGAGCGTTTTCCAAGTCCGAAAACGGCTCTTAATACGCTGCCTACAAGGGCCAATCCGATGATTATAACGGCTATGACAATAATGAATAAAAATCCTAAAATGTGAAACATGGGCTATTTGTTTTATGCATTGTTTAAAATTTGTAGTACAACAAACGTGCCAGAAGGATTGTTTATTTATTTTTTCTTGTTAAAAGTGAAAGAATGATATACCACACAATAACTGCTGAGAATCCGCTGATACCCAGAAACAGTAGTAATGGAATGCAGACAATCAGAAATATGAAACTTACCTTATTATCTTTCCAAGAAAGATTTTTGAATTTCAGAGAGAACATGGGAATTTCAGCCACAAGCAACCATGAAAAGAGCATTACCATTATAATAAGGTATATAACATTGCAATGTGCCAGCAGAAAATCTTTGCCACCTACGATTAACGCTCCCCAATAGAGGGCATTGGCCGGTACCGGAAGGCCTATGAAAGAACTGGTTTGCCGCTCGTCTACGTTAAAATTAGCCAAACGTAAAGCAGAAAAAATAGAGATAAGGAATGCCAGATAAGGGATATAATCTCTTAATCCTGCCAGAAAGTCGGGGTATATCAATCCGGGTTCTTTCAAAAATGAAAAAACAAGTAAAGAAGGGGCTACTCCAAAACTGACGTCATCCGCCAGTGAGTCGAGTTCTTTTCCTATCGGAGAATATGCATGAAGCAGTCGTGCCAGCATGCCGTCGAAAAAGTCGAAGACAGCACTTAATATAATGAAGATAAAAGCTAGTTCATACTTAGCTTCAAAAGCCATCACGCCGGCAATGCAGCCTGAAAAAAGGTTCAGGCAGGTTACTGTATTGGGTATGTGGCGGGTTATAGCATTTGCCATTATTGTTTCTTATTTTAATTTGGCGATAACAGTTTGGTTACCGGTGGTCAATTGTCCCATGCTGACACAGATTTCTGTGCCTAACGGGAGATATACATCTACACGTGAACCGAATTTTATGAATCCCAAATGCTCGTCGATATAACATTCTTCTCCCGGTTCGGCATATGTTACAATACGTCTTGCCATTGCACCGGCTATTTGCCGTGCCATTACCTCTACTCCCTCAGGAGTTTCGATGACGATCATTGAACGTTCATTTTCTGTACTGGCTTTCGGAAGCCATGCTTTCATGAATTTACCATTATCATGAGTGACTTTCTTGACCACTCCGTCTACCGGATACCAGTTGGCGTGTACATTTAGTATGCTCATGAAAATAGATACCATAATGCGGCGATCGTGGAAGTATTCATGTTCATCTACTTCTTCGATGACTACGATTTTTCCGTCTGCCGGTGCAACTACAATCTTTTCTGTATCCTGTCCGAAAAGCCGGATGGGACAACGGAAAAAGTTAACCATCAACAGATAGACGACGATACTTACCAAAGCCACCAGATAGAATGGTATTTTACAATCAATTCCCCAGTAAAGAGCCAGATTTATGATCAGTAGCAGAAAAAAACTACCCCATAAAATATGTGTTCCTTCACGGTGAATTCTTATCTTTTTTAATTTCTTAAGTCGACCCATTTGCGCTATTTAATGATAATTATCCGCAAAAGTATACTTATTTTAAAAATCCAGCAAGCATTTGCAGGTAGAAATGACTTATGTTGATAACTTTTTGAAGTTTATCTTTGTTAGTAGCTGTAGACATTGTAATTTTATGGCTTCAAATTATCAACCTATAACTATGCAGGATTTCGTTCATTTACACGTCCATACGCAATATTCTCTTCTGGATGGTCAGGCCAGTGTCAGTGCATTGGTCGATAAGGCTATGAAAGACGGGATGAAAGGTATTGCCGTTACGGACCATGGAAACATGTTCGCCATTAAAGAGTTTACGAACTATGTTAATAAGAAAAATGGAGGTCCGAAAGGAGAAATAAAGGACCTGAAGAAGCGGATTGCAGCTATTGAAGCCGGTGAAGTGGAGTGTGCGGATAAAGATGCCGAGATTGCTGACTGTAAAGCTAAAATAGCGGATGCGGAAGGGCGATTGTTCAAGCCTATCATAGGCTGTGAGATGTATGTGGCTCGCCGTACAATGGATAAAAAGGAGGGAAAGCCTGACCAGAGCGGGTATCACCTGATTGTGCTCGCCAAAAACGAGAAGGGGTATCATAACCTGATAAAATTGGTTTCGCGGGCATGGACCAAAGGTTACTATATGCGTCCCCGTACAGACCGGAACGAGTTGGAGAAATATCACGAAGGTTTGATTATCTGTTCTGCGTGCTTGGGCGGTGAAGTGCCCAAAAAGATAACTCAGGGATTGTTGGCGGAAGCAGAAGAAGCCATCCAATGGTATAAGAACCTGTTTGGAGACGATTATTATCTGGAAATGCAGCGCCATAAAGCGACAGTGCCTAAAGCAAATCATGAAGCTTATCCGTTGCAGGTGAATGTAAATAAGCATTTGATTGAATACTCCAAAAAGTATAATGTCAAGTTAATCTGTACGAATGATGTTCACTTTGTCAACGAAGAACATGCTGAGGCGCACGATCGGCTGATCTGTTTGAGTACGGGAAAAGATCTCGACGATCCGAACCGGATGTATTATACGAAACAAGAGTGGATGAAGACGAAGGCAGAGATGAATGAACTCTTTGCCGATGTGCCCGAAGCATTGAGTAATACACTTGAGATTCTGGATAAAGTAGAGTATTATTCAATCGATCACGCACCGATTATGCCTACTTTTGCAATCCCCGAGGACTTTGGTACAGAAGAAGGATATCGGCAAAAATATACGGAAAAGGATCTTTTTGATGAGTTCACCCAAGACGAAAACGGCAACGTGGTGTTGAGTGAGGAAGCAGCCAAAGATAAAATAAAACGTTTGGGAGGCTATGATAAACTGTACCGTATCAAACTGGAAGCCGACTATCTGAAAAAGCTGACTTTCGACGGAGCTAAGAAGTTTTATGGTGATCCGTTGTCACCGGAGGTCAAAGAGCGGCTGGTCTTTGAATTACATATTATGAAGACCATGGGTTTCCCGGGATACTTTCTTATAGTACAAGATTTTATTGCCGCCGGGCGTAATATGGGAGTCTCCATTGGTCCGGGACGTGGTTCCGCTGCCGGTTCTGCCGTAGCCTATTGTTTGCAGATCACTAAAATAGACCCGATCAAATACGATTTGCTGTTTGAGCGTTTCTTGAATCCCGATCGTATTTCATTGCCTGATATCGATATTGACTTCGATGATGATGGTCGTGGCGAAGTGTTACGTTGGGTGACGGAGAAATATGGACAGGAAAAGGTGGCGCATATCATTACCTATGGTACTATGGCTACGAAACTGGCTATCAAAGATGTTGCCCGTGTCCAGAAACTTCCGCTTGCCGAATCGGATCGCTTGGCCAAATTGGTTCCGGATAAAATTCCGGATAAGAAACTGAATCTGAAGAATGCCATAGAATATGTGCCCGAATTGCAGGCGGCTGAAGCATCGCCCGATCCTTTGGTGAGGGATACGATGAAATATGCCAAGATGCTTGAGGGGAATGTGCGTGGAACGGGTGTACATGCCTGTGGCACTATTATTTGTCGTGATGATATCACGGATTGGGTACCGGTCAGCACGGCTGATGATAAAGAGACCGGCGAAAAGATGCTGGTTACCCAATATGAAGGTTCGGTGATCGAAGATACCGGATTGATCAAGATGGACTTTCTGGGGCTGAAAACATTGTCTATTATAAAGGAGGCTGTCGAAAATATTCGTTTGAGTAAAGGAATGGAACTGGATATCGATTCCATTTCAATCGAGGATCCGGCTACTTATAAACTTTACAGTGACGGACGAACGATCGGTACTTTCCAGTTTGAGTCTGCCGGTATGCAGAAGTACCTGCGTGAGTTGCAACCTTCTACGTTTGAGGACCTGATTGCGATGAATGCCCTTTACCGTCCGGGTCCGATGGATTATATTCCTGACTTTATTGATCGTAAACATGGACGTAAGCCTATTGAATATGATATTCCTGTCATGGAGAAATACCTGAAGGATACATACGGTATTACGGTCTATCAGGAGCAGGTCATGCTTTTGTCACGTCTGCTGGCCGACTTTACGCGTGGTGAATCGGATGCCCTCCGTAAAGCGATGGGTAAAAAATTGCGTGATAAGTTGGATCACATGAAACCCAAGTTTGTAGAAGGCGGAAGGAAAAACGGACACGACCCGAAAGTTCTTGAAAAGATTTGGGCGGACTGGGAGAAATTTGCATCGTATGCGTTCAATAAATCACATGCCACCTGTTATTCTTGGGTTGCCTATCAGACTGCTTATCTGAAAGCCAATTATCCGGCTGAATATATGGCTGCTGTCATGAGCCGAAGTTTGTCGAATATCACTGATATTACCAAACTGATGGACGAGTGTAAAATGATGGGAGTACAGACGTTGGGACCGGATGTGAATGAAAGTAACCTGAAGTTTACCGTAAACCGGAATGGAAATATACGTTTCGGATTGGGAGCCGTCAAAGGTGTGGGTGAGGCTGCCGTGCAAAGCATCATGGAGGAGCGAAAAGAGAACGGTCCCTTTAAAGGTATCTTCGACTTTGTGCAGCGTGTCAACCTGAATGCTTGTAACAAGAAAAATATGGAATGCCTGGCACTTGCCGGTGGATTCGATAGCTTTCCTGAACTGAAGCGTGAACAGTATTTTGCTGTGAACAGCAAAGGAGAGACTTTTCTTGAGACATTGATGCGTTATGGCAACCGTTACCAAGCTGATAAGGCTGCCGCCGTTAATTCTTTGTTCGGCGGAGATAACGTTATCGATATAGCGACTCCCGAAATTCTACCGGCGGAACGTTGGAACGATTTGGAGAGACTGAATAAGGAACGCGAACTGGTAGGTATTTATTTGTCGGCACATCCGCTTGATGAATATGCCATTGTGTTGGAACATGTTTGCAATACACATATGAGCGAGCTTGATGATAAATCGGCTTTGGCAGGAAGAGAGATTACGATGGGAGGCATTGTTACCAGTGTCCGCCGGGGTATCAGTAAGAATGGAAATCCTTATGGTATAGCTAAAATAGAAGATTATTCCGGTTCGGCAGAGATTCCTTTCTTTGGAAATGACTGGGTTACTTTCCAAGGCTATTTAGGTGAAGGTACTTTCTTGTTTATCAAAGCCCGTTGTCAACCTAAACAATGGCGTCCCGATGAACTTGATGTCAAGATTACTTCGATGGAATTGCTGCCCGATGTCAAGGAACAACTGATAGAGAAGATTACGATTCTGATTCCGCTTGCCGAACTTAATTCGGCTTTGGTAACCGAGCTTGCTTCTTTAACGAAAGAACACCCGGGAAATACGGAACTTTATTTCAAAGTAACGGATACGGAGGGGAAGATGTATGTAGACCTGATTTCCCGTCCTGTGAAACTTTCGGTTGGCAGAGAATTAATTTCCTATTTAAAGGAACGTCCCGAACTTGCGTTTCATATAAATTGATTATCTTTGCCGCATAACAGTGATAGATACTTAATAACTAACAATTAATAATTATAGAAAATGGCTTTAGAGATTACTGACAACAACTTTAAGGAAATCCTCGCAGAAGGATCACCGGTTGTTATTGACTTTTGGGCTCCTTGGTGTGGTCCTTGTAAGATGGTAGGTCCTATCATCGATGAACTGGCTAAAGAATATGAAGGAAAAGTGATCATGGGTAAATGTGATGTAGACGAAAACAGTGATCTACCTGCAGAATTTGGTATCCGCAATATTCCTACTGTTCTATTTTTTAAGAATGGAGAATTGGTAGACAAACAAGTCGGTGCCGTAGGTAAACCTGCATTTGTAGAGAAAGTTGAGAAATTATTATAATATACTTTCATTAAAAATATTTGTTTATGGGACTGGAAGACGATTTTTTGTTAAATGACGCCGATGATGAAAAGACCATCGAGTTCATCCGGAATTATTTGCCTCAGGAATTGAAGGAAAAGTTTTCGGAAGACGAGTTGTACTATTTCCTCGATTTGATTGATGAGTACTACTCTGAAAGCGGAATCCTAGATGTTCAGCCCGATGCTGACGGTTATGTTGACATCGACTTGGAGCAGGTAGTAGAATTCATCGTGAAAGAAGCCAAAAAAGATGAAGTGGGTGAATATGACCCGGAAGATATCTTATTTGTGGTGCAGGGAGAAATGGAATACGGCAACTCTCTGGGACAGGTGGAGTAAGCCAGTCTTCGTAAACCAAGAGATAAAAAGCGTGTAGAAACACTTCTGCACGCTTTTTTGTTGCATGTATGTGTGATAGTTTACTTCGTCTTGATTCTTCTCCTCCTACTAAAGTGCATTATGTTTTTTTGAAGTATCAGGTGTGTATAAGAGTCCGGATATTTGCTTGAAAGTGGGATGAATAAAAGCCCGGTTTAGTCTGTTTTTACGAAATAAGATATACTAAATTTCTTCTAATGCATAGTATTGGTAGTCTCTTACAACGGTCTGAAGAAATTTTTCATCGTTTATATTTGTTTGATCTACAGATAGCAGGGCACGAACTTTGGGTGCCAATTGTGCGATATGTCTTGTCCGATCCTTATGATGTAATTCTAATGCTTTACTGATTACGTTTATTTGTTCCAAAGACAGGTCGGCAGCTGATGGAAAACTGGGATGATATCCTTTAGTCAGATAATCGAACTCGTCAAGACTTACCTGTATTTTGCGATAGTTCTTTTCTTTAATTACCATTGTACCGGCAGCCAGATCTCCCAAACGTTGGCTGTTTTTGGTCAATAGTATGACCAGTACGCCCAATCCTCCGGTAATAGTTACGTCTATCCCATAGAGCAACCACCTTAGCAGATAGGCGCTCAGGCTGGGTGTCGTACCGTCTGCTTTTACCACACGGATATTCATAAGTTTCTTTCCGGCACTCTGTCCTTGGTTAAAAACTTCGCAAAGTAACGAGTAACATAGTACAGGCAGATAGATGAACAGGAACAACAGGAAAAACGTACTTCCGGAAAAAGCATGTATATTGAGTTTCCCCAATATATAAGAAGTGGCAAGAATGTAGATAAACAGCAGAAAATAGTCAATAATACGAGCCAGTATCCGTTCGCCAAGGCTGGCGGGTACCTGACTGATTCGTACGAATTGTCCTGTGATGATAGTCGATTCTGCCATTTCTGATTAAACACATTTGGGTTCCGGCTGCAAATATATCATAATTCTCTTACTTTTGCTTCCGGTTTCGGACAAAACTTATCCGGAACTGCAACCAAGCAGATGTGAAAGGATGCTGGTTGTTTTATTTCGGGTGCGTTCAGAGAGAAGGAGTCGCGCAAATAGATTTTTTTTTCGCGTTTTTGCATGAAAAAGATATCTTTATCTCTCTTTTGGTGACAGTCGCTATTCTCAAAATCTTCCTGATAGAGAAGTAAAGTACATAAATAGAGTATTTGTATACGGATTTTCTTGCCTTTTCGGGTAAATATTCCGGTTCTATCATTAAAACATTAGCTTCTTTCGGGAAAAGAAGTTAATGTTTTAATGATAAGAAGTTAGTCTTTTGCCCGTAAGAAGTTAATGTTTTGTCCGTAAGGAGTTAATTTCGTAAAAGACAGAGAAGAAAGTTATGTTTTTCAATGCTAATTGGTACTTTGGCATGGGTATTGGTAATCTGTCTTTGTGTATGTAAAATGAAAAGTATTAAAGCAAAGTGTTTGTGTCGTATGGTGGTTTCCAGGTTCTGTGATCGAGCTAAGGTGAAATGACTGGCATTCCGGTTTTGCCTAATGGCAAAATAAGGGCTTCTTTTGGTACTACTCGCAACCTAGATCGGAAATAGATGCGTATAGTTCCATCAGAAATACAAAATGTCATTATGGGTTACAACTATCAGAATGTAAGATTCTCCATCGGTGATGATGGTCATTCTATTTGTTTTTAAGCAGAGTTAATCCGATTTCTTCTAAAGTGTGACAATCATAGTCGATTCTGTCATTTCCGGTTAAACATTTTTTAGTTTTGGTTGCAAATATATCATAATTCTCTTACTTTTGCTTCCGGTTTCGGACAAAACTTATCCGGAGCCGAACCGGTTGGATGAAAGAGGTAACGTTTATACGTCGGAATATTGAGAAATGGAAAGAGACTGAGAAGGTGGTGGAGCAGGCAGATAAACTGACTCCTGACCGTCTTGCCGACGCTTATACGGAACTTACGGCAGATCTCGCGTTTGCACAAACTCATTATCCGTCTTCCCGCATTACTATTTATCTGAATAATCTGGCTTCGGCTCTTCATAATGTGATTTATCGCAATAAGAAGGAGAAATGGACCCGTATCTTTACTTTCTGGACGCAAGAGGTTCCGCAAACGATGTACCATGCTCGTAAAGAGTTGTTGGTTTCGGTCCTGATTTTTTTGGCCAGCGTATTGGTGGGCATTGTTTCAGCAGCGAATGATGATAACTTCGTCCGCCTGATTCTGGGCAACGGCTATGTGGATATGACACTCGATAACATAGCGCGTGGTGAGCCGATGGCTGTGTACAACGGTTCGGAAGAGGTACCTATGTTTCTGGGCATTACTTTAAATAATATCATGGTTTCTTTCAATGTCTTTGCAATGGGGTTGCTCACCAGCTTTGGAACAGGATGGTTACTGTTTAATAACGGAGTGATGCTCGGTGCTTTTCAGACCTTTTTCTTTAAACATGGTTTGTTGGGCGAATCCATGCTTGCGATCTGGTTGCATGGGACTTTGGAAATATGGGCCATTATCGTAGCCGGTGCTGCAGGGCTGGCTTTAGGAAACGGGTGGCTGTTTCCCGGAACTTATTCCCGTAAAGAGTCTTTTATGAGGGGAGCCAAGAAAGGGCTGAAAATTATAGTAGGTACAGTTCCTATCTTTATAATGGCCGGATTTATCGAAGGTTTTATCACGCGTCATACCGAATTACCCGATGTTTTGCGGTTGGGCATCATTCTATTGTCACTGTCATTTATTATCTATTACTATATTTATTTACCAAACAGAAAAACTCATGGAATCACAAAAACCTAAAATTGCTTTATATGTGAAGCGTCCTTTTGGTGATAAACTGAATGCGACCATGGACTTTATAAAAGAGAACTGGAAACCGATGTTGAAGTTCTGTACCTATTTGATTCTGCCGTTATGTCTGATTCAAGCCATCAGCATGAATGGAATTATGGGAGGAGCAATGGGAATTGCAGCTGCCAAAGAGGCCGGGACCAATTCTTTAGCGGCCATCGGAATGCAATTCTGGGTAAATTACGGACTGATGTTTCTCTGCTATCTGGTAGGTTCTATATTGCTGACTTCTATTATTTACGGACTGATGCAGGTTTATAATCAGCGCGAAGAACGGTTGGCCGGTGTGACGTTTGCCGACTTGAAACCTTTTCTGTTCAAGAATATAAGACGGCTGCTGGTTATGGTACTGTTCTGTATAGGCCTTACTATAGTGGTGGGCATTGTTATGGGGATTCTGGTTGTAGCTTCTCCGTTCACGCTTTTGCTTACTATTCCGTTGCTGATAGCCTGTGCAGTGCCGTTAGCCTTGTTTACTCCGATTTACTTGTTCGAGGAGATCGGCATTCTTGCAGCTTTCTGGAAAACTTTCCGTCTGGGATTTGCCACATGGGGCGGTGTCTTTTTAGTATCTCTGGTCATGGGTTTGATATCCAGTGTATTGCAGGGAGTTACTACGACTCCGTGGTATATTGCCACTATCGTAAAATACTTCTTTATGCTGAGCGATACACAGAATGAACTGACCATCTCTGCCGGATATAGTTTCATGGTCTACCTGTTGGCTATCGTCCAGACTTTTGGTGCCTATCTTTCTATGATATTTTCTTTGATTGGTATGGTATATCAATACGGTCATGCCAGTGAGGTGGTAGATAGCATTTCGGTAGAAAGCGAGATAGATAAATTTGAGCAATTATGATCGACTTTAAATGACGTTGCAAGCTGATACATTGGTCTGCGATACCGCAAGGGTTGCTTTTTGGCAATCCAATCCGGATTATGACTATAACCGTGAACTGATGACTCCTGAGATTGATATCTACGGGTGGCTCAGTATGCAGCTCTCCAAGTTACTTCGTGCCATTTTCGGAAGTCGTTTTGCTGAGGAGTATTCCGGCATTATCCTGATTATTATTGCTATTCTCATCCTGTTGCTGATCCTCTGGTTTCTTTATAAAAAGCGTCCCGAGCTTTTTATGCGTTCACGCAGAGGTCCTGTAAACTATAGTGTCCACGAAGATACCATTTACGGAGTCGATTTTGATGCAGAGATCAGGCGTGCCATAGACCGCAAGGATTACCGGGAGGCCATCCGTCTGCTTTATTTGCAGACCCTTAAACTGTTGAGCGATGACGGCCGGATAGATTGGCAACTTTATAAGACTCCTACAGAATATATTTATGAGGTAAAGCAGGAGATGCTTCGTACTCCTTTCAGGAATCTGACCCATGGTTTCTTACGGGTACGTTATGGTAATTTTCCCGCTTCCGAGTCTCTTTTTGAAGAGCTGGCAGCTCTGCAAACTCAAATCAGGAAGGGAGGGGATGTATGAGAAGCAGTCGTTGGTTTATTATCGGGATCGTTCTCTTTTTGCTGATCATGTTTGTGGTAGAATCTCATCTGCCGAAGAAATTCGTCTGGAATCCCACCTTTGCACAACATGATCACCAGCCACTGGGGTGTGCCGTGTTTGATGATGTCTTGAAGTCCTCTCTTCCGGATGGATATTTTCTTTCGCGCAAGACATTCTATCAGTTCGCTGCTGACAGTGACTCCTGCCGGAGTATTCTTGTCATTACTCAACATGTCAATCTGGTGGAGGCGGATCTCAATGCTTTGCTCGATCTGGCCCAAAGGGGAAACAAGATATTGATAGCCGCTTCCTCTTTCAGTACTTCACTGTCTGATACGTTGGGATTCGACAATTCGTATGCTTATTTTAATCCGAGACGGATGAAAGAGTATGCGGGCAATTTATTGGAGCGTGACAGTGTCTGCTGGATTGGGGATTCAGCAGTATATGATAAGCGTACTTTTCGTTTTTATCCTCATTTATGTGGCATTTACTTCACAAAATACGATTCGTTGTCTCTACCCTTAGCTACCAGTCGGATTGATTCGATGCAAATGTTCAATGACAGTTTGCCGGATTGTTTTCCGCCCGTGGCCCTTAGTCGTCCGGTAGGGAGCGGAGAGATTGTTTTGGTCACTACTCCGTTATTGTTTACCAACTATGGAATGCTCGATGGCGACAATGCAGCCTACCTTTTCCGTCTGCTTTCTCATCTGAAAGGTTTACCGGTAGTCCGTACCGAAGCCTATGGGGCGGGAGCACAGGTTGAGGTATCTCCTTTTCGTTACTTCCTTTCCCAGCGTCCTCTGAGGTGGGCGCTTTACCTGACGATGCTGGTATTGGTGCTCTTTATGGTATTTACCGCCCGCAGAAGGCAAAGGGCTATTCCGGTGATTCGTGAGCCTGCAAACCGTAATCTCGAGTTTGCCGAGTTGATCGGTACTTTATATTATCAAAAGAAGAATCATGCTGATCTTGTGCGCAAAAAGTTTATTTACTTTGCTGAGAGCCTGCGGAGGAATATTCAGGTGGATGTGGAAGATGACAGTGATGACAATGCCTTGTCTAGGCGGATTTCCCGGAAAACAGGGACTGATGAAGAAAAAGTCCGGAATCTGTTCCGTAAGCTCCGTCCCGTGATTCGCGGGCAGCAGGAAGTCGGCGAGACGTTGATGAAAGATCTGATTGACGGGATGAACGAGATAGAAAAGCCTCAACCCTGACCTTTTTTCGGAAGAAGAAAGCTGTGGGAGGAATGAAATATGAATTTGATAAATAAAAAGAATATGGAAGAAAATATGAATGATATGCATGGAGAAGAAACTCCGCGTACCGATTTGACTCTTTTTTCAGAGAAGATGCAGGAACTGAAAAGCCGGATCGCTTCCGTTATTGTGGGGCAGGAACGTACTGTCGATTTGGTGTTGACAGCTATTTTGGCTAACGGTCACGTCTTGATAGAAGGAGTGCCGGGAGTAGCCAAGACTTTACTTGCCCGCCTGACAGCCCGTTTGATAGATGCCGACTTCAGCCGTGTACAGTTTACACCCGACCTGATGCCGAGTGACGTCCTGGGTACGACTGTTTTCAATATGAAAACCAATGAATTTGATTTCCATCGGGGACCTGTCTTTGCCAATATCATATTGGTAGACGAAATTAACCGTGCACCCGCCAAAACGCAGTCCGCTCTTTTCGAAGTCATGGAAGAACGTCAGGCCAGTATCGACGGAACAACTTACCGGATGGGAGAACTATATACCATTCTGGCAACCCAGAATCCGGTGGAGCAGGAGGGAACTTATAAGTTGCCTGAGGCCCAACTCGACCGTTTCCTGATGAAGATTACCATGGACTATCCGTCACTTGATGAAGAAATCAATATCCTGGAACGCCATCACACTAATGCCGCCTTGGTAAAACTGGAAGAGATACAACCGGTAATTACCCGTGAAGAACTCCTTTCTCTTCGTCGATTGACGGAAAAGGTATTTGTTGACCGTACTCTGCTTCAGTACATTGCCTTGATTGCCCAACAAACCCGTACCAGTAAAGCTGTGTATCTGGGAGCTTCTCCCCGTGCTTCGGTGGCTATGTTGCAGGCATCCAAAGCCTATGCTCTCTTACAGGGACGTGACTTCGTAACGCCGGAGGATATTAAGTTTGTAGCACCTTATGTGTTGCAGCATCGCCTGATTCTGACTGCGGAAGCAGAGATGGAAGGTTATTCGCCTGTCAAGGTGACTCAGCGGTTGATTGATAAAGTGGAAGTACCCAAATAATTATGTTCCTGACCAAACGTTTCTATATACTCGTCCTTGTCGTCATCCTCTTGTTAGGTGGCGGATACCTGTTCGGTTCTCTGTTTATCATCGGACAGTTAGGGCTGCTTGCGCTGCTGCTTGCTCTGGCTTTCGATGGATATCTGTTGTATCGCACCAAGGGTATCCAGGCTTTCCGTCAGTGTGCCGGACGTTTTTCTAACGGTGATGATAACGAAGTCAGCCTGCGTATAGAGAGCCGTTATTCCTATCCCGTCCGTTTGATCGTGATAGATGAAGTGCCGGTCATATTTCAGCAAAGGAATGTACACTTCGAGCTGTCGCTTTTACCTAATGAGGGAAAGACGCTTACCTATCGGTTGAGGCCGACTCGCAGGGGAGAATACGGTTTCGGATTCATCCGCGTTTTTACGACTACCCGAATCGGATTAATATCCCGCAGGGCTACCTGTGGCAGACCTGAAACCGTTAAGGTATACCCTTCTTACCTGATGCTCCATCGATACGAGCTGCTGGCTATGAGCGATAACCTGACCGAACTCGGTATCAAGCGTATTCGTCGGGCTGGGCATCAGACTGAGTTTGAACAAATCAAAGAGTATGTAAAGGGAGACGATTATCGCACCATAAACTGGAAGGCCAGTGCACGCCGTCATCAGTTGATGGTAAATGTCTATCAGGACGAGCGCAGTCAACAGATATACAGCGTGATCGATAAAGGGCGTGTGATGCAGCAGGCTTTCCGTGGCATGACATTGCTGGACTATGCCATCAATGCCTCGTTGGTGCTTTCGTATGTAGCTATGCGGAAGGACGATAAAGCCGGGCTGGTTACGTTTAACGAGTATTTCGATACGTTTGTTCCTGCTTCCAAACAAGTCGGTCAGATGCAGACTTTGCTTGAGAACCTCTATAAACAGGAAACAACATTTGGTGAAACGGACTTTTCTGCCTTATGCGGGCACTTGGGCAAGCATGTGAATAAACGTAGCTTTCTGGTGCTTTATACCAATTTTAGTAATATGACCAGCCTGAACCGGCAATTAGTTTACCTGCAACAATTGGCGCGGCAACACAGAGTATTGGTTGTATTCTTTGAGGATGCCGATCTGAAAGAGTATATAGCGGGCAAGTCGGTGACTACCGAGGACTATTACCGTCATGTCATCGCAGAGAAGTTTGCGTTCGAGAAGAGACTGATTGTGTCAACTTTGAAACAGCATGGCATTTACTCGCTGCTGACAACTCCTGATAAGCTGTCGATTGATGTGATCAATAAATATCTGGAAATGAAATCGCGCCAGTTACTCTGATACGGGTTGCGTATTGAGGAAGAAGACAGCTATACCTATCATAATGACTCCCAGTAGTCCGTAGAACAGCCGGGCACGTCTTCTACCGACATTCCGTACGATCAGTTGTGCATTTTGAGCGGTGAAGAACCAGTTCCAGTTGAGTATAGATGCCAGCAGGGCTATGAGCCCTGCGGTGGCAAATATTCCCTGTACAAAATATTGAGGGGCCATTCTTCGGATGATTAGTCGTTGATCACTATTTTTCTTGTTCCGTCCTCCAGTTCCTCAATGGTTACTTTCACGGCGTCTCCCGGCAATAATTCTTCTACCAGCTCCGGCCATTCGATGAAACAAAGTGCACCGCTATAGAAGTAGTCTTCGTATCCCATATCGTATACTTCGCTCAGCTTCTTGATCCGGTAGAAGTCAAAATGATAGATCAGTTCTCCGTTCTCGTCCGAACGGTATTCGTTTACAATGGCAAAAGTCGGTGAAGTGATGACATCCGATACTCCGAGCTCCTCGCAAAGTGCCTTGACAAAAGTCGTTTTACCTGCTCCCATCTTTCCGTAGAGTGCAAAGACCGTGTTATCGCCCATGGCTGAGATGAACTCGCGGGCAGCTTCGTGAATTTGTTCCAGTGATTGAATCTTGATTTCCATACTTGTATGTTGGTTTATTGTTTCTTTCTGAAAAGGCTCTTTCCTATCTTACAGGCAATATAGATAAGAATAGAAAAGAAGATGATGGATGCTCCCGAAGGAACATTCAGGCGGTAAGAGATCAGCAGACCTCCCAGGCAACTCAGATAGCCGATGGCAATCGATAACCAGATAATGCGTTTAAACTTGTTCGTAAACAGGTTGGCTGTCATTTGCGGAATGGTCAGTAACGAGATTGCCAGTACAATCCCCACCATGCGCAGACAGGAAACGATGGTCAGGGCAATGAACATCATCAGGATATATTCCAGCACTACGACCGGGATGCCTTGCGAACGGGCAAATTCACGATCGAAAGCCACGTATATGATCGGGTGGATAAACAGGGTAAAGAACAGGATCAGCAAGATGGCAAGAATGCCCAGCATGAGTAAGTCCGTCTGTGTGATCGTGAGGATATTGCCAAACAGATAGGCTGAAAGATCGGGTGCGAATCCCGGTGACAAAAAGCTGAACATGATTCCCAGTGCCATACCCAGCGTCCAGAACATGGCTATGGCCGAATCTTCGCGCATGTCTTTCCGTTTACTGAGCCACTCTACCCCGAAAGCCGATAAAACGGAGAAGACAGCAGCCGATAAAATGGGAGATATGCCTGCATACAATCCCAGTCCGATGCCGCCGAAAGAGGCATGGGTGATACCGCCGCTGATGAACACCAACCGGCGAGTCACGATATACGTGCCGATAATGCCGCAGGCAATGCTTGCCAGAAGACTCCCCAGGAGAGCGTGTTGAAAAAATGTATATTGTAGTAAATTCATACGGTTCAGCAGTTAGGAGTGTGGAGGGAACAGACGGATCAGGGATGGATTCTCCGTTCGCCGACTACCAGAAACACTTCGTCTTTTATTTCATCAGGAAGGCTGATCCCCCTCAGTTGCAGGCTACGTACCCATCCGGCTACATCGGTGTCCTGCATTGTATAAAAGACATCGCGGAATTTATCCGCCTCTTCCGGTGTATAATCTTCGGGTGCCCGGCCGATAAATGTATCCAGTTCTTCGTCGTCATAATACTCTATCTGTTTACTGACGGCAGCCAGCAGGCTGTCACGTTCGCAAACTTCGTGCTGTCCGCAGCACTCTACGTCGACTTCCTTTACTTCCGGAAAACTGTCCAGTTCTCCGTTATCTATTTTCTTCTGCAGTCTTTTGTTGCGGATATACCCGGCAATCATTGCCACGATGGCGAGCAACACCAGACCAACTATAAGTATCCACATAATTACGAATCAAATTTTCGCAAAGGTACTTATTAATTTGTATTATTCCGTATATTTGTCCTTGCAATGTGCTAAATGAACTAAAACAGAAACATCCCGATCATGAAAAGAAAACACCTGATTACTGTCCTTATGTGGTGTGTTGCCACTACCTTATGTGCTCAGACCCCGGTCGAAAAGGGGCTTAAAAGTATTAACCGCCAGGCTGCCGAGGCTTATATCGGATTTTTGGCCGATGATGAACTTCAAGGACGTGAAGCCGGATTTCACGGTTCACGTGTAGCTGCCCGGTATATCGCTTCGCTATTGAAGGAAATGGGTATCCGTCCGTTAGGCGAGAGCTATTATCAGCCGTTTGATGCTTACCGGAAAGAACGCCAGCAGAAAGGACGACTGGAAGTGCACCCTGACTCCATTGCCAAACTGAAACAAGTGGTGCATCAGAAGTTGTCTATGAACAACGTATTGGGTATGATTCCCGGAAAGAAGACGAATGAATACGTGATAGTAGGTGCACATTTCGACCATCTGGGCATTGATCCCGCTTTGGATGGCGACCAGATCTACAATGGTGCCGATGATAATGCTTCCGGAGTATCGGCGGTGTTGCAAATAGCCAAGGCTTTTGTGGTAAGCGGACAGCAACCGGAACGGAATGTAATTTTTGCTTTTTGGGACGGAGAGGAGAAAGGGCTTCTCGGATCGAAATACTTTGTGCAGGAGTGTCCGTTCATTAATCAGGTCAAAGGATATTTGAACTTTGATATGATTGGCCGCAACAATCAGCCGCAAAATCCCAAGCATGTGGTTTATTTCTATACAGAAGCCAATCCGGCTTTCGGGCGTTGGCTGAAAGAAGACATTAAAAAGTACGGCTTGCAGTTAGAACCCAATTACCGCCCTTGGGACAAGCCGGTGGGTGGAAGTGATAACGGCTCGTTTGCCAAAGCCGGTATTCCCATCATTTGGTATCATACCGACGGTCATCCCGATTACCATCAGCCTTCTGACCATGCAGACCGTCTGAATTGGGATAAAGTGGTTGAAATATCTAAGGCCTCTTTCCTTAACGTCTGGAATCTGGCTAACGAAAAGGATTATTAAGAACGAAATGAAAACTAAACTAACTAATTGTGTAAAAACCGTATTACTTTCTTTTATGCTGGGAGTGCTGTTTGCTTGTTGTCAGGGGGCGGCCTCTTCCGGCAATGCAGGAAAAAATGCTTCCCGGGTGAGGATTGCTTCCAATGACTCTGCGAAGCTGGTTCCTGATAAAGCCCTGAATGATGCGTCTTGCGTACTTGCAGGTTTGCCGGTTGATAAAGCAAGCGGAAAGCTTTACGCACTGACTCGGACCAAGGAATGGAAGAACCATGCCCGTTACATGGATCAGATATGGAATGTTTTCCGGCAGACGGCTCCCCGGCTGGTAGCTTTCTCACAGACGGAACTGGAAGACATCAATACTCGTTGCCATACTCTGTTTTATCCTTTTGGCGGTCCTGACTTTTTGTTTGCCAATGCGTTCTTCCCCGAGATGGACACTTATGTACTGATCGGGTTGGAACCTGCCGGCACTGCTCCGAAAGTGAAGCATCCTTCTGCCGAAACTTACCGGTTGTATCAGAATGCCGTATCGAACGTACTCAATCTGAGTTTCTTTAACGATATGGATAAGGAACTGGCCAATGATACCATCGACGGGGTTGTCCCCATCTATTCGTTATTGATGGCCCGGGGGAACCGTAAGATAGTCAGCATTCAGGAAGTGTGGTTATCGGAAACCGGAGATCTTTTCGAAAGAAAAGAGGGGGATACCATCCGGAACACATGCAGTGCAGGGATGGAAGTCCGGTTTTTCCGTCCGGGCGCTTCCCGATTGCAGACCCTCTATTATTTCTGCACAGATATCAGTAACGAGGGGTTGCAAGCCAACCGACCGTTACAGGCGTTTATGGACCGTTTTGATGCGGAGACCACAGCAACATTTGTCAAGTCGGCTTCCTATCTGATGCACGAACCTGCTTTTTCGCGCATACGCGAGACGATTCTTCAGAAATCGTCTGCTGTTGTACAAGATGACTCTTCCATTCCGTTGTCCTGTTTTGATCCGGAGGTGTGGTCGGTTACTTTGTACGGTACCTTCTACAAGCCGATCTCCACTTTCTCTCAGTATCTTCAGCCGCAATTGCGCGATGCCTATCAACTGGGTGATCCGAACCCCCTTAATTTCAGGATTGGCTATGCACGGCAATCCAATTTGCAGGTCGCAAGAAGAAAATAGTCCCGGTTAATGACTTTTCGCAAGAAGGTTAACCGGGAATTAACCCTCCTCCTAACCCTTCCTCATTAGTTTTGCGTCCTAAATAAAATGCAAGGGGGATGTGTCGAAACTCTTTTCACCACAGCCTCTGTTAGAAAATAAAATTAAGCTATGAGGAAGAATTTTTCAACTATCCTAATTGTCGGTGCAGCCCTTTTACTGGCTTCGTGTGTACAACAAAAAGAGTCTTTCAGCCCTGTAGACTATGTGAATCCTCTGATGGGGACGGAGTCTACTTATGCTTTTTCACATGGGAATACTTATCCTGCGGTGGCGGTTCCCTGGGGAATGAATTTCTGGAGTCCGCAGACCGGAGAGAACGGTAGCGGCTGGATGTACACGTATACCGACAGCCTGATACGGGGGTTCCGCCAGACCCATCAGCCCAGTCCGTGGATTAACGATTACGGTACTTTCTCTATTATGCCGCTGTCCGGTGTGCTGAAGATGGATCATAAAGAACGGGGAGTACTTTTCTCACATACCCAAGAGGCGGCGGCTCCCTACAGTTACAGCGTTACGTTTGCCGACGGACTCCGGACAGAACTTTCCGCTACTTCACGCGGAGCGGTATTCGAAGTCACCTTTCCGCAGGACTCTGCCCAGTATATCGTTGTGGATGCCTACAACGGTGGAAGTGCGTTGACGATTGACCGGGAGAATCGGTGCGTGACCGGTGTGGCGCGTAATCACAATGGCGGGGTACCGGATAACTTTGCCAACTATTTCCGAATAGAGTTCAGCCATCCCATTGCAGAAGAAGGCGTGTATGACGGAGATACACTGATGCGCCATCGGCCGACGTTGGAGAGTGATTATACTTGTGCCTACCTCAGGTTTAATGTGCCGGCGGGAGAGAAATTAACCGTCCGTACCGCCTCCTCGTTCATAAGTCCTGCACAGGCGCTTGTCAATTTCAGTCGCGAAGTGGGAGGCAAGAGCCTTGCCCAGGTGAGAGAAGAAGCCCGAAAACAATGGAACAGTTATCTGGGACGAATTGAAGCGGAGGGAGGCAGCGAGGAGCAATTGCGTACCTTTTACTCTTGCCTCTACCGGACCCTGCTCTTCCCCCGCGAATTTTATGAGTTCGACGCTCAGGGGAAACCTGTCTATTACAGTCCTTACAATGGGAAGATACAGGATGGCTATATGTATACCGATAATGGATTCTGGGATACGTTCCGTGCCGTCCATCCCTTGTTTACCTTATTATATCCGGAAGTTTCCGAGCGGGTTACCCAATCCATCCTCAATGCTTACGATGAAAGTGGGTTCATGCCCGAGTGGGCGAGTCCAGGCCACCGGGAATGTATGATTGGTAATAATTCCATCTCCTTGTTGACAGACGCATGGATGAAAGGCATTCGTACCATCTGTCCGGAGAAAGCTCTTGAGGCAATGATTCATCAGACCGAGGCCCGGCATCCCGGAATCAGCTCGGTGGGACGTGACGGATTCGGGTACTATGACCGTTTAGGCTATGTTCCCTATCCCGAAGTGCACGAGGCCACGGCCAAGACCCTTGAATATGCTTATGCCGACTGGTGTGTCGCACGTTTTGCCGACTCCATTGGCCGGAAGGAGATTGCCGATACCTATTACCGGAAAGCCCTCAACTACCGGAACCTTTACTATCCCGACTATGGATTCATGTGGGCAAAAGATGCCAATGGGAAATGGAGAGACGCTTTTGACGCGACGGAATGGGGAGGCCCTTTCACGGAGGGCAGTTCCTGGCACTGGACGTGGAGTGTGCTGCATGATCCCGAAGGCTTGTCTCGATTGATGGGAGGACATACAGCGATGGAAGCCCGTCTCGACTCTATGTTTACAGCTCCCAATACCTATAATTACGGTACTTACGGTTTTGTTATCCACGAGATAGCCGAGATGGTGGCTCTTGACATGGGGCAATATGCACATGGCAACCAACCTGTGCAACATGCCATCTATCTATACGACTATATCGGCCGGCCCTGGAAGGCCCAGAAGCACGTCCGCGAAGTGATGGATAAGCTTTATCACTCCGGCAGCAAAGGCTACTGCGGTGACGAAGATAATGGGCAGACTTCCGCCTGGTATGTCTTTTCCGCCATGGGATTCTATCCGGTTTGTCCCGGTGTTCCGGAGTATGCCATGGGATCTCCGCTCTTCCCGAAACTGACATTACATTTGCCCGACGGAAAGAACTTCACAGTGAAGGCGGAAGGCAATAGCCCGGCGAACCGGTATATCGGGAAAGCCCTGCTCAATGAAAGTGAATTTACCCGTAACTACCTGACGCACCGTGAGCTTACTTCCGGAGGAGAGCTGGTGTTATGGATGGACAGCGTGCCCGATTCCCGGCGCGGTACTCAGAAGAAAGACTTGCCTTACTCTTACTCCAACGAGCACTAATCGGCGCATACGTTTGCCAATTCTATAATTTTTCGTATTTTTGTTGCACTATGAAACGGATGACGCATTTATCGAAGAACAGTATATGAGAAGGTTGGGATGTTTGTTTGCTATCGGAATGATGTGGCTTTGCATAGTCGATTGCTTTTCGCAGGGACTTCTTTTCTATGGGAACGAAAAGCGGATTAGTGAGCGTGCCACCTATTCTGTATTGCGTGAAGGGCACGAGCGCACTTTCACCAACGCTTTCCGTATCTCCTTTGATTATCTGGTCCGGAATGTGGAGAGTCCCGGTTACATCCTTTATCTGGAAGACCGGGATGCCGGGAAAACTTATAGTTTTACGTATCTGCACAAACCCGGCGACCGTTGTTCTTTCTCCTTCAACGAAGACGGCAAACGTATCTTTTGTACTTTCGAACTGGATAAGGAAGACTATGATCACCGCTGGTTGCCTGTTTCCATAGCTTTGGATATACCCGCAGACTGTGCCCGAATTACGATTGGCAAGCGGAGCAAGGAGATCTCCAACCTGGGACTGGAGCCGACAGGATTCTCACCGCATATTTATTTTGGTAAATGCGAATACATCCTGGATGTGGCTTCGTATGCCATCCGTAACTTGTCTCTTACCGACGGTGAAGAGATCATGATATTTCCTTTGAACGAGAGCAGCGGAGAAGATGTGCACGACAGCCGGGGACATGTTGTGGGACAGGTCACCAATCCTGTGTGGCTGATTAATCAGTCCTACTACTGGAAAGAACTTTTTACGGACTATTCTTCCACGCCTTCCGGTCTTAACTTTGACAAGACACACCAGAACATCCTCTTCTTTAATCAGGACTCTCTGTCCGCGTTCGACCTTTACACGCACGAATTATCGAAGACACCTTATAAGACCCCTCTTCCGGTTCAGCTTCGCCTGGGTATGAACTTTCTGGATGAGGCATCCCGTGAGCTGTATACTTATGAAGTGGCCGATTCGCATGGCGATGCCATGGTGGCGGTGCTGGATCTTACTACCAAAGAGTGGCGTCCGGCCAGTTCCGACTATCTTTGCCAACAGCTCCATCATCATTGCGGATTCTTTCATCCGGGCGAAAGAAAGTTTTTCCTGTTTGGCGGTTACGGAAGCCGTAGGTACAGCAATACGTTCCTGGCGTACGATTTGAATACCTGTCGTTGGGATACACTGGCCTTCTCCGGCGACCGGGTGATTCCCCGTTACTTTTCGGGCATGGCTGTGAGCAATGATTACAAGCGGGTATACCTCTACGGAGGCATGGGCAACGAAGCCGGTGATCAGAATGTAGGGCGCAACTATCTGTACGATTTATACCGGATAGATATGCAGACCCGTTCGGTGCAGAAACTCTGGGAAGCGAAAGCACCGGCGGTCAATCGGGTGGTACCCCGTAATATGATACTCTCTGCCGATGAAAAACACCTGTTCCTCCTGGGATATCCCGAATATCTGCCCAATTCCACTTTGCAGTTGTACCGGTTGTCTGTGCGTGACGGTGAGTGTGAAGCGGTGGGAGACAGTATTCCCATTGTTTCGGAAGAGATTGCTACCAACGCCAATCTATACTTCAATGAAGAATTAAATGAGTTCTATTGTTCCGTCCAAGAGTTCGAGAAGCACGGGCAAGTGACTACCCGTCTATACTCCCTGTCTGCTCCGCCGGTTACATTGGACGATGTGGAATACTATAGCCGGAGGCGGAATGCCCTGAATGCCGGTCTGCTGGGAGCAGTCGTGGGTGGAGTATTATTGTTGGCGGCCTGTGTATGGGGCATCATGCACCATAAGCGGAGGCGGGACAGGATGTCTGCCGAGACCGCATCTGCCGGAGTACGTCCGGAAGAAGTGTCCGATATATCGGAAGTTCCGGCTGTGGAGTCACCGGAAGTGAAAGAAGAAGAAGTTGAGAAAGAGCCTTCCGAGTGGGAAGAATTGCCGGCGGTATTGCCGCCCGACAAGAATGCTATTTTCCTTTTCGGCATGTTTACCATTCTCGATAATGCCGGACGTGACATTACCTATATGCTCAGTCCCAAGCTGCGTACTATCTTTTTGTATATTCTGCTGAACAGTGTAGGCAAGAGGGGAGTGCTTTCGTCTGACATGAATCAGATATTCTGGCCCGATAAGTCCGGCAGCAATGTGAAGAACCTCAAAGGAGTTTCCATGAATCATGTGAGGAAGATATTGCAGGATGTGGACGGCATCGAACTCGTATACCGCAACGGATACTTCTGCATGGTGTTTGGCGAAGAGTTTTATTGCGATTACATTCGTCTGATGAACCTTACCTCTCCGGAGAAAAAGAAAAAAGAGACTCCCGGTGCCATACGTGCGGAATGGTTGGAAATACTTTTGCGGGGTAAGTTCATACCCGCCGCCGAGTCCGACCTTTTCGATTACTACAAACAGAAAGTGGAAACGCTGATCCATTCTCTTCTGCCCGGCCAGTTGGAACTGGCTTACCGGGATGCCCGGTTCAGTATCGTCATCCGTCTTTGTAACATCCTCTTTATAGCCGATCCTTTGTCGGATCTGGCACTTGCTTATACCGTTTGTGCCCTTCGGAAGCAGAACAACCAGGAGGAAGCCATCAGGCGTTATGCCGCGTTTACGAAAGATTATAGACGGGTGATGAACGAGGAGTACGGCATAGCTTTCGCTGACATCAAGGTCTGAGATTCCCTCCCGATTGTCAGTTTGTCAAAATGATAAAGCAACCTCTCTGCTTTTGGTTTTTTCGGCCGTCGGGCGGGGCATGACCGGAAAAACGCCGCCATTTCGTTTATCGGTTTATCTTTCTGATGGTATAGATACCTGTTCTTGCTAATTAAAGACGGTGACGAGCCTCTTCGCATACCTTGTGTTCGCTTTAGAGAAGAATGCCTGTCCTTTTGATACATCAAACAGGACTTCTTCAACAGACCAACCGGAAGTAGAACGGGCTTCTCAGAGCCTTTGTTCCGGAACAATATATGATAACTGCCAAAACATATAGAGATATTTAGAAAAGAAGTAAGCATTTTCCGAAAATGCTTACTTCTTTCTGACCAAATGCTTCCTTCTTTTTCCGAAAAGTAAGGTACTTTTCATCTCCGATCGAGGCTTTGAAGGTCGGTTACCCCGGTTTTTCGTGTTCAACAACCCGGTTCTTGCCGTATTTCTCTTCCGGTTGAGCTCTTTTGGAAGAAGACCTCGTCAACGGAAAAGGCTTTTTGCTGTCTTTCTGAAACCTTGGTTCTTCTTTGTGCTATCTTTGTGTATTTTTTAATGAGTGGAAGTCAATGTCTGGACTGCTGTAGGGTCGGGTTAACAAGAAATATGAGAGGTTAATCGCTTCGTTAACCCTTATTTAATCCCTCTCTTAAGACCATGGAGATACCTTTGCTTTCGTCTTTAGTTAAAAAGAGTCAGCAACGCCTTGCTTGATTCCTAATGTTAATTTTAATTCATTATTATTATGAGAGAACGAAAATTAGTAGAAAGAGCCGTAAGGATTTCAGGGATGTTTGTCCTTCTTTCGGGTATGGGACTTCAACCTTGCCTTGCTTCTCACAGCTACAATGCAGCATCTGCCGGAGTGGTGCAGGTAGAACAGCAGAAACAGAAAATAACCGGTTGTGTTCTTGACGTCACGGGTTCTCCGCTTCCCGGGGCTTCTGTATTGGTAAAGGGTGCTCCCGGACGTGGAGCAATCACCGATATGGATGGTAACTTCTCGGTTGAAGCGGAACAGGGAGAGCAACTTGAGATCTCCTTTATTGGAATGGAAACACAAGTCGTGACCGTTTCCGCAAAGACCCGTCTGCAGATCACCCTGAAAGAGGACAGCAAAACCTTGGACGAAGTCGTGGTGGTGGGTTATGGTACACAAAAGAAAGCCAACCTCACCGGAGCCGTAGCCAGTGTTTCGGCAGAGACATTGGAGAGTCGCCCGATCACCAATCTTAGCCAGGGACTACAGGGTATGATCGGTAACCTGAACATTTCCGCCGACAACGGTGCACCGGGCAAAGGATACGGGTTCAACGTTCGTGGTACTACATCTATAAACTCTTCCGGACCCTTGGTACTGGTCGATGGTGTGCAGATGGATCCCAACATGATCAATCCGGCCGATGTGGAAAGCGTATCGGTATTGAAGGATGCGGCTTCGGCTTCTATTTACGGAACACAGGCAGCCTATGGTGTCGTGCTGATTACCACCAAGAAAGGTAAAGACGAGAAAGCCAAGATCTCGTTCTCGTCCAACTGGTCTGTCAATTCGCCTACACGTAAACCGGAGTACATGGATTCGTGGACATTTGCCAATTTCCATAATCTGACCAACCGCAACTCGGGTGGAGGCGATTACTACGATAAGAACTATATGGATCATATCTATGCCTATTATACCGACCCGAAACACAATCTGCCGGTATTCATCGATCCGTCCAATCCCAACAAGTATCTGTATTGCGGCAACACCGACTGGATAGATGAAACCATCAAAGACAACACCCTGATGCAGCAGTACACCCTGTCTCTCAACGGAGGTTCGGGCAAGACCGCCTATTACGGTTCGATAGGTTTCCTCGACCAAGGGGGAACACTGAAACATTATGACGATAAGTACCGCCGTTTCAATGTCAACCTGAACCTGACTTCGGACGTCACCAATTGGTTGCAGGTGCGGTTGAAGACCGTCTACAACAACACTTACCGGGATGCTCCTTACGGAAGTAACAACAGTGACGAGACAGCACAGATCAACAGTGCATTCTACGGTGCCGACCTTCGTCCGATGATGCCGGTATATCATCCGGACGGAAACTTTTCCGGTCAGGGCAGTTGGACGAATATGGTGGCTACCCAGGCCATTTCGGGCGAGCGCAAGAATAAGGAGAACGACCTTTGGCTGACCGGCGGTTTAAAAATCACTCCGCTGAAGGACTGGACCATCAATGTGGACTATACCTATAATATGTATATCCTCTCGAAGAAGCAGCACGGTAAAGAGATATTGGAGCATACGGCCAATCCGGACATTGTAACCGTATTCCCGCATACCACTCCGAGCCGCGTGAAGTTTACCACCGACGACAACTATTACCAGACGTTCAATGCCTATACCGACTACTCCAAGTCTTTGGGTAAACACAACATTAAACTGTTGCTGGGATATAATTACGAAACCAAGAGCTACCGCTGGTTCAATGCCGAACGCGAGAACCTGATCAGTAATGATCTTGCCGGTCTGGGACAGGCTTATGGAGAGAAGTACAACGGGAGCGGCCAGCACTCCTGGGCCACTATGGGATATTTTGCCCGTATCAATTATAACTACGATGAACGCTATCTTCTGGAGTTGAACGGACGTTATGACGGTTCTTCCAAGTTCCCCAAGGACAAGCGTTTCGTATTCTTCCCCTCCGTATCGGCTGCCTGGAGAATTTCGAGCGAGGCTTTCTTCGAACCTGCCAAGAAGATTGTAGATGAACTCAAGATCAGGGCCTCTTATGGTTCGTTGGGCAATCAGTCGGTTGGCGGCGACTATCCTTATATCGCTACCATGGGCACCAATGGCGAGATGGGATACCTGGTGGACGGAAAGAAAATAGCCAGCGTGAGTCCCGGCGGTATCGTCAGTCCTTACCTGACTTGGGAGACTGTACGCCAGATTGACTTGGGTCTCGACTGGGCATTGCTGAACAGCCGCCTGTATGGAACCTTCGACTGGTACATGCGGAAGACACTCGATATGGTGACCAACGGTACACCGCTTCCTGCCGTACTGGGAACAGGAGCTCCGCAGGCCAATACTGCCGACCTGAAAACAACCGGTTGGGAGCTTTCAATGGGATGGAGAGACCGGGTGAACAAAGACTTTTCGTATGACGTAAGTTTCGTATTGTCCGACTATCAGGCAGAAATCACGAAGTTCAATAATCCGCAGAATTTGCTCTCTACCCATTATGTAGGCAAAAAGTGGGGTGAGATCTGGGGATTGGTAACCGAAGGACTTTTCCAGTCGGCAGAAGAGGTAAGTGCCCATGCCGATCAGTCGGAGATCTATGGCGGTGGCTGGTATCCGGGTGATGTGAAGTACAAAGACCTGAACGGTGACGGCAAGATAAACAAGGGAAAGAATACGCTTGACGATCCGGGTGACCAAAAGATTATCGGTAACAGCGAACCGCGTTACAGTTATGGTATTAAAGGCGGATTGCAGTGGCGCGACTTTGACTTTGATGTATTCTTCCAGGGCATCGGCAAGAAGGATGTAGTGTTGGGAGGCAACCAGTTCTGGGGCTTCGGCAACGAATGGCATGTACCTTTCAAACATGCACTCGACTCATGGACCGAAGATAACCGCAATGCTTACTTCCCCCGGTCTACCTACGACAACGTGACCGGTAACCGTGAAACGCAGACCCGTTATCTCCAGAATGCCGCTTATCTGCGCCTGAAGTCTATCACATTGGGATATTCTTTGCCGAAAGCGCTCCTGGCCAAGTGGAAGATAGATCATGTGCGTTTTTACGTAAGCGGACAAAACCTGCTGACGTTCGATCACCTGTTTGACATATACGACCCCGAAACAGTGAGTCTCAGCACTTATCCGCTGACTAAGTCTGTTTCATTCGGATTAAACATTACCCTCTAATACGATAACGATTATGAAAAAGAATAAGATATTACTGATAGCGGCAGTGGCATGTACTTCCATGTTCTCTTCCTGCTCCGATTTACTGGACTTGTATCCCGAAGATTCTCTCTCGGATCCGAAATTCTGGACAAGTGTACAAGACCTTGAACTTTATGCCAACGGCTTTTACGGTATTTTACCGGGGGCGCAGGGACCTGGTGCCGATGATGAATCGGACTGTTACGTGAACGAGAAACCGAAGACCTGGATCTTCAATCTTGAAACGATTCCTACTTCCGGTGGCGGATGGGGAAATGGAGACTGGGGAAACATCCGTTCCTGCAACTATTTTATGGCTCGTTACAAACAGGTGAAAGGGGATGAAAGCCAGATTAACCGTTCGGTAGCCGTGGTCCGCTTCTTCCGTGCCTGGGAGTATGTGTACAAAGTGAAACGCTTTGGCGATGTGCCCTGGTATGAAACCGAGTTGCAGATGGACTCCGAAGAACTGTACAAGGGACGTGATTCCAGAAAAGTCGTGTTCACACACATCCTGGAAGATCTCGATTTTGCCATCGAACACCTTCCGAAGCCTAATGAAACCAAAACCGGCAATATGCATAAGTATGCTGCGTTGGCTTTCAAGTCGAGAGCTTGCCTCTACGAAGCGTCTTTCCGTAAGTATCACGGACTGGGCGACTACGAAGAGTTGTATCGTGAAGCAGCTGATGCAGCCGCACAGGTGATCGAAGAGGGAGGTTACTCCATCTATAAGACCGATAAGCCTTTACAGGATTATTACAACCTGTTTGTACAGGAAGATTTAGCCTCCAATAGCGAGTGTATCATGCCCAGGGTTTATATCACCAAGCTATTGATGCACAACAACACCCGCCAGATGGAAGAGTCGTATACAGGTCTGAGCCGTGCCATGTTCGAACAATACCTATGTGCCGATGGTCTGCCCACCGCAGTCAGTCCGGGATACGAGGAGGCCGACATGCCGATGGATGAGTTGATGCAGCGTGATCCGCGCCTGCGCCAGACGATCGATAATCCGGAACTTCCTTTTAAGGTGCTGAGCGATGGTACGAAACAGTTCAATGCCCTTCCCATAATAGATACCAAATATTGTACTACCGGATATTACGTGATGAAGTATCACTCTACCGATCCCGAACAGTGGAACATCGGGCAGTCTACACTGGATGTGTTTATCTTCCGTTATGCCGAGGTGCTGTTGAACTATGCCGAGGCGAAAGCCGAATTGGGTGAATGTACCCAGGAGGTATTGGACCAGACTGTCAATGAACTGAGAGACCGTGTAGAAATGCCGCATCTGAAAGTAAATGTCGGTTTCACCGATCCGAACTGGCCGGATTATGGTTATGAACTCTCTCCGCTGCTTTACGAAATCCGCCGCGAGCGTGCAGTCGAGTTGGTAGGCGAAGGCTTCCGTTGGGATGACATTGTACGCTGGAAAGCCGGCAAGTTGCTGGAAGCACCGAAGAGTATGCTTGGAATGAAAGTATCGGATAAGCTGAAAGAGCAGTACGACTCCTTCTCCCGTGAATTGACGCAGGACAATCTGCTGATTGTTTATCCGGACAGGACAACCCGCAAATGGGACGATAAACTCTATCTGCATCCGTTGCCTATCGACGAGACAACGATGAATCCGAACTTGTTACCCAATAATCCCGGATGGGAATAAACATTTAAAATGAGAAGAATCATGAAACAGAACATACTGAAGGCAGCCATTCTGGCTGCCGGATTCTGCTGCACAGTGGGATGCAGTGACAATGACAGCGATCTGACCATCTACATACCCGATGCGGGAACTGCCGTGAAAGCCAATTTCTACATTGAAGACGAGCCGTATGTGCAGACTTTTAATGTGGCCGTTACTCCCGAAACCTATCCGCAACTGACGGAATACGGACTGCCTAATGATGCTGTGGTACATCTGCAAGCCGATCCGGGCAAGGTAGACGAGTATAACGCGAAGAACGGAACCGAATATGAACTGCTGCCGGAAGCCGCTTACGACCTGACTGAAGAGGTATTGGTAAAAGCCGGGACACCGAAGTCTGAGGAAGCCGTAATCACGGTTCATGCAAAAGGTAACATCGAGGCGTTCAAGGAGTATCTGCTGCCCGTAAGCATTACTTCGGTGGAGGGAGCGGTAGCCGATCATTGCTGTCAGACCATCTACTTCATCTTCAGAGGTTCGATGGATGCCAGCAACATGGAGTTGCTCGACCGTACCGGATGGGAAGCATTGAGTGCTTCGTCCGAAGAGCCGAAAGAGGGCGATTGGGGACACAGCGGACTGAAAGAAGCTTGTCTGGATGGCGATCTGAATACTTTCTGGGGTACCGACTGGAGTACTCAGCATCCGCAACCACCTCACTGGATTGTTATTGACCTGAAGAAAACAACCCATATCCAGGGATTCGCTTGCCAGGCACGTGAAGAGGGGTATGACGGGCCGAAAGAGGTGACTGTGGAAGTGAGCGATGATAATGCCACCTGGACGGTAGCCGCTAAGTTTAAAGATATTCCGGCACAGGGTGAGTTCCGATCCTTCCTGCCCGCTGCTGTAGATGGACGCTACCTGAAGGTAACCATCACAGCCGTGAACGGCGGACCGCATGTGACGATAAGCGAACTTAATTTATTCTGATATACAAAACTGTAAAATAGACGAACACATGAATCTAAGAAATTTCTTTTTAGCGGCGGGAATCGCTGCTGTAGCGGTACCTGTATGGGGGCAAAAGGCCCCCGAACCCTACGGGCTGACTCCCAGTGCGAGACAGGTAGAGTGGTATAACCGGGAGATGATCGCTTTCTTTCACTTCGGTATCAATACCTTTGAGGAGTATGTAAACGAAGGGGACGGACGTGCTCCGGCAGCTATATTCAATCCTACGGCCCTCGATTGCGGACAGTGGATGCGTACCCTTCAGTCGGCCGGTATCCCCAGTGCCATCATTACAGCCAAACATGCCGATGGGTTTTGCCTTTGGCCCAGTAAATATACGGATTATGGAGTGAAGAACTCTGCCTGGAAGAATGGAAAGGGAGACGTTGTGCGCGAGTTTGTGGATGCTTGCGAGGAGTATGGCATTAAGGCGGGCATCTATCTGGGTCCGCACGACCGGCACGAGCATCTTTCTCCCCTTTATACTACGGAGAAGTACAAGCAGTATTATGGTCACCAGTTGGAAGAATTGATGGGTGACTATGGAAAAGTCTGGGAAACTTGGTGGGACGGTGCCGGAGCAGACGAACTGACTACTCCCGTCTATACTCATTGGTATAAGATTGTGCGAGAGAAGCAACCGGACTGTGTCATTTTCGGGACCAAGAACTCGTATCCTTTTGCCGATGTGCGTTGGATGGGAAATGAGTCCGGCAAAGCCGGTGATCCTTGTTGGTCGACTACCGACTCTGTATGCGTCAGAGATGAATGGAAGAACTATGAAGGGCTGAACGAAGGAGTAAAAGGCGGTGATGCATATATCCCTGCCGAAACCGATGTATCGATCCGTCCCAGTTGGTTTTATCATGCTGAGGAAGACAGCCGCGTGAAAAGCGTAAAGGAACTTTGGGATATTTATTGCACTTCTGTCGGTCACAACAGTGTGTTGCTGCTCAACTTCCCGCCTGATCGTCGCGGACTGATTCATCCTACCGATTCACTTCATGCTGCCTTGTTGAAGCAGGGATTGGATGAAACCTTCGGAAACAATCTGTTGGCTAAGGCCAAGGTGAAAGCAACGAACGGACGCGGAGGTAAATTCCGTCCGGAGTTCCTGACAGACAACAATAAGGAAACTTATTTTGCCGGCCGAGACGGAGCCAAAACCTCGGACATCGTTTTCACTCTTCCCCGGCAGACAGAGTTCGACTGCCTGATGATTCAGGAAGTGATCGAATTGGGACACCGCACGACGAAGTGGAGTGTGGAATACTCTAATGATGGCCGTAACTGGACCCCGATACCGGAAGCAACCGATAAGCAGACGGTGGGGTATAAATGGATCGTACGTTTCGAACCGGTAAAAGCCAAACAGGTACGTCTTCGTATCCTCGACGGATTTGCCTGTCCTGCTATCCATACATTCGGAGTGTACAAACAATCGGCTTTATTTCAGTAAAAACAATAGGTAGTTGGGTTGAATATAGGTTTGGGCTGTATCACACAGGCAGACATAGGTTTTGTTGGCGGATACAGCCCTTGGTTTTCTTCCCTGCCTTTTCTTAATATCAATAGTATGCTAAATTTTAAACATCTGTTTCTGGTAAGCGTTGCTCTGTGGTCGGTAGTAGGAATGGTTCGTGCCCAGGAGTTCGATCCGAAGCAAAGCTACGAGATCCATACCCAGAACGGACTTGTCCTGGACAATCAGGAGAGTCTGGATTTAGGTGGTAAGATATTTATTTCTAAAAAGGAACCCCATAAAGAGTCGCAGGTCTGGAATCTGATTCCTTGTGGTGACGGCTGCTACTCCATTGTCAGTCCGCTCACCGAACTGGGAATTGACAATAGCGGCAATGGAAGCAAGGAGTGTCCGGTCATCCAATGGGACCCTAATAAAGAAAATCCCAATCAGCAATGGCGTATCACGGCTTTGCCCAATGGGAATTATTTGTTCACCTGTGTAGCGAGTGGTTATAACCTGGGCTTCCCGGATGCCGGTCTTGTGGCCGAGCCGGTTTACCAGCTCAAACCGGATGCGCAGAAAATAAGCCAGCAATGGAAAATCGTGAAATCGAATCTGAAAGTGGTGGCTGAGGCTTTTAAAACCCGGAGTGATAATGACTGGGAGAATGAACGGATATTTGCCGTTAACAAAGAAGAGGGGCGTTCTACGTTTGTCCCCTTTGCCGATACGGAAGAGATGAAGAGCGATCCTTCGTACACCCGTCCTTGGATACGCAATCAGTCTTCCCGTTATCTGTTGCTGAATGGTGACTGGAAGTTTCATTGGGTGAAGCAACCTTCCGAACGTCCGGTGGATTTCTATAAACCGGGCTATGACGTGTCTGCCTGGAAAGAGATTCCGGTTCCTTCCAATTGGGAGATGCTGGGATACGGAACCCCCATCTATACCAATATCACCTATCCGATACGCAACAATCCGCCCTTTATACAGGGACAGAGAGGATATACGGTAGAGAAAGAGCCTAATGCGGTAGGTTCCTATCGGAGGGAATTCTCTCTGCCGGCCGACTGGAAGAATAAAGAAGTGTTTATCCACTTCGACGGAGTGTACAGCGCTATGTATCTGTGGATCAATGGTAAGAAAGTCGGGTATAGCCAGGGTGCCAACAACGATGCCGAGTTCAACATCACACAGTATGTGAAGCCGGGTAAAAACATATTGGCAGTCGAAGTGTATCGCTGGAGTGACGGCAGCTATCTGGAAGACCAGGATATGTTCCGCCTGAGCGGTATCCACCGGGATGTCTATCTGGTAGCGACTCCGAAACTTCGCCTGCGCGACGTGCATCTTACTTCTGTCATCAGTGACCGTTTCGACAAGGCCGACTTATGTGTCAAAGCAGACGTGAAGAACTATGGCAAGTCTGCTGTGAATGCCTCCGTGCGCATAGCTCTGCTGGATGCCGGTGGCAAAACTTTGCGTACGTTTACAACTGCGGTCGGTAACCTGGCTGCCGGAAAAGAGATCTGTCTGCCTGCAAAAGCAAGTATTCGTGATCCCCAACTCTGGAGCGCCGAAACACCTTATCTATATACTGTGAATCTGGAATTGCTGGATGCTTCCGGCAAGGTGCTCGAGGCAACTACCCAGCAATATGGTTTCCGCAAAATTGAAATACGTGACAATAAAGTGTATATCAATGATGCATTGGTGTTGTTCAAGGGTGCCAATCGTCACGATATTCATCCCCGTTTCGGTAAAGCGGTACCTGTAGAAAGCATGATAGAGGATATTCTTCTCTTTAAGCGTTTCAACCTGAACACCATTCGTACCAGTCATTATCCGAATGATCCGAAGATGTATGCTCTGTTTGACTACTATGGACTTTACGTAATGGACGAAGCCGATCTGGAATGTCATGGCAACATGATGCTGACCAAGCGGGAAAGTTGGAAAGAAGCCTTTGTCGACCGGGTGGTACGTATGGTGGAACGGGACAAGAACCATCCTTCCGTAATCTTCTGGTCGATGGGGAATGAATCGGGCGGAGGACCCAATTTCGAGGCCGCTTATCAGGCTGCCAGAGAGATTGACGCACGGTTCATCCATTATGAAGGAATGAATGATGTTGCCGATATGGACTCACGGATGTATCCATCTATCGAAAGTATGATAGCTCAGGACAACGAGCCGCGCAATAAACCTTTCTTTCTATGTGAGTATGCACATGCCATGGGAAATGCTGTCGGTAACCTGGAAGAATATTGGGACTATATTGCCAATCAGTCTAAACGCATGATCGGAGGTTGTATCTGGGACTGGGTGGATCAAGGCATCAATAAACCCGGAGAAGCGCCGGACCGTTATTATTTCGGGGGCAGCTTCGGTGATCGTCCCAACGACAATGATTTTTGTTGTAACGGACTGGTGACACCCGACCGTAGAGTTACTCCTAAGTTATGGGAAGTGAAAAAGGTATACCAATATATGACTTTTGAAGAAGTGGGAGAGAACAATGTGGGGTTACGCAATCATTATTCATTCCTGAATATGCGTCATTTCAACCTGCGTTATGTCATCCTCAAAGACGGGGTGCCTGTTGCGGAAGAGGAGTTCGGGCTGCCTGACGGCAAGCCGGGTGAACACCGTACGATCCATATCCCTTATCTCCGTCACTTGACGGAAGATGCCGATTACCACATCAACTTGGAAGTGAAGTTGAAGCATGACTGCGTCTGGGCTAAAGCCGGACATGTAGTGGCAACGGAGCAGTTCTTACTAAGAGAGAGAAAACAGAAAACGGAGGTTCCGGAACTCTCTGCTTCCCTGCAGGTGGTAGAAGAACGTCAGTACATCCGTTTCCGTGCTCCGGGTACCGAGATTTCATTTGATTCAAAGACAGGCATGATGATCGGTCTCCGATATGACGGACAAAACATGATACACGGTCAGCAAGGACCGGCGTTGAACTGGTATCGTTCCATCAGTAATGATCCTCGCGAATGGATTCAGCCTGTGGTTGTATTGCGTGGTTTTGACTGGAAACTGGCGGAAGATGGAAAGTCGGCGTCTGTTCAGTCTCAGATAGAGGTCAAAGTTGGGCAAGTCAATATACCGTATACAGTCAGATACCGGGTTTACAGTAACGGCAGGGTCGATGTGGCAGCCGACTTTACGACAGAAAGTAATTTCGATCTACCTCGTCTGGGCTTGCAAATGTTCCTCAATCCTTCACTGGAACAAGTCGAATGGTATGGCCGCGGTCCGATGGAGAACTATCGTGACCGGAAGAACGCAGCCTACATGGGATGCTACAAAACGACTGTTATGGATATGGCCGAGCATTATGCGCGGGCGCAAACAATGGGCGAACGCACAGATACACACTGGCTGGCGTTGACAGACGGACAAGGGAAAGGACTCAGGATCACCGCAACGGATACGTTGGATTTCAGTGCCCAACATTATACAGATAAAGATTTATGGCAGGTAAAATATGGACATGATTTGTCTGATATCCGCCGTGCGGAGGTTGTTCTCAATTTAGATTGCATTCAGCGTGGATTGGGCAATGCCAGTTGCGGACCGGGACCGCGTCCCCATTATGAAATCCGGAAGGATACGGTTTATAGTTATTCTTTCCGAATGGAACCATTGAGATAAGGATTGTTATCCGGACAAGGAGACCTATGGTTGTTCCGGATGTTGAATCTGTTTGAAGTTTTGCGCCCTGCTCCTCAAAGTCGGAACTTTGAGAGAGCAGGGCGCAATATCTTTCGAAGTGTGTCTCGCAAAGGTCTTGTCTATCTTATTCCTCTCCGACCTTGATGCCGAAACCGGCTTTGCGCAAATCGTCCCAATATCCGGGGTATGATTTGGAGACTACTTGAGGTTCGTCTATTTGTATTGTCGGATAATGAATTGCTGCCGGAGCAAAAGCCATAGCCATGCGATGATCCTCGTAAGTCTTGATAACGGGACATGTCTGTTGTTCCACGCGTTCACCGTCCCAAGAAAGGATACTGTCGTTTTTGTCATGCAATATATACCCGAGCTTTTTCATCTCTGTTTTAAGGGCTTCGATCCGGTCTGTCTCTTTTATTTTGAGGCTTTGCAGCCCGGTGAAGCGGAAAGGCACATTGAGCAGTGCACAAGTCACAACAAAGGTCTGTGCCAGGTCGGGAATATCAACAAAATCTTCATCCAGCCGTTCGACACATGTGCCATTCTTCTTCAGTCGTATACCTGTTTCCGTATATTCGGTTGCCACTCCCAGGCGGGCAAATACTTCTGCTCCGCGGCTGTCGCCCTGATAACTGTGGCGGAACAGTCCGGTCAGTTCTATATCTGCTTGGGGAGACAGGGCAGCTATCTGATACCAGTAAGAAGCTGCACTCCAGTCGCTTTCGACGGTAAACGGAAGGCAGTGGTAAGGTTGTGGATCAACCTGGATATTCTGGTCGGATGTCCACGAAGCCGAGGCGCCGAAATCTTTCATCAATTGCAAAGTCAGGTTGATGTAAGGTCGTGAAACGATTTCTCCGGTCAACCGGAGTTGCAAACCGTTTTTCAGTACCGGACCGATCATCAACAGGGCTGATATGTATTGTGAACTCACATTGCCCTTTAGGGTGATTTCGCTGCCCGTGAGCTCTCTACCCTCAATCCGTAAGGGTGGAAAACCCTCATTCCGAACATATTCTATATGGGCTCCCAGTTCGCGCAAGGCGTTTACTAATATCTGTATGGGTCGTTGCTGCATCCGTTCCGTTCCGGTGATGGTATGGATACCCGGAGTACTGCTCAGATAAGCCGTCAGAAAGCGCATGGCCGTTCCGGCCGCAAGAATATCAATCACTTCATTGCCTTCGGTCAGAGCTTTTATCATCACCTGCGTATCATCGCAGTCGGACAAGTTCGAAGGCACATCGTCTCCTTTTGACAGAGCATGGATGATAAGGGCACGATTGCTGATACTTTTGGACGCCGGAAGCTGGATAGTGGCCTTTATCTGCGAAGGCGCTGAGAGTAGATAACGCATGGTCTTTATTTCTATAGTTATATTCGGTTGCAAAAATAGGAAATCTATTCTTTTTTGCCTCTATCCTCTTCCTAAAATATTAAAGATATGAACGGAATCCAATATACATTAACGAAGCGAACAAACAGCTAAAAAATAGGTTGTTTAAGGTCCTAAGGACATTTTGTTTATAAAAAAATGTCAAGAAGTAGCTCCATATTTCTGTAATATGATACCAAAAGACTTGTGTAGTTACGGGGTTAATGTAGTTATTTTACTTTTGTATCAACAAAGAAAGGATTCTGATGCCAAACAGGGATAGTGAGAAATTGATAACGGATGGTTATACTACGACTTTATTGGGGGATGAACTTATGGTTTGTGAGAACATGAAGCACATTCGTGTGACGTCTGTTCCGTCCTACACCGAAGTTGGGATGATCATTTTGTGTTTGAGAGGTACTGCCAAGATCTGTATCTTTGATAATATTCATATTCTTGCTAAGAATGAACTGGCGGTTATTCTGCCGGGGCAGTTGGTTTCGATAACCGAACTAAGTCCTGATTTTCTTTGTAATATAGTTGTGCTGTCGCGTGCGCTTTTTGATGATACGTTGAGTGGGTTCAGTCGTTTTTCTCCTCTTTTCTTTGTTTACATGAGAAGCCATTATTGGTATGAATTGACAGGAGAAGAGATTGAGCGGTTCAAACTTTTTTATGGATCACTCTCACAGCGGGCAAAAGACCCTACCCATTTTTTCAGGAGGGAGTCTGTATTGTTGTTACTGAGAATCTTTTATCTGGATATCTATAACGAATATTACAGCAAGTCTCATTTGATGAAAGGGGGATCGGATATGGGTAAGAGTAAGCTGGCGCATGATTTTTTCTGTTTAATTATGCAGCATTACCGGGAACACAAGGATGTCGCTTTCTATGCCGATAAGTTATGCATCACTTCCAAGTATCTGTCAATGGTGATAAAAGAGGCGAGCGGAAAGACAGCAAAAGATTGGATTGTAGAGTATGCCATATTGGAGATCAAAGCCATGTTGAAGAACTCTACCATGAATATACAGGAGATATCTATTAAAACGAACTTTGCGAACCAGTCGTCGCTGGGGCGTTTTTTTAGAAAGCACACAGGAATGACGCTTACAGAATATCGTATGCATCGATAAATAGTGGCTTAAATGAAACAAGAAAAACAAACCGAACTGTTGCGGACTCAGCAGATGCTGAATGAAGTGAACCGCAAGTTGTTAATGACGCTTGGGGTCGCGGAAGTTTTTCCATGGAAGTGGGAATTGGCAGAGCATATGGTATGGTTTGATGCCCGTCCGTCGGACGATCCTGCAGGATGGGAGATTTTTCATAATGATTCGTTTCCGGTTTCTATAGCGCGTGTTTATCAAGGCATCTATAAGGAAGACCGCCTTCGGGTGATTGAAGCTTGTCGGGGGATACTGAAAGGCAAAATGAAGAAAGTGGTGGTCGAACTTCGTTTCTGGGCTAAAAAGAGAGAGGGATTCGTATTGGAGTGGTTGGAAATGCATGCCATTCCCGGGAAAGTTGATGAAAATGGCAGACTGTTGACTGTAGAGGGATCGCTGATGTCCATTACCAGGCGAAAGGTTATGGAAGAAGAACTGACCGCAGCTAAAGAGAAAGCAGAAGAAGCCAATCGGTTGAAATCGGCATTGATTGCTAATATGAACCATGAGATACGTACACCGTTGAATGCGATTGTAGGTTTTGCATCTTTGCTCTCTATCATAGATGACGAAAAAGAGCAGCAGGAGTATATCGGATTGATACAGAGTAATACGGAGCATCTTTTGCGATTGATGAACGATGTTATCGATCTCTCCAATATTGAGTCGGGCGTTATGGACATAGTCGGTTCGGATGTAGTCCTCGATTCATTGATGAAAGAGATGGAATTGACGTATGTTCCCAAAGCAGAAACGAACAACCTGGTTTTGGCTTGGGATCGGGAGCAGTCGAATGCTCACATCTATACAGATCGGGACAGGCTGATACAGATATTGGAGCACTTATTGGATAATGCTATTAAATTTACAACAAAGGGGACCGTTCATTGGGGGTATCAAGAGAAAGAGAATGGTCAAATTAGGTTTTATGTGACGGATACCGGATGTGGTATTCCTAACGATAAAAAGGAAGTGATATTTGAACGATTTGTGAAACTTGATAGCTTTACCCAAGGGCTTGGATTGGGATTGTCCCTTTGTAAAATTATTATTGAGCGTATGCACGGAACGATTGGAGTGGAATCGGAAGTTGGAGAAGGATCGACTTTCTGGTTTACTATCCCCAATTTATCCGACAATCATATTTAAAATCTACGGATGAGTGACCGTGAGGTTCCCTGAGAAGGACTTCTGTAGCAAGTTGATGATTCCCATCAGCTTGATGTTTGTTTTGTTTGTGATGAGGTCACCGTTTCAGCGGAAACAATGATCCCACGTTGGCACTTCGACAGATAGATCTTTTTGTCTGTCGGGGTGCCAACATTCTTTTATTTTAGACAGAATGTTGGAGAATCGGTAGATTTACACTACTTTTGGTACCACAATCGGATGTCCGGTTGAATTAACCCTTTTATAACGACACGATATGAAATTTGTTAACCGATTCTTTATGATTCTTGTGGCACTATGTCTGGTTTGTCCCGGCGTTAGTGCAGTTGTTAATCCCAAACCTTTTGTGATTCCCGAACTGAAAGAGTGGAAAGGTGCCGAAGGGGCATTTGTACCGACTGAAACAACAAAAATAGTCTGTCCTGCCAATCAGCCGGAACTATTGCGCATTGCCCGTATGCTGGCCGATGATTGTGAAACGATGTTCGGTCACAAACCGGAGGTAGTACAAGGTAAAGGCGGAGCCGGTGATGTTATTCTTGCCATTCGTGCAGATAAGAAGTTGGGCAAAGAAGGCTATACGGTGAAAGTTACCGATCGTATCTTGCTGACTGCTCCCGAAAGCATAGGGGTATATTGGGGAACCCGTACGCTGCTTCAGATTGCGGAACAGAGCGAAAATCATCAGTTCCCGAAAGGTACTTTGCGTGACTTTCCGGACTACGCTATGCGTGGCTTTATGATAGATTGCGGTCGAAAGTTTATTCCTCTTTCTTTCCTTCAGGATTATGTGAAGATTATGGCTTATTACAAGATGAATACTTTGCAGATTCACTTGAATGATAATGGCTTTAAACAGTTCTTCGGGCACGATTGGTCGAAAACTTATGCAGCCTTCCGTTTGGAGTCGGATACTTATCCGGGCTTGGCTGCCGAAGACGGCTATTACACCAAGCGTGAATTTATCGATTTACAAAAGTTGGCTGAGAACCTTTACGTAGAAATCATTCCCGAGATTGATGCTCCGGCGCATACTCTTGCCTTTACACATTATAAACCGGAGATCGGCAGTAAAGAGTACGGCATGGACCATCTCGATCTGTTTAATCCTGAAACGTATAAGTTTATGGATGGACTATTTAAGGAGTATCTGGAAGGGGACGAACCTGTATTCCGTGGAAAGAAAGTGCATATCGGTACTGACGAATACTCAAATAAGAAAAAAGATGTAGTAGAGAAGTTCCGTGCTTTCACCGACCATTATATCCGCTATGTAGAGAGCTTTGGCAAACAGGCTTGTGTATGGGGAGCACTGACGCATGCCAAAGGTGATACACCGGTGAAATCGGAGAATGTGATCATGAGTGCTTGGTACAATGGCTATGCCAACCCGAAAGACATGATAGAGCAAGGCTATAAATTGATTAGTATTCCTGACGGGCTGGTATACATTGTTCCGGCTGCCGGATACTATTATGATTATCTGAACACGAAGTATTTGTACGAAAATTGGACTCCTGTACAGATTGGAAAGGCTGTTTTCCCGGAGAAAGATCCGTCTATCCTCGGTGGTATGTTTGCCGTATGGAACGATCATGTAGGCAATGGCATCTCGACAAAAGATATTCATCACCGCGTTTATCCGGCTTTGCAGACTTTGGCTGTGAAGATGTGGACCGGAAAAGATGTATCTGTTCCGTATGCTGACTTTGATAAACAACGCAATGCCATCAGTGAGGCTCCGGGTGTTAATCAACTCGGCCGTATCGGTACTACACCGGGATTGGTGTATGAACAGGCTTCCGTTGCTCCCAATAGCGAGACTCCTCACCGTGAAATCGGTTACGATTATCTGGTAACATTTGATATTGACGGAGCCAATGAAGCAAAGGGTACGGAACTGTTCCGTTCTCCGGATGCCGTATTTTATCTTTCCGATCCGATCCGTGGCATGTTGGGTTTTGCCCGTGACGGTTATTTGAATACATTTAGTCACCGTATCCACAAAGGTGAGAAAGCAACCATCGGTATTAGTGGTGACAATAAGTCGACCCGTCTACTTATCAATGGACAGGTAGTAGAGGAAATGAATACTCAAAAACTTTACTATAATGCCGGGAAAGATTCTATGAATTATGTTCGCACTTTAGTCTTCCCGCTAGAGAAAGCCGGAAAGTTTGATAGTAAGATTACAAATCTGAAGGTTTATAAGAAATAAGATAGTAACTCAATAAGATAGAGGGAGTTAAGCCGCGTGCTTAACTCTCCTTTCTTTTATATTTAAAGTTGAGCCCCTGGCCGGTATATTCCGATCAGGGGCTCAATTGCTATTTATCTATTTAAAGAGAATTCTGTCAGGTTCAGATTTGTACATGTCTGAATATAAATCGTCTACATGGGACTATTACATATGGGGCGTATCCGATTTTATGGAAGTAGCCATACTCAAATGTTCATCCTATGATCCATTTGCTGCCCGGTATGAATGAAATGAGTTTTGAAGTTATGAAGCAACAGATAAATGTACTGATTGCAATGCATGGTATAGCGGCAACAGTAGGCAGTGCCAGGGTATACTTAAATACTGTTGCCCATAATCCTAGCCAGAAGATATGCATTAGATACATACCGTAGCTGAGCTTTGACATTTCTGTTATGATTCGTGGAGCTTTTGAGCTATTGATACACGTAAACATGAGGAATGTACCCGCTGTGAGCAGTACACAGTTGATTGTACAGAAGGCCCATCCTATTTCTATTACGGGAGTGGAAAGAGTCTCACCGGGTATAGCCTGGCTATAGAATGAATAGATGGTTAATACGGCTCCGATAACCATTAAAATGGTTCCTATGATGAAACGTTTTGAACGACTCCACGTAAGGTGAGTATGTATATAATGTGCCAGCACGAGGTAACCTAGATAGCCTGAGAAGTACCATAGCATGTGATATTCGTTCCAGAAACATTGTCCCCATACTTCACCACACCAACGGTTGAGATATGGGATGCATGTTGATAACAGAAACAACCCTATGAAGAAGCGTTCTTCTTTTGCCGAAGCTTTTCTCAGCCATGGAGATATTATAGGTATGAATAGATAAAGACTGATTAGAGGATACATAAACCATAGATGTCCTGCAAGTGTCGGGAAGTTCAAGAAAATTCGTGATAGATCCGTTAATGATGTCTCTCCGTTTATCTGTCCCCACAACATTGGTAAGGTGCTGTATAGTATCATGAATATAAAAAATGGTGGTATGATACGAAGGAATCGCTGGCGATAAAATTGCCATGTAGTTTGTTCTTCTTTCATCGGAGCAAGGAGAAAGGCGGAGACAATCATGAATAATGGTACTGCCATGCGTGAAAAGCCATCGTATACAGCTACCCATAAGCGGTCTGCTTCACTGGCCAAATAAGATTGCGGTCCGGCCATGTCCGTGGATCCGGCGGCACCGTAAAAGTTTTCACTGGAGTGTACAATCATAACGAGAAAGCACGCAAATACGCGTACATAATCTAAAAAAACAATGCGTTTCATTTTCTGTTTGAGTTTTTTATTAATAAGATGTTCTTTGTGTTGTCTTTTTTATGTGCAGCATTATTCATAATAGAAATATTTCATTGATTTTCAGGGCGCTGCTTTATTTGACGCAAAGATAGAAAAAAACTTGAGATACTGAGCAACAAACGGAAAGAATCCGTGCAACTGCATTGAATATTCAACATTTTTTTTAATATCCGATATCCGGTACTGTTTGATAAAACATAAATCCCGGTTAAATATCCTGTTTGGGGGAGCACCTACGTCTGCACCGTATGATAGTTCTTAAGTGCTCTAAAAGAAAAAAGCATCGATAATCTTACAATTATCAATGCTTTGTGGTTAGTCGGGGTGACTGGATTCGAACCAGCGACCACACGCCCCCCAGACGCGTACTCTAACCGGGCTGAGCTACACCCCGAATTGCGGATGCAAAAGTAGAATTTTATTTTGAATAAGCAAAATATTCGGATGGATTATTTCTTTTAATTTGTTTTTTCTTGCTAAGGAAGCGCTCTGGGAAGTAGTAATCTAATTAACATTGTTAATTTGAAAGTTTTAGGTTGAACGTTTTTTTTGCAGATCACTTGTTCTTTATCAACAAAGAACAAGTGATCTGTTTCTAAAAGATTAGTTTTAACAGAGCGTTAAAACTAATCTTTTAGAAATAAATAATTAACAATATAATCTTTTGATAAATAATGTGTTATGGGATTCTTTCTAATAAATCCCAGAACCGTTGTGGGAGGTGGATATTCTCTGTAGTTGTGGCTTTAGCAAATAGTGGAGCTATTTCTTGAGGAGTAAATCCGGCTATGCCACATCCTATTTCCGTAACCAGAAAAGTCATTTCCGGATGTTTATTTGCAAATTGAATAAATTCGTCTACATAAGGGCGGATTGTTTCTACTCCACCCTGCATGGTCGGTATTCCGTAAGTTTGTCCTTGCAAACCTACACCTTGTCCCCAGATGGCACCCCATTTGTTCATTGCCAAAAGGGCGGCGCCACCGCCATGATGCCCGGACAGATTGCTGCCGAAAACGAATATTTCATTGGGTTGCAATCGTTCGATGTGATTGGAGGTAACTCTTTGTTTCATTTATCTTATTTTCTACATTCCCATACATTCCCGATAGAAGTCGAACATTTCGAAAATGGTATCTTTATCTGCTGTCCGGTTGATACTGATATCGCCGATTTCCTTTAGGAGTGTGAAATTTATGACACCTGCACTGTTTTTCTTATCATGTTGCATGAATTCGTATAAACGGTCGTATTGCTTACAGTCGAAGTGGAAAGCTCCATAATTATCTTTTATAAATTGGATGGTCTGACGCATTTTCTCCTTTGGGAAGCCGGCTTTGAGATGTGACAGATAGAGTTCACAAACAATGCCCCAAGCTACGGCATATCCGTGAAGAACCGGACGATTCTCAGCAAGCGCCAGACTTTCGAAAGCGTGTCCTACGGTATGTCCCAGGTTTAATGCTTTGCGGATGCCGTGTTCGAATGGATCTTGTTCCACTATATCTTCTTTCACTTGTACGGAGTGGCCTACCAATTTTTTCAGATATCCGTAATCCATCTTCTCCGTATCGAATGCAAGCAGTTCAGCCCAGTGAGAGGTGTTGCTGATCAGTCCGTGTTTTAGCATCTCGGCGTATCCCGAAAAGAAATTATGTGCATCGAGTGTACGGAGAAACTCTGTTTCGATTAATACACTGGCTGCCGGTGCAAAGGCACCTATCTCGTTTTTCAATCCGTTGAAATTAATGCCGGTTTTCCCGCCAACAGAAGCATCTACCATTGCCAGCAGGGTGGTGGGAATATTGATATAGGCAATGCCGCGTTTGAAGGTTGCGGCTGCAAATCCACCTAAATCAGTGACCATTCCGCCCCCGAGATTGATGAGGAGCGAGTGACGGGTAGCGCCTTTTTCACTTAATACCTGCCAGACAGAGGCCAGGGTTTCGAGTGTTTTATGTACGTCTTCGGCTCCGATGGTGATTTCGACAGCATCTTTCAGGATTGATAAGCCTGCCAGTTGAGAAAGGCAGAGACGGTGAGTATGATCGTCAGTGAGAATGAACAGGCGGTCGTGTGGGCAGTTGTCGATGGCACGTTTAAGACTACTTTCCAGATCTTCACAAAGGATGACTTCTTGTTTACTCATAATGGTTCTATGTTTTTTTATGTACTGCAAAGATAGGAGTTCGGAGATAAATAGTGAAACTTAGCACTTAAAAATGTAAAACATGGGGTTCTGTTTGTGAGAAAAAGCTATCTTTGTGACATTAAATTTAGATAAAATGAAAGCATTATTACCTGTATTCTGCCGTCCTTTAGGATATGTGATTCTTGTTATTTCTATGTTTATTCCATTCCTGTTATTGATGCAAGGAATGGTAACGGACAGTAACTTATTATTTTATAAAGAGTGTATTAAACTGCTGATGATATTGGGAGCAATGATGATTATTTTTGCTTTATCACGTAATGAAGGTCGTGAAACAGAGATTATACGGAACAAAGCTACTCGTAATGCTATTTTTCTGACTGTACTTTTTTTGTTTGGCGGGATGCTTTATCGGGTAGCAACAGGAGATATCATGACCGTAGATACCTCTTCTTTTCTTATTTTTCTTATTATCAATGTACTCTGCCTTGAATTTGGTATGCAAAAAGCGCGAATCGATAAAATCTTTAAAAGATAATTGTGTTTAAATTAAACCTTTTGCTTTGAAGGTTGTCAAACAAACGATTGTTATTATTCAACCTACAGGCAAATGAAGAAACTATTGATCTGGACGGTGTTGCTGCTGACAGCTACCCTATCCACTTATGCGCAAAACAAAATTGTAACCGTATCGGGCCGTGTAATAGAGGCCGGTACGAAGGAACCGGTCGAACTCGCTGCTGTGCAGTTATTATCTCTCCCTGACAGTGCTCAGGTAGCGGGTATGACCACTTCGACACAAGGCTACTTTTCTTTATCCAAGCAGAAACCGGGAAAATATCTGCTTAAAGTATCTTTCATCGGGTATGTCACCAAAATTATTCCTGTGCAGCTAACAGCTAATGTTCCTGCAAAAAAGATGGGGAATATTGAACTGGCAACTGATGCTGTCATGCTGCAAGAAGCGGTTGTGGTAGCAGAAGCTCCGCAAGTGACGGTTGTAGAAGATACGTTAATGTACAATTCCAGTGCTTACCGTACACCTGAGGGGGCTATGTTGGAAGAATTGGTCAAGAAACTTCCGGGTGCTGAAATTGATGATGACGGTAATGTGAAAATCAATGGTAAGGATCTGAAGAAAATTATGGTTGATGGTAAGGAGTTTTTCGGTGGAGACGTGAAAACCGGTTTGAAGAATCTTCCGGTAGACATGGTCGATAAACTGAAAACTTATGATAAAAAGTCGGATCTGGCACGTGTGACGGGGATTGATGACGGTGAAGAAGAAACGGTACTCGACTTGACAGTGAAAAAAGGGATGAATCAGGGATGGTTTGGTAATGCAGATTTGGGAGCCGGTACTAAAGATCGCTATACCGGACGAATGATGCTGAACCGCTTTGTCGATAAAACCCAGTTCTCTATTATAGGCTCGGCGAATAATGTAAATGATCAGGGATTCTCCGGAGGGGGTGGCGGTCCGCGCTGGCGTAGTAACAATGGCTTGAATGCTACTAAAATGTTGGGTGCCAACTTTGCGACCCAGACCAACAAGCTAGAACTGGGAGGTAGTGTACGATATAACTTCCAGGATGCTGATATCTCAAGTATCAATTCTTCCGAACGTTTCCTTCAGAATGGCAATTCATATTCTAATTCGAATAATAAGAACCGGAATAAAGGAACAAACCTGAATGCTGACTTCCGTATGGAATGGAAACCGGATACTTTGACAAATATTATCTTTCGCCCTAATTTCTCCTATGGGAGGACAAATAATGCTTCTCGCTCTGAATCGGGCACTTTCAATGAAGATCCTTTCAATCTGATCGTAAATCCAAATGATTATCTGAATTTTGATAATTTGTCTGACGATCCGTTGAAAGACATTCGTGTGAATGCCACCAATAGTGCTTCGTTGTCTAAAGGCAAAAGTCTTTCGGGAAACGCCACTTTACAGGTTAACCGAAAATTGAATAATAGAGGACGTAACCTGACTTTCCGTGGAGTCTTTGGATATGGTGATAATGATAACGATCAGTATACACAGTCTGAAACACGTTATTACCAATTGCTGAATCATTTGGGAGGTGACTCTATCCTATATCGTAATCAATATATTACAACTCCTACACGCAACTATAACTATACGGCCCAAGTGACTTATAGCGAACCCATTGCCAAGGCCACTTTCTTGCAGTTCAGTTATCAGTTTCAGTATAAATATAGCAAGAGTGACAAGACCACGTTCGATTTGCTCGATTATCCGGACTGGGCTATCGGCGGAGCTCTCCCTTCCGGGTATGAGTCTCATGCAGTGGACAGCTTGAGCAAGAATGCTGAATATCGTTATTATAACCATGACGCTTCAGTGGGGTTGCGTTTCATTCGTCCGAAGTATCAGTTGAATGTGGGCATGTCTTTCCAACCACAGAATTCTACCTTGTCTTATAAAAAAGGAGACTATATGATTGATACAACACGTACTGTATTCAACTTCGCACCGAATATGGACTTGCGTTTTCGTTTCTCAAAAGTTAGTCAGTTGCGTTTCACCTATCGGGGACGTAGCAATCAGCCTACTATGGAGAACTTATTGCCTATAACCGATAACTCCAATCCGTTGAATATACGTATGGGTAATCCCGGATTGAAGCCTTCTTTTGCACATACGATGCGTTTGTTCTATAATACATATAATGCAGAGAAACAGCGTGGAATCATGACTCACTTTAGCTTTACAGCTACACAGAACAGCATCAGTAACAGTACTCGCTATAATGAAGAAACCGGTGGATTGATTACACGACCGGAGAATATCAATGGTAATTGGAATGCGTTTGGTATGTTCGGTTTCAATACAGCTTTAAAGAATAAGAAGTATACGATTAATACTTTCACTAATGTGAACTACCAGAATAATGTGGCGTTCCTTTATAATCAGGATACGAAAAACAATGATAGAAATACAAGTACAGGCCTGACATTAGGTGAGAGAGTAACAGGTTCCTATCGCAATGATTGGTTTGAATTTTCTTTGAACGGTTCGATCAATTACACAGCCGAACGCAATAAACTTCGTCCGGAGAACAATCAGGAACCTTATACATATTCTTATGGAGCAAGTACCAATATTACGATGCCTTGGAAAATGACTTTGGCTACAAACATCGCCAATCAAAGTCGTCGCGGCTATCGTGACTCAAGCATGAACCGTGACGAACTTATCTGGAATGCACAACTTGCCCAGTCATTGCTGAAAGGTGCTGCTACTGTTAGTTTTGAGGTTTATGATATTTTGAGACAACAGAGTAACATCAGCCGTTCATTGTCAGCCGATATGCGTTCGGTATCCGAATATAACGGTATTAATAGTTACTGTATGGTACACTTTATCTACCGTCTGAATATCTTCGGCAGTAAAGCTGCTCGAGAAAAGATGATGAATAGTGGTAGAAGAGGTTTTGGTGGACCCGGTAGAGGTCCCGGCGGTGGCTTTGGTGGCGGACATCCCCGCTTTTAATAAGATATCTTGTTAACACAGGCAACTTCCCTCCGGACCGATGCAAAATCTCTTTAATTTTGTATCGGTCCGGAGGGATTATCGTTTTGAATCGGGACAGTTGTTGTTCGTATCCGATATTTTCCATACATTTGTTCTTTGTATAATCCGCGGAGGGAGAATATGATAGATTGGAACTACATAGCAAGTGTAATAGCTACCGTTGCCTTTGATATTATTTATTTCGGGGCTATTATCGGTACGATTGTCATCGTGATTCTCGACAATCGTAATCCGGTGAAGACAATGGCATGGATTCTGATCCTGATGTTTCTTCCGGTTGTAGGGTTGGTTTTCTATTTCTTTTTTGGGCGTAGCCAAAGGCGTGAGAAGATTATCGGTAAGAAAAGTTATGACCGTTTGCTTAAAAAACCGATGGCAGAGTATTTGGCGCAGAACTGCTGTGAAACGCCGAAGGAATATGCACGGCTGATACAGCTGTTCCAGAATACGAACCAGGCTTTTCCGTTTGAGGGAAATCGGGTCGATATTTACACTGGCGGATATTCTAAACTACAAGCTCTGTTGAGAGAGCTGCAAAAGGCGAGGCTTCATATTCATATGGAATATTACATCTTTGAGGATGATCCTGTGGGACGATTGGTACGTGATGTACTGATCGAGAAAGCGCGGGAGGGAGTCGAGGTGCGTGTGATCTATGACGATGTAGGATGTTGGCATGTTCCTCATCGCTTTTTCGAAGAGATGAGAGATGCAGGAATTGAGGTACGCAGTTTTTTGAAGGTCCGTTTTCCCTTGTTCACGAGTAAAGTGAATTATCGCAATCACCGGAAGATTGTGGTGATTGACGGACGTATTGGATTTATCGGTGGAATGAATCTTGCCGAACGTTATATGCGTGGCTTTTCGTGGGGAATCTGGAGAGATACGCATATATTGCTTGAAGGAAAAGCGGTACATGGTCTTCAGACTGCTTTTTTGCTCGATTGGTATTTCGTGGATCGCACTCTGATCACTGCTTCGCGCTACTTTCCTAAGATAGAAGCTTATGGCAATTCTTTGGTACAGATTGTGACAAGTGAACCGATCGGTCCCTGGAAAGAGATTATGCAAGGGTTGACAGTAGCCATATCCGGTGCTAAGAAATATTTCTATATGCAGACGCCTTACTTCTTACCTACCGAACAAATTTTGGGTGCAATGCAGACTGCTGCATTGGCAGGAGTAGATATCCGGTTAATGTTGCCTGAGCATGCGGATAATCGTGTTACACATTTGGGCTCCTGTTCTTATCTGGCAGATGTATTGCGTGCAGGAGTCAAGGTCTATTTTTATAAAAAGGGTTTCCTGCATTCTAAATTAATGGTTTCGGATGATATGCTTTCGACAGTGGGGTCTACCAATCTCGATTTCCGTAGTTTTGAACATAATTTTGAAGTAAATGCCTTTATGTACGATATGGAGACAGCATTGCAGATGCGGGAGATTTTCTTGCAGGATCAGCGGGAAAGTACTCAGATTTTCCTGAAGAGCTGGGAAAAACGTTCTTCGCGTCAGAAGGCAATGGAGTCTGTAGTTCGATTATTGGCTCCGTTGCTATAAGGAAAACCTTCTTCAATCTATCTGAAGAAGGAAAAATTGACACTTCCGTATACCCTTCTTTCTATAAAGTGGGGATGATCTTCAAAGTTATTCTTTTTGCCATGTTCCAGAACGAACAGACCATCCTCTTTCAGCAGGTTGTTCTTGAAAATTAAATCCGGAATTGTTTCCAACTCTTTTAGTTCATAGGGAGGATCGGCAAAAATGAAATCAAACCGTTCATGACTGCCATTTATGAATTTAAATACATCTCCACGGATAGGCAGGCATTTGTCTGTTTGCACCTCTTTCATGATTTTGCTGATGAAAGCATGATGCGCTCCGTCTTTCTCCACACTGATGACGCGGTCACACCCACGTGAAACCAGCTCTATACTGATACTGCCTGTACCGGCAAACAGATCGAGAGCAACAATGCCTTCTTCAAAATCCATGTAATTGGATAATACATTAAACAGATTCTCTTTGGCAAAATCTGTTGTCGGACGTGCCTTGAAGGTTCTGGGCACATCAAATCTTCTTCTTTTATATATTCCGCTGATTACTCGCATGTTAATAAGGCTTGCATGTCAATATTGCTTGCAGGGTTCATTATGAATACCTGCTGTATGTATTTACGTAACTCCTGCATTAGTTTCTCTTTATCATAAAATGCACCTGTCAGGTGAAGTTCGTCCCGTTCCTGATCAAAATTCAACTGCTTCCAGAGATAGAGCAGATAGTAGATTCGGTCACCTGTTTTGCGACATTCAAATGAATTGGCAAGAAGCAGATGTCCACGTTCATAACAGAAAAAGTCGATGGCATCACGGCGAATAGAAGCATATATCTTTTTACTGTTGCCTAATCTGCTTTTCGCCGAAAAATATTCTGCTAATGGAGCTGCTTGTGAATAAAATCTTGCTTCAGGATACTGATCGGATAAGAACTGGCAAGTACTTTTGTCCATACCGAAGATGACTACGGCATTATTCTTTTTTAAAATATTATATTTTACCGTTTCATTTTCTTTGGGAGTGTGGTTATGGTAGAATATCATTTCGGACTGATCATCCTCAAACAGTTCAAGGGGGATTAGGGTGAAACGCTTGTCTGCCATCAGAATGTTTACCCGTTTGTAAGTATGATTCAGAAAGTCCAATTCACGGAAAGCCTGTTTGAGATTGGCTGTAAGAGATAATGAAGCCTCGACCTCCTTCTCAAAGAAAGAGAGCGAACTATCGTGAATCGGATTGTAGATAGAAAAAGAAAATCCATCCGTACTAAGACGGATGGACAATGTATATTGTTCCGATTTACCAAAGTCAATCGTTTCTGCAATTGCTCTATCGGGCATATTCGGATTATTCCCAGTTACCTGCTCCGTTGTTAGGAGTATCGATAGAACCTACCATCAAACCTGCGTATTTACCCAGTTTGGTTTGAAGGTCTTTCAAGTTTGCAATTTCTTGCTTGTCAAGTCCGTTCAAGTATACATCATATGGAGTGTTGGCCTGGAACAAGAAGATAGGAGCTCCTGATTTAGTTGTATCGTTTTTAGTGTACATTTCGAACTGTGCACCATTACCGAACGGAACATATCTCAAAGAGTCTGCATTGAATGACTTATCGTAGATCGTATCTGTTACGGCAACCCATATTGTATCACGTTTGAAGCCCATCAGGCCGGCAGCTTCAACTTCTTTCCAGTTGTTAGTCTTTTTAGCCTTGTTGATCAGAGCCATGGCTTTCTTTTCAGTCATACCGTCTTCCAGCTGCTTGTCGCTCAATACGCCTTCTTTAGATACGAAAGGAATCTTTTGTGTCTTAACGAAATCGATCAGTGTGTCAAAGCTTGCAGTATACTGCTTGTAAATGTTACGATATTCTGCCTGAGCTTTACGAATATCAATCAAGCGGGCAACAACTGCTTTGTCTCTGTGCTTTTTAGCTTTTTCGAAGTTGATAGGACCCATGATACTAGCATAGCAAATGTAAACCAAAGCAATGGCGCATACACCTAGTACGATATTAAATACTGTTTTCATGATAAATATGTTTTTTTTAGTTTATATTCGTAGCGCAAAAATAAAATAAATAAATCTAATTAACGATAGTTCTTGTAACTTTTTTCTCGTACAAAAATGATAAATAACTATTTAGAGCGGCAAATTAAGGAAAATTTTTCTTATCAGCCAACTTTTGAGCAAGAAATAGCTGTAAAATCTCTTTCGGAGTTTCTACTTTCTACGGCTAATGATACGGTTTTTGTGCTTCGTGGATATGCGGGAACAGGAAAGACTTCTCTTGTCGGGGCCTTAGTGAAAGCGATGGATAAGTTACAACAGAAATCGGTTTTACTGGCTCCTACGGGAAGAGCGGCTAAAGTATTTTCTGCTTACGCAGGACACCCGGCTTTTACCATTCATAAAAAGATATACAGGCAGCAGTCTTTTTCGAATGAAGTAAGTAATTTTTCAATTAATGATAATCTGACTACTCATACATTATATATTGTAGATGAGGCTTCCATGATTTCGAATGAAGGTTTGTCCGGTTCGATGTTCGGTACCGGACGTCTGTTGGATGATTTGGTGGAGTTTGTCTATTCCGGTGCAGGGTGTCGTTTATTGTTGATGGGAGATACGGCTCAGTTGCCTCCGGTAGGAGAAGAGCAAAGTCCGGCACTTGCTACCGAGGCATTGAAAGGATATGGACTGAATGTCATAGAGGTTGATCTCACACAGGTGGTACGTCAGGTTCAGTCGTCCGGTATTTTATGGAATGCCACTCAGATTCGGCAGTTGATTGCTGAAGACGAGTGTTTTTCGCTGCCTAAGATAAAAGTAAGCGGATTTCCGGATATACAGGTGGTACGTGGCGACGAGTTGATCGATACCCTGACCGACTGCTACGAAAAAGACGGAATGGACGAGACGATTGTGGTATGCCGTTCCAATAAACGGGCTAACATATATAATAAAGGTATACGTGCTCAGATTCTTTACAGGGAAGATGAACTGAATACGGGTGACTTACTCATGGTAGCGAAGAATAATTACTTCTGGACAGAGAAGTATAAAGAAATGGATTTTATAGCGAACGGAGAGATTGCTGTGGTTCGTCGGGTGAGGCGTACTCGTGAACTGTATGGTTTCAGGTTTGCTGAAGTACTTCTTGCGTTTCCCGATCAAAATGACTTTGAGTTGGAAGCTAATTTGTTGCTTGATACGCTTCATTCGGATGCACCTGCTTTACCCAAAACAGAAAACGACCGGCTTTTTTATTCTGTACTTGAAGACTATGTGGACATCACCGTCAAGCGGGAGCGAATGAAAAAAATGAAGGCTGACCCACACTACAATGCTCTACAGGTGAAGTACGCTTATGCGGTGACCTGTCATAAGGCGCAGGGCGGGCAATGGCAAAATGTTTTTCTTGACCAGGGGTATATGTCGGATGAGTATCTGACACCTGATTATTTCCGTTGGCTGTATACAGCTTTTACGCGTGCATCGAAAACTCTCTATTTGGTGAATTATCCGGAAGAGCAAATAGAGTGACCGGACTATAAATAAGACAGGGAACCCATCTCGGGCTCCCTATTTCTTTTGTGTAACTTAATTTATTGTCAGTGCATGAATATGAATCTCGTTGTTTAGCGGAAGTTGTTTGGGGTAACGTAATTGCCTCCATCATCATTGGTGTCGGCTACGTCCCACCATAAACGAGTTCCCTGTGTATCTACATCTTTCGGACGGTTCGGGTTAGATACTTCACTGTCCGGGTATCTCAGGCGTTTGATGAACTTCCCGTTTGCAACTTCACCCCCTGAGTTATTGCCTCCTTTAGGTGTTTTCATATAGCGGGGATAGTCTGTACGGCGGAACTCTGCCCATCCTTCGTTACCGTTGGGATATACGGCAATCCATTTCTGGGTGATGATTTGTTCCAACTGTGCTTCTCTGTCACCACTCTTGAAGGCTTGTAAGCCTTTCAATCCTTCCATGTATTTGCTGATCTTTTCTTGTCCTTCCTCGTCAGCACCAATCTGATAGTAGTTGAAGGAAGCTTCAATGCCTTCCTTATAGAGATCTTCAGCGGTACCTTTAGCACCGGCCCATCCTCGGAGAGCGGCTTCTGCCCGGAGGAACAGGCTTTCGGAGTAACCCAGCCATACTATTTCGCGTGCATAACACCACCAATGTTTGCGGTCGAGTTTTTTCTGATCTTGCTTGATGAATACACGGCTTGGAGAATAAGTCGTTGTGTAGCTTCCTCCCAATGAAGTCTCACCGTTTTCGCAACCATTGAAGTCTTTTGTCATGTCTTCTTTGGGTTCGGTTTGGTTCAGGTCCTCAAGAGCGGTCGGTCTCCACCACAATATTTCGCAACGTGGGTCGAGAATGGTCGATTGTTCTTTATAAGCTCGTTCCATTTCTTTGGATAACACTACGTTAGCACTCCAGTTGTACAGAAGTGTGTAGATGTTTTCGTTACCACCCGTGATGTACGAGTATTTGGGAGTCTGCTTCATATTATCATCATCGTTTTGCATCAATCCGGCAGGGTCGGCCATGGCTTTCTCACCCTGTTCTTTAGCAAGTTGGGGATCTACATTCGATACACGTAGTGCCAATCGTAAACGAAGGGTATTGGCAAAACGAAGCCATTTGTCTTTGTCGCCTCCAAAGCACTTGTCGTTTTCACCCAGGCTGTATTGTGCAGTAGAAGGAGTGTTGTGCAGTGCAGTGATGGCCTGATCGAGCATTTTAAAGATAACGTCGTATACATCTTTCTGATCCATGTATTTCACTTTCTCGTCTGTGGGCATTGCACCTTTTACGTAGTATTCCAATGGAATGGCTCCATAAGTGTCTGTTTGCATAGAGATCAGGAATGCGTAGTAGATACGGGTCATATAGAACGCATTGTGATAGCGTTCTTTTCCGCAGAACCAGAATGTTTTGATCAACTGACTGTATTCTTCTACAGTGCGGTTATCGTAGAAGTGCTCCCAGCGTCTTTTGGACCATCCGTCGTTATAACCGTAGGTAGGCGAGTTGGTCACGAATCCGCTAACGTTGTTGGCAAAGTAAGCAGCGTAGATGTCATGAGTCAGGTTGGTCGTAACCTGATAATCATTATACAGTCCTTCGTAAGTTAGGTTGGCGAACACCGAACCGATGGCGCTTTCCGTGCCTTGAAGGCTTTTCAGTGCACTGGGTGTCAGTTCGTAGTCGATATCGATTCCGTCAGGTGTGGCACCGATTATTTCCGGATCGTATACCGGTGCGTAGGGATCGGTATTCATTTCTTCGAAATCATTACATGCAGCCAGTCCTAACAGGAGAGTGCACATGGCAAGCGATTTGTATATTTTGATTTTCATACTGTATCTTTAATTTATAAAATTAGAAACCAAGGTTAACTGAGAATCCGAATGTACGGGTATAAGGTACAGCCATAAAGTCGATGGCTTGAGAGAACATGGTTGTGTCGTAACCACCTTCCGGACTTGTTCCCGGAGTATGTTTCAACAGATAAGCCAGGTTACGTGCTACGAACGAAACATTCAGCGAGTTGATCGGCGTTTTCTTCAGCATGCTTTTGGGGAATGTATAGCCGATGGCCAGTTCCTTCAGCTTGATGAAAGAAGCATCATAGATAAAGTCTTCTGCGTTCTGTGCTCCGTAATAGTTGGATGCTGAGATCTTCTGAGTATTGGGTGTTCCGTCTTCGTATACACCCGGGAAGATCATCATAAAGTTATCGCTTTCTCCACGATTCATAGTACGTTTAGCCATACCCGAGCCTGTTGCGTTCATTTCGGAGATAGAGATGATATCGCCACCGAATTTCATATCGAATATGGCCGACAGTGTAATGCCTTTGTAGGTGAACGACGGAGATACAGACATCAGCAAGTTAGGCTGGATGTTGCCGATAGGTTTAGCCAGGCGTTCGTCAGCATCTGTGGTCGTCATAGGCAAGCCGTTCTCTTTATTTATAATGATGTTGCCCTGTTCGTCACGTTTGTAGAGAGTCTTGGCATAGATTTCACCCAATTTGTGACCCGGGCGTGCACCTACGTTGATCGGGAAGTTAGAGTCGCCATTGAAGTAGATGTAGTCTACACCGTCAGCCAGTTTTTCTACGTTCGATACATTCTTGGCCAGATTGACATTCAGATCGAAAGAGAAGTCTTTCAATTGTACCGGTGTAGAGTAGATCATCATTTCGAAACCTTTGTTGGTGATCAGACCGGCATTGACCCATTTACCTCCACTCCAGGGAGCAGCGGCGGGCACTTTCATGATCTGGTTCTTCGTGCGGCTATAATAATAGGTAAAGTCAAATCCCAAACGGTTGTTGAGGAACTTCATATCCAAACCTGCTTCGTAAGAAGAAGAGATTTCCGGTTTCAGCTGGTCGTTCATTTTCACGTTCGATTTGCTTGGAATCAGCTCACCTTTTTCAAATTTAAATCCGTACGTATTGTATAACTGATACGGGTCCGTATCTTTACCTACTTGTGCGGCAGACAAACGTACCTTGGCGAAAGTCAGCCAGTTGGGCAGTGTTTTGTCCAGTGAACGGACAAAATCAGAAACGACAAAACTTAAGTTGGCAGACGGGTAGAAGAAAGAGTTGTTCTTCTTCGGCAGTGTAGACGACCAGTCGTTACGGGCAGTCAAGTCTAGTGACAGATATTCTTTCCAAGAGAGTTGCAAAGATCCGAATACTGAATTTGTTGCGCGTTCATGTCCGGTTTCTCCGGCAGTGTTCAGCATATTGGCTGCATTGAAAATCCATTGTCCCTTATCCAGCATATTGCGTACGCCGGCATTCAGTGATTCATAATTCTGGTACATGAAGTTACCACCTACCGTGAATCCCAAACGGAAATTGTCAGTCAGCTGTTTGTCACCCATCAATACGATTTCTGCGTTCGATTCGAAGAAGTTCTGCTCCTCGCGGTTCATTTCGTCATCGGTGATATCTTTGATACTGCTCTCACCGTTGATACCGTCACCTGCGTTCGTTTCTTCGATTCGGGTACGATAATAATCGAATGCATATTTGGCAGACAAGTGCAACCAGTCAGTAAAGTTGATTTTCATTCCATAATATCCGAATGCTCTCCAACGTTCGTCAGAGTTGTGGCGCTGGTTCAGGACGTAATAAGGGTTACGGATACCGGCAGTAGGACCTGTCCAGTTTACGTGTGCATTGCCATCTGTCGAATATTGTTTCAGGTCGTCCAGGCGAATATTGTTAGGAATACCCATCAATTGAGCGATTGCTCCGTAAGTACCGAAGTAAGGACGATCTTCTGCTTTGGTACGTGAAAGTGAAATCTTTCCGTCCATAGAGAGATATTTGTTCATTTCCATTCCGGCATTCAGGTCGAGGTTGATTCGGTTGAGCTTCTCGTTCGGGAATACGCCCTTATTGTTCGAGCTGCCGAAAGAAGCACGAAAGTGCGATTTATCTGTTACGTTGCTCACCGATACATTGTGGTTTTGCGCGAAACCGGTATCGAAGTAATCTTTCAGTTTGTTGCCGTATTTAGAGAATGCATAGGTATCGCCGTTCCAGGCTTTCTGCATGCTTCCGTCCAATACCGGTCCCCAACTGGAAGAGTCTGTCGGATCATATTTGGCATAATATTGAGACAGAGGATTCTTGTTTTCATCCTGAGTCACAATGTGGCCCTGTCCGTAACGATCTTGCATTTCAAGAGTTTCGGCTACCTGGCTCCAAGTGAAGTTGCCGCTATAGCGTACTCCGAATCCATCTTTCTTGCTACCTTTTTTGGTTGTGACCAAGATCACACCGTTACCGGCACGCGAACCGTAGAGAGCGGCGGCATTCGGACCTTTCAGTACAGAGATCGATTCAATATCTTCCGGGTTGATATCGACGGACGAACCACCACGGTCGACACCACCGTAATAGGTAGCATCCGAGTTATTATTGTCACTGAACGGTACACCGTCTACAATCCAGAGCGGCTGGTTGTTATCTGCGAGAGAAGAGTTACCGCGGATTGTAATCTTGGTAGAACCACCCAGGCCAGTTCCGGCTGTATTCATTTGCAGACCGGCTACTTTACCTTGCAATGCACTGGTCACTGAAGGATCCCCTGTCTGGTTCAGTTGGTCGCCTTTGATTTCCTGTACGGCATATCCTAACATTTTCTTCTCACGTTTGATGCCCAAAGCGGTTACAACCACTTCACTGATCATCTGGGTATCTTCACTCATCGTTACATTCAGAATGCTTTCTTTAGCGGGCAACACTTGTTGTTTGTATCCGATATAGGAGAATACGATTTCAGCTTTCGGATCATTGACAGTCAGGGTGTATTTACCCTCCAGGTCGGTAATGGCTCCTGTGCTGGTACCCTTAACAGATACATTGACGCCGATCAGCGCCTCGCCGTTAGCATCTACAACCGTACCGCTGATCTGACGTTTGGCCGATGCCTGAACCGGATCCTGTTGTTTGGAAGCCTGAGACAGATAAACAATGTTATCCTCGATTTTGTATGTCAGGTTTTTGCCTTTGAGCGCAGTATTCAACAGTTGTTCCAGGCTTACATTCTTTACGTTCAGATTCTCAATCGGCATGTTTGACGATTGGTCATCATAAAAGAATTGATACTTAGACTGAGATTGCACCGTTTTGATGACTTGCCCCAATGTAGTGCGGGAAGTTGAAAATGTGAATTGTGCAAATGACCACTGGATAGGAGCGGCAGCTAAAAGAAGAACCAGCGATGCTTTGAGCAGCCTGGGTCTTTGAAATAGGATTTTGTTTTTCATTGACTATAATTAAATTAATTAGTTAACTTTAAAAACATACAAGGTTTAAGCATTGTATTTATAATATAAGTCAACGGCTTTTGTACCCTTGATGTTAATAAAACAAGTGTCCCGAAAGAAACACTTACTTCAGTTACTAACTTTTTTGAGAATTATTTTATATGTCCCTGAGGATGCGTACGTGTATCCGTATTGGATTCTGGGTATGCACCCTCAGGGGATATGAGTTGTCTAAAGAGAGAGGACTATTTCATCTTGGAGAATGAATAGGGAGCATCATCATCGTTGATGCCTCTGTTGAGGTTGGGGTGTGAACCCATTTTGAATTCAATGGTTCCGCCTTGCAGCAGATCGGCATGTTTCAGATAGTTCCGGGTTGATTCTTGCCCGTTGACCCGGAGGGATTCGATATAAAGATTCTCCTTACTGTTATTCTGTGCATCGATCACAAGATTATTGCCATTTTCAAAGTGTAGCGTTGCCTTTTTGAATAGAGGGGCTCCAATGACATACTCATCTGTTCCTGGACATACCGGATAGAATCCGAGGGCTGAGAATACATACCAGGCAGAGGTCTGTCCGTTGTCCTCGTCGCCACAGTAACCGTCAGGACCCGGAGTATACATGCGGTCCATTACTTGACGAAGCCAGTATTGCGCTTTCCAGGGCTGTCCGGCATAATTGTACAAGTAAATCATGTGCTGTATCGGTTGGTTGCCGTGTGCATAGTTACCCATGTTCATCACGGTCATTTCGCGGATTTCATGAATCACCTGTCCATAATAACTGTCGTCGAATACAGGAGGAACTGCAAATACGGAGTCCAGCATCGTGATAAACATCTTTTTGCCTCCCATCAGATCGATTAATCCTTGCGGGTCGTGAAATACCGACCAGGAGTAATGCCAGCTGTTACCTTCTGTGAATGCATCTCCCCACTTCAACGGAGAGAATGGTGACTGGAACTGGCCGTTTTCATTACGGCCACGCATCAGTTTGCTTTCTTTGTCGAATACATTCCGGTAGTTCATGGCACGTTTGGCAAATAGTTCAATTTCTTTTTTCGGTCGGTTCAAGGCTTTAGCCAGTTGGTAGATGCACCAGTCATCGTAAGCGTATTCTAATGTGCGGGCTGTATTTTCATTGATTTTCACGTCATAGGGTACGTAGCCCAGCTTATTGTAATACTGATACCCCAAGCGTCCGGTAGAAGAGACTTCCGTATGTACATTCTCTGTACCGTGAATCAGCCCTTCATACAGAGTTTTCACATCGTCTACCTTTACTCCTTTCATGTAGGCGTCTACCAATACTGAAGCAGAGTTATTGCCTATCATACAACCTCTGTGTCCGGGACTCGCCCATTCCGGAAAGAAACCGCTTTCCTTATAAGTATTGATAAGTCCTTCTTGTATTTCTTTGTTTACCGATGGGTACATCAGGTTCAGGAATGGAAACAAACAACGGAATGTATCCCAAAATCCTGTATCGGTGTACATATATCCGGGGAGTACCTGACCGTTGTAAGGACTATAATGAACCGGTTGCCCGTCTGCCGTAAACTCATAGAATTTGCGGGGGAATAGCAGAGAACGGTAGAGGCAGGAGTAGAATGTACGGTACTGGTCCAGATTGCCGCCTTCTACTTCTATTTTACCTAATACATTGTTCCAGGCATCATTCCCTTTTTGTGCAAGTTGCTCAAAAGAGTCGTTACCCAATTCTTTAAGGTTCTGAGCCGCTTGTTCAAAACTAATGAACGAAGAAGCTATACGGGCATGCACGATTTCACCTTTACGGGTACTGAAACCAATGATGGCTCCCGTATGGTCGGCTTTCTGCTCCAAGTTGCCTTCTTCCAGCTTTTTGTCTGCAAAAGTGCCTTTGTAAGTGAAAGGTTTGTCGAACTCGATAACGAAGTAGTTCTTGAAATTCTCGGGCACTCCACCACTGTTACGGGTGGTGTAGCCGATTATCTTGTTCTCTTCCGGAATTACTTTTACGTAGGAACCCTTGTCGAATGCGTCTACTACAATGTACGAGTGTTCGTTTTCGGGAAAGGTGAAACGGAACAGAACCGCACGTTCTGTCGGAGTCATTTCGGTCACTACATCGTGCTCGGCCAAATATACTTTATAGTAGGAAGGAGTTGCTATTTCACCTTTATGACTGAACCAACTGGCACGTTTTTCTTCATCAAACTCAAGTTTGCCTGTGACGGGCATGATGGAGAATTGTCCGTAATCATTGATCCATGGGCTGGGTTGGTGGGTTTGCTTGAATCCCCTGATTTTGTTGGCTGTATACGTGTATTGCCATCCGTCCCCCATCTTGCCCGTTTGCGGTGTCCAGAAGTTCATTCCCCACGGACGTGCAATAGCGGGATAGGTGTTCCCGGTTGATAATTCGAAAGAAGACTGCGTTCCCATCAGTGGGTTTACGTATTGGGTCCAGTCTTTGGCCTCAGCCATTAGTGAGCAAGCTATAAGGCAAGCGGTCAAAAGAATTTTTCTCATGGTGTGGATAAGTGTATTGCTATATGGATATTATATATTTTCTATCATCGGTGCCGTGTAGGCTACATATTCGTATAATCTGTGATGAAACAGAGTACTTTCTTAGGGTTGGGTCCGCCGGTCTGTCATTTCTATTTCCAACGTACTGCCTGCTATGATATCGTCATGCGTAAAGAATGGTTTATCCAATGGTTTTCCGTTCAGTGTCATGCTTTTGATATACTTATTCTTTTTCGAGTTATTCTTAGCTATCACTGTAAACTTTTTGCCATCGGGCAGGTTTACTACGGCTTTATCGAATGCGGGGCGTCCGATAGAATAAACCGGTTTCCCCGGACATACCTGATAGAATCCCATAGAATTGAGTACATACCAAGCCGACATTTGTCCGCAATCTTCATTTCCCGACAGTCCGTCTACGGCATTGGCATATTGGCTACGGTATACGCTGTCTACCAATTCTTGCGTCCTCCACGGACGGTTCACATAGTTGTACATATGAATCACGTGGTGGCTGGGTTCGTTGCCGTGGGCATATTGTCCGATCAGCCCGCTGATGTCCGAGGAGGTTGTTTCGCCTTCCAGTGAAGAGTCGGCGGTAAACAGAGAATCCAGTTTACCGACGAAGGCATCTTCGCCGCCCATTAGTTTTACCAATCCTTCGATGTCGTGTGGAACGAACCAGGTCCATTGCCAGGCAGTCCCTTCACAATAATCATCGTTGCGGTGAGTTGAAGAGCGTGGATTGAAGGGAGTGCGCCATTCGCCCTTACTGTCCAATCCGCGCATAAAGCGGGTTTCCGGATCGAAGTAAAACTCGTAGGCTTTTGCGAAACGTGCGTATTTGTCCCGGGTGTCGTAGTCGTTCAATGCATCGGCAAATACTGAAATACACCAGTCGTCATAAGCGTACTCCAAGGCCTTGGCAACCGATTCGTTTTCGCGGTCACACGGTACGTAGCCGATTGAGTTTTTATAATATTTGGCTTTCGGCATCAGATGGGGTAACACCAGATCGGGGCATTTGATTCCTGTTGTATCATATTCTGCCGCACGCACGCAGGCTCGGTAAGCTTCTTGGATGTCGAAATTACGATCGCCTTTCATATATGCATCTACAATGACGGGAACGGCATGGTAACCAATCATTGTACCGGTATAGTTGGAAGCCATGTCCCACATTGGGAAAATGCCCCCCTCCTGATGCTTTTTGATCAGTGAACGGATGAAAGCATTGTTCAGATCCGGATCTATAATGGTCATTAGCGGATGCAGTGCACGGAAGGTATCCCATAAAGAAAAAATGGTATACATCGGATTCAGTGTATCTCCTTGATGTACTTGCAGATCCATACCCAGATAACGTCCGTCTACGTCCGTAAACAGATTCGGGCTAATGGCAGTGTGGTAGAGTGCGGTATAGAAGATGGTTTTGTCATTTTTATCATTGGTAGTAATATCAATCTTCGATAACGTTTCATTCCACGCTTTGCGTGCGTCTTTACGTACTCCGTCAAAATCCCAGTCTGGTATTTCAGTTTCTACATTTTTGCGTGCACCCTCTATGTCCACAGCAGAGATTCCGACTTTGACAAACACTTGTTCGTCTTTGGTCGTGTCAAAGTGAAGTAATGCTTTACAGGTAGGCAGCAGTCTGCCTCCATCGTCGAGTGCCATCGAATCAGTCACCAACGTGTAGGTGAAAGGTTTCGAGAATTTTGCATAAAAGTTGATATATTGGTCGAAAGCCCAGTACATGGTCTTTTTACGGCCGCAGATTTCAGTGGGGCTGATGACCTCTATTTCCATCTCTTTGTTGGTCTGCCGTTGCAGACTGTAGTCCAAGTCGAGGATGAATCCTGCTTCTTTACTTTCAGGAAAAGTATACCTGTGGATAGCTGCCCGTTTGCTTGCAGTCAGTTCGGCTTTTACTTGATAAGTATCCAGGAAGACTGAGTAATAGCCCGGTTCGGCAGTCTCATTTTGATGTGAAAAGGCAGAAGCATAAGCCATCTGCTGGCTCTGTGAACCTGTGGGGAGGTACTTTTGTTCGCCCACCGTAGGCATCAGTAGTACATCTCCATAGTCGCAACAACCGGTTCCACTCAAATGGGTGTGTGAGAATCCGTTGATGGTGGAATCTGCGTAATAATATCCCGAGCAGGCATCCCACCCATCTATGCGGGTGTCTGGGCTGGGAGAAATCATGCCATGGGGGACAATGGCGCCCGGAAAAGTATGACCGTGTCCGCCTGTACCGATAAATGGGTTGACGTAGGCTGCGTAATCAGTCATGTCCGGCGAGTTTGTGCAGGAGTTCAGAGACAATAAGCCTCCTAAACATCCCGCCAGGAATGTTTTAAATTTCATGGTACTGTATGTTTATTTTAATTGGTTGCTCACTTGTTACGTGAAGAAATAAAGATATTGTCTCCCACAATCTTATAATTGATAGGTATAGAGTTGTCCAACGATTGGAGTACAGACTCTATATTATCTTTTTTCTTCAATACACCCGAGTAAGTTTTGTCGGACTTAATGTCGGGTGAAAGAATGATTTTCACATCATAAAAGCGTTCTAACGTCCGGGTGATGGCAAAAATGTCCGCCTGTTCAAACGGGATCAGGTCATTGTGCCATACGGCATCCAATTTGGCATCTACTTGCTTCACCACCAGTCTGCGGGTTGTTTTATTCAGTTCGGCCTTTTGTCCGGGCGAAAGAATAATCATTCCTTCATCGTGGTTTCCTCTCACTTCTATTTCTCCTTCGATCAAGGTTGCTTCTGCCAGTTTGTGACTCTTGTCGCACTTGAAATTGAAAGTGGTTCCCAACACTTTGATACGCATAGCCTCACTTTCTACAACGAAAGGACACCGACGGTTTTTAGTGACTTCGAAATAAGCTTCTCCATCGAGATATACATCTCTTTCGGATTCTGAGAATTCCTTGGGATATCTCAGGGTGGCCGATTGATTGAGCCATACTTTTGTGCCATCGGGCAACATCACTTCTTTCACTTTGCCATCCGTGGACGAGGCCGTTATCATATTCCGGGTCGGATCGGCCTGATAGTACAGGTATCCGCCTCCGGTGCCTATCATCAGTGCGAGCACGATGATAGCGGCATATCGCATCCATTGGTGCATTCTGATCACTTTGCGGCTATGTGCATCTTCCTGAGCCAGTTTCTTGTATAGTCGTGCTTCTGCCCGGGCAACTTTTTTCTGATCCGGAAAGCTGTCGTGTCTGCCCAAATGATATACCTCTTCCATTCGGAAAAGTCGGCGGGCATTATCGTCTGATTCTTTGATCCAAGCGTTCACTCTGGCAAAATCTTCGTCAGAACATTCGCCTGTCAGATATCTCATCAATATGTCTTCGCTCAGATTATTCATCTTTTCTTTTTCATTATATAATAGAAACAACTAAATCTTTAAAAACACTTATCTATTTGATAAAAAATAGTAGAAATAAAAACCATAAATGGCCGAGACGGTTTCGTAGGAACTTCAGTGCCTTGTACATGTGGGCTTCTACCGTACGTAAAGAGACTCCCATCACGTCGGCTATTTCTTTATTCTTCATTTCGTGCAGATAGCTCAACTTAAACACTTCCTTGCATTTGTCCGGTAGCTCGTTAATGGCTTGGTAGATTTCGTTTCGCAATTCGCGGTCTTCTATCCGCCGGATTACTTCGTTGTTGTCCGGCTGATAGAATTCCGCTCGTTTTTGGTTGATTTCTTCCACAGCAGCGCAATATCCGTTCTCTATGCTGCGATGTTTCAGCACATTCAAGGCCCGGGTATATACCGCCCGATAGAGGAAGGCTTGGATCTGGTCGCCTATTACCATGGAATCTCTTCGTTTCCACAGTTCCACGAATACATCCTGTACCACATCTTCTGCTTCTTCATCGCCCACCAGGCGGGTGGCGTAGAACATCAGGTTCGGATAGTACCTCCGGAACAGGGCTTTGTAGGTTATATCAAATGTGTCGTCCATCTTTTTTAGCTGCTGGTTTTGGGTGTGCGGGCTACAAGTTATTGATCACTCGTAACTTTCTCCTTTCCCATTTCAAACTCAAGGGTTGCACCACTCATAATCTGTTCATGAGTAATGTAACTTTTATCATAGGGTTTTCCATTCAGTTTGGTTGATCGGATATAGATATTCTCTTTGCTGACAGCCGGAGCTTTGACAGTGAATGTTTTCCCGTTGTCAAGGTGCAGTTGCACTTCCGGGAAAAGGGGAGTACCTATTTCATATTGACCGCTTATCGGATTTACCGGATAGAATCCCATGGCGCTGAATACATACCAAGCCGACATCTGGCCGCAGTCTTCGTTTCCGCAGAGTCCGGCAGGGCTGTTCAGGTAGAGTTCGTTCATTACTTTTGCCACATACTCCTGGGTTTTCCAGGGTTGGTCTACCGCATTATAAAGGTAGATGACGTGATGGCTCGGTTCGTTTCCGTGAGCATATTGGCCTATCATTCCGGTACTGAAGAGCGGAAGTTCGTCGTCGGCCGAAGGATGGAAGGTGAACATGCTGTCCAGCTTTTGTGCAAAACGTTCTTTTCCGCCTGTCAGACCGATCAGTCCGTCTATGTCATGCTGTACCGACCAGAAATATTGCCAACCGTTACTTTCGCAGATATGCGGTGTATAAGCATCTGCTTTAAAGTCTTTCTGAAATTCTCCCTTGTCATCACGAGGTTGCATGAACGAGGTTGCCGGATTGTATACGTTACGATAGTTTTGCGACCGCTTATAGAATTCGTCCGCAATCTCTTTCTTTCCCAGTTTTTCTGCCATGCGGGCAATGCAGTAATCATCATAAGCGTATTCAAGTGTTTTGGATAACGACCAGTTTTCGGCATTATAACTATCTTTTTCATTGAAAGGAACATATCCCAGTTCTTTATAAGCACCAATTCCGCGGTAATTGTCCAGGTTGGCAGTGGCTACACAAGCTTCCAATGCCTTTTTCGGATCAAAGTTTCCAATACCTTTCAGATAAGCATCCACGATGACCGGAACGGCATGATAGCCAATCATCATATCTGTTTCACTACCGTAGAAATTCCAAACCGGCAGGCGTCCGTTCTGTTCGTAGAAAGCCAGAAATGATTGAACCATATCGTTGGTACGTTCGGGTTCGGTATAGGTAAATAGAGGATGTGCGGCGCGGTATGTATCCCATAAAGAGAAAGTACTGTAGTTTACCCATCCGTCTGTGCGATGAATCTTTTTGTCCGGACCGTAATACGAACCGTCGACATCGCTATAAATGGTAGGAGCAAGCATGGTGTGATAGAGTGCGGTGTAGAAGTTTACCCAATCGTCCTTATGGTCGCCTTTGACTGCGATTTTAGAGAGTTGCCGGTTCCAGTTGTCCCGTGCAGCCTCACGATATTTATCGAAATTATCCTCCGGAACTTCGGCTGCCAGATTTTGAGCTGCTCCTTCCATGCTGACACCGGAAAGGGCTGTGTTGACAAGTATTTGCTCTCCTTTTTGTGTGTCGAAATCGAATCGGGCTATGGTAGCCGTACCCATTCGTTTTCCGTCTTTCAGGATGGCAGTTGTATCCATTTGAACGGCTGTAAAAGGTTTAGAGAAGCGTGTACGGAAATAGACATGCTGGTCGCGTGCCCATCCGTCGGAGAAGCGGTATCCCTGAATGGTTACCGAGTCGATAACTTCGATGTGCGAATCATTGGTAAAGTCCCAATTCATAGCTTTTTTCAGGTTGAGGAAGATAGCGGCTTTGGCTTCAGGAAAAGTGTAACGCTGAATGCCGCATCGTTCGGTTGCCGTCAATTCGACGTTGATGCCGTAATCTTTCAGCAGTACCTGGTAATATCCTGCCGTGGCATTTTCGTCCTGATGGGAAAATTTGGAGTAAATACCTAACGGAGCTTCTGCTTCTTTATAAGGCAGGGTGACGGGCATAAAAGAGATGTCATATAAGTCGCCTGCCCCCGTACCAGAAAGGTGGGTATGGCTGAATCCGGCAATAGTGCTATCGGGATAGAAATATCCGGAGATACGGTCCCAGCCGGGAAGTCCGTTGTCCGGACTAAGTTGTACCATGCCGAAAGGGACTTGTGCTCCGGGATAGGTATTACCGGTGAAATCGGTTCCGATAAATGGGTTTACATATTGGGTATAGTCAATAGTTGCCTGTTTAGGGGTAGACGTACAGGCAGTGAAAACAAATAAAAGAATAAATAGTGAATGAAAAAGTACTTTCATGCGGCTTGGGTTAGAGTTTTTTAAGTAATTGATTGATTTAGTGTGCAAAGGTAGAGAATATAAATGTAAAACGAAAGAGCTTGTGTGCTGATTGATTCGTCTTTTTGTATTTCGACTCGTTATCATGAGGGCGGAGGGGGGCATTATAAACAGCCGGGGGAGATAATATGCTTTCCGTTTCAGTGATCCCTTCTTAATGTTTTGAAAAACGGGATGTATAGATAAAATACATCTGTTCCCCGGCGTACAATCGAACGTATGAGATGATTTGGATGGAGTTCTTATAGGTTGAAAAGAGGAGAACCGTTGCTTTAAAAGCCAAAGGATTGTTGGTTTTAAAGGCAGGACCCTTTGGTTTTCAATTAATATCTTGAATCTTAAGTATCTGTTTGTTAGTGAATCATGGCTTATGGTATGCTTTGACTTTATCTTTAGTCGGTTGCATTGGATTTTAAATCTCCTTTTAGCGTTTTGTCAGGAAAGAACGCCATAGTAACTTTCAATGATATAGCACTCCGGAGGGTTGAACGGATTGTGACAGTACATATCGGGTGCATGCATAGGCACAGGCAGAACCTGCTAAAAACAATATTCCGGTAGAGGTCATCATATCTCCTAAACTTACCAATGGCGATACAATACCTCCGAATGCAAACCCGGTGGCTCCCAAAAGTGCCGAAGCAATGCCTGCATTCCGTCGCTCACACTCCATGGCCAAGGTGTTGGATGCTGTAAAAGTCATGCCAATCATCGAGAGTAGAGCGAAGATCAATAACTCGTAGATCCAAAAATCACATCTCAAGGACAAGAATACCATCAATAGTGCAGATACTGACAGCATGCCCCGGCTTCCTATATATAAAGCCCGTTCCATGGTAGGTAATTTTATCGATATGGCTGAAGAGATAACCATTGCTATCGCATTGATTCCGAAACAGAGGCTGAAGGATAGAGGAGAGAGTCCGTAGTGTTGCTGCATGATGAATGGTGCAGAAGAGATATTGACAAACAGTATTCCCATAGTGAAACCATATTGCAGGACGTAGCCTACATAGCGGCGGTTGTGGAGGACTTCTCCGAAACTATGGTATAAGTCTTGCCAACTCACAGTCTGTCTGTGTTTTGCCGGAAGTGATTCGTTCAAATGTAAGCTTCCGGATAGGAGAACCACTCCCATAAAGAATAAGCAGATAAAGATGCCTTGCCAGCTTGTTATCTGAGCCAGTATACCTCCTCCGATAGGGGCGATGACTGTAGCTATTCCATTTATTCCGCCGATAACGGCAAGCATGCCGGCCAGTTGCTGTCCCGAATACTCGTCGGTAGCTATGGAGCGGGAAATCACTACACCACCTGCTCCGGCAATGCCTTGTAAGAATCGGGATGTCACAAATTGTGAAATGGTATGTGAAAAGATGCACCCCACCGTAGCGAGCAGGAACAGAATCATGGCCAGAAGTAATGGAGGACGTCGCCCGTACTTGTCACTCAAGGGACCGAAAATTAATTGTCCGGCAGCCAAGCCAATCATGCTGGTGGTGAGTCCCAATTGTACCATAGAAGATGAAGTGTGGAAAAAATCTGCCATAGCCGGTAAGGTAGGCAAATACATGTCCATTATAAAAGGGCCGAAAGCACTTAATACACCTAAAAATAATAATAAGAACCGTCTGGAATTCTGTCTGTCAGTCATTGCTATTCTCTTTGATCAATATGGTTGCAAAATTACTCCATCTGTTAGGAATCGAATATAGGCTAATCTGTACAAAACATGTTGTTTTCAGAACAAAATAGCCCGAATATCAAAAATAAACCTACATTTGTTGCCTAAAACAGACTTTTATGAAAACAGACCGATTGCTTGCCGATACAAAAACGATCCGATATGAAGAGACCGACCTGGCCTCTTTGATATCGGCCCCATACCATTTCCGGTGTGGTATCTATCTGATTTGTACGCAGGGAGAAGCCGTTGTCTCTACCGGTGTGCAGAAATATATATTCAATGAACAGACAGAATTGATCTTCCTGACCGGCGGTTTGCTGCAAGTGCTCGAAACTTCAGGAGATTTACAGGTGAAAATGTTGATGTTTCCTAAAGAAGCATTTTTAAATGCCATGTTACCTATCGATACACCTTACTTTAATTATACTCACGAACATCCCTGTTACCATCATACTGCTGACGAACGGAGTCAGAAGACCTGGCGGCAGATCAATTTGTGGATGGATATGGCACAAATGTTGTTTACCGAACCGATGCCCCAGTTCAGGGGACAACAAGAGCACAACTTTTTGCAAAGTCTGCTTATGTGGCTGTTTAATACGATTCCGGAAAAATTGGCTGTCAGTAAGCAATATAGTCGTACGCAATTACTTTGCCATCGGTTTATGCAATTGATCCGTGAATATAGTATGCATGAACATCAGGTAGCTTTTTATGCCGAAAAACTTTGTATATCGTCTCGTTACCTGCATAAAATTACAGTTCGGCATTTAGATGGAAAGAAGCCTAAACAGCTTATTGATGAACAGTTGGTGGCCGAAATAAAAGTGCTGTTGAATGAGCCTCGTTTATCTGTAACAGAAATAGCTGAGCAACTGCATTTTCCGGACCAATCCTATTTGACGCATTTCTTTAAAAAGAATACGGGTATCTCTCCAAAAGAGTTTCGGGCGATCAAGAATCTTGGATGAGGCTGAGTCTGTCCACTCTTCTCCGTTACTGTAGTAGAAGGAGTAGAATAAACAAGATCATTCTTGCTCTTTCCGGGGGATAAAGTGAGTTTGTGATATGGACATTCGATGAAGGGGAATAAAATAGAAAGAGTCCGGTGCAGTACCGGACTCTTTACTCGGAGAGTCTATGATGTTTAATCTGACTTCTAACTTTATATGGGAACTTTCGGATAGCGTGGTACCCACTCGTAAGAGTCGGCCCCTTTAGATTCCTGCCAGTTCCAGTACCTTCTCAACAGCAGCGTTCAGTCCGTCCGGATTCTTGCCACCGGCTGTTGCGAAGTGAGGTTGACCGCCACCGCCACCCTGAATCAGTTTGGCAGCTTCTTTCACCAGATTACCTGCTTTCAGTCCGCCGGCAACCAGGTTGTCACTGATCATAACAGTCAGCATTGGTTTATTGGCATCTACTGTTCCGGCTACAAAGAAGAGATTTTCTGTAATTTCACCACGAAGTTGGAAAGCGATGTTCTTCACTACTTCGGCGGGCATCGGCAAGCAGAACTTAATGACTTTAATGCCGTTAATCTCTTGTACATTTTTCAGCAGGCGTTCTTTGACGGCAGCTTCTTTTTCTTTCATGAAGTCTTCCACCTGTTTTTTCAGTCCTGCGTTTTCGTCGATATACTTGCGAATGGCCACACCAAGGTCGGGAGTATTGTTGAAAAGAGCTTTCAAGTCGCTCAAAGTATCCTGGATCGTATCCAGCATTTCTTCTACGCGAGCTCCGGTATATGCTTCGATACGGCGTACACCGGCAGCTACCGAACTCTCAGAGATAATTTTTACCATACCGATATTTCCGGTAGCGGCAACGTGGGTACCTCCACAGAATTCAATGGATGAGCCAAACTGGATAACACGTACGTGGTCACCATATTTCTCGCCGAACAGGGCGATTGCGCCCAGTTCTTTCGCTTCTTCGATAGGGATGTTGCGGTGTTCCTGTAATGGAACATTGGCACGTATCTTGGCGTTTACCAGATGCTCTACTTTGCGGAGTTCTTCGTCTGTCACTTTCTGGAAGTGAGAGAAGTCAAAACGCAGAGAGTCCGGTGTAACCAATGATCCTTTCTGCTCTACATGTTCGCCTAAAACTTCACGGAGCGCTTCGTCCAGCAAGTGGGTAGCCGAGTGATTGGCTGCACAAGCGGCACGTTTGTCTGTGTCTACACATGCCATCATCGGAGCTTCCGGATGTTCGGGCAGTTTCTTTGTAATATGTATCGGAAGATTATTTTCTTTCTTGGTGTCGATTACTTCGATAGTCTCGAATTCGTTTACCAATACACCGGTATCACCTACCTGGCCACCGCTCTCTGCATAGAACGGAGTGTAGTCCAGTACGATCTGATACAGAGTTTGGTTTTTCTGTTTCACCTGGCGATAACGCAGGATGGAGGTTTCGTATTCCGTGTAATCGTAACCTACAAATTCAGTAGTTCCTTCTTTCAGTATGATCCAGTCACCTGTCTCTATGGCAGCTGCATTGCGGGCACGTTGTTTCTGCTGTTGCATTTCGGCATCGAACTCTTCGACATTGACTGTCATACCATTTTCACGCAGAATCAACTCTGTCAGGTCGAGTGGGAAACCGAATGTATCGTATAATGTGAAAGCGTCTTTACCGCTGATTTCAGTCTTTCCGTTAGCTTTGGTGTCAGCCATTGTTTTATCGAGCAGGCGGATACCGGTTTCCAAAGTACGGAGGAATGATTCTTCTTCTTCTTTGATAACCTTTTCGATCAACTCTTTTTGAGCAATCAGTTCCGGATAGGCATCTCCCATGCTGTCAATCAGAACCGGAAGTAATTTGTACATAAATGCCTGTTTCTGTCCAAGGAATGTATATCCGTAACGAACGGCACGACGCAGGATACGACGAATCACGTAACCGGCCTTGGCATTCGAAGGCAATTGTCCGTCAGTAATTGAGAACGCAATGGTACGGATGTGGTCGGCAATAACACGCATGGCAATGTCGTTCTGTTCATTTTTGCCATATTCCGTTCCGGCCATTTGGGCGATTGCTTTAATCAACGGCTGGAATACGTCCGTGTCGTAATTGGATGTTTTACCCTGCAAAGCCATGCACAGGCGTTCGAATCCCATACCGGTATCGATCACTTTCGCCGGAAGCGGCTCAAGAGTGCTGTCGGCTTTGCGGTTGTATTGCATGAATACAAGATTCCAGATTTCGATAACCTGGGGATGATCGTGGTTCACCAAGTCGCGTCCTGAAATCTTGGCACGCTCTTCTGCAGGACGGAGGTCGATGTGGATCTCCGAACACGGACCGCAAGGGCCTGTATCACCCATTTCCCAAAAGTTATCATGTTTGTTTCCGTTGATGATATGGTCTTTAGGCAAGTATTGCTCCCAGTAAGAGGCGGCCTCGTTATCACGCTCCAGACCCTCTTCCGGGCTACCTTCGAATACTGTTGCATACAGGTGTTCCGGATTCAGTTTCAGGACGTCTACCAGATATTCCCATGCCCAACTGATGGCTTCTTTCTTGAAGTAATCACCGAACGACCAGTTACCCAGCATTTCGAACATGGTGTGATGGTAGGTATCATGTCCTACTTCTTCAAGGTCATTGTGCTTGCCGCTTACACGAAGGCACTTTTGTGAGTCCGCGACTCTGTGGTATTTCGCCGGGTGGTTACCCAAAATAATATCTTTAAACTGGTTCATCCCTGCATTGGTAAACATCAGGGTGGGGTCATCTTTAATCACCATTGGAGCCGAAGGAACGATCTGATGTCCTTTTGACTCGAAGAAATTCTTAAACGAATCTCTGGTTTCTTTTGCAGTCAACATACTTCTATATATCTATTGTTGAGGTTAATATTCTGAAAAAAGCAGTGCAAAGATAGCTTGTTTTTATTATTTTTGCCGTATTAACAAGCGAAATATTTATAAGATGCGCAAAGTTTACTACATCTATAATCCGCAAACGCAGACTTATGACCGGATTTATCCGACTGTCCGACAACGGGCGCTGAGCATTCTCCGCCGTCTTTTTATAGGAATGGGACTGGGAGCCGGCAGTTTCATCATTCTGTTACTGATTTTCGGTTCTCCCTCAGAGAAGGAGTTGCGGAAAGAAAATAGCCAACTCTTGGCGCAATATAACGTACTCTCTCGTCGTCTTGACGAGGCGATGGGGGTGCTTCAGGATATCCAGCAGCGTGATGATAACCTCTATAGAGTGATTTTTATGGCCGATCCTGTTTCACCGGCTATTCGTCAGGCCGGTTATGGTGGTACGAACCGTTACGAACAATTGATGGATATGGCTAACTCAAAGTTGGTGATCAACACTACCCAAAAGATGGATGTACTGAGCAAACAGCTTTATATCCAGTCCAAGTCATTTGACGATGTAGTGGCAATGTGTAAAAATCATGATCAGATGCTGAAATGTATTCCCGCCATCCAGCCTATATCCAATAAGGACCTTCGGAAGACAGCATCCGGTTATGGGACACGGATTGACCCCATCTACGGAACAACGAAATTTCATGCCGGCATGGACTTCTCGGCGCATCCGGGTACGGACGTGTATGCCACGGGTGATGGTACGGTTGTGAAAATGGGATGGGAGACCGGTTATGGCAATACTGTCGAGATTGACCATGGCTTCGGATATCGTACCCGCTACGCCCATTTACAGGAGTTTCGTACTAAACTGGGTAAAAAGGTCGTGCGTGGTGAAGTTATAGCCGGGGTAGGAAGTACGGGAAAGAGTACCGGCCCGCATTTGCATTACGAAGTGCACGTCAAAGGACAGGTGGTCAATCCGGTGAACTATTACTTTATGGATTTGAGTGCGGAAGATTATGAACGGATGATTCAGATTGCCGCCAACCACGGTAAAGTATTTGACTAAAAGAGAAGAAAATCATGCAAAATACGGAGAGAGACCTGAAATTATATTACTCTATCAGTGAAGTTGCCCAAATGTTTGATGTCAACGAATCGTTGCTTCGTTTCTGGGAAAAGGAGTTCCCGCAGATATCCCCAAAGAAAGGGAGTCGTGGCGTGCGCCAGTATAGGAAAGAGGATGTGGAAACCATTCGCCTGATCTATCATTTGGTGAAAGAAAGAGGAATGACTCTGCCCGGAGCTCGCCAGAAACTGAAAGATAACAGGGAAGCGACGATCCGGAATTTTGAAATTATCGACCGTTTGAAGCAGATTCGTCAAGAGTTGATCGGAATGAGGGATGCTTTGGATGGGTTTTCAACAAGACGGGAAGAGGAGCAATGAGTGATTGTTCAAGCACTCATTGCTCCTCTTCCCGTTATTTAATTTATTGTTTTGTTAGTTTTCTACACGTGTCACCGACTTTATATTCGGAATCTTGCGCAGGTTGTTGCAAATAGCTTTTACATCTTCCACATCGTGCACATACAATTGGACCTTTCCTTCGAAAATGCCATCGTCCGTTTCCATATCCAGTTTCCGGATATTCACATTAAGCTGGCGTGAAATAACTTGTGTAATTTCATTCAGCAGCCCTACATTATCTATTCCTTTAATATAAATGTATACCAGGAACGAAAGTTTCTTGTGTGTATCCCATTCAGTGGCAATGATGCGGTTGCCGTAGCTGCTTTTCAGTTTGGCCGCTACCGGACATTGACGCTTGTGGATGATGATGCGGTCATTCTCGTCCATGTATCCCAGTACGTCGTCACCGGGGATGGGATGACAACATTCGGCCATGATATATTTCTTTTGCAGGGCATCTTCCGTCAGTTTGAGAATTTGTTTGGTGTTGATTTTTTCCTTTTCCTGCGGTTCTTTTTCCTCCTGCTGTTTATCCTTATTATTGCCAAAAGAGAAAGTCAGATACTTCATCCAGTTGCTGCTTTGTTTCTCTTTCAGTTCATTTTTGTCGGCATCTCCCAGAACGATGGTTTTGTTACCGATGGCTACAAGAAACTCTTCTTCGTTCTTCATGTTATGCAGTTTGCACAACTTCTCGATGACGGCTGCCTCCGGGCGGATCTCTTCTTTCTTAAAGAATTCATTTAACAATTCTTCTCCTTCTTTCTGGAAGGTTTTTCGTTCCTTACGCAGAATAGCCGCAATCTTAGCTCTTGCACGCGCAGTAGTGGCAAACACTTCCCATTGGGGCTGTACACGCTGTGACTTGGATGTCAGGATTTCCACTTGGTCACCACTTTGCAGCTTATGGCTTAGCGGCACCAGTTTATGATTCACTTTGGCACCTATACAGTGGCTTCCTATATCCGTGTGCAGTGAGAAGGCGAAATCCAGGGCAGTGGAGTTCTGCGGCATGGTTTTGAGCTCTCCTTTCGGGGTGAAGACAAAGATTTCCGAGGCGAATAAGTTTAATTTGATTGTATCGAGAAAGTCGATGGCATCCGGCTGCGGATCGTCGAGTATCTCTTTAATGGTACGCAACCATTTCTCCAGTTCGCCTTCGTCTTCGCTGCCTCCTCCTTCTTTATATTTCCAGTGAGCGGCAAATCCCTGTTCGGCTACATCGTTCATCCGCTCACTGCGTATCTGGACTTCGATCCACTGGCCATTATTGCCCATCAAAGTGACGTGCAGTGCCTGGTATCCGTTAGCTTTGGGGTGGCTCACCCAGTCGCGCAGACGGTCGGGATGCGGTTTATAGATTTTGGAGATAGAAACATAAATATCGAAACAGTCGTTCAGTTCCTCGTCTATGTTGCGTGGTTCGAAAATGATCCGTACAGCCAGAAGATCATAAATCTCTTCGAAAGGAACATGCTTGGTCTGCATCTTGTTCCAGATAGAGTAGATGGACTTCACACGTGCCAGGATTCGATATTTTAATCCCATTTTATCCAACTGCTCGCGTATGGGAGCGGTGAATTCGTTGAATACCATATCGCGTTCGGCAGCTGTTGCGTTCAGCTTTTCTTCAATCTCCTGATATTCTTCAGGATGTTCATATTTGAAACTGAGGTTTTCCAGTTCCGTCTTGATCTTATACAGTCCCAGGCGATTGGCAAGAGGGGCGTAAATATAAAGGGTTTCGCCTGCAATCTTATATTGCTTGTTGGGCAACATGGAACCGAGTGTACGCATGTTGTGCAGGCGGTCGGCAATCTTGATCAGGATCACCCGGATATCATCAGACATGGTGAGCAGGAGTTTCTTGAAGTTTTCTGCTTGTGCCGAAGCCCGGTCACCAAAAATACCTCCGGAGATTTTGGTCAGTCCGTCGACAATCTGTGCAATCTTGGCCCCGAAGATATTTTCGATATCTTCTACTGTATAATCGGTGTCCTCGACAACATCGTGCAGCAAAGCGGCACAAATGGAAGTCGAGCCAAGGCCTATTTCATTGCATACGATCTTCGCGACGGCAATGGGATGCATGATATACGGTTCCCCCGAGCGTCGTTTGATGCCTTTATGTGCCTGATTGGCGAAATTGAAGGCCTTGGTTATAATCTCAATACGTTTGCGGTGCTTGGTAGCAAGATAATCGTTCAGCAATTCCTGAAACGCTTGTTCAATCATCTGCTCTTCAGCTATTTCTTTCTGGTTCTCAGTGTCCATAATTTAGTCCTTTCGTTCCTTTTCTGCAAAAATAATCAAATTTAAACATCAGGCAAGCGAAAGGCGATTTATTTGTATATTTTCAAACGTTTTCCTGCGGAAATGTTAGTTCCCCGCAATCCGTTCCAGTTTTGAAGATCTTTTACGCGTACACCATATTTTGCCGCAATGGCTCCCAGGGTATCCCCGTTTTTGATTTTATAGTAAGTGGGTGTACCACTGCCGGCTTTGGCAGAGCTACCTCTCCTCTTGGAGGCTGAACTGTCGTCCCTGATGGCCACTGTACGCCGATTCTTGAACAGTTCGCCGGCACGGTGGGCATAAATCGTATCCTGACGGTCGATGAACGAACTGACCGCGTTTTGTGGAAGGCGCAGTGTGTACGACTTGCTTTCGCCCGGTATGATTTCTTTTTTATATTGTGGATTGAGACTTCTGATTTGGTCCATTGGGACGTTGCATAAGTCGGCGATCTGCTGGAAATGGAGGTTTTTGTTAACTTGAATCGTATCAGTGCTTTCGGGAATATTGGTTTCCATCGGGCAGATGTTGTGATCACAGTAATAGGTCATTACATAGTTCGCGGCGATAAATGCCGGTACGTAACCTCTTGTTTCTTTGGGCAGATAATTATAAATACTCCAATAGTCGGTTTCTCCTCCCGAGCGGCGGATGGCTTTATTGATAGTGCCCGGTCCGCAGTTGTAAGCCGCAATCACAAGATTCCAGTCATGATAAATGTCATATAGATCCTTCAGGTAGCGTGCTGCTGCCCAGGTTGCTTTTATCGGGTCACGACGGTCGTCCACCAGGCTGTTTGACTCCAGACCGTACATTTTGCCGGTTCCGATCATGAACTGCCACAAGCCTCCTGCACCGGCGCGCGATACTGCCGACGGGTTCAAGGCCGATTCGATAATAGGCAGATATTTCAATTCCAATGGTAAATTATACGCATCGAGGGCCTCCTCAAAGATAGGCATATAGAAGTTGCAGGCACTCAACATAAAAGAGACTTGATTCCGCAGGCGTCCGGCATACATATCAATAAATTTACGTACAATTTCGTTGTATGGCATCTCCATAACAGTCGGCATGCGTGATAGGCGGTCGATGTATACGGAGTCGCTGAACAGCGGGTTGATCTCCGCTGTACTGCAGTCTTTTCCTAAGTCGATATAATTCTTGGCTTTCCAGTCGTTGAGCAGGCTATCGAGAGGATAAGTCATACTTTTGGGAAGCTCGATGCTCTCTTGGCGTTCTTTGCCGTTGTCGCGAATCACTACGTCTACACTCTGTGCGTTTACCTTGGGTGTGGCAAACAAAAATAATAAAATCAGGGGGCAATAGTTTGCTAATTTCTTCATTCTTATTTGTTCAATCTTCATGGGTTAAAATCTGAGGCTGCATTGCACGCCTACCGACTTGCTGCCGGGTTGCAACGGGTTGTTATTTATAATAGTAGGTTCCACCCTCATACTCAGGTCGGGTGATATGTCGAAATTCGATAGTTCCGCATCCACATAGGCGTCGATGATGGAAATCAGATATACACCGATGACGGCGAATATACTGAGATCCCGATAGCGCCGGTATGTGTCCTTTCGTTTGCGGAGCAGGTCTTTCAGTTGCGTATCGGTATAGTTATGATTCGGAGGAAGCAAATCCTGAAAACTGTTGGTATTAGGATTGTTATCCATAATATCCATATACGCCTGAGCATAGTCTTTATACATTTTCCCGTTCCAGCTCAATGCGTAAGCACATCCGGCAAATCCACCATATATAATAGGTAACTTCCAGTATTTGCGGTTATAAATTTGTCCTCCGCCCGGAAATACGATGGCATACCAGGTAGCTTTCGTCGGGTTAGGTACGAAAAGCTTCTTGGACATGACGGGTGGCAGGCTATCTGCCTTTACGACCGATGGCATGACGGGTGTTTCTATCCTTTCCAGGTTCTGTCGGTTGACTTCCTCCAGGCTGTCTGCCGTAACGATAGCGGGTTTCAGGTTCTCCAAACTGTCTATCGGTGGGAGGACGACTGCTTTCTCCACTTTCACACTGTCGGTGGCCGGAGTAGAAACGACCGGCTCGCGATGGCGGCGTGCCCGTGCTTTGGGGGCTTCGCGTACCGGAGAAATGGAGTCTTGGGATACTTTGACAGGCTCCTGTGCATACACATCAATCCCTGCTACCTGAAAGAAACAGAGAAGCAGGGCAATGTATAACGGGTATGTTTTAGTTTTTTTTGCCATTTATTTCTTCAGTGAATCGAAGATTTCCATGATACGTTCCAACTCTTCTTCATTGCTGAAGGGGATGCTTATTTTTCCTTTTCCCTTTTCAGAACAGGTCAGTTGTACCTTGGTGTTAAAGAATCCCGAAAGGTGCTGTTTCAGCATATTGAATTCTTCGGGCAGTTTGGCCCGTTTCGGGGTTATCTTTTTGGTTCCGCTCTTTACGGCTTCTCCCTCGCTCAGCGATTTCACGATCTCTTCTACTTTGCGAACGGAGTATCCGTGTTCCAGAATCTCTTCGAATATTTTAACTTGTAGTTTCGGATCGCCTAATGTGATCAATGCCCGGGCATGTCCCATGTCTATCTGCTTGTTTTGCAGGGCCATTTGTATCGGTGCCGGCAGTTTCAGCAGGCGCAGATAGTTGGCAATGGTCGTACGCTTCTTGCCGACACGTTCACTCAGCCGTTCCTGTGTCAGGTCATATTGCTCTATCAGGTGCTGGTAGGCCAGTGCGATTTCCACTGAATTAAGATCCTCACGCTGGATATTCTCTATCAGCGCCATTTCCATCACGTTTTCATCATCGGCTGTCCGGATATATGCGGGAATAGTATCCAGTCCGGCTTTCTGAGAGGCGCGGTAGCGGCGTTCTCCGGCAATAATCTGGTACTCGTCGTCCGAGACTTTACGTAAGGTGATGGGTTGGATAATTCCTATTTCTCTGATCGAATCGGCCAACTCCTCCAGTGCCGTTTCATCAAACTCACGGCGTGGTTGGTTGGGGTTGACGGAGATTTTCGACAGTTCTATTTCGTTAATAGACGAAGAACCTTCGGTTTTCACCTCTTCCATGGAGAGTAGGGCGTCCAGCCCGCGGCCTAATGCATTTCTTCTCTGTGTTGCCATATCTTCGTTTATTTACTGTTTCTGCTTATTAGTTCTTTAGCCAGCGCCAAATGATTTTTCGCTCCGGTGGACTCTGCATCATATAAGATGGTGGGGAGGCCGTAGCTGGGGGCTTCACTCAGTTTTACGTTACGCTGGATGACGGTTTTGAACACCAGTTCCTGGAAGTGGCGTTTCACTTCATCATAGATTTGGTTGGCTTGACGCAGACGTGAGTCGTACATGGTCAGCAGAAAACCTTCTATTTCGAGTGCCGGGTTCAGTTTCGATTTGATGATCTTGATGGTATTCAGCAGTTTGCTGATTCCCTCAAGGGCAAAATATTCCGCTTGTACGGGGATAATCACCGAATCGGCTGCCGTGAGGGCATTGATTGTGATCAGTCCCAGCGAAGGAGAGCAGTCTATCAAAATATAATCATACTCTTCCTTTAACGGAGTCAGCACTTCTTTCAGTATCTTTTCACGGTTTTTGAGATTTAGCATTTCTATTTCGGCGCCTACGAGATTAATGTGCGATGAAATGACTTTCAACGAATCAATTTCGGTGTCATGAATAGCGTCCTGTACGTTGGCTCTGTCGATAATGCATTCGTAGATAGTACATTCAGATTGCTTGATGTCGACTCCCAATCCGGAAGAGGCATTTGCCTGTGGGTCTGCATCAACAACCAGTACTTTCTTTTCGAGCGTAGCCAGCGAAGCTGCGAGGTTAATCGTAGTCGTTGTTTTTCCTACACCACCTTTTTGATTGGCCAAAGCAATTATTTTTCCCATATTATCTAAATTTATTGGCAGCGAAATAAGTGATAAATCCTCAGAGCGCCTACTAAAAAATAGAAACTTTGCTTAATCTGTTGATAAGTCACCTGTTTTGTTAATAACTGCCAGGTGAGATACGGGCATTTTTTCTCTTTTTAGCTTGCAAATATACGTATTAAAATTGAATATCGATTCCTTTTTTTACTCACTTGCAGAAGATTAAGATTTGTAAACGGGTAGTCTGCATGGCTAAACATCAGACCCTTTCTGGGTTTACATGAAAAGAGAAGTGGCAAAACATCCCCATGTTTTGGATAATAACATCCCCATGTTCTATCTTAAAACATCCGGATGTTGTTGTGTAAAACACCCGGATGTTTTTATTCCTCTCTTTTATAGTTATCATCTATGGAAAATGAAGAGACTTTCGCTTTCCTATTTGGTTCTGTTGTCGATACAAGTTCTTTTTGTTACTTTTGTGCATTTCGAAAACATAAAATAACAGATAAGGTAGATTGTATGGAAAATAAAAGACCTCTGATCCTCGTCTCCAATGACGACGGCATCATGGCAAAAGGTATTAGTGAACTGATAAAATTCCTCCGCCCGCTGGGCGAGATAGTGGTAATGGCCCCGGATGCCCCTCGTTCCGGCAGTGGATGTGCATTAACGGTGACACAGCCGGTGCACTATCAGTTATTAAAGAAAGATGTGGGACTGACTGTTTATAAATGTTCCGGTACACCGACCGACTGCATAAAACTGGCACGGAATCAGATACTCGACCGGAAGCCGGACCTGGTTGTTGGTGGAATCAACCATGGTGACAATTCCGCTACCAATGTGCACTATTCCGGTACGATGGGGATCGTGATCGAAGGTTGTCTCAATGGGATTCCTTCTATCGGTTTCTCTATTTGTGACCACGCCCCCGGAGCTGATTTTGATGCAGCAGGACCTTATGTCCGGAGAATAGCTGCGATGGTGCTTGAGAAAGGACTTCCGCCACTGACTTGCCTCAATGTGAATTTTCCTAATACTCAGGAGATAAAAGGGGTGAGAATCTGCGAACAGGCCAAAGGACATTGGAGCGGAGAATGGCAGGCTTGCCCCCGGAGAGACGATGCGAATTTCTATTGGTTAACCGGAGAATTTATCGATCATGAACCGGAAAACGAAAAGAATGATCACTGGGCACTGGCTAATGGATACGTAGCGATTACACCTACTGTAGTGGATATGACCGCTTATCATTTTATGGATGAACTGAAATCCTGGGAATTATGAAATATTATCTGATTGTTGGCGAGGCTTCGGGCGATTTGCATGCTTCCCACTTGATGGCTGCACTGAAAGAGGAAGACCCGGAAGCTGAATTTCGCTTCTTTGGCGGTGATTTGATGGCTGCCGTGGGAGGAACAATGGTGAAGCATTATAAAGAGTTGGCCTACATGGGGTTTATCCCTGTGCTGCTACATTTGACGACCATTTTTGCCAACATGAAGAGATGCAAGGAGGACATCGTGGCGTGGTCGCCCGATGTGGTCATTCTGGTGGATTATCCGGGCTTTAATCTCGATATTGCTAAGTTTGTGCATGCGAAAACAAAGATACCGGTTTATTATTATATCTCTCCCAAGATTTGGGCATGGAAAGAGTATCGGATCAAGAATATAAAAAGAGATGTGGACGAGCTTTTTTCCATACTTCCTTTTGAGGTAGGATTTTTCAAGGGACATCGATATCCCATTCATTATGTGGGAAATCCGACGGTAGATGAGGTGACCGCCTTCAAGGCGTCGCATCAGGAGTCCTTTGCCGATTTTATTGCCGATAGTGAATTGGCAGATAAACCTATCATAGCTTTGCTTGCAGGTAGCAGAAAACAGGAGATTAAGGATAATCTGCCCGATATGATCCGGGCTGCTTCAGCTTTTCCCGGTTATCAGCTTGTGCTGGCAGCTGCTCCGGGCATTTCTCCGGAATACTATGCCAAATTTGTAAAAGGAACGGAACTGGCGGTGATTTTTGACCGGACTTATCGTTTGCTCCAACAGGCGGATGTTGCCTTGGTTACTTCCGGTACGGCTACTCTCGAGACAGCTCTTTTCCGTGTTCCTCAGGTGGTTTGTTATCATACTCCGGTGGGCAAATTGGTGTCTTTTCTCCGAAGGCATATTTTGAAGGTGAAGTTTATCTCGTTGGTCAATCTAATTGCCGGACGTGAAGTTGTCAGGGAGTTGGTGGCCGATACGATGACGGTAGAGAATATGCGGGCCGAATTGGAGCGTTTGCTGTTTCGGGAGGATTATCGTCGCAAAATGTTGGACGGTTACGAAGAGATGGCACGGTTACTCGGACCGGCCGGAGCCCCCCGGCATGCAGCTCGTGAAATGGTGAAATTGCTTAAAAAATAGTTTTTTATTCAATAATAAACAGGAGACCGGTGCAGTAAATGCCCGGTTTTTTTATTTATAGGATATAAGGATTAACTAAAAAAAGAGATGAAAAAAATAAAACTACTTTGGATGGCAATGTTGACACTGATGCTGCCGGCATTGCAATCGTGTGACGATAATGATGGCTATTCATTGGGAGATATAGCGGTAGATTGGGCTACGGTACGTGTGGTCGGTGGCGACACTTATTCGCTGAATGCTGACCGTTGGGGAACTCTTTGGCCGGCTGCAACTGCTATTCCATTTTATAAGCCGATAGACGGGCAACGGGTGATTACTTACTTCAACCCACTTTACGATAATTATGAAGGATATGATCATGCTGTGAAGGTAGAGCATAATTATAATGTCCTGACCAAACAGGTAGAAGATTTGACGGCTGAGAATGAATCGGAATTTGGGAATGATCCGGTTTGGGTTAACAAGGATATGATGTGGATCGGCGGGGGATACCTGAATGTCATTTTCCGTCAGAATTTACCGGTTAAGGAGAAGCATCTTGTCAGTCTGGTTCGTGATATGCGGGCTACAGCTGCTGAAGGAGAGGATGATGGATACATCCATTTGGAACTTCGCTATAAAACATACGATGATGTGACCGCTCGCCAGGCGAATGGTGCCGTATCTTTCAACTTGAATTCATTGGATCTGACCGGTAAGAAAGGCATTAAGGTGAAATTGAATTCCGTAAAGGACGGGGAAACGGAAGTGGTCTTTAACTTAAAGGGTCAGTCAATGCCGGAGGAAGCAAAGCAGGTGACGCTTTCGGATGAAGTGCAAATAAAATAAAAGAAGGTTAGTTAAAAGAATAACGGGCTACAAACAATAAGTTTCTGCTATCTTTTGCAGGGTACTTGGTGTTTGTAGCCCGTTATTTTTTTGTGACTTATTTTTTGGTCTGCTTTAGAGCAATGTCAGTGCATATAGGTAAATAACGCCTGCCGGTATAGCCATTAGTGAACTGTCGAAGCGATCGAGCATACCTCCATGTCCGGGTAGAATACTTCCTGAATCTTTAATCTGCAATTGGCGTTTCAGCAGAGACTCTGTCAGGTCACCCCAAGTTCCGAAAATGACAACTACCAATGCCAGTCCCGCCCATTCTGCCCATGTCATGATGGGGAAGTAGCAGGCAAAAACAAATGAAGAGGCAATGGCTACAATACCTCCGCCAATGGAACCTTCCCATGATTTTTTAGGTGATATGCGTTCAAATAGGCGGTGTTTGCCGAAAAGTGATCCGAAACAATATGCCCCCGTATCATTCAGCCATAAAAAGACAAAGATGGATAGAGGCAATATCGGATTGTATGATACGCTGCTTGCTTCCGGATCATTCTGGAAAGCAAGCACATTCAGCATGGCAAAGGGAAGCGCGATGTACATCTGGCTCAGCATGGAGTAAGCCCAGTTTAAAACCGGATTCTTCTTTTTGAGATATAACTCGCTTACCATCAGATAAATGATTAATATCAGGTAAGGAATAAATATTTTAGAACCGGCAGCGTCGATACAGAAACCCATAATGGCCAGAAACAGATAAGCTCCTCCCAACATGGTGATAGTCCGGTTGATGCTTACCTCTCCCGATTGGTTGACGAGATGTCCGAATTCGCGTATAGTCAGAGCGCTGACAGTGACAAAAAGAGTGCCGAAAGCCAGTGGATCATATAGTATACAACCCACTATGATGGCTACGAATAATATTCCTGTTATGGCGCGTTGTAAAAAGTTGTTCTTCAAGGTGTTGTTACGTTTTTAGTTTTGTGATGCCGCTGACTCTTGTTGCGTATTGCCCTCTTGAGACTCTGTTGCTTGCGGAGTAGTTGTGTCTACATCTTCTCCATCTGCAGGATGAACGGCGTTTTCTTGTTTGTTATTAGCTGCCATGATTTCCTCCGAACGAGAAGCCCAAGGACGTTTTCCAAAGATACGTTCTACATCCTCAGCAAAGATGACTTCTTTATCGATCAGTAGCTGTGCCAATTCGTTGTGTTGCTCTTTGTGTTCCGAGAGAATCTGTTTGGCACGTTCATACTGTTCGTTTACCATTCTTTTGACCTCTTCGTCAATCAGTTCGGCAGTTTTTTCACTATATGGACGCTGGAATGAATACTCATCATTATTATAATAGCATAAATTGGGTAGCTTTTCACTCATGCCCAAATATGCGATCATGCCATACGCCTGTTTGGTTACGCGCTCAAGATCGTTAGCAGCTCCGCTTGATACACGGCCGATGAAAAGGTCTTCAGCAGCACGCCCGCCCAAAGTAGCACACATCTCGTCGAGCATTTGCTCTTTAGTCGTGATCTGTCTTTCTTCCGGCAGATACCAGGCAGCGCCCAAGGCCCGTCCGCGGGGGACGATAGTTACCTTAATCAATGGATTGGCATATTCCAATAACCAGGAAATGCTGGCGTGTCCGGCCTCGTGCAGGGCAATAGACCGACGTTCGGCTTCCGTAGTAATCTTTGTTTTCTTTTCAAGTCCGCCAATAATACGGTCTACTGCGTCCAGAAAGTCTTGCTTGCCTACGAATTTCTTTCCGTGACGCGCGGCGATCAGAGCAGCTTCATTACATACATTGGCAATGTCTGCACCCGAAAATCCGGGTGTCTGGCGTGCCAGTAAGTCTACATCTACCGTATCGTCTATTTTGATGGGGCGCAAGTGTACGCCAAATACTTCTTTACGTTCGTTCAGATCAGGTAAATCTACATGGATTTGTCGGTCGAAACGTCCGGCACGGAGCAATGCCTTGTCTAGTACATCCACACGGTTGGTGGCTGCCAGGATAATAACACCGCTATTTGAGCCGAAACCATCCATTTCCGTCAGCAACTGGTTCAACGTATTTTCACGTTCATCATTTCCGCCCATTGCAGGATTCTTACCGCGAGCACGTCCTACAGCATCAATCTCGTCGATGAAAACGATACAAGGAGCTTTCTCTTTAGCTTGTTTGAAGAGGTCGCGTACACGGGATGCACCTACACCGACAAACATTTCAACGAAATCGGAACCGGCCAAAGAGAAGAAAGGTACATTGGCTTCACCGGCCACAGCTTTCGCAAGCAACGTTTTACCTGTTCCCGGAGGGCCCACCAATAGAGCGCCTTTAGGAATTTTACCTCCCAGGTCAGTATATTTCTGGGGTTCTTTCAGGAATTCCACAATTTCTTCTACTTCTTGTTTGGCTTCTGCCAGTCCGGCTACATCTTTGAAAGTTACTTTGATGGAACCGCCTTTTTCAAAAAGCTGGGCTTTCGACTTTCCTACATTGAATACTCCGCCTGCACCTCCGCTGGCACCACTGCCCATGCGTCGCATGAAGAATATCCATAAAGCAATCAGGAAGACAATCGGCAGTACATTCCAAAGTATTGCACTGAAATAGTCTTTTTTCTTATCATAGCTGACAGAACCGTCAAAGTGCGTCTCCTCTTTTTCTTTTTGTAGAAAGTTATCCAGGTTCTCGCGTGAAGGGGCTTCCGTAGTGATCATCGGATTCCGGCCTACACGGGTGGAATCTTGTTTGAATACGGTTCCTACGTACTGGGGTTTGATATAAATCTCAACCGAATTATCATCATAACCGATCACTTTACTTACATAGCCGTCACGTACGTACTGCTGGAACTCATCGTAAGAGATGTTCTTACTGACAGAACTGCTTCCGTTAGCGAAATACAGCCCTAAAAGCATTAGGGCGATAATCATATACATCCAGTTCAGGTTGAACTTGGGCATATTTACTTTATTGTTGGGTTTCTTGCTGTTATTGTCCATACTGATAGATTAATCAATGTCGGGAATTGTAGTTAACTTGGCATCTGCCCACAGGTGCTCCAAATTATAAAAGTTTCTGGCTTCCGGTAGGAATACATGTACTAATACATCTGAAAAGTCCATAGCTACCCATTCTGCATTTCGCTGTCCGTCGATGGCAGAGGGTTTGGTGCCGGCACCTTTGCGGGTAAATTCTTTTATGGAATCTACAATGGCAATGACCTGGCTGGGAGAGTTCCCCTGACAGATTACAAAGTATTTGCATATCGTGTCGTCTATGTTTGTCAGGTCTGCTATGACAATGTTTTTACCTTTTTTTTCTTGTATACCTTCGGTTATCTTTTCTATTAATACTTTCGTTTCGTTCATTTATAGGTTGAAATTAAATAATCAATGTTCAGTTTCTGTTTATAACAAGGAAAGGGGATTCTTTGTTTTCTTGTCATAAACGTGATATTTTTTACAAATATACGCTGATTTATTGTATCAATGAAAGTAATGTGCTAAATCTATTTCATTTTTTGTTTTTTTTTAGGGATGCATCTCTTTGGAATCCGGCATATTAGATATTTTTTTAGAAAAAAAGAGCGAAAAGTATTTGTGATTAAAAAAAACTTTGTACCTTTGCAACCGCAAACGAGAAACAAGAGATGTTGATCGTAAGTCACATTGGGCTATGGTGTAATGGTAACACTACAGATTCTGGTCCTGTCATTTCTGGTTCGAGTCCAGATAGCCCAACAAATTCACATTATAAATAAGTAAAATCCCTCTAAAACTACGGTTTTAGAGGGATTTTTTATCCTTTTAAGTCTTTTTGATAAAACAGTTGTTCGGTAATATCTTCGGTGGCAGAGAACCGTTTCTTATCGTTCTTTCAAACGAAATAATATAATCTGTTGATATTATGTAGGTAAATGGGGAATGTTTATACCTGTTTTTAATGTGTAACACTTGAATTTAGAAAAGGCGTATCAAAGAGATTCAAAATCCCTTTGATACGCCTTTTACATAGAACTAAAATTATTTTCCTTTATTCTTCTTTGATTGATTCATCGATTACTTTTATTTTCTGCAATACTAATTCTAAGTCGGATTTTAATTTTTCCACCTTGCGGTTGATTTCTGTCAAAAGACTATTTCCTTTCTTAGAAGAGGTAGTCAGGAAGCCCAAATTATTTTCATAAGTTTGGAGTTCATTTTTCATGTTTTCGTATGTACGGACTAATTTCTCACGTTCACGGTAGAGTGACTGGGAGCCTCCACTTTGAATATTGCCGATAGAAGATTTGAAATTACTCAGTTTCTTGTTCGATGCACTGATATTAAATCGATCGAAAAGTTGGTCAATCAAACCGTGATATTGTTTATAAAGCCTGTCTTTCTCTTTAAACGGTACATGTCCGATACCATTCCATTCTTTCATCAATTCACGAACCTCTTTGCTTGCTTCATCGGCATCCGTCGTTTCGTCAATAGCAGTTAAGCGGGCAATGATTGCCTTCTTCTTTTCTAGATTCTCTTGTTCTACAGAACGTTGAGAAGAAGTGGCCTTGCCTTTTTGCTCAAAGAAGTAATCACATGCAGTAATGAAACGTTTCCAAACAGCGTCCGAGTATTTTTTAGAAACAGGGCCAATTGTTTTCCATTCCTTTTGGAGCTTGGTTAAGATTTCAGCCGTTTCTTTCCATTCTGTACTATCTTTCAGAGATTCTGCTTTTTCGCACAATGCCTTTTTCTTTTCCAGATTAGCATTCATACCTTCTTTCAGCAACTTGAAGAATTCTCCTTTCTTTTTAAAGAATTCGTCACAAGCTTTACGGAAACGCTCAAAGATTTTCACGTTCATTTTCTGCGGAGCAAAACCAATTGTTTTCCATTTGTTTTGCAGGGCGATCACCTCTTGTGTCTTGGTTTCCCATGCCGCAAATGTTTTCAATTGGTCAAACTCAATAGCTTCTACTATTTCACAGATAACTGTTTTCTGATCCAAATTATGTTGTTCAGTCTCTTTTAGAGCTTCGAAATGCTGCTGATGGCGACGGTTGACGGCTGTAGAAGCGGCTTTAAAGCGATTCCATATTTCGTCACGTAATTCTTTGGCGACAGGACCGGTGTCACGGAACTCCTGATGTAGTTTCTGTAATTGATGGAAAGCGGAGACTACATCTTGTTCATCGGCCAACTTTTCGGCAGCTTCACAGAGATGTGTTTTAATCTCCAGGTTTTTTTTGAAGTCGTATTCTCTGAATTCATTATTCAGTTTTAATATATCATAGAACTTTTCAACATGCAACTGGTAGTTCTTCCATAACTCGTTCACTTTAGCTTGTGGCACCAATTTCACTTCGTTCCACTGCTGCTGTAGCTTTTTAAATTCGTTGTAGGATTTGTTGGCGTCATCGGGTGATTCCACTAACTCTTTCAACTCTTCGATAATCGATAGTTTAACTTGTAGATTTTCTTCCTTTTGCTTTTCAATCTCAGCTGCCAAGGCACTTCTTTTTTCTTTAATAGCTGCCATCAAACTTTTGAATTCTTCTTCCACGCCACTGGGCTGAGCAATAAATTCTTCTTCGGCACCACCATTCTCTACGAACGTTTTTTTCGCAGCCTCGATTTCGGCATTATGAATTTTATAGAAAGTTTGCTTTAAACCATCCAGTTCCTGCTTGTTTGCATTTTCAGCATCTTGGGCAACTTCTTTTAACCGGAGCAGCACCTCTTCTTTAGTGCTTAGTTTCGAAGCATTTTCTGTCGGTTTTTCCACAATAGTTTCTTCAGCCGGAGTTTCTGTAATTTCTTCAGAAACCTCAACTGCTTTTTTTTCTTCTTCTAATTCCCCTTGTTTCAAAGGTTGGTTAGTGTCATGAGAGTCCATCATTGTATATTCGTTTTTAGGAAAACAGGATTTGTCTTTAAATCCATTAGATCACAAATTAATGAAATAAAATGATTACTTCATACTATTTTCCTTTATTTTTTTTTAATTGAGCCATTTTTTACGATAATAACACCGTAATCCCCATATACATCATCATGCCGATGATATCGTTCGTAATGGCAATAAACGGTCCTGTAGCTATGGCCGGATCTATTTTCATCTTTTCGAGTGTCATTGGAACCAAAGTACCGAAGATGGAGGCAAACATCACTACTGAGAACAGACTGATGGATACCGAATAAGTGACTGTGGCGGTTGCTCCGAAGCGGATAAAATTATAGGTATATACCAATAAAGAGATGATCGTAGCATTGATCAAGGCAACTACGGCTTCTTTGCTGACTTGCTTGAAAGTATTTTTGGCGTCAAGGGAACTGTTGGCCAAGCCTTGTACGACGAGAGCTGACGATTGAGTTCCTACGTTTCCGCCTGTACCACCAATCAATGGAATGTAAAGGGCCATTTCGGGATGCGCGGCAAAAGTGGAATCAAAGTTCCCCAATATCATAGAGTTGCCAATACCTCCAATCATACCGATTAACAACCAAGGTAAGCGGGCAGTAGTCTGGCGGAGTACATTATCGTCTGTTTCTACATCTTGAGAAAGACCGGATGCTAACTGGTAGTCACGTTCTGATTGTTCACGAACTTCGTCCATGACGTCATCTACGGTGATTTGTCCTACTAGTCGGCCTATACTGTCAAGAACAGGAATGGCAACCAAGTCATATTTCTCAATAATTTGTGCCACTTCATCGATAGGGGTGTCTACGTGTACTGAGATAGGATCCTTCTGCATTACATGTTTTACTTTAGATACAGAGGGAGATGTGATCATCTTTTTCAGTGGAAATATTCCGCGAAGGCGTTCATCATCATCTATTACATATACATAGTAGATATCGTCGAGTTCTTCGGCTTGTTGGCGCATCTCTTTCAGACATTCGGGCATACTCCAGTTTTCGTTGACGGTTACCATTTCCGTACCCATCAAACCACCGGCAGTATTTTCATCATACTTCAGCAGGTCGACAATGTCTCCTGCCTGCTCGATGTCTTCAATGTGCGAAAGTATTTCTTCCTGTTTATCCTCATCCAGTTCACGCATCAGGTCTACTGCGTCGTCCGTATCCATATAGTCAACGAAGCGTTTGGCAATAGTTTCTGATGGCAGGATGTCGAGAAACTCTTTACGAACGTCTTCATCCATTTCGACAAGTACATCCGCAGCTGTTTCATTATCAAGTAATCGGTAGACGAAGCGGGCTTCTTCCGGGTTCAACTCGTTACACAATTCCGCTATGTCAGCAGGGTGTAGGTCGATAAGAAGCTCTTTTACCTTATCGGCATCTTTTTCTTCGATAAGTTCTTTTACGTTGTCAATGTATTCTTCGTTCATAATTACAGCCTTACTTAACTTCCTATAATAATAAGGAAGATAAGTTTTGTATATTACATTTCCTACTTTGTTAGTTCAGTCCGATAATCCGGTTGGTTCTTTATGGATTTTCTATCTGAGAAACTGGTTCTATCGGAACTTTTAGTGCTTGTTCCACCTGATTTGTCAGGTGGATAAACTCTTGCACCGACAGTTGTTCCGGTCGTTTATTAAACAGGGCGTCTTCTGTCAACGGGCAATCTTTACCTAAAATCGGTTTGATTGAATTTCGTAATGTCTTTCGACGCTGGTTGAAAGTTGTTTTTACAATTTGTTTAAATAGCTTGGGGTCACAACCGAGCTCTTGTGTCTCGTTGCGTGTCATTCGTATGACTGCGCTTTTCACTTTGGGAGGTGGATTGAACACCTGTTCATTTACTGTAAACAGATATTCTACCCGATACCAGGCCTGTATCAGAACGCTGAGTATACCATACGTTTTACTACCCGGTCCGGCGGCGATGCGTTCGGCTACTTCTTTTTGAATCATTCCAGTACAGCAGGGGATCAGATCCTTGTTATCCAGCATTTTGAAGAAAATTTGGCTGGATATGTTGTAAGGGTAGTTTCCAGTTAAGACGAAAGGATGTCCGTCGAACAAACGTTGTAAGTTCATTTTCAGGAAGTCATCCTCGATGATGTTATCTTCCAATGACGGATAGGCCTCTCGCAAATAGGCTACTGATTCGTAGTCTACCTCTACAACTTTTACCAACCGTTCTTTCTTAACAAGAAACTGAGTGAGCACACCCATTCCCGGTCCGACTTCCAAAATTGGCAAATCGGGGAATGTATCTACTGTATCGGCAATGTCCTGTGCCACTTTCAGGTCTTTCAGGAAATGTTGTCCGAGAAACTTTTTAGGCTTTACTAATTTCATTTATCAACTAAATAACTACTTTTGCAGCAGACAAAGGTAATTCTTTTAAATGAAGAATAAAGAATTAGGGATGAAGAAACTAATAAAAAAGGCGCTGAAACTTATCTTACCATTGGTTTTGGGAGGCTTTATCTTATATTGGGTCTATCGTGACTTCGATTTTGTGAAGGCTACGGAAGTTTTGCAACATGGCACAAACTGGTGGTGGATGGCTTTCTCGCTTCTTTTCGGCATATTTGCACAGGTATTTCGTGGTTGGCGTTGGCGCCAGACGCTGGAGCCTTTGGGAGCATTTCCCCGAAGAAGGGATTGTGTTGATGCCATTTTCATTTCGTATGCAGCTAGTTTGGTTGTACCGAGGGTAGGTGAGGTGAGTCGTTGCGGGGTACTTGCTAAGTATGACAACGTTTCTTTTGCTAAATCTTTAGGAACTGTGGTTACCGAACGTCTGGTAGATACTGTGACTATTCTTTTGATTACCGGCGTTACGGTTCTATTGCAAATGCCTGTGTTTGTTACCTTCCTTGAGCAAACCGGAACGAAAATCCCCTCATTCATGCATTTACTTACTTCTGTCTGGTTTTACATTATTTTATTTTGTACAATCGGAGTTATTGTACTTCTCTACTATCTGATTCGTACGCTTTCTTTCTTTGAGAAAGTGAAAGGAGTTGTGCTTAATGTTTGTGAAGGAATTATGTCACTGCGTAATGTGAAGAATCTTCCGCTTTTTCTACTCTATAGTTTTTTGATATGGCTTAGCTATTTCCTGCATTTTTATTTCACTTTTTATTGTTTTGCTTTTACGGCACATTTGGGCTTACTTGCTGCATTGGTTATGTTTGTTGGAGGCACCTTTGCTGTAATTGTGCCTACTCCGAATGGAGCCGGTCCATGGCATTTTGCCGTTATTACCATGATGATGCTTTACGGAGTAAATGCGACGGATGCAGGGATTTTTGCACTAATTGTTCATGGCATCCAGACTCTGCTGGTTATTTTATTGGGTGTTTATGGATTGGTGACTATTTCTTTTTTACACCGGAAGTGACGGGGGTGGATTAAATATTGTATGTACCGAACGATATATATTTAATCTCTGAATCCGCTTTTTGAACTTTTTTTATTTGAATTTCTTCCGGTAATTCTTTCTTTTCCATTCTTTTTAGTAGCTTTGACCTTCAGAAATTGATTTAAAACCTATAAATAATTCATTTATGAGCACAATTCTTGATTTAGCTCCACAAAATGTATGGAAGCACTTTTATTCTTTGACACAGATTCCCCGGCCATCGGGACATATGGAAAAAATTACCGAATTTCTGGTAAACTTCGGTAATAGTCTTGGATTGAAAACTTTTGTGGATGATGCCGGTAATGTGATTATCCGTAAACCCGCCACTCCGGGGATGGAGAATCGTAAAGGAGTTATCCTTCAGGCACATATGGATATGGTTCCGCAGAAAAATAACGATACGGTTCACGATTTTGAGAAAGATCCGATCGAAACTTATATAGATGGTGAATGGGTAAAAGCGAAAGGTACTACATTGGGGGCCGATAATGGTTTGGGTGTAGCTGCTATCATGGCTGTTCTTGAAGATCAGAATCTAAAACACGGGCCATTGGAGGCTTTGATTACGAAAGATGAAGAAACGGGCATGTATGGTGCTTTTGGCTTAAAACCGGGTACGGTGAATGGCGAAATATTGCTTAATCTTGATTCTGAAGATGAAGGTGAACTTTATATTGGCTGTGCCGGTGGTATGGATGTAACAGCTTCTCTTGAATATAAGGAAGTTGCTCCGGAAGAAGGTGATATCGCTATTAGAGTGAATCTGAAAGGTCTTCGTGGAGGACATTCCGGATTGGAGATTAATCAGGGACGTGCCAATGCCAACAAATTGTTGGTACGTTTTATACGTGAGGCAGTAGCAACTTATGAAGCCCGCCTGGCAAGCTGGGAAGGCGGAAATATGCGGAATGCCATACCTCGCGAGGCACATGCTGTAGTGACTATTCCTGCTGAAAATGAAGAAGAATTGTTGGCTTTGGTGAAATATTGTGAAGATCTTTTCAATGAAGAGTTCAAAGCGATCGAAACTCCTATCAGCTTTACTGCAGAACGGGTAGAATTACCTGCAGGAGAAGTTCCTGAAGAAATCCAGGATAATCTGATCGATGCTATTTTTGCTTGCCAGAATGGTGTGATGCGTATGATTCCTACTATTCCCGATACCGTGGAAACCTCTTCAAATTTAGCTATCATCAATATTGGTGAAGGTAAAGCCTCTTTCAAAATCCTTGCGCGCAGTTCCAGTGACAGTATGAAGGAATGTCTGACTACCAGTTTGGAATGTTGTTTTTCTATGGCAGGTATGAAGGTAGAGATGACCGGAGGCTATTCCGGATGGCAACCCGATATTAATTCTCCGATTTTACATGCTATGAAGGAATCTTACAAGAAGCAGTTTGGTACAGAACCGGCAGTGAAAGTAATTCATGCCGGATTGGAATGTGGTATCATCGGAGCTATTATTCCTGGGTTGGATATGATTTCATTTGGGCCAACACTACGCTCTCCGCATTCTCCCGATGAAAGAGCTTTGATTCCGACAGTTCAAAAATTCTATGACTTTTTAATTGCTACTTTGGAGCAGACTCCAATGAAATAAATAAAGTCCATTGATAGTGAAAAGAGGTAAGCGTGGTGTAAACGCTTTCCTCTTTTCTTTTTAGTGTCTTTTCTACTTTTGAAAACTATCTTTCTTCCTGTCTACTTTATGACGGCCTGTCATTCGGATGTGAGATATTGTCAGTTGCAGCCTGTCTTTTTGACTCCCTTATTGTCCTGTTTTGTCTTTTGATTACCATCCGGGACTCTTTTTCTTGATATACATCAAGAAATGTGTTTTAAAACATGTTTTTATCTTGCTTTTGAGTACAACGTATCTGTTTTGGTTTTACTTTTGTGTTGTAAAACATAAAAATTAGGATAACAAAGTTTTTAGGTAACAGTTTTTAAGGTGAAAAGATTATGAAGATTGTAAGAAGTTTATTAAAGAATTTGGCTAATGCCAATCCTAACATTTGGGGATATGTGACGCTCTAAGCGTTTTTCCCTTCAGGTTTTCAGTGTGTATTAATTAAGGTAATTATTATTAGTATTTAAAGCAATGAAAAAAGTAGTAATGCATCTGCTGGAAAGATGTTTGAGAGAAGCCGGCAGAAATGAAATGATGAAGTGGGGATACACTAAATAAAAGTGTTCCCCACTTTTTTTATTTTGACTCAAGTTTGTTTCGTGTCGTTGAGTTTTGAGGCCGGGTCATTTTTTTACATGGAAGTTTACCTCGCCTCTGATCAGCTCTCCTTTTAATGTGAAGCCTTCCACTACCACCTTAAATTCTCCTTCAAGGTCAGAAGTATAGAATGAAAGTGTGGTATCTATTCCTGCTTCTGTCTCTACAGAGGGATTCCAGTATAGCGTATGGCGGAAATCCGGTCTACGTGATTTTTTGTCAGTAGCGTCTTTATATTCAGGCATCTTAAATGTAACAGGCAGTTGCGGACACTCGTAAACCGTTAGTCGTGAATCGTCACTAAGCTGTATGGAAGGTAAGTCTCCTCTTTGGGTAGTAAGTGAAATCATGCATTCGAATACTTCACCACCAAATCCATAACGGCCGTTATATATTTCGATTTTCTTCACCAATCTGGGATTATATTTTAAAATATCCTCATGGTCATGAATGGGAACACCGTCCAGCAGTACCAATGTATTTCCGATATTGAATCTTTTTTCTCCTTCTTTGAGTACTCTTAATCTACGTTTTCCATTAACTTTACGTATTATCACACTGCGTACGAATTCCACGAAAGTTTCTGTCATTGTATTGAATCGTGTGTATTCATCCAAATTGTAATTCAGATAAGGTTGAAGTCCATAACAAGATTGCAGAGGAATAGCATGATCCAATGAATCGAGCACTGTGACTTGCTGCAGCTGTATACCTATGCTCCTTTCCAACAGTCGTTTTTTATTCCGATAGAGTTTTAATGATGGCAGGTTTTGGGGTAACTTTTCACTGAAGGGTGATAAGATGTTCATTCTGAACGGTTCCCCGTTAATGTTCCATGCAGCGGCTACTACATCGTTTGTTCCATATACATGGCTTGTGTAGAACAGTGTATTTCCTTCCGATTCCACTTGTCCTTGCACATATCGTATATCTTTTCCTACGAAAGCGATGTCGGCTGATATAGGTTCATTTTGTACTTGCTTCAATGTTTCTCCTGTAGGGCTTTCTATCTGTCCGCAGATGATATGCCCTTCATATTCCGGTATCCATTTTCCGGAAAATGTTCCGGGAGTAGCGGTCACTTGTTTTCTCCAGGTGGATTCTTCAAGAGGCGGGAGGGTTACCAGTGAATCATTACGGCTTACCGAGACAGTAAGATCGGATACTTCATCCGGTAGTCTATTAATGGTCAATTCTACGAGTTGGCGTGTGTTGTAGTTCGACCGGGAAGTTTTTATATGAATATTTTCGGTGGTAGCCGGTTTCCCTTTCGGATATATCTCGGCAGAATCCGCTAGTTCAATAGGATCGGAGTCTGATACTCGGAAAGTGTTAATTACAGCAATGGATTTTCTGAAGAACACTTTTTCTCCTTCATTCCTCATATATCGTGTGTATCCGGTCAATTCATAAATTCCCGAAGGAGCGTCTGTAGGAATCTTGACTTTGCCCGAACCGCTCCCATTGTCAAGTGCCAGTTTAAGTTGTGCTTTAGGCCGTTCAGTATTCGATATTTCTACGTATCCCACTTTGCTGAAAGAAGATGGGCGAAAATGTGTGTCAATAGTATAAAATTTGAGCCATACTTCTTCACCGGCCAAATAACACGTTTTATCCGTATGTACGTATACCCGTTCATATAATTCTTCTTGTGCTTGCAAAATCAGACAGAATAAGATAAAGAGATATAGTGTGAAAATCCGTTTCATAATTGCCTCCTTTTGTTTAAGTTATTGATGATCGTTGGGCCAGAATGAAGGCTTGTTTTTACTTCCTCCGTTGGCTTCACATTCTGTACATCTCCGTAGGGCCCAGTGGTCAATGTGAGTGCCTGTACCGACTGGACGATAACCGGCAAGGTATCTTATCAGATATGTGCTATAGCCCTGTTCATCCATTTCGCTATCCGACACTTCTTCACAGCCACTGTATAGAGGAGGACGTTTAATTTCGTTGGGATGAATGTATATTCTCTTTTCAGAGATGTTTTTATAGACGCCTACATAACCGATCGTCCTTCGTTTGGGCTGACTGATACAACTAATGTTTCCTTGGATTTCAGAGGGTTGTGGAGTAAAGATTCCTCCCATTTCTTCATTCTGTTGCTGTACATTCAAGTAATATTCATATCCCTCTTTACTCAATGCCCGTTGCTGTACCTGTATGCTGTATAGTACAGTGAATCTGTCTTCATTGACCGGCACATCAAGTAGCTTATTATTTATGATCAGATGTTCTTTCAACTTTTCCGTAGAGCCAATCAATATATTTCTTGATATTTCCTTTTTCCAACAATAGAAAGTTGGATAATTGCTGTCTTCATAGATGCGGTTCATATCCGGATCAAAGTAGCAAGTTGTAATGTAGCTGGCTCTTATCTCCCAGTCTTCCCGATAGTTCCACATGTAGTATTGAGTTTTTCCGGGATCACCATGGGTCGATACCCGTATAGAAAGTGCTTGTTCAGGTTCTGGTTGTATCCACGAAACACTGTCTATTTCAGAAGATACCATCGGTGTGGAAGGAGACGAGGTATAAATCTCTCCGTCGTATTCTATCTCTATTCCGTAGGATACATCATCCTGCAATTCACCGATACTGACCTGGTATTTACCATCACCAAGAGCCGTTCCGAAATCACTTCGATAGCCGTCGCTGCCTACTACAGCAATTCTGGCATAAATGTTTCGATAATCTTCCGGCATGTCTTCGGATAGTGGAATACTTTTGCTTAATGAGAATATGGCTTCTGTATTAGCGATAATGTCGCCGGTTACTACCAGCAATTCTTCATCGGAAGAAGGTAGTTGTGCGTTGTATTCTGAAACACAACCTGTCAGGCAGAGTAGTAACAGATAGATTTTATATTTTGATTTCAGCATGATGTTAGAATTTTATGTTATACGTAATGAAAGGAATCGGAACTCCGAAAATAGACATCTGGTATCCTTTTATTTGTCCTTCTTCCGGCATATAATAAATAGAATACACATTCTTTCTTCCGGTGACATTGTATACCCCAATCGAAATAGAACTATGTGTCAACAGGGTCAGATGATGGCTGGGTTCTATATTAAAAGAGATGTCTGTACGAAAGTAATCCGGTATGCGGTATGAGTTTCTTTCCGTATAGTAAACTCGCATCGATTGCGTTGATTCATCATAATACTGTCCGGCAGGTATGGTAGTGGGGCGTCCTGTGCTATAATCCACGTTGATTGACATACTGTATCGATGCGTAAATTTGTAATTACCTACAAACTTAAAGTCGTGAGGCTTATCGTATTCTGTAGGATACCAGTCACCGTTATTCACCGGTTTCTCAATTCGTTTATCATTCTGTCTCAAGAAGGTACGTGAATACGTGTAACTCATCCATCCGTTGAGCTTACCGACTTGTTTTTTTACCTGCAATTCTACGCCATAAGCATGTCCCTGCGTGTTGATGACGTCAGTTTCAATATGGTGGTTCATAAGTAGCTTTGCTCCTCCACGATAATCCAGGTAATCGGACATTCGTTTGTAATATCCTTCCACAGAATATTCCCAGATGCCACTCGGAGAATTTAGATAAAGTCCGGCTGCGGCTTGCCAGCCTCTTTGGGGTTTGATGTTCACATCGCTCAACTTCCATGTATCCGTTGGCGACATAATGACAGTGTTCGACAACTTATGGATATATTGCCGCATCGAGTTAAATCCGGCTTTGACCGAGAAATTATCTGTGAAGGCATACCGGGCGGATAACCGGAATTCCGGCCCATGATAAGTCTTCATGAATTTTCCTGCTCCTGCAGTGATGGTGTCCGTTATGGTCGATTCGTGTGGGAGCATGCCTGATGCATATTGATAGTACGAACGTGGACCGAGTGCACTGAACAGTGAGTAACGGATACCTGCGTTGACCGATAGTTTGGGAGTGATTTCCCATTCATCACCTAAATAAAATGCCGTTTCCAAGGCTTTATCCTTTTGTAAAACGTCCTTTTTTACAAATGATTCACTTCCTTCAGGTTCATAAGTGCCCGAATTGATATGATAGAGCATGGACTTGAAACCAAAGTTGAGCGTGTGCTTATCGGCCAGTATGTTTGTGAAGTCTGCTTTGACAAAATACTGATTAATATCAAATGAAAGTTTATAAGCAGCTGATGCATTGACGGTCTCGCGGTTATTGTAATCGTAATGATCGTATCCGGCGGAGAAGTATCCTATCAGTTTTTCGTTAAATACAGCTCTCCATCGTGCGGAAGCATTGAGATTATTGTAGCCGTATTTTTCGTTTGAATTGAAAGCGAAACGGTCATGACTATAGTATCCGTAGACATTAAGACTATGTTTGTCATTGAATTTATGTGCCACAATAGCAGCCAAATCATAAAAGCCGGCGGTACCGTTTTTGTATCCGCTTTTCTCCGGAAGCTGCTTCATGATCCAGTCAGAATACGTAGTACGCCCACTTAGTAATACAGACGTTCTGTCTTTGATAATCGGAATCTCCAGATTCAGTTTACTCGTTACCAGACCGATACCGGCCGAACCGGTGAATTTTTCTTTATTGGCTTCTTTACCGGTGATATCTAGAATGGATGAAATACGTCCACCATATTGTGCCGGGATGCTGCTTTTATATATCTCGGCTTCTTTTACCATATCTGAATTGAAGGCTGCAAAAAAGCCGAATAAATGGTTCGGGTTATAGATGGTTCCGTCATTTAGCAGAATTAGATTCTGGTCGGTAGCTCCACCACGTACGTTGAAGCCGCTTGAAGCTTCACCTACTGTTTTTACACCGGGTAAAGCCTGTACCATCTTTAAAATGTCTACTTCTCCCAAGGCCATCGGGATATTCTTCAATTGGGTTGGACGCAGTGTTTCTGCACCTAATTGCGTACTTTTCACATTTTGTATACGTCCGGAAGTAATGGTTACTTCGTCCAGCATATGTGTAGTTTCTTCAAGTTCGATGTCCAGTGTACCATCACTGTAAAGCATAATTTGTCGACGGGTATCTTTAATGTTAAGTCCTTTGATATCAATTTGTTTGTGTCCGGTAGGAAGTTCAAGAGTAAAGTTTCCCTTAACATCTGTTGTCGTCGCAATCCATGGGTCCTTTAAAATCAGATTGATGCCTATCATGGGCTCACCGGTTTTAAAGTTAGTAACTTGCCCTTTGAGTACCGCTTTTCGTGGTGGTTGCTTGATTCGTACATCTCCCACATTATACACTTTGTTTTCTGAAGATGCCTTTTCAGGTTCTCCGCTTAGGTAAGTATATACGTCACCATAATAACTTTCGCCTTTTTCCGGTTCTCCGGTCAGTTTAGCAGGTAATAGCGTGATGAGTTCCTGCTCTTTCAGCACGAATAAATTGTTTCCGGATACTGACAATTTATAGGGAGTCGGCTCAAGTGCTTCTTTTAATTGTTGCAGGGGTGAAGCTTTTCCTTTCACCAAAACCTTGAAAGGAGCACTAATAGTGCTGAAAAACCTATAGGGTGTATTTTTTTCTACAGTCTCCAATAAGGAGTCAATAGTTATACTGTCGGCAGGAAGTGAGAGGGGGTGTTGAGCCGTCATTTGTTGCGGCCATGCAAATAGTAGGGGCAACATCCATAAGTATGTACTTTTTTTCATCGTGTTTGTTTTTGGTCTATCAATTCTTCACAAAAGTTAGTAAGAGCGATTAATGAGGCATCAGCGTCATGGCGAAAATTAAGTTTATGTTTTCGTGCGTAACGTTTTATCAGTTTATGTTGCTCCGGAAAGATCTTGGCAAACGACTTGTTGTTACTGACGGGATAATATATCCCATTGTATTCCAGATAATATTTTACTCCGTATATGAAATATTCAGTTTGATGTTTGCGGGTTTTGGCTATTTTTTCTACGTTGATCTGAGCAACGGAGTATGTTTTTCGTGCCAGCAGTCTCAGTCGCTTTCCGTCTTGTAGTAATTCGTAAAATCCCTTATTGAGATCTGTCTTCTTTGTCGGACGGAAATAGATAAATGTAGTATTGTGCAGGTTGACTTGTTCGATTCCTTCATTATTGATAATCATGCTGTAATGGCTGTCAGGAGTCAGTGCACAAAGTTGGTCTTTGTGTAAATCCAAATGAAGATCCAGTCCCGGGTATCGGTTTCCTTTGAAGATAATCTCTCCTGTGGTAAATTCATCACCTTGAAAATAGGGAAGATTGTCGTATTGGGCAAGACTGTATGTTAATTCGATTTCACCATTGTAAATAGTAACATAGTCTCCTGCTGCTTTTAAGTAGTTTTCTATTGGATAAGTTTGCGAGTAAATGGTTTCTCCATTGAATAATAACGCAGTAATGGCCAGTATGTGCCTTAAGTAATGTCGGTTTTTCATAAAATGTTGTGCCTTAGTTTGTGATTAGATAAATGGTTCTTATTACAAAGATACCCGAAAAAGTTTTGCTATTTTGATTTTTGTGTTAAAAGAGATTAATTAGAACCATTAATAATCGTATCACGTTTGCCCTGTTCTCTTTTTTTAAGCTAAAAAGAACAAATCTTTAAACTTTAATTTGTTACTTTGTTAATTATGTATTGATACTTAAACTTTTAATATATGAGAATTAAACTGATTTGTATTATCGTGTTACTTTCTATGGGGATGATGTCATGGACATATGCTCAATCATACGATAGATTATGGAAGCAAGTGGAGCAGGCCCAGCAGAAAAGTTTGCCCCAAACAGTTGTCCGATTAACCGGTGAAATTTATCAAAAAGCTAAAGCAGAGAAGAATTCTCCTCAAATGCTGAAAGCTTATATTTGGCAGATGAAATTTAGGGAAGAGATTACTCCGGATAGCTTTTACGTGTCGTTGAATGGCTTAGAGCAGTGGGCGGTGACTACGGACAAGCCATTGGACCGTGCAATCCTGCATTCGCTTATCGGTAGTATGTATGCAGATTATGCTTCCCAAAACCGTTGGAAACTGAATCAACGTACGGATTTGGAAGAAGAAGCTCCCTCTGTTGATATCCGGGAGTGGAGTAAGAATCAGTTTGTAACTAAAGTAATGACAGAAATAGCCGTAACATTTCAAGACTCTTTGCTACTGCTCGATACTTCCTCCCGAAGCTACATTCCTTTTGTGGAACTTGGAGTAACCAGTGATTACTATCATCATGATATGTATCATTTGTTGGCTTCCCGTGCCATTACTTCATTGGAGAATCTGTCCGGATTTGGCCGTGATTCTTTAATAAATGTACGCATTGAAGAAATTTATCAGCATATGATGAATTCATATCGTCGGACTGATAATCACGATGCTCTGTTGCTTACTACTTTGGATTATTTGCAGTGGAAGAGGCTTACTGATATCGATTTTCGGCCTTATCGTGCTCCGGAGGGGAAACTTGGCTTGACACAGGATCCTTATTTGGCTGCACTGGACAAACTGATTGCCGAAAATAAGTCACATGATGTCTGTGCAGAAGTTTATTTGCTCAAGGCACAGGCGGCAATGGATGCAGGAGTGCCCGCTTCTGCGTTACAATTGTGCGAAGAGGCTATCTCTCGCTATCCGGACTATCGCCGCATCAATGCTCTGAAAGAACTGAAGCAAGAAATTCTGCGTCCCGATCTGACAGTACAATCCCCGTCAACAGTTTATCCGGGTGAGGAGTTTGATTTAAAAGTCAGCTTTAAAAATTTGAAAGACTTTACGGTAGAGTTGTATGTAATTAATTTACCGGCACGTCCGAATACGGTGGAAGCACCCAATGACGCATTTCTAAAAAAACATGGACGTTTACTTTCATCGGAACATTATGTTCTCTTCCCGTCAGATGACTATAAAGTGAAAGATTCCATCTACCACATAAAGGCATCTGAAACAGGACTGTACGCCCTCCGTGTTATTCCGGGTGTTAAGGTTCGTTCCAATGTTTCAAAATTTCTCTATTCTACTTGCTTTAAAGTTCTTACCCGATCTCTACCTTCTAATCTGAGTGAGGTAGCTATTCTCGATGCTATGAGTGGCAAGCCTTTGCAGGGTGTTGTTCTTTCATTCTTCGATCGACAGAACAAACAACTTCTGACAGCCACTACCAATACCGAAGGGAAAGTACAGTTTGCTTCGTCGGAAAAATATAGGTATCTGACTGCTGCCAAAGGGAATGATACAGCTATGCCGCAGATGTATTTATGGGGAGGAGATTATAATTTTGCAGACCATTCAAAACCTGTTTCTGTGGTAACTTTGCTTACCGACCGTTCTGTTTATCGTCCGGGGCAGACTGTCTATGTAAAAGGCATTGCCTATGAACAGTATCCTGACTCTGCCCATGTGATTGCGGGACAGGAATATACGCTGACTCTTTCGGATGCCAATGGGCAAGAAATCAGTGCAAAGAAGCTGCGTACCAATGATTTTGGATCTTTCACCGCAGAATTTGTTTTACCGTCCGTTTGTTTGAACGGTACTTTCAGTTTGAATACTCAAAACGGATTTCGTTCCATTCGTGTAGAGGATTACAAACGTCCTACATTTGATATTACTTTTGAGCCGGTGACTGAAAGTTATCGGTTGGGAGATCGTGTCGAGTTGAAAGGGAGTGTAAAAACTTTCAGTGGTGTGCCGTTACAGGATATTCCTGTTGCTTATACCATTACCCGCTCATTGTATACTTGGCGGATGTGGGGGATGAATCCGGTTATTTTGGCCTCTGACACTGTCCGTTTGGGAGTAGATGGAAACTTCGAAATTCCTGTGGATCTGAAACCAGACACTTCGAATCCCGATTTGGGAGACGGTGACAATACCTCTTTATATTATGACTATAAAGTGCAGCTTTCAGTAACCAATGTCGCAGGTGAAACGCAAACCTCAGAAACAAGTCTGCGGGCAGGAAAGACCTCTTTGTTATTGTTTGCTGATATATCCGGACTGATTTGCAAGGATGATTCTGTGAAAGCGACTTTTCGGGTAAATAATCTGGATCGTAAACCGGTCAGTGTCGAAGGCAGTTACCGGTTGTTTTTGATTTCCGATTATCAGAAATCAAAACCCTTGAAAGAACAGGACGTTTCCGATCAACCGGCTCTTTCCGGTTCGTTTAGGTCCAATGAAGAGATCTTGTTCTCCGATTGGAAAAAACTTCCTTCAGGTGCTTACAAACTTGTAGCTTCGGTGAAAGATGATCAAGGCCGTAAGGTAGATGCGGAAAAGGTAGTGATTCTTTTTGCTTCCGATGATAAGCGTCCTCCGGTATCTATGCCTTTGTGGTGTTATGAAGTGAATACCCGGTTTGATGCAGCACATCCTGCCCTGTTCTATTTTGGTACTTCCGAAAAAGATACTTATGTCTTAATGGATGTGTTCTGTGGTAATAAGCATCTGGAGAGTAAGCTTCTTCATTTGTCCGATTCTCTTGTTCGTTTTGAATATCCGTATCGGGAAGCCTACGGGAATGGTTTGGGTATTACCTTTGTATTTGTTCGTAAAGGTGTTGTTTACGAACAGGAGGTAAGCCTGATAAAACGTTTGCCCGATCATAACTTGAATATGCGTTGGGATGTATTCCGTGATAAATTACGTCCCGGGCAGGAAGAGGAATGGAAACTGACTATCCGTAATCCACAGAAATCACCTGTTTTGGCCGAAATGCTGGCTACTATGTATGATGCCTCTTTGGATAAAATTTGGAAGACCAACCAGTCATTGCAATTACATTATCAACTTTCTGTCCCCATTGCTCGTTGGAGGAGAGATTATGTTGGCTCAAACTATTTTTATTTTGGTTTCCGCCGGACTGATTTTAAGGTGCCTCCGTTTAGCTATGATCATTTTGACTTGCCTCCGGTTTTATATGCGGTTGCCGAAATGTTGTCGGTCACCAATGATGCTGCCCCGACTACCCGATATGCACGTCTGCGCGGAATGGGTGCTGCAAAACCACAAATGAAGAGCGCTGCCGTAGCCGATGTCGTTTTCGAATCTGAAATGGTTCCTGTTACGGAAGAGAGCGGAATGGCAATGTCAATGGACAATGCCGATATGGGTAGGACAACAGATATAGAGTTACGTACCGACTTTGCGGAAACTGCCTTCTTTTATCCGCAGCTTCACACGAACGTTCAGGGTGAGGTCAGTTTCTCTTTCCGTATGCCTCAAAGTCTCACGACCTGGAATTTCCGAGGATATGCTCATACACAAGATATGATGACAGGGCAGATGGATGCTACTGCTGTTACCAGTAAAGAGTTTATGCTTACTCCGAATCTACCTCGGTTTGTCCGGGTAGGAGATCACACTTCCATGGCTGCTTCTGTTAGTAATCTGACCGGTAAAAATCTGTCTGGTACTGTGAAACTGGTACTTTTCGATCCAATGACAGATCAGGTAATATCGACCCAACAGAAGAAATTTAATGCCGGAGCCGGACAGAGTGTCGGTGTAAGTTTCTTGTTCACAGTAACCGATAAATATGAACTTTTGGGATGCCGGATGATTGCCGAAGGAGGAAATTTCAGTGATGGAGAGCAGCATTTGCTTCCGGTTCTCAGTGATAAGGAGAACTTGACAGAGACTTTGCCCATGCCTGTTCGTGGCGAGCAAACACGTACTTTTTCTTTGGCCGATCTGTTCAATCACCATAGTAAGACTGCGACCAACCGCCGTTTAACTGTAGAGTTTACTTCCAATCCGGCTTGGTATGCAGTGCAAGCATTACCGGCACTATCACAACCTCGGAATGATGATGCTATTTCGTGGGCTACTTCCTGGTATGCCAATACAATGGCTTCTTATATCATGAATGCTCAGCCACGTATTCAGGCAATATTTGATAGTTGGAAACTCCAGGGAGGCACTAAAGAAAGCTTCTTGAGTAATTTGCAAAAAAATCAGGAAGTGAAGAATATCCTTCTTTCTGAATCTCCTTGGGTGATGGAAGCGACTTCGGAAAGCGAACAAAAAGAGCGTATTGCCACTTTATTCGATTTGAATAATATCCGTAACTGTAATACAGCAGCTTTGTTGAAATTAAAGGAACTCCAGTTACCTGATGGTTCGTGGAGCTGGTATAAAGGAATGGACGGAAGTCTTTTTGTCACCGACTTCATTGTAGAACAGAATGCACGTATAGCCCTGCTTACAGGGAAGCCGCTGGAGGGAGGAGCGCTGGATATGCAACAAGCAGCTTTCGGTTATCTCCATAAAGAAGCCTTGCAGGAATATCGTTCTATCCGTGAGGCAGAAAAGGTTGGCAATAAATCAGAGGGAATTTCACGAAGTGCATTGAAGTATCTTTATTTGATTGCTGTCTCTGGCGAAAAAGTTCCGGCATCGGTGAAAGAAGGTTATGATTACTTCCTATCCAAAGTTGCTCCATCATTGTCTCAACAATCCGTCACCGAGAAGGCCTGGTCGGCTATTGTATTACAGAAGGCAGGTAAGGTAAAAGAAGCTCAGGAGTTTATGGCATCTCTCAAAGAATATCTTACTCAAACAGACGAGCAAGGCATGTTCTTTGATAGGACTGATAGTCCGTATGCTTGGAATAACTTAAAAGTGCCTGCCCATGTTGATGTAATGGAGGCTTTTGAGATGGTAGGCAGCAATGCCACGATTGTTGAAGAAATGAAAATGTGGCTTTTAAAACAGAAGCAAACTCAACAGTGGGACTCTCCGGTAGCTACAGCCAATGCTGTTTATGCTTTGCTTTACCGGGGTACTAATTTATTGGATAATCAGGGAGACGTGCGTATTGTCCTTGGCAATGAAGTTTTAGAAACGATAAGTCCTGCCAAGACGACTGTTCCGGGATTAGGCTATATCAAAAAGACTTTTACCGATAAGAAGACCGTGAATACCGATGAGATTATCGTTGAAAAGAGAGATCCGGGTATTGCCTGGGGAGCAGTTTATGCACAGTTCGAAGAGAATCTTGATAAAGTGGTCCGCCAGGGAAGTGGGTTGAATGTTGATAAGAAATTGTATGTAGAGACGATTGTTAATAATAATCGCCGGTTACAGCCGGTTATCGGTAAAACTCAATTAAAGGTTGGTGATAAAGTAGTTGTTCGTCTGACCGTTCGTCTCGATCGTACAATGGACTTTGTACAATTGAAAGATCAACGTGCTGCTTGTCTTGAACCGGTAGAGGTCCTGTCCGGATATCGTAATGTCGGTGATGTCGGTTGTTATGTTGCAGTAAAAGATGCTTCTACCGATTTCTTCTTCGATACTTTGAATAAGGGGACTTATGTTTTAGAATACAGTTATCGTGTAGACCGTGCGGGAAGTTATGAAGCAGGAATTGCTACTATTCAAAGTGCCTATGCACCCGAATATGCTGCCCATTCAGCTTCTGCCCGTTACGAAGTTTCTCAGTAAATAGAACTCTGTCTTTTTTTAAGATGCAGATACTTGGATTATGTAAGTATCTGCATCTCTTTTTTATTTTTAGTTTATAATCTTTGAATTATATTATAATATTTTTATTAAAATGGTTTTTGTTGCAAATAAAACTTATCTTTGTAGGATATGATTGTTAAACCTTAAATCTATTTTTATGAAAATAAAAAAATTATTTACTATTCTAACAGTGCTTTGTTTCTCTGCTTTAGCAGGAGTTGTGTTTCTTAAATTCGTAGATAATAAAAAGAACGCCAGAGATATTGCATTGGCAAATGTTGAATCTCTTGCTAATGCTGAAGGCGATGGTATAGGGAATGAGGATAATCCATCAACTACGATAAAAAAGTGTGTAAGCTCCAGTGAATTTACAAAAGATGATTCTACGGGAGAGTATTATTTGGTGTGTAATTCAGGAACTACCGAAAGCGTTATTTACCGTTGTCCATCTGGTACTACCGAAGGTCACAAAGATTGGATATATAGTTTTCTTTATTGTACGAGATAGTTAACTAATACATGTTAGAATGATGGTTTTAAAAAATAAATGGAAGAATAGGTTTATTTTAATCCTTTTCATGGTCGGATTTGTTTTTTTTGCTTGTAAAGAAGAGACGGATCTTTACTTTAATGGTGATATAACAGTTATCAAATCGTTTGATAACGATACTTTGTTGTCTCCGGTAAAAGTAGAGCTTGAAGATATTTATGACGGTTCAGTATTAGCGTATGACTCATTATTGTTTTTTACTTCGCATAAATATAGTGATTGCTGGATGTATGTATTTAGTGTGAATAGTGGCAAACATATCGCTTCTTTATGTCCCAAAGGGCAAGGGCCAAATGACTATTTATCCTGTAAAAACTCTCAGCAGTTTATAAGGGAGAATGGCGAATTGAAGTTATGGGTCAGAGATAATGCCAAATCAGCTAGATTATTGAATATTACAAAGTCTATAGAGACAGGAGCTACTGTTTGCGATGCTATTATTCCCATGGATTGGAATAAATATTTCGTTTACCCGGCTACTACCCTGTTCTTTTTGAAAGATGGATATATATTAGGGCAAAATCAGTGTGAGGAACAGTATTCCAAAGGTAAAGAATATATTCCGCGCAAATTTTATTTATATAAAGATTCTTTGGGGAATAAAGTGAAGGAATATAAGTTGTTCAACCGACCGGTTATTTTGAAGGATGATAAATATGATGTTCTGAGTGGCATGTTTTACGCTAATCATAGTTATATACATCCAGATCAGACTAAAGTGGCCATTGCCATGCAGCGGGTTGCCCAGATCACCATATTAGATGTAAAGTCAGGAAAACAAGTAGGGTACAGGATGGATGATACGCTTGACTTCAGTGATATAGAACAAAATCTTGAGTGCATACGCTATTATTATACAAGTGCGGCTGTGAATTCACGATATATATTTGCCCTTTATATTGATCAGGCAGAAATGGGAGGTAAGTATCCTTTTAAATCAAAGACTGTCCATGTCTTCAATTGGGAAGGGCGGCCCGTATATAAGATACAGTTGGATAAGGAGATCTCTTGGATCACTTTAGATCCTCAAAATAATAGATTGTACGCTCAGGGTGAAGATGATTCGATTTGGGCTTATGACGTTTCCTGGCTTAGTAAATGAAGTATTGATGGGAAAGCTTGGAATTCTTAGTCTGATGTTCTGCACCATTGTTCTATTATCCTGTGGTAAAAAGAATAACGTATATCCGGAACTAGAAGCTTTTATCGGAAAAGAAATTATCTTTTCCGATAAAAACTTTAATACGGTTGGTAATAAGGCTTTTAAAGACCAATTTTTACTGATATCTTATGTCGATTCGGGTAATTGTACACCTTGTAGTTTGGAGAAGATGCAATATATGAAAACAAATAAGCGTCGGTTGCTGGATACGCATACAGGAGTTCTTATGATTGTGCATGAAAAAGATACTTTTACTGTTAATGAGGTGTTTAGACAAATGCATGTCAGTTATCCGATATTTTTTGATTCATTGGGATGTTTTAAAAAAGAAAATGGTATTTTTGATAATCCTTTATATCAAGATTTCGTTATAGACCGCTCAAATAAGGTAGTATGGTTGGGAAACCCTTTACGTAATAAGCAGTCATGGCAGCAATACGAGAAAGCCATATCTATGTTAATGGATAGTGGTAAATAGTTGCTTTAAGAGTATTTACAAAAGAAGTATGTTATCATGTCTTGTGCTTAAAAATATGTAATCAATGGCAGAATCTCACTGAAAACCCCTATTTTTGTACTCTAAACAACTAATAATTATAAAACAGAGACGAATGAAACGTAGTTTACTCTTCATATTTACTTTACTTACTATTACTTTATCGGCTGTAGCTCAACCTCGTATCTCTTCTAATAAGGAGACCCATCATTTCGGACAAATCGAATGGAAACGTCCGGTTTCTGTAGAATATACTATTACCAATACAGGTGATAAACCTTTGGTACTGACTAATGTTACCACTTCTTGTGCCTGTTCGGTTGCTAACTGGACGAAAACTCCGATTGCTCCCGGAGAAAAAGGAACAGTTAGTGCTACGTTTGATGCTAAAGCGCTAGGGCATTTCAATAAGTCAATCGGCATTTACAGCAATGCACAGCCTAGTTTGGTTTATCTGAATTTTGACGGGGAGGTGGTTCAGGAAATCAAGGACTTTACTAAAACACATCCTTATGCAATCGGGCAAATCCGGATTGATCGTACAGATATTGATTTTCCGGATGCACACAGTGGAGAGAAACCGGTAATCACATTAGGAGTAGTCAATCTTTCCGATCGTCCATACGAACCTGTATTGATGCACCTTCCGCCTTATCTGAAAATGGAAACTAATCCGACCGTCCTTTTAAAGGGTAAGAAAGGAACCATTACTCTCACACTCGACACCAAACAACTAATGGATTTGGGCTTGACCCAGTCTTCTGTTTATCTGGCTCGTTTTGCCGGTGATAAAGTGGGTGAAGAGAACGAAATACCTGTGTCAGCAGTCCTTCTTCCGGACTTTTCAGGAATGACCGAACAGGATAAGGCGGTCGCTCCTGTTATTCGCCTGTCCGAATCTAAGATTGATTTAAGTCAGGTGCTGGCCAAGAAAAACAAAGCCAGACGAGACATTGTTATCACTAATACAGGTAAATCTCCTCTGCAAATTAGCAAACTGCAAGTATTTAATCCGGCAGTGGGGGTTGCTTTGAAAAAAACTGTACTGCAACCGGGTGAAAGTACTCGGCTGAGGGTGACTGTTCTGAAAAAGAACCTTGGAAAGAAAAAGAGACATTTACGTATCCTGATGATCACCAATGATCCGGTGCAACCGAAAGTGGAGATCGATGTAAAAGCTACGAATAACGAATCACATAATTAATATCTGCCATGGAACATCCTGAGAATAACGAAGCGTATAAAGGTTTGGTTGTGAATGCAGGCATTGAACAACCGTCATCTGTAAATCCTTATCTGAAACGGAAGGTAAAGAAGCGTCAATTGTCGGTTAGTGAGTTTGTGGAGGGGATTGTCAAGGGAGATGTGACGATCTTGAGTCAGGCTGTGACTTTGGTAGAAAGTGTGCGTCCTGAACATCAGGCTACTGCCCAGGAAGTTATTGAAAAATGTCTGCCCTATTCCGGAAATTCAATCCGTGTAGGTATCAGTGGTGTACCGGGAGCCGGTAAAAGCACCTCGATTGATGTCTTTGGATTGCACGTTCTCGAAAAGGGAGGTAAGTTAGCTGTTTTAGCCATCGACCCGAGCAGTGAACGCAGCAAAGGAAGTATTTTGGGTGATAAAACTCGTATGGAGCAGCTTTCAGTGCATCCTAAATCATTTATACGTCCCAGCCCTTCCGCCGGTTCTTTGGGGGGAGTAGCCCGTAAAACCCGTGAAACAATCATTCTGTGTGAAGCGGCCGGCTTCGATAAGATATTTGTAGAGACGGTGGGAGTGGGACAGAGTGAAACGGCTGTTCACTCGATGGTCGATTTCTTTCTGTTGATTCAGTTGGCCGGTACGGGAGACGAACTTCAAGGTATTAAACGCGGTATCATGGAAATGGCAGATGGTATTGTGATTAATAAGGCTGATGGTAGCAATATCGATAAAGCCAAATTAGCCGCTGCTCAGTTCCGTAATGCTTTGCATCTTTTTCCCGCTCCCGATTCCGGATGGACACCGCGTGTACTCACATATTCCGGATTCTACAATCTTGGGGTAAAGGAAATATGGGATATGGTGTATGAGTATATCGATTTTGTGAAAGGTAATGGCTATTTTGAATATCGCCGTAACGAACAAAGTAAATACTGGATGTATGAAAGCATCAATGAACAGTTACGTGACAGTTTCTATCATAATGCCAAGATCGAATCGATGTTACAAGAAAAGGAGCAACAAGTGCTCAGGGGAAATCTGACCTCTTTTGTTGCTGCCAAGAGCCTACTCGATACCTATTTTGAAGATCTGAAATAATGATAAAGGTGTGTCAAAATTCTGTGGTGAGTTATGACACACCTTCCAAATCTGCTTTCGATTTACTTTGAGTCACAAAGTAGACTCCAAGAAATACTAATGCGATTGCAACTCCTTTTTCCCAGCCGAAGCTTCCGATTCCCATTAAAATAGCAGCAATAGAAGCAACAATAGGCTGTACATAATTATACATGCTTACTACTGTAGGGCGCATTAGTTTTTGCGCGGTCATGATGCAGATGTAAGCAATGAAACTTCCACATAGTACCACATAAAGTACTTGATAGATGGCGGCTGTCGAAATGCTGTCCCATTTAATGCTTGCTATATCCTGGTATGAGAAAGGAATATAACAGATGGATGCATAGATAAACATCCACTTATTAATCGTGATGGCCGAATAGCGTTGGGATAACCCTTTGAATACGGTTAAATAGATGGAGAAGCTAAGTTGCGCAATCATGCAAAGTAAATCTCCCCAAATGCTTCCTCCTCCTGCACTTACTGCCTGACTGCTTAGAATTAAGATTAACGCTCCCATTGCTCCGATAAAGATGCCCAAAACCTTTTTGTTGGTAACCGGTTCTTTCAGATAGATGGCCGCTACAATCATAGTGATGATAGGTGAAGTTGTTGTTACGATAGATGCGTCTATCGGAGAAGTGAGAGACAATCCGAATATAAATATCCCCTGATTGAAAACAAGGGCAAACAGAGAAGCAAAAAAAATCTTCACCATGTCACGGTGTCCTACCTGCTCTTGTTTGCAGAAAGCGGAAAGTATCCAGAAAGCTGCTGCGGCACCTACCATGCGGAAGGTGGTTACCGAAAGCGCTGAGAACTCTGCCAATGCCGATTTACCGATGGGGGACATCAGCCCCCACATCATGTTGGCTGTAAATGCCAATGCGTGTCCTTTCAGATTCTTATCAATCTCCATACCGAAAATGTTACCTTTATTGAAAACTGATGCAAAAGTAACCAATTTATCGTTTGAATTTTCTATATTTGTTTAATTTAAATGCAACCATTTATGGAACTATCAGCCAATTATATCAAACGAATTGAAATAGACGGATTATGGGACCGTTTCAATATAGTCTGGGACCTTCGTCCGGATGTCAATATACTATCCGGAATCAATGGAGTTGGAAAAACCACTATCCTGAATCGATCGGTCGGGTATCTCGAGCAACTGTCGGGTGAAGTGAAGAGTGATGAAAAAAACGGAGTACATATCTTTTTCGACAATCCCGAAGCTACTTACATTCCTTATGATGTTATCCGTAGTTACGATCGTCCGCTTATTATGGGGGATTTCACAGCCCGTATGGCAGATAAGAATGTAAAGTCCGAACTCGACTGGCAACTCTATCTGTTGCAGCGCCGTTATCTGGATTATCAAGTCAATATAGGCAATAAGATGATCGAGCTGTTGAGCAGCAATAACGAGGAAGAACGTAGTAAAGCAGCCACGCTTTCCATTGCTAAACGTCGTTTTCAAGACATGGTTGACGAACTATTCAGCTATACCCGTAAAAAAATAGACCGTAGACGCAATGATATTGCTTTCTATCAGGATGGTGAACTTCTGTTTCCTTATAAACTTTCTTCCGGTGAAAAGCAGATGTTAGTTATTCTGCTTACTGTACTTGTACAGGATAATGCCCATTGCGTATTGTTCATGGACGAGCCCGAAGCTTCTTTGCATATCGAATGGCAGCAAAAGCTGATATCGATGATCCGTGAACTGAATCCGAATGTGCAGATTATACTAACGACACATTCTCCTGCAGTGATCATGGAAGGATGGCTCGATGCTGTGACCGAAGTAAGTGATATTGCAACCAGCTATAAGTAGGATTTAACTAAAACACGACCTATGGCAATCAGTCTCAAAGACAATCTGACTTCTTCCTATTTCAATGCTGCTCATAAGTTATACTCTAAAAAGGCGCGCCGCCGGATTGTAGCTTATGTTGAGAGTTATGACGATGTAGCTTTCTGGCGTACACTGCTTGAGGAGTTTGAGGACGAAGAACATTATTTTCAGGTGATGCTTCCTTCGGCTACATCTTTGGCTAAAGGCAAGAAAATGGTACTGATGAATACCCTTAATACGGCCGAGTTAGGCAAAAGTCTGATTGCCTGTGTGGATAGCGATTATGACTTTTTGTTGCAAGGAGCTACTGCTACTTCACGTAAAATTAATCGTAATAGATATATTTTTCAGACCTATGCTTATGCTATTGAAAACTATCATTGTTATGCCGATAGCTTGCATGAGGTCTGTGTGCAAGCCACTTTGAACGACAGACACCTGATTGACTTCAATGAGTTTATGAAACGATACTCTCAGATTGCTTATCCACTTTTCCTGTGGTCTGTCTGGTTTTATCGTCGTCATGATACTTATACGTTTACTATGAGTGAATTCAATGCCTGTGTTCGTTTGCACGATGTCAGCTTGAGGCATCCGGAACGTTCTTTGGAGGCAGTGAGGCGTTCGGTAACGTCTAAACTTTCTGAGTTATCCACGCGTTTTCCACAAGGTATCGAAGAGGTCGATAAGTTATCGGTCGAATTAAAAGGACTTGGAGTGCTTCCTGACACAACATATCTGTTTATTCAGGGGCATCACATCATGGACAATGTCGTGATGAAAGTATTGACTCCCGTTTGTACAGCCCTGCGACGCGAACGGGAACAAGAAATCAAAAAATTGGCGGAACATGACGAACAATTTCATAATGAACTGACTTGTTATCAAAACAGTCAGGTCAATGTGGAGGTAATGCTTCGCAAAAATAGTGCTTACAAAGATTTATACCTTTATCAATGGTTGAAAGAAGACATAAAAGAGTTTTTATATGGAACAGATAACCGAAAAAATAAATGACTTATTCGTTTCCTGGGGATTTGACTCCAGTGAAGTAGGTCCCATTATGACACTGGTACTGATTATTGGCATTGCCTTTTTAGCCGATCTTATTTGTCGTAACATTCTTTTAAGAGTAGTTGCCAAACTAGTGAAAAAGACCAAAGCAACCTGGGATGATATTGTGTTCGACCGTAAAGTTTTGATTTACCTCAGTCATCTTGTCCCTCCCATCATTATTTATGTGTTGATTCCTTTGGCTATTCCGAATGTAAGTGCCCTCGATTTTATCCGTCGTATCTGCATGATTTATATCATTGCGGTTTTTCTGCGTTTTATCAGTGCATTTCTGTCGGCTGTTTATCATGTATACAGTGAGCGAGAACAGTTTCGTGATCGACCATTGAAAGGTTTGTTGCAAACGGCACAAGTGATACTATTTTTCATTGGAGGAATTGTTGTTATCAGTGTATTGATAGATAAATCTCCGATGGTATTGCTCACCGGGCTTGGTGCTTCGGCTGCCATCCTGATGTTGGTGTTTAAAGACAGTATCATGGGATTTGTGTCCGGCATTCAACTTTCTGCAAATAATATGCTGAAAGTAGGTGACTGGATTGCTATGCCCAAATACGGAGCCGACGGTACGGTGATTGAAGTGACGCTCAATACGGTGAAAGTGCGCAATTGGGACAATACCATCACTACCATCCCTCCCTATCTGCTGGTCAGCGATTCTTTTCAGAATTGGCGGGGTATGCAAGAGTCCGGTGGACGGCGTGTGAAGCGTTCTATCAATATCGATATGAACAGTGTAAGATTCTGTACCTCCGAAATGTTGGCTAAATATAAGAAAATCCAATTGTTGACCGATTATGTGGAGCAGACCGAGCAGGTGGTGAAAGAGTATAATAAAGAACATCACATAGACAACTCTATTTTGGTCAATGGGCGACGTCAGACCAATCTCGGAGTATTCCGTGCCTATCTGACCAACTACTTGAAAAGTCTTCCCGATGTCAATAAGAACCTCACTTGTATGGTACGGTATCTTCAGCCCACCGAACAAGGTATTCCGGTCGAACTTTACTTTTTTTCTGCTGTGAAAGAGTGGGTACCTTACGAAGGAATTCAGGCCGATGTATTCGATCATCTGCTTGCCATTGTTCCGGAATTTGGTTTGCGCGTATTCCAGAATCCTACGGGAGAAGATTTTCGGGAGTGGAATAGAAGAAATTAAAAAAGTGTGTTATATTTGTGGCTAATAATACTATATTAGCTATGAATGCACTACAAAGCAACATTATTCGGGAGATCACTCCGTTGTCCGATAAGGATTGTTTCTACATTGCCGAACGGTATAAAACGGAGTTTACTTATCCCATTCACAATCATGCCGAATTTGAGCTGAACTTTACGGAGAAAGCAGCCGGTGTGCGACGGATCGTCGGTGATTCGGCAGAAGTGATCAGTGATTATGATTTGGTTCTGATTACCGGAAAAGATCTGGAACATGTATGGGAACAACATGATTGTCATTCGAAAGAGATCCGTGAAATAACGATTCAGTTCTCTTCCGATCTTTTCTTCAAAAGTTTTATCAATAAGAATCAGTTCGATTCTATTCGTGATATGCTTGAGAAAGCTCAGAAAGGTCTTTGTTTTCCGATGTCCGCCATCCTGAAAATTTATCCCCTTCTCGATACGCTGGCATCCGAGAAACAGGGGTTTTATGCTGTCATCAAGTTCTTGACCATACTTTATGAACTGTCACTTTTCAATGAAGAGGCCCGTACGTTGTCAAGTTCTTCCTTCGCGAAAATCGGCATTCATTCGGATAGCCGCCGTGTGCAGAAAGTGCAGGAATATATTAATGCCCATTATCAGGAAGAGATCCGCCTGAATCAGCTGGCTGATATGGTAGGAATGACTCCGGTATCTTTCAGTCGCTTCTTTAAATTGCGTACCGGTAAGAATCTTTCGGACTATATCATTGACATTCGTTTGGGGTTTGCTGCCCGCCTGCTGGTTGATTCTACTATGTCTATTGCTGAAATCTGTTATGAATGCGGGTTTAATAATCTTTCTAATTTCAATCGGATCTTCAAGAAAAAGAAAGAATGTTCGCCCAAAGAGTTTCGTGAAAACTACAGGAAGAAAAAGAAACTGGTATAATTTTATGTAGGAATGCCTACCGAAAGATAGGAATCTTTTCTCATTTGGTAATGGAGTAAATATTGTTTCTTTAATTGATTCGGTAAAAATGATTTTTCGACTAAATCTTGTACTTGTTCTGCCTTTTGGCAAAAGCTTATTAGCTCTTTATGAACTCTTTTGGGGGGAATGCCGATGCGGATACCAAATTCTATGAATTCTTTTCCTGTAACCGCACCGTCATTTCCGTTTAACGTATTCTCTTTAAACAAGCCACGTTGTAAAGCAAATACATGATCATCAAAAATATGCAGTCTGGTATTTAGCAAATCATATGCCGGAGCAAGTATAAAATCTCCAGAAGGAGTTTCTAACAAAGAGAAATTTTTAGCATGAGCATCTCCATTTGAAAAAAGGAAGTTGAAAATAACTAATCGAAAGAATTTTAGAACCTCTACAGATGATGCTGAGACGTACTGTTTGATAATATCCGCCATCTCTTCATAACTTAATACATCATATTTGTAGTTGGGACCTTTATTCCCCTTTGATATTCCGGCTAAAGAAGCAAAATCTTCTTTTCTGAATTTTCTTCCATTGGGTGCAATGTCAAAACGTCGTGTGATATAGGCAGGTTCATCATTTTGAAAAAAACAGAGCCCATTGGCTGCTGTAGGAATATTGTAAACTTGCGAGGCTATTTGCATGGTTAAGTGTTCATTGGCCGGACTTATCTCTTTGTTGGCATATTCAGAAAGTTTGGTTTTAAGTAACAATGTGGCTTGCTCCTGTTCCAGTGATAGTCTCATTTGCCCATTATCTACTACAAGAGAGTATTTTTGTTGAGCTCCGGATATAGACATGTGTTTGTTGTTATTCTGAAATTCTTTTTGTTCCGTTTCATTATTGTCCATGCCATTGTATGGCAGTATATGGTTTACCTTTTGGCTATTGAACAGCTCTTTCAATGCAACAGGCGAATAGGTTGAGAATCCCTTTTGTAAAGTAGAAGGACAGCAAGTTAATTCAATCATAGTCGAGAGGTTTTATGGTTACAGCCCCAGCCGTGTCGGTATGTGCTGTAGCTAATAAAATACCAAAATCATCTTTTTCATCAATCTGCAATAATCTTGCCTGAACGATGCGGTTGTGCCCTTCTGACAGCATGTTGGCAAAAAAAGGAAATAGATAATGGGAAGTATATTCCTGTTGTTGTTTTGTCAATGTCAGGCTTATGGAGGGCTTTGATGGATCATTGAAATATTCGTCATCATAGCGAAATTTATATTCGTTAGAAGATAATTCCGTAATAATGCCTACCCGTTCTTTATTCAAGTATACGACTCCTTGTCTCATAGATGTCCCTCCTTATTTTTAATTTTCAGAGAAAGTTCTAATCCTAATACCTCCAATATGGCATAGAGCTTTTGAAAATTAATATTTATTTCTCCATTTTCAATTTTTGTTATAGTATTGATACTGATTTGTGCTAAATCGGCAAGTGTTTGCTGATTTATACCCAACATTTTTCTTCGTTGGCGAATCTGTATTCCAATTTGTTTCATATTCCCAATATATTGTGAATTTGAAACAAAAATACTAAGTATTTGTTTGATAAGCAAGGAAATTCCCAATATATTGTGAATTTGAGCTTTTTGTGGCTTGAGTTATGTACCTTTATCATGAAATTCACAATATATTGTGAATTTGATTACGGCTATTTGTACTTTTGATTTTAGAATGACAGAGATTTCTTTTTGTTTGTAGAGTGTTTCTCAATTAACATTGTTAACTCCATTTCTCCGTTATTTTATTCTTGTGTGCAAATAACAAGCCTTTTGCATTGAAAACACTTGCTATTTGCATTTAAAGAACAAGCTTTAACGTAGCGTTAAAACAAAGCTTTGGGCGAGAGAAATCTTGTGCTTTAAAAACACTGTGTTTTAGTTCGTTAAGCACACTTTTTACTTCTTTGTTTCACTGAATCCTTTTCTGGTCAAAAGCCTGTATACTTGCTTTTTTGTCAACTACAAATAGGGGACTGACACTCTCTGCTACCTTCTTTTCGTCTTGTTTAGCGCCGCTATCAGGTATCTTCCTTTGGCTCCGATGTCGCTCCAGCAAGTGTTGGCAATCAGTTTCCATACCGTCGTTCCCTTCCTCCCATAGTCCGACAGCCTGAGTATGGAGTTTACTTCCCCGGTGTCGGTAATGCTCAATCTCTTTAGCGTGTCCATCAGTCCCGAGTAATTGTGCGTCATTGTATTGAAGGCGTATCCCGGTATCGGGAGATAAGCAGAATCCCCCTTCCGCTCTTCTTCCTCCCCTTTGGGGGGAGCTGAGGGGGGAAATTCTTTATTTTCCTCTGCTTTCTTTTCTTTTACTTTACTTTGTCCGGAATTGCATGCATTTTTTGCGTCAACGGCTACATGATGTACTACATTTTTCGGGTTAACAGGTGTTTTTTCCTTTTTGAACAGCTCTGGTTGCTGAATTTCTTGTAGTGCCGGGGGAGTGTCGGCTTTTCCATTTTCTTTTTCCGGTTTCACCATCAGGTAAGGGAGCTCCGACAACTCTCTTTTCCTTCGCTTTGTCGCTTCCATCCATACTTTCTGTATACTTTCCGAAGTCAGTATTCCGTTTTCCTGATAACTGTTTCTGTCCAGTATTCCTTTGGTGAACAGAATCTCGATGATCCCCTGCACCTCTTCTGCCTGCACCTCTCTTCCTGCCTTGTTTGCGAAAATCAGGCATTGTTCTTCATCCCATCGTATGTAGTATCCCTCCTTGTAAATCTTACACATCAGTTTCAGCACAATTGCCGACCCTTTTATTCCATATTTTGCTTCTATCACTTCCATTGCGTTCTCTTCCATGAAGTTTACGCCCACCGGAAAATAATTGATCCCGTCGTATGCTATTGCCATATTTGTTTTTTTAGATTAGTTGTTTGTACTTTCAATAATACATTTACCACAAATTACTCCGGATTTCCAAAGACGTTTTCACTTGATTCCTCAAAGTATAAATAATTCATCCGTGAAAATCCGTGTAATCTGTGGTGACGCCCTATACGATCGGTCTCCACTCCATGAAGTTCTCCACCTGGAATGTCGTCCATCGCTGTTCGTCCACATTCCAGTAGACTACTGCGCCTTCTATTTTTGTGGGATCATACTTCTTACGGAACTCCGCTTCGTAGTAAATCAATGTTGCTTTCACCAGTTGGAAACTCCCGTTTTGTTTTCGGTAAGCTACCGTCGCATGTCCATATTGCATATGGTCCAGGAGTGCTTCAAGTCGTTCTGCCATCCATTCGGCGCACGACTCGGTGTATCCTTTCTCGAAGACGATCCGTTTTTTCCATCTCAGTTTCATGGCTTCACTTTGTGATGCCGGGCTTTTCAACTTCTTCATATTATAATGATTTTAAAGTTTATAAATTGTTTGTCGGCCCGAAGGTAGAGTGTTTGCCGATTAGGTTGGAGTATAATAATTCATGGTGTGTTTTCTTGTCTATTTTATGCCAATGGATTTATCTCGTAGCATTTCGTTCCAGATGGTGTTTGTTTCCTTTAGAATAGTGCTGAACTTCAATGGAATGAATATTCCATTTCGAATATTCCCTAATAGTTTTTTGTCGTCTATATATCGTGCTAATGCAACTTGTGATGTCTCCTTTTTTATACCCATTGCCCCATCTTGATAGAGTGTGATTAGTAGCTTTAAGCATTCGTAGTGTTTCAAAACAATCCCTTGTATGGGTTTCTCCTTTTTTCGTCCTCTGTTTGACTTAAGGTCTCTATTGTCAGAGATTTGCTTGTTGTCCGTTTTGTTTTTTTTGAATTCTTTTTTTTTCTTCTTGTTGTTTGTTTTCGTAGTTCATAATCTTTTTAATTTTAGTGATTTTTATTTGTATAAAATGTTGCAAAGGTATGAACGAAAAATTTAGTAAACTTACAAATATAAGATAAATTGTGGAGTTTAATTTCTTTTTGGAGGTAAGCTGTTGGCTTATAGTGAGATAATTTGTTTAAGGAGAGATGTTTCAAAAAACGTTCGTCTATTTGAACGCAAAGATAAGGGGTATTTTCATAATAGCAAAATGTTTAATTAAAAAAAAGATTTGCACTCTTGCCTTTCTACCTTAATATATTAATTTCTAGATAGATATCTATGGATAAAAATCTCTTTTTTATCTGTCTGCTTTTATGTTTCGATACTGAAAAAATGAATACAAAAATAGTGTTCAAATAGACGAACGTTTAAAAACACGTTTTTTTAGTATAATTCGTTTGTTTATAGTTTCTTACCAGATAGGTAATGAGTAACTACAAGAAACCGTGGCAAGAGAGTACAAAGCTTGCCGTATATTACATAAAGTACTCGCAAGTGATTGAATTTCAAGTGTATGTAAGAAGTTCAAAGCCCCGGGAGAATGTCCTTTTCTGAAATAATCGTATAATGGAAGTGGAAAAAGAGACCGAAATATGGTTCGCTATGCGTGCCACTTATCGTCGAGAGACTGACGCTATGCGGTTGCTTGCGAAAGAGAACTTGGGCTGTTTTGTTCCTATGCAATATAAGATAAGTATAAAGAAAGGGAAAAAAGTCCGTGTTTTGGTTCCTATCATTCACAATCTGATTTTTATTCATGCTTGTCCTTCCGAAGTGAAACGTGTCAAGTCTATGGTTGCTTATTTGCAATATATCACCGATACCCGTAGCGGCAAGAAGATAATTATCCCCGACAATGAAATGCAGCGTTTCATCGCTGTAGCCGGTACTTACAGTGACCATCTTTTATACTTTCAACCCGATGAACTCAACTTGTCCAAAGGAACCAAAGTCCGTATTACAGGTGGTGACTTCGAGGGCCAAGAAGGTGTTTTCCTGAAAGTGAAAGGTGCCCGGGATCGTCGCGTAGTCATTGCTATACAAGGTGTCATAGCCGTTGCCATGGCCACTATTCACCCTGATCTTATAGAAGTAATCAAATAATTCATAATTCAAATTTATTATGACTCTTTCCGAAGAAGTAGCTTCCCTTCAGCGTGCCGCGCACGACCTGATGTATTTGGGCATGGACGGGAGTCCCATTTACAGCGATGACTTGTCCCGCCGCAACAATGAAGTTTACCGCTTGACCACAACATTGTATAATTCCGGTGTCCAAGGTTCCACGGTTGAAGAACAGGCCTCTGTCTGTCTCGCTCTCCTAATGGGTTACAACGCATCGTTCATCGACCACGGAGAAAAGCGCGAACATGTCCAGAAGATATTAGATCGTTGCTGGGATATCCTCGATACTCTTCCCGCTTCACTATTGAAGCTTCGTCTGCTTACCGCCTGCTATGGTGAGGTATTCGACGAGCCTTTGGCTGACGAAGCCCGTGCAATTATCGCTTCTTGGGATTCGGTATCACTTACTACTGAACAGCAAGAGGCTATCAACGAGTTTCAGACTGTGGTGGATAATCCTTATCCGTGGGAGTATGTTGAAGAATAAATTTGGATGAACGAAAGATAATATGCTTAATGTAGATAATTTTATCGGCGAAAATATTACTTTTCGTCGTTCCAGCATGTTTGCTCCTGATATTGCAGCAAACAGTGATCGTCTTCGCCAGGAGGTTGAAGGTAAGAGTTTATTGGTGATTGGTGGTGCGGGTTCCATCGGTTCTTCCTATATAAAAGCCATTCTTCCTTTTAAGCCTTCCAAACTTGTTGTGATCGATTTAAACGAGAATGGATTGGCCGAACTTACCCGTGATTTGCGTTCCACTTATGGGCTGTATATTCCGAAGGAGTATCGTACTTATACCCTGAACTTTGCAGATCCCATCTTCGAGCGGATGTTCCGTAAGGAGCAGGGTTTTGATATTGTAGCCAACTTTTCGGCACACAAGCATGTACGGAGTGAGAAAGACGAATATTCGGTACAGGCTCTGATTGAAAATAATGTAATAAAAGCCAAGAAACTGCTTGATCTGTTATCGGAATTTCCTCCCCGTCATTTCTTTTGTGTTTCTACGGATAAAGCAGCCAATCCTGTGAATATAATGGGGGCTAGCAAGCGTATCATGGAAGATATGATAATGGCCTACTCCTCTAAATTTAAAGTCACTACTGCCCGTTTTGCCAATGTCGCCTTTTCCAATGGCTCCCTATTGGCCGGTTTTATTGACCGTATCATGAAGAAACAGCCTTTGGCTGCCCCCAACGACGTGAAACGTTACTTTGTTTCTCCTGAGGAAAGCGGTCAGATCTGTATGCTTGCCTGCGTTCTTGGAAATAATGGAGAGATTTTCTTTCCAAAGTTAGGTGAGGAAAAGATGATCACTTTTTCTTCTATCTGTGACCGTTTCCTCCGCACTTTGGGTTATGAAAAAAAAGAGTGTGCTACAGATGAAGAAGCCAGAAGATATGCTGCCGAAATGCCGGATGACAGCAAGATATATCCTGTTGTTTATTTTGAAAGTGATACCACGGGTGAGAAAGGCTACGAAGAGTTCTATGTGCCCGGTGAAAAGTTAAATTTGGAACGTTTTTCTTCTTTGGGTGTGATTGAGGATGCCAGTAAACGTCCTTTGTCTGAATTGGATTCCTTCTTTGATGAACTGGAGTCTCTCTTTGCCCTTCCGGATTGCCATAAGTCTGATATCGTGACTGCACTTAAAAGATTTCTTCCCAATTTTGAACACGTGGAGAAAGGAAAGAATTTAGACCAGAAAATGTAAGTTAATTAAATAATATACAATGGAATATCAAATCCCTTTATTTCAGTTGAATTTCAATGAAGATGAAATTCAGGCAGTAGCAGACACTATTCGTTCAAAATGGATATCTACAGGTCCTAAATGTGAAGAACTGGAGAATTTGTTTATTGAAATGATGAATGTGAAGTATGCAGTGAGTTTATCTAATTGTACAGACGCTTTGCATTTAGCTTGTCTAACTAGTGGCATTCAACCGGGAGATGAAGTACTTTGCCCTTCTTTGACTTTTGCTGCATCTGTCAATTGTATTCGATATGTGGGGGCAACACCTGTATTTTGTGATATTGTAGGTCCGAACCATATAAATATTGATCCGGAAGATATAAAAAGAAAAATAACTTCGAAAACAAAAGCTATTATCGTCGTTCACATGGCGGGTTTTCCTGCAAAAATGGATGAAATTATGTCCATAGCTAAAGAATATGACCTCAAAGTCATTGAAGATGCTTGCCATGGGCCGTTATCCGAATATAAAGGAAAAAAATTAGGTACAATTGGAGACGTAGCCACGTTTAGTTTCTTTTCGAATAAGAATATTAGCACTGGAGAAGGCGGGATGTTGATAACCAATAATGAAAAGATTGCATCTAAAGCCCGCTTACTTCGTTCACATGGTATGACCACAATGTCATATCAAAGAGCTAAAGGTCATGCTACCGCATACGACATCATTGATTTAGGTTACAACTTTCGTATGGATGATATACGTGCATCAATAGGTTGTGTTCAGATGCGGAAATTACAGGCTGATTTAGAGAAACGTGTTCGTGTCAGAAGCAAATATATTGAGGAACTTTCTAAAATAGGAGGGCTCATAGTCCCATTTGCAGATAATACAGAATTTGTTTCAAATTATATAATGCCGGTTGTTTTGGTTAACTCAACTAAAGATAAAAGGGACAAAATAAGAAATAGAATACATGCATCAGGTATTCAAACCAGCAACCATTATCCGGCAATACATAAATTCTCGATTTATAAAGATTATGGTGCAGTTTTACCTCAGACCGAATATGTTGCTGATAATGAAATAACATTGCCAATGTATGCCGATTTGACGGATGAACAGATTGAATTTGTAACTCACACTGTGGATGTTGCAATCAATGGATAACAAAGTAATATTAGTGGGTGGCTTCCATGAAATTATAGAGCTTTGTGAAGATAACGATATTGAAATAGCAGGTATAATTGATAACTATCTCACAAATGATACATATTGGGGATATCCGATCATAGGTACGGACGATAAAGCCAAAGTCTTGTTTGAAACATATAAGAATGTTCCGGTATTGATAACTCCGGATGTACCTCATGTTCGTTATAAGTTATACCATTATTATAAAAGTATTGGTTTCCAGGTGGCTTCATTAATCAGCCGGGATGCATCCATCTCCCGTAGTGCAATAATAGGTGAAGGAACAATAATACAGAGAGGTGCCAATCTCTCTTCAAATATCAAAATAGGACAGATGGTTAAAGTAAATACGAATGCCAATATTATGCATGACTGTCTAATCGGCAATTATGTTACTGTAGCGCCTAATGCTGTCTTATTAGGGAAAGTTGAGATTGATGACAAGGCTTATATTGGTGCTAATGCAACTTTATTGCCTTCAGTAAAAATAGGGGAAAATGTAACAGTGGGAGCAGGTTCTGTTGTTACAAAATCAGTCCGTCCTAATACTGTAGTAAAAGGTAGTCCCGCTAAATGACTTTTTTCTCATCTATTCTATTTATTACGCATTTAAATTATAGAGAAATAAACAGTAAATATGCTTCTTGATAAAATACAGAATCTAATCATTCAGTCTGATATTTCTATCTTTCAATCGATGAAGAAGATGGATGAAGAGAAAGTAAAGCTTCTATTTGTCTTTAGAGGAGATTGTTTTGTTGGAATTTTAACAATTGGAGATATCCAAAGGGCTATTATCAAACAAAATGATACAAGTATGCAAATAAATAATATCCTTGATCAGAATAAGGTATTTGCGTATAAAGGTGAAAGCCTTGAAATAATAAAGAATAAAATGATTCATTTACGTGCGGAATGCATGCCCATACTCGACAGTAAAGGTGAATTGGTTGATGTCTTGTTTTGGAAAGATTTGTTTATTGATGAAGTACGTGTGGATGACAGGAAAATAGATTTACCAGTAGTTATCATGGCAGGCGGTAAGGGCACGCGTTTAAAACCCCTCACAAATGTCATCCCTAAACCCTTAATCCCAATAGGAGATAAAACAATTCTTGAGGCAATTCTGGATCAATTTGAATCTATAGGTTGTAGTAAATTTTATATGTCAGTAAATTACAAATATGATATTTTAAAATTTTATCTGGCTCAGTTGGATCATAAATACGATATTCGTTTTTTTAAAGAGGATAAGCCATTGGGTACAATTGGAAGTGTTTCATTACTAAAAGATAAAATATCAACTCCTTTTTTTGTTTCTAACTGTGATATAATTATAGATCAGGATTATAGGGACGTATACGATTATCATATTAACAATAGTAATGATCTTACAATTGTTACGGCTGTTAAAAGAACACGTATTCCTTATGGGGTTATCGAAACTATTGAAAACGGATTAATGACTGAGTTGATTGAGAAGCCTGAATTTACCTATATGATTAATTCGGGAGTTTATATATTACAGCCTGAATTAATCAATGAAATTCCAGAAAATGAATTATTTCATATTACTCATCTTATGGAGAAAGTAAAAAGTAGAGGTGGTAAAATAGGGTGTTTTCCTGTCAGCGAAAAGTCATGGACTGATATTGGAGAATGGAACGAATATCTAAAGCTACTTGGAATCTAAGATATTTATTATTTTTATAATTAATTGATAGAGTATACAATAAATGTTTTTGATTTAATAGAAGAAAGTGGCAAAGACAATTCTTGAAAAAACAATAACTGGATTTAAGTGGACAAGTACGAGTACAGTGATAAGCAGTATAGCTAAGTTCTTACAGATTGTGATTTTAACTCGTTATTTAGATAAAAATGATTTTGGCCTAGTTGCAATTGCATTACTTATAATATCATTTACAGATATTTTTTTAGATATGGGAATATCTTCAGCTGTGATGTATCGGAAAAATATTACAAAAAACGAGTATAGTTCTTTGTTTTGGTTAAATATTGTAATGGGAATCATTCTATTCTTTTTATTATTAATTTCTACCCCTTTTATTGCAGAATATTATAAATTGAGCGAATTGAAATATATATTACCTTTATTATCTTTAAATTTATTATTTCTATCAACTTCTCGTTTACAAAGAACTATCCAGCAAAAAGAATTTAGATTTAAATTTGTAGCCTTAATAGATATCTTTTCTTCATGTTTAATGCTTTTGTCTGCTATGATTTTAGCAGTAATGGATTTTGGTATTTATAGCCTTGTTTTTTCGACTTTGATAGGTACTTTTTTCATAAGTATAGTATATTTAATATTGTGTTTTCATATAGAAAAAAATGTTAAGTTGCATTTTGCATTTAATGATACTAAACCATTTTTATCTATAGGATGTTATCAAATAGGTTCAGCTGTTTTTGATTTTTTTAGTCGTGAATTAGATATTATATTGATCAGTAATGTGTATTCTTTAGAAATGCTAGGCGTTTATTCTTTGTGTAAGCAATTAGTATTAAAAATATATTATTTAATAAATAGCATATTGCCTAAAGTTGTAACTCCTTTTTTAGCTACAATACAAAGTGATGTATTATTACTCAAAAAAACTTTTTTGAAATTGGTGCAAATAATTTCTATTATTAATTATCCACTTTTTTTTATAATAGCTGCATTTTCTCCATTAATTTTGCTTATAGTGTATGGTAGATCTTATCAAGAATATTGGATTATTTTGACAATATTGTCCGTCGTATATGGTATTAATTGTACAAGTACACCTGTCAGTAGTTTGCAAATTGCATTAGGTAGAACTGACATTGGTCTGAAATGGACAATTTGCCGTATAATATTATCTTGTCTTTTGTTAGGAATTGGAAGTTGCTTTAACTTTAATATCTTTATTACATTTATTTTATTTTGTACTCTGGTTTCAGTACCTTTAATGGTTAGGATGAATTTACATAAAATGATATCCGTAAATTTAGTTGAATACCTTACAAAACAATTATTTCCTTTAAAAGTTTCTTTTATTCTAACAATAATAGCGTTGCTTTTTCAGAAAATATATACTTTTAGCTTATTTGAACTGTTTTTAGGAATAATTTTATATATAGCTATATATTTGACAATATGTTATATTTTTAGAAAGAAATTATTTATTTCTTTACTTAGAACTATTAAAAATAGGAAAGAATGAAATCTAAGATTTTAATTGTAGGGGAGTCTACAGATAACCATGTTAGGCGGTTATTAACTCATCTCAATATTTTAGATAAAGAACATCAATTAGATATCGATATTTTTGATTTATATTTTCATTCTAGAGAAACCAGTTTTTTATGCTATAAAATATATAACACAAAACACTTGTTTTTTAGATTTTTATATAAAATAAAAATACTACGTTCATTGCTGAATTTGTTGGATGTTTATATTTCATTCTTACCTATTTTGAAACATCGTTATGATTTAGTTAATGTACATCTCTGGAATAGAAATTCTTTTTTTTTATATCCATTTTATAGAATAATAAGTCCTAAATTAATGATCTCTCCATGGGGAAGCGATGTCTATCGTATCAATGCTTTTGACAAACTGATAGCTAAATTATGTTATCATAAAGTTGATTACATTTCTGTTGCTCCTATTAAGTTTCGGGATGATATTGCGACGTTATTCAATGTACCGGATGGTAAATTTGTAAATTTAGGATTTGGTTCTGATACAATTGATGCTATTAATGCACAAAAAAAACTTTCGAAAGAAGAAGCTAAAAAGAAACTTGGGCTAGAAGATTCTTACATTATTACATGTGGCTATAATGCTTCTATTTCTCAGAATCATCATAAATTATTGGATGCAATAGAGAAAATCCAGTCGCAATTACCAGAAAATCTGTGTTTGGTTTTTCCTTTTACTTATGGCGGTACTGAACTCTATAAAAAAGAAATAAAACAGCGTCTTGAAACATGTGGCATTCATTATATTATGTATACAAACTTTCTTTCTTTAGATAAACTAGTTGCTTTAAGAAAATCATCAGATATCTTTATTCACATGCAGTCTAGTGATGCATATTCAGCGAGCGTTCAAGAATATCTGCTTTGTGATACTGCTGTAATTAATGCTACTTGGCTGAGATATCCTACTTTAGAAAAGTATGGAAAACCCTATAAACAGATTGACACATTTGAACAACTGCCAAACTCTATTTTAGAGATTTTGTCTGGAGATTTCCCAGTTATTTCTTCTAAATTGAAGTTGGAGATAATTAATAATGGTTGGAATGAAAAAGCGAAATACTGGATGAATTTTTATATTGAAAGATGCGCCCAGAAATCTAATGATAAATTTTGATGAAATAAATGTTTATTTATATAATAACTTTTTTGTTAGGAATTCTTTTAGATAGCTTTCGTGTAAATAAAAATATAAAAATAGTTTTTATCATTTGGCTTTATATATTTTTATGTTTCGGTTATATGACTGGCTCTGACTGGAGAGCGTATGAACTGCAATACCAATCAGCAGATTACTACTATTATAATGCTACCTATGAGAAAGGTTTTTATACTTTATTCTATTTTCTTAAATTATTTATTAGTGATTTCTTTATCACATTAGCTTTTTTGAAATGCATATATTTATATACGTTAATTCGTTTGTTCCGACAAATAACTCCTCTTTGGATTTCTTCTATTTCAATTTTATTGCCAATAAGTTTATTATTTATGTTGGTAGATAATCCATTGAGGTTTATGACGTCAATTATTTTTTTGAATATAGGACTGGGATATTTACTGAATGGCCATACAAAAAAGTTTTTAATGATTGCTGTTTTAGCTCCATTTTTTCATATTACTACTATTTTTATTGTTTTCATTTTATTGTTGATTAAATTTGATAATATTATATTTCGCTCCAAAAGGCTTATACTTATTGTATTATTTTTTATAGTTTCTTTTGCTTTTAGTTCTACAGGCCCTGTATCTAACTTAATATCACAGCTTATTCCTCAACTTGAATTATTAGGAACCAAAAATTTTGGTTCTTATTCAGTCGAAGATAATGATGCTTTTTTCACTATTGGTTCAATGATAAATGCTTTTCTGTTTATAATTATTGTTTCATTTAGGAATTATATTGTTGAACACAACCAACAATATGGAAAGAAGATATACTCATATATTATAATTTATTTTTTTCTATTCAGAATATTATTGATTGTGCCTAGTGGCTTTAGATTAGTAATTCCTATGGGATATTTTTTGTCAATAGCGGTAGCAATGTTACTAAAGAAAGGTAATTTACTCAAGTTGCTTTTCGTTTCATATTTTATGCTTCTCATGTCAAAGTCATTGTGGCAAGGATATGTGTATTTACCATACTCAAATAGCATTTGGTATATATTAACAGAACATAAACAGTATAGTGAACGAGATAATAATAATATAAACTTTTATAGGCAGAGAACAGGTAATTCATTGTAAAAAGCCGGAATATGAAGAAGATTGCAATGATCGTCAAAACAAATAGTTTGGAATTTGATGATCGAATACGAAAAGTGTCATTGGCACTTTCTAAAGATGCGGATGTGAAAATATTTGCATTGTTGAATGATAATACAGAAAAAGATGATATTACAAGTTATCGCATCCATTACCATTCATTTAGCTTGAGGTCTAGAGCTCTATTTCCATCAAAAAAACTCCTATTGCTTAAAACACTAGAATTTTACTTGAAAGTGATAATGCATGTAAGAAAGTATGATGTATTATGGGCGAATGATGAAAATACTTTTTTATTTCCTTTGTTCGCAAAAAAGAACAAGACTGTATGGGATTTGCATGAAATACCTGAATTGTTTTTGAATAATAAATGCAAGTGGATTTTCCATTATATAGAGCGAAAATCATTAAAAATCTTACATGCTAATCCTTTTCGTTTGGATTATCTTTATGAACAAGGTGTTATATCTGATAAGTCGAAACATAGTTATATCAGAAATTATCCAGACCATATCTTTTTGGAGAAGTGTATAGAATCACCTGTTTATGAAAGATTTATTAAATGGCTTAAAGGAGAAAAATATGTTTATATACAGGGAGTGGAACAGAAAGATAGGTATCCTTTTAATTCTATAGCTTGTGTATTAGATGCTACGAATTACAAAGTTGTAATTATTGGCGGTCTTGATTCCGATGAAAAAGTTGAATTGGAAAAGAAGTATGGTGATAAGTTTAAAGAACGGGTGTTTCTTGCAGGATGGACAAATCAGTTATCGTTATCTTTATATTTAAAAGATGCTATATTCACTGTGATATTATATACAAAAGATACTCCGAACAATAGGTATTGTGAAGCAAATAGGTTTTATCAAGCATGTTCTTTAGCCATCCCAATAATTTGTGGTAGTAATGAATCTATGAAATCAATAGTTGACGAATTTAAAATGGGTGTATACCTTGAATCCGACGGACGGGATTTGCATGAATTAATAGGTGCTGTAAAAATGGTAGATAGTAATTATTCTCTATATAAAGATAATTCTATACAATGCCGAAAAATGTTTATTTGGGATGAAAATATGGTAAAAAAAGAATGGTGGGATAAGTGAATTATTTTTATGATGGATACATTGATTACGTTAGATTATGAGCTGTTTTTAAACGATAAAGTTGGTACCATTGATAAATGCCTAATCGAACCGATGGAACAACTTAATAAAGTATGCTTAATACATGATATAAAAGTGACTATTTTTGTTGATGCAGCTTATATCTATAGGTTGAAACAACTCTCTGAAAAAAGTAAAGATGCAAGAAATGAATATAATAAAGTTATAAATCATGTGAAATCCTTATCTCAATTTGGACATGATATTGAATTACATATTCATCCTCAGTGGTTTTATTCTAATTTTGATAATAAAATCTGGAATTTAGATTGGGAGCATTACAAACTTTCTGATATGTCTTTTGATGAAGTTATCCCGAGATTTAATGAGTGTGTGCATCTTTTGGAAGAGATAGTTGATTCTAAAGTTATTGGATTTAGAGCTGGAGGATATTCAATACAAAATTTTAATTTGTTTGCTGATTTGTTGAATTCAAATGGTATCAAGATTGATTCTTCTGTATTACCACGAGCTAGGACGGCACGAGATAATAAAACTCATAATTATGATTACCGTTTTGTTCCGCATAAGGCTTTGTATCGATTTTTGACAAATGTTGTTAATGAAGACAAAAACGGTTATAACTGGGAGTTACCTATAAGTACTTTTCGACAAAATTTGATAGGCTATCTTCTTGATAAGAGAAAAAACATGAGAGCTTATCAATCTGTTAACTGGGGGGATGGGGGTGATGACCCTCTGCCATTTTATAAAAGAATTACAAGCGGAGTGAAAAAATTATCGCTATTCCATACTATTTCCGCCAGTATTGATTATCAAAGTTTTTTCCATATAAATAAAGTTTATCAGCATCATAAGCATTTGAAAAGTGATTTCTTTACAATTATAGGCCATCCAAAAAATTTCTCTCCAGACTCTCTGAGTTATTTAAACCAATTTCTATATCGTTTGGAAAAGGATAATATTCGAATAATCACTTTGAAAGATTTATTGAAAAATATAGAATGAAAAAAATAATAGTAATTTCTCCTTCTATAACAGCAACACATATTATAAAAAGAGTCACAGCTCTTCATCAAGCGGGTTTTATAGTTGAAGTGTTTGCTTTTAATAGAGGAGATGGTGTTGGAGGAAACTATCCTCCAGGAGTTAACGTTACGGACTTAGGACTAGTTCCCAACGGAAAAGGATATGTAGGAAAATTCTTCAGAGCAACTTCTAAACTAAAAAAAATATTCAATTTATATCGGAATGAAAACTGTATGTATTTTGCGTGTTCTTTTGATTTAGCTCTGATAACTTTACTGTTTTCAAATAAAAAATACATTTATCAAATTTCAGATTTAGTTTATGGCTATTTTCCTACCACTTTAATTAGATCTTTTTTTAAGACCATCGATAAATTAATTATTAAGAAATCAATTACTACAGTAGTTACATCTGAAGGTTTTATAAAGTATTTGGGAAGTAAAAATATTGCAAATAAATTTATCTATCAACCTAATAATTTACCCAAAGAAGTTTTAGGAAAAAATATAGAAATATCAGAATGTCCGACTAATGATCATTTTATTTTTTCTTTTATTGGATTTGTAAGAGCTGATTCTGTTCTCCTGTTTGCGAAAACTGTCGGTGAGTATTTCCCAAATTATAGCTTTCATTTCTATGGTAAAGCTATGAATATGACAGTAATTGATAATTTAATAAAAGAGTATCCTAATATCCATTATTTTGGCCCTTATAAATATCCGGATGATTTACAAAATATTTATGAGAAAGTTGATCTGGTCGTATCTTGTTATGATGTAAAATCTTTGAATGTCAGATTAGCTGAACCTAATAAATTATTTGAATCAATCTATTATGGGAAACCAATAATAGTCTCTTCTCATACATTTTTAGCTGAAAAAGTAAATTCAATGGGTGTAGGTTTCGGAGTAGATGCCAGTGATATGCAAACCATAAAAGAATTTATATCCGGACTAACTTCCACAGAAATAAAAAATAGAATTAATAAAATAAAGTCAATCCCCAAAGCAACAATGATTGACGATGGAGCAATTCAGCTGTTAAAAAAAATAGAAACGAACTTTAAGAATTGAATTGATAAATATAAACGATGATGAAAGCATGTTTTATGGGGTTAGGCTATATTGGCCTTCCTACTGCAATTATTGCAGCAAAGCACGGAGTACAAGTAACAGGAGTAGATATTAATCCTAAAGTGGTAGAAATGACCAATCAGGGTAAATTGCATATCATAGAACCTGGTATGCAGGATCTACTTGAAGAGGTCGTAAGCAAAGGTCAATTGATAGCTTCTACTACTCCCAAGGAGAGCAATGCCTATTTTATAGTAGTTCCTACTCCTTTTAAGGGGAATCATGAACCGGATATTTCATACGTGGAAGCAGCTACACGTGCTGTTGTTCCTTTTTTGAAAGAGGGAGATTTGTATGTGATTGAATCGACTTCTCCCGTCGGCACTACAGATAAAATGAAAGATTTGATATTCTCTCTTCGTCCAGAGTTGAAAGAGAAAATTTATATTGCTTATTGTCCAGAACGTGTATTACCGGGTAATGTTATTCATGAACTGGTACATAACGATCGTGTGATTGGAGGAATGAATAAGGAATCGACAGATAAAGCTATTGAGTTTTATAGCCAGTTTGTAAAAGGTACTTTACATCGTACAAATTGTAAAACGGCAGAAATGTGCAAACTAACTGAAAATTCATCCCGTGATGTGCAAATAGCTTTTGCCAATGAGCTTTCAGTGATTTGTGATAAAGCTGGCATCAATGTTTGGGAATTGATTAGTTTAGCAAATAAACATCCTCGTGTAAATATACTTCAACCTGGTTGTGGCGTTGGGGGGCATTGTATCGCCGTAGATCCCTATTTCATAACAGCAGATTTTCCTATTGAATCTCAAATAATAGCCAAAGCTAGAGAAATAAATAATTATAAAGCTTTTTGGTGTGCTGAGAAGGTAGAAAATGCGATGTTGAAATTTGAATTGGAACACCACCATAAGCCAACGATAGCTATGATGGGGCTAGCTTTCAAACCGGATATTGACGACCTTCGAGAAGCCCCTGCCAAGTATATTACAACAAAGGTCATGCAAAGTTGTAATAATGCGGATATTTTAATTGTAGAACCGAACGTCAGCGAACATAAGGTTTTTAAACTGACTGATTATAAAGAAGCTTATGCAAAGGCTGATATTGTGGTTTTTTTAGTAGCACACTCTGTTTTCAAGGCATTACCATATGTTAGCGACAAAGTAATTCTTGATTTTTGTGGCATTTATAAAAAATAATAATGTTATTATGAAAAAAGTAATGTTGGTTTTCGGGACTCGTCCCGAAGCCATTAAAATGGCTCCTTTAGTAAAAGAGTTCCAAATGCATCCTGATCAGTTTCAAACACTCGTTTGTGTGACAGGACAACACCGCGAAATGCTTGATCAAGTTCTTTCTATTTTTGCCATTGAGCCGGATTTTGACTTGAATATAATGAAACAAGGTCAAGATTTGTATGATGTGACAGCACGTGTCCTTTTAGGATTAAGAGATGTCTTTAAAGAGGTACATCCAGATATTGTATTAGTACATGGAGATACGTCAACTTCAACCACTGCCGCATTGGCAGCTTTCTATCAGCAGATACCTGTCGGTCATGTCGAGGCAGGTTTGCGAACTTATGATGTTTATAGTCCCTGGCCTGAAGAAATGAATAGGCAAATTACAGGACGTATCGCGACATACCATTTTGCACCCACATCGTTGAGTCGACAAAATTTATTAGGTGAAGGGGTGAAAGAGGATCGTATATTGATTACAGGTAATACAGTAATAGACGCTCTCTATTGGGTTGTAAATAAAATAAAAGGAAATCGGGAATTGGATGCTGAATTAGAGCATGTTTTAAAAATATCCGGATATGATATTCATCGGTTGGATAATGGCAAGAAGCTCGTATTGATAACAGGACACCGTCGTGAGAATTTTGGGGATGGGTTTATTTCGATGTGCAAAGCTATAAAAGCTTTAACCGAAAAATATCCTGAAGTAGATTTTGTGTATCCAATGCACTTGAATCCTAATGTAAGAAAACCTATTCATGAAGTTTTTGGAGATGATTTATCAACTTTAGATAATATGTTTTTTATTGAACCTTTGGAATACTTGTCATTTGTGTATTTAATGGAAAAGGCGACTATCGTTTTAACGGATAGTGGTGGTATTCAAGAGGAAGCTCCAGGTTTAGGGAAACCAGTATTGGTAATGCGTGATACGACAGAACGTCCTGAAGCGCTTGAAGCAGGGACGGTGAAATTAGTAGGCACAGATTATGACAAAATCATATCTGAAGTTTCCATGCTTTTGGATGATACTGAATATTATGAGGCAATGAGTAAGGCTGTGAATCCTTATGGTGATGGACTAGCTTGTGAAAGAATCATTGAAAAGTTGATTAAAATTGAATAATAAGCCATTGAGTGTATGAATAAATTGTTGCTCGGCCCATGTCCGTGCAAAATTTAAATATACTTCCGAGCAAGGCGGTGATAAAAATGTTGTTTTTTTGATGCTTTTGGGGAACTGTACCGGTTGGTTGCCGAAAAAAGGTAAGTTTAGTGCCGAACAGATTAAGGCTTACCGCCAAAATCTTAAGACCAAAGAGATTATTATAAAAATACGAAGTAAGTTGGATACAATGCTCTTAGATGTGTATTCGCCAAGAGGTGATCTGATAGATAAAGCACTGAACTACCTTCATTCATTTTGATTCCGACTCTTTGCTTATACCAAAGACGGTTTGTACACGATCGACAGTTTTATTGCAGTACGTTTCATACGCCCGTTGTTGGGTGAGCAAAGAACTCGTTATTCTTTGGCAGTAGCAAGCAAGATGACCCGAGTATCGGTCGCTTATTAATACCATCGTATTCATTTGTAAGATGCAGGGGGGCTGCATTGCAATACTTTAAGATGTTTTTCTGGGAAATAGTAAATTTATGAGAATCTTTTTTCAATAGCTATTGGACTAAGTAATAATGCGAATCAGCAGTTGAACTCTGATTCTTGTTTTAAAAAATTAAATAAATAAATGCGATGGCAATTTTTCCCATCGTATGTACCAAAAGTCCGGATGTTGATCTGACTTTCATCGCTCTTTGAATATTTGTTTTCTCATTCAGCCAGTTGAAAAATAATTCTATGGGTTGTCTGACCTTTGATACAGCGGTCGAGAATAGGTCTCTACCGGCTTTTTCTCTTTGAGTAATAACCGGTTGCTCCCCCTTTATAGCTTTGACGGGAGTGAGCATAGAAAGTCCTTGTTCTTGCTGTTTGTTTCCCCAAAAAGAAAAGTCTGAGTATATTTTATCAGCAAAGATGTCCCTGTTTATAATGCAATCAGCGGCTTCTCTTTTAAGGACTGTCAGGTCATTCTCCTCTGCGGATGATAAGATAATCATTTCAGGGAATGGAATGGTTCCCTCCCTACGGAAGGCTAAAGCATGGAGTTTGATACCGAAGTAATACATGTTCTTTGTAGAGCAGTAACCTTTGGTCGCAATTTCAGTAGCGACTTTCCCGGTTTTGTTCTTTCCTGCACAAGTAATAATAGGCATAGAGTCAATAAGTGATGTCATAGAATCGCAGTCTGCTGGTTTAAAGAATGTAATGAGATGCTTTACAAGTTCACTAATGGCCTCATTCATCAGGTTTAACCGATAGTTGAATGTCTGATAAGAAGGGAGGTTTGGGAACCATGAAAGCAAATACTCTTTAGTGAATGTATGTATCTCTTTGATGTTGAAGTATCGCTGATAGGCTCTACAAAATAGATATACGGTAAGCAGTTCCTCATCGGTAAAGATAGGATTTGCATTATTACTGAATCTCTGGCAGTAGAACTTCAGTGAAGACTGGTAAATATCGCAGATATACATATATATTTTTATAAGTTTTAGTTCTTTCTCCTTGGGAATCATAATTAGAATAATGAGTGGTTTTATTCTTCTAATATACTGATTTTCAAGGAAATTAAGAAATAAACAAACGAGATAATTAACTGAATAATAACTTTTTAACTAACTGAATCAAGCAGTGATTTCAACTGCTGATTCGCATTAATAATAAATTTTAAAAATCAACTCCCTTTTTGAATTTATTTAAGAGATAACCGTCTTTCGGAGGCTTTCTTTATGTGATATATCAAAATAGGACGCTAACCTTCAAAAAAGACGGAATTGTAGAATTAAAATATAAAATAGATGAACATATTTTCTTTATATTTTCAAATTCTCTGTGACATGGGCGCAAAATATTTCTTATTTCGCATCTCCTATGAAATTCAACGTAAATCGGGTTTATTACGGTTTAGATATCCGGTGAATTATGCATCGCAGAATTTTTTTTCATTAGAAGAATGGAAAGAGAAAGCGATGCCGTTCTTTTTTGATTCATCAAAAGAGGTTTCATTGAGTAATGTGCATACATATGATTTAGCTTCTGATTTCCAACGTGTTATAAAAGGGGAATGCTACTTTTTTTCATCTAAATGGTATAATTTGGGTGCTGATTATGATTGGGTGACTAATCCCGATACAAATTATAAGTATGACGTATCCAAGCATTGGACTGAGGTGGAGGATATTGTACAAGAAGCCGGAGATATCAAATATGTATGGGAAAAGTCAAGATTTTCATATCTCTATACAGTGATACGATATGATCACTCAACCGGAGAAGATCATAGTCAGTTCGTTTTTAATCAGATACAGGACTGGATTGATAAAAATCCTCTGAATTGCGGACCGAATTATAAGTGTAGTCAGGAGATTTCGTTAAGGGTTCTCAATTGGATTTTTGCTCTATATTATTACAAATCATCCCCTTTTTTAACAGAAAGTTGTTTTCAGAAGATTATAAACTCTATATACTGGCAGATAAAGCACGTCTATGGTAATATTAGTTTCTCAAGAATAGCAGTTCGTAATAATCATGCTATAACGGAGACATTAACATTGTATGTTGTTGGTTTACTTTTTCCCTGGTTTCCGGATGCGAAGTTATGGAAAGCGAAGGGAAAAAAGTGGTTCGAAAAAGAGATCGAGTATCAGATAGCAGAAGATGGAACTTACCTTCAGTTTAGTATGAATTATCATAGGGTGGTGATTCAGTTACTGACATGGGGCATTGCTCTTGCTGAAAGAAATGGAGAATGTTTTAACAAACATGTCTATCAGCGCGCTTATCAATCGGTCAATTTTCTATATCAGTGTCAGGAATTATCGAATGGATATTTACCCAATTACGGTTCGAATGATGGAGCTCTATTCTTTAAATTGAATGATTCAGATTATAGAGATTACCGTCCTCAGCTCGATGCGCTTCATTATTTGCTGACCGGTGAAAATCTTTATGATGATGTATATGAGGATAGAGGTTGGTATGCAAATAACTGGGATTGTATACATGTTGAGTTTACTCCTCTCAGACAAAAGATGGGATGTGTTTCTTTTGATATAGGAGGGTATTATTTGATACGTGAACAGGATACATTGACTTTTATTCGTTGCGGTAAATATAAGGATCGTCCGGCACACGCAGATAATTTGCATATGGATGTCTGGCATAAAGGAGAAAACATATTGATGGACGGAGGTAGTTATAAGTATAATACGGATGCTTCGGATATCAATTACTTTATGGGGACACAATCTCACAATACAATCATGTTGGATAATAATAACCAGATGCTGAAAGGAGCAAGGTTTATATGGTTTTATTGGTCGCAAGCTTTAAAGGCCTCTATACAGGAGTTGGATGAATCTTATTGTTTTTTAGGAGTAGTAAGTTGTTTCAGACAGTTAGGGCAAGATATAACTCATTCAAGAAAGATAATAAAGAAGAAAAATGATCCGAAATGGGTCGTTGAGGATATTGTTTTAAATAAACCTCAAGGGAGCAAAATACATCAACTGTGGCATACACAGTCTTCGAGAATAGACTTTAAATCAGTAGGTCATCATAACATTTCGTCTAAGGGCATGTACTCTGAATATTATGGACAGAAAAAAGAAAATAAGGAAATCGAATTTATAAGTAATTCAGAATCTATAACAACAATTATTCAAGTGATTTAAAATGAAAGTTCTTTATTTCCATCAACATTTTACGGTTCCTACTCAGGCCGGAGGTACACGATCTTATGAATTGGCAAAACGTCTCGTAGAACGTGGACATTCTGTTTGTATGGTATGTGGTGAGACTGCAAAGTTAGATTTACCCCGAACTCAAATCAAAAATGTGCACAGAGGGATGGTGGATGGAATTGATGTGATACAAATAGCTTTACCTTATTCGAATAAGGATGGGATAGCTAAAAGAGCATTGACATTTATAAAGTTTGGTTGGAAAGGAGTACAAATCGCATTAAAAGAAGAGTACGATTTATTGTTTGCCACTTCAACACCATTGACGGCTGGTATTCCGGGAATTGTGATGAAACTGTTCCGAAAGAAAAAATTTATATTCGAGGTACGCGATTTATGGCCGGAACTTCCTAAAGCATTGGGCATAAAGAATCCGTTTCTTCTTTGGGGAATGAGTCTTTTAGAGTGGATGAGTTATCATTATTCGGATGCTTGTGTGGGACTCTCACCTGGAATTTGTGAAGGCATTCGGAAACGTAGTCAGTCTGACAAGCGCATAGCTATGATACCCAATGGGTGTGATTTAGATATATTCAAACCTGCTCCAAGAGAGCTTTTGAAACTAAAAGGTATAAAACCAACGGATAAAGTTGCTGTTTTTACTGGAGCACATGGAATTGCTAATGGGCTGGATGCAATATTGGACGCTGCAAATGAATTGAAAAATAGAGGTAGGAGTGATATTGTATTGGCATTTATCGGTGATGGAAAAATGAAACCCCATCTGATGGATCGAGTGAAAAGAGAAAAATTGGATAGTTGCCGATTTTATGATCCGATGCCTAAGAAAGAATTAAATACAATTGTAGCATCGGCAGATGTGGGGTTAATGGTGTTGGCGAATGTTCCTGCGTTTTATTACGGAACTTCACCTAATAAGTTTTTTGATTATATTTCATCGGGATTAGCTGTTTTGAATAATTATCCCGGTTGGTTGGCCGATATGATTAAAAAAAATGATTTGGGTGTAGTGGTACCACCGAATAATGCACAAGCTTTTGCCAATGGTTTGATTAAGCTGGTAGATGATGATAATTATAGAATGAATGCCGGACAAAATGCAAGGAAGTTTGCAGAAGCTAATTTCTCCAGAATAAAATTAGCTGATGATTTTGTATCGTTTCTTGAAGAAATTTTTTCAACAGACTAATTTTTAAATTTTGGCTATATGTATCGTTCTTTTTTGAAACGTGTAATTGACTTTAGTCTTGTTTTTTGCACTTTGGTGATTTGTTGCCCTATACTTTTCATTATTGTTTTCTGGTTATATTTTGCTAATAAAGGTGCAGGAGTTTTCTTCTTACAAAATCGTCCCGGCAGAGATGGTAAAATCTTCAAAGTTATAAAATTCAAAACCATGACTGATGAGCGTGATTCAAAAGGTTGTCTTTTGCCTGATGCACAACGTTTGACGAAAGTTGGTAAGTTTGTCCGTTCTACTTCTATTGACGAATTACCCCAATTGATAAATGTGCTAAAAGGAGATATGGCTTTGATTGGTCCTCGTCCTTTATTACCTCAATATTTACTTCTATACAGTAAAGAGCAAGCTCGTCGTCATGAAGTTCGGCCCGGTATAACCGGCTGGGCACAAGTGAATGGTCGTAATGCTATTTCTTGGACAAAGAAGTTTGAATTGGATGTGTGGTATGTGGATCATTGTTCTTTCTTGTTGGACTTGAAGATCTTTTTTTTGACTATTAAAAAGGTTTTTGTACGTGAGGGTATCAGTTCTGATACTTCAGTAACAATGGAACCTTTTACTGGAAATAATTAAACGAATGTATTTATATGGTGCCAGTGGTCATGCCAAAGTGATCATTGATATTTTACGAGCCGGTCATGAATCGATTGAAGCGTTGTTTGATGATAATGTGGAGGTTACTTCTCTTCTTGGTCATCCCGTATTACGTCCGTCGGAAGTGCGGGGACCACTGATCGTCAGTATTGGAAATAATCGGATACGGAAGAGGATTGTGGATACTTTGTCCGTGGAGTTTGGATGTGCTATTCATCCTTTGTCCATTGTATCTGAGCTTGCTGATATTGGAGAGGGGAGTGTCGTGATGCAAGGGAGTATTATACAGGTGTGTGCTCAGGTAGGCAGGCATTGTATTATTAATACCGGTGCCTCTGTGGATCATGAATGTGTCATTGAAGATTATGTGCATATTTCTCCGCATTCCACTCTTTGTGGAAATGTATCGGTGGGGGAGGGGAGCTGGATTGGTGCCGGTACTACCGTTATTCCCGGTGTGAAGATAGGAAAGTGGAGTGTGATCGGTGCCGGTTCTGTGGTGACTAAGGATATTCCTGACCGTGTTTTGGCAGTGGGAAACAGATGTGAAATAATTAAGAGTATCTAAGAAAATAGAGAAAGCACTGAACTAAATGGAAAGAATATTGTATCTTTGTAAATGGATACAAATGATTGGGCATTATGAAAGCAAAAAGAGTTTTAAAGCAATATTCAGAGAAAGAAAAGAGCCAAACTATAACATCTATATTGGCTTCTTTTAGATTAGAGGGTATTGTTATCTCTGAAGAAAAGGCTTTAGCTATTTTTCAGAAGGTTCAGTCTCGTCTTCAAAACATTTCTCTATAATTCTTTCCATATACGTATAATTTAATTCCGCAGCTTTCTGAACAGCCTCTATGTAAAGAGGAAACTGTCGGTTGGTGAAGGCGGAAAAATTTAGTCTTGGATATCCCTGCTTTATTGCCATTAAATTGGCTAAAATGCGTGCTGTCCTACCATTGCCCTCTCTGAAAGGATGGATAAATAATAATTCAGCGTGGACTTTGGCTATATCTTTTATTAGTTGCTTTTGATTATTATAGCGATCGGGTAATTCTGATAAAATCTCTTTTTCAAGCGATTGCATAGATTGGGGGATGTATAGCGCAGCCGGAAAGACAAATCCTCCTTTTGAAATATTAACGGTTCTGTATTTTCCTGCAAAAGAGTATAAATCTTGAAATGCAAGTTTGTGAATCTTGCATATATACGCAACATTAAACTTAGTCTTTTCTGTTAGTTCATTTTCTAAGAATAATTCAGAAAACATAAAGCCTTCCAATTCTGCTATTGCAATGTCTTCGGCATTGCTTAGATTTTGAAGGTTGGGGAGAGTTTCTGATTCATTCTCCCTTGTGTCATATTTGCTCATTAATTTTCAGACTTAGTTGATTCTATGACAAATTTATCGTTTTTCTGAGAAAAATACTATTTATAGATATTTAATTTCATCAATATTATGAATAAGCGAATCTGGCTTTCGCTTGCTCACATGGGTGGCCGTGAGCAAGACTTTATAAAAGAGGCCTTTGATACGAACTGGGTTGTCCCTTTGGGACCTAACGTGGATGCCTTTGAGCAATCTTTGGTTGAATATTTACATGAGGACCGTCGTGTGGTGGCCTTGAGTGCCGGAACGGCTGCACTTCACTTGGGCTTGATTCTCCTGGATGTAAAACCCGGTGATGAAGTGATCTGCCAAAGTTTTACTTTTGCCGCCTCTGCCAATCCGATTTCTTATCTGGAGGCCAAACCTGTTTTTGTGGACAGTGAGAAGGATACCTGGAATATGGATCCGGTATTACTCGAGGAGGCTATAAAGGACCGTTTGCGCAAGACGGGTAAGCTCCCGAAAGCGATCATTCCCGTTCACCTTTACGGTATGCCTGCCAAGATGGACGAGATCATGGAGATTGCGGGTCGTTATGGGATTCCGGTTCTGGAGGATGCTGCCGAGGCGTTGGGTGCGGAACTGAACGGACGGAAGTGTGGCACTTTTGGTGAATTGGCCGCGCTTTCTTTCAATGGGAATAAGATGATCACGACTTCCGGGGGAGGTGCTCTGATTTGTCGCACGGAGGAAGAGGCCCGGCAAACAAAGTTCTACGCTACGCAGGCTCGTGATGCCGCTCCACATTATCAGCATACCCACATCGGTTACAACTATCGGATGAGTAATATTTGTGCGGGTATCGGTCGTGGGCAGATGTTTGTCCTCGATGAACATGTTGCCCGAAGACGGGCTATACATACTCTTTATACGGAGTTGCTTAAGGACGTTCCCGGTATAACGGTTCTTCAAAACCCTGATGGGAGGTTTGATTCAAATTTCTGGTTAACTTGTATCCTGGTTGATCCGAGTGTTGCCGGTAAGACTCGTGAGGACATTCGTTTGAAACTGGATGCTGAGAATATAGAGACTCGTCCTTTGTGGAAGCCGATGCATCTTCAGCCTGTATTTGTAGATGCTCCATTCTATGGAAACGGTACGAGTGAACACTTATTTGATATCGGCCTTTGTCTGCCTTCAGGACCGACATTGACGGATGAAGATATCAAGAGAGTAGTAGATACGATCAGACAAGATATGTAAAAGTATACCCGTTGGGGTATAAATAAATACTGTGCTCCCGCTTTTATACCATATCGGGTATAAAAGTGGGAGTCTTTTATTATACTTGTGCCCCAACAGGTATAATATGGAAAATCAAACGATAGCAGAATACGTAAAACAAATGCGTAGGGAAACTGGACTAACACAGGTGGATCTGTCAGAGAAAGTCGGTGTAGATTAGGTTTTGTACATGCGTTGAAACTGTTGATAATATGATACTTATAACTTTCCCTGAGTGATCGGTTCCAGATGCCCTGTTTTCCTTTGTCATCTTCCTGTAAATGTCCACCTTTGCAATGTTGATCAACGAAATGTGAATAAAATTAGTAGTAATAACATGAACAAAAGGAGATTAGGAATATGACTTTATTTTATAGAGCAGTACAATCGACCATGGCAACTAAGGCCGGTGACAAGAAGTGGCATTTGAATCTGGTGAAGATAGGTAAAACGGTGTCCACCCAGCAACTGGCAGAGATGATTGCGGAGAAGTCGTCATTGACCCCGGGTGATGTGCATAATGTGGTCCGGAACTTAATGACGGCAATGCGCAGCGAGTTATTGAACAGTAAGACGGTACGCCTGGAAGGGTTGGGTACTTTTACGATGAAGGCGCGTAGCCGGGGGAGGGGAGTAGACAAAGAGGAGGATGTCAATCCGAACCAGGTGGGGGCTCTTCTCTGTCACTTCACACCGAAATATACCCGGCCTGCCGCTATTGGCACTACCCGTGCATTGCTTCAGGGTGTTGAGTTTCAGAAGATAGGCAGTATCGGCACTTCGGGCGGTCATGATTCCGGTAATGGTGATGGAGACATTGTGGATGATCCGACTGCATAATAACTTTAATCAGATAAATACATGAAGAAGAATAGCTGGAATATCCTTTTAAAGGTGATTATAGCTGTGGCAAGCGCCATTGCAGGAGTGATAGGAGGGCAGGGATTGCTCTGATAGTTGACCGATCGTTTCGGTTGAAAAAATAAATGCCGGTATCTGTTCGGAAGAATGGGTACCGGCATTTATTATTATGGTTAGCAAAACCGATAATTAAGAATAATCTTGTATATTTGTGAGTGAAACGATTAATAGAAATGTGTTATGGCTAAACTTTACCCGATTGGGATACAGAACTTTGAGAAAATACGTAGGGAAGGCTATCTTTATATAGATAAGACTGCATTAGTCTGTAGATTGGTAAAAACGGGTTCATATTATTTCCTGAGCCGTCCCCGTCGCTTTGGCAAGAGTCTGCTGATATCTACTCTTGAAGCTTATTTTCAAGGGAAAAAGGACTTGTTTCGTGGTTTGGCTATGGAGGAGTTGGAAAAAGATTGGATAAAATATCCGATTTTACATCTGGATCTGAACACCGAAAAGTATGATACGCCCGAAAGCCTGGATCGAATATTGAACGATACGTTGGCTAAATGGGAAATGGTGTACGGGACTGCTCCTTCTGAAACTTCTATTCCTTTGCGTTTCAAGGGTATTGTACAGCGTGCCTGTGAACAGTCGGGGCAGCGGGTGGTGATTTTGATTGATGAATATGATAAACCGATGTTGCAGGCTATCGGTAATGAGGAGTTGGGAGAGAAGTATCGTGATACACTGAAAGGTTTTTATTCTGTGCTGAAAACGATGGACGGGTATATCCGCTTTGCCCTTTTGACGGGAGTTACCAAGTTTGGTAAGGTAAGTGTGTTTAGTGACCTGAATAATCTGAACGATATCTCTATGGACGAACCTTATGTGGAGTTGTGTGGAATTACAGAAAAGGAAATCCATCATTATCTGGAACCGGAAATTCGTCAGTTGGCGAAATATCAAAAGATGTCGTACGAAGATGCTTGCCGGGAGCTGAAGGAACGGTATGATGGTTATCATTTCACGGAAAATTCTATCGGTTTATATAATCCGTTCAGTATACTGAATACTTTTTATAAGATGAAGTTTGGCAGTTACTGGTTCGAAACAGGTACTCCGTCTTATTTGGTAAAACTTTTACTGCGTGATAAATATGACTTGCAACAGCTGGCGCACGATGAGGCGACATCAGATATGCTGAATTGCATAGATTCTACTTCGAAGAATCCTCTGCCGGTGATTTATCAGAGTGGCTATCTGACGATAAAAGGGTATGATGAACGTTTTGATATCTACCGCCTGGGATTTCCCAATCGGGAAGTAGAGGAAGGATTTATCAGGTATTTACTTCCTTTTTATGCAAATATTGATAAAGGACAAACAGGGTTTCATATAACCAGGTTCGTTTCTGAAGTGGAACAGGGAGATTGTGATGCTTTCTTTCGTCGTCTGCAAAGTTTCTTCGCCGATACTCCTTATGAACTGGTACGTGACTTGGAGTTGCATTATCAGAATGTTCTTTTTATTGTTTATAAGTTACTTGGTTTTTATGTCCAGGCGGAGTATCATACTTCTAACGGGCGCATCGATATGGTTTTGAAGACAGACCGATACATTTATGTGATGGAGTTCAAATTTGACGGGAGTGCGGAAGAGGCTTTGAAACAGATAGAAGAAAAGGGATATGCCGCTCCGTTTGCCAATGATCCCCGTCAACTGCTAAAGGCAGGAGTGAACTTTAGCTCGAAAACAAGGAATATTGATTGTTGGGTCGTGGATTGACTCTAAATTCCATATGATAATCTGAATATTACACATCTGTGTGATCTGTTAATCTGTGGTGAAAAAGAGTTCATTGAAGAATGTTCCCGATACGTTGAATCTCGTCTGTACTGAACTTACAGTTTTCCGTCACTTTCAGATTGTCTTCCAGTTGCTTGACGGAGCTCGCGCCGACGATAACAGAGGTTACCAGATCATCTTTCAAGACCCAGGCCAATGCCATTTCGGCTAAGGTCTGTCCCCGACTACCTGCCACTTCATTCAATGCTTTGATTTTATTGAATACTTGCTCGGTCAATTGCTCTTTCTTCAGGAAACCTCCGCGGGCTATTCTTGAGTCTTCCGGAATTCCATTTAGATACCGGTTGGTGAGCAGACCTTGAGCCAGAGGAGAAAAGGCGATAAAGCCCGTACCATTTTCTTTGGCTTGTTGCAGAATGCCTTGTTCTTCCGGTTCGCGGTTAAACAGGTTGTATCGTCCCTGATAGAGTAGACAATGCACGTCTCGTTCTTCCAGATATCGGTAGGCGAACTCTGCCTTTTCTTTGGGGTATTTGGATATACCGATGTAGAGGGCTTTACCTTGCCGGACAATATCGACGAGCGCCTGAAGAGTTTCTTCAAGTGGAGTTTCGGGGTCGTAACGATGGGTATAGAAAATATCGACATACTCCAGATTCATACGTTTTAAACTCTGGTTGAGACTGCTCATCAGGTATTTTCGGGAGCCCCAGTTTCCGTAAGGACCTTCCCACATATCATGGCCGGCTTTGGTGGATATGAATAGTTCATCCCGATAGGGCATAAAGGATTTCTTCATGATGAGTCCGAACGTTTCTTCAGCTGAGCCGTAAGAGGGACCGTAGTTATTAGCCAGGTCGAAATGTGTGATACCTTTGTCGAATGCAAAGTGAGCCATCCGGAGGCTGTTGGCTAATGTGTCAACATCACCAAAGTTATGCCAGAGGCCCAGAGAAACTTCCGGTAACAGTATACCGCTTTTACCACAACGACGGTACTTCATCCCACCGGAGTATCTTGCTTTATCGGCTGAATAAATAGGATTGATCATATGCTGAGATCTTTTGAAGATTAACTATGATGCAAAGATAATCGATTTATGGAGCAACATAGGTTATCAAAATAATAATTGTATTATGAATGGATAAAATAATACTGGATGGTTTGATGGAATCCCGATAATTTTGCATTATTGAAAAGCGTATGAACTAAAAACAGTGGAGACAGAATATGAAAGACATGCAAACAAAAATAGTAATGATAGGGATTCTACTTTCTACAGGTATAATGTTGAGGGCTCAGGACAATGGAGGGTGTGAGGATTGTCCGGCTTTTAATGCAGGAGGAAAAGTGGAAGTCCGTGGTGTAAAAGAGAGGATTATCGGAGATTTGTCGCAACCGGTCGCAGTTCGTGTAAGGACGCTGATTCAACAGATGACATTGGCAGAGAAGGTAGCTCAGTTGGTGAGCGAAAGTGATAGCATTCCGCGGTTGAATCTTCCTGCTTATAATTATTGGAATGAATGTCTTCACGGAGTGGCTCGTGCCGGTGAAGTGACAGTCTTTCCGCAAGCCATTAATCTGGCTTCTACCTGGGATACGGTGTTAGTCAAACGGGTGGCTTCTGCTATTTCTACGGAGGCACGGTTGAAATATCTGGAGATAGGAAAAGGGCTCACTTACTGGTCGCCTACTATAAACATGGCGCGTGATCCACGCTGGGGAAGAAATGAAGAGACTTATGGTGAAGATCCGCATCTGACTTCGCGACTTGGAGTGGCTTTTGTTAAAGGCTTACAGGGGGATCATCCGACTTATCTGAAAACTGTCGCAACAATCAAACATTTTGTGGCCAATAACGAAGAGAACAATCGTTTCTCCAGTTCTTCACAAATACCGACGAAACAGCTATATGAATATTATTTCCCCGCTTACGAGGCTTGTGTGAAAGAGGCAAACGCACAATCGGTAATGACAGCTTATAATGCTTTTAACGGAGTACCACCCAGCGGTTCGCATTGGTTACTCGATGATGTGCTGAGAAAAGAATGGGGATTCGATGGATTTGTAGTTTCTGATTGCGGGGCTATTGGGGTGATGAATTGGCAGCACCGGGTGGTAAACTCGCTGGAGGAGGCAGCTGCTTTAGGAGTAAACAGTGGTTGTGATCTGGAATGTGGTACTACTTATAAGGAAAAACTTGTTCAAGCGGTAGAACAAGGATTAATTTCAGAAGCTGCTATTGACCGGGCTTTGACAAGAGTATTAACGGCACGGTTTAAGTTGGGAGAGTTTGATCCGATGGAACTTGTCCCATATAATCATTATGATAAGAAACTATTGGCAGGAAAGAAATTTGCAGAACTTGCTTATGAGGCTGCTGTTAAGTCGGTCGTGCTATTGAAAAACGATGCTTTGTTACCTTTAAATAAAGAAAAGATTAAATCTGTAGCCGTAGTAGGACCGTTTGCCGATTACAATTATTTGGGGGGATATAGCGGACAGCCTCCTTATTCGGTTAGCCTTTTGAAAGGAGTGAAGGAGCTGATAGGTAAAAAAGGGAAAGTCACTTATCTGAACGGAATGGGAACCTCTGCGGATTCTATAGCGCAAGTGGTAAAAGGGGCAGATATAGTACTTGTAGCTTTGGGTAGTGATGAAAAAATGGCACGAGAAAACCATGATATGCCTTCTATTTATTTACCGGAGGAACAAGAGAAGTTTCTAAAAAAGATTTATCAGGTGAATCCGAGAATTGTATTGGTTTTCCACACGGGAAATCCGTTGACTTCCGAATGGGCGGATACACATATACTGGCTATTATGCAGGCTTGGTATCCGGGACAGGAAGCGGGTAGGGCTTTGGCCAATTTGCTGTTTGGAAATGAAAATCCGTCGGGTAAGTTGCCTATGACTATCTACAAAACCGAAGAACAGTTACCGGATATACTGGATTTTGATATGTGGAAAGGGCGTACTTATCGTTATATGAAAGGGGAACCTTTATATGGTTTCGGCCATGGATTGAGTTATACATCTTTTGAGTTCGATAATATACAAGGGAATGATACTTTGCAGCCGGATGCGATTTTACAATGTTCGGTCGAGTTATCCAATTCAGGTCAGTTAGCAGGAGAAGAAGTGGTTCAGGTCTATGTTTCGAGGGAGAATACTCCTGTTTACACATATCCGTTGAAAAAATTAGTGGCATTTAAAAAAGTAAAACTTGCTTCAGGTGAGAAAAAGAAAGTGGATTTTACTATAGCTCCCCGGGAGTTATCAGTTTGGGAAGATGGGAAATGGAGGATGCTTTCCGGAAAGTATACTTTGTTTATCGGTTCCGGACAACCGGGGTTGGCGAAAGGTATTACGAAAGGTTTTGAGGTTAAGATAAGGTAAAGTTAGTTTTTACAGGTTCTGGGGTAGTAGTTGTTTTTTTAAGGAAAGATTGTTTGAAGGTGATTTCTGTATGTACTTGTTCTCTGATGTAGAGGGTGTGCTGATTGTATCAGTATCAGATAAAATAATACTGGATTGTTAATAATAACTGCACTAATTTTACATTTGAGAAAGTTCCCCGATATTGGGATGAAATAAGTCTCAATTTCGTCTTTTAGATAAACTATGGTGGAATAACGGATGCATTAAAGGCAAAAAGCGAATAAAGAGTGTTTGTTTGAATTGCATAAGTGAATGATAAAATCATATTTGTTTGTTCTGCCGGTTGACTCTATTTTTGCATTATCACAAAATTAATCATTTAAAATCAGTGTAATAGTATGAAGAACATGATGTTGTTTCTGATGGCACTCTTAATGAGTGGCCATATGATGGCTCAGCAAACCATTGTTACAGGTGTAATTACCGATGCTAACGATGGATCTCCATTGATCGGAGCCAATGTTCTGGTTAAAGGTGCCGGAACCGGTTCTATTGCCAATGTGGACGGTAAGTATAGTGTTAACGTCCCAAATGGTAAGAATGTATTGGTCTTTTCGTGTGTAGGTTATAAAGAACAGGAGATCACTTTAAAACCCGGACAAAAAGTGCTCAATGTGACCATGAAAGAGGATACTGAACTACTGGATGAAGTAGTAGTTATAGGCTATGGCTCCATGAAGAAGAGTGACTTGACTGGTTCGGTCACCAGCATCAAAAGTGAAGATTTAATGAAAACAAACCCGATTAGTATTAATCAGGGACTCCAAGGGCGTATTGCAGGTGTGCAGGTTAACCAGAATGATGGTGCTCCCGGAGCCGGGGTAAGTATTCAGATTCGTGGTGCTAATTCATTCTCCACCTCTACCGAACCGCTTTATATCGTGGATGGTATTCCTTTTACCAGTAGTGGAATGCCGGGAACAGGCAAAGACGGTATGATGCAGACAGCCAATCCGCTTTCGACAATTAATCCGTCGGATATCGAATCTATTGAGATCTTGAAAGATGCCTCTGCCACAGCCATCTATGGATCGCGTGGTGCAAATGGTGTGGTATTGATTACTACCAAACGTGGTGCAAAAGGAAAAGATAATATCAGCTTCAGTGCTAATTTCGGAATATCGAAAGTAGTGAAGAAATTGGATATGTTGGATGGATATGCATATGCGATGTATAGGAATGAAGCAGCGCAGATGTTTAATGAATACGAGAATGCGAATGAAGCAATTCCATATCCGGGTACTTCCAAAGTAGATCCCAGTACCGGTGAATCTGTTTATTCTCCTGGACCGGAGGACTATCGGAATGGTACATATCCTAGCGTAAATTGGCAGGATGAAGTATTTGAAACAGCATTTTCCCAGGAATACAATCTGAGCGTGAACGGTTCGAATGATAAAGGATATTATGCAATCTCCGGTAATATTTTGGATCAGAGTGGTATCATTCATAACTCCGGATACAAACGTTATTCATTCCGTGCGAACTTGGCTCGTAAAGTACATGAATGGATTGAAATAGGTACGAATATGAGTTTTACCAATTCGCTGAATAAACTTGCTAAAACGAATTCTGTCAGTGACGGTATTATTCGTGGTGCTTTATTTTATCCGGCTACCGCTCCGCTGGATGATGAAACGAATAATGCCCAGTTGAACTGGTTCTCTTCTAATCCTTATGTATATACACGTGCTGCTAAAGATGAACTGACAACGAATAGTTTCTTTTCTTCTTCATTTGTAGAGATCACTCCGTACAAAGATTTGAAGGTTCGTCAGAATGTTGGTTTCTCCTACAATATCAATGAACGTGATGTGTATTACAACAGGGAAACAGTAGAAGGTAAAGATCCGACAAACGGATATGCTTCCAAGGCAGATAACTGGTCGAAAAACCTGGTACTTGAAACGATGGCAACTTATAATAAGACCTTTAATAGGAATCATTCGCTAAATGTAGTCGCAGCTTTCTCTTATGAAAGAGGGGATTATGGTAATAAGGCAATGGTAGCTACCGGATTTCCGCAAGACTTGACAGAAGATTTTGATATGAGTGCTGCTGTGAATCCTCAGAAACCGACTAGCGGGCGAGGAATGACTTCTTTGGTTTCCTTTTTGGGACGTGCCAACTATAATCTGATGAATAAATATCTGTTTACTGCCTCTTTCCGCCGAGATGGTTCCAGTAAGTTTGCGCCTGGTAATAAATGGTCGAACTTTGCTTCAGGGGCTATTGCCTGGAGAGCATCAGAAGAACAGTTTATTAAAGATCTGAATGTGTTTAGTAACCTGAAATTCCGTGCAAGTTATGGACAAACAGGTAATCAGGCGATTGGGGCATATGCTACCCGTGACTATCTGACTGTGGCCAATTATCCAATTAATGGTGCACTTGCCAGTGGATTTGCTAATCTGACTTGGAGAGGACCGGCCAATCCGGACCTGAAGTGGGAAACTACCAGCCAGTATAATGTAGGAGTGGATATGGGTTTCTTCCAGAATAGAATTAATCTGACTATTGATCTGTATTATAAGAAAACATCTGATTTGTTACAGAATATACAGATACCCCAAAGTACAGGTTTTTCAAATATGACGACAAATTTTGGTAACGTAACCAATAAAGGACTTGAAATTACGGGAAAATTTTATGCAATCACCGGAAAGAATCTCAATTGGGACTTTGATGCTAATATTTCTTTTAATCGTAATAAAATCAGTGGTCTTCCGGGCGATCAGTTTGCTCAAGGATGGAGTAAGGCTGATAATGTGTTCTTACAGCGTAACGGAATGCCGATCGGAACCATTTATGGATTTGTGGAAGACGGCTTTTATGATAATATAGCTGAGGTGAGAGCTGATCCGTTCTATGCAAAAGAGTCGGAGGCTGTATGTAAAGCAATGGTAGGTGAGGTAAAATATAAGGATTTTGATGGGGTAGCCGGTATTACGAATGCCGATCGTCAGGTAATTGGTGACACGAATCCGGACTTTACGTTTGGTATGACTCACAATTTTACTTATAAGAATTTCTCTTTGAGTTTTTTCCTGCAAGGCTGTGTCGGAGGTGATATTTTTAATGCAAACTTGCTTGAAGTGACTATGAGTGGTATTGGTAATATTCCTCAGAATATATATGAATCCCGTTGGACACCCGAAAATCGGGAGAATGCCAAATGGCCGAAAGCTTATGCCGGCTATGGGAGAACAATGAAGTTGTCCGACCGCTATGTAGAAGATGGATCTTATCTGAGAATGAAGAACATTAATCTGGGCTATAAGTTTATTTCTCCATTCAAAGGAATCGAATCTATCAATCTGTTTGCTTCCGTTAGTAATGTATTTACCATTTCGGGATATAGTTGGTATGATCCGGATGTAAATTCTTTCGGAAGTGATGCTTCCCGTCGTGGTGTAGACTTATTCTCATATCCAAGCAGTCGCACCTTCTCATTTGGTTTACAATGTACATTCTGATGTTTAACTCAAATCAAGAAAAGTCATGAAAAAAATAATATTCAAATCGTTTTTATTGTTATGGACGGTCTTGTTGGCATGTTCATGCAATGATTTACTGGATGAAAAGGCCTATGATTTTGTGTCGCCTGAGCAGTTGGGCGACAGTGAAAGTGCAGCTTCTCAGCTCGTGACAGGAGCCTATAATACGGTGATCACCAGCTTTATTGCTCCGGGATCTTATCTTTACCTGACCAATATGGACTGTGACTACGCATCAGGAGCTTCATGGGCATTCGGTAATGTGGGAGCGGGAAACCCACAAGGTTTTTGGGGGATAGACCACATGTGGCAAGGTAGTTATACGTTAATCCACCGGGCAAATCTGGGTATATCCAAGATTTCGGCAATGAGTAATCTGAGCCAGGAGAGTAAACAGGATGCTTTAGCTCAACTCTGTTTCCTTAAAGCATGGGCTTATTTTAATTTGGTGAGAAATTACGGTCCTGTACCTATTTTCCGGAAATCCATTTCGGAAGGAGAAGCTATGAGTCAACCTCGTGCATCGGTTTCGGATGTATATGCACATATTATCGAATTGTTGGAACAGGCTGAAGGTATGTACTCAAAAGATGATGCAGGTTTCGTGGTGGGGCATGCTTCAAATGGAGCTGCTAAAGCATTGTTGGCGAAGGTATATGTTACTATGGCTTCCGGGGCGATGTCCGGTGTGCCTATCGTGGTTAAGGGAGGAAATCCGAATATATTTGAACCACAACCTATCACGCACATTGCAAAGACTGTTGCAGGTTATGAGTCTTTTGATCCGGCCAAGTATTATGCGTTGGCACGTGACAAAGCTTGGGAGGTGATAAACGAATATACCCTGTTTGATAATTATATGGACGTATGGGCCATAGGAAACCGTAATAAGGGAGAACACATCTGGATGGCACAGGCCATCAGCGGTGATAAGGACTTTGGAAACACGATCTGTCAGGATTATGTGGGCATTTTCAAAGAAGACGGTACGATGGAAGGTAACTGGTATGGTATGCGCGATCACTGGTATCTGCTTTTCGAAGAACAGGATAAGCGTATTGTCGATGGAGTTATTCATCGATATGCGTCGGATGGTATATCCAATGGTAAGGTTATCTATAACTATTATCCCCGTTGGTATGCAGATAAAGTGGAGAATAAGGAGGTATATGACAGTCAGGGCAATGCTTTTGATGGTACGGAAGTCTATCATGAAGGTCAGGGGTGGACATTGGCGAAGTTGACAAAATTTACTTTTGTTACAGACCGGAAACAAAAAAACAGTGATTTTCACTTTCCGTTACTCCGTTTGCCGGATATCATGTTGATTTATGCTGAGGCTGTCAATGAATTGAATGGTGGGCCGGACGCTGAGGCCTATAATCAGGTGAACCGCATTCGTACGCGTGCACATGCCACTCCGTTCTCCGGAATGAATCAGGATGAATTCCGTTCGGCTGTACTGGAAGAGCGTGCCCGCGAATTGGCCTATGAAGCTGACCGCCGTTATGATCTTTTCCGTTGGGGTATCTATCTGGATGTGATGAATGCCATCGATATGGATGAGCATAATGTGACTAAACGTCGTTTGGAACGAAATCTTCTTTATCCGATACCTACCAGTGAAGTGAACTCTAATGATAAGATTGATTCTAATAATCCGGGATGGTAATGAATACATTCGTAACATTTAAAATTGAAGATGCAATGAAAACATTTAGATATATTTTATTCGTGTGGGTGATGCTGGGCTGTGGGCTTTTTGCATCATGTGAGGACGATGAAGTGGAATATGCTCCTTTGGCGGTTACAAGGGTATCTACCGTACTTGACCGTGAGCAGGGCATTGATCAGGCTAATCTTGCACAGTACATCATAGTGCAAGGTACGGGACTGAATGCTGTTAATTCAATTCTGGTGAATGATGTGCAGGTTGATTTGAAAGACGCATACATCACTTCCGGAGAAATTACTTTTCCGATTCCAAGAGTGATTCCGGGAGAAATAAATAATCTGATAACTTTAGGGAGTGGAAATTCTACAGTGACAGCTCCGATATCAGTGTTTATCCCCGAATTGGAAGTGAATGGAATGTTCAATGAATTTACACCGGCCGGTGATACAATGAAAGTAGTCGGCGATTATTTCGATCTTTATGAGATAACGACCGAATCGGGACAACTGTTCTTTGGTGGTAAAGAAGTGAAAATTACAAAATCAACGGGCAACAGCTTGAGTTTTGTATTGCCGGAAGATGCTGTAATGGGATCAAAAATTAAATTAGTCAGTCCGGTTTGTGGAGAGGTAACGGTTCCAGGTAAATATATGGAAAAAGGCAACATGCTGTGTGACTTTGATCCGTTTACCGGTTGGGGAGGTAGTAAATATGTGATAGATGGTCCTGTGCCTGCTCCGTACAGTGGATACTTCTCCCGTTTCAAGATCAATAAAGGGGATGCGAACGATTGGGACTGGAACGAGGTGACTACTATTGCACAGTGTGCTGTCGAATATTCTCCGGAGGTTATTGCCGATCAAAATAAATATTTGCTGAAGTTTGAAGTAAATACAATCAAACCATTGACTAAAAGGCAGATTCGTTTCTATTTTTCACAGATCAATTACGATTGGGAACCTTTTGCATCGGGACTTGCTCTGAATACAAATGGAGAATGGAAAACCGTTTCTATTGATCTGGGAGAGATGTGGAAAGGAGATATTCCTAATGATGGAGTCCTGCAGATTATGGGTAATAGTTGGGCGGAAGATACGGATATCTGTTTTGATAATTTCCGTATCGTTCCCAAAGATTAAGGTGTGCTTAGCAAAAAGCAGATTATAATCTGCTTGATGTAGGGTAGAGTTGGTAAAAGAGGGAAGTTTTTATGGAACTATCCCTCTTTTTAACTCAGCTTGCAATATAAATCTAACAAAAATGATAATGCGAAAAATTCAATATTTGTTTATTGCTTTGTTTATCTGCCTGGAAATCCAGGCACAAGACAAATTTAATATCAGGGGAGTGTTGCCCTGGCATAATTTTCTATCGGGACCTACTTCCTGGAATCTGTCGGATTACCGGATTTATCTGGATGAATGCCGGAAGAATGGTATCAATTTTATTGGTTTTCATAATTATACTGGTGGTGGAGAACGCTATGCCACCTATGTGGAACCTATGATAAAAATAGAATATAAAAATATTCTTCCGCAAGCTTGTTTTGATAATTCGATGACAGCCCGTTGGGGATATCTTCCGATGGCTGTGAAAGACTTTGCTTTTGATACGGGAAAGATATTTCAATTGCCTGTTGGTGCAGAAGCTTTTGGCAATAATGGTTCGATAACATCACATTCTTCTCGGGAACATTATGAAAAAGCTCAGTCCTTGATGAGGGATGTTCTGAAGATGGCACATGAACGGGGAATCCGAATGGCTATGGGATTTGAATTTGGAGTGATCCCTCCCGAATATTTTTCTTTGAATGTAGCCGGAGATTGTTTTTATTGGGCAGGTGAATCGAATATGATCCCCAATCCGAAAAGTCAGATAGCTGCCGAGATACATTATGCGGCAATTGATGATATCCTAAACACTTATCCGGATATCGATTATATCTGGATGTGGCTGAATGAACATTCATTTATGGGTGTCGATGTTCAGAAAGCACTTAGAGATAAACCCTTTGCCCGGGCTTATCAAGAGAATCAGGCACTCTTTAAAGAGGCTGCCGATTCATCGGCTCGTTTTGTCGGGGTATGGGCATTGGAATACATGAAATTGACTTATAAACATTTGAAATCAAAAGGCTCTCGTGCAAAGTTAATCCTTGGTGGTTGGGGAGGGGGACATCAGTTGCCTTCTTTATTGAAAGGACTGGATAGGGCCTTACCACAAGATATTATTTTCAGTTGCCTTAATCCGGATTTAGGAAAAAGTCCGCAACCTGATTTCTTGGAAGAGATTGCCCGAAACCGTAGTGTTTGGGCTGTACCCTGGTTGGAGGGGGATCATCAACTCTGGCATTTTCAGCCGAGGGTCAATATGATGCGTGAACAGGTAAAGCTTGCTGCCGAACAAAATCTGGACGGAGTAATTGCTATTCACTGGCGTACAGAGGAACCCCGTTTTAATTTTCGAACGTTTGCCCGTTTTGCTTCGGATAAGGGTGCTGACGAGAGTGTAGATCAATTGTATGACCGATATCTGACAGAGGAATTTGGGGAAGAAGCCGCAAAAGAAATGACTCCTTTACTTGCCAGAATGGATCGTGAACAGATTCAATGGAATGTACCGTCACCGGAATTTTATGCATATACTCCGGAATGGGGATTATTAGATGAAAATAATGTGCGAATACGACAAGAGTTGGTGTCTTCGGGAGAATCGTTATTGAAAAAGTTAAGAGGAGAGAAACGGGAGAATCTGAAACGTTTCATAGCAATGTTCCGTTTTGAACTGTTGTTGGATGAGGTAGATCGGGCTATGATGCCTGCTTTTATCTTAAAAAAGAAGGAAGTGCAAGGTGAGAAAATAAATGGTTCGCAGGAGTATATGGACGCATATCGGCTGTTAGTTTCAGCCCCTGTTAAAGAAATGTTTGATACTTATATGGAACGTGTTCATTCTCGTGGAGAATTGGGAGTACTTAGCTCTTTGAATCAACGTGTGTGGCGCGAATATAATGATCTTAAAATTTATCTGGAAAATAAAATAAAAGAAAAATGAAACGAATGGCATATCACCTGCTGGCTATCTTAATTTGGGGGATGGCAGCATCGGCTGTCAAAGCACAGATTTTGTTAACAGCTTCTGCTACGCCGATTGAAGAATATGCGGCGGTAGAACTTCAGCGGTATTATTATCAGCTGTCCGGACGCTTGTTGTCCATCGATCATGAAGAAGTACCGGACAGGAAAACGGAATTTGTTCTGACAAGACTGGATCATCCGTTAGTGAAGTCTTGGAGAGACAAAGGAGTATTACCTCTGAAGTCCATGCCGGGAGAGCAGGGATATGTCATTCGGACAGTAAAAGAAAAAGGCAGGGAATTGGTTGTCATTGCAGGTGTTGATGCCAATGGATTGCTTTATGGTGTATATGGGTTGCTGGAAGATCACTTAGGAATGCGTTTCTATATGAATGGAGATGTATATCCTGATAAGAAAGAGGTTCAGACGAGAATACCGTTGATTCAAGATGAACGAACTCCGACAGTGGCTATCCGTGGATTTCTTCCCTGGACTAATTTTCCGCAATCGGCTACCATTTATTCTTGGGATGATTGGCGTTACATCATAGATCAGGCAGCACGGATGCGTATGAGCTTCATTATGATTCATAACTATAACGGGTTTTGCGGACATAATGAACTGTTTCATAATTTTGAATACAAAGGGCATTTATCGCGTGGATGGATGCCTACTATAAAGACAGGACACGGATGGGGCTGTCCCGGATGGAATATCAACGAATATCTTTTCGGGGCATCTGAAGTTTATGATGATTATGATTTCGGGGCAGACTATGGCTTGCATAATGAAACGTTGACGAATGGTCAGATCAAAGAGAAAGGAGCAACTATATTCCGTAAGGTGATTGCCTATGCACACTTACGTGGTGTAAAAATAGGTTTAGGGTTAGATATTGATGTCGTTTTGCCGGAATATCAGTCTGAACCGGATAACAAAGACTTGATAAAGGTACAGGTCGCAGAAATAGCTCGTGAGTATCCGGAATTGGACTATCTGCTTTGTTTTCAATCCGAAGGTCAGAAAAATGAGGCTTTTTATGCCCGTTGGCGAAGAGTCTTTGATGGATTTTATGAAGAGATGAAGCGGAAGTCGCCTTCTACCCGTATAGCTGTATCGGGCTGGGGGCTAACTGCGGAATCGGTGAATAGTCTGCCTGAAGATGTCATTTGTGCTCCTATATCTTACTATTCGGCCGCTTTTGAGCCGGGAAGTGTTTATGGAAATCGTGAATACTGGGGATGTCCCTGGCTGGAACGTGATTTTAACAGTTCTGAGTATTACTATCCTTATAATGTAGATCTTTCGGAAACAATCCGGGCCTTTGGAGATGCTTCTGCCAATATGAACGGATTTTATGCGCTGACATGGAGATTGGCGGATGCTATTTCTCCAAAGATGTGGTACATCAGTAAGGCTCCTTGGTATAATCATGAAGTGCTGGACTCTTCGGAGAAAGTGTATCGGGATTTTGCACTTGCCAATTATGGAGAAAATGCAGTGGATGCCATTACTGACATTATCGATCAAAACGAACCTTTTGCTACCGATTTCGGTGAGTGTCAGGAAACACCCGGATTTAATCAGATGGTACATACTTATCCGTTGATGAATCTTTATTCGATGACTTTTGGGGGAAAGAATGGAAAGGATGTGGAGATAAAGGCCACCGGATATGCAGAGAAAAAAGGTACAAAAAATGCTCCTTGTGATGAAGGAGGAGAGTGCGTGGGATATATTATGGCTGATGACTGGTTGCAGTATCCGGCAGTTGATTTTAGTAATAGTCCCGAACGAATGTCCATACGGATTGCTTCTGCATCTTCGGGTGGTGTTGCTACTGTTTATCTGGATCGATTGGGAGGACCTGCTATCGCTCGGTTTGAAGTAAAGAACACGGAAGGTTGGCAATCCTGGAAATCATTGACCGTTCCGGTGAAAGGGTTAAAAGGTGTTCATACGCTTTATGTTCGTTTTCAACCTTTTAATGTAATAGCCAAAGCTGGGAAATTAGCTGATAAACAGCTGAAAACAATTGATAGTTGTATGGCCGTTACTTCGGATGTACTTCAACAATTGCGTCTCTCCCGATTACGAGCACGTATTCATGGAGCAGCATGCCATATAGCTTTGAATACTGATTTTGAAAATTATCAATGGAATGATTTACCGGGGAAAATGGATGAATGGGCGCGTAGCTTTTTGTATCGTATTGAAGATATTTCTTCCTATGGAAACATTATGAGTACTCAGAATCGGTTTGTGAAACAGAACTATGTAGAGAAGATCAACCAGCTACGTAAACAGCAACGGGTACAGGCTCCTTCGCATATTATAGCTAAAGGTACTCTTGAGGGAGCACAGATTAGTTGGCGTAATGAAGAGCCGGCAGTAAGTTCCTTCGTGGTTTGTCGTAATGGAGAAGAGATTGATACATTGGCGTCTGATGTGAATTGTTATCAGGATAAGTTTCATGGAGCAGCTTCGTATACGGTATATGCAGTGGATATTGAAGGGCATAAAAGCCCTTTGGGAATACCTGCCGATTGTCTGGCCGGGAGTGCTGACCGGGAAGCTCCGGTTATTGTGATTAATTCCCCGTTGACTTCAATAATGGAGGGAACTCCGTTGCACATTCGGTTTTCAGTCGTTGAAAATCGGTTACCGGAATTTGTATCCGGGATATTTCACTATCGGAGAACAGGAGAGAAAGTGTGGAAAAAAATACCATTTAAGCACCGGACCAGAGGTGTCTTCACATTAACCTTACCTGCTTCTGAGATTACGCGTCAGGGAATAGAATACTACATTTCGGTTTCAGATTCTGACAATGTATTTTGCTATCCGGGTTCGGCTCCGGCTCGGAATCATACGGTGGTAGTAACTGAGGTACCGGGAGATGATAAACCCGAAGTTCCGATGATAAAACCAATTTGTGGTAAACGTATGTTTTGGAGTCGTGTGCCAAATGTGGAAATGTATCGCATCTATCGTAGCAGAACTCCTAATTTTAAAATCGGAGCAGATACGTTTGTGACGTTTGTAGCGGGAAATACACAGAGTTTTGCCGATAATGGATTTGATTTCGACGGGACTTCTCTGAAAGGAACTTATTATTATTGCGTGACTTCCGTATCCTTTTGGGATCATGAAAGTGAGGCATCAAAAATCATTCAAATAGATTATTAATGAAAAGAATTGGAATATATATTGTTATTGTAGTATGCATCCTGTCTTGCATATCTTCGCGAAGGAACCTCTTGACAGAAACCAGATTGATGTTGGTTGATACGAGAGCAACTGAACATACGGCGGCATTGTTCTATAACTTGCGGCAACTGACCGGAAAACGGGTGGTTTATGGACAACATAATTATGAAATGGATGGGTTCGATTCGGATAGTACACGCTGGAGGGATGAGGCAAACCGATGTGATGCGTATGATGTGACGGGGGCTTATCCTGCTTTGGCTAGTTTTGATTTCCTTCATTTTACGAATCCTCGCAGTTGGGAAACAAAAGAATTGAATTACATACAGGAAAAATTCCATGTTGCATATAATCGGGGAAATGTTATTACGTTCTGTTGGCATTATTATAGTCCGGTGACCGGAGGAAATTTTTATGATACAACACAAGTGGTTCGTCATATCTTGCCGGGAGGTTCTTATCATGCTACCTTCAAAGCCGATTTGAAGATCATTGCTGATTTTGCACACAATGCAAAGGGCGATGACGGAGAGTTGATTCCGATCATATTCCGTCCTTGGCATGAGTTTGATGGTAATTGGTTTTGGTGGGGAAAAAATCATTGTTCGGTTGAAGAATTTAAAAAATTGTATCGGTTTACAGTCACTTATCTCAGAGATTCTTTAGAGGTGCATAACTTTTTATATGCATTTTCTCCGGACTGTGGTTTCACTACTGAGGCCGAATATCTGGAACGTTATCCGGGAGACAAATATGTAGATGTTGTAGGTATGGATAATTATTGGGATTTTCGTCCGGATGGGGGAGATACTTCCCTGGTAGTTCTGAAAGCCCGTATCCTTACACAATATGCGCAAAAGCATGGAAAACTTTCTGCCATTACTGAGACAGGTACACAGACACGTGATTCATTGTGGTATACACAATTGTTATCTATTCTGCGTTCGGAAGGGGTAGCCTTGAATTATGTATGCACTTGGTCGGGGTTTTCTCCTTATAAAGGACATCCGGCAGCAGCCGATTTTTGTCGGTTTAAGAGGGACACTTTGGTGCTCTTCGCTGATGAAATTCCTAATTTTTATACTTGGCACTGAACCTGCTTATAAATAATATCATGGAATGCTAAGATAGTATTAGGTATACATCCATCCAACGTCTATCTTTGCAATATCACTTTCAGGGTGGAAAGAATCTTATAAATAAAATATCTGATGATTATGAAAATCCTATCGACTATCCTATTAACCTTGTTGATTGTGCTTGGGGCGTGCACTTCTCCTCAGGTTTCTCCTGATCCTTTTGTCCGTGTGTCAAACGGACGTCTGACGGTGAATGGAAAACCCTATTATTATATAGGAACTAATTTTTGGTATGGAGCTATTTTGGGGTCACAGGGACAGGGAGGTAACCGGGAGAGATTACTTCGTGAACTGGATTATTTGAAGGCTCTTGGTATTAACAATTTGCGTGTTCTTGTTGGAGCAGACGGAAAAGATGGGATTCCGACGAAAGCTGAGCCTGCACTTCAGGTGGAAGCCGGTGTGTATAATGATACTATTTTTGACGGGCTCGATTTCTTCCTGTCGGAGTTGGATAAACGGGATATGTATGCCGTACTTTTCCTGAATAACAGCTGGGAGTGGTCGGGCGGATATTCCCAGTATCTTTATTGGGCGGGACATGGTGAAGTGCCTATGCCGAATGTAGCCGGATGGGATGCTTTTTCGAATTATGTGGCACAATATGCTAAGTCGGAAAAAGCACACCATTTGTTCCGGGATCATATTACTCACGTTGTAAATCGTGTCAATCGGTATACTGGAAAAAAATATAGTGAAGATCCTGCAATTATGTCTTGGCAGATAGGTAATGAACCCCGTCCGTTCGGTGAGGACAATAAAAAGAGTTTTGCAGCCTGGATTGCCGATTGCGCTGCTCTTATTAAATCTATGGATTCTAACCATTTGGTTTCTATTGGATCGGAAGGAATGGCCGGTTGTGAGGGGGATTTGTCACTTTGGACTTCTATCCATGCCGATGCGAATGTTGATTATACTACGATTCATATTTGGCCGAATAATTGGGGATGGATCGATAAGAAAGATATTCCGGGTACCATCGGGCAGGCAATAGAAAACACCTGCTCTTATATCGATATGCATGTGCAGGAAGCTTTTAAGATAAACAAGCCGCTGGTACTTGAAGAGTTTGGTTTACCGAGAGACAGTGTGAAGTTTACTTCGAATACTTCCACTGTTCAGCGGGACCGGTATTACAGAGCTGTGTTTGATATCGTCGAAAAGCATGCTGCCGAAAAGGGTGTTTTCCAAGGATGTAACTTCTGGGCATGGGGTGGATTTGCGGAACCTCAACATCTCTTTTGGCAAAGGGGAGATGACTATATGGGAGATCCCGGGCAGGAGGAACAAGGGCTGAATTCGGTTTATGCAACAGATTCGACGATAAATATGATAAAGGAGGCGGTAAGTGATATTAACCAGATAATTCAGAAACAATGAAAATGAAATTAATATGCTTTTTGATGTTGAGTGTGTTTTTTATTTTTCCGGTTCGGGCTAAAAACACATTCGGGAAGAAAAAAGACAAAGTGACGCGCTTGCATTTTTATGACCTGAATAAGAATGGGCGGATGGACACTTATGAAAACCCTTCTGCTCCTGTGGAGTATCGTGTGGAGCATCTTTTGTCACAGATGACTTTGGAGGAAAAGGTAGGACAGATGCTTACTTCATTGGGGTGGCCCATGTACGAACGGGTGGGAGAGGACATCCGCCTGACCCCTCAGTTGGAGAAAGAAATCGGAGAGTACCATATCGGATCGCTCTGGGGTTTTATGCGGGCTGATCCGTGGACGCAACGTACGTTGCATACCGGACTCAATCCTTCGCTGGCTGCCCGAGCGTCCAATCGTCTTCAATCTTACGTCATAGAACATAGCCGTTTGGGTATTCCGCTGTTTCTGGCGGAAGAATGTCCGCATGGCCACATGGCGATTGGTACAACAGTATTTCCGACTTCCATCGGTCAGGCAAGTACCTGGAATCCGGAACTGATCCGGCAGATGGGACGTGTCATTGCTATTGAAGCAAGTGCTCAGGGAGCACACATCGGCTATGGACCGGTACTCGACTTGGCCCGTGATCCGCGTTGGTCGCGTGTAGAGGAAACTTATGGAGAAGATCCTTATCTGAATGGGGTGATGGGAACTGCTCTGGTACGTGGTTTTCAGGGAGAGACATTAAACGACGGTAAAAGCGTGATAGCGACCCTCAAACATTTTGCTTCGTATGGCTGGACGGAAGGCGGACATAACGGAGGTACTGCCCATATAGGCGAGCGCGAACTGGAAGAGGCTATCTTTCCTCCTTTTCGTGAGGCGGTAGGTGCCGGGGCATTGTCTGTGATGAGTTCATACAATGAAATAGACGGAAATCCATGTACCGGAAGTCGTTATTTGTTAACGGATATCCTGAAAGATCGTTGGCAATTCAAAGGTTTTGTCGTGTCCGATTTGTATGCTGTCGGAGGATTACGGGAACATGGTGTTGCCGGCAATGACTATGAGGCGGCCATAAAGGCCGTGAATGCCGGAGTGGATAGTGATTTGGGAACGAATGTCTATGCTGAGCAGTTGGTTGCTGCGGTCAAAAGAGGGGATGTTGCTGTAGCAACGATAGATAAGGCGGTACGTCGCATTTTATCTCTCAAATTCCAAATGGGATTGTTTGATGATCCATTTGTAGATGAAAAGCAGGCAGTACAACTTGTTGCCTCTTCCGAACATACCGGACTGGCTCGTGAAGTAGCCCGTCAGTCAATCGTTCTGCTTAAGAATAAGGACAAGCTGTTGCCGTTGAAGAAGGATATTCGTACCCTTGCTGTTATAGGTCCCAATGCCGATAATGTGTATAATATGCTTGGAGACTATACCGCGCCTCAAGCCGATGGGACTGTAGTGACAGTCTTGGATGGAATTCGACAAAAGGTCTCTAAAGAAACTCGTGTGCTGTATGCCAAGGGGTGTACAGTGCGTGATTCTTCCCGTACCGGATTTAAAGATGCTATAGAAACAGCCCGTAATGCCGATGCCGTAGTAATGGTTATGGGAGGATCGAGTGCCCGGGATTTTTCCTCGGAATATGAAGAAACCGGTGCGGCAAAAGTCACTATAAATCAGATCAGTGATATGGAAAGTGGCGAAGGCTATGATCGAGCCACACTTCATCTTATGGGAAGACAACTGGAGTTGTTGGAAGAAATCTCCAGGTTGGGTAAACCGGTGGTATTGGTATTGATTAAAGGGCGTCCGTTATTGATGGAGGGAGCTATTCAAGAGGCAGAGGCAATTGTGGATGCCTGGTATCCGGGCATGCAGGGAGGGAATGCTGTGGCCGATGTGCTTTTCGGTGATTACAATCCCGCAGGACGTCTCACTCTTTCTGTGCCACGTTCGGTCGGTCAGTTGCCGGTATACTACAATACAAGACGGAAAGGAAATCGTAGCCGATATATTGAAGAACCGGGTACTCCTCGTTATCCTTTCGGTTATGGTCTTAGTTATACAACTTTTTCCTATACGGATATGAAAGTGCAGGTAACTGAAGGAAGTGATGATTGCCGGGTAGATGTAACAGTAACCATACAAAATCAGGGTACTGCAGATGGTGATGAAGTGGCACAACTCTATTTCCGGGATGACGTAAGCAGTTTTACGACTCCTGCCAAGCAGTTACGGGCGTTCAGCCGTATTCACCTGAAGGCTGGTGAATCCCGAGAAGTAACTTTTACTCTTGATAAGAAGTCATTGGCTCTGTATATGCAAGAGGGGGAATGGGTGGTCGAACCGGGACGCTTTACAATAATGGTGGGAGGCTCTTCCGAGGATATTGCCTGCCGACAAGCATTTGAGATAAACCGAAAATATACTTTTAAAATGTAAACGTCATGAACAGATCAAGAGATAAAGTGCGTTGTGCACTCAATCATCAGAATGCAGGTAGTATACCGGTTGATTTCGGGTCTACAGCAGTCACGGGTATCCATTGCCGTATTGTGGAAGCGCTAAGAAACTATTATGGACTGGCACCCCGTCCGGTGAAGATTGTAGATGCTTTTCAGATGTTAGGAGAGATAGATGCGGAACTGGCCGAAAAGATCGGAGTAGACTGTATAGGTATAGGTGGACCCAAAGATATCTTCGATTTGGATACGACTCGTATGCACGAACAGACAACCCCTTGGGGGCAACGGGTGTTGGTGCCTGAAGCAATGGATTTAACTCCTGATATGCGGGGAGATGTATATGTGTATGCCGGTGGGGATCAAAACTATCCCCCCAGTGCCGTGATGCCCAAAGGATGTTATTTCATTAATGCTATTGAGCGTCAGCAGCCCATTGAAGAAGATCGTTTGGACCCGGAAGACAATGTAGAAGAGTTCGGGCTATTGACAGAGAATGATCTGGCTTATTACTGTGCTGAGGCAGACAAGGCATATCAGACCGGCAGAGCTGTTGTTGCCAGTTTCGGGGGAACGGCTCTGGGGGATGTTGCTTTTGTTCCCGGTATGGGATTGAAGCAGCCCAAGGGGATTCGTAGTGTGGTAGAATGGTATATGTCTACTGCTATGCGGCAGGACTATTTGCATCAGGTATTTGAGAAAGAGATCGACATTGCCATTGCCAATTATGAAAAACTCTGGGCTGCATTAGGAGATAAGATAGATGTGGTGTTGACATGTGGGACCGATTTCGGTTCCCAGGAATCACAGTTTTGCTCTATAGATACCTTCCGTGAGCTTTGGTTACCACACTATCGACGGATGAATGATTGGATACATCAACATACTACCTGGAAAATCTTTAAGCATTCCTGTGGAGCTATTATCCCGATTCTACCCGGATTGATCGAAGCCGGATTTGATATTATCAATCCGGTTCAGATTAATGCCAAAGACATGGATTCCAGAAGATTGAAAGAGGAATTCGGCAGTCAATTGACCTTTTGGGGCGGTGGGGTAGATACGCAAAAGATACTGCCTTTCGGTACTCCCGATGAGATACGTCGCCATGTAATGGGGCAGTGTGAGATATTGGGCCGTGACGGAGGTTTTGTTTTCAATGCTGTCCATAATGTTCAGGCCAATGTTCCGGTAGACAATGTAGTTGCGATGTTCGATGCTCTAAAGGATATCTCTTGATAATTTTCAGAAAATACTATTTCTACCATGTTTGGCCTGTATTGATCATCAGATGGCTTTGAAATTCTCTTAAAGTCCCCTGATAGATCGGTTGGCAAATCGTAAAATCATCTCGCTGTACAATAAATTTATGTTAGGTAATCTTTAAGAAAGAGTATCTATATATTATTAATCTTATAAATGATAAAAGCTATGAACAACCTCAATGAATTATATGAAGCCATTTTGGCCGGTAAATTGGAACAGGCAGTCAGTGTTACTCGGGAAGCTGTTGCCGGAGGAGCAGCACCCCAGGAAATCATTAATGAATATATGATTAAAGCCATGGAAGCCATTGGAGCACGTTTTGAATCGGGACAAGTGTTTGTTCCGAACCTCTTGATGAGCGCCCGTGCCATGCGTGGTGCCCTCGATATACTCAAACCACTGATGCAAGGGCAGGTCAATTCGTATATCGGTCGGATTGTGATTGGTACGGTAAAAGGGGATTTGCATGATATAGGTAAGAACTTGGTTGCTTCGATGTTTGAAGGATGTGGGTTTGAAGTCATCAATCTGGGAGTGGATGTATCGAGTGATAAATTCATTTCTGCGGCATTGGAAAATAAGGCAGATATTATTTGCATGTCCGCACTGCTCACCACTACCATGAATTACATGAAGGAAGTGATCGATGCCCTTGAAACCTCCGGGTTAAGAGGAAAAGTAAAAGTAATGGTAGGAGGAGCACCTGTCAGCGATGCCTTTGCCAAATCTATCGGTGCCGATGCCTATACCAGTAATGCCAATGCAGCCGTAATAATGGCCAAGAAGTTGATAAACGCCTGTTGAATATGCCACTGGTGAATTCCCATATTGTTGAAGAGTGTCTGCCTTTCACTTCGTTGAGACTCGATCCGGAGGATATTAATCTTTCAATGGGAGCCGGTTACGTGCCTGATGCGGAGATACAGGCAATATCTGATGCATTGGAAACAGAGATTGCCGGAATTTGTACACCCCGCTTTCTGTATGCTCTGTTCGATGCCGAGCCGGCCGGTACTTGTGAGGTGGGAGTAAACGGTATTTCTCTGAAAACAGGATCTGTTATAACTCCTTATCTTAAAGATGCTGCGGGCTATGTACTCTTTGTTGCTACTGCGGGGTACGAGTTTGAGGCTTTTCAGCATAGGATAGGCAGTCAGGGAGACATCTTACGCGAATTTCTTCTGGATGCTTACGGTTCGGCAATTGCTGAAGCAGTTGTCCGTGAAGTATGCCGGAAAGTGGAATCCCGAATGTTTCCTTTGGGATACGGAGTCAGTCATCCTTACAGTCCCGGTTATTGCGGATGGCACGTCACGCAACAGCAGTTGCTTTTCAGCTGCTTGCCTGAATTTCCCTGCGGGGTCCGATTGAGTGATTCTTCGCTGATGTCGCCTATTAAATCGGTCAGTGGTATTATTGCTTATGGTCCATGTATTGTCAAACGGAAATATGGATGCGAACTATGCGGCAAAGCCGATTGCTATAAAAACAGAAATAAACTAAACAGATAGAATGTTATGGAACTATCACTATATATAAAAGATAAATTAGTATCAGGAAAACGGGTAGCCATCCCCATTATGACCCATCCGGGTATTGAATTGTTAGGGAAACAGGTATCGGATGCCGTAACGAACGGTGAAATTCATTATCACGCTATCCGTGCATTGAACGAATGTTTTCCGCAATCGGCGGCTTGTACCACTATTATGGATCTTACCGTGGAAGCAGAAGCTTTTGGAGCTCGACTTAGTATGTCCCCCAATGAAGTACCCAGTGTTTGCGGACGTTTGCTCACTGGATATGCAGATGTTGAGGCTTTGCAGATTCCTTCGGTCGAATCGGGACGCATGCCTCAGTATTTGCTGGCCGACCGCCTGGCAGCAGAAGGAATAGACAAGCCCGTGCTGGCCGGTTGTATCGGTCCCTATTCTCTGGCAGGTCGTCTATACGATATGACGGAAATTATGATGGCTATCTATACCGAGCCCGATACTGTCCTGCTTTTACTGGAGAAATGCACGGAATTCATTCTCCGTTATTGTCTGGCTATCAAAGAGACCGGAGTGGCCGGTGTTATTATGGCGGAACCGGCTGCCGGACTTCTTTCGAATGAAGATTGTCAACGCTATTCTTCGGTCTATGTGAAACGTATTATCGATGCTGTCCAGGATGATTCGTTTGCAGTTATTCTGCATAATTGCGGTAACACCGGACATTGCACTGCTGCTATGCTGGCTACCGGTGCTAAAGGGTATCATTTCGGAAATAAAGCGGATATGATAACTGCTCTCCGGGAATGCCCTTCGGATGTATGGGTGATGGGTAATCTGGATCCTGTAGGAGTGTTCAGGGTACTGACGCCTGAAGATGTTTTTGCACGGACAGAAGAACTTCTGACCTGTACCGGAGAATACGCTAACTTTATTATATCCACCGGTTGCGATACTCCGCCCGAAGTACCTTTTGACAATATTCAGGCCTTTTATCTGGCTGTAGAGAAGTACAATAAGGGTAGGTGAATGATAATACCAGTATTGGATAATATTGTACTTGTTTTCAAGGGGGAACCCTCGTACTTTTGCATAGTATTCATCGTTAAATAAACGAATTATGATAAAGAGAATAAAGATATTAGCTACAGGTGCACTGCTATTGGCAGGATTGGGTGCTTGTTCACCTTCCGGAAAGAAAACAGGAGCGGATTCGACTGTCGACACTCTGCGAACGGCGGAAACAGTGAATTTACTGAATAATCTACGGAAGGTTCCCACACAGGGGATTATGTTTGGTCATCATGACGATCCGCTTTACGGTGTCGGCTGGGAAGGTGACGAAGATCGCAGTGACGTGAAAAGTGTGTGTGGTGATTATCCGGCTGTCATGTCGTTTGATCTGGGCCACATTGAACTGGAAAGAGAGAAAAGTCTGGATAACGTGCCGTTTCGCAAAATACGTCAGGAGACGATTAATCAATATAAAAGGGGAGGAGTGGTTTCTTTTAGCTGGCATCTCGATAACCCCTTGACCGGTAAAGATGCGTGGGATGTGAGTGATACGACGGTTGTAGCTTCCATACTGCCCGGTGGTGTACATCATGCGAAATTTATAAGTTGGCTCGATGCTGTTGCAGCCTTTATGAATACTTTGGAGACGGAAGAAGGTACAAAAATACCGGTTATTTTCCGTCCTTGGCACGAGCATACCGGCAGTTGGTTCTGGTGGGGACAAAATCTTTGCACGGCCGACCAGTATAAGGCTCTTTGGCGGATGACGCATGATCGTATGCATGCCCGGGGAGTAAAGAACCTGCTTTATGCTTATTCACCGGGATCGGAACCCAAAGATTCGACTGCTTATCTGGAGCGTTATCCGGGAGATGATATCATCGACCTGGTGGGCTTTGACACCTATCAGTTCGACCGGACACAATATATGGAGCAATTGGATAAGTCGCTTGCTATCCTGACTGAAGTAGGTAAGGCGCACGATAAGCCTATAGCCATTACCGAAACCGGTTTCGAGGCTATTCCCGATTCTGTCTGGTGGACACAGACTCTCTATCCGGTAATCAGCAAGTATCCTATCAGTTATGTGTTGGTGTGGCGCAATGCACGTGAAAGGGTAAACCACTATTATGCTCCTTATCCCGGACAGGTGTCCGCCGATGACTTTGTGAAGTTCTACCGTGAACCGAAAACTCTGTTTGTGTCGGACGTGAAGAACCTTTATAAATAGAAAATCAAATAAATAACGATAAAAACACTGTCCATTATGAGTCTGTTTAATGATAAAGTTGCTAAATTGCTTGCCGGGCATGAAGCACTGCTGATGCGTAAGAATGAACCGGTAGAAGAGGGAAACGGAGTGATTACGCGTTACCGTTACCCTGTACTGACTGCAGCGCATACTCCTGTCTTCTGGCGATACGACCTGAACGAGGAGACGAATCCTTTTTTGATGGAACGTATCGGTATGAATGCGACGTTGAATGCCGGAGCCATTAAGTGGGATGGGAAGTACCTGATGTTGGTGAGAGTGGAGGGAGCAGACCGCAAATCTTTTTTTGCTGTTGCCGAAAGCCCGAACGGTATTGATAATTTCCGCTTCTGGGAGTATCCGGTGACCTTACCCGAAGATGTGGTTCCTGCAACCAATGTATACGATATGCGTCTCACTGCCCATGAAGATGGGTGGATATATGGCATCTTTTGTGCCGAACGGCACGATGACAATGCTCCCATAGGTGATTTATCGTCAGCTACAGCCACTGCCGGCATTGCCCGTACCAAAGACCTGAAAAATTGGGAACGTCTGCCGGATCTGAAAACAAAGAGTCAGCAACGTAATGTGGTGCTGCATCCCGAGTTTGTGGATGGAAAGTATGCACTTTATACCCGTCCGCAAGACGGATTTATCGATACCGGTAGCGGAGGTGGTATCGGATGGGCATTGATTGACGATATAACCCACGCCGAGGTTGGAGAAGAGAAGATCATCGACAAACGATATTATCATACCATCAAGGAGGTGAAGAACGGTGAAGGGCCGCATCCTATCAAGACTCCTCAGGGATGGCTTCATCTGGCACACGGAGTACGCAATTGTGCTGCCGGGCTCAGGTATGTATTGTATATGTATATGACATCGTTGGATGATCCCACCCGGCTGATAGCTTCTCCGGCGGGGTACTTTATGGCTCCGGTAGGAGAAGAGCGCATTGGGGATGTGTCGAATGTGCTTTTTTCGAATGGTTGGATAGCCGACGATGACGGAAAAGTATTTATCTACTATGCTTCGTCGGACACCCGTATGCATGTAGCTACCTCAACTATCGAACGGTTGGTGGATTACTGCCTGCACACTCCTCAGGACGGCTTTTCTTCCTCAGCTTCGGTAGAGATACTGAAAAACCTGATTGAACGAAATCTGAGATTGATGAAATAAGAAAACCAAGAATAGAATGACTGCCATGATTACACTGAAAGAGAAGATCGGTTACGGACTGGGCGATATGGCTTCGTCCATGTTCTGGAAACTGTTCGGGTCCTATCTGATGATTTTTTATACCGATGTATTCGGCTTGCCTGCTGCCGTGGTAGGAACCATGTTTCTGATTACCCGGGTATGGGATTCGGCTTTCGATCCGATCGTGGGAGTGATTGCCGATCGCACACAGACCCGCTGGGGGAAATTTCGTCCTTATCTACTGTATCTTGCCGTTCCTTTTGCACTGATTGGTATTTTTACTTTCACCACTCCGGAGTTGAATGATACCGGAAAACTGGTCTATGCCTACATCACCTATTCTTTGATGATGATGGTATATTCGGCTATCAATGTGCCTTATGCTTCACTGCTGGGAGTGATGAGTCCTGACCCGAAAGAACGGAATACCCTGTCCACTTACCGTATGACTTTTGCCTATATCGGCAGTTTTATTGCTTTGCTGCTCTTCATGCCGATGGTCAACCTGTTTGGTGGTGCAGAAGACGAGCAACGGGGATGGATGTTGAGTGTGGTGGTGATTGCTGTGATGTGTGCGGCTCTGTTTTATCTTTGTTTCGCCTTGACACGTGAACGGGTAAAACCGATCAGGGAAGTACAAAACTCCCTGAAAGACGATTTGAAAGATTTGCTTCACAACCGTCCGTGGTGGATTCTGCTCGGAGCCGGAGTGGCAGCTTTGGTATTCAATTCTATTCGTGACGGAGCTACGGTTTATTACTTCAAGTACTTTGTTGTGGAAGAGGATTACTCCACGGTTTCCTTCTTTGGCGTTTCTTTTGTGCTGAGCGGCCTTTATCTGGCAGTGGGACAGGCTGCCAATATTGTGGGAGTGATTCTTGCAGCTCCGGTCAGTAACCGTATTGGCAAAAAAAACACATACATGGGAGCCATGAGTCTGGCTACTCTCCTTTCCGTTATCTTTTATTGGTTTGGGAAAGGAGACATCACCCTGATTTTTGTTTTTCAGGTGCTGATCAGTATCTGTGCCGGAAGTATTTTCCCTTTGCTCTGGTCCATGTACGCCGACTGTGCTGACTATTCGGAACTGAAGACCGGCAACCGGGCTACAGGTCTGATCTTTTCGTCTTCGTCCATGAGCCAGAAGTTCGGTTGGGCTATCGGAAGTGCACTGACCGGTTGGTTGTTGGCTTACTTCGGCTTTCGTGCCAACGAAGTGCAGAGTGTAGAGGCTATTCATGGGATTAAGATGTTTCTCAGCTGGTTGCCCGCTGTCGGAACAGTTCTGTCCGTCGTTTTCATCAGTATGTATCCGCTATCGGAGAAGAAGATGAGAGAGGTGACTTCAGAGTTGGAGAAGAGAAGAAAGGCTATTCAATCATAATTCAGACATCATATGGACGAGATTCTTAAACAAGAAATGCAGAAAGAGCTTACTACCCGTATTCTTCCTTACTGGATGGAACGGATGGTAGATCAGGAGAACGGTGGATTTTACGGACGCATCACCGGACAGGAGGAATTAATGCCCCGGGCCGATAAAGGGGCTATTCTGAATGCGCGTATTTTATGGACTTATTCTGCTGCCTATCGTCTGCTGGGTAGAGAGGAGTACAAAGAGATGGCAAACCGTGCCAAACGATACCTTATCGACCACTTTTATGATTCCGAGTTCGGAGGGGTCTACTGGTCACTCAATTATAGAGGTGAGCCGCTGGATACCAAGAAACAGATTTATGCCATCGGCTTTGCCATTTACGGACTGAGCGAGTTCCATCGGGCTACCGGAGATCCGGAAGCATTGATGTATGCCGTCCGTTTATTCAATGATATAGAGTCCCACAGCTTTGATGGGCTGAAGAACGGTTATTGTGAAGCGCTTACCCGTGAATGGAACGAAATAGCCGATATGCGCCTCAGCGAGAAAGATGCGAATGAACGCAAGACTATGAATACCCATCTGCATATCCTCGAACCTTACACCAACCTGTACCGGGTCTGGAAAGATGCACGGCTGGAACGTCAGCTCTACAACCTGATAGGACTTTTTACAGAGAAGATACTGGATAAGGACACATCCCATTTACAACTCTTTTTCGATAACGACTGGCAAAGCAAATACCCGGTCGTCTCTTATGGACATGATATCGAAGCCTCATGGTTGTTGCATGAAGCCGCCCGGGTATTGGGAGACGCCGGACTCATTGCGGAGATAGAACCTGTTGTAAAGAAGATAGCTGCGGCTGCATCCGAAGGACTTACTTCCGACGGAGGAATGATATATGAAAAGAATCTCACTACCGGACACATCGACGGCGACTACCATTGGTGGGTACAAGCCGAAACCGTAGTCGGATACTATAACCTGTTCCGATATTTCGGTGATCGAGGGGCTTTGCAACATTCCATCGACTGCTGGGAGTTTATTAAACGACATTTGACTGACGATGTGCATGGCGAATGGTTCTGGAGCCTTCGTGCCGACGGTAGCCTGAACCGGGATGATGATAAGGCCGGCTTCTGGAAATGTCCTTATCATAACGGACGTATGTGCATCGAGCTGTTGGGCGAATAACTGTATTGTTTCCTGTTTCGTTAGATTGTTTTCCAAACTTTTTGTACTTTTGGGCACAATTTACCGAATATGAAAAACAAGCACGTCAAAAGAATAAACCTGCTTTTGTCCATCTTATTGGGAGCAGGTGTCTTCATTTTCTTCGGAGTATACTACTCCTACCATCTGCATTATCAGGAACAGTTCCAGATGTTTCTCTTTACATCCGACTATTTTGTCGAACAAGTATCCCATCCCGGGGGAATGGCGGACTATCTGGGAGGCTTTCTCACCCAATTCTATTATTATTCGTGGGCGGGAGCCGCTATCTTGACCGGTGCAATAGGAGGTATTCACAGGTTGATGGTTTGGATTGCAAACCGCCTGGGCGGACACCCGGCATGGTATCCGCTTACTCTGCTACCTTCTTTATGTTTCTTTATTCTGTTCTGCGACGAAAATTTTCTTCTTTCCGGAGCCATCTCTGTGGGAATGGTGCTGGGAGCACTCATCGGATATACATTTATTGAGAATAGGCGGATACGCCTGATTTATTGGGGAGTCGGCATTCCGCTGCTTTATCTGCTGGCGGGAGGATGTGCATGGCTTTTCATTCCATTGATATGGATAACTGAGTTTTGCCGGTTTGCCGGTAGGCGTCTGCCTTGGTGGATTCTGGTGGGAGGTACATTGGGAATTGCCGGAGTGACCTATTGGATATCCTTGGCTGTATTTCCATATCCGGCCGACCGCCTGTTGTGGGCGATCGGAAGTTATCGTTTTCCATTAGTCTTTCCACAAATGCAGGTGATAGCCTGGCTGGCTGTGATTCTGGTACCGTTATTGGTAGCTCGTTTGCCCGAGAAGATGACTTGGAGATACTACTCGGGAGCATGGGTTCTGCAATTTATCCTGATGTTGTTTGTTTTGAATCTGTATGGCAAATACGGTATCGGGTTGAATAAAGAGGAAGTGATGGGGTATGATTATCATGTGCGCATGCAAGAATGGGATGAAGTGATTGCGATGGCGGAAAAGAAAGCACCCGATACACCGATGTCGGTTTCTTGTCTCAATTTGGCTTTAGCAATGAAAGGGCAGCTGCCGGAACGTATGTTTAGTTTTTACCAGCGGGGGAAGGAAGGACTACTGATGTCATTTGTCAACGACTTCACCATTCCTTTGGTAGCCGGTGAACCTTATTATTACCTGGGATTGGTCAATGTGGCGCAGCAGTTTGTCTTCGAGGCTATGGAGGCCGTTCCGGATTACCGGAAGAGTGTGCGTTGTTTTAAAAGGCTTGCTGAGACCAATTTGATTAATGGCAGGTACGAAGTGGCCCGGAAGTATCTGCGTATCTTGCAGCATACCCTCTTTTATAAAGATTGGGCTACTGAAACTCTGGCTTGCCTGAATGATGAAGACCGGGTCAATGCACATCCGGAATACGGGAGATTGAGGAGGCTTACTCCGCGAACCGATTTCTTCTTTAACCCTGACCTGCCGGAGATGACATTGGAGTTCCTGCTTCATGCAAATCCCCGCAACCGGATGGCGTATGAGTATTTGATGGCTTGTACACTCTTGAAGAAGGATGTGGGACGTTTTGTGCATTATTATCCTTTGGGAGCCGATCTGGGATATTCTTCCGTTCCCAAGGGCTATCAGGAAGCGTTGTTGTTCTATTGGCTTATGAGCAAACACACTGCAACAGATACAATTCCCTGGAAGATAAACCCGCAGACAGAGAATAGATTGAGAGAATACGCACAGATTTTCACATCTGCCCGTTCGGCAGATGCATTGTCTGCCCGATTCGGAGATACATATTGGTTTTATGCAGACTTTAGATAAGATGGAAAAGATAAAATACTGTTTTAGCATGATAGGGCTGCTCTTCTTGTTTGCAGCTTGTCAAGAGAAGGTGACATCCCCTGCCAAGGTGGATACATTGCCATCGATATTCCCCGATTATGTCGGGGTTACCATTCCCTCTACCATTGCCCCGCTTAACTTCCGGGTGACGGACGATGGGGTAGAGGCGGTTGATGTCGTGATTGCCGGTACGAAAGGAAAGCCTGTACGGCTGAATGGAAGATCCGTAGACATTCCCGCCAAGCAATGGCACGAACTTCTTGAAAGTAATAAGGGAGACAGCATCGAGGTGAAAGTCTCTGTCCGCCAGGGGAAGAAGTGGAAAGAGTATCGTCCGTTTCCGATATATGTCAGTCCTTTCCCGATCGATTACGGGTTGGTATACCGTTTGCTCGCACCCGGATATGAAGTGTACAGCAAGATGGGGATCTACGAACGTGAACTTTCAACATTCCGCCAGACTCCTTTATTTGAGAATACGCAGGTGACGGCCGCCTGCATCAATTGCCATGCTTTCAACCGGACGGAGCCCACACCGTCGAGCGTACATGTAAGAGGCGGGCATGGAGCCACTGTAATCGACACAGGAGATCGGTTGGAATTTCTCGATACCAAAGCCGACGGGCAATTGTCGGCCTGTGTCTATCCGTACTGGCATCCTTCGGGCGAATACATCGCTTATTCGGTGAACAAAACCAATCAGGCCTTTCATCTGGGAGGAAAGAAGCCGATAGAGGTATTCGACCAGGCTTCGGATGTGGTGGTTTATCATCCCCGGTCCCATCGGATACTGACTACTCCTTTGCTGAGTACGGCTTCGTTTGAAACTTTTCCGGCATTCTCGCCCGACGGACGAACGCTTTATTTCTGTTCGGCCGAGCAGAAAGAGATGCCTGTCCGATACAAAGACGTGAAATACAGCTTGTGCAGCATTGCTTTCCATCCCGAAGACGGAACGTTCGGTGACCGGATCGATACGTTGATCTCAGCCCGCACGCTGGACAAAAGTATCTCTTTCCCCAAACCTTCGTTCGACGGAAAATACCTGATGTTCACGCTTTCCGATTATGGGAACTTCTCCATCTGGCACAAAGAGGCCGATCTCTGGCTGCTGGACTTGAAGACCGGAACCTATCGCAACTTGGAGGAAGTGAACAGTGACGACACGGAAAGCTATCACAACTGGAGCAGCAATTCACATTGGTTTGTGTTCAGCAGCCGGAGAGGTGACGGGTTGTACACCCGCCTTTATATCTCCTCGGTGGACGGACAGGGGCGTATAGGGAAACCTTTCCTGCTGCCTCAGCAAGATCCGTATACGTTCTACGATCAGTTGATCTATTCGTATAATGTTCCCGAGTTTGTGTCTGCTCCGGTGCAATGGGACAAGCGGGAGATGGCCAAAGGGCTGATGTCGAAGGAGCGAGTTAAAGTGAAATAAAAGATGAGTAAGAATATGGAATACAGAAAACATAGAATAGAGTATTTAAGGACTACTGTTGAATATTCCCTTTTTGGGGGTGAGGGAGGAACGAGAGAGGCGCATTTGATGTTTCATGTCGATCCGGAAGCGGGGAGTTATGAAGAGCAGCTGACGGCTATTCGTAAAGCATACCATAGGATACTGAGCAGGAAGGTGAAAATCAGGGGAATGGTACCCGTGTTTTGCCGTTACTTCCTGAGTGATGCCGCCAATCAGTGGGAGGCTTTGCAGGTTGTCTTGCAGAAAGAGCCGTCGTGCGCTGTCTCTGTCGTGCAACAGCCCCCGTTGGATGGAAGTAAGATTGCTTTGTGGGTCTATCTGACCTCCGAACCGAATGCCGCTTACAAGCATTACTGGACAGCCGGTGCGGGTGTGTCTTGCGGCAAATCGGAGCGGCAGATGAAAACCTTGTTGAAATCTTATGAAGCCGATCTGGTAGGAAAAGGCTGTACGCTGGCTTCCGATTGCATCCGTACCTGGATCTTTGTGCAGAACGTGGATGTGAATTATGCCGGCATTGTCAAGGCACGCCGTGAAAACTTTCTGGGGCAGGGACTGACCGAATCGACCCATTATATAGCCAGTACCGGCATAGAGGGACGGCATGCCGATCCGAAGATACATGTGCTGTTTGATGCCTATGCGGTAAAAGGATTGCAGCCGGGACAGGTGACTTACCTGCATGCGCTGTCTCATCTCAGCCCGACAGCCTTGTATGGAGTGACTTTCGAACGGGGAACTTCCGTGGAGTATGGCGACCGTCGTCATCTCTTTATCAGCGGTACGGCGAGTATCGATCATCGCGGTGAAGTGGTTCATGTAGGTGATGTCCGGGAACAGACCCGGCGGATGTGGGAAAATGTAGAGAAGTTGCTCGAAGAGGGCAAAGCCGGTTTTGAGGATGTGGCGCAGACGATTGTTTATCTGCGGGACGCTTCGGATTATCCGGTTGTGCGCGCTTTGTTTGCCAAACGCTTTCCTGATACACCGATACAATTTGTTGTTGCTGCTGTATGCCGGCCTGCCTGGCTGATCGAGATGGAGTGTATAGCGATCGTCGCTAACAGTAACTCCTCTTATGAATCATTCTGATAGATTATATTCGATTGTTCTTTCAAAAAGGTATGAAATGCGCTGTTTGACAAACAGCGCATTTCTTTTTTCAGGTCCGTCTGGGAGAAGAAAAGCCCGACAAAAGGACTTTCTGCTCCGGAAAGCCAAGGTCCGGGGCTCCGAAAGCCGGGATTTGATGAGAATAGGCCGGAGTTTCGGAGAAAAGAAGCAAGCATTTACTCCGAAAGAAGTAAGCGTTTCCCGAAAATGCTTACTTCTTTTCGAAATATCTCCTAATGTTTTTCCGGATTACTCCTATTGTTTCCGATCGGAGGCTCAAAAGTGGACGGAATCTTTCCGGTTACTACTCTGAGATGAACAAAGCGGAAGTGATAAAAAGTTGTGTTTAGAGGGGTATCACTGTCTATCGGTTGCCTGTCCTCTGGAAAGTAGTGCGGTTTTGTTTGTCTTTGGCTTGTTTGGCCTACGAAAGCAATCATGCCGGATTGCCATAGGAGGCGTTTTTCGCAGAGTGCCTTTCCCTCGGGCCGAAAGAAAGCAATCTGAGAGGATTGAAATATCATTTGGACAGAATGTCAAAACCGCTCTGTTAAGCGGCAATGAATAAGACTCTGTGGTGAATTCAATACTCTGTCTCTTGCGGGTTGAAGTTACACCATCCTTGGGTCCACTCCGGATAACCGGTTTCTTCCCTTTCGCTGAATACTACGTTATCCGCTGAGGCCGGTGTGCCCTCCATGTCCGACGGATATCCGCTGATCCGGCAGTTCCGGAAAGTCACCGATGTGTTGTTGCCCATATACAGTGCCGCGCCGAATAGCCCGAGCATGCTTTCATTCTCAGGCCGGAGGCCGCCGCCATTGATAAAGTCGGGATGATTTACGAACGAGGCATCCCCTGAGGCAGGGCCATAGATCGTGACATCTTCAAAGGTGGCGGCTGTGGTAGGTGTCGCAGGAGTGTTCGTGCCATTATTGCTGCATTCGAAGGCATGAGAACCTGTGATGTCCGCTATTCGCGGATGGCGGATGCCCAGCAGATGCCGGCATGTGCCGCTATAGCCGTTGTCTATGTCGAAATCGTCGTCCCAGCAGTGATAGGCCACCAGATATTCCGCATGAACCGTTCCGCCGAACCATTCGAAGGCATCGTCGTTGGCATACGATACTTGCAGGTGGTCTATTTGCGTGCCGTTTCCTACCGAACCGAAGGTGATGCCGTTGATCTCCTGGTTTTTCTTGAACGGATATCCCGCAAACTCTACACGGACGTAGCTCAGGACGCCCGAATTATCCGCGTTGTTCGGACCTCCGTGCATGGTACGCGGGCCTCCCTCTATCTGCATGATGTCTTCATTGTTCCGGGCATAACCACATAAAATCAATCCTCCCCAGTCACCCGGTTTCCGTTTCCCGGCGGGCATTTCGGAGGTGAATACGATGGGAGCATCTACCGTTCCCCTGGCAATCAGTTTCCCGCCCGGTTCTACAATCAGGGCGGCGCGGGTTTCCTTGTCTCCTTTGATAACGGTGCCCGCTTCAATGGTCAGCGTCGAACCGTAAGTGACGTAACACCATCCCTTCATCAGGTAAGTGCCCCGTTTCAGGTATTGATGATCTTTTATCTCGAAGGTCTGTTCTCCGTTTCCGATGATATTCTCACCATAAATAATGTTATTGCCCTGTCCGTTGTTCTCGTCGTCCGTACAGCTGCTGCCGGTCAGGCACACCAGTGCTGTCAATGCGATAATCTTTAGTCTGTATCTGTCCATAGTTTGAAAAACAGGTAAAGCACCGGGCCAGCAGGACTGTCCGGTGCTTCATTCTGTGAGTGTATACGTGATTTATAACTTGGTCCAACCTTTGGTCCATTCATTGTCTGCTTTCACTGCACCTTTATAAGCCGCTTTTTCAAAGAAGCTGTCTGCTGACAGGTCGGCTCCTCCGTCCTGTGTTCCGATAAAGATATTGCTGAAGCTCAAAGTCTGGTTGATGGCATTGTGATTGCCTTCGGCTGTGAACAGGGCAGAAGAGTAACCGCCGTCACCGCTTGCCTTGATATCTCCCGCGATAGCGATGTAGTTCAGTACCGAAGGACCGTCGATCAGGAATTTCTCGGTCTGTTCTGTTTCGGTAGTCAGGTTATTGGCCTTGCCTGTAACAAGTGCATTGTAGATCTTGGCCTGAGTTCCGGCACGCAGGCGGATGCCTCTTTTGCCTTCGTCGTTGTTGGCGCCTATCAGTGTCAGGTTGGCCAGTGTCGGGCATGAGATCGGAGCGGCATCCATATTCTTGTCATAGTTGTCGGCCTCGATCAGGCAGTCGCATGTATATCCCAAAGTGGCGGGATCTTCCTGGTAGGCGACAAAGAATTGCCCTTTTCCGCTCCATCCCTCTGTCCAGTCGAATGAATCGTCGCTGTTGCTCACCGATACCAGATATTTGGCATTGACCGTACCTCCGAACCATTCGAAGCCGTCGTCGGTACCTTTGTATGCTTCGAGGTATTCGAGGGTCGTACCGTTTCCTACACCATAGAAGGTGAAGCCGTTACACTCCTTTTCCGTAGTGAACTTGTATCCGGCGTATTCCAGGCGAATGTACTTCAGGATACCCGAGTTGTCCGCCGGATCGGAACCACCATAAGCGGCATCTCCGACTTCCGATTTACCGGTCGATCCGATGTTGATCGGGGCTTTGCCGCAAATGTGGATGCCGCCCCATGCTCCCGGTTCTTTGGTATCGGCAGTCATGACAATCGGTGCGGAGGCAGTACCTACTGCTTCGATCTTGGCTCCCTGCTCCACGAGGATGTAGTCGATGGTGGCATCATCGCTTTTGGCGCTGATTGTCACACCTTCGCCGATCTTCAGGGTGGAACCGGCTTTGACGATATATTCTCCGTCGAGGGAGAAGTTGTAGCCTTTGGTCAGGATGACGGTTTTCGACCCGTCTACGCTTCCTTTCAGTGTTCCGTTGTTGGCGATCACCTCTTCGCTGTCGCCGTTTCCGCCGCCTTCGCCGCTGTTGTCGTCACTACAAGCTGCAAGTGAACACATTCCCATCAGGGCTGCTACGGCCCAAGAGTTGAGTTTTAGATAATTCGTTTTCATATTCATACTGTTTTAGGTTTATACTATCTGTTTGATTATTCATATAAATATTCTGTGTGACCCTGTGGCGAGCCTTAGAATCTGTACGAGACTCCTATTTCTGCACTGGTTCCCGGACGGAATGATTCTACTTCCACCTTTTGTCCCGTTGCCGGCAGCTCCTGCTTGAAGCGGATGGTACTGTTCAACAAGTCTTTCATCTGCAGGCGCAGGCTCAGGTGTTTGTTGATGGCATAGCTTGCTATGAAGTCCATCGTGTGCAGGGTCTGTTGCTTGATGTTACCTGTTCCGTAGATACCTACTGTCTCGATGCGCGGGCCTTGCACATTGTAAACCAGTGCCAGTGTCAGGTCGCTTTCTCCTCTCAGTTGAGGAGTGTAGCTGAGATCTGCATTGATCAGGAACGGAGAGGCTCCTTGCAGAGCGCGTTCCGAGTCGGTATATACCCCGCCTTCGGGCAATACGACGTTTGTGTACATGTATGAACCATTGGCTCCGATACGGAAGTTCTTGAACAGTTCTTTGCGGAATTCTATTTCCACTCCTGTGGCTATTCCGTCTTCGGCGTTGCGGAAAGAGCGGATCACTGTGCCGCCCGAAGACTCCTGAGTCTGTTCAATCGGCGATTTCAGTTTTTTGAAATAACCCGTGACAGAGAACATATCCCCGTTGTTGCGTTTCGGAAAGAAATCATAGCGCAGGTCGATGTTATAATTATAAGCGTTTTTCAGTTCGTTGTTACCGCGGATATAGGCACTTCCGTAAGATTCCTGGTAGAGGAACGGAGCCATTTCGATAAATGAAGGGCGGGTGACAGTGCGTGATACGGAGAGGCGCAGGCTGTTGGTTTCGTTCAGGCTGTACTTCAGGTTCAGTGCCGGGAAGAAGTCGCCTTTGTCCAGGTTCGTTTTCTTCTCCTGTCCGCCGTCCGTCCAATAGCGTACCCATTGTTTGGCCTGCTCGTAGCGCAGTCCCACGTTGACCAGCAGAGATTCCATCGGGTAGTACTCTATTTCTGCAAACCCTGCCCACACATCCATTCCGGCGTAGTAGTTGTAACGGGGCTGTGCATCGATGTTGGCTTTTATCGTCCCGTTGGCTATGTTTTCCTGATTCAGATATCCGTTGGTATCATAAATGTTGGTGACGTCAGCGTTCAAGGCATTGATATCGTAGTAGAAGTTCACGCTTTCAAAGTCGCGTTTTTTGCTTTTGTAAGTACCTCCCACACGAATCAGGTTCGCATCTCCCCATTTGTACGAGGTGCGCAGATCTCCTACAATCTCTTTCTCTTGCAGTTCTCCGAAGTAGCGGTTGGTAGTCTGGTTGAGTTTAAAGAGGTTCAGCTTATCGCTGCCTTCGTTACGGAAGAAGACCACCTGCCGGCGATCCGGTTCGTCACTGTTGGTCAGTCCGTACGAAGCGCTCCAGTTTACATCCCACTGAGAAGTCAGTTCGTGGTGTCCCAGCAACTGGTTGTTCAGTAGTGAGTAGGCATGGAAAACGCTGTTGCTCGATGTGATGTTGTTCTTTTCGGCATCGATCCCCTCGCGGGACATATAATCGTTGATGGCATTGCGTGCATAGAACACGGTGAAGTTGATGTGGTCCGCCTGCCGGAACGAGTAGCCGATGTTGCCCAATCCGGCTATTTTCAGTGCGCTGGAATAACTGTCATAATTGAACTTGTCGAGGTGTGTGCCCTGAGCGGTCATAGTGGTCACGTAGGCGTCTTTCAAGATTTGGTTTTCGTTGCTGACACCTACCGAGGCAAGCACGCTCAGACGGTTTCCGTTGGGGAGTGTCCAGCTCTTGCCTCCTCCCAGGTTACCACCGAATTCGGGTAGTGAACGGTGCTTGCTGATAGCGAAGTTTGTGCCGAACGGGTCATTGTTGCGGGCGTAATCGCGGAACTCGCTTTTACCCATAGCCAGAATCCGGTCTTTATTCCTGAGGTTTCCCGTACTGAAGAGTCCGCCTTTCCGGTCGCTATAATAGAAATCTTTTCCGACAGTGTTGAAGCGTCCGCCCACGTTGAAGCCGATGGAGAAAAAGTCACTTCCCGTGTTCTCCTTGGTGCTGATGTCGATATGTGCGCCCGAATAGTCGGCAAAGGCTCCGGCGGCATATACTTTACTGACGGTGATGTTCTTTACGGTAGAGGCCGGGAAGAGGTCGAGCGGAATCAACTTGTTGTCCGGGTTGGGCGAGGCGATGGGCAAACCGTTCAGGGTGGTCGTGCTGTACCGGTCACCCAGTCCGCGTACTATCAGTTGTCCGGCGCTTGCAATGGAGATACCGGTTATTTTCTTGACTCCGTCCTGTACGTTCGATATACCTTTCAGGGTCATCTCTTTGGCTCCCATGTTTTCGATGGCAAGCGTTGCTTTCTGTCTCTCTTGCAGTAAAGCCTTTTCGCCTTCCAGGTTTTTCCGGGCCACTACGGTGACGGCGTCCAGCGTTTGCGCGTCTACTTCCAGTTCAAAGTTCAGTGTCGCATTGGCTTTCACTTTCACTTCATTCATCCGGAGTGTTTTATATCCTATATATTTCACTTCAATGGTATAGGTGCCGTTGCTTAGCGTCAGTGTGTAGTTACCGTCTACATCGGCTACGGTTCCGGTCGTGGTTCCGGCAATCTGTACGGTAGCTCCGGTCAGGGGTTCTTTGGTCTGTTTATCAATGATGGTTCCCTGGATGACCCCTGCTGTGATTCCTAAGGAAAATGTTGCGAGAAGAAGAGTGGAGAGAAGTCTCCCGATTTGTTGTTTCATGTCTTTTTATCTACGTTTTTCTGTCGGTGCAAAGTTGCACGATTCAGGTTACGGGGGTGATACATGCCCTATACGATTCGTTAACATCTGTGTTACATTCCTGTGTACCCTTTCCGCAGTGCTGCTCTCAGCGTCTGCTTGCCACAAATATTTAATCCATTCTCTTGGTGTGAATGGATAATTTCCTAAATTTGCGTACTAACAGCAAACAAACATATACTCCTGTAAACTACTTTTATGGATAACGATATTGAACGATTTCGGCAAATGGCGTCCATGGCGCAACTCGGATGGTGGGAAGCTGATTTCACAGCCGGGCATTATGTATGCTCAGAATACCTCTGCGATTTATTGGGACTTGAAGGAAATACCATATCTTTTACGGACTTCAGGAAACGGGTGCGTGAGGATTATCAGGAACAGATAGTCCGGGAGTTCAATGCTTCCATCCATAGGGAGTTTTATGAACAGACTTTCCCCATTCACTCCAAAGAGGGAATCGTGTGGTTGCACACCCGTTTGGGGGAGCGTGAAGAAATACCGGGCAGGGGAGTCGTTTCATTCGGTATCATGCAGCGGGTAGAAGCTCCCAATGATACTTCCGAGCGGGTTCTGGAGCGTGTCAACGACTTGCTGTACAGGCAGAACTCCATTTCCCATTCACTCTTACGCTTTCTCAAAGATGATAGTGTGGACCTCTGTATCATGGAGATATTGAAGGATATCCTCGATCTTTTTCATGGGGGACGCGTGTATATCTTTGAATATGATGAATATTACCGCTATCAGGACTGTACCTACGAGGTGGTGGCCGAAGGAGTGTTGCCGGAGATCGATAGCCTGCAACGTATCCCGACTGACAGTTTACCTTGGTGGAGGCAGCAGACCCTGTCGGGTAAACCGGTGATACTGGATTCATTGGACCAGCTTCCGAAACATGCAAAAGCGGAATATGCGATCCTGAGCCGCCAGAACATCAAGTCACTGATGATCACTCCGCTGATAGCCGGCGAACATGTATGGGGGTATATGGGGATCGATCTGGTGAAGAATTATCGCAACTGGAATAATGAAGACTTCCAATGGTTATCGTCTCTTGCCAATATCATCAGCATCTGTATCGAGCTGCGTAAAGCGAAAGACGAAGCTGTGCGCGAACGTTCTTTTTTGCGTAATCTGTTCCGCTTCATGCCGATGGGGTATATACGTATGACTATGGTCCGGGATGCTGCCGGACTACCTTGTGATTACCGGATAGCCGATGCCAATGATTTGAGTTCGGAACTCATAGGAATGTCTCTTTCCGATTACGTGGGATGCCTTGCCAGCGAGTTGCATGCGGACTTTAAGGCCAAGGTGGATTATCTTCTCGATGTGATGGAGGGCAGTGTGCACAAAGAGACTGATGTCTACTTCCATCGCACCCAGCGCAGTTCCCATTGCATCGTGTATTCTCCGGAAAAGGACGAGGTGGTCGCTCTGTTTCTGGACTCTACCGAGACGATTCGTGCCCATAGGGCTTTAGATCGCAGTGAGAAGCTTTTCAAGAATATCTTTGCCAATATTCCCGCGGGAGTGGAGATTTACGATAAGGATGGCAATTTGCTCGACTTGAACAACTGGGATATGGAAACCTTTGGTGTAAAAGATAAAGCCGATGTAATGGGAGTCAATTTCTTTGAGAATCCGAATGTGCCTCTTGAAATCAGAGAACGGGTACGGAACGAAGACCTGGTCGATTTCAGACTGAACTACTCTTTTAATAAGGCTTCCGATTACTACCATTCCGATAAAAGTAATATAATCGAGCTGTATACAAAGGTCAGTAAACTCTTTGACAGCCAAGGGAACTTCAACGGCTATGTGCTGATCAACATCGATAATACGGAGCGTATCGATGCCATTAACCGTATCCGTGATTTTGAGAACTTCTTCCTTTTGATATCGGACTATGCAAAAGTAGGTTATGCCAAACTGAACCTGCTGAGTAAACGTGGCTATGCCATCAAACAGTGGTTTAAGAATATGGGTGAGACGGAGGATATTCCGCTTTCATCCGTTGTGGGCGTTTATGATAAGATGCATCCTGAAGACCGGCAGAAGGTCTTTGACTTTTACGAGAAGGTATTGGCGGGTGAAGAGAAGGACTTCCGTAGCGAAATGCGTATCCTGAAACCCGGCGCTACCAACGAGTGGAACTGGGTACGGATGAATGTGGTAGTGACCAAGTTTGAACCGGAGCATGGGGAGGTGGAGATTATCGGCATTAATTATGATATTACGGAACTGAAGGAGACGGAAGCCATGCTTATCGAGGCGAAAGAGAAAGCGGAAACCATGGATCGGCTGAAGAGCGCTTTCCTGGCGAATATGAGTCACGAGATACGTACACCACTCAATGCGATTGTCGGTTTCTCGGGCCTTTTGGTCGATACGGAAGACATGGAGGAACGCTGCGAATACATCAAGATCGTACAAGAGAATAATGACTTGCTGCTGCAGCTGATCTCGGACATTCTGGACTTATCGAAGATTGAGGCCGGTACGTTTGAGTTCACCTACGGGGAGACGGATGTGAATATGCTTTGTGAAGATATCGTTCGCAGCTCTCAGATAAAGGTTCCCCAGGGAATTGAATTAGTATTCGATCCGCATCCTTCGGATTGCACTGTGATAAGTGACCGGAACCGGTTGCATCAGGTCATCTCCAATTTCGTGAACAATGCCCTGAAGTTTACCTCCTCGGGCAGCATCCATGTGGGATATGAAAAGAAGGAAGAGGGTGTGGAGTTTTATGTAAGCGACACGGGAATCGGAATCTCTAAAGAGCAACTGACGCATATCTTTGAACGCTTTGTGAAGCTGAACAGCTTTATCCACGGAACCGGGCTCGGACTCTCCATCTGTAAAAGTATTGTGGAGCAGCTGGGCGGCGTCATAGGAGTGGACTCGGAAGAAGGGAAAGGGGCCCGTTTCTGGTTCACCATTCCCTATATTAACAGCGAACAGTCAATCGTTAACGATTGATAGACGGTCCGGCTATAAACAACAAACGGTGAACAACACATACTATACTGTATGCCTGTTCACCGTTTGTTGTTTATAGCTGATCGTTTACCGTTTTTACATTCCCATTCCGAATGAGAACTTGTCAATTCCCTGATAGATGCAACTTGCAATACCCAGAGCTATGATACCCAAAGTACAAAGTACGAGACTCACTTTGGTGTAGTTATCACTGCGGAAAGTGGGGATCGGTTCTTCATTGGGATTGATATACATGGCCTTTACAATCAGTAAGTAGTAGTAAAGCGATACGACTGTATTGATCAGGGCAATGAATACCAATAGATGGAATCCGCTGTTGAATGCAGCCATGAAAATGAAGAACTTTGAGAAGAAACCCGCAAACGGAGGGATACCGGCCAGTGAGAACAGGGCAAGGGTCATGATAAAAGCCAGTTTGGGATTGGTCTTGTACAGTCCGTTATAGTCGTCTATCTCCACTTTGTTGCTACGTTGTTCCACAATTGAGATGACTGCAAATACACCTAAGTTTGCTGCCAGATAAACCAGTACATAATAAACCAGGGCAGTCATTCCCATTTCACTGCCTCCGATGACACCCAGCATGATGTATCCCGCTTGGGAGATAGCGGAGAATGCCATGAAACGTTTCAGGTTCTGTTGGCGGATAGCAAAGAGGTTGGCAATGGTGATGGAAGCAATGGTTACCCAGAACAACACTTCCTGCCATTGTGCCACCATCGGTGCGAACACTTTCATCAGGATGGTCATCAGCACGAAAGCTGCCGATCCTTTGGAAATCACACTTAAATAAGAGGTTACGGCTGTAGGCGCTCCTTCGTATACGTCGGCTGTCCAGAGGTGGAAAGGAACCAATGAGATTTTGAATCCCATTCCGGCAAAGAAGAACACGAATGCCATAATCTGAAGCATATTGCCTGTGATGTGTCCAGGGAGGTCATTGAAATAGAGCGTACCGGACGTACCGTATATCATTGAAAGACCGAATAGCAGCAATGCACTTGAGAACAGTGCGGTCAGGATGTACTTGGCACCTGCTTCTGCGGAGTGATGACGATATTTATCGAATGCCACCAGTGCGGCCATCGGGATACTTGCCATTTCCAATCCGATGAAGAACATCAGGAAATGTCCCGCAGAAATCATAAAGTACATACCCAGCAGGGTAGAGAGTGTCAGTACATAGAACTCTCCCTGCTTGATGCGGGTGTCTTCGCGTTTCAACCATTCATGGGCCATCAGTAGCACGATGATGGTACCTACGTTGAGCACTGCCTTGATGATGGTTTGCATCGGTGTGTACTGATACATTCCGCCGAAAGCCTCTGCCGGAGTTCCGGGAAAGAGGTTGATTACGGTGTGGAGGGTCATCAGGATCACAGCCGGCAAGGTGAGCGACCTGACGTTCACCTTAGGAGTGGCACCTTTTTGGTCCGGACAGGTCAACAGGTCGACAACAAACAGGATGAGGATAACTGCTATCAGTGACAGCTCCTCTTTCATATATAGAAATTGTGAATAATCCATCTTCTTTTAGGGTATTAAGTGTGAAACAACGGGCAATACACTCTCGCCAATCATGTGGCTGACCCAGAAAGGAGCCATACCCAGTCCGGCGACACAAATGATGAGACAGATGACGGCAAAGCGCTCGTCCCAGGTTGCATCCGTCAGTGCCAGATGATGTTTGTTGGTACACGTTCCATATAGAATCTTACCTACCAGTCGGAGGATATAGACTGCCGTGATCACGATGGACGAGCAAGCGATGATGGTCAGTGTACGATGGAATACATCGAAGTTCTGGAATGAACCGACGAAGATAGTCATCTCGGCTACGAAGCCGCTAAGTCCCGGAAGACCCAGGTTGGCAAGTCCGGCAATCACATAGCAGACACTGAGAAACGGCATCACTTTCATCAGTCCGTTCAGCTCGCGTACGTCACGGGTATGGGTACGTCCGTATATCATACCGATGAGGGCGAAGAACAGAGCTGTCATTAATCCGTGGCTGAGCATCTGAAGCACCGCTCCGGTAGCTGCTGTCTGGTTCATCATCAGGATAGCGAAGAGCACAAGGCCGCAGTGGCTTACGGAAGAGTATGCGTTGATGTACTTCAGGTCTGTCTGTACGCAAGCACTGAAAGCACCGTATACAACGGAGATACCTGTCAGGATCAGGAAGATCCAGCCCAGTTCGTTTGCAGCTTCCGGCATCAGGTACATGGCGATGCGGAAACAACCGTAGCCTCCGAGCTTCATCAATACGCCGGCATGCAGCATAGAGACAGCAGTCGGTGCCGAGGCATGACCGTCAGGACTCCAGGTATGGAAGGGAAAGAGTGCTCCCAGCACACCGAATCCCAGGAAAGTGAGCGGAAACCAGATGCATTGCTGCGCAAACGGAATGTTATGCAGTTGAGCTATTTCAAGAATGTTCATGGTTGTTCCGCCGGCACCGAAGAAGATACCCAGAATACCGATCAGCAAGAATGCCGAACCACCCATTAGCATCAGGGTCAGCTTCATGGCTGCATATTCTTTGCGTCCCGAACCCCATACACCGATGAGTAAGTACATCGGTATCAATGCGATTTCGTAGAACATGAACATGGTGAATAAGTCGATGGAGATAAAGAAACCGAATACTCCCATCGACAGGAGGGTGAACCACAGGAAATATTCTTTTGTCAGCGGCTGCAACTTCCAGGAGGCAAAGGTGCCGGTGAACACGATGACAGCGCTAAGCAGCAGCATCGCTACCGATATTCCGTCTACTCCCACCGAGTAGGCTATGTGAAGCGGTGCATACCATACCGTATCGGCACGGAACAACATCTCGGCTGTAGCTCCTGCCTGGCGCTCGCCCAAATAAAGGAACGTCAGCACAACACTCAGGATCAGCAACGCCGTACTTCCCGCTACCATCACTCCGCGGATGGCCTTAATGCTTTTGGCAAGGTATAACCCGCCAAGCATCAGCAGAGGAATGAGTACGAATAAGGATAAAAAGTTCATATCTTTTGTGCTTTATAAGATTAATATTAAGATAAGTATCAGCGCTCCGAGCAGGAATACATAAGCGTATTGCTGTACACGTCCGCTTTGCAATCCCCGTATCTCATCGCTTGTAGCATGGGTACCCCAGGCTATGAAGTTGAAGAATCCGTCTACCACGTGGCGGTCGAACCAGGCGATCGGTGTAGAGATACAACGGAAGATAATCCGGTGTGTGATGAACTGATACACCTCGTCGATGTAGAAACGATGATAGGCTGCACGGTGCAGTCCGGCAAAACGTTTGGCAAGTTTATCTGCCAGAGGTTGCTGCTGACGCAGGTACATGCAAGTGGCCAGGACGATGGACGCCACAGCAATCACTACACTTGTGACGGCTACTGATGTCTCAAGATGGATGGTATACGATTCACCGTTGGAGCTGATGAAATGTCCGAAAGGAATGAAACCGGCCACGCAAGTGACGGCGGCCAGGAAGATTAACGGAACAGTCATGGTCAGGGGAGATTCGTGGGGAGTATGTACGTGGCTTGTATCATCGCTTGTCGACTTTTGCCCCGGTGCTGTGCCACCCCAGAAGATGCCGTAGTAGAGACGGAACATATAAAAGGCGGTCATAGCTGCGATGACGGTCATCACCCAACCCATCGTCGGGCTATACTGGAAGCAAGCTGCCAGAATTTCATCTTTGGAGAAGAAACCCGAGAACGGAGGAATACCTGCAATGGCGAGACAAGCTATCAGGAAGGTGATATGCGTGATCGGCATGTATTTGCGTAATCCTCCCATAGCCGACATCTCGTTGGAGTGAACGGCATGGATAATGCTGCCTGCACCCAGGAAGAGCAAGGCCTTGAACATGGCGTGTGTGAAAAGGTGGAACATGCCGGCCATGTATCCCAACCCTCCGTGATGCGGATCGGAAGAGGTACAAACACCCAGTGCCACGATCATAAATCCGATTTGTGAGATGGTCGAGAAAGCAAGTACACGCTTGATGTCACTCTGTACGCAAGCCACGCTGGCAGCATAAAAAGCGGTGAAAGCACCTACCCAACCAATCAGGTGGAGTACGTCCGGAGCATATTCGATGAAAAGCGGGAACATGCGTGCCACCAGGTAAACGCCGGCTACTACCATGGTGGCGGCATGAATCAGTGCACTGACGGGAGTCGGACCTTCCATGGCGTCCGGTAACCAGATATGCAACGGGAACATGGCACTCTTGCCGGCACCGCCGACAAACATCAGCCCGAGTGCCAGAGGCAACATACCGGCGCCACCGCTCAACATTGAAACTGTGTCGGGAGTAAATCCGAAAGTACCTCCGTAGTATCCGTATATCAGGATACCGATCAGGAAGCCCAGGTCGGCAAAGCGAGTCACGATGAATGCTTTTTTACTGGCGGCAATAGCAGCCGGACGGGTATAGTAGAAACCGATCAGGAGGTAAGAAGATACACCTACCAACTCCCAGAATAAGTACATCTGGAAAATGTTGGTTGCCACTACCAGTCCGAGCATAGACATGGTGAATAAGGATAAGAATGCGTAGTAGCGCTGGAATCCCCGTTCGCCTTTCATATAGCCGAAAGAGTAGATATGTACCATCAGGCTGACTGTAGAAATTACGATCAGCATCATCACCGAGATGGGGTCGAGCAAAATGCCCAGGTTGAACGTTAGTGTTTCCGTGAACGGAAGCCATTCAAAGTTATAAGGAATGAGTGTGGCAAACGTTCCGTCTGCCAGACGGGGTGCCGAGAAGTAATGTACGGCCGTGACGTACGAGAGTACTGTCACTGCTGCCAATACCAGCGTGCCTATGGTGCCCGCTGTTCGGTGGCTCATCCACTTGCCTCCTATCCCTAATGCCAGGAAGGAGAGGAAGGGGAGAAGAAGGATCAGAATTGTATATTCCATAATTTAGTTATTATTTCTATGATCATAATGACGTATTTACCACTTTAATTCATCCAGATTCTTTACTTGAATACTACGTATATTCCGGTAAATATTAATCATGATGGCGATAGCGATAGCCGTTTCCGCTGCCGAGATGGCAATGGAGAACAGGGCAAAGAAATACCCTTCGAGCTCTCCGGGAAAAAGGAAACGGTTAAATACGGCAAAGTTGATATCTGTAGCATTCAGCATCAGTTCTACAGAGATGAGGATAGCAAGTGTGTTGCGGCGGGTGAAGAACCCGTATATTCCCGCAAACATCATGATGGTAGAAACCACCAGGTAATATTCCATGTGTATCATCATATCGTCCTATCTTTTACGTGCAATTAATAATCCGCCCACGATACAGGCCAGCAACAGAATGCTGACTGCTTCAAAAGGCAATACATATCCATATTTACCACTGCTTAACAAAGCATGTCCGATGGTCTTGATACTGATTTCTACAGGTTCCGGATCGCTTGTCGGCACAAATTTGTGTGTCAGTGTAATGAAGAGCACCAGGATTGCACCTATAATCGTAGTGACAAGCCCTGCCAGGAATTTACTCCGTTTCAGGTGAGCGGCCCGGTCGCCTTCTCCACTCGTCAGCAGGATGGAGAATACATAGAGCACCACGATACCTCCGGCATAGACCATGATCTGTACCGATCCGAGGAAAGTGTATCCTAACAGAAAGTAGATACCTGCTGTGCCGAAAAGCACGAACAGCAGGTAAGTGGCCGAACGCACGATACGCTGCGTGGTCACTGTCAGTATGGACATGGCAATGATGAACACTGCCAGAAAGTAGAATACTACTGTTTCAAGTGTAAGTCCCATATTCTTTTATTCTTTTTTCTTTTCGATTACTTTACTTCCTTCGCGGTTGAGTTGCAGGACAAGTTTGGTCCGGTCGAATACGGCATGCTCAAATACCTGGTCGAAGGTGATTGCGTCGTGTGGGCAAGCGTTGACACAGAGCTGGCAGAAGATACACGAACCAAGGTCGTATTCATACTTTGCCAGTATTTTCTTCTTTTTGCCCTCTTCGGTTTCAATGGTTTCGCTGGTCACTTTAATGGTATCATTGGGGCATGCCATCTGACACAACCCACAGGCTACACAACGGTGCTCATTGTTTTCGTTGTGAGGCATGTTCAATGTACCGCGAAAGCGGTCGAACATTTTGAGTTCGGCGCGGTTCTCCGGGTATTGTTCGGTCACTTTCTTTCGAAAATATACCTTGATGGTGGTTTTCATACCCGTCAGCAGGGAGCCGATGCCTTGCATCAGGCCGCCTAGATATGTATATTCTTCATTTTTCATCTTTTAGCCCTCCGGGTTAGAAGTGCAGTCCGAAGACTACGATTAATACCATGATTACCAGATTGACCATTGAAATTGGTACCAAATATTTCCATTCCAGGTTTAGTATCTGGTCAATACGCAGACGCGGGAAAGTCCATTTGATCCACATCAGCAGGAACACTACGAAGAATGCCTTTCCGAAAAACCAGATGAATCCCGGAATATAATCCATCACTGCATTGAATCCGTCCAGCCCGACAATGTGCAGCGGCATCCAGCCTCCCAGGAAGATGGTAGCGGCTACGGCAGCTACGATGAACATATTCAGGTATTCGGCCAGATAAAAGAAGCCGAAGTGCATACCCGAATACTCGGTATGGTATCCTGCCGTCAGTTCACTTTCTGCTTCGGGAAGGTCGAACGGACCACGGTTACATTCTGCGTTGCCGGCTATCAGATAGATAACGAAAGCGATCAGGGCCGGGATGTGTCCTTTGAAGATAAACCATCCGTTAGCCTGACTTTCCACAATCTCAGAAAACTGCATGGTACCCATCAGGACCACCATTGTGAGAATACTAAGTCCGACAGACAATTCATAACTGATGATTTGTGCACCGCTTCGCATAGCACCGATCAGTGAGAACTTATTGTTCGAACCCCAGCCGGCCAGCAGGATACCCACTACGCCTATGCTCGAAGCTGCCAACAGGAAGAAGACACCTACGTTGAAGTCCAGCACTTCCAGCCCTTTACTGATAGGCAGGCACGAAAAGGTGAGAAATGAGGCGATAATCACCATGAACGGAGCCAGGTTATAAAGGAATTTGTCCGAATGCTTCAGTTCGATGATCTCTTTGGTCAGCATCTTGAGCACATCGCAGAGCACCTGGATGCTTCCCCACTTTCCTACGCGGTTCGGACCCAGTCGGCACTGGAAGAAACCGCACACCTTGCGTTCCATATAAATAAGGAGAATGGCAAGTATGGCGTACAAAGCCACAATGCACACCCCGATAACGACACATTCTATGAATACAGCCAATCCCTCCGGCATGACGGAGGTTAATGTCTGGTGTATCCAACTTGTTATTATACTAAAGTCAAACATATACTATATTTACGATTAGACGATTTACTATTTACGATTGGAGTGATCCGGATTTAGGATAAGAGCCGTCAGGGCTTTCTTATCTGTCGATGTCCGGTACCACATAATCCAGCGTTCCGCCGATAGCGATCAGGTCGGCAATCTTAGCTCCCCGGCAGATGGTATCGACAGCCGAAACCAGTGGCAACCCCGTCGAACGGTAGTGCAAACGGTAAGGTGTCTTGTCGCCATGACTCTCGAGGAACACTCCGAATTCACCGCGGCTGCCTTCAACGGCGGTATAGTAACTTCCTTCCGGTACCCGGATGATGGGTTTCATTTTCTCCTGTATCGGTCCTTCCGGAATATTGTCAATCAATTGCTCGATAATGTTCAGGCTCTCCATGATTTCGTCCATACGCACCATGTAACGGGCAAAAGAGTCGCCTTCGGTATAAACGATTTCTTTAAAATCCACCTTATCGTATACGCCGTAAGGCATACGTTTGCGTACATCACATGCCCAGCCGCTGGCACGGCCTGTTCCACCGGTACATCCGAAAGAAATGGCATCTTCGCGACTCAGCACCCCTACACCTTTCAGACGTTGCCGGGCAATGACATTGCCGGTGAATACGTCGTGATATTCGTGGATGATTCCACGCAGGTAAGGGATGAACTTCTTTACTCTCGGGATGAAGTTCGGGTGCAGGTCTGCCTGTACACCTCCAATGGTATTGTAGTTCATTATCAAACGTCCGCCGCAAGTTTCTTCGAACATATCCAGAATCATTTCACGGTCACGGAATCCGTAAAAGAAGGCTGTCAATGCGCCCAGGTCCATGGCAAGACAGGAGTAGAATAGGAGGTGAGAGTCGATACGCTGAAGTTCGTCCATGATGGTACGGATGTATTTCACGCGTTCGCTGACCTCGATACCCATTGCTTTCTCGATGCACATGCAGAGTGCATGGCGGTTCTGGTGTGCTCCCAGATAATCGAGCCGGTCGGTCAGTGCCAAAGTCTGCGGATAGGTGAGGCTTTCGTTCATCTTCTCGATCCCACGGTGTATATATCCGCAGTTGGCGTCGAGCTTTTTGATGGTTTCGCCTTCAAGTGAGACGCGGAAGCGCATCACTCCGTGGGTTGCCGGGTGCTGTGGCCCGATGTTGACTACGTATTCACGGTCATCGAAGATCACATTCTCCTGAGTTTGATACGTTCCGTCCGGATTCAGCTCTATTTCCCGGGTCGTATCATACGTCTCTTCATTGTCCATACGTAGCGGATTGTCTTTCTCCGGGTTGTTATCTTTACGCATCGGATGGCCTACCCAGTCATTACGCAGATAAAGACGTCGCATGTCGGGATGTCCGATGAATACAATGCCGTAATAGTCGAAAACTTCACGCTCGTTGAAGTCGGCCGCTTTCCAGATGTCACTGACGGAAGGTATTTCCGGAGTTTCGCGGTTATTTGTGGATGTTTTTATCGCGATGCGTTCGCCGGTTACGGTCGATTCCAGATGATAGACTACTCCAAGTCCCCGGGTTACGTTCGGTGCGTCACCTTCGTCTGCCACTCCCCAGTCCATACCCGTTAGGCTTTCGAGGAAGTCCATCTGTTTTTCGTTACGCAGACGCAGCATTTCGTCGTGTAGTGCTGCGGGTTCTATGTATTTTATTTCTTCCATATTTTACTAATTAAAGCAGATTCATTTCCCTTCAGGTTTCTTCTCTTTCCGGTTTACTCCTCCGAAGAATTTCTCTATCTTCACTTTCCGTTGCAGTTGCATCATACCGTAATAAAATGCTTCCGGGCGGGGAGGGCATCCGGGAATATATACATCGACCGGGAGAATCTTGTCTACTCCGTTCACCACATGATAGGATTTGCGAAACGGGCCTCCGCTTACTGCACATCCTCCTACGGCAATTACATATTTGGGATCTGCCATCTGATCATACAGACGTTTCAGTACCGGAGCCATTTTGTTGGTAATGGTGCCGCATACCATGATCATATCGGCTTGGCGCGGACTGGCACGGGCTACTTCAAACCCGAAGCGGGCCATGTCGTAACGCGCGGCACCCAGTGCCATGAATTCGATACCGCAACAGCTGGTTGCGAAAGTAAGTGGCCACAGCGAGTTGCTGCGTCCCCAGTTGATAAGATCGTCAAGTACTCCCACAAAGACGTTTGCACCGCCTTCATTGAGTTCTTTGACCATCTTTTCCAACGATTCGTTGTCGATGAAGTCTTCATACGGGATAGACTTTATTTTAGGCTTTTTCATTATTTCCATTCCAGTGCTCCTTTCTTCCAGGCATAGGCAAGGCCCAGAACCAACACAACTAAAAAGAAGAGAATACTAATCAATCCCTGAGGTCCCAGGTCACGGGCTATGACGGCCCAGGGAAACAGAAATACTGTTTCGACATCGAACATCAGAAACAGAATGGCAAACAGGTAGTATCCTACACGGAACTGCATCCATGATTTACCGCGCGTAGGGATACCACATTCATACGCTTCGAACTTTTGTGCATTATACGACCGCGGCGAGATAGCGTTTGAAAGGGCTATCACCACACCGACAAAGGCAATTGCGGTCAGCAGAACGACAACTAACAATGTAAAATTCATAATCCAATAGTATGTTTAGATTGAATAATCTGAAGTAAGCAATAAGTTGACACACCTCTGAGTGACAACTGATTGAAAGAGTATTGACAGCTATCAGTGAAACAGTTTACATGATAGCATGGCTACTCGTGGTTTGTGACTCTTTAAATGATGATTTTCCTTAATCCGTAGACATAGTAGGTCAGTGGATCAGACGGATTGTATGTATGTGAGTGATTTGAATGGACAGAAAAAGGATTATTTCTCATTCTGTATTTATGAAAGATCATTTCAGGACGGATAAAACTTTTGTCCGTTGGTACATGAGAAATATCTGCATGCCCCATTTCACAGGGCATAATGGTGCAATAGAAATGAAAGCGTTCCAGGATATTCCGGCTTGCAGGAGTAGCTTGCGAAATGAAACATTCTTCCTGGTCCGGATCTTCTATTATATAAGAGGTGTTTGCCGCTTTCATCGTTACCGAATGAAGCAGCACGGCAAGCACTATTATTATATAATATTTTAAGTTTTGTTTCATTCCTATTTCTTAAACGGTTGCAAATATAGAATTTAATTTTATCTCTTTTGCAAACTCCACGTGACAAAAAAGGTTTTTTAATAAATCAAGGGAGTCAGAAGTTGGAGGGATTATCAACCGATTTCTGACCCGCCTCTACTATATATTATCTTGTATGATACAACAATGAAGCTTCTCTACTTGTTTCTAATTCCTTTTCCAAAAGTCAGAACTGAATAAAAGTAAGACGGTGAATAGTTCCAGACGTCCCAGTAACATCAGGAACGACAATAACCATTTGGCCAGATCAGGGAGTCCGTCCCATGAATAGGCCGGACCGCAGCTCCCCAATCCCGGTCCCATATTTCCGATACTTGAAATCACCGTCCCGATAGATTCTGTGAAACCTACGCCCATTGCCAGCATCAACAGTACACTGACAATGATGATGACGGCATAGATGAATGAGAATGCCAGTACCGTCGACAGGATGGCAGGAGAAATGACCTGTTTGTTCACCCGCACCGGAAGTACGGCGTTCGGATGTACGATGTGTTTAAATTCATTTCGTGACACTTTGGCCAGAATCACCATTCGGATGCATTTCATACCTCCTGTGGTGCTTCCGGCACAGGCACCTATCAGCATGATGACAGTCAGGGTACCCCAAAGTACCGGTACCCATTGCATGTAGTCGGCTGTTACAAATCCGGTGGAAGTATGCAGCGAAGCTACTTGAAAAAAGGCTTTGCGGAAAGATTCCTCAGCTCCCATCGGGGTGGTGCGGTAGAGCACTGCCGCAATGAATGCGGTAAAGAGAATCACTGACATCACGTACCACTTTAACTCGGCATTTTGAGATACTTTCTTCAGTTTACCGGTAAATAGCAGGAGAAGTAGCGTAAAGTTGATTCCGGAGAGAAACATAAAAACACCTATCACATATTCTATATAAGGTGAATTGTAATAGGCTATGCTGTCTTGCTTGGTAGAATAACCTCCTGTACCGGTCGTGGCAAACGAGTGGCAGATACTGTCGAACAGTCCCATGCCTCCGAATAACAGGAGAATCACTTCAATGGCTGTCAGTCCGGCATAGATAGTCCATATCCATTTGGCCGTCACACCGATACGGGGATGTACTTTATCGTAGGTAGGCCCGCTGGCTTCGGCGGCAAAGAGTTGTACGCCGCTCACACCGAAAATGGGCAGTACGGCAATGGTAAAAAAGACAATGCCCAATCCGCCTATCCACTGTGTCATGCTTCGCCAGAAGAGAAGTCCGTGGGGCAGTGCTTCGATATCGTCGAGAATGGTGGCTCCGGTACTGCTGAATCCGGACATCGTTTCGAAGAAGGCATTGGTTATGCTTGGTATATAATGGCTGAGGTAGAACGGGAGCATTCCGAATAAGGAAAACACGACCCATGCTACACTGACAATGACATATCCGTCTCGGCGGTTAAGTTGTTTTTCGGCTCCTTTGCCAAGAGCCAGCAGAAGGATGGCGACTAAAGTAGTCAATCCTGCCGACAACAGGAAACTGCTCAGGTCATCCTCGCGGTATATCAGCGAAACACCTGCACAGCAAAGTAACAGGCCTGTCTCTATCAGTAAGAGGAAACCTGTGATGCGATATATCATTTTAGAGTTTATCATACCATCAATTAAAGTACTTTTCTATCTTCTTGATCATCATGCTGAGGCAGAATACGACGACGTGGTCACCTGCCTGAATAAGGGTATCACCCGTAACCAGTATACCTTCTCCGTTGCGGATCAGGCCACCGATAGTGGTCCCTTTGGGTAGTCCCAGGTCTTTCACTTTGTTTTTGGTAATTTTGGCGTTTTCGGGTACTGTGAACTCTGCTACGTCCGCATTGGCAAAGGTCAGGCACTTCACATTCGAAACGTCTGCATCGAGCATCATCTGGTAGATGTGGCTGGCGGCAATCATTTTTTTATTGATTACCGTGCCGATGTCCAGGCTTTCCGCCATACCGATGTAATCGATATTTTCTACTTCCGCCACTGTTTTGCTCACTCCCATGCGTTTGGCGGCAAGGCAGGCCAGGATATTGGTCTCAGAGTTACCGGTCAAGGCTACGAAAGCTTCCGTGTTTTTCAGTCCCTCTTCAATCAACAGGTCCATATCCCGTCCGTCTCCGTTGATAATCATGGTCTTATCATCGAGCAACTCTGTCAGGCGGTTACAGCGGTTTATGTCGTTATCCACAATTTTTACCTGCATGTAATCCGGTACATATTGTGCTGTACGGACTGCGATGCGGCTGCCGCCCATAATCATCACATTGCGTACGTCGGCATATTCTTCCTTTCCGGCAATTTTTCGGATGTAAGGGATGTATTTCCGGGTAGTGGTGAAGTATACGATATCGTGCAGTTTGATGGTATCGTCTCCACGGGGGATAATGGTTTCGGTGCCCCGTTTGATGGCTACTACGTGATAGGGAATATCCGGCGCACCCAGTTCGGCCAGCGTGACATTCAGTATTTCGGCTTTTTCACGCATCTTTGTACCGATCAGGATAAGTGATCCTCCGCAAAATTCCCACCATTGGCGCACCCAACTCATACGCATGGATGATACGATCTCCTTGGCAGCCAGCATTTCCGGGTAAATAAGGGAGTCGACACCCAGTTTCTGGAAGAACTCTTTGTTCTTTGGCAGCAGGTATTCGTAATTGTCGATGCGGGCTACTGTCTTTTCGGCTCCCAGATTGGTGGCAAGCATGCACGCGGTCATATTCCGGCTTTCATCGGGAGTGACGGCGATAAAGAGGTCTGCCTCTTTGATGCCTACCTCTTTCAGTCCTGATATGGACGAAGGAGAGGCCGTAACAGTCATCAGGTCGAAGTTAGAACTAAGCGTACTTAGTTTCTCTTCGTCATCGTCCATCAGGATGATGTCCTGTTTCTCGCGTGAGAGTAATTTAGCCAAATGGGTGCCTACAGCTCCGGCACCAGCAATAATTATCTTCATTGTGATTGCAAATTGCGGTTCTATTGCGTATTGGGGGATTAAGAATGGGTAGCCATGCAGCTTTCCACAGGAGCATCCATTCGTAATTTGTTTTTAGTAATTACCTTGTAAATTCCTTCTTCATCCATCCCGCACAAGTGGTAGAGTTGCTGCACCGATCCGTGTTCAATGAACTGATCCGGTACACCGATGCGCCTGATTTCGGGATAATATCCGTTATCGGCCATAAATTCGAGTATGGCGCATCCCATACCTCCTTTAATGATTCCATCTTCTATCGTTACGATATGGCGGAACTTTTTGCCGACTTCGTGCAGTAGCTCTTCATCGAGCGGCTTGAGGAAACGAAGGTCATAATGCGCTACGGAAATGCCGGTATCTGCTTCAGCACGTTCGATGGCACGGGCAGCCAACTTGCCGATAGGGCCGATTGTAATTACTGCCAGATCGTTTCCGTCCTTTAGTTTCCGTCCTTTTCCCACCGGAATCTCTTCCAACGGACATTCCCAGTCCACCAACGAACCCCGCCCGCGCGGATAACGGATGGCAAAAGGTCCTTTGTCGGGCAATTGGGCAGTATACATCAAGCGCCGCAACTCATGTTCGTCCATCGGTGACGAGATAGTCAGGTTGGGGATCGGGCGTAGATAAGCCATGTCGAACACACCGTGGTGCGTAGGACCGTCTTCACCTACCAGCCCGGCGCGGTCAAGACAGAATACTACATTTAGTTTTTGTATCGCTACGTCATGGATAATGTTATCGTAAGCCCGCTGCATAAACGAGGAATAGATGTTGCAGAAGGGCAGTAATCCGTCTTTTGCCATACCTCCGGAGAAAGTCACGGCATGTCCTTCGGCAATGCCTACGTCAAAGGCGCGATCCGGCATACGATCCATCAGCATGTTCATGGAGCAGCCGCTCGGCATGGCGGGGGTGACTCCCATGATCCGTTTGTTCTTTTCCGCCAGTTCTACCAGCGTATGCCCGAATACATCCTGAAACAGGGGAGGCATCCCGTCCGTATTGGCTACAATACGTTTTCCTGTTACCGGATCGAACTTACCCGGGGCATGCCATATAGTAGCCTGTTTTTCTGCCGGACCAAATCCCTTTCCTTTGATGGTGTGGAGGTGTAGAATCTTTGGTCCCTGCATATCTTTAATATCATGCAGGATACGGGCTATGTTTTTTACATCGTGTCCATCGATGGGACCGAAGTATCGGATATTCATTCCTTCGAAGATATTCTGCTGTTGGGCTGCCAGAGATTTCAGGCTGTTTCCCAATCTTATCAAGGCCTTCCGACGTTCTTCATTGAGTAATCCCATTTTGAATAACAGGCGGGATGTCTTGAAACGCAGTTGGTTGTATCGGTTCGAAGTAGTGAGATTGAACAGATATTGTTTCATGCCGCCTACGCTGCGGTCGATGGCCATGTCATTATCATTGAGTATGATCAGCAGGTTGTTCGCAGTCGATGAAGCATTGTTCAATCCTTCGAAAGCAAGTCCTCCGCTCATGGATCCGTCACCGATAACGGCTACTACATGGCGGTCTTTTTCTCCTTTTCTCTCGGCTGCCACTGCCATACCCAACGCTGCCGAGATGGAGTTGGAGGCATGACCGCAAGTGAATGTGTCATATTCACTCTCTTCCGGTGAGGGAAAAGGACGGATACCGCCTAGTTTACGGTTGGTAGAGAAAGCTTCACGCCGTCCGGTCAGTATCTTGTGTCCGTAGGCCTGATGTCCCACATCCCAGACAATACGATCATAAGGAGTGTTGTACACATAGTGCAGTGCTACAGTCAGTTCTACCACACCGAGGCTGGCAGCGAAGTGTCCCGGGTTGCACGATAGTTCCTTAATGATGTCCTGCCTTAATTCCTCGCATACCTCCGGCAATTGATCTACGCTCAGTTGGCGCAGGTCTTTGGGATAATTGATGGCGTTTAGCAAGCTATATGTTGGTTCATTCTTCATGATTCGGGCAAATTTAAATGCAAATTTAGTAAAAGAAAGCGGAAGGAGCATCTTTTTGATTGGAAATTTAATAAGTAAGAGTGGAAAGGGAGGCGGACTGACAACCTTATGGACTTATAAATGTGGTCTCCTCTTTCGTTAACATTGTTAATGCGGTTTTCCGGGTGTTTTCTTTTTGTTGGCAAAGAAGAAGTGTTTTGTGTTTAAAAGACTTGTTCTTTGCAAACAAAACGCTTGTTTTAACACTCTGTTAAATCAAGCATTTTATATACTGAAAGTGAAGTCGTTTAAGTTGTTGATACAGAGTGGATCGTTGTTGTTTCTAGTTTTTCTGCTATCCTGCTTGTCCGGGTGTGATGATAGATGGTATTTATCAAAACCACAATGATACCGATGCCGATTTTCAAGAAAGGAAGGGGCGATTGAGAAGGATGGGGGATGGGTGATCTTGTACGGATAAATAACGCTTGTTTGTTGGAACTGTTGTTTCCGTTGTCATCAGTTACCGGGCTTGGGTCGGTTGATGAAAGCTGCGATGTCATCCGTCACGTAAGAAGGAATAGAGGAGGGACGGCTGTATTCAAGAGGGGTTGACTTCCCTTCTCCTTCCTGAAACAGATGATTGAGTCGGGGATAAGATTTAAATATCGCATTCGGATGCTTTGCCAGGGCGGATTTCCATAATTCGAAATCTTGCATGGTGACCTGATAATCACGTTCGCCTTGAAGGACAAGTATGGGGAGAGTCAGTTTTCGGACCACTTCCAGAGGCTTATATTGATTGGCAAGCATCCAGTAAGCTTGAGAGAGATTCATGGGCAAAGGAGTTGTAATGTCGAATGTGTCTGTACCCAGCCTTTTCACGTTGTCCACTTGTTTCTGTAGTTCGGCTATTTCCTTTTCAATATCTTTAGTCGATGGGAGTGCAGAGGCGAGAAACTTCACCTGACTTATAAACAGATCTTCGAGTGGACGGGCTGCACCGGCAAGCAGAATAATCCCTGCCGGAACTTTATCGCTACGTTGGGCGATGCGGGGAGCCAAGGTGCCTCCCAGGCTATGTCCGAGAATGTAGATCCGTTCGGGATTTATTGTCGGTATGGAACGGGCAAGTTTAATTGCCGAAAGGGCATCATCCACTGATTCTTCATCGAAAGTAATTTCTTTGCCTGCAGGTGCGCTGTCGGCTCCATATACTTTGGTACGCTTGTCATAACGGATCACGGCTATTCCACGCTCGGCCAGTCCATACGCGAGGTCCCGAAAAGGTTTATTGGCCCCTACCGTTTCGTCCCGGTCGCTGGCCCCCGAACCGTGTACCAAAATGACTACCGGCAGATCTTTGCCGTTTTTAGGAAGAGTCAGTGTGCCGGGAAGCTTGAAATTCCCCGTACAAACCTGTATGTCTGTCTCTTTTATTTTATCTTGTACCGATGTCGTCGGGGGAGTGGTCTTTTCAGGCGGAACAGGTACGAAACGAATGGTATTCACCTTTCCGTCCGGATTGAACGCTGTGAGAAAACGCAATGGTAAGCGTTCGAACTTAACGTCGCAATAATAAACAGTCATACCGTTTATTGGTTCGGTGTTCCACTCTCCGTGCGACTGATACTTACCTGCTTGTTGTTCCAATTGCTTGAACAGTCCGTTCAACATCTCTACGGAAAGCATTTTCCGGATGTTATCGTCCAGATGTACATACACACTGTCTCCTTGGCCTGCAATCAGTCGGTCGAGAAGTTCGGATGCCTGTTGCGCACGATCCTGGGCTTGCAATACAGGAGTTACTGCCAGCAATAGCCATAGCAGGCAGATTCCTTTGAGTAGATTTTTCTTTGTCATAACTTGTTTATTAAGAAATCTCCGATAAAAAATAGAGTTCCGAGGAAAAGGATTCCGTAAATCAGCAGGGAGATAGAAGTCAGCCAACGGGGCTGTTTTTGCTCTCCGACCGCACGGATGCGTGCAAACGTACTGAACAGACATTCGGCGGCGGCAAACAGGACTATCAGATAGATGATCAGGTCGGTCCACGATTGTAGCCAAAGGTCTTTGAGATTACCTATCAGACATACCAATATCACGATGGCTACAAAATATGAAATACGCATTAAGTCTGTTTTCTTTGATCCCATAAGCGTCTCCTTTTCAGTTTTTAAGTTCAAATTCTTCCCTTTTTGTTGCTATTTCACAAACTTAAAATATTTTCTTTGAAAAAGGAGCTTTTCGGACTGATTCTGTTTTTCCGTTAACAATTATTATAAAGCTTGTAGGTGGGATGGCAGTAAAGTTACCGCTGAATTATCCGTATCTTTGTCGTAAACATAGAGGTATAAAGATATGAAGAAACTGATAATATTCGATTTGGATGGTACTTTATTGAATACCATTGCCGATTTGGCACATAGTACGAATCATGCTCTGCAAACTTTGGGATATCCGACTCATGAAGTCGCTTCCTATAACTTCATGGTAGGTAACGGCATCAACAAATTGTTTGAGCGTGCATTACCCGAAGGAGAGAAAACCGAGGAGAATGTGCTCCGCGTTCGTAAAGAATTTCTTTTGCATTATGACCGGCATAATGCCGACGAGAGTCGCCCTTATCCGGGAATTCCGGAATTGTTGGAAACATTGCAGGATAAAGATTACAAATTGGCCGTGGCTTCCAATAAATATCAGGCAGCCACCGAGAAGCTGATAGCACATTATTTCCCAGGAATCCGGTTTGTTGCTGTATTTGGGCAGCGTGAGGGAGTGAAGGTGAAGCCGGATCCTGCTGTGGTGCATGATATTTTGCGGATTGCCGGTGTTTCGAAAGACGAAGTGCTGTATGTCGGCGATTCGGGAGTGGATATGCAGACGGCTATCAATAGCGGAGTTACTTCCTGTGGAGTCACGTGGGGATTCCGCCCCCGTACGGAGCTTGAATCATTCTGTCCGGATTATATAGTAGACAAGGCGGAAACTATTTTGTCTATTGTTTGATAGAAAACAGAAAGGAGAACCGAAAGATGCGTAATGTCTTAGGTTCTCCTCTCTATAAAAAGTAATTATATTCGCTCGGTTATTTGATTTCGTCCGGCCATGGGCATGGCTTTCCGGTTGCTTTGAATGAAGGGCGTTGGCCGCCTACTTTGCGCAAATAGTCACCCAGCTCTTTAGATAAACTTTTCACAATGTCCGGATGTAGGGCTGCCAGGTCATTCTTTTCTCCTATATCTTCCGGAATATTGAACAACTCTTTTTTACCGCTGTCATAGTAGTAAATCAACTTCCAGTCACCTTTGCGTACGGTACAAGTCGGGCCGATGCCGGGACCGTCGTTTCCCCAATGATTAGGGAAGTTCCAGTGCAGGCTGCGTCCTTTGGACGGATCACCGGTATGTGTCAGCAGAGGCATAAAACTAATTCCATCGATCGGCTGTACCGTCTTATAATGTTTGATTTGTGCCATCTCGAGTATGGTCGGATAGAAGTCCTCGATAATTAAATATTTATCACATTTGGTATCCGGTTTTACAACTCCCGGCCAGCGGACGATCATCGGTTCGCGTACACCGCCTTCGTAAGCCGATCCTTTCCCACTGTTGAGAGGAGAGTTCTGCGTGTGCAGTTTTCCGTCACGCCATTCCGGTTCGCTGGACAGACCGCCGTTGTCGCTCATAAAGATGACGATGGTATTGTCTGCTTCTCCGTTTTTATCCAGCCAGTCCATCAGGTCACCCAGACTTTTGTCCATACCTTCGATCAGGGCCGCATAAGCAGCTTCTTTGGGAGTCAATCCTTTATTGATATATTTTTGATAGAAGCGTTTGTCTTTATCGATCGGAACATGGATAGCGTAGTGAGCCATGTAGAGGAAGAAAGGCTGATTGTATTCTTTGGCATGATCGAGTGCTTTGATAGCTTCGAGCGTCAGAGCTTCACTGACGAAAGTATCGGTTCCCCAGTATTTCTCTAATCCCGGAACGGCAAACCAGGGATTCGGTTTACCGTCCGTCCGGTTTCCGTAATTATTTTCACCCAGGTAGCTTGCCAATCCGCCTCCTGCATGTCCGGCTATGTTGACTTCAAAGCCCATGTGATAAGGACTTTCTCCCGGAGTGTTGACGGCGCCGAAATGTGCTTTCCCACAATGAATCGTGTGGTAGCCATTGTCTTTCAGGATTTCTGCCAGTGAGGTTGCCTGAAACGTGTGGTCGATATTGGGAACCTGGCAAACCCCGTTTACATTCCAGTCCGCTACATTGAATACATCGCTCGGGCGGTCTGTTTGCTGGCCTTTGGGATATGTCCAGTTGGTTACCCGGTGACGCGCGGCGTTAGTTCCTGTAATCAGGCTACAACGGGTGGGCGAACTGATGCTGCTGGCATAGGCTTGGGTGAACATCATACCTTGTTTGGCAAGGCGCTCCATATTAGGAGTTTCGTATACCTCGTTGTAGTGTGTCTTTTGGGTCCAGAAAGGCAGGGATGTATCTTGCCAGCCCATGTCGTCTACCATGAAGAGAATGATGTTGGGGCGTGTGTCCGTACGTCCGTTCGGCTGCTGGTGCTGGGCTTGCAGAGCCGGGGCAGCCAATGGAGCCAGTGCGAGGGGGATAATTATTTTCTTATTCATCGTAATTATATATTAGAGGATTATTTTCTGATGGTCATTTTTCCGGTTTCCTTTACCTGAATGTTTCTCAGTTCTTGTTTTCCGGAGTTCTCTGTCCATATTTTCAGAGTTCCCGGAGACAATACATTGAGAACCAATTTGTCCGGTGTCGAAGATAGAATCCGGACGGCCGCAGGTGACAGATATTTTTCCTGTATCCCGATAACCGCCCATCCGTCATGGATCGGACAGAGATGGAATAGACGGTCGGTAAAGCCATCCAGTTCTACAGTCTGTTTACCGGTCAGTTCAGTGGCTGTCTGATTATTCCAGTCGAATAGAATCACTCGTTTTTGTTGAGGTGTTGGTTTGCCGGTCAGTGTTTCGCGTAACAGATAATCCTTCGGGTCTATTTCGGCGGTTACTTTCCGGTGTTTGGGTGAGGTGTTGAGGTTATAACAAATGACGGATACAGCCTCGTCACCGGTAGGAGCGAATACCCTGTATGCCTTTCCGTCTTGCAGTGGATTGGTCAGTACCGATTCTGGGGTCGGAATGGCAGGGGCTTCCGGGCGGAATATTTTGCCCTCTTTATCGATCAGTGGGAAAATATTCTCTTTTACAAATTCTTTCGGAGAATCGGACAGGTAGACCGGGCCGCCTGAAATAGCCTTGGAACGAGCCATCAAACTGCCACAGATCGTATCGCTGGAATGAAACATATCGTGATCCGGCCATACGGTTTGCCCTTGCAGTAATGTGTTGGTGTATGACTGGAAGAGATGCGACTTTGCCATGTTCTCATTGTATTTCTTATAGTCAATGCTGACACGGGCAACTCCGCTATGCAGGGTGTGGTCCGTGTTAAGTACGTTTTGAGCCATGCAGTTCATCAGTCCCACCTGCTGTGCGTGAGTTTGCTTTTCCAATGCCAGATTACACTCTTTCGCCTGACGTACGACTTCAGTAGAGCCCATGTAAAGCGGTAAGGTGAATGCCTGATTGTCTACTTTAAGAAAATCGAATCCATGGGTTTTCAGAGAGTGAACGTAATACTGGTAGAACGTGTCGATATTCGGGGTGCTTTTACCGGGCAAAAGACTTCCATTGAAAGAATAGAGGCTGTTTTTTACATGGGTTGGAAAATCATTATCGGGGGAGATTCCCATCCAATATCCGGAGAGGGCATACCACAATCCTATCCAACGTATTTTATCTTTGTTTTTGTGTGCCATGATCGGAGCCCATCCGTTCGGGAAACGTTGAGGATCGGGGGTAAAACTTGTCAGTTGACGATTCTTGTTGGCCAGGTGACCATCGTCGATCAGTACGTAACGTACAGGAACTCCGGAGGTTTCGATGGCATCCAGGTCATTCAGGATTTTTGTTTCATCAATATCGAAATGGTAATGTTCCCAGGTACACCATCCCAGATAGTTCAGAGCCTCAAAATAGTTCTTTTCCGTGCGCTTTTGCAGGGCCGATACGTTCCGGTCGGATATCAGGGTTTCGTAAGCCTGCCGGAATACCTGATAAATGTTGCCGGCACTTTGAACCAGTGCTACCGGTACTTTGTGTTCGAGCCGGTCGGTTCCCAATGTCGATACATATAAATTGAGCGAGCCGTCGGTATTTACCTGAAACCAGCTGAGGCTGTTATCACCCGCTACTGCTTTGGTGAACAGATAGCTTCCATCGGTCAGTTGCAACAATAAAGCGTCTCCCAGTGTAGAAGGACGTGCGTTGGAAGGAATACCCGGATAGTCGTCCCGGGTAAGGTCTGTCAGATGATTGAACATCCAAGGTAAGAGGCGATTGGTATTGTTGGGCCATTCGTAATCTCCGGAGCGGGAATCCCGGCTGAAGAATGTCCCCCGTACATAAGACGGCAGTTGGATGCGGTAGCATATAGTGGTTGCATTCTCAGGAACTGCATTCTCATAAATGACCGGTTCTGCCGTTCTGTCCAGGCGGATGGTCTGAGGCATTGGAGAGGCGTTTACATCTTTAAACGATTTACCTTTTTCGTAGATAAAAGAACTTTGGGCAAATACAGCCGTCAAAGGAGCGACCGTACTTGCCAAAGTAAGCAAACTTATGATGAAATATCTTTTCATGCGTATGAATTAGTTGACAGAAAAAGCACTGAAATTTATAATATCGGGTAATGCAATGGATTGCAGTACGGTCAGCCGTAATGCCGTAGCTTCTACCGGATCGAATTTTTCGATGCGTTTGTGTCCGACAGATTCTCCGGAACAAACTGTTTGCCACTTTCCATTTACCTTGGCTTCTACTTTATATTGGCGGATACGTTCTCCGTTCTGTATGTTTTCTTGAATGATGCAGTAGTTTACCGGTTGCTTTTTGTCCAGTTTCAAGGTCAAACTTTTTTTCTGTCCCGATATCTGGGCTAATGGAGAAGAGAAGCGACGATTGATTTCTGTACCGAATTCTTTCAGGCGTTGTTCGTCTCCTGTAGGTATTAATCCGTTCGGGTCGGGTGTCAGGCCTAAAATCAGGGTAGCGTTCCGTCCTACTGATTTTTCATATTTATCCATTAGTTCGTTCAATGGATAGATGTTGTTTTCGTCATCCGGTTCCCAGAACCATTCGTGACGTCCGTTGGCTCCACGTAAAGGAGTATCTGCCATGGCCGGTACCCAGTATTTTCCATCTTTGTCGCCATGCTTCAACAGTTCGATTTGATCGACATTGCTTTCTATCCGTTTGTGATGTGAACAGGGAGCGGGGAAGGTGGACCAGCAGGGATAACCTACGGTACCGGTTTCGGAACCACCCCAACGGAAATCTGCACGATCTATATTATGATAGAACAGGCAATTAGGCTGATATTTATTCACAATAGGCTCTACGTCCGGTCCGTCTCCACGAGGATCATCGGCGCCGCCGTCAAACCAAATCATGTATAGATCTCCATAACGGGTACAAAGTTCGGTCACCATCTTTTCACACAGTCGTTTGTACCATGCTTGCCGGTTGTGAGCAAATTCTCCTTCTCCTTCTGCCTTAAAGTTATGTATGCCCAAAAGAGAATTCCACCGGATACCGATGTAGATACCCGGTTGTAAGCCGTATTTGCGGCAAGAGTTGACAAAGTCACGGACGATATCCCCTTTGCCGTCTCTCCATTTTACGGCTTTGAGGCAATAAGGATTTACGTCACTCTGCCAGAGACCGAAACCGGTTTCATGAGTGGCAGTCAGTACGGCAAACTTACATCCGGCTGCTTTGGCTGCCAGCACCCACTGGTCTGTGTTTAGTTCCGTAGGGTTGAATATGTTGTAATCTTCTATCGGATTGATGCGGTTGTTGCCTTGTCCGTAGCGTACTCCGTCGAACACATGCAGATCATAATGGAATACGGCTCCCATTTCCGCTTGATGCCATTTCAACTGAAAGGGCTTGGGAACGGGGATAGTAGCCTGTTGCGCCAAGCAATAGACTGAGCAAAAAAGTAAGAGTAGGGTGGTGTTGATTCTGTTCATGATTATTTAAGTTTTATATATTGGGCAAATGGGTCATTGGTCTTTTCAAGCCATGTTTTCAGTTGCCGGTTAAATGTATGGGTAAGTTTCAATTGTTGGCTGGCAATGTTATTCATTTCATGAGGATCATTGGTACGGTCGAAAAGAATGACATTATCGATCTTTCCGTCTGTTGCGTGTACGGCATATGTATATCGGTCGGTACGGAGTCCGCGATAACCTGTTGCATGGTTATCGAATTTTACGAAATAGTATGGTTGTACAAGATCTTTTTTGTTTTTTCCGGTCAGTACTTCATTGGACAGGTCGAATGTCTGTACTGTTTCCGGGATTTCTTTACTGAATCCCATCATTGACAGGAGTGTAGGGTATAGGTCGGCAAAAGCAATCATCAACGGGTCGCTTTTACGTGGTTTTATTTGATCCGGCCAAGATAGAATCATGGGGATACGCATAGACTCTTCATAGAAGATATCTTTTCCGGCATTTTCGTGAGCACCCATACAGATTCCATGGTCAGAGGTAAAGACCACGATCGTATTATCAAATAAATTATTTTGTTTAAGGGCCTCGATGATTCGCCCTACATTTTCGTCTACACCGGTGATGCAGGCATAATAGTTCCGGATGTTATTTCGGAAGTAGTCTCCCATTTCCGTACCTTTGGCCGGGATATCGGGACGTCCTTTGCAAAGCGCCTCTACATCCAGATCTTTGTATATCTCTTTATATCGGTCCGGCACCAATTCATATCCCGTGTGTGGAGGATTCATCGATACCACCAATGCAAACGGTTGTTTTTGGTCTTTCTGTCCGTTGATGTATTCGATAGCTTTGCTTGCCTCGTATTCCGGACCCCATTGGTTGACATAATAGAAGCTGTCTCGTGGAGCAGTGGTATTCCAGTACATCGGTTTCAAATGGTAATCATATGTTCCATAAGCTATCCAATGGTCGAAACCGTGGCGACGTTCGGGTGGACACCATTCGTTCCATGCCACTTTCCCGCGATTATTGTAAGTGTCTACATAGGGCTTGTAGGGTGCATCCAGATGCCACTTTCCGATGTATCCCATATTGTATCCCTGATCTTTAAGCACATCGCTCCAACAGCGGGCGTTTTGGGAAAGTTCCACTCCGTAAGGAGCGGTTTCGGAGTTACAGTTCCCGGTTACTTTACTGCCAATGGGATACATACCGGTCATTAGCATTCCTCTTGCCGGCGATGATACCGGATAACTACTGATAGCATTGGTGAAGTTAATTCCTTCGGAGGCAAGCTTGTCCAGGTGGGGAGTCTTTACAGGTTCTTTACCGATGCAACCGATGGCATCTCCACGATATTGGTCGGCCATGATGAAGACTAGATTGGGAGTCGGTTGCTTTTCTTGTGCTTGTAGTCCAGTGCTCAAAATAGGCATGGTAAGCAGTGCTTGAGGGATGATATTTTTCATAATGCTGTAAAGTTACTCTTTTTGGGGTAGAATACAATTTTTATTGATAATAAGATCTCCTCCTTTTGGGGGGAGGAGATCTTGTCTTGAGTAAGATATTTAATCTACTGAAAACTAATCTCCTTCAGGGAGACTGCTCGTTTCTATCTTCCATCCCGGATTTTGATAAATCGTAGAGGTTGTATAGTCGGTTGATCCTTCTTCTGCTGTCGTCAGACGGAAGTGGTCAAAAGCAATTGGATTTAAATATTTATTTTGGTTCCAATTATAGCCATTGTATGCAATGTTGTTTGTATTGATCCGGTAAGGACGTAAGTACTGACTTTCTGATTTAGCTGATACATTAGCATTATTGTTACCTGATTCAATCAGATTAATGACAGAGAGAGTGACGTCTGCAACTGGTATTGGGCTAGGAGTTTTGTAACGTTGATAATTTTCACTCCATAAATCGAATCCTTCTACGTGATAACCTTGCATCATGTCTAATGCACGCCAGCGTTTCAGATCATTTAGGCGTAATCCTTCGGCCGCAAATTCGATGCGACGTTCCCGACGAATATTATACAAAGTGGTTGAAACAAATTCAGAACCTGAATAGCGGGCAAAATCGATCTCTTTACTCAGATCTGTAGCGTCTATTGTTTTTTGAAAATCGGTATCCATTCCTGCTCGATTTCGTAAAGCTTTCCAGTATTTGGAACTGTTGGCATCAAGCGAGTTATTCAGTTCATAATCAGCTTCCATATAATTCAAGTATGCCTCTGCTGCACGGAATATGACACAGGCTGTAGTTGATGGGAGTGTAGGTCCTTGTGCGGCATCTGTTGCTAATCCCTTTTTTACTGAATAGCCGGTGGGACATTTGTTTTCGTCCTGTCCAAGTACAATTGGTGCACGATAATAATAACCATATCCTTTGACTAGATATTCAATGTTACTTCCTCCTTCAGATAAGAGATCTCCAGGTAATAAAGTATTATAAATCAGTCGTGGATCACGATTGGTTGCAACTGCTTCATAAGTTTTATCTCCTTGATAACCAGAATTGTTTGCGTATATTGGCAAGCCATTTTCCATCAAATAACTTTGCATCATACTACGAGTCCATCCGGTATTCCCACCTCCATTGCGTTGGATGTAACCGACAACAAAATGATTGACTGCCGGAGTTAAACTGGCGTCGTAGGCTCTCCACAATAACACTTCCGAAGCGTTAGCTAATGATTGGCTGTTGAATAACGACGGATAATCGTTAAATAAAGTGTATTTATCAGCTACTATTTGAGCGGCAGTTTTAGCTTCTGTCAGGAAGTATTTAATTTCAGAATCAATATTGATAGTGAAGTCCTTTAAATAATCTTTGTTTGCTCCTGGCCATCCCGGACCTCCTGGTACACGTGCGGTCCCTTTGTGGTATTTTTCCCAAGTACCTTCAAATAATGCCACACGACTTTTCATGAGGGCAGCACAGTCTTTGGTTAGGCGATTGCTCATTGGTGGGGTTGCTTTCATATAATAGTAAGCAGAATCTAAATCTTGTATGATGAAACGTGCTACTTCATTGCGTGGGCGCCGTTTACTTGCCTCTCTAACTGTTTCATAATCTTCCGAAATCCAATGTTTTAAGATAGGGAAATCACCGAGTGCAACTAATTTAGTAAAGTAAATATAAGCGCGAAAGAAATACATCTCTCCCAGATAGTGCATATTGTTAGCTTCTACTCCACTAAGTTCGCCGGCTTCCAGTCGGGGACGTACCTTATTGATGAAATAATTGACATTCCGGATTTTCCCAAAATCCCAAGCACCTCCACTTTGAGCCACACGTGTTTCTCCCTTTACAAATGAACCGTTTGGATTACTTGCTGCTTGGTTGTCACTATTATTGTCTGTTGCAAATACTCCCATACTGTATTGGCCTGGAGTGTGGGATGGAAGTTGATCATATAGATTAGCCGAATAGGCTGCTAAATCGCTTTCTGCCAAAAGATATTTGTCGGTAGGTACGGCATCTAGTGGCTCTTTGTCGAGAAAGTCATTGCAAGAGCATAAAACACTTGCTAAACTAAAAATATATAATAGATTCTTTTTCATTGTTCTTGCTTTTTAAAGAGTAATATTTAATCCAAATGAAATAGTCTTTGACAGCGGATAAGTCTTTCCGTTGCTAAATCCGTTACCGGCTGTTGCTTCTGGATCGAACATATCGGCAATACCACTGATTGTGAATAAATTCTCTCCACTGACATAAATGCGGAGCTTTTCAATTTTTGCTTTATTCATCCAAGCTTTGGGGAATGTATATCCTATTTGCAGATTTTTCATACGCATGTAAGCACCATTTTGCAGATAACGCGTTTGAGTTTGCTTGTTTTTGTTTCCTTTGTCTCCTAAGTAGGCTTTGGGATAGTAGGAGTTCAAATTTGCTCCGAATATAGAAGTTGTATTTTCAGGACGGAAATAATCAAGATGTTCGTCAAAACCTACTGATTGCCATTCTCCTCCATCTGCTCCCCAGAACATTGGTCCGCTCAACCATAAATCACGTTTCATGACTCCTTGGAAAAACATTTGAATATCGAAACCCTTCCAGTCAGCTCCTAAGCTTAAACCGAAACGAAGGCGTGGAGTGCTATTTCCGATTTTCTTTAAATCACCATGGTCTGTGGCAGTACTGTTTCCTTTGTCTACTATACCATCACCATTAAGGTCTCGATACATGATATCACCTGCACCCCAAACTGAACCTATTTTACTCTGATCATTGCTAGCCAGCCATTCGGTCATCTGTGCGTCTGTTTTGGCAATACCTTCAGTTTCATACCCCCAAATTTCCCCGATAGTCATTCCGTTGTAATAAAGAGTATTTCCATTAGAATCCCATAGGGCTTTAGAAGCGTTTGGATATGAAATTACTTTGGCGCGGTTGTCAGAAAGGTTAAATCCTATATTATAGTTAACTTTTCCAATATTATCTCTCCAATTGGCCTGTAGTTCCCATCCTTTATTTTTCAACTCAGCATTATTGGTATTTGGCAGAGCAGTTCCTAATATTGCACCGACTTCGGCTGCAGGGCCTACCATGTCTTTCGTTCTACGTATGAAGTATTCAAAAGTCATGTTCAGACGATTGTTGAACATACCAAGGTCGATGCCTAAATTGGTATTATAGATTTTTTCCCATGTGAGTGTACTGCTGACCATTCCAGGAACTCCGGCTGTTGTTGGTCTACTGCCGTCCATTAGCCAATTGCCACCATTGGCTGTTACACTTTGTGTTAAATAGAACGGATAGTAAGAGTCTGTGTTCTGGTTACCGAGCATACCCCATGATACGCGGGGTTTTAGTGTATTAATAATGTTGTTAATTGGTTCAAAGAATGATTCACGTGCTAAGTTCCATCCCAAAGAGAAAGAAGGAAATACATTCCAACGTTGATCTTTTAAAAAGCGGGATGATCCGTCGTAACGAACATTTACTTCAGCCATGTAGCGGTCTTTGTAACTGTAGTTGAGACGTCCGAAGAACCCGGCTGTAGACCAATCATTGTATTTTGAACTATTGATTTTATCTTCTCCCGTTGCTGCACTAATTTCTGGAATGAGACTACTAATCACGTCAGGACGTTGTGCGGCAAGTTCGCGATATACATATTCTTCGGTATTCATTCCGACTAAAGCTTTGAAATAATGATCTTTTATTTGTAATGTGTAATCGGTGTACACACTTGTCGTATAAAAGTTACTATTGTGGTATGCTGAACGTGCAAATGAAGATCCTGGTGAGTAACTTCCGCTGAAAGCCAATGCTAATGGATTACCGTTTACGTCGTGCTCATAGATTGGATTAAGGTTGGTTTGCTTATTTTGGTTGATGACTCTCATACCTGCTTCTGCATAGATATTCCATCCTTTTAGCGGATGAATAACTAATTGTCCCTGAAGATAAATATTGTCATTATGTGTTTTGGCACGTCCACCGTCAGTCAATTGATTGAGTTTTCCATTTCTCATATAATAACCGTTCGGATCTTTAAAAGGCATCATAGGCCACATACGTGCAATGTCATGATAAAGAAGTCCACCTTCCTCAAGATATACTGGATTGTCAAGATCAAAACGAACAAATTTGGTATTAATGTTGAAATCTACATATTTGTTGATTTGGGTATTGACTTTTGCTGTTGCGTTGTAACGTTTATAATTATCATTTCCATAACGAAGATTACCATCTTGGTTTAAGTAGCTCCCTGAAACATAGTATTGTAACTTCTCTGTTCCTCCATTTAAACTGATATTATGTTCGTTTGACCAGGCCCATTGAAAATGTTTTTTCCACCAGTTTACGTTATCATTTGCTTTTTCGTGGAAATGCCAGTTGGTACCGTTAGCTATGGTGGTGGTTGTAATCTCGCCTGCCATATACTTTTGGATACGGTCAATGGTCTCTTCATCAAAGATCACACTTCCTCCTTGATTAATGGCTGCATCATTGAAATAATTGGCAAAACGATAGGAATCAAGTTGATTAGGAAGGTTGGTTGGTCCGGAATAGCGGAAACTATTGTTATAGTTCACTTGCATTTTGCCCGCTTTTCCTTTCTTTGTAGTGATTAAGATAACACCGAATGCAGCACGTGAACCATAGATGGAAGAAGAAGCAGCATCTTTCAAGACAGAGATATTTTCAATATCTTCTGGATTCAGATTATTCATATTGCCTTCCATTCCATCAATCAGTATAAGTGGTGAGGCACTTGATCCTTTACCAATGGTTCCTGTTCCGCGGATGTTTACGTTCATTGTTTGTCCCAACTGTCCCCCTAAATCAGGAGTCGATAGATTTAAGCCTGGAACTACACCTTGCAGGGCTTGACCGACTTGTGATACCGGACGTGATGCTAGTGCTTTGGTATCTACACTTGTAACCGCTCCGGTCAGATTTACTTTTTTCTGAGTACCGAAGCCTACTACCACTACTTCATCAAGAGTTTTTGAATCTTCACTTAACTCAATCCTGAAGGATGTTTGTGTACCATTGAGAGGAATTGACTGAGTGGTGTAACCTATGTAGGAAACAGTCAGTATACCTCCTTTGCTAACGTTTTTCAATGAAAACTTACCTTCCATGTCCGTGATGGATCCATTGTTCGTCCCTTTTACTTGGACTGTGGCACCGATGATTGGCTCGTTGAGCTTTTTGTCAATCACAGTACCCGTAATGTTCAATTGCTGTGCATATAATGTAGTAATGCCAAGCAACAACATGAATAAGATTGAAATTTTTTTCATTCGTTTCTTATTTAAAGTTATACATAAGGTTTAATTACATGGCAAATGTACAGGGATTGAGAGATTACGTAGGGGCATGTCTATATCATTCAGCATACACGTTTAATTCAATACCATGTTTTTTTTGAATCTCTTTTGTATGTTTAGGCTTTATTTCGTTCTTTTGCAATAAATTGATTATTAATATGAAGAAGCTAAATCTCTTTTTATTGGTTTTGTTTATATGTAATTGTCCGGTCGTTTCTGGTTATGCTTTTTTTGATAGAGATATTCGTCTGTTAACTATGCAGGATGGGCTGGCGGATAATACTATTACATCTATCTACAAAGATCGGGATGGCTTTATGTGGTTTGGTACTAATAATGGCTTGAGCCGTTATGATGGTAAATTAATAAAAAACTTCTCTTCTTCACCAGCGTATATGTATGTTTCCGAAATTGTAGAGATGTCAGATCGATATTTGGGAGTTATCGCTGGAAATACTTTATATTGTTTTGCTCGGTCGCTGGAGAAATTTATACCGATCGTCCATGCAACGGATTATAGTTCTGTACATGTCTCTCACTTATTACCTATAGATAATAACTCTTTTTGGGGACTGTCAGGGAATAAATTATATCTATATACACAGGAAGAAGTTAAAAATGAGAAAGGAGAGGTTGTTCAGATTAAATTGAAATGTGAGAAACAGTATAAAGATTTGATTGATTCTGGTGATAATTTCTGTGCAATGTGTTATACTGATAATCATGAAATGTTATGTTTGGTTACACAGCAAGGAAATTTGCTATTGTTTCAGCCTGAATCTTCGGAGAAATCTAAAAAGATATCTTTGTGGAAAAATAAAACTTGGGATGCAACTTCGGTATTATATGATAAAGGAGTGGTATGGGTTTCTACTATTGGACATGGTATTCTGCGTTATTACGTTTCTTCTGGGTATATAGACAGAATTACTTATAAGGAAAATAATAAAGAAAACAGTCTATCCCATACAGATGTTTTTCAAATTATTCCAATTAATAATAATCGTTATCTTGCAGTGACTTGGAGTGGGTATACTTTATTATTTCAGGATAAGAATGATCCGAAAAGAATGATGACAGAAATATACTATAATACAGCTTCACAACTTCACCGCAACTTAGAAACAAGAATGATTTCAGCGTATTACGACCCCAGTGGGATTGTTTGGATAGGTACTAATGGGGGAGGAGTGATTTATTCTGATCTACGGTCACAATTTTATAACCAATTTCATCAAGAGAGGCATAATGAAATTTGTGGTATAGTCATGGATAATAGAAAATATGTTTGGATGGCTACGTTTCATCAAGGGATTATGAAAAGTGAGCAACCTTTTGAACCAGGAAGACGAATGAATTTTACTAGGGTTGGTACTCCGGATATTCAAAGTAAAAATACAGTTCTTTGTGCCATTAATGATAATAGAGGTTCACTTTGGTTTGGAAATAGGGATGGAACATTAACTTCATATAATGAGGCAACAAAACAATTTCGATTACATTTTTTACAAGATAGAGGTAAAGTGAATACTGTGTCAATTTGGGCATTATATTGGGATACTAATCGAAATTTATGGGTAGGTACTAATGATGGAGTTTGGAAATTGAATATAGATTCTGGATTTTGCATAAAAATCCCTATTGAGATTTTGTTTAAGGACCCTACTCCTATTTGTATACGAGCTATTGCCGGCACGAAGGACGGAACTATATGGTTAGGTACAAGTAATGCAGGAGTTTGCAAATTGAAAATTGATTCTAGAGGAGAGATGTCTTTAGAGACAGGCTATGAGAAGAAAGCGAATATCAAAAATAATTCGGTTCGTTCTTTGTTAGTATCTTCTGATGGTAATGTATATGTAGGTTATATGGATGGTTTCGCTATTCTTTCACCTAAAAAGGATGCAATACGTGAGTATTATACAACTAGAAATGGATTATGTAGTAATTTTATAGGATGTCTGGTCGAAGATAACCGAGGACATATTTGGTTGGGAAGTAATTCGGGAGTCTCTCGTTACAGTAGGCATCAGCACCTTTTTTATAATTATTATATAAGTGGAAGCAATCGTTCGGCATTACTTGCTGATAATACACTATTTTTTGGCAATAATAAATCGCTCACTTATTTTGATCCGGATGACGTGGATGGTCATTTGGATGAAGATCAGGTTCTTATTACTGGACTTGAGGTAGATGGTCGTCCTGTAGGGATTGGGGATAAAATAAATGGGCAGACTGTATTGGCAGAAGGCATTTCATATACTAGTTCGATTACTTTGAATAATGAAAATCGTGACTTTGTTTTATCTTTTAATAATCTTTCTTATGCAGAGGAACAACAGAAGTACAATTACCGCTTATTACCATATCAGACGCATTGGTTGGTTTCTAACGATGGAGAGAAGGCTACTTATATGAACTTACCCGAAGGGGATTATACATTTGAAGTGAAGAATATTTATCCTGACGGGAAAGATGGAAAGGTTACATCACTCCAAATACATATTCTACCGCATTGGAGTCGTACATTGCCTTTCCGATTATTTATTTTACTGTTATTGGCCGGTGGTGTGGCTTATTTGATTCGTCTTGTCAAACATCGTCAGATGCGTATGGAACGTGAAATGCGCATGGAACATGAACTTCTGTCAGTAAACTTAGAGCGTGAGAAAGAGCGACAAATCCGGATGGAGCGTGAGAACTTTTTTACAAGTGCGGCACATGAACTACGTACGCCGCTAACCTTGATTCTTGCCCCATTACAGGAATTATTGGAACACATAAAGGCATCCGATCCGCTGTATAGCAAGCTATATACCATGTATAAAAACAGCTCCTCGCTACATACACTGGTCGATCAGTTGCTCTATGTACAAAAAATAGAGGCCGGGATGGTGAAACTGCGTTTGTCAGAAGCGGATATTGTGGAGCTAGTGAGAGAAGTAGCAGAGTCTTTTCGCCAAATGGCAGGGATAAAAGGATGTACATTTCAGGTAAGACTTCCGGAAGATCCTGTTTTCCTATGGATAGATACGGAGAAAATAACTTCGTCGGTCGGAAATCTACTATCTAATGCTTTTAAATACACTTCTCCCAATGGAGAGGTATTGCTCACTCTTACCCGTATGGAGCAGGATGGAAAGCCTTTTTGCCAGATAACAGTATCGGATACGGGTGAGGGAATACCGGATGAGTTTCAGAAGCGCATTTTTGACTCTTTCATTACGGGTGATAATTCACCGGCTTTCTCTACCAAAGTAGGCATTGGACTGCGGATTGTGAAAAATACGATGGATCTGCATCATGGACAGGTCATTCTTGATAGTGAGCCGGGAAAAGGTTCTACATTCGTATTATTGATACCGGAAGGTAAATCTCACTTTACCGGTGATTTATATGAAATAGTAGATTATCGCGGGCATGAAACGGAACCGCAGTTTCAACCTCTATCTGTACAGGAAAAATCGGAAGAAGGAGTTCCGGTCACAAAGAAAACATTGCTGATTGTTGAAGATAATGTAGATGTCCGTCAGTATATTCGCTCTTTGTTTGTGACAAAATACACGGTACTTGAAGCGGCTGATGGTGAGGAAGGGGTCCGGATTGCTACCAATGAGATACCCGATCTGATTATCTCGGATGTAATGATGCCGGTTAAAGATGGGTTTGCCTGTTGCCGGGAGATACGTGAACGGCAAGAGACCGCTCATATTCCTATCCTGATGTTGACGGCCAAGGCAGAAGATGCAGATGTATTGCAAGGATCTTATAGTGGGGCGGATGACTATATGATGAAGCCTTTCAATCCGGAAGTATTGAAAGCAAAGGTAGAGAACCTGATTCTTCAGCGCGAACGTCTGAAACGCATTTATACCAAAGCATTGATGTTGAAACGAGAATCGGTTGAAGATGAAGAGGCAGATGACGAATTTATACAAAAACTCATTCACGTGGTTGAGAAGAATCTGTCTAATGAGAACTTCAACGTTAAGATGTTGGCCGAACAACTTCACATGAGCCAGCCTACTTTATACCGGAAGGTAAAGCAACGTAGTGAGTTATCTGTGGTTGATATGATCCGGAGTGTGCGGGTGAGTAAGGCTGCTTCGTTGATTATGGAGAATCGTTACTCCATTCAGGAGATTTCCGAAAAAGTAGGATTCAGTGATGCCCGGACATTAAGGAAGCACTTTACGGAACAGTTTGGTGTACCCCCTTCAAAATATATGGAGAATAAATGAATAAATTTGAAGGAAAGAAAACTCATCACAGATTAACAGACTACACTATGAGAAGATCGGCCGGATTGATAATCTGCACATTGTAGGTTACTGTAATCTGTTGATCTGTGTTGAGAAAGACTTTCGACTTCATTCCTAAAAGTTAATCCTTCTTTTAAGTTGGTTTTTAATTCAGGATAATGGGTTTATATTTAGGAACTAATGCCTTCATAACGATCCATCCAATCAGGTAGGCTACCGAGCAGATACAAAAGATAACGAAATAACCAGCCGGCTTCCCGATAAAGCCCATAAATACCATTTGAGTTTTGTCGGCATGTACAAACAGCTCGCCGGCTGAATACTGGAGAATCATAGAACCTACTCCTCCTGCCATACCGCCAATACCGGTGATGCTGGCAATGGCGCTTTTAGGAAACATATCGCCTACGGTAGAAAAAATATTAGCCGACCATGATTGGTGGGCAGCTCCCCCGATACCGATCATAATAACCGGAAACCAGGGAGAGATGGTTCCTAATGGCTGGGCAAGTAATACCAACAGAGGAAAGAATGCAAAGATCAGCATAGCTCTCATACGTGCGGCATACGGGTTTAGCCCGGTTTTATGAATGATGATCGTAGGGAGTTTCCCTCCATAGATCGATAACATTGTTATAGCGTAAAGTGTAAAGATCAATGCTCTTCCCAATCCTTCGGAGGTTTTGATGTCGAACTGGGTATTCAGGTAAGAAGGTGCCCAAAAAAGGAAGAACCACCACACTCCATCCGTCATAAACTTACCGAATGCAAATGCCCAGGTTTGTCTGTAGGTGAAACATTGCCGGAAAGTCATACTTTTCTTTTCCTCGTTCTCTTTTACAGTTGCTGTGTAGGTTTCATGTTTGTCTTGCTCGATATATTCGAGTTCGGCTGAGTTTACAAATTTGTTTTTAGAGGGAGCCGTGTACATGAATACCCAAAATCCCATCCACACGAAGCCAAGAGCACCGATGATGACGAATGCCATTTCCCATCCCCAGGCTTTAGCCAGTAATGGAATGCTGAGAGGGGCAATCAGGGCACCGATAGAAGCTCCGGCATTAAAAATGGAAGTAGCGTAAGCCCGGTCTTTTTTCGGGAAATATTCGGCGGTAACTTTAATGGCAGCCGGAAAATTGCCGGCTTCACCGAGTGCTAAAATACAGCGTGCGACTAAAAAACAATACATGCTTATGGTGGCAAGTACCACTACTACATCACCGGTAGCAGCGATTAGTTCGGCTGCGCTATGCATTCCTACATATTCTTCGGTTATAATTCCACAGAAAGCGTGAAGGCAGGCACCGGCCGACCATATACCGATGGACCAAAGGTAACCTTTCTTTGTTCCCATCCAGTCGATAAACCGGCCAGCAAACAGCATACAAATGGCATATACAATAGAAAAGACAGCAGTAATGATGCCATAATGTGACTCGTTCCAATGAAATTCGGGTTTGATAAATTCGTCCCAGGTCAGCGATAGTACTTGGCGATCAAGGTAGTTTATAGTTGTTGCGAAAAATAACATGGCGCAAATCGTCCATCTGTAGTTTGTCATTTTCCCCATTGCATTTTGGAGTGTACTCATACTATTTGATTTAAAATTTTCAGGTTTAATTTCGGACCAAAAATACACATTATTTGATTTTATCCAATAATAACTGCTATTTAATTTGATGCTTCAAGGGATCTTTTTATGATAAATACACTAAAAGGAATAATAATTTCGTTATCGAACACAATAATTATCGTTTTCGCACACGACTATGTTTGTTCTATAATTGGGAGGAGGTGGCTGTTATAGCTCTTTTTCTTCGGATGAATCTGAATATATGTGCAGGGGATATATTCTTTGTAAGATTGCAATTGTAAATTATTAGTGATTTGTTTGGAGTGCTGACTCCGTATGTGTCTCGGTTGGTGGGTGAGGCCGGAAGAATCGGCTTGCTTTTATGTTCTTCCTTTTATTTTGTATTTTAAGATAGATATTTTATCTTTGCCTTAATTGAGACAAAATATAATTGAGATAAAATGAAAAACAACCGATTGATCATTACCCTTATTGCCTTGTTTCTCCTAGGATTCGGGCTGAAAGCCCAAACTGCTTCTACTGAAGAAACTGCTGCTCAGAAAGAGAAAAGAATGGAATGGTTTGCCCAGGCCAAGTTAGGAATCTTTATCCATTGGGGAATCTATGCCGTGAACGGAGTATCAGAGAGCTGGTCATTCTTCAATAACTATCTTCCTTATGAAGAGTATATGGCTCAGGAAAAAGGCTTTACGGCATCGGCCTATAATCCTCAGGAGTGGGTGAAACTGATTAAAGAAAGTGGTGCACGTTATACGGTCATTACCACCAAGCATCATGATGGCGTAGCTCTTTGGGATACGAAGGCGGGTGACCTCAGTACTGTGAAAAGTACTCCTGCCGGGCGTGACCTGATTGCTCCTTTTGTGAAGGAAGTACGTAAACAAGGGCTGAAGCTCGGATTCTACTATTCGCTGCTTGACTGGTCGCATCCGGACTATCCCAACAAAACCCGTACGGAAGTACGTTACAAAAACGATCCGGATCGTTGGGCTAAGTTTGTTAAGTTTAATTTTGGACAGCTTTCCGAGTTAAACAAAACTTGGAAACCTGATCTTTACTGGTTTGACGGAGACTGGGAACAAACTGCTGAGGCTTGGGATTCGAAGGGCATCATCAACCTGTTGCGTTCTACTAACCCGAATGTTATAGTAAACTCCCGTATTCAGGGGTATGGCGATTATGCTACACCCGAACAGGGAGTTCCTGTAGTACGTCCTGCCGACAAGTATTGGGAGCTTTGTATGACTATGAACGATTCATGGGGGTATCAGCATGCCGACACTAATTATAAGACTCCGTTTATGCTGTTGCGTACTTTTGTCGATTGTCTCAGTATGGGAGGGAATCTGCTATTGGATATTGGTCCGAAGGAAGATGGAACTATTCCTGCCGAACAGATTGCTGTTCTGAAAGAATTCGGCCGTTGGACTAAGAAGCATAAAGAAGCTATCTACGAAACACGTGCCGGCATCCCGTGCGAACATTTTCAGGGATATACCACACTGAATAAAGCGGGTGACATCCTTTACCTCTATTTACCCTATAAGCCTAATGGCCCGATCGAAGTGAAAGGTCTTGTCAATAAGGTAAATCGTGTATGGGTAGTGGGGAATGGAGCTATGCTGCCATATAAGGTTTATAATAAGAACTACTGGAGCGAGGTGCCCGGAAACCTCTATATTGATATACCCGAACGTGTACAGGATGAGCAGATCACTGTGATTGCCGTATTGCTGGACGGCCCTATCAAGCTTTATCGCGGAGTGGGACAAGTGATTGAAAGTAACTAAATAAAAAAATAAATTCTTATGAATATCAGATTAACTTCTTTATTCGTTTCTTTATTCCTTTCTGTTCCGGTATGGGCGGGCGGGCATAAAAATCTGCCCGCTAAAGGCGATCTTCATATTCCGGTTTTTGAAAATGTGAATGTGCGTTTCTCTCCCGATACGTATCCTGATAATTATAATGAAGCAGATGGTACGGGCGTATACCATTTGGTCAACGGACGTATCATTCTGAAAAAGATTACTCTTCCCGAATACAAACGAAATGTGTCGGTAAGCCTGAAAGTAACCCTCGCCTCCAATGGAGATCGTTGGGACAAATCGGGTTCTTGCTTTGTATTGCCTAAATCATCGGCTATTAACCTACTGACTATTGCCCGTGACGGCATGAAGTTTCCTTCGGTAGATAGTTTGAAGCTGGAGAAAATGGTAGGTATTGTTCCCGGAAAGGATTATTTACCTACAGTGGAGCTGATGCGTTTCATGACTCCGTTCGGTATAGGACACTATAGCAATAATAATGATTCGCTGAGCAGTAAACGTCGTCCGGTCTATATCCCCAAATGGGAAAGTAATGTCACCTGGCAACAAGATATAACCGATCTTTATCCGTTGCTTGAAGGCGAAGCCTATGTCGGTATTTATATCGATACATGGACTTCTGAAGGGTATTTGGTCAATGCGGATATCGACGTAAAAGAGAGTCGTCTGGCTTGTGACGTACTTCCAAAACGTCACGTGGAGCCGTTGATGAATACGGTTTACTACATGGGACAAAGTTATCCCGATATCTTTGCCCGGAGAGATGTATCTACTGATTTTACAGTTCCGAAAGGTGCCAAAAATATCCGGTTAAAATATATAGTGACCGGACATGGCGGACATAGCGGCGGGGATGAATTCGTGCAAAAACGCAATATCATTTCTGTAGATGGAAAAGAGGTGCTCAACTTCATCCCTTGGCGTGATGATTGTGCTTCTTTCCGTCGTTTCAATCCGGCTACCGGTGTTTGGTTGATTAAGCGCTTGGCTTCTTATATTGGTGAGAAAGGATATACGGAGAAAGAAGTGGAAGAACCTCTGGCTTCTTCAGACCTATCCCGTTCCAACTGGTGTCCCGGTTCGGATGTTGTACCCGAAGAGGCTGTTATCGGTACACTTGCTCCCGGCAAGCATACTTTTACAGTCAGTATTCCCGAAGCTCAGGCTGTGGATGGCAATAAATTGAACCACTGGTTGGTTTCGGCCTATCTGGTGTGGGAGGAATAATTATAGTGAATTAAGATTCACTGCGGTGACCCGTTCAAAGCCATAAGGAGATGATCGAACCCTGTATCTGCCGAATGGAAGCATAAAAAAAAGCCTCTTCTCACGAAGGGGCTTTTTAGGTTTACTTTCTTTTTATGCTTTTGCTCAAAAAGAAAGCAAACTTTAAGATGAAAAAAAGGGAAGTCTCACGACTTCCACAATTCTTCTAACCTTAAATCTAAATCTCTATGAAAAAAACGTAGTGCAAATATAGCGGTTTGCAATATACTGAGGTGTTAACGAAGTTCAGAAAGAAAGAATAAAAGCTAAGGACTGCAAAATTAAGATAACGGTTCCTGTTGTTTTATTAATTTTATCAAACTGTCATAAATCGGGTTTTGTTCCAATAATCGGGGAACCCCGGTGATGAACATTTGCTTGCGTGCTCTTGTCAATGCGACATTTAGTTTTCGATCTATGAATACTCCGTTTTCCTCTGTCAGGTTGGAAAGGAAACGGAGTTGATAAGGATAGTTCACACAGAAAGAATAGATTATCACATCCCGTTCGCTGCCTTGAAACCTTTCTACCGTATCGACTAAAATGGAGTTTAGTTCCGGAATACCCATTTTGACAATCTCTTTTCTTATTAATGCGATCTGACTCCGATAGGGAGTAATGATACCCAGAGTACGCATTCCGTCGAATGTTCCACCATATTGCTGGTAAACGTCGGCTGCGATTCGGGCAACGATCCGTGCTTCGGAATGGTTGACTTTGGCCGATGTACCTTGAGGTTCGGGTTCGGAAGGTAGAAAAACCATTCGTTGCACATCTTGGTTGTCTTCCATTTGATGAGGCAATCCCACCGGTAACAGGCGTCCTTCATAAAATGCCTGATTGGTAAAATGAGCTACTTCCGGATGCATACGTCCTTGTTTGCAAAGCATGTCGAAGGAGCGATGGTTCGGAGCCGATACCGATGCTGAGTCGGGAAAGAGATCCTCGGAAGAGGTTTGCAGGGTACGGTAGAGGCGTTCGAAAAGAGAATCCTTGAGATTTTTCAGTCCGGCGCTACGTAAGCCTTCATCGTAGATTTCCGATTGTTCGGTATTTTGCAATACGACGGCAGGCAATTGTTTATGATCACCGATCAGTATGAACTTGCCGACGGCATTCTCTCCATTTTCGCTCCGGGCACATAGGATACCTAATAGTTGAGGTTCCAGGATTTGGGTCGCTTCATCGATAATGGCTACATCGAATCTCTTCAGGCGGAACAGTTCGGGTTTTCCGGAGATGGAAGCAACTGTGCCTACAAAGATACGGCAACGGGCGATGCGTTCTGCTACTTCCGAGCGGCGGGTACAAAGAGAAAGTTCGTTTTCAATCAGATGATGCCGGTAAGCTTCGTCACAAGACAGCTCACTGCCGACACGAATAAAGTCGACCTCCGGCCGAATGGATGAGATGGCTTTGCAGATTTCGTCCACAGCCCGGTTTGTATACGAGAGCAGGAGGATTTGGGTCTGCGCTTCGCAATGGAAAGTTTCCACCATTTTTTTCAAGGCGCATGAGGTCTTGCCCGTTCCCGGCGGTCCTACCAATAGGAAAAAGTCTTTGGCAGCCAGTGCTTTTAGTGTGACCCGTGTAAAATCGTCCGGGGCGGTTAGAATCTGTTTGTCAAGCCCGTACTCGAATTCGGGCATTCGTTGTGCCAATAAAAGATCACGCCGTTCTTTGGTTGCCGAAGCGAAAGCCGATAATGCCTGGTACATGCTCCGGAAGGTAGTGTCCATTGTGTCGTGCTCTATTGCATAGAGGCTGTCCGGCGGAAGCACGGAACTATTCTGCTGAGTGGCACGCAGGCGTATACCTATCTCTTCTTCTGTGATGAACTCGATATTGCCTTTGAATACCATCTTATTGGTGACGTTATCTTCGTTCCGGTTGCGTTCATAAAGTACAATGGCATCCCCCTGACGGAAATTAGGCAAGGCCTGTGCTCCTTTTTCTACCTCAGAGGATATTTCGTTAGGTTCCGGGGATAGTTTATTTTCTCCGTATCCCTCTTTCCTTTGCTCAAGGAGGATATATGCTTTATGTTCATCGGCAGCATGATTCTCTTTGATGCGCAGATCGTAAAGAATCTCACCGGCTTCGCATTTCTCTGTCAGGGTAGATAGCCACAGGGCGGCTGCGCCGGTACGTCCTTCGTAATCGACGTCTCCGGACTTGGAAGTATACAGCTCTTTGGTTATGAAATTATAGAGTGCGTAGAAGTACGACTGTTCCAGCGGGGTAAGTGAAGCCAGTTTCTGCGATAGATTATCGATGGACGGGCGGAGATATTGTTCCCAAAACCGGCCGGATAATCCTCGTTCGTTGAGTATGTCGGAACGTATGGCTTGGAGTTTGGAGGCGGTATACTCCACACTGTTTCGTAACTGGATTCCATATTCATCAGATACGATCCGGTTGCGCAGATTGATGATCCGGCGCACCATGGCCCACGACGGACGTGCCGGATAAAGTAAAGGGTAGCGTGTGTAGAGCAGATAGGCTTTTACCCGGTGATGATCCATTCCCATCGAGTATTGCAGCACTGCCTGGTAGAGCAGCATTTGTACTTTATTGTTTTCTTTGGGCTCTACTTTGTTGCGGATGGAGAATTCGTCTGCTTTCCCCGATTTCATCTCAATAAACGATGACATGTCACGCTGCATGTAGTCCAATCGTCCTTGCAGTCCCAATGCTTCGCAAATGTACGAGGGCTCGAGCACTGCATCAGTCTTATCCAATTCATAGCCCGGTGCACGGAAGGTGTCTGTCACCACTTCGCGGATATGTTCGAAGTGTAGTTTGCAATCGTCAAAGAACTGTCGTTCCTTCTCTCTGTCACGTAGGTCGGTGCAGGCAGCCAGTTCAATCGGGTAACGGCGAAAGGCTTTTTGCATACACTCTCTGTAGTCCGGTTCGTTTTCTGCATGAATCCATTCGTCCAGGAAAAGGTTGGCTATGTTTCCCAGTAATAATGGCCGGGCATTGTCGATGGGTTGGAGGCGGGCCAGTACATAGTTGGCGGGATGATGGCCGTAATCACGAAAACATTCTGCCAACGAACTGATGTCGATTAAGTAATCCGGTTCGAGTACGATGAACGAAGGAGTCAGGACACCGGTTTCGTCAATGGCCACATCAAGTAGGTTGAGTTGTGCATGACACCATAAAATTTCGCAGGTTTGAGCAAACTCCTCGTTGATCTGCGGCACATTATAACGTATCCTCAGATATTCGTCAGCAATGGTATCGACCGGGGTTACATATAGATACTGCTCGTCGGCATATTGATAGCATACACGCATTCGCTCTATTCGCTTTTTAGCCGGAGGTGCTACGAGGTAAGTTGCGTCGGCACGCGGCAGTAAGTGGTAGAGTTCGCCGGGAATCTCGACTTCGTAAAGTTTACGTATAAAGAAGGCAAGTGTCTTGGCATCCCGCAGTAACTTTTCGCGTACAGGTTCCTCTTTTCGATTGAGAATAGCGTTTGAGGTCAGGCGAAAAGTGTGTAATCGGTTTTGTTCAACAATTGTCAGCCCTGCCCGTGCCGACACAAAACTGATCCGTGCCGAAAGGTCAGTCATCTGAAGACTTTCATCCTGCATTTGTGCCCGGCACAATCGTTCGAGCAAATCACGCAACTGTTTGTAAGCCACCGCCAGATTGCTGTCTGCTGTCCGACAGGCTGCAAGCAGGATTTCAAAAGATTCGTTTACCTCATTTTCCATACAGCAAAAATACATGATAATTCCCGGATTTTCATGCGGACGGATGAAAATGTGTACGAAAGTATCATTACTTCGATATCGGAGTTTCTGTAGGCAATTTGTTTTGTGAACTATCTGTTTAGTAATGTTTTTACTCGTTTATTCATAGGCTTCTCAAAATAGTAGTAAGAAAGCAGGCTTAATAGAATGATGATACTGAATAAAATCGGGACGGAAATGTACCATTCCGTATGAAGATTATTTTCTTTTTGCCATTCTGAATATGTCAATAAGACAAATAGATGGATCAAATAAAAACTGTAACTGATTTCTCCCCCTATCACTAGAAAACGGTTGGATAAAATGCGGGAAAAGATACCTTTCTGAAGTGAAAAACTAATCAGAATCACCGCAACAGGGAGCCAATAATAACATGAATATCGGTATACTTTAGGTATATCGGCGGCATAGAGGTAGAAAATTAAAAATAAGATAATAGATGAGATTTCAATGATACTTCCTTGCAAGGCAGTGATATTCTTGTTTTTCAAGCGTTCATACAATTGGAACAGTAACATGCCGACAATGAAATCCGGAAATCGGGTAATTGGATTGACATACCAGAAGCCTTTTATTTCATCTTCCGGAGTAAAGTACATGCCGACGACCATTAGTATCGCTACAATTCCAAAAACAGAAAGCAAATACTTGTAATTTTTTGCTAAAGGTATAAGGAATGGGAAGCAGATGTAAAAAAGCTGTTCACAGCATAAACTCCATGAAGGGCTGTTGAAAGAGAAAAAGTAGTCGGCTCTGGGAATATAAGCATTTGTCAAAGTGAGCGAAGCTAAGAAATGCTTAAGCCAATCTAAAGTTCCCGATGCTATAACGTAACTCCCTAAAATAGCAGCAATAAACAATGTCAGCCAATGTAAAGGATAAATACGTGCAATGCGTGCTACCCAGAAAGAGCGTTTGTCTATTTTGTTGTCTTTCAGTTTCTCTTGATAATTATATGCTATAATAAAGCCGCTTAGCACAAAAAAGAAGCTGACGCCTACAAATCCCTCTTTGAAAAAATGGGTATTGAAAACATTGTCTATAACATAGCAATGTGCTCCAAAAACCATTATTGCAAATATGAATCTCAACGATGTTAAAGTATTAATCATAATTTCGTATTGTCTTATCGTTTTTTTATTTTCATCATTAAAGATGTGATGTGTGTTGAATACTGCAAATATATGGAAAGTATAGTTAGTATGAATCAAGAAGTATGCTTTTTTCTTGTATGATAATGGAATAAATGAATTGTGGCTTGATATTCAAGCCGTATCGAGAGAAACTGATATATGCAAAGAAGAGTAGGTAATCAGGATCTACGAGCGGTTTTTGTCTTTAATCATCAATATGCTCATTTCATAAAGCAGATAGAGGGGAATAGCTACGATGCTGAGTGTGAAAGGGTCTCCTGTTGGAGTAATGACAGCAGCAGCGATGACAATCAGGACAATGGCATGTCTCCGGTATTTTCGTAAGAATGATTTGTTTACCAATCCAAGCAAGGAAAGCAACCAGGTTACCAAAGGTAGTTCGAAAGCCAGCCCCATGCAGAGCACCAGCATCATAAAATTGTCGATGTAAGAGTTCAGGGAGATCTGATTCTCTATTTCTGCGCTGAGTTGATAGGTAGAGAGAAAACGAAGGGTGAGCGGATAGACCATAAAATAACCTAAAAGGACTCCGATAAAAAACATGACCGTGCCGATGGTCAGGGCTTTGCGGACTCCTTTCCGTTCATTAGGGTAAAGGGCAGGACGGATGAAACGCCATATCTCGAAAAACAAATAAGGTGTGGCAGTGACTACAGACATCCAGAAAGCGGTGGACATGTGGATAAAAAAAGGTGCTGCCAGATTGATATTTACCAGCTTGACTTTAAACTCACGGGTAAAGAAGTCATCGGTAAGGTCGAATGCCTGTCCGATGTCCCGCAGAAGATGGTAAAAGATGAAATCGTTGTGGCAGGGAGCCAGAATGACATGGTCGAACAGATAGGGCATAGCAATGAAATAGCCTACAGCCAAAACAAACCATACACCTATAATTCGAAACAGCACCCGGCGCAGTTCATCCAGGTGATCCCAAAAAGTCAGTTCTTTAATTTCTGCCATTATTAAGAGAAAGGCGGTTGAAATTTACTTTCGTTCTATTTTCATTTCATGTAAGAGACGGAAACAAAACAGGATATCAGTTATCTTTCTTTTCTTTGTTTTCCGGTTCGTCGATTTCTTCTTTTGCTTTGTTTATTTCCTCTTTGGCTTCATTCACCCCTTCTTTAAAACTTTTCACTCCTTTGCCGAGCCCGCGCATCAGTTCGGGAATCTTTTTACCACCAAAAAGCAAGAGTATAACCAACAGGATGATAATCCATTCGGAACCACTGGGCATGAATCCTAATAAAAAAAGGTTTGTCATAACGGTATTGTATTAGTTTGTGTGCAAAGATAGACTATTTTGAATGAAAAAAGAAAGGCAGAATCATAAAAGCGAAAACCGGGCTCATAAAAACGAAAAGTGAAAAGCTGAAGGAGGTTAATGTCCGTTACTTTTCACTTTTCCGACTGAATCTTTTGGAGTTAATCTTGATAATATACTCTCTTGACCCGGGTTGAAATGCCTGTCAATACTTCATAAGGGATGGTTTCGAGCGCATCCGATAAGACGGTAATCGGTAATTCGTCACCGAAGATGATAGCTTGATCACCTTCTCTACAATCAATATCCGTTACGTCGATCATGCACACATCCATGCAGATATTTCCTACGTATGGGGCTTTTTTGCCATTGACAAGGCAATAGCCATGTCCGCATCCCAAATGGCGGTTCAGGCCGTCGGCATATCCGATGGGTATAGCAGCGATACGTGAGGGGCGTATCAGATGCCCTTTGCGGCTATAACCTACAGTATCTTCTTCCGCCACGTCCCGTATTTGGAGAATCGTTGTTTTCAAGGTACTCACGTTGTTGATGATTGAGTTATCGATCGGACTGATTCCATACAATCCGATGCCAAGACGAACCATGTCGAACTGTGCACCGGGGAAGCGTTCGATACCGGCTGTGTTGCAGATATGGCGCAGTATTTTGTGCGGGAATGCATCTTGCAGTTCCTTTGACATCTTTTCATATCGTTCTATTTGCTGCCGGGTAAAAGCGTCGAACTGGGCAGAATCACTGCCTACGAAATGGGAAAAGACAGAGCGGGGAATCAGTGCATTCTGGTTCTTTAACCGGCGAATCAGTTGCGGGATGTCTTTCTCTTCGAATCCCAATCGGTGCATACCCGTATCCAGTTTTACGTGAATGGGGAAGTTGGTGATACCTTCTTTTTCGGCGGCTTTTATCAATGCGTCGAGTAAATGGAAATTGTATACTTCCGGTTCCAGTTTATAGTCGAACATGGTTTTGAAAGCGGTCAGTTCGGGATCCATGATGATAATGGAGGCTGTGATCCCTGCTTTGCGAAGGTCGGAACCTTCATCGGCTACGGCCACTGCCAGATAGTCAGCGTGATGCTCCTGAAGGGTTTTGGCTATTTCGTACGAACCTGCTCCATAAGCAGACGCTTTCACCATGCACACCATTTTAGTTTCCGGTTTGAGCATCGAGCGGTAGTGATTCAGGTTGGCTACCATAGCTCCCAGGTTTACTTCCAGGATGGTTTCGTGTACTTTCAGTTCCAGTTCTTCCGAAACGAGGTCGAAACCGAAGTTGCGGGAGCCTTTTATCAGGATGATTTCATTTCTGAGTTTCTTAATTACATCTGATGCCAGAAGTGCCTTGGTATCGGGGAAGAAATATTTTTCTATATCAAACTTTGATGCGCATGAGGATATTTCGGCACCTACACCGATAATCTTTTCAATGCCGCGGCTGTGAACCAGTTGTGCCACTTTGCGGTAGAGTGTTGTCGTGCTTTGTCCGGTTTCCAGGATATCCGAAAGGATCAAAGTGCGCTTTAGGCCTTTTGACTGCGAACGCCGGTAAAGAAAGTCGAGAGCGATATCCAGCGAAGCAAGGTCCGAATTATAACTGTCATTGATCAAGATACAGTTGTTCTTTCCGTCTTTTACTTCAAGGCGCATCGCTACAGGTTCGAGCCGGGCCATTCGTTCGGTGATCTGGTCGGCCGGTACCATCAGGTACAGGCAGGCAGCGAGGCAGTTCAGTGAGTTCTCTATGGAAGCATCATCGATAAAGGGAATACAGAATGTATTGTCCATCTCCAGATAGCGGTAGGAGATGACGGTATGATCTTCTTTCTTCTCAACCCTGCTGATATAGAGCGGACGTTCGATATCCCTCATGCTCCATGCGATTTCACGGGCAGTCAGCATTGACTTTCCTACGCAGTTGCTTATCATTTCGTTGTCGCCATTGTAAATGACTACGTCGCAATCTTTAAACAGGCTTAGTTTTTCCATGCACTTCTCTTGCAGTGAAAAGAAGTTTTCCTGATGTGCTCCGCCAATGTTGGTCAGGATGCCTATTGTCGGCTTAATCATATTCTGTAACGGACGCATTTCGCCCATTTCCGAAATGCCGGCTTCGAAAATGCCCAGTTCGGATTCCTCGTTCATTTGCCAGACTGACAGCGGGACACCGATTTGCGAATTGTAGCTGCGCGGTGAACGCACGATAACCCGGTCGGGGCTGAGCAATTGGTGAAGCCATTCTTTTACAATGGTCTTTCCATTGCTGCCCGTAATGCCGACTACCGGAATCTGGAAGGAACCACGGTGTTGTTCGGCCAATTTCTGAAGTGCTTTTAAAGTATTGGGGACAATAAGGAAATTGCATTCCTGAGCCATTGTCACTTTTAGTTGCTCACTGTCCATGGTGAGCCCTTTGAAATCTTCGCTTGTGACTACAAAATTGCGCACTCCCCGTTCATAAAGGTCAGGGATGTAGCGTGCGCCGTTGTTCCTTTTGGTGGGAATGGCAAAAAAGAGGGTCTCTTCCGGAAAACATAACGAACGGCTGTCAGTCAGTAGCCAGTCGATGGCAGCAGGCTTGTTTCCCAGACGCCGTGCACCTATTTTTTCAACGATTGATTCAATTGTATATGACATAATATTAAAGCATTGGCATATTTGCACATTTATTGAAGCGCCAATCGGCACATGTTTGTTTCTTTTTCGAAATCTAAGTACGGGTATTTTCCGTTAAGTCGTTCTATTTTTAACACAATTTGTCCTAAAAATCTTTTATGCTCTTCCGACTCGGGATGGAAAGGTTTGTGCGCAATCGCTTTTCGTATCGTTTCACACTCTTTGATTAGGCTTTGGGTTTCGGGGGTGAAGAAAGTCTCCGAAAAACGCTCCCATAGATAATTGACGGTCAACGTGGATGGGTGTACCATGTCATCTGCATAGAAGCGATAGTCCCGAAGTTCATCCAATACTATTTCATAAGAAGGAAAGTAGCAAGTGACCTGTGGATAACGTTGCATCAGTCGGTCGATGGCAAGCAGCAGCACGCTTTTACTGAGTTGGTTGGCATGCATTCCGTCTCGTATGTGGCGAATGGGGCTGACTGTGAACAAGATCTTTAGTTGAGGATTCAAAGAGATCAATTCGTCCAATAGCAGGGTATAGTCTTCTACTATCTCGTCTATCTCAAGGCGGCGGCGTATAAAATTCTTTTCAGGCAATTTGTGACAGTTGGCCACTACCTTTCCTGTCTCTTTTTGTTCGTATACGTATGCGGTGCCGAAGGTCAGCATAAGCCGGTCAAGTTGTTTCAGCTCTTTATGTGCCTGTTCCACACGGGATTGGATATTCCGTAAGGTGTCTGCAAGGGTGGCGGCGGAGAAAGAGCCGTGATGCATCGGGCTGTGCCAACATTCACGATGCAGAAACAGATCGGATGCTTTGTATTGCTTTTGGCTGATGATTTCGCGCAAAGCCATTGAGATGGATCGTGGATTATATAAGATACCGAATGGATTGATATCGATCCGGAATTTATTTTCAGCAAGCAGGGTACCGATGTTCTCTGCAAAGCAGGAACCCATAATCAGCAGTTGCTGGGCATGGCTGATGGGGGTGAATCCAGATGGAATCTCTACCGGAGTATTCAGGTTCATAATCAAGTAATTCTATAAACGGGAGTACAAAGGTACATGATAATTTCGGGAAACGTATGCAAGCAGCTGAAAATATGCCGTATCGTTGTTGCGGATACCTGAAACGCTTGCCCTCTTGCGTAACCCTACGCATTCACGCTCCTGATTTGAAATACCATCTCCTGCAAAAGATGGTTCTTCTTCAAATTTGGTGGTAAATTCTTTATTTCTTTATTTCCAAGTTGATAATTGTCCTTTTTGCTTGCTTTAATAAGAAAAAACAGACACCGGCTGAATAAGATAGCTTAAGTTTCGGAAGTGAGTTTACGCCGTCTGAACCGGTATCTTCCTCCTTATACCTTTTTTCAATTAACATTGTTAACGTCTTTTGCAGGTTGTCAGGTTCTTGTGCGCAAATAACAAGTCTTTTGCATTTAAAGAACTTCTTATTCACATCCAAAGAACAAGCTTTAACTCTTTGTTAAAACAAAGCTTTTGAGGATAGAAATCTTACTTTTTAAAGATGTTGATTTTCAGAAGTTTTAGTCTAAGATTAGCTTCTTCACCTCACGGATGGACTCTGCGGGCGAAAACCGGGATACCTGCTTTTTTGTCAACTATAAACGAGGGCTTACCCTTCCGAAAACTGAATTAGATTCCATGAGTAAAAGAAAACTTACCACCAAATTTGAAGAAGAACCCTCAAAAAATCGATCTTCCATCTTCCACCCTCTGTTTTAAGGTGATATTTCACGTAAGTATCTGAACTACAGATATAGATTGCACACTTCTTAAGCAAATATACCTTTTAAAGTATTTTGTTTTTTCGTTGTTTAATTAGGAAATGGTGCAGTCCTTATTTCGTCCCGTGTACCTGAGCCCATAAGCCCCGGTACGCGGACCGGGATAAAGGTGCTGAGATAAGAAGTAAGATATTGATATACGATGCTTTATAAGTATAGCAAAATTAAGATGTTTATTTACTTAATTGGCAGGATAAAAAGAACCGCTGCTCTTTACGGGGGGCAATAAAGAAACAGCGGTTCGCATCAACTGGTTGAGTTTGTTGTAGAGATCTGGATTTAAGAATGTATATAAAGGTTCAAACTGAAAGAAAAAACTAAAATGAAAATGGAATCTTTGAAATAGGTATGAAACTCCGGGGACACATCGTCCAAATGATGTCTGATTTACAAAATCGGGTGGCGGTGCAGATCTGCCGGATACGGGATTTATACTTAGTGATATATGAGTAGCTTGGACTTAGTATCAGGCGGGAATATCTCACCTTGTGAACTTTGAAGATGTATTGGGCTGTATCGAGAATCGTTTCTTTCCGTTCGGCTAAACAGGAAGAAGTGAAACAGTCTGAATATTCAAAGTCCTTGGTTTCTGTGGCATAGTATAGAATCTTTCTGCCTCGCTGAATGATGTAATTCAATCTGTAATAACCATTGGCGTCGATTCCCCGGCGTTGGAAATATAAAATTCTGATAATAGGTTTGCCCATGGCTTAAACGTAATAGGCAGGGAAAAATGAACGGCCCTGCTGACCCGTTTGCGTTATATAATTTCATGCAGAGCAAGAAATAAATATATGCCAACCCATTACGGAGTTGGACACGGGGACAGAGCCGTTTTATCCAAAAGCTGCGGACATATACGATCATATGCCCGTAGCTAAAGTAAGACAAAGAAATATTTATTTCTCTATCTCTGCTTAAAAAATTATATAACGCATCACAAAGGTGAGAATTATTTTTGATTTAGCATAGCAAACGGTTAAAAAATGTATGAAATAACACTTTATCGGCTGGTAATGTTTTGCTGTATATGCTTTATCATGAAACTATCCGCTTTAGTTTTAATTAACTGCTGAAATTAGTTTTTGAACTAAATCTTTTCGTTATTTGTGTTCAAATGAAGAAAAGGTTATGAAAAGATTAACAGCAAAAGAAGAAGAGATTATGGGATTTTTCTGGGAGAAGGGTCCTTTGTTTGTGAAAGAGATACTGGCATTTTATGATGAGCCAAGACCACATTTCAATACTTTGTCTACAATTGTGCGCGGATTGGAAGAGAAGGGCTTTTTAGCACATCATACTTATGGCAATACCTATCAGTATTATGCGGTAGTCAGCGAATCGGACTTTAGTAAACGTACGCTGAAAAGTGTAATTAGCAAGTATTTCAATAATTCGTATCTCAGTGCTGTGTCGTCATTGGTGAAGGAAGAAGATATTTCGCTTGACGACCTCAAGAAGTTGATTCAGGAGGTGGAGCAAAAGAACGAAGAATAATTAAATGATGCGGATATGATGGGACTCTTTTTCGTTTATATAGTAAAGTCTTCTGTTTGCCTGGCAGGTTTTTATCTGTTTTACCGCTTGTTATTGAGCAAGGAGACATTTCACCGATTTAACAGGATCGCTCTGTTGACTCTGTTGTTGCTGTCTCTGTTGTTGCCTCTTGTTCAACTGACTACTATCGAACAGACAGAAGTACATCAGACGATGCTTACTATCGAACAATTATTGATGATGGCAGATATGCCGGTATCGGAGGTGACACCTGCCGAAGCGGTGACTTTATCCGGCATACAGATTCTTTTGATGGTTTATTTATCAGGAGTTCTCTTTTTCGCCTGCCGGCATATTTATTCTTTGGGGCGTCTGTTGATGCTGCTGAGGTCAGGGGAGAAAGAGAAGATGGAAAACGGAATGACCTTAGTGATTCATCAACAAAAGATTTCACCTTTCAGCTGGATGAAGTATATTGTTATCTCTAAAGTGGATTTGGAGGAGGATGGCAGAGAGATACTCATTCATGAGGCAGCACATGTTCGTAATCGTCACTCTGTCGATTTGCTGATTGCCGATATCTGTATTTTCTTTCAATGGTTCAATCCGGCTTCCTGGCTATTAAAGCAGGAACTTCAGAATATTCATGAGTATGAAGCGGATGAGTCTGTTATCAGAGAGGGAGTTAATGCCAGGCAATATCAGTTGCTACTGATAAAAAAAGCTGTTGGCACAAGGCTCTACTCTATGGCCAACAGCTTTAATCACAGTAAACTTAAAAAACGTATCACTATGATGTTAAAAGAAAAGTCAAATCCATGGGCACGATTGAAGTACTTGTATGTACTTCCTTTGGCCGCCATTGCTGTGACTGCATTTGCCCGTCCTGAGATTTCGGGTAAGATGGATGAAATCTCGGCCGTGAAAGTGAATGATTTCGTGCAAATAGTAGGGACTAAAGTGCCTGAAAAAAAGGTTGAGGTGTTGAAAGATACTGTGAAAAAAGATGCTCCGAAAGAAGAGGCTTTTGAAGTATCCCGGTTGGAAACGGTACCTACGCACTCGAAAGTAACCATAACGGATGGGATGAAAAGAAGCGGGATGGATTTGTTTTCGGTTAGAAATGCCGGTTCTCAACCTCAGCCCTTGATCCTTGTGGATGGAAAAGAGATAACCGGCGAGCAGATGCAACGGGATATCAATCCGGATATGATTGAGTCTATCAGTGTTCTGAAAGACGAAGCGTCGACAGCCATATATGGAGATAAGGCCAAACATGGCGTAATTCTGATTACACTGAAAGGAAAGGATGTGCAAAATGTGCTGTCTCTTTCTGCTTCGGATCCGGAAGACGGGGTGAAGGTTGTAGGAGTGGTCAAAGATCATCTGGATAAGCCATTGGCGGGGGCATCTGTATTTATTTCGGGAACCGTCTCGGGAACAATGTCTGATGCTTATGGACGTTTTGTTCTTTTGGCTCCCAAGAACGCTATGCTCCGTATTTCATATACGGGCATGACAACAGTTGAAAAGGCTGTGGCTCCGGAGGTAAACGTGACATTGAATCCGGCAGACTAAAAAATATTTATTGTGGGGTGCTACTCCCACAGACCAATGTGTCAAAACTCACCATGGAGGATAAGCCTTCTATCCCCGGTCGGAAGGATGGAAAAAAACGGGAAAATATCGATTTGAAAGAACTTTATCAATTATATAATGAAATAGATTCGTATATTAGCCAACGATATAACGAACTGTTTGGACTCTGAAGCCATGTTTATTCCGAGTCGGAGGATTACACTTTAACCATTATGTATTTATGAAGAGATTATTATCCGTTTTTCTATTTCTATTTTGCTGCGTTATAGCGGCCGATGCACAAGACGATGCCGCACAGTATGATTCGATAATGAATCTGATGAAAAATAAAAAGATTCCTTTGATGGAACGTTATTATATGACCGGGGATATCGAATATCTTTCACGGGAGCATCAGATTGCCGTGCTGAAGCAATTGATTCCGGAAGCGAAAGAGGTGGAGGATAAGGCGGTCATTACCCGTCTTTATTCCATTGTAGCCATGTTCGAAAATCAACTTGGACATATGACTGAGGCTAAAAACTATCTGGACAGTGCTTTTATGAATAAGGGAAAGTTTGAAAACAACAATATTTCCGGTATGATGCACTACATTGCCGGAATCTATTATTCGGATAAGAACCTGATGGAACAGGCACATGAGAATTATTATCAGGCTGCTGAGTATTTTAATCGCAATGAAATGAAGCCGGCCATCTTAACGGAGATTTATTATGATCTGTCTATCATTTACTCGATGTGGCAAGATGATGAGGGATTACATGAATTGTCGGAAGCGATGAAAGACTTACCGGTAGATTTCCCTTTTCAGCAGATATTGAAGTGGACCATAAAGGCGAAATACTTTTATGCCTTATATCAGAATGAACACCGGGTGGATTTGCTGGATTCTGTGACGAAGTATAACCAGGAGGCTTTTAAGGTCTACACATCCACCGAAAATCCTTATGACGTGGGATATGTCATATCCGACAATTATTTGCACCAGGCAATAGTTTACAGTGAGGCGGGAAAAATCAAGGAAGCCGAACAGTGCTTTGAAACGGGTAAGAAACTGATGAATCCTAAAAAGATCGATGCCAATGTTTCGGTCAGTTATGTTTCGGGAGTAATTGCCTATTATCAGGCTGATTATGAATTGGCCGAACAACATTTACAGGACGGACTGCGTGAGTTGAAGCGGATGGATGAAGAGCAGGAGGTGGATTACTATCATGCTTTGATTGAATTCTATACACTGTTGGCTAAGGTATACGAGAAGCAGGAACTTTATAATAAGGCTTTGGAGGCAGCCCGTAATTCACTGAAATATGAAACTCGCTTGTTTGACAAAAATAGCAATAAGACGATCCAGAAATTACGGACACAATATAATCTGAATGAAAAGGAACGGGTTGTGGAGCAATTGTCCGCTATTAACGAAAAGAACCGACGGATTAATATTCTTTCGGCCATTCTTATTGTTCTGGCACTGGTCACTATCTTTTTACTTTTGAAACGCTATCGTTCGCGCCAGCGTATTCATGAAGGAATGTTGCAGATTGCCAAACTAAAGCAGCAGGAAGCTGAACTTCTGGTTAAGTTGCAGAAGACAAAACTTGAGGAAAGGGAACGGGAGTTCCAGTCTTTAGTGCATGAAGCGCAACAGCGTAAAGTTCAATATTATCTGGAAGGTCTTGAGGTGGAAAGAAAGCGATTGGCGAAGGAACTTCATGATAATGTTTCCAATGAATTATTGGCCATCAAGATGAAAATCACCGATGGAACAAGTAGCTGTGAGGAGATCATGGACACGTTACAAACTTTGCAAGCGGAAGTACGGGGCATTTCGCATGACCTGATGCCACCTATTTTCAAATACGCTTCGTTATCGGAGATTCTTCAGGATTATGTATATCAGCATAATCAGCCGGGGCAGACCGAACTGGAGCTGTTGCTCGAACCGGAGGATAACTTTGACAATTTATCGCAGAAGGTGTCGCTGGAGATCTATCGAATTGTACAGGAAGCTGTTGGTAACTCGTTGAAGCATGCACAAGCCACGCTGGTGAAGATTATCCTGGTGCGGGAAGATAACAAGGTGAAATTGACGGTTTCGGATAATGGAAGAGGATTTGAGCAACAGACCGGGAAGACGGGAATTGGTCTTACTATCATAAAAGAGCGTGTGGAAAACCTGAGGGGAACTCTGACTTTGAACTCTGCTCCGGGAAAAGGAACAGAGCTGATCGTGGAAATCGATCTGGAGAATCTGGAAAAATAAAAGAGAGATAACAGTTTGTTTACCACCGATTACGTAAACCGGGATAACCGTTTGGGTAATCGGTGGCGTTGGAGATATATCCTATTGTCAAATATTTATTTTATCTGATAGCTGAAAATGACAGGATTAGAGTCGCTGTCCAATGATTCTGTCAATTTATATAGTTTATCGGACATTTTATCCTTGAAAGATGGATGATTGTCTACGATAGCTTTGAGGCTGAACAGGGTCGTAGGATAAACCGTGAAGAATACACGGTTGTTGGCTCCTTCCACCGGTATGTATTGGTGTAAGTCTGTTTGGTATCCCGTATTTCGTATCTTATTGTATTTCAATAATTTGTTTTGCGTTTTATCAAATACATATACACCGAACAGATTCGTACTGAACATTAAATACTGGGGAGCATTTGCCACATTAGCCATTAAATATACATATCGATCCCAGGTGAATTTATTAAGCTCACGACAGGTGTATTCTTTGTCTTTAGCAGCTTCCGGAAAATTCTCGTTCATAAAATCGAAAGAGTAGTAAGGGGTTATCTTTCCGTCTTCCAGTTGGTAGATGGTGTTATCGAATTTTCTGGTAAATACAATAGGAGTGGTTCCATTCAGCCGGCTTCCTCCGATAAAACAATAAGGAGCTATTTCTCGGAGTGGTTTTAATAGTTCAGTCTTTTGGTTGTCCGGGGCTATTACTGTGATGGATGATGTGGATAACTGATTATTAATATATGTGGCATTTTCTAAATATGTCACTCCGTTGTCAATTGCTATTGAATGATAGTATCCTTGTAGTTTGGTAGTTTTAATGAAGTTTCCTTGTAAGTCATAATATATCAGTGAGGTCGGGTCAGCCAGGAATACTAAATTTTCATTTTGCCTGTCTATGGCTATATCCAGTATGCTTCCATATTCTCCTTTACCTATCCCTACACGGTGTATGGTAAATAGGTGTCTGCCTTTGTCATTGAAAGCCAACACTTGCTTCATGGATTTATCTAAAATATAATAGGTGTTTTTCCATTCTATTACCCGATTTATACGCTTTATCAATGCATTGTCTTTGGTTTCCAAGCAGAAGACTTGAGGATTTTTTAGGAAAAGAGTGTCATCCACTACTTTTTCTACTGTTTCTAACTTTGCGACCGAACCTGTTATTTCATTCTGGGTCATACATCCGCAGAACATTATAATCAATAGGAAGCTGGAGAAAAATATTTTTTTTATCATATTAAAGAGGTCTTTGACTAATATCTGCACTAAAATCATATTCGCATGCGATTATATCCATTATTATATTCGTATCCGATTGGTGTCAATGCCCCGATATTGGATAAAAAATTGAAGATTGAATTTAATTGTAGTGATTATGCGCAAGACAATGGGCGCTGCAATGCCGGGTAAGAAAAGTACTCGTTTTCGCATAGTGTTAACTTTTAAGGGATATTCTTATTATCGGTAAAGATACTAAAAATATTATGTAATAACGCTTCCTTTGCAACTCTTTTTATTTTATCTGGCTTTTTTCGCTTCTTTGTTAAGAATTCATCTTCTATATAAACCTGTTTATTTAATTGAGGCCTGAAGATACGATAATATTTCTTTCTCTTGTTCAGGATGGAACCATCTGATCTCTTCATCCCGTTTGAACCAGGTCATTTGTTTGCGTGAGTAGATACGTGAGTTCTGTTTTATTTTTTCGATAGCGAAGTCAAGATCCCACTCTCCATCCAGATATTTAAATATTTCCTTATAGCCTACAGTGTTCAGGGAGTTCAACTCTCGGTGGGCATATACGGAGCGGGCTTCTTCCAGCAATCCTTCGTCCATCATCTGGTCTACACGACGGTTGATGCGATCATATAATTCGGCGCGATCTCGCGTCAGTCCTATTTTTAGGATGTGGAACGGGCGTTCCTTTTTTTGTTGTGTACGGAAAGAGGTATAAGTTTTCCCTGTCATGTAACAGATTTCCAAGGCGTGGATGACTCGTTTGGGATTTTTTAAATCTACAATTTTATAGTACTCCGGATCCAGTAGCTTCAGTTCGGCACAGAGATTATCGAGTCCTTCTGTGTCATATTTATGTAGCAAGAGCTCACGAGTCTCGGCATCTACTGTCGGTATGTCATCAATGCCTTTGCAGATGGCATCCACATACATCATAGAGCCTCCGGTGAGCAGGACGACATGATGTTGTTGAAATAACTGTTCGAGAACACTCATTACTTCCGTCTCGTATTGGGCGGCACTGTAATAATCGGTAAGTTGCAGGGTACCTACAAAGTAGTGTGGAACCCGTTTTAATTGCTCCGGGGTCGGAGCAGCCGTTCCTATCTTAAGTTCGGCGTATAACTGTCGGGAGTCAGACGAAATGATACTCGTCTTGAAATATTCTGCTATGCGGAGGCTTAACTCCGTTTTTCCTACACCTGTAGGACCTATAAGTACAATTAAAGTTTTGGCAGTCATAACGATTGGTCATGTGATAATGTACCCATGTGACAGCATAGGGGGCGGGTAGTAAGATGTCATAACCCACCGGATGTGGTCACATGGGCATATTATTCAAAATTTATCTTCGTCGTATGAACTTCCACCTCCGGCTGCACCGTCATTTACATCAAATCCTTCGGCATCAAAGTCTTCCATATCGAAGTCCTGGTCACCGTAGAAGTTTTCATCCAGATCGAGTGAGCCTCCTCCGGCTGCCATCTCTTCGAAATCGACTGTTTGCTTGGGGGCTTCACCCGATTTCTTAGTACATTTAGCACCTTTTATTTCTTTTCCGGTGATGATTTCGGACAATTCGATGAAGAAACAACGTTCAGTCATGTAATCGAATACGTAAAGCAATTTTTGCTTTTCATCTTCAATCAACTCGTTGAGGCGGGTCTCTTTCATAATCCAGCTGTCCATTTCCGGATTATTGTCCATCTCTTCCAGTGTAATTTCTTTTTCTTTTTCCCAGTCATCATCACAGATAAAGAAAGAAGTCATCTGGTCGTTTGTATAGTTTGCTGCTTTCAGGATAGCTTCATGAAGATCGAAGAAAGTAGCTTCCGGGTCAATCTGTATCTCTCTGACGAAATCGTCAACCTCATCAGATATAATGGTAAATCTGTATATCATAGTTGTTACTGTTTTATTGATGGCGTAAAAGTAATAAAAAACCGAAAGATTGCAAATAAGATGGCTGGGTTTATTCCACAAAAAAGGAGGATGCTTGGAAAACATCCTCCTCTTCTTATTGATTTCTATTTATTTACCTGATAATTCCCCGTTCCGAGTTGCGAATAAAATCAACGATGTATTCTATTTCGGGGCTGGCCGGCACTTCTGCTTCAACCTTTGTGAGAGCATCCGAAGTGTTGAGTCCGCTTTGATAAATGATGCGGTAGGCATTGTGGATATTCTCTATAATCTCGTTCGAAAAACCACGACGACGGAGTCCGATGATGTTGATTCCACTGTAAGCGATAGGTTCGCGTCCGGCTATGATATACGGAGGAATATCTTTACTGAAACGGCATCCTCCCTGAATCATGACGTATCCGCCTACCCGGCAAAATTGGTGCATTAACACATTGGCACTGATGATGGCATTGTCATCGATGATGATTTCTCCGGCCATTTTGGTGGAGTTACCAACGATACAACCGTTGCCGATCAATGCATCGTGGGCCACATGGACGCCTTCCATCAATAGGTTGTTGTTACCTACAATGGTTCTGCCTTTAGCTGCTGTACCTCGGTTGATGGTCACGTTTTCACGAATCAGGTTATTGTCACCTATTTCGGCTGTACTTTCTTCACCTTTGAATTTCAAATCTTGTGGGATTGCTCCGATAACGGCTCCCGGAAAGATTGTATTTCCGTTACCGATACGTGAACCGTACAGGATGTTGGCATTAGCCATAATTTTATTGTTATCTCCGATGACTACATTTCTATCAATGTACACAAAAGGAGCTATCTCTACGTTTTCACCGATTTTTGCTTCGGGATGAATATACGCTAAGGGACTTATCATGCTTAATAAATTATTTGTTTTTTACTATTTGAGCCATGAATTCGCATTCACAGACTACTTTTTCACCAACGAAAGCATAGCCTTTCATGGTTGAAATGCCCCGGCGGATAGGAGCCAATAACTCAACACGGAATATCAGGGTATCGCCCGGAACTACCTTCTGACGGAACTTCACACCATCGATTTTCATGAAATAAGTAGAATAACGCTCCGGCTCATCTACTGAATTCAGAACGAGTAATCCGCCGATTTGAGCCATTGCTTCAATTTGCAGTACACCTGGCATCACAGGTTCCTGAGGGAAGTGTCCCTGAAAGAAGGGTTCGTTGGAGGTTACGTTTTTTACACCAACAATGTAGTTGGCACCAATTTCGATCACCTTATCTACCAATTGGAATGGATAACGGTGGGGGAGTAGTTCACGGATGCGGTTCACATCCATAATCGGAGCACGGTTGCAATCATAGGTAGGCGCCTGTATCTCGTGCAGGCGAATTTCTTTGCGCATCTGACGTGCGAATTTATTATTGATGGTGTGTCCGGGACGCGTAGCAATGATTCTTCCTTTAATGGGTTTACCGATCAGAGCAAGATCGCCGATGACATCCAACAATTTATGGCGGGCACATTCGTTGGGCCATACCAGAGGTTTGTGGTTAATGTATCCCAACAGCTTGGCATCCATGTGAGGGACTCTCATGACATCGGCCAGCTTGTCATAGTTTTCCTGGGACATTTCACGTTCGTAGATAACGATGGCATTGTCCAGATCGCCACCCTTGATGAGTCCGGCCGACAACAGTGGCTCGATTTCACGGACAAATACAAAGGTACGGCTGGGGGCAATTTCATCTTTGAACTTCTTCATATCCTCCAGTGTGGCAAACTGGTTGGGGATGATGGTTGAATCGTAAGATACCAATACGTTCAGGCTGAAGTTCTCATCAGGAAGTACGATGATAGACGATCCTGTCTCCTCGTCACGGAATTCTATTTTTGATTTGATGATATAGAAATCTTTAACGGCATTTTGTTCTTCGATTCCTACTTTCTCTATTTCTTGTACATAATATTGTGCACTTCCGTCCAGAATCGGAAATTCCGGTCCGTTGACTTGGATCAGACAGTTATCGATGCCCAAGGCATATAGAGCTGCCATTCCATGTTCAACTGTGCTTACTTTTACTCCATTTTTTGACAGCACGGTCCCTCTTGTCGTTTCACCTACATTGTCGGCTACGGCATCGATAATGGGTTGCCCTTCCAGATCCGTACGCTGTATTTTGTAGCCATGGTTATCCGGGGCGGGGTTAAACGTAACAGTCAGGTCAAGTCCAGTGTGAAGACCTTTTCCTCTCAGTGAAAAGCTCTCTTTCAGAGTTTTTTGTTTCAGCATTGGTTACTTATTTAATTGTTGTTTTAATTCTTCTATTTCTTTGCGGAGATTGCGTAACTCAATCTGCATCTCCGGAAGGCTTTTTTGTACAATGGATGCTTTGAAAAATTGTTTTAGCTCCATAGGGGGAGTTCCGATAAGTTGGCTACCGGATTTTATATTTCCGGGAACACCCGATTGGGCTCCCAGATTCACTTGGTTGCCTATTTTGAGATGTCCGGCAATGCCTACTTGTCCGCCGAACATACACCATTCGCCTACCTTGGTAGAACCTGCGATGCCCACTTGGGCAGCCATGACGGTATGCGAACCTATTTCATCGTTGTGGGCTATCTGGACCAGATTGTCCAACTTTACTCCGCTATGAATAACGGTTGCTCCCATGGTTGCACGGTCGATGCAAGTATTGGCGCCGACTTCTACATTGTCTTCCAGGATAACAATACCGATTTGGGGAATTTTTTCGTATCCTTGTGGGGTAGGGGCAAAACCGAAACCGTCTGCTCCGATCACGCATCCCGCATGCAGAATACAGTTATTACCTACCCGGCAATCATGGTATACAGTCGAGTTGGCGTACAAGATACAATTGCTGCCTATCTTGGCACCACCTCCCACAGTGGCATGCGGATGAATCACTGTGTTGTCTCCTACTTCCGCATGATCACCGATGCAAGCGAAAGGAGCTATATATACGTCTTTTCCTATTTTAGCGGTTTCCGCTACATAGGCACGTTCGTCAATACCGGTTCTTTTGGGTTTGCTCATTTCATACAGATTGAGCAACTTGGCAAGGCTCTCGTAAGCATTGTCTACTTTGATTAACGTTGCTTTTACTTCTTGTTCGGGAGTAAAATCTTTGTTCACCAACACAATGCTAGCTTTAGTCTCATATATATAAGGTGTATATTTCGGATTGGAAAGGAAAGAGATAGCGCCTGGTATTCCTTCTTCTATCTTTGCGAATGTATGTACAGTAGCGTTTTCGTCACCTATAATTTCCCCTTGGATAAATGCTGCAATTTGCTTAGCCGAGAACTCCATAATCTTACTTTAAAATTTAATTAGTACGCAAATAACGGACTTTTTTTTTATATATCCTTACTCTTTGATGAATATTTTATACTTATCTATCCCAACGCAAGTAGCAGATATAGTATTTCTTTACCTTTTTAGAGAGCAATGAAATGTTTAGCATGTCCGATGCTTCTGCAATATTTTTTATTGTTCCGTCCTTATAAATAATATCAATGCTGTCATCAGCCGAATCATACATGTTCTTTTCGATACTGGGGGTAGAGACAAAATAGTCCGCTTCGGAAAGAGTAATGCCTAATTGTCGGCTGATCAGTAAAGTCAATTCTTTTTTTCGTTCTTCACTAATAGGTTCGGAGCATATCTCCACCTTGAAGATGTTGCGATTAATCATACCCAGGCTTAATGTAGATAAAACCTTATCCGTGTGGGTACTCCATACCTTTAAAGCTGTCCAGATGTCATTATCGTCCAATTGAATAAAGTTCTCCAGACAGTCCGGGTTATTGTAAAACACTTCCGGATCGATGTGATTATACAGAAAAAATTTCAATGCCGGTGAAGCAAATAATTCGACTCCTTTCGAAGCGAGTTCTTTGGCACGTAACAGGGCACTGATCAACATTCGTTCATAAGCTACCGATGTTTTGTGCAGATAAACCTGCCAATACATCAATCGCCTTGCAGTCAGGAAATTTTCTATGGAATAGATTCCTTTGGATTCCACTACCAGATGATCGTCTGCCACATCAAGCATTTTGATGATACGGGCCGAACCGATGTTTCCTTCCGAGACTCCGGTGTAGAAGCTATCACGACGCAGGTAATCTAAACGGTCCATGTCCAGTTGTCCGCTTACTAACTGATGTAAGAAACGTTTGGGATATTCATCTTTGAATATCTGGATAGCCAAACTCAGCTGTCCGTTCATCTCCCTGTTCATCCGCTCCATCAGCATCAAAGAGATTTCTTCGTGAGATACTCCTTTGACAATGGTATCTTCAAGTACATGCGAGAAAGGACCGTGACCGATGTCGTGCAACAGGATGGCTGCCTGTACGGCTTCGGCTTCACTGTCGAATATAAAGTTACCTTTGGAAGCCAGTTGTGTGATGGCCTCGCTCATCAGGTAGAAGGCACCCAGAGAGTGTTGAAAGCGGGTATGCTGTGCACCGGGATAAACAACAGACGAAAGTCCTACTTGCTTGATGCGGTTTAAGCGCTGCAAAAGGGGATGCCGTACGATGTCGTACAGCAACCCCTTTGGTATGTTGATAAACCCGAATACCGGATCATTGATAATCTTCCGTTCGTGAGGCATTATAAAATAGCTTTCAGCTGTTCTGCCATTTGCTCTTGCACTTCTTTGGCAGCAGCACGGGCGGCAGCGGCAAAATTCTCTGTTTTATCTACATAAATAATTCCGCGAGAGGAATTCACAATAAGTCCACAGGTGCTGTTCATACCATATTTGCATACTTCTTCGAGAGAACCTCCCTGAGCACCGATACCCGGGACCAAGAGGAAGTGATTGGGGACAATTTTACGAATATCTTCGAAAGCACGTCCCTGAGTGGCACCTACTACATACATCATTTGTTCGTCGTTAGCCCATTCCTGTGATTTTTTTAGCACTTTTTCGAACAGACGTTCGCCGTTGGCATCTTCTGTCAGCTGGAAGTCATGAGAACCTTTATTTGAAGTCAGTGCCAGCAAGATTACCCACTTGCCTTCATAAGACAGGAATGGAGTAACGCTGTCTTCTCCCATATAAGGAGCTACAGTGACAGAGTCGATGTCCAGTTCCTCGAAGAAAGTACGGGCATACATTGCTGAGGTATTGCCTATGTCACCACGTTTGGCATCGGCGATGATAAACTGATCGGGATAATTCTCCTTGATGTAGTTCACGGTCTTTTCAAAAGCGATCCATCCTTTTACACCCATACTTTCGTAGAAGGCCAGATTGGGTTTATAAGCGATGCAATAGTCAGCCGTTGCATCGACAATTGCTTTATTGAAAGCGAAGATGGGATCCGGATCATCCAACAGGTGATCGGGTATCTTCTTGATATCTGTGTCAAGTCCTACGCAAAGAAATGATTTTTTGCGTTTGATGTTTTCAAATAATGATTGCTTGTTCATCTTTACTTAATTTACAAATTTACGATTTACAATTGAAGTAACCGTCCGTTACAATTCACTCTCTTTCAAGCGCTCCGCATTTTCGGCCACAGTCAGTTTATCGATACATTCCTGAATATCGCCGTCCATAAAGGCAGCCAGGTTATAAATGGTATAGTTGATGCGGTGGTCGGTGATGCGTCCCTGCGGATAATTATAAGTGCGGATTTTAGCCGAACGGTCACCTGTCGAAACCATTGTTTTACGCTTTGAAGCAATATCGTCGATATACTTCTGATGTTCCTTGTCATAGATAAACGTACGGAGGCGTGCCAGGGCGCGCTCTTTGTTTTTCGGTTGGTCGCGGGTTTCGGTACATTCAATTAAGATCTCTTCTGCTACTCCTGTATTCGGATTCTTCCAAATGTAGCGCAAACGGACACCCGATTCAACCTTGTTGACGTTCTGTCCACCTGCACCTCCGGAACGGAAAGTATCCCATTTGATTTCACCTTCGTTGATCACTACATCGAACTCTTCGGCTTCGGGTAGTACGGCTACCGAGGCTGCCGAAGTGTGTACACGTCCCTGGGTCTCTGTTGCAGGTACTCGTTGAACACGGTGTACTCCCGATTCGTATTTTAGTGTACCGTATACATTATCGCCTGTAACGCTGCAAATGATCTCCTTATATCCGCCGGCAGCGCCTTCATTGGCACTGGATACTTCCATTTTCCAACCTTTCGTTTCACAGAATTTGGCGTACATCCGGAAAAGGTCGCCTGCGAAGATCGCAGCTTCATCACCACCTGTACCGCCACGTATTTCAAGAATGGCATTCTTACCATCCTGAGGGTCGGCCGGTACCAGTAATAATTTGATTTCCTCTTCCAATACAGGGAGACGCTCCTGGCTGTTGTCCATTTCCTCTTTTGCCATTTCTCTCATATCAGCATCCGATTCGTTTGAGAGAATATCTTTAGCTTCTTCGATGTTAGCCAGTAGTTGCATGTATTCTTTACGGGCTTTCATCAAGTCGTCCAGCTCCTTGTATTCTTTGGTCAGTTTTACGTATCGTTTCTGGTCGGCAATCACTGCCGGGTCAGTAATAAGGGTAGACACCTCTTCGAAACGGGCTACAAGGCCGTCGAGCTTTTCTAATATACTATTGTTGTCTGCCATCTATTTCTTTTTCTTCTATTTCTCTGGGATTTGTGATTTTACAGATCGATTCTTTCCTATACATTAATATCTGAATTCACCGAATTCACTTTTGATAATCAGTTCTTTTTTATCACTCTCTTCAATACGTCCCACAATTTGTGCCGGGATACCGAAGGAGTCACTGATGGCGATCACTTCGGCTGCATGTTCCGGAGAGAGATATACTTCGAGGCGGTGTCCCATGTTGAATACCTTATACATTTCAGCCCAGTCGGTACCGCTTTGTTCCTGAATGGTTCTGAACAATGGAGGTACAGGGAAAAGGTTATCTTTGACTACACGTACGTCGCCTACAAAGTGCAATACTTTCGTTTGTGCCCCACCTGAACAGTGCACCATTCCGTGAATCTCGGGACGCAGTGCATCAAGCAATTTTTTCACTACCGGTGCGTAGGTGCGGGTAGGAGAGAGTACGAGTTTTCCGGCATCGATCGGAGATCCTTCTACTGTATCTGTCAGTTTTAGTCCGCCCGAATAAACCAGTTCCTCAGGTACTGCGGCGTCATAGCTTTCGGGATATTTCTCAGCCAGATACTTGGCGAATACATCATGACGGGCGGAAGTCAGTCCATTGCTGCCCATACCGCCATTATATTCTTTTTCATAAGTGGCCTGTCCATGAGAGGCAAGTCCCACAATGACATCTCCCGGACGGATATTGGCATTGTTGATAATATCTGCACGTTTCATGCGGCATGTCACTGTACTGTCTACGATAATAGTGCGGACGAGATCACCTACATCGGCTGTTTCACCTCCGGTGGCATATACGCCTACTCCCATTTCACGAAGTTCGGCCAGCAATTCGTCTGTTCCGTTAATGATGGCAGAAATTACTTCTCCGGGGATAAGCAACTTGTTACGTCCGATAGTAGAGGATACAAGAATATTGTCAACGGCACCCACACAAAGCAGGTCGTCTATGTTCATGATCAGTGCATCTTGTGCAATACCCTTCCAAACGGAGAGATCTCCCGTTTCTTTCCAATACATATAGGCCAGGCTCGATTTGGTTCCTGCACCATCAGCATGCATGATATTACAATATTCAGGGTCCCCACCCAAAATATCAGGGATTATTTTACAGAATGCTTGTGGAAAAATTCCTTTGTCGATGTTCTTGATGGCATTGTGCACATCTTCTTTTGATGCGCTGACGCCTCGCATCATGTATCGTTGATTACTCATGAGTTATTTGGATTTTGTATACAACGGCAAAAGTACAGCTTTTTTTCCTTATAGCCAACAAATTGGAGGATATAACGATCCGGTAATATGATGGGGGAGAGGGTTCATTCTTTAATTTGAAGTTTGAAATGAAAAGTTTAAAAGAATTTTGTGTACCGTTTCTGAATTGTTTGTGGGGAAAGGAAGCTCTTTCGACGATTCTTTGTTTTGACGGTTAAAGATGGACTTTAGTTGCCGCCTGAAATAGATTTTCTACCGCTGCTTTAGGAATATAGACAAAAAAATATTTTGTTTTGTAATTAATATCCTGAGTGGATGCCACTTTTCTATCAAAATTGTATGTCACGAAAATGACTGGGCCTGAAATGGGTTTTAAGAGAAATATGAAGAATGTGGGAATGTAAAAATCCCCTGACTCTTGCCTTGTATCGTGATCGACTAAGGCCAAAGCAGGGGGATTTTTATATCGGAACTTGCAAATAATAAGTAATGCTGTCTCGTTTTTCTATTTGAAGACAATCTCCTTTTTGGGGTAAGATCGTGCATTAACAATCATTGCCGGTGAGAAAAAATGTGTGTGACCGATCAGAATTTTACTTCCGGTGCTTTTTCCGTTCCTTCGGCGGCTTCGAAATAGGTACGTTTCTCGAAGCCGAATACAGAAGCAAAGATGCTTTTGGGGAAACGGCGGATAGATGTATTGTATGCTTGTGCAGCATCGTTAAAGTTTTTGCGGGCAACGTTGATCCGGTTTTCTGTACCTTCCAGTTGTGCTTGTAACTCAAGGAAATTTTGATTAGCTTTCAGGTCCGGATAATTTTCGGTAATGGCAAGCAGCTTGCCCAATGCGGATGTGACGGCTCCCTGTGCTTTCTGATATTCGGCTAACTTCTCCGGAGTGAGATCGTTGGCATCTACTTTGATCTGGGTAGCTTTACTACGAGCCTCTACAACTCCTTCGAGAGTCTCTTTTTCGTGCGAAGCATATCCTTTAACCGTGTTGACCAGATTGGGGATCAGATCTGCACGGCGCTGATATTGTGTCTCTACGTTAGCCCACTGGCTACTTACATTCTCGTCCATGGATACCAGTCCGTTATAGGCACTGATAGCCCAGATAATGATAACTGCCACTACGGCAATAAGGATAATAACTGACTTTTTCATATTGTTTCTTTTTGTATTACTGATTAATGACTCATGCAAATCAGAGGGAGCAAAAACTTTAATTCCGGATTCGCATATTTTATGGATTGATTTTTTAGAAACGTGAGCCGGCACCTCCACCGCCACCGGAACCGCCTCCGAAGCTTCCACCGCTGAAACCGCCTCCACCGCCGGATCCAAAACTTCCTCCTCCGAATCCTCCGATGAAAGGACCTCCTCCTCCGCGTCCCCGGTAATTGTCGTCATACGATTGTTGGCGTCGGACTACAGTATGTCCGCAATTGCGGCAGGTATATATAATGTCCTCGGTCTTTACTCCATTACGGTTCGATATCAATTTCGTGCTACTGCGCTGGAGTTGATGTTTCCCACATTTAGGGCAACGGGTACTTGCACGTACTGCCAGTATGCCGACCACTCCCGCTATCGTAATAAAACCTAAGATGACAACGAGAAGCATGGAGACAGATATCCCTTCTTCTCCACGACCTTCATCATCGTTTACCATCGAGCCGTCCAAGCGCTGGCATACAGCTTTTACTCCTGCCAGCATTCCTTGGTTCCACTCTCCTTTCTTGAGATAGGGGATCATCTCTTGCATTTGTATACGTTTGCATATGGCATCAGGCAGAATGCCTTCCAGTCCGTATCCGGTATAAAACTGGATACAGCGCTGATCGGTAACCAATAAGATAACCAGTCCGTTATCTTTACCTTTTTTGCCTACTCCCCATTGATTGAGTAGCTGATGGGAGAATTCAAAGCAATCTTTATCTCCGACCGATGGCACTATGGCAACAACTGTTTCAATCCCCGTCTGCTGTTCCAGTGCATATAGCATTGCATCTATTTCGTCACAAGCTTGCTGTGACAAGATGCCGGCAGGATTACAAACATACTGCATCTTGTTCTGCAAGTGCACTTTAGGGATGTTGTCTACGGTATATATTTTTTCTTCTGCTTTTAATGGGAGGAGTATCCATATAAAGAGCAGGTATGTGAGTATCTGTTTCATATCAGTGAATGTAGCGGTCTGTAAATTCTTTGACTTTCCGGGTGTATTCTTCCTTGTTCTCTTTATAAGATACGGCATGTGCAGCTCCCGGTACAATCCAGAGTTGCTTTGGAGCCGATTTGGCTTCATAAAGAGGATAGACCATCCATGTAGGCACGTATGTGTCTTTGTCACCGTGAATGAAAAACATCGGTAGATGACTTTTTTTTACTTGATTCAAAGAGGAGGCTTCTTCAAAATTCCATCCGTATTTTTTCTGGCATAGCCAGCTGGTTGTATTCATCAGTGGGAATGACGGGAGGTGAAAACTCGATTTCAGTTCATGTGAAAATTCATCCCATACACTGGTGTAACCACAGTCCTCAACGAAACATTTTACGAAATAAGGTTGTGCCTCTCCCGAAACCATCATGGTGGTAGCTCCTCCCATTGAAATACCGTGTACTACCATTTGGGTACTGTCCCCGTAAATCTGGTTGGCGATGTGCATCCATTGCATTACGTCCAGGCGGTCTTTCCAGCCCATCTGGATGGCGGGACCACCACTCTCCCCCTGATGTTGGAGGTCGGGCAATAGTACATTGTATTGCAAATCATGGTTATACAGGTAACCTATCATAAACATGCGAATGGCATTGTCTGTATAACCATGTACAATGACTGCCGTCTTTTTGGTTGGTTGCGGAGCCGCAATGTAATAAGCATGTAGCCGGATACCTTCCGGATTTAAAACAAAAGTGTCCCGAAGTGCATGAGCCTGATTGAGACTATCCACCCAGGGACGCAGAAAAGGATAATTCTTGTACATGAAAGGATAGGAGTCAGCATTTTTGGCACGTATCTTCGCTTCCGGACGAAGCGAATAATTGAGCATGAAAAAACTTCCGCCTATCGTACATCCGGTAAGCAGCAATAATAATGTTATGACGCCTATCTTAATTCCCTTTTTCATTTACTTATTCCATATTTCCCATGCGGCAAACGCTTGTAATAGTAGCATTTCAAGCCCATTTTTGGTTACTGCCCCATGCTCTTCTCCTTTCTTCATGAAAAGAGTGATGTTAGGATTATATAACAAATCGTAGAGTAAATGGTTTGGGGTTAGCAACTCATAAGGTATGGCAGGACAGAAGTCTACTTTCGGATACATACCTACCGGGGTACAGTTTACAATCACCGTATGCTCTGCCATAACTTCCGGTGTCAATTCTTCGTAAGTCAGCATACCTTCTTTCTTGGTGCGTGATACGAAAACACTGTCGATACCCAGATTCTTCAGGCCATGATAAATCGCTTTTGACGAACCGCCGGTACCCAGGATTAAGGCTTTTTTATGATAAGGTTGCAACAAGGGCTGAATGGACTGGCTGAATCCTATAATATCAGAATTATATCCCACCAGCTTTATTTTTCTTTTAGGGGTACGAATTATTTTAATAACATTGACCGCACCGATTTTTGCAGTGTCTTTATCCAATTCATCAAGGAAGGGGATTACCTGCTCTTTATAAGGGATTGTCACATTTAGTCCGCACAGATTGGGGTTCTCTTCGATCACCTCCATAAAATCATTGATTTCAGGAATTTCGAAGTTTACATATTCGGCATCTATGCCTTCAGATTTGAATTTTTCATTGAAAAAGCCGATGGAAAACGAATGTTTCAGTGGATAGCCAATTAAACCGTACTTTTGCATAAAGGGGGAAGATGTTAAATTAATATTTATTTCGTAGCCGTATAAAGTGTACAGATACCAAATGTCAGCCGCCTGAACTGAACTTGGCTGAAACCCACCCGTGAAATAACATTTTTCATAACTTCTCCTTGGGGAAAAGCTTTGATCGTTTGGGGTAGATAGCTGTAAGCACTGTTGTCTTTTGATAATAATTTGCCGAGAGTCGGGATAACTATCTTAGAATAAATGGTAAACATTTGCTTCATCGGAAAACGATCCGGAGTTGTCAGTTCGAGAATGACTAAATGTCCGCCTGTTTTGAGGACACGGTACATTTCAGAAAGTCCTTTATCCAAATCTTCAAAATTACGGATACCAAAAGCGACGGTGATAGCGTCGAAACGGTTGTCGGCAAACGAGAGAGAGGTACAGTCTTCCCTTGCAAAAGATATTTTTTCGGAAAGACCTTCCTTTTTTACCTTTTCACGTCCCACATTCATCATTCCTTCAGAAATGTCTGTTCCGATCAGTTGTTCGGGTTGCAATTCATGGCATGCCAAGATAGCAAAATCACCGGTGCCGGTTGCTACATCCATTATTTGTTGCGGACGGAAAGGTTTGAGCCAATTGATTGCCTTTCGCCGCCAGCTCCGGTCGATCCCTAACGATAGAGTATGATTCAACTGGTCGTATGCAGGGGCAATGTTGTCGAACATTTGTTCTACCTGTTCGCTCTTTTTCCCATCGTTGCTATAAGGTTTGATCTTTTCTTGTGGGTAGTTCATTCTTTTATTCGATTTTATTCACTACGGAGTTTACAGAGTTTTATGGATCGTAACAGTCTGCACGTTCCGCACACTCCGTATACTCTGTAGTGAATCTTAATTCGTTTCTGATTCAGGTTTCCTATTTTGCAAGGAATGCCATTACGTTCTTTTCGATACGTTCAGCAATGTTGCTGGTATCCTCTTTCACGAATTTTTCGCCGGTGATGTTTTCAAACAGCTCGATATAACGCTCGCTGATGCTTTCCACAATAGCAGGAGTCATTTCAGGAACTTTCTGTCCTTCTTTGCCTTGGAAACCGTTTTCCATCAACCATTCACGTACAAATTCTTTGGAAAGTTGTTTCTGTGCTTCGCCTTTTTCAAAACGTTCCTGATAACCTTCGGCGTAGAAATAACGGCTTGAGTCCGGAGTATGGATTTCGTCCATCAGATAGATGGTACCGTTGTGCTTTCCAAATTCATATTTGGTGTCTACCAAGATTAAACCGCGTTCCGCTGCTATTTCGGTACCACGTTTGAACAAAGCTAATGTATATTTTTCGAGGATGGCATATTCTTCCGGAGTAGCCAGTCCCTGAGCCAGGATTTCTTCTTTGGAGATATCTTCATCGTGCAATCCCATTTCTGCTTTTGTAGTCGGAGTGACGATCGGTTCAGGGAACTTTTGGTTCTCTTTCATACCTTCAGGAAGTTTTACGCCACAGATTTCGCGTACGCCGTTTTTGTAAGCACGCCATGCGCTTCCGCAAAGATAGCCACGTACGATCATTTCTACCGGGAAACCTTCGCAGAGTACTCCCACTGTAACCATTGGGTCGGGAGTGGCGAGTTTCCAGTTCGGACAGATGTCTGTGGTTGCATCCAAGAATTTTGCTGCAATCTGATTCAGCATTTGTCCTTTATAAGGGATACCTTCGGGCAACACTACATCAAAGGCCGAAATACGGTCGGTAGCTACCATTACGAGTTGTTCGCCATTGATGTTGTACACATCACGCACTTTTCCGTGGTACACACTTTTTTGTCCCGGAAAGTTGAAATCTGTTTTTGTTAATGCTTTCATACTTTTATATAATTATGAATTACAAATTACCAACGTTTTGCCGTTCTTTACTTATTGTAAGCCGTTCACCGTTTAATTTTTCCCGTTCGGCTTTCTTTTCCTTATCGAACTTTTCGTAAGCGTCCACGATACGTTCTACAAGCTTGTGTCGCACAATGTCTTTTTTATTCAGTTCGACAAAGCTGATTCCTTTCACTCCTTTTAGAATACGCAATGCCTGTACCAATCCCGATGTTTGTGAGGCCGGAAGATCGATCTGGGTCATGTCACCGGTAATGATCATCTTGGTATTCATTCCCATACGGGTGAGGAACATTTTAATTTGTTGGGTAGTGGTATTTTGGGCTTCGTCCAGGATGACTACTGCGTCATTGAGTGTACGTCCGCGCATAAAAGCGAGCGGAGCGATCTGAATGATGTTCAGTTCCATATATTCCTTCAGCTTGGCTGCCGGAATCATGTCTTGTAAAGCATCATAGAGTGGTTGTAGATACGGATCGATTTTATCTTTCATATCTCCGGGAAGAAAGCCTAACTTTTCACCGGCTTCTACCGCGGGGCGACTGAGAATTATTTTCTTGATTTCTTTGTTCTTCAGTGCACGAACGGCCAGAGCGATCGCTGTATAAGTCTTGCCCGAACCGGCCGGTCCGATAGCAAATACCATGTCGTTTTTGGCAAACCCCTCCACTAATTTCAGTTGGTTTTCGCTACGTGGAATGATGGGTTTCCCTGTGACGCTGAATACAATAACATTTCCCGCTTTTTCAGCTTGTGGTGCATTACCTTTAATGATGTCGATAATGACTTCTTCTTTCAGCGAATTGTATTCGGCACAATATTTTTCAAGCTTGGTGATATTTTCCTCAAAAGCGCACATTTCTTCCTCATCGCCCAGCACTTTGATGACATTGCCTCGGGCAACAATGCGTAGCTTTGGATACAAAGCTTTTATTAATTGTATGTTGGCGTTGTTTACGCCGTAAAAGATGACCGGATCAATATCCTCAAGAACTATCAGTTTTTCTATCATTGAATCAATTTAAAGGTTCACGCATATGCTGTGAAATGGACTGCAAATTTAATGAATCGTTCTCATACTTTGCAGATTCTTGCCGAATTAATTTGCGATGCTCTTTCCTGAAAAAGACAATTCCAGTATATTTGCACTCTGGGAACTTATAAAAAAGACTAATTATGAATCAATCTAAGTGCAGGAGCCACTTTGTAATTTCTATCTTTTTATGCTTTATATTGCCTTGTCTGGCGGGTTGCAAAAAGAAAGACATGTCTCTTAAGCTTAACGAACCGCGCAATATTAAAGGAGTGGTGAGCTATAAACGTTCGTTTGGAGATCTGAATGATGTACAGTTAAAAGCAGCACATGCGTGGGGCATTGCACCATTGGCTTCGCGCGAAGAAGCGGAAGAGATGGATGGAAAGTTGGTTCATATTGTCGATAATGACTTTTATGTGGTAGATTCACTCACTCATTCTATTCCTTATTTAGTGCCGCGCGCCAGTGCGTTACTCGATACGATAGGGGCAAATTTCTTGGATTCATTGACTGCTAAGGGGCTCAATCCGAATAAAATTATTGTAACTTCCGTACTTCGGACGGAGAATGATGTAAAACGCTTGCGTCGTCGAAATGGGAATGCATCGAAGAATTCTTGCCATTTTTACGGAACTACATTCGATGTGAGTTGGAAACGGTTTAAGAAAGTGGAAGATGAGGATGGACGTCCTCTTCAGGATGTGAGTGCTGATACTTTAAAGCTGGTATTGGCCGAAGTCTTGCGGGATGTTCGTAAGGCGGATAAATGTTATGTAAAGTACGAATTGAAACAGGGATGTTTTCACATAACAACACGCTAAGTGTGAGAAACGGTGAACGATGAACGAATCAACGATGAACGGGCTGCGCTCAGCCTATTCATCGTTTACTACTTATTTATGGTTCATTTTTTCTCTGTTTCTTCTTTCTTTTCTTCCGGATGAATCATATTTTTCACTGTTTCTCCGATAGGTAATTTGTCTAACACGCCCAAACTCGGCGCAACAGTTTTCACCAATGTGTTCAGGAAGTTGCTCGTGCCCCCATTTCCTCCGTCGAAGACAGTGATATTGCCTAAGTTTATATGTTCGAAGGCTTTTACCTGTTCGCCTGCTATTTCTTTCCACTGATCTACCATCTTGTATTGGATAGCAATCGCCGGATTCGATTCGGCTGCTTTAACCATGGCTTCAAAACCTTCTGCCTCGGCCAGCAATGAACGTTTCTTACCTTCAGCCTCCGCTTCAAGTTTTAATTGAATGGCTTTTGCTTCTGCTTCAGCTTGTGCCAGTGTCGCTTTGGCACGTGCTTCCGCTTCGCGAGTGATTTTCTCAGCTACGGCTTCTGCCTGTAAGATGGCCTCTTGGCGGGCAACCTCTGCCGGAACTATCTTTTCTGCTTTCAGAGATGATTCCACTTTACGTGCTTTCGCCTCTTCCACTTCTTTTTGTGCTATTTCCTTAGCGGTTTGCACGGCAGCTTCCGATTTAGCGGATGCCTCACCGGCTTGTTTATCGGCATTAGCTTGGGTTACAGCTAGTTCGGAGTTAGACAACGCAATCTCTTTTTGTGCTTCGTTTCGTCCGATGGCAGCTTTCTTTTGTGCTTCTGCCTGTTTGATTTCCATGTCGGAATTCAGTTCCGCAATGCGGCTTTCTTTTTCGGTATTGGCCTGTTCTATCCGGATGTTTTTTTCAGCTTCCGCTTTGGCTACCTGTGATTCCTTCTCCGCATTGGCAATAGCAACCTGAGAGATACGGTCTTTATCAGCGTTGGCTACAGAGATTTCTTGCAACTTCTTGGTTTCCGCAATGGCAATGTCTTGGTCTTTACGGGTTTCGGCCACTTTGGTTTCGCGTTCTTTTATCTGGTTGGCAATCTTGATAGCACCCAGTTTTTCCTGTTCTTCAATATTGGCCTGAGCTTCGTTCTGCGCTTTACTTTCGGCCTCTTTTCCTAAGTTGACAATATAGTTGGCAGCATCACGAATATCGCTGATGTTGATATTCATCAGGTATAAACCGAATTTGCGGAGTTCTGTATCGATGTTGTCTTTCACTTTGGAAAGAAATTTATCACGGTCGGAGTTCAACTCTTCAATTGTCATGTCGGCAATAACCAGACGCATCTGTCCGTAAACCACATCTGTAATCAGGTTTTGTTTATCGTCCATGGTCAATCCCAACATACGCTCAGCCGCATTTTGCATTACTTCGGGATCTGTGCTGATAGCTACTGTGATAGTAGTGGGTACATCTACACGGATGTTTTGAGCCGAAAGTGCTCCTGTCAGCTTGCAGTCTATCTGCATGGGTTTCATTGACAAGAATTCATATCCTTGTACAATAGGCCATACAAAGGCGGCACCACCATGATATAACTTTGCCGATTTCTTATCTCCACCTGTCTTACCATATACTACTAATACTTCGTCACTTTTACATTTGCGGTAGCGTGAAAGAATACCGATAAATGTAATTAAGATTACCGCCACAAGTATGGCAGCCATGATCATCATTTCCTGGGTCATAGTTCTCTTTTTTGAGTTTATTAATTATTGAATATATAAAGTTCCATCTTTATAAGCAGTAATTGTTGCTTTATCTCCCGTCTGGTATGATTTACCCGATTCCGTGACAACATCGATTTCTCTCATGGCTCCGTCACGACTGATCTGCACAGTGTACTTCTTTTCGTTCTGTTTGAAATAAATAGTGCATTCTCTTCCTACCAATTGTTCTGTTCTTTCCGAATGCGTGGTCTGCTGTAGTTGGTAAGCCTTTTTATATAAGAACCAAACGGCAAATACAAATATGAGTCCGATGGCGACACCCGTCAGGTAGGTCTGTATCTCGGTGTTATGCTGCAGATACATATACCAACCGAATCCTATCCCAAAGTGAGTTAATCCCTTAAAAGAAACCACACTGCTGATATCTGTGTCGATGTCAGCATCTGCATCGATATCACCAAAAAATATAGATAAGATAAATTGTACTGCGAAGATGCCTGTTGTGACAATAGCAATGGTGAGGAAAATATTACTACTCATGGCAATAGGTGTTTAATGATTTATTTTATAGATATAGTTCCCAAATATACACCTTTGATTTTTATATGCAAAGGTAAACTAATAAAAAAATGGAAGAATCGGAAAATGAATGTATATTTGTACCCTAAATTATTAAACAGAAATAGAAAAAACTATGAAGACAATCCTACTCTTTGCTCTGAGTCTGTTGCTCTCTTTATCCGTGTCGGATGTTTGTGCACAAGAGCGTGTTTATGACATTTCCCAGTTTGGCTTGAAAGCTAATAGTAAGAAAAATGCGTCTCCTGTGGTTCGTAAGGCCATAGCGAAGATTAAAGCTGAATGCCGTGATGGGGAAAAAGTGATACTTCGTTTTCCTGCCGGACGTTACAATTTTCATGAAGCGGGTTCTACCGTGCGTGAATATTATATTTCCAATCACGACCAGGACAATCCTAAAAAAGTGGGGATTGCCTTGGAGGATATGAAAAACCTGACTATTGACGGGCAGGGTTCCGAATTTGTGTTTTATGGAAGAATGATTCCGGTTTCTTTGCTTCGTTCGGAGAATTGTGTATTGAAAAACTTTAGCATTGATTTTGAACAACCCCATATTGCTCAAGTACAAGTGGTAGAGAATGATCCGGAAAAAGGAATCACGTTCGAACCTGCACCATGGGTCGATTACCGCATCAGTAAGGATTCGGTATTCGAAGGGCTGGGTGAAGGCTGGGTGATGAGATATTCATGGGGCATTGCTTTCGATGGCAAAACGAAACATGTGGTATATAATACCAGTGATATCGGTTGTCCTACCAAGGGAGCTTTTGAAGTGGCTCCCCGCCGGATTTGCTCTCCAAAGTGGAAAGATGCACGTCTGGTGCCCGGCACAGTGGTGGCTATGCGTGGATGGGGACGTCCGACTCCGGGCATTTTCATGTCGCATGATGTGAATACTTCCTTGCTGGATGTCAAAGTACATTATGCCGAAGGTATGGGATTGCTGGCACAGCTTTGCGAAGATATTACGCTTGATGGTTTTGGAGTCTGCCTGAAAGGCGATAATGATCCGCGCTATTTTACAACGCAGGCAGATGCTACACACTTTTCCGGATGTAAGGGAAAGATTGTCTCAAAGAATGGTTTGTATGAAGGAATGATGGATGATGCCATTAATGTACATGGTACGTATTTGAAAGTCATCAAGCGTGTGGATGATCATACGCTGATAGGACGTTATATGCACGATCAATCCTGGGGCTTTGAATGGGGACGTCCGGGTGACGATGTTCAGTTTGTACGTTCGGAAACAATGGAGTTGATTGGCAAGCAGAATCAGATTACTGCCATTCGTCCGTATGATAAGGGTGAGATACGAGGTGCCCGTGAGTTCAGCATTACTTTTAAAGAGGCAATCGATCCTGCTATTAACGAAAAAAGTGGCTTTGGTATTGAAAACCTGACGTGGACCCCTGAAGTGTTATTTGCCGGTAATACGATTCGTAATAACCGTGCTCGCGGTACACTATTCAGTACTCCTAAAAAGACGGTGGTGGAGGACAATTTGTTTGACCATACTTCCGGTACGGCTATATTGCTGTGTGGCGATTGCAATGGCTGGTTTGAGACAGGTGCTTGCCGTGATGTCACCATTCGTCGCAATCGTTTTATCAATGCGCTTACTAATATGTTCCAGTTTACCAATGCAGTAATCTCTATCTATCCGGAAATACCTAATCTGAAAGATCAGCAAAAGTACTTCCATGGTGGTAAAGATGGAGGTATCGTGATTGAGGATAATGAATTCGATACGTTTGATGCACCGATTCTTTATGCAAAATCTGTAGATGGGTTGATATTCCGTAACAATGTGATCAAAACCAATACAGAGTTTAAGCCCTTCCACTGGAATAAAGATCGATTCTTGTTGGAACGAGTGACAAACGTGAAGATTTCAGAGTGAAATCCGCCTCTGTAAAAACACTTATAAATGTATGAAGAGAATTTTATTGTTCCTTTTGGCCTGTTGTCCTATGCTTCTTTGTGCACAGGAAGATAACAGTAAGTATCTGGCCGGTGCAGTGCCCGTAGTCAACGGAAAAGTCATTTTTACAGAAGTAATTCAAGCTTCCGATATGTCGAAACGGCAGATCTATGATGCTTTGTTAAAATGGGCAGAGAAGCGTTTTACACCTTCAAAAGGACAGAAGGGGAGAGTCGCCTATTTTGATGAGAAAAAAGGGCAGATTGCATGTTTGGGTGAAGAGTATTTGCAACTTTCGGCAACGAATAGCTTCTTCTTGGATCGTGCTACTATTAAATACCGGCTGGTGATTAACTGCCTGGACGGTTCCTGTAAGATGGAGATGTACAACATTTCTTATTTTCATGGTGATGATACAGAGATGGAGGCGGAAGATTGGATCACGGATGAGACCGGATTGAATAAAGCCAAAACGAAAGTGGTTGCCAAATATGGAAAACTCCGTATCAAAACAATCGATCTGTTTGATGACTTGACGGAGCAGGTTACGAAAACGCTGGGAGGAGCAAAATCAGAGGTTCCTCTATTGGCAAAAGAACCTAAAGTTACTCCAGAAGTGTTCGATCGGGAACTTCCAAAGGCTGTGGAGCAGGGAGCTATGGCAGGGTATAAACATATTCCTGCTGATAAGATTCCGGGTAATATCATTAAAATGCTCTCTGAAGATTGGATGTTGATTACAGCCGGTACGGAAGATAAATACAACATGATGACAGCCAGCTGGGGCGGACTGGGGTATCTCTATAATAAGCCGGTTTCATTCTGTTTTATTTATCCTACACGCTATACTTATCAATTGATGGAAAAGAATGATACATATACTATCAGCTTTTATACAGAGACTTATCGGGATGCTTTGAAATATTGCGGTAGTCATAGTGGCGAAGATGTTGATAAAGTGAAAGGCGCCGGATTGACTCCTCTTACTACTCCTTCGGGCAGTAAAGCTTTCTCTGAAGCATGGATGATCATAGAATGTAAGAAGATGTTATCCCAGCCGATCACTCCCGGAGCCTTTGATACTCCGGAGTTGAAAGAAGCATGGAAGGATAAATCTTTGCATACGATGTATATCGGTGAGATAATGAATGTGTGGGTCAAATAAAGCAATTAATTATTGATAAGTATCCATTCTGAATTATCAATTAAAGCAGTATCTTTGCACGCAAAAACCAAGTGAACGGAATGAGCGTGCAAAGATATTTTATTTATTTAGCCTATGATGGCACCCATTATCATGGATGGCAGATTCAGCCTAACGGAATCAGTATACAAGAATGTCTGATGAAGGCACTTGCCACCTTTCTGAGGAAAGATACGGAAGTGATTGGGGCGGGACGGACCGATGCCGGGGTACATGCGTCTCTGATGGTTGCCCACTTCGACTACGAAGGTGAACCTTTGGATGTGGATAAAGTAGCTGAGAAGCTGAATCGTCTTTTGCCGCAGGATATTTCGGTCTATAAGGTCTGTCGGGTAAAGCCGGATGCTCATGCAAGGTTCGATGCAACAGCACGTACTTACAAGTATTACATCACTACTGTAAAATTCCCGTTCAATCGTCAATATCGTTATCGGATACATAATCCGCTCGACTTTCAAAAGATGAATGAGGCAGCCCTGACATTATTTCATTATTCGGACTTTACGAGTTTTAGTAAGTTGCATACAGATGTAAAAACCAATATTTGTAAGATTATGCATGCCGAATGGACTCAGGAGGATGAATATACCTGGGTGTTTACCATCCAGGCAGACCGCTTTTTGCGTAATATGGTACGTGCCATTGTCGGTACGCTTCTGGAAGTGGGGCGTGGCAAACTGTCAGTCGATGACTTCCGTAAAATAATAGAGCAGCAGAATCGCTGTAAAGCCGGTACTTCAGCTCCCGGAAATGCCCTCTTCCTGGTTAATGTAGAATATCCTCAGGAGATATTCGAATAAGCCTATAGCTTCTAATTTAAAGAATTCTATTATGTGGTTACTTCTTGCTTTTCTCTCAGCGACATTGCTGGGCTTTTATGACGTGTTTAAAAAGAAAGCGTTGAAAGACAATGCGGTTTTACCGGTGTTGTTTTTCAATACACTTTTTTCCAGTCTTATATTTCTTCCTTTTATTTTGTTGTCGGCATTTGCGCCCGGAGTGCTGGGGGGCACTATGCTCGATGTACCGGTGGTGGGATGGGAAGTACATAAATTTATTATTATTAAATCATTTATTGTTCTTTCCTCGTGGATACTCGGATATTTCGGGATGAAACATCTGCCTATTACTATTGTAGGACCGATTAATGCCACCCGTCCCGTAATGGTGCTTGTGGGAGCCATGCTGGTATTTGGCGAGCGCTTGAATCTCTATCAGTGGATCGGTGTGATGTTGGCCATTATTTCTTTTTTTATGCTGAGTCGTTCGGGGAAGAAGGAAGGTATTGACTTTAAACATAACAAGTGGATACTTTTCATTATTCTGGCAGCCGTAGCGGGTGCGGTAAGTGGCTTGTATGATAAATACCTGATGAAGCAGCTGCCTCCCATGGTCGTACAGTCGTGGTATAATGTGTACCAAATGTTTATTATGTGTCCCATTCTTGCGCTTCTTTGGTGGCCGAAACGTAAGTCATCTACTCCGTTCCGTTGGGATTGGGCTATCATTTTTATTTCCATCTTTCTCTGTGCTGCCGATTTTGTTTACTTCTATGCATTGAGCTATGAAGATTCCATGATTTCGATTGTCTCGATGGTTCGACGGGGAAGTGTGATTGTATCTTTCCTTTTCGGTGCTATGGTGTTCCGTGAAAAGAATTTAAAAAGCAAAGCGATTGACCTTATTCTGGTGTTAATAGGAATGATATTCCTATATTTGGGAACTAAATAAGAACGTAAAGAAACAAGATTATCAGATATGAAAAAGTCTACTCTTACCCTCCTGTTATTTATTCTGGGTATTTCTTCTTCCTTTTCTGTCGGAGCACAGGAAGCTAAAACGGTGTTTGTGAATATACCTGACTCGCTTTGTCCGTTGCTGTCATCAGTGAACCGGGCAGATTGTATTGATTTTATCGAAAGTAAAATGAAAGCTCAGGTGACCAACCGTTTCGGGGGCAAGTCGGAGATGACGGAGTTAAGTCCCGATTATGTGTCTCTGCAAATGTCTGACGCAAGCAATTGGCAGATGAAGTTATTGCCGTTGAATGACACAACGAAAGTGGTTTGCGCCGTTTCTACAGTTTGCGCTCCGGCATGCGACAGTCATATCCGGTTCTATACCACGGACTGGAAAGAGCTTCCCGCCACCGACTTTTTGCCGTCGGTTCCTCAGATGAATGATTTCTTCACCTCTTCCGATTCTACCGACTATGACTTTATCGATGCCCGCCTGCAAGCGGATATGACTTTGATGCAAGCAGAACTGTCCAAAGAGAATGGGACATTGACTTTTACTTTGACAACTCCGGAATATATGGAAAAAGAAACGGCGGAAAAACTGAAACCGTTTCTCCGCCGTTCAATAGTTTACACCTGGAAGGATGGGAAGTTTATCCCAGACACTCTTTGATGTATGCCTCCATTTCGGGGGTATGTTCTTCTACGCTTTGTAATAGTTTGAACTGTGCTTTGGTACGTACCAGGTTGTGTTCGGGATACTTGATCTTATAGTAAGTATCGCCGTTGATATAGTCTGCCAGGAAGCGTACACATTGCATGTAAGGGAAGAGAGCGGCTGCATAAGGCAGGTTCTCTATTTCGATCGGAGTAAGGAATGAACCGGCTCCTTCCAGATATCCCTTAGTAAATGCTTTGAATATCTCCATATTGAAATTGACATTGTCCAGATTCTTATCGTCTTCATCTCCGGTATTGGCTCCTGTGCGCAGGAAGTCTCCATAGTCGGAGAAGATAAAGCTTGGCATTACTGTATCGAGATCGATTACGCAGAGCACTTTACCATCTTCGTCGAACATCATGTTGTTCACTTTCGTATCACAGTGGCATACGCGTTTAGGCAGTTTGCCTTCGCGATACAGACGTTCGGCCTTACACATTTCATCTGCACGTTTTTCTATTTCATCCAGATAATACTGTACTTCGGCTACTCGTCCGGCTGCATTGGCAGCTACGGCCTCACGAAGTTGTTTCAGGCGGAACTCCATATTGTGGAAGTCAGGAATAGTTTCGCCCAATGTTGCCGGAATGTCAGCCAACATTGCCTGGAAGTTACCGAAAGCTGCTCCGGCATAATATGAATACTCGGGATTCACAGTCTCATAAGTTTTGGCACGTGGGATGAATACCATTACACGCCAATAGCTGTCACCGTCAAACCAATATGTTTTGCCTTCTTCCGTCGGGAGGAAAGTCAAGACTTTGCGATCAACGTCTGTCTCTCCAGCTTCCGTCAGTTTCTTGCGGATGTGTCCCGTCACGGCAGCAATGTTATCCTGAAGCATTTCCACATTCTGGAAAATTGCATGGTTGATGCGTTGCAACACATAATCGGGAGCGTCTGCTTCGGTAGTGTTAACTTTGTAAGTGTCGTTAATCAGGCCGGCGCCAAGTGGTTTGATTTCGCCTACTGTGCCTTGTACTTTGAATTTAGATACGATACTAAGTAAATCTTTCATGGTTTTTATTTTTAAGTTAGTTTATCTTGGTACGATTGTGAATCCCCATTTGTATTCCTGGTTTGCCGGAATATTGTAACCCGGTTCCGGACGTGCACCCCAACTGTTGTAACCGGCTACGCCCTGTTGCTTCATGTCCACACATACTTCTACGAAGTTCCTTGGTGTGATATCATTGATATGCGTCTTTCTCGGCAGTTGATCTTTGGCTTTGCTTTCGTCGTGAACCAATTCGCCGGCATCACGGTTCAGCCATTGATAGGGGCGGGATACGGTTTCTTCTCCGTCAAAGTCTTCTACCGAATTGCGCAGTGCATTGAAACCGATCGTCTTGTCTGCATAAATAGTCAGTCCTTTACCGCCTTTTTTATTCAGGGTCAACCAACGGGTATCGGTATGGTGTCCGTTTTCCTGCGGACGTACGTATGGGAAGTACATTTGGTCGGCAGTCGTTTTATACAGGTCGATCAATGTACCCGCATTGCGGTCTATATAATTCTCTTCCGGTCCGCGTCCGAAATATTCCACTTGGTTCATTTCTGCAGGCAGACGGAAACGTACACCGATACGGGGTACTTCCAGTTTGGAGGCAGCCTTGCGCGCTGCATCGCTGCCGGGAGTGAAAGTAGCCATCAGGGTTGCTTCCGAGGCTTCGGTTTTGGCAGCTTCCATATCGGTAGAAGTGAAAGTGAAATCGGCTTTTACTACGCCCGAAGGAGAGATGCGGTATGTAACAATGTAAAGGTTGCCGGTAGCCAGCAGATAGTTAGCTGTCAATACGGCATCTTTGCCGTCCATAACGATGTTGGCGTCCACTACATTGAAGTTTTTGCTCGACTGTTTCCATACTTGCAGGCGTTTGGGGTTACCATTGCCATAGTCGTTGTCGTTCGGTGCACGCCAGAAGTTCGGCTGAAGTCCGAAGCCATCTTTAAAGTATTCGGTTCCACCTACCTTATAGGAAGAAACCAGACCGGTCTTCTTATCGAATACGAAGTTTACTTTTGAAGAAGACGCTGTCAGTTCATTGCCTTCTGCCGATACTTTCAGAGCCGGACCACCGGTAGCGAAAGTACGTTCGCCCGGTTCGATAGGCAGACGGAACTGTTCGTATGCTATTTCATGTCCAACGGGGATTAACGGTTCCGGTTCGGTAGTCGTTACGTTGAAGTATATAAAATACTCAGTTCCGGGTTTTGATTTCAGTCCGCTTGTCGCGATCGTGATTTCTTTGCTTCCCTGCGGTTCCACATTGACAGACATTTTGCCGCCTTTCACTGTTTTGCCATTGGCCTTAATGGTATATGAGATCATATACTTCTGCAGGTTCGTGAAGTAGAAACGATTCTTGACCAGGAATTTTCCATTAGCCGGATCCACCGCTTCGAAAGCCACGTTCTGGTGAACATACTTCACTTCGGCCATAGCCGGATGCGGAGTACGGTCCGGACTTACAATACCGTTACAGTTAAAGTTACCGTCGTTCGGAGTGTTTACCCCATAGTCACCACCGTATGTCCAGAAGTGACGTCCGTTTTCGTCTACTGCGTCAATGCCTTGGTCTACCCAGTCCCAAATGTATCCACCCTGCAGGTTCGGATATTTATAGATTGCTTTCCATTGATCCCAAAGGTTACCGTTTGAGTTACCCATGGCATGCGAATATTCAGAAGGAACAATCGGGCGGTCACTGCCGCGTTTGCCCATTGCCTCCAGCCAGTCGGCACCCGGATATTGCGGAACATACATATCGGAGTTCCATTCCCATTGGGCACGTTCGTAGTTGACCGGACGGTTCATGATGTCTTTATCGGCATTCTTGACCCAAAGGTAAGTCTGGTAGAAGTTATAACCGTTGCCGGCTTCGTTACCCAGCGACCAGAAAGTCAGACTCGGATAGTTCTTATTACGTTCGAACATGTTGATTGTGCGGTCCATGTGCGCTTTCAACCATTCCGGATTGTTTCCCAGCGTACCGCCTTTAGCAAGATCATAGTACATGCCATGGCTCTCGATGTTTGCTTCATCGTATACATAAAGTCCGTATTCGTCGCACAATTCGTAGAAACGGCGATCTTGCGGATAATGGCACAGGCGAACCGTATTCAGGTTGTGTTGTTTCATCAATTCGAAATCTTTGCGCATCAACTCTTCAGTCATATAGTGACCGGTAGCAGGGTTATGTTCGTGAATGTTCACTCCCTTCAGCTTCAGCGGCTGTCCGTTGATGAAGAGGCATACATAGGGCTTTCCGTTGCGTGCCAGTTGCTCGGTCGGTTTAATTTCGATGCGGCGGAAACCTACGTTGAACGGAATGATTTCGTTCACTTTACCGTTTTCTTTTACTGTCATCACCAACTTGTAGAGGTTGGGGGCTTCCGAAGTCCAGGTCTTTACATCCGGAAGTGTCTGGTCGAAAGACACCGTACGGGTCTCTCCGGCCGCTACATTAGTTGCTTTCTCTCCGGTTGCCACTACTTTGCCATTGGCATCGAGCAGTTCGTATACCAACGTCATATTGCCGGCTGTCGAACCGTTGTTTCTCAGGTCTACGCCCAGTTTGAAGATACCGTCTTTGTATGTATCGTCCAGAGTCGATGTTACACGGAAATCTTTGAGCGCGGCTTTGGGTTGTGAGTAAAGGAATACATCGCGTTCGATACCGCTGATACGCCAGAAGTCCTGGCATTCCAGATAGGATCCGGTACTCCAGCGGTAAATCTTTAAAGTAAGGACATTTTTGCCGGGCTTCACGAATTTATTGATCAGGAACTCCGCACTGTTTTTAGAGTCCTCGCTGTAACCTACTTCCTGTCCGTTGATATATACGTATACACCCGATTTGGCACCGGCCAGGTGGAGGTAAATATCGCGTCCGTCCCAGTCGGCGGGAATATCGATGTCCCTGCGGTAAACACCTACCGGATTGGCTTCCGGCAAAGTAGGAGGTTGAGGGTTACGGGGCTGGAATTCATATCCGTGGTTGGTATAAATAGCTACTCCGTGGCCTTGTACCTCCCAGTTGCCCGGTACTTTGATGTCTGCCCAATCGGCTGTACTGATTGCAGGGTCGGTGATGTTGGCCGGCAGGTTTTTGTATGAATCTACAAAATAGAACTTCCAGGTGCCGTTCAGGAGTTGGTAGTACTTGCTTTTTTCAAACTTTCCGGTCAGGGCGTTTGCGCGGTTTTCGTAGGTCATAAATGAAGAACGGGGGTATTCTTTATTTACGGCTACCACCTGTACGTCCTGCCAGTAAGGTTTCGTCGGTTTGTTGTCGGCCGAAGCAAAGGTGGATGCCATCAGGAGGCCACCCAACATAAGGCTATTTAAGGTGTCAGATAGTCTTAACTTCATGTTTTGAGGGTATTAGAATGATAATTTATTTAACTTTTATATGATCAAAGCCTTCTCCGTATACGCCGATTACTGCGCTTTGCGAGACAAAAGCAGTCGGGTCACAGTCTTTTATCAACCGGAAGATAATGGTTGACTCCCGTTTTTTTGCCAGGACGAACATCATCTTCTGCTCTTTGCCGGTATAGAATCCGGTTGCATTGATAATGGTTACTCCCCGGTGCGGATATTCGTTGATGCGTTTGCCTATTTCTTCATACTTGTTGGAGATGATAAAGAATTGTACCGATTGGCGCGCACTGTTCACTACCTGGTCCAGTACGAAGCTGCAAACATAAAGGGTCACATATCCATATACTACCTTTTCCCAGTCTTTCAGTACGAAATAGCTGGAAGAGATAATGATCAGGTCACATATCAGCATGACTCTTCCCAAAGTGATGTCGCGGTATTTGTTGATGACAGCCGCGATAATATCGGTTCCTCCCGTACTTCCGTTGGCTGAGAAAGCAATACCGATGCCGCTGCCACAGAAAGAAGCACCCAACACGCAAGCCATGAACGGCTGATCGTGTAGCAAGGTTACGTTCGCGGTTAACTTTTGGATAACGGACAGGAAGAAGGTTAAAGTGAATACACCGAATATGGTTTTAAGACTGAATCGAAATCCCAGCACTTTGAGGGATACCATCAGCAAGACAGCATTGATGGCAAAGTAAGTGTATTGAACCGGGAATCCGGTAGCGAAATAAACAATAGAGGCAATGCCCGGTACTCCACCGGTGGTGATGTCGTTAGGAAGCAGGAAGAGAGTCCATCCGATGCCGTAAAGGATCATTCCCAAGGCAATCATTAAGTAGTCTTTCGTTTCTCTGATTACTCCCTGTTTAGAGGGCTTTGATATTTTCATCTTCATGGATGGGTTGTGTAGTCTTATAATCGGACACGGATTTCACGAACCGGCCGGCTTTGTGTAGCGAACTAACTGCCGGATGACTCGTGAAACCCGTGTCAAAAAGAAGTTTTATTATTTTGCGAAAGCGTGTCTGTAACCTTTCACCTTGTTCCATGCTCCACGAGTAAAGTCGGGGATAGCTACCGGGGCAGAGCTGTTTTCGATAGAAAGCTTGGTCAGGTCGGCCATACAGCACCATTCTGCAAGGTCATAAACGTCCATATCCAAAGGAAGACCGTTGCGCAGACAGTAAACCAGACGATAGTCCATGATGTAGTCCATACCGCCGTGTCCGCCTACTTTCTTGGCAGTTTCTTCCAGTTCTTTGTGGATCGGATGTTTGTATTTGTCCATCAACGCTTTTTTAACGTCAGCCGGTACAGAACCGTGTGCATTTAGCTTTTCGTGGTTAGGTACATCGTTTGAAGCAATCTGAGTCGGACGCATGCAATATTCTTCGATAGGATATTTGCTTGCATAGCCGTCAGCACCTACTACCTGATACATACGGCTGTAAGGACGCGGAGTCATCACGTTGTGCTGAATCAGGATAGTCTTACCTTTTTCTGTACGGATCAATGTAGAAGTCTGGTCACCGTTCTGGAAGTCTTTCACTTCTTTGCCGGTTGTCTTTTTGATGTATGCCGGACCGTTTACAGCTTTGGTATCCATAGATACGAGGTAGTTCATTTTGTCACCACGGTGAATGTCGAGCAGCTGGCAAGCCGGGCCCATGCCGTGAGTAGCGTATACATCGCCACGGTGGTTCTGGTTGTAATCCATACGCCAGTTGTTCCAGTAGTACGGCCAGAAGTCTTCAAGGTTGTGGATGTAAGCACCTTCTGTGTGCAGCACTTCACCGAATACACCCTGTTGAGCCATGTTCAGGGTAGTCAGTTCAAAGAAGTCGTATACACAGTTTTCAAGCTGCATACAGTGTTTGCGAGTTTTCTCTGAAGTGTTGATCAAAGCCCAGATTTCATCCAGCGTCATTGCCGAAGGAACTTCAATGGCAACGTGTTTGCCATGTTCCATAGCGTAGATAGCCATCTGTGCGTGATGTTTCCAGTCTGTTGCGATATAAACGAGGTCGATATCTTTACGTTCGCAAAGTTTTTTCCAAGCGTCTTCACTTCCGGAGTAAGAAGCTGCTTCCGGTAAGTTTGCTTTTGTCAGGATTTTCTGTGCGCCGGCTACGCGTTCAGGGATAAGGTCACAAAGGGCTACGATCTGTGTTCCGGGGATGTGAGTGAAGCGTTCTACTGCACCCGGACCACGCATACCCAAACCAATGAATCCGACACGTACCACGTCGAGTTTAGGAGTAGTCAGTCCGACTACATCTTTTTGTCCGGCGGGACGTACAGGCACTGGAGTCTCGATAGGCTTGATGGTTTGTGCTACGGCACCAGAGGTGCATGCAAACAGAGCAAGTCCGATAAACAGGGCATTTAGATGTTTAAACATGTTTGAATAAGATTTGATTAGTTAATAAAATTGTTGTTAATAATAGTGTTTCATTTCTATCGTGCAAAGATAAGAATACTTTTCACAACTCTTATCTTTTATGCGATTAAAACGTTCTCTGTTACATCTTTAATTCATAGATATTCCGGTTATTATTATAACAGGACAATTCCTGTCGGTCTACAGAGATGGCTGCTTCTGTTCTTTAACGGAAGTTGCCATCTCTGCAGCAGGCTGGCTTTTCTTTCTGCAAAAGCCTGATAATGTCATCTTTTACAAGTTGTTTGAACCCGGTAGTGCAATGTTTGTCCGGGGTATATAATGCTGCGTGTAGTGTGTTGTGGGTTGCAACTCTGTCTTTCATTCTTCTGTTCCTTTTATGAGATTCTTTTCCTTTGTTAGGTTGCTCGAGCTTATTATTTACTTTTTGATATACGTTATAAATACACACCATTGGGGGGCTACCCTCGGTATAATAGTTTTAATTTATATTATTTTAATAAATGACCGGCTTTAAAACTACTTTTGATTTCTGAAAGAAGAATGACTCAATCGGTGTGATTCTGATAGTATATCCTGTTTTTTGCTGACTCGCAATTGGGGTAAAATAGCTCTGGCAGAGAAGAGGACTGCATAAAAAACGGATGTAAACTGCAAAAAAATACGTAAAAGGTGAAATTTTTCCAATATCTATGCATGAAATCTATTAAACGAAAGTTTTCTTTCTTTAAAAGGGAGGCGGCATTCGTTTAGAACCAACGCTCTATTTCATTAGAACTAAAGTTACATTAGGTCAGAAGATAAAATTCATTGCTCTTATTCCGCCTCTTTTTCACTTTTTAGCCGTGTGTCGGTTAATGTCGGAAAAGTGTCAGAATGTAGCCGTTTACACCTTTTGATGAAGATGAATGTGGCGCTTTTGCCGGAAAGGGTAGGGATGTGTATCTGAACAGACGGGAAAGGTGATATTCTGCAAAAGCCTGATTGCCGGAAAAGGCGTTTTTGATCACCGCAAAGAAAACTACCCGGATATAGCAGAAGCTATACCGGGTAGAAAATACAAAATGACATTATATATACACTCTTGACTTTTTGTCGGAGTGCATTAAGGGTTCAACTCGATCCATTCACCGGCTTGAGTATCTATGTTCAAGATATCCGTGCCGGATAAAGTATAGTTCTTATTCGGCTTCAATGTACCGGGACGGGCCATTTTCAACATGCCGCCTTTCTCCGAATAGATGCGTACCCGATTGATTTCTCCACCTTCCATCCGGGCCGATACCAGGAATGCACCCATGGCGCGTAAGTTTTCGAAGGATACATCTTTCCATTCTTTCGGTATTGCCGGGAAGATGCGTATTACGCCTGTGTGACTTTGCAGCAACATTTCTTGTATGCCTGCTGCAAAAGCGAAGTTACCTTCGAGCGTGAAGGGGCGGTAAGTGAAGCGGGATTTGCCGCTTTGGGTCTGGTCACCGTTGGCATGGAAGGTGTTCTTCAGGCAGAAGCATTCCGCAAAGGTTTTCAGGGCTTGTGCGGCACCTTCACCATCGAATGCACGGGCTTTCATATTGGCGAGCCAACTGTATGAATATCCTGTCCAGTAGTCCGGCCCTACTTTATCGAGTCTCTTCAAGGTGGCGCGGATGATGTGTTGTGACTTTTCTCCGTCGCTCCAGTCTATCAGTCCCAGCGGATGGATAGCCATGGCATGTGAAAAATGACGGTGTGATTCTTTGTAGGGATATCCTTTGGCGAAAGTGAGGCAACCTTCTTCGTCTATGTCGTAATCCGGTAGTTGGGCTTCCAGGGATGCCCAGTGTCCGGCTTCGTCGGCCAGGTTCAGTTCGTGTGCCAGTTCGGAAGTAGCCTTAAAGAGGAAGTGCATCATTGCCAGGTCATAATTGGTCATGTCGCTGAACCACGCTTGCAGGGAGTTGTCGAATATTTCGGGACTTGAACTGAATTCCAGTTTACGTACTCCTTCGGGGGTAACTTCTGAAATTTGCTCCAGATAGATTGCCACATCCTTGATGAATGGATAAGCACGCTCTTTGAGGAAAGTGCGGTCTGCCGAATATTTCCATTGCAGATAGAAGTGTTGTGCCAGCCATGCAGCTACGGTTTGCGACATGGAGTATTGTATCCATCCTCCCATGGGTTCTCCTGTCAGGGTACAAACCCCCGGTATATTCATCCCTTCGGTACCGAAATAGCGGCGGGTGTAGCGTTTGTATGCATCCCGTTGGTTCCACAACGTGTTCAGATAGCCCATTCCTTCGGTCAGGTGATTGCCTGTATAGGCCGGCCAGTAACTTAGCTGGGTATTTAAATCGTGATGATAGTCTCCCTTCCAGGGCGGAAGTTTGCCGTTATCGGCTGTCCATACAGCCTGCAGGGAGATGGGGTATGAGTGTTCGCGGGTAGTGGAACCGAATTTATACATTTCGTTCTGATACTGTTTTTGCAGTACAGAATCGGGTAGAGTGATCGATGATTGTGCCCAGTACTTGTCCCAATATTCCAGGTGTGCCTGATAATCATGCTTTAGACCGCGTTGCAGGGCGGCTTCTGCCTTTTCGGAAGCTTGCTCGCCGGATAAGGAAGAGGTGACGCTCCAGGTACCGTACAAGGTTTCGCCTTCTTGCTTCCAACAGACTGTTACGTCATACGAAAAGTCTCCGTATCCCTTTTGATGGTAGGTTATTTGGTTTCCTTCACGAACCACTTTTCCTTGTTGATAGCCTAATCGGTGCAGATCTTGTCCCGAAACCGGATCGAGGCTGCCATCCGGCTTCGTTTTATTGTATACAGGAGTGATGATGGAGGGTTCTATCGGGGTTTTCAGGTTACGGAATACAAACCATCCGATCGGTTCGGTAGCATGAACGAAAGTCTGCATTTGTGTTCCGTCTGCCCAGTCTGCTTCACATAAGGCATTGTTCAGGTAAAGTCTTACCTGAGTCGGAGTGCCGATCTGCTCTAATGGAAATTCGATGGCAGCTCCGGGAATCTTGGACGGCGCGGGATTCATGTCATAAGGCCAGTCCAGCTTTTTCTGTACGGGCAGATAGTTCTTTTGACGAATATGTTCTTTTACCCAGGAGAAGCGGAAGTTATCTCCCGACAGACTGTCTACCGGACGTAAATCCCATAAATCGGTTCTGTCCAGTGACAGGCGTAGGGTGGAGTCACGTTGCCATACCAAGGCACCGACGGTAGCATTTCCCAAGGGCATTGCTTCGTCCCACGACCGGGCAAGTCCGGTGAATACAAGATCACTCTCTGAAGGAGTGACCGGACAATAGTCATACGAGTTGCAACTGCTCCACAGACCACAACAGAGTAGTAATAGTAGTTTGATTTTCATAATATTAAAAAAGATCAGTTTATAATGTTCTACTTTCAGACTTGTGCTATTATAAATACAATGAGAATAGCAGTCACCATAGAGCGACCGCTATTCTTTTAATGTATTTTAAGATTCGTCTGACTATTTATTCAATAGCAATTCGATCGCCTTGCTACCCTTGCCTCCGGATTTCTCTTCGGATGCCGGGGCGAAAAGTGCATCCAACAGGTAAACGGGTAAACTCTTTGTCGGGTTGAAATGCCCGGATGACACATAATTACGGACAGACGTTAGTAACTGCTGCATCGCAGGTCTTTCATCGATTTTCTTTTCCGGATCGGCACAGAGCACGAATAGTTTTCCTTTTCCTACCTTAGCTTCGAACGAGATACCCAGTTTTTGGTTGGTCTCGTATGAGTCAATGCTCTGTATCAATGGGGTGATTTCTTTCAGTTCGTCGAGTTCCAGGGCTGTCGAATAGTTCAGGATGTCCCACCATTGCCAGTCGGCATAGTTCCGGGTGGGGAAGTCGCGAAAGGCGGGATGCTCGTTATCGATCAGTGTACCTACGATCATTGGATTCCAGTTGAACATAATCGGGTTCCAGAAATGGCTGGCGAAGTGCGCTTTGCGTCCTTTACACTTTTCAGGAATTAACAGTACATTCTTGCCTTCGTTGAGCCACTGTTTGGTTTCGTCATTCCAGGTACGGGTGTAGACAAAGTTGTGCTGTTCCGTTTTCGGTTGTTCCGGATATACCCACACATCCCATTCATTGTGTATACCGCCCAGCTCAGCCTTCAAGGTCAGTTTGCGGGCACTGTCCATCCCGTTCAAGGGGAGTTCGATGATTCCGAGTGAATCTACCGTAGCAGGTTGTATGCTTTTTGTCTTCAGGCTTCCTTTGTGGTATACGGTTCCGTCTTCACCGGTCAGTGTCCAGTTCAGTTTCCGGCTGTTCAGGGCATCTTTACCGAAATGGTAAATTTCCATTTTTGCCTTTAGTTTTTCCCCGTTTCTGAAAGTGCGTTTGGGTAAACGTGCCAGGAGTACGGTCGGAGCACACGATTCTCTGAACTTTTCGGGTGTTACCAGTCCTTTGCTTTCCCAGAAAGCGTCGAGGATGCCTACAAAGGCACTGCCCTGTCCGGGGAAATCGGCCAGTCCCAACAACTGAAAACCACCGGAGTTGCGAGTACGGAGCAGCGATTCGTTTACCTCTTTATATTGCAGCACCGTATGTGCTCCGGTTGCCCGGAAGAAATCGTTGGCTTGGTGCAACATGCCGTTTTTGGCAAGCCGTTCGCGGAATACCTCGAAATTGCGTGCTTCTACAACGCCGGTATATTTCTTCATTTCCTCAAAGTTGGGATACATACAGCGTTGTCCGGTTTCGTGAGCAATCACCGGTACATCGATATCCGATTCTTTGCAACGGTCCCAGTCAGTCGATGGCTTTCCTTCGTATACGGTAATCCATCCTTTCGAGGTGACATGCGACACATAGTACTGATCCGAAGGAGTATGAGTACGTGCGGTCGAGGCGCTATAGAGCCGTCGGTTATCATACTTCTGTGCCTTTTTTACCAGATCTTCCAATACGGCGAAGTCACCCTCGTTTTCGTTGCCGTTACACATCAGGATGAAAGAGGGGTGATTGCCATAGGCATCGAGAATGGCATACATCTCTTTTTCAAAGAAATCACGCCGGTAAGGATATTTACCCACATCTTTGATCCACATGGGAAGTTCGGCCTGGAGGTACATACCTACTTCGTCACCGGCTTCGAAAGCGGCTTCCGGCGGACACCAGGAGTGAAAGCGTACGTGATTCATTCCATATTCTTTAATGGTGGTGAAGATGCGTTTCCAGTCATCCACATTTGTCGACGGATAACCGGTCAGGGGAAAGACTGCACAATCCAGTACTCCACGTAAGTGAATGTCTCTTCCGTTCAGGCGGATATGATGTTTACCCTGCTCTACGTTCCGCATGCCGAAAGTTCGGGTTTGAGTATCTGTCTTTCCGTCTACGTTCCAACTGGCTTCTATCTCGTATAAATAAGGTGTGAATTCATCCCAGAGTTTCACCCTATTTCCCATCGGGAGCGTTTGGCGTATGCCTGTATGTACCTGAAGACTGTCTGCATTCAGTGTTTGGCGGACTATTATTTTACCTCCTTGCTCGCGGATGCATAGCTCCAGTTTTCCTGTCTGTCCGGTCTTTAGGGGAGCGGGTTGTACAGATACTTCCACTGCTTTCGAGCTGACATCGGGGTATACATTGATCTGGCGGATATGCGCTTTCTCCTTGGCATATAGTGAGATGTCTCCGGCTATTCCGTTCCAGTTAGTCTGCGTATATTCGGTTGTTCCATGGTTCCATTGATCCATCGGATATTTAAGTGTATTGTTTACGCAAATGGTCAGTGTGTGGATTCCCGGAGCAAGTAGCGGAGTCAATACGAACGTGTTCGGTGTGCTCAGGTGCTCTTTCATTCCTGCCTCTTTGTCATCCACGTAGACGGTGGTTTCCCAATGGCAACGTTCCAGCTTCAGGTAAATCTCCCGATCTGCCCAATCTTCCGGAATCACTACTTCACGTTGGTACCAGGCGGCTCCCTGATATTCGAATTTACGGCTTAAACGGTCTACGTAGCGTGCCGTATTTTTAATACCTTTACCTCCCTGGTCTGTCGATCCGGGGAGCATAATGGTTTCAGAGAGCTTGTCCAGATAGAGTTCCGAACCGGGAGTTTTACCGAATCCCATCGGATCCAGTTGGAAGCGCCACATGCCCGACAAGTCAAGAGCATCATTCGTTAGGGTTTGCGCCATAGCGGTCATGGCAAGCATCAATCCGGTCAGGAGCAGAATCGCCCGGTACCGGGTGTTTTGAAAAGATTGTTTCATGATAGAATGGTATTCATTAATTTCCGGTGAATTTGTACTCCTTGATGATTGTTATCCATTGAGGCGGCTATATCAAAGAAGTGTTCGGCTTTTGTTCTATTTCCCAGTCCCAGATGTCCCAGTGCCATCAGGTAGTTGCAGTGGATGCGGTTCTTTTTATCCATATCGTCTTCCCAAATCAAAAGATCGGGTAAAGATACGGCAAAATAATCCATCTTGAATCGGTCGAAGAGATGTTCTTCTCCATAAGTAATTAATTGGTTGAACCGGCTGCGTGCCTTTTCTTCCTCTCCTAATTTCCGGTATGCCAGTCCTTGGTAGAATATTTTATCCGGTTTCTGGTCGTTGTAATACATGGCAGCGGCTGGCTGGCTGTTTCCCGAACAGGCTTTGACGAACAGGCTGTGAGCCTCTTCCGGTCTCCCTTGTTGTTGCAGGATATATGCTTTGTAATAATTGAAGTCATTTTCCTGTGCTCCCGGTAGTTTCCCTTCACCCAGATGGGTAGGGTATATGTAGCATTCATCTATTAAGGCGAGTGCGTCATCATATTTTTTCCGGTTTATCAACTCCTTTGCTAGTTCCAGGCGTGCCAGCTGATATTGTGCGGGTACTTTACCTTCTCCTCCTTCCCACGGATGGAATTTTCTTTGGTCTATCCGTCGGATTGCTTCCCGATATTGCCCGGTTTGGTTCAGTAAAGTGACGTATTCCAAATACAGGTCGTCACGGGTCATTACGATATCTATGTGCTGTTCCAGAAAGCACAGTCTTTCTATGTGCGGACGGTTCAGCCGTTTGTACAATTGATCCAGTTCCATCAGTACACGGGCATCCGTGTGATCCAGGCGGAATGCTTTTTCCAGTAAGGCGACAGCTTCGTCCGGACGGTTCATTTTGTTGAAGTAAGCCAGTGACAGATTACGCCATACGGTGGGGAATGTCTCGTCTTCGCGCGAAGAGCGCTCCCAGGCTGCGATGGCAGTGGGATACCGGCGTTTATCATACCATAGATTTCCCAGGTAATAAAGTGCTTTGGGGGCTTTTCCTGCAAAGTCGACTACACACTGAAGGGCTTCTATCGCTTCCAGGGCATTGGGGAAACAATAATCGGCCGGTTCTTTTTCGGCAGTGGCAATGGCTATTTGTGCTTCGGCTGTTTTTCCTAGACGGATCAGGCACCAACTCTTGTAATAATGTAAGAGTGTCTGTTCACCGACAGGTTGGGCAATGGCAAGTTCGGCTACAGCCAGTGCTTCTTCAAATCGTCCGGCAGAAGTATAGTCGAGCACCAGTGCTTCGTAATCGGGTGCTCCACGCTTCATTAGGTTCCGAAGTTGGAGCAATACTGTTTCATTCCGGGTGATCAGGTATTTTTCGAACAGGCAACCGAAGTTGAATGTATCTGTCTTCAAGGAGTCTTCTATCCAGGCAAGAGCCTCCTCTTTTTGTTCGAGATGGCGGAGTATGATTGCTTTCAGATGGCGTCCGCGCAGATTGTGCCAGTTGTGGAGAAGGGATTTTTCAATCTCTTCGAGAGCTTCTTCCCAATTGCTGCGGGACACGGAAATCTGGGCCAGCGAATAGTAGCCTGCGTCTTGCCATGCCGCGTTCCAACACGATTTATAGAACGAATCGTAGGCCTCATCATCTTTTCCCTGAAATTTTAGAGCAAGTCCGAGGTTATAGAAAGCTTCTCCATCATAGGGGTTAGGATTCTTTTCGGTGAGTCGGGCAATGGCATTCCGAAGATATGGTTCAGCCTGCGCAAACTCTCCTTTGCGTATCAGCCATAGTCCCATGGCGTTGTTGCAACGTGCATCTCCATTGTCCCGGCGGAGTGCTTCCCGATAATAGTCGGTCGGGCAATAAGTGGCATGACGATATTGTTCCAGATGCAGTCCGGTCAGATAGAGTTCTTCGTTGGTTTTGATCTCTTCCGGTGCAAGGGCGGGTTTGGCTGCTTCCGGAACTGCTTTGATTGTTTCCGGTTCGGCCTTCCAACTTAGCTTTTTTCGTCCGTTGGTATCGTAGATAATGACTTCCGCTTCGTGAAGATCATTTATGGGGATCAGCCGGTCGAATATTTGTTCAGGCGAGAGGCTACGGATTTCCTCAAAGCGTATCACACCCGCTTGACGGACTACGATGCGTAATCCTTGCTGAGCCGAGGTGGCAAACAGCTTCAAACGACATTCTTCTCCTTCGGTTTCCAGATTCATTAAGAGTTCGGAGGAGGCGTTTTTCACAACTCCCAATTCCCGATAGGGCATGAAGTATTGGGTAAAAGTCTTCTCTTCATAAGGTTGCAACCAACTGAAGTCCGGTTGATTGTCCGTATAGACTCCGGTCATCAGTTCTATGTACGGACCGTCAGCATCAGTCAGGTTGCGGTCCCATGCCTGTCCGAAATCCCCGTTTCCCCAGGTCCATTGTTTTTTTCCGGGAGATATGTGATGATTGGCCACATGCAGGACACCTGCCTGTGTATCATTTTCGTACCCGCCTACAAAATTATAGTTAGACCGGATTGCCATGTAGGAGGTCGGTACGGGAATATTTTTATATCTGGAAATATCTACGCCGGCAGAATAATCCATTTTATAGTAGGTTCCGGTAGCAATAGGATAACGAGACACGTCCCGTTTTCCATGATCGAATACAGCGTTGACATCCGACGGGAATACTGACTGATAGCAGTCATTGACCGCTACGGCCGGATTGGCCCACCAAAGGAAAGTTTGTGGAAGCGGAGTCGGGTTGGAAACTTTTCCTTGTATCTCGAGTACGGCACGTCCCGGGCGGAGCGTAAATCCGGCTGTTCCTTTTTGACCGAACATCCGTTCCCGTTCGCTTACCCATACAACGACACTTCCGTCTTTACATCGTTCGATGCTGTAGTCCACCGGCAAGAAGGTGCTGGGACGGTGATGTTGAGGCCAGTTGAACTCAATGCCTCCGGAGATCCAGGGACCGGTGAGTCCTACCAGTGCCGGCTTTATTACGTGATTGTAATAGATAAAATGCCGTTGCTTTACCTTGTCGAATGCCATTTGAATACGTCCTCCCAGTTCGGGCAGGATCATGACTTTGATGTATTCGTTCTCCAGCCATACGGCATGATAACTTTTCTCTTCGCAGGTATCTTCAATTTTCTCGATGACCGGATACGGATATACGACTCCGCTGCTTCCCTGGTAGACACGTTTCTCCAGGAACATCGGGTTTTTCTCAGGGCGTCCGATGCCATAGGTAGGGAGCAGGATGTCTTCCTCCCATACATTAACACTTTCTTTCATTTTGTTCTATGTATTATTTGATTAATTCTTTTTCTATTTCTTCCAGTGTTTTCCCTTTTGTTTCGGGCAGGTTTTGGCGTATGAACAGGAATCCGGCCAGGCAGATACCACCGTATAGCCAGAAAGTTCCTTCGGCACCTATACTTTCATTCAATACCGGAAAGGTATAGGTCAGTATGAAACAAGCCACCCAAAGGAAGAAGGTAGAGATGGCTATAGCCATACCTCGTATTTTCACGGGGAAGATTTCGGATAACACCACCCAGACTACCGGGGCAAGTGACATAGCATAGCAAGCGATGGCAAGTACCACCAGTAGAAGCATGGGTAAACCGTTTACATCCAGGAAGTAGCAGGTTCCCAATATAAGGTAAATCAGCGCTAATCCTGCCGAACCGATCAGCATCAGTGTACGACGTCCCCATTTGTCTACCGTATAGATGGCGACGAACGTAAATATCACATTAGTAATCCCGGTCACTACGATGTTCATCAGTACATCGGAAACGGCATATCCGGCTGATGAAAAGATCTCGTGGGCATAATTGAAGATAACATTAATGCCGCACCATTGCTGGAATATGGCCAGAACGATTCCAATGATCAGTACTTTGCGCATTTCCGGGCGGAAGACCGATTTCCATTCATTGTTTTGCCGGTTGCCTTGAGATTGAGTGAGTTGGTTCAGTTCTTCCAGGGTTTGGCGGGCATACGTTTCCCCTCCGATGCGTGTCAGTGTCTTTTGTGCTTTCTCCTGTTGATGGACGGTAGCCAGCCAACGGGGACTTTCGGGGATGATGAACGATAACAGGAAGAAAATTCCTGCCGGGATCAGTTCTGCCCAGAACATCCATCGCCAGGCCCATTGCACACTTGTTTCGCTGAGTATATCGGAACCTTGTGTGTAGTATTCCCCGATTTGCCAGTTGGCCAATTGTGCCAATAAGATACCTAATACGATGGTGAGCTGGTTGAGCGATACGAATTTGCCGCGTACATGGGCAGGAGATACCTCTGCAATATATACGGGAGAAATGTTGGATGCGATGCCGATGCCCAATCCTCCTACAATGCGATAGAAGATGAAGTAGGAAAAATGATCGACTGCTCCCGTACCCCAAGCCGAAAGTGCAAACAGGAATGAGGCTATGACAAGCATCTTTTTGCGTCCGTATTTGTCGCTCCAGATTCCTGAGAGCAAGGCTCCTGCCAGGCAGCCTATCAGTGCGCTGCTCATAGCCCAGCCACGTAGAGCCGCAGAGTTTTCAATACCAAAGTAGGGTTCGTAGAAGATTTTAGCTCCTCCGATAACAACCCAATCATAGCCGAACAGTAATCCGCCCATGGCTGAGACGATGCAGATAAGTAGTAAATAGCCTCGTGTCTGTTTCATGTTATTAAATGGTTTAATTGATATTGCAAAGTAAGCGGGTTTGAGAATAGAAATAAATAGAGAAACCGATTAAAAAGATGGACTATATTTCTTTTTTATCTCTATATTTGTGACGTGAACCGATGAATCTTATTAGTATGGCAAAACAAAAAGACGGCTTTCTGGGCGAACAGGCATTGGTGTTGCCTCCTGCCATTGTGCAACGTATGAAGACTGATCCTGCAACTTCTATACTCTATATAACCGATATAGGCTATTATCCAAAGGCTTATAATCACTTTCGGGAGCGGGAAACTCCGATTGACCAGTATGTGTTTATCTATTGTACGGAGGGTAGGGGATGGTTCAGTCTCGATGGGCAGAAACACCCGGTAGTGCCTAACCAATACTTTATACTTCCTGCAGGACTTCCTCATGCGTATGGCGCTGATGAAAAGGAACCATGGACAATTTACTGGATTCACTTCGGAGGAACACTTGCTCCGCTTTATTGTACGCATCGTACCTGTAGGCTCACGGATATAAAACCGGGAATGCATTCGCGTATTAGTTACCGGACAGAACTGTTTGAGGAGATCTTTCGGGTACTGAAGATGGGGTATAGCTTGGAGAATCTTTCATATGCCAGCTCTGTATTCCATCATTATTTGGGATCATTGCGCTATCTCAGAGAGTATCGGGAGGCTTTTTCAGAGCATCGTCCGGCAGGAGAAGAAGATCCTGTAAATGCAGCTATTCATTATATGAAGGAGAATCTGGGCAAGAAGCTGACTTTAGCCGAGCTGGCTGATTACACGGGGTATTCATCCTCATATTTCTCTAATCTGTTTTTGAAGCGTACAGGATATGCCCCATTGAGTTATTTTAATCAGATTAAGATTCAGAAAGCCTGTCAGTTTCTCGATTTTACCGATATGAAAGTGAATCAGGTCTGTTATAGAGTGGGTATTGAAGATGCTTATTATTTTTCACGGCTGTTCAGCCAGATAATGGGAATGTCTCCCAGGGAATATAAAAAGGTAAAGAAAGGATAAAAGGAAGACAGCAAAGAAGAAAGGTGTGTCGAAACTCGTATTCACCACGGATTATCACAGATTAAGAGTGTTGATAACCAATGACGGGAAATTCACTCTGTGCTACTCTGTGTCCTCTGTAGTGAGTTCCGACACGCCTTCCTTCTGATAAATACTACATTTTTATTTTCTCTGCCAGTCTGATGTCTTTAGAGGAGGCGCCTACTAGAATTTCAAATTCACCTTTTTCAAATACCCATCGGTTTTGTTTGGCGTTGAAATACTGGAATGCGTCTTCACTCAAACCGATTTCTATCTGTTTGCTTTCTCCTGCTTTCAGATATACCTTGTCGAAACCTTTTAATTCTTTCAAAGGACGTGGCTCTTTAGATTGCATGTCGCGTACATAAAGTTGAGCGACTTCATATCCGTCTCGCTGTCCGGTATTGGTTACAGTGAATGAAACGACGAGTTGCTTCTGTTTTTTATCCGTCATACGGATGTTGAGGCCCGAATAGTCAAAGGTGGTATACGAAAGACCGAATCCAAAAGGGAAAAGGGGTTCGATACCTTTTTGATCGTATCCACGGTAACCGGTGAATATTCCTTCTGTATAATACACTTTCTTTTCCTTGCGAGTTTCATCGTAATGACCGCAGGCAGGTGAGTCTTCCCATCTTTTCTCGATAGTGAATGGCAGCTTGGCTGACGGATTCACTTTACCCGAAAGAATATGAGCTAAAGCATGTCCGCCTTCCTGCCCCGGATAGAGGGCGTGTACTACCGCAGGCACCTGATCGATCCATCGGGTCATGTTTATTCCGCCTCCTGCATGGATGGCAACTATCAACTTAGGATTTACTTTTACCAGTTCCTGAATTAACATATCTTGTCCGTAAGGCAGGTCGAAAGGACGGTCGCGCCCTTCCAGTTCGATACTGCCATCCAGTCCGGCACAGAAAACCACCAGATCGGCTTTGGCAGCCAGTCGTTTCGCTTCAGAAAAGTCAATATCACTTTGATAAGCATATCCCATCCGGATCTCTGCCGGTGTACTGCGTTGGTTGCAGAACTCCAGCCGAATATGTTTGGCATCCCCTTTTTTTGCGGAAATTGCGGTATTGCGAACATCGAATGATTGAGATTGAGAGGCATCCAATGCTAATGTTCCGTCTATCCATAAACGATAGGCACCTTGTGCGTCGACAAAGAATCGGATACTGTCTGTTTTCTCGACATCTACATATCCTTCCCAGCACACCCGATAATCATTTCCCAATTTACTTTCGTTGAAAGGATATCCCCACCATTCATAATTTACCGTGCGGTCGGTGCGGCGGAGAATCAATCCGCTTTCTTCTTTATCGGTTTCTATAGTTCGGTCGGCCGATTGATTAACACTTACAGTTCTTCCTGCCGCTACTGCTTGCTGTTGGATCATTTTATCCGAGAGTGTGGCAGAAGTGTCGGAAGATAGTGCATAATAGTTCGCTTCCAGTCCGGGTTTACCTTCTTTCGTACGGAATTTACTGTTACGGAATAAGCGGGGTTTGAATTGGTTGGATATTCCTTCCGTGTAAAGTACGGTTGCTTCCGGAAACTCCTGACGGATACCTTCTAACGCTGAAACTACATACCAGGGATGAACTTTTGAACTTCCCCCACCACCGTAAACGATGCTGTTTACATTGTATATTCTATCCGAAACGATAGCCGGATTGGCAGTCGGTCCGATCACAGCTATCACTTTGGGGCGGTGGATCGGTAAGGTATTCTGTTCATTCTTTAACAGGATGATTCCTTCACAAGCGGTATTCAGAGCCATCTGATTGGCTTGAGGATTAAAAGTCGGAATATCGGTGTCTTGCTGAGGCCTGTCGAAAAATCCCATTGAAATACAGGCACCATAGATGCGGCGCACTTTATCATTGATTACTTCTTCTGTAACCTTTCCTTCTTTGACAAGTGGGAGAAGTTCTTTGCGGGTGAACCAGTCATTGCTGCCCATCTCAAGATCCAAACCGTAGTTTGCGGCATTTTCGGCGGAATAGGTACATGCCCAGTCAGACATTAACATGCCTTTGAAGCCCCAGTCTTTCTTTAAAATATCGATCAGATGTTTGTTTTCAGTGCAATATACTCCGTTCACTAGGTTATAACCCGTCATGACAGCCTTGACACCTGCTTTTTGCACAGCAGCTTTGAAGGGAGGCAGATAGATTTCCTGTAAGGCACGTTCGGATACTTCGGTACTGACGGTGTATCGGTCAAATTCTTGATCGTTGGCTGCGAAATGTTTGATGGTAGCAATGACTCCTCCGTCTTGCACTGCTTTTATAAAGGGGACTACCATCTCGGATGCCAGATAAGGATCTTCACCAAAATATTCAAAATTACGGGCTCCTTTTGAAGCCCGATAGTTGTTAACTCCGGGAGCTAAGAGAAAATGAATACCTCTTGCACGCCATTCCTGAGCATACATTGCTCCTGTTTTCTCTGCCAGATTTTTATTCCAAGAGGCAGCCAGCGAAAGTGCTGATGGAAATGCGGTGGCGCGTCCGAATAATCCCCAGGATGCAACGCCCAGCGGACCGTCGGCCAGTTTGAATGCCGGTATTCCTAATCGTTCGCAGGGGTGCAGATAGAAATCATTGTATCCGGAAAGCAGGTCGATTTTTTCTTCCAGAGTCATTCGTTTGATAAGATCGTCTACTCTTTCTTCAGTGGATAATGTCGTGTTCTGAAATGGGTACTGGCTTTGGGCATGTAGCTTGCAAGGAAAAAGCAGTCCTATACCCAGGCTCATGGTAAGGAAAATGTTTTTCATGTGTTTTTTCTGAATTAAATGTTTATTGAGTGATGTTGCAAAGTTCTAAAAAAGAGGGCTTATTGCAAAATAGAAAGCCCTCTCTTTTAGAATAAAGTGTGTTAAATTAATGTATAGCTTCTATCATTTCATTTCCGTTTCTTACGGGTTGTTTAATCAGTTCCGGCAGATTATAAGTTTTAGTGAACGTGTCATAAAAGTCCGGATCTTTTTGGGGCATCAGGAAGGGTTTCCCCGCTTTTCCGGTTTCCGGATCGAAACTGGCAAAGAAAGGGCGAGCCCAAAGCCCGTCCAACCGTTTGCTGCTGAAAACAAACCAGCGTCCGGATGATGACCATGTATGGAAACTCTCCACGTCGTTGCTGTTCACTTCATTTAAAAGCCGTATTTCTCCTGTATCCATTGTCAACAGACAAAGTTCGCTTTCCGGATGCCAGATGGAGAAGTTTCCATAATCCGACAGGGTGAACATCAGGTATTTACCATTGGGAGAAACCCTTGGGAAAGAGACACTTTTTCCCTGTTCGGAGGCTCTGTACACACACTCCGGCGTACCGAATTTACCGGATTCCGGATCGAATCCTATCCTGCACAGGTCATAACGGATACTGTCCAGCGGCATCTTCTCTTTATAAGCATTTCCCCGGCAGAAATACAGTGTTTTCCCGTCCGGTGTCCAGTTGGGGAATGTTTCCATATACCGCTCCCCGCATATCAGGGAGTCAGTGAGGAATGTTTTCTTTTCAGTATCATAAACTATCAGGTCGGCAGCCAGGTCGGATACCTCTATGGGTTTCTGTCCCGATGAATGGAAGAACTGCTGTATCTCATTCATTGAGAATGCAATGTATCTTCCTGAAGGATGCCAGGCCGCATAGGTTCCCCCGTTCTTGAATCCCTCCGGTTTGGTGTTTACCTTTTCCACTTTCCCGTTTTTGCATATCAGTGTCCCTCCCGACTTTCCCCGCACATGCACCATCATGGTTTCCGGAGAGTTTTGATTGAACGTATGGCAGTTGATGCACTGTTTGCCGAAATTTCGGTTCTCCGCTATCGGAGTCTCTTCATAACCTGTCAGGTCTCTCTGGTAAATCCCCATTTCGTTCCATAGTTCATATCCCGGGTACAGCAACCGGTAGACCAGGTACTCATCTATCGGTTCGTTCGATATGGTATCCTTGATATCCGCATAGCGTGTCCATTTCCCTCCCCTCAGCAGGGTGATGCGGATGAATATTTCTTTTCCCGCGGCTTTTTGGAGAAGTTTCTTCCATTTCTTTGTCGGTATAATCACTTCGGGACTCTTGCTTGTGCAGAGGATGTCCGCCGTCTCCCCTGTGCCAATTTCCGTTTGGAAGGCATCCGCGTTCTCCCCGATCCTGAAATTGGGAGGTGCAATATTCAGCGGGAATGTGACTCCCGCATAATCGGGATATATACGGGGAATACTGTCCGTGCAGGCATCCGGTTTGCCGCATTGGGCGGTGCATGCCTGCAGGCTCCAGCTGAGAACCGTGATAAGAAGGATATAGATTGTTTTCATGTCTTTACATATTAGTTCCTTATGATTTTGTCTCCATACGGACTGATGAAGTTCAGGTAATACCAGTAGGTGTTTCCAAACTCCGTTTTCAGCCTCTGCATTTGCCTGTTTTTATACAGGCTGTAATACCTTTGGAATCTCTTTTCGGTGTTTTCGCTGACGTTGAATCCTGATTTGGAAAACGTTTCCCCGTCCACTCCCAATTTGTATATATAGAGTGCTTCTTGGTATGCGGGTGGCATTTCCGGATATTTAAAGTGCCTGATGAACTTCAGGTTATCCACAAAGCGTACTACGTTATTGCTCAGCAGTAGGTCACTCATCAGGTATTCAAAAGCCATTCTGTTTGTCGTGTCCTGCTCACACAGATATTGTAATTCCGGTCCTATATTGATGACGTTTGCAAATCGTGCGGGATGTTCCTTATTGTTTTCAAGTGCCATGCGCAGTCCCGGTACACTGCCTGCATAAAGTTGTTTTTCCAATTCTTCGGCATCTTTCCGATAGAAGAGGGACTGCTTCAGGAGATTGATGAACCGTCGTGCCACTTCAGGTCTTTTGTTTACTATGTTGTATCGTGCCAGGTTAAGCAAATGGGGTGCCGTTTCTCCCCATACCACCATTGCTTCGAATTCCCACCGCTGTGCTTCGTTGATGTACCCTAAGTCTTCATATATAAAATGTCCGTACTCACTCTCACGGCTATCGCTGTTCCATGGGAAGTATAGCGCCTTGACTCCCAGTTTTTGTGGGTAATCGAATAGTTGATAAGGCAATTTTCCCGTATGGTACAGAGCCAGGTTGTGAAAGTAGGAGATCAACTGGTTGGTTCTTCCCGAGTTGATATATTTTTCGGTTTGTGTCAGTACATTTTCCCAATTCTTTTCTTTTACACTCTTTTCCGCCATTATCATAATGCGTTCGGGCATATTATATGAATGTATGAATATATAGCAAGCTCCAATGGCATATATGGTTATGAGGGCCGTAGAAATAATTAATTTTTTTTTCTTTCCGGGAACATTTATTCTACGCAGTGTAATGTTTTTCCATATTCCCGATATGAAAAATGCTACGCATCCAAGTATCAGAAGCCCTAAGAATACTCCGATAATCAGAGTCAGTGAATGATCCACAGGCAGCGTATAGATGAAAAGAGATACTGATGGGATCAATGATAATTGCAGTATGTCCGGTTGTCCGGTTATTTTTTTTATGTTGTAATGTGTCAACAGATAGATTCCCGCCAATATACCGGCTAATATAGCACTTCCTAATGCGGGTATGTAAAAGAATTGAATAATGAAATCAGTCAGATAACCAAGCAGTCCTTCCGTATGAATCTGCTTAAGAAAATATTCTTTAGAGAATAGAAATAAATGATGCTGTTCGTGATAGTATATCACATGTGACAGCACCCCTTGGTAACAAAGGAAATAGATGATAAAAAGGAGGGCGAAAAGTAGATACGGTAACCGTTTCATAAGTATAGGTGGAAGATAATAAGTGAAATGAGGGCATTCCAAATAGAATGCCCCCATTATCTAAAACACTATTATTAATAACCCGGATTCTGTGTGAGGGCAGGATTCAAGTCTATTTCACTCTGAGGTACAGGGAACAAATAGTTGTTGTCCGAGTATCTGCTTCCTGATAAAATAATAGGATCGCCCTGGTAAAGGATACACATCTTTCCGCCATCTACTTTCTTGTCGGGATCATTCGGATTGTCTACAATCTTATATTTCAATCCCTCAAATGGAGCATTCAGTACATCCTTTGCGATACCCCAACGACGAATATCCCACATACGTTTTCCTCCTTCCAGGCAGAATTCAACACGCCATTCGTTACGGATACGCTGACGGAGGTCATCTTGTGTTGCGCAATAGGTCGGTTTAGAAGGATCTGTATTTTGGAGTTCGGGCATACCTACACGACGTCTAACCTGGTTTACTGCGTCAAAAGCCTCCGGATCTAATCCCTGCAGCTCGTTTTTAGCTTCAGCATAAGTCAGAAGTACTTCTGCATAGCGGATGTGAACCCAATCTTTACCCATGTTCCAGCCATCTGACAGAGGATCCAAACTCGGATCTAACCATTTTTGTCCGTAATATCCGGTCTCTGTAGCATCATTATGTTGATTGATACCGGTACTACCGCTTGATGCTAAAGGAGCAACTTTTATTGTTACACCATACATTTCTTCACCGTCATGCAGAATGTCTACTTCCAAACGTGGGTCACGGTTCTTGAACGGATCTGTCGGATCATATATTTTAGATTTGCTGATAGGAGCTCCTTCACTGTCTTCGAATGCGTCTACCAGACTCTGAGTCGGGTTCATACCACCCCAACCTTTTGTCGGGAAACATTCCCAACCCATCAGATAATGGGTCTTATCCGGATAGTTGAACTGAGTAACAAGGATGAACTCATCACATCCGTCAGCTTTTTCCCAAAACAACTCTGCATATTTACCTGTATTATCTTTATCGTACAATTCGTACAGTCCCAGATCCATTACATTTTTAGCTTCTGTAGCCGCAGTGTCCCAGTTTCCATAATAAAGAGCTGCTCTTGCCTTCATAGCCATAGCTGCACCTTTAGTGACGCGTCCGTAATCAGAAGCTCCCCATTCTGTTGGCAAAGCAGCGATAGCTTTGTCAAAATCAGCCATTATTTTTTCATAGACTTCTGCTCTCGGCATGCGTGTTATACCTTCCATATCTTTCAAATCTAACGGCTTGTCAATGTAAGGAACGTCACCAAACGAGCGTATCAGATTAAAATAGATATATGCTCTGAAGAAATATACCTGTCCCAATGCCTTTGTCTTGTCGGCTTCTGGATAATCAGGAATTTCATCGATTTTAGAAAGGATCAGGTTGCACTGACGAACATTGGCATAATCACCGCTCCAACCTTGATCTGCAGGGTCATAAATACCTTTTGAAACATTGCCTGCCGCCCATTTGATACCCATTGTGGCGTTATCGGAGTTAATGTCGTTGTCTTGATCCCAAGTAGACAGATAACCATAGAGATCTGAGACTACTTTGTTTGCGTCATCCGGCGTTTTCCAGAAGCTACCGTCAGAAAGTTCTTCCTGCGGATAGCGATCCAGAAAGTCGCTACAAGAGCTGAACCCTACTACAAGGGCTGTTGCAAATATATATAAGTAATTCTTTTTCATATTTTTGATAGTATTGAGGATTTAGAATGAAACTTTTAAGCCTAATGAAACTTTTTTCACGTTGGTATATGACCATCCACGTGTGCTCGATTCTTCCGGGTCAATATCTTCAAGACCACAGAATGTCAATAAATTCTCACCGGCTATGTATACTTTGATTCTGCTGACACCGATTCTGTTCAACCAACTCTTAGGTAGGTTATAGCCTAATGAAACGTTTTTCAAACGAACGTATGAGCCATCTTCCAACCAGAAAGAAGAAGTTACGAAGTTGGTCTGTGAATCTTTTGTAATACGCGGATAGCTTGCGTTGTGGTTTTCCGGTGTCCAACGATCCAAGTGTTTTTTCAGCACTTTACCGCCATTATAGAATGCGTATGAAGATTCGGCTTCACAGTATTTATCAACATCAAATGCACCTTGGAACAAAGCGGAGAAATCAAAGTCTTTCCAGAATAAATTAATGCTCAAACCACCTGTCCAACTTGGGAAGTTTTGTCCGATTACTGTACGGTCATTGGCAGCATCGATTTTACCGTCACCATTCAAATCGGCGTATTTGATATCACCTAATTTTTCTGTACCGGTACGTTTGGGTTCATTAGCCAATTCTTCTTCCGTATTAAAGTAACCAATTGCTTTGTAACCATAGAATGAACCGATAGGATAACCTTCCAGACGCCACAATTTGTTATTGTCAGGATCTTCTCCTTCAGTTCCTTCAAGGTTTGTAATGCGGTTCTTTACATAAGCGAGGTTTAAATTAACTGCATAGCTAAAATCTTTATTGATTCGATTATTGTGGAAAATATTCAAGTCGAAACCTGTATTTTCTACACTACCTGCATTCTGAACCGGTGCCGACATACCAAGAATACCTTGTACCGGGAGCTTCAATAGCATATCATCCGTTTTTTTCTTGTAAACAGAAAGCTCAAATCCGAGTTTGTTATTTAAGAATCCTGCATCTAATCCAATTTCATAGTTGGTTACAGTGGCCCATTGGAGTGCACTGTTTACGTATCTGGCTTCATAAGCAGTCGTATTCAGTGTGTTACCGAACATATAAGATCCATAAGCATAAGTTGCTACAGCGGGATAGATATCGCTCAACTCTTCGTTACCGGTACGTCCCCAACCCAAACGTAACTTCAGATTACTCATCCAATCCAGATTATCTTTAATGAAGTTCTCTTCTGAGATTCTCCATCCGGCAGAAAAAGCAGGGAATACACCCCAACGATTATCTTTCGGGAAACGTGAAGATGCATCTGCACGTAAGTTTGCTTCAAACAAATATCTGTCGGCATAATCATATTGGATACGACCGAAATATGAACGGCGGGCTAGTTCTGTGCCACCATCAGAGTTGGTTTGAGATGATTTGTCCAGTGTATTCAATGATTCGGTCAGTTCATCACTACCACCACCTTTACGTGTTGCTTCTGTGTATTTATAAATCTGCTCCCATTGTTCAAAACCAAACAATGCACCGATCGTGTGCTTTTGGAAAGATTTGTTGTAGTTTACCAATAATTGTGAAGTGTATTCATTCCAGATATAATATTTATCATATCCTTCTCTCAGACCGGAATCCGCAATGTTGGATCCTGAGCCATAAGAATAATGTTTCTTGAAATAATCGATATTACGAATATCGTTACGTACCGAGAACAAGCCTTTAACACTCAATTCCGGTAAGATATGTACAGTAGCATGCAGGATAGCATTTAACTGCTGGTCCATTTGACGGTAGAAACCGGTTCTTCCCAATTCGGCTACAGGGTTGGCTTTTCCACTGTAGTTAAATGTACCGTCTTCATTGTATACCGGCAACGTCGGGCTATTACGGGTTACCTCACTCATAAGTGTTCCGAAGCCTACGGCACCGTCTTCACGTGTTCCTCTATATCCGGATACATTCAGTCCTGCCGAGAACCATTTGCTAATTTCTGATTCAACATTGATACGACCTGTAAAACGATTGTAGTCATTTTCGTTTGTCAAACCACCCTGATAGAGGTAACCGACAGATGCACTGTAGTTTGTCTTTTCAGATCCACCATTGATTGAGAAATTATGTTGCTGTTCAAAAGCAAAATTTTTGAATGTTTCCTTATACCAATCCGTATTGGGGTGTCCTATTGGGTCACTTCCATTCCGGAAGAGTTCAATATCTTCATCACTATAAGGCAGACTGGCATTGGGATTTTCATTTTTCACAGCTTCGTTGTATAACATAGCATAATCTGCAGCACCAAGGAAGTTGAGTTTAGCGGTTGGAGTTGCCCATGCTACGCTACCTGAATATGAAACCTTGGCATCCTGTCCTTTTTTACCTTTTTTCGTTGTGATAAGGATTACACCATTAGCGGCTTGTACACCATAGATAGCGGCAGAAGCAGCATCCTTCAATACTGTCAGGCTTTCAATGTCTTGAGGGTCAATTGTATTCATACTACCCGGAACTCCATCAACAATAACCAATGGATTAGCAGCGTTCACCGAGTTCTTACCACGTACGGTGATCGTACCGGTCTGTAATCCGGGAGCACCGGAAGATTGGATAGCCGTTACACCGGGCATTGTTCCGGCCATTGCAGCAGAAACACTCGATACGGAACGAGATTCCAACGCTTCTGCATTAATAGATGATACAGAACCTGTTAAGTTAGCCTTTTTCTGTACACCATAACCTACCACCACTACTTCATCCAAAGTTTTGGTGTCTTCTTTCATGGTTATGTTGTAAGAACTTACTCCCGCTTTCAAAGAAACGATTTCAGGCACATAGCCGATATAGGTAACTTGCAATTCGTTACCTCCTACAGTTAAACTGAATTTTCCATCGATATCAGTAATCGTACCATTGGTTGGATTACCTTTTTCTACTACCGATGCACCAATAACCGGTTCGCCGGTAGTATCTTTGATGATTCCGGAAACTTTTCTCTGCTTTTGCTGTTGTGTTACCTGTACATTATTAGTTGTAACAGCAGCTGTAGATACTACGATCTGATTGTCTACAATCTTGTAGGTATATCCCGAGTTTTTGAAAACTTCGTTCAATACGGTTTCGATCGGAGCGTCGGATACGTTGATGGATACTTTCTTGTTCAGTTTTACCTGATTGTCATTGTAGAAGAAAGTGTAATCGCTTTGTTTTTCAAGTTCACGAAGTACATTTTCAATGGATACATTGGTCTTTGTCATTGAAATTTTTAGTACTTGAGCGAAGGCACTCACAGGTACCATAGCCACCAGGCTAACTGCTAAAGCAAAAGCCAGATGCTTTTTCATTCTTTGCGGACTAAACCACCGCATGTTGCATTTTCTCATAAATACGATTAATTATTAGATTGTAATTTAGATTGATAAAGTAAGCACAGGATACTTCTGAAGTATCACTGTACCAGGTTAACTTAGCTTACTGTTTTTCTCTCATTCTTTTCTTTCTTATTTAGGTTTAAAATTGATGTTTGGTATAAGTTCTAAACGAACTTGGGTGAGAAGGATGCGGATTAGAAAGTAGCGAGAGAGAATTATTGGTGAGAGAATTGGAGATACAGAATTTGAGAATAAGGCATAAAAAAGCCCGTCCATGTGTTACCATGAACGGGCTTTAACCCTCAATAAATAATGTGTTAAATTAATATCCCGGATTCTGATCGTCTTTCAACAATGGATTCAGGTCAATGGCACCTTGAGGTATAGGCATCAGCATCAAACGGTTATCCCAAACTTTATTAATTACGACATATCCGTTTGGAGCATAAGAAGGACCATTCATAGCCTTACTACAGTAATCATTACCATAACGCCGTATATCATCAAAGCGATGGCCTTCTGCTGCCAATTCAATACGCCGTTCATTACGTACAAAGGCCAGAGCTTCTTCTTTTGAAGGCATGGTAGTTGGCACATCCGGCATACCACAACGATCACGCAAATCATTCAATGCTTTTTGTACTTCTGTATCCCATCCCGAATTCTGAATACGTGCCTCTGCATAAGTTAACAATACTTCAGCATAACGAATCACCGGATAGTCTTCTTCTGCAGTCCAGGTATCGTATGGATCAAGAGTGACCATTTTACGATAAAAATATCCGGTCCATGATTCATTACCGTCTTTATTTATCAGATCCGGATCCCAACGGAAGTAGAATGTACCTTTAATGGTTTCATGCCATCCTTTGAAAGGGAACATCATAGACACATACAAGCGGCTGTCGCGGTTACGGAACTCTTTCATATAGTCATATTTCATAATATCTGTTTGTGGCACTTTTTCTATGAATTGAGATTGGCTCATATCTTTGAAATCTTTCCATATTTCCGCATAACGTTCTTTACGTTGTTCCATAGTGATGTCATTACGCATCGTTTTACCATCCACATCCCAATAGGCGTCAATCAAGTCCTGCATGGGTTCGTAAGAACAATATCCGTCATATTGAGAGAACGATTTAGGTATAAAATAGGTGTATCTGGTCCAGTCGTAATTGTTTGCATCAGCCATATACTCACGTGTTACAATATACTCCGGATTAGCGGGAGATGCATTACCTTTGTGCCACAGTGATTCATAACTGAACATACCTTTTACGAATTTATCTTTATCGATACCTTTGGCTGCATAGTCAATATATGCATCCATTTCGTCAGCTTCTTTTTGCTGTGCGGTGGTAAGCGATGATACACGGAATAAAGAATGATGTCCTTCAGATATGATTTTTCCGGCTGAAGCCTCGGCTTCAGCATAGTTGCCGAAATATAAAGCTGCACGGGCACGGAGGGCCAAAGCACCGGCACGAGTAATACGTCCGGTTTCATACAGATAACTACCGTTATAACTGTCTGGAAGAATTTCAGCTATTTCAGCCAATTCATCTAAAATAAATTTACGAACAGTTTCTACTTCATCACGTTTTACATTGGGAGCGTCATAAGCCAAAACCTCTGTAATTACAGGAACTTTTCCGAATTTTGTGGTCAAATCCAGATAGCTTAAAGCGCGGAAAAAACGTGCTTCTGCTTTCATACGTGTTTTCAGTTCTTCACTGACTGCACATTTATCTATATTCGCGATAAAGTTGTTTACTATACGAACGGTACCAAAATAGTAGCTCCCATATCCGTTGGCTGTACTAATACCATTTTGCTGGACCATTTCGAAGTTTCCTTCCCAAGGTTTATGGCTATGCGCATTGTCGGTACACAATTCATCCCAGATGTCTACACCATCTAATGTGGCATAACAAGTGTTCAAAGCATACCATGCATCTTTTTCAGTCTGCCAAAAGTTTTCTGCTGCAATGTCAGCAGGTGGAACCACATCTAAATCGCAGGCTGTCAATGCTCCTGTGAGACATAATCCCAATGCAATTTTTCTTATATTGTTTTTCATTGTGAATTCTATTTTTTAATGAATGGTTTTAGAATGATATGTTTACACCAAATGCTACCGATTTAGTCCCCAGCGTATAAATCACACCGCCGGCTGTTTCCGGATCAAAGTCTTCCATCTTTTTATCAGCACGAACCGTGAAAAGATTCTCGCCTGTTACATATACTTTCAATGACTGTAATCCCCAGTTCTTCACTGTTGCAGATGGTACTGTATATCCCAGTGACAGAGTTTTGAAACGGAAATAATCGGAATCGAACAAATGATAATCACTAAAATTACGGTTGTAAGTTGTATGTACGCTACTTGCTGAATAGATGCGAGGATATGCCGCATGTGGATTCGGATTCTCTTCCGTCCATCTTTTCAAATGATATTTTCTCGGGCTGTCCTGTCCATGGTAGAATGGATGAACGCCATAAACATCAAATGCTACTTTCGTTCCACTGATTCCTTGTCCGAACATACTGAACTCAAAACCTTTATATTGCAGACTCAAATTTACGCCATATGTAAAATCGGGTACATCTTTACCAAGAATTGTACGATCTTCATCTGTGATTTCTTGCTTATATTCGATATCACGCTGAGGAACGAATTTAATGTCACCCGCATTGGGTACCACTCCACTCAAGGTGTAGTAATGTCCGGCATCGATGTCTGCCTGAGTATAAAGTCCGTCCGTTTTAAATCCATAGAATGAACCGATTGATTCTCCCTTTTTCAGAATGTACTTCACGATATAACTACTGGTTTGGATAATGTTGTCTGAACCACCTAAATTGGTAATTTTGTTTTTATTGGTAGCAATGTTGGCACCGATGCTATAATTCACAGCTCCAATTTTGTTCCGGTGATTCAAAGCCAATTCGAAACCTGTATTTTTCACTTTTCCAATATTTTGCGATGGAGCTGCTGTAATACCGGTTTCCGTAGGTACATTGTATCCTAATAAGATATCGCTTGTATTTTTAATATAATAATCGGCAGTTACCCCCAGAAGTCCATTGAAAATGTCGAAATCCAAACCAATATCCGTCAAAGCAACTTTTTCCCAACCGAGAGTTTCATTAGCCGGTTTGGATTCACCGATACCAATCACTGGTGAATCACTGAAGTTATAATGATTTCCACTACTATAATTTTGGAAGTAATCATAATTACCCACATTGTTTATATTACCAAGTGTACCATAGGAGGCTCTGATTTTCAAATTATTGATCCACTCAATATCTTTCATGAAGCTTTCTTCACTCATTCTCCATCCGGCCGAGAATGAAGGGAAATATCCCCAGCGATGATCTTTATGGAAACGTGAGGATGCGTCTGCACGCATATTTACCTCGAATAGGTACCGATCCATCAAGGTATAATTGACACGAGCAAAATAAGACAACATTTTATATTCTGATGAACCTGCGCCATTGGTATACCCTGCTCCGGAGGTAGAACCTGCTTCCATATCCGTCAATGCGTCGGATGGAAATTCTTCACGTGATCCGGCCAATCTTTCGTATTTATAATGTTCATAAGATGTACCGACCAAAGCTCCGACAGCATGTTTATCGTTCGACCAATCATATCGGGCTGTTGCTGTATAAAGCATTGTATTTGTACTTTGCCAGTCCATGCTCATTTTATTTTTGGTAACTCCGGTTCCTGCTATTTCCTCTCCGGAAAAGTAGTTTATAGCATTGGGTTGTAAAGCCGTGTAGCTTTTGCTCTTATATTCATAACCCTTGAATACGCCTTGTCCACTGATTATAAGTCCTTTCACGGGTTTAATGTCAAATCCGAGATCGTACATTGTATTTTCACTCTTGGACTTACTCCAATCTTTCTTGCTCAGTGCACGAAGCGGATTGCCTGTAATAAAATTACTTGTAGCCGTCTGACCTCCATTTACAGTACCCCAATCACCATTTGACTGTTTGGCAACGAATGTAACCGGTACCATTGAGAAACTGGCTAATGAAGGCGCACCACAATCGCGGTCGGAATCATTACGTATATATTTCACTCCGGCTTTTACCGTCAGCCATTTAGTGATATCGGAACTCAAATTGGTATTCAAATTGTAACGCTGGCTGTCTTGTCCGGGAATCATATTGTCTTTATACACATATCCCAATCCAATAAAATAGCGTATTTTATCTGTTCCTCCACTGAAGTCCAGTGAATGTTGAGTGGTCAATACGTTCTTATCCAGTACCAGATCATTCCAGTCTGTGTTTGGATATAAATCGGGTTTGGAGCCATCTCTGAAATAACCAATTTCTTCTTCAGTGTAGCCTTGGTATTTCCCGCCTTTAGGATTGTAATTGTAAAGAGCTTCATTGTACAACTCTGCATATTGGGTAGAGTTGACATATTCCGGTTTGTAAGTCGGATTGCTCAAACCTACGTAACCACTATATGAAACGTTCATTTTATCGCTCTTTCCCTGTTTGGTCGTAACTAACACTACACCGTAAGCGGCACGTGAACCATAAATAGCTGATGAAGCTGCATCTTTCAAGAAAGAGATGGACTCAATGCTATTCGGATCAAGGTTAGAAAAGAATGTGGCGTCCGCAATTGCACCGTCAATTACATAGAGAGGAGATGAGGTTCCTAAGTTACCGCGTCCACGGAAGTTTATACTCGGTGTTTGTCCGGGGCGTGAGATAACCGTAACTCCCGGCACTGTACCTTGCACTGCTGACAATACATTTGTTTGTACACGATCTTTGATTTCATCGGTACTAACCGAAGCTACTGACCCTGTTAAGTTTACCTTCTTTTGTGTACCGTAACCTACAACTACGACTTCGTCCAGAGTTTTAGTATCCTCTTTCATTGTAATACTATAATCGGTTACTCCCGGATGGATTTTTACAGTTTGTGGAATATAACCGATATATGTAATTTGTATTTCATTACCGGATACCGTTAATTTAAAGTTTCCTCCTACGTCAGTAATTGTACCATTACTTGCTGACCCTTTTTCCACCACAGAAGCACCAATGATAGGTTCTCCGGTGGTATCTTTTACTTGTCCGGTGATACGCACACTTTTCTGTTGCTGAAGAGAAGAGGTTTTCGGGATTTCTGCTTTTATGGCTGAGACAACAATCTGGTTATCTATTATTTTATAAGTGTAACCGGAATTGTTGAAAATCTGATCCAATACATTTTCAATAGGTGCGTCTGTAACATCTACAGAAACCTTTTTAGTAAGTTTCACCTGATTGTCATTGTAAAAGAAAGTATATCCACTTTTTTGTTCTAATTCCCGAATAACATTCTGGATAGAGACATTTGTCCTCTTCATGGATATTTTAAGAATTTGAGCATAGGTAGTGACGGGCACTATACAAACCAGACAAATGGCTAAAACAAACGCTAGTTGTCTTTTGATTTTTTGCGGACTAAACCACCGCAGATTGCATTTTTTCATAAATACGATTAATTATTAGATTGTAATTTTGATTGATAAAGAGGGTACATGATTCTTTTTTGCATCAATGTACCAGGGTTAACTAAGCTTTCAATTTTCTTTGTGCATTTCTTTCTTTTTATTTAGGTTTAAAATGATTTAATTCCTAAGTTCCGTATGAACTTGGTATACGGTAAGTTTCAAAGAGATAACTAATAATAATCATATTACATATAGAAAGAGGCCTATCTATAACTAATAGATAAGCCTCACATTTTTTATAAAAATCTATTGAATATCGTCAAACGCTTCTAATTACTGGTTGGATTCTGTGTTAAGGTTCCAGGATAAGAGTTAATAGCACTTTGTGGAATAAAATAAATAACCCGATAGTCTGTAGCCGGAATTTCAAGCATGGCATCATGTACTCCGGGATATTTGCGAGTTAATGTTTCACAATTGCGAAATACATCATAACTACGTTCTGCTTGATAGGCCAACTCTAATTGTCTCTCTTTTTCTATTCGCACCTTAGCATTAGAAGCATTTAAGTCATTATAGCCTCTTCCGGGTAAAGAGCGTTCACGAATGATATTCAGATCTGCTTGAGCATGAGAATAATCACCTTTTTTGGCATATGCTTCTGCACGATTTAAGTAAACCTCGCCTAAACGAGAGATAACAGGAGAATGTAATTGAGATTCAGCTTCTCCGCTTGCAGTTCCTTCATTCGAACATTTGAGAATATAGAATTTGGGTTGCCCACTTGAGAGTTCTATTTCATAATCAATAACACCGGAATAGGTTTGACCATCTGAATAGTTGATTGAATATTTTTCTTCACTACTGTTTATTAATGACAATGTGTAATTAGTTTCCCCCTCTTTACAAGTCACAGTGTTACCTCTCTTAGAAATGGGCAATTGTACATATGTGTACCCCGTATGTATGTTGTTTTTGTTGTATACATTCTTTATGAAACGGAATACTTCAACATATTTACCATCACTATCCGTGATGTAGCTTGGTGAAATGAAATTTGCTCGTGCATCTACAATTTTTTTCTTGTCAGGACGCCAATCGTTACGTCCCTGTTCATTTAATAAATCCATGTATTTGGCACTTGCATACATTTCTCCCCAACCTTGCTGACCAGCATAAGAATACATTCCACCGATAGAATTCCAATAATCCGGTTTTTCTGATGCCATGATTTTTACTACAAAAATAGATTCTTTATTATTTTCCGGCATGAATGTATTATATCGCATAAAATTTTCACGGGAGAGTAACTCATATTTTAGCCCACCTTCACTAGTGGTACTTTCAATAACTCTAGTTGCATAATCAATGGCCAACTGAGCATTTTCACTATTGGGTGCTTCATAAGTTCCACTCATAAATAAATAAATACGAGACAACATGGCCCATGCCGCTTCTTTAGATGCATATGCAGGACCTTCCCGTTTAGTTTCTCCATTTTCCATCAATCGAGCCGCTACTTTCAGGTCATCAATAGCTTGTTCATAGGTATCTTGAACAGTCGAACGATCAGGAAGATTAAGATTATTTACATCGTCTGGCGTACCATTTACAATAGGGACTCCCATATGTCCTTCCGGCTTGTCCCAATAAGGACGTCCGAAAGCACGTCCAAGATAAAAATACATCATACCACGGATGTAGTAGCATTCACCCAGTTGATAATCAATGGTTTTGCTTTTTCCTTCATCAATCATTTTAATAATATTCGAAGCTTGTGCAATAGCTTTGTATCCAGAGTCCCAAAAGCTTTGTAGACGATAATTATCAGCATCACGGGAATAAGAAATAAAATCAAAAAAAGCATCCGTTGATGATTTATCTTTCGCCATATTATCACCCGCATATTCCCCTAAACGATGCATAGGATCCGACCAACTTTTTAATTGTGCATAGCATCCATTTACAAGTGACTCTAATGAAGAGGTAGGATCCTGAGTTATTTGTTCGGCTGACATTGAACCATAAGGAAGTCTGTCTATGTCACAAGCAGTTAAAGTAGCAACCGCACATAGTAGAGTTATTATCTTTTTCATATAATCGTTACTTTTAAAATGTTAAATTAAGCCCAAACATAAATTTACGTACAGTTGGATAAACCGAAGGTAATGCAGTACCTATTACAGAACCATCACTAGCCGGAATTTCCGGATCTACGCCTGAGTAATTTGTAACACAGAACAGGTTCTCTCCAGTGAAGAAAATTCTCATATTATTAATATAATATTGAGGTAATTTTAAGTTATAACCGATTGATAATGATCTCAATTTAAGATAGTCATTCTTTTCAAGATAGCGCGAGGAAGAACTGTTCGACTTACTCGTATTACTATAAGATGCCACCGGATGTGTAGCTATATCTCCCGGTTTTTCCCAACGATTCCATCCCTTTTGAAGTTTCATTTGATTTCGATCGTTATATGCTCCGTCTGAATCATATTCCTGGCGAGAATAATTATAGATTTGCCCTCCTACAGAGTAGCCAAATACTGCATTCAGATCAATATCTTTCCAGCGGAGTACAGTACTAAATCCTCCAAAGATGTCTGGAGATGAACTTCCACATTTCACTTGATCAGCCTCAGAATAATTACTTGTTTTCTGACGTGATAAAGTTCCATCTTCATTTTCTACGGTTTTATACCACTGAGGTGCCCCATTTTCCGGGTTTACACCTGCCCATTCTTTCAGATAATAAGTATCACATGGATAACCTGGCTGTAATACTCTTTTGGCTGTACCTGCAATCGATGTTCCATCTGAAATAATAATTGGCTTTTCTACAAATTGTCCCTCAGCGTTCTTTGTCTTATAGAGTTTCTTTAATTTGTTCTTATTATGTCCCAAGTTAATTTCTATATTCCAATCCCAGTCTTTCGTACGGATAATATCACCGCCAATGGACAATTCAAATCCTTGATTTTGCATTTCACCAATATTCTTCCACATACTTGTCACTCCTACTAATCCGGAAATGGGTACTGCATATAGAATGTTACTTGTGTACTTATTATACCAGTCAAAACTTGCTCTCAACCGATTATCAAAAAAAGCTACGTCAATTCCGGTGCCTGTAGTATAAGTCTTTTCCCAAGTAAGATCTTTATTGCCCAATTGTGATATCAAGGCTCCGGATTCTTCGTTATATTTAGAAGATACTGAATAGAGATCGTATTGGGGATAAAGTGAACTTGGTCTGTTACCTACTGAACCATAAGATATACGTAATTTCAATATATCAACCCAAGAGGCATGAAACCATTTTTCACGATTAATGTTCCATCCGGCACTAATAGAAAAGAAATTTCCATATTTTGCATTATCTCCGAAATTAGAGGCTCCATCGCGACGGAAAGATAGTTGTGCCAGATATTTATTATCAAAAGCATAGTTTGCATTAAATAAAAGAGACTGTACTGCCCACTCACTAATACTACCACCAACTTTCTCCGGTTTAGCTACCACGTCCAATACTTCGAAACCGGGAATAAATCCTATTCCATACATATCTGTTGCTTTGGCCCAATAATCGTTGAATTCATAAGCAGCCAACGCATTTATTGAATGTTTACCAAACATCTTGTTAAAACGTATGATATGATTAGAATAACGACGTACAGTGGTAGTTTGATATTCACGCATACGCCCATCTACCCCCTCTCCACTACTTGAGCGTGGATCTGTATATTCACTGTAATTATAACCTATATATTTATAGTTATTGACGGATGAAAAACTCAGCCAGTCAGTAATTCTAATATCAAAATCTAAATTACCCATAAACTCATAATTGGTAGAGTTCGATTTATTCCACTGCAGATCGTATAGATAATTACTATTAGAACTGTTCACCCATCCCGTATATCTATTGGGAACCAAATTCCCTTCTTCATCAAAAGGACTATCCCATGGCAATCTTTGGAACATGGAAGTTACATCATACTGTTTATCTTCAATATCCCGTCGCGATCCTGCCAGTGCAGGTTTTATACTTAGCCATTCAAAGGGTTTATAGGTTGTTTTTAATCGGAAGTTATATCGTGTGTAATCGTAACCTTTCACTGCTCCTTCTTCATCATAGACACCGATGGAAAGGAAAGATCTGATTTTCTCATTGCCTCCAGATAAAGAAACATTGTAATCTTGGGTAACTCCTGTTTGGGCAGCCAAATCAAACCAATCGAAATTACAATTTCGCAGTTTATCATTGTAACGTGAAAAAGTAATCGCCTCCTGATTTGAAAATGATTTATAGTAATCATATAGCTCCGCTCCATCCATCATTTCCATATTTCCTCTCCCTAACTTACTGATACCAACTTTTGCAGAGACATTTACTGTCATCTTTTCTGCTTTACCATTTTTGGTTGTTACAAGAATAACGCCGTTAGCTCCTTGTGAACCATAGATAGCAGTAGAAGCAGCATCTTTTAGGATAGTCATTGTTTCTATATCACTTGGATTCAAAGCACCGGCATTTGAACCAACAATCACTCCATCAATAACCCATAATGGAGCAGTGGTCCCACTTAAAGTTGCTTGCCCACGAATCACGACAGCTCCTCCTGACCCGGGTTGTCCCGACCCTGGAGCTACATATACTCCCGGAACCTTTCCGTTTAACATGTTTTCTACTGAAGGGGTGGTAATATCTTTTAGTTTATCACTCTTAACTGTTTGTAGCGCACCAGTCAAGCTCTCTTTTTTTTGTGTACTATACCCAACTACCACTACTTCATCTAATGTTTTGGTATCTTCCTTCATTATTACATTATAAGAGCTTACCCCCGGTTTGAGATTAATGGTTTGAGGAATATATCCAATGTAACTAACCTGGAGTTCATTACCTGTTACTATAAGAGAAAAGTCGCCATTCACGTTAGTGATAGTCCCGTTTGAAGAAGATCCTTTTTCTATTATAGATGCTCCTATTATAGGATCTCCTGCAATATCTTTTACTACACCGGTCACTTTTTGTTGTTTTTTCTGTTGAACCGTTTGTTGCACAGTTGTGGTGGGCGTTGTATATATAACAATTTGATTCTCTACTATTCGATAGGAATATCCTGAATTTTCAAATATTTGATTTAGAACAACTTCTATCGAAGCATCTTCTATATTTATAGAGATTTTTTTATCTAGCTTCACTTGATTGTCATTATAAAAAAAAGTATATCCACTTTCTTTTTCTAACTCTTGTAATACTGATTGGATAGAAGTGTTACTCTTTTTTATTGAAAACTTGAGTACTTGTGCAAATGTGCTGATAGGTATTGCACAAACTAAACTAATAGCAACAGCAATTGCTATTTGCTTTTTTACTTTTTGAGGATTAAACCACTTTTGATTGCATTTTTTCATAAATACCATAATTATTAGATTATAATTTAAATTTAACAAATAATAGACGTCATCCTTTAAGAATCCCGTGCTTGATTAACATGTTTCACTGTTTTTTCCATTTTTATTATTTGAATCTTTTTAGGATGTAAAATCATGTTCTACTTAAGTTCTTCGAGAACTATGGCGTTTTTTCCCTTTTATTATTTCTGTTTCTGGATTCTACTTACATTTTGATTATATTATACTTTTTATCATTTTGTATTTTCTATCCCATCTGTATTGCCTGCTTTTAACACCCAACTATGGAACAAAGAAAAAATACGGCTATTTTATTATTAGTAGAATAACTTATGACAGACAAACCGTGTTGTATACGATTTGTTTGCTACATAAATCCTAAAACGGGACGCTATATGATGCTTATAATATGAGTTTATTATATTTATGATAGTTGAATTGTAATCAATAAGAGGTAGTAAATAGCTTTTAAGAGGCGGACTTTTAAATTTCATTTTCGCACGATGTTAACTTTGTACAAATAGAGAATTAGTATCTTGAAAACAGGAAGTTAACTTCATGCAGATAGAAAGTTAATTATCTCTGTCCAAGAAACAAAGATGATGTGTCAATAACATGTATTTTTTCTCAAAAAACATGTTGAATTTGTATTAAAATGCTATTTATATTCGAAAACAAATGATTATAGCACTTTTTCTTAAAAAGTATGAGTAAGTTAAATGTCGATATATTCTCCTTTATGTCAACGCAAAACGCAATTAACTATCTTTTTTGTATTTCTGCAATCATTATTATTTAAACACACATTTTTATATTCAAATGTTTTCGTTTACTATAAATTCTCTATTTTTCTTTTAAAATTTGTATTGTTTCTCCCTGAAAAATTGTATGTTTGCACATCACACCGATAGATTTATGACCGAGAAAGAGCTTATTGTATCATTAAAACAGGGGGACGAAGCTGCATTTACTGCTCTATACAGAATGTATTGGCCTAAAGTTCACAACTTTTCCCGTTTATACCTATCTTCTATAGCCGAAGTAGAAGAAGTGGTACAGGAAGTTTTCGTAAAATTGTGGGAGGCACGTATCTTTCTGAAAGAGAATGAAAGTTTCAAAGGATTCTTGTTTATTATAACCCGAAATATCATTTTTAATCAATTCCGTAAAAGTTTTAATGAAAATGCCTATAAAACGACTGTACTTAGTAGTGCAGAGGTAGAATATGACATTGAAAACGAGATGGATGCAGCCGATCTTCAAGGCTATATCAAAAAATTAATTTCAGAACTGACACCACGACAACAAGAAGTATTTCATTTAAGTCGTGAGGAACATCTCAGTTATAAAGAAATAGCTATTCGATTATCTATCAGTGAAAAAACAGTAGAGCGTCATATTAATGAAGCCTTAAAATTTTTACGTAAGAACATCTATTTATTTTTTATATTTCTTTCTCTATAATAATAAGGTATAGAGGAGATTATTTAATAACTTCCCTTTTATTTTAAAGAATTTAAATTTTCTTTGGGGGATGTTATGGAGTTGCGTGTATTTATAAATAGATAGGTAATAAGAAGGTAATAAAGATGAAACAAGCGACAACAGGAAATAAGGATATAATAAAGAAGCTACTGACCGATAGCCTATCGCCAGAAGAGCGAGAGAAACTAAACAACTATAAATTTGTGAATCAAGCAATTTATAGTCAATGGGAACAAGCTTCTGATATGTATACCGATGTCGATAAGGAAGAACGAATGCTGACAAACGTCATGCACCAAATAAAGAAAGGAAAAACCGGACGTTTTAGGCAAAGCTTACATCGGTATGGCTGGGTGGCATCTATAGCTTTATTGCTGATTTGCGGAACACTATCTTTAATGTTATTATCCAGAAAAGCAGAGCCGGAGGTTTGGTATGTACTGAACTCCGGACGCCAGTCAATGGATTCGGTAAGATTAGCAGATGGTACGCTTGTGATGCTGAACGCAGGGAGTCGCTTGACATATCCTAAAGAGTTTTCCGGAAACAAGCGGGAAGTAACTCTTTCCGGACAAGCTTTTTTTAGTGTTCATCCGGATAAGGTACATCCTTTTGTTGTGAAAACAAAGAATATGGATGTTACAGCTTTAGGAACAGCATTTGAAGTCTTTAGTTTCGATGGTGATGAAAGTGTAGAAACGGTATTGCTTAACGGAAAGGTTAAGGTAGAACCTAAGGATCACAAAGAGCAAATAAAAGGAGAATATATCCTTCAGCCGAACGAAAAACTAACGTGCCAGGTAAATGGTGATATACGTATAGATCGCGTAGATGCCAATTCTTATTCTGCTTGGCGTATTGGAGGACGGTTGAGCTTTAAAAATGAAACATTAGCCATGATCTTGCCTCGGTTAGAGAAATGGTACGGACAAAAGATCGATTGCCCGCAGAAAACTGCTGATCATTATCGCTTTACATTTACGCTGCGGAATGAGCCTTTGGATCTGATATTAAATATAATGTCGCATAGTGCGCCATTAAATTATAAATTAATAAGTAATGACTACTATGTTCTCGAAGAACTTAAGTAGAACACGATATTTTTGAAAGTAATGAATAAAATAGAAAGCTAAGTTCATACGGAACTTAGGAAAACAGACAAGAAATAAAATTTATACCAAGTTCGTTTAGAACTTATACCAAACATCAATTTTAAACCTAAATAAGAAAGAAAAGAATGAGAGAGAAACCGTAAATGACGTTAACCTGGTACAGTGATACTTCAGAAGTATCCTGTGCTTACTTTATCAATCTAAATTACAATCTAATAATTAATCGTATTTATGAGAAAATGCAACATGCGGTGGTTTAGTCCGCAAAGAATGAAAAAGCATCTGGCTTTTGCTTTAGCAGTTAGCCTGGTGGCTATGGTACCTGTAAGTGCCTTCGCTCAAGTACTAAAGATTTCAATGACAAAGACCAATGTATCCATTGAAAATGTACTTCGTGAACTTGAAAAACAAAGCGATTACACTTTCTTCTACAATGACAATCAGGTAAAACTGAACAAGAAAGTATCCATCAACGTATCCGACGCTCCGATCGAAACCGTATTGAACGAAGTTTTCAAAAACTCGGGATATACCTACAAGATTGTAGACAATCAGATCGTAGTGTCTACAGCTGCTGCAGCAGCGAAAGAGGTACAGGCTACCCAGCAACAGAAACAAAGAAAAATTTCGGGAGTTGTGAAAGATGCAATGGGAGAAGCCATCATCGGAGCATCGGTTATAGAAAAAGGAAATCCGACTAACGGTACTATCACTAATATTGATGGTGAGTTTACTCTTAACACTGCCGGTAAGGAACTTCAGGTGACTTATATTGGTTATATACCTCAAGCGATTGTTCTTAAACCGGGAGTTAATAGTTATACAGTTACCATGAAAGAGGATACTAAAACTCTGGACGAAGTGGTGGTAGTAGGTTATGGTACTCAGAAGAAGGTAAATTTGACAGGTGCTGTGTCTTCTGTTGGAGCGGACGAATTGAAAGAACGTGTGAATACAAATGTTTTGGCTTCTGTTCAAGGGCAGGTCCCGGGAGTAACTATTATATCACGTCCGGGATCTACTCCATCAATTAATATGCGTGGTCGCGGTAACTTGGGAACATCTTCTCCTTTGTTTGTTATTGACGGTGCAATTGCTGATGCTTCTTTCTTTTCAAGTCTTGATCCGAATTCGATAGAGAGCATTTCATTCTTGAAAGATGCGGCATCTTCTGCTATTTACGGCTCTCGTGCAGCTTATGGTGTTGTATTGGTAAAAACCAAAGGTGGTAAAGAAGGTGATTTGAAGATCAGTTATGATGGTTCGGTCGCAGTGAAAATGGCGACTTATACACCTGATGTATTGGGCTCTGAATGGTATGCACGTTTGAGTAATGAGGCTGCTTTGAATGAAAACCCGAATACCAGTACGCTTCCTTATACAGATAAAGAAATACAAATGTTCCGCGATGGCTCTAATCCGGATATGTATCCAAATACAAATTGGTATGATTTAGTCTTGAAGGATGAAGCTGTTATGACAAAGCACTCTGTAAGCTTTAGCGGTGGTAATAAAGTGAAATACTTCACTTCATTAGGATATATGTATGATGATGATTTTACTCCTGGTGTAAAGAGTGAACGTTATAATTTGACTACCAATATTTCTTCAGATATTAAGTCTTGGTTGACAATGCGTTCTAATATCAATTATATTCAAAGCACTTCCGATAATGATAAAGGAGGAGTTGTTTATACACACTTGTTGACAATCCCGTCAACTTATGTTGCTCGTCAAAGTAACGGTGAATGGGGTAGCTATGAAGGTGGAAAGCCGGCTGCAACAGTAAATATGGAGCGTAACCCTTTACGCCGTTTGGAAGAAGGAGGTTGGTCGAACAGTAAGACTCAGAATACTTTGATAAATCTGGCTTTAGATATTAAGCCTGTAAAAGGACTGGTATTGACTGGCGAAATGATTTATAAAGCTTGGGATTATAAATCTAAGACTTATACTGCAAATAAAAGTAAGATTAAGGATTTCCAGACCGGTGCTGAGTTGAATGGTACAGATGTAACTAATTCTAAGATGGAGTACAGTTGGGAAGAAAACAGTCGCCTTACTTATAATGCACTGGCTAATTACGTTTGGAGTAATGAAAAACATAATGTGAATGTATTGGCTGGTGTATCTTATGAACATTATAAGTATCAGAAACAAAAATCATATCGTCTGAAATTCCCGACTAATGGTATGACGGACATGAATGGTGGCTCAAGTGCGCCAGATGATACTTATGCTGAAGGTGGAAGTAACGAAGACAAGCTGATGTCTTACTTTGGTCGTGTAAATTACTCCTTTATGGATCGTTATTTATTAGAGGCCAATATCCGTGCTGATGCTTCTTCTCGCTTTCATAAGGATAATCGTTGGGGTGTTTTCCCGTCATTCTCTGCAGGCTGGCGTATTAGTCAGGAGGAATTTATGCAAGATATCAACTGGATTAATAACCTGAAGTTGCGTGCATCTTGGGGACAGTTGGGTAATATCAATAACGTAGGCCAATATGATTATTTCTCTTCATATCAACAAGGAGGTAACTACAACTTTGAAGATGCTATTGTTTCCGGTATCGTAGAATCTAAACCTGCCAATCCGACTTTAGGATGGGAAACTGTTACTATCACTGATATCGGTGTGGATTTTGACATTTTCAATGGACTGTTGAATTTTACAGCCGATTATTATAACAAAAAGACAGATGATATCCTGTTGGCATATCCGAGTCCGAAAGAAATCGGTATTGGCTCTGATTTCAAGGTTTCACAAAATATTGGTACAGTAAGTAATAAGGGTTTAGAACTGAGTATTACACATAATAAAACTCTGGGTGACTTTGCATATACAGTTGGGTTTAACATGAGTAAGAACTGGAATAAAGTAACCAACCTGGGAGCGAATGACCCGATTATTGAAAGCCCATGGATTAAAAAGGTTGGTTATGCAATCGGTACTTTCTATGGATATCGCTCTGATGGTCTGTTGACTCAGGAGGATATTGATACCGGTAATTACATCACCGATGGTTTGGTGCCTCAAGCGGGTGATATCAAATATGTAGATTTAGATGGTGATGGTAAACTTACCGATAAAGATAGAACTTATATAGGTTGTGATGTTCCTGACATTACTTATGGTGTGAACCTGAATCTTCGTTATAAAGGATTTGAATTAAGTATGTTCGGTCAGGGAGTTACCGGTACAAAGGTAAACTTCAGTATGGAAAATGCCTGGGCATTCTCGGATTATGCAAGTCCGCGTAAATATCACTTGAAGAGATGGACGGTAGATAATCCTAACCCGAATGCAGCTTATCCTCGCATTTATCCTCGTACAAGTAAACATTCAACTTATAACCAATATTTCTCTGATTACTGGTTGTTTAATGCCGATTATTTCCGCATCAAGAATATAACTTTTGGATATTCTTTCCAAAAGCCGGTATTACAGAAGTTGAGTCTGGAGGCATTGAAACTCTATGTTGCGGCTGAAAATCCGTTTACTATTCGTGCTGATCACCGTATGGAAGATTTCGACCCTGAAACGGCTTCAGGACGCGGCGTTAATACTCGTGGTACGTCTTCGATTGCTTTTGGTGTAAATCTAACATTCTAACATTATTGATTATAAAAGATGAAAACTATAAATAAATTATTCAAGGGTATATTCTTTTGCACTTTAGTTAGTGTAAGTGTTAGTAGTTGCGACTTGGAAGTGGAGCCGCCTGCTAATATTGCGGCCGAAACATATTGGACATCTGAAAAAGATGCCTGGTATAATCTGAATTCAATTTATTCTGATGCGATTCCGGGTATTGGAATTTACGGAGATGCTTATTCGGATGATGTATATTGCCAATATGCACATGAATCTAAGGCAAAAATATTCCAGCAAGATGGTTTCAGCCCTCTTTATGATGAAGGTTGGAACTTTGAGACAATTCGTAAGGAAAACTTGTTTTTGCAGAAAGTTGGAAATTGTGAGATGGATGAATCTTTAAGAGAAAGGTTCAAGGCAGAAGTTCGTGCAATGCGTGCCTGGACTTATTTGGGCATGACTATGACGTTCGGTAAAGTGCCTTTGATTACTGAAGTTCTGGATTATAACTCTCCTAATATTCCGCGTGACGAGGTAAGTGTAATTCGTGATTTTATTATGAAAGAACTTACTGAGGCTGCTGCAATATTGCCTGAGAAATACGCTGGTGGTTATCCAAATGAAAAGGGACGTATCACAAAATATGCTTGTTTGTCATTGAAAGCAAGAGCGGCCCTGTATTTTGGGGACTATGCTTTAGCAGAATCTACTGCGAAGGAAGTGATGGATAAGGGAGGCTTCTCTTTGTTTAAAATATCTTCTTTGTCGGATGCACAGAAGAAAGAGGCAGAAGAAATGAGTTTGTATATTGATTTTGCAGAAAAAGGAATCGATAAAGACGAATTCGTTAAGGGTATGTTTAATTATGAAGCTTTGTGGCATACAGAAAATGCTAATCCGGATAATCCCGAATACATTATGACTCGTCAATATGCTGCTTCCAGTTGGAATTATCAAGATATGACTCGTTATACAAGTATGCGCCCGAATCAGTTGGGTGGCTGGTCTTCTGTAACTCCGACACAGAATCTGGTAGATGCTTATTGGGGAGTTGATGGCCACAGTGTACCGCAATTGCCTACTCCGGAAGAACGTGCTAAAGCGTATAACCAGATTAAGGCTGACTTGGATGCTTATCAAAAGCCTGAAGGAGAAGCTAAGTTTATTGCTTTCTGCCAGGAAAAGATAAAGAATGGAACATTGAAAGATTATAAATATATTCAAGAGTTCCGTAACCGTGATAGCCGTATGTATGTTTCTATCTTGATGCCATTCAAGAGTTGGTATGAATCTAATTATGGTGATAAGTTTGTGTATGAATGGATAAAGAATGGTAATAACGAATCAAAGACCGGATTTAACTTCCGTAAGATGCTTTCATTGGAAAATGATGCTAATGGCGATGGACAGGCGACCGGTGATTATCCTTGTATCCGTTATGCAGAAATTTTATTGATTTATGCTGAAGCTCATACACAGACTACTGGTTATGATGCTGCAACTGAAGCTGCTTTGAATCAGTTACGTGATCGTTGCGGTATGCCGGATGTGCCTTCTGGCTTGAGTAAAGAAGAAGGTCTGAAACTGATTCAGAACGAACGTCGTATTGAATTGGCCGGTGAAGGTTTCCGTGGTGACGATATGACTCGTTATAGCGATGATTACTGGAAAGAGCACATGAACAATGTACCTATCATGACTCCTGACGGTGATACGGAACTTACAATGAAATGGAGCTCTCGTATGCGTCTGAAACCAATTCCGCAAACAGCTATTGACTTAAATCCGTTATTGGCTGGCGATCAGAATCCGGGATATTAATTTAACACAGATATCTCTTAATTAAAGGTTGAAAAAGGGGGTGTCGGTTATCAGACCGACACCCCCTTTTCTGTAAATCTTTCTTTTATCATTATCTCTATCAATCTATTTGCTTGAATGTGTGTCTTTTTATACGTCTGTTCTTTTTATTTCTATTTCTTGTCGATTTAATCTTGCTGCTATCAGTATATTCTATATTAGCCTATATCTACTAAAGTGTCACAAGAGTATAAATCTTTCGTGTAGATATAAGGTACGACTTTCGGAAGCGTACATGGTTTATAATGAAAAGCTATCATCTTTTATAAATAGCGATTAAAGTATTTATATACAGATTATTAATACTATTATATAGTCGTTGTATGGAATGATTTTCAGGTATCTTTCTCTGAGCATAAATAGAACAATATTCAGTTGAGCCTGATAGTAAAGCTTAAATTGTATGTTTAAAAAGGAAAGCTTTGGGTGGCAGGAGGCCAATTCCAGGGAAAGTATAAGCTTTTGTGTAGAAAATACTTAGTTGGATTTTTGATAATCTTAGTTTATATTGTAGAATCTATGTTTAATAGCATGCATCTGTTTATTTGTAGAATATTTTGGGATTAATGTCGTTTTTAAAGTTTATATTTACTCATTGTTTAATACTAAAATCTTTTATTATGAGAGCTTTAATTTACGTAGTTTGCCTTATTGGGGCTATGTGCGGTTGGTCATGTTCAGACCATATTGCCGATTCGTCTGATTTATCTGTACAGACACGTACAATTGTATCTCCGGAAGGAGTTTCTACTTCAAATCCGGATCTGATTAGTGATTGGGAACATCAATCTTTGCTTACCCTTTCTACTGGTGAACGGATTAATACTCCATGGACGCCCGGTGCATCTCACTCTATGTCAGAAGAAACTGTATCGGATATCAAAAAAGAAGATGGATGGACTATGCTTTTTCATACTTTTAAGGCATTAAATGAGTCTCCCAACAGCAATTATCTCTGCTTCTATAATGAATTGACAGGAGTTATTAAGGTGTTTTATTATATAAAAAATGCTCAGGGAAATAACGGATTTCAGTGGAGAATCAGCACTGCCAATGGGGTAGGGAGTAGTTTATTGGCTTTGAACAGTTATATTTCTCCTTTGGATAACAGTTCTGACAAACCCAATTGTATGAATCTGTCTACTTTTGCACAAACACCAATTAATGGATTGACACCGGGATGGAATGGATTTGAGTTTGAAGTTCCTTATACTACGGATTACCGCAATATCAGTTTATCAATAAACAGTTATAATCAGGTGATAACTGATTTCAATTTTTCAGGTACAACCGAGCTGAAAACAGAAGGTACTATTACAAAAAATGTAGCTAACGGAGGAGGTACGACAAAAACGGCTGCTACTTTGGCCAGTTCGGGAGCAAAGAAGTATATGGATGAGTTGAAGAAAAAAGCGAATGGGCAACCCTCTAATATAGCAGGTGATGTGAAGTTGGGTAAGAAGATCGTTGATGCATTAACTTCTGGAAACTATTTTTCAGCAATAGCGAAAGGGCTGAAGTTTATTTTTGGATCTACTACTACCCGACCTGAAGTATCTAAAGTGAGTTTGACTACGACAGGGGTTGTAACGATGGGGGGAACTTCGCAATCTGGTTCGCATGATAATGTGGAACCACTATTTTCAATTAATTTGTATGATTTGATGAATGGTAATTTAGCTGCATTAAAAAAGTCTCCTTCTTTTAATTCTCTTGTATTGCCTGTAGATGTTACTACACGGTCGGGAGGAGAACGCTATGCAGGAGTTTGGACTTTGAAAGAGTCTCCTGTCATCCGAATGACCCGTTATGGACGTGTATTGAATTATAATATATCTGGTGGAGTATTTACTGTTGCCTCTGTATTGTTACCTTACTTAGATTCGAATGTAAATAAAAAGGCTTCTGTTATTTTGAATCCTTATTTGAGTCAATACGTTACTTCTATGCAAACTATGGTAGATGTGGTGTCTTGCGCGAAGTTAAATGGCGAGAAATATTTCAATGGTTATGCCATTTCAGATTTTATGTCGGAAGACCCCATATATGAAGATAAAGATTTGGCAATTCGTAAGTCTGCTTTTTCTGGATCGGGAGGTGAGATTTGTAATCAATCGATATCTGTTTCAGATTATAATATAGGGGATGGAGGAAATCAAAATATGTATTTTTTTGATTGGGGAACTAATATAAAGGGTGATGAAGTAGCTGTGGTTACAGTTAATATAGCTTATAACTATAAGGGCAAAGTACACAATATCTCTATATCCCGGAATTATAAGGTCCAATATGTGCATGATCCTGCTACAGATGTAAAAATACTTGGTACTGCCGGAACTAAAAAAGTGGTAATTGTGAATAACTATCCCCAATTTGAATAATTTGTAAGGTGAATATAAAGGCGGACCAGTGATAAATTAATAGTCCGCCTTATATGATAAAGTGGTTATTGATAATTCAATAAGAAGAGATTGGGGTTAGTAGAGATCTGATGTTCTGCTTATATGGCATTTCTTCCATGCTCCTCTCGTAAAGTCCGGAATCTCTACCGGTATACTGCCGTTTAATACCGATTGTTCGCTCAGTTCTGTGATGCACGACCATTCGGCAGCGTCATATACATCCATATCCAATGGTAATCCGTTGCGCAAACAATAAATTAGCCGGCAGTCCATTACATAGTTCATTTCATTGGGCAGATTTCTGCGATGAGCCTCTGTACCGAAAGTGGCTGTGAAAGGATGTTTGTAACGCTCCATTATTTCCTCGAGTGCTTTCCCCTCAAGAGGAGAGCCGGCGTCGGGTTCGAGAGCAATGCTGGGAACGGGATATTTCTGCGCGAATCCTTTTGTTCCACAAACTGTATGCAGGCGGCTGTAAGGACGTGGAGTTACTACGTTATACTGAATCATGATACTTTTGCCCTTCACTGTTTGTATCAAGGTAGTATTCATGTCACCCAATAAGTATTTCTGGCGGGCTTCCGGAGAGTCTGCTCCGAAGTTTTTACGGGCATATTCGGTCATACCTGCCTGAAGACTGGACAGAGAAACCAAGTAGTTCATGCGGTCTCCCCGATGGATATTCAGTATCTGGCAAACCGGACCAAGACCGTGGGTCGGATAAGGATTACCGGTATGTTCTATACTATATTTCTTTCCCCAGTGATTGTGAAATCCTCCTTTACTTTCGTCGGCGAAGTAGATAGAACGCAGGTCATGTATGTATGCTCCCTCTACATGGGTTATTTCGCCGAATACACCCTGTTGTGCCATGTTAAGCGTAGTCAGTGCAAACGGGTCATAGCAACAATTTTCGAGCATCATGCAGTGCTGTCTTGTCTTTTCGGCCGTATCTACCAACTTCCAACACTCTTCTACAGTCATGGCTGCAGGAACTTCAATGGCTACATGCTTGCCATGCTCCATGGAGTATACTGCCATGGGAGTGTGGGTCAGCCAGTCGGTACAGATGAATACGAGATCAATGTCATCCCGTTCGCACATTCGTTTCCATCCATCCGGTCCGGTATAGCCGTCCGGTTGCGGATAACCGGCTTCCCGAAGTATCTTTTGGGCTTTAACCAGATTGCCTTCCCTGATTTCACAAAGTGCTTTGATTTCGACACCTTCGATTTGCAGATAACGTTGCAGAGTCAATACACCTCTATTGCCAAGCCCTATGAAAGCAAGGCGTACCATCGGGAGTGGGGGATGTGCCAGTCCGAGCACATGTGTTTGCGAAGGAGTTTTCATGTGTAGTTAGGATGTTAGGGTTGTATATAAAAAAAGAGAATCTAATTTCTCAGATTCTCTTTAGAGCGGAAGACGGGGCTCAAACCCGCGACCCTCAGCTTGGAAGGCTAATGCTCTATCAACTGAGCTACTTCCGCAATTTTTGTGGGCAAAGATGGATTCGAACCACCGAAGTCGAAAGACAGCAGATTTACAGTCTGCCCCATTTGGCCACTCTGGTATTTGCCCTTTTGTTTGCTTTTGAGTCCCTTTGCTTTCTCTTAAGTAGGTTTGTTTCTCAATTGCGATGCAAAGATACAACTATTTATTTAAACTCCAAACAAAATCGATCATTTTTATTGCAGTAATTGCACATTCGTCTCCTTTATTACCCAGTTTGCCGCCGGCTCTGTCTTCTGCCTGCTCCATAGTGTTGGTGGTAATTAATCCGTAAATAACTGGTATATCGCCAGTTGCGTTCAGTTGTGCTACGCCTTGTGTCACTCCCATGCAAACATAGTCAAAATGTGGAGTATCTCCTTTAATTACGCAACCAATGATAATAATTGCATCTATATCGCTATTTTCCATCATCTGATTAGCGCCGAAGGTAAGTTCGAAACTTCCGGGTACTGTCTTTACCAGGATATTTTCTTCTTTGGCTCCATGTTTCTTCAAAGTTTTCACAGCTCCGTCCAGCAGGGCACCGGTGATGTTAGCGTTCCATTCGGAAACAACGATACCGAATTTCATTTCTTCTGCATTCGGAACTGAATTAAAATCGTAATCTGATAAGTTATGATATGCTGTTGCCATAATCTATATGTTTTTGGTTGGTTGAAAAAAAGCTACCCAGATTGGTTTGGGTAGCTTTCTATATAATAAGGTATATACCCCGTTATTATTTTTTCAGCAGTTTAGCTTGCTCGATGTATTTATCGATATCCATTGCCTGATAAGACTGGAAGTATTTATCCTTAATCTTGGTGAAGGCTTTTACTGCTTCTTCGTTCTTGCCTTGCTTCATCAGGATTTCTCCGGCTTGGAGCAGGAAGATAGGGCTCAGGGTGCTGTTGTCTGCATGATCTGCCGCTTTCAGAAGAGCAGAAGTTGCTTTATCGAGTTGGCCTAACTGAGCGTAGCAGTTACCAATGGCACCTTGAATGGCAGGAGCTACCATCTGGTCGTCTCCACTGAAACCGTCAAGTGCTTTGATGGCTTCTTCATATTTACCTAAATTCTGGTAGCAGATACCGGCGTATGCCTTTGCCAGATTGGCTGCTTTAGTACCGCTAAACTGATCGGCTACTTTCAGGAAACCGATAGAACCGATGCTATCACCGTTCAGTGCTTGTTCGTATGCACTTTGCTCAAAGTACTGTTCGCTTTTGAAAAGAGCAGCCTGTGCTTTTTCTTCACGAGGTTCTGCGTAGAAATTCTTGTAGAGGATTGCACCTGCTACGATTACGATTACGGCTACAACGGCGCCAATGATTGCTTTTTTGTTTTTAACAAGAAATGCTTCCGACTGTGTCAGTGCATCTTCCACATTCAGTTCGTTGTTGTGGTTCTTTTGTTCTGCCATTTTTATATGATTCTTTTTGTTATTTTTTCAACTGGATATTTTGGTCAGCAAAAGTAGTTTTTTTATATATATAAACGAAATTTAGAGGCATCTTTTTTTGTTTTGCGACCTAAAACCCCGAAAATCTTTCTACTTTTGTAACCAAACTCAATGTGCACACATGATACTGAAGCGTATATCTATACTGAACTATAAGAACCTGGAGCAGGTAGAACTGAATTTTTCGGCTAAACTGAATTGCTTTTTCGGGCAGAACGGGATGGGAAAAACCAATCTGCTCGATGCGGTCTACTTTCTGTCTTTTTGTAAAAGTGCAGGAAATCCGATCGATTCGCAGAATATTCGTCATGAACAGGACTTTTTTGTTATTCAAGGGTTCTATGAGGCGATGGACGGAACACCCGAAGAGATTTATTGCGGAATGAAGCGTAGGTCGAAAAAACAATTCAAACGTAATAAGAAAGAATATTCGCGCCTGTCGGATCACATCGGATTTATTCCTTTGGTGATGGTGTCGCCTGCCGACTCGGAATTGATAGCGGGGGGCAGTGACGAACGTCGCCGCTTTATGGATGTAGTCATTTCGCAGTATGATAAGGAGTATTTGGATGCTTTGATTCGCTACAATAAGGCATTGGTACAACGAAATACATTGTTGAAGAGTGAACAACCGATAGAAGAAGAGCTTTTTCTCGTTTGGGAAGAGATGATGGCACAGGCCGGTGAGGTGGTTTTCCGGAAACGGGAAGCATTTATCAGTGAGTTTATTCCTATATTTCAATCGTTCTACTCGTACATTTCGCAGGATAAGGAGCAAGTGGGACTGACTTATGAGTCACACGCAAGAAAAGCATCTCTGCTTGAAGTTCTGAAAGAAAGCCGGGTACGGGATAAGATTATGGGTTATTCGCTCCGGGGGATACATAAAGATGAACTCAACATGTTGTTGGGTGACTTTCCTATTAAGAGAGAAGGTTCACAAGGACAGAACAAGACGTACCTGGTTGCACTGAAGCTTGCGCAGTTTGATTTTTTGAAGCGTACGGGAAGTACGGTACCTCTGTTGCTGTTGGATGATATCTTTGACAAATTGGATGCTTCGCGCGTAGAACAGATTGTAAAGTTGGTGGCGGGTGACAATTTCGGGCAGATTTTCATAACGGATACGAATCGTGAACATTTGGACCGTATATTATATAAGGTGGGGAGTGACTATAAAATGTTTCGTGTGGAGAGCGGAGCTATCAATGAAATGGAGGAAAAAGAGAGATGAAACGAAACGATGCGGAACCGATTGGAAAACTGATTCAGAAATATCTGCGTCAGGAGAGCTTGGAGTCTCCACTGAATGAGCAACGCTTACTTGATTCGTGGGAGACGGTGCTGGGACCTACTATTATGTCGTACACAAGGGATTTGTATATTCGTAATCAGGTGTTGTATGTACACTTGACCTCTGCTGCCCTCCGTCAGGAGTTGATGATGGGGCGGGAACTTTTGGTCCGTAATTTGAATCAGAAGGTTGGGGCTACGGTGATTACCAATATTATTTTCCGCTAAACGACTATTCTTTTATAATAAATGAAGGCTTTGTTTGTATCAAACGGAGCCTTCATTCTTTATGAACAGAGTCTCTGTTCGAAGAGAACGGAGATTCTATCTACAACTAAAATGTGGTGCTCTCAGTATTTCAAGAATGGGATTGTATCTATGACGGGCATCTTCAGCGCATTCAGTTCCTGACAGGCACGATCGTAGTAAGTCGGATTTTCTAAATCAAGGTTATTGTGTGCGTCCAGTCCGATAATAGCCGTGCATCCTTCATTGGCTGCGATATGCCAGAATTGCGGGCAAGGATAAGTCGTTATTCCCCGTGCTTCATTGATGGCTACATAGCCGATATTATATTCCAAAGGGATGTGCAATCGGGCTGCTGCCCGACAGATATGGCGGCTGACACTGATACAATGTTTGTCAAATTCAGGGTAGGAACGCATAAAAAGATCCGGATGTGCCAGGTAGGCGAACAGTCCGCTTTCCATTCCTTCGATAGTGCTTTCTTCATAAAGGTCGAGCATATCCCGATTAGTGGTATGATGCCCGAAGTAGGGAAACTTTTCGTCAGTATGGTAATGATGGTTTCCAAAGAGGATATAATCCAACCGGTACTCTTTGATGATTTCTTTCAGCCAGTGGATGTATTCGGGAAAGTATTCATATTCCAATCCGATTTTGATGCTGATTTGATTCCGGTATTTTTCTTTCAAGGCACGGATGCTTTCTATATATTCCGGTAAGTCCTCCGGGAGCATACGTATGTCCGATACAAAATCTGTGTGATACTTCCATGGGCCATGATCAGAAAAGCCCAATTCCTGAAAGCCACCTTTGATGGCACTGCGTACATAGTCTTCATCGTCTCCCACGGCGTGCATGCAGCGAGTGGTATGTGTGTGATAATTTGTTTTCATTGTGCTATAATAGTATCCATACGGAAGTCGAATGCTTCTGCGGGTACTTCTTCTATCAATTGAAACGGGAAACAAATGCCGACTTTGGGAGCCGGAATTTGAGGTAATAAACGGTCGTAATATCCTTTGCCGCGGCCTAAACGATGTCCGTACCGATCGAAAGCAACACCCGGAATCACAGCCAGATCTATTGTTTCGTAATCGGTGAATGGCGCTCCGGTTGGTTCGGCAATGCCATACGAACCTATGGCGAGATCTTGGGGGCCTGTGTAAACGCGAAGTTCTAACTCGTCGCCTGTTACTACAGGCAATATGATTCTTTTCGACCGGCTCCACTTCTCAATGAAGGCGTGCGTCTGCACTTCATCCTTCATTGAGTGATAGAGCAATATAGTATGCCCTTTTTGAAATTCGGGGCATGCCTCAAGAGTTATCAATACCTTTTCCGACAACGATTTAAGCGTAGAGTCGGAGTATTTCTTCTTCTCCTGTGCTATCCACTTGCGCAGTTGTTTTTTTCTTTCCATCTTTCTTTTCCTCCTTTTGAGGTTCTACGCTGATGGGAGCCTTTGGGAATGCTTCTCCACTTTCAAGCAACTCGACGGCCTTCTTCACAGTCTGATCGCTTTGGTTGAGATATTGAATATAGGCTTCTTTTCCCAGCATATTATAGATGATATTTCCGTAAATGCTCTTTTCCAGTAATTTATATGATTTCTGAATCAGGATGTTTCTTCGTTTCACCCCTTTGCTGTCAGCGTAGCGTATGAACTGTTCGACCAGTCCCTGACGACGCAGATAGTTTAAGAGTGATTCTTCGTCTTCGTACTTCTTCAACTTATCGCGGTTATTATCCGTGTAATGGAAGGTGAATTGGATGGTAAGTCCTTTGCTCAGCACCTCGGTCAGATATGAAGTCACTCCCGTGGTGTCTTGTGGGACGAATACATCCGGCATGATACCTCCTCCTCCGTACACCGGACGTCCGAGGGCGGTAGAATAACGCAGGTTTTCATCGAGCTTGATACTATCTTTTGAGAAGTACTCTCCATGTTCATATCGTGTCAGCCAATCCATTTCGTAGTTGCGGTCTTTACCATTCTGATAAGGGCGTTGAATGCAGCGTCCGGATGGAGTATAATAGCGGGCAATGGTCAGCCGGATGGCTGATCCGTCACTGAAGTCGATAGGCTGTTGTACCAGGCCTTTACCGAACGAACGGCGACCCACTACCATACCTCGGTCGTTATCCTGAATAGCACCGGTGAAAATTTCACTGGCCGAAGCCGAACCTTCGTCAATCAGCACGATAACGGGCATTTTCTGGCAACTGCCTGTTCCATTGGCAAATTCGTCGGCACGGGGATATTTGCGTCCTTCCGTATAGACTATCAGTTTACCTTCGGGCAAGAATTCGTTGACCATGCGCACTGCAGCTTCCATATATCCTCCTGTGTTGCCACGTAAGTCGATGATCAGCCCTTTGCAGTTCTTATGATTCAGTAAAGCAATGGCATTCAGCAACTCCACATGTGTAGTACGTCCGAATTTACTAACCTGTATATAGCCAAAGTCATCTGTCAACATATAAGCTGCGTCGATGGTGTTTTGCGGAATGTCACCGCGTGTGATAGTGAAGTTCAAAAGATCTTTCTCCGTAGCGCGCTTCACGCCCAGTTTCACTTGAGTACCCTTCGGCCCTTTCAGAGTGCGCATGGCACGTTCGTTGGTCACTTTTTTCCCTACAAACAAACTGTCGTCTACCATCACGATACGGTCACCGGCCATTAATCCTACCTTTTCGGAAGGCCCTCCCTGAATGACACTGTTCACATGGATAGTGTCGTCCTGGATGGTGAACTGGATACCGATACCGCTGAAGCTGCCTTCCAGTTCCGATGTCACTTCTTCCAGGTTTTGTGCCGGAATGTAAGTAGAGTGGGGATCCAGCTCTGCCAGAATCTGTGGCATTGCCTTTTCCACAAGGTCGGCCATGTTGACGGTGTCCACATACTGGTCATCGACAATGCGCAGCAAAGCATTCAACTTGTTCGAAGAGCCGTTGATAATGCCGAGTCGGTTGCCGGCAAAGTGTTTGGCATAAAATGTACCTATCAGAATTCCGATTACCACACTGATAGCGATGATGACAGGGGTAAACCGTGAAGAGTTCTTTGTACTCATATCTTTTTATAGTTATTGGCTACGGACGACAAACTACCGGAGAGTTGCGTTGTAGTCAGTTGTTTATGTATGTTGTTTCATTTTTCACTCGTATCGACAAAAACGACTTCAATACCTGCACGTTTCAGTAACTCTATTCCGTCTTCCAGGCGATAGTGTTCAGAGTACACCACTCGCTTGATGCCTGCCTGTATGATCAGTTTGGCACATTCGATGCAAGGTGAAGCAGTGACATACATCGTAGCACCGTCACTACTGTTGTTGGAACGTGCTATCTTGGTGATGGCATTGGCTTCAGCATGCAGAACATAGGGCTTGGTGACGTTGTTATCATCTTCACAAACGTTCTCAAAGCCGGATGGTGTTCCGTTATATCCGTCTGAGATAATCATTTTGTCTTTGACAATCAGTGCTCCTACTTTACGGCGTTGGCAATAAGAGTTTTCCGACCAGATGGAAGCCATGCGGATATAACGCTTGTCCAAATCTGATTGTTTGCTGTTTGCTGTGTCCATACGCTGCTATATTATTTATTGTTGTCCTTATCAACATGAAATACCAGGCATAACTCTCTTCCTCCCTCATCCTTGTAATAGATAAAGAGGTTGTCGTAATTCCCTTTGTACGAAGTAGCCCTGTTGAGTCCTTCGACAAATTTGTTACTAAATCCTAACGGATCATTTTCAGACCCTTTTACGGAAGCTGAGAAAGCATTGCTTTCGCCATTGGCACTCCAGGTTCCGGTGTAAGAATGTGACAAAAGCGTTCCGCTAAACTTTCCGCTGATGACATTGTCTGTAGTCTCCCCTTCGAATTTGATTGTGTATGCACCTTCTTTATTGATGTAATTCTTGATAGATTGTTCATATTTGTCTTTATCACCCCAGAAATCATAGGGTTTATGTTCGTTCTTTTTGGTAATATACGTCAGTTTCCATACTTTTCCGGTAAAGATACCGTTCACATCATCCGAATCGTTGCATCCGCTTACAAAAGGGAGCATCAAAAGTAATAATAATAAGTATTTATATTTCATTTTTTTCTATTTTTTTATTCCGTTTCTGATTAGTAATGCGTCAATCGTAGGTTCTTGTCCTCTGAAACGTTTGTAAAGTATCATCGGGTGCTCTGTTCCGCCTTTCGACAAGATGTTGTTACGGAAGGAATTGGCTACCTCTTCATTGAAGATTCCTTTTTGCTTGAACAGTGAGAATGCATCCGCATCCAGAACTTCCGCCCACTTGTAGCTATAATAACCTGCCGAATATCCTCCGGCAAAGATGTGTGAGAACTGGGTACTCATACAGGTTTCCGAAACTGTGGGCAATATCTGTGCTTGAGCCCATGCCTGACGTTCGTATGCCTTTACGTCACCTTCGAAGGGGGTATTGCGGGTATACCAGGCCATATCCAACAGCCCGAAACTGACTTGGCGAAGACAGGCGTACGCAACATTGAAGTTTGATGCATCTACCAGCCGGCTGATCAATTCGTCAGGCAACGGTTCTCCGGTCTGATAATGATTGGCAAAGGTATGCAGGAATTCTTTTTCAATCCCGAAGTTCTCCATGATTTGGGACGGGAGCTCTACAAAGTCCCAGTATACATTCGTTCCGCTCAAGCTCTGATAAGTTGAGTTGGCAAACATCCCATGCAAGGCATGCCCGAATTCGTGGAGGAAGGTTTCCACCTCGTCATAAGTCAGCAGTGCCGGCTTGCTTTCTGTCGGTTTGGTGAAATTCATGACTACCGATACATGTGGACGGCTGTTTTCACCGGTATCTTCTATCCATTGTCCTTTGAATTCTGTCATCCAGGCACCGGAACGTTTACCTTCGCGCGGATGGAAATCCGTATACAGTACGGCGAGGAAACTTCCGTCTTTATCCAGCACTTCGTAAGCATCCACATCTTTGTGATATACCGGGATATCCGGGTTCTTATGAAACGTGATGCCATACAATTTGGTAGCCAGTCCGAAGACTCCCGCTTTCACTTTGCTCAGTTCGAAGTAGGGGCGGAGCATCTCTTCGTTAATATTGAACTGCCGGTCTTTCAGTTTGTTGGAGTAGTAGCTCCAATCCCAAGGCATCACTTCAAAAGCATCTCCTTGTTCTGTACGGGCTAATTCTTGTACAGCTTCGTACTCTTTATGGGCGGTGGGGGTATATGCATCCAGCAATTGGTTGAGCAGTTTATATACGGCATCACCGGTTTCGGCCATGCGTTCTTTCAGTGTATATTCCGCATAATTGTCATAACCCAGTAATTGTGCGATTTCCATGTGGATATTGGCTATCTTTTTCACAATTTCCAGGTTGTTATATTCGTTATCGTGGGTACATTTTGTATTGTAAGCCATGTAAAGTTCACGACGTAAATCCCGGTTATCAGCATACGTCATAAAAGGAATATAACTGGGGGCATGCAATGTGAACACCCAGCCATTCACTCCTTTTTCCCGGGCTGTTTCTGCAGCGGCTTCGATGGCGCTTTCCGGCAGACCGGCCAACTGGGCTTCATCGGTCAGAGTCAACTGATAGTTATTGGTTTCTTTCAGGTTATTTTCACTGAAATCCAATGTCAGTTTACTAAGATTCTTTGTCAGCTCGCGATATTTCTCCTTGGCTTCTCCCTGCAGGTTGGCTCCGCGACGAATAAATCCGTTATAAGCGTTTTCCAGAAGCTTGGTTTGTTCCGGAGTCAGCTCTATGGAATCCTTTTGACCGTATACAACTTTGATACGTTCGAAGAGTTCCTGATTCAAGCTGATGTTATTGCTGTGTTCGCTTAACAAAGGAATCATCTCCTGGGCAATCTTCTGCAGGTCATCATTGGTTTCAGCACTGCGCAAATTGCCGAATACGGTGGTAACCCGATCGAGTAACTCTCCTGATTTTTCATAAGCAAGAATTGTGTTAGCGAATGTGGGAGCCTCCGGGTTGTTGACGATGGCATCTATTTCTGCTGCCTGGCGACTGATACCTTCACGAATGGCGGGTTCGTAATGTTCATTTTTTATTTTGTCAAAAGGAACAGTGCCATACGGAGTTGTATATTTCTCAAAAAATGGATTTTGTGCATTTGCTATATTTGTCATATTCAGTAATATCAATGTTACATTTACAAAATTACAAATTTCACCACAGAGTATCACAGACTTCCGTACAGTTTTCTTCTTATTTAACGTGTCTCACTACTGTTTTTACTACCATTTATTTGATTCTGTTGTGATTCGGGACTATAGGGCTTGGGAGAGGAAAATAAAAAAAGCTGTTCCGGGGAAACCGGAACAGCTTTTCGTATATTGTATCTTAGCTTGATTATTTAGCAGCGATAACGCGAGCCATTTCACAAACTTTGTTTGAGTAACCCCATTCGTTGTCATACCAAGAAACAACTTTAGCGAAGTTAGAATCCAAAGAAATACCTGCTTTAGAATCGTAGATTGAAGTGTTAGCGCAACCACGGAAGTCAGTTGAAACAACTGCATCTTCAGTGTAGCCCAGGATACCTTTCAATTCGCCTTCTGAAGCTTCCTTCATAGCAGCGTTGATTTCAGCCATTGTAGCAGCTTTTTCCAGAACAACTGTCAGGTCAACTACAGAAACGTCAGAAGTCGGAACGCGGAATGCCATACCAGTCAGTTTACCGTTCAATACCGGCAATACTTTACCTACAGCTTTAGCAGCACCTGTAGAAGACGGGATGATGTTTTCCAGGATACCACGACCACCTCTCCAGTCTTTCTTAGAAGGACCGTCTACTGTTTTCTGAGTAGCAGTAGCAGCGTGAACTGTAGTCATCAAACCTTTAACGATACCGAACTTGTCGTTCAATACTTTAGCGATAGGAGCCAAGCAGTTAGTAGTACAAGAAGCGTTAGAAATGATGTCCTGTCCTGCGTATGAAGTGTGGTTAACACCATATACGAACATAGGAGTAGAGTCTTTAGAAGGAGCAGACATGATAACTTTCTTAGCACCAGCCTGGATATGTTTGCGAGCTGTTTCGTCAGTCAAGAAGAAACCTGTTGATTCAACTACAACGTCAGCATCAACTTCGTTCCATTTCAAGTTAGCAGGATCCATCTCTGCAGTCAGACGGATTTTATTTCCGTTTACAATCAGAGCACCGTCTTCTACAGCAACTTCGCCTTCGAAACGACCGTGTACTGAATCATATTTCAGCATGTATGCCAAGTATTCAGCATCCAACAAGTCGTTAATACCTACGATCTGAATGTCGTTACCAAAGTTCTTAACTGCTGCACGGAATACCATACGTCCGATACGGCCAAAACCGTTAATACCTACTTTAATCATTTTGTTTAAACTTTTAAGGGTTTTATAATATTTGTTCAAATACTTTTCTAAATTCGCATTTGTTTCATTAGAATGCGGTGCAAAAGTAAGAAAATGTTTTTATATTCGCATATTAAATTCATATTAAATATAAAAAAAGATGGGAAAAAGTACTTTTTTACAAGACTTTAAAGCTTTCGCCATGAAAGGAAACGTGGTAGATATGGCTGTCGGTGTGATTATTGGTGGTGCCTTTGGCAAAATCGTTTCGTCGGTTGTAGCCGATATCATTATGCCACCTTTGGGGTTACTCATTGGGGGAGTGAACTTTACGGACTTGAAATGGGTAATGAAAGCTGCGGAATATGGGGCTGACGGAAAAGAGACGGCCGCTGCTGTGACATTGAATTACGGCAACTTTCTGCAGGCGACTTTCGATTTTCTTATCATTGCTTTTTCTATATTCTTATTTATTAAACTGATTACAAAGTTGACTCAGAAGAAAGCTGAGGCACCTGCTGCGCCGCCCGCACCTCCTGCACCTACAAAAGAAGAGATATTGTTGACTGAAATACGTGATTTATTGAAAGAAAAGCAGTAATTTTGCGCCAAATTCATAACATATCTATATATGCAAGAGAAAATTATAATACTTGATTTCGGTTCACAGACCACGCAGCTTATCGGTCGCCGGGTGCGCGAGTTGGATACGTATTGCGAGATTGTCCCCTATAACAAGTTCCCCAAAGGCGATGAAACCGTCAAGGGAGTGATTCTGTCGGGAAGCCCCTTCTCCGTATATGACGAAAGTGCGTTCAAGGTCGATTTGAGCGAAATCAGAGGTAAATACCCCATCTTGGGCATCTGCTATGGTGCACAGTTTATGGCGTATACCAATGGTGGCAAAGTAGAACCGGCAGGTACCCGTGAGTATGGACGTGCTCACCTGACTTCTTTCTGCAAGGACAATGTTTTGTTCAAAGGTGTGAGAGAGGGTACGCAGGTATGGATGAGCCACGGTGATACCATTACTGCTATCCCTGAGAATTTTAAAACCATTGCATCGACAGACAAAGTGGCTATTGCCGCCTATCAGGTAGAGGGCGAACAGGTATGGGGAGTACAGTTCCATCCGGAAGTTTTCCACAGTGAAGACGGTACGCAGATGCTTCGCAATTTCGTTGTCGATGTATGTGGCTGTAAACAGGACTGGAGTCCGGCGTCATTCATCGAGAGCACGGTTGCCGAATTGAAAGCTCAGCTGGGTGATGACAAGGTTGTACTGGGATTAAGCGGAGGAGTTGACTCTTCTGTAGCCGCCGTTTTGCTGAACAGGGCTATTGGCAAGAATCTGACTTGTATTTTCGTTGACCACGGTATGCTTCGCAAGAACGAGTTTAAGAACGTGATGCACGATTACGAATGCCTTGGCTTGAACGTGATTGGTGTGGATGCCAGTGAGAAGTTCTTCTCTGAACTGGAAGGCGTCACCGAACCTGAACGTAAACGTAAAATTATAGGTAAAGGATTTATTGACGTATTCGATGAAGAAGCACATAAACTGAAAGATGTGAAATGGCTGGCTCAGGGTACGATTTATCCGGACTGTATCGAGTCGCTTTCTATCACCGGTACTGTTATCAAGAGTCACCACAATGTGGGAGGACTTCCTGAAAAGATGAATCTAAAACTTTGTGAACCGCTTCGCCTGTTGTTTAAGGACGAGGTTCGTCGTGTAGGTAGAGAGTTAGGTATGCCCGAGCACTTGATTACCCGTCATCCTTTCCCCGGGCCGGGACTTGCTGTTCGTATCTTAGGTGATATTACTCCTGAGAAGGTTCGTATCTTGCAAGATGCCGATGATATCTTTATTCAGGGTTTGCGCGATTGGGGATTGTACGATCAGGTGTGGCAGGCAGGTGTTATCTTGCTTCCTGTTCAATCGGTAGGCGTAATGGGAGACGAACGTACTTACGAACGTGCCGTTGCTTTGCGTGCCGTGACTTCAACGGATGCTATGACAGCCGACTGGGCGCATTTGCCTTATGAATTCCTTGGTAAAGTGTCGAATGATATTATAAATAAGGTAAAAGGTGTGAACCGTGTGACCTATGATATCAGTTCGAAGCCACCTGCAACTATCGAATGGGAATAAAATCCTGTGATTGACTTTTAGCGATATTTTATATTGATATTTGAAATCAGCATTTTAAGTAAATGATTGCTTAATCTGCTGATTTCTTTTTATGATATCGGTTGAAGTCATTTATTCCGATTTACGATAGAAAATTTAGTTGTTGAAATAGCAAATATCTCTTTCATTACCGTATATGTATTATTGGGGGAGAAACTGGAACTTTCCTTTGATATCTCGTTAGAAACCAAGATATTGTGGCCTTTCCTTCTTCCTTCGGTCAATGCTTGTTTTAATTCTATGTTAAAGCAAGTGTTCTGTATTTAAATAACAAGCCCTTTCGATGTAAAAAACTTGTTCTTTATCAGGAGATAAAGGAAGGTCTCACAGATAGTGTTAACAATGTTAATAAGGAGAAGTGTCTGGTTGAGGGCCATGTGCAAAGGATAGTCTTCCGTTTTTGAGTAAAATAGAAAAGGGAGATCCTCACGGACTTCCCTTCCCTTTTCCTTTTTTAAACCTTATGTAGTTGCTATAAATCTCTTACCACAACACCCTATTATACTAAAAATCAATACTTAGTAAAAAATTATATTGTTTTTGTATTTAGTTCCTATCGAAAACACTATTCCAATGCTTTACCGGCAGTCATCGGCCAGTAAGGATTCTGATACAACTGAGTTGTGTTGATATCTTCCGGATTGGTAGCGGTCAAAGACATATCTTCTATGCCGATCGGATCCAGATAAAATGCTTTACGCCAAGTCAGACCGTCATACAATTCATTATTGATTGAGGTTCTGCGAAGTGGGCGTAAGTATTTGCTGTCGCTTTTGGGCGAAACGTTTGCATCAAGGGTACCATCGTCCTTAATGTCCTTGTGATCTTTATAAGCGGCATCCCAGAAGTTGATACCTTCAATGATATAGGGTTTGGTCAGCAATTGATCCCAGGAACGCCATCTCTTCAGGTCGTCCCAGCGCATACCTTCACCGATGAATTCACAACGGCGTTCGCGACGGATATTATAGAGGGTAACATCCACCATTTTGCTGCCCGAGTAAACGGCTAAGTCATTTTCTTTGCTCAAGTCGGTTGCTGCAATAGTCTTGGCATAATCGTCGTCAACACCGGCGCGTGTGCGGAGTGCTTTCCAATACTTTTGTGCCTTGGCATCCAGTGAACCGGTTTTCTCGTAGCAGGCTTCCATGTAATTGAGGTTAGCTTCTGCAGAACGGAAGACAACACAAGCATTGGTCCCCAGCAGTTCGTCACCCTTAGTCTGTGCGTAATCGTAAGTGTGAGCTTTACGTGGGCGGTATCCTGTAAGGTCTTGAGTCTGTTTCTGTTCGGAGATGATATTCGGAACTCCGAAAAGCAGTGTTGTGCCGGCTGCTGCTACAGCCGGGTTTTTGGTATCACTGTGCAATACATCTTTTTCACCCCATACAAACAGTTGCAGACGTTCGTCGCGATTTTCTTTTTCATCCGAGATAGATACATCACCGTGATATTCGTTGCCTGCAGCATAAATAGGCAAACCGCTTTTCATCAAGAAAGTAGTAATGAATCCGCGAGTCAATCCGGTACGGTCACCGTTCTGCAGACGTGCAGGCGCACAATGTGAAACATTTAATGATTTGTCATACTGTTTCCACAACAACACCTCGCTATAACCGGAAGCATCCGGTGTGCTGAACATTTCGTAATACGGGTTCCAATTATAGATTTGTCCATACTCCGGATTTAGCACGTGTGAGTTTTCGGTCAGCGTGCAGTGGTCGGCTACGGCTGCTGCTGCATTCATGGCTTCGGTCAGGAAGAAGTCTATCTCACCGTCAATGTTGAACGTTTTGCCGCTGTTGTAAGACATTTTAGCACCCGGCCAACTTTCATCTCCCGGCACACGTCCGGTTCCCCGATGATATTTCTCGAAAGTAGCTTCGAACAGGGCTACTCTTGATTTATAGAGTTGAGCCACCTGCTTGTTGATACGCTGGTTGTTTTGGAAACCCTGGTCGTGCATACGGTTGATAGCTTCATCCAAATCTTTCAGAATCTGGCGGGCTACTTCATTGCGCGGAGCACGTGTACTGTACTCCAGTAAAATCTCTTCCTGATCGGGGAGAACTTTATCTACGATAGGATAGTCGCCATATTTCACCAATGCTTTGTAGTAGGCCATGGCACGGAAGAAGTAAGCTTCGCCGATGTAGTGTTTCAGGTCCTCAACCGATCCTTGAATCGATCCTTCTTTTTCTTTGGGAAGTACTTGTTCAAGCAGGTAATTCCATGTACGGATTCGGTTTAATGGAGCTTGAATCGATTTCCCGCTTCCTACCTGCCAGTTACCGGCAAAATAATCCAGGCTACTGTCGTCTGCCAACAGGTTGTCTGTGTTGGCATCGTTGCGTTGCATGCCTGAGTTCCAAGCCTGTTGGTGATATAGCTTATAATTTCTGGAGTCGTCCAGATAGTCGTTGTAGTAGTTATTGAGGTAGTTTGCTACCTGGTCTACTGTACTGAAGTACTTCTCAGGAGTTACCTGGCTGATAGGTGACCGGTCGAGAAAATCCTCGCACGAAGTTATCGCCAATCCGCCCATTGCTATCAATGAGCAGAAGTATATATGTTTTAATTTTAGTCTCATAGTTCATTCAATGAATTAGAAGTTAACGTTTAAGCCGATTGAAATAGTTCTCTGCAACGGATATAATTTACCCGGTCCCCAGTCTCCACCCAGTGTTTCCGGGTCGAATATATCACTGATGCCTGAGATTGTCAGCAAGTTGTCTCCTGATACATAAACACGTACCGATTCCATGGCGGCTTTCTTGGTCCATGCTTTGGGAAGAGTGTAACCTATTTGTGCATTCTTCAGGCGGCAGTAGGCTGCATTTTGCAAGTAACCGCTTTGCGTTTTTTGGTTTTTATTGCTGCTGAAGTATGGTTTCGGATAGTAGGCATTGGTGTTTGCTCCCAATGGGTCGCCTTCAGGACGCCAATAGTCGAGGTGTTCCTTGAATACGCATGATTGCCACATACCTCCGTTGGCTCCCCAGAAATACGGACCGTCCAACATGTAATCCCTTTTCATCACTCCCTGAATGAAGAGTGAGAAGTCGAGTCCTTTCCAGGAACCGTCCAATGTCAGACCGAAGTTGTAACGCGGAGTGCTGTTACCGATAATCTTTAAATCGCCATGGTCGTTTACTGTATTGGCACCGCTGTTCACACCGTCTTTTCCGTCAATATTGGCATACATGATATCACCGGCACCCCAGGCTGATCCCCAGTTCGGTTTTCCTCCGTTGGCTAAGTGCTTGTCCATCTCTTCTTGGGTTTGTGCAATTCCGATGGTTTTATATCCCCAAATCTCACCTATGGTTTTTCCTGTATAGTACTTTTCGCCCAAAGACAAGGTTTTATTCGGGTATTCCAATATTTTCTGCATATTGTCAGACATGACGAGGCGGACACCGTAATTGAACTGCTGAATGCGGTCTCTCCATGAAAGCTCTAATTCCCAACCATACGATTTCATATCGCAGTTGTTGATTTGTGGAGCGCTGGCACCCAATACGGAGGGCAGTGTAGGAGCCGGACCGATCATGTCGTATGTATAGCGGTTGTAGTAATCGAATGAACCTGTCAGACGGTTGTCAAACAATCCCCAGTCGATACCCACGTTCCATGATTCGATGGTTTCCCAGGTCATCAAACTGCTGACGATACCGGGCAGACCGGCTACATTCTGTTTTTTGCCGTTGATCAACCATCCCGAGGAAGCACTGCCTGTAGGCATGTTTTGGTAGAATGGATACCAAGCGTTCGTTTCACTGGTATTGTTATTACCGAGCTGTCCCCACGAACCTCTCAGTTTTAAAGTTCCTACCACTTGAGTCAGTGGTTCAAAGAATGCTTCGCGTGAGATGTTCCATCCTGCGGAGAATGATGGGAAAAGCCCCCAGCGTTTGTCACCGATAAATCGGGAAGAACCGTCGTAGCGAAGGTTGGCCTCAAGCATGTAGCGTTCTTTATAGTTATAATTTAAACGTCCGAAGAAACCGGCGATTGCTTTTTCACTGGCCCATGAACTGGCTTTTTTATTGTCTTGTGTCAATCCCAAAGACGGTACTTCAGGACTGATCAGATCTGTACCGAACCCAGTCAGCCCGCTTGGGCGGTAAAGCTCACCATTGAAACCGACCATTATCTTAAAGTTGTGATCACCGAAGGTCTTGGCGAAGTCCGTATAAATATTGGTAGAAAAGTAGTCTTCACTTTCACGTGAGTCTTGTACTTCGGAATAACCGGCTGCATTATCGCCCCATCCTAATAAATAGGGTTGATTGTCGGCATCATAAGCGTAAATAGGAAGTACAGCCCATGATTGTTTGCGTGTATAGGTACGCATACTACCTTCTGCTACGATACGCCAGTCTTTTATGGGCTCGAAGATGGCCTGCAATTGTTGGGTATACCAGTTTTTCTGGCTGGTTTGTTTACCACCGTCTTCCATTTCGATTATTTCCATTTTCTGCTGATAATGTCCGTTCGGATCTCTTACCGGACAAGTCGGCCAACGGCGGGCGATATTATGGAAGAACAGACCGGTCATGTAAGTCGGACGGTCGTAATCTTCGCGTGTCCACTTGCTGGTGTAGTTCAAAGTAACCCAGTCGGTTAACTTTGCAGAAATTTTGGCGTTCATGGTGTAACGGTTGAACTGATCTTCACCGTGTCTTAGCAGACCTTTCTGGTCAAGAAAACTGCCACTGATCATATAAGTGAGTTTGTCTGTACCGCCGCTGATATTCAGATTGTGCTCTGTTGAGGGTACCCAATTTTTATAGAACTCTTTAAACCAGTCTGTGTTGGCGAAGGAACCTGTATAGTTTTGCCATTTTCCGTCATTACCGGCCTTCGCTCCATAGTATTCAGGAGTGTTCGGGTCGGTGTATTTCCCTGTCTGATAGTTTTTAATACGTTCCAAGGCCGCTTCGTCAAACACCAAACCTCCTCCATCGTTTGTGTTGGCACGGTTGAAGTATTGTGCGAAGGTATAAGAATCCACCATTTCCGGAATCTGAATTGCATCGGAGAAACGTACGTTACCCGAGTAATTCACACGAGTCTTACCGGACTTACCGCTCTTGGTTGTAATCATGATTACACCGAAAGAAGCACGTGCACCGTAGATAGAAGAAGAGGCGGCATCTTTTAATACTGAAATGTTTTCGATGTCATTCGGGTTCACTGTGTTCATGTCACCTTCGATGCCGTCGATTAATACCAACGGGCTTCCGCTCGAACCTTCGCCGATGGTACCGGCACCGCGGATATTGATACTGAGACTACTGTCCAGTGCGCCACCGCTATTACCTACTGACATATTCAATCCCGGAACCACACCTTGAAGGGCTTGTGATACGTTTTGTACCGGACGAGATTCGATTACTTTTGAGTCCACCATGCTGACAGAACCGGTTACATTCACCTTTTTCTGTGAGCCGTAACCTACTACTACGACTTCGTCCAACTGTTGAGAATCCTCTTTCAACGTCACACTGATAGGCTCGCTACTTGCTTTCACCGTAACGGTTTTGTATCCGATAAATGAAATTTGGATGGCGCCTCCTAGAGGGGCTTCGACCGAGAATTTTCCTTCCAGGTCGGTAATGGTACCTGTGTTGTTTGCGAGAACTTTTACGGCTACACCGATCATCGGTTCTCCGGTTTCATCTACTACAGTACCTTTTACTTTTACTTTAGCTTGTTGTACAGCTTCAATCGCGTGTTCTTCGTTAGTATCAGCCGTGGCTTGCTGAGGTGTTGCACACCAAAGCATGATAGAAGCGGCAATTGCCATTTTTAGGCGACTTGTTTCCCGAAGTCGTATCAGGCTTGGAAACAGGTTGGTTTTTTCTTTCATACACTAAATTGTTCGGTTAAACATAAATTTGAATAGTTTGTTTTTTGAGATTTTTCCGGTAAAGATTTATCTTGCCGGAAGTGATGTTTAAGTGTCTTTTTTGTTTCTACTCCATAAGCTTGTCTGATTAGGGTTATCTTATAATATCGTTTTTGTCTTGTCTGAGATGTGCTGATGGTACGGAGTTATGACTATTATAAAGTACTCCAGGTACTTATTTTTGAGTAGATATATGAGAATAGCTATATAAGGGGAAAAGAGAGATAAAGGTAGTAATGCTTTTACTACCTACCCTTTATGTAGGAAATATGTGTATCAGATCTCCCCCTTATATTGTATGTTTATGACTGGAAATGGCCTTTTGTGTTCTACTTGAAGTCTACTTGGATTTAACGAAAAGACAAGAATAGCTATGGATGATGGAACATATTTTAGTATTTATGCAAAAAAAATCACTTAATTTTATGGTTTATTAAAATGAATGTTTACCTTTGCCGTAAGTATAGCTGATGAATTATGACTATACTGCTTAAGTTAACTTAATATTAGTAAATAAAAAGTTGCTTTGATTATTTCAGAATAAGTACCTGGAGAACTTTGCCTTTTTATATATTTCCCTATAACATCATTTCTCCCATTTTCTTATTATACCTACGTTGCCGATTGGCTTGATAATTGGTGATGTTTTCGTCTTGATTGACTTTAAGATATCGATAAGTGTCTACTGCAAAGGCATGTATACCGGAAAAGAATGAAAGGGCAAGACTTTCCATATCATTTCAATAGCGATAATGAACGCAAAAAAAAGGTATCCTCACGGACACCCTTTTTCAATTTTCCTTTTTTAAACCTTATGTAGTTGCTATAAATCTCTTACCACAACCTCCTTATTATTATACTAAAAATCAATATTTATATATTTGATATAATTATTCTATAGCTGCTGTGTTTCTTTCTTCAGGCCAGTATGGGTTCTGATAGATAACCGATGAAGCTATTTCGCCTGACGGTGATAATAATTCGATCTGTCGGATAGGTATGGGATAGAGATAATGCGCTTTAGCCCAAGTATAACCGTCATAGATTTCATTATTCTTTTGTACAACAGAATAAGGACGTAAATAGTTGGATAATTTTCTGGATGAAACATTTGCCATAGCGTTGTCCGGGCCTTCGATATATTCGAACTTGGCATCTTCTCCTTCATAACGTTTGTAAGCGTCACTTCCCCAGAAGTTAAATCCTTCGGGAATAAATCGTTCGACCAACAGTCTGTCTAATGATCTCCAACGAATCAGGTCATCCATACGCATGCCTTCGCCAATGAATTCGCAACGACGTTCGCGGCGGATATTGAAAAGTGTCACATCGATCATTTCATTCTCGCCTTTGTATTTAGCCAAATCATTTTCTTTGCTCAAGTCTGTTGCGGCAATGGTTTTAGTGAAGTCTGGATCAACTCCTGCACGTATGCGTACAGCTCTCCAATATTCGGCAGCTTTTCCCGTAACATTCCCGTTATTCTTCATGCAGGCAGCTTCCATATAGTTTAGATAAGCTTCTACTGCACGGAAAATCACACAACCGGTTGTAGACTGAGCCTGTCCCGAAACATATTGTTTCTGGTCGTAAGAGAGACATTTACGAATACGATATCCTGTTAAGTCTTTGATTTCCGATTCGGCTACGATTATATTGGGGTAATTTGCGTCCTGATATGTTTTCATGGCATTGGTTGTAGCGTTGGATACGGCCGGTATCATATCTTCCTCACCAAATAAGAAGAGTTGCAGACGTTCGTCGCGGTTGGCTTTTTCATCCATTACCCGTTCGTCACCTTTAAAAGGATATGCGGCTGTGGCTGCATACCAAGGCATACCGTCTTTCATCAGGAAAGATTGTACATAGTTGTGCAACATACCGTTGTTGCCTCCCGAAGCTACATAAGCTGTAGCGCCGTGTGCGATGGTAAAGTCGCCGGAGTAATAATCACGCCAGAAGAGCACTTCTTCAAATCCACTCATGTCTTCGGCTGAAAACATATCGAAATAATCATTCCATCCCGAAATGTCGTTGTCATTTGCCGGATTGAACACACCGCTGTTAGGTGTCAGCTTAATGACATCGGCTACTTGTTCTGCTGCGGACATCGCCTGGTCCAGAAAGAAGTTTATTTCGGTATTGGCATCATACTTATAATCAGGATGCACTCGCTTACCCGGCCAGTTGGCATCACCCGGTACACGTCCCGTACCCTGATGATATTTCTCGAAAGTAGCTTCGTAGAGTGCTACACGTGATTTGATTAACAAAGCACATTGCTTGTTCAAGCGGTTGTTGCCGGCAAAACCATGGTCGTGCATGTACTCGGCGGCCTTGTCAAGATCTTCAAGAATGAAACGCGCCACCTTGTTACGTGGTTGTCGTACACCTTTTTCTATCAATATTTCCGCATTATCCGGTAATACTTCTGTGATAATCGGATAGTCTCCATACATCCTCAGCTTCTGGAAATATTTCCAGGCACGGATAAAGTACATTTCACCGATATAATGCTTCACATCGTCAGCGTTACCTGATATCTCTCCTGCCTCATATTTGGGGAGTACTTTTTCAAAGAAGTAATTGCAATAACGAAAAAAGGAGAAGTCCCAGTTGTCATTGGCTGCTTCTGTCTTCCAAACATCCTTGGTGTAGTAATTCTGGAGTCCGCTACCGCTGCTGCCGCCTGAAACCATATTGTCGGTAGCACCGTCATTGTTTACAGTACCCGCACTAAATCCGCTATGAGTAGAGAACAGATTCTGATATTTTGAAATACTATAAGCTGCCAAGTGATCTGCATTCTGGAAATACGATTCCGGTGTTACCTGATCCAGCGGCTCCCTGTCTAGGAAGTCGTTACATGATGGGAAAAGTAATACTCCCCCTGTCAGTACACATAATTGTATGATTCTATTTTTTAGTTTCATAATGATTCGTTTTTTAGAAATTTACGGTTAAACCAATTGCAATTACTTTCTGTAACGGATATACTTTACCCGGATCGGTCCATTGGGTTCCCAGGTTTTCGGGGTCGAATACTCCGGTGATGTCTGATACAGTCAGCAGGTTGTCGCCCGATACATAAACACGTACTGATTCCATTCCTGCTTTCTTTGTCCATACTTTGGGTAATGTATATCCGATCTGGATGTTTTTCAAGCGCCAATACGAAGCATCTTGCAAGTAACGTGTCTGACGTTGCTGGTTTTTCGATGTACCGCGGATGACACGTGCGAAGTACGAATTGGTGTTAGCTCCCAAGGGATCACCTTCCGGACGCCAGAAATCCCAATGTTCTTTAAATCCGGCGGAAGCCCATTCGCCACCTCCGGAGAATCCCCAGAAGTACGGGCCGTTCAGCCAATAATCACGTTTGCCGATACCTTGTACAAAGGCACGGAAGTCTAAACCTTTCCAAGCAGCATCTATCGTGATACCATAGTTGAAGCGAGGGGTGTTGTTTCCGATAATCTGCCAGTCGCCCGAATCACCTACTTTGTAGTTACCTTGGTCCACTGAGCCGCTATTGTCGAGATCGGCATACATGATGTCACCTGCTGCCCATTTCTGCCCCATCGGCTGCTTGGCATTGGCAAGATGTTGGTTCATTTCTTCATCGCTTTGTGCGATTCCAATTGTTTTGTATCCCCATATCTCTCCTAGCTTCTGTCCTTCATAATAAGGATTACTAAGACTCTTGTCGGGATTGTTGTATTTCAGAATCTTTTGTTGTGCATCCGAGAGGACAAATTTCACTCCATAAGAGAAGTTTTTGATTCTGTCTCTCCAGCCGATTTCCAACTCGAAACCATACGATTTCATGTCGGCATTATTGATTTTAGGAACACCTGTACCCAGAATAGATGGGAGTTCCGGAGCGGTGGCAATCATGTCGTATGTGTAACGTACGAAATAGTCGAATGAACCGGTCAGACGGTTGTTGAATAATCCCCAGTCCAGACCGGCATCCCATGTTTCGATGGTTTCCCAGGTCTTTTCGCTACTGACGATACCCGGATTGCTGGCATAATTCTGGCGTACACCGTTTACTAACCATCCGTAGTTCTGTCCTTGCGGTAAAGTCTGGTAGAAAGGATACCAGGCTTCATTGGTGTTGGTGTTACCCAACTGTCCCCACGATGCTCTCAGTTTCAGTGTACCAATTTTCAACTTGTTGGCGGTTTCTTCGAAAAAAGCTTCACGGGCGATGTTCCAACCACCTGAGAATGACGGGAAGAATCCCCAACGTTTGTCGCCGATAAAGCGTGAAGAACCATCGTAGCGTCCGTTGGCTTCCAGCATGTAGCGGTCTTTGTAGTTCCAGTTTAAACGGGCAAAGAAACCGGCCACTGAGGTATGTCTGTATCCACCTGCTACACTGGGTTCACCTACTGCGGTATTAATTGTCGGTACGGATGGAGTAATCAAGGTTGATTTGTCCGCACTTACACTGCGGTCCTTGTACAGCTCGGCGTTGAAACCTACCATTGCCTTGAAATAGTGCCCGTTATCCAGTTGCTTGAAGTAATCTGAATAGATATTGGTAGAATAGTAATTCTCTTTATAAGCATATTCAGACACTTTTGAACCGCCTACCGGATAGCTGCCTACACCTGCATCCCATGTCATACCTACCGGGTTACCGTCTACATCGTGCTGATAAACAGGCAGTACTTCCCAATGTTGGTTATTGGCGGTCACACGCAAACTTCCTTCTACATAAATTTTCCAGTTCTTGATTGGTTCGAAGGTCAGTTGCAGTTGTTGTGTGAAGAGGTCCTTCTGGTTGATTTGTCTGCCTCCGTCTTCCAGCTGGATCAGTTCGGATGGTTCGGTCAGGTATCCGTTATCGTCATAGACAGGTACAGTCGGCCAGCGGCGTGCCACATTGTGGAAGAACAATCCCGTCAGGTAACTTGGACGATCATAATCTTCACGTGTCCATTTGGTTGAATATCCCAATGTAAACCAGTCTGTGATGTTACTTGTGATTCGACCATTTAAAGTGTAGCGCTGGAAGGTGTCTTTGCCATGGCGGATCAAACCTTTCTGATCGAGAAAGCTTCCACTGACAATATATTGAGTTTTATCTGTGCCACCACTGATGCTAAGATTGTGATCCATGGAAGGAACCCAATCTTCATACACTTCCTTAAACCAGTCGGTATTTGCATTCGATCCCGTATAGTAGTTCCATCGGCGTGATTGTTCGTTAAAGGTAGCTGATGATTTTAAGGTACCATCCTGGTATGCTTTGATGCGTTCCAGTTGCTCTTTACTGAAAACAGTACCACCATTATCATTTGCCGCTGCACGGTTAAAGTATTGTGCGAAAGTATAAGAATCCAGCATTTCAGGAATATTAGTCGCATCAGAGAAGCGCACATTACCCGAATAGGTCACTCTGGGTTTTCCCGATTGTCCGCTTTTGGTTTTTACCAAAACCACACCGAATGCGGCACGTGCACCATAAATAGAAGCTGATGCAGCATCTTTCAGTACTGATACCGATTCAATATCATTGGGGTTTACTGTATTCAGGCTGCCCTCGATGCCATCGATCAATACCAATGGAGACGATCCGGAGCCGTCGCCGATGGTACCTGTACCACGAATATTAATACTCATCTCACTATCCAGTGAACCACCACCGTTGTTGACGGAGAGGTTCAAACCCGGTACCACGCCTTGTAAAGCTTGCGATACATTTTGTACCGGACGAGCTTCAAGTACTTCGGAATTGACCATGCCTACGGCACCGGTGACATTAACCTTTTTCTGTGAGCCATAACCAACTACCACTACCTCATCTATCATTTCACTATCTTCTTTTAAGACAATGTGCATTGGGGTTGATTCGGCTTTTACAATGACCGTTTTATATCCCACATAGGATATTTCAAGTGTAGCACCTTTGGCTACATCGATGGAGAATTTACCATCTAAATTGGTGATTGTTCCATTAGGCGCGTCTTTTACTTTTACAGAAACGCCGATTAGAGGTTCGCCGGTCTGATCTACTACAGTACCGTTCGCTTTTACCTTTTGCTGCTGAATACTGGCAACTTCGTGTTTTTCATACGTATCTGCAACTGCTTGTTGGGGTGCCATACACCATAGCATGATAGATGCAGCAATTGCCATTTTTAGGCGATTGGTTTCCCGAAACCGTATAAGGCTTGGAAACAGGTTGATTTTTTTTGTCATACACTAAATTGTTCGGTTAAACTTCATTTTGAATAGTTTGTTTCTTAGGTTTCCCGGAAAAATGGTTTTCCGGAGTTTGTGTGAGGTCATTTCTCTGTTTTTTATCTCATAAGCTTTTTAAATTAGGGTTATTCTATTTATTGTGTTTTATGATCTATCTTTACATTGTTGCTTCAGGCTTAGTTCTGTTGGTACTTAATTGATTATGACAGTCTGATATGTTGTAATAGGCGTACAGATATACTATGGACCTCAATAATGTTATCTGTTGTTTATTAGTTGGTTATAGTAGATATTGACTGACCGGTAGGGGGATTGGGTTCCAATATTATTGAGTATTACTTATAGTCTACTATATTTGCCAAAGAAGTATATTCCTGTTTTTAAGCTAAAATGTATTTCATAATATACATGAAAAAATAAACCTTGAATTTATGATTTATTAAAAGATATTATTATCTTTGTCCCGTTATCTTCTTTTGCATTATAAATATGATGTGATTATTAACTTAATATTAGAAAATGTATTTTGATGCAAATTTATTGAAGTAAAGTACCAACAGAACTTTGCCTTTTCTATTTTTGAATTACTACTTTTTTCTTTTTGTTTAGACTGATCTTTTTTATATGTATTCCGACAAACGATTGCGGCAACCTGTCGACTCTCTCTGGCTATTTATATAGTGATTCAAAGTACGCTTGATATAAATAAGGAATACTGTTGTCATTGAGATGATAGACAATTGCTTTATATTTCGGGAGTAAGAATTGTCATTTTGTTGTAGGAGACTCTATTATCTATTAATAAATAATCAAATTCACTGTATTTTTTGTGGTTTCCCTCTTTTCTTTGCACACTTTTCGTGCTTTTATGCAGAAAATCTATATCTTTGCAACCTAATTTAACATTAAAAGGTATGAGTTACAATTTGTTGAAAGGAAAAAGAGGTATTATTTTCGGTGCATTAAACGAGCAGTCTATTGCCTGGAAAGTAGCCGAAAGAGCCGTTGAAGAAGGTGCTGTTATTACATTATCAAATACTCCTGTTGCTGTTCGCATGGGACAGGTTTCTGCTTTATCAGAAAAGCTCAATTGCGAAGTGATTGCTGCTGATGCCACCAACGTAGAAGATTTGGAGAACGTATTCAAACGCTCGATGGAAGTTTTGGGCGGACAAATTGATTTTGTATTGCACTCTATCGGTATGTCACCGAATGTTCGTAAGAAACGTACTTATGATGATCTCGATTATAATATGTTGAATACTACGCTGGATGTTTCAGCTGTTTCGTTCCATAAAATGATTCAGGCTGCCAAGAAGCAAAATGCAATTGCAGAATACGGTTCTATCGTGGCATTGAGTTATGTAGCTGCACAGCGTACTTTCTACGGATATAACGATATGGCGGATGCAAAAGCATTACTTGAATCTATTGCCCGCAGTTTTGGTTATATCTATGGTCGTGAGCACAACGTGCGTGTGAATACTATTTCCCAGTCGCCTACCTTTACAACTGCCGGTTCTGGTGTGAAGGGTATGGATAAACTGTATGACTTTGCTAATCGTATGTCTCCGCTCGGTAATGCTTCAGCCGACGAATGTGCTGATTACTGTATCGTAATGTTCTCCGATCTTACCCGTAAGGTAACTATGCAGAACCTGTTCCACGATGGAGGTTTTTCAAGTGTTGGTATGAGTCTGCGTGCAATGGCTACTTACGAAAAGGGGCTGGACGAATATAAAGACGAAAACGGTAATATCATTTACGGTTAAGGTAATGAAAATACGGAAAGACGATATTCTTCTTATTTTGCTGAGTCTGCTTTTCGCATCCTGCCGGGTGGGGAAAGCGGAACCTGTGGCGGACCCTATGGAAGAAGAGGGAATTTCCGTAGTCAGATATGATAAGCTGTTGGACGAATACGTTCGTTTCAACAGCTTTTCTGCTTTACAAAAAATGAACCTGGAGTATGCCTTGCCCACCAAATTGTTGATTGAAGATGTATTGGCTATTGGCCAGGTGAGCGATGACCATATTTTCCAGCGATTGAAAACTTTCTATTCGGATACAACCTTGGTCCGTCTTATAGAAGATGTGGAGGCCAAATACCCGGAATTGGAATCGGTTGAAAAAAATCTGACCAAAGGGTTTGGGAAATTACAAAAGGAGATTCCGGATATCATGATTCCTATGATATATACGCAGATCTCGGCATTCAATGAATCCATTGTTCTGTCTGACAGCGTGTTGGGTATTAGCCTTGACAAGTATATGGGTGAAGACTATCCGCTTTACAAGCGTTTCTATTACAACTATCAGCGGCGTACTATGCGTCCTGACCGGATCGTCCCCGATTGTTTGGTGTTCTATCTGATGAGCCAGTATCCTTTTCCGATGGATTACTCCCGTACATTACTCGATGTAATGATGCATTATGGTAAAATCAATTATGTGGTACAACATCTGTTGGACTATTCCTCATCGGAAGAAGCGTTGGGATATTCGGATTTAGAAAGGGAATGGTGTAAAGAGAACCAACAGCAGATGTGGAGATATATTCTTGAGCAAGATCATTTGCATGCTACGGATCCGATGGTGGTACGTCAATATACCCGTCCGGCTCCTTTCACTAACACTTTAGGCGAGAATGCGCCTTCGATGGTAGGTACCTGGATCGGTACGAAAATCATCACCTCATATATGAAACATCATAAGAAAACAACTTTACGGCAATTGCTTGAAATGAGCGACTATGAACGTATGTTCACGGAATCGCGTTTTAATCCGTAAAATTTCAACTATTAAATACCCTATTCATGGATACCGCTCTTTATCTTTTGCCCGTCACTTTGGGCGACACTCCGATCGAGTCTGTATTACCTTCTTATAATAAAGAAATTATTCAGGGCATCAAGCACTTCATTGTCGAAGATGTTCGCTCGGCCCGCCGCTTCCTGAAAAAGGTAGACCGTGAGATTGATATTGACTCACTCACTTTTTACCCGCTGAATAAACATACTTCTCCTGAAGATATTTCCGGTTATCTGAAACCGCTGGCAGGCGGTTTGTCCATGGGAGTGATTTCCGAAGCCGGTTGTCCTGCTGTAGCCGATCCGGGAGCTGACGTGGTGGCTATTGCACAACGTAAAAACCTGAAAGTAGTTCCGTTGGTAGGACCTTCGTCTATCATTCTTTCTGTGATGGGTTCGGGATTTAACGGGCAGAGTTTTGCCTTTCACGGCTATCTGCCTATAGAGCCGGGTGAGCGTGCAAAAAAAATAAAAGCTCTTGAGCAACGGGTATATGCCGAGCATCAGACACAGCTATTTATAGAAACACCTTATCGTAACAATAAGATGGTGGAGGATATTCTGCACAATTGTCGTCCGCAGACCCGCTTGTGTATTGCAGCGAATATCACTTGTGAGGGAGAATATATCCGTACTAAAACCATAAAAGAGTGGCAAGGAAAAGTACCCGACCTGACTAAGATACCTTGTATTTTTCTCTTATACCAATAACCTGTTTCAGGTGCTCGTATTCCAACTCGAAACACTCGCTGAAGAAGTGAGTACCTAAGTTGTGCTCTATTTGTTGGAAAGTCCATAACTTTCCTCCTTTGAATCGTGGATCGCAGAGAATGGAGTCGTCTTCCATATCGACAATGAACAGATAGACCAAACGATTGGTCTGTTCGTTTTCAAAATGATAGGAGATGGTAAATGTCGGTTTCAGATCAGAGGCCTTCGGAAAAGCATTGCTCAATAAGCGGTTGGCTCCCGCCGTCAGTGTCTCCCCGTATCGGAGATAACACTCCATCGGTATATCCACTTTGCCTTTATCGAGGATGCAGCTTTGCGGACGATTACAGAGGAACAACATGCCGTGGGTGGAAACAGCAATGCGTATCACCGGATTAATGTAGGCATTCTTATAGTTGATAGCTTCCACAGCCAGACTTTTTCCGATTACATCACCACGGGTATTGACGATGGGGACATATTCCGTATGCGCCATTACATGATTAAAGTAACGGATACCTATTTGATTGAGCAGGATGCTGAGAATAAATATAGTAGGCGGCAATACGTGATAAAGTACAAGTATGGAAGTCCGGGTGAGGGGATGTGCTACCAAAACCGTCAGGCTGATGACAGCAAAATGGAGAATACCTAAAATCAGTACGACCCGTGCGGATACAATGGCAGATTCTGCTCCTTGAGCAAACAACCGCCGGTTGCATTGGGCATTTTGACGCAGGTAGTGGCTGATGAACTTCCTCCTGTGCAGGAATAGAATAACCATCGGAATCAGTATGCTGACTTCAAGTGTAAGCGGCAATGCTCCTTCCGGAACGAAATCTCCGGGAATAAAGCTTGCCAGAGTCAGTAATGTCAAGATTCCCGTAGAGATATAGAGGATAAAATTGGGTATGCGGGCCCCTTTACGAGACAGAGACCTATACGAATAGATAAGCCCGATACCTGTACCGATATAGATTGATATGTCCTGTGTTATAAATTCGCATAAGAGGATGGAAACAATAACAGGGATAAAGCCCAATGACATATTAAATGCAGAAGAAAGTACTCCTTTGTTACCCATATGTTTTTATTGTATTATTTTGCCGTTTACTTGTAAAACAAACAAGGAGCCTGTTATGTTCTTACTACTTATTATTAAATCGGATATGTTTTTCTGCATGATACGAGGAGCGTACTAACGGTGCGCTTTCCACTTGTTCGAACCCTTTCTTCAGTCCTGTTTCTTTATAAACAGCAAACTGTTCCGGAGTAATGTATGCTGCAACCGGGAAGTGTTTGTGGGTTGGCTGCAGATATTGCCCGATGGTGAGGATTTTGCAACCGACGGAAATCAGGTCGTCCATTAACTCTTCTACTTCAGCAGGAGTTTCACCCAGACCAACCATAATGCCCGATTTTGCCGTAATACCGCTTTCGGCTATTTGGCGGATCACTTCCAGGCTGGTGTGATAGTTGGCGGCACTACGCACCTGTGGACTGATGCGTTTCACAGTCTCCATGTTATGGGAGATGATTTCGGGACAGGCTTTTATCACTTGGTCAACAAGCTCTTTGCGTCCCTGGAAATCGGGAATCAGTACTTCGGTAGTTGTTTCCGGATTTAGTCGTTTGATTTCACGAATTGTTTGTGCCCAATGGGCTGCACCCAAATCAGGCAGATCGTCGCGGTCTACAGATGTGATAACTGCGTGTGAGAGTTTCATCAGGGCAATCGATTCTGCAACGTGGGTCGGTTCGTCGGGATCCAAAGGCAGAGGTCGTCCGGTCTGGGTATTACAGAATTTACAACTGCGGGTACAGATGTCACCGGCAATCATGAACGTAGCTGTCCCTTTTCCCCAGCATTCGCCCATGTTGGGGCAACGCCCACTGCTACAGATGGTGTGCAGGCAGTGCGATTCGACAATGCGTTTGGTCTCGGTATAGCGTTCATTGGCTCCAATGCTGATTTTAAGCCATTCGGGTTTGCGCACCCGTTTATCGTTTCCCATATAGTATTGTTTTTATTCTATGATTCTCCACAGAAGACACGGAGTACACAGAGTTTTATTTTAAAATTCAATCATTAAAATAATCCTCAGTGTACTCCGTGTCCTCTCTGTGGCGAGAACTGTTTCTTATAAATTATTCCGGAAGAAGTTCGTCAGCTTCGTATACAAGTGGTTACGGGTATTTCCGCCATAGATACTATGATTCCGGTTGGTGTATACCTGCATATCGAACTGTTTTCCGAGTTGTACCAGGTGCTCTGCATATTCTGTACAGTTCTGGAAGTGAACATTATCATCTGCCATACCGTGTACAAGGAGCAGGTTACCATGCAGGTTGTCTGCACGGCTGAATGCTGAAGCAGCTTTATAGCCTTCGGCATTTTCTTTCGGTGTGCGCATAAAGCGTTCGGTATATACTGTATCGTAATATTTCCAGTCTGTAGGTGCGGCCACAGCAACTCCGGCTTTAAACACGGGTGTACCTTCGCTCATACTCATGATGGTCATATATCCGCCGAAACTCCATCCCCAGATACCAATACGTCCTTTGTCCACATAAGGCAGTCCACCCAGATATTTGGCAGCTTCCACCTGGTCTTTAGCTTCTTTTACACCCAGGTTCAGGTAGGTGCATTTCTGGAATTCACTGCCACGGCCACCTGTGCCGCGACCATCTACACAAGCTACCACGTAGCCGAGGCTTGCCATGTAGGTTTCCCAACTGATTCCCCATTTGTCCAGAACCTGTTGTGAACCCGGACCGCTATACTGGAACATCAGTACCGGATAACGTTTGGCAGGATCGAAATTGACCGGTTTCATCATCCAGCCGTTCAGATCGACTCCTTCTGTTGTTTTGAACGTGAAGAATTCTTTTTGCGGTATGGCATATTCGGCCAGTTTCTGTTTCAGTTTATCATTTGTTACGAGAGTCTTCAAGACCTTACCTGTGTTGTCATTCAAGGTAATCAGCATCGGAGTATCGAGGCTGGTAAACTTGTTCATGAAATATTTCATCGAGCTGCTGAAGATGGGACTGTTGGTTCCCGGCTGATTGCTCAGTTTCATCTTCTTGCCCTTACGGTCTATCTTGTATACCGCCTGACGCATCGGGCTTTCTTCATTGCTGGTGTAATAAAACTCGTTGGTATCCGGATTCCATCCGATAAAGTTTTTTACTTCATAGTTGCCGCTGGTCACTTGTTTGATCAAGTTACCGTTCATGCTATACCAGTACAAGTGAGGATATCCGCTCTTATCGCTAACAAAGCTGAAATATTCGGGATAGAACTGAATGTTATCGAATACATTTTCGTTGATGTAATAAGGAGATTCGTCGCGTAGGGCCAGTTTGCACACTGTGCTGCGAGGATCGGCAAAATACATGTCGAAGCGGTTCTGGTGACGGTTCAGTGTCATGATGGCCAGTTTGTTGGGATCCTGAGTGAAACGGATGCGCGGGATATATCCGTCGGCGTCTATCGGCAGCTTCACCTGACGGGTCACTTTCGATTTGATGTCGAACGTATGTACTGACACCTTGGAGTTGGGGTAACCTGCTTTGGGATATTTGTAAGTGTATTCTCCCGGATAATCCTGCAGTGCATCATAACGCGGTGCTTCACCTGCAAACAGGGGGAAAGTGTATGATGGAACCTCCGATTCGTCGAAACGAACATAGGCCAGCATGGTATTATCGGCATTGAATTCCAGGGCACGGTTGAAACCGAACTCTTCTTCGTATACCCAGTCGGGAATACCGTTCAGTACACTGTTCAACTTGCCGTCTTCAGTCACTTGCGATTCGCTGTTGCCATACAAAAGCTTTACCAGGAAGATGTTATTATCACGGACAAACGCCACCAGGTTTCCGTCCGGAGAGAATACCGGGGCTTGCTGCGGACCACCGTCCGATAGCTTTTCAACAATATTGTTGGTAGTCACTCCTTTGTCGTTCCGTTTCACCGGATACAGGTAGTGGACTGCCGTATAAGAATGACGATAGATGGGCTTGGTTTCGGTTGCAATCAGTATTTTTGATCCGTCCGGTGAAAATTGGTAACTGTCGAATTTCTTAAAGGGGCATTCGCGGGCTTTTGTCACATCGAATACCACTTCCACCGGTTCACCCGTGCGGAAGGAATATTTCACGATCTGTGTACCTTCGGCATTTCTTTGTGTGTAGTGTTCGCCGTCAGGCATGGGAACCACACCATAAATGTTTTCGGGGCTGAACTTGCCCGAGTTAATTTCTTTCAGGTCGAGCGCTTTGCCTCCTTGTGCAAAGCCGGCAAGGCAGCACAGACAGAAAAACAGAAAAATGAATTTTCTTTTCATTGGCTTAGATGATTTTATAGGTTGTTTCTATGTGTCCGCAAAGGTAACGATAAACGGTGAGCCTTCAAAACAGGAGGGGTAAAATATCTGTGAAATAGCGTTGGTTAACGAAAAAACAGAGTCTCTGTTTGATACGGACAGAGGCTGTACGGGACACAAACGGAGGCTTTGTCCCTATGAAACGGAGGCTCTACCCGGCTTTGTTTGTGTATAGAGACAAAGGGGAGAGAATCCGGAGTGTCTCCCGATAAAGAGATATGACTATATCGGTTCAAACTTGTACGCAATCGGTGAAAAACAGGTCCGGTTTTATCGGGAATTATCCCCCTTTCATCGGTTGGCGTACTGTTATTGACGAAAAAGTATTTCCGGGAGGTGGTAAATGGCGTATCTTTGCCCACAAAGATTAAAAGAAATAATTAACAATGAAATAATATATGGAAAAGAAAGAGTTTTCATCTCCTGCTCGGAGATACGGTAAGTTTTTTATCGCCTTTATTTTTATAACGGCAGGAGTGCTTTTGCTGGCTCGCAATCTGGGATGGATTTCTTATACCTTGTTTGGTATTTTGGTTTCCTGGCAAATGTTACTGATTCTTTTAGGAATTTACTTAATGTTGCGGCGTCAGATTTTGCGGGGCGGGATACTGCTTGCTATCGGTGCCTATCTGATCAGTCCGTATTTGGGATGGATGCCTGCAGGAATTCATGTCACTCTTTTCCCGATTGTCCTGATTGTTATCGGACTTGCTTTTCTGTTCAGGCCGAAACGAGCCCGGCACGAGCGTTCGCACCGAGGGAACTTTGCCAGTAGCCAATATAACTCAACAGATGGAGTGCTGCACTCCGAAAACACATTTAGCGGCATCAGGCAGGTGGTGCTCGATGAAGTGTTTAAAGGCGGAACTATACAAAACTCTTTTGGCGGGACGGTTATCGACTTGCGGCGTACGACTCTTCCCGAAGGAGAAACGTTTCTCGATATTGATTGTACATTTGGTGGAATAGAAATTTATGTGCCTTCCGATTGGAAAGTAGTGTTTCGGTGTACTACCTGTCTGGGCGGTTGTCAGGACAAACGTTTTGGCGGGGGTATGATCGATCAGAACCGGATATTGGTGATCCGGGGTGATTTGACATTCGGAGGTATTGATATAAAAAGTTGAAAATAAAACATGGATATACATCCTATACAAGAATCTTCCCGGCGGTGGATGACGGCATTGATATTGGCCGTTGTAGCAGCAGGGATACAAACAACTCTACTTTGGGGCTATGCCGGAGCCGACACGCTTCCGGCTGCAATAGACGGGATTTTATCTGTCGGATTGCTTTGCCTCCTGGCCTATCTGGCATGGTATGTCATTGGCCTTGTCTCTATATTGCAGACCGACTTGCTGATAGCCGCTTTGGCTCTGCTTTTCTGGCTGGCGGGAGGCTTTGCCGTGCAATATGTGCTGGAACAGAATATGGGACAAGTATATGCTCCTTTTGGTGAGACGCTTCCTTTCCGTATATTGTTTGGAGCATTGGCCTGGGGAGTGATGATGTTGTGGTATCGCTTGCAGTCGCTGAATACCGTTCAGGAAGAGATATTAGAAGAGGCTGTTTCGAGAGAGGAAGCCCTTCGTGAAGAATTGAGGCAGATTGAATGCCGCGAAGATAAAGCGTTGCCGGAAGAGGCAGAATGTATTGACCGCATCACGGTGAAAGATGGTACACACATTCATCTGATCCGTACCGACGAGTTGCTTTACATACAGGCATGTGGCGATTATGTCACATTGGTGACCCCTTCGGGACAATATGTCAAGGAGCAGACCATGAAGTATTTTGATGCCCATCTGCCATCAGCAGGATTTGTGCGTGTGCATCGTTCTACAATAGTGAACGTGACGCAAATATCACGGGTTGAACTCTTTGGAAAAGAAAATTATCAGCTCTCGTTAAAAAACGGCGTAAGGCTGAAAGTGAGTAATTCCGGATATAAATTACTGAAGGAGCGGTTGGAACTTTAATAACCGCTATCTATGAACAGGTGAAAGGGTGTAGCCATACGATGCGGATGACTACACCCTTTTATGCCTAGGGCTACACCCTTTCCTCCGGATGGCTACACCCTCGGTTGGAGAAGATGCTTCATGTGGACATTGCTCACATTTTCTTTATTTATATAATCTTTTCAGACACTTTCTCAGATCTTCTAAGTTAACGTCAATCTACAGATGTTACGTGCTTTCGTATAAATTTAAAGAGCAGTATAAGGGTGAAGATACAGAAAAAAATAGCTAACGGCTCTTTTCTATAACTTTTTATGTATATTTGTACTGTTTACAAAAGCATGATATTCTATGACTAAACCGGCTCCGACGCCTTTATATAACGAATTTACTTTCTTTCTGAAAAAATACTTTTCCTATAAGGTACAGAAGATATCTCTTAATGCGGGTTTTACATGTCCTAACCGGGACGGAACGAAGGGATTGGGAGGCTGTACGTACTGTAATAACCAAACATTCAATCCCGAGTATTGTAAAACGGAGAAATCCGTCACCCGGCAACTTGAGGAAGGAAAGCAATTCTTTGCCCATAAATATCCGGATATGAAATATCTGGCTTATTTTCAGGCTTATACCAATACCTATGCCGAGCTTGAAGGACTGAAAGGGAAATATGAAGAGGCTTTGAGTGTGGACGGGGTGGTGGGACTGGTCATCGGCACACGTCCGGACTGCATGCCTGATCCCCTGTTGCGATATCTGGAAGAACTGAATAAGCACACTTTCCTTTTGGTAGAATATGGGATTGAAACTACCCGGGATGTTACTTTGAAACGTATCAACCGTGGGCATACCTATGCCGATACGGTAGAAACTGTCAACCGGACGGCTGCTTGCGGGATTCTGACCGGAGGACACGTCATCCTCGGTCTTCCGGGAGAGACCCATGACGAAATTATCGCTCAGGCGGCCGAATTGTCCCGTTTGCCATTGACCACTCTTAAAATGCATCAGTTGCAGTTGATACGTGGTACGAAAATGGCACGTGAGTTTGAGTGCCGCCCCGAGGATTTTCATCTCTTTAGTGTGGACGAGTATATCGATCTGGTAATCGACTATGTGGAACACCTGCGCCCCGATCTGATACTTGAGCGATTTGTTTCACAATCACCGAAAGAACTTCTGATTGCACCCGATTGGGGGCTGAAGAATTATGAATTTACTGCCCGCGTGCAAAAAAGAATGAAAGAAAGGGGTGCTTATCAGGGAAAGGCATACCTGGTTTAGAAAAAAAGAACTATTTTTGCGAAGCGAATGAGTTGCGAGTTACGAGTTGCAAGCTGAGAGGTACCGTTGGGTATTGTTGTTACTCGTACCCTGTAGCTAAATTAAACTAAAAAAAAGAATGGAACAGAAAACAAGAATTAAAGGAAACGTTCATTATGTGGGAGTTAACGACCGTAACAAGCACCTCTTTGAGGGAATGTGGCCTTTGCCCTATGGAGTTTCGTATAACTCTTATCTGATTGATGATGAAATGGTGGCACTGATCGATACAGTGGATATTTGCTATTTCGAAGTATATCTTCGAAAAATCAGAAATATCATAGGCGACCGTCCTATCAACTATTTGATTATAAATCACATGGAACCGGACCATTCAGGTTCTATCCGATTGATTAAGCAACACTATCCCGACATTGTGATCGTTGGCAATAAACAGACTTTCGGTATGATTGAAGGTTTTTATGGTGTGACCGGCGAGCAATATCTGATTAAGGATGGTGATTTTCTCGCTCTTGGACGTCATAAACTGCGCTTTTACCTGACTCCGATGGTACACTGGCCGGAAACGATGATGACATTTGACGAAACAGATGGCATACTCTTCTCCGGTGATGGTTTCGGGTGTTTTGGTACGCTGGATGGCGGCTTCGTGGATACACGTATGAATATCGACCATTATTGGGGCGAAATGGTTCGTTATTATTCGAACATCGTCGGCAAATACGGTTCACCGGTACAGAAAGCTTTGCAAAAGTTGGGTGGACTTCCTATCTCGGCTATTTGTTCTACGCACGGTCCGGTATGGACTGAGAATATCACGAAAGTGGTAGGCATTTATGATAAACTGAGCCGTTATGACGCAGATGAAGGTGTGGTAATTGCATACGGCAGTATGTACGGTAATACCGAACAAATGGCAGAAGCCATTGCAGCTGAGCTTTCGGCACAGGGCATCAAAAACATTGTGATGCACAATGTCAGCAAAAGTAATCCCTCTTATATCCTTGCCGATATATTCCGTTATAAAGGATTGATTATCGGTAGCCCTACTTACAGTAACCAGATTTTCCCGGAAGTGGAGTCGCTTCTGTCCAAGATATTGGTTCGTGAATTGAAAGGACGTTATCTGGGGTATTTCGGTTCGTTCACGTGGGCAGGTGCCGCCGTGAAACGTATGGCCGAGTTTGCAGAGAAAAGTAAATTTGAATTGGTCGGTGATCCTGTAGAAATGAAACAGGCCATGAAGGAGATCACATATCAACAGTGTGAGAACCTGGCACGTGCTATGGCCGGCCGTTTAAAAAAAGACAGAGTATAAGTTACCCCTAATTTATTAACCTGATAAAAACAATCGAACATGAGACTAATCATTCAGCCGGACTATCAGTCCGTTTCTCAATGGGCGGCACATTATGTTGCTGCTAAGATCAAAGCTGCCAATCCCACTCCGGAAAAACCTTTCGTTCTGGGATGCCCCACAGGATCATCTCCACTGGGTATGTATAAGGCACTGATCGACCTGAATAAAAAAGGAATCGTATCGTTCCAGAATGTTGTTACTTTCAACATGGACGAATACGTAGGACTGCCGAAAGAACATCCGGAAAGCTACTATTCTTTTATGTGGAACAACTTCTTCAGCCATATCGACATCAAACCGGAGAACACGAACATTTTAAATGGAAATGCTGCCGATCTGGATGCTGAATGTGCACGTTATGAAGAAAAGATCAAATCGTATGGCGGTATCGACCTGTTTATGGGAGGTATTGGTCCTGACGGTCACATTGCTTTCAACGAACCGGGCTCTTCGCTGAGTTCTCGTACCCGTCAGAAAACACTGACAACAGATACGATCATTGCGAACTCTCGCTTCTTCGACAATGATATTAACAAGGTTCCCAAGACTTCGTTGACTGTGGGAGTGGGTACTGTGCTTTCTGCCCGTGAGGTGATGATTATCGTAAACGGACACAACAAAGCACGTGCATTGTATCATGCCGTAGAGGGTGCCATTACACAGATGTGGACGATCAGTGCATTGCAGATGCACGAAAAAGGTATCATCGTTTGCGATGATGCTGCTACTGCCGAACTGAAAGTTGGTACTTATCGTTATTTCAAGGATATCGAAGCAGATCACCTCGATCCGCAGTCATTGCTGAAGTAATACAGGCATAAAAATAAAGAAGAGGATAGGCCGGAAGAACTTTTGGCTTATCCTCTTCTCTTTATCAGTCTGACACGAAAGTCTGTTGAGGAACTAATCTTTCAGACCGTCTTTGATCCCTTCCATTGCTTTCTCACCTTTTTTAGCAGCCTTTTGCGCACCTTCTTTTACGTCTTTGGCTGCATCTTTGGCTGTATCTTTGACTTTCTCAAATGCATCTTTGGTGCTTTCTTTCATGTCATCTCCTATTTTCTTTAACTTTAGGGCAGCATAAGTGGATTCCAGTTTTATCACTTCTCCTTTTTCGTCCGAAGTCATTTGTTTACTGAAGTTATTATAACTGTCTTTCAGTTTCGTAAATTGTTCGTCAGCCTTTTCCCAGTCGGCTTTTGTATAGTCTTGAGCGTTTTTCTGTACGCTTTCGATAAAAAGCTTAAAGCCCTCCAGATACGAATCTTTTGTTTGGCTGCATGCTGTGGCAATGGTCAGCACCAATGCAAAGAATAATACTTTTTTCATAATCAAATGCTATTGTTTGGGTTTTATATACTAACACCCTGCATCTGAAAAATGTTTGATGGGTCAGGCCTCTTCCAGTTCCCCTTTTCCCTGCCGGACGATGGCGGCTTCTCCTTCAGTGCAGTTCACAACTGTCGAAGGTTCAATCCCTCCGATACCTCCGTCGATCACGAGGTCCACTACGTCACCGAGTTTTTCGTCGATCAGTTCCGGGTCAGTGACGTACTCTATGTCTTCGTGCTCGTCATGAGGCAACGTGGTGGTCATGATCGGAGCATCCAGCAGACGGGCAATTTCACGGATGATACTGTTATCCGGCATACGGATACCTACTTCTTTCCGGTTTCGAAAGATTTTGGGCAACCGGTTAGTTCCGTTCAGGATAAAAGTGAAAGGTCCGGGCAGGTTGCGTTTCATCAACTTGAAAATGTTGTTGTCCACTTTGGCATATTCACTGATGCTGCTCAGGTCATAGCAAATAATAGAGAGATTGTTTTTCTTCGGGTCAATCTCTTTGATCCGGCAGATGCGTTCGATGGCACGCTCCTTCAGGCCATGGCAACCGATGGCATACATGGTGTCTGTGGGATAGATAATCAATCCCCCGTCGTTCAGTAGGTCTACAATCCGTTGCAGGTCCTGAGGATTATTATTTTTTTCGTAAAGTTTGAGTATCATAATTGTCTGTTATTTATGCGAATCACTTCTCTCACTCCTGATTCACGTTATTTTATTTTCTTTTTAAGAAAATCGAGTGCCTTTTCTACGGCTTTCTCTTTTACCTTCTCCTTCACGGAGTCTTTGTTGGCCGTTGTAGCCGAATCCAGCCCGAGTTTTTTCCCGATTTCGCTGATTGCCTTGTCTGTCACCGCTTCCACTGCCTGATTGGTCATGCTTTTCGTATCCAGTGATACTTTGGGTGAGGAGAAAGTACCTCCTATTTTCAGGTCGAGGGTAGTCAGTTTGGCGATATCACCTGCCGATGCCGGTAATTTGATCTTTCCCGAATAGTCGATGGTTTGGTCGAGTCCTGTGCTTCCGGAAAGATTCATGACATAGTCACCCAGTTTGATATCGAACGGCTTGGTAGATACTCTTCCGTCTTTGATGGTGAAATCCAGTGCCATATCTTTCACCTTCATCTCTTTGAGTTCAGGCTTCTTTACGGCTTCGGCTATCTGGTCGATTACTTTTACGCCGCTGAGGCTAAGATCTTGGGTCGAAAGGCTTCCGTTTCCCTGCATCGTATCCATGACAGGGCTCATCTGGTTGTCGAGTAAAGTCCGGATATGCATATTACCCGAAAAGTTGCCTTTCAGGTTTTCAAAGATAGGAGCCATTTGCTGCACCATATCCAGTTCTTTGTAAGCCTGTGCAAAACCGATATTTTCCATACGGAATCCTGTGTTCATTTCCGGCTTCTTCGGATCGGCGGTCGAATAGTATCCGTTCATAACGACACTTCCTCCCATGGTGTTCATTGACAGATTTGTCATATCGACTTTTCCGTCTTTCACAATAAGTTTGCCATTCATGTTTGTAAAAGTCATCTTGTCAAATAACACTTCTTTCAGGCCGGCATCCATCTGGAAGTCGATATTCTGCGGAACTTCGATCATACTGGCGGTTTCTTCGGTCGAAGATGCTTGTGATGTTTGGGCGGTACTGTCAGTTGTTGCCGTCATAAAATCGTTTAGATTCAGATGGTTCGACCGGACATTCAGGACACCTTTCAGTGTGCTCCCTTTAAGAGCATAGCCCATATAGTTCTCGAACCGGCAGTCGGCAGTAAGATCATTCTTTCCGATGGCTACTGTCGTTTCACTGAGTTGCAGATATTTCGGAGTGAATGTGAACAGGGATTTTTTTATTTCTACATCCGGCATCTCTTTCATTTTCAACTTCATATCACTGAGGGCAATGGTTCCCGAAGCGGAGAAACGATCGTATTGTTCCTTTTCGATGTATGACAGGTGTCCGGCCATTGTCATATCCGCACGAACAGTACCATTCAGCTCCATATCATCCAGCGGATAGACTTGCTTGATCATGCCCAGATTAAGTACCCCTTTGGCTTCGGCTGTAAAGTCCGGGTCGCTGACAGGTGTCTTTATGTCGGCTGTCAGACTAAACGGATTTTCCGCCAGTCGGAAACTGAAAGGATGTATGCTTATCTCGGTCAGGTCAATGTTACCTCCCGGATTCCGAACTTGTGCGTCGATGTTAATCTGATCGACTCCCGCCGGCAGGGATGGATATCGGAACATGGCGTTTTTTACAGCCAGTCGGACATCGAACTGTGGAACCGTGTCACCTTGCAGTATTCCTTTCGCTGTAGCTTCAAGAGTTGCTGTACCATCTGTTTTCAGATTCTTGAACTCTTTGGAATAAATGGCCGGTATCAGTGACAAGATTTCTTTGAATCCTATTTCGCTGGTGTTGAGTTTCAAATCCATGTCGATAGCAGGGTCTTTCAACTCTATCCATCCGTCAATGCCGGCTTTAATGGCGTTCAGACGGAATTCGTTCTTTTTCAGTGTAAATTTGTTGTGTGCCAGATCGGCATCTACATCCATCTTGGCGTAGACGTTAGCTTGTGAGAGGAAAGGGATACCGTTCATTTTATAAGTCAGGGCTTCAGTTTCGGCTTCCAGGCTGAGTAAAGTCTGGTCGCTACCCAGATCACCCGAACAAAGCGCATTGAAATTGTGTATGTCGGCGTACATCGCGGACTGCCGGTCGTCATATACCACATTCATGTTTTTGATGACAAAACGCTGGAGTTTAATTCGGAAAGTAGAAGATTCACCACTTTCTTGGGTTTCGCCGGCAGTGGATGAATCGGGTTTCATGATATCCCAGTTAGTTTTTCCGTCAGGAAGTACGATGGCGTGTAACCGGGTGTTTTCAACAGCTACTTTGGATACATCGTATCCGTCATCTCCAAAAAGCGAAAACAGGTTAATAGCCGCTGTTACCTCGCCGGCCTTCACCAATGTGTCGTTTTCAAATTCTCCGGTTCCCTTCAGCCAAAAATCATTCAGGGTGACGGAAGCTTTGGGGAAATTGCGGAATAAGCTGATATCAAGGCTACTAAAATCAAAATGACCGTTAAGCATTTTGTTGCCTTCCGATTTTACGATACCTTCAATCTTGCCACGGAAGGCAAAGGGAAGGAGAAACATCAGTATCAGAATGACGCCGATGACGATTGCTGTAATTTTGAATCCTTTCTTCATAATTGCACTGGTTGTTAGGTTTATAGTGATAACAAAGTTAGTAATAAAAGACAAGAAGTCCAAGGTTATCGGGGATTATGTTTTACTGTATAGTCCTCTTTTAATAGGGCGAATCCATCTCATCACAAATTATGCAGATTAACACAGATACTTTATATATTGACAATGAAATAAATTATTAATCTGTGAAGATCTGTGTAATCCTGTGGTGAAATAGATTACAGAAATAAACTTACCTTATTTCTTCTTTTTTCGTAGTTCCTCTGCTATACGCCATTGGATGGCTGCTTCTGTCTCTTTACCGACTTTTAATAATGCATCTCCGAAAAGTTCGTGTGCTCCGGGATGTTCAGGTTTCAGGCTAGTTGCTTTGTCGAGGTCTGATAAAGCCCCTTCTATGTTTTCTGTCTGCAGGCGAAGTTTGCCTCGGTTATAGAGTGCTTTGAACTCTGAAGGACGCAGGCTGACTGCCCGGTTCAGGCAATTCTCGGCATCGAAGAACTCTTTTTCGTTGAACAGCGTGATTCCTTTTCGTATCCAGGCGTCGATGTATTCGGGATAGAGCTCAATCGCTTTGTCATAATTGGCAAGGGCGGCCCGAACGTCATGCGCCTGAGTGATACATTCGTTTCCCATTAGCAAATACTCTCGGGCATACTTTTGCAGGCTTTTTTTCTGTGCCTCCATTTGTGCTTGTAGTTTCCTTTTTTGTTCCCGCAATAGGTTGACGACTCCCAATTTCCTGCGAATTAATCTTCGGGCGGCAGGCTTTTCTATATCATAACGGGAATGAATGGCCAGGAAAAACTGCTCGAGGCATGTCTCGAAATCTCCTTTGTCGAAAGCACGGGCAGCTGCGGCATACTGCACATCGGCCTGTGCTTGTTTTAATGCTTTGTCGATGGCTTGCCGGTTGTTGAATCTTCCGGAAAAACTGACAATCTCGGGACGGACAAAAATATCCGCGCGGCTGATAGGCTTTTTCAGTTGAATTCCTTCAAGCGATGTGCAACGGCTGAGAGCTACATAAGCTTGTCCGCCGGCAAACACTCCTCCGGTAAAGTCTATGACTACACGGCTAAAGGTCAAACCCTGGCTTTTGTGCACGGTGATGGCCCATGCCAGGCGGATGGGATATTGTGTGAAAGTACCCAGTTCTTCTTCCTCAATCTCCTTTTTCTCTTCGTTGTACTTGTAACGGATGTTGCGCCATGATTCCCGGTGGACATCACACTCTTTGCCATCATCGGTGATGACGTAGATGATACCGTCGTTGTCGATGCCGCTTACTACACCGATGGTACCGTTTACCCAACGGCGTTCAAAGTCATTTTTGATAAAGATGATTTGTGCTCCCGGTTTCAGGGTCAGTTCTTTTGAGGTGGGCAAGCTACTTTCGGGAAAGTCGCCGTTGATTTCGCCCTCAAACACTACAGGATCGCCGGGGAGTTCGGTAAGTTTCCGTTCATTGATGGTTTCTACCGTATCGCGGCGCGTAGCCAGAGTGATGTATAAATCTTCTTCCGAAGCATCAATTTGAGCGCCATAGCGGGTGTTGAGCAGCTGAAGGTCGGCTGCCCCTGCTGCTCCGCTCCGGATGTGGTCGAGTACACTGACAAAGACTGCATCTGACTGACGATATACTTTCTGTAACTCGATAGATACCAATTCGATCTCGTTGAAGACCCGTGCCGAGAAAAAATAAGGAGTGGGATAGAAGCGGTTGATAATTTCCCGTTCATCCCCTTTGATTACCGGTTCAAGCTGGAATACATCGCCTACCAGTAAAACTTGTTTTCCTCCGAAGGGGTCGCGCAGATTACGACTGTATACACGCAAAATGCGGTCTACGGCATCAATCATATCGGCGCGTACCATTGATATTTCGTCGATAATGACCAGTTCTACCTGTTCCAGCAATTTACGGTGTGGCTTGGTGTATTTAAAGAATTCATGGATGCGTCCCCGTTGCAAACTCAGATTCGGATCATCAGGAAGTAACGGATGAAAAGGAAGTTTGAAGAAGCTGTGCAGAGTGCTGCCACCGGCATTAATGGCAGCGATTCCGGTGGGTGCCAGCACGATGTGCTTCTTCTTGGTATTCTTACAGATGTATTTCAGGAAAGTAGATTTACCCGTTCCCGCTTTCCCCGTGAGGAAAACTGATTGACGAGTATACTGAATCAGATTCAGTGCATCCTGAAACTCCTTATTACCGGTGTCTATTGTAAATTCCACGTCAGATGATCCCGAAATGTTTTAATGCTTTTTGTATTCCGTCTTCGTCTACAGAAGTGGTTATGTAGTCGGCGGTTTCTTTGACATCGTCATTCGCATTGCCCATGGCTACTCCGATGGCTGCATGGCGCAACATACTGATATCGTTGCCTCCATCACCAAATGCCATTGTTTCTTCCTGTCCGATACCGAAATGGCGAATGATTTCATCTATTCCTTTTTGTTTGCGGATACCTTTAGCTACGATATCTGTAAATGCAGGAAACCAGCGTCCGGATTCGCAGTTCGGGAGTAAAGGCAATACCGTTTTCTCCTCTTCGGTAGTGATGAATGGGGTCATCTGAAAGATTTCGGCTTGCGTAGCCTCGGCTGTAGTTTGGATGGGCAGGATATCTACATGCAGGAAATCATGAAAGATTTCGTTAACCAGCTTGTTGGTATTGCAAACAGCTACGGTATGTTCGGCTACAAAGATACAGGGAAAGTTTCTCTCGTCCGAAAGTGCAGCCAGTGCCTTAACATCTTGTACCGGGATGGAATGTTTGTAAATCACCTCATCTTCAACGAAACAATACCCTCCGTTCATGGTGATGTAGCCGTCTATCAGTTCCCGTTCCTGGAGGGCGGTGAGGTTGTTGATAATCGCTTTCGGGCGTCCGGTAGCGATGAATATCTTGATACCTTTAGCTTTTGCTTCGGCTATGGCTGCGAGGGTAGACGAAGGAATTTCGTGAGTGTTGAAACTAACCAACGTCCCGTCTATATCGAAAAACAGGGCTTTTATCATACGTCTTTTCTTTAATGGAGCACAAATGTACTGAAAAAGCCTGATATAGAGTAACTGAATACCACAATGATGGTAAATTTTAACTGCTGTCTGCTAAAATAGCTCATTTGGTTTCATTATGAAACAGATGAATTGTACATTTGCAGGCTGAACCTAAAAATAGAACCCTATATGAAATATAACTTTGATGAAGTGATAGAGCGCCGGGGAACAGACTCGGTGAAGTATGACGCAGTATCGGAACGTTGGGGACGGAGCGACCTGCTTCCGATGTGGGTGGCCGATATGGATTTCCGTACTCCTCCTTTTGTGATAGAGGCTATCCGTCGGAGATTGGATCATGAAGTATTGGGGTATACTTTCGCTTGCGAAGCTTGGTATACATCCATTATCAATTGGCAGAAAGAACGTCACGGGTGGAATGTTACCCGGGAGATGCTGACGTTTACGCCGGGTATTGTGCGTGGATTGGCTTTTGCCCTGCAATGTTTTACGGCTCCGGGGGACAAAGTGATGGTGATGCCTCCTGTTTATCATCCTTTCTTTCTGGTGACAGAACACAACCACAGGGAGGTAGTCTACAGTCCGTTATTGCTGAAAGACGGGCAATATCAGATTGACTTTGAACGCTTCCGTGCTGATGTAAAGGGCTGTAAAATGTTGATTTTGAGTAACCCTCATAATCCGGGAGGGCGTGTCTGGACTCGGGAGGAGTTGGCCGAGATAGCAGAGATTTGTTTTGATAATCAAGTATTGGTCATCTCGGATGAAATTCATGCCGATCTGACATTGCCGGGATACACGCATCCTACGTTTGCATTGGTATCGGAAAAGGCTCGACGGAATTCACTTGTGTTTATGTCTCCCAGTAAAGCTTTCAACATGCCGGGACTTGCCAGTTCGTACTGCATTATAGAAGATGAGGCCATTCGTCATCGTTTTCAGACTTATATGGAAGCCAGTGAATTTAGTGAAGGCCATTTATTTGCATATCTTGGAGTGGCTGCCGCGTATAGCAATGGAACGGAGTGGCTGGATCAGGCATTGGAATATATTCAGGAGAATATTGATTTTACAGATGAATATTTAAAAACACATATTCCCGCAATCCGGATGATTCGTCCTCAAGCTTCTTATCTGATTTTTCTGGACTGTCGCGGTATGGGTGTTTCGCAGAAAGAATTAGTTGACTTTTTTGTTGACGGTGCACATCTGGCATTAAACGATGGCGCTATGTTCGGTAAGGAAGGCGAGGGATTTATGCGGCTTAATGTGGCTTGTCCGCGGAGTGTGCTAAGACAGGCACTGGATCAGATAAAGGAGGCATACGAGTTGAAGCATGACACAATAGCATAATTTGTGGAATTTATATAAAAAGACTTTCAGGATGAAAAAAAATAGTTTTGAGACACAAATATTGCATACTCCTTTTGAAAAAGAGGATGCATATCATTCTCTTTCAATGCCGGTGTACCACACCGCTGCCTACGAATTTGAGACTGCAGAAGAGATGGAAGCTGCTTTCTGTGGGCAGAAAGCCGGGCATGCTTATTCACGCATAACAAATCCTACGGTACAGTACTTTGAGCAGCGTGTGCAAAGAGTGACCGGAGCGCTGAGTGTGACAGCTTTGAACTCCGGGATGGCTGCGATAAGCAATGCTTTGATCACACTGGCAAGCGCGGGAGCTAATGTGGTGACTTCGACACATTTATTTGGCAATACCTATTCATTCCTGAAAAGTACATTGGAAGCTTTTGGGGTAGAAGTACGCTTCTGTGACCTGACATGTCCCGAAGAAGTGAAGCAACAGATTGATGGAGATACTTGTGCGCTTTTTTTGGAAGTTATTACCAATCCGCAGTTGGAAGTGGCCGATCTGAAGGCTCTTGCCGACATAGCACATAAGGCCGGAGTACCGTTGCTGGCAGATACGACAGCGATTCCTTTCCATGTATTCCATGCGACAGACTTCGGAGTTGATATCGAGATTGTGTCCAGTACGAAATATATTTCGGGAGGAGCTACCTGTATAGGAGGACTGATTATAGATTACGGCACTTTTGACTGGGAGCATTCCGCTAAGTTGGCTGCTCTGAGTGCAGATACCGGGAAGGAGGCTTTTACTGTCAAACTCAGAAAAGAGGTTCACCGTAATCTTGGAGCATATATGACCCCGCAGGTGGCTTATATGCAGACACTCGGACTTGAAACGATGGAAGTACGGTTTGCTCGTCAGGCAGAAACCTGCCTGAAACTGGCACAATGTTTGCAAGAACTGCCAGAGATTGAGTCGGTGAACTATACCGGATTGGAATCTAATCCGTTTTATGAATTGAGTACCCGCCAGTTTGGTTCTCTTCCGGGAGCGATGTTGACGTTTGATCTTCCGTCGCGTAAGATATGTTTTCGTTTCATAAATCGGTTGAGAATCATACGTAGGGCAACGAACTTATTTGATAATAAAACGTTAGCTATCCATCCGGCAAGTACAATCTACGGTTCGTTTACCGAGGATCAGCGTCGAGGTATGGATGTCAGCCAGAAAACCATTCGCCTTTCGGTGGGGCTGGAGCGGGCTGATGACTTGTTGGACGATATCATACAGGCCCTGAAAAGCTAAATTTATCATTTACAAACTTTATACAATGCTGCCAAAGAAAAAAAACCTGGAAGAAGAGAGAGCGAAACATACGGTTGATAGTCTTTATAAGGACTATGTTGACGACTTGTTTTCGTATGCTTTGGGATTCGGGTTTGACAAACAGACAGCGATGGATGCCATTCATGATGTGTTTTGCAGGGTATGTATCCGCGAAAGAGAAGTGCAGGAGATACAGAATCCTAAATTTTACTTGTTGCGTGCCCTGCGAAACCAGTTGATTGACACCTATAAACTCAAACGAAACTACTCGGAGGTTCTTACCGGTGAGATTACCGATGAACTTCCATATAAAATCAAAATTACCGTAGAGGATGAAATAATCGCAGCGGAAGAGCAGGCGGAAGTATCACAGAAAGTTGACGAGATTCTGAGTATACTTACCGAACGCCAGCGCGAGATTATTTATTTACGTTATATGCAGGAATGTTCTTATGAGGAAATTGCAGAGATTATGCAAATTAGTGTTCCTGCCTGTCGTAAATTGCTCTATCGGACCTTACTTAAACTGAAGCACAATAACACATTAGTGCTCTTCTATCTCTTACTTTCTATTAATGTTGGTTAAATAAGGCACCATTTTAAATTTTATTCGGGAAAAGTGGGCATGAAACCTGCGCCCGTTCGTGTTCTATGCAGACAATAGTGTTATTAAACTCTTAAAGCACCTGTTCTGAATGGAAAAAACGAAGCGGGATAGCAGACATATTGATCCTTTGAAAGACGAAGAAAAGTTCTTCCAGTGGTTAAAATTCAAGAGCGTTCGGATGAATCAAGAACACCTCTCGAAAGATGACTATGAACGCCTGCGTCAGCGAATCCATGTTTCGCTGCGTATGTTACGTCGGAAAAGAACGGTCAGGAGGGTAGCTTATTATGGTGTATCCGTATGCGTCATTATTGCATTAGGAATTGTTGCTTATCTGAATCATTATGAGAGAGTGGAACCTGTGCCGTCTGTTGTCGAAAAAAAAGCGGAGATTGTCTGGCAACCTTTGAAGTCGGAAGATATTCGTCTGGTTAGCGGTGATAGCATAACTTCGTTCCGGCAAAACGTGCAATTGCTCTTGAGCAAGGATGGATCAGCTATGGTATATCATCCTAATAGCGGGCAGAAGCGAATCAGAATGGAACAGGACGAGGTTAATGAACTGGTGGTTCCTTATGGTAAACGATCGAAGGTTAAACTGGAAGATGGAACGGAAATCTGGCTGAATTCCGGTTCGGTATTTAAGTTTCCTACTCATTTCTCGGGAGAGAAACGGGAAGTAAGCTTGAAGGGTGAAATGTATGCCGAAGTTACGGCAGATAGTAAAAAACCGTTTATCGTGCATACGGCCCATTTTGATATACAGGTATATGGAACGCGTTTCAATATATCGGCTTATGAAGATGAACCGACTCCTTCGTGTGTACTTGTAGATGGAATAGTCGGATTCCGTCCGGAATCCGGTCCTGAAATACGCATGAAGACAAACGAAAAAGTGCTTTATGATGGCAAGCGATTTGAAAAAAGAAAAGTGAGTGCGTCCAGATATACTTGTTGGAAAGAAGGCTATCTGGAATTGGATGATGCCAATATCATGGATGTACTGAACCGGATAGGGAGATATTATAATCTATCGTTTAGCTTCGGCGATAAGAAGCGGCTGACCGGTAGGAAGTGTTCAGGAAAAATTTATTTATCCGATAATATAGATAATGTATTGACAACTATATCATTGCTGTATTCTACTGATTACAGGAAAGAAGAACGGACTATTTTTATATCTGAGAACCCATAAAATGGTAGAGCCTATGGAATGACACTGAACACTATGACATACGCACACACAACCCCCACGAAAAGGATAGAGTGATATCCTTCCTCTAACTTACACACACGACTACGTATCAGAGCCGGGAAGCATGATTATGCCCTCCGGGAAGGGATGCAATGGCCTGAAACTAAGTATTATAACAACTGGAACAAAGCATGAAAAGAGAACGTATAGTAAGAACTGAAAACATTGATAGACAGAGAATAAAATATAGAGTATTGTTTGGTTTTATTTTCATTATGTGCTGTAACGGGGCAGCTTTACCGTCGGAGGACGGCAAGATGCCGGACTGGAAATTTTCTTTTAGTCTGAAACGTATACCGATGATCCGGATTTTTGATGAAATCGAGCAAAAAAGTGATTTTGTCTTTGCATGGTCCTGCGATATCGACAACGAGATTCATGAGGAAATCAGTATTTGTGTTACGGAAGAACCCATTCAAAAGGTAATGGAAAAGGTTTTAAAAGGATCGGGACTTGTTTATCAGAGACTCGACAGGCAAATTGTTGTTTATCGTTTGCTGGGACACAATGCCTGTAGAGTAGATTCTGTGAGAGTGATGACTAATATGGAACAGAATGACCGATAGACTACCGAAAATTTATCGTTTCTCGTTCCATTCTGTCAGGAGTGATAAATCGGGTATGCGGATTTCTTTCCGGTGAAGTTCCAACAAATTTAATTCTTGCAGTCCGTTGAGAGCTTTTGATACATTCAGGCGGGTGTCGTCCAACATGCGGGCCAAATCATCCATTTTTACCTTGAACAACTTCTCACCTGTCATTCTCTCAATGTGTCCCAAAATGAAACGGATTATTTTGTCTTCAATGTCTTTGGGAGCTTTATCCCATAAGCGTGTATAGAGATTTTGCGCACGATTGCTGACGATGTTCATATAGTTAAGACGAAAAATATCATATTTGAACAACTCGCCCATGACAAACGATTTACTGATACTTACCATTTGCGCTTCTTCATTATGCGGAATATAGGAAGATATATACCGGGTATTCATTCCAAACATGGAGTAAGGCTCTAATACGGCAGGAGCTTCGAAATATTCAATAACAGTCAGCGTGTCGTCTTCCGATACGGTGACGGAAGAGAGCCTGCCTTTTAGCAAGAAAAGTAACTGATCACAGACCTCACCACTTTTTATCAATGGTTCTCCGGGTTTGTGACGAGTGAAGTGAAGTTTTACTTTTTCTAATATATTAGTGAAATCCTCATGACAAAGTCCCTGAAAAAGGGGGAGTTGCAACAAGGTGTCGAACATGGTTTCCATATATCGTAATCTTCTAATTTGAAAGCAAATGTAACGATTATAGGGGTTGGCTGAAACCATCCTCCCTATCTTTTTGTTTTTTTTATTATTTCTTAAAGATGGTAGTGATTACATAAAACAATCTCTTGCGGAATGCATAAAAATGAAGTATATTTGCACAAAAAAGGAGAAAGTCATGTTTGCAAACTTTAATTTTCAACAGATGGTCAGTGCGTTTATCGTACTTTTTGCTGTGATTGATATCATTGGTTCTATTCCTATTATCATCAATCTGAAAGAGAAAGGGAAGGACGTAAATGCTACGAAAGCAACCGTTATTTCGTTTGCACTGATGATTGGCTTTTTCTATGCGGGTGACTTTATGTTGAAACTGTTTCATGTAGATATTGAATCTTTTGCTGTTGCAGGCGCATTTGTCATTTTCCTGATGTCACTGGAAATGATCTTAGATGTGGAAATTTTTAAGAATCAGGGGCCGATAAAAGAGGCAACGCTGGTGCCTTTAGTATTCCCGTTGTTGGCCGGTGCCGGTGCATTTACTACACTACTTTCATTACGGGCCGAGTATGCCAGTATCAATATTGTAATTGCTTTGATCCTGAATATGCTATGGGTTTATTTTGTCGTTAGTATGACAGGGCGTGTGGAGCGTTTTCTGGGGAAAGGTGGCATCTATATTATCCGTAAGTTTTTCGGTATCATTTTGTTGGCTATTTCTGTCAGGCTGTTTACTGCAAATATCACATTATTGATTGCCGCATTGCAGAAGTAACCTGCCATTTGTTACATTGTGATAATGTAAGATGAGTCTATTCTGCATCGATTTCGTGTTCTTCTTCTTTATCCATTTCGATATTATCTGTTTCATCTGTTGCTGAGACGGATTCCTCTTCTTGTTCATTTGCGAAAGGGTCCGGCTTTTGCGGGCCGTAACCCATAAAAGAAAAAGCACAGATGGTACCTATGATAGCTCCGCTTAAATGCCCTTCCCACGAAATGCCGGATGGTGTAAAATAGGGGAGCATATTCCATATAAGACCTCCATAGAGAAAGGTAACTAATAGAGATATGGCAATCAAGGGGATATATTTTCGTAACAGTCCGCTGAAGAAAAGAAAGAAAGCCAGCCCATAGATAATACCGCTGGCGCCGATATGCCAGGCAGGCTTGCCGATAAGGAATGTAATGGCTCCACATCCTATCCAGATTATAAGAAAAATAGAGGGAGCTATGCTTCTGTAAAAGTAAAAAAGACACCATGAAAGGAAGAATAGTGGTAAAGTGTTGGTCAATAAATGTTTGAAGCTGCTATGTATAAGAGGATGAGTGAAAATACCAAACATACCTTTTTTTGACAAAGGGTATACTCCTAAACTGGTAAAGTCCCAGTCCATACCTATCTCTAAAACCTTTATCATGTAGAGGATAAAAATTAGAAACAGCGGAAGTACCATTGTCAGCAGGATTTGTCGAATTTCTGGCCTCATATTAGCATATTTCTTTAAATTTTATACAATGCTACGAATATTTGCCCTGAAAATAAAAAATAAAGTCCCTTTTTATTTTGTTATTTACCTTTAATTCGTATTTTTGGGCATCATACTTATATTATATACTATGATAACCGAAATAATTAACCTTTAAATAATGCACAACTATGAGTTATTTACATTTTGACAAGACCCTGATGATAAATCTTGAGGAATCTTTACCAAGGGAGATTCTCCGGACGAACAAATCAGGAGCTTATCATTGTACAACGATTGTAGATTGTAACACACGCAAATATCATGGATTGCTGGTGATTCCCGTACCCAATCTGGACGATGAAAATCATGTGCTGCTATCTTCTTTGGATGAAACGGTAATTCAACACGGTGCTGAGTTTAACCTGGGATTGCATAAATATCAAGGAAATCACTTTAGCCCCAATGGACATAAGTATATCCGTGAGTTTGACTGTGAACATATTCCGGCAACAACTTACCGTGTGGGAGGAGTCATACTTCGCAAAGAGAAAATCTTTGTACATCATGAGAACCGGATTCTGATCCGTTATACCTTGGTCGATGCACACTCAGCTACCACTCTTCGTTTTCGTCCGTTCCTTGCTTTCCGTAGTGTACGCGAATATACCCACGAGAATTCGCAGGCGAGTCGTGACTACCAGTTAGTAGAAAACGGCATTAAGACTTGCATGTATCCGGGCTATCCGGAATTGTTCATGCAGTTGAATAAGAAAAACGAATTCCATTATGAACCGAATTGGTATAGAGGAATTGAATATCCGAAAGAACAGGAGAGAGGATATGATTTCAATGAAGACCTTTATGTTCCCGGATATTTTGAAGTCGATATAAAGAAAGGAGAAAGTATAATTTTCTCTGCCGGTATTTCTGAAATTTCTCCCCGCAGATTGAAACAAACTTTTGAGGCGGAAGTTGCCGACCGTACGCCACGTGATAGTTTCTATCATTGTTTAAAGAATTCCGCCCATCAATTCCATAACAAGCAGGAAGAGGACCATTATATTTTGGCCGGATATCCTTGGTTTAAATGTCGTGCCCGGGATATGTTTGTATCGCTGCCCGGATTGACGCTTGCTGTAGATGAGATAGGTGAATTTGAAGACGTGATGGAAACTGCCCGCAAAGCGATCAATAACTACATTAAAGGTGAACCGATAGGCTGTAAAATCTACGAGATGGATGATCCTGACGTATTATTATGGGCCGTATGGGCTCTGCAACAATATGCAAAGGAAACAAGTCGTGAACAATGTCGTGCCAAATATGGTTCTTTGTTAGAAGAAATCATCGATTTTATTCGTCAGCGCAAACATGATAATCTGTTCTTGCACGAAAACGGGTTGTTGTATGCCAATGGTGCAGATAGGGCGATCACATGGATGAATTCCACGGTTAACGGACGTCCGGTTATTCCGCGTACAGGTTATATCGTAGAGATAAATGCTTTGTGGTATAATGCCTTGCGTTTTATTGCCGACTTAGTTCGTGAAGGCGGTAATGGATTGCTGGCAGATTCACTGGATGCACAGGCTGAGGTAACTGGAAAGTCTTTTGTGGAAGTCTTTCGTAATGAATATGGTTATCTGTTGGATTATGTAGACGGAAATATGATGGATTGGAGCGTACGCCCCAACATGATATTTACGGTTGCCTTCGATTATTCTCCTCTTGACCGGGTGCAAAAGAAACAAGTACTCGATATTGTGACGAAGGAATTACTTACTCCGAAGGGACTCCGAACATTGAGTCCGAAGAGCGGCGGATATAATCCGAATTATGTAGGTCCTCAAATCCAGAGAGACTATGCTTATCATCAGGGTACGGCTTGGCCATGGCTGATGGGATTCTACATGGAGGCGTATCTGCGAATCTATAAGATGAGTGGAATTTCGTTTGTAGAGCGTCAGTTGATTGGACTTGAAGACGAGATGACCAGCCACTGTGTTGGTTCGTTGCCGGAATTGTTCGACGGAAATCCACCTTTTAAAGGGCGTGGAGCAGTATCGTTTGCAATGAATGTGGCGGAGATTTTACGTATCTTGAAGCTGTTGTCTAAATATAATTTATAGGAGGAGGGACGAAGATGAAAGTTTTAATGTTTGGATGGGAGTTCCCCCCGCATATCTTAGGAGGTTTAGGAACTGCCAGCTATGGTTTGACAAAAGGTATGTCTCAACAAGAGGATATGGAGATTACATTTTGTATTCCCAAGCCTTGGGGTGACGAAGACCAGAGTTTTCTGAGAATAATCGGTATGAACAGTACACCGATTGTGTGGAGGGATGTAGATTGGGAATATGTCAAAGGGCGTGTAGGCTCTTACATGGATCCTCAATTATATTTTGACTTGCGCGATCATATTTATGCTGATTTCAATTATCTGAATGCAAATGATCTGGGATGCATTGAATTTTCAGGGCGTTATCCGGATAACTTACATGAGGAAATCAATAACTACTCAATTGTTGCAGGAGTTATAGCACGGCAACAGGAGTTTGAAATTATACACTCACATGACTGGTTGACTTATCCGGCCGGTATTCATGCAAAACAGGTATCGGGCAAACCATTGGTGATTCACGTACATGCTACTGACTTTGACCGTAGTCGTGGTAATGTGAACCCCACAGTTTATGCCATTGAGAAAAATGGTATGGATCATGCCGATCATATTATGTGTGTGAGTGAATTAACTCGTCAAACAGTAATCCATAAATATTTCCAGGATCCGAAGAAAGTATCAACTGTGCACAATGCAGTTTCTCCTCTTTCGCAAGAGATACAGGATATTGTACCTAATAAGAACCCGAAAGAAAAGGTGGTTACCTTCTTGGGACGTATTACAATGCAAAAAGGTCCTGAGTATTTTGTAGAGGCAGCTGCGATGGTATTGCAGCGTACGCGGAATGTACGTTTTGTGATGGCCGGTAGTGGTGATATGATGGATCAGATGATCCGTTTGGCAGCTGAAAGAGGCATTGCCGATCGTTTCCATTTTCCGGGATTCATGAAAGGGAAACAAGTATATGAAGTCTTGAAGGCCAGTGATGTATACATTATGCCTTCGGTATCCGAACCTTTTGGTATTTCTCCGTTGGAGGCTATGCAGTGTAGCGTACCAAGCATTATTTCCAAACAATCTGGTTGTGCCGAGATCTTGGAAAAATGTATCAAGACCGATTACTGGGATATCCACGCTATGGCAGATGCTATTTATTCTATCTGTACCTATCCGGCTATGTACGAGTATCTCCGTGATGAAGGTAAGAAAGAGGTGGACGAAATAAAGTGGGAGAACGTAGGCTACAAGGTTCGCGGCATCTACGACGAGGTTATAAAAAATTATGGAAAACAATAAAACAATATAGATATGAGAACAATCTGTCTTTATTTTGAGATACATCAAATTATTCATCTGAAACGTTACCGCTTCTTCGACATTGGTGCCGACCATTATTACTATGATGATTATGCCAATGAGACAGGTATTAATGAGGTTGCCGAACGTTCTTATATTCCGGCTCTCAATACATTGATTGAAATGGTGAAGAATTCCGGAGGAGCATTTAAAGTAGCCCTTTCTATTTCGGGAGTAGCATTGGAACAGCTCGAAATTCATGCACCTGCCGTAATTGACCTGTTACATATATTAAACGATACGGGTTGCTGTGAATTTCTGGCAGAGCCATACTCTCATGGCTTATCATCATTGGCCAATGAAGACTGTTTCCGTGAAGAGGTAATGCGTCAGAGCGAAAAGATGAAACAGATGTTTGGTAAAGCTCCGAAAGTGTTTCGTAACTCCAGCTTGATTTATTCGGATGAAATAGGTGCTACGGTGGCTAGCATGGGTTTTAAAGGCATGCTGACCGAAGGTGCTAAACACGTTTTGGGTTGGAAGAGTCCGCATTACGTGTATCATTGCAATCAGGCTCCCAGTCTGAAATTGTTATTAAGAGACTTCAAGTTATCGGATGATATCAGTTTGCGCTTCTCTAACTCTGATTGGAGTGAGTATCCTTTATTTGCCGATAAGTTTATCGGTTGGATTGATGCTTTACCACAAGAAGAACAAGTGATCAATATCTTTATGGAACTGAAAGCATTGGGTATGGCGCAGCCATTATCGTCCAATATTTTGGAGTTCTTGAAGGCACTTCCTTATTGTGCAAAAGAAAAGGGCATTACTTTCTCTACCCCATCGGAGATTATTTCGAAATTGAAATCTGTTTCCCAATTGGATGTACCATATCCAATGTCGTGGGTAGACGAAGAAAGAGATACGAGCAGCTGGCTGGGTAATGTTTTGCAGCGTGAAGCTTTCAGCAAATTATACAGTGTGGCTGAACGTGTACACCTTTGCGATGATCGTCGTATCAAGCAGGATTGGGATTATCTGCAAGCCAGCAATAACTTCCGTTTTATGACGACCAAGAATACCGGTGTGTGGCTGAATCGTGGTATTTATGATTCTCCTTATGATGCCTTTACTAACTATATGAATATCTTGGGGGATTTCATTAAACGTGTAAATTCTCTCTATCCTGAGGATATCGATAATGAAGAGTTGAATTCATTGTTGACAACTATCAAGAACCAGGGAGAAGAGATCGCCGAATTACATAAGGAGGTTGATAGGTTGCAGGCAAAAGCGGAAAAGGCTGCAAAAACAGTAAAGGCCGAACCCAAAGCTGCACCTAAAAAGGCCGCTGCGAAGAAACCTGCTGCAAAGAAAGCAACGGCAAAAAAAGAAGATTAATATGATTCAAGAACATGCTTTAGCGTAAACTAAAGCGGTGGAAAGGGGCTGTCCAAAAAAGTTGGATAGCCCCTTACTGTTATTTACAGTTTAAAAGTAAAAGGCATAAAATGACCCTTATCTCTTGATAAGAAGGGTAATAGTCCAAATTTTTTAAATGATATTTCTTTGTAGATTTACAAGCAGTGAGTTGAAAAGGTAAGGAGCAGACTTTGGAGACAACCTCTTTCTATTTTATGGAGAAAGAGGCGTCTCTGCTTTAGTTTGCCACATCTTGTTATTTTTTACATAAAACATAAGGAGAATGAGACCATAAAAATTAAGGCGATGTAAATGATTCTTTATTTACATCGCCTTAATTGTATTATATACTGAGAATATTTTGTTACTGCTTACCGTTGAAGTTGGTATAAGTTACTTCTAACTTCAGTTTCGTACCGTCCGGACCACCTTCCAGTTTTACGTATCCCGGTTGTAGATCGTGCTGGATGCTGATCATATTCTTATTGGAAGAGCTATCATACTGTACCAGTACCGGGATAAGTACCACTTTATTCCAATCCGGATTTGCTGCTTCCCAAGCTGCTTCGTTCCAACTGTCTCCTGCTTTTTTCTTGGCTTCCTGCTTTTCGTTGACGCATGCATTAATCAAGCGAGTCAAGTTGGTAAACACATACTGATTGGTTGTAGGTTTATTGGAAATAATAGCATTGTGCACGGCCAGATAAGAAGTGATGTTATCTGTAAGTTTGTTCTCTTCGAAGAAACTTTGCCGTTCTTTCTCACGTAAAAGTAACACATATGTAGGTGCTTTCATACTAAATTTTCCATTGTCCGGTTGGTTGTAGCTATTGAAAGTCAGTTTCACTGCATTAATGGTGTCATGGCTTAATTCTTCATAAATCTTATTGATCGGCAATGTAGCTTGTGTGAAGATACCGGCCGGAGACTTCAAATAAGTACAGTCTGTCTTTTTAGCGATTTCGTTTAGTTTTTCAGAATTAACAAACTTATTGGCTTGAATTACTTCCTTGGTTGTAGCGAAAGTACGGGTTGTGTAGTACAAAGAGTCAGCACCATTTTTTTTCTTCAGATTATTTCCCAAGCTGTCTTTTTCGTGGCATCGGATTACAACATTCAGGTTGATCTGGTCAACATAAAGAATCGTTCCGTTACCATAGTCATTCTTGGCATAAATACCTTTGAATACGTTATTAATAAATGCTTCCGAAGTTTTAAAATATTCAGGGTGATCTCTGTTCAAACGATAGATACGTTTACCTAGTTTGGTGATCTCTTCAGAAGTTAGACGGACATTAGGATAAAAGTCATCTGAGTTTCTGATGGAATCGCTGAGTGATTGGTCAACAGCTGTGTAGGCTTTTCGTGCGAGTAAGTTGTTTGGATTGTAATACTTCAATGGATCGATGTCTGTATAATAGTTCTGGGTCAAGTTTTCGTCCAGTTCATAAACAGTCATTCGGCATGGATTGATAGAGTCTCCAAAATAACTTTTATAGTATAAGATCAATTCAGCGGTGTGAATAGAGTCTCCTGCCATTACCCCTTTGGGATTAGTTTCCGGATCGTAGACCGAAGGAAAAGAAATTCCATCCGGACTATTCAACTGTGCGAGGAAACTGGCTTCGTATTCTCCGAATTCTTTATCAGTGAATTTTCCCACATAACCTACGCTGGTTTTGGCAAAAACAGGACCTGATAGGTCGGAATTCGTAGTTAACTCGTAAGTCGTATATCTTCCATTGATATTTTGGTCGCTATCCGGAAGCATATCCCATCCGATAGTACCTGTATTATCATCGCATCCGAAGAAAGTCAAGGCAAGCAGTGCTACCCATACATATTTTGCTTTCATGATCGTCGTATCTAGGTTCTTATTTATTTTTGTTCAGCTTCCCACACTTGATCGTAGAAACTGTTGCAAGCATCTGCAAGAGCATCGGGAGCTTGATAGTCAAGAACCAATTTGCCCGATTGACGCGCGTAGTTCATGACATCTTCATTTACATGTTCACTATTCTGTACTATTCCGTCCGAGTAATCGACAGCTAATTTGCAAAGTGTAGCATAATCTACCGGATCTTTCAGGGTAGCTACATCTTTTTTATTAATACCCTTTAGCATCAGTTTGCTTGCAAAGTCATTGTTGAATGTACCTTTGAAATCATCTTCGTATACGGAGAATACTACTTTTGCATCGCGGAACGAAGGTTCGTCTTTATACGCTTTCTTTATATACAAAGGGGCTAATGCCGTCATCCAGCCATGACAGTGAATAACGTCCGGACACCAACGCAATTTCTTTACCGTTTCCAGCACTCCTCTGGCATAGAAGATAGCCCGGCTATCATTATCATCGTATTCAACCCCATTTTCATCAGCTGTCTGCAGCCGGTTCTGAAAATAATCATCGTTATCGATGAAATAAACCTGCATACGTGCTGACTGGATAGAAGCTACTTTGATAATAAGTGGATGGTCGGTGTCGTCGATGATCAGGTTCATGCCGGAAAGACGTATCACTTCATGCAATTGATTTCTGCGTTCGTTGATATTCCCCCATTTGGGCATAAATGTTCTGATTTCTCTGCCTTTTTCCTGGATAGCTTGTGGTAGATGTCTGCCTATATTGGCCATCTCGGATTCTGAAACGTAAGGAGTAATCTCTTGTGTAATAAATAAAACCTTGTTAGCCTTTGTCATAATAACAATCGTTCTCGTAAATATTCTGCAAAGATATAAAAAAAAACGGGCATTAAAGCAAGTTCTCTGGCGGTATAATTCCTTATGAATTGTTAAGTGCTTGTTTTTCAGTGATAAACCGTCCTGTTGCTTAGGACTATCCTTCGTCTTCTTTTGCATTAATTTACGATATTTCTTCTTTATATGGTAAATTATGGTTTATTTTGCACCGTTTTTCAAACAACTAAGAATCATAAACCAATTAAAATGAAAGTAATACATACGATCAAGGACTTGCAGGCTGAACTTTCGGTTTTGAAAGCCCAGGGTAAAAAGGTGGGGTTGGTGCCTACTATGGGTGCTTTGCATGCAGGGCACGCATCTCTTGTAAAGCGTAGTGTAAACGAGAATGAAGTAACGGTGGTAAGTGTTTTTGTGAACCCTACCCAGTTTAATGATAAAAATGATCTTGTTAAGTATCCTCGCACACTGGATGCCGATTGTAAATTGCTCGAGGCTTGTGGAGCGACTTATGCTTTTGCTCCTTCGGTGGAAGAGATGTATCCGGAACCGGATACCCGCCAATTCAGTTATGCTCCTTTGGATACTGTAATGGAGGGGGCTTTCCGTCCGGGACACTTTAATGGAGTATGCCAGATAGTAAGTAAACTGTTCGAAGCGGTGAAACCACATCGTGCATACTTTGGTGAGAAAGATTTTCAGCAATTGGCTATCATCCGTGAGATGGTTCGTCAGATGCAGTTTGATCTTGAAATAGTAGGTTGTCCTATTGTTCGTGAAGAAGATGGTTTGGCTCTGAGCAGCCGGAATGCGCGTCTGTCGGCAGAAGAACGTGAAAATGCATTAAAAATATCTCAGACCTTATTTAAAAGTCGTACCTTTGCAGCCACTCACACAGTGAGTGAAACGCTGAAGTTTGTGGAAGATGCTATTGCTGCTGTTCCGGGATTGCGTCTGGAATATTTTGAGATAGTAGACGGAAACACTTTGCAGAAGGTTGATAATTGGAACCAAACATCGTATGTAGTGGGCTGTATAACAGTGTTCTGCGGTGATGTCAGACTGATTGATAATATTAAATACAAAGAATCTTAAACTTAAAAAAGACGAACCCCTTATGATGATTGAAGTGTTGAAGTCAAAAATTCATTGTGCCCGTGTCACGGAAGCCAATCTGAATTATATGGGTAGTATTACGATTGATGAGAATCTATTGGATGCAGCTAATATGATTGCCGGTGAGAAGGTGTACATTGCCGACAATAATAACGGCGAGCGTTTTGAGACCTACATTATCAAAGGTGAACGCGGATCAGGTAAAATCTGCTTGAATGGCGCTGCGGCCCGTAAAGTACAACCGGATGATATTGTGATCATTATGTCGTATGCGTTGATGGATTTTGAGGAAGCTAAGTCGTTTAAGCCGACTGTTATTTTTCCGGATCCGGCTACAAATAGTGTAGTGAAGTAAGAAATCGTTCAATTGTGGAATATGAAAATCCCTGCTAATTATCCAATTTAGCAGGGATTTTTTATTAGGATCGATTATTGTGAATATCCGGTCCGGAGAATAAATTGTTAGGAGGGTGTCCATAACTCACCACATACTCTGTGGTGAATACGAGTTTTGAACATCCCCCCGACTTTATACTTCTACTTGGAACTCAATTGTTCGTTCATTGCTGCTGCGGCACGGCGTCCGTCTCCCATGGCAAGGATGACAGTAGCTCCTCCGCGTACAATATCTCCTCCCGCATAAATAGTGGGAATAGACGATTGCATCTGATCGTTAACAGTGATTGTTCCTTTACGGCCCAATTCCAGACCTTTGATAGAACTGGGGACGATAGGATTGGGAGATACCCCGACACTGACAATGGCGAGATCGATATCAACGGTTTCTGTTGCTCCTGGGATGGGGACGGGGCTACGTCGTCCGGAGGCATCCGGTTCACCCAATTCCATCTTTTGCAAGATTACTTGTTTGACACGTCCTTGCTCGTCTGCCAGATATTCGATTGGGTTGTGTAAGGTCAGGAACTCTATACCTTCTTCTTTGGCATGTTTCACTTCTTCCAGACGTGCTGGCATTTCTTCTTCTGAACGGCGATAGATGATCATAGCCCGTTCGGCTCCAAGACGTTTGGCTGTACGGACAGAGTCCATGGCAGTGTTGCCGCCACCAATTACAGCTACGTTCTTTCCGAAGGCTACCGGAGTATCGGAATCGGGACTGGCTGCATCCATCAGATTTACACGAGTCAGATATTCGTTGGAAGACATGATGTTGATCGAGTTCTCACCCGGGATGTTCATAAAGTTGGGAAGTCCGGCTCCTGAGGCTACAAAAATTCCCTTAAAACCTTCTTCTTCCAACTGTTCTACGCTGATCGTTTTCCCTACAATGCAGTCTTTGATGAATGTAACTCCCATTTTGGCAAGGTTCTCAATCTCGACGTCTACTATTTTGTTGGGTAGACGGAATTCGGGAATACCATATTTCAGTACACCGCCAATTTCATGTAGCGCCTCGAATACCGTTACATCATATCCATATTTGGCCATATCCCCTGCAAAGGATAGTCCGGCAGGACCGGAACCGATAACAGCCACTTTGATACCGTTTTTCTCGCCTACTTCAGGTACGGAGATTTGTCCGCTTTCTCGTTCGTAGTCGGCAGCAAATCTTTCCAGGTGACCAATGGCTACGGCTTCTTTGCCCATTTTCAGATGGATACATTTTGATTCGCATTGTTTTTCCTGCGGACATACACGACCACATACGGCAGGCAGGGCACTGGTCTCTTTCAGTGTTTTGGCTGCTTCAAGGAATTCTCCACGTTCTATGTTCTTGATGAAACGGGGAATGTCGATGCCTACCGGGCAACCTGTCATACAGCCTGGGTTGGCACAATCCAGACAGCGCTGTGCCTCCGCAACTGCCTGCTCTTTAGTCAGCCCTTGATTGACTTCTTCTTTACGGCTGTGTGACCGGTATTCCGGATCGAGTTCGTTCATTTGGCAGCGTTCAATGTTCGCACGGTCTTTAGCTTTGATAGCTTTACGGAGTGCTTCGCGCCAAGGGGCTGTACGTCCGTTTTCGTCTATGACTTTGGTTGCTTCACATTCATCGAGTTTATGCAACTCTTCACGTTCGATGGTTTTGAAAGCTCCCATGCGCTTCAACATTTCATCGAAGTCCACTTGGTGACCGTCAAATTCCGGACCGTCGACACATACGAATTTGGTCTTTCCTCCGATAGTAATACGGCAGGCGCCGCACATTCCGGTGCCATCCACCATAATTGTATTTAATGATACTTCTGTCGGAATTTCATATTTCTTCGTCAGCAAACAAACAAATTTCATCATGATAGCCGGGCCGATAGCAAAACATTTGTTCACTTTCTCCCGTTTGATTACTTCTTCTACTCCTTCGGTAACCAAGCCTTTGCGACCGTATGATCCGTCATCGGTCATTATGATCACTTCGTCCGAACTTTCACGCATTTCTTTTTCAAGAATGATCAGTTCTTTGCTACGTCCTGCCAGTACGGTGATCACACGGTTTCCGGCTGCCTTCAGGGCCTGTACGATGGGTAGCATCGGAGCTACACCTACGCCACCTCCGGCACATACTACTGTTCCGAAGTTTTCAATGTGGGTAGCTTGTCCCAATGGACCTACTACGTCGGTGATATAGTCTCCTTCGTTTAGTTCGCAAAGGCGGGTAGAAGAGAGCCCTACTTCCTGAACAACCAGGGTGATCGTTCCTGCCTTCGGGTCGGCGGCTGCAATGGTCAGTGGCATCCGTTCTCCCTTTTCACCGACACGCACAATCACGAAATGACCTGCTTTGCGTGATTTTGCTATCAACGGAGCTTCAATGACAAGTTTGAATACTTTCTCCGAAAAGTGTTCTTTGCTAATGATTTTGTTCATTATCTAATTAATTTGTTGGATTTATTACGTAATTGCTATCAGAATGTTCTTAGTGTGCAAAGATACTGCTAATTTGTAAAAAACAAAAGAAAAGCCATCCTTTTGAGGGGATGGCTTTATTATCAGTGTAAATCAGTTTGTTTTATTTTGTTCTGATTTTATATCCGGCCATTCCATAATAAAGAATGAAGAGGAAACATGGGAGACAAATCCAATAAGCATTTTGTGCTCCCGCTATGTCTTTTATGTATCCGAACAGAGTAGGGATGACAGCACCTCCGGCCATAGCCATAATCAACAGAGAAGAGCCGGCTTTGGTGAACTTACCTAAATCTGCCATGGCAAGTGGCCACAGTGCGGGCCACATCAGTGAGCAACCCAGTGCTATGAATGCAATGAAATAGATTGAGATGTCAGCCGGGGTGAGTACTACCAGAATTGAACCGGCAATGGCGAGGATTGAGCATATTTTTAATGCTGTAGCCTGATTGATGTATTTGGGTATAAAGATGATACCGCAGATATATCCGATCACAATACCGATCGGAGCAATCCAGGCATAAGCTGCGGCATTCTCCAAATGCAGGCTGTTGGCATAGTCAACGAGGGTTCCCAGTGAAACCGTTTCTACGCCTACGTAGAGGAAGAGGGCAAGACATCCCAGCAAAAGGTGCGGAAATTGCCATACTGAGGTTTTGCTGGCTGCATACGGACATGCCTCGGCACCTCCTTCACTGTCGTCCTCGCCGGCTGCTTTTACTTCAGGCAGCGGAGCCATCAGTGAGATGATGCCTAATATAATAAATGCTGCAATAATAACATAAAAGGGAGTGAATAAGTCCGATACGGTAATGTCGCTCACTTCCTTGCCTATCAGGAAAGCGAGGAACAAAGGAGGAATTGGCCATGCTAACTTATTACAGATGCCCATGATGCTGATACGTTTGGCTGCACTGTCCAATGGGCCGAGAATAGTAATATAGGGGTTAACAGATGCTTGTAAGAATGCGTTTGCCGTGCCGCTGACAAAAGAGGCTACCAGAAAAAGAGGAAAACTCTCCTGGCTGGCCGATGGAATGTACAAACCGAAAGCTACAGCGAACATGGCAAACGAAAGTGCCATGGTGTGTTTGTATCCGATAGCTTTGATAGTCATCGAAGCCGGATAGCCGAAGATGAGGAAAGGTACGAAAGTGGCAGCGATTATCAGGTAAGATTCGGCTGAAGTGATGCCTAAAGAACCTTGTAATACCGGAATAAGTACAGAATTGATTCCTAATGCGAATCCGATGGCGAAGAACATGATGCCGATAAATGCTAACGGCAGAGCAAAGTTTTTTTGAGTAGAGCTCATAAAATAGGAGTTTTGAGGTTAGTAAAAAGTGTGTTTTATTACAAAAAAGAAGGGGGTGTCATAACTCGCTACAGATAACACAGATTTACACAGAACGTTTTTTAATATGCTGATAACCAATGTTGTCTATCTATGTAAATCCGTGCAATTCTGTGGTGAATACGAGTTTAGCACACCCTCTTTTATCTTTTCTTCTATGTCAGTCGATCATGTCAAATCCGCAGTAGGGAACCAATGCTTTCGGAATCCGGATACCCTCCGGAGTCTGATGGTTTTCCAGCAAGGCTGCTACGATGCGGGGCAATGCCAGTGCCGATCCGTTCAGTGTGTGGCAAAGTTCGGTTTTCTTTTCTCCGCTACGATAGCGGCATTTTAATCGATTGGCTTGGTAAGTATCGAAGTTAGATACAGAGCTGACTTCCAACCAGCGCTTCTGTGCTTCGGAATATACTTCGAAATCAAAGCAAAGCGCAGCGGTAAAACTCATATCACCACCACAGAGACGGAGAATACGGTAAGGGAGTTCCAGCTTCTGGAGCAGGCCTTCTACATGATCCAGCATTTCCTGATGTGACTGACGGGAGTGCTCCGGTTTGTCGATACGCACCAATTCTACTTTAGAGAATTCGTGAAGGCGATTGAGTCCGCGTACATCTTTACCGTAAGAGCCGGCTTCCCGACGGAAGCATTGTGTATAAGCGCAGTTTTTAATAGGAAGTTGCTTTTCATCCAAAATGACGTCACGGTAGATATTAGTTACCGGAACTTCAGCCGTCGGAATCAGATAGAGATCGTCTACTTCGCAATGGTACATTTGTCCTTCTTTATCCGGAAGTTGTCCGGTTCCATAGCCGGAAGCAGCGTTTACAACTGTTGGAGGCATGATTTCGGTATATCCGGATTTACGTGCTTCATCCAGGAAAAAGTTAATCAGTGCGCGTTGCAGTTGAGCTCCTTTGCCTTTGTAAACAGGAAAACCTGCACCGGTTATTTTTACACCCAAATCAAAGTCAATCAAGTCGTATTTCTTAGCCAGTTCCCAATGGGGGAGTGCATCTGTGGGAAGTTGAGTTTCCATACCTCCCATTTTCTCAACTACATTGTCCTCGGCACCAACACCTTCGGGCACACTGTCATAGGGAATATTGGGAATGGTATACAGCAGATTCAGCATGTCGTTGGCAGCCTGGTCCATGTCGGCCTGCAGTGTTTTATTGCTCTCCTTTATCTCGGCTACACGGGCTTTTGCAACTTCAGCTTCTTCCTTTTTGCCTTCTTTCATCAACTGACCGATCGTTTTCGAAAGTGAATTTACCTCTGCCAGGTTTTTATCTAATTGATTTTGTGTATTACGTCTTTTGTCATTCACTTCGATTACTTGGGCAATTGTTTCTTTGGCTCCTTTGAAGTGTTTTTTCTCCAGACCGCGGATTACCGCGTCGGTGTTTTCTGTAATTTGTTTAATGGTAAGCATATCTATACTTTATTTATGAACTTTCTTCTTTGAGTTTACAAAGATATATAAAAATAAGATAAGAGGGTGCGTCTTGTATAAAAAAGAAAAGAGACGCAATCAACCGATTGCATCTCTTTCTTCAATTTCTTACAATTTCCTTTAAACTCCGGAAATTTATGCTTCTGTTGCTTCAGCAGGGATGATAGAAACATATCTTCTGTCTTCTCTACCTACTTTGAAGTTTACAGTTCCATCTACTAAAGCGAAAAGAGTGTGGTCCTTACCCATACCGATGTTTTCACCCGGGTGGAATTCAGTACCTCTTTGACGAACGATGATGTTACCTGCTTTGCAAGCTTCGCCACCAAATATCTTAACGCCTAATCTTTTGCTCTGTGATTCGCGGCCGTTCTTAGAACTACCGACACCTTTCTTATGTGCCATTTCTTCTTACTTTTAAAATTGATTAAGCTACTACTTCTGTGATTGTTAACTCTGTGAACTGCTGACGGTGACCGTTCAACTTTCTGTGACCTTTTCTTCTTTTCTTGTGGAAAACAAGAACTTTGTCACCTTTAACCAGGCTTGAAACAATCTGGCAAACTACTTTTGCACCGTCTACAGTAGGAGCACCTACAGTAACGTTTCCGTCTTTGTCTACCAAAAGAACTTTGTCAAATTCTACTGTTGCACCGTTCTCTGCATTCTGAATGTGGTGAACGAACAATTTTTGGCCAGCTTCAGCTTTAAATTGCTGACCGTTGATTTCTACAATTGCGTACATCTTATATAAATAAATGTAAGTTAGCTCCGTCGGGTGGTCTTTAATCACTTAAAAAACACTTGCTCAAACCCGGTGCGGAATAATCAGGGCACAAAATTACTGCTTTTATTTGTTTCGGACAAGTTTTTCTTTTTCTTTTTTGTTTGCAGTATGTTATTTTGCTCTTTTTCTTCTTGCGGGTAGGGGCAGTTAGAAGGTTGATTATTAAATGGGATGTGACTTTATTCATTTTGTCACTTTGATAATCGGAACTCCTCAGAATCGTTTATTTCGGACGGGATGCTTGCCTGGGTGAAAAAAACGCGTTCTGAAGGTTTTTCCCGATGACATATATCTTGGGGCTTTTGATTGATGGTACGCACAAGGAAAGGAAAAAGTCGTGTCGGTGGTGAAAGTGCTTCGGATGGGATTGCATTCCGATTTTTTTGTCACTTCAGAAAGCTCTGCCTGCGGTTCAACCGGAAGACGGAGTGTCCCTTTCAGACCGGATTTGGAATAACAATAGGAGATATTTGGGAAAACAATAGGAGATATTTCCAAAACATAAGGACATTTTCGGTGAATGCTTACGTCTTTTCGGCCAAATGCTTGCTTCTTTTTGCGAAAAGTCAGGCTTTCCGAGCCCGGAAGCCCGTCTTTTCGGCCTCTAAAGTCTCCATTTGGCTTTTTTCTTCTCTCCGGGTGTCGGAAACGGACAAGGACTCTGTTATGAAAAACAGATATTTACTTTCTTTTTGTACTGTTATTCGATGAACGGATGTCATCCGGTTGGATTATTCAGAGCGGACAGCCGGATTTGTCTTCCGGAACGGAGATTAGCTGGCCAAGAGTACTGATGATTCTGTCGTAGGGATAGGCCTGAAACTCTTGGGCAGTAGTCATACCGCTGGTAACACCGGTAAAAGAAACTCCGGCAGCGGCGGCTGTTCCTGCATCCACTGTACTGTCACCGATGTATAATACTTCTTCGGGGCATGCCTTCAATCGGTCGATGGCAAGTAGCAAACCTTCAGGATCGGGTTTATGATGTGTCACATCTTCACCTCCGATAATGATGTCAAACCAATCATCCGGCATGTGATTTCTCAGGAAACTCAGTATCCGGAATCGGTATTTGGTTGAAATGATTCCGATACGGATTCCCTGTTTTTTCAGGTGTGTAAGCGTGGGGAGAGTATCCGGGAAAAGAATGGTATTTGCATTCATGTATATATCTGCCTCTTTGGAATACTCTTGTCTGAATGATTCCAGTTGGTCGGCGTCAGTAATTCCCGTAAGGATGCTGAACGATTCTTCAAGCGTTTTCCCAATGGTGCGTTTGATCATATCATCAGTGATACCGGTGTAGCCATGTCTCTCGAGTACGCTTCTGAAGCAGGTTACGATGCCACGCGAAGAGTCTGCCAGTGTATAGTCAAAGTCGAATAAATAAACAGTGTATTTCATTTGCGGAATTTTCGGCAAAGATAGTGAATTTTTTATTTCAATAAAGGTTATTTGCGTACTCTGCCTCCCGATATCCAGTGAGTCCGGTAATAGGGTTCATTGAGACTGCTGACAATGACTCCCTGGCTGGTGCTGGCATGAACAAACTTTCCGTCTTTGAGATAGATGCCCACGTGTGCCACTTTTCTGCGCGATTTCCGGCTACTGAAAAATACCAGATCACCTTCCCGAAGATTTCGCCGGGCAACTTTACTGCTCTCTTTCTTCTGACCGTCTGTGCTTCGTTGCAGTTTGATATGATATACCTTTTTATAAATCTGGCAGGTCATTCCCGAGCAGTCTGTGCCACGTTTGGTCTCTCCGCCTCCCCGGTAGGGGGTACCTATCCATTCGGCTGCTTCCAGGTAGAGTTTATGGTTATCCTCCATTCCGATGTCTACGCCCAAGCGTACAGAAGCACGGGCCAATTTCTTATAGTCTAGTTTGGGAGCAGAGGTGCGGCAGCCACTCAGGCCGATAACTAGGACGGTGAAAAGTAACAGATTAAAAAGGTATTTCTTCATACATTCATTCTTCTTCTACATTAAAATAATCTTCCAGTTCTTTTTCTGCCGAATTGTTTTCGTTTACAAGGTCACGGATAATGACTCCATGCTCAAGCACGGCAATACGAGGACAGACATCCACCGTATGGTTCAGGTTATGGCTCGAAATAATGACCGTGGCATTATGTTCCTCATTATACTTTTTCAGCAGATGTTTAATGACGGATTGTGAACTTGGGTCCAGAAAATTAAACGGTTCGTCCAGAATGATCAGTTTCGGATAATGTAGCATGGCCGACACGATACCGATCTTCTGCTTATTGCCCGCCGAGAAGTTACGGATAAACTTCTTTTGTCCCAATACTTCCCCGTTCATAAAACGTTCGAAGGGGATCAGGCGTTCATCCACTTCTTCTTTTTTGAGTCCGTACATTTTACCGATAAAATAGAAATATTCTTCCGGAGTCAGGTAACTGATCAGGAATCCGTCATCGATAAATGCACCGGTAAAACTTTTCCAGTCTTCGCTTTGGTTCACATGAATGTCGTTGATAATGATTTCACCGGTATCAGCTTTCAGCAGGTCCAGCATTAAACGGAACAAAGTTGTTTTTCCGGCTCCATTGTTACCCACCAGGCCGACCATCTCTCCCTGATTGATTGTATAATTCTCGATATCGACGGCTGTTTGGGTTCCGAAGTTTTTCCGGAGGTTATGTATGGTAATCATATTCTTTTTCTATAAAATAAATGTTGAATCGTTATTTACTGTCTCTGAATCCTTCCATGTTTTCGTAACGGCGTTGCATGAAACGGACATATACATTGTTTATCCACATAGGGGAGGTCAAGGTGAAGCCTAATCCGATGATTAATATGACAATGTAGGCCCATGTTTGTCCCAGCAGCATGGGGAGCGTGCCATAGAGTGTGGTTGGTACGATGAAAAGTCCGAAACTGATTAACATCTGCATTCCGGTATTCATACTTTGTTTGCCTGTGATGCTTTCATTGAGTGGTACGGTTTTATGGTTGTATACCGCCAGTTGGAACAAGATGCAATAGACAGGACCTGTTGTCAGAAAGATTAGTGCGACAGCACCCAGCAGGCTGGCTTTTCCCATCACAAAAGCCGGTATCAGCAGGATCAGCGGAATGATTTCCGCCAAGCTATAGATATAATATTTGGCTGTCAACAGGCTTTTGATGGATTCTTTGCGAGTCATCAGTCCGTCGATATAGTTTCCTTCAAATCCCATAAGTTGTATCAGAATCACCATACCGAATCCAAGGAAGGAGTATACCTGGACAAAACTCTTCATGTGGTCATACGTACTGCTGAAACTCAGTATGATAGAGAAGATGATTACGAGCATTGCTACCGACCGGAGTGAGGCCTTACAGCGTTTGTTGCGTAGAAGCATCTTCAATTCCAGACGCATATATTCGCCTACCTCTCCGAAGCGTTCCAGGAAACGGTATTCGGATACGGTTTTTACTTTTGTGTCTTCTACTTTATTGATTTCGTTGTATATTAAACCGGTCATCACTTTACGGTTGATACACCATACCAGAACAGTGGCTGCCAATGTACCCAGGTAAGCAAGTAGATTTCCTTCGATATAACCTTCTCCCAGGTTCATGAAAAAGTTACTTATAAATCCCGTTTTGGGAATAAAAATAGCGATGGCGATTCCACTGTAGACAACGATGGGAAGTACCACCCACCAAATATGTTCGTTAATCAGCGTACGGCAAAGCAGATACCAATATCCGTTGAAAACCATCAGTAACCAAATGCCGATGCTGTAAGTGAGAACTCCTGATATTCCATAAAAAGGAAAGACTGTGAGTGCTGCGAACGGCACGAACAGGAACAGCCAGATAAGATTGAAAGAACTGAGCCCGTGGCGGAGAAGCAGAAAGTCGAGTATACGGATTCGTTTTACCGGAAGTAGCAGATAAGGTTTTACTTCTTGTGTAGGAGTTTTTTGGAATGGGAAACGTATTACAAAGTCCAGGGCAAGCGCAAATATCAGTCCACTATTCAAAATATGATAGGCTTCCATATTGGGAACTTCTGTGCTGATGGCTTTTGCCAGACCGATGCCAATAAATATAAAGTAAGCACCCCAGAAAATAAAGGACGCATACATGATGTATTTGCCTATTTTATTCTTTTCGTACATCGGATGTCGTTTGGCTGCAAGTTTGCCGTGCAGGCGTAGTTCATTGAATAGCATAGTACCGTTTTATTTAAGTTTCGACAAAAAAGAGCACGCAGATAATACAACTTCTTATCTGTTTGGGTTGCATCATCTGCGTGCTGCAAGGTCTTATTATTTCTTTTCCGGGCTGACCATTGTCACTTCCACTTCATTTTTCTGTTTGAAGAGGTCGTCAGCGAATTTCCGGATGTCATTCACCGTAATGCTATTGACTATCTTTTCATAATCATTCATGCGGTTCATGCCGGTATATAAGTATTCGTCGATACTTCCCAGCCAGTAGCTGTTTTCTTTCAGGTCTTCGGTATGCTTTTTCAGCATATATTCTTTCACTTTGTTCAAGTTGGCTTCCGACGGGCCTGTTTTCGTTATGTTATCGATTTCTCCGAAAATGATCTTCATCAGCTTCTCTTTCTTTTCGGGAGCCGTATCGAAGATGATTTGCAGGATTGCTTTTTCTTTTGGATATTTTTGTAGCGTTCCGCCTACATATACACCATATGTACCTCCTTCGTCTTCACGTACTTTTTCTGTGTAGATCAAATCCAGAATCTGGCTTGTCATGCTAAGCAAGAGGTTGTTTCTCAGGTCATATTTGCAATCTCCGTTGTAGAAAGCGAAAACGGAAGCTTTCGGTGTCTCTTGCTGCTTGGTAAACTCGTTCTTGTAAATGCCTTGACGCATTTCAATTTTGTTATCTTTGAAAGTTTCTTTGCGGTTAACGGCGGGGAGCGCACCCAGATATTCGGCAATTACCGGTTTCATCTTCTCTACATCTACGTTACCGACAAAGATAAATGTGAAGTCACTTGCATCTTTGAAGCGATCCTGATACATAGACAGAATCTTGTCGTAATCCATTTGATCCACCATGTCGGCTTTTATGCGTATGATTCTCGGGTGTTTCATATAGATGCCGGCTTGGATAGAGTCGCTGAAGGCCACATTCGGATTCAATTCCTGATTCTTTAATGCGGCTTTATTACGATTTTTATATGAGGCAAATGCATCATCGTCTCTACGCGGTGCTGTAAATGTAAGGTAAGTGAGTTGCATCATCGTTTCGAAATCTTTGGGTGAACAACTTCCTGAAACGCTTTCGGTCTTGTTTGCGATATCGTAACTAACCGATGCTTTCTTTCCGGCGAGCACTTTTTCAAGGTTTACAGCACTGAAGTTACCCAAACCACCGACTCCGACTGCATCCAGACCATTTATATTGATGATTTCCGAATCCGGGAATACGGAACTACCTCCCAGGCTGACACCTTTCATCCGGATTTCATCTGCTTTGAAATCAGTTTTCTTTATAATCACTTTTACTCCGTTAGAAAGGGTCAAAGTAGTTGCTCCAAAGATGTTGTCTTTTGATTCCGAAACAATCTTACCACCTTTCGGCGCTTCAGCCATCAAGGGTTCGTCTGATACTTTATCTACGTAGGCAGTCAGCTTTTCGGTTTTTGCATCCTTCAGCAGTTTTGCGATAGCGGCTTCGGATGGTAGTTTCAGATCCTCTTTTTCGGGTGCGAAAAGGGCCAGCGCCTGATTGTCGTCTGTAATCAGTCCTTTCATCAATTGGTTGATTGCTGCCACCGGAATATTGGGGGCGATCTGGTTGATGATTGTATATTCGTTCTCTATGCCCGGTATAGGTTCGTTATCAAGAAAGTGGCGGACATATTCATTTACATACTTTTCGTTCTTCTGTTTGTCACGTTCATTGTAAGAAGATTCCAACTGACGCAAGTATTCGGCACGGGCACGATTGTATTCTGTTTCGGTGAAGCCGAATTGGCGGGCACGTTCTAATTCGCGGAGCATGGCGGCGATACCATTTTCGATGCTGTCCTCTTTGCAAACCACGATCCCCAGAAATGCATCTTTGGTTTTGGCAACAAAGAAGTTGCTATCGTCTGCTCCTGCATAAATATAGGGTGGATTGGCTGTCTGAACCAGTTCGTTCAAACGTGCATTCAGCATAATGCTGATCAGATTCTTGGCGTATTGCTGTATCAGATAGTCCACATTTCCTTTCTGGTTATCGGGAACTGCTTCGTGTTTATTGAAGAGTAGAACTTGGACATGAGGCTGTTCCTTGTCTTTCAAGATACAGATAATCGGTTCTTTATTGTCTGCGACAGGATAGTAGATACGTTCTGCCGCATTAGGCTGTGCAGGGATGTCGGCAAACATTGTTTTGATTTTAGCTTCTACGGCATCTACATCGATATCACCGACGATGACGATTCCCTGTAAGTCGGGACGATACCATTTTTCGTAATAGTCTCTCAAGGTTTGCGGCTTAAAATTCATCACTACGTCCATGGTGCCGATGGGGAAGCTATGGGCGTATTTGTCACCCGGATACATCATTGGCAGAAGCTTCTCTTGCATACGCATCATGGCACTCATGCGTGTACGCCATTCTTCATTGATGACGCCGCGTTCTTTATCAATCTCTTTCGGATCGAGTGTCAGGTCATTGCTCCAGTCGTGTAGAATCAGCAGGCAGGAGTCTACTGCACCGGGAGTTTTGACGGGTACATTGGAGATATTGTAAACCGTTTCATCGATAGCCGTATATGCGTTCAGGTTTTCACCGAATTTAACGCCGATACGCTCCAGATATTGCTTCAAGGCATCACCGGGGAAGTGAGTTGTCCCATTAAAACACATGTGTTCCAGGAAGTGTGCCAATCCGCGTTGATTTTCTTCTTCTTGAATAGAACCCACTTTCTGGGCAATGTAGAAGTCAGCCCGGTTGGCAGGCAGATTGTTCTTACGGATGTAGTAGGTCAGACCATTGTCCAACTTTCCAATACGTACGTTCTTGTCGATAGGGATGGGCGGCATTTGCTGTGCAAAGGCCTGTTGGAAGTTGCAGCATAAGATGACTGCAACCAAAAGTAAACCACGGAATAAATGTTTCATTGCTATACTGTTTTAAGTTCCACTCACCGCAGGAGTTTCAGAGCGCATAGATCCTATTTATGTATTGAGAATCCGGACTTCCAGCATCTCCTGAGATGAATTACCTTCTTACTGTTTTTTCTATCAGTCGCATTACCGGGAAGTAAATCACATAATTGCTTCTCTAATTTTCACCAGTTTAGTCAATAAGCCTTCCAACCGGTCAAGTTTCAACATATTGGCACCGTCGCTTTTGGCTACTGCCGGATTTTCGTGTGTCTCAATAAAGAGACCGTCGGCTCCTACGGCAATGCCGGCTTTGGCTACCGTTTCGATCAATTGCGGCATACCGCCTGTTACACCGTTCGTCTGGTTGGGTTGCTGTAATGAATGAGTTACATCCAGGATGACCGGATAACCGAAAGATTGCATTTCCGGTATGCCCCGGTAGTCGATGACCAGGTCCTGATAACCGAAAGTTGTTCCACGTTCAGTCAGCATAACGTTCTTGTTGCCGGCCTCTATCACCTTGTCTGCTGCAAACTGCATGGCAAGCGGAGAGAGGAACTGTCCTTTTTTGATATTAATCGTTTTTCCGGTTTGAGCAGCAGCGACCAGTAAGTCCGTTTGCCGGCAGAGGAAAGCGGGTATCTGCAGGATGTCTACATAATCGGCTGCCATGGCTGCTTCATCGGCTGCGTGAATATCGGTTACGGTAGGCACTCCGAAGGTATTGTGTACTTTCTCGAGAACTTTCAACGCTTTTTCATCACCAATTCCCATGAATGAATCCAAGCGAGAACGGTTGGCTTTACGGTATGAACCTTTAAATACATAGGGAATACCCAGTTTATCGGTGATATTTACTATTTTTTCTGCAATTCGCATAGCCATCTCTTCGCCTTCGATGACGCAAGGACCGGCTAACAGGAAAAAATTTCCTGTTTTATTGTTCTTCAGTTGTTCTATCATAACATTTATGTTTTATCAATTGGGTATAATCAATGTGGTTGCTTCCGGGATAATTCCTATTTCAATCGGGAAATGGCGTGGCAACAAGCGTCCGTCAAGGTCGACGGCGGCATTCTGGGCACGCAATACTTTTACTTTTCGGGTACGGTAGGATTTCACCACTTTGTGGTTCAATATGCGTCCTTGAATAAGCATCCACAGTCCGGACAAGATTTGCAGGAACTCGGGGCGGTAGATGACCGATACATCCAGCCAGCCATTATAGGGTACGGCACTTGGGGTTTGTCCGTATCCGGTGGCACTTCCCACACAGACTGTCATAATCCGTCCGCGGATGTGTTCGTCGTTAATTTTGAGATGTGAACGATAAAGCTTGCGTTCGAATATCAGCAGGAAGAGAGCTGCCAGATAGGAGAGGAACTTTACTCCCCAGAAACGTTTGGTCTGGTCCGTGATTTTTACGATACGCGCACCTAATCCTATATTGACTGCATTGAGGAAGTAACGTCGTTGGTGTTTTTCGCCATCGTAAAAGTTGCAGTAACCCACGTCTATTTTCTTTTGGCGGTTATTGATAATCCAGTCTACTGCTTGTTTGTATTCCAGATTCAATTCCCAGTATCTGGCAAAGTCGTTTCCTATTCCGTTGGGAATGATACCGATGGCTATCTCTTCTTTTTTTTCTGCGTTCGAACTCATAATGCCGTTAATGGCATCATTCAATGCACCGTCTCCGCCCACTACTACGATGGTGCGATAACCGTTGTTGGCCAGAATGCCGGCGAGTCGTTCTACCGATCCGAAACCCTCGGACTGCACATAGTCGTATGACACTCCCTTAGAGTCCATGTACTCTTTTATTTCTTTCCACCGTTTCTGCACCTTTCGTGTGCCTGCTTTGGGATTGTAGATTACACCCCATTTTCCAGGTTCTACGCTCATGGATATTATATTTATTATTTCGTACTTTTATTTCTAACTTCTCTGTATGGTGACCGATCTTTTTGTTAAACGACCGATCATTCATATATTAACAACAGACTTGCACTGACTTAACCGGTTATCATAGGCTATTTATTACCTTTCTCTTTATCCATTAACTCGCCCTGCGCTTGAGGGCTCATCTGCCTCCGTTCCCGGACTGATGGGCTTGGGTAGCCGGGCGCATGGACCCACACTTGCGGGACGAACTGATAAATGAAACAAAAACGGTTAAGAGCTTCGCCAAAGTTACTAAAACTCTTTGAGTTTCTGCTTTACAAAGTTAATCTTTTCCTCCATTGGGAGTGAAGCATCTACCCAATGAATGGTGAAACCTCTTCGTTCCATTCCCCGAAACCAGGTCATTTGCCGTTTGGCAAACTGGTGGATGGCAGTTTCCAGACCGGTAAACATTTCATCGTATGTCATTTTGCCAATGGCGTACAAAGTCAGGTATTTGTATTCCAATCCATAATAAATCAGATCATCCGGCTGAATTCCCTCTGCCAGGAGACGACGTACCTCTTCAACCATCCCGTCGTCCAGTCTTTGTTTAAGGCGGCGGGTGATTTTCTCCCGTCGCAATTCACGGTCGATGTCCACTCCGATAATCAGGCTGTTCAGTTGTGGGAACTCCCGTTCTTCTATTGGTGTCTTTGCATAATACTCTTCTATTTCGATAGCACGGATTGCCCGTTTGACGGTATCCACGTCTGTCGAATTGTGAAGTGTCTTATAACTGCTTAAAATGGCAGTCAGTTCTTCCAATGATTTTTCGGCCAGGCGTACACGCAACTCTTGGTTTTCGGGAACTGGAATCAGGCGATAGCCTTTTAGTACCGACTCCAGATACAAGCCTGTCCCTCCACATAGAACGGGGAGACATCCTTTTTGTTTAATAGTCTCGTAAGCTGTCAGGAAATCACGTTGATACTCAAATACATTGTATTTATAGCCCGGATCAGCAATATCTATCAGGTGGTAAGGGATTTGTCGGCCGTTAATAGTGTAGTCTTCCAGGTCTTTGCCTGTACCAAGATCCATTCCCCGATAGATTTGGCGTGAATCGGCACTGATGATTTCAGTATTTAACTCTGCGGCCAATGCGGCAGCAAAAGGGGTTTTACCCGAAGCGGTAGGGCCAAGAATGGCAATCAGATCATAGTCCGGCATGGTCATATCTTTATTAATAACGTTACAAAGATATGAAAAAGGAAGTGAAAAGCAGGTGTTAAACTCTTAAATGGTGTTATAAAACATACTTTTTTTCTTGTATTATTTGCAGATAACCAAAGAGTACGTATCTTTGCAATGTGTTTTTCATAGTATTAGATTTAAGGTTAACAAAGGTTGGAGCAAGGCGTTGCTCCTTTTTTTATGCCCTAATCTCTCCTATGCTTTGTGTATCCATATTGACAACATCTTCTTTTTCAGTATAATAACGTTGATGGAAGACACCAATAAGAATAAAAATATACCTATGGCGAAAGTTGGCCAGAGAGATCCGACAGACATTTGTGGAAACAACAGGTTCAGTGTCGTAAGATAAGAGGTGCGTGCCCACGAAACAATGCCGACGGATAGTAACAGTACAACAACATTGAGTCCTAGTGTAAGAATCTGATAGGGGAGTGCTACTCTTGAAGGGCTGTAACCTATCAGAAGCAAACTTTCCAGTTTCACGGTGTTCTTTTGTAAAAGCAGAAAAATGCTGAGCATCAGAATGTAGAAAGAGAGTATGCTGATAAATAGTCCCACTGCAAGGACAATACCCACAATCAGACGCAGAAAATAAGTGGTTTTCCCGGCGTCCAGTTTTCCGTCTTCTGTCTCATAACCCTTTTGTTGGAAATACTTTGCAATGGAGGCATCAGCGGGATTGTCTACTTCAATAATCAGCCGTGAAGGGTCCGGCTGGCTATCCGGTGCAAAGTTTTGGTTAGCCCAGTTCATAAAAGATTGTGGAACCAAAATAGTATTCAACCGGTTGGAAAAGCCGACGATGTTTCCTTTATATTGCTCAACCCGTCCGTTGCCCCGCATCAGAATATCCATTTGGATCAGGCTCATCAACCCTTCCGATAGTTTAGGCAGGCTTCGGCTCTGGGCAAATCCGAAGTTATATAAATTCAGATAATTGCGCGGAATGATGATAGGGATGGTGTGCGTGTTTTCATCAAAATGCCATTTATCGAGGCTGACGTCTACAAACTTATCAGGAACGGCCTCAAAGAACATTTCGGTAGAAAGGTGAATTCCTGCTTCCTGCATTCCCAATCCTGCGGAGACTTTAAATTGCGAAGGAGTGAAAGCACCTACGCTCCGGGTGAACGGTTGTTTCTTCAGTTCCTCTATTTCCTCAGACGAAAAAGTGTTACTCTTGCCCGCAAAAGATCCCAGCGTACTGATTTTCTTAGTAGCTGTCATATAATCTTTCTTCATAAAGCTATCCCCTTCGGTAAAGATGGGAACTACATCTTTGTAGAATTGTGCGCTGAGTAGCACAATAACCATTCCGAAAAGGTTGGCAAAGAAGAAACCGGTCAACTGACCGATGCTGATATGCTGACGGAGCAGCTTCCAGACTAAGTTGTTCATAATTTCAATATTCTGTCATACGTTAACTCGATATGCTTGCCGATGGACGTTACGATGATTCCCGCCCCTTGTTTGCTGGCTTCTTCCATTACCAGTTCTCCCATAATACGTGCATTGTTGTCGTCCAAATGACTGATAGGCTCGTCCAGGAAAATGAAGTCGAAAGGTTGACAAAGCGATCGGATGAACGCCACTCGCTGTTGTTGTCCGAAAGAAAGTTTGCCTGCCTTCACGTTCAGTTTGTCCGAGAGTCCCAATGCTTCGAACAGTGATAATACTTCTTTTCGGGTTTTATATCCGGTCAGGTTATTCTTTAGTCGGATGTTTTCGATGGCGGTCAACTCCGTAAAAATGCGTAAATCCTGAAAAAGCATACTCAGTGAATGCTTCCGGATTTCCACCCATTGCTTCACCGGATATGCTTTGATATTGGTTTCGTCGAAGTTGATGATTCCCTGATAGTCGTTTCGGTAGCCGTAGATGTAGCTGCACAACGATGATTTACCGGTACCGGAGGCAGCCTCGATCAGGTAAGATTTTCCTTTATGGAAAACAAGATTCCGATGCCATACATCCGAAGTTATCGAATTACGGTCAGCAAACACTTGGGGAAGTGTTTGCTGTAGGTGAATGCTGTCCATACACGTTGAAGATTACATGCCGGCGAACTGCTTGGCAAAGTCTACTATCTGTTTTAAAGCATTGTCGTCTTTGTTTTTCAGAAGAATGGCTGTTTCGGTCTTACCTTCGCTGTCACTGAATGCCTCGATATACGAAATTTTTGAAGCGAGTTTATAATAAGTTTGATATTCTTCGCCGCCGAATCCGGCCATCATTTTCACAACAGGGAGATCGAGAATAGCATCCATATTGATAACAAAGAATACATTTTTGCCTTTCATATCCGATACATATCCGGCATCTTTGATTGATTTCTCTACAGGTTTGCTGATACTCTTGTACAGAAGTTCATCATTAGTGGCATACATCTGCTTGTTGCGGATGCCAAAGAATACGTTGGTTGCTCTTGACTTATAAACATATTCGTTTTCGCCCAATTGGATAATATCTTCGTTTTTACCTAATTTTAATTGTTTCTTATTGTCGTACAATGCTTTCAGGGCATTTCCGTTCTTTGCATCTGCATAAGCAGCAAAAGTAGGAACACTGTTCAAGGTTACATTAATTAGTCCGATGGAAATATCTCCATCGAAAGAGGCGAATAAACTTTTTACTTCATCGGCTTTCGCAAGAGACACATTTCTACGGAATTCTTCATTATTGAACAGCAAATCGTAGAATGCTGCTCCATTGACTCCTATATTTAAGAATGCGAGAGTCGATTCGGGGAAGTTCTGGAGGAAAGTTGTATTTAACTTTTTAACAGCTTGAGCCTGTTTCTTCAGTAACGCATCCGTCTCTGCATTATCCGAGTAGGTTTCGATCTGCAGAGCGATTTTTCCTTTCTCAAAGTTGAGGTTACCCACAGCTTTTACTTCACTCAAGTCGATTTGTGAAGAGAGTCCCAGACTGATTTGTTGAGTATACATTTTGGGAACCGCATCCATTGAAGCAAAAAAGTTGATGTCTCCTTTCTGATCCTGCATCTTCCGGAAACTGCCGTTTGAGGCGATACTGTTCTCTTCGGTCTGTTTGAGCAGTGTGGAGATGGTTTGTTTGGCAACATCCATTTGAGAAGTTCCGTAGGCTTCTGTCAAAACTGCTGCATTTTCATTAAAGACCAATAGATTGTTCTTCTGCAAGGATGTGAAACTGTACCCCTCTTCTTCTGCTATAGGCTGGCAGATTCCTTCTTTGGCCATTAAGTCGAGCGAAGCACGCAAGTCCTCGATATTACTGACTTTGGCAACTATAGTGGGACTAATGAAAGTCTTGGAAGTAAATACGAATACAGGAGCTTTGACATCAATCCCCGATTGAGAAGGATTTTTCATTATTTTTTCCAGTTGCTGGAAAGCAGCTGCATTCATTCCGCTTTTCAGGGCTTCCATCATTTTTTGTTTCATCCCTTCATTCTGTTTATCATTCAAGCCGGCTTTGTCAGCAAGAGAATTCAGATTAATGGAAGCAACAGCCGAAGCATCGGCCGGAATCACATGGATATATTCCGCTTTCTTGGAGCAGGCTGCCATGAAAACGATCAGTACTGCCAGTACCGAAAGTTGGGAAATCATTCGTTTTACCATAATTACTATCTTTTTTATTTCTGTAAATTACATATTCATTGTGTGGCAAGCCACCAATGCTGCTGTTTCTGTGCGCAGTCGCGATTTGCCTAAACTAATAGGGACAAATCCTTTCTCGATTGCTTTCTTGACTTCCTCTTCGCTGAAGTCACCTTCCGGTCCGATCAACACCAGGGCATCTTCTCCTTTTGTCAAGACATCTTTCAGTAAAGGTTTCTCTCCTTCGTAACAGTGGGCAATGAACTTTTGCCCTTTAAAGTCTTTTTCGATAAATGTGCAAAAATCAGTCATCTCGTTCAGACGCGGTAAACGTGCTTTTAACGATTGCTTGATGGCAGACACCAATATCTTTTCAATGCGTTCGGTTTTAATTACTTTCCGTTCGGAGAAGCGGCAGTTCAAGAATGTTAATTCGTCGAACCCTATTTCAGTTGCTTTTTCAGCAAACCATTCATTACGATCCATATTTTTTGTGGGTGCCATAGCAATGTGCAGATGTCCGTCCCACAAAGGCTCTTGGTAAATTGTTTCTTTAATATTCACCAGGCAACGTTTATGGGTTGCCACGCTGATCTCTGCCCGATAGAAGTTTCCCTTTCCGTCGGTGAGACTAATTTCATCTCCGGCTGTCAGGCGGAGCACACGTACACAGTGCTGTGCTTCCTCTTCAGGAAGTTCTGTGCTGGTTTGTATATCAGGGGTATAAAATACGTGCATATCTTTTATTTATGTCGGTTTATTTCGTCACGAAGTCGGGCTGCCAGTTCGTAATTCTCTTCTTGAATGGCTTTATTCAATGCTTCTTCAAGAGAAATAATGCTGACCGGCTCCGTGCGTGAGTTTTCATCCTCTTCCGGAGTATCGGGACGTTCGTCCCCGTCTGTCAACCGTATACACTCGCGTTCAAGAATAGATTCGTATATAAAGATAGGACAATCTGCCCTGACGGCCAGTGCCACTGCATCCGAGGTACGGGCATCTATCCGAATAATTTCTTCGTCTTTTTTAAAGTAGATATACGAATAGAAAACGCCTTCTTTGGCTTTGTATATTAGTACCCGGAGCAGAGTTGCTCCCAAAACATTCAGACACGAATAGAATAAATCGTGTGTCAGCGGGCGTGGGGCCTTTATTCCTTTCAGGCAAATGGCTGTAGCTTGTGCCTCGGCAGGTCCTATTATAATAGGTAGCTGCCGTTCGCCATCTACTTCTCCCAATACCATTGCATAGGCACCTACCTGCGCCTGGCTGTTAGAAATGTTCAATACCTGTAATTCTACTTTCTTATCCATTGTTAATTGTTCACTTTCTTAAGTTCTCCCGGTTGATGTTTGTATCTGAAAACAATTGCAAACAAAATACCGATAGCCAGTGCATATGCTGCAAATATGAACCAGATAGCCGGCCAGTTGCGACTTGCCAACATTCCGTTTTCATATACAGAGAATGCATCCACTACGGCTCCACTGGCATATCCTCCGATGACAGCGCCCAATCCGTTTGTCATAATGAAGAACAAACCTTGTGCACTGGCCCTTGTCTCAGGTTTGGTTTCCAATTCAACAAATAAAGAACCGGAAATGTTGAAGAAATCAAATGCCATACCGTATACTATCATTGATAAAATCAGCATCCAGATGCCTGATCCCGGATCACCAAAGCCAAACAGTCCGAATCGGAATACCCAGGCAAACATACTGATGAGCATGACACGTTTGATTCCGAAGTGCTTCAGGAAGAAAGGAATGGCCAGGATAAACAGTGTCTCGGACATTTGTGAGATGGACAGCAGGATTACCGAGTGCTTGACACCGAAAGAGTCTGCAAATTCGGGTATTTTGGCGAAACTCCCCAAAAATGCATCACCATATGTATTTGTGATTTGCAAGGCTGCACCCAGCAACATCGAGAAAAAGAAAAAGATAGCCATCTTTTTTCTTTTGAATAGGCTGAGGGCATCTAGACCGAAAGAAGACAATAGGGTTTTGCTCTGATTTTTTGCAGGGGGGCATGGGGGCAGAGTGAAAGAATACAGTCCGAGAAGTAATGCTGAGCTTGCTCCGACATAAAGTTGAGCACTCGAGTTTTTGAATCCGGTAAGGTCCACTGCCCACATAGCACAAATGAAACCGATGGTTCCCCATACACGGATAGGCGGGAAGTCTTTTACTAAATCGCATTTATATTGTTCGAGTGCATTGTACGAAACAGTATTGGCGAGCGAAAGAGTAGGCATGTAAACCATTAGATTGAGTAACATGGCCCAATACATTTGATTATAGTCGGTGGCGGTAGAAGCGTAGAACAAGCAGCCGGCTCCCAGCAAGTGGCAAATACCATAAAGGCGTTCGGCATTGAACCATTTGTCGGCTATAATGCCTGTTATTCCCGGCATGATAATGGATGCGATTCCCATTGTTGCGAAAATGGCTCCGATTTGCCCACCTTCAAAATGGAGGCCTCTTTCCATATAGCCACCTAGTGAAATTAACCACGACCCCCATACAAAGAATTGCAGGAAGTTCATAATAATCAAACGATTTTTTATATTCATAACTTTTATTGATGTGTTTCCCGTCGTGCCTGTCTATGGCAGATCAGGTGCAAATATAATATTTTTAGTTGACAGAGTGGAAAAAGCATGGAATAAAAGGAAATGAGAAAAGGAAAATGGGAAAAGAAAATCGGAAAAAACAGAGAATGAAAGGTCTATAAAAAAGAAAGCGGTCTATTCCAAATGACTTACTTCTATTGTATAAATGACTAAATGTCAGAAATAAACCTGCAAAAGTATGATTAATAATTTGTTTTTTTAATGTGGGTATATATAATCCGTTGCTACCTTATTTAATCTAAGAGCCGGTTTAAGTTTTCCTCCATAATAATCTTAAAGCCTGTTATTTCGATAACGAAGGTGTGGCAACCGAACTTTGTCCGGTATTTGAGGGGACGATTTCAGCGGACTCTAAAACCTTTTGTACGCTTCTCATACGAAAAATGAATTTCGATCTTCCATCTTCCACTCTTCGTTTTAGTAGAGAACGTAAACGTAACGGTTTGACATATGGTGTGATGTATCTGTTATCTTATTTGTTTATGCCTATAAAAGCATTTTGTTTTCCTTCGTATCTTTAGCGAAGATGGTCTGAATCTTATCCGGGTATGCGGGCCGGAGTAAAGATCGCATGAATGATCGTAATAGTTTTGTTTATAATGGCTTATGATAAGAGGGGAAATCCATTTGTTTTCTTCTTTATTTGCGCAGGGAAAAAAGGTCTTTAGGGAATTTCTCTAATAGCAAGTCAAAATCCAACAAGGTCGCCCATTTGCGATAGTAGTAGTAAACCAACTGCCACTTAGGGAGGTCAAGAGGAAGCATATGCCATTGGCAGCCGGTCTTCACTAAATAAAAAATGGCATTCTAAACCATTTGTAAATCTTATTTTCGCTTTCTTTCTTGCAGGTTCAATACTTTTGTTATATATTGCCACTCTCTTTCCTTAAAATCAGTCTGATATATCTTTTTTAAAGTTTGGTTACTTCAAAGAAAGAAACTATTCGGCTGATACGGAAAGTTTAGATTAAAAAGATTTCAGCCATTTTTTTTACAGGCTCTAAACAGGTTCTTCTTTATCAAATAAACAATAACTGAAATGAAACAAACAAAAACGATTTTAGCAGTCATTCTGTTGGTGGTATTAGTGGGGTGTGGAGAAAATATACAGTCAAACAATGATTTAATCATTGTTGACGTTTCGAAAAGTTATCCTAAAAAAGAATTGATTCTTCAGGACTTTATGGATGTAGAATATGTTGCGTTGGAGACCACTGACGAGTTTCTTACACAAGGTCTGGTGCAGGATGTGGGAAAAGAATACATATTGGCAACAAATAGGAATAATGATGGGGATATTTTTATTTTTGACAGAAAAACCGGTAAGGGAGTGAGGAAGATAAATCGTCGGGGGCAAGGAGCAGAAGAATATGCGAGGATTAATGAGATTATTCTTGATGAAAACAATGGTGAAATATTCGTAAAGTCACCGGGAAATAAAATCTTAGTGTATGATCTTTATGGAAAGTTCAAACGGTGTTTGAGTCTTGATCGGGAAGTTTCATCTATTTTCGATTATGACAAAGATAATTTGATTTGCTATGATATGTCAGATTATCACAGTAAAGGAGAGGATAGAACCAAATCATACCATATTATCCTATCAAAACAGGATGGAAGTATCACCCGTGATATTTTTATTCCTTTCAAAACGATTGATACACCAATTGTGAATGATGGAGATAGGTTTATAGCAAATTATTCTTATCAGATACGCCTGAGTAACGGGAAATGTACACTTATGGACACATCGGCTGATACATTGTATAACTATGCGTCGGATGGTACATTAAGTCCTTTTGTTGTAAGAACTCCTTCTGCACATACCATGGAACCGGAAGTTTTTCTTTATATGGGTATCCATACCGACCGTTATTACTTTATGGAAGCCGTTAAAAATGTATTTAACTTTGAAAAGGGCAACGGATTCTATGCTGATGAACTGGTGTATGACAAAGAAGAAAAGGCGGTATTTCAAGTTACCATATACAATGATGACTATGTGGACAAAAGAACAGTGGCTATGACAGCGAAACCAATTAATCGTGAAATTGAAGACGTCACAAGTCTAAATGCAGCCCGACTTGTTGAAATTTATAAGAAAGACCAACTGAAAGATGGTAAATTGAAAGAAATAGCCTCTAGGTTGAATGAAGAAGATAATCCGGTGATTATGTTAGTAAAACAAAAAAAATAAAAGGTAGAGGTTACTGCTTATTTAATTAAAGAAACAGGTCATCCACCACCTGCTGCAGGACGGTTCTTTTGCATTATTAGATGGATTGTTAACCAAATAGAGTCAATGAATAAATTGGAGGAGGTAAAGGGCTGAATATCTATCTTTATTTCTAAGTTTATTCATTGATCCCGCAGTAATCTATTCTCTCTTCATATATACAAATAAAAAAAAGGCTATCCTCCCGGACAGCCAATCTTTATTAACCTTAAATCTAATACCATGAAAAACACAGTGCAAAGATAAAGGGATTTATGTTATATAACATAATGATTTGATGAAAATCTTCTATTCGTTAACTCTAATTAACTTTGAGGCTGCTGCTTTTATGCTTATGGAATGATTATTCTACATAGAGCACCAATCCTTTGAGATATTCCCCTTCCGGGTGATAGATGTTCACCGGATGGTCTGCGGGCTGGGTCAACTGATGTAGTATACGTACACTTCTGCCCGACATGGCGGCAGCAGTAAATACAGCAGTACGGAAATTATCTTTGGTCACTACTTGCGAACATGAGAAGGTGAATAAGATACCACCCGGTTTGATTTTCTCAAATGCTTTGGCATTGAGCTTGCGGTAGCCCTGAAGGGCATTGCGCAGCGCATCCTTATGTTTGGCAAATGCCGGAGGATCAAGAATGATCAAGTCGTACTGGTCACCCATACGGTCGAGATATTTGAAAGCATCTTCAGCAAAGGCTGCATGACGGGTATCTCCCGGGAAGTTTAATTCTACATTTTTATTAGTCAGATCGATGGCTTTTGCAGAACTGTCTACCGAGTGCACCTGTTTGGCACCTCCACGCATGGCGTAAAAGGAAAAGCCTCCGGTATAACAGAACATATTTAATACCGACCGCCCCTTGGCATAACGCTCCAGTAGAGCACGATTCTCACGCTGGTCTACAAAAAATCCTGTTTTTTGTCCCTTCAGCCAGTCTACATGGAATTTCAGCCCATATTCCTGAGCGATGTTGTCGCTGCTTCCTCCTTTAAGGAAACCGTTCTCCGGGAAAAGGTCCGCTTTAAATGGGAGGGTCGTTTCTGATTTATAATAGATATTTTCAATCTGATCACCCATAACTTCGGACAAAGCTTCGGCAATGGCCATACGGTCTACATGCATTCCTGCAGAATGTGCCTGCATCACAGCAGTCCGGGCATAAACATCGATAACGAGTCCGGGCAGATTATCGCCTTCTCCATGTACCAGGCGATAGGTATTGTTAGTCGGATTGGTAGCGATGCCAATACTGCGTCGCATGTCGTAGGCCACTTCCAATTTGTGTTTCCAGAAATCGTGGTTAATCTCTTCTTGTTTGAACGAAAGTACACGTACAGCAATACTTCCGATCTGGAAATGCCCTTTGGCAATAAATTCTTTTTTTGAGGTGTACACTTCCACTACTTCACCTTCCTCGGGTTCGCCGTCGAAGTGGGCGATGGCACCAGAAAAAATCCAGGGGTGGAACCGTTTCAATGAGTCTTCTTTGCCGGGTTTAAGATATACTTTATGCATAAATTTATTATGTTGTTTTTACTTTTATTGTTGATCTGAACCTACTTTTACTTTCTCTGTGGCTTCCTCTTCCGGAGCCAATTCGTAGTTTCCTGTTCGTTTCAGTTCCTCCAATAAGTGATATATGTTGAGGCAGGCCCAAGCATCTGTAGCTGCGTATTGCTTTTGAGCATCCGTCAGTACATCTGCTTCCCAATTAGAAAGACGCTGTGATTTTGAGATTTTCTCACTAAACAAGATACCGTATATCTTTTGCAGGCTCTTATCCTGAATGCCGAAAGGACGGACGTACTCTTGTAACTCAATGCATGCCTGTTGATTGAAAGGGGCTCGTTTGTGTAACATCATGAAGTCGTCTTTTAGCGAAAGGCCCACTTTGATTACTTTCGGATCTTCAAGTAGTTCTATGATAGGTTGGGTTAGGCCGGTCATGTTCAGGCGAAACAGAAAGCAACACTCGTCAGATGAAATCTGAAGTAATGCTACTTTATGAGAATGTCCCTTGGTGAATGAGGGACGTGTCTCGCTGTCGATTCCCAAGATGGCTTGGGATTGCAGATAAGCCACCGCTTTTTGCGCCTCACTTTCAGTCTGTATTACATGAATCCGTCCGGGAAATGCTGCTTTGGGCATCTCCTTCACCTCTTCTTTGCTTATGGTTCTTTTTAAAATCATATTCTTTTATTCATCATCATGGCAATGGCAGCCATGATCGTGACAATGGCAGTCGTCATCTTCACAGTGACAGTCTTCATTGTTTTCGGGTTCGTACTCTTCTTCCTCTTCGTCTTCTCCCCGGGCTTTCGGACTATATTTTACGTCATGCAGGGCACGCATGGTGTTTACCAGTTTTTGTCCCCACAAGAGTCCGAAGTTTTCTTGGCAGATGGCGAGGGAATCGTTCATCGTCTCGTTCAATCCCAGCTGGAATACGAAGATAAAGTCTTTGATATCCTGATAGATATCGGCCAAATCTTCCGAAATATTCTTTTTGATCGGTTCGTCACTGTAAGCCATGTCGGGTAGAAATACTTCCAGATAATCGTCTTTTTCTGCCAATATGGATGCCAGGTTGATGCGTAACACTTCGTAAATTTCTTCCGTTACATACGTTTCAGGTGATTCATCACCTATCATTTCGCATTTCGGAAGCATGGATGCTTTTAGATAAAGCAAAGGAAGTATTTTAAGGGTGGTATCAACAAACGTACTGCGTTTCATACTTTCGGCACGTTCCAAAAAAGCGCAGAACTCGGCGGCTACTGTAACGAATTCTATCACATTCTTATCAAATATTACTTGACTCTCTTTTTTCATATCTGCTTGAATTGAAACGCAAAGGTAAGAAAAAGTTGTGGGTAGTCCAATGAAATTCTTTTTTTTACTACTTTTGCATCATTAATCATATAGCTTAAGATTCATCATCCACATGGCAAAAAAGAAATCAGATAAGGAAGCAGAACAGAAGCCGGCTTCCACAAAAAAATATGTGGCTTTCTTCAGGAACGAAACAATTCACTTTGTAATCGGGTTGGTACTGGTCATTTTCTCAGTCTATTTGTTACTGGCCTTTACCTCTTTCTTTTTCACTGGAGCAGCTGACCAAAGTATTATTGATAGCGGAAATGCCCAGGACCTTGCTGCTGTGAACAATCACGTAAAGAACTATGCAGGTTCCCGGGGAGCTCAGTTGGCAAGCTACCTGATCAATGATTGTTTTGGTGTTTCCTCTTTCTTTATTTTAATCTATCTGGCTGTTGCCGGACTCAAATTAATGCGTGTGCGTGTGGTACGCCTTTGGAAATGGTTTATCGGATGTTCATTGCTGCTCATTTGGTTTTCTGTTTTCCTTGGTTTCGTTTTTATGGACCATTATCAGGACTCCTTCATCTATCTGGGTGGATTGCATGGTTATAACATCAGTAATTGGCTGATTTCTCAAGTCGGCATTCCGGGTGTATGGCTGATTCTTCTGGCAACAGGTATTTGTTTCCTTATATATATGAGTGCCCGCACTATCATTTGGCTGCGTAAGCTTTTTAGTCTTAGTTTCTTGAAGCGTAAACAAAAAGAAGAATTTGCTGAAGTTACTCAGGCCCCTCAACCACATGAATATGATAACCCGAAACCTCAGGAAGTGGAATTTGATGTAAATCGTACTTTCCGTCAGGAAGTACCGGTGAAAAAGGTGGAAACTACTGTTGTGCCTGAAACACCTGTCGAATCTTCAACCGAAATGCCTGTGACTCCGGAAGATAGGGATGTGACATCCGATGGTGATGTGACTATGACTTTTGAACAGACAGCTCCTGATCCCGTATCTCCTTTTCGGGCAGCGTCGGCAGATAAAGAGCCTGAGTTCGAGATAGAGCCTGCTGCCGATGATGAAAATTATCAGGGTGCGGAGACTGAACCTTACAACCCTAAACTGGATTTAGAGAACTATCATTTTCCTACTATCGATTTGATGAAACACTATGAAAATAGTGAGCCTACCATCAATATGGAGGAACAGAATGCAAATAAAGACCGTATTATCAATACATTGCGTAGTTTTGGAATTGAAATAAGTACGATTAAAGCTACGGTAGGACCTACGGTAACTCTTTATGAGATCACTCCGGAACAAGGAGTACGTATTTCAAAGATTCGTGGCTTGGAAGACGATATCGCTTTGAGCCTTTCTGCGTTGGGCATTCGTATCATTGCTCCCATACCTGGGAAAGGTACGATCGGTATCGAGGTACCTAACTCAAATCCGAAGATCGTTTCAGGACAGTCTATTATAGGTAGTAAGAAGTTTCAGGAGTCAACCTATGATTTGCCTATTGCACTTGGTAAAACCATTACGAATGAGGTATTCATGGTTGATCTTTGCAAAATGCCGCACGTATTGGTGGCAGGTGCTACCGGGCAGGGTAAATCTGTCGGCTTGAACGCTATCATCACTTCACTGCTTTATAAGAAGCATCCTGCCGAATTGAAGTTTGTTCTGGTAGATCCTAAGAAAGTGGAATTCAGCATTTATTCTGTCATTGAGCATCATTTTCTTGCAAAACTTCCCGATGGTGAAGATGCTATCATCACTGACGTAACTAAAGTGGTGCAGACTCTCAATTCTGTTTGTGTAGAGATGGACAGCCGCTATGATCTGCTGAAAATGGCTCATGTGCGCAACATTAAAGAGTACAACGAGAAGTTCATCAATCGCCGCCTGAATCCGGAAAAGGGGCATAAATTTATGCCTTATATCGTAGTGGTTATTGATGAGTTTGGTGATTTGATTATGACAGCCGGTAAGGAGATAGAACTACCGATCGCCCGTATTGCGCAGTTGGCACGTGCCGTAGGTATTCATATGATTATCGCAACCCAGCGTCCGACTACCAATATCATTACAGGTACTATTAAGGCCAACTTCCCGGCACGTATCGCATTTCGCGTGTCAGCGATGATGGACTCACGTACCATCCTCGACCGTCCGGGAGCCAATCAGTTGATCGGTCGCGGTGATATGCTCTTCCTTCAGGGAGCCGATCCGGTACGTGTACAGTGTGCATTTATCGATACGCCCGAAGTGGAAGAAATCACCAAGTATATTTCACGTCAGCAGGGATATCCTACCGCCTTCTTCCTGCCCGAATATGTGAGTGAAGATAGCGGTAGTGATTTGGGTGAAGTCGATATGGGACGGCTCGATCCGTTGTTTGAGGAAGCTGCCCGGTTGATTGTGATTCACCAGCAGGGATCTACTTCGCTGATACAGCGCAAATTCTCCATCGGCTACAATCGTGCCGGGCGTTTGATGGATCAGCTGGAAAAGGCCGGTATTGTAGGTCCCTCACAGGGAAGCAAGGCACGCGATGTGCTGTGTGTGGACGAAAATGACCTTGAAATGCGTTTGAACAATATTCAATAATCAAACGTTAAATGAGTGTATACAATGAAGCAGATTATAATTAGCATTTGGATAGCTTTACTGACTTTGCCTGTGTTTGCTCAACAACAAATGCAGGCAAAAGTTGTGCTTGATAAGACGGCGGCCACATTTGAAAAGGCAGGCGGTATCCGTGCGGAATTCAACGTGACAGTGTTTAACAAAAGCAGGATGGCCGGACAGTCTGCCGGAGTCATCGAACTCAAAGGGGAAAAGTTTGTACTGAAAACAGACGATGGTATTACTTGGTTTGATGGTAAGACCCAGTGGAGCTATCTGAGAAGCAGTGATGAAGTTAATATCAGTAACCCTACCGGGACCGAATTGCAGGGCCTTAATCCGTATGCGCTTTTACAGATATACCGTCATGGCTTCGACTATAAGATCGGATCATTGAAGAACTTTGGTGGCAAACCGGTCTATGAGGTAGTATTGACTGCTACTGATAAGAAGAGAGATTTATCGCGAATTGTGCTTTATGTGAGTAAAGAGACTTATCAACCCTTGTTCATTATGATGGAACAACGTGATAAGAGTCGTAGCGAGATCACTGTGACTGGTTATCAGACAGGTTTGAAATATGCCGATGGTATGTTTGTGTTTGATAAGAAACAATATCCTCATGCCGAAGTGATTGATCTTCGGTAGGAGAGGGAAATGATTTCAAGCGTTAAATAGTAAATCGTAAAATATAAATAGGAGTATGGAAACAGAAAGAATTAAATGCCTTATTATAGGTTCAGGACCAGCCGGCTATACAGCCGCTATCTATGCTGGACGTGCAAATTTGTCACCGGTGCTTTACGAAGGAATACAGCCGGGTGGACAGTTGACTACCACTACCGATGTAGAAAACTTCCCGGGCTATCCGCAAGGAATCAGCGGACCGCAATTGATGGAAGATCTTCGTACACAGGCCGAACGTTTTGGTGCTGACATCCGCTTTGGGATTGCTACCGCTTCTGATCTTGGTCAGGCTCCTTACAAAATTACAATCGATGGTGAAAAAGTAATCGAAGCCGATTCATTGATTATCGCCACCGGAGCTACAGCCAAATATTTAGGACTGGACGATGAAAAGAAGTATGCCGGTATGGGGGTAAGCGCTTGTGCTACTTGCGACGGTTTTTTCTATCGTAAGAAAGTGGTTGCTGTGGTAGGTGGTGGTGACACTGCTTGTGAAGAAGCGATCTATTTGGCCGGACTCGCTTCCAAGGTTTATCTGGTTGTGCGCAAGCCTTATCTTCGTGCTTCGAAAATTATGCAGGAGCGTGTGAGGAAACATGATAAGATTGAAGTACTTTTTGAGCATAATGTAGTTGGTCTTTTCGGTGAGAACGGTGTAGAAGGTATGAATCTTGTGAAACGTTGGGAGGAGCCCGATGAAGAACGCTATTCATTACCTATCGACGGTTTCTTCCTTGCTATCGGGCATAAACCGAATTCGGACATCTTTAAACCCTATCTGGATACTGATGAAGTGGGATATATTACCACCGACGGTGACAGTCCTCGTACCAAGGTACCCGGAGTATTTGCTGCAGGTGACGTAGCTGATCCGCATTATCGTCAGGCTATTACAGCAGCCGGAAGCGGATGTAAAGCTGCTATTGAAGCTGAACGCTATCTGTCTGAAAAGGGATTGATCTAAGATTTGTAAAAAACTACAAAGATATTCCGGACGCAGTTGTCTCTTTGGACAGTAATTGTGTCCGGAAATAAAGCGGAGGACGCAGAGTTTATATTTTCAGAAATGGAATAATACTCTGTGTCCTCCGCGTTTTTGTGGAGTATGATGTGGTCGTTAATATACTTCTATTTCGTCCAAATAGATGTTAGCCTGAACCACATCTTTTTCATTCGGGTCTTTCACGAAATCAATGCCGTTTCGTAAAGTACCACCATTTTGAAGAGTGATTTTGATATACTTGACTTCTTTGGGGGCAAAGCCTAATGTGTCAGTGAATGCCTTTCTGCCTCTTTCAGGATAGTTCCGTTTGAAGGAAGCTTCTGCCATTTTATCATACTTCCGTCCGTCGGAAGAGGTCTCAACAGTAGCTACACTGGGAGGGAGAATGACTGATGCGGGGTTGTATAACGAACCGAAGACCACTTTGCTGACAGTAGTAGGCTGTTCGAATTCAACGATAAATACCAGTTTATTGCAGGCGTCGTTCATCCGGAATCCGCTCCACGGAGTCATCGAAGCGATGTTGCCACGTTTACCGTTGGTCAGTCCGAAAGTGCTTATATCAGTACCGAGAACATCATTTTCACCCAAAATGTCGCCTTTGGCCGCTCCGATGGGCGGAGTCACTGTGAAACTTTTACCACTGATCAGATTGCCATACAACTTCTTTCCACTGACCTTGCCCAACATCTTTCCGTCTTTGAAAGCAGCGGCTTTCACGTCCATCTCGCCGGATAAGGCGAAAGGCTGATTGTAAATGGCAGATTCTACTGTTGGAACGCTTCCATTTGTTGTATAGTGAATTTCGGCATTGGGGTAGAAACTTTCCAGTACTACTTTCAACGTATTAGTTTCGTCTACATGTGTATTGATATTCACATCGAAGAAATTGCGGCAAGCTTTGACATTTTTCACATCCATACGACGGAAGTCTTCTACCATGCGTTGGCAAAAGTTATTCCAGTTTTTGTTTGCATTCAATGTCCAGCCCGTTTCGGCGATGGCTACTGCACGTGGGAAAGCCTGATAGTCGCGGTTGTCATTGCCGGGCATGTATTCCGTCCAGATGTTACCCTGTACACCGATGATATGCTTTTTCACCAGTTCGTTTGCATCGTCCGGTACAGGGTTGTAGCTGTAAGTCTTTTTAAGCGTATTATATCCACCGATGGTGACGGGAGCTATCTCCGGTTCTTCCTGATACTGATCCAGATATGCGTATGGATTTGGTGTCATAATGGCGTTGTGTCCGGCTTTGGCTGCATTTAATCCACCCTCTACTCCTCTCCAGGACATAACGGTAGCATTCGGGGCCAGTCCGCCTTCCAGAATTTCGTCCCATCCGATGATGTTACGCCCTTTATTATTCAAGTATTTCTCCATGCGGGTGATAAAGTAGCTTTGTAACTTCTCTTCTTTGGTATGTTTCTTCCCATCGATAACGTTGGGGGTAACATCGTCTTTCAGTCCCAGTTGTTTGATCAACGACTGGCAGTATTCACTGTTGATCCAGGCTGTTTTCGGGCATTCATCACCACCGATATGGATGTATTTGCTGGGGAAGAGATCCATAACTTCATCCATCACTCCTTCAAGGAATTGGAAAGTGGTGTCTGAAGGGCAGAATACCTGCTCAAATACACCCCAGGTTCCTGTCACATCGCATGTGCTGTCCGGTGTACATGAAAGTTCCGGATAAGAAGCAATGGCTGCTATTGCATGCCCCGGCATCTCGATTTCGGGGATCACCGTGATAAATTTGCTGGCTGCATAATCTACAATGGCTTTGATCTGCTCTTGTGTATAGTATCCGCCATGCTCTTTGCCGTCAAAGACTTGCGGGTAGTTTACATAGTAATAATCTACTAATGTCTCTTTACGTTTGGAACCTATCTCAGTCAGTTTAGGATATTTTTTGATTTCGATTCTCCATCCCTGGTCGTCGGTCAGATGCCAGTGGAAAGTGTTCATCTTGTGCATGGCCAGCATATCGATGAATTTATATACATATTCCACCGGGGAGAAGTGGCGACATACGTCCAGCATCAGACCACGGTATGCAAAGCGCGGAGCATCTTCTATTTCGACGGCCGGTACCGACCATTCGGCGTTCTTCACCTTTTGATTACCATATACAACGGGTGGCAATAACTGATAAAGTGTTTGCACTGCATAGAAAAATCCCTTGGGGGTAGAAGCTGTAAGGGTGATATTTTGAGGAGTGACAGAGAGTTTATATCCCTCTTCGGGCATTCCGTCTTGCGGCACGAAACGAATAACAGGCTCGTCCGTTACGTTCTCGAAAGTTTGCTTTATGGTAATTCCTGATGTCAGCTTCAATCGGTTGATGAGGCTGTCGGCAATGATTTGTACGTCCGGTGTACAAGCGGTTGTTATGACTCTTACTTTTTTACTTATTTCGAACCGTCCCTGTTGGGGAATCATTTGGTTTGGCAACGGAACGATATTGTATTCGTTCACGATGGTTTCTTTTGACTGTTTGCATCCGGGGGTGATGAAAAGCAGAGACAAAAGAAAAAGAGTAATTCCTTTTTTCATGGTAATAAATGTGTGTTAAGTTATTGAATGGCGACAAAGCGCTTTTATCCTATTTTGCTGATCTTCTTAAGTTTTTCCTCGTCGATGATCTTGATTTTTCGTCCGTCGATGGTGATCAGTCGTTCGGTTGCGAAGTTGGATAATGTACGGATGGCATTAGAAGTAGTCATATTCGATAGGTTAGCCAAATCCTCGCGTGAAAGATAGATACTTAACGTAGAGCCATCTTCTTCCAGTCCATAGCTTTCTTTGAGGAAAAGCAGTGATTCGGCCAAGCGTCCGCGAATGTGTTTTTGGGTCAGATTGACGGTTCTTTCATCGGCAATACCGAGGTCGATAGACAATTGACGAATGAAAAACATACCCAGGTCATTGTTCTGGCTTACCAGTGTCATGATAGCACTCATGGGAATCAGGCAGATGGTTGAAGGTTCGAACGCAGAAGCGGCAGTCACATAGTCTTCTTTGGCAAAGTAAGCTCGGTAACCGAAATATTCTGTAGGCTTTATCATGCGTATAATCTGACTTCTGCCTCCTACACCGTCTTTATAGATTTTTACTTTGCCGCTAAGCAGACACATCAGATAGGTAGGTGATTCACCTTCACAATAAATTGTTTCATTCTTTTTGTAATTTTGAAGGGTGAAATTATTGGCCAGGAACTCCCTTTGCTCTGCGTTTAGAGGAGCCCACATCTCTGCAATACGTTCGGGAACGTTTATTTCTGACAAATTCATCTTTACCATATCTGTTGCAAAACTGTGTTATAAAGCACAAATGTAGAAAGAAAAAATGAAAAACAGAATAGTTTATCGAAAAGTTTGCTATGTATGCTTTACATTTTGGAAGTCGGGCGGACTATTTAGGAGAGTGAGCATACTCTTTCTGAGAGCAAGAAGCACGATATGGAACTCCGGTTTATCTATCTTTCAAATTGAACATTGATCTCTTTCAATCTTTTGTTGACAGACGCTGGGATGTTTGCCGGCAGGAAAGTAGGGTTGGGTAGAGGAAACCCGGGAAATGAAAAGCTCCCCATAAGAGATCTTTGAAAAGGACCTTCTTACGGGGAGACATCAAGTATGGCTTACTTCGTGAATAACAGTTCTCTGTATTTGGGCAACGGCCAGATTTCATCGTCAATTTCCATCTCGAGATGGTCTATATGGTCGCGTATGCTTTCCAGGTAAGGACGTACGGTCTCTTCGTAAGCAAAAGCTTTCTCTTTGAAGTTCTCTTTGTGATTGGCTACTTTGCGGGCTTCTGTCATGTCGCGTACCAGTACTTTAATAGCAGATACACGGTGAGAGATTTCTTTAATAAGTTCTTTCCGATCGGCACTCATTACTTCGTATTCTTCTTCAGAGAAGATTTCCTTCATTCTGCAAAGGTTTTCCAAAAGACGGTTCTGGTAGCTGACAGCGATAGGGACGATGTGGTTGATGGCCAGATCACCCAATACGCGGCTTTCAATCTGTACCTTCATGGTATATTTTTCCAATTCCACTTCCAGACGACAGGCGAGTTCGGTCTCGTTGAAGATACGTTCGCCTATCAGTACGGCTCTCGATTGGTTATCCATATAATGCATCAGGGCCTCCGGAACATGGCAGATGTTGGTTAGTCCGCGGCGGGCTGCTTCCTGTTTCCACTCTTCTGAGTAGCCGTCACCCTCAAAACGGATAGGTTCGGAGGCTATGATATTTTCTTTCAGGATGCGGAAGATTGCTTCGTCCTTACCGATACCCTCTTCCATCAGTTTGTCTACCGATGCTTTAAATTCATTCAACTGGTTGGCCATGGCAGCATTTATGGCAATCATGGCAGCAGCACAGTTGGCTGAGGAGCCGGCGGCACGGAACTCAAAACGATTTCCTGTGAATGCAAAAGGAGAAGTGCGATTACGGTCGGTGGTATCGAGCAGGATTTCGGGTATACGCCCGATACCTAATTTCAAAGTTGTCTTCTCCTCTGGAGTCATTTTTGAGTTGGTCACCTGACGGACAATTTCATCGAGTGTAGCTGACAGTTGTGAACCCAGGAAAATGGACAAGATAGCGGGAGGTGCTTCGTTGGCTCCCAAACGGTGACTGTTTCCGGCACTCATAATAGAAGCACGCAACAGATCCTGATTCTTGTGGACCATCATTAATACGTTTACCAGGAAAGTAAGGAATAGCATGTTTCCTTTTGGATTTTTACCCGGTGCAAAGAGGTTGATGCCTGTATCGGTGCAGAGCGACCAGTTGTTATGTTTGCCCGAACCATTAACGCCATTGTAGGGCTTTTCATGGAAAAGAACAGCAAAATGATGTTTGCGTGCGATACGTTTCATCAGGTCCATTACCAACTGATTGTGGTCATTCGCCAGATTACAGTTTTCAAAAATGGGAGCCAATTCAAACTGGTTGGGAGCGACTTCATTGTGGCGGGTCTTTACCGGTATGCCCAGCTTGTGACACTCTATTTCAAGTTCTTTCATGAAAGCTGTGACGCGTGGTGGAATAGAACCGAAGTAATGATCTTCCAACTGTTGGTCCTTGGCCGAAGAATGTCCCATCAAGGTGCGTCCTGTTAGTCGAAGGTCGGGGCGGGCATTATATAAAGAGGTGTCAACCAAAAAATATTCCTGTTCCCAACCCAAATTGGTGAATACCCGGGTGATGTTTTTGTCGAAAAGCTGGCATACTTCGGTAGCAGCTTTGTCAACGGCTGCCAATGCTTTTAATAATGGAGTTTTGTAGTCGAGTGCTTCACCTGTATATGAGATAAAAATCGTCGGGATACAAAGAGTGGTGTCTACTACGAAAGCCGGTGACGAAACGTCCCATGCAGTGTAACCGCGGGCTTCGAATGTATTACGGATTCCACCATTAGGGAAAGAAGAAGCGTCCGGTTCCTGCTGGATCAGTAATTTGCCGGAAAAACGTTCGATTACTTCACCGTCTTCACCGAACTCGATAAAGCCGTCATGTTTCTCGGCCGTTCCGTCTGTCAGTGGCTGAAACCAGTGGGTGTAGTGTGTCACATTGAGCGATTTTGCCCAGCTTTTCATGCCGTTGGCTATCAGGTCGGCCATTTCTCGGCTGATAGGGGTGCCTTTTTCGGTAGCGTCTACTACTGCTTTGTATGCTTCTTTGGGAAGGTACTCTTGCATCTTCTTACGATCGAATACATGGCTGGCATAATAATCGGATAGTTTATTAGAGGGAGTAGTAATTTCTAAGGGCTTTCTGTTAGATAGCTCTTGTAGTGCGAAAAATCTCATTTTTGACATGATGGTGTCTCTTTTATTGGTTGTTGGGCACAAAATTATATGTTTTTTCTAATATACCCCTATTTTTATAGGGGTATTTTGCAAAATAAATATGTTTTTTCTTTGTACACCCCTATTTGTTTGTGGGCGAAAGAACTTTTTTGTATACTTTACCTATCCGGAGATTACTATAAAATATGAATTTATTAGTCGCATAATCGGATTTTTTTTATATTTGCCTTCAATAAGGAGATTAGTATTTGAGGTGCAATATATTAATATGGTGTTTTTGGTTATTCTCGCTCTGTTTTGTTCAAAAGGGAGTGGCTAACGTTGTTCTTGATCCTCAGACCAATCGTCCCATCTCTGCCGATTCTATTTTGAATAATGTGATGACTTTCGCTCCTTTTTACGAAAAGTTAGTGACCGACTATCGGGCCGATCTATATATAAAAGGTACGATGGACATCAAACGAAAGAATTTTATTCTCCGGTATGTACCTTCCATGTTCCGTCTTCAAAAAGGTGTACGGCAGTATATGGTGGAGACGTATAGTGATCTGCATTTTACAGCTCCTAATATCTATGACCAGAAGGTGAAAGCTTCTATGGGCACTGTGCATAATAGCCGGGGAGTACCGGGGATGCTCGAGTATTTCAATATCAATCTTTATTCTTCAACGCTGCTTTACGACCGATTGCTTTCGCCTTTGGCCAAAAACGGGCGGAAATATTATAAGTATCTGATCGATTCCATAATGGGTGGGACGGACAACCGACAATATAAGATACGGTTTATCCCCAGAAGTAAGAGTGATCAGTTGGTGGGTGGATATATGATTGTGAGTAGTGACGTGTGGAGTGTCCGCGAAATACGTTTTTCCGGCAGGTCGGAACTGCTATTGTTCAGTTGCCTGATAAAAATGGGTAGTGTAGGAAAGGATGATGAGTTTCTTCCGGTCAGCTATAATGTCGAAGGACAGTTTAATTTTTTGGGTAACCGTATTAATGGAGTTTATGTGGCATCGCTCAACTATCACGATATTGTGCTTGAAGAAAATCAGAATAAATGGAAAGAGAAGGTGAGGGCGAGAATAAAAGGAAAAAGTAAATATGATCTTTCAGACTCTTATAACTTGCAATGCGAGACTACCTCTTTCCATACGGATAGTGCTTATTTTGAAACATTGAGGCCTATTCCTTTGTCGGAGGCTGAGCGCAGACTATACAAAGAAGATGCGTTGCGTAAAGATACCATTCAACGCAACATCAAACCAAAGAGTAAGAGTCAGGTGTTTTGGGGACAGGTGGGAGACGTACTGATCAGTGACTATAAATTGAACCTCTCCAATCTGGGAAGCGTGAAGTGCTCACCACTTATCAACCCTTTCTTGTTGAGTTATAGCGGGAGCAATGGGCTTTCCTACAGGCAATCGTTTAAATATAACCGACTTTTTAAGCATGATAGGCTATTGCGTGTGGTACCTAAGTTGGGCTACAACTTTACACGAAAAGAATTCTATTGGTCTGTCAATACCGAATTTAATTACCTGCCCGAGAAGATGGGAGCTGTTCACATTGACTTTGGTAACGGCAACCGGATTTACAGTAGCGATGTGCTTGATGATTTGAAAGCCATACCCGACAGTGTATTTGATTTTAATCAGATTCATTTGGACTACTTTTACGATTTATATTTTAATTTCCGACACAGTATCGAGATTATTAATGGATTAGAGTTAAGTGTAGGCTTATCTACCCATAGGCGAAAGGCGGTAAAGTCCTCTAAGTTGGTTCCACTGACAAAGAGTCGGGAGACACTCAATGAAGATATCCAGAACAAAATCAGGAATACCTATTTGAGTTTTGCCCCTCGGGTTCGGTTGGAGTGGACCCCTTGTTTATACTATTACATGAACGGACACCGTAAGATTAATCTCCGTTCTAAGTATCCCACTTTTTCGATAGACTGGGAGAGGGGAATCAAGGGGGTATTTGGCAGTACCGGACAATATGAACGTTTGGAGTTTGATTTGCAGCATCATATACCCTTGGGACTGATGCGTAATATCTATTATCGTTTTGGATTTGGTATGTTTACCAATCAGAAAGAAATGTATTTTGTCGACTTTAATAACTTTACCCGAAGTAATCTTCCTGAAGGTTGGAATGACGAAATCGGAGGAGTATTTCAGCTTCTCGACCGTCGTTGGTATAATGCTTCACGGAAATATATACGGGGACATTTTACTTATGAAGCTCCTTTCCTATTATTAAAACATCTGATTAAATACACACGTTATGTACAGAACGAGCGGTTGTATGCGAGTATATTGTCAGTACCCCATCTTCAGCCGTATGTGGAATTGGGATATGGAATCGGTACTCACATCTTTGATTTTGGCGTTTTTGTAGGTAGTGAGAACTGGAAGTATACCGAGGTCGGCTGCAAGTTTACGTTCGAGCTGTTTAACCGCTAACTTTATTCTTACTATTTTTGTTAGCAGAGAAGAATATTTCTACCTTTGCGGTCAAGAGGATGAGATAAAGATTTAGCAAAAAAGAGGTGCAGTCGCCTCATGAACTCAGGTTCTTTCTGGTTTCTTTATTAAGATACTCATAATAAAGAAAAGTAAATACTCTCATCCTCTTCTTTTATTGCTTCTATATATTATAATGTATAAGGATGGAACTACTTTTGGGTATTGTGATTGTCGTTACCTGTTGGATGGTTGTTCGTATTATTCGTTCAAGCAAAAATCAGGAAGGATATAAAAGGTGGAGGGCCGGTAACTATGCCAGTGAAAATCCTTATGCCAAAGAAAAAGCAAGTGGTCCGCTTTCCCAAGGTCTTTTTAGTAAGAGAGTCAGAACTACCGGTGTGAGGCGGTTCGATGACGGAGCTATCAGGTGGTGTGCCAATCTGCTGGCAACCGAAGAATCCAGATTGAGGGAAGTGTTGGATTATATACCGCGCCAATATACCTGTTTTCATGTTCGGAAAAGAAGTGGCGGATTTCGTTATATTTCGGCTCCCGCAGGTGATTTTCGTTCCATGCAACAAACTATCTATCACCGTATTTTATTGTTAGCTAACATACATCCCGCTGTTACCGGATTTTGTCCGGGAAAGTCCGTATCCGATAATGCACGGGTGCATTTGGGGCGAAAGAATGTATTAAAAGTAGATCTTCACGACTTTTTTCCTTCCATACGTTCACCCAGGGTGAGAGCAGCTTTTAGGGAGATGGGGTACTCACGTCCCATCGCGAAAGTTTTGGCGGAACTTTGTTGTCTCAGATGTTGTCTTCCGCAGGGAGCGCCTACCAGTCCGGCTCTCAGTAATATTATAGCCTATCCGATGGATAAAAAAATGATGGCGTTGGCCGGTGAATACGGGTTGGTTTATACGAGATATGCCGATGATCTTACCTTTTCGGGTGATTATTTGCCGAAAGATGAAGTTTTGGTACGAATCCACAGGATTATTCGGGAAGAAGGTTTCACGATGAATGTCAAAAAGACCCGCTTCTTGTCTGAACATAAACGTAAGATTATTACGGGAGTATCGGTTAGCTCAGGCAAGAAGATGACTCTGCCTAAAGTGAAGAAGCGGGAGATTCGTAAGAATGTGCACTACGTCCTGACAAAAGGGTTGGTCGGACATCAGGAACATATTGGTTCTACCGATCCCGTTTACTTGAAGCGTTTACTGGGCAGTTTGTGTTACTGGCGTTCCATAGAACCGGACAACCGATATGTATCCGATTCCATCACAGCTTTGAAGAGATTAATGTGAGGTATGTCGATTGTAGTTCCTTTTGATATTTTTTTTGCTATTCTTTTCTAATTCAAGAAAATAGTTCTATCTTTGCGCCCGATTTATATAATCAATATAATGTCTTATTTAATTAAAGAATTACTAAACAATTAATTATTAATGGAAAACTTAAAGAACGTTGCTCCTATTGAAGACTTCAACTGGGATGCGTATGAAAACGGCGAGAGCTTCGCTGGTGCCAGCCACGAAGAACTCGAAAAAGCTTACGACGGTACGCTTAACAAAGTAAATGACCGTGAGGTTGTTGACGGAACTGTAATCGCAATGAACAAACGTGAAGTTGTTGTGAACATCGGTTACAAATCAGACGGTATCATTCCTTTGAATGAATTCCGCTACAATCCTGATTTGAAAGTAGGTGATACTGTTGAAGTATACATCGAAAATCAGGAAGACAAAAAAGGACAGTTGGTTCTGTCACACAGAAAAGCTCGCGCTACTCGCTCTTGGGATCGCGTTAATGCTGCTCTGGAAAACGAAGAAATTATCAAGGGTTACATCAAGTGTCGCACTAAGGGTGGTATGATCGTTGACGTATTCGGTATCGAAGCATTCTTGCCGGGTTCTCAGATCGACGTGAAACCGATCCGTGACTATGATGTATTTGTTGGCAAAACAATGGAATTCAAAGTGGTTAAAATCAACCAGGAATTCAAAAACGTGGTTGTTTCTCACAAAGCTCTTATCGAAGCTGAACTGGAACAACAGAAGAAAGAAATTATCGGTAAGCTCGAAAAAGGACAAGTTCTTGAAGGAACCGTTAAGAATATCACATCTTATGGTGTATTCATCGACCTGGGTGGCGTAGACGGATTGATCCACATCACTGACCTGTCTTGGGGCCGCGTAAGCGATCCGAAAGAAGTGGTTGAACTGGATCAGAAGTTGAACGTTGTTATCCTCGACTTCGATGACGAGAAGAAACGTATCGCTTTGGGTCTGAAACAACTGACTCCGCACCCATGGGATGCTTTGGATCCGAACCTTCAGGTAGGTGACAAAGTGAAAGGTAAAGTAGTGGTTATGGCTGACTACGGTGCATTCATCGAAATCGCTCCGGGTGTTGAAGGTCTGATCCACGTTTCAGAAATGTCATGGTCACAGCATTTGCGTTCTGCACAAGACTTCATGAAAGTCGGTGACGAAGTAGAAGCTGTAGTTCTGACTTTGGATCGCGAAGAACGTAAGATGTCTTTGGGTATCAAACAACTGAAACAAGATCCATGGGAAACTATCGAAGAGAAGTATCCTGTAGGTTCTAAGCATACTGCTAAGGTTCGTAATTTCACTAACTTCGGTGTATTCGTAGAAATCGAAGAAGGTGTTGACGGACTGATCCACATCTCTGACCTTTCTTGGACTAAGAAGGTTAAACACCCGTCAGAATTTACTCAGATTGGTGCTGATATCGAAGTTCAGGTATTGGAAATCGACAAAGAAAACCGTCGTTTGAGCCTTGGTCACAAACAACTTGAAGAGAATCCTTGGGATGTATTCGAAACAGTATTTACTGTAGGTTCTGTACACGAAGGTACAATTATCGAAATGCTGGATAAAGGCGCTGTAGTTGCTCTTCCTTACGGTGTTGAAGGTTTCGCTACTCCGAAACATCTCGTTAAAGAAGACGGTTCACAGGCTCAGATGGACGAGAAACTGGAATTCAAAGTGATTGAGTTCAATAAAGATGCTAAGAGAATCATCTTGTCTCACAGCCGCATTTTCGAAGATGTTGCTAAGGCAGAAGAAAGAGCTGAAAAGAAGGCTGCTTCTAACGCAAAGAAATCTTCTAAGAGAGAAGAAACTCCTGCTATCCAGAACCAGGCTGCTTCTACAACTCTGGGTGATATCGATGCTTTGGCTGCTCTGAAAGAACAGTTGGAAGGTAAGAAGTAATTCATATTTTCTCAGATAAACTGAAGGGTATTCCTGCAAAGGAGTACCCTTTCTTTTTTGTATCTTGGCAGAACCCTTCATTATTTTTTTATTCGGTGAGACTTTGCACTGAATTTTAATTGTCTATCTTTGCAGATACAGTTTGAAAGATGGAAAAATTTGAATTACATATATTGGGTTGCGGGTCCGCATTGCCTACTACCCGGCATTTTGCTACCTCACAGGTAGTTAATTTGCGTGATAAACTTTTTATGATCGATTGTGGAGAAGGAGCACAAATGCAATTGCGTAAATCACGGTTGAAATTCTCACGGTTGAATCATATCTTTATCTCGCATCTGCATGGTGACCATTGCTTCGGATTGATGGGACTTATTTCCACTTTCGGGTTACTGGGACGTACGGCTGAATTACACATTCATTCTCCAAAAGGATTGGAGGAGTTGTTGACTCCCATGCTCAATTTCTTTTGCCATACATTGGCCTATAAAGTCATTTTTCATGAATTCGATACCAGACAGACTTCAGTGGTTTACGAAGATCGTTCGATGACGGTCACTACTATTCCGCTTCAGCACCGTATTCCTTGTTGTGGCTTTCTGTTTGCCGAAAAAGCACGCCCTAATCATATTATACGTGATATGGTGGATTTTTATAAGGTGCCTGTTTACGAACTAAACCGGATAAAGAATGGATCTGATTACGTGACTCCCGAGGGAGAAGTGATTGCCAATACACGTTTGACCCGGCCTTCGGATCCTCCCAGAAAGTATGCCTATTGTTCCGATACGATTTTTAGGCCGGAAATAGTGAAACAACTTTCCGGTGTCGACTTACTTTTTCATGAAGCGACCTTTGCCGAATCAGAGTTGGCACGTGCCAAAGAGACCTATCATACTACAGCTGCTCAGGCGGCACGGATAGCTTTGGAGGCCGGGGTACGCCAGTTGGTAATCGGTCACTTTTCTGCCCGTTACGAAGACGAGAGTATTTTGCTGAAAGAAGCTTCGGCGGTATTCCCGAATACGATTCTGGCAAAAGAAAATTTGTGTATAAGTCTTTAATTCCGGGGAAGTGATTAAACTATTGCTGAATAGAATTGTCTAAAATAACATATACGAATTACAAACGAACCTATGAACCCTTATAATGAACGAGAGGTTTTGGCGCTCCTTCAGGATGAGAGAACACAGAAGCAGGGATTTGAAAGGATTGTCTCACAATATAGCGAACAGTTATACTGGCAAATCCGGCGGATGGTGCTTTCACACGATGATGCCAATGATCTTCTTCAAAACACTTTCATTAAGGCGTGGATAAACATTGATTATTTCCGGGCTGAGGCAAAGCTATCTACCTGGCTTTACCGTATTGCCCTGAACGAATGTATCACTTTCCTGAATAAACAGCGGGCTATGAATACGGTCGCCATTGACGATCCGGAGGCTGATGTCACCCAGAAACTGGAGAGTGATCCTTACTTTTCGGGAGATCGTGCAGAACTTTTGCTTCAGAAAGCACTGCTGACCCTTCCTGAGAAGCAGCGGATGGTGTTTAACCTGAAATACTATCAGGAGATGAAGTATGAAGAGATGTCGGAGATATTCGGCACTTCAGTAGGAGCTTTGAAAGCTTCTTACCATCATGCCGTGAAAAAAATCGAGAAGTTTTTGGAAGAGGCCAATTAAACCTTTTAATATGTACAATGTCTAAGAAGAAGAGAGGAGAAGAACGTATGAAAGAAGAAGATAACATATTGAAGAAAGTGGGGAAGAAGAATTCCTTTAAAGTGCCTGAAGGGTACTTTGAAAACTTGACTTCAGAGGTCATGGGGAAACTGCCGGAAAAAGAAGGTCCTGCCTTTGAAGAAGTGAAGCAACCCACGATGTGGATCAGGATGAAGCCCTTGCTCTATATGGCGGCTATGTTTATAGGGGCTGCATTGATCATCCGTGTAGCTTCTTCGAACCACCAACCGACAACTGCCGGTGATCATCTCACTGCAAATGAAGCAGCGACAGAAGTGGTTTCGGATGAATATATTGATGTAGCATTAGATCGCTCGATGTTGGACGATTACTCATTGTACGTCTACCTTAGTGATGCGACAGCCGAATAAGTAAACTAAACTGATTTAATAAAGCGAAATGAAGAAACTGATTATTCTATTGATTATAGTTTGTAGCTTTACCCCTGCGCTGCGTGCCGTGGGAAGTCCTAATCAACATTTGTCACCCAAAGAATTCAGGGCCAAACAACAAGCATTTATAACAGAAAAAGCTGGCCTGACTCAAGAAGAGGCTGCGAAGTTTTTTCCGGTTTATTTTGAACTGCAGGATCGGAAAAAGCAATTGAATGACGAAGCATGGAAATTGCTTCGTAGCGGTAAAGATGAAAAGACTACCGACACTCAATACGGAGAAATCCTGGAAGGAGTTTATGATGCCCGCATCGCTTCGGACCGGCTGGATAAGACTTATTTTGAGAAGTTTAAGAAAATCCTTTCGTGCAAGAAAATTTATCTGGTGCAAAGAGCCGAGATGCGTTTCCACCGCGAACTGCTGAAAGGGGTACGTGATAATAAAGGTGGAAACGAACGTCCACAGGGAAAGAGGAAATAGCTTATCCTTTTAGCAAATCATTATATAGATGAGGGTGTATCAAGACTCTGTGGTGAGTGGTGACATACCCTCATCTTTTTTTGAATCCGGGGGGGTGTCGGACTATAATCCTTTCTTTTTAGCTTCGTTCCAGATGGCATCCATTTCATCCAGGCTCATATCTTTTAGATTTTTACCTTCTTTAATGGTATGATCTTCCAGATAGTTAAATCGTCGGATGAATTTTTGGTTGGTACGTTCCAATGCATTGTCCGGGTTGATTTTATAAAGTCGGGCAGCATTGATGAGGCTGAACATGACATCTCCGAATTCTGCTTCTGCCTTATCCTTATCCATATTGGCTACTTCCACCTGAAATTCGGCTATTTCTTCTTTTACTTTATCCCAAACCTGCTCTCTTTCTTCCCAATCGAATCCTACGTTGCGTGCTTTGTCCTGTATTCTGTAAGCTTTTATAAGTGAGGGTAAAGCAGCAGGTACACCGCTTAACACACTTTTATTGCCGTCTTTCTCCTTCAGTTTCAATTGTTCCCAGTTTTCGGATACTTGTCCGGCTGTTTCTGCTTTTACTTCCCCGAATACATGGGGATGACGGAATATCAATTTCTCACAAAGTTTGTCGCATACATCTTTCATGTCGAAATCACCGGTTTCGGAACCGATTTTAGCATAAAAAGCTACGTGCAGCAGGACGTCTCCCAGTTCTTTGCAGATATCTTTTTTGTCGTTCCGCATTAATGCATCGCAAAGTTCGTAAGTTTCTTCAATAGTGTTGGGGCGCAGGCTTTCGTTAGTCTGCTTGCGGTCCCATGGACATTTTACCCGAAGTTCGTCGAGGATGTCCAGAAAGCGTCCGAACGCTTCCATTTGTTCTTCTCTTGTATGCATGTTTATTATTTATTTGATTCTTTTTTCCATTCATTATATGAAATCAGCAGACCGATCACTTCCGAATAGTTCTTACGTCCACTTTCTATTTTGTTCCCTTTCAGATACAAATCATATATCCAATCCTGAATATCACCTATAAGCGGACTATACTTTGCCATCCAGTATTCCTGGTCTTTTCTGGCCAGCTCAATGATTTCCGGACGTATACTGCCGAATAACTTTTTATATTCCTCTTCTGTCATCAATTGGCGGGCATTGGCAAGTACATGGCCTAAAATAGAAAAATAACCGCTGAAACGGATTTCTTTATTTACGGAGCGGGTGCAGACCTGATATGCATAAAAGTTTGCTTCCGCTTCGCTGGTGATACCTAGCAAATGTGCCAGCTCATGAGTATAGGTTGCCGGATATTGTGGGGGAAGCAGGTCTCCGTTCAGTGTGAACTCACAGAAGAAAGGTCCCATGCTACCCGTCACGCCCACCATCGAAATCAATGGAGTGAACATCATGGTTTTTACCCGAGGACGGGAGTGTGGGGGACGGTGTATACCTAGTGTATCACTGATCAGGTTATATTGTCGGACTGCCTCTTTGCGGATTACTTCTTTATCGATCCGATTGACCGGCACATACGATTCGTTCAGTTTTGAGATATAGTTGTCTACAAATTCATTGAAAATCTCAGGAGTGTAGGCAGTATATGGAATTCCGGTTCGTTCATAAAAATTCTTTTGTGAATAGTTGAGTCCCCATGCCAGATAGAACCAAACATAGATCCATAGCAAATATTCCACATCCCTTCTCAGTATTTTTTTCCAGCTTAATTTCAGTCGGATTCGTGCATAAAACGGATAGGCGATCATTCCTCCAATGCTCAGTGCTATAAATAAGTCACCCAATGCAAAGGGGATAATGTTCGAAAAACCGGACAAGATATATGAAATGACCGGATAGGCCGTACGGGCATACCCTTCGCCCAATGCCGGGAGCATCTGAGTGAGCCAGACAAGGGCTATTAAAGTCCCTAAAACAGAGTACCGTATGATTCGTTTCCTGTTTTTCATTGCTTCTTCTTCCTTTCGGGGAACAAAAGTACATATTCCTGCCCCTATATTCTACTTATTTTTATTAATTTTGCGCCAATCTTTCGCAATAAACTAATAAAATAGATAGATATAACATGGAATTAGCAAGTAAGTACAACCCTGCTGACGTGGAGGGGAAGTGGTATCAGTATTGGCTGGACCATAAATTATTCAGTTCGAAACCCGATGGACGTGAACCTTACACCATCGTCATTCCGCCCCCTAACGTCACCGGTGTGTTGCACATGGGACATATGCTTAATAATACCATTCAGGATATTCTTGTTCGTCGTGCACGTATGGAAGGTAAGAATGCTTGCTGGGTGCCGGGAACCGACCATGCCTCTATTGCTACCGAAGCCAAGGTAGTGAATAAGTTGGCCGCACAGGGTATTAAGAAAACCGATCTGAGCCGTGACGAGTTTCTGAAGCATGCCTGGGCATGGACAGACGAACACGGTGGTATCATCCTGAAGCAGCTTCGTAAGTTAGGTGCATCGTGTGACTGGGACCGTACGGCTTTTACTATGGATGAAAAGCGCAGTGAAAGTGTGCTGAAGGTATTTGTCGATCTCTATAATAAGGGACTTATCTACCGGGGAGTACGTATGGTTAACTGGGACCCGAAAGCACTGACAGCCCTGTCGGACGAGGAGGTGATTTATAAAGAAGAACATGGAAAGCTGTTTTACCTGAGATACAAGATTGAAGGAGAAGACGGATATGCAGTGGTTGCCACTACCCGTCCGGAAACGATTATGGGTGACACGGCCATGTGTATCAACCCGAACGATCCGAAGAATCAGCATCTCAAAGGAAAGAAAGTAATAGTTCCCTTGGTAGGCCGTGTGATTCCTGTTATCGAAGATGACTATGTGGATATCGAATTTGGTACCGGTTGCCTGAAAGTGACTCCGGCACATGACGTAAACGACTATATGCTGGGCGAAAAATATAATTTGCCGAGTATCGATATATTCAATGATAACGGTACGATCAGCGAAGCTGCCGGAATGTATATCGGTATGGATCGCTTTGACGTCCGTAAGCAGATTGAGAAGGATCTTGAAGCAGCCGGACTGCTGGAGAAGACAGAGGCTTACACCAACAAAGTGGGATATTCAGAGCGTACCAACGTGGTCATCGAACCGAAGTTGTCTATGCAATGGTTCCTCAAGATGGAACATCTGGCCCAGATCGCTCTTGAACCGGTGATGAAGGATGATATTAAATTCTATCCTGCCAAGTATAAGAATACCTACCGTCATTGGATGGAGAATATCAAGGATTGGTGTATCAGCCGTCAATTGTGGTGGGGACACCGCATCCCGGCATATTTCCTGCCCGAAGGCGGATATGTGGTAGCTGTGACCGATGAGGAAGCCTTGAAGCTGGCTCGGGAAAAGACTGGCAATCCTAACTTGAAGATGACCGATCTTCGTCAGGATGAAGACTGCCTGGACACTTGGTTCTCTTCCTGGTTATGGCCTATCTCTCTGTTCGACGGCATCAATAATCCGGGTAATGAAGAAATCAATTATTACTATCCGACAAGCGATCTGGTGACCGGACCGGATATCATCTTCTTCTGGGTAGCCCGTATGATTATGGCCGGTTACGAATATGAAGGAAAAATGCCGTTCAAGAATGTATATTTCACGGGTATCGTTCGCGATAAACTGGGACGTAAAATGTCTAAGTCACTCGGTAACTCGCCCGATCCGTTGGAATTGATTGAAAAGTACGGAGCAGATGGTGTACGTATGGGTATGATGCTCTCGGCTCCTGCCGGGAATGACATTCTCTTTGATGACGCGCTTTGCGAGCAGGGACGAAATTTCTGCAATAAGATATGGAATGCTTTCCGATTGGTGAAAGGTTGGGAGAACGGAATGGGAACAATCGATATTCCGGCAGATGCTCACCTGGCTGTACAGTGGTTTGACCAGAGACTGGATGCCGCTGCTGTCGAAGTTGCCGATTTGTTTAGCAAATATCGTCTGAGCGAAGCATTGATGCTGATTTATAAACTGTTCTGGGACGAATTCTCTTCATGGTTGCTCGAGATTGTGAAGCCGGCTTACGGACAGCCCGTTAACGGATTCATTTACTCGATGACGTTAAGTGCTTTCGAACGTCTGCTGGCTATGCTCCATCCTTTCATGCCGTTTATTACGGAAGAGTTGTGGCAGCAGTTGCGCGAGCGTGAACCGGGTGCAAGCCTGATGGTACAGCCTTTGGGAGAACCGGGAGAGGTAAACGAAGAATTTCTCCAGCAGTTCGAAACAGCTAAAGAAATCATCAGCAGTGTACGTACCATTCGTTTGCAGAAGAATATCGCATTGAAAGAACCGCTTGAATTGCAGGTAGTCGGAGCCAATCCGGTAGAAAAGATGAATCCTGTCATTCGTAAAATGTGTAATCTGTCTGCCATCGAGGTAGTGGACGCAAAGGCCGACGGAGCTTCTTCGTTCATGATAGGAACCACTGAATTTGCGGTGCCCTTGGGCAATATGATCGATGTCGATGCCGAGATAGCACGCATGGAAGCCGAGCTGAAACACAAAGAAGGTTTCTTGCAGGGAGTTTTAAAGAAATTGAGCAATGAAAAGTTTGTAAATAACGCTCCGGCAGCCGTTATCGAGATGGAGCGCAAGAAACAGGCGGATGCCGAAAGCATCATCCAGTCGCTCAAGGAAAGTATTGCTTCCCTGAAAAATGTATAAGATCCACTTCTTACGAAGATAAAAACAGAAAGGTACTCTAAAAATAACAGAGTACCTTTTTTCGTATACGGAGAAATAGTCATACCTTTGTTTCCGCTCAAAAGAAACGAACATACAAATGAAACAGACACCATTCAGATGCCTTTGCCTCCTTCTTATATTGTTGGGAGCTGTTCATTCCCGGCTATCTGCCCATACAGATAAAACAAGGGAAGACGTATTGTTTCTAAATTCTATCAATTTCAACCTTCCATGGGCAAAGGATGTGTTCTGGTATACGCACCAAGCCCTGCAAAAGAAGAATATCTCCGTAAAGGCCGAGTCCCTTTCGGTGCCCGCTTTGTGTAACCGTAAAGAAGCAGCAGCCGTAGTAGAGCAGTTACGGCGGAAATACGATGTGCCTCCCCGACTGATCGTCTTTATCGGCGATCCGGGATGGATTGTTTGCCGTGAACTTTTTGATGATGTCTGGAAAGATGTACCGGTCATCATTACCAACACCCGCGACCGTCTGCCGGCTACACTCGACATCTTGCTTTCACACGAAGAGCTGACCGAATCGAATACTGTCCCCGCTTATGAATGGCGGAAAGGATATAACGTGACTACTCTGGGGCAAGTATATTATGTGAAAGAAACCATCGGGCTGATGCGGCAGCTGATGCCGGATATGAAGCGTTTGGCTTTCATCTCAGACGACAGATACATCAGTGAGGCAGTTCGCGGAGATGTAGAGCAGGCAATGACCGGATCTTTTCCGGAGTTGGCCTTTGAACAGCTGTCCACCAGGAATATTTCTACCGAGATGTTACTCGATACCTTGAAGAGTTATGATAAAACCACGGGACTCATTTATTATTCCTGGTTCGAGACTCATAACCAGGATGATAACAATTATCTGTTCGATCATATTCAGGAGATTATTACTCGCTTCGTACATTCCCCTCTGTTTTTGTTGGCTCCCGAGGATCTGTCCAACAATACTTTCGCCGGAGGATATTATGTTTCAGTGGAGTCCTTCGGCGATTCATTGTTACAGCTGATTCATCGTGTCCTGGAAGGTGAGTTTCCGCGAGACATTCCTCCCGCTCTCGGAGGAAAACCTGCTGCTTACCTCTGTTATCCGGCTTTGCAGTCGTATGACATACCGGTTTCCCTTTATCCGAAAGAGGCTGTGTACATCAATCTGCCTGTCAGCTTCTTCGAGCAGTATAAGAAGGAGATTCTGATGACTGTTGTCTTGCTGTTGGTGGTGGTCAGTGCCGTAGGCTATTATATTCATATTCTTAAAAGAGCCCATCAGCGAATGAAAGAAGCGCAGCTGAAAGCCGAGGAAGCCAATCAGCTTAAGTCGGCCTTTCTGGCTAATATGAGTCATGAGATACGTACTCCTCTCAATGCCATTGTCGGTTTCTCGAATCTGCTTTCTATGGTAGAAGATAAAGAAGAAATGCTGGAGTATGCCGGTATTATCGAAACCAATACCGAACTTTTGCTTCAACTGATTAACGATATTTTGGATATGTCGAAGATAGAATCCGGAATGTATGACTTTCATGTGACTCAGGTGGATGCCAATCAGTTGATGTCGGAAGTCGAACAGGTAGCCCGTTTGCGTATCAGGACAGACGAAGTCTCCCTCTCGTTTGCCGAACGTTTACCCCAATGTGTTTTCCATACTGATAAGAACCGCTTGATACAGGTTCTTACCAATTTGGTTGTCAATGCCATAAAGTTCACTTCGCAGGGAGAGATTCAGATCGGGTATCGGCTGCAAGATGCCCATACGTTATACTTCTATGTATCCGATACCGGTTGTGGTATGTCCGCCGAGCAATGCGAACATGTTTTTGAGCGCTTTGTCAAATACAACACTTTTATACAAGGCACCGGATTGGGACTGTCTATCTGCAAAATGATTATTGAGAAGTTGGGGGGCGAGATCGGGGTTCAGTCCGAGTCCGGCAAAGGTTCTGTCTTTTGGTTCACTCTTCCTTACCGGGCTTCGGCCTCTTTGTAAATCGCAGTTGCATGCTTTCGAATTCGCAATGTTTCACGTCGTAGGTGAACGCAGTATCGGCCCGGAAGCAAATGCGTGTCAATCTGACTTTGTTGGGTGTACATTCTTCGGGAGTTTCGCAGCCCTCGCTGCTTAAGGCCGGGTAGAAAGTTCCCAATCCGCGGATAGTGACGGTCCTTCCTTCTTTCATATGTCGTGCGATGGCTTTCGGGAGTTGTTCGAGTACAGACAGTACGTCGCCTGCCGAGAGTGAACTGTTGTCGTGCAGGTCCTCCGCTAATTGTTTTTCACTGACTCCTTTGTTCTGAATGGCACTGGGCACGGCATAGTAGAGCTCTTTAACTTCATTACCGCTCTGATCTTTTTTCTTCCTGACTACATAGTTTATAGGCATATACTTTTATCTTTAAGGTTAGTTATCGTTTTCTCTGTACTCTCTGTACGGGAAGCATAGACTTTAGGAGTGCTGACATGGGGGTGTCGCAGTGTGTGACACCCCCATGTCAGACTATCCGACACCCGGGTGTCAGATATCGTATGCTACTGCCAAATGTACGTAAAGATAAGGAGATCTGCAACGAAACTAAGAACTGTTTCGTCCTTTCAATGCAGGAGGAAAGGAAGTAATAAGGGGAGATACTCCTTCAGGTCGATGCGCAACTGTTTTAAGGCCTGTTGAATCCGGTAATCGATTGTTTTGGGAGACACTCCCAGTCGTTCGGCTATTTCATTGTATGTCAGATTCTGAAAGCGGTTGAGTTCGAATGCTTCGCGTACATTCTCGGGAAGTCGTGCCAGAGCTTCTTCTATTTTTTCGGTTAACTCCTGTATAGCGTAGAAGTCGGGATCATCATACTGCGATTGGAGATTATCGAATATCATTTTTTCGATCCGTTGTTTCACTTCGTTCCGGTTGATGAGAGTCAGGCAGCGGTTTTTAACAGCCTTGAACAAATAACTTTTTAAGGAACTCTCGAATGCCTGCATTTCTTTATTTTCCCAAAGCCAGACCATGACGTCCGATACGATCTCCTGGCCGTCATCCGGTTCGACAAAGAGCCGGGCATAGGCACAAAGAGCCGGGTAATGCCTGAGAAACAATGCTTCGAATGCGCCTTCGTTTCCCTGCTGAACCTGGAAGAACAGAGTTTCATCGCTTACTGTGCGCGAGGTGTCGTTATACATGTAGACCTTCGTTTTGGGCAAAAATAATATTATTTTCAAAAAAAATACGTTTTTTGGTTAGGAGATTTCTATTTTGGTTCGTCTTATCTATAAAAGCACGAATTATGGATGAATCCTGTTACATTAATGAGTCGGTTCTTTTAAATTATTTTGCGGGGGAGCTCCCAGCCGATCGCCGGAAAGAGGTGGAGGAATGGATAGCGGCTTCGGAAGATAACGAGAAGATGGCACGAGATATTTTCCGGCTCTACCGCGCGGCAGACACACTAGACTATATGAATCGGGTGGATGCTTCCGCAGCCTTACAGCAGGTGAAGGGCAGAATACACAAACATCGACATAGAATCTCCTGGATGGTTTGGGGGCAGCGTATTGCTGCTTGTATGGCGTTACCGCTGCTTGCCACCACCCTTTATTTAATTCTGAAAAATCCGCCGCAAGAATATGTGGAGATACGGACCAATCCCGGTATGGTGGCTGAGGCAAATTTACCGGACGGTACCAAAGTCTGGCTTAACTCCGGATCTTCACTGAAACATCCTGTTAAGTTTACAGGGGATACGCGTACGGTGGAACTTGACGGGGAGGCTTACTTCTCTGTCCGTAAAGACAGGAGTAAACGGTTTGTGGTCAATACTCCTTTCAATATACAGACCGAAGTATTGGGTACGGAGTTCAATATGGAAGCATACCGGACGGATAGTGTAGTCAGGACAACGTTGGTATCGGGATCGGTCAGGTTGTCATTTTTGGGGAAAGGCGATACAAAAGAAACATTCGTCATGAAGCCCGATGAAGAATTTGTATATAATACGGCGACACACGAGGCACGGGCCGAAAAATCGTATGTGGAGATCTATACAGCCTGGAAGAACGGTCAGGTAGTGCTTAAAAACACATCATTGGCCGAAACGCTGAAGATACTCAGCAAGAGGTTTAATGTAGAGTTTATCGTGAAAGATTCCACACTATATGCCAATTCTTTCACCGGTGTGTTCAGCAGGCAGTATTTGCCGTTGATCCTTGAACACTTCAGATATGCATCCGGAATACAGTATAAATACCTTGATCTGGAGTATGATGCCACACACAAGGCAATACAGGAAAAAACAAAGATAGAATTATATTAACCGTTTGAGTATGAAACTTTAAAATCATTTTTATTACTACTATGACAGCACGCTCTCCCTAAAACAAAAAACATACAGGAAGATATTGGCGTATCTACCTGTATGAAAGTCCACCGTCAGTTTGTTTGGCGACAAACTGTGCGGCAAATAGAATTTTTTAAATCAAAATCACTACAAATCTATGACAATTTACTTAAACTTCCAATTTTTCGGGAGGCAGAATACATTTTCGCTCTTGAAAAAAATACCTTTGTGTATGAAACTATCAGCAATAATGTTGTTTGTCTTTGCCAGCATGGCATTTGCGGCTAAAGGTTATAGCCAGTCAGTACGTGTGACTTTAAATGTCAACAACAGTAGTCTTCAGAAAGTGCTGGATGAAATAGAAAAGCAGTCGGAGTTTCACTTCTTCTATAACAACAAGCAAGTGGATATCTCCCGGAATGTGACTATCAAAAGTAACCAGAAAGAGATCAGTCAGGTTCTGAACCAATTGTTTGCCGGAACGAATATCGGGTATAAGATATTGGAGAACAGCATAATCCTGTCTCCAAAACAGATTTTGGAAACAACCGCTGCACAACAGCAGACCACTAAAAAGATAAAGGGGCTGGTGACTGATGAAACCGGGTCGCCCGTTATCGGAGCCAATATTAAGGAGAAAGAAACCGGAAACGGAACGATTACCGACATCAACGGTAATTTCAGCCTTTCTGTAGGAACTAAGAGTACGATTATCATTTCATATATCGGATATATCACTAAAGAAGTTCCGGTAGGTAATAATACCTCACTTACTGTCCAGTTGGCCGAAAATACGAAACAACTCGACGAAGTTGTGGTGACGGCCTTGGGTATCAAGCGCGAGGAAAAAGCTCTGGGCTATGCCGTGCAAAAGGTAGACGGTGACAAACTGGCTGCTGTCAAGACCGTGAATGTAGCTACATCGCTGACCGGTAAGATTGCCGGATTGAATGTAAAAAACAGTACGGAGTTCAATACTTCACCTTCACTTTCGTTGCGTGCATCTGCTCCTTTGCTGGTTATCGACGGAGTGCCTTATGGTAACGTAGGATTAAATGATATAGCTGCTGATGATATCGAGTCGGTCGATGTCTTGAAAGGAGCTACGGCTTCGGCCCTGTATGGTGCACGTGGAGGAGCCGGTGCGGTGATGATTACTACCAAAAAGGGAAAAGAAGAGGGACTGAATGTGACTGTGAATAGCAGTACGATGTTTGCGGCCGGATATCTGAGAAAGCCGGAAGTGCAAACGTCATACAGTTCCGGATCACAGGGTACCTATTCTACCGGAGGATATGTATGGGGAGATAAGCTGGACATCGGGCGTACGGCATTGCAGTATGATCCGTATACGCACGAATGGGTAGACATGCCTTTGGTATCGAAAGGCAAAAACAATCTGAAGAACTTCCAGGAGTTGAGTATGGTGACAAACAACAATGTAAGTGTCTCTCAGAAAGGTAAATATGGAAGTGTACGCACTTCATTGACCCATGTGTATAATAAAGGACAGTATCCGAACCAGAAACTGAATAAGATCACTTATTCGGTGTCGGGTGATATGAAGTGGAAGAAATTCTCTTTTGACGGAGGATTGACTTATAATAAGCGCTTTTATCCCAATGACATGGGAGCCGGATACGGTGGTAGCGGATTCCTTTATAACCTGTTGGTGTGGTCGGGTGCCGAATATGATATACGCGACTATAAGAACTACTGGATCAAGCAGGACGAACAGCAGAACTGGATGGATACCAAGTGGTATGACAACCCTTATTTCATAGCAAATGAAATTGTCCGTTCGAGTGATTACGATTTGATTAACGGATATCTTTCTGCCAACTATGATTTTACTCCCTGGTTGAACCTGTCACTGCGTTCGGGTCTGGATTCATACTCGCAGAAGAAAGAGTGGCGGAATGCCGTCAGTGCCGTAGGTGGCTGGCATAAACAAGGTTATTACGGGCTGCAACGTTTAGGAGGATACAGCTTAAACAATGACCTGATCTTGTCTGCCGATCACAAATTCGGTGATTTTAATGTCGATGGTTTTATTGGTGGAAACGTTTATTATTGGAAGAGTGACAATATCCTGGGCGAAACGCAGAATGGGTTGAAAATTCCGGGGTATTATTCATTGAAGTCATCGATTGATCCGGTGAAGACAACCAGCGGTATTACCAAAAAACTGGTGACCAGTGTATATGCCAAAGCCTCTGTTTCCTGGAAAAGTACACTGTTTCTGGATGTGACAGGACGTAATGACTGGTCTTCTTCATTGCCGTCGGAGACACGTTCTTATTTCTATCCTTCTGTAGCCGGTAGTGTGGTTCTTTCACAGTTCATCCCAATGCCCGAAGTGATTGACTTCTGGAAAGTGAGGGGGGCATGGACGCAGACCAAGAGTGACTTGGGAGTATACGATACCAACAATACTTACAGTGTTTCTACCGATTTGTGGAACGGTGAGAGCGCCGCATATTATCCGACATCTATCCGTGGTGTAGCGGTGAAACCCTCGGCCACGCGTTCTTATGAAATCGGTACGGCAATTCACATGTTTAAGAATCGCCTGAAACTGGATTTTACATATTATAATAAACTCTATTACAACTTGACCCGCAGTGCAGGTATCAGTAACTCTTCCGGATTTACGTCTACATTGATCAATATAGATGAAGAATATGTGGGACGGGGAGTAGAGTTGACTTTATCGGGCGATATTATCAGGACGAGAGACCTGAAATGGGAGTCGTCCTTCAACTGGTCGCGTGACCGTTGGTATTATACCAAAATAGACCCGGTGTATTCTACACAAAAACCTTGGGTAGCCGTCGGGAAACGTTGGGACTGGTACGGTATTTACGATTGGGAGCGTGATTCACAGGGAAATTTAGTTAATTATAATGGTTATCCCAAACAGAGCGACTACCAGTCGGTTATCGGCTATGAATATCCCGATTGGATATGGGGCTGGACCAATACGGTAACCTATAAGAACTTTACTCTTTCTTTTACACTTGACGGACGAGTAGGAGGTATGGCACATTCGAAGACCAATCAGGCCATGTGGAATTCGGGAGCACATATCGACTCGGACAACCAGTGGCGGTATGACGAGGTAGTGAACAAGAAGACCAACTTTGTGGGCAGTGGAGTAAAAGTAGTTTCGGGAAGTGTAGATTATGACTCGAATGGAAAAATCATCCATGACAACCGTGTGTTTGCTCCGAATGATGTACAGGTATCCTACGAATCGTATATGAAGAGTACCAATCCATATATAGGCACCGTCACCCGTCAGAATGTATTTGATGAAACTTTCTTTAAATTGCGTGACCTCTCACTGAGCTATCAAATGCCTAAATCGGTTTGTGACAAGCTTCATATGAAAGGGCTGACACTGGCTTTTGTCGGACAAAACCTGTTTGTCTGGACCAAAGAGTTCCGTTTTACCGATCCCGACAGTGACTCGGATAACCTGAGCTCTCCTTCCACCCGTTATTTAGGTTTTAATGTAAAATTGGATTTTTAAAAGATAGAATAATATGAAACGAATTAATAAATACATATCGCTGTTGCTGGCAACCGCTTTGTTGGCGTCTTGTGATAAGTTCGATGAAATCAATACAGATCCCGATGCAACCACTAAGGTGACCTCTTCATTGCTGGCAACCGGATTACTGCTGGACATTACCTCTTCCAGTGCCAGTAAATCCTTTATATACGACGAATTGCTTGCCAAGCAGATGGCATGGGGTGAAAGTATGGAAGATTACCAGTATAATGTCTTCGGGCGTTCCGGTTTTGGCGGGTATACTACCCTGATCAATGCCCAGAAGATGGTCGAATCCGTTTCGGACGATAACGTAAATGCATACGACGGACTGGCACATTTCATCAAGGCCTATAAGATATTTTATATGTCGATGGAGATGGGAGATCTTCCTTATGAAGAAGCTTTGCAAGGCGAATTAGGATTGGTACGTCCTAAGTACAATACCCAGAAGGAAGTGATGAACTTTATTCTGAGCGATCTGGAAACAGCTTATGAACTGTTTTCGACAGCTAAAGATTTTGATGGCGATCCGATCCTGGGAGGAAGTATCAGCAAGTGGAAGAAAGCGACTACGGCTTTTCAACTGAAAGTACTGATGCACCTCTCGAAGAAAGAGAGCGATGCCGACCTGAAGGTGAAGGAACGTTTTGCACGGATCGTAGCATCGGGCAGCCTGATGGAATCGAATGAAGATAATCTGCAGATGAAATATGCGGATAAAGCGAATACAGTGTATCCTTTCCATAACACGAATACCAAGCATGCGGGTTATGCCATGCTGTCTACCATGCTGATTGATAAATTCAAGGCGACAGGAGATATTCGCATGTTCTATTATGCAAAGCCGGCAAAGGCCAAACTTAACGAAGGGGTGACAGCCGACAGTTGGGATGCTTATATCGGTACAGACCCTTCACTGCCTTTCGAGCAGATAGAAAAAGCTTATGCCACTGAACAATACTCCGGATTTAATGCACGTTATACCGATTATCCTTCCGGAGAACCGGTCGTTCGATTAGGATATGCCGAGCAGAATTTTATTCTGGCCGAAGCAGCCGTGCGGGGATGGATTTCGGGAGATGCGTCTGCTTACTATAAAAAGGCGATCAGAGCCCATATGGAGTTTATAGCTTCCAATACTCCGGATGAAGAGGTATATCATCATGGACATCCGATTACAGAGGAAGCGATTGCAGCTTTCCTTGAAACACCCGCTATCCAATTGAGTGGTGAGAAAGAAGCGGATATTGAGAAGATATTGACGCAACGTTATCTGGCTTCGTTCATGCAGCATCCGTATGATGTTTATTATGATTATCGACGTACAGGTTATCCGGTGTTGCCGATTAATCCTGCAACCAACCGTAATACGATGAATGACAGGTTGCCGATGCGCTGGATGTATCCCAAATCAGAGTCCGATTATAACCTGGAACATCAGAACGAGGCTCTTGAACGTCAGTTCGGAGGAGTGGACGATGTAAATAAACTGATGTGGATTTTGCAATAAAATAAAAATAGGAGAGGTGAGTGCAGAATGGAGAGAAACACTCCCTGTTCTCACCTCTGTTGATTAGAATATATTGATATGTTAAGATATAGTTTATTAAATATAACTTTATGGCTGTTTGCCGTAATGGCCTATGGCAAAGGGAGCGAACTCAAAGTGCTCCAAATGAATATCTGGCAGGAGGGCACCATGGTGAAAGGGGGCTTTGAAGCCATAGCGGATGAAGTGGCCCGCCTGGAACCGGATATTGTGTTATTCAGTGAGGTGAGAAATTATCATGGGAAACAATTCATTTCGCGTATATTGCAGGCTTTGGAAGAGCGTGGAAAGAAGTATTATGGTGAAAACAGTAAGTTGGATGTAGGTATTTTATCAAAATATAAGATTGAAGAACAAGCCCCTAATTGCCCTTTGGAAGATGATGCCGGTTCGGTGCTGAAAGCCCGTATTCGTATTAACGGAAGAGATGTGGTTGTTTATTCTGCCCATCTGGATTATACGCATTATGCTTGTTATTTGCCGAGAGGCTATAGCGGGGTTACCTGGAAAAAACTGGATGCTCCGGTGCTGGATGCGGTAGCCATTGAAAAGGCTAATAATGAATCTATGCGTGATGAAGCTATTTGCCATGTCATAGAAGATGCCCGAAAGGAAAAAGGAAATATCATTTTGCTGGGAGGTGATTTCAACGAACCTTCACATCTGGATTGGAAAGAAAATACAAAGAATTTGTGGGATCATAATGGGACGGTAGTTCGGTGGGATTGCTCCGTATTACTTGAAAATGCCGGATTTAAAGATGCTTACCGGACGAAATACCCTAATCCGGTTACACATCCGGGCTTTACATTCCCGTCTGATAATGAAGGAGTGCCGGTGCAGAAACTGTCGTGGGCACCCGATGCTGACGAACGGGATCGTATCGACTTTATTTATTTCATGCCGGACAGGAAATTGAAATTAAAAGATGTATCGGTGGTAGGTCCTTCAAAATCGATCGTCCGTAGTGAACGTGTGGAGGAGAGTGGTAAAGATTCGTTTATAACTCCGCTAGGCGTATGGCCGACAGACCATAAAGCCGTAATGGCTACTTTTTCCCTGAAATAATTCGGAGAATACAGGGGCTATTGCCGGCAAGTATTTATATCTTTGCTACTTAATTTTTATTTGAGATATTTAAATGTAATACTTATGAACAGGAAAAACTACTTATTAGCTTTCATTCTTTGTGTGCAGACGCTGTTTGTTTCTGCGCAAGTCTATCCGGTCCGCGCAAAGTTGACCGATGAAAAGTCTTTTTCAATGATTCTTTTACCCGATCCGCAGAGTTATACAAAGTTCGATGCCAATCAGCCACTTTTTGAGTTACAGACAGCATGGGTAGCCAATAGCATTGAATCTCTGAATATAAAAGGTGTGCTTTGTACCGGTGATTTGGTGGAGCAAAATGAAATTCGCATTCCGGATGGGGTGAACGGCAACCAGACAAGTGAGGAGCAATGGCGTGCTGCTTCGCGTGCGTTTGAGCGACTGGATGGAAAATTGCCTTATGTGATTTGTACCGGTAATCATGATTATGGATATCAGAAAGCGGAAAATCGTTTGTGTCATTTCCCTGATTACTTTCCTGCGGAGAGAAACTCCTGTTGGCGCAAGAGCCTGGTTGCCGTAGGCAACAATTATCAGGGTATACCGACACTGGAAAATGCTGCCTATGAATTTATAACCGATACCTGGGGCAAAATTCTGGTTGTTTCTCTGGAATTTGCTCCACGTGATGAGGCTTTGGCGTGGGCTAAGAAAGTGGTCGATGCTCCCCGCTATAAAGACCATAAAGTGATATTGCTGACACATTCATATCTGGCATGGACAGGAAAAGTCATTGAAAGCGAGAACTACAAAGTGACTCCTGCCAATTATGGAAAAGCTATTTGGGATAAGTTGGTCTATCCGGCAAAGAATATTTGTATGGTGATTTGCGGTCACGAATGTGAGATTGCCGATTATAAGGATAATGTCAGTTTCCGGATTGATAAAAATGCTTCAGGCAAGAATGTTCCTCAGATGATGTTTAATGCGCAGACTGCCGATAAGCAATGGTTCGGTAACGGTGGAGACGGATGGTTGAGGATTATGGAATTCATGCCTGATGGAAAAACGATTAAAATCAAAACATTCTCTCCTCTCTTTGCACTTTCTCCTCTTACTTGTGATAAATCGTGGAGAACAGATTCTTATGATCAGTTCGACATTACGATAGAGTAAGTCCGGTATATATTATAGAGGGGATACATCAAAAGTCGTCTTCACCGCAGATTACATAGATAGATATTATTAGTTATCAATAGATTAAGCTCACTCTGTGGCACTCTATGTTATTCTGTGGTGAAGACGTTTTTTTAATGTATCTTCTCTTTTTTGGTCCCTCCCCACTGCTTATATTTATTCTCCACATACTTCCCTGCATATTACGCTGCCAGAAATATCAAGGCGAACGACAGGAACTCTTTGAGTTCTTTACGTAATAATTTTAGTGCCTGTTGTATGCGGTAATCTACTGTTTTGGTAGAGGTGTTAAGAGTTTGTGCGATTTCTTTGTAGCTCATATCTCTGAACCGGTGCATGATAAACGCTTCCCGGTAAGATTCCGGTAACTCCGCTATCGCGGTGTGAATCCGTTTGGTCAACTCCTCAATCTGATAGAAATCCACGTCATAAATCATTGCCTGGCTTTTCTCATAAAATAATGTATCGGCACGATACTTTACCTCCTTTTGTGCGATGCGGTTTAATGAACGGTGATATATCATTTTCAACAGGTATTGACTAAGGGATGATTCTATCAATAAGATTTCTCGATTCTCCCATAACCACAACATTACATCCTGAACTATTTCTTCCGCATCTTCCAAGTCTACAAAACGGTGGGCATAAGCGCATAATATCGGATAATACCTTCTGAACAAAGTATTGAAGGCTTTTTTATCTCCTTGCTGAAGTTGGGAAAGCAGTAAAATGTCTTCTTTTGTCCGATTCGGCTTCATAGATTTAGAAATTTAATTTATATACAAAGATAGTCTTTTCTTATTAAAACAAAGATTTCTATAAAAAAAATGGATTTAAGTTTAGGAATCTTATTTTTCCACCTGTCTTATTAATAAAAGGGTTGAATTACAAATATGAACTACGAAGATATAGACCATTTACTGCCTCGATATTGTGAAGGACTGGCTACGGAAGAAGAATGCCGGCAGGTGGAAAGCTGGATGGAAGAATCGGAAGATAACCGAAAGATAGTGGATCAAATCAACACTCTTTATATAGCTGTAGATACGGTCAACGTAATGCGTAAGGTGGATACGGAAAAAGCTCTGAAAAAGGTCAGTAGCAGAATGATCGTCAGGAAAACAACTTGGTGGGAGTGGATGCAGCGTGTCGCTGCTATCTTATTTATCCCGTTGTCCGTTGCTTTTCTGGTGCAATATATGCACAATGGGAAATCTGCTGTGTGCCAGATGATGGAAATAAAAACCAACCCGGGGATGACAACCTCGGTGGTATTGCCCGATAGTACGGTTGTCTATCTCAATTCGGAGTCTTCTTTGCGTTATCCTTCTGTTTTTGAAGGCGATATACGAAATGTCGAATTAAAGGGAGAAGCTTATTTTGCGGTAGCGAAGGATTTGAAAAAGAAGTTTGTAGTTTCCGCCCCGCATTCATCGCAGATAGAAGTGCTGGGTACACACTTCAATGTGGAGGCTTATGAAGACGAGCCGGATGTTTCGACAACATTGGTGGAAGGGCAGGTCTGCTTTCATTTTAGTGATAAAGACTATCTGGCCAAGAAAGTGGTTATGAAACCCGGACAAAGGTTGGTCTACAGTTCGACCAATGGTGATGTACAGTTGTACGCAACATCCTGCCTGTCCGAAACCGCCTGGAAAGATGGTAAGATTATATTTAATAACACTCCGTTGGATGTAGCACTGAGGATGCTCGAGAAGCGCTTTAATGTAACATTTAAACTAAAGAATGCCCGTTTGAAGACTAATGCCTTTACAGGCACATTTACTGAACAGCGGTTGGAACGTATTCTGGAGTATTTTAAAATCTCGTCCAAGATACAGTGGAGATATTTGGAAAGTCCTGATATTCGGGATGAACGAAGTATAATAGAAGTTTATTGATTAACCTTTAAAATGAAATGCTTATGAAAGACAAACCTCCTTAAAATGCCAAAAACGTATGGAAAGATATTGGCGTATCTAATCCATACGTAAAAGAGTAAACCTTGTGAGCTTGTTTGGCGACAAGCTGAGATAAACTATTTTTTAACTTTAAGTCAATACAAAATTATGCAAAATTATTTTAGCATCCAATTGTTACGGGTGGTAAAGTCTTCGCTTTGGCTGACCTCGAAAAAAATTCCAAGAACTATGCGACTATTCATCCTATTCCTAATTTGCTCTATGAGTTTTGTGCATGCGACAGACAGCTTCGCACAAAAGGTGGAAATCAGTATTGATGCACAGAATCAAACTGTAGAGAAAGTTCTGAAAGAAATAGAAAAGCAATCGGGCTTTGGCTTTTTCTTTAATAACAAACATGTCAATCTGAAAAGAGTTGTTTCTGTTTCGGTTGATAAAAGTAATATATTTAAAGTACTGGATAAAATCTTTGAAGGGACTGACGTGAAATACTCCGTTTTGGACAAAAAGATTATTTTGTCTACTGAAATGACATCGAAGCAACAACAAGCGGTGAAAATCTCGGGAAAAGTAGTCGATGTCAACGGAGAACCGGTGATTGGTGCCAGTATCGTTGAGAAAGGGACCACCAATGGTACGGTTACCAATTTGCAGGGTGATTTCTCTCTATCGGTCAGTTCAGATAAGGCAGTGATCGAGATTTCCTACATCGGATACCAGCCTCAGGAACTGAAGGTCATTGCAGGAAAACCATTGAATGTGACAATGAAAGAAGATGCCCAGGCTTTGGAAGAAGTTGTTGTGGTAGGTTACGGTTCACAGAAGAAGGTGAACGTGATTGGTTCAATTGCTGCTGTGGATAGCAAAAAACTTGAATCCAGAACTGCACCCAGTGTTTCGAATATGCTGACCGGACAACTCTCCGGAGTGACGATCACACAGTCGAGCGGTAATCCGGGACAAGACCAGGGTACGATTCGGGTACGTGGTGTAGGCTCTTTCGGAGCGACTCCCGATCCTTTGGTACTGGTCGATGGACTTCCCGGCAGTCTGAATGATTTGAACCCGGCAGATATTGAAAGTATCTCTATATTGAAAGATGCCTCGTCGGCCGCCATTTATGGTTCGCGTGCTGCGAATGGGGTTGTACTGGTAAAAACAAAAGGTGGCCAGAAAGGTAAAGTTACCGTAAGTTATAACGGATATGTAGGCTTCAATCAAGCTACCGAACTACCGGAAATGTGCGATTCCTGGGAATATGCGGAATTATATAATAAGGCTATGGGTAAGGAAGTCTATTCGGCGGAGGAGATTCAGAAGTATAAGGATGGATCAGATCCGTATAATTATCCTAATGAACATTATCTGGATAAACTTCTGGGCAACAAAGGACTGCAAACCGGTCATGAACTGACCGTGAACGGAGGAAATGATAAGACACAGTATATGGTTTCTTTCGGCTATGTAAAACAGAATGGTCTGATGGAACACAATCACTACGACCGTTACAACGGCAGAGTGAATCTGACTACAGAGTTGGCTAAAAACCTGACACTGACTACCCGTTTGGGTGGAGTCGTTTCTAAACGGAGCGAACCTTCTACTCCGGGTGGAATGGACTCTGCCGGATTTAAAGCTTTCTCAAGTAATGCACTTCGTTTTCCCGGATTATGGGCAACTAAATTGGAAGACGGATCTTACGGCTTAGGACCGAAGGTACTCGGAACACCATTGGCATGGCTGGACAGCGGCTCTTTTTATGATGAAAACTTCGATAAGTTCCGTTCTAATGTCGAGTTGGCATTCACACCTGTGAAAGGCTTAACGCTGAAAGCTATCGGAGGATATAACTATACCGGTCAGCAGATTCGTCACTATCGTTCGGCAATGGAGATTACGGGCGGCAAGAAACTGGGACCTTCTTCTCTATCGGATACCATGTACAAAACGGTCTATAAGACATTCCAGGCATTGGCCGATTATAACGTGAAGTTCAGCAAAAATGATTTGTCTGTGTTGGTCGGTTATACTTGGGAAGACGAATCACAGAGAACTGTAGGGGGAAGCCGCTTGAACTTTCCTTCGGATGAAGTTCCTTATCTGAATGCAGGAGGAGCCGATGGCCAGACTAACTCCGGCGGAGGTTACGATTGGGCTATTATGTCTGTCTTCGGACGTTTGACCTATAACTATGACCAACGCTACCTGTTTGAAACCACTATGCGTTATGATGGTTCTTCCCGTTTCCCGACAGATAATAAATTCGGTTTCTTCCCATCTGTTGCTGTAGGATGGCGTCTGTCGGAAGAACAGTTCTTCAAAGAAGCAGAGTCACTGAGTTTTATTGATAACTTGAAACTGAAAGCATCATACGGTATCCTGGGTAACAATAATATCGGTAACTATCCTTATCAGTCCACTTACGCACTTGGAAAGGCGATGAACTATGTATTCGGAGGTGTGTATACACAAGGAGCCGCAGTGACCACTTATGTCGATCCTACACTGAAATGGGAAAAGACCCGTACCACCGATGTCGGTATTGAAACAGCTTTCTGGAACAATAAATTGACATTCAACGCTGCTTACTTCTATCGTAAAACGACAGATATTCTCTATAAACCGAGTGCAAGTTACTCTTCTATCTTTGGTCTGGGACTTTCGCAGGTCAATACAGGAAGCCTTGAGAACAAAGGATGGGAGTTTGAGATCGGTCATCAGAACAAGATTGGTGAGTTTAGTTATCATGTGAATGGAAACTTCTCGATAATTAAAAACAAGGTGATCAGCCTGGGTGTAGGAGATGTGGAACAGAAAAGCGGAATGATAGGTAACGGTAGCGACCTGTTCCTGGGTTATCCGATGAATATGTTTTATGGCTATAAGACGGATGGCGTATTTCTGACCGATGACGAAGTAAAAGAATGGCACGATCAGAGCAAGATTGCTCCTAACTCCAAAGCCGGTGATTTACGCTATGTGGACATCTCCGGTGACGGAAAGGTGGACGAATCCGATAAAACTTATTTAGGATCAAAGATACCTCAGTATACGTTTGGCTTAGGACTGGGTGCGGAGTATAAGGGATTTGATTTCAATATATTGCTTCAGGGAGTGGCCAAGGTAAAAGGCCAGTTGACCAATTATGCCGGTTATGCTTTCTTCCAGGAAGGCAATATTCAGAAATGGCAGGCAGAAGAAACCTGGACGAATAATCAGTCGAACCGATATCCTAAATATCCTCGTCTCGAAGTGATGTCGAATGCAGGTAGCAACAATACGCTGGGCTCTGACTTCTGGATTTTGGATGCCTCTTATCTCAAAGTGAGAAATATCCAGTTAGGATATACATTGCCCAAACGTATAACTCAGAAGTTCGGTTCTTCCAACCTTCGTTTTTATATATCACTTGATAATCCATTCTCCATCAGCGGATATCGTAAAGGCTGGGATCCGGAAATTAATACAGACGGTAGTTATTATCCTATTCTGTCAACTTATACATTTGGTTTAACCTTAAAATTTTGATGTAAGATGAAGAGTTTAAAATATATAGTAGCATTGGCATTGGCGGCAGGACTGTTTCAAGCTTGTGATTTAGAGCGCTATCCACTGACAGACTTGTCCGAAGAGACTTTTTGGAATAGCGAATCGAATGCGGAATTGGCATTGACTTCTCTGTATAGAGGAAGCCTGACAGACGGCGTAGAGTATAACCCTTCGGATTGGTGGTCCTATCACGGAATGATTATGATGGAGCATCTTTCGGATAACGCTTTTGACCGTCGGGGAGAGAACAATCCTTTCTTTAAGATTTCGAGTGGAAACCTGACTGCGGACAATGCTTTTATTAAAAGGTATTGGGAGACGTCTTATAAGCGGATCGGTTATTGTAACCGTTTCTTGGTCGGTATCCAGAATAGCTCGGAATCGGAAAAGAAAACACGGATGATTGCGGAAGCCCGTTTCCTGCGTGCGACACAGTATTTTTACCTTGCCAGCTATTTCAAAAATGTTCCTTTGGTAGAGAATGTGCTGACGGGTGAAGAAGCCAACAATGTGACAAAGACCTCACAGGCCGATATCCTGAAATGGTGTGTAACCGAATTTACAGCAGCTGCGGCCGATTTACCTCGTTTCTCTGCCATTCCGGCGGGAGAAGCCGGACGTGCTTGTAAGCAGGCCGCTCTTGCTTTTCTCGGACGTACCTGCATGTTGCAGAAAGACTGGAAAAGTGGAGCAAAGGCTTTCCACGATATTATGGAATTGGGAGATAATGCGATAAACGCCAACTATCAGGAGCTGTTTTATCCTTCTACCGGAACTTCGAACAAGGAGAATATTTTCTACATCCAGTATTTGGAAAACTATCTGGGTACCGGTCTGCCGCAGCATGCACTTTCTGCTAAAGACGGGGGATGGAGCCTGGTCAATCCGGCTGCTGATTTATACGAATCGTATGAATTTAAGGATGGAACTCCTTTCAGCTATGATGATCCGAGATATGACCCGTCTAATTTAGGAAAGGATCGCGATCCGCGTCTGGATTATACAATTTACTATAACGGTGCCATCTTTATGGGTACAGAGTATAAGATGAGTCCTGACTACAGTGCAGCCAAGAAGGAGAAGCTCGATTATACGAGCGAGGCTTCCAGAACTGGCTTTATGATGAGGAAATATTTTGAAGAATCGACACCTATAAACGATGTACAGAGCGCAAACGGACTGACTCCGGTTATTCGTTATGCCGAAGTGTTGTTGGGCTATCTGGAATGCCTGGTTGAAGATAATCAAACGATCACTCAAGGAATATTGGACGAGACTATCAATGCAGTGAGAGGACGTGCAAGTGTGAACATGCCTCCGGTAACCGAGGTAACTCCTGCGAAGCTTCGTGAAATCGTGCGTCACGAACGCCGCATCGAGTTGGCTATGGAAGGTATCCGTTACTGGGATATCATGAGATGGGGAATTGCACACGAAGTATTGTCCCAGAAAATTTGGGGTGCGCCTTACCCGGGTTCGACTCAGTATGCGACTACGACCAAAGAGGTTGACCCGACAGGAAACTACCGCTGGTATGTGGGCAAACGTGCTTTCCGTAATCCGACGGATTATACATGGCCGATCCCTCAGTCCGAGCAAAATATTAACCCGAATTTACGTGACTAATTTAATAGTTTAAAAAATGAGACAATATGTATTATTGGCTTGTCTCTCTCCGGTAGCATGCCTGATGGCTGCTACCGGTCAGAAGGGAGGAAAAGCCAAGCAAAAAATCAATGATCGGCAACTTCCTAATGTCGTGTTTATCTATGCCGACGACCTCGGTTATGGCGACTTGGAGTGTTATGGTGCAAAGAATGTGCAGACTCCGAATGTAAACCGTTTGGCAGCTGAAGGTATTCGCTTTAACAATGCGCATGCTACGGCTGCTACCAGTACTCCTTCGCGTTACTCTATGCTTACCGGAGAATATGCCTGGCGTCGTCCGGGCACTGATATTGCAGCAGGCAATGCAGGGATGATTATCCGTCCCGAACGCTATACGATGGCTGATATGTTTAAGAATGCCGGTTACGCTACGGCGGCCATCGGCAAATGGCATTTGGGGTTGGGCGATAAGGATGGAGAACAGGATTGGAATGCTCCTCTGCCGACTGCTTTAGGAGATATAGGTTTTGATTATTCTTATATAATGGCTGCAACAGCCGATCGTGTTCCGTGTGTCTTTATAGAAAATGGTAAAGTGGCCAATTATGACCCTTCTGCTCCGATTGAAGTCAGCTATCGTAAGCCGATCGAGGGGGAACCGTTGGGAAAAGATCACCCGGAATTGCTGTTCAATCTGAAATCGAGCCATGGACACGACATGGCCATCGTCAATGGTATCGGCCGTATCGGATATATGAAAGGGGGCGGCAAGGCTTTGTGGAAAGATGAAAATATTGCCGATTCAATCACTTCACATGCCATCGGCTTTATCCGTGAGCATAAAGACGAACCTTTCTTTATGTATTTTGCTACAAACGATGTACATGTTCCCCGTTTCCCGCACGACCGTTTTCGTGGAAAGAACCCGATGGGATTGCGTGGAGATGCCATCGTGCAGTTCGACTGGAGTGTAGGCCAGATCATGGAAACCCTTGATAAACTGGGACTGTCAGAAAATACGCTAATTATTCTGTCCAGTGACAATGGTCCGGTTGTCGATGACGGCTATCAGGATCGTGCGGAAGAATTGCTGAACGGTCATAGTCCCGCAGGACCGTTGCGTGGTAATAAGTACAGTGCTTTTGAAGGGGGAACTCGTATTCCTGCCATTGTAAGATGGCCGAAGGGAGCTGCTTCATCACAGGTTTCCAACGCTTTGGTCTCGCAGATCGACTGGTTTGCCTCTTTGGCTTCATTGGTAGGAGCCGGGCTGCCGAAGGGAGCGGCACCCGATAGCTTTAACTACCTCGATACTTGGTTGGGCAAAAACCAGTCCGACCGTTCCTGGGTGATAGAGCAGGCTTCCAATCATACATTATCAGTCCGCACCAAGGACTGGAAGTACATTGAGCCCAATGACGGACCGGCCATGATTACCTGGGGACCGAAGATAGAAACCGGAAATCTGAGTACACCGCAGTTATATCACGTGGTAGACGATGTGGCAGAACAGAAGAATGTAGCTTCTCTCCATCCGGATCTGGTTTTTGAACTCCAGAATATATTGAGACATGTCCGGATGAAAAACCTGAAGCCCTAAACAAAATAGCCGCTGAGGTATTGAAGAGGGTGTGTCTCGTGAGGCACACTCTCGTTTTTTAAGGGATATCATTTCGATTTAATCTCACTATTTTCGTATCTGAATAAGATTGTTGGCTATCTTTGTATCCGGATCTGACAGACCTTATTGGAAATTACTCATGAACAAAATTGATATGACAAACGAACGAATGAAATTGCTGAACTGCACATTGGGATTAGTGGCAGGGGTGTCTTTGCCGGTAAGTGCCTTGGCCGTACCTCAGCCTGCCCAGGAACAAACAGAGAAACAACCCAACATCATCCTGATTGTCGCCGATGACTTGGGATACGGAGATTTAAGTTGTTATGGCGCACACCGGATTCAAACTCCGGGTATGGATCGTATAGCCAACGAAGGTATTCGGTTTACGCAGGGATTTTGTACTGCGGCCACATCTACCCCCAGCCGTTATTCGGTGATGACCGGGAAATATCCCTGGAGCAATGTGGACGCTAAAATCTTACCGGGTAACGCCGCATTGATTATCGATACTCAAAAAATAACGTTGCCTAAACTTATGAAGCAGGCGGGATATACTACCGGTTCTGTCGGTAAATGGCACATCGGCTTAGGAGATGGGCATGTGGACTGGAATAAGGAGGTGCATCCCGGAGCCGCTGAGATCGGTTACGACTATTCGTTTATTCAGGCAGCAACCAATGATCGCGTTCCTTGCGTCTTTCTGGAAAATGGAAGAGTTGTCGGATTGGATCCGAATGACCCTCTTTATGTGGATTACCGGAAAAACTTCCCCGGTGAACCTACCGGTAAAGAGAACCCCGAATTGTTGCGCATGCATCCCAGTGTGGGACATGCAGGCTCTATTGTGAATGGAGTTCCCCGCATTGGTTTCCAGAAAGGTGGGAAGGCTGCACAATGGAAAGATGAAGAAATGGCAGGATTATTCCTGGACAAGGCCAGGCAGTTTGTAGATGACAATAAAGACAAGCCTTTCTTCCTTTATTACGGACTTCACCAACCGCATGTACCTCGTGTTCCCAATGAACGTTTTGTAGGAAAGTCAGGCATGGGACCCCGTGGTGATGTGATTCTGGAGGCAGACTGGTGTGTTGATCAGTTCCTGAAAGAGTTGGATAAGTTGGGATTGGCGGAGAATACCATTGTGATTCTGACGAGTGACAATGGTCCGGTGCTCGATGATGGTTATCAAGATGATGCGGTAGAGTTGGTGGGTGATCACAAAATAGCCGGTCCGTTGAGAGGGGGTAAAACAAGTATGTTCGACGGTGGTACCCGTATACCGTTCATGCTTCGTTGGCCTGCAAAGGTGAAGCCTCAGGTGTCAGATGTATTTGTCTGTCAGATGGACCTATTGGCCTCGTTTGCTTCTCTTTTGGGACAGACTTATCCGGACAAGGTAGATAGCGAAAACACACTCGATGCTTTTCTGGGCAAGAGTAAAAAAGGGCGTAAAGAGTTGGTTATTGAGGGAATGTTCAATTATGCCTATCGTCAGGGAGATTGGGCGCTGATTCCTCCATATTACAATCCTTATAGCAAGGAAGACGGTGACTTCATCGGTTTGGGTTACGGTTATAAGTTGTATAATTTGAAGTCAGACATCGGTCAACAAAAGAATCTGGCCGAGAAGTATCCTAAAAAGTTGGGTGAACTGATCAATCGTTTTGAGTATCTGAAAGCTCACTCCGACAAAGTGACGAGATTTTGATTATACAAACTGTATATCAAAAAGAGGCTATCCGAATCATTCGGATGGCCTCTTTTACTATATAATGAAAAAAAGAGGATTATTTCTCCAACAGGTCTTTCAGGAAGTCGTCCAATTCTTTGTCCAGTCCCTTCAATAGTTCATCGTTCACCAACAGTGTGTCGTCATCTACGAGCAGAAGCTCTGAGATCGTCTCTTTGTCTTCGTCTACCAACACAAAGGAGTAGGGTTTGAGGATGGTTAACTTATCGAAGCTCCCGTTCTCTTTCATGCGGCAAAGCACGGTACGGAAAATTCTTTCAGCATCTTCGCAAAAGTCGTCCCCTTCGTAGGCTGTCCATTCATCGATGGTTACACTGGATAGTTCTTCATCTTCATCGTCATAGATAAAGAGTTCACCGGAATTCTGATTCGGTTGAATATGGATATCTGTGACGATGGTCTGTTCGCATCCACAGGTATATTTGTTGATTGCTTTTTGAATCGCAGATTCGATAATGGCTTGTGATTGCTGACTAAGTTTCATATCTTTTAGCTCTTTTTATTTAGCTCAAAGGTATAAAAAAAATAAGAACCTTTGCATGATTTCTTTAAAAATCCTCATTAAATCTACTCATTTGGCCTTTTAATTTGCCCAATCCGTTGCTCCTTTCCTTTAATTCATTCACATAAAGGCTGGTCAGGTAGTAGTTGGGGATTTCGCTCAAGTCTATATCGTTTCTCTTCAACGTGTCGATTTTGTCTATTTTACGGGCCAGTTCCTGTGCAGTGACAGCCCATTTGTGTGCTTCTTCCACACTGTCTTTCATCTCGTAATATAGAGCCAGGTTGAAGGCTGCACGCATTTTCTTTTTGTCGTTCTTGGCTGCTTTAAAAGCCTGTTCCCACAGTTTGGATGCTTTTTCCCATTCGTTTTCTTTCACATAAACGGCAGCATCGCGCATAGCTACAGAGCCATTGATGAAATAATATCGATTGGCCGTTTTCCAGTAAGGTAATATTCTGTTTACCGGCACGGAACCGGCAAATTCAGAAGCTTCGCGTATCATTTGTCTTTCATCCGGCAGGCGTGAGCGGACAAACCCTTCGGTATTTCCATATTCTTCCCAAAAAATGCTGTCATGGGTGTTGATGGTTACCATCGGGCTTTTTCGTCCCGGCAGATAGATTTTCAGCGTTGGGTAAACCTTCGTATCCAATGTGCCGTAATAAGTGTTCCATTCGGGGATGTAACTGAGAACCCGTGTCGATTTCATCTGCAGGTTTTCCAGTGAGATGATGCAATCCACGTCCAGAAACTGTGCCAAGGTCTGAACTTCCTCTTGGCTGAGAGTCGATTCACGGGGTGTGAAATCACGTGCACGCAGGGCCGAATCGCAGATTACGACTTCATTGAAATAGTTCTGTTCGGCAATAGCTTTGGCCAATACTTCGGTAGTGAGTGCGGGTTGTCCCTCGTGATAGGCTACTGCACGGCTGAGTTCATTTTTATTTTTTATTGTATTATCCTTGGGTGGTAAGGTGTTATCCGGAGTGTCGCTCACATTGTTTACGACTGCCACTCGTTTCAGTTCGTTAGGAAAACTGATCTCTGCGGGGAGCATATAATCGATGGAAAGTTGCTCAACAGTCTGGCAGGAACTGAAAGACGCGAGGAGCAATACGAACAGTATATACGGATATTTTGTCATAGCCTGTTTTTTTACTTTTCTAAAAGAACAAAAATACGATTTTGGTTGAATATAGAAAAGCCTCGAACAGTTTTTAACCGTTCGAGGCTTTTATTAAGGAGTTGTAAGTTCTTTGTTACTTAACTGTTCCGTCCGTGGCAGTTTTTGTACTTCTTTCCACTTCCGCACGGACAAGGATCATTGCGCCCCACTGTCTTTTCAGCGCGGATCGGTTCGCGTTTTACGGCTTCGCGAGTATCCTGCTGGGCAGCAGCCTGCTGATTCGGATCATTCAGGTCTTGTTTTTGTTCGCGATATTTGCTCATGTCCTGGCGTTGTTCAGGAGCTGCCTGACGTACTTCTACGCGTCTGGCTGCTTCTTGCTGTTCCTCTGTAGGCTCGGCTACGGGAATCTGACCGCGCATCAGGATAGACACTGTCTGGTTATTGATCTTGTTTACCATGTTGTCAAACAGAGTCACAGATTCCAGTTTGTAGATCAACAGCGGGTCTTTCTGTTCATAACTTGCGTTCTGCACCGAGTGTTTCAGTTCATCCAGTTCGCGTAAATTTTCTTTCCAGGATTCGTCAATGACATGAAGAAGAATTGATTTTTCAAATGATTTCACTACTTCTTTCGATTCACTTTCGTAAGCCGCTTTCAGGTTACAAGAGATGTTGTACATGCGTTTTCCGTCTGTAATCGGAATCAGGATGTTTTCGTACATGTGCCCTTGATTTTCGTACACCTGTTTGATGACAGGGTTGGCTATTTGTGCCAGACGTTCTGTCTTGCGCTTGAAGTTAGCCATTGCCACATCGAATGTTTTGTCTGCCAGCTTGTCCTTTTTCTCGTTGCGGAACTCCTCTTCAGTGAAAGGAGCCTCCATTGCGAGTGTTTGGAGCAAGTCCAGTTTACATTCTTCGTAGTCTGCATTGTTTTCGATTGCGGCCGCGCAACGGTCCCAGATCATATTGACGATATCCATTCCGATACGCTCACCCATAAGGGCGTGGCGGCGTTTGGTGTAAACCACCGTACGCTGTTTGTTCATCACATCGTCATATTCCAACAGACGTTTACGGATACCGAAGTTGTTTTCTTCTACTTTCTTCTGTGCACGTTCGATGGAGTTTGAAATCATTTTATGTTCGATCATTTCACCTTCCTGGAATCCCAGTTTATCCATCACGCTGGCGATGCGGTCAGAAGAGAAGAGACGCATCAGGTCATCTTCCAGTGAAACGAAGAATACAGATGAACCCGGGTCACCCTGACGTCCTGCACGACCACGCAACTGACGGTCTACACGACGTGACTCGTGGCGTTCGGTACCGATGATTGCCAGACCGCCTGCCGCTTTTACTTCGGGGCTCAGCTTGATGTCCGTTCCACGGCCCGCCATGTTGGTAGCAATAGTAACTGTACCGCTCAAACCGGCCTTGGCAACAATGTCTGCTTCCTTCTGGTGGAGTTTCGCATTCAGCACATTGTGTTCGATCTTGCGCATTGTCAGCATTTTGCTCAGCATTTCGGAAATTTCTACCGAAGTAGTACCCACCAATACCGGGCGTCCTGCTTGAACCAACTGTTCAATCTCTTCGATTACGGCTTTATATTTTTCACGTTTCGTCTTGTAAACGCGGTCGTTCATATCCTTACGGGCTATCGGGCGGTTGGTCGGAATCACTACTACATCCAGTTTGTAGATGTCCCACAACTCACCGGCTTCTGTTTCGGCCGTACCGGTCATACCCGAGAGTTTGTGGTACATGCGGAAGTAGTTCTGCAGCGTGATGGTAGCAAATGTCTGTGTGGCAGCTTCCACTTTCACACCTTCTTTGGCTTCGATGGCCTGGTGCAGTCCGTCCGAGTAACGGCGGCCTTCCATGATACGTCCTGTCTGCTCGTCAACAATCTTCACCTGTCCGTCGATCACTACATATTCATCGTCTTTCTCAAACATGGTATATGCCTTCAACAACTGGTTGATGGTGTGTACGCGTTCTGACTTGATGGCATAATTGGTCAATAAGGCATCTTTCTTTTCAAGCTTTTGTTCGTCGCTCAATCCATGTTCATTTTCCAGTTCGGAAAGTTGGGCGGCAATGTCCGGCAAAACGAATAGAGTCGGATCTTCCGAGTTGCCTGTGATCAGATCGACACCTTTGTCTGTCAGGTCTACGCTGTTCAGCTTTTCATCAATAACGAAGTACAATGGATCTGTCGCTTCGTGCATGCGCTTGTTGTTTTGTTCCATGTAGATCTCTTCCGTCTTCAGCATACCGGCTTTGATACCCTGTTCACTGAGGAATTTAATCAACGCCTTGTTTTTAGGCAGTGCCTTGTGGCTGCGGAACAGCGCAAGGAATCCTTCTTCCACCTCTTTCTTATCGTCCGAGTTGATAAGTTTCTTGGCTTCTGAGAGGTATTTGGTTGCTAATACTTTTTGTGCTTCCACGAGTCGCTCTACCAACGGGCGGAGTTGATCAAAAAGTTGGTCTTCGCCTTTAGGCACGGGGCCGGAGATAATCAACGGAGTACGGGCATCATCGATTAATACCGAGTCCACCTCGTCGACGATAGCATAATTGTGCTGGCGCTGTACCAGGTCCTTCGGGCTGATGGCCATGTTATCACGCAAGTAGTCGAAACCGAATTCATTGTTCGTTCCGAATGTGATATCTGCCAGATAGGCCTGGCGGCGTGCGTCGGAATTAGGCTGATGACGGTCGATGCAGTCTACGCTGAGTCCGTGGAACATGTAAAGCGGTCCCATCCATTCGGAGTCACGTTTTGCCAGGTAGTCATTCACGGTTACTACGTGTACGCCGTTTCCGGTCAGTGCATTCAGGAATACGGGGAGGGTAGCCACCAAGGTTTTACCTTCACCTGTTGCCATTTCGGCAATTTTACCTTTGTGCAGTACCACGCCACCGAACAACTGTACGTCATAGTGAACCATGTTCCACACCGTGTCGTTGCCGCCGGCGTTCCAATGGTTTTGCCAGATGGCTTTGTCACCTTCGATGCGGACAAAGTCCTTGGTTGCTGCCAATTTGCGGTCAAAGTCAGTGGCCGTCACCACTATTTCTTCGTTTTCAGAGAAACGCTTGGCCGATTCTTTTACAATAGAGAAAGCAACCGGTAATACTTCATCGAGTGCTTTTTCATATATTTCCAATATTTCTTTTTCGATTTTGTCGATCTGAGCAAATACCTCTTCGCGGTCTTCCAGCTCTACATTTTCGATGCCGGCTCTGAGTTCATCGGCCTTGGCGCGTTCTTTACTTGCCGAGTTACGGATGTATTCTTTAAGTTCCTCTGTTTTTGCACGGAGGCCGTCATTGTCAAGCTTAGCAACCTCCGGGTAAGCGGCTTTGATCTTGTCTACCCAGGGTTGGATTTCTTTCATGTCTCGTGTGGATTTGTTTCCGAAAATCGAGCTTAAAAATTCATTAAATCCCATTATCTATTATTTATGTTTATTATTTACTAAATTGATTTAATTGCGCAAAGTTACATTAAAATGCTGATTTATTTGCGCTTTGCACCTTGTTTTTTGTGCGGAAAGTATTACCGGATGTCGGTAATCGGAGTTGCCGAACAGGCATTGGGAGATCGTATTCTCAATATGTGAGCTACGGTGGGAGCTATGTGGTCAATGGTTACGGGCGTGTTGATTACGGCTGGTTTTACGCCGCTGCCCATAAAAATAAGGGGAGACGGAATATGCGCTTTCCGCACCACCTTATGGTCGGATGTATTTTCGTTGACGATGCTCCAGCCCGGCAATACATCGATCAGCAGGTCGCCCGAGCGTTTACGGTGGAAACTGTTGCGTATCATCGAGATGTCCGGTGTCCAGGACCCCAATAACAGGCGTTTGCCGGAATATACTTCATTCACTCCGCTGAATTGGATCAGAAATTCGGCGGCTTTTTCCTGTATATCCGCCAGATTCAGTTGTTTTTCTTCGATCAGTTTGTGATTCAGATAAATCTGCTGATCGTAGTACGCTTCCACATACTGTCCCTGCCCGTAGGTAGCCATCAGATACATGTTCAGCAAGGCTGCGCAGCGGTTCAGGTGAAATTCGCCGGTCGGAACCCGGTAAAGTCCCAGGTCGGGTGATTCGGTATCGGTATATCCGGTGGAGGTAATAAAGAAAACAACATTCTGCAGACCCACTTTCTTGTCAATGATGTCCAGTAAAGAGGCGATGCTCCGATCGAGTCGTACGTATGTATCCTGCATCTCCATGGCACATTCCTGTACACTCTTATGGGCGTAGTTGCCTGCATAGTAGGTCAGTGCCAGCATGTCGGGGACATGATCTTTCCCCATTGTGCTCTTATCCAGCAGTTCTTCTGTCAGCGTATTGATTTCATCGTTGATAAAAGGGCTTGTAATCAGTCGTTTGTATTTATTGACACGATCGTCGTCAAATTTGTATTTAAAAGCAGCATCTCTCCATTCGGGAAGGAAACTGTAGCTTTGTACCGGATGGACAGGAGTCCATGTCATATCGGCAATGCGGAAGTCGATGGCATTCCGGTCGTTATACTGGCTTACCCACCATGGAAACTCGCTATAATAGGTCGTTCCACACCATTTTCCGGTTGTGTTGTTGAGCCAGAATGCGCCATTTCCGGCATGTCCTGCTGCAAGAATGGCAGCGTCGCGGAATGGAGCGATGGCATATACCAATCCCTCGTTACGGGTGGCTATCTTCAGCTCATCGGCTATCGTAGAGGTCAGGAGATGGGAAGGCGAAGAGCTTTCGTTTGTATAATTGCCCATGAAAGCGGGGTCGTCGACGCAACTCACAGTGCGCAGTGTCGATACATCCATCCATCGTTTGCCGATAATGCCGTTGACCGAAGGAGTGGTGCCTGTATAAATAGCGGCTATGGCTGATGCGCGGTCCGTGCCGCTGAAAGTATATTCGGCATTCCGGAACACACGTCCTTCTTTCCAGAGCCTTCTGAATCCCCTGTCGCCATACAGTGTTGAAAAAGCTTCGAGATAGTCCGTACGTAACTGGTCTATGGTGAGACCTACCACTAATTTCGGGGTAGATGGAAGTGGCTGGGCTTGCAGTCCGGTAAAAGTAAGTACAGTCAGTATGGAGGTTAATAGTCCTTTCATTTAGCTTTTTTGTATGTCAGAATAAGATTGCTTGCAGAACGTATTAGCAAACAGAGTGCCAAAGGTAATACTGCTAAGTCGAAATTTTGTGGTATTACCGGAAAAAGCACTATAAAAAGTGTTAAAACAATGCAGTTCAGTAGATGATACCTGCTTTTGCGTCGCTTTCGTTCGTCGTTTATAAAGAAAGGGAGGCAGAGCAGATGCCCCGGATGGAAGACAAACAGCAAGTAATTGGAGCCTACCGTGGGGTGTTCGGAGAAAAGAGCAAGGAAAGCGACGATGCATCCTGCGATGCCCGCTGCCGCAAACACTGCGATATCCAGTCCCCAAAGACTCTTTTTCTTGCGTAGACCATAGACGGTAGCCATTCCGATTGCGATAAACACAAGAAGGGACAATCGGATGGGGGTCAGCATATTCCAGATATCATTTTCTGTGGAGCCGGATACATCCGGTTCACAGTCAATAATTTTTTGAGTGGAAGTCACCAGTGCTTTGTTGTCTGAAGTGTTGGCTATGCGTGCTCCGGCAAAAGCATCCATCAGATAAAACGGAGCGAACATCATTTGTCTATCGTTGATGGGGCGGTCGGCCTGGCTGCCTATGCAGAAATCGATTCCGAATTGTGCCCAAGGATGTCCTTTCGTGTATTGATGGACAATATCCCGATAAGATTTCGTTTCGCCATTTTCGGTGTGTGCATTGCTGAAGAGCAATTGGCTACCGCTTTTTTGCAGACTCTCTTCCACCTTGTCCCGTGGACGGGTAGCGCAGTTGTCGTAGAAAAAGTTATAGCGGTATATCCGGTTTTCCGGGCGGTAATTTTCTTCCAGAAGGGTGATTAACTGTTGTTGTTCTTCGACTGTCAGATTGAGCGTCTGCTGCCATACACTGCGTCCGAAGTATTCGTATTCGGCGGCAAAACGGCGGTAATCTTCCACCCCCAATTGATAATCGGTCTTGCCGAGTGCGAAACGCAGGATGAAGTTGGGGGTGTTGAAACTGAACAAGCCATAATTGTATACCCGGTCGATGCCTCGTGCCGGTTCTTCGTAACGGATAGCCGTGTGCCCGAAGAGCGAATAGATTTCTTCACCCGGAGCGCATGTCAACAAGCTGATCCGGATGGAATCAGCGGTGGACAGACTTTCCGTTCCCCATGTCAGAATCGGGAAGATTGAAAAAACAATCAGGAGTAAATGTCGCAACTTTGAGTTCATGTGGCAAAGATACTGCTTTTGTGGGAATAAAATGGCCGGTTCAATGAATTTATTTGTCTCTTTTCGTCAATCGCGGGGCAATTTGTTCCTGAGCGCAGGGGTTGTGCTTCCCCGAGCGTCGGGCTGCAGGCCTTCGGCTGCCGGGCTGCGGTTTGTGAATAGCCGGACTTCGTCCTGTTGATCGCTGGACTTCGATTTGTTCGTGACGCGTTTCCTCGGGGTGCGTTTTGGGGAGACTGTCGTCAGCGGCAGCAACAGTTTTTTGAGCTTCCGTCCATTCTTCTTGTTATATTCTGTTTTGTTTTGTATTGTAGGCTATTGGGGGATATTCTGTTTTTTTGTCTCTATATGCTTATTAATCAGTAATGAAAACTCGTTGCTGATTTTTGGATTTTCTGCTTGTTTTTGTTTATGCCTTCCGGCTCTCTTTTCCGCACTTTTCCAGCGAAGATTTCGGGAGAGGAAAGTAGTTTTACCGAATCGGCTGTCGGGACGTTTTTTTATTTTTCTCTCTATGCCGCTGCTTTTTTATTCGCTATTTCGGTATTTGAATAAATTTTATCTCTTATCTTTGCGCCCTCAAACAGAGAGAAAGTGAACTTAATTATCGATATTGGAAATACAGTAGCCAAAGTAGCGCTTTTCGACCGGACTTCTATGGTAGAAGTTGTTTACGACTCTAATCAGTCCCTGGATTCCTTGGAGGCTGTTTGTAATAAGTATGATGTTCGGAAAGCAATTGTTGCTACGGTTATAGACTTAAACGAGTGTGTGCTGGCTCAGTTGAACAAGCTTCCTGTCCCCGTCTTATGGTTAGACAGCCATACGCCGCTTCCGGTAATAAACTTGTATGAAACCCCCGAAACTCTCGGTTATGACCGGATGGCTGCCGTGGTGGCGGCCCATGATCAGTTTCCGGGTAAAGACATTTTGGTGATTGATGCGGGTACTTGCATCACTTACGAATTTGTTGATTCTTTGGGACAGTATCATGGGGGCAATATTTCGCCCGGACTCTGGATGCGGCTGAAAGCACTCCATCAATTTACCGGACGTTTGCCGTTGGTTCATGCCGAAGGACGCATGCCGGATATGGGAAAAGATACTGAAACTGCTATTCGTGCAGGTGTAAAGAAAGGGATAGAATACGAAATTACAGGGTATATTGCGGCTATGAAGCATAAATATCCTGAACTTTTGGTTTTTTTAACGGGCGGAGATGATTTTTCTTTTGATACGAAATTAAAAAGTGTCATCTTTGCAGATAGATTTTTAGTGTTGAAAGGATTAAATAGAATATTAAACTATAATAATGGTAGGATATAAACAGACACTTTGTGCGCTTCTGCTCACGATATTATTACCCGGAGTGGCAATCGCTCAAAATAATACAAACTCTCCTTATACACGATATGGCTATGGTCAGTTGGCTGATCAGTCATTTGCAAACAGTAAAGCAATGGGAGGGATCGCTTACGGATTGCGCGATGGATCACATATCAATCCGTTGAATCCTGCTTCTTATACGGCTATTGATTCGTTGACCTTTCTTTTTGACGGAGGGTTTTCGATGCAAAATACAAACTTTAGTAGTGAAGGCACCAAGTTGAATGCGAAAAATTCAAGTTTTGACTACATAGCGATGCAGTTTCGTCTACACCAGCGCGTGGCCATGAGTATCGGTCTGCTGCCCTATTCGAGTGTAGGCTATAATATGGCCAAGGCGAACAACGACGTTGCGTCGGAAGAAGCGCGGAGCGTCACTTCATTTGCCGGAGACGGAGGCTTGCATCAGCTTTACGTAGGTTTGGGAGTGAAGGTGCTGAAAAACCTTTCAGTCGGCGCCAACGTATCGTACTTTTGGGGGGAGATCACGCGTCAGGCGCGTATTACTTTTCCTTATAATGACAACGCTTTTGCTTTTCAGCATGTAGACTATTTGTCCGTGCGCGATTATAAGCTGGACTTCGGCGCGCAATACACACAGCAGCTGGGTAGGAAGCATGCGGTTACATTAGGTGTAGTGTTCTCGCCTAAAAAAGATTTGCATAACGAAGCTTATGTACAAAGATCGACGCTTACGAACTCCAACAGCACGCAGGCCGTCACTACGAATACGGTCGATACGGTGGCTACCTTTGGAATGCCCAATAGCTTTGGGGTGGGACTTACGTACGAGTATGACAAACGTCTGATCGTGGGAGCTGATTTTAATTTGCAGAAGTGGGGCGACGTGACCTATATGAATCAGCCGAATGCTTTTTGTGATGCGATGAAAATTTCAGTGGGTGCCGAGTATATGCCGAGTCGTTTCTCGCGTAGTTATCTGGCGCATATCAAATACCGCGTCGGAGGATATTATTCGGAACCTTATTATAAAATAGGAGGGGAGAGAGCCTCTCGTGAGTATGGAGTAACGGCCGGTTTGGGATTACCTCTTCCGGGTTCACGCTCGCTAATCAACGTTTCGGCTCAATATATTAAAGTACATGGTCTGAAAGCCGGTATGGTAGATGAAAATACATTGCGTTTGAGCATCGGAATCACGTTCAATGAAGGCTGGTTCTTCAAACGTAAAGTTAAATAATAGAGAGAATAGACGGTATTATATAACAACTAAAATTTAGATACAATGAAAATTAAAACGCTTGTGGCTGTGTTGTTTCTTTCGGCGGGAGCAACAACTGTGGTAGCACAGGACGACGCTAATTGTAATTCGAACAGTAGTATTTCTCACGAAGCAGTGAAAGCTGGTAACTTTAAAGATGCTTATACTCCGTGGAAAGCTGTTTTGGAGAACTGCCCGACTCTTCGTTTCTATACCTTCACAGACGGTTATAAAATTCTGAAAGGGTTGCTGGGGCAGATCAAAGACAGAAACTCTGCAGAATACAAAAAGTATTTTGATGAGTTGATGAATACGCACGATTTGCGTATGAAGTATACTCAGGAATTCTTGGGAAAAGGTGTAAAAGTATCGTCGGAAGATGAAGCACTGGGCATTAAAGCTGTCGATTATATTGCATTTGCTCCGAAGGTGGATGTAAATCAAGCTTATGATTGGTTGAAAAAATCGGTGGACGCTGCGAAAGCTGAGTCTGCAGCTGCTACATTGTTCTATTTCTTGCAGATGTCTCACGATAAACTGAAAGAAGATCCGGCTCACAAAGAGCAGTTTATTCAGGACTATCTGGCTGCATCCGAATATGCAGACGATGCTATAGCTGCTGCTGATAAAGAGAGTGTGAAGAAAGCTTTCGGAGGTATCAAAGATAATCTGGTAGCTCTGTTCATTAACAGCGGTACTGCCGATTGCGAATCACTGCAAGGTATCTATGGACCTAAGGTAGAAACGAATCAGACTGATTTGAATTATTTGAAGAAAGTCATCAGCATTATGAAGATGATGAAGTGTACGGATAGCGACGCTTATCAGCAGGCTTCATTCTATGTATACAAGATTGAGCCTTCGGCTGAGGCTGCTACCGGATGTGCATACCAGGCCTATAAGAAAGGGGATATCGATGGTTCTGTGAAGTTCTTTGACGAAGCGATCAACCTTGAGACAGACAATGCAAAGAAAGCAGAAAAGGCTTATGCTGCTGCCAGTGTTTTGACTACTGCCAAGAAATTGTCTCAGGCAAGATCTTATGCTCAGAAAGCAATCAGCTTCAATGAAAACTATGGTGCTCCTTATATCCTTATCGCTAACTTGTATGCTATGAGTCCTAACTGGAGTGATGAATCGGCTTTGAACAAGTGTACTTATTTTGCTGTTATCGACAAATTGCAGAAAGCTAAATCTGTAGATCCGAGTGTAACAGAAGAAGTTAACAAAATGATCAGCAGATATTCCGCTTATACTCCGCAGGCTAAAGACTTGTTTATGTTGGGCTACAAAGCCGGCGACCGCATCACTATCGGTGGTTGGATTGGAGAGTCTACAACGATCAGATAAATCTATGTTGCGACAACAAAGTAACAGTTTATTAAATAAAAGTTTGAGCATAACAATTGTCTTCGGGGCAATTGTTGTGCTTCTTTTATTTTCTTCCTGTGGCGGGAGAAATAAGGCGATGGCCGATGCCATTACCGAGCGGGATTCACTGCCTGTTATGGATACACGGGGGGTAACGACCCTTATATCCGATTCCGGTGTCACACGTTACCGGGTCAACACTGAAGAATGGTTGATCTTTGATAAGAAGAAACCCTCGTATTGGGCTTTTGAGAAGGGCATTTATCTGGAACAGTTCGATTCGCTATTTCATATAGATGCGAGTATAAAGGCGGATACGGCTTATTATTATGATCGTGACCGGCTTTGGAAACTTATTGGAAATGTAGATATTAAGAGTCTGAAGGGCGATCATGTGACCACCGAGTTGTTATATTGGAATGAAGCCACCAAGAAAGTGTATACCGATAAGTTTGTCCGGATGGAAAAACCGGATCAGATTATGACCGGATATGGCTTTGAGTCAGACGATCAGTTTATGAAGCCGGTTGTTCATAACATATCCGGTATAGTATATATCGATGAAGATGCCGAAAAGGCAAAAACAGATTCTGTAAACTAACTATGAGCATCATTATTTACCTGTTGATTACGATGGCATTTTCTGCTTTCTTTTCGGGAATGGAGATTGCTTTTGTTTCGGTAGACAAACTTCGTTTTGAAATGGACCGGAAAGGAGGGGTATCATCGCGTATCCTTTCGCTATTCTTCCGGAATCCCAATGATTTTATTTCGACCATGCTGGTCGGGAATAACATCGCTCTGGTTATCTATGGTATATTGATGGCACAGATTATCGGCGACAATTTGCTGGCCGGATGGATCACCAATCATTTTGTAATGGTATTGGTACAGACCGTGATCTCCACACTGATCATCTTGGTGACAGGAGAGTTTCTGCCCAAAACGCTTTTTAAGATCAATCCCAATCTGGCCCTGAATGTCTGTGCAGTTCCTCTTTTCATCTGTTATGTTGTTCTCTATCCTATATCTAAATTTTCGTCGGGAGTCTCTTACCTCTTTCTTCGCCTGTTTGGGATGAAAGTGAACAAGGAAGCCTCTGCGAAAGCCTTTGGTAAGGTAGATCTGGATTATTTTGTCCAGTCGAGTATAGACAATGCCGAAAGTGAGGAAACTCTGGACACGGAAGTGAAAATCTTTCAGAATGCACTCGACTTCTCGGCGGTCAAGATACGCGACTGCATCGTTCCACGGACAGAAGTGGTAGCTGTTGCGCTGGATACATCCCTTGAAGAACTTAAAGGCCGGTTTGTTGAGTCCGGTATATCAAAAATAATTGTCTACGATGGTAATATAGATAATGTGGTGGGATACATTCATTCGTCCGAAATGTTTCGTAGCCCGAAAGATTGGCGCAATCATGTGAAAGAAGTTCCCATTGTGCCTGAAACGATGGCGGCCCATAAACTGATGAAGCTGTTTATGCAACAGAAAAAGACCATTGCCGTGGTAGTGGATGAATTTGGAGGAACTTCGGGTATTGTCAGCCTTGAAGACCTTGTTGAAGAAATTTTCGGTGACATCGAAGACGAACACGACAACACTTCCTATATTTGTAAGCAGATCGGTGAGCATGAATACGTGCTTTCAGCCCGTTTGGAAATAGAAAAAGTAAACGAAACTTTTAATCTGGAGCTTCCCGAATCCGATGACTATCTAACGGTGGGAGGATTAATCTTGAATCAATACCAGAGCTTTCCGAAATTGCACGAATTGGTCTCTGTCGGTAAATATCAGTTTAAGATAATTAAGGTTACAGCAACGAAAATCGAACTTGTCCGACTGAAAGTAATGGAATAATGATCGATAGCTGTAATTTTTTAGCTAATAAATAGATGCATATTAGCATTTTTTGTATCTTCGTGCGCTAAAACCAAAGATGAAGAAAATAATAATAACAAATAAATCGTATTAATCAAAATGGCAACATTACAAAACATTAGATCCAAAGGACCCCTGTTGGTGATCGTTATTGGTTTGGCTTTGTTTGCTTTCATTGCGGGCGATGCCTGGAAAGTTCTCCAGCCACACCAATCGCATGATGTAGGCGAAGTCAATGGAGAAACTCTTTCTGCTCAGGACTACCAGAACATGGTAGAAGAATATACCGAGGTTATCAAGTTCTCAAGCGGAATGAGTTCATTGAATGATGAACAGACCAATCAGGTGAAAGACGAAGTATGGCGTAGCTATGTGAACAATAAACTGATTGAAAAAGAAGCGAAGAAGCTCGGTATTACTGTTTCGAAGGCTGAAATTCAATCAATCATTAACGAAGGTGTGAATCCGTTGCTGCAGCAGACTCCGTTCCGCAATCCTCAAACGGGCGCTTTCGATAAAGATATGTTGAAGAAATTCTTGGCTGACTACTCTAAAATGGACAAGACCAAGATGCCGTCTCAATATGTGGAATACTATGAAGGAATGCACAAACTTTGGTCATTTGTAGAAAAGACACTGATCCAGAGCCGTTTGGCGGAAAAATACCAGGCACTGGTGACTAAAGCTCTTTTCTCTAATCCGGTTGAGGCACAGGATGCATTCGACGCAAGAGTAAACCAGTCGGATGTTCTGTTGGCTGCTGTTCCTTATTCTTCTATTGTAGACTCTACTATCACAGTGAAAGAGTCTGAACTGAAAGATCTCTATAACAAGAAGAAAGAACAGTTCAAACAATATGTTGAAACACGCAACATCAAATACATCGATGTACAGGTGATAGCCAGTGCAGAAGACAGAGCTGCTATCCAGCAGGAAGTGACTGATTATACAAACCAACTGGCTACTGCCAATGGTGATTATACTACTTTCATCCGTTCTACCGGATCGGAATATCCGTATGTTGATTTGTACTATACCAAGAAAGCTTTCCCGTCAGATGTAGTTGCACGCATGGATTCAGCTTCGATTGGACAAGTATATGGCCCTTACTACAATGCAGGCGACAATACTATCAATTCGTTCAAGGTGTTGTCTAAAGTGGCTGCTGCCGATTCTGTGCAGTTCCGTCAGATTCAGGTTTACACAGAAGACGCTGCTAAAACAAAAGCTTTGGCTGACAGCATCTATACTGCTATTAAGGGTGGGGCCGACTTTACAGCTTTGGCTAAGAAGTACGGACAAACAGGTGAATCCAACTGGATTTCGTCTGCTAACTACGAAAATGCACAGGTTGATGGCGATAACTTGAAATTTATCAGCACTATCAACAATCTGGGAGTAAACGAACTCTCTAACGTAGCCTTGGGACAAGGCAATATCATTTTGCAGGTGACTGATAAGAAAGCTGTGAAAGATAAATATAAAGTTGCCGTTATCAAGCGTGCGGTTGAGTTCAGCAAAGAAACTTATAATAAAGCTTATAATGAATTCAGCCAGTTTATTGCAGCTAACCCGACAGTAGACAAGGTTGCGGCCAATGCTGAAGAATCAGGCTATAAATTGCTCGAAAGAAATGATCTGTATAGCTCAGAACACGGAATCGGTGGTATCAGAGGGACTAAAGAAGCACTGAAATGGGCCTTTGCTGCAAAACCGGGTGAAGTTTCCGGCTTATATGAATGTGGCGAAAGCGACCGCATGTTGGTTGTTGGTCTGGTTAGCGTGATCGAAGAAGGTTATCGTCCTTTGGCCCAGGTTCAGGATCAGTTGAGAGCTGAAATCATTCGTGATAAGAAAGCTGAGAAGATCATGGCCGACATGAAGGCTGCCAATGCAACTACAATTGCCCAGTACACATCGATGGCCAATGCAGTAAGTGATTCTGTAAAACACGTAACATTTGCAGCGCCTGCTTATGTAGCCGCTTTGCGTAGTAGTGAGCCGCTGGTAGGCGCATACGCTTCGGTTTCGGATATCAATAAGCTGAGCGCTCCTATCAAGGGTAATGGCGGTGTGTTTGTGTTGCAGGTATATGCCAAAGATAAGCTGAACGAAACATTCGATGCCCAATCAGAAGAGGCTACATTGGAAAACATGCATGCCCGTCTGGCAAGTCGTTTTATGAACGATCTTTATCTGAAAGGCGATGTAAAAGATAAACGATACCTGTTCTTCTAAAAACGGATTTGTTTTTTAGATAACATCGTTTTAATATACGAAAGGCTGTTCCGCACGGAACGGCCTTTCTTTTTGCTATCTCTTTCCCTCTTCCTATTAACTTTTGTCCCTTCTCTTTTTTAAAATCGACTTTTATTCCTTACATTTGCATGAATAAATAAATATTTGTAGTAAATATGCCCAAATATCCGCTTTTAGGAATGACCCTTACCGAATTGCAATCTGTCACCAAAGATTTGGGGATGCCTGCTTTTGCAGCCAAACAGATCGCTTCCTGGTTATACGATAAAAAAGTGACTTCTATTGATGAAATGACCAATCTGTCGTTGAAGCATAGAGAGTTGCTCAAGGGAGAGTATGATTTGGGGATATCCGCGCCTGTTGATGAGATGCGTTCCGTAGATGGTACGGTGAAGTATCTTTATCAGGTGAGTGACAATCATTTTGTTGAAGCGGTGTATATTCCGGACGAGGATCGGGCGACATTGTGCGTGTCTTCTCAGGTAGGCTGTAAAATGAACTGTAAGTTCTGCATGACGGGTAAACAAGGATTTACCGCAAGTCTGACAGCCAATCAGATCTTGAATCAAATCGCAGCATTGCCAGAGCGGGATAAGTTGACTAATGTCGTGATGATGGGGATGGGCGAGCCTCTCGATAATTTGGATGAAGTATTAAAAGCACTGCATATCCTGACCGCTTCGTATGGATACGGATGGAGCCCCAAGCGTATTACTTTGTCGTCTGTAGGATTGCGGAAAGGACTTCAACGCTTTATTGAAGAAAGCGAATGTCATCTGGCTATCAGCCTGCATTCTCCTTTTCCTTCACAACGTTCTGAGCTGATGCCGGCCGAAAGGGCTTTCTCGATTAAAGAAATGGTCGATCTGTTAAAAAACTATGATTTTAGTAAACAGCGCAGACTTTCGTTTGAATACATTGTTTTTAAGGGCGTCAATGATTCGCTGATTTATGCTAAGGAGCTGTTGAAATTGCTGCGTGGGCTTGACTGCCGGGTGAACTTAATCCGGTTTCATGCCATTCCTGGGGTAGACCTCGAGGGTGCCGGTATGGAGACTATGACGTCATTTCGTGACTACCTGACCTCACATGGACTGTTCACTACCATTCGGGCTTCCCGGGGAGAAGATATTTTTGCCGCTTGCGGGATGTTATCGACGGCTAAACAGGAGGAGAGTAACAAGAATTAATATAAATTATCAGCACATTGGATGAAAGTATACGACCATTTCGTAGATTTGTGAAAACATTAAAATTGATGCATATGAAAAAGTACCTGTTTTACCTCAGTATGGCTCTTGTAGCAGTAGTGTTGTTTTCTTGTAAAAGCGGCAAGAAAAGTGTGTTTACTCCAACTTCCAGCGGACGTGCTTATGAAGTCCTCGTTGTGGTTGAGAAGCCTGTGTGGGAGCGTCCTGCCGGTAGAGCTTTGTACAATGTGCTCGATACAGATGTGCCCGGACTTCCGCAATCGGAACGTTCGTTCAGGATCATGTCTACTTCTCCCAAAGATTTTGATGCGATCCTGAAGTTGGTGCGCAACATTATTATCGTAGATATACAGGACATTTATACCCAACCTAAATTCAAGTATGCCAAGGATGTATATGCATCTCCCCAGATGATTTTGACTATTCAGGCTCCGGACGAGGCATCGTTTGAGAAGTTTGTCGAAGAGAACAAACAGCCGATTATAGACTTCTTTACCCGTGCCGAAATGAACCGTCAGATCTCTTTCCTGGAGAAAAATCATAATGACTATATTTCGACGAAAGTAGGTAGCATGTTCAACAGTGATATCTGGCTTCCGGCCGAACTGAGCAGTTCGAAGACAGGAGAAGACTTTTTCTGGGCAGGTACTAATGCCGCTACCGGAGACCAGAACTTTGTAATCTACTCTTACCCGTATACAGATAAGGATACCTTTACGAAAGAGTTCTTTATCCATAAGCGAGATTCAGTGATGAAGGCTAATATTCCGGGTGCCAAAGAGGGTATGTACATGGCGACTGATTCGTCTACCGTAGAGGTTCGTCCGATTGATATTCATGGAGATTACACAATGGAAGCACGCGGACTGTGGCGCATAAAGGGCGATTTCATGGGTGGCCCGTTTGTTTCGCACACCCGTCTGGATAAAGCCAGCCACCGTATTATCACTACAGAAGTATTTATTTACTCACCCGATAAAATGAAACGTGACCTGATGCGCCGATTGGAAGCATCTCTGTATACTTTGCAACTTCCTACCGAGAAGGCGCAGGAACAGATTCCGATGGGCATAGAGCAGGAGGAGAAAACTAACAAATAACAAAATGGAAGATAACAAAATAAAAATTGGCATCACTCAGGGAGACATAAACGGGGTAGGATACGAAGTCATTTTAAAAACGTTTGCCGACCCCGTCATGTTGGAACTCTGTACACCGGTCATTTACGGCTCTCCGAAAGTGGCTGCATATCACCGCAAGTCGCTCGATTTGCCTACTAACTTCAGTATTGTCAATACCGCTGCAGAAGCTGCCCACAATCGCCTGAGCGTGGTCAACTGTACGGATGACGAGGTGAAAGTAGAGTTCTCAAAACCCGATCCGGAAGCCGGTAAAGCAGCTTTGGGAGCACTTGAGAAGGCGATAGAGGAGTTCAGGGAAGGCTTGATCGATGTCATAGTGACGGCTCCTATCAATAAGCATACGATTCAGTCCGAAGGATTTGCTTTTCCCGGACATACGGAATATATCGAACAACGTCTGGGGAATGGTTCAAAATCACTGATGATCCTGATGAAAGAGGATTTCCGGGTAGCTTTGGTAACAGGACATATTCCGGTTCGCGAGATAGCCTCTTCAATAACCAAGGAACTGATTCAGGAGAAACTTGCCATATTCAACCGGTCGTTGAAACAGGATTTCGGGATTGGTGCGCCGCGCATCGCAGTGTTGGCACTGAATCCGCATGCCGGAGATGACGGATTGCTCGGTACGGAAGAACAGGAAATCATTTCTCCTGCTATTCAGGAAATGGCTGCCAAGGGAATCTTGTGCTATGGCCCTTATCCGGCTGACGGATTTATGGGATCGGGCAATTTCACCCATTTTGACGGAGTACTGGCCATGTATCACGATCAGGGATTGGCTCCTTTCAAGGCATTGGCCATGGATGAAGGTGTGAACTACACGGCGGGTTTGCCGGTGATACGCACTTCTCCTGCGCATGGCACAGCCTATGATATTGCAGGAAAAGGCGTTGCTTGCGAAGATTCATTCCGTCAGGCTATTTATGTAGCGATCGACGTATTCCGTAACCGCCAACGTGAGAAGGAAGCACATGCCAATCCGTTACGTAAACAATATTACGAGAAACGAGACGACAGTGATAAACTGAAGCTCGATACAGTAGATGATGATATTTAATCAGGAAGGGAGTTTAGTGCGAATATGACAAAAGCGGAAATACAACAGGTAAAACTAAGGTTCGGTATTATTGGTAACACTGAAGCTTTGACGCGTGCGATAGATGTTGCCATACAGGTGGCACCTACCGATTTGTCCGTGCTAATAACCGGAGAGAGTGGTGTCGGTAAGGAAAGTTTCCCTCAGATCATTCACCAATACAGTCGCCGAAAGCATGGACAGTATATTGCTGTCAACTGTGGTGCTATTCCTGAAGGAACCATCGATTCGGAACTGTTCGGTCATGAAAAAGGGGCTTTTACGGGAGCCATCGGTGAGCGAAAGGGCTATTTTGGTGAAGCCGACGGCGGAACTATTTTTCTGGATGAAGTCGGAGAATTGCCTTTGCCCACGCAGGCACGTTTGCTTCGTGTACTCGAGAGTGGGGAGTTTATAAAAGTAGGCTCCTCCAAAGTACAGAAAACGGATGTCCGCATTGTGGCTGCTACCAATGTCAATTTGACCCAGGCCATTGCAGAGGGACGTTTCCGTGAGGATTTATACTATCGTCTCAATACGGTGCCCATCCAGATCCCTCCTTTGCGGGAGCGTGGAGAAGATGTGCTGTTACTGTTCCGTAAGTTTGCAAGTGACTTTGCAGAGAAGTATCGTATGCCCGCCATACAGCTGACCGAAGATGCCAAACGGGTTTTGCTGTCTTATTCCTGGCCGGGTAATGTGCGTCAGTTGAAGAATATCACGGAGCAAATCTCTATAATTGAGACCAATCGTGAGATTAATGCCCCTATCTTGCAATCTTATCTGCCTGCCCAGAGTACGCAGCGATTGCCTGCCCTGTTTGGTGTAAAGACAGGGAAGAGCTTCGAAAGTGAACGTGAAATCTTATATCAGGTCCTTTTTGACATGCGACAAGATGTGACCGAACTGAAAAAGCTTGTACACGAAATCATGTCCGAGCGCGGAGCGGTAACCTCCAATGTCGGTACGTTTTATACGCCGGCTCCGGTAGTAGCCCCTACACCCTCAGTGCCTGCCATCATTCATCCGGTCAAGCCCAATTGTCCCGATGACGATGACATACAAGATACCGAAGAGTATGTGGAAGAGTCGCTTTCGTTGGACGAAGTCGAGAAAGAAATGATACGCAAAGCCCTTGAAAAGCATCATGGCAAGCGAAAAAGCGCGGCAAAGGATCTTAATATATCCGAGCGTACCCTTTACCGAAAAATAAAAGAATATGGATTGGAATAAAAAGATAATGCGAATTTCACTGCTGGTTTTCACACTGGTAGTAGGAATTTCGTGTACTGTTTCTTATAAGTTTAATGGTGGTAATATCAATTACGATAAGGTAAAGACTATCTCTATTGCTGACTTTCCTATTAAGTCGGACTATGTTTATGCACCGTTAGGTACTAAGTTCAACGAGGACCTGAAAGACATTTTCCTTCGTCAGACCCGTCTGAAACTGGTGAATAATAATGCCGACCTCGAGATTGATGGAGAGATTACCGGATATAACCAGTATAACCAGGCTGTTTCGGCCGACGGATACTCTTCTGAAACCAAGCTGACCATCACAGTGAATGTTCGTTTTGTGAACAATACGAATCATGAACAGGACTTCGAGCAACAGTTCTCGGCCTTCCGTGTCTATGATTCGAGGGAGTTGCTGACAGCCGTTCAGGACGGACTGATTGCGGAGATGACCAAAGAGATTACAGATCAAATATTTAACGCAACGGTAGCAAACTGGTAATTAGAATGATTTCTGCTAACTTACAACAATGGATTCAGCATCCGGAAACGCTGAATAAAGATACTTTGTACGAGTTGCGAACGCTTGTCACACGCTATCCTTATTTTCAGTCACTGCGATTACTCTATCTTAAAAATCTATATTTGTTGCACGATATCTCTTTCGGTGCCGAGCTTCGTAAAGCCATATTGCATGTGGCTGATCGCCGGAAGCTGTTTTATCTGATTGAGGGTGAACGATATATTTTGAAACCTCGGAAAAAGAACGCACTTCCCGAAACAGAAGTTTTAGAGGAAGAGCCCAGCCTCGATCGTACGCTTTCCCTAATCGATGCTTTTCTGGCCACCGTGCCCGAAGAGGTTTCAGCCCAGACAAGCCTGGACTATGCAACGGACTATACCACCTATTTGCTGCAAGAAGACGATACACCGGAACTGGAAGAAACTCCCAAACTTCGCGGTCATGAATTGATTGACGGCTTTATCGAAAGAAGTGAAGAAGAAACATCCATCCGTTTGCAACCGGCAGATGAAAATAAAGCTATCTCCGAAGAGGAAGAGAGCGAGACGCAGCATGAAGAAGATGAAGATGATAGCTGTTTCACCGAAACATTGGCCAAAATATACGTCAAACAGCATCGATATTCCAAGGCACTTGAAATTATTAAAAAATTAAGTTTGAAATATCCAAAAAAAAATGCTTACTTTGCAGACCAAATCAGATTTTTAGAGAAATTGATTATTAACGCTAAATCAAAATAACAAAATGTACTTATTATTAGTTATCTTAATGGTTATTGCAGCCATACTGATGTGCTTCATTGTGTTGATTCAGAACTCAAAAGGCGGTGGTCTTGCTTCAGGGTTCTCATCATCTAACCAGATTATGGGTGTACGCAAAACTACAGACTTTCTGGAAAAAGCAACTTGGGGCTTAGCTGCATTTATGGTTGTGATGAGCATTGCTACTGCGTATGTCGTTCCGACTTCTTCTTCTAAAACACAAGATGTCATTATGGAACAGGCACAGCAGGAAGAGCAGACCAACCCTTATAACCTGCCCGTAGGTACTACTGCACCGAAGACAGACGCTGCTGCTCCGGTTGAAGCACCTGCCACAGAAACTCCGGCTACTCCGGCAAACTAACAACAGATTCTTTTTAAGAAACGATAAGCGAAGCTGCAATTTCAAACCGAAACTTGCAGCTTCGCTTATTTTTTGCCGTAAAATGCATCTTTTTGTTAGGCATACAAGGCAGATTTAGTTACCTTTGTTCGCAATAACACTTTTACTAATTTCTGAGTTTAAATATTACAATGACAGAACAATTGAAAAACAAATTGAGTGACTCCAAAACACTTCGTTGGAGTGTGCTCGCTCTGGTCGCGTTTACTATGCTTTGCGGCTATTTCCTCACCGATGTAATGTCCCCTTTAAAGCCTATGCTCGAGAAAGAGCTTCTCTGGGATAGTTTGGACTACGGATTCTTTACCAGTGCTTACGGATGGTTCAATGTATTCCTGCTCATGTTGATTTTCGGTGGTATTATTCTCGATAAGATGGGAGTTCGTTTCACCGGTATGGGAGCTTGTATACTGATGGTGTTGGGTTGTGGACTAAAATATTATGCTATCTCTACTACTTTTCCTGAGGGAGCTTTGATTATGGGTTTCAAGACTCAGGTCTTTCTGGCGGCTTTAGGATACGCTATCTTTGGTGTCGGCGTAGAGATCGCCGGTATCACTGTCTCTAAGATTATCGTGAAATGGTTTAAAGGTAAAGAGATGGCTTTGGCTATGGGACTTGAGATGGCAACCGCACGTATCGGTACCACTTTGGCTATGGTGCTTACCGTTCCCATTGCCGATTATTTCGGCTATACGGATGAAAGCGGCAGTTTCCATACCAATATTCCGATGCCTATTTTGTTGTGCCTGATCATGCTGTGCATCGGTACTATCGCCTTTTTCATTTATACCTTTTATGATAAGAAACTTGACGCTTCTTTAGATGCTCAGGGAGAAGAACCGGAAGAACCGTTCCGTATGAAGGACGTTATGCTGATTGTCACCAATAAAGGCTTCTGGCTGATTGCTTTATTGTGTGTACTATTCTATTCTGCTGTTTTCCCCTTTATTAAATATGCAACCGACCTGATGGTGCAGAAGTATAACGTAGACCCTAAGCTGGCCGGAAATATTCCGGGATTACTACCGATAGGTACCATCTTCCTGACTCCGTTGTTTGGTACTCTTTATGACCGTATCGGTAAGGGAGCGACGTTGATGATTATCGGTGCCGTCATGCTGATTGGTGTGCATACTTTGTTTGCGCTTCCCATTCTGAACGTATGGTGGTTTGCCACTGTGATTATGATTGTTCTGGGTATTGCTTTTTCACTGGTGCCTTCGGCCATGTGGCCTTCTGTTCCGAAAATTATTCCGGAGAAACAACTGGGTACTGCCTATGCTTTGATTTTCTGGGTGCAGAACTGGGGATTGATGGGGGTACCTCTGTTGATCGGATGGGTGTTGAATACCTATTGCAAAGGTCCTGTTGTGGATGGAGCGCAGACTTATGACTATACTTTGCCTATGGCTATCTTTGCTTGTTTCGGTGTTTTGGCTCTGATTGTAGCTTTAATGTTGAAAGCGGAAGACAAGAAGAAGGGATACGGACTGCAGGAAGCAAATATCAAAAAATAACAGTATATGGCAGACGTGAAAGAGAAAATAAATCTTCTGGATGTAATTCCTTTCCGTAGTGAAAATATTACGGCCGAAAAGGGAAGCGATGGTACCGTTACCATTGCTTTCCCCCGGTTTAAATACGAGTGGATGCGGCGATTCTTGTTGCCTAAAGGAATGTCTGCGGATATTCATGTCCGGCTGGAAGATCATGGCACTGCCGTATGGGAGTTGATTGACGGAAAGAGAACCGTACGCCGGATTATTGAAGAGCTGGCAGAACACTTCAATTATGAAGAAAATTACGAATCACGTATTACGGCTTATATCACTCAGTTGCAGAAAGACGGATTTGTGAAATTAGTGATTGAGAACTGATTGCATTACGATATACTATCGGAATATAATAAAGAGACTCCGGCTGATTTAAAAATGAAGTGCACCCTAAAAGTTAAACATGAACTTTTGGGGTGCACTTCATTTAAGATCGGCCGGAGTTTTTGATTATGTTTTATTCTCCTTCTTCTCTATCTACCTTGATCAAGCCTCCTGTATCCGGGTTGAAAGTAACCTGAACAGTCGATTTCTTATTGAAAAGCGCCGGAGCCAGATATTCGATGGTACCGAATTGTGTGACAGGAAGTTCTCCGTTAAACCATTGCTTTTTCCCCTCCGTTAGTGTTACTTGTGCTTTGCCGGGCACATTATAGGCAATGCCGTCCACCTTCTTTTTGCCATCGTCTTCCGGTACGTTGACGGTTTTCAGATTCTTCAGCGTGATATAAACCGGCTCTCCTGCAAGATCGTTATTAGCAACTATGCCCAGCTTCTTCGAAAAGCGGAAAGCTACTTCGTTGTCCATTTCCTTATCCGGAGTGAGGCGGATGTTGAATATCTTTTCGTCTTTATTCAAGGTACCCGAGAACATTTCGGTCATGGCAGCCTCTTGCTCTTCCAGGTTGGCGAGCATAATCTTCAGTTGCTCCCCATCTTTGGGCATGTTGTCTGCCTGTCCGCGTACCAGGGCATTTTTACTTTCACGAATGTTATAAATCTCTTTGGCAACCAACTCCGCCATTTTAGCCGTAGAACCTGCCATCAGAATCTCTTCGGTCAGAAAATCACGTGGATTTATCTTCTTTTTCTGTGTCGTGGCGGGTTGCATCGGAGCCGATTTTTTAGGAGATAGCGGTACGTTGATTGATTTTACGATACCATCTTCGGTCAATTCTATTAGCGGAGCTACTGTTTTATCTTTCAGCTTGACAAAATAGGTATGTTCGCTATCGGGGATACCGACAGATTTTGCTTTGACGCTGACCAGTTCCCAATATTCCTGAGGCTCACCCGACACATCGGTCAACCGGAGATAACGGTCGGCATACTTGCTGAATTCTCCCGGAGTATATGTCACTTTATTGACTTTGACTTCAATATTGATTGCTGTTTTAGGAAGTGCATAGGTTACACCGTAATCTTTTCCCCGGGTAACTCCCGCTGTAACTTCGGTCTGGGCATAAGCCGAGGTAGAGAGTAACAGCCCTGTCAGTATAATTAGCTTTTTCATTTCCGGTTTATTTTAACTGGTTTAAAAAACAAAGTTAATGAAGTTATTTGGAAAATCATAAGTTGTTAACTTTTATTCGCTTACCAGACGCCAGGCCAATGGCAGATTGCTGATAATGTCTCCTGCCGTCATGCTGATAACGCCTTGCTTTTTGCGTGCGAAATCACCTGCCAGGCCATGTACATAAGTACCGATTTTGGCAGCTTCTTCAGCCGGATATCCCTGTGCGAGCAAAGCCAGCACGACACCTGTCAATACATCTCCGCTTCCGGCTGTTGCCATACCCGGATTACCCGTAGAGTTGAAATAGCACTTGCCCGAGGGGGTGATAATTGCCGAATAGGCTCCTTTTAATATGATATGTACTTTGGCGGTTCGGGCCAGTTCACAGGCCTTCATCAGTCGTTCGTATGAGTTCTGGCATTTGCCCACCATGCGTTCCAGTTCTTTGGGATGGGGAGTCAGAATAGAGCCTTTGGGCAATGTGGTCAGTGCGTGGCGGTGGTTGGCCAATATGTTTAGTGCATCGGCATCCAGTACCAGAGGTGTCTGGCAACCACTGAGTTGTTCAAGCAGTGCAGCTTCGGTCTCTTCCGAGCGTCCGATGCCCGGACCGATTCCTACAGCCTGATAGTCATCCGTATCTGTAGGGCAGGCAAAGTAGGTATCGCTGGCATCCGATTCGATAATTGCCTCCGGAACCGAAATCTGCAGGATATCATTGTTGCGTATAGGTGCATGGACTGTCAGTAAGCCTACACCCGAACGCATACAGGCGCGGGCTGCCAGTATCGACGCGCCTGCCATGCCGTACGAACCGGCAATCAGCAGAGCATGCCCAAAGTTTCCTTTGTGTGAGAAAGTGTTACGGGGTTTGATCAGAGCGTGTATTTCTTCCGCTTCCAATAAGGCATAATTGCTTTCCGTTTCTTCAATCGCTTCACGACTGAGGTTGATATCCAACAGTTTCCATTCGCCTACGAATTCGGAATTTTCGGCAAAGAGGAAAGCCAGTTTCGGCAATTGCAGGCTCAATGTCAATTGGGCACGGATGATATTGGCTTTTACATTAAATGTGTTCTCTTCCCCCATCAGTCCCGAGGGGATATCGATGGCGACTACGGTGGCAGGCGATGCATTGATATATTTCACTACTGCCGCAAAACCGCCACTTAGCGGCTTATTAAGTCCCGAACCAAAAAGTCCGTCCACTACCAGATGATCCATTGTCAGGGTAGGAGGTACAAACTGTGTGCTTACTTCGCTGAACTTCACATTATCCATCATCTCTACCAGCTCCTTGTTGGTCTGGCAGTCGGCAGACAGTTCCCCTTTCGGGTTAAACAGATAGGCTTCGACCTTGTATTCCTTTTCCGCCAACATTCGGGCCACGGCAAGGGCATCTCCGCCATTGTTGCCCGGTCCGGCAAATACCGTGACGGGAGTTGTGATGTCCCAGCGTTCGGTGATGGCTTTGGTCAGTGCCTGTGCGGCCCGCTCCATCAGGTCGATCGATGCAATCGGTTCATGTTCTATGGTGTAAGCATCCAGTTTCTTGATGCTGCTACTTGGAAAAATCTTCATGGTGAACTTTCATTTTAAGTTTTTTGACCCACAAAGATAGCAATTAATATACGAAATCGGGAACTTCTTTTTCTTCTTCTTTTTTTCTGAATACCCCTGTCTTTCCGTAATTCTCCCTGCGGTAGCGTTGGTGCAGGTAGATGAAAGAGCATACAAAAGCAACGAAACAGATTATTCCCACATATCCTGCCATCAGATTGTAGAAAGCTGTCCAGTTAATGTCCGGTGAAAAGAATTCTTTGACAGCCAATACTATGACTGTTCCCGTATAGCCCAGAAAATCATTCATAGCAATGAAGAAACCCACGTTACCTCGAATTTTGAAGCAAGCGATAAAACGGTCGAAGAAGATAGTCTGGAAAGTGAGAAAAGCCAGATAGAGACACAGGCTCTGGATGAATAGCCAGACGATGGCGTTCAGCTGCAATTGTTCGTAACCAAACGAAACGACTGCCATCACTACCATGCTGGCAATGATCAATCCCAGTAATATCGACAGTGCTTTCAAGTTGCTTCTGACGAACACCATTAATCCGAAAATTATCAGAATAATGAGGGTTACTACGCTGTCTACCTGTGCAAACATCCACGAAGAGTATTGAGAGACATCGATAATTTTTACTAGGAAGTCCTCCTTTATATCTCTCAAGATAGTCAGTACCACATTGGCTATAAAGAGCAGAGTGAGGAAAGGCATGAAATTCTTAAATAGCTCCCATCGTTGCTTGCCGTTCAGTGTTTCCCGTTTCGATTTCATGGCAATGTCTTCGGCTGTTGGCTGTGGAAGCCGGTTGAGTGCATATCCCAACAAGGCAAGTAGAGGAAGGGCAACTCCGCCTATCAGGGCAGGCATCCAGAATTCGCTGACGTTCAAAGTGTCCATGACATACAAACCGGCCGACTTGGCGGTACCCGAGCTGATGACCATACTGACTCCGAGTAAGCTGGCAAGAATGTCCGTCATTCGTCTTCCCTCGATAAAGCTAAAAATGATTCCCCACATACATCCCAGTGAAAGTCCGTTCAGAAACATGGCTCCTGTATTATAAGGTGCGGGCAACAGTCCGAACAATATTAACGAAGCTTCAGCCAGAATTATGGAGATCAGAATAAACTTCATCCGGTTTTCTCGTTTTAATTCGGAGATTAATTTAATTCCGATGAATTTAGAAAGTACATATCCTAATATTTGCGCGATGGTAACTACCACTTTGTAGTCCATTCCAAACGCTTCAAGTCCGTCAAATCCGGCTGCTGTGTAAGGCTTTCTCAGTGCATATACCAATGAATAGGAGAGCAGCGCTGCTCCGCCTGCCCAAAGAATGAAAAGGAAATCAGAAATTTTTCTCTGCGAATAAGTTTTTACTTGCTGTACATTGTTCATAACATCTGCTTGTTGTTTTCCGGTGCAAAAATAGGAGGGTAGTGTTACAGACCTGTTACTGAATATATGAATGTTTATTATTAATAGATATTGATAATGAATCTGTTATGTTGTAATGTTTATGTAATATTTATGAAACGAAAACGAAAAGAGCATCGCACCTCCGGGCATCTGTTCGTCATAATTTTAACGGGAAGCAGATGCATACCTGCAAATATCTTTTAGGAAATAAATTCCCTATTTCTGGGTATTGCCTGTTTGGGCAGAAACTGTACTTTTGCCTGAAATATTAAATCAGCAGACAAATGAATAAGAGAGGCTTTGTAAGCAGGATCTTACAGAATTTCCGGAAGCCTGAAGGTTTTTTCGGAAGAATGATACTTTGGGGGATGAATACAGGACATGCATCATTGGCGCAATGGGGAATGTCATGCTTGCAATGGCAACCGGAATGGAGTGTACTCGACATCGGTTGCGGTGGTGGTGCCAATTTGCTACAGATATTGCAACGTTGCCCGCAAGGGAAAGCGTATGGCATAGATATTTCACCGGAGAGTGTCACCTTTGCGCGTAAAAAAAATAAAAAGTATCTCGGTACACGCTGCTTTATCGAGCAGGGAGGAGTCCACCGACTTCCCTATCCTGATTATGCGTTCGATGCGGTCACTGCTTTCGAGACTGTCTACTTCTGGGGTAACCTGCAGCATGCTTTTACGGAAGTGGCGCGTGTGTTAAAGCCCGGTGGATCTTTTCTTATCTGTTGTGAGATAAGCGATCCTGCCAATAAGGCTTGGACGGGACTTGTTGAAGGGATGGAGATTCATTCCTGTGATGAACTGAAGGCGATTCTTTCCAAAAGTGGTTTTACCGATACGGCCATATTCCGGACGAAGAAAGAAGAACTGTGCCTGGTAAGCCATCGGCAAACTGTGCGGTTGTAACCAATGCCGGGACGCTCTTACCAACGAATACGTTAACAATGTTAATGCCCGTAAAAGTGCTTTCCCTCCTTATCAATAGCTTATTAACTTCGTATCTCTAAAGAATTAATATCTTGCAATTACGAAGTTAATATTAACGTACTGTTAATGTTAACTTCCTACAGTTCTCTTATTAAGATATTATTGTTTGATAATCAATTGCTTATATTCTGGATGCATTCTGTCGTAAAATTCTTTTCTTACGTTCAAGATGTGCGTAGTTGTCTGTTTATCAAGTTACCGTTAAGACTCTCCATAGCCTGCCTCTCCACTTATTTCCACATTCTTTTATAAGCCACATTAGTATTATGTATATTGCTGCTTTCCTTATTTGCAAAGAGATAAATTATATCTTTGATATTCAGTTATATAACTTCCTATGATGAAAATAACCTGTGAAAAATTTTGGAGACTCAAAAGAAGGTTTTACCTTTGCACCCGTAAATATATAGGCGGACAAATATACTTTTCTTTATGTCCGATATATGTTTAAAATAAAATAATTCAACGTATCGGATAGTATTCAAATCCGGTGCGAATACTTTTTCTGTACCCGATTATCATAAAACTTAATTTGTAAATTGCTGAAAATAAGGCATGTTTTTTGAATATTCCTGTTTTTAACAAATTTTCATCCTTAGTCATTACTGAAACTTTTTCTTACGAACGTAGTCTTGGAGACAACAGATAGCGATAAACATTGGTATGTCGTACTGACACGAACTAACTCAGAACGTAAAGTTCGGGATTATTTTCAATTGCAGGAGGTAGATACCTTTCTTCCTGTACAAAACCGTGTCATAGAGCGTGAAGGAAAACGCATTGAGCGTGAGCGCCTTTTGTTGCCCCGTATGGTTTTCGTTCATATCTCCCGTCAAGAAATGGCCGCCGTCCGAAGTACACTGAATGTATACGATTTCCTTCGTGATCGTTCCACCGGGGCTCCTACCTGTATTCCTGATGCGCAAATGGCTGATTTTCGCTATATGCTCGATTACTCCCAGGATCAGGTGATCCTGACAGGAGAGTCCATTCCCAAAGGTACTCGTGTAGTAGTTGCCAAGGGCGATTTACAAGGCTTGCGGGGAGAATTAGTCCGCTACAATAATAAATATCATATTTTAGTACGTATCGATATGTTCGGTAGCGCTATGGTTACAATTCCGGCTAGCTACGTCCGGAAAGAGAAATAAAAAGTATATATGTAAAGAAAATACCATTATATGTAATGGCGATAACAATATATGTAACGGGTGATAACAATATATGTAATGCCCCGTTACGTCGTTAGATATAATTCTATTGGATATTATTACTCTTCTATACAAATAAAAACCGAAAAGAATCGACGAATCATAATTCATTCCTTTTTAAAATGAAAAATTCTCTGTGTAATTCTGTGTCCTCCGTAGTGAAGAAACTCTTGGAGTATGGCGAGGACGGTACTCCTGTCTATGTGAATGAACTTACTGCGTTAAATCAAGAACTCCGTAACTTGTGTGCCGATCTTCTTCTTCAGAAAGGAGAATCTCCCGAAGAAGAGGCTGAAATACTTGTTACTTTGTTCAAAGGTTACGATACCATGCTGTTTAATTTCTCCTCTGAGAATGAACAGGTTATTCAAGAATTATTGGATCGTTCAATGACTGTTTTAGAAAAACTACCAGCCTCTGTATTGAAATGTCAGTTGCTGCTGGAGTGCTTTGAGCAGACGGGAGATGAGGAACTGATAAGAGAAGCTAAGAAAAACATAGAGAGAGTTATCTGACAATGAAAGGTATTGTTTTAGCAGGTGGGTCGGGGACACGGTTATATCCTATAACTAAAGGAGTGAGTAAGCAGTTGCTTCCTATCTTTGATAAACCTATGATTTATTATCCTATTTCTGTACTAATGTTGGCAGGTATACGGGAAATTCTCATTATTTCTACTCCAGATGACTTGCCGGGATTTCAACGTTTATTGGGTGACGGATCTGATTTTGGGGTGAGGTTTGAGTATGCAGAGCAACCTTCACCTGATGGTTTGGCACAAGCTTTTATCATAGGAGAAAAATTTATAGGGGATGATTCTGTCTGTTTGGTTTTAGGTGATAATATTTTTTATGGCCAAGGATTTACGCGAATGTTAAATGAGGCTGTTCGTATTGCAGAATCAGAAAGTAAAGCAACCGTTTTTGGCTATTGGGTAAGTGATCCCGAACGCTACGGTGTAGCGGAGTTTGATGAGAACGGGAATGTTTTCAGCATAGAGGAAAAACCTCAGAAGCCAAAATCTAATTATGCCGTTGTAGGATTATATTTTTATCCTAATAAGGTGGTTGAAGTCGCTAAGAGTATTAGACCCTCTTCTCGTGGTGAGTTAGAAATAACGACTGTCAATCAGAACTTTTTATCAGATAAGGAGTTGAGGGTTCAATTATTAGGTCGGGGATTTGCTTGGCTTGATACAGGTACACATGATTCTTTATCCGAAGCAAGTACTTTTATTGAAGTTATTGAGAAGCGTCAAGGCTTAAAAGTTGCGTGTTTAGAGGGGATTGCTTTAAGAAAAGGCTGGATTTCTCCGGAAAAGATGAAAGCATTGGCACAGCCAATGCTTAAGAATCAATATGGACAATATCTGTTGAAGGTTATAGATGAATTGTATGTAAAATAAAACTACTTTCTTCCAATGAATATAATAAAAACAGCTATTGAAGGACTTGTGATCCTTGAGCCACAACTCTTCAAAGATGATCGTGGGTATTTCTTTGAATCTTTCAATCAGAGAGAATTCGAAGAAAAAGTCTGTAAAACTACTTTTGTACAGGATAATGAATCTAAGTCAAGCTATGGCGTTATTCGTGGTTTACATTTTCAGAAACCCCCTTTTGCCCAGAGCAAGTTAGTGCGGGTGATTAAGGGAGCTGTTCTTGATGTAGCTGTTGATATTCGTAAGGGTTCACCTACATTTGGAAAACATGTATCTGTAGAGCTTACAGAAGATAACCACCGTCAGTTCTTTATTCCACGTGGCTTTGCGCATGGTTTTAGTGTGCTGAGCGAAGAAGTAATTTTTCAGTATAAGTGTGATAACTTTTATCATCCGGAAGCAGAAGGAGCTATTGCTTGGAATGATCCGGATTTAGGAATCGAATGGAGAGTTCCTTGTAAAAGTATAATTCTTTCTAAGAAGGATAGGGTACATCCGTTATTGAAATACATTATATTGTTTAAATAATATTTTTGGAGTATATCTATGAAAAAGTTAGTTTATGATGTACGAAAAGATATAATTCCATGGAATTCTCGTATTACTAGAATTTTATTTTTTTTGAATAAAATACCGTATTTGAGACTTTTTTCGAAACCTTTGTTGAGGAAACAGTTTAATTTATCAAATACAGTTCAATTTAATTCGGGATTTTTTTGTCATGCTCCGAAATTGAAGTGTGGAAATTATGTAGGATTATCTGATACTTTTATTTTGGCTTATGCAGACGTCGTTATTGGTAACAACGTATCTTTCTCTTTTAGGAATATGTTAATTACGTCAACACATGATGTTAATGATTTTAATAAAATAATAGCTTCCTCAATTGTTATAGGCAATAATGTTTGGATAACATCAAATGTAATAATACTGGCTGGTGTTAAAATAGGAGATAATACAATAATAGGAGCAGGGAGTGTTGTTACACATGATATTCCCGCAAATGTATTTGCGGCAGGTAATCCATGTCGTGTAATAAAAAGTATAAGATTTAATAAGAATGAATAATTCTAGAACTGCTAAAGGATTAAAAAATGCACAAGTAGCTTTATTGTTCTATTTTATAAATCTTATCTTGAGTTTTCTTTCTCGTAAGGCATTTATAGAACATTTGGGAGCAGAGGTACTTGGTTTAAATACAACATTAACTAATATACTTGTCTATTTAAATTTAGCAGAACTTGGCATTGGCTATGCAATAAGTTATGCTTTATATAAGCCTTTGTATGAGGGAGATAAACAAGCTGTTAACGAAATTATTTCTATTCAGGGGTGGCTGTATAAAAGAATTGCGATAATTGTGATTATAATGTCTGGAGTCATATTATTGTTTTTTCCTTTATTTTTTGCTAAGATAGAAATTCCTATATGGTATGTATATGCGACATTTTTAGTTTTATTATCTAGTTCTATTTTTAGTTATTTTTTTAATTACAAGCAGTTTGTACTTACTGCTGATCAAAAAGAATATAAGTTGATCACTAATGTGCAGGGATTTAAGGTGGTAAAAACTATTTTACAGATTGTTGTAATAGTATATTTTTGTAATGGATATGTTTGGTGGCTGCTACTTGAATTGTTAATGGGTGTTATTACGGTATTCGTATTGAATTCTATTGTAAGAAAAGAATATCCTTGGCTTCAAACTTCACCTAAGATAGGAAAAGATGTTAAAGATAAGTATCCCTATATAATAAAAAAAACGAAACAACTTTTTTTTCATAAAATAGCAAATGTTGTTTTGAATCAAACAAGTCCTATTATTATTTATTCATATACTAATTTGACAATGGTAGCAGTATATGGAAATTATATGCTCATAATATCTGGAATTTCTTTATTGATAAATTCAGTTTTCAGTAGTATTGGTGCTGGTATTGGTAATTTAGTTGCAGAAGGAAATCAAGCAAAGATTATACAAGTTTTTAATGAGTTGCTTTCTTCAAGAATTTGGATTGTTTCAATTTTGTGTTTTGGTGTTTATCAAATGTCTAGACCGTTTATTGTACTTTGGGTAGGTGATCGTTTCGTGTTAGATGATTTTTATTTATTGTTGATGCTTTTAATTGCCTTTATTTCTTTGACTCGTTTAGTTGATCTATTTATTGCAGCTTATGGACTCTATCAAGATGTATGGGCTGCTATATTGGAAGCCTTCTTGAATTTAGGACTTTCAATTTTATTTGGTTATTACTGGGGACTTTCTGGGATTCTAGGGGGAGTAATAGTTAGTTTGGTAATAATTGCTTTATTATGGAAACCATTTTTTTTATTTAAATATGGGTTTAATAAAAATTGCTTGAATTTTTATTTTGTTTACATGAAATGCGTTGCTTTTGCTTTGATAACATTTTATTTTTCTATCAGAGTTATTGATTATATTGGGATTGGTATGTGTACTGATTATAGCAGTTGGATACTAATTTCAATGTTGAATATTTTTGTTTATACTATAATTAGTTTCCCTATTTTCTTCTTTTTTTCTGATGGTACTAATAGATTTATTAAGCGAGTTATAAATATAGTCTTTAATTGATATATGTTATATGTAATTTTACGTGGACGATTAGGTAATAATCTTTTTCAGATAGCAACTGCCGCTTCGTTGACTCAGAATTTTATATTTTGTACAGTAAATAAGGACCAAGAGAGACAGGTCCTTTTGTATAAGGATTCTTTTTTTAAAAATATAAAAGTTATGAAGGGGGTTCCTGATGGCATACCATATTACAAAGAACCATTCCATGAATTTAGCAGAATTCCTTATGAAGAAGGAAAGGATCTCATTATTGATGGATATTTCCAATCAGAAAAGTACTTTAAAAGAAGTGTCGTATTAGATCTTTATAGAATAACTGATGAGCTAAGGAAGAAAATATGGAATATTTGTGGAAATATTTTAGAAAAGGGAGAAACTGTGAGTATTCATGTTAGAAGAGGTGATTACTTGAAGCTGCCACATGCATTACCATTTTGTGGAAAGTCATACTATAAGAATGCTATTCAATATATTGGTGAGGATAAAATATTCATTATTTGTAGTGATGATATCGATTGGTGTAAAAAAAACTTTATAGGAAAAAGATATTACTTCATAGAGAACACTACTCCTTTACTAGATTTATATATCCAATCCTTGTGCACTCACAATATTATAAGTAATAGCTCTTTTAGTTGGTGGGGAGCATGGCTTAATGAAAATAGTAATAAAATTGTTATTGCACCTCAAATGTGGTTTGGCATTTCTGTGAAGTTGGGTGTTAGTGATTTATTGCCTGTCAGTTGGGTTCGACTTCCTAATAATTATACTTTAGGAAGATATTGTTTTGCTCTATATAAAGTAGTTGAGGACTATTTATTAAATATTCTGCGATTAATATGGAAAAGAAAGAAGAATATGTGAAAAAGAAAATGACTCTTATTGTGAATCATCCATGGAATGATGTTTTTGAGGGTAAAGATGTTTTTTTAGTTCCATGTTACATTGGTAAAATTTATCATTATGATGTTAAGATTGTTTTTCCTTCGAATTATTTGTATGAAGCAAAAACAATAAGAGATGTTGAACTTGTTCCTGTATCATATATTAAAAAACTTCGTCCTTTTTCTTTTGTGTTTGGTTTTAAACTAATGAGATATTTGTTTTGTAACGCTAGAAAAATAGATTTATTTATGCGCTTTCATGTTACAATTACAACTGCTATTATGATTATTATTTATAAAATGCTAAATAGAAATGGAATAGCATATATAAAACTAGATAGTAATGGGGTTATGAATTTTGAATATAAAAATAATTTAAAAAGTCTATTCAGGAAATTATTGTATAGGAGGATGTTTGAATTGGTGGATTTTGTATCATATGAAACAAAAATGGGACTCGAAAATATTACCCAGCAAACAATAGGAATTGATATCAGTTCAAAGCTATTCTATATGCCTAATGGCTTTGATGAAGATATGATAAAACACTTGGATATTAATGTGAAAGAATACTCTGATAAAGAGAATGTAATGATTACGGTTGGGCGTTTAGGAACAAATCAAAAAAACACAGAATTATTTTTAAAGGCTGTGGAAAACATCGACTTGAAAGATTGGGTAATTTATTTGATTGGAGATATTGATCCTCAGAATATTACTTTTTTAGAGTTTGTTTCAAACTTCTTTTCTAATCATCCTGAGAAAAAAAAGTCTGTAATTTTTACAGGAGCAATAAGTGATAAAAGGCATTTATGGGAATATTACAATAAATCTAAAGTGTTTGTATTGACTTCTCGGTGTGAAAGCTATGGTTTAGTATTGAATGAAGCAAAACGATTTCGAAACTTTATAGTTTCTACTAATGTAGGAGCTTTTGAAGACTTAGTTGAGTCTGGCAAATATGGATGTGAGATTCCTCAAGATAATACGGACTATTTGGCTTGTATTTTAGAAAAAATAATTCTCGGTCAGTTAGATATAGATGTATATAATGATTTTTCTCCTGAATCTCTCTCCTATTATTACCAAGTAAAAAGAATGAAATTAAATAATTAGTTGTTATTATCATTGGAATGATTTATTATCTATTTAGGCCTTGTTTATATGTTTGTAAAATGTTTTTAAATTATTTCGTTTGTTTTACTTCTAAAATTTGTACAGAGAATCGTTATAACTATTTTAAAAGAATAAAGCCTTTTCTTTTTTCTCGAATAGTTCGTACATGGTTTGGACATGTAGGTGATAAAATATCTATTGTCCCTCCTTTTTATATACGAGGGGGAAAGTATATTCAATTAGGTACTAATTTTAGGGCATTAAGCGGGCTTCGTTTGGAAGCAATTGATTTTTATAATAATAGTTCTTATCATCCAAGTATAGTAATTGGGGATAATGTTGTTTTTAATAATAGTTGTCATATTGGAGCTACTAATAGAATTATTATTGGTAACGATGTAGTGGTGGCAAGTCGAGTTTTCATAACAGATCATTTTCATGGTAATACAACGTACAATGATTTACAAATTCCAGTAAGAAACAGACTACTATATTCTAAAGGTCCTGTTGTTATAGGTAATAATGTATGGATTGGAGAAGGAGCTTCAATTTTGCCAAATGTTACAATTGGAGATAATTCGATAGTGGCTGCACATGCTGTTGTTACAAAAAATATTCCTGCCAATTCAATTGCAGTTGGGTGTCCTGCAAGAATTATTCGAACCATAAACTAAGTGAATTTATTTGTCCTACTTTTTGTTTTTGTATTTGGTATTATTGGATCTTATTCCTCTAAATTTTCTGAGAAGAATCTGTTTTGGCTTTTTGTAATAGTTTTGGCTATTATAATAGGAGGTCGTAGTATATCTGTACCTGATACGGACCAATATTTAGAATTTTATCAGCTAACACTTTCCTCTTCTATCTTAGATATTCCTTTATACTCTTATGAAATAGGATTTCAATTATTGACTAAGATATTAAAGCTGATAACGAATGGTTCTTCTTTCTTTTATTTTGGAATAATTGTTCTTATAAATTCATATTTTCTTTTTAAATCTTTCAGCTGTTTTACAGATCAGTCTTACCCCTCAAAAAAATCTTCTGGTACTCTAATTAATCAAATTAAATTACAAGAGTTCCTTCTGTTATACTTTTCATATTGGGGATTGTATTATACAGGTATCGTTTTAAGGGCAGGAATTGCTATGTCTATTCTAATTTATCTATCAACTTTATTGTGTTCCCCTTATATCTCTTTAAAAAAATGGTCAGCGATATTTTTATTAGCAATTATATCTTGTTCTTTCCATATTACTGCCCTTTTAGGAATTATTGCTCTTATTATTTTTTATATATCAAAGAAAATGACAATGAGATCGTATTTGTTACTTTTCTTGTTGATCTGTATAATTTTATTTGGAAAGGTAAGCTTTTGGATTGTAGATATGTTAGATAGGAATATGCCCATGATATTTTCATTGATAGAGGATACTGATTTTGCTAAATTGCAAGCATACAGTAATATTGATGCTTCTATTAAAATTTCATTTCGTTTTTTATTTTGTTTGCTTATAGGCTTGTTTTTTATAATATGTAAAAGGATGCCGCTATATTATTATAAATATTTGAACGTTTATATTGTTGGTTTATTTTTGGGGGCACTTTTTAGTGCTATTGAAGCGTTCTCTAGAATAATGGACTTTTTTGTTATATATTCTTTTATCCTTATTTCAATGCGTTTGTCTACTATAAATAGTTTTAAAATACGCTTTAGTATAATGTTTTCTATTGTATTAATACAATTATTGTTTGTCTATAGAATTATTATTGGTTTATGAATAATCATATTAAGAGGAAAGCTGTATCAGTTGTTATAGTTACTTTTAATTCGGAAAATTTAATAATGGATTGTCTGGATTCAATTTTTAAGTATAATGATATTTCTGATGATTTGGAAGTAGTGCTAGTTGATAATTGTAGTAAAAATTATTTGTCTATGTTTGGCTCTATTGAAGAAAAGTATGGCAATAAAGTTGTTCTTATAAATAATAAAGTTAATGGTGGTTATGGGCAAGGCAATAATTTAGGGGTAGAGGTTGCAAAAGCACCAATAATTCTAATAATGAATCCTGATGTTAGATTGGTTAAGCCTATTTTTAAAAGAATTTTGTCTTTATTTGAAAGGAGGAATATTGCAATAGCTGGTATGCAACAATATGAATCATTGTTGAAAAGAAGCCAATCATTTTTAATGTTGAGAGAGGATTTGTGTAGCTTATTTTTATATGCGGTATACACTAAGATAAATAAGTTTAATGAAAAATATTTTTGTATATCTGGTGCTTGTTTTGCTGTTAGAAAATCTGTTTTTACTAAAGTAGGAATGTTTGATGAACAAATGTTTCTTTATGGTGAGGAGCGAATGTTACATTATAAAATTTTACGTTTAGGAAATTATCATATTGTATATGATAGTACAATTGGATATTTACATCCTAAGGAGAATCGGGAATTTTCTTCTAAAAATTTCTTGCTTGGTTATCATTCATTTATATATACATGTGATAAATTAGGATTAGACCTGCATAGATCTCGTAATAAGATGTTAAACATGTATAGATTCCTTGAATTTTATTCATGGGCTAGAGGGGATAAGTTAAAGGTTAAGTATTATAAAGAAATAATTAAGTTGATAAAAAATAATATATAGAAATTGAAATGGAAGAATTAAAGATTGCCGTAATAGGTCTTGGTTATGTTGGGCTACCTTTGGCTCGATTGTTTTCGACAAAATATGAATGTATTGGTTTTGATCTGAACCAGTCTCGTGTTGATGCTTTAAATTCCGGTCATGATATGACTTTAGAGGTTTCTGATGACTTACTTCGGAAAGCGTTAGAAAATGGTTTCAAATGTACCAGTAATATTGACGAAATAAGTAATTGTAACTTTTATGTTGTAGCTGTACCAACCCCTGTGGATTTGAATAATCGCCCCGATCTTACACCTTTGATTGGTGCGAGTACAACAGTCGGAAAAGTTATTTCAAAAGGGGATATTGTTGTGTATGAATCTACTGTATATCCGGGAGTAACAGAGGAAGAATGTCTTCCGGTAGTCGAAGAGGTGTCTGGGTTAACATACAATGTAGATTTTTATGCAGGTTATTCACCAGAACGTATAAACCCGGGTGATAAAGAGCATACTGTTGAAAAGATTAAGAAAGTAACTTCCGGTTCGACTCCTGAGATTGCTGACATTGTTGATTCTGTTTATAATTCAGTGTTGGTTAACGGTACTCATAAAGCCCCTTCTATCAAAGTGGCTGAAGCTTCCAAAATAATAGAGAACTCCCAGCGCGATGTGAATATTGCCTTCATGAATGAACTCTCAAAGATCTTCAATGCAATGGGCATTGATACCAATGATGTTATTGAGGCTGCATCTTCCAAATGGAATTTTATCAAGTTGAAACCTGGCTTGGTCGGTGGTCACTGTATTAGTGTTGATCCTTATTATCTTATTCAGAAGGCCCAGGTTTATGGGGTACTCCCACGAATCATGTCTGCAGCAAGGCGCTTGAATGATGGTATGGGAGACTATGTCGCTAATCAGGTGATTAGATTAATGAATAAAAAAGGTATTCTTGTCAAAGATTCAAAGATTCTGCTTCTGGGTTTTACTTTTAAAGAAGATTGCCCTGATATTCGAAATACCAAGGTGATAGACATTTATTCTACCTTACATGAGTATACTTCTGACATTACCGTTTATGATGCTTGGGCTAATTCGGCTAAAGTGGCACATGAATATGGTATATCGATCCTGACTGCTGGTCTTGATAATTTGGTTGGACAATTTGATGCGGTGGTGTTGTGTGTTGGACATAAAGAGTTCCGGCATATGAATATTCGCGGCTTTCTCCGTTCTGATATGGGTGTTGTTTATGATGTTAAAGCTGTATTGAGTAAAGATATAATAGATGGCAGATTATAATTCTTCTATTTGTTGTATTTTTAATATAGGGACTCACTATCGCAATCCTATATATTCAAAAATGTCTTCGGAGCTTCCCTGCGATTTTTATTTTGGCGATCGTTTATTGACACCAATAAAGAAAATGGATTATACCCAATTGAACCATTTTCGCTCAGAATTGCATAACAAATATTTATTTTCTCAGTTTTATTGGCAATCTAAATCTGTCCGGTTAGTCTTTAAACCCTATACTTATTATGTATTGGATGGAGAACCTTATTGTTTGTCTTCATGGGTTATCCTTTTCTGGGCAAAACTTTTAAATAAGAGAACAGTAGCTTGGACTCATGGTTGGTATGGCAGAGAAAGTATTGTAAAGAAGGTTATAAAAAAGTTGTTTTATTCTTTGTTTTCTGAGTTGATGGTTTATGGCGAATATGCTATTTCCCTGATGTCAAAAGAAGGCTTTGATAAATCAAAGATGGTTTGTATTGCAAACTCTTTGGATTATGATAATCAGTTGAAAATTAGACTCAATTTATCGCCTTCTTCTATTTATTCTACTCATTTTTCCAACTCCTATCCTGTATTATTCTATATCGGGCGTGTGCAAAAATCGAAGAAGTTGGAATATATAATCCAAGCTATGGATATCTTGAAACAGAAAGGGTTTCCGGTAAATCTTGTTGTTGTCGGTAAAGATGTGGATGGGGTTCATCTTGATTGTGAAATAGCTAAATATAATCTTGGCTCTCATGTCTGGTTATATGGACCTTGTTATGACGAGATGCGCATAGGAGAGATGTTCTATAATGCGGATGTCTGTGTGTCTCCAGGGAATGTTGGCTTGACTGCTATCCATTCTCTGACTTATGGTTGTCCTGTTATAACCCATAATAATTTTCCTTTTCAGGGTCCTGAATTTGAGTCTATAATTCAGGGGAAAACCGGTGATTTTTTTCAGGAAAATGATGTAAATAGCCTGGCTGATACTATTCAGAAATGGTTAAGTCAGAATTTGCATAGTCGAGAGGCTATTCGGCAGTTTGCCTATCAGACAATTGATACCAAATGGAACTTGTATTACCAGATGAATATTCTCAAACAAGTTTTTCTTAAACAAGCTAAGGATGAATGACTTTCGGAGTTTAATAAGGAATAGTGTTTTGGATATTTTAGGGATATTTTCCCGTCCTCAAAATGGTATTCATATATTGAATGGACATATGATATGTCGTGGAGTGGCTAATGATCAAGCAAAATATTATTTTTCTTATCAATTAAAAGAACTTTCCCGACATGTACGTTTCATAAGGGTGGAGGAGGCCACTTCTCTAATTCTCAATCATGAAAGTGTCGATGAACCTTTGGTTGCCTTTACATTTGACGATGGTTTTATGGAATGTCATTCAATGATAGCACCTGTTTTGGAACAGTTTGGGGTGAATGCGGCTTTTTTTATCAATCCCAATTTTGCGAATGGGGATGATGTGTATATTCAAAATTTTACAAATAACATAGTTCTCACTCCCGGTAAAACTCCAATGCGGTGGAAAGAGATAAGGGATTTGCATGAGAGGGGACATATTATTGGTGCACATACAATGGATCATTATATGATTAATGATAGTAATTGGGTGGAATTAGACAAGCAAATAGGTTGTTGTAAATCGGTAATAGAACAGGAACTCTCTACTTCTTGTGAATACTTTGCCTTTCCATATGGACGCTTGGAACACGCTAATCAATCTTCGATTGATATTGCATGTAAGTATTACAAATATGTGTTTTCTCAATCGGACTATAAACATTACTTTTCTTTTGGCGGTCGCGTAATTAACAGACGGCATTTTGAGCCTTTTTGGCCCGTGAAACATGTTTCTTATTTTTTGAGTTGCCATAAAAAATAGGGGACTTTAATTAGTCTTTTCGATCTTGTTCTCTTCTATTTGATCACTACGATAGTGAAAACTCTCTTTCAAATAAATGTTGTTGCTAACTCTGGTTCCACCGGCCATATTGCAGAGGAGTTAGGGCGTTTGGTTATTGCTTCTGGCTGGAAAAGTTATATTGCTTACGGTCGTTGGGCCTGTCCCAGCCAATCTATGTTGATTCGGGTTGGAACTAGATTTGATCTCTTTGTCCATGGCTTGAAATCCATGTTTTTTGACAGGCATGGTTTTGGTTCACGGAGAGCTACCTTGCACTTAATCTCAAAAATAGAGAAAATAAAACCGGACATAATCCATTTGCATAATCTTCATGGCTATTATTTAAACTGTGAGGTTTTATTTGACTATCTATCTACAGCTAAAATACCTGTTGTTTGGACTTTGCATGATTGTTGGAGTTTCACGGGACATTGTGTCCATTTTCAGAATATCGGGTGTGAGAAGTGGAAGACAGGTTGTTTTGCATGTCCCAATATACGAGATTATCCCAAAGCTTTAGGTTGTGATAACTCTCGTATGAACTTTATAGAAAAGAAGAGATTGTTTACTTCGGTTGAACGTATGATGATTGTACCTGTTTGCAATTGGCTAAGTGATATGTTGAGTAAGTCATATCTTTCTCAAATAAAACGGCAGACTATTGTTAACGGGATTGATTTGGAAATGTTTACTCCCAAAGGTAATCGTGATGTGATAAAAAGTAATTTAGGGGTAGGGACACGATATATGATTTTAGCAGTCGCTACGGTTTGGGGGATTACGAAGGGGTTTGATGATCTTATATACCTCAACTCTTTATTACCAGATAAGAGTGTAATTGTAGTGGTGGGGGTAACCACGAAACAGATAAAAAAATTACCTGGTAATATGATTGGTATAGAGAGAACGGAAAATACTAGTCAATTGGTTGAAATATATTCTGCTGCAGATATTTTTATAAACCCGACATATCAAGATACATTACCTACAGTCAATATTGAAGCGCTTGCTTGTGGTACTCCTGTTATAACTTATGATACCGGAGGCAGTGCTGATATTGTAGATTCTGATACGGGAATGGTTTTAAAACGTGGGGATATTCATACGTTATTAGAAAAGATTTTAGAAATAAGAGAAAGAGGTAAAGAGTCTTATATAATAAAATGTCGTCAGAGAGCATTGCAATTTTTTGATAAGTCAAAGCAGTTGAGTTACTACTTGTCTCTTTATGATCAATTACTAAATAAAGAAAGATAGTTTTTCTTTCATAGTTATGAAAATATCCCTTGTTACTGTCACTTTTAATAGTGCTAAGACGCTTTGTGATACGATTCATTCTGTCCTTTCACAGTCTTATACTAATATAGAATATATAATAGTGGATGGTTTGTCTAATGATGAAACCGTTACACTTATTAAAGAATATGAGCCTCTGTTTCAAGGTCGTTTGAAATGGATAAGTGAGAAAGACAAGGGACTCTATGATGCTATGAATAAAGGAATTCGAATGTCTACCGGGGATATTGTCGGGATTATTAATTCGGATGATTTTTATCATAGAGGAGACGTTTTAGAAAAAGTTGCTGAGTCGTTTGAAGCTGGTGAGACAGAGGCTATTTATGGAGATGTACGTTTTGTAAATCCTGATAATTTGGATAGGACAGTTCGCTATTATTCCTCTAAAAGGTTTGTCCCATCCTTGTTTCGATTTGGATTTATGCCTGCTCATCCAACTTTTTTTACTTATCGAAAATATTTTGATCAGTTTGGCTATTATAAAACAAATTATAAAATAGCTGCTGATTATGAGTTGCTTGTTCGTTTTTTATATGTACACCGGTTAAAGAGTAAATATTTACCTTTGGATTTTATGAAAATGAGGACAGGAGGTGCGAGTACGGCTTCTATTAAAAGTAATATCCTATTGAATAAAGAGATAGTCAGAGCCTGTAAGGAGAATGGAATATGGACTTGTTATCCTTTGCTTCTATTAAAATATTTAGTAAAAGTATTTGAACTGATTTTTATAAAAAAATGAATATACTTATTTCTGGAATTCATGGTTTTGTAGGCTCTAATTTTATTAGGGCTTTGAAAGATAAACATACTTTGTATGGGCTTGATATTGTTTCTCCTGCTAAAGAGGGAGTCGTAACTACTTTTTCTTGGCAAGACTTCGAACCCACATCTTTTCCTTTTCAAACTCTTCCCCAATTCGATGCCATTATTCATCTTGCCGGAAAGGCCCATGATACGAAAAAACAATCAGCCGCTCAGTCCTATTTTGACATCAATACCGGTCTGACTCAAAAGATATTCGACTTCTTTTTGGAGTCTTCTGCCAAGAAATTCATTTTCTTTAGTTCGGTGAAAGCTGCTGCCGATAGTGTAGTAGGAGACGTGCTTACTGAAGACGTGATTCCTACTCCGGTTGGTCCTTATGGGGAGAGTAAGATTAAGGCGGAAGAATATATAAAAAATCATTTTATGTTTCCAACTTCTTCTATTAGTGAGGATCGGTCTTTGCGGTTGGAAAAAGAGAAGGGGAGGATACCCAAGAATAAACAGGTGTATATTCTTCGTCCCTGCATGATTCACGGACCGGGAAATAAAGGGAATCTGAATTTATTATATAATGTAGTGAAAAAAGGAATCCCTTGGCCTCTTGGCGATTTTGATAATCGCCGTTCGTTTACTTCAATCGATAACCTTTGTTATGTGATTGAGGGGCTTTTGAATCAGGATGTGCCTACGGGCATCTACCATATGGGAGATGATGAAGCTCTTTCAACGAATGAACTGATTGGCATCATGTGTGAAGCAATGGGAAAAAAGCCGCATATCTGGAAAATGAACAAAAGGGTTATGGAAGGATGTGCCGGCCTGGGTACTTTGATGCATTTACCTTTGAATACGGAAAGACTTCGTAAACTGACGGAAAATTATGTGGTAAGCAACGCTAAGATCAAGGCCGCTTTGGGCATTGATAAATTACCTGTAACGGCTAAAGAAGGATTGATGAAGACCATTCGTTCATTTGAAGAAACTAAATAACTTATGTACTATCTAATAATCTTAGTTCTGCTATTCCTGGCAGAACTTTTTTATTTCCGTATTGCGGATAAGTGTAACATTATCGATAAGCCTAACGAACGTAGTTCACATACCCGGATTACACTGCGTGGTGGAGGGATCATCTTTTATTTTGGGGCGTTGGCTTATTTTCTGACAAACCACTTTGAATATCCATGGTTTATGCTGGCTTTGAGTCTGATAACCTTTATCAGTTTTATAGATGACATCCGTTCTACTTCGCAAGGACTTCGTCTGGTCTTTCATTTTACGGCAATGGCTTTGATGTTTTATCAATGGGGGCTGTTTAGCTTGCCTTGGTGGACGATCCTTGTTGCCCTGATCATTTGTACTGGGATTATCAATGCTTACAACTTTATGGATGGCATTAATGGCATAACAGGCGGATATTCATTGATCATTCTGATAGCATTGGCCTACATAAATAGGATATATGTCCCATTTGTTGAACCGGACCTTATTTATACTATGCTTTGCGCAGTATTGGTCTTTAATTTTTTTAATTTCCGCAAACAAGCGAGATGTTTTGCCGGTGATGTCGGTTCGGTCAGTATAGCTTTTGTAATCCTGTTCCTGATCGGAAGTTTAATTATCAAAACAGAGAATTTTGGCTGGCTTATATTGCTTGCTGTATATGGAGTAGATAGTGTGTTGACGATCGTTCATCGATTGATGCTTCACGAAAATATTGGTTTGCCTCACCGGAAACATTTATATCAGATAATGGCTAATGAACTGAGAATACCGCACGTAGTAGTATCGTTGGTGTATATGATTGCGCAAATTATAATTATCATCGGATATTTATATTGCCGGAATTATGGTTATTGGTATTTATTGGGCTGTATCCTCTTGCTGAGTGGAATATATATTGTTTTTATGCACAAATATTTTCACTTGCATCTTTTATCTAAAAGATAATTATTGTATCTATAATAATTTTAGTTATGACCGTTATTAATTCCTTCTAAAAACTATAACTAGCTTTTGGGGGTTCTATAAGCAAAAAAATAAGGATGCATTAATGCATCCTTATTTTTTTGCTTCGTTTATGGTGTCTTTTATATACGATATATCCCGAAATGAGGATTAACGTTAGCAGAAGGCCGGAAATAAAAACGAATAGATCTGAAAAAACACCTAAGAACGGAGAATAACAACGACCGACATGAAGTTCCAAACAGAAATTCCATAACGACATGGGTTGCTGTTTTATAAGGTCCGGCATTGCCGGTAATACTAAATTGTTCTCTTTATTGCGTGCTCCGTTGTCGTATTCGAAGATTACTTCACGGGTAACTAAATCGTCAGTGAATCCGTTGACGAGACTGCCGCCGAGTGGTCGTCCGTGAACGGCTGCAGGAGGTTGTCCCGTATAATAATCGAGGACGGTGCCGGTGGAAGGATTCCAGACGAAGAGGCCACTGAAAGATCCGATCAGCCATTCGTCCGGACTTTGGGGATGAAATACATTTACTCCCATAGGGCTTACCGGTGGAGTTTGTTTTAACTTAACCGGTGGAAGTTGTAAATCGTTTATCCGGTAGAATCCCATTGACGAAGATAACAGCCAGACATTCCGGGATGCGTCCCAACGAATACTGCGAAGCTTGTCGTGCCAGGGATTATCCGAATCGAGTGTACTCCCGGGGACAGGCCGGGTATTGACCAGAACAAAAGGTATCATTAATGGAGGGCGCAGACACATGCCTGTGACAGATAGCAATAGGGTTAGTCCGATCAACCATGTACCCAATTTATTGTGCCAGTTCAGTGAAGTTTTCAGAGCCTTTGCCTGTGTCTTGACAGGAAGCCTTTTTCTGTGTCTCCGGCGAATGAATGGGGGAAGAAGGGTGTATATGATTCCTGTAGCACTGAGAACGATTAATACTACTCCCAGAAAATCGACTGCCAGTTTGCCGGGGGTACCGAATAACTCTCCGCTATGCAGCAGCCAGATGGTCCGGAACAAAGAGGTCTTTGGGGAATAGTTTTCCGGTGTTTTCAATTCTGTTTTCCGGAATTCGTCATAAGGAGAAACACTCGTATAAAGATAAGAGCGTGTCAATATGACTAAGGTATCCCCACGTTGAGTGATATCTGAGATTCGTTCGTCATTGCCGGCTATCGGATATTCTTTCCAACTGTCATGGTTCAGGAGATAGATAGAATATAATCCGGCACACCAGATATCGTTATTGGCTACACGGACGATATTACTTATTTTACGATTGTCGATTCCTTCGGCCAGACCTCGGTTGAAATCGGCAAATGTAGCAAAGCAGGAGTCTGTTTTCCAGACTCCTGCATTACCATATGCCAGAATTTTCCCATCGGGTAGGCGTAGTGTTCCCTTTATGATTCCATTATTCCAATTTTTGTAGTGATAGCTTTCCGGCATCCAGTTTCTGCTGACTTCAGCTTTTGAAAAGAGTGTACGATGATTGAGTACAATACCGGAAAAGCAGAACATCAGGATAAAAAAGCTAAAGAATAAACCTACCCATTTATGGTATTTCTTCCAGAAATTTTTCATTAGAGATTTTTGCTTAGTTTAAATTTGTACTGCCATCCGGCTGAATGGCATATTCAAATGAATAAATACCGCTTTTGCCTTCGTCATCATAAAAACTCTTGGCTTTCAACTTGGCATATTTCCCACTGGCTGTGCGAACGATAAATACGTAATCGCTTGGGGTGTAAGTGGGAGGAGGGCCGGCAAAAGTGATTGCTTTACAGAGAACCTCATTAGCGGTGGACTCCATGGTAGGAGGAGGGAAACCTGTGCCGGGAGCAGTGATGGTATAGGCTGCGTCGACAGTAAATGTTCCCTGCGGAACTGTCGTACAGGCTGCCAAATCTTTAATGTTAGTGAGTAATGCTCCACCTTTTCCTTTGCCGGATGCACCACTGTTGGTACGCACATTGTAACGATTGAATGCGATGTCCCAGTCTGTATTTTCGGCATGGGATTCTTCACTGACGCTTACTTCTTTTCCTTTTTCAAGTGAATAATAGATCCAGTCGTTTCCGTATGCTGTTTTCCGACTCAGGCTTACTTGTTTTACCGGCAACGTGTTTTCTCCTTGTGAAGGGTCGTCGGGACTGTTGTTGTCTGAGCAAGCGGTGATGATAAACGCTGAAAGTACGCCAAATAATAGAATGGCGAATCTGAATTTGTTTTTGTTGTTCATTATTGTTTTAGTTTAATTAAAGTGTATAATTACATGCGATAAAATAGTTTCTTCCCGGTGAAGTGGAAGTATTGAAAGTCACTCGATCTGAAGTATAATCGAACAAATTGGTTATTCCTGCTGTGATTCTCAGATTCTGCATGATATATTGAGATACTGTCAGATCCCAAAGACAATAAGGGTTTACTTTAGCCTGATAGTAGGCTTCTACCTTCTTTCCGTCTATTTCCAGTTCATCCAACACATCGAATTTCTTTTTCCCCATAATATTGCCGGACAGGTTGACAACGGTGGCATAGCGTGGGATGCGTGTGTTATATTCAGCACGAATATTACCGGAATGTGGACTGGAAGAGCTCAATCGGACTCCATCCGCATCTTTGCTTGTGTACAGATAATTGTATGCTCCATGCACATTGATATGTCTGTTTATTTGTATTTTGCACATGGTCTCTACTCCTGCCAGGCGGCTTTTTCCTATATTGATATAATGGAGTTCCGTTTGGTCATTGCTCCACATTCCTTCTATTTTGTTTCGGAACCAGTTGCTATAAACGTTGGCATTGATATTGATCCAACTGTTCACATATTCTCCCGAAAGAGAGATATAATTGTTAGTTTCGGGTTTCAGTTTACTGTTGCCATATATCCAGAACATGCCCAGATGGTCCCAGTTCATGTACAACTCTTTAATGCTGGGTGAACGGTAGCCGCGTGCATAGTTAAAGCGGACAGTGAATGGAAAGATCTTATACATCACGGAAGCTTTGGGAGTGAGGTTGGTACCGTATTTCTCGTGATAGTCGCAGCGGAGTCCCGCTATTACGGAGAATTGCTTGTTGATGCTCCAGTCATCCTGGAGGAAAGCGGTGGCATACCATTGGCTTTTGTTTTCTTTCACACCGGTTTCAAATTTATCACTGAATAATGATTCTCTGTAATATTCCAATCCTCCCGTAATGGTCTGTTTATCGAGCGCCGTAGTGCTATATACGATACGGGGCTGGATAATATTGTTTTTATATTCGAGACGACGACCGCTCTTCAGTTCGTATTTATCATATCGGTTGTAGTGATCGGTATGAACAGAGGCTACCAAAGAGGATTTGTCGGAAATCGTGTAATCTATGCTTCCGCCATAGGTATAGTCCTCTGATTTCTCGAATATATTATCTGCTTGAAAATCATATTTGTTCAGCATATAATAGCTTCCTTTTAACTGGACTTTGAGCCGTTTGCTGAAACGATAGTCCATTTTATGGGCTACTTGTACGTCTTCGTATCCCGATATACTGGTCGGGGTTTTACTGAGTTCTTCGGTAATTGTGGTGTTATAGGCCGGAAAATATTTCACGAGAGGTTTTTTATCGAATAATTGGTATCCATCGAAACTTTTGTAAAGTACGTCGGTGTTCATGGTGAACTTGCCCAGGTTCAATCCAAGAGACAGATTGGTGTTCAGATTGGGTTTATCCAGATGAATCCGATATTTGTATTGCGAATGATCTTTGGGAGTATCTTTATAGTTTTGCTGGTTTCTTCCTGCATAGCGTATGCCTGCGGAAGCCTCGAATTTCTTTTTGGCTTTACGCGTAATGATGTTGATAACTCCGCCCATCGCTTGAGAACCATAGAGGGCCGAAGAAGCTCCTTTGACTATTTCGATATGGTCGATATTATAAAGATTGATTCGCGAATAGTCGATGTTGCCACCGTTTTCGCCCGCTATACGTTCGCCGTCTATCAGGAAAAGGATGTGTTTGGAACCTAATCCCTGTATATCGATGCTGGTTCCATAGCCAACCTCCTGAAAGTTAAGTCCGGGAACCTCTTGAGTCAGAAGGTCCTGAATGTTACCGGTTCCTCTTTCTTCTATTTGCTTAGAGGTGATTATCTGAGTGATGACCGGTGTGTTCTTAATCTTCTTTTCTGTTCGGGTTGCCGTAACCACAATTTGTTCAAGATTGAAAGGATCATCGTTCATATAAGAGACTGTGTCCTGTTCTTGCCGTACATTCTGTGCTGCTAAAGGAAGTGTTCCTATAAGAGTAAGTAGTAATGCTAATTTTACTTTCATCATAATCTTTGTTTTTGAGACAGCAAAGATAGAGGGTCCTTAAAGAGTGTGAAATACCTAAAAATAGGTAAAAGACGGATGCCGGTTGGTACTAATTCCATTAAAATTATTAGTTCAACTTCCGAATGGCTTTTCACACCTTGCATATCGGAGGGATTCTGTGACTTCTCTTAAAGAATTTGCAGGAGATGGTGTAAGGAGTGGAATAAAAATCGTATTTTTGCAACCAACTTTTTTAAAATAACCGGTTATGGATACCATTCAGATAAAAGATAAACTATTCACTGTTTCTATCAGGGAACAAGAGATTCAGAAAGAAGTGATTCGCGTGGCGAACGAAATTAATCGTGATTTGGCAGGTAAGAACCCGTTGTTCCTCAGTGTGTTGAATGGCTCGTTTATGTTTACTGCCGACTTGCTGAAACACATTACGATCCCTTGCGAGATCTCTTTTGTGAAGCTGGCTTCTTATCAGGGAGTATCATCTACCGGTTCCATTAAGGAAGTGATCGGTATTAATGAAGACATAGCGGGACGTACGATCGTTATTGTAGAAGATATTGTGGATACGGGACTGACTATGCAGCGTCTGCTGGAAACATTGGGAACACGCGGACCAAAAGAAATTCATATTGCTTCGTTGCTGGTGAAACCGGATAAACTGAAGGTGGACTTGAATATTGAATATGTGGCAATGAATATTCCCAATGATTTCATTGTAGGATATGGTCTCGATTATGATGGTTTCGGCCGTAACTATCCGGATATTTATACAGTTGTAGACTAACATAAAATAATAGGTATACCAGTAATGGTAAAATGTAGAATTATAAATTAACAAGATGCTGAACATTGTAATTTTCGGTGCTCCCGGTTCAGGAAAGGGAACACAAAGCGAACGTATTGTTGAGAAATACGGAATTAATCACATTTCAACAGGAGATGTATTGCGTGCAGAAATTAAAAACGGCACAGAACTGGGTAAAACAGCTAAAGGCTACATTGATCAGGGACAGTTGATTCCGGATGAATTGATGGTAGACATTCTGGCAAGTGTGTTTGATAGTTTCAAAGATAGCAAAGGGGTTATTTTTGACGGTTTCCCAAGAACTATTCCACAGGCTGAGGCGTTGAAAGTGATGTTGAAAGAACGTGGTCAGGACATCTCTGTGATGTTGGATCTGGATGTTCCGGAAGAAGAACTGATGACTCGTCTGATTAAACGTGGTAAGGAATCGGGCCGTGCAGATGATAATGAAGAGACCATCAAAAAACGTTTGGTTGTATATAATACACAGACTTCACCGTTGAAAGAATATTATAAAGGCGAAGGCAAATACCAGCATATCAATGGTCTTGGAACCATGGAAGGTATCTTCGAAGATATTTGTAAAGCGGTAGATACATTATAATTATAAAATATGTGTGCTGATATGCTCCATGCGCTATTTATAGCCAATGGACATATTGGCACATGATTACATCGAAAAAATAATTGGTTATGGCTGAATCGAATTTTGTTGATTACGTAAAGATATACTGCCGCTCGGGTAAAGGCGGAAGAGGCTCTACGCACATGAGGCGAGAAAAATATACTCCTAACGGTGGACCTGATGGAGGAGATGGCGGAAGAGGAGGCCATGTTATCCTGCGTGGTAACCGGAATTACTGGACATTGCTTCACTTGAGATATGATCGTCATGCAATGGCTGGTCATGGGGAGTCGGGCAGTAAGAACCGTAGTTTCGGTAAAGACGGAGCGGATAAGATTATTGAAGTTCCCTGTGGTACGGTGGTTTACAATGCCGAAACAGGTGAATATGTATGTGATGTAACAGAACACGGACAAGAGGTCATTCTCTTAAAAGGCGGACGTGGCGGATTGGGAAACTGGCACTTCAAGACGGCTACCCGTCAGGCTCCCCGTTTTGCCCAGCCGGGCGAACCGATGCAGGAGATGACTGTAATCCTTGAATTGAAATTGCTGGCTGATGTAGGTCTGGTAGGTTTCCCAAATGCAGGTAAGTCTACCTTGTTATCTGCTATTTCTGCTGCAAAACCAAAGATTGCCGATTATCCGTTTACAACATTGGAGCCTAACCTGGGTATTGTATCTTATCGTGACGGACAGTCGTTTGTAATGGCTGATATTCCGGGAATTATCGAAGGTGCCAGTGAAGGTAAGGGATTGGGATTGCGTTTCTTGCGTCACATTGAGCGCAACTCTTTGTTACTTTTCATGATACCGGCGGATAGCGATGATATCCGTAAAGATTATGAAGTGCTGCTAAACGAACTGAAAACATTTAATCCTGAAATGCTGGATAAACAACGGGTACTTGCCATCACTAAGAGTGATATGCTGGATCAGGAGCTGATGGATGAAATAGAACCGACATTGCCGGAGGGAATTCCTCATGTATTCATTTCATCTGTATCCGGTTTGGGCATTTCGGTGCTGAAGGACATTTTATGGACGGAGTTGAATAAGGAAAGCAATAAAATAGAAGCTATTGTGCATCGTCCGAAGGATGTCAGCCGATTGCAGCAGGAACTCAAAGATATGGGTGAGGATGAAGAACTCGACTATGAATATGAGGATGATGGTGATGGTGATGAGGACGATTTGGATTACGAATACGAAGAAGAGGATTGGGAAGATAAATGATTTCACTCACTGACGATAGAAAAATGTTGGGGTATGGGCTGTTGGGCGCATACCCCAACATTTCTCATTTTGTAACGACCCGTCACGGCGGTTATAGTGAGGGGGCGTATGCTTCTTTTAATTGTTCACCTTTTTCGGGAGATGAACTTGAAAGGGTAGAGAAGAATCAGACGTTGTTGTTTCAATCACTATCGCAAGCTCCTAGGCATTTGATTATTCCTTTTCAGACACACGGAACGAAAATACTTCCGGTCGATGAAAAATTTCTTGGAGCTTCTGGGCAGCAGCAACAGGAAATGCTAAACGAGATTGATGCGTTGATTACCACTGAGCCGGGATGCTGCATTTGTATTTCCACGGCAGACTGTATTCCGGTATTGTTGTATGATAGAGTACATCATGCTGTAGCGGCTGTGCATGCCGGGTGGAGGGGGACAGTGGAGTATATTGTTGGACATACGCTTGAGAAGATGCGGGCTGTTTTTGGAACGGAAGGACAAGATGTAATCGCATGTATCGGTCCGGGTATCTCTCTACAATCATTCGAGGTGGGGGATGAAGTTTATGAAGCTTTTCGTTTGAATGGTTTTGATATGTCGCGTATCTCTTTCAGGCATTCGGTTACACATAAGTACCATATTGACTTATGGGAAGCCAACCGGCAACAGCTTTTGGATTTTGGAGTACCGGGGGTACAAATTGAAATAGCGGATATTTGTACTTACATCCGGCATGAGGATTTCTTTTCAGCGCGAAGATTGGGCATAAAGTCCGGACGTATTTTGTCGGGCATTATGATAAATAGCTGATAGATAAAATTTTGATTTATTATGTATACCATTATTGTATCGAAAGAGTTAAAAGAAGCATGTCCTGTTTTTGCAGGGGTTGCTATATATGCTGAAGTGAAAAACACTTCTTATTGTGAAGGGCTTTGGGAGGAGATTCAATCTTTCACAGAAATGCTCACTGCAACAACCCGGTTGGAAGATATTAAGAAACAACCTGTGATAGCTGCCACACGTGAAGCCTACAAACGCTGCGGGAAAGATCCTGGGAGATATCGGCCGTCGGCCGAAGCGTTACGTCGCAGATTGATGCGGGGGATTGCTTTGTATCAGATTGATACTTTGGTCGATTTGATTAACCTGGTTTCTCTCCGGACCGGACATTCGATAGGTGGTTTTGATGCTGATAAGATAGCGGGCACTGGTCTGGAACTGGGGATCGGTAAGATCAATGAGCCTTTCGAAGGGATCGGGCGTGGTGTGCTGAATATCGAGGGGCTGCCGGTGTACCGGGATGCTGTGGGGGGAATAGGGACTCCGACCAGTGATAACGAACGGACAAAGATGGGGCTGGAAACAACACATATATTGGCTATCGTTAATGGCTATAATGGTAAAGAAGGACTGCAGGAAGCTGCCGAAATGATACAAACTTTATTGAAAAAATACGCTGACTCGGACGGAGGAACAATTACTTACTTTGAATAACGAATATCCCCATGAAAAACATATTCACTTTACTGATTTTATCTGTATGCTTTTTGTGTGCCAACATATCGGGTAGGGCACAGAACAAATTTTCGGATATGGAGGTCAATCATGTCCGGGTGGCTACACCGGGACTTTTTTCCAAGGAGAATTGTGTCATGCTGGATCTGAAGTCCCTGTCACGGAATTACTCTTTCCCTTTGCCGGGAGGCAAAGTCATTTCGGGCTATGGAACACGTGGAGGCCATAGCGGTGACGACATAAAAACTTGTGCCCGCGATACGATTCGTGCAGCTTTTGACGGGGTGGTACGTATGGCTAAACCTTATGGTGCGTATGGCAATGTGATTGTGATACGACATCCCAATGGGTTGGAGACGGTATACAGTCATAATGTGAAGAATCTGGTAAAGAGTGGGGATGTGGTGAAAGCCGGAATGGCTATTGGCCTGACCGGACGTACCGGACGGGCTACTACCGAGCATCTGCATTTTGAGACGCGGATTAACGGACAACACTTTAATCCCGGTCTTATTTTTGATATGAAGAAGGGAACCTTGCGTACTGATTATTTGCAATGTACGAAGAAAGGTAAGGGAATTGTTGTTAAAGCTTTGAAAAGCGAAAAAGTCCTTCCTAAATATAAAACTCTTTCGCCTTTCCTATATGAACTGCCCGGGATTAAAAAACCGGTATGGAATATACCAGCCCTAGCGAGATCCGCTGCGTATTCGGGTCTATAGCATCTAAATTGCGGGCGGGTTTCAATAGTTTATTCCGTTTGTATTGATAGTGCAAGAAGATCAATAGTTCGCTGTTCCTCATTGGATAGTATTCCACACAAACTTGTCCGCACCATGTCCGGCGATAGGTACCTTTTTCAAAGATACCGTTAGCTTTATAAATTTTTCCGGATTCGTAAATACCTTTCAGGTAAGCATTCCAATTAGGGTGGAAGCGGTAGTCTACATTGGCAATCGTGGTAAAATACTCGGTATGTTGGGCTGTCTGCGGGTTTTCCAAGTCTATGCGAGGTAAGGCGCTGATAATGCCTTTATTATCTATTCCTTGTCGGGAGTACATGAAATCCATATAAGCGATCCATGGACCTTTTTCGTAAACATTGCCTGCGGTAAGATACATTATATTTCTTCCTTTGGCCTGCTGTCCCCATGAAGCGGCGTATCTCAACTGAATGGCTTTGTCCAGATAATAACTGTTCCAGTTAATGGTCGATATCAGAGGTACTTTGGTAGCTTCGACATCTGTCGGCAGGCCGTGAAGGTAAGTATCTGCGTCTCCACCGTTACGGTTGTTGACTATCTGAAAATTGAGTTCTTGAGTCGGAGTCACATTCCAAGTGGCAGATACTCCCGCCAGAAAGCAGTTTACATAATTATTAAACTCGCTGAATTCACGTACTTTAATCGGATTGACATAGTACTCATAGCCTCCCAGCATAAGAAATTGCTTTCCGGCCGTGATGGAAAAGCGATCGGAAAGGTGATAGGTCAGATAAGCATACTCTACGGAAGAGGACAGATTATCCAGAGCAAAGGGGTTGCTGTATTTATTAAAAGATTGCCGGAAATGGTAAGAGAACTTCCGGTTGATATTTCCTATGATTTCCAGCTTAAACCGGTTTAACTTGAAAGCAACTTCATCTAACTCATTTTCAGTAAAAGAGGCAGCACATGAAGTATATAATTGGAGATTCATGTGAGCGGAAAATCCTTTGTTCTCTTTTCCGGTGACGCGTTCGATCACAGAGGGGATAGAGTCTTTGGGGGAAATAATTGGTTGTTGTTGAGCTGCAACAGTGCTCATGGTAAACAAGGTTACCAAAAGGAAGACGTGTCTTTTCATATTTGTGAAATCTCTTAGGGTTAATAAAGTGATGCAAAAATAATAAAAAAACGTCTTCCTTTCGGTTATTCTAGGGTAAAACTAAAACTGTTTGTTTCTCCTTTACCTTCTTTTTCTATCAGTCTACAAATTTCAGGCAAACAGGTTTATCTACTTTTATATCTTTCTTGATATCAGTTAATAATCCGGTAGCCTGATCTCTTTCAAATATTTGAATGACATTGGTGTCGCGGCAAGCTACCAATAAGTATTTGCCGTTGGGAGTGATGATAAAGTTGCGTGGATGGATTCCCGTTAACTGATAACCTACCTTGGTTAGGGTACCGTTGGTCTCATCAACTTTAAAGATAGCTACTCCGTCTGCTTTCAAGCGGTTGCTGGCATAGAGATATTTTCCGTCCGGGCTAAGGTGGATGTCACCGCTTCCCTGTGCGTTTACAGTGTCAGCCGCAACAGTTTGAATTTCGTCCAACATTCCGTCAGCATATCGAAAAGCGATTACCGTCCCTCCGATTTCATTAATAAGGTAGGCAAACTTACCGTCTGAATTGAATATCAGATGCCGGGGGCCGGAACCGGGAGCAACTTTAAAAGCTTCCGGGGTACCTTTTGTGAGGAATTTCTCTTTGTTATCGGCATTGGCATTAGGGTTGATATTGAATTTATGTATCTGATCGGTACCTAAGTCGTCTGCCAGTAAATATTTACCGTCGGGGGTAATACGTACACAGTGTAGGTGAGGCATCGTCTGCCGTTCTTTGTCCGGACCGGAACCTTTAAATTCGATTACGTCTGAGGCGGGTAGCAATGCTCCGTCTTGTCCGATAGGAAAGACGGTAATACTTCCACCGCTATAATTGGCTGTGACGATGTTCTTTCCGTTGGTGGTCAGATAGCACGGATCGGCTCCCATTGTTTTTTGTGTATTCAATAAGTGTAGAGTTCCTTTTTCTTTGTCGAAGGCAAAGGCGCTGACTGCGGCCTGGTCTTTGCTAAATTCATTGACGGAGTAGACAAACTTTCCGTCCGCTGATGGAATGAGGTATGAAGGGTTTGCTACTTCCGCATCACTCAGTGGGAGCGATTCTCCGGTTTCTTCGTTGAATCGGAAAGTATAGATGCCTTTGCTGTTGCCGGAAGTGTAAGTTCCGACCAGCATTGTTAATTCACTGTCAGTGGTTGACGGATCTGTCGGCTGAGCTGTTGTCTTTTTGGGGGAGCAACTGGCTACAATCATACCGGCAGCACAGATACTAATGATTTTCTTGACCATAATGAATAGATGTTGTTTTGAGATTTTGTTGGTTGTCTTTGTTACATTCTGAAAATACAAAGTTAGTATAATCTCCTGTGTTTCTTTCCGGAATGAATAAAATATCTAAAATCCACCCTCTTTTTCTTTCTATATGACGAATATTATCTATCTTTGCACCTACATAAGTGGTTACCACTTCCTCATTTCAAAAGGGGTTGACTGGTTTTGACAGCGGGCAGAAATGGTGGGTAAGCATGCAGTGCGTCGGTGATTTGCACTTTAATCTCAGTTATCAAAATTTTATCTGGCGAAACTAATTACGCTCTTGCTGCTTAATCGAATCATAGTAGATTAGCTTAATCCAGGCACCAGGTGCCAGGACGAGACATCACTCGGAAGCTGTTGCTCCGAAGCATTCCGGTTCAGTGGTGCAGTTACATCGGGGATAGTCAGAAGTGGCCTTGCGCTTCTGATGAAACTTTAAAGGATAAGGCAGGAATTGATGGCTTTGGTTCTGCTCCTGCACGAAAAACTTAGGCAAAGATAAGCATGTAGAAAGCTTATGATTTCCTCGTTTGGACGAGGGTTCGAATCCCTCCAGCTCCACTTTATGACAAAAAGGTCCTCCTGAACTTATAAATTCAGGGGGACTTTTTGGGTTAATAAGATCCCAATTGTCCGGGTTATAAAGTTCTTCTCTAACGTAAGTTGTTGAAATATATTGGATTAACTTCATTTTATCCCCAATTATTTGTCCGGGTAATTTATTTTGTTTTTTAAAATAAACACTCTACATTTGGCTTCGGAGTAATTTGTCATAGAGAATCGACAAATGAAAAACAATCTGATTCCAAGTCTGGTTAAGGAAATTATTGTCTACCCATATTTGTTCCTAATTCATATTCTGGAAAATGCCCCGTTAATCTGTCTTTTTTTTATTAGAAACCATATTTGGAAAACAAATTGAATATTATCCCGTTCTAATGTAGATCAGATTGATTTTTCATGTAAGTCACCTCTCTCAATGTCTTGTTACTAATAAATAAACTATGTGAACATCTCATTGCTGTTATTTTGTTAATATCCACTACGATAACTGAGAGGGATTTAAAGCGTGTAGGAGCGCTACAAATCCGATCACCTCCTTACGTGACGTGAAGAAGGTAGTATTTCTTTTCCCCCTCCCTCGCTACCTCTTGTTTGATTCTTGCTTTTTATAAACTACTCCATTTAAATTATAACAAACAAATAGAATGAAATATATTATATACTTCATGATGATGTTGTATGGTTCATTATGTCATGCCATCGTTTGCAAACACATTGTAGAAAGAAGTGAAACGAATACTCGTAAAGTGTATCAGATCCAAAGGGATGCTCTGGGTTATATGTGGTTTATGAACCATGCCGGAATCAGTCGGTTTGATGGGACCAAGCTAAAACACTATAAACTGCCGGCCGAAGGGCGAACCATGGATTATTATATGGGCAATTGCCGGTTGCTTACAGATAATCGGAATGGGTTGTGGGTAGTCACCCGTAATGGATATTTATGGATGTACAATCCATCATTGGATAAATTCGAATGCAGGAATCATCTGGTTATTCCGAATGATGTTTCCCTTCATTTTCTCTGCGTAGATAACAGTAGTCATATCTGGTTTTCTGTCGGAAACCGGTTGATAGCCTATCAAATACTATCTAATACTTTTCATCGGGTGGATCATAGCCTGGCAACGATTTCCTGTATGGTAGAGGTGGCTCCGGGAGAGTATTTTGTAGGTTCGGATGAAGGGCTGTTCGGAATTACAATAAAGAATTATGCCGTCGACAGGCAAACCGGAGAATTGTCCGGTAAAAGATATAGCCGGATACATGAAATACTTTTTCATCCTTATACCCAAAGATTGGTTATGTTTGATTATTCGGAAGGATTAGGGGTATGGGATATGAAGTCGGAGCAATTGGTTGGTACTTGGAACCGATTGTTGAATAGTCGGGTCAGTGGTCTGAGGATATGGGATGACCGGACTGTTTTGGTAGCTACAGATGGTGAGGGAATATTTCGTATGGATATCGTTAATCCGGATATTACATCTTTTATACAAACTGATTTTGAGAATGATAATTCAATTCGTACCAACCGGATTGCTGACGTGTTTGTAGATGATCAGAAACTTATCTGGGTGGCGGATTATCCGGAAGGCGTATCAATGATCGATGTGGAATCTCCTGATGATTATAAATGGTACAGGGCACGGTCCGGGGACAGTCATCCACTGACCAACAATCGGATAAATGCGGTTCTGCATGATTCGGATGGGGATGTCTGGTTTGCAACGGATCACGGTATCAGTTGTTTTCATCCGTCGACAGGCTTATGGAACCGGATTGTTACGCCTCTTCCTTGTCAGATGTATACTGCATTGTGTGAAGTAAAGCCGGGAGAGATATGTGCCGGGAACTATGTACACGGTTTGTTCTTCATCCGAAAGAAAAGTAATTATTCGGTTACACCGTATGTACGTATTTCAGGAGTAAACGCATTGTGTCGTAAGGATAAAGACGGTTTTTGGATTGGAACGGATGAAGGGGTGTTTTTTTATTGTCCGGAAAACGATAGTATCGTGGAGGTAAAACGCTTGTCCGGTTTACACATTCATGCTTTGCATCAGTCCGATGATTGTCTTTATATTGGGACTGAAGGAAACGGATTAATGGTCTATCATCCGGAGCATGAGCAGATGGATACGGTTGCTGCTTTAGGAACCGGTAATGTATATGCTGTTTGGTCGGATGATAGCAGGCGGTTAATGGGAAGCAGTGATGGGTTTGCTTTCTCGCTCGATCTTGTACAACATTCATATTACAGGTTTCTGAGTAAAGGAATTCGGATTACATCGGGTACTTTCTTAGGTAATGGAAGATACATTTTGGGCACCTATCAAGGCGCAATTGAGTATGATAAACAAAAGGCTCGACCGCTGCGTAAAGCTTGTTTGGGATTTTACTTGGACGAACTTCGGGTTTTGGACAAAGAGGTGACCGTCGAAACGGAGAATTCTCCATTGAAGAAAGCTCTGAACTGTACAGCTACGTTACAGTTGGAGCACAATGAAAATACTTTTTCGTTTACGGCTACTGCCATTCGCTATACTGAAAAGCAGGATATAGCTTACAGTTGGAAACTCGATCATACGGATTGGAGTGCTCCGTCTGTAGATAATAGAATTCGTTTTTCGAACCTTCCTCCGGGTGAATATATCTTTTCTGTGCGGGCGTTATCCATTGATAACGGTCGGCCGTTTGCGCAAAGAAATATGCACATCATCATTCGTCAACCCCTTTGGAAGACAGGTGGAGCTTTCCTTTGTTACGGTCTTTTGGCACTTATGTTGGGCTCTCTGGCCGTACGTTCATGGTTCGTATGGCAAGACAGAAACCTTTCAAGAGAACAAGTACGGTTGTTTGCGAATACGACACGTAACCTTTGTCTACCACTTACACTGATAAAAGTTCCTTTGGAATATCTTTATGAAAAGTCATCTTCCGAACTTGTTAGTAACGTATTGCAACAGATAAAGGGAGTGAACAATTTATTGGCTGAGCTGGAAAATATCAGTCGTGTTTCTGCTGCTCCGGGGCGTCTGTCGCTTGCCGACTATGAGTTATCCATATTCTTGAAAGAGACAGTAGCCCGAATTAGAGATTATATCAGCGAGAAGGACATTATGCTCCGTTGGACGGAGGAGCCTGCCTTTGCTACCGTATGCCTCGATAAGGATAAGATGTCTGCCATTCTTAGAAACCTGTTAATGGCTTTTACAGACAGTATGGATCGAGGTGGCGAAATTCTTCTGAGTACTTCGTGTAACAATCAAAAGTGGGAGTTGAGGCTGGAATCTGAGGATAACGGGTTTCTTAAAAAAAAATTCTAAATTATAAAGGGTTCGTTTCGGGAGGTTCTTCCGAGACAATGAGTTGGCTATTTATACGTAAATTAATCTGTTTGCATAAAGGTAAAATCAAATTTGCTTATAAAGAAGAACAAAAACTGGTGCTTATTTTAATTTTTCCTATTGTCATCCGGCAATCGGAAAGAGTTTCTGAATTCTCCGGGATATTATCCGTACCGGAGCTCTCCACAGGGAATAGTGAGTTGTTGTCGGTTACCGGAATGCTGCCGACAGTGAAAACTTCTGAGCAGAAACGTCCGGATAAGAAAAAAGAGAAACATTCTCTGGTATTGGTTGAAAGGAATAAGGATTTGTGTAATTATCTTGTGCAAATCCTGATGAAGGAGTATAAGATTGTGTCTGTTTGTGATGCGGAGGCGGCCTTTGAGACTGTGTGTGAACAATGTCCGGATGCAGTACTGGCTTCTTCTGTTCTTACCCGTATTTCGGGTGAGGAACTTGCCGTTCGGATTAAATCGGATGACAGAGTAGCACATATTCCGGTAATATTGTTAGTGAAACCGGGAGAGGATGACCGGTACATTCAACGGAATGCCGATCTTTATGTGTGGATGCCTTTTGCCATATCATCTTTAAAGACTGAGATTGCAGCTTTGATTGCTAACCGGGAAATGATCCGTAAGAGGTATATTCGTTTGGCCTTGGGGGGTGAGGCCTCGGACCCTATCGATAAAGAGGTAGAGTCATCAGAAGGTGATCAGGAGTTTATTCGTCAGGTGAGAAGTCTGATTGAAGAGAGGATGACCGATTCCGGATTTAAGATTGGTGAACTGAGCGGCTGCATGAATATGAGTCGTTCGAGTTTTTATAATAAGATTAAGGAGATAACCGGACATGCTCCTGCGGACTATGTTCGTAATGTGCGGCTCAACAGAGCATTGGTTTTGTTAATGAGCAGAAAGTATACGGTGGCTGAGGTTGCGGATATGACGGGTTTCAGTGATCCTAAATACTTCGGGATCGTGTTTAAGAAATATTATGGGGGCTCACCGACGAAGTATATAAACAATTTATAGACCGACAGAAGACCGGTAAGGGAGCCACCTTGCCGGTCTTCATTTTATTAACTAATCCGGTCGACTGGATTGAGAGAATTACTCTTATCTTTGCTATCCGAAAGGAGAACTGCGATGCAGAAGGATTGCAGAGATGAATGAACGTAAAATTATACATATCGATATGGATGCCTTTTATGCTTCTGTGGAGCAAAGGGATCATCCTGAATTGCGTGGTAAACCGCTTGCCGTGGGGCATGCCGAGGAGCGGGGAGTAGTAGCGGCAGCAAGTTATGAAGCTCGTCGTTATGGAGTTCGTTCGGCTATGTCGTCACAAAAGGCGAAACGTCTGTGTCCGCAATTGATTTTTGTTCCCGGACGGATGGAAGTGTATAAATCCGTTTCCCGTCAGGTACACGAAATATTTCATGAGTATACCGATCTGATTGAACCTCTGTCATTGGATGAAGCGTTTCTTGATGTGACGGAGAATAAGCAGGGGATCTTGCTGGCTGTGGATATAGCTAAAGCTATCAAGCAACGTATCCGTGAAGAACTGAGCCTGGTGGCATCGGCAGGCGTGTCGTATAATAAATTTCTGGCTAAAATAGCTTCGGACTTTCGTAAACCCGACGGACTTTGTACTATTCATCCTGATCAGGCAATCGATTTCATTGCCCGTTTGCCTATTGAGTCATTTTGGGGAGTAGGGCCGGTGACTGCCCGGAAGATGCATTTACTGGGGATACACAATGGACTTCAGTTACGGGAGTGTTCGTCTGAAATGCTGGTACGTCAGTTTGGTAAAGTGGGACTGCTTTATTATGATTTTGCACGTGGAGTCGATCTTCGACCGGTAGAAGCAGTGAGAATACGTAAATCAATCGGATGTGAGCATACATTGGAGAAAGACATCCATGTAAGATCGTCTGTGATTATAGAGCTTTATCACGTAGCTACGGAGCTTGTAGAGCGATTGCAGCAGAAAGAGTTCCGGGGAAATACACTAACTCTGAAGATCAAGTTTCATGATTTTAGCCAGATAACACGAAGCATGACACAGGCACAGGAACTTACGAATCTTGAGAGAATCTTGCCCCTTGCCAAACAATTGCTGAAAGAGGTGGAGTATGAGCAGCATCCCATTCGCTTGATCGGGCTTTCGGTATCGAATCCGAGAGAAGAAGCGGATGAACATCGGGGAGTATGGGAACAACTGAGTTTTGAATTTAGTGATTGGGGAAAATAGTTAAAGGTGGAATCCTAAGAAAAAAATAGTTGCATGATCGTATTTGTCCGGCATTATTTTTATATATTTGGAAGTAATATCATATTGAGAACTAATAAATTATAAGGAACTATGAGCTTGCATAAATATTCGATTGTTTTATTGGCATTATTGGCGTTACTCTGCAGTTGCCATGATGAAGATAAAGGAGATATCCCACAGTCCGATGAGCGAACCGCAGATTTTATTGTGAAATATAAGGATGATTTCGGAATACATACGGATTATAAAGCTAAGGTATATATCTATTATGGAATATATTCAATGGATATTGTAGGCTTTCATTATCTTCCGGACGGGGTGCTGGATCATGAAGGGAAAGAAATAACTCCTGACATCCGTCTATCTGCTGATGGAAAAGAAGATATAACCTTGTTATTGGATAATGCTGAAAAGGTAACGGTTATTGTTGAAAGCTCCTATTATGAGGGAAGAGTGGGAATAACAAGTTACTCTCCGGGCGACACACCTATAAAAGGGATATTTACGTTTGGGGAATAGTGAACGGTATGGAGGGAATCTTTGATGTCTGTTTCTATTTCATGATATATTAAAAAAGGAAGAAGTCTGAACTTCTTCCTTTTTTAATGGAGGATATGTTTCAGGCAAGTGCCCGTTTTATTCTATAATCCATGGATTACTTTCATTAACTGTTCGCCCAATCCGATGGTATAACCTTGTGACACGAAGACTACCCGGTTGAATGTATCACCGATAATAAACATGGGCAGGATGGTGCTGTTTGGCAACTTCATCGATTCGGCAATTTGTTTCTGGATCGCTCCATCTACGTCGATACCATAGGTAATGGTTGAAGGCAATCCGGGGAATTCTGACGGGCGGAACTTTTTGTACTGTTCTTCACTAGGGAAGAGCAACACCATTTTGCGTCCCCATTTTTCAAATTCACCGCTTAAAGCTGCAATATCCCGAAGGGCATGGTTAGTGGGTTCTTGTCCGGCTCCCAGCACTGCTACAACGTAGTATCCCCGGCCACAAGTCTGAAGAATACTTTGCGGTTCGGAGGTTCCTATAGGCAGATAAGTCGATTCGGAATTAAAATTACCAATTACTTGTACCTGGTCTTTGCTTTCGCGCATGACCAGATCGACAGTTGTTGTCTTTCCCTCTTCAATGGTGAAGAAAGTCACATTAGCCAATACAGCTCCGCTTGCCATGCGAGTACCGGTTACCATCATATAGTATCCTGTGTCCAGGCGTGCACCATTCTTCAGCAAGTTCGACCAGGTGGCTCCTCCACCCATATCTACGTCACCTTCGTCGTAGTTGAGGAGTTGGAAGGTTCCATTGCGGAACTTTGAGAGGGTGAAGTGTGAATAGTATTTTGGATCACTCAACGAAGGGATCGGCCGGTAGCGGGCTACGAGCGTTCCGGTTGGTGCCTGCGTTTGCTGTGCGGCTTCAAAATCGACATCATAGACCTTGCCGTTCTTGAGGTTGTTGTCATTGAAAGTCCGATATTGAATCTTGCCGGTCACTTCATCTATCCAGGCAGGAATCCCCAGGCTACGGGCCATGGATACAAAGAAAATGTTACGGGATTTCTCGTCTGCTACCCGGGCTTTCCATACACCCATTGGTGACATTGGTATACGTTGTGAGTTTAATTCGTTATTGATTGTGATCTCTTTTTTACACCATTCTACCAAAGCTTGTGGATTTTTGCGGAAGGCTTCTGCTTCACTTGCCGGAATCTCTTTCCGGAAGAATGCTTTGTAAGGAGTGATCATTTCATTGGCTACACGCGGGTTCAGTACGTTGCTACAGAAATCTTCAGAAGCGGGCAGGCCGGAGTTATTCAGATGGTCGTTCAATACTTCCGGGCTTACGTCTCTCAGGTCTTTGGCCGAGACTACTTTCAGCAGGCTGATAGCCTGACCGGCCTTATCGGCTTTTACAGCATCAGAAAGGAAATCGGTTAAAGTCTGGTGGTTACCTCTGGAAGCTATCAGTAAGCGTACTGTTTCGGTTTCATCCAGCTTATTCTCTTTGGCAAAAGTCCGAGCTTGCTCTTCGGTAATGAAAGTGGCTACGTATGCGTTGCGGATAGAATCTTCCTGTGCCATGCGCCGATCATTTTCAGTACGTTGTTCCGGAGTCACTTCGGGCAGGTTGGCGCCTTCGGCAGGAGGAACGATATCCAGTGGAAGCGAATAGGTTTCACTGGCGTTTTTGTCCAGTGTGATCTTCAGTTCATTGTCTTTGCCGAATGATAGTTTAGAATAACCGAACCGTCCGTCTTTGGAGGCCCATACCAACATATCACCCTTGCCGGCAGTCAATGATGCATGCCCGCTCCGGTCTGTATGTTTGGTGGCCACCGTATAAAATTCAGCGTAGTTATAGACCTTGAACTCTACGGTAGCATCGGCTACCGGCTGACCTTCGGCATCTGTCACGAGTACGGAACCTTTGGCAGTCGGAGCATAATTGTCAATCACGTTGATCTCTGTATAATTCGGAGTTTCGTACATGATTTCTTCTTGTCCGGTATAGCGTCCGAATACCTTTGTATGCATCAGCATACCACGACTGGCGGGAGCATTAAACCAACCCAGGTTCAAAACCGGTTCCGGTTCACAGGCACCAAAGAAATACCATTTGCCATCTACCCAGGCTTCTACCCATGCATGGTTGTCATCGGTATGTGCCCAACGCGGAGTATATACCTGTCGTGCCGGAATACCTACCGAGCGAAGAGCTGCTACGGTGAAGGTGGATTCTTCACCACAGCGACCATAAGCGGTTTTTACGGAAGCGAGTGGAGCACTCGTACGGGCATCACTTGGGGTGTAGATTACCTTTTCGTGGCACCAGTGGTTTACCTCGAGTACAGCGTCGTGTAATGACAGATTCTTCACACGGTCTTTCAGTTCATTGTAAAACACCCGGCGTGAGTCATCCAGGTTTTCATTGTTTACCCGAATGGGGAGCACAAAATGACGGAATACGTCATCGGGGATTTCTTTTCCCCAAGGCATTTCCCGACGTGCCTGATCGGAGAGTCTGACATTTTCCAGATAGTAGTCGCCTGTATAATCCGTTACGTCACCTGTAGGCATGTAGGCATAGAGGAACATTAAAGCCTCTTGTTCGGGAATGGTGAGCTTTTCATTAAACACTGCAAACAACTCTCCATTGGGAAGTTGCTGCTTCTTCATTTCAAAATCTTGCGTCACTTGGTTTCGGTAAGCCACATCTTTCAGGAAATGGGACTCACTGCATGAAAAGAACGCAACCGACAACATCGGAATGATTAGAAAGCGGGTTAGGGTTTTCATACAATTTGTTGTTAAGTAAGGCCTCACCCCCGTTCCTCTCTTAAGGAGAGGGGGGAGTGAATGCTTTTGGTTCATATATTTAGTTTTGATTTCTTTCTCTTTTTGTTTCATCTTTCCGGAATTACTGTTTTCTACTTTAATCTTTCGGTATCTTTATGGTCATTTATGAAAATTCTGGTTTACATTCTTCGGAGTCCGGCTCTTTTCCATTTTCCGGGTGAAGGAAAGAGAACGGAACTCTAAAATCCATTCAATGGGAAAAGTACCGTGGGAATCAGTAGTACCATTCCTAGGATAATGAATAAAAGAAGTATCTTCCAGAACCATTTTACCCAAATCTCATAAGGTATGCGGGCAATGCCTAAGGCACCCATCAATACAGCAGAAGTAGGGGTGATCATATTGGTAAATCCGTCACCAAACTGATAAGCCATTACCGTAGCTTGCCGCGAAAGTCCGATGACATCGGAAAAGGGTGCCATGATAGGCATGGTTAACGCTGCTTTGGCGGACCCGGAAGGGATAATCAGGTTAATGAGTGTCTGTATCAGATACATCACCCCCAAAGATACTATTTTTCCAGCTTCTCCCATCAGTGAAGCCAAAGAATGTAAAATGGGGTCGATGATATGTCCGTCTTGCAGTATTTGAATAATCCCTCCGGCCAGTCCCACAACTATGGCGGCCGACAACATGTCTTTGGCTCCATCCATGAATTGCTTGATGATAGCATCTGCATGTTCACTATTGGCAAACCCCGAAAGAATGCCCATTGCCAGAAAGATGGCGGATATCTCCGGTAAATACCAGCCATGACCCATGACACCGATAATCAGGAAAAGAATAGTGAATGCGAGTAAGGTCAATATAAAGAACTGGTTGGATTTGCGTAAACCCAGCCAACCGAAAACTGCAAACAAGATAGATAAGGTGGGAACTGCATAGCAGGTGACTGATGCTTCACCTACTGAAAAAGTACTGATCGGGTAGATGATGGAGAACAACCCCAAGGACACGAGTAACAATAGGTATACGATCCATGCTTGGCGAGTCGTTACATGGGATATCTCTCCACAGCTTTCTTTTTCCCGTTTCCGCCAATAAGCGTCAGCATGATACATAGGTGATTTTTCCGGATGCTTTTTGACGACAGCGGCATATCTGAGTACACAAACAATCAGGGCGGTGGTCAGTATCAGCCAACAAAACATACGGTATTCAAATCCGGAGAACAACGGGAGATCAGACAAACCTTGCGCAATGCCGATCGTAAAAGGATTCAGTACTGCACCGGAAAAGCCGATATGGGCAGCTACGTATACCATGCACAGCCCGGTGATGGAGTCATATCCCATTGATATGGCAAGTGGGACAATGATGATGACGAAGGCCAGTGTCTCTTCACTCATACCGAATACGGAACCGAAAAGGCTGAAAAGGATGATGACTAAGGATATCACTACATTGTTTACTCCCAGTATTTTGATCAGTCGGTGTTTTTCAAGTCCTTTCGTGAAATTCAGAAATGAAAAAATGCCGGTATCAATAGCACGGCTGCTATTCATTATTTGAAAGGCACCTCCCATAATCAGTAAGAAAGCTATAATTCCTGCCTGACGTTCGAAGCCTTCAAGAAGGGAGCTGAACACTTGCCAGGTCTGGGGTGTCTGTTCTACCCGGTGGAAAGAATGGTCTACAATGACAGTGCGGGAAATACCGTTTACGTCGATTGTCTCTCGCATATATTCTCCGGCAGGAATGATCCAGGAAAGCACTGCACAGAGTAGAATGACCGAAGAAATGATGGTGTATGTGTGGGGTATCCGTTTGAGCATAGTCGTTTTTCTTGATAAAGCGCAAAGTTATGCAATATATTTGTAATATACACTTGCCAAATCAGGCCTTATAAAAAGAAAAATCAACTAACGATACACTTTTCTTATGTTTTAGAACATATTTTCGAAAACATTTCGTATCTTTGCAGTGTTAATAAAGAAAACAAGATGTAAAACCGCTCTTCAAAACGTGGAGAGCAAAAAAAGAGGACCAAAATTATGAAAAAGAATGCAAATGAAATTATGATGTTGCAGTATCGTATCAAACGTTACCAAGCAATGGGAAATGGAACAATGTGCCAGCTGTTAAATGGCAAACTTCAAAAACTGCTTGCAAAGCAGGTTACCATGTAATTAAACACAATCTATATTATATGAATAAGAAGCGGGGAATCGGATGATTCTCCGCTTTTTTTGTCATTTATCTGTTTATATCCGGAACAATCATTATAAAATATTCGTTAATTAGACAACGAATTCTATTTTTTCTCAAATTTATTGCTACGTTTGCAACTACTATGATAAAGTACATATTCTGCATATTGATAGGTATCTTTTTTGTGTATGGAGCCGGTTATACCGCTTCTATAGAAGAAACTGCAGAACTTCCCGCCGAAGTTACTGCCACCTTTGTATCACAATATGCCGGAGACCATTCTTTATTCAATGATGAGACGGCTGAATCCAAAGTGTGTGATGCTATTCTTCCCCATAGTTCTTTTTCACGGGAACTAAGTTCTTCCAAAATTTTGAAACTCAAATTGCAGACTGCTATCCGGCTGCTCAATGCCTCACTTTTCCATCAATCGGAGAGGGGAGATACTTATCTGGACTTCAATCATAACTTCATTAAATATTCCAGCGGGTATTATGTATACTCGTTAGGGCATATCCTGATTTAGCTTTCCGATTCTACACTTCTGTATTGAAGTGATTGGGTAACCCCATTTATCCATTCCGATAAATGCCGGGAGGGTGCGTCTTGTATTTTCCGGCGGTCGGTATACATTGCATTTTATTTTTCAATCTAAAATCATACTGTGTTATGTTTAGCTTATTGTTATCCACTTTTGCCATGATGGGGCTTACCTTCGTCATTGGTTTTTTCGTTGCCGGGGTGATAAAGTTGATTGCCTCTGCAGCTGATTCGTTGGCTTTTTATAGTTCGCACCAGGAAGAATTGGCCCGGCTGAAGCGTATTCGGAAACTGCATCAGAAAGTAGCTACGTTAATAACTGAAAGTGCTCTGAGTGATGAGGAGTATGGCAGTGATGGGCGTGAAGACTTCAGCAGGGGGGTCACAAAACATCCCGGAGATAATCGTGGGTTTTATCATGGTGTCAGTCCCGGTGAATCGGAGAGAGGTTTAATGGATTATTTTTACCCGGAAGACACAAGAACGATGTTTCTTCGGAAAGAAGAACAGATGTTACAGCATGATAAAAAAAATAATAAGACATCCTCAACCAATAAAAAACAATAAATCTTGATAGTATGGAAAGTATAGACTTTGGAACCCTGTTTCAGGGATTTGGAACAATGATAGCCAGCGGATGGTTTCTGGCCAGTGCCCGTATGTTTTTAATAGCTTTGGGGTTTCTGCTCATTTATTTAGGCTGGAAAGGGGTACTCGAGCCAATGGTGATGATTCCGATGGGCCTGGGAATGGTAGCTATTAATTGTGGAACACTGATTATGCCCGACGGAACATTGGGGAATCTTTTTTTAGATCCGATGCTGTCGGATACCGACGCATTGATGAACACGATGCAGATTGACTTTCTGCAACCGGTATACACATTGACCTTTAGTAACGGATTGATAGCCTGCTTTGTATTTATGGGAATCGGTACATTGCTTGATGTGGGATTCCTATTGCAGAAACCGTTTGCCAGCATTTTTCTTGCTTTATGTGCTGAATTGGGTACATTCTTGACAGTGCCTATTGCTTCCGGTCTGGGACTGTCTTTAAAAGAAAGTGCTTCAGTGGCAATGGTAGGCGGAGCTGATGGTCCGATGGTTTTGTTCACATCGCTTGCTTTGGCCAAACACTTGTTTGTACCTATTACGGTGGTGGCTTATCTTTATCTGGGATTGACTTACGGGGGATATCCTTATTTGGTGAAATTGCTGATTCCTAAACGTCTGCGTGCTATCAAGATGGTAGAAAAGAAAGCTCCTAAAAATTATGATGCGAAAGTGAAGCTGGCTTTTTCTGCAATCCTGTGTGCAGTATTGTGTTTCTTGTTTCCGGTTGCTTCACCATTGTTCTTTTCGCTATTCCTGGGAGTGGCAGTACGTGAATCCGGTATGAAGCATATATATGATTTTGTGAGCGGTCCGTTGCTCTATGGTTCTACTTTTATGTTAGGATTATTATTGGGTGTACTTTGCGACGCACATTTGTTACTCGATCCGAAGATTCTTAAACTGTTAGTATTAGGTATGCTTGCTTTGTTACTGTCGGGTATCGGAGGCATCATGGGAGGGTACATTATGTATTTCATTAAGAAAGGGAACTATAATCCGGTGATCGGCATTGCAGCCGTAAGCTGTGTACCCACTACGGCAAAAGTGGCTCAAAAGTTGGTAAGTAAAGATAATCCGAATTCTTTTATTTTGGGTGATGCATTAGGAGCCAACATTTCAGGAGTAATCACTTCGGCCATCATTACAGGCATTTATATAACGATTATACCTTATTTATAAATCATAGAGTTGGTGACAAGATAATTTTGGGGATGACTATAGAGAATCATTCGGTGGTTATTGGTAACCCGGAAAGATTGAAATCTATAGTCATCCATGTGTTTCTAGTGACTTTGTTTTCGGATTCTTAAGTCTCTGTTTAAATTTTACTTGAGATTGTCTTGAGATTTGTTTTCAAAGATCTTTTCTCGTTTTTTTGAGGAGCATGGTAGGCTATGTAATGAATAAAAACGGAAAGATAGACCGAAAAGAAACTCAAGAACAGACCGATAAAACTCTTATAAAAATTTATTTAAGGAAAATCTAAGCAGGCTTTACTACTTCTTTTAATTTTTCCAGCATTATATCCGGATCGACATCAACTCCTGACCAGTATTTTATGGCAATGACCGCTTGATAGACCAGCATTTTCATTCCGGGCAATACATGACAACAACCGCGGCGGACCGCATCTCTCAACAGTTGGGTGTATACCGGGTTGGGGATGCAGTCGGCTACTACCATATGTGGCAATAAGGTATCTGTGTCTATGTTCAAGCGTTGGTCTACGTTGGAATAAAGCCCTACTGAGGTGGCATTGATGACAATGTCGATATCTGTGGAAAACCGATAAGGATGGTCCCAAAGTACAAATCTGGCAGTTGCAACCGTTTGGCTGTTCAGTAAATCTGCCAATGCCTGGCCTTTGTCTCTGTTTCTGTTCAAGATAGTGATCTCTTTCACTCCCGCCAGAGCCATTTCGACAGCGATGGCACGGGCAGCACCGCCAGCACCTAACAAGGCAATCTTCTTGTCTTGGATGGTGATAATTTCCGAAATGGCTTTTACAAAACCTTTTCCATCTGTGTTTTCTCCGGTAGCCCTCTGATCGTCTCCAATGACAACTGTATTCACTGCACCGATGATTTTTGCCGATTCTCCTAACTCGTCCAAGTATCGGATGATTTCCACCTTGTTAGGCAGAGAGCAGTTGAATCCTCTCCATCCCATGGCTTTTGCACCCTGTATGGCAGCCGCCAGATTTTCGGGACCGACTTCACAGTTGATATATCTGTAGTGCATATAGTGGTGACGGAATGCTGCTTCCATAATGGCAGTAGTCGGATTTTCGGCTGCCGGACAAGAGAAGGAGCCTACCAGCTTGGGAAGAAAGTCGGGGGCTGTCTGATATTCTTTTAAATCATTGATTGTCACTACCGGATATTTGTGTTCTAGCCCGAATTTTATGATTTCGGGTAAGCGCGCCATAGTTCCGTCATCATTGGTCAATTCACAAAGTACGGCACAGGGTGCAAGTCCTGCCAGTTTCATCAGATCTATGCTGCCTTCGGTGTGACCGCTCCGTTCTTTGATTCCGCCGGAACGGGCTATCAATGGGAATATATGTCCGGGATGATGAAGAGATTCGGGAGTGGCATTGGGGGCAATGGCCGTCCGGATAGTCTGTATGCGGTCGGCTGCTGATACTCCGGTGGTCACTCCCTCTGCTGCTTCGATCGAAATGGTGAATGCGGTACCATATTTACTGGTGTTTTGCTCCACCATTAACGGTAAGTTCAGTTGTCGGGCTTTCTCCTCCGTGATGCACAGACAAACAATGCCACTACAATGCCGTATCATTATGGCCATGTCTGCTTCTGTCATACTTTGGGCAGAGAAGATCAGGTCTCCTTCATTTTCTCGGTTTTCGTCATCTACCAGAAGAATCCCTCTTCCTTCGCAAACGGCGGTAATGGCGCTTTGAACTCTTTGGCGATGATCACCAAATTGGGATAGTAAATTATTTGCTTTCATTGTATCTTATTTTATTGATTTGTTTGAATATATATGATAGTATTTATCAGTCATAAATAATATAGAGATTTATATAGCTCATGGATAGAGGCTTTAGCGATTTATGTTTTTTACGACAAACCTATCAGATGTGGCAAAGTTACACATTGTCTTTCTAATGGGATTCTATTTTATTTGCAGTATATTTCTGTATATTTGCATTCGGAATCCAAATAGATCTTTATGGCTATTTTAGAACGAAAAATTATACATGAGATTGATACCTCATGCAGTCATATTATCTATCCGCAATTTGTGTTACCCCGACACAAGCATGCGGAATACGAAATTATGCTCTTCACTCAAGGGAGTGGAAAACAGTTTGTAGGAGAAGGAGTCGCGGACTTTCAAGAAGGGGATATTGCTTTGATAGGGAGCAATGTGCCTCATCTGCATCTTTGTAATTCAAAACTGAATCCTGTTGCGAACACTGTATGCAGTGCCGGAGAAGCCTTACAGTTTCTTCCGGACATATTTCCTGTACATATAGAAAATTTGCCTGATTATCAAGAGATTTATCGTCTACTGAGAAAAAGTCAATATGGCGTTCGCTTTTATGATAAAGGGTTGTATGATGAGGTCAAAGAATTGTTTCAGGAGATGGATCTCTTAAAACATACTAATCGTTTGATCACTATATTACGTATCTTGGGGAGACTGACTGAATGTCGGAATATTAAATTACTTTCTGATGTAGCCTACAATGGTTCTAATAGGCTTCTGGAAGTGAATGAACCGGTCAATAAAGTGTATACCTATTTATTTAATCATTTTAAAGAGAAAGTTCTCCTGCAAGAAGTGGCTGATTATGTAAAGCAGAATCCTTCTGCACTTTGCCGTTACTTTAAACAACGGACAGACAAAAGTATTTTTCAGTGTCTGGCAGAAATTCGGATAGAACATGCTTGTAAATTACTGTCATATTCAAACTTGTCTGTTTCGCAAATAGCTTTTGAGTCCGGTTTCAACAGCGTACCTTATTTTATTAAGCAGTTTCAGAGTATCACTGAAAAGACTCCCGGTGAGTATAGGGAATTGATAGGCAGATAAAGAACCCTCTATGCAAAGTGGCGGAGCGATGGGAGCAAGCTGACTTTTGACGGTTTTCATTTTTCATCTTAACAGCTAAGATACGGATCTTGCGGTTAAATATGAAGTTTATATGCTGATTTTAAGTGTTTTAATCGGAAATAAGAGTAGGAATGGTCAGGGCGTGAACGGAGTTTTATGCGTTTGTTTAACCGTATCCAAGCAAGTATACATGATATCTATTGGGAAAATCAGTGCACAGACCATCTCATGACAGATGAATTGCGAAGAGAGGAGGGGGAACCTTTACCGCTATCTGTGGCAGATGTTATGGAAACTTTAGTTTGGAAAGTTTTGAAATAAAGTAACTTGCACCCAATGTCAGAAACTGATTGAAAACAGTGCCTCTACTTGAAATTTGCCATAATTGATCGGCTGTATCAAGCGTATGCCTGTTGTAAGCGGATAACTCATTCGTAGTACATTCCAGTCGAAAATCAGATCGCCTCCGTATGAACTTTGGTTAATCCACCTACTTTTAGAACTGGCTTGATTGCGCGATAGATCATAAAAGAGGTTTGCACGCAACCGACGGATGTAAATAAGTGAGCCGATGCTCCAATCGGGTGACAGCAGGGGTAAAGCATAATCTGCTTTGAAGGCCCATTGTTGGCGGGTTTGATACTGGAAATGGTATCCTCGGGGTTTTTCCAAAAGATGTTTGGGAAGGTATAATGCTTTGTTGTCAAGATCCTGATACTGATAGCCGACACGGATCATCAGCCCATGATTCCTGATGATTCCCGGCCAGTAAGTAGTCAGGTGGGCGGCATACAGGCTTCCGTAATTTTCAGAATTGAATGGAGTCTTCAGGTATTGCAAACGTAATTGATAGCCTGTGCGGGGGAGAATGTCTCGCTGAGCTTTTCGTCTGTAATCATAGAATAGAATTTCCGGTAGGATATATTGGAAGTTATGGAATTTCCGACTGTGATATTCCTGATATTTATTATTGGTAAAATAATAAGTTAGAGCCGGTTGTATGCCTCGTATTCGTTGGTTGTGTGTTAAGTTGAAAGGGAGATAGACACGTGCTTCTGCTTCCACCAGATTTCGTTGGGTATAATGGCCCTGTGTAATGTCTTGCCCTTTGTCATTCTGTGTCCAGTCTACATTGAAAGCTTTATCACCATAGTCTACCGACAGGTTGATAACGGGAAACCAGCCTTGATAGATAAATGACAGTTTACCATGATGATAGCCTTTGTCTATATACCATCCGGCCTGCATGATGGCTGTGTTCAGGGTATTTTGGGACATCAGGGTTGCTCCGGGTTTTACTATTGTACTCAGATCACTGGCACCTGAGTTCATTGCCTCAGCCACATCATAATAGAAAGGGGCCCAGCTGTGAATTTTGAACGTATGTTCCGCTTTTCTATAACGTTTCGGATTGAAATCGACTGATGTCAGACGTGCCGAGTCCAGGTTGAATTGCTCTTGAGCGGCAAGTGTTTCAACAAATGGCATGGAAGCCGACTGGTTGAGATCTGTCTTTTCAAAGAGCATACTGTCAGTCGGGAGTGAGGCAATGCGATATCCGTCGGCTTGGTAATCAGAGAAGAACAAACGTCCGTCTGACGATCCAAAAGAAGGATCGAAAGCTCCGAAGCGGGCAGCTGTCATTCGGCGGACTTGTCCGTCTGCCGGATTGAGGCTGTAGATGTTGTTGGTGCCGTTGGCTCCCGATTCGAAAAAGATTTTTCCATCTTTCCAAATAGGAGAAGTGATATTGACGGAAGTTGTTTTTAACAGTTCTTTCCATATTCCGTTTCCGAAGTTGAATTGTAATAGGCGGATACCGGAATCTGCGACAGCTATCAAGATAATTGTGTCGCCTCCTGCAAATGTCAGTTCTTTGATAAATGCATTATCGGGAACGTCGAAAGCAGCGAGTTCATTACCTTTTTCTGCTTGTATCAGCACGAGTTGGTTTTTACCTTCGACTGTAGGACGTGAAACGGCAATGTGCTGTCCCTGCTCGTCAATGGCCGGGGATAAATAACGTTGTCGGGGAGTGAGGGTTTTTATGTTTTTCTTATCCAGATCATAGTACTTTATAATTGAGTAATTCTGGTGTGTCCAACGTAGTCCGGGTACTAGTTCGCTCCAGTAAACCCGGCCGTTTCGATAGCTCAAACGGCTATTGATACTACCTATATAGTCCAGATGTTTTTCTCTGCCATTATTGATGATCACTAAAGAGTTGATATCTTTCAATCCCGACTTTACGGCAATCACTATAGAATCGTTGATGGGTTGTGGGTATCGATAGGAGGTATAAGTCTCTTTTGCAGGTGATAGATATTGCGGGGACTGTGTACAAGTATCCTGTTTCTCCCACTCTGCACGCAGGAAGTCGAACGTATCATGTTGGAGACGCTTAAAACTACTGCCCGTATAATGCTTAAATGAACCTTCGAACAGTAGGTTCCGAATGTATCTACTGGTGCTTTTATCCCAAATATCGGCTCCGTAGCGTTGACGAGCATAAGAGGTCATATCAAACCCCAGTGCATAGTAGGTACCAGTATAGTTTTTGTAAGATCCCATTAGCCACTTGTCGAAGGAATAGTTCTTTTTTCCTCCTAACATTTGGGCACGGTAAACCATGTTAAATTCCGGTAGTCGTCCACGACCACCGTTAGACATGGCAGTCTCCGTACTTACGGCATCTCCTTCAAGAAACCATACCGGCAAGAAAAAAGAGGCTACTCCGGCTGCCTGTTCACCTATTATATAATAGAGCGGTTTGAAAATGCCGTGCATTACCTTTCCTGTCTGGAAAACATGGCGTGACTCGTGCAGTACCAGATGCTTATCCCAACTTTGGTTATTCAGATCCGAAGAAGGCGTTGTAATAAGTTCCATTCGTCGGGGAGCCCAGGATACCATTCCGTTGGATTGCATGTTGCCCGGATGAAGAATGACCGGAAACTTAGCTTTGATCGGTTTTCCAATGGTCTTTGACATGTGTGGATAAACATTCTCGAGAAAGAGGGCATAACGGTAAGCCATGGAATCGTTTCCTTGCGGATAAACCAGATTGTAGTGGGGTAATCTCGCGATATTCCATTTGAATTTAGCAGGATCCGAGCCGTAATCCATAAATTGAGCATGGAGTCGGAACGATGTCAGCAGGCAAATAAGTGAAAGAAACAGATATTTTGATTTTAACATGAGCTGATTTTAAATGGTAATCTATCGCAAAGCTATAAAAAAATCTCAGTTCGTTCTGTTAAATTCGTTTATACATCAAGAAATTAGTCATTTCTATGTCACCAACAGATACTGTTTGTTCTTTTTCGATACTATAGCCGTGTTTCTCAAAAAATGGGCGGGCAGTGATGCTCACTTCCGAATAGACAGATACGCCTTGACGGATACGGACATACTCTTCTGCTTTTAGCAATAGGCGCGAAGCTATTCCCTGGCGTTGATAGTCGGGATGTACGAACATGCTATGCAGATATCCTTTAGAGTTGACAGATGTGAATCCTGCCACTTGAGACTTTCTGCTGTCTTCTGCCAACAGAAAGTATAGGTCGCTTTGAAACAGTTCATGCCAACGTTGTAGAGTTCCCCGTCCGGTCCATGCTTGGATTTGTAACCTGTTATAGTCAGTCGAACAGGTATTCTGCACGCTTTGTGTAAATAGGGTTCTAAGCAGATCTATATCCTCAAGAGTTGCTTTTCGGAGTCGGATGGGAGGAATTTGCAGGTGTAAAATGGGGAATGGCTTACCTGTTGCATCCAATGCATCGCGACCGGTAGTCTCAAATCCCATATGTAAATAGAATCCCAGTGCTGCTGCATTTTGTTCGTTTACGTCTACTTTATAGATTCGTTTTTTCCGAATGGCAAATTCAACCAGCCGACTACCGTAGCCATGTCCATGGGCATTCGGACGGACAAACAACATTTCTATGCAATCATTACTTAATCCCATGAAGGCTGCAATAGTTCCTGAATCTTCGCGAATGATGTACAATCGGACTGCGGCAAGATATTCATGTCGGATCAGCGGCTTATAAAATTGTATGTCTGCTTCGGTCAGGAAATGGTGTGTGCTTCGGACAGCTTCTTCCCAGATGGAAAGAAGTTCATCATATACTTTTGGGGAAGGTTGTTCTATCATGACTTATCAATTAAAATTCAGCTTTCTTTTCGATGACCATTCTTTGCCCGGATACGGGGTGGATGAATTCCAGATATTCGGCATGCAGATAAAGGCGTTCTGCCTTCCGTCCATAAAGCTCGTCTCCTACGATAGGGCAGTTTAATCCCAACGGATGAGCTGCATGTACACGCAACTGATGTGTCCGTCCCGTCAGCGGGAAGAAAGCAATACGGGTCTGTCCGTTTTTCCGATCCATCACCCGATATCGGGTGATAGCTGTTTTTCCTAGCTCTTCGTTCACCATTTGTCTGGGTCTGTCAAGATAATCCGGACAGATGGGAAGATCGATAACTCCTTCTTCTTCCGGAAGGATACCATCCAATAGGGCTATATATCGTTTTTTGATGCTTCGGTTTTCAAACTGGGCCTGTAGGTGCCGGTGTACTTCTTGGGCCTTGGCAGCCAGCAGTAATCCTGAAGTGGCCATATCCAATCGATGTACAACGAGGGGACCTGTCGCTTCAGGATAGCGGGCTCTAAGCAGACTGTAGATCGATTGTTCTTCTGACTTTCCGGGTACGGAGAGTACTCCTTCGGGTTTATGAAGAACTAAAAGCCATTGGTCTTCGAAAAGAATCTCCGGCATATTTTGTGATAAAGAGTATCTTTCTGAGGGTGCTGGCTCTACATCGAGACCTTGCAACATGTGTCGCAAAATGGGTTCGCATTTTCCTCTGCAAGACGGATAATAATAACCGTGGTGTCTGATCTCTGTCTTAGGAGATTCCCCCCACCAGAATTCGGCCATGGCAATGGGGCTTAATCCGCTTAGATAAGCATATTGCAATAGTTTCGGGGCAGCACATTCACCTGCTCCGGCTGGTGGTGTTTTTTGAACGGTTTCTTCGAAGATAGCACACAAGTTTTTAGTTTCTCCCTTGGCATTCAGGAAGTTGAACTGTTGGAATAGCTTTTGTTGCAATGCTGCCGAACGATTTCTGCGTTCGGCTTTGAGAGCCTCTATCCGTGACGAGAAACTTTCCATTTCTGTCTTTATTTCGGAAATTTGTTCTTTCCAGTATCTTTCCAAACGCTTGAATTCTGCTTTCTGGTATTGGCTTTCGCGAATCATGGCAGCTTGTTCATTTTCGTTCGGTCGGTGAAGTCTGCGCTGTTCCCGTTTCTCTTTTGCTGCTTTCAGAACTTTTCTGGCCTCTGACAATGCCTGCTGTGAGGAAACTGTTTCTCTCTCCATCTTTTGTTGGAGTTCCAAATATCGGTCACAGTTTTGTAACTGTCCGATTTGGTGATTGATAGCCGAGATTTGTTCTTCTTCTATCTTGAAGAAACCATCCGGTTTCAACAGATCGTATACCGGCGGTACAAAGAAAGAGTGTGAATTGCTTCCGCACAAATTACCCGAAAAAGCAGCCAAATATCCCGTTTGTCCGCTAGAAGTACGGACTATCAATACGCCGAACATTTTTCCTTTGTCCAATTCTTCTTTCCATCTTGTCTGCTTATTTATGTAAGCCTGTACTTCTCCTGCTGCCATTACACATAACGGATGAGGAGTGTAATGGAAGGGATAAGTAAACAAGCGGGGCAATTCGATGCCGGCAATGGAGGTCTGGAAGGAATGAAACATGCTACTTTATTGGATTTAAACGGATTCTTGTGTGACGATTTTCAAGAGATCTTCGAAGGAGCTTACTTTATTATATTTAAGCTTCCCACCGTTTGTCTTCGCAAAATGTTTTTTGGCACATTCGATCTTTGCCTCTTCTATTCTCCGATCTTGTAGGGAGGAATCGCTGGCTTTGGTTTCGGCAATAAAATAAGGATACTTCGATAACTTTTGTTTGAAGACGATGGCCCAGTCCGGATGGTATTTTCCCATCGGAGTAGGGATATAGAAATTGCCGGGTAGTTTTACATAAGCTTCTATTTCGTCGTTTTCTTCCAGTCTTTCCATGAATGTTTTTTCATTTTGGGAGTCGAATCTCACATGATCGTACAGATGTTTATCTGCTTTTATTGTGTTTACTCCCAAACGTCCCTGAATAGTTGCCCGGGTAAAGACCGATACATCATAGTACTGGTCGATTGGGGTATATTCGATATGTTTTACTATCAGACATGCTTTTTCTTCGTTAATCAGTTCCGAAGCCTTGATAATAAAATCCTCGGGATTGTTTTTGAATTGGCCGAATACATTCGGTTTTATCCGGGAGAGAATCTGAGCAACTGCCTGTCGGGTCAGATTGGTGGCGTCTGTGAGTTTACCGAGTAAGTCATATTTTACTTGATCGTTTGCCATGGCATCTATCTTTTCATAGTGCGCCTGATTGGCATCTACCTTAAATGCCTCTCCCGAAATTAAAGCTGCTTTGGACTTGATTTTTTCCATTTGGCCCGTAATGACAGAAAGATAGAGCTGGGATACTCTTAACTTTTCATTTAAACTTTCGATCGCTCTCTCTACCAATTCTTTTTCGTCAAACTTTACGGTGTAGGTTGACTTACTGCATAGCAGCTTTAACAGTTCCTGAAGTTTGCTGTTTTCAAGTTTATCTTTCGACAACCGAAGATTTATCTTACTTTTCCTTGCATCGTTCGGCTGCATCTCCCTTGGATTATAGATAGAGGCCAGGATGGTCATGATAGACGCCTTATAATCGGTGAGCTCGTCGTCGAAAATCACTTCTCCCTGTTTACGATCTTCATAGAATTTGTCTGTCAGTTCTCCTTTCTTGATGTACTTGTTTTCAAGTAAAGAGTCGTAGATACTTTGTGCTATATCTTCGGTGGCTATGATGGTTTCACCGTTAGCTAATCGGAGCGACTGGTCCTTGAATAATTGGATGGTTACTTTCTGTGGACGGTCGGCTATGGCTTCCGCCATTTCTGTCTGTAAGCCTTTGGCAAACGATTCGTACGATTCGCTGGCTATCACGGTCAGTAGGTTGACACGATGCACTTCTTCGCCTAAAACGTTGGCGTCCATGCGATCTCCCTGTCCGTTTACACAGAGGCGCAGCCCTCGTCCCACTTCCTGACGCTTGCGTACCTCTGCCGAACTTTGTTTCAGGGTACAGATCTGAAAGACATTCGGGTTGTCCCATCCTTCCCGCAGAGCGGAATGTGAGAAAATAAAGCGGATCGGCTCTTTCCGGTCAAGCAGACGTTCTTTATTCTTCATAATCAAATCGTAAGCATCTTCATCTGCCGATTCTTTGGTTCCCCGCTCGGTTTTACTGTCAATCAGTTTTCCTTTTTTATCTTTGGAGAAGTATCCTTCGTGAGCTTTCGATGCCACAGTCGATTTCAGGTAATCGATATATTCCGGCTGATTGAATAACGAAAGATCCAGGTGTTTTATGATATCGGTATATTCCTGTTCGAAAATCTCGGCATATTCTCCCTTTCCGTCCGGGTTATACCGGCGGTATTTGGCTACTTCATCGATGAAGAAAAGGGAGAGAACTTTGATGTCTTTCTCAAACAGTTCCTGTTCTTTTTCTATGTGTGACAAGATGGTTTCCCGTATCTGGATACGTCGTAGTTGGGTTTCGTTGACGCTACCCGCTACGTCACCTGCATAAAGTTTGATGCCGTTCCGGAAGGTGACGGAGTCTTCAACGCCGTTGATATCTGTAATTACATAGTCGTTCCGGTATTCTTCCAGATGGTTTGATTTAGCATACAAGTCATCATTTATCTTCAGAGCTCGTACTACCTGATTCACTGCTTTGGTTCTTTTTACTTCGAATCCGATATTGGCAGTCGGGTTTTTGTCCGGATACAGGTTCAAACCTTCCAGATAAACGAATCCTTCAGTAGCTGTTGTCCCACTGATAGAGATACCCTTGACAGCGATCTTCTTAACCAGTTGCAGGTTGTAAGCTTCCATTGCGTCCAGGCGATAGACCAGATTATAGAGTTCGCGGTGTGTAGCCGAATAACGCAGTGTGAACAGGGGATTGAATCGTTTCAATCCCTCTTTTGTTTTGACTCCTTCTACTGACTGAGGTTCGTCGATAATCAGTATCGGATTCATCTGCGCAATCACATCGATGGGACAGTTTCCGCCAAAATCATCCAGCTTCATGTAGATGCGGCGGGCATCTTTGTTCGTTGCATTGAACTTCTGTGAATTGATGATCATTACATGGATTTTGCTGTCTGTGACAAATGCGTTCAATTCACCCAACTGTTTGGAGTCGTAGATGAAATAAGACAGAGGGGTGCTGTAATCCGAGGCAAAGTGTTCCTTCATAATCTCCAGGCTTTTGTGGACTCCTTCGCGGATGGCAACACTGGGTACGACAATGATGAACTTGCACCAACCGTAGCGTTTGTTCAGTTCAAAGATGGTTTTGATGTAGGTATACGTTTTACCTACACCCGTCTCCATTTCGATGGTGAGATTGTATTTCCCTTCCAGCGCTTCCGACGGTTTGATTTGTTGGGCACGCTGGATATCCCGGATGTGTTTCAGAACGATCTCATCTGTGAGTTGAGGTACGATAGGGTGGTTACGGAATCCTGTAAACTTTTCAAAGCTGGTCTGTCCGTCTTTCTTCCGGGTCTCTACTTGATAGTCGAACGTCTTGTATGGCTGCCCGCCAAAGACATCACATACCGCTTTTGCTGCGTCTTCCTGAAACTTCTGATGTTTGAATTTTAATTTCATTTCTGTATCTTCCTTCTCTGTTTAAAGAATCTCGATCGTAGTACCGGGAGATAATGTTTTGAATATCTCGTCTATATTGATACGATCGGCACTGTCACGGAATGAGGCGTCGCGGAAGACAACCCGGCGTGGTTGCCTGCCGGCTATTTCACGGAAGACTTTTTCGGGAATCTGTTCTGCGAAACATGCCATTAATTCGGTCTTGTCGACAGAATAAACCGTATATCCATTTATATCCTCTTCATCATGTGGTAGAGACAGGGATAGTCCCAGGTTGGTCAGGCAACCATAAAGCAGATCGAGTCCGGTACGGTCTTCTTTGATATTATCAGTGAAATAGAATAAATCACTCTGTGAATATTCCTTTGCACTGTAGTACACGTCCTTCATATTGCTGTCGGCAATCCGAAAAACACGGAAACCGATGTCCGGGAGGTCCTTTGATTTACGCTGGTTGCATTCCGCCTCAATTGTGTCTCCGGCACGTCGAATACGTTCTTTGGACAGTTCGCAGATGTTCAATGCTTTATGGTTTTCCGTAAGGAAGTCGATTGCATTCTGCATAATCTCTTTTTCACTGGGAGTTTTGGCCTTTTTTATTGTTTCAGTCACATCTTCCGGCAGTTGCACGAGGATGTATTTCACCTTGTTTTTACGTGGTTTCATGTTCATCCGCATAACTGCTTCGGCGGTCGTACCGCTTCCTGAGAAAAAATCCATCACGATGCAATCTTTGTTTTTGGTGTCGATAAACTCACATAAATATTGGATCAGGCTGACAGGTTTCGGAAAGTTGAACACTTTCTTATCAAAGAACTGTAGTTGATGGTTACCGGCCTGTTCATTGGTTTCGACTCCTACTTTGTAATTGATCAGGTTGGGCGGAACTTCCGGATCATATTCCAGCTTTTCGTATGAAGGACTTAACTTGAGAGTCGGTATTTTGATTGTTGTTCCTTTTTGTATCTCTTTGTCCAGATTCGCCTGGCTCCATTTGAATTTGGCTTTCAGTTTGACGGGGGCTGTAAACAGTCCGCCACGTACGGTGGTGTCTTCCAGTAATTCCACATCATAAGCATCTGTTCCGTACATGCCTGCTTTGATCACTCCGTCGGGGATGGAAGTGACTACTTTGTTGGCGGGGAAGGTCAGGATACCGACGGAATTCGGTTGATTCAACAAACCGTTCGAACTGACCGATTCCTTCTTCAGACCCTGGAATTTCATGTCGTTTTTCTTCTTCTGATAGCAGACGATGTATTCGATGATTTGCTTACTTTTTTTTGAGAGATTTTCCGGAGTTTCCGTCTTGGCCCAATTAAATACATCGATGAAATTAGAAGCATTGAATACTTCATTTCCTATTTTGATCAGATTTGCCAATTCGTGATCATCAATGGAAATGAAAATGATGCCATTATCATTTAACAGAGTGCGGGCAAGCATCAGTCGGGCATACATCATGCTACACCAATCGGAGTGAAACTTTCCGTTAGCCTCCGTATTCTGAAACAATCGTTGCCCTTCTTCATTATATCTTCCCTGTTTCTCGTCGGACTCTTCCTGTGAAAGAGCGAATGTATCATTGAAGATAAAGTCTTTACCCGTGTTGTAAGGCGGATCGATATAGATAACGTCTACCTTTCCTGCGTAACTCTTTTTCAGGAGTTTCATTGCGTCCAGATTGTCTCCCTCGATGTATAGGTTTTGGGTCTGTTCCCAATTCCTACTCTCTTCCGGGCAGGGACGCAATGTTTTTCGGATAGGATGCGCCACCTCTCTTATCGCCTGCTTCTTGCCCACCCATGTTAATTCGTAACGTTCGTCGTCATCATATACCACTCCCATTTCTGCTTGGTTGGCTGTAAGCAGGAATTTCAGTTTATCAAAGTCGATAGCTTTATGTAGTTGTCCGTCCTTACCCATCGATTCAGTGACTACGTTTGGGAAGAGTTCGGCTATTTTATTCAGGCTGTCCTCTGCGATGCTCACAGATTCCATTTTTAGCTTTTCCATATATGATTTCATTTTTGTTCTGCAAAGTTAAGATTTTCATTCTGATTGGCTAATTTCCTCTATAAATAATGTGTGTTTAAGGAAGTAGTCTACCGATATCACGAACCGGTTGTTAGCTTACGTAACAAGGCAAGTGCTTTATCTTGCTGACCGGATAGTCTTATGTTCTAATGCCACATAGGAAAACATGGGGATGTTTACTATCAAAACATGGGGATGTTTAGGTGGACAACATGGGGATGTTTAGTATAAGAACATCCCCATGTTTTGAGATTGATGATTAGGAGGAAAGAGGCATAAGGTGCGAAAGTACTTCCTGAATTATAGGAAGCAAGCGTATTTACTTGTATTTATTTTCATAAAATATGTCTTTTATGAATACTTTTGCCTATTTTTGCGTATTCAATCTATTGACAGAATGGAGTAATATTTAGTTGAAATTTTATAGTAAAAATCATGAAAAACGCAATTGGTAATTGTAGGCAGCGAAAAGCAGTGCTGTTCGCCCTCGCTTTGCCTCTGATGTTTTCCGGTTCGCCTGCGCAGGCAATGCACAGGTCCGAAATCGTTAGAGAAGTGACACAACAAAACTTGAAGATCGTTAGTGCAAAGAAAATCAATCCGACAACGATTGAAGTATTATTCTCTAATAATCAGAGAATGACATTCGATTTCTACGGGGAAAACATCTTCAGAGTATTTCAGGACAATGCCGGAGGAATCATCCGTGATCCGGAAGCAAAACCTGAAGCACAAATTCTGGTAAACAATCCCAGAAACACAGTTTCTACACTCAACTTGAATGATGGCAGCAATCTCATCTCTATCACTACGGGGAAAATCAAAGTGGAAATCGACAAGAATACTTCTTTGATGAAAGTGATTGACTTGGAAAAGAATACTGTTGTCTTTGAAGAGGTAGAACCCGTACTGTTCGATAAGGGAAAAGTGACTGTAACCCTGAAAGAAAATCCCAATGAATATTTTTATGGTGGCGGTGTGCAGAACGGACGTTTTTCACACAAAGGAAAAGCCATTAATATTGTAAACGAGAATAGTTGGACTGACGGTGGAGTAGCTTCTCCTGCGCCATTCTATTGGTCGACCAATGGCTATGGTATGATGTGGTATACCTTCAAACCGGGTAAATATGATTTCGGTGCAGACGAGAAGGGAAAAGTGAAACTTACACATGATTCTCCATATCTCGATCTCTTTTATATGGTTAGCGACGGAGCTGTGGGCGTGTTGAATGATTTCTATCAGTTGACCGGTAATCCGGTGTTGCTGCCCAAGTTCGGTTTCTATCAGGGACATTTGAATGCTTACAATCGCGACTATTGGAAAGAAGACGAAAAAGGAATCTTGTTCGAAGATGGAAAGCGTTATAAAGAAAGTCAGAAAGATAATGGCGGAATCAAAGAATCATTGAACGGTGAAAAGAATAATTATCAGTTCTCGGCCCGTGCAGTGATTGACCGTTACAAGAATCACGATATGCCGTTGGGCTGGCTCCTGCCGAATGATGGATATGGTGCCGGATACGGACAGACGGAGACACTCGACGGAAACATTCAGAATCTGAAAAGTCTGGGTGACTATGCCCGTAAGAATGGCGTTGAAATTGGATTGTGGACACAATCGGATTTACATCCGAAAGAAGGCGTCAGTGCATTGCTGCAAAGAGATATCGTGAAAGAAGTTAGAGATGCCGGTGTGCGTGTGTTGAAAACAGACGTAGCATGGGTCGGTTGGGGATATTCGTTCGGATTGAATGGAGTGGCAGATGTGGGTCACATTATGCCTTATTACGGTAACGATGCACGTCCGTTCATTATTTCACTTGACGGTTGGGCCGGTACGCAACGATATGCCGGAATCTGGTCGGGTGACCAGACAGGCGGTGTATGGGAGTACATCCGTTTCCATATTCCGACCTATATCGGTTCAGGCCTGTCAGGCCAACCTAATATTTCTTCGGATATGGATGGCATCTTTGGCGGCAAGAATATGATTGTCAACACCAGAGACTTCCAGTGGAAAACTTTCACTCCGATGCAGTTGAATATGGACGGATGGGGATCTAATGAAAAGTATCCTCACGCTCTGGGCGAACCTGCCACTTCTATCAATCGCTGGTATCTGAAACTGAAATCGGAATTACTGCCTTACACTTATAGTTTTGCAAAAGAGGCTGTAACCGGTATGCCGCTTATCCGTGCCATGTTCCTGGAATATCCGAATGCTTACACCTTGGGAACAGCTACGCAGTATCAGTTTATGTATGGTACCGATTTTTTAGTAGCCCCCATTTACAAAGCTACCAAAGCAGATGCTGAAGGCAATGATATCCGTGATGGCATTTATTTGCCCGAAGGAGAGTGGATCGATTATTTTACCGGAGAGAAATATCAGGGTAACTGTGTTCTCAACAATTTTGCCGCTCCTCTCTGGAAGCTTCCGGTATTCGTAAAGAACGGAGCTATCATCCCGATGACCAATCCTAATAATAACGTTGCTGAAATTAATAAGGGACTTCGTATCTACGAAATCTATCCGTATAAGCACATGATGACCGTTGAATATGACGATGACGGTATATCTGAAGCATATAAAGAGGGTAAAGGAACCACTACTTTCATTGAATCGAATGTTGATTCAAAGAATAATGTGAAGATTTCTATTCGTCCTACACAGGGTGATTTCGACGGCTTTGTAAAAGAGAAAGCCACAGAATTCAGAGTAAATGTTACTGCTAAGCCGAAGAAGGTTTCTGCTCAGATAGGTAAAGGCAAAGTGAAGTTGACCGAAGTGTCTTCTATGGATGATTTCCGGAAAGGTGAAAACGTATACTTCTATGACGCTGCTCCTAATTTGAATAAGTTTGCTACAAAGGGCAGTGAATTTGAGAAGAAGGTTATCACTAAGAATCCTCAAGTTCTTGTGAAACTGGCCGCTACCGATATTACTAAAAATCAAGTTGTAATGGATATCGAAGGCTTCCAATATGCACCTGCCGATAATTACAGAGTAACCTCCGGTTCGTTGACCGCTCCTGCTGCCCGAATTGCTGCCGAAGATATTGAGGCTTATACCTTGAAGCCGACATGGAACAAAGTGCCGAATGCTGATTTTTATGAAATAGAATTCAATGGCATGCTGTATACAACAATAAAGGATACTGAGTTGCTGTTTGACGGACTGGCTGCTGAAACAGACTATACATTTAAGATTCGTTCCGTAAACAAGGATGGCTATTCGGATTGGGCTGAATTCGGTGCTAAGACAAAAGCTAATCCGCTGGAATTTGCTCTTCACGGAATCAAGGGTGAAACAACTGCGAAGAATCAGGAAGGATTTGATATCGATCGTTTGTTCGACTTTGCCGAGCTGGGTGATATGTGGCATACGAAGTATGGAGCAAAAGCACTGCCTTATGATATGATTATCGATCTGAGAACAGTGAACCAGCTGGATAAATTCGAATACCTGCCACGTACCGATGGTGGTAACGGAACGATCCTGAAAGGTACTGTATATTATAGTATGGATAAGGAAAACTGGACCGAGGCCGGAGCAATCGACTGGAAACGTAATGGTGATGTGAAAGTATTTACATTTACTGAACGTCCGACTGCACGCTATATCAAACTGGCTGTAACAGAAGGTGTAAACAACTATGGTTCGGGTAGGGAATTGTATGTATTTAAAGTTCCCGGAACCGAGAGCCGTTTGCAGGGTGATATCAATAACGATGGTAAGATCGACAATAACGATTTAACCTCGTATACCAACTATACCGGTCTGAGAAAAGGTGATTCCGACTATGAAGGCTATATCAGTGTAGGCGACATTGATCAGAATGGTTTGATTGACGCTTATGATATTTCTGTAGTGGCAACACAATTGGAAGATGGTGTAAGTGAAGAGCCGATTGAGAAACTGGATGGTACCATTGAAATCAGTACTGCTAAACGGAATTACAGTAAGGGTGATGTTGTTGAAGTGCTTGTAAAAGGTGTCAACCTCCGCTCTGTAAATGCGTTGAGTTTTGCGTTGCCATACAATCAGCAGGATTATGAATTCGTGGGTGTAGAACCTCTGAACCTCAAAGCTATGGAAAATCTGACTTATGACAGACTCCATACCAATGGTACAAAAGCACTCTATCCTACATTTGTTAACCTCGGAGCTAAAGAAGCCCTCGAAGGAACAAACGATCTGTTTATTCTGAAGCTGAAAGCGAAACGCGCTGTGAAGTTTGATCTGAAAGCTATTGATGGCGTTTTGGTCGACAAGAACCTGAACACACGTAAGTTTTAAACTTCTGTAAAAGAATACTCCGTTGTTTGAACGGAGGCAAATAAAAAGCTGCCCGGAAATTTTCCGGGCAGCTTTTTATTTGGAGTATCATTTAAATAGAAACAAGGACTTTAAAGTAAAATGTATCATGGAGTGGAAAAGTGGAGATGGTTTTAGTACGTTATAATACCATATTCCATTTACTTCTGTATGTTTGGTTCGGAACTATATTATTCCGTGTAAATCATCTTTTTAGTCATCCCTCCGTCAATCGTGATGTTTTCACCGTTGATAAAGTCATTTCCTTCTTCACAAAGGAATCTACACATGCGGGCTATATCTTCCGGTTTACCGACTCTTCTTGAAGGGTGTTGCGCATGGTCCTCCGGACGGAGACGATCGTAGTCATGGGTTTGTATCCAGCCCGGCGCAATAGAATTGACTGTGATATGGAATTGGGCAAGTGACAAGGCTAACGCGTGTGTCAGTGAATAGATTCCCCCTTTAGAAGCTGCATATCCCTCGCTGCCGGATTCACTCATTAAATACCTGGTAGAGCAGATATTGATGATTCTTCCGTACGGATTGGATGTTGTTTGCGATTGACGGTGGATAGCTATGAAGCGTGAAGTAATAAATACCGGGCGTAGATTAATGGATAGAATCCTGTCGAAATCTTCTATGCTTGTTTCAGTGATAGGAGAGAAGTCACTGATACCTGCGTTATTGATTAAGATATCAATGTCATCCCATTCCTCAATGATGGATTGCATGCAGTGTTCAAGCATATCCTTGTCGCTTATGTCAACTTGATGAAAAATGGCTCCTGTTTCTTCTGCAGTACGTTTTCCTGCTATTCCGTCTTTGTCGCAAAATGCCACCCGATACCCACTTTTACAGAATATTTCTACAATGGCTTTACCAATTCCATTGGCTCCTCCCGTAACAAATACTCTTTTATAATGATGGGGCTCTGTTGTCGTTTGGCCCGGTTGTTCAGTTCTAGCAGGGTGAGTGATCCCCGTTTTCTTTTTGCCATATTTGCGTGCTTTTTCCCAAGCCGCTTTTCTGGCTTCATATTGCTCGTATTGTCTTTCGATATAATTGTCTGCCATAATATTTAGGTATTCAAATTGGGTATAAGGCAATGATTCTTAGGTTGTTTACTTGCCGATGCAAGCATATTAGACCAGTTGATTACCAATAGTTTGAAACTTAAATGGTAGGAAAGTCTGATTTTGCCCTTTTTTCTGCGCTGAATTTTTGCAAAGATAATGCGTTTTTCCGGTACAAGAAAACAAATGAAAAGACTTTGATAAAAAAGGCGATTTCTGGAGCTAATTTTTCCTTTTTCGATGCAGAAAATGTTTTGTATTATTTTTGACTTGTAATAAATTGATATTTAATATATTATGTTTTTGTGAAATGCTTCGGGGACAAACTGGGGAGAAAAATTTGCTATCCAAAAGATAAAAAGAGCAAATATAAGGTCTATCCCTTGATGTTTTTTAGGCCAATTTTTTTGTCCCTCGGAAAGAAAAACAATCCCGTTCTCATCATATGATGATATTCGAAGCACACTGCAAATATAATAAAGTTTAGTCTGTTTTTTGTATATCTCTTCAAGTTCTAAACTAAATGGCTTTTATAAGCTCCCAAAGCCATACCTATTTTTCTTTTGGCCAGCAAAATTGTTAAAGGAGACATTACTTTGTCCTTTCAGTTCTGTCTCTTTTCACCAGTCGTTGTCTGGGCTATGTGCTTTGGCGGCATATCCTCGGTTTTACCTTTCCCTGTTTTAGCCTTCTTCTTCCTTCCTCCATTATTCCGCATATCCCTTTCGGGCTACCTGATGTGAATTGTGTGGCAAAGGTATTTGTCACGCCTTTCTTGTCTGCAAGGTCATAGCCTTTGAGTTCACAACCAAATCTTCACCTTCTGCTATGCAAAGATATGAAGACTAAAACGGCTGGTAATATAGAATCGCGTAGATGCTTATGTACAACCTCTGTTTTTACAAGTACACAGAATGTAGGGATAAATGCAAGTTGCTGTATCTCATTGTTTTGCATATACGTGTTGTACTGCATCTTTCCAGCCTTTTGCAAAATATCTGCTATCAGATACAACGCACTGAGTGATAGGGCGTTTCCGCATGGATGTTACAGAATGTTTGTTGAATCCAAAGATTGTGGCTTTCTTGGAATTTCTTTGGTATCATTATGTTTTCTGTGCGAAAAGATATGATTCGTTGGAAAAAGTGTGCTATTAAAGGTGGTATTCGCTAGAAAAAATGTGTGTTCTATGGCATATTCGCTGGAAAAAATGTAACTTTACAACCGAAAGAATAAGATTTAATTATGCTTAAGAGAAAAATAGAAACATTTTTAGCCAAGTGGAAGAAGTCTGAAGACAGAAAGCCACTTGTGATAAAAGGCATCCGCCAATGTGGGAAGACATATATTGTCCAAAAATTCGCAAAGGAGAACTACGAGAGTGTGGTTTATATGAACTTCATTCTCGAACCCGACAAGAAGTCTGCTTTTACTGGCAATATAGATGTTGATACTATCATTCTCAACCTCTCTGCTTTGATTCAAGGCAGTCGTTTCATCAATGGGAAAACGTGCATTATCCTTGATGAGATTCAGGAATGTAAGGAGGCAAGGACAGCCTTGAAGTCATTTCATATAGACGGTCGCTTTGATGTCATTGCCACAGGCTCTCTTTTAGGCGTGAAAGGATACGATAAGAGTAAGAAGAAAAAGGAAGAGGAGGAAGGGCAAGATTCTGTTCCCGTAGGATATGAGACCGTGATTGATATGTATCCATTGGACTTTGAGGAATTTTTATGGGCAAACGGAATTAGCGATATGGTTATTGATTCCGTCAAATCCTGTTTTGAGAACGAAAGTACTGTTCCTGATGGGATTCATAAGGCAATGATGGAACTCTTGTACAGATATGTCATTGTCGGCGGTCTCCCGGAAGTAGTGAACTGTTTCCTTGAAACTAAGAATATTGAACTTATATATAAGGTGCAGCGCAACCTTATAGCTGAATACGAAGAGGATATGGTTAAATATGCGGATGATCCAGACAAACCTCGTATCCGCGAATGTTTTGAGTCTATCCCAAAACAATTAGCTAAAGAGAACAAGAAATTCCAGTATTCTGTAGTCAAGAAAGGTGGACGGGCCTCACAATATATAGGTAGCATTCAATGGTTGGAGGATGCAGGAATAGTACGTAGATGCTATAACACGCAGATTACGGAACTGCCATTAGAGGGTAATTCCATCAAAGGCAGTTTCAAGGTGTACACCACAGATATAGGTATCCTTATGGCAATGTTGGATTATGGTACTCAGGCAGATATTTTAAAGGGTAATCTTCTTGGATACAAGGGAGCAATCTTCGAGAATCTCATGGCTGATTTTTTATGTAAGTCCGGGCAAAAGTTATACTATTTTCATAAGGATAGCGGCCTTGAATTGGACTTCTTGGTAAGATTCAAGGGTGAATGCGTTATACTTGAAGTAAAGGCAAAGACCGGTAAGGCAAAAAGCATGACTACGGTTCTTAAGAACAAGGATGTATATTATGTCAACAACGCAATCAAGCTCGGCCAATACAATGTAGGATGTGAGGGGGATATATTGACCATTCCGTTGTACATGGGATTCCTTGTTGAAGACAAACTTGCGGACGTTATCATTCCTGATGTTGATGTGAGTCTATTGACTACTATTTGATTTTATAGATTATGGCAAAACAGATATTAGTTGGAATCAAAAAACAGAGTTTGAATGAGGTGGCTCACTACCTTATGATATACTTCCCATACAATGAGGAGATGTGTAGCTATGCCAATGATTGGCTTGGAGAACTATATGAAAACAAGTATCCTTTGGTTTCTAAAGGGATGTGGTCAGGCATAATTGATTTGAAAACTCATAAACTTCTTGATTGGAAGCCGGAATATGGAGATTTATATTTTCAAGCCAAGGTATGTGATAGCGGAACCTATATCTTGCTTGACAAAGACAAAAAGGTGATATGTAAAATTGCAGATTATGTACCCAATGGTTTAATTCCGGAGGCGGCTGATTGTGGGGATTATATCCGTCTAAGAATCAAGCATGACGGTATGATAGAAAATTGGATCGAGAAGCCGGACTTTTCCGATTTTATAGAAGATTCTGAAACCGTTGAGAAAATTGATACGAGCATTGAAGAAGAAACCATACTTGATATCAAAGTAGAGTTCACTTATAGCCAGCTGATGGCAAATTTGCTTCGTCTTCCTAAATATTTACAGATGGAGATAGGTAAAACGTTGATTGCTAATGCGTCAGAAGGGTTTGAAAAGGATGTAATTGGGCAGAAATAAACATAGGTGAAAATTCCCAATGTGTATGATTATTTGTAAAATAAAACAAAGTAAAGTATAACATCATGATACAAAGCGTTAATAAATATCATATCTACGAGATTCTTTCATCAGATGGTAATTTCTACTATACCATTCCAAAGTATCAACGTGAATACACGTGGAGTTATCGTGAATGGGAAGCTCTTTACGATGACATCAGTGAAAACAACGATGAGTATTTCATAGGGTCTATCATATGCATTCCTTTGGGAGATACCATCAATCCTTATTTGGAGGTGATAGATGGTCAGCAGCGACTGACCACCATAAGCCTATTCCTAACTGCTATCTACACTCGCTTAAAGGAACATCTAGACTATTTGAGCGAAGATGACGGCGACGTGCTGCCGTCATTAAGGAAGTCGCTGAAAAGCAAAAATTCTCCGAACGAAATGAAATTGGTACCACAGGTGCAGAACTTCAATAAGGATGACTATGATTACCTATTGAACGAGGTGGGTTTGCGAAAAGCTACTGCACCAAAGCACGCTTATTACCCCATGAGAAAAATTGCTCGCTGCTACACCTATTTCTTAAAGCGTCTCGATAAAGAGATGGAGGGTATGGATGGTGATAATGCTGTCAATTTCTTGTTGGGCAAGTATAATAAAGTGAAGCAAGCTATGCTGGTTAAGATAGAGGTTTCTACCCATTCTGACGCTTACGTGTTGTTCGAATCACTGAACAACCGAGGAACACCATTGACTGCGATTGATCTGATGAAGAATCTTATTATGGCACGGGCGGAGAGTAACAATCTGACTATTGATGACTGCTTCAACCGTTGGCAGATGTTGCTCGGCAACCTATCCGATGACTATGGGATACAGGAACGTTTTTTTCGTCACTATTATAATGCCTTCAAACATCGTTTGAATGAGCCTTTCCAAAGTGATAACGACCGCAAGAAAGACCCATTGGGTGTCGTGGCCACTCGCTCTAATTTGCTAAATATATTCGAGAACCTTATCAATAAAGATTTACCATCTTTTCTTGATGATATTTTGCATTGTGGACAAATTTATTCTTGGCTCATTCTACAAGATTCTGCAGAAACGACCTATCGTAAAGCTCTGGAAGACCTTGACCATATCCAAGGTGCACCTTCTTATCTTCTTCTCATGTACTTGATGAGGAATAAGAAAGAACTTGCTATTACGGAGAATCAAATCAATCTGTTCACCAGATTACTTTCCAAGTATTTTGTTCGCAGAAATATTACGGACTATCCGAATACACGTGATTTGACGCGGATTTTTATGGATATTATCAGTAAAATAGAAGAGTCGAACTCTGTTGGAAACGATGTAATGACACTGATTATAGATATGCTGAGTACGCCTGCCAATTGTGCTTCAGATGAACAATTTCGCCGCAGTTTGGAGGGCGATGTATATAAAGATAATGTAGGTGCAACGCGCTACATACTTTGTAAACTCGCAGAGTCTGCCATGACACAGGAGACATGGACTGATTTATGGAGGCGCACTGATAAAAAGGTGTTCGTATGGACTATCGAACACATCTTCCCCGAAGGGGAAAATATTCCACAATGTTGGGTGGATATGATTGCTAATGGCGATAAGAATTTGGCCCAAAAGTATCTGGAAGAATACACCCACAAAATTGGAAACCTTACCATTACGGGCTATAATAGTACACTTGGCAACAAGTCATTTGAAGAAAAACGCGACCGAAAGAGTAAGGACGGAAAACGCTTTATAGGTTATAAGAACGGGCTTGAAATAAATCGTGAGATAGCTACTAAAGATATATGGACGATTGAGGATATTAAGGCTCGTACCACTGACTTGGTGAATAAGTTGATAGAAATCTATGAATTTCCAGGGAAATAGACGACTCATAGTTGTAAAATATCATTAAATGTATGGTAGTGTAAAATAAAGCTTGGCGCAGTTTTCAATTAGTATCTACACCCATACTGATATAATGTCATATATTTGTACCAACTTTGTACCCGAAAAGGTACAAAGAGATTCTATGCCATCAAACTGAATAACATTTAAAAGTATAAAATTCTATGGATATATTAAGTCTTACCAAAGTAACATCATTGTTCATCCTAACTTTAATAGAAAGAGACGATGGACAAAAGAAACAAACTTTGGAGACGCCAGCAAATGGCACGTGTGTTTAAGGCTCGCATGATTCTTTACGCCGCTTATGGTCGTTGCATCATTCGTGAGGATGGAAGCTATTATGAACATCCTCATTGGTTTGAATTAGCAAAAGAAAAATGGACGCAAGTTTACAAAACTACAGGTACTCCGTGTAGCTGTTGGATGTGTAGAGGATTTGAATATGATCGCAAGGAGTATAAGGAAGAGACTCGGCGGATTATTTGGGAATCAATGGAATGAGCTAAATGATAAGGAACTGAATCTGTGCATTAATTGCATGGGTGCAGTTTTTATTATGTGCAGCATATAGGCAAAGAAGTTACGTGTATTTTTTTCAGAAAGTAATATGTGATATAGAATTTAATTGCTAATTTTGCACCAATTCTGAAACGATATAAAAACTAACAATGCAGAGAAATAGAATGAACATATTATCGAAGGTCACAATTTGGGGTAACAAACGCCCTGAATCTGTGTCGTGTGTTCATGTCTTTGGCATTGAACCTTGTATTATAAATACTTTCCAACGAAGAACATAGCATGGTGTAGTTTATTCTACCCCTGATTGAAAATATAAACTGAATAGTTGGAGAGTTTTACCGAACTTTTCAACTATTTTGTTTTATACCCATTTGTGACAGTCATCTTACGATGCTTTTCTGTCATTTCCGTCTGATGGGTGATTGGCAAACAGATTATTAACGTGCAGTGATGCACATAAATTGAGAAGAGATGAATTGTAAATTTGAAGGCAGCAAGGTGTTCTTTACATCTGATACTCACTTTTATCACGGAAATATCATTCGTTTCTGCAACAGACCTTTTAAGGATGTGGGAATGATGAATGAAACGATTATTTCCAATTGGAATAATACAGTTGGCTTGGACGATATTGTTTTTCACTTGGGTGATTTCTGTCTTGGCGGTTCAGCCGAATGGACTAAAATACTTGATAGATTGAACGGCAAGATATATCTGATTCTCGGCAACCACGATTTGAAGAACTTGAGACAGGGGTATGTCGATAGATTTGAGCATTTGGCTATGCAGATGCACATAGAGGTGAACAAGCAGAAGATATATTTGAATCACTATCCGTTTCTATGCTTTGATGGCGGATATAAAGATGTATGGCAACTGTTCGGTCATGTGCATACAAGGAATAATAACACCGGAATTGATGCCACACGACTTCAACACCTCTATCCGACACAGTATGATGTCGGGGTTGATAACAACAACTTTATGCCAGTTTCATTTGCACAGGTGAAGACAATTATTGAAAAACAGATTAAACAATCAAAAATGGAAGAGTAATGAAGATACAATATATGAGCGATTTACATCTGGAGTTCGGGGAGAATAGCAGATATTTAAAGCATAATGAATTACCTGCTACCGGTGATATGCTGGTTTTGGCTGGAGATATATTCTATCTTAGGGATAGGATTGCTCCTATGGTGAAATTTTGGAAATGGGCTTCAGATAATTACAAGCAGGTTCTGATAGTTCCAGGTAATCACGAATATTACAATTATTCAGACGTGATGGAACGAGGGCTGCAATGGAAGTGGATGTTCCGGAAGAATGTAGGGTACTATCAGAATCAAGTAATCCGTATCGATGATACCGACTTTGTTCTGAGTACGCTATGGTCGCGGATTAACCCGAATGACAAGTATTTCGTGTGGAAAGGTATGAACGACTTTCGCCAAATCAAGTTTGACGGAAAATTACTACAGGTGGAGGAGTTCAATCGGATGCACGAAATCTGTATGGATTTTATCCAGAAAAGCGTCGAAGAGAGTACAGCGAGTCATATTGTGGTGGTTACTCATCATTTGCCTACTTTTAAGGTGGTTGCGCCACAACACAAGAACTCCGTACTGAACAGTGCATTTGCCAGCGAATATGGGAGTTGGATTGCCCACAGCCGGATAGATGCTTGGATTTATGGACACTCGCATAGCAATATCGACACAAAAATTGGTAGCACTAGGGTAATCTGTAACCAGATGGGATATGTTTTTGCGAATGAGCACCTTGTGAATGGATTTAATCCGGAAAAGTATGTTGAAATTTAATAAACATAAAGCAATGAATGAAAGAATAATAGATAGAAAACTCTTTGTCGATTTGGCGAAGGAGGTTGGCTTGAACGCTTCGCATATAGAAGCAATGGGTGAAATGCGCCATTGTGAAATCACCGTTAGTGGCAATATGCTGAAACGTCTGGTTGAAATTCAGCGTCAGTTCGAGCGACTTGCCGTAATGGGGGATGATGAGCATCGTGGTTTCTACATAGAGGTGCCACGCCCTACTCCTGAGGAGTGGGGTGATATTGAGAAACTAATTGCTTCGGGAGAGTATCAAAGCAAAGAAGCGTTCCTTGCGGACTGGCTCGCATTCAATCCAACGGAAACGCAGTGGTTTCATGTTGCCTCTTATAGATACGAAGAGTTCCGGTCGATTTGCGTTACAGACCGAAAGCATACGCATTTCGTCATTATGAATCGCTCCTCTTGTGCCGACGGAGAATCAGATAACGCATGGTATTGTGATTCCCTTGCCCGACTCTTCGACTATTTGCAGAGGCTGGTTGATGTTATTGTTGCAAATCCCGATGGGCTCAACGACTATGTGGCGCACAATCTGCCGTACCAGCAACGGACTGGGCGGATTGCACGAAAGGAACTCAATCGGATAGCACCGAAGTTTAAAATTGAGGTGGAAGATCGGGAGACTGCTATAAGGGCTTTGGAGGATTTAGTGAAGGAACATTTCAGACCTCATCTGAAGACTATGACCATCCGGCAATATTGTATGTATTACCGCATCGCTAACGAGGTGTATGAAGCATACTACCGGAAACGAGGTGTTGGAAATCGTATCTACAAAGAACAGTCGAATGTTCCGGAAGAGCTGCGAGATATAGCCTACTACACGCGAGTAAAGTTCGTAGATGTAGATAGACTATATGACATTGACAGCCCAGAGGATTTTATACGGTTTGCAACAGACCATTATAGCGAGCTGGGACTTTCGCGCCTGAATGTCATTGCATCGAAGGTATCGCAGCAGGGTTGGATGATAGTTATCTCTAATAGCTATTCGGCAAATGTCGGACTGGCCATTGAGGTTGCCACTGCTTTATATAAGACCGGAGTACCGCTGTTGATTCACGATGCCGAAAAACTCTTGAGGATTCTGCGTGAAGAAGGTTATGTGTGGCTGATTCCCAATTCGTATCATAACTATATGGGCTATCAGGAGGAAGATACTGTTTACGAACTGCCGTGGAAATACGAATGTTCGGACGATGGTGAATCGGTGTTGACTTTGGAGCAATACAATTCGATTGTTTCTCTTGCAGAATGGCAGGATGAAAAGTTGGTGAATCCAGTCGCTTGACGCTTAAATTGAGGAGGCTGGCTCTTGCCTTAATCATAGTCATTGACAAAGGCTAAGAGTCGACCTCTTCAAAACTTGGTGGAGAAATCTGTATTTGCATAGCCATGTCTTTTAATTTTGCGATTTTTTATCTGCAATACATCATTAAATAGATAAAAAGTAATATCTTTGCGTATTATATAATGAGTTGAATATGACTAAAAATACAATGGGGACTAAGTTGCCCCGGAAATTAGAACAAAAGATGGCGGTTGTGGGAGAACAGATTAAACTGGCTCGCTTACGCAGGAATTTGAGTGTGGCTCAGGTGGCGGAACGTGCCACCTGTTCTCCGTTGACCGTGTCCCGAATAGAAAAAGGTGCACCGACAGTTGCAATCGGAATCTATTTGCGAGTGCTGTATGCTTTACAGCTTGATGATGATATTCTGTGGCTGGCCAAAGAAGATAAATTGGGGAAAACATTGCAGGATTTGAGTCTGAAGACTAGGGAACGTGCCTCAAAAAAGGAATAAACGATGAAAACATTATATGTATATGCCGATTTTGATTGGCTTAAGGAGACAGAACTTGTTGGTGAGTTAGGCTATGAATCTCTTCGTGGTTCGGACAGTTATTGCTTTACCTTCAGCAATGAATGGTTGAAAAAACACGGAGATTTGTTTTTGAGTGATGACCTGAATAATTATCCGGGACAGCAATATACGCAACCGGAGAAAGATATATTCGGATGTTTCTCGGATTCATTGCCGGATCGTTGGGGACGAACATTGTTGTTGCGACGTGAGCAGATTACTGCGATGGAAGAGAAACGACCGGTACGGAGACTGTCATCTTTCGATTTTTTGACCGGTATCGATGACTTTTCCCGAATGGGTGCTTTCCGTTTCAAGGAGTCAAAAGACGGGGGATTTATAAATGTAAGTGAGTCGTTGAAAATCCCACCTCTGACTGATATAAGGGAGTTGATTGCAGCCAGTGCGGAAATCGAGAAAAGCGAAGAGGGGAATGTCCTGCCTGATAAGAAATGGGTTGCCCAACTCGTGCAACCGGGTTCTTCACTAGGTGGAGCAAGACCCAAAGCCAGTGTGATTGACACGGATAAAACGCTTTATGTCGCCAAGTTCCCTTCTCGCAAGGATGATTACGATGCCGGACTTTGGGAGCATTTCAGCCATCTTCTTGCGATAAAAGCCGGTATAAATGCCGCGAAAACCAAAGTACTGGCAACAGGTGAGAAATATCACACCTTGCTTTCGCAACGCTTTGACAGAACCCAAGAAGGGAAACGGATTCACTTTGCTTCTGCCATGACTTTATTAGGACTCAATGACGGCGACAACGCAACTACGGGACACGGTTATCTGGATATAGTCGATTTCATAATCCAGAACTGTACGAATGTGGAAGATAATCTGCAGGAACTCTATCGCCGTGCAGCTTTCAATATCTGCATCGGCAATAGCGATGACCATTTCCGCAATCACGGTTTTCTTTTGACTGCAAAAGGTTGGACGCTTTCTCCTGCATACGATATGAATCCCACTCTGAATGAATATCAAAGTCTGCTTATTTCATCCACTTCCAACAAAGCTGACTTAAACATTTTGCTTGATGCTTGCGAAGATTATATGCTTAACCGAAAAGCTGCAAAGAAAATTATTTCTGAGGTAATTGGAACCATAAAAGAGTGGCGAGAACTGGCGACAAGATTAGGGATTTCCAAGAGAGGTATGGATATGTTTGCCGGAGTGTTGAATAAACGATGTAAGGAATAACTGTTTCTGCGTGCCAAATTAATTACCAAGCAAAAATGCGCTAAATTGCCAATTAGAATGAGGTATAGGGTTGATTTGTATGTGATTGAGTAATAAGACAGGATTGAGGTATTATGCTGCACAAGCATTATGCTCGTGCAGCATAATATTTTTGATAAGGTGAAATTCATTGATGGAATAGATAAAAACGGCACATGTGTTCTTTTTGCATAGCTTTATGACAACTGTAGCCATTCCTTTAAATGATGTTTTTGTCGCTTATATACTTGGCTATATGGGGAATTTGACGTATTTTTGTTTGCAATTTAACGAGGATAATTTAAATACTAATGTCGAATAATCAACAAATGATGCTGAATAGAATAAAAGTGGTACTTGCAGAAAAGCAAAGAACCAATAGATGGTTGGCAGAGCAAATGGGTAAGTCCGAGAATACAATTTCAAGATGGTGTTCCAATAAGTCACAACCATCCCTTGATATGTTGGTTAAAGTTGCAGAATTACTTAATGTTGACCCTCGTCAACTCATAAATGGTAAAATAAAAATTTAGTTATGGCAATAAAGAAGACTCAATTATATAGCATACTTTGGGAAAGTTGCAATATCCTACGCGGAAGCATGGACGCAAGTCAATACAAGAACTATGTGTTGACTATGCTATTCTTGAAGTACATTAGTGACAAGGTACAATCCGATTCAGACATATTCTTTGACCTTCCTGAAGGATGTTTTTTCAATGACATCGTTGCTCTTAAGGGGAAACCCAATATAGGTGAGGAGATTCAGAAAAAGCTCCATGTCATAGCCCGAGCGAATCCTCGATTAGATCACATTATCAACGAAGCTGATTTTGATGACTCAACTAAACTCGGAACTGGGAAAGCTAAGGTTGATACATTGACAAGCCTCATTTCTGTTTTTCAGCGGGATTTCCTTGATTTTAGTAAGAACCGTGCTGGCGATGACGATCTTATCGGAGATGCGTATGAATATCTGATGAAGAATTTTGCGGCAGAGAGTGGTAAAAAGAAAGGTCAGTTCTATACTCCTGCTGAGGTTTCTCGCTTAATGGCTCGTCTGATAGGCATACATAAAGACAATCGGCCACAGATTTCTATATATGACCCGACTTGCGGCTCGGGATCATTGTTGCTTCGTGCTGCTGCGGAATATACCAAGCATCGTGATGGCGTTTCTATATTTGGTCAAGAACTTGATGGGGCAACACGAGGTATGGCGGTTATGAATATGTATCTTCATGGTTATGACGACCCGGAGTTGGAAGTCGGAGATACAATTGAAAAGCCGTTCTTTAAATCAACACCAAATCAGCTGGAAACATTCAACTATGTCGTTGCTAATCCTCCATTCTCTCAGAAAGGATGGATAAAGGGAGAAATTAAAATCAATGACACTTTCGGTCGGTGGGGAAATTCAGACAATCTACCTCCTATTCCTCCTATTGGCTATGAAGATTACGCATTTTTGCTTCACATTATCAAGTCAATCAATTCGCAAGGGCGCGGAGCTTGTATATTGCCAAACGGAGTTTTGTTCCGTGGTAATGAAGAAGAAGCTGTTAGACGGAAAATTATTGAGAAACGGTATATCCGAGGCATCATAAGTCTGCCTACAAACTTGTTTTTTGGTACTGGAATTCCTGCCTGTATTGTCATTATTGACAAAGCCAAGACTTCGACATCAAAAGGCATTTTTATGATTGATGCTCGATCAGGATTCACAAAAGATGGAGCAAAGAATCGACTTCGCGAGCAGGATATTCGCCGCGTATTCGATGCTTGGGAAGCTCTTGAAAATCTCGAAGCAAACGGCAACCTTGATGATAAAGAGGAAACCATACCTCATTATGCCCGATTCGTACCTTACACCGAAATTACTAACGAGCGAAATGACTGCAATCTCAATGTGTCACGTTATATAACGCCAGTCGATACTGAAATTCAGCAAGATCTTTATGCTCACCTCAAACTAAATGGTGGATTGCCTACTAAGGATGTAGAAGAAGGTTTTTCTTATCTCTGGCGACACTGTCCGACACTCAAAAACGAGCTGTTTGAGCCATTGGAGGAAAACTATTATAAACTGCGCGTCGGACGCAACGAGATTCCAAACACTATTATACACAATAAGGAATTCAGTACTTTAAGTGGATTCTTCTCTGATGCAATAGAAGAATGGTATAAACTTGTGTCACAACAGATGTTTGCGCTTGCTCCCGGATGCCAGCCTAAAAAACTTATAGCAGACTGGAGTGAGTCACTCCTTGAGATGCTCTCTGAAATTGATGGGCTTGTTGACAAATATACGATATATGACATATTGCTCAACTATTGGAACTCAGCCATGCAAGATGATTGTTATCTGATTTCTCGCTATGGTTGGACGGTAGAATTGTCGTGTGATGTTCTTACAACCGATAAAAAATCTAAAGAGGTAAAGTTTGTCCCTAAAAAGAATCCCACCTTCAGGGATTACAATTGCGATTTGTTGCCGGTTCATGTTGTTGTCAATCACTACTTCAAAGAAGAGAACGAGGCGGTCAATGAAGCTGAAGAGCGTGTGTCACAACTCAAAGGTGAGATAGAACAGATGGAGGAGGAATACCCCGAGGAACTTAACGATACTGTTACCGAAATCATAAGCAAATATATCTACGCTATATGTCCTAAACCTTTGAAGGGAGAAAAAGATGTTTTAGAGACATATCTTGCTATTAACGAAAAAGGAAAGATTGGCAAAGAGAAACGCGAAGCTATTATTGCCAAAAATCGGAATGTATTTGATCGTCTTAGCGACATGAGTGTAAATGCAATTAAATATCGGTTGAAGGAAGTTGTTAATTATGCGGCATTGCCAGATGATACCATTAAGTTATATAAACAATATATTGACTTGAACAGAGAGTTGGCTAATGCTAAGACAGATGTTAAACAAAAGATATCAAAGTTGACCAAACTTGTTGTTGCAAAATATCCTACTTTACAAGAATCGGAAATTAAGGGTATGGTTGTTAACGACAAATGGCATACTGCTATAGTTGGAGGAGCAATTAGTGCGGCTTTCGATGTAACCGTGGATATTGAACAACAAGTTACTGCTCTTGTTGATCGTTATGCTCGCCGCTTATCCGACATCGACGCTTCAGTACGAGAACTTGAAGAAAAAGTAAATGCTCACCTCGCCAAAATGGGATTTGAATTATGATTGAAACTAAATTCAAACAAACAGAGTTGTGCCGAATACCAGAGGATTGGGATATAGGCACCTTTGCTGATTTCTTAATAACCTTTTCTGCGGGGGCTACCCCTTATCGAGGTATCCCTGATAACTTTGTTGGTACAATCCCATGGATTTCAAGCGGAGAGCTAAATTATTGTGAAATTGAAAATACTCGTGAGCACATATCTTCAGACGCTCAAAAGAATACTCATCTTACGTTGCATAAACCGGGAACATTCCTTATTGCAATTACAGGGCTTGAAGCTGCGGGGACTAGAGGGCGATGTGCCTTTGTTAAAACTCCCGCAACGACTAATCAGTCATGTCTTGCAATCAATAGCACTGACAAGATGACTGTGAAATATTTGTTTTGGTTTTATCGTCAATGGAGCGATTTTCTTGCATTCAATTTTAGCCAAGGTTCAAAACAGCAAAGCTTTACGGCAGAGATAGTAAAACGTCTTCCATTATATGCGCCGAAATATAAAGAGCAAGAGAAAATTGCAGAAGCATTGAGCGATGTGGATAAGTTAATTCGTGAACTCGATACTCTGATTGAAAAGAAACGGGCTGTAATGCAGGGGACTATGCAAGAGCTCCTAACCGCTCATCGCAGATTACCAGGTTTCGTCCATCCGTGGAGGAATACTTTAGTTGAAAAATGTTGTAAAATAACCACAGGAGAGAGTAACACTCGAGATCAAATTGAATCAGGTATATATCCATTTTACATTCGGTCGGCCACAGTCATGAGAAGTAATAGCTATATATTCGATTGTGAAGGTGTTATAACTATTGGGGATGGCCAAATAGGAAAGGTATTTCATTATGTCAATGGGAAATTTGATTTACATCAACGATGCTATTTAATGTACGACTTTGATGATATAGATGTAAAATTCTTTTATTTTCTGTTTTCGTTTTTCTTTTATAATCGAGTTATTGCATTATCAGCAAAAGCAACAGTAGATTCCGTCAGAAGAAATATGATTGCAAAAATGAAAATAAATATACCTTCAACGATGCAAGAACAAAAAGCCATTGCCAATATTCTGTCTGACATGAATGATGGAATTGAAGCAATAGAGGCAAAAAGGGATAAATATATTGCAGTCCGTCAAGGCATGATGCAGCAGTTATTAACAGGAAAAATCCGTTTAATATGAACACGATACCATTAGTAGATTCGGAACGCACAACTCAAAATCGTGTTGTTAATCTCCTCCACGATTATTGTGGCTATCAGTATCTTGGATATAAACAGGATGCCGACAACCTTCCAATTATTCCTGAAATTCTCGGAAAGTTTATAAAAGATACACAACACGCCTCAAATACGGAGATTGATAAAGTTTTTCGCTTGCTCGATTTGGAAATAAGCCGATGTCATGATAAGGACACGTTGTTTCAGAGCAATCTGAACTTTTATAGCTATCTGCGCTACGGAGTAAATATTCAAGGAGATGACGGGCAAAGCAAAACTGTTAAGATTATTAAATGGTCCGAGGATAATGTGGCCGACAATATATTTTCTTTGGCAGAGGAGGTGACAGTTCGCCGTAATATAGAAGAATACCATACACGGCGTCCTGACATAGTAGTATATGTCAATGGAATGGCACTTGGAGTTATTGAATTGAAGAAATCAACTGTTAGTGTTAAAGACGGTGTGCGCCAACAGATTCGTAATAATGGTAGAGATAATGAAATATGCCATTTTTTTGTACCTGCTCAATTTCTTTTTGCCGGAAACGATAGTGAAGGAGTGCATTATGGTACAATACTGACTCCGGAAAAGTTTTGGTTACGTTGGAAGGAACCAACGGGTCAAAGTTATCCCAATGATACGTCCACTCCCGAACCAATTCCTGAGCTATTTCCAAGAACAGAATTTCCTAATGAACTTGATCGTTCATTGCTTCAGATGCTTGAACCGAAAAGAATTTTGCGTCTTATCCATGACTGCGTTGTATATGACGGAGGTATTAAAAAAGTTTGTCGTCCAAACCAATATTTTGCATTCGAGGCAGCAAAACCACGTATCCGCAATAAGCAAAGTGGTATTATTTGGCACTCGCAAGGTGCCGGCAAAAGTTTGATGATGGTATGGCTGGCTCAATGGATATTGGAGAATATGCCAAATGACCCGCGTGTTGTTATTATCACCGACCGTGATGAACTCGACAAACAAATTGAGAATGGATTCAAAGATGCCGGTCATAAACCAATTCGTGCCAAAAGCGGAAATCATCTTCTTTCGATGCTGTCAGAAGTTGAACCTAATTTGATTTGTACCCTTATCCATAAATTCGGTATTGCAGGACAGGAGGAATCTGCTTTTTCCGCAGAAGAGAAGAAACTTCGAGGAAAGCGCTCACCGGAACAGTATATGGCTGCACTTGCCGAAAAACTGCCAAAAGGTTTCAAGGCTAAAGGCAATATATTTGTCTTTGTTGATGAATGTCATCGTACACAAGGTGGTATACTCAATAAGGCCATGAAAAAAATTATGGGTGATGATGTCATGCTCATCGGTTTTACCGGTACTCCATTGCTGAAACAACAAAAGAGTAAACTTACATCGAGAGAAAACTTTGGCAATTATATTCATACATATAAATTTAATGAGGCAGTTAAGGATCAGGTGATTCTCGACCTACGTTATGAAGCTCGCGAAATAGAGCAGAATCTTGAAAATGAGCAGGCCGTTGACCAACTTTTTGAACACATTACGCGCAATCTTAGTTCGAAAGCAAAAGAGGAGTTAAAAAGCAGATGGGCTGTGATGAAGAATCTTTTTTCGAGTCGTGACCGCGTGCGTAAGATTGTAGCCGACATTGTAAAGGATATGCAACTCATATCATGCCTTCGGGAAGGTTGGGGTAATGCAATGCTGGTTTGCGATAGCATTTATCAGGCTTATCGTTGTTGGGAGGTCTTTCAGGAAACACAACTTAAAGGACATTGTGCAGTCGTTTCAAGTTTTAACGGTAAAGATGCGAGTCCGGAAGAATCATCTTCGGGCGAAACACAAAGCGAGGCTGAATATAAAGCAGAGATGGCTAAAAAGATGTTTAAGGACCGCACTCCCGAAGAATTTGAGGAATGGGCTAAGACTCAATTTGTCGACCATCCAGGTGACATGAAACTACTGATTGTGGTAAGTAAACTACTTACTGGTTTTGATGCTCCATCGGCTACCTATCTCTATCTTGATAAGAAAATGGAGGGGCATGATTTGTTTCAAGCTATCTGTCGCGTAAACCGTACAAACAACGAGTATGAAGAAAAAGAGTTCGGGTATATAGTCGACTATAAACAGCTTTTTAAGAATATTGAAGATGCGGTCAATGATTACACTACTGGAGCATTTTCAGATTACGACAAGGAAGATGTGGAAGGATTGTTAACGGATCGATTTGAGAATGCCAAGCGCGATTTGGACACGGCACTTGAACGTGTAGAGCATCTTTGTGAGCCTGTTGCTCATCCAAAAACGACCAACGAATTTTTTGATTACTTTGTATTCGACCAACGCAGCACGGAGCCTAATGAAGAAGAAGCTGCAACTATCCAAAGTGCCCCCATACGCGAAGCCTTCTATAATGCTGTAAAAATTCTTGTGACCCGTTATTCTGCAATTGCGCTTGAAATGGAGAGAGCTGGTTATACGACTGAAGAGGCGCAGACTATATTTGAGCGTATCAAGAATTTTGATAATATTCGGAATGCCATAATGCGCCGTGCCGGAGATATTGTTGACATGAAACTGTATGATCAGCAGATGAGAAACATACTTGATATGTATATAGATGCCAAGTCCTCAAAGGTACTTGCCATGCTTGAAGACTTTTCATTTCTTGACCTTGTGCTTGACAGTAACTCAGAGGAAGCAGAACATGAGGCTGAGGAAGCACTTGGAGGAAAGGATGGTGTCGCTTCAACGATTACTGCCAATGTTCGTCGTGTAGTTAACCGTAAACGTGAGAGTAATCCAGAAGAATATAGAAAATTCTCAGAACGCATAAATCGACTGCTCGCAGAGTATCGCCAAGGAGTTCTTGACTATAAGGAATATCTCAAAGCAATAGCTGAGTTGGCTCGTGAACTTGGGAATCGTACATTCGACCCTAGACTTGACACTCAAGGCAAACAAGCATTATTTGATAATCTAGGCGAAGATGTGGCATTAACTCTGGAGGTCTATCAACTTATCAAAGTTAATGCTAAGCAAGGATTTAGGACGAATGATGTAAAGAAAGCTAAGCTTCGTAGGGCCTTAGAATCATTCACTGCATCTAAACCATTTGATGTAGATGACATTCTCCGTATTGTAATAAATAATCCTGAGTTTTAATGCATATCATAAATGTAGCAGATATTGAAATTGAGGTTGAACGCAAATCCATTAAAAATTTGCATTTAGCTGTCTATCCTCCAGATGCGAGGGTACATATCTCTATGCCTGATTATCTGGCAGATGATGATGCCAGAAATTTTGTCTTGCAAAAACTGGAATGGCTTCGTACTCAGATAGAGGAAGTGCTTGCCCAACCTCGACAAACGAAACGGCAATTCGTATCGGGCGAGAGCCATTATTTATTTGGTCAACGGTATCAACTAATTGTAGAAGAGTTGCCTCACTATGCAAATAATATGGAACTTAAAGGTAACAAACTTTATATGTTTTTGAAACCTGGCACTTCTATTGAAACAAGAGCAGAACTAATGCGTACTTGGTATAGGTATCATCTTAAAAAGGAATTGGAATCAATGCTCCAATGCTGGGCTAATAAACTTAAAGAGAATCCTTTTAAATGGCAGGTCAAGCAGATGAAGACTGAATGGGGCAGTTGCATTCCCTCAAAGCGTCTGCTTATCTTTAATCTTGAACTTGCCCGAGTACCACGTGAGTGCATTGAGTTTGTGATTGTACATGAGTTTTGTCATTTTAAAGTTGATACTCATAACAAGATTTTTGAGATGTTGATGAACAAACGTCTTCCAAATTGGCGAACTCTGCGTCAAAAACTGAATACATTTGTGGCACTACCATACAAAGAATAATGCAACATATGAATCGAATAATACTAATCGGCAATGGTTTTGACTTGGCACATGGGCTTCCTACTAGATATGAAGATTTTATAAACTGGTATTGGGAGAAACGAGTTGATTCTTTTATAGGAAATCTTACGCCTATATCGGAGGATTGTCTTTGTTCTATCAAAATTACTTCAGACAATTACAATCGCTGTTGGAATGTCTTTGCATTTTGTCTTCCTAAGTTTTTTAACAAACCGTCCGGTAAAGAGATTATTGATAGTATTGCCAATGACTCTAAGTCTTTTGAACTTTCATTGTCTCCATTTTTTTTTAATATATGCACTTGTATTGAGACCAAAGGGTGGGTTGACATAGAAAAGGAATATTATGATTTATTGCGAAATGCGATTATAAATCCGGACAACTGTAATTATACAATTTCAGAAATCAACAAACAGTTACATTATATTCAAGGGCTTTTAGCTCAATATCTTTCTTCTATCACAACTGATAATATAAAGTGCAATAAGGAGATACAACGTCAAATTTATGGAAATATTCGTAAAGATGATGTTAGTATTTCACAATTACAAGTTTACTATGACTACGTAGATCATTTAATCCAACAAGACAATGTGTACCAACAGTTACTCTGTAGATATGGTTATGAAAGTTCCGATAGGCACTTTATGGCAGAGGATATCAAACAGCTCAGAAAGCAGTTTGTAGGTTCGTCAGAGATAGAAGAAATTTACCTAAAGGATTTAATATTTCCTGAGAATATTGTGCTACTTAATTTTAATTATACAGAAGTAGCTGACAAATATGGGTGTTTGAAAGTTGCATCTACAAACCATATTCATGGAGACTTGAATAATCCAGATAGCATAATATTTGGCTATGGTGATGAGCTTGATGAGGATTATAGAGATTTCCTTAAACAATCAGATAATGAGTGTTTAAGAAACATCAAATCTATAAAGTATTTAGAGTCGGGGAAATATCGTAATTTGCTTCAGTTCATTGAATCTGCTCCATATCAAGTTTATATCATGGGGCATTCTTGTGGTAACTCGGACCGAACTTTGCTAAACACCTTGTTTGAACATAAAAACTGTGTTTCAATAAAGCCATACTATTATCAAAAAGATGATGGTTCAGATAACTATCTGGAAATAGCACAAAATATATGTCGTAATTTTACTGACATGAAGCTAATGCGTGATAGAGTCGTTAACAAAATGTTTTGTGAACCATTACCACAATATATTAAATGATTTTTATGGCAAAAAATATAGAAATACGAAATAGCACAGCAGAGTTCCTGATTTTTCAATTAGAGGGAAAAGAACCTTTCCATTAGTGCCATCAGTGTGTGAACAGGATATAGCTTTCAATTACGAAACAATAAATTATATGGCAGTATCGCAAGATTTTAGCGCATCAAGGATAATTTCGCTAGACTCGGAACTATTGATGACAACTTCTGGAAATATTAAAATAATGATGAGAAAATAGCGAAAATCGTACAATTATTCAAAACGAGGATAAATCACTATATGTTGAGAATAATAAAGGAACAATTATAATAGGAATTGATATGCATAAAAGAAGATATTTTAGTACTGAAATCCGAGAGGCATTCAGTAAACCATATGTAAAGGTTTACTTTTTAGATGATTCTATTGCTAAGGATGCAAAGGAGGTTGTTGAAAGGTTGAATGTTGTAAAAACAGTTAGTATTACTCCAAGCAATAGTAAGGATCATCCTGGAAATACACTGACTGTTTGTCCAAAGTCGATGGTATAAGCTGAAGATTGTGAAAAAGAAATGGTAGAAGCCTTGAATAGATTTTTTTTACGAAGTGTTCTTGCAGACAGGAAACCCGTAAGAAATGATGCTTACTTCAATGATATTGCGGATAAAATAATCAAGGAGCTTGATAAGGCTCGGGTGTCAATTCATGTATGTATAGCGTGGTTTACAAATCAAAGTATAGCAGACAAATTAGTGGAAAAGCATAAGCAAGGGATTGATGTGAAGGTTATTTTCTATGATGATTATACGAATTCAAAGTTTGGAGTTAACATAGATGGAATACCATTTAAGACAATTCGTGGTTCACGAGGAGGATTAATGCACAATAAGTATTGTGTCATTGACAATCAGATTGTAATAACAGGTTCTTACAATTGGTCGGAGAATGCTGAGAACAAGAATGATGAGAATGCTGCTGTGATGTATGATTATGACAGGACATCTGATTATTCTGTAGAATTTAGAAAAATGTTCGGCTCGGAGTGACGATGTTGCTGGTGATGAGACACCAGCATTTTGTGTAATAGAGAATGCGAGATTCGTAATGTTCTTTGTATTGTATAACTAATAATCTTGCTGTCCACTAAAAATATGGACAATATTAAAAAGTTCCACAATAAAATAAAGTTGGTTCAGACCCACCAAGTCCATGACAATATTGTAGGTACCAACCAGTAGGAATTCTAAGATTAATATTCAATAAGAATGTTATTTGTATTTATGGCAGAATCATCTGTCGTAATTCTTACTCCGCATACCCCAATGTATATATCTGTTTATCAGCGATATAATATTTGAATGTATTTGAGGCTGGGAAATAAAAAATAGTATTCAGACATCAATTATCTGTGATTTTGACTGATTTTATAGAGGGAAAGTCTCAAAAATACATCAAGGGACAAAATTTTGTCCCCCGATGCCATTCTAGGGGACAACAGGGGACAAAAATGTGGAAAACATAAGCTAAAAAGAGAAAATATGGTTCTCGAATCAGCTTATTTAGTTCCTGTTTAACTGATTGATTATCAATAAATTATACTACTTACCGATGCAAAAATGTTTTGTATCATTTTTTGATTTGTAATAAATTGATATTTAATATATTATGTTTTTATGAAATGCTTCGGGGGACAAACTGGGGACAAAAATTTGCTGTCCAAAAGATAAAAAGAGCAAATATAAGGTTTGTCCCTCGATGTTTTTTAGGCCAATTTTTTTGTCCCTCGGAAAAAAAACAATCCCGTTCTCATCATACGATGATATTCGAAGCACACTGCAAATATAATAAAGTTTAGTTTGTTTTTTGTATATCTCTTCAAGTTCTAAACTAAACGGCTTTTATAAGCTCCCAAAGCCATACCTATTTTTCTTTTGGCCAGCAAAATTGTTAAAGGAGACATCACTTTGTCCTTTCAGTTCTGTCTCTTTTCACCAGTCGTTGTTTGGGCTATGTGCTTTGGCGGCATATCCTCGGTTTTACCTTTCCCTGTTTTAGCCTTCTTCTTACTTCCTCCATTATTCCGCATATCCCTTTCGGGCTATCTGGTGTGAATTGTGTCGCAAAGGTGCTTGTCATGTCTCTCTTGTCTGCAAGGTCATAGCCTTGGGTTCACAGCCAAATCTCCACCTTCTGCTTCACAGAGGTCGTATTTAGCCGTGAAACCTTGCATAAGGAGCCATGACACCTTTTGAGACGACATAATTAAATCAAGCCCGAAAGTAGTAGATGCTACAAGAGGGAAAAACAAAAAACAATCTTAAAATTTAAGCATTATGACATTCAGAGAATTTATGAAAGAAAACGGTTACGAAGTAAAAACAAAGTTTTGGGAAGATTTTTCGCTAGCAGAGCGATTTGGCCTTTCGGCTATTCAGGACACGTTCAATCGTGCTTTCAAAGAGTGGAAAGAAGATTACGAATTTCTAACCGAACTGGTATTGGTGCTTAACCATAAGATATGGCAATACCACGAAAAAAGACCGGAGTTCGCGGAACTCTACAATACCCTTGAGGAACAGACCGACCAATATGCGATGGAGAACCTGAAAGATGAAGAGCTAAGTTATTTCTTTGATGTAACGGATTAAGCGTAAGAGTGTAGGGAGCCGGCTTCGGTCGGGTTCTCTTCCGTGCAGATCCCTTTTTATTAGCGCGGATTCCCCTTTTATTTTACATTGTCATGTGTTACTGACATAAAATTGTGTTGCACAATTTTCGTTTCTATCGGAATAGCCATTTGTATCTTTTGGGGTTGGATTTACCTTGTTGGAGATTACGATTGCAGAATTACAGAAGCTAGGCGAAAGCGAAGACCATATAGAATTTAAGGAGGCAAAGCATAATTACACGTTTGCCGGAGGAAAACATGTTGATCTAAAAGACAGGCGACGGTGTGTATTGGGGTGTATTGTCGCCTTGGCGAATGAAAAGGGTGGACGATTGGTATTAGGAATGGTATATGCTCCATGCGGTTGTCGGTTCGGATTTTTCAGCCAAGATATGCGAGGGGCTTACTATAGAGGATTTGGATAAGGAGGCCATAGCGGAAATGAAAACCCAATATGCGCGAAAGCAGGAAAATCCGTTGTTTCAAAACTATCCCGACGAACAAGTGCTGTCTGATTTGGATTTGTTGAAGGACGGGAAATTGAATTATGCGGCACTTATTCTGCTTGGGAAATCCGAAGCCATACGGAAATATCTCCCTCAGAACAATATCGTTGTAGAGTTCAGGATGTATCACTCGATGATACAATATACCGCTTGCAAAGAATTTCAGTTGCTGTTATTCATAGCTATTGACAAGGTATGGGATTACATCAACCAGCCTGCCAGCAATCCGCTTCTGTATTACAATGACGGCTCTTATATATTCGATATACCATCTTTCAACAAAGAGGTAATCGGAGAGGCGATATTGAATGTTTGCTGCCACCGCTCAATGTTGATTCAGAGCGATGTCGTCATCAAGCAATATCCCGATAGTATAACCATTACCAATGCTGGTGGTTTTCCGTCCGGAGTGGATATGAACAACATTTTGACAGTGAACAGTGTTCCGCGCAGTAAACTGATGAGCGAGGTATTGCAGAAGACAGGATTGGTGGAGCGTTCCGGTCAAGGAGTGGAAAAAATGTTCTACAACTGTATTATGGAAGGGAAAGCACTGCCTGACTATTCGGGAACAGACTCGTATTAGGTAAGTCTCACATTCAATGCTCCTATACTTGATACGGCCTTTGTTATTTTTGTCAGGAAGGTACAGGATAATAGAGCTGCCGCCGAGCAACTGAATGTCTTTGAATTGCTGGCTTTGTACAAAATGGCAATGAGGGATTACGAGGGGCTTGATGAAAAGGTTTTATGAAAATTGTCGGAAGAAAACCTTATCGTTTACGAAAACGGCTCTTATCGCTTGTCCGAGGAATATCGGAATGAGTTTGCTGAAAGACTGAAGGGCTTGAGCATGACTCACCTCAAGTTGGTTTCAGACTGTTTTCATAAAAATGGTTATGTATAGCTATACATAAGCCTTTGAAAACCAAAGGACAGCCTGCCTCTTCCAGCATTTCAAGCAGTGACAAGGCACGGATTACTTTTTCAATGAGATTCTTGTCGTTGTAGTGTAGGTCGGACGAAACTCGTTCAATCCATTCTGTCGTGAAACACTCTTTCTTTATCATACTATATTCAAATTTTCTAAGATTGTTGATAATTCTTCTTTCACTTTACGTCTGCCGGCATATCTGAAAAGTCGGCTTCGATTGATTGCATACAGATTAAAGGCATTTTCTATGATACGTTCGCTTTCACTACCTTGCAGATAAAAGAAGTCCACATCTCTCAATATGTCCACCAATAGTTTTTCCAACGTGGGTATAGGTACGCCCGATATGTGCTGTAAGGGAGCTTCTGATACAAGATTTTTCACTATAAAAACACGGCTGTCCATATCTACATACCGGTATATCATCTCTTTGTTCGGCCGCAGATAAACATCTTGGTAATCGTCTTTCAGAAGATGGAAAACGGTTTCTGCTGTACCTCTATCCGTTTCCACATAAATAATGCGGTTGGGTGAAAGGTGATGCTGCAACGGTGCGATAATCTCTCCCTGATAGATGCAAAATTTGGCGAACGGGAAATGGGTTGTCAGCAAATCATAAACTTCTTTCACTTCCTCTGCCGGTTGCGGGGCAAAGGACGGTTTCAAAATTCTGGCATACATTCCACGCCCGGTTCTGACTAACTTGTTTTCATTCACGAGCTTGAATAAATACCATGCCAGGGAAGACTTGTTTATGCCAATCTTTTTGTGAAGATAGGCAAACAAATCTTCCATGCTGAATTTAAGATGGGTGTCAGCATATTCAAGTATGGATGTCGTTGTTTCGTTAGTCATATCACTTGTTTTACGTTGTAAAAATAGCAAATTTTCGGCACTATTTCTATTTAGTGCCGAAAATTTGTTGTTTGCAATCTTGAAATACAGCAATCAAAGCCAATTAATCGTCTTGCATTTGTTCATTTTATAACTCCACTCGATAGTATTGCTAACTTTATTATTTTGCAGGTATCTACTTCTTTTTATGCCATACACTGACTTATCCCTATTGTACGACTCAGGTTTTACCCGTTTGCTGGTAAGTCTGGTTTTCTCTTTTCGTCGGCAAAGGTAGGACAAAGCGCATAACGCCAAACCGCATTTCATTCGGATAACGAAAACAGACGGTTGCACGGTCGGTTTTCTATCTGGGTTTGGCTTTTTATGCTCCACTTTATCCATTTCCTGCCTTAAAAAGCTGAAAAACAGACCTGCGAAGCAAAGCGAAAGCAGGGAAAGAAAAAACAGCTTTAAAGTTTAACCACTCAAAAACAAACTGTTATGGTAGAAGAAATTAAACAAGGCGACAAAGTTGTATTGCCGGGCGAGGACGGCTTTTCCGTACCCATGATTTTTAACAACATCTGCGGTAAGAACTTTTCAGGGGAGGAATACCGCAATTATATCAAGTATGTAGTCTATGACAGTATGGGGCTGAAACCGGGCATTGTCTCCTATTATCGGGACGGAGTTTTATACAAGAGCGGTACAATCCCGAAACTCTGAACGGACATTAACGGCGCAGTTTAGTCCTCACGAAAAGAACAAAGAAATGTGAAGTGAAATGAAAAATTGATAGATATGGAAGCAACGACAATTCATCCGGCAGGAGCCTACCTTCGTAACGCAGACAACCCACCGTACTTGTACGTTTGGATAGAGGGAACACGGCCGACGGTGCGAACCGGGAGAAGATAGCATGAAGACTTTTAGAGATACAAACTCCGACTGTAAAGCCAGTCCGTGACAGTGTAAACAATATGGGTTAAACTTCTCTAAAAGTATCAACCTCTAAATCAAGGAAGGTCAATAGCGTTGGTAGACTATACTTGACTTTTTACAGGAAATAGTGATTTTTATATCTGACTTTTTACAAAAATAGCATGGAAATACCTCTGACTTTTTACAAAAGTATTATCTTTGCAAAAAAATGGAGGTTGCTATGGAGAAAATATACTATCCGAGAACGATTGACAGCTACTTGCTGGAATGGAAAAACGAGAGAGCGCACAAGCCTTTGCTGCTTCGGGGTGCGCGTCAGGTGGGGAAATCCTCTGCCGTCCGTCAGTTGGGGAAGACTTTCAAGTATTTCATGGAGGTGAATTTCGAGCGGGACAAAGAGATTATTTCGGTGTTCACTGGTAATCTGAAACCGAAAGAGATCACCTCGCGCCTTGCGGCCTTTTACGGCATACCTGTCGTGCCGGGCGAAACGCTTTTGTTTCTGGACGAGATTCAGGCCTGCACGCCTGCGATACACAGCCTTTGGTTCTTCTATGAGGATTATCCGGAGCTTCATGTCGTGGCAGCTGGCTCGCTGTTGGAATTTGCCTTAAAGAAGATGGCTTTTTTCGGTGTTGGCAGGGTGCGCTCGCTCTTCATGTACCCGATGTCTTTCGACGAGTTCCTTGCCGCAACGGGACACGCCGGCTGGATTGAAGCGAAGCGGAACGCTTCTCCGGCAGAACCTTTGTTCGAGGCTCTGCACGGGAAACTGGTGGAAAGTTTCCGCAATTACCTGATGGTCGGGGGAATGCCTGAATCCGTCCAGAACTGGGTAGAGACGGAAGATTACTTGAAATGTCAGCAGGTGCAGGACGATATTATGCTGGCGTATGAAGACGATTTCTCGAAGTACGAGGAGAAAGCCGACCCGATGTTGCTCCGCCAGACGCTCCGCAGCGTGGCGCAGCAGATAGGCGGGAAATTCGTGTATAGCAACGTGCAGGGGAATTATCGGAGCGAGAAGATCAAGAGTGCGCTGGAACTACTGAAAGATGCCGGGTTGGTAAGACCGGCCGTGCATACTGCTGCCAATGGCATACCGCTGGGAGCCGAGATCAACGAGAAGTTCGTGAAATATATCTTTCTGGACAGCGGGTTGTTGTTGCGGCTGCTCGGCTTGGAGAACACGGGAGGCACATCGGAGATGTCGAGACTGGTGCTTGTCGGGGCGGCCTCCGATTTGGTGAACAAAGGGCATATCACGGAGATGGTGGCGGGCTTGGAACTGCTGAAATACAATACGCCCGTGCAACGGCATGACCTGTATTACTGGCAGAATCTGTCACGCGGGGCGCAGGCGGAAGTGGATTATGTCATCGTCAAGGACATGCGGGTCGTTCCCTTGGAAGTGAAAGCGGGCACGACGGGTTCGATGAAAAGCATGTACCAGTTCATGGAAGAGAAACACCTGACATACGGCATACGAACATCGTTGGAGAACTTCGGCAAGTTGGAGAAGGCGGATATTATTCCTCTGTACGCCTTGTCCAATCTGTATAAATAGGGATTCTGCAAAGGAGGCGTCCCCAATGATGCCGCCGCTTTTCCCTTATTAAGCAACAAGGAGTAATGCGGGTAAGATCTTGCGCTACGGGATCGAACCCGTAGCGCAAGATGTCGCATAACGTTTTTCGGGTATATTTATTCTTTGTCTTTCCATCTCTCCTATAATTTATTTGAAATAATACTCGAAGAATATATGATAAGTTAAGCTGGGGGGAATTTCTTTCGGTGGACAGTGCAGACGCTCCTGTGAGGTCTTTATTGCAATTTATTAGTGCTTCTCGTATAGTACATGAGCAGATGTTTCTTCTTGTCGTATACCATCTTTTATCATAATAGGACGTGGTAAAACCTGTATCAATCTATTATAGAAATGATAGAGGTTTGCTTCCCACATTCTGTCCGGATAGATACGGTGTGTCCACCTTACATTAGAACCCCTGTGGTGATTAGCATCAGCAAACATACGTCTTATTTCTGCTTCTGTACATAGATAGTCATCTTCATGGCTTCTTCTGTAGGTATACTTACCTTTTCCTTGTTGTGATCCAAGATTTTTAAATGATTGATATTGCCTAAGGTTATAATAAATTTAATAGAATAGATATTAGTTTGTGATATTTGTAGAAATAATGCAAATAAATGAATCTTATTTGTGAATATGGACATTTAGTTATATATTTGTGGAAAAACAGATTATATGATAGCAGAAATTAGATTTAAGAACATGTTCTCATTTAGAGACGAGGCTATATTAAGTTTTGAAGCTGATAGAAGTAAAGATATGGAATCATATCATGTTGTAGAATTAGGGGGTGATGTGAGACTATTGAAAGTGGCTGTCATTTATGGAGCAAATGCTTCGGGTAAGAGTAATATTATTAAAGTTTGTGATTTTATCAAGTCATTCATTACTTATACTCCACTTAATAAGGCAGAACAAATTCAAATAGTCCCGTTTCTCCTAAATAAAACAAATTCGAGGCAGTTATCTGAATATTCGATTTCGTTCTACTTGAAGAATGAGGAAAAAGCAGTTCGTTATGTCTATTCTGTAGCTTTAGATAGATGGCACGTAGCAAAGGAAAGTCTAATCTATTATCCAAGCCAACAGCCTGCTACTATATTTGAAAGAAATACTGAGAATAACGTATCTGTTATTAAATTTGGACAGAAGATCAAAATGTCGCAATCTGTCAAAGAGGAAATAACATTGAAGTGTTTGCATAACATGTCAGTTTTTGCTGCTTATTTGCAGGTAAATACACATATTGTAGAATTAGAGGCAGTTCTTCAGTATCTAACCAATCAGGTTATGCCGGCGATTGTGCCTGCATCATCTTTAAGTCGTTATGCCGAAGAATCAATCAAGGACGAGTCTGCAAAAGATTATATTTTGAGATATCTACAGGAAGCTGATTTCAATATTTCAAATATTACTTCCAAAGAACAGGAAACACATAAGGGTTCGATTAATTATACTATGTATCAGCATAAAGTTTCATCTGATGATGGTAACAATGATTATTATGAGTTCCCGGAACTGTTTGAATCGGACGGTACTATACGTACGTTTGGCCTGGCCGCTCAAGTGCAAAAGATTCTTGAAAGAGATGCTTTTCTTGCAGTTGACGAGATTGAATCCTCTCTTCATCCGAAATTGATAGAATACATCATTGAACGTTTTCTAAAAGAATCAGAGCAAGCCCAGTTGTTGCTCACTACACATTATGATGGACTGTTAGGAGAGGAAGATTTGCTTAGAAAAGATAATGTCTGGTTTACTGAAAAGAATCCGGATGGATCAAGTGTGCTATATCCTCTAACAGATTTCAAGGGATTGAATAGGATCAGTTCTCTCCAAAAGGCATATAAATTTGGTAAATTCGGTGCAGTCCCTAATCTATAATCATGTACTTTTATGAGAAAAGCAAGAAAAAATACAGCGACCAGACAGGTTATTCATATCGTTGGTGAGGGCTTGACTGAATTATTCTATTTCAGTCATTTGAAAAAAATACTTGGTTATAGATATTCTATTTCTCCTCGTTTATTTGAAAACAATAGTATTGAGAAAATAGAAAAGAAGATAAAGGAACTTCTAGATGAAGATGTCTTTGTAATATGTGTTTTTGATGCAGATGTTAGCAGGCGTTCTGATGCAGAAAATAAAAAAATGGTGTCGTTCAAAAAGAAATATGAAAATAATCCCAATGTGATTCTCTGTGATAGCCTACAGTCAATAGAATATTGGTTTTTACTACATTTTGAAGATACGTGTCGACATTTTCAAGATTCTGCAGCAACAGAAAGAGCATTAAAGCAATATCTGCCAACATACGATAAAACTCGGAAATACCTTGAGAAGGATAAATGGGTTAAAGAAATGCTTGCTGGCTCAAAAATGGATAAGGCATGTGAATTAGCTGAAAAATATAAAGGTAGAGATTCTTATAGCGAGATTTATAAGGCGATTAAAAAAGTTAGTCAGAATTAAAATAGTAAAAATATTAAGTTCGATTGATAGTATTATCTGTATGTTAGATGAATAATATTTTATAATTTAGAAATGTGTGGAATTATAAAAATGGACACATTATAAAAAAGAGGGTCTTTTATGTATATATCGAAGGTATCATTAGTGAATTATCGCAATTTTGAGAACTCATTTTTCCTTTTTAATAAAGGAATAAATACTATAATTGGAGAAAATGCATCTGGTAAAACTAATTTATTTAGGGCTATTCGTCTTATATTGGATGATAACCTATTATCTTCTGCATACAAACTTAATGAAAACGATTTCAATAGAAATTTGATAAATTGGAAAGGAAGATGGATTATAATAAGTTTGGAATTCAGTGAAATATCAAATGAAGAAGCTATCCAAGCTTTATTCGTTTATGGAAGTGGAGTCATAGCAGATGATAAAGTTAAAAAGGCTACTTATAATTTATTCTTTAGGCCTAAGCCTGAAATCAGAAAACAACTTTCAGAATTAAAAGAAGGAGATCATGATGGATTAAATTTTATTTTAGATAAAATTACTATCAATGATTATGAGACTTTTTTTACAGGGAAGAGTACTGTTGATTTTAATGATAAAAATGTACAACGTGAATTGATGGGAGACTTTGAAAATGTAATTTTCAATTATGAAATAGATGAATCAAAGTTTGGAGGTCGTATTCCTCATCAGTTATCTATAAGCAAAGAGGTTGCATTTACTTTCATTAAGGCATTGCGAGATGTTGTGTCCGATTTTCAAGATAATAAGAAGAATCCTTTATTGACACTTCTAAAAAGTAAAAGTGAAGAGTTAAATGATAAAGATTCAGAGTTAATCTCAAATAAAGTAAAAGATTTAAATAGAACAATAGAAGATTTAAATGATATTAAGGAAATTACTAATAATATTTCCGAAACAATAAAAGAGGCAGTTGGTACTACGTACTCTCCTTCTTCATTGTCTATAAAATCAAATCTTCCAAACGAGGCCGAAAAATTATTTCATGCATTAAAATTGTTTATAGGAGAACCGGGAGAGGATTATGAAGGTAGTATTCATGAATTAAGTTTAGGTGGGGCAAATTTAATATTCCTAACATTGAAACTTCTTGAGTATAAATATAGAAAAGGAAAAGATCGCATTGCAAACTTTCTTCTAATAGAAGAGCCTGAAGCACATATCCATACACATATACAGAAGGCTTTATTTGATAAAATAGAATACGAAGATACACAGATTATTTATTCAACGCATTCTACTCATATTTCGGAGGTTTCAAATATCTCAAATATGAATATTATAAATAGGTTTAAGAATTATTCTGAAGTTTATCAACCATTTATAGGCCTAAATGATGAAGAAATAATGCATATAGAAAGGTTTTTAGATGCCATAAGGTGTAATATACTATTTGCAAAAAGTGTAATCTTAGTAGAAGGAGATGCTGAAGAAATTCTAATTCCAGTAATGGTGAAGAATACTTTAGGAGTTAGTTTAGACGAACTTGGGATAAGTTTAATCAATGTTAGAAGTACTGGATTTGAAAATCTTGCACAGTTATTTCATAATCAGAGAATAAAGAAAAGATGTGCTATTATTACGGATTTAGATGAATCTATAACAGGAAAAGATACAGAGGCCTCAAAAAGAGGTTTAAGTAGAAAAGCAAAATTAGATTCAATTAAAAATGCAAATGAATGGATATGTCCATTTTATGCACCACATACTTTTGAGGTAGAATTTCTTGGAAATGGTAATAAAGATATAGTCTTATCAACAGTTAAAGATGTTTATAAAGATAAAGACACGATTGAATTGTCTGAACAAGAAATAAATTCTAGTGATATAAAGGAATACGGAAAAAGAATTTTAACAATGGCAAATTATAAGGGTAAAGGATGGTATGCAATACTTTTGAGTAATTATATAACGCCATCAGTGTGTATACCTAAATATATATTAGATGCTATTGTATTTGCAAAATCTAAATTTTCAAACGAATTAATTGTTCAAATGCTAGAATATGTATTAGATACATATGATGAAGATGAAGAAATTGATAATCTTAAAAACGAATTAAAATCGTATAATGAAGGACGTACTTCTTTTGACGATATTAAGAAATCTTTAGAAGGAGTATTGAATGATAATGAACCAATATTGTATATATTAAATCAACTTTAGGTATGTTTGTTTGGGGAAAAAATGATTTGAATCCAGAGCAGGAAAAGGCTATATATAATGAAAACAGTATCTTATTAATAGCATGTCCAGGAAGTGGAAAAACAAGAACAATAATCTATAAGATAGCTTATGAACTGTCTAAATTAGAATCCAATAAACAGTATATTATTGCTATCACATATACAAATCGTGCTGCAGATGAAATAAAAGAGCGAATAGAATTATTGGGGGTAGATACTGAACAACTATGGATTGGAACTATTCATTCATTCTGTGTTGAATGGATTCTTAAACCGTACCATATGTATCTAGAAGAACTAAGATTTGGATATGATATTATTAATACTAATGATACTGAGAATTATCTAGTGTCTTTATGTGCTTCATATTCAACACCAAAGAAAAAAATTACATATTGGGATTGTCTTTGTTATTGCTTCACATCGGAAGGCTTGAAGATAAATTGCACCAAACCAACAATAAAGGAGACTGTAGAATTAATTATCTATGATTACTATCAGAATTTAAAAGAAAAGCATGAAATAGATTATGGATTAATATTATATTATTCATATTGTCTTTTGAAAGAAAATCAAAGTATATGTAAGACTCTATCTAATATTTTTCCTTATATTTTAATTGATGAATATCAAGATACAAAAGAATTGCAATATATGATTTTAGGTGCAATTTTAAAAACCGGAAAAGAGAATAAAGCTTTTATTGTTGGTGATCCGAATCAATCTATATATGGTAATTTAGGAGGTTTTCCAATGAATAAAACTCAATTGGAAAATGTAACGGGATTATATTATGACGAGTTATCATTAAGTAATAATTATAGATCATCATCTCTTCTTGTATCATATTTTGATTACTTTAAAACTTATGCAAACAAAATAGAGGCTACAGGAAAAACGAAGGACTACCAAAGTGTTATTAGTTATAATAAGACAATTTCAATAGAAGATTTAGAAAATGAAATAGTTCGTATAATTCAAACAAATATTGATGAATATCATATCTTTCCGAATGAAATATGTATACTTGCACCACAATGGATTCATTTATCTGGTTTAACAAGAAACTTAATGGCACGTTTACCTCAATATAGTTTTGATGGGCCAGGTATGGCACCATTTGCACGTGATATAGATAATTTTTGGTATAAATTATCACGTATTATATTAACAGATTCTACTCCGGGTTTATATATCAGAAGATTACGTTGGGCAAGTGAAATAGTAACTAATCTAATATCGATTGGAGTAACTAATGTTGATTTATCTGCCAAACAAATATTATACATTTGCAATAATATATTAATAAACGAACAAGATGGCTTGGAATATCTAAAGAAATTTTTCAATGCATTTCTTGACAGGGTTAATATTGACATTAATCAGAATAAATATTTAAAAATGCATTATGATGCATTTTTTGATAGTTCTAAAAAACGTATCGAGAGATTGAAAAAGGAAGGTGCAGAGTTTATAACGAACATTGATACTTTTAGAAAAGTCTTTCAACAAAAAAAAGGAATTACTATCTCTACAAACCATGGGGTAAAAGGAGCAGAATTTGATACAGTAATAGCTTTTGGGCTGTTAGATGGCTATGTTCCACATTTTAGTGAGCTAAATAAGGAAGAAAGCGCCAAACGCATATTGTATGTTATAGCTTCTCGTGCTAGAAAAAATTTATATTTAATATCTGAACAGGGCCGGAAGAAATATCCAACACAAATTCTCGATCGTTATAAATATCCATATAATGGATAAAAATATTATTATATGGTTGCAATAATTGAAAATTAGATATAATGCACATTAAAATGATTGTTGTATCGTCACATATATGTGTTTCTACTGTATCGTTGTTACGCTAATTAGTAGATTGCTATTGGGCTTAAAGACTATATTGTAGTATTTTGTAATTTTAGGAAAATAAAATAATTAAATATGGAAGAAGATATTCAAAAGCAAATTATTGCAGCAAAAGAAGAGGCACATGATGAAACTATATGGGGGAAACCTGCAAATGATATTATTACTGGAATTGGCAATAATTCAGGAGTAAGGCCTCAACGTGCCATATGGGAAATGGTACAGAACGCTAGGGACGTATCCTTAAATGGTAAGGCAGATATAGTATTTGAGCGCCAACACGACTGCTTTATATTTCAACATAACGGTATTTCGTTTACTAATAATACATTAGAAGCGCTGATTTTACAGACTAGCTCAAAGGTACGTAATGATAGCGTACAAGTAGGGCAATATGGCACAGGCTTCCTTACAACACACAAACTTGGTTTAAAGTTCACTCTGTCAAGTTCTGTTCAATTACTAGAAAATGAACAATTATTTCATCATTTTAGTAATTTTCTGATAGATCGTTCTTCAACCGATAAGAAGCAGATGCGTGATAGTCTGAAAAAACAGATAAAAATAACAGAAGAATGGGCTCGGAATCCAACTATCGTGAGCGGACCATCTTCTTTAACTACATTTCGTTATATTCAAGAGCATGAAGTGGAAAAGATGAATACAAAGGAGGCTTTCAAAGCATCTTCTGCTCTTGCTCCTTACGTTATCGCTTTAAACCCTTGTGTAAATTCTATTTCTTTTGTTGACAATGTAGAGGATTGTAAAGAATTATATATTCGAAAAAGTACAGAAATAATTAATACATGTGATTTTTACAATGTAGTTAAGGTAACTATTGATAAATGTGAAACAGAAAGCTGTGACTTTACAGTATTGATGCTTCAAAGTAAAGAGACGGTCGAAGAAAGCGGGGAACCTAAAGTTATAGTTATTTTACCAATTAAGGAGCTGGAAAGTAAATCAGTTGCTTTTGCTTTGTCTAAAGATGTTCCTAACTTATTCATATATTTACCTTTGTTAGGGACTGAACAATGGGGATTAAATTTTATATTTCATTCACCGTTATTTACTTGTGACAAAGATAGCCGTGACAGTTTACGCTTTGTAGGTAATGGACAAAACAATGATGTTGATGCTGAACGGAATAAAGGTATTATACAATTGGCGGATGTTATTGTAAGTCATTATATTACAGAGAATCTTTCTAATATACAAGATTGCATGTATTTGGCAAAGGTTGCATTTAATTTGCATAATAGCGATGAAGCTTTGGCTAACTATTACAAAAGCTTGCAGTCATCATGGGTAAAGAAGTATGAATCTTTTCCTTTTGTGATTACAAAAAACGGCAATATAATAACTAGACAAGCGAAGGTTTTTGATAAGGAACTCTTTGATGCATGTCTAGAAAATAAAGATTTACTGACAGCTGTATATAATGTAACGGTACAAATATATGGTACAGATTATTTACCGTTAGAAACTAATATGTTGTTTTGGAGTGAAACACTATTACAGTGGTATGAAGCAGAGAGTTTCAATCCACATTTGATACACCTTAGTGATATTGTTGAATATATCGATAAAAATAATATTACTACAATTGGAGAAGAAAACCTATGGTGTATTGATAACTATATAGCCAATAGTAAGCAGATAGGGTTATTCACTAAATATAAACTACTACCTACAAAGAATGGGGAATTGCGGGTAAGAGAAGATTTACTGAATCCTATTATACACGATGAATCTTTGCTTAAAATATTAGACAGCTTACTGCCTAACGATGTAGCTTCATTTATTCATACACGATTTGTTTTATTTGAAGATGTAAAGATAGAAGAATACGATCATAACAAAGTTAAAGAAAGCATGCGCCTATTGGTTTCAGAGTTGAGTGATTTGCAGAAGGGACATGAAATCTATCGAACAAATATATTAGCAGGACTTGATGTGGATTCTAATAAATATGAGCAAAATAAACTTTCTGATAATCATATTAATGCCTTAATGGGATTCTATGCATATATAGTTAATATCGGAGGTGAAGCTTTTCAGTATAAAATGATACATCTTTTAGCTGATTTCTATAATATAGATTTGAAATCAGGTGAAGCATATATCAAAGAAATTTATGATTGGCGTACTGTTGCTCCTTTACTAATTAAAGATGCATTATTCCGTTTCACTCTTATGGATAGTCAAAAGCAAGCAGAAAATGCTGAATGGGTGCGCCAAATGGTAATAGCATTATACAACTATTCTGACTACCGTACTTATCTAGATAAGTATACCGTTTATCCGAATGAAATGGATAAATATTGCTATTCAAAAAAAATATCGAAAAGCGTTAATATAACCAATGATTTAATAGCATTGTATGATAAGATAGTCAATAACGAGAATGGTGAGAATATGTGTAAAAGCATAAAATGTGTATTACTTAAAAATACATACAACGATTATTTTGTAGAAAATGCTACGATAGAAGGTTCTTCATTAGCTGAAAAAATCATGTTGGAAATAAAACGTGAAGGAGCTTATCCAGATATTTCTGCAAATAAATGGAAACAACAAATCTTAGACATCATAGCAAAGCAAGATAAAGACGTTTACTGGGCATCAATATTTGGTGAAATAGACTCGTCAAAAGGTGCTATTCTACTGTCTGTAATACAAGAAAAGGAGAAAAAAGACAGCATACTAAGTCTTATTCGAGTAAGTGATACGAAGAAACTAAAGGCTTTAGCCGAAGTCGCTGAGGATGATAATTTGGCTCGAATTATTGAATTGGGTAAAGCTGCATTGAGAGATGAAATGAATTCAGAAGCAGACTTTGAATACAAAAAGAAACTAGGCGAATATGTAGAAGAACTCATACGTAAAGAGATAGACAGTAAACTGAAAGCTGGTTCACATATAATGGAAGTTTTAAGTCAGCAAGATGGCCAAGATATTATTATATTACTTGATGGTACTGCAATTTATTACATAGAAGTTAAGTCTCGCTGGTCTCAAAAGGATTCTGTATTGATGAGTGCATTGCAATTCCGTACTTCCGTTGAAGAAAAGACACATTATGCCTTGTGCGAAGTAGACATGATTACGTATAATAGAGAAAACGTTGACAAACATGAGTTTCCTGATGTTGAAGAAACAATAAATCGTATATCTGCAATTATGAATATTGGTGTGCTAAATGAGACTTTAAAAGATACTTTAAATCAGGATTCTGACCAAGTACATGTAGGTGGAGATTACAAAGTTGTAGTACCTCAGACTGTATGGGAGGAACATGGTAAACATTTTAATGAATTAGTGGAAGAAATAAAAAAAATAGTAGAAGAAAAATTGTAAATTCCTTTTTCGGTTAGGTACTGCTTGTTATCATTATTGCTGATTTCAGTTAAATGTTGACGATATAAAATAATAATTTGTACTATAATATCATAAACAATCAGATTGAACAATCAAAAACAACATATAATGCGAATACAATACATGAGTGATCTGCACCTAGAATTTTCGGAGAATAGCATATTTCTGAAACAGAACGAGATACCAGTAACTGGTGAGGTACTGGTATTAGCTGGTGATATATTCTATCTAAAGGATAAGATTGCCCCACGGGCAAAGTTTTGGAAATGGGCGTCTGAGAACTATAGGCAAGTCTTGATTGTTCCCGGTAACCATGAGTATTATAATTATTCGGATGTAATGGAGCGTGGCTTACAATGGAAGTAAGCATAAAATTTAAACAGGATCTAAGGTACAGTTTTAAATATTCCTTGGTCTTTTTCCATTACGATAAATGTTAAGGCACAGGCTAATGTTTCCCATTTGTCAGCTTCTTTTCTCTAAGTTTAACGAGCTCTTTCTTGGTTATCGCTTTCTTTGCCATATCTGTATTCTGCTTCAAGGAGTTATTACTATTGTTTCTGATTTTTGTTTGAGGGACATAATTTTGTCCCCAGTCTGACTTTTAGAGGACAAACTGGGGACAAAATTATAAAATTTAATACGGTATTTTAGGTTTCTTTATGTATATAAAATGCTGATTATTAGCTATATGGTGGTTGATTTTATTATTATTGAATTTTCCAAGGTGTATTTTGTAATCAGCTGATAATAAGCGGTTTAAATTTTGCTATTTCCCGATGCAGCATATTATGCTAATTGACTGTCAATACTTTATGGCTTAAAAGGTAGAAGGCTCAAAAATTTACTTGTTTTTTGCCGAAAATCGAAGATTTAACACTTTTAACCTTAGTTTATCTTCAAACGAAGGGGAAAAGAGAAAAATAGCTCTCTTTTGCTCCGAAACCTCCGGTTCGCAAAGATAAGGCATATCGGTGATTATTTCGCCGATTGAGGCTGCAAAATCGGAGATGGATTTACGGATTTGCAGGTTGCTTTTGTGTCTTGATGAGGGGCGAATCTTGCTTCGCTTTTGAGTTAGGATTTCGGATTCTTTTGCAGCCAAAAGAGAAAATCGGTAGATATGGTTCGGCTCGGCTTTGGCGAAGCCATTTCTTTTTCTCCCTCTGTTAGCTTTACTTTAATGAACGTATATATGAATACGGAGATAAAGTAAAGTTGCTTTCGATACAATCACCATCTTTGACCGAATCAATTTAACAAACTGTATACCATCAAAAATACAAAGTTATCTAGAACAAAAATAGAAAAATAATTGGCTGAATGAGATGTAATCACTATTTTCGTAGTTAGTCTCGAAAGAGATAAAATATCTGGTTGGCCAGTTTCACTTGAAGATATGAGTTTAGATACGAAATTACTGATAGCTAAAGATTATGAGGAAGTAATCTGTGACGAGGATATTTCGAGGGTGGGTAAGACACATCGAAATCCAGCGTTGACAAGACTGACTCTTCATGCATACGCAAGAAACATCTGTACTTAAAAAAACATACATGCTTGCCGATGTCGCAGAGGAAATGAAAGGGCTATCTATGCCCACGTTTGATGATTATGGAGTGCATTGGAGAAATTTTTGTCATAGATGATATTGAAGCGTGGTCTTTGGCTATTCGCTCAAGGACTGTAATACGAACAGGAAAGAAATGTTGTTTCGTTGATTCTTCGATTAAGGCTTCGTGAACCAGATTCGCTAATTGCCCTCACAGGTGGAGAAATGGCATACACCCGCGAGGATGGAATGAAAATAATCCTAATAGATTGTTTGAGAGACTGATTACATTGTTATAAGTTAATAAAACATATATAGAAAATGGTCATAGAGATTCTTCAAGCAGGTACTGGTGATAGTATTTGGGTTAGTCACAATAAGAAGAATATTGTGATTGATGGTGGAAAATCTACAGCAGCTATTAGGGCCAAGTATAGCAAAATGCCACAGGATGAGATTATTGACCTGCTTGTGGTGACTCATATTGATTCTGACCACATAGCTGGTATCATAGCATTGGTTAAACACATGAAAGAAATTGGAGAGACACATAGGCTGAAACAAGTTTGGTTTAACTTTCCCAAGAAAGAAGAGACAGATGAATATTCTGTAGGCGAAGGAAATGAGTTAACGTCTCTTCTTCTTGAAATAGACGGATTGTTCTGGAATAATAATACTTCCGAGTTACTTGGTTCTACGATAGAGTTTGGCGACATAAAACTGCATGTATTAGCACCTGACCATGATGTTGCATATGAAAATAAGCCGAAAGAACCTGATGAGCTTGGAGTTCGTTCAGATGATTGGTATATTGATTTAAGGACCTTGATTGATAATGTTGATGATGACGATATAGATGAAGGAGGTACCAATAGTCAGTCAATTATAATTCTGGCTGAATGTGAAGGCAAGAAGTTATTGTTACCAGGTGACAGTACCCCTAAGAAACTATGTGATGCGCTTCAGTCTTATAATAAGACTAACGGTACACCTCTTGAATTGGATTTTATGAAACTTCCCCATCATGGGAGTACGCGAAATGTTACTAAAAACATCCTTAACGAGGTAACATGTTCAAACTTCATAATTTCGACAAAGAAGAATAATAAATATTATTTACCAAATAAAGAGACTATTGCCAAGCTTATTCGCTACAGAGACAGTGCAGATAAGGCAATCAACGTGTATTTTAACTATCAAGAATCTCTTGATGTACTTGGAATAACAGCAGAAGAGTTGACAGAAAATAATATTAATCTCAACGTTTGCAATGAATTCAACTTTTGACATACGCAGTAATTGTGTTAAGATAAAGGCTGACATCAAAGGAAGAGGACTCCAGTTTCGAGGAAGTGGAGTCCTATACCCATTAGATGGAGATGACGAGTATGATTATATCTTTACAGCTCAGCATATTTTTAAAGATACTAGAAAAAAGAAGTTGAATGCTGTTCTTGATAAGATAGGAACAATCGAAATAGAAGTATTTGAGGATGGCCATTTTGTAACCTATAAAACCATTACAAAAGACACTATCTCGAATTCTTTACTTCCTATTGGTGAAGATTTTCTTATCATTAAGATTGACAAGAGCGAAAAGCATTTTACTCCCTTCTTGTTGGCGGATGACCTCATTGAAGAAAAATCCATGCAACTATATGGGGTTTCAGGTGAGGCACAAGATATAATTACCAGACTGGACTGTAAATGTGTAGATAGCAAAGTAGATTTGGTTAATATCACTTCGCATGTAGACAAGATGGACAGTTTACATGGAATGTCTGGTGGTGGTGTTTTTGCCCAGAATCAACCATTGATGTATGGTGTACTATGGAAATATGCTGCGACGGAAGGTGAGTTTCACAATGTAAAGATTACACAGGTATTAGAAGAAAAGATAAAATCACAGTTAACGCTACGAAGATGGAAATCACTTAATTTCATCAAAATAACACAGTGTAAACAAGCAATGGATGTTGTTTACGGTAGCTTGTTCCGTGATGTCAATGATTCAATACTGGTTAACCGTAATAATACGCGGTTCCCTCTAGAGGCAAGATTTGTAATGCCTGACTTTATTGATGAAGTACAAAGCTTATATTCTGATGATCAAGTGAAACCAGAAGAGAAGTTTGTTCTGGCTGATCCGACAAATCTCTATATAAAAAGTAGTGAGATTCAAGAATATAGTGAGCAATATCTTAAAGAATTCTATAGCCAACTGAATAAAACGAGCAATAGAGAAATCAGAATCCCTGCATCAACCATATTGAATCCCAGCAGGAATATATTACTCATTGTGGGAGGTCCCGGCTCAGGCAAGTCTTCTTTGCTAAAGTATCTTACCTTACAACTACTAAAAGGAAAAATGGATATCTATGACGGCTACTTACCTGTATGGATGCCATTTTCATATATGGCAAGGAATTGCGATAGTGATATAAAGAGCATAGTTCGGGATTGGCTTCAAGAAAGTAAGTTATGGGAGAAAAACAGCCATTATCTGGAATATGCATTTGAGCAGCAAAAGATACTATTAATAGCTGATGGAATAGATGAATGGGGTGATGAGCCCTTACAAGCAGATAGAATTATTCGTAAAGTGAAGGCGGAGACAGAAGCTGGTAATTTACTAGCCATTTTTTCAAGTAGGGAATATGGCATTGCGAATATCAATTCTCCCTTCAGTACAAGCGACACATATACAATCGCACCATTGTCTGCGCTACAGCAGGATGAGCTTGTGAAGAAATGCGTTGATCATTATAATGGTCTGGTTCGCGAAACAAAGAGGACAGCAGAGTTCCTATCTGCTAAGTTGAGGTCGCTACATGACGTTGATCGTATGAAAGAGAACCCTATGCTGCTAACCATCCTTATTGGGCAATATCTACAGGGTAACGAACTTCCTCACAACAATATTGCAGCCATGGACTGTATAATGGAGCAATTGTTTGTTAAGCATCAGCAGTCACGCAAGTACCAGGCTTACGACTATTCTGGGTCATTTGACTACACAAGTAACAAAATGATGCTTGGAGTTCTGTCAAAAGAAATGTTTGACTATTACAATGATGGCAGCATGGATAAGACCCAGGCAGAAATACTGCTTAACCAATATCTGAATAGTCAGACATCAGGGCAGGAACTGAATAATGCGCGTATTGTTGATGATTTATTCAGGCATGATACACATCAACTGGGCGTTATAGAGGAAAGAATAGGCTCTCGCATCTCCTTTATCAATAGGCAACTACAGGAATTTATGACTGCCAAATACCTTTCGGTAGATATAGAGAGGGCTAAAGCGTTTATTCGAGATAATGTTTCGAATACCGGGCTACACCAAGTTGTTCTCTTTCTTTTCGAAATGATGCCAGCATCAGCTTTTGTAGGTTTGTACAATATCTTAAAACCTATAAGAACAAACGATTATAGGGATTATTATTTGTATAAGTTGAAATTAGAGGTTCTGGTAAGATCTGTGAAAGCACCCAAATATTTCTTACTCGAAGAAATTGAAGAATACATACAAAGGATTGAGTGGGAATCTGATTATGACTTCAAACATGATTTACTGGAAATCCTGCTCGATGGTTTGTATAATACCTCATTACAGGCTCGTATTGAAGACTTTATTTCCAGATATATCCCTTCGGCTTCCGTATATCATGACATTAGGTTATCTGGTTTGGCACAAGTGGCTAACTTGACGGAAGAAGATCGCCAGTTTGTTGTTTTGACTGTTATAAATGGTGATGTGAGCAACAAAATACTCGCATCTAAGGTAATTAGGAATCATATCGCTGGAGATGAGAAGTTGCTGGAGATGGTTAATTCATATATAGTACCATCAACATTGCCAGAAGTGGTAGCCTTCTTCATTAGAAGTGTTATTGTAGATGGGATAGATATAGATCAGGAAAACGAGCTAATACGGAAAGTTGTGGCAGGTGACATCTTTACTCACTTTTATCAAATGGAGTTTTCTTTATTTAAAGGTGAGCCCGTTTTATCTGATGGAATCCTTGAATTAGTTTCAGAACTACCATTTTCAATTCGAGAGGAGGCTAACCGGTTATTGCAGCAATATTTCCTACAAGACGATGCTGTCATGCAAAAGGCTTTAAAGTCGGTTAGCGCACCCTACAGAGAACAAGGTAGTATTAGCAAGGATATAGCCTGGAAATATCTATTGACATGTTGGATAAATCATCCAAATGTTATCAAGGCCATCAGGGAGGAACTTAATAAGGAATATTCTTTTAATTTTGGGAATGGATATGAATTGTGGGCGATTATTCAAAGACAAGAACTATCTTCTGATTTGCTTCAAGTTATAACCGAATGGGCTGTCAATAGGGACAAAAATCATTTTATGTGGGGTGCTGAGTCCCTCATTGTAAATACCATTGTTAACGATTCTCGAATTAAAGCTAAACTTCTTGAAGCATTAGAGGGGATGAAAAGTTATCAGCATATTGTTGTCCATCCTCTCATCCAAAACTGGGGACAAGATGCTGATGTTATCGAAAAACTTCAGCGATGTCTGGATGAGATGCCGTTAAACCAATCTTCGTGGATAGCAGGATATGCATATGAAATATACCAAGGCAATGACGAACGTATTAAGGCATATCTAGATAAATGTATCGATAATGCGAACAAGGATATAATGAAAGACCGTGCAGTGTCTGTGTATATAGAACATTACAAGGAGGAATTTGCAGAAAGGTACATACCACGGATACTCAATGGCGAAATCTCGATGAGTGACCATATCCTCGGTTCAAAATGGGGCATACTGGAAGCCATTATACAGAATTATTCTGAGCGTCAGGATGTCAAAGAGTACCTTCTGACTAATTATTCTGACGACTATAGATTTGCTGGTCAGATTATAGTAAAATATCATGGTTCTGAGTTAGCCTCTCGAATGCTTAAGAAGTGGTATCACATGGATACGCGTTTAAGACTCATGATGATACATAAGATTTCCAACCTGTCGAGTATGGACGAGCATTTAGAGGGAATGTTACACCTATTCAAACAGGAAGGGAATGCCTATGTCCTTTGTGATATGGTCTTATGTCTAGTTGTTCATTTGAAAAGGACGGGGAGGGATACAGACGTATTCAAAGTTACCGAGGAGGTGTTCGATACGGCTCAGGTGACAACAGAATACACATACAAAATGCGATTCTGTATATATCTAATGTATCATAAGCTTGATGAATATGTGCAGTTAAACTTGAGTTCTGGTGGTAAAGAGTATGAATTTTCCCAGATGCACATTTTCTACAATGATAGTCCATATATTGAGAAAACAATCGTTGATGAGGCTGATTATTTACTTGCCGATGATATGGCTAATTTAAAGAAAATTGTTAAGGAAGACAAGTGTATCTATTCCTATGTTGTTTTCTTCTCAAAATATATTAACACAACATCAGACGCGGCTCGAATTATTGTAAAGTATCTTAATGAAAATAGAGATAATATTGACGATGCAAATATTCTGCTGTTCTTAATGAAAGTGGGAAACCAGAAACAGTTATTGAAAGAATTGGTTATAGCCAATATAGATAATACGAATAGCGAAATGTCTGCGACATTGGCTCAAATCATTGTCACTGAATTTGATAAAGATGAAGATATAAAACAGCTTCTGAAGCTGGAAGAGTGGAAATGGCATGATGATTCCTTTAATAGAATATCAATTAATTGTTCACTCAACACTAACGTGGAAAATTTGAAAGAGATTTATAGCGAGTTAAAAGAGAACAAGTATGAATTGACTAATTGTTATGCCTCATACAACTTCATATTCTCAATGATGGATGATAACAAAGTTGTGGAGAACCTGAAATACTACTTGACCAAACTTCAAGAGACTTTTGTCTATCGAATGATTGTTACCCCCTTGACCATGAGGTTGAAACGAGATAAAGCAACGGCTGATAAACTATATGAAGAACTATTACAGACTGAAGATCCAAGAATCAGAGTGGGCTTCTATTCAGTTCTTTCATCAGCAGGTGTTAAATCGGTAGAACTAAGGGGTTGGAGAGAACATCAATATCAGCATCTTGATGAATATGGACATGATATTGTGTTGAATAGAGATAGGAAGTTGATTGTGATTGTACAATGACAATGACTTAAGATTAGGTATATAAAATATTTTCTTTGTATGATAGCACAAAATCAATTGAAAAAGCCAAGTAACTGGCAAGACTTTGAAAAACTCTGCAAATTATTGTGGGGTGAAATATGGACTTGTGAAGATACAATAAAACGACATGGTTGCCAAGGGCGAAATCAGCATGGTGTTGGTGTATTTTCATATGTTGAAAAATATGGCGGATATTGTGATATTCAATGCAAAGGTAAGGATGACTATGCGAATGCTCAGTTAACAGAAGGTGAGATTGATACAGAAATAGAAAAGGCACTAGGCTTCGAGCCCGAATTAAAGTTGTTGATTTTTGCAACTACTGCGAATAAAGATGCCTATGCTGTATTATAGTGGTTGATTATAATGGCTTATTATCAGTGTTTTATGACTTAAGATATACTGCTCAAAAATCGAAGATTTAACACTTTTCTTCGTTGCCTATCTCAAAACAGAGGGAAAATGGGGAAAATCGTTCTCTTTTGCCCCGAAATCTCCGCTTCGCAAAGATAAGGCATCTCGGGGATAATTTCGCCGATTACGTCTGCAAAATGGAAGGCTGGTTTACGGATTTTCGGGTTGCCTTTTGTGGCTTGGCAAGGGGCGAGTCTTGCTTTGCTTTTGAGGTAGGAGTTGGGATTGTTTTGCAGCCCCCAAAAGAAAGTCGGTAGATATGATTCAGTCTGGCTTTGGCGAAGCCATCTCTTTTTCTCCCTCTGTTAGGTTTACTTTAATGCACGTATATATGAATACGGAGATAAAGTAAAGTTGGTTTCGGTGATTTATACTGTGATTCGCTTGAAAAGATGTCGTGTAATGGGGATGATTCGTTGGAAAAGGTGTAACGAATTCGGTTTATTCGCTTGAAAAAGTGTAGAACTACTGTATTATACTTGCATTCAACAGAAAAACATTAAGCCACAATATATCATATAATATATGAACACGTGCTTTTTTGTTCACTATATGATATATTGAGGCTTTAAAGTGTATTACCGGCGAACCTATGCCTTTCACAAGACAAGGCACTTGTCCGGAGCAAAACCATTGGCGATATGTTCATTTTGGAAAACATATCCCATCTGATTGCAAACGACCTTTGTTCCGTTTATCTCAGCATCAATGTTGGTATGTGAATGCCCATAAACCCATGCGTCAATGCGACTGTCGGCAATAAGCCCACTCAGTTCAGTTGCAAATGCACTATTCAGCACTGAACCTTTATGGTGAGGGGCGACGGCCTCCAATGTGGGAAGATGATGTGTTACTACCACAATGTGCTTTGCGGTGCTTTCAGTTAGACTATGCTTGATGAAATCCAAGCAGAATTCATGCATCTGATTAAACTCCTCAGTTTGGAGTAATTTGCCATTATACATTATTTGCCGAAAGTCGTTCATGCCTTTCCATATAAAATACTCGTCAGAAGGAGAAATCTGAGACCACAAAGTGCTCATGATAAAATCAGTATCATCAATCTTTACTACTTGATTCTGGTAATATCCTACATTCTTCTTGAACATCCAATTCCATTGTAGTCCCTTATCCATCACATCACAATAATTGTAATACTCATGGTTTCCGGGCACAATGAGCACTTGCCGATAATTTACAGCTGCCCATTTCCAAAAATAGCTCAAAGGTGCAACCTTGTTTTTCAAATAGAATATATCTCCGGCAAGAACCAGAACATCGCCAGTTACAGGTAATTCATTATGTTTCATCCACCTGCTGTTATCGCTGAATTCCAAATGCAGGTCGCTCATATATTGTATCTTCATAATCTTTTGTTTATTAATATTTTGTATAAATCAGTTCATAATTCTTTGAATTCGATTCATTGCCAATAATACCCTCCAAGAAAGAAAATTTATTATACAGGAATTGGTAGTGTTCAAGTTCTTCTTCCTCAAAGTCTATGTTCTCATAGCAGTTGTCTATCTCCTTGTTGATTTTATCGTACAAATCGACGGTCGTTTTGGCTATTCGTACTTCCAACTTGGCAATATCTTCTTTATTCTTAGCAATAGCCTTTTTACAATGTTCGATTTCTTCTTTGTAAAAGCATAAAACCTCCTCAAGAAGGACGTTTGTCAGCACACTTGGAGATGGACTACATGGAAGCACAGTCAATTCACGACTTGGGGTAGTAGTAAGATAAAACAATTTACACCCCAAAGACTTTGCAACCTGTTTGTTATATTCATCTATTTCGCGAATGACTTTCATCAAATCTTCTTTAGATTGACTTTGGCATTCTTCATGAGACGGATGCTCTTTCTTTTTCAACAAAGGCATATCTTTGTGTCTTAAATAGACCGTTGTATATTCACTCATACATAACCCTCCTTTTTTATTTCTTATGAAATTGCTCTACTTGTTTTTCAATCATCCTTTTTACCTGTTCAAATGATATGGGTGTAAAGTTATTGTTATCAACCCCTACATCGTATTGCATCGGATAGAGATACTGAAGCCTGGCTGCATCTATACCGGTGTTGTTCTTCCTTGTGTGAACGTGCCCGAATAGTTGCCACACATCTTTATATCCACCATCAAAACATAGAAAAGGATAATGGTTCAAATATATCCTCTGCTTGCCGACCTCTATGTGCATCTGCATTGCCACATGTTCAAATCTGTCAATGTAGCCTTGGCGTATATTCTTCAAATCGTGGTTGCCCATAATCAGATATATCTTGCCGTTCAGCCTGTCAAGCATTTTAGTCCATTCAGCCGAACCGCCAAGACAGAAATCACCTAAGTGAAAAACAATATCATACTGTCCGACAGTATTATTCCAATTGGATATGATTGTTTCATTCATCATTTCCACATCCTTAAACGGCCTGTTGCAGAAACGAATGATATTCCCATGATAAAAATGGGTATCAGATGTAAAGAACACCTTGCTGCCATCAAATTTATAGTTCATTTCTTCTCAATTTATGTGCATCACTGCACGTTAATAATCTGGTTACCAACAGCCCATCAGACGGAAATGGCAGAAGAGCATCATAAAGGCGACTGTCACAAATGGGCATACAAACAAAATAGTTGGAAAGTTTGGTAAGGACTCTCCAACTATTCAGTTTCTATTCTCTCAAAGTACAATAATGTACTCGCTATGTTCGTTGGAAAGTATTTACTAAACGAGGTTCAATACGTGAAACATGAACACTCGACACAAATTCAGTGCGTTTATTGCTCTGAATTGCGGTTGTTATAGATAATATGTTCATTCTGTTTCTTTGCATTGTTAATATTTATATTGTCTCAAAAGCAATGCAAAATTAGCAAATAAATCCCATTCTCACATCACCTTTCATTAAATTCTTTTGCCATAATACTATGATATAGGATTTTATTTCTTCGATCATGCTCGCGAACCAAATAAAATATGTAATTTTGCATTTGACGCAATCTATAATTGAATACAGTATGGCGAATTTGAATTGTATAAAGGCTGTTTTAGCTGAAAAGGGGATTATGAGTAAGTGGCTTGCTAAAACTTTGAAGAAAGATCCGGCAACGGTATCAAAGTGGTGCAACAATCATTCACAACCCGATTTATACACATTGGCACGAATAGCAGAAGTTTTGGATGTGGATATACACAAATTAATTTGTCATACAAAAGAAGAATAGAGGAATGGAACAACCTAAGTTGATAAACAACATAAGTGAGCGTGTTGTGGATGACCTCAAGGGACGGTTATCCAAAGGTGCTTGTGTGTCTATTGCTGCGGCTTCATTCTCCATTTATGCCTACGAAGCATTGAAAGAAGAACTGGAGCAGGTGGAGCAATTGCGTTTCATTTTCACGTCTCCTACTTTCATCAAGGACAAATCAAAGAAAGAGAAACGAGAGTTTTTCATCCCTAAACTTAACCGAGAGCGCAATTTGTATGGTACGGACTTTGAAATTCGTCTGCGCAACCAGTTGTCACAGAAAGCCATTGCCAAAGAATGTGCCGACTGGATTCGCAGAAAAGTGCAATTCCGTTCCAATGCTTCGCAAGAACAGATGGGTGGATTTATGCACATCAACAATGACACCCAGCAGGTTTATATTCCATTCAATGAGTTTACCACCACACAGTTGGGATGTGAGCGTGGTGCTAATGTATATAATGTAGTCAATGTATTGCCTTCACCAACAGCAAGTGCCTACTTGGATATTTTCAATGAGCAGTGGAACAATGATGAGAAGTTTGAGGATGTAACGAAGCGTATATTGGAGTACATAGACACTGTATATCAGGAAAATGCTCCAGAATACATCTACTTCATCGCACTTTATAATATTTTCAACGAGTTCTTGGAAGACATCAGCGAAGATGTGTTACCCAATGAGCGCACGGGCTTCAAGACCAGTGTCATTTGGAATAAGCTTTACAACTTTCAACGTGATGCTGCGCTGGCTATCATCAACAAGTTGGAAAAATACAATGGTTGCATCCTTGCCGATTCAGTAGGTCTTGGCAAGACCTTTACGGCATTGGCGGTTATCAAGTATTACGAGAACCGTAATAAGTCGGTGCTTGTACTTTGCCCTAAAAAACTGAATGACAACTGGCAGACTTTCCGTGCCAATTACAAAAACAACCCCGTAGCTGCCGATCGGCTAAGGTATGACATCCTCTTCCACTCCGACCTTTCACGCGACCGTGGTTTGAGTAATGGCCTCGACTTGGAGCATGTGAATTGGGGAAACTATGATTTGATTGTAATTGACGAAAGCCACAACTTCCGCAATGGTGGTAATGTGGACGAAGAGGATGAAGCGGATTTTGATACGCTCGTAGAAACAGACCGCCACAAGGAGAACCGTTATCAGCGATTGATGCGATGTGTCATCCGTCAGGGTGTGAAAACGAAAGTACTCATGCTGTCAGCAACTCCTGTCAACAACCGATTCGGCGATTTGAAGAACCAGTTACAACTGGCATACGAGGGGCGTGTGGAGAATATCAACGAAGCCCTCGAACTAGACCGCAACATTGACGACATATTCAAGTCTGCTCAGACTGCCTATAATCGTTGGGCTAAGTTGGAGCCAAGCGAACGGACTACGGAACGATTGCTGTCAAGTCTTCAGTTTGACTTTTTTCAGATGCTCGATGCCGTGACCATCGCACGTAGTCGTAGTCATATCATCAAGTATTACGACACGAAAGATATTGGCGAGTTTCCTAAGCGGCTTGCCCCTTTGTCTCGTCGTCCGCGTTTGACGGACTTGGGCGATGCCATCAATTTCAAGGATATTGCCGAGCAACTCAATGCTCTAAATCTTTCCATATACACCCCTTCGCTTTATCTCTTCGATTGTGCCCGTAGTGGTTACAGTATCGACTACGATGGTGAAGGTCTGTCTATTGACGGTCGTGAGAAAGGCTTGCGCAAGCTCATGGCCACCAACCTGTTGAAACGTCTAGAAAGTTCGGTCAATTCTTTCCGACTGACGCTTAACCGCATCCATGAGTACATTCGGCAGACAATGGAACTGATAGATGTATACGACAAGAAACATTCCGGTGCAACCATTGATGTATCTTCTTTCACTGATGATATGGACTCATCCGAAGGCGACACCGACCCATTTGCCACCAAGAAGTCGAAGATTTCATTGGCTGACATGGACTATGTGAGTTGGCGACGCGATCTTGAAGCCGATTTTGAACGGTTAGACCTGCTCTTGCTGATGTTGAAGGACATTACGCCCGAACACGACAGTAAGTTGCAGATGCTTATCGAGGATTTGAAACATAAGTTCCGCAACCCGATAAACGGAGGTAACAAGAAAGTGCTTATATTTACGGCATTTGCCGACACAGCCAATTATCTCTATGAGCAGTTATCCACGAAGATAAAGGAAACCTGCGGACTTGATACGGCTCTTATCACCGGCTCTACCGATGGAAGATGCACATTGCCGAAGTTTCCTATGTCGTTCAATAATGTGCTGACTTATTTTTCACCTTTGTCGAAAGACCGTTCAGCCCTCTTTCCCAATGCCACGGGTGAGATTGATGTACTTATAGCTACTGATTGTATCAGCGAAGGCCAAAATTTACAGGATTGCGACTACCTCATCAATTATGACATTCATTGGAATCCCGTACGCATCATCCAGCGTTTCGGGCGTATCGACCGTATCGGTAGCCGGAACAAACAAATCCAGCTTGTCAACTACTGGCCGGATATGGAACTTGACGACTATATTCAGCTCAAAGGACGTGTCGAAAGCCGAATGAAAGCCACCATCCTTACCGCAGCAGGTACTGGCAATCCGCTTTCTATGGGCGAAGAAGCCGATTTGGAATATCGCCTTGGACAATTAAAAAAGTTGCAGAATGAAGTGGTCGACATAGAAGATATGGACACCGGTATCAATATCATGGATTTGGGATTGAACGAGTTTCGGCTTGACCTCCTGCAATATGTCAAGGAACATCCGGATATTGAACATGCACCTTTCGGATTGAATGCGGTGGTAGCCGGTTCCGAATTGGCGAAACCGGGCGTGATGTTTGTGTTGAAGAATCGCAACAATGCCGTTAATATTGACCGTAAGAATCAACTGCATCCTTTCTACATGGTCTATCTGGCAGACGATGGAGAGGTTATTTGCGACCATCTGCACCCTAAACAACTGCTCGACATCATGCGTGCGCTGTGTAAGAACCAAAATGACTATGACCGTGTGCTCTGTGCTGCGGTCAACCGTGAAACGCAAGACGGCCGCCGCATGACCAAGTACAACACGTTGCTCCAAACAGCTATTGACAGCATCGTAAGCATTAAGGAAGAGACAGACATTGAGAGCCTTTTCTCTGTGGGTGAGACAACAGCCTTGCATGGAGAAATTAAAGGTTTGGACGACTTTGAGTTGATAACCTTCTTAATAATTAAAGAGAAATGAAATTATCTGATATAGAAATAGGTACTATGGTCAACTTCTTAAATGAAGGTGGTTATGTCCTGGACTTTAGTACAGCTGATTTTGATGCTTTTACCTATAAAAGCATAGGTGTTCCGCTTTGTGAAACATATAGACTTTCAAAGGGCAAATCTCTGATAGCATATATCAATGATACAAAATACGAAGATAAAATAAAGCTACTTAGCGATTTAATCAGATATTACGAACTTTCTTCAATGAAGGAACATGATGAAGAAAATCGTAAAAGCCGTGCGGTTGCTTACAAAAAATGCCGTAGCATACTTGATAAAGCAGGTGGTACAATGGTTATGACCGCTACGGCTGAAACTTTAAAAGAAGCTTTTGACAGCGATTACATATCAGCCCAAATTGATTTAATGCTCAATCTGAAGGACGGAAATCCAACAGAAGCAATTGGTAAGGCTAAAGAACTAATTGAAAGTTGTTGTAAAACAATACTTGAATTTGAAGGCTGTACTGTAGATAAAGATTGGGAAGTTCCACGTCTTGTTGATGAAACTTTCAAACATTTTCATCTGATGCCTAAAAACATCTCTGATGATGTTAAAGGAGCTAAGTCTATAAAGGCTATTCTCGGTAATCTTAAAGCTATTGCACAAGGCGTTGCAGAACTGAGAAATCTGTATGGTAGCGGACATGGCAAGTCCAGTTCATATAAAGGGCTTGAATCTCGTCATGCTAGTTTAGCGATTGGAAGTAGTACAACTCTCGTGCGCTTTTTATGGGATTCGTATGAACGGCATCATAATAATGAGGTTAATTAGATGAGACAAAATGGACAATATACTTAACTACCCCACCTCCACGCACGTGGACAGATTGGTGCCCAAGACAGCCTTTTACAAGCATTTGGAGATTAACACACGCTTGAAGATGCGATTTGTGGAAGATGTGGAACGTATACAATGGCTCTATAAGTTAGCTCCATCCACCATGAATGTGGATACGGGTAAGACGGTGCATGAAATCGTGATGTTCTTGGTGACGCTCAAAGCGGAGGATATGCCCGATGATGTGTTTCTTGCCATCGACCGCCAGATGCCTCGCCATGTGGTGTTTGTGTTGCAATATGCCAACCGTGGCCGATTGTTGCTCAACTACAAGGAATGGGTAGATGCGAACAAAACACGATTCAACATTTTGAAGACTTTCCGCACAGAATGGATGCCATTGGCAAAGGTGAAGTTAGAACTTGCAGGGTCGTCACTGGATAATATCTACGAAGCGTTTGCCGGTCAGATTTCCGGATTTGGTACGACCAATGCCGCTGACACGAAGCAGATTATGGCATTGCAAGATGAATTGGCTCGTAAACGACGGGCAGCGGAAGCCTTGCAGAAGCGTGTACGGAATGAAAGGCAGTTTGCCAAACAGATGGAACTCAACAGTGAAGCCCGTGCCTTGAAGCGTGAGATTGCTAAGTTGGAAGAGGTACTTAAAACATTAGAAAACAATTAAGAAATAAAATATATGACTGACATATTAAAACATTTGGATTTGAACTCCGCGGACGGAACGCAACTCAATCTTGATGCGCTCTATCAGATTGCACCTTCTGCATTTACCGAAGTACGTGATGACAAGACGGGTGCAATTTCCCGAAAGGTAAACTTTGAGGTGTTTCGTCAGTTGCTTGGCGACCATGCCACAGATGGCGAGGGCGAAATGTACCAGTTTACATGGGTGGGTAAGAACGCCGCTCGTGCGGAGGCTGCCAAACCTACCGATAAGACATTACGCCCGGTGGTGGAAGATTCCATGGATTGGGACAACACAAAGAATATCTATATCGAGGGCGACAACCTTGAAGTGCTTAAACTTTTACAACGCTCGTACATGGGTAAGGTGAAGATGATTTATATCGACCCGCCTTATAATACGGGCAATGACTTTGTGTATCACGATGACTTTGCCCGTACTGCCGCCGAAGAAGACCTCGAAGCCGGCAGTGTGGACGAACTGGGTAACCGCTTCCGCAAGAACACCGATACAAATGGTAAGTTTCATTCGGACTGGTGCTCGATGATTTATAGTCGTCTGTTGGTCGCACGTTCTCTGCTGACGGAGGATGGGGTTATCTTTATTTCGATTGATGACAATGAGCAGAGAAACCTTAAAAATATTTGTGACGAAGTATTTGGCAGTAGCAATTTCTTGGCGCAAATCGTATGGGAGCGAGCTTATTCTCCAATTAATTTAATGAAACATTTCTCCCCTTCACATGATTACGTGTTATGTTATGCTAAAAATCTAGATTCTGCTGTATGTAAAGGTATAGCAAGAAGTTCAGAAGCTGATAATCGCTATACTAATCCAGACAATGATCCTCGAGGTGTTTGGAAAGCAAGTGATTTGTCTGTGGGACCAGCCGTAGAAGAAAATATATATACTATTACAACGCCCTCCGGGCGTAATGTAGAGCCTCCAGCTGGGCGCAGCTGGAGGCTCTCACGAAAAGCTTTTCGTGAGAGACTCCAAGATAATAGAATTTGGTTTGGACCTGATGGAAATAGCGTTCCTGCAATGAAACGTTTTCTATCTGAACTCAGAAAAACGGGTATTACACCTATGACAATCTGGAAGTACACCGAAGTAGATCATTCACAAGGTGCTACTCAAAAGTTAGCCAAATTATTTGACGGGAAAAAAGTTTTTGATTATCCTAAACCTGTAGAATTGATAAAAAGAATAATCTCTCTATATTCAGATAGTAATAGTATTATTCTTGATTTCTTCTCTGGCTCTGCAACAACTGCACATGCCGTAATGGAACAGAATGCTCTTGATGGAGGGTGCAGACAATTTATAATGGTGCAACTTGAAGAAGATTTTTCAGAATCAAGTGATGGTTATAAAATGGGATTCAAAACTATTTGTGACGCAGCCAAAGAGCGTATCCGTCGTGCCGGTGCAAAAATCAAAGCTGATTCTCCGCTTACTACACAAAATATCGATACCGGCTTCCGTGTGTTCAGATTGGATGAAAGCAACTACGAAGAAGTATCTATCTCTCCCAATGATTACCAGCAAGACCAGCTCAATTTGTTTGCAGATAACATCAAGCAAGACCGCACCGACCTTGATTTGCTCTTTGGGGCTATGCTTGCCTGGGGCGTAACACTCGACCTGCCAATGACGCAAGAAGAGGTGGACGGCTGCACCATCTATACTGTGAACGATGGTGACTTAGTGGCTTGCTTTACCGAGAGAATCACCGACAATGTGGTGGCGGCGATGGCCGACAAAACTCCGCTGCGTGTGCTCTTCCGTGACTCCTGCTTTGCCCAAGATGACCAAAAGATAAACATCTACGAGCAATTTAAGCAACTGATGGACTGGACCGATGATGAAGCCTTCAAGAATATCAAGGTTATCTAAATTCGCGATTATGGAAGAGAACAACAAAATACTCATCTATACGGATAGCGAAGGCTTGACCAAAATAGATGTAATATTAGAAGACGAGACCTTGTGGCTTACGCAAGCGCAAATGTGCGAGCTGTATCAAACCAGTAAGTCGAACGTAAGCGAGCATATCAAGCACATATTTGAAGAGGGTGAATTACAGGAAGATTCAGTTGTTCGGAAATTCCGAACAACTGCCTCCGACGGTAAATCATATATGACTGCATACTACAATCTGGATATGATTATCGCCCTTGGTTATCGCATACGTTCTATCATAGCAACCCGTTTTCGTCAATGGGCTACGCAGCGGTTGAAAGAATATATGATTAAAGGTTTCGCTCTTGACGATGAACGACTGAAACAACTTGGAGGCGGTGGCTATTGGAAAGAGCTGTTGGAGCGCATCCGGGACATCCGTGCCACAGAAAAGGTGCTGTACCGCCAAGTGTTGGAAATATATGCCACAAGTATCGACTATGACCCAAGAGCTTCTGTTTCGCAAGAGTTTTTCAAGAAAGTGCAGAACAAGATACACTATGCCATACACGGCCATACGGCAGCCGAACTGATTGTGGAACGTGCCGATGCCGAAAAGGATTTTATGGGATTGCTTACATTCAAAGGGAATCAGCCTACTCTGTCAGAAGCTCGCACAGCCAAGAATTATTTGGATGAGAAGGAACTTCGTGCTATGGGGCAGTTGGTATCTGGATATTTGGACTTTGCAGAGCGTCAGGCAGAACGAGAGCAACCAATGACAATGAACGATTGGGCTAACTATTTGGATAGGATTCTTACCATGTCGGGAGAACAATTGCTATTAGATTCCGGCAAGGTGTCGCACACGGAAGCTATGGAACATGCTACCAATGAATATCGCAAATACAAACAACGCACTATCAGTGATGTGGAACAAGATTATCTGGACTCCATCAAGCGAATTGGCAATATAGGTAAAAAAGGAGACAAAAATGAAAATTAAATACAAGCACCAACGATTTCAGGCTGAAGCTACTCGCTGTGTGACGGATGTGTTCCAAGGTCAACCGAAGAGAGATGGACTGAGCAACTTTTTGATAGACCAAGGCAAAGGCCATATAGGTTTTAAGGTAGAAGGCTTTGGCAACGCCCCCATTGTGCTCGACCGTGAAAGTCTGTGCGAGAACATTCGCACCATACAGATGGCGCAAGGCTTGAAGCCTATCGAACATATACAAGGCGAGGGACTAACCCTTACGGTGGAAATGGAGACCGGTACAGGTAAAACCTATACCTACATCAAGACAATGTATGAACTGAACCAACGCTACGGCTGGAGTAAGTTCATTATCGTGGTACCCAGTATTGCCATTCGCGAGGGTGTGTTCAAGAGTTTTGAAAGTATGGCGGAACACTTTGCCGGAGAGTATGGCAAACGGATGCAATACTTCATCTATAACTCCAAGCAGCTCTCCAAGATCGATGGCTTTGCCCAAGACAACGGCATTCACGTGATGGTCATCAACACGCAAGCATTCAATGCCTCGATGAACGAAGAGAAGAACATACAGGGACGTAGCGGAGACGCTGTCGCACGTATCATCTTTTCCCGACGGGATGAGTTTGGATCACGTCGTCCTATCGACATCCTTGCCAAGACCAATCCCATCATGATCATTGATGAACCGCAAAGTGTGTTGGGTACGGACAAGGGCAACGCCACCCGACGGGGCATACAGCTGTTCAATCCCCTGTTCAAGGTCTTGTATAGTGCCACTCATCGCAAGGACGACATCTACAACATGGTATTCCGACTGGATGCCATTGATGCCTATAACAAGCGGTTGGTGAAAAAAGTGGAAGTGCGAGGTGTGCACCAATTAGGCTCCACCGCTACCAACGGTTATGTCTATTTAGATGAAATCGTTATCGGCAAAGGCAATCCGCAGGCACGTATCGGTTTCGATATGAAAACCAATAACGGTACCCGCCATGTCATTCGCTTGGCAGGCGAAGGCTTCAACCTGAAAGAACAAAGTGGCGGACTGCAAGAATACGAAGACAACTACATTGTAGAACGCATTGACGGACTGACCGGTACCATTCATTTCCTGAACGAACTGACGCTTCATGAAGGAGACATCGTAGGTGCTGCCAACGAAGAACTGGTGCGCCGTATGCAGATTCGTGAGACCATCAAAACACATCTGGAACGTGAACGCCAGTTGTTTCCCAGACACATCAAGGTGCTCTCCCTGTTCTTCATCGACCATGTGGATAGCTACCGCATATACAGCAAAGAGGGTGTGGAGAAAGGAAAGTTTGCCAAGATGTTTGAGGAGGAATACCAGAGAGCCTTACAAGAAATGATGCCTACATTTACGGATGGAGCTTATATGCGTTTCCTGTCCGACCCCAAGAATGCGTGTGACAACATTCACGACGGTTATTTCTCCGTGGATAAAAAAGGTGTCAGCGTGGAATCGAAAAGCAAGGAAGGTGAAAACGAAGAGCGTGGTTTCAACTTGATTATGAAAGATAAGGAGCGTCTGCTGAGCCAAGAGTGTCCGGTGCGTTTCATCTTCTCTCACTCTGCCTTGAAGGAGGGTTGGGACAATCCCAACGTGTTCCAGATTTGTACGCTGAAAGATACTGCCAACGAGATAAAGAAGCGGCAGGAAGTGGGACGCGGTATGCGTCTTTGCGTCAACGACAAAGGTGAACGCCAGGATACCGATGTATTAGGCGATACTGTGTTCAATATCAACATACTCACAGTTATCGCCAGCGAAAGCTATGACGACTTTGCCAAGAAGTTGCAGAAAGAAATAGCCGAGGCTTGCGATACTCGCCCTGTGATAGTGACTGCCAATCTGTTTGCCGATGCAATGGCGCAAACAGAAGATGGAACAACAGTAAAAATCTCCACACAACAGGCAGTAGATATTCACGAAGAGTTGATTACCCAAGGGTATATCAAGAAGGGGAAACTCACTCAGAAGTATTTTGATGAGAAGAAAGCCGGACAGCTTGATTTTGGCGAGGCAAACGAACTGAAATCATTTATCATCAAGCAACTGGATAAGGTATTTGACCCGGATAGTGTGAAACCTACAAACGGAAGGGAAAAGAAAGAGGCAAAATTCAATGCCGACAACTTCCACAAGAAGGAGTGGCAGGAACTATGGAAGCGTATCAACACACGCACATACTACAATGTAAACTTCGACACCTCGAAGCTGATAAAGAACGCAATTGATGAACTGTACAAACATCTGAATGTAACGGAAATCCGCATCGTGGTGGAAAGCGGAGGTATAGAGGGAATTCGCGACCGCGAGGAATTGGAAGTCGGCACAGCTATGTCGGCAGCCAAAGTAAGAACTATCCATGTGAAGGAGGCTGTTGGAAGTGGTGTTACATACGACCTCGTAGGCGAATTGGTGCAAGCTACCGGCCTAACTCGAAGAACCATTGTAGCCATTTTGCAAGGTATCAAACCCACCACATTCCATCAATTCAAGCTCAACCCCGAAGAGTTTATCATCAAGGCAGGACGTATCATTAACGATTGTAAGGCAATCTCCCTGATACAGCATATCCGCTATGAGAAGCGCAACAATACGTTTGATAGCGACATCTTTGAGGAAGCAACACTTCGTGGTACATTGGGCAAGGACGCTATCGAAAGCGAGAAATCGCTGTATGATTTAGTGGTAGTTGATAGCCAAGGTATTGAGCGTTCCTTTGCCGAATCATTGGAAAAAGAGGACGATGTAGTGGTTTACACCAAGCTGCCGGGAGGCTTCTATATCAATACCCCCATGGGTAAATACAACCCCGACTGGGCAGTTGCCTTCCGCGAAGGTAGCGTGAAACACGTTTACTTTGTGGCAGAAACCAAAGGTAACGACATCGAAGCATCCCAGCTGCGAAAAGCCGAAGATGCCAAGATTGAATGTGCCCGTCGTCACTTTGCAGCCATCAGTACAGGCGAAGTGGTATATAGCGTGGTGAAAACGTATCAGGATTTGTATAATGCGGTAACGAAATAACACAATCATCCATGTAGAGGAGCCACTCCCTACATGGTATTTGATTCTTTGAATAGGAACATGATTACAGAGCATCCTTCGTATTTAAGAACGACACCTGTTGGTGAAGACCTATTTATAGGTAAATCTCATGAAGCAATATCTAAAAGAATTGCTCAACAGATTAAAAATGGTAACCATTGCCAAATGATTGGAATTGATGGTGGATGGGGATCAGGTAAATCAAATTTAGTAAAGCTCATTTCTAATGAACTCAATGCAGGGATAAGTGATAAAAAGAAACAAATGTTTCCATTTATCACCTATGATGCTTGGGGGCACAGTTCCGATTTACAACGTCGTACCATATTAGAGGAAATAACAAAATCTCTGATTACTGACTATGAATGTCTTGATAACTCTTGGCAACTAAAACTTAACGAACTTCTTTCCAAAAAGAAAAGCACTCATAACAAAAAAGTTCCTAGACTTAGCACAACTATTAAAGTCGGCATGTTATTAGTGGCATTAACCCCACTAATCAATTGGCTTGTTTCTTTAGTTCCAGACAAATGTGTTTTGGGAAAGATTCTTACGTCTATGATACCTTACATTGTTGGTATCGTTTATGTTGTTTATAAAAAGCATTGCGATGATAAAAAATATGGAATAACTGGAACCGCATCATTCTCGTCTTACTTTGAGGAATTATTTCTTGTGTACAAGGGTAAAATTTCTGAAGAATCAACTTATGAAGTGATTTCTGAAAAAGAACCTTCATCTTCACAATTTAAGGAATGGATGCATCAGTTAGATGGGAGTATCAGGGATAGCAAAAAAGTAATCCTTGTTTTTGACAACATGGATAGGCTTCCTATTGCTAAAGTACAAGAGTTTTGGGCTGCTATACACTCTTTTTTTGCAGAAGAGTCTTTTGATAATCTTGTTATAATTGTTCCATTTGACTGCTCACATATCATAAATGCCTTCAAATCGGAAGATAATACCGATAATAGCCATTGTTACGGCAATGACTTTATTAACAAGACATTTAGTGTGGTACATCGTGTAGCTCCTCCCATCATGTCTGATTGGAAAGCATTTTTCTATCAAAAATGGAAAGATGCCTTTGGTAAAGAAGCTTCTCCAGATAAGGAGGTTACGCAAATATATGATGCTATGACCCCAGAAATTACACCTCGCAACATCATTGCTTTTATAAACGAACTAATTACATTGAAGTTTAACTCTGATTTATCTATTCCTGATAGATACTTAGCATTATACATTTTTGGCAAGGATGAAATTTCAGCTAAACCGTCAATAGAACTTTTGTCTCCTTCATTTTTAGGGAATTTGTCTTGCCTTTATAGTAATGATACCGATATGCCTAAATTTATGTCGGCTATACATTATCAGCTACCTGTAGAGAAATCAATGGATATTGTTTTTACTCGGCAGATGAAAACAGCTCTCGATAATAATGAAGTGGAGACAATTAACCAATTAGCCAAAGATAACTCTACCTTTAAGAGTATTGCAGAAATAGCTATTCTAGATGTCACTAACATTGAGAATGCGACAATAGCACTCGAAAAGGCTGATTTATCTAATATTGAGAAAGGCGTTCTCGATTATATTTGGCAATGTCTATACCATCGTATTCACTCATTAAAAGCAGACTTCACACGTTACAAACCTTTCCACTCAATCTTACTTTCTCATATATCACAAACAGGTAGGAAAAACTATATTTCTATGCTGATTAAACAATACCAAAGCATAAAGGAAGATAGTTTTGATTGCCAGACTTATATACAAGGCATTGATGCCTTGCGGAAAGTAGACTCATTTCATTTAGATTGTGTCCTTGAATGTTTATGGCAAATATCACCTGCATTGTTCGTGAAACTTACTCAAATCACGAAAGATTCATACAATGACTATGGATATTATTGTCCTGAAGAAGATTTAGACGAATACCTTTCTGATTTAAGCATTTCGGATTGGAAATCCATATTTATCAATAAGACATTAGCTGATGAATATAAATTGAATCGCTTTGAGAAAAAACTGCTCGAAAATCTAAAATCCTCTGGGAACAACGTAGATGATGTTAGAGTATGTATTGAACGCCTGAAAGAGATTCGATCCTATATAGATAATGCAGATTCTATAATGGCCGACTCGGCTATCTATAATATATTGGGTAGCATCGATAGTAAGAATCCAATATTCTATGATTTAATATGCATTGGTATGTCCAAATGCGGTTCGTACCAGTATAGAGGATACAGCCCATATTCTATAATGCTATCTTCACCCTCTGACCAAGATATTATTTCTATCTCAAACACCATTAAATGGTATATCAATTATGGTGATCTATTAGTAAGTTATAGTTCATATGATAGTAAACTAACAAATAGTGTTGTAAGACATTTGACCAATAGCTATAATGCTCATAGTAGAGCATCAATCACAAATTGCTTGAAAAATTATACATCTATAAAAGCTCATTATTCACTTGAAGCCAAGGCTTTGTTGACTAAACTTGCTGGATGGTCTACTAACTATAAAGGTGAAGATGTTTTCTCTCCTGAACTAATAAAAGACTGCCTTAATGTAAAAAATGATTTATCAGTTGCAGTATTAAATGCTCTAAATTCAACCTTGCAAAGCAAATCGCAAGAGGTTTGGTGTGATGACTTGAAAAACTCGCACACTTTAGCCGATTATTATGTCATGTATCATCCGGAAATTAATCAAAACTTGTTTGATGCGATAAAAGAGCAGATAAATAGTTGTGTAACTAATAATACTGCCATTGCAAACCAAGACATTGTTGGTAAGTTATTGTCTATATGTAACGTACAAGGCTGTGACGTGAAAAATTTCTTTATAGATACCCTAAATAAATTCAACACAAATCAGTCAACCAAAGGAAAGGTAATTGCATTAGCCCCTTGGATTTTCCAATATGTAGGGAATGACTTGGAGACTTATCAGGATTACTTGTTTAAGTTTTTAGTTACAGAGGTGTTAGAAGATGATGCAATAATTAGTATCCTTAATAAAAACAGACAGATGCTTTCATTCAAAAAACCTGATGATTTTAAGAGGAAAATCAAGCAGTTAGCTGAAGCTAATGGTAACGAATCTTCAGAAATTTGGATGCTGGCAAAATATTGGAAACTTATAAAAGATAAGAAATAAAAATTTGGCACTTTTGCTATGGATTCGCAGTTATACATGATAGTAGATTTAGAGAGATGTGGCGATAAGTGTATGTTTATCACCGAGCAAGTTTCCTCTATCAGCGAGAACAAGAACGGTCTTTGGGCTGTTCGGTTCTCGTCATCTACTCGTGTGTTCAATTACAACAAAGCCCGTCTGTTATATTTTACCGATCCAGAGACCATAGATTTCAGCGAAAAAGGATTGTATATCAAGAATAAGCACATCAACAATGTGGCAGAAGTATTGCGGTTTTCTGACACTCGTCATACATTCTATCGAGTGACCTATCCCAATGGTTACTATGAGAACTTTGAGGGAAATGATGTCTATATCACTCGTACTCCCATTGACAAAAATGGTGGATCTACTTGGGAATATCTTCGTAAATTGGCTGCTGAAACAGGTCTGATGACAGAGGATGAAGATAATATCTTATCCAAGCAGTATGAATTGGTAGATACAATGCGCGACAATGTTCCTTTGGCTCAATATCTTGGTGACAAGTCAAAATTAGCAACATATCGCTTGCCAAAGCAGGTTTATTATCCTTTCGGATGCAATGCCAGCCAAAAGTCTGCGGTGGAGAAGGCATTGACGCATCAAGTAAGCATCATACAAGGACCTCCGGGAACAGGTAAAACGCAAACGATTCTCAACATCATAGCCAATTTGCTTATGGTAGGAAAAACAGTGCTTGTTGTGTCTAACAACAATTCTGCCGTAGAGAATGTAGCAGAAAAATTGGAGAGCGAAGGACTTGGTTTTATAGTAGCCAAACTCGGTCGTACGAAAAATAAAGAGGTGTTTATTGCCAATCAAGTAGGTTATCCTGATATGACAGATTGGAATATTGAGGACAAATCAACAATATATCAATTGGCGAAAGATTCTCTCCAAAACGTGTCACAAGGATTTGACGGGCAGTTACGTCAAGCTCAACTAAAGACGGAATATGATGCGTTGCTGAAAGAGAGCAAATATAATGCGCTATTAGGCGCAAACAGTACTGATAACAACTGGCTTCATGGTAAACCATCTGCCAAACTGATAACGCTGCTCAACCTTTACCAAATGAAGGTAGAGAAGGAGCAAAAGCTCAGTTTTTGGTTTCGTTTGAAGTGGTCATTTGCTATGGGAATGAAGATATTCTCGTTCCTTAACGGTAAAGTTACCGAAGTGATAGCTGGATTGGAAGAAGCCTACTATTTCTCTCGTAAGGCTGAAATCGAGCAAGAATTGGGCTTCATAGTCCATACGCTTCAATCCATTGATATTAACCAGTCTGTAAAAGATCTGCGTTCCTCTTCCTTGCAAATTTTGAAGAATAAGATTGCCAAACGATATGGAACCAGCGAAAGGAAAAGGTTCTCTATTAGGGACATCAAGCCCAAAACAGAGGAGTTCTTGAAAGAATATCCTGTCGTACTCAGCACCACTTATTCTGCCAAAAGTTGTATCAGTAAGGATATGGTATTTGATTATGTGATTATGGACGAAGCGTCACAAGTAGACATTAAGACCGGAGCATTGGCACTCTCGTGTGCGATGAATGCCGTGATTGTTGGTGACGACAAACAATTACCTAATGTAGTGAGCCGTGAAGAAGCACTTGCTCTAAATGCAATTCAGACAACCTATAATGTAGATGACAGATACAACGCTATGACGCATAGCTTTCTGCAATCATGTGTGGAGGTATTCACGGAAGCTCCTGTCACGTTGCTGCGGGAGCACTATCGTTGCCATCCCAAGATTATTGAGTTCTGCAATCAACGGTTTTATAATGGTGAGCTGGTGGCCATGACCACTGACAACGGCGAAGAGAATGTGTTGCAGGTAGTCCGTACCACTAAAGGCAATCATGCGAGAGAGCATTTCAATCAGCGAGAGATTGATGTCATCATACAGGAGGTAATGCCTGAATATAAGTATATGGATAGCGTGGGCATCATTACTCCCTATCGCAACCAAGCGGAAGAAACAAATAAGGCATTAGGGCATGATATTGCCAGTACGGTACATAAATATCAAGGTCGGGAGTGCGATAGCATCATCATAAGCACAGTAGACAACGAACCAACGGAGTTTTCCGACGATGCCAACTTGCTCAATGTCGCCATATCACGTGCCAAGACTCGTTTGTGCATCGTGACCAATGGCAATGAGCTGCCGAAAGAATCGAATCTTGCCCAGCTTATAGCCTATATACAATACAATAATTTCGAGGTCAAGGAAAGCAAACTCCACTCTGTGTTTGATTTGCTCTATAAGCAATACACTGCAGAACGTTTGGCGTATGAAGCTGCCCATCCTTCGGTATCGAACCATCTATCTGAAAACCTTGTTTATACGGTTTTGGTAAAAGCTATTGCTGATTTGAATTTGATTAACGCTGAAATATTATGTCATTATCCGCTCTCTCGATTGATTAGCGATTGGAGTTTGCTTAGTGAAGAAGAAAAGGCTTTTGCAAAAAGTCCGTTTTCTCATATAGATTTCCTTATTTACAATTCGCTCACTAAACAACCACTTCAAACGATTGAGGTTGATGGTTGGCATTTTCACCAGAATAGCGATGTACAGCAATCACGGGATGCCCTCAAAGACCGATTGCTCACAAAGTTTGGTCTTTGTCCGCATCGTATTTCCACTACAGAAACGGTGAATGTGGAAACGATAAAGAAAATCATTTTAATCAGTAGTTAAAAATCAAAGTTATGAGCAGATTAAGCAAACTATATCAGACAATGGAAAACCTAAAGGAATTAGGTTTGTCTATTAATGAAGATCTTATTCAAGAGGCAAATGAGTTAGAAGAAGAAATTATCAAGAAAGAGATTCTTCCGGTGTTAAGCAAAACAATAGAGCCGGCTTTGCAACCTGTAAAGCGTGAACTTGTTTTAGTTGTGGATTATGTGCCGGAACAGCCCCTGAGCGTTCATCTTAGCCGTAAGCGTAACTTTGCAGCGGAGTTGACGGATGCCAAGGAGATGGTGCTCGATCCGGAGGTAACACATCGGAATAATGGTTCTCGTCTGGATGAAAAGATAGAAAGAGGTCCGACAAGAGATATGACGGTTGTTTTTCCTGACGGAACTATAATAGCGGAGAAAACTGCTGTTGAAACACTTATAAATGTTGTCAAAAAAATAGGAGTGGCTGAGGTTCGCAAGGTGGTGGAAGAGTATAATCTCAAATTCTGCAAAGTACCCGTAATTTCAAACCGAAGGGATGCAAAGTACGGTAAAAGTCAGAAAGAATTGGGTGGAGGATGGTTATTGATTACCCATAGCAACAATCGTATGAAAAAGGCTTTTATCGAGAATGTTTCTGAAGTTTTACATCTCGGAATAAAGGTCACCTTAAAAGAATAAGAGAGCTATGGCAAAAAATATAGAAATACGAAATAGTACAGCAGAGTTCCTGATTTTTCAAATTGAGGGAAAAGAAAATGGAGTGCAGGTAATGTATCAAAATGAAACTATCTGGTGTACACAGAAAGCTATGGCGCAATTATTTGACTGCTCCACAGATAATGTCGGACTTCACTTGAAAAATATATATGAAAGTGGAGAGTTGGTACAAGTGGTAACAACCGAGTATTTCTCGGTTGTTCAGGTGGAAGGTGAACGTCAAGTAAATCGTAAGTTGAAATTCTATAATCTTGATGCTATCATTAGTGTTGGCTATCGGGTTAATAGTACTCGTGCCACACAGTTCCGGCAATGGTGTACATATGTGCTTCGCCAGTTTGCTATTCGTGGATATGTGATAGACAAGAAACGAATGGAGAATGGCTCGTTTATCGGAGAGGATTATTTTGAACATTTGCTTGCCGAAATTAGGGAGATAAGGTTGAGTGAACGACGCTTTTATCAGAAACTCACTGATATATATGCCACCAGTATTGATTATAATGTCAATGCACCAACTACGCGTGCATTTTTCAAAAAGGTTCAGAACAAGATGCATTATGCGGTGCACGGTCATACGGCTGCCGAGCTGATTGTTGATAGAGCCAATGCGGAACGAGAACACATGGGACTGACTACATGGGAGAAAGGTCCGCAGGGGAAGATAGTAAAAACGGATGTGTCCATTGCCAAAAACTATTTGCGAGAAAACGAATTGGAAGCAATGGGCAGGATTGTGAATGCGTTTCTTGATATAGCAGAAAATATGGCTAAACGTCACATTCCAATGACAATGGAAGATTGGGCAAAGCGTATTGACAAATTCATTGATGTGGCAGACCTCCCGATATTACAAGATAACGGAAACGTGTCAGCCGAATTTGCCAAAGAGTTCGCAGAAACAGAGTTTGAAAAGTACAGGGTTATTCAAGACCAACTGTTTCAATCCGACTTTGACCGATTCAGCGATGGTAATTCTCCCCCTTTGGATATTGATTGAATGATATAGAGTAAAAAGCAACGAGTTTCAATCCTGATTTTCAGGTTTAAGACTCGTCGCTTTGTAGTAATCTGCTATTTGGGCTTGTTCAATACTTTCGAAAGAAGTATCATTATGGTAATTCCAGCCGTAGCAATCAGAATAGTCCATAAAGCAGCCTTCCAAATCAATGCCGAGTGTAAAATCTCGACATTTGCTATTATGATGCTGGCGAAAAAAGAAGAGAGGGCAACCAGTATTATAATTGTGATGTAGAATGCGGTAGCCGGGATATGGATGGCATTGTCGGCTTTCTTCATTCTTCGCTCGGCTTCCTTGCATTTGCTCTCAATCTGACCAAGAAAATTGCAGAGAAGTGTGGCTCCAAATTCAACTGCCAACTTATGCATTTCTTCAGAAATAATAGGTTTGCACTCACGTATAGAACCGGACAGATTTTCAACTTCTGTTCTCAGCTTATATACATTGTTATTCAGGCTGGCAAGTTCCTTGGCATTTACATCGAGTAGTCGTTTTTCTTCTTCCAGATATTCATTCTTGGGAGTGGTTTTTATGGATTCCACTTCACTCATTTCTGCGGAAAAATCAAATTTCTTTTTCATGGGCTTAGCGTTTTAATCTTGTTTTCGGCTTTTTTCCTATTAAGCGGCTGGCAGCACGAGCGCATCTGCGAGCCCATTGTAAATCGTCTTCGTCCTTGTCTCTCCACGGAAGATCGCTTTGCGAACCTCCGCCACTACCTCCAGTCGCTACATTTGGCGTATCAAGCAGTCCGACAAATATAGCTACAGCCATATCGGTAAGTTCTTGACAGTTGGCAATAAACCTGTAATCAAACTCGTCATTGAAACAGTCAAGTACTTTTTCCGGGATATAGAATTTGTAATCCTTTCCTTCATGACTGAGGGTATAGGAAATCATATCCTGACAATCTGTGAGATATTGGGTATAGTCAATAGGAGCAACCTTATGTATCGCTGCCTGTTGAACGGTTTGGGGAGTATTATTTCTAATGACGGTAGCTGGCTGATGGTGCAGTTTCTTCCATGTCGCAGGAAGTTTCGAGACCATCAGGTTCCTGCCGATTCCCAATTCTGAAGCCTTGTATTTGGTGTTTCCATTCATGAGGGCATATCCACGAAGAATACCTTTCTTGTCCTCTCTTTCATGGACGGTATAACCTTTCCGTATAAGAGCATTCTTGTACTCATCCCATGACCACGATGGCATTGCTTTCAATACATTCATGCAGTCTCGGTTCACTTGTGGCATGTTGCGATTTCGGACTTGTGCCGCAGTCGTCCAGCCTCGTTTTTTTGCCACTCGCTCGGCAGCACGTTGCGCACGAAGATGAATGTTGTGGTCGTTGTTGATATTGCCGTCTTCATCCAAACGGCAAACCGCGGCATGAAGGTGGGGAACTTCGCCTTTAGATTCCGTATGAAGCCAAACCGAGTATTTGCTACCCGCCAAATTGGTCGGACGGGAACGGACTTTTCCATCCTTGCCGGTAATCACCAGTTTGTCGAACTCCTCGGCGAATTCCTGCCAAAGATTTTGCCAATCTTCGATGTCATAGAATTGGGTATGCTCAGGCGATGGACTCAACTCTATTCTGATTATGGAATTCTTTATAGGCCGATATTGGGATAGGGTCAACTGCATGGAGTTCCATATTCCCATAGCGTCCGGTTCTGAGGGTAACAGATTGTCCAATACCCGATAGATTTTCTCCGGATGCTTTTTATGCTGTGATTCGCCGGTAATGTAACGGATGTCGTTTATACCGTGCGATATGGCTTTGGCTTTTGCAATCATTCTTCTTCGGATTTTGGGTTAGACGGAGTTTTATTCTTCTCTTTTACTGCACTCAGGAACTGGCAGACACTTTCGGCTACATTGCCTAATTCTTTCAGCCAGCCCACCATAAACGGAATCTGATTGAACATTGCCATGCGCTGCTTTGTGGACATTCCGTGTAGGGCGGAGGTGTATTTTACGAGGTCTGACCGACAATCGTCCAGATTCTGCAACAGTGCTGCTTCTTCTTTCGTAAGCCTCGCTTTGGGTTTGAAGTTATAGGCACACGACAATAGGTAATCGCTTACAGTCATGCCACATTGTCCGGCCAGTGATTTTATATGTTCCTTCTGAGTAGGAGTGACTTTCGCTCCGATGAAGACGTTTCTGGTTTCTTTCGAAGAGTCCGATGTATTTACAATATTTTCTTTCATTTGAATCGTTTTATAATGGTTGAATAGGTGCGAGCTTGCGAGTACCACACCGGCGAGGGAACTGAGCAAGCGAGAGTGCCAATGTACAACCGTAACGCAGTGAGGTTATACATTGGCATATCTCGCAACAGTTACCTGTTGATGCTTCACGGCAAGCCATATCGGATGCGTATAGTGAACTGGCACTCGGATCGGAAACATAGGATGATATGAGCCTCTAAAAGAGGGGAGAATATGAATATCTCACATGATGTCTTCCTGCCGACTTTGCTTTATTCTTATATATACGCCCCGACAATAAAGTAAAGTTGAACTCAATAATGGTATTCTGGATTGAAGGCATAATCTTTCCCTTCTTTTATAACCATTTGTTTGTCGCTTAGCAATGTTGCGACCTTTACCGCCTTGTTATAACCGAGTTTTATACCCTGTAATCCGTAACCCTCTTTCAAGCGTTCTATATAATCATCGTAATTGCTGATGTTTCCATTGGCAAAAACGGCATCCAATGCTGGACGATGTACATTCTTTGGAATCTCCTTGTCCGGATCGAACGGTCCTTTGGTTGGTCGTCCGGTCTTCTTCTTTTTGGGCAGATAGGACTCTACCGATTCGGGCATGGCTTCCTCGTTTATGCGGAAAGCGAAAGGTTCAAACTCATGGTCACGGATATGGACGGCTTCGACCACGCTTACAGTCTTGTCCTCTTTGTCCACTTCGATCTGCATGATGGTTTCCGCTTTGTTGTTGAGTTCCGTGCCGATGTGACCACGGGCATGTTCATCATTCTTGTTCTGATGCAAGACGGTATGGATATGGATTTGCCTGTCATCCGTCCACTGCATGAATTTGGAGATGATGTCGGTAGATTCGCTGGAGGAGTTGATGTCGTAAAGGAAATCACGAATGCCATCTATGATGACCAATCCCAAATCCGGTATTGTGCCAATGGCCTGTTCGACTATCGCCAGACGTAGTTTAGGGGAAAACTTGCGCAGAGCCAGCATAATCAGATTATCCGGATTCTTGTATTCCGGCAAGTCGGCCAAACGTAAGATGCGTTTCAATACCTGTTGGCAATGATACCGCCCCTGCTCTGTGTCTATATATAGAATCTTCCGCTTATTCTCAGGGAACATAGACCGGTAATGAAGAACGGTGCTGCCACTCAATGCCGATGCGACAATGGCTGAAACGTTGAAAGTTTTCTTGCTTTTGGCTTTCCCGATGGAAGCGCTGAAGTTTCCCAATGTTCCGATAACAGTATCGTCCACCATCAGAACCACCGGGGAGTGTTCGTATGTACTTGTTACGCTTATTGTTGACTCCGCCATATAAGCGACCAATTCTTCCGGAGAAAGAATAATAGTGTCCGTCTTTTCCATCGCTACCAGTTTTTAGAGTTCGGTTTACGGCGATGGGAGGCGAGCAAGGACTCATTCTCGTCCTCGAAACTTTGCGGAACCGGATTCTTCCGGGAAGATTCCAGCCATCTATCCAGTTCGTCACGATAGATGTAGAGATGCTTTCCTTGTTTTATAACCGGAATATCGTCCTTCTTGACCTTGTAATAAAAGGTCGACAACGGCATTTTAAGATAGTTGCAAGCCTCCTGTACGGTCATGGGGACGTGCGTGTTCTCTTTGGTTTCGTACTGCTTGGAAAGTTTCTCCGTAAGCAGGCTTTCCATACTTGCGATTCTGTCGCATAGTTCGCCTACCACAGTCGGCAGGTCGTTGAATGTCAGTTGGTCTTTTTCCATATTATGACTATTTTAATCGTTTAACATGCTGCGAACCAACTCAATGAAACCTTGCAGAACAATACAGACCGGATTAATTATTTCGTCTGCATACTTTTTTTTATTGCGAGTCATCATTATCTACATCTAAATGGAAGCGATAGTCGCCTTTATCTGGTACATCAATGGGAATCTGGCTTGGAACATTATCCCGTAAATTGAGTCTGAGATATTCAAGGGTCGCGTTTACGAGTTCGTATGGAAATGATTTCTTGATAAAAACGGCTCTTTTCGCTAAGGGCACTCCCAAGCGTTCACCGACATTCCATGCCAAATGGCGAAGCCCAGGCGACCTCAGCGGATTGTCTATATTGGAACGAATCGGTTTATATGATTCAGGTTGATCGTAAGCCATATACTCTATATTGAAAATAAGGGTGGCAATATCCTCTTTGGAGAGATAGGGGGCAGTCTTGACGGTTACATATTCCCGAATCGCATCCATAATTTCCACTTGCCTTTCAATCTCTTTCTTTTTTAGTTCCACCAATATGGAATCATATTTATTCAAATGAGAATCTTGTGGACAATCAGAGTTTACTGTATTTGGATTCGACAGTTGGGACGGAAAAGACTCCTGTTCAGGCAAATCCATCGGTTGCTCGATGGTCAGTATTTCAGTGGCATCTATAGATTCTATGGCGTTCTCTGATTCTACAATAGGGGTAGATGGCTCGCCCAAAGAGAAGTTGATAGGATTTTTTGTCAGCCATTTATAGAAAAAATTGTGCAGGAGCCCGCACAATATGATAGCTATTACCAGTCCAAGGATGACAGGAGTCGTTATGCGCATGATATTGATGTCATGGCAAAGGAAAAGATAAGTATCTATGGCCGCATAAATGATAACGGACAGTGCGAGGATAAAACTTATCTTTTTAGTCTGAATTTGTTTTTTATTCGTCATGGTCTGCAAGTATTTGGAATCGTTTTGCGCTAAAGATATAATCGATGTTCCAGATAGTTGCAATAAAAAGACTGATAGTTACCACGTATCATGCTAAATATCACGGTCAGAGTATGATTTTTCACATAAAATCATACTCTGACCGCAGAAATCGAGGACGAAACGGCTGTCAGTCTTTCCTTGTCAAAGTAATCTTTTTGCTGGCTTCACGTTTGTTGGCATCCACGACTTTGATATACCTTTGCGTGGTGGTGATACTCTTGTGCGCCATGATGCTCTGTATGGTACGGATGTCCGTCCCGGCAGCTGCTTGTAGCGTTGCAAATGTTCTCCGGTACGAGTGAAATGTTATGTTCTTGGTAATTCCGGCAGAACGAATCCATTCTTTCATCGGTATTTGTGTCCAACTACGCATAAGTCCCTTGAATACCAAACCTTTCTTTTCAGAACTATAGCCTATCAATCCCAATGCTTCTTCGCTGATGGGAATGATGTCTTCCGCTTTGTTCTTCTGCGTAATGATGTGTACGCATTTCCCACCAGCAGAATAGTCCACGATGTCTTCCCAACATAGCGAGAGAATGTCACTGATACGCAAGCTGGTCATACAGGAAAACAGCGATGCCGTTTTCAGAATAGGCTTCTTACAAGGTGTCTCGGCCAATTTGTACAGTTCCTCAACAGACAGGGCCTCTTTCATTACATCTTCTGTCTCTATCTTTTCCAAGAAGTCATTGACATTGGTCTTTATCATCCCATTACGGTAGAGTATTTTCAGGAAACCTCTGAAAGTAGACCAATATCCTGATGCGGAGTTCCGTGTGATACGTCCGTTACGCCTTAGCTTCTTGGCACTCAGCAGATATTCCCGAAACTTGTTACAGAGGTCGATGTCAATCTCTTCAAAGGTGCATTTGCCATGTACGAAGTTATTGAAATGCAGATAGACAAACTCCCATTTCTGGTCATGCTTACGGAGCTGCTTGCGATAATACTCCAGAAAGTCTGCCTTGAGTTTGTACTTGTCAAAGAAGTCATACCGTTCATTGACTACCGACTCGAACCTGCGGCAACGGATGGCTTCGGCTTTCTCGGTCATTACCTCGTTGAAATTCTGTTCACGTTTGTTCCTCGGATTGGCATAGATATAAATACCAAGCGATTCATGACGGATAACTTTCATTGTCTCTTTGTCTCGATACCCCGGATAATAATCCAGATAGAAAGACATCATCCTGCCTTTTAGCGGACGTGTCCTTAATGTCACAGTCTTGCATTCATGCATAATGTTATATTTTTATGGTTATTATTAATTCGTCGGCGAAACTCTATAATGTAGTCATGCAGATTACCTACAGCAGGGATTAATTTTTGAATAATTTGCGGATAGCCATAAATTAGACTATTTGCGGACACCCATTACCCGGTCAAACTCCACTTTCAGGAATCTGACGAACCGTCCGTTCTTCTCCCGGTTGATCTGATGGAATTGCAGAATACCGTAAACCGAATCACGAGAGAGTTTGAATTTCTCCATCGCCTCCTTGACGGTGTAGTATTCCGCCTTGCTCTCCTGTTCGGAACTCTTCGAGAGGTCGAAGTGGAGCTTTGAGTAGAATATCTGCCCATGCTCTTTCTTGGAGGGAATGTTGTTCCGATACACTTGCGAACGGATGGCGACACGTGTCATACCGTACTTCTCCTGAATCTCTTCCGGTGTGTACCATTCAGTAAGGTCGGAATCTACCTCGTATTTGGCAAAGGCAGCATCGATATGTTTCTTGCTGTAATAGTTGAACTGGCGGATTCTCACTTTCGGCACTTTATGTTGCCGAGTGTAAGTCCACACCCATTTGGCGTTGACCTTATATTTTTCCGCAATCTCTTCGGCTGTGTAATACTCGGAGATGTTGAAGTCGTTTTTCGCAACCAGTCGTTCGTAAGGTTTGCTTTTGAGCATTAACTCTATGTCTGCACGCCTTACCAAAGCCATTCTTCCGCTAATTCGGGATGCTCTAAGTTTATCCTCTTTGACTAATTTATAAATGTACTGACGGCTCACGCCCATCAATCGGGCAGCCTGCGAAAAAGTGAAATATTCCTGCTTCTCCAAACTGGAGCGCAACTCCTGCATTTCCTGAATGTGGCGCAGTTCCATTTTGCGCTCCTTGATACGATGTTTGTAACCTCGCTTCGAGCATTGAGGGCTACAATAACAGGTCGTTGTTTTCTGTGCAATGAACGGTTTTCCACACCATTGACAAATTCTCTTTACTTCCATATTTCCTATATCATTTTCTCTGTTTTTTAATTTCCCTTTTTGTCTACACATGTAAACCATTGTCAACACACGTCAACTAATGCGTCATTGTGACATTCGGGCTAACCGTGAATTTCTGTCGCGGTAGAAATATGATAGAAAAATATGGATAAAAACCGTTATCTCCAAATACGGACTGGAAAGTGTTAAAACAGAAAAGTCACTGATACACAGTGACTTTATTCTAAATGATTATAGTTGGTTACGGCTGTTTACAAGCTATCATTTGCCGATGCAGAAATGCGCAAATATATTTTGCAGCACCATATCATTTGTCACTTCCCCTGCTATATCGGATAAATGGAAAATACATTCGCGTATGTCTTGTGAAAGAAAATCTCCGGAGATATTTGCGTCCAATCCTTCTTGTACCCGGTGAATTGCATCCAGCGCACGTGTTAGTGCTTCGTAATGGCGGACGTTTGTTACAATGACATCATTCTGGGTGACTGTTGGTAAATGAGCGGCTGCTACGAGTCTCTGTTGGAGTTCATCCGTGTGCAAACGTTGTTTCGCAGAAATAAAAATAGATTCTATTTCCGAACCTATATGCTCAGAAAATTGTGAGGCAAGTTCGTTTTTCTGAGTTTCATTTATCAGTTCTACCTTATTAAAGACTAAAATCAATTGTTTGTGTTCACAACGAGGAAGAATCTTATCGGAGAGCAGTGTTAACTGTGAAATTGCGTCAGCCGAATCAATCATCCACAGTACAATCTCTGCCTGATCGAGTTTTTGAAAAGTCCGTTCGATACCCAGGCTTTCGATCGTATCACTGGTCTCCCGGATACCGGCTGTATCGATAAAACGGAAAGTGATGCCACCTATATTCACAGTATCCTCGATGACATCCCGTGTAGTGCCGTGAATATCGCTTACAATAGCCTTGTCTTCATTCAGCAGGACATTCAGTAGAGTTGATTTTCCTGCATTGGTTTCTCCGATAATAGCTACCGGTACACCATTTTTTATGACATTCCCTACACTGAACGAATTGGCCAGACGTGCAATGACTTCTTCTATCTCGTCAGCCAGTCGGCGTAGGGCGGAACGGTCCGCAAACTCTACATCTTCTTCACTGAAGTCCAGCTCCAGTTCAATCATTGAAGTGAAGTTCAGCAGTTTTTCACGTAGAGTTGTCAATTCTTTGCTAAAGCCACCGCGCATTTGACTCAAGGCAAGACGGTGGGTAGCAGCAGAGGAAGAGGCAATCAGGTCGGCAACGGCTTCGGCCTGACTTAAATCCATTTTACCATTAAGAAACGCTCGTTGAGTATATTCTCCCGGTTGTGCCATGCGACACCCGTTCTTAATCAGTAGTTGCATCACTTGTTGTAAAATATAAGATGATCCGTGACAGGTGATTTCAGTGCTGTCTTCCCCTGTATAAGAGTGTGGAGCTCGGAAGAGACTGACAAGAACTTCATCTATCATTTCTTCTCCGTTATAAATTCGGCCGAAAGTAAGCGTATAAGGTTTCTGTTCACTCAGCAGCTTTCCGGATTTGGCCGGGGTAAAAATACGGCCGGTGATGGTAATAGCTTCAGGACCGGAAACACGAATGCTTCCGATGGCTCCTCCTTGAGCGGTTGCTATGGCGCAAATTGTGTCTTGATTCATTATCTAATTCATTTTGAGAAGCAAAGATAGAGCTTTCTTGGTAAAAAACAGAGCAAACAGATAGAAGTTATACTTTATTATTTTATCTTTGTTCGCGTACAGCAAGACAAACTTTATGGCTATGGCACACACACTGGATTCATTCCCGGATACCGGAGACCTTGAGAATTTGAAAGATAATTATCAGAAAATCACTTCTGTCCTGGCAGGACATCAGATTGCATTTTGGGAATATGACATTCCTACAGGAGAGTGTAATTTCACAGATGAATATTTCCATATTTTAGGGTTGAAGGAGGCCGGAATCATATTCAGAGATATTAATGACTTTTATCGGTTTGCCCATCCGGAGGATGTTATCTCTTACCAAACGACTTTTGCGCGGATGCTTGAATCGGAAACCAAAATCTCCCAAATTGTGGTACGTTGTGTAGGGAGGCGAGGAGAAACAATTTGGCTTGAAGATAATTTTATTGCTTATAAGAAGAATAAGGAGAATGGCTCTGATAAAATTATAGCATATACTGCCAATATCACTTCACGTTGTGAAAAAGAAGTCCAGATCAGGCAGCTTGAGGAACGAAACCGGAAAATTATTGAAGCACTACCGGAGTTCATATTTATTTTTGATGATAATTTTTTTATTACGGATGTATTGATGGCACCCGATACAGAGTTGTTGCATCCGGTGGAAGTGTTAACAGGAGCAGATGGGCGATCTATTTATTCTTCTGAGGTCAGTGACTTGTTTATTAGCAGTATTCATGAATGCCTAAAAAGTGGGAAGTTAAAAGAAATAGAGTATCCTGTGGATGTCGAAGCCGGCAGACATTTTTTTCAGGCACGCATTGCTCCGTTTGAGGGAAATAAGGTGCTGGCCTTGATTCATGATATTGGTGATCGGATGCGACGTTCGCAAGAGCTACTTGAAGCCAAGCAACGGGCAGAAGAGGCTGATCGGATGAAATCAGTATTTCTGGCCAATATGAGTCATGAGATACGTACTCCTTTAAATGCCATTGTGGGCTTTTCGGAAATTATAGCTTTGACTGAGGATGAAAAGGAGAAAGAAGAGTATTTAGGGATCATTCAGCAGAATAGCAATCTACTGTTACAACTGATTAATGATATTCTCGATTTGTCACGAATCGAGTCGGGTAAGTCGGAAATGCATTGTCAGTTGACGGAAATGAGCGGATTGGTAGATGAAGTGGATAAAGTACATCGTCTTAAAATGAAAAAAGGAGTCAAGCTGAATGTGATTCGTCCATCAGAGGAAATTTGGATTTCGACAGATAGGAATCGGGTGACGCAGGTATTGTTCAATTTCTTGTCGAATGCAATTAAAAATACCATTGAGGGTAGCATTACTTTCGGACTTGTAAAAGAGGAAGAATGGGTTAAACTTTATGTAACAGATACCGGCTGCGGTATTTCCAAAGAGAAATTACCTTTGATATTTACCCGCTTTGAGAAGTTGAATGATTTTGTACAAGGAACAGGGCTGGGATTACCTATCTGTAAGAGTATTGTAGAGCGGTTGGGCGGTCGGATTGAAGTGGAATCCGAGCTTGGGCAGGGGAGTACTTTCATTCTTTATTTGCCCAATAGGCAAGTACAGGAAGTTGTGGTTGGCGAAAGAGAAAACGCAGCGGGTAATATGGGAGTGGAGAACCGGCAGAAGAAGATACTGATTGCGGAAGATGTGGAGTCCAGTTATCTGCAGATTAATGCCTTTCTGAAAAAAGAATATACGATTCTTTGGGTGCCTAATGGAGAAGAAGCTGTGAAGAGTTTCATACGCGAGAAGCCCGACTTGATTTTGATGGATATCCGAATGCCGGTGATGAATGGTATTCAGGCAACAGCAAAAATTCGTGCTATCTCGCAAGAGATACCGATTATAGCAATTACAGCATATGCCTTTTGTCCGGAAGGAGAGCGAGCTCTTGAAGCAGGGTGTAATGAAGTGATTGCAAAACCATATCCTCTGGAGAAGCTGAAAGAAACGATCGAAACTTATTTATAGGAGGGAGGAATAGTCGGTCTTTCAATGCAACAATTTATCATATAGTATGTTCTGTAGTAAATAATGCTATAAAGATAAATTGGATTATGAAGAAAGTAGTACTAATCGGGGCCAGCGGCTTCGTCGGTTCGGCTATTCTGAATGAAGCTTTGAACCGTGGATTCCATGTGACGGCGGTAGTTCGTCATCCTGAAAAGATCAAGATAGAGAATGAAAATCTGGAAGTGAAGAGAGCTGATGTTTCTTCATTGGATGAAGTCTGTAAGGTTTGTAAAGGTGCTGATGCCGTGATCAGTGCTTTCAACCCGGGGTGGAATAATCCCGATATATACAAGGAAACCATTGAGGTTTATCTGACGATTATCGATGGTGTAAAAAAGGCTGGAGTTAATCGTTTTTTGATGGTGGGTGGTGCCGGTTCACTGTTTATTGCTCCCGGCATCCGACTGGTCGATTCGGGAGAAGTTCCCGAAAAGATATTGCCTGGTGTGAGAGCCTTGAGTGATTTTTATCTTGATTTTCTGAAGAAAGAAAAAGAGGTTGACTGGGTTTTCTTCTCGCCGGCGGCAGATATGGCTCCTGGAGTACGTACAGGCAGATATCGCCTGGGGAAAGATGAGATGATTGTGGATATGGTAGGTAACAGTCATATATCTGTGGAAGATTATGCGGCTGCCATGATTGATGAGCTTGAGAAGCCGGAGCATCATCAGGAGCGTTTCACCATAGGGTACTGAGCGGACGATATTTTTCAAGGAAATTGAGATATAGCTTTGCACATCCCCGGGCATCGGAAAGTGCTTCGTGGTGTTTAAGTTCGATGCCTTCCCGTTCGCAACAGGCGCTTAGGTTGACCGGCTTGTATCCTAAAGAACGATAGATGCGGCAGGTACATTCCCAACGTTCCGGAAGCGATAACTCATCATAATCCAGTCCGTACATCCGCATGGTATTTTTCAGTACATTGCGGTCGAATTGTTCATTGTGCGCAACTACTACGTTGCCTTGTAAGCGCTTTTTGACTTCGGGATAGATGGCATGAAATCCCGGGAGTGACTCTGTCATTCCCGGCGTTATTCCATGTACAAGCATATTTGCACGCCAATATTCATTCTCCGGTGGTTGAATCAGGCTGTAATATTCGTCTGTAATCTCTCCGTCTGTAACGGTAACGATACCTACCGCACAAGCACTTTCCATGTATCCTGTGGCGGTTTCAAAGTCAATGGCGGCAAATGATAAATTCATCAGATTCGATCGAGAATAGTTTTAATTAATGTATCGATGGTATTCTTATAGCCTGTGTTCGCTTCTTTGATCAAGCGGTTAGCTATAACCATACAAACGGTCATGGCTTTGTGTCCCATCAGCTTGCTGAGGCCGGCAAGGGCGGAACTCTCCATTTCGAAGTTGGTTATCTTGTAACCTTTATATTCAAACTTTTCGATTTTATCATTCTGCTTAGGGTCCGCCAAGGGAACACGGAGTTCGCGTCCTTGCGGTCCGAAGAAACCACCGGCTGCAATAGTAACACCGCGCACCATATCTTCTTGCGCAATACGGTCTATTAATTCTGCATTGGCATCAATAACATAAGGTGCAGGAGCACACATGTTACCGGACCAACCCATGTGATTCAGAAATGCCCGTTCAAAGGGAAGGTCACAAACAGCATTGCGTCCGGCATAGAAGTTCAACAGTCCGTCAAAGCCGATTGACTTTTCAGAACAGACGAATGTGCCGACCGGTGTGTTGGGTTGCAATCCTCCGCATGTACCGATGCGAACTAACTCTAAAGAGCGGAGGTGCTCTTTTTCTTCCCGAGTCTGGAAGTCGATATTTGCCAAAGCATCCAGTTCATTGACTACGATATCGATATTGTCACAACCGATACCGGTAGAAACGACAGTTATCCGTTTGCCTTTATAAGTTCCGGTAACCGTTTTAAATTCGCGGCTTTCCACTTCACATTCTTTATTTTCGAAGTGAGAAGCTACGAGTGCCACCCGTCCGGGATCACCTACCAATATTACTTTGTCTGCCAACCATTCCGGCTTTACATGCAAATGGAATACCGAACCGTCTTCGTTGATAATTAATTCGGAGGAAGGAAAATACTTTTTCATGTTATTGAAAGGTTTTAGTTTAATAAATACGTTCACCACAAACTACATGGATTAACCGCTTGTTTCCCGAGATTGTTCTCTCCGGCGGTTATACTGCTCTCTGTTGTTTGTGGTGAAATGCTTTCTCTAATCGCTCAACGGTTTACTGGTAGCTCCACCGATAGGTTTAGCTATGTTTTCACGCATTGATGTATCAGCTTGAATATTTTTCATTTTATAATAATCCATAATACCGAGATTTCCACTACGGAAAGCTTCAGCCATGGCCTTTGGAACTTCCGCTTCTGCCTGAATTACATTAGCACGGGCCTCTTCCGCTTTGGCTTTCATTTCTTGTTCGGTAGCCACAGCCATTGCGCGGCGTTCTTCCGCTTTTGCCTGCGCGATATTCTTGTCGGCATTTGCCTGGTCTATTTGCAGGGCAGCACCAATATTCTTACCTATATCAATATCAGCGATATCAATAGAGAGAATTTCAAATGCAGTACCGGCATCGAGTCCTTTGCGCAGCACTAGTTTTGATATGGAATCAGGATTCTCAAGTACTGACTTATGGTTTTCAGAGGAACCGATTGACGAAACGATACCTTCACCTACACGTGCCAGGATTGTATCTTCGCCGGCACCACCCACCAATTGGCGAATATTGGCACGTACCGTCACACGTGCTTTGGCTATCAGCTGGATACCGTCTTTCGCAACAGCTGTTACGGGTGGTGTGTCGATAACTTTAGGATTAACCGACATCTGCACGGCTTCGAAGACATCGCGACCTGCAAGATCAATTGCAGTAGCCATTTGGAATGGAAGTTCGATATTGGCCTTCGATGCAGATACCAATGCATGGACTACCCGTTCTACGTGTCCGCCTGCCAGATAGTGTGCTTCAAGTTCATCACGGGTGATGTTGCTCAGACCTGCTTTATGTGCTTCAATCATACCCGGTACGATGATGTATGGCGGAACATTACGGATACGCATCAGAAAAAGTTGTACCAAAGAGATATTAACTCCTGATACTTTGGCTGATAGCCATAGGAAAAAAGGTACATAATGAAAGAAAAGAACCAGGAAGATAATACCTCCCGCTATCAAGAAGATAGTCAGATACATAGGTTCGACATTCATAATTGTGCTTGATTTTAAGTGAATATTAGGATTTTAATTTTTCGACAAAGATTATTCCATCAGTGATCCGATTGACAACAATCGGAGTTTTTTCATTCAGTAATCCGTCCATTGACTTGACCTCTATGATATTGCCATTGATTTCAGCATTGCCAATTTGAGCCAGTCGGGTAATCGTGATACCTGTATCGCCAACTTTTACTTTTTCGGCAGCGCTTCGGTCTATTTTGGATGTTATGTCTTTCTTCAATGCCAATTTATCCAAGGTTTTCGACCGCATGAACCAGACAAGCGAACCGATACAGGCAATTCCCGATATAATAAGTGTTATAAACCCTGCACCTGTTCCCAGGTTAGCAAAAGCATAATAGTTTGCATAGATAATGCAGACCAAAGCTGAAATACCGGCGAGGCTGATACCCGGAATTACGAACAGTTCAACTAAAAAGAGTATTACTGCGGCGGCTATCAGTGCAATGATGATCAGTACATCCATAGTTTGTTATTTTAAGTTTTGTTTTTCTGCATTCCGGACTTCAATAGCCTGTTTATCCAGTTCTTCTGACATCTGAAGTACCCTCTTCTCAAGATCGCGGATAGCCGGTGCCATTTTACTTTGTTCGTCTTTATTAGACCGTGCGAATCCTTCACGCTGGCTCTTCAGTTTACCGGTTTGTTGGCGGTAATCTTTTTCCATCTGTTCATATTTCAGGTACAGTTGTTTGGCTTTTGGAGACTTGAAATCCGTTAAGTGATGGTAGGTAGAGTGGTCATCAATGATAAATTCAAAATCAAAGTTTTGTTCTACAGCCGGTTTATGGTTGATAACCGCTTCAAGTCGTTGACGGGCATCATCCACTATTTTAGAGTCTTTCCAAGTGCTCTCTAGAGAATGGAGCTGGGCTAGTTCAATCATTTTTTCCGGTTCCATAGCTTCGTAGTTGTAAGTTCGTTTAGAATCATTGGGTACGAATACGTAGATACAAACTTTATCTTCAGGTTGATACCTGTCAGAAGCAAACCATCCTAAATTATTATATTCATCAATGACATACATGTAGTCGTTATAAGGTGAGTTGAAAGGCATACCCACGTTTTCCGGTACCAGATAGGTATCAGTGTTTGTGTTATATCGGGTTACAAAAATGTCATATCCTCCCATGGAGCCATCACCATCCGAGGCATAATAAATGGTCACTCCATCCGACAGGACATACGGATAATTGGCATTTCCGGAGGCGTTGATACTTCCCGGAAGTGGTTTTCCCTGGCTCCACTCGTCCAGCATCTTGGTTTTAGACAGAATATTCAGACTCTCTTCTCCCTGCTCGCTGTAGTAAATACGGTTTCCGATTTCTGTTTCGTAAACTGTTCCCGGATGATAGCCTTTCGTCTTGAAATAGTCATTGTAAGTGAAGAGCTTTCCGGATTCTTCACTGATTTTATAAGCTTTGAGGAAATTGGCTTTGTCTATTACAAAACTGTCAATAACACATACGTCTTCCACCCCTTTCAGCATGCGAAGGTTTCCTTTAGCCTTTTCTAAAAGCTGTTCGGCTTCTTCTGTCGGTTTTTTGCGTTTAGACAAGTCTGCAATGTATTCTTCGTAGCAATCTACTGCATCTTGAAAGCGGTATAAATCATTATAAGTCTGAGCCAGATATAGCTGTCCGCTCGGAATGCGTTTCTTTACTGCCGTCTCCAAGTATTTTAGGGCCTCGGCAGCATTACCTGTTTTGAGGCAACACACGCCGTACCATAGGTTGTAATTACCGTTTGCCGGTTGCGATTTGACATATTTTTGAAAAACAGGTTTGGCTTCAGCGTATTGCCCTCTGCCATACATGCCTCTTGCTTGTTCCAAAGTTTGTGCCGATAGGCTTGTCAGGAGAAAGCATAATAGAAAGAATAGGATATTTTTTTTCTTCATAAATGGTCTTGGGTTATTATTCAGAAGTTCAAAAATACAAATTAATTGGAAATAAACCTTTTTTCTCTTCTTCTATTATGTTAATTCTTCTTTAAATCATTCTTTTCTCTTACTTTTGCAGCCGATTTTTCAAGAGAGTTATGGCACAGTTTACGGAAGAAGAGAAAACCATTCGGCGTATCGAAAAGCGTTTTAACAAAGGTATGGTTCAATATGGGTTGATTGAAGAGGGTGACAAAGTGCTTGTTGGCCTTTCAGGAGGAAAAGATTCCCTGGCATTAGTCGAATTACTAGGTAAACGTTCGCATATTTTCAAACCTCGTTTTTCGGTGGTAGCTGTACATGTGGTTATGAAGAATATTCCATACCAGAGTGATTGGGATTACCTCCGTGAACATGCAGAAAAGAATGGTGTTCCTTTAGTTGTTTACGAGACTTCTTTCGACCCTTCTACCGATACGCGTAAATCACCTTGTTTTCTCTGTTCATGGAACCGGAGGAAAGCTCTGTTTACTGTTGCTAAAGAGCAGGGTTGCAATAAAATAGCCCTTGGACACCATATGGACGATATTTTGGAAACTTTATTAATGAACATTACCTATCAGGGTGCATTCAGTACAATGCCACCACGTTTGGTAATGAACAAATTTGATATGACCATTATTCGCCCGATGTGCCTGGTGCATGAAGCGGATTTGTTGGAGTTGGCGCAAATAAGGGGATATCGCAAGCAAGTGAAAAATTGTCCTTATGAATCCCAATCGAGCCGTAGCGATATGAAGGGGATACTCCGACAATTGGAAAAGATGAATCCGGAGGCTCGGTACAGTCTGTGGGGGAGCATGACAAATGTACAGGAAGAATTGTTACCCAAAGAAGTGGAGTTTTAATTTTGAATAAAATATGAAAGGTATTTATGCTATTTCGTTGTTGGTCGTTTCCAACATTTTTATGACATTTGCCTGGTACGGGCATTTGAAGCTACAGGAAACAAAAATAATCAGTAATTGGCCTTTGTATGGCGTGGTTTTGTTTTCATGGGTGATTGCGTTGGCTGAGTATTCTTGTCAGGTTCCTGCCAACCGGCTGGGGTTCAGCGGAAACGGAGGGCCGTTTTCATTGATGCAACTTAAAATTATCCAAGAGGTGATCACACTGATTATATTTACCGTTTTTTCTACCTTATTATTTAAAGGGGAGTCACTGCATTGGAATCATGTGGCAGCTTTTGTCTGCTTGATAGCAGCGGTATATTTCGTGTTTATGAGGTAGGCGGTTTGTGCCGGTATGGGGTGTCAAAAGCATTTGGTTTGATATGCAGATAGATGTATTTGTTATCCTATCCGTTTATACCATTTAAAGCAGTTTGTTTTTCTTAGTATCTTTAGTGAAAATGGTAGGGAGCTTATCTTGAACCACATGCCGGGTATGTAGGTTCGTGAACCTGCGTACCCGAGCTGAGATAAAGATGCTTTAAAAAGAGATAATATGCTTATTGATAATGCGTTATTCTTGCTTCGGAATCAACTTGCTTTTTTGGTAATTTCTGTGCCGGTCATTCTGAATACCTGCTCCCATGGGGCCGGTTATGGGAGCAGGTATTCACGCTATTTGTCAAGATATTGCTTCATGTTCTTTGTAAAATAGCTTTTCACCTCCCCTTTTTCATCACTGTAGATAAAATAAGCACCTATGTTGGGGTGTGATTTTGTAAAAACTTCCGCTTCATCCAGCCCCATTACCATAAAAGCTGTGGCTAATGCGTCGGCAGTCATACAATCGTCGGCAACTACGGTTGCTGAAAGAATATTATGTTGAACCGGATATCCGGTACGTGGGTCGATGGTGTGGGCATACTTCTTGCCATCTTTGTAGTAAAAGTTGCGATAGTTTCCGGAAGTTGCTATACCTACATTGGTCAGTTTTAATGTTGTTTGTATCTCTTGGTTAAGCGACAAGGAATCGTCTACAGGCTTGTTTATGCCGATTCTCCATGCTTCCTCTTTGGGATTCACCCCTTTTACCACCAGTTCGCCACCTATATCTACCATATAGTTTTTGATACCTTTGCTATCCAAATACCGGGCTACTACATCTACGGAATATCCTTTGGCTACAGCACTACAACTTAGCATCACCCGAGGGTCTTCTTTGATCACTTTGCCGTTTTCCAGTTTAACTTTTTGGTATCCTGTGATTTGGAGTAGACTATCTATCATGATCGAGTCGGGGAAGGCTCCTTTTTTGAAACCGAATCCCCAGGCATTGGCTAATGGGGCTACTGTGATATCGAAAGCTCCGCGAGTTTCGGCTGAGATCTCCATAGATCGGTTAAAACAGGTTTGGAAGAAAGTGTCTGTGACGATTTCTTCATTACGATTAACACGGGTAATGACAGATGTATCATTGAATGGAGAAAGTGAACCGTCGAATTTTTTTAATTCGGCATCGATCTCCGCTTTCAGATTGCCGTCATATTGATAGGTAATATTATATACTGTGCCGAATACAAGCCCATTGATACTGTTGTAAGGTATTTGTTTATTTCGTTGGGCTAGTATCCAAATTGTTCCCAACAGCAGGATAGCCAGCCAAATGAAGCTTTTTCTTGTTTTCTTTTCCATAATAAGTAAAAAGTAAGTAAGCAACAAATCTGTTTATGATTACACAGCCTTTTGTTGTTTGAGGTTGATAGCTAATTATTAAAAAATAAGTGTTCGATTAATATTTTCGTTCCAATAAGGATCAGTATGATTCCTCCCCATAATTCAGCACGAAGTTTTCTGGCAATGCCGCATCCGAAGCGAATGCCGAAGATTAATCCTATAAGGGACATAAAAAAAGAAACAAATCCGATGATTCCTGCCGGGTAAAGGATAGACGAACAGCTTTTGATACCCAGAAAAGCAAAGGATACTCCTACGGCCAATGCATCAATGCTGGTTGCAACGGCCATTGTTATCACTACTTTCAGACTTGCAGGGTTAAATCTTTGGCAGCAATCTTCTTCTTTAAAAGATTCTTTGATCATTCGTCCGCCTAGAAAGGCCAGAATAGCAAAGGCAATCCAGTGATCGACCGATTCGATAAGGTGGCTGAATGTGCTTGCTCCTAACCACCCCAATAAAGGCATTATAGCCTGGAAAAGTCCGAAAAAAAATGCCATGATGAGCATAGGCCGCCATTGAATACGCCTTAAAATAATACCACTTGCAATAGAGACAGCGAGGCAATCCATCGCTAAACCAATTGCAAGTAGCCAAATCTCTAATCCTGTCATGTCGTTAAAATGGTAATTTATAAATCAGTGTATATGTGATACCTATGTTTGAGGAGTCATATTCACCAAAACCCGGTACATACCATGGATTTCCATGTTCGCTGATTGAGCCCGCTGTTTTAAATTTAAAGCGTAAGGTCCATCCCATATAGAAGCTTTTATAGATTTGAACATTGACTCCGGCCACCAGTTCAAGCCATTGCATGTTAGATTTCAGTCCGTTGTAATGATAAGGTACGCTTCCTCCCCAAATGCCGTCTATCAATCCGGGATTAGCCATACTGCCTCCATAAATAGGGTCAGAAAAAGGTGTACTTGAGATGTCGTACTTGAAACTGCTAAATCCATAACGTAGTCCTACATACAAATATTCTTTAACAACATTATAGTCAGCCCCAACGCGAAAATAAGGAGCGGCACTTTTATAATGGATACCGGTATCACTCCAGGTATCTGTTTGTCCGAAACCGATTTCTACTGTAGGAATAAATTTCTTTTTTAAGTTTACTCTCACATTTACCTCAGAACTTAGAAAATCTCCTCCGAGTAGTTTACTGCCTAACCCGAATAAGTCCACACCGACATACGTCCCATTGTAAAAGGGAATCGTATCCGCTTTTATCTCCTCTTTTGCTTTCTGCTTGACAGCAGGACGTGCACCGGGTCTTTGCTGTTGTGCTTGGAGCGGAAGGCTGAATATGAGGCACAGCAGGCTAACGATTGTAGCGGTAGAATATTTTGAGATTTTCTGTTCCATTAATGTTAGCTGCATTTGATTTGATATATAGAGAGTCTATGCTATGATATTTCTTTTTATTGGTTTCCGTATAATCAATCGGATGAATACTGATGATATTTTGTTTCATACTGTATCCGCAATCCATCGACTGAAAGTAAGGAGTATTGGTTTGCAGGATCACCATTGTATCTCTTAACAACCGGGTGTAATGAAACACAAGAATAGTCGAGTCACTTGTATAGCGTAGTGGGAGAGCGATATCATGTACCTTTTTCTGGTTATTGATGATTATTGAATCAGTTCCGAATGCTGTCACACTCAATGAATCGAGGGTGTCATTCAGTACAGCCTTGGTTTCCGGATTGATGGTATACATTTTGGCGTAGACCATCGGGCGTCCGGTCATGGAGCAATCACTCTCTTCCGAGCAAGCCGAAAGGATAGCCCCCGTTAGTGGATAGGCTACCATCAGGAAGAGTACCAGTTTTATTAATTTTTTCATCGTACAGGTTTCATTAATCGTTCGTTATATTATTTTTTCTATCTGATAATTATTGCGTTCCGGGGCGTTGCGTGAAATCAGTTCGCCAAGAAATCCTGCCAAAAAGAGTTGTGTTCCAATAATCATGGCAGTCAACGACAGATAGAAATAGGGAGAATCTGTTACCAGCCGATAAGGCATACCGTGATTCATACTATATAATTTACTGGCTCCGACAATAACCACTGAAATAAATCCCAGTATAAACATCAATGAGCCTAATAAACCGAAAAAGTGCATTGGTTTAATTCCAAACTTTGAGAGGAACCAAAGAGAGATTAAATCGAGATATCCGTTAAAGAAGCGATTCCATCCTCCAAATTTAGTTTTTCCGAATTTACGTGCTTGATGGTGCACCACCTTTTCGCCTATTTTCTGGAATCCGGCATTCTTAGCCAGATACGGGATGTAGCGATGCATCTCTCCGTATACTTCGATGTTTTTTACAACAGCTTTGCGATAAGCTTTCAATCCGCAATTAAAGTCGTGCAGATTATGAATCCCTGAAACTTTACGTGCCGTGGCATTAAATAGTTTGGTAGGTAGAGTTTTCGACAGCGGGTCGTATCTTTTCTGTTTATAGCCTGAAACAAGGTCATATCCGTCTTCAGTAATCATACGGTATAATTCCGGTATTTCATCGGGACTATCCTGTAGGTCGGCATCCATCGTGATCACCACATTTCCTTCGGCACGTTCAAAGCCACAGTACAGAGCCGGGGATTTTCCGTAGTTTCGTCGGAATTTGATCCCTTTCACAGTGGACGACTGTTTCTGAAGCTCTTCGATAATTTCCCAAGAACGGTCGGTACTACCATCATTTACAAAGATAACTTCGTATGAAAAGCCATTGGCCTTCATCACTCTTTCAATCCAGGCAAAAAGCTCCGGAATGGATTCTTCTTCATTGAACAATGGTACGACAACAGATATATCCATTTTACTTATAAATTAGATATTACAAACTATAGAGGTTGCACCTCCGGTGATTTGGGCTTTCTCATCACAAACAAGGCAGTGGGGACAGCCAATATGCTGCCATAGAACACATTCTGTGACATCAGTTGCATAGTAATGTCTATCGGTGTCAATCTACTGATCATTTCCATCACTTCTTTCAGTTGGCTGATGTACCCTTCTATTCCCGGTACTTCTTTATTGGTCAGTTCGTCAAACATTCCCATGTAAGTGTTTACAATGAAACCATGGTCGATGAACCGGAAATAAATGTAGTGGGCCACTGCCGTGAGGAGTGCCGCAAACATATACATAAAAACGATGAATACCCATGCTTGCAGGAAGCGGATCGAGCCGCCACATACTTTGTCACGATAGGTACGTGCATAATAATATCCCATGAACGGAACTCCTAAAGTAAGCCCGAAAAACAGGAATAAAAGAAACGGAATGGACAATCCCAATGGGAATAGAATGAACTTAAGTATCCAGTATACTCCCATATAGGTGCCAAAATGCATGGCATATTTTTGTAAGTTACTTCTGCTTTCTGTCATTTTATTAATAAATAGCGCACAAAGGTACAAATAATATTGTTTGGTATGGAATTTATGCCTGTTAAAGTTAATAAAGCTATCCGGTCAGAAAAAAAACATTTTTTTTTCGATTTTAAATATCTGAAAAGTAGGAGCTTACCGGTAAAGCATGCAAAAAAGTACCGATCCCCTATTGCAGGTTTAATAAAAATACCTACCTTTGCACCCGGGTAAGTCCTATACGGCCAGCTCCCTTCGAATCCTCCAGGGCTTGATCGCAGCAAAGGTAGTTGGTTGTAGCGGCGCGATATAGTAAGCTTACCCACTTGCCTCTTTAGCTCAGTTGGCCAGAGCACGTGATTTGTAATCTCGGGGTCGTTGGTTCGAATCCGACAAGAGGCTCAAAAAAGGAAAAGCATCTCGGCACTGCCGGGGTGCTTTTTTTGCGTTTATTCTTCTGATGGTTCATGAAAAAGGAAAGGGATGAACCTGTTTATGATACATCCCTTTTCGCATTTACATTCAATTATTATAAATAACTAACCTTTTATCATGCTATGCTATCATGATTTTGTTTAGCCTTTTACTACAATTCGTTTATATCCGTATACAGCGCGGTCTCCCAACTCTTCTTCAATACGAAGCAGCTGATTGTATTTTGCCATACGGTCCGAACGACTTAGAGAACCGGTCTTGATTTGTCCGCTGTTGGTTGCTACGGCAATATCTGCAATGGTTGCATCTTCTGTTTCGCCTGAGCGGTGTGAAGTGACCGTCGTATATCCATGGCGGTGTGCCATTTCAATAGCGTTCAGTGTCTCTGTCAGTGAACCGATTTGATTAACCTTGATCAGGATAGAGTTAGCGCAACCCTTTTCGATACCTTTTGCCAGGAAGTCAACGTTAGTTACGAATAAATCGTCGCCTACCAACTGACAGCGATCCCCGATGCGTTGAGTCAATTTCTTCCAGCCTTCCCAGTCATTTTCGCTCATACCATCCTCAATGGAATCAATCGGATATTCGTTGATAAGTTTTTCCAAATAGTCAATTTGTTCGTCAGCTGTACGTTTTTTGCCTTTTTCACCTTCAAATTTGGTGTAATCGTAAATACCGTCATGATAGAATTCGGAAGAGGCGCAGTCCATGCCAATCATTACATCTTTGCCCGGTTCGTAGCCTGCAGCTTTGATAGCGGCAAGAATAGAGTTAAGTGCATCTTCTGTTCCTTCCAGGTTGGGAGCAAAACCTCCTTCATCACCGACAGCTGTACTCAGACCACGGTCTTTCAATACTTTTTTCAAAGCATGGAATACTTCGGCACCCATGCGCAACCCTTCTTTAAAAGAACTTGCACCTACCGGACGGATCATAAACTCCTGGAAGGCTATCGGAGCATCACTGTGTGAGCCTCCATTAATGATGTTCATCATTGGTACAGGCAATACATACGTATTCGTACCTCCGATGTATCTGTAAAGAGGAATATCGAGATAGTTGGCAGCAGCTTTAGCTACGGCAAGCGAAACACCCAGAATAGCGTTGGCACCCAGTTTGGCTTTTGTCTTTGTTCCATCCAATGCCAACATGGCATGATCAATGCCTATTTGGTCGAGGGCCGACATACCGATCAGATGCGGAGCAATGACTTTATTGACGTTCTCTACTGCTTTCTGTACACCCTTGCCGCCATAACGATGTTTATCACCGTCGCGGAGTTCAAGCGCTTCGTGTTCACCGGTCGATGCACCCGATGGAACGGATGCACGTCCCATAATGCCTGATTCCAATACTACGTCTACTTCTACTGTAGGGTTACCTCTTGAGTCGAGAATTTCTCGTCCTGTAATTTTTTCTATTTTCATTGTTTCTCTTGTTTTTTAGTCTCTGCAAATTTACTCACTTATGGGAAGCGGAAGAATCACTATTAATAGGTATTCCGTTCGGGTTCTTTCCCTATAAATCAGTATCATTACTTTTTTATTATAAAACAAAGAAAAGAGAAGAAAGGTTCAATCGTCTTCTATTTTGACCCCTAGTAGAGGTAACAGATCTATTGCTTGTAACGAACTGACTATGGCTCCTTTCAGATCGGCTATATTGAGTTGAATACCTGCTATTCTAGAGTTTCTCAGGTCGATACCTTTGAGTGAAGTGTGCGAAAAGTCGGCTTCTAACAATTCGCAAGTATCAAAAGCTGCCGGCATCAGTTTGCTGTCATTCAGGCTGCCGTTTCGGAAATTGCAATGGCTGAAACGGGCTGTTCGCATTTTTACCATGGAGAGATTGATGTATTGTCCGTAGCAATGATCCATTAAAACATGATTGAGGGTGGCTTCCAGGAAACCGGTTCCCAGCAATTTGCAAGATATAAATTCTACCCGGTAGAAAGTAGTTCCGGCAAACGAAACGTTGGATAAATCGCAATTTTCAAAACGTACGTCTGTCAGTTGAGCTGATTTAAACTGACATTCGCTGAATATTTGTTGTTTGAAAGTGCAATTATTAATACTTAGGTAAGGTTTAGCTATTTGATGTACGGTTCCCTTAAGGAAGTACAAATCGGAAACTTTCTCTTGGTCGGTAAGTGCATCCAGTGGGACCGGACTTTCGGACTGACTGTTAAGGAACGGAGCTACGACTTTGACGGGTTGTACTTTTTTGATTGTTGGCTTCATATATGATTCGTTTGTTATTTAAATTGTTCGCCAAGATATCCTCCGGCCAATACAGCCAAAAGTCCAAGCAATATGCTGATGAATACATAAAAGGTGAATATGCCATAAAAACCTCCTTTCAGCAAACTCAGACTGTCGTTGGCCAAAGTGGAGAATGTGGTAAAACCGCCACAGAAACCAACGGTCAGAAATAGCCTCAGTTCGAAAGATAGATTGAAACGCTCCGAAAATGAATAAAAAAAACCGATTAATAAGCTGCCTATGATATTTACGGCAAATGTTCCCCATGGAAATGGGAAGAGAGCCGGGCTAAGTCGTTCGTTGACGGCGATTTGTGTCAGATAGCGGGTTACACTGCCCATGCCTCCTCCGATAAATATATAAATAATCTCTTTCATCTTTTTTTTGATTTTATCGGCAAAGTTACCACTGTCAACTGTTTATGCAAACGTTTTCTGATAATTCTTCTTTGTTTCGGTTCTATTCATCGAACATGAATCTGCTTCTTGCTTATCTTTGCTGCATGATTACTAATTTTTATTGAACCATATCATGAAGAACATGAAAAAACTGACTTTTAAGTTAGCTTGCTTTTTTCTCTCTCTTTTAGTGAGTAGTGTGGCAATGGCCGAAAGTATTACTTCTCCCAACGGACTCTTGAAACTGAATGTATCTGTGAATGAGAAGGGGGAACCTGTGTATGAACTTTCTTATAAAGGTAAAGAAGTGATTAAACCTTCTAAACTGGGTCTTGAACTGAAAGACGATCCGGGGTTGATGGACGGTTTTACGTTGTCTGATGCCAAAACTTCTTCTTTTGACGAGACTTGGGAGCCTGTTTGGGGCGAGGTTAAGCAAATTCGCAATAATTATAATGAACTTGCGATTACTTTAGACCAGAAAGCTCAGGATCGCAAAATGGTGATTCGTTTTCGTCTGTATAATGACGGACTCGGATTTCGCTACGAATTTCCACAACAAAAGAATCTGAATTATTTTGTAATTAAAGAGGAACATTCTCAATTTGCTATGGCCGGTGATCATACTGCTTTCTGGATACCGGGAGATTATGATACGCAGGAATATGATTATACTCGGTCGAAACTTTCTGAAATACGCGGCTTAATGAAGACGGCTGTCACTCCCAATGCTTCTCAAACTCCTTTTTCTCCTACCGGTGTACAGACTGCTTTGCAGATGAAAACAGACGACGGGTTGTATATCAATCTGCACGAAGCTGCTTTGGTGGATTATTCTTGCATGCATCTCAATCTGGACGATAAGAATTTTGTTTTCGAATCGTGGTTGACTCCTGATGCCCAAGGGACCAAAGGATATATGCAAACTCCTTGCCACTCTCCATGGCGTACGGTTATGGTTAGTGATGATGCGCGTGATATTCTTGCTTCTAAATTAACATTAAATCTGAACGAGCCTTGCAAACTGGAGGATACTTCCTGGATTAAGCCTGTAAAATACGTAGGTGTATGGTGGGAAATGATTACCGGAAAGAGTACTTGGGCCTATACGGATGATGTTTATTCAGTGAAGTTGGGCGAAACCGATTATACTAAAACTAAGCCTAATGGTCGTCATGGTGCCAATAATGAGAACGTGAAACGTTATATTGATTTTGCTGCCGAACACGGTTTTGATCAGGTGCTGGTTGAAGGCTGGAATGAAGGCTGGGAAGATTGGTTCGGCAAGTCAAAAGACTATGTGTTCGACTTCGTTACTCCGTATCCTGATTTTGATGTGAAAATGTTGAATGAGTATGCTAGAAGTAAAGGAGTGAAGCTGATGATGCATCATGAGACTTCTGCATCTGTGCGTAACTATGAACGTCATATGGATGAAGCTTATCAATTTATGGAAGATAACGGTTACAATGCGGTGAAGAGTGGATATGTTGGCAATATCATCCCACGTGGTGAACACCACTACGGTCAATGGCTGAATAATCATTATCTGTATGCGGTGAAGAAAGCTGCGGATCATAAAATTATGGTGAATGCACACGAGGCTGTTCGCCCTACCGGATTGTGCCGTACATATCCGAATCTGATTGGTAATGAATCTGCCCGTGGTACAGAATATGAAGCCTTCGGAGGCAATAAGCCTTTCCATACTACGTTGCTTCCATTTACGCGTCTGATAGGTGGTCCGATGGATTATACTCCGGGTATTTTCGATACTCAACTCTCTTTCCTGAGTGGTGAGCATAGTTTTGTACATACTACTTTGGCCAAACAGTTGGCTTTGTATGTCACTCTTTATAGCCCATTACAGATGGCTGCCGATCTTCCGGAGAGTTATGAACGCTATATGGATGCCTTTCAGTTTATTAAAGATGTAGCAGTAGACTGGGATGAAAGTAAGTATATTGAAGCAGAACCGGGAGAGTACATCACTGTGGCCCGTAAAGCTAAAAACACCAATAATTGGTTCGTTGGAGGAATTACTGGTGAAAATGCACGCACATCTACGTTTGTACTTGATTTCCTGGAACCGGGAAAGCAATATGTAGCTACTTTATATGCCGATGGTAAAGATGCGGATTATGAAAAGAATCCGACTTCTTATCAGATTAAAAAAGGTCTGGTGACTTATAAGACGAAGATTTCCACTGACTTGGCCCGTAGTGGAGGTTTTGCTATTAGTTTGATAGAGGCTACCCCTGCCGATAAGAAAGCACTTAAAAAGTGGAAATAACGACAGTTGGTGTAAAAAAGGTTAGTTTGGTTATTTTTTGAAATGACAGAGTCCGGATATATTGAGTATATAATCCGGACTCTTTTTAATTTATAGTTGTTGTATTCTTAATAATATATACTGTTTGGAAGCTGGACTTTCTTTTTGTTATAGCTTTGTCTTTAGCTTATATATCTATTATTCAGTTGATTGCTTCTTAACTCTAATTGTTTATAATATTAGCTTTAACATGATGTTAAAACAAGTCTTGTAAATGCAAAGAACAAGTTATTTGTCTGCAAAAGCTTTGTTCTTTGTGCAGGGAAAACCAATAACCTTCTGCCTTTATTAACATTGTTAAATTATTCTTCCCGGATGATATCTTTTTATTGGAAGTTTTTGTTCGCTATATATAATAAGGTATAAGAAGATCTATTTATTAGCCCCTCCATCCAACAGTTCTGCTATTTTCTTTTTCAAATTAAGCTTTATAATTTCATCTTGCTGTAATTCTATCTCTACCATAATTTTGGCATTTCCTAGTTTATATCTGATACCTTCGTTATCAGAATTTCTCTGTTCTTGTTTGATACTATATAAAAGGGAAAAATCATAGTCTAGCGCTATTGAAATATTGTATAATGTATCCGTGTCGATGCTTTTCCTTGTCAGTAAGTAATCTACACTTTGAGGCTTAACATCCAACCGTCTTGCGAGTTCGGCCTTTGTAACCTGTCTCTCAGACATCACATTTTTGATAATTTCACCTATATAAATATTGCTTTTTTTCATTTGCATGAAAGTACAACATAATCTGAAGAGTTAGGTTTATAGGTATAAAAGAATATCTGTCTATTTTTGTATTTTGTTCATAATTTATTTGTTTTATCAGATAAATTAGGATATATTTGCAGCGAATCACCAAGAGGGGTGAAGCAACACTTTCCGGTAGCGGGAGAAAAAACAGAGTGAAACATAACATTTATATTATTACTATTATTCATTTAAATTTTGAGATTATGAAAAAGAAACTCATGATGGTAGCAGTGCTCCTGGGTGCTTTGTCACTGGGAGCTTGCGTTGATAACAACGAATCAGCTTCTGTGGAGGCGGTACGTAATGCGAAAGCTGAACAGTTGATGTCTATTGCTAACCTAAACAATGCGAATGCTGATGCTAAAAAAGCTGTTTCTGCAGCTGAAGTTGCATTGAAAGAGGCTGAAGCTGCTTATAAAAAAGCGCAGGCAGAAGCAGAACAGGCAGAGGCCGATCAACAGAAACTGTTATTAGAGAAGGCTCAGGCTACTTTAGAAATGGAAATTGAAGCATTGAAGTTGCAGGCTGAAGCAAATTTGAATTTTGCAAAAGCACAATTGGAGCAAGCAAAAGCTGATTTGATTGCAGCTTTGGATAGAGTAGACCAAGCTGAAAAAACGAGGATAAAGGATTTGCTTAGTAAAGTTGAGGATTTGTTAGATGATATTAATGCTGATCGTTCGTCTTTGGTTATTGCTAAAAACGATTTAGCAAAACTTAATGCTGGTTTAGTTACTGCTGAAGAAGTACGTAAACAAACAATTGCTGCACAGGAAGAGATAAAGGCAACTGCACAGGCTTTGATCACTGAATATGAAAAGTATAGCCAGGAAGATAAAGCTAACGCTGAAACTGCTGCCAAAGAAGCAAATTCTAAGAAAATAGCTTTAGAAAAAATTCGAGAAGAGAAAAATACTGCATTGAGTATTGCTAATGATGATTATAGCACAGCTTCTAGAAATGCTTTTTACTGCCATTTTGTACAGGCTTTGCAAGCTATGGGAAATGATTATTATATTGTAGAATCTGTAAATAGTGAAGGTGTTTCTTATACTAATGATGATGCTACTACCGGGCAGGTTTGGAAAAGTGGTTATCAAAAGTATGTAGCTAATGTAGATCTCATTCAGGAAGAGGTTAAGTCTTACTCAAGAGGTTTAGCTGTTGCTGAGAAGAAACTGGTAGATGCAAAATCTGAACTTACTAAAGCTAAAGAAACTGATACTTATAAGAATTATGCAAAAGCTGTAACAGATGCCCAGAAGAAATATGATGAAGCTCAGACTGGTACCGAAAAGGAACAAGCTTTATATGAACTGCAAGCTGCTGAACAGACTTTGAAATCTTATATTCAGCCATATGAGTCGGGTATTACATCAGCTGAAGAAGAGATAGAGAATAAAACTGAATCTTTAGCAAAGTGGAATGAATATATGGATGTTGTTACAGGTGATGATTCAAAAGCCTATGAAACTTTGATTAAGTCTTTGGCTACTGCTATTGATAATCAGCTTGATGCGAATATTGCATATGGCAAAGCCAATCATAATTATACTGTTCAGTCTCAATTGACTTCTGCGTTAGAGAATGTCGCTAATGGCTTATCTGATTATGTAGAATTAATTCAAGCACAGAAGATTGTGATTGCTCGGGCTGATGAGGTAATTGCTGACGCAAGTACAATTGTAACGAAAGAGCAAGCTATTGCTAATAAAGAAAAGGAAATTGCTCAGTTAGAAAATAGCCTGTCTGTAAATGAGCCGATTTATGCTGATTATCTGGCTCAAATCAAAGCTTTAGTTGAAAGTGCTGAATAACACATCTTCAAAAACGGCATAGAATTAAAAATAAACTAAAAGGATTATGAAAATAAAAAGACTTTTAATATTGGCCGTTCTACCCATGATGTGTCTTGCAGCTAATGCACAGAACTGTAGTAAAGACAATACTCCTAAAAAAGGAGACTTTACTGTAGCAGCTACTGTTGGATACAATAGTTACACAAATGTCACAGCCCCTTCGGGGCTGCTGACTGACTATGAAGTCAGAGCGCTCTCTACCAACTGGGCAGACAAAAAGCTGATGGTTGGTTTTGAAGGAGGCTGGTTCTTCAAAGATCAGTGGAAACTAAATTTGGGTGGCGGTGTCAGCTTCACGAATAACCCCGGTTATCCGGCTGTTCCCGGCACAATAGACGATTCGAATAAGAATAACTCGGCTGACGAGAATATGGGAGAGATTCCTAATTATCGTGCCGTAGCCGATGCTCAGTCGTTCGCCTATAATGTGTCAGCAGGTGTTGATCGTTATTTCAACATCAAGCGTGTTCCTAACCTGATGTGGTATACAGGTATTCGCGTAGGTTTTGCTTACGGTGAAAATGAAATGAAGTATGATGAAGAGACCTCTATGGGCAAATCTATTGCCGAGAGTTGGAATCTTCGCGGCGCTTTGACTATTGGTGTCGATTACTTTGTTCTTCCTGCACTCTATATCGGTGCGCAGATCGATCCGTTTGCTTATACGTATAATAAGACTACGTATAACCCGCAAGCAGGTCTTGGAGATCTGTCGGCAGACAGCCACAACTACAGTGTGCTGGCCGCTCCGACATTTAAGATCGGATTTAAGTTTTGACCTCTATCTCCATCCGGCTGATAAGCCATCGGCCGGGTGGATAATTTTATAAATAAATAAGTCCATTTATTTATACCTCCCCGGTGTCCGTGACGGCTGTCGGGGATTTTTTATTCATTATCTTCTTCGAAGTCGAAATCAAAATCGAAGTCATCCATAAATTCGGGAGTAGTAAATTCCTCAATGCTCCGGCGATCTTTTTTAGTTGGACGTCCGGTACCTCGTGCCCGATCAATAAAACCGCTGATTTTACTCATCTCCAGAAGTTCGTATTGATCAGGGGTTGTCACATTTTCCATCATTTCAGATACAAGTTTTGCACCCACCCGTTTTTCAATGGCTTGCAGGACTTTAAAGGAATATGTTATCGGAGGTTTTTTCACTTGGATTACGTCTCCGGGTTTTATCATACGAGCTGCTTTTACAAACGACCCATTGATGCTGATTCGTCCTTTCTTGCAGGCTTCTGCAGCGATTGTGCGAGTTTTGAAGATGCGGACTGCCCACATCCATTTATCTATTCTTGCTTCAGGCATTTGATTATGAATTGAAAAATGAATAATTATTTTTTGTTGAACTGATTCATCGTGATGTCGATACCTGCCAAACAGAAGCTTTTGGCGATTTCTCCGGCTGTTTCCAAACGTTCATCCATTGTTTTCCAGTCTTCGTCCGTGAAATGCCCCAATACAAAGTCTATTTGTCCGCCTCTTGGAAAATCATTACCGATACCAAATCTCAAGCGCGCATAGTTTTGGGTGCCCAAGATAGTTGCGATGTGTTTTAATCCGTTATGACCGGCATCACTGCCTTTGCTTTTCAGGCGTAAGGTACCGAAGGGAAGTGCTAAGTCATCTACAATGATTAATACGTTTTCTAATGGAATGTTTTCTTTTTGCATCCAATAACGTACGGCGTTGCCGCTTAGATTCATGAATGTCGAGGGTTTTAACAAGATCATTTGTCTTCCTTTGACAGATAGGGTAGTGGTAAAGCCATAACGACCATCTGTGAATGATAGGTTGTTTGCTCTGGCTAAAGCATCCAATACCATAAAACCTATATTATGGCGGGTTTCATGATATTCCGGACCAATATTGCCTAACCCGACAATTAAGTATTTCATATCTTTTCAATCTGTTTGTTTTAAATAAGAACGCAGATTAACACAGATCGTAAAATCTGCATTAATCTGCGTTTGAATGATATCTTTGTTAAAGGGATAACCGATATTATTTTCCGGCTGCAGCAGCTGCACCTCTTGCTGCACGAGTCAACTTAACAGCACATACAACAGCTTCTTTTGCATTCAGCAATTCTAAACCTTCATAGCTTAGTTCGCCAACTTTTACTGTCTTACCGAGACCCAGGTGAGATACATTAATAGTCAGTTTCTCCGGAATGATATTATACAAAGCTTTCACTTTCAGTTTACGCATCTGCAATGCCAATTTACCACCGGCTTTCACACCTTCAGCAAGACCTTCAAGCTGTACAGGTACTTCCATTACAATAGGTTTAGCTTCGTCAATCTGATAGAAGTCTACGTGCAGGATAGTATCTTTTACCGGGTGGAATTGGATATCTTTCAGAATGGCATTTACTTTTTTGCCATCAATAACCAAATCAACTACATAAATATGCGGAGTGTAAACCAAATTACGAAGTCCTTCGTTGGTCACTGTGAAGTGAACTACTTCTTCACCACCGTAAAGTACGCAAGGTACACCACCGTTGTTACGAATTTCTTTCAAAGCTCTTGCCTGTTCAGAAGAGCGTTCTGCAATTGTTCTTGCAGTTCCTTTTACTTCAATTGATCTCATTTCTTGAAATTTTTTGTGTTACTCTAAATTAAGTTATTTTGCTTGCTTAATTCACCATCACACGATGTGGTTATCACACGATGTGCAAAAAGCGGTGCAAAATTACACTTTCTTTCTGAAATATCAAAGAATTGATGCCTTTAATTATTCAAAATCAATGTCAATCTTGATTTCGCTATCCAAAACTGTAGTCTCCGGTTCACTTTCAGGTTCGACTTTTTCCTCCGATTCGGAATCTTCTGTATATTCTTGATTCTGATTGATGAAGTTGATAGCTTGTTCGAGTCCGGCCATGAATTTACCAAAATCCTCTTTATACAAGAAAATTTTGTGCTTTTCAAAGCTTACTTGAGAGTCATCTCCTTCGCCCATCACAACTTTCTTGCTTTCGGTAATGGCAAGAAACATTTCATCTTTGCGGTTCTTTTTAACGTCCAGGTAATATATACGTTTACCGGCCTTTATTGATTTTGAGAATACGATCTCTTTATCATTCATGTCTGTTCCTATTTTCTTTTTAAAATCTTCCATATTGTTAGGTCTGTTTATAATTGGCTTCAAAATTGGATATTTTTTTTAAACTGTCAAAAGAAAAAGGAAAGAGAATGAAATACTGCATTAAAAAATGTGATTTATTTGTGTAAACTCATTAAAAATGTCTACTTTTGCAATTCGTTAATAACAGTATTAATTAAGATTATGATTAACAGAGTTCTTATTCGTCTAAAGATCATACAGATAGTGTATGCTTACTATCAAAACGGCAGCAAAAATTTAGACTCAGCGGAGAAAGAGTTGTTCTTTAGCCTCTCAAAGGCTTATGATCTGTACAACTATTTGCTGATGCTTATGATTGCTTTGACGGAATATGCACAAAAACGCATCGACACAGCGAAAGCTAAACTAGCGCCGACTAAAGAAGAGTTGTATCCTAACATGAAGTTTGTGGAAAATAAATTTGTTGCACAACTCGAAGTGAATAAACAATTGAGCGAATTTATAGCTAATCAGAAAAGGACCTGGGCTAATGATCAGGACTTCATTAAAGAATTATACGAAAAGATTATTGCATCCGATATATACAAGGAGTATATGGCTTCTTCTGACAAATCTTATGAAGCAGATCGTGAATTATGGAGAAAACTCTATAAAACTTTCGTTTTTAATAATGATTCGTTAGATCAGGTGTTGGAAGATCAGAGTTTATATTGGAATGATGATAAGGAGATTGTCGATACATTTGTATTGAAGACCATTAAGCGTTTTGAAGAAAAACAGGGAGCTAACCAACCATTGTTACCCGAGTTCAAAGATGACGAAGACCAGGAGTTTGCACGCCGTTTGTTCCGTCGGGCCATTTTAAATGCCGACTATTACCGGCACTTGATCAGTGAAAATACAAAGAACTGGGATTTGGATCGTGTAGCTTTCATGGATGTAATTATTATGCAATGTGCATTAGCAGAAATTCTTAGTTTTCCGAACATTCCGGTCAGCGTTTCGTTAAATGAGTATGTAGAGATTGCTAAACTCTATAGTACAGTGAAAAGCGGTAGCTTTATCAATGGTACATTGGACGGAATAGTTAATCAATTAAAAAAAGAAGGTAAGTTGACAAAAAACTAATACCTTTGTCTAAATAGATTAAAAAACTAATAAAACTGATTATTTTATGAACCTATTAACTGTATTTTTTCAAGCTCCTGCTGCTGGCCCTGACGGTAGTTTGATGTGGATCATGCTGATAGCAATGTTTGTTATCATGTATTTCTTCATGATTCGTCCGCAGAACAAGAAGCAGAAAGAGATCGCTAATTTCCGCAAATCTCTCCAGGTTAACCAGAATGTGATTACTGCTGGTGGCATTCATGGTGTGATTAAGGAAATCAATGATGATTACATTGTTCTTGAAATCGCTTCTAATGTAAAAATTAAGATAGATAAGAACTCTATTTTTGCAGATGCTTCTGCTGCCAACAGTCAGTCTGCTACGAAATAAGGAACTAAAAATAAATAAAGCCTATGTTCGAACGTAGGAACATAAAGTATATTTATTTAAAATTATCAAGAAAGATTAAGGACTTTCTGCTTAGTGATAAGAGCAGAGAGTTCTTAATTTTTTTATTTTTCTTTTTTATTGCAGGTGGATTTTGGTTGCTTCAAACGTTAAACAATGATTATGAAGCAGAATTTTCTATTCCTGTCCGTCTGAAAGGAGTGCCCAATCATGTGGTTTTAACTTCTGAACCTCCTTCTGAACTCCGCATTAAAGTAAAAGATAAAGGAACGGTGTTGCTGAACTATATGTTGGGTAAAAGCTTTTTTCCCGTTAATATCGATTTTTCCGAGTCGAAAGTACCTGATAATCATGTGAAAATTTATGCGTCGGAACTTGAGAAAAAAATAGCAGGACAACTTAATGTATCGACCCGTTTGCTGTCTGTAAAGCCTGATACTCTGGAGTATATCTATTCTACCGGAAAGTCTAAACTAGTGCCTGTCAAATTGGAAGGTAAAGTCGTTGCAGGGCGCCAATATTATATTTCCGATACGATCTATTCTCCGGATTCTGTTTTGGTATATGCCCCTGTGGCTATATTGGATACAATAACGGCAGCTTATACGCAAAAAGTTAATTTTGAAAATGTAATGGATACATTGAAGCAGCGAATAGCGCTTGCCGGAGTAAAGGGGGCCAAATTTGTTCCCGGGGCTATTGATTTGACTTTACCCGTGGATATATATACGGAGAAAACAGTTGAAGTCTTATTACGTGGTATCAATTTTCCTGCAGATAAGGTGTTGAGGGCATTTCCATCTAAAGTTCAGGTTACGTTTCAAGTTGGATTAAGTCGTTTTCGCGAAGTTAACGCAAGTGACTTTGTTGTGAATGTTTCTTATGAAGAACTTTTGAAATTGGGTACTGATAAATATACTGTAAAATTGAAATCTCTTCCACGTGGAGTAAGTCATGTGCGAATCCATCCGGAACAGGTTGATTTTTTGATAGAACAACTCTCTTCTGATGGCAATTAAAATTGGAATAACCGGCGGAATCGGTAGTGGTAAAAGTGTCGTTTCACATTTACTTGAAGTGATGGGAGTTCCTGTCTATATCTCGGATGAAGAGTCAAAGAAAGTAGTGGCCACTGATCCTGTTATTCGTAAAGAGTTGTGTGATTTAGTAGGAGAGGAGGTTTTTTTTGGCGGCAAATTAAATAAGACTTTACTGGCCACATATCTTTTCGCTTCTTCGACGCATGCTTCTCAGGTTAATGGAATCATACATCCGAGGGTTAAGGAGCATTTCAGGCAATGGAGTTCACACAAAGATTGTCTGGATATAATAGGTATGGAATCGGCAATTCTGATAGAATCGGGCTTTGCGGATGAAGTTGATTGTATAGTGATGGTCTACGCGCCTTTGGAACTCAGGGTAGAACGTGCGGTGCGGCGTGACAATGCTTCATGCGAGCAGATTATGCAGCGTATCCGGAGCCAAATGAGTGATGAAGAAAAATGTGAGAGGGCTTCTTTCGTCATAATAAACGATGGTGAAAAGCCGTTGATACCACAGATTTTAGAGCTAATTGCTTTTCTATATCAAAAGATTCATTACCTTTGCTCCGCAAAAAATAACTAATATAAAAGTAATATACTATGTTAAAGACTATTTTGTCTATCTCCGGCAAACCGGGGTTGTATAAGCTTATTTCGCAGGGTAAAAATATGTTGATTGTAGAAACAATTGATGCAGCTAAGAAACGTTTCCCTGCTTATGGTAACGAAAAAATTATCTCTCTGGCAGATATAGCAATGTACACAAACGATTCAGAAGTGCCTTTACGTGACGTGTTGCGTTCAATAAAAGAAAAAGAAAATGCAGCTATCGCTTCTATAGATGTGAAGAAAGCTACTTCTGAGCAATTACGTGAATATTTGGCTGAGGTTTTGCCTGACTTTGATCGTGACAGAGTATATACCAATGATATCAAGAAATTGATTTTGTGGTATAATATCTTAGTCTCTAACGGAATTACAGACTTTGGTGAAGAGACTGCCGTTGAAGCAGAATAAATCTACCACACTTTTAGTTAAAAGCACAATGTCCTTTATTAAAGGGTATTGTGCTTTTATTTTTTTATTATATCTCTATAAACAAAAGTTTTTTTAAGCTGTTCTTGCAGGACTATATGAAATTTGCATAGAATATTTTAGAGAACTTATTTGTCGTATTCAGGGCTTTTTAATTATCTTTGTTGCAATCCGTCGGAACCTGAAGAGTCAGTGTTACGAGGAATATTACACAAAAAGAACAAAAGCGTTTTTAAGATATTATTCTGTACTTGAAATCTGGACAATTTCACTATTCAGGAATAATGTAACGAACGCTCATGCTCTGCTGTATATGCAAATATATAGTATCGAGCGTGGGTTGTTGTACATTATTTGAATAGTGGCAGTCCAGAGCCTCAGGTACGATAATTACAACGTTCCCACGCTTTTTTATATACGAAAGATTCTTTCGAGGGAACCGGGAGGGATAGAAGGAAGGAAAAGAGCATGAAAGCAGCAAGAAATAGCGGAATTTGTATGAAACTGGATGATTTTACCGGAGTTTTATCGTTAGAGCATCTGGATGTTAATACAATGGTATATCTGTATAGTGAGCAGGGTGAGTTAATAGGGAAAATTCACTCAACAAAATCTTCTGCTACTTTTACATTACCTCAAAAAGGTATGTATGTGCTTGTAATTCACTGTTTATCCTATCCGGTGGAAGTTAGGAGAGTCATTTATTGAACTTTAAAAAAAAGAAAAGCCGGTATACCATAAGGCATACCGGCAAATCGCTGTTGTTTATTACCTTTTAATTCTTTAGTTACGGAAAACTAATCCGTCTCCTTGTGCATCTACAATGATTGCTTTACTACGGTCTACTTCCTGTGCCAATAATTTTTTCGATAGATCGTTGAGTAAATATCTCTGAATAGCCCTTTTTACAGGACGTGCACCGAATTCCGGATCATAGCCGACCTGTGAGAGGAAATCCAAAGCCGCATCTGTCAGTTCTAGTTCTATTCCATTACCGGCAAGCATCTTTTGTACGCTCTTAATCTGTAACAAGACAATCTGTTTTATGTCTTTTTCTGTTAATGGCAGGAACATGATAGTCTCATCGATACGGTTTAGGAATTCCGGACGGATGGTTTTCTTTAACATGTTCATTACCTCTTTCTTGGTTTCTTCCACTACTTCCTCGTTGTTGGCGCCGTTCAGTTTTTCCATCTGGCTCTGTATGTAGCTGCTACCCATATTAGAGGTCATAATGATGATTGTATTTTTAAAGTTTACCACACGGCCTTTGTTATCTGTCAACCGTCCGTCATCGAGTACCTGCAACAAGATATTAAATACATCCGGATGTGCTTTCTCGATTTCATCAAACAATACTACAGAATAGGGTTTGCGACGGATCGCCTCTGTCAATTGTCCGCCTTCGTCATATCCTACATATCCCGGAGGCGCTCCAACTAAACGCGAAACGCTGTGCTTCTCCTGGTATTCGCTCATGTCGATACGGGTCATCATCGTTTCATCGTCAAACAGAAATTCGGCAAGCGCTTTGGCAAGTTCGGTTTTACCAACTCCTGTAGTGCCCAGGAAGATGAAGGAACCAATAGGTCGTTTGGGATCCTGTAAGCCTGCACGGCTGCGGCGTACAGCATCAGACACAGCTGCGATAGCCTCGTCTTGTCCGATAACACGCTGATGTAATTCTTCTTCAAGGTGGAGCAATTTGTCCTTTTCACTCTGCATCATTTTGCTTACAGGAATTCCGGTCCAGCGGGATACTACGTCAGCGATGTCTTCAGCATCCACCTCTTCTTTTATCATGGCTGTATCCCCTTGCATTTCGTGCAATTTTTTCTGGGTATCTTCAATTTCCTTATGCAGTTCCTGCAATTTGCCATAGCGAATCTCTGCAACTTTGCCATAGTTTCCCTCACGTTCTGCCTTGTCAGCTTCGAATTTAAGATTTTCTATTTCAACTTTGTTCTGCTGGATTATATCCATCAGGCTTTTCTCGCTTTGCCATTTTGCTTTATATGACTTTTCCTGTTCTTTCAATTCAGCCAATTCTTTGCCGATTGTCTGTAATTTCGGTTCATCATTTTCCCGTTTTATAGCTTCTCGCTCAATCTCCAGCTGTTTAATCTTTCGTGAGATTTCATCTAATCCTTCAGGGACAGAATCCACCTCCATGCGAAGTTTTGCGGCAGCTTCGTCCATCAGGTCAATTGCTTTATCGGGTAAAAAACGGTCAGTGATGTACCGGCTGCTTAATTCTACGGCAGCAATGATTGCATCATCTTTGATACGTACGTGATGGTGATTTTCATACCGTTCTTTTAATCCACGTAAGATAGATATTGTGCTCAGATTGTCTGGTTCATCTACCTGTACTATTTGGAAACGACGTTCCAAAGCTTTATCTTTTTCAAAATATTTCTGATATTCGTCGAGAGTGGTAGCACCGATAGAGCGTAGTTCTCCACGGGCAAGTGCAGGTTTCAGAATATTAGCTGCGTCCATAGCACCTTCTCCTTTTCCTGCCCCTACCAAAGTATGGATTTCATCAATGAATAATATGATATTACCTTCTGATTTCTTCACCTCATTCACTACCGATTTCAGTCGTTCCTCAAATTCTCCTTTATATTTAGCTCCTGCAACGAGTGCGCCCATATCAAGTGAGTATACCTGTTTATTTTTCAGGTTTTCAGGAACATCACCCCGAAGAATACGGTGTGCCAATCCCTCAACAATAGCTGTTTTACCGGTACCCGGTTCACCTATTAGTATAGGATTGTTTTTTGTACGTCGACTTAAAATCTGAAGTACCCGTCGGATTTCTTCATCACGTCCGATCACAGGGTCGAGTTTACCGCTACGGGCTGCTTCATTTAAGTTAATGGCATATTTTTCCAGTGACTGGTAATTATCTTCACTGGACTGAGAGGTCACCTTTTCTCCTTTTCTCAATTCACTGATGGCACCACGCAATTCTTTTTCGGTCATTCCTGCATCTTTCAGGATGGTAGATACCGTGCTCTTTACTGTCAGTAAAGCCAGCAAAAGATGTTCCAATGAAACAAACTCATCGCCCATCTCCTTGGAGTACTGCGTTGCTTTTTGAAAGACTTCGTTCGCTTCCCTACTCAAGTAAGGTTCTCCGCCGGAAACTTTTGGGAAAGAGTCGATCTGCTTATCGAGTACGAGGGAGATTTGTTGTCCGTTCAGTCCTAACTTCTGAAAGATAAAGTTAGTCACATTTTCGCCTACCTTCATCACTCCATACAGGATATGAGCCGTTTCGATGGCTTGTTGCCCCCGACTTTGTGCCAGGTTAATAGCCTCTTGTACAGCTTCCTGAGATTTAATGGTAAAATTGTTAAAGTTCATATCGTTTGTTCTCCTTTCTTATTCTTGTTTTCAATAACACTATTAGAGGCGCAAAAGATTTGCCATGGGGTAAAAACTGACTTTTTTTCAGCTTTTTAAGAAAAATAAAAGTCAAAATGTCATATATTTTCTTTTGTAGAGGAAATTGTGTCCGAATGTAAGAGCATTTTAGAAGTATGTTGTATCTTTATGCCCTCAATATAATTATTAAGGAATTACGATATGGACGAAAAAATAAAGTTTCCTTCGAATGTGGTACTGATTGATGCAGCGTTTCTGAATCTAGTTGTGACGGATCTGAAGAAGTACTTTGAGAAAACCTTGATGCGTGAACTGCAAGAGATTGATCTCTCGGAACTGGTAACTTATATAGTACTTGATGCAGGTATGGCAGTAGGCGATAATCAAATTCAAATATTAATGGTATATGATAAAGATTCGGCTCAGTTGTCTAATTGCCGACCTTCCGATTTATCGGCAGAATTGAATGGGGTGGCATTTAAGAGTCAGTTCGGAGAATTTTCTTTTGCCAGTGTACCTTGTGAGGAAATGGTATCTCGTGAAGAATTATATTTGGATCTGCTGAGTATCGTTTTAGATTCTGCCGATGTGGAACGGCTGATTTTGGTTTCTTTCAATGAAGAATATGGTGATAAGGTAATGGAACGGTTAAAAGGTGTCAAGAATAAGGAAACCATTCAGTTCCGTATGAATGAACCGGAGGAGAGTATTGAAGGATATCAATGGGAAATGTTGGCATATCCCGTGATGCAAGCATTGGGAATCAGGGGAGAAGAGTTGTAATATTGACAATAAGCCTTTATATTTATGTCTGATTTTCGTCTGAAAGTATTTTTAAGCGTTGCTAAGAACCTCAGTTTCACTAAGGCTTCACAAGAGCTGTTTGTCAGTCAGCCTGCCATAACTAAACATATTCAGGAATTAGAGACTTGTTATCAGGTTCGGTTATTCGATCGGCAGGGAAATAAGATTTCTTTGACAGAAGCGGGTAAGCTTTTGCAGGAGCATAGTGAAAAGATATTGGAGGACTATAAGCGGTTGGAATACGAAATGCATTTGCTGCATAACGAATATATAGGCGATTTGAAATTGGGTGCCAGTACTACCATTTCTCAATATGTGCTTCCTCCTTTGCTTGCTAATTTTATAGCCAAGTTCCCTCAAGTAAATCTTTCATTATTGAATGGGAATTCCAGAGAGATAGAGGCTGCTTTGCAGGAGCATCGCATTGATTTAGGGCTGGTAGAGGGCATTTGTCGCTTGCCCAATCTTAGATATACTACATTTTTACAGGATGAATTAGTGGCAGTTGTTCATACAGGTAGCAAGCTTTCATTGCCTGATGAGATAACTCCGGAGGATCTATCCAGAATTCCGCTTGTACTCAGGGAGAGAGGTTCGGGCACACTGGATGTTTTTGAGAGAGCTTTGTCCGAACATAATATGAAATTATCATCCTTGAATGTACTTTTATATTTAGGCAGTACAGAGAGTATCAAGTTGTTTTTAGAACATACAGATTGTATCGGAATTGTTTCTATCCGTTCTATCAGTCGTGAATTACTTTCAGGTACTTTTCGTGTTATTGAGATTAAAGGTATGCCAATGCTACGTGAGTTCTGTTTTGCACAACCGCAAGGACAGGAGAGTGGGTTATCACAAGTTTTGATGCAGTTTGCTATGCATCATAACAAAAAGTTATAGAGTATAATTAGATGCAATTGGCATATACCGACAAGTAGCCGTATCTTTGCACCCGAAAAATAAATAAAGATAATAAGATATGGTATCAGCTATTACGAAAACGTTGAGGACAAACAACAAAACGGTCTATGTTTCTTTGCTTTCTATTTTGACTTTCTTTTTAATGTTGGATTATATTCCCGGTTTGCAAGCATTTTCTACATGGGTTACTCCGCCATTGGCTCTTTTTCTAGGATTAGCTTTTGCGTTGACTTGTGGACAGGCCCATCCGAAATTTAACAAAAAGACATCTAAATATCTATTACAATATTCTGTTGTAGGATTAGGGTTTGGTATGAATTTACATTCAGCTCTTGCTTCCGGTAAAGAAGGAATGGAGTTTACGATTGTTTCAGTAATTGGCACTCTGATTTTAGGATGGTTCATTGGGCGTAAGTTTTTAAAGGTAGATCGTAACACCTCTTATCTCATCAGTTCAGGAACTGCTATCTGTGGTGGTAGCGCTATTGCTGCTGTAGGGCCTGTAGTAAAGGCTAATGATAGTGAAATGTCTGTGGCATTGGCGACTATATTTATATTGAATGCTCTTGCGCTTTTTATATTTCCGGTGATCGGACACGCTTTAAATATGAGTCAGCATGAATTTGGAACATGGGCCGCAATTGCCATTCATGATACAAGCTCTGTGGTGGGGGCCGGTGCAGCATACGGTGAAGAAGCTTTGAAAGTTGCTACTACCATCAAATTGACACGTGCTCTTTGGATTATTCCGATGGCATTTGCTACTTCGTTCATATTTAAGAGCAAAGGGCAGAAGATTAGTATTCCTTGGTTTATCTTCTTCTTTGTATTGGCTATGATTGTGAATACTTATTTGTTGGGTAGTGTACCTGAATTGGGGGCCGCTATCAATGGGTTGGCTCGCAAAACATTGACTATCACTATGTTCTTTATTGGAGCTTCTCTCTCATTGGATGTTGTGAAGTCCGTAGGCATCAAACCTTTGATACAAGGAGTGCTTCTGTGGGTAGTGATCAGTTTGAGCACTCTGGCCTATATTTATTGGTTCTAATTTCAGGATAAATAGTTATTATACAATAAGGTACGATGTATTTGGGCATCGTACCTTATTGTATAATAACTATTTTATGATTTTCTACTTTATATTCATGTTTTTGAGCCCTTGGTCAATTCTTTTTAATTTGTCGTTTAAGGTACTTAGTTCTTCTTTATAATTCGTATCTATCGAATTTAAATTATAGGTTCCGCTTAACTCTGCCATGTCTTTTTGATTGTCCGAATTTCCTTTTTTAAAGTAAGTAACCGGTTTATTATTTGCATAAAACAGATCTCCTGATATTATAAAGTTTTGACTGGTGCTTTGGTATAACATTAACTTCTTGATATCATCCGTAGTCATGTCCCCTTCCATATATACAAATTTTAGAGAAGATGCTCCGTTCATTACCATAATCAGTTCTTTCACTTTACTTCCTTTGCGATTTACATAAACTTCCGAACCGGAAACCGTACTTTTTTGTTTCATCAATAATTCGTATTTGGATGATTGCACCAATGAACGGATATCTTTGGCCATTTCTTCACGTACCTTATTATCATGTGTAGAGAGCACTTGGACAGAGTTCAAATGTTCTGCTACTTTACCTATATAAAGGTCCTTCATAAATAGATTCGGATTTAATTCCATCATTGCTTTAGAGATATAAACAGAGGATACCCCTTTCATGTCATTGTACTTGTTGAATAAGTTTTTTTGTGCCTGGCAAAGCAGAGGTGACAATAGCAGTACGCATGCCAAAATAAATTTCATTGTTTTCATAATTGTTTATTTTTTAATTTCATTTCTTACTTCTTGATGTATTTTTCTCATATCTATCTGGCTTTCTTTCACCTCATTGAGTCCATAGTTGAGGTTGGTAGAAATCTCCAGTAAAGTTGCCTGTAACATCCGGTAGGCTTCTTCCGGATCGGAGAATGTATCTTGTGGGGTGGGTGGGCACACATTTTTGCTTAAATTGTCAATCCCGTATCCAATGCCTATAAGCAATAATATGGTAGCTGCAACCCCTCCAATCCAGCGCCAGCTGTTTTTGGAGTTATTGGGGCGGAAAAAGTGTTGTTCTTTCTCGGCCATTTCGTCAATCAGCAGATTTAGTTTGTCTTCCAGATGTGCAGGAACTTCTATATCTTGGTCGGCATCTGGGCAAAGATTGAGAAAAATTTCTTTGTCCTTCAGCAGATGTCCGGGCACTTCCGTTGTTCTGAAATAATTTCTCAGCACCTCTTCTTGGCTCTCGGTAGTGGTCCCCTCATAAAATTCGGCGAGCAGCCTTTCAATTTCTTCGACTTTCATAATTATTCCATTTATTAAATTCTTCACGTATCTTTTTTCTTGCCCGTGACAGTAGCACACGGACGTTTATAGAGTTTAATCCAGTGACTTGTTCTATCTCTTCGTATGAACAACCTTTAATATCGCGCATATTTATGATTCGTTGCTGTTGTTCGGGTAAGTGGGCAATAATATCTTTTATTTGTCGTACCCCTTCACGTGCTTCCAGATTGTCCGGTTGAAAAACATCTTGGGCGGCTGATAGCTCCACGCTTTGTCGGGACAGAACATACTTTCCTGAACGAAGCAAATCAAAACACATATTTTTTACTAAAGTGACACTGAATGCTTCAGGATTGCTGATAACCGACAGTCCTTCCCGTTTATCCCACAACTTCAGATAGGCTTCTTGCACTAAGTCTTCCGCATCAGCAGCATTCTCCAATAGCCGATAGGCCACGCAGTACAGCTTGCGATGATAGGGTAGAAACTCTCTTTTAAAACTTTCGGTATCCATGTGTTCGTTCTTGTCAATGTTTATATCCTTAAGACGTAACGGGAGGAATTTTGTTACAAAGAAAGCGAAAAAAGAATAAGTAAGATGAAGATCTTTGGCGAAAAAGATGTACTTTTAATGACTGAATTAAAAATAGATACTATGAGTCAAAATGAAACAACAAAATTGGACATTATTGTAGAAGTATTAGGTGAGAGAGAGCCGGAGATACGACGTTTGGTTATCTTGGACGACCGGTTAAGGATGTTTGCCGAATCTAACGATGAAAATGGTCCGGGCATACCTATCGAGTTGGTAGCGGAGTGGGCTATGCTGCTGAATAAATATTATTCGTTGGCATTGGAAAAACGGAATATGATGAATTAAGATATATAATAAACGATCGGCGGTTGTCCGATAGAACACTGCCGATCGTTGTTTATTGATTACACTTACTTGTGCTCTTTCAACTTTTCAAAGATCAGTCCTTCCAGTTCTTCAGCAAGTTCTGGATTGTCGGCGATACATTGTTTTGCTGCATCGCGACCTTGGCCCAATTTTGTGTCGTTGTAGCTATACCATGAACCGCTTTTCTTGATAATTCCCAAATCCGCTCCCAGGTCAATGATTTCTCCCGAATGTGATATGCCTTCACCAAACATAATATCGAATTCTGCCTTGCGGAAAGGAGGAGCTACCTTATTTTTCACAACTTTGACTTTCGTCTGCTTACCAATCACTTCTTCACCGTCTTTGATCTGCTGTGAACCGCGGATATCCAAACGTACGGAAGCATAGAATTTTAATGCATTACCACCGGTTGTTGTTTCCGGATTACCGAACATTACACCGATTTTCTCACGCAACTGGTTGATGAAGATACAGGTTGTACGAGTCTTGCTTACAGCTGATGTTAACTTACGTAATGCCTGTGACATTAGGCGGGCTTGCAAGCCCACTTTGTTGTCACCCATATCCCCTTCAATTTCAGCTTTCGGAGTCAAGGCGGCTACAGAGTCCACTACGATGATGTCAATAGCTGAAGAGCGTATCAATTGTTCTGCAATTTCCAACGCCTGTTCTCCGTTATCGGGTTGCGAGATGAACAGGTTATCCACATCTACTCCCAGTTTAGCCGCATAGAAGCGGTCAAAAGCATGTTCCGCATCAATGAAAGCGGCAATTCCACCGGCTTTTTGTGCTTCTGCAATGGCGTGGATGGCCAGTGTCGTTTTACCGGATGATTCCGGACCATAAATTTCAATGATTCTTCCACGGGGATAACCGCCTACGCCTAATGCAGCATTCAGTGCTATCGAACCTGTTGGAATTACTTCTACTTGTTCTACCACTTCTTCACCCATTTTCATGATAGAACCTTTACCGAAGCTTTTCTCTATCTTGTCCATGGCAGCCTGTAAGGCTTTTAATTTTTCGCTTGATGCCATTTTATTATTATCTGTTTCAAAGTTTAATTCGTCTTCTTTCTTTGCCATAATGATCGATTTATAAAATTTGTGAAGCGTGTTCTTTGGCCTTTACTTCTTTGGGTCCGATGATCCGTTCGATAACTCCCTCTTCATTGATAAGGAAAGTTGTACGTAAAGTACCCATATAAGCACGGCCATATAGCTTTTTTTCTCCCCATACTCCAAATTGCTCTACCAATTTTTTATCAGTATCGGCAATCAGGGTGAATGGCAGATTGTTTTTCTCAATAAATTTCTGGTGTGACTTTTCATTGTCTACACTTACACCGATCACTTCATATCCGGCTTTACGTAGCTCTGCGTAATTATCCCGAAGGCTACAAGCTTGGGCCGTACAGCCGGAAGTGTTATCTTTAGGGTAGAAATAAAGGACGATTTTTCTTCCTTTATAGTTGTTGAGGCGTACCTCTTCACCCTTTTCATTGATACCCAGCAGTTCTGGGGCTTTATCTCCTACATTCATTTTTGATGATTCTTCCAATAATAAATATGCCGATTGACTTACTTAGGGTTAGGCATAGCCAATAGGCATATTGTTATGTTGATTACAGTTCCAAATTTCCATCGAATACTTCGTGCCAAGGCAAGCCTTGTTTATTCAATTGTTCCATAAACGGATCCGGATTAAACTCTTCCACGTTGTTTACACCCGGACGTTTCCATTCGCCTTTAAAGAACATCATGGCACCGATCATAGCCGGTACGCCTGTGGTATAACTTACTCCTTGCATACCTGTTTCTTTATATGCCTCTTCGTGACTACAGTTATTATATACATAGTAAGTGCGTTCTTTGCCATCTTTCAGACCACGAATGCGGCAACCGATAGAAGTTTCACCTTCGTAATTTTCACCCAAATCCTGAGGATTAGGTAACACGGCTTTCAGGAATTGCAGCGGAACGATCTTTTGTCCATTGTAATCTATTTCGTCAATACGCGCCATTCCGATATTCTGAATCACACGCAAATGAGTCAGATATTCCTGACCGAATGTCATCCAGAAACGTGCTCGTTTGATGGTCGGGAAGTTTTTGACTAATGATTCCAATTCTTCGTGATACAACAGATATGAATCACGGGGACCGATGTTTGGATATGTCAGATCTTTATGAATTTCCAGTGGACCTGTGGTCACCCATTGGCCATTTTCATAATAACGTCCGTTCTGGGTGATCTCGCGGATATTGATTTCCGGATTGAAGTTTGTTGCAAAAGCTTTATGATGATTTCCGGCATTGCAGTCTACTATATCCAGATATTGAATCTCATCAAAATAATGTTTGGCGGCATATGCCGTATAAATACCACTTACTCCCGGATCGAATCCACAACCTAAAATGGCGGTGAGGCCGGCTTCTTTGAAACGTTCATGATAGGCCCATTGCCAACTGTACTCAAAGTGAGCTTCATCTTTAGGCTCATAATTAGCGGTATCCAGGTAGTTGACTCCTGCTTTCAGGCAGGCTTCCATGATGGTCAGGTCCTGATAAGGCAATGCAACGTTAATGACCATTTCCGGTTTAAAATCGTTGAAGAGTGCTACCAGTTCGTCCACATTATCAGCATCCACTTGGGCTGTTTTTATGTTGGGATTGCCGATGGCTTTCACGATGTCGTCACATTTTGACTTCGTGCGGCTGGCGATCATGATATCAGTAAATACATCGGCATTTTGTGCCACTTTGTGTGCTACAACGGTACCTACACCGCCTGCACCGATAATAAGAACTCTACCCATTTCTTTAATTAAGAATTTTAAATTAAGAATTTAAGAATTGTTGATGGAACAAATATACGGCATTATTTCAGAATATTCGACGATTTAAGTTTCTTTATTTAGCCCGGAGCAAGATGCCATTTTCAAATTCCAATATCTTTCCTCTATATAACCAGGTTTCAAAGCGGGTGTCTGTCCGAACTCTGATTTCTATCGGTTCTCCTATTGCTAATTTGCATTCTTCGGTTGTCATGCCCGGTTTTACTTCTCCTTTGGCAAGCATAAGCCAGTTGGATTCACTAATGTTTGGATATTTCTTTCGTATGTCGGAGAATCCGAAAAGGTCCTCTATGAAATCTTCATTTTTAAGGATCGGATCATATTTCAAATCTACTTTGACTTGATATGTGTTTCCTTGAATATCTGTCAGAAGGAGTGTAGCTGATGTTCCTGCCTTTTCAGGTTGTACATCTTTGATATGTAATGGGGTATAACGTAATAACTCTGTTTGCTTGACCCGAATTGTCTTTTGAGGATAAACAGACTGTCCGATGTATTTGGACTGGATAGACTCTCTGGTTTTGACATCCGGATTGGTGAAAGAAAATGCATTTGGAAAATAGTTTATTCTTTTCTCCGCTTGAAAATCTGCAGGTTCCATACCGGAGTTGGTCCTGGACATGGCTACATCAATATAATAAGAAACTCCCTTGCGGTCAATAAAAGTGATTTTTACCGGGAAGGACTTGTTACCGACATCTATTGTTGTAATTTTGACAGGTTCACCTTTCGCGATATTGACTTCTCTATATTCTGAATAGCTGTTGGCATCGTCTGTTTTTGCTATGGTAGTACGCGTATAGAGCGTTTTCCCAATTAATAATTCCTTGGCCTTGTTTACATCTTGCAGATAGACGAGGGCAGGGATGCTGGCATACGGATTTTGATCACACAAATCGTTCAGTTTGACATCTTTCATCTCATAATAGTATTTATGATCTTCACACTGGAATATGAATCGGGAAGTATAAATCTTGCCGATATACGTTTCATGTACAGTTTCTTCCGAACCGGTATATTCCAGCGTTTTACTTTTGAGCAAATCGTTGTCGACTTCTTTCCCATCTTCATATTTGCATAATATGGGGACGAATTCATCACTACTATCGGGGATGAACATAAACTTCATTCCGGGTGTCCATTTACATAACTGCTTTAAGGGGAAATGTGTTGTTATGAAATCCGTTTCTTCATCGGGTGATAGGGAGCCGGGGGAGGAGGAACTTGCAAAATGGCTGTTTTGTGCAAGTAATGTTCTGGTGGCTATCAAAAGAAGGAGTAATAAGGTTCTGAGGCGTCTTTTCATGATTATATTTTGTTAAATTGAACTATTCGTTTGTTTGTTCTGTTTATCTTAATTCGGCAAATGTATCAACTTTATGTTATTTTTTTATATATTTGCGCCGATATTTAACTTAAACAGTATGACAATGAAAAAAGTATTACTTTCAATTTGTATGGTGAGTGCAGTATTCGCTATGTCATCTTGCGGTTCGACAAAAGAAGCCGCTTCTTTATCATCTTTAAATGGTGAATGGAATATCATTGAAGTGAATGGCTCAGCCATTGTGCCGGCAGAAAATCAGGAATTGCCGTTTATTGGTTTTGATACAGCTACGGGTAAAGTATATGGTAATAGTGGTTGTAACCGTATGATGGGATCTATAGATCTCAATTCAAAACCCGGTACTATCGATATGAGCCGATTGGGGAGTACCCGTATGGCTTGTCCGGATATGACGACAGAACAAAATGTGCTGAATGCATTGGGACAGGTGAAGAGTTATAAAAAACTGGGTAAACATAATATGGCTCTTTGCAACGCTTCCAATCGTCCGGTAGTCGTTCTTCAGAAGAAAGCTTCGGATGTAAAGTTGTCTGCTTTGAATGGTGAATGGAAAATCGAAGAAGTGAATGGAGAAGCTATCCCTTCGGGTATGGAAAAACAACCGTTTATCAATTTTGACGTGAGGAAGAAGTCCATTCATGGCAATGCGGGATGTAATTTGATTAATGGAGGATTTGAAACAGATAAGGAGAATCCCCGTTCCATTTCTTTCCCTAATGTTATTTCTACTATGATGGCTTGTCCTGATATGGAAGTGGAAGGCAAAGTGATGAAAGCTATCAACGAGGTGAAGTCATTCGATGTGTTATCCGGAGGAGGTATCGGATTTTATAGTGCAGACGGAACACTGGTAATGGTACTTGTGAAAAAATAAAAAAACGCTTGATGGAGGGACCTGCTCTCTTATTAGTGATATATTCAAACGCAAAGGGGATGCTTACAAGCATCCCCTTTGCGTTTGAATATAGTAGGCTGATGCAGAAAGTATCTTTGTAAATGGAATACTAGACAGTCACATTAGTTCATTAAGTAGTCTTGTACTCCAGTGAAAATAGTCTATTCGTGTACTTCTATTTATTGATATATGAATTCCGTAGTATGATCCATACGATAATAGGGGATCCAAACAAGGCAGTAACCGCGTTGATAGGTAGGGTACCTTGCATTCCGGGTAGTTGGGAAATTAAATCGCAGACTAACAGTGTGATGGCACCACAGAGCATGGAGGCTGGAAGAATGATGCGGTGGTTGGGGCTGCCGAATAAGCCACGGGCTACGTGAGGCATCGTGATGCCGATAAAGGCTATGGGACCGGTAAAAGCAGTGGAGGTTCCTGCCAGGAGTGCTGTAGCCAGGATAATCCAAAGCCGCAGCCGAGGAACGGAGACCCCTAATCCGTTGGCGTAGTTTTTTCCCAGCAGCAAGATGTTGAGTTGTTTTTGTAATAGTAATGCAGTCAGAATTCCACAGGCAATGACAGGTGCCATCACGCTCATCTGTTCCCAGCCTACTGAAGAAAGACTTCCAAAGGTCCAGGTGATGAATAGTTTCAGGGTATCCGGATTACTCATACTTTGCAGGATACTCACGATGGCACCGGCAAAGTTACCAAACATCATACCTATAATCAGTAACGAGATGGTTTGAGGAATTTTGATAGAGACAATAATAACCAATAATAAAACCCCTATAGCTCCAATAATAGCAGCAGTCACTTGTCCCCAACCTGTAATGAGCCACAACGGAAGAGAAGAGGTGCCGAGAATCAGTAAGGCTACTCCTAAGCTGGCACCGGAAGTTACTCCCAACACATCGGGACCAGCCAGTGGGTTGTGAAACAGAGTTTGCATTAACACTCCGGCAACGGAGAGTGAGGCTCCTGCCAAAATGGCTGTCAGTGCTTTAGGGAGTCGGTGGTTCAAGATGATTTCCCGGTAGATAAGGTTATCGTTGCTACCGATAAAAGTATTCCATACGTCACGTATAGACAAGCTAACGCTTCCGATGGCGATATCTGCCAGAAAGGCCAAAACTAACAATCCTATTAATAGTAAAAACAGTCGGTAGTGTTTCATTTACTCTTTAATTTATCCATGTAGGTCAATTCGTACTCTGGTAATAGGCTCGGATGAATGATTTTAATCATATCATTCAATAACAGATCCGGGCGGGCTACTCCACTTTCCCAATAATCGTTTCCTCCGGTAATGTTTGTCCGTTTGTTTATATGATATACATTACCATTTTTATAGGATTTAAATAGTTTGTATTTGGGATCCATCTTTCCCAAATCTTCGAGTGTGTTGGCTTGTACACCTACCCAGATATCAGCTTGGTTGAAGTGTATCAAAGCTTCTTCGATACTACTGGATATACTTCCGGAAACTGTGGTGTCATTGGCATAATAGTAGTTGGCACCTGCATCGCGAAAGAGTTGCGCATTGTAGCTTCTTCCACTTGGCATGGACCAAGTTCCCCTATAATCTTGTCCGGAAAGAATGGAAGGAGCGTATGATAATTTTTCAGCCTTCTTTTTGATTTCATTGTATTGTTCTGCTATCTGACTAAAGATACTGTCAGCAAGCTTTTCTTTATCGAAAAAAGCTCCTATGAACTTAATCCACTCTGCACGTCCCAAGATGGACTTCTCCTGCCATTCGATATTATACAAAATGGGTAATCCTGTTTGTTTCATACGCCGGCTGTTTTCATCCTCGGCATTGTAGGCAGAAGTCATTACGGCCTGCGGATGTAGTAGAAGTAGGTTTTCTATGTCCAGATTGAAAGCGTCACCTAAATCCTTTATTGTTCCATCTTTTACACCTTGAAGGATAGTAGGGTTATAAATGTAATTTGAGTTGCAGACTCCCGTGACTTTGTCCAATTCTCCAAGAAGTTCGAGGAATCCCAGATGAGTGGCTGAGTTGGTCATTATACTCTTTAGAGGAATTACTACTTTTAGTCCGTCAGTAGGAACTGCCTGGCCTTCGTTTTTCACCAGATAGTAGGTATCATAAATTTCTCCTGGTTTCCAGGGATTGTATACTGTAATTGTGGTGTATCCGGAGGAATGTGTTATACCAAATCCTTGGGCGTATGAAAGTGGCACGGAAGTCCCGTTTTCGGTGTTGGAAACTACTTTCTGCTTATCTTGGCAAGCGGTTAGCAGAAGTGAGATTAATGCGAAAAGGACAAAAGAAAATCGGGTCATCATATCTGAATTTTGAATAGTCGTGGCGCAAAAATACAAGATTATTCCGGATTATAAGTCTGCTAAGTTGGGAAAATGCTATCAAATCGGGGATGAAAGAAAGTAAGTGGAATGTGTTTTTAGACGTACGTTTATTTGTTCACAAAGATAGGGCTAATATTTAAATATACAAAGTGTTTAATAAAAAGACTTGTTTTTTACTTCTATTTTAATTGAAATAACCTCATTTTCAAATAGGTGATAGTTGTTAGGGTTTATATTTTCTCTTTTCATTTTTATGTATCCTTTTTCGTAATAAATCACTCGTTTTTGATGTGTTTTTAAACGTACGTTTAAAAACACATCTTTTGGACTATAATGTGCTGATAATAAGAATGTTTTATTGAGAATTTATAAATAGTTAACTGCTATGGTTTTATTAGGATGTATTCTTGGAAGTGTGATATTGGGACTACTCGCTTGTCTGATATGGATACTTTATGATTTTCGGAGATTTAAGAAGAAAAATAATTTTATAGAATGAGTTAGAAAGATGGGCAAGAAAGTATTAGTCTTTTTACTGTTGCTATCATTTATCGGATGGACAAAGGCTCAACAGGAAGAGTTACAAAATGGTACGGAGCAGAGTAAACAACTCCAGGTTTTTGGACGCAATATATTTGCCAGCCGGAATTTGTCATTTGAGCCAAATTTAAATATTCCTACTCCGGAAAATTATAGGTTGGGGCCGGGGGATGAAGTGATTATTGATGTATGGGGAACTTCGGAAAATACGGTACGAGAGACTATTTCTCCGGAAGGTAATATCATGGTGGAGAATATCGGTCCTATCTACCTGAGTGGTATGAATATGGAGGAGGCTGAACGATATTTGCGGCATGAATTTAGTAAGATTTATGCAGCTATCTCCGGAGAATCGGCACATATCAAGGTGACGTTAGGAAAAATACGTTCCATTATGGTCAATGTGATGGGAGAGGTCGAAGTTCCCGGTACGTATCGGTTATCGGCTTTTGCATCGGTGTTTCATGCTTTGTATCGTGCCGGAGGAGTTAATCGTATAGGCAGTTTACGAACCATTCAAGTCGTACGAAGTGGTATGAAAGTAGCTGATGTGGATGTGTATGAGTATATTATGAAAGGAAAACTTACAGATGATATACGTTTGTCGGAAGGAGATGTGGTTTTGGTATCCCCTTATGAAAATTTGGTTGGTATATCGGGAAAGGTGAAGAGACCGATGATCTATGAAATGAAACATGGAGAAAGTTTAGCTACTTTGATTGGTTATACGGGTGGATTTACCGGAGATGCTTATCGGAATACGGTTCGTCTGGTGCGTCGTAGCGGAAGGGAGAAGCAAATATATAATGTGGACCAACAGGATTACGATAACTTTATTCTGACTGATAACGATGAAGTGTCCGTTGAGGCGGTATTGGGACGTTTTTCAAATAAAGTAGAAATTCATGGAGCGGTTTATCGTGCAGGCATGTATCAGTTGGATAGTGTGACGGGGACTATAAAGCGGCTGATACAACAGGCGGAAGGTCTTCGTGGAGATGCTTTTCTTAATAGAGCCTTGTTGAGGCGGGAGCGTGAAGATCTGTCTCATGAAATGATTCCTGTTGATCTGAAAAAACTTATGGCAGGAACTGCACCCGATTTACCTCTGCAAAAGAATGATGTACTCTATATCTCAAGTATAAAGGAATTGGAAAAAGAAGGAGTTCTCTTCATTTATGGTGACGTGGCAAAACCGGGTTATTTTCCCTTTGCGCGGAATATGAGTGTTCAGGACTTGATTTTAAAAGCTGGCGGATTATTGGAATCGGCTTCGACTGTTCGTATCGATGTGTCACGACGAATTAAAGATCCTAAAAGTGTTTCTTCTTCTACTGTGATAGGGAAAAGCTTTACAGTAGAATTGAAAAATGGACTGTTGATAGGAGAGAGCAATACACTGAAATTGGAACCTTATGATATGGTGTTTGTACGTAGAAGTCCAGGGTATCAAAAGCAGGCAAATGTGACGGTCAATGGGGAAGTTACATTTACAGGAAACTATGCGCTGACTAAAAAGAATGAACGGCTGAGTGACTTGATAGCAAAAGCCGGAGGGTTATCGAAGAGCGCCTATGCGAAAGGTGCGCGTCTGATGCGCAGGATGACAGCGGATGAAATCCGGCAAAAGCAAGATGCAGTTCGGTTTGCAACAAAGGGAACCGGAAAAGATTCGGTCTCTTTATCTTCTTTGGAAGTGGATCAGACTTACTCTGTCGGTATTGAACTTGAAAAAGCTCTGGCAAAGCCGAAATCGGATGAAGATCTGGTATTACGGGAGGGCGACGTACTTTTTGTTCCTAAATATGTCAGTACCGTGACTGTTAACGGTGCTGTGATGTACCCCAATACTGTGCTTTATCAGAAAGGAAGTGGAATTGATTATTATATAGGACAAGCCGGTGGTTTTGAAAACCGGGCCTTGAAACGGCGTGCTTATGTTGTATATATGAATGGTACAGTCTCCCGATTGAGAAGAAATACGGCAAATGCCATTGAACCCGGGTGTGAAATAATTGTGCCCAGCAAAGGAGAACGGAAGAAAATGACTACAGCAGGAGCTGTTGGCATGAGTAGCTCCATTGCTTCTATAGCTGCGATGGTTGCTTCGATGGTGAGTTTAACAAAATAAGAAATAGATGAATACAAACGAAAGGCCCGAAATGACAGAAAAACAGTCATGTCATTGGTATCTTGCTTTTACTGCTTCTCGGGCAGAGCAACGCGTGAAGCAAGAACTGGATCAGCGGAAAGTCCGAAACTATCTTCCACTACGTAAAATTACTTATCAATGGCAGGGACGTTCCAGGGAGGCATTATGTCCACAAATAGCTCGTTGCGTCCTTATTTGGACGTCATTGTCCGACATTCGGCAGTTATCCGGAATATCAGGATTGATTATTCCTCAAAACATCTGGGATTATCGTGTTCCGGAATGGCAGGTGGAAAGTTATCAACTATTGTTTTCTCAAATGGATACCGCTGTGGAATGGATACCCGATTGCTTGGAATCCGCCACAATGGTTCGTGTTACAGGAGGTCCTTTGACTGGGTTAGTGGGCGAACTGGATACTTCGGACACAGGGTTTCGGATAAGGATCCGTTTTCATTCTATGGGATGTTTTCGTGTTGCTGTACCTGAAGAATGGATTGAAAAATTTTAAGAACCTGTTTGAATCTACAAGTTTGTATGAACAAAGATTGAATGCTTTTCTAAGTCCATCCTTAGGTTTGTTGCTGTCAGAGACATATCGATGGGTGTAGAGAAATAAGAGATGTTCGAAAACAGGATCTAACTATTACTTTTTCTTTTTTTCATCTCAACGATAATTCCTCGTCTGTTACAGGGCGGGGAATTATTATTTTATTTTCCCTGTAACTTTGACTTTTTTTCATCTTTCAAGTGACAATAGAATGTCAAAATCTGACTTTCTGTCAGAGTCCTGTCATTTTCGATCTTACTCAACCTTTTGGCACAAGGTTTGTTTTTTTATAGTCGTCCGCTTAAGACAAACTCCTGAAGGGGGTGCGGGAACAACCGGACAAAAGAAACTGAAATAATAATAAATAAAAGAATAACGATCATGGGAAAAATTATTGGTATTGACTTAGGAACTACAAACTCTTGTGTTTCTGTATTTGAAGGAAACGAACCTGTAGTAATTGCAAATAGTGAAGGTAAACGTACGACTCCTTCTATTGTGGCATTTGTAGATGGCGGAGAACGTAAAGTCGGTGATCCTGCAAAACGTCAGGCTATCACGAACCCTACCCGTACAATTTTCTCTATCAAACGTTTCATGGGTGAGAATTGGGATCAGGTACAAAAAGAAATAGCACGCGTTCCTTATAAAGTAGTGAAAGGTGATAACAACACTCCACGTGTGGATATTGACGGACGCCTGTATACTCCACAGGAAATTTCAGCAATGATTCTGCAGAAGATGAAGAAAACAGCTGAGGATTATCTGGGACAAGAAGTAACAGAAGCTGTGATTACCGTTCCTGCATATTTCTCTGATTCGCAGCGTCAGGCAACTAAAGAAGCCGGACAGATTGCCGGTTTGGAAGTTAAACGTATTGTAAACGAACCGACAGCGGCTGCGTTGGCTTATGGTCTTGATAAGGCTCATAAAGATATGAAGATTGCCGTATTCGACTTAGGTGGAGGTACATTCGATATTTCTATCTTGGAGTTCGGTGGCGGCGTATTCGAGGTGCTTTCTACAAATGGTGACACCCATTTGGGTGGTGATGACTTTGACCAGGTTATTATCGATTGGCTGGTTCAGGAATTTAAGAACGATGAAGGTGCCGACCTGACTCAGGATCCGATGGCTATGCAGCGTTTGAAAGAAGCTGCTGAAAAAGCGAAGATTGAATTGTCTTCTTCTACAAGCACTGAAATCAACTTGCCGTATATTATGCCGGTAGGTGGTGTACCTAAGCACTTGGTTAAGACGCTGACTCGCGCTAAATTTGAATCTTTGGCTCACAACTTGATTCAGGCTTGTCTTGAACCCTGTAAGAAAGCAATGCAGGATGCAGGTTTGAGTAACTCGGATATTGATGAAGTAATCCTCGTAGGTGGTTCTTCTCGTATTCCGGCTGTACAGAAGCTGGTTGAAGATTTCTTTGGTAAAACTCCTTCAAAGGGGGTTAATCCGGATGAAGTTGTAGCTGTAGGTGCTGCTGTTCAGGGTGCTGTGCTGACTGATGAAATCAAAGGTGTGGTATTGTTGGATGTTACTCCGTTGTCAATGGGTATCGAAACACTGGGTGGTGTGATGACTAAATTGATTGACGCTAATACTACAATCCCTGCACGTAAGAGCGAAACATTCTCTACTGCTGCCGACAATCAGACAGAAGTTACCATTCACGTTCTGCAAGGTGAACGTCCGATGGCTGCACAAAATAAATCAATCGGTCAGTTCAATCTGACTGGAATTGCTCCGGCACGTCGTGGCGTTCCTCAAATTGAGGTAACTTTCGATATCGATGCCAACGGTATTCTGAAAGTATCTGCAAAGGATAAGGCTACTGGTAAAGAACAGGCTATCCGTATCGAGGCTTCCAGCGGTTTGAGCAAAGAGGAAATCGAAAAAATGAAGGCTGAAGCTGAGGCTAATGCAGAGGCTGATAAGAAAGAACGTGAGAAGATTGATAAACTGAATCAGGCTGACAGTTTGATCTTCCAGACTGAGACTCAGTTGAAGGAATTGGGTGATAAGTTACCGGCAGATAAGAAAGCTCCGATCGAGGCTGCTCTCCAGAAACTGAAAGATGCTCACAAGGCTCAGGATATGACAACTATCGATAGCGCTATGGCTGAACTGAATACTGCATTCCAGGCTGCAAGTGCCGAAATGTACGCTCAGAGCGGTGCACAAGGTGGTGCACAGGCCGGTCCGGATATGAACGCAGGTCAGTCAAATGCCGGACAAAATAATGGCAAACAAGACGATAATGTTCAGGATGCTGACTTTGAAGAAGTGAAGTAAGTCCGGTTATCAATAGGTCTACATACAAAAGGCCGTTACAAGACAAGTGCTTGTGACGGCCTTTTTTCGTTTGAACCAATTTTAACTCTTCGTTTGAAACCAAGCTATCTCTTAGTTGTTGTACACTGCAACGGTATAACGGACAGAGATATGTTTGGGAAATCAGATGATTTAAAGGATATGAGGAAATGGCGGGTATGGAAGCTGAAGCTGATAGATGCTCGTCTTTATTTTGTCAGTATATTCGTAGGACTGTTGACAGGACTGGTTGCTGTTCCTTATCATTATCTGCTACAATTGTTTTTCAATACCCGTAGAGATTTTTTTGATTCACATCCACATTGGTATTGGCATATTCCTATTTTCTTGTCCTTATGGGGAATACTTTTGTTTGTTATGTGGCTGGTGAAAAAAATGCCTTTAATCACCGGTGGGGGCATCCCTCAAACCCGTGGGGTTATTAATGGACGTATCTCTTACAAACATCCTTTTATTGAATTGGTGTCTAAATTTGTGGGAGGAGTGCTGGCTTTGAGTGCGGGATTGTCTTTAGGGCGTGAAGGACCTTCCGTCCAGATAGGTTCTTATGTGGGGTGCCTTGTATCGAAGTGGGGAAGAGTATTGGCCGGTGAACGAAAACAACTGCTGGCAGCCGGTGCCGGTGCCGGGTTGGCTGCTGCTTTTGCCGCTCCTTTGGCTTCATCTTTACTGGTTATTGAGTCTATCGAACGTTTTGATGCCCCCAAGACTGCTATAACTACTTTGCTTGCGGGAGTGGTGGCCGGCGGTGTGGCAAGTATGATTTTTCCTATCAATCCTTATTTTCAGATTGATGCCATTTCTCCCGGACTGACTTTTTTTTCACAAGTTAAACTGTTCTTATTATTGGCTGCAGTGATTTCCGTATCCGGTAAGATTTATTCGGTTATTACTGTTTGGTTTAAGCGACTTTATCCCGCAATCAAGCATCCGGCCTATGTTAAGATGCTCTACCTCTTGTTTATAGCTTACTTAATATCGCTTACTGAGGTGAATTTAACCGGTGGAGGTGAGCAATTCTTGTTGGGACAGGCGATGCATGCCGATACTCATATTATGTGGATTGTGGGGATGATGATTCTGCACTTTGTTTTTAGCGTACTTTCATTTTCATCCGGATTGCCGGGAGGAAGTTTCATTCCCACTTTGGTTACCGGAGGGTTGATCGGGCAGATAGTTGCTTTGATTCTGGTACGTCAGGGGATCATCGGATACGAAAATATCAGTTATGTTATGTTGATATGTATGTCTGCCTTTCTAGTTGCTGTGATCAGGACTCCTCTGACAGCCATTGTCTTGATTACGGAAATCACCGGACATTTGGAAGTTTTCTATCCTTCTATCGTCGTGGGTGGACTGACCTATTACTTTACGGAAATGTTGCAGATACAACCGTTTAATGTGACACTTTATGATGATATGATTAATTCTCCTGAATTTCAGGAAGAGAAACGTTATACACTCTCTGTGGAAGTGATGAGTGGTTCGTATTTTGATGGGAAAACAGTCAATGAAATACAGTTGCCGGAACGTTGTGAAATTATCAATATACACCGGGACAGGAAAGATATACCCCCGGCAAAGCAGAAACTTGTTCCGGGGGATCAGGTGCAGATCGAGATGGATGCACAAGATATTGAAAAATTATACGAGCCTTTGGTAAGTATGGCCAATATTTATTGAGTTTGTTCTCTCAGCCAGGCTATTTCTTCGGGCCACAGTGTTTCGTCGATAGTCTCCAGAATCAACGGCATGTTGTCGAAACGGGGATCTTTCATTAGCTTCTCAAAGAAAGCGAAACCGATTAATCCCTTACCGATGCTGTCGTGACGGTCTACACGACTTCCCAATTCTTTTTTTGAATCGTTGAGATGCATTCCCCGCAGATATTCAAATCCGACCACTTCACCGAATTCTCCGAATACGTCATCATAATCATTCAGAAAGTCATAACCGGCTGTAAAGGTGTGGCAGGTGTCCAGGCACACTCCTACACGGCTTTTATCTTCCACGCGGTCGATGATGTATTTCAACTGCCAGAATTCATTTCCCAGGTTACTTCCCTGTCCTGCCGTGTTTTCAATAACAGCGGTTACTCCTTTGGTCTTTTCCAAAGCCAGATTGATACTTTCTGCAATTCGGTCCAGACATTCCTCTACCGATATCTTGTTGAGATGGCTTCCCGGATGGAAGTTCAGTAATTTTAATCCCAGTTGTTCGCAGCGTTGCATTTCGTCAAGGAAAGCAGCCCTACTTTTAGTTAATCCTTCTTCTTCAGGATGTCCCAGATTGATCAGATAACTGTCATGTGGGAGAATGTATTCGGGGGCAAAACCGAACTTCTCACAATTTTCTTTGAATAGACGAATACTATCTTCAGTTAGAGGCTTACTGACCCACTGGCGTTGATTTTTTGTGAAGAGGGCGAACGCATTGGCCCCGATCTCATGTGCATTAACAGGAGCAAACTCTACTCCTCCCGATGCACTGACATGTGCTCCGATATATTTCATAATTCTTTTCTTTGATTTGTCTGCAAAGATAACATTTCCATAACAATATATGTTTTGCCCCATAACAATATATGTAATCACTCATTACATATATTGTTATGGGGCAAAAGCTCAGATGGTCTTAATGATTAAGCTAAGTTTCCTATTTCGTCCAGATTCTTTTGGATATCATCGTCTGTAAGCGAATAGTTTACCAAGTCGCCGGACAGATATTTGTCATATGAAGCCATATCGATCAGTCCGTGGCCGGACAGATTGAACAGTATTACTTTCTCTTCTCCGCTTTCTTTGCACTTATTGGCTTCACGGATGGTGGCTGCAATGGCGTGACATGATTCAGGAGCAGGGATGATTCCCTCAACTTGTGCGAACAGGCATCCTGCTTCGAATGATTCCAACTGACTGATATCTACTGCTTCCATCAGTTTGTCTTTCAGGAGTTGCGAAACGATTACTCCGGCACCGTGATAACGAAGTCCGCCTGCATGGATATTGGCCGGGGCAAAGTTATGTCCTAATGTGAACATAGGCAACAGTGGAGTATATCCGGCTTCATCACCGAAGTCGTACTGGAACTTGCCTCGGGTAAGTTTCGGGCAAGATGCCGGTTCGGCAGCGATGAAACGTGTCTTTTTACCTTCAAGTATGTTGTGACGCATGAAAGGGAATGCGATACCACCGAAGTTGGAGCCGCCACCAAAGCAGGCAATCACCATATCAGGATATTCGCCAGCCATTGCCATCTGCTTTTCGGCTTCCAGACCGATCACTGTCTGGTGAAGGGTGACATGGCTCAAAACGGAACCTAATGTATATTTGCAGTTAGGAGTGGTTTGTGCCAGTTCGATTGCCTCGGAGATGGCGGTCCCTAATGATCCCTGATGATTGGGGTGTGCAGTCAGGATATCTTTTCCTGCACGGGTTGACATTGAAGGGGATGGGGTCACTTGGGCACCATAAGTCTGCATGATACTGCGGCGGTAAGGTTTCTGTTCATAGCTGATCTTTACCTGATAGACGGCTGCTTCCAGACCGAAGAGTTTAGCGGCATAGGCCAAAGAGGCTCCCCATTGTCCTGCTCCGGTTTCAGTTGTTACGTTTTGTACGCCTTCTTTTTTGCAATAATAAGCTTGAGGGATGGCGGAATTTAATTTGTGTGAACCCATCGGGCTGACACTTTCATTCTTGAAATAGATATGTGCCGGCGTACCCAATGCTTTTTCCAAACCATAGGCACGAACCAATGGAGTACTACGGTAATATTTATACATTTCACGAACTTCTTCCGGTATTTCGATCCATTGGTCAGTCTGGTTCAGCTCCTGACGGCAAAGTTCTTCTGCGAAGATCGGATACAGGTCTTCTGCCTTTAATGGCTGTTTGGTTCCCGGATGCAACGGAGGCATCGGTTTGTTCACCATGTCGGCTTGTATGTTGTACCAATAGTGTGGAATTTCTTCTTCAGGCAGCATGTACCTTTTTTTCTTGTCGCTCATAATATTGTAGTTATTTGATTATTCTGATGCCAAAAGTAAGTATAATTTTTAAGAATTATATGATTTCAGCAACAAAGAATCGGATATGTTTGTTATTTTAGTTAAGTTTGTGCGACTCAATTAATATGCAATCCGATGAAGATTTATCATAAATTCTTTTTATATCAGAATAAATTATTGCAGCCTTACGTACGACTTTTGTTACGATTAATGGCAATCATCACCTATCTGGCCTCCATTATGCTGATAGTGGGAGTGATCTATGAACATGGCTTTACGCTCTCTGCACATGAAGTTACGAAAATACATCTTCTCTATAAGACGGTCTGGATTATATTCTTGATTGATGTCACCCTGCATATATTACTTGAATACAGGGATACGAAAAAGAATTTCCGGAAACTTGCCTGGATACTGAGTTGGTTGTTATATCTGACTCTGATACCGGTCATTTTTCATCGTCCCGAAGAAGGAGGGGCTATCTTGCATTTGTGGGAGTTCCTACACGGCTACTTTTATCACATTGTCCTGCTGTTACTTTTTTCTCTTTTGAATTTATCGAACGGATTGGTACGCCTTTTAGGAAGGCGGACGAATCCTTCTCTGATTTTGGCTGCCAGCTTTCTGGTGATTATTTTAATCGGAGCGGGATTGTTGATGTTGCCTCGTTGTACAGTAGACGGTGTTACATTATCGTGGGTCGATGCACTGTTTACTTCTACCAGTGCCGTATGTGTAACAGGGCTGGTACCTGTTGATGTGTCTGCCACCTTTACTCCGGCGGGACTGACAGTGATCATATTGCTGATTCAGATCGGCGGTTTGGGAGTCATGACTCTGACCAGTTTCTTTGCTATGTTCTTCATGGGAAATACTTCTCTGTACAATCAGTTAGTGGTACGTGATATGGTAAGTTCCAATTCGTTGGGGTCATTACTTTCTACCTTATTATATATTTTAGGTTTCACTCTGGTGATTGAGGGAGTCGGTATGCTTTCTATCTGGTTCAGTATTCATGGTACACTGGGGATGGATGTACAGGATGAACTGGCTTTTTCTGCCTTCCACTCTATTTCTGCTTTCTGTAATGCCGGATTTTCTACATTGCCGGGTAATTTGGGTAATCCGATGGTAATGACTAATCATAATTGGCTTTATATAACCGTGTCGCTCCTGATCATTTTTGGGGGAATCGGTTTCCCGATTCTTGTTAATTTCAAAGATATTATTGTTTACCATGCCCGTCGCTTCTGGCGTTTGATTCGTACCCGTCAATGGGACAATCACCGGGTGCACCATTTATTTAACCTGAATACCAAGATTGTTCTGATAATGACTGTCTTATTGCTTGTTTTCGGCACGGTGGCCATTGCAATTTTTGAGTGGAATCATTCGTTTGCCGGTATGTCGATTGCTGATAAGTGGACACAGGCTTTCTTTAATGCCACTTGTCCCCGAACGGCCGGATTCAGCAGTGTCGATTTGACTTCACTCAGTATACAGACCATTATGCTTTATATTGTTCTGATGTGGATTGGTGGTGCGGCACAGTCTACGGCCGGTGGTGTGAAAGTAAATGCGTTTGCCGTGGCCTCACTCAACTTGATTGCGGTTTTGAGAGGAACAGAGAGAGTAGAGGTTTTCGGTCGTGAATTGTCGCACGATTCTATTCGTCGCTCCAATGCGGCTGTGGTTGTTTCATTAGGAATCTTGTTTGTATTTATATTTATTTTAAGTATACTGGAGCCTAAGATGTCTATCATGACTCTGACCTTTGAATGTGTGTCGGCTCTCAGTACGGTTGGTTCCAGTCTGAATGCGACTCCTTTGCTGTGTGATGAAAGTAAATTGCTGGTATCATTGCTTATGTTTATCGGCCGTGTGGGATTTATTACACTGGTACTGGGCATTGTGAAACAGAAAAAGAATACGAAATACCGTTATCCGAGCGATAACATTATCATAAACTAATCAGTTGAATTCATTATGAAATACATTATTATTGGTCTTGGAAATTACGGTCATGTGTTGGCCGAAGAACTTTCTACCTTAGGGCACGAGGTGATAGGGGCTGATTTGGATGAAGGGCGGGTAGATAGCATAAAAGATAAGATTGCCACCGCCTTTGTGATCGATGCGACGGACGAGCAGTCTCTTTCCGTCCTGCCTCTCAACAGTGTTGATATGGTGATTGTCGCTATCGGTGAAAATTTCGGAGCTTCAATTCGTGTGGTGGCTATGTTGAAGCAAAAGCAGGTAAAGCATATTTATGCACGTGCCATTGATGGGGTTCACAAAGCGGTACTTGAGGCTTTTGGGTTGGAGAAGATTTTGACTCCGGAGGAAGATGCGGCTCGGAGTTTGGTGCAGCTATTGGATTTTGGTACAAAGATGGAAACCTTTCGGGTAGACTCGGAATATTATGTGGTTAAGTTCAATGTTCCCGAGAAGTTTGTCGGCTATTTTGTTAACGAGCTGAATTTAGATGAAGAATTCAATTTGAAGTTGATCGGATTGAAGCGTTCCAATACGATCAAGAATTGCCTGGGCATTTCTTTGGTGGAGCACAAGGTTGTAAACGAATTGCCGGAGGATGCCAAGATACGTCCGGATGACGTATTGGTGTGCTATGGTAAATATAGTGATTTTCAGAAATTGTGGAAGGCGTTGTGATAAGGATAAATTATAGTGAGATTGTTGTTCTTTCTTTATGTAAATGCGCCTCAAATGTAACGGAATCACATTTGAGGCGCATATCGAAGAAGTTAGATTATTCTTTCAAGGCTTCTTCCAGATCAATACCTAATGCTTGAGCTACTCCTGTGCCATAAGCCGGATCAGCTTTGTAGCAGTTGCGTACATGCCGTTGTTTGATGAACAATTCTGCGTCACCCATGGCGCGTGCGGTATTTTCAAACAATAATTGTTGTTCATCCGCAGGCATCAGTCGGAACAAATCACCCGGCTGACTGTAGTAATCGTCATCATATTCACGTTCGTTATAGTTGAATACATCTCCGTGAACTTTTAAAGGCGGTTCTTTTTTCTCAGGCGAGTCTTGCCATTCGCCATAACTATTCGGTTCATAACCTTTGGCTGAACCATAGTTTCCGTCCACTCGCATTGCTCCGTCACGATGGAAGGCGTGGAACGGACAACGTGGCTTGTTTACCGGTATCTGCTCTGAGTTTACACCCAATCGGTAGCGTTGTGCATCACCATAAGAAAATAATCGTCCTTGCAACATCTTGTCGGGAGAGAAGCCGATACCTTCAACAATATTCATCGGATTGAAAGCCGATTGTTCTACCTCTGCAAAATAGTTTTCCGGATTACGGTTCAATTCAAGAATACCTACATCTTGCAATGGGAAATCTTTGTGTGGCCAAACCTTGGTAAGGTCGAACGGATTGATACGATAGTTATCTGCTTCTTCTTCAGTCATCAACTGAATCTGGAACTTCCATTTTGGGAAATCACCCCGTTCGATGCTTTCGTATAGGTCACGTTGATGCGATTCACGATCTTTGGCGATGATTGCTTCAGCTTCCTGATCAGTCAGGTTTTTAATGCCCTGCATAGTCTTTAGATGAAACTTAACCCAAATTCGTTTGTTTTCTGCGTTTAGGAAACTGTAAGTATGGCTGCCGAATCCGTGCATGTGGCGATAGGAAGCCGGAATGCCACGCGGACTCATGGTGATAGTTACCTGATGAAGAGCCTCGGGTAACAGGGTCCAGAAATCCCAATTATTGTTAGCGCTACGCATGTTGTTGCGTGGATCGCGTTTTACAGCATGATTTAAATCAGGAAATTTTAGCGGGTCGCGTAAGAAGAAGACGGGAGTATTGTTACCTACCAAATCCCAGTTTCCTTCTTCTGTATAAAACTTCATGGCAAATCCCCGGATATCGCGTTCTGCATCAGCAGCTCCGCGTTCTCCTGCTACAGTGGAGAAACGTACAAAACATTCTGTTTGCTTGCCTACTTGACTGAAAATAGCTGCTCGTGTGTACTTGGTGATATCATGTGTGACGGTAAATGTACCGTAAGCTCCGGAGCCTTTGGCATGCATACGGCGTTCAGGGATAACTTCACGGTCGAAATGAGCAAGTTTTTCAATCAACCATGGGTCTTGTAACATAATAGGCCCGCGAGGTCCTGCTGTCTGGCTGTTTTGGTTGTCGGCGATAGGACGACCATTAGCTGCTGTGAGTTTTTTATTTTCCATATAATTTTGATTTTATCGGAAACAAAGCTTTCAATGATGTGGAGTCTTTTACAGCCCTTCTTCCGTGTTATTACCCGACAAATGTAGAGCTAAATCATTTACCTGTCAAATAGATAATTTCAATCCATAAATAGGTAATATCTATTTCTATCAAAGATATTGATATTACTTGAATATAATAGGTTCTATAAATGTTTTTTTGAAAAGAATTTGATCTTTTATCCGAATTCATCCGGTAAATTAGCCGTTTGGGAAAGAAATAGCCCCAATGTGATTTACCACAGGGGGATGGAGAGTGGAAATAATAGGTAAACTTACCGGAAATTTTGTGTTTCTCTGTGATGAATTGGTTTTAAGGTATACATTATGATGTGAATTATAGGCAGTGCGTAAAGTGCAGTCTGGTGAAACATGTAATTTGTATATATCGTCGACAGAAATACATCCTGCCGACGATATTGGTGATATTATTATTTCTTCCAGCCGATTGCCTTCATAAACCATTGGCTATTGGCTTCGTTCAGTTTCTGTTCTTTGAGCATCTCCGGCATTTGACTGTAGTTTCTTTTAAACGTTTCTATCAGTTCGTTAAAACGTTCCGGCGAGTAGGTTAATGCAATGCTGGTAGCTTCGGTTGCTCCCATAGTAGGCGTCAATACAATTCCGGCGTCCCGGTATTTTAAAGCAGTGATTGCTTTGCTGAATCGTTTGAACTGTGAAACGATACCGTCGTTTAATTCCGGAATGGAGGTCGAGTATTGGATTTCTATTGTTTTTTCCTGATCACATGCTGTTTGAGGGATGGTGATCAATAAGGCTAATTCATCGCCGATGTACTCATATTCAGCTCTATTACCATTAATAGTGATTGTCTCCGGAATGGCAGAACCCAAAACCTTGATTTTAAATTGGCGGTCGGTTGGCATATTGCGATACTTACCTTGGCGAGGACCTACCGTTACAGTTAAGTGGTTCTCTTTCCGTTCAGTGTACATCCGGGTACGAGCATATTCATTGGCATAATATTTATCATTACCATTATCTTCATAAAAGGTAAATGAACCATTTTCTCCAGGGAATATGTTTACGATAATCTCTTCGCTATTACTATTAAGATTCTTCACACGGTTGTAAAGTGGCAGTACGGAACCGGCTTTTACGTAAACCGGATATTCGGTTAGGGTAAACGAACGTTCTATTATCTGTCCGCCTTTCAATAGGGTTCCGGTGGTCCATTCAAACCAGTCGTTTCCTTCGGGTAACCATACTTTTACAGTAGAAAGTCCGTTCTGCATGGGGGTGGTGATAGGTGCTACCAGAATTTGATCGCCAAACATGTATTCACTCTTGAAATCGTATGCCTCTTTGGCTTCCGGATAATCATAGTACATTGGACGACAGATAGAAATACCGTTGTCATAAGTTTCACGCGCCATTGTATAGATATAAGGAGCCAGTTGATAACGGAACAGAATGGAGTTGCGTAATGCTTCGAAATAATCTCCCTTGAAATTCCATAATTCTTTATTTAGAACTGAATTCTTTGTAGAGTGTGTGCGCATTACAGGTGTTAAGGCACCATATTGCATCCAACGGGTAAAGAGTTCCGGGTCGAGTATTTCTTTGTCTCCTCCCTTGAACATGTGGCCTCCGATGTCATGACTCCAGTAGCCGTATAGCACATTGGAAGCGCAGTTGGTAAAGTAAGGTTGGAATTCGAGTGATTTCCAAGAGATGACGGCATCTCCCGAGAAGCCAATCTGATAGCGGTGATTGCCCAGTCCTCCCCAGCGGTGGTAGAGCATCGGGCGAGTGTCACGGTTGCGTTCCATGTCTGAGAAGAAAACATAATTGATCCACCAGGTATTGCTGAGGCTGTCTACTTTTTTATCATACATCCATTGTTGCCAATCGAGCCACCAGAAGTCCACTCCCTGTTTTTCCATCGGGCGGAGTACCTTGTTGAACATACCGTTTATAAAGCGTTTGTCCGAAACCACCCAGGGAATACGTTCCTGTTTAGCTGTATCTACTCCCATCCATTGTGCCATTTCCGGATATTTTTCTTCATATGGAGCTACACCATCGGCAGGATGCAGGTTTAGTGTGATTTTCAGGTCATTGCTTTTCAGATAACCCAGAAATTTGGCGGGATCGGGAAATAGCCTGCGGTTCCAAGTCCAGCCTGTCCATCCGCCGAATCCCGGATCGGTATAATGCCAGTCCATGTCTACTACCAATACATCCAAGGGGATATTATAAGTGTGGAAATTATCTACTAATTGGCGCATTTCTTTGTCTGAGTAGCTCCAATATCTTGACCACCAATAACCGAATGCATAACGGGGTGGAAGAGGTACTTTACCGGCAAATACAGTAAAATCTTTTAAGGCAGCTTTGTAATCATGCCCGTAAGCCATAAAATACCAGTCTTGTCCGTCTTTGTGTTCACGTTCTTTTACCCAGGCCCATTCCGAATTGTCAAATAAGAAATTCTTTGAATCATCAATCAAGGTCCATCCGTCTGTCGATAGAAGACCGTCTTCCAGCTTCATATCTTGGTGGCTGTATATATTGTGGTCTCCTTCAAAACCATCCAATGTACGGTCTGTCCCTTTCAAATTTCCTTTTTGTATTGTTCCGGGTGTCCATTGAAAGGGGAACATCCCTTTAGCTGATGTGATCGTTAAATTATCTTTCGTAAAGGGGCCTTGACCTTTCTTATATTTTAGTTTCATTCGGGCGGTACTGATCACTACCGTAGCATTTTTATTTTGTACTGTGTACTTGGGAACAGGTAGATTGCGGTGGATTGCTACAAAAGAGGGATCGTCGGTAAACGAACCCGAAGGACTCCACTCCATACGGATTACCCCATCTGTAAGGACGCTAAAACGCACGTTACCATCATGATAGGCTATTGCATTTTGGGGAGTTGCGGCCGAAAGCGAAAAACTGAACAGAACTCCTTGCAATGCCAATAAAAAATAGACTGTTAAATGTTTCATGTTGTATTTATGTTAGTTTTTCACAAAGATAAGAGTAATATTCATAAATTAGTAATAATGAATTTTAAATCTTTTTATATCTTTGCAACCTGTGTAATAAATATCGCTTCTTTAGCTTACAACAGGATAATAGTATGAAAAAAGACGGTTTCTCTGAAATTTATGATATTTATTTTCCGAAGTTGCTGCGTTTTACCAGGACGTATCTGATTTCGGAAGATGAATCGGAGAATATTGTCCAAGAAATCTTTATTTATTTGTGGGAACACAGAGATATCATTGAGACTCTTCAGAATCTGAATGCCTATCTGTTTACGTTAGCAAAAAATCGTTGTATAGACTATTTTCGTAAGGAGATGGTCCGTGAAGTTCGTAAAGGTTCGCTTTCGGAAATAGAGAACAGAGAACTTCAATTGAAACTGTATTCATTGGAAGCATTTGATAATGATCGTCTTTCGGATGCCGATATTGAAGAAATACTGAATAATGCCATCAATCGTTTACCGGAGAGGTGCCGTGAAATATTTATTATGAGCCGTTTGCAAAATCTCCGTTATAAAGAGATAGCTGAAAAGTTGAATGTTTCTCCAAATACGGTTGAAAATCAGATTGTCATAGCGTTGCGTAAATTAAAAGAAGACTTGAAAGACTACTTTCCCCTCTTTATTTTCATTATCTGAGAAATATTCCCTATTTTTGTCAAATCATTATTTATTTTTATATTCAAAACACAACAATGAAACACTTAGTTATTTGCATCGCTCTGTTGACAGTCGGTGCTTGCTGCTTTGCTCAGCAAAAGAAAGTGGCTTCTCATAAAGCCGCAAGTGGGAACCCTGTATTTCAAGGATGGTATGCTGATCCGGAAGGTATCATTTATGATGATACTTATTGGATTTTTCCAACTTGGAGTGATCTTTACGAAAATCAGACTTTTTTCGATTGTTTCTCTTCCAAAGATCTTGTGAATTGGACGAAACATGCTTCAGTTTTGGACACTACTGCCGTAAAATGGGCTAAGAAAGCGATGTGGGCTCCTTCGGTAATCAGAAAGAATGGGAAATATTATATCTTCTTTGGAGCGAATGACGTTCATGAAGGAGAGATTGGCGGTATTGGCGTAGCGGTTAGCGATCGTCCTGAAGGACCTTATAAAGATTTATTGGGTAAGCCGTTGATTAATGAAATAGTGAATGGAGCGCAACCGATCGATCAGTTTGTATACAATGATAATGGACATTATTATATGTATTATGGTGGTTGGGGGCATTGCAATGTTGTACAGTTGAACGATGATTTTACAGGGCTCGTTCCTTTTGAAGATGGCACTGTCTATAAAGAAGTGACTCCGGAGAACTATGTTGAAGGTCCGTTTATGTTCAAGAAAGACGGTAAATATTATTTTATGTGGAGTGAAGGTGGTTGGGGAGGTCCCGATTACTCTGTAGCTTATGCTATTTCCGATTCTCCGTTCGGACCTTTTAAACGGGTAGCTAAGATTCTGCAACAAGATCCTTCGGTAGCTACCAGTGCCGGTCATCATTCATTACTGCATGCTCCCGGAACAGATGATTATTATATAGTCTATCATCGTCGTCCACTGAATGATAATGCACGCGATCATCGTGTGACATGCATTGATAAAATGACGTTTGATAAGGATGGATTTATTAATCCTGTAAAGATGACTTTCGAAGGAGTGCCTGCACAAAAGATTAAGAAGTCTAAAAAGAAATAGGACCAATGCTTTGAGGATGTGTAGAAACAAAAGGTTGCACAAACAAAGCTGATTTTACAAACTGGCTACAGATACTGGATTTTTCAAGTCACCGATAGTGATAGTGAACGGTTGTATCTGTAGCCGGTTTTGTTATCGGGCATCGATATTGTAAACGGAGGTGTATTCTTTGATATCTTTGCGTTAATCTATCTGTTGCGTTACGTATTCGTAAACGATGCGCGAAATTTCTGCGATAATCTCACTGTTTTCTCTGTTATCTGCTTCGGAATCTTTCACGAAGACGGCTATACTATAGACATGTCCGTCGGGAAGAAGAATAAACCCGATGTCATTGCAACCGATCTGTTGTCCTTTCGCATTACGGTCGCCTGTTCCGGTTTTATGCCCCATTGTTACTTTTTTATCGAGCAGTGGAGCAATCAGGCGGTCTTGTCCTGTCTGACATTCCACCATTGTTTGATAAATGAAATTCTTGTATTCTTTGTCAAAAAGGTTTTCATTGCGAAATATTTCCAGTAATTTGGCGGCTGCTAATGGAGTAGTCCAGTTTTGGTAACAGAACTCCAGATTCTCATGCATATCGTTTTCTGTATGGATGACAGCACATTCACGAATTCCCAATGAATGAAGATACTTATTCACGGCATCCGGACCACCTTGATAATTAAAAAGAATATCGCAGGCATTATTGTCACTTTGCTGAAGCGTATATTTCAGTAGATCGGCAATGCTCATTTCGATTCCTCCCTGTGGGTATGTTTCTCGAAGCGGACTATAGGTGTCCGGCTTTAAATCCGACTTTTTAATCAATAACCGGGTTTTCAAAGGTTGCTTTTGATGATGCATGTAATCGGCCAATGCCAATGCCTGATGAAATTTGAAAACACTCATCATGGGATAATGAATATCATTATTGACTGTTATCGTATCTTGCCCGTCGATAATGACTGCAATTCCTATTTCGGCTTTTTTCCCTTCTATGGCTTTCTTGAGTTGAGTTTCAAGAGGACTGTTCTGCGCAACTACCAGGGCAGGACATAGCAGAAAGAAGATAATGGATAAATGTATAAGTCTTTTTTGCATATATGATTGGGTTCTTTGTAATACGGTCCACAAAGGTATGAATAATAATTTTAGTGGAATTCAATATCACCAAGTATTCTGATTATTCAGCATCCGGTGCAGGAACTGTTTTCTTTTCAAACGAGCCTTGCGGTCTCTCATACGAAAAATGCATTTCGACCTTCCATCTTCCACCTTCATCTTTCATCTTCCACCCTCGATTTGGCAAGTCCGATTCAGAGTATATTCTTGATATGCAGATAGATATATCTGTTATCCTATCCGTTTATACCATTTAAAGCAGTTTGTTTTTCTTAGTATTTTTAGTGAAAATGGTCGGTTTCTTGTCTCGTCCCGTATACCCGGGCTGAGATAAAGATACTTTAGAATGATGTAAGGTTCTTATTTATAATGTGTTATGTTTGCTATGGAATTAGCTTACTCTCTTGGTAATTTCTGTGCCGGTCGTTCTGAACTTCTGTTGATACGGAGTCGGTTATGTAGAATAACTCACATTAATTCTATAGGTAGATTCTAAAGTACTTTCATCGGTATATGGAGATAATATTCGATTTTAACTTCATTGTAAATTAGGTTATGGATGGATTTTATTTCAATCAAAGTATGAACAATCGGAGCCGGGAGGATTCGAGAACTCATTTGTTCTTTGGTTTTTTCTTATTATTTTAGAAACGGAAAGATATAAGTGTTTAATCTTTAGTATTGATTGATAGGAATTTACCATGATAGGGAAAAATTTTCGTAAAAAAGTCTCTTTTCTTTTAGTGGATTTTAAAAGCTATTACGCCTTATTAATAGAATATCCTAAAAATGAGTGAACTGATAGATAAATATTTTGCAGGAGAGATGACCTGTGAAGAGAAAAAAGATCTCTTCGACCGGATAGAAAGTGATGAGGCTCTGAAGAAAGAATTTCTTCGGATGCAAAATGTAGTGGCGTTGACCCAAATACTCTCCCGCCAGGATGATTCGGAGACCAGCCGTAAAGGGAAACAGCATTTTATGCAACTTCTTTTCCGTAAAAGATTAAAGCGCGCGATAACGGTTTCTTTGAAATATGCTGCTGTTTTCGCGGTATTAGTGGTAGGAACTTTCTATACTGCGAAGTTGTATTTATCTGAGGAATTCGGAAAAAGTTATACCATAGTTACGGCTCCCAAGGGACAGCGTGTAAAAATAGAATTACCTGATGGAACCATTGCCTGGCTAAGCCCCTGTAGTCGTCTTCGTTTTGCGGCCTCTTTCAATGAAACGGACCGTAAAATAGAGTTGGACGGTGCTACCTATTTTGATGTGGCAAAGAATCCCGAGAAGCCATTTGTTGTTTCGGCTAAAGGTTACCGTATCCGAGTACTTGGAACTAAATTCAATATATCGGCTTATAAAAATAGTAAAGAGTTTGAGACCGATCTTGTGGAAGGTTGCGTACATATCTATGATCCGGCGGATATAAGGAACGAAGTGTTTCTACAGCCTAAAGAAAAGGCAGTGTTGTGGGGAGACCGGTTGATGAAGCGGGAGTCTGACTTTGATAATGAAGAATATCTGAAGAACGGAGTTGTCAGTTTTCTGTCCGAGCCGTTCGGGAGAGTACTGAATAGTGTCGCTTTATGGAATGATGTGAATATTAAAATAGAACGGTCAGTCAACGCGACGCAGCGGATCTCCGGAAAATTCAGGCAAAGCGATTCTTTGGAGAGTATATTAAAAGCCTTGCAAGGCGCTATGCCTTTCAAGTATAAAATAGTTAGTGAAGAAGAAATAATTATTTATTGATAAATATAATGATATACTTAACTAAAAGCAGATGCCTATGATATAAAAAAACAGTTTGAAATGAAAAAAGGAGGAAATGGTCTGGTACACCTTTCCCTCCCGATAAAGTCAACACATTTGGCAGAGCCAAATAAAAAAACAACAAAGTATTAACCTTATTACATTGCAAAAGTATGAAAAAAAACTTATTGCTGTTATCTTATGCAATTAAACAACGTGAAATTATTCAAATCTTGCGAATTATGAAATGCACAGTCTTGCTGTTATTTTTGCTTATTCTTCAGGCACATGCCAGCGTAAGCTCACAAAATGCAAGGGTAAACATGTCTCGAAATCAACTTCCGTTAAAGGAGTTTATGGCGGAGATTGAAAAACAAACCGATTATCTGTTTATCTATAGTGATGCAGAAATCAATGCTTCTCGCCAGGTAACTGTAAAGAAGGGAACACATAGAGTGGCCGATTTACTAAGAGAGGTACTCTCTAAAAATAATATTTCTTATAATTTTGCAGATAATTATATTTCTCTTCATGTACGCAAAGAGGCTGACGCACAGTCTTTGGCGGTATCTCCCCAACAAAAAAAGAATACGGTTTTGGTTTCGGGAACTATCGTAGATACCGCAGGCGATCCTATAATCGGTGCTAACATCAAATTGAAAGGTGCTCAGGGAACCGGAACGATTACGGATGTGGAAGGTAACTTTAAATTGGAAGTGCCTACCAATGGTGTACTGATCGTCTCTTTTATCGGATATCAGCAGCAGGAAGTGGCGGTGAACGGAAAAACCATGTTGAAAATTAAGATGGCGGAAGATGCTGAAATGATAGACGAAGTGGTTGTAACTGCTTTGGGTATCAAGCGGGAAGAAAAGGCATTGGGATATGCCGTTCAGAAAGTGGGCGGAAGTAAGCTGTCTACTGTGAAGCCCGTTAATATTGCTACTTCACTGACTGGTAAAGTTGCCGGTTTGAATGTAACCAACAGTACGGAGTTCAATACAGCCCCAACTCTCAAATTGCGTGGTGAAACTCCATTGCTGGTAGTAGATGGTGTGCCATATAGCAATATCTCTCTGAATGATATTGCAGCAGACGATATCGAATCTGTTGACGTGTTGAAGGGGGCTACCGCATCGGCCCTGTATGGTGCCCGCGGAGGTTCGGGAGCTATTATGGTGACTACGAAGAAAGGTAGTCAGGAGGGACTTAATATTTCGGTAAACAGCAGTACGATGTTCAATGCCGGTTATCTGGTATTGCCGGAAGTACAACATGGATACAGTACCGGTCAGGGAGGTAAATATACCGCTGCCGACTTCGTTTGGGGTGATAAACTGGACATCGGCCGTACAGCTGTACAGTATGATCCGTATACTTATGAATGGAAAGAGATGCCATTGGTATCGAAAGGTAAAGACAACTTTAAGAATTTCCTGGAGACAGGTTTCATTACCAATAATAACATCAGCATCAGCCAGACCGGTAAATATGGAAGCTTCCGTTCTTCTCTGTCGCATGTTTATAATAAAGGACAGTATCCCAATCAGAGATTGAATAAGATTACTTACTCGGTAGGTGGGGATATGAAGTTCGGCAAACTGAGTTTTGAAGGTGGTGCCATTTATAACAAGCGTTTCTATCCGAATGGAGAAGGAGCCGGCTATGGTGGTGGTGGATACATCTACAACCTGTTGGTATGGACGGGTACCGATTATGATGTACGCGACTATAAAAACTATTGGAGAAAGAAAGACGAAGAGCAGAACTGGATGAACGATGTGTGGTATGATAATCCTTATTATCTGGCTCATGAAATGACTTCATCCAATGACTACGATAAAGTAAACACTTACTTGTCCGGTAAATATGACATCATGCCTTGGTTGAACTTTTCGATGAGAGCCGGTGCCGATGCTTATGCCAGCCGTACGGAAAAGAAAAACGCAATGAGCGCCCGCGGCGGATGGGACAAGAACGGATACTTCTATACATCCAAATCCACCGGATTCAGTTTCAATGGTGACGCTTTGCTGTCTGCCAATCACAGCTTCGGTGATTTTGCTATCGACGGTTTTGTCGGAGGTACGATCTACTATTATTATGATGACGCTATTTCATCGAATACCCGTAACGGATTGAGTATTCCGGGATATTATTCATTGAAAGCATCGGTTGACCCAATTGCCTCTTCAAGTTCATACAAGCAGAAACAGGTAAACTCTATTTATGGAAAATTCTCAGCTTCATGGAAGAGCACTGTGTTTGTGGATGTAACGGCACGTAATGACTGGTCGTCTACTTTGCCTTCGGAGACTCGTTCTTACTTTTATCCGGCTGTATCGGGAAGTATCATTATGTCGCAGTTACTAAAGATGCCCGAATGGCTGAACTTCTGGAAACTCAGGGGTGCCTGGACAGTAACGAAGAGCGACTTGGGTATTTATGATACGAACCAGGCTTACAGTGTAAGCACGAATGTGTGGGATGGAATGAATACAGCCGTGTACCCGGAAATGATCCGCAGTACAACGCTTGAACCGACCGCTGCACGTTCTTATGAAATCGGTACTGCCTTCAATGTATGGGACAACCGTTTGCGTTTTGATATCTCTTACTACAATAAACTGAAATACAATCTGACACGTGAAGCCACTATCAGCGGTTCGTCCGGTTTTACTAAAACATTGGTGAACTATGATGAAGAGCAGGTTCGTAGAGGAGTGGAGGTTTCTTTGACTGCTTCTCTGATTCAGACGAAAGACTGGAATTGGGAAGTGAATGCCAACTGGGCCCGTGACCGCTATTTCTATGCGAAAGTCGATCCTGTATATTCTACACAGAAACCTTGGGTAGCTGCCGGCAAGCGTTGGGACTGGTATGGTATCTACGATTGGGAACGTGACCCCCAGGGAAACATTATCCATGAAAACGGATATCCGGTACAAAGTAAATATCAGTCAGTGATGGGTAATGAGTATCCGGACTGGATCTGGGGACTCAGTACTACCTTGCGTTATAAAGACTGGACATTGGGAATTTCGTTGGACGGACGTGTAGGCGGTATGGCTTACTCTCGTACGGAACAGACTATGTGGAATACCGGTGTACACCCCGATAGTGATAACAAATGGCGTTATGACGAAGTAGTGAACGGTAAAAAGAATTATGTAGGCCAGGGTGTGAAAGTAGTATCGGGTAAAGTTGAATACGACACAACCGGAAAGATTGTGAGCGATACACGTGTGTTTGCACCGAATGACACTCAGGTATCCTATGAAAGTTATATCAAGAATTACAATCCATGGTCAGGTGGTAAGGTTTACCAGAACGTGCATGACTGTACATTCCTGAAATTGCGTGAACTTTCATTGTTGTACACAATGCCTAAGTCAGTTTGTGAAAAGATTCACATGAAAGGCGTTACACTCGGTTTGATCGGACAGAACTTATTGATTTGGATGAAAGAGTTTAAGTATGCTGACCCGGATGTGGATTCGGATGACCTGAATTCACCTTCTATGAGATATGTCGGATTTAATGTTAAGTTTGATTTGTAAAAAAGGAAATTATGAAACTAATAAATAAAACGTTGCTTTTACTTACAGCAAGTGCTACGATTCTGGCATCTTGTAACAAGTTTGATGATTTGAATACGAACCCCGATGCTGCAACCAAGGTGACAGCACCTATGTTGGCTACAAAACTTATCCTGAATATTACACAACAGGGCTCTGCTAAGAACTTTGTGTACCACAGCATGCTGAGCAAACAGATTGCATGGTCGGAGAATGCTTCGGATGAACAATACAATTTGTTTGGCAGGACAGATTTTGACGGCTATACCATTCTTACAAACTGTCAGAAGATGGTCGATGCAGCCAATGAGGGAGATAAAGATTCGTATGCAGCTCTGGCTAAGTTTATGAAAGCCTATAAACTGTTCTATAAATCGCTGGAAGTGGGTGATATTCCTTACAGTGATGCATTGAAAGGTGAAGAGGGCGTTCAGAAACCCAAATACGATACACAGAAAGAGGTGATGCGCCAAGTCTTGGAAGATTTGGAAGAAGCGTATACTTTATTCTCATCGGGCAGTGACTTTGACGGTGATCCTATTTTTGGCGGTGACACCGAAAACTGGAAAAAGACTGTAGTCGCCTTCGAACTGAAAGTGCTGACTCACTTGTGTAAGAAAGATACGGATGCGGATCTGAAAGTGAAAGAACGCTTTGCCCGTCTGGTATCTTCGGGCTCACTGATGACTTCGAATGCGGACAACTTCCAGTTGGTATACTCTAATAAGGCCGGACAGCTTTATCCGTTCTATTACACTCAGAACAAACATTCTGATTATCTGATGATGTCGAGTGTGATTATCGATAACCTGAAGAAGTTCAACGATTATCGTATGTTCTATTATGCTTCTCCCGCCAAAGCCCAGACAGATAAAGGTATAAAGGATTCCGAGTGGGATGCTTATCTTTCGATTGATCCCTCGGACAGCTATTCAAATATCTCCGTGCTGTACGGAAAAGGTGAGTTCTGCCTGGCAAACCTCCGCTATACCCGTGTTCCGGAAGGTGAGCCTTTGATGCGGCTGAGTTATGCAGAACAGAATTTTATTCTGGCAGAAGGAGCTGTACGTGGCTGGATTTCGGAAGATGCTTCTACTTATTATAAGAAAGGTATAGAAGCCAGCATGAATTTCATAGCAGACAATACCCCCGATAAAGAAGAATATACTCACGGACGTACCATAACGCAAGAATATATCCAGGAGTATCTGGCACAACCGGTTATACAGTTGTCCGGCGACAAGGAGAAAGATCTGGAAATGATTTTGCTGCAACGTTATCTCGCCTCGTTCCTGCAGCATCCGTATGATGCTTATTATGATTATCGCCGTACCGGATATCCGGTATTGCCTATCAACCCGAGTACCAACCTGAATACGGAAAAAAATAAGATTCCTACAAGATGGATGTATCCGGAAGCTGAGTTCAGTTACAATCCTGATAATGCCAACGAAGCTGTTCAGCGTCAGTACAATGGTTCGGACGATGTGAACAAGTTAATGTGGATTCTCCAGTAAACATTACTCTTTTGAAGACAAGAGGATGTGTCATCTATGGTAAATTTTGACACATCCTCCCTTCTTTATACCTAAATAATCAAACCCATGAAACGAATTTATTTATTGTTGGCTATCCTGTTGGGAAGCCTTCAGCTGGCAAATGCACAGCAACAGACTCTTCAGTTTAACAAAGACGGTAAGTTTAAGATTGTCCAGTTTACCGATGTTCATTATATCTATAATGATCCTCGTTCGGATGTATCGATCGAACGTATCAATCAGGTATTGGATATGGAAAAGCCCGACCTTGTTCTTTTTACGGGAGATGTGATTTATGGTAAACCGGCGGAAGAAGGAATGCGTACAGTGCTGAATCTGGTATCTAAAAGAAAAATCCCTTTTGCGGTGACTTTCGGTAACCATGATAACGAACAGGGACTGAGCCGTGAAGAATTGTTGAAGATCATCCAATCTGTTCCTTTTAACCTGACACAGACTACTCCGGGTATTTCGGGAGTGACAAATTTTATCTTACCGGTGAAGGCTTCCGACGGCAAGCGCAATGCAACGGTTCTTTATTGTATCGACTCTCATTCTTATTCACAGATCAAGGGAGTGAATGGATACGATTACATCAAATTTGACCAAATACAGTGGTATCGTGAGAACAGTAAGAAGTTTACTGAAGAAAATAATGGCGTTCCGGTTTCGTCGTATGCGTTTTTTCATATAGCTTTGCCGGAGTATAATCAGGCTGCCTCTTCCGAGAGTGCAATACTTTATGGCATTCGTAAAGAAAAAGCATGCGCTCCCCAGTTAAATTCGGGCTTGTTTGCCGCCATGAAAGAGATGGGAGATGTGAGAGGTGTATTTGTGGGACACGACCACGATGATGATTATGCCGTGTCATGGAAGGGAATCTTGCTGGCATACGGACGCTATACGGGTGGCAACACAGTATATAATCACCTTACAAATGGTGCGAGAGTGATTGAGTTGGATGAAAATGCAAATAGTTTCCATACGTGGATACGCCTGAAGGAAGGGGTCGTACAACAGGTAACCTATCCTGCCGATTTCATTAAAGAATAGAAGATACACAAAAGACAAAACTTAAATATAGATAGAATACCATGAAAAAGTTATTTGTTTTAGTATGTTTGCTTGTGATCGGATTCTGCAATGTGGCTTGGGCGGCTAAACGGCAGGCAAAACATGTAGTATTGATTGCGTTGGACGGCTGGGGTGCGTATAGTGTGCCCAAGGCAGACATACCCAACATTAAAAGCCTGATGGACGAAGGATGCTACACACTTCATAAACGTAGCGTATTTCCATCATCGAGCGCTATTAACTGGGCTTCCATGTTTATGGGAGTGGGTACTGAACTTCATGGATATACAGAATGGGGTTCGCGTACGCCCGAGATACCATCGCGGGTTGTCAATGAACATGGTATTTCTCCTACTATCTTTTCGGTTATGCGTCAACAGTATCCGGAGGCTGAGACCGGTTGCCTGTACGAGTGGGAAGGAATTAAATACCTGGTCGATACACTGGCACTGAGTTACCATGCACAAGCTCCTGATTATGATAAATGCCCGACTGCTCTCTGCGAGATGGCTGAGAAGTATATCAAAGATAAAAAGCCTGCCATGTTTGCAGTTTGCTTCGATCAGTTGGATCATACCGGTCATGCTGTCGGGCACGACACTCCGGGCTATTATGAAAAGCTGAAAGAACTGGACGGTTATGTGGGACGTATCATTGCTGCCATTAAAGAGGCCGGAATATATGATGATACGATTATCATGATGACAGCCGATCACGGTGGCATTAAAAAAGGGCATGGGGGGATTACACTCCAGGAGGTAGAGATACCTTTTATCATTGCCGGTAAGAATGTCAGAAAAGGGGGAGAGTTCCAGGAAAGCATGATGCAGTTTGATACTGCTGCCACCATGGGATACGTTTTTGGAGTGAAGCAACCTCAAGTCTGGATAGGACGTCCCATGATACAGGTTTTCAAATAAACACTACTGTCACAACCTGAAGAAAAACAATGCACATAATATAAATTTGATAAAATGAAAAAGATTATTTTTATGACGCTTTTCCTGCTTGTCGCCATGACGGGACAAAGTAAAGGAAAGGGTGAGTTTACGGTTCTGCAATGGAATGTATGGCAGGAAGGTACAATGGTTCCGGGAGGATATGATGCAATCGTTAATGAGATAGTGCGCTTGCAACCCGACTTTGTGACATTCAGCGAAGTGCGTAATTATCATAACACTCGTTTTAACGAGCGTATTGTGGCTTCTCTGAAAGAGAAAGGACTGGATTATTATTCTTTCTATACGTATGACACAGGGTTGCTGAGTAAGCATCCGATCACAGACTCGCTCACTGTATTCCCCGAAAACGGAGACCACGGAAGTATCTACAGGCTGACAAGTTCCGTAAACGGACACAAGGTGGCAGTCTACACCAGCCATTTGGATTACCTGGATTGTGCTTACTACAACGTACGGGGTTATGATGGTTCCAGCTGGAAAGAGATACCTATTCCGACTACTGTAGAAGAAGTTTTGAAGGTGAATGTGGCTTCTCAGCGTGACGATGCCATCAAGATGTTCATTGCACAGGCTCAAAAGGATATTGCAAATGGTTATAGCGTGATTATAGGCGGTGACTTTAATGAACCGTCACATCTGGATTGGATTGAGGCTAATAAGAATCTGTACGATCACAATGGTCTGGTAATTCCCTGGACAGTAACTACATTGCTAGAGCAAAACGGGTTTGTGGATACATATCGTCACATTTATCCGAATCCACTGACTCATCCGGGATTTACATATCCGGCAGATAATCCGTTGAAAGAACCCGGTAAACTGACATGGGCACCGAAAGCGGACGAACGTGACCGTATCGACTTTATTTTCTACAAAGGAAAGAATCTTGAAGCAAAGAAAGCGATTGTCTTTGGCCCGAAAGGCTCTATCGTACGTAATAAGAGAGTGCAGGAGACATCAAAAGATAATTTCCTGTTACCGTTGGATGTATGGCCAACCGACCATAAAGGACTGCTGGTGACATTTAAGATTAAGTAATGTTTCACCACAGAGTAACACAGAATAACACGAAGTAACGCAGAATAACCCAGAGTATTCATGTCGACAATCCGTGACTTAATACTCACTCTGTGGAACTCTGTGTTACCCTGTGGTGAATAAATGCCCCCTTGATATTATCCTGTCGTTTAAATTTCTCCTCGCATCCGATCCTCGAATGCGGCTAATGCGGCTTTGGCGCCTTCTCCCATTGCGATGATAATCTGTTTGTAGGGGACGGTGGAAACGTCTCCGGCAGCATAAATTCCCGGCACGTTGGTACGGCAATGTGCATCGATCACGATCTCGCCCGGACGATTTACCTCAACCACATCGCGGAAAATACCACTATTGGCTACCAAACCTATCTGTACAAAGATGCCATCCAGGCTGATCACCCGTTCTTCTTCTGTTTTGCGGTCTTTGACACGGATGCCGGTCACCTTATCTCCATTGCCTACCACTTCGGTTGTCTGCGAGTGAACAAGAACTTCTACATTCGGCAGGCTTTTCAGTTTTTCCTGTAAAACCTGATCCGCTTTCAGCTCGTCCATAAACTCGAGCACCGTAACTTTGGAGCAGATACCTGCCAGGTCGATGGCTGCTTCGATTCCGGAATTTCCTCCCCCCACGACAGCCACCTGCTTCCCTTTGTAGAAAGGTCCGTCGCAGTGTGGACAGAAAGCCACCCCACGGCCGATATATTCCGCTTCGCCCGGTACGTTCAGTTTGCGCCAGCTTGCACCGGTGGCAACGATTACCGCCGGAGCTGAGAAACGTTCTCCTCCTTTGGCTGTCAGAACCTTATCCTTTCCATCAAGCTCTATCTTTTCGATCTGGCGATGTTCGAGCAAATCGATGGGATATTGTGACATGTGGGTTTTCAGATTATCGGCCAACTGGCTTCCGGTTGTCGAAGGTACGGAGATCAGGTTCTCTATGCCTACTGTTTCTTTTACTTGTCCGCCGATCCGTTCGGCAATGACCGCTACATTCAAGCCTTTACGGGCCGAATAGATGGCAGCAGCCGAACCGGCCGGACCTCCGCCGGCTACAATCACATCATATTTTTTGATGGAAGTTTCCGCACTGTTCGTCTCCGTTCCATATTGTTCTTCCAGTTTGGCCAACAGTTCGCCAAAGTCACCACGCCCCACGTGGATCAGTTTACCGTCTGCGAAGACAGAAGGAACCCCCTGTATTTTCAGTGCCTCTACTTCCGCCTGGTTGATGGCTCCGTCCACAGTCTGGTGCTGAATCTGTCCGTTCAGCGTGGTCATGGCGTTGAGTGCCTGCACCACGTCGGGGCAGTTGGTACAGGTCAGTGACACGTAAGTTGTCAGGCGGACAGGTCCTTTCAATGATTTTACCCGGTTGCAGATGCCTTCGTCCGGAAAGTTCTTTCCTTTTCCGTCCGTATTCAGGATGGCAAGCAGTAGGGAACTGAATTCATGCCCATTGGGAACGGCCCGGAAGGTGATACCTGTCCTGTGTTCTCCTTTGAGAAGTGTAAATTCCAGTCCTTTGCCTTCATTGATCCGGCAAGAGAGTTTCTCGGAGCAGGATGCCACATCGTTCAGGAGTTCCAGAAGTTCGGTGCGGCTTTCGTGTTGCGGTGAGACGGTGATGTCGAATGTATAGTTCGCCTCCAATGCGGCGAAGATGGTACGTAATTGTTCTTTTATAGCTGAGTCTAACATTATATCGAAGATTGATTAGAGATGAATGATTTAGAAAGATTTATCGTCAAGAGCTAAAAAAGACCGATATGGGGGATACCGGTCTTCATAGGATTGCTGTTTAGATCTTACCGACCAGGTCGATGCTCGGTTTCAGGGTTGCTTCGCCTTTTTTCCATTTAGCGGGGCAAACTTCTCCGTCGTGAGTAGCTACAAACTGTGCGGCCTCTACTTTGCGGAGCAACTCGTCGGCATTACGTCCGATGTTGTTATCCTGTATCTCGGCAATCTTGATTTTTCCTTCCGGATTGACGAGGAACGTTCCGCGGTAAGCCATTCCGTCTTCTTCGATCATCACACCGAATCCACGGCTCAATACGCCTGTCGGGTCTGCCAACATCGGATATTTGATCTTACGGATGCTTTCCGAAGCATCGTGCCATGCTTTGTGTACGAAGTGTGAGTCGGTGCTTACCGAGTATACTTCTACACCCATAGCCTGAAACTGTTCGTATTTCTCGGCAACGTCTACCAGTTCGGTCGGGCACACAAAGGTGAAGTCCGCCGGGTAGAAGAAGAAAATAGCCCATTTTCCCTTTACGTCTTCGCTGCTTACTGTTTTAAAACTTCCGTTCTGAAAAGCCTGTACTTTGAATTCAGGCATCTGTGAGTTGATAATTGGTTCCATAATTGTTTCTTATTTAGATTCATTCTTATTTGTTTCCGATGCAAAAATAGGGCGAATTTTCCCGTTTCAGCAAAAAATCCAATTGATAATATTTATCGGCTGATAGATGAAATCTTATAGGCTGCCTTGTTTCGTATGTCCGGTGCCCGATAAATGGGGAGTGGCTTTCGTTTTGATACCTTTTTCTTCTTTTAGCTGTCAGAAAGAGAAGAATATCCCTTGGGGAGTAACCGGGTCTTTTGCGGTTCAAGTCAAACGGGAGGAGCGGAGGTGCCAAAACAGGGCGTTTTTTCCTCAGAAAGCAGGCTTTTGATGTCCGAAAGCCGGTGTTTGGGTCGGGAAGTGCCGGTGTTTTCCGAAAAAGAAGTAAGCATTTGCTCCGAAAGACGTAAGCAAGTTGAGAAAATGCTTACTTCTTTTTGGAATATCTCTATATGTTTTCCCTCATTACATATATTGTAATTGTTCCGAAGAGGAAAAAAGAAGGATTTCTTTCTGGTTGCTCTCCGGAAATGAACATGCTGAAAAAGATAAAAGGGAAGCATCAGGATTGAATACTGTCCTTTTTGCTCTTTTCTTTCTTGAAGAACCGCTTCTTTGCATAGAAACAGGAACTTAAAGTGATAAAACGGAAATTGCTGACGGGAAAAGGAGGCGAAAAAATCGCTTCACCCTACCTTTGCCCGGAAAAAAGCCAATCTGGAACCATTCGATTATCAATATGACAGAACGCTGCTTTACCCCCCCTTCCTTATCCGCATCCAGTACCTAAGAGTCGTTAGTGTGTGAACTCGAGTTATCTAATCAAAATAGAAAGAAGTTTGCGTTTTGTTAAAGTTGCCCTCACCTTTAAACTTCCCTCTTACTTTTTAGTCATATAGACAGTTGCAACAAAAAAGACAGATGATTATTTGATAACTTAAAAAAGGAAAGAACAATGAAAAGAATAAGTTTTTTATTAGCAGCCCTATTAATGATGGGAGGAATGGTGATGGCACAAGGTCCGCGCAGAGGCGGTCAGGATATGGACCCGAAAACACGTGCCGAACGCATGACCGAGCGTATGGCGAAAGAATACTCTTTGAATGAAACTCAGAAGAAAGAGTTGCTTGAGGTCAATATGGCTTTCGTACAAAAGATGGGAGAGCGTCCCGGAAGAATGAAGCCGGAAATGAGACAAGGTAAGAAGGGGCAGAGTCAGGCTACCGACAGCTGCACTTGTAAACAGGATAGGAGAAAAGCTCCTCGCATGTCCAAAGAGGACAGAGAAAAGATGCGTCAGGAGATGAAAGCTTCGCGTGAGTCCTACGAGGCTGGTCTGAAGAAAATTATGACGAAAGACCAGTATGCTGCTTATACCAAGAAGCAGGCCGAGCGGGAGCAGAGAAGAGGAGGCGGAAGATAAGCTTCAGCATTGATGATTAGTGATGGGGCGGGCATCGACATGGTGACCGGTCCATCACTAATCATCAATTACTAATTACCAAAATACTTGTATATTTCCCCCGCTTTTTGTTCCTTTGCCGTACGATTTAATAAACTGATAATTCGAATATGAAAAAGCTTATTTATCTGCTTGGGTTGGCAATGCTTATGGCTGTCGCAGCTTGTTCCGGTTCGGCTGAAAAGAAAAAGAGCGATATCCGTGTTTTGATGCAGGATAGCACCGATGCACATGGAGTGCAGCGCATGACGGCCCGTAAGAGCGAGGTAGATATTAAATATAAAGGCAAAGAGTACCATTCGTTTATTTCCCGTACGCCCAATGATTCGCTTCCCCGGGTGGTAAGCCAGATGGGGAATACGTATGTCGACAATCAGATAGTGCTTAGGCTGACGCGTGGAAACGAACGTGTTTTCAGCCGTACTTTTACCAAAAAGCAGTTCGAGTCTCTGATAGGCGATGATTTTATGGCGAAATCTATCCTGGAAGGGATTGTTTATGATAAAACGACTCCTGAGGGAATAGTCTATGCTGCCAGTATCTGCTATCCGCAGACAGACCTGTATGTACCTATCTCCATCACGATCTCACCCGATGGAAAAATAAGTATGAAGAAAGAAGAGCTTCTGGAAGAGGTGTACGATGAAGATACATCCGCCCGTTAAAAAATACAAAAAGAACCCTTCTCTTTATTTATTCCCAAATCTTTCCCGTTTCTATCTCGTTATTTGCAGTGTGAAATAGTTCCGAAACTTATTATTGACACTAAAAAAATAACGATTATGAAGAAGATTTTGTCTATTCTTGTATTGGCCATTGCAGCCGTCCAATTTGCATTTGCAGGTGATATCATCACAAAAGATGCGATGAAATTGCCTCTTCCGGCACGTAATTTTATTAATCGGCACTTTTCCAATCCGCAGATTTCGCATATTAAGATAGAAAATGAGATTCTGCAAACAAAGAAGTACGATGTGTTGTTGACTAATGCAACCGAGATCGACTTTGATAACCGGGGCAACTGGATTGAAGTGGATTGTAAAAAAGCGGCTGTTCCTGCAACAATTGTTCCTGACTTCGTGAAGGAATATATGAAAGCCAATGGGTATCACTCTGAGTTTGTGACTCAGATAGAGCGCGACCGCAAGGGGTATGAAGTCGAGTTGAATACGGATTTGAGCCTGAAGTTTACCAAAGACGGTAAGTTTCGTAAAGCGGAGCATTGATAAATTGGAATAAACCTATTAAAAAAAGACCTTGATTATGAAATTTTTGAAATTTAGTTTGTTGACAGCCGTGTTGCTGTCGGTCGTGTTTGCTTTCAGTTCGTGTGGCGATGATGACGATACGGGATATCTTCCGCCGAGCCAGGCCATTCAGGATGCACTGAAGAAGCTTTATCCCAATGCCACTGCCATTAAATGGGAGCAAAAGGGCGTCTATTACGTAGCCGACTGTCAGGCGGACGGCAGAGAGAAGGAAGTTTGGTTCGATGCCAATGCCAACTGGCTGATGACGGAAACAGAGTTGAACAGTATCAATAACCTGCCGCCGGCAGTGTTGACGGCTTTTATGGAGTCGAGTTACAACAATTGGGTAGTGGATGATGTGGTGATATTGGAATATCCGAATGAACCTTCTACGGAATTTGTGGTAACTGTGGAACAGGGTAAAAAGGTAGACTTGTATTTTTCGGAAGGCGGTGGTTTGCTGCACGAAAAAGATGTTACCAACGGTGACGACACACATTGGCCCAGGGTTTAAAGGTTGAATGTGCCGCCCGAGGCATGTGAATAGTAAAAACAAGAGGATGTGCAATCTGTGGTGAGTTTTGCACATCCTCTTGCGCTTTATGGGGAATTGCTTTTTACATCGGCTTATAATCCTTTGCCAGTCCGCCTTCACTTGTTTCTTTATAAAGTGAGGGTAGGTCGTGGCCGGTTTGTTTCATCACTTGTATTACTTTGTCGAAAGAGACACGGTGCATTCCATCGGTAAATGAAGAGTATAGATTGGCGTCCAATGCGCGGGCGGCCGCATAAGCATTACGCTCGATACAAGGAATCTGTACCAATCCGCATACCGGATCACAAGTCATGCCCAAGTGATGTTCCAGTCCCATTTCGGCAGCATATTCAATTTGAGCCGGACTTCCTCCGAATAGCTGGTTGGCGGCAGCCGATGCCATGGCACATGCCACGCCTACTTCTCCTTGGCAGCCTACTTCTGCTCCGGAGATGGAAGCATTTTGCTTGACGATGTTACCTATCAATCCGGCTGTTGCCAATGCGCGAAGGATACGCATCTCACTGAATTCACGGCTTTTGGCAAGATGATAAAGAACGGCAGGCATCACTCCGCACGATCCGCATGTGGGCGCTGTTACGATTTTGCCTCCCGAGGCATTCTCTTCACTTACGGCAAGCGCGTAGGCAAATACCAATCCGCGTGACTGCAAAGAAGCCTTGTATCCGGTAGCGCGGATATAATATGTGGAAGCTTTACGTCTCAGGTTCAATGGGCCGGGCAGCACTCCTTCTTGTTCGAGACCACGCTGGACAGACTCCTTCATCGTATCCCATACTTCTTTCAGATAGTCCCATATATCAGGATCTTCGCATTCTTTCACGTATTCCCAGTAACTTTTTCCGGTATGTTCGCACCAATCCAGAATTTCGGTCATGCTGTTCATGGAGTATACTTCCGGGCTTTCAATAGACGGCTGTTTGTTGTCTTCGGCCAATGCACCTCCCCCTACACTGTAGACAGTCCAGTTTTCCAGTTCATTGCCGCCGGCATCAAGTGCCACAAAATTCATTCCGTTCGGATGGAAAGGAAGAAAGATTTTGGGTTGCCATATAATATCTACCGGTGCAGTAGGTTTCAGTGTGTCAATGATGGCTACATCCGTCATGTGTCCTTTTCCTGTCGCCGCCAGGCTTCCGTAGAGGGTCACTTTGAACGATGCTGCTTCAGGATGTCGTGTGAGGAACATTTCTGCTGCCTTGCGAGGTCCCATGGTGTGACTGCTCGAAGGTCCGGTTCCAATGCGATAGAGTTCTTTTATTGATTTCATATTAGCTAATTAGGTTGTTGCGCAAAGGTAATTGTTTTTTCAAAATTTTTGGTAACTTAATACCATTTCTTCTTTCGGAAAAACCAGTATACGGCTCCGCCCACCAGGAGCATCAATATCCAGGCATATACATATCCATATCGCCAGTCTAATTCGGGCATAATCTTGAAGTTCATTCCCCACACTCCGACAAGAAAAGTCAACGGAATAAAGATGGTGGAAACAATGGTGAGGCGCTTCATGATATCATTCATCCGCAAGTCATTGTTGGATATGTAAAGATCAACCAGGGACGATAGGGTTTCCCGGCATATTTCGATGGTTTGCAATACGAATTGCAGATGGTCGTTGACATCATTGAAGAAAGCACGGTTCACTTTGTGCATCAGGGAGTTTTCCGCCCTCAGGAGTTTCACGTATTGTTCCTTTAATGGAAGAATGGCTTTCTTCATCAGCATGTACTGCCGGCGGAGTGCCTGTATCTGGATGCCGATATCGTTACCGTCACTGATGGTGAGCAATTCTTCTTCCAGGTCTTCCAGGGAGTCGTCGATGGTAGATACGGTGGCGATGTAATTCCCCATTATGCTGTTTAGTAAGACACTGAGCAGGTAGTCGCTTTGTCTGCCCCGTATTTTTAGTACATCATTGTGAAGGGCGGAGGTGACATCGTCAAAGAAGTCGGTTTCGTTTTCCAGGAAGGTGAGTACAAAGTTGCTTCCTTGGATGATGCATACTTGTTGCTGTTCCAGTTCATCCAGTTCATCTTCCGGGCTTTTCTCTTCTTTGTTGTTGAAGCGGAATAGCTTCATGATAAGCACCGTGTACTTGTCATGCTCCTCTATTTTAGTGGGATGCTCGGCATTCAGAATATCCTGAAGGATAAGAAAGTCTATTTCAAAGTGACTGCATATTTCCCGGATGACTTCGGTGTTCTGAAGTCCGTGCACCTGCAGCCAGTTGATCTGCTCGCGGTTGAGAGAATTGGCGACAGTCTGGAAATTGACACCTGAAACCTCCTGCATCACAAGAGCGTTGTAAGTACATAAATGCAGGTGGGTGGGAGTCTGGCTCTCACCGTTATAAACTAATCTTTCACTTAACAGGTTATTCTTCATATTCTTCTTTTTTTATGCCAAATCGACTACCGTGATACCTGCACCTCCCAATTGGATATGTTCGTCGGCAAAATGGCGGACTCCCGGTATGGTTTGCAAATATTGGCGGATAAGGGTACGCAGGATACCCGTACCGGTCCCATGTAGGATGCGTACCCGGCTCATACCGACCAGGATGGCGTCGTCTACAAAGTAGGTTACAGCTTGTAGAGCTTCGTCTCCTCGCATTCCCCGTACATCGATATCTTGCTTGAAGTTCAGCTTTTTTTCGTACATGCTGTCCTGAGTCTGGTTGCTGACAAAAGAACTTTTGGCAGACTCTTGTTTTTGGGGGATTGCGTTGCTGCGTTCCAGCCGCTCCGTCTTTACAGTTGTTTTGATGCTGCCGAAGGCTACCACGGCATTCTTCCCGTTGATTTCAAGTACTTCTCCGACCGAACTTTGTCCTTTGATACGTACCGGACACCCTTCGGTGATGGGAGTCGCTTTGGGAGTTTGCTGAACTGTCGGCTGTTCTTTGGTGCCGTTTTGCTTTTTCTCCTTCTTGCGGTTTTGCTTCTCTTTCAGCTTCTCCATCTTTCGGGCTATCTTATCTTCCTGTTCCTTGGAAGTCAGGTTGTCTATCGATTCACGGAAGTCCGCCAGTTCCTGGCGTACCAGACGTGTTTTTTCTTTTTCAGCCTGTGCCTCTTTTATGGTACGGATGGTATTCTCGATACGTGCATTTGATTCTTGCAACAACCGCTCCGCCTCCTCTTTTGCCTGACGGATGATCTCTTTTCTCGACTTTTGTAATTCTTCCATCTCAGCCTGATAGCGGGCAATGGTTTCTTCCATATGCTTTTCGCGCTGGCGGATAGTCTGACGCTTTCCTTCCCAGTAACGTTTGTCACGTACGATATCCTGCAAATATTTGTCGGCATTGATATATTCACTTCCCACAATCTCAGAAGCATCTGTGATCACATCCTCCGGTAATCCGATTTTACGAGCGATTTCTACAGCGAATGAACTACCCGGATTACCGATCTGAAGTTGGAAAAGTGCCTGCATCAGATGACGGTCATATAGCATGGCACCGTTTACTACACCTTCGTGATCCTCTGCAAAATGTTTTAGATTCTGGTAGTGTGTAGTTATAACACCGAAAGTACCCTTTATGTTGAATCGTTTCAGTACAGCTTCGGCAATAGCTCCGCCGATCTGGGGTTCTGTACCTCCACCGAATTCGTCAATTAAAATCAGACTTCGTTCGTTGCAGTTCTTCATCATGATTTTCATATTGGTCAAGTGTGAAGAATAGGTACTCAAATCGTCTTCAATGGATTGTTCATCACCGATGTCGATGAAGATACTGCCAAACAGGCCTACATGACTTCGTTCGTGCATGGGTACGAGCATGCCGCATTGCAGCATATATTGTAGTAACCCGACTGTTTTCAGACATACGGATTTACCTCCTGCGTTGGGACCGGATATAATAAGGATACGCCGTTTGAGGTTCAGTTCTATGTCCAATGGCACTACTTTCTTTCCATGTTTGGCAAGAGAAAGTTGTAATAGTGGGTGGACGGCCATTGTCCAGTCCAATAATTGCTCGTTCTCCAGGCTGGGTTTGATACTGTTTGTTTGGATGGCGAAGTGACTTTTGGCACGAATGAAGTCTATCTCGGCAAGAAATTCATACGATTGCAGTATTTCCGGGATAGAAGGACGCAGGGTGTTAGAGAACTCAGTCAGGATACGGATGATCTCCCGGCGTTCATCCCCTTCCAGTTCACGGATACGGTTGTTGGCTTCCACTACTTCCGCTGGTTCGATAAATACAGTTTTTCCGCTGGCCGATTCATCGTGGACGATTCCTTTGATTTTACGTTTTAATCCCGGAGCCACCGGAATAACCAATCGACCGTCGCGCATGGTTGGTGCCACGTCTTTGTCCACATAGCCTTCGGATTGTGCGTTTCGGAGTATGCTGTTAAGCGAACGTGAGATACTTCCCATCGTGTTAGCCAGTTCCCGTCGGATGCGTGACAGTTCGGTCGAAGCATTATCCTTGATTTTGCCATATTTATTTAAAATGCCATCAATCTTGGTGATAAGTTGTGGAAAGACAGTTATGTCACCGGCCAGTTTTTTCAGGCTGGGGTAGGGACAATCCGATTCTTCTTCATCATTGCGCTGCAGGAAACGGACGATGTCCCGGATGGTCTCCAACGAACGTCGTAGATCAAACAATTCTTGTTCGTCCATGTACATTCCTTCTATCCGGATTCGTTTCAAAGAGGGACGGACATCGAAAAAAAATTGGTCGGGAAAGTTATCTTCCTCTTGTATGATGCGAACAAACTCTGCAACCTGATTCAGCAGTTCATCAACTTCTTCAAAGTGATCGGAAAAATTCATTTCATTCACTCTCTCTTCTCCTAATGTGCTGAGACATTTGTCTTTTAATAATTGTCTGATTTGGTCGAATCCTATTTTCTGCTCAAAATTCTGGGGATATATCATGGATTATCTAATTTATCTATATAACAGTTTCAATTGAATTGTTCCGCAAAAATACGATTATTCCACGAAAAAAATGGCAAAATGTTTGTGGATTTAAAAATGATTCGTACCTTTGCATCGCTTTAAGAGAAAAGCACTACTTAACCGTAGTTTTGGAGAGGTGGCAGAGTGGTCGATTGCGGCGGTCTTGAAAACCGTTGTACTGCGAGGTACCCGGGGTTCGAATCCCTGTCTCTCCGCTGAACTAACCGGACAAAACCGGACAGTAAGCAGACAAGTCCCACAAATTCAACGATTTGTGGGACTTTTTTTATCCCCTTATGTCTGCCCTACCGGACATCATTTAGCCCCTAAAAGACAAAGTTAGTAACCTAATTCGTACCCCCGACAACCGAAAGTCTAAAAGGGGTACACTTAGTCCGAAATTGGCGAACTTCTGTCGCTATTTGGCGAGCCTGTATAAACTTCACTTTGAGCTAATTAACGTAGTTTTGTAACCAAAAAAGTGAGTTTATGAAGAGTACATTCAACGTCCTTTTCTTCGTGAAAAAGGACAAGCAAAAAATCAATGGCAGTTACCCTATTTTCGTCCGTATCACGATTGATGGTGTGGCAAGCCGTTTTAATTCCAAGCTGGACGTTCAACCCAAACTTTGGGATGGCAAGGCAGGCAAAGCCGCCGGACGTTCTGCGGAAGCTATCCGCATAAACCGTATGCTGGATGATATAAACGCATCTTTGAACACTATTTACCACGAAATGCAACGGCGTGACAATTATGTTACCGCCGAAAAGGTGAAGAATGAATTTTTAGGTCATAGCGAGAACCACGACACCATACTTAACCTTTTCCAGAAGCACAATGATGATGTGAAACAGTTGGTCGGCATATCCAAGACGATTGCCACTTATCGTAAATATGAAGTGACCCGCCGCCATCTTGCAGAGTTCATCCAAAGCAAATATAACCTGTCGGATATTTCTATAAAGGAAATAACCCCGATGTTCATTACCGACTTCGAGTTATATTTGCGTACCACCTGCAAATGTGGCTTTAATACGACCGCCAAGTTCATGCAGTTCTTCAAACGCATTATCCTGATAGCCCGTAATAATGGCATCCTGATAGGTGACCCGTTCGCCAACTATAAAATACGTTTGGAAAAAGTGGATAGGGGATATTTAACAGAGGATGAAATAAAAATCATCCTCAAAAAGAAAATGGTTTCCGAACGGTTGGAACAGGTGCGTGATGTTTTTATCTTTTCCTGTTTCAGTGGTTTGGCTTATGTGGATGTAGCAAACTTAAAGGAAGATAATATCCGTAAATCCTTTGACGGTAATTTGTGGATAATTACCAAACGTCAGAAAACGAATATAGACGTGAATGTCCCCTTGCTGGACATTCCTAAAATGATACTGGAAAAGTACAAAGGTAAATTGCCGAATGGTAAGGTACTTCCTATTATCAGCAATCAAAAACTTAATGCGTATTTGAAAGAAATAGCGGATGTATGCGGAATTAAAAAGAACTTGACATTTCACCTTGCAAGGCATACTTTTGCCACGACCACCACGCTTGCAAAGGGTGTTCCTATTGAAACCGTTAGTAAGATGTTGGGACACACCAATATAGAAACGACACAGATATACGCCCGCATTACCAATAATAAAATCAGTAACGATATGCAGGGGCTTGACAAGAAGTTTGTCGGCATTGAAAAAATCTATAAAGAAGTATCTATAAAATAGGTATATAGGGAAACTTATCACAAATTGTGATAAGTCCCTTTATGCTTTATTACTCACCATTAAATAATAACATTATGGACTTACAAATCATCCAAAGCAAGATTTATGAAATCAGAGGTTGCCGGGTTATGCTCGATAGTGACCTTGCGGCACTTTATCAGGTGGAAACAAAAGCGTTGAAACAGGCTGTGAAACGTAATATAGAACGTTTCCCGGAAGATTTTATGTTTGAACTGACAAAGGAAGAAGTGGAATGTTTAAGGTCACAAATTGTGACCTTAAAGAATAATCCGGATGAAATGGAAGCAGCAGCCAGTTCAAAACGTGGTAAGCATATTAAATATTTGCCCTATGTTTTCACGCAAGAGGGAGTAGCCGCCCTGTCCGGTGTACTGCGCAGCCCTATTGCCATACAGGTGAATATTTCCATCATGCGGGCATTCGTAGCCTTGCGTCAAATGATAACAGGCTATCAGGAACTACTAAAGCGTATTGAAGAACTGGAAGAAAGTACGGATGCACAATTCAGCGAGATATACCAAGCACTGACCCAATTACTAAGCAAGCCCGAACCGAAGCCACGCAAACCGATAGGATATAGAACCTATGACGAATAACGGTTTAAGGTATTCGGTTGTCTAAGGGGTGTCACCAGTGATACCCCTTTTTCAGTTCCCTAAAGTAATGTATCTCAATCACAAATTTTAGCAAAATTACAGCCCGGTGGGGACAAATACCAAATCCGAGCCGTTCCGGTTTTCTAAAAAATCTCCACACCTACGGGTCGTATTTTTTGAAAAGATATGGTTGAAGTCCCCGCCAAACTGTGGGTGTCCGGCAAAATTTCTTATTGTTTAATTTAAATTTTAGTAGTTATGAAAACAACAGAATTTACCATGCCGGAAATCACTATCTCTTATAAAGACAATGTAAAAGCATCCGAAAGGGTGAAAATACTCTCATCCGAAACGTCCTACTCTTACCTGAAACCGTTCTATATCGAATGTATGGAACATCACGAGGAAAGCCATGTAATGTTTCTCAATCGGGCAAATAAGGCTTTAGGCGTTTCCCTTATCTCTAAAGGCGGCATGGCTGAAACTGTAATGGACGTGAAAATCATCCTGCAAACCGCCTTGAAAGTCCATGCTTCGGGCATAATCCTCTCACATAACCACCCATCGGGCAACCTACGTCCGAGTGAACCGGACAAACAAATTACCTCAAAAATAAAAGAAGCCTGCAAGGTCTTAGATTTACATCTGTTAGACCATATCATCCTGACAGAAGAAAGCTATTATAGTTTTGCAGACGAGGGGCTTATCTAAGCCCTTTTTTTGTTACTGGCAACAAAAACACAATATCCTACTTTTAAAATAAAACCATTTTTCCAGTTTCTCCTATTGTAAATCTTCCTCTTAGGCAGTCCCCAGCCGAAGCAGTCATTATCGTATCACATAGGCAAAGGTATTTCCGTGTTCTTCACGTCTTTGCAAGGTCAAGCCCTAAAGGGTTTAAACAAAAATCTTCCTGTTGTACTTCGTCCAAAGAGTATTTTTCTTTAAAATCTTGCAAAGCCTAAACACTACCCTTTAAAGCCTATATGAAACGAAAACGACCGCCCCGACCGGAAACGCATAAAAAAAAGTCAGATTTACGATAAGCAGGAAAAAAGGTTATGAAACTCAACTCCCTTACCTCTCAAATCTGCATAAATTTTAAAAGACACAGAATTATGGAAGCAGTAACATTATCAGAAGCAAGAGTTTATGTAGGTACTTACAACAAGTATAACAACGGTTCACTTTTCGGCAAGTGGTTAGACCTGTCCGACTATTCAGATAAGGACGAATTTATGGAAGCGTGCCGGGAACTGCACAAGGACGACCAAGACCCGGAATTTATGTTTCAGGATTATGAGAATATCCCGGAAGCCTTGATTTCCGAAAGTTGGCTTTCTGAAAAGTTCTTTGAGCTTCGGGATGCCATTGAGAAACTAAGTGAAACCCAGCAGGAAGCGTTTTTCGTATGGTGCGACCACCACAACAGCGATATAAGCGAAGAAGATGCGGACGACCTTATTTCTTCCTTTGAGGACGAATATCAGGGAGAATATAAAGACGAGGAAGATTACGCTTATGAAATCGTAGAGCAATGTTACGACCTGCCGGAGTTCGCAAAGACCTACTTTGACTATTCGGCTTTTGCCCGTGATTTATTTATAACTGATTACTGGATGGATAACGGTTTTGTTTTCCGTTGTGCCTGATTACTAACCGGGTGGAGCAATCCACCCGTAACACACCAAGATAATGAAAGTATATAATAAGATAACGACTTTTTTACGATGGTTCATACTTGCTTTTATCATCTATCAGGCAGCCACCAGCACCGCCGGAATGTGGATAGCCCTAATCATAGGCTTTTTTATTCTCCGGTTCGTTCTCCGGCTGTTTATCTCCGCCGTTTACCTGTTTTGTATGGCGATTATTTTCATTGTGTTGCTCTCATTTTTGATTATCTGATAACTCATTATAAATTATAACGATATGGAAACTTTAAACAAAAACGGGGTAAGTATTACCCAAACACCGGGAGAAGAAAAATATGTAAAATGCTGTTTAGGCGCATTCAGGGGACAAATCTATTATCAATATGATTACCGCCACACGGATAACGAACTGTTCAGCACCGTTGCCAAAACACTTGACGAGTGCCGCAAACGGCGGGATGAATGGATAGCGAAGAAAGAAAAGACACAATAATAACAGTTTAAAAGGTACATTTATGAAAACGACAGAAGTAAATAAAAGGATTATCGGCAGACGTTGCAAGTGCATATTTACGGGCTTACTGGTAACGGGTGTTATCGAGGACACCACAGAGGATAAATATACGGTCAGCGTGAAAGTACGTTTCGACACGCCGCGCCAGTGGGGTGATGAATTTTATTCCTATGACTGGTCTTTTGGACGGAAAGCAGACGGTTCCGGCTCTTTGAAGTATTTGGAACTGTTGCCCGACAAAACGACATTCGATGCAATGATAGTTACTTTCGGCGAACCCATCGGCACATTAGACGCTATTTTTGAAGATGTGAAAACATGGGGTGTCTGTTCCTTGAAAGGATGGATAGACAGCTACGAAAGCACCCGTTTCACTCCCATAGGCACAGATAAGGCAGTGATAACAAGTGAATATAATATGGAATGTGTAAAAGAGTGGCTGGAACATAACACGCCCATAAAGAACATCATAATCGGTTAATAAAGAACGGCGGCAAATGCCGCCGCTACTTTCTTTCTGTGAGCCGAAGCGGACAAAGAAAGATAGCAAAGAAACCTGTTTTATTCCTCTGATTTTCAAATTAAAACTTTATCTTTGAAAATAATTTTATAATAGACAAATATGAACGATAAACAAGAACAACAATTTGAAGTACAGTTTGAAGCTATCAAAACAATGGTAAAAGCTAATGCGCCAACAAAAGAGGAAGGAGAACGCCGGGCAAAAATGCTTGATGAAGCAAAGAATAATACAAAAACATATATTAATTTATTAGATATGTTTGGTATTCCACATCCGGGTAAGTAATAAAAACCACTACCGAATATATCCGGCAGTGGTTATAATGTTTTTATTCTACTTCCTCGCCCCACAGTTCCACATCAGTAGGAGCATTTTTCAGTTCAAATGCAGTGTAAGCCCAAAAGAGAATAAGAAATATAAGGTATGCAACCAATGTTTCCATTTTTATTCCCCCTGTTCTTCTTTACTGTTATCATTATTAAATGAAAACGTAAGTTGTTCCAACTGCCCGAAACTATCCTGAAAATACACATCAATAGTCTGCTGGTCGGTGGATGCAGAGGTATAGTAAAGCCGGAATGTTTCACCCGGAAGCGGGTACAGGTCATTCGGCAGTAAGACCGTACCATCCGACATTTTTAAACTTCCCTTTACCGTCCGGTTGTATTACACGTCCGAAACGACAGACCAGCAACAGATAGACGTGTATGTGTACGACAGCTTCGGGCAAAGGGTTGATTTGAGCTTCTCGTTTCAGAATGATTCGGATAAAGAAGAAAAATGATTGTTCCTAAATAATTGAAAGTCCAAAGCATTGGTATTCTTTGGATTTTTGATTATTTTTGCACTAATTTATACATCTATTAATATGAGTGACAATAAGAACTTACTAACAGAGATAGCAAAGCGCTGGAAATTAGATGCTAAGTTGGAAGACACGGACAGGTACTTTTATTCGCAAAACGAAGTTGATGATATTTTGAGTGGAGAAAAGTGTTATGTTATAGGAAGAAAAGGTACAGGCAAGACTGCAATAAGTGAATATTTGCTTAAAAAAGCAAACTTTAAGTTTTCAGAGAAATTAAGTTTTAAAAATTTCCCTTTTAATGAGCTTTATTCCCTTTCTAATACTAAATATACTGCCCCAAATCAATATATTTCTATTTGGAAATATCTGATATATTCATTTATTTGTCGTATGATGATTTGTAATGAAGGAATATCTTCTTCTTTACGTGCGGAATTAGCTAAGGCATACGGTACGGATCCAATAACTTCATTACCAAGAACTGTAAATACTTGGACAAAAAAAGACTTTTCACTCTCATTAGCAGGAGTGATTAATGCAAAGTTCACAAATGAAGCTCCAGAATTAGAAAAATTAAGTTGGATTGAAAGGGTAAATATCCTTGAGGATATAATAATGGGGCATTTAGATAAAAGTTCATATTATATAATATTTGATGAGTTAGATGAAGATTACCGAGATGTAACAAATAAAGGCGAATTTGAATATTATTCAAACTTGATAACAAGCTTATTTAAAGCAGTGCAAGATATAAAGTCCATATTTCGAAATACAGATTTTAATATTTATCCGGTAGTGTTTCTTCGAGATGATATTTATAGCTTAATAAAGGATTCTGATAAAAATAAATGGAGCGATTTTAAGGTCGATTTAAATTGGAATGAAATTAAGATAAAACAGATGTTAGCCTATAGAATTAGTCGTGCGCACAATTTAGACGGAGAAATACTTCCTTTTGACAAAGCATGGAATCTTTTATTTTTCAGAAAAGATGTTCCAAAGGGAAATCAAGGAAAAAAGATGGTTAATAGTTTTGAATTCATTTCAGGTAGTACTCATTTACGCCCTCGTGATTTTATAAGATATATTCAAGTTTGTGCTGAGGATACTTTGACTCAAGGATATAAGCAAATTCATCCTAAAACTATTAAGTTTGTGGACAAAGCTTTTTCTAATTATTTGAGAGATGAAATTGTTGATGAGATACATGCACTCTTGCCTGATATTAATAATATACTACAAATAATATCTCAAATTAGAAAGCAAACTTTTACTGTTACCGAATTTAAAGAAGTATATAGGTCTTATTTAGATGCAGGAACAATAAAAGAAAAAAATATTGAATACGTTTTGCAAACTTTATATGATTTTAGTGTACTTGGAAATCAGCCTAAACAAAAAAATAATCAAATCTTTAGATATCTTAATAGGGAAGCTCGAATAAATTTTAGAGAGCAATTAGTTGTACATCGAGGTCTGTTTAAATCTTTGCAAATTCTGTAGCTTTTCATTAAAGAATGACAACCCGGCGGAAATTACCCGGCGGATTGTCTTTCATCACATTACGCTTTGCGGTATCATCCCAATTCTTTGCTCATACTAAAAGGGAATTACAGAGCATAAAAACAATGTGAATGAAACCTGATATTATTCTTCAAAGCACAGAAAGGCTACTTTCAGAATGCACACCATTTCTTCATCTTCGGAATCAAATTTCCATGTCCGTTTTTTGACAACCATTTCATTGTCATAATCGAACCATTCCAGTACGGGTGCATCATCTTCTTCATCCGTCCATTTGAAAGCCTGATTGGACGGTGTTTTTCTTAATTCCGCCCGGTCAAATTGGGAAATGCTTTCTTTATCCACTATCACAATGTCACCGACTGCCGGAACTGTATCTGTTTTCCATGTGGTATTTACAAAGAATGAAATACCGTTTATATCCAATTCTATTTTAACCATACTCTTTTTACTTTATTTGTTTTCTTCTTCCTTGTTATTGTCATTATTGAATGAAAACGTAAGCTGCTGCAACTGTCCGAAGCTATCCTGAAAATACACATCTACCGTCTGTTGGTCGGTGGATGCGGAAGTATAATAAAGCCGGAATGTTTCACCCGGAAGCGGGTACAGGTCATTCGGCAGTAAAACCGTCCCATCGGACATTTTCAGCGTTCCCGCCCCGTCCGGCTGGAAATAACGGATGAAATACATTGTTTCCTCAAACCGTCCGTCCCGGTGAAGCTGGCAGCGTATTTCCGCCGTTTCACCCACCTTTAATTTCTTCGGTACAGGCATCGTTTCAATACGGAACGGGTAAGACTGCTGTATATCCACATCGTCATTACACGCACCCACAAATAAGATGGCGGCCATTACATAGCAGCCCATTAAAATACGGTTTAAAATCTTTCTCATATACATTATATATAATAGGTTAGTTTATCACATGATTATCTTTAGACCGATACCGAACTGTGTATGGAACTTTCCAACGGAAGAACCGAACAGGCATCTTTCCCGTGCGTTAATCAGGAACACCACCCGGTCGGTAATGTAACTTTCCAGTTCCAGCGTCAGCGCACCGCCATAAACAAAACCGTCCTTATCGGTCAGGGTCGAACCATCGGGCAGCAGCTTGTCACCCCAGTTACTTGTTTCATACCCGGCAAGGGCAGATAGACCCAGCGAGAGAAAAAAGGTTTTCTTCCTGTCTGAAAGGAAATTCAAATAGTAACCGCCCTCGCCTGTAAACTGGCTGACTGGTATTTGCAAATCCTTATAGGGGTAATGCTTTTCGAGGTATTCCCCGCCGATAACCCACCTGTTCCCGTTTTTGGTATAGGTACTCATGGCAGCCCCGAAATAATAGGCGAAATCACTTTTACTGTTCCAGTGAACACCGTCCGCCATGCCACCCGTAACCTGCAAGCCTTTCATTCCCGGCAGACATCTTTGTGCGTGTGCCTGGTTGAAAGTCAGGCACAGCACAAAAAGGGATATAATACAGCATATCCTTTTCATGTTTATTTGATTTTAAGTTCGTTAATCACTTTGGCTGCCACGACATCCGAGTTTTCCACCCGGATAGTTTGGTGTCTGCCCCCGTTCTTTTCCACCAATTCGATAATTAATATCTTATCGTCAGGGATAGTGAACTGTGGAACGGTGTACACGGTGCGGACGGTACTTTTACCGCCGATAACCAGTATCTCGTTATAGCTCCGTACCGGGTCAATGACCGTTTCCTGAATAGCCGTCCTTTTGGCTACTTTCTTATCCACAATCTTGAATCGGATAAAATCGGTATCAAACGGTACGTTTGAACTGTTCTTTGTTTGCGTATGAAAATAGAACAGCCCGTTATGCGAATAAATGCCCTTTACCAAGAACTGCACCCCGAAACGCTTGCATCCCAAATGCTTTATTTCCCGGTCATTGTTCTTGTAGATGGACTGCATAATCAGCCTTACCAAAAGCGGGCTTTCGTTACCCAGTTCACGGAAATAGATGTTCATTCGGGTATGGCTGAAATCCGTTGTGTCCTCATTCTCCAAGAAGTCTTTCATTTCGATGTTTAGCATTTCCGGTTCATGTGCGTATTTTGCATTGAAACTGTAAAAGCTACCATCCTCACAGATAACGGAAAAATTGGTTTCACCGGGAAAGCCCTCTGTTGTGGCTTTCACCCTGACAACATTTTCCGCCCCGTCCGCTTTTCCGGCAATAATGTAGTTACTGCCTAAATCCACGTACTTCACGGCAGACGGGAAAATGATATGTACCGTTTTTGCAAACGTCACCTGTATGCCGTAAGGTGTTACCATTTGGCGGTAAGGCAGCTTTTTAGTGATGCCCTGATACAAATCGTTACTTTGTGCTTTCATTGAAACCACGCCCAAAAGCAGGGCAAACATGATAATTAACTTTTTCATTTTGGATTGAAATTTTTATGGTTGATAATTGATAAATTGATTATTGCTGTTTGGCGTAAAGCATCACCTGATAGTTCGCTTTCAGGTGTACTTTTACCGTCCGGAACTTCTTTGCAAGGTATTGCGACCCGCCCTGCATCAAGCCCCTTGTAATATCCATTGCGACCTGCTGCCCGGCACTTTGCGCAAAAGAAATGCTTGTTCCCAGCCCAGCACCAATGTTCGCCATCGCTTCTTTGGCTGCTTCCTGTTCCAGTGACGAGGGAACGGAAAGCCCCTTTTGCCCGTCACTGTCATAAACGGCAAGTTCCACCGGAATAATGTTACCCGCATATTCAAGCGAGGACACCAGTATGTCGAGCCGTTCCCCCTGAACTTTGGCACTTCCCGATACAAGGCTGTTTTTCGGGACAATGACGTTTCCCGCTTGCAGTGGTTCTAACAGCCGGAGCTTGACGGTCTGCCCGTCCATAAGTGTTTGGTCGTTATGCACACACGCCCGGATAGTGTTCTTTCCCATCGAATAGCTACTGCCGACCGCTGTATTAAACCCGTAATTGCGTGGCTTGCTGTATTCGGCGATAAATTCGACATTGCTCATAGGCTGCTGCAATCCTGAAACCGTCCTGTCCGATACCGATTTTACAGGTGTGGCGTTTCCACTTCCCTGAACGGGTGCGGATGGCGAAACCTGTGCAATCTGTCCCGGCTGTGAACTTTGCCCGTTCTGTCCGTTCATGTATTTTGCCGCCAGTTCGTAGGACTTTTCCATAAGAGCCACCTGTTCATCCATGCTGCCCGCACCGTTTTCTTTCGCATCGAGCCGAGCAGTCAGTTCTTCCACCTGCCGTTTAAGTTCCTCTTTCTCCTTGTCCTCTTTCGGTGTTTCGTAGAAACTGCCTAACTGACGGTTCATGTCCCGGTAAGCCACCGCCGAAGATTGGATAGAGGAACGGCTATTGTTCGACGCACCCGCCCCGAAGTCAATCACGGCGTTTTTCGGCTTTTCCGCCGGAGTATCATCTATCAGGGTCAAATCTTCCCCGTTTTCCTCTCCGAGCGAAAAGGCAAAATCCTGCAAGGAGCGCATCTTGTCCGCCTGTTTGTTCTCCATCTGTTCCTGTTCGTAGGCGGTCTTTTTATCGCTGATTATCCCGTCCCCTTTGGGCTGCGGAATATCGGCGTTAAATCCGCCCACGCTTTCCACCTTTGCTTCGTCTTTATCGGACGGTGCAAAAATCAGGTACATAGCCCCTAAGAAAACCAGTCCCATAAGCGGGTAAACCAACATCTTCTTTCGTTGCTGTATCTGCTGCGGGGTCAGTTCCTTTTTTTCCTTTCCCTGTTTTTCAGGTTCTTTTCCCGTTGCCGTTTCCGGTGCGGGAACTTCATTCTTCACTTCTTTTTCTTCCATTGTCTGACTGATTAAAAATGTTCGTACTGTCTTTACTTTGTAGCTGCAACTGCCTGATGTGCTCTATTCGTATGGTTTCGCCATCCTCTTTGCCTATCCGGTAAATGGATGATACCGTAAAGTAGATGGATAGCCCGCTGAAGAACAGGAACATAATCAGTATTACCGCCAACCTTATTTCTGGTGTCATGCGCCCGCACAGGTGGCGGAGTTTTTCATCCGCCCAATCTTGTATACAGGTAATTACCTGATTAACCGGAGAGAGAATTTTCCGTATCATGGCTTACCGCTTTATGGTGTTCAAATCCTTATTCTCCGTTATCTCGAAACTTTCCATGATAAAGCCGTGCGGGTTATTGTCCGAGCGCACAGCGTTCAATAACCGGCAACGGGTGACAAGGCTTCTTTCGGTCAGGCTGCTTTCACGGATAATCATTTGGCGGGCGTAAGTCGCCACTGCATACGGGTACACATCGAAATTGCAAGAAACGCTGTCTATCTGTATCGTTTGGCTGATATTGCCTGAAATGATACGGTTGTAATACCCTTTCTCCGAGAGGTCACGGTAATAATTAAATGCGCTCTTGTCAGCAAGGAACAGCGACCGTTTGATATTGCTTTCGATAGCGTTCTTATCGGGTGATAACGTGAAAAAGAGTTCGTGAAAACGCTTCACGTGTTCCCTTGCTTCGACCGGACGGTTTTGTGTCAGGTCTTGCGAAAGCGCAAGCATCAACGATTTACCGCCATCCAAGACGTAAATCTTCTGCCGTTGCGCTTCGGCAAACGTATAGGAGTTCCAAACGGCATAACCCGTTATCAGGGTACACATGACGACAAATGCGATACCAAAAAGCCGTATCTGTTTGAAACTGGTTTCAATGTTCTTTAAACTTTTAAATTCCATCTTGATTTTTATTTATTGGTTACCTTTGATTAGTTTACCGCCGACCCTGCCGCCAGCGTTCCCGGTTGCTGCTCCGGCTACCGCCCCGGCAGCACCGCCTACCTTATTGGCTGAATTATTGATATTCCGGCTCATGTTACCCATTCCGCCCGCCTGAATAATCCAGTTCGATACGGTGGGGATAGTGAAGTAACCGATGATACCGATTATCATGAAAATTATGTACACACTATTACTTCCGTCCGGTATGAAATTGGGGTCTGATAGTTCCTGAATATCCTTTTGGAGCATAAGCACCTGTATTCGGGCAAGAATGGAACTGAACAGGTCTGAAACGGGCAGCCACAGGTAAACGGAAATGTACCTTGTTATCCATTGGGTCAGTGTCGCCTGAAAGCCATCGTACACGCTGATGGCAAAGGCTATCGGACCCAATATCGCCAGTACGATAAGGAAAAAGGTTCGGATAGTGTCTATCACAAGGGCTGCCGATTGAAAGAGCAGTTCCAACAATTCCCTGAACCAGTTCCGGACGGACTGCTTGATATTGTGGGCTGCCCTATCCATGTACATGCCGCCCATTGTGGCAATATCTTTGGCAGACCACCCCAGTTCGTCTATCTGCTTGTCAAACGCTTCATCCGAAACAAGGTAAGCCGTTTCCGGGTTGCGTACCATCGCTTCATATTCCAGCTTGTCCTTTTGCGCCCGGTAAGTGTTCATATCGAAAGTCTGCGTTTCGAGCATATTGTTACACCCCTTGACTACGGGTGACATCACGCTGTTAATCGTACCCAGTACGAATGTGGGGAAGAACATAATACAGAAGCCAATCACAAAAGGACGCAAAAGCGGGTAAACGTCTATCGGTTCGGCACTGGCGAGCGACTGCCATACTTTGGCAGCCACATAGAACAAAGCCCCCAGTCCCGCTATTCCTTTGGCTACCCCTGCCATGTTCCCGCATAACGGCATCATGTCTGTGTACAGACTTCGTAAAATTTGATGCAGGTTATCAAATTCGATAGCTAATAACATACTACTTATTTTTAGAAGTTACCAGTAACGTTCATCCGCCGAGCCGTACAAAGCCATTACCCGGTCGGTGTCCTTTTTCTTTTTCGCCCGCAGGTAGGAAACGGAAATATTCTTGCGGGTATAATAACTCACCAAGTCCCGATAGTTCCTGATGGCGTTATACGTCCGGTCGATTACGTCCATCCGTTCCTTGTCCGACATGGAAAGCCCGTTGATGTTCACCACGCTTTTCATTTCTTCCAGCACATCGGAACTTTCCTGCAACAGTTGGGTATAGCCGTAGGCAATCGCCGAAAGTTCGTCCGGTGTATAGTTTTCATCCGAAAGCATCTTCTGAAAACTGTTCACATATATATCTGAAATCTCCCCGATAAGCAGGATGGACCTTTGTACTTTCCGGGCATCTTTGACAAGGTTATGCACTGATTTAAGCCTGTCATAGTATTCCTTACCTTGTTGGTAAATCTTTACCGTTTCCTGAAAATTCTTTATCATATTCTGTGCGGTGGATGATGTCTGCACGATATTCTTTGACGCATTGATAATCCCTTGCGCCAAATTACCGGGGTCACTCACCACCCACTGTGCGCTTACCTTTCCGGTAAACAGGCTGCATACTACGAGCAGCATTATAATCTTTGTTCTCATACGCTTATTTCTTTATTGGTTGTTTACTCCGTTTGTATTCTCCACCGGGTGAAAGAAGAATCCGGTCGTTCTCTTTGTCGTAGGTCAGCAAGACGGAAAGCCCCGTTTCGATGAACAGGTTTCCGTCCTGTTCTGAAATCTGATAGGTTTCCGTTTGGACAGTCCCCCAGTAGGTCTTTCGATAGGTCGTTACCCTATAATGCCCGTTTTCCTCAAAGAGAGAGAACGCAGGACGGTTTTTCACGCTTTCCCAGTCCCCACGCATCGCCCTAAGACGGTCGGCGTTTGTTTCCTTACAGGAAGAAAGCCCCAGTAACAAAGTGCATAACAGCACCGGAAACAGGAATTTTAAATATTTCATACTGATTGATTTTTAAATTGTTAGTTGATTATTTTTCGGGATTGCGCTTGCTTTCGGCAAGCCGTTTGATAGCCAGTTCGAGATTACCGCCTAACTTTTCGGACAAGGCGAAAAGTTCCATTTTTTCCGTTTCTTCCGTTGTGTATGTAAAATATTCGTCCAAACTCACTTCGGTAGCATATACGGCTGATTGTGTACCGCCTAAGCCTATCCAAACTTCCTTGTATTTCCGGTTCGGATGGTTGGCAAGGTTGATGGAAAGCACCTGTGAGCGTTCCTTGTCGGTCAGTCCCAAAAGGTTCTGTATGCTGTCGAATTTATTAAGGTACTTCCGTTGGTCGAGCAGTATCTTACAATCCGAATTGTTTATAATACTCTCTTTTACAATGGGAGAAGATATAATATCTTCGACCTCTTGGGTAACTACAATCGCTTCGCCGAAATACTTTCTAACGGTTTTATAGAGATACTTTATGTAATCCGCCATGTTCGCCGATGCAATCGCTTTCCACGCTTCTTCTATCAATATTAATTTCCTGATACCCTTTAGTTTACGCATCTTGTTAATGAAAACTTCCATAATGATAATGGTTGTAATCGGAAATAAAATTTTGTGGTCTTTGATATTATCCAACTCAAAGACAATGAATCGTTTATGTAGTAAATCAAGCTCTTTGTCGGAGTTCAACAGGTAATCGTATTCGCCGCCTTTATAGTAAGGCTCTAATACATTCAGGAAGTTATCTATATCAAAATCCTTTTCCCGGACGTTCTTTTCTTGCAGGTGCGCCCGGTAGTCATTCCTCACATACTCGTAGAACGTATTGAAGCAGGGAGTAACGGAACAGTCTTTGGTAATCAGTCCGATATAGGAACTAACAGCGTTCGACAAAGCCACTTCTTCCGCCCGTGTAGGTGCTTCATCGTCCCTTTTCCACAGGGTCAGGATAAGCGTTTTGATACTCTCTTTCTTCTCAATGTCAAATACCCCATCTTCCACATAGAAAGGATTGAACGCTATCGGGTTTTCTGTGGTATAGGTAAAGTAAATCCCATCTTCCCCGTGCGTTTTCCTATTTATCATTTCACACAAACCTAAGTAACTGTTTCCGGTATCGACCAACAACACGTGTGCATTTTGTTCATAATACTGGCGTACCATGTGATTGGTAAAGAATGACTTGCCGCTACCACTCGGCCCAAGTATGAACTTGTTACGATTGGTAATAATACCCCGCTTCATGGGTAAATCTGAAATATCAATGTGCAACGGCTTTCCTGTGACCCTATCCACCATCTTGATACCAAAGGGAGAAAGTGAACTTTTGTAGTTCGTTTCTTCGGTGAACAGACAAAGAGCCTGTTCGATGAATGTATAGAAACTTTCTTCCGCCGGAAAGTCCGCCTGATTGCCGGGTATTCCCGCCCAAAACAGGGTCGGCGTGTCGGTGGTGTTGTGGCGTGGCTTGCACTCCATAAGTGCGAGCTGTGACCCCACATCATTTTTAATGTGTTTCAGTTCGTCCCGGTCGTCACTCCATGCCATGATATTACAATGGCATCGCACGGAGATAAGCCCCTGTGAATGTGCTTCGTTCAAATATTCCTCTATCCAAGACTTGTTTATCTGATTGGCACGGCTGTATTTGGAAAGGGAGTGCATATTGCGAGCCATCTTTTCAAACTGTTTCAGGTTCTCCGTGTGGTCGTCTATGAAGATGTACTGGTTATAGATATGGTTACAGGAGAGCAGCACGCCCACCGGAGAAGCAAAAGATAACCTGCAATCGCTCCGGTCAGTGGATAACTTTTCATAGCGGGTATCAGTTCCCACTTTTCCTGGCATATCTTCCGCATCCGAAAGGGTATGCAGGCAAAGGATATTGTCGCCAATCTTCATTTCGTCTGCACCCAGTGAAATATCTTTCAGTGTGGTGGTATCGGTTTGTGAGAGTGAAAAGTATTTCTCCACGATACCCGCCGTTTCCCTTGTTCCGGTGATTTCGTCCGAGCTCAGGCGGGTAAGGGTAATGAAACCGCTATCGTTCATAATGCTTTCAAACTGCCCCACCGCTTCGAGGAACTTTGTAACCGTTTCCCTGTCCCTTATCTCTTTGGGGACAAGGAAGCCCCGGCAAAGGGTGGAGAAATTACTCTGCATCCGGCTGTGTTCCTTTGTCGTTTTCGTCAGGAACAAATAGCAGGTATGGTTCAAGAACGGTCGTTCATTGAAATGGCGTTCAAAGGAACGGGAAAGGAAACTCAAATCATCCTTTTGGATGTCAGGTGCATAGTTCTCTTTGATGAACCAGTCCTGTTTGTGTACGATGCTATAATCGGGCAGCACCTTTACCGCCTTGTTCCAAGCGGAATGTATCGCTTCGTATTCGGCTGCCGTGACGGTGAACAGTTCGGGCAGTTCCACCCGGAACGCCACCGTTATGTCGGCATCTTTGGAAACGATGCACCCGTTTTCCACCGTGAACAGTGGAAACTTGTTTTCCAGCGTGGTAGCTTTTAATATATTTCTCATTTCGATGCTTGTTTCTGATTTTTAGTGAATAATCGGGATATGGCTTTTCGGTTGATAATATGGAAAGGGTGGCTTTTGCGTGCGGACAATTTCATCAACCCGTGTGTCCCGTACTTTTCGTTTAACCGGAATGTGAGCCATACCAGCAGCGTTGCCGAAGTAACGCCGAAGATGATGCACACCCACTGGTTGATACCCACCATGTACATAATGATGAAAAGCACGAACAGGGCTAACAGCCCGCCCGCAAAAATGAAAAGATATTGACTTTTCAACCCTTTAAATTCAACTGGCTTACCTATTCCCCTGTTAATCGGATAGTCTGCCATAGCTCATTTCTTTAGAGGAAGAATGAACGTAGGATGGTGGCAGCCACAATCAGGAAGATACATGCACCGAACCACGAAGCCGCCGTTTTACTGGTGTCAGGGTCGCCACTGCTGAACTTTCCATACACTTTCACGCCGCCAATCAAGCCGACCACCGCACCGATAGCGTAAATTAACTTTGTCGCCGGGTCGAAATAACTGGTTACCATATTGGTAGCTTCGGTAATACCCGCCATGCCGTTACCCTGTGCAAAGGCGGAGGATGCAGCCAAAAGAACGGCTGCCGAAAAGAGAACTTTCTTTTTCATTATAAATATATTGATTTTTAAATTGCCGGACGGTTGGATAGTCCGCCCGGCGGAGTGATTAATAATTGAATTTTTGTGGTTGTGGGGAGTGTTCCCCATGTTCTAAAAGGTCTGTTTAACCGTAATCTCTTTGTTTCATCATCTTACTTATTTAAAGTTTACCATTAAAGAAAATCGTTCATGTCAAAGTCTGCCATTTCATTATTTCCGGCAGCCGGGACGATGGCAGGCACGGGTATCTCATGCTTTTGTAAAAGTTCCGCCACCCGTGACCTGCCCCCGTTAATCTGTTCCACCAGCGAATGAAAGAGGTTTGTTTCTGTCCGGCAGATGGTCTGAACGGCTTGCCGTTCTTCCGTGTCAGACGCTTGCTTAACCTGAATGACCTGTACCATTTGACCCAGTTCCCCCAGCGTGATACCTTGCGCCATTTCCGGCTCACCGTCACCCATGTAACAGGCGATTTCTTCCGCTTCAATTTCATCTGGCGAAACGTCCGTTTCTTCCGCATCTTCTGTTTCAAACTCCATCTCAAACTCGGTTTCAATCGCTTGCGGGGTATCGGCTTTTTTTTCATCTGCCAGCTCGTTATCAAGCGTTTTCGTTACCGTTTCCTCGCTTTGCGGGACAAATATAGAAGCATTATCAACCCCTTTTGAAAGGTGTCCTAAGATGTCCCCGCTTGTCCTCATTTGTCCCATCCGGTAACGGCTTGCACCTACAAGAGAATCACCGTTTCCGGTTTTCACAGTCGTTTTGCTTTCCGGTTGTTCCGGCTGCTTTTTCCTATCCGTGAACCATGTTCCCAAGCTATCCCAGTATCGCCATAAGAGAACGGCGTAATACAGGAGCGTTCCGATAATAAACCATTTCAACATATCAGAACGGCTTTTCAAATTTGCTTTCGTACAGTTCGTTTATCTCGTCCTGAAACTGGTCGAAATGCCGGAGCAGGATATTTTCTACATAGCTGCTCACGGTTGCCTTGCGCCCGCCGATAACGGTTACTATCTTCATCAGCTTTTCGTGGGTGGTACGGCTGACGTATAACGGCTGGCGGTCGGTCAAGTCCACCCGCATGAAATAGGTTTCCCGGTAATCGCCCGGAGTGTTCTTTTTCCGGCGGGCAGGTTCTTTCACGGTCTTTTCTTCCCTTGTCGTTTCCTGCTTGTCTGTTTTATCATCCGGTTTATCCGGTGTTTCTATTTCCGTTTCCATTGCCGCCGACGGCGTTTCTTGTTTCTTCACGGGCAAGCCCTGTGAAATAATCTCTTTCATAAAATCCTCGTCTATTTGCGGTTTCCCGCCGCTTTGCTTTGCCATATCGTTACAGTTTTATAAGGTATGCGATTTCGGTTATCAGTTCTTCCATATTACTGCCCTTTACCAGCCGTTTGTCCGCCGGGAACAGTGTAGAACGGAACACGGTTTTACGCTGTGCGTCCAGTTCCTTTTTGAACCTTTTAGTGTCAGGGATAAATACTTTCATAAGGGGTAGTTCCAGTTCCCCGATGGTTTGCTCATACAGGGTGTACAGGTCTGTTTTTTCCCGTCCATCTACCATGTTCCAAAACAGGTGCAGCCCTTTCAGTCGGCACGCTTCATTCTTTACCAGCAGTTTATGGATAGCCACCGCAAAGGAAAGGCTGCTTTCCAATACCACCCGGTCGGCGGCTATGGGGGTGAAAATATAATCCACCCCTGAAAGGGAATTGATAACGCCCTCACTGTTCACCGTTCCGGGCAAGTCGAAAAAGGCCACATCATAGTCCATTCCGGCAGATGCAAGAAATTCATCTGCCGTTTTTATCGCTTCGTCCGGTGAACTGCACAGCACCGGGTACGCTTTCTTTCCCAGTGTTTTGAACTGGTTGAAAGCAAGCCGTTTGTAATACTCATCACTGTTCACTCGTTCGGCATCCCGTTTGCGCATGGCGGAAATAGAATGTTGCGGGTAGTCGCAATCCACGACTGCCACGTTATACCCTTTGAGGTAATACAGGTAACTTGCCACCAAGACGGTGAACGTTGTTTTGCCGACCCCGCCCTTTTGGGTGGAGAAAGCCACATACAAGGTTTCTTTCTTCATTGTAATAATTCTTTTTTGTGATACATCTTTATTTCATTCCATCCGTACAGATTGACGGATGGTTCTCTTTCGTTCCATGTTGAAACTCCGAAAGAGAGAATGACTTCTTTTTTTCTTTCCTTGTTTCTTGCTATCTTTCTACAAAGGCAGGTTGTTTTCTTCCTTGCTTTTTTGTTTTCATTCTTTCCACAAAGACAGTTTGTTTTCTTTGCGGACAGTTTGCTTTCCCGATTGAATAACTGTTTCCTTTCAATCATTCCATCCGGTTTGCTTTCCTGCTTTCTTGAAAGATTGCAATCTTGAAATCTTGTTTTCAAGTTTTCAAAACCGCTTTCTTTCCGTCCGCTTTCCGTTACATATTTCCATCCGTCCATATTGCTTTTTTTCTTAAATCTGGGACAAATAAACGTAGAAAAACAACCCCTTTTGAAAGGTGTCCTCAAATGTCCCCGTTTGTCCTCATTTGTCCTATAACCTGCTATTTCACAGCATTTTTAATACCCGTTACTTTGCAACCGAAAGGTATCGGTCAGGCTAACCAAGCCCCCGAAACCGGGAGCGTTCCAATCTCCGCTAACTCCAATCCATCGGTAGATAGATTTTTATTTGCACTGGCAAATAGCAAGGTGTGTTCTAAGCAGCTTGAAATTCTTTCAGCAGCTTTGAACGCGTTGCCCGGACGAAGCCGGGATAGGGTCACTCCGAAGTCGTAATCCTTTAAAAAAAGAAGCATGAAACAGAAAAATGAAAATGCGCCCCGTCCGGGTGGCGCAGGACGCAAGCCCAAAGCAGACCCGGCAGTGTTCAGGTACTCTATCAGCTTCAATGCGATAGACCACGCCCGCTTTTTGGCATTGTTCGACCAGTCCGGTATGCGCACTAAAGCGCATTTTATCACCGCCCGTATCTTCGGCGAACCATTCAAAGTGATTAAAATCGACAAGGCGGCAGTAGAATATTATACCCGGCTGACCGCTTTATATTCCCAGTACAGGGGTATTGCCGTGAATTATAATCAGGTGGTAAAGGCTCTCAATACCAATTTTTCAGAGAAGAAAGCTCTCGCTTTTCTCTATAAACTGGAAAAGGCAACGATAGAACTTGCCGACTTGAACCGACAAATTATTGAACTGACCCGTGAGTTTGAAACAAGATGGTTGCAAAGATAAGCGTAGGCAGTTCCCTGTTCGGTGCGCTTTCTTACAACCAAAACAAGGTGGATGAAGAGCAGGGAAAGGTACTTTTAAGCAACCGGATGTTCGAGAGCGAGGACGGAAATTTCAGCATCCGGCGTTGTATGGAATGTTTCGATATACATCTGCCCGCCGACTTGAAAACGGAAAAGCCGATTATCCATATCTCCCTGAACCCGCACCCGGACGATGTGCTTTTAGACAGCCAGCTTGCGGACATCGCTAAAGAGTATATGGATAAGTTGGGGTACGGCAACCAGCCATATATAGTGTACAAGCATGAAGATATTGCAAGACATCACATCCATATCGTTTCCATCCGGGTGGATGATACGGGCAAAAAGATAAATGACAAGTTCGAGCATATCCGTAGCAAACAAATCACCCGTGAACTGGAACAGAAGTACGGGCTGCATCCGGCAGAGAAGAAACAGGCAGCCGAACGCCCCGAACTTAAAAAGGTGGATTACCGGGCAGGGGACGTAAAGCACCAGTTATCCAATACGGTGAAAGCCCTTGCCAGCAGTTACCGTTTCCAGAGTTTCACCGAATACAAAGCTCTGCTATCTATATATAATGTACAGGCAGAGGAAGTGAAAGGGGAAGTGAACGGCAAACCCTATAACGGCATTGTCTATTCGGCGACCAATGACAAAGGAGAAAAGCAGGGAAACCCGTTCAAATCTTCCTCTTTGGGTAAGTCGGTAGGTTACGAAGCTATCCAGCGACACATCAAGAAATCCACAAAGGACATTCAGGGCAAGAACCTGAAAGAGCGTACCCGCAGGACGGTTGGTGCAGTGATGAAATCCACCTATAACCGTAAGGAACTGGAACAAGAACTGAAAAAGAAAGGTATAGATGTTCTTTTCCGGCAGAACGATACGGGCAGGATATACGGTGTAACATTCATCGACCATGAAAACCGTACCGTCCTGAACGGTTCACGGTTGGGAAAGGACTTTTCTGCCAATGTGTTCAACAACCTGTTTTCCGGCTCCCGTACTTTGACGGGAAACAGCAAACAGGAAATGCAGGAACACACGCCGGAATTTAACTCTACCGGACACCTTGAAAATACAGGCAAAACCATTGCGGGACTGTTCAGCCTGTTATCCGGTGGGAACGATACGCCACCCGATAACAGCCAAGTTCCACCATCCAAGAAAAGAAAGAAGAAGAAACAAAGACGTATTTAATAACTATAAAAATTTCAATTATGCAGAATGAAGATGATTTAAGAGGACTTGCAAAGGTTATGGACTTTATGCGGGCAATCAGTATTTTATTTGTAGTGATAAACATTTACTGGTTTTGTTACCAGTCGTTCCGGGAATGGGGTATCAATATCGGGGTAGTCGATAAAATCCTGCTGAACTTCCAGCGTACCGCCGGGCTGTTCTCCAATATCCTATATACCAAACTTTTTTCAGTGGTATTTCTTGCGCTTTCCTGTTTAGGTACAAAGGGAGTGAAAGAGGAAAAAATCACATGGAACAGGATTTATGTATTCCTGACAATCGGTTTTATCCTGTTTTTCCTGAATTGGTGGCTGTTGTTTCTGCCGCTGCCGGCAAACACGGCATTGTATATCTTTACCATGACCGCCGGGTATCTTTCCCTGTTGGCTGCCGGAGTATGGATTTCACGTTTGCTGAAAAATAACCTGATGGATGATGTGTTTAATACCGAGAATGAAAGTTTTGCACAAGAAACACGCTTGATAGAAAACGAGTATTCCATCAACCTGCCGACACGGTTCTACTACAAAAAGAAATGGAATGACGGATGGATAAACGTTGTAAATCCGTTCAGGGCAAGCATGGTATTGGGTACGCCCGGTTCGGGAAAATCGTATGCGATAGTCAATAATTACATCAAACAGCAAATCGAAAAAGGCTTTGCTGTTTATATTTATGACTACAAATTTCCTGACCTTTCAGAGATAGCTTACAACCACTTAATCAGTTATTTAGATGGATATAAAGTGAAACCTAAATTCTACATGATTAACTTTGACGACCCACGTAAAAGCCACCGATGCAACCCGATAAATCCGGCGTTTATGACGGACATATCGGACGCATACGAAGCCAGTTATACAATCATGTTAAATTTAAATCGCAGTTGGATAACCAAGCAGGGAGACTTCTTTGTAGAAAGCCCGATTATCCTGCTGGCTTCTATCATTTGGTTTTTGAAAATCTATCAGGGTGGTAAGTATTGTACATTCCCGCACGCCATTGAATTTTTGAACAAGAAATATGCCGATACATTCACTATTTTAACCAGTTATCCCGAACTGGAAAACTACCTTTCACCGTTTATGGACGCATGGGAATCTAATGCGCAAGACCAGTTGCAGGGGCAGCTTGCAAGTGCTAAAATCCCGCTTTCGAGGATGATTTCACCCGCTTTATATTGGGTAATGACAGGGGACGATTTTTCACTGGATATAAACAATCCGGAAGAACCTAAAATATTGGTGGTAGGCAATAATCCCGACCGTCAAAATATCTATTCCTGTGCTTTGGGACTGTATAATTCCCGTATTGTGAAGCTGATAAACAAGAAGCACCAACTCAAAAGTTCCGTAATCATAGATGAATTACCGACCATCTATTTTCGGGGACTGGATAACCTGATAGCAACGGCACGAAGCAACAAGGTAGCGGTCTGTTTGGGCTTTCAGGATTTCAGCCAGTTACGCCGGGACTATGGCGACAAGGAAAGCAAAGTTATCGAAAATACTGTGGGTAATATCTTTTCCGGTCAGGTGGTTTCAGAAACGGCTAAAACGCTTTCAGACCGTTTCGGTAAGGTACTGCAAAAACGGCAAAGCATGACTATCAATCGGAACGACAAATCAACCTCAATCAGTACGCAGATGGATAGCCTGATACCACCCAGCAAAATATCCAATCTCACACAGGGTATGTTTGTGGGTGCGGTCAGCGACAATTTCGATGAACGGATAGAGCAGAAAATATTCCATGCGGAAATTATGGTGGATAACGAGAAAGTGAAGCGAGAAACAGCCAGTTACAAGAAACTACCCCAAATTATAGATTTCAGGGACGAGGACGGGAATGACCGGATGCAGGAAGAAATACAGGCAAATTACAACCGGGTCAAGCAGGAAGTCCAGCAGATTATCACGGACGAAATAGAAAGGATTAAAAATGATCCAAATTTGCAAAATTTACTGAAACATGAATAATTCTTAGACCGTTTTACTTTCTTCTTGAATGTTTTTTGAGAAATCCAACATTAAGTGATAAATAGTAATTTCTTTATTATCGATACTATGTATTGAATAATAGGAATAATTAAAATCATCTACAATTTTTCGTTGTTGAATATTTCGTTGGGTATTTGAAGGAAAACCTGAAGTGTTTATAATATTATTAAGGCAAGCTACATTTTCTTGAATATTCATTGGTTGTACAATAAAAGCAATCATTCCATTAGTTTTGTAATAGCATGAATATTTTGAAGAAACAAAGCGACAAATACCCTCCGAAATATATTCTCCATTCAATCCGCTTGTTCCATTTGGATTGTTAGTATCCAATCTTTTACATTCTATAATGTAGTATGCATCATCATTTATAAATGGATTGATAGGCATTATTCGAATGTCTATTCTTCCTGTATTTTCTGGTATTTCAGGGTCAAATAAATAATTAGTAAGACCAAGTTGTTGTTTGTAATTCTCTTTTTTTAAATAGTTATATAATATTATATCCCTAATTTTATTCTCATTATTACAGACGTTTGTTTTTTCTTTTAATATTAAATAATAACAAGCTATTATTTTAGATAGAATATATTCAAATTCAGCATTATAATAAGCAGATGAATATTTATAAGTTGAAGCGTTTAATTCGGAAAACATCAGAAACTCCTCCCTATTTTAATAATAGCATCAGAAAATTCATTTACATCCATGTAGCCAATAGCTTTATACCAAAGACGTTTTTCATTAGGCTTTATAATGAAAAAATCATTCCCATTGGAAGCAAATCCACGAATGTCTTTTTGTACAAATAGTTTGTCTGTGATTTTTTCTGTTCCTATTTTTGATATAAAAGATAACAATTCAGTATTGTTTTGTTTATTAACCCATACGATATCTTGTTTATAATCTTGTATAGGTATCATTTTAAAAAATACTCCAATAATTTGTTTTGTATACCATATTTCAGCAATGAAGACTCTGTTTTCATCATTTAATTTAGATTTGAATTGCTGAATAAATAATGATACATATTCATTTAAAATAATGTCATCATATTTTAGTGGTAAAAATAATCGAGCTTTTTCTTCATCATTTCCAATAATGAAAGTTTTATTAATATCTAATGCATATTCAATTAAAGCGGTTTCAATGTCATTCAATTGCAATTTGTCATAAATGACTTTGTTTATTTTATTTAATTCAGATAGAATTGTATTGTTTAGGGCATTTATTTTTTTGTCATCCTGCAATACTTCTTTCTTCGCTGAATACCTTTCTTGATATGCTTGTTCAATAACTTCAATTCTATTTTTGATATTTAAATCAATATACGGCAAATTATATTTATTATAATTTTTAGCTCTTTCTCGTTCGATACCAATAGATACAAATGTATTTATAGCATAATAAGCAAACAAAGAAGAACTTAGTATTGCTGCTATATTATAAATCGCATCTATATCTCTAACGTTTAAAATTTTGATAGATGTGATAGAATCCTTAAAAAGTATGTCTTGCTTTGAGATGGTGCATTTGGCTGTTAATTTTTGCAAATCAATTCCTTCTCTAATTAATAGCATCGGAGATTTAAATAGCCTTTCATCTCTAAGCCTGTGTACTTTAGACCTTTCAAAAGGAGAGATTTTTGAAGGGTCAATAAAAAAAGAATTTACGCCATAAGAATCTATAAAAGGACATCCAATTAAGTGGGTAGAATCATATAGTGGATTACTACTATATTGAATACCAGTACCTTCTATAAATTTAGATTCATCAGAAATAATATCCTTTATTAAATTGTGTTCGTCTGTTAAACGTTTTAAGAAATTAAAATCTAAATAAGAACCATATACTAATACTTTCCAAAGCCAATCAAATTCTTTAAATTTCTGTTGTCGAACTGATTTGTAATCACTTCTATTGATGGTAAATATTTTAAATAAAGAAAAAAAACGACTTTGCTTTAATGTTATGTGATTTACAATATTATTATTTGTATTCACTCCTTTTGCATATCTATAAAATAATATTGCAGCAGGAGCAATTGCAGGGTCATTTGATTTTTCAAAGACTTCATGCCGAACAGGGGCTAATTCAAAAACCCTATCAATAAAAAATTCTTCTAACCAATATTGCCTAAATGGACTGTTATGTTTTTTGTTATACCCAAGATTATATAGACTACTACTTCTTATTATTAAAGCGACTTGTGTCTTGTCAGAACAAAAATCACTAACTCTAAATACAAAACCTTCTGCTATTTCATTGTTATTAATAGCTATATCAAATTTTTTAGAAAGTTCTTTTTCTCTCTTTTTTCTGTTTTTTAAATATTTACTACCTAAATCACCTATTCCTCCACCTTTCCAAGGAGGATTACCAACTATAAAATCAAATTTTATATCTTTAAATAGAATGTTAAATTCTGTTTCTTCATTGAAAAAATCTGACTCAAAAAAGTTCTCATTAATTAAGCAAGGGAATTTAAATTCTGCTATTGCTGGAGGGTCTAAGTAATCTAACAACGTTAAATAGATAGAAAAGATTGCAACTTGAACAGCATTTAAATCTTTATCAATACCAAAAATATTTCTTTTCGTAATCTCTTTAATTTCATTTTTAAATTCTGTAGATTTCACATCCACTCCTGATGCTATATATTTTTCAATTATTTTTCGAAGAGTTTCAACAAGAAAAATCCCCGAACCACATGCAGGGTCTAAAACCTTACATTCATAACCATCTTGAGTGTTCAATTTATTTTCAATAGTTTCTTTTAAAATATAGTCAACAAGAAATAATGGTGTATAGTATGCACCTTCCTTTTCTTGATTATCTTTACCGATAAAGAGTTCATACACATTACTTATAAATTCTATAGGAATAATTGAAAAATCATAAAACTCAAAAAGAGAAGGTTGCATTTCGTCAAGGTCTTCTCCTTTTAGTAGTCTTCTTATAGTGCTGTAATGAATCGGTTGTATTTGAATATATTCTTCATCGCGCAAAGGAAATAAATCTCCATTAAATCCTGTTTCTGAATTTTCCAAATAATCAAAAAAATCTTTAGTTTTTTTAGGGTCGTTAAGAAGAATGCAAAATTCTTCATTTGTCCAGTATTTGGAAATTCCTTCGAAGCAAAGTTTTACTTTGCGGTCAATTAAATATCGAACAAAAATTACTTTTCCAATTAAAGCATTCGCTATTTTGGAATCTAATTTTTGCTCATATAACAATATTTTTCGAGCGGCATCTATGTTTTGTAATAGATAATAATCAACTCTGTTTTTATAATTTAATGGTTCTGCATATTGTTCCCAAGTTTTACCTGTAACTAATTCAAAATAGGAAAAATTGTTTAGTTTATCAATTCCCCCCAATTTCTCTAATGCTTTTTCATTCTTTAAAAAATTGAATCCATTATATATTTCAACACAGTTATTTTCAATGATGATAGCAATAGGAGATTCATTGAAGTTCCATATGGCTTCATAAAGTTTTTCCTTGTTAGACGGATTTTCAAAGAAAAGGAGTAATGGTTTATTATCAAAACAAAAGAAAGCCTTAGGCTTTATTTTATATTCTATAAGTCTTTTCACCCTGTTAGGAAAAGATGTTTTTGTTTTCCAATGGCTATCCTCAACGAAAAAAAGCCCATTCTTTTCGTTTAATCCAAGAGATGCTATTATATTTTTTATCTCAGCCATTTTCTACTTAAGCTAATTTATTGTTTTTTCTATAATGCATAGAATCCTAATTTGCAAAGTTACAAAGAAAAAATCATTTTCTATTATAACTCTTATCCTTTTTAAAATTAGATTTTGATGTATAAGACAAATGAAGCCAAACGAAGACTAATGAAGCCACCCATTCCCAAATCCTTAAATATACTCTATTTCATCCTTACTTTTACTTCCGAAATTTTTATTTACTCACTAAAATTCAAAAAGTTATGGATGTAAATACAGCCAACCAATCCACCACTGACGAACAGATGATGGATATTCTTCTTGTACTGGATAAGGAGAAAAAGACAATCAGTGCAGTGAAAGGCGTGGATGAAAACGGGGAACTTCAAACCGTACCGCCGGAAAACAACAGCGAACTTCTGAAATTCGACCGTCACGGCGATTTCTTTTCCAACTTCTTTTCCAACATGATGAACCAGTTGAAAAACCCGACCCGCTTCAACTTCTTTAAAATCCCCAAGATTGAACTTCCCAAGATTGTACCGATAATCAGGGACAACTTCGACCATCCGACCGCCAAGAATGAAGCGGAGATAGAACGTTACCGGGTAACACCCGAAACGCTGAAACAGGGGGTGACGAACGGACAACCGAACCAAACACTGCAGCAGGTACAGCAACCGCAGCAGGAAACAACGGCACAAGCACTGCAGCAACCTGACAAAAGCAAGTATGTTATCGATCCTGATAAGGTGGACTGGGAAGCTCTAAAAAACTTCGGGCTTTCCAAAGAACAGCTTGAAAAGGCAAAGGCTTTAGAACCCATGTTAAGGGGGTACAAGTCGCCCGGTGCGTTCTCCATCGCAGGTAACTACAATTCCGCCATTATGAAACTGGACGCACGCCTATCTTTCCGGCATGACAAGGATGGGAAAGTGGTTTTGGCGATACACGGCATCCGCCAAAAGCCGGAACTTGAACGTCCGTTCTTCGGGCATGAATTTTCCAAAGAGGATAAAGCCAATCTTCTTGAAACGGGCAATATGGGACGGATCGTAAACCTGAAAAACTATATCACAGGAGAAATGATACCCTCTTTCGTCAGCGTGGATAAGGTGACGAACGAGCTGGTTTCCATGCGTGCAAGTAGCGTCCAAATACCCGATGAAATAAAGGGTGTCAAACTGAACAAGGAACAAAAGGAAGCCTTACGGGAGGGAAAGGGAGTATTCCTTGAAAATATGATTTCCAACCGTAAAAATCCCTTTTCCGCAACCGTTCAGGTCAATGCCGACAAGAAAAGTCTGGAATTTATCTATCCCAATGCCAAACAGTCACAGGAGCAACGGCAGAAACTGGAGCAGCAAAACAACCTTGTCACCAGTGACGGTGTAACCATCCCCAAGAGCATTTCAGGAATAGAACTGACACGCCAGCAACAGCAGGATTTAGTCAATGACAAAACCATCTTTGTTGCCGGGCTGAAAGACAAGCGAGGGGTCGAATACGATGCTTATATTCAGGTGAACCATGATAAGAAGAAGTTAGGCTTTTACAGTGACAATCCCAGCTTTGACCGTTCCGCCGTGAAAGAGATTACTCCGGCAAGCAAGAACCGCACACAGGTAGCAGTTAATTCGGAGGGCAAGACCAACGAAGCCACCAAAAAAGTGAAAGAACCTTTGAAAAAGGGTCAGGACAAGCCCACTGAAAAACAGAAAACCAAGCAGGATAAAAAGGAGAAGCAGGAGCAGACGGACAAACCCAAACAAAGCAGGGGACGCAAAAGATGATAACGGTATTAATCCTTATTTCGGCTATCGGTTTCGTCCTGTTTCTCTTTGCCTGTTACAAAACGGACTGGAAAACCATAGACGAGCAGAACCGACAATATTATATAAATGGCTATCACATCTACTATGACCGGAAAATCCTAAGACAAAAAGAAGTGGAACAATTAAAATCAAAATTAGAATGATTGCAGTAATCGGAGAAAAACCAAGTGTGGCAAGGGACATTGCCCGCATTTTAGGAGCGAGTGAAAAACAGGATGGCTACCTTTCAGGTAACGGGTATCTCGTTACCTGGGCGTTCGGCCATCTTGTAGGTTTGGCAATGCCGGAAGCATACGGCATACAGAGTTTCCGTCGGGAAAGTCTGCCTATCATTCCGGATAGTTTTCAACTTACCCCCCGACAAGTAAAAGCGGAAAAAGGGTACAAGGCAGACCCCGGCGCATTGAAACAGCTAAAGGTAATCAAAGAGGTATTCGACCAGTCGGACAAGATTATAGTCGCCACCGATGCAGGAAGAGAGGGAGAACTTATATTCAGGTACATCTACCAGTATATCGGATGCAACAAGCCCTTTGTCCGTTTATGGATAAGCAGCCTTACGGACAAGGCAATCCGTGAGGGACTGCAAAACCTGAAAGCCGGTAGTCTGTATGATAACCTGTTCCGTTCGGCACAGGCACGCAGCGAAGCGGATTATTTGATTGGAATAAACGCAACACAGGCTTTAAGCGTGGCAGCCGGACAAGGAATATTCTCTTTGGGACGGGTACAGTCACCTACGTTGGCAATGATATGCACTCGCTTTTTGGAGAACAAGAACTTTGTCCCGCAAAAGTATTGGCAACTGAAATTACAGTCGGCAAAGGATAATATAGCTTTTACGGCACTATCCGCAGATAAATACGATATGCAGCAAGCCGCCATCGACACGTTGCAAAGGATAAAGGAAGCGAAAACGGTTCAGGTGAAAACCGTAGAGCGTAAGGAAGTGAACCAAGAACCGCCTTTGCTCTATGATTTAACCACGCTGCAAAAAGAAGCGAATGCCAAACTGAATTTTTCCGCAGACAAAACCCTATCCATTGCACAAAAGTTATACGAGGGTAAACTAATCAGCTACCCCCGAACCGGAAGCCGTTATATATCGCAGGATGTGTTCGAGGAAATCCCGGAACGTCTTGTTAATTTGGAACAGTACGCTCGTTTTGCCGGGTATGCTGCCGGGATGAAAGGCAAAGCCTTAAATTCCCGTTCTGTGAACGATGGCAGGGTAACAGACCACCACGCTTTGATAGTAACGGAAAATCTGCCCGGCAAGATGGAAACGGACGAACAGGCAATCTATGAACTGATAGCCGGACGGATGTTGGAAGCCTTTTCTGAAAAATGCGTCAAAGACGTTACCAGTGTAACGCTGGAATGTGCAGGGTCGCTTTTCACGGTCAAAGGGTCTGTAATCAAATCCGCCGGATGGCGTGCCGTATTCGCCGAGAAAGAAGACGGAGAGGATAACGCCACTTTGCCCGTCATGCAGGACGGTGACACTCTGCCACTTTCCGGCATTGAACTACTGGAGAAACAGACCAAGCCCAAGCCGTTACACACGGAAAGCAGCCTGCTTTCTTCAATGGAAACAGCGGGTAAGGAACTGGAAAACGCCGACCTGAAAGCCAGCATGAAAGATACGGGTATCGGTACGCCCGCTACGAGGGCAGCCATCATCGAAACGCTGTTTTTCCGCCAGTATATCGTCCGGGAGAAAAAGAACCTTGTCCCGACCGAGAAAGGGCTTGCCGTTTACAACATTATCCGGGATAAGAAGATAGCAGACGTTGAAATGACGGGAATGTGGGAAAACACGCTTGCCAAAATAGAAAGCGGAGAAATGAACCCCGACACGTTCCGCAAAGGCATCGAAGTGTATGCACGGCAAATTACGGCTGAACTTTTGGGTGTTCAGCTTTCTTTCGCTTCGGGTAGTGGTTGCATTTGCCCCAAATGCAAGACCGGACGCATCCTTTTCGATCCGAAAGTCGCCAAATGTTCCAATGTGGATTGTTCCGTTACCATCTTTCGCAATAAGAGCGACAAGCAGCTAACAGACAAGCAGATTACCGAACTGGTGACTACCGGGAAAACCGGGCTAATCAAAGGCTTTAAAAGCAAGAACGGCAAAGTCTTTGACGCTTCACTTACCTTTGACGAGCAGTTTAATGTTACTTTCGTGTTTCCTGAAAAGAAAGGTAAGTCGAAGAAGTAAAACGAAAATCGCTATATTTGCCACAGAAAGTTTCATTATAGATAGATTATAATTGAAATTTTTGTGGTTGAAGCACCCGGAGGGACACCGGGTGCTTTTTTAATCATTCTCCTTTATACTGGTAGGTCAGGCAAACGACCTGATTATCCAGTATCTTGTTTTGGGTCAGTTCCCACTTCGACCCGAAAGTTTTACCTATAAACTTGATGCCGTTCCCCAGCATGACCGGGATAATATATAGCGTTATTTCATCAAGTAGGGACGCTTCAATCAGGGATGTTATGAACTTACCGCCGCCGATAACCTGAATATCGGTTTCCGAATTTGATTTAAGTTCATTGACCGCACGTAATGGCATATCAGTAAGAAAGCTTACATTCTCCTTTTCCGACACATTGGTATCGTAGTGGGACACTACAAAAGTTTTTTTGCTTTTGTACGGCCATCCGCCCCAATGTTCAAAAATATAGGTATAGGTATTAACTCCGGCAAGCAATACACCCGGCTGTTCATAGGCTTCCGAAATTTCCTTTTTGACGTTTTCAGGCATCCAGTCCAATTCATTATCCTTTGTGGCTATGAAACCATCAAGAGAAACGGCAATACAAGTTTTTAAATGTTTCATAATTGAGTATTTAACAGTTACTTTTTATAAACTGTTCGCCAGTACGCCAAAAAAGGGGTCAATCCGAAAACCCTGTGGGTGATAAACATGACCTCTGAGTTACAATGCTGACGTCCAATCAGATGTTCGTCTGATGTGCTTGATTTATAATACTTTGGAAGGATGTATGTTTTTAGCATTGCAAACTTTAAATGTTTCTCAAATATTATACCCACATACTTTTTGACTTGACCCCAAAAAAGAAGCGTGAACTTACACTGCTTCAAAGTAGAGGTACTGGCATACCTTAATGACGAAACAGGCAAGCCCACGCTATGTTGAAACATAGCATAGACATTGCGCTGAAAATCTCGTCATTATTGAAAAGTGCCAGTTCTCTACTTTGAGACGTTCTGCGAACGAATATGTTATATATAAAGGCGAAATCACAGGTTACTGCTCAATCGCCGTTATTTTCTTATGTAACTTTTGCAAAGTTAGCCAAATCCTTGAAAAGTCTGGCATACAATAAAAAAAATCCTGCCTTATCTCACGGCAAAACAGGATTGAAAGCCATTAGAAAAGAAAAAATTAATCGGTTTTTTCCCGGATTAACTTGTGTACGTCCGTAGCACGGTAATAACATCTGCCATCCAGCATAAGGAAAGGGAGTATTCCCTTTTTTCGGTAACGGGTCAGTGTTCGGGGAGCTACTTTCAGAAGCAGGCACAAGTCCTGATTATCCAGCAGTTCTTCCCCGTCCAAACAATTACGTCCTTTTATTACCCGGTCTATCTTCTTGTCCTGCATGTCGAACCTATCCATGATACGTTCCATCCATACGGTAAAAACGTCTTTATCTATATACATAAGGCTGCCTGATTAAATTAAACCAATCATAAAATAACTTTGGTTGGACGGGTCTTTGATGATAATGTCCCGTTCACGCATAAATCGGATGTAGCTTTTGGCAGTACGCTCCTTTACATCCAAGACCTGCTGCAACTGTTCGCAAAGGTCTATGTAGGTGATATGTGTCTGTCGCCCGAAGATGTCACGGGCTACGTTCACCAGTTCCCTTTCCTTGCGCTTCTCCTTTTCTTCACGGGGCTTTTCCCCCTTGTACACGTGCATCCCGGCTTTCTTGTCCCACGCAAAAAGCATCAGAGGAACGTCCAGCGGGCTTCCGTCCCTTACTTTCAGGGCTTTCACTACCGACTGCGTGGGTTCTTCGTCTTTCTCTATTGAAAGGATAGTAGCCGCCTTGCGTTGCAGTTCGCTACCCAAATGCCCACGTAACTTTAATCCGTTAGGGACGAAGTGCAGCACACAAAGAATACACGTGTTATAGATGCCCGCCAGCCGATAGAGTTCATCTATCACCACCACGCTTTCCGCTTCATCGTTGGCACTCTTTACAAGGTCGGCGATGCCGTCAATGACGACCAACTGGATGCCGCCGTACTGGTAGTAGAATTTATCCATGCTCTGCACAATGGCGTTCAGGCGTTCTTTGCGTGACATACCCGTCAGGCAGAACGCTTTCAGTTCATCGGGTTTGTCCGGCTGCTTGGCTCGTGCCAGTAGGTTGCTTACATTCTTGAACAGTTGCACTTCCGACTGTTCGGTGTCATAGAGCAAGACCGCCTTGTGTCTGCCGTTGGTGGTTATCTGTATTCCCAGCGTATCTACTTCCGTACCAGCCGGGCAGATGCAGCCTGCCACAATTGCGGCTACATAATTGCTCTTGCCCGTTCCCTCACCTCCGGTGATGCCGAACAGGTTGCCTTGTGTTCCTAACGGAACGTCACCCGCCGAAATAATCTCTTGCGCTTTGGCGGGCGGGTTGTTGAAATCTATCTCGCATGATTTTAGCATAATCAATGTGTCGCTATACAGGTTGTCTAAAAATTCGATAAACAGTTTCAGAAAATCTTCACGGGTGTTCCCGACTTTGAAGTAGTCGGAAATGTCCTTTTCCTCTTTCGTACCCGGAAGCGGCAGGAGCAGGCGTTTCACTCCAAATTCTTCCAACAGTTTTTCCTGCTTGCATGAACTTTCCCTGCCCGTCTTGTCCATGTCAAAGAGCAGGACGATGTGCTTGAATCGGAACGTCAGCCGATATACCAGCGTGGGCGGTATAGTCACCGTTTCACTGTTGAAGCAGATAGCGTGAAATCCATGTGCCGCCAAAGAAAGCACGTCTTTTTCGCCGCCCGTGATAAACAGGGTATCACCTTTGGCGGGCAGCTGCTCCAGCCCGAAGCAGTAGTTTTCGCCGAAACTACCGCCATAAAGGAAGCGGGGAGTGGAGAACGGACGGTACAGTTTGATATACTGTTTGCCCTTGTAGCCATACATAGGTTCTGTCACCGATGAAACATAGGCGTATGGTTTTCCATCTACCGTTTCGCTGTTATACTCCCGGAGTGAACAGACCTTGTAATGCTCCAGCAGTTCGGGCGTGATGCCATATTGTTGCCAGTACATCAGTTCTGCAAGCGGAAACTTCTGTTCCCGGAACTGGTAGGGCTTGACTGGCTTTTCGGGTGTTTCTTCGGTTTTGTCTGCCGCATTCCGATTATTTACTGTTGTAGGAATAGCTATCGAAGTTCCTGCCGCCAACCCCAGTCCCAACCCCAAATCCCGGTCGATAATCTCCAGTATCTCCACAAAGTCAGCTGCCTGGTTACAGTCCAATCCTTTTAACTGCCCCACGAAGAAAAAGCAGTCACCGCTGTAATTGTCGTTACCGAAATCTTTCATCTTGTACATACCGCTATGGCGGTCGAAATAGATATTACACGATGCTTTCCTGTCCTGATAGAGCGGGTTAAGAAAATGCCTGCCTATACGCCAGTCACCGGGTAAGTAATGTTTGAAAACGAGCAGACCATTATTTGTCCTGTTTAGTATTTCTTCTTTCCTTAACATATTTCTGATGATTGGTTATCAGTTCGTTTATACACTCCTTGTCACGTTTAATCAGGCGTTCTTCCAACATTCGTTTGACTTCCTTAATCTTATAGAAGTAATGCCCCTTGATGTCAGAGTAAGAAATCATCCCTGCCGCCCGCAGGCGTTGCAGGGTTCGGCCACTGATTTTCAAGAAAGTACATACTTCGTAACTGTCCACCCAAATTTCATCTTCATCGGTCTTGTTTTCGTCCAAATGATTGAAAATGTAATCGGCAATAGCGGTAATCTTGTTGTCAAGTTCCTTGTAGGCTTTTGACTCAAATGTTATAATCTCCATATTGCTAACTTATTGATTTGCCGCAAAGTTCGGCAGAAGAAATAACCTAAAAGTCATGGTTGTACCTATCATGGTATTATTTTTTTTAGGCTATTTTTGGGGAATATCGGTGTAAAAATTCCCCAAAAAATATCATTTTCAAAATATATTTCACCATAAAAAGGAAGTACCATATTGGGGTGAACATGGTACTTCTACATATTGGAATACAGAAATTTATAGTTCATATCATTTTCATCCTTTTTTGAACCAACGTGAAATTGTCAAGAAACGGTTGCTAATATCTTGTAAGTATCGTATTTGCTTCTTTGATGCCATATAAAAACATCCATGTCGTTTTTATACAATTTAATACGAACCAAGTGAAGTAACTTTGCCGGATAAATGAAATGAATATGAATATTACTTATATATCAATTTATAAAACCAGTCTGCCTGTATTGGTTAGTTTATTAATGGAATACTTAATAGGTTTTACTGATACAGCCTATTTAGGAAGAGTTGGAGAAACTGAATTGGCTGCATCAGCTATAGCTGGTACTTATTATATGATTATATACATGATTGGATTTGGGTTCAGCATAGGAGCGCAAATCTTAATAGCCCAATATAATGGAAACCAACAGTATAAAGAAGCTGGAAAAATTCTCTCACAGGGCATATTGTTTTTGCTGATAATTGCGGTAATAGTAATATTGTTTTCTTCTATAATTTCACCAATTATATTAAAATCAATTATAGATTCTGAATCTGTACTCCAAGCTGTTTTACAATATCTTGATTGGAGAATCTATGGTTTCTTTTTTTCTTTTACAATTATCATGTTTAGAGCCTTTTATATCGGAATAATACACACTTCCGCATTAATGCTCAATTCTATAACTATGGTAGCAATTAATGTTATTCTGAATTATATCTTAATATTTGGAGCATTAGGTATTCCCGTATTAGGCATTTCTGGAGCAGCCATAGCGTCAGTCATTTCCGAAGCGGTTGCGGTAATTCATTTTATCATATATACCCAAAAGAACGTAAGTTCTTGCAAATATGGATTAAAAAGGCGAATAACCATAGATTGTACAATATTAAAAAAGATACTATCTATTTCTATTTGGATGATGTTACAGCATGGATTAGTATTTGGCAGTTGGTTTGTTTTTTTCATTACAATGGAGCATTTCGGGGAGAGGTCATTAGCTATTACGAATATTGTGAGAAATATTTCGTCCTTTCTTTTTCTTTTCGTACAAGCTTTTGCATCTGTTGTTAGTTCTTTGGTTGGAAATCTCATAGGAGAGAATAAAGGTAACTCTATCCTATATGTATGTAAAAAAGTAATATTCTTATGTTACATGACTATTTTGCCGATAATGGTATTGTTCCTGTTTTTTCCATCATCTACTTTGCGGATTTATAGTGACAATACAGTATTGGTGTTTGAGGCTATCCCTACATTAAAAGTTATGCTAACTTCTTACTTGATAGCTGTACCTACATTCGTATTTTTTAGTGCAGTTTCGGGAATAGGTCATGCTGTCGCTTCTTTATTGATAGCATTTATATCCTTAGTAGTTTACATAGTATATGTGGAAACAATTAGTCATTTTAGTTCGAGTGTTCCACTATTGTGGACATCGGAACATATTTACTTTTCATGCGTGTTTATACTTTCTCTTTATCATATTCACCATTCGTGGATGAGCTTTATCAATCAAGACAAAAAATTAACCACTAATATTTCTTAGAATTAGAGTTGATGATATATCTTTGTTATATGTATAAAGAATATTCCCCATGTAGCGTATTAGCTCCTTTTATCTATCACTTTTGGGAATATAAAGGAGAAACAAGAAATGGATTGAAATTCAACATTCCACCTCATGGTCGTTCTGATTTTGTTTTCATCGTGGGCAATGCCGCAGATTGCATCAGGAATAGCTTGATAATGAAACCTTATCATTCCTATTTCTTTGGACCGATGAATACATTTACGGAATTGGTTGCTCACACAAACTTCATTTATATTATAGGGGTACGTTTTCGTCCGTGTGGACTTTTTCGATTTATAGATATTCCGCTAAACGAATTGACAAATCAAGGGATTGACAGCCATGAATTTCCAGTTCTTTTTAGTCAATCTTTCATATATCAACTCTGCGAATCCAATCAAAATCCAATTGATGCTATTGAACATGAATTGGTTAGACAAGTGTACAAAAACAATACGGATACAGAAAAGCAAATATCTTATGCTGTTTCCTTGATTAGTAGGCAGAAAGGTATTGTTTCGATTAAAGAATTGGCAACAGAAGCATGCTTAGGCCTACGACAATTTGAGCGCAAGTTTAAATTTTATACAGGTTATTCGCCCAAAGAATATAGTCGAATCGTCAAGTTTTGGAACGCTATTCACCTTTTAAAATCCAATACTTCATTCGATAACTTTTTGTCTGTTGCTATCCAAGCGGGATATTATGATACACCGCACCTATATAGGGAAGTAAAAAGGCTTTCAGGCAATACTCCTAATGCATTTCTTTCACTTTCAACAAATGAAAAAGTAGAAGTGTTGCATATTGAATTATAGAAATTCAGTAACAATGTTTTTCGTAATTGTTGGTTATGCTAACATTTCATATCATCCTCGTTCATCCGCTTAATCAGACTATCTATAAGATGATGAAGATATGCCGTTCGGTCTTTTCTCTCTTTCATAGCTATATATGAAGCGTAATAATCCCCTAAATCAATATGGAATATCGTGCTAAGGAAATTCATCATTTCTTTTATCTCCACATTGCCATTGTTTATGTCGCCCGAAGATACAAGCGAATATCCCAGTTCGATAAGATATGCCTTTTTGCCTGTAAAGCGGAACGGATATTTGAAGCATTTTTGTAAATTGTCTTCTATCTGATTATTAGTTCCCAGTTTCACCAGTCGTTTATTCAGATAGATGCGTAGCATTTCATTGGCGATAATCTTTGCCACTTTATAATCATATCCGGTTGAGAAATTAGGGTCTTTGTCAAACTGTGCGCTATCAGTACATAATCGCAAATCAGCTTTCCCACGTACAAAGTAATATTCATCGTACACAGTGGAATGTGAACGGTAATATTGGTAAAAGTCCAAATTGCGATTGAAGAAATAAGTCAGATTATCCAGTTCCCGATTGATATAATTTCTAATCGCTTCATCACTACCATTAGGGCATTGCGTTTCAATCTTGTATATCTTATAGAAAAATAGCAACCGACCGAGTATCTCCGGCTTCTGTGTCTTGAAAAACAAGATTTCATCCTCTTTGGTTAGAAATACATAAGTCTGTATTTTCGTTCTCAAATCATTAAGAACAGTTTGCAGCCTATGTACCATTGAAAGAGAAGTTTCGATAATATTATAACCGTAGAGGTCGATTTCCGAAATATCAGCCTCTACTTGCTCTAATATCCTATCTACTACCTCTTTCATTGTATAAACAGCTTATTTCATTTATGCTATTATCCGGCTCTACTTCTTTTTTATTCGGTTATTGTTCTTTTGATATATAAGGAGGATAATCATCTTTAGACAATCTCTTTTCCAATGTGTCAGGGGATATATCCCAAAGCGTTGGCAAATATTCAAATATGACTTTCCCGTTATCAAGATAAAAACGAACTTTGGAATTAAAGGCGACTGGTTTATATTTATCTTCTCCTATGGGATTATCTCTATATAGCAATTGATTTTCTTGCCATTTCAGTTCTTTCCCGTCAAAAGTCACATCAAATATTCCACAAACTACAGCTTCCATTGTGGAATCTTGAACTGTTGTTGAAACACAACGCATATAACCTGTGATTTGCTTTGTGCTTTTTCGCATTGCCAATTCATAACAAAACACACTTGTTCCTGTATAATCTTTGGCTATGGTGGTTCTTGCTCCTTTATTATCCAAATTGTAAACCAATTCTTGGGTGACAGTTGTCATATTGAACTTAAAGCCGTTTTCTGTTGTCACCAAATTTGAGAATGTCATTTTATCGCTATACACGCCTTCTAAATTTCCGTTCTCTAATTTATAAACTGCACCAGTAAGCAATGTTTTGCCAATGATATTCTCTCTTAAAAATTGAATTATTTCGTTTTTCATTTTATCTTTTGTTTTGCTTCAATGGGTAAATAAATTTCTGTCACCAATTCATCCGTGCTTGTTTTATTGGGAGTATTGGCATATATTTCAAAGGTCATTTGTTCTCTTAGACGGTACTTGCTATTTGGTAGCCAATCAAGGTAAACATTCCGGTAAATTTTATTTAATTCATGGTACCCCCCTTTTATATTAAATACAGAATATAACCCTGCTTGTATGTTCAAAGTCCCAAAACCTTTAGGGACTTCCATTGAATAAGGAACAGTTATCCCTATCAAAAATCGGCATTTATCTATTTCCGTAATATCAAGACTATCCAAACTGATACTAACGTATTTGAAACCTTTATCTGTCAGATTGTATTTCTTGGCAAATTCTATTATCTGCCCCCACAAAGTAGAATATGCTTGCTTATTTCTATGTGTTCGCTCAAATTTCAAATATGCAACTTTGAATTCTTTAATCCTCTTTATTGAACAGTCAGGCTGTTTTATAATTTTGTTTTCACAAGCAACACTTGAATATGTTTTCCTGAAAGCAGGGATAGACATTTGAAAATGCTTTTTAAATGCCCTTGATAAAGTATGTTTGTTGTGAAAATTTGTCTGTTCGAGCAGTTCCGATACCCTTGTATTTGTTGAAATAAGTTTGAAAGCAATATATTCCAACCTTAACCTCTGAATATAATCACCGACATTCTCTCCTACAACATCTTTGAATACTCTCCGAAAGTGATATATCGACATACAAGCGATATGAGATAAATTGTCAGAGTTTAAGTCCTCAAATAAATGCCGATTGATATATTCCTGAACATTTATTATAAGGGCATAGTGTATATGGGCAGTGTTTATTTTTTGCTTCCACCGCTTTAGATTAGGCAATCTGTCGGATAAAACATTTCTTAATTCCTCGCTTTTATAATTAGTACCTGCAATTTGATTATAGGAATCGGGGAAAAGCCCCCAAAGATAAATGAGGTATTCCATTGAGAAATCAAAAAGATATTTGCCGGAGTTTAAACAACAGGAACAAAATTCCTGATTGAGTGTACCATCAGAATTTGTTCCATATTCTGAAATACCCTCAATGTCTAATGGCATACCACAACTTTGGCAATATTTCTTTTCGTTATCTATATCCATAGTTCTCTTATTTGAAAGCAAATATACGGAATAAGCCAGAGAAAAAGTTACCCTAAATAGCTATTCTTGTTTTCGTATGATAAGACAAACTTTTCATACGAAAACAAGAATGGCTACATTATAACACGATGCGCTCAAATTTCCTGTCTATCCACAAAACTGCTTCTTCCGTATGGAAACAAAGAATGCAATAATCCGGGTCGTTTACACCTTGCGGGAAATAGTGTAGCATATAATCTTGCCAAAAGGTCTGACGGGTTTCCGCATCAGTAAGTATTTCTATTTTTCCGGTTAGAGTAACACTGTCTGCTTCGTGAACAAAGCAAACTCCGGCTTTTGAATTTTGTCTGATATGTTTTACCTTTTCTGTGGATAAGGCTGTTGTCATCCATAAAGTTGATATATCGGTATGGCGCAATAGGTCGATAGCTACCGGGCGAGGATAACCATTTTCACTGATAGTGGAAAGTGTGATGTAGCCGCATTGTTCAAGTACCCATTCAGCCTGCCGTCTGATAGGCATCCAGCGTTTAAGCGTAGGCAGGAACTTATGTAGTCCTTCGATAGCTTCTTCTTTGGTAAAATTACTTCCTGACGCTTCGTTAAATGCAGCCAGACTTTCGGGTTGGGTATTCAGTTCGATTTGTTCCTCCAATGAATTGTTGGTGAAAAATCCTTTTTGGAAGCAGTGGCAGCAATATTCAGTACACAAACATCCGTTACCGTGAGTTCCTAACAAATCATCAGTGGGCATAGACATGCCACAACTTTGGCAAATTCTCTGTTTCATATTGTTCTGTTTTAATTGAGTTGATAAAATTCACTGTAAATAAGATAATCATGTTTTTATATTAAGATATTTGAATAAGGACGATATCGAATAAAACACATTTTTAGGGTTACTGTTTTCTAAGGCTGTCACTTCATTTTGTGGAATACTCCAAGCGGCAGACAGACACATCACATTGGCTTTCCTGCACTCCGTTATATCTGAAAGTGCATCCCCGACATATACAATTTCATTTGCAGCCAAATGATAATCATGCAAGAGTTCTTTCAATGCTTCCGACTTGATGTTCCTTTCTGCGTTTCCCGTAATGACTTTTGCAAAAGAATCCTTCATATTGAATTGCTTTAAGGTTATATCACAACTATTTATCCCCTTTCCGGTGATAAGTGCCACAATGATACCCTTTTGCTTTAACAAGGCTATCAACTCACGTATTCCCTCAAAAGGTGTCGGACACATTTCTTGATGCAATTCCTTATAAATCACATAAAAGTCATTCAATGCCTGTTGCCGATAGGGTTCATCAACGACACACCCAATCATACCTTCTTCATTCAAACCAAAAGTATGAACCATTTCTTCATCCGACAATTCATGTCCGATATATGGTTGTGTGGCTTTCTTGAAAGCCTGTATGCACATCGGCAAGGTGTTGCCTATCGTGCCGTCCAAATCGAAAGCGACTAATTTAATCATGGCTATATGGAAGTATTGATTTCCCGAATTACTTTACATGGATTTCCTACGGCAAGGCTGTTTGCCGGAACGGATTTGGTGACAACACTTCCCGCTCCAATAACGCTTCCCCGACCGATAGTAACACCCGGCAGGATAATGACACCGCCGCCAATCCAACAACCGTCCTCAATGGTAACAGGCAAGGCATACGTGTGACGGATATATGCTGTCCCGTCCTCCGTTTCTGTCGGTGTTAGCCGCTCATTCAATTCAACAGGGTGGGTAGCCGTATAGATTTGCACATTGGGGGCTATCAATACATTGTTGCCGATAATGATTTTGTTGCAGTCCACAAAGGTGCATCCAGTGTTTATGCTGACATTATTACCTATGCTGATGTTACAGCCATAATCGCATATAAAAGAATGCCCTACTGAAACTTTCTTGCCAACGCTTTCAAACATTTCTTTCAATAGCGCATACTTTTCCTCTTTATAATCATACGGCAATGAATTGTATTTCAGCAACAATTCATGCGTCTTTCTTTTAAACCCCATAAATACGGGAGCATGACAATCATACCATTCGCCCGACAAGCATTTTTCCAATTCTGTTTTCATACCTCATCCTAATAAAAGTTACTGCTTCATCTTATTTGTGGCAAAGTTATACATATCCGAGCGTAAATATATGTATTATTTTTCTTTTTATTTGTATCTTTACGTCCTAATAGAAAAATTCACAAAATGAAAAGGGAAAATCTACACCAACCGTTTGAAATCTGTTTCAGTGAACTGGACGAATCACAATTAAAGGAACACGACCATACTTTTTTTGAACTGGTCTATATTCTATCGGGAACAGGTATTCAGTGGATAAACAACAACAAATTTCCATATCATGACGGGCATCTTTTCATGATTACTCCCGGTGACATACATTCTTTCGACATTCACACTACGACAAAGTTCGTCTATATAAAATTCAATGACATCTACATTCATTCGGCTGTTTTTGGAGCGGAGAACATTCAACGGCTGGAATTTATATTGCAACACGCCAATCACCGCCCCGGCTGTATATTACGCAATCAAACCGATAAATTGCTGGTAAAACCTATGATAGAAGCGATTATCCGTGAATATGTGAATAGGAATATATACAGCAGTGAAATTATTACGCAGTTAATCAACACGATTGTTATTGTTGTTGCCCGTAACATTGCTATGTTCCTGCCTGAACAGATAGATGAAAATTCAGAAGAAAAGTCACTGAACATCTTGCAATATATCCAATCCAACATTTGCTATCCCGAAAAGATAAAAGCCAAAGCGATAAGCCAGCATTTTGGTATTTCACCCAATTATCTTGGGAGATACTTCAAAAAGCAGACCAACGAAACCATGCAGCAGTATATCTTAAACTATAAGATGAAAATGGTGGAAAGTCGGCTTTTACACAGCGAAATGAGAATTAGCGAGATAGTAGAGGAACTGGGATTTACGGATGAAAGCCATTTGAATAGGCTATTCAAGAAATACAAAGATTGTAATCCTACTGATTTTAGGAAGAAGCATAGGGGGCAATAAAATTCTTTTAGTGCAAGGTGCAAGTATATATATAAATATAGCTTGCACCTTGCACTAACCGCAGAATATTTATATTCAATGATTTGCGTATTTCAAAAACAAGTTGTATCTTTGAACCGAAGTTTTAGGCAGACAATGAACAGCCAAAGACAGACAAAATTCGGTCTTTTTTGTAACCTAAGTTGTACCCCCTAAGGCATTGACATTTTGAAAAGGAGTTGAATTTCAAGGATATAAGGGAGCAGGTTCATAACCCTCGCTCTCCGCTGAGCGTCAAAGATAAATGACGGAAAAGTAAAAGTAAGTCCCGTAAAATCTTGATTTTACGGGACTTTTTATATTTATGCTTGGACAAGTGAAAAACATGATTAGCCTGTCATCGCAGCCAAGAACATAACAATAATCAAATAACGTTTGCAGGCTGTACAGACGGGCAAAAAGACTATACACTAATTTTGTATTATGAAATCAATAGAATTGTTTGTTGCATGTTGTTTGTCATAAGTTGTTTAGGTAAGTCTCAACCAAAGCAACAATCTGCCGATTTATATAGGTTGCCCTTATGTAATGAATGTGTGAAAAATGAAATTTATTGTGCTTTGACACTAATGGGATCTGTTGAAGTTGATGATTTAAATGAAAATACAAATAAATAGAGATTTGATTAGGCTAATAGAAGAATACGCAGGAAGTTTGAATACGTATTCTGATGTGACATTCATGAGAAGAAAACAAGAATATCAACGATTAACGATACGGGATTTACAGGAAGGAGTTATTAATAAGAAAATCTATTGATTTGCCGACACTGCCCTGCCCTAAAAAAAGATATACAATGAAAGTAAAATTATTGTTTTTGGTCTTCGTTCTGTATGCGTGTGGAACTAAAACGGTTTCGGAAGAGAAATCTTATGATCGAATAACCATGACGACTTATGAAAACAAGTATGATGAAAATAATCGTTTGTCAGAGGTACAATTGACCAGAACATCTCATCATAGGTATGAAGAAGATTCTGAAACAATTGATTTAATTGATGATAAAAGCACGTATTATTATACGTATATCAACAACGAAGAGTTTACGGTAAGAAGAAAGTCAAAGAGGTCGGGAAATATCAAGATTATGGGATATGCTCCCCAAAGGGAGGAGGTGTTAACATTAAATGCTCAAGGGGATACCATTGATTATTTATTGCAGAAATATTACGATAAAAGTAAACTCAAATTAGTGTATGTTAGAAATATAAACAATGACTATGTACTGCATGAAGACAACGACTATGAGGAAAAAAATGAATACGACGGGAATGGTAATCTAACAAAAAGAGTGCAATACTATTTTGACATAGGGAAAAAAAGAACCACTTACTTCTTTCGGGGACTATCTTATGAGGAAGCTAAAAAAAGGATTCCCCGTACAGACGAGGACTATGACATCGTGTGCGATATAGAGAAAATGGCAGGAGACACCCTTATCAGGAAATGTATAAAGAATGGTATTGTCAGTTCTATTAACAAGACGATTGTTGACGAAAAAGGGAAAAAGGAATTTATATTCGACGCTGACATGAAGTTCACAGGTAGTTTCACGGAATTTAAGTCGGATAGTTTTGATATTCACGTTGATCGTATTGTACTGGACGATTGCACGGATATTGATAGCACTTATTATAAGAATGGGAAAGAGGTAAGATGCGTTTATCTTTCGGATACGTCTAAACGTATTGTACTTTCTAAATATGATAAATGGGGAAATATGGTTGAGAGGGTGGAAAAGACAAAGTATTTTTATTCGCAAGACGGAGAGGAATTGATCAATGAAATGCTGCAAGTAGTGAGAGAGAATGAGAAGAAGAAAGAAAGTAGAAAGCGATTGAAAATATCAAAATAAAAAGGTTGTGAGAAATAAACATTTAATCGGGGTATGAAGGGGGGAGACAGATTCTTAGAAAGAATGACCGTTATTGTGACGATGATTTTCACGATATTCATGATTATCAGAATCGGCTACTTGCGGATCGGTCTCCTGACCCTCGTCATGTGCGCATGATCGGACTTTTCTCGTTTGTCCCCCATAGGTATATTGTATCGCTGAATACAGGAAGGTGCTGGAAGGCGACAGAGATATGCTAATCAGATACCCTCTCTTTCCTTCTAATGACTTTTCATTACGCTTTTAATAAAGATATTGGTAGAAGACAATTGTCTGAGACTAATTGTGAGTTCTATTCCTCAATGTGGCTTAATGATTTTCTGTTCTGTGATTCTCTTCGACTTTTTTTGTTGATCGGCTAATATTACAATGATAACAGACATTAGTATCAGTAATAAACCGATTAATGATTGTAATGTGAAATGTTCCGAAAATACCAATACGCCTACAACCACTGCGACCAAAGGTTCCATTGAACCAAGGATGGCTGTTGTTGTCGAACCGGCATATTTTACCGCTAAAATCAACGTAAGGTCGGAGATGACGGTAGATAGAAATGCCAATGCCAAAATATAAAATCCGGCTTTTGTGCTGGGGATGGAGGATATACCTGCTGTAAATAGACTGTAGATGAAAAAGATTACGCAACCGCCTAAAAGCACATAGAACGTAAGCACTTCAGCAGGTAATTTACCTATATCCAATTGATTCAGAGCAACAATATATATCCCATAGGTTAATATCGTAAGAGCTGCGAGTCCGATACCCATCAATCGGATACTGCCTCCTCCCGACCAACACATAAGTGCAACACCGATTAGTGAGAGTGAGGCTGCTAAGAATAGAGATTTGGATTTTTGTTCTTTAAAGAATACTACCATTAAGAAGCTGACACAGATTGGATAGAGAAAGTGAATGGTTGTAGCCACTCCACTAGTTATATAATGGTAGGAATAAATAAGAAATAGCGCTGTAAGAGCATACAAGGCACCTAAACCGATGATAGAGATCAGATGTTTCATATTTATTTTTAAAGTACTTTTGTGCAAAAGACATACTGCTCCCATCATAAGGGTAGAAAATAGAAATCGATAAAAAAGAATGTTGGATTCATTCATTTCCATATTTCCCATTAATGGAATTGTAAATAATGGAATGAGCCCAAATGTACCTGATGAAATCATTGCATAAATAATACCTTTTAAACTTTTCATATCATACAGAATTAAAATTTGAGCGCAAAGGTAGGTTACAGGGAAGAATGAAAAGTTACCAAAAGGTAATTAATGCATATCGGCCCTGATTCTACTTAAGGATTGTGGAGTTATGTCCAGCCATGCGGAGAGGTCTCTCATTGATAATCTTTGTATCAGTTTGGGCATTTCTTTAAGTAGATATTGATATTGTTCTTTCTTGCTCATCCAGTGGATAGATGAAAAATAGAAAGAAGATGAAGTAAGCCATTCCTGAAGAATCATTCTTCCCCAATTGGATAAATTAAGAGAGTCTTTGAATGAGGTGGCTAAGTCTTTACGGGAGATTCTCCATAAAATACAAGTATCTACTGCCTCTAAAGTATATAGTGATTGTCTGCTCTCTGTCAGGTTGGGTGAACTGAGTGGGACATCATTTTCTAATGCAAAAAATATGATAAATTCTCTGCCCTCTCTTAGAATCGTACTTTTTACAATCCCTTTCTCAACAAAATAGATATAGTGATCTGTTTGCCTTTCTTGAAGGATAATCTCTCTCTTGGGCACAGAAAATTTTGTGAACTTTTCAAGCAATATTTCTATATCTTTTTCAAAAAGTCCGTATTTATCTCTTAATATTTTTTTAATCCCGTTCTCCATACTTTAAAGAAAACAAAAAGACACGATGCAATGTTGGCGTAATTCTGATAAAAATGTACGGCATACCACTTGTAAAAGTATACTTAATTATAGAAAGAAACGGGGAAACAGGCCGATATTGAAGTGGCAATGCTCCAGGGAAGGGTACACAGAAAACATACTCTATCCGGTGAAGTGATGCTATCCATGAGTCAGAAACAGATATTAAAGTATATGTTTTACCGATGAAATCACTATTTTTGCTGCATATATGGATATATTGATTAATCAGGAGGAGATATAATGCTTGCATATACATATGTCGAACATGGGAAGTTTGAACTTTTGGAGAAGTTGAGGCCACAAATAAAAGATGCCCGGGATGCAATCGTACGTGTAACACTTGGCAGTATCTGCACCAGTGATCTTCATATTAAACATGGCAGTGTTCCGCGTGCAGTTCCTGGTATTACAGTCGGCCACGAGATGGTGGGCATTGTGGAGGAAGTAGGCTCCGGCGTCATTTCCGTCAGACCCGGTGATAGAGTGACAGTCAATGTCGAAACCTTTTGTGGAGAATGTTTCTTTTGTCGGCACGGATATGTGAACAACTGTACTGACCCCGACGGAGGATGGGCATTAGGTTGCCGTATTGATGGCGGACAGGCGGAATATGTCAGGGTTCCGTATGCCGAGCAGGGATTGAATCGTATTCCCGATAATGTCAGTGATGAACAAGCTCTGTTTGTAGGTGATGTGCTTGCGACGGGGTTCTGGGCTACCCGCATTTCGGAGATATCCGAAGATGATACGGTTTTGATTATAGGTGCCGGCCCTACCGGAATCTGTACTTTGCTCTGTGTGATGTTAAAGAAGCCACGGCGCATTATTGTTTGTGAACGGTCTGCTGAGAGAATCCGGTTTGTTCGTGAACATTATCCTGACGTGCTGGTGACAGAACCTGAAAACTGTAGGGATTTTGTACTCTGCAACAGCGATCATGGTGGAGCGGATGTCGTGTTGGAAGTGGCGGGTTCCGAAGAAACTTTCCGTCTGGCGTGGGAGTGTGCCCGCCCCAATGCCATCGTTACCATCGTAGCCCTTTATGACAAACCTCAGTTTTTACCTTTGCCCGATATGTATGGCAAGAACTTGATCTTCAAAACAGGTGGGGTAGATGGTTGCGATTGTGCTGAGATTCTCAGTCTGATTGAGCAAGGCAGGATAGACACTACTCCTCTTATTACGCATAGGTTTCCGTTGAACGAAATAGAGGAAGCTTATCGTATCTTTGAAAACAAGCTGGAAGGAGTTATCAAGATAGCTATAACGGGAGGCAGGTAGGGGAGTGTTTGTATTGACACTTTCTGCACATATTACAATTGAAAAAGGAAAAATCATAGAGTTAATCAAATCAAAGAGAATGCCTATCATAGAAATATCATCCTTGTCTCATCCCGGAGTAGAGATATTCAGTACCCTTACTGAAGCCCAGTTGCGTAATCGCATCGATTCCGACCGGGGAATTTTTATAGCAGAAAGCCCCAAGGTTATTCAAGTTGCTTTAGACGCCGGTTATGAACCTTTGGCTATTTTATGTGAGCAAAAACATATCATCGGTGACGCTGCCGTTATCATTGAGCGTTGTGGTGATATTCCTGTCTATACAGGCAAGCGTGATATACTTGCTTTACTCACCGGATATACACTTACCCGCGGAGTGCTTTGTGCCATGCGGCGTCCTGAATTAAGAAGTGTGGAGGAAGTATGCCGCGAAGCCAAACGTATCGTGGTAATAGATGGAGTTGTTGACACCACTAACATCGGAGCTATTTTTCGTTCGGCTGCTGCCCTCGGCATAGATGCTGTTTTGCTGACGCGGAACTCTTGTGATCCGCTCAATCGCCGTGCGGTCAGGGTATCTATGGGGTCAATATTTCTTGTATCATGGACTTGGATAGATGGTTCTCTCAGCAGGCTTGGCGATTTGGGATTTCGTACGGCTGCTATGGCACTTACTGATGATTCCATCTCTATCGATGATCCGGTTTTGAAGACTGAGCCCAAGTTGGCTATCATAATGGGTACCGAAGGAGACGGACTGCCGTACGAGACAATTTCCGAAGCCGATTATGTGGTTCGCATCCCTATGTCGCATAGTGTAGATTCACTTAATGTGGCGGCTGCTGCTTCTGTGGCTTTTTGGGAACTTCGTGCTCCAACTTTCAAGGAGTGATATGCCGAAGTTATACTTACAGTTATCCGGTTCTTATCAAATTAAAGAAAAACATTTTCCCATGGCTTAGATCTAAATTCTTTAGGCCGCTATAGCTTAAATAAATGTTATATCACAAACTTTTCTCTTTGGGCATTGTTTCGGAGTGCAGTAAGTTATTTAAAAACATACCGATATGGAAGAGAAAAAAGAAGCCCGTCAAAAACGGAACAGGGAAAAATTAGCAACTGCTGATTGGGTAATGGCAGAATTTTATGCTACGTGGTGTCCTCATTGCAAACGTATGCAGCCCGTTGTAGAAGAATTCAAGAAACTTATGGAAGGGACTCTCGAGGTAGTACAGATCGATATCGATCAGGAAGATGCTTTGGCTAATTTCTATACGATCGAATCGGTTCCGACATTTATTTTAATGAGAAAGGGAGAACAGCTTTGGAGGCAATCCGGAGAACTGGATTTAGAAAGGCTGAAGAAAGCAGTGAAAGACTTTAAATCCTGAAAAGGCAATACGAATTACACGGATTATCAAGACAAGCACTGCTTTATTTGCTTTCAGTCTGTGATAATCCGTGTAACCCGTGTTGCAAATATTGTTACAAGATCCCTGTCTTGGGGATTATTCGGCAACAAATATCGGACTCAATACGTTTTTATCGGCATCTACCGGATAGAGAGCTTGTTCTTTTTCCAGCCTTTGAACCATTAGACGGAAGAGTTCTTTCGCTTTTTGTTGGTTTGTTTTTGACAGATCATTTTTTTCGTAAGGATCTTCTGAGAGGTTAAACAGTTTATAGGTAGGCGCCTCCGGAGTCTGTGGGTTATAATAATAGATAAATTTCCAGTCTCCCTTACGATAAGAGGTGAAATAGCTGCCGCGATGCTCATGTGGGAAATGCATTAAGAAATCATCACGATGCTTTTTATCTCTCTTTCCCTTTAACAGTTTTCTTAAATCGGCTCCGTCTAAGATATGGTTGGGAGCAGGTTTGACACCCGCAACAGAAAGTACGGTTGGATATATATCCATAACCGTTCCCATTTGGGTTTGTATGGCATTCTGGGCTATAGGATATGCCTTTTGGAATTTATTGTTTGGGTTGGGATGTGCCCAGCTGACAATGAAAGGAACACGGACTCCCCCCTCATATTCCGATCCTTTTTTTCCCTTGAATGGGGCAGATGAACCATAATCGGCAGCATCCCCGAGTGGTGCATCACCACCATTATCTCCCAAAAAGATGATCAGAGTATTTTCCGCTATCCCCATATCTTCGAGTTTATCCAGAATGTCTCCCAGCGATTTATCCATACCTTCGATCAGGGTGGCAAAAGCGCGTGCTTGTTGAGATTTGTTTGGATCGGTATAGTGGCTGATGAAGCGTTCATCGGTTTCGAATGGAGAGTGAACGGCATAGTGTGCCATGTTTAGATAGAAAGGCTTTTTTTCTGCAACGGCTTTTTCTATCTCTTTACCGGCTTCTAATGTGAGTGCATCACTTAAGAAGGTGTGAGTTTTGTGATATTGTTCCAAGTCGGGCACGGCTCTTGCTCTTTGACCCTTGATCCAGCCGTACCCGTTTTCTCCATGATAACTACCCGGATGGCCGATTGCCGAACCGGCTATGTTGACATCAAAGCCCAGATTCGTAGGGTTTTCTCCTTCGCTTTTCAGACATCCGAAGTGTGCTTTACCCACATGGATCGTTTTGTATCCGGCTTGTTGTAATAAATAGGGATAGATCATATCCTGATGAGTGAGCCCTTTCCAATTCCAATCGAATGGTCCGTATGGAGTGCGGTTGTTGCTTTCCGCATTGATCCAGTTCGTAGTGCGGTGACGGGCCGCATTTTGCCCGGTCATGATGGATGCTCTGGAAGGGGAACTCACGCTTTGTGCATAAAAAGTAGAAAAGCGGATTCCCTGGTTTGCCAGGCGCTCCATATTGGGAGTACGATACCAATCGTTTAACGGTTGTCTCTGTGCATTTCCGTTTTTGTCCGTAACAAAGGGAACGGAGGTGTCCATTAATCCCATGTCGTCGACTAAAAAAACAATGATATTGGGGCGTTCTTGTGCACTTACTGTTGTGAAACATGCACTGCAGAGGGCTCCCATCAAACTTCGGCTAACTATTCTATTGTTCATTGTGGTTAGTTAAAAAGGTTATTAAGTAGATTGGAACAGGGTAATCATAAATTTATTGATAATCGGGATAAAGATATTAAAAAGATATCGGGTTTACAAGAAAAAAGCTAAGAAATAGGATTGAGAAAAGTCCGGATACTAATAAGAATAAAAGATGGAATTCAATTGCCATTTTCTAGTCAGATATTGCTTTATTAATTAAATTTATGTTACTTTTGCCTGGATAGAGAATTAACTATGGAATTCATAAATCCTAAATTTAAGTATATTTTTGCCTCCATTCTTTTGTTGGGGGGCTTTTTATGTGGGTATAATTTCAAACAATGGTATGTAACCAACCATCGAAACGAAAAACATATTTCTCTTATCTATTCTTGTTCAAAAAAAGAGGCTGACCGGGGACAATTTGAAGAACTGCTGAAGAAAGAATTTAGGTCGAAGGGTGTAGAACCTATATTTGATAAATACTATCTTGATTGTAACCGTTTCGGTCAGGCTGTCGAGATGGAACACATCGGTAATTATCTTGGTGTACTGAAAAGTAAGCCGATAGATCTTATTATGGTGATGGGAGATCAGGCTACCCATTCTTTATTATCGACTCGACATCCTTTGCTCTATTCTGTTCCGGTGGTAGCTTGTAATGTGCATTTTCCTGATGAAAACCTTTTGAAAAAATATGAGTCCAGAAAAGTATATGCTCTAAGAGATACCCCCGACTTTAAGCATAATATGGAATTTATAAGGTCTTTGCAGCCACATGTTGGTCTGGAAATCGTTTATAACATTGACTTGACGCCTCTCGGTCATAAATCTTTTGACTTATTAAATCAGGTGGTTGATAGAAAAGATGTACAGATTCTGGGACATAAATCAGCATTCTCCATGGAGTATGAATATAAAGAAATGAGAGAAATGATTGAGTTTTATAATCTGATGCCTGCCGTAGCAAATAACCGGATAAAAAAGAATGAGTTGACAATAAGCCTTTGCCCCTTCCGGTATATTAAAGGTGCTTCTTTGCTTGTAATGATGGAAAATTCAAAAAGTGAGCAGGGGAAGAAAGCATTTCTGCTTGATAAATTCGATATGGTATCGTTTCCGATAGTGAATGCCTTAAGCATACCTTCATTTAGTTGTGTACATGCCGGATTCGGAGAAGGAAATAAAATTGTTGGCGGCTATATGGCCACCAAAGAGATTTCTGTGCAGGCTGCAGCCGATCTGTCTACCCGGTTGATGAATAAAGAAAAAATAGGTATGCCTAAAATAAGGGATTTGAGAAAAGAATATGTACTTGATTGGAGCGTTTTTTCTACTTATAATGGTTATGATATTAAAAACGTGGGCAAGAATGTGCGTATTATTAATTATCCTATTTATGATCATTATCGTGAGGAATTTTATTTATTGGGGGTATTATTTGTCTTTGCATTCATTTTTATTTCCGTCAGTTTGCTGCATACTCGGCGGCGTTCGCTGATTGAACGCAAAAACTTGAAAATATTGGAAGAAGCACACAAGCGTTTGACTCTTTCTGCGGATGGAGGACAGATTTCGCTTTGGAATATGCAGGGAAGTGATATCGAGTTTGATGATAATTATGCGCGTCTGACAGGAGTAGAAAAAAGGAAGTTTAAGAGAACTGATTTTTTGGAGTATGTACATCCTGATGACTCGCAGTTATTAAGTTCTTTTTATGAAGCGTTGTGCAAATCTCCGGGTGTAGAAATACAACGGGTACGTTTCCGTTTTGATGAAAAGAAAGGTTATCAATGGTATGAATTACGATGCCGCAGTCTGAAGGATATTAAAGGAGAGATGATGCTGGCGGGAATCATGCAGAATATTCAAGAGTCGGTAGAACGTGAGCATCAGTTGATTGTGGCGAAACAAATGGCTGAGAAAGCTGAACTGAAACAATCTTTCCTTAATAATATGAGTCATGAAATCCGTACTCCACTCAATGCCATTGTGGGGTTTACAAATGTATTGTTGGGTGAAGGCTCCGAGGAGATTGATCCGGATGAAAAGGCGAGTATGCTTGAGATTATCAATCATAATAATGAATTGCTCTTGAAGCTCATTAATGATGTACTGGAAATTTCCCGCCTAGATTCCGGAAGTCTGGATTTTGACATGAAGGAATGGAATATGACAGATATTGTCAAAGAGATTTATAAGACGTACCAACCCTTAATCCGGCCTTCTTTACAGTTTCGTCTCGAATTGGATGATACTGTTCCTGTGCCTGTTCATACAGATCGTCTCCGTTTTGCTCAGGTTATTTCAAACTTTTTGAATAATGCTAACAAGTTTACCCAAAATGGATATATCGCTTTGGGGTGTAAAGTAGACAAGAAGCATAGGGAGGTTCGTATATATGTGGAAGATAGTGGTAAGGGAATTGATGAAAAGGAACTTATGATGATTTTTGAGCGTTTCTATAAAACTGACGAGTTTGAACAGGGAAGTGGTCTTGGTCTTGCCATCTCTAAAGTTATTATCGAGCGGTTGTCGGGATGTATAAAAGTACACTCTGAAAAAGGTAAAGGAAGTTGTTTTGCAGTGATTTTATCATTGGCGGATGCACCGGAGAATCACATGTTGAATTGAATAGTGTGGTTGCTATTTCAAGATACCGGTTGTTCTTGCTGTCTTTTTCAGTGGATGTGAATAACCATAGGTTATAAGGGATAAAAAAATTAAGTGTTTGTCTCTCAATTTAAAATGCTTCCTTTGTAGTGTACTAATTAAAGACACTATAAATAAATTCATTTATGTTGAGCGAGAAAAGAAACAGTATGCTTCACGGGGTTTTGTTGATAGCCCTGTTTTCATGTGCGGCCTTTTATATAGGTGACATGGAGTTCATAAAGAAACTCTCTTTCAGCCCGATGATTGTCGGAATCATTTTGGGCATGTTGTATGCTAACAGTCTCCGAAACAACCTTCCTGAGACGTGGGTACCGGGTATACAGTTCTGTTCAAAACGTATTTTACGGATAGGCATTATCCTCTATGGGTTTAAGTTGACTTTTCAGGATGTATTGGCGGTGGGGCTGCCCGCGATATTGATTGATGCTATTGTAGTAACCATAACGATTCTTGGAGGTATCTTAATCGGTCGTATGCTTAAAATGGATCGTGGAGTGGCGTTACTTACTTCTATCGGTAGTGGAATTTGTGGTGCAGCGGCTATTTTAGGGGCCGAATCGACCATTCAGACAAAACCATATAAAACGGCGGTAGCTGTTTCTACTGTAGTTATTTTCGGAACTTTGTCCATGTTTATCTATCCTATATTATATAGAAATGGAACTTTTGTGCTTTCACCCAACGAGATGGGGATATTTACTGGTGCTACGTTGCATGAAGTGGCGCACACTGTTGGTGCGGGAAATGCGATGGGGAAGGAGGTTTCGGATGTTGCTATTATCGTGAAGATGATTCGTGTGATGATGTTGGTACCTGTTTTGTTGATAACCAGCTTTATGGTATCCAGGGCTGCCGTGAAAGCTGGTGGACAAGGAGGTAGTATGAAGGACATATCTATTCCGTGGTTTGCTATCGGTTTTTTAGCGGTTATCGGTTTTAATTCCTTTGATCTATTGCCACAAAGTTTAATAGCTTTTATCAATAATCTGGATACTTTCTTGCTGACTATGGCAATGACTGCATTAGGTGCGGAAACCAGTATCGACAAATTTAAGAAAGCTGGTGCCAAGCCATTTGTACTTGCTTCTTTGCTGTATTTATGGCTAATTGTCGGAGGATATTTTTTGGTAAAACTCCTTGCTCCTGTCTTAATGTAAGAAGATGTTTCTTCCGGTCTCTGAATATCCTTGATTCTTTTCCCGATAGAATTTTTGCAACTTTGTTGCACTTGAAAACTACTACCTTTGCATCATAAACCTAATAGTAGATTGGATTATGGGACATTGTAAATGTGAAATGAATGCAAATGTGCGAGTAGAAAGCTGTCGGGAAGCGAATGGCTTCATAAAGGAATATTGGAAGGTAATACTTTCATTATTAATGTTGATAGCGGGTGCAATAATGAATCAGTTGGATGTTGCTTTTTTCAGAGATAATACGATATCTTTGGTTTGGTATATACTGGCTTATCTGCCTGTAGGTTTACCTGTGATAAAAGAAGCATGGGAGAGTATTCTTCAGAAAGACTTCTTTAGTGAGTTTACGTTGATGTCGGTTGCAACGTTAGGTGCTTTTTATATTGGTGAATATCCGGAGGGAGTTGCCGTTATGTTATTTTATTCGGTTGGTGAATTATTTCAGGATAAAGCGATAGACAAGGCTAAGCGTAATATCAGCGCTTTGCTGGATGTTCGACCTGAAAAGGCTGTGGTTGTGAGAAGTAATGAGATTGTTACGGTGGATCCGAGATCGGTTCTTATAAATGAAATTATTGAGATAAAAGCCGGTGAGCGTGTACCGTTGGATGGAGTAATGTTGGATGAAGTGGCGGCATTCAATACGGCAGCTCTTACCGGAGAGAGTGTTCCCCGGGATATTAGTAGGGGAGAAGAGGTACTTGCAGGTATGATTGTCACAGACAAAGTAATTCGGATGAAAGTGACAAAGCCTTTTGATAAAAGTGCATTGGCTCGTATTCTGGAACTTGTAGAGGATGCTTCCGAACGTAAGGCACCTGCAGAATTGTTTATTAGAAAATTTGCACGTGTTTATACTCCTATTGTTATCGGCTTTGCATTTCTGATTGTGTTGATTCCATATATTTATTCATTTATAAATCCGTTGTTTGGGTTTGTTTTTAATGATTGGCTGTATAAAGCATTGGTTTTTCTGGTGATTTCTTGCCCGTGTGCATTGGTTATCAGTATTCCATTAGGGTATTTTGGGGGAATTGGGGCAGCATCCCGATTGGGTATTCTGTTTAAAGGTGGAAATTATCTGGATGCCATAACTCGTGTGAATACAGTCGTATTCGATAAAACAGGTACTCTGACTAAAGGAGTTTTCGAAGTAGAATCTTGTCGGGTTGTTCCCGGGACTTCAGAAGAAGATTTATTGCGTGTAGTGGCTTCCATTGAGAAAAACAGTAACCATCCGATAGCCAGGGCTATTGTAGCTTATGCTCAAGATAAAGGGATTGATCTGATTGTCACTAAGAATATAGAAGAGATTGCAGGTTATGGGTTGATGACTGAGATTGATGGAAAAAGGGTGCTGGTAGGTAATGCCAGATTGTTATCGAAATATTCCATTGAGTTTCCGAAGGCTGTGTTTTCAATAACAGAAACAACGGTTGTATGTGCTGTCGGGGATAAATATATAGGTTGTATCATCTTATCGGATGTGTTAAAAGACGATGCGTCAGATACTGTCAAGGCACTTAAAGAGTTAAATATTAAGAATATTCAGATATTGTCGGGCGATAAACAGAGTATTGTTAGCATTTTTGCAAATAAGTTGGGAATAACTCAAGCTTATGGTGATCTCCTGCCGGAGGGAAAGGTGGAGCATATTGAGAGATTGAAGGAGGAGAAGGGCAATCAGATTGCTTTTGTTGGTGATGGGATGAATGATGCTCCGGTACTTGCTCTAAGTGATGTGGGTATTGCTATGGGAGGACTGGGTAGCGATGCCGCCATTGAAACGGCGGATGTAGTCATCCAGACCGATCAGCCTTCGAAAGTGGCAACAGCTATTAAGGTTGGGCGTTGTACGCGTCGGATTATCTGGCAAAATGTATTGTTGGCATTTGGTGTGAAGTTGTTGGTGCTGATTTTAGGGGCAAGCGGTATAGCTACTTTGTGGGAAGCTGTCTTTGCGGATGTTGGTGTTACATTGATTGCAATTATGAATGCTGTTCGTATACAGAAAATGATTAAATGATAATGGAAGATTTGTGTTTGAAGATATTGGAGCAGAGAGGCATAAAACCTACAGCCATACGGATGTTGGTTTTAAAGGCCATGATGGAGACGGAGCAGGCTGTTTCACTTCTTGATTTGGAAAATAAGCTGGATACAGTTGATAAGTCGACCATATTTCGTACGATTACTTTGTTTGTCTCTCATCATTTGGCACATAGTGTAGATGATGGTACAGGGTCTTTGAAATATGCGGTTTGTGATAGTGAATGTACTTGTGCGGTAAAGGATCTACATACACATTTTTATTGTGAATATTGTCATAAGACTTTTTGCCTTGAGAATATCCACGTTCCTGTGGTCGATTTACCCGAGGGATTTGCTGTACGAAGTATAAATTATGTCTTGAAAGGCTGTTGTGCTGAATGTGCGGCAGAGCTGAAAAAAGATCATTAAAATAAAAGCGCATTGATATTCTCAATCAATGCGCTTTTTTGAAGGTAATATAATTGTTATTACTTGATCAGCTCTACCACTACTGCGCGGTTCCAGTCATCATTTTCAAACTTAGTGCTGGTACCTTTGAACTCTGTAGTGATACGGTCTTTTGCAATTCCGTATTTGTTGACAAACACTTCAGTTACTGCATTGGCACGTCTTTCAGAAACAATTCTGTTGGCTTGTTCTGAGCCACGTTTGTCAGCATAACCTGTCAGACGAACACGGATTTCTGGATTTGCTTTCAGGAATTCAGCAATATTGAAGATACTAACTTCCTGTGAAAGCTCGATTTTGCTGCTGTTGAATGGGAAAGTAATTGTACTCGGAAGAGCCTTGATTTCAGAATTGTCGATTATTGTTTCTTCTTTGACAATTTCCGGTTTACGTGCTTTCAGTTCTGCTATTTCAGCTTGTTGTGCAGCATTTTCTTTTTTCAAAGTTGCGTAGTTTGCTTCCAGATCAGAGTAGTTGCTCTTGATAGCGTTGTACTGACGTGAAGAGTAGCCTTTCTTGAAACCTGTTTTGCCGAAACGGAAAGTAACACCGGCTGTCAGACCGCTGATTCCATCATTCGGGAAACCACCGCGAACCACCATATCGTCATCCAAGATAGCTCCTTGGTATTCAACGTTAATATCGAAACGTTTTGAGATACGGTAACGTGCCTGGATACCTGCATTGATTGTAAACGACTGGTCGCCTTTACGAATAAATGCTCCACCAATACCTGCAAAAGGAACGATGTCAAAACGACGGTTTTCTTTATAAGGAGCAAAGAAGTTGATCAGTCCGAACATAAAGTCTGCGTGAACAGCACCATATTGATAGTGCAACATTGAGTTAGCGCCAGAAGTAAATCCGTGCAGTGAACCGCCTGTACCTTGTAAACGAACTCCCCAGTAAGGATTAAACCATTTACCTACAGAAAGTGTCGGCATGAAAGTGATTGTGTTTCTGAATTTAGCGTCTTTTGAATTTTCTGCGAACAGAGATTGTGCACCAAAGTTTGCTGACATGAACCAGTTGTTCCAAAATCCATTGCCTTCAAAGGTTGTTTTATATCCCGGAAGACGTTTTGCATCATTGTCTTGAGCAAATACACTTGCGCTCATCAATGTTGCCAATGCAAACATAAAAATACTTTTTTTCATTTCTCTAAATTTTAAATTGGTTTGGTTAAACATTAATTGTTATTATTCGCCAATAATTGTTTTTAATAATCCGGCGTTTGATACGCCTAATTCGCAAAACGGTCGCAAAAATATAAATAGTTTTTGTTGGTTGCAAATATTTCTTCATTTATTTTAAGATTGTCTGATTTTGTAAAGATGCAAAGCTTTGTGAAATAGAAGATTATATGCTTATGAATGAAATCCGGACAATTTGTCTGTGGAATCACTTTTCCATTTGTTTGTTTCTCAGTATATTGTCTTTATTAAATAGGTATTCATTATTATGATCTCTTTGTAGCACTAGTAAGGGGTATGTTAAACAGGAATGTTCTATATTTCATCTTTTGTAACTTCCGTTATGAGAAATAAAGGAGGTCGTTTAATCGATTATGTCTGTAACTTTCGTGAAAAGCCTTTTGTGCCCGTTTGAGGGTGTTTTTAAAATAAACCTTTTCGGCTTTTATGGGTTATTTTATTAAAATAGGATTAGGTATGACTAAAATAAAAATAAAACGTGTATATGAGGATCCTTCTGATACAGATGGGTATCGTGTTTTAGTAGATCGCCTTTGGCCGCGCGGAATGAAAAAAGAACATTTAAAGTATGACTATTGGGCAAAGGAACTGACTCCTTCATCTGATTTAAGAAAATGGTTTCATGACGATGTTCCGGGACACTGGAAAGAGTTTGCAGAGATGTATCGAAAAGAACTTGAAACTTCTGATAAAACGTCCGAGTTTTTATCCCGGATACGATCCTGTGAATCAGTGACTCTTTTGTATGCTTCGAAGGAGCCGGTTTATAATCATGCCCGTATTTTACAAGCTTTTCTGGAGGAACGTTTGAAAAAGTGATTTCTAGGAGAAACCTATGCCAACACGAATCTTTTTTGTACTTTTGCGCCATCTTTTTAAAAACAACATCAAAAAAGAATCATATGGGAGGTTTTTTCGGAACAGTCTCGAAAACGAGCTGTGTGACCGATTTATTCTACGGCACAGACTATAACTCACACCTGGGAACAAAACGGGGAGGACTTGCGACATATAGTGAAGAACAGGGATTTATCCGCTCGATTCATAACCTGCAGAGTTCATATTTCCGTACCAAATTTGAGGAAGAACTGGATAAATTTAAAGGAAATGCCGGTATCGGTATTATCAGTGATACAGACGCCCAACCTATTATTATTAACTCACATCTCGGTAGATTTGCCATTGTTACGGTTGCTAAGGTCACAAACCTTAAAGAACTCGAAGAGGAACTACTTTCACAAAACATGCATTTCGCCGAACTTAGTTCGGGTAGTACCAATCAAACGGAACTTATCGCTTTATTGATTATTCAGGGTAAAAATTTTGTAGAAGGAATAGAGAATGTATATAACCATATAAAAGGTTCGTGTTCTATGCTTCTGTTGACAGAAGATGGAGTGATTGCCGCACGAGATAAATGGGGACGTACTCCTATTGTTATCGGGAAAAAGGAGGGCGCTTATGCAGCCACGAGTGAATCTAACAGTTTTCCGAATCTTGATTTTGAAATAGAACGCTATTTAGGACCCGGTGAAATAGTCCGTATGCAGGCTGACCGTCTTGAACAACTTCGCAAGCCTGATGACAAAATGCAAATCTGTTCATTTTTGTGGGTGTATTACGGTTTTCCCAATTCATGTTATGAAGGCCGGAATGTAGAAGAGGTACGCTTTACGAGCGGGTTGAAAATGGGTGAACAAGATGACTGTGATGCTGATTGTGTTTGTGGAATTCCGGATTCGGGTATCGGGCAGGCATTGGGGTATGCAGAAGGGAAAGGCATTCCTTATCATCGTGCTATTACCAAGTATACTCCTACCTGGCCCCGTAGTTTTACTCCGAGCAAGCAGGAATTACGTTCTTTGGTGGCAAAGATGAAGTTGATCCCTAACCGTGCTATGCTTCAAGATAAGCGTATTATTTTTTGTGATGACTCCATTGTGCGTGGTACGCAGTTGCATGATAATGTGAAGATTCTTTTTGATTATGGTGCAAAAGAGGTACATATGCGTATCGGATGCCCACCGCTTATTTATGGCTGTCCGTTTATTGGTTTTACGGCTTCAAAGTCGGATATGGAACTTATCACCAGGCAGATAATAAAAGAACTGGAGGGAGATGAAAATAAGAATCTGGATAAATATGCTACTACAGGTTCGCCGGAATATGAGAAGATGGTAGGCATCATCGCCAAGCGTTTCGGACTTTCGTCTCTCAAATTCAACACGATTGAAACACTGATTGAAGCCATCGGATTGCCAAAGTGTAAAGTTTGTACCCATTGTTTTGACGGATCCAGTTGTTTCTAAGTGGCTATTAGTGACTGAATATAAGATTATGTATAAAAAAAGAGCCGTGAATTGCTTGGCAGTTCACGGCTCTTTTTTTACCTTTACAGGCGTGAAAAATAAGATTTTAGCAAATTATTAAATTTTAAAGATATGAATTTAGTAGAACGTTTTTTGAAGTACGTAAGCTTTGATACACAGTCGGATGAACTGACAAGACTTACCCCCAGCACTCCGGGCCAAATGGTATTTGCGGAATATCTAAAGTCTGAGTTGGAGTCGTTGGGGCTAGAAGATATAACATTGGACGAGAACGGTTATCTTTTTGCTACTTTACCTGCCAATACAGAGAAAGAATTGCCTGTCATCGGCTTTATAGCACATATGGATACGAGTCCCGATATGAGTGGAAAAAATGTCACTCCACGTATTGTAGAAAAATACGATGGTTCGGATATTGTGCTTTGTGCCGAAGAGAATATCGTACTTTCACCGAGTCAGTTTCCTGAGTTGCTCGATCATAAGGGTGAGGATCTGATTGTTACCAATGGTAAAACTCTGTTAGGGGCAGATGATAAGGCAGGTATTGCCGAAATAGTATCAGCTGTTGTCTATCTGCAGGAGCATCCTGAAATTAAGCATGGTAAAATTCGGATCGGTTTCAATCCGGATGAAGAAATAGGTGAGGGTGCTCATAAGTTTGATGTTCAGAAGTTCGGTTGTGAGTGGGCTTATACGATGGACGGAGGAGAAGTTGGAGAGTTGGAATTTGAAAATTTCAATGCTGCCGCTGCCAAGATCACTTTTAAAGGACGTAATGTGCATCCGGGATATGCTAAACATAAAATGATCAATTCGATCCGTATAGCCAATCAGTTTATTACTATGCTTCCCCGGCACGAGACTCCGGAACATACTTCCGGATATGAGGGTTTCTACCACTTAATCGGTATCCAAGGAGATGTGGAACAGAGCACTGTATCCTACATTATTCGTGACCATGACCGTAATAAATTTGAGGATCGTAAAAAAGAGATAGAACATTTGGTGAATAAGATCAATGCAGAGTTTGGTGAAGGCACTGCTACGCTCGAATTGCGTGACCAGTACTATAACATGCGTGAAAAGATAGAACCCGTAATGCATATTATCGACACTGCTTTTGCTGCAATGGAAGCCGTAGGGGTGAAACCGAATGTGAAACCTATTCGTGGAGGAACGGATGGCGCACAATTATCATTCAAGGGGTTACCTTGTCCCAACATCTTTGCCGGTGGCTTGAATTTTCACGGTCGCTATGAATTTGTTCCCATCCAGAATATGGAAAAGGCAATGAAGGTCATTGTGAAGATCGCTGAACTGGTAGCTTCGAAGTAATCATTATTTATATAATTCTTAAATTCTCATTTCATGAAAACCACTCCATTTACCGAGAAACATATTGCACTTGGTGCTAAGATGCACGAGTTTGCAGGATATAACATGCCTATTGAGTATTCGGGTATCATCGACGAACACCTTACAGTTTGTAACGGTGTCGGTGTTTTTGATGTGTCACACATGGGCGAATTTTGGGTGAAAGGTCCTCATGCGTTGGATTTTTTGCAGAAAGTGACTTCAAATAATGTGGCAGCTTTGGTGCCGGGTAAAATTCAATATACTTGTTTTCCAAATGAAGACGGGGGTATCGTTGATGACTTACTGGTCTATCAATATGAACCGGAAAAATATCTTTTGGTTGTTAATGCTTCGAATATAGAGAAGGACTGGAACTGGTGCATTTCTCACAATACGGAAGGTGCTGAGTTGGAAAACTCTTCAGATAATATGGCACAACTTGCTGTACAAGGTCCGAAAGCCATTCAAGCTCTGCAAAAATTGACGGATATTAATCTTGCCGATATTCCTTATTATACATTTAAAGTCGGTGAGTTTGCCGGTGAGAAGAATGTGATTATTTCCAATACGGGATATACCGGAGCAGGTGGATTTGAACTATATTTTTATCCGGATGCTGCCATGAAGATTTGGGATGCAGTTTTTGAAGCCGGAGCTGAGTTTGGCATAAAACCGATAGGGCTTGGTGCGCGTGATACTCTTCGTCTTGAAATGGGATTCTGTCTGTACGGTAATGACTTGGACGATACTACGTCTCCTATTGAAGCCGGACTGGGATGGATCACTAAATTTGTGGACGGCAAGAACTTTACAAATCGTTCGATGCTTGAAAAACAAAAAGCTGAAGGCACCGTTCGCAAATTAGTGGGCTTTGAAATGATTGACCGGGGGATTCCTCGTCATGGTTACGAGTTGACAACAGCGGAAGGTGATAAAATCGGGGTAGTAACATCAGGTACAATGTCTCCTATTCGTAAGATTGGTATTGGTATGGGATACGTGAAACCTGAATATAGTAAGATCGGTACAGAAATATGTATTGATATGCGTGGACGTAAGTTGAAAGCTGTAGTAGTAAAACCGCCTTTCCGTAAATAGAATATTGACGAATAAAGCGTTGAAATCCCTCTCTGTCTTTAAAGGCAGAGGGGGATTTTTGTTTAAATGGAAAGTTTACGTTCTTTCGGATATGTTTGGAATATTAGAGGTCTCATTTAATAGATATAAAAGTCTTCCTTAGTCAATTTGTCTCTATACTCAAACATATTATTTCCTTTCTAATATTATTCTTGGTTATGTCTATGAAATATTTTTATTTCAGAATAATCTCTATTTCTGCCTATATAGGCTATTATATTTGCATTATATTCTGATTTCTACTTTTTTTGATTTCTTGGAATTAATATTTATTTGTATTTTTGATCTATATATATAATGCAATAGAAAGAATAATTAGATCAATTAAATGATTGTATTTTGTTTCCTATGAACTGAATGTGTAATATAAAAGTGATAGGCGTATCACTGTTTTCAGTGACAAATGTGTATTAAATATCGTTGTATGATGGTAAATAGTGAGCCTTATAACATGAATTTAGTAAATATTGGAATAATTTTTTTCTTAATCATTGGAAATAATAAATCTAAGCACTATATTTGCTGTAACACTAAAAGATATTAAATAGAAAATTTAAGATATTGAAAGAATGTTAATCGATTGTTCAATGATTATCATTTCTTTCTTAGAAAAGATCTACTAAGTGAAAATTAGGATCTTTGATAATAAGATTTGATAGAGGTATTACACTTACATAACAAATATTTTATTGGTATTAGAAAATCGGATATTAGAAAATGGATTTTGTCGTTGCTTTCTTAATAAAGGTAGTGTAATTCTGGTGATAACGGAAACTACCGACAATGACGAATCTTATCGGTAACCGTAATGTTCTGTTTGCGGAGATGCGGAATATCAGAAGATTTTCATATTTTTCTTTTGTCAGAAGGTTTACTGAATTTGTATGTGTATTGAAGAACAGCTTTTGTTCTTTGAACTGCATACTAACTTACTATAATTTACATTGTTAATCTTACGGGCTTTTATATGAAAAAGACATCTTTGTTTTTGTCGTTTTTTATTGCTCTCTTTTTGTTTTCGGCTTGTACTGACGATACTGAGCAATGTTTATATTCCCCTAAAGTTTTTGATACGGGTGATCTATTGAGCAATAGAGTGAAAGAAGAATTTCTTAATTTTGATTATCCTGCCGGGATTGTTCCAATTCTTTTTGCCGTAGATAGTATCGAGCCCATCCAAATGGGGGCTTATGCTGATGAATGTTTTAATGATCTTGTAGATTCGATATCCGAGTCAAGAGATTTTAAGCATAGAGGGATGTTGGTGCTTGTTTCGAAAAATCCGAAACTCATTCAAATACGTTTGGGTAATCGATATCGGGTTTATTGCAATATGACAGGAGCAACTTCCGGACTGGATTATTTAGATTTGCAAAAGCAAATACAGGAGAGAGGTGTAGAAGAAACTCTTCCATTGTTTCTGCAAAACACTTCAGTTCGTATTCAGGAGTTGAATGAATTACCTTCATATAAAAAATATCGAATCAACTCTGCAATTTCAGTAATTTCTACTTGTTTGGAATACATAGGAACTCCTTCGGAGAACTTTTACGGAAAGTGTGTTTTAACCCCCATTTTAAAAATAACATCATTTGGGTATTATATTTTTAAATCATGGTTGTTGACCTTCATGTTTGTATGTCTGATAATGCTTTTATGCCGTTGGATGATGTTTCTGCTAGTGAAGCGTTTATTGGGAGAGAATGTTATAGCCCTTATGTGGACTCAAAAGATCATTAATTGGGGACTTGGTTTATTATTTTCAATTTCTGCAGCAGCTTCGGCTATTATTTTGTCCAGTGGACGAATGGAAGATGCGATAGCGTTGCAGGCTATTGGAATTCCTTTTATGGAGAATTTTCAGATTGCCGCTACAGATTATGTTTTGAAAACATCGTTTGTTGCCGCTTTCTTTTTTGTTTTAATGTATGCATTGAAACGAAATATTGTATCAGATATCTTTTTAATGAGTCTTTTGGAACCAGCCAAGCAGCAGGAAGTTTATCGTAGTTTGAGCGATGCTCAAAAGACTGCTTTGGTTATAGGACACGAAGCGGATCTCAATGAAGTTGAAACAAGTTCCGAACCATATTCCGAATTGTTCACTTCGCGTGTATCTAAACAGGAAACCGTGACTATTGTTTCATTGGCAATAGCGGCTTTATTTTTGATTCCGCGGCCTTTGATTATAATGGGTATTGCTTTAACCATTTACCCGCTGGTCGGGCAATGTGTGAAGATTTATCATGTGGTGAGTAATCATACGCTTCCGGCACAAATAAAGGGAGATAGAAGAAGGGCATTAATAACCAATTTACTTATCATTTTTGCAATAGCTTTTATAACTGTTCTGATAGGACTGTTTTTTAATCCCATGCCGGATAAAAAAGAAATTGATCGGAATGAAATAAAGATGGAATTGATTGCTCCGGATAGACTGGAAGGAAATTATACTGTTAGTAAATCTATTGTGGGGCAGATCCAAGTATCCAGTGGTATTATAAAAAAGGTGAAAGATGGAACGTTTCAACTTTTGATAACCGGTAAATCTTCTCCTAAAGTGTATAAGTTGGATTTTAATTCTGATAAAATGATATTTGTTTCAGGAGAACTGGGTAATGGAGCAATCCACTATGATAAAGATTTGGATAAAATTAAAATAGTATTTAATATAAATGAACAAACGACATGGACAATTTCAAAGTGATTTATTCGATTCCATTTTTGTTTTTTATTATCGTGTCCTGCAGCAACTCATCAACTGAGATGGTTGCTAAAAGTAAGTATGATGCTAAGATTGCCGAGTATAAGGAGTTGAACGAACAGCAAGCGGCTGTTATTGAAGATAATTTAGAGAAAAGTAAAATTATTAATAATGTGGTGACGGAATTAAATCAGATAGCCGGCAATACACATTCTTTGCGTGTGAATGTAGAGCATGGAGTGGGGGAATTGAGTCAAGCAGAAGAGATCAATCAGAAACTTCAGACTCTGAAAAAGCGCTTAAGTGCAGTTGAAGGTAAGCGTAGTGACGGCAGTAAGAACCTGTTGGCAACGATGGATAAATTGAAAAGTATTATTGAGCAAAAAGAGATTGAAATCAACAATCTCAAACAGGAGATTGCGAACCAACAACAAACAATAGCTAATCAGAAAAATACAATTGCGAGCCAACAGGTGACGATCGATGCTCAGAGCCAGGAGTTAATGAATAAACAACAGGAAATGTGGTATAAATTAGGTACTGAGCTACACTCTGTCGTAGAAGAATTACCAAAAGTAAAAGGAAGAAAAGATAAGCGGAATATTAAAAATACCAGATACTATATTCTGAACAAAGCAAAAGAATGTTTTGAACATGCTGCACAACTGGGACATTCACTTGCCGGTTCGAAAGCCCGACAGGTGGAAGGGGAGATGAGTAGATTATAAAGTGTGATTTTATAGTTTTTCTGTTGTTAGTTAACAGAAAACACTAATTTTGCATTCGATTTAAATTCTATTCGAATGTCACAACTTCCAACATTAATAGCCGACCTCGCCCTGATTCTGATTTGTGCCGGTATAATGACTCTGTTATTCAAGAAGTTGAAGCAACCGCTTGTGCTGGGCTATGTGGTTGCCGGATTTCTTGCCAGTCCACATATGCCCTATACACCTTCGGTGATGGATGTAGCCAATATTAAAACCTGGGCTGATATTGGAGTCATCTTTTTGCTTTTTGCTCTTGGATTGGAATTTAGTTTTAAGAAGATAGTCAAGGTGGGAGGTACGGCTGTTATTGCCGCCTGTACCATTATCTTCTGTATGATTCTTCTTGGCATTGCCGTCGGGATGGGGTTCGGCTGGCAACGTATGGATAGCCTGTTCTTGGGAGGTATGATCGCCATGTCTTCTACTACAATTATTTATAAGGCATTTGATGACTTAGGATTGCGGAAGAAACAGTTTACCGGTTTAGTACTCAGTATTCTTATTCTTGAAGATATACTTGCCATTGTTTTAATGGTCATGCTTTCGACGATGGCAGTCAGCAATAACTTTGAAGGGACAGAAATGCTGGGCAGTATCGGTAAGTTACTTTTTTTCCTTATTCTTTGGTTTGTCGTTGGCATTTATGCCATACCCGAGTTCCTGAAGCGCTGTCGGAAACTGATGAGTGAAGAAACGCTGTTAATCGTATCTTTGGCTCTTTGTTTCGGTATGGTGGCTATTGCTGCCAATACCGGTTTCTCGGCTGCTTTTGGTGCTTTCATTATGGGGTCTATCCTGGCCGAGACAATTGAGGCGGAATCTATCGATCGATTGGTAAAGCCTGTGAAAGACTTATTTGGTGCTATCTTTTTTGTATCGGTCGGGATGATGGTAGATCCTGCGATGATTATTGAATATGCGGTTCCTATCATAGTCATTACGTTGGCAGTGATTCTGGGACAGGCCTTTTTCGGAACAATGGGGGTTATGTTGGCAGGACAGCCTTTAAAGACTGCCATGCAGTGTGGCTTTAGCCTGACGCAGATAGGGGAGTTTGCTTTTATTATTGCTTCTCTGGGCTTATCATTACATGTGACAAGTGATTTCCTATATCCGATTGTAGTAGCTGTTTCCGTGATCACGACATTTCTGACCCCTTATATGATTCGTGTTGCCGAGCCTGCCTCAAACTTCGTCGATCGTAAGTTACCCGAATCCTGGAGACGTTTCCTGATGCGATATACTACCGGTACGCGGACTGTCAATCACGAAAGTTTGTGGCGGAAGCTATTGTTTGCCTTAGCACGTATTCTGGTGGTGTATTCCATTGTCAGTATTTCGGTAATTACCCTTTCGTTCCGTTTTGTAGTACCTTTGCTACGCGAACATTTGCCGGGTATCTGGGGCCCATTGGCAGGAGCTGTTTTTACTATCTTGTGCATATCCCCTTTTTTGCGGGCCATTATGGTGAAGAAGAATCACTCGGTCGAATTTATAACTTTGTGGAATGATAATCGTGTCAATCGCGGACCGCTGGTTTCCACGGTTGTATTTCGTGTCGCAGTGTCAGTTCTGTTTGTTATGTTTGTCATTACCCGTTTGTTTAAAGCTTCGGTAGGACTGATGTTCGGAGTGGCTTTGTTACTGGTGATTCTGATGATACTTTCGAGGCAGTTAAAAAAACAATCCATTTTGATAGAACGTAAATTTTTTCAGAATCTTCGTTCACGTGATATGCGCGCTGAGTATTTGGGAGAGAAAAAACCGGCTTATGCCGGACGTTTGCTTTCAAGAGATCTGCATCTGACTGATTTTGAAATACCGGGAGAGTCGGCTTGGGCCGGAAAAACCTTGCTTGAACTGAATCTGGGTAAGAAGTATGGAGTGCATGTAGTCTCCATTCTTCGGGGAAAACGTAGGATTAACATTCCGGGTGGTTCTATCCGTCTGTTTCCGATGGACAAAATACAAGTGATCGGTACTGATGACCAGCTGAATACCTTCGCAGAAGAGATGTCACATGTTGCTGTGATCGATTCGGGAGTGTTTGAAAAGAGTGAAATGACTTTGAAGCAATTGTTGATCGATACAGACTCTGCTTTTCTGGGCAAAACGCTGCGTGAATCGGGCATTCGTGATAAATACCATTGCCTGATTGCCGGCGTGGAGCGGGGAGGAGAAGCTTTGATGACGCCTGACGTGAATGTTCCTTTTGAAGAAGGAGATGTAGTGTGGGTGGTAGGTGAGAATGAAGATGTGTACCGGTTAATAGGACAAAATTGTGATAGAAAACGTTAACAAGATACTGGCATATCATAAAAAAATGCGATATTTGCGGAATGATTCAGATAGAGACTATACTTGATATACTGGTTAAAGGATTCGTTATCGGCATTGTGGTTTCTGCGCCGCTGGGGCCTGTAGGTGTCCTTTGTATTCAGCGTACTTTGAACAAAGGGCGTTGGTATGGATTTGTCACCGGACTGGGGGCTTCGTTGAGTGATATTGCTTATGCTCTTTTGACGGGATATGGCATGAGCTTCGTTTTCGATTATATCAATAAAAATATTTTTTATCTGCAACTCCTCGGAAGTATCATGCTATTGGCTTTTGGTATTTATACATTCCGCAGCAATCCTGTGCAATCCATTCGGCCTGTATCGGCCAATAAAGGTTCTTATTTCCACAACTTCATTACCGCCTTTGCAGTTACACTTTCCAATCCGCTTATTATTTTTCTTTTTATCGGTCTGTTTGCCCGTTTTGCTTTTGTACAACCCGGAGTATTGGTCTTTGAAGAGATTACGGGCTATCTGGCCATTGCCCTCGGAGCGCTGGCGTGGTGGTTTGGAATAACTTTCTTTGTTAATAAAGTGCGGACGCGATTCAATTTGCGGGGTATCTGGATTTTGAACCGGGTGATTGGCAGTATCGTGATGGCAGTATCCGTGTTCGGACTCATATTCACTTTGCTGGGAGAATCTATTTATTGATAGGAGAAAAGACAGAAGATGAAAATAGCGCAACAACTCAAGGAGAAGAACATTGCCGAATACCTTATTTATATGTGGCAGATAGAGGATTTGATCCGTGCCAATGATTGTGATGTCGACCGGATTGAGGAGAATATCGTTTCCCGTTATCAAGTGAGCGATGAAGAGCGTCGTGAACTGACAGAATGGTATGCCAATCTGGCTTCGATGATGCGGGAAGAGGGAGTTCGTGAGAAAGGACATCTCCAGATTAACCGGAACGTAATCATTAACCTGACCGAATTGCACGCTGCCCTGTTGGCATCACCTAAATTTCCTTTCTATAGTTCGGCTTATTTCAAAGCATTACCCTTTATTGTAGAATTACGAAATAAAAACGGTCAGAAGGAAGAACCGGAGCTGGAAACCTGTTTCGAAGCTTTGTATGGCATGATGCTGTTGCGCTTGCAAAAGAAGCCGGTCAGTCCGGAGACTACGAAGGCAATGGAAGCTATCAGTAGCTTTTTGTCTATGTTGGCCAACTATTATGATAAGGATAGAAAAGGAGAGTTAAAACTGGAATAAAACGAATCAGACTCACCATAGAGTAGTACAGGGCTCCATAGAGATGGTTTTCTCTTAATATCCTATAAACAAGAGATTAAAACTCTGTGAGACTCCGTGTTACTCTGTGGTGAATCCAACTAAAAAAATACCGAAATGAATATATTGGTCACCGGAGCCAACGGGCAACTTGGCAATGAAATGCAGGTACTTGCCAGAGAAAACCTGCAGCATACGTATTTTTTTACGGATGTACAGGAGTTGGACATTTGTGATGAACAGGCTGTTTATGCCTATGTGAGTGAACATAAGATTGACATCATCGTGAACTGCGCTGCTTATACAGCGGTAGACAAGGCTGAGGATAATGTCGAACTTTGCGACAAACTGAATAATATAGCACCGGGATATCTGGCACGGGCGGCTCAGGCTAATGGCGCTGCAATGATTCAAGTTTCTACCGATTATGTGTTTGACGGTACAGCGCATATTCCTTATACGGAAGAGGAACCTACTTGTCCGGCTTCGGTTTATGGCTCTACCAAGCTGGCGGGCGAACAGAACGTGATGGATCATTGCGAGAAAGCTATGGTAATTCGTACGGCATGGTTGTACTCCATCTATGGCAATAATTTTGTAAAGACAATGATTCGTCTCGGGCAGGAGCGTGATTCTTTGGGAGTCATTTTCGATCAGATCGGTACACCGACTTATGCTAATGATTTGGCCCAGGCTATTTTTGCAGCGATCAATAAAGGCGTTGTCCGCGGCATTTACCATTTCAGTGACGAAGGAGTTTGTTCCTGGTATGACTTTACCATAGCCATCCATCGCCTGGCGGGCATTGCTTCGTGTAAGGTAAAACCGTTGCATACCGCCGATTATCCGGCAAAGGCACCCCGTCCACACTATTCCGTACTCGATAAAACAAAGATAAAAGATACATTTGGCATTGAGATCCCGCATTGGGAGGAGAGCCTGAAGCGTTGCATTAATCAATTAAGAATGGAGACACTTTGATTCTTCATCCTCAATTCTCGAAATATGGCAGATAATACAGAAATACTAAGACGGCGCACTTTCGCCATTATTGCACACCCGGATGCCGGTAAAACTTCGTTGACTGAGAAGTTACTGTTGTTCGGCGGACAGATTCAGGTGGCAGGAGCAGTAAAAAGTAACAAGATCAAAAAGACGGCAACTTCCGACTGGATGGAGATCGAGAAACAACGTGGTATCTCGGTGACAACTTCGGTGATGGAGTTTGACTATCGGGACTATAAGATTAATATTCTGGATACTCCGGGGCACCAGGACTTTGCCGAAGATACCTATCGTACCTTGACGGCGGTAGACAGTGTCATCATCGTGGTAGATGGAGCGAAGGGTGTGGAAACCCAGACCCGCAAGCTAATGGAAGTCTGCCGGATGCGGAATACGCCGGTAATCATCTTTGTGAACAAAATGGACCGTGAAGGTAAAGATCCGTTTGACTTGCTGGATGAATTGGAAGAAGAACTGATGATTCAGGTACGTCCTCTGTCTTGGCCTATCGAACAAGGCCCCCGTTTCAAGGGAGTTTATAATATCTACGAACAGAAACTGGACCTATATCAACCTTCCAAACAAGTGGTGACGGAGAAAGTGGAAATAGATATTCATTCTGACGAGTTGGATCGGCAGATCGGCGATACGCTGGCAGATAAGTTACGCGGTGATTTGGAATTGATAGAAGGTGTATATCCCGAATTTGATGTAGAAACATATCTGCAGGGAGAGTGTGCACCAGTCTTTTTCGGTTCGGCTTTAAATAATTTTGGTGTGCAGGAACTGCTCAACTGTTTTGTTGAGATTGCCCCCGCCCCCCGTCCCGTACATGCAGAAGAACGTGAGGTGATCCCCGAGGAGCCTAAATTTACCGGTTTTATTTTCAAGATTACGGCTAACATCGACCCCAATCACCGTTCGTGCGTAGCCTTCTGCAAAATCTGTTCAGGTAAGTTTGTACGAAACGCCCCTTATCTGCATGTACGTCATGGTAAGACTGTGCGTTTCTCCTCACCCACCCAGTTTATGGCACAACGTAAGACGACTATTGACGAGGCTTGGGCCGGAGATATTATCGGTTTGCCGGATAACGGAACATTTAAGATTGGCGATACGCTTACCGAAGGAGAACAACTTCATTTCCGTGGTTTGCCGAGCTTCTCACCGGAGATGTTCAAGTACATAGAGAATGCCGATCCGATGAAGCAGAAACAGCTTGCCAAGGGCATCGACCAGTTGATGGACGAAGGTGTGGCCCAGTTGTTTGTCAATCAGTTCAACGGTCGCAAGATTATCGGTACGGTAGGTCAGTTGCAGTTTGAGGTTATTCAATATCGTTTGCTGAACGAATACAATGCTTCTTGCCGTTGGGAGCCGTTGAGTTTGTACAAAGCATGCTGGATTGAAAGCGATGACCTGGAAGAGTTGGAAGCATTCAAGAAACGTAAATATCAGTATATGGCCAAGGATCGTGAAGGACGCGATGTTTTCCTGGCCGATTCGAACTATGTGCTTCAGATGGCACAGATGGATTTCAAAAATATCCGGTTCCACTTTACAAGCGAATTCTGATTCGCTTCATAAAAAAGACCGGATCAAGACGGTGGACGAGTTGCAGTGCAGTGCTATTTGTCCACCGTTTGTCGTATATGGCATTGGGTCGGCGAGCTTTCCCCCGATACATTCCACCCTAACCCTTTTATCCTTTAAACCAACGTTGTCCGACACCCCCATGTCGGGCATGCTGACACCCCCATGTCGGATGTGTCGACACCCCCATGTCGGATATCCTTTCTTTAAGGCTTAGTTCCGGTTGGTAGGTAAGAGAGGGCATCGACCTTTCTGTCCATACAAAAACACCTTCTTAATGAAAATTTCGGCTTGGCAGTCGTTGCGAGAGGCTGGATGTACTGACCGGACTTTTATCCTTAAGAGTAACAGTCCGGTACGTTTGTTTACAGACCTGAAGCGTGGTGCTTTCATTCTGTCCGGTTATCGGGTGAAACGATGATTCCCGCATCTTCTGTGAGTCCGGACGCAGGTTTCTTTCTGTACCTTATGGTATAATTTTCCCTAAAGAAACAGGGATGTTGCCTTAAATATTTTACCTTTGTAATCTAAACAAAAAACTCGAGGTCATGAAGTATAAACTGTTAGTCCTTGATGTAGACGGGACATTGCTCAATGATGAGAAGGAGATTACTCCTCGTACCCTTGCCACTTTGTTAAAAGTACAGCAGATGGGAGTACATATTGTTTTGGCCTCCGGTCGGCCCACTTATGGGATTTTGCCTTTGGCAAAGAAACTGGAGCTGGGTAACTATGGCGGATACATCCTGTCCTATAACGGCGCACAGGTCATTAATGCCAAAAATGGGGAAGTATTGCTCGAACGGCGTATTAACCCCGAAATGTTGCCTTATCTGGAGAAGAAAGCCCGTAAGAACGGATTTGCAATCTTTACTTACACCGAAGACCGAATGATTGCTGATCAGGCAGATAATGAACACATTCTTCAGGAAGCATTCCTCAATCGGATGGAGTTGATTGAAGAACCCGAATTTTCGGTTGCCGTTGATTTTGCTCCTTCCAAATGTATGTTGGTCAGTGATGACGAAGAGGCGCTTATCGGATTGGAAGAACATTGGAAAAAACGTTTGAACGGAGCGCTCGATGTATTCCGGTCGGAACCCTATTTCCTGGAAGTCCTGCCATGTGGCATTGACAAATCAACTTCGTTGGGAGCCTTGCTTTCCCATTTGGATATCACTCCGGAAGAAATCATTGTTATCGGTGATGGCGTTTGCGATGTTTCCATGATCCAGTTTGCCGGATTGGGTATCGCCATGGGCAATGCTCAGGATTCGGTAAAGGTATGTGCCGATGTGGTGACGGCTTCGAATGAAGAAGACGGAGTTGCTCTTGCCGTAGAAAAAGCGATTCTTTCTGAGATTCGTCCGGCAGAGATTCCTCTCGACCAATTGAACGAGCGTGCACGTCATGCCTTAATGGGAAATCTGGGCATTCAATATACCTATGCTTCCGAAGACCGGGTAGAGGCTACTATGCCGGTAGACGAGCGGACCCGTCAGCCTTTCGGCATTCTGCACGGAGGTGCCACGTTGGCACTGGCCGAGACTGTTGCCGGACTGGGTTCGATGATTCTCTGCCAGCCCGACGAGATTGTGGTTGGTATGCAGGTCAGCGGTAACCACATGTCATCTGCCCACGAGGGAGATACCGTACGTGCCGTCGGTACCATTATCCACAAAGGACGTTCATCACATGTCTGGAATGTAGACGTATTTACGTCGACGGACAAGTTGGTGTCTTCCATACGGGTAGTGAATAGTATATTAAAGAAGAGATGACGTTAGAAGAAACAAATAATTGTGAGATTATAGATGAATTGATCCGTCAGGGAAGGAGCTTCGCAATGTATCGTAATCCGGGCGAAGAGGAACCTCACTTTCTGATGCAGACTTGCGGAGAAGTACACCTTATCCGGAAAATGGAAGATTTGAATGGTCGGACAGGCTTTGTCATCGCCCCTTTCCGGGTCACTCCGCAATGTCCTATCATATTGATCCGGCCGGATTGTCATGAGATTCCTTCCTGCGCCGGAAACTTGCATACCCCTGCACAGGGGGACGATGCGGCATCGTACGGGCAACAGCTCCGAAGCGACCGGTCACTCGGAGCGAAGAAAGCCTATGAGGCTTGTTTCGATGTCTTTATCAGGGCTTTGAGGGAACGTACTTTTGATAAGTTGGTACTATCCCGCAGAATGACGGTGAGGAGAGAGCCGGGATTCTCTCCCGCAGCGGCTTTCTACCGGGCTTGCAGGCGTTACATCTATTCGTATGTCTATCTTTGCTATACTCCGCAAACCGGGGTGTGGATGGGCAGTACTCCGGAAATCATTTTATCGGGTGAGAAAGGAGAATGGAATACGGTAGCGTTGGCAGGAACCCAGTCTTTACAGAATGGTGAGCTTCCGCAACAATGGGATGAAAAGAACCGGGAGGAGCAGGAGTATGTGGCGGCATATATTCGTAAACAACTCCGCTCGTTGGGGATTTCTCCGACAGAGAAAGGACCTTATCCGGCTTTTGCCGGGGCATTGTCTCACCTGAAAACGGATTTCCACTTCTCGCTGAACGACAGTCAGAGGTTGGGAGATTTATTGAAGCTGTTGCATCCCACTCCCGCCGTATGCGGATTGCCAAAAGAAGAAGCTTACCGGTTTATCCTTGACAATGAAGGCTATGACCGCAGCTATTATTCCGGATTTATAGGCTGGTTGAGGCCGGAAGGGAGAACGGACCTGTATGTCAACTTACGCTGTATGAATGTGAAAGAAGATTCGTTGACATTGTATGCTGGAGGCGGCCTGCTGGCCTCTTCCGAGTTGGATGATGAGTTTCAGGAGACGGAAAAGAAGATGCAGACCATGCAGAACTTGAACTCCTAAATAAAATAATATATAAAGCGATGTATTCAGATAAGAAAAACATATTGCAGTTGGTAGCGTTGCTCCGTGCACATGGGGTGACGAAAGTCGTTTTATGTCCCGGAAGCCGGAATGCACCGATTGTACATACACTTGCCGGACATCCCGACTTCACTTGTTACTCGGTAACAGACGAGCGGAGTGCCGGCTTTTTTGCTATCGGGCTTGCTTTACAGGGCGGAACTCCTGCCGCTGTTTGTTGCACATCGGGCACGGCTTTGTTGAATTTGCATCCTGCCATAGCAGAGGCCTACTACCAGAAAGTATCTTTAGTAGTTATTTCCGCCGATCGTCCTGCCGCCTGGATCAACCAGATGGACGGACAGACTTTACCTCAGCCGGGTGTTTTCCGGTCATTGGTGAAGAAGTCTGTCGATCTGCCCGAAATACATACGGACGAGGATGAATGGTACTGCAACCGCTTGCTGAACGAAGCATTGCTTGAACTGAATCATCATGGTAAAGGCCCTGTGCACATCAACGTGCCGGTTTCCGAACCCTTGTTCCAGTTTACGGCAGAGTCACTTCCCGAAGTACGTGTCATCACACGTTATCAAGGACTGAATGTTTATGATCGCGACTATGACGGCTTGATCGATCGCCTCAATAAATACAACCGCCGTATGATGATCGTCGGCCAGATGAACCTGATTTATCTGTTCGAAAAGAAATATTCAAAGATGCTCTACAAGCAGTTTGCCTGGTTCACGGAGCATTTAGGCAATCAGACCGTTCCGGGCATCCCGATCCGGAACTTCGATGCAGCCCTCTATGCCATGTCACCCGAGATGCAAGAGAAGATGATTCCCGAATTGGTGATCACTTACGGGGGGCATATCGTCTCTAAACGAATGAAAAAGTATCTTCGCCAGCATCCGCCCAAAGAGCATTGGCATGTGTCGCCGGATGGTGAAGTGATCGATCTGTTCCAAGGGGCATTGACTACGATTATCGAGATGGACCCATTTGAATTTATGGAGAAGATAGCTTTTCTGCTGGATAACCGTACACCGGAATATCCCCGGCAATGGGAGAACTTCTGCAAGGAGCTTCCCCGACCGGAGTTGCCTTATTCCGAAATGTCTGCTATCGGATCACTCATTCAGGCGTTGCCTGCTTCGTGTGCTTTGCATCTGGCCAATAGTTCCGCCGTGCGTTATGCCCAGCTTTATTCGCTTCCCGATACGGTAGAGGTTTGTTGCAACCGGGGTACGAGCGGCATTGAAGGTTCCCTTTCCACAGCGATCGGTTATGCTGCCGCTTCGAAGAAGTTGAACTTTGTGGTCATTGGTGATCTGAGCTTTTTCTATGATATGAATGCCCTGTGGAACAATCACTTTGGAAGTAACCTCCGTATTCTGCTTTTGAATAATGGGGGAGGGGAGATTTTTCATACTTTGCCGGGACTTGAAATGTCCGGTACTTCCCATCGCTTTGTGACTGCCGTGCATAAGACGTCTGCCAAGGGATGGGCCGAAGAACGGGGATTCCTCTATCAGGAAGTGCAGGATGAAAAACAGTTGGACGAAGCCATGAAAACTTTCACTCAACCCGAGTTACTGACTCAACCTGTCATTATGGAGGTTTTCACCAATAAAAATAAAGATGCACGGATATTGAAAGACTACTATCACCAACTAAAAAACTAATATGATGACTAAGCACAAGATGAACCTATTTTGTGGGATGCTACTTTTGTCAGCTTCCCTGTTTGTGGAGAAAGCTCAAGCCATGTTTCCCGAGAGATACGTATCGGAGGAATCGGCAGCCAGGGCAGATACAATCAATTTTCGGTTGGCTTCTGCCGGAGAAGCAAAACGCCTGATAGCGGCCAAAGATTCTTATACGGCTAATTGGAGTCCGTTTGACATCGCTGCACGACTTGAAAATCCTGAAGGCAAAAGAGAAGACCTCGTCAGCCTGGCCGTTCGTGAAGTGCGTGAATGGACAGCGGAAGAAGCGCAGCAGATCGAGCAGATCAGGAAGAACCTGAATGATACGATTCGTAAATACGGCTATCGGATTCCATTTCCGAAAGAGATTGTGCTGGTAAAGACAACAATGAAAGACGAAGGAGGGGCGGGAGGATACACACGCAGTAACTGGATCGCATTGACGGACGCTACTTTTCAGCGGGGGACTGAAGCTTCTCACACACGCCTGCTGGTGCATGAAACTTTCCACATCCTGACACGTCTCAATCCCGGATTCAAAAAGAAACTGTACAGAGCTATCGACTTCAACATCCTGCCCAAAGAGATTGAGTTCCCCGAAGATATACGGAAAAGCCGTATCTCCAATCCCGATGTCAGTCGTTGCGATAGTTATGCGACTTTTACCATTGACGGTAAGCCACAGAACTGCACTATGATTATCTATACCAACAGACCCTATACCACGGGTAAGTTCTATCAGTATATCAATGTGGGGCTGATTCCGTTGGACGAGTCGTTCAAGCCTCTCCGGGAGAGTGGGAAGACAGTGATTTATCCATTACAGAAAGCGACCGACTTCTTTGATAAAGTAGGGCGGAACACCGGATATGTCATAGATCCGGAAGAGGTGCTGGCGGATAATTTTGCAATTGCTTTATTGAACACGCCCAATGTACATACACCCGAACTGCAAAAGAAAGTACAGGAATTACTGAAATAATAATCATCAAAATAAATAGAAATGGAAACTAAAAGAGAATGGACTCCTATTAAAGAATACGAAGATATTCTGTTTGATTACTATAACGGCATTGCCCGTATTACGATCAATCGCGAACGTTACCGGAATGCTTTCACCCCTACTACAACAGGCGAAATGAGCGATGCGATGCGCATCTGTCGTGAAGAGCCCGATATCAATGTTGTGGTATTGACCGGTGCAGGCGATAAGGCCTTCTGTTCGGGAGGCGACCAGAACGTAAAGGGCCGTGGCGGATACATCGGTAAAGACGGAGTGCCCCGCCTGAGTGTACTGGATGTGCAAAAACAAATCCGTTCGATTCCGAAACCGGTTATTGCTGCCGTTAACGGATTTGCCATCGGAGGCGGACACGTGTTGCATGTCGTATGCGATCTCTCTATTGCTTCCGAAAATGCGATCTTCGGACAGACAGGTCCTCGTGTAGGTAGTTTCGATGCCGGCTTCGGATCATCTTATCTTGCCCGCGTTGTGGGACAGAAGAAGGCCCGTGAGATCTGGTTCCTTTGTCGCAAGTATAATGCGCAGGAGGCTCTGGATATGGGGCTGGTCAATAAAGTGGTACCGCTGGATAAACTGGAAGACGAGTATGTTCAGTGGGCGGAGGAGATGATGCAGCTTAGTCCGTTGGCACTCCGCATGATTAAAGCCGGTCTGAATGCCGAACTCGACGGTCAAGCCGGTATTCAGGAACTGGCAGGTGATGCCACTCTGCTTTATTACCTTACCGATGAAGCACAGGAAGGCAAGAATGCTTTTCTGGAGAAGCGTAAACCGGACTTTAAACAATATCCTAAATTTCCATAAGCAGACAGAGGCCTTCTTGATGGGAGGCCTTTTCTTTATATCATTTTTATGTATACAATCAACATTATTCCACGCGTTCTTCATTTCAAGCAACCTGCGGGAACTTCGCGTGGTTCTTATACTACCCGGAATGTCTGGTATATCCATCTTTCTTCCATAGAGTGTCCGGGACGTGTCGGAGTAGGAGAGTGTGCTCCGTTACCCAAACTGAGTTGTGATGACTTGCCGGATTATGAACAGGTGCTTCGGAGTGCCTGTCAGCGACTGGAACAAACGGGAGAACTGGATATAGAATCTTTACGTGGGTATCCTTCTATTCTGTTCGGACTCGAGACAGCACTGCGCCATTACGAAACACAGAGCTGGGCATTATGGGATACTCCTTTTTCGCGCGGAGAAGTCGGTATACCTATTAACGGACTTATCTGGATGGGAAGTTTTGACAGAATGCTGCAACAGATCGAAGTCAAGATGCAGGCGGGATATCGCTGTATCAAACTAAAAATCGGTGCGATAAACTTTGAAGAAGAATTAGCCCTGTTGAGACATATCCGTGCTCACTATTCCGCCAGAGAAATAGAGTTGAGAGTGGATGCCAATGGAGCTTTCTCACCTGCCGATGCTATGGATAAACTGAATCGGTTGGCCGAATTGGACCTACATTCCATAGAGCAGCCTATCCGGGCCGGGCAGTGGGAGGAAATGGCCCGTCTGGCGGCTGAGTCCCCGCTTCCTATTGCTTTGGACGAAGAACTGATAGGTTGCAATGCCCTTGAAAGAAAACGGGAATTGCTGGCGGCTATCCACCCCCGGTATATCATACTGAAACCATCTCTGCATGGCGGGATCAGTGGTGGCAACGAATGGATTGCAGAAGCGGAAAAGCAACATATCGGATGGTGGATCACATCTGCGCTGGAGTCGAATATCGGTCTGAATGCCATAGCCCAATGGTGTGCGACTTTCCGGAATCCGTTGCCACAAGGATTAGGTACCGGGCTACTGTTTACGGACAATGTCGAGATGCCCCTCGAGATTCGAAAAGATTGTTTATGGTTTTGCAAATAAGAGGAGTCGGCACATGATATTTAATAGAGAAGAACAACACCTAATGTTGGAAGGCAGTGTGCTTTCCAAGGAGGACGTGAAAAGGCTGGTGGCTTGTCACACGGAGGAGGCATCGGGATTTTTGTACGAACTTTACCGGTTTCTGGAAGAGTGGTTCAGTGATTCTCCTTATCTGACAGTGAAAACTTCCGGTTCTACCGGGACTCCCAAACTGCTGAAGGTCCGTAAGGAGCAGATGATGCAAAGTGCCCGGCTGACTTGTGAGTTTCTGGGACTTCGACAAGGAGATAGCGTATTGTTGTGTATGCCTTTGCAATATATTGCCGGGAAGATGGTGGTGGTCCGGGCATTGGTGGCAGGGTTGAATCTGGTTATCCGGACTCCTTCCGGGCATCCGATGGCGGACGTGGACATACCGCTTCGCTTTGCCGCTATGGTGCCGTTGCAGGTTTACAACACACTGCAGGTATCGGCAGAAAAAGAGAGGCTCTGCCGGACCGATATTCTTATTATAGGCGGAGGGGCAATAGATGCAGGGTTGGAAGCTGAAATACGGCAATTACCGGTTAAGGTTTATTCTACGTATGGCATGACAGAAACCCTTTCACATATTGCTTTAAGACGGTTGAACGGACCGGATGCGAGTATGTTGTACCGGCCTTTTCCTTCGGTGCGGCTTTCTCTTTCGTCCGAACATACATTGGTGATCGATGCTCCATTGGTTTGTGATACCACTTTGGTGACAAATGATGTTGCGGAGATTTATTCCGATGGCAGCTTCTCTATTTTGGGCAGGAAGGATAATACCATCAATACCGGAGGTATCAAAGTACAGGCAGAGCAGATAGAAGAGATACTTCGTCCCTGGATGAGAGTTCCTTTTGCAATCACTTCTGTTCCCGATGCCAGATTAGGAGAGGCGGTTGTGCTTTTGGTAGAGAAGGGGGCAAATGCAGAGTTACCGGAAACAAAGATGAAGGAGCTTCTGTCTAAATATCAGTTACCCAAGATGATTTTGTCAGTCGGGGCTATACCCTTGACGGAAACGGGAAAGATCAATCGTGCCGCTTGCCGGCAACTTGCCCTCACTTATCGGACAGATCGCTAAGTGTTTTTTCTTCTTTAGTTGTATCATATACGAAATAGCTTTAAATTTAATAACCAACACATATAAACTAATGAATAAGATTTGCTTTTTTATCGGAGTTTTTATTACCCTGCTTTTGGCGGGTTGCAGTTCTAATCCGATTACCCATGTTCGTGTGGCGACCTTTAATATCCGCTATGATAATCCGGGCGACAGTTTGAATTCCTGGAAGTATCGTAAAGAGAAGGTCTGTGAATTTATCCGTGAGAAACATCCCGATGTGCTGGGAATGCAGGAAGTACTGAATCATCAGTTGAAAGACCTGTTGTCCGGCCTGCCCGATTATGCCTATGTAGGTGTGGGACGCGAGGATGGAAAGACTCAGGGGGAATATGCTCCTGTATTCTATCGGAAAGATAAATATGATTTGTTAGACAGTAATACATTCTGGCTTTCCGAACATCCGGATAGTATCGGCAAACTTGGTTGGGATGCCGCGTGTACCCGCGTGGCTACTTGGGCTAAATTAAAGGATAAAACTACCGGAAAAGAGTTTCTGATGTTAAACACCCATTTTGACCACGTTGGTACGGAAGCTCGTCGTAACAGTGCCCTGCTTATTATTGATAAGATAAAAGAAATAGCCGGTACACATCCTGCTATGATGACCGGAGACTTTAATGTTTCTGAAGAGTGGGAAGCTTACAAAACGATCACATCCAATGAGTTTGTCTTGAAAGATGCATGGAAGATAGCCGGGAAACAGTCCGGTGAGAACTATACTTTCCATGATTTCGGAAGAGTACCTGTGGGCGAACGGGAAAAGATCGATTTCATTTTCGTAACTCCGCAAATCAAGGTGGCAGATGCAGAGATTATTTCTTCTGCGATTACAGATTCCACCTATTTGTCCGATCATAATGCACATCTGGCTGATTTGGAATTCTAAACCGTATAAACGAATTGTAACCATGAAACAGATTTTGCATATATTACTCATCGCCTTGATGCTGATGGGCTTTTATAGTTGTGTTCCGAAGACGGAATTAGCCTCTCCGGACGGACATATCAAAGTGGCTTTTACTGCGGATACCGATGGAAAGATGATGTATCGGGTGACTGTCAACGATACCCTTTTATTGGATAACTCTCCGCTCGGTTTCGAAGCGAAAGACGGAATCGATCTTAATCGGGGATTTCGTGTGGTGAACACTGTCTTTACCGATAAAGACGAGATCTGGACGCAGCCTTGGGGAGAGAATAAAACGAACCGGAATCATTATAATGAAATGGCGGTTCTTCTGAAAAATGCCGCTAATGTGGAATTGACTCTTCGTTTTCGTGCATTTGATGATGGTGTAGCCTTTCGTTACGAGTATGAGGTGCCCGGTGTCGACTCTTTGTTGATCACCGATGAACTGACTGCTTTCCGCTTTCATGAAGACGGGACCTCTTGGTCTATTCCTGCCAGTTTCGAGACTTATGAATTGCTGTACTCGAAACAGAAGATCAGTGAAGTGGAGAATGCCAATACTCCTTTCACTTTCAAAACATCCGGAGGGGTGTATGGCAGCATTCATGAAGCTGCTCTTTATGATTTTCCGGAAATGACTTTGAAGAAGGATGGTGAAAATACTCTGAAATCCGAACTTGCCTCATGGCCTGATGGAATTAAAGCTCGTAAAGAGAATCGTTTTACCACTGCATGGCGTACCATTCAGATCGCTCCGCAAGCTGTCGGACTGATTAATTCGTCGTTGATCCTTAACCTGAATGAACCTTGTAAACTGGATACCACCGACTGGATCAAGCCGATGAAATATGTCGGTGTCTGGTGGGGGATGCATCTGGGAGTGGAAACCTGGAAGATGGACGATCGGCATGGCGCTACAACCGCCAATGCCAAGAAATACATTGATTTTGCTCATGCCAATAACATCGAAGGTGTGTTGTTTGAGGGGTGGAACGAAGGATGGGAAAGTTGGGGAGGTATGCAGAGTTTTGACTTTACTAAACCTTATGCCGACTTTGATATGGATGAAATAACTCGTTATGCACGTGAAAAGAATGTTCAGATCATCGGACATCATGAAACCGGTGGAAACATTCCCAACTACGAGCGCCAGATGGAGAAGGCAATCAAGTGGTATACCGATAAGGGCATTCATATTCTGAAAACAGGTTATGCCGGTGCTTTTCCTGACGGACATTCACATCATGGACAATATGGAGTGAACCATTATCAAAAAGTGGTTGAGACGGCTGCCCGTTATCGTATGACTCTTGATGCGCACGAACCTATCAAAGATACCGGTATACGACGTACCTGGCCCAATATGATGACACGTGAAGGCGCCCGCGGTATGGAGTGGAATGCCTGGAGCGAAGGTAATCCTCCTTCACATCATGAAATGTTGCCGTTTACCCGCTTATTGGGTGGTCCGATGGACTATACTCCGGGTACTTTTGATATTTTGTTTACACAGACGAAAGATTCTCCTAAACGTCAGAAGTGGAATGATCAGGATAAGGGCAATAGTCGCGTCAATACAACATTGGCCAAGCAGTTGGCTAATTGGGTGATTTTATATTCTCCGTTACAAATGGCATCTGATATGATCGAGCACTATGAAGGGCATCCTGCCTTCCGGTTCTTCCGTGATTTCGATCCTGATTGTGACGAATCGAGGGCATTGGCCGGTGAGCCGGGAGAGTTTGTAGCAGTGGTACGGAAGGCTAAACAGAATTATTTCCTGGGTGCCTCTACGAATGAAGAACCGCGGGTCTTGCCTGTCAGTCTTGATTTTTTAGAGAAGGGGAAGACCTATAAAGCAATCATCTATGCTGATGGTGAGAAAGCTGATTGGAAAACCAATCCGACAGAGTATCAGATTACGGAACAGGAGGTGACTGCAGACGATACGTTGAATATCCGTATGGCAGCCGGTGGCGGACAAGCTATTTCATTTATGCCCTTGCAGAAATAAAAACAACATGATCAGCGGGAGATAATCCTTTAGTTCGGACCGTAATATTTTCAGGGCTTGCCCTATACGATAATTGATTGTTTGCGGAGAGACGTTCAGTTTCTCCGCAATTTCTTTATGAGTCATTTGAAGACTTCGATTCATTTCGTATGCCTGGCGAAATTCGGCCGGTAGTTTTCTTAAAGCCTCTTCGTACAATCTGAATAGTTCGTTTTCCAGGTAAAAGTCAGGTGAAGAGAACTCCGTTTCATATTTTTCCGCAATTTCCTGATGCACCTTGCGTTTTATTTCAAAATGAGAGATTTTATTAAGCGCTTTGTTCTTGACGATAGTAAAGAGAAGAGTCTTTAAAGTAAGTTCCGGTATAAGGGTTTTTCTGTTTTCCCATAGCCACATCATAGTATCCTGCACGATTTCTTCCGATTCGCTCAGAGTGACATATTGAGAGCAAAAGGCGCATAATCCACGAAAATAGTAACGGTAGATATGATCAAACACCTCTTCATCCCCTTCTCGCAGGGCTGATATAACGGCATTATTATCATTTATGTTTAGGTTAGTCAGAGTCTGTGCCATTCTTCTCTCCATTGTTATTAGCGAACAAACGTAGCTAAATTTTTGCTACCTACAAAATGATTTTCTGAAGAAAAAAAAGTTTGTGTTTTATTTAGTAACTTTGTTTTCTGAACTGTATTATACGTAACAGTGTATGATATAGGTATTAAAGATTTGGTTAAAACAATGGATGAAACAAAACTACTGAACTATCTGAAAGGAGAATCAGATGCCGAAGAGTGTCTGGAAGTGGAGGCATGGTATCATGCTTCTGCAGAACACAAAAAACAACTGGACCAACTTTATTATATGCTTTTTGTCGGTGAACGTAAGGTGGCAATGGATGGTGTGGACACCGAAAATTCACTAAGCGTTTTGAAGGACCGGATAAAGCACAAAGAGTCAGAGAAAAAATCAGTGCATAGAATACATGTATCAAAATGGAAACGTTACGCGATGCCTTTGGCAGCTTTCCTGTGCGGTCTGTTGGTGTCTGTCGGTGCCCTATACTGGATTTCCTCCGGAAAGTCGGCAGGATATATTTTTGCTACCGAATCAGGGCAGCGGGCACAGGCAGTTTTACCGGATGGAACGAAAGTATGGTTGAATGCTTCAACACAGATCGTCTATAAGCCTTCTTTCTGGAAGCGGGAAAGACAGGTCGACTTGAGTGGTGAGGCTTATTTTGAGGTATCACGTAATAAGACAAAACCCTTTGTTGTTAATAGTAATGATGTCAGGACTTGCGTGCTCGGTACAAAATTCAATGTCCGGGCACGTCCGTCCGAAGAAAAGGTGGTGACCACTTTATTGAAGGGATCAGTAAAAGTCCAATTGCCGGGGCAGTCTGAAGAGGAAGGTATTTTGTTGAAGCCGGGACAGATGCTGAGTGTGGATACCCGTACGATGCAACCCATGCTTACAGAAGCCAACCGTCCGGGAGATGTATTGCTATGGATTAACGGAAAACTGAAATTCGAACAGGCCACACTTCAGGAAATAGTGCAGTGTCTTGAAAAACATTTTGATGTTCATTTCATTATTTCGGATGCACAACTGCAAAAAGACCGTTTTACCTGTACTTTTAGTACGGACGATGATATAAGACAAATTCTTTCTATACTCGCTCTTACCAAACGTTTCGATTATAAATGTGAGGATAACAATATAATATTGACTCCTAAGACGAATAGATAACAAAAATATTTTATAACCTAAATCACGAAGAGGGGGCTGTTTCTGTAAAGAAATAGTTCCCTTTTTTTATCTTCTGATCTGTATTCTTATTCTTTTTTTATTCTTTTTTCGAAAAAATCCGCTTCTTGATTTAGTATGTTTATAAGTTGAAATGTACTATTAACAGAAAAGAGATATAGTTAACCTAAAAATCTGTAGTGATGAATAATGACCCTTAATTTAAAACCAACCTTAACATGTATTAGCGATCCTTTATGCTAAACCTTTCAATTTTACCTAAAAACATTTTCTAATTAAAAAAAAGAACAAGATGAAGAAATCAGTGAAACACAAGTTTCAGTACTTGCTATTTTTTCTATTGTCGATGCCTGCTTTTATCTTTGCTTCAGCGCAAGATATACGGGTGAATATCGACTTTACCAAAGCCTCTTTGGGCAGTGTCCTGAATGAAATAGGACGTCAAACCTCATTATCTATTGTGTATAACACCGGGGATGTTAACCCCACTCAACCTGTTTCTATCAAGGCTTCTAACGAAAATATCACGACGGTCATGAACCGTCTGCTTCGTGGGACGGGACTTTCCTATTCTATTATGAACAAACATCTTATTCTTTCGACCACTGATAAGAACCATTCGATTCAACAGGAGAAAGTTACGGTTACAGGAAATATTTCGGATGCCAAAGGCGAACCACTGATCGGAGTGAGTATTCTGGTGAAAGGAACATCGAACGGGACCATTACCGATATGAACGGGCACTTCTCCTTGCCGGTTGCGAAAGGAGATGTTATTGAGATCTCCTATATCGGTTATGCTCCGCAGGCCATTACGGTGACAGACTCCAAGCCTTTGAAGATTGTTATGAAAGAAGACGCAGAAGTGCTTGACGAAGTGGTAGTGACTGCCTTAGGTATCAAGCGGGCGCAAAAGGCGTTGAGTTACAACGTACAGCAAGTAGGTGGTGATGCTATCAATACAGTGAAGGATGCCAATTTTATCAACTCTTTGCAAGGTAAAGTTGCCGGAGTAACAATCAATAACTCAGCCGGTGGAGTTGGTTCTGCTTCGAGAGTCGTGATGCGCGGTACCAAGTCCATTACGAAAGATAATAATGCTCTTTATGTAATTGACGGTATTCCGATGTTCAATGTAAGCTTTGGTAAGAGTGAAGGTTCTTTTGCCACCCAAAGCGGTTCGGACGGAGTAGCGGATCTTAACCCGGATGATATTGAAAGTATCAATATGCTGACCGGTCCTTCTGCGGCAGCTTTGTATGGTAATGCGGCTGCCAATGGAGTCGTATTGATCAATACCAAGAAAGGATCTGCCGAAAAGACAACTCTGACTGTCAGCAATAATACGATGTTCTCTGACGCATACATGATGCCGGAGATGCAAAACCGGTATGGAAACAATCCGGGAGAATTTGCAAGCTGGGGCAATAAAACCAAGCAAAGCTATGATCCTTCCCGTTTCTTTAATACCGGAGTGAATGTAATTAACGCTATTTCTTTTTCGACCGGAACAAAGAAAAACCAGACCTATGCGTCGGCTTCAACAACCAATGCGACAGGTATTTTGCCTAATAACAGTTATAGCCGCTACAATTTCTCTATCCGGAATACGGCCACTTTCCTGAAAGATAGGCTGACTCTGGATGTAGGTGCCAGCTATATCATTCAGAATGACAAGAATATAACGGCACAGGGACAATACTTCAACCCGCTGCCGGCACTCTACCTCTTTCCCCGTAACGACAATTTTGAGGAGATCCGTATGTTCGAACGATATAGCGAAAGCCGTGGAGTGAACGTACAGTTTTGGCCTTACGGACATCAGGGATTAAGTTTGCAAAATCCATATTGGATTATGAAACGCATGAACCGCAAGACAGAAAAGAAGCGCTACATGATTAATGCAAGCTTAACTTATAAGCTCACGGATTGGCTCAATGTAGCCGGACGTGTCAAGGTGGATAATTCCGATATTCGCATGACTCAGGAACGTTATGCATCTACTCTGACTACCTTTGCCGGTGCCAATGGTTTCTATTCCGATCAAAATCGTACGGACCGCAATACGTATGCCGATATGATGGTAAACATTGATAAGAGAATAGGGGACTTCTCGCTGAATGCCAATATCGGTGCGTCTATCAAGGATTTGGTTTACGAACAAATGGGGAATGAAGGTGATTTGGCAGGGATACCTAACTTCTTTACAGTGAGAAACATCAATTATGAAAGCAATTATAAACCTAAACAGTTCGGATATCATGACCAATCTCAGGGTGTATTTGCCAATATAGAATTGGGATGGCGGAGCATGGCATATCTGACCCTGACCGGACGAAATGACTGGGAGTCCCAACTTGCATTTACCAAGCATTCTTCATTCTTTTATCCTTCCATCGGAGGTTCTGTCGTTTTATCCGAGATGTTCCGGTTGCCCGAGTTTATTTCTTATGCAAAGCTACGTGGCTCATACAGTTCTGTGGCTTCATCTTTTGAACGTTATTTATCGAATCCGGGTTTTGAGTTCAATGAACAATCCCATCAGTGGGGATCTTCAACCACTCTGCCTGCCACCAACTTGAAGCCGGAAGATACCCGTTCGTGGGAGATCGGTTTGAATGCCAGACTGTGGAATCATTTCAGTATAGATGCTACTTACTATCATTCGAATACCTATAACCAGACCTTTAATATCACTTTGGCATCGTCGAGTGGTTATTCTTCGGCCATTGTACAAACGGGTAATATTCAGAACTACGGTTTGGAGTTGGCGTTAGGATACAATAATACATGGGGAGACTTTAGCTGGAACAGTAGTCTGACTTATACGATGAATCGTAATAAAGTGAAACGTCTTGCCAGCGGTGCTACGAATCCGATAACCGGTGAAATTATCGATATGCCCGAACTGCGTATGGCTGTGCTGGGTGCCGACGGATATGGCCCCAGAGTTATATTGAGAGAGGGCGGAACAATGGGAGACCTCTATGTGGATAAAGGGTTGCGTACAGACGGTAACGGTAATATCTGGGTAGATTCTCAGACAGGCAAAGTTGGAGTGCAGGATTATGCCGAACCGAAGAAAATTGGTACGATGAATCCTGATTTCAACATGGGATTCAGCAATACATTCTCTTATAAGGGCATCAATCTGGGAGTGGTTCTGACTGCTCGTGTCGGTGGATTGTGCGTCTCGAACACTCAGGGTATACTTGATTATTATGGTGTGTCCAAAGCTACAGCCGACGCTCGCGATGCCGGAGGAGTGTGGATCAATAACGGATTTGTAGATGCCAAATCTTATTATCAGACCATCGGTGGTTCTACCGGAGGGTTGGGACAGTACTATACTTATAGTGCAACGAACATACGATTGTCCGAACTGAACCTAAGCTACACGTTACCTCGTAAATGGTTTAATAATAAAGTAGGCATAACGGCAGGTATCGTAGGGAAGAATCTTTGGATGATTTATTGTAAAGCACCGTTCGATCCCGAAATGACACCTTCCACTACCAGTAACTTCTATCAGGGAGTAGATTACTTTATGCAACCGAGTACACGTAATATTGGCTTCAATGTCAAATTTCAATTTTAAAACCAGTCGATCATGAAAAAGAAAATATTAAATATAGTTTTGGCCGCAGCTGTCACACCTTTCCTGTGCTGCTGTACCGATAATTTTGAGGAGTATAATACCAATCCCTATGAACCCCATTCACTCAATCCGCCCATGCTGTTTGCAACCATGATTACTACCGGAATCAATGTACAGCAGAATGACAATCAGATGATCGATCAAATGGTAGCCGGACCTTTCAGTGGTTATCTTACGATGGCCAACTCATGGGGTGGGTCCAACTTCAATACTTTTAATCAGACGGAATCCTGGAATCAGATTCCTTTCAACACACCCTTTGAAAAATTCTATTCCAATTACTTCAAGTTGGAGACTGCGACAGGTGGAAAAGGCCACTATTGGGCGATGGCAAAACTCCTTCGTGTGAATACAATGTTGCGTGTAACCGATTGTTACGGTCCCATTCCCTACAGCCAGGTGGCCAATGGTAAAACGGCTGTTGCCTACGATAGCCAGGAAGATGTGTATAAACATATGTTTGAAGATCTGGATTATGCAATACAGATGTTGGGTGAATTTGTAGATGAAGTGGGGGGACTGAAACCGTTGGAGGGTTATGATCCGGTCTATAATGGTGATTATAATAAATGGATGCGTTTTGCTAATTCACTTAAACTGCGTTTGGCTGTCCGCATCAGTAATGTGTCCCCCGAACTTGCCCGTACGAAAGCCGAAGAAGCGGTAAAGAGCACCCGCGGACTGATAGATACGAACGATAATAACGCGTATGTCGGTGTAGGTGCCGAGCCCAATCCTCTTTGGCTGGTGGCCTCCAGTTGGGGAGAGATCCGTATCAATGCCACTATAGCCAGTTATATGAAAGGATATTCCGATCCTCGCAGTGCAGTCTATTTCACCACCTCCAAGTTGGGAGGCGATAGCCCGTATATGGGTATGCGGTCAGGGTTGGAAGGAGTGAAGCCGGCAACTTATTCGGGATATTCCATGCCCAATTACGAACAGAAAGACGACATGTTGATGTTTTGTGCGGCTGAAACCGCCTTTTTGCGTGCTGAAGGCGCCCTGCGTGGTTGGGATATGGGAGGTAGTGCCCGTGACTTCTACGAGCAAGGCGTTAAGCTATCATTCGACCAACGGAAAGTGAGCGGGGCAGACGAATATCTGGCCAATGCAGTGGCTGTGCCTGAACCTTTTGTCGATCCGGTAAACCCGGCTAAATGTAATTATACACCGAAAACCAAGATCACGATTGCCTGGAACGAAGGTGCTTCGACGGAAGAGAAACTGGAGCGGATCATTACTCAGAAATGGATTGCTAACTTCCCTCTGGGCTTTGAGGGTTGGGCCGACTATCGGCGCACAGGTTATCCGGAAGTGTTTCCATCTGTCAGCAATTTGAGTAATGGAGTGATCGACACCAATCGGCAATTGCGGCGTTTACCTTTTCCTTTGTCCGAAAAACAGGGAAATTCAGCCAATGTTTCGGCTGCCGTTTCAATGTTGGGTGGTCCGGATACCGGAGCTACCGATCTTTGGTGGGCTAAAAAGAATTGATGTTTAAGCTAATAAAGAGAAAAGAAAATGAAAAAGAGATATTTAAATATAGTAGTTTTTGCATTGTTCGTCAGCATGCTTTGGGGTTGCAGTGACTGGACCAAACCTGAAGCGGAAGACTTTTTTGAAATGCCGGGAAATGATTATTACGAGAATCTGAGAGCATATAAACGTTCGGAGCATTCGGTTGCATTCGGTTGGTTTGGAGGCTGGACGGGTGTCGGGGCTTCGATGGTGGGCAGTCTGATGGGGCTTCCCGATAGTGTGGACTTCGTTTCGATTTGGGGTAACTGGAAAAATCTTGATGAGGCCCGGATGTTGGACAAAAAGAAGGTGAAAGAACAGAAGGGTACACGCGCCTTAATGTGTTTTATCGTGGCTAATGTAGGCGATCAGTTGACTCCGGAAGAGCATAAAGAGAATTATAAGGAGTACTGGGGCTGGAAGGATGGTGATCAGGAAGCTATCGACGGTGCCATCAGAAAATATGCGAATGCTATTTGTGACTCCATTGATAAGTATGGATACGATGGTTTCGACATCGATTATGAACCTAATTATGGTTCTCCCGGAAACTTGGCAAGTTATCCCGAGAATATGCTCACTTTCGTGAAAGCACTGGGAGAAAGAATCGGACCTAAATCAGGTACGGGACGGTTACTTGTGATTGATGGCGAGCCTCAAAGTATTCATCCGGAAACCGGGCCTTACTTTGACTATTTCATTGTGCAGGCATACTCTAACCTTGCGGGTAATTCCGATGCTAATCTTGACAGACGTCTGGCTGGTACGATTGCCAACTTTAAAGGAATACTTCCTCCGGAGAAAGTGGCTAATATGTACATCGTTACGGAGAATTTCGAATCTTATGCTCCGACAGGAGGAGGTGATTATGTAGATCGTTACGGAAACAAAATGAGAGCACTTGCCGGCATGGCACGCTGGACTCCGACTATTGACGGAAAACAGGTACGGAAGGGTGGAGTAGGCACCTATCACATGGAATATGACTATCCGGGCGACATCGAATATAAGTACCTGCGTGAAGCAATCAGAATAATGAATCCTGCTGTAAAATGACTTTAAAGAATTTGATTATGAAAAGAATAACAATAAAACAATATTTGCTTGCCTGTTTCGTTCTGCCGATGATCCTGGCAGGATGCAACAATGCCGATTACCAGGTTATCGACAATGCGATTTATTTGAATGAAGCATCCGAGAATGGTTCGGCAAAGGTTACCGTTGATCCTGAAAATGTAACAACAACTACTCTGACCGTACGTGTGGGACAGCCTGTAACCGAAAATGTGACTGCTGTCCTGACGGTAGATCCTTCTATTCTTAAAGAGTACAATGAAGCTAATGAAACTTCGTACGAAGTCCTTCCCGAGCAGTATTTTACTTATGACAAAGAGATAAAGATAGCGGCAGGCGATGTTAGCGCAATCCCCAGTGAGTTTAGAGTGAAACCTTATTCAAACGAAAACGGAGAATTGTATGCTATTCCGGTATCTCTCACAGAAATTCAGGGACCGGTGTCCACAATCGGGCTTTCGTCGAAGTTTATCATTTTGCTGGATAAGCCGCTGATACAGTCTGTACCGTTTATGAATACGACCAATGCCGTGAAGCCCGCCAAGGACGAATTGTGGGGAGTGACAACCAATGAATGGTCACTCGAGGCTTGGGTACAGATGGACGGATTCGATATTAATAATCAGGCTATATTTAATTCGGGCAGCAGCGACCACGAGGTTTATATCCGTTTCGGTGACGCTATGATCCCTTATAATTCATTACAGGTGAAGACACTTGGAAGTCAGGTCAATACGGTGACTTTGTTTGAGAAGAATAAGTGGTATCATCTGGCCTTCGTTTATAATTCTTCCGGGTTATTGTCGATTTATATCAACGGAGTGCTCGACGTGACTCTGCAGACAAAGGGTGGCCCGGTTAGATTCGACAAGATGAACATGGTTTCGAGCGGTAGTTACTTCCGCAACAATTGTCAGATGGCCCAGGTGCGTCTTTGGAAGAGCGCAATCAGCCAGACGCAAATTCAGTCCAACATGTATTTTGCCGTGAAACCCGCCGATCCGAACCTGATAGGCTATTGGAAAATGGATGAAGGTAAAGGAAATGCCTTTGCCGACTGTACCGGACACGGATACGATTTGGTGGCAGGAGGAACTCTTGTCTGGAAAGAGCATGTTCGTTTTGATAAGCAATAACTATGTAAAAAGAAGATAAGATATGAATAGACATTTGAATTTTGTGACCTTAATCTGCCTGATAACAGGCTTTGTATCGTTGGCTTCGTGCAGCAACGATGATGATGAAATGGACAAATATCAAAAGATATATATCAGAACGGGAGTTGCACCGGGGGCCGAAATGGGTGCTGCGGTAGTGGTGGATTGTGTGAGCAATTCCTCTACTGCCGACCGTTCTGATTTTGAAATACAATTGTGTGCCGTACAGCCGGTTACGCGGGATGTCACTGCCGCTTTGGGAGTAGATACGCTGAAAGTGGATACTTACAATTCTGCCAATAAGACGAAATGTAAGTTGTTGCCCCAAGATAATTATACCATTGAAACAAGTGAAGTTGTCTTAAAAACGGGACAGACAGTGGCCGATTCATCTTTTCAGGTCGTTTTGAAGAATATAGAAAAGTTGACTAATCCTGACGGATATGTGCTTCCCGTGACGCTTAAAGGAGTTACGGGCATGGACGAACAGGCTGTCAGTACATCTATGAAGACGGTTTATATCCGGATTTATACCAGCGTGCTTTATACCAGTTATACGAAACCCGGGAATTGGTCCGCTGTAGATCGAAGTGCGTGGAGTGTAAGTTGCAGTAATGTTTATGCCGATGATGATGCCAAATATGGTGCACATCTGGCTATTGACGGTGAGATAAATACTACTTGGTTTACATGGGGAGTGGCTAATGCCGGAGAGTGTTGGTGGAATACGGTACTGGACCGGCCTGTTACCTTAACCGGATTTTCGGTCACTAAACAGAGTGCCTACGGATCGGGTTATAACCTGAGAAGTGCTGAGATTAAGGTTCGGAAAGAGGGTGAAACCGAGTGGGTTACTTACCCGAGAGTCTTGACTTTCAGAAATTTTAAAGGGGCTGATCCGCAATATGCGGCCATCGAACCACCTATCCCGAATGTAAAGGAATTCAGAATAAACTGTCTGACTCCGGATAATTATACCGGGTTTGCTGAGATAAATTTATATGTGAAGCAATAGAGGTGTTTAGATTGTAGATAAGGGGCGAGAGGCATCGGGGATGAAAGTCTTCGGTGCTTCTTTGCGTGTATTGTATTGATAAAGTTTAATAAAAAAAGGGTGATAGAGGTTAGTAGTTTTCCCGGGTGAGTTGTATTATTAAATAATGAAAGCAACTTCTTGTCGTAATCTTGGGTTATGTTTTTAATATCCCCTATCTTTGCTTACTGGAATTGTTAACCGATGGAATTATTATAAAAAACTAACTGATGAATAAAAAGCCGATAAGCCCTGTATGTTGGGTGCCTACTGTTTACTTTGCTATGGGATTGCCGTTTGTGGCCCTTTCGATGGTTTCTGTCCTTATGTTTTCCGATATGGAAGTGTCGAATGCACAGATTGCTTTCTGGACTTCTCTTATTATGCTTCCCTGGACATTGAAGCCTTTATGGAGTCCGTTTCTGGAAATGTTTAAAACGAAAAAATACTTTGTTGTCGCTACGGAAATCATTACCGGACTGGCATTTGCATTGGTAGCACTTTCGCTGCCGCTGCCCGACTTTTTTCGTTATGCCATCGCTCTGATGGGGATCATTGCTCTCAGTGGTGCGACTCATGACATTGCGGGTGACGGAGTATACCTGACTGAACTGACTGCTACCCAGCAAGCCAAGTATATCGGTTGGCAGGGAGCTTTTTATAATCTGGCCAAGATACTTGCCAACGGAGGCTTGGTTTGGCTGGCAGGTATGCTGAAGGATGAATTTGGAGTGGTACATGCCTGGATGATTGTCATGTTGATGTGTGCGGGTATTATGATTCTGATCGGTCTTTACCACATCCGGATTTTGCCTTCGGGAGGAGGCGCTTCCGGTGAAGTGAATACGATGAGTGACGCATTGAATATGCTTTGGGAAGTCATCCGCTCTTTTTTCCAAAAAAAACATATTGCTTTCTACATTGTCTTTATCATTTTGTACCGGTTTGCCGAAGGATATGCCATCAAGATTGTACCGTTGTTCCTGAAAGCGTCGGTTGCGGATGGTGGATTGGGACTCAGCACTCAGGATATCGGACTGGTATATGGTACGTTCGGAGCGGGAGCTTTTATTCTCGGTTCGCTTTTGGCCGGTTATTACATTTCGGCTTTCGGACTTCGGAAGACTTTGTTTTCTTTATGTTGCGCTTTTAATATTCCGTTCTTGGTATATTTCCTGTTAGCCCTTTACCAGCCTTCCGATCTATGGATTATTGGTATGGCCATTGTGTCTGAATACTTGGGTTACGGGTTTGGTTTTGTCGGATTGATGCTCTTTATGATGCAGCAAGTGGCTCCCGGCAAACATCAGATGGCACATTATGCTTTTGCTACCGGTATTATGAATCTGGGGGTGATGCTTCCCGGAATGATGAGCGGATACCTGAGCGATTGGCTGGGTTATCGCGATTTCTTTATCTGGGTACTTATCGCTACCATACCGGCTTTTATCGTGACTTGGCTGGTACCTTTCACATATCCGGACGGAAAGAAGAAATAAAAAGAGATTTTCAATATAAACAAGATATATACATAATATTAATTTAATCGAATCATGGAAGAAATTAAAATTGCAGGTGCTGCTTTGCCGGCTATGCCTTGGGAAGAACGTCCGGCAGGATGTAAAGATGTAGTGTGGCGTTGTTCGGCCAATCCGATTATTCCGCGCGACTTGCTCCCTACTTCAAACAGTATATTCAACAGTGCCGTAGTTCCGTTTAAGGATGGCTATGCAGGGGTGTTCCGTTGTGATGATACTAATCGTCGCATGCGTTTGCATGTGGGATTCAGCAAGGATGCTGTTCATTGGGATATCAACGAAGAACCGTTAAAGTTTCAATGTGATGACGCTGAGGTTGGAACCTGGGTCTATGGATATGACCCACGGGTTTGCTTTATCGAAGACCGCTACTATGTGACCTGGTGTAATGGCTATCATGGTCCTACTATCGGTGTGGCCTACACCTATGATTTTGTTACTTTTCACCAGTTGGAGAATGCCTTTATTCCTTTCAATCGGAATGGAGTCTTGTTCCCTCGTAAGATAAACGGTCGTTTTGCGATGTTGAGTCGCCCGAGTGATAATGGGCATACTCCTTTTGGAGATATTTTCTATAGCGAGTCTCCCGATATGGAGTTTTGGGGACGTCATCGTCATGTTATGTCGCCGGCTCCGTTCGAAGACAGTGCCTGGCAGTGTACCAAGATCGGTGCAGGGCCTATCCCGATTGAAACCTCGGAAGGCTGGTTACTGATCTATCATGGTGTATTGGCTTCCTGCAACGGTTTTGTGTATAGTTTTGGTTCGGCACTGCTTGACATCGATCAGCCCTGGAAAGTAAAATTCCGTTCGGGGCCTTATCTGATTTCACCTCAGAAGGATTACGAATGTATGGGTGATGTGCCTAATGTCTGTTTCCCATGCGCGGCGCTTCATGATTCGGAGACCGGACGGATTGCCATCTATTATGGGTGTGCGGATACAGTGACCGGGCTCGCATTCGGATACATTCCGGAGATTATTGAATTTACCAAACGTACAAGTATCATCTGAATCGAATAAAACAGAAAGGGTGTAGCTATCCCGCCGGGATGGCTACACCCTTTTGCTTGTATGGCTACACCTTTTCGGTCAGATGGCTACACCCTTTCGGCTGTTATCCGTTGTATGCAGTCAGCATCCAAACCATCTTTTCCTGTTCTTTCAGGTAGTCGCTCATCATGGCCACTGTTACTTCGTCGTTGTGTGAAGAGGCGAGAGACAGGATTTTACGTTCTTCCGCAATCAGATGCCCGTAAGTTTCGAGAATATGATTCAGAGCGTCGTCGGCCTTATTCACTCCGTCCACTTCCTTGATCTGCGCCATCTTCAGATAGTCACTGTATTTATTGGCGGGAGTTCCTCCCAGCATCAGTATACGTTCGGCTATTTCGTCCACCTTTTCGGCGGCTCCATTATATAAATCTTCAAACTTGCTGTGCAGTACGAAGAAACCGTGTCCTTTGATGTTCCAGTGAAATCCTCTCAGGTTTGCATAATGAATCTGAAAATCGGCAAGCAGTTGCTGTAATGACAGTACGATGGTGTTAGCTCCTTTTTCTTCCAAATGTGTATAATTTAAAGTCTTCATAATGATATTGTTTTTTTTGAGTTAATACTATATTTCTTCTTTTTATCTGGAACAAAGATACGGCACAAAATGATTCGTGTCAAACTGAAAATTTCTATCTTTGCATTGATAGATTCTATATCTTTAATAAATCAGAGAACGATGACTATACAACAATTGGAATATATTCTGGCTGTGGACCAGTTCCGGCATTTTGCTAAAGCTGCCGAGTATTGCCGGGTGACGCAACCTACTTTGAGTGCAATGATCCAAAAGCTGGAAGACGAATTGGGGGTGAAACTGTTCGACCGTAGCATGACACCGGTTTGCCCTACTGCCATTGGTAAGAAAGTGCTGGAACAGGCCCGTAAGATTCTTTCGGAAGTTATCTGTGTCAAGGAGATCATTAGCGAAGAACAGCACTCCCTGTCGGGTACATTCCGATTGGCAGTGTTACCGACGATTGCACCTTATCTTCTGCCCCGTTTCTTTCCGCAACTGATGGAGAAATACCCGGATCTTGATATACGGGTGATGGAGATGAAGACGCCCGACATTCGCAAGGCTCTGCTGACCGGTGAAGCGGATGCTGCTATCATTGCCAGCATGCTGGATGATGCCGCATTAACGGAAGAGACCTTATTCTACGAGCAATTCCTGGGCTATGTCTCAAAGAAGGAACCGTTGTTCAAGCACGATGTGATTCGTACGTCCGATGTGACAGGGGAACGGCTTTGGCTTCTTGACGAAGGGCATTGCTTCCGCGATCAGTTGGTTCGTTTTTGTCAGATGGAAGCGGTTAAGATCAGCCAAATGGCGTATCGGCTGGGTAGTATGGAAACCTTTATGCATATGGTGGAGAGTGGTAAGGGGATTACGTTTATTCCTGAACTGGCAGTGATGCAATTGAGCGAAGAGCAGAAAGAACTGGTCCGTCCGTTTGCTATCCCGCGGCCTACCCGTCAGATTGTCCTGGTGACCCGGAAAGACTTCATCCGCACCAGTCTGCTGCAGGTTTTGAAAGAGGAGATTCAGGCGGCGGTTCCCAAGGAGATGCTTACCCTGCAGGCCGTTCAGTGTCTGGTATAATACAAAAACGACGGCGATATTTTTCACAAACATCGCCGCCTTATTTCTTTTATGTATCAGAATTATTACTCGTTTTGCCTGATTGTGTAGGTGTTTCTTGTTGTTTTATTGAGAATGAAATGATTTTATTTTTAAGTTTTTGTCTTCGTTGATATCTATTGTGACATACTGTATATTGTCATAAATGGTGTTCACACGGAGTTTTATTCCTTTGGCTGTCGCCAATTGCTCGGCTATACTATCCAGCTTGAAAGAAACAAGGCTCGAACCCAATTGATTGGGGGAGTCATTAAAGGCATTATGCCGGAACTCCAGATAGATATATCCGTCATCTTTTATGGGACCTGTTATTTCGTTTTGTACCAAGTTCAGCATGTGTTTTTTATTTTCATTCATGCTGCCCAGATATTGATATTCGATGGTCAGATAATCTTTCGTAAGTGCATGCGCTGTGACGTTGATACGGTCGTCTCCAATGCTGTCTGCTGTAGCTTCCGTCAGTGGAATGATCTCTTTCGTCAATATATCTTCTATCGTGAATATTTTACCGTTCTCATATCCGGGCTTCTCTTTTCCCATCTGCAGATAGCCAACGAAGACTCTTTGACCTTCTGCAACAGTGTATTTCCTGTTGCGTATATCGGCCGTATCTGCCGGAAGTACATTGTCTCCATTGTCCAACGCAATGAAAAAGTCCCTTGGAGTGTCCGCATTGGGAATCTTCATTGTGCCGATGGCTAATATTCCACCCGGAGGACAAGTGACCCACTCGTCGTTGTTGGCATCGTCCAGACATGACTGTAAAATGGGCAATAACATCAGGATGACGGCAAAAGTTATTAAATTAAATTTCTTCATAAGTTTCTTGTTGGTTTTATCCTATTTATCCATTGAGATTTATTCTTTATTGTATTGAGAAAATGCAGGAAGTGATGAAATATTGCATCCTAAAATGTTAAAGAAACAAAAGTGATAAAAGAGTTGTTCTCTCTGTGCAGTATTTCTATCTTTGCTGCATTTATGAAGGTAAACACGTGTTTAGGAGAATGAATGAATTAGAGCTGTCGGAACGTTGCAGGCAGGGAGATAATCGTGCCCGCAAAGAACTTTATGAGCAATACGCAGGGCGCATGCTTGGTGTCTGTCTTCGTTATGCCGGAGACAGGGACATGGCACAAGACTTGGTACACGACGGTTTCCTGAAGATTTTCGACTCCTTCGACAAGTTTACCTGGCGGGGTGAAGGCTCTCTGAGAGCATGGATGGAGCGTGTAATGGTGAATACGGCTTTACAGTTCTTAAGAAAGAACGACGTGATGAACCAGACCACGGCACTGGATGAAGTTCCCGAAACGTATGAAGAACCGGATGCTTCGGCTGTTGAAGCAATACCACAGAAAGTGCTGATGCAATTTATTAATGAACTCCCCGCCGGATATCGTACCGTATTCAATTTATACACCTTTGAAGATAAGTCGCACAAGGAAATCGCACAGATGTTGGGGATTAATGAAAAATCTTCTGCCTCACAGCTTTTTCGCGCAAAAAGTGTATTGGCAAAGAAAGTGAAAGAATGGTTGGTGACCAATGGTTGACATGTATTTACAGATACTGAGGTGAACCTTGGATTTCAAAAATGAAATAGAATGATGAAAGAAGACGAAAAATGGATTAAAGCATTCAAGGATAAGCTCGAAGATTATTCGGAGCCGATGCCTGCTTCCGGTTGGGAACGACTGGAAAGGGAACTGATGCCTGTAACCGAAAAACGAATATATCCGTATCGCCGGTGGGCGGTTGCTGCGGCAGCTGTGGTATTGGTGCTAACGACTGCTGTCAGTTTGTATTTTCTGAATAGTCCGGTAGCTGATGAAATCCGTTATGCAACGGCTCCTTCACTGGCTGTCAACCCGGATGTATTGCCGGAACCTGCCTTGCCGGATGTACAGGTAGCTGTATCCGAACCAGTTAAGCCGGTAGGAACGACGAGTATTAACCCTGTTTCGGGCTATTTGGCAAAGAATACTGATCCGGTGATTGTTCCGGAGGTATCCTCCCTGGTAGAGAAGCGACCGGAGGCAGTGACGGAGGAAAAGAGATCTGAGCCGCAACAGGAAGCAATTGCTGCAATCGAGAAAAAAGAAAGTGCGACGGCGCAGCCTCCAAAGAGGAAAGAAGCGCGGCGACCGTCCGGTAAAGACAAGTATCAGTTGCCTATCGGAGACTCTTCTGCTAAACGTGGTGGTAAATGGTCGATGGGAGTGGGTATCGGTAATGGAGGTGGACTTCCGACAAATGGTTCCGAAAATTTTGCGCCCCGTCCGATGACTAACAGGGTCGACTTGATGACGATCATGAATGGAGCTGTGAGTATTCCTGCCGATCAGGAAGTTATATTTGAAGAAGGAGTCCCTTACCTGAAGTCCAATACAACTGCCGTGGTGGATTATGAACATCATCAGCCGGTTAGCTTCGGACTGTCTGTACGTAAGTCTCTTCCCAAAGGTTTCTCTGTAGAGACGGGATTGACTTATACGTTGTTGTCTTCTGACATCAAACGGCAGGGGGATACCAAGATGCAGAGTCAGAAATTGCATTATATAGGTATTCCTGTACGTGGAAACTGGAATTTTCTGGAAAAGAAATATTTTACACTCTATGTATCTGCCGGAGGAATGGTTGAAAAGTGTGTTTATGGAAAGTTGGCGGATGATAAGGTGAATGTGAAGCCTTTGCAATTTTCTGTAGCCGGTGCCGTGGGAGCGCAATTCAATGCGACAGATCATGTCGGCCTATATGTGGAACCGGGAGTTTCGTATTTCTTTGATGATGGCTCCAAAGTACAAACCATCCGAAAAGAAAGGCCTTGTAACTTTAACTTGCAGGCAGGATTGCGATTCACTTATTAAAGTAGGATGGCAAAAAATATGCCGGTTACATTATCTCCCTGTTCTTGCCTTGTATTGTAATGAATTAAGGCAAGAACAGGGAGACTTTTATATCGTGACTTACAAAATTATAAATAAGTGCAGTCGTCATAATTCACCGCAGAATGAACTTAATCTGTTGATTGCCAATGAATCTTTATCTGTGTAAATTCGTGTAATCTGTGGCGAATACGAATTTCGACACTTATATAAGTCAATTTACTTGTACGGTCCGGAAGTATTGCCTGAATAGTTTTTCAGCCTTTTCTATCTGCTCCGGAGTATTCTCTTTCACTCCTTTCAGCATATATTCTTTGTTCATTGCTTCATATTTGTGAACACCCAAGGTGTGGTAAGGCAATATTTCTACACGCTGAATCATCTGGTACGTTCCAAGATGCTCTCCCAGCTGCCGGATATCGTCTTCGAAGTCACTGTAGCCGGGCACTAATACGTATCGCAACCAGAATGGTTTATGATTGGTTTCAAGCCAGGCTGCGGTTTTCAGGGTCTGCTCGTTGCTTCTTCCGGTTAAAGACTGATGATGTTCCGGATTAAATTCTTTGATATCTAATAAAACCAGATCAGTCAATTCCAATAGTTCCTCTACATCATTGTTCCATAGCCCGCCATTGGTATCAAGGCAAATATGGATTCCTTTTTCCTTTAGTCTTTTAAAAAGTGGGATAAGCGATTTAGCTTGAAAAGTAGGCTCTCCGCCGGAAAAGGTGATACCTCCCTTTTTACCGAAGAAAGCTTTCTGACTGACGGCCATGCGAACTATTTCCTCAGGGTCGGTTGCTGTCCCTCCTTTGGCTTCAATTGTGTCCGGATTGGCACAATAGAGGCAACGGAAGTTACACCCTTGAAGGAAAACGACGAGCCGGAGACCCGGCCCGTCGAATGTTCCCATTGACTCGTATGAGTGTACGTTTATCATTCAATTACATTCTTTCGTGAAAACTGCGGCTGATTACTTCCAACTGATGTTCGCGGCTCAATTTCACGAAATTAACGGCATATCCTGAGACACGGATAGTCAGTTGCGGATACTTTTCGGGATGTTCCATCGCATCCTGCAACATTTCCCGGTTCAGCACGTTTACGTTCAGGTGGTGTGCGCCTTTTGTAAAATATCCGTCCATCATGGTCACCAGATTGTCGATACGGTCTTCTTGTGTTGCTCCCAATGATTTGGGAACGATTGAGAATGTATTGCTGATACCATCCTGTGAGTCGCGATAACGCAACTTGGCTACAGAACTCAGTGAGGCGATTGCACCATTTTTATCACGTCCGTGCATGGGGTTGGCACCGGGAGCAAAGGCAATGCCTTTGGCGCGTCCGTCAGGAGTGGCACCGGTCTTCTTGCCATACATTACGTTCGAAGTGATAGTCAGCAGCGAAAGGGTAGGACGGGCATTCTTATATACGGGGAGTTTCTTTAATTCTTCGCTAAAGAAATATACCAGGTCCACACCCAGGTGGTCTACACGGTCATCGTCATTACCGAAACAAGGGAAAGCACCTTCGATATCGAATCCCTCCGTCAGTCCGATGTCGTTGCGACGGGCTTTCACATGTGCATATTTGATGGCGGACAGTGAATCGATGGCGATTGAGAGTCCGGCTACACCATAAGCGAGGTTAATGCGGGGATCAGTATCCACGAAAGCCATCTGCGCCTTTTCGTAGTAATACTTATCGTGCATGTAATGTATGATATTCATTGCTTCGTTGTATACACGTGCAATTTGTATCAATACTTTCTTATAGTTGGCCATTACTTCTTCGAACTTCAGTGTTTCACCGGTCAATACAGGGATGTCTTTTACCATAACTGTACCTGTATTTTCGCAACGTCCTCCGTTGATAGCCAGTAGCAGGGCTTTGGCAAGGTTGGCACGTGCGCCGAAGAACTGAATCTGCTTTCCGATTTCCTGATATGAAACACAACAAGCGATTCCGTAGTCATCCGATTGACGGACTTCACGCATCAGGTCGTCGTTTTCGTATTGTACGGAAGAAGTGTCGATAGATACTTGTGCACAGAATGCTTTGAAACCTTCGGGTAACTCAGGGCTCCATAGTACAGTCATGTTAGGTTCCGGTGACGGGCCTAAGTTATAAAGTGTCTGCAAGAAGCGGAAAGAAGTTTTAGTAACTTTGGTACGTCCATCATTGAAACGTCCACCGATAGATTCGGTCACCCATGTGGGATCACCCGCAAAAATATCGTTGTACGACTGCATACGCAAGTGGCGTACCATACGGAGTTTGATAACGAATTGGTCGATCAGTTCCTGAGCGAATGTTTCGGTTATCGTACCCTGGCTTAATTCATATTCAAGATAGATGTCGAGGAATGAAGATACATTACCCAGTGACATGGCAGCACCATCCTGCTCTTTTACGGCAGCCAGATAAGCCATATACACCCATTGTACAGCTTCCTGTGCGGTATATGCCGGTCGGCTCAGATCCAAACCATAATATTCGCCCAATACTTTAATCTCTTTCAGGGCCTTGATTTGCTCGGCTACTTCTTCACGAAGACGAATGCGGGCTTCAGTCATAGGACCTGTCAGATTATGCAGATCTTCTTTTTTAGCTTCTATCAGACGGTCAAGACCATAGAGAGCCAGGCGGCGATAATCACCGATGATACGTCCGCGTGCATAGTTGTCGGGAAGTCCGGTAAGGAATCCCAATGAACGGAACGAACGAATTTCTTCGGTATACACATCGAATACCCCATCATTGTGAGTCTTGCGATAGTGAGTGAAGATATCCTTAACTCTGTCATCTACTTCCACTCCGTTTTCACGGCAAGCTTTCATAACCACATTGATTCCGCCAAACGGTTTGATGGCACGTTTTAACACCTGATCGGTCTGTAGTCCGACGATCAGTTCGTTCTCTTTATCGATGTAGCCGGCAGGGTGAGAGGTTATAGTAGATACAGTTGTGTAGTCGAGTGCACGAATACCATTATTGTTTCTCTCTTCTTCGAGAGCTTTGAGACAGTGATTCCAGACAGCTTTGGTGCGTTCGGTAGGTCCTTGCAGGAAAGAAGCATCCCCTTCATAAGGAGTGATGTTGTTACTAACGAAATCCCTTACATTGATTTCTTTGCTCCAAAGTCCATCTTTAAAGGTCTTATTCAGTTCCATAAAATTAATCAGTTAGTGGTTAGTTATCCTTTAGAGCGCGCAAATTTACAACCTTTTTTCGGTTTAGGTATATAAAAGGGTCCTATTTTATGTTGAATAGCATAAAAATACCTATTTATGGGGAGAAGCCAGAGGGCGGTTATTACTTTCAAATATACTTTTCTAATATTTTTTTGCGGAATAATTTGCAAGTTAAAAAATGATTCGTACCTTTGCAGCGCTTTAAGAGAAAAGCACTACTTAACCGTAGTTCTGGAGAGGTGGCAGAGTGGTCGATTGCGGCGGTCTTGAAAACCGTTGTACTGCGAGGTACCCGGGGTTCGAATCCCTGTCTCTCCGCTGAAAACAAAAAAACAAAGTTATAAGTCCTTGAATTTCAATAATTCAAGGACTTTCTTTTTTTAGTATATAACATATCAGTCTGCATAATAAAGAACGAGGAGCAACGTAGATCAATGATAACCCTTGAGGACCTACCTTATATGTAGAATAGTGGGAAAATCGATTTTATTTGTTCCGCTACTTGAGCAGATGTCATTACCACACCGTCGGTGTCTAGTTGTAAATGCAATAGTTGAGGCCTCTTATATAGACCGTTGGCTTGAACGTTACTTTTTAAGGAGCGACACACATTATCAAAGTTTATAAATCAAAGCAAGGTTCTATTTTTTGTATTCCTTTTGTAAGATATATAGTCGGGCTATTCCTTTATTTCAGTGTTTTGCTATCCTCTAATTCATTATACTACATTCTTTTTTACTTTTTTCTATATATCAGTAATTGACCTGAGGTCGACATTATTTAAAAGATTTTCAGTTGTCGTCATTTGTGAAATTTACACCAATGGCTGGTTGTTTTTTAAAGAGACAATAAACGGTAATGGCTGATAGCGTGTTGGCTATGAAATGAATACTAACTTTATCTTCGGTGACTATAGTGGTAAGTTGTTAAATCTTATGATTGAATATTCTAACTTAAATGATTTTATTGCTGTATTCCTATTTTTTTAAGATAACAGATTGATGAATTATATCGTATTCACGTTAAATTAAATAATTTATGAGTGATGAAAATCAAAGCTTTTGTCTATCTTTGTAAATAGACTTAATTCTAAAATAAATAGTATGGCAAAAGAGTTGAATTTTACATTGGAAGGTGTACAAGGTGATTTAAAGTTGAAATACGGTCCTTTTAATCAACGTTTATACCAAGACGGAAGAGAGATCAAAAAACAAGGACGATTCAATCCGAAATATTATGTGATTAACACCAATGGGGAAAAAGAAGAAATAAAGGTTGTCTATGGTTTTGATTTTGTCCATGTCGCTGTGTTCCGCGGACAGAAAATCGATCTGGAGGAACGGCTATCTATCCGCGAATACATAGTGGGCGGTCTGCCTGTGTTACTTGTCTTTCTAGGTGGGTTGATTGGAGCCTTGTTCGGCATCATGGGTGCTACGTTCAATTATAATCATATGCGGCAGGAAAAGTCTTTTATGAAACAACTGCTTGTTTCCCTGGGCGTTTCCATACTCTGCTATGTAGCTTATTTTATATTTGCTATTGGTGTCCAGTTGATAGTGGCTAGATAGGCTGGAAAGTAAAAGAAAGGTGGCTTCGCGGTTATTCCGTATGCCACCTTTTTTAGTAAACTTCTGAATGTCCTCCCCACGGATGATGGCAACTATCCATATTGGGAAAAGTAAAAACAGGCGAAAGGAAAAATGAAAACTGTATTTTCTCTGTATTCTTTCGGGAGATTCCCGTTTTTTATCAATTCCCGTAGGTACCGATTAATCCATTCGTTGTGATAGTTTCTGCACTTATTTTCAGTTTCCGGCATCTACTGTTATTATAGAACCGGATATGTGCTTTTCCCTCCTTATCCGGAGTGACAGACGGATTCCAGTATAATGTACGACGATAGTCGGGGACAGGAGGGAGCACAGAATAATTGGGGTGATAGAATTCTTTAACTTGGCTGTAACCGTCGAGCCATGTTTTTCGGACACCTTTCCCTGCTTCTGTCGGTATCTTACCTTCCGGATATGTTTCGATCAGTACGGCACAACTGTATAAGTCGGATACATCGAACGGGGTCAATCGCGGATCTGCATACTGGCAAATCGTAGATAGATTTTCAGTGATATAAATCGATTTAATGGCTTCGAGTCTTATATATTTGTATTTATTATAATCCATTTCTGTATGCCGGGTGCGTTCATAGTTGATTACGAAAAGTGGCATTTTACTTTTATAATACAGGTAATTTCGTCCTGAAACAGGACTGAAATTTTTATTCATGTTCATCATAAGTTCGTGTATGTCGTCACCAATAAATTTTCCACTGTCTTTTATGTCGTCCAGTTCGGAATGTACATCATAATAAGCAATCGATTTCGAACGGCTTTCATATATCTCTTTTTCTTTGGTTCTCTTTTTGGCTTTGATAGTTACCTCTTTTAAACGGTAGTTCTTTTCATGGTTACCTGTCTTTGCCAGCGAATCTGCGTAAGCGGCAAAGAAGGTTTCGATATCCTCTTCAGGTAGGGGAGTGGTTTCCACTTCGGGCATAAGTTCTTTCTCTTTTTCTGCATTGGCAATGCTTACCTGCATATCCGCATAATGATATTTTCGGGGGGCAGGACTGAATAGCCTATCCAATAAAATACGGTAATCTTTCTTTTTTCTATTGACTGTAACTGCCAATATCAAGTCCCATTTTCCATATATATCGGATATTAGTGAGAAGTGTCCTAAACTATCTGTAGTGATGGCTTCGATGAAACTGCTGTTTTCCTCATTCTCCCCGCGTTTCTTCAGGAAGCAGGACACTTCTACGTTAGGCTTGGGAAGTTGCCGGACGAAAGAGACAACCTGCCCTCGCGTTTCGATACCTTGCTCCGGTCCGTATTTAAGGTCAAGAGACTCAATTCCTGTCATTTGTTTCCAAGAGTAGCGGCGCCATCCCTGCACTCTTAATAAGAGATCGATTGCCTTGCGGCGTGTATCGTCCCGGGATTTGAAATAATATTGGGGATTGTTGACATATCCTTTTATTTCGGACATTAATAAAAGATCGGTCAACATATTGTGCCCTGATTCTACTTCATTCATGCCGTCTCTCACAGATAGGGCAAATGGGGTTTGTACCGGAATCTTTTCTTTTCCGGTCAGGGTGAATTCAAGGTTTACCAATTCGTAAGGGTCGTATGTCTCTTTGTCTGCCTGTACCTGAACGGATAATTGCTCTTTGGGATAGGTAAATATCAAACGATCCGATAGGACCTCTCCGTTACTGTTGAATAACGCGATTCGGGAAACTCCGGGTACTAATTTACTTTTATCTATTTTGAAGCGAATCGTTTCATTACCTTCGACATCGATCAGGCAGAATTTGTATAGTTTGCCTCCGCTGATGACTGCCAGTCCCAATACGTCGGAGGGGGTATTGGAATTCTTTTGCACTGCTATTTCAATGCTGTCTGTGTATGATAAATTGTCGGCATGTAATATATATCCTTCCGGTAAGGCTTCCGGCATATTGAACTGGTGCTTTTTGCCATTAAATTCGACTATTGCTTTTTGTTTCTCTCCCGTGGGCGTGTAATTGAAAATTCCCCGTCCATCATGTGTTACATTGAAACGGGCTGTTTCTTGTTTTTCTTCGTTAATAACAATACCGGTGAGGGTAATGGGGTTTCCATAGGTATCTGTCGCTTCAAAAGCCACTTCGGATTCTATCCCCCGAACCAGATTTCCACCTTCGGGGAAGAACTTTAAATTTACTTTTTTACCTTTTGTCGGTTTGGGACGCTCCAGCGGGTAGTTTCCTGTCGCATATTTCCGCATCTCTTTTTCCGTAAAGTCGCCTTCTGCCTTAGGTTTGTCGAAAACCGGCAACAGTCTTGAGAAAATGATATCTCCTCCAAAATTCAGCATATATTTTGTGTAGGCACGAATTTCATAAAATCCTGAATAAAACGGGAGTTGGCCTAGTGTGAAATCTCCGTGGCATTGTCCGTTTTCTATTTTTAATGTCCGTTTGTCGATAACTTCACCACCGGGATTTAATAATTCGACATATAAAGTCTTGCTCAGGTCAGTGGCCGGATGCAGGTCGGAAGTGACCAGGAAACATTTAAACCAGATATTATCACCTTGGTAATAACTGGTATTGTCAAATTGCATGTAAACCTTCTCTTGAGGGATATATTTGGAAAAATTATCGATCAGGTAGGCGTATTGGCTTAGTTTTTGGACAATACTGTCCGTGGTTTGTGCAGATACACTCAGGCAAAACAGGTATAATAGCAAATGTACCTTTAATGTTTTAGGTGTTTTCATTTCGTATCTTGGGTTAGATGGGAGATTGGTTTTTCCGTTGTGAGTCCTGTCTTAAATAAAGTTCTTTACTCTTACATCAGGATTCGTCTTTTGCAGGGCTTTTATCAGTTCCCGGGGTGATTGGGGATCTATCATGACAAACCCGGTGGCGTGTCTGATCTTTATTTTCTGCATGCCCAAGGCATGGCGAGTATACGTAACATCGGTGATATGACTGAATGTTCGTTTTTGGCGGAAGAAGTCATTTACTATTTGTAAATCTCCGTTTTTCTTGACAATGTATTTGCAGGATGTTTGTGAAAAATAGATGGTTGCACTGGGACCTATACATGCGGTACCTATCCAGATTGCTTGTATAGTTATGAAACTGATCGCAATGCATGCTATTATACCTATGGCGAACAACCAAACTCCTAATTGGGGATTTCGCGCTTTAAATGTTTGTTCCATCTTTTTTTAGATTGTATGTGTAACTGTCTGATAAAGATAGAAAAAAATATAATGAAAGAATCTTTTTTCTATTCTTTTCTGAATTGTGGCTGCGAAAATAATTATTTAGGGCCTGTTGGATTCCGAAAGTTCCGGTGAAAAAGATAAAAGCTTCTCTAAACCACCGTGGCTGCGATCGATGAAAAATAGGCAAGGGAGATTTGAACAGGTGCGTGCTTGTAATATGCAAAATTCGGACAAGAATTTGGAATCGGAAAATTTAGATTCTGTTTTTATGCGGGAAGCTACAGTCCGGAAATAATAATTCTTTGCCGATAGATGATCTGTTCTTTCTTTTTTATCTATTTTTGCCCCTTGAGAATTTTAATTATTAATCTAACTATCATGAAACGAAAAGCGACTTTACTATTTCTCGTGACATTCGTGCTGCTGCTCGGTGCAGTCGCACAGGAAAAATTGAAAACAGTGATCGAACCCCTGCAAAATGAAAGATGGTGGGGTGGATTCGTGGCTTTAGGAAATCAAATGCCATTCAATGATCACTTGCGGATGCAAGACATGTCACGCAATAATATGAACAACCAAGTAGTGCCGTTCATGCTTTCTTCGGAGGGCAGGTATATCTGGGCCGAAAATCCGTTTTGTTTTGAAGTAAAGGATGGGCAGCTGATTATTTATTCAGACTCGGAAAAGATAGAGCCGGTGAAGGCCGGAACTACGCTGAAAGAGGCTTTGCTGGCTGCATCGGCTAAACATTTTCCACCTTCGGGAAAGATTCCGGAACCTACTTTCTTTTCTCTTCCGCAATATAATACCTGGATTGAGCTGATGTATGATCAAAATCAGGAAGACATTATGAATTATGCCCATAAAGCTGTGGAGAACGGATTTCCTCAGGGGGTGTTTATGGTAGATGATAACTGGCAGAGATATTATGGTAACTTTGACTTCAAAACCGAGAGGTTTCCGGATCCGAAAGGGATGACAGACGAGTTGCACCGGATGGGATTCAAGGTGATGTTGTGGGTGGCTCCCTATGTTTCGCCCGATAGTCCCGAATTCCGTGAATTGGAAGCAAAAGGATATTTGTTGAAAGATAAAAACGGGCGCACGGCCATTATTCATTGGTGGAATGGTTACAGTGCCTGTTATGATACCACAAATCCGGAGGCTATGAATTATCTGAAGGAACAGTTAAAAGCCAATCAAGAAAAATATGGTATCGACGGATTTAAGTTTGATGGTGGAGACGTAGCTTATATGACAGGAGAGTATACTTTTCATGATAAGAATGCCAATGTGAATACTTTTATGGAAAAATGGGCTGAGATAGGTTTGAGTTTTCCTTACAATGAATTGCGTGCATCTTGGAAGTTGGGTGGCCAGGCATTGGTACAGCGGCTGGGTGATAAAGATTATTCTTGGCGTGCGACTCAGTTATTGATTCCCGATATGACTGCTGCCGGATTGTTGGGGCATTATTATACTTGTCCCGATATGGTAGGCGGAGGACAATTCGGAGCTTTTCTGAATGTGAAGAAATTTGATGAAGAACTTATTGTACGTTCGTGCCAGGTGCATGCCCTGATGCCAATGATGCAATTCTCGGTAGCTCCTTGGCGTATTCTCAGTAAAGAGAATGTGGCTATTTGTGCGAAGTATGCCCATCTTCACCAGCAAATGGGAGATTATATTTTGGAGTTGGCAAAACATGCGTCAAAGACCGGTGAACCCATTGTTCGCCACATGGAATATCAGTATCCTCACCAGGGATTCATCGATTGCAAAGACCAGTTTATGCTGGGGGATAAATATCTGGTAGCTCCGATGCTGACATCCGGAACAAGCCGTACCGTAATGTTGCCAAAGGGTAGATGGAAAGATGATCGGGGCAAGGTGTTTAAAGGGCCGCGGACAATGACAATAGATGTTCCCCTTGAACGTTTGCCATATTTTGAGAAACTGACGAAATAATTTCTGGGCCGATAAAACAAGAAAAGCCACACTGTCAATATGTACAGCGTGGCTTTTGTTTTTGTAAGTTTAAGCTAATTCGGCGTTACTTTACACGGATAATGTTGTAATTCAGATCGCTTTCCGATACTTCCAGGCTGTCATCAGCCAGTGTCAGGGTAGTATCATTGGCAATTACGAAATAAACAGGTTCACTTCCGTCACTCGGATTCAGTTTGATGGCCGTTTTCTTTTTATCTTTGACGGTTTTCTCCACTTTTACCGGCTTTCCTTTAGAAGTAAAAGTCTTGTCTTTGCCTTTACCTTCAGCATCCAGATAAGTGACGTCCAGTGTATACGTTGTATCGGTTGCGTTCGCCAGTGTGTTCAAAGTTAACACGTAACGGATACCCGGACCGTCAGCAGCAGGAAGCACACCTTCATATACCTGGGTTTCTTCCATTGTGGGTTCCATAGCTACTGCCAGACTGTCTGCGACTGCTTCTTCAGCTTTCGTTCCTTTTGATTGGCAGGATACCAATGCAGCAACGACGGCTGCTAACATAATTACTTTTTTCATTGTTAAGTGCTTTAAATTAATATAAAAAGTGAGTTGCTATTCCTCCTCTTCTCTCTTAATAACCAACAGCTTATCGACTCTTCCACGGTCCATATCCACTACTTCGAACTGAAGGTTTTTGTAAGTGAATATATCTCCGGCTTTGGGAATACGTCCTATCAGGAACATAGCCAATCCGCCTAAAGTTGTAAAGTCTTCCGATTCGATATCATCATAAGAGAGTATTCCCATCTCTTCCATAAAATCTCCGATATTCATTGAAGCCTCTACCAACAAGGAGCCGTCCTGTCGGCGAACGATTTCCTCTTCTTCCGTATCGTCCTCTTCCAGAATGTCTCCAAAGATACTTTCGGTCAAGTCATGCAGGGTAATGATTCCCTCTGTGCTGCCATACTCGTTTACAACAACTCCGAACTTATTTTTGTTCTTCTTAAATAGCTCTAAAACTTTTTTAGCGTATAAACTTTCGGGTATAAACAAGGCGGGACGTGCGATTTCTCTAAGGTTGAATTCCTGTTCGCTACCTATCATCAGTATGATATCTTTCACAGAAACCACACCTGCTATTTCGTCGGTGTCGTCATCAATCAGGAGGTATTTACTGAAATGCTCGTTGTCGATGATCTGAAGCACTTTCTCTTTGCTGTCAGTCGTATGTAGCACCACCAGATCACGTCGGTGAGTCATCAGTTCGTTGGCACGTTTATCCGAAAAGCGAAAGACATCACGTAGCATTTCGGTTTCTTCTTTGTCAATCACACCCTGCTCCGAGCTTTGGTGAAGAATCATTTTCAGTTCTTCCTGAGTCATCAGGCGTTCTTCGCTTTTCAGACCGATCAGTTTGTTGAGCAGGCGGGTGGAAATGCTGAGCAACCAGACAAAAGGGAATGAAATCTTGGTCAGCAGAATCATGACGGGACTCAGCAAGGTTGCATAGCGCTCGGGATTGCTGAGAGCGATGGATTTGGGTACAAGCTCACCGATAATCAGTGACAGGTAGGTAATGACGATTACGGTTGTGATCATGGCCAGGTCCTTTGCATAGACTTCGGCTCCCGGTATCATGGCAAAGAGCGGAGTCACATCATCGGCAATGGCTACTCCACCGAAAGCACCCGATACGATACCGATCAGCGTGATACCAATCTGAATGGTAGAAAGAAATTTTTCGGGTTCTTCCAATTGTTTCAATACTCCCCGGGCAGATTTGTTCCCTTTGCTGACCAGGGTTTCCAGACGTGCTTTACTTGAGGATACTAAGGCAATCTCGTACATGGCAAAAATGCCATTCAGTACGAGTAAAAGAATAATTACTAAGAATTCCATATAAGTTTGAATAGTTTCATGACCGCAAATTACACCAAAGTACGGACTCACGCAAAAACTATCGGAATTATTAATGAATTTTTTCAAAAATACCGAGGCCGGACCTCATATATTGGGATCCGGCCTCGGTTAAACTCAGTTTTGTGGTTCTCGAACTTACTTGTTCTTAGTATAGTTGTCTGCTTTTTCTTTGGCGCGTGCTACACGTTTGGCTGTATCGGGGTGTGAAGAGAACATTTTCTGGAATTTAGACTCTTTGGGGGCCTCGGCTGAGAGTTCCAGTAGTTTGTTCAGAGCATTGTACATTGCATACGGATCAATGTTATGTTTGATGCTGAATTCGAAACCATAATCATCGGCTTCGCTCTCTTGCTTCTGAGAATATTGGGCACCGGCTAATGCTTCTGCCATAGCTCCCAGTTCCGAATCAGTCAGTTTGGAAACGGTAGAGCTGGCTGCTCCTGCAGCATTCTTTACTGCCGAACGAAGATATGCACTCTTCATGGCATCTTTAGAGTCTGTATGAATCACGTGACCGATCTCATGTCCGACAACTGCCATCACTTCATCGTCCGTCATAATATCCATCAATCCGGCACAGATGCGGACACTGCCGTCACCACAGGCAAAAGCATTCACGTCGACAACCTCATATACTCCGAAATTCACTTTCAGTCCGTCTACTTCTTTGATATGTCCGGTCAGTTTCTCCAGGCGTTTGCCGTATTCGCTGTCGGCTGCGGTCAGCGGATTGTGGGTGTCCATCCATTGCATGTATTCTTTGCTCATGGCTGCGATGTCCGAATCGGACAAGGTGATGGCTTTCGCTGCGTCGCTACCGGCTTGTACCACTTTGCCTACATTGATTTTCTTTCCACCGATTTTGAACTGTGCGGATGCTGTCGTGAAGCACATTCCGCATAAAAGTGCCGCAATAAAAACAATTCTTTTTTTCATTTTGTGAGTTTTTATAGTTAATAATATAGTTGTTTCGAGATTTAATATTCAAATGTGATACCCAAGGTTGGCATTAATGTTCCGCTTTTCTGGGTTATGTATTTCATTTTGTAGCGCTGTTCTGCCATGGGGGCGGATGGATTTTCGATAACGCCTGTACTCATCAGGATATCCGGTTGCTTGAATTTGCTGTTTGTCACATTCTGCAAATCGATGTAGAATCCCAACATACAGCGTTTCAGATAAAATGTTTTGTCCACTCGTACATCCAGTTGGCCGAAGGCGGGCAAGCGTCCGGTATTGTACTTTGTGTAGTCATAGTATGGACGTCCCTGTGCATTCCATGCCGTAACAAGAGATGATTTTTCCACATCATAAGGGGTATAGGGTGCTCCTCCTATACAGCTGATTTTCATGCCCAGGCTCCAGTTGTGTGGAAAGTTATAAGTTCCACTCATATTGAAAATGTACCGGTTGTCCCAAGCGGAAGCGATGTACTCCGATTGTTTGTTGTTGCGGTATTCGCTTTTGAACAGGGTGAACGAGGATGCCAGATTCAGTTTTTTAGCTATCAGCCATTTCATTAATATTTCTATGCCGTATGCACGTCCTTGGGCGGTAGAGGACAAGGCTTCGTTTCCGATGACTCCGTAGTCATTGCCTTTGCAAGCCAGGGGGATGCCGTCTGCGATGGAGAACGGTATTTTATCATATTGTTTGTAAAAACCTTCGGCAGACAGTTCGAATGTATTTCCCGGATGCCAACTCAGGCCGAGACTTTCTTGACTGACGCTCATGTAACGGAGGTATTTGTTGACCCATGCTCCATTGTTATCTTTAAATCCCAATCCGGTATAAGGCGGGAGCTGATAATATAGTCCTGCATTTCCACTTAAATATAATCCGTCTGTCAGCCGGTATGATAGTGACAGGCGGGGTGAGAGTTGGTCGCCCATCCCTTTCATGCCGGAAGAAAAGTTGTTGGCATCGGTCCGTACGCCGAGTGAGGCAGTGAATCGTTCATCGGTAGTTGCATAGTTGATGGTTCCGAATATGCCCCAACGCCACATACCCAGATATGTGTGATAATCAAACGTCCTGCCTTCATCAATATACACTCGTTGAAAGGTGGTGTTGGTGTATTGGGAATAATCCAGATTGGCTCCGAAATTAATTTTCCAATTACCGAAAGTCGAGGTGTTCTCTATCCGGAATTTGGTCTCCTGTTCCACTGAGCGCAACTTCAGGGATAAGTTGTCCGCACTGCTTTCGTCATTATTCAGATATTTGGTATTGCGGTTGTTCAGGTAACTGTGGCTGACGACTACAGATTGTACATGTATGCCTGCATAGTGACGGTATACGGCTCCCAGTGTAAAAGTCTCCTGCTGTATCTTGGGCAGGTAACTCAATATGTATTCCGCTTTTTCTCCATCCAGCTTGGTATTCAGTTTCATGTTATCGATTCCTCCGAGCCCGAGTATTGTCAACTCGTTGTTGGCATTGAAGCGAGTTTTCAGTTTAAATTGTGCGTCGGTGAAAGTTGGCAGGAAAGGTAACCCCAACATGTCAAATAAAAACTGGAGGTATGACTGACGCACCGAAACCAGATAAGATGTCTTCTTTCCTATATGTCCGTTCGATGCTAACGAGACTTCCGAGGCTCCTAAAGTTGCTTTTAATGAATTGCGTTCCATATCTCCGTCCCGAAGCTTAAAGTCGAGTACCGAACTCATGGCATTCCCTCTGTCGGTCGGAAAAGCTCCCGTATAGAAATTGACTTCACGAATCAAGTCTGCGTTGATGATGCCCACCGGACCTCCCGAGGCCCCTTGAGTGCTGAAATGATTAATATTGGGAATTTCTACTCCATCCAGATAGAAACGGTTTTCGGAAGGAGATCCTCCGCGTACGATCAGGTCATTTCGATATCCGGCAGGGGAGAAGGCAACGCCCGGATAAGATTGGACAATACGTGAGATATCCCGGTTGGCTCCGGGGCTTTTCTCGATTTCCTGCAATCCGATGATACGTAGCCCTACAGGACTCTCCGGGTCTCTTCGGAAAGGAGAAGCAGTAACCGTGACTCCTTCTAATTCGGTCAGGTTTTCTTCTGTTTCTATTTGGATGGTGAGATCTTTAGTAGAGACGATATATTCGGGGGTGAGTATGGTTTTGTATCCTACAGCAGACGCCTGCAGACGATAAATGCCCGGAGGGACTTCTCCGATGTTGAAGTGCCCTTCGGCATCTGTCACTCCTCCGCGTCCCAGCCCTAAGACCAGTACATTGATAAATTCCAGCGGTTGACGACTGGCTTTGTCAATCACAGTTCCCTTTATTCGGTGTGTCGGTTGCGCACTGACTGTGGTGAGCAGGCCGAGTAACAACAGGAGCAAAACATTTTTCTTCATTGGCCCGGTTCGATATACTTTGTGAATTCTGTGCAAAGTTATATAAAAATGGTTTCGTCTCTCGTTTTTATCTGCTATTTTTGTGGGAAAGTTTTAAATAGAAAAGATGAAAACCGTAAAACTGATTACTTGCGATGATGCCTTTCAAGCTCATATTATACAGGGAGCACTTGCTAATGAAGGTATTGATTCTCTATTACATAATGAAAATATGTCGACCTTGTTGCGGGGTTTTGTCCATGACATCTCAGGAGTGGATGTCTTGGTGGCGGATTGCGATTATGAAGCAGCCATGCAGTTGCTGAGGCAGAATCAGATGATACCCGAAGAACAGAAGTTTTGTCCTTTCTGCGGTTCGGACCGGATTAAGTTTGTTCTTAAAAAGGAGCATCGTGTGAGGGCTGTCAGCGCTGCCATTGTTTCTATGCTGGCTACTGTCCCGCCCGGAGGCAATCATTGGGAATATATCTGCGACCATTGTGGGAAAGCTTTCGAAAAGCCGGTTACGGAATTCAACCCTTCTGCTTTGGAAGAGAAAGATTGAAAAGACAAACTCTAAAAAACATAGATTAAAAATGAAAAGAAGAAATTTATTTTTGGCTTGTCTGCTTTTATTTGTATTGCCGCTTAGTGCCGCAAGGGTAGATACGCTGATGGTGAAGAGTCCCTCTATGAATAAGGAGGTGCAGGTGTTGGTAGTGACCCCTGATGTTGCTTTGGGAAAAAATGCAGCGGCTTGTCCGGTACTTTACTTGTTGCATGGGTATGGCGGTCATGCTAAGACCTGGATTCAGATAAAACCGAACTTGCCGGAAATAGCAGATGAAAAAGGGATCATTTTTGTGTGTCCCGATGGCAAAGACAGTTGGTACTGGGACAGCCCCAAGAATCCGGCGTACCGATATGAAACGTTTGTTTCTTCAGAGTTAGTGAACTACATTGACCGTAATTATAAAACGATTGCTGATCGGAAGGGACGTGCCATTACCGGTCTCAGCATGGGAGGACATGGGGCAATGTGGTTAGGTATTCGCCATAAAGACGTGTTTGGAGCGGCAGGAAGCACCAGCGGAGGTGTCGATATCCGTCCTTTCCCCAAAAACTGGAGCATGAACAAGCAGTTGGGTGAACTGGCCTCAAATAAAAGAATATGGGATGAACATACGGTAGTCAATCAACTCGACAAGATTCAGAATGGTGATCTTGCTTTAATTATAGATTGCGGTGAGGATGATTTTTTTCTGAATGTGAACAAAGACTTTCACGATCGGTTGTTGGGCCGCAAGATAGATCATGATTTTATTACCCGTCCCGGTGAACACAATGGAAAATACTGGAATAATTCCATTGATTATCAGATTCTTTTCTTCAGCAAGTTCTTTGCCGGAGAGTAAAGAGCGAGTGATAAGGAGCATCATGGGATTATACGTCCCGTTCCTCCCTCGGCGTATGGCATCCGGAGAGGTGCCGGTGAGTCCGGGGAGGAATTGTTTGTAAGGAAAATGCCAATATATGTAATGCCCCATAACAATATATGTAATCGAAATAACATATATTGTTATGGGGCATTACATTACTACTTCGTGGAGGCAGGATTGAAGTCGTTCCCCTTATTCGATGGTGATGCCGATGGTTCTCGTGTCTGTTTTTGTTTCATCGTATGCATCACCGTTTATGTCGATCACAGTACCTGTAGAAGTGGTCTTAGCGATGATTCCGGTTGGCTTTTCGTTTTCATCCAGTTCATAAGTGTATTTTGTATACTCCTCTTTGTTTTCTTCCGGAGTGTTGCCGATAATCAGGTGTTTGGACTGACGGCCCAACAGTCCGGCATAAATAGCGTCGTTGTGGAAAGACAGGGGGTAAGTTTCGCAAACTTGCAGGCAAGGGAGCTGATACAGGTTCTCCGTATTTCCCGCCTGATAATTGGTTTGCAAGCCATTGGCAATGATATGGCTTAAATTCCCGTTGTCGTCGTATGCCAACTCTACGGAAGAATAAGGCGTACTGTTTATTTCTTCATCGATCCGGGTAAGATATTCACCGGAATAGGTGAAGGTGTACTTTCTGACCTGGTCGGACAATTTGTAAGTACATTCGGTGGCATATCCCGCACTTCCTAAGATATAAATGGCGGTATTTCCGTTTTCATCTGCCAATGTCACTTCGTTACCGGAGTAGGAGAGAGTCGTTTCGTGGGTCAGGCTCTGCCCGTAGAACTCCTGTAATGTGGTATGGGTCGTTAGTTTATTGTTATCGTATACATAAGTATCGGTGCGTAATACGTCGCCTCCGTTACTGTGCAGATTCTCTTTCAGGATCATCAGGCTGAAATCGGGGGCCGGAGGAAATTCCCGTTCTTCCTTATCATCGGTACATGCCGAGGTAGCCATGACAGAAAATGATAAAAAGAAACAGTATAGAAGTTTATTCATATCAATAATGTTTTATTTGCCTGCAAATGTAGTTAATAACCTGCTCTATCTACCACGATTGTGGTATAAAAATGCCTTCAATGTGCGATTTCTTTCCATACCGGATTCCTCTATCTTTGCCACATATAAAGATTGGACACTGACAATGAACTCTAAATATAGATAGCAAATGGAAACGAAAAAATTACATTTTGAGACTTTACAACTCCATGTTGGACAGGAGACTCCCGACCCGGCAACCGATGCGCGTGCCGTACCTATTTATCAGACAACTTCCTATGTGTTCCGGGATTCGGCCCATGCCGCCGCACGATTTGGATTGCAAGACCCTGGGAATATTTATGGACGACTGACCAATTCCACTCAGGGAGTATTGGAGGAACGCATCGCAGCACTTGAAGGGGGAGTAGGTGGGCTTGCCGTGGCTTCCGGAGCTGCTGCCGTGACCTATGCTATCGAGAATATCACCCGTTCCGGTGATCATATTGTGGCTGCCAAGACCATTTATGGGGGCACATATAACTTGCTGGCGCATACTCTGCCTGCTTATGGAGTAACGACCACTTTTGTAGATCCGTCCGATCTTTTTAATTTCGAACGGGCGATTCGTGAAAATACAAAGGCGATATTCATTGAAACTCTGGGAAACCCCAATTCCAATATTATCGATATGGATGCCGTAGCTGCCATTGCCCATAAATATCGGATTCCGCTGATTGTGGATAATACTTTCGGTACGCCTTACCTTATCCGTCCCATTGAGCACGGGGCAGACATTGTGGTACATTCTGCCACAAAATTCATTGGCGGACACGGCAGTTCGTTGGGAGGAGTTATTGTCGATTCCGGTAAATTTGACTGGGTTGCTTCCGGTAAATTCCCGCAACTGACCGAGCCGGATGCAAGTTATCATGGGGTACGGTTTGTCGATGCTGCCGGGGCTGCTGCCTACATTGTCCGTATACGTGCCGTGTTGCTGCGCGATACGGGTGCTGCCATCAGCCCGTTCAATGCTTTTATCTTGCTGCAAGGGTTGGAGACTTTGTCTTTGCGTGTAGAACGGCATGTGGCCAATGCTTTGAAGGTTATTGATTTTCTGGTGAACCATCCGAAGGTAGCGGCTGTTAATCATCCATCATTGCCCGGTCATCCGGATCATGCCATCTATCAACGTTATTTTCCTGGCGGGGCAGGTTCTATCTTCACTTTCGAGGTAAAGGGAGGAACGGAGGAAGCGCAGAAGTTTATCGATAGTCTGCAGATATTCTCTTTGCTGGCCAATGTGGCCGATGTGAAGTCGCTGGTGATTCATCCGGGCACTACCACACACTCGCAGTTGAATGCGCAGGAGCTGGAGGAACAGGGGATTAAACCCGGAACGGTCAGACTTTCGATAGGTACGGAGCATATTGAGGACATTATTGATGACTTACGTCAGGCATTAGAGAAAATTTAAAAAAATGGATATAGCAGCATTATTATCGGGAGGAGTGGACAGTTCGGTTGTTGTACATCTGCTTTGTGAGCAGGGCTACAAGCCTACACTGTTTTACATCAAAATAGGTATGGATGGGGCGGAATACATGGACTGTTCTGCCGAAGAGGATATAGAACTGTCTACTGCCATAGCCCGACGCTACGGTTTAGCACTGGAGGTTGTCGATTTACATCGGGAATACTGGGATAATGTGGCTGCTTATGCCATAGAAAAGATACGGAAGGGGCAGACTCCGAATCCGGATGTGATGTGTAACAAGCTGATTAAGTTTGGCTGTTTCGAGCAGCAGGTCGGAAAAGATTTCGATCTTACGGCAACCGGACATTATGCTACGACCTTGCAACTAGGCGGGAAAACCTGGCTGGGTACAGCCAAGGACCCGATAAAAGATCAGACTGATTTCCTGGCCCAGATTGACTATTTGCAGGTTTCGAAATTGTTGTTTCCGATAGGTGGGCTGATGAAGCATGAAGTGCGTGAGATAGCGTTGCAGGCCGGATTGCCCAGTGCCCGTCGGAAGGATAGTCAGGGAATTTGCTTTTTGGGCAAGATAAATTATAACGATTTTGTCCGTCGCTTTCTGGGAGAAAAAGAGGGGGCGGTGATCGAATTTGAAACAGGTAAGAAGATTGGTACTCATCGCGGCTATTGGTTTCATACCATTGGCCAGCGAAAAGGATTGGGATTGGGAGGAGGACCCTGGTTCGTTGTGAAGAAGGATATTCAGGATAACATTATTTACGTCTCCCACGGTTATGATGCCGAGCAGCAGTATGGTTATGAATTCAGGATGAAAGACTTCAATTTTATTACAGATAACCCGTGGGAAGGCTCGACAGGCGAGGAGGAAGTAACATTTAAGATCCGGCATACACCTGAGTTTATCAAAGGCCGTTTGCTACATGACGAAGAGGGATACCGGATTATTTCTTCCGAAAAATTACAGGGAATTGCACCGGGACAGTTTGGCGTGATTTATGACGCCGAATCCCGGGTTTGTTTCGGGAGTGGAGAAATAGGATAAGAATATAACGAAAGCTCCTTCAGATGACACCGGTTTGTACAGAGATGCGGCTTAATAATCGGTCGCTGCTCGAGGTCTGTATGAATCGGTGTATTTGGGTTGATTTTCGGTACGCTCTTCTGCTTTAGATATAATATTCCGCCAGATCCACAATGCCTGCCCGCATGGCATATTTGGTAGCCTCGTGCACATTGTTCACTCCCAGTTTGCGGAATATATTTTTTCGGTGACTGTTGATGGTATGAAAACTCAGATGCTTCTCTGCCGCTATTTCTTTGGTCGTTTTGCCGGAAGCTATTTCTTTTAAGATTATTTTTTCCGTCGGTGTGAGCAGACGGTCTTCCTGCGGTACGAAAGTGTGCACGGCTGAAGCAGTGTTTACATTTCCACTTCCCGATAATAACAGATTGCTTACATGATTGCAGATAAAGCGCTCTTTTCGTGATGCGCATTGCAGGGCCGACATTATCTCTTCTTTGGAGTTGTCTTTCAGCACGACTCCGAAAGCATTGCTGCTGAACAATACCTGCCTCAGAAATCCGATGCTCAATTCATCCGAAAACAATAACCAGTCTGATTCTTTGAATCGTTCCTGAAGGATGATCAATTCATCTGCACCGGAAAAATCAAATAGTGTATAGTCTAAAATAACCACCGCTTGCGGATGAATGCGCAACAACTGGACCAACTCCATCTTATTGTCGGCTTCCAGCAACAAGCTTACCTCTTTTTGCTTGCTTAACAGAAACATCATTCCTGCTTTCGTGATGTCCTGATTATCTGCGATGATATATTCTCTCATAATCTGTCCATAAAAAAACTCCGTTGCAAATGTACACTTTTTGTGCGATTTGCAGCGGAGTTATGTGAATTAGTTACGAGCTTAAATAGAGTCTCGTCACTCTTATTACCATGAACGGCCTTTAAATACATCCGACTGGTTCAGCGGAACAAGGTTGCCGCTCAACGTTAATGTATTGGAGTTGAAGTTCGGATTAATGGTCACAGTGGCGTTGTTGCCTCCGTTTGTCAATGTGATAAAGACTTGTGCCGAGATACCGATACCTTGTACGCTGAAGTTGCAGTTCACATTGCCTCGTTTGTCGGTAGTCACTTTTACATCCGAAGTGGTTCCGTCCACTGTTACACCGCCAATTCCGTTAGGGCCGGGATACGGAGTATTGAACGCTACCTGTACGGTTGCTCTCTGTCCGTTCAACATTACAAAGTTAGTGTTGGACGATACGAAAGCTGTCTGGCCGCGTTTGAAGATTACCTGATCGGCTTCCAGTACAAACTGTTTGTCTTTGATAGCCTGTACGGCTTGCTGATAGGCCACTTGGTCGGCAGCTTGTTCCTCAGCTTTCAGTCTGGCTCTTTCTGCGTCTCTTTGTGCTTTACGGTCAGCGCGGCGTATGTCTCTTTGTGACTCTTGTGCATACATTAAAGTCGATGCACTTACTAATACTAATGCTACTAATGCAATAAACTTTTTCATAACTTTTTTTTGTTTAGGTTTAAAACTGTTGTTCGTTTATTCCAAGAACAACTCCCTTTTCAGATTGTTCACTTGCGTCTCACAATTTTATATCCGATGGCAGCAATCGTAATGCTCATTAACGGACTGATAATGTTGAAGAAGCAATAGGGAAGATAAACCAGTGTAGGAACACTCAGTATCGTAGCTTGCGTCATTCCGCAGGTGTTCCATGGTATTAATACGGAGGTCACTGTAACAGAATCTTCCGTGGTTCGACTGAGCAAACAGCTTTCATAACCTTTCTTTTCATAAATATCCCGGAACATGTTTCCGGTCAGGATAATGCTAATATACTGATCGGCTGTGGCGAGGTTCAGGAAAATACCAGAGCAAACCGTAGAGGCCACCATGCTGACTGTATTTTTCATGAAGCGGACAAATACGGAAGTGATACTTCCTAACATGCCGCCGGCAGTCATAGCCCCGCCGAAACACATCGCACAGATAATAAGCCATACCGTATTCATCATGCCTGCCATACCCCGGGTAGCCACCAGTTCGGTGAGTGCTTCATTGCTTGTCTGTAGACTGGTCCCTCCATAAAGAGTCATCATCAGTCCTTTGAAGATGGACTGTGTGCCTTCGGAATTTTGCAAACCGGATATTTCCTGTAACAGGTCGGGTTGGAAGAATACGGCGAATGCCCCTGCCAATGCCGCCGACAGAAATAAGGTGATGACGGAAGGTACCCGCCAAGCAATCAGTACACCTGTAACTACCGGTACAATCAGCAGCCATGGTGTAATGTGGAACTTTCCTGCCAGTGCGGCCGAGAATTCGGCTATATGTTCTGTGCTTCCGGCATTGTGTGACAATCCGGCTACTGTAAAGATAACCAAGGTAATGATTAGTGAAGGTACGGTAGTTATCAACATATAGCGGATATGTCTGAAGAGGGGAGTATCGGTAACTGAGGCTGCTAATATTGTCGTATCCGATAATGGAGAGATTTTATCTCCGAAGTATGCGCCCGAAATAATGGCTCCGGCTATCCAGCCTTCTTCGAATCCCTGTGCTTTGCCAATGCCCATTAAAGCGATTCCGATGGTAGCAATCGTAGTCCAGGAGCTTCCGGTCATAACCGATACCAAGGCACAGATAATGCAGGTAGAGGTCAGGAAAAAACTGGGATGTATGATTTGCACTCCGTAATAAATCAATGTGGGGACCACACCGCTTATCATCCATGCACCGCTCAATGCGCCGATAATCAGCAGAATGATTAGGGCGGTAGATACGCCTGTAATGTTGTTTGTGATAGCCAGTTCAAAGTCTTTCCAGCCTATTTTGTAGAATCCCATACCGATCAGTATGCAAACGGCTGTTGTAGTCAGCAGGGACACTTGGCTACCTCCGCTGAGTGCATCGCTGCCAAAGGTACGTATGGTGGCAAATAGCATGATAACCAATACGACCAGAGGGATCAGAGAAACAAGAGGTGAGGGGGCTTTTTTCATGATTCTTCTTTTCCTTTTTTATGTTTAAGCGTCTATTCCTGTAAATGTTTTCAGTGCATAGCCTATCAGAAAGCTAATGCCGGCTACGCTGAAACTAAGTACTGCCATCTCGGTGAATCTTTTGCGGAAACTTTCTCCGCGTGCTACCGAATAGTAATAATTAAATAATGCAATGATTACCAAAGCCATGGCCAGCATTACTCCCAAAGCTATCAGTACATTTTCGATCAATATGAAGGGAGCAACCAGCGCCACTACCGTGATGATATAAGCAATACCCGTATAGATGGCGGCCTTTATGGGATGTTTCGTTTCTCCTCCTTCCGATTTGGTCGAGAGATATTCGGAAGAAGCCATTGATAAAGCTGCGGCAATCCCCGTGATGCTTCCCGTCAGGGCTATCAGCCTGGAGTCACTCAAGGCCAGAGTGAATCCCGCCAATGCCCCGGTAAATTCCACCAAAGCATCATTCAGACCGAGCACTACCGAACCCATATATTCAAGTCGTTCTTCGTTGATTAGCCCGATTAATTTCTGTTCATGAACTTCTTCTTCATTGGCCAATTGCCGGAGGTCCGGATAATCTGTATATTTGGCATAATCATGATGTGCATTCTCTTCACTTGACTCCATCAGTTTAATGGCAAATGTAATACCCAGGATTCTTGCCAGCCAGTAATATTTGGCTATACGCAACTTGTCTGGTGCAACGTCGGTTTCCGTATATTTCTTCAGTGTGGCATAGTGCGCTTTTTCTTCTGCTGAGATCAGACGTAATACTTTGCGGTTCGATTCGTCTTTTTCAATAGAGGCCAGTCGTTCGTATACGATACTTTCGGTTTTCTCATTTCGTTGGAAACGGATAAACTCTTCCTTCACTTCTTTCTTCAAGTCCATCTTCATCACTTTTAATTTTGCAAAGATACAATAAATGGCGCAAATGTCATTTATTTCATGAAGTTGAGTCGGGATATTTAAAAGTTCTTTAGCCACATTAAGAATAGGCAATGCTCCTTTTTTCTGAGAGCCTGTTGATTTCAGCCGTTCAGAAATACGTGGTAATTGGCGGTATGGAGTTTAATAACTGTCCGGAAATACTAACTGATATTTGAGCTTTCTCTATAGGGAGGGTAGTTTATGTGGCATTAGGTCTTTTATTCCCTTCGGCTTTCCCTGCTGTTCTGGGGGCGACCTCTGTGAAAAACGAGCGGAGAGAGCTCTTGCATGGGTACTAAGTATGTGGTCTTCTGCGCCACCAGTAGCGTATAAATAATGTGCCTGTGAACATAAGTGCCAGTGAGAGTCCGGTGTAAAATACCGAAATGAAAGTGTCGGGCAACAGGTGTAATGTCCGGATGGTGATTCCCATTGCTATCATGAAACACATGACGATCCATCCCTTTGCATCGAAGAAAGAAAAGGGGCAATTTTTCTCTTTTTTCTTTTGCTCAATCCGGCGAGTGTGTTTGTAGTAGAGCTTTCGGAAGACAAGGACAAAAAAGAGCAGGAAAACAACTGTGGCTTCGCCTACCTTAAAAAGCCAATATTGTGAGTCATTAAGCCAGGTGACAATACCAATCCGGAGAATATTAGCTCCCGCCACTATCCAGACGATGCCGGCTGTGATTAATAACACTTGTCTGTTTACTCCGTACTTCATGATTTATATAACAACTTTTGTTACTATTCGGATTATCGTTTTGAAAAAAAGGTAATCAGCAGTGAGCCGGTAGTCAAGGCCACTCCTGTGCCTATGACTCCATGCCAACCGAATGCCTGCCAGAAAGTTCCTGCCAGAAATGTCCCGGTGGAGGCTCCTATGAAGTAAGTTGTCATAAAAATAGTATTAATGCGGTTCGAAGCACTCGGACAGAGTTCGAAGATACGGGTCTGATTGCTCAATTGGATACATTGCATGCCGATATCGATGATGATGATACCGGCAACGATTCCCCAATAGGAGTTCTCTCCGATAAAGAGAAGCAACCAAGCTGATAAGATCAGTCCGCATCCGATGAAATTGAATCGTCTGACTCCCACTTTCCGTACATACTTACCTACAAGAGAGGCTGATAAGGCGCCGGCAATGCCGCACAATCCTAACATACCGATGATGTGGCTGTCAGCGTAGAAGGGGGCACTTCCCATTTTAAAAGCCAGACATGACCACATGGCCAGAAATGAACCGAAAGCAAGTGCGGCGCGGACTGAAAAGATGCGGAGCTCGGGATACTGCTTCAGCAGTGAAAGCAAAGACTTCATTAAGTCGCTGTATTTGCCCTGAAAGTTCGGGCGTATGTCCGGTAATACCCGCATGACTACCATACCACATATCAGCATCATGCCGGCAGCGATGTAATACATCTCACGCCAACCAAACAGTTCTCCTATAAACCCGCTGACTACACGTGAGGCCAAAATGCCGGTCAGTAGTCCCGATACGACGATTCCTACATTTCTCCCTTTGTTTTCCGGACGTGAGAACTGGGAAGCTATCGGGATGAATATTTGTGGCATCACCGAACAGATGCCGGTGAGGAGCGAGGCACACAGGATGACGTGGATGTTGGGGGCCATCGCGATCACCAGCAACGAAACGATTAATATGGAGAAGCTGGTGAGAATGATCCGCTTTCGCTGATACAAATCGCCTAAGGGGACGATAAACAATAGTCCGAGGGCATATCCGATCTGCGTTACCATGGCAATCAGGTTTGTTTCGAACTCCGAAACACCCAATTCATGGCGGATCATGTTCAGTAAAGGCTGGTTATAGTACAGATTGGCTACCGATATACCTGCAACAATAGCAAGTGTCCAAAGAATCGAAGCCGGTAGTCCGCCGTTTTCTTTCAAAATCTGTTTCATGGCACAAAGTTATCATTTTAGAGGCTATTCCACAAAGAACGTTGTCGAAATTGTATTTCCCTCGTCATCCACTGCCGTCAGGGAGTGTTTGCCGGGGGACGGACGGAGAGAAAGTTTGTGGAAGTCCTGCGTTTGCGTCAGGTATGTCTCGTCCAGATGCCAGTAGATGGTTGTATTCGGATGACTGTGAACCAGTTCGACAGTCAACTGCCCTTTGCTGCCATCCATCTGTTTGGGCAGATGGATACGGGCTCCCATTGGCGGATAAATAAATTGCATCGGTTGGAACCGGTCTTCTCCACATCCTGATTTAAAGGGAGGGAGAGGACGATATTCCGGGTGATGTTGCTTATAATACCATTCCCATACGGGAGGAAGGGTAAACCAGTTACGGCGGACAACCGGTTCGCTATTGGCACAATTCTCGTATATTCGGAACCGTTCATTTGCCGATAAGGTGACCGGGTGATGATAAGGGCAAGCTTCTGTTTTGAGACCTGCCGGAAGGATCAGCAAAGTATCTGTTTCTTCACAGAATCGTCCTTTCAGATGGCCGGACTGCCGACAAATTTCTGCTTCAACCAGTTCGCCCTGAGGACGTTCGAACCAGGGAGAAGAAGGGAGCAGGTTGAATACATCGAACAGGACAGGGCCTGCCGTACGGGCACCAACCAACCCGGGTTTTCCCTCACCCGTAGCATTCCCTACCCATACACCCACTGCATATTTAGGAGTTACACCCACTGCCCAGGCATCCCGGAAACCATAACTGGTACCGGTTTTCCAGGCAATGGTTTGCATGGAAGGAATGGTACGCCAGTCTATTTCTTCCGGTCGGTTCACTTCTTTTATTGCATCAAAAGTCTGCCAGACGGCTCCGGATTGGAACGATGGACGATGAACGGAGGTGGAATCCGACAGGAGGAGTGTACACGGGAATTGAGGTAACCGGTTGAGGCTGCGTCCCATGTTGGCATAGGCCGAAGTGATATCCCATAACGTGGCTTCTGCACCTCCCAGAATCAGAGAAAGTCCGTAATGGCTTGAGGGACGGTTCAGGGTAGTCAGTCCGATTTGTTTCAGGAAACTGTGGAACTTAGGTACCCCGTAACGTTGCAGCATTGTTACCGAAGGTATGTTAAGAGAGCGTGCAATGGCTTCCGAGGCCGGTACGGCTCCTTCAAATTGCAGATTAAAATTTTGTGGAGTGAACCCATTGATGTTGACGGGAATGTCCGGCAACAAAGTATTTGGGAGAATTTCTCCTTCTTGTAGCATGGCATAATAAAGAAAAGGCTTGAGAATACTGCCGGTACTCCGTGGCGACCGGATGACATCTACTTGGTTGCCGCTCTGCTCTTTGTCGAAATGTACATTGCCACAATAGGCTATCGCCTGATTCGTCCGGATGTCAATCACAAGAATCGCCAGATTACGGATGTCACTCCGTTTGAATTCACTGTTCCATCGTTCTACCAAACTTTCAATTTGAGTCTGTATACCTCTGTCGATGGTCGATACGGAGTATTTTCCATTTCGGGTTTGATAGAAATAGTCTGTCAGGTGAGGCGCTATGTGTGGAAGAGGTAAAGGTTCCTGCGGAAGTGGTTCACTGATGGCCAGTTCATATGTCGAAGTATCCAAAATTCCTTTTTTATGCAGGTGTGTCAATAGTCGGTTCCGTTTATCGAGGAGTGCTTGCCGACTTTTCGAAAGATGGATCATGGCGGGTGAGTTGGGGAGTACAGCCAACATGGCCGATTCTGCCCATGATAGTTCTTCAGCCGAATGTCCGAAGTATCGCCAGGCGGCCGCATCCAGTCCTACTACGTTTCCTCCGAAGGGGGCATGTGAAATGTAAAGTGACAGTATCTCTTTCTTAGATTTACGAAATTCCAAACGGGTGGCCCATACCATTTCAATCAGCTTTTCCTTGAATGTACGCGGCTTGTTCCGAGCCAACCGAATGGTCTGCATGGTAAGGGTACTTCCTCCGCTGACGATACGTTTGTGCTTGAGGTTTTGAACTACGGCTCTGCCTATTGCCAAAGGATTGACTCCCCAATGATGGTAGAACTGGCGATCCTCGAATTCAATCAGGCAAGTGGCAACTTTCTCGGGAATATTGTCGCGCGGGGGAAAACGCCATTGTCCATCCGTGGCGATACGGGCACCGAGAAGTTCACCGTTCCGGTCTGTTACGACGGTAGAATAAGGGGAGGTGAATAATTGGCTGGGAAGGCAAAATATATACAGGACAAGAAGGAGGAAAAGGGCAGGTTTCCACCAACTTTTGATACTTATCTTCCACCCCCTCCCTTGAAAGGAGGGGGGAAGATTGTGTGGCTTAAGAATCTGATTCATCAGTTTTCTTATTCGATGCTTTGTCTGACAACTTTAGTTCTGCCTGCCTGTGTCCTTGCCTGTACATTGGCATCATACATCGCTTCACACTGGATGGCCGGCATGACAAAGTCACCGGAATACGTTGCCTGCAACCGGACGGTAAATGTTTTGGCTTGTCCCTGTTGCAAATTAAAGTAAGTCAGTATCCGGTCATCGCGGATATCCTGATAGCTATAAGGAGCAGAAGTGCTAATCTGTCCTGTCATTCGTTCATTGAAAATCTCCCATCCGGCAGGGATGATGTGTGTTAATGCCAGATTTGTATAATCGGTTGTACCGCTGGTATTGGCAACAGTTACCACTGCCATAAAATTTGTTCCTTGATGCAGAGAATGCGTATCTATCGGTGAACCGTTATTATCAACGTACTTTACACTTATCCGCAGGTTATTGGCTATCGGAGGCAGTGTGTCGTTCAGTAATTGGGTCCGTGTGATCAGGTCTGCATTCAAAGCTCCTTTTCCATTGTTTTTCAGAATTACCTTTCCTTCACGTGATGAAGTGGAAATAAGTGTCTCGTATACTGCTTTTGCTGATTTTACTGCCGGTTGCTGTTTTCCGTTCAGTGTCCAACTGAAATCCAATGTGCCGGACAACTTTTCTGCCAGACGTCCCATTGCCATCAGTGAGAAAGCGGTGGACTGTGTACTGAACCACGTCTCTCTTGTCAGATTATGTGAAACGATTTTAGCTTGTTCCATGGCTTCGCGCTGACGATTCATTAGCAATAGCGTTTCAAGTATCATTGCTTCGTCCCGGTCGGATGAACCATATACATAATTATTCGATGAATAGGGTTCTACAGTCGTTTTTGCACTGAATACCAGTTCGCCGGCTGCTTTTTCTTTACCGTTGAGTGCATAAGCGGCTGCCAAACGCCATTTGGCTTGTTGCGAAAGTGTAGGCAGTTCTTTCATGCGGTTCATTGCTCCATGTTCTGGTGCTCCGGCCATGGCCAATGTATAGAGGCGGAAGGCCTGCTGGAAATCTGCCTGCCAATACCACCAGCTCTGTTCTTGGGCAACGGGTTGCCAGTTTTGGGCTGCTGCCCGTTGGAAACGTTTCCATTTGTTCAGTACATTACTGTTTACTGCATAACCCTTTTCTTGTGCCAGTACCAGGAACATACCGGCATAGGAGGTGATCCACTCGTCTGCCGAGGCATTTCCGGGCCAATAAACGAAACCTCCGTTCGGTAGCTGGCGTCCGTATAACTGACGGATAGCTTCCTGTACATTGACTTTTATCTTTTCCGATTCTTCGTTGTCTACTGTTTTGAACTGGCTGATAAATAGCAAAGGGAGAGCTTTAGAGGTTAATTGTTCCGTACAGTTGTGCTGATAATTGTAGAGAAAGTCAAAACGGCGGCTGATGTCGACAGACGGAATACGTGAGACTTCGAGCTGTATACTGTTTCCTTCCGAGCCACTGCTTAACTGATAATTGAGTTCTTCGCTCTTTCCGGTTTCCACCCATTGGCTTTCACGCAGGGTGACCACCGGATTCGGATTACGAACCTCTATCTCAATGGTCTCTTTGGTGTTTTGTCCGTTTCCGTTGGCAGTAAGATGAATGGTGGCTTTTCCGGTTTTCGTACCTGTCTTTAACTTGAAAAAGATCAGGCGGTCACCCGTTTGAGTGAAGGTAAGCGTTTGTTGCTTGTTACCTGTCACTTGTGTTCCTGCACCGGAAGCTTGTATGGATACGTTGACGTTCTTTACATTGTTTTCCAATGCAAATACGTTGACTGGTACTTCAATCTCTTCATTGGTGCTCAAAACTCGTGGCAATGTTGAAAGAATCATCAAAGGGGTACGTACCGGAACTGTCTTTTCGGCATTTCCGTATGCTCCGTCCTGACCTGCTACTACCATAGCACGGACAGAACCTACATACATGGGTAAAGTGATTTGGTGCGTACGGCTTTTCCCCTTACCGATACTGAAAGGACCGATAAATTTCACAACAGGTTTGAAGCGGTTCGCTTTTGGGTCCGATGGCTTCAGTGTCTCGTCACCACCTGTGCTGAACATTGATCCATAGCTTCCTGCCGTGGCTCCTAATACATCGTCGTACATATCCCACGTACGGATTCCCAATGCTTCGCGGGCATAAAAATTATTCCAGGGATCCGGTGTCTTGAAATTGGTCAAGTCTAATAGACCGTCATCTACAATGGCAAGTGTATATGTCATCGGCCTGCCATGCTTCTCGTTTATGGTAAGGTTGAATGCCTGTTCGGGACGAAGTACTTCCGGCATCTTGATTTGCGGTTCAAGAACGGTTTGCTTGTCGGTCACGAATACCGGCATAATGCCGTACATCCGGATAGGAAGATCGTTCACCGTCTGTGCATGGGGCTGTAGCAAGCTGATATGGAGATAAACATTCGGAGCCATTTCAGGGGTTACCTTAAATTGATATTTAGTGTCTTCTTTCCCTGATACCTCGATCCATTCCCGTTGAATTACAGACGAACCGTTTTCGAGTGTAACCAGGGCCCTTCCACCGGCAGATGCCGGTAATATGGCTGTTACGGTTTCTCCCGGTTCGTAAGAGTCTTTGTCAATGGAAAAAGATAACATTTTGATGCCACTCGGGTCACTCTTATTAGAACGCCCTCGCCAGTCAGGCCAGTCCACGTAGATGGTACCTCCTGTAGCATGTCCGCTTTCACGGTCTTTGACGTAAACCAAATAGCGTCCCCAATCCGGATAATTCACTTTGAAACTGAATTGTCCTTTGCCGCCTGTTGTGTTGAGTCTTCCCGTAGCTACGGGGGTGATGGAACTGCTGTTGATGTATGTTTCAAATGATTCGTTGTCGTTTTCCCACCACCAACTCCAACTGATGCGGTATATTTTGTATTCCAGACCGGAACGATTTATCGGCTTTCCGTCGGAGTTGACCGTTACGATATCAAAAATATGCTCTTTGTCTGTTTCGATATATCTGCCTTGTGGCTGGTTCAGATTGATACCCACGTATGACGGGAAAGGAGAGTAGGGAACTGACAGAGTCTGGATACTGGCATCTCCGCCCGGTTCGAATACCTGAGTCGTGATATTGGCACGAAGCATTCCCGGAGCATTCTCAGAGGTCGGAAGTTTCAGCATGAACCCGGTATTACCATTTTCATCCAGGGTACCGTTGAAAATATCGGTTCTTATTGATGTGAATTCTGTTGCCGGATTATTAAAGATGTATGTCTCGTAGTTCTTGAATTGTGTATTGACTTTCGACAGAGACATTTCGACTTTTGCTTTCAGACGCGATGCCGTTGCTCCGGTCAGCCAAGCTGATGAAAGATGTGCTTGTACTTCTTTATCCGCAGCTTTCAGAATCTCTCCGGGCAGTTTCAGGTTTATTTTCAGACGGTTCGGCTTTATGGTCTCCACACGGAGTGATTTGTGGAAAGCGGTACCTCCTACTTTTACATAAGCGTTCCATAATCCGGTGGGATCTTCCGGTTGTGTCGGGACCTTGAATGCATAGAAACCATTCAGCCCATTGGTTGAAATTTGTTTACTGTAAAATTGTCCTCTTGGATTGTAAAGCTCCAAAGTTACGGGATGTTTATCCGGAATACGTTTGTTACGGTCCTCCAGAACAAACGAGATATGCAAGGTGTCTCCTGGTCGCCATACACCTCTTTCACCGTATACAAATCCTTTCAAGCCTTTTTGGATGTCTTTGCCGCCTACATCAAAACGACTGGTAGACTGCTCTTCTCCATCGGCTACTTTTACATAAGCTTTCTGTTTTTCCGATTCTGCCACTACAATAAAAGGTGTTCCTTTCGTTTCTATTATTGCAAAACCTTCCGCATCTGTCAATGCTTCTCCGATAGGCTGTAACTGGAAGTTGTAGACAATGACTTTAGCTTTTTCTACCGGTTTGGTGTCCAGAATATTGCTTACGGCTATCCAAAGTTTGTTCATCGAATTACGTTTTACGATCATACCTATGTTGGAAGCCAGTACGTTACAAGCTGCTATCCGGTCGGACGTCATATAATAGGACGGATGGCAGGGATTATCCCGTTCATCCCATCGATATTGGCTCCAGTCGGCATTTTCATTCCCGCTGAAGTAATAATATGTTTCCGGTTTGTCCCAGACGGCTTCATCTTCTTCCGAAAGGATATCAGATTTGACCTTGGTCAGAGATTCGGTTTCTTCGGAAAATTGCATTTTCGGATTCTCACCACTGCCGCAAGGATAAGCCGAATATTCCTGCTTGAAGGATAGGATAACACGATAAATAGCACCCGGTTCCTGATGAATCAGGCCTGCCAGGTCGATGGAATAGTTTTCCCATTTATGGAGATCTTTTGAAGGATCTTTACCCAAAAACAGTGTCTTTTTATAAACCAGTCTTCCCGATCGTCTTAGTTCGTTGGCCGAGGACAGTGAGTTATTTTGCATAAACATTAGCACATTGTTCTCAAAAATGCGGATAACCCGTAGGTCTACAGCATACAGACTGACAGCCCGGAAAGGAATTACAAGATTTTTTGAATCGGGAATGATGGCACCTGCAGAAGATATTTCGACTTGAGGTTTCAGGTTCAGTTCGCTGAAAGAGATAGAATGGGAACCGCCCAATGCTTTGCCTTGATTGTTTTTCACTCCTTCATGTATTTTCAGGGTCAGTTTACTGAGATGACCGGCTTCAAAATAAACATTTACCTTATTATCCGTAATCTGGAAAATATAGGATGGAATCTCGGGTATTTCGATTAGACCTTTTAAATCCTGAGTATCAGAAACCGGATCAGAGAAGACGATTTGTATCCCGTTCTCAGGCTGACTGATACGTTCGGCGGAAAGGAAACGGAAGCTGTCTTTGGCAGGAATCGTAATGGACTCACTTTGTTTCCTGTCCATTCCGACAGGTTCCCCGTCTGCTGTAATTTTAAGATCGTAATCCTGTTCTTTTCTTTGGATATTACTGATAATGAAACTATATTCTAATGGATTAGATGTGGATCCTATGGTGATTGTAGAGGTACCGTTAGTGGAAAGTATTTTTTCAACTTGTTCTTTAGTCATTTTATCACTAAAACGGATTTCTCCCTTTACGGTTACCTTATCGGGTGAAGAAGAGGCTATTTCCAATGGAGCGGTATGCAGTGTGAAATTACTTTCTTGTACCCGGAAAGAGAAATCGAAAACTTTCAATTTGCTATCCACTTCGACAAAATCGCCTAGTTGGAACGAGCCTTGATATAACTTGCCCGGCTTTAGTTCTCCTTCTTCCGGAAGAAATTCGATGGTGTTATTACTCACCCAATAAGCTTTGCCTTTTAACGATGGAGTAAAACTGAACGGACAGTCTTTCAGTTCATTGTTAAGGTCTACCATTGGTTGATCTTGAGTCAGTTCGATTCGTATGGGAGAAGATTGAGAAATGACTCCACCTGTATAAGCATTGACATAAGGAGCATATTCCGATGACGGAATAATTTCTTTTGCGCTGCGTGTGCAAGCGAACAGTCCTGCGATAATTACTGTAAGAACACAGGAGAATAGAATTAAAAGATTCTTTTTTCCTTTCATAGCAAATAAGCGTTTAGTTTATTATTATTTTGTCAACCAATGATTTATATTTCTTTACTCTGTACTGAATTTCACTTTAGGCTTTAACCAGCTTCCATCTGTCAGTCAAATCGCAGATATTATTACATCTGTATCTCTATCGGAAGTTTACAGGCCAGATCAATCATATATTTTCAAGGTTTATATTCACAAAGATACAATTTATCCTATAAAGAGTTTACTATTTGCACCCTCAAATTTATGCTTCGTATCTTTAGGTTATTCCTCAATAAAATCTGAATGTTCGGAAACGATTCGGACTATTATTACCCGCTTTGTGTTCTCGTTTACCTTAAATCGGTTATCCGTACGTTCTCCTATCAGCCAGGCTATTTGTTCTCCAAAGCATAATACCCATTGCTTTTCTTTTTCACTCAAAGAGAATTTTTTATCCGTCAGGTAGTCACTGACATGTTTTTTACCGGTCATTCCGAAAGGTATAAAAACATCTCCTGGTTTCCACTTGCGTATCTCCCATGTTTTATTTATTTTGTCAGCATCGAAACAAGCCGTGTTTTTATCTTTTGGAATTATAAATTCAGAAGTATAATCGTACTCTTCCATAACTAACCGGAAAGGTGGCTGGGACTTTTCTGCAGTTGTATCTTCTTCGATTAATAACAGGTCACGGTCTTTTATGACTCTCCATCCTTTACCAAGGAAGGTTTTTCCTGGTTGTCCGTCGAGCGTTTGCCTTATATTATCTATTTGGGTCGTGTTGAATCCTAGCGGGTGTAATACTTCGAATAAAATGGCTTCGGGTACCGGTTCTTGCAGCAAGGCTTCTATCCGGATGCCTTCGGGGGTCAATATACGTTTACGCGCCTCCCCTATACTTTGATTGTATAAAGTTGCTGCGTCATTCAGATAGTTGGTAGTGCGGATGATACTCTCTTTCACCGATGGATTGATCTCTTTCATCAGGGGCAATAAGTTTAAACGAATCTTATTCCGGGTATATTCATCCAAAAGATTGGTGCTGTCCGTTACGTAATCTTGGTCGATATATTGCAGATAGGCTATTATTTCTTCGCGACTCAGGCAAAGTAAAGGGCGAACAATGTTACCGTTTCGTGGACGAATTCCGAGTAATCCGTTGATACCCGTACCGCGAATCAGGTTCAACAATACGGTTTCTACACTGTCATCTTTATGATGCGCTGTTGCGATAACACTGGCTTCACGTTGTCTCCTAAGCGTTTCGAACCATTCATAACGTAATTCCCGGGCAGCCATCTCAATAGAAATATGTTTCTTTGCGGCGTATTGGGTTGTATCGAAATGTTCTATGTGTAAAAGAACCCCTGATTCATGGCATAATCGGCGCACAAAAGCTTCGTCTCTGTCCGATTCTTTATCCCGCAAATGGAAATTGCAGTGAGCAGCTTCGCAGGTATACCCCATTGATAGCAGGAGACGTAGCAATGCCACAGAGTCGGCCCCTCCGCTTAATGTCACCAATACCTTGTCATTCAGACAAAACAGCTTCTCTTTTTCGATGTATTGTGCTACTCTATTTTGTATCATATTGCAAAGATAATAGTTTTGCTAATAATGATAAGAAATCTTCCTTATTTAAAAACAATCTAAATAATTTGCATGCCCCAAAGTTATGAATTATCTTTGCGGAAAATTTTGAGGTACACACACTATGCGATTGTCCGAATTAAAAACAGGTGAGAAAGGAGTCATTGTAAAAGTTTTGGGACACGGTGGCTTCCGTAAACGAATTGTGGAGATGGGCTTTATCAAAGGTAAAACCGTAGAAGTATTGCTTAATGCTCCATTGAAAGACCCGATCAAATACAAAATAATGGGTTATGAAATCTCTCTGCGACGACAGGAGGCTGATATGATTGAGATTATCAGCGAGCAGGAGGCAAAGTCACAAACACAGGAGGCTGCTTATCATCAGGGGCTTACTGAAGATATCGATGTGAAGGAGGAAGACTTGAAACGGGTTGCTCTTGGAAAGCGACGCACGATTAATGTGGCGTTGGTCGGTAACCCGAATTGCGGTAAAACGTCTCTCTTCAATCTGGCTTCAGGTGCTCACGAACATGTGGGTAATTATAGTGGTGTGACGGTAGATGCTAAAGAAGGGTATTTTGATTTCCAGGGTTATCACTTCAAAATAGTTGATTTGCCGGGTACTTATTCTTTGTCTGCCTATACTCCCGAAGAAATTTATGTGCGCCGTCATATTATCGACGAGACACCTGATGTGATTATCAATGTGGTTGATTCTTCAAATCTGGAGCGTAACCTCTATCTCACTACCCAGCTTATTGATATGAATGTACGTATGGTAGTGGCTCTTAACATGTATGATGAACTGGAAGCCAGTGGTAATACGCTTGACTATCTCCTGTTAGGAAAGTTGTTCGGAGTTCCGATGGTGCCTACTGTCTGTAAAAGGAATATCGGTGTGGACCGTCTTTTTCATGTAGTCATCAACCTTTATGAAGGTGCCGACTTTATTGATAAAAAAGGGCATATACATCCGGAGGTGGCAAAGGAAATTATGGATTGGCACCAGTCCTTACCCAATTTTAAAGACCATGGTGAACATCCGGCTGATTATACCCATGGCAAAGAACCGGTGGGTAAAGTGTTCCGCCATATTCATATCAATCATGGACCCGATTTGGAGAAAGCCATTGATGCAGTGAAAGAGGAGATTTCGAAGAACGAGTTTATCCGTCACAAGTATTCTACTCGTTATCTTGCTATCAAGTTATTGGAGAATGATCCGGAAATAGAACGTTTTATTCATACTCTGCCCAATGCTGTGGAAGTAGAAAAGAAGCGGGATAAAGCAGCCCGTCGCATTCAGGAGACGATGAATGAAGATAGTGAGTCGGCTTTGACTGATGCCAAATATGGTTTTATCAGTGGTGCTCTGAAAGAGACTTTTACCGATAACCACCTGGAGCAGGAACAGACAACCAAGGTGCTCGACTCTATTGTAACCCATCGCATTTGGGGATATCCCATCTTCTTTCTTTTTATGTATCTGATGTTCGAAGGTACCTTTGTGATCGGTGAATATCCGATGATGGGTATCGAATGGCTCGTTGAGGCACTGGGGAATCTGATCAGGGATAATATGTCTGAAGGTCCGCTGAAGGATCTGATGATTGATGGTATTATTGGTGGAGTAGGAGGAGTTATCGTCTTTTTGCCTAATATCCTGATATTATATTTTTGTATTTCTTTGATGGAGGATTCGGGCTATATGGCTCGTGCAGCTTTTATTATGGATAAGATCATGCACAAGATGGGGTTGCATGGCAAGTCGTTCATTCCTTTGATTATGGGTTTCGGTTGTAATGTACCTGCTATTATGGCTTCGCGTACTATTGAAAACCGAAAGAGCCGTTTGATTACCATGCTTGTTAATCCATTGATGTCATGTAGTGCCCGTTTGCCTATCTATTTGTTATTGGTCGGTGCTTTTTTCCCAAAGAATGGTAGCTTGGTCCTATTGGCTATTTATGCTATCGGCATTGCATTGGCAGTTATCATGGCGCGTCTGTTCAGTCGTTTTCTGGTCAAAGGGGATGATACTCCGTTTGTGATGGAGCTCCCTCCTTATCGTATGCCGACCATGAAATCCATCTTCCGCCATACATGGGAGAAAGGTGCGCAATACCTCAAAAAGATGGGAGGAATCATCATGATTGCTTCTATCATTATCTGGTTCTTGGGGTATTATCCCGATCACGATGCTTATCCTACCCAGGCAGAACAGCAGGAAAATTCTTATATTGGTCAAATCGGTCAGGCAGTGGAGCCTGTGCTCAAACCGTTGGGCTTCGACTGGAAGCTGAGTATCGGTTTGCTCTCCGGTGTCGGTGCCAAAGAATTGGTGGTAAGTACACTTGGCGTACTCTATACAAATGATGCCGATGCCGATGTAGTCAGTTTGGCCGAACGAATTCCGATTACACCGCTTGCGGCATTTAGCTATATGCTGTTTGTGTTAATCTACTTCCCGTGCATTGCCACGTTGGTAGCCATCAAGCAGGAATCCGGTAGTTGGAAGTGGGCTATCTTCACGGCAGGATATACCACGGCGTTGGCATGGCTTGTTTCATTTGCCGTCTATCAGATAGGAGGAATGTTTTTATGAATTGGCAGGAATGGGTAGTCGGGCTACTGATTGTATTGTGCGTAGCCCGTATTCTTTATGGTATTTATCTTTTTTTTCGTCGTGTGAAGGAAAATGATAACCCTTGTGCGAGTTGTGCAAGTGGCTGTGAATTAAAGGATATGATGGAAAAGAAGCAGAAGGAGTGCTCGTCCAAGAAAAAGAATACAAAGAAAAATTGTTGCAGATAGTTTGGTAGTTTCAAAATTTGTACTACCTTTGCAACCGCAAACGAGAAACAAGGTTCCTTGGATGAGTGGCTTAGTCAGCGGTCTGCAAAACCGTGTACGGCGGTTCGAATCCGCCAGGAACCTCTTAAAAAACTCTTGTAACTAACTGAATTTCAGTATATGTTACAAGAGTTTTTTCTTTTTAGGATTAGAAGGGGCTCACCGTAAAAATCTTGACTATGTTCCTCCCTTCAGGCATACTCGCTTACTTTGATTTAGTCAATCATGTCTCCTGAGTAACTTGCTTCATCCTCTTCCTTGAGGAAAAGTCTTCGATTCCTGAAAAATACTCCCATTTACATCTTCATTCCAAAGGCTTCTTTCCGGAAATAGAAGTACAAGACTTCCCCATTCGCGGCAAGACAGTATACCTTCGTATCAAACGTCGTCGTTGGGAAGATCCTGAAACAGGTCAGACCTATAGTCACGATTGGAAAAGAGGCCAGGGCAAAGAGAGAAAGCTATGAGCCGGAGGTCTTTAGCAACGGGGATACTCTTAGGCAATTGTTGGCTAGAAGCCGGTATCTGCTGTTCAAGGCACCGGGCAAGTGGACGGACAGCCAAAAACGGAGGGCTGGAATCCTGTTCAAGCAATTCCCGGATATAAAGGCCGTGTGTTATTATGCGTTAAGATTGGGAAAGATTTTTACTGATTATATAGACAAGGATGTGGCGTGTGCCAAAAACTTAGAGGTGGGTGTTAAGAATAGAACTTTTATAATGGAAGTGTGCTGTATCTAAGTACTTTTTAGTAGTTTTGCATAATAATGAAATCGAGAAATAAAATCTCTCTTTTAAGCAATAGATAGGATATATGAAACATATCTTCAATAAGGAACAATGCCAAAAAGCAACATTCATTCTTGAAAGCCCTTTGGCTAAATTGTCGGAACTTTACTCAAGCGAGATAAAAGACTTGGCTGTTGTATGGTGCTATTATTCGGGGAGAATAGAGGGTAATACCTATACCTATGTTGAAACAGAAGCATTACTTAAGGACGGCATCACTTCCGAAAAAAAATATGAAGATGCTAAAATGCTGAAAAATCTATATAATACATTCATTTCCGAACTGGAATATATTCATCAAGAGAAAAATAAGGAGATTATAGATGAACGTACTCTTTTCAGACTTCATCAATCTATTTCCACAGGTTTGGTTTCTAATGAGGAATCAGGCTTTTTAAGGACACGTGCAGTTAGGATCAGCGGTACTGATTATGCTCCTCCAAAAGATTTGCAAGAAATAAAAAGTAAATTGGGAGAGATATTATATGAGCAAGACGTTTATACTAATCCATTGGAAAAGGCAGTTTTCTTACATTGTAATATTGCACGGCTGCAACCTTTTATAGATGGGAATAAAAGAACTTCTCGCATGATAGAAAGTGTTGTCATGATGAATGCTGATATTATTCCTGTATATTCAGCAAAAGATGCTGATATTTTGAATTACAGGAAAGGGTTGATTCGATTTTATGAAACGGGGGATTACACTAGGTATTCTGACTACTTTCTAAATAGGCAGTTGGAACGCATTAAAGAAATAGATATATAATTTAAATCAAGACTAATTTAGTCGAATGTAAGAACTGTATTTGCTAATTTCCTTGATAATCAATGATATTAGGGAAATTTTAAAAAAACGCCAGGAACCTCTTAAAGAAAAGGGAGTAAAGGATCATATCTGAATTCGGGATCGTCCCTAAATTTTGAGGGATTATTTTATTATGCATGAGTCATAGCTACAATTCACTTTACAATTACCTCTGCTTACTCTATTCACAACCTACTTATGAAGATAAGAAGGATAAACAAAAGATATTTCGACTGTATAACGATTTGTTTTCTGAGCAAAAAGAATATCCGAATGCTTATCCGTGTGTTATAATGGGTGACGGATAATACCAATGCGGTCTTGTTACTTGATGAAGAAGACTCTGCACGTTATATCGTTTATGCAGAGCCGAAAAAATAATATTTTTTTTACCATCCACTTTATCTATATAGGTACCAGTTCTTATTTCAGCTTTTCCAAGAAAAAAAACTCTATTTATGCTTATGCTATTTGCATGTGCTGATTGTTTTCTTATTGCCAAACGTTACTTGCAGATTATTTTAGTATTCACTCTGGAGTGGATGTCCCGATATGTACTGATTTTAGTGGTATAGATGCTTGATTTTTGATGTGCGAATTGGGGTACTTTATAAGTTCTTACCGTTTAAATCCATATAAATTTAGGTTTTTCCCTATAAGTAATTATAGAATTCACAGATCAGGTATGATTTTCCTGCTTTACTTTTGTTGCAAACCTAAAAAAAACATCATGAAAAAGATTTTATTTATTCTATTTACAGTTCAGTTTATTCTGATCCCTCGGATAACAGGAAGTTATGGTGCAAATTCTATCGGAAATAATCATGGACATTCGGTAACTAATCAAGGAAAGAAAACCATCAAGAAAGACATCTTTGGAGATACTGTCATTGAGGACAATCACGGTAATAGGAAAACCATTAAGAAAGATATCTTTGGAGATACTGTCATTGAGGACAATCGCGGTAATAGGAAAACTATCAGGAAAGACATTTTTGGAGATACTGTCATTGAGGACAATCGCGGTAATAGGAAAACTATCAAGAAAGACATTTTTGGAGATACTGTCATTGAGAACAATTGCGGTAATAGGAAAACCATTAAGAAAGACATCTTTGGAGATACTGTCATTGAGGACAATCGTGGTAATAGGAAAAGCATCAAAAAAGATATCTTTGGAAATACTGTCATTGAAAATAATAAAGGTTATAAAAAGACCATTAAGACAGATATATTCGGTAATAAAATAATCGAAGATAATCATGGGAAAAAGCAAATTATTAAAAAAGATATATTCGGGAATGTTATTATTGAGAATTACTAAGGCATCTATCTAAGTATGATAAAGAGCAGGACTTGCAGTGTGGACTTATGCTCAGAATCAAAAACATTTTTTATATAATATCAACAACAATAGACTGATAATGACACGGACTATGGAGTATTACTGTTAACTGCTTCTCAGCGTGAGGATGACGAGGAAAAGAAAGAAAATCCGATACCGGAAAATTTTGTTTTTTACAATTGAACCTGAGGTCGTAGCATTGGCTGCAAGTGAATTTTGTCAATCTTGTGGATTCTTCTAATATGTCTGTTTTTTTATATATTAGCTTCGAAAATTAGACTGAGTCAGTTTAAAAATGGAGGTGTGCCGGGATGTACTTTCCCGCCTGGTCAGCATTTTCGGCACGCCCCCATCCATGTATCTACTTTTATTCCAGAATAAAGATGAATCCTTTGTCTTTGGGAACTTTTATTTTATCTTTTGGCGACAGGCCGAATCCTTCCTGGAAACCTTTGATGTCAGGAGCCGTCAGCCTGGCTTTATCAGCGTCAATGCCCAGTTTCTCCCAATCTATCTGCAGTTTTATATCACTGTCTTTTTTTGCCCAACTGGCAATGGCAATCATTACTTTGCCATCTTTCACAAACGAGGTTGCCAGAATGTCATTGCGTCCTGTCTTCACTGGATTGTAGGATACCCAATAGCCCATCATGCGGCTGTCTTTTATGCCGAATGCATCCCACACCTTCCAGAGTTGTGAGGGGACGGATTCCATCGGTTCGCGTGCGGTCATCCCGTACAGCATGCCCCGGTAAGGATTGCCGCCATCCTGCAACATTTCGCTCATCATGCCGAAGGGGATACCCGATACGTCTGTCAGCCAGTATTCCGGTGACTTTTCGTATTTAAAGTATTCTCCAAACCAAAGGCGGTCCAGGTAAGGCATGTGTTCCATGTAAAGGAATATGCTGTTGATGTAACCGTCGGCCGGATTGAACTGATTGGCTGAATGGACATCGATGCGCGGATCGGGACGGTTACTTTCCAGTACCCGGCGGATGCGTTTCATCGTGTTACGATCGAAAGCCAAGTCATCGATATAGACTCCGTCGATGCCGACATTTTTTGTCAGCCAGTTCAGTCCTTCCACATAGAAGTTGTGCCAGCGCGAAATGCCGGTGTTCACGATTGCCGCATCCTTGTAAGCATCTACAAACCAGGCTCCGATGTAGTCGCCGTCCAGATGTTCCTGTAGCCAGGCATAGCCTCCTCCCTTGCCCGGTGAGAAGATTTCGTGTCCAAGGCTCTTCAGGGCAAACAGCTCCGGTGCATGGTTCGTCAGTTCGCGTACCGTATAGTATATTTTCACTTTATATCCTTTGGCATGCGATTCGTCTACGTACTGCTTCATGAAGGCAGGGCGGAAGAAAGGATAGTTGATATGCGGATTCACCGCATTGCCGTGATGCAGGTTGATAACGTTTGCTCCTGTTTCTCCCACAACGTCTACAGCCTGGTAGGCGTGTGCGTCGCCCTCTTTCAGTTTCTCGGCAGGCTGGTATCCGTGGTAGTAGTGGTCGGTCCATTGCTTCATCGTGTCGATGGGCTTGAAGGGAGTTACCAGTACCAAGAAGTCGAAGTTCAGCTCTTCGCCCTTTTGGAGGGTACGGCTGCCACTGTATGTCTTGATGTCTACCTGGTTTCCTTTCTCTTTATAGCTGATGCCGCCTTTACCGTCGTTAAACCAGGATGGAGGCATGTTCAACGGTTGCATTTTGTAGAAGTTTGTGTTTAGTGGACGGCGATAGTTCTCTGCACGGAACAGGCATTGCATGCCGGCGTTTACATCGCCAAACCAGAAACCTTCCTGATTCCGCTCCACATTCCATTTCCATTGGTCGCTTTTCGGGCGCAGTGAGCCTTCATAACCCATTCCCAAACGATATTTGGCCGTTGTTGCCGGCATGGAAGTTAACAGGGCTATATCGTCTACCGATGTATTTTCGGCAGCCTTTACTTTGATCTGATAATTCATGAAACCATCGAATTCCATACTTGCAAGTACTGTTATGTCCAGTGCCCCTGCTTTTCCGGTAGCGGTCCAGCTTACCGTTCCGTCTTCCTTCTTGCCGAACTTTAGCGGTGAAGTGATGGTGACGGGCAGTGGCTTTCCATTCTGGCGAATGACAAATTCCATCGGTTGTGACAGAATGTCTTTGGGTTCTTTGCCTATGGAAGTCATCTCTTCGGTGAAGTAACTCTGGATGGAAGCCGGCAGTCCCAGTTCGCCGGCAGTGACGCTGCGTCCCAGCACGCTGATTGTACGGTCTGCCACCTTTATCGGAATGAATGGCTTCACCGGCCGGTTATTGACTGCATACTGTGAATTCAGCCAGCGCAAACGTGACAAACGCCACAAGTCTCCGTCTCCTTTGTCTACCAGTACGTTGTCCGACAGGTTAATGGCTATGTTCACTTCCTGTGAAGCACCGCTCAGGTCGCTCACGGTGACCGTGCCCCGGTAGATCCCTCTGCCGGCATGTTCCGGCATCTGGATGCCGATCCATAAAGGTTGTACACGGCCTTTGCCGACGTTTACCTCCGGATGTATCGGGCGTCCCAGCCAGTCGGTTCCTTCCGTGTTGAAACACGTAAGAGCTGATGCAGGTATACTTCCGTTCTTTCCTTTCAGGTCGGTAAAGGTTACTTTGACTCCGTTCACCGGATTCTTGAATGCCCACAGTCCCAGTTGCAGCACATAGTATTCGTTCAGATCCGCTTCACCGAAAAACTCGCCTGTGGCTCCTTGCGTCACCTGGCGGTATGACAGATCATCGAACATGCGAATGGGATATTTACGGTCTTCGGGCAACAGCAGGAAAGGCTTGTTGCTGTTAGCATCGATCAATGCCTGCTTCTCCTGTGCTGTGGCGATGATTTCCATCGGATAGAAGCTGTTGAAACTGCCCAGCGATTCGAAACGTACCAGCTTGGCTTGTACCGCCTTTCCGGCCGGAGTGGCTTTACAGGTTGCTTTCCATTGCGGATCCGCCTTATCCGGTTGCTGAGGATAGTTTACTTTCGGATAGGGCCCTCCCGAGGTGTGGTAGGGGAGGTAGTACACATAATAATCTCCGGCATTTCCGCTTGCGTCAAATCGGATGCGTCCGTATTCACGGTTGATTTCCACCGGAAGTACATTGTCTACCGCTTTGCCGGTAGATACATTGATCACAATAATCCCTTTTTGTTCGGGATTGGCGTCACGTCTGCGCCAGGGGATATAAGCTTCCGCTACGGAGGCGGGAGTGTTCACGGAAACAATGGCGCGATGGTTACCCAGTGTGTCGGGTGTCCAGTAGTTTTCGCCGTAAAACGAGGCTTCGGGGACGAAGTCTTGAGCCGCTGCCGGAAGGGTTAACAAAGCTGACAGTGCCCATAAAAAGAGTTTCTTCATAATGTTTATCTAATAACTATGTGCAAATTTACAAAGAATCATTTATGGATTTGGCAGATCGGCCGTTTTTTTATTATAAACCGTTTCTGCCCAAAAGCCTGTGTGGTAATCGGGTATGCGATTAGCGATGTTTCGCTCCGATTATCCGGAAGAATCTTTTTGTGGGAAAAATATTTTTTATATTATCTTTGCGCCCTCAAAATGAATAAACCCTACACTATGAACAGAAAGCAAATTCTGTGTATCTCGCTTCTGGCATTCTCGCTGTGTGCCTGTCAGGATGATGATACAGCCGATATTCTCGATGCTTTTGGCACTCCGCCTGCTTTGACGAAGATGACGGCACAAGAGTTTCTCGATCAGGGAGAACAGATGTTTGAAGATGGCGAAAGCGTGGACGAGATTGTTTCCGCCGATCGTGCCTTCTATGTGAATAACCCCTTTAATGTTTCGATGGCGGATGGAAAGCTCCGGCTGTTCAACGGCATGGCGCACGATTTCAAGGAAGTCTCCCTTTGGCTGACGATGCCCCATTTGCGTGACACCATCCAATTGATGCAATTTGAGGAAGTCCCCGGTTTTTATAACATCAAACTTGATTCTCCATTGAAAATGGGAGAGGCCGTCTACGCTTCGAAGAGTGGAAAGCCTGTCCGTGTGAATAATCTGGCACTGCTGTCGCCCGACCAGTATGAATTGCTGCTTTCGTGCAACGACTCCGTATTCGATATGCTGAAGACCATCAAGATGAAAACCCGTATCCAGATGGGAAAGTACGGCAGTGGAAACTGGGGAGTCATGACAGCAAATGCAGCCCGCTACTATGCCACATCGGCGGTGAATATGGCTGTCATGTTCAGTTCCGAAATTTTTCGTGATTCATTGATGAACTACAAAGGTAGCATTCACAATGATGCAGGAAAAGAGATCGACCGTGAAGGGCTACTGAATTCGATTCTCAATAAACAAAGTCTTGTGTTCGGAGTGGTTACCGGTTCCGGTATCGCCGGGCTCGGTGGAGGAAATGCTTTGGGATTGCGTGAAGAATATCTGGCCGGATTCTTCTACCAGAACCGGGTGGCAATCGATTGCAACTGGGTGCTTCATGTCTGGATTCACGAGCTAGGCCACTGTCTGGGCTATGGTCATTCCAGCAGCCTGTGTTACGGGTCGGTGCCCGATGAAATAGTACCGAAAGTGTATCGCTACATGATGAAGCACCGCATGCTGCCTTATATCATCAATCCCTTTAAGAGTTACAATGATTATAATCCCGGCATCAACGATGCCGACAATCCCGACATAGAGCTATGATGAAGAGACATAACATACTGACGGTACTGGCAGTCCTGCTGCTCACCTTTGCCGCATGCGATAAAAATAGTGCCCCCGGATTCAGTTTCACGACCGACTCCATCCTTACATTGACTTTCGATAAAGAGCTGGATGCCGCCTTTGTCGGAGTGGGGACCCAAAATTACAATCCGGTGGGAATGCGGCGTTCGGGAGATACTCTTTTCATTGCCAACCGTGCCGAAGGTTCTGACGGTGTGTGGGTGGTACGCGCTTCGACCGGGGAGTTGCTTTATTCGCTGACCGGCTGGACCTACAACGGGAAAAACGAGAAGTTCGACAATCAGGTGATGGATGTGGCGGTCAGCAGCGATTACATCTTTGTGGTGAACCGTTCATCCCGGATCGACCTGTTCCGACGGAACGATTATTCGTATGTGACCACCATCGGGCGTACCGGATGGCAGTCGAGTTCTCTGTTGCAATGCGAAGCGGCCGAAGTGGCCGGTGATAAATTGTTCATCCGTGACAAACAGAAGATTAAAGTGGTGCAGATTTCAGATTGTACGCCTGAAAATCGTTTTAAGGTTCCTGTCTTTGCTCAGAATACGGACAGTACGTCTTCTAATAACGGTTTTAATCTTGAGTCCGTCGCGCGGCATGAAGGCTTGATCTATGTGTCCGACTACGAAACCTCACGCATCCTGGTGATCGATCCCGCCACCGTGGCGGTCAAGGGAGAGCCGGTACGCTTTTTGCGCTCTTACCGCATGCCGAACAAACCGCTCAGTATGGGATTCTTTCAGAACGAAATGTATGTTGTCTGCGCAAATAACTGCATCGTGAGAGTAGACCTCCGTACCGGGAAAGAGCTCGGCTCTTATTCATCCTTTGCCGGAGGAGTGGGGCTGGGAACTCCCGGACGCCTCTTGTTCCATAATGATACATTCTATCTTGCAGGACGCAATGCCAATGCTCCCCGGCTGATACAGGGGAAAGTTATGTTTGTTGAAATATCCGAGCTGGACTAAAAAAATGAATAATTACGATTCGCTGCAGATTATGCAGGTTTGTACACTCCTCTATATCCGGATGACGGTTTAAGAGAAGAAAACTTTCTGTGTCGTCTGTGGTGAGAAAACAATCAAGCATGAATTTGAAATTTTTATATCTGTTATTATTGATATCTGCCCTGTGTATATCCTGTTCCAAGGACGAAGAACCTTCGGATAAGGGCAGTACTTCTCCCCAAGAGCCGGTTTACACCACCTTTACAGATGCCGGCGAAGTGGTTGTTCCCGGAGTGCTTCCGGCCAATTTCACTCCCCGGTCCGTACGGGTCAAGGGGGACACTTTGTTTGTTGCCAATACCAATGCCGCTGACCGTTCCGTGCTGTTGCTGAACCTGACGACAGGCGAACTGATCGGACGTATCGATTCATGGGTACGGAAAGGTGTCAAAGAGACCTTTAATGCCGAGATAGGCGACATGGCTGTTTCTGACCGTTATATCTTTGTGGGTATGTACAACTCCCGTATTAATATTTTTGACCGTCGCACCCTTCAGTTTGTCAATGCCATCGGGCGTTCAGACGGAAAGTGGGGAGACGATATTTATAGCATGACCCATTGCTACGGACTTCGTGAGTGTGGCGAGAGACTGATGGTGCGTGATAAAAATACCATTCGCGGCTATTGGATTTATGAAGCCGTTACCGAACCTGCGTTCCGGGTTCCCTGGATCGGAAAGGTGAAAGTGCCCGAAGGAGTCGGATATGACTATCAGGCCCGTATCCATGGTATGGCAGAGTATGACGGGCGTATGTATCTGACCGACTGGTACAACAAGAGTGTGCAAGTGTTCACTCCGTCGAAAATGGAGATCGTGTTCGGTGAAGAGACACATATCACTTCCGATGCCGTGTTTAAGTACGATGATATTCAACCGCTCGGACTGCTTGCCTACGGAGGCGAATTACTGATGTCGGTACAGAAGAGTGGGAAAATACAGCGTTATGATCCGGAGACAGGAGACCTGCTCGGAGTGCTGGCCGAGTTTCCGGGTAAGGAGATCGGGCGCATGGAGATAGCCCGGGGAATGCTTTACTACATTGACCTCAAAGCCGGGAAACTGATGAAGGCAAAAGGAGAATAAAGAACGGCGAGAGTGTGTCATGACTCACCACAGAGCAATCTGTGGTGAATACGAGTTTCGACACACCCTCATTCTTTCATCTGCATGTCCTATCCGAAGCAGAAGTAATACTCAGAACCGTCGCTGACATAAAAAGAATCTGCTTTCTTTTCGATAAAAAGAACTGTTCTCTTTTGCCAACCATCCGACAGCAAGCATTACATCGTCTATATTCAGGCAGGTCAAGCTGCAAAGTTCTTTCACAGAGACTTTTCTTGCATGTATAAGTATTCGTCATACTTTTCTGGAGTTTTCTCCGATTTTCACTTTTTCCATATTACTATTTATAGCCTATTTAAATTAAATTTGGTGGTAAATTCTTTATCTCCAAGTTGATAATTGTCCTTTTTGTTTGCTTTTATAAGAAAAAACAGACACAGGCTGAATAAGATAACTTAAGTTTCGGAAGTGAGTTTACGCCGTCTGAACCGGTATCTTCATCTTTGTACCTTTTTTCAATTAACATTGTTAACGCTTTTTGCAGGTTCGTTCAGGTTCTTGTGCGCAAATAACAAGTCTTTTGCATTTAAAGAACTTCTTATTCACATCCAAAGAACAAGCTTTAACTCTGTGTTAAAACAAAGCTTTTGAAGACAGAAATCTTACTTTTTAAAGATGTTGATTTTCAGATAGTTTAGTCTAATATTCGCTTCTTCACCTCACGAATGGACACTTCGGGCGAAAGCCGGGATACTTGCTTTTTTGTCAACTATAAACGAGGGCTTGCACTTCCGAAAACTGAATTAGATTCCATGAGTAAAAGAAAACTTACCACCAAACCTGACGAAGAACCTGTTTTCTAAAGTAGGTGTCGTCTCGCGCGTAAGGAGAAATTTTTTTGTGTAAATGATAGGAGGCTAGGGTACTTACCTATTGGACTACAAACAGATACGTAATATAAAGTAGATGGAAGAAAAGGGGAGGGGTGTTTCAAAAAACGTTCGTCTTTTGGAACACCTTTTTTCGACCTTTTCTAAAAATCATGTTCTTATAGAAAAAACACATATATAAAGATTCTATTTCATGTATATAATACTCTTATAATCAGTACACTAAAATAGATAAAGAAAGAAAAACTCAATTTATTTATAAAAATATTTTGTTGTTATAAAAATGTGCCTTACCTTTGTGTTTATAAACGAACGTTTTTTGAAACAATTTCATTCGTTTTACCACTAAAAATAGTTTCGGAAATTCTTACGGTTTGAATGGGAAAAGATGTCTCGTCCAAACCGCGTAGCGCACCCGAAAGTAACCTCTCGACTTTTAATATCCACTAATAAATGTCTGAACAACAGGAGTATTGGTTTGCCGCTCGGACAAAGAAGGACCAGGAGTTTTCTGTTCGCAATGCTTTAGAAAAGCTTGGAATAGAATACTTTCTTCCAACACAATTTGTCATCCGTCAACTGAAATATCGTCGTCGTAGGGTAGAAGTTCCTGTTATCAAGAATCTTATTTTTGTCCGGACCACGAAAGACCGTGCTTGGTCTATCACGAAGGATGATCATGTTCCTCTTTATTATATGAAGGATCTCTATACCCATACTTTGTTGATCGTTCCCAACAAACAGATGGAAGATTTCAAGTTTGTGATGGATTTAGCTCCGGAAAATGTAACTTTTGATGATCTTCCCCTTACCGTTGGTACAAAAGTGCAGGTCGTCAAAGGAGAGTTTTGTGGCATTGAGGGCGAATTGTCCAGCCTTGCCAACCGTACTTACGTAGTGATTCGTATCCACGGAGTTCTTTCTGCCAGCGTCAAAGTACCTAAAAGTTACCTTCGTATTCTTTCAGCGTAATTCGTAATTTCAAAATTATATGAATCAAGTCCAAAATCTGCAACACATTGCCCGTGAGTTGCTTTATTTGGGTATGGATGGTTCTCCCATCTATACCGATCATTTCCGTCAACTGAACACCGAAGTTTTTCGCTTGTCCGAAGCCCTTTTCTCTATGAAAGGTGCCACATCCGAGGAAGAAGCAGCGATTTGTCTGTCCCTGTTAATGGGCTATAATGCTACCATTTACAATGATGGCGACAAAGAATCTAAGATACAAAGCATTTTAGATCGCTCTTTTGCCGTATTGGACCATCTTCCCGCTTCTCTATTGAAATGCCAATTGCTGACTTATTGCTATGGCGAGGTATTCGAGGAGGATTTAGCACAAGAAGCACATCAAATAATGGATAGCTGGAAAAATAGGGCACTTTCAGAAGAAGAATTGGAAGTGATGGAGACATTGCAGACAATGGAAGATAATCGGTATCCGTGTAGCGAGGTAGAAGATTGAAGAGTCTTTTTTAGGATGAATTTTCTACCTTCTTTTAAAGGTTTTATGAATATGAACTTAGATAATAATGGGACAATCAATAAAGAATAACTTCCTACTGAATCTAAGTACTACAATTACTGGGCTATTATTTCCACTAATAACTTTTCCCTATGCTTCACGTATATTAATGGCAGATGGTATAGGGCAAGTACAATTTTTCCAATCCATAATTGACTATGTCTCTCTTTGTACTGCTTTGGGAATCCCTTTGTATGCCGTTAGAGAAATTGCAAGAATAAGGGATAATAAGGAATTAAGAAGTAGAACAACAATCGAAATACTATTGCTTCATGCTATTTTGACTTTAGTCGGATATATAGTTGTTTTTATACTTGCTAAGACCGTTGCCAAAATAGAAATAGATGCTTCTCTTTTCTTTTTGTTAAGTACAACTTTATTTTTTAACACGATAGGAGTTGCATGGTTTTATCAGGCAATTGAAGATTTTAAATACATAACTTTACGTTCCTTATTTGTAAGGATACTATCTTTAGTGGCCTTATTTATCTTTGTTAAGACCAAGCAAGATCTGTTTTATTATGCTGGAATATTAGTTATTGGTACTGTTGGTAATAATATATTTAATTTTTTTCGATTACGTAAATATATAAAACTTAGTAAAGGCGAATTTAAGCGTTTGAATCTGTTGAGGCATTTAATACCTGCACTTAAAATTTTTATATTAAATTTGGTTATAAGTATTTATGTGAATCTTGATTCTGTGATGCTTGGATTTCTTAAAAATGAAGAATCAGTTGGTTATTATGCTGCTGCTACTCGACTTACAAAAGCTATTTTGGGTATAGTTTCTTCATTAGGAGCTGTTTTATTACCTCGTTTTAGTAATATGATAACTAATGGTCAAAAAGAAGAATTCCAATTATTGGCAAATAAAGCTGCTAGTTTTACAATTGCTTTAAGTCTTCCTATGAGTGTGGGACTTATTTTTATGGCAGCACCTATTATACATATTTTTTGTGGAAATGGTTTTGAACCTTCTATTTTGACATTAAAATTAGTTGCACCTATTGTTTTATTTATTGGATTATCTGGAATTATTGGAATGCAAATATTGTATCCGCAAGGGAGAGAAAAGTACGTAATTATATCTACTATGGTAGGAGCATGTATAAATCTCCTTATAAACTATTTACTAATACCCCAATATGGGCAGTATGGAGCGGCGCTTGGGACTGTTATCGCAGAATTTATGGTAACGGTTATAATGATTTTGCTGGGAAGAAAATATTTACCTATAAATATTCTCTCCAAGCAGAATTTACACTATCTAATAGGTTCTATAGTGATATCTATTCTATTAGCTTTTTTGTTTGTCTTCCCTTTACATGAAGTAAATTATTTATTGATAGGTATACTGTTATCTGTTATTGTTTATTACGCATATTTATTAATGATAAAAGATACCCTCGCATTACAACTAAAGAAATTATTACTTTCAATATTTAAACAATGAAAAAAAAATATGACTATCTAATTGTCGGAGCCGGACTTTATGGTTCTGTTTTTGCATATAAAGCGCAACGGAATGGGAAAAAATGTTTGCTTATTGACAAACGTCCACACAATGGAGGAAATATTTATTGCGAAAATATTGAGGGTATAAATGTACACAAATATGGTGCACATATTTTTCATACTTCTAATAAAGAGGTTTGGGACTTTGTAAATGCCATAGTGGAATTTAACCGCTATACTAATTCCCCTATTGCCAATTATAAAGGCAAATTATATAATTTACCTTTTAATATGAATACTTTTTATGCTTTATGGGGGACAAAAACTCCAGAGGAAGCAAAAATGAAGATAGAAGAGCAAAGGAGAGAAGCGGGGATTCTTACGCCGAAGAATCTAGAAGAACAGGCTATCTCTTTAGTAGGAAAGGATATTTATGAAATATTGATAAAAGGATATACTGAGAAACAGTGGGGGCGGAAAGCAACTGAACTTCCTGCTTTTATAATCAAGCGTTTACCTGTCAGATTTACTTTTGATAATAATTACTTTAATGATAAATATCAGGGGATTCCTGTTGGTGGCTATAATAAATTGATAAATGGTTTATTAGATGGTATTGAAGTTAGAACAAATACAGACTTTTTTCAAAATAAAGAATATTTTAAAGGTCTTGCGGATAAAATTCTATTTACTGGCAAAATTGATGAATATTATAATTATCAATTTGGGAGATTGGAATATCGTACTGTTGAATTTGAAACACAAGTGCTTGATTGTGAGAATTATCAAGGGAATGCAGTTGTGAATTATACTGAAAGGGAAGTGCCTTATACTCGTATTATAGAGCATAAACATTTTGAATTTGGAACACAGCCCAAAACCGTAATTTCCAAAGAATATTCTTCGGAATGGAAAGATGGTAGTGAACCCTTTTATCCTGTTAATGATGAGAGGAATAATTCTTTGTATTTGGAGTATAAGAAATTGGTCGATAGAGAGAAGAATGTTTTGTTTGGAGGGAGATTAGCTGAGTATAAGTATTATGATATGAATGTGATTGTGGAAAAAGTTATAAATAGTGACTTATGAAGATATTTGCTGTAGTTGTGACCTATAATCGTTTAGCATTACTAAAAAAGGTCATAGATTTACTTAAAAGACAGACACGTCAATTAGATAGTATAGTTATAGTAAATAATGGCTCTACTGATGGAACAAAAGAATGGTTAGAACAGGAGAAAAATATAACATTAATAAATCAATCTAATTCTGGTGGGGCTGGTGGATTCGAAACGGGGGTAAAATATGCATATGAGAATGAGGCAGATTGGATTTGGATGATGGATGATGATGTTTTTCCTAATATAGATTGTTTGGAAAAACTCTTAGGGTGGACGAGTATTTCTCAATGTATCCAACCACGTAGGTATTATTCGGATGATGTAGAAGTAAATTTTGAACAATGGTTGGATCCAATTACTTATAGTAAATTTGGTTATTGGCAAGAAAAATCATTTAATAATGGTAAAAAGTTTTGTGCTATTAATGTAGGCTGTTTTGAAGGGATGTTTGTTTCGAAAAGCATTGTTAATAAAATAGGATTTCCTGATAAGCGTTTTTTTATAGCGGAAGATGATACAATATATGGGTTTGCAGCTAGTTTTTATACCAACGTAATTTTAGTATCTGATGCTATCATGGTTCGTGCTAGAAGATCATCGGATCGTAGCGTTAGCCCAATGTATACTTATTATGCATGTCGGAATTTTCATTTAGTATATGAGTCACTTAATTTATTATTGGATAAGAAAAATAGGTTTTTATATATTAAATATATTTATCAATTTGTTCATCAGATTTATTTATCTATTTTTTTATATGATAATAAGATGAAACACTTAATATCTGTTTTTCGTGGCTTTTATGATTGCTTTCGTAAAAAAAATGGAGCTACCTATTAATTAAATGACTAGTACTTCTTTCTTTATTATTAAGGCTATATCTTTTATAGTATTTGTTTATAATTTAGCGAGTTCTGATTGGAGTAATCTTTCTCGAGTATTGTTATTTATAATTTCGTTTTTTGTCTTTTTATTAGTAACAAATGTATATCAAAGAAAAGTAAAAATAGTAACACTAGGTTATTTGGTCTATTTCTTTTTGGCTTTTTTAGCTCAAAATGTAGGTCCATATGCAATTATTTACAATTCTCACATACAGAATTTGATACAGAGGTTTCCTAATATTTGTGTACCAAATGATCATTACACTTTATACTTTCTTATTTTTATTTTTGTTTCAACTGTTATTTATATTTATCTTTTATGTATTGATAAAATTTCTATTGAGCAGAAAGTATGGGTATACATGCCTACAAGACAAGAAGCTCGAAAAATAATGATGGCATTTTTTATAATCTTGTTGCCTATATGGATATTAGGGAATAGGTCCTATGCTACAATTCTAGTTCCTTTTACAAGTTATTTTATCATTTCTATTTGGAAATATCCTTTTACAAGGAAAATAGTAGTATTTATTATTGGTTTTATTGCATCGGTATTGATCCTTATTTCGCAATTATTTTCTCGGTTTATATTCGTTCAATATGTGTTCCCTTTTATTTTAATTTGGTTTTTGAATAATGGATTGCTATTTTCAAGAAAAGAAAAAATAAGTTATAAAGTTATTGGCTTTTTTCTATTGTTTTGTTCTTTAGCGATTTTGTATGGTATCATTTCAGAGATGATGAAGTTAAATGCAAATTTTGATGGAAACTATACTTTCAATGATATGTTTGAAGTATTAAGTGAGCCGCAATTATTGCAAAATTGGTTATCTAGGCAAACATATCGTATTTTTGATATTTGGTCACATTTGGGGGGGAATATAATAGATTATATTGACCAGAAAGGATATTTATGGGGAATTACATATGTAAAGAGCTTTGCACCTATATTAGGTTTTGATTATGTAAGCCTTCCATTAATTTCAGCAAATATGATTGGTGCAGATTATGCTCAACCTGGTTTGGTGGCAGAAGGGTACGCTAATTGGGGAATATATGGGGCTATAATTAATATGATATTTGTTTTTTTCGTTGCAGAGTTATTGTTTGATTATTTTTTACGAAAACAATCTACCTTAAATTTGTTACTTTATATTGGAACTTTTTCCCAGGTATTACTAGATGGGGGGACCATTAATTCTATTATTTTCATGTCTATATTTTGTTTCTTAACTTGTTTGTTTAATGCCAAAATCAAATTTTAATATTATATATATGAGGAAGATATTATTAACATATGGAGATATTAAAACCATAAATATTGGTGATTATATTCAGAGTATCGCCGCTAAACAATTTTTTGATGATGATAATTATATATTTTTCAATCGTGATGAATTAAAGTTGTATAAAGGGGAACCTGCAAAAGTCATAATGAATGCTTGGATGACTTATAAACCATATAATTGGCCTCCTTCATCTCAGGTTTATCCATTATTTGTTGCATTACATATCAATTCTTCTGCAGAAAGTCGCTTTTTGTCACATGATAGTATTAAGTATTTAAAAAAGTATGAACCCATAGGGTGCCGCGATTATCATACAATGAATATTTTAAAAGGAAAAGGTGTTAATGCTTATTTTTCGGGATGTCTTACTACTACTTTGGGTAAAACTTATAAATATAATGGAAAACGTGAGGGGATATACATTGTTGATCCACTTTCATACATGCCTAATGGGAATAATTTTTTTGAAATAATGAAAGCTGTTGTACAAACTGTTTTTTATATGAAGCCTGTGCTAAAGATTCTTAGAAATTATAAAAAGAATAATAGATTTACTATTAATATATCCAAAGTAGGAATAGGACGTTTATTGTTAATAACCAAGTCTTATTTGCTTTTGAGAAAGCTAGTAGTTCCTGACGTATTATACAATGCAATATTTATAACACAATTTAATATGTCTAATGAATATTCTTCTGAATCAGAAAGATTTGCTCGGGCTGATGAATTATTAACTAAAATGGCCTCAGCTCAATATGTGATAACTTCTAGAATCCACTGTGCTCTTCCTTGCTTAGGCTTTGAGACCCCTGTGGTTTATATTAGAAATCTATCAGAAAGCAAGAAGAGCACTTGTCGATTAGGGGGACTTGAATCTCTATTTAATGTGATAACTGTGAAGGGGGAAAATGTTACTTCCAATTTTTTTGATGGACTATTTAAACGAGATTCTTCTTTTAAGAATAAAATTGATTTTGTAGAATATAGAGATCGATTAATTAATATATGTAATAAATTTATGATGTCATGAGGGATGGAAAGCCCATTGAAATACTGCATATTGTAGGGACTAGACCTGTTGGAGGAATTGGTGCTTTATTGAAAAATATAAACACTTCTATTGATTTAAATAAATTCCATTTTACATATGTGTTTTCTGCCGATAGTAATATTGGAGATTTTGATAATTATGTGAGAAAATTAGGTAGCGATATTGTTGTATTCCCTTCATATCATTTGAAATATTTATTTTTATATTTAAAGGTGATTTTCTGTTTTTATAAGAGAAATGCAAAAAAATATGATATAATTCATGTACATAGTGCTAATACAGGAGTATTAGACCTTTTATTTGCAAAGATATATGGAATACGGATAAGGATTTTACATAGTCACAGTACAAAATATTCTAGTAAAAAAATAAGGTCCATTAGAAATTATTTTTTGCAATTTCCTACAATATATTTAGCAAACACTTATTTTGCATGTGGATACAAAGCTGCTGAATTCCTTTTTGGAAAAAAGAGACTTGAAAAAGTTTATATTATTCATAATGCAATTTTTTCTAAAAAATTTATTTATAATGCAACTGTTAGAGAGAGAGTTAGAGTTGAGTTGAAAATAGAGAATGACTGTTTACTGTTGGGGCATATCGGTAACTTTACGAAAGAAAAGAATCATGGTTTTTTAATAGATATATTGGAAGAATTATTGAATATTAATGACAATGTTAAGTTGCTGTTAGTAGGGGATGGCCAACTTAGAAGTGAAATAGAGGAAAAAGTAAAATTAAAAAGATTGCAGAAGTATGTGTGCTTTTTAGGTCGGAGAACTGATATATCAGAATTATTACAAGCTATGGATTTTTTAATTTTTCCTTCTTTTTTTGAAGGTCTACCAGTGACTCTGATTGAAGCGCAAGCTTCTGGTTTAAGATGTGTCGTTTCGGATCGTATTACTTTGGAAACAAAGATAACGAATAATATAAGTTATCTTAATCTCAATCGAGATCCTTCAACTTGGGCTGAAGTTGTTTGGAAGTTGTTTGAAGATAAAACTTTTATCAGGAAAGATACGTCTAAAGAAATATGTGAATCAGGATATGATATACATTTAGAGAGTGAATATCTCGAAAGAATATATTTAAATCTTTTACATAAATGAAATTGGCTGTCATTTCTTCTATCTACAAAAATGATTCGCTTTCTAAAATAAAGCAATCCTTACAAAGTTTGTTGAATCAAGAAAATGTTACTTGTGATATTTATTTATATTGTGATGGTCCTGTTTCGATTGATATTGTGCATTTCTTAGACTCATTTGATCAAAACTCACTTTATATATTTAAGCAAGAACAAAATAGAGGATTGGCTCATGCACTAAATGAATTATTGAATATCGTTCTTACAAAAGAATACGAATATATTGCTCGTATGGATGCTGATGATATTTCCATGCCGGAACGTTTTGTGAAGCAGATCGCATTTATGAATTCACATCCGGATATTGATTGCCTTGGTACTTGGGCAATAGAAATTGATGATGACGGAAAAGAATATTTTCGAAAAAAAATGCCGATAACTCATGAAGAATGTTTGGAACTGTTTAAAAAGCGGGATTGTATGATTCATCCTACTGTGATGTTTCGACGTTCATATTTTGAGAAAGCTGGTTTATATCCCGAAGACACCTACTTTGGAGAAGATACTATGATGTGGGCTAAAGGTTTTAAAAGTGGATGTAAATTTGCCAATGTACCCGAATATCTGTTTAAGTTTAGATTGGATTCAAACTTCTTTGAAAGAAGGCGGGGGTGGAAACATGCAAAATCTATTTATACTTTACGTCATCGTGTTAATAGAATGTTAGGGTTCGGATGGAAGGAAGATTGTTATGCATTGCTATATGCTATGGCCAAATTAATGCCTAAATCTATTCTTGACATAATCTATAAAACAGTACGTTGATTTTACTTTTCTTATAAAACATAAACTCATGAAAATACCTTTTTCACCACCTTATATTGACGAGGCGGTCATCAACGAAGTCGTTGATTCGTTACGTTCCGGTTGGATCACATCCGGTCCGAAAGTGAAGGCTTTGGAGGAAGAAATTAAATCTTTCTCAGGAGCAAAAGAAGTGCTTTGTGTCAATTCCTGGACATCAGGAGCTATTATGATGTTGCGTTGGCTGGGAGTGAAGGAGGGCGATGAAGTGATTGTTCCTGCCTATACTTACAGTGCAACGGCATTGGCTGTGCTCCATGCCGGAGCCAAACCGGTAATGGTGGATTCCGGAACTGATTTTAATATTTCGGTGGAGGCTGTTCGTAAAGCTATTACTCCTAAAACAAAGGCGATTATACCCGTAGATATTGCTGGTTTTCCCTGCGATTATGAAAGAATCATGGCACTGGTGCAGGAACCAGAAATGGTAAAACTGTTCCGTTCGGAATCTCCTGTGCAAGAAAAATTGGGACGCATCTTGGTGATGAATGATGCTGCCCACTCTTTGGGAGCACGTTACAGTAGCCGTCAGCGTACCGGTTGTGAAACTGATGTGGCTATCTTTTCACTTCATGCCGTGAAAAATGTGACTACTGCCGAAGGTGGGGCCATTTGCCTGAATCTGCCTAAGCCGTTCGATAATACGGAGTTGTATAAAGAGCTACGGATGACAAGCTTGAACTGCCAGACCAAGGATGCTTTTTCGAAATCTAAAGCCGGAGGATGGCGTTATGATATTGTCGGTTTCGGGATGAAAATCAATATGGCCGATGTAAATGCCGCCATAGGACTGGCACAGATACGAGAATATCCGGAATTGCTGAAAGAACGAAAGCGGGTGTTTAATGCTTATAGCGATGCTTTTTCGGCTTGTGACTGGGCCATCGTTCCGCCTTCTGTGGATGGGGAAAAGGAAAGCTCTTATCACATTTATGCTTTGCGTATTAAGGACTTTACCGAAGAACAACGCGACCGGATGATTGATGAAATCGCTAAAAGTGAAGTGGCTGTCAATGTGCACTTTATACCGATGCCGATGTTGTCGTTCTTCAAATCGATGGGATATGATATAAAGGATTATCCACAGGCTTATCAGAACTTTAAGAGCGAGATATCATTGCCGATATATCCCCAATTGGATAGTGAAAAATTGAATTTCATTATTGAAACCGTAAAGGCGGCCTATGCGACCGTAATTGCAGAAAACCGATAGTATATTTACAAACACTAAATAGATAAGTTGCTTGATCCGTTTTTTTGATATCGTTTTTTCCCTTTTGGGAATTCTTCTGCTTTCTCCCGTTTTTCTTCTTCTTTATATAGCCATTTGTCTCGAAAGTAAAGGAGGTGGTTTCTATAAACAGCTCCGTGTGGGAAGGTACGGAGGGGATTTTTATGTTTATAAATTTCGTTCGATGCGTGTAGGGGCTGATAAAAAGGGGTTGATAACGGTAGGAGGGAGAGATCCGAGAATAACTCGTACCGGATACCTGATCCGGAAGTATAAATTGGATGAATTGCCTCAGTTGTTTAACGTACTGAAAGGAGATATGAGTCTGGTAGGGCCCCGTCCTGAGGTTCGTAAGTATGTGGATTTATATACCGATGAACAAAAGAAAGTATTGAGTGTACGTCCGGGGATTACGGATTATGCTTCTATTGAGTATGTAGATGAAAATATGATTCTTGGAGAGGCTTCGGATCCTGACAGAGCATATATAGAACAGATTATGCCCGATAAGATACGGTATAATATGAAATATATCTGTAATCGTTCGGTGAAGGAATATTTTAAAATTATATTTCTGACATTTTGGAGCATCATTCGTTAGGTATGTTTTTAAGGAAACTGGGGGAAGTTCTTCTTTTTGTTTTCGTACCCTATTATGTGAGAAAGAATAAGGAGTAGACGGAAGTTTCGAAGAGAAGTTAATTCAATAAAAAAGAAAGGATCAGCAATTGCCGATCCTTTCTTTTTTATTGAGCCTCTTGTCGGATTCGAACCAACGACCCCGAGATTACAAATCACGTGCTCTGGCCAACTGAGCTAAAGAGGCGTCATTTCTGTTTTGCGGGTGCAAAGGTAGGAAAAACTTTTAAACTTGCAAATACTTTGAAAAAAAATGCTTCATAAAAATAGTGTTTGATAAGTCGGATTCTTTGTTTACTTTTGCAAATCAATTAATTATAGGAAAGTATGAAGAAAAACTTTTTTTATGCAGGTGGTCTGTCATTGCTTCTTTGGGGTATGGCAGCATGTTCCGGACAAGGAAAAGCGGATAAAGCAGCTGTTGTTGCGGATAGTGTAGTGGTGAAAACGGATAGTGTTGCGGCAGACAGCACAGGATATATTGTGAAAGTGGGAGAGTCAGCTCCCGATTTTACCATTACTCTGACCGACGGAAAGCAGATGAAACTCTCCGAACTTCGCGGTAAAGTGGTGATGTTGCAGTTCACAGCCAGCTGGTGCGGAGTATGCCGTAAAGAGATGCCTTTTATAGAGAAAGATATCTGGCTGAAGCATAAAAACAATCCTGAGTTTGCTTTGATAGGCATTGACCGTGACGAACCTCTCGATAAGGTGATCGCATTTGGAAAGTCGGTAGGGGTGACGTATCCGTTGGGATTGGATCCGGGAGCGGATATCTTTGCGAAGTATGCATTGCGTGAATCGGGCATCACCCGGAATGTCCTGATAGACCGGGAGGGTAAGATTGTGAAGCTGACTCGTTTATATAACGAAGAGGAGTTTGCCTCACTGGTGGATCAAATAGATGAAATGCTGAAAAAATAAGTTGAACAAGCAGGGGTGATTTTCTGTTTTTAACATAGATCACCCCATCTTTTTATTTTATGGCTATAACGATTATCATTCTCGTACTGTCGGCTGTCTTTTTTATGAGTGGAAAGGTACGTTCCGACTTAGTGGCGTTGTGTGCGCTGGTATTATTAATCCTTTTCAATATCCTCACTCCGGAGGAGGCGCTTTCAGGATTTTCTAATTCTGTTGTTATTATGATGGTCGGCCTGTTTGTAGTAGGTGGTGCCATCTTTCAGACGGGGCTGGCAAAGATGATCAGCAGCCGTATCCTGAAATTTGCCGGAACAAGCGAACTGAAACTTTTTATCCTGATTATATTGGTGACGGCTGCCATCGGCGCTTTTGTCAGCAATACGGGAACGGTGGCGTTGATGCTGCCTATTGTGGTCAGTATGGCCATGAGTGCCAATATCAATGTAAGCCGTTTGCTGATGCCTCTTGCTTTTGCCAGTAGTATGGGTGGGATGATGACATTGATTGGTACACCGCCCAACCTTGTGATACAAAATGCCTTGATTGAAGCCGGCTATGAACGTCTCTCTTTCTTCACTTTTACTCCTGTAGGCTTGGTGTGTGTCACTGTCGGGCTGATTGTGCTGATTCCGCTGAGTAAGATCTTCCTGACGAAGAAAAGTGATAAAGAGGCACGGGGAAAGCGCAAGAATAAGTCGCTTCAGGAGTTGGCGGGTGAATACCAGTTATCACAGAACCTTTATCGGGTGGAGGTTGAAGAGTCTTCCGGTTTTGTAGGTAAGACCATACAGGAGCTAGGGATTCCGCAGAGGTATCATGTGACGATTTTGGAGGTTCGCCGCCGTTCGGTTTCGTCCCGGCACTTCTTCAAGACAAAAAAGCAGGAGATGGCAGAAGCCGGAACTCTGATTGAGGCGGAAGATATTCTTTATGTATTAGGAGAATTTGAAAATGTAAAACGCTTTGCAGGTGAGAACCGTCTGTCTTTATTGGATACACATAAGACCGAGGGGAGTCTGCATGATACGGACGAGGGATTCGATTTTCAGGAGATAGGCATTGCTGAAATTCTGTTACTGCCTACCGCTAATCTGATAAACAAACCGGTGAAAGCTTCCGGATTCAGGGAGAATTATAGCATCAATATATTGGGTATTCAGCGTAAGCGTGACTATCTGCTGAAGAATCTGAAGGATGAAAAGATGCATTCGGGAGATATCTTGCTGGTGCAGGGAAGTTGGGCAAACATAGCCAGGCTTGGTGAGGATCAGTCACAGTGGGTCGTTCTGGGGCAGCCGTTGGCTGAAGCGGCCAAAGTAACCCTGAATCATAAAGCACCGGTAGCGGCACTGATCATGTTGGGTATGATTGTAACCATGATGTTTGACTTTATTCCGGTGGCTCCTGTGACGGCCGTAATTGTAGCGGCACTGCTGATGGTACTGACTGGATGTTTCCGCAATGTGGAAGAAGCTTATAAAACAATCAACTGGGAGAGTATTGTGCTGATAGCGGGTATGCTGCCCATGTCATTGGCATTGGAGAAAACCGGAGCTTCGGAGGTGGTGTCGCAATCGTTGGTGAATGGGCTGGGAGCTTATGGCCCTTTTGCTTTGTTGGCAGGTATTTACTTCACAACTTCGCTGATGACAATGTTTATCAGCAATACGGCCACTGCTGTGCTGCTTGCTCCTATCGCTCTTCACTCGGCCGTACAGTTGGGGCTGAGCCCTTATCCGTTCCTGTTTGCCGTGACAGTGGCGGCAAGTATGTGTTTTGCTTCACCTTTCTCCACGCCGCCTAATGCGTTGGTGATGCCGGCAGGACGCTATACGTTTATGGATTACGTAAAAGTAGGTCTGCCGCTTCAGATCATTATGGGCGTGGTAATGGTGTTCGTATTGCCGCTACTGTTTCCGTTTTAGTCTTTTAGGGAGGGACGGTTTATTGGAAACATTCCCTCCTGTTTATAAGGCAACAGTCAGCCGGGCCAGATAGTCATAGTGCTTACCCTCTTTTATCATTTCGGCCTTGAAGCCATTGTCGGCAGCATAGGCGCTGAGGGTCTGGAAGTCGATATACAGCCAGTCGAAAGGATCGCCTTGAATATCTTTATATTGCATGCGGAAGTCAATTTCTCCATAATAATCTCCTGCCAGGTCGATCAGGAAGCTGCCGTCTTCATCTTCGAACAGATAGCGGAGGTCACTCGAATCCATCAGGATGCAACCATCCGGGCGGAGTAATTGTTTCATCTTGCGGAAGAAGAGAGGCATATTCTCCAAACGTCCGATAATGCCGGAACCGTTCATCAACATAAGGATGGTATCGAAAGTCGCGGCAAAGCGTTCGTCGAACAGATTGACTTGGCGGGCATCTTTCACTCCCCGCAGTTTCATCACTTCGACGGATAAAGGGGAGATGTCGATGGCGGAAACTTCTTTACCGCTCTCTTGAAGGGCAAGAGCGTGGCAACCGCTTCCGGCACCTACGTCGAGTATTGTTCCGGTAGCCATTGCGAGGGCTGTGCGTTCGAGTAGAGGCATTTGTCCGGCTTTGCGGAAAAGTTGTTTGACGGGTATTTCGTCTTCATCGAACTGAGAAGAAAATACGCGTAATCTGTCTGCTTTTTGGCGATGATAAAAATCGGCTATGGCAGCACCCATGGGGTCTTTTTCTGCCGGGAGCAGGGATGTATTCATTGATTGGTTTTTAGTTGTTACAGCGGGCAAAGATAGGGAATTCACAGAAAAAGAGTATCTTTGTCCACGGAAAATATAGAATAAGAAAGGAAAGATTATGAGCTTAGAAGATGCGATTATGGGTGGAATTGTCTTTAAAGGAAAGAAAGAAGGCCCGAAGAAAGATGAAAATAAAGTGAAAACAAAAGCGAAGAAAACAACCTATATAAAGGGAACTCACGGTTCCGGAGCTGCCAAGATGAAAGCTGAGATCCGGAGAAAGAGGGCGAACAGACATAAACGGTAAATAACGAATAACGATGAACGATAAACTCACTGCGATATCAACGCACAGCCTGTTTATCGTTCATCGTTATTCGTTTTAAAGTCGTTCCGGTAATATTTCAATCCAGTAGTCATCCGGATCATTGATGAAATAGAGCCCCATGGAAGTATTCTCAAAGCATACGCAGTCCATTTCTTTGTGATATTGGCGTACGGCATCATAATCTCCCGCTACACGGAAGCAAAGATGACTTTCGTTCTCTCCCAATTCATAGGCTTCGGTATGGTCTCGCAGCCAGGTGAGTTCCAATAAAAAACCGGTGGTGTTATCTGTGAGATATACCAGGATAAAAGAGCCGTCGGCTGCCTCTTTCCGGTGATGTTCTTTCAATCCCAATGCTTTTTCGTAGAAAGCAATGCTACGTTCCAGATCAGTCACATTGATATTGAAGTGGTCAAATCTACTTTTTATTTCCATTGTTTCTAAGTTTGTTTTTTAGATTAAAATAGAGCTTATAAAGTTTACACCACAGGTTACACGGATGATTTATGGCAATGATCCGGTCAAAACTCAATCTGTGTAACCTGTGGTGACTGATTTATTTCATAAATGCTTTGGTTATTTTACCTGCATAAGTTCTGGGCTGTCCTTCCATAGGTGTCGGGGCCGGTAGTTTCTGACATTCCAGTATGACGGACGGTTCTTTTTGTCCGGTAGGATAGAAGCGTATGCTGTATGTTTCTGCTTTCTCCAACTGTTCGTAAGGCTGGTCGGGAGAAAGGATACTGAATACAACAGGACTTCCCGAAATTTTTCCTATGGATCCTCCGGCGTTGGCTGTCATCATGGTCATATTGAAAGGATCAGAACCGATAGCAATCACCAGTCGGCCTGCACCCATCTGAATGGCATTGGCAGGAACCTGGTCGGGGGCTACTTCTTTATAACCCGACATCGTGCTTGGAGAGGTAACGGGAATTGCAGGGGTAAGTTCTGCTGCTTTTTCTACTTTTCCAGTCTCTTGATTATCACCGATAACCACGACTTTCGGAGCGGTTACTACGGCAGGCTTTTTCGGAGTGGTTTCTGCTTTTGCTTCCATAGGTTTCTGACTCAGTGCCTTTGCAGCTTCTTCAAAGAGGTTGTCGGCAAAGTTGACTGTCTTTCTGCGCCATTTGGCTAGACCACGTACCATTTTCGTTTTCGCTTTGTTTAGAGCGTATTTATCGGTGATCCATTCTTCGGCCGCATATTTTTCTTTTTCACGATAGGTGTATCGGATTTTCTCTACCTCCATTGTACACTTTTGGGGCTGGCAGTTTACGGTGACTTGGTATGTCAGCCAGGTGCGGTCCAGAGAAAGGGCGGTAGAACTGAATACCAACCACTCTTCACCGGCTGCGGCGATGACTCCTTTTTCTTTATATACCACCCGGCTATTGTTTTTGTTCTGGGCCATGCGTCCGTCAAGCCACTTGAGCATCCGTTCATAGATTTCGTCTTGCGACATACCGGGGATACTGAATTCGCGGCTGAAAACTACCCGTCCGTCAACTTCGGGCACGGCGCCTGCAAGGTATCTGCTGTCATCATCATCTTTGTCATTGTCTGCCCAAAGCGTCACGGGCAGGCAAATCATAAATAACACGAGGAAAATTTGTGTCAGTTTGTTCATAATTGTATGTTTTATTTAGTTATATATCAAAGCTTTCGCCCCGGTGGGTGATGGTTATGAAACGGCATCCGCCGGCTTCGGCTATAGATCGGAAGGCATTGCCTCCTTCGTAGTCTTCGCTAAAGTGCATGGGTACAAATATAGTAGTTTTTATTCGTTCGATGAATTGTTGGGCTCCTTTCATGTAATCTTTTCCCATTCGGCGGTCTACGGGAAACATTACCAGGTCGATGGTCGGAACTGCTGCCTGAAGATATTTTATTTCTGCCAGGAAGTCTCCTTCTGCTTTGCGTATCTCTTGTTCGGTAGATTCTTCGCTCCAATGCCAGTTGTTCAGGTCACCGGCATGAAAAATGCTCTTGCCTTGCAGATGGATCAGAAAGGAGATGCCCACATCCGTAGAACCGAATGCCTGAATACGTAGCATATCATCTTCGTATTCCTCACCTTTATTAATATAGATCGCATCTTCTTTCTGTGCTCGATGGTGTTTCAGAATGTCTTTTGAGAAGATATAGATGATATCCGGACGTTGCTCTTTCCATGTCAGTACTTCCCGGTTGAAGTGGTCGGGATGGAAATGTGAGGCAAGCACATACAGTTTTCCGGGACGTTGGAGCAGACGGTCGTGCACGATTCCTTTATTCAGTTCCGTTTCTGAAGAGTCTTTGTAATAATCAATGATAAGGGTTACACCTTCTGCTTCGATGGCGAACCCGCTGTGGTATATATAATCCAGAATCATAGGCGGATGTATTTTATGGATGCAATATTACGTATTATTTGTTGGTTGCGCAAGTACAATAACCGGAAATATCAGGGAGCAAGCCTCTCTTTCTGCCAGCTTCCGTCCGGTTGAAGGGAATATAGAAAGCGATCGTGAAGCCGGTTTGCCCTACCTTGCCAGAACTCGATCCGATGCGGAGTGACGGCATATCCTCCCCAGTGTGCGGGGCGCTCTACTTCTCTGCCTACCCATCGGGCTGCTTCTGCAACGAAATTGCGAATCAGTTGCATCCGGCTTTTCAACGGACGGCTTTGAGGAGAGATGCGTGCTCCTATACGGCTTTTGTAGGGACGTTGGCGGAAATAGGTATCAGACTCTCCGGCAGGAACTTTTGAGGCAATGCCTTCAATGTGTACCTGCCTTTCCAGCGCGTGCCAAACGAAAGAGAGGGAAATATACGGATTCTTTGCCAGATGGGTACCTTTCCGGCTTTCGTAATTGGTATAAAAGATAAACTTTCCATCATGCAAATCCTTTAGCAGTACGGTACGGGTCGATGGTTGCCCTTCGGGAGATACGGTGCCTACCAGCATGGCAGTAGGTTCGTCTACCTGTGCATCGATAGCTTCGTGGAGCCATCGGTTGAAAAGAGAAAGCGGGTTGTCGGGAAGATCTCCTTCCTTCAGCCCGCCTTTGGTGTACTCCTGCCGGATGGCAGCGAGGTTGATAGCCTCACTCCCGATCCCGTTTCCGTGAAGAGGGGAGTCGGGATGTGTGGATACATGATCGGTTGACATAAGCGATTACTTTAAATTTACATCGGTACTTCTATCAGTAGTATTTTAGAGTCTTTCAGAGTTTCTATCTCAAAATTCTTGATTTCGGATATTCCCAATCCGTCGCGGCGAGTCAGGATCACATCATCTATCTTTACTTCTCCTTCGATCAGGAAAACGTAGACTCCCATATCCGTCCCATGCAGTGTATATTCAACTGTCTTTCCGGCTCCTATCTCACCCATCGAGAACCAGGTGTCCTGCAATAGTTTGGCAGGTGTACTTCCGTCAGGTGATAGTATGAAGGCCAGTTCGTCTTTTTTCAGTAATCCCCGGATGTCATAATCCTGATAGAGGGGATGAGTGTTCCGTTCTTTCGGTATGATCCATATTTGCAGAAATTCCACCGGTTCCGATTTGCTGCCGTTCATCTCGCTATGATAAATGCCTGTACCGGCACTCATCACCTGAATATCGCCTACAGTAATGGTACGACTGTTCTTTTTACTGTCGCCATGTGCCAGAAGACCCTTTAAAGGTATGGAGACGATTTCCATATTTTTATGGGGATGGGTCTGAAAACCTTCACCCGGGGCTACCCGGTCATCGTTCAGTACCCTCAGAGCACCGAAATGAACCCGTTCGGGATTGTAATATTCGTCAAAGCTGAAACTGTGATGGCTGTCGAGCCAGTCATATACGGATCGTCCGCGGGTATCTGAGCGGTGAACTACTTTTTTCATGATGTATATCCTTTCTTTTATAAATAGATTTTATAAACCAAACAATCGGGGGATGTAAATGGTTTGAGACGTTCATTTTTTATAGGAATCAGAAGCTATAATAAGGAAATAGAAAAGAAATGGACAACTCTCTGAAAGCCGGCAAACAGAAAAGAGTTGAATACGTTCGGTAAATAAGAGATAGGAAAAATTTTGTTGTCAATATCATTGTCTTATTTTTGTGCTTCTAAAATTAGCCAATAGATAAGAGATATGAGAAAGTTATTGTATGTTATTCTGTTACTACTTTTCCGTTTATTGATGTTTCCGGGGGCTGTTTGTGCCGAAATACTCTCTTTGCCGGACAGCTTGATAACGGATGATAACGTATATAAATATACTTTCTCCGATTTTGATAAGGCACAGCAGGTTATGGAACAATTGAGAAAGCGGAAATCTCTTTCCATGTTCCGGATGGATGTGGTGGAAGGTGATTTATATTTCAATGTTGGCCAATATTATAAGGCGTTGAAGTTCTATAAGCGTGCTTTGGACAGTGACTCGGTGCGCAATAATGATAAGAACTATATGGAACAGGTGCATCGCATGATCTCTTGTTACGACTGTTTGCATAATGAAAATAAAAAATCGCTGTATGTCTATTTACTTTTAAAAAGGGCAGAGCAGTGCGGGGATAAAGCCATGCAGTCCGTTGCTTTGTTCAATATGGGTAAAATGCTGTATTATCAGGGTAATAAGGAGAAGGGATATGAATATCTGGAACAGGCGATTGAAATGATGTCAAAGACGGACTATCGGTATAAATACGATAATCTGCGTTATGATTACAACACTTTACTGATATTCCAGAAGTCGGACAGGCGTAATGAGGAGGCTCTCAGGACACTGGCTGCGTTGGAAAAGGTGGTGACCGAAGAGACCGGCAGTGAAACTCCGATGGAGGGGTTGAGTGCAAAGGAGAAAAAAGCAATGTATGCCCATTATGCTGTCGTTCTTTTTCGGTTGGGGCAGGCGGAAGAGGCCGAACGTTACTACCGGAAATTCCTGGCGGAAAGTGAGGAATATGACCGTGACGATTACCTGATTATGCCTTATTTGTTCGACAGGAAGATGTATGACCAAGTGATCCGGATGAATGCCGCCCGTGAGAAGATGTATATCATGCGGGGGGATACGGTGAACTATTACATGACTACGATCAAGAGATCTCTTGGATGGGCTTATCGTGATAAGGGCGATTACCGTACTGCTGCAAGATATTTTGAGCAGTTGGCTGTGTTGCGCGACAGCATTAAGAATCGTGAACAAAAAAGTGCGGCATTGGAATTGGCAGCTGTTTATGAAACGAATGAAAAGGATTTGTTCATCCAGCAGCAGGCGGCTGATATGCAAAAGAGGAATCTCTTATTGGTATTTACCCTCTGTATCGTTTTTCTGTTGGGTGTGCTTTTGTGGCGGACGATACGGCATAACCGGATTATACGTCGCAAAAATAAGGCGATGGTAGGCACTATCGAAGATTTGCTGATACATAAAGAAGAATTGTATCGGAAAAAGGAGGAGAATCTTATTCTGAAAGAGCAATTGGAGAGGGAGCAGAATTTAAGGATGTCCGCAGGTGGGGGATCGCTATCAACCGATAAGGACGGGAAAGCGGAAACAACTGTTGTTCCGGAACCTCAAGCCGGAGATGGAAATGACATACACGATAGGATATTGTTCGACAAGTTGGAACACGAGATCATTAGCCGTCAGCTCTATCTTCAGCCGGACTTTTCGAGGGAGGAACTGATCAAGACAATCTATATTCCCAAAAATAAATTTGCTCCTCTTTTCAAGCAGTATGCGGGAATGAGCTTTTCGAAGTATATTAATAATCTTCGTTTGGAGTATGCGGCTAAGATGTTAAAGAACCACCCCGATTATACAGTAGATACGATAGCCCAGGAGTGTGGCATGTCGACTCAATCTCTTTATCGCCTCTTTTCGGGAAAGTTTGGAGTGACTCCGACAGATTTTCAGGTGGGGGTACAACATATTAATAATAAGAATATTACTGAGGACAAGTGAAAAAATGAGAGACTCAAAGTGAAAAAATGAGAGAATAACCTACTCGAAATGTTTTGATTTGAAAATCCTTCCTTCTACCTTTGAACCACATCAACGAAACTGGTTTAGGTGATGTACAGTACCCAATCTGCCGGGAGGTCTCTCTCGGCAGATTATTCTCGATAAGGCTGATCGGCATATCAGACCATTAGAAAACCTTTCTTAATGAATTAATCTTTCAAAAAACACGTATTGTTATGATTGAAAAAGTATTCAAAGTGGGTGATACAATCACCATCAAACGTACCTCACAAGCAGGTACTGGTTATCGTTACGCTTTAGTACGCCTGACCGGCGGAGTTGCCCTTGTAGAGGAATTGTCAGAAGATGCCGATACTCCGGGAGGAACGTCTGTACAGTCTTTTATCTTCCGGTTTTTACAGCCGGGGCAGGTAGAGATTCAGTTTGCCTATTACCGTGACTCTGAGGAAGTGCTTTACGAAGATGTATTCTCTTATGAGGTGGTTACTTCGGAGAAAGCGAACCCGATAATAGGGGGCTGGGGAGAATTCAAACCGTTGACGGATCAGGAGAAAGAGATATTCCGTACTTGCATGACATTGAAGGGTGTGGACTATACTCCGCTTCTGGTTGCCAAGCAATTGGTAAGCGGATATAACTACCGCTTCATCTGTATGACTGAATCACTAATCCGCGAGCCCAAGTATGGTTTTGCCAAAGTCACTATTTATGCTCCGCTGAGAGGAGAACCCATATTAGAGAGTATTATAGAGTGTTGACTCTGAACAGAGGAACCGAAAATCCATAATAGAGTAGGAACTTGATTTAAAAAGAAATAGTTATGAGTCAATTATATTTTTCGTCTAAGAAAAGGAATGATTGATGAACAGCCATCCCGGACATTATACGTTAAAGTTCGGGCAAACCTAATAAGGTCTGCCGCTTCTTTCGCAGGAAGCGGTGGCACTATTGCAACCGAAGCTTCTTTTTGATGCCTTTAGGCATTGCTCAACTTGACTTCGTTCACCAAAGGCTTCTGATTTTTGAAATCCCGTATATTCTCCAGAGTCGTTGCTGCGATGTTGGCCAGCGCTTCACGGGTAAAGAAAGCCTGATGGGAGGTTACGATTACATTATTGAACGACAGCAATCGTGCCAGTACATCGTCGTCGATGATACGGTCCGATTTGTCTTCATAGAAGTACTCGCTCTCCTCTTCATATACATCCAGTCCGGCCGAACCGATCTTTTTATTTTTCAGTCCCTCGATCAGTGCATTGGTGTGGATCAGTTGTCCACGGCCGGTGTTGATGATCATTACGCCGTCTTTCATCTTACTGATGGAGTAGTCGTTGATCAGATACTTGGTCTGCTCCGTGAGGGGGCAGTGTAGTGAGATGATGTCCGAACTGTGATACAACTCGTCGAGTGTGGTGTATACTATTTGATTCTCTCTGGCAAAGTTGTAATCCGGATAAAGGTCATACGCCAGTATGTTCATGCCGAACCCTTTTAATATATGTATCAGTATTTTGGCTATCTTTCCCGTACCGATGATACCGGCTGTCTTTCCATGCATATCGAAGCCTAACAGTCCGTGCAGTGAAAAGTTTCCATCCCGGGTGCGCCATGATGCCCGTGGAATTTTCCGGTTGAGCGAGAGCATCAGTGCCACTGTATATTCGGCTACTGCGTATGGAGAATAGGCAGGAACACGAACAACGGTTACACCGTTGTCGGCTGCAGCTTTCAAGTCTACATTATTATAACCAGCACAACGAAGGGCGAGTAGTTTTACTCCGTTGGCAGCCATTGTTCTGATTACTTCGGCATCTGCGGTATCGTTGACAAAGATGCAGACGGCATCCACTCCCTGAGTCAGCAATACGTTGTGTCGGTTCAGATGACCTTTGAAAAATCGGAGTTCGAATCCGAATTCCTTGTTTTTCTCGTTGAAGGAAGCTTCATCATAAGGTTTGGTACCAAAAAATGCGATTGTATATGCCATAATTTTCTTATTTTACATTCTATAATAATAGAACGTTTATGGGGAGAGTAATGTTTGTGTCCGGGGGCGGCATTTCTTTCTCCGGATTCTTATTCGTTTCAGTAGAAACAGTTTGTGTTTTCAATTAATTTGTTTGTGAAATGGAAATTAGGTGCACAAAAATATTCGTCATGTGCAATATTATTGTACCTTTGCGCCCGAAATAACTTAAAAAAGATTTAGATGAGAAAATTATTCTTGATTAGCATCGGGTTGCTAATCGTTTCAACTTCAACTTTTGCGGGAGGTCTCCTGACGAATACCAATCAGCACGTATTGTTTTTGAGAATGTTGGCTCGTGATGCTTCTACACAAATTGACGCGGTATATTCCAATCCGGCGGGTGTGGCTTTCATGGAAAACGGCTTTCACTTGTCACTCAACGGACAGAGTGCGTTCCAGACAAGAACTATCACTTCTACTTTCGCTCCGTTTGCAGGGTTTGGAGGAAACGCTACCAAAGTATATAAAGGAGAAGCTTCGGCTCCGTTCATTCCCAGTGTATTTGCAGTATATAAGAAGGATAAGTGGGCATTTTCGGGGAATTTTGCGGTAACCGGTGGTGGCGGTAAGGCTACTTTTAATGAAGGGCTGGGTTCATTTGAGTCATTGGTATCTGTAGTACCCGGCATGTTGGTAGCTGCGGGCAATGAAATGGTGGATAAAGGTGTTCTGCCGATTAACATTTTTAATGGAACCAATAAATACTCTGTTGACAGCTACATGCGTGGTAAGCAAATGATTTTTGGCCTTCAGCTGGGTGCCACATATAGAATCACAGATTACTTGTCTGCATTTGCCGGTGTGCGTATGAACTACGTAAGCAATGGTTACGAAGGACACATTCGTAACATTGAGGCTAACATCGGTGGTGGAGAAATGGTAAACGTGAATAAGTATTTCAGTGATTATGCCAAGCAGGCCAGAACAGCCGCAGATGCTTATCTGGCTGCAAATGATCTGGCTAATTATGCAAAATATGATGCCATTGCAAAAGAAGCAACCAAGGTTGCCGGACTGACGGCCGATAAAGAACTGGATTGTGACCAAACCGGTTGGGGAGTAACTCCTATTCTGGGTCTGGACTTTAAGATGAATAAATGGAACATCGGTGTGAAATACGAGTTTAACACCAAATTGAATGTAGAGAACAAGACCCGTATAGATAATACAGGACTGTTTGCGAATGGGGTAAATACTCCGCATGACATTCCGGCTCTGCTGACAGTAGGTGTTTCTTATGAAATTCTTCCTGTACTTCGTGCTTCAGTTGGCTATCATCATTTCTTCGATACCAATGCACGTATGGCCGATGCTAAAGATCCTGTGACCGGTCAGACTATGGGCAAACAGCATTTCATCAAACAGGGTACCAACGAGTATCTGGGAGGTATCGAATGGGATGTGTGTAAATGGGCTCAGGTAAGTGCCGGTATGCAACGTACCAAATATGGTGTGGGTGATAATTATCAGAGTGATATGAGTTTTGCAGTCAGCTCTTATTCATACGGTTTCGGTGCCGGATTCGATATTGCGAAGAACCTGAAATTGAATGTCGCTTATTTCTGGACCGATTACGATAAATATACAAAAGAGACTCCTAACTATGGGGGTACCGGAATCGCCGGAAAAGATGTCTTCACCCGTACCAACAAAGTGTTCGGTATCGGTCTCGACTATAAGTTCTGATGCAACCCTTATAGGCTAATCTTTATTTATATAAACCTCAAAAAGGGATCGGATAGACTAAATTATCCGGTCCCTTTTTTTGATATACTGCTTAATTAAATTTATCTTTGTTTTTCTAATCCCGCAAGATATGAAAAACACATTTATTCTTTTCCTCGTTGCTCTGAGCTTTGTTTGCAGCTCTTGTAATCGGACTCCCTCTGTGGAAGAGCCCGATGTTCTGAAAGTAGAGTTGAAGGAAACTCCTGTTTCTGTTTCCGATTTCTTTTCTAAAGTTGAAGTGATTCCGTTGGAAACTTCGGACAGTTGTCTGCTGGCCAGAATCTTGAGAGTACGGGTTTCCGGGGATACTACTTATATATTGACTCAGGATTATCCCACCTTCAGGCATATCACGTTGATGGCTTTTGACAAGAAGGGGAACTACCTTCGTTCTATCGGGCGAGTAGGACAGGGTCCCGGTGAATATTCACAGGTTTATGATGCCGTTATTAGTGAGCAGCGGAACCGGGTATATATGTTATCTCCTTTCGGATCGATGTATACCTATCGTTTGGATGGTTCGTTTATAGACAGAAAGATATTGCCGCAGAAAATGAACTTTCAGGAGATTGGACTGACTCCGGATGGCGATCTGCTGACGTGGTCGGCGCAGAACAAGGATGACGGGGCTTGTATCATGCGGTTGGATGCCGATTCGGCGAAGTTGATCAATGAGTTCTAGTCCGATGATTTCTGGTTGAACTGGGCTTGTAGGGATATGTTCTATTCCTATCAGGGCAAAGCTTACTTTGCTCCCGCTTTTTATGAAGAGGTCTACGAACTTACGAGCGATAGCTTCCGTGTAGCCTATCGCTGGGATATGGGAGAACAGAATATAAATATAGCACAATATCATTTCAATTCGAATCCGGACACACGCAGGGAGGAGGACAGGCGGCTGAACGAATATCGTGAAACCGGTAAAATAGCCTTTAATTTCACCAATCAGTACCAAAACGGAAAGTACTATTATGCTCAATTGCTCAGCTTGGCATCCAAGCCCAAATGGAAATACACAAATCTTTTTTATCGTAAAAAGGATGGAGCTGTCTTCTATTTTGAGAAGACACGAGAGGGTATCCGAATCGATCCGGAAGTGTTAACCGAGGATTTTATGCTTTGTATCGTTCCGACAGAAGAGCTGGAGAATTATAAAAGTATCCTTCCCGAGGAAGAATATCGGGTGCTGAGTAAAAGGGTGGAAGATGATAATCCCTGTGTGGTGAAATTTTATTTTTAGCCCCATCTCCGTAGGGTAACAACAGAGACGGGGCAAGGTTCGTCCTTAGACTTTTTTTACGTTAGAGTTCGGAGAGATTTATAAAAAGTTAGAACGAATATTGTACCAATGCATTCATACGGTTGGCATGGCGGGTATTGCTGCTGAAGTCTGTGCGCCAGCCCCTTAGATATTCGGCACCTACCTGCAAGTTGCTGGTTACATTCCAGAACAGGTTGGCTACCAGGTATTGGCCTTTCCGGTACATATCGGGCTCGTCGCTCGGATAGGTATGTTCCGAATAAAGACGTGACAGACTGTAAGTGCCCGATACAAAGACGTTTTTGCTGATGTTATATTGCAGCCCGGCGAACCATCCCAACATGGGGAGCGTCTGCATACGCCCTTCTTTCTCCGGATTGGGAACGATATCCACATTCAGGTTACTCAAATCATTCAGATATTGTCCGATTCCTTTTCCGTAATTCACCTGTCCGTATACCTGCCATTTCGGAGTTACGTTGAAGGAAGTCGAAGCCTGAAGGCCGTATCCGGCTTTTGAATGTGCCTTGTTGTCCACAGAACTCGAGTAAGTCATGCTGCGTACGATGGCGGCCAGTTTCAGGTGGCTGTTGGCATTCCAGTTATACTGTGCTGAAGCGGTAAAGTCCGGCATACGCTGGGTGTTGATGGTAAGATACTGGTTCGTGGTACCGTCTACCGAAGGCATTTCGACACCGACGCCGAATTTCCAATTTTTCAGTTTGTCACACATGTAGCTCAATTGGGTGGTACGATAGAAAGCTGAGCCGTTAGGGCCGGCGAAGTCGATGGTGGGCGGTAGGGCGGCCAGGTCCATAAAGTTACCATAACTGTATCCCAGGGTAAAGCCGAGGAAGGTGGCATAAGCATTTTGCAGTTCGAAGGTTTTTCCGTCTCCACGGAAGTTTGCAGCGGTGTAAACAACGAAATCCCCTAAACGTTTGGTATGTCCCACCAGCTTCAGGAAGAGGGTGGAAGTGCTGATATCCATCTGGAACTGGTTGCGGGCACGGTCGGCAGAACCTTTGTTGGGGATCAGTGCCGGATAGAAATCCACATCCTTCACAATACCTCCGAAGTCATATTCGGCAGTTGCCCGGACATATCCACCAATACCCAGTGCGAATTTTCCTTGTCGGTCGGTCAGTACAAAGCGTGGAGCCTTCGGTTCGTGGAAACGCGGGAGGCGTGTTTCGTTCATTATCCGGATAATCTCGTCTCCGGCTTTGTTTGTCGATACAAACATCACGGAGTTCGGTTCTTCATCTTCGATGATTACTTTTTTCTGGGCATGTGCCGCTACAGGCAAGAGTCCCAGTCCGAGTAGCATAGCTACAGATCTAAAAAATGTTTTCATTATAAGTTAAGTTTTAGGTGAATTGCCCTATTGAACAACTTAAATGGGAAATGGTTGAGGGGGCGAGGGAAAAATCGCCAAATTATGCGGAAGAATTGCTATAGCATAGACCGTTTAAAATGCGAATCTTTGCATATTCGATAATTAGAAAGGAAAAAGAGCAATGGAAAAGATGAATATTACCCATAAGATAGTGGCTATGCAGCCCGAACTGGAGCATTTTGCGTATAAATTGACTGCCGACAGGGAGTCGGCCAATGATCTGGTACAGGATTGTCTGTTGAAGGCATTGGACAACAAAGAGAAATTTGTGCATACCCAGAATTTCAAGGGATGGATGTATACCATCATGCGCAATATCTTTATCAATAATTACCGTAAGTCATTGCGCGAAGTAGACATGACCGACTCTACTTATAATCTCTATGCACAAACCATGACGGAAGGCGAGGAAGGGAACCGGTTTGAGACGATCTACGACCTGAAGGAGCTCTACAAAGTGATTAATGCCGTTCCCGAAGACCTGAAGAAGCCTTTTATGATGTTCGTGGCTGGGTTCAAGTATCGTGAGATAGCCGAGAAGATGGATTTACCGGTAGGGACTATCAAGAGCCGTCTGTTCCTGATCCGTAAAAGATTGCAGCAGGATTTGAAAGATTTCTCGTAAAGGATAACGGTTTAGGCACGTTAAGTGATCATTGTATGATGTCCTATTCTGACGGGGCATTACATTATATGTTATTCCGATAACAATATATGTAATGCCCCGTTACATATATTGTTATTTTGTCGATTAAAAAAGAATTGTTACCTTTGCCGCCCGAAAACGTATGATGCCGTGAATAACGGTCGTGTATTCTAGAACACCACGTAAAAAACAGGAATTATGAAAGAAAAAGTATCCGTACCCTTCATGTTGCTCGGCATTCTGTTCAATGTTTGCCTGATTGCAGCCAATCTTCTTGAAACCAAAGTTATTCAGGTAGGCAGTATCACTGTTACTGCCGGATTGCTGGTATTTCCCATCTCTTACATTATCAACGACTGTATAGCCGAAGTATGGGGGTTCAAAAAAGCCCGTTTGATTATCTGGAGTGGCTTTGCCATGAACTTCTTTGTAGTAGCCCTCGGACTGATTGCCGTGGCATTGCCGGCGGCCCCTTTCTGGGAAGGCGAACAGCATTTTGATTTTGTATTCGGCATGGCCCCCCGTATCGTAGTAGCCAGTCTGCTGGCTTTTCTGGTCGGTTCGTTCCTCAATGCCTACGTCATGAGTAAAATGAAAGTGGCCAGTGGCGGACGTAACTTTTCCTCCCGTGCCATTTGGTCGACGATGGTGGGAGAAACTGCCGACTCACTGATTTTCTTCCCCATAGCATTCGGAGGACTGATTGCCTGGCCGGAACTGCTGGTGATGATGGGTACTCAAATCGTACTGAAGTCTCTCTACGAAGTGATTATTCTTCCGATTACCATCCGTGTCGTGAAAGCCGTTAAGCGAATTGACGGAAGCGATGTCTACGATACGGACATCTCCTACAATGTACTGAAGGTAAAGGATATCTGATAGGAGAATTTAAAACAACATTTTCAAGAATATAAATGATGAAAAATGATTCAGCAGTAGTCCTGTTCAGTGGTGGACAGGATTCGACAACGTGTCTCTTCTGGGCGAAGAAACACTTTAAGAAAGTATATGCGCTCAGTTTCCTGTACGGGCAGAAGCATGCACACGAAGTGGAGTTGGCCCGGGGAATAGCCGAAAGGGCAGGAGTGGAATTTCATGTAATGGATACCTCTTTTATCGGAAGCCTTGGCAGCAATTCATTGACAGATACCAGTATCTCGATGGACGAAGACAAGCCCAAAGATTCATTTCCGAATACTTTTGTGCCGGGACGCAACCTGTTTTTCCTGAGCATTGCCGCTGTCTTTGCTCGTGAGCAGGGAGCTTTCCATCTGGTTACGGGAGTTTCACAGACCGATTATAGCGGTTATCCCGATTGCCGGGATTCGTTCATCAAGTCGCTGAATGTCACCTTGAACCTGGCGATGGATGAACAGTTCGTCATTCACACTCCGTTGATGTGGATCGATAAAGCCGAAACCTGGGCGCTGGCGGACGAACTCGGTGTGTTCGATCTTGTGCGGAACGAGACACTGACCTGTTACAACGGGATTCCCGCCGACGGATGCGGACATTGTCCGGCATGTAAGTTACGCAAACAGGGACTGGAAGAGTATTTAAGTAAAAGAAACCGTTAATTATTAATAGATTATGACCGAATTGAAAGAGCAGCTTTCTTTGTTGGGAAGAAAGACCGAATATAAGCAGGATTATGCTCCCGAGGTATTGGAAGCCTTCGATAACAAACATCCTGAGAATGATTACTGGGTACGTTTCAACTGTCCGGAGTTTACCAGCCTATGCCCCATAACCGGACAGCCGGATTTTGCGGAAATACGTATCAGCTACCTGCCCGATGTGAAGATGGTGGAGAGTAAGAGCCTCAAACTTTATCTGTTCAGTTTCCGCAATCACGGTGCCTTTCACGAAGACTGCGTAAACATAATCATGAAAGATCTGATCCGCCTGATGGATCCTAAATACATTGAAGTGACCGGCATCTTCACCCCTCGTGGCGGCATTTCGATTTATCCGTATGCCAATTACGGTCGTCCGGGGACGAAATACGAAGAGATGGCAATCCACCGGTTGATGAATCATGAATAGGGGATGACCCTATTCATGGTGATAGGGTCCGCCGTTCAGTATGGTCATGGCCCTGTATATCTGTTCTACAAAGATCAGGCGGATCATCTGGTGCGAAAAAGTCATTTTTGACATGGATATCTTTTCGTGTGCCGCGTCATATACCTTTTGTGAAAAGCCATAAGGTCCTCCTATAATAAATACCAGGCGTTTGTTGACGTTTACCAACTTCTTCTCCATCCAGCGGGCAAACTCCACCGACCGCATCTCTTTTCCGTGTTCGTCCAGCAACACAACCACGTCTCCCGGCTGAAGGGCTTTGGCTATCAGTTCGCCTTCCTTCTCTTTCTGTTGCTCGGGTGTCAGGCTTTTCGTATTTTTCAATTCTGGAATCACCTCCATATCGAAAGAAATGAAGTGTTTGGTACGCTCTATGTAATCGTTGATTGCAGTGATATAATGCTGCTCTACAGTCCGTCCTACGACGATAAGGGTTGTTTTCATTCAAGTGCAAACTCTTGTTTATTGCACAAAAATAAGAAAAAAATATTGTTTTTAGCATTAAATACTTACCTTTGCGTATCGATAATACTTGTGATTATGAAAAAACGGGTACTTTTATGGATGGCCGGACTCGTATTCGCTGTAACTTCGCTCTTCGCACAGGACATACCGGTGGGCGTGGTCGTTGCGTTTAAGAAAGGAAACTCCCAAGAGCTGAACAGGTATTTGGGAGAGAAGGTGAATCTGGTGATTCAGAATCGCTCGGAGAGTGTAGACAGGCAGGCAGCTGAAGGAACACTTGCCGCTTTTTTCAGTAGCAATAAGGTCAGTGGTTTTAATGTAAACCATGAAGGTAAGCGGGATGAATCGAGTTTTATTATCGGTACCCTGACCACTGCCAACGGCAATTTCCGGATAAACTGCTTCTTCCGCAGAGTACAGAACAAATATTTAATAAATCAAATAAGAATAGATAAAACCAATGAATGAGTTAATAGACAGACTGATCGATCTGGCCTTTGCCGAAGACATAGGTGATGGCGACCACACAACACTTTCCTGTATTCCCGCCACTGCAATGGGAAAATCGAAACTTTTAATCAAAGAAGCAGGCGTGTTGGCCGGCATCGAAATTGCCAAAGAAATATTCCACCGTTTCGACCCGACGATGAAAGTCGAGGTATTTATTAACGATGGTGCCGAAGTGAAACCGGGTGATGTGGCAATGATTGTGGAAGGTAAGATTCAGTCTCTGCTCCAGACAGAACGTCTGATGCTGAACGTGATGCAGCGCATGAGCGGTATTGCCACTATGACACGCAAATACGTGAAGCAGTTGGAAGGCACGAAAACACGTGTGCTGGATACCCGCAAGACTACTCCCGGACTCCGTATGCTTGAAAAAGCGGCGGTAAAGATTGGCGGCGGCGTGAATCACCGTATCGGACTTTTCGATATGATTCTCCTGAAAGACAATCATGTGGACTTTGCCGGTGGCATTGATAAAGCTATCAACCGTGCCAAGGAGTATTGCAAGGAGAAAGGAAAAGATCTCAAGATCGAAATCGAGGTGCGCAACTTCGATGAACTCCGGCAAGTATTGAGCATCGGCGGAGTAGACCGCATCATGCTCGATAACTTTACTCCCGAAAATACAAAGAAGGCTGTTGAGATGATCGGCGGAAAGTATGAAACCGAATCGTCGGGCGGCATCACGTTCGATACGCTTCGCGACTATGCCGAGTGTGGTGTAGACTTTATTTCAGTTGGTGCCCTTACCCATTCGGTGAAAGGACTCGATATGAGTTTCAAGGCATGCTGATTTCCAAACGATGAATGATCTTTAACAAGTAATGATGAACGGTGGACAAATTGTGCGTTGAGGCTGCAAGTTGTTCATCGTTTATTGTTTGAAAAAAACACTTCATCGCAGATCACATTCATCGTTCACGGTCGATCGTTTGAGGACCTTGATCGTTAAAACGATTATTTTAACTTCTTTTTTCATTTTCGTTTGCAGCATTCGCTGCATCCTTGCGTCTAATAGACAAACGACGCAGACATACGTTCGATTTTAAAAAGGCAATTGACATTGGAAAACGAGATAGAACTGATAAAGGGCTGTCGGGCAGGAAAGGATTCGGCTCGGAAGGAACTTTATACCCTATACTCGAGGCAAATGCTGGCGGTATGTTTCCGCTATACGGGCGATATGGAAGCGGCGCACGATGTACTGCATGACGGTTTCATCAAAATATTCACCAACTTTTCGTTTCGTGGCGAGGCTTCGCTCGGAACGTGGGTGACCCGGGTGATGGTGACTCAGGCACTGGATTACCTGCGAAGGCAAAAGCGGGTTAGTCAGTTGGAGGTACACGAGGAACAGCTACCTGACATCCCCGACCTTCCGGAAGGAGGGGAGGCAGGGCGAATTTCCGAAGAACAGTTGATGAAGTTCGTCGCAGATCTGCCCGATGGGTGCCGGACGGTTTTCAACCTTTATGTGTTTGAAGAGAAGTCGCACAAAGAGATAGCCGATATGCTGGGTATCAAAGAGCATTCATCCACTTCGCAGTTGCACCGGGCCAAGTTTTTATTAGCAAAAAGGATTAAAGAATATAGAAACCATGAAGAAAGAAAATGATGAAATAACCGATCTGTTCCGTTCCCGTCTGGGAAATGCCGAAATGACCGTGCGGGACGGTTTCTGGGAAGAACTGAATTCTGAGATGATGGTGCGCAGCCATCACCGGAAAGTAGTTTTCTTTCGTGTAGCGGCAGCAGCTTCCGTACTGCTGGTATTGGCTGCTTCGTCGGCTGCTTTCTGGTTCTTCTCTCCGAAAGCGGAGATAGAAGAAGCTTTTACCCAAGTGGCGGTTGTCAGCGGAAATACAACACATCTGGATGGAGACGTGGTGAAACAGGATTTTACCCCTATGCGCTCCGAACCGTTTTTGGGTAAACCGGCTCCCAAGCGTTCCGGTGTTTTGGCACAATCATCGGGAGAGGAAGATGATTCGGTATCGGTTACGGTCTCCATGTCATTCAGTTTCTCTTCTACGACTACACGCAGGAGACAAAATAATCATCCGGACAAAAGTTATTGGCAAGCTGGTGGAGAAGGTGGGGCTTTGGTAAGTTCTGCTGATGGACCCCGGCCGGACGATCACACAGTTGTGGCGGACAAATCGAGGACATGGGCTGTGAAAGCTGCTGTGGGTACCGCTTTGCCTGCCGCTAACGGTAAGTACAAGATGCCCGTAACTGCCGGACTGACGGTAGAGAAAAAAATAAATAAACATTTAGCTGTCGAAACCGGTTTATTGTATTCAAACCTGCGTGCCGAACAGAATCTGCATTATCTGGGAATTCCCGTAAAACTGAATGTGACGCTGGCGGAAACTCCCAAATTTGATCTATATGCTTCGGTAGGCGGAGTTGCAGATAAGTGCATAGCGGGAGCGCCGGATAACAGTTTTAAGAATGAACCTGTGCAGCTGGCTCTGACTGCGGGCGTAGGAATGAATTATAAGATTAATGATAAACTGGCTTTATTTGCCGAACCGGGAGTAACGCACCATTTCAAGACAGACTCCAAACTGGAAACAGTACGTTCGGCGAGGCCTACGAATTTTAACCTGATTTGCGGTCTGCGTATGACCTATTAACCATTTAGTACGGATGTTATGAAAAAAACATTTTTAATGCTGCTCACACTTGTTCTGTCATTGCTTACTTGCGTAAGTTGCAGCGAAGAGACATTAGATTACAACAACCCCGATGTAGACCTTTTCGTAAGGCAACTCAAAGCGGGAAATTATAATACCAAGAGTCCGAAGGGCTTTGTAGAAGTACCTAAATTTACGGAGAAGGATATTCCGACATTGCTCAATTATGCCGAAGATCTGACTTTGATCACTTCTTTTCCGCTTCCGCCGGTGTCTGCTTATTATAGTGGCAAGGTCCGCTTGGGTGAATGTATGTTGTGGATTGTGGAAACCATCCGGTTAGGTCATTATGCTTCGTTTGGCTGCAAAATGGTGAGAGCCAATGCCGAGAACTATGAAGGTATCTATTTCCTGACTGATGAAGAGTTGCTCGATGCTGCTGCCCGATACCGTCGCTGGTGGGAAAACAGACAGTATCCTCGTACGGCATGGACCATCGACGCATGCTTTGACGAGCCCCTTTGCGGAAGCGGATACCGTTGGTGGTAAAAAATTAAATCAGATGAAACGTATTGTCTTTCTGATGCTGTCTTTAGGGATGGCAGTGACCCTTCATGCCCAATGGACCGCGAAAGATTCGGTGAATCTGCAGCGCATCCTGAATGGCAAAGAGGATATTAAGCTGAATATGGATGCTGTGAAACAGATTGATTTCAACAGTTCGCCGACTGTTCCTAAAATGTCGAAGGAACGGCCCGGTCTGAGATTGGATGAAACGCTTCCGCAGGTACTTGAAAAGAAGAAGGTGGTGCTGACCCTCCGTCCCTATACGGCCAATACCAAATATAATTGGGATCCTATTTATCAAAAGAAGATTCGGGTAGATGCCGATACATGGAGGGGAGATCCGTTTGTCGAGTTGTATCAGACGGTTCCTTCCAACTGGGCTAAGAATGTATATGATAAAGGTATACGCAGTTCATACGAAGAGATACGTTCCAGTGGATTGAGGCATAATCTGTTTGGCGAACGTGCCAATGGAATGATGGTGCCTACGCAGAGCATGGTACATACCTCTGCCATGAAACTTGGAAAAAGCGGCGTGACCGTGAATGGAGGTACGATTGGCGGACTTGATTTAATGACCATTTTTACAAAGGACTTCTGGGACAAGAAGGGACGCAACCGGAGATCGCGCACGTTGGAGGTGCTGAAGGCTTATGGCGATTCAACAACAGTGCTGCTTCCTGAACCGATTGTGCACTGAATTTGTTAAAAGATAAACAAAGGTATCCTTGTTCCTTTTTCAAAAAACGATATAACTATGAACAGAATTTCTTCTCTTTTCGGTATTCAGTATCCCATTATTCAGGGAGGTATGGTGTGGTGTAGCGGCTGGAAGCTTGCTTCGGCTGTCAGTAATGCCGGTGGTCTGGGACTGATAGGCTCCGGTTCGATGTATCCCGACGTTTTGCGTGAACATATTCGTAAATGCCGGGCGGCTACCGACAAACCTTTCGGGGTAAATATTCCGTTGATGTACCCACAGATAGAGGAAATCATGAACATCGTGGTGGAGGAAGGCGTCAAAATCGTATTTACCTCCGCCGGAAATCCGAAAACGTGGACCGGATGGTTGAAAGAGCGCGGCATCACAGTGGCACATGTCGTTTCTTCCTCCAAATTTGCCATGAAATGTGAAGAGGCGGGAGTCGATGCCATAGTGGCTGAAGGATTTGAAGCCGGCGGACATAACGGGCGGGAAGAGACTACAACTCTTTGCCTGATTCCGGCAGTGCGTGAAGCCACCACTTTACCTTTGATTGCAGCCGGAGGCATTGGTACGGGAGAGGCGATTTTTGCCCTGATGGCGTTGGGAGCCGAAGGAGTTCAGATGGGCACCCGTTTTGCTTTGACGGATGAAAGTTCGGCAAGCGACATTTTTAAAGAGTATTGCTTGCGGCTGAACGAAGGCGATACCAAATTATTGCTCAAAAAACTCGCACCGACCCGGCTTGTGACCAATTCGTTTCGTGATAGGGTAGAGGCCGCTGAAGGACGGGGGGCTTCTGCCGAGGAACTTCGTGAACTGTTGGGTAGAGGTCGTGCCAAGAAAGGAATCTTTGAAGGAGACCTGGAGGAAGGAGAACTCGAGATAGGACAGGTTGCTGCCCTGTTCCGCCGTAGACAAAGTGTGGACGAAGTGATGAAAGAACTTTTAGAAGGATACCGGAGGGCTTCGGACAAGATACGTTCTGCCGGGTTATAAACAGTGCCGGGAGAAGCACTGCGGATTTCACCACGGGGTAATCACAGGGTAGAATAATGACGCTTAACCCTCTGTTACTCCGTGGTGAAACTCTTTTATTCTAAGTTCAATTGCTCGTATTTCAGGCCGAATACATCGGCTATCGCTCGATATACCACTTTCCCTTCTACCACATTCAGACCTAAAGCCAGCGCCGGATCTTCCTTGCATGCCTTTCTCCATCCTTTGTTTGCCAATGCTATGACATAGGGCAGAGTGGCGTTGGTCAATGCCAATGTAGAGGTGTAAGGCACTGCCCCCGGAATATTGGCTACAGCATAATGTACGATTCCATCGACTACATACGTCGGTTCACTATGAGTTGTGGGATGCGAAGTCTCGAAACATCCTCCCTGGTCGATGGCTACATCTACCAATACCGTACCCGGTTGCATCATTTTCAGCATATCACGGGTGATCAGGTGCGGAGCCTTGTCTCCCGGAATCAGTACCGAACCTACTACAAGATCCACGTCCGGCAACTCTTTTTTCAGCCTCACTTCCGAGGCGTATAGTGTTTTTACATTTTTCGGTAACGTCTCGCTCAGGTAGCGAAGACGGCTCAGGTTGATGTCTGCAATTGTGACATCGGCTCCCAATCCGGCTGCCATCTGGGCCGCATTACTACCTACGATCCCTCCACCCAGGATTAACACTTTTGCCGGCTTTACCCCCGGTACACCACCCGGCAAAATGCCTTTTCCACCTTGTGGCTTTTCCAGAAAACGGGCACCTTCCTGTATGGCCATGCGTCCTGCTACTTCACTCATAGGTATCAGCAGCGGGAGAGAATGGTCGGCTTTTTCCACTGTTTCGTAAGCCAGGCAGACCGAGCCGTTCTCTATCATGGCAAGAGTCAACTCTCTATCGGAAGCGAAATGGAAATAAGTGAACAACAACTGTCCTTTGCGGATCAGTCTGTACTCCGGTGCGATAGGTTCTTTTACTTTTACTATCATCTGGGCCATAGCGTATGTCTCTTCCATAGTGGGCAGTATTTGTGCTCCTACGGCTGTATATGCCTCGTCCTGAAAACCACTGTTCTCTCCTGCGGTGTGCTGTATGTATACAGTATGCCCGCGTTTCACTAACTCGGCGACTCCCGAGGGCGTCATGCCCACACGGTTCTCGTTGTTCTTAATCTCCTTAGGTACTCCGATAATCATAACGTTACTCTATTAAGGGTTAAACATGGCACAATGTAGGAAAATTCTGCTTACGTTGTTATCCATGTAGGGATGTTTTACAGCAGAATGATAGTAGGGTGGCGGATAGGAATAAAATCCACCCTTCTGTTTTCTAATATGGCAGGAATGATGTATTTTTGCAAAGATTCCATTTTTAAGCAAACTACATGAAACAGTATATAGTTGCCTTGATGCTTGCCTGCAGCATTCAGGGACATTCACAAGATGTGAAGCAGGCTACTTTTGTTTCTCCATTTGACTTTACACTGACTCTGAGCGGCAACTTCGGAGAAATCCGGGCTAACCATTTTCATGGAGGGCTCGATTTCAAGACTCAGGGTGTCATTGGCAAACCGGTACGTGCGCTCGCCGACGGATATATTTCCCGTATTCGCGTCACCAATGGGTCGGGACATGTACTCGATGTGGTGTATAACAACGGTTATACGACAATCAACCGACACTTGAGCGGTTTCATGCCCGATATTGCCCGGAGAGTGGAGAAACTGCAATATGAAAAAGAAGATTGGGAAGTCGAGATTGTTCCCGAGCCGGGTGAATATCCGGTGAAGGCCGGGCAGCAAATAGCCTGGAGCGGTAATACCGGTTATTCATTCGGTCCGCATCTGCATCTGGATGTGATGGAGACCGCTACCGGTGAATCGATTGATCCGATGCCCTTTTTCAAGTCGAAAATAAAAGATAACACCGCTCCGCGGGCAGAAGGAATCATGCTGTTTCCACAGCCGGGAAGTGGGGTAGTGGGAGGGAGCCCGGAACGGCAGAGCTTCCCGATAAACACAGCGCGTCCCATCGAGGCATGGGGAGTGATCGGGTCGGGCATCAAGGCCTACGATTATATGGATGGTGTGCACAACCGTTATGGAGTGCATACCGTTGTGCTTAGAGTGGACGGTACGGAAGTGTTCCGCAGTGTGGTCGACCGTTTTTCACAGGATGAAAACCGGATGATAAACTCTTGGACCTGCGGACAATATATGAAGTCGTTTATTGATCCGGGCAATACGCTCCGCATGCTTCGGGCTTCGAACGACAACCGGGGACTGGTCACCATTGATGAAGAGCGGGACTATAAGTTCGAATACGAATTGAAGGATGCTTTCGGCAATACTTCCCGCTACCGTTTTACGGTGCGTGGAAAGAGACAGCCGATTCAGCCGCTCGGGCATCGGGAGAAATATTTCTTTGCCTGGGATAAGACGAACTTTCTGCAAGAACCCGGATTGACCCTTACCGTTCCCCGGGGAATGTTATACGATAATGTGCCTCTCAACTACGAAGTGCATTCCGATAGTGGGGCGATAGCCTATACTTATCAGTTGAATGACGAGAAAGTGCCGTTGCACGGGGAATGTGAGTTGCGTATCGGTCTCCGACGTCAGCCGGTTGCCGACAGCACCAAGTATTATGTGGCACGTGTCACTCCCAAAGGAAGTATGTACAGTGCCGGAGGTACTTACGAGGATGGATTTATGAAGACCCGAATCCGTGAATTGGGAACTTATACGGTTGCTGTAGACACAGTGCCCCCCGAAATTACCCCGGTAGGTAAGAATACCTGGGGCCGTAATGGGAAGGTCGTTTACAGGTTGAAGGACAAAGAAACCGGCATCCGTGCCTATCGTGGAACTATCGATGGAAAATTTGCCTTGTTCGGACGTCCCAACTTGACCAAATCCCATTGGGAGTGTAAGCTCGATCCTAAGCATGTCAAGAAGGGGGTACGTCACACTGTAGTAATGACTGCGACAGACGATTGCGGAAACGAAACAACGGTTCGAGACACCTTTGTCTGGTAGCTTTCCGGATAAAGACAGAATAAAGACAATGTATTAATAATTTATTATATGAAAAGAATCTTTCTCTTTGCCGCTCTTCTGACTGCGGCAGTGGCGGAAACCTTCGCCTGTACTAACTTAATTGTCGGCAAGAATGCGTCTACTGACGGTTCAACCATCGTTTCCTATTCGGCCGACTCGTACGGACTTTTTGGCGAGCTGTATCACTATCCGGCAGCCACATATCCCAAAGGCACCATGATGGATATTCACGAATGGGATACCGGCAAATATCTGGGACAGATCGAACAGGCACGCCAGACTTATAATGTAATCGGTAATATGAACGAGTTTCAGGTAACCATCGGTGAGACGACTTTTGGAGGCCGTCCCGAATTGGTGGATACGTTGGGAATTATCGACTACGGAAGCCTGATTTACGTGGGGTTGCAACGTTCGCGTACTGCCCGTGAAGCCATCAAGGTGATGACTGAACTGGTGCAGGAATACGGATATTACAGCAGTGGCGAGTCGTTCACCATTGCCGATCCCAATGAAATATGGATTATGGAGATGATAGGTAAAGGTCCCGGCATCCGGGGAGCCGTATGGGTAGCTGTCCGAGTGCCGGACGACTGCATTTCGGCACATGCCAACCAGTCGCGCATCCATCAGTTCGATATGGCTGACAAGGCCAACTGCATGTATTCTAATGACGTTATTTCTTTTGCCCGCGAAAAAGGATATTTCAGCGGTGTGAACAAAGACTTCAGCTTTGCCGATGCTTATGCACCGCTCGATTTCGGTGCCCGCCGTTTCTGTGAAGCCCGTGTGTGGAGCTACTTCAATATGTTTACCGACCAAGGTGAAGCCTATCTGCCTTATATCCAAGGAAAGACCAATGACCCTATGCCTCTGTTCGTAAAGCCGAAACGCAAACTCTCCGTTCAGGATGTAAAGAATGCCATGCGCGACCATTATGAAGGAACCGCCCTCGACATCAGCAATGATTTTGGTGCCGGACCTTATAAAACACCTTACCGCCTCTCTCCGCTGACTTTCAAGGTAGGCGACCAGGAGTATTTCAATGAGCGTCCCATCTCTACACAACAGAGCGGTTTCGTTTTTGTGGCTCAGATGCGTGCCAATCTTCCCGATGCTGTAGGCGGTGTGCTTTGGTTTGGTACGGATGATGCCAACATGACTGTTTTCACTCCCGTATATTGTTGTACTACCAAAGCTCCGGTATGCTATACGCGTGTAGACGGTGCCGATTACATCACCTTCTCCTGGAACTCCGCTTTTTGGATTTTCAACTGGGTGGCCAACATGGTATATCCCCGCTACGATTTGATGATCGGCGATGTACGTGCTACGCAGAACGAACTTGAAACCACCTTCAACGAGGCACAGGAAGGTATTGAAGCAGCTGCTGTTAAGTTGTACGAGAAGAATCCGGAAACGGCTGTGAAGTTTCTGACCAACTATACCGACATGACAGCGCAAAGCACTTTCAATACTTGGAAACGCTTGGGCGAATTTATCATTGTGAAGTACAATGATGGTGTCATCCGTAAGATGAAGGACGGCAAGTTCGAGCGTAATGCCATTGGTCAACCCGCAGGCGTGGTACGTCCGGGCTATTCAAAGGAATTCCTTGAAGAGTATGTGAAGCAAACAGGAGAACGCTATAAGGTAACCGAATAATCGCTTCCAAAGAGTTTTCTGATTAAAAGATAGGAATTTCAAACTTATTCTTTTACATTTGTATTTTAAATAAACTAATTATTAATCTCTAAAATATAGATAGAACCATGGGGAATGAAGAACTAATCAAACAGGTGACTGAGAAAGCCGAAAAGTGGCTGACCCCGGCGTATGATGCCGAAACTCAGGCTGAAGTGAAACGCATGCTGGAGAACGAAGATAAGACAGAATTGATCGAGGCCTTTTACAAAGATCTCGAGTTTGGTACGGGCGGACTCCGTGGGATCATGGGCGTAGGTACCAATCGTATGAACATCTATACTGTCGGAGCTGCTACCCAGGGACTCTCTAACTATCTGAACGCAAACTTTAAAGATATGAAACAGATTTCGGTTGTAGTCGGATACGATTGCCGTAACAACAGTTCTCTGTTTGCCAAGATCTCTGCGGATATTTTCTCGGCCAATGGCATTAAGGTATATTTGTTCGAAGAGATGCGTCCCACTCCGGAGATGTCTTTTGCCATCCGTCATCTCGGTTGCCAGAGCGGCATTATCCTGACTGCTTCACACAACCCGAAAGAATACAACGGTTATAAGGCTTATTGGGACGACGGTGCGCAAGTACTGGCTCCGCACGATAAGGGCATTATCGATGAAGTGAATAAGATTGCTTCTGCTGCCGATATCAAGTTCCAGGGTAACCCGGATCTGATTCAGATCATCGGAGAAGATGTCGATAAGATATATCTGGATATGGTGAAGACTGTTTCTATCGATCCTGAAGCGATCGCCCGCCATAAAGATATGAAGATTGTATACACTCCGATCCACGGTACAGGCATGATGCTGATTCCGCGTGCACTGAAGATGTGGGGATTCGAGAACGTATATACCGTGCCCGAGCAGATGATTAAGGACGGTAACTTCCCGACAGTTGTCTCTCCGAATCCGGAGAATGCGGAAGCTTTGACGATGGCTCTTAATCTGGCTAAAGAAATTGATGCCGACCTTGTAATGGCTTCCGACCCGGATGCCGACCGCGTAGGTATCGCTTGTAAGAACGATAAAGGCGAATGGGTATTGATTAATGGTAACCAGACTTGTCTGATGTATCTTTATTACATCATCACTCAATATAACAAACTGGGCAAAATGACCGGTAATGAATTTTGTGTGAAAACTATCGTTACTACCGAACTGATCAAGAAGATTGCCGATAAGAATCACATTGAGATGCTCGATTGCTACACCGGTTTCAAATGGATTGCCCGTGAAATTCGTTTGCGTGAAGGCAAGAAGAAATACATCGGCGGTGGTGAAGAAAGCTATGGCTTTCTGGCTGAGGACTTTGTTCGTGATAAAGACGCTGTTTCTGCTTGCTGCCTGATTGCCGAAGTGGCTGCTTGGGCCAAGGATAACGGAAAGACTCTGTATCAGTTGCTGATGGACATCTACGTTGAATATGGATTCTCTAAGGAATTTACTGTAAACGTTGTGAAACCGGGTAAGAGCGGTGCGGAAGAGATTAAAGCCATGATGGAGAATTTCCGTGCTAACCCTCCGAAAGAGTTGGGTGGTTCGAAAGTGGTTCTGTCGAAAGATTACAAGACTCTGAAACAAACCGACGCAGCGGGCCATGTGACTGACATCGATATGCCGGAATCATCGAATGTACTGCAATATTTCACAGAAGACGGTGGAAAAGTATCTGTTCGTCCGTCAGGAACGGAGCCGAAGATCAAATTCTATATCGAAGTGAAAGGTGAGATGGGATGCCGCAACTGTTTTGCTACTGCCGATGCAGAAGCTACTGAAAAAGTAGAAGCAGTGAAGAAGTCACTGGGTATTTAAAGGAGCTATTTTAAATACTCTTTTGACGGATACTTAGCATCATATAAATGTATCCATAATATTATTGGAATGCCTTGTTCTTCATTGGATGGGGCATTTCTTTTGGGGCTATTCTCTAAAAAGCCGAGGACCTGTGCAGTGCCTTCCACCTGGACAATGTCTCCTATCCGCGTGCTGATTTTTCCCGTTTCTACAATGATAGGGAGAGTGACAGGGAAACGATCACTGTCGTTTTCCTGGATAAATAGTTCTCAGGACCTGGCGAGAACTTATTTTTTCCATCGAATGCAAACCGACAGTCAATTACTTGGGTACTGTCATAGAGGGATGTGCTGTGAATTGTTTTTTAATTATACTTTCTTCTTTGTATTTTATTTATTCGGCTGAAGTTCTATTTCTATATTTTTACGGTACTTTTAGTCGTAGTCCAAAGGTCTTTAACTTAGAGATATTGCCTGAGACACTTATATAACTTTGCGACTTGAGGTGCTGATATATTCATAACATTACTTTAGAATATGAACTCTTATTTGCACTTTATCCTTGATGCTGAATCAGTCTAGGTTCAGAAGATCTATTAGAATATAACTAATAGAAGTATGGCCTTCTCCGTCAGTGAGTATAAATCTGTTTTTTCACGAGTATGTATCCTCCATCCTAAAAAAGTGGTTAATGTGTTGATAGTGTATAAGTAAAGTTTTTTGCAAATTATAAATGATAATTAGCCATTTTACTATCATAATATATAATATTATATATTAAAATCTTTTTAAATGTTCTTTGTTTAATAATTAATTTGTGACCTTCGCACGTCAAAGATACACAACGAAATGAAGGAGTCTTGTGCGATGTTTATGAAAATATTTTTAGAACCTTTTAATCCTATGTAATGCATATTAAGACTAATCCGAAAGATAAAATGTCTTTTAATCAGCTATATAATGATTATCAGACACGTTTTTTGAATTTTGCTAATACCTATGTCAGAGATTGGGATGTAGCGGAAGATATAACAACAGAGGCGTTAATTTATTATTGGGAAAACAGAAATACTTTATCTGAAGTATCCAATATTCCTGCATATATACTTACCATCATAAAAAACAAAAGTCTTAATTATCTTCGTCATTTGCAGATACGGGAAGAACATTCTGAAAATATTAGAAAATATATTGAGTGGGAACTCAATGCACGTATCGTTTCTTTAGATGCTTGCGAACCTTATGAACTTTTAGTCAAAGAGATGCAAGAGTTGATTCAGCAAACTTTGGATAAACTGCCGGAACGTACACGCAAAATATTTATTTTAAGCCGTTATGAAAACAAATCGTATAAGGAGATTGCTGCTTTAATGAATATGACAACCAAAGGTGTAGACTTTCATATTTGTAAAGCTTTAAAGGCATTACAGATTAACCTAAAAGATTATTTTCCATTATTTCTTTATTTTTTGATGAAATTTCACTAGGATACCTTTCCCATGAAGTGCCTTATACATAAAGGGACATTAATACATTGTCATGGACAAAGATTTACTATATAATTTTTATAAAGGAAAGGTTTCTATAGAAGAAGGACAAAGGGTCAAGGCTTGGGTAGAAGCATCAGACGAAAACGAGCGCGCCTTCTATAGGGAACGTAAAATTTTTGATGCCTTGATGCTTAATAATCCGCTTCCGGTAAAGAAAACCTCTTTTTTCAATTTTACACATTATAAAAAAATAGAGTGGCTGAAAATTGCCATGACTGTAATATTGACATTTCTGCTTAGTTATTTCTATCAGGAGTATAAAGCCGGTCTGGATTCAGTGGCAATGAGTACGATTTCTGTTCCTGAAGGACAAAGAACCAATGTCACATTACCCGATGGTAGTAATGTTTGGTTAAATGCATGTACAACGATACAATATCCGACTTCTTTTAACAGCCGGGAGCGTTTCGTTATACTAAAAGGAGAAGCTTATTTTGATGTGAAAAAGAATAAAAGCAGACCGTTTATAGTGCACACAGATGCTTATAGCATCGAAGTATTAGGTACGAAGTTTAATGTGGATGCATATCCGGAAACAGAAAAATTTGAAACTACATTGATGCATGGCAGTGTAAAGGTCACTTTGAAAGCAGATTCATCGCAAACAGTAATATTAAAGCCTGATCATAAATTGTCATTAGAAAAAGGACGGTTTGTAATGACTAAAGTGGAAGATTATAATCCTTATCGATGGAAAGAAGGGCTTATCTGTTTCTCTGACGAATCTTTTCCTAATATTATGAAAGACTTTGAAAAGTATTACGGAGTGAAAATAGTGATAGAGAATAAAAATGTATTGCAGATTAATTTTACGGGGAAATTCAGACAAACCGACGGAATAGATTATGCGCTTCGTATCTTACAAAAAAATATAGATTTCCAATATGAGAAAGATAATGAAAAACAAATTATCTATATAAAATAAAGTATTAATTCTTAAAAGCGAAATGCCTATGAAAAATGATCTAAGTTAACCTATTGAGAATGCCGATAGGTGTTCCCGCACCTATCGGCATAAGAAATCAACACAATTTTTTATTAAAAATGTATCAATTTAAAATCTATACAAAGGTATGAAAAATAACACTTTGTCGGGGTCATATTACCCTAAAAATCCCCAAATAAAACATTTTTTTAGAATTATGAGAATTACATTGTTCCTATTGATGGCATGTGTTTTTTCTTTATATGCCGGAAATTCCTATTCTCAAAATACAAGAGTTAGTTTTGCCATGGATAATGTAGGACTCAATAAGGTCCTAGAGGAGATAGAGAGTCAGACGGATTATCTTTTTATTTATAATAGTCAGATAAATGTAAATAAGCTAGTTACTATTAAGGCAAATAAGCAGACGGTTTCAAAGGTATTGGATCAAATATTACAGAACACTGGTATTGAATATAAATTGGAAGGTTCGCATATTATATTAGAAAAAAAAGTAGAAGAAGTTCACAATAGCTCGTCCGCCGTTCAGCAACAGCAAACTAAAAAGATAACCGGAAAAGTTGTCGATAAGACAGGAGAGGCTATTATTGGAGCGAATGTCAAAATACAAGGTACAGATAAAGGAACTATTACTGATCTCGATGGTAATTTTATCTTGGAGGTTGCTCCAAAGGATGTGCTTGTTATCAGTTACATAGGCTATTTGGATACGAAAGTTCCCATAGCTGGGCAAAAACAGATCCATGTGGTGTTGTCTGAGGATAATAAAATGTTGGACGAAGTCGTTGTAATTGGTTATGGTACTACTTCTACACGCAAGATGGCGTCTGCTGTTACAGCCGTGAAAGGTGAGAAACTACAGGACTTGCCATTTAATAGTGTAGCAGCTTCACTGGCCGGACGTGCAACAGGTGTTATTGTACAATCATCAGGTGGTGAACCGGGATCTGCTCCTTCTATCTCGATCCGTGGCGGTGGCGCACCTGTCTATGTCATAGATGGTGTTATTTCCGATGCTTGGGATTTCAATACGTTGAATCCGAATGATATCGAAAGCCTTTCAATTCTAAAGGATGCAGCATCTCTGGCTGTTTACGGTTCACGGGCTGCCAATGGTATCGTGATGGTGAAAACCAAACAGGGAGGTAAGGGAAAGACAGCGGTGAATTATACGTTTAATGCTGAATTCAGCCAACCTACCAAATTACTGAAAAAGACTCGTGGTTATGACTATGCTTACAACCAAATGCTTGCCGGTATCAATGATGGTTTGGACGAGGCAGATTTACCTTTTAATCAGGAAGTATTGGATATCATTAAAAATCAGTCAGATCCTTATACATCCGGACACGCCGATACAGATTGGCTGGGAGAAGGATTGAAAACTGTTGCTCCTCAATACAAGCATACGGTATCATTGAGTGGAAGCGGCAATAAGGTGAATTACTATATTTCTCTGGGTATGCTCAATCAAGGTAGTATCTATACTTCGAATGCATTGAACTATGACCGCTATACAGTTCGCAGTAATGTTAACACGACTTTTGATAAGATTGGTCTGAAGGTCAGCCTGAATCTGAACGGAGCTTATGAAAAAAAGGAATACCCCTCTTTCTCAGCGGCAAAGATCTGGGAAGATCTTTATAACCAGTCTCCGCTGAATCCGGCTTACAATAAGGATGGTACTTATGCCGCAGTTACCGACCATCCGTTGGCGGAAATGGACAAGCGTTCGGGATATAACAGGAACTATGGCAAATTCATAAATACCCAAGTGGCTGCAGACTGGACATTGCCTTGGTTAAAGGAGTTAACCTTGGGTGCTATGTTCAACTATCGTCTGAACGACTCACATGTGAAGAAATTCAGTACCAAGGCTCCTCAGTATTACGCAGATGGAGCTGTATATCCAATAGGTAAACCGACATTGAATGAAGAAGGCTATTGGGGAGAGTCCTACAATTTCGAAGTAAGTGCCGCTTATGTGAAAACTTTTGCCGAAAAGCATACGATTGATGCTAAATTCGTTTATAATGTTGCAGAAAATACTGGATGGAATTTTAATGCATATCGTGGGGAATACTTATCTACGGTTGTGGACCAGCTATTTGCCGGTGCAGCAGATACGCAGCAGAATGGCGGCAATTCGGATGAAGGAGGACGTATGGGATTGGTAGGTCGTTTGAAATATGACTTTATGAATCGGTATATCGTGGAAGGTAGTTTCCGTTACGATGGATCGGATAACTTCACTCCAGGACATCGTTGGGGATTCTTCCCCTCCGGAGCGGTGGCGTGGGCCATCAGTGAAGAACCTTTCTTCAAAGAGTGGGATCAACATGTATTCGATTTGCTCAAGCTACGCGCTTCTTATGGACAGACCGGTACGGAAAATGGAGTAAATCGTTTCGGCTATCTTTCTACCTATAGTCTGGATGAGAAAAAAATAGTGATTGGGGGAAAACTGCAATCAGGATTTAGTGAAGGGGCTTTGGTGTCTCCGGAACTGCTGAGCTGGTATCAGGTGAATTCCTTTAACCTGGGATTGGATATGGCTTTCTTCAACAATCGCTTGAAAGGTACCTTTGATTATTTCTATTACGTAACCAAAGGTGGTTTGATGAGTCCGGGAGACCGTTATACAACTCCTTTGGGTAAACCTTTACCACAAATAAAATCGAATAGCGAACAACGTCGCGAAGGTGTGGAGTTGACAATGCGCTGGTCAGATACGACTCCGCGTAAATTCACTTATGAAGTAGGGTTCAATATGACCTACTTTAATAGCCTGTGGAAAGTGAAAGCGGATGAAGCATTATCTGACTTGATGAATCCTTACAAACGTCAAACACATCAGACCGATTACTATGGGTTGGGATACATAGATACAGGACTTTATCAAAACAAAGAGGATATCCTGAACTCTCCCCGAAGATTGGGATCTACCCAAACTAAGCTCGGAGACATTGGTTATACGGATGTGAACGGTGATGGTAAAATAGACGGTGAAGACCAGGTACGTATCGGAAAGCCGACAATGCCTCACTTTACTTATGCCTTTGATTTTTCTTTGGGTTATGAAGGATTCACTTTGTCCGGTTTACTTTATGGGACAGGTGAACGCTACATGACTTTTGGCAATCGTTATCAGTCAGGTGAAGGAAAATACCTGTATTATGAAAACCAGTTGAATTATTGGAGACCGGACAATACAGGTGCGGATTTTCCTAGAATTTCGATCAGTTCCGGTGTAAACGGAAATAATAATAAGGCAGGATCGACTTTCTGGATGCGGAATGCATCATATCTTCGTCTGAAGGATTTGCAGTTGAGCTATGACTTTAAATATAAATACCTGAAAAAATGTGACTGGTTGCAGACGTGTCGTGTGAATCTGAGTGGTAGTAATCTTTTCACTATTTCAGGTGTTAGCAAATTTTTCGATCCGGAAACATCAAGTACCAGCGGCGACGGCTATCCTGTACAAAGAGTTTATTCAATTGGTGTAACAATAGGTTTTTAATAGGGAGGAATACATATGAATAAGATAAAGAATTTATTTGTAATTATACTATTTGCCTTGGTCGCCTTTTCCTGCAGTGATATATTGGACAAGGGACCGCTTGACAAATATTCGGAAAATGATGTGTGGAAAAGTACTGACCTGACACAAGCATTCATTTATACTGCGTTGGCAAATGCTACGAATATGATGGTTTGGAAAGACAATTGGACGGATAATGAAGCTATCATGGAAGATGGGCGGGATGTGAATGCAGAATTGATAGACCGTTATTATGATGCCGGATGGAATAAGTATGAAGATATCCGTCGTTGCAATATGGTGTTGGCACGTGTTCCGGAAGCACCCTTTACGAATGCGGAAAAGGCTAATTTTATAGCACAGGCTAAGACGATACGTGCTATGATTTATTTTACGCGTGCCCGCTTGTTCGGTAAACTAATGTTAGTAAAAGAACTTATTGATCCGGAAGCGGATATGAAATTCCCTCGTACGGCTACAGTGAAAGAAACTTATGATTTCATACTGAACGACCTCAGGGAGGCTGCTCCTGATCTGCCTGTAGATGCTCCGTCCGGTGCATTGTCACGCGGTGTTGCCTACGCATTGTTGGGAGAAGCAGCTTTGCATGGGGCTGCATATATTGAGAATGGACAGGAGGAGTATTACCGGATAGCGGCAAAGGCCTGTGAAGATCTGTTTGCACTGGACAAATACTCACTGGATGGTAACTACGCCGGTATGTTCAATGATTACGATCATTCATTGGCTTCGAGCGAGATAATCCTGGCACAATGGAGAAGTGCTGAAAATACGAACTTTTCAGATACGTGGATGCAGAGACTGGTACCTAATATTGATCCCTCTAAATTGATTGCCGATGTGCAGGCAAAGTATCCCTTGGTAGAGGAGATGGCAGGTTGGCCGCAAAGATTTCCTTCTGTTGATTTGGTAAATGATTATCTTGTAGTTGATGAGGATGGAAAAGCCAAAGAGTGGGACCAGACTTCTTATTATAAGAAATTCCTGGTTGACGGAGGGACGGTTGAAGATGCTATTTACAAGAATCGTGATAAACGATTCAAAGCTTCTATCGTTTACGACGGATGTTCTTATTTCGCTAATAGGGTGTGGCTTCGTGAGGGAGGTAATCTTTATTATACTTCTAAAACGACAGAATTCTGGGGAATGCCGGTATCAGGATATGTTTATCGGAAATGCGTTTATGAAGCCAAACGTTTGCTGAACTCGGAAAAAACGGATTATCATTATACTTTGTTACGTTTGGGACGCTCTTATCTGAATTATGCGGAAATAAAGTTGCGCCAAGGTGATAAGGAAACGGCTATTGACTATATCAATAGGACGAGGGTAACTCATGGCGGTTTGCCGGAATTGCAAAAATCCTTATCACTGGAAGATACCTGGAAAGAGTATAAACGTGAACGCCGTATAGAACTGGTCAGTGAAGGCGACCGATACTGGAGTGTACTTCGTTGGGGTAAGGCCGACGGTCTGGAGGTTGTTCCGGAACTGACAGTTGAACAGAAGTTCATGAAAATAGCTCCTGATGGAAAATCTTTTGAGATAATTCCGATACCCATTTACCAAAGTGATAATGAGCGTACTTTTACCAAGAAACATTATTTGTTCCCTGTACCTCAAGGACAACGTGATCTGAATCCAAATCTGGACCAGAACGAGGGGTGGTAGTAGAAAAATGCTGGACGTCTAATAATTAAAGTATTACGAATATGAAGAAACTTATAAATACTGTTTTGTTACTATTTCTAATAGGTACCGTTTCATCGTGCCTGAAATCAGGATTGGATGATTTAGAGGCCTATAATGAGGCTGAAATTACTAATTTGAACTTTGAATACCGTTGGTGGGATGAGGCTAAGGATCAGATGGCTGTTAAAACACTCAACATTGAAAAACAAATTTCGAAAGACGACAATCTGATTACCTGTAAGCTGACGGTTCCAACGGCCAGTGGCAGTTTTACAGATGCTGTCAGGCAAAATGTATCATTAAGTAATCTTATTGCTTATATAGATCTTTCTACTGCTGCCAGAATTATGCCCTTAAACGGAGCGCCTAAGTTGGGTAGTCCTGGCGATTTTTCAGCTAAAGAGTTTAAATATCAGGTGACTGCTGCCGACGGTACGAAAAGAGAGTGGACAATAAAGATTACGGATTTTGTGAAATAAGAATAACGATTGAGGTTATTCGGATTACTGATTGAAATGATGAAGGAAGATATGTAATAATATTTTCCTTCATCTGTTATTATATTATTTAGTGAAATTAATAAAAGAAGAACTATGAACAAACCCTATTTCATTGCATTTTTACTCTTTTTAGCTTTATGGACAGCCATTCCTTCTGTTTTTGCCGGAGATGTTGTTTTAAAAGTATTTGAAGGGAAACCACGTATCAATTCTCCTCATATCATAGGTAATTATCCTTCAACTCCATTTATCTTTTATATTCCGACTTCCGGTCAGCGACCGATGCAGTGGAGTGCGGAAAAACTCCCCGAAGGACTGGAACTGGATTCCAAGACTGGCATTATTAGTGGAGTCATGACTTCCAAAGGAGATTATACCGTAACCCTGAAGGCTGAGAATGCATTAGGTGTAAGTGTGAAACAATTGGTCATCCGCATTGGTGATGAATTATTATTAACTCCTCCAATGGGCTGGAACAGTTGGAATACTTTCGGACAGCATCTGACAGAAGAATTGGTCTTGCAAACGGCGGATGCGATGATAACGAACGGAATGCGTGATTTAGGATATTCCTATATCAATATAGATGACTTTTGGCAGTTGCCGGAACGGGGGGCTGACGGACATCTGCAGATTGATAAAACTAAGTTTCCACGTGGGATAAAATATGTAGCTGATTATCTGCACGAGCGTGGGTTTAAATTGGGAATTTATTCGGATGCCGCCGAAAAAACTTGTGGCGGCGTTTGCGGTAGCTACGGATATGAAGAAACAGATGCAAAAGATTTTGCCTCTTGGGGAGTTGACTTGTTGAAATATGACTATTGCAATGCTCCTGTAGATAGGGTAGAAGCCATGGAGCGATATGCGAAAATGGGAAGGGCACTACGGGCTACCAATCGTTCGATTGTCTATTCAGTGTGTGAGTGGGGACAGCGTGAACCTTGGAAATGGGCGAAGCAAGTGGGGGGACATTTATGGAGAGTATCAGGAGATATCGGTGACATTTGGTATCGGGATGGAAATCGTGTTGGTGGATTACATGGTATATTGAATATCCTTGAAATCAATGCTCCTCTGAGTGAATATGCCGGTCCATCCGGTTGGAATGATCCGGATATGTTAGTGGTCGGAATAGATGGAAAGAGTATGAGTATTGGTTATGAGTCGGAAGGATGTACTCAGGAACAATATAAATCCCATTTTAGCCTGTGGTGTATGATGGCTTCTCCTTTACTTTCCGGAAACGATGTACGGAATATGAATGATAGTACATTAAAAATCTTGTTGGATCCTGATTTAATAGCCATTAATCAGGATGTGTTAGGTAGGCAGGCAGAACGCAGCATTCGTTCGGATCATTATGATATTTGGGTAAAGCCGTTGGCAGATGGACGTAAAGCTGTGGCTTGCTTTAACCGGGCAAGCTCTCCGCAAACTGTGATATTGAATGAAAATACGATTGCCGATTTATCATTCGAGCAGATATACTGTTTGGACAACCATTTGACAAAGAGTGGTAGTGATTCAAAGGAACTGATAGTAAAACTGGCCCCATATCAATGTAAGGTCTATATTTTCGGTAAAACGGATTGAAATTATCTTGGTTCATTAAATATTTAACAGGCACTTATACCGCAAATTTAATTCTGTCTTTCCATTGCTTTCGATTTATTTCCTAAACAGGGCTGAATGTCCAATACGGAAATAAATCGTTGCAGGAGAAAGCAGTTGTGCAAAAGTTCTTTCACAGAAACTTTTTAATTCCGTGTCGGTTGAGAAATACAACTTGCGTATTTTCTCCTTTTTACCTTTCCCTGATCCATAATGATAAAGAACGATTTGAACCGGATGGTCCCGATTTGTTTGCTTTTTAATCAGCTTCAATCTTAATGTGATATTATCTATAGGACAAACTATCGGTTTTTAAGCTGATCATTGCGTGGAACGTACTCTTTGAATAACAGACAGGTTAATGGGATATCTGTTTGCACTTGCCCAATTGGTAACCTCACCTCTTTTAACATTTTATCTTCTTCGTCTTCTTTTGCTTTCTTTAGGGAGTAGGGGGCAATCATTCTTGAGGATATATTGTTCTTACTGCAACATCTAAACTTAAAAACGTATGAAAGATCTTGTGTCCGGCATCCGGTATGATGCCTCTAATGTGATTAGTCAGGCTATAGGGCCAAGTAAAGAATTTTGCATGGGATATTTAAATCCCGGCGTTGTGGGTGGTGAAGGATATATTTCGACTATGAAATTGTCAGTCGGCACAGTCGACGTGAAAGACCTCGATGCAATAACCGAAAGGATTGTAGCGAAGGATCGTTGTGAGAAGAACGATGCGTATCTCGGGCAAGTCAACCTGATGAAAGCCTCGTCTTTTTGCGGACAGAATGGAGCCATCTGGGGATTTGACCTGGCGATGCACGATGACATTGCCAAAAGGAAAGAGATGCCTATCTACATGCAGGCGCAACCCGAAGGAGCGGATATCCCTGTTTATAATATCCGTCCGTTGCTGGAGGCAACCGAACGTCTGTTCGGCCGTGCCAAAGAGCGCCGTTTCCCTGTACTTCCGGGAGCTTACGTACCGGGAGGTAGCAGAAAAGTTGTGGCATGCGGTCCTGTATGGGTATGGTCTGTAATCGGCCTGGCCATTCTGAAAGACCGTAGTAAAGGAGCTTGCCTGTTTGTAAAGGATGCAGGTACTTATGGAGACGATTCGACAACAGAAGGTGAAGCCATCGGTTTTCTGGAAGGTATACTCCGTAAAGCGACCAACAGTATTGCCCTTTGCGGTGAAGATCAGGATGTGATCTACGACCGTATTTACATCGGTTATAAATATACATTTGTAGAACCCGGTCAGGTAGGTTGTGCCCTGTCGTGCACTCCTGCCGTTTATATGGCGCAAAATGCTATTCCTGCCGATATGAAACCGGCCGATCTTTGCCAGATGACTATCAGTGACTGGGAAGAGAAGCTGGGGCTGGAAGAGTTGACGATCTTCGAATAGAAGTTTTGTAATCAAATACAAGCTACGGACAGGTACACAGGTTTATGATCCTGAGGACGGGTTTCTTTTCGATTCGTCCCTGGTTGTTCGTTTGTGGTAGGTGTACCTTCCGTAGCTTGTTCTGTTTTTACTGTTGTGCGATCCACCAGTCGATCATCTTACGTGCCAGGCTGAGTTTGCGGGGAAGTTCCGGCAAGTGATCCCTGGTATAGAAGTTCCCGGAGCTGAGCTCGTCATCTTGCAGGTGGATGTCACCACCGGCGTAGTCGGCGATAAATCCCACCATCAGTCCGCTCGGATAAGGCCAAGGCTGACTGCCGAAATAACGGATGTTTTTCACATCGAGCCCGGTTTCTTCTTTTACTTCCCTTGCCACACACTCTTCCAATGTCTCGCCTGTTTCGAGGAATCCGGCTACCAGGCTATTGAAAGTACCTTTAAAGTTGCGGGCATGTACCAATAACAGGGAGTCTTCTTTGCGCACCAATACCAGGATGGCTGTTGAGATGACCGGATAGATTTCTCTGCCACAATTCGGGCATTTCTTCATAATGGGTTCTTTCTGTACCAGCGGAGTTCCACAAGTGGGGCAGAAACGGTTGCTGCGGTCCCAGTAGAGAATTTCGTGAACCTTGCCTGCGGCCTGATAGTGTTCCGGCGACAAGTAATCATAAGAAGCGCGCAATCCTATCTGCACGTATTCCGGAGTTTCGGCTATCGGAGAGTCTGTGTAGAAAGCTTTGCATACCATGCCCGTTGCCGTGGTGATGGTGTGTACGGTTATTCCTTCCGAAGTGGTGACAGGGGCATTCTTGCCCGTGGGGATGGAAAAAGCATTGTCGTTCTTTTCCAACAGTAACTGATCTTGGTAAAAGATGAACCACCGGTAGTTGGTTTCTGTATTTATCATTTTGGGATTATTCTTTTTAAACGGTGCAAAATTATAAAAAGATACTCTTTCTGATGCCGGTTTCCTTTACAAAATATTCATCATGTGATACAAGCAGTACACTGCCCGTATAGTTCCGAACGGTAGCTGTGATGATTTCGATACTTTGTATATCCAGATTGTTGGTAGGCTCGTCCAGGATAAAGAGGTCGGGCGTGTTGTTACTAATCATCAGGCAGCAGAAAGCGAGTCGCATTTTTTCGCCTCCACTGAGTTGGATGCAAGGTTGATCCCAGCTCGTTGCCGGGAAGAGAAATCGATTCAACCTGATTTTTATTTCGTGCTCCGGCAGGGCACGTACATTGAATGATTCTGCTTGTTGAAGCACCGTCAGCTGGTTGCAGATGATGGAATATTCCTGATTCAGATAGACATAACTGAACCCGGCGCGTTCCAGTGTACCCGATGTTGGCAATAGGTCACCCGTAACCAATTTCAATAAAGTCGTTTTGCCGCTTCCATTGTCTCCTTCGATTCGTATCCGGTCGCCACTCTTCAGTTGAAAGCAGAGTGGAACCTCCCATAAAGGCGAATTTCCATAAGAAAAGTTTATTTTATGGGCAGTCAGCAATGTTTTTCCCGTATGTAAGGCGGAAGCATGGAAGTCGGTTTTAAGCAAAGTTTTTTCGGCCAGCCTGTTGCGTATCAGGCTACGTTCGCTGGTCAGTTTCTCTGACTTATTCTGATGGATATCCGCCAGTTTGGTGGTACTTTTTTCTGCCCGGTCCTTCAGGGTGTGAACCGCCATGCGGGAGATGCCTTTTTTAGGTACTGATTTTTCGCTCCGTATATTCTGCTTTTCTTTTCGTTCGGCTACTTCGCGTGCCAGTTTCCGTATTTGGCGGAGTTCTTTTTCTTTCTCGTTCAGTTGTTGTTGCAGGGCGTTCTGTTGCAGTTCTTTCTGCTGCTTGTAGAATTCGTAATTGCCTCCGTAACACACAAGTGCGTTCCGGCTCAGTTCACAGGTTTCGGGAAGCCTGTTGAGCAGAGTGCGGTCGTGACTGACAACGATCAGGGTGGAACGGCATTTCTTTACCCATTCGTACAGTCGGTTGCGTCCTTGGTTGTCAAGGTGATTGGTCGGTTCGTCCATCAATACGGCGGAAGGCGCTTGCAGTTCCAGACCAGCCAGGAAGACCCGCGTCTTTTCTCCACCGCTCAGTGTGTGCATGGATTCGGAAAGGGACCTGTTTCCGAGTCCCCAGCCGTTGAGGGCGGCTAAGGCTTTTTCTTCGATATTCCAGTCGTCATCGAGGATGTTGAAATGATCGATGGAGGCATTTCCGTTCAAAATTTCATGAAGTGCTTTCTGCTTCCGGTCTATCCCGAGGGCTTGGGCAATGCTCATTTCATCATATTGCCCGAAGTGTTGAGGCACATAATAGAGGTCGTCGGGGCGGAGCACGTTCCCCGAAGACGGTTGTAATTTTCCGGCCATGATTTGCAGCAATGTCGATTTGCCGCACCCATTGTTGCCGATCAGGGCCAATTGCCGGCCTTTGCCGACGGTGAAACTGAGATTCCGGAAGAGAACTTCTTTGTCTGGATGGATATAGGTGATTTGTTGTACTTGAATACACATGGCGGTCTATTGTTTTGAAAGTAAATACTTGCTGTTGATTTTGTGGGAAGCAGGGAGGGGACAGACAAACACAATAGAGGCTGAACAACACGGATTCGTGATGCTTAACAGTGAATGAAAAGAAGCATATTGAGAAAAGTGATGTTTACCGGAAGTGTTGTCTTACTTAGATATTCTCATGGGTATAAGTATGAAATTAGGTCGCAAAGATAGAGGATATTCCGGTAACTGCAAAAAAGAGAGGGAAGAAATCGGATATTTCTCCCCTCTCCAAATGAAAAGGTTGTCCTGAATCGTGTAAAACAGAGGTTTTAAACTAATCTATTGAAAACAAATCGTTCAGTCCCTCGCCCATACTCGGATGGGTAAAGATGAAATCGCGAAGGAAAGTATAATGCTGTCCTGTCTTCATTGCCATGTTTACCACATTGATGACTTCGGAAGATTCGGCACAGAACAGTGTACAACCCATAATACGTCCCGAATGGCTGTCAACGATGGCTTTCAGTATGCCGTCAGTCTGTTGCAGCGTGCGTGCACGCGGCAGTGCGGAGGCCGGAAGGCGTGACACCTTGAAGGAATATCCCCGTTTGATGGCTTCTTCCTCAGTCAGTCCGACGTGTGAGAGAGGCGGGTCTATAAATACCGAGTATGCCACCGGATTGCGGTCGTCGGCCGTGCGTTCTTTGTTGCCGAAAAGGTCATCCCGGATAATCCGGTAATCATCCAGCGAAATATAAGTAAACTGCAATCCGCCTTTTACATCACCCATTGCCCAGATGTTCGGGGCAGTGGTATGCAGATAACCGTTTACGACGATAGCTCCGTGACTGTCTACTTCGACTCCGGCCGCCTGAAGATTCAGACCTTCGGTCATCGGTTTACGTCCTGTGGCTACCAGGATGGCGTCGCCTTCTATAGTGACAGGCTTTCCGTCGGCTGTATCCGTGTAAGTCAGCGTCACGCCGTCGGCTGTGTCTTGTATGGATTGGGCACGGGCATTGAGGCGGATTTCTATCCCTTTCTTTTCGAGTGTCTCCTTAACGGCATCTGCTATATCACGGTCTTCGCGGGCAATAAACTTATTGCCTCCTTCGAGTACGGTCACTTTACTGCCGAAGCTTGCGTACATCGAGGCAAACTCCAGGCCGATGTAGCCGCCGCCCACAATGATCAGATGGCGTGGCAATACGTCCAGTTCCATCAGTGAGGTGCTGGTATATACCCGCTTGCTGTCTTTCAGCCCGTCAATGGCCGGTATAATGCTGGTAGAGCCGGTATTAATGAAAATCTTCTTTCCCTGAAGTTCGATCACTTCGTCGGGGAGGGTTACTTTCACTACATCCTTTGAAACGAACGATGCCATTCCGGTATAGATGGTCACGTTGGGAAGGCTGCTCAGTTTATTGAACATATTGCCCCTTGAAGCTGCTGTCATCTCGTTCTTGCGTGCTATGGCAGCTTTGTAAGCCTCAGCCTGCTTCTCGTAATCGGTAGGATAGAGCCAACTCACCTTTTCGGCTTCGTGGATAAGCCGCTTGGTGGGTACGCAAGCTATATTGGGACAGGTACCTCCATACATCATGGCGGAACGTTCAATCAGTGCGACCTTCCAGCCGCGTTTGGCTAATTCGGCAGTCAGTGTTTTGCCTCCTTTGCCGAAACCGATAATAATGGCATCATATTGTTTCATAATTCTTATTACTTTTAGGATGTATCTTTATGTAAGTTTATAACATTCCGCAACCCTTATTTGTTTCGCTTTTCCCAGTCGGCTTTCTTCAATGAATTCAGTACACGCTGTGAGGAGTCGGAGAGTAGGGTAACGGCGCTCGCCAGAATTACGATATCTTTAATAACCAGACGTCCGGCACCGGACAGTAAGGGGAAGCCGTATTCTCCGCTTCCCAGGTTCGGAACCCAGACTTCGGGAGTAGTCACCAGGAAGGAGAGAGTGCCAAGCGTCATGATGATGGCCAGTGTGTCGCCTACAAGTGCCACTTTGGGGAAGAAGATGCCTAAGAAAACCAGAATTCCGATGGACATAATCAGAGCTCCCAGTCCGTAAGAGAACGTGTAGGTCCTGTTCGCTTCGTGCCATTCACGGTTGGCGGGGACATAGGCGCCTTCGGGGTTTTTGTGCTCTTTATACTCGGGTGCGTCTTTGGCATAGAAGAAACTCATAAACGGGCTGTTGGCTACGAACGGAACAATGCCGTCGGCTTCGTAATGAAAATACTTCAAACCGCCGATCCATACGAAAACAACGAGGATGGCTACGCGGATAAACTTTAGTCCGAAACCTTTCAGACCGGATGCTACTGTGAGCAGAGTGATAAATTTCTCTTTCATGCTATTTCTTTTTATGGGTTTAACTTTCTGATGCAAAGATCAGGGTTTTCCCATCGGTGCGAAATAGCAATATCGCCGTATGAATTGTCAATTCTTCCCTTCTACCGAATTTCGGTATTGTACGGGGCTTTCTCCGGTCATATTTTTAAAGAAACGGCTGAAGGAAGATTGGTCTTCGAATCCCAGGATGTCGGCAATCTCCTTCGAACTCTTATTACTATATAAAAGGAGTCGCTTGGCTTCCGCTTCCACCCGTTCGTGGATGACTCGCAGAGGTGACGGCAATTTGCAGGAAGAAAAGATGTTTGAAAGGGTTTTGGGCGATTTGTGCAACAAATCGGCATAGTCCTGTACCTGTTTCTTGGTCCGGAAGTGTTCGTCCACCAGGTTATAATACTGGCGGATGATTTCGAAGCTGTATTCTTTTTCCTGGGTAATGTTCAGTCGTTGGCGGGCAATACGCGTGCTTTGGATAATGAAACGTTTGAGCAGGATGCGGAGCATTTCTTCCTGAAGGTTGTCCGACACGGTGAATTCACGGTCCAGCAATCCCACTACGTCTTCCATCGACCTCCGTTCCGATTCGTTGAGCATGAAACGAACGACATGCGAAGAACCGTTGAACAGGAATCCGCTGCATGACACTTCGTGGTCATTGCCGTAAATGCAATAGAAGTTACTGTTGAACAGAACCGTCAGGTACTCTCCGTCGATCGAGAGAAATTCCAGGTGCTGGAGGTTGGAAAGGGAGATGACCTCGTTCTCGGCCAGTATCACTTCCTGATGGTCTATCTCGAGGGTGATGCTTCCTTTGCGTACCCAGATGAATTTATATAAACTCTTTTCTTTCTGCAGGCTCTTTTCGGTGTGATAGCTGGTAGTCAGTGCCAGCATACCTTTCAGTTTGGTCTGGTAAGTTCTTATCATAATCAATCCTCCATGGCTGATGCGTCAAATGACAGGGGTAATAAATGTCCGATGCTTTGTACTTCGTAGATACACTTCTTGCCATAAAGCAATATACGGATGGGCTGTTTATATCGTTTCTCTGTTTCCAGAATCACCTGGCGACAAGCACCGCAGGGCGGGATAGGAGTGTCGATAAAGTCCTTCTCGGTACGTGCAGCGATGGCAAGTGTCACCACAGCTTGGTCGGGATACTGCGAGTTGGCATAAAATAGCGTGGTGCGTTCGGCACAGAGTCCGGACGGATAGGCCGCATTCTCCTGATTGGTTCCTGTCACTACCACACCGTTGGCCAGCAGTGCTGCCGCTCCTACCGAAAAGTGCGAATAAGGTGCATAGCTGCGCCGGGTTGCCTCGATGGCGTCATCCAATAAGGCACGGTCTGTATCATTGAGTTCATCATATTCATATACTTTGATTACAGAGGTAATAGTCAGGTCTTTCATGTGCGTAGGTGGTTTATAGTTCTACAAATCATGTTACAAAGTTAGAAAAGAGATTGATAATCCCAATTATTTTTATGATTTTTGTGCCGCATAACTTAAGATACACAAATAATAGATGAATAGCAAACTCCTCAGGCTGATTGCCATAGTTACAGTCCTTGCTTTTGCTGCAGGTGCCCAGGCGCAGCGCAGGAATTCCCGTTACGTAGATTATATAAATAAGTATAGTGCCCTGGCCGTGCAGCAAATGAAAGAGCATAAGATACCTGCCAGTATCACACTGGCTCAGGGATTGCTTGAGAGTGGTGCGGGCATGAGTACGTTGGCTCGTAAAAGTAATAATCACTTCGGCATCAAGTGTGGCAGTAATTGGAATGGGCGTACCGTTCGTCATGACGACGATGCCCGTAACGAGTGTTTTCGTGCGTACCGCAATCCCCGCGACTCGTACGAGGACCATTCTGCATTCCTGAAGCGCGGAGCCCGCTATGCATTCCTTTTTAAACTGAAGATAACCGATTATAAGGGGTGGGCGCGTGGTTTGAAAAAGGCCGGATATGCCACCGATCCTTCGTATGCCAACCGTCTGATAACGATCATTGAAGATTACGACCTCTATAAATATGACCGTAAGGGGGGATGGAGTTCGTCGAAGAGTGAACCGACGGTGCTCAATCCGCATCAGGTTTACATAGCAAACGGCATCGCTTATATCGTAGCCCGTGACGGGGATACCTTTAAGTCGCTGGCCAAAGAGTTCGATATCCGCTGGAAGAAGCTGGTGAAGTACAACGATCTGCAGCGTGACTATACTTTGATGAGCGGTGACATTATCTATCTGAAAGAGAAGAAAAAGCGGGCATCCAAACCTTATACGGTCTATATCGTAAAAGACGGAGACTCCATGCATACCATTTCGCAGAAATTTGCCATCCGGCTGAAGAACCTGTACAAGATGAACCGCAAGGACGGAGATTATATTCCTGAAGTGGGAGACAGGCTGAGGCTGAGATAGGCTTCACTTCCGGCTGCGGAGCATATCAGAAATACGTTGACAATAAAAGGGTGTAGCCTTCCCTCACGGATGGTTACACCCTTTTGCCGTCGGGGCTACACCCTTTCCGTCGGATGGCTACACCCGGATCATGGTCTTTTCTTGCCGGACTTACAATCGGTTATCGGAAAAAGGGAGTACTGCTTGTTACGAAACTGTACAGGGTGTTCATTATCGGACACCCTCTTTCTTTTTTTTCCCTTGAAACTCAATGCTTTCCTTTTTTGGCACAAGGTTTGAATATAGAGGCATAAAGAACAGTGCAAATTTATAATTAACTATATATGGACAGAGAAATTCCTAAAGAGGTGCGCAATAAAGAGCGTAATAAAAAGATTATCCGTTTTTCGGCTATCGGTATCGTCGGGATAATAGGTATCAGCGTGCTGATTTCGTTGTTGCGTACAGGCGTGCAGAAAAAGGACCTTGTGTTTTCTACCGTCGATAAGGGTACGATTGAAGTCAGTGTCAGTGCTTCGGGCAAAGTGGTGCCTGCTTTTGAAGAGATCATCAATTCACCGATCAATACCCGCATCGTGGAGGTGTATAGAAAAGGCGGTGATAGTGTAGATGTAGGTACGCCCATCTTGAAACTCGACTTGCAGAGTACGGAAACCGACTATAAAAAGCTGCTGGACGAAGAAGAAATGAAACGTTATAAGCTCGATCAGGCAAAAGTGAACAGCCAGACCAAACTGAGCGATATGGCGATGCAGATCAAAGTGTCGGAAATGAAACTTGCCCGGATGAAAGTGGAACTTCGCAATGAACAGTATCTGGACAGCCTTGGAGCCGGTACGACCGACAAGGTGCGCCAGGCCGAACTGAGCTACAATACTTCCCGCCTTGAACTGGAACAGCTTAAACAGCAATACACCAACGAAAAGCAAATAGCAGCCGCTGACCTGAAGGTTCTTGAACTCGATCTCAATATGTTCCGTAAAGGACTTGCCGAAATGAAGCGTACCCTGGACGATGCCCAGATTCGTTCGCCGCGCAAAGCCATCCTTACTTACATCAACAACCAGATCGGAGCCCAGATTCCGCAAGGCGGACAGGTAGCCATTATTTCCGACCTGAGCCATTTCAAAGTGGATGGTGAAATAGCCGATACTTATGGTGACCGTGTGGCAGCCGGTGGCAAAGCCATTGTAAAGATAGGCAGCGAGAAACTCGAGGGAATCGTGAGCAGTGTCACCCCACTTTCGAAGAATGGGGTTATTTCATTCTCCGTGCAATTGAAAGAGGACAACAACAAGCGGTTGCGTTCGGGACTTAAGACCGATGTATACGTGATGAACGCTGTGAAGGAAGATGTGCTGCGCATAGCCAATGCTTCTTATTACGTAGGCCGGGGCGAGTACGATCTGTTTGTGATGACTTCGGATGATGAAATCGTAAAACGTAAAATCCAGTTGGGCGACTCCAACTTTGAATTTGTAGAAGTGGTGAGCGGATTGAACCCGGGCGACAAGGTAGTAGTCAGCGACATGACGAACTACAAAAATAAGAATAAACTGAAAGTGAAATAATACTCCTGAAATATCTTTTGAATGAAGCCCCCTTAGATTTTAAACTAAAGGCCTGTTGGTTTTAAACCAACGAGGTCTTGGTTTAAAAGGTAAGCCGTGTGCCTTTTAATATGCAAAATTATGATAACAATTTATCTCAAACAATCCTATAACTTGCTGAAGGAGAACCGTTTCGTAAATGGTATCTCTATTGCGGGTACAGCTTTGTCGGTGGCGGCCGTGATGCTTATTTATCTTGTCTACCAAGTAAATTTTTCTGCGTATGCACCCGAGTCTAACCGATATCGGATTCTGTTTGTGAGCAGTCTGCAGGCATGTGGGAGTGACGGTCATCCCATCAACAACGGTGGTATGAGCCATAAGGTTGTGCGCGAATGCCTTTATCCTTTGCAGACTCCCGAGGCAGTGACTGCTTTTACTTCCGGAGATCTTCCGGTCAACGTACACGGACAGCAGTTTTACGATAAATATGCTATCAAGTTTACCGATGACGGTTTTTGGAAGGTTTTCGATTTTACTTTCTTGGCCGGCGGTCCTTTTACACATACCGATTGGGAGTCGGGCATACGCAAGGCAGTCATTTCTGACAAGCTGGCGCGCAGACTGTTCGGTACTGTTGAGGCAGTGGGACAAACTTTGCGTATGAATTATGCCGATTACCGGATATGTGGTGTGGTGAAAGAGGTCAGTCGGGCTGCCGAAAGTTCCTATGGTGATGTGTGGATACCCTATACCGCCAACGCTTCTTTATTGAAAGACAATATCTCTTATTGTGAAGGTACTACCGGAGAGTTTCAGGCTTGCATTCTATCGCGTTCCCGGTCCGACTTTGAGGCCATCCGCCGTGAGATGTTGAAGTTACAGTCAACTTTCAATGCTTCGCTCACCGGTACGAAGCTGGATTATATGCATTCTCCTTTCACTCAATGGCAGGCTGTATTGGGCACGAATGGCTTCAGTGAGGGAACCGTGGGCGAATGGTTGAAATCGACCGGTGCGGTGATCCTTTTTCTTTTGTTGTTGCCAGCCCTTAATATAATAGGTATAACCCTGACACAGTTTCGCAAACGCCGTAGCGAGATTGGAGTTCGTAAAGCGTTTGGCGCATGTTCGTTCTCGTTGGTAGAACAAGTGGTGATCGAAAATTTACTGACCTCTTGCATGGGTGGCCTGATCGGGTTGCTGCTGTCATTCGGCTTGCTGTCACTCTGCAAATCGCTTTTCTTTTCGGGAGATGTTTCGCTGACGCACGACATGCTGATACAGCCTCTCACTTTTGTGGCAGCTTTCTTTTTTACGTTGATATTGAATCTGCTGAGTGCTGCGATTCCTGCCTGGCGAGCTTCGCGGATGCCTATTACGGAAGCGTTGCATGATGTGGAATAATTTTTAAAAGCAAAGACCCATGATGATAAAGCAAATATTTAAAATGATATGGAACCAACGTCGCTTGAACGGCTGGATATGGATGGAACTTCTGGTCGTATTCGTGGCACTGTGGTACTTGGTAGATATGTTTGTGGTACAGTTGTATTCTTATACCCGTCCGATGGGATATGATATCACGAACTGCTGGAAGCTTTCGTTCGATGTGTATCCCGAGGATGCCGACGAGTATGTCAATGACACCACCCAGACTCAAACCGAAGGGGAGGCATTGGCCAAAATCCTTGAACGCTTGCGTCGTGCACCGGAGGTGGATAATGCTTGCGTTGCTTTCTACTCTTCACCCTATTCCGGTGGCAACTCCTGGACACAGATCATGCCCTGTACAGCCGACAGCAGCAAGTTCAAAGAGCAATCTTATCATCAATATATCGTTTCTGCGGAATTCTATGATGTATTCCGCATCAAGAGCCGTGAGGGGAAACCGCTTAGCGAACTGCTGACTCAGAAACAGTTGTCGTATTTTATAACTCCTGCGTTGGAGAAAGATTTTTTCGGCTCACAATCGGCAGTAGGACAGAAGGTGCGTTATCCGGGCAGTACGCGGGAGATTCATATTGCGGCGGTAACAGCTCCGGTGCGCATTACAGAATTTGTAAAGCCGGAACCCGAACTTTTCTTTACGATGTGGCCCAAGGAACTGGAACGCCAGGTAAATGCTACCGGAGCATCTAATATGGAGGTTACCGTCCGAATGAAAGAAGAACTGACATCGGAACAGATGGGACATTTTCTCAACCGTATGAAGAATCAGTTGACGGAAAACAATCTCTACATAACCGGCATGGAAGATATGAAGCAACAGCGCAGTGATCGTCTGCAATACGAATGGCGAAAGATCAGTATCAACCTCCTGCTGTCTGTCTTCATCCTGCTCAATGTACTTTTCGGTATAACGGGAACATTCTGGCTGCGCATCGAGCAACGGCGCTGCGAGACCGGCCTGCGGATGGCACTCGGCAGTACGCGCCGGCGGGTAGGGTGGTTCTTTACTGCCGAGGGGTGGCTATTGCTCACCACGGTGGTTCCGTTGGTATTGGTTGTCATATTCAATATGGTACACATGGAGATTCCCGATTTATATAATCTCTCTTTCACTTGGTGGCGCTTTGCGGTCAGTTTTGGTGGGGTGCTGCTGCTTATGGGACTGATCATTGCACTGGGCACCAGGTTGCCTGCCCGCCGGGCCATGAAGTTGCAGCCGGCCGAAGCGTTGCATTATGAATAACTATTAAAATTACATATTATGATAAAACTTTATTTAAAACAATCGTGGATGCTGATCCGGCAGAACAAACTGTTCAGTAGCCTCTATGTGCTGGGCACGGGGCTTGCCATTGCCATGACAATGATCATTGCCATCGTGTATTATATTAAAATAGCTCCTATCTATCCGGAAGTGAACCGTTCGCTGACGATGCGGATGAAAGGGGTAAGCGCCATGCATGTCAAAGGAGGGGGAAATTCATATTCCTGTTCTTATGAAATGCTGAAAGACTGGTTCTATCCATTGCAATCGGCGGAGCTGGTTACCGCTGTAAACGAACACTTTCTGACCCGGAAGGGATCTTATATACAACCGGCCGGGGGAGGCGAGCAAATACCGGCTCTGGTAAAGTATACCGATCCTAATTTTTTTCGGTTGTTCGAGTTTGAATTTCTGGATGGGAAGCCTTTCTCGGAGGCCGATTTAGCCAGTGGGATTCGTAATGTAGTACTTTCTGACCGGATGGCCCGCCGCATTTTCGGCAGGACCGATGTGGTAGGGCAGACGTTTAAGCAAGACTTTAAGGAATCCAAAGTGGTCGGTGTGGTACGTGAGGGTAGTTATCTGTTGCCGGCATCTTACGGACAAATCTATATGCCGTATTCTTGTTTGCCGGGATACGACAAAAACAATGATGGAAGTCATAAGGTCGGTACTTATGTCGTTTACTTCAAGGTTCGTCAGAAAGAAGATATGCCGAAACTTTATGCGGAAGTCAACGAACTGGTGCGTAAATACAATACTTCCCAGAAAGAGTATACAGTAGATATCTTTCATCAACCGGATCCGTATTGGCAGACATGGTTCAGAGAGGGCAATACGAACGAGATTGACTGGGCATCGGTCATTAAACTGTATGGAGGGGCGCTTTTGGCGTTGTTGCTGGTGCCTGCCATCAACCTGAGTGGCATGATATCCAGCCGTATGGACGATCGCCTGGCGGAAATGGGGATACGAAAAGCGTTTGGAGCCAACCGGAAACAATTGTTGAACCAGGTGTTATGGGAGAATCTGCTTCTTACCTGTATCGGTGGATTGATGGGACTTATTGTTTCGTGGGGACTGCTTGTGCTGGGGCGCAATTGGGTGTTTAGTCTGTTTGACAAATATCCGACAGTCATATCCGACGGAGTCGATGTGGCTATCAATCCGCAAATGCTGTTCAGTCCTTTGATGTTTTGCGTAACGTTTGCTTTTTGTTTGATACTGAACCTGCTTTCCGCATGGTGGCCCACATGGCGTTCGTTGCACAAAGATATTATTGATTCACTAAACGAAAAGAAATAAAATATGATACGACTAATAATGAAAAACCTCTGGGCCCGCCGCCGGAAGAACGGATGGTTGCTGGCCGAATTAATATTGGTATCGATTGTCACATGGGTGATTGTTGATCCGTTGGTGGTGCTGACACATGACCGGAATTTGCCGGAAGGCTATCGTCCCGATCACCTTTTCCTGCTTCAGTTGGCTTCATACCCTGCCGGGTCGGAGCAATTCCGTGCCGAAGAGAATGATACATTGGCGCGTAAAGCCAATTTCGAACGGTTGCTCAATAAACTCAAACACTACGAGGGAGTCAAGTATACTACTTTCATCTTGAACGAACAGTATCCTTCGGCACTTTCCATAAGCAACGGCAACACGATGTTCGATACCATTCCGGTCCGCACTCTCCGTCTTGCCTTTATACCTCATACCGATTATTTCCGAACCATGGGGATGGAGGGAGCCGAGGGTATGACGGCCGAACAATTGGATAACCGTGATTTCCTGTGGACCGAATCGGTGCTGACAGCGGATATCTCACAACGGCTGAAAGACGGAAAACCGCTTTACGGACGCCGCCTTGGAAACGGGGACGAGGAAGACTACCGGGTGGGGGGAGTGATAGCTCCTGTTCGCTACCGGAGTTATATGCAGCCCATGCCCATAGAGTTATATGTGTATGAAGAGTTTCCTGATTATATGTACTATTATATTCCGCTGATAGCTTTGCGTATAGACGATCATTTGTCGGAGAAGGTTTTCTTGCATCACTTCCGTGAGTGGATGAATAAGGAGTTGACAGTCGGTAACTATTATGTGAAGTCAGTGCAGTCGTTTAGCGACATTCAGGAGCAGCATGAATTTTCCGAGGGTATCACCAATCAGTATCGTCTGAACCTGGCTTTGGGTATCTTCTTTTTAGTGAACCTTTGCCTGGGAGTAGCAGGAACTTTCTGGATGCAGACCCGTTCACGCCGTGAAGAGGTGGGCATCATGCTTTCTTTCGGCGGTACTCCTTCACACATCACCCGCCTGCTGTTATACGAGGGTTGGATACTGACCACATTGGGTACGTTGACCGGCTGTTTACTCTATTTGCAATACGCATTGAGGGACGGACTTTATACTACCTGTAACAGTGCGGAAGAGGCAATGCCTGCTTACTGGATCAACCACTTCGGCCTGCATTTTACGGCGGTTACTCTGATCGTATATCTCTTGCTGCTGATTGTAGTTTCCATCGGAATCTGGATGCCGGCACATAAACTTAGCCGTATCAGTCCGGTAGATGCGCTGCGTGACGAATGATCACTCGTTAAACCCATAAGACAGTATGATTAAACTTTATTTCAAACAAGCCTGGCAACTGCTGAAACAAAATCCTTTGTTCAGCAGTGTGTACGTGCTTGGTACAGGATTAGGCATTGCCATGACCATGAGCTTGGTGATCATTTATTACATCAAGATGGCACCGGTCTACCCCGAAGAGAACCGGAACCGAATCCTGGTGAGTAAAGGGATGACTGCGATAGAGCAAGGCGATGAAAATAACTGGTTCAGTTCGAATGTATCTTTTCAGACGGTGAAACGCTTCTATTATCCGCTAAAGAGTGCCGAGGCTGTGGGGTGTTCTTTGGACGGGCATACTACATCGCTGCTTGAACTGCCGGAGAGTAAAGATCTGAAAGAGGTACAGGTGAAACTGGTAGATGCCGGATTCTGGAAAGTTTTCAGCTTCGCTTTTGTAGATGGTAAGCCGTTCACCCGGGCTGATTTTGATTCCGGATTGCGCAAAGCCGTTATTTCCGTAACGTTGGCTCGCCGGCTTTACGGAGATAATGCTCCGGTGGGCCGTACCTTTGTTCTCGACTCGGACGAATATCAAGTGTGTGGCGTGGTTAAAGATGTGTCCTTCATTACTCCTGCTACGTATGCCGACATCTGGTTGCCGCTGACGGTAGATGCTGAGGTCGTAGAGGAGAAAGAGGGTAGTTATGAGTTGATTGGAAATCTGAGTGTTTATATGTTGGCACCCTCTGTCGGTTCGAAAGATAAGGTTGCCGGGGAAGTGCGGGATGCGTTCCGTAAATACAATTTCTCTCAGAAAAAGTACAAGGTCGATTTATATGGACAGCCCGTATCTTATTGGAAAAGCACTTTTTATGAATATTGTAATTCGGCACCCGATTGGGGAAAACTGATACGGACGTATGGGACTATCCTGCTGGCTTTGCTTTTTGTTCCTGCACTGAATCTGGCAGGAATGATCGCTTCGCGGATGAAACGTCAGCTTTCTGAAATGGGTATACGTAAGGCTTTCGGGGCCTCCAAAGCTTCGCTCCTGATGCAGGTCTTTTGGGAGAATCTGTTTCTTACGGGGCTTGGAGGGTTGTTGGGCTTATTACTTTCGTATCTGATTGTCTATTGCGGGCGTAATTGGTTACCCGACCTGCTAAGTGCATATTCGGATGTGATACCCGAGGGAGTTGACAGTTTCTTAACTCCCGGTATGTTGCTGAATCCTGTGGTGATAGGCATTACATTTCTGGTCAGCTTGATACTGAATGTGCTGTCGGCTTTGATTCCGGCCCTACATGCTTTGAAGAAAGATATTGTATATTCGCTTAACGATAAAAGATAAATAGCTATGAACCTGATGATGATACTCCGCCAACTGTGGAACCAGCGTGCTGCCAACGGATGGATTCTGGGCGAACTGGTGGTTGTGACTTATTTCTTATGGGGAGTAGTCGACCCTGTGTACGTATTATTGTCCGACAAGGCATTGCCTGACAATTACGACCTCACTGATACTTACTTGCTGAGCATAGGTGCATACTCTGCCAATCATACCAGATATAATCCGGAGTTGGATTCGGACTCATTGAAACAGGTTGATTTTATGCGTATTGTAGATCAGGTACGCCGCTATCCGGGAGTCTCTGATGTGACTGTCAGCTTTTTCAATTCATATCCGCAAAGCGGTACCTGGAATGGAGGACAGCTTTTCAATGATACGATCTTTGCAAATATACAGCAGATGACATTTCTTTCCGGCACCGACTATTTTGGAGTCTTCCGGATACATGATGCCCGGACGGGAGAAATACCTCCGGTGCTTGCGGAAGGAGAACAGGGAATCTATCTGACTCCTGACGTTGCCGAAAAACTGTTCGGTGAAAAGTATCCGCAGAACAAATGGATACATTGGGGAGACAGTACCCGTAAATCTCCGTTGACTGCTGTAATCGATCCCTTGCAAATCAGGAGTATCAGTCAGCCCGGTCCGTTGGTATTCAAAGCTACTTCTGAATTAATCCATCTTCCGGGAGCGGCCCGCATCTGCTTCCGCGTACGTGACGGACTGGCATCACCAGCTTTCACCGAGACTTTTAAGCGTGAGATGCGTCCGCGGATGCAGATCGGAAACTATTATCTGGCGTCACTCACGGATTTTGAAACGGTGAGTAAACACTTTGAGTATTATATGGGAACTACGGGCACTATCCGTTTGCAGATCATCCTTGCTTCATTTTTTCTACTCTGTGTGTTCTTGGGGATGGGCGGTACTTTTTGGTTACGTTGCAACTCACGGCGGGAGGAAATGGGAATTTACATGACGATGGGGTCTACTCGCCATCGGTTGATCCGGCAATTTCTTCTGGAGGCCTGGTGGATGGTTACTATTGCATTTGTAATAGGAGCCTTGGCGCAATTCCAAGTTGTATATCTCAATGGTTTTGCATTTCCGCCGGATGATCCGAATCCGGATTATATACAGAATCGTCCGGTGTTACACTTCCTTATTGTATCAGCCATTTCATATATTTTGATCCTGGCTGTTTCGTTTGTGGCTACTTACATCCCGGTGTCGAAAGCTGCCCGGATGAATCCTGCGGATGCTTTGCGGGACGAGTAATCAAACTTAAAATTCACCACGGATCGGCAGATTGCACCGATATATCATGTAGACGATCTATCATTTCTTCTCCGTGCAATCTGCCGATCCGTAGTGAAAGACGTTTTCGGTATATTTAGAAATACGTTTCATAGCCCGGTGGAGTTGTCATACCTGAATGACCCTATATTCTGTCGGTGTACAGCCGACCACCTTTTTAAATATCCGTGTGAAATGTTGCGGATATTGGAATCCCAGTTCATAAGCGATTTCACTGACAGTTTTTTCCGAAGCCAATATCCTTTCTTTGGCTATATTGATTATTTTTCCCTGAATGTATTCCTGAGCGGTCTTTCCGGTTTCCTTTTTAATCAGATCGCCGAAATAGTTGGATGACAGGTTTACCTTGTCTGCGAAATATTTAACTGTGGGCAATTTTTCGTTTGGCGATTGTTCACTTTGGAAATAGACATCGAGTAGGTCTTCGAACTTCATCAATACATCTTTGTTCACTTTCGAACGTGTCACGAACTGACGTTCGTAGAAACGCATGCAATAATCCAATAACAATTCGATATTTCTTGCGATCAGGCGCTTGCTATGCTTGTCTATCGGACGGGACAACTCCTGTTGTACCTTGTCAAGGCAATCCTGAAAAATCTTTTTCTCGTCGTCCGAAAGATGCAGGGCTTCATTCGATGCGTATGAAAAGAACGAGTAGTGCTTGATTTCCTGTCCCAAAGACGTGCCGCGGATAAGGTCGGGATGGAAAAGTATTCCGTGTGACATTGGGCGTACACCATCGTTTAGCTTTACTTCGACTACTTGTCCCGGTGCGAAACTTGTCACTGTGCCTTCCTGATAGTCATACATTTGCCGTCCGTAACGCAGATCGCCACACTTTGTCTGTTTCAGGAACAGAGCGTATAATCCATAATTGAGAGTGAAATGTGTGGGAAACACTGTGGCTTTCGACAAGTCGACTACCGTTACCAAAGGGTGCAATGTCTCGAGACCATACATTTTATTATACTGGTCTACCGAGTTGAGCTTGATTACTTCTTCCATAGGACATCTGGTTGTTTATTCTGTGACAAATGTAAGAATTTTCATTATATGTAGTATGGGTGAGGAGATTAAAACAGGAATAGGGGTAAAAATATCCGTAATTAGGGTTGTATCGTCGGCGTTTTTCCTGCCAATGTACCCGAAATTAATAGAACTTTTAGTTCACCAACGGGCAGTATGTTCATTTTCGGACACCCAACTCTCTGCTTAATATACGATTTATGAGGAAGTTATCTGTTTGGCATACCATTTGATTCTATCTCGTCTGTGTGGAATCGATATAGAACAAAATGAAACATCTAAATAAACTAAAGTTATGATTACATTAACCTCTCTTTCTAAAATCTATCGTACAAACGAGATTGAAACAGTAGCCCTTGAGAATGTCAACCTGAAAGTTGATCGTGGTGAATTTCTTAGCATTATGGGACCTTCCGGTTGTGGCAAATCGACTTTACTGAACATTATGGGTTTGCTTGATGCCCCTACCGCAGGGACAATAGAGATAAACGGTACACATACAGAGGGTATGAAAGATAAAGAACTGGCCGCTTTCCGTAATAAAACGCTTGGTTTTGTATTCCAGTCCTTCCATCTGATAAATTCACTTAACGTAATGGATAATGTGGAACTTCCCTTGTTGTATCGTCATATAGCTTCTTCCGAACGTCGTAAACTGGCACAAGAGGTTCTTGAGAAGGTCGGTTTGAGTCATCGCATGCGTCATTTTCCGACACAGCTTTCCGGCGGTCAGTGCCAGCGCGTTGCCATTGCCCGTGCCATTATCGGTAATCCTGAGATCATCCTTGCCGACGAACCTACCGGTAACCTGGACTCTAAGATGGGTGCCGAGGTGATGGAATTGCTTCATCGCCTGAATAAAGAAGACGGACGCACCATCGTAATGGTAACTCACAATGAGGAACAGGCCGGACAGACTTCACGTACCGTCCGGTTTTTCGACGGACGTCAGGTACAGTAAGCAATAAAGGAATGCAAAATACAATCTAATAAAAAGAGCTTATGATTAAGCAATACTTTAAGCAGTCACTTGTTCTTCTTCAGCAGAATAAGTTGCTGAGTGTTATTGCCATTATTGGTACGGCACTGGCCATTGCCATGATAATGTGCATTGTACTTATCTATCAAGCAAGAACAGCCAACTATGAACCGGAGATAAATCGCGACCGTACCTTATCGATCGAGATGACGATTGCTCAGAAAATAGATGATAAAGGATGGAATATGGGGAATCAGTTATCACTGCGTACCATTAAAGAATGTTTCTATCCAATGACTACGGCGGAAGCGGTGAGCGCCGTGCACTACAGCATGACGTCTTTGGCGGCTACTCCCGACGGAACCCGGGAAGGGAAGTGTGCGGTCAGTTATACGGATGATAATTTTTGGCGTGTATTTGGTTTCCGCTTTCTGCATGGTAAACCTTACGGGCAGGAATTTGTGTCCGGCGAGAAGAAACTGGTAGTGACCCGCTCGTTGGCTCGTCGTCTGTTTGGCATCGACAATGCGGTGGGACGTATCATTTCATTAGGATTTGTCGATTATACCGTCTGTGGAGTAGTGGCCGATGTGTCGGTATTGGCCGAGGCTGCTTATGCCGAGGCTTGGGCCCCTTATACGGCATTGCCGGATTATGAACGTAGTGTCAGCGAGGGTCTGCAAGGAGGATATTCATGTTATATCCTGGTACCCAAGGGGGCCGATCCGGATGTAGTTCGAGCCGAGGCACAACAGAATGTAGACCGTATGAACGCCAATCAGAAAGAACTGAAATTGTTGCTTGGAGGTGCGCCCGACACCCGCCTGATGTCTTTGGCCCGTGATAATCCGTTTGATGATCCGGATACATCGCGGTTGGTTCTGATTTATATCGTAGTGATTACCATCCTGTTGTTGGTGCCTGCCATTAACCTGAGCGGTATCACACTTTCGCGTATGCGCCGGCGGATGGAAGAGATCGGTGTGCGACGTGCTTTCGGTGCCACTCGTGGAGAACTTCTCCGGCAGGTGCTCGCCGAGAATCTGGTTGTTACATTGATGGGAGGTGTATTGGGACTGATCTTGTCGTACATAGCCGTGCTATGCATGCGTGACTGGTTGCTCAATACTTCTATGTCGGGGTATTATGGAGTGGACACTCAAGTATCCGCAGGTATGGTCATTCAACCGTTTGTATTTGTTTGTGCGTTATTGTTCTGCTTGTTGATGAATCTGCTGAGTGCGGGAATTCCAGCCATTCGTGTATCGCGCACCAACATTGTCAATGCCATTAAATAGAAGAAATCATGATAAAACATTTATTGAAACAGATATGGGCCCAGCGCTCTGTCAACGCCTGGTTGTGGTTTGAACTGATGATTGTCTCAGTCTGCCTGTTCTATGTAATGGACTATCTGTACGTAACCGGAAGATTGTATGCCACTCCGCTCGGTTTTGATACCGAGCACGTTTATCGGGTAAAACTAGCTTCGATACCTCCCGGAGGAAAGGAATATAAACCCGGTGATACTGATAGCTTGAAGATAGAACAATGGTTCTCCATCCTTTCGCGCCTCAGGGCTTATCCGGGAGTAGAGGCCGTATCGCTGAGTATTGGTTCGCATCCTTACAATCAAAACAGTTCCAGCGGTTCAAGGGGGATAGATACCACTTGGGTACACGGATATGTGTATAATGTATCACCCGATTATTTCCGGGTATTCCGCATCACTGACAAGCAGGGAAAAACCGAGTCACTTGTACAGGCGGCTACTCAGGAAAACACATGGATCATTTCTGCCGAAACCGAACGTGAGTTTTCCGCTAAGGGAACCGATGCACTGGGTAAAGGAGTGAAGAATTGGGGCGAGACAGAACCGACACATACCATTCGCGGTATATGCAATACCATCCGCTTTGATGATTTTTATCCGCTTTACCCTACTTATATCGAATGTCATTCGGAGGCTGCTTTGTTAGGGTGGAGGGGGAATAATGCGGAGTTTTGTGTGCGTGTCCGTCCGGATGCGGATGGTGTGGACTTTCCGTCCCGTTTCCGTAAAGATATGAAGGACAGCTTCGGGTCGGTAATTTTTATCTTCTGGATATTACCTCTTTTGACGATCTTCGTGAGAACTATTACCGCAGCAACGGGAAGATAAATGATGTGAAAACCCGGATTGCCGCTTTAGGCTTCTTCTTGCTGAACATTCTGATGGGAGTGATCGGTACATTTTGGATACGGACACAGCAACGGCGTTCGGAGATGGGACTTCGGCTGGCTTTGGGATCTACCCGTGCGAACCTCAGAAGTTTGCTGATCGGTGAAGGGGTTTTATTATTAATACTGGCCACGGTGCCGGCTGCTGTCATAAGTCTGAATCTTGCCTTTATGGATTTGCTGACCGATACGATGCCGGTTGTTACCGTCACCCGTTTCCTGATTGTGCAGGCTATGACGTTTGTGTCGATAGTTGTCATGATCGTCATCGGGATTTGTATACCTGCCCGTCAGGTCATGCGTATTCAGCCTGCAGAAGCACTGCACGAAGAATAAGCATGTCTGTTGAGGGACACTCCCGAGTTCATTTACGGGCAGAGTGTTCATTATCGGACACCTCGTTGGGAACATAAGCGGTTGTATTTAAAGGAATTAATTTTTTGGCATATCATTTGAACAAGAATCTAATAAAAGAAATATTTAAAACTATAAGTGATGATTACATTAACTTCTCTTTCTAAAATCTATCGTACAAACGAGATTGAAACAGTAGCGCTCGAAAACGTGAATCTGACAGTCGACCGTGGTGAGTTTCTGAGTATCATGGGCCCTTCGGGTTGTGGTAAATCTACTTTGTTGAACATCATGGGATTGCTGGATGCTCCTACGACGGGTACGATCGAAATAAACGGTACACATACAGAAGGCATGAAAGACAAAGAATTGGCTGCTTTCCGTAATAAGACACTGGGTTTCGTTTTCCAGTCTTTCCACCTGATCAACTCACTCAACGTACTGGACAATGTGGAGCTTCCGTTACTCTACCGTCGTGTCAGTTCGTCCGAGCGTAGAAAGTTGGCGCAGGAGGTTCTCGAGAAGGTGGGTTTGAGCCATCGTATGCGTCATTTCCCGACACAGCTTTCCGGTGGTCAGTGCCAGCGTGTTGCCATTGCCCGTGCCATCATCGGTAATCCCGAGATTATCCTTGCCGACGAACCTACCGGTAACCTGGATTCTAAGATGGGTGCCGAAGTAATGGAACTGCTTCATCGCCTGAATAAGGAAGACGGACGTACCATCGTAATGGTTACTCACAATGAAGAACAGGCCAAACAAACCTCTCGCACCATCCGCTTCTTCGACGGACGTCAAGTGCAATAAATAATACAAAGTACAATGAAAGCAAAAATTATACTCGTAGCTTTGGCTCTTTTCCTGGGAGCCATCGGTTATACGGTGCAAGCTCAATGCAGTGCCGATTGCCAATGTGGTAAAACTACCGAAGATAAAACCTTGGCTGTCGGTAACCGTAAAGTTGCCGATTTCTCCATGATCCGACTGGAGGCTGTCGGAGATATTTTTTTCACTCAGTCCGACCGTTGTTCCGTCCGGATAGAGGGGCCGCAAGAATACGTATCCCAAACTACTACAGTTGTGAAAAATGGTGTTTTAGTGATCGGATATCAAAAAAACAACAATAATTCCAAACACATAAAATTGTATATTACGGCTCCCAATCTGGACAATGTGAAGTTGCAAGGCGTGGGTAGCTTTAATTGCCGGGAACCACTTCGGTCAAGGCGCTTCGACCTGATCCTTTCAGGAGTTGGAGATGTTAATATCGACAATTTGAAGTGTAAGGATTTCACGGTGAAACTGGATGGAGTGGGCTGTGTAAATGTCAAGGTTGATTGTGACGCATTGGAAGCCCAAGCCAATGGAGTGGGAAGCATGACCCTGAATGGTAAAGCCGGTACCGCAAAAATATCAAGAAACGGGGTTGGCGGTGTCAATACCGGTGGACTGAAAATAGGAAAATAGTAACAAGCACAAAATGATTAAACAATATTTCAAGCAGGCCCTTGCACAACTCAGACAGCAGCCCTTGCTGACTACGATTAGTGTGTTGGGCACTGCTTTGACCATTTGCCTGATTATGGTAGTGGTCATGCAACAGCAAATAAAAACCACCCCTTTTGCTCCGGAGAGTAACCGTAACCGGCTATTGCATGTCAAACAGATGAGCACGAGCAACAAAAACTGGAGTGATGACGGATCGAGTAACGGTCCGATGGGGCTGCAGACAGCAAAAGGATGTTTTGAAGGATTAACGACGGCCGAGGAAGTCAGTATCTATACGATACCCGAAACTATGCAGGTAGCTTTGCCCCGTGGTGTACGTACGGGGATCGATGCCCTCGAGACCGATGGAGCTTTCTGGAGGATATTCGACTTTTCGTTTATAGACGGTAAGCCTTATTCGGATGCGGAAGTAAAATCCGGGCTTCCGGTAGCTGTTATAACAGAGAGTGTCGCACGTCTTCTTTTCGGTACGTCCCATCAGGTGTCCGGTAAGGAGATCTTGGTGAATGATGCGGTCTACCGGATAAGCGGAGTGGTGAAAGATGTGTCTTCAATGGCTTCGACAGCCTATGCACAGATTTGGGTTCCATATTCATCGACCCATATTACGGGAGGAGACAATACCTGGTGTGACGGGATTATGGGAGTGATGCGGGTTGTGATCCTGGCCCGCAGTTCTTCCGACTTCGAAGCTATCCGTGCAGAGTGCGAACGTCGCCGCTTGGCTTATAACGCCGGGTTGGGTGATTATTTTGTTTTCTACCGTGGGCAGCCGGATGACCAACTGACGATGTCGCAGCATAAGTGGGCAAATGTGCAGCCGGATATGGCAGCCTATTTTCGTCAGCAAGTCATTATATTTTTGATTCTGTTACTGGTACCTGCCATCAATCTGAGCTCGATGACCCATAGCCGTTTGAGACAACGCGTTGCCGAGATCGGTGTACGGCGTTCGTTCGGAGCTACCCGTGGGGGAGTGATGGGGCAAATTGTTGCCGAGAATCTGGTACTGACTTTGATGGCCGGAGTGGTCGGACTGTTGTTCTGTCTGATCATATCTTATTGTTGGGGAGGTACGCTTTTTGCCGATAGCAGATTGATGTACCTTAACACGGCTCCGGTTATCGAGTGGAAAATGCTTTTTAAATTTTCTACTTTTATTTATGCATTACTTTTCTGTTTGGCACTGAATCTGCTGAGTAGTGGATGGCCGGCCTGGAGGGCATCGCGGATGTCTATTATAAATGCTCTTAGCGGAAAGCTTAACTAAACACTACACAAACGATGAATAAGAAACTGTTGAAACAAATAGTAAACGAACGGCGCTCTAACTCCTGGCTGTTCATAGAACTGCTGCTGGTAAGCATTGTGCTTTGGTATGTAGTCGATTATATGTTTGTCACCCTTTATACCTATTTTGAACCTCGCGGGTTCGATATTGAGAATACCTATCGGGTGGAGTTCGATTACCTGACAGAGAAAAGTCCCGACTACATAGCCAACCGTACGGATGAGGAAGCACATGCAGATATGCGTGAGTTACTGGATCGCCTTCGTCGTCGTCCCGGAGTCGAGGCGGTGAGTATGTCGCAAAATTCTTTCCCGTACAACGGAAGTAACAGTGGGATGGACGTACGCCTGGATACCATGGAGAGCAAGTACAACATCCGTCGTTGGGTGACGCCCGACTTCTTCCGTGTTTTCCGTTATCAGGGAGCTAACGGAGAAACTCCGGAACAATTAGCTGCTCTGTTGAAGGAGGGTACTTTTATGGTATCGCGTAATGTGTTCGAGTCACGTTATAAGATTGATCTGAAAGACTATGTAGGCAAAGAGTTTTGTCTGGATCAGGATACTGCCCATTTATCCAAATTGGTGGCAGCGCTCCAAGTGGTCCGTTATGATGATTTTTCCTCCGGTGCTTATAGCCGGTCCGCAGTCATCTTGTTACCGGAGAATCGGTTGGCTTCGGGCAATGAAATCTGTTTGCGTACGAACAAAAACGAATCTGCCGCCTTTGCCGAACAATTGATGAAGGATGCCCCCTCCCAGTATCGGGTGGGCAATCTTTTTCTGACTAAGGTAAGTTCATTCCGGGACATACGGCATACGTTCCAGTTGGACGATGTGAATACTTTACGTAACTATCTGGTAGGTATGGGCTTTTTGCTGCTCAATATTTTTCTGGGGCTATTGGGAACATTCTGGTTCCGCACCCAGCAGCGTAAAGGTGAGATGGCGCTGATGATGGCAGTAGGAGGGAGTAAGCAAAGCGTATTCTTTCGTTTGCTGAGCGAAGGTTGGCTGATGCTTCTTCTGGTTACTCCGTTGGCTATTGGTGTCGATTTCTATATCGCAAAGAGTGAACTGACACCTTCGTGGTACTTTTCTACTTTTTCTGTCGGTCGCTTTATGTTGTGCGAAGGCATCACGTTACTGTTGATGGCACTGATGATCCTGGCAGGTATCTGGTTCCCGGCCCGTCAGTCTATGAAAATCCAGCCGGCGGAGGCATTGCACGAAGAATAAAAGCTTATCGCAATATTTTATCATCTATCTGCGTTGTTTTCAAGATTATAACGTATATTTGCGTTCACAATCCTGATACAACGCAGATTTTTGCTATGAACAAACGATTATATACTATATTTCTTATATCTGTCTTCTTATTACTCCCGGGATTTTCCACTGCTGCGGAACGTATTTATAATGTTCTCTTCGTTCAGTCGTATGCTCCGGAAACACCTTGGCATAATGACTTGGTCCGGGGGTTGAAGGACGGTTTCGGTGAATCGGGATTGAAAGTGAATATTACAACCGAATTTCTGGATGCCAATTTCTGGACTTATCAATCCGAAAAGCTGATTATGCGTCGTTTTTGCGAACGGGCCCGTGAAAGGGGAACAGACTTGATTGTTACCGTCAGTGATGAGGCTTTTCATACTTTACTGACATGCGGAGACTCGTTAGCCTTGCAGTTGCCCGTTGTCTTTTTTAATATAAAATATCCGGAAGGCAGCCTGATCGATTCGTTACCCAATGTGTGTGGATATACGGCGAATCCCGATTTCGGAGAATTACTGAGGCAGGCGAGTCGCCTTTTTCCTACCCGGACGGAGGTGGTCTGTATCTCCGACAACAGCCTGCTGAGTTCGAAAGGGAAAGATGATTTTATGAACGAATGGGAAGGCTTTGTGGAGGAGCATCCGGAATATACGGTGACCTTTTATAATTCGCAGACCGATACAACCAATAAAATTATTGCTTCTACCTGCTATCCCCGCAATACACATAAGACATTGATCATCGCTCCTAAGTGGTCGTCTTTTATGTCCTTTATCGGTCGTAACTCAAAAGCGCCTTTCTTTTCGTGCGAGAACCTTGCGTTGACTAATGGTGCCTTTGGCGCGTATGATGCCGATTCGTATGCTTCGGCGCATGAAGTAGGGCGGACGGCCGCCGATGTGCTGCGTGGCAAATCTCCCTCGGAAGTGGGAATCATTGAATCTCCTTTGAAGTTTATGTACGATTTCAAGCAGCTTGTGTTTTTTAAGGTAGATCCCAAGCAGGCGAGTGCTATCGGCGGAACCATTATTAACGAGCCATACATGGAGAAATATCGTATGCTGTACATCTTGTTGTATAGTTCGATATTGGCTTTACTGGTGTTCCTGATAGTGTGGTTGTATCGTATAAACCGTCGTGAATCCCGCCGTCGCATCCATGCCCAGACCCGCCTGCTGATACAAAACCGGTTGGTGGCCCAACGTGATGAATTTGATAATGTGTTTCATTCCATCCGTGATGGTGTGATCACTTACGACACCGATTTCCGTATTCATTTTACCAATCGTTCTTTATTGAAGATGCTGCATTTGCCCAAAGATGAAGCCGCTCGACCTTACGAAGGCTTGCCGGCAGGCAGTATTTTTAAGATCTACAATAATGGTAAAGAGATTCTCCGTCCTATGCTCAAGCAAGTGGTGACTGAAGAAAGCAGCGTAGTCATTCCGGAAAATTCATTTATGCAAGAGGTGCACAGTGGAAGTTATTTCCCGGTTTCAGGAGAGGTTGTTCCTATCCGTGCACATGGAAAAATTACGGGAATGGCTCTCTCTGCCCGTAATATATCGGATGAAGAGATGCAGAAGCGTTTTTTCAGTATGGCGGTAGACGAGAGTTCTATCTACCCTTGGCAATATAATATCCGCACCGGCCTGTTTACTTTCCCTGCGGGCTTTCTGACACGTTTTGGTTTTGCGGAAAATAAGACTACCATTTCACGTGGCGAGATGGACCGGATGATTCATCCGGACGATCAGGAATCGGCATATGAGATTTTCAACCGGGCACTGGCGGGCCTCAGTCAGAGTACGCGTATGAGTTTCCGTCAGCTTAGTGGTGACGGTAATTATGAGTGGTGGGAATATCGGACGTCGGTGCTTGCAGGATTGACAACAGATACGCCCTACAGTATTTTGGGAGTATGCCAGAGTATACAACGCTATAAGACAACCGAAGAGGAATTAACCGCAGCGCGTGATAAAGCACTTCAGGCGGATAAATTGAAATCGGCTTTCCTTGCCAATATGAGTCATGAGATACGTACGCCGCTGAATGCGATTGTAGGTTTCTCTGATTTGTTGAGCGATACCAGCGGGTTTACCGAAGAAGAGGTTAAGCTATTTATAGAGACTATCAATAAGAATTGCGGACTGTTGCTGGCACTTATCAATGATATTCTCGATTTGTCCCGTATAGAATCCGGCACAATGGATTTTCAGTTTGCCGGTCACAATCTTCCGTTATTGATGAAGAATGTATACGATTCACAGCGTTTGAATATGCCTCCGGGAGTGCAGCTGGTGCTGAAGTTGCCGGAGAATAGCAAAAAGTATCTGGTGACGGATAATGTCCGCCTCCAACAAGTGGTAAACAACTTGATCAACAATGCCGTTAAGTTTACGACCCAAGGTTCGATTACATTCGGATATACCGAAGAAGAACCCGGCTACACTTCTCTTTTTGTCGAAGACACCGGAAAAGGTATTTCGGAAGATGGATTGAGGCATATCTTTGAACGTTTCTATAAGGTAGATAGCTTTACTCAGGGTGCGGGGCTCGGACTGAGTATTTGCCAGACTATCGTAGGACGTCTGAACGGGACGATTACCGTCACTTCAGAAGAAGGGCACGGAACCCGTTTCACTGTCCGCCTTCCGGATATTTGCGAATAATGATACCGGAGGACGTCCGTCTCCGAACAAACTGTTCATTTTCGGACAGCAGAAAGAACGATGGACGATAAGCGGTGAACGATAAACAGTGAATGATGAGTGGTGAACGATAAGCGATGAACGATGAATGAAGAGCGGTGAACGGAGGGAACGGACGGTGGATGTTCCTGATGCTAAAAGATCAGTAGCCGCTACCTTTCACCGGAGGGTGTATCCCTCTCTTTTCTGTTCATTTACAGCGTGGTTACCCGTCCGAAAGAGGCTGCTCCATTATCGTTTTTCCTATTTTGCATCCATCGTTTCTTTCCCTATACCCTTTCTCTTTTCCCGTTTATTTTCCCTTTTACTCCCTCAACCTCCCTTACTCATTGCTCCTTGTTTCGTGTTCCCGTTTTCCCGGTATTCACTTTTGGCACGGGGTTTGCTTTTCAGCCGGTAAATAAACGAATATTATATGAAACGATACTTTCTACTTTCTGCTTTTGCATTTTGCTCGTTGGCGCTGAGTGCGCAGGAAACGCAGGAAATCACCTTGAATGAAGCCATTGCACTGGCACGAACACAGTCTGTAGATGCAGCAGTAGCTCTGAATGAGCTGAAGACAGCTTATTGGGAGTACCGCACGTTTCGCGCCGATCTTCTTCCGGAAGTAAATTTCAGCGGTACATTGCCCAGTTACAGCAAGCAGTATAACAGTTATCAGAATGAAGACGGCTCTTACTCGTTTGTCCGCAGTAATAAGTTAGGATTGAACGGTGCTTTGTCTATCGACCAGAACATCTGGTTTACGGGAGGTAAAGTTTCATTGTCCTCTTCACTCGACTTTATGAAACAGTTAGGTTCCGGAGGAAGCCGGCAGTTCATGTCTGTCCCTATCGCCCTTCAACTGACTCAGCCCATTTTCGGAGTAAACAACCTGAAGTGGAACCGCCGTATCGAACCGGTGCGTTACGAAGAGGCGAAAGCCGCTTTTATTACTGCGACGGAGACGGTGACCATGAATGCGATCACTTACTTCTTCAATTTGCTGTCGGCAAAGGAGACACTGGGCACTGCCCGACAGAATCAGGTGAATGCCGACCGTTTGTACGAGGTGGCCGGGGCTAAACGAAAAATGGGTCAAATCTCAGAAAATGAACTTCTGCAACTGAAGCTTGCCGCCCTGAAAGCCCGGGCTGCCGTGACGGATGCAGAAAGCAATCTCAATGCCCATATGTTCCGTTTGCGCTCTTTCCTGGCCATAGGAAACGACCTGATACTGGAACCTGTGGTACCGGAATCGGCTCCCAACCTAAAGATGGAATACAACCAAGTGCTGAACAAAGCACTGGAACGCAATTCGTTTGCCCACAATATTCGTCGTCGTCAGTTAGAGGCCGAATATGAAGTTGCAACAGCCCGGGGAAATCTCAGGAGCGTCGATCTTTTTGCCAATGTAGGTTATACGGGACTGAATAAAGACTTATCTCCTGCCTATCACAATTTGCTAGACAATCAGGTGGTTGAGGTCGGTGTTAAAATTCCAATCCTCGACTGGGGCAAACGCCGTGGAAAAGTGAGGGTAGCCAAGAGTAACCGGGACGTTACCCTGTCCAAGATAAAGAAGGAACAGATGGATTTCGATCAGGACATCTTCCTGCTGGTCGAGCATTTCAACAATCAGGCACAGCAGCTTTCCATAGCCAATGAGGCCGATAAGATTGCGCAACAGCGCTATAAGACGAGTGTCGAAACATTCCTGATCGGTAAGATCAATACACTCGATCTGAACGACGCCCAGAACTCGAAAGACGATGCGCGCCAAAAACATATCAACGAACTGTACTGGTATTGGTATTACTATTATCAACTCCGTAGCCTGACGTTGTGGGATTTCCAAAACAATACTCCCCTGGAAGCTGATTTTGAAGATATTGTAAAAAAATAATTGTGTGTTTGTTCTTTTTAAACAGGAGGGCTGTTGGTTTCAGACCAACGCCTCTTTGGTTTTAAACCAAGAGGTCTTACCTTTTAAACCAACGTACCTTTGGTTTTAAACCAAAAAAGAGTAGTTTTGCAACTCAAAAATTGATGCCTATGCTTTTAATTATAGATGATGATAGCGGGGTCCGCTCTTCCCTGAGTTTTATGCTGAAACGCGCCGGTTATCAGGTAATTGCAGTGACCGGCCCGCGTGAGGCGATGGAAGTAGTTCGTTCGGAAGCTCCTTCTCTGATCCTGATGGATATGAATTTTACACTTTCCACTTCCGGTGAAGAAGGATTGACGCTTTTAAAACAAGTAAAGGTTTTTCGTCCCGATGTCCCGGTCATTCTGATGACTGCCTGGGGCAGTATACAGTTGGCTGTACAAGGGATGCAGGCCGGTGCATTCGACTTTATCACGAAACCCTGGAATAACGCTGCTCTGTTGCAGCGCATCGAGACGGCACTCGAACTGACTGCCACTCCCAAAGACACTCCGCAAGAGCAAAGCGGAACACTCAACCGGAGCCATATCATAGGCAAAAGCCGTGAGTTGATGGAGGTATTGAATACGGTAGCACGTATTGCTCCTACCAATGCTCCCGTATTGATCACGGGTGAAAGCGGAACGGGTAAAGAACTGATAGCCGAAGCCATCCATATCAATAGCCAACGTGTCCGCCAGCCTTTTGTAAAAGTCAATCTGGGAGGAATTTCGCAGAGCCTTTTCGAAAGTGAAATGTTCGGTCATAAAAAAGGTGCGTTTACAGATGCCACTGCCGACCGTATGGGGCGTTTTGAAATGGCGAACAAAGGAACTATTTTTTTGGATGAAATCGGGGATCTCGATCCGTCGTGCCAGGTAAAGCTGCTGCGGGTATTGCAGGACTAGACCTTTGAGGTGTTGGGAGACAGTCGCCCGCGTAAGACGGATATCCGGGTGGTTTCGGCTACGAATGCCGACCTGAGTAAGATGGTGAGCGAACACACTTTTCGTGAAGACCTGTTCTATCGTATCAACCTGATAACCGTAAAACTGCCTGCACTGAGAGAACGCAGAGAAGATATACCATTGCTTGCCAGACACTTTGCCGACCGTCAGGCGGAGATTAACAATCTGCCCCGTACAGAATTCTCGTCGGATGCGTTGAACTTCCTGAGCCGTTTACCTTTTCCGGGCAATATCCGTGAATTGAAGAACCTGGTAGAACGTACGATTTTGGTCAGCGGGAAGGAAGTGTTGGATGCAATCGATTTCGAGAACCAATACCAACGTCATGACGAAAGTGTGGCAACTTCTTCTTCATTTGCGGGAATGACCTTGGATGAAATTGAAAAGCAAACGATTCTTCAGGCACTGGAACGCTATAAAGGAAATCTCAGCCAGGTGGCTACCGCATTGGGCATCAGTCGTGCAGCATTGTATCGCCGTTTGGAGAAATATGATATCGGTGATAAGTAACCCGTTGCTTATCATGGTCCGTTAATCGTTAATCATCAATCACATGTCAGTAAAGGGATTCTTCTTCATACTTGTTTTCTTCTTGGTCGCTATCATGGGTTTTCTGATTTATATATCCGAAACCGTTGTCGTGAAGTATCTCTATATTGCCGAAGCATTGATGCTGCTCCTGATGCTGTATCTTATTTTGTTTTACCGGAAAATCGTGAAACCGATGAACACCATCGGCAGTGGTATGGAACTTCTCAGAGAACAGGACTTCAGTAGCCGGTTAAGCCATGTGGGGCAGCAGGAGGCCGACCGTGTGGTAAATGTTTTCAATCGCATGATGGAACAACTGAAAAACGAACGGCTGCGCTTGCGAGAACAGAATCATTTTCTCGACCTGATGATTAATGCTTCCCCCATGGGCGTTATTATCATGACGCTGGACGAAGAGGTATCTCAACTCAACCCCATGGCGATGAAGATGATGGGAGTCCGTCCGGAAGAAGCCGAGGGCAGGAAATTGTCGGAAATCGATTCTCCGCTTGCCTTGGAATTGGCCGCCATTCCGAATGGAGAAACCAGCACCGTCCGGCTGAACGACTCGAGTATCTATAAATGCACCCACTCTTCATTTGTGGACCGCGGCTTCCAGCATCCTTTCTATCTGATGGAAGGATTGACCGATGAAGTGATGAAAGCTGAAAAGAAGGCATACGAGAAAGTGATCCGTATGATTGCGCATGAGGTGAATAATACAACAGCGGGCATCACTTCCACATTGGATACGGTAGAGCAGGCATTGTCCGAGTCGGAAGGTATGGAGGATATTTGCGATGTGATGCGCGTATGTACCGAGCGTTGTTTTTCTATGAGCCATTTCATTACCCGCTTTGCCGATGTGGTGAAGATTCCCGAGCCCCGTTTTACTCCGACCAACCTGAATGACCTTGCATTTACCTGCAAGCGCTTTATGGAAGGGATGTGCAATGACCGGAACATCCGGTTGCAACTGATATGTGACGAATCTCTGGACGATGTGAAGCTGGATGCGTCTCTGTTTGAACAAGTATTGGTAAATATTATTAAGAATGCAGCCGAGAGTATCGGACAGGACGGGCAGATCATCATTCGTACTTCATTGCCTACAGCTATCGAAGTGGTGGATAACGGACCCGGTATATCAAAAGAGACTGAAGCAAAACTCTTCAGTCCCTTCTTTTCTACCAAACCCAACGGACAAGGTATCGGCTTGATTTTTATTCGCGAAGTTCTGAGCCGTCATGGCTGCACGTTTTCATTGCGTACATACGCCGACGGACTGACAAGATTCAGGATTCTATTTCCGTGATTCCTGCCATTTCACGGCATATTCATCCAGTATCCGTTTGATTCCCTGACCTATTTTCACATAATCCTTTTCATTCAGGTTAGCCAGTGATACACGTACGCTCCATTCCGGTCCGGCAAAACCTCCTCCGTTAAGCAATACCAGTGAGGTTTCGTTGGCCAGGCGGAAAACAACATCCAGCGGGCTGTAAGTTTTCTTCAGATAACTGACAAATTCTTCTCCATAGAATATCTTGGCCCATACCAGCATATCTATTTCGCTGTAGTAACCTACACGCAGCGGATCGTCTACGAGTGAGAATCCGGTGTTATCCCACAGGGCTTTCAAGCGACGCCGGATAATCTCCTGCATTTTGTTTTTATACCGGTTTTCCTTATCCAGAATGGCGAAAGAAGCAAACAGGCTCATTTGCGTCTGTTGTGGCAGCGATAATCCGGCGGTGTGGTTCAGAGCTACCTGGCGGCTGTCAGCCACCATGCGGTCGATGAATTTCAGTTTCTCGGGTGTAAGAGTCAGACTGGAGTAACGCTTATTGAGAATTGTCTTCTGCTCTTCCGGCAGGTGGGCTATCATCCGGTCGAAGATATTCTCTTCGTGCAGAGCGATCACGGCATCCCTCCATCCCGTGGCTCCGAAATATTTGGAGAAAGAGTAGACACACAAAGTGTTTTGTGGTAATTCGGCCATCAGTGAGCGGAAATGCGGACTGAATGTTCCGTATACGTCATCTGTAATAATCATCAGGTTCGGATTGTCTTTTTTCACGATATCTACAATCCGTGCGGCAGTCTCGGGACTCAGTGTATAACTGGGCGGGTTACTGGGATTGGTAATGAAGAGTGCCTTGATCTGCGGGTTCCTCAGGCGGTCTATATCTTCGTCTTTGTATTGCCAGGTGTGCAATCCGTCTGTCGTCATCTGATCCGCAGATATTTCCGTAACGTTAAATTCATAGCGTCTCAATTGAGGAATTTCAATATAAGGAGTGAAGACAGGTACCATCAAGGCGATTCCATCCCCTTTATTGAGCAGGAAGTTTTCTTGCAGAGAGTCGAAAACGTAGCACATGGCTGCTGTTCCGCCTTCGGTGGCAAACAAATCGTATTTGCCTTTCGGCGGACGACGGTCGCACATCTCCTGTGCCAGATAGTCTTGCACAATCATTTCGGTAAATTGCAGAATGCGGTCCGGCACCGGATACTGATCGCCTACCACTCCTTCCGCCCATTCGTGGACAAGGGTATCCGGGTCGGCGGCATGTTCCAGCAACATGTATTGATACGTCCCTTTCAACAGCTCTGCCCCCGGCTGGCTGTGGTTGGTCTTGAGGAAAGTCTCAAAGCGGGCGGCAATTCCGTCTTTTTGCGGAATACCGGCTATTCCTTCCGGCAGGTACATCACACGCCTACACTCTTCCAGTCCGAATTTACCTAAAAGGAAGAACGCTTCGCGCGGAGTGGTAGCAATCCAGTTCGGATTTCCACGTCCGGCATTCAGCATGGTGTGGGCTATCTTCTTGATGCTCTCGTCAGCCATTTCAATCAGTTTGTTCTTCAATTCGAAAGGACTGATGCTCTCCATCTTTTTAGCAAAACTTTTAGTTACTGCTCCGTTGTTTTCATTACTTTTCATCATTATATCAAGAGTTATGTTTAGTTAATATTAAAAATCTGTTTCTACATAAGTAATACGATCACTACTCCCCAGATAATCAGAAGAGTATTCCCGACAGCATACGTCACAGTATATCCCAAAGCAGGAGTTTCGCTTTCAACGGCTTCCTGGATGGCTCCTAATGCAGCCGTAGTGGTACGTGCGCCGGCTGTGCATCCCAATACCAGTGCCGGATGGAATTTAAAGATATATTTTGCCATCAGTATGCCTGCTATCAGAGGAATGGAAGTGGCCAGTGCGCCTACGATGAACAGGCTTAAACCCACTTCCTTGAACCCTTGCACGAAGCTGGGACCTGCAGCAATGCCCACAACGGCAATAAACATGTTCAGTCCCACGTTGTCCAGTATCCAGAGAGCGGGTTCGGGAATACGTCCGAAAGTAGGGTGTTTGCTGCGTAGCCATCCGAAGAATAATCCGCCGATCAAGGCTCCTCCGCTGGTGCTGAGGCTGATGGGGACTCCTCCCATGTGAATGCTGAGTGCGCCGATCAGTCCTCCTATCAAAATGCCCAGTCCGACAAAGATCATGTCTGTCTGGTTGGTCGGCCGGTCGGCATATCCCAGCTGTTTGGCTGCCGCATCCACTTCATGTTTGGTACCCACCAGTTCCACCATGTCACCGGCGTCGACCACGGTCTGGGCCAATACCGGTATGTCGATACCTGCCCGTTTGATGCGGCGAATGCTGACACCGTGCATAAATTTCAGGGCCCGGATGGTGCTGACTTTTTCTCCGGCAACCGTTTTGCGGGTGACCATAACGGGTAATACCTCGGCAGGGAAGTCCAGCAACTGCGGGTCCAATACTTCAGGACCGATCCAGTCCTCTTCACCGATCACATACTCGCGCCGGCCGCTCAGCACCACCTCGTCGCCTTTCTTCAGTACAAAAGTCGGACTAACCTCTTTTACGATGACTCCTGCCTGGCGCACCCGTTCCACAAACAGGCGTTTATCGTTTTCCTGAAAATAACTTTCAAGATCTGACACCCGTTTGCCGTCACCAAACCAGTCGTTGGCTATTTTATAAGCACGGAAAGTGACGGGGCGGGCGGCTGCCATGAATCCGGGTTGATCCGCTTCGTTATTTCCCATTTTGGCTTCCAGTTCTTTGCAGGCAGCTTTCACTTTATCGAGTCCTCCCAGCAGTCGCGGGCCGAGTGAACCCAATACCCATGCAGAGCCGGCCGTACCGAAGATGTAAGTTACGGCATACGACACCGGGATAATGTTATTATATGCTTCTTTGGTTTCCGGAGAGATGTTCAGTTCGTTAATCGTGTCTCCGGCCACGCCGATTACGGCAGAGATGGTTTGCGATCCGGCCAGTAATCCGGCAGCCTCACCTACATTATACCCCATAATCTTAGCCAGTATCCAAGGGATGATCAGGCAGAATACACACATGATGGCGGCAAACCCCATTTGAGGGAGTCCGTCCTTTTTCAGTCCGCGGAAAAACTGAGGACCGACCTTATAGCCGATGGCGAAAAGAAAAAGCAGAAAGAAAACAGATTTGATAGGTCCGTCGACGGTGATGTCGAGTTGTCCGACAAGGACTCCTACCAGCAATACGCTTGTTACAACTCCCAGGCTGAACTTTCCGATTTTGATTTTTCCAATCCAAAAGCCCACAAAAAGGGTCAGGAAGATAGCCAGCTCGGGGTGTACCCTAAGTTGATGTACAATCCAATCCATAGTTAATTTGTTTAGGTTTAATTTCTCATTAAAAACAGCCTGTGCAAGAAAGTGTTTTGTTAAACGATCTATTCTTGTATCATTGTATACATTATTAACGTTATCTTTGATGCGTTAAATTGTATATTGTTTTGAAGAATAAATTTCGTAATTTGTTTTTGGCCTTTGGCATCCTGGCCGTCATCATCATGCTGTTCACTTTCGATGTGTCCTATGATGAGCTGCTGGACAACCTGCGGCGTGCCGGATTTTATCTGCCGCTGGTTCTGGTCCTTTGGCTTTTTATTTATCTGATTAATACCCTTTCGTGGTATATCATTCTTCGTAGTAGCGGTCCGGTGAATTCATTGTCGTTCGCCCGGCTCTATAAATTCACGGTTTCCGGTTTTGCGTTGAATTATGTCACTCCCGTGGGACTGATGGGAGGGGAGCCCTACCGGATTATGGAGCTTACCCCCTATGTCGGAGTGGAGTGTGCCACATCTTCGGTCATCCTGTATGTGATGATGCATATCTTTTCGCATTTCTGTTTCTGGCTCAGCTCGGTATTGATTTATGTCTTTTTTTATCCGGTCGGTTGGGGGATGGGCATTGTCTTGGGGTTGACCACACTCTTCTGCCTCTTACTTGTCACTCTTTTTATCAAAGGCTACCGGAACGGTATGGCTGTGGCATGCGTACGTCTGGGTAGTCATATCCCTTTTTTGAAGAAGCGTGCAGTCCGCTTCGCGGAACTTCATAAAGAAAAACTGGAGACTATAGACAGTCAGATAGCTCTGCTTCATCAACAGCGAAAAAGTACCTTTTATTTGGCATTGGGTTTAGAGTATACCGCTCGCATAGTGGGGTGTCTCGAAGTCTGGTTGATTCTGAATGTATTGACTACGGATGTCAGTTTTGTCGGTTGCATCCTGATCGTCGCTTTCTCTTCCCTACTGGCCAATCTGCTTTTCTTTCTTCCCATGCAATTAGGGGGTAGGGAAGGAGGCTTTGCCCTGGCGGTAGCCGGCTTGTCTTTGTCCGGAGCATATGGGGTATTTGCCGCTCTGATTACGCGGGTGCGGGAGATGGTCTGGATTGTTATTGGGCTGGTGCTGATGAAGATAGGAAATCGGAGATAGAGTAATGATGAAAGGGTACCTTTGATAAGTTTTTTGATATACAGAGAGATATTCTTTGTTGTAACTATGAATGTAAGCTATGACAGTTTATGTAGATAGAAGTATTTCCAGACTATGAAAGATCAGAGGGCATTAGGCAAATAGTATCGAAGTATGATTTGATGATTAGTTCAGAAAATGAAATTTGCCTCTCGTAGTTATTAGGATGTAGCTTAGAGAATATGAGTTTGTAAAGGGGGAAACTGTTTTGAGTGGCTATATCGGATTCACGTTGGTATAAATATTATCATAGGACTATTCCTTTGTTTATGCTTTTACAATAATGCGCCAATAATCGGATTTGTCCGAATCTTTTATACATAGTCATGGAGAACTTTAATACTCTTTTCAGCGGTTCGTTTAGATTCCCTATTTTATAATAGACATGCCTTCTATTGTTAAAGAAAGTGCTGGTATAACCAAACCAAGTCTATTATTTTTGCTTTTGTTCGACTATAAAATTCTTTTGCAATACATTGTTTACACCGAACTTTTCTTCATTTACAAGATGCTTTTCAAGGGTGCTATTTACTCTGTTGGCTACTTCTTCCGCCGATATTTTACCATTTGCATTCCAGTTCAGATTATAGAAGGTCGTGAAGAAAGAGTGGGCTTCTGTTTTATAACACCGTTCTTTTTCGTGCAAGAAGTTCGGCTGTTTCTCTGTTAGTTCTCTCTTTTGCTCAGACCGGAGTTAAGTTGGGGAACGTGTCGATATGTAGTTCACCATCCATTACAGTCTAGTCTCTGTGAATAAGGTGGCTTGCCAATCCTTCAAAGATAACTTAATCGGAATAATTAGTTAATTTTAATAATGATACTATAAGTATGTCAGATATGTTATCTGGAATTATCAATTTTGACATAAGTAATATTACAGTAAGTGTAAAAAATGGGTAGTCCTTCTGTAAAACCACCCTTGAAAAATTATTTTGTATCCATAATTTTTCTTCTTCTATCTGTAAAATCTCATGTTTTAGCCGGAATTAAGCCAGATTTTTACTTCCTAATAATTTATTATTATCGGAAGTTGCTTCACTATCAGATAAATTATATAAATTTGCTCTCTGATTAAAACATTTTACCCTATAGCTAATTTGAATAGACTGAAAGTAGTACTTGCAGAACAACAGAAAATAGGAAAATGGCTTGCAGGACAAATTAGGAAATCCAACTGCATTGTGAGTAAATGGTGTAGTAATTCAGTTCAACCGGATATTAAGACACTCAACGACATAGGCAATGCCCTTAACTTAATATTGATGTAAAAGATTTGATTGTCAGCAGTAACAAATCATAAACAACTTATTGTCATGGAGGTAAACAAGAAAAAACTTAAAGAACAAGAGATACGCACTCTGTTAATTACTCCTGCACTTCAACAAAAAGGGTGGGCAGTAAGCATAAATATGCGTGAAGAATACTATTTTACGGACGGTCGAGTACTTGTTGTTGGCAACCAGCACTCAGTAGCAGAGGGTAAAAAGGCTGATTATCTATTGTACCACAACGGTAAACCTATCGCAGTGGTTGAAGCAAAAGACAACAAGCACACTGTTGGAAGTGGTATGCAGCAAGCTATGGATTATGCTTTAATCCTTGACTTGAAATTTGCATACTCCAGTAATGGTGATGCTTTCTTGGAACATGACTTTATCACAGGTAAAGAAACTGAGATTAAGTTAGAAGACTTCCCGACAGAAGAGGAGCTGTACAACCGTTATCTTGCATCCAAAAACTATACTCCTGATGAACTTAATATTATAGAGACCCCATTCTACTATGATGCCCATAGTCATGAGCCAAGATATTACCAACGTATAGCCGTTGACCGCACTGTTGAAGCCATAGCAAAAGGGCAACAACGTGTACTTGTGGTAATGGCTACCGGTACGGGTAAGACTTTTACGGCATTCCAGATAATCCATAGGCTCCATAAGAGTGGAGCAAAGAAGAAAATCCTTTATCTTGCAGATCGCAATATCCTTATAGACCAAACTATGACTCAGGATTTCAAGCCATTCAAGAAGTTTATGACTAAGATAACTTCAGTTGGAGAGGGTGAAGAAAAAATTGATTCATCGTATGAGATGTATATGGCTCTGTATCATCAGTTGGTTGGAAAAGAAGGTAGGCCCGACCCCTTCTTGGAAGTTCGGCCAAACTTCTTTGACTTGATTATAGTTGATGAGTGTCACCGAGGAAGTGCCAAGGACGATTCAGCATGGCGCAAAGTTTTGGAATATTTCAATACGGCTACTCAAATAGGTATGACAGCTACTCCTAAAGCCGATGAAGGGGCGAATAACCTTGATTATTTCGGTGAACCTGTGTATACCTACTCGCTACTTCAAGGTATCAACGATGGCTTTTTGGCTCCGTATAGGGTTACTGCTGACTTTATCAACGTTGACCTGCAAGGCTGGACTCCTGAAGAGGGTGAGATAGATTTGTTAGGTAAGGAGATTGAGCAGAAATTATATCAAAGACAAAATATAGGGCGTGACCTTGCTATTAAGTTAAGACGCAAGGTTGTAGCAAACAGAATTACCAAAATGCTGCATGACATCGGTCGTATGACAAAAACGATTGTATTCTGTTCTGATATTGAGGAAGCAGCAGAAATGCGAACTTTGCTTATCAATATGAATAGCGATTTGTGCAAGAAATCACCTTACTATGTAACACGCATTGTCGGTGAAGATAAGGAGGGTAAGAAACAATTGGATAACTTTATTAGTGTGGATGAGCCTTATCCAGTGATTGTAACCACCTCCGAACTTCTTTCTACTGGTGTGGACTGTAAAACCTGTGGCTTAATCGTCATAGACAAAGAAATTGGGTCTATGACTGAATTTAAGCAAATTATAGGGCGTGGTACACGACTCAGAAAAGATAAGGGAAAGTGGCATTTGGAAATCCTTGATTTCCGCAATGCTACTGCAAAATTCAAAGACCCTACATTCGATGGTGATCCTGAACCTCCTAAGGGAGGTGGTAAAAAGCCCAAACCATATAAAATAATTGATGGTCCATCAACCGTAGTTTCCGAGCCTCATGAAAAATATATTATCAATGGAAAGGATATCCGTATTGCCCATGAGATAGTATCTGTGTTAGGCGAAGATGGCAAGACGATGAGAACAGAAAGTATTCAATCATTCGCAAGAACGCAATTATTGCGTCATTACCAAAGTCTGAATGATTTCATACAGACGTGGACAGAAGCTGAACGCAAGCAAGCTATAATGGATGAATTAAAGGAGTATGCCATCCTGATAGACGCTGTCCGTGAAGCAAATCCGGCATTAAAGGATGCCGACATATTCGATGTGATATGTCACGTTGCGTTTGACCAGCCTCCATTAACAAGGAAAGAGAGAGCAAATAATGTGAAGAAGTGTAACTACTTCGGAAAATATGAAGGTAAAGCACGTGAAGTGTTGGAGGCTCTTCTTGAAAAATATGCAGAGAATGGTATTCTCGACTTTGAAAAAGCAAACATCTTGGAGATACCTCCATTCAATAGCATAGGAAAACCAACTAAAATTATAAAACTATTTGGTGGCATTGCCGGTTATGAGCAAGCTATCAGAGAATTAGAGTATCAGATATATAAATTGGCATAAAAATGGCAGTAAATAACATTATAAAGCGAATCCGGAATATCATGCGTCAGGATGCAGGTATCAATGGTGACGCACAGAGAATTGAGCAAATGACTTGGATGATCTTCTTGAAAGTTTACGACACTCAAGAAGAAACATGGGAATACAAAGCATCCAGAGAGAGTAAAACATATCAATCTATTATTCCCAAAGATTTGCGTTGGCGTAATTGGGCGGTAGATGAGAAAGACGGCGAAGCATTAACAGGTGAAGCTCTACTTTCCTTCGTCAATGAAAAGCTATTTCCTGCATTGAAAAATCTTCCCGTAGATGCCAACACACCACGAGCTAAGAGTATTGTCCAGGAAACATTTGCCGATTTGAACCAGTATATGAAGAATGGAACGCTTTTGCGTCAAGTAGTCAATATTGTAAATGAGATTGAATTTGATGATGCTGACGACCGTCACACATTCGGAGATATTTACGAAGGGATATTGAAAGACCTGCAATCGGCAGGGAACGCAGGTGAGTTCTATACTCCACGTGCTTTGACTGATTTTATTGTAATGATGCTTGACCCGAAGTTGGGTGAGACCTTTGGTGACTTTACCAGTGGTACAGGGGGCTTCCTTACCTCTGCCCTCAATTATATGGGAAAGAGTGTACGTTCAGCCGAAGATGGAGAAAAACTGCAAAATGCAGTTGTTGGTCAAGAATGGAAGCCGTTACCCTATCTTTTGAGCATCACAAACTTGCTGCTTCACGATATTGAGGCACCAAACATAGCTAACTGTGATTCGCTTGGAACAAACGTAACGGATTTCAAGGAAACCGATAAGGTTGATGTTATCGGTATGAATCCTCCATACGGAGGCAGTACGGAAGATAGCGTAAAGAACAACTTTCCATTGCGCTACCGTTCAAGTGAAACTGCTGATTTGTTTATCGCACTTATCATGTACCGTCTTAAAGCAGGTGGCAGATGTGGTGTGATTATTCCTGACGGTTTTTTGTTTGGTACGGACGGAGCAAAACTTGCGCTTAAAGAGAATCTTCTACGCAAGTTCAATTTGCATACCATCATTCGTTTGCCGGGTTCTATATTCTCTCCATATACATCTATTGCTACCAATATCCTCTTCTTTAACAATGAAGAAGCAGAGGGTTGTGAAGAAGGATTCAAGACCAAAGAAACATGGTTTTATCGTCTTGATATGCCGGAGGGGTACAAGCACTTCTCAAAAAACAAGCCGATGAAGGTTGAGCACACTCTGCCCATTCAGGAATGGTGGAATGACAGGAAAGAGATTGTCAGTAGTGAAACAGGAGAAAAGAGCCGTGTGTTTACTGCTCAACAGTTGCTTGATTTGAATTGCAATTTTGACCAATGCAAATTTCCGAAGGAAGAAGAAGAGATATTGCCTCCGGCAGAATTGCTCAAACAATATTTTGAGAAACGTGCCGCACTTGACTATGAAATAGACAAAACACTTTCTGAGATTCAAAAGATTCTCGGCATAGATATAAAATCGTGTAACTGATAATTGTAGAGTGATATGAAAGATTTAACAATTTCGAATATTGAAAGACAGAATGTGCTTAACAACCGTTTTGCGGTTAGTAAAGTGCAGAAGCATCTTGATATTGAAGGAATACTCTTTGAGGGGGAATACCGCTTTACAAAAAAAATGGTTGCAGATTTTTATGAAGTAGAAGAGCGGACAATAGAACGCTATTTAGAAAAATATTCAGATGAATTATCGGCTAATGGTTATGTTTTATGTAAGGGTAAACATTTGAAAGAGTTGAAATTACAATTTGCTCCCGTCATAAATGTCGGGAGCAAAACGACTCAGCTCGGATTATTTAATTTCCGCTCATTCTTAAATATGGGTATGCTGCTTACAGAAAGTGAGCAAGCCAAGAAAGTCCGCAGCCTTATTTTGGATTTTGTAATTGTCACTATCAATGAAAAAACGGGTGGTGGAACAAAATACATTAACCGTAGGGATATAAACTATCTTCCTGCTGCAATAACAGAAGAGAATTATCGTAAAAACCTCACTTCCGCCATCAATCAATATGTGGATGGACACCCCACATACAAGTATTCTCAGATTACAGATTTTATCTACAAAGCTGTTTTTAAAGAAAATGCAAAGGAATACAGGGAGATATTGAAGCTCGATTTAAAAGACAATGTCCGGCACACTTTATATGCAGAGGTACTATTGGTTATCTCTTCATTCGAGAATGGCGTGGGTGCAGCCATCAGTGAACGCTTTAAGGAGAATGGCGGTAGAATGCTTACCATATATGAAGTTGAGCATATTGTAGAAGAGCTTGCCGAGCATCCCATGCAAAAGCCTTATCTGAATGATGCCAGAACAAAAATGACATCAAGAGATTTCAGTTTTCGAGAAGCATATCACGGCAATATAGCGGAATACCTGCAAGCTGTCACACCCGAAGAGTTTGAACGGTTCATTGGTGATCAGTCTATTGATTTTGACCATATCTTAGCTGACAACAAAGATGTGCTTAAACGCTTGAAGCAGGCGGAAGATGAGTAAGGAGATTATTTACATAGACTACGATGAAGCTTTAAACATCTATGGCAAAATGATTGATGCCAGCGATGGTGGCTTTGAAGGAGTGCGTGATGAAGGTGGGATACGTGCTGCGCTTGATTTTGTGCAGAATGATTTATACTATCCAACCTTTGCCGACAAGCTAACCTATCTGATGTATAGATTCTGTTCGGGGCACTTCTTCAACGATGGGAATAAGCGTATTGCACTGACTTTGGGTGCATATTTCTTACATAAGAATAACTACTACTGGCAAGCTTGCATTTGTATGCGTACATTGGAGTCTATCATTTATCATGTGGCAGCATCCAATATTGACCAAGATTTGCTGCTACGCATCGTTAATAGCTTTATGATGAGTAAAGACTATGACGAGGAATTAAAAATAGATATAGCCAATGCCATGAGCAAGGGTGAATAAGGAATACAAGAAGAGGATTACGAACAATGAACGGAAAGCAATTAAAGAACAGCATACTCCAATGGGCGATACAGGGAAAACTTGTACAGCAGGACCCTAATGACGAACCGGCATCGGTGCTTTTGGAACATATTAGAGAAGAGAAAGCTAAGCTGGTTAAGGAGAAAAAAATCAAGAAAGATAAGAACGAATCAATCATTTACCGTGGTGACGATAATTCCTATTATGAGAAGATTATTGCTACAGGTGAGGTTAAGTGCATTGATGAGGAGATTCCGTTTGAGATTCCGAATGGATGGGAATGGGAACGGGTGGGTAATATTTTTTTTGTTACGAAGCTGGCTGGATTTGAGTACACAAAGTTTTTTACTAAAGAAGCCATATCTGCATTTAACCCCATTCCAATAGTGCGTGCTCAAAATGTTCGTATGGGATTTTTTGAGGAAAATAAGAATGAAGCTATTTCTGAAATGTTATCAAATCAGTTAAAAAGAAGTGCTTTGAACAAAAAATGTTTGTTAATGACATTTATTGGTGCAGGTATAGGTGATACTTGCATTTTTCCTGCTGAAAGAAAAAATCACTTAGCTCCAAATGTTGCAAAAATAGAACCACTTGATGATAGCATTTTTTTAGATTATGCAGTTTTTGCGCTAATGAGTCCTTGCGGTCAAAGAGGAGTAAATGCAATCAAGAAATCCACAGCTCAACCAAGCCTATCAATGGAGACTATTAGAAAATTGCTGATACCTATTCCACCTTTCAAGGAACAAAAATGTATCTCGTTAAAGTTGTCTGAAGTATTACCATTGGTAGAAAAGTATTCAAAAGTACAAAAAGTACAAAATCAAATAAATGACGAAATCAATATATTGTTATCTAAATCTATTCTTCAAGAAGCTATCAGAGGTAAATTAGTACCACAAATTGCAGAGGAAGGAACTGCTGACAAACTGCTTGCCGAGATTCACAAAGAGAAAGAACGTCTCGTAAAAGAGGGCAAACTAAAGAAGGCAATCTTGACCGATTCCGTTATCTATAAAGGTGACGATAACAAGTATTATGAGAGGGTGGGCAAATCTGAGATTGATATATCAGATGAGATTCCTTTTGAAATTCCACAATCGTGGAGCTGGTGTAGACTTTCAAGTGTTATAACTCTATTGTCTGGTAGGGATTTGACTCCTGACAGGTATAATTCAGAAGAAAATGGAATCCCATACATAACAGGTGCTAGTAACTTCTATAATGGTGTGAGTAGTACCTTAGCCGTATCAAACATTCGTAATCGGACATACACCAATTACGAAGTCTATTTAATAGGTTATGGATACGGAAAATTTAAGGAAAAAATACACTTTATGGAGTAATATCATTGATCTTCGTTCTCGGGGAGTCAATATTACGAGAACAGCAGAGCGTCTTGGTGTTTCCCGCGATACGGTCAAACGTCTGCAGTCTTTGAGTTCCGATGAACTATTCCGGAAGTATCAGGAGTCACGCCGGTGCAAGCTGCAGAATTATGAGCAGGCCGTCGTATCCTTACTCTTCACCTTTCCTTCCACTTCCAGCAGTCGTGTCCACGACTATTTAAAAGAACATTATCCTGATTTTCCAAAAGTCTGTGATAAGACTGTGCACAATTACGTGCAGTTTATCCGGAAGAAACACCATCTTCCATTCCGGTCCTGTCGTTTATGACGGAACCCGAATCTTCGTGTACACATTTTTAATATAGCAAACATTATAGCGGAATATACAATGAATGAAAAAGAAGATTTAGTAAAATGGAAAACGGTCGAGACAATTACTCCCAATTATCCCGATGGTGTAATCTTCATAAAAGAAGACACACCTGTAGAATTTCCGTTAGCTATGGTCGCTTTTCCACTTGGAGGGCATGAGAATGGGACTAAAAAGCAACGAGAGAGAGCTAAGTTAATGGCTGCTGCCCCCGAATTACTGAGAGCATTACAGGGTATGCTGGAACGGTTTGATTATAATGATCAGGCAATTTATTCTTTTGCCACCAAAGAGATTGATGCAGCTAAAGCAGCAATAAAAAAAGCTATAGAGTAACTTTCAAAACGGTACAGAAAGGAACATTATGGAAATATTTAACGAATTCACCCTGCAATGGGAAGAAGTAACCTCTTTAAAAATCAGACGAGGATCTTTGGAACTGTCTGTAAAAGAAGGGTATGGAGGGATAAGCATAAACAAAATATCATGGTCTAAAACGGATGACGGTTCTATGATTATCGTGCCAACAAGCAATAACAAGATAGTAGTCAAATAGCTAATAACCATACAGAAATGAAAACCAAATTTGTAAAAGAGACAGACCGTAAAGGCACTTATATCATTGAAGGTTCATTTGATGGTACTTTCTTTAATATAAAGAGGTTCATTTGTCAAGTTCAAAAACAAGAAACCGAAAAAGAGACGCAAGAATTAGCTGATTTTATTTTATCAAAACTTAATTCCTAACCGAATAGAAATGACTCAGATCCATTTATGTGAGATGTGTAAGTATTGTACACATTCACCTAATCTGTTTCAGCCTTACTATTGGTGTTCGTGGTATGGGAAAGAAGTGAGGATTCCGATTAATAAATGTGATAAAAAGAGCGATTAATGAAAGAATCACATACCGGAATAGGCATTTGCCATTGTCGCCAGTGCCGACTTGATAAGAAACATTGTAATCCATCAGGCAGGAAGCACGCGAAACGTTCAATCAACAAGTTTCGTCGCCGACAACTGAAATCAGAGGTAGTAACAGGGCACAACCGTTTCGGCGGATATTGGGCCTGAACACTCAGAAAGCAGATAAAAAAATGGATGGGCAGACGCAAAAACCAACCTCCCTGAATGGCTATTGAAAATACAGAGGGCTATCCTCTTATTTCATGGAGAGAAACAATAATTAAAACTAAATATATGAATACCCAACGTCAAACCGGTACCTGCCGCTCTCTTTCGGGACATGCACAGCGGCATGGGTGCGAGGTCCGTCCCTCTTATGAGATCAGCACTTCGCAATTTTCTGATATGAAAGTCAGGAGACTGACGCGTACTTACGGATTCGGTGGATACAGCATCTACCGTTATCTGGTGAGTGAGGCCCTCTACAAGGGGGAGTATTTCCTTCCCTGGTGTGAGGAGACCGCGCGTGCGGTTGCCTCTTACTGGAATGCCTCTTTGGAAGACATTACCCGGATCGTGGACGGTTGCGTACAGGTCGGCCTGTTCAATGACGAACTGTACAGGAAGCACGGAGTACTGACTTCGGCCGCCATCCAGCAGGACTACCTCAAGTTATGCGGCATGGGCTATATCCAGGAGGAGTTCGCTCTTTCGGCCAGTTGATTCATAAGGTTATTATCCACTAATAAATACATAAGTTTATGCCAAGAACAGCTAAAAAAGGTTTCACCTATTACGGGTTCGATACCGATCATTTTTATGACCCCAAAGTCAAGAGACTCAAAAATAAATTCGGGATGGAGGGCTGGGCCGTGTTCCATTTCATCGTGAACGAGATCCACCGCGTGGAAGGCTATTACATGATCATGGACTCCGACGGCCTGTTCGACGTCTCGGACTATTCCCGCATGGACGAGCAACGCATCGCGGGTATTGTCGACTATTGCGCCGAGCTGGGGCTTTTCGACAAAGGGCTTTGGCGGAGCCGTCAGGTTCTTACCAGCGAGGAGATACAGAACAGGTATATGGGCATCTGCAAGTCTATCCACCGCAAGCCTTCCATCTCGGATGACTACCTGCTTTTGAACGCGGCTGCCCCGGCCGCCACCTCTTCCCCGCAGGTTGCCGCTCCCTGTCCCGCCACGCATACGGCACCTGTTGCGGAACCCGCGCGGAGTGGCGAAAAAGAGAAGGATACGGAACTGATGCAAGCCATTGCGGATTTTAAACGCAGGCTGCAAGAACCGGAAAGCTCCGCCGGGGTAGTTCGCGAAGAATCGGGAATAATTCGCGAAAATAGACCACAAAATAAAATAAAAGAAAATATATCCTCCCCAAACCCCTCCAGAGAGGGAGGCTACACTCCGGAGAGGGAGGAGGAGAGAAACTCTCTTTCAGGGAAGCTCCAATACCTGGGTGTGGATTCCAACATCATCCAATGGGTACGGCTCCTGAAAAGCCGTTATCCGGATTTCCCTATCGAAAAGGCGATCCGTGACATGGAGCAGAGCAATTTCCAACTGACCAAGGAAAATTACCTGTATCCCCTGATTAAGAACTATATAGCCAAGTATAATGCCGAGCACGGAAGTGAAGAGCGTGCCAGGCAACAGGAGGAGATCCTGCGCACCCGGCGTAAAACCCTCGAGCTCCTGGGCGTTCCGGTGAAGGACCAGCAGGAAATCCTCCAGCTTGCCTCCGTTGCACCCTTGGTACTGGATACAGCTCTGAAGGAGACCTGGGGAAACAAAAAGATCAAAAGCCCCACCATGTTCCTCCTGAGTCGGATGCGGAGGGCTGTCTCAGCATAAATATCAAAAGATTAATCATATGGAATTCAAAGAAATACAAGTCGAAATACTCAGGGGAAGTTGCAACTTTCCTTCCGGAAACATCTATCTGTCGGATGGAAGTCTGGAGAAGGTATGGCAGTCAGTGGTCTGTCAGCCGGACTTTCCGGAATTCTTCACAAGGAACATTCGGGAGTCCGGAGGTGACGAAAGACTTGCCAGGGTATATGCCGTTCTGCGGGTGGATGCAAGGGATACCGGGGACCCGGTAGTCAGTATCAGTTTCTACCGGTACAAGAGTTTATTTCCGGGTTATATTTGCCGGTATGAATATTGTGCCTTTCCCGGGACGGAATTCAGAAATTATCTGGAGGAACTCTTCGGAAAAACGCAGGAATCCGTCTCCCGTGCCATGAAAGAAGGAAGGTACTTCATGTTGGCAGCGATTCTGCTTTTTCTGCTTGCCAGATTTGCTGTTGTCCCGCTTTTCGGGCTCAGTCCGACAATATTCTGGTTGTATGTGCCTTCCATAATGGCATTTTTTACGGCAATGTTTTTATCGCTACAGGTGATTTGTCCTGGAGAGCCTGAAGAGTGAATTCTTTGAGAACTATAACAATTATATGCTTATGACATCACAGGAAGCCAATTCAATCCCCTTGGAAGATATTCTTTCCCGCTACGGTTACGAACCTTCCCGGCGGTACGGGGGATACGACATGTACCGCTCCCCTTTCCGCTGCGACAGCTCTCCGAGCTTCAAGGTTTTCAGGAACGAGAACCGCTGGTATGACTTCGGAGACAGCAGCCACGGCAGGGTTGTGGATCTGGTCATGCGCATCCAGAACTGCTCTTTCCCACAGGCTATGAAAGAGATCGAAGGACTGGGCTTTTCCTCCGGCATGATTCCGCAGCCAAGGCCGGTACCGGTAACGGCGCAGAAAGCCTCCGGGATGACTCTCCTGAAAATCATTCCGGTGGAAAACGGGCATCTGCTTGATTATGCCGCTTCACGGGGCATCGACGCGGATATCGTCCGTGAACACTGCGTGGAGGTGCATTACTGCTTCGAGAAGAATCCCCGCGAGAAATACGCGCTGGGCTTCGCCAACGACCACGGAGGTTTCGAACTGCGTAACAGCATGTTCAAGGGATGTGCCGCCGCCAAGGATATTACCGGCCTGGCCGCAGGCAACAGGTCCTGTGCCGTTTTTGAAGGGTTCTTCGACCTGCTGAGTTTCAAGCAATACGCGAAAGAGCATCCCGAGATGCCGGCACTGGGAAAGCTGGACCTGTGCGTCCTGAATTCCACCTCCATCGTTGAGCGGTCAAAGGATTTTCTTTCAAGGTATGAAAAGGTACACGCTTTCCTGGATAACGATGCTCCGGGACGCGAGGCCCTGAGAAAGATGCGGCATTTCCTTCCCAAGGACACGGTATTGGTGAACGAGGCGGAACGCCTGTATCCGTCATGCAATGACTTCAACGAGTTTTTGCAGAAAATCAAGTGCCCGGCAAGCGGGCGGGAAATGTGAAGAGCCGGAAAACGGAACATTTAACCGGCCGGATTTACGAACCGATAACAAAACAGAATAATGAAACAGGAAAATGACATACCGGACAAGATCCTGGAACGTATCCGGAAACTGATACGCCTGAAGGAATCGACCACCTCGGAAGGCGAGGCCAAAGCTGCCGCCACCCATGTGAAACGGCTTCTGAAGGAATATAACCTTTCCCTGCTTGACGTGAACGAAAAGCGGCCGGAGACGGTGTTTGAAATCAGGGAATCCGGAGCGATCAGCTATAAGGACAGCTTCGGCAACTACTGGAAGCGTGACCTGCTGCGCGTATTGTGCGAATACAATTACTGCCGGATGCTCCGTTACCGGGGAACCACCGACATGCTGATTGTGGGTACGCAGGAGAATATTGCAGCCGTAACCGTGCTGTATGATTATCTACGCACCGCTTTCCGCCGGCTGGCAGATAAAAGGCACATGGAGTATGTATCGACCAAACGGGGATATTACCGTACCGAGAAGTACAGGAAGAAGTATATACGTTCGTACCTCGAAGGCGTGACACCGGGACTAAGAGACCAGTTTGAAGCGCTCCGGTGCGCTCCGGCGGAGGAAGTACGTGAAACCGCCCTGGTGCATTGCCATAACGCTCTTATCGAGAGATACCTGGAAACAATCGGGACGCGCATTGCCAAAGTACAGCCCAGACAGACAAAGACGGACTATTCGGCTTACCACTCCGGAATGGATGACGGACGGAGTATCAGCCTGCACCGGCAAATAAACGGAGGAAATGTATGATGACAGTATGGATACCGCTTACCGTCCTGTATATCCCGGTCATCTTATGGATGGGATACCAAATCAGACATGCCCCCACTGACGTGGAGTTATGGGGCGAAGAAATAGAATAATGCATCAAGTGAACAGGAATGGAAATTACATATAACATACAGACTATTTACACATACCGCAACGAAAACATGCCCGAGGACAGCACGAAAGTGTACAGGTTCTCCCGGAAAGTAAGCCGGCGTATCTGGAAGTATGCCTTGTCAACCCCCGACTTCCGCTCTTTTCTGGAAGCCAAAAGCCGGGAGTGCTCCGATACAATCTCCCGAATGAACCAAGAGCTACGGAACGTAGTGGTCACATTTCATATCTCCTTTAATGGAGATACCCCTTTTGTGGGGAGTGCAGTGTGCTTTTTCAAGACAGTCTCAGGAGGAGAGCTGCGCTGCAGGTACAACCAGTCCATCCTCTTTGAGGAAATACTGCCCGGCGGGAAGTATCTCCGGGACAGTTCCATAGAGGGAATGATCCAAAAGGAAAGACTCGTGAATTCCGTCTTCGGGCTGCTTCTGTTTGCAGTTTCCCTCGTTTCGGTTTTCGGAATATTGACGGCACCCTTTGCGTTTAATCTGAAACGATCCCCTCTTGTGCCGGCCGGATTTACGGTTATCGCAGTCCTGATCTTACTGACGGTCTGTCTGAGACATATAAACCGTAGACGTATCACGCGGAGAATGGAGATACAGGATAAAAGACAGGAACCCATTAAATAACAGCCATATGTATTTCATACATTACATACAGACATACGCATCGGTGAACCGGAAGGGAAGCGAGCTCCAGGAATATGTCTTGCAGCTCAAGGACAGCCTGATAAAGAACAGGGAGGTCCTGGATGACCTGAAAGAGGAGCTCCACTGCCGGATCGTGGAGCTTGACGCCAAGTATCCTCGTACACAACCCCTGCATCTGGATGCGGCAAGCGGCAGGGATAGCATCCAATGGATCATCCACGTGAAAGGCAAGCCGGATAACCTGATATGTATTATTTCGATTACGAAAGTCAGAAACCTGCTGGGAGAAGGAACCGGTTTCTTTCTCGGGGAAAAGACAGGAGGTAAAGAATGAAGGGCACATACTGGTATGCCGTGGACTATGCCGGCACGGGGCATCTTTTTACCTACAAGCCCGAAAGGGATGCGGGGATCTGGAACGGGGAGGAGGCCCTGCAGGTTTCCCAAGGGGCACTCCGGGAGGTATTCCCCAAGATCACCTGGCAGGACTCACCCGTAGTGGTAACACTGGAGGTACTACCCTGTGAGGAGACCTTCCGCCTGCGCCTGTCAAAGAACTGCGGTTATATCCTGAGAAAATATCTCCGTTTCCCCCGGAAAGAAAAAACAAATGATTGAAAAAATGAAGGAACAAGATTGTGACAAAAACAAGGGCATCCCCCGAAAGAAGGGGAACAGCCTCTTTTATAAGATGATTATGAGCCGTAAATGCTTAGGAATATTTTTTTGGATACATGGGACAGTACAGCTTTGCGGATTCGCCGCAAGAGCGGAGGTCCTGTCCTCCACCCCTTCCATAGGAAGCCGGATACTCCTCTTACTGAGTATATGTTTTCCTTTCGTTTATGGCACATACCTGCTTTGTACCAAGGATAGAAACTGATAAGGAATGATTCAAATCCATTTATGTGATACGTGTAAGTTCACCGGATTTATATCAGCCCTACTATTGGTGTTCCTGATATGAAAAAGAAATCAGAGAAGCAAAATATGAATGTGAAAAATATGAATAAAATAAACACAGAAAAATCTCCGGCCATTACGCTTAACAACCGGAGACTACACAAACAAAACAAACAATACATAGCTTTATCTTCCCAGACCAAGCTGACAAAAACATTAAATATTAGGATACAAATATAGATTATAAATTAAATACATGAAGTTAATTAATAAATAAAAAGATGAATATCATAGAAACCATCATTTGTGGCTGCATAGGCGGTTTAACTGTCGTTCTGCCCTACATTATATATATGCGGATAAGAACCCGCAGAAAGCCCGCGACAGCAATAGGCAAGCCAATCGGGGACAGGACAGGTGCGGTCATGCCTGATAAAAAAGAGGATCTTCCGCCGGATGATCTTAAGGCTGATCTATATGCCGAACTAAATGAAGAAGCCGGAAAGGCCGACTACATTCCATATTCTCCCGACAAGCTGATAATCGGGCAATTCGGGAAGGTCATGCACGGTGGCAGGGAGAATCTCATTGAATACGTATTGCTATCCGACCGGTTCCTGAACAGGCAGGAGAGCTTCGAAACCTATTTCTACCCGCTAAGCATCCCAATTTCCTGCGGTTCCTTTCATAAAGAGACCGGAGAAAGGTCAGAGGGTTGCAAGGTTATAGAAATGGAGGTTATCGACGAAGCCAGGGCCCGGGAACGGTACAGGCGTTTTCTGGCCGTATGGAAAGAATAGGCGTGCCGGCCAAATATAAAACAGCGATCTAAAAACCAGTAATATATAGAATCAGGATACCCCTGTTTAAAGTGACACATTCATTCTTTCATCTCAAATAAAACAGTCAGGGTGTATCCTTTCCTTTTCGCAGCCCTGCGGTAAGCTGTGACAGCCTGCCGGAGGGAGTGCGAAAATAAACAGACCATTAAAAACCCAATATTGATAAAAATGGAAATACGAGGAAAAATCATCGCCGTACTTCCCGTCAAGGACGGGATCGGCAAGACTACCGGCAATGAATGGAAAAGCCGGGAATTCGTTCTGGAGACAGAAGAGAGCAAACCGCAGAGCGTATGCCTGCAGCTGATGAACGCCAACATCGAGCGGTACGCCGTCGAGGTAGGTATGACCGTACACGTACGGTTTGACATCTCCGCCCGCCAGTGGGAGAACCGCTGGTTCAATACGCTGACAGCCTGGGAAGTGACTGTCATTAAGCAAAAGGAGGAACAGCCGGCATGAAAAAGAGATCATTTCTTTTGGGAAGCCTGCTTGCCTTCACTCTGGGAGTATCGGCCCAGTCCTATTCCCTGCGTACCAATGTCCTGGGTCTGGCTACGACCAACCTGAACCTGGAGGCATCCATGACCCTGGGCCGTAAATGGTCGCTTCACCTGCCCGTGCAGTATAACCCGTTCCGCTTCAGCAAGAACCGGCAGTTCCGTAACCTATATGTCGCTCCGGGTGTACGCTACTGGCTGCTCGAGAGCTATATGGGGCCATTTATCGGCATGCACGGCACCGCCGGTACATACAGTGTGGGCAACCTCTTCGGCAGCAGGTACCGCTATGAAGGTGAAGGCTACGGTGTGGGCGTGAGCATAGGCAAAGCCTACCAGCTCAGTACGCACTGGAACGTTGAGTGGGAAGTCGGTACCGGTGCGGTATGGCTGGGCCATGACAAGTACCTGTGTAAGCGCTGTGGCGACCTTGTATCCAAAAATTATGGCTGGCATTTCCTTCCCACCCGTGCAGCGGTGAATCTGGTGTACCTGTTCTAACTTTTAAGAAAATGAGAAAGACGAGACGTATCATACCTTTTGTTTTCTGCGGATTACTGATTTCATGCACCACCGAGCGCCGTCTGGCACGCGTACGTATCTCTCAGCCGCAGATGAAGGAGACGGTTGCGGATACCGGCAAACAGCTGCCCGGTCAAATTGCCTGGACGGATGACAAAGGTGAAGAACACCTGGTCAAACAGGTATCCCATGACAGTGTCACGGGCGAAAATATGACCCTGATCGAACTCTCGGAAGTTACTGTCATGGCAAAGAGCAAACAGGTAGCCGAGAGAAACGGAAAGATCAACCTGGACTTTCTCGTAACGGTTCCCGGTGAGCTGATCAACAACAAGTGGCAGGTCCAGCTCACTCCCGTAGCCTATAAACCGTCCGACACCCTGTACCTGGACAAGATCTTCCTTTCAGGGGCCGACTTTGCCAAAATGCAGGAAAAAGGGTACATGCGTTACCGGGCCTTTATGAACTCCATCATACCCGACAGCCTGTATATGCAGAAACTGCTCGACAGCAAAGGCTACAAGAAGGCACTGGCCGAGCTGGAGGAGGAATACTTCCAGGCCTGGAAGCACGAGGTCATCGCCAAGGAGCGCTGGGTCGACTGGTCAGACAAGACCAATGCCCGGTTCGCACTGTTCAACTACAAGATGGAACGTAACCGGCAGGCCATTGCCGGATACAATTCCATCCTGGAGTACCTTCCCGCCTATTGGATGCGCCGGGAAATAGACGGCAAATACATTCCTTCCAAATGGAAGATGTTTGCCGAAGGTAATTATAAAATCCGCACGAGAAGCATCACCCCGGAAGATTCGGCGGCCATAACGGAACGCTTTACCGATTACAAGAAGATAGCCGAGAACCAGAAAAGAAAGGAGCAAGCCAGTGAGGTCTATGAAAAGTATGTGCGGTTTCCTTATGAACCCGCACGCCTGGATACGGTCATCAGGCAAGGCAGCAACTTCGTGTATTATTACAAGCAGGAGCTTCCCGCCACCGAAAACACGAAGAAGATAGAGCTGACGCTTGACGGACAGATCCTCTCCAGGGACGAGGTACGGACCCAGCTTCCGCCATCGGACACGATCACCTATTATATCTCCAGCATGGTGCAGTTCCTCGACCGCACGCCGCGTTACAGGAAGAAGATCATCACCCGCAAGGATGAAGTCAGCCTGCGGGCCTATGTGACCTATAAGAGCGGAAGTACCGGGTTCGATGAAAAGACCGGGAACAACAAGGCTGAGATCGACAAGGTGTTCGAGACCATCCGTGGAATCAATTATACGGGAGAGTTCCTCATAGACAGCATCCGCATGACGGCCACTTCATCCCCCGAGGGCAGTTCCGAAATGAACCTTTTCCTTTCCAGGGAACGTGCGCTGGCACTGAAGAAATACCTTGCTGCACGCACGGAAGACCGGGAAGGGGTCGATACGCTTTTCCGCCCGCGCTGGACCGGTGAGGATTGGAGCAGGCTGCACGAACTGGTCCTTTCAGATGACAGCCTGGCAAACAAGGCCGGCATTTTACGTATCCTGAAAGAGACGAAGAATCCCGACAGCCGGGAACATGCCCTGCGCGAATATGCTTCCGACTACAAACGCATCCGGGAAAGGTATTATCCGCTGCTGCGCTGTGTGGAATTCAATTTCCACCTCCACCGCCGGGATATGATCCAGGATACGATTGTGATGCCGGTCATCGACAGTACCTACATGCACGCGGTCAGCCTGATCGAGAACAGGCAATACAAGCAGGCGCTGTCCATGCTGGAAGAGTCCTACGGGGAGGACTACAATACGGCGGTCTGCCTGATGTCCTTAGGCTATGACAGCCGTGCCCTGGATGTCATGCTCAAACAGCCGGATACCTCTGACAGGAACTACCTGCTCTCTATCCTCTACAGCCGTCTGGGACGGGAGAAAGAAGCCCTGAAGATGTATGTCAGGTCCTGTGACCAGGATGACTCCAAGATCTGGAGGGGCAAGCTCGATCCGGAGATCAACAAACTGATAGTAACTTATAATTTATATAAAGATGAACTATACTAACAGATTCATATCTTTTACAGTCCTTGCGGCCGTTCTCAGCGGCTGCGAGTTCAACGAGGATTTCTGTATCAGGAACGGGGAGCTGGTCGCCTGGTGTGATTTCAGCGGGATCCGGGAAACACCTCCCGTACCGGAGGAAAGGCACATCATAGCATTCCCTTCCGGTATGGATATTCCTTCCGGGGAACAGATGACATTTACGCAGGATACCCTGCGCCAAAGCATTCCACAGGGTGAATACCAATTCCTATTTTATACCGGGAATTATGAAGTGAGCGACATCCGGGATTATCACGAGGCCCGCCTTATGGCACGGACAGATACTCTGGAGGGCGAGGTATACATTTCCGGCGTGCAGAAGTTCTGCTGTTCGGCCGGTTTCAGCCAGCGCCTGGAGTACCAGAGGCCCAAGCGCGTTCCCATAACACCGTCCGCATTCGTCCAACGGCTGAATATCCAGATCAACGTCTCGGGTAATATCACTCCCCTGGCCGGCCTGCAAGGTACCCTCACCGGTATTTCCACCGGCCGGTACCTTGTCTCCCGGGAAAGGACAGGAAACGCAAGTGTCACAAGCCTGTTCTCGCGTAAACCGGAAACCGACCGGTGGAAGACAAGCCTGTACGCTTTCGGGTTCAACCCCGCAGCGGAGAATATCCTTTCGGTAAAGATTGAAATGGACGGGAAGGATTCGGTATTCAACGAAGAGCAGAAGGTGGACCTGACCCCGTATCTCCGGGGATTTGACAGCGATGAACTTTCTCTGGAACTGGACCTGCACATCGGCAAGGAACTGACCATAGGAGAACCGGTTGTCATTCCGGATTGGGAGGATATCCCGGAAACAGAATTACCAAACTATAATTAATTATTTATTTTTTTCAGATGAAAATGAAAACAAGTTTTTTTCTTTCAGCGGTAATGGCCGCAGGCCTGCTGGCTTCATGCAGCAACAGTGAAGAAATTTTTAATGGGCAAGTGACGGACGGCGAGCATTCGGGGGCACAGCTGAATATCGTACCTACCGTAAGTTCCGAAAGCACCGAAACAAGGGCCGGTTTCGATCCCAAGACAGATTGGGCGGCAGGCGACGCGCTGGGCCTGTTCATGTACAAGTCCAGCGGCTGGGGAGACGCCTACCCGCGTTATGATGCCCAGAACAACAAGTCGACCAGGCAGGCGAACGGCTGGTCACAGGCCAGCCCGGTGTACCTGCTGGTAGACAAGGCCACCATATGGGCCTATTATCCGTATAACCAGGCCGTGACGGACGGTACCAAAATACCGGTTCCTATCAATGTTGGTACCTCCGTTGATTACATGTGGGGCAAAAGCACTAACCAGGTATCCGTAATCGAGACCGATGCCAGGATTCCGATGAAGCATGCGCTTTCACAGTTTGTCGTGCGGCTGAAAGTTTCACCCGAGTACCATAACGACGGAAACCTGACCTCGGCCAAACTCAAGGCGACAGGTGCCAAGTTCGCCACTACCGGAACCATGAACCTGAACGACGGGGGAAAAATTACGTTCCAACCTACCAGCACGGAGCTGACCTGGAGCCCGAACACGACCGTTCCGGCACAGGGACAGCAGGCGGTGGATTATGCCGCAGCCATTTATCCGATGACGCTGGCCGCGGGCGAGGTGTCGCTTGAAGTGGTGATCGACGGTGCAACCTATACCTATGCCATCCCGCAAATCACCTGGGAGGCGGGAAAGAGATACATCTACTCGATCACCATGCGTTCCAACGATGCGGAGATCGGAGGAGAGAACGGACAGTCGGTAACCATAGAAGGCTGGACTTCCACTGAAGAAGACATCACCCTTGTTCCGGTCAAATAGATTACTAACCCGCGGGGGAGCCTTCCGGTTCCCCCATAAAAAAGAGAATAATGGTAAGAGCAATAACAACGATTGTCTGCAGTCTCCTTCTGCTGTTGTCCTTTTCCTGCAGCCGGGAAGATACCGGGCCGCAGGAAACCATTCCGGGCAGCGGGATCGTGACATTTACCGCCATGACCGGGCAAGGGGAAACGCGGAGCAGCCAGGAAGGCAGTTTCGAGACAGGCGATGCCATAGGCGTATTCGCCATCGAACCGAAGACCGGCGTGTACTGGGCGGTGAACAACAAGTATACGTATGACGGACAGAAATTCAAGCCGGAGGCGGAAGCGGACAATATCATAGTAACGGTAGGAACCGACTTTGATTTTTATGTGTATTACCCTTTCAAGACAGGGCAGACCGATATAACCGGGATCTCCCATACCGCCGGCAACCAGAACGAAAAGGCGGGCTGGATTTCCGCGGACTTCATGACAGCGACCTATACCGATCCTATCCGGGACTACACGGTCCCACTGAATTTCAAACACAGGATGTCGACCGTAGAGGTCAGGATCGATAGAAATGACGGTGTGAGGGAAGCCACGATGGAGAATGTGAAACGTACAAGCCGTTTCAATCTTCTTACCGGGGGAATCAGCACGGATGAAAGCAAGGGAAACTGTACGATGTACAAGTACTCGGAGGCGGGAGGAACCACAGTGTTTCGGGTAACCATCCCCGCACAAAGGCTTACGACCTCCTCCAACTATGTGTCCCTTACGGGAACCACTCCCATAAAGCTACGCGGAACCTCCGACATGGTTACCGAAGAGGGGAAAATACATAATTACCGGATGGACTACAAAAAACAGGTCACCATCCTGGATTATGCACCCGGAGGAACCACCACAGGTGCGGGACTGTACAATACGGGAAGTAACTGTACGGTGTCGGCGAGCGTGAAGCCGGGCTATGAGTTTGCCGGCTGGTATGAAGGGGGAAGGATTGTATCCGGTACCGCACAATACAGCTTTGAGGTGCTTGCGGACCGTACCCTCGAGCCCAAATACCGGAATTACGGATCCTGGAGAGTTACCCTGACGGCCAATCCTTCCGCCATTTCTTGGAAAGGGGGGACTTCGACGCTCAGTGCGGGCGCCTCACGGGACGTATTCGTCAATGGGGTTAAAGAGACTCTCCAGGGAGGCTCACCCTCTATCAGCGGAGGTACGGAGGGATTTTTCCTTTCAGGTAATACGGTGAGCGTATCGGAGAACAATACGGCATCCACGCGCAGCTGCGTATTTACGGCAAGTCATGGCGGTAGTTCCGCAACGGTCACCATCAGTCAGGAAGCAGCTCCGGTCAGCTACTATTTCAGCTATGGGGACGGAAGCACGACCCACAGTGAACGCGTGGAAGCAGGCTCAGGCTCATTTACATTGAGCATTACAAGCTATAAGATAGCGGGTAACAGCCGGAAGGACCTTTCCTGGAGCGCATCGGGTGACAGCTGGATTCACGTATCGGGAAGCTCGGTCAGCTATGACGAGAATCCGACCAAGGAGATCCGCAGCGGAAGCGTGACCCTTACACAGGCGGAAAGCGGAAAGACACTGACACTGACCGTCAGACAGAAGGGTAAAACTTCAATTGATATCAATCCTTAATTAAACGAATAGCAAAAAATGAAAATAAAAGTGTATAAACACATAGTCATGTTTCTTTTGCCGGCGGCCCTTACGGGCTGTTCCGGCAAAGAAGATTCCCTCCCCGGGACAGGAGAGGTGGGACTTGAGATAGAAAACTGTTTCAGCCGCAGTGCCGGTACGGATACGGGCCATGTTCCGGTAAAGGACTTCGGCATGGCGCTGCTCGATGAAACGGGAGGCTCATATACCGGTGTCAGCAATCCGCTGCATGTGACCTATGGGGAGAGCTGGAATTTTCCGCAGGTGACGCTTACCCAGAAAACCTGCCGGCTGTTCGCTTTCTCCCCGTTCCGGAGTATCCCGGGAAAGGAAGTGGCTGTCAGCCTGAGTCCCCAGACGGATTACCTGGCATCGGATGAAGTGCGTCTGGACTGGCAGAACCGCCGGGCGAGTATCGAAATGAAGCACCTGCTCTCCCTGCTGGCCTTTACCGTGGACGGGAGCCGGGCGTGCAGCCTGAATGTGGAAGCCGTACCGACAGAGGCCACATACGACCTTACAGGCGGTACATTGTCCGTAAACGAGGGAAGCGGCACCGTTTCTTCCAAGGAGAACATCCTGCTGCTCCTGCCAGGCAGGCTTGAAGAGAGGAAAGCGCAGATCCGCTACCTGGACCGGACCTATGACTGGTATCTTCCGGCAAACACCTTTGAAGCCGGTAAAAGATACGATTACGCGTTGACCCTGAGCAAGGAAGGGGTACTCATGCTCTCCGGTGTGAGTGCCCGTCCCTGGGAAACGGGAGGAGACTATACCGGAACCATACAACCCTAAAATAAGCAACCATCATGAAAAGAAAATTTCTACTGTCCGCTTTTTTATTTGCGTCCACCCTGCGCGGATATGCACAGGATGCCCGCGGCGCGATGAACCAGATCCTGGACGGTTACACCCTGCCGATTTTTTTGGCCTGTATGCTTGTGGGGCTTGCCTTAGGGGTGGTCCAGCAGTTGGATAACATCATCGACAAGGAGAACCGGGGAACACGCAGGGACGGCCTGTTTGCCCTGGGCTGGTATGTGGGTTTCTCCCTGCTTGCGGGAGTCGTGATAACAGCGGCCAAAGCCGCGATATCCGGCATTAAACTGACCATATGAGGTACACTGTCAGGAAAGGACTGGAAAGCCCCTGCATGATACGGGGCTTCCTTTCATCGGACTACTGGATTTTTGTGGGATGCTGTGCCGCCGCGCTTGTCCTGCTTTTCCTGAGTGTCCGTACAGGCATCATGACCGGTGACTGGACCCTGACGTTACTGGTCCTTTCGGTCTCGCTGCCGCTGCTGCCGGTACTGGGGCACAAACTCAGGAAAAAGGCACGGCCAACGAAATTCAGGGAATCGAAGTACGGCATGACCGTGAGTAACTTAACCATAAACAGACAACTTCTGAAGAAGAAACAAGATGAAAGAGGAAGAGGCATACAGCATACTTGACATTATCAGCGAGTCCGATGGACAAAGCGTGATCCTGACCCGGAGCGGCAGCATATGTATCCCGTTCGAGCTCCGGCAGCCGGAGTGCTATTCCCTTTCCCCGGAAGAGATCGACGAAAGGGACGGGATGTACCGGGAAGCCTTCAGGCACATGCCCGACGGTACCTACGTACACAAACAGGACGTGTTCCTTAAAAAAGAGTACCACCCGGGCAAAGGCACCGGCTCTTTCCTGGACCGTGCCGACGCGCGCCACTTTGAAGGACGCCTGTACATCGACCACACCTGTATCCTGCACTTTGTACTTGCAGGGCTGAAAAGCCTGGAAAAGGCGTATGTATCCTCACCCCTGGCCTATAAGGAACATCTGCACAGGGAAGACTACAGAAAGCTGGAAGCCTTTCTCGAAGGGGTGGACAATGCGGTGAGCATCCTGCAGAACATGCGCGGGAACTCGGTGCTGCCCATGTCCTGTGAAGGGATATCCGGATTCACCCGCGCATACTCCGGCCTGTTCGGTGATACGGACGCCGTGGTGGATATACACGTCGACGGGAGCCTGCATGTGGGAAAGAACCATGCGCGCTGCTATGCGGTGTGCGACGAGACCTTCCTTCCGGAAGGAAACATCGAGTCCTATGTCAGGGACGAGTCGCTGCCACCGGCCGCTTCACAACTGTACCATCCCCTGATGGAACAGTTAGGCATGTACCTTCCCTACAACCACATCGTCAACCAGGTCATCTATTTCGAGGGAAACGAGAGGCTGCGCTCCCGGATCGCACGCAACATAGACATTTACGGGAGCAATTCTTCCATGAACAAGGGCATCGAAAGGGAATTTAAAGAGCTGGACAAGCTCCAGACAGAGATCCTCGAGGAGAACCAGATGCTGGTGCGCTCCTTCTTTTCGGTCTGTGTCTTCGACGGGTCGGATACCGAACTGGAGAAGGCTGACAAAAGGATCAGGGAAATATTGAACCTGAACCGGTTCAAATATTACATACCGGGCTACGGGAACCTGGCAAGGATGCACTTCGCCTGTGTCCCCGGACAGATCAGCCTGATGCCGGTGGAATATCTTTTCCTCACCACCCTGCCCATAGCGCTCTGTTTCTTTCTCCAGTGCAGCAAGTTCAGCAATGACGCCGAAGGGATCTACGTGCATGACAGGATGTACCAGGTGCCCCTGCGAAAGGATATCTGGGACGCGGCGAAAAAAAGGGTGAATGCCCGAAACGGGATGGTCATTGCCGGCACGGGCGGGGGAAAATCAGCCTTCACCCTGAATTTTACGCAGCAGCTGATCGAGCAGGACTATACGACCATCGTCGTGGAGTTCGGAAACTCATTCAGCCAGCTGTGCAAGCTCTATCCGGATATCTCCCTGCATGTGGACTATGACGGCAAGACTCCCCTGGGGATCAACCCGTTTGACCTGCAGGGAGGGGAACCGGACAATAATGACCTGGAAACGCTCTCCGGCATCGTACAGCGATACTGGAAGCACATGTTCACCAAGGACGAGTCGGAGAAGGAAGTCGCCCTGACACGGTTTATCCAGGACTATTACGAACATGTCCGGCAAGGGCATAACTTTGAGAGTTTCTATAATTACGTCATAGACAATTACAATGAGATCCTCGAGAGAAAACATATCCCCGGTACGTATTTCACCATTGAGTCTTTCAAACTGAACTGCGGGGAATTCATGCCCGGGCAGCGGTATGAGAATGTCTGCAAGGATATGAAGATCGATTTCTCCGGAAAGAAGTTCATCGTGTTCGAGCTTACGCGGATCAAGCAGGACAGGTTCCTTTCAAACCTGGTCATGAGCATGATATTCACCGTCATCCAGAAAAAGCTGCTCAGTGACAGGAGAAAGCGCGGCATACTGATTTTCGACGAGTATGCCGAAACCGCGCAGATGGTGGATACGGCCACAGGCAGCGGCATACACAGCTCCGTGGCCTTCTGCTACCAGAAGATCCGCAAGGAGAACGGGGCCGTATATACCATTGTACAGACCCCTGACCAGCTGCCCGATGACGAGAACACGAAAAACATCATCGGCAACACGGACATGCTGTTCGTATTGCCTACCAAGGAGGTCATCTACCGGAGCATCATTGACAAATTCAAGCTGACGCAGGCCGGGCAGATAGCCCTGATGAAATCCATGCGGAACAACTTCTCCTGTTCCCGTCCCTACTCGGAATGCTTCATGCGCATGGGTGAGAATTACGCGACGGTTACCCGCCTGGAGTTCTCCAGGGAGAAGTTCCTCGCTTTCCAGACGGAAGGCGAGATCTGGTCGGACCTCGAGGACAAAACCGGCAGCGGAAAGTCCATGCAGGAGGCCATCGAAGAATATATAAACGAACATTAAAACAAGAAACGTATGAAGAAATTATTTTTATCCTTAATCGTGATGATGACGGCAGCCACCGCATCGGCACAATGGGCCGTGACGGATGCCGGCAATTTAAGCCAGAACCTTAAGAACTTCAAGGAACTGCAAAAGCAGGTCGGTTACCTTCAGCAGCAGAAGAAGCTGCTGGACGAGAGCCTGGACATGATGCGCAAGGTCAACTCCGTGGTGTCGGACTGTGAGACGACCCGGTATATTATCGAACGCCAGGCAAGGCTCTCCCAAAAATGCGTCGATCTGCTCAGCGGGAAGCAGCTGAACTCCTCGACACTGCAGACACTCACCGGCAGTATTGAACAGATCATGGCCGGTAACAGGCGCCTGATACAGCTGTCGAGAACGATCCTCTCCACAAGCGTGAGGATGAATGACGCCGAGCGGTTGTCCACCCTGCAGAACATAGAGAAACAGACCCTTGAGGAGGAAAGGAAAATAGCCAGGATCTCCCAGGTAATAAACCAGTACGAACGGCTCAAAAGGGCATTGAGGTAAGAGGAATGGAAGAAGCATACGGAAATCTGAACGCCGCGTACCTGCAGATAAAGGGTATGGTAGTCATAGAAGGGTTCTACGCGCTTGTCGCCGGGTTTGTCATAACGACTTTCGTCTTCAAGCTCGTGGGAATTATCAAGGAGATGATCAATGAGGGAAAAGGCTTCAACGCCAAGCACTTCTACGAGCTGGGACGGGAGTACATCTTCTGCATAGGCCTGATCTGCATCATGCCCGTGCTGCTGGGAACGCTCGAGACGGTGCTGGCCTATGGCGCCGACGAGCTGATGAAGTCACTCGCCAACGGTGGGGTATATAACCCGCACAATATCTGGAAAGATCCGATCAGTGCCATGCTGGACGAGCTGATGAACGGGGACATCACCGACATAGCCGTCAACGGGCTCGATACCCTGAAATGGTCCCTTATCTCGGGAACGATAGGCAGTCTCTTCGGAGTGGCCTACGATTACATCATGCTGCTGTTCCTCTGTACCCGTTACCTGATACTGCTCCTGCTCGAGATCATTTCTCCCATAGCGATAGCCTGCCTGTACAATAAGGACACACGCAGTTCCTTCTACACATGGGTCAAGCAGATGCTGGGATGCTACATGCTCTATCCGGGGTTTATCCTTGCCAGCGTTTTCTCGGACCTGATCGTCACGAACTATGTCCTGCAAAGGTCCTGGTCGGTGCTGCTGATGGTCATTTTTTCTTTCCTGCTCAAGCTTACGATGCTCGGCACGGTAAAGGCCACAGTAAACAAATGGTTATAAATTATATAATGAAACTTTCATGAAAGCAACCAAAAGCATACTCAATATACAAAGCATACTCAAGGATTTCTCCGGCCTGGCCGAAGCCAGGAAGAGCTATACGCTGCGCACCAGGCTGGTATTCATTTTCTGCGGGGTGACCATCGCGATGGTCCTGTTCTTCGCGCACAGCGTGGTGAACAATGCGATGAACAAGATCCTGGTGGTCAACGAAGGCGGGGAGTTCGTCCATTTCAAGTCCATGCAGCAGGACCTCTTGTATGAAAGCCTCCTGAAAGGTCACTGCCGCCGCACGGCCTATTTCCTGAACAGCTTCGACAGGCTCTCCCTTCAGGAGAACCGTGCCCGTGCCCTGTTCCTGGTCAATAAGCCGGACGCAAATACCGTATTTGCCAAATACCAGGCGGACCGTGCCTATGGCGATGCGCTGGAACTCGGGGTTGTCTACAAGACGGAGTTTGAAAAGATCATCGACATACGCGCCGACGGTGAGGAGTACCATGTCAGGTTCTCCTCCATCCTGAGCATTATTAATGGCGATGACATCAGGAAAGTACGGATTGTGAGTGAGGGTACCGCTATCCATGCCACTCCGCGCTTTCCGGAAAATACGTCCGGTTTCTTCTTCCGTACCTATGACCAACAATACGAGCTCTTATGACACGGGACGGGAAAAGCAGAATAGCCATACTGGCGGGCTTGGGGATTGTAGTTGTCCTGCTGGTGTGGGCATTCATCGCCAGCCTGCCGGCCTCTGGGAGCAAGGAGCCGGAAACGGGTGAGGTGATCCTCAGAACCCGGATCAAGGATAGCTTTACTCTGGATGACATGCTCCAGAAAGTCGGGAAAGAGAACACAAGCAAATCCGCTTCCCTTTCAGGTTTCGACCCGGTAACGGAGGAGCCTGCGGATACGGCCGGGAATGAAAGGGAGATCCGGCGCATACAGGAGCTGATCCGGGATAACGAGCGGGAGCTCGGAGCGGGAATTACGGTCCCGGTACAACAGCCGGTTGCTTCCAGGGGAAAGGAAAAACCTGCCTTGCAGGAAAAGAAGGAAGAGGAAGTACGGCCCGAGCAGCGCAAAGCCATGGATAGTGTGCCCCGGGCACCGGCCCGCAGGGGATTCAACACGGTCCGGCTCGTGAGGCAGGAAGAGAGGAATGCCATCAAGGCGTTCGTACACTCCACACAGACCGTTATGGTCGGTTCCACCCTTAAGATGCAGCTGGCCGAGAATTGCCTGACCGATGACGGGCAGCGCATCCGTAAAGGGACTCCCGTATTCGGGGAGGTGACGGGCATCGACGGGGAGCGCGTCCTGGTAAAGATCACCTCGGTAAACCTGGGTGGAAACATACTTCCCTTTCAAAAGCAGGTCTATTCCGAGGACGCAATACAAGGAATCTATGTACCGGGCAATGTGAAGGCGGAGACAGCACAGGAAGCCGGAGCGGCGGGAATAAGCGGCGCGAACACCAATATCTCCGGAGGATTCGATATGGGAAGCCAGCTCGTGGCAGGCGCGGCCAACAGCGTCATCAACGCCACCAAGTCGGCGGCAAGCAAGAATATCCGGAAGGTAAAGGTGACAATCAAGACCAACTACCGCATACTGCTCAGGCAACCGAAAGAGTGAGGAAGGAAAGAGCCTGTCGGGGCTGTCCGATGATGGCAGATGCTGCCCGGCTCCTGAAAGAGTTTGATCAAATAAAGAATTTAAAAACGATGTGATATGGAAACTATTTGGGAAAAAGTGGATTACCTGAGCCGGATATTATGCTGCATTATAATGGGAATTGCATATATACTTATAATGATAGCCCCTCTTTATGCTTCACGCCACGAACAGTCAGGGCAAAGAAGTGATGAAAAGGCATCTGTGGATGGAGAAGAAAAAGTCCCGGATAATGGTCCGGAACCTGAAAAGTAAACAACAACTAAAAACAAAAATTATACAATGGAAGAATTTATAAGTAGAATCATTGACTTCATGAAGAGTGAATATGGAGATTTCCTGATGATTGTAATGTGCCTTGTGTTTGTGGTGTTTATAGTAACAATATTTAACAATAAAACTCCAGAATGAAAAATATTAATGGGATATTTCTTTTTTAGGAATAGGCTTTGATTTCTTTGATTTCTTGGTTTTAACTACAACTGCAATGATTCCTCCAACGAAAAGACAAGAGTAGGTTGAAATCAGTAAAATCAGTAACATGATTAACATAGAATCAGAAGATTGGAGGACTTTCTTGATATAAAAGACAACGCTGATACATCCCAATACCAGTATCGGCAAATAAAACATTCCTGGATATTTAATCGCGGGTGCTGAAAATAGTATTCCCAAGCCTGTATATATGACTGAACACCCTGATACAAACAGTAACTGCTGATATATGGAGATATCCCTTAAAAAGGGAAGACTGACAAATAATAAAGGATATAACACTAAAGTGCTGCATAGAAAGCAAATAAAAACTTTGAAATGATCAGAACCAATCTCTAAAGATTTCAGCAGTTGGTTATAATTTATCGGCATAAGGTTGTCTTTATGATGAATACTTAACAGGGTACAAAAGTAATAAAACTTTGTAATAACTCTAACGGACAAAATAATTAAAAACAAAATCTTAAAAAAATATGAACTATAAACCAATTTACATCACCACCCTGCTTCTGCTGTTTTTCCTTTCAGGGAGAGCGCAGAAGATCGAGGAACTCACCGCAGTCCCCCTGCAGATCGGGTATGAAAAGACCTTGCACCTGATCTTCCCTACCGAAGTGAAGTATTACAGCATCGGAGGGGATTACGTCATCGGTGAGAAAGTGGTCAATTGCCCAGGGATCATACGCCTGAAAGCGGCGGAAGAGAACTTCCCGGGGGAAACAACCCTGTCGGTGGTAACGGCCGACACAAAGTTCTATTCGTACTCCATCAGCTACAACGCACATCCGGCCCAGAGTTATGTGCGTATAGGCGGAGAAGCCCCCACACCGCATACGCTGCCGGTAGGAAAAGAAAAGCAGCTGTTCCTGATCTTCCCTGCCGGTATCACCTACGTCGATTACGGAAGCACGAACGTGGAGGTGGACAAGGCCGAGGGGGTGGATAATATCCTGGCCGTAAAAGCCGTCCAGCCCTATAAGGAGGATACGAACATATCGGTCGTACTTGAAGGGGGAAAGTTCTACACTTTCGACCTGCGCTATGTGCCCGCTCCGGAGCGTTTCAGCTTCGTCATCGACAAGGAGGATACCCAGAGGGTGGCCATACTTGACGAGAAGGAACGCTCTTACGGGCAGAAGGAAAGGATCAGGGAGGCTGTCGCGAAACGTACCCCGCTGGATCTGGGACTCAGGGACAAGAATTCCGGCATGGAGTTCGAAGTCGGAAACATCTTCATCGACGGGGATGTCCTGCTGCTACGCATGACACTGACAAACCGTACACAGATCGGCTATACGACGGATTTCATGCGCTTCTATATCCAGGATGCCAAGATCCGCAAAAAAACGGCGGTGCAGCAGCTCGAGCAGAACATCCTGTTCACTTTCGATTATCCGGAAGAGATACCGGCGCATGAGAGCCGGACATTCACTGTGGCCATGAACAAGTTCACCATCCCGGATAAGAAACGGCTTATCATCGAGATCCAGGAGAGGAACGGCGGCCGGCACTTCCTGTACAAGCTGAAGAACAAGTCGCTGCTGACAGCGGAGGAGGTATTCAGAAGCAGAAAGCAACAGGAAACGGAGGATGAAGCCGACAAAATATTAAGGAGGATAGCCCGATGAAACTACTGCTGGCCCTATTGCTTTCCTGTCTCCCCTTCAATGGATCAAACGGCGGAAAGGAACTACTCGACAAGGCACTGGAAAGGTGCGAACGCCTGGAGACACTGGAAAGCTACCGGGATATACTCTCCCGGTACGGAGTGTCCGACAGGATTCCGCTCACCTGTCCCCTGAAAGACAGGTTCAGGAAGAGTAGCGGCTTCGGCATCCGGATTCATCCCATAACCGGCAAACGCAGTTTCCATTCGGGAATTGACATGGCCGTAGGGCTGGCAGCCCCGGTGTACGCCACCGCCTCGGGAACGGTTTCTTTCGCGGGAAGGAAGGGTGGATACGGAAGATGCGTCATTATACGCCATTCCTACGGCTTTGAGACGCTGTACGCTCACCTGGCCGCGTATTACACCACCGAAGGTCAAAAAGTCGACAGAGGGGCTGTAATCGCGTTTGCGGGAAGCACGGGAAAGAGTACGGGCTACCACCTGCATTATGAAATCAGAAAAAACGGTAAACCTATAAAACCATACTGGTATGGCTATGACGATTGAACAGGAAATAGAACAGCTGGTACTGAAGTGTATCGCATTGGACGGGCTGAAGGCCTGCCCGAAAGACCTTGCCTTCCTTGAGAAATACGGACTGAAGAACCTGTATTTCTTTTCCCTGGAATACGCGATGGAAGGGACGGATACGACGGTTCTCGACAGTAAGGCGAAAGGGTTGATCAGATGGTACCTCTATTCGACGGATTTTCCCCTGCTGCGGCAGAAGTATGAACGGGAAGGAAAAGCGGAGCTGATGAAATGCCTGTACCTGGAAGAGAGATATTTCCGCAAGTTCCTGGAATCAACCGGACAGGAGGATGAATTATGACCACCCTTTCAGTTATCAGCTATATAGAGAGGATCAACCGGGTGTACCGGCTGATCCGGATGGAAAGGACCGGAAGCCTGGACGAACTGGCCTCCTTGCTGCGGGTAAGCAGGCGGACAATCAACAATTATCTGGAGGAGCTCCGCCTGATGGGAGCCGAGATAAGGTTCAGCAGGAGGCGTAATACGTATTACTTTGGAAATAACTTCGTACTACATGCAACGGTTGAAGCCCGTATCGATGCCGATGTATTGGATAAGCCTCACGAAAAAGAGGACGATATATACAATTATAACAAACATTAAAAAAACGATTCATTATGAAGAAAGTAAGATTTTTACTGTTGGCCGCAATGGTGGCCATGTTTACAGGCTGCCAGAAAGAAGTGGCGGAACAGGAGTTGGATAACAACAAACCGACCCCGACCGGTGATACGCGTATCATCATCGAGGGAGAAGGGATGATAGGCCCGGTAACCAGATCCTCGGACGGGAAAGTGGAGTTTGAAGGAGGGTATGCAACCGGAGCGGGGCTGTATAATGGAGATGCTCAACCTAAAGTGGCAGCCCATCCTGATGCTGGCTATGAAGTTAATTATTTCTATGGCGGTCCGGAAAACGAACTCCACAGATATGATTATGCACAATCAGGATCATCTACTTTTGATGTAAAATTGAAGGGTGAAGATCATACTTTCCGCTGTGGATTCAAAGAAAAGAAACGTAATCTGACTGTGAATACCGGAACCGGAGGCTCGGTATCCCCAGCCGGCACAAACAGCTACCGGGTGGAAAAAGCGATCAGTATTACGGCCACCCCGGATAGCGGGTACGAATTTGCCGGTTGGACGATCACAGAGGGTGATGTAACGATTGAGAATCCTGGCAGCCCGGCTACCACCGCAACCTTGCATAATGATAACAGTACGATTACTGCAAACTTTAAATCCGGCGCAGAGTTGGTATTTACCGTACGTGCCAGTGCAAATAAAATTGTACCGATGCCGGTTCTGGGTTCCGGTCCTTATATTATCGATTATGGAGATGGTACAGTAGCCCAAGAGGTAGACCTTCGTGCTCCCGGATATACCCAATATCCAGGCAGTTACCATACATACTCAGCAGATGGGGAGTACACTGTTACAATCAAGGGACCGGCTGCTACTGCTTTTTCATTCAGAGGTACACGTAACAGTGATCTTCAGTATACAAATCCCTGTCCGGCAAAGTCTATTTTAAAGAACACGATTGATATAAGTTGTGTAACGTCACTGGAGAATGCTTTTAGCGGAATGAAATCATTGGAAAGCATAAAATGTGATTTGTTTGAAAGTTGTAAAGGAAGAGTGACAACCTGCGCTAATATTTTTGATCAATGTACAAATTTGCATACCATTTATAATGGATTGTTTGAAGGCTTTGATAAATGCACTGATTTCTCTTTAGCATTCCATTACACAGCCCTAAATTCTATTCCTGCCAATACATTCAGGGGATGTTCCTCTGCCGTAAAGTTTAATTCTACCTTCTCGGCTATACCTAATATTTTATCAATTCCGGCAGGATTGTTTGATGATTGCGTAAATGCGCAAGAGTTTGCTTCCACTTTTGAGCTGCTGAACATAAGTACGGTCCCCGAACGTTTATTCGCAAAATGCGTAAAGGCGACTTTTTTCAGGGGAACTTTCCGGCAGTCCCATGTTACTACTGTACCCGGTAATGTTTTTGAGAATTGCAGGGCGATTGAAAATGTATCCTCCTGCTTTGAGAACTGTTCCTGGATAACATCTTTGCCGGAAATGTGGAATACCTCCCTCTATCCCAAAATAAAGACTTATAATGCATTTGCGAAAAATTGCAATAAGGCCTCTAATTACAGTGCTGTACCGGCCGCCTGGAAGTAGTAAATAGCAAGACAGGAGGTTGCAACGACGATAGAAGGCATAAAAGGTAAGTTTTGACGCACTCTCTTTAAGTAAAAGAGTGCCATGCCATAAATCATCATAAATAATGAAGCCCCGGTGCATCACTGCAGCGGGGACTTCTCCACCTTAAATTCATTTTATGCCAAATGAATTACATTATATTTTGCTTACTTCAGTTGATTATCTGTTGTAAATATAGTCATAACTATTTTTGTTACCAACTTTTGGGGATAATAGATATAGAATTTGTCGTTTCATCCCAAATATATCCTTCACCGTAATTACGATTGAACAGATAGTCAGCATCACAACGAAGCAATATCCATTCGTTTGAGCCTTCGGCTTTCCAATACAAGTGTACAATAGGACCTGCATACTTCACCCATTCGCTTCCTGTAAAATACATCGGGGCTAACCGTTTTACCGGAAACTGGCAACTCATAATTCCCTTCCAAAAACGGGTTCCTACCGGAACATTAACCGATACACTGCCTATTTCATCTCTCCATTCATCGTCATTAATAGCACCTTCTTTTTTGTTGCTCGGTCGGTACGAGTTAGACTTCAGCTTGAATTCCCTCTCCCAGACCGCTTTTATTTCGCCCCTCAGGGCTTTTTCTCCCTTATTGGATAAAGTATATACCAGATTCCATGAAGTATCGTCAGGGACAGGATATGCAAGAATTGAGGTAAATCCCTGTCCCTCCACCTCCATCATGCGCAATGCCGGCAGGTCATCCGGTGCGGGTGCTTTGACTTCATAGAGCCACTCCTGATCCATACTGCCGTAATCATAACCCGCCGCCCTACACCACATGGTTTCTCCTTTCCTGCGGAACAACGGAACAAGCTGGTATGTTCCCGGCGCGGATGTGACGTAGCACTGGATGCGCTTGCCACCCCATCCACCATTCGTCTTGATGTCAATCGGCTGGAATTTTTCCACAATTTCATTCGTACCCTGTTTCATGAACACGAAACGCAGTTCACCTTCCGAAGTGCCGCACCAAGGGTAATAGAATGTCCCGAATACCTTGCCTTCATTCTGGTAGCAGTCATATCCGTACTCCGTATAATTGGGCCAGATGGTAAACTCGTAATCTTCCGGATTCGGATTGAGTACAATATCATCGGTCTTGCCATACTGTCCCCAATATTCGACGTCGATATCCACCTGCTCCTTGTTGACCGGCGCATTGTAGTTTCCTGTCATTTTCAGGGTGTAGGTGTATTTCATGCCGGCTTTCCATTCATGCTGTACCGGGAAGGCATATGTGTGCTTTTGCCCGTCAATGACAAAACTGACGGAGGCCTGTTCGTCATACGCTGCCCTTGGGATCATGATGGCATCGACAATGACGGGACTTTCGTCATTGAGCATATAGTTTCCTCCGACTTTTACCGAACCCCGGCCGTGATTATAATCTTTCGTAACCGCTCCGGTCAGGGCGTCGACTGTTCCTGATGTCAATACACCGGCGAATGTCATATCCGAGACAAGCCCGGTGCCCATATATTCGTTTTTCATCAGCCGCACACGTACCAGTGTCATGGCGTGTTGCATCATCAGGCTGGCCGTCGGTACATCTTTGGTCACTTTGGCCGTTCCGTACAGGATGTCATTCTGATCCGCCAGGTCGAAAGGCACGCTCTTGAAATCGGTCACTCCCTTATCGTATGGCAGGTAGGCCACCACATCGGCATCCGCTTCCACCGGTACATCTTGCCCGGCATTCCATACCTTCCCGTCAAAGAGATAGGAGGCATTCTTTGTACCTGCCGCTTCATCCGTCCGGTCTGTGCTGATAAACACTCCCATTTCATGCCCGGGAGCAAAAGCCTCTATGATTCCCCTGGTCTGCTGCATGTCCTGCAACGATGCCGTGATGGCTAACTGTATCTTTTCAGGCTCTTCCGGCTCTTCCGGTTCTTCACCCGGCTCGTCCTTATCCCCGGGATTCACCACCGGTGGCACGGATTCCGGTATCAGTTCATCCGGGCCGCATGAGAAAAGCGTGCAGGTTAGCGAGGCGAGCAATATATATCTAAATATTTTCATTATTTTACTTTTTACAAAACCCAGTGTTTTACTTTTATTTGAAATTACTTCTTTATGCGTTTTCAAATTTTACTTCTTAACGTATTCCCGCCAGAATCTCTCCAGCTTATCCCGGTCAAGCGTACCGTCTTCCCTGACGAAACATTCTATCATCGTTTCAAGCAGTGTCTTGACTCCCCTGCAGCGATGGTCCGAAGCGAACGTCCGTAACTCCCATTTCAGATCTTCCGTCAGCGCGACGGTCTGGTTCGTTTTGGGTGATGTTTTTCCTGTCATACCTTTTTCTTTTCCCGGGGTTTCTCCCACCATGTTTTCCAGGGATATTCCTTTCGATGTAAAGTCTTTCATAATCCTGCCTTTCTTCTATTTATTTATTTTTTTAATTCTGCCCAGGAACTCCTTGACCAGCTCCCTGTAGTCATCAGCCCCGTTTGACGAAGGCGCATAGTCAAATATGCTCTGTGCCTTGTATTGTGCCTCTCCCAGGGCAACATTGCTTCGTATTACCGTTTCAAAGACACCATCTCCCAAACTTCTTACCAGACTCTCCCTGATATCCACATCCAGCTTTCTCCTGGCATTGTACTTGGTCATAAAGTATCCGAGTACCCGGACATCGGCTCCCAGCTTCCTTTTGAGCAGGCCGATGATATAGTGTATCTTTTCAATTCCTTTCATGGCGAAGTAATTTCCGTCCGTAGGTATGATCACGTAATCGCTTGCCATCAGCGCGTTTTGCGTGATGATCCCCAATGATGGGGGACAGTCGATAAGTATGTGGTCATACTTCTCTTCCAGCCCCTTTACTATTTCCCTGAAAAGGAATTCCCTTCCGGGTGTGGTGTACATGATCACTTCCGTAGCCGCCAGATCCAGGGAGGCCGGCAGTATGTCCACCTTCTCCAGCCACTTTTGCGGCTTTAACTCCGGCGGAGTGTCCTGCATACAGTCCTGTAGCGCACTCTCGAGCAGAACCTCCCGGGGAAGGCTTGCCATTTCCTCCCCGAACGCTGCCATTGTCGTATTCGCCTGCGGATCCGCATCGATAATGCAGACCCTTTTCTTATACATCCGTGCGATCCCGGCTGCCAGGTTCAGCAGCGAGGTTGTCTTTGCGACACCTCCCTTATGGTTCACACATGCCGTTGTAATTGTTTTCATACGTTTGCACCTCCTTGATTATTACCCTGCAAATGTAACTGTTTTTGGGGAGCTGACCAAACTTTTTGTCATGTTTTACTTTAATAGTATTTATATTTAAATACATTTAATAGTATAATACTTTAATAGTAACAATGTATATGTGATGTATTATGCTATATTAGTAATATACTCTTTTAAGTAGAATACTTGGTTAAATAACGTATTTCTTTCATGGGAAAAGCTACATCGCAATAAAATTGCGACTTTCTGTCTTATCTTGCGGGCGCAAAAGACATCAGGTCATATACGGACAGGAGTTTCGGGGATTTCCAGATCAGGGAATTCACTGTGGGCAGTTCAAGAAAAAGCCCCCGGCCTGTTAAAAAGCAACGCCAATCACTCGTTAACATACAGATGCGCATCACCGCACGACCGGGGGTAAATACCCTTGTCGCGGGATGCGCTTTTATCTGTATATGAATGATTGGCTTTGCAAAGATAAAAAAATATTCGCTATGACACTATTTGAGATTTTAAATTTTAATAGAGAACTACTGGAACGTCTGACCCGCATGGGTTTCAAACCGGATGACTATAAATATATCGACCTGTACAAGGAGTATGAACAGATGCGCCGGCAGGGTGATAAGGTGACGTACTGCGTCGCCGTTCTCTCCATCCGGCACGGCGTCTGTGAACGGAAGATCTATGAAATCGTCGGAAGATTCAAAAAGGAGTGTACGTTCCATGCAGTATAAATGCCGTCCGTTTTTTGTTTTCATGGGAAAAACTGAAGAATTTTGCTGCCCGGAAATACAAACACATATATTACACGACAAAATGATTATGAAAAAGGAAAAGACTTACTCCCGTGCTCCGCTCCCTTTCGTGGGGCAGAAGCGCATGTTCGTATCGGAATTCAAAAAGATCCTGAAACATTTTGATGACAAAACGATATTTGTCGACCTGTTCGGCGGCTCCGGCCTGCTATCACACATTACCAAACGTGAAAGGCCGGATGCGGTGGTCATATACAATGACCATGACAACTACCGCGAGCGTTTGGAAAACATTGACCGGACCAATACCCTGCTGAGAGATCTCCGTAAAATAGTCGGGATATATCCCCGCCATCAGAAGATTACCGGAAAAATGCGCGAGGCTTTCCTTGAACGCATCAGGCTGGAGGAGACAACCGGTTTCGTGGACTATCTTACCCTCTCTACTTCCCTACTGTTTTCCGGAAAATACGCACAAAACATGGAGGAACTTGAAGGATTGTATTTTTATAACAAGATACGCCAGTCTGACTACCGGTGTGACGGCTATCTGGACGGGCTTGAGGTAGTCTGCTACGACTATAAGGAACTGGCAGACACATACGGGGTGTTTCCGGGAGTGGTATTCCTGGTTGATCCCCCCTATATGGGAACGGATATCAGTACATACAAGATGGACTGGAAGCTGGCGGATTACCTGGATGTCCTGCTGGTACTGAAAGGACACCCGTTTGTCTATTTCACTTCCGGGAAATCCCCCATACTGGATTTTTGCCGCTGGATGGAAGAGCATCCCGGGATCGGTAATCCTTTCAAGGGAGCCGGCCGGTCCACACTTACCGCACGGATGAATTACAACTCCTCCTATACCGATATCATGCTCTACAAAGACCTGCCAAGGGCGGCCTGAGAAAGCCCTATACTCCACCTTGAATTCTTCTCCAGCGGATACTCCGGATGTAGACGGGGACCGCTGTTTTTGGGCATGTCGCAAGAAGTACAGCCAAAGAGACATATCATATGGAAATAAACTCATATCCGGCAGCAGAGGCTTCCACTGGCAAACAGAGGCGGTACAGCCCACGAAAAAAGAGTTGTACCAAACTTAGAATAACTGAAACGCCTGCCCACTTTGGAACCATTGAAATGGTAGCTGTCCATAGTGAATACGATGTCCTGTAGCTTATTGCTCTGTTCCATGTGCCTGAAATGCACTTCTACACCCTGCCGTTTCATGCTGGCAACAAACACGCTTCAATTACCGTACCTGCCAGCTTCCGTTTTGTACATATCGTAAAATTAGTACTTTGTCTTGTCCGACCCTTTCATACGGTTACGCTTGACATTCTCTTTACCATTTGCCATGTATACAGTTCTGTGGTTAGCAGATTGGCTATGTTGCAGCACAACGAAAGCAACAAATGACGTATACAGTCCACACAGGGTTGGAATATACAGAAGAGCAATTTGATTCAATTTTGTCACCTTTTATTGTAAATAACTAATTACAGATGACAGTTTTATGGGCCCTATCTGTGGTCGGGCAGTAACACCTCGTGATATTCAGACATCTAATTTTGATATTCGTATCTCACCACTGGTAAAATTCACCACGACAAAAGATAAGTTTGTAAAACCAGCTTTTACAAATAATACTCAAATGTAATATTTAGAGTGGTCTATTCCTTGGGGATATGTCCTCTTCCTTGCATTTTTCTGCTGTATGCTGCCATTTAAGGAAAATATATTCATATCTCCCTGTCTGTTTAAAATGAATAATTACTCTCTATTGTAATCAACCTTTCGGGAATGGAATGTGTTACACTACCATAAACGACCATTAAAATAGAAAGTATGAATACAAAATTATCAGCATTATTGATGTCAGTTTTATGTAGCGTTCCGCAAATACCGGCGGGAGCCTGTACGGGTATTACCTTGAAGAGCAAGGATGGTGCAACCGTTGTCGCACGTACCATTGAATGGGCGGAAAGTGTAATGAACTGTATGTATGTGGTTGTGCCGCGCGCTCAAGAGTTGCAGTCACTGACTCCCTCCGGTATGGATGGACTTAAGTTCAGGGCAAAGCATGGCTTTGTGGGCCTGGCGGTAGAGCAGAAGGAATTTGTGGTGGAGGGCATGAACGAAAAGGGACTTTCCGCCGGATTATACTATTTTCCGAACTATGGTAGGTATCCTGTTTATGATGCGGCACAGAGGGACAAGAGTCTTGCGGATTTTCAGTTGGTATCATATGTGCTGGCAGAATGCAGCACGGTAGATGAAGTGAAGGAGGCCCTTTCGCAGGTGCGTGTCATCAATATTGATCCCCGTTCGTCCACGGTGCATTGGCGCTTTACCGAAGCATCCGGAAGACAGGTGGTGTTGGAGATTGTAAATGAAATGATGAACTTCTACGACAATCCATTGGGCGTGTTAACCAATTCACCGGGTCTTGAATGGCATTGGACCAATCTGAACAATTACATCAACCTACAACCGGGCACGTTACCTGAACATAACTTCGGGCCGTTGGAGCCGAAGTCTTTCGGGCATGGCAGTGGTCTGCTGGGACTTCCCGGTGATTTTACACCTCCATCCCGTTTTGTGCGTGCCACCTTTTTCCAACTTACGGCACCACAACAACCCGATGCAAAAGGAAGTGTGTTCCAAGCGTTCCATATTCTGAACAACTTTGATATTCCGACGGGTAGTGAACAGCCCTGGGGAAAGGCGTCAGCCAATGTACCGAGTGCCACCCAGTTTACCGTTGCGTGCGATATACGGGACCAGAAGGTTTATTATCGTACCATGTACAACAGCAACATCCGTTGCATTGATTTGAAAACGATAAATTTCGACAATGTAAAATATCAAGCGGATCCTTTGGATGAAACGAAGGAGCAACCGGTGGAAATGAAAGTGATAAAATAGCTACTGATCCTTTAACAGGAGTGGTGCAGGCGGAATAGGAAGTCGGTATTGACTATGAGTTGGAGAACAGAGATAATTTATGTTCTGGAAATAGGTATTGCAATGTAGATAGTGTAAAAAAACGATAGAATCCAATATAATCAATATCGCTTTTTATTTTAATTGTTTGTTTTTCATTTTTTATATTTGAAGCGACTTGAATAAAAAAGTAGCTATTAGCACATCAACATCTGTACTAATACCTTATATACAACCATACCAACACTGGCTCTCATTGTTGGTGCCACAAGTGCACCTGCAGCGATCCAATGCCTATATTACAAACAAAACTGTACCAACTTGTGTTGTAGGGGGGATAGCATCATTTCCATAGTTGCTAATAATAACTATATTTTGTTTTTCAAAATCATATTTGACATCGCATATAGGTTCGTTTGTTTCGTTGTAAAGAGTATAAATGTTATCAGATGCCTTTGAAAATTTTAGTAGATAAATAATTTCATCATTAAGGATAATCCCTGCTAAAAGTTCATTTTCCTTTTTAGTAGAGGGTACAAGGTAGAGTTTTTCTTGTTTATCCAAAAGATTTGCTATCATGGATTTTGTGAAATTATATTCGTCTAATAATGTCCTACTTTCAAGGGAGAGCGTTTGGGATGTGTGAGAAGAAAAAAGTTGTTTGATAGCTTCTGTAATTATCACCTTTAGAAATAGAAAACTTAGCTTCTTCTTATTGAGCTACATTCTCATTTAAAGAGTTTTTGTTACAAGAACTAATAAAGAAAAGATAAAAATAAACAATAGGCTTTTATTATGTATTTTTAGGTATGAGATTTCACAAGTATACAAAAGAAATGATTAAAAGTTAATATGTAAAATTAATTATTTATCTTTTATTTTTCTCTTTAGTGCATTGATTATCCAATCTTTTGAATTATTCTTTTTTCTGTGGCTCTCCGTTTGGAATGGCCAATTTACAGATCAATAGAGTTCGTTTTTATTATTCTATTTTATTTAAGATACCCGTTGGCAGAGTTAAATATATACTAAGTTAATTCCGCCAACGGGTTTAATTAGTTGTCTTCGACTACAATGGTAGCTACCGAACGTGCTGGCAGCTGCAACTTTTTCAGCGGTTGTTCACCCATGTATCGCAGATTCTTGTCGATGGTGGTCAGATAAACTTTTCCTTTTTGGGCATGGTCACAGTTTAGGCTAATCACCTGATTTTCCTTTGAATAGTTGATGGCTACGGTCACCACTTCTTTCCCATCAGTATACGATGAAATCATCAGTGAAGTAGCGGCTTCCAAGTCACTTATCTTATAGGTAGGTTTTATGGCGATACGTTTCATACCCGGACGTACAAAGAAACTGTAGTTGGCAGTAGTCCACAGCATTTTGGTGGTAGAGATTTCACCGTCATATTGTAGTGACAATCCGTTTGAACCTTCAAGTGGCAATAGCTGAATGGGCACATCCTCGCCTAGTGATACGGCAGTCCACCATTGCCAAGCCGAAGCATTTGCCAAAGTTAGATCATTGTGGATGATGCGGGCTACATACAAGCCTAGGTTAATGCTGCGTTCCGGAGAGGCTGGCATAGTAATTTCTTCATTCTTTTCCAGAATGCAGTATTCTGATGCCCAAAATTTGGTGTTGTGACCGTTGGCTGAGAGCTCTTTGTGAATTCGGTTACGTATATCCACCAGCAAGGTAGCGGGGTAGGCCGACCAATAGTCGTGTGCTGCTACACAGTTAAACAGGTTTTTGAACTTCAGCACGCTGTATTGTCCGTCTTTGTAGAACATAGAGTGGATGATATCATCTGGAGTTTTAGCTATCGAATCAATTTCAAATAGATATTTCATGTCACCTACTTCTGGAATTAGAATTTTTGTGTCGATTTGAGCTTCGCTGATTGCTTTATCCAATTCTTCTACCATGCGGTAAAGGTCGGCTTTGGTGGCAAAGCTGCCTTCTTGGAAGGAATTGGCATGCCATTGCCCGTTTGGCTCATTGTTCGGGCTGATGTAATTTACGTGAAAGCCTTGTTCACGGAAATGTTGGGCACTCTTCACCAAGAAACGGGCAAAGTCATCGAATTTATCATTTTGCAGATTGATGCAATCTTGGTCAGTAGAAACTGTAGAAGCACTACGAGTCATAAAGTAGGGAGCTGAGTTCGTGAAAAACAGAAAGTTGTTCATGCCTCGTTCACGGGCCGCTTTCATGAACCATTGTTGTCCAGCTTGTTTGGTAAAGTCATATTTACCATCGGGTGAGAGGAAACATTCGGTACGGTTCCAGGAGTTATCCACCTCCTTTGCTTCACGGTTTTCGTAGCTTCCGGCTCCGATGTTTACGCGCCAGTTAGTCAAGGCCATACCGATGGGGTTACCTTTTTCGTCAAATTCACGTTTGAATAGTAAGTCGGCAATTTTTTCTTTTTTCTCTTGAGGCCAGTTTTTACCAATGAAGGCGCAGCGCCAAGCGTCTGAGGCGCTGAAGTTGTCTATTTCTTGATAGACGGTCTGTTTATCGATGATAAAAACCTTTTTATTCTGAGCGGCAAGTGGTTTCAGGCTTATGCTGAGGGTTAAAGCCGCAATTAAAATTGATATTTTTCTCATGGTATACAATTAAAAAGTAAGTCCCTATACTCGATGACGACACCAAGCATCCATCATAGCATAGGGACCCAACAAATATTAGGACTACTTAATAAAATTATATTTTGAAGTTAGTTTGTTTCAAGTTCGGGTTCTTATCCAATTCAGCTTGTGGAATCGGCATGTAACGGTTCCTGAATTTACGGATCTCGAGTACCACCTGGTTCTTTTCACCTTGGAAAATTGTAGCACGCTCCTCTTGGGGAATGCTTGTATCCATATCTACGGTACCTTGGTTAGAAGCATAGATTGGACCATTCAGTACGTCCTTGGCAATGTCCCAACGGATGATATCATCTCTTCTCAAGCCCTCGAAAGCAAATTCTACACGGCGCTCTCTTCTGAGCAATTCTCTCAGTTTAGCTTGTGTATTATATTTTGCTCTGTCTACTTTTGGCATGCCAGCTCTTTCTCTGATCAGGTCAATCAAGTCAGTAGCACCCGAAAGGTCTGTATTCTTTTCAATCATAGCTTCAGCCTTTGAGAGTAGGATTTCAGCATAACGGAACACAATCATATCCAGACCAGTGTTGTTTATATCTGAATATTGAGTCAGTGGTTTCATGTATTTACAGATAGAATAGCTAGTTTGAGAAGCATTTCTAGAATCAAGACGATGATCTTTGTTAGGTTCACCGTTAATGTTTCTGTCCAGCGTATTATAGATTCTCTTTCTACCCTTGTTATCCATCCAATCAGCACCCGAGTAAAGGATTGTAGCATAGAAACGAGGATCTCTATCTTTGTAAGGATGTTCTGGATTATACTCACCTTTAGCCTGAGCTTCTTCGATTGTCAGACCATCCTTCATTTCATATGCATCAATCAGAGATTGGATGGGTACGAATGCCGACCAACCGCCATCGATTACGTTACAGAATTCAATGATGGTTTGGTTTTTGTAGTCGTTCATTACTTTCTTTACAGCCAGAATGATTTCGCAGTTGTCTTCATTGGCTTCTTTGAACAATTCAGAGTAAGGAACTTCACCTTCTTGGTACAGATTATACACACCCAAGCTCTTGATTTCATTGGCAGCGTCAATCACTTCATCATACTTTTTGTAGAACAGACACAATCTTACCTTCAAGGCCAAAGCAGCACCGCGTGTAATTCTTCCTTTCTGTTTTGGACTTACGTCCAGTGCTCCGTCTTTGGTGATGTCATTTAGTTCATCAAGGATGAATTCCACTACATCAGTTTCTGGAGTAGCCGGCAGTTTGGCATCTTCCAAAGAAGGAACCACTTCTGTAACCAAGGGGATGTCACCATATGCAGTTACCATCATGTAGTAACGCCAAGCCCGTAGAAAGCGAACTTCGTTTTTCAACACTTCCAAACGTCTGGGATCATTGAAATGAATTTCTTTGGTAGTAACCTGATGCAAGAAGTTGTTACAACGGGTAATTAGAGTGTAGTTATACCAGTTGATGCCTGGAACGGCATGAGTAGCTGTACCATTGGCAAAAACAGCCCAGTTAGTATTGATGGCACAATAACCGTTATCACTGAACACGTCATTGTATATAGTATAATCTTGGTTGGCATAGTCATCATAACAACCTACAGCTAACATTTCTACATCTGCTTCTGTTTTTGGGAAAGTAGCGGTAGATAAGGCATCGTACGGCACTCTATCCAGCGAACAAGCTGTGAATAAGAGACCTGAAATAAGTGACAAATATATATTTCTCATAGTTGCTAAATTATAATGTAATATTAATACCAATAGAGTGAGTCTTCACGTGCGGATAGTATGCACCCCATCCTGCCGGAGCTTCAGGGTCGATACCTTGAGGAGTCTTGCTGAATGTAAGCAGGTTAGTACCGCTATAGTAAATTCTAGCAGATCCCAAGCGTACAGCTTGCAGCCATTCTTTAGGAACATTGAAACCAACTTGGATATCTTTCAGACGCAAGTAGTTGGTATTTACCAACCAGAAGTCTGAACAGGTAGTTTCCGGCAAGTTATATGTTCTGAATTTAGAAGCTCTAGGCCATTTGTTGGTTGGGTTTTCCGGGGTCCAGCGGCCTAACCAGTGATTTGAAGGATGACCAGAGTCACCGTTAAATTCACCGTAGAATTCATCAGTGAAGTAGCGTGATACGCCAGCGGCACCTTGGAAGAACAAGTTGATGTCAAACATTTTCCATCTGGCACCCAGATTGAATGCGAAAGTATATTTCGGGTTTTCTGAGCTCAAGATTACCTTATCATCAGGGTTGATTTCACCATCTCCGTTTATGTCTACCAATTTGATATCACCAGGAATTAAACGGTCGTTGCTTATCATTGTGTATTTCGGAGCATTTGCTATTTCTTCCTTGCTTTGGAAGATACCGTCTGATTTGTAACCATAGAAGGCATTAAATTCCTTACCTACCATGCGAATAGTACGGGCATCTTTCTGAACGTCTACATTACCCAGTGATAAAATTTCGTTCTTGTTGTAAGTAAAGTTACCGCCAAAGTTCAGCTGAACTCCACCCAGTGTTTTATGCCAAGCCAAAGAAACCTCAAGTCCTTGGTTTCTCATAGCTCCCACATTGTCCCAGTAACCAGGATACCCATAAGTATTCGGTACATTTACCTGCATCAAGATACCAGTTGTCTTTCTGTTGTAGTATTCCAAAGTGACCTGCAGTTCGTTGAATAAAGTCATGTCTACAGCTGCACCCCAAGTAGTAGTCTTTTCCCAAGAGATATCCTGGATTTTATTTTCAGTTTGTACTGCACCACCGCTTACCTTGTTGTCGAATGGATATTTCGCGTTGGTAGCATATGTATTGATGTACGGATAGTAGTCGTTACCAATCTGTTGGTTACCGAGCATTCCCCAAGAACCTCTTACTTTCATGTCGGTTACTACTTCGTTGAAAGCAGTACCTTGTATAAAATCTTCGTTAGTTACGCGCCAAGCACCTGAGAATGAGGGGAACCATCCCCAACGGTTGCCTTCTGCAAAACGGGAAGAACCGTCACCTCTCGCGTTAGCTTCGAACAGATATTTGTCCATGTAGTTGTATTTCAAGCGGCCGAATACAGAATTCATTGCTAGTTCACGAGTATAACCAGAGTTTCTCATACCTACTACTGAACCACCATTCATATCAGTTACGTCTGATGACGGGAAGTTTTGTCTGTAAGCATCATCATATTCATAAGAATAGAGTTCTGTGTGGAAACCAGCCAAAGTGTTTACGGTGTGCTTCTGGGCGAAGGTCTTGTCGTAGTTCAACAAGATATCACCTTGTCTGCGGATTTCCTTAGTGTGGCTCTTAGTCAGGCGGATTGGACCGTCGTATTTGTTTGCATTATATTGCAAGTCTTTTCTGTACAGCTTGTAACTCTTGTTCACTATGTTATAAGAACCGTTGGCGGTAATTTTCAAACCGTCCCAGATATCGTATGAAAATTCAGCGAAAGCATTCAAGTAATCTTTGTCTGTATCACCGGTAGAACCCAAGTCTTGGAATGCAATGGGGTTACCATCGGCAATGGCACCATAAGTACCATCTTCATTTTTGTAAGGAACCATCGGAGAGATACGGTTTACTTGTCTGAATACTTGATAAGCAGCACCGTCTGACCAAGAAATCGGGTCAGTAGGCTCTTTCATCAATGTATTAGCGAAGTCCAGATTGATTCTTGATTTCAAGCGTTCAGTCAGCTTCAGATCTAAGTTGGTACGAACATTGAACTGTCTGTTAGAAGCGTTTTCAACGATACCTTCTTGTTTTACATAACCCAGGGAAGCTCTATACTTCGCCCATTCAGAACCACCGTCCATACCTATGTTATGGCGGTTCATGAAACCAGAGCCGGTATAGAACAAGTCGTACCAGTCAGTGTTGGGATGACCGTATGGGTCAGAACCCTCGGCATATTTACGGATGTCTTCTTGAGTGTAGGGTTTTCTCTTTTCAGCTTGTTCAGAAGAAGCGCCTTGAGAGATGGCATCCCAGTATTCAGCTTCATTGGTCAATTCAGCCAATTCAGCAGAGTTGGTACGGTCCATCAAATCGGCAGGTTTTGACCATCCGAACAAAGCACTGTAAGTCAATTTGGGTTTACCACTCTGTCCGCGCTTGGTAGTAATCAAGATTACACCGTTAGCAGCTTTAGAACCGTAGATGGCAGCTGAAGAAGCATCCTTCAATACAGAGATGCTTTCGATATCGCTCGGGTCAACCACGTTCATATCGCCTTCTACACCGTCAATCAAAACCATCGGAGAAGAAGCATTGAATGAACCCAAACCACGGATTAGAATTTTACCGGTATCCTGACCTGGCTGACCGCCGGCATTGGTTACAGTTACACCCGGTGCTAAACCTTGCAATCCCTGAGATATATTGGATATTGGTCTAGAAGCCAATGATTTAGAGTCAATCGTAGCAACAGCGCCGGTCATGTTAACTTTCTTCTGCGAACCGTAACCTACTACAACAACTTCGTCCAGTAATTCGGTATCGTCCACCAGCTTTACAGCCATCTGTTTGCCAAATTGTGCAGTCAGTACCTGAGTTTTGTAGCCGATGAAAGAAATTTCAATTTTGGCATTTGGGGTACTCAAATTCAGTGTAAAGTTACCGTTGATGTCGGTCACAGTGCCGTTGGTAGTACCTTGCTCTACTACTGAAGCACCGATTACCGGTTCACCAGTAGAATCGATAACGTTACCTTTGGCTGTTTTCTTGTCTTGTTGAGCAATTCTAGTCGCTACGTTAGTAATTTTAGAGAGAGTTATATTGTTACCTAGCACCTTGCAATCAATATCGGTGTTGTCAAAGATGCCTTTCAGCAGCTCTATTACATCGGTATTGCTTCCATTTACATATACGGTGCGTTTTACGTCCACATCGTTCTTGTCATATACAAACAAATAATCCGTTTGTTTCTCAACTTGTTGAATCACAGATTCAATGGTATAATTCTGTGTCTTAAGGGATACTTTTTGATCCATGTACTCGGTTACACTCGCCAGGGCAGTATTTACGCCTAAAAAAAGAGCATAAGCCGAAACCATACCAACTTTAACGATATGGTTACAGTTTGAAATAACTTTTTTGTAGGAATTAAAATCCATAATTTACTTTAATTTAATCATTAGTATTTTGTTTAAGATCAGATGGCTTCAAGCCACGGGCGGTATTATTTTCGGAACCGCCTTACGTTACGCTACAATAGGGTGTTTTACATAGGCATTTTATAATTTATAAGTTACACAATTTATAAGATGATAATTTTTTTATTTTCGTAATCAATTTGATAGTCAAAATGATTGGTTTCTTTCAGCACTCGTATGATGTGTTCCAGTCCATCTTTGGCACGGAACTTACCGGTGCAGTAGGGTGATTTTCTGGTTAAAGAAGTATTTCTGATTTGGAATTCAACATCATAGTATTCTTGCAGTTTGTCGAACACTTCCAACAGAGGTTCGTTAAAATAGAGTATCCCTTTGCGCCACAGATAATTGTTAGTATTTTCAATCGGTTTGACCTTCAATACTCCTTGGCATAGCGCTGCACGCTGGTTGGGGGTAAGAATTACGGCCGATGATTTTTTTGCATTAGTAGTGACTTCCACTTTACCGTTCAATAGGGCCGCTTCAAATTGAGGAGAATCCTGATAGTCGTATACATTAAAGGAAGTACCTACCGCTTTTACTTGATATTTAGAAGTAGAAACGATAAAGGGATGCTCCTTGTCGGATTTTACTTCGAAGAATCCTTCACCGTCAAGTTCTACCAGGCGTTTTTTTCCGTTAAATTTCGAGGGGAAGGTCAGGGTACTGCCGGAGTTCAGCCATACCTTGGATCCGTCGGCCAGCATTATTTCTACATGCTGTCCAGTTGGTACATGGATTTGGTGTTGTAGTTCGTGGTGGGTTGTTGTTGTCTGCCGGTTCAAGAAGAAGTGCAGGGCAAAGCCCAGCACGAAGATAGCCGCTACCTTCATGAAAGATATGGCATAATGTTTCCACGGGAGGATTTTAGCTTTTTTGGGGAGGGCAACTTCTGTTTGTTCGGACATGTCCTCAATCCAGTAACTCATTTCAAACAGACGGCAAAGCTGTTGGTAGTAACGCTGGTGTTCTATCTCCGCTTCTATCCATTCAGTAATTCGTTGAGTTTCTTCATCCGAAACCTCTCCTTTAAAATAAGCTATTAATAATTCGTCGTCCATAATTCTTTATCGTTTGTAATAATGGCGACTGAAGGAAGGGATTCCCTAGTGTTGATTCAGGAAATTAACTTCTATTAAGAAATTCATCCCTTATTGATTGGGTTCATAAAACAGAGCCAAGTTAAGATAGGGAGGTAGTCTTTGAGGGCAGCACGAAGTTCTTTAAGGGCCTTGTTCATGTGATAATCTACCCCTTTGACCGAGATGCCCAGAGTTTGGGCAATTTCCTTTCCCGATTTATTTTCAAAGCGGTTCATAATGAATACCTTTTTGGTTTGTTCCGGTAATTGGTTGAGGGTTTTCATTACGATAGATTTGATTTCCTGTGAGAAAATATAGCTGGGATTACAGCCTTCCAAGTTTGAGATTCGGATAGCTAGTTCGCGCTGTTTCCATTGTATAAGATCATCTTTGGTATCTTCCCGTCGTACTTGTGTTTTGAGATAATCCAACGATTTATGTTTCACGATGGTGATAAGGAGAGCCATGGGGTTATCAACCGATTCCACCTTCATGGTTTCGAGCAGTTGCAGGAAGGCGTCCATAGTGATGTCTTCAGAAGCTTGCTTATTGCGCACATAAAAGCATGCAAAGTTGCAAACCTTATTAAACGAACTTTTATACAAAAGATTGAATCGTTCCACTTCCGAAAGGCTACCATGTGTCGACATTCTATGTATTTTTAAGATAAACAATTCGCAAAAATAGTTTTTTTTTGCAAAAGTAACAATCTGACTGCATATTTCTTTCAGTATTCATTCTTAACTAGAGGAAAGTAGTATTACCCCCTAAAAACGTTTACATGTATATGCCTTTTCCCTATTGTTTATTATTCGGTGATATCAAGCAGCTGACAATTGAAGCTGTTGCGATTCCAATCATTGGGGGCGATCACAAATTTTTTTCTTATAACAATATATATATTACATTTTTATATAGAATATGATTCAATCTAGGATCCACAACAGTTTGGGAAAACGATCGCGAATTGTAGAATAATAAAAAGATACCATAAAAAATAACATTAGGCAGTAGGTTCAGTACCTTGCCGTTTTTTTGTGTCCGGCCGGATAGGCTCAGGCATTTTTTATTATCAGCCAATTACAGAAAACTGTTCTAACGATAAAAATGCTTCTTTCCTGAGAAAAAACGTATGTCGCAATATAATTGCAACGAACTGCCGTATCTTGTCCCCGAAATCATAAATGTATAACCCCAAACAAACCATGTTATGTTGAATGAAAACAACCGGTCCTCGGACCGGATCCTGACCGAGAGGATCCTGGACGATCCAGACATGATCCTGAAAATTGAGAATCCTTCCCTGAAGCAGCAGATGGCTGCCGTACAGAAGAAACCTGAGCTGATCGCCAGCTTGCCGCTTGCGGGAGAAAAGGTGCAGCTTGCGGCGGTTATCGCCTGCCCGGAAAGCATCCTGCTTGTAGATACTCCCGCACCTGCCGCCTGCTTCATGGCCGTGGAACGGATGCTCAAAGCGGAACTTCTTCCCGTGCCGGGTGTCCTGAATGCGGCAAGGGAGTTGATACTGCAGATGAAGAAGGATAAAGCCGATGGAAGATCAAGCGGAGCCGCCATTGAGAAATTCCTGGATGAAGTCAAACCCATTAAAAACTAATCGCCATGCCTACCATTTTAGAACGCCTGGCCGCATTGTTCAGCCGGGATATGCGGGCCGTCCTCCGCAATCCGCGTGCCATCAGTATGATCGAGAATCCTTCCATACGGGTCCAGATGGCCGCCATCCGGAGGGATAAAAGTGTCATCTGCTTTATAGACAAGCCGGTGGAAAAAGTACAGCTCGCCGCAGTCAGGAATGCACCACACAATATTCATTTCATCGCTTCGCCCGGTGAGAGGGTGCAGCTCTCCGTTATCAGGAGCAGGCCGGCCTACATCGGCTTTATTTCCAATCCAACGGAAAAAGCACAATTGACAGCCGTTGAAAGGAGGGCTGAATGTATCTCCCTGATAAGCAAGCCTGCGGTAAAGGTACAGTTAATGGCTGTCCTGAAAGATCCGGCACATATCGCCTCCATCAAAGAACCGGCCGAGAAGGTACAACTGGCGGCGGTCCAGAAGAACCCTGAATACATCCGCCACATTGAATCACCTACGGTGAAAGTACAGCATATGGCTATTCAAGGCAACGCGGATACCCTGCGGCACATCAAGTCCCCGGCAGATACCGTACAGTTGGCGGCAGTCCAAGCCAAAGGAGAAACCATCAGGTATGTGTCCGAACCCTCGGAGGTGGTACAACTGGCTGCCGTCAGAAGCAATCCATTGAATATACGGTATATTGAAAATCCTACGGAGAAAGTCCAGTTCTCCGTCCTGCATGCCGACAGGGAGGCGGCTGCGCTTATCAGCTCTCCTTCAGAGGCAGTCAGGAAACAGGCCGAAGAGATGTACGGGCTGAAGCTGGAGAAGCAGGAGAAGCCGGCGGACCGGGAAGCGGAGCCGTCATCCGAAGCGCCGGAATCTTCCGCAACACGGCGCACACCCAGAAAAAAGACCGAACAGAGTACGCAATCCACGCGAAAACCTTCCGCCAGGCAGGTTAAGACGGCAATAACCAAACTGGATAAGGAGCTCCGGGAAATCCGGGAACTCCCACAGGGTAAGGACAGGGAGCAAAGACTTATCAAGGCCTTTGAGGAATTCAATTCATCCGCCGTCCCCGAAAAGAAAGGGTGCAACGTGGAGAGCATCCTCAAGGATCTTCGCGGGAAGGGAGTCAAGGTGGAAGCCATGAAAGCCGAAGAGTGGCACTCCCTGATGAATGGAAAGGCCATACAACCCTCCCTTATATCCGGAGCGTCCAAGCCGGCCGCAAAGGGAGCCTCTTTCATGCTTACCAAGACTCCGGTCGGGTATGCGGTAAAAGCTGTGAATACGGTCAACAGCCTTACCCGGCAGGCCAGTGCCGATATGTAACGTACCAATGTACGACCGATAAAAACATGTTTTTTGAATTTACTTGTTTACTTGAGTCCTGCTTAAGTAAACAAGTATTTCTCTTTAATGACCAATCAAGTAACATACTTATTCTTTCATGGGATGAAACAGATATCCGAACATCTTTTCACAACCGAGGAGCAGGCAATCATAGCCCGCAGTAAGGCGGAAGGCAGTTACATGAAAGCTCCGAACGGACAGGCAACCAACCTGAATAAAAAGCAGTGGGCACAGGTACGTACCCGGGCATTCAGGGAGTGGTTCGGGGATTGGGAGAACAATCCGGATGAAGCATCCAAGGTCAGAGATGCCAATGGGGAGCCTCTGGTGGTGTATCATGGCACTCCGATTTCACGGGATCAGGCGGCTGACAGGAGTAAATTCAGAATTGCCGATGATTGGGAGATTCAAACAATTAACGCACCTTTCCATACGTTCAGGGGTGGTGCATACAATGGACTGATCTTTACCTCTTTGACGGAAGAAAAAGCCAGAAGTATCGGTGAAACGCGCAGCATGAGTATCCCGGACAGTGAAGACGGAAGGGAACAGTGGACCACAGACAGTTATGTGTATGACCTCTTCGTCAATGCCAGGCAACCGTTTGACGTAAAGAATCCAAATGCCGTAAAAGATATCCTGGACGCATTAGAAGGACAGCTCACGGCCTATGATTTCTATCTTGGCATGGAAGTTCCCGTTTCCCGGAAAGAGGCGGAAAAGATATTGGAAGGGGGAAATTCATGGCGTGTGGTTGAGACACCTTCCATGCAGGAAATCATCCGGTCACGAGGATATGACGCCATCCATGCCTTGGATGAAGGTGTTCAATATATGGCGGTATTCGCTCCAAACCAATTAAAGGCATCCGGTAAATATTTATATTCCGAACGGAACACAGGTGTTTTTTCACCGGGCAACAACGACATACGTTTCCGGGAAGTCCATCATGGCGTCCCCGCTTCCTTTACCGGTTACAGGAGTATGAAAACGGAAACGGTCCGCAATGACAATATTCCTGCCGTCTTAGCTGCCCTCCGTGAGAAGCTGGAGGATACGGAACAGGAATGGCAGGACAGGATTCTTGATTATATCGCAGAGAATTATCCTACACAAACGACCGTTTCCGCACAGACAAGATCTCCGGAAGGACTGAAGGAGAGGGAGGCAATGAAAAAAGACAAAACACTCAGGAAGATGAAAGAAGAAGCCGTTGCGGCATTGAATGCCGCTGATGAAAAAGTAATGGAAGCGTTCAAAAAAGAGAATGGTGATATACTCTTTCGTGAGGTCAAAGAAAATGACGGCGGCAAATCTTTGGTGGGCCTGCATAATATCAGTGAGGAGAAGCTGCTTAAAGCCTTGAAGCTTGGAGGGCTTGCCAATCCCAGTGCCGCCGTGATTGATATAGCCAGGCAGTCACATGAAGGATACGGGGAGATTTCCCTGATACTCCCTTCTTCCATGATTGACAAACGTACCGGAAGGAATGCCGGAACATTCAGCGGGGACGCGTGGACCCCCGTCTATCCGCAAATAGAAAGGCAGTTTTCCGGTGACGGTAGCGGGCGTGTCCGGGATGCCATTTCCAGGCTGCCACAAGAGATGCAACCGAATGTACGCAGTGCCTGGAACAGCTACATGGACGGGCGCGACGAGGGGAGTGCGTTCGCTTATCAGTTTTTATATGAAAGAGGCGAGGCACCCGAATTCAGGAAGATAGAGCCGCTCTTTGGGGAACATCTGCGGAACCGGATATCCGCCATCGACGCGCTCGATGACTATGATGAACGCAACACGGCCCTGTTGGAGGTTTATATAGAAGAGAATTTCGGTGGTGATCAAACAAAATTTAAAGATTATATCGAAACAAGGAAACGGGTATTACAGGATAAAATACAAGCGTTCCCGGAACAAAAACAAAAAGGTTTGGCTTACAGAAAAGCGGTCCAGAAGCTGAATGATATAGAAGAAAGGGGCTATGAATACAGTTCCGTACAAGACTTCTATGACAGGGTGAAGGCAGATATCCGCCAGGCCGGCAGTGTTGATACCTACCATACCCTGCAGGATGCCTTGGATAAGATCAACGGATCGGAAGCGCTGAGCAGGCAGTATGCGGAGTGGAAGGAAAGCCTTGCGGACAAATATGGTATCAAGGAGGTACTTTTCAAAGGTTATACTCCGGATGGTGCCAGGATCTACCTTCCCCATACCCTGGAGAATGTCTCCGGGTTAATGAAACGGCAGGGCCTGGCCGCTGCAACCGGCTGGGGAGGTTCCTTCTCTGAATTCGCGGCCGCTCTTATGAAGCCGGTCGGCACACTGGACGGTATTCGCCGGCAGAAGGGAAGACTGACCACTGACCATAGTGATCTGGAGGCATTCAGGGACAAATGGCAGGAGGTCTACTTTGATCTGGGAATCAAGCTTAACCCGGGCGGTGGCACCTTTGATGATACCGGCCTTTACCGTGTGGAGGATATCGCGTTGAAACCTGATCCCGGGAGTTTTGCCAAACGTGAGTACGGGGTGGAACTTACCGGGGAGGATGTACGGCAACTTAAAGAGATGGTTGATGCCATACAAAATGAATATCCCGCCATGTATTTTGAAACCAAATTCGAGCGTCCGGTCTATTTGAATGAATTTGTAGCAGCGGTCGTGCCGGAGAATGTAAGTGAAGACGTTTCCAAAGCGGTCCGTGAAAGCGGGCTGCAAGTGTTTGTTTATAAACCCAAGGATGAATCCTCGAGAAACGAGGCTGTGAAACTGGCGTCGGAAATTAAAGGTGTACGGTTCCGGCTTGCGGGTGGGACGGGAGCCTTCACTCCTGCCTGTACAGCAAGCGGGCAGGTTTTCCTTTCCGGGGATGAACGGATGGCGGAACTCTCCCGCCATGCCGTTTTCCTGGCCCGCAAACAGCACATCCCCGTGAACATCATCCATTCCATCGGCGAGGTGGATTCTCCCAAAGTACGTGCCCTTATTGCGGGCGGGAAGGATATAAGGGGCTGGTATGACATCCCTTCGGACCGTATCTGCCTGTACCTGCCCAAAGCGCGCGGCAAGGAGGATATCGAGCGTACCCTGCTGCACGAAGGAGTGGGGCATTACGGCCTGCGCAGACTGGCCGGGCGGAAGCATATGGACGCGTTCCTGGATGACATCTTCGCCGGATGCGGGGAAAAGGTGCGCGGGGAGATTATCCGGCTGGCCGGTACGGGAAAAATGGATATACGTACCGCAACGGAAGAATACCTGGCATGTATGGCCGAAAGCGGGGCGGATGCCCGTGTATGGGACAAGATCCGCCTTGCCTTCAGGAACCTTCTGCGGAAGTTAGGTTTCAGCATCGAGGTTGATGACAGGGAGCTGAAGGGTCTGCTCGCGGCCAGCCGGGAAAACCTGAAGAGAACGGCGGCCACCCGCATACCGGAAAAGATACAGACCCCGAAAGGAGAACTTGAGCTTACCCCCGGATATGCCGCCGGATCTCTCAGAAGTAAAGACGGAGTCCGGGATGTCACACCGTTCCTGAAGGAGATGAAGAGGGCCGGGCTGAAGCCGGCCTCCCTCAGTCCGGAGGAATGGAAATCTCTTTTCAGCGGTAAAGGAATAGCGCTTCCCGACGGCAGGATGCTTATGGCCGTAAAGGAACCGGCCGGATATGGACTGAAGATAACCGCTCCGGCTCTCCGGAGTATCAAAACGGCAGAAATGGAAATATAAGATTTGGATTATGAATATGGATAAGAATGATTCTTTCGACGGGCCCCTGCAGGAGGGCAGACATACGACCCTGCGTTCCTTTTCCTGGGGAAACAGGGAGTTTACCATTTCCTCAGACAAAATCAGCCTGTATGTGGGGGGCATACCCTATGACACGAAGCCGATGCTGGATATTCTCCGCGGATCCGGAGTAGATCCCGGGAAACTCTCTCCCGCCAGGTGGATCTCTTTGCTCCGGGGGCAGCCTACACGCCTGCCGGGTTGTGAAAAGCCGTTCATGCTGTTCAAAGCCCCATCCGGATATACTCTCAGGTGCCTGGAAATAACCAGGGGCAGGAACAGGGCTTTCCAGACGGAAATGTAGTATGACACATGTAAATACTTAAAGAGTAAATCGTATATCAATCAAATTAAAGTAATCAGATTATTGAAGTAAATCATTAAAGTAAATTGTTATGGAGAATCTTATTCCTTATATCAAGCTTATTATTCTGGCACTGGCCTGCCTGGTGACGGGAGTTTGCACCCTGAACCGGAAATGGTATGTCAACCTGCCTGTCTTTCTTATATGCATAGCGGGCGAGACCTTCATGGCATACCTGTTCTTTCCCGCATACGCATTATGGCCGGCCTGCGGTTCGGTGGCCATATTCGCTTTCTCCACCGCATGGGAACATCTCAAGCCTTCAGGACGGAAAGAGAACAAGTCCCCGATCAGGTTGCCCGTCATTTCCGGGGTTCCATACCGCCATCTGGAATTCTATTACTATTATTCCAATTTCCTGGTCTATGGAGGGGCCGGTTCGGGAAAGACAAAGAGTATCGGCAAATGGCTGCTGGAGGAATATATCAGGCTGGGCTTCGCAGGGTTCATCTACGATTTTAAGGACGTGGACTACACGCAGACGGCCTATAACCTGACAAAGAAGTACGGCTACCCGCACAAGTTTTACTACGTGAGTTTCGACAAGCCGGAACGTTCATACCGGTTCAACCCGCTCAAGGTGGTAAAGGACCGTACCGAGCTGATGCAGCTCATGGAAGATGTCCTGCTCGCACTGCTTCCCAAGGGGGAAAAGCAGAATGAATGGGTGGCCGGGGGGCTGGGTATCCTGCGCGGGGTAGCCTTCCGCTTTTGGGATGAATTTCCCGAGTATTGCACGCTGCCCCATATCATGGCCTTTATCATGACCGCCTCTACCAGGCAGCTGTCCATATTCCTGCAGCAGAACCTCGTTGCGGAAATGATGGCCGGCGCGTATCTCAAGGCCGAAGGTTCCGAAAAGACCCAGGCATCCTACCTTTCCACCCTGTGTAACAACCTGTCGACCATTTCACAGAATGAAGAGATAGCCTATATCCTTTCAGGGGATGATTTTGACTTCAACCTGATCGATCCGGAAGATCCGAAACTGTTCGCCATCAGCAACAATTTTTCCAAGAATTCGGTCTATGCCCCGGTGATAGGCATGCTTATGAGCATATCCACCCGCCAGTTCACCATGCAGAACAAAGTGCCTTTCGTCTATTTCCTGGATGAAATGACAACAGTCAATATCAAGAACTTTGAGACGCTGCCTTCGGTCTTGCGCGAATACAAGGTCGGCTTTGTGCTGCTTACACAGTCCGGCGCAAAACTGGAAGCCCTGTATGGTAAACTCGACCGGTCCTCCGTGGAAGCCAATTTCGGAATCCAGTTCTTCGGACGTACCAAGGATGTGGAAGCCCTGAAATATTATCCGCAGATGTTCGGTAAAGAGGAAAAGGAAAGAAAATCCCGGAGCACGGGAAAAAGCGGCAGCAGTTCGAACCGGAGCGTTACCATCTCTTCCCAGAAAGAGGATATCTACCAGGGCAGGGATTTTGCGGATCTCGAGCCGGGAGAGTTCATCGGATCCGCCACCCGTGCCAATGTCAGATACTTCAAGGTGATGCTCGGGGAGTTTAAAGAAAAGGATGAAAAACCACTGCCCGACGTCCGGGTCCTGGAACCGGGAGAAATATCCGGGAATTTTGCCAGGATCCTTGAGGAGGTACGCTCCCTTTTCCCATGTGAATAGTAAGGACAGGCCGGGGCTACAGGTCCCTTCCGGAAAGAAGATCCGTCCCCAGCCTTTTAAGTTCCTGAATAATTGCCTTTCTGGGATTTACCACAAACCGGTAAATCCGGAAGGTGTTGGCATACAGACGTCTTTCTTCCTTCAGCTCCCCTTTGAGAACTTCCTGTTTGAGCTTTGAGACCGCCTCGTTCTTCAGTTCGTTTTTGGCCTGCCAGTTCTCGGAATACTTCCTCAGGCTTTCATCCCTGGAATAGTAATTAGGGAAATAATCATATGACTGGTTGAAGCGTGAAGCGCACCGGGAGGACCATTGGGAACGGTCAAAACCTACCACGACTTCCCTGCCTTCAAGTATCTGCCGGTTTCCCCTGCTTTTTGACAGCGGGGAGAGTGATACGGTCTGCGTCCTGTCCATGCGGGAAACGATCACATGTACATGAAGCTGGAGCCCGGGCTTCTTATCTCCCGCCTTTACCCTGCCGGCCTTAACCTCCGGATCATCATTCTTATAGTGGCGTTCCGTTTCCACACGGCCGTACCAGACCAGGTCATCCCCTGATTTTATTTTCTCACGGTAGAAGTTACGGGCATATTCATCCATACATTCGCGGGTGAATTTCTTCATCTGTGCCAGCACACTCTCCTGCTCCCCGGGAGTCAGTTCCGAGAACTCCCCGACCTTCCGTCCGGTCACCCTTTCTATCAGATGTCTCTGTTCGTCACCGCTGGGATTGATGGAAAGCATATAGAATTTGTCATCGTTGCTTTTCAGGGTCCTGTGGTTGTTGTCTATATGATTCTTGACAGTCAGGGGTATAACATAATCTTTTTGCTGTGAGAAAAAATTGTCATAATAGGGACGCTCGACCTGGGACTCCTTACTCAGGTAGTCTACCAGCCGGGTGCATTTTCCCTTGTTATCCGGTACCTGCGGAGTGTTTCCCGGCCTATGCGGTTTACAATACATATTCCTCGTTGATCTTCTTGATAAGCAGCTGCAGGGTGTTGACGGGGACTCTTACATCATCGCTGTATTTTATCCTTGGAAACTTCTCCGGATCGAGCTGGTATTTCATCAGCTCGCCCAGCCGTTTGAGCTTGTCCTGGTATACGGCGGCGTCTTGGGTATGGAGATCATCCGCCTGCAGCCTTTCCTTCAATTTCCGGTTTTCATCTTTCAGATCCCGGAGCTCGTTCATCACCCGGGCATAGTCCTCCGCAAACTTGCCGTCTTTCGATTCCTTTTCACGATCCGGCTTAAAATAATCCCTTTCATAACTTCTGAGTATTTTAATAACATCCTCCATCCTTTTCTGGATCTGCACTATCGGCTGCTTGGTTATCTGTTGCGGGGTCAGTCCGGACACTTCAAAATATTCCATCATCTGGCTGATGTAAGCATTGTTAGATTGCGTACCGCTGTTTATGTCAAGCCGATATTTAACGCTGGGAGACACTCTGAGAAAACAAGTCAGTTTTTCCACTCCTTTTTGCTTCATTTTAACATCTATCTTTTTGAAACAAAGTTATTTATAAAAAAATAAGTACCAAAGGTAAACTTATTATTTTTTCAAAAACATCGCAATATATTGATAAACAATGGTTTATTAATTTCCGTAAACGATGCGTTTACACGATTTAAAGGCTTATTAACAAGATGTTACGAGCATGATGTTTACAACATGTTTATTATCGGTTAACAAAGATTTTAATATCCTGTTTATTATCAGCGCTTTGCGTTGATTTATGTTCCCGTGTGCGGGAACTCCTCTTGCTCTTCCTTATCAGGAATTTACTAAGGGACCTCCGGCCCTTAGCCCGGGACGCTTCCGAGAGGCCCGGAACATCAGGCAGGGGCATGGCTGCCGGTGAACTTCCTCCCCTGAAAAGACATGACATCGCAAAAGGGTGGGAAGGCTGCAAGGGAGAGCGACGGGCCCCCCAAAAAAATCCTCCCCATGAAAGAAAAAACACCCTGTTTCCGGTGGGACGGATACAACTTTTAGCAGAAGCGAAAGTAAGCTAATATGCTGATAAAGAGCATGCTTGAATTTGCAAGAACGGAGAAAAATCATTACCTTTGTTATATAATAATAAAGGAGATAACAAGTTATGAATGAAACAATTAGACGCATTTTAGCCGAGAGTGGAACAAAAACCTCAAAAATCCGTAAGCTTCTTCTGATCGGACTTTCACACCGTGAAATTGCCGACCTCCTTACCCGTGGAAACCGTGGCTTCGTGTGGAACGTCTATAAGAGAATGAGGGACGAGGGTCTGCTTCCCGCTTCACAGACAGCGACTGTCTTAAGACCAGAACCCGACTATACTTTTAATCGTTGCTTCGGGGTTGAGATCGAAGCCTACAACTGCCCAAGACAGACCTTGACGGATGCGCTTCGGGAGGCTGGCATCCCTGTGGAAATTGGAAGCCGTAATGCCGAGACCAACAGCAACTGGAAACTGACCACGGACGGAAGTTTGGAGGGAAGCCATACTTTTGAGCTGGTCAGCCCGATCCTCTGCGGTGAGCAGGGTTTGGAGGTACTGGAGAGGGTATGCTGGGTGCTGGACGCATACAATGTAAAGATAAATAGCAGCTGTGGAGTCCATGTACATTTTAATGCAGGTGACTTTAATCTTACAACTTGGCAGAACTTAATCCTTTCCTACAAACATGCCGAAACTGAAATAGACAAGTTCATGCCTGCCTCACGCAGGGGAAACAGAAATACCTATTGCCGTTCTCTCAGAGGGTTCTCCGATGAAGATATCAGATCGGCGGAAAGTATCGAGTCACTACAAAGACTCTTCGGCAGCAGGTACATGAAAGTAAACCTTGAAGCTTATTCACGCCACAGGACAGTGGAGTTCAGACAGCACTCGGGAACGATCAATTTTACAAAAATAGAGAATTGGGTGAGATTCTTGGGAAGAATGATTATCTTTGCATCCACAGCTTCACTTCCGGCAGGAATCAGACTGGAAGATTTTCCTTTCTTGGGGGAAAAACAAAAATTATATTATAAATTAAGAACAAAAAAATTAATGGTATGAATAATATGAATAAAAAGATATATATGTTGCCGGGGGACGAGCGTATAACCGCCTCCGATGCTAAAGAGTTTGTACATGAACTTCGCACGGGCAGTTGGATGGATTCCAACTGTACCGACGAACAGTACATGTGCAATTTTGCCGAACGTTACGTGATTCAGGCCGGTGTGAGGATTGCCACTGATACACCGGAGAATTTCCTTGCCGATTTGATTCGGACAGGATACGCCAAAGAGATGTAACGCAGGCTATTTCCTTTATTATTACACCTCCCCGTTTTTCCTTTCAAGGGAAGACGGGGTTTTTCTTTTTTGTTTGAGCAGACTTTATATAATACTTAAAACACCTGTTTATGTTTTTATTTCAACAGCATAAATACTTATAAAGTAAAAGCAAGTTTTCAGTAAATAATACTTCCATGTGCAAATAATTACTATTTGCATGTTCTTGCCGCAAGACATAGACATATATTGATTATTTGCATATATTCGTAAAAAACAACTGACTATGACTAAAGTGGTATATGTACATCTCGTTTTTGAGAAAAAAGACTATTTTTTCGGCAGTATTGCCGCCATTTATGACCATTTGAGTGCGGACCGGATCGGGGCCGGCTACCATACGCTCCGGAACGTCCGGTGGAAAGAGACTTCAGTGTATGTTACTCCGAAAGCCATCATAAAGACCGGAAGGATCCTGCGTGCCGGCAGTGGCAGAAAACAACCGATAAAACAATAAGGAACGCTCTGTAATCCAGAATATATAGGAAGTTCCGCCATCACTATCGCATCTTCATCTGCCGAAATGTGTTCGCTGGCTGTATTGGCTGCATATATGTTTCGGCACATTGATAAAAAAGCGTATGGTTTATACTGGCATATTGATATAACTATATTGAAAGAGGTATTTTCTATCTCGGTATGGAGTATGCTCCAGTTCTTTACAAGTGTAGCCATTTGGTTTCTGTTCTTCGTGGCTATCGAACGTTTGGGAGAAAAGGAATTGGCAGTATCGAACATTGTAAGAAGTGTTTCCGCACTGTTTTCCGTTATCGTCAATGCGTTGGCAGGTGTCACCGGTTCTTTGGTGAGTAACCTGATTGGAGCAGGTGAAAAGAAAAAAGTATTTCCGCTTTGCCATAAGATTATCCGTTTAGGATATGCGACAGGCATTCCACTGATTACTTTTGCGTTGTTCTTTCACCAGCACATTATAGGGGCTTATACGGAAAATCCCGCTATCATACAGCTTGCATGGCCGCCTTTTCTTGTCATGCTATTGAATTACTTCTTTGCACTACCCGGTTACGTCTATCTGAATGCTACAACAGGAACGGGAGCGACACGGACGGTATTCATTTTTCAGGTGATAACTACTATTGCTTATCTGTTCTGCTTATGGGGATTAGGTTATTGTAATGTCACGTTAGCGGCATATTGGGCAGTGGAATACTTATATGTGATACTGCTTGGTACACAATCCGTCATTTATCTTAAATATAAACAATACTAAGAACTGAAATTTATGATGAACAAGATATATCCCCGTAAAGGTGACACGCAAACCGTTTATTTGAATGCTGTCGTAAAAGACCCGTCTATCGAAATAGGCGACTATACCATTTACAATGATTTTGTTTCAGACCCGTGTCTGTTTGAGCAAAACAATGTGTTGTATCACTATCCCATTAACCATGAACGGCTGATAATTGGAAAGTTCTGTTCTATTGCTTGCGGTGCAAAATTTCTGTTCAACTGCGCCAATCATACCCTGAAATCACTATCGACTTACACGTTCCCGCTGTTTTATGAAGATTGGGAATTGGATAAGGCAAATGTGGCTTCCGCTTGGGACAACAAAGGCGACATCGTAATAGGCAATGATGTATGGATAGGCTATGAAGCCGTTATTATGGCTGGTGTCCATATCGGTGACGGTGCTATTGTTGGTACAAGGGCGGTTGTGACGAAAGATGTTCCGCCCTATACCATTGTAGGTGGTATCCCCGCAAAGGAGATACGAAAGCGGTTCAGTCCTGATATAATAGAACAGATGCAGGATTTGAAATGGTGGGACTGGTCGGTAGATAAGATACGGGAGTTTTTGCCTTATCTGAAAGATGGACGTTGGGATAAATTATAGGCAGTATGAAATCAATCAAGAATCTAATTTCACTCGGCTATTTGCTGATGGCATTATTGGTTATCGGCATAATGTATATTTGGTATAAAGAATGGTGCGATTTAGAGAAATTGGAAGTTCAAAATCGTCATATAGATACTTTTCGCCAAGAATCGCACGAAATATTTGTTTTTCTTATTGAGCTATCTTTATCGGGCGAGACTGTATTGGAGTGGGAAGATGCAGATTTGGAACATTACCATTATCAACGCATGGCAATAGACAGTATGCTATGCCGTTTCAAAACGATTTATCCGACAGAGCGCATAGACAGTGTACGCCATCTTCTCGAAGATAAGGAACGACAAATGCGTCAAATCGTGCAGGTATTTGAGCAGCAACAAGCCATCAATGATAAGATCACTCGTCAAGTACCCATAATCGTACAGAAAAGTGTGCAGGAACAACCGCAAAAACCGAAGCGGAAAGGATTTCTCGGCATATTCGGCAAGAAAGAAAAGCCAAAGCCAACCGTGACCACAACAATGCTCCGTTCCCTCGACCGGGACATGATAACCGAGCAACAAACACAAAGCCGCCGTCTGTCGGAACACACCGACAGCCTTGCGGTACGAAATGCGGAACTTAACCGGCAACTGCACGGATTTATACACCAGATGGATAAAAAGGTGCAAGCCGATCTGCAAAAACGGGAAGCCGAGATAACCGCCATGGGGGAACAGTCGTTTATGCAGATAGGTAGCCTGACAGGATTCGTCCTCCTCCTGCTGGTAATCTCATATATCATCATACACCGTAATGCCAACCGAATCAAACGGTACAAACAGAAAACGACTGATTTAATAGGACAGTTGCAACAGTCGGTAGAGCAAAACGAGGCTCTGATAGCCTCTCGCAAGAAAGCCGTGCATACCATCACCCATGAACTGCGCACACCTTTAACCGCAATAATCGGTTATACCTCGTTGATGGAAAAAGGCAATGAAGCCGTCATGCTGGATAAACTGATAACGGAAACCGAAAAGGAAATGCAGGCAATCAGGGAAGCGGGTCTAAAGAAAGACCTTCAGGAACTGGATGCCTTGACACACCACCTGCGAAGTTCATGGGAGATACTCCGTGCCGACCAACCGTTAAGGGAACTATACAAATTGCTTCATTGCGATGGCACACCTGACGATAAAACAATTGGCAATGCTGTAAAAGCTGTGCTGGATAAGGGTTCGGAAATCATCCGGCTGGCAAAAGAAGAAAGGAGAAAATACGAAAATGGATAAGACAAAAATCATCGTGGTGGAGGACAACATCGTGTATTGCGAGTTCGTCTGTAATCTGCTGGTACGCGAGGGATTCCGCACCGTGCAGGCTTTCCACCTCTCGACTGCGAAGAAATATCTGCAACAGGCCGCAGACGGGGACATCGTGGTTTCCGACCTGCGCCTGCCCGACGGCAACGGTATCGACCTGCTGCGCTGGATGCGCAAGGAAGGTATGATGCAGCCGTTCATTATCATGACCGACTATGCCGAAGTGCATACGGCGGTTGAAAGCATGAAACTCGGCTCGCTGGACTACATACCCAAGCAGCTTGTGGAGGACAAACTCGTCCCTCTGCTCCGTACCATATTAAAAGAACGGAATATCGGACGAAACCGTATGCCGGTGTTCTCCCGTGACGGCTCTGCGTTCAAAGACATCATGAAGCGGATAAGGCTGGTGGCTCCTACTGACATGAGTGTACTGATTTTCGGGGAGAACGGCACAGGCAAGGAGCATATCGCCCACCTGCTACACGACAAGAGCAAGCGGGCAGGAAAGCCGTTTGTGGCTGTGGACTGCGGTTCGCTCACCAAAGAGCTTGCGCCGTCGGCTTTCTTCGGACACGTCAGAGGGGCGTTCACGGGTGCGGACAGCACCAAGAAAGGCTATTTCCACGAGGCGGAAGGCGGTACGCTGTTCTTAGACGAGGTGGGCAACCTCGCACCGGAAACCCAGCAGATGCTTCTGCGAGCCATACAGGAACGGCGGTTCCGTCCCGTTGGCGACAAGTCTGACCGGAGTTTCAATGTCCGCATCATCGCCGCCACCAACGAGGATCTGGAGAAGGCGGTCCATGAAAAGCGTTTCCGGCAGGACTTGTTGTACCGTCTGCATGACTTCGAGATAACCGTCCCGCCGTTGCGCGATTGTCAGGAGGACGTCATGCCGCTGGCTGAGTTCTTCCGTGAAATTGCGAACCGGGAACTGGAATGCGATGTCATCGGCTTTGACGGGGAAGCCCGCAAGACATTGCTGACCCATGCGTGGCCGGGCAATGTCCGCGAGCTTCGTCAGAAAATCATGGGCGCGGTGTTGCAGGCACAGACGGGTCTTGTCACGAAAGAGCATCTGGAACTTGCCGTGACGAGGGCGACCTCACCTGTCAGCTTCGCCCTGCGCAGCGATGCGGAAGACAAGGAGCGTGTCTTACGCGCGTTGAAGCAGGCGAACGGTAACCGCAAGGTTGCCGCCGAACTGCTCGGGATAGGACGTACGACGCTGTACAACAAACTGGAAGAATATGGATTGAAGTATAAATTTCAGCAACCATAGCCGGTAGTTTGCTGAATTTGGCTATATACAAATGTGTGTGGGGCATAAAGTGAACTACACCTCAAAAGTTAGACACAAAACTTTTGAAGGTAACCATACTATTTTCCGCCCTCTTCACTAATAAATGTAGCTCCAGAATGCACTCCATAACGAAAAAGTTCTCTGTAAAAGTTGTGTTAAGATTACCTTTTTTCAAGTTTTATATAGTGCTTGTTTTCAATGTATTTGTGGAATTGCTGGTTTAGATATAAACAATACTCTTGAATCGCAATATAATATCCGTTGAGTAGGTCTTTCGTATATTGACTACCTACTTCACAGGCTGTTTTGCGGCCATGTGCTATCGCATTCCTGTTATCTGCTATCGTGCTTAATTTGTGCCCGACATCAGGATTGTTTATCGCAGGGAACTCTGCCCCAAATACTTCGCAAATCTGTTCTATTTGCTGTCTTTTCAAATTTCCAGATTGTGCTGGCATTAATGTGTTTATAATATTGCTTTTTTCCTCGTCCTTAATGCGATTGAATAAGAGCAGCCGTTTTATCCATTTTTTATCTGAAGCTTGATATAGAGCATCACATTCGCTATGTAAAAGCAATGAAAGAAGAGAAGGTTTCAGATGAGTAACTTGAACGTATTGGTCTTCATTGATTTTGTCAATAACCCTCGACACCAAATTACATACAGTATACTCAATAGCTCCATATAGATTCACAAAGAAAGAACCTTTATATAATTTCTCTTTGAAAATCTCCTGTGGAGTACTGTGAGATTCTGCAATGTTATCAAGATACCATTTAGCTTCAGAAAGTCTGTCTGTAGTCTCTTTGTCTATATCTAAAAACATTATCGAACAGAAGAAAACTTATCGAAACAAAATTTGATTCTATTTACAAACTTTGGTTTGGAGTTCGTTGCTCCAGTTATTAGCCTACTAAATTCAGGACAAGAAACCCAATCATAAAATGTCTCAATATTTAATTCATGAGAGCCTTTTGAGATGGTCTCTGCGGCACCAACTGCTACGGCCTCAAACAATACTACAGATGTTGAGTTCTTGCCAGCAGCCTTTACAAGGCCATGTGGTAAGCGCTTTAGTTGAGCGAAAGTTTCTGTAAAAATTTGCTCTGCTTCTCGGTAATTAAATTGGCGAGAAGCTTTCTCTGCATATTTATTTAAGAAATCTTTCACACTATGCTCAAATGCGTCCTTGTCATATATACATGCAAAAAATCTAAGCACAAACTCTTCAGCAGTTCCATCTGTCTTCTGTTGGCTATTTAATTTTACAGTATTGACGAAATCTGGTTTTTGAGATAATTCTTTAATGAAATTGATAAAATCACCCTTGAAAATGCAATTACGTATTTCTTGATCTGTAAGCTTAATGCCTCCTGTATTAAGACGTTCAAATAAATCAAAACGGACTAATTTGTCACTCTTATCGCTAAGTGTAATAACCTTAATGGGCTTTAAAAGAAATTCTCTCTGTAGAGTTAAGGACAAATCCTTGAACTTCTTTCCGACGAAACTGGTCAATTTTTCAAGGTCAATCAATGTCAGCGGAGTTGCTTTACCTATTTTTTCTCGTTCTGGTGTATCAATATCTGAAACAAAATTAACCACGGTACTTAGACGCTGTACCCCATCTATCACTTCCCATGTTCCATCAGAATTAGTAGCCATAAACAATGACGGAACAGGAATCCCTAAAAACAAAGATTCTACAAGCCGAGATTGACGGTCGTCACCCCAGCGAAATTGACGTTGATAGTCTGGTGATATATTAATAATGCCGTCTGAAATCATCGACACGAGTTCTTTTAGGCTCATGTCGTATGTATTGAAGTCGACTTTGCGCTTCTGCTCATTTAATTGGCTTTGTAAATCTGGCATATCTTTGCTAATTTTTGAGGCAAAGTTACAAATTTATTTTGATTTCCAACTATGTCTGAGGTGATTACGTTATGTGTGGATGCAAATATTTGAACCGTTTGACTCATAACTCGCGTTATTTTATGTTGTTTTTATAGCTTTGGGGGATAGAAGTGTTGGCTACAACGAAGAAAAATACTATCTTTGCGATTGAAAGAAGCGTTCTTTTGAATTACTGCAAAACGAAGTGAAATACAGAATTTTGCTGGTTTCCAAATAGTTACCTATTAAGCCGAGATATTTTGTAAGCTATTGAATTTTAGCGAGAAATAAAATTTTCTATGTCTCCTCACATGCCACGTCAGATGCTTGGTTGTCCCACACCGTTTCGCTATTGGATGTTGAATGTTATACAAGCATACCTGATAGCTTGGAACAGGAAATACTTTCCCGTCCGTCGCAAGGTCACGGTACTTGTTGATCAGTCGGTGCGGAATATCCAGCAAACGGATATTGGAAACCACGTTTGTCTTTTGTCGTGGAATGTTTATCCACAGACGAGCATCGAAATACGTCCGCAGGTTTTCTTCCGAAAGATTATACAGATCTGCGAAAGCCAAGCCCGTAAATGTACAAAATAAAAATAAATCCCTTATAAGTTCTTGCTTGACATTTTTCATGAGAGTATCCAAAAGACGTGCGATTTCATCTTTATTAAGAAAAGTGCGTGCCGTTTCCTCCTTTTCAATCTCATATTTCCGGAAAGGATCACGTGTGGGCCATCCATTATCAATAGCCACGTTTACCATCGTCCGCAGGGGAGCCGTATAAATCCATACCGTATTATTACAACAATGCCTGTCGGTCCGTAGATACATATCAAAGTCTTTGATAAACGCCAATGTCAGTTCCTTCAGCGCAATATCTTTCAAATGTAACCGTTGGTAAAGAAAATCTTTCAGATGATTATACACGGTCACATACTTCTCATACGTCTTGACAGATTTCATCTTTTCATCGCATTGTAGATTGTAACTTTACCAGTGGAAAAACGGAAAGTCGTATGTCTCACTTTTACAGGGGCATGATTTTTCTGCCTTGCGGGAATGTCTATCTTTGCCGGCTCAACAAAGAGACAGACACCGGAATGGAAACAAAGAGCCAAAATTTAAAAGACAAACTGTATATGTGGTACAAGGTAAGAGAACTTCAGTCGAAAGGACTGAACAAGACACAGATCGGAAAATATCTGGGCGTGGACCGGAGCACTGTGCGGAGATATCTGCGGACAAGCCGGGAAGAGCTTTTCAGAAAGCAGAACTCCCACCGGGAGTATGAACTCAAGTTGGGAAAGTACGAGGAGTATGTACGGGGTACACTGGAAGAATACCCGTACATATCGGCCGCCCGTATGCATGACTGGCTCAAGGAATGCTATCCGGATTTTCCTCGGGTATGTGACAAGACCGTATTCAATTTTGTGGACAGGATACGCAGAAAGTACGGTATCGGGAAAAAATCTGAGGTCCGGATACGGCGTGATTACGAAAAGTTGCCTGAGACCCCCTACGGGGAATATGCCCAGGCGGATTTCGGGGAGAAGTGGATACCTGTGAAGAATGGCGGAAGCACGAAGGTTTACTTCTTCGCCATCGTACTGACGCGTTCCCGCTATAAGTTTATCCATTTCAGCCGTCGTCCTTTTGATACGGAGCTTGCGATTTATGCCCATGAACTGGCCTTTCAGTATTTCGGGGGCAGGCCTGAAAAGATTATCTATGACCAGGACAGGGTGCTTATAGCACGCGAGAACCTGGGAGATTTGATACTGACCGGGAAATTTCAGTCATTCATAAAAGAGCAGCATTTCCAGCCGGTATTTTGTCGCAGGTCAGACCCTGAGTCGAAGGGGAAAGTGGAGAATGTGGTGAAGTATGTGAAAGAGAATTTTCTGGTGGCCCGTGTTTTACAGGATATCCCCGGGCTGAATGAGGAAGCCCGGAAATGGCTTGAAAGGACGGGTAATGGAAAAGTGCACGGGACCACCCGCCTGGTCCCCTCTGAGGAGTTCGCTGTGGAGAAAGGATACCTGAAACCTTATTATGGTCTACCGCAGCCACCACAGGAGCAGATGAAGGAGTATCACGTGCGTAAGGACAACACGGTCCAGTATAGGGGGAATTATTACAGCCTGCCATGCGGCACTTACCGGAGCGGGCAGACAAGGGTCTGGTTGCAGGAAACTGAGGGGTATGTGGAACTGTACAGCAAGGAGACGGGAAAAATCGTCGCCAGACATCCCCTCTGTACCCGAAAAGGAAAAACGATTTATGACGAAAGACACAGAAGGCCCAAGAGTATTGGGGCACAGAAGCTGGCCGAACGTATCCTTGTTTATGTATCCGGAAACCGGGAGGTCGCCTTGTGGATGGAGAACCTCAAGAGAAAGAAAGAACGCTATTACAAGGATAATCTGGAAGTGGTTCTGCACATGATGCCGGGCTATGACAAGGATATCTTGATAGAGGCAGTGCACATATGTCTTGATAAGGGCATCTACAATGGCGATTCCGTTAAAAGCCTGTGTGAACACGTGCACAGGAGACGGAATAAAGAAACTGAAACAGACAGGACGGACAGTTGCCCGCCGCGACAAACCGGGCTGATACAGTCTTACAATGAAATCTTCCATGGCTATGATAAAACATAAAAAGGAGCTGGTTGAATATGCACGGCACCTGAAACTACCGAACTTGGCAGAACATGTGGGTGTGATACTTCATGAAGCACAGGAGAAGCAACTGACCTATTCGGAGTTCCTGGCGAATTGTCTTGCCAGGGAAATCCAGGGCAGAGAAAGGAAAAGCTACCTGACACGGTTGAAACTCTCCGGACTCCCCGCCAAATACGATCTGGACCTGTACGACTATGACAGGGCGGAAGGAATGGATAACAGGAGGCTGCGCGAACTGCGTGAGCTGGTATGGGTGAACCAGGCATACAATCTTCTCCTGGTAGGCCCTTCCGGAACCGGCAAGACCTTTATAGCCGCCGGACTCGTGTATGAAGCCGTAAAAGCGGGATACGAAGCATATCTGATGACACTGGAGGAGCTGCTCACATGCCTGAAAACGAAAGAGGTCTCCGCACATGCGATGAAAACATACAAGCGGATCATGAAGGCCCGGCTGCTGGCCATAGACGATGCCACACTGTTCCCTTTGAAAAGAGAAGAAGCCGTGTTGCTGTTCAAACTGGTCAATGACTTCCAGGAAAGGACATCACTCATCATCACGGCAAACAAGGCACTCACCCGTTGGCTGGAAACATTGGAGGATGAAGCGGTCACAGCCGCCTTGCTTGACAGGCTGCTCTACTGCTGCGAGATTATCAGGCTCGGAGGAACAAGCTATCGCATGCAAAACAGGAAAACAATTTTTAGCAACCAAAACACGGATATAGGCACGTAAAAAGAGTTAAGGAAAGTGAAGCATCTTCGATGCTGGAGTGGGATATACTAAATTACCTAAAAAAGTGGCGCACAAATTTGCGCGCCACAATAATGGCAATTTATTAATCAATAGATGGACTGAATCACCTATGACAGTATCTCATTTTAATGATCTACTAATAACTTGTAAAGGTACTATTGGTGAAATGGCTTTTAATAGAATCGGTAGTATTCACATAGCTCGCCAAATAATGGCATTAACTGGCATTGTTGGTGACTTGGATTATATTAGATGGTTCCTTTATGCCAATGTATCATCTATAGAAAGGCAAGCTAACAGTATGATTCCTGGCATCTCAAGGGATACATTATTGAAAACATTATTACCTCTTCCACCCAAACTTGAGCAGAAGAGGATTAATAATAAAATAGTGCGTTTATTAGATGAACTGAAATAGAGAACTAATTTTTGAAGTAATCCGAATTTGTTCATTTATAGGAGGTAGCGGCACCAACATATTATGCAGGGCTTTGGATGAAAGCCCTTGTATGCCAATGCCCTTACCTCCTATATAACCATTATACTTATATGCCTGAAATATGTAGTAATAGAAGAGGGTATCTAGCTGATTGTATGAGCGTAGTTTATGAATATGGTTTTGAATACACATTGGCGTATCATAAGGCCATATAGCAGCTCGACCGATATCTCCACCTTCACATACCAACAGGTCACCATTGCTCACCGAGCACTTTTCTATTTCAGAATCTTTGAAATACATCTGTCTTACGCTAGATAAATCAAATTGCCCCCAATAGAGATTCGAAGTTGTTATATATGGAAGCATGCTACCTTCCTTGTTAGAGGCATTTAGGGCTTTACCTGTATTATGATTGAATAAAAAGCCAAGCCTGCACCATACCCAAGAATCTGGAATCTCAAAGAGGATTTCATCGTCAATACAAATATCTTTGCCGCCTATCCTCTCATAATACTTGTTATCATCACCTTTGAAGATAATGGAATCAGTGAGCGCAGATTTCTTTAGCTTACCTTCTTTTACAAGGCGTTCTTTCTCCTTGTGAATTTCGGCAAGCAACTCTTCGGCAGTTCCTTCTTCTGCTATTTGGGGCACAAGTTTGCCCTGAATAGCATCCTGAAGAATACTCTTTTTAAGAATCGAATATATGTTATTATTAAGTTCTCTCAAACACGTTTCTTGTTTTTGATACTGTTTAACCTTTGTGTCGAGTATCGTCATTCTATCAACAATTCTATTCTGTTCACAAAGTGGAGGCAGTGGAATTAGCAAGTTGTTCATTGCCATTAAAGATACATTTTTTATGGTGGTTCCAGTTGCTGCTTTAAGTGTATACTCCATAAAGAATGGCGATTGAAGTAATATATAGACGTATTCCTTTAGATCCTCTACTATTAAATTGAAATAACAAGCACTCTTTCCAAGCATAATGGGTTCATCATTATAAAAACCGATATTACCTAAAGTTCCATTTATAGAGACGAGTACTGTATGCTTATTCAGATTTTTCTTGTATTTGAGATATTCTTCCCTACTTACTTTTTTTGTATCTGGTTTTATAACTATTTTCTTATCTTGAAGATTATTACCATTAACAAAGTAGTATTCGCCATTTGGGTCATATTCAGGTGTTCCATGAATACCGTCTCCTAATAACGAAGTAATCTGACGTAATCTACACCATTCCCATCCCTTTGGAATCTCAAACGGAATCTCCTCATCAATGCACTTAACCTCACCTGTAGCAATAATCTTCTCATAATAGGAATTCAATGAATTTATAGTAAGTTATTAATGGAACAATGTCGTTCCCTCTAAATATAATTACTATATGACAGAAGAAACATTTGAAACGCTACTCGTCCAAGCGAATATGGCGAAAAATACGGTTGCAGCATATCTGTATGCCGTAAAGGAGTACAACAAGAGGCATAAAGAATTGAACAAACGCAACCTCTTGATTTATAAAACGTATCTAATTGAGACTTACAAGCCCAAGACTGTTAATCTCAGGATTCAGGCAATCAACAAGTACCTTGAATATATGGGTAAGCAGAAACTTCGCCTTAAATCCGTTAAGGTGCAACAGCGTTCTTACTTGGAAAATGTAATCACCAATGCGGATTATATCTTTCTAAAGAAAAAGTTGAAAAAGGAAGATAACCTGACGTGGTATTTCGTTGTCCGCTTCTTAGCTGCTACTGGAGCGAGAGTAAGTGAACTTATCCAGCTAAAAGTAGAGCACATTTATTTAGGCTACTACGATATTTATGCGAAAGGAGGTAAAATTAGACGAATTTATATCCCTAAGTTGCTTAAAGAAGAAACCATTGTTTGGTTGGAAGAGCACAAACGAACCTCCGGTTATCTCTTTCTGAATAGATATGGCGAAAGAATCACTACTCGTGGTATATCGCAACAACTTAAAAACTATGCTAACAAGTACGGTATGAATGAAAAAGTCATTTATCCCCACTCGTTCAGGCATCGGTTTGCCAAAAACTTTTTGGAGAAGTTCAACGATATTTCTCTGCTTGCTGACCTGATGGGACATGAAAGTATAGAAACCACCCGTATCTATCTGCGAAGGAGCAGTTCCGAACAACAGGCTATCATTGACAAGGTTATCACTTGGTAAATTGAAATCAGTAGATTAGGCGATTTGGTATCAACTAATCTACTGACTTAAAAAATAGCCCGTTTGCTTTGTCGGGTATTGAATATTCCTCCCGCTGCAATGTTGGTTTTTTAAATTGAGGGTTATGATACATGTAAATGAAAAGGCTGGATTTATGTGGCGTGTTGCTCCGCAAAGTTTCATGGTTGCCAATGTGAATCTTCGGATTGTGTTTATTACCGACATCAAATTCAAATATAAGAAATCATTTTGGATATAAGTAAGTTCCTGTTTAAATTTTTATTGGAAGAGAATAATTGTTATTATACTTAATCCGGGATAGTTTTGATAGATCCAGTTGGAGCTATCAAAGCTATCTCAGATTTTAGACAATTTCCCTATGATAATAAGAGTAAAATACCTCATGTATCTTTTATTACCATAAAGACTTTTGAAATCATTTTTAGAAAATCACTCCAATGCCTAAAGACAAGGAGTTTCTAGTACTATTCTCACGCTGCATTATATCACTGGTTACATATGAATTAATATTTCGGAATTGTTTTAGATTATATCCAAACTGGAAATTAAGTCCAAAATGTGAACGAAACATCTTTTTATAACCTATTCCTAAATCCCACATCATACCTGTATAAGTCTCTTGTTTACCTATTACCGCATATCCTATATTAGTAAAGGCATATAAATCAGTATGTTTTTTAAAAGGCGCATAATGTAAACTAGCGAACAAAGGAAACGTATTATAGCCTGGATTTTCATATCTGTCAGCTCCTACTCCTACACCCGCGGACAACTGCTGAGTAAAATTATACAATGCAGATAAATGTAAAGAGTTACCATACATCTTACTATCTTTCCTCGAAATGCTATATCCTGCTTTCTCAAATAACCCAAACTGGTAATGATAATCTAAGAATATGTTTATTTTAGATTGAGCAAAAGAAGATATAGGGAGTATACCTAATAGGAATAGAATTATACTTAATGTTAAAAATCTTTTTTTCATTTCTTGTATTGTTTAAATTTATATATAAAAGTTTATACCTGCAGCATAGGGAAGTGTTTCTTTTGAGTAATATTTTTCTCCCGATGGAATATTGCCGTTTAGAATATTATCTAATCTAAGTGTACTTCCACCAACCCACACGGTAAATTTACACCCTTTTGGCGTTTTTAAAGTTAAGCCTATTTTTACTGTATAATAAAATTGAAAAAATTTACTATTTCTCCTTACGTGAATAGAGTTTTGATCTTTAATGTTTGCAAACCCATTTAATAATGAGAATTCATTCTCTAAAGAAAGAAGTATATTATTATCTGGATTGAGCGAACAGTATACTTTGGGTGATATACTAGTTGTAAAACAAGTTATACCGTAATTTGCAACGACAGCAGTACTAAGTGTACTTGTCTTATTACCGCCAAAATATCCAACTCCTATCTTAGGTTCTACACTCAAAAAAGATATTCGATGAAAAAAGAAATCATATCCTCCATGTAATATTCCACCGCCTAACTTCTGATTAGAATCAAAATCTCCAAACAAACCATCCAATCCAATAGAAAAAGATCCCTTAATAAAATCTCTGGAATGGACGGTAATATGACTACATGTGACAAATATACAAAATATAATCAGTCTTCTTACACTCATAGTCATTTTGCTTCCTTCACAATTTTCATGCCTCTCCAGTCATTACCTAAACGTCCACAAATAATGGCTTCCCCTCCTCTCATTTTAAAACTATTCTGACTTAATGTTTTAGAAACTGCTTTAGCCCAACTTATAATATTTGATGGAAGTTTTTCTGGATTTATTGTCACATAGATATTAAATTTACTAGAGAACACATGAGTTATGGATTTTTCATCATAAGTTTTTCTTACGTCATTTAAAATAATCAAATATACTTGTGATCTAGTGGCTAAGGATACGGCATGAACGGTGGGTTTACGCCCTGAACCTATGGCAGAATTACCCCTTTTTAGGAAAATTTTGAGGCCTTCTCCCACGACATTAAGAATATCTTTCATCTCTACCTCAGCAACATACAGGTCAAGAAGATTACCTTTTCCGATTGAAGATATTTGAGCCGGTGTAATGCCACCAACGATCGGGATAGATTGTTTGGGAATTCCCTTAAGCGAAGGATCATCAATCTTAGTGACCAATATGATATTTTTCCATCCGATACGTAATTCATCAGCCTTAGTTTTGGTCCATCCAATAAAATTCTTCTTCTGCATCATTCCGGTAACACCTGACTCAGAATATACAACATAATGATATGCATATAATCTTCCCCGTACTCGTCTTTTCTTATTGAATTTTACGCTGTAGTATTTATCGTTGCCAAAGAGTCCTTGTCTAATCCCTCCTAACCATGTATGCCTATCTGCATTAAATTTGGGAAAACTATTATAATTAGGCTCGGAAACGGACGCTCTAGTCGAAATATCCTCAGTATTCCAACTATCATCAGGCAAATATATTTCTTCCTCTAAGATACTATCAGGAAATGTTTTGTAACGGTAAATTCCATCAGATAACTTATATAATTTATCACCGACCAGAATTCCCAAAGAATCCATCTTGTATACATTACGAAATTGGGTTTCTTTTTCTTTAGGAAAAAAGTAGGTACCATTATGATTTATCTTATAAATAGTATCATTGACTTGTAGTTCTCCCAAGGGATTCAAAAGTGCAGCGAAAGCTTTGTTAGGCACTAGCGTATCGTAGCCAAGAGCTTCATAATAACTCTCACCAGTCGCACGGGTAAGTTTGTTGCATGGTGATAATAAACTCTCAAAAGTAATACTTCGTGTTTGATTTATTTTACTCGTACTCTTTTCCCCCATTTGTATTGCAGAAAGTAAATCTTGCGATGATTTAAAAGTTAATCTCTCAAAACGATTCAATTCTTTAAAGACTGTTTGTTGCGATCCTTGCTCAATAAAAGGATAAGTTTCATCTTTACATGATCCCCAAAGTGCAGTACAGACGATAGTAAAAAAATAAATAGAAATACTTTTCATTCTCATAATTAAGAGGTTGTTTTAAAATATTTGAAATATTCTTTAGTGGATGTATATATATCTTTGATGTTGAAGTAGTGTTGATATACTCCACAGAACAGATATACAGTAAGCAGTTCCTCATCAGTGAAGACAGGATTTGCATTGTTACTGAATCTTCGGCAGTTGAACTTCAGTGAAAACCGATAACATCGCAGATATACATATATATTTTTATAAGTTTTAGCTCTTTCTCCTTGGGAATCATAATTAGAATAATGAGTAGTTTTATTCTTCTAATATACTGATTTTTAAGGAGATTAAGAAATAGACAAATAAGCTAACTGGCTGATTGATAATGTTTTAATAAACAGAGTCAGAAAGCGTTTTCAACTACTGATTCGCATAAATAATAGGAATTGTGTTCAGGATTATCCTGTGCTAGCAGAGGAACACATAAATGGAGTGTGTCTTGTTTCTGAAGAACCATAGAAACATTTTCCCATTTAGGGCTTAAAATCAAGTTCTTATAAAGTTCTGTATTATTAAAGTTTTCATCAAAATTGATTTTGGAGTAATTAATGATGTCAGTTATTTGGCTCTTTAATAGTCCTGAGGAATCAGATTGTTCATTAAGAGTAATAATAGGGATATTATTATCCCAAGCATTGTCTTCATTGCCACAGGACATAAAAACTAAAAAAAATAGACTGAGAAAGAGTGATACAAAATACTTCATAATGTTTAGGTTAGGTCATAAATTATCTAATGTATTTGCCGCAAATATATTATAATGCAACTTAATTTAAGTTCTTAATCTTACAGAAAATGTTGGGCAAGATAAAAAATACCTAATTGTAGGTATTTGTTGGAGGTGTGGAAAATGTTTTTGCAACAAGGGTATATCCTTAGGTGAGAATAATATCGTAACAATTAACATTGTTAACTCCCCTTCTCAGCCATTTTTATTCTTGTGTGCAAATAACAAGTCTTTTGCATTTAAAACACTTGTTATTTGCATCTAAAGAATAAACTTTAACTTTGTGTTAAAACAAAGCTTTTACTGACAGATGTTTTGAACTTTTAATAGTTTGTATTTCAGCTTATTAAGTTTGATCTTTACTTCTTAGGCTCACTGAAGATCTCTGTAGACTAAAACCGATATACTTGCTTTTTTGTCAACTACAAATCGGGGACTCATACTCCCTGCTATCTTCTTTTCGCCTTGTTCAGTGCCGCTATCAGATATCTTCCTTTTGCCCCTATGTCACTCCAGCAAGTGTTGGCAATCAGCCGCCACACCGTCGTTCCCTTTCTTCCATAGTCCGACAGCCTGAGAATGCCATTTACCTCGCTTACCTCGTTGATCCCCAATCTTTGGAGCGTATCCGTCAGTCCCGGATAATTGTGCGTCATCGTATTGAAAGCGTATCCCGGTATCGGGAGAGAAGCAGAATCCTCCTTCCTTTCTTCCTCCTTCCCCTCGGGGGGAGCTGAGGGGGGGAATTCTTTATTTTCCTTTGCTCTACTTTTCTTTACTTTACTTTGTCCGAAATTGCATGCATTTTTTGCGTTAACGGCTACATCGTGTACTACATTTCCCGGGCTAACGGCTACATCTCCTGTGCCGACAGCTACTTTTCCTTCTTTAAGCGGTTTGGGTCGTTCAATTTCCTGTTGTGTGGATGCATTGTCCGGTTTGCCGCTTTCCTTTTCCGGTTTATCGTTTTCCTTTTCCGTTTTCACCATCAGGTAGGGGAGTTCCGACAACTCTCTCTTTCTCCGCTTTGTCGCCTCCATCCATACCTTCTGTATGTTTTCCGAAGTCAGTATTCCGTTTTCCAGATAACTGTTTCTGTCCATTATCCCTTTGATAAAGAGGATCTCAATGATCCCCTGCACCTCAGCGACCTGTACCTCCCTTCCTGCCTTGTTGGCAAAAATCAGGCACTGTTCTTCATCCCAACGGATGAAGTATCCCTCCTTGTATATTTTACACAGCAGTTTCAGTACGATTGCCGGGCCCTTTATTCCGTATTTAGCTTCTATCACTTCCATTGCGTTCTCTTCCATGAAGTTTACGCCCACCGGGAAATAGTTGATCCCGTCATATATTGTTGCCATATTTGTTTTTTTTAGATTAGTTGTTTGTACTTTCAATAATACATTAATATATTCACCACAAATTACTCCGGATTCCCAAAGACGTTTTCACTTGATTCCTTAAAATAGAAATCATTCATCTGTGAAAATCCGTGTAATCTGTGGTGGCGCCCTATACGATCGGTCGCCACTCCATGAAGTTCTCCACCTGGAATGTCGTCCATCGCTGTTCGTCCACATTCCAGTAGACTACTGCACCTTCAATTTGTGTGGGATCATACTTCTTGTGGAATTCCGCTTCATAGTAGATCAGTGTCGCTTTCACCAACCTGAAGTCTCCGTTCTGCTTCTGATAAGCGATGGCTGCGTGCCCGTATTGCAGGTGGTCGGTCAACGCTTCCAGGCGTTCCGCCATCCATTCGGCACATTGTACGGTATATCCTTTCTCAAAGACAATCCGTCTCTTCCATCTCAGTTTCATGGCTTCACTTTGTGATGCCGGTCTTTTTTTCCGTTTCATACGTATATTTTTTAAGTTGATAAAATGTTATCGCCACGAAGATAGGGGACGTTTCATGTAAGGCGGATTATCATAATTCATTGTGCGTATTTTTGTGGATGGCGGGTTTGTGCTGTCTATTCTTTTCCACTTCTTCCCAAATGCTGCTGATATAGACTAATATTGAACTGATGGATAATGGTTTAAATACTCCGTTTTTAATATTTCCGATTAGTCTTTTTTCATTGATGTAGCGTGCGAGTGAAGCCTGACATGTATTGATATTTTGTATGTTCGCATCTTCTATGTAGGATTCTATCAACGCTTTGATAAGTTCTCCTTTATGCGAAATTATTCCACGTATCGGTATTCCTTTCTTTCTGCCTCTTGTTTCTTTAACTATTTCTGTATTAGATTGTTGCGCTTTGTTAATAGCGTTTTTTTACACTTTTGTCCACAATCTGAAATAATCCTTTTTCTTTGTCCATAATTTCTTTTATTTTGTTAATAACTAAATGTTGTTAATTTGTTGCAAAGGTAGAAAGGAATCTATCGGTAGGCAAGTAAAGATGGAATTAAAGAGAAAATGAACGCTTCTGATTAGATAACTATTTGGTATATAGTATGATATTAATTGAAAAAGTGAGTGTTTCAATAGACGTTCGTTTAATTGAACGCAAAGATAGGGGGTATTTTTAGAACTACAAAATGTTTAATAAAAAAAATGATTTTTCTCTTTTGATTGTTATCCCAATATCTTAAACCACAGGTATTTATGAATTAACAAAAAACAGTTTATTATCTGTCTGATTTTGTTTTCTGTTCTCTTCTGATTTATATACAAAAATCATGTGTTTTTAAACGAACGTCTATTGAAACACTTTTTGTTTTCAATACCCTCGTTTAAAGGCTATTATAATAAATAACTATTTTCTGCCTCTCCTTCTGTGATAGTGGAGGGTCATTAAATAACATGGATGCACTGAATTTTTCATTAAAATCCGCATTACATAACTTGACCGGGAGGTATGCTTCGCTACTCCGGTGTCCCCAAAGAACATCCTGACGTGAACGACATGACAACATCCGCATCTATCGAATCTTCGATGGAGCGTTCTCAATCCCTCCTGTCTTCTTCCGCTTTGAACTGGTATGCCTTGCGTATCACTTACGGGCGTGAACTGGCTTTGCAGGAGTACCTCAATTCGGAGGGGATCGAGAATTTCATCCCCATGCACTACGAATATACCATTAAAAACGAGCGTCGGGTTCGTAAGCTTGTTCCCGCAGTTCATAATCTGGTTTTTGTCCGTTCCTCGCGTAGTTGTATCGATGCCATCAAAGAGAGCAAGGGCACCACGCTTCCTATCCGTTACATTATGGACCGTGAATACCATCGTCCCATCATCGTTCCTGATTCTCAAATGCGTAATTTCATGGCGGTCTCTGCGAATTATGATGAATCCCTGCTTTATTTCGAACCTTCCGAGTTGAACATCCGCAAGGGTACCCGTGTGCGTATCACCGGGGGGCTTTTCGAGGGGGTGGAGGGCGAGTTTGTCCGTGTCCGCAATGACCGTCGTGTCGTAGTCACCATTGAAGGAGTCATGGCTGTCGCCACCACTTTTGTCCATCCTTCATTGGTCGAACCTGTCATCGAAAAATAACATAAAAAGATATGAACTATTTAGAATCCGAAATCTCCGCCCTTTATGCTTCTGCCCATGAACTTTGCTACTTAGGCATGGACGGTCGGCCGATCTACAGTGATCAATTCACCCGTCTGAATCGTGATGTTTTTTCTCAGGCTAATGCCTTGTACGACAAGCGTGGCAATAGTCATGAAGAAGAGGCCCGGTTGTGCCTGTCGCTCCTGATGGGATATAATGCGACTCTCTATAATAACGGTGACAAGGAGGAACGTATTCAGCATATTCTGGATCGTTGCTGGGATGTACTGGAACATCTGCCTGCTTCTCTGTTGAAAGTTCAACTGTTAGTTTATTGTTACGGAGAGGTTTTCGACGAGGAATTGGCCCGGGAAGCTCAAGCTATCATCGATACGTGGCAGGACAGAAAGTTGTCGGAAGAGGAGCGTGAGGTGGTAGAACGCCTGAAGGATGTGCAAGAGAATCCGTATCCTTGGAGTGAGGTGGAGTGATATGTTTGTATAGTAATTTAATAAGTATATTGATGAAAGGTATTGTCTTGGCCGGTGGTTCGGGCACTCGCTTATATCCGATCACCAAAGGAGTCAGTAAGCAGTTGCTTCCGATATTTGATAAGCCGATGATCTATTATCCTATCTCTGTACTTATGTTGGCAGGGATTCGTGAAATATTGATTATCTCCACTCCTTATGACTTACCCGGCTTTCAACGTTTGCTGGGTGACGGTTCTGACTTTGGAGTACGTTTTGAGTACGCCGAGCAACCTTCTCCCGACGGCTTGGCACAGGCATTTATTATTGGTGAGAAGTTTATAGGCAATGATTCTGTATGCCTGGTTCTTGGCGATAATATCTTTTATGGGCAAAGTTTTACCCGTATGCTGCGTGAAGCAGTCCATACAGCCGAATCGGAGAACAAAGCAACTGTTTTTGGTTATTGGGTAAGCGATCCCGAACGCTATGGTGTAGCGGAGTTTGACAAGGCTGGGAATGTTCTCAGTATCGAAGAGAAACCTGAGGTCCCTAAGTCCAATTATGCCGTTGTGGGTCTTTATTTTTATCCCAATAAGGTGGTGGAAGTAGCCAAGAGTATTCAGCCTTCCCCTCGTGGAGAATTGGAAATCACGACGGTCAATCAATGGTTTCTGTCCGATCGGGAACTGAAGGTCCAGCTTTTAGGGCGGGGTTTCGCCTGGTTGGATACAGGCACTCATGATTCTTTGTCCGAAGCAAGTACATTTATCGAGGTTATTGAAAAGCGCCAAGGGTTGAAAATAGCATGTCTGGAAGGCATTGCACTTCGTCAAGGGTGGATTAATTCTGATAAAATGAAGAAATTGGCTCAGCCTATGTCGAAAAACCAATATGGGCAGTACCTTTTGAAAGTAATTGATGAATTAGCTGCAGACCAATAATGAATATAATAGAAACTGATATAAAGGGCCTTGTGATTATTGAACCTCGTTTGTTTCGTGATGAACGCGGTTATTTCTTTGAATCTTTTAATCAAAATGTGTTTATAGAGAAAGTTTGTAAAACGATGTTTGTCCAGGATAATGAATCTAAGTCGAGTTATGGAGTGATTCGTGGTCTGCATTTTCAGAAACCACCTTTTGCACAAAGTAAGTTGGTCCGGGTTGTGAAAGGCTCTGTTCTTGATGTAGCTGTCGATATCCGCAAAGGCTCTCCCACATTTGGAAAACATGTTTCGGTTGAATTGACAGAGGATAATCATCGTCAGTTTTTTATTCCCCGTGGCTTTGCTCATGGCTTTTCTGTTTTAAGTGAAGAAGTGGTTTTTCAATATAAATGCGATAATTTTTATGCTCCTCAGTGTGAAGGAGCTATTGCTTGGAACGATCCTGATTTAGGTATTGATTGGAAAATACCAATGGAGGAAGTCATTTTGTCAGAGAAGGATTCTTGCCATTCAGCCTTAAAAGATGCCGCCTGGTTATTTGATTATTATGATAAACAAGATATGCTCTAAGGCGGACATTGACAATTAATATGTTTTTAAATGAGTTAAAAGACATAGCTTGGCAGTCTGCTCAGATTGTGGAAGAGTATAATCCTGCTCGCATTCGTAAAGATGCCTGTGGAGCTTGGATTGCCTATGCTGATTTTAATAATCGCAATAGCCTCTTTGGATGGGAATTGGATCATATTTATCCTGTTTCGCGTCTAAAGTTGCAGAATGTACCGGAGGAACTGTGGGATAATCCGTTAAATATTCGTGCTTTTCATTGGCAGAACAATCAGAGTAAAGGTAATTCTTATCCTATGTATACGGCTGTTGTTTCAGATGAAGGTGCAACCAATATGAAATGTGAAGCTGTTTATTTGGTGAATGAAGCATTACAATACAGCCTTCGCAAACTTTTTAAAATAACCGAATAATCATTATTTATTATAGCTTATGAATATTGCAATAGTAGGTACAGGCTATGTTGGGCTTGTATCAGGAACTTGCTTTTCCGAAATGGGTATCAATGTTACTTGCGTGGATGTAGATGAAAAAAAAATCCAGAAACTTCAGGATGGTGTTATGCCTATCTATGAACCGGGGTTGGATGAATTGGTGGAGCGCAATGTCAAAGCCGGACGGCTCCATTTTACCACCGATTTAACTACTTGCCTGGATGAAGTGGAAATTATTTTCAGTGCGGTAGGTACTCCGCCGGATGAAGATGGCAGTGCCGATTTGAAGTATGTTTTGGAAGTGGCCCGTACAGTAGGGCGCAATATAACAAAACATATTGTTTTGGTTACAAAGAGTACTGTTCCTGTAGGTACGGCAAAGAAAGTTCGTGGGGTTATTCAGGAGGAGCTTGACAGGCGGGGTGTGAACATCGAATTTGACGTGGCATCCAATCCCGAATTTTTGAAAGAAGGAGCTGCCATTAAAGATTTTATGGCGCCCGATCGGGTAGTAGTCGGTGTTGAAAGTGCAAAGGCAAAAAAAATAATGGAGAGACTTTACCGTCCGTTTACCTTGAACGGTTATCCTATCCTGATGATGGATGTTGCTTCTGCTGAAATGACAAAATATGCTGCCAATGCTATGCTTGCCACACGTATCAGTTTCATGAATGATATAGCTAACCTTTGTGAACGTGTTGGCGCTAATGTTGACAATGTTCGCAAGGGCATGGGGGCGGATTCCCGTATTGGAAGTCGTTTCCTCTATGCCGGATGCGGCTATGGGGGATCTTGCTTTCCGAAAGACGTAAAAGCATTGGTTCATACCGGTATTCAGAATGGTTACCATATGCAGGTGATTGAAGCGGTTGAGGCAGTGAATGAAAAGCAAAAAAGCATTGTCTTTGATAAATTGCTGAATGCTTTTGGAGGAAACCTGCAGGACAAAACTGTTGCTATGTGGGGATTGTCGTTTAAGCCTGAAACTGATGATATGCGTGAGGCCCCGGCGTTAGTTGTTATTGAAAAACTGTTGCAGGCTGGTGCTATCGTGAAAGTTTTTGATCCGGTTGCAATGGAAGAAACGGAACGCCGTATCGGCAAGCAGGTAATTTATTGCAAAGACATGTATGAGGCTGTGATAGATGCTGATGCCATTGCCTTGATGACGGAGTGGAAACAGTTCCGCATGCCAAGTTGGGCAATCATCCGTAAAGCGATGAAGAATTTTGTTGTAGTGGATGGTCGTAACATTTATGATGGTGAAGAGTTGAAAGAGTTAGGTTTTACATATTCTCGTATCGGACAAAAATAAAAAACTTTGATGAAACGAATTTTAGTAACGGGTGGTGCCGGATTCATAGGTTCCCATCTTTGTGAGCGTTTGCTCAATGAGGGTAATGATGTTATCTGTTTAGATAATTATTTTACAGGGAGTAAAGACAATATTCGTCATCTTCTGGATAATCATAATTTTGAGTTAGTCCGCCATGACGTGACTACTCCTTATTATGCGGAAGTGGATGAAATTTATAATTTGGCTTGTCCGGCTTCTCCTCCCCACTATCAATATAACCCGATTAAGACCATGAAGACTTCTATTTATGGTGCCATGAATATGTTAGGATTGGCTAAACGTACGAGGGCTAAGATTCTTCAAGCTTCTACAAGTGAAGTTTATGGCGATCCTTCCATTCATCCACAGGTTGAGGCTTATTGGGGAAATGTGAATCCTATCGGCATCCGCTCTTGCTATGATGAAGGTAAACGTGCTTCGGAAACCTTATTCATGGATTATCATCGTCAGAATGGGGTACGTATAAAGATTATTCGTATTTTTAATACCTATGGTCCTCGAATGAACCCGAATGACGGGCGTGTGGTGTCTAACTTTATTGTTCAGGCTTTAAGGAATCAGGATATTACAATTTACGGTAATGGTAGCCAGACCCGTAGTTTTCAATATGTGGATGATTTGATTGAAGCAATGACCCGGATGATGGCTACGAATGATAGTTTTATCGGTCCGGTCAATACAGGTAATCCAAGTGAATTTACGATGCTTGAATTAGCTCAAAAAGTAATAGACTTAACTAATTCAAAATCTAAAATTGTTTTTTGTCCGTTGCCAAGTGATGATCCTAAACAGCGCAAACCGGATATAAGTCTGGCAAAAGAAAAGCTGGCAGGGTGGGAACCTCAAATAAAGCTTGAAGAAGGACTGAAGAAAACGATTGCATATTTTGAGCAGAAAATAGATGAGTGAGTCTTTAAAACATCAAGCCGTTAAAGGTATGGTGTGGAGCGCTGTAGAACGATTCTCTGTTCAAGGTGTTCAGTTTATTCTTGGTATTATTATTGCCCGTTTGGTTTCTCCTTCTGAATATGGATTGATAGCTATGTTGGGGATATTCCTCGCTATAGCACAGACTTTTATAGATAGTGGTTTTTCGAGTGCATTGATTCAGAAAAAAGATAGGACGGATATAGATTATTCTACAGCGTTTTATTTCAATCTTGCTATAGCTGTTATTGTTTATGGCATTCTGTTTTTAACTGCTCCACTTATTGCAGATTTCTATGAAGAATCGCAGTTGGAGGTTATTACAAAATGGATTGGACTAAATTTAATAATATCAGGATTTTCTATCGTTCAGCGTGCGAAGCTTACTGTGAAACTTGACTTTAAAACACAAGCTAAAGCCTCGTTGCTTGCAGTCCTGTTTAGTGGAGTAGTAGGAGTTGTATTGGCATATAAAGGATTTGGCGTATGGGCATTGGTGATACAAGCATTATTAAATAATTTATTAGATACGTTGTTGCTGTGGATTTGCACTAAATGGATGCCATCATTTGTATTCTCGTGGAATTCTTTTAAAACTTTGTTTTCATTTGGATCAAAACTTCTTTTATCTGGTTTATTGCATACTGTTTATATTAATTTATATAGCTTGGTTATTGGTCGGAAATATTCGGCTACAGATGTTGGATATTATAATCGTGCTTATTCTTTAGCACAGTTTCCTTCAATAAATATTGTGGGCATTATTACTAGGGTTATTTACCCGGTGCAATGTGAAATGCAAGGTGATGATGAACAATTAAATAGATCTTTTATTCAGTATCTTCGTATATCTTGTTACATCATTTTTCCATTAATGGTTGGCCTGTCAGTATTGGCAAAACCCTTGGTTCTTGTATTATTGACAGAGAAATGGTTGCCCATGTCAGATTTGCTTTCTATTCTTTGTATTGCCTATATGTGGTATCCCATGATGGTTATTAATAATCAAATATTAAACGTAAAAGGGCGTGCTGATTATTTTTTGAAAGCTGAGATCATAAAAAAAATATTGGCTATAGGAATTTTAGTGACAACAATTCCATTTGGAATAAAAATACTTTGCTTAGGCGTTTTATTGTATAATCTTTTAGATGTCATTATTATAATATACTTTGCAAAGAAAGTTGTATTGACAGGGTATTTTCAACAGATAAAGTCGGTACTTCCTCTCTTAATGTTATCTTTAGGCATGGGAGGATGTACTTATATTTTTATGCATTTATTTACTAATCCATGGATTCAGCTTTTTATAGGTATTCTTATTGGGCCTATTTCATATTTTATATTTAGTTGTTTTTTCCGTATAAGAGAATTTAAACTTGTTTTATCTATTGTAAAAAGAAATAGATTGTGAAGTATGAGTACATTGGCTATGGCAGTATATAATGTTAAAAGGTATATTGAACAAGTTTTACTATCAGCATTGAATCAAGTTTTTGAGAGTGTTGAATGTCTTATAAATAATAAGAAGATAGTACGAAGATTATTTAAATATATGGTGGAGAGGGGAAAACTTGTATGTATAATTAAATCTGGAATTTAGTAATTATGGATATAGTGCATTGTATAGATAATAGTTATGTCGCTCAATGTGGAGTAACTATAACTTCTGTTTGTGTGAATAATGTAAATGAAGTAATTCTATTTCATATATTGACAACTAACTTATCGATCTTCAATCGAGAAATGTTAAAAAAAATAGTGGATAAGTATAGACAAAAAATAATATTTTATAATGTAGATGAGTATCTTTTGAATAAATGTCCTCTACGTGAAGGAGATCATGTTAGCTTAGCCACTTATTTTAGAATTCTGATGCCGGATATTTTGCCTAAGAGTTTAAATAAAGTTTTGTATCTAGATTGTGATTTAGTTGTTTGCAAGAATATCAAACGTTTATGGGATACAGATATTTCAACCCATTCATTAGGAGCTGTGTACGATGGAGGCACAGATGATATTCGAACTTATAATCGCTTGAAATACGATATTCGACAAGGGTATTTTAATGCAGGCGTTCTATTGGTTAATTTGGCATATTGGCGTGAATTTCATATTTCTAATAAGTTGTTAAAGTTTATAGAGCAATATCCTGAGCGTTTAATGTTTTGGGATCAAGATGCTTTAAATAGTGTTTTGATTCAAACGACTAAAATTTTACCTTTTAAATATAATATGTTAGATGCATTTTATACAAAGGAATTAGCTTTACGAGAAGAGTACTTGTTTGAAATAGAAGGAGCATTGTGCGATCCTACTATTCTTCATTTTTCATCTCCTAATAAACCTTGGCTCAAAACATGCGATCATCCTTTGAAATCTTTCTTTTTTGAATATTTGAAAAGAACATCTTGGAATGATAAATTCCCAATATATCCATTTAATATGAGTCTCAAAAGTCGTTTATGTTTGTTTTTGTGGAATAAGGGGATTGTACTTAGTAGAAAAGAATTAAAATATCGTGAATTGTCATGAAAACTGCTGTACTTTTTTTAGTCTTTAATCGTCCAGATACTACTGTTCGTGTATTTGAAACAATTCGGCAAGCCCGTCCTCCTCGTCTGTATGTAGCTGCGGATGGTCCTCGTAAGAATAGAACAGATGAAAATGAAAAATGTGAAAAAACTCGTTCTGTAATTAAACAAATAGATTGGAATTGTGAAGTCAAAACATTGTTCCGTAATGAAAATTTGGGTTGTGGAAAAGCCGTTAGTGAAGCTATTACCTGGTTTTTTGATCAGGAGGAAGAAGGTATTATATTAGAAGATGATGTATTGCCTCATTCCGATTTCTTTTCTTATTGTGAGGAGCTATTAGAGAAATACAGGGATACTGAGCAGGTTGGGTTTATTTCTGGGCGTAATAATCTTTATGGAGATAGAGTAAGTGACGATTCTTATTTTTTTTCGCCTATTAATCATGTGTGGGGATGGGCTACTTGGAGAAGAACGTGGAAGTTATATCAGTTTGATATAAGAAATATACCTTTTTCTAAATTTGAGAAAATAGTAAATGAATATTATGATGAAAAGAAAGTTAGAAGGTATTGGAGTTTAGTTTATAAAATGATGAAATATAATCTTATAGATACATGGGATTATCAACTTTCCATAATTCTATATATGAATAGAATTTATTCTATTGTACCTAATATAAATATGATACAAAATCTTGGCTTAGGAGAAAATGCCACGCATACTGTAACGGTTGATTATAGAGAAAAAAACTATTCTGGCAAATCTATTCTTCCACTAATGCATCCGCAAGAAATATGTGTAAATAAATTAGGGTTAAGAAAGGAGGTGGAATTTGAACGTCTATATGTTTCGTTGAAAGGATATTACTATGTGTTGTTAAGACTTTATTTGAAAAAAATGAAAAAATAATGAATAAGTACTCAATTCTATTACTGAAAACTATCCGTAAGCTCTATACAAAGTGTAGAAATAATTTTGGTGAGCATTGCTTGAGTTATGAGACTAATCCAGATATTGTTTCCGAGCGAATTTTTAACTTATTATCGAATGATAACCCTTGTATGATAGCTCGTTTAGGAGGTACAGAGTTAAATGCTATGGCGAATTATTTAGGGGTTAGCCAATATCGAAATTCTTATCTATCTTTTATAAAACATAGGACACCTGCTTGGTGGTGGGAATCTTATGTGAAAAATAACATGATGATATATAGTGGATTCTTTCCTATTTCTGAAGCTTCTCTAACTAAGTTTGCCAAAATGATGATTGAAGATTGTGCTCTGGTAGATATATTAGGCTCTTGGAGAGCAGAAGAACTTTATTTTCAAAAGGAACTTCGTAATACTTATAAGGTTGGTTTAAGTCTGTTGGAGCCGTGGTGGGCAGATAAACCATGGACAAGGATTCTTACTGGAAAGAATGTGCTTGTTGTTCACCCATTTGCAGATAGTATATGGCAACAATATCACTACAAACGTGAAAAATTATTTCGTAATGACTCCATTCTTCCTGTTTTCAATTTGAAAGTATTGAAAGCAGTGCAATCTTTAGGTGGAAATTCTAATTATAATGATTGGTTTGAAGCTTTGGAATATATGAAAAAAGAAATAGATAAAGTAGATTATGATATTTGCTTAATAGGTTGTGGAGCTTACGGTTTTCCATTGGCTGCTCATGTGAAAAGAACAGGTAAGAAAGCAATTCATCTAGGAGGAGGACTGCAATTATTGTTTGGAATTCGTGGAAAGAGATGGGATATGCGGGATGAATATAAATCTTTGATGAATGAATATTGGATTAGACCTTCTGAAGATGAAACGCCTGTAGTAGCAAAAAAAGTGGAAGGTGCTTGTTATTGGTAAATTTTAATATTGTATGGAATATTTTTTACCTTTGATTTCTATCGTAACCATATCTTATAATGCGGTTAATCTTATTGAGAAAACAATATTAAGTGTTGTTGAGCAGGACACAGCTGATTTTGAATATATTGTTATTGACGGGGGAAGTACAGATGGAACTGTTGAAGTAATCAGAAAATATGAAAATGCTATTTCATATTGGGTCAGTGAATCTGATAAGGGAATATTTGATGCTATGAATAAGGCACTGTCGGTTGCTAAGGGGGATTGGGTCATTTTTATGAATAGTGGAGATTGCTTCTATAATAATCATGTTCTTTCTGAAATAGCTATTTACATGAAAGATGAAGAAACTGAACTTATATATGGAGATGTAAATTTATTCTCGGGTAAGCGGAATTTTATCTTTAAACAAAGGGTCTCAGGCATTAATATAAATTTGAATTCAGTTTGTCATCAGACGGTATTCATACGTAGAAAATTGCATCCTTATTTTGATGTGCGTTATAAACTGACGGCAGATCATGATATTATATTTGATTTCATAAAGAGGGGACAGTATATTCATGCTAATATAGTAATAGCAAAGGTTTTATTGGGTGGAGTTAGTCATGATGTTATTAAAACTAGTCTGGAAAAATTACTCATTTCTTACCGGAAAGGCACTTTTATGGATTTGTTATTATCGCCTCTTTGTAATATTTATCAGGTAATTAAATATTTTGTTAAGAAATTGCTAATCAGTGCTCTCCCTATTGAACTATTTAATAAAATGTCACGTATGAAATCGAAAATGGAATCGAATTTTTAATGAAAAATCCGGCGTTTTTCTTTTCTTCTGTTTGGGTAATGGTTCTGTGGCTTTATAGTCACCATTATGCTTTGGTTTTGGAAAATTTGAAACAAGAAACAGGTATTTTCATATTATTATCTATCACTGTTTTTTCTTTACCGTTTTTTTTATCCTTTTATCTAAAAAACAGAAAAGAGTACTCCTTAATATTATCCGGAAAGTTAGATGTTAAACTGAAAAAACTTTTAAAATGTTGGATATTGTTTTCTTTTGTTGAAATTCTTGTTTTTCGTTCATTGCCTATATTATCTTTTGCTGGAGTTGAATCCTTTTATACAGAATGGGGAATTCCTAGTCTGCATGGATTACTCAATGCAATAATTATAACAATATCGAATATTATTTTTTATAAATATATGGTACATAAAAAGAAGAAATATTTGATATTTTATTTTTTATGTTTATGCTGGCCTATTTTGTTGTTAACAAGACAAGTTCTGATGAGCATGATATTACAAATGGGGCTTATTTATTTGTATTGCAATAAGATTCAAATTACAAAAATATTTCGATCTGTAGCTATTGGTATCATTGTCATAGTGTTATTTGGTTTATTGGGAGATTTACGCTCTGGAAAAGATGCTATGGAAAACATAGCTGGTATTTCAGATGACTATCCATCTTTTCTACCCAGTGGCTTTATATGGGTATATGTCTATGTAACTAGTCCTTTGAATAATTTGAATCATAATTTATATTTATATCCTGATTTAAACTTCTTACCGTTGATTGCTTTTGGAAATTTATTTCCATCTTTTATAAGAGAAAAACTGTTACCTAACAATATAGGAGTCGCTACAGATTTGGTTAATGATAATTTGAATGTGATGACTATGCACCCTCAGTATCTCAGTGCTTTTGGCTATTTAGGAGCGTTAGTATTTTATTTTCTTTATGGGTGTTTTGTTTTTTATGTTTATCTGAAATTTAGAAAGGAGAGCAATGCTAAATGGATGTTTATGACCGTTGTTCTTACACATAATCTCATTTTATCTGTTTTTGTGGATTTCAATATTAATCTTGTTTTTTTATTTCAACTATTTCTTCACTATTACTTAGGAACTAACTTTTCATTAAAACGTATAGAACGTTAATTTATCAATGTCGGATATTTTAAAATTTTCTGTAGTTATTCCCGTGTATAATGGGAGTAATACAGTGACAAGAGCAGTTGATTCTTGTTTGAAGCAAACTACTTTGCCATGGGAAATTATCATTGTAAATGATTGCAGTAAAGATAACACGTTAGATGTCTTAATTGAAAATTATCAAGGGAATAATATCGTGAAAATATATTCTTTACCAAAGAATAGTGGAGTTTCTGTTGCTCGAAATTTAGGGTGGGACAAGGCAACCGGAGATTTTATTGCTTTTTTGGATGCTGATGATGTGTGGCATCCGTCCAAATTAGAAGTTTTGAACGAATTGAAGCATGGTTATAAGGATGTTTCTTGTATTGCTCATAAATACACTGAGAATAGCTTGCCTGAAGAAAAAAAAATCATGCCAAAATGTAAAATTTTGAAGTTTAGACATTTTTTAATTCGTAACTATTTTAATACTTCTTGTTTGGCTGTTTGTAAATGTATCGGAGAGAGATTTAATGAAACTATGAGATATACTGAGGATCATGACCTTTGTCTTAGAATAGCAAATAAAATGAATATATATTATATTGATTTACCATTGACATCCTTAGGGAGACCACAGCTATCTAAGGGGGGGCTAAGTGGTAATCAATGGGCTATGAGGAAAGGAGAAATGAAATTATACTTTCATGCTTGTAAGCTTCGTTGGTGGCTTTTCCCTTGTCTGCCTCTCTTTTTTCTTTTTTCTATTGCAAAACACCTGTTAAAACTTGGAATGAGATGTATGAAATAACTGCTACTATTGTTACATATAAGAATCCTGATTCTGTTTTATTGAAAGCTATCAATAGCTTTTTGAATACAAAGTTGGAAGTACGGTTATATATTATTGATAATTCTCCCACAGATTATTTAAAAGATATTTCTTATGATCCTCGGGTAGAGTATATTTTTATGAACTCGAATAATGGCTTTGGAGCCGGACATAATGTTATATTGAGAGATCCTGAAAAGATGGGAAAATATCATTTAATACTAAACCCAGATATATCATTTGAGGAAGGGACTTTGGAGAAGTTATATGATTACATGGAGGGTAAGCTGGATGTGGGAAATGTAATGCCTAAGGTTATTTATCCTAATGGGGAATTGCAATATTTATGTAAGCTTCTTCCTACGCCAAAAGATTGGATAGTTCGTATGTTTCTTCCTATTAAAAGCATCAAAAACAGAATTGACTATAATTTTGAAATGAAGTTTGCAGATTATGATAGAGAAATGAATATTCCTTATTTATCAGGCTGTTTTATGTTTCTTCGGAAATCTGTGATAGAAGGAATTGGAGTGTTTGATGAAGGTATTTTTATGTATGGAGAAGATACAGATCTGAATAGGCGTATTTATCGGAAATACAAAACGATGTATTATCCTCAAGTAACTATAACTCACCATTTTGAGAAAGGATCTCATAAAAGTTTACGTTTATTGTGGATACATGTAAAGGCTGCTATTTATTATTTAAATAAATGGGGTTGGTTCTTTGATAAAGAAAGAAGTATAATAAATATAACAGTGAAGCAACAATATATTAGAAAGTAATGATAGATAGAATGAATCTTCTTTTTACAGGTGCTTCTGGCTTCTTGGGGTATAATGTACTTCCATTATTGAAGAAAAAGTATTCAGTAGAAACTATAGGACTAACTTCTCAGGATGATTATATAGTGAATTTAGCAGCAGAGATTCCTAAGTTGGCCGGAAAATATGATGTTATATTGCATGTTGCAGGAAAAGCACACTCTCTGCCTAAGACGGAGGCAGAGAAACGACTTTTTTTTGATGTGAACCTTCAAGGGACTAAGAATTTGTGTACTGCTTTGGAACAAAGTGGCATTCCGAAGTCATTCATTTTTATTAGTACTGTTGCTGTTTATGGTTGTGATTCGGGTGAGAATATCACGGAAGAATATCCTTTGAATGGAACAACTCCTTATGCTCTGAGTAAGATCAAGGCGGAGAAATATCTGGAAGAATGGTGTGCCATGCATAATGTGAAATTAAGTATACTTCGTCCTTCTTTAATTGCCGGTCCTAATCCTCCGGGAAATCTGGGAGCAATGATCCATGGGATTAAGAGTGGTAAGTATTTGAGTATTGCCGGAGGAAAAGCTCAAAAGAGCGTTTTGATGGTTCAGGATATAGCTAATCTTGTTCCTCTATTGATTGAAAAGGGAGGGATATATAATGTTTGTGACAGTTACCAGCCGAGTTTTCGTGAACTGGAGATGGTGATATGCAAACAATTGAATAAGAAGTTACCTTTGTCTATTCCTTATTGGTTTGCTAAGAGTATGGCCGTTTTTGGTGATTGTTTCGGGGAAAAGGCTCCAATAAACAGTTTAAAACTTCGTAAGATCACGCACTCTTTGACTTTTAGTAATGAAAAGGCAATGCGGGAGCTTGGATGGAAGCCTATGAATGTTCTGAAAAATTTTCGGATAGAATAAGGAGGTGCTCTAAATGGAAATTTTTCTTTGGATTATAGGAATTCTAATAGGGATTTTTTTCGCCTTTTTAGGACTTCAATTCTTGTTTTATTTCATTAAAAAGAACGAATAGTTTATGTACTATCTGATAATCTTAGTTCTGCTATTTCTGGCAGAACTTTTTTATTTTCATATTGCCGATAAATATAATATTATCGACAAACCGAATGAACGGAGTTCGCATACCCGGATTACACTGCGGGGTGGAGGAATTATCTTCTACTTGGGTGCATTGGCTTATTTTCTGACAAATCAGTTTGAGTACCCTTGGTTTATGTTGGCTCTCACTCTGGTGACGGTGATCAGCTTTGTAGATGATATCCGCTCCATATCACAAGGACTTCGTCTTGTTTTTCATTTTACGGCGATGGGCTTGATGTTCTATCAGTGGGAGTTGTTTACTCTTCCCTGGTGGACTGTAGTTGTGGCTTTGATCGCATGTACGGGGATTATCAATGCCTATAATTTTATGGATGGAATTAATGGCATCACGGGGGGATATTCGCTGGTTGTACTTGGATCTTTGGCGTTTATCAATCATTGGGTTGTTTCGTTCGTTGAACCGGGTTTGATTTATACCATGCTGTGTGCGGTGCTGGTTTTTAATTTCTTTAATTTCCGTAAGAGGGCAAAATGCTTTGCCGGTGATGTGGGGTCGGTCAGTATTGCTTTTATTATTCTGTTTTTAATCGGTAAGCTGATAATCGATACGGAAGATTTTAGTTGGATTGTGCTTCTGGCAGTATATGGAGTAGATAGTGTGCTGACTATTGTCCATCGATTGATGTTGCATGAAAATATTGGTTTGCCTCACCGGAAACATTTGTATCAGATAATGGCTAATGAACTGAAGATACCTCATGTCGCGGTATCATTGACCTATATGGTGGTGCAGGGCGTAGTTGTGGCGGGATACCTGGTATTACGGGAGTACGGATATGTATATTTGGCAGGAAGCATATTGCTGTTGAGTATATTATATCTGTTGTTCATGAAGAGATTCTTTCAACTGCACCAGTTTTGAGTTAGTCGGTGGTGGGAAATAAAAAGAAAGGCGACTTGATTGCAAGCCGCCTTTCTTTTTATTTAATCTCAAATTCTTCCTTCATATCAATCTCTTCTCCATGTGAATCGTAGAATACGTATTCAAGAAAAGCGAGTTTCTGACTCGGAATAATTTTAATACCAAATCCGTATTTCATCTGCCATTTGCGTTTCAGCGACATAAGTCCCTGATTCAAATAAGCAGCCACATACGGGTGGATGTGCAGTGAGAATTTCTTTATCTTCAGTTTATTGACCAGATAATCAATTTTACTCTCCAGTGTGTCCGTAAAGAGGATGGACGATTTGATGGTGCCTTTACCAAAGCAAGTCGGACAGGTTTCTGTAGTGTTCACGTCCATGGCCGGGCGAACCCGTTGGCGTGTAATTTGCATCAGTCCGAATTTGCTTAAGGGCAGAATGTTGTGACGCGCCCTGTCTTTTTGCATATTGGCACACATACGTTCGTAAAGCTTCTGACGATTTTCGGCTTCATTCATGTCGATGAAATCCACCACAATGATACCACCCATATCCCTTAGTCTTAACTGGCGTGCCAACTCATCGGCAGCTCCCAGGTTAACTTCGAGTGCATTACCTTCCTGTCCGTTGGCATTCTTGGTGCGGTTACCGCTGTTCACGTCTACTACGTGAAGCGCCTCAGTGTGCTCAATAATCAGGTAGGCACCACTCTTGTAGGATACTGTTTTACCAAAAGACGATTTAATCTGTTTGGTGATACCAAAATTGTCATAAATGGGAAGCTGACCTTTGTATAATTTGACAATGCCTGCCCGTTCGGGGGCAATCAGTGTCACATAATCCCTGATTTCGTTGAATACCGCTTCGTTGTTGACGTAGATATTTTCGAACGAGGGATTGAAAAGGTCGCGTAACAAGGCTACGGCACGGCTGGTTTCCTCATAAATCAGTGTAGGAAACTTTGTAGCCTTTTGTACCTTGGTGATACTTTCTTCCCAGTGCTTCAGCAATACTTTAAGCTCTCCGTCGAGTTCGGCAACACGTTTGCCTTCTGCCACTGTGCGTACGATCACTCCGAAGTTTTTCGGTTTGATACTCATCAGTAACTGTTTCAGGCGCGCACGTTCTTCGCTCGATTTAATTTTTTGAGAAACGGAAACCTTATCATTAAAAGGAATCAGTACCAGATATCTTCCTGCAAACGAGATTTCGGAAGTCAGGCGTGGTCCCTTGGTAGAGATAGGTTCCTTTACGATTTGCACCACTACTTCTTGTCCTACCTTTAATGTATTGGCTACAGTGCCATCCTTGTCAAGGTCGGGAAGCAGGGTTGCTTTCGAAATGGGATTAAGCTTTTTTTTGTCGCTTAAAGTCTGCTTTACGTACTTTTCGAGTGAGTTAAATTGAGGACCCAGGTCTAAATAATGAAGGAAAGCATCTTTCTCATAACCGACATCCACGAAGCAAGCATTCAGTCCGGGCATCAATTTCTTGACACGGCCTAAATACATATTGCCCACCGAAAAAGAAATATTTCTTCCTTCGCTTTGAAGTTCCACCAGACTCTTGTCCTCAAGTAGGGCGATGGATACTTCTTTGGGCTGTACGTCTACTACTAGTTCGCTTGTCACCTCTATTTCCTATATTATTTAATTTTGTAAAAAATGAACGAATAACTCAATGGGTTTGTTCATTCAATCGGGCATTTAAACAAAGAACAAACTCGAAAGACATAGCTTCACAAGTTTGTTCTTTATTTCTGTCCAGATTCAGACTAAAAATTACTTTTTGCTTTTATGTCTGTTCTTTCTTAGTCTTTTTTTACGCTTGTGCGTAGACATTTTATGTCTTTTTTTCTTCTTTCCGCTTGGCATAGCTTCAAAATTTTATGGGTTAATACTCTTGTTTATTATTTCTTTACCGAAAGGGTGAATGTCTTAGCTGGTTTGAACGCCGGAATGTTGTGTTCCGGAATGATGATAGTCGTATTCTTAGAAATATTACGAGCGGTTTTTTGAGCTCTTTTCTTTACGACGAAGCTACCAAATCCACGGAGGTAAACATTCTCGTCCTTAGACAAAGAATCTTTCACTGCATCCATAAATGCCTCAACTGTTGTAAGTACTGTTACTTTGTCAACACCGGTGTTCTTTGCAATTTCGTTTACAATATCTGCTTTAGTCATTTTTCCTTAAAAAAAATATTATTACTATGTTCTTTCTAATTTTTTGGACTGCAAATATATAGCTTTTTAGTCTCCCAAAAAAATATATCCCGAACAATTTTCTAAAAAAGTCGCTTCATTAAGCTTTCTTAGTTCGTAATTAAACGAAAATGACTACTTTTGTGCAAGGATAAAGTTAACAAAAAGTAGAATCCGTCCAAAAAGCATGAACCGGAATTTCAGCAATGCAATAGAGAATTGGTACAAGGAATATAAACGTGAACTTCCCTGGAGGGATTCGGCAGATCCGTATGTAATATGGATATCGGAAATCATTCTTCAGCAAACGCGTGTGGTGCAGGGGTACGATTATTTCGTCCGCTTTATGAAACGTTTTCCCGATGTTGCCACTTTGGCCGAGGCGGATGAAGACGAAGTGATGAAGTATTGGCAGGGACTGGGCTATTATTCGCGTGCCCGTAATTTGCATGCCGCCGCCAAGAGCATGAATGGGGTGTTTCCGAAAACTTATCCTGAGGTGCGCGCCCTCAAAGGGGTAGGGGAGTATACAGCCGCTGCCATTTGTTCTTTTGCATATAACATGCCTTATGCGGTGGTCGATGGAAATGTATATCGAGTGCTGTCGCGTTATCTGGGCATCGATACTCCGATTGATTCTACAGAAGGGAAAAAATTGTTTGCGGCTGTGGCGGATGAATTGCTGGATAGAAAGAACCCCGCATTATACAATCAGGCTATTATGGACTTCGGAGCGATCCAATGTTCTCCTCAAACTCCCAACTGCATGTTTTGTCCATTGGCTGACAGTTGTGCGGCGCTGGCAAAGGGGACAGTGGCGGAGCTTCCGGTCAAGCAGCACAAAATAAAAACGACCAATCGTTATTTCAATTATATATATGTACGCATGGGCGTGCATACTTTCATAAATAAAAGGACGGGAAATGATATTTGGAGAAATCTGTTCGAGCTTCCGTTGATTGAAACTCCGGTTGCTGTTTCGGAGGAGGAATTTTTGGCACTGCCCGAGTTAAAGGCATTGTTTGCCCCCAAGGAACTTCCGGTAGTCCGTTCGGTTTGCCGGGACGTGAAACACGTGCTTTCCCACCGGGTGATTTATGCCAATTTTTATATAGTAGATCTTCCGGAAGATAGTCATTCGTTTACTGCTTATCAAAAAATAAAGGCTGAAGAGCTGGAACAATATGCCGTCTCAAAATTGGTGCATGCCTTTATAGAGAAATACATCGATTGAAATAGAAACTGAATATATTTTGTTGAATTATAAATATCTAAAATTATGAAACGACCTTACTTACTATTAGCCTGTCTTTCTCCCGTAGCTTGCCTGATGGCCGCAAGTGGACAAAAAGGAGGAAAAAACAAACAGAAGGTGAATGACCGACAACTGCCGAATGTGGTGTTTATCTATGCAGATGATTTGGGATATGGCGATCTGGAATGTTATGGAGCTAAAAATGTACAAACTCCTAATGTTAACCGTTTGGCATCCGAAGGTATTCGCTTTACTAATGCGCATGCTACTGCGGCTACCAGTACTCCTTCACGTTACTCCATGCTTACGGGAGAATATGCCTGGCGTCGTCCGGGAACGGATGTAGCAGCCGGAAATGCCGGAATGATTATCCGTCCGGAAGATTACACGATGGCCGATATGTTTAAAAATTCCGGTTATGTGACTGCTGCTCTCGGTAAATGGCATTTGGGACTGGGAGATAAAAGCGGAGAGCAAGACTGGAATGCTCCACTTCCCGCTGCATTGGGGGATTTGGGATTTGACTATTCATACATTATGGCTGCTACTGCCGACCGTGTGCCCTGTGTATTTATTGAAAACGGAAAAGTGGCAAACTATGACCCGAGTGCCCCTATCGAAGTCAGCTACCGCAAACCTTTTGAAGGAGAACCTTTAGGGAAAGATCATCCGGAGCTGTTGTATAACCAGAAACACAGTCATGGACATGATATGGCTATCGTAAACGGAATCGGCCGCATCGGTTATATGAAAGGGGGAGGCAAGGCTTTATGGAAAGATGAAAATATTGCCGACTCGATCACTACACATGCCATCAACTTTATTCGCGAACATAAGGATGAACCGTTTTTTATGTATTTTGCAACGAACGATGTGCACGTTCCACGCTTTCCACACGAGCGTTTCCGTGGTAAGAATCCGATGGGGTTGCGCGGAGATGCCATTGTACAGTTCGACTGGAGTGTAGGGCAAATCCTGGAAACACTTGACAAGCTGGGGCTTTCTGAAAACACATTGATTATTCTTTCCAGTGATAACGGTCCTGTTGTGGATGATGGTTATCAGGATCGTGCAGAGGAGCTGCTCAACGGGCACAGTCCGGCAGGTCCGCTGCGTGGCAACAAATATAGTGCTTTCGAAGGTGGAACCCGTATTCCCGCCATTGTGCGCTGGCCTAAGAAAATTACTCAGCCGCAGGTGTCGGATGTATTGGTTTCACAAATCGACTGGCTGGCCTCTTTAGCTTCCTTGGTTGATGCAAGGGTTCCCAAAGGAGCGGCTCCCGATAGTTTTGACCGTCTGGGCAACTGGCTGGGAACGGATTCTACCGACCGTCCTTGGGTGATTGAGCAAGCCTCTAACCACACACTGTCAGTACGTACCAAGGACTGGAAATACATTGAACCTAACGACGGTCCTCACATGATAACCTGGGCACCTAAAATAGAAACGGGTAATCTGAGCATTCCGCAATTGTATGACATGACTAAAGATTATGAACAGGAGAATCTTGCAGAGAAGAATCCAGCCAAGCTTTTTGAATTGCAAACCATTTTGAGAAAAGTGCGCAATAAAACTTATAGAGCTTTATAAAAGTTGTAACAATTCTTGCATTCTATTGTTATTCTATTTAATTTTGGCAACGAAATTCGGTATTTAGAAACATAAAATTCTGAGAATATGTCAGTAAATAAAGTGATATTGATAGGAAATGTCGGAAAAGACCCTGAAGTGAGATATTTGGATACAGGTATTGCTGTAGCCAGTTTTCCTTTGGCTACGACCGACCGCGCATATACTTTGTCGAATGGTACACAAGTGCCCGAACGGACCGAATGGCACAATCTTGTCCTTTGGCGTGGACTGGCAGAAACTGCCGAAAAGTATGTACATAAAGGTGATAAGCTCTATGTGGAGGGGAAAATAAGAACCCGTTCTTATGATGACCAGAATGGGGCTAAACGCTATGTTACCGAGATTTTTGTGGATAATATGGAAATGCTCACTCCGAAAGGTACCGGTTCGGGATCGTATGCTCCGGCACAGCAGCAGGCTGCTGCTCCCGTGAGACCTCAATCGCAACAACCGCAGCAACCGGTGTCTTCGCAAGATAATTCGGCGGATGACCTGCCGTTTTAATGGTTAATGGCTACAAGTTAAGAGTTAGAATTGCCATCCGGCATCTAACCTTAACTTGTAGTGATAACTTTTAGCTGACAACTTGTGGCACATGATTTGCATGTAGCTACTTATTATTAACTTAAAACCAATATTTTGGACCCAGACGCTTATTTATGCCAATTGGCAGAAATTTTTAACGGAATATCCGTAAACACACCTTCATTATCGGCAATAATAGCCATTATTCTGGCAGGTTTGCTCCTGCTCGCCTCGGGCTTTGCTTCGGCATCCGAAATCGCTTTCTTCTCACTTTCGCCTTCCGATCTGAATGATATAGAAGAAGGCAATCATCCTTCTGATGGGAAAATCAGCAATCTGCTCGCAGACTCCGAACGTTTGTTGGCAACCATTCTTATCACAAACAACTTTGTGAATGTTACCATTATCATGCTCTGTAACTTCTTCTTCATGAATGTCTTTGTCTTTCATTCGCCTCTTGCAGAGTTTTTGATACTGACTGTTATCCTGACTTTCCTCTTGTTGCTTTTCGGAGAGATTATGCCTAAGATCTATTCGGCCCAGAAGACATTGGCTTTCTGCCGTTTCTCCGCTCCGGTCATCTATGTGTTGCGTAAAGTATTTGCTCCTATCTCTGCTGTGTTAGTACATTCTACGGCTTTCTTGAATAAACATTTTGCCAAAAAGAATCACAATATATCGGTTGACGAACTTTCTCATGCCCTTGAACTGACCGACAAGGCCGAACTTACGGAAGAAAATAATATACTGGAAGGCATCATTCGTTTTGGTGGCGAAACAGCCAAGGAGGTTATGACTTCCCGCCTCGACGTGGTCGATCTTGATATACGTACTCCTTTTAAAGATGTAATTCAATGTATTATCGACAATGCATATTCCCGTATCCCCATCTATTCGGGCACACGTGATAATATCAAGGGGGTACTTTATATCAAGGATTTGTTGCCCCACCTTAATAAGGGTGACAATTTCCGTTGGCAGTCACTGATCCGTCCGGCGTATTTTGTGCCGGAAACTAAAATGATCGATGATCTTTTACGTGATTTTCAGGCAAATAAGATTCATATTGCCATTGTTGTGGATGAATTCGGGGGTACATCGGGAATTGTGACAATGGAGGATATCATTGAAGAGATCGTTGGGGAGATTCATGATGAATATGATGATGAAGAGCGTACCTATACGGTGATTAACGATCATACCTGGGTGTTTGAGGCTAAAACGCAGTTGACCGATTTTTATAAGATTACGAAGGTCGACGAAGATGATTTTGACAAAGTAGATGGAGATGCCGATACACTGGCCGGACTGTTGCTCGAGATAAAGGGAGAATTTCCGGCACTCCATGAGAAGGTTCTCTATCATCGATACGAATTTGAAGTGCTGGCTATGGATAGCCGGAGAATCCTGAAAGTGAAGTTTACCGTTAACGAGCCTTCCACAGAGGAAGAAGCTTCCTGATATCAGCTTTTGCCATGGCTTTGTTACGGGAATATAAAGAAATTGCTTATCAGTGGGGAATCTGGAAAACAGAAGAGTCCCCGGAAGAACTTTTGGCACTGTTGCCCGATCCGGAAAGATATGAGCAACAGTTGACGCTCTTTTCTTCACCTCATCGTAAATTGGAATGGCTTTCCGTACGTGTATTGCTATATCAGTTGCTGGGGGAGGAAAAGACAATTGAATATGCTCCCAGTGGCAAACCCCATTTGGCGGATTCTTCTTATTTCATCAGCATTTCTCACACTCGCGGCTATGTCGCAGTTATACTGAGTCCCGTGTCCGAAGTGGGAATCGATATCGAGCAATACGGGCAGCGGGTGCACAAGGTCGCTCATAAATATATGCGTCCGGACGAGTTGATTTCTGAATATCAGGGAGAAGATACCTGGTCTTTACTTTTACATTGGTCAGCAAAAGAAGTGATGTTTAAGTGTATGGATACTTCAGAGGTCGATTTTAGGGAGCATCTTCGCATCATGCCGTTCCAGGTATGTGAACACGGGGAGTTTCCGGCGGAAGAATACCGTACGGAACATAAGAAGAAGTTCATGATCCGCTATTTGCTGCATCCGGACTTTGTGATGACGTGGCAAGTGACATCTGCGTATTCCGTGAATGAATGTGATATTATGAAGAAAATGCAATGATAAAGCGTATCCTATTATTGGCGATCGTTATTGGGGGTGGTATGACAACCGTTGCTCAAAACAGCATAGATACTTTGTTTATGTCTGTCAGTCAACGTTTGTCCGGGCATCCCTCTGAACTCATCTATTTGCAGACCGGCAAAGATATATATGAAACGGGAGAAGATTTATGGTTTAAGGCCTATCAATTGGATGCCAAATCGTTCGCGCTGTCGGAACAAAGCGAAACGCTCTACTTGCAGATGCTTAATGATAAGGATAGTGTGGTTTGGGCCGAAAAGTATCCCATAGAGAAGGGGATTGCTGAGGGCCATGTATATATAGATACAAAATTATCGGAGGGCAATTATCGGTTGGGAACCTATACCCGCCACTCATATTATAATGATACGACCGGAATATCTCCGGAACGTAAAATCAGGATAGTCAGGAATATCGCTCTTGATTCTTTGCCGGAGCATCGAGAGAAGCCGGGTGAGTTCCGGTTCAATCTTTTTCCCGAAGGAGGAAATCTGGTTTCAGGTTTACCGTTCCGTTTGGCGTTTAAAGCGACGGGCAGCGGAGGATGTCCGGTCGATGTGGAAGGAACATTGTATCAGGATGAAATTCCTGTTTTGTCTTTTAAAAGTAGCCACGATGGGATGGGAGTCATACCTTTTACTCCTTCCTCCGGCAAAGAATACCGGATAGAGCTGGCGAACGGGTATAGTTATGCTTTACCTGAAATCTATCGGCAGGGGATGGGGCTCCGGTTATCCGGGCGGGACGGGAAACAGCTTGAATTCCTTATTTCCCAAACGGAAGGATTGTCCGATCAGGAGGTATATCTGGTGGGACAGATACGAGGAACCGTCTGCTGTGTGGCAAAAGGGTTGCTGAAAGATCGTTTGAAAATGAAGATACCTCTTTCGGAGTTTCCTTATCAGGGCATAGCGGAGTTTACCTTGTTCAATGCGGCTATGCAGCCTGTGGCGGAAAGGTTGGTATATGTGCATCCGGAAAAGAAGCTTCATATTGATATTGTAACGGAGAAAGAGAGCTATGTTCTTCGGGAAAAAGCTACATTGAAAGTAAAAGTGACAGATGATAATGGACAGCCTGTGAAAGCCGATTTGGGTATCAGTGTGTTTGACAAAGCATACAGCAATCCGGATGACCGGGTGAACATGCTGGCTTATTGTTATTTGTCATCACAGATACGTGGTGCTGTCTGCCGGCCGGCTTATTACTTTGACGAGAAGAATGCTGATCGTATGCAGGCAATGGATCTGTTGTTGCTGACTCAGGGGTGGAGGCGATACGTCTGGGAACTTAACGGAGCGGTCCGTCATGGCGAGATGTTTTTGAGGGATGATGTAACGGGAATTCAGACCTTGGGCAGTAAGAAGAAAAGTAAAGGAACGGGAGGTGCTAAACAACTTATTCAGGTTTCGGGCGCCGAAGGAAATTCCACCTATCTGATGACGGATTCCTTGGGGCGTTTTACGGTCGATACTGATTTGATGAAGACACTTCGTGGCGGGTATGTGTATCTGAAACCCATGTTGTCGAAAGAGTTTAAACCTGAATTGGAGATTCAGGATTACTTCCCTGCCATCGATAGCATACGGAGAAAGAAGTCTTTTGACTGCTCGCTGATAAATTGTACACAGAGACCCAAAGAGGAGATTTACGATGCACCGGTCGTGAGTGGTGACAGTACCATTCTGCTGGATGAAGTGGTCATTGCCCGCAAGGCTCGTAAGCCGTTCAGAGATAAGCTTATGGGACGTCTGGATAGTTTGGCTCAAATGAATCTGAATAGTGTCTATGTTTGTACTTCGTGTGGGCTTTTATTGAATTATAATCCGGATTATCAGGGACATCATGCACTGGTGGGAGAAGGTGGATGTCCGGCTAAGGGAAGGAAACAACCGGTTGACGGAGAAACTTATAGGATAGCCAAGTATAAATATTATGGGGACTCAAAAGGTGGGGGAGTCTATTTTAGTGTGGTCGATGCACATTCCGTGGTTTATCATGCTACTGAATTTACCGAAGAGGAACTGCTCCGTATGAATAATATGTGGCGAGTGAAAGGGTATTACGGTAAGCGTGAGTTTTACCAACCGGATGAAATAGATATGCAGTTGCCTGTACCTGATGCCCGCAATACATTGCTATGGGCTCCGTCCGTAGTGACTGACGAAAAAGGTGAGGCTACCGTTTCTTTTTATTGCTCCGACATTAATACCGGTTTTATTGGAGTGGCAGAGGGAGTAGATGGAACAGGACTTTTAGGGACTGATCAATGTGAGTTTAGAGTGATCAGGAGAGCAGACTAAATCTTATAACCGCAGTTTGTGGACGGAGAGGAAATATAAAAGTCGCCGGGAATATCGTTTGAAAGATGTTTCCGGCGATTTATCTTATTTCTTTAGTTTATAACTCAACGCTCCCGACGGACACATTTTGATTTGGGCAATCAGTTCTTCCGTGGTAGCATTCTCCATCTTTATCCACGGACGTTCTTTCGGGTGATATACGTTAGGCAGTGTCTTTACGCAGATTCCGGCATGCCGGCAGAGTTCCGGTTGCCATACAATGGTCAGTTCGCCATTGCTGTATTCTATTTGTTTTCCCATAACTGTTTTTATATTATTGAATGTGAATACCACGAAGTACAATACGCTTCCATTCCGGATGCTTATGTATATATCCCGCAACGAACGGACAGAGAGGAACCAGGCGCAATCCCTGCCGTTCAATGTCAGTGAGAACTTTCTCTGCAAGTTGTGAACCTATTCCGTGTCCTCCCAAGGCGGCCGGTACTTCGGTATGTGTCAGATAGATCTCGCCATTTAAGGATTTTATGTATTCTATCCGGGGAACATAACCTTCAACATGAAATTCATATTGATGTTTTTCTTCATTATCTATCAGTTCATAATTTTCAGTTATAATCTTCTTACTTTTAAATCTTGTTTTATTCTACAACATTTAGAGGATAAACTTTGTTTTCTCCTCTTGTTTATTTATGAATCATTTAAACAATTGGATGACGGGATATAACTTTAACAGATAATAATGATTCATGGCAAAACAAATGCATAATCTTTCTGTTGATATTTGACTTATGCGGAGCAACGGTGCCTCGCTTACAAAACTACCATAGGGAAAGTATCTCGGTTTTAGGATACTGATTTCTGAGTGATTGAACGAATTGTTTTATATTTAAACTTTAGAGATTATGAATAGAAGAGTAATACAGATCTTCTGCATGGTAGTTGGCATGGTACTTGCTTCCTCTTGCGGAGACGAATGTCCGGTAGAACAACCTTACTCGGTTAGGGTATCTGTTAAGGACAAGAACTATTTGAATATATCGCAGTTTCCACAGTTGAGCCAGGTAGACGAAAATCTGCCTTTCCGGACTTATGCGGGAACTCTCTATTACGCCTTGTACGATGCATCTACCGGAGCATTGATCAGAGAGTCGGCGGTCGTCTCTACGGAAGGTGAAGAAAAGGAATACACCCTTACTTTTCCGGGCGTACCCGACGGTGACTACAAATTGGCCGTATGGGGAAATCTGACCACGGACTATCCCGCCGGTATCTTGCATCAGGATGGGAAGGAACATACGGATATTTATGTGACAAGCGGGGACTTGCATTTCTCTCCCGATTATCAGACAGAAGAATTGACACTGGAACGCACGAAGGGAAAGTTGTTACTGCTCTGTTCAAATTTCCCGTCTGAGATAACACGCATTGAACAGAATGTAAGTCATGTTTATCAGTCGACGGATGCCGGCCTCAACTATTCCGGAAGCACTCAAGTTGACAAAAATGTGCCGTTCACCAGTGTCCTGGAGACATTGCTTGCTCCTACTTCGGCAGAGGGACATTCCAAATTAACTTTGACTTTCTATACCGGTGGTACACGTGCATCAGAAACTCCATATCTGAAATTGCCGGTGATGGAGATGGATATGCGGCGTAATGAAATAACTGCTGTTTCTATAGACTACAATACATCAGAAGGAATCTGGGAAATCAAGATGTTCATCCGTGGAGAATGGATCACGATACATCGCCTGGATATTTTCTGATCACTTTTTCTCTTATCTATTTATTAAACTAAACTTTGCTATTATGAAAAAATTAATGTTTCTGGTGGCAGCAAGCTTATTTGTGTTTGCTGCTTGTTCCAGCGAAGATGATTCTTCACCCGAAGTGAATCCTGAAAATGCTGCAATTACATTTGAGCTGTCTGCGGTTAATGGTCTGACAGACGGAATTGGAACCCGGATGCCGGTGTATAGCCAGGAGGCCACACAGCATGTCACTCGTGTCAGTGTTTATGCTTTTGTGCAGAACGGCTCGACCTATCTGCATCAAAAGACTTATGATATCACCGGCTGGACCGATGGTACTACCTTTAAACGTTTCGCTGTTCCCGATGCGGATAAACTTCCTGTCGGCGTATATAAGTTTCTGGCCGTAGGACGTGATGCAACTGACCGCTTCTCTGTGACTACACCCACTTCCGGCAATACCAATTATACGGATATGCTTGCTTCTATTGTGAACTCGGGCGATGAATCGGAAATCTTTGCGGGTTCGGCCGATGCGGAAGTGATGGCCCAGGGAGGAACTCGTGTCAGCATTGAGATGACCCGTAAGGTGGCCGGTGTGCTGGGATACTTCAAGAATGTTCCTCAAGTGCTAAACGGAAGTACCGTGAAGTATCTGCGTCTGAAGGTCAGCAACTCCAACCAACAGGTGAACCTGACTAATGGTGTGGGGATCAATACAGCGCCTACTCCTTATAATATAATAGACATGGATCTTTCCGGGCAGGCTGTTTCCAACGGTGTGTATGTAGGTAACGATCTTTCTGGTCAGGGAGTGGTAAAAGTACCTAATTCGCAATTGGGAGGTTCTTTCTATATACCGGTTAGTGGCGTGAGCATGACTTTGGGACTTTATGACGCAAGTGGTGTAGCTATCAAGGAGTGGACTGTGAGTGATACTAACAGTTCGGGAGCAACACAGTTCAATCTGATGGCCAATCATTTTTATTCATTGGGTGTGAAAGGTGCTACGGGCAGTGTGGATGGCGGAACACCGGGTAACCCGGGTGACGATGATGCTCCGGTAGATTTGCTGACCGATCAGAATATTGTGATCACTATCAGTCCGGCATGGGAATTGATACATAACTTGGTAATTCAGTAAAAGTAACTCAAAAACAGAATCATGGTATGGCTATGAGAAAGGCAGGCTATATAACTATCCTTCTGACGGGATTTCTGGCAACGCTCTTGTTGGGCAGCTGCTCAACAGATGATGTTGCCGAACTCCCCTTGGAAGAAGGGGTTTCGGTCCGTTTTGAAATAAAGCGGGACGGGGTCATGAGTCGTGCGCCGGGAGATGCAGCTCTTTCTGTCAACAGGATACTGATTCTGCCGTTTCGGAAAACGGATGAGGCATCGTCCAACGATGCAGCTAATTTCGTTCCGGAATATAGCGCAGCCCGACAATTGGATGTCAATTCGTTTCCGGCAGTAGTCACGATGCTTACTCTTTCAGCAGCCTCTACCTATCAGTTGTTGGTGATCGGATATAATCGGAGTGATTATGATTTTGCCAGTGGCGGAGGTGCAACGAAGCGGTTTAATATCGGTTCGACAGGTAATCCGGCTACGTTGGCTAATTTGTATTTGCAACCGGTCAATCCGACGGTAGTTCCGGAGTTCTTCTCGTGTTTCGGAAACGGTTACCGGGGTACAACGTTGGTTGGTCCCATTTTTAAACCTTCACAGATCAACTATGTGACGGGTACGCTGAAAAGGCTGGTTAGCGGTTTTACACTTGAAGTGACCAATGTTCCTGCGTATGTCAACTCTATGACATTGATAGCCGAGCAACTTGTGACGGCTACCCGTGCAACGGATGGGACGGCACTGACATGGCAAACAGCCGGTGACGGCGGTACGAAGACGTTGGCTACTCAGGCACCGGTTTCGGGAAAAGTCAGCTTCAACCAGTTTCTACTGGCTATTCCGGATAGTAGAAAGACTCTGTTCTATCTGGATGTGTCCTATGGAATCTTCACCGAACGTTATACGGTGAAACTGCCGGATACTCCGGGTGTGGTTTCGGGAAACCGGATTATCTTTACTCCTAATCATTGGGTGAAAGTGACCGGAAGTTATGCGAATATCAATATAGGTTTCACTTTGGCAGGAAACATCAATCTGGATGACAATGCCTGGGATGGCCTTCAATAGAAACTGAAAGCAAAAAGAACCGGAGATGAAAACGAAAGTGATAATAATGATGAGCCTTTTTATTTCTCTCTTCCTGACGGGATGTGAGAAAGAACTGGTCGAAGTGCCCGGTGAAGTTCCCGGGCAACTTCCTCCGGAAGGTAAGCCTTCGGACTTGCCCGACGGATATTTTGAAGTAACCTTCTCAGCCGGATACGGAGGAGGCGATACCCGTACACCCGTCACCGGGACTGATTCACGGGTTCGCCACCTGCGTTACGTCATTTATAAGTCGACAGGTGAGTTTGTGAAAGAAAAGGTGGTGCTGAATACTACGGATGCCGCTCCTTCCTGGCCGATGGCGGCCTTGAAAGATACGCTTCCGAAAGGACAATATACAGCTGTATTTCTGGCCAATGTAGAGAAAACACAGTTTCCGATTCCCGTTTCGGGCGGAGGAACCAACTATGCGGATGTGCTGACGAACTACCGGACAACGCGTGCGAATGCCCGGATCGTGTTACCCGGTGCCGAGTTTACCGACACTTCGGAATTTTATCTGGCCAATGTATCTTTCTCGGATACCTCTGCTCAACCTTATGTACTGTTGCAGCGTATTATCAGTATGCTGAATTTGCGAAGAGTGTTTGTGGATGCACAAACCGCTTTGAATTCTCTGACCAATAATATTGTGACGCAAGTAGGGTATAAGAATATAATCCGGACGACGGTACAAGGCATTTTGCCCGGGTTACTGAAAACGGCAATGAACTTGGGGCCGGTTGGTAATCTTGTCTATGACGTTGTTGGCGGACTCGATGCCGCAGTCAATCTGGTGGTGGCAGCATTGGTAGAACCGGTCGTGGATGCACTGTATGCACAACTTTTGCAAGGGCTGGTCAATCAGATAGGGCTGACTCTTTCCGGTAATGCCACGCAGAACGGTGCATTGGGAGCGTTGGGCGATTTACTGAATCCCTGGCGGGGCAGTGATGCTGCTTATGCTTTAGTGACTATAAACAATTTCCCGAAGACTATGGACTTAGACCTGAATGTAAAGGATTTCTATACGGGCAATCATCGTTTCCGGTATGGATTCACACCTACACCCGGTACGACAAATAGTGAGAAAGATATTCTGATCAGAGGTTTTCATGGCCTATATGATGTGCGGGAGATTCATGTTGCCAAACCCGGACTGATCTCCGGACTATTGGTGGATGACGTGATTGACGGTCCGTTGTTACTGAACGGAGTGTTTGTGAATATCACAGATCCGATACAGGCAACAGTCAATACGAATTACCGATATCGTTCGAACTATTCGTTTGTCAGCCTGGGGCTGAAATCGTATGCACAGCAGAGCGACGGAAACCATTCGCTGACACTCTCTGTACAGTTGAAGAATATTGCTAACCTGGATGGTATCTTGGGAGGAATTCCTGTGCTCGGTCCTGTGTTGAATGGAACCGTTAGATTATTGATTGGCAATATAACGGTTACCGTTCCGGTGAATCTTCCTTTGCTTGGAACCGATAACCTGACGCTGTCCGGTAGCTGGAGTACACCACCGGTGCAGTATTAAAAAATAAAAGGGGTTGTGTCAAAACGTTGATACAACCCCATATTTGTATTAATTATTTAAAAACTATGCTTGAAGGAAACCAATATTTACCTGTATAGTCAATTATTTGCTTTTGTGTTCCGGATTGACCATCAGCCACATAAATATTAGTATTTAAATAATGCGTACCATAGCCATCCTCAGTGTAAATAAGATAGACATCTCCATTTTGAGGATTCACTTGTATGCCTGCACCATATATTGATTGTATTTTGGAAGGGGCTTTGAAAAATTCTTGAGCAATTTTGCTTTCCGTGTTGTATTTGTAGATGTTTTTTCCATAGTAACTATCGCCATAAGCACCTGGCACGACAGTAGTATTAACTATATACAATGCATTTTCTGTTGTAGATGCACATAATCCTGTAGGAGTATATGCCCATTGATTATAAAACACATTTATATTATCAGGTAGCTCAACAGTGGTTTCGTCTAACGTTTTAGGATCGATTTTTATTAACGATTGGCCGTTGGCGGCCCAGATATTTCCATCTTTTGTCTGCGCGAATCCCGTTTTCATTAAAGCGGTTAGTTTTTTTACGAAAGAGAGGTCGGAAGATTTGTAGATCTTTATTGTATCCATATTATTTACGAATACATAATCGCCTGACTTTAAGATGTCTTTACAGCCATTTCCGTTGGCTGACTCGCTATTGAGTTGTGGGAGCATATTGCCGATAGATAATGGATTTAAATTAATTTTATAGGCACCTCTGCTTGCGGTCAATATACCTGTAGTTTCATTAATTGTACAGAAACTGTTTGCTTGTCCGTAGTCTAATTGTTCTTCTATTTCTGTACTTAATTGTTTGGTGATGTTGAAGTTAGCCAGCTCGATTTGGGTTAGATATGGAGCATCTTTAGCTACGATATACATGTATGAATCTTGAATGACTCCAACAGTTCCTGTTTGGCCAAGTGATTCAACAATGTTAAAGTTCCATTTTCCATCTTTATAATAATTTACGGAGGCTGGATCGTGACCTGCCCATCCTTCGTTAATCACATAGAAACCACCGTAATATGCGAAAACATCTACTGTTATTTGGGCTTTATCCGTGTTCCCTTTAGAGTCTTGTGCTTCGAAAATGATCTCGTGTTTTCCTCCAACCGAAGTGCTGAAAGTGTAGTTAACCTCATTGGATACCTCTTTGCCATCTATTTTCCAAGAATAGATTTTAGGGTTAATTAGGTTTAGGGTAGGCTTTAAAGTTAAATCTTCACCTTTAGCAATGATAGTGTCATTGGGAAGACTCAGATTTTCGAAATTCGTAGGATAATAATATTTATCATCATCGTCATTACATGAAGAGATGATTATTGGCAAAGCACAAAGTGCAATAAAGCACATTTTAGTAATTAAAGCATTTATTTTTTTCATGTTACAAAAATTAAATATATAAATAAGTGAGATAATTATTTCTTGTAGTGTAAATCTTCCACCGCCTGTATCTCCGTAGAGGCTTCACCCAGCCAACCGCAGTTCTGGTTGACCGCTGTATAAATCTTCACGAAGTCGATGCCGTCCAGATGAACCGGTTTTCCGTCTTTATCTACCGCCCAGTCTATCTTGAATTGAGAATATTCCGTATTGTTCGGATGGTTGTCGGCATATCCCCAGGCATAACAGTAGCCTACCCAATGCTCGGGCATGCCCGGACGCGGCTCGTTGATGGAGTTGTCCGCCAGGCGGCTTCCGCGGAATGTGATTTCAGCCGGCATCCATGCCGGATAATAAGAACCCTGGGTGTGATACGTGTTCCGGTAGATGTATCCCTCTTTGCCTTGATTGTCTTTCCACTTCACATCCCCGTCTGCCGGAGTGGGACGGTAGTAAGTGATTTCGTAGTTGCGGATGGTGGCAGGCGAGTTATATTCGCTTCCTGCCAATTCGTACCACTCATCATCCGGCAATCCGTTGCCATTCGTGTCTTTGGATACAAGCACGATTCCCGGTTCGGAGTTTCCTCCGGGTTTATCCAGCAGAGTGCCATACATATCATAGTAGGCGTTGCCGTATATCTTGAAGTCATATTCACCGGGGACGTTGGGGATGGTATGGTCGAATCCCACGGTAATGTTACCTCCGAATCCTCCGAGCGTGAAGAGACAGGTGGTGCGGTCCTGCAGCAGTTTGGTGGCGCGTGCCAACACTTGAATACCGGTGAATCCCTCTTCGTAAGCAGTATAAGAGGTATTCATATATTGTGATGGCGCCGGATTATACTCCAATACTTTATTGGCGAAAGCGCCTGCTTCCGGGTCTGCGAGATTTTCATCGGGATTGCCTTGGGAGGCTTTGTTCCGGAACAGGACGGTATTGGAGTTGATTCCCACATTGGGCAGCTTAAATATAAGTTGTCCCTGCGGACTAAAGCATAACACATCTCCTTTCACCTTATAGTCGTAAGCGTCGGTGATGTAGACGTTTCCACTGTAAGGGTTGACACTGATGCTGTAAGGAGTGCGTATCGTGGTGTCGTCTGTGATGAAGTTTTCCCGCTCTGTCTTTCCGGCTTTCAGATTGAAGACTTTGATTTGAGAATCTTGGGTGCGGTAGTCGTAGTTATACAGATAGGCCATGTTGTCGTGAATGGTGAAGCTCAACACCTTTTCGTCGAAAGTCCGTACCACTTGATCGGTATGACCGTCTATTTGTACGAAGTGATAGTCACCCGCCTCTATGTTTTCGCCGTGCGTGGCTACATAGACGCTGCCATCCGGCCCGGCCTGTATATCTCCTGGATTGGGACCTACTTCTATCTTCTTGATTTCAGTGAAAGAAGGGATGTCGATCACAGAGACCGTGCGGTCTACCCCGATGCCTTCCCAGTCCAGTCCTCCGGAATTGGAAACATACAGCTTTCCGTTCTGCACGCAGATGCCGTCAGGGTTTCTGCCCGCCCGGGTCAGTGCGTCGATGGAAAGAGAGGCAGTATCTATTCGCGCCACTGTTCCGTCGAAGGAACACACGTATGCCTTGCCTCCGTCGAAAGCGATGTTGCGGGGTTGCCGGGAACTTCCGTTTTCTGACAGCATGGGTATCTGCTTGACAGACTTGCCGCTTTGCAGGTCGACCACTTCTATCTGGCTCGATACATTGACCACGATATAGAGTTTGCTTCCATAAATGCCCATGTCATTGGCGGTATCCCCCAGGCCGCGTCGGTTGATGCTGCGGAAGTAGTCGGTGTTCAGCTGATTGTTCTTGAAGGAATACAAAGCCAGCGAGCTGTTGTTCAGGTTGAAGAGTCCTTCGCTGAGGATGTAGAGTTCGGCTGTTCCGGTTTCGGCGGGCATACCGTCGTCGCCACCCGAAGGGGTATCCGTGTCTTCCAGGTCATCGCACGAGGCGAAGAGAAGCAGGAAGAGGAGGAAAAAGAAGGACACGCCTCCGATACCTCTCCGAAAGAGGGAAGAGGAATTGCTTCTGCCGTTATTGAATGAAGTTGTTTTCATATTGCTGATTCTTTTGATAATTACTGATTCAATGTCTGGAGTATCTTTAGTATCTTACTTTCATCGTCACTCTCACCGAGCGTCCCGGCATGGGGAAGTTCTTCACTATCTCGTAATTCTTGTCCAGTAAGTTCAGCACTTCCACTGTCAGGGATGTGTTTACGTTACGGATACGCAGATCGCGGCTGACGGATACACTGTGGTCGCTGTAACTGTCCAGCCGGTTTTCGCGAAGGTTCTGTCCCAGCATATAGCGCTTGCCCGAAAAGAGGAACGAGTAGGAGAGGTTCACCCACGGAGTCTCGATGCCGGCTTGTCCCGATCCGGATACACGGGGAGTATAGGCGATTTGTTGCTTGTAGGTTTTCCCTCCCGGTTCGGTCATATCCAGTGCACGCTGATAAGTGTAGTTCCCCGAAAGGTTCACCCGTAGTTTCTCCCAGGGTTGCAGGCTGATGTTTCCGGCAATGTCTATTCCCTTGATGTCCACTTTGCCGAGGTTCACCATGCTCCATATAAAGAGGTTCTTGGTGGGGATGGCGATGATTTTGTCTTTCACCTTATTATAATAAGCATCTGCCGTGACGGATACGTAGGGGATCAGTTCATTGATCGATCGGCTGTACGTCAGTCCCAGGTTGTATTGTGTGGTGCTTTCCGGTTTCAGGTTCGTGTTGCCCACCTGCCCGTAGTACAGGTCGTTGAAGCTGGGCAACCGGAAGATGTCTTTATAGAACAGGCGGATGCGGAACTCTTCGCTGGCAAAGGGCTTGAACGACGCGCTGACGTACGGAGAGAGTTTCCGCCGGTTGGCTGCGGCGCTGCCTTGGCGCACCTCTTCGTTGATGACCGTTGCCAGTACCGAGGCGGATGCCGTCAACCAGTCGTTAACGTATTTTCCGGCAAAAGCCGTCAGCCACGAATAACGGGTAGGATATGCGAAATCTTTCAGGTTCGCGTTCAGCCGGTTGATGCTCGCGTCTGTCGAAAGCGAAAAAGAGAGGTTGCTGAGCACCCGGTAGAGCGCCGAAGCCGAGAGGTAATACTCTTGCTGGTAATAACTGTTCTCCGTTTTGCCTTCCGAACCTTTATAGTCGGGGTCGAGATAACGTTGGTAGCTCCAGTTCCATTTGGCCGAAGTCTGGAAGACCCATTGGCGGCTGAATTCTTTTTTGTATTGGCTTTGCACGAAGACATTCTTATCCCAGAGATGCTGTGAAGAGTAGTCGTAATAGTAAGTCGTGGCATTGGGCAGTCCGCGGGACGACTGATAGTAATAGGCCTTTAGCCGCCATTGTTCCGTATCCGAGAAGTTGCCGAACAATCCCGCTTCGGCACGGAGGTTTTTCACTTCCGTGTTTTTCCGTTTCTCACGGGAGGTCAGGTCATTGTCCTCGCCATAATGCAATGTGAAAGGATAATGACCATCGGCCGACATCCATTCGCCGTTGGCGGAGAGCACCCATTTACGGCTCAGTTTCTGTTCGAGCAGGAGAGACGGATTGACCAGTCCCCACGAACCCGTTTTGAACGAGGCACTCAGGTTGGTACGCCGGTTGTCTTTGAATTGCGGTGTCAGTGTCTGTATGTTCAGTATCCCGGCGGAAGCGAAAAACCTTGCGGGCTGAAAGATGTTGTCGCTTTGTCCGTTGCTGAGTGACAGGCGGTCTACATTGTCCAGTGAGAAACGTCCGATGTCTATTTGCCCCGTCTGGCAGTCGCTGATCGTTATTCCGTCATATCCCACGGCGGTATGCTCGGCTCCGAGACTCCGCAATGAAACGGTTTTCAGTCCGCCGATGCCGCCGTAGTCTTTCACCGTAACTCCGGCAAAGTGTTTCACGGCATCCGACACTTGCAATACGTTGAGGCTTTTGAGTTCTTCTTTAGAGAACACCTGAGTGGGAGCCATGGCTCTCACTTCGCGGGTGTGGTATGCTTCGGCAACGGTTACTTCGGGGATTGAATAAGTACGGGCAGTATCTACTTTCTGCTGCTGGGCGGAAAGCGAAACGGTAAGAGCCTGGCAGCAACAGAAAGCAACACAGGAGTATAATAGCTTAGGTAATCTGAGTATATTCATCTTTGTTTTTTGTTGTTAAAATGTCCGGACGAACTCACTTCGGCCGGACACACTAAATAAACTTGGCAGAGTTTATTATCATAACTTACTTTCTCTGAATCAGAGTGATGAATAAAATGACGGATGGAATAGTTCCGGCTCATTAGACTCAACGCTTTTTCCTCGAAAGCAATGAAAAAGATGCACAGGCAGGTCTTCTGACTCGTTTCTGTTGATAAGCGCCTTCCCAGGAAACGTTTCCCAGTGGCAAGTGGTGGTTGCTTACAACAATCTGATGTGAAACTTACAGCAGCGGGACTGTTCAGGATTTGCACCTGATTCCCTTTTAATTGCATCCCCGGAACACGGAGAATACAAACCAATGCACTGCAAAGATAAAAAGAATATTAGAAATAGCATACTAATTTGTGATTATTCTTTGTGCATCGCAGAGCGGACGGAACAGCATCGGGCAGGTGATCGGAATAACGTAAACAGTCGGTGTCATTTGTCTTGACCCCGGGCGATAATGATGTCAGAATGACGGATAATCGCTCTTTGGGCTGACACACTCTTTCTCTAAAACCGGTGAACCGGAAGAAAAAACGGAGGAAAGCCCGGCTTTTCTGCCCCGAAAGCCGGGTTTTGAGTGGTGAAGAGCCGGGCTTTTGCAGAAAAGAAGCAGGCGTTCACTCCAAAAGACGGGTACATTTGCTCCGAAAGAAGTAAGCATTTTCCAAAAAGGTTTACTTCTTTTTCAAATATCTCTATATGTTATGCTCCATTACATATATTGTCATGAAAACCGGGACTTATAGCTCCGGGTTTTGTTCCGGTTGCTTACCGGATATGATCGTTCGGGGAGTGTCGGAAAGAGCGGGTTTGTCTCTAAAAAACTGCTTTATGGACGGAACATTTCCAGGTAGCTTTCTTCCGGTGGATAAAAGGAGGTAATTACTGTCGAATGGATGAACGGGCAATCGAATAGGGAGCGTTTTTCAGAACCTTGCCGTGTATCGGCCCGAAAGAACGGAAAATAGAGAGGTCGGATTATCATTCTGTCAAAATGATAACCCGACCTTCCGTATGTCTTTGGAGTGAAATGCCCCGCTTCGGTATGCTTGTTCAGCCGCGTTCTGCCAGATACTGCTCTACCTTTTGCAGGGTGGCGTCTTTCAGCAATACGGTTTTGTTCTTATCCAGTAAATAAAGAGTGGGAATGGCTCTCAGGTCATACAGGTTTTTGTTTTTGATGACCAGTTCTTTATCATATCCGTTGGTCCATTCTTTCGCAAAGTCGTTGCGGTGCTTTTTCCATTCATCCAATTCTTCATCCGGATAGATGGACAGGACTTTCAGTTTCTTGGCGGCTGTGAATCCGTTGATGACCGGAGAAGCCTTTAACCCCTCTATCATCTCCGCGCACGCATGGCAACCCGGATTGTTGATAAACAGCAGTGTGTATTCCGCAGGGAACTGATAAAGCGTACCCTTGACGCCCGAATCCAATGTGTAGGTGAAGTTGAGTGCCTTAGTGCCTAACCGGTTCTTCTGTGCCAGCTCCAACCGTGCCTGCGGACGTATCTTCGCCGTTTCGTCCAGTGCGGGAGAGGCAATCAGGGCTTCCAGTACCGGGATATAGAATTCTTCGTTGCGCATAGGCGAGTTGGGATCGTACAGATATTTATCGGCCAGTTCCTCAAAGAAATGAAGCATCTTCCGGTTCTTCTCCGCCCGGTTGAAAGTTTCTTTCATGGCAGTTTGTGCCACAGGCAAGGGCACATGTTCCAACAGGTCACAATAGTCTACCCAAGCCTGTTCGGGCACTTCGGCCTGATTGATGTAGGTGGTGTCCGAGAAGTCGAAACGATCCCAATAGTGTTTTACCATATAGTCCGTACGTTGTTCTACGGTATTCAGTACTACAGGTATCTGGGGTAAATTGAAAATTTTAACCGTATCTTGCTTTTCGGAAGGCTCCTGACTAGAGGCGGAACCGCTTTTACAGGCACTGAATGCCAGTATCAAGGCAAATGAAAGGTATTTTACATTGTTCATCATAATCTTTTGTTTTGATATGGGACAAAGATAGTATTTTTATTCTATATTTGTACTTAGTCATGAAAACGTCAGACACACAACAAGCAAATTGAACATGGAGAATAAAAAAGGACAACCTACTACAGAGGCAATCTTTAGGGGAATACAGTCAGGAAAAGTATTAGAGCTTTTTGACAAACTACAATATCAGATCGCCATTCATGGTGATCTGACTTATAGTGATCCTTGGGGGGAGGTACACCGGTTCAGGGATCAATTTGAAAGTGCGAAACACGACTCGGATTCACCAACGGCGATAGGGCGCTATCCGTTTGCCGATGTATGGATACATTTTTATGAGACGGAAGTGAAGGATTATTCGCTTCTACTGGAAATGTGCCTGATGGCATCCCATTCACGGACTAGTGTCTGGCGTAAAGGTTTCGGGACGTTACTCGATAAATTATACGGAAAAATACCTTTGGTGGAGTACGAACAGGCATTGGAACATCTGGAACATCCCTATGCCCTGAGTGAAATTCTCTGGGCTTTGGAGTGGGACTATCGGGACCAGGAGGTGTATCTGAAGTTTTCACATTACATCCTGCTCCATCTTTTGCCCTTGCTTACTCCCCGGAATATCACCTTCCTGTATAGCGTGCGCGAGTGGTTTGGTTCCACCAGTGATCATCGTGTCGTGCTTGTTCATTGTTATTGGATAGACTGCTGGCTGAAGCACCCGAAACGTTTACTGACCGATGATGAATTTACGGCCGATTTCAAGATACGTTACGAACTCTATCGTTTGTGTAATTTCTTATCCTATAAGGAAGAGCCCTATCCGCTTGAGTTCCCTATTCGTGCTGTCGACTTCGGGAGAGCCTGTCAGATGGGGCTTCTGTCCGAAGATACACTGATGGTCGAACTGATGGATCGTCCCCTGTCGCCTGTGTTGATAGAAGAGGCTGTGGACTTTTTCTATAAGAAAGACCAAAAGGAGAAACGGCTGTATACCGATTGCCGGGATTATGATTTCAGCCGTTTCAAGAAAGTATTGGAAAAAGTAACGGAACGTATCCTCGACATCGAGCTGGAAAGGGGAGAAGCCTGTACCGATGTCACTTCGTTGGCTCGGAAGCTGGACGGGGTGACCGGAGCCGAACTAATGATCCGCTTGTTGAGTCTGATGGGTAAGGAGAAATTCATACGGCTCGATAAATGGTACTACGATACCGGAGAAAGCCGTACAGGTATGTTCTGTCATCTGATGTTACATTGCGCTCCTTCGCCGACAGATACGCCGGACTGGTTGAAGATGCTCGTCGAACGGGCGGGTATCACTCCGAAGCGCCTGGTGGAGATGGCCGTGTATTCTCCCCGTTGGCTGGAGATGGTAGAAGAGGCTATCGGATGGAAAGGCCTGACCTGTGCGGCAAATTTGTTTTATGCTTACACAAGGGAGTGTTATGATGATGTGGATGAGGCAAGAATCACGCCTTATACACTCTTGTCACCTTTGGAGATCTCGGTGGGAGTGGTGGATACGGCATGGTTTTGGAAAGCCTACAATGCACTGGGACGCGAACGTTACGAAAAAGTTTTCGCGGCTTCCAAGGCTGTTACGGAATCTTCCGGTGTATATAGCCGTTTCCGGAAGTATACGGATGCTCTTGTGGGAAAGTATACGATAGCACAGTTGGAAAGCCTGGTGATGGACAACCGGAATAAAGATTGGGTGCGTGCCTATCCGCTTGCCCCGTTTGCCGGAAAAGCCCGGAAGAAAGAGGTAGATGCGCGGCTCCGCTTCCTCAAGGCTTTCTGGCTAAGCAGTGACACCCTGTCCGGACGTCATACTGCTGAAAAGGAGGCCGTACAGGTGGCTCTTGACAACCTTACCGGAAATTCCGGACTGGGGAATCTGGATACCAGGTGGTTTAAAAAGAAGGTCTGGTGATGGCTCTACCTCTCCTTAGCCAGGGTGAATACAAACTCCAGACCGCCTCCCTGGTTGTTTTTGGCCGATATGTTTCCGCCGTGGAGGATAACGGCATTCTTGACAATGGCCAGTCCTAACCCCGTGCCTCCCAGTTTGCGAGAGCGCCCTTTGTCCACTCGGTAAAAGCGTTCGAAAAGACGGTTCAGGTGTTCGGGCGACACTCCGACGCCTGTGTCGGCAAAGCTGAAGTAGTAGAACTTCTCGTCTTCGCGGAAACAGTTGATGTGGATTTGGATATTGTTTCCGGCGTAAGCGATGGCATTGTCCATCAGGTTGCGGAAGATGGAGTAGAGCAGCGAGTAGTTGCCCCGTATCTGAATCTCTTTCTTCAGTGAATTGACCACCGTGATGTGTTTCTCTTCCAGTTCCAGGGATACCTCGTTCACGATGTTGGTCACCAGGACACTGATGTCCATCTTTTCCATGTCGATCATGTTGGCGGCCTCGTCCATACGCGTCAGTACGGAGATGTCACGCAATAATCGGCTCAGGCGGTTACTCTGTGCATAACAGCGTTCAAGGAACACATTCATCTTTTCCTTCGGGAGGTTTTCGTTGTTGACAATGGTCTCCAGGTAACCCTGGATACTGCTGACCGGAGTTTTCAATTCATGCGCGATGTTTTGTGTCAGTTGCCGTTTCAGGCGGATCTGCTCTTCTTCCTGAGTGACGTCGTTGATGCTGATCTCAAAGCTCATATCCTGGAAGATGATGCACTCCACGATAAAAGTTTTCCCGTTTTTATTGATAGTGATGGACATTCGTTTCTCCTCCTTGCCGACGGGACGTTTGGGAGCTTTGTTGATGAAGTCCGTTATCTCTTTGAGCTCGCTGATATTGAATACCTCTTCTGCCGTTTCCAGGTTTGAGTCCGATATCAGATTGCTGTATTGGGTAAACAAGTTGTTGACCAGGATCTCTTTTTTGTCTTTATTGAATACTCCCAGCCCTTCATGCGAAATCTGCAGGTGTGTGATCAGCTTCTCCCTCTCGATGTAGAGTGCCTCTTTCGTTTCGTGGAGACGTTTGTATATCTGAATGATGTGTTGCGAAATCTCACCCAGTTCATTGTGGGGGAAGGCCGACTGCATCGCCATTTCGATAGGTTCATTGCGGTCGGCACGCATAGCGAATTCGCGGAGCTGGCTGATGGAAGTGCCCAGCTTGTTGGTAAACTTATAGAAGATGATCATCAGCAACAGGGTGACGATAACGGTGAACCAGATGTAATGCGGGTCCGCTTTCAGGTTATTGATCAGGCTGACACTGTAGGGCAGAGCCGAGCGGATGATGTAGTCCTTATATAAGGTGGCGGAGTAGAAGTAGGGGACTCCGGTTGTTTCGGAGGTGCGGCGTACATCGAAGCCGACCCCATTGTACAAGGCCTTTTGTACCTCTTCCCGGTCGAGATGATTGCCCAACTGCTCCACATTCTGTTCCTGACTGTCGAAAAGCACTTTCCCATCGAGGTTTACTACAGTGATGCGCAAATCTTTCAATACGTTATGTTGCAGGTAATCGGAGATCACCTCAGTCATATCCTGTGGGTGATCGTACAACTTCTCGTACAGCAGATTATTGCAATCCTGTAACTGTATATTCAGTAACTCTACTTTATACTCTTTCTCCCTCTGATACTGATAGGCCATGAAGCAGGCGGCAAACACCAGGAACAGGGAAATGACCGAAAGGAATAACTTCCGGCTGAAAGAGAGAAAGTGCTTTTGGGTGACAGGTAGGTTCATATATGTAATGTTTTTGAGTTTTGATTCACCACAGAGTAACAGGAGTCTCACAGGGTTTTAATCTCTTGTTTATAGGATATTAAGAGAAAATAATCTTTGTGGAACTCTGTGCTACTCTGTGGTGAGGTCCGATTCGCCTCTATTCCGTTTCGAAGCAATAACCGTATCCCAGGCGGGTGACGATACGTTTACCGTAGGTACCGATCTTTTTCCGTAACCGGGTGATGTTGACGTCTATGGTGCGGTCCAGTACATAGACTTCGTCGCTCCAGATCCGGCTCAGAATATCTTCGCGCGAGAAGACGCGTCCCTTGTTTTGTAACAGCAGGAAGAGGATTTCGAACTCTTTCTTGGTCAGGGGTACTTCTTCGCCGTCGATGCTTACTTTCTTTTTGGTAATATCGATCACCAGAGACTGGTAGCAAAGTTGTTCGGGTGCTTTTTCCGTATCGGAGGTAGCAGTACGCCGGAGCACGGCCTTTACACGGGCAATGACCTCACGCAGGGAGAAGGGCTTTGAAATATAGTCGTCCGCTCCCAGGTTGAATCCGGTGACGGTGTCATTTTCCGTATCTTTGGCAGTGATGAATATAATGGGAACCTGCGCTGTCTTTTTATCCTTTTTCAGCAGATTGGCCATTTTGAATCCGGAAATTTCCCCCATCATGACATCCAATAACAGCAGGTGATAGCTGCTGATATTCATTTTCAGGGCCTCTTCCGCAGAGTTGGCAGTATCTACTTCATACCCTTCGTTCTCAAGATTGAACTTCAGAATCTCACAGAGGTCTTCTTCATCGTCGACCACTAAAATACGGTAATCGTTCATTGTATTCTTTGTTAATGTAATACTACAAAGTTAAACTTTATTTCTTTTCTTTTGCAAAGATGGAGGCTTTTTGTTACGAGGGGATGAAACACGTATTACGATTCGATTACATTTCCATCCCGTCTGCAACCCTCTGTAGGCATGATTCCGTTGGTTCTAAACCGACCGGACCTACCTTTTAAACCAATGCCCTTTGGGTTTAAAACCAACGGGGCTTTGCTTTCAAACCAACAATCCCGAGGTTCGGGAGACACTTTATCAACAAAAATGTTGTATCTTTGTTATGTCAATAAATTGAAATATCAAAATGATTAAGATAGATTTCAAGCAACGCAAACGTGAGGTGCTTTGGACGGTTGTCGCTTTGTTCTTTATAGCTATAGGAGTGTCTGTGTTCAAGTTCTCTTCCGCAACTTCCGGCTTTGAGATAACTGACGAGCTGGGAGGAAATATTTTTCCTTCTGCCATTCTCTCGGTGGCTACGACCGATGCCCAGGTCATTCAACCGGCCGACTCCATATATCTGGGTAACCCCAAGTCGTGCATTGCCATAAAAGTAAAATCACGTTCGGCTTATAGCCGTGTGCGGATCGATGTTGCGGAAACACCATTCTTTTCACGTTCGGTGTCGGAGTTCGTGCTCAATAAGCCTCGTACGGAATATACCATTTATCCCGATATCATTTGGAACTACGAAGCGTTGAAAAACAATAACCAGGCGGAACCCATCAGTGTGGCCGTTACGGTAGAGATGAATGGGGAAGATCTGGGACAGCGTGTACGCACTTTTTCTGTACGGAGTGTCAACGAGTGTCTGTTGGGGTATGTGACTAATGGCACAAAATTTCACGATACGGGGATTTTCTTTGCCGCATATGTCAACGAAGAGAATCCGATGATCGACCAGTTGCTTCGCGAAGCATTGAACACACGGATAGTCAATCGCTTCCTGGGCTATCAGAATCCGGCTCCCGGAGCTGTGGATAAACAGGTATATGCATTATGGAATGTTTTGCAGAAACGTAAATTCCGTTACAGTTCGGTGTCCAACACCAGTCTGTCCAGCAATGTGGTTTATTCTCAGCGTGTACGTACGTTTGATGACGCATTGGAGTCATCACAGATCAACTGTGTGGACGGCAGTGTCCTGTTTGCTTCCTTGCTCCGTGCCATCAATATCGAACCGATTCTGGTACGTACTCCCGGTCACATGTTTGTGGGATACTACACCGACAATTCACATAAGGATATGAATTTTCTGGAAACAACGATGATAGGTGATGTCGATCTGGACGACTTCTTCCCTGATGAACAACTGGACTCCACTATGGTAGGCAAGTCACAGAATCAAATGTCCCTGCTCACCTTTGAGAAGTCGAAACAATATGCCAATAAGAAGTATAAGGAAAACGAGAAAGGCATTCATTCCGGCAAGCTGAACTATATGTTCCTGGAGATTTCGAAAGATGTACGCCGGAAGATACAGCCGATAGGAAAGTGATCTGGAGACGCCAAAGTAAAACGAAGGCGGGGACTTACTTAAAAAACGATTCGTACGGTTCGTAGCTAAATAATCCTAATAAAACTCTAATATATAGATTAGTTTCATGTCTTTGTTGTACTTTTGCCGTTCAATATTTGGATGTATTCCAAACACACGTTAGAATGAAACGAAGAAACTATTTCATATTCAGCTGTTTGATGCTGATGGCTCCTGCGGCTGTGCAGGCGCAATTTGACAAAGGCCTAAACTATAAGATTGAAACCAGTGCAACCGTAAGTGGTGGGCACAACACGCCTTTTTGGCTCGTGGCAAATAAGCACGGGCTTTCGTCTATTCGAAAAAACAATGCTTATTTGGATGCAGGTATCTTTCGGGATTTGGAGAAGGATAAAAAGTTCTCTTATGCCTTTGGGTTGGAAATGGTGGGTGCAAGTCGCTTCACTTCTAAATTCTTCATCCAACAGGCTTATGTGGATTTGCGTTATCGGGGGATGGAAATAAGTGTCGGCAGTAAGGAGCGTGGCAACGAAATGAAAAATGATCAGTTGAGCTCCGGTAGTATGACTTTTTCTACCAATGCCCGTCCTATTCCGCAAGTTCGGGTTTCTATACCCGAGTATATTCCTTTTCCGTGGACCAAAAACTGGTTGCATATCAAGGGACACGTGGCTTATGGGATGTTTACGGATGAAAAGTTCCAAGAGCGTTTCACTGCCGGGCGTTCTAAATATACGAAAGAGACTCTGTTTCATTCGAAAGCAGCTTTCCTGAAGGTGGAGAATTTGCAGAAGTCACCTGTTTCGGTGGAATTGGGTATCGAGATGGCAGCTCAGTTTGGAGGCGATTGCTATTATCCGGACGGGACGGTATTGCGTACACCGGACAGTTGGAAAGACTTTTTCCGTATTTTCTTTCCAAGCAACGGAGACAGTGGAGCTTCGGAGAGCGACCAGATCAATATTCTGGGAAATCACGTCGGAAGTTACAGTGCCGCTGTGGGATATCATTTTCCGACCTGGAAAATAAAGGCTTACTGGGAGCACTTTTTTGAAGACCGCTCGGGAATGACACTGACTTATGGTATGTGGAGAGATTGTCTGGCCGGATTAGAGGTGACGTTGCCGGAGAATCCTTTTGTGAAAACGATTGTCGGAGAGTTTTTGTATACGAAACACCAATCGGGAGCTTTCCATTACTTTGCTACTCCGGCCATTGATCATTCGTTTACCGGAGCTGATAATTATTATAATAATTCGCAGTATGCCGGTTGGGAACATTGGGGACAGGGTATTGGTAATCCGTTGGTTACCTCACCTATATATAATAAGGATGGAAACCTGGCTTTTGAGAGTAACCGTGTGAAAGGATTCCATATCGGTTTGAATGGCAGTCCTACCTCAGAGATAGATTACCGCATTCTGGTAAGTGTTGCTAAGCATTGGGGAACTTACGGTAGTCCGTACCGGAATATCAGAAGAAACCAGAACGGGTTGTTAGAAGTGACTTATAAACCCGAACAGATTCGGGGATGGAGTTTCACGCTGGCCGGTGCGGTAGACGGTGGCAATATGTTAGGAGAAAGTTGGGGAGGTATGCTCACCATTCGTAAAACAGGTTTAATTGGTAAGAAGAAATGAAAAAAGGAATCCTATTGTTGTTTGTCGTCCTGATGGGTTTCACGTCGTGTGGAAAGAAATTCGGGCATCGCTATCTGGATGGAATGTGGCAGATGCAACGTATAGAATATAAAGATGGTAATATCGATACTCCACTGGACACTTATTTCAGTTTTCAGATGGATATCATCCACTTGAGGAAGTTGGGTAATAGTGAGTTCTATGGAAAATATGTCTACGAGAACGACTCCATGCACATACAAGTACTCGACGCTACGGCGGAACAGATGAAAGTTTTCGGCATGGATGGCCGGGTACAGGACTTTGCCGTAGAGAAGCTGAACAGTAACAAATTGGTTCTTCAGTCGGACTATGCCCGGTTGGAATTCAGAAAATATTGAGGACGCTAAAAAGCTGTCTTCATTCATAGATGATGATTGGAACAGCCGGTTCGTGAGAATCGGCTGTTTTTTTATGCTATTTTTTGCATATCAGCGATGGGATTGTTACTTTTGTAAGGTTATCAACATTCAGAAAGCAATATGATACAAGGCAAGAAATTTATCTCCCCGGGGACATGGTTCTCAATGATATATCCGTCAGACTGGAGCGAATTTGAAGACGGCGAAGGCTCCTTCCTTTTTTATAATCCCGAACATTGGACGGGTAATTTCCGTATATCAGCCTATAAAGAAGATGCTGCCGCACCTGGCGGTATGAATTATGGAAAGGATTCCGTCCGTCAGGAACTGAAAGAAAACCCTTCGGCCTCCCTGGTGAAGGTGGGACATCTGGAATGTGCCTACAGCAAGGAGATGTTTGAGGAAGAAGGTATCTATTACACCAGCCATCTCTGGGTGACAGGCATTGACAATGTTGCTTTCGAATGTTCGTTTACCGTACCGAAAGGAGAACATGTGGATGAGGCGGAAAAGATTATATCCAGCCTTGAGATCCGTAAAGACGGGCAAAAGTATCCTGCGGAAATCATTCCTATTCGCCTTTCTGAGATTTATCAGGTGAACGAAGCCTACGAGTGGGTGACAGATACGGTGAAAACGCAATTGAAAAAAGACTTTCAGGGACTGGAAGAAGACCTGCAAAAGATACAGGATGTGATTGACAGTGGCGTTCTCTCTCCTAAGAAAAAAGAACCCTGGCTGGCGTTCGGTATCGCCATCTGTACGATTCTGGCTAATGAAGTGGAGGGTATGGAATGGATGACGCTGGTTGACGGTAACCGTGAAGTGCCGGTGTTGCGGTATGAAGGTTCGGAACAGTTGATTGATCCGATGAAATTGCTGTGGAGCCGGGTGAGAGCCGGAGAAACCTGCGAAGTGGCAGAGGCATATAAGCAGGCGCTGATACACTAACCACCTATTATCACATTCGATTATTATGACCCCTTATTTACAAGTAGATAATCTTACCAAATCTTTTGGCGATTTGGTTCTTTTCGAAAATATTTCCTTCGGTATTGCCGAAGGCCAGCGTATCGGCTTGATCGCTAAAAACGGTACGGGTAAAACCACCTTATTAAATATACTCTCCGGAAAGGAGGGATATGATAGCGGCAATATTGTGTTCCGCCGTGACCTCCGGGTTGATTATTTGGAACAAGATCCGCAATATCCTGAAGAATTGACCGTGTTGGAAGCCTGCTTTCACCATGGTAACAGTACCGTGGAGTTGATAAAGGAGTACGAACGGTGCATGGAAACCGAAGGACATCCGGGACTGGATGACCTGCTGGTACGTATGGACCATGAAAAGGCCTGGGAGTATGAACAGAAGGCTAAACAGATACTTTCGCAACTCAAGATACGGAACTTTGACCAACAGGTGAAGCATCTCTCCGGAGGACAGCTTAAGAGGGTAGCTTTGGCCAATGCTTTGATTACCGAACCGGATTTGCTGATTTTGGACGAGCCTACCAACCATCTGGATCTCAACATGACCGAATGGCTGGAAGAGTATCTTCGCCGTACGAACCTCAGTCTGCTGATGGTGACGCATGACCGTTACTTTCTCGACCGTGTCTGTTCCGAAATCATCGAGATAGACAACCGCCAGGTTTATCAATACAAAGGAAATTACAGTTATTATCTGGAGAAACGCCAGGAACGCATCGAAGCGAAATCGGTCGAGATAGAGCGTGCGAACAATTTATATCGTACCGAGTTGGACTGGATGCGTCGTATGCCTCAGGCACGCGGACACAAAGCCCGGTATCGCGAAGATGCTTTTTATGAACTGGAGAAAGTTGCCAAACAACGATTTAACAATGACAATGTGAAGCTGGAAGTGAAAGCTTCTTATATTGGCAGCAAGATATTCGAGGCTGATCATCTCTATAAGAGCTTTGGTGACCTGAAGATATTGGAAGATTTCTCTTACATCTTCGCCCGTTATGAAAAGATGGGAATTGTGGGGAATAACGGTACGGGGAAGTCTACTTTTATAAAAATATTGATGGGACAGGTGCAGCCTGACAGTGGTACACTGGATATTGGAGAGACCGTACGTTTCGGATACTATTCGCAGGACGGATTACAGTTTGACGAGCAGATGAAAGTCATTGACGTTGTGCAGGATATCGCCGAGGTCATTGAGTTGGGTAACGGCAAGAAGCTAACGGCTTCCCAGTTTCTGCAACACTTCTTATTTACTCCCGAAACTCAACATAGTTATGTATACAAATTGAGTGGGGGAGAACGCCGTCGACTTTATCTCTGTACCGTGCTGATGCGTAACCCGAACTTCCTGGTACTTGACGAGCCGACGAATGATCTCGATATTATTACCTTGAATGTGTTGGAGGAATATTTGCAGAACTTCAAGGGATGTGTCATTGTCGTTTCGCACGACCGCTACTTTATGGATAAAGTGGTCGACCACCTGTTGGTATTCAACGGACAGGGAGATATTCGTGACTTTCCCGGTAATTACAGCGATTATCGTGACTGGAAAGAAGCCAAATCCCAAAAGGAAAAGGAGGCGGAGAAACCACAGGAAGAAAAAACAGCCCGTGTCCGCCTGAACGAGAAGCGCAAGATGAGTTTCAAAGAGAAACGGGAATTCGAACAACTGGAAAAGGAAATAGCCGAGCTGGAAACAGAGAAACTACAGATAGAAGAACTGCTCTGCAGTGGTACGCTTTCGGTAGACGAACTGACGGAAAAATCGAAGCGATTGCCCGAGGTAAACGATCTGATAGACGAGAAAACCATGCGTTGGCTTGAACTTAGCGAAATAGAATCATGAACCTGACCAATTATCATAGTCATACCCTCTATTGTGACGGCCGTGCCGGCATGGAGGATTTTATCCGTTTTGCCATCAGCCGGGGATTTACGTCCTATGGTATTTCTTCGCATGCCCCTCTGCCGTTTCCGACTCATTGGACGATGGAATGGGATCGTATGGACGACTATCTGGATGAATTTACCCGGATGAAAGAGAAATATGCTTCGGAAATCGAACTGGCTGTCGGGCTGGAAATAGATTACCTGAACGAAGACAGTAATCCTTCCGTCCGGCGTTTCCAAGAGTTGCCGCTCGACTACCGTATCGGTTCGGTACATCTGCTTTACAATGACCGGGATGAAGTAGTGGATATCGATGTATGTGCAGAGGTGTTCCGGGATATCGTCGATCAGCATTTCGGCGGTGACCTCGACCGTGTGATTCATCTGTATTATGACCGTCTGCTACGAATGGTCGAACTGGGAGGCTTTGATATTCTGGGACACGCCGATAAGATGCATCACAATGCAGCCTGTTACCGCCCCGGTCTGTTGGACGAGTCTTGGTACGATGCATTGATACACGACTATTTCTCCGCTGTTGCAGCCAAAGGATATATTGTAGAGATCAATACAAAAGCTTTGCATCATTTGAATACTTTCTTCCCGAACGAACGGTATTTCCCGTTGCTGAAGGAGTTGGGAGTTCGTGTACAGGTGAACAGTGATTCGCATTATCCCGAACGGATCAATAGCGGACGTCCCGAGGCATTAGCCGCGTTGCAGAAAGCAGGCTTTGAAACAGTGACCGAATGGCACGGGGGGAAATGGATAGAGATGCCACTTTAAACCAATATATCATGAAACACAAAAACTTATTGTTAGCTTTGCCGTTTGCTTTCTTTGTATTTGCCGGCATATCATTGTCCTCTTGTAAAGACACTCCTGTCCGTAAACTTTATAAAAGTGATATAGACTGGAAACTTACCTGGCAGGACGAGTTCGATAAAGACGGTGCACCCGATCCCGAAAAATGGGTATTCTCTCCCTGGCACCCTTTCTGTCGGGATAATAACTTTGTCACCTTTGTAAAAGACGGCAAGCTCGTCTTGCGTGCTTTGCCCAATAACGATCCGAATGACACGATCCGCTATATGGCCGGCTGTGTGGAGACTTTGGGCAAAAAAGATTTTTTGTACGGGCGCTTTGAAGTATGTGCCAAATTGGGCAGTGCTAAAGGTTCCTGGCCTGCCATCTGGTTAAAACCAACCGATTCGACCACATACGGGGCATGGCCTAAATGTGGAGAGATCGATATTATGGAGCAGCTGAATAAGGATACATTTGTCTACCACACCATGCATACGGAATATATTAAGGTATTAGGGCATAAAACAGATCCGGATTATTACACCACTGCGTCCTATAATCCGCATGAATTTAATGTGTTCGGCATGGAATGGACACCGGACAAAATAGATATGTTTATCAACGATTCCCTGACCTTCAGTTATCCCCGTATTCAAGAAGAAGGTTCTGTGCAATGGCCTTTTGACGTTCCGTTCTTCCTCTTGCTCAACCAGATACTCGGAGGATGGGCAGGCGAGATAGACGACACTGAACTTCCCGTACAGATGGAGGTAGACTGGGTGCGTTATTACGAATTACCGGAAAATAAAAAATAGACTGTAAGAAGGCTTTATTGTATGCCTTTTTTCGGGAAAACAGCTTGGGACACCGGGGCTCCGTCTGCACGATACAGATAGGTTCCCGGTGTTTTTATACATATCTCTTTATTGCCGGACAGTCTGATGGTTGCAGTCTGCCAGGCGGCAATGTAATACATTCCACCGGTAAAAGCCACCTGTGCCTCTTCATCATTTCGCAAGATCTGTATCCTCGAAGTATCGAATGTGGCTGTCTTCTCCTGAGTAGAGCCCGGAAGAAGTAGGTACCGATAGCTGGCAGGGGCTCCGGGCGAATGTTTTATGTAAATAGAGAAGATATTACTTTCCAGCATTTTTGGAGCATACATTCCCATAAAGTCATGCCATTGTCCTTTCTTCTTTTCTGTTTGTACCGGACAAAGTTCGTCTTGCAGGAGGATATATCCGGTGTTATCATGAAAATACCGGCGGTTTCCTTCCGACCATACTTCTCCTTTCTTAAAACGCTGGTCGATGGAGGTGATCAGTGTGGCTGTGCTGTCTGTGTGGATATTGCTGCCCAGGCACAGGATAAATTCATCGGTAAATATCCATACTTTGTTTGCAGACAGTCCGTTACGGTTCAGGTGCATGGCTGTGATTCCATGTTTCCCATCCGTTGTTCCGCCTACGAGATTGGTTTGATTGCGTGAATCCGCTCCGCTTTCTGTTGGAATAGGAGCGTCACTTTCGTAGGTTGTAATACCGGGTATCCGCCGCCAGTCCCAGAAAGGAAAAATATTGTGGTATTCATCACCACGAATGTATGTATAGATAGCTCCGTCTGCCATATAATAGCCTTTCAGGTTATCTTCATTTACCAGCTCCGTCCCGATCACCCTGTCGGATGCCATGCGTACGGATGCCATCCAATGGGGGGTGCGGTGGATGGTGAGGTCCGAATCTCCGAAGAACTTGTTTCCGGTAAACTCATTGTTCGTATCCGGATGGAGGAAGTTGCGTGCAATCAACTCTTTTATCTCCCGCGCTTGTTGATCATTGCTTCCTTTCATCAAAGAACAGGCTGCGAAAAGTAAATTGAATGATTTATGAATGTCAGCACTATGGAAGAGTTGTCGGTTCAGTCCGTTCACATCCCAGTACCCTCTCCATACAATCCATTGGTACCCTTTCAGGAGCAGAGATACGAGAATATCCTGCTGCCGACGGTCGAATGCCAGCGGCGTACCGGCAAATAGTTCGGAGTAAAAACTCATATTACAGAGAAAAGAGAGTCCGTAATTGCCGAACTGTTGCTGGGGACCGTGCTGATGAAAACTCCAGTCCGGTTGAATCCCCTCTTTCTGTCCCAGTACGATTTCCGAGCATATATTTTCCCGTGCTTCCTTTATCAGTTCGGTATCGTTCAGAAGTAATCCCCGGATCAGTACGTTGCCTGCCAGCCATACTTTATTTTGTCCGGTCATGCCAAACTGTGATTGTTCCATCACCCGGATGGCCTCTTGTTTTTCTTTCTCCGTCATTTCGGTTTCGAAAAGGAGGAAGGCCGGACCCAAGGTGCGGGGAATACCTATCTGATTGTACCACCAGTTTTTGCAGACCGGCTTTTGGACGAACCAGTACTTCATAGCCTGATGGATGATGCTGACTACTGCGGAAATCTCCTGTGCAGATACGTTCTCTTGTTCACGGGCATAGTATTTGGTCAGTTTCAGTATTCGTTCGGCATGTTGTTTCGGTTCCCATCCCGAGCGTTTTGTGTCAGCGTAATTAATATCCGGCCATGAACCGTCTCCCCGGATCGTGCTGATCAGGCGATGTATCTCCTCCTGTCGGATGGGATAAAGTTGTTGTAGTTCGATAACGTTCTGGTCGGAAACCTCTTTTTCGGGAGGAATCTTCGACAATAATTGTAAATAGGGTTGTTTCTCTTCATCCATCCCGATTATAGACCGGATGTAGTTCTGCTTGATACGTTCATTCTCTTTGTCGGTTTGTGCAGAAAGGCAGGAAAAGATCGTGCAGATAAATAGCACGAACAGGGAGATTCTTTTCATATATCGAGTGTGTTTTTCATTGTATATATTAATAGGGCCGAACGAATCAGAAAAAGTTTCTGACCCGTTCAGTCTCTGTGTGGCTATTCTGTACGTTTACAAGAGTTTGCCATTAGGAATTCATTCAGGGAGTTTTCATAATTGCCTTGTAACAGGATATGGTGATTACCCAGTGGGTTTTTCAGGAAATAGTCGGCCGGTGTATTCATCTTTACACGTACTTGTGTACGGCACATATTGATGTAATTGGTGTTTTCGGTCAGAGTTCCGGTAGACAGGTAATATTCGTCCAGGCATTCGCCACCACATTTCACAATGGTGACATCTCCTTCCGGTAGCAGTCCTTGAATACCGATGCCGCTTTCTGTTTCAAAGTGATTACGAATGATGTAACGTTCGGTCTGTTTCATTCCGATTGTGCAATGGGCCAATATAATTTCGTTGTTACGGGCGTTTATCATCGAAGGATTTGCCATGAAACCCACTTTCCCGGTCAGTGCTTTAGCCACTAATAATGTAAATACGGATTGTAAGTCGCCTTCACATCCGGCAATGATCCCTTCGTCGTTCAACATGGCAAGGGCAAGACAGCCTGTAGTGCCTGTACGCTCTATCAGTTTGAAGCAGCTCACTGTCACTGCACTTAGTTTTTCTTCTTTACAGATTCGCTTAATGGCCCGATAGAGACGCATGGCTTTAATCATATCTTCGGGAGTGCCTTCGCGGCAAGCCAGTGCCTGTGAAGCCACAGCGGCACACGAAGCGCCGACTTCGTTATCCTTAATCCGGTCATATACATCATAAATCCGTTCCAACGGGATGTCCAGATACTCGATCCCCCAACGTCGTTTTGCGAGCAGGTAGTCCACATTGCTTGCAATCAACCAGGAAGAGGGAGTGCCGATCACCCCGATGCGGAGTCCTACCAACGAACGCTGCGCCTTGAAATTGGTATATAGTACCTGTATTCTCTGGACGATACTCATAAAGTCCCCGTGGAGGATCTCACTCTTCATGCCCCGGCCGCGCAACCAGGAAGAGATTTCAAGCGCCGCCGCCAAGGAGTTTTGCATTCCGTCGGCCAGAATAATGGCAGGGCGGGGGAGCGATTCAAAGCATTGCATGACCAATCTTTCTACCCCTCCGGTAGCTATGAAGATGATGCTGAAATCATCTTTTGTCAACTGGTGGATGTCCCGGTAATCGACAAACTTCACGGTGAAATATTTTTCCAGTTCACTAAGTACGGCTTCGTGCGAACTACGTATAGTTACCTGCTTATGCAGAATCGATGCAAATGTGATTAGGTTTATGGTCATTATGTTATCGTTTTAGGTTTGTAGTTATACAAATGTATCGTTTTCCGTTGAGATTATCATAACGTTTTTAACCTTGATAAGGTTTTTAAAGTTTTTATGTCTTTGTGTCCGATTTATTATGTACATTTGCCGCTCATATTTATTAATTGACCATTATATAATTAAAGATTATGCCAACCATATCGATTCGCGGAACAGAGATGCCTGCATCTCCTATCAGAAAGCTGGCTCCCCTGGCAGATGCTGCCAAACAGCGGGGAATCCATGTATTTCACCTGAATATCGGACAGCCAGACCTGCCCACTCCTCAGGCCGCGATTGACGCGATACGCAACATCGACCGCAAGGTGCTCGAGTACAGCCCCAGTGCCGGTTATCGTAGCTATCGCGAGAAATTAGTAGGATATTACGAAAAGTTCAATATCAACCTGACGGCAGATGATATTATCATTACTACCGGTGGCTCCGAGGCGGTGCTTTTCTCATTCATGTCGTGCCTCAATCCGGGAGATGAAATCATAGTTCCCGAGCCGGCATACGCCAACTATATGGCTTTTGCCATTTCGGCGGGAGCTAAGATACGTACCATTGCCACGACAATCGAAGAAGGGTTTTCACTTCCGAAAGTAGAGAAGTTCGAAGAACTGATTAACGAGCGTACCAAGGGGATCTTGATTTGTAATCCGAACAATCCGACCGGTTACCTGTATACCCGCCGTGAGATGAACCAGATTCGTGATCTGGTGAAGAAATACGATCTTTTCCTTTTCTCCGACGAAGTCTACCGTGAGTTTATCTATACCGGTTCACCTTATATTTCGGCCTGCCATCTGGAAGGAATTGAAAATAATGTAGTGCTGATAGACTCCGTATCCAAGCGTTATTCCGAATGTGGTATCCGTATCGGTGCCCTGATCACGAAGAACAAAGAGGTGCGTGATGCTGTAATGAAGTTCTGTCAGGCACGTCTGAGTCCCCCTTTGATCGGGCAGATTGCTGCTGAGGCTTCGTTAGATGCTCCCGAAGAATACTCGCGTGAAACCTATGATGAATACGTAGAGCGCCGTAAATGCCTGATTGACGGACTGAACCGTATACCGGGTGTGTATTCTCCTATTCCTATGGGTGCTTTCTATACAGTAGCCAAACTACCGGTCGATGATTCGGATAAGTTTTGTGCATGGTGTCTGTCTGAGTTCGAGTACGAAGGGCAGACTGTGTTTATGGCTCCTGCTTCCGGTTTTTATACTACTCCGGGTTCCGGAAAAAATGAAGTCCGCATTGCCTATGTGCTCAAGAAAGAGGACTTGACCCGTGCACTCTTTGTTTTGCAAAAGGCATTGGAGGCTTATCCGGGAAGAACAGAATAATACCTGTACATGTCGTTCACTCATCCACATAATCAAAGCAATTCAGTTTCCTCTTCCGGAGCGAAGGGGAAATTGAGGCTTTCTTATTTTCTTGCCCGTCGGATTTATCGTGATACGGATGGTGGAAAACAAGTTTCCCGTCCTGCCGTTGTGATTGCCATGATTGGTATTGCCATCGGTCTGGCGGTGATGATCATTGCCGTATCCGTTGTGATTGGATTCAAGAGTGAAGTACGCAATAAAGTAATCGGATTCGGTTCGCATATCCAGATCAGTAATTTCGATGCGGTAGGTTCTTACGAGACTCACCCGGTTGTGGTGAATGACAGTATGATGGTCGCACTTTCTGCCCTTCCCGAGGTAAAGCATGTGCAGCGGTACTCCACGAAGCCGGGAATGATTAAGACGGACGATGCTTTTCAGGGGATGGTGCTCAAGGGAGTCGGCCCGGAGTTTGATCCCGCCTTTTTCCGTGATCATCTGATAGAAGGAGAGATCCCGGCTTTCAGTGATACGGCCTCTACCAATCAGGTAGTGATATCGAAAGCAATAGCCGACAGGCTGAAATTGAAGTTGGGAGATAAAATCTATACCTACTTCATTCAGAAAGACGTGCGTGCCCGCCGGCTGACGGTGAAAGGCATCTATCAGACAAACTTTTCCGAATATGATAATCTCTTTCTGCTGACCGATCTGTATCTGGTGAACCGTTTGAATAACTGGGCTCCCGGTCAGGTGAGCGGGGCGGAATTGCAGGTGCGTGATTATGATAAGCTGGAAGATATCACCTATCGGATTGCTACCGATACGGATAATAAGCAAGATATCTACGGAGGTACTTATTATGTTCAAAGCATAGAGCAGATGAATCCCCAGATATTTGCCTGGCTCGATCTGCTCGACCTGAATGTATGGGTGATTCTGATTCTGATGGTCGGCGTAGCCGGTTTCACCATGATTTCCGGGTTACTGATCATCATCCTTGAACGTACACAGATGATCGGCATCTTGAAGGCATTGGGAGCAAATGATTTCACTATCCGTAAAGTATTCCTGTGGTTTTCTGTCTTCCTGATTGGCAAGGGGATGTTGTGGGGCAATGCAATCGGTATCGTTTTCTGTATTTTGCAGTCACAGTTCGGACTGTTCAAGCTCGACCCCGAAACCTACTATGTAAGTATGGTGCCGGTCTCTATGAATATCTGGCTTTTCCTCCTGATCAATGCCGGCACCTTATTGACTTCTGTACTGATGTTGGTCGGACCTTCTTACCTGATAACCAAAATTAATCCGGCCGACTCCATGCGATACGAGTAATGGGGTTATCTGCGCATGAAATCACCTTTTCCGCGATAGAGGCGGTAAAGCTTCAACTTCAAGGTCTGTAACGGACGGATTATGTCAAAAACCGGCAGCGTAAAGTAGTAAGAACGGTTGTCACCCATCTCACCGGCTGTTTTGTTGATGACGTAGGCTTGTACCGAATAGCGGACGAACCACAGTAACAGGGATAACCCGACAACCAACCAGTGGAAGCTGAGGATACCGAATACAATCCCCACCAGGCAAGCGGCATAAAACAGCAGTCGCGTACCGGTTTCCAATCCCAGGAGCCAGCGTTGCGAGCCTTTATAGAACCGGGAAGTTGCCATGTAGCTCACCTTTTCTTCTTTCCAGTCCTTATAGCGTTCCACGGGTTGCATCCGTATCACGGCATCCGGTGAGGTCTCTACCCGGGTGTTGTTTTCATTGGCAACCTGGTTGATGAACAGATCGTCTTCTCCGCGCTGCATATTCAGATGGGTAGAGAATCCCTTGACTTTGAAGAACAACTCCTTCCGGTAGGCCAGATTGCGTCCGATACCCATATACGGTTTACCTGCCAGGGCAAATCCCAGATAGCGGAGCGAGGTGAAAAGCGAGTCGAAAGATGCCCGCTTGTGCAGCCAGCCTTTTCCTCGTTCGTAGCCGCTATATCCCAGTACGATGTCTGTACTCGATGTGAAATTACGCGCCATTCGCCGGAGCCATTGGTTGCTGACCGGAGCACAATCGGCTTCTGTGAATACCAGCCAGTCGTGTTTGCTGGCTTTGATTCCCAGTGTCAATGCCAGTTTTTTCCGGCTGATGTACCGGGCACTGTCCGGAGTAAAACTGTGATACAGGTTGGGATATTCTTCCTCCAATGCCGATAGCAAGTCTTCGCTTTCGTCTGTGGAGCCATCATTAATGACGATTACTTCAAAGTCCGGATAATCCTGTTTCAAGATCGTGGGCAGGTTGCGGCGTAGGTTTTCCGATTCGTTTCGTGCACAGATCACCACAGATAGGGGAGGCAGTTCCCGTCCGAAGTGTACTTCGTCTTTTCCGACAGCGAGGTTGTGGGTGTGTATACGGTTGTACAGTCCGAGATAGTAGATAAGTTGAATGATTAAAAGAACACCTGTAGCCGACAGTAGTATCAGTTCAGTTGTATTGAATGTGAATGCTTCCATTTACTCTTACAAGATTTTTATGTCACAAAAGTACATAATTTTTTCAGAGATTCGTCGATTTGTATCCCTCTTATTTCTTATTGTCCAGATATTCTTTTTTAAACATATCGACAAACAACAAGAACAGCGACAGCACAAGCGGTCCGAAGATGACTCCCATGAATCCGAACAAGGATAATCCGATGACTACGCCGAAGATGGTTATTAGCGGATGGGTGTCTGCCATTTTCTTCTGGAGGATAAACCGTATCAGGTTATCACATTGCGAGACGACAATTCCACCGTAAGCCGCCAGTCCGATGGCGTTTGCCCACTCGCCGGTCAGTGCAAGATAGGCGGCTACCGGAAACCATACCAAGGCTGTCCCCACCATCGGGATGATTGTGGCGAAGCAGGTCAGCACTCCTATCAGCCAGGCATTCGGTGCTCCGAAGATGAAATAACCGATCAGGGCTACCCCTCCCTGAATGACTGCAAGCAAGGGAATGCCAATGGCATTGGAACGGACAATCATATTGATTTCATGGGTTACCTCCCGGGTATTCTTTTCGTTGAAAGGCAGGATGTCGTCGATGTAGGCTTCCATTTTAGTTCCTCCTATCAACATGAAGTACAGTACGAAGACCAATACAAACAGGTTGACGGCAAAACTGCTGATGCCTCCCATCACTGCCTGCCCTATCTTGGGAAGCAGGGAGACGATGAATGAAAGTGTGTCACTGCCCAGCACATCATATCCTGTTTTTGCTTTAATGATTCCCGCTAACTCTTCGACAGGGGTAATGATGGCCTGGGGATCCAGGTTGATATCCTGCAATTTATTGACCAGCATCCATACAATCAGCGAGATGGGAACCAGGAAGCACAGAATGGCTTCTCCTGTGATCAGCAGTGCTGCGAAGCTTCGTTTCATTCGTGCACCGAGATAGATCATCTGTTTGCGTACAAGGATGTAGATAGTGAGTGCCCCCAGTAATCCGCCGAGGAAGGGAGTGATTTGCCGGAACAAGATAATGCCCAGTCCGATAATGATAATAATCAGAGAATATTTCCAATATTTTTCTTTCATAATAAATAAAAAGGAGAATAGAGATTCCTCTCTATTTATAACATTACACCAATTAAAATGTTTCGCTCCTAAGGCAGATCGAGACTGAAAATAGTTTGTCCCGGACGGCTTTCCCGGATGGATAAGTGTCCGTCATGTTGCCGGATGATCTGTTTGCAAAGACTGAGCCCGATTCCGCTTCCTTCCGTTTTCGTTGTGAAGAACGGAATGAAGATCTGTTCCCGTATCTCTTCCGGTATGCCGGGGCCATTGTCTTCTATCTCGACCTGCAGACGGTCTGCCCGCCGTACACGGAGAATGATTCTTCCGTCCGCCTGTCCCTCGAGTGCCTGCATCGCATTTTTCAGCAGATTAAGAAAGACTTGTGACAGTTGATTGGGATCACCATCTGTTTCTATCGGGTCCGGCACGCATTGCAGCATGAACCGGATGCCGCGTTCCCGAAAGTCGCTTTGCAGCAATTCTTCAAGATTGCGGAGCATCTCGGTCAATGCGAAGCGCCTTTTTTCCGGATGGGGGAGATAGGACAGATGCCGGAATGACTCCGTAAACTCCATCAGCCGTTCGCTCTGAGCCTGTATAATCCGTAGTCCGCGGGCCGATTTTTCGTTGATATCCGGACGTTCGGACAAGGTTTGTGAGAGTGAAAGGATCGGTGCGATGGTATTCATGATTTCATGCGTCAGCACATGCGTCAGTTTGCTCCATGATTCGTTCTCCTTATCGCTCAATTCGTCGCCGATGTCTTTGATGGACAAGATGGTGATGGTTTCGCCGTCCAGAATCATCTTTTTCTCCGATATGCTGAGACTCTTGCGGATACCGGTTGCATTCAGCAGTTGTGCCAATTGGGTTTCGGTATAGAGACGGTTGCATTTCAGCAGCGAGAAAGCGGCACTGTTGGCAATAATGATTCTACCTGAGTCGTCCCAGGCAAGCACGCCGCTAGGCACCTCCTCGAGCAGTGATTGATAGAAATGTTCTTGTTTGTGACTTTCGCCTTTGGTGCGGGCAAGGAGGTCGTTAAGCCGGTTGAGGGAGCGGTTCAGCTGTGCCTGCTCTTTGCCGACATTTGCCTCCGGAAAGTAGAGCATATTATCCTTATCCTGCACGGCGTCGAAGAACAGTCTGATTTTCCGGTTAAACGTATTCAACTGCCGGGTCAATGCACCGATCTGGAACAGCGAACAGAGCAGCAGTATACCGCCGATGATGTATCCCGTATGTGACACGACCAACCATAGTCCGGTGCCTGCTGTGACCAGTATCAGCAATACGTGAAACAGTATGATGAAATAGATGCGTTGACTGAATATCATTAGGGTCAGAGTTTGAATCGTTTGAGTTTATTGTATAATGTTTGCCGGCTCACTCCCAATTGTTCGGCTGCGGCAGTCAGGTTACCGTTGTTTTGCAGGATGGCAGTTTCGATGGCCCTCCGCTCCACCTCTTCCAGATTGGGGACAGTGGCGGTTGCCTGCGGTTGCCAGGTCTGTTTCACCAAGATATCTTTGGGGCGGATTACGCTGCCTTCACACAAGATGACCGCTTTTTCGATGGTGTGCTGCAACTCCCTTATATTGCCCGGCCAATGATAACTGCGTAATTTTTCGACAGTCTGCTCGTGTATCCGTATTTCCTGCCGTTGATATTTAGAGGTGAATTTACGTAAGAAGCAGTCGATAAAGAGTAGGATATCATCTCCCCGTTCACGTAGGGGAGGCAGTTCCAGATGAATGGTGTTGATGCGGTAGAACAGGTCTTCGCGAAACATGCCCTGCTTCACCATTTCCGGTATATCTTTGTTCGTTGCCGAAATCAGGCGGATATCGACCGGAATCACTTTGTTACTGCCCAGACGAGTCACATTCCGGCTTTGCAATACGGTGAGGAGCTTGGTTTGGAGTGGGAGAGGGAGGTTGCCCAGTTCGTCCATGAACAGTGAACTGCCGTTGGCCGCTTCGAACTTTCCGGGACGGCTTTCGTGGGCATCGGTGAAAGCTCCCCGTTCGTGTCCGAACAGTTCACTTTCGAACAGCGACTCGCTGATGGCCCCCATATCTACGTTCAGCATCGGACGTGCGCCACGAGGTGAGAGGCGGTGTATCTCCCGTGCCAGTATTTCTTTGCCTGTTCCGTTTTCTCCCGTTATCAGGATGTTGGCGTCCGTGCGTGCCACTTTCGATACCACTTTCATCAGTTGCAACATGGCAGGCGAACGCCCCACCAGCATTTCGAATCCCTCAGCCCTGTCAACTTTTGCAGTATGTTCCGGAGCTTTGCGGCTACGGTAGGCTTCCGTCACCTTGTCGATCAGGGTCTGGTTGTCCCATGGTTTCAGCAGGAAGTCGGCTGCACCGTTTTTAAGTGCTTTAACGGCAAGTTCCACATCTCCGTAAGCTGTCAGCATCACTACGGGTAGGGTGGGAGCCATCTGCCGGATGTGCCCCAACCAGTAAAGTCCCTCGTTGCCATTGTTGATACCCGCCGAGAAGTTCATGTCCAGGATGACTACATCGATGCGGTGCGTTGTCAGCAGGGCGGTGATCTGATTTGGATTCGAAGCTGTCAGTATCTTGCTGAAGTAGTTTTCGAGCAGAAGTTCGAGTGAGGCCAATACTCCTTTGTTATCGTCTACAATCAGAATGGTTCCTGTGTTCATAGCATCTCCTTTTGATTCGCTTCCTTTTTTAAGTTCGTGGTAAAGATATTTGTTTTTGTAACTCCCTGCAAGAGAGTGTCCAATATTTAGACGTTTTCGGATTGAGAATTTATGCCGGAGAAGTATCAGAAAGTATTCCAGTGGGAAACAATCGTCAAGTGTCCAATATCTGTACACGGTGGCGTCCAGATATTGGACACTATTGTATATGGTTGAATTGTATCTATCTGATTATAAGTTGATTGTTACTTTTGGCACAGCGTTTGCATATTAGATTGACATGAAACATTTTATATCATTTTGTACCTTTCTTCTTTTTTCAACTCTCTTGTTTGCACAAGCAGAGAGGTCGCTCGACGAATGTATCCGTATTGCATGGAAACAGAATCCGTCTTTACGGAATAGCGGGATAGATATCAAAGAAGCCCGGATGGATTACATCTCTTCTGTGGCGAGTTTCCTGCCCCGTGTCAGTGTATCGGCCGAAGCCGGACGTAACTTCGGGCGTTCCATCGACCCGAATACCAACGGATATACCAACGATACCTTTGATGAAGGAACCGTCGGGCTGGACATGACCCTTTCGCTCTTTGAGGGTTTCACCCGTATCAATCGGGTACGTTTTGAGAAGATGAACCGCAACCGGAGTGAGTGGGCTTTGAAAGAACGCCGTAACGAACTGGCCTGTCAGGTGACGGATGCCTATTATAAACTTCTGCTTGAAGAGCGGATGCTCGATCTGGCTTTAGAGCAGAGCCGCCTTAGCGAGCGTTATCTCAAACAGACCGAGGCCTTCGTCGAGTTGGGATTGAAGTCGGTTTCTGATTTGCAGGAAGTCAAAGCCCGTCGCGAAGGTGATATTTACCGCTATCAGGCCCGTCAGAATGGTTGTCGTCTGGCATTGCTCCGCTTGAAGCAGCTATTGAATCTGCATGCCGAGGATACGCTGGCCGTACAAGATACTATCAACTACGAACTTCTTTCGGCCTATCCGCTGCCACAAACGGAAGAACTCTATACGCAATCTCTGGTGGCGATGCCTTCGATGCGGATGATGGAACTCAGGCAACGTGCAGCCCGTAAGGAGTATGCCATGGCAGGAGGTAAATTTTCGCCAACCGTCTTTGCCCGCTTTTCAATGGCTTCCCGTTACCTCGATGGTTTTTCTACCAAACAGTTGAACGACAATTTAGGCAAGTATATCGGTATCGGTATTTCCATCCCTCTGCTGAGCGGGCTGGAACGACTGACCACCCTGCGCAAACACAAGTTGAATATATTCCGCCTCCGGAACGAGGAAGAACTGCAAAAGCAACAACTCTATACGGAGGTGGAGCAAACGGTTCTTTCTCTCCGTTCCGGTTATGATGAATTCCGGCAAGTGTTGCAGCAGTTCAGAGCCGAAGAGCTGGTACTGAAAGAATCCGAACGGAAATGGGAAGAGGGGCTTATCTCCGTCTTTCAGTTGATGGAGGCCCGCAATCGCTTCATCTCCTCCAAAGCCGAGTTGGCGCGGGTACGCTTGCAGGTAGATATGACTTTGAAGATGGAAACCTATTATCGCACGGGGAGCTTCTGTACGTTGCCCGGTGAAGAGTGATGGACGAGTTGTACAACTCGTCGTATACCAGTTGCTCAACTCGTCATGTACCAGTTGTACAACTCGTACACCGTTTCTCTACGGCCCGATGATATGACCTTATAAACAAACGTGAATTATATATAAAGCAATAATTATCTATGGATACAATGATCGAACGCAAGCCCGGAATGAAGCGGAAGCATTATTATGCCGTCGCCGGAGCCGTGGTATTGGTGGGACTTGTTTTTTACTTTATTTTCAGAGACACTTCCTCTTCTATGAATGTGGAAAAAGACCGGCTGACCATTGCTACAGTTACCCGGGGAGAGTTCAGTGATTACATCCGGGTTATCGGACAAGTGATGCCCAACCGCATCATTTATATGGATGCGATAGAAGGAGGCCGTGTGGAAGAGCGCCTGAAAGAAGAAGGAGCCATCGTCAAGGCAGGCGATGTGATTCTTCGTCTCAGCAATCCGCTCCTGAACATCGGAATCATGCAGAGCGAAGCCGATCTGGCCTATCAGGAGAACGAGTTGCGCAATACCCGCATCAGCATGGAGCAGGAACATCTGCGGCTGAAACAGGAACGCATCGGCCTGAATAAGGAACTGGCAGTGAAACAACGGCGTTACGAGCAATACAGCCGCCTTATCAAAGAGCAGCTGATAGCGGAAGAGGAGTTTCGGCTGGCTGCCGAAGAGTACGAAGCGGCAAGGGCACAACTGGAAGTCATTGACGAACGCATCCGTCAGGACAATTTTTTCAGGGAGAGTCAGGTTCATAGTCTCGATGAAAACATCCGTAATATGAAGCGCAGCCTCGCCCTGGTACGCGAGCGGGTGGAAAACCTGAAGGTAAAAGCTCCCATCGATGGACAGGTGGGCAATCTCGATGCCCAGATCGGCCAGTCCATTGCTGCCGGCGAGCATATCGGACAGATCATTACACCCGATCTGAAAGTGCAGGCACAGATCGATGAGCATTATGTGGAACGGGTGGTTCCCGGACTTCCGGCGGATTTCACCCGTGACGGAGGCAACTATAAACTTGAAGTGACCAAACCCTATCCGGAAGTAAAAGAGGGACAATTCCGTACCGACCTTCAGTTTACTGCCGGACGTCCCGAAAACATCCGTGCCGGGCAGACGTATCACATCAATCTTCAGTTGGGAGATCCTGCCCAGGCCATTCTTGTACCTCGTGGAGGATTCTTTCAAATAACCGGGGGCCGCTGGATGTATGTTGTTGACGAAAGTGGTAAATTTGCCACGCGCCGTCCCATCCGGATCGGACGGCAGAATCCGCAATATTATGAAGTGACTGAGGGATTGAAACCGGGCGACCGGGTGATTGTATCCGGATATGAATTGTTTGGGGATAACGAGAAACTTATATTGAAATAAGAACCGAATACTATGAACTACATTTCGCAAGTGATACGAAGCCAGCGGGTTAAAAAGTCTCTGACGCTGATAAACATAACAGGGTTGTCGGTCTGCATTGCAGCGGCACTTCTTATTATGCTTTATGTCTGGTCGGAGTTAAGTTATGATTCATTTCATGATACCGACCGTGTGTATCGTGTTGAAAGCAGACTGTATGAGGGCGAGATGCTGACGGATAATTGGGCGACTACGGCTTATGGGCATGCTCCTGCCATGAACAGGGAAATAGCGGGAATTGAGAAGTACGTCCGTGTTACGGCTCAGGATCGCGAGCAGGTGGTGAATTACTTCGACAGGAGATTTGCCGAGGAACATTACTGCTATACCGAGCCTGCCTTTTTCGAAATATTCAACTTCCCTATAGTTAAAGGAGAAAAGACCGGGCAACTGGTACGCCCTAATACGGTGGTACTGACTGAAAGCGCTGCAAGCCGCTATTTTGGTGAAGAAGACCCGATAGGCAAGATACTGACCTTCAGTACCTCTTCATCACAGCAAAACTTTGAAGTAACGGGCATTATTGCCGATATGCCTGTCCGTTCGCACCTGCATTACGATTTCCTGCTTTCCTACAATACGATTCCCAAGGAACGGCAGGACATCTGGTACATTCACGGTGTATATACTTACGTCCGCCTGATGCCCGGAAAGACTCCGGGAGAAATTGAACAGGCTTTCCGTGACATATCCGACAAGTACAAGACTGATGCACTGAAACATAAAACCTGGGCTGTAGAACTGATCTCGTTGAAAGATATTCACCTTACTCCGCAAAAAGCATACGAGAAAGAGGTGAAAGGAAGCCGGACGGCGGTTCTTATTTTGTTCGTAATGTCCGCCATTCTGCTGCTGATAGGTTGGGCAAATGCCTTGAACCTGACCGTAGCCCGCTTTTTGGAGCGTGGACGGGAGTTCGGACTCCGTAAAGCTTTTGGTGCTTCGCGCCGTCAGATTATTATTCAGGGACTTCTTGAGTCCGGTTTCATGAACTTGCTGGCTACGTTGATAGCTTTCGGCTGGCTGGAACTCCTCTTACCCCTTGTCTATCGCTGGGCAGGGCAAAACTTCGGGACAGACATACTTATGCAACCCGCTTTTTGGGGGATTGTAGCCGGAGTGGTTATCATCGGTACGTTGGTTGTAGGGCTTTATCCTTCCTGGCTGATGGTCACTATCCGTCCGTCGGAGATTATGCGCGGTAAACTGTTGCACGGAAAGAGAGGCAACCGGATCAGAAAGGCGTTGATTGTTGTTCAGTTCCTGGCTTCTTTTGTTCTGATTGCAGGTACGTTTACTGTGTTTCAACAGGTCCGTTACATGCAGCGTGAGGCCGAATCGGATCTGAATACCCGCATTCTGGTCATTAAATATCCTTCGTTCACCGAGGGACTGTCGCTGCGCATGGAGAGTTTCACCAAACGTTTGAAGCAACGGGCGGATGTAAGTCACGTGACAGTTTCGGGAGCTGTTCCCGGTGTGGAAGTTGCCAACTATTTTACCAATCGGCCGTATGGAAGCGATCCCTCACAAGTAAAATTGATACAGATGTTTTCTGTAGACTACGACTATTTGTCTGCCTATATGCCTCGTATGATTTGCGGACGAAGTTTTTCCGAAGATTATGGTGGCGATCTTAACCGGGTGGTGCTTAACGAAGAAGCTGTCAGGCTGTTGGGCTACGAATCGGCAGAAGCGGCGTTGGGGCAACAACTTAAAATGGAAGTGGTTAGTGACCCGCTTGAGATAATAGGAGTGGTGGAGAACTACCACCAGCAATCGCTTGCCGTGGCTTACAAGCCTATCATTTTCTTTTTGAAAGAGCGTGTTCCTTTTATTGCAACGCCTTATATTTCTGTCTGTCTGAAAGGAAAGGGGGATGCCGGCGTCTTGACGGAAATTGAACAGATGTATCGTGAATACTTCCCGACTTCTTTATTTTCTTATTTCTTTTTGAATGATTTTAATGAATTCCTATACAAATCCGATCGTAATTTTGGCTGGATATTTGCCAGCGCCTCATTGCTTGCCGTATTTGTTGCTTGCCTTGGATTGTGGATTGTAACCCTGTTTTCCACCTTGTCACGTTTGAAGGAGGTGGGTATCCGCAAAGTGCTCGGCGCAAATAAAACCAGCCTGTTCTTTGTCCTGACCAAAGAACTGTTGTTGCTTACCGTATTGGCATCTGCAATCGGTATTCCTGTATCGGCAGTGCTGATGAATGCTTGGCTGGAAACGTACGCTTTCCACATTTCGCTGTCCTGGTGGATATATGCAGCCACTTTTGTACTGCTGATGCTGATAGCCTTTCTCACTGTGCTCCAACAGGTATGGCGTACCATCCGCCAGAAACCTATGCGCATTTTAAAATATGAATAACTAATATAATATATAACGATTATGATTAAAACAGAAAAACTGTCTATGCTCTTCACCACCGAGGAGGTGCAGACCAAAGCGTTGAATGAAGTGACTATGCAAGTGGAGCGGGGAGAATTTGTAGCTATCATGGGCCCTTCCGGGTGTGGCAAGTCTACTCTGCTGAATATCCTGGGTACACTCGATTCACCCACTTCCGGCTCTTACTTCTTCGAAGGCAAACAGGTGGATAAGATGAACGAGAACCAACTGACGGCTCTGCGTAAGGGAAATCTGGGATTTATTTTCCAGAGTTTCAACCTGATTGACGAACTGACCGTATACGAGAATGTGGAGCTTCCTCTGGTATATCTGGGCATGAAACCTGCCATACGGAAAGAAAAGGTGAAACAGGTACTTGAGAAAGTAAATTTGTTGCACCGTGCCAATCATTTTCCGCAACAGCTTTCCGGTGGACAACAACAGCGCGTCGCCATAGCCCGTGCCGTGGTGACGGACTGTAAATTGTTGCTTGCCGATGAACCGACCGGAAACCTCGACTCGGTAAACGGTGTGGAAGTGATGGAGCTACTACGGGAACTGAACCGTCAGGGGACTACCATCATCATCGTTACTCACTCGCAGCGTGATGCGACTTATGCCCACCGGATTATCCGCCTGCTCGATGGGAAGATCGTAGCCGAGAATATCAACCGTCCGCTGGACGAAACTTCCGGGACTAATACAGAGAGCGTATGATAGGGAATTATTGGAATAGTGCCTATCGTAACCTGATGAAACGGAAAGGATTCAGTTTCATCAATGTTTTCGGATTGGCAGTCGGCATGGCATCTGCCTTGCTGATATTGACTTATGTCACTTTTGAGTTCAGTTTCGACAAGATGCACGAGAAGTACGAACGCATTTTCCGTGTGGAAAGCACTTTCTATGAAGGCGAAGTACAGACCGACTATTGGGCCAGCAGTTCGTTTGGTTATGGTTCGGCCATGAAAGAGAATCTGGCCGGAATTGAAGACTATACGCGGGTGGTTTCCTTGTATCAGCCCGAGCAGATAGTGAAGTACGGTGAACTGACTTTGCGCGAAAACCAGATAGCTTATGCCGATCCCGGTTTCTTCCGCCTGTTCGATTTCGAGCTGGTGAAAGGAGATAAGGCCACTTGCCTTTCCATGCCCCGCCAGGTGGTCATCACCGAACGTATTGCCCGGAAGTATTTTCAGGACGAAGACCCCATCGGAAAGATACTTATCTTTACGGGACCGTATGACAAGGTGGTTTGCGAAGTGACAGGGGTGATGAAAGAGATGCCTTCCAATTCGCATATCCATTATAATTTCCTGATTTCCTATAAGTCACTCGGGCAATATCTGCATGACTATTGGTACAAGCACGAGGTTTATACTTATGTGCTGCTCGATTCGCCCGAAAGGAAGGAAGAGATAGAAAAGGCGTTTCCGGCAATGTCGGAGAAGTATAAGACGGACGAGGCGCTGAAAAATAAAATATGGGGTGTGTCACTGACACCGCTTGCCGATATTCATCTTAAACCGCAAGTTGGTTACGAGGCCGAAATCAAGGGAAACCGTACGGCCATGATCGCCCTGATCTTTGCTGCAATTGCCATTTTGGCTATTGCCTGGATCAATTATATCAACCTGACTGTGGCCCGCTCGATGGAACGTGCCAAGGAGGTAGGAGTGCGCCGGGTAATAGGAGCTTTCCGCAAGCAGCTTGTATCTCAATTCTTGTTTGAGGCCTTGGTCATGAACCTGGTTGCATTGGTACTGGCAGTGGGACTGATCGAGTTGATCTTGCCATACTTCAATCAGTTGGTAAGCCGTACGGTAACTTTCTCCGTTTGGCTGACGGGATACTGGTGGCTTTTGCTTTTAATCGTATTTGTAGGGGGAATTTTCCTCTCCGGTTACTATCCTGCATTGGCGCTTCTCAACCGGAAACCGATTACGTTGCTGAAGGGAAAGTTCCTGAACAGCAAGTCGGGCGAAGGCACTCGCAAAGTATTGGTAGTCGTTCAGTACACGGCATCTATGATTCTGCTCTGCGGCACATTGATTGTGTTTGCGCAGTTGAACTTCATGCGCAATCAGTCGCTGGGAGTGAAGACGGACCAGACTCTGGTTGTCAAATTTCCCGGACGGACCGAAGGCATGAACACGAAACTCGAAGCCATGAAGAAGGCCATTGCCCGCCTGCCTTTGGTAGACAAAGTTACCTTCTCGGGTGCCGTGCCGGGCGAAGAGGTGGCTACCTTCTTGTCTAACAGGCGAAAGAGTGATGCTTTGAAGCAGAATCGCCTTTATGAAATGTTGGTATGCGACCCGGATTATATTGATGCTTATGGACTGCAATTGGTGGCAGGGCGCGGATTCTCCGAAGATTATGGAGACGATGTGAATAAGTTGGTGGTCAACGAGTCTGCTGTCCGTAACCTGGGAATCGCCTCTAACGAAGAGGCTCTCGGCGAGGAGATAGAGGTGGAATGTACCGATGCTTCGATGCAGATTATCGGAGTGGTGAAGGACTACCATCAGCAGGCACTCAACAAGAATTATACCCCGATTATGCTGATCCACAAAGATAAGATCGGTTGGCTGCCGCAACGCTACATCTCCATTGTGATGAAGTCCGGCGACCCGAAGGAATTGGTTTCGCAGGTGGAGGAGATCTGGCATCGCTATTTCGAGGATTCCAGCTATGACTTCTTCTTTCTCGATCAATTCTTCGATCATCAGTATCGTCAGGACGAGGTGTTTGGTGTCATGATCGGTTGTTTCACCGGACTGGCCATCTTCATCTCATGTCTGGGATTGTGGGTATTGGTGATGTTCTCCTGCACTACCCGTACCAAGGAGATGGGTATCCGGAAAGTATTGGGAGCTACCCGTTGGAATCTGTTCTATCAGCTGGGTAAAGGCTTTTTCCAATTGATCCTGATAGCGGTAATCATTGCGTTGCCCGTTGCCTGGTTCAGTATGAATGCCTGGTTGAGTCATTATGCTTTCCGTACCGATCTGAAGATATGGTTCTTTGCAGTTCCGGTAGTGTTGATGCTGTTGATTTCGTTTGTGACGGTAGCCTGCCAGACGGTGAAGATTATCGTAGGCAAACCGGCACGGTCATTGCGGTATGAGTAAGATTCCGGAATAAAATAAGTCGCATTCGGCACAGAGTGCATGAGGGTGCCATAGTTCACCACAGATTATACAGATAAATATTATTGGTTATCAGTAGATTAAAAATCTATCTTGTAAATCCGTGTAATCAGTGGTGAACTATGACATCCTCAGTGCCTTTTGTGGTGAACTTTAGCCGTTGGGTTGTTGCGTCTGGGTTTCTTCTCCCCAATGCGTTTTCGCTTCCAGTTCTTCCCGGTCACGCACCTCTTTCGCCTTCTTTGCATAGACAATCATGCGCAGAGACTGGTCGTAAGTAAAGTAATTCCATACCCAGTTCAGTAGGACGTTTGCTTTGTTGCGTACTCCCAGGATCGAACGTAAATGGACGACCAGCCACATCACCCAAGCCAGCCATCCGGCGGTTTTGAAACTACTGAACTCTGCCACGGCGCGATTGCGCCCTACGGTTGCCATCGATCCCAGGTTCCGGTAATGGAACGGCTGCATCGGCTTGCCTTTCTGTAGTCTTTGCAGGTTCTTGGCAAGCAGTTCGCCTTGTTGGATGGCCACTTGTGCCAGTTGCGGGTGTCCGTTAGGATAGTTCTTGTCCGTAGTCTGAATACATTGGTCCCCGATGGCAAAAATAGTGTCTGTTCCCTGTACACGGTTGAATTCGTCTACTTTGATTCTTCTTCCGCGTCCCAGTAATTCTCCGTCTATATTGCCGAAAGTGATGGCTGCCACGCCGCTCACCCAGATAAACGTACGTGTCGCTATCTCTGTACCGTCTTCCAACATCACTTTATGATCTTTGTAATCCGTCACCCGCTTGTTCAGCAGGATGTTGACTCCCATTTCACGCAGAAACTGTTCGGCATGGCGGGATGAATCTTCGGACATTCCCGCCAGGAGACGATCGCCCGCTTCAATCAGGTAGATGTGCATCAGGCTGCTGGGCATATCCGGATAATCGTTGGGCAGTACGAACTTCTTCATTTCCGAAAGCACTCCGGCTATTTCCACTCCGGTGGCCCCTCCGCCTACAACAACGACATTGAGCAACTCCTGCCGTTCACGTTCCGTACTGCAAGTGATCGACCGTTCAAAGTTTGCCAGTAGGGCATTTCTCAGTCCCATGGCTTCCGAAACGGTTTTCATAGGCATGGCCTCTTCTTCAATGTGCTCGTTGCCGAAGAAGTTGGAGGTGGTGCCGGCTGCCAGTACCAGGTAGTCGTATTCTGCTTTACCGATGGAAGTCTGAATCATCTTTTTCTCGGGGAAGATGGCCCGTACTTCTGCCATACGGAAGTAAAAGTCCTTTCGTTTCTGAAAAATCTTCCGGAACGGGAAAGAGATGGAACTGGGTTCAAGTCCGGCTGAAGCGACTTGATAAATAAGGGGAGGAAACTGGTGATAATTGTTCTTATCGACTAAAACAACCTGGAAACCAGACTTTTTTAGCTTGTTGGCCAATTTAAGACCGCCGAAGCCACCACCTACGATGATGACACGCTTCTTGTCGTTTTTTACAATGTTGAAACTCATACTGAAAACTTCTATTTAACCTGATGTGTCTAAAACCTAATGTCATGGTTATAAACGCTTGTCATAGGTAAAAAGTTCAGCTAAAAGAACGGTTTCAGAAGATGTTTCAAGAGGCTTTTTCACCATAGATTATACAGATTACCGCAGGTAGTTTGTGCTGACAATCGGTCGTTCACTCTTTTAGAGCCTGTTTTAATTTTGCTTGAGATTTGTTTTCAGGGATGTTTTCCGGTTTTTGCAAGGAGCATAGCGGGCTATGTGACGGGTAAAAACGGGGAAATAGACCGAGAAAAAACTCAAAACAGGTCAATAAAATTCCTGTAAATTTATTCAAGGAAAATTTAAACAGGGCACTTAATCTGCGCTAATCTGTATCATCTATAGTGGTTTCTGATGTTCCCTGTAGACTTTTTATAATTCCGGTACCATGCAGAATTTAGTCTCCGGAAAATCTTTCTTCAGATACCGTTGGATGAAGAGTTGTGTATCCTCCTGTATCGTCCGGTCCTCTACCGTCGGGTAGAGGTTGTAGAGAACGGTATCCAGTTTGATCCCCCGGTTTTTAATGGCTTCCAGGCTGAGCAATGTGTGGTTGATACTGCCCAGTTTGCCGGAAGTGACAAACAACAGCGGGTATTCCTTCTGCGCAATATAGTCAATCGTGAGCAATTCGTCGGTAAGCGGCACCATCAGGCCTCCGGCTCCCTCGAGCAGGACAACGTCGTAACGGCGGCTCAACTCTTCTGTAGCACGTTCTATTTTGTCAAAGTCGATGGGACGTCCGTCTATGCGTGAAGCGAGGTGTGGAGAACAGGGGTAAGAGAAGATTTCGGGCATGGTCAGTCCTTCCCGGTCGTCATCAGTGGGGGCGATGCCCATGATGCGGCGGTGCAGGTCGATGTCTTCCGAGTGGCCTGTATTGCCTGTCTGGATAAATTTCTGAGTAATGGTGCGTTGCCCTTTCCGGTTCAGTTCGCGTGCCAGGAATCCTGTGGCATAACTCTTGCCTGCATCTGTATCGATGCCGCTGATAAAATACACATTCTTTTTCATACTTCTTTTGTTTGAGACCCGCAGGTCGTTTTTCTTATCTCTTTTTTGCTATTATATAGATGGGGTGGTAGGTCAGTGAAACAGAACCTTTGCCGGGACTGAACAGACGTTCGTATTCCTGACAGAAGAGGTTCAGTTTGCTCCGGGTCCAGCTTTGGTTACAAGTACCTGTTACTCCGGTCTGCTTCAGATGATAAAGCACCTCCATCGGATTGTTGAAATTCAGTGAGATGACTTCTTCCTCCGTGTGCACAATGTCGTATAGTGCCGAGAGCGAGGCAGTCAGCTCTTCTCTCGAACGGTAGGCGAGTCCCTGTCCGGTCAGTTGGCGAATCTCCTTCATGTTTTCTTTTCCGAAAGTACTGAAGGCAATGTATCCCTGCGCATTCAGGATGTTTTCACATTTCCGGAAAAAAGCATCGGGATGTTCGAACCATTGCAGGACGGAACAGGAAGTGATCAGTTCCGTTCCGTGCGGGAAGTCAAGTGCTTCGGCATCTCCGGGCAAGAAGGAGACCCGCTCGTTCAGGATATCTCTGCAGCTATGGCGCATCTCTTCGCAAAGGTCGTTCAGCAGCAAGTGTTCCGGGCGGAACGAACGGAGTAGCAGACGCGAATAAGTACCCGTCCCGCAGCCGAACTCTACAACACGGCGGAGGGAGTGCGCAGGGAGGTGTTGCTGCAACAAACTGCACATTTTCCGGGCGATTTGTTGTTGTACCCGGGCTTCGTGCGGATAGGTGCCGATTGCTTTCGTGAAGCGTTGGGCGATCAGTAGTTTGGAGGAAGCAGCAGCAGGAGCGAGATTTTCTTTCAATATCTTTTCGTCATAATGTGCTCCGTCATATCGCTGAATTTCATTGCAATATTTTTGCCAGGCCTGTTCCTGGTTCTTCGGTGGGAAGATATGATCGGATTCTCCGATGATTGCCTTATTCCAGACAAAGGTGGATGGGGGCAGTTCGCTGTATTGTCTGCCGATGGCCACCAGTTCTTCTTTCAATTCTTCTACCGGTCGTTGGGGAGCTATTTCCAGGAAAGCCTGAAAGGCACTTCCCGATCCGCACATTCGCCGGCGGAACTTCTGTAGGGTCGCTTCATTGAGATTATTGAGTGTACCTTCAAATATGGCGGGAGGAATTCCCCGCATATCATCGATAGGGAAAGGTGTCCCGTTGATGGCAATGCTTTGCTTGAGGGGGAGGTTGCTGTCCGGTAACACTTGGGAAGCTGCCCATACCCCCATGGACCAGGCAACAACATAGATCCCGTCATACGTGGAGAGCAATGTGCTGTCAAAATCGAGAGAACGGTAATCATAGCAGATTATCAGATCTTTATTTGGGGGGAGATTGTGCATGAAGGGAGTTTCATCCATTCCCCATCCGGCAAAGAAGAGGAGAGCCTCTTTTCGGAGGGGAGGGCATCCGGCGACTTCACATCCGGTTCCTGTCTCAGAGTGAAGGGAGTTTACAGATTTTTGGGGTGGATATAGTCTTTTCAGTTTCATAAGTTTATTACTTTGATGATACAGGCCGTATTGTTGCTATCACTCTTTTCACTTCTTCTTCCGTTACGTCTGCCGTTAATGAAAAACGGATACGGGAAGTTCCTTCCGGTACCGTAGGCGGACGGACAGGCAACGCATAAAATCCTTTGCGTTGCAGCTCTTCTGCCATACGGACGGCGGAAGAACTTTCACCCGCGATCATGGGTACGATTTGGCTGGCCGAGGCAGAAAAGTATCCTTTCTCCTGGAGGCCGGTCCGCAAGTTGCTGCTGATGGCTGCCAGGTGTTCCCTCTTCTCCTGATATTCCGCCAGATGGCGCAGTACAAATGAGGTCCATTGCAGGGTGACAGGCGGGAGTGCAGTGGTGAAGATAAAGGGACGCATTTTATTTATCAGATAGTCCCGTATCACCTGCCTGCACACGATATATGCCCCAGAGGAAGCCAGTGCCTTTCCGAAAGTGCCCACCAAAAAGTCGATATCCGATATGCATCCGTATGCTTCGGCACATCCCAGTCCGCCGGTTCCCCGGACACCGACAGCATGGGCTTCGTCTAAGTAAAGCAATACGTTCGGATACTTGCGTTTCAGTTTGACCAACCGGGGTAAGTCTGCTTCGTCACCATCCATACTGAAAATACTTTCGGTAACGATAATAATCTGTTCATATTCTTTGTGGTAAGTCTCTACTAGTCTTTCCAACTGGCTGTATTCGTTGTGCCGGTAGCGGATACATTTGGCATCTGATAGCCGAATGCCGTCTATTAGGCTGGCATGTATCAACTTGTCGGCCAGAATCAGTGTTTTTGTGTCGCATACGGCAGGTAGGATTCCGGTATTAGCATGATATCCGCAATTGAATACCAGTGCCGCTTCTGTTCCAAATAAGGAAGACAAGGTAGCTTCCAGTTCATCGTATGCGGCAAAATTGCCGGTAAGCAGGCGGGAAGAAGAGGAAGAGAACTTAATTTCTTCCGGCTTCACTGTCTGCCAGAAAGCTTTTAACAGTCCACTGTCGTTAGCCAACCCCAGATAATCATTTGACGAAAGGTTTAGCATCCGTTCTCCCCCGATGATTACCTCTTTGCCCTGATGTACCAGGGTAGGAAGGGTGCGGAAGTTATCTTTCTTTTTAAGGAGTTGCAGCTCGTCAAGGAAACGGGTGAGTTCACCTCTTTCCGTTTCTTGGTTTTTATTCATATTTGTAATGTTTTTGAGTTTGATTCACCACAGAGTAGCACAGAGTTTCACAGAGATTATTTTCTCTTAATATCTTATAAACAAGAGATTGAAACTCTGTGAGACTCTTGTTACTCTGTGGTGAAGTTTGATTCGCCTCTATTTCGTTTGGGAACCGGGAAGGCCGTTACTTATGATCCTTATCATCCCTTCCGTGAGTTTGGTCAACTGTTCGGGCGTAATGATAAACGGAGGCATTACATAGATCAGTTTGCCAAACGGACGGAGCCAGATGCCTTCCTCCACAAAACGGCGTTGCAGGTATGCCATATTCACCGGTTCTTTCATCTCGATCACTCCGATGGCACCCAGTACACGGACGTCCGCTACCTGAGGGAGCTCACGTGCCGGAGCTAATTCACGGTTCAGTTGAGCTTCTATTCGTTTTACGTTTTCTTGCCAGCCGGAAGTTAGAAGTAACCGTACCGATGCGCAGGCTACGGCACATGCTAACGGGTTTCCCATAAACGTAGGCCCGTGCATGAATGCTCCCGGTGCATGGTTGGAGATGCAGTCTGCCACTTCATTGGTGGTCAGTACTGCCGATAAGGTCATGTATCCACCTGTCAATGCTTTGCCGATGCACATGATGTCCGGCTCTACTCCGGCATGTTCCCAGGCGAAGAGTTTTCCGGTACGTCCGAATCCGGTTGCTATTTCATCGAAGATCAACAGTACCCCATACCGGTGGCAGAGGCGCGCAGCTTCTTTTAAATATTCCGGATGGTAGAAACGCATGCCTCCCGCACCTTGTACAATGGGTTCGAGGATGAAAGCTGCCAGTTCATCGGCATGTTTCTCCAGCAGATACTCCAACGGACGGATGTCTTCCGGATTCCATTCATCTCCGAACCGGGAGGAGGGAGCAGGGAGGAAGTGGCGGATGGGAAGTGCCGAACCAAAGATACTGTGCATCCCCGTTACAGGATCGCATACCGACATGGCATTCCAGGTATCTCCGTGGTAACCGTTACGGATGGTGACGAAATTATTTTTCTCCGGTTTTCCGGCTGCATACCAGTATTGTACGGCCATCTTCAGTGCAACTTCGACAGCTACGGAGCCGGAATCGGCATAGAATATCTTTTGCATAGAGGGCGGGACCAGCGGAAGCAACAGTTTGCCCAGTTCGATAGCCGGATCGTGCGTCAGTCCGCCGAACATGACATGCGACATCCGGCTGAGTTGATCTTGTACAGCCTGGTTTAATATCGGGTGATTGTATCCGTGCACCGCACACCACCACGATGACATTCCTTCGATCAGTGTCTGTCCGCTTTCCAGCGTGATGGTGGCACCGTCAGCCCGTTTCACCTTATATACCGGGAGCGGATTCGAAGTTGAAGTATACGGATGCCACAAATGTTCGCGGTCAAATTGTGAGTCGGCAAAGTGATATCCTTCCGAGAGAATCATCTCTTTGTCGTCCGATACCTTGGAGCCGAGTGTTGTCAGCAGATCGCCTACGATGGCGGAGTTGATGCCGATATAGAGGGATTTCCGGACGGCCTCTGGTGTCAGTTGCGAGCGTCCTCCGGCAAAGCGTAGGTAAGCCGCAGGGTTAATGAACCGGAAAAGAGCCACTGTGGTCAGTATCTCTTCTTCACTGAGAGGAGACTGATGCTCGAGCGGAGTGCCGGGTATGGGTTGCAGCAAGTTGATCGGGATGGATTGGATGTTGAGATCGCGGAGTGTGAAGGCAAATTCGATCCGTTGTTCCACAGTTTCGCCCATGCCGATGATGCCTCCGCAGCAGAGGTCCATCCCTACTCGTCGTGCGGCATGCAAGGTTTTCAGCTTTTGTTCCTGTGTATGCGTGGTACAGAGCGAGTCGAAGTGGGAAGGAGCCGTTTCGAGGTTACAGTGGTACCGGGTCACTCCGGCATCATACAATGCCTGCAACTCTTCTTCGTCCAACAGTCCGAGCGAAGCGCACAACCGGATAGACGAATGACGACGCATCCGCCGGGCCGCTACACAGAGCTCTTTCATGTTTTTGGGAGAAGGTTTGCGTCCACTGGTCACCAATGAAAAGCGGTTGACCCCTTGTGCTTCGTTGTATTTTGCTTGTCGCAGGCACTCATCCGCGCTCACCAGATCGTATACATCGGCCTTGGTCTTGTAGTGAGATGACTGGGCGCACCATTTACAATTTTCCGGACACCGCCCTGAGCGGGCATTGATGATGGAACACATGTCGAACTCCTGCGAAGCGCAGGCGGTGGTGATGTCGTGTGCGGCATCATACAACTCTTCTTTACGGGGATAGAGCGCCAGCCATTCGGCCTGCTCTCGGCTGATAGCCGTTCCTTGTAATACTTGGTTTTTTATTTCTTCGATAGTCATAGGGTGGGGATATTAAAAAAGAGGTTGCCGGTCCCATCGGGATGGGAGGCAACCTCTTTAGGTGTAATGTGTGAGGCGGATGTCACAACAGTTGACTGTGCGGCACCGGCATAAGAATATTTGGATGATTGGAGTTGAGTAAGAAGCAAGAGCAATGGTTCGGGAGATAACGTGAGGTTCTCCCAATCTTCTTCCGGAACGGAATCTTCTGTTTCCCGTTGCGGATCAAGTCCGGTCGTATGCGGAGTTTGCTGCTTGCACAACGCACATTCGGTGATGTTCTTTCTCAACTGTCCGATGGTGACACACAAACCCAGAGTGGCAAATATGGCATAAGCCTTCCGGCTCCACTGGCGGAAGCGGATAAACGAATGTGATATGTACCTTTCTTTTTTCATAAGCCGTATGGTGATATCGGGTCATCGGACGGCGGCAAAGCTACAAAGAATCTACGGAATGACCAAGGGATAGCATCGGTTTGTAAGCAGGGCCCTCTCCTCTACCACAAAGACGGTATAAGAATCCCTTATAAAGGGGATTTCAAGAACAATCCCCATACTCTACTTTTGCAGCAGGAAATGATCCGTGAAAATTAATTAAAAAATGTAGGTGGCTTTTGACACACCTTCAAGAATAAGATAACAATTTCAAGGCTTTTAACAACAATCTGCCGGATTGTGTGTTAAACAAAAGATTCTAATTTAAACATAACTAAACTTAAGGTATGAAGACCAATTTACGTCTATTATTTACGTTGCTCTTTGTCGTTTCGGTTGTTGCATTACGTGCCGGAACAATGAATGACATACGTGTTTCGGGCACTGTTGTGTCCGAAGGAGACCCGTTGCCCGGTGTGTCGGTATTAGTGAAAGGAACCGGCGTCGGTACTATTACCGGTATTGACGGCAAGTATTCCATCAATGTTCCGTCCGATGGTACGCTGGTATTCAGTTTTATCGGACTGAAATCTGTGGAACATAAAGTGGGAGGACGCTCAGTGATCAATGTCGAGCTGGTGCCCGACAGTAAGCAATTGGAAGAAGTAATGGTAGTAGCCTATGCCACTGCCAAGAAATATAGTTTCACCGGTGCCGCCTCTACCGTTAAAGGTGACGAGATAGCGAAGTTACAAACCTCGAGCGTATCACGTGCCCTTGAAGGAACCGTAGCCGGTCTGCAGGCAAGTGCCGCAAGCGGTCAGCCGGGTACCGATGCCACAATCCGTATTCGCGGTATCGGATCCATCAATGCATCCAGTGCACCTCTCTATGTAGTGGACGGTGTGCCCTATGACGGTAGTGTGAACTCTATCAACCCCGAAGATATCGCATCGATGACCGTTCTGAAAGATGCGGCCTCAGCTGCTTTGTACGGTTCGCGCGGAGCCAACGGTGTGATTATTATCACCACCAAGCAGGGACAAAGCGATTCGAAGACTACAGTGAACGTGAAAGCCAGCTTCGGTGGTTCCAATCGTGCGGTACGTGATTACGACCGGATCGGCACCGATCAGTATTTCGAACTTTATTGGGAGGCTTTGCGTAACCAATATGCACTGGATACAAAGAATTATACTCCTCAGACAGCAGCTATCAAAGCTTCTAAAGACTTGGTAGGAAAACTGATGGGGGCCGGCCCCAATCCTTATGGCTCTAAATATCCTCAGCCGGTAGGTACGGATGGAAAATTGGCGGATGGGGCCGTTCCGCTCTGGAACTTCGACTGGCAGGATGCCATGGAGCAGCAGGCACTTCGTACGGAACTGGGACTGAATGTTTCAGGAGGCGGCAAAACCAATCAATACTACTTCTCTGCCGGATACCTGAATGATAAAGGTATTGCGTTGGAGTCCGGTTATGAACGCTTTAATCTCCGTTCGAACGTGACAAGCCAGATGACCAAGTGGCTTCGGGGAGGAGTGAACATGAGTTTTGCCCACTCTTTGCAGAATTATCCCGTATCATCGGATACGAAAACAAGTAATGTCATCAATGCCGGCCGTTTGATGAACGGATTCTATCCCATCTATCAGATGAACGAAGATGGAACCTATAAACTGGATTCCGAAGGACAGCGGATGTATGATTTCGGTTCTTACCGTCCGTCCGGTTCGATGGCTAACTGGAACCTTCCGGCCACATTGCCCAATGATAAGTCGGAACGTATGAAAGATGAATTTTCAGGACGTACTTTCCTTGAAGTTACCTTTATCGAAGGGCTGAAGTTTAAGACCAGTTTCAACTTTGACCTGATCAACTATAATTCACTCGACTATACCAATCCTAAAATAGGGCCGGCTGTTAACACCGGAGGTTCATCGAGCCGTGAAAACGACCGTACTTTCTCGTGGACCTGGAATAATATCCTGACTTATGACAAAACCCTCGGAGAGCATCATTTCAATCTGCTGGCCGGACAAGAAGCCTATTCCTACCGTTACGATGTGCTGCGAGCATCCCGTTCGAACATGGCATTGCCTGATTTTCCCGAACTGGCTGTCGGTTCGTTGGTAACCGGAGGGACAGGATACCGCGTAGATTACTCGTTGGTGGGATATTTCCTAAATGCCCAATATGACTATCAAAGCAAATATTTCTTCTCGGGTTCGTATCGGCGGGACGGGTCTTCCCGTTTTGCTCCCGAAACCCGTTGGGGTAATTTCTGGTCCGTCGGTGCTTCCTGGCGTATCGACCGTGAAGATTTCATGGTAGCTGCGAGCGACTGGCTTTCTGCCCTGACTTTGAAGGTCAGTTATGGTGCGCAGGGTAACGATAACCTGGGAACGTATTATGCCAGCAGCGGACTTTATTCGGTGGTGAGCAATAATGGAGAGAATGCGTTGGTATCCGATCGTCTGGCTACACCAAAACTGAAATGGGAAACCAACCTGAACTTCAATGCCGGCATAGACTTCTCGTTGTTCAACAACCGATTCTCCGGTTCATTCGATTTCTTCCAGCGGCGTTCGAAAGATTTGCTCTATTCCCGTCCGCTGGCCCCCTCGCTCGGTTATAATTCAGTAGACGAGAATGTAGGCGAACTGAAGAATACCGGTGTTGAAATCGATCTGAAAGGTACCTTAATCCATACCCGGGACTTTATGTGGCGATTGGGGCTTAACCTGACACATTATAAGAATGTCGTGACCGACCTTCCATTGAAAGATATGCCTGTGAGCGGAGTTCATAAACTGGCTGTGGGACGTTCTGTTTATGATTTTTACATGAAGAAATGGGCGGGAGTTGATCCGGAAAACGGTGATCCGTTGTGGTACAAAAATGTGAAGGATGCCAATAACAAGATCACCGGGCGTACGACTACCAATGACTATGCCCAGGCGGATTATTACTATACCGGCAAATCATCCTTACCCAAAGTGTACGGGGGATTTAATACCGCTTTCTCGTATAAGGGTTTTGAACTATCGACAATTTTTGCCTATAGTATCGGAAATTATATCGTGGACCGTGACGTAACTATGCTATGGCATAACGGAAGTTCTACCGGACGTGCCTGGTCGACAGAAATTCTGAACCGTTGGACACCGGAGAATCGATATACTGATGTACCGGCACTGAAAACCGTATCGAACAGTTGGAATGCAAATTCGACGCGTAACCTGTTTAATAACTCGTTCCTGCGGATGAAGAATATCACACTATCGTATAACTTCCCGCAACCGATGATAAAGAAGATCAGCCTGAACAGCCTGCAATTGTTTGTGCAGGCCGATAATCTGCTTACCGTTTCGAAGAATCAGGGACTCGACCCCGAACAGGATATCAGTGGACTGACGTATTACCGTTATCCGGCCATGCGTTCCATTTCCGGAGGAATCAATGTTTCGTTCTAAGGCTTTAATCCCCGGAAAAGGGCTGTTGCAATCGTATGCTCCGCCCCGGTTTAATCATGCATAAATCACATATAACAGATATAGTAAAGTATAAAATAACAGATGATATGAGAACAATACGATTTAACAATAACAGACATATCTCTTCTTCTCCTCTTCTTCGGACAGAGGGTGGGAGAGAGGCTTCCGTGAGTGATACCTCCGGAGATAAGATCCCTAAAGGTAAGTTTTCCTTTCTCCTTCTCTTCTTCCTTTTGTTCCTGGGGAGTTGCAGCAGCGACTTCCTCGACAATAAGCCGACAGATGCCGTAGATTCCGGCCTCGTACCTGTACCTTCGAATGCCGAACGCATCTTTAACGGTGCGTGGTACAATCTATTCGAATATGGTACCACTTATGCCAACATCGGCTATCGTGCTTTGATGTGCCTGGACGACATGATGGCCGACGACGTGGTTTCGCGCCCTATGTATGGGTTTAATTCTTCTTATCAGTTCAATGACGTGGTGATGCCTTCCGACGGACGTACCACTTTCGCCTGGTATCTGATGTATAAGACCATTGACAACTGTAATACGGCCATTTCTATTCAAGCTACCGGAGATGATGATACACTTGAGTTCCGGCATGCCCAGGGACAGGCACTTGCCGTACGTGCTTTCTGTTATCTTCATTTGGCACAGCATTATCAGTTCACCTATCTGAAAGATAAGAATGCTCTTTGTGTACCGTTGTATACCGAACCGACCAATCCGAATACCAAACCTAAAGGAAAGGCAACGCTCGAAGAGATCTATACACAGATCATCAATGACCTCAACCGTGCCAAAGGACTTCTTGACGGTTATGTACGTCCGAATGACAAGTCGAAATACAAACCTAACACCGATGTGGTAAACGGACTTCTGGCCCGTACTTATCTGCTTACCGGACAGTGGGACGAAGCCGCCAAAGCCGCATTGGAAGCTGCCAAAGGTTACACTCTGATGACGGATGCCAAAAACTATATGGGCTTCAACGATATATCGAATACCGAGTGGATCTGGGGACATCCGCAATCTGTCAGCCAGTCCGATGCCAGCTATAACTTCTATTATCTGGATGTGGTAGAACCCGATTCATACAATAGTTTTATGGCCGATCCGCATTTCAAGGACACCTTTACCGAAGGTGATATCCGTCTGGAATTGTTCCAGTGGATGCGTGAAGGTTATCTGGGATACCGCAAGTTCCGCATCCGTTCCGACCAGACGGGCGATATTGTCATCATGCGTTCTGCCGAAATGTATTTGATAGCTGCCGAAGCCTTGGCGCGTAAAGGTCAATTGGGCGAAGCCGTAAAACCGCTCAATACTTTGAGAAACGCCCGCGGACTGGCCGATTATGATCTTACCGGAAAAAAACAGGAGCAGGTGATTGATGAAATTCTGATGGAACGTCGCCGTGAACTTTGGGGTGAAGGATTTGGCATTACTGATGTTCTCCGTACACAACGTCCTGTGGTACGTGTCGCTTTGACCGAAGATGAAGCTGCCAAAGAATATGATTGCTGGCAACAGAACGGTACTTATAAAAAATATCATCCGGAAGGTCATTGGTTCACCAGCTTCCCCGATGGAACGAAGTTTGTGCCCAATAGTATATATTATTTGTATTCTATTCCTGAAAAAGAAACGAATGCAAATACGAATCTGAAATAAGAAATCATAGTCAACTGATTTTATATGAACTGTTTCTGAAAAATCAGATAGATTAATATAATAGACGAAAGGTGTGTCATAACTCTACGGTGAATAAGAGTTGCGACACACCTTTTTTATCAATATCGTTAATGGTTAACTGAATATATACACAATGATTCCCGTTATGACTACATAAGCCAGTGCATAAGGAATGGCTGCTTTCAGGATCTCTCCCTCCTTACCTTGCTGGTTGCCTGCTGATGTGGCGATAGCAATACTTTGAGGAGAGATGATTTTACCTCCTGTCGCACCTACCGTATTGGCGGCCGATAGCCAGTCGGGACTGACATTGATATGCCCTGCTACGCTGGCTTGCAGCTTTCCGAAAAGGATGTTCGAGGAGGTATCACTTCCGGTGATGAAGGTACCCAAACAACCGATAACCGGAGCAAAGAGAGGGTAGAGGCTTCCGGTAGCTGTGGCGAGTGCAGTGGCAATCACGGAAATCATGCCTGCCGTATCCATGATAGTGGATAGACCTACGAGGCAGATAACGGTAACGAATGTTTTTCTCAACTGCTTTACAGTGTTCCATAATACAATGAACAGTTCTTTCACTTTAGCTCCCTGTATCAGACCGCCTACAAATGTGCCTACAAAAAGCAACACTCCTGCATGTGTCAGCCAGGCGATGGTATAATTCACGGTGGAGTCATTGATGGGGAGGCTGATGCGTGTCACCCAATTGTTTTCGAGCGTACTTCGGAGGCCCGGAAAAAGCGGGCTGGTGAGTATGATCAACAGTAAAATGAGCAGATAGATGCTCCAGGCATTCAGGATATCTTTCCCTTTCAGTGCGTTCTGCTGCGCTTTCTCTTTTTTTGGGGCAGTCAGTTTGCCATAAATGACGATAACGACGATAGACAAGATGCTGCCGATGATAGCCGGTGATTCGGCTCCCATATATCGGGCCGCAACGTACTGGCTACCTAAAGATACAGCGCCTACCAGCAGTGCCAGAAATAGGTTTTTGGGTAATGATTTTATTTTTGGGTCGGTCAGGAAGAGTAGTACCAACGGTATCAGGAACATTAGTACAGAAAGTTGCAGTACGACGTTCGTACTCAGCACCTGTACATCCAGATTGGTTTCTTTGGCAAGTACCAGTACCGGTGTACCTATGGCACCGAAAGCCGTAGCCACACTATTGGCTATCAAGCTGACGGTGGCTGAAAAGATGGGTTTGAATCCCAGGCTGATCAGGATAGCGGCGGGGATGGCAACAGCTGTACCAAAACCTGCCATGGCTTCAAGTAACCCTCCGAAACCCCAGGTAAGGAGCAGTACCTGGATACTTTTATCGGTAGAGATGGAAGAGAATTGTTGTTTGATAATCTCCATCTTCTCTGTTTTCAGCAATACATTGTAGCTGAAGATAGCCATCAGGATGATAATCAGGATGGGAGAAACCGCTTTCAGTGCACCGTATACGAATGAAAATACCAAGTTATCTACCGCATAATGGAATCCGAAAAGAGCTATCAGTATAGTTACTATCAGGGAGATGACGCTACTTTTGTCACCCGGCATTTTAAAAAATGCCATTAATACAATCAAGAGCAATACCGGAACGATGGCAAGGATCAGTGTCATAATTGTCTGTTTTTAATAGTTGATGTTTAAGTTAAGATATTGATATAACAAAACCGGAACCTGTTTTGACGGATGAAATAATTATTTTTTTGCTGTATAGCGTTAAATAAAAAAAGGTGTAGCCCTCCGCATGGAAAGGCTACACCCTTTGGTCCGGATAGCTACACCCTTTTTATCGGATGGCTACACCCCAATACCGGGGATTTATTTTTTCTTCATATTCAAGATCTGTTGCAGTTGCTGTAGGTTGGCTTTAGCGGCCTCGTTACCCATCTGGGCAGCTTGGTTGAAGGCAGCGATGGCGCGTTGTACATCTCCATTGAGGAAGTTGTATACACCTACGTTGTTGATGAATTCTGCTGTTTGATGGTTGGCTTTATCCATATATTTGATTGCGTTTTCCAGATCTTTCTTGGTCAGTGATACGGCTGCGGCATTCAGGTTGGCTACTTCATCGTTCGGATACATGCGTACGGCAATGTCGAATACATTCACAAAATCGTTGCTTCCTTTCGGATAACTGTTGGCTACCTGATACATCTCGTTCAGACTCAGATATTTCGGGTTGACTTTTATCACCACCCGTCCTTGTTCTACATCGAAGTTGGCTACGGTGTAGTCTATCTTGCAGTTCACTTTGCGGAGTCCCGGATAAATCTCTTTCAGCATTGTGCGATAAGGAGCACCGCCGTCCACGCGCATGATTTCCTGTTTGCGGCGCGCATCGTCAGTCGTATTCTTGATGATACTGATAAATTTATCTTTATCCTTCATGGACGATTTTTCCAATGCTTGTACCAATCCGTCCCAATTTTCACCACCAAAAGTTACTTTGTAAAGTTTGCCGGGAACTTTTTCGTTGGTAGTCAGATAATTCTTCAGAGCTTCGGCACGTTTCTGCGACAGTTGTTCGTTGAATTTCAACGGACCCTCCGGTGAAGCGAATCCTTCGATACTGATTCCTGTTACTGTCAGGTTCTTGTCATTCTGAATCTTGTCGAACATAGCATGAATGTTCATCAGCTCTTTGTGGTTATTCATGAATTCCGGCTGGATCACAGCTTTGCTGACAGGAAAGTCGAGGTGAGCTTCATACTGTTCGCTACGGTTTTTCACCACCTCCACAGTCGGCTGAATATAAGCAACTACCGGTATCATGGCACTCAGGCGTTTCGCTTCGGTAGAAACGTCGTTTGTTATCAGCTCCTGAGCAAGCATCTCTTCGTTGTTGCCGCAGCCGCATAGATTTTCTACCAGATTCAATGAAGCATTTGCCATCCAGGGTTCGTAAGGGATCACCTGGGCATAGTTGAGCACTTCTCTTTTATTATAAGGAATTACGATTCCTGCAGGTAGTTCGCGGCTGATGGCTAATCCGCGCAAATAAGCCTTCTGACGGCGTTTGCCGTTGATGATGATCTCTTCCAGCGCTACGTTGTGCTGTCCGTCTGTCAGGAGCGGAGTAAGTGTGAGCATACGTTCGGGACTGACTGTCAGATTTTTCATATCGATCTTCATGTCTACATAAAGCGAATTGCCCTGTTGCCATAATGAAACATCGGATAGACTGATGGCATCTTTAAAAAATTTCTGGGCACTGGCCGGCATTACTACTGCGAGGGCCAAGAGGAAGTATATGATTTTTCTTTTCATTGTTACTGTTGGTTTAGTTTTTTATAATTGGTTCCGGTGAATGCGGGACGTTTACTTGATGGTATAAATGATGCTGAGTCCGACTTTGGTCGGTCCGAAATAATTCTTGTTGTTGTGCCCCAGCTTTTCACCACACTTGCCACATGCGTATTTGTCATAGTCCAGGCGGGCATATCCTGCACCGATAGTGGCTTCCATACTCCAGCGGTTTTTCAGTATCCAATGGTAGCCGTAAGAGATACCTGCACCATAGATCTTGCCGTCATAGCGGTAGTTGCCCAACCCGAAGATGTCGAGATTGCTCATGTTAACATCGGCATAATGGCCATGGAGACCGAAAAAACTACCGTTGAAACGTTCGCAAAGCCAGTAGCGGAGTTCAGGTTGTACCAGCCAGTGCTTGATCTGTCTGTCTTTGGAAAATTTCCAGGGATTGTAGTTGCCCGATACATCAAGAGTGAGTTTTTTCGCCAAGGCTACTTCAAATCCCAGGTTCGGAGTACTGGTGGCCCAGTAGAGGGCATTGGTTTTGATGGCGAACTTGGGAAGATAAGTTTTTGTTCCCTGCTCTTGTGCATGTATGCTTGTGGCAAATACAAGCAGGAAGCATGCTGCTAAAAAATGTTTGATTGTTCTCATTTTCATTTTGGTCTAGGTTTTTACATAAACTATTTGCGAGATTAAACGTCTGAGAGGGGGACTTTGTTGACTCATACTCAAAATAATGTTATAGGACATGCACGCTAACATTTTTAAGCAAATAATTGTTATCTTAATAAAGTCAGGATTCCAAACTTTTCATTTTCTTCGGGAAAGAGGGTGAAAATAAACAAGCAATTGTAACTTGGATTACATCTGTTCTCTTTTTTACATGCTAATTTTACATATACTTTAAAATAATAGCCTATGAAAGAGCTTATCAATCGCCTGGAAGAGTTGAACAGGCAAGCCGAAAAAGGTGGTGGAGACGCCCGTATCGAGAAACAACATTCTGTCGGAAAATTGACGGCACGTGAACGTATCGACCTGCTTCTGGAGAAAGGATCGTTTATTGAACTCGATAAACTGGTGACCCATCGTTGTACGGATTTCGGTATGGAGAAACAGAAAATATCCGGTGATGGAGTTGTAACCGGATATGGTATGATCGGCAAACGGCTTGTGTATGTTTTTGCTCAGGACTTCACCGTTTTTGGCGGTGCATTGTCCGAAACGTATGCCAAGAAGATTTGTAAGGTGATGGATATGGCTATGCAGATGGGAGCACCCATCATCGGGCTGAACGATTCGGGAGGAGCCCGTATTCAGGAGGGAGTCCGTTCGCTGGCCGGTTATGCGGAGATATTCCTGCGTAATTCTTTGGCTTCCGGTGTCATCCCTCAGATCAGTGCCATCATGGGTCCGTGTGCGGGTGGGGCGGTCTATTCGCCTGCATTGACCGATTTTATCCTGATGGTGAAAAATTCCGGTTATATGTTTATCACCGGTCCCGATGTGGTGAAGAGCGTGACACAGGAAGAAGTCAGCAAAGAAGATCTGGGAGGGGCGGATGTCCATACCATGAAGTCGGGGGTGGCACACCTCTCTGCCGAAAATGATATTGAATGCATCAATTACATTCGTGAACTGATTTCTTATCTGCCCGGAAATAATATGGAAGAGCCTCCGTTTGTTGCTACTACCGATTCTCCGACGAGGCTTACGCCCGAACTGTCGGATCTGGTGCCTACCAATCCTAATCAGCCGTATGATATGAAAGAGATGATCCGTGCAGTGGCGGACGATAACAGTTTCTTTGAATTGCAGGAAGAGTTTGCCCGTAACATCGTTATCGGTTATATTCGCCTGAACGGGAAGACGATAGGGGTGGTGGCCAATCAGCCGTTGGCATTGGCCGGAACGCTCGATATCAATGCCTCTGTTAAGGCAGCCCGTTTTGTCCGTTTCTGCGATGCGTTCAATATTCCATTGCTCACACTGGTAGATGTACCGGGATTCCTTCCGGGGGTAGATCAGGAGTATGGCGGCATCATCCGCAACGGTGCCAAGTTGCTTTATGCCTATTGTGAAGCTACGGTGCCGAAGGTTACGGTGATTGCCCGTAAAGCTTATGGCGGAGCTTATGATGTAATGAGTTCCAAGCACATCAGGGGAGATGTGAATCTGGCTTATCCCACTGCCGAAATAGCCGTGATGGGCCCCGATGGAGCGGTGAACATTCTTTTCCATAAAGAGATTGACAAAGCTGCCGACACCGAAGCCAGGCGTAAAGAGTTGCAGGATGACTATCGCAGCAAGTTTGCCAACCCCTACCGGGCTGCCGAGTTGGGCTACGTGGACGAGGTGATCGATCCGGCCATAACCCGTATGCGCCTGATACGCAGTTTTGAGATGCTTGCCAACAAGCGGCAGTCTAATCCGCCTAAGAAACATTCAAATCTTCCACTTTAAAGCAGAGGAGAACATCGTATGATAAAAAAGATATTAGTTGCGAATCGTGGCGAAATAGCCATGCGTATTTTCCGTACCTGCCGGGTAATGAATATTGCCACAGTGGCTATCTACACCCGGGTAGATCGGGGTGCCTTGCATGTGCGTTATGCCGAAGAGGCTTATTGTATTTCCGATTCTCCGGAAGATACGTCTTATCTGAAACCGGAAAAGATTCTGCAAATAGCCAAAAAGACAGGAGCTGCCATCCATCCGGGATATGGCTTTCTGTCTGAGAATGCGGACTTCGCCCGTCGTTGTGAGGAAGAAGGGGTAATCTTTATTGGTCCGAGTGCCGATATTATTGCCCGAATGGGTATCAAGACTGAGGCCCGCCGGATTATGCGTGAAGCCGGTTTACCGATCGTACCGGGCACGGAAGATCCGATGAAAGGCATTGCCGAAGCCAAAAAGGTGGCTGCCGAAGTAGGCTATCCCATCATGCTGAAAGCACTGGCCGGGGGTGGTGGAAAAGGTATGCGTCTGGTACGCAGTGAAGAAGAAATGGAGACGGCATTGCGCCTTTCACAGTCTGAAGCCGGAACGTCGTTTGGCAACGATGCTGTTTATATTGAAAAATATATCGAGAATCCCCATCACATCGAAGTACAGATACTGGGAGATAAATATGGAAATGTAATTCATCTTTATGAACGGGAATGTTCCATTCAGCGACGCAATCAGAAAGTAATTGAAGAATCGCCTTCTCCTTTTGTGAAGCCCGAAACACGTGCCAAGATGCTGAAGGTTGCAGTGGAGGCCTGTAAGCGGATTAATTATTACAGTGCCGGAACGCTGGAGTTCATGATGGATAAAGACCAGAATTTTTATTTTCTGGAAATGAATACTCGCCTGCAGGTGGAACATCCGGTGACGGAAGAGTGTACCGGGGTCGATCTGGTACGCGACATGATACTGGTAGCTGCCGGCAATCGTCTGCCTTACAGGCAAGAAGATGTCGAGTTCCGGGGAGCTGCCATTGAATGTCGCATTTATGCCGAAGATCCCGAGAATAACTTCATGCCTTCGCCCGGGGTGATAACCGTTCGTGAAGCTCCCGAAGGACGTAATGTCCGTTTGGACAGTGCGGCTTATGCGGGATTTGAGGTTTCGCTGCATTATGATCCGATGATTGCAAAGCTCTGTTGTTGGGGACGTAATCGTGATTCGGCTATTTCGAACATGGCCCGTGCGTTGCGCGAATATAAGATTCTGGGTATCAAGACTACGATTCCTTTCCATCAGCGTGTGTTGAAGAATGCGGCTTTCCTGAAAGGAGAGTACGATACTACCTTTATCGATACGCGCTTCGATAAGGAAGACCTGAAACGCAGGCAGAATACCGATCCGACAGTAGCGGTGATTGCTGCTGCGCTGAAACATTACGAAGAAGAGAAAGAGGCTGCTTCACGCGCCACTACGCTTCCGGTAGTAGGAGATTCGCTTTGGAAATATTACGGCAAGTTGCAAATGACTGCCAATAACTATTAAACTCAGAATGCTTATGACAACAATATTAGCAACTTATTATGCCAAAATACAGGATGTGCCCGACAGCGAGTATAAAGTGGAGATTCTGGAAGACGGGCCGGTGAAGAAAGTGGCTGTTAACGGGAAAGTGTATGATGTGGACTACAACGTAGGGGGTGACTCTATCTATTCCATTATCATCAATCATCATTCGCACGGAGTACAGATATCTCCGACTTCCCATTCCTCTTATACCATTATGAATAAGGGGGAACTTTATCAGATCGAGCTGAAAGGAGAACTCGAGAAGATACATAATGCCCGTAGCGGAGCAGATGCCGTAGGGCGTCAGGTAGTTGTAGCTCCCATGCCGGGCGTTATCCTGAAAACTTACGTCAGGAAGGGAGATGAAGTGAAGAAGGGTGATCCGCTGTGCGTACTGGTTGCCATGAAGATGGAAAACGAAATTCGTTCGGTGGCCGATGGGGTGGTGAAAGAGATTTTTGTGGAGGAGAATACGAAAGTGGGGCTGAACGACCGTATCATGGTGGTTGAGTAGTAAGAGTAGAAACCGCAAGGGCTCTGGAAGTATGATCTTTCAGGGCCCTTATCGTATGATGTATCAACTGTCTCTATAAAGTGACATTTGCGAAGAGCAGGGTTGTCAGACTCTATTCTTGTATATTTCTCCTCCTTTCATGATCATTATGAAATTCTTTTCCGGATCTCCCAATAGGGTAATGTCTTTCAGTACGTCTCCATCTACCAGAATTAAGTCTGCCCAGGCATCTTCTTCTATAACACCCAATTTCCCGGGATAGGGATTTCGTGCACCGGACAGAGCCAGCAATTCCGCATTATCATGTGTTACCATCTTGAGAATTTCAAAGTTACTGAACCATTGTCTTAATTTAAGGATTCCCTGATTCTGATTCTTCGTGTTGGCAGGATTGAACAGTAAATCTGTTCCCCATGCCAGCTTGACGTTGTATTTCTTTGCCAGTTGATAGGTTTGGTCCGTACCTTGAACTACCAAGGCATGCTTCTCCTGTTGTTCTTTTGTCGGGAATTGATTATCTCCTAAAGTGAAGGGTTGCATACTGAGCCATATCTCTTTCTCTGCGATCAGCTGCATGGTGGGTTCGTCAATCAGATGGCCGTGCTCAATGCTTTTTACACCTGCATGGATAGCTCGTTGAATAGCTCTGGGCACATAGACATGCACCATTACGTATGTTCCTGCATCTTCCGCCGCTTTAACGGCAGCATGAATCTCTTCCTCGAAGAACTGTGTATCTTCCAACCGATCATACAAGGAAGCTACCCCGCCGCCTGTCATCAATTTAATCTGGCTGGCTCCCAGGCGGAGATTATTGCGTGCGGCGACGGTCACGGCGTCTATTCCGTCGGCGATAATGGCAGCTCCCATCTTTTCGGTATGCGTCAGTCCGCAACAGTCAAAGGGACGGGGTTCGTCATATACCGCCCGGAAATCTCCATGCCCTCCTGTCTGGGAGATAAGAGAGCCACTGGGATAAATGCGTGGTCCGGAAAGGATTCCTTCGTCGATGGCCCGTTTAAGCCCGAAGACCGGACCACCTGCATCCCGGATGGTTGTGAAGCCGCGGAGTAGGGTAGCTCGAGCTTCTTGTCCGGCTTTGAACTGCGTATAAGCGGTGTCTGCAGTAAGCAGATCCATCATCGTATTGCATGACATATAAGCATGCCAGTGTGCGTCGATTAGTCCGGGTATCAGGAATTTTCCCTTTCCGTCAAGAATGGTAACATTGGGAATTCCGTCCGTAGGGATCGGACTTTCTGAAACGGTTTTAATCCGGCTGTTTACCACCAGCACATTTCCCCGGCCGGTCTGTTCGCTGCTTCCATCGAAAATTTGAACGTTATTGATTAAAATACTATTGTCCATGATACATTATTAATAGGTGAATACTGTTGGTATAACCCGTCTGAGGATTATTAGTTTAGCTGCAGGACTGATAAACTTCGTTAAGTGAGAGATTTATTCCGGTCTCTTCCTAAAAAACTTTACTCAATATGGGATGACTTTCTGTCTGATGATTTCTATCAATGTATTGGGCGTTTTATTTCGTGTCGTTAATCAACAGAAATCTTCCGTCCGGTCAGGATTATTAAAATGAAATAATTAGAAAGTTCTAATAACTTTCTACATTGCAGTGTTTATAGGGGTTCCGGGCATAGATTGCTTCCATTTGATAGACTGTATTTTAAGCTCGAATGATATCGGGTTGAACCTATTCTTTTTGCTATACGTTCTCTTTTTATAGACGAAGTAACTAAACCCGTCACATTTCAGCCGGTAAATGTGGCATATTGTCTCACTTTTAAACATATATGAATATGAAAACTTTATTCATTTTTCTATTTGTTTTGCTTGCATTTTACTCCTGCGATACGGATGAACCGATCAGCGCAGAAGACTTATCGGCTGCAACCGGTACTAATACGGATGAGGTCGATGTAGCTTCCAGGTCGGGCAGCTATCTGATCTGGCTTAATGGAATGAGTGCGGAAACAAAGAAAGTTGCAGATCAACTGCAAACCGTGAACCACTATGACAAGATGGTGGCTTTTAATGATTTACCGGGGACAGACAAGGTGGAAACCTTGGAAACCATGGCAAAAGATTCTTTGAACGATCTGACAATTGTAGGCAGTGTTGCCGATTTCATAGCAGGTACTTACAGTCCTGAGATGATACAGGACATCCGTCACAATCGTCAGGGAGTCATCTTAATTGCCAAAGACGGTAAGGGTGAAGATTTGAAGGCGCAAATGCTTAAACTTTTCGGGCTTTATGTAGATAAGGGATATTATAAAGTCAGCTTTCCGCGTGAACAGCGCTATGCCTATTATGACGCAAACGATCCGGATGTTTTGAAGAAGCTTTGCGGAACGGGTGGTCTCAATCCTCACACCCGTAGCATGTTGGGCTCTCCCGGACCGACGGATGATCCTTCGGCTCCGGAAGTTACCGAACGGGCTTTGCATGCTATGAAGAAGATCTATATCAGCAATCGGTATTATGTATATACCAGTGATTATAAATATCACATGACCGGATATGAGACGCTATTACCCTATACGGCTGATATCAGGGAGTATCTCCCGCGGGATGATAAAAGGTATGATGGGATGGTTGATCGCGAATGGACCATTGATGCTTATAATCTGCGTATTTACGCACCGACCAATGGAGATAATATGCTTGCTGTTTATAGTTCGGGTGGAAATGGTTTTTCCAACAGGCTCGACCATTCATTGGTATCTTTGAATAATGCACCGATGTATGAACTTTGGGCATTGATATGGGGATTGCGAAACAATGCTTATACGAAGATTAATATCCGTGACGACCAAAGTTCACAGTTGAATCTCAAACTGATTGACTTTGCGCCGGGTTTGCCGGAGACAGAGAGTACCATTGAGCATGCATACGAAAAGAGCGTGGGATTTGATTTGGGAGCGACTCCGGTTTTAAAGGGTGAGTATCGTTGGGGTAAGTCCATTACATATCAGTTGGCGGAAATGACCCGTGAGGTGACTCGTACCATTACCGATGCCGAGATGAGTTATTGCTGGAAGTGGTATCCTGAAACGCTTTTCCGGGGTAGCAAGGCTATGAATGCAGAGGGGATGATCGATGCTGTTACTATGATTTCGCCTGCATGGTATGATATTCTCTATGATCATGTGGCGGGAACTCCGGGTACGGATAATCCTTTCTGTGACTATGACAACGACTTGCAGTTTAACCAGAATCTGCTCAATTACGAGCAGCAATGCGCCATTACTGCCCGGACAACCGGTGCGTCGGCCGGTGTTGTAGCCATCGAGATAACCGATGGAATGGTCTTACAGCGTGGAGGAGCTTGGTTTACGAGTTGGGGAGCGGCGGTGATTCATTCTTTGCCGAGCAGTGCCGGAACAGCTTACAATACCACTGTGGATGTACACAAAACCACTACAGTGTGGATAGACTATAATAACTGGTAAAACGAACCATTAAAAAAAGATTATGATGAAAACAAAAATGATATATATGATACTTCTGTTCTCAAGTATTCTTTTCGGGGGATGCGTTAGGGATGTCATTGATGATGTTCCGGGGACGGATGAGGACTATGCGGCAGATAAGAAGGACGTGGTCCTGATACGTATGGGAACTAACGATGCGGAAGTGAAAGATATTACATCCCGCTTGTTCAACAACATTCCTTCTTCCTGGGAAATAGGGAAGAAGACCATTGTGGACTATGACAAGATGAAAGATCCTGAGACGGAACTTAATGCCGACATCAAGAATCCGAAGATTTATATGACGGTCATTTTGAATATCGATGATGTTATCTCCGGTAAATATCCGATATCTCTGTTCCGTATGTTGAAGTTCTATAAAAGGGATTTTTATGTGATTGCCACTCAGTCCACTCCGGAACAGAAGGAGGAGATGCTTTCACTGATAGGAGTCTATATGGAAGCAGGTTATTATGCGATCAACTATGATAACGTACAGCATTACCGTATTTTTCCTTCTGCCGATCCGTATGCCAAAGATAATATGATTGGTAAGGGAGTGGCTTCCTTCAATCAAAAACTGTTGACCCGCTCTGCCGATACCTTACCCGAAGGTAACGATCCGGATCCCGGATATAATGCACAAATGGCGGATAAGGAGGCTTTGAAGAGGATTGAGATTTACAACCGTATCTATGGCTATGCTCAGGGAGACATGAACTACTCCATGCAGGCGGTCCCTTATAAGATGAAACCGGGTGCCGCACCCGATGTGATTATAGATAACTCCTGGGCGATAGATGCCTATAACTTCCAGATATACAGTAAGAACAACAACTGTATATTGAGTATCACGAATAATGCCGGAAATGGCTTCACTGCCAATATCAAAGACTATACCACTCCCAAAGGTGCCAATGTCTATGCTTACATCTGGAATTTGATGCGGGAGGCTTCCAGTGAGATAACCGTTCATTCGGACGGAGGAATTTTCAGGGAGATCAGTTATCAGCCGCAGACGGTGAATCACGGTGCCAGCTATACCGAGAACTCTTTCTGGAAAGTGTCTGTTTCCGTATCGCCCACCAAACTGGAAGACAAACCTTGGGAGGCGTTCAAAGTGTCGTTTGGTAAAGAATCGTCTACCGAAGTGTCTTACAAGACTAAATCGATGGACTATTCCTGCAAGGGGCAGTTTGGTAACGGGCTGTACAGCAAACTTTGGCAGTTTATTCCCGGAGAGTTCTACGACAGGGCGGAAGCCTTTGTTTACGAAACGAGTCAGGGATTGCGTTGGATAGACGCTGCACAAGCGATGACACCCAATTATGTGACATGGGGAGGCTGGACCCTTCGCCAGAATTATTTAAATCACATCAACAACAGTATGAAGTTGCATCAACAGCAGTGCATTTACTCTCTAGAGTCGGACGCACAGCCCGGAGTCGTTTCTGTGGCTATCACAGACGCCATCGATTTACAAAAGACGTATGTACACTATAACTGCGGCATTCGCTATGGGCACGATTCGGCTAGGACGGATCTCAAAATGTCGAAGATGGTGTGGATTGATTTCAGGCAGTGGGACAATTGACCTGCACCCTTAACTCTACGGCTATATGAGGTTTTTATCCATGCCTAAAGCCTGCTTCATTACAGATTGAGAGATTACACAACTATATAGCAAGAGATAAGTGATAATAGTGTTTCTCTGTGTAATCTGTTAATCTGTGGTGAAGTTTTGGCTTATTAGCACAGGATGGTGGCGTATCGCTTAGAATCTTGTCAGTTGTTTGGGCGATCCATGCCAGGAACAGCCCAGACAATATACTTCCGTAAAATCGAATCCTTCGATTGGGATTTCCGGATATTTGGGTACGACTGTTCCATCTTGGGCAATATATACTAACAGACGTTCACCCTGATCGTTTTTTACATACATACCGGCTATTTTACACTGGGGACAAAGCAATTTCTTCATATTACTAAAATGGATTCTTTATACTGTTTTATTTTTATAGTTAGCTCTATCTTGATATTATCCGTTCATATCAGACGGATGATATCCTGAAAGCTTTTTGTATCCCGACTTTCCGTAAATACAGATAGTAGGTTTCAAAAGTGCGCAAATATGCAGGCTTGTCGCTTAATAGACAAATAATTTATCAGAAAAATATCTTCCCTTATCTAAAATTGATTAATAAGCCCTGTTTTCTATACGGGTAAAGGGGGACAGAGTAAAAGGAAACGATCATATTGATAAAGATGAATGAGGTGTGACTGCTTATTCATTCTATAATAGAATTTGCCTGTAGATAATCTTTTTGTTTGGAATGTCATCGATCTTCGTAACCGGCTCTTTGCTCTTTCCCTGTAGCGGTAGGTATTTCTTTATTAGTGAACAGTTTTATTATGATTTATACTTTGTGTAGCAAAAGTAACTGTTTTACCTTATGAGGGCCATTGTAAAAAAACGGTCTTTTAAAACTAAGCTCTATCTTTTTTTGTTGTTAATCATATGAATAACTAAAAAAATATACGATTATGAGATATGATATAGCTATTATCGGTGGTGGACCTGCCGGGTATACTGCTGCCGAGAGAGCAGGAGCTAACGGTTTGCGTGCTGTTTTGTTTGAGAAAAAAGCAATGGGCGGTGTGTGTCTTAATGAAGGATGTATTCCTACCAAAGCCCTGCTTTATTCCGCCAAGGTGCTGGACGGTATTAAGAGTGCGCCGAAATACGGTGTCTCGGTAGAGGGGGCTCCTGCATTTGATATGGAAAAAATCATCGGCCGGAAAAACAAAACGGTGCAGAAGTTGACGGGCGGAGTGAGAATGACGGTAAACTCTTACGGAGTGACTATTGTAGATAAGGAAGCGGTGATAGAGGGCGAAGGTGAAGAAGGATTCCATATCCGCTGTGATGGAGAGGTATACGAGGCAACCTATCTGTTGGTTTGTACCGGATCGGATACCGTGATCCCTCCGATAAAGGGGCTTTCGGACGTGGATTACTGGACCTCACGAGAGGCGCTGGATAGCACTGTTCTTCCATCATCGCTCGCCATTATTGGAGGCGGAGTGATCGGAATGGAGTTTGCTTCATTCTTTAACAGCATGGGCGTTAGGGTGAAAGTGATCGAGATGATGCCGGAGATTCTTGGAGCAATGGATAAAGAAACCAGTGCGATGTTGCGTGCTGACTATACAAAGAAAGGGGTTAATTTCTATCTGAACACGAAAGTAACCGAGGTGAGTGATAAAGGAGTAACAGTGGAAAAGGATGGAAAGAGTTCGTTTATCGATGCCGACCGGATTTTAGTGAGCGTAGGCCGTAAAGCGAATATCACCCAAGTAGGATTGGATAAACTGAATATTGAGTTGCACCGGAATGGGGTCGTTGTAGATGAACACATGTTGACCTCTCATCCACGTGTATATGCTTGCGGTGATATTACCGGCTTTTCTTTATTGGCACATACGGCTATTCGTGAAGCAGAAGTTGCCATTAATCATATTTTGGGAATAGATGACCGGATGGATTATGATTGTGTTCCGGGCGTAGTCTATACCAATCCCGAACTGGCCGGTGTGGGTAAAACGGAGGAGGAGCTGATAGCTAAGGGTATTTATTATCGGATACAAAAACTACCGATGGTTTATTCGGGGCGTTTTGTTGCCGAAAACGAGTTGGGGAACGGACTGTGTAAACTGATTATCGATCATAATGATCGGATTGTCGGCTGCCACATGTTGGGCAATCCGGCTTCGGAAATTATTGTTGTGGCAGGCATTGCTATCCAGAGAGGATATACGGTCGATGAATTTAGAAAGAGTGTTTTCCCGCACCCGACAGTCGGTGAAATTTATCACGAGACACTGTTTGCCTGATGCGGTTTATAAATAGCTCTTTTACAGATGCCGGTTTCAATCTGGCGGCTGAAGAGTATTTGTTGAAGCAGGGTACAGAAGATGTATTCATGCTTTGGCAAAGTGCTCCGTCCGTAATTATAGGCAAGCATCAGCGGGTGGAAACGGAAGTGAACCGGACGATGGCGGAACAAAACAAGATTCCTGTATTCCGGCGGTTTTCCGGTGGCGGTGCCGTATATCACGATTTGGGCAACATCAATCTTACGTTCATTGAAACTACCCGTCTGGCGCGTTTCGAAACTTATCTGGAGCGAACGGTTGAAATGTTGACTGCCGCCGGAGTTGCAGTGAGAGGCGACGAACGATTGGGTATTTATGTCGACGGGCGAAAAGTCTCGGGCAGTGCGCAATGCGTACATCGCAATCGTGCAATGTATCATTGCACACTGCTGTATGATACAAATCTGGCGTTGTTGAACAAGTTGCTTGAGGTAGAAGGACTTGAGGAAAAGGTTGCCGTACATCCTGCTGTCCGTTCGGTACGTAGCGAAGTGACGAATCTGAAAGAGTATATGCATCCGGCTCTATCTACAGATAAATTCCGGGAGTGGGTTTTTCGTTATTTTGCAGGTCCTTCGATTGCCGAAGCGTTCAGTAAGGAGGAACTGGCTATTATCGAGGGGTTACGGGAAAGTAAATACAACATCATCTGTAACTGACGTGAATATCACCAAGCAGTCTGATTATTCAGTATCCGGTGGAGGAGAACTATTTTCCTTTCAAAATTCAGCCTTCTCATACGAAAAGTGTACTTCCATCTTCCACCCTCGATTTGGCAAGCTCGATTCATCGTTTGTATTTGATGTACAGATAGGATGTATCTGTTATCCTATCTGTTTATACCATTTAAAGCAGTTTGTTTTTCTTAGTATCTTTAGTGAAAATGGTTAGGTTCTTATCTCGTCCCGCATACCCGGGTTGAGATAAAGATACTTTAGAAAGAAGTAAAGTAATTATTGATAATGCGTTATGCTTGCTATGGAATCTGCTTGCTTTCTTGCTAATGCGTGAGAACGGATATTTAAAGGATGCGCGAGATTGATTTATGTTTTTAGCCACTAAACGGCTTTCTTATCCAGGCGATTACTTAAAAAAACATTAACTTAAAACTTTCTTTTTCACAATCTTGTTCTACTTGTACAAGTGAAAGAATAAATAATTGTGTATATGGCAAGATTCGAAATAAAAATGCCCAAGTTGGGCGAAAGTATTACCGAAGGAACCATTTTATCATGGTCGGTGCAGGTAGGTGACGTGGTCAATGAGGACGACGTACTTTTCGAGGTGAATACTGCTAAGGTCAGTGCGGAGATCCCTTCTCCCGTTGCCGGAAAAGTGGTGGAAATATTGTTTAAAGAAGGCGATACGGTACCGGTAGGTACGGTAGTTGCCATTGTAGATATGGATGGAGAAGGTTCCGGAGAAGCATCGGAAACCGCAGGCTCTGTAGAAACGGCGTCTGCTCCAAAGGCTGCCGAGGTGTCGGACACTGCGTCTGTTCCGAAAGTTCAGGCGGAAGTAGCCGCTCCCAAAGTGGAACGTTGGTATTCGCCGGCAGTACTTCAATTGGCACGGGAGGCGAAGATTTCTCAGGAAGAACTGGATTCGATTCCCGGGACAGGTTATGAAGGCCGGCTGAGCAAAAAAGATATCCGCACTTACATCGAGATGAAGAAAGGTGCTCCGGCAGCCGACGTCTCTACTACGGTGGTTTCGACGGTTTTGGCAAATAATTCGGGCTCTTCTCCTGTTCCTTCTGCAGAAGTACAAAAGAAGGCTGCCGCTGCGGCTCCTCAGGCTCAGCATGGACAATCTGCTTCTGCCGTTTCTTCAGATGCATCGGTAGAAGTCAAGGAGATGGATCGAGTACGTCGCATCATTGCCGACCATATGGTGATGTCGAAAAAGGTTTCTCCGCATGTGACTAATGTGGTCGAAGTAGATGTCACCCGGCTGGTGCGTTGGCGCGAAAAGACCAAAGATGCTTTCTTCCGTCGTGAAGGTGTGAAGCTGACTTATATGCCTGCCATTGCTGAGGCCACTGCCCAGGCGTTGGCTGCCTATCCTCAGGTAAATGTCTCGGTGGACGGATACAACATCCTGTATAAGAAACATATCAATGTGGGCATTGCTGTTTCGCAAGATGATGGAAACTTGATTGTTCCCGTAGTGCATGATGCCGATCGTTTGAATCTTAACGGACTTGCCGTAGCTATCGATTCGTTGGCGAAAAAGGCACGGGTTAATAAGCTGATGCCTGATGATATCGACGGAGGAACATTTACAATCACCAATTTCGGTACGTTTAAGATGTTGTTCGGAACTCCGATCATCAATCAGCCGCAGGTGGCTATTCTCGGAGTGGGTGTCATTGAGAAAAAGCCGGCTGTGGTGGAGACTCCCGAAGGAGATGTGATAGCCATTCGCCATAAGATGTACTTGTCACTCTCTTATGATCACCGTGTGGTGGATGGTTCGCTGGGAGGTAACTTCCTGCACTTCATTGCCGATTATCTGGAGAACTGGAAAGAATAGTTGCCATATCGGAGATTTACAGAATAATAAATCAGTCTCACCACAGATCTCCCGGATCGTTGCGGAACTTGTTTGGGGATCTTTATCCTTAAACTGTGATCATCTGTGTGATTTGTGGTGAAAATCCTAAACCCACTTTAAATATGAAGAAATACGATATAAAAACCACTGACGAACAGACTCTCCGCAAGTGGTATCATTTAATGACTTTGGGGCGTGCGCTCGACGAGAAGGCACCCGCCTATTTGCTGCAATCTCTTGGCTGGTCCTATCATGCTCCTTATGCCGGGCATGACGGCATCCAGCTTGCTATCGGGCAGGTTTTTACTCTTGGTGAGGACTATCTTTTTCCTTATTACCGGGATATGCTCACTGTGCTTTCTGCCGGAATGACTCCGGAGGAACTGATTCTGAACGGTATTTCAAAAGCTACAGACCCGGGTAGTGCCGGACGTCACATGTCCAATCACTTTGCCAAACCGGAATGGCACATCGAGAATATCTCTTCTGCTACCGGTACGCACGATCTTCATGCGGCAGGCGTAGGGCGTGCCATGGTTTATTATGGGCATAAGGGGGTTGCCATTACTTCACATGGTGAGTCTGCCACATCCGAGGGATTTGTCTATGAAGCTATCAACGGGGCCAGCAACGAACGTCTTCCGGTTATTTTTGTATTTCAGGACAACGGTTATGGCATTTCCGTCCCTAAAAAGGATCAGACTGCCAATCGTAAAGTGGCCGATAACTTCTCCGGTTTTAAGAACCTCCGCATCATTCATTGCAATGGAAAGGATGTATTTGACTCGATGAATGCCATGACCGAGGCCCGTGAATTTGCTATAGCCAACCGTACTCCGGTTATAGTACATGCCAATTGCGTACGTATCGGTTCGCACTCCAACTCTGATAAGCATACTCTCTATCGCGACGAGAATGAGTTGGCATACGTGAAGGAAGCCGATCCGCTGATGAAGTTCCGTCGGATGCTGTTGCGCTACAAGCGCCTGACCGAAGAGGACCTCCAACAGATAGAAGCTGCCGCCAAGAAAGAACTGGCTGCCGCCAATCGTAAAGCGTTGGCTGCACCCGATCCGATTCCGGAGAGCATTTATGACTTTGTCCTTCCCGAACCGTATATTCCTCAAAAGTATAAAGACGGACTTCCGGGGCCTGTCGAAGGTGAGAAGAGTTTCATGGTGAACGCCATTAATGAAACGCTCAAAGAGGAGTTTCGCCGCAATCCTGATACCTTTATCTGGGGACAAGACGTGGCCAATAAAGATAAAGGAGGCGTATTCAATGTCACCAAGGGGATGCAACAGGAGTTCGGTGATGCCCGTGTGTTCAGTGCTCCGATAGCCGAAGATTATATTGTGGGAACGGCCAACGGAATGTGCCGTTTCGATCCTAAAATACATGTGGTTATTGAAGGCGCTGAGTTTGCCGATTACTTCTGGCCTGCTGTCGAACAGTACGTTGAGTGTACACATGAGTATTGGCGTAGCAATGGTAAGTTTACTCCCAATATTACACTTCGCCTTGCTTCGGGTGGATACATTGGCGGTGGATTGTATCATTCGCAGAACCTTGAAGGGGCTCTTACGACTTTACCCGGTGCCCGTATTGTTTGTCCATCGTTTGCCGACGATGCTGCCGGGCTGCTCCGCACCAGTATGCGTTCCAAGGGATTCACTCTTTATCTGGAGCCCAAAGCGCTTTACAACTCAGTAGAGGCTGCTGCCGTTGTGCCCGAAGAGTTTGAAGTTCCCTTTGGTAAGGCCCGTATCCGCCGCGAAGGAACCGATCTGACTATAATTACTTATGGCAATACTACCCATTTTTGTCTGGATGTTGCCGAACGTCTTGCCCGGGAAGGGGTGGGGAGTGTCGAAGTTATCGATCTCCGTTCGCTGATTCCGTTGGATAAAGAAGCGATTTTTGCTTCCGTACGGAAAACCGGTAAAGTGATGGTGGTGCATGAAGACAAAGTCTTCTCCGGATTCGGTGCCGAAATTGCAGCGCAGATTGCTGGGGAAATGTTCCGTTACCTGGATGCCCCGGTACAACGTGTGGGCTCCACCTTTACTCCGGTAGGTTTCAATCCGATATTGGAACGGGCTATCCTGCCGAATGATGAAAAGATATATAAAGCAGCCAAAGAGTTGCTGGAGTTCTAATTAAAAAAACGATCAATCATGAAAAAGATAGGAATATTCTATGCTGCCAAAGCCGATAAAACCTCTTGGGTGGCTGAAAAGATTCAAAAAGAATTTGGTACTTCTGCCGAGTCTGTAGCCATCGAAAATGCCTGGCAGAATGATTTTGAAGCCTATGATAATTTCATAGTCGGTGCTTCCACCTGGTTCGATGGCGAACTGCCTACTTATTGGGACGAGCTTCTGCCCGAACTCCGCACCTTGCAGTTGAAAGGGAAGAAAGTGGCTATCTTCGGGCTTGGCGATCAGGTGAAGTATCCCGAGAACTTTGCCGATGGTGTCGGACTGCTTGCCGAAGTCTTTGAGAATGATGGAGCTACGCTTGTTGGTTTTACTTCTATAGACGGATATAGTTTCGAGCGTTCCCGGGCTCTGAAAGGTGATAAATGGTGTGGATTGGTCATTGACATCGAAAATCAGTCGGAAATGACTGATAAGCGAATAAAAGACTGGTGTAGGCAGGTGAAAAAGGAATTTGAAGTTTGATCCGGTCATACCGCAGAGTAGCACAGGACTGACTGTTATGTCGTTCGTGTGTTACTCTATGGCAGGCCTGTGTGTGTTAAAGTACGAACTTTACTGCTGCCCATCGGTTTTTCTCTTGATGGTGTACGAAGGTGAGTCCGTGCTTTTCTGCTTCCCGGCGGATAGCCGGAATATCATCGATATAGAATCCGCTCATAAATAACTCCGATCCCGGATGCATGCATGCTACATACTGCTTCATGTCATTCAGTAAGATATTGCGGTTGATATTGGCTATTACTACATCGAATGGCCCTTTCCCTTGCAATGCCGAAGCATCCCCCTGCGAGACGGCAATATCTGTCACTCCGTTCAGTTCGATGTTCTCTATCGAGTTGCGTACACACCATTCGTCGATATCGATGGCTGTGCAAGGCTTAGCTCCCCGCATCCGTGCAAGAATAGCCAGTATTGAAGTTCCGCAGCCCATATCCAGCAGCGACTTGCCGGTCAGTTCGCTATCCAACAATTCTCCGATAATCAGGCTTGTCGTTTCATGGTGTCCTGTTCCGAATGCCATCTGCGGATTGATCAGGATATCATATTCTGCCTTAGGCACGTCCTGATGAAATGTGCTATGAATCACACAACGGTCTCCGATCACAATCGGTTGGAAGAAATTTTTTTCCCATTCTTCGTTCCAGTCCTTGTCTTCGGCCTCGGCAAACGTATAAGAAATTTCCGTATCCGGCACAGGAAAATTTGCCAGCTCTGTTTTCAATGTCTCTTCGTTGTAAAGTGATTGCTGAATATAAGCGGTCAGTCCGCCTTCCCGTTCGACAAAACTCTCGAATCCGGCTTCGCCCAACACGGCAGCAAGCACATCATTCACCGTTTCGGTGCAAGGATGTGTATCAAAAGTGAACTCAAAGTACTTCATAGGTGTTTTTATTTGCAAAAGTACGATTTAAAGGGATAGAAACAAAGTAAACATTGTTTTTATCGGGTTGAGATTTGTTAAGTTAAAGAACAGGCTATTATGCAGTGAGCGCAGATAGTCCAATTGCCTCAAGAAGTAGGTCTTAGCGAGTCAGAACATATATACGATACTTCTCTGTACGTTCCTGCCAATATCTGCGATATCAGGCAGCATTATTCTGGCCCATTTTACAACCTAGCGATTAATCGCTGTATCAGATTAGAACGATAACAGAAGAAATGAATAAGGCGACTGAATAAGTCGTCTTTAACACTATAGCTTCCCATGTATGTGTGGCGCGTCCAATATGTCGTAATTTCTAATAATGGCAATAACTGGTTCAGAAAGAAATACTATCTTTGGTCATGTAGAAGCAAACTTTGTTATTTAACTGAAGTGTAAGTCTCCGGGTCGAAAGTCTCGGAGTTTTTTTGTGTATTTATTCCCCAAAGTGTGTGTTTATTCCCCAAACTTTTTTATTGTCTTGATCATAACTTGTTGTTTTATAGTTGATTTATGCTCTTTGGACATTTTGGCATGCCCTTTGCTTTTTATTTAGCATAAAAGTTGTTTTAATTATTCACACCAAAAAAATTACGATTATGAAAAAGGTATTAGTAGCATTAGCAATGATTATGGGATTAGGAACATCAGTAGCGTTTGCCAGTGTATCGGGTGACACTTTAGCAGTAGAACAAACTCTGCAAACTCCTCAGGACGAATTTACACAAATAGCCGCAAAGGAACTTCCTGCTGCTGTTATCAATGCATTGGCCAAAGATTATGAAGGTGCTTCGATAAAGGAGGCTTTCGTTTCGGAAAGAGAAACCAGTAAGGTATATAAAGTGATTGTGACTGTAATCAAGGAAGATCAATCTACGGAAGATGTAACTGTTCTTTTGAATGAGAAAGGTGAGATAGTGAAAGAATAAAGCGATTAAATGAGAGGCTTTCATTTACACTCTACTTTCTATAGCCCTGATTTTTAAAGATCAGGGCTGATTATTCTCGCAATTATAATCAAAGTTTTTTTAATCAGAAGGATCTTCCGGGATTGTTTTACATTTCCACGAATCAGTAGTCTTATGATAAGCCTATACGTTGTGAAACGGAGGTTCAATCTCTTTTTAATCTTGAACGTAGTAAGAGGTAATCACAGGCCTCTTTAGGGGGAGGACAATATATGTGTTGTTATGTCTTCTTTTGTCAGTTCTCCCGGATATAAGGTTTAATTGTAATTTGTTGACGTTTCCCCGCTTCTTATCACTAAGAAGTGGGGATTTGTTTCATCTGGAAGATTTTAGAGAATGTATTTTTACTCCTTGCTCTTTATTATATAGTATTTAGCTTTAGATCTCTGTTTTATGTATAAATACCTAAGAGTAGGTATTGGCGATTTACCATCCTTTACTTGTCTTTATAAAATATATGATTTAAGTCTTTTTTATTAATGAATTTAATCTCTTTCTTTTTTTTCGGATGTTCTGATGATATAGGGGAGTCCAACAAAAGTCTTTGCAGATAAGCTCTCCAATGGAAAAAACTTTTCATGTTGTAATGATATTGTCGGTGACTGGTTGTTTTTGGCTAAGTTTTTGGATTCAGTATTCCTCATATGAAGATCTGCTAGTTTTCTTTAAACTTACTGATTTTTAGGGCTTTTTGTAAAAGCAGTAAACTGATAATCTGTTGTCTAATAATGTATTTGACTTTTATCATTTGCTGAAAAACAAATCATAAATGAACTTTTTGATCCAAGTTTTTGTTATTTAAAATAAATTTTCAATAATTGATACTATGAAGTCTAATCGACATTTATTTTATTTTTCATTTAGATTTTGTTATTTCTATTCATCTATCAAACCACCATAAAAAATCTATATTATCTATATCTTACAATATAGAGACGAAAATAAAAATCTAAACTATAACTTACATAAATCATTAGAATGAACAAAAATACTATTCTATATGCAATATTGGCAATACTGTACTTTATGTTATTTTCTTGCTCCCAAGAAGAGTTGATTCTGCCAGACCCGACACCTCTGGATGCCTATAAAAGACAGAGTACTCAACTGGGTATTGACAGAGAAAAAATCAATATTAATACAGAAGATGCTAGTATAGTCGCAGAAATATTCAATAGAAAAAATCATCATTTAACAAGGAATTCGTTAAATGAACCTACCAAACGGATAAAAGAAATCTTTACTTTATATAATAATGGAAAACCGATGATGTATATTATCAATTATCAAGATCAAAAAGGTTACACCATTATTAGTGCAACTAAAAAATACTATCCTGTAATCGCATACTCCGATGTGGGCTCTTTTTCTCTGCAAGAGTCTTATAACGATGGTTCCTCCATTCTATTAGATGAGTATAAGAAAATTATGCAATATAACGAAATACAGCCAGATAGTATCATAGATAAATATAGGAAAAAATGGGTTGAGTTTGAAAATTTAAAAACAGAAAAGCTAAGTGATGTTTCTACAAGATCCTTAAGTGATTATGCAATGTCCATTAAAAAAGAGGAGCAAAAAAAGATCTGGACTAACAAGGGTTATGAATGCCATGACTTGGGCGCAATCCGAAATTTTCTTTCTAAGGAAAGGGCTGATGGATACATCAGAGACATCTGTAATCATACGGATCAAAACTATAACTGTGAGAAAGTAAACCTACTGTTAATAAAAAAATATCCAATAAAAACGATTGGACCATTACTAAAAACGAGTTGGCATCAACGCTCTCCCTTTAATGTAGATGCCCCCAATAAGTTGGCTGGTTGCGTACCAATTGCAATTGCGCAGATAGCCAAATATTATGAATGGCCCGTTACATATAGTTGGACACATATTCCATTGAGATGTAATACGAATATGGAAGATGATGAATTTTTCAAAAAGTTTATCAAAGACATTCGTAGTTTCTCAAAAGTAACCTACAAAGATAAAGCCACGGGAGCTACGATGGGCAACGCTGTAAAAGCATTCAAAAAATTGAATTATTCTGCAACACTAATGGACTACAAAAGAAGTGAGACAATTCAAGAAATACAAAACAACAGACCTGTTTTTATGGGAGGAGACAGAAAAGCAATTTTTTTTGATATAATCACTAAAGGTCATGCATGGGTATGCGATGGTTATGAAGTACGCCAGACACAATATGCATCATTAGTTTGGGGAAGTAAATTCAATATACCCGATATGGAAGAACCTGATTATTTTTTCACCAATGGTACCTATGATACCTCTGAATTTCTTCATATGAATTGGGGATGGGGTGAAAATGGGGGAAATGGATGGTATATTTTTGACAACATATATAATAGAACTCATGATGTCAGCTATCATTTAAATAGAGAAATTATTAAAGTGTCACCTAATAAATAACAACATTATGAAAAAATTATTATTATTATCTGTATTATCAATTTTTATGATTGCCTGCCACCAACCAGATACTCCACCATATTCATACAGTATGAATATAGATATGCAAATCATCTCTTCTTTGGAGACTACCTATCCTCTTGATAACTTAGAAACAGTTATTATTAACTCTAGATTAGAACTCGCTTCGTCAAGTTATCGAATAAAGACCTTGATCAGTTCTAATGACTTACAAGAGAGTTGGCTTGAACGTCCAATCGTTATGCTGGGAAGAGAAGGACATAGATATTTGTCTTTACCAATAACTTTTAATGAAGAGAAAGATAGATATAATGTGAAAATTGAATTTTATTGTCCAGAAATTTTTAAAGACGATAAATACCACACAATAAATATCGTTTATTCGATTGTTAAAGGGAAGTATTTATATAATTTAGAATCTTTTACATTAGATTCATATGCAGGAGAAATAGAGAATCAGGGAGAGAATAATGCTCCTATTATTGTATTCTCTATCAACACAGCCGAAAAAAAAGAGTAAACAAGGTCTTATAAAGAATAAGGCGACTGAATTAGTCGCCTTTAACACTATAGCTTCCCATGTATGACGTGTCTAATATGTTAAAGACGATCTTTTTGGTGCCGGTTTTTCGTTACCCGAAGTGACAGTAATCGGTAGACGTCCTACATCTTCTGAAAACCCGTTTAAATGGCCTTTTGGGGATATGCCTTCTGAATCTCCGAAAGCCCTTCCCGGACTTGATGACTTTTTTCTCCTCAAGGAGGCGGTTCATCTCCGTTATCTTCACCACAGCAATCAGGCTCTTTGCCTAAACCTGAAGAAGTCATTAAGGATGCAACTGTAAAAAAGGCTTTGGAAGAAGCCTGGAGTGATATGCTTAAGCGTTCCACAGAGGTCCAAAGACAAGAAGTTGGTTTCTGGATTTATTATGATCCGGTGAAAAAGCAATATTACATAGGTAAGAAACGATATGGTATGGCAGTGAAGAATGACGGAAAAGCAAGAGGAAATATAAGCCTTGGAGACAAATCTCCTTCTATAAATGGTGTGCCTGCCACAGCAAAAGTGGTTGCTTCTTTTCATACACACACTCCAATGACTGAAATAAAAGGTAAGAAAAGAAAGGCAGGTCCATCTAAAGAAGATAAAGAAAATGCCGATAAAAATAAAATACCTATTGATATATTAGTTTTCCGTTGCATTTTAGAAATTGTAATTTATTAAGTCAGCTATATTAATGCCGCCAAGATAATATGATAGCATAAAAATGTCTCGTATCCGAATTAGATTTTTTTCAAATCAGTATCTCGTGTTGCTTTAATTTCATCTATTTATATGATGCAAAAGGGTATGTGACGTAGGTGATAAATCGGCATTGTAGAGTAAATCTCATGATTGCTCTTACAAAGGATAGCCTTATTCTTATTGTATCAGAGCGTATTTTCTCGTTTCTTAATTTGCTATTGAGATAAGAAGTGTCTGCTCTTTTAATGATATATCCATTCTTGAACTCTTGTATGGAATTCACTGTTAGATCAGTCACTATATAGCGAGTTTCATAATTGTGCGAAAGAGCTATTCATATTTTATGTGTATTGTCTCTTAATATTTTTCCAGGGACAATTGTCGGAAATAGATTTGCCATAATTTGTTCTACAATAAATTGATAATGTAAATGTGTCTTCGGCAATTAAATAGCCTCAGAAGTAACAGCTCTTTACTGACTATTACTAATTGATAATGAAATAGTTTGCTGAGTATTAGTGCTGTTTTTGTTTAATATAAGATAAATAGGGAAATCCCTATTATTGTTTGGGGAAAATCTATCCGGCAGCGTGAATACCTTGCTTATCTTTGTAACGTGAATAAAAAGATTAAGAAACCAATAAACCACGGAAATATGAAAAAGATTGTGTTATTATCGCTGTTTGCCCTGTGCCTCCCACTACTTGTGATGGCGCAAAGCAATAATGACGACCTTTATTTCGTACCTTCTAAGGAAAAAAAGCAGGAAGCCAAAAAGACTCCTGTGAAGAAGGAACCGGAAAAAAAAGTTGTCACCACGAACATTTATACGTCTCCGGGTACTACGGTAGTAGTTCAGGACCGTAAAGGAAACAAACGCGATATGCGTGATGTGGATGAGTATAACCGCCGTTACGATGCCAAAGATAACGAGTTCGCAATGGAGGACGATACATTATACGTAAAAGAAAAAGCTGTCTCCGATCCGGATGGTGAATGGGTGAACGGGTTCAATGGCTCACAGGATGACTACGAGTACGCTGAACGCATCATTCGTTTCCGTAATCCCCGTTTTGCGGTAAGCATTAGCAGCCCGCTTTACTGGGACATTGTTTATGGAACCAATTCCTGGGATTGGAATGTTTATACAGACGGTTTCTATGCTTATGCATTCCCGACATTTACCAACCGCTTATGGTGGGATTGGCGTTACAACTCTTATGGTTCCGGATGGGGCTGGGGATGGGGCTGGTCTTCACCTTATTATGCTTGGGGTGGCTATTATCCCGGTTATTGGGGTGGCTATTGGGGTGGTTACTGGGGCGGCTGGTATGGCGGCGGCTACTGGGGACACCATCATCACTATCATCCCGGATGGGGTGGCGGCGGCAGCTGGGCAGGAAGATATAATACCTATACCCGTCGTGGTTCGTCTGCTGTGAGAAGCAGTTATGGCAACTCTTCGACCGTTCGCCGTTACAGTTCAGGTGCGGTACGCTCCAATAGCGGTTCTTCCGTTCGTTCGTCAGCGACATCTTCTTACAATAGAGGAGAGAGCTCTGCCAGACGTGTGATAGGAACGCGTGTAGTCGGTGAACGTCCGGGATCTACTACGCGTACAGATGCTTCTTCTTCACGTCGAAGTACCTATACCCGTCCAAGTAGTACACGCAGTAGTTCTTCTTATGAAGGAACTCGCGGCGGAAGCACTACTACAGGTTCTCCGTCTTACTCGGAAGGAGGCAGAAGGGCAAGTACAAGAAGCAGCTCTACTTATACTCGTGGCAGTTCTACGGCTCCTTCGCGTAGTTACAATGAGAGTACCACTCGTCGTTCATACAACAGTACTCCTTCTCGTAGCAGCAGTTCGTCTACGCGCAGTTATTCTTCACCTTCAGGTAGCAGTTCACGTAGTTATTCTACCGGTGGCGGTGGTGGTTCTTCCCGTTCTTCCGGTGGCGGTGGCGGCTCTTCAAGGGGTAGAAGATGATAATGGAGGTATTAACTTAAAAAAGCATTTGACGATGAAAAAAATAATTACTTTAGCAACTTTGGGGCTGTTGGTAGCAGCAGCCCCGATAAGTGCACAGACTGTGTACGATGCTGCCAAGATAACAGGAAAGGACTTGAACGGAACCGCCCGTTTTGTCGGTATGGGTGGCGCCATGGGAGCTTTAGGAGGTGATATCTCTACAATCGGAACGAATCCTGCCGGTATCGGTATCTATCGCAGCAATGATTTTATGACTTCTTTCGGCTTTTCCTCATACGGGACGGAAAGCAAATATTTGGGAGATAAATTTAAGTCGGATAAAATACAAGGTTCTTTTGATAATCTGGGGTTTGTATTTGCATCTAAGATTGGCAATGAAACTTCTTTGCGTTATGTGAATTTTGGATTTAACTACCATAAAGCCAAGTCTTTCTATAAGAATATGAATATGAAGGGAGGACTCGGTAACAGTTCGCAAACCTATCAGATGGCCCAACAAGCCAGTGGCATAACCAAATGGGGAGATTATCCTTATGATGATCCGGAGATAGGATGGCTTTCCATATTGGGATATGACGGTTGGTTGATTAGTGATATCACAACTGATAAAATGAATGCAGCCGGCAAGCCGAATTCTCCATATGTGGATAAGGATGGAAATCAAAGATACGATGCAAATGGTAAACCTCTGTATACGACACCGGGTAATTATTATGGTATGTATGATGACGGTGTCGCCAATTTCCACTCGCAAGAGCGTGGCGGAATCGACCAGTACGACTTTAATGTTGCTTTCAATTTCAACGACCGGTTCTATCTTGGACTGACTCTCGGGGCATATGCGGTTGATTATAGCAAGTACACTTATTATTCCGAAGCGTATACAGGAGCAAATGCACCGCAGAATTACAATCTGAGGAGTTGGAATAAGGTAAGAGGTTCGGGTTTCGATCTTAAGTTGGGTACGATTATCCGTCCGTTTGAAAATTCGCCCTTCCGTATCGGTTTGGCCATTCACACCCCTACGTTCTATAATCTGGATTATAAGACCAGTGCCCGTGTAGAATCGGATGTGTTGAACGTTGAGACAGGAAAGATAGATCAGTGGTCGGTGGATACGCGTGATAAGTTACCCGGAAATGGAGATATGGTGCGTGAATTCCGGTTACAGACTCCGTGGACTTATAACGTAAGTTTAGGTTATACCATTGGTACAAGTCTGGCATTAGGTGCCGAATACGAATATCAGGATTATTCAACGATGAAATTCCGAGGACCGACCGGTTCAAGCTCTGAGTTTACTTTTGAAAATAGCACGAGACCTATGATGAAAGGTGTGAATACCCTCCGTCTTGGTCTTGAATATAAAGTGATCCCGCAGTTTGCGCTGCGTGCCGGATATAATTATACTTCGGCTATTTTCCATGGAGATGCTTTCAAGGATCTGCCTTATTATTCTATCCAGACAGATACTGACTGGGCAAATACGAAGGCTCTGAGCAACTATACTTTGGGTATCGGGTATCGCGGTTCTGTATTTTATGCAGATCTGGCTTATAAGTTCTCTACTTATAATGAAGATTTTTATCCGTTCGTAAATAAGTATGAAGAAAACAATGCAACTACGGTGCTGACACCGGAAACAACCAAAGTGACTAATACCCGTAGCCAAGTGCTGTTTACTTTAGGTCTCCGTTTCTAATTAGATTCCCAAGCAATTAAATTATAACTTTTGTGTGTATAGAAATCCCCGAAGGACGATGCAGTGTTCTACGGGGATTCTTGTTTATCAGTATTCTATCTTATCTTCTTTTTCCATCCACTCCTCAAAAGCTTTGATTGCTTCGTCGTGGAGTAATACTTCGGATGGCAGCTTGCGGTTCTCCGGTTTCAGTTCCAATTCATCGTAGATAAACGAGTCGTCGAATCCGATGTTTTTGGCATCTGTCTTGTTATTGCCATAGTACATCTTGTCTAATCGGGCCCAATAGATGGCACCCAGGCACATGGGACAGGGTTCGCAAGAGGTGTAAATCTCGTAACCGCTCAGGTTAAAAGTTCCCAGTTTTGAGGCAGCCGCGCGGATAGCGCTTACTTCTGCATGGGCAGTGGGGTCGCATGAGGCTGTTACGCGATTGACGCCTGTGGCCACTATTTCTCCATCTTTTGCAATGACAGCTCCGAAGGGGCCTCCTCCGTTTGCTACATTTTCTCTGGAAAGTTCGATGGCTTTCCTCATTAGTTCTTCTTTGGTCATGTGATATAAAAAATCTATCGTTAATATTGTTATACGTTTTTTGCAAATATAAACAATATGAACGATAGATTGTTTTTTCCGGCAGAGAAATCAGCTTATTCTTTTTGAATAGTCGGACTGTTGATGCCGTCGGGCGGATATATGGTTGCCATCCGTCGGGCTTCCTGTTACCAATACCAGCACAGACCGAAAGAGTAGGGATAAAGTTCGGGACCTTTTTTGTGTTCGAAGAGGCTGTAGGTAGAGTAGCGCAAATACACTCCGATGTCACCGTAACCTGCTTGTGCCAGGAGGTTAATGCCTACCGGGTGGACATTCAGGCCGCTGTCCAGATTCTTTTTATGTCCGTTGACCTTTGCTTTCGACTTGGCTCCATGACGGATTTCCGCTTCAAGTCCGGCTGAAAAGAATAGAGGACCGTGAGCATTGCTGTGGCTGAATCTTTTTTGCCATTCCAGGGCTACCGGAATGCGGAAGTAGAAATAGCGTAACCGGCTTTTGGTATACACTTCCTCGTCGGGAACACCCGGAACAATGCCGGTGACTCCCTCTATTTGTCTGAAGGCATAGTTGTTGCCCAGGCGGAAAGAGCGGTATCCCCAGCCTAAACCGGTTGTTATGCCCCATTGGCGATCACGTGAGAGTGTCAGGGAGCCTTGAAACAGATTGAAACCGATTTCCCAGGACTTGTTGGCGTTTATATTCAGTCCGTCCGGAGTATTGAAGTTGATGCCGTCAGAGAGCCGTGTGTATCCCATATAGAATCCGGCAATATGCGGGTCGAACCGATAATGGTTCTTTCTTTTGACGAAGGGGACAGTGAATGCCGTGCGGCGTTCGGTAGTTTGTCCGTCCGTATAGATTCCCTCAAAAATCTGATCGTTCTCTATCGTATCGCCGTGCGAAGACTGTTCGTAAAGTTTTACCTTTATTTTCCCTTCGTTTTCTTTAATCAGGATTTTGCGTCCGTTGACGTAAAGAGTCGTGTCTTGCGAAATGCCTTCTTGAGCCATTCCCGCCATCGGGATCAGCATAAACAGTAATAAATAAATGTGTTTCATATTCTTATAATGTTTAGTTTTTTTTCATAAATAACATGGTTACCAGATCGTCTGCATCCAACTCGCCCTCGATGTAAATCAGGGTAGCCGAGCCTTTTTTACCGGTTTTGAACAGGATGAACCGGTTGACATCTTCTTTTAGCTGGGGCAATTGATAATAGCCGGACTGGATTTGTCCGCCTGCCACCACTTCCTTCACTTTCTTTGCCTTCTTTTTGTCAGCATCCAGACAGTTGAGAATGGTGGGCAGTGCTTCTTCAACGTCTTTAAAGACAAGGCTTTTATAGAGAGTCATCTGGTAGGTTTCCAGCATTTCGTTGGACAGCTCTACCATAGTCACTCCTTTTTGTTTACCGTATTTCTGGAATACGGAAGCTATTTGTAGTCCCTGTTGTGCTCTTGCCATGCCGGAGGCGACAGTAAGTAGCAGGATAATCCATGTGGTGCGAATGACTTTATTCATACTTCGTTTCTTTTATTATTTTCTTTTTTTATTCGGAGAACAGCGTAGCGAATACTTCCTCCTCGCTGATACTCACATCACGAAACGCGATCATGGCTTGTTCGCGTACCAGTTTGGCATCGGTATAGCATTTCCCGTCAATGATTACATAATTAGCGGTTGAGGTGTTGAAATGTCGGTTGAGACCGGCAATACCCAATATAAGCAATATTCCGGCAGCCATTCCGCTGAATATGTAAAGTAGACGGCGGCGTAGAGGGACAGAAGTTTTCGGAACTTCGGGGACGGCAGTCTTGCTCTGCCGGTTCTCTTCGTTGAGGAAAGCAAACATCGGGCGGTACATCTGCAGATGTTCCGGTATGATGCCCCGGGTGAAAAAACGGCGGAGCTCACGTTCTTCTTCGCAGGTGGTTTCCCCTTCAAAATACTTGTTCAATAATTCTTCTATATTCATGCTTCGTTTCTCCTTTTTCTTTGTTGTATGGTTTGCAGGTAAATGTCTCTTACTTTTTTCCGTGCCCTGGATAAATTGCTGCGGATGGCTTCGGAGCTGCATCCTGTTATCTCGGCGATTTCTTCGGTTTCGTACTCTTCTACATCTTTCATCCGGAGGATGGTCTGTTGCAGAGGTGGAAGTGTACTGATGATATGTCGCATCAGGCTGAATTCGTCTTTCTCTTCAAGCAAGCGTTCGGGGGTGGCGACCGGACTGGCAGCCTGTACGCTGTCGAGCGATAGGTTGTCGGGATGTTTCCCTCTGAGGATATCCATGCAGGTATGATGGGTCATAGTCATGGCAAGGGCCTCAATGCTATGGTATTCGTCCAGTTTCGGACGAAGGTTCCATAACTTCAGCATCACTTCCTGCACGGCATCTTCGGCATCCGAGTGGTCATCTGTCAACTTCCGCGCATAACTAAGCAGTTTGTCGCGGAGTGGAAGAACGGCTATTTTGAATTGTTTTAGTTCCATTTACATAAGCAAGACGGAGAAGGAAGGAAAACGTGACATGGAAAAGATAAAAAAATGATGAACGATCAACAATAAGTAGTATCCTGACAGGTGGAATGTAGTGTGAGGTAAGACGATCTCTATCGTTTATGGTTGATCGTTCATCGTTCATTATCAGATCTTTCCCAATATTTTATCCATCACCCAGTTAGTCGTTGTGGCACTTTCGCCATCACACGAACAGGTGGATTTTCCAAGAAGATGGTCTACTACGGCCTGAATCAAGGGCTGCTGTACGTGTTCAGGGTTTTCTACCACTATTTCTTCACGTCCTCTTTCAGTATGGAGGGCAATCGGGTCATAGGTAAATACGGAGAAGCAGATCATGCCTTTATCGCCGATAATTTCGATACGGTCTTCGCGGGCCGAATCATGGGCTACGAAGCACCACGAACCGCTCCCTACCAATCCGTTGTCGAACTGGAAACATGCGCTCAGTGTATCTTCTGCCGGATAGAGTCCGCCACGGTTGCTTTTATAGCCACTGGCTTCGAGTATGCAGCCGAACATCTCCTGCAGAAGGTCGATCTGGTGTGGTGCGAGGTCATAGAAGTATCCTCCTCCGGCAATATCGGCCTGTACACGCCAGGGCAGATTCTCTCTGTTATAGTCCAGATCGCGAGGGGGCTGTGCAAAACGGATCTGTACGTTGATTACATTGCCGATCGTACCTTTGTCCACCAGTTCCTTCACTTTCATAAAGTAAGGCAGGTAACGCCGGTAGTAGGCTACAAAACAAGGGACTCCCGTCTCTTGTGAGATGCGGTTGATGCGGGCACACTCTTCGTAAGTCTGTGCCATTGGCTTTTCGATATAAACCGGTTTTCCGGCTTTCATGGACATGATGGCATAAGTGGCGTGTGAAGAGGGCGGAGTGGCTATGTATACGGCATTTACTTCCGGATCGTCTATTAACTCTTGTGCGTCGTCATACCACTTCGGTATGTTCCGCTCTTTAGCATAGGCTTTGGCTTTTTTACCGTCACGGCTCATGACTGCCACTACTTTGGAGCCTTCTACTTTCTGAAAAGCAGGTCCGCTTTTGTATTTGGTCACCTCTCCGCAACCAATGAATCCCCATTTTATAATCTTATTGCTCATATCTTTTTATTTATCGTTCCGCAAATATACTCAATTCTGCCGAAAGCAAAGAATGATTTACAGTTATCCTGATAGAGATCGTTCGCGTTCGTCCCTTAGTGTGATAGCATCGGGTGTACAACTCATGCACGACGAGTTGTACCACTCGTACACGACCAGTTGCTCAACTCGTACTGTACCAGTTGTACAACTGGTAACTGTTATCTTTAAAAGAGACGGGAGGAGGGAAGAAAGCCGGTTATTGTTTCCCGTAATATTTGCGATAAACGGACTGGTATTCTCCTTTTTTTCGGAAGTCGGATAGCCATGTATTCAGGCTGTCGAGTAGGGCGGGAGATTGCTTGCTGACTCCCCATGAATAGAATTGCGTGAAACTGATGGCGGTATTGATATCGAGCTGGGGTAGCGAGTCCACAGCCATCCGGGCGATGCCCTCGTCACATACGGCATAATCGATGTCTCCGTGAGCAACCATTGCGATCAGTTGCTCGGAACCATATTTCTCTATTTCGTTAACATAGATCGTATCGCCTATTTCATTGCTCAGGTTGCGGATACGCAGGATGGAGGGAGATCCTTTGACGACATTCAATGTTTTGCCTGCCAGGTCGAGTTGGCTTCTGATGGCAAGTGAATCGTTTTCTCCGACTTTGCGTTGCACCAGGACTTGTTTGCTTAAAATGATAGGGGAGGTGAGGAGCAGCGAGTCTTTCAGTTCACTCGTAGCCGGTATGCCATAAGCCACTACATCATACGTTCCGTTGGCCAGCCCTTCCAGCCGTTGATTGAAGCTCATCACCGGAGAGACCTGTACCTGTAAACCTTTGTCGCGCGCAAACGCCTCTATCAGTTCGTAATGGAATCCCGAAACCGTATCTCCATCCACATAGAAGCTGATGGAGTTGTATTCTGTTGCAGCATGAAGAATGCCGCTTTCTTTGATCTCGGCATAATCCCGCGGATGTCCTTTGGGCTTCTCTTTGCGGGGCCAACAGGTGACAACGAGGGCTGATATCAGTCCCAATACAACGTATTTCAGATACTTAGGTCTCAGTAGATTCATGGCGGCAGTTAGTCATAGAAGTTCCAGGAAACACCAATCTTAAACAGGCGCGGGTTGATGGGGTAATGGGGTGACAAGAAATAATTCGAGTTACCCATTCCCTGATTGACGTGGTACATCATCGCGAAAAGGCGCGTACGTTTCAATTGCAGGTTGGCATATACATTGATGATCGGATAACCGCCAATCTTTACCTGGTCGTCTTCCGGTTGCAAGTGGAACTGCTGGATGGCGGGAGTATATGCCGGAGCATAATATTTGGTGAAATAGCGTACGTCGGCTCCCAATTGTACGTGAAGCACTTTCTTAGCCAGTGTTGTCTGGATATAGAGGTTATGGTATAGTGAAAGTTCGGGCAGGGGTAACACGGTGTTGTTGCTCGACTTTTGCCAGGTCACTTCATTGTCCAGATGAAGAATGCCCAGGCGGAAGTTTTGTGACAGAGTGGCGGAAAGCACTTGGATATTACCTCCATTCTGTTGGGGCAATGCTTTTTGATTGAAATACGTATAGTTCTTGATGTTTTCCACTCCGGCTTTCAGGTTGGTTTGCCAATGTTCTATGTTCAGCTCACCTTCCAGTCGGGTACGGAATTCTTTTTCCATATTGTCATTGTCCCAATAGAAGTACTTGGAGTGATAATGACGCATATAGAATGCGGGAAGAGTGTTACTGATGGATCCGCGGGCAATAAAGCTGACCGTGTCTTTCCATAAGCGGAAGTTCAGGTCGAGGTCGGCGTTGACACGGAATTGCCCGATCGCTTTATCCAGGATTCCCACTTCACCCATGGCGCGGTAGTGGAGTGTTTTTCCCTGGCGTTTGGCCAGTTCACCTCCGACAAAGACTTCATGTTCGCTGTATTTATCCACGCTTACAGAGTCCCGGTCCATAAGCCGGTAATTGCTTAACTTATGCGAGATGAAAGCTGTCAGCCCGGCTTTGGCATATTTATTGAAACCCTCGAGCAGTGCGATTCCCAATGTGTTTTTGACTCCGATATAACTGGTAGAGTCATTCACCAATTTGTTTCCGGGTTGGATATAAGCCTCCGGATAAATTTTGTACAGTTCGTCCTCCGAAGTAAACTGGTGGCGGCTGCGTTCCACTTTCATCGTGTGGATGAAACTGGTGACCGGAACGAACTCTGTCTTTTGAGTGTTGGTTGTGTCATCTTTGGCTTTCTCCACTTCACGCGTGAATCCCAGTTTATAGCGTTGGGTGAGGAATATGTAAAAGTCTTTGTTACGATTGGCGCTTTTGCTCAACAGGGTAGGGATATTCTGCGATTCGTATTCCTTTTTTCCCTCCGCCATCTCTTCCGGACGGGTGATGTAACGGTCGTCGGTGATACCGCCATTCTCGTTCATCTTCAGATAATTGTTGCTGTACAGTAAAGTGGCTTCATAGCGGTCGCCAATGTAACTTCCGAAAAGTGCGGCATTAAAGTAAGAGGTATTCTGGTTGTTATAATATCCCCGTCCGTACAGGTAATCGAAGTTGAAACCAAATGCCAGCCGTTTATTCACATTAACAGAAAAGTAAGACTTAAACCGTTCTTCTCCATTGATCTTATTACCGGCTTTATAGTAGGTAAGATTGGTGAAGGGCACGTTACTGTTGGTGAAGTTGAATTCGTCGGGACGTATGAAGAAGCTTGAAAAAGGTTCCATAAAGATGGTCGGTTCCGCGTCCCGACGTTCAAAGAAGAGGCGGGACAGACGGGGAGAACCTAAATTGCCCAGATAATTATAATGTCCTGTCAGACCTTCTACCAGGTTGGTGTTCTGAAACATGTGGGTTGCGGTATCAGCCGGGATTCTTTGAATCGTCCCCAGGTTTTCGCTGACGTGCCACATATAAAGTGTCGGAGGAAGTCCCTGTATCTCAACGTCTGTACTATCTTCCTGAACCCGCATGGCCGGGTCTATCTGGTTGCCGTTGGCATCTCTGCCGGTACGGGGATCAACTTGTTGTGTAGGGTTGAACTGTGCCTGTGCGGTCAGCAAACCTACAACAAGGAGTATATATGTAAGTAGGATTCGTCTCATAATTAGCCGCAAAGATACTTATTAAAATGAGAATTGAGAATTGAAATTTAAAAATTATCCGCTATCTCTGCCTGTGGCATAGCTAATAATTTTTAAATTCCGATTCTCAATTCTCAGTCAGTTTAAGCTTCTCTGATCAGTTCCATCCCTTTTTTGATGGCCTCTTCGTTCATCGGGATCAGGTGATGGTGGCGTTCGGGCAAAGTTTTCTTCAAACCTTTCACTACATTTTCTAAAGTGACAATGGGGCGAAGTTTCAGCAATCCTCCCAGCACGATCATGTTGAATGCTTTAGCATTGTTCATTTCATTGGCCGCATCCATTGCATCGATGCGGTACACCTTGATATCCTTGCGGGTAGGCGGGTTGATAATGCCGTATCCGTCGTAGATCAGGATACCTCCGGGTTTCACACGGCTTTCGAACTTTTCCAGTGAAGGCTGATTCAGAATGATAGCTGTATCATATTTGCTCAAGATCGGTGAAGAGATCTTGTCGTCACTTACAATGACTGTAACGTTGGCTGTTCCGCCACGTTGCTCAGGACCATAAGCCGGCATCCAGGTCACTTCTTTGCCCTCCATCAGTCCGGAATAGGCTAAAATCTTTCCCATAGACAGTACACCCTGTCCACCGAATCCTGCTATAATTATTTCTTCTTTCATCTTAATGATATTAACTTATTATTTATCTTTCAAGTCGCCAAGAGGATAGAAGGGGAACATGTGTTCTTCCATCCATTTGTTGGCTTTCTCCGGAGTCATTTTCCAGCCGGAACTACAGGTCGAAACGATTTCTACCAGGTTGGAGCCTTTTCCGTTCATTGAATTTTCAAAAGCTTTACGGATTGCTTTTTTAGCTTTCCGGATAGCCGGAACGGATTGTACCGACTGACGGGTTACGTAAGCTGTACCTTCCAGTTGGGCAGCAATCTCAGTTATCTTCAACGGATATCCGTGGAGTTCCGGATCACGTCCATAAGGACAAGTGGCGGTTTTCATTCCCATCAGGGTAGTAGGAGCCATCTGGCCTCCGGTCATACCGTAAATGGCATTGTTGATAAAGATAATCGTAATATTTTCACCACGATTCAATGCGTGGATAGTCTCTGCCGTACCGATGCAGGCAAGGTCGCCATCTCCCTGATAGGTGAACACCAGGCGATCCGGCCAAAGACGTTTGATGGCAGTGGCAAGTGCCGGCGCACGTCCGTGTGCAGCTTCCTGCCAGTCAATGTCAAGGTAATTGTAGATAAATACAGCGCAACCTACGGGTGAGATACCGACTGCTTTGTCTTCCAGTCCCATCTCCTCGATTACTTCGGCAATCAGTTTATGTACAACGCCGTGGCTGCAACCCGGACAATAGTGCATGCCATTGTCGTTCATCAGAGTCGGTTTCTTATAAACCAGATTCTCGGGCTTGATTATTTCTTCTTTCGTCATAACTTCTTTTTTTTATCTTTAAGTGACCGGGCTTGCTTGTTCTAAGTTCGGGTGTCTTAAACTACGCAGACTTAAAATGCTTCAAGGCCCGGATACTTATCTGTTGGTGAACCGTATAAAAAACTCCATCAGCTTGACAAAAATTGCCGCGCCGCATACGTAGATAAACACCTTAAAGTCGTCCTTCGCAACGAAGTAGGTGATAATAGCTGCCAGAGCCAATATCATAAACAGTATGTTCAATACGTTTCTTATTTTATCGGGATTCATCGTACTGTAGTTATTTGATTAATTGTTCTTTCAATGCAGTTACTATTTCGTCCGGATCGGGAACAATTCCTCCCAGGCGGCCGAAATGTTCAACTTTCACTCTTCCGTTCACTGCTAAACGAACGTCTTCTACCATCTGTCCGGCATTCAGCTCGGTTACCAGCATACCTTTTACTTTATTGGCATACTCGGCAATCGCTTTCGTCGGGAACGGCCATAGAGTGATGGGGCGAAGCATACCGACTTTAATCCCCTCTTCACGGGCCAGTTCCATTGCTTTCTGGCCGATACGTGCCATTGAACCGAAAGCTACAATCAGATATTCTGCATCTTCGCAGTCAATTTCTTCAAAACGTACTTCGTTTTCTTCAATTACTCTGTACTTTGCCTGGAAGCGGAGGTTGTTTTTCTCCATCTCTTCCGGACGCAGTTCCAACGAAGTGATGATGTTGGGCTTACGGTCTTTTGTCTTTCCGGTAGAAGCCCATGGACATTGTGCTATGACTTCCGCATCCGTACGGCGGGCTTTTGCGGGAGGAAGAACCACTTTCTCCATCATTTGTCCGATAACACCGTCTGCAAGGATGATGGCCGGATTACGGTATTTGAACGCAAGTTCGAAAGCGAGTCCGACAAAGTCTGCCATTTCCTGAACAGAAGCCGGAGCCAATGCGATGAGTTTATAGTCACCGTGTCCTCCACCTTTTACAGTCTGGAAATAGTCGGCCTGGCTTGGTTGGATAGTACCCAAACCGGGGCCGCCGCGCATCACGTTTACGATCAGACATGGAAGCTCGGCACCTGCCAGATAAGAAATACCTTCCTGTTTCAGGCTGACACCGGGACTTGATGATGAGGTCATCACCATTTTGCCGCTTCCGGCACCGCCATAAACCATATTGATAGCTGCCACTTCACTTTCCGCCTGGAGGACTACCATGCCGGTAGTTTCCCAAGGTCTCAGTTCGGCAAGAGTTTCCAACACCTCCGATTGCGGAGTAATAGGATATCCGAAGTATCCGTCGGCACCACAGCGGATGGCCGCATGGGCGATGGCTTCGTTTCCTTTCATTAATACAACTTCTTCTGCCATATTCTTTTCTTTTATTCTACTTTTACTTTATAAACAGAGATACATCCGTCCGGACATACGGTTGCGCATGAACTGCATCCGTTACAGGTATCTTCAAGAATCTGCTGGGCATAATTATACCCTTTCACATTCACCTCTTTGGCGAGGGATATTACGTTGAGCGGACAAGCTACCACACACAGGTTGCACCCTTTGCAACGCTCTGTGTCGACTACGATTGCTCCTTTGATTTTTGCCATAATCTATTTTTATTACGTTTATTGATTATACATATCTTTATTGTAGAAGTTCAATATATCCATCACCATTTTGCGTGCCTGGAGAGCCGGGCTGTCGGGATTGAGTTCAATGGCGGATTGATAATTATTGAGGGCTTTTTGCCAGTCTCCTAACTTGCGGTAAGCATTTCCCATCAGATAGTAAGCTTCGTCTTTACCGACGGGTTCAGTCTGGAGAAATTCTTCAAGTGCTTGAAGCGCATTTTCTATATCTCCTTGATTGATAAGCTCTTTGATGGTTTTCAGTTGATCCATATCTTTTGATTTTCCGGATTATTGAGTCACAAAGATAGCTTTTTATCTTTTAACCTGTTCATCTCTACTGTGAAAAATAGGAAAACAGAAAAAAATAGAGGGGGGAAATAAAATAGGTATTTGTCAATCTGGTACTGTTCTGAGGATGAATAGAGGCTATTGTATCCTTCCCGGGCATTTGCGAGGGGGCTATAAAAAGGGGAGTGTATCAAAAGTTCGCTAATTTGCAGTGAACCCTTGATACACTCCCATGTTGTTATTAAAGTCAGTCTTCTATCGATGTGATATGGAGGTCGATAGGGGAGACTCTCACTTTACAGGAATTTTATCAATGCGTTTCTGGTGGCGTCCGCCTTCAAACTCTGTCGAGAAAAATTCCGTCATAATCATATCCGCCTCTTCCGTGCTGATATAACGGCCGGGCATAACCAATACGTTGGCATCGTTGTGCAGGCGTGCCATGTGTGCGATTTCTGCTGTCCAGCAGAGTGCGGCACGAATACCCTGATGTTTGTTTAATGTCATGCTGATACCATTACCGCTACCACAGATGGCAATTCCCGGATAGCATTCGCTGGCTTCAACAGCCAGTGCCAATGGATGGGCAAAATCGGGATAGTCACAGCTGTCTGTCGAGTAAGTTCCGAAGTCTTTGTATTCCCAACCTTTTGCTTCCAGCCAGCCCCTTACGTATTCTTTCAATTCGAAACCGGCGTGGTCGCAACAAATTCCAATTTTCTTCATGTCCTTTTTAATGTGCTAATATAATGAATGTGCTAATGCACTGATCCTGCCGGATTAGCGCATTAGCACATTTAATGATTGATCAGAGCATTGCTTTTACCTGATTGTATACGTTTTCTGCGGTGAATCCCAGTTTCTCATCCAGCACTTTGTAGGGTGCCGAGAAACCAAATGATTCAAGACCGAACACTTTACCGTTGGAACCTACCAAACCTTCAAGATTCACCGGAAGTCCGGCTGTCAGACCAAAGATTTTGGCTCCTGCAGGAAGTATGGATTCTTGATACTCTTTGCTTTGATTACGGAATAACCCTTCGGACGGAGCGGAAACAATACGTACTTTCACACCTTCTTTGCGCAGAAGTTCGGCACCGGCCACCAGCGTTGAAACTTCCGAACCCGAAGCTACTAGGATCACATCCGGGTTTTCATCGGCGTCGGCAATGATATAAGCACCTTTTGCAGCTTGTGAATAATCGGTTCCTGCGGGCAGGTTAACGATATTCTGACGTGAAAGGATCAGTGCTGTAGGAGTCGACATGTTTTCCATTGCAAGTTTCCACGCAATGGTTGTCTCTTCCACATCCGCCGGGCGAAGTACCAACATAGAGTTGTGTCCTTTGTGGTTCTTCAGTTTTTCAAGCAGGCGTACTTGTGCTTCTTGTTCTACCGGTTCGTGAGTAGGTCCGTCTTCTCCTACACGGAACGCATCATGAGTCCAGATGAATTTTACCGGTTGCTCCATCAGGGCAGCCATACGCAGGGCCGGTTTCATGTAGTCTGAGAACACAAAGAATGTGCCGCATGCAGCAATGATACCTCCGTGCAGAGACATACCGATACAAATACAAGCCATACTTAACTCTGAAACTCCTGCTTGAAGGAAAGCGCCGCTGAAATCTCCTTTTTTGAATGCGTGCGTCTTTTTCAGGAATCCGTCTGTCTTGTCTGAGTTAGACAGGTCGGCTGATGAAACGATCATATTTTCTACCTGAGTGGCCAATGCTCCTAATACGGTTGCAGATCCGGCACGGGTTGCGCCGCCGGCTTTCTGTTCAATGGCATCCCAGTTTACTTTCGGGGCTTTTCCAGAGAAGAATTCGGCCAGTTTAGCTGCCTTTTCAGGGTTTGCTTTTGCCCATTCTGCTTTTGCTGCATATTTGTCAGCAACAATCTTCTTCAGTTCTTCCGCACGTTTGGCATACAGTTCGGCTACTTCGGGGAAAATGGTGAATGGATTCTCCGGATTTCCACCCAGGTTCTTGATTGTATTCACATATGCGTCTCCGCCCAATGGTGCGCCGTGTGTCGCGCAGTCGGCTTCATAGCTGCTTCCATCGGCCCGGCGTGCTCCTTTACCCATGGTCGTTTTACCGATGATCAGGGTCGGACGGTTCTTTTCAGCTTTGGCTTCAGTCAGAGCTTTGCGTATCTCGTCAGGATCGTTACCGTTGATTGTGATTACTTTCCAGTCCCATGCTTCATATTTCATGGCTACGTTTTCCGTTGTTACATCTTCTGTGTTGGTAGAAAGCTGTACGTCGTTTGAATCGTAGAACATGATCAGGTTGTCCAGTCCGAGTGTACCGGCAATGCGGCCGGCACCCTGAGAGATTTCTTCCTGGATACCTCCATCGGATATATATGCGTAAATAGTCTGGTTCATTACTTCGCCAAAGCGGGCTTTCAGGAATTTGGCTGCAATGGCTGCGCCTACTGCATAAGTGTGTCCCTGTCCCAGCGGGCCGGAAGTATTTTCAACGCCACGGTCTACATTCACTTCAGGGTGTCCCGGAGTAGGGCTGCCCCACTGACGGAATTGCTTTAATTCGTCCAATGTATATTTTCCGGTGAAAGCCAATACGGAATAAAGCATCGGTGACATGTGTCCCGGGTCGAGGAAAAAGCGGTCGCGACCTTCCCAGCGTGGGTTTTGCGGATCGTATACCAAAAACTCAGAGAAGAGTACGTTCACAAAATCAGCACCGCCCATGGCGCCTCCGGGGTGTCCCGAATTGGCTTTTTCCACCATCGACGCAGCTAATATGCGGATATTATCAGCCGCACGATTCATAAGTTTACTATCGTTCATATCTATTGATTAATTTAGTTTTTTCAGATTTTTCGCAAAGATAACCTTTTAGTGGGACTTATCTACCATAAAAAGATAGCTTTTTTACATAACAAAAAGAAAGGCACATCTGTTTAGGATGTGCCTTGTCTTCTGAATATTAGTTTTTGAATCTTTATACCAGTCTTCTTGAACCGTCACTGATAACTACATCATATACTTTCGGGCTTCTGCCGAATTTAGCTTTGAATGATTCTTTAGCTTTCTCGATGAAGTTGTCATACAATTCGTCTTTCACCAGGTTGATAGTACAACCGCCGAAGCCGCCGCCCATAACGCGTGAACCGGTTACGCCACACTCTTTAGCGCAGTCGTTCAGGAAGTCGAGTTCTTCGCAGCTTACTTCGTAAAGTTTGCTCATGCCATGATGAGTTTCGTACATTTTCTGACCTACCGTTTCGTAATCTCCTCTTTCCAGGGCATCACATACATCGAGTACACGCTGAATTTCTTCGATTACGTATTCGGCACGCATGTAATCTTCTTCACTGATATCAGCTTTTGCCTCTGCCAGCATATCCATTGTACAGTCACGCAGGAATTCTACATGTGGATGTTTTTTCTGGATGGCAGCCACAGCAGCCTCGCAGCTCTGACGACGTTTGTTGTATGCCGATGAAGCCAATTCGTGTTTAACGACCGAATCCAGCAATACCAGACGATAACCTTCCGGTTTGAACGGGAAGTACTGGTATTCCAAAGAGCGGCAATCCAAACGAATCAGGCTACCTTCTTTACCGAATACAGAAGCGAACTGGTCCATAATACCACAGTTCACACCGCAATAGTTGTGTTCTGTAGCCTGACCGATTTTAGCTAATTCGAATTTGTCTATTTTGTTTTCACCAAACAGGTCATTCAGCGCAAAGGCATAAGTACTTTCCAAAGCAGCCGATGAAGACATTCCGGCACCCAATGGCACATCTCCGGAGAAAGCGGTATTGAATCCTTTCACGTCAACGCCACGTTTGATCATTTCGCGGCACACACCGAATATATATCTTGCCCAGCTGGCGCGTGGAGCATCTTCTTCGTTCAATCCGAAAGTTACATAATCTTTCAGGTCGATAGAGTAAGCGTTTACTTTATCTGTGCCGTTAGGCTTGATTTCGGCGATCATACCTTTATCGATAGCTCCCGGGAAAACAAATCCGCCATTGTAGTCGGTGTGCTCACCAATTAGGTTGATACGGCCCGGAGAGGCATATACAAATCCTGTAGTTCCATCAAAATGTTTGATGAAGCGACTTCTTACGTGTTCTATATCCATGATCGTTTTGGTATTAAAAAGTTATTATTTAAGTTTTATTCAACAGGAATATCCTTATTTACATTCTTGCAACCTACAAGTGCATAGTACAGCATGTATGCTACGGCAGCGAAGATTACCCAGTAACTTGCAATGTAGCTGCTGGTCACGTCGGCTACTGCACCCTGAATCAACGGCAGGATACCACCACCGCAAACCATTACCATGAAGATACCGGAAGCCATTGCCGTATATTTACCCAGTCCTTCTACTGCAAGGTTGAAGATACCACCCCACATGATAGATGTACAGAGTCCGCAAAGTGCGAAGAACATGATTCCTACAGGTACTGTTTCCATACCGAAACCGATGCTGGCACCTCCTTTAAATACAGGCATAGCTACTGTTGTTGCGCTGGGGGCAAACATACCGATCAGCAAGAAGATCAAAGCCAGTGAAGAAACGACTGTCAACTGAGTTTTACTTGAGAATTTAGCTCCCAAAGCGCCACCGCACAGACGACCGATCATCATCAGGAACCAGTAAGTACCTACGATTGAACCTGCCATAGCTGTATCCATACCGAAACCTTTGGCACCGGCTGCATCAGGTGAAGTAGTCAGGAACAGGTTGATAAAGTTAGGAATACCTACTTCCACACCTACGTATACGAAAATGGCAACTGTTCCCAAAACGAAGTGACGGAATGAAAGCGGGCTGTGAGTGTCTTTTACTTTATGATCACTGGCGCTTTCTTTGTGAGGTTCGGGGATGTCCATGATAGCCAACACGATGAATACGACAGCAAAGATACCCATAGCAATGAACAATGCCGGATTAGCGTCACTGATACGTGTGTCCTGGCTGATAGTACCGATCAGGTAACCACCCAATACCGGAACGATTGTAGCTGAAATAGAGTTCAGAGAACCACCGAACTGAATTAATTGATTACCTTTCTTACCGCCACCTGCAAGTGTATTCAGCAATGGGTTTACTACTGCATTCAACATACACATAGAGAAACCTGAAACAAAAGCACCTGTCAGATAGATCCAAAATACAGTCAGTTCACCGGGCTGGTAGTCCATCTGTCCCGAAAGCACCTGAATGCCGACTCCGATAAATCCTACTGCTACGGCAGTAAGGGCTGTCTTTTTGTAACCGATTCTTTTGAGCATCATACCTGCCGGGAGTCCCATAAAGGCATAAGCTATGAAGTTGGCTGCATTACCCAGCTGCGTCATCCAGTTGGCAGCCTGGAATTGCTCTTTTACAATAAGTCCGAGCGGGTTAGTAAGTCCTGTTACGAATGAAATCATTGCAAAAAGCGCAAACATCATTGCAATAGGCAACACATAATTCTTTTTTTGTTGTGTCATGGTTTTTAAAAAGTTGTTAGTTATAAAAATGAGGTTAGTTATTTCCTTATTTATTTTTCAACTCCGAATTTATAGATGGTTACCTGCTGGTATTCATCGCCCGGCAGTAAAGTAGCCGACGGGAAGTGTGCTTTATTCGGTGTGTCGGGGAAGCATTGAGCTTCGAAGCAGATAGCGCTTCGTGCGGGGAAAGTAGCTCCGTTTGTTCCTTCGAAGCCGCCCAGCCAGTTGCCTGTGTATAATTGTACGCCGGCTTCTGTGGTATATACCTCCATGATGCGTCCGCTGTTGGGCTCTTTGCAGGTAGCTGCCAGGTCGAGAGAACCTGTTTCTGCCTTGTTCAATACATAGCAATGGTCATAGCCGGCACCGTATATAAGTTGCTGGAATTTGTCATTGATTCGTTCGCCAACAGTATGTGGGGTACGGAAATCCATCGGAGTTCCTTCCACTTTGGCTATTTCTCCTGTCGGGATGGATACTTCATCGATCGGAGTATAAAAATCTGCGTTGATTGTGACGATGTTATTTTCTACAGTCGGAGTAGGATTGGCTGTTCCTGCCAGGTTGAAGAAACCGTGATTGGTCAGGTTTACGACTGTTGCTTTGTCTGTAGTGGCACGGTATTCGATGACAATCGCATTCTCTTCTTCTTCAAGGCGATAAGTCATTTCAACTTCCAGATTACCGGGGAAGCCCTCTTCTCCGTCAGCGGAAGTATAGTTGAATCGGATCACCCCTTCTTCAAGTTGCTCGGCATCCCATACTCTGGCGTGAAATCCGGTGGGGCCACCATGAAGTGAGTTGGGACCGTTGTTGATCGTGAGACTATGTTCTTCGCCATACAGGGTGAATTTACCTTTGGCGATGCGATTGCCATAACGTCCGATAGTGGTACTTAAGAAAGGTTCCGGTCCGTGCATCAGTGCATCCAGTGTACCATAGCTGAGTACAACATTGGCATATTTTCCGTCTTTATCCGGAACCATGATAGATAGAATGGCGCATCCGTAGTTTGTTACGGCAACTTCCATTCCTTTCTTGTTTTTGAGGATAAACAAATCGGTTTTCTTATCGTTTATATCCTTTTGAAAATCTTTCCGGCTGAGCCCTGACCGATTTCCTTCAGTTGGGAATGTGTTAATCATGTCTGGTATTATTAAAATTTCTTGCAAATAAAGGGAAATTCTTTCGTTCTCCCAAATTATTCTTTGTAAATCTGTTCGGCGATTTAGGAAAGTTTAGCGTTTTCCGTGAAAGCATCCTAAGTTGTAATGCGAAGATAAAAAATTCATGTTAGTTTTAATTAAAAGCCCGGATTTTGTGTATTATTTGATATTTTTCGTATGTTTGTCCCTTGATTGTTAAAATCATGAGTTTTTAATCTAAGTTTATAACAAGAAAAACAAAAATGTATCCGTTAAAATTCGAACCCATTCTGAAGCAGACGCTTTGGGGGGGCGACAAAATTATCCCGTTCAAGCATTTGAATGATGATTTGAAGGGAGTTGGGGAAAGCTGGGAAATATCCGGCGTAGAGAACAACGAATCTGTCGTAGCTAACGGCCCGGATAAAGGCCTTACACTGACCGATATGGTGAAAAAATACCGTGAGGAACTGGTAGGCGAAGCAAACTATGCCCGTTTTGGCAATGAGTTTCCTTTGCTGATAAAGTTCATTGATGCGAAGCAAGACTTGTCTATACAGGTGCATCCCACTGATGAACTGGCTAAAAAACGCCACAACTCAAAAGGTAAAACTGAAATGTGGTATGTAGTGGGTGCTGACGAAGGAGCCAAACTGCGTTCGGGATTTTCTGAACAGATTACACCGAAAGAATATAAAGACCGCGTGCATAATAATACAATTACAGATGTTCTTCAGGAATATGAAATTCATCCGGGAGATGTTTTCTTCCTGCCTGCAGGGCGTATTCACAGTATTGGTGCCGGGGCATTTATTGCCGAAATTCAGCAGACGTCGGATATCACTTACCGTATTTATGATTTTAATCGTAAAGACGCTAATGGAAAAACACGTGAATTGCATACCAGCCAGGCACTTGATGCGATCAATTATGAAGTGCTCGATGACTATCGTACCAAATATGAACCTTTGAAAGATGAACCGGTTGAGTTGGTGGCATGTCCTTATTTCACGACTTCGGTTTATGATATGAGTGAACAGATCAGCTGTGATTATTCGGAGCTGGATTCATTCGTAATCTTTATTTGTATAGAAGGCTCTTGCCTGATGACAGATAATGAAGGCAACGAAGTGCGACTGGGTGCAGGAGAAACTGTTTTGCTTCCTGCCACTACTCAGGAATTGACCATTGTGCCTCAAGAAGGGAATGTGAAGTTATTGGAAACATACGTGTAAGGACATTCTTCAACGTATTTATATTAGACGCCCGGATATGCAATGATGTATGTCCGGGTGTTTTTTTAATATCTTTTTCGGAAGAGTCCGCGAACTTTACGGATCATTTTCATACCCAGCATGACACCGTCAAAAATGGCCATACCGGTACTGAAAGAGCGCATTAACGCATTACCACCGGAGGCGGCAGGTGCAAGGGGGGCGAAAATTCGGCGGGTGGTATCCGCCATGGCTTGTTTCTGGTCACAGATTTCCTGCAACACTTCTTGTTTACGCTGAGCAATGTCTTCCAGCGTAATTTTCTTTGGAGTAGGTGTGCTGTTGTTCATTGCTTCATTTTTTATTGGAGTCGTTGAGAAATAGGTTTGCAAGGAAATTTACCATCGGCGAAATGATAAGTTGCCTGCGGAAAAAATAAATGATGGCAATCAATAAAACATTGATGCCTGCTATGATGCCGAAACTTACCATCAAACCGCCTACTAACGGCTCAAGAATATAAGCCAGGGCAAAAAGCAGATAAAACAGGGCTACCATACCTAAGATAGTGAGCACTAAAATCATTATTAACGTGGATAAGAGTATAGTTAACTTTTCCGTTAATTCCAGTTTGGTATATTCTTTCTGGAGTACAAGGAACTTCTTGAACTCAGCAAACAGCTGCTGGATATTTTCAATGCTTTTATCGTCTGTAAACATGATAGCTCTGTTTTGATCTTGTTCATTTAGTCAATTACTTCGCCTTTGATTTCAGCTGCAATTTCATCAACGAGGTTTTCCATTTCGTTACGATTCAGCTTGATACCTTTTTTGCGAAGAATCTCTGCGATTTTGTGACGAGTATCTTCTCCTTTTTCAGGAGCGAATAAAATACCCAGGGCTGCACCAACGGCTGCACCACCCAGAAAAGCTGCTAATACATTAAGTCCTTTCATAATCTTTTGTTTTTAAATGATCATATTACAAAGCTAACATTTTTATTGAAAACTTGTTCTGTTTGCCTTAATTTTTTTAGAAAAAAAATACTCAGCTTAAAATCAGAAGTAATCTTAATGTAAATGCCGGGCGGCGTTTGGGAGGATGTGCTGAAACTCTCATTCACCACAGATTATACAGGCCTATGCAGATAAATGTTATTAGTTATCAATAGATTAAGCTTGATCTGTACTACTCTGTGGTGAATGGTGGCATACCCTTCGGGCAGGATTGTTTTTGTCTGAATCCGAGAGTATCTATTTCCTTTTTTCCTGTTTGGTGGAAGACGGTTGATTTGTTTTTTGCTTTTTCCGTCTCCAGAAGTCGCCATTAGCCCGGCTCCCGCGGTATGTTTTGTTGGCTTTGGCTTTAACCTTGATTTCTTCCTGCTTTTCTTCCTGGGCCTTGATACCTTCGGTCGTGACAAACGGGTGGTCTTTTACCACCGGGATGTTTTTCCCTATCAACTTTTGGATATCTTTTAAGTAGGGCAGTTCTTCTGATTCGCAGAAAGAGATGGCCACTCCTTCATGTCCGGCACGTCCGGTACGACCGATGCGGTGCACGTAAGTTTCCGGAACATTGGGCAACTCGTAATTGATTACGTGTGATAATTGGTCTACATCGATGCCGCGTGCAGCAATGTCGGTTGCTATCAAGGCGCGAAGGGTATGGTTCTTAAAATTGGTCAAAGCACGCTGGCGTGCATTTTGAGTTTTGTTACCATGTATCGCTTCAGCTCCGATACCGGCTTTAGTCAGTACACGTGCCAATTTGTCGGCTCCGTATTTTGTACGCGTAAAGATAAGTACCGACTCGATTGATGTATCTTTCAACAGATGGATCAGCAAGTCCTTTTTTTCTTTTTTCTCGACGAAATAGACCTGCTGTGAGATGATGTCCACAGTCGAAGAGGCCGGGGTCACTTCCACTTTCTCCGGTTTAGTCAACATCGAATTTGCCAACGTTTCTATTTCCGGTGGCATGGTCGCCGAAAAAAACAAAGTTTGTCTTCGGGCCGGTAGCAGTTTCAGGATGCGTTTGATGTCATGGATAAATCCCATGTCCAGCATACGGTCTGCTTCGTCCAATACAAAAAAATCAAGTGAACTCAGGGAGATAAATCCCTGTGATATCAAATCCAATAATCTGCCAGGAGTGGCAACCAGTATCTGAATACCGCTCCGTAGAGCGTCAGTCTGTGGTTTCTGTCCTACTCCTCCAAAGATTACGGCATGTTTCAGACCGGTATACCGTCCGTATGCTTCGAAACTTTCACCTATCTGAATTGCAAGTTCCCGGGTTGGCGTCAGCACAAGTGCCTTGATACCTTTACGATGGTCGGTTTTATACAATTTTTGCAAGATAGGGATAGAAAAAGCAGCTGTTTTACCGGTACCTGTTTGAGCACAACCTAATAAATCTTTTCCTTGAAGTAAAATGGGGATTGACTGTTCTTGTATTGGGGTGGGAGAGGTGTAACCCTCTTGTCTTAAAGCCTTTAAGATAGGCTCTATCAAATTCAAATTTTCAAATGTCATGTACAATAATTGAATGAGCCTCTCGGCTCTGTTATGTTATATAGCACAAAGATAGGGTAATCGTAAGACGTAAATCCTTTTTTCTGTAATGCTTTAATCTTATTTAACTAAGGTGAAGGGCATATCATCGGAGGTTTAAGCGTACTTTTGCCTTTCATTATATAAGTAATCTAAATTTGTATAAGAAGAAATGAAAGGTAAAATCGTTTTTATAACGGGAGCAAGCAGTGGCATTGGTGAAGGATGTGCGCGTAAGTTTGCTTCGCAAGGTTCGGATTTGATTCTGAATGCCCGTAACGTGGCAAAACTTGAAGAGTTGAAAGTAGAACTGGAAGCTAAATACGGAGTACGTATCTGCCTGTTGCCGTTTGATGTACGTGATCGGAATGCAGCGACCATGGCGCTGGCTTCTTTACCAGAAGAGTGGAAACGTATTGATGTATTGGTGAACAATGCCGGTCTTGTGATTGGTGTAGATAAAGAATTTGAGGGAAACTTGGACGAATGGGATATTGTGATTGATACTAATATAAAAGCCTTGTTGGCTATGACGCGTATAGTGGTTCCCGGAATGGTGGAACGCGGACACGGGCATATCATCAATATCGGTTCGATAGCTGGTGATGCGGCTTATCCCGGCGGAAGCGTATATTGCGCCACTAAAGCCGCTGTCAAAGCACTTTCGGACGGTTTGCGTATTGATTTGGTAGATACTCCGCTTCGTGTGACAAACATAAAACCGGGAATGGTGGAAACTAATTTTACGGTTGTCCGTTATCGTGGAGATAAGGATGCTGCCGATGCTTTTTATAAGGGTATTCGTCCGTTGACTGGAGACGACATAGCTGAAACAGTTTATTATGCTGCCTCTGCTCCCGAACATATACAGATAGCAGAAGTGCTGGTGATGCCCACTTATCAGGCAACCGGTACGATTTCTTATAAGAAAAAAGACTGCTGAGGTATCTAAAAAAGTGTTTTTTAGGAAGATTGTTTTGTGGGGTGATAAAAATTCTATTATTTTGTCCCCTTCAAAAGAATGGATACAAGATTATTAACTAAATGTGTATAGATTATGAAAAAATTAGTAGTATTAGGGATGGGCGTATGCGTTGCCTTGGCATTTGCTTCATGTAAATCCAGCGAAAGCGCTTATAAAAAGGCATACGAGAAAGCTAAACAACAGGAATTGGCTGAGCCTCAGGTAGAAGCTCCCGTAGAAGTTACTCCGGTAGTTGCTGCTCCGGTAGAAACTAAAAAGGCTGTTGATAATGCTGCAGGCGTTCGTCAGGAAAAGGTAACAGTTGTTTCAGGTGCTGATGGATTGAAAGATTATAGCGTAGTATGCGGTAGCTTCGGTTTGAAAGCAAATGCAGAAGGTCTGAAAGATTTTCTGGACAAAGAAGGTTATAATGCAACCATTGCTTTTAATGCTGAGACAGCTATGTATCGTGTGATTGTAAATACATTTGCCGATAGGGCTTCTGCTGCGCAGGCACGTGATGCTTTCAAGGCTAAATATCCTAGTAGAAAAGACTTCCAGGGCGCCTGGTTGTTATATAGAATCTATTAATAAAAAAATCTTTTTGGTAATTTCGGGAGTGACGGATGTTGTCTCCCGGTAAAGAAGGTATCCTGTGAAGGATGCCTTCTTTTTTGTTTCACCACTTGGGTAGATACACTTTTTATTGATAACATTAAAACAGGTTCTCAAAATATTATGTATCTTTGCGGCATGACAAATACTCTTAGATCGGATTTGGTTTTGTAAACAATCTGTTTTTTTGCAACAGATTGTCCTTTCGTCTTCTCTCGGAAAACTCTTTTCGGGAGCAATTCTTTATTATTATAATTCAAGTTTAATCTGCATGCAATGCTGAAAGTATTACTATGCTTTTCGTGTATGCGAAATATATTAAGATAATGAGTAACGAAAATAAAACAATTCACGATTTCGAACTTAATTTAATCTGCGATTTTTTTTCCAATATGGAACGACAGGGTCCCGGAAGTCCTGAGGTAACATTGAAAGCATTGAGTTTTATAGATAATCTCACTGAAAAATCCCTTATCGCCGATATCGGCTGTGGAACCGGAGGTCAGACCATGGTATTGGCCGGTCATGTGACGGGGCAGGTTACAGGACTCGATTTTCTTTCCGGCTTTATTGATATTTTCAATCGTAATGCAAGACAGTCGGGCTTGCAAAACAGGGTGACAGGCATTGTCGGTTCCATGGATGATCTTCCTTTCCGAAATGAAGAGTTAGACTTGATTTGGTCGGAAGGGGCTATCTATAATATTGGTTTTGAACGGGGATTGAATGAATGGCGTAAGTATTTGAAGAAAGGAGGGTATCTTGCAGTTTCTGAATGTTCATGGTTTACGGACGAACGTCCGGCGGAAATCAATGACTTCTGGATGGATGCATATCCCGAAATCGATACGATTCCTAATCAAGTAGCCAAAATTCACAAGGCAGGCTATCTTCCTGTCGCTACATTTATTCTGCCTGAAAATTGTTGGACAGATCATTACTTTACCCCCAAAGTTGCAGCTCAGAAGATTTTTTTAACTAAATATGCCGGAAATAAAATTGCTGAGGAATTTAGTATGCTTCAATCCATTGAAGAAGAACTGTACCATAAGTATAAAGAGTATTATGGCTATACATTTTTTATTGCAAAAAAGATAAGGCTGTAATTCTTTTCATGCCTATATAAACAGTTGTTTTAAGTAGGGCAGGGGAATCTGATCTAAAGGATATCGCCCTATAAGGCATCAAGCATATCTGTCGGTGCAAAGGTAAAGTCATAACTCTTTTCACCACGGAGTAACACAGAGTATCACAGAGTTTTTTTATTAATAATCAATAACTTAAAATCGGCTCTGTGTTACTCTGTGTCTCCTGTGGTGAGTTTTGACACATTTCTCCTTTAGTAAATAGGAATATGATTACTTTTTCTCACCGAACTCTTCCTGCTGTTGCTCTACTTCTTTTAGCTTGGCAGCATTTTCAGCTTTCTGTAGTCTTTCTTTTTCCAATGCCGCCTCTGATTTTGGAGCCAGGGCGTTTGCTGCCTCTTGTCCGGTGAAGTTCGGAATAAGTGCTGACTCTTCCCGGTCGTATATCTGGGGGAAGTCTCCCGGTTTACTTTCCAATTCCAGCACGGCACTGCTTGGCATCTGCGAGCCTTCGAACAAGACACTGGCTGTGATTTTTATTTTTCCGGGTTTCAAAGTAGACTGAACTAATATCGGGGCTGTTCCCCAACGGATAGGGGCCGGGTTAGCCAAATTGCCTGCTCCGCCTAAAATACGTCCTTCACCTTCTATTTGAAATTTGATGGTATAGTTGTTTAAGCGTTTGATATTTCCATCTTTGTCGGCAACGGCAGCTATGACTGTGACGAAGTCAGAACCGTCGGCTTTCAGGTCTGTTCCTTCATTGTCTACCCAAAGGAGCAGCTTTTCGGGACGTCGTGCCGGAGCCACTTTGTGGGTAGCGACTACTTTACCGTCAATCAATCCTTCTGCCAATAAGTAAACGTCAGCTTGTTTACCTTGGCGTGAAAGTGCTTTATCTTTCATGAAGTCGTATACATTCTCGAATGTGATGACGGGGTGGGGCATTCCTTCTTTTTCCTGTTTATGTACATAGGTTTGCGTTTGTCCGCCTTTGAGATAAGTGAGTCTTACTTCGTCACAGTTCGAATAGACGGTGACATCTTTGCCGGAGAACGGTGTCATTTCATGGGCGATATAAACCATTGGACCGGTTTGGAAAAGGCGCTCTTCTTTTATGGGCGACCGTTGTGCCATAAACATGTAATAAGAATACTTCGGTTGGCGGAATACGTCCATGACACCTCCGTAGAAGGGATCGGGATGATAGCCGCGCTGATGATCGAACGAGTGCCAGAGGCAGCCTCCTACATGTTGCCGCGGAGTGCGGTAAAGAGCATCATAGCTGGTGTATTTGTAGGATGGACGGGCATAGTGCTGTGCTTGTATAAGCATGGCCTGCTCTCCCCAGTTGCGTGCTACGCGACTGGGAGAATTGTGCGAGTTCCAGTCATCCACATTGTCACCCCATTCACGTGTGAAGTAAGTCAGCTGTTTCTTGATATCGTTAGTCGAATAGGCTCCTCCGTCTCCATTGAGCGGATGGGTAAAAAGTATCTGGAAATGTTCTTTCCCTTTGGCTTCGCTATCGCATCCGCTATAACAATAGGGATATGGATATTCTGCCTCTACAATGTCATGTGCGTTCCGGGCGAAATCTGCCGGATACCATGTCTCGTTCAAGATCGGTTCCCACATCCATACGCAAGGATGATTGCGGTCTCGACGAACCAGGTTACGGATATCGCTGTATACCCGCTGTGCAAAGACCGGGGCATCATTCCAGAATTGCCAGCCCGGGGTATTGACGATTACAAATAATCCCAATTCATCACAAGCATCCATGAAGGCCGGGTCTTGCGGGCAGTGAGCATTACGAATTACTTTCATTCCGGCATCTCTCAGCTTTTTGGCATCCCGCCAGTGAATACTGTTAGGTACCGCATTGCCCACAATTGCGAAATCCTGGTGCCGGTTGGCTCCGATTAACGGAGCTTCATAAGGTTTACCGTTCAGCCAGAATCCATCTTCTCCTTTGAATTCGATACTGCGTATTCCGATCCGGCGCCGGTAACCATCTATCGGATTGCCCTTTTCGTCACGGATACGAACGATCAGGTTATATAATGCCGGATTTTCCGGACTCCATAGCATCGGACCCTTTACGGTCAGCTTATCTGATGAATAGGTTGATTTTCCGGGCTTGATCCGGATGACGGAGTTTAGAGAAGCCACTTGTTGTCCGTCCGGTTGCTGAAGTTCGTATTCGACTACACCTTTGAAAGCTTTTCTCCCGGAGTTGCGAATCTGTATTTTCAGTAATACTTCGGCAGAGTGGTCCGATACATTGTTATAAGCGACAAATAGTCCTCCGCCAGCTTCTTCGTTCTCATAATTCGGATCGGTGATGAATACCTGATTGTGTGCTATCAACCAGCAATCCCGATATATTCCTCCGAAATAAGTGAAGTCCAGCACTTCCTGTTGTTTTCCGGGAGGATAGTTGGGGTCATTGCTATTGTCAGCCCATACGGCGATCAGGTTTTCCTTTCCAAATTCCAATGCATCAGTTACATCGACGACCACCGGCAGATAACCACCGAAATGTTCGGCTAGCAATTTACCGTTTACGTATATTTTGCTTTTGCCCATAATTGCCTCAAAATGTAAAAAAAGTTTTTTACCTTTCAATGCCGCATCCGGTGTAAAGTGTTTGCGATACCAGACTTCGCCTTGGTAATTGATACAGCCGCTTGCTTCTGTAGGCAGATATTCGATACCATGAGGCAGAGAAACTACTGTCCATGACCGGTCGTCGAAATTTCCGGTTTCAGCTCCGGGGCAATTTCCTTTATAAAAACGCCATGCAGGATTCATGGAATAGACGTCTCGTCCGGAGTCTGCCAGCCGGAAAAATCCGGCAGTGGAGAATTCGGGTTGATGTGCCTTTATGCATAGCGGGGATAAAAGTAAACTGATGAATAACAGAATAATACTTTTCTTCATTGTGGTAGGGATTATGATTAGTTATTATTGATGGTTTTGAATAATTTTATAGTCCTTTTTGATAGAATGATGTAAAGTTATGAAAAAAAAATATATTCGCAAGGATATGTGAATGCTTTGTATGCATAATCTGAAAGATTAATATAAAAACGGCATGACTTGAGATAATTTTATACTATTGGAAAAATATTGAAAGAGTATATGGTTACTTAAATAACAACTGTCTCTTTGGGAACCTGAGGAAGAAAAAACTCGAACGGAGAATGATTTGATATTCTATTTGTTTTGGAACCAGATATTTACAATTGTTTGTTTGAAGCTTTGGAAAGCTTAGGTTTAACATTGTGTTAAATCTGCTTCTTTACATTCAAAAGACTTGTTGTTTGAATGTAAAAGAGGTGTTATTTGTGTATAGAGAACCAATAATAGGGAGCAAAGACTTAACAATGTTAATTAGTGATGTACTCAACCGGCATCAGCGATGAAAGGTTTTTTAGAGTTTTGCCCTTTTCTACTAAAAGAAGTTATAATTAGCTGTTTAAAAACTTTTTAAAGAGATAAAGTTTTTACTTTTGTACCTCTATTAAATGGGGGATATTATGCCTTGTAGGAAACAAGGTCGTTAAAGCGTAATAAAATGGAACATAAATACTTATTTGTCGCTGTTGATGCAGCCCTGAAGGCGGGGGAGGAAATATTGTCTATTTATACCGATCCGGCTTCGGACTTCGAAATAGAGCGGAAAGCGGATCACTCTCCTTTGACTATTGCTGACCGGAAAGCACACGTAACAATTGCCACCATTCTGAACGAAACTCCTTTTCCCGTACTGAGCGAAGAGGGGAAACATTTAGAGTATGATACCCGTCGCAATTGGGATGTGATGTGGATTGTCGATCCATTGGATGGTACGAAAGAGTTTATCAAGCGAAACGGTGAGTTTACGGTAAATATTGCGTTAGTGAAAGCCGGAGTTCCCATTATCGGAGTGATTTATTTACCGGTCAAAAAAGAACTTTACTTTGCCGGTCAGGAAATCGGTGCCTACAAGCTGTCGGGCATTACGACTTTAGAAGACGATGCAACACTCGATAAGCTGGTAGCTGCTTCCGTACGGTTGCCGCAAGACCTGCAGCGGGATCGATTTGTAGTAGTGGCTTCCCGTTCACACCTGACTCCGGAGACCGAAGCGTACATTGATGCGGTGAAGCAAGAACACAAACATGTCGAGTTGATTTCCAGCGGCAGTTCTATTAAAATATGTTTGGTTGCCGAAGGTAAAGCGGATGTTTATCCCCGTTTTGCTCCTACGATGGAGTGGGATACTGCTGCCGGGCATGCCATTGCGCGCGCTGCGGGAATGGAAATTTATCAGGCGGATAAAAAAGATGTTCCTTTGCAGTATAATAAAGAAGATTTACTGAATCCCTGGTTTATTGTTGAGAAGAGAAGGTAAACCACTAATTGTTTGCGTTTATGACATTTGAAATTGCATTTGTGCTGTTATCCTTATTAGGGATGGTAATTGCTTTGATCTTGGACAAAATGCGTCCCGGCATGATACTTTTCTCTGTAGTGGTGTTGTTTCTCTGTGCGGGTATTTTGACTCCGAAGGAAATGCTCGAAGGATTCAGTAATAAAGGGATGATAACCGTGGCCCTGCTTTTTTTGGTCAGTGAAGGTATCAGGCAGTCGGGAGCGTTGGGGCAGGTTGTCAAGAAGTTGCTTCCTCAGAAACGGACGACGGTCTTCCGGGCACAATTACGCTTATTGCCTGCGGTCGCTTTTATTTCCGCTTTTCTGAACAATACTCCGGTAGTTGTCATTTTTGCCCCGATTATTAAACGATGGGCACGGACAGTCCATTTACCTGCCACTAAATTTCTAATTCCTCTTTCGTACGTAACTATATTGGGAGGTATCTGCACTTTGATCGGTACATCTACCAACCTGGTTGTGCATGGAATGATATTGGAATCCGGTCATGAAGGATTTACCATGTTCGAATTGGGCAAAGTGGGTATCTTTATTGCAATAGCCGGTATTATTTATCTGTTTGCTTTTTCTAAGAAACTGCTTCCGGATGCACGCCCCGATACAGCTGTGCCCGATGAAGAAGTAGAAGAAGGCGATAAGCTTCACCGCGTGGAGGCAGTACTTGGTGCCCGTTTCCCGGGTATCAACAAAACTTTGGGAGAGTTTAATTTTAAACGTCACTATGGTGCCGAAGTTAAAGAAATAAAGAAACGTAACGGACAGCGGTTCATCAACAACCTTGAAGAAGTGATCTTGCGTGAAGGAGATACGTTGGTGGTAATGGCGGATGACACGTTCATACCCACTTGGGGAGAATCTTCCGTGTTTGTGCTGTTGGCTAACGGAAATGATAATGAACCGATACCGGGAAAAGGAAAACGTTGGTTTGCATTGATTCTGCTGATCCTGATGATTGCCGGTGCTACTATCGGTGAGCTTCCGGTAGTGAAAGAAATGTTTCCGGACATGAAGTTGGATATGTTCTTCTTTGTTTCTGTCACTACCATTATCATGGCTTGGACTAAAATTTTTCCGGCACGTAAATACACTAAATATATTTCCTGGGATATCTTGATTACGATCGCTTGTGCTTTTGCTATCAGTAAAGCAATGGTAAATTCGGGTGTGGCCGATAAGGTTGCAGGATTTATAATCGGCATGAGCCATGACTATGGCCCGCATGTATTACTGGCAGTTTTATTTATTATCACCAATTTGTTTACGGAGCTGATAACAAACAATGCCGCTGCTGCATTGGCTTTTCCGTTGGCTCTGTCGCTTTCGGTCCAGTTGGGTGTCGACCCTACACCGTTCTTTGTGGTCATTTGTATGGCTGCATCTGCCAGTTTTTCTACACCGATCGGTTATCAGACAAATTTAATAGTACAGGGTATCGGCAACTATAAGTTTATGGATTTTGTCAGGATCGGATTGCCATTAAATCTTATAACATTCCTGATTTCCATATTTCTGATCCCTTTAATCTGGCCGTTTTAGTAATTGAAACAACATCTAACATATTATAATGGAAGAAAATAATAATATATATCCGATATTCGACCGGATGCTGACCCGGCAGGATAAAGAAGAACTCTTGAAACAGCGTGGTGTGATGATCTGGTTTACCGGGTTGAGCGGATCGGGTAAGAGTACCATTGCCATCGCTTTGGAACGCGAACTGCATAAACGCGGATTGTTGTGTCGTATCTTGGATGGAGATAACATCCGTACAGGCATCAACAATAATCTGGGCTTTTCCGAAACTGACCGGGTAGAAAACATACGCCGTATAGCCGAGGTTTCGAAACTTTTTATTGATACAGGCATTATTACAATTGCTGCTTTCATCAGCCCTAACAACGATATCCGTGAGATGGCTGCCCGCATTGTCGGACCGGATGACTTTCTGGAAATATTTGTCAGCACTCCGCTCGCCGAATGTGAAAAGCGGGACGTAAAGGGATTGTATGCCAAAGCTCGTCGGGGAGAAATAAAAAACTTTACCGGAATATCCGCCCCTTTCGAAGCTCCCGAACATCCGGCTTTGTCACTTGACACTTCCGTATTGTCACTTGAGGAGTCTGTCAATCGATTGCTGGAAATTGTGTTGCCTCGGGTAAGCAGACATGAATAAAATATAGATGAAGAAATAATCATAAAAATGAAAGAAGAATATAAGTTAAGCCACTTGAAAGAACTCGAAGCCGAGTCTATCCATATTATCCGCGAAGTGGCGGCGGAGTTTGAGAATCCGGTCATGCTGTATAGCATCGGGAAGGATTCTTCGGTTATGGTACGCCTTGCCGAAAAAGCTTTTTATCCGGGCAAAGTACCGTTTCCTTTGATGCATATCGATTCAAAGTGGAAATTTAAGGAAATGATTCAGTTCCGTGACGAATATGCCAAAAAGTATGGCTGGAATCTGATTGTGGAAAGCAATATGGAAGCTTTTCATGCAGGGGTAGGGCCTTTTACGCATGGCAGTAAGGTGCATACAGACTTGATGAAAACACAGGCTTTGCTGCGTGCGTTGGATAAATATAAATTTGATGCTGCCTTCGGAGGTGCTCGCCGCGATGAAGAGAAATCGCGTGCTAAAGAGCGTATATTCTCTTTCCGTGATAAGTTCCATCAATGGGATCCCAAAAACCAGCGTCCCGAATTGTGGGATATCTACAATGCCCGTGTACATAAGGGTGAAAGTATACGTGTATTCCCGTTGAGTAACTGGACCGAACTGGATATCTGGCAGTACATTCGTTTGGAGAATATTCCGATTGTACCGTTGTATTATGCCAAAGAGCGTCCTGTGGTGCAGATGGACGGTAACTTGATTATGGCTGATGATGAACGTCTGCCGGAAAAATATCGTGATCAGATCGAAATGAAAATGGTACGTTTCCGTACATTGGGATGTTGGCCGTTGACCGGTGCTGTCGAAAGTGAGGCCGACACCATTGAGAAGATTGTTGAAGAGATGATGACTACCACTAAGAGCGAACGTACGACCCGTGTTATCGATTTCGACCAGGAAGGTAGCATGGAACAGAAGAAACGCGAAGGATATTTTTAAACATTACAACTATGGCAGATAAATTAGATATAAAAGCATTTCTGGATAAGGACGAACAGAAGGATTTGCTTCGTCTGTTGACAGCAGGTTCGGTAGATGACGGAAAGTCTACATTGATCGGACGTTTGCTGTTCGATAGCAAAAAATTGTATGAGGATCAGCTTGATGCATTGGAGCGTGATAGCAAGCGGTTGGGCAATGCCGGCGAACACATTGATTATGCCTTGTTGCTGGATGGCTTGAAAGCAGAGCGTGAACAGGGCATTACGATTGATGTGGCTTATCGCTACTTTTCTACCAATAACCGTAAATTTATCATTGCTGATACTCCGGGGCACGAACAGTATACCCGTAATATGATAACCGGCGGTTCGACCGCCAATCTGGCTATTATTCTGGTAGATGCCCGTATGGGAGTAATTACTCAGACAAGACGTCATACATTTCTGGTATCTCTGTTGGGAATCAAGCATGTAGTGTTGGCTGTCAACAAGATGGACCTGGTAGATTTTTCGGAAGAGCGTTTCAATGAGATTGTAGCAGAGTATAAGAAGTTTGTAGCTCCCTTGGGGATTCCCGATGTGACTTGTATTCCACTGTCCGCACTCGATGGAGACAATGTGGTGGATAAGTCGGAAAGAACTCCGTGGTATGAAGGACTTTCCTTGCTCGATTTTCTGGAAACAGTCCATATCGACAGCGATAATAACTTTAGTGATTTCCGCTTTCCGGTACAGTATGTACTTCGTCCGAACCTCGACTTCAGGGGATTCTGTGGTAAGGTGGCATCCGGAATCATACGCAAGGGAGACAAAGTAATGGCTTTGCCTTCCGGTAAAGTATCTCATGTGAAGAGTATCGTTACTTTTGATGGTGAGCTGGATTATGCTTTTCCCCCACAGTCGGTCACACTGACACTTGAAGACGAGATAGATGTCTCAAGAGGGGAAATGTTGGTTCATCCGGATAATTTGCCTGTTGTGGACCGTAATTTTGAAGCAATGTTGGTGTGGATGGATGAAGAACCGATGGATATCAACAAATCGTTCTTTATTAAGCAGACAACGAATGTCAGCCGCACGCGTATCGACAGCATAAAATATAAAGTGGATGTCAATACGATGGAACATTCGTCTGTTCCCTTTTTGTCTTTGAACGAAATTGCACGTGTGGTGTTTACTACAGCTAAAGAACTGTTCTTTGATCCGTACCGGAAGAATAAATCGTGCGGTTCGTTTATCCTGATCGATCCGATAACCAATAATACCAGTGCTGTGGGAATGATTATCGATCGTGTGGAAAAGAAAGACATGAATATTGCCGATGATTTTCCGGTTTTGAATCTGCCTGAACTGGGCATAGCTCCTGAACATTATGAAGCTATTGAGAAGGCGGTAAAATCATTAAGTGAACAAGGTTTCGAAGTCAGAATAGAGAAGTAAATGATTATTCGGTGTGCCGATATGCCTGCTGCATGCAGTTTGTCGGCACATTAACAATGAACACATTATTATGGGATTACTTGAATTTAACAAACTTCCGATAAATACTTTAGTAGGGGCAGACTGGCGGACATTTAAAGCTATTACCGGAGGAAGGGAGATCGATGCGGCTTATACAGGTAAATATCGTCTGACAAAGGCAGTTTGTCGCTTACTGTCTACTTTGGCTCCACTTCAGGATAAACGTTATGAGAAGCTGCTGGCAAATAAGCCGTTGGAACACGATCCGGTCTTTATCCTTGGTCACTGGCGTAGCGGAACTACTTTTGTACACAATGTTTTTTCGTGCGATTCACATTTTGGCTATAACACCACTTATCAGACTGTATTTCCGCATTTAATGATGTGGGGACAGCCATTCTTTAAAAAGAACATGAGTTGGCTGATGCCGGATAAGCGGCCAACGGATAATATGGAGCTGGCTGTCGATTTGCCGCAGGAGGAAGAGTTTGCCCTTGCCAACATGATGCCTTATACCTACTATAATTTCTGGTTCTTGCCAAGATATCAGCAGGAATATGCAGATAAATACTTGCTTTTCGATACTATCAGTGAAGCGGAATTGAAGGTTTTTGAGGAGACTTTTACCAAATTGATTAAGATCTCTTTGTGGAATACGCAGGGTACTCAGTTTCTTAGCAAGAATCCCCCTCACACGGGACGCGTGAAGGAATTGGTAAAAATGTTCCCCAATGCGAAATTTATTTATCTGATGCGTAATCCGTATACTGTATTTGAGTCTACCCGTAGTTTCTTTACTAATACGATTCAACCCTTGAAGCTGCAGGATATCACTCCGGCTGAGTTGGAGAACAATATACTCTCTATTTATGCCAAATTGTATCATAAATACGAGGCCGATAAGCAATTCATTCCTGAAGGAAACCTGATGGAGGTGAAGTTTGAAGACTTTGAGGCAGACGCTATGGGAATGACTGAGAATATTTATCATGCTTTGGATATTCCGGGATTTGCCGAAGCGCGCGGCTCGATAGAGAAATATGTGGGAGGTAAAAAAGGATATAAAAAGAACAAATATAAGTACGATGACCGTACTGTGCAGTTAGTGCAAGATCATTGGGACTTTGCACTGAAACAATGGGATTATAGTTTATAAAAAAAGGAGGAAAAATGATTCAGAAGACATATCGCCTGTGGGTGGCAAGTCTGCTAACTTTGTGTTCAGCTTCTGCTGTAGCGCAGCAGAAAGTAGAGATACTCCCTTTTGGGAATATGGATCAATGGGTGACGCGTGAAATAAAAGAGTCGGGCATTATTGGCGGAAATACCAAAAAAGTATATGCCATTGGCCCTACCGAAACCATTGTGGGTGCGAAGCCTTATGCAAATAAAGGTGGTTCACCCTGGGGAACTTCTAACGTAATGGCACGTGTGTCGGGTATTACCAAAACCAATACTTCGGTATTTCCCGAAACCAGAGGAGACGGTTTCTGTGCCCGTCTGGATACTCGTATGGAGAGTGTAAAAGTACTTGGTATTGTAGATATCACCGTACTTGCTGCCGGATCTATGTTTTTGGGAACGGTTCATGAACCGATTAAGAGTACCAAGAATCCGAATAAGATGTTGCAGATGGGAATACCGTTCACTGACCGTCCGTCGGCTATTCAGTTCGACTATAAAGTGAAAATGTCCGATCGTGAAAACCGTATACGTGCAACGGGATTCAGTAAGATAACGGATGTGCCGGGTAAGGATTTTCCGGCTGTTATTTTATTGCTACAGAAACGTTGGGAAGATGCCAAAGGCAATGTGTATGCTAAACGCATCGGGACAATGGTGAACTATTACTATCATTCGACTGATTGGAAAAATGGTTCAAAATACGATATCATGTATGGTGATATCACGAAAGATCCGGCGTATAAAGCACACATGATGCGACTTCAGGCCTCTGAATATTTTACGGTAAACAGTAAGGGCGAAAGTGTGCCGATTCATGAAGTGGCGTGGGGGGAAGCTGATGATGTGCCGACGCATATGATACTTCAGTTTACATCCAGTCATGGTGGTGCTTATATCGGTTCACCGGGAAATTCGCTCTACATTGACAATGTAAAACTGATCTATTAAGTCCCTGCTTAAATTTTTCTAGATTAAATTTTATATGGGTTTATTGACCCGTTTAGAGTTTCTTTCTGGTCTCTTTCCGGGTAAAATTTAAACAGGTTTTAAGTTGAGTTCAAGCTAACAGTAGTTATGGTAGCTTTATGTGGCAACCGGACTTTCAGCCTTAGGAATTAAGAGTTTAATATACTTTTCTATAAATCCGAATCTGGCTGCTGCGGTTTTGCCTGTCTGTGCAGTGTATCAATAACTACTATAACTACTGTTATGTCGACTTATTCTATTTTAATCTTAAATCGATTTGTCCATAGCAGGGCAGAGCCGTTCGAATCGACTGTGGCATTTAAGCTGAAATGGGAAAAGATTTCGGGTAGGAATTCCAATTGCATCAAGGTCGTACCATCTGCTCCGGCTTCAAACAGATGACTGATGTCCGAAGTGATAATCATAATTTCTCCTTCACGAAAAGTGATACTCTCATGATCCGGATGGAGAATGCAGCTTCCCTTTTTCACATAGTTTATTTCGATACGTAAATGCTGATGTGATCCATACATCTCACCGGGATGGAATGAAATGAAACGAAAAACGTCAGCCAGGCGCTTGGTTTTAATATTTTCTGTGATGCTTTCTAATAGTTCCCGAAGTGAATATTGCTCTGTCCGATTGTCCATGTTATCGCTTTAAGGTTTATATACCGGATATAGATTTACAATCTCTACTTTTTATAATAAAAACAAATGATGGATAAATTGGGGGGGATAATTTTCTTCTTTCAAATTCAGAAAGAACGTATAACAGTGATGGCGGAAGAGTAAAAAAGAGTGCGTCTCAGCGACGCACTCTTTAAAGTATAGAGCCAAAAACTTTCCCGCCCTATTGGGAATCGAAACCCTATTATTCTAAAATTACAACACGGTTCAGGAAGTTCTTGCCAAACATGTTGGCTGTTCCACCAAAACCGATGAGTTCCAGTTGATCTTTGCTTACGCCTTCTTTGATAAGAGCGTCATAAACGGCTTGAGCACGGGCCTCAGACAGTTTCTGGTTCCACTTGGCACTACCTGTAGCCTTATCTGCATAACCGGCTATTTTGTATTTCTTATCCGGGTTGGCTTTCAAGATCTTAGCGGCCAGTTGGATGTTAACCATACCATAGTCGTCGATCTTGGATTTACCAATCTGGAAGAAGACTGCGCGAGGGCCGGCTACTTCGATTTCTTTCACCACTTCTTTCGTTACAGGTTTTACGTTAGCCAGCGCGTTTTTGGCATCGGCTAAGTCCGATTGCGCCTTTGACAGTTCACTTCTGTAACGATTCAGCTCTTCGTTGATAGCGTTTTGGTCTACCTGTGCACCGCAAGACACGAATCTCTTGCCACCGAATGTGTAAGTCACACCTGCTGTCAGAGAAACAGCACCGTCAGTACGGGCAGAACTATAATGTCCGAAGAGAGAAGGAGAGACTTCACCTCTTGCTTCTACATTGATATCCAAATATTTGTTGATGTTGAATTGTCCCATCAAACCGACAGAACCATTAATCAGCGCATTCAGTTTATCTTGATTGCCATAGGCCTTGGCAAACGTAAGTCCCGGACCTGCGAATACGGATACAGTGAACAAGCGATCGGGATTATAGCCTCCGATAGCGTTTGACAAGTTGAACAATCCGTCGGCACGTAGAGTGAAGTATTTTTTATTCTTCATCTTATTGTATTCGCCTTCCGGCATTCCATATTCGGAGTATAATGTACTCCAACATCCTGCTACCTGGCCACGGATCCCCCAAATAGGGTCGAACAGTTTACCGACTGATGCGTGTATCAGTGGAGTTATGGCATGTCCAAAGCCATAATCAAAGTTGTCGGGGTTGACACATCCCTGTGCTCCTACACCCACGCTGATAAAGATATTATCTTTAGCTTTTTCGCTATAATAATGCTCTTTTGTCTGCGCTGAGGCTGAGACGGCTGCGCCTGTCAACAGTAAAGACAATATTGCTATTTTACTTTTCATGTTATTTCATTTTTTGTTTTAACTCTTTGTTTCGTTTTTGCTTTTTCATTCCATCTTTTCCGGACAAGCGGAACTGGAAAGTCAATCCACCTGTGAAATATTTCATTCTTTGGAGTTCCACTTGTGCATGCAAATGGTTGAAAAGCAAATAGGTGGCACCTAACGCAAAATCTTTCGAATCATATTCGGCAATTAATCTCAATTGCGGATGGAAAGACGGGTTATAACTGATACCTGCCGCGATCCCATTCAGTTTGTACTCTATCCTTTTGTTATAAAGATAGGAGAGGTGTACTCCCACTGTCTCTCTTCCTAATTGGACATGCCTGGTGGCTGCGATGTAGAAACGACTGAAGTATCCGTTACCTTCCGTCGGAGCCACAACTCCATTGCCGGACGAGGTAAAAGGATCGGAAGTGCCTACTACAACAGCGGGCATGTATTTCCAGAATTGCCCTTCTTTCAGTGCCCGTAATCTGAGAGAAAAATACCGGTCCTGATTCGTAAAGCCTGAGTAACCATAAGGTTTTAATCCAAGAGCTTCCGCCTTAAATAAAGTACAGGTATATGCTACTTCCATCCAAGGTAAAATGGTTACATTCAGGTAGTAATTGTACGTGTGGTAGTACCACGTTGGAGGAGTTATCTCCTTATTCATAAAGTTTGCACCCAGCATGACTGTTTTGTCCTTCTGCATTTCTGCCGAGGGAGCATGCAGCAATCCTGTAGTACCGTAGGTCAATTGAGCCGAAAGCATAAAGGGTATAGCTATAAATAGCGATACTATGAAGATTCGTTTTAAATTTACTGTATACATTCTCTACGCTTTCGGTTCAATGATTTCAATTACTACATTTTATTCTCTCGGTTATTCAGAGATGATAATACCACCACCGGCATTCAGGTCATCGCCGTGACCATGACCATGTCCATGACCGATCGCTTCAATCGTTCTAACAACTACTGAAGAAATCTTGCTGATTGTAACTTCAGCTGTTTTCTTTTCGATTGCTTTCGTTGCTTTATTGTAAACAGCAAACGGCAATACATAGGTAGTCTTGATAACGTTTCTTGTTACGTCGAATCCTGTCAACTGAGTATAAGCTGGTACTTCAAGTTCATATGTGAACTTTTTGTCTGTAAATGCAGCTCCCGGAGTAACATTGGCATTATCGTCTTTGATAGCTTCTTCCAAAGCTGCGCTGACCATCTTGATAGTAGTTGTAGTTAGTGTGGAATGTGCTTTCTTGATAATTTCTTCTACAGAAGCACCACCTTCGCACTTGATACCACCCTTCCAGTTGATTTCCATTTTTACTTTGGCAGTTTCACCTTCAGTGTAGCATGCTTTGTCGAATTTCATAGAATCCAAGGCTGCTTCAGCCGTAGCTTTGCTGTCGGCTTCTTCGAAACCGAATTTGAATTTAGAGAAGTGGTGAACATTGCCAACAAATACTCCGTTCTGGTAAGTAGCATAGTTTTCTTCAGCTTCCCAAGTATTAGTCTTTTCATTGAAGTAAAGAGTAGCCAATGCAACTTCAGGAGTTTCTCCTTGCGCTACGACAACTGCAGGAGTAAATTTCACTTCCATCGGAGTTACGAAAATAGTTCCGGTTGGAGTACCGTCGTATTCACGGACAGAAGCACCTTCTTTACCTTCGTCAGTACGGCTGATGTTCAGGGTGCTTGCTACGCCACTTGTAAAAATGATTATAGTGTTAGCCGGAAGAACGATTTCGTCAATAACGGTTTCTTCTTTATCATTATTAGTATCAATTACTTTAGATTCCAGTTTGAAGGTCGTTTCTTTCTCGATCGGAAGAACTGCTACCTTATCGATTTCTGTCAAAGTACCGTTGGCTACATATTTTTCCATAGTGTTAACCACCTGTTCTGCTTGTGCCGGAGTAATCTTGATGTCCGATCCAGCAGCTTCCAAAACCTTGTTAATTGATTCTTCTACAGCAGATTTACTTGGAACTTTTTCACCTTCTGCTTTTTCCGGTGCGGCTTCAACAGCATTCTCTGTTGGAACTTCAATCTCTACATTGCCACCGATAAATACATTATCGTCATCATTCGGTTTTTCTGTATCCGGTTTCAGTATCAGAGTTACATTGACTGTGGTGTTAGATACTTGGCCATTGTCTACCGGTGCTATAAATGCAGTATATACATAGATCTTATAGCTGTTATGACGGATTGTTACAGTTGCTTTAGTCAGACCTTTTACTTTGTCGGCAGGAATCTCGAATTTGTAGAAACCGTTGGAAGCAGTAGTTGTTACTTCGTATCCTGACATGTTCAGTGTTACTTCAGCCTTAGTAACCATGCCACCATCCTGATTGTAGATATTTCCTGCCAAATAGTATTTAGGGGCAACCTCTACTTCTTTTTTCTGCATAGCAACAGTTACCGAAGTTTTTGCAATGAAAATACCTTCACCTTCCGGCCCGGCTACTTCACTGATCACAACGTCGGCAGTAGCCGGTTTGTATCCGTCAGCAGTGATATATATAGTGTGCTGACCCAGACCTACATTGGACATAGTGAATTCGTTACCATTCTGAATGGTTGCTGTCAATATGCCTGGCATAGTTGCGGTTTTGATAGCTACAGGCTCACCGCTTTCCGCATCAAATACAGAACCTTCAATTTGATATTCTACATCTTTTGTCGGTTTTGTTTCTTTGCCTTTTTCCATTTTAGCGTCGATGGTATAGGCTACGATAGAACCGTTTTCCTGTTTAGTAACGAATACCGAGCTTGTCACTGTTTTATAACCGCTCTTTGCAAAAGTTACTACGTTGGTTTCTCCCACTTTAGCTTCCAGAACATACTTACCGTCTGCTGCGGTAGTCATTGACTTTGAGTTTGTGACATTGGTTACTGTGACACCGTCCATTACAGCATTGCTTTCAGCATCTGTAACAATACCTGCTACTTGGTACGTCGTAGCTGTAGGGTCGGTCACTTTGGGAACATCAATCTCGTCTTTTTCGTAGCAACTTGCGAACATACCGCACATTGCCAACAGGGTTAGCGCTAACTTAGCGCCATTACCGAAAAGTTTACTTTTCATTTTCATCTCAATAAAATTAAAAATTTAATAATTCAGATTTTATAAAATATGGATTAAAACTATTGTTCTTCATTATGTTATCGTCAGGTGCTGAGCGATAAGTCTTATAGTAATATTGTTCATTTCCCGCATTATAAGACATTCCCATATTATTGGAAGGAGTGATCCGAGGAATATATCCTTTGCGTTTATATCGGTAAGGGGGTAAAGCTATTTGGAAACGGAATCCTCCATTGGCTTTCACGTCTTTGGCTTTCATTGCATAGAATCCAATGGAAGCATAGCGAAAATGCCGGATTGCTTCTACTCTAACTGCTTTCTCCTTTAATAGATATTGTTCAACTCTTGCATTTAATTCTACATTATAGCGTGGCCAATAAAAGCTTCCTCCCAATGACCATGTAGCCCGCATCTTTGTTCCATAATGCATAGTAAAACCTTCCCAATATCCTGTACCGGTATACCCGATGCGGCCTTCTATACTGAAACGTTCATCTTTAAAGTGGTGGATCAGGTTGAAGTCGATGCCATATCGGCTATTATTAAAGCTACCGATAGCCAATGTTGCCCAAAAATTATAGGGCAGACGGACTGTTTGCGATAGTTCAAGGAAACCCGGATGTAGTTTATCGTATCTGCTGGCATATCCGTCATTATATACCGGAATCACCATTTGAGCCGTGAATTTCATCCCTTTCCAGAAAGAGACTTCTATGGCGGGTGATAAATTGAAAAGCACTTGATAAATCTGTGTGATTACCAAGTTTTTTAGTGATAATTCCGGATATATTGTGATATCTACTTTATACAAAGAGCTATTTGCTTTTTTATTCCTTTTTACTTTGTTCCAGCTATTTCCCAGATTATAACTAACTTCCCAGTCTTGTCTGCTAATATTTACTGTACTATCTTTGAAAGATGGCTGATAATAAAGAGATATTTGCGGCACATTGTTATTCAAAACGATAATACGGCATGGCTTTCTTTCGGGTAATCAGTAGTTTGATTTGTAGAATATCACATCACTTACTTCGTTTCCTAATGTATTGATATACATTGGATTGATGTTTTAGTAGATTTTTCGGTTCTATTAGGACTTTGGCTGGTTGCTTCTATATGGAAGTATCTCTGTTACTGAGCTGCTACTTTAATTAAGATTCATAAAGAATCTTTGTTTTATTTATAATATTTTGGTTATCAGAATTATAGTGGATTTTGAAAACCGGTTTTTGTCTGATCGCTTTTTATTAGAAATCTTTTTTCATGGACTTTTGTTACCTGTTTGTTACTTATAACAGAATAATGTCTATATTTATAACTAAAAACATACAAACAAATAATATGAAAAAAGAAGTAAGGATTAAAGAACCGGTCAGGATCAGGACTAAACGTCTGTCGAACGGTTGTGAGTCTATATATTTAGATATTTATATGGATGGAAGAAGACGATATGAATTTTTAAAGCTATATATAATACCCGAGCATACACGGACGGATAAAGATTTAAATCAGAGCACCATGAAACTGGCCAGTGCAGTGAAGGCACAAAGGATTATAGAATTACAGAATGGAGTATACGGCTTTAACCATCAACAGGAAAAGAAAGATATAATGCTGATAGATTATATCAAGTATTTGGCAGACAAGGATATAGAAAAAACTTCAAGGAAAGTGTCTATGTATACACTGATATACCATCTTCAGCATTATGATAAGATGGGTATCAGACTCAGACAGGTAGATAAAAAGTATATACTTGGCTTTGTTGAATACTTGAAGACGGCAACTCAGAAACACTGTAAAAGTGTGAAGAATATAAGTGCCAATACTCAAGTTCATTATTATAAGGTTTTTCATCATTGCCTGAATAGTGCTGTAATTGATGAAATTATAACTTCAAATCCAATGGATAAGATAAAAAATGAGGAAAAGCCTAAGCGGAGAAGGACTGAACGGGCATTTCTGACTATTGATGAATTGAAAATATTGTCACAAACAGATTTTCATAATGCGACTTTAAAAAAGGCTTTTCTATTCAGTTGTTTTTGTGGACTGAGACATAGTGATATAGTGGCACTTACATGGGGAAATCTGAAAAAGGGAAAAGTCGGTAAAATGGAGCTGCATATGACGCAACAGAAAACTCAGGAAATCCTCTCTCTTCCTCTGAGCAAGGAGGCTTTGAAACAACTTCCTGTCCGCGGAAAAGTACCTGATACAGAGAAAGTGTTCAAAGGTCTTATCAGTTTAGGAAGAACCAATGAAATATTACCCAAATGGGCTGCTAAAGCCGGTATTCAAAAGCATATTACTTTTCATTCGGCACGACATACCCATGCCACAATGATGATTACTCTCGGTGCCGATCTTTATACGGTATCTAAACTCTTGGGACATACCAATATTCAAACAACTCAGATTTATGCCAAGATAGTGGATGAAAGTAAAGAGAAGGCTATCGATTTAATTCCGGATATAACTTGAGAGGATGATGTATAGCAAGGTTAGATAGTTGCTAAAAAACGAATCTCAAAAAGATACAAGAGGCTAAGAAAATGCTACAAAAGAATTTTCGTTTTGTAATGTGTTGAAAATGAACGTTCTATATATTAATATCCTGCATTTACAAAGTTAACTTTAAACCTGTGTTAAAGTTAACTTTGTAAATGCAGGATATTAACTTCGTAGATGTATCAAGTTAACTTCGTAAATCGAGAAATATGATTATCTCTTTGGATGATTAACATTGTTAATGCAATAATTTCAATCTTTGTGTTATTATATATAAGAAATACATTATTATATGTATTGATGTTTTTTATCTATTTTTTATTTGGGTGGTTAATAAATATATATTTGGTTAGATTAGCTACTGCCTGATTTTACCGGAATTTAGTAAATTTGTAATATAGTAGATATACTATTGAAAATTTGATCTTACTATATAATACGATTTGATTTTATTAATTTGTTAGCCTTATAACTCTCTCTATTAGTGATTCTAAAATAGGAGGTGGATATTATTTAAGATTACAAGTGGGTTTTCTGGTCCATTTTTAAGCAAACAGGTATTTGGATGAAAAAAAACTGATACAAATGTGCGAAAAAACATGTAAAATTCTTTGGTATTATTAAAATTGTGTCTATTTTTGCACCATATTTTGCATCCATAAATTTAGATGCTTAAGTTATAAAGCAAACAAATGAATCACAAAGGCCCTTACATGAGGAAAAACATAACAATTGGCACTACTTTGCGCAGAATTTCACTCATATTATTCTGTTTACTTCCTTTGAAGGGGATTTGTCAAACAGGAGAGGCCACTGTTGACGCACTTGTTAAGATGGGATTTGAAAATGTAGGGTGGACAGAAGATACTGAAGAACGGGTTTTTGTGATACAAAACTCAGCCTATCGCCTTGAGGGAGTTGGAATAGGTAAAGCGGTTGATTTGATCCAGAAGATGGGTTTACCCGAAAATAAGCCATGTAGGTTAATAGTTTTAGACAATAATGTTCCTCAGATATCCCTCTATTATCAGCCGATGAAAGGAGATAGTATTGCTGAAGTCAGTCGGGCTGATTGGAGTGTAAGTTATGATTTGGGAGAAGGATGGAAACAAGCGAGACGGATTAAGAAGCAAAATAGCTCTTTGTTTAAAGTAGATATAGTGGTGTATCCGGAGTTGTTGTTTAGAAACTATATTTTATCTAAGGTCTATGAAATAGTGGTTAATGTTTCTCCTGCCATAGAAGTTTCTTTGTGGAAAGGAATGAAACTGACTGGACAAGTAATTTTTCCTATCTATAATGATTATGGACAAAGGTATAAGCAAATCCGTCCAGGTTTTGTGACTTTGTCGCAGACAGTACGTTTACCACAGCGTACATTCCTGACTGCTTCGGTCGGTTTTTTTAATAAATTTCGTTGGGGAGGAGATTTGAAAGCAAAGCACTTCTTTAAAGATGAGCGCTTTTCGGTAGATGCGCGTATCGGATATACCGGAAGAGGATACTTTGAAGATTGGGCTTTTTATCATGGAACCAAATGGACCTTGACAGGTTCTATTGGGGCGAATTTCTATTGGCCAAAGTATAATACGCAGTTTAGTTTAAAGGGGGAAAGATATTTAGAAGGAGAGTATGGTGCACGTTTTGATATGATTCGTCATTTTCGATACGCTTCTATTGGCTTTTATGGAATGAAGGTGCAACATGCGGGTAACAAAGGGCTGAATGGCGGCTTCTTGTTCCAGATAGCATTGCCTCCGTATAAATATAAGAGAAAAGGTTATATCCCAAGAGTGATACCCAATAATTTCGGATTCCAATATAATGCGGGTAATGAGCGTATATATGGTAAAGGATATAGTCCTCAGGCAAGTGATAACGTGATGGAAAATAATAGTTTTAATCCATATTTTATAAAATCAGAATTATTAAATTTTTAATTTTATTGAGATGAAAATGAAAAGTAAATTTTTCGGTAATGGCGCTAAGTTAGCGTTAGCCGTTTTGGCAGTTTGCGGTACACTGTTTACAAGCTGCTATGAGAAAGCAGAAGTTGATCAAGCAACAAAACCAGCTGAAGCAAAGTATTATATTGCTGGTACGATTACTGATGCGACTACAGGCCAGGAATTGACTACTGCTAAAGTTACATTGGGTGATAAATCTGTCACTAGCTCTTTTAACGAGCAAGTTAATTACAAGGCAGAAGGTTATGCTTTAGTCGTTTCAGCAGACGGATACTATCCTGTTAAAAGACAAGTTTATCTGAATCAGGTAAGTGATGGTCAGACAAGTGTTGCTACTGTTAATGTTGCATTGGTTTCAGTTGAAGCCGCAGTTATTCCTCCGGTAGTTCCTCCGACAGATCCTGAGACTGACATCAATGAAGGAGAAGCAACTAAGGTTGCGGACAAGGCGGTAGAAGTAGCTAAACCTTCTGAATCAACTGTAACCGATATGCTTGCTGGTACTACAGCTACACCCGAAGAGAAAAAAGCATTGGATGAGACTCTTGAAATGGCAGGAGGAATGAAAGTTGGTGAAACTACTCCTGAAGTTCTTGCTGATGGTTCTATTCTTGCTATTACTCCGGTGAAATTTACGAATCCTATTCAGGATGCTCCGGCTATGGTTCCTTATTTCTATAATGAAGGTTGTGAACTAACAGGTGATGTAAAAGAAGTTGCTGCTCCTGTAACAAGAGCTGATGGTGCTGTTGCAGCTGATATTCAGAAAGCATTCTTATCAAACGCTGCTAAGGCTCTGAACATGAATGCAGGGTTTGTTCAGAAGATCGGTTATACTCGGATTAGTGTATTGAATGGTTATAGCATCTTGGGTTATACAATTAAAGGACAATTGGTTTCTAAGAAACTGACATTCTTGATCTCTGGCAAATATTATGAAGGTATCGTTTCTTATCAGAAGAGCGTAATGATCTATCCTAACTATTACAGCCACGATTCTCATGATTCTCATGATTCTCACGGTTTCAACCCGAATGCCGGTGGTGGATCTAACGACTAATCAGAGTAAAGTAATTGTTGAGAATTGAAAAGTACGAGTTGAACCGAAAGTATAGAAATTGCAGATAATGATGAAAAAGATATTTCTTATAGGCTTGTTCCTTTGCTGTCATTTGGCACTTTCGGCTCAGTTGACGTACGGAACTACCGGTCTGCTTCATGCCCCGTCAGCAGAGATGCAACGGGATAAGACGGTAATGATCGGTGGAAATTTTTTAAATAAGGAGATAACTCCTCCTACATGGGATTACCATACGTATAATTACTTTTTGAACGTAACTATCTTTCCCTGGCTGGAAATAGCTTATACATGTACGTTGTTTCAGTCGCAGACGATAGGGATTGATTGGAAGGTCGGAAAGAAGAAGTTTACGAATCAGGACAGGTATTTTTCTGCCCGTTTGCGAGTTTTGAAAGAAGGACAATTGTGGAAGTACATGCCGGCTGTTGTAGTGGGAACTTCGGATCCCTATACCGAGTCTGGCGATGGCCAAGTAGGTTCTGCTGATGGTAATGGCTATTTCTGCCGTTTTTATGTCGCAGCCACCAAGCATATCCCAATTGGAAAGGAGAAGATAGGTGTACATCTGTCATATCTGTACAATCGAAGAGTGGATTACCACTTGAATGGATTAGCCGGAGGTCTTACTTACGCTCCATCTTTTGCCCCCGATCTGACAGTAATCGCGGAATATGATGCGAAAGACTTTGCGTTTGGTGCTACCTATTTGCTTTTCAACCATTTGCATGCGCAGGTAGAATTGCAAAGAATGAAGTATTTTACCGGCGGACTTACTTATAAAATCTATTTGAAGTAAGCGAGTGGGTCGGAGCAAATAAGAAACTAAAAGAGTTGAAAATATTTAAAAACAAAAAACAATGAAAAGTAAATTAGTAATATTATCTTTATTGTTGGCCGGTGCTACTGCAGCTACTGCTCAGACTAAAGAGACGTTCTACAGCGAAAGCTTCAAGGACAATATCTTTGTGAGTGTAGGTGTTGGCGCTCAGGGTTGTGTAAACCCGGACAACTTTGATTATGGCTTTGGTAAAGCCATAACTCCGCTGATCAATGTGTCAGTTGGTAAACTGTTCAATCCGGTTTGGGGTATCCGTGGTCAGGTAGCCGGTGCATGGACTACTTTGTATTCTAACTATGGACAGCCTGCCGATACTTATATTAAGAGCAAGAATAAACATTACTTCACTATGCGTGCAGACGGTATGTTTAACTTGTCCAATGCTATTGGCGGTTACAACCCGGATCGTTTGTTCACCGTTTCTGTTTTTGCAGGTCCCGGTTTGACATTTGCCAAAGCTTATGGCGATCAGGATAAAGTAAATGCGTTGATTAACGGTTCTGTTGGTTTGGCTGGACAGTTCAATATCAACAAATACTTGGATATCAACATTGAAGCAAGAGGAGAAGTTTCTCCGTCTCCGTTTGGTAATATCAGCTCTGCCCATACCGATGGTGCTGTTTCTCTGACTGCTGGTGTGACTTACACTTTCGGTGGCAAGAGATTTGTTTCTTGTGGCTCTCAGGTAGATCAGAACGCTATCAACGAAGAGTTGAATCGTTACAGAAGCGAGTTGGCTAAAGCTCAGTCTGATCTGGCTGATGCTAAGAACGCACTGGCTAACGTGAAACCTGTAACCAAAGAAGTGGTGAAGGAAATCGAAGTAGCCGGACCTCGTGCTATCTTCTTCCAGATTGGTAAATCTAAGATCGATGATTATGGTATGGTTAACATACAGCTGGCTGCCAAGATCTTGAAGGCTAATCCGGATAAGAAATACAAGGTGGCAGGTTATGCAGATAAGGCTACCGGTAGCGCTAAGTGGAACCAGAAACTGTCTGAAGCTCGTGCACAGGCTGTTTATGATGCACTTATCAAAGAAGGTGTAAGCAAGGATCAGCTTGAACTCGTCGGCTTCGGTGGTACTGCCAATATGTTTGGCAAGAACTTCCTGAACCGCGTTGTGATTCTGGAATAATACAACTTTATAAGGACGATAGTCCGATAAATTTTAGAAAGGGTATCCGAACAACGGATACCCTTTTTGTTGCTTAAATAGGCGATAATCCAAATTTTAATCGTATTTTTGCAATCCAAATATGAGTAGAATAGTAGCAATAGATTACGGACGGAAACGTACAGGGATAGCTGTGAGTGATACGATGCAGATCATCGCTAACGGTTTGACAACTGTGCCTACACACGAGCTTCTGGATTTCATTACTAATTATGTGAAACAGGAATCGGTGGAACGTATTATTATAGGTCTGCCCAAGCAGATGAATAATGAGGTCTCTGAGAATATGAAGAATATAGAGCCTTTTGTGCGTTCGCTAAAAAAACGTTTGCCCGATATGCCTGTGGAGTATGTAGATGAACGTTTCACTTCTGTCCTCGCACATCGCACGATGCTTGAAGCCGGACTGAAGAAAAAAGACAGGCAAAACAAGGCATTGGTTGATGAGATTAGTGCAACTATTATTTTGCAATCTTATTTGGAAACTAAGCGTTTGTAAAAAGAGAGAATAATTAAAAAGAATAATTTTAAGATATGATTTTACCTATTTATGTATATGGTCAACCGGTTCTCAGACAGGTAGCGGAAGATATAACTGTGGACTATCCGAATCTGAAGGAACTGATTGAAAATATGTTTGAAACGATGGATCATGCTGACGGGGTAGGACTTGCCGCTCCTCAGATCGGTTTGCCTATTCGTGTCGTTGTTATTAATCTGGATGTGCTTTCTGAGGATTATCCCGAATATAAAGATTTTCGCAAGGCTTATATAAATGCCCATATTGATGTGGTAGAGGGTGAGGAAGTATCTATGGAGGAAGGTTGTCTCAGTTTGCCGGGTATTCACGAGTCTGTGAAGAGAGGCAGCAAGATACACGTAAGATATATGGATGAGAATTTTGTAGAACATAATGAGGTGGTAGAAGGATTTCTGGCACGGGTTATGCAACACGAGTTTGACCATTTGGATGGAAAAATGTTCATAGACCATATCTCTCCTCTGCGTAAGCAAATGATAAAAGGAAAATTGAACACGATGCTGAAAGGTAAAGCACGCAGTTCTTATAAAATGAAGCAGGTGAAGTGATATGCCTGACTCTTTGAAATAAAAGTAACGGGTAAAGTTGATCGTATCGATCAATTTTACCCGTTACTTTTTTAGGAAATATCCTGAGTATCTGTCCTGCTCGGAAGTGTTATGGTTGTTTTAAATATACTATCATCATTACCGGGTTATCGTCTTCATTCAATCCTTTTAATGGTTCGATTTGGAGGATGGAAGGAGTTTTTTCAGCCTTTTCAAGAAGTTCAGGAGCTTCCCATACATATAATAGCGTATGGCTGTCAAGTGCTGTTATCGGGCGTAATGGCAAACCTGGAGTTAAGTCATTCTTTATATGGCCTGTGGATACTTTAAAACAGTTTTTGGCCTTTTTATCGTAAATAGCCATTTGTCTTTCTTGCTCTTTCTCTCCTGCCCAATTAGAGTAAGGCATGAATATGTAAGAGTCAGTCTCTATGGTATTGTATTGGATGTAAGGAGCAGCTACTTCCTGAAAGCGCTTCCCATCGCCGTTCAGATATTCAAATCTGCACTCTATCGGTAAAGAGTACTTACCCATTTGGAATATATATCGAGGCTCCAAAGTTTCTTGGGTAATAGTAAATAGAGTATCGTTATAATATTCTTTATAACAGGTATGGCTTTTGTAATGGAACATATAACGATCTATGTCACTGCTGATCATCCAGCGATATTTACTATTTAAGTCAAATAGGTCCCAACGATTGAAAATTTTCAATGTGTCACCTTTCAGATTAGAAAGGTAAATACGTTCTTTACGTTTTCCGTTATTATTGCGCATGAATGTTGCAGCAATTGTATCCTGAACACGTAACATCGCAAACTCACTTACTTCTATATTAGGAACTTTCATTGCACGGATGAATTTACCTGTTTCCATAGAATAGATATTGATTTTCCCCGTAGTTGTTAACATGTAGACCAATCCTTTTTTTTCATCCACATCGATCTGCATGATCCAGTTAAACTCACCCGGTCCGCCGCCTTTGCGCCCCAGTGTCCGTATGAATTTACCATCTTTTGTGTACTGAAATAATTTATCGATCCATGGTAGGAAGAAATATTCTTTTGTCCGGATGATATTGCTTCCCTTTAACCCTCTTATCAGGCATTTATTGTTCGTTTCCAACGGGATGTACCGAATCGAATCGGCAATCTCACTCAATAGTATCTCTTGTTCTGTTTCGATGCCTGTTTCAAAAGGTACAATTTGTGGAAATTCGGGTTTAACGATTTGGACTGCGGTGTCAGACAACTGTCCGCTGTTCTTTTTTCCTCCGCAAGATAGTAGCAGAAAGGGTAGCAGTAAAAGAAGTGATTTTTGTCTCATGTTGATTATAATTAGGTGTATAAAAGGTATAATTCGCAATTAGTCTTTTTTATTCAGTGTTTTCCATCTTCGTATGATCTGATTCGTTTCTCAATTTATGTCTATGTTACAAACGTACGTAATAATCGTAATTAAATAAGGAATAGGTCGTTAATTCATGTTAAGGAGGGTTGGGAGGTACTGAATTTTTTTTATCAAACGGACTTATAAAAAAATCAAAAAATATAAAAAGTTGCCCGTAATACCGGTTTAATAGATGAAAAGCATTACTTTTGCTCTACTTAAAAAGTAATCAAAAGCCGATGATTAAAAAGATATTAGCAGCATTATTGTTGTTTCCTACATTTGCATATGCTCAGATAAACACAGACAGGGTGATGATGATTGCCCGAAACGCGTTATACTTTGAGGACTATGTCCTTTCCATTCAGTATTTTAATCAGGTGATTAATGCGAAACCCTATTTGTATGAACCCTATTTTTTCAGGGGACTTGCCAAAATCAATCTGGATGATTACCAGGGGGCTGAAGCCGACTGCGATGCGGCTATCGACAGAAATCCTTTTGTAGTGGGGGCTTATCAGATTCGTGGGTTGGCAAGAATTAAGCAGAATAAATACGATGGTGCAATTGAGGATTATAAAAAAGCGCTCCACTTTGATCCGGAGAATATTACTCTTTGGCACAATCTGACCTTATGCCATATACAAAAAGAGGATTACAAAGCTGCTGAAGATGATTTAGGCAAATTGCTTGCAGTCGCTCCGAAGTATACAAGGGCTTATTTGATGCGTGGAGAAGTCGCTTTGAAACAGCAGGATACGTTGCGTGCCCTGAATGACTTTAATACGGCCATTGAGATGGATAAATATGATCCTGATGCCTGGGCTTCCCGGGCCATCGTCAGGTTGCAGCAAGGGAAGTATGCCGAGGCTGAATCGGATTTAAATCACGCGACACATTTGAATGCTAAAAATGCCGGAAACTATATTAACCGTGCTTTGGCACGCTTCCACCAGAACAATCTGCGCGGTGCTATGAGTGACTATGACCTGGCTCTCGATATTGATCCGAACAACTTTATCGGACACTATAACCGGGGCTTGCTCCGGGCGCAGGTAGGGGACGACAACCGTGCTATCGAGGACTTTGATTTTGTACTTCAGATTGAACCGGACAATATGATGGCTACATTTAATCGCGGATTGCTTCGTGCCCAGACAGGTGACTACCGGGGCGCCATCAAGGATTATACAAAAGTGATCGATGTATATCCAAACTTCCTGGCAGGGTATTATCAGCGTGCCGAGGCACGGAGAAAGATTGGCGACCGCAAAGGTGCTGAAATGGATGAATTTAAAGTTATGAAAGCGCAACTCGATAAACAGAATGGCGTAAGCAATGCTGATAAATCGGTGGCAGACAATAAAAACGGTAATAACAAAGACGAGAATAAAACTCGTAAAAAGTCTGATAAGGATATGAATAATTATCGGAAAATCGTTATTGCAGATAATTCTGAGGTGGAACAAAAATATAAGAGTGACATTCGGGGCCGGGTACAGGATCGTAATGTGAATATTAAAATGGAACCGATGTACGCTCTCACTTACTACGAAAAGATGAGTGATGTGAAGCGGGCCGTGCATTATTATAAATACATTGATGATTTAAATCGTGCCGGTGTTTTACCCAAACGTCTGTATATCACTAATATGGAATCGCCACTTACCGAAGAACAGGTAAAGTTCCATTTTGCACTGATCGATACACATACATCGGCTATTGTTGAAAATCCCAAAGATGCGCGCACACGGTTTTCTCGTGCTCTCGACTTTTATCTGGTGCAGGACTTTGCCAGCTCTATTGAGGACTTGACTCAAGCCATTTTATTGGATGACAGTTTCTTCCCCGCTTATTTTATGCGTTCTTTGGTGCGTTGCAAGCAATTGGAATATCAAAAAGCGGAAGAAGCTAATGCCGCTTCGGCAACACCGGCCACATTGCCGGGTATTTCCGCTCCGCAAAAATCGGAAGTCAGTGCATTGGATTACGACATTGTGAAAAGTGACTTGGATCATGTGATCACTTTGGCTCCTGATTTTGTTTATGCTTATTATAATCGGGCAAATGTGTTGGCTATGCTGAAAGATTATCGTGCGGCGATTGCCGACTATGATAAAGCTATTGAATTGAACAAGGAGTTTGCGGAAGCTTATTTTAATCGTGGATTGACACATATTTTCTTGGGTAACAATAAAAACGGAATAGCTGACTTAAGTAAGGCCGGAGAGTTAGGTATTGTTTCAGCATATAATATTCTGAAACGATTTACAGAGGTGCCGGAATAACATTTTTTAGACAAAAAATAGTAAACTCAAAAAGAAATCCTTATTTTTGCGTGCAATAACGAAAAATATAACATAACATTATGATAAAAATAACATTTCCTGATGGCTCTGTTCGTGAGTATAACGAAGGAGTAAACGGACTGCAAATTGCAGAAAGTATCAGTTCGCGTTTGGCGCAAGACGTACTGGCGTGCGGAGTGAACGGTGAGATTTATGATTTAGGACGTCCCATCAATGAAGATGCTTCGGTAGTACTCTATAAGTGGGAAGATGAACAGGGAAAGCATGCTTTCTGGCACACGAGTGCCCACTTGTTGGCTGAAGCTTTACAGGAACTGTATCCGGGCATTCAGTTTGGTATCGGTCCGGCTATTGAAAACGGTTTCTACTATGATGTTGATCCGGGAGAGGCGGTCATCAAAGAGGCTGATCTGCCTGCTATTGAAGCGAAGATGGCTGAGTTGGTTGCAAAGAAAGAGGCTGTCGTGCGTCGGGATATTGCAAAAGGCGATGCTTTAAAGATGTTTGGCGACCGTGGAGAAACATATAAATGTGAGCTGATTTCCGAATTGGAAGACGGACATATAACTACATATACACAAGGTGATTTTACGGATCTTTGCCGTGGTCCTCACTTGATGACAACTGCTCCTATTAAGGCGATAAAGCTGACTTCTGTGGCAGGAGCTTACTGGCGTGGCCATGAAGATCGTAAGATGCTGACCCGTATATATGGTATCACTTTCCCGAAAAAGAAGATGCTGGATGAGTATCTGGCTTTAATGGAAGAAGCTAAAAAACGCGACCATCGTAAAATTGGTAAGGAGATGCAGTTGTTCATGTTCTCTGATACGGTGGGTAAAGGATTGCCTATGTGGTTGCCGAAAGGTACTGCTTTGCGTTTGCGCTTACAGGACTTCTTGCGCCGTATACAGACTCGTTATGACTATCAGGAGGTGATTACTCCGCCTATCGGTAACAAGCTGCTGTATGTGACTTCGGGACATTATGCGAAATACGGTAAAGATGCATTCCAGCCCATTCATACACCGGAAGAGGGTGAAGAATACTTCCTGAAGCCGATGAACTGTCCTCATCATTGTGAAATTTATAAGAATTTCCCGCGTTCGTATAAGGATTTGCCTTTACGTATTGCCGAATTCGGAACTGTTTGTCGGTACGAGCAGAGTGGTGAGCTTCACGGGTTGACTCGTGTGCGTAGTTTTACTCAGGATGATGCACATATTTTCTGTCGTCCGGATCAGGTGAAGGGAGAATTCCTCCGTGTAATGGACATTATTTCGATTGTGTTCCGTTCTATGGATTTCGATAACTTCGAAGCACAGATTTCTTTACGCGATAAAGTGAATCGTGAAAAATATATCGGTAGTGATGAAAACTGGGAAAAAGCCGAGCAGGCCATTATTGAAGCATGTGAGGAAAAAGGATTGAAGGCAAAGATAGAATATGGTGAAGCTGCTTTCTATGGCCCTAAATTGGATTTTATGGTGAAAGATGCCATCGGTCGCCGCTGGCAGTTAGGTACTATCCAGGTTGACTATAATTTGCCGGAGCGCTTCGAACTGGAATATATGGGATCGGATAATCAGAAACACCGTCCGGTAATGATTCACCGTGCTCCGTTTGGATCTATGGAACGCTTTGTCGCTGTATTGATTGAGCATACTGCCGGTAAATTCCCGTTGTGGTTGACTCCGGAACAGGTAGTTATTCTCCCGATTAGTGAAAAATTCAACGAATATGCAGAGAAAGTGAAAACTTATCTGAAGATGAAGGAAATTCGTGCTATTGTAGATGATCGTAATGAAAAAATCGGGCGTAAGATACGCGACAATGAGATGAAACGTATTCCGTATATGCTGATTGTCGGTGAGAAAGAAGCCGAAAATGGGGAAGTTTCTGTTCGTCGACAGGGCGAAGGGGACAAAGGAACCATGAAATTTGAAGAATTTGGTGAAATTTTGAACGAAGAAGTTCAGAATATGATAAATAAATGGTAACTTTGCGCCCAATTGTAAAAGCACAGCATTTTGGTAATGTTCTAAAGACAGCTTTTACTTTAATACATAATTAAATTTGGTAGACAATAAAAAACAAACTGGAAGTAAACGTTATTTAATGAAGAATGACAGCATGAAATCGCAATACCGGATCAATGAACAGATCCGTGCGAAAGAAGTCCGCATTGTAGGTGATGATGTAGAACCTAAAGTATATCCCATTTTTCAGGCTTTAAAATTGGCTGAAGAAAAAGAACTGGATCTCGTGGAGATTTCTCCCAATGCCCAACCACCTGTTTGTCGTATTATTGACTACTCTAAGTTTCTGTATCAGTTAAAGAAGCGTCAAAAAGAACAAAAGGCTAAGCAGGTAAAAGTAAATGTAAAAGAGATACGTTTTGGTCCGCAAACAGATGACCATGACTATAACTTTAAGTTGAAACATGCCAAAGGATTTTTGGAAGATGGTGACAAGGTGAAAGCTTATGTTTTCTTTAAAGGTCGTTCCATTCTTTTTAAAGAACAGGGTGAGGTGCTTTTGTTACGCTTTGCCAATGATCTGGAAGATTATGCAAAAGTAGACCAGTTGCCGGTGTTGGAAGGCAAACGTATGACCATTCAACTTTCTCCGAAAAAGAAAGAAAGTGCAACGAAAAAGCCTGCAACTCCCAAACCAGCTACTCCGGCTGCAGTAAAAGCTGAAAAACCGGCTGGAGATAATGAAGAGTAAGAAAAATGCGTAACGCGCAGGTATAGTGCGTTGCCATATCATTTAATAATTTAAAAACAATTAAGATGCCAAAGATGAAGACTAACTCCGGTTCTAAAAAAAGGTTTGCCCTTACCGGAACAGGTAAAATCAAAAGAAAGCACGCTTTTCACAGTCACATTTTGACTAAAAAGTCTAAGAAAAGAAAAAGAAACCTGTGCTACTCTACAACTGTTGATACAACAAATGTAAGCCAGGTTAAGGAACTCTTAGCTATGAAGTAATCAAAAGCGTACAAAGTATTATTAAAGTTATTAACCGAATGCTTTAGCTTTAAGTTCGTTACGTGAAGTAACGGCGCTAACATTCAAAAAAGAGAAAACTATGCCAAGATCAGTAAATCATGTTGCTTCAAAAGCAAGAAGAAAGAAAATTTTGAAATTGACCAGAGGTTACTTTGGTGCAAGAAAAAATGTATGGACCGTAGCTAAAAACACTTGGGAAAAGGGTTTGACTTATGCGTTCCGTGACCGTAGAAACAAGAAGAGAAACTTCCGTGCTCTTTGGATACAGCGTATCAACGCTGCTGCACGTCTGGAAGGAATGTCATATTCTAAACTGATGGGTGGTCTGCACAAAGCCGGTATTGAAATTAACCGTAAGGTTTTGGCTGACTTAGCTGTTAACCATCCGGAGGCTTTCAAGGCTGTGGTTGCTAAGGCTAAAGTTGCTTAAGTTTCAACAGTTTTAAGATTTAGAAAATGCCGGGTACAATAATGTATCCGGCATTTTTCGTCTTAAAGACTAAGTTTACATTTCAAAAAATAGTCTAAGAAAGAAACAAAATTTCGCTTTTCCTTGTTTATCTCACAAAAACTATCTATATTTGTTGTAGTAAAATATTAGCCGCATTGATTGGATCGGGAAACTCATCAATTAAACTGAAAACCGAGACAAGCTTCGCTTCTCAATGGCGGGCCACATCCTTCGGGATAACTTTATAGTCGGTGGATTACAAAGAGGACGGGCACTCAAATCATGTCATTCGGAGTTTCATCACATCATCGGTGCGGCTTTTTAAATAAAAGGAAGAGGGCGGTAATCATCTAAAGACTACCGTCCTTTTTTTATGCTGTTTTCTTTAATACATATACATTATAGTTATGATATTCTATTTTTCAGGAACTGGAAATTCTAAATGGATTGCGGAGCAGATCGCTAAGGCACAAAACGAAGTGCTTGTTTTTATGCCGAATGCCATCAGAGACGGAATAGAAGAGTTTGTGTTGGCGGATGATGAAAAAGTAGGTTTTGTTTTCCCTGTTTATTCATGGGGACCTCCGTTGAGCGTATTGCGGTTCTTGGATTGGATTACTTTATCTAATTATCATTCTCAATACGTCTTTTTTGTCTGTTCCTGCGGAGATGATACAGGGCTGACGGAAGAACTCTTTCGCCGGGCATTGTCTCGTAAAGGAATGGAGTGTAATGCCGGTTTTTCAGTGGCTATGCCTAATAATTATGTTTTGCTTCCCGGATTTGATGTGGATAAGAAGGAACTGGAGAAAAAGAAGTTGGATGAAGCAGTTGGCAGGGTAGAAGAGATTAATGATTCGATAACCGGAAAGAAAATAGGTTTTCATTGTAATGAGGGAAGTTTTCCATGGTTTAAAACCAAAGTACTCAATCCGCTCTTTAATCGTTTTATGACCTCGGCAAAACCATTTTACGCCACTGATGATTGTATCGGGTGTAAACGTTGTGAAAGGATATGTCCGGTTGGGAACGTGGTGATGATAGGGTGGAGGCCTGTGTGGGGAATGGATTGTACATCCTGCCTGGCTTGCTATCATGTTTGTCCGAAGCATGCTGTGCAGTACGGAAGGAGGACTAAACGTAAAGGACAGTATTTAAATCCCAATGTGAGTATTTCACATGAGGCGGCCGCCCAATAGTAATAAGCGTATTGATAAGTGAAAAAACCTTTGTATGATCTGTTTAGAGAAAATACAAAGGTTTCTTTGGATAGTTAATCTTTTATTGTAATCCGGCAATTGGATAAATCTTCGATGATGGCAAGAGACTCTACTCTTACTCCTCTTTCTTCAAGTGTTTTACGCCCATTTTGAAATGCTTTTTCAATGATGAATCCCATTCCAACCAGATTTGCACCGGACTGTTTGATCAAATCAATGACACCTAAAGCGGCGTTTCCATAAGCTAAAAAATCATCGACGAATAATACGTTGTCTTTCGGAGTGAGGAAGTCGGAACTGATGACTACTTCATAATCACGGTCTTTGGTGAAAGAGTGTACTGTGGTACTTAGCGCATTCTGAATTGTTCTGGGCGATTTTTTTTTGGCAAAAACGACTGGCAAGTCCATTAAATATCCCGTCATTATGGCCGGAGCTATTCCGCTGGCTTCAATGGTCATGATCTTATTGACGTTTGTCCCTGCAAAGAGACGTACGAATTCTACGCCAATTGACTTCATTAGCACTGGGTCCATCTGGTGGTTGATGAAACTGTCTACTTTGAGAATTCCCCCCTCATAACATTTTCCGTCCTGTAGGATTCTTTTTTTTAATAATTGCATGATTTATAATGATAAATTTAATGTGCCTAATATACCAATGTATTTATGAATGGTGTACATTGGTATATTTAGGTTCATTGAATGATTATTTATTGTTTCTCAGATCTTTTACTCTGACAGCTTTGCCTTCGCTCTGAGGTAAAGAGCCTTTTTTTACCAACTTGAGTTTAGGTGTAACAAGTATCTCGTCTTTTAGCTGGCGGGTAATGTCTTTGCGTATCTTTTCCAGTTCGATATAATTGTCGGTAGAAAGATCACTCAGTTCTACTTCTACAATCATCTCGTCTTGATTGTTCACAGTTTCGAGCGTAATGAGATAATTGCTTCCTAGTTCGGGGAATTGTACCAATATCTTTTCTACTTGCATGGGGAATATATTTACTCCCTTGATAATGAACATATCATCACTACGGCCTTTAATACGGTCTATCCGGATATGGGTACGGCCACAAGGACAGTTTCCCGGTAAAATGCGGGTAAGGTCACGTGTGCGATAGCGTATTAGTGGCATCATTTCACGATCAAGAGTAGTGAGTACAAGTTCACCGATTTCTCCTTCGGGTACAGGTTCACCTGTCTCGGGATTAATGATTTCCACATAATAGCAATCTTCCCAAAAATGCATGCCATTCTGCTCGGTACATTCAAATGCAACACCCGGACCATTCATCTCAGTCATGCCAAAGCTATTGTATGCTTTCACGCCAAGCATGCGTTCGATCTTTTTCCGCTGTTCGTCTGTATGCGGTTCAGCACCGATTACGAGCGTTTTAAGGGTGGTACTGCGCGGATCGATACCTTCCTCCTGAAAAACTTCGGCCAGGCGGATGGCGTAGCTGGGGATCGCATGCAAAGCTGTTGTCTTAAAGTCGGTGATAAACTTGATCTGACGCTTACTGTTGCCGGCAGCAGCGGGTACGGTCAATGCTCCCAGTCGTTCGGCTCCGTATTGGAATCCCAGTCCGCCGGTAAACATACCATAACCTGAACTGTTTTGAAAAACATCCGTATTACGTATACCTACACAATATAAGCATCGCGCAACCAGATTGGCCCATGAATCTAAGTCATGCTGTGAATGGACAATGACTGTCGGTGTTCCCGTTGTGCCGCTTGAAGAGTGGATGCGTACTCCGTCTTCTTTCATATTTCCTGCAACAAGTCCGAAAGGATAATTTGCCCGCATATCCGCCTTTGTGGTAAAAGGCAATTTACGGATGTCGTCTAGAGACTGGATACTCTCCGGAGTAATGCCATGCTCTTGAAATACTTTCTTATAATAAGGGGCATTGGCTGCTATATTTATTGTTTTTTTAAGCCGTTGGAGTTGTAATTCCTGTAGCTTCTTGCGACTCATGGTCTCTATCTCTTCTTCCCAATATTTTGTATTCATGGCTTCTGATATTTATTTAGATAGGGGGGATAATATATCAAGGTGATAATGCGACGATTGTTTCAATCACATTATCACCTTTTCCCATATTCAATTATCTCTGGTTATTTCATCGTTTTTTCTGCGATCTCTTTTCCGGCGGCCAAAGCTTTTAAATTCAATTCGACTATTGCATCGCCTTTCCGCTGGAATATTTCACGGATACTATCTTGTATCTTTTCATAATCAATGCCTAAAAACGGGATAGTGGCACCTAATAGAACGATGTTGGCAACTCGTGTAGACCCTAATTCTTTAGCTACTTTATCTACGTTCAATACGACTTTGTGTGGCAGTTTATTAATTTCTGCCATAACATCTGATTCAGCCGGATAATTGGGGATATTAACGAACGGAGTTTCATTCGTGACCAACCAACCCTCATGACCGAGGTAGGGCAGATATCTGAGTCCTTCCATGGGTTCGAGTGAAATGATTAAATCGCATTTACCCGAAGGAATCAAGTCGGAAGCAATGGGCTGATCGCTTATTCGGAGATTTGACTGTACATCTCCACCTCTCTGGCTCATGCCGTGTACTTCTGCCTGTTTCATATACAGACCATCTTTAAGAGCGGCCTTTCCGATTACTGTGGCGATAGACAGGATGCCTTGTCCGCCTACACCTGATAATATGATATCTTTTTTCATGGCTTACTTACTTCTTTTTTTACGTGCTAATGTTTGTATACACTCTCTGCGCGGGATGATAACGGATACTCCTTTATAATTAATTTCTTCGCGTATGATTTGCTTCATCTCTTCATAGTTCTTTTTCAATGGAACTACTACGCGAATGTGAGCCGGATCTACACCTAATCCGGCGCAAATGGCTTCAAGGCGACCTGTGCCGGCAGAATCTTGTCCACCGGTCATTGCTGTTGTTTCGTTGTCCGAAATGACGATGGTAACATTGGCATTTTCGTTGACACAGTCCAATAGTCCGGTCATGCCCGAATGAGTAAAAGTTGAGTCTCCGATTACGGCAACAGCAGGATGGAGTCCTCCATCGGAGGCACCCTTGGCCATGGTAATAGAGGCTCCCATGTCCACACATGAATTGATTGCGTTGAATGGGGCGTTTGCTCCTAAAGTGTAGCAACCGATATCGCTGAAAACTTTGTGAGTGGGGTATTCTTCTTTTAGCACTTGAGTCAGTGTAATATACATGTCTCGGTGGCCGCACCCTTCACACAATGCCGGCGGACGCATTTCTACAATATTCGGAACATTGAATTCCGAGCTGTTCTCTTTGCCGAGCGCACGTGCAACCGTGTCCGGATTCAATTCACCGTCTTGTGATAATGTACCGTCAAGACGGCCTTTTACTTTTAATCCGATACCCAGATATCCTTTCAATTGTTTTTCAACAAATGGTTGTCCGTCTTCTAAAACAAGGATTTCGTCGCAAGCGTCGATTAATTGCATCAATTGTTTCTTGGGAAGCGGATATTGTCCAACTTTTAATACCGGATATTCGCAACCTTCCGGATAATTCTCCATTAGATAGTTGTAACCGATTCCACAAGCTACAATACCAGTTTTCTTATTGGGGCCATCGATATATCTGTTATATGGTGACTCTTCTGATGCTTTGATGAATTCTTCCTGGCGTGTGAGTAGTACTTTATAACGTTTGCGTGCGTTGCCCGGGAGCAGGATAAATTGGCGCGGGTCTTCGCTGAACGAAATTTCGTTTTGTGGCTTTTGTGCTTTGTTTTCTACACCTGAACGAGAGTGAGCCAGACGTGTCACCATACGCATTAGTATCGGTTCACCTATCTTTTCAGAAAACTCAAAACCGTTGTACACCATGTCATAAGCTTCCTGCTGGTTGCTCGGTTCGTACATCGGGATCAAAGAGAAATCGCCATAAAAACGGCTATCCTGTTCGTTTTGCGATGAATGCATGCTGGGGTCATCTGCTGCTACTACAATTAGTCCGCCTTTTACACCTGTGATGGCCGAATTGATAAAACAGTCGGCAGCTACGTTCATTCCTACATGTTTCATGCAGACTAATGCACGTTTGCCAACAAAAGACATACCTAAGGCAGCTTCCATTGCCGTCTTTTCGTTGGCACACCAACGGTTGTGTATGTTACGCTCGCTCGTAATAGGAGCCATTTGAATATATTCGGTAATTTCAGTAGATGGAGTGCCGGGATAAGCGTAAACGCCTGAAAGTCCGGCATCCAATGCTGCTTGCGCAATGGCTTCGTCGCCAAGTAAGAGTTGTTTGCTCATATCTTATTTTCTTTTGGTGTTAATCACGTATTTTGTTATAATATCGGGCAAAGATACATTTTTAAGATCATTTTATCACGGGATTACTTAAAAATCTTTCTTTCATTCAGCGCTTTCCAGTATTTTCTTGCATTAACCATATGATCTGCATAGTTGGAGGCAAAATTATGCGTACCGGAGAAATCTTCTTTTGCGCACATATAGATATAGTTATGCTTTACATAATTCAAGACACTGTCCAGCCCTTTGGGTGATGGTATCCGGATAGGGCCCGGAGGCAGTCCCGCATTCAGGTAAGTGTTATAGGGAGACTGTACGTCTAAGTGTTGATTGGTGATTCTGCGTAACCCGAAATCTTGTAGTGCGAATTTGATAGTCGGGTCGGCTTGCAGGGGCATGCCGGCATGTAATCGGTTGATGTACAATCCTGCAACCATAGGCTTTTCTGCATTGTTGTTGGTTTCTTCTTCTACGATGGAGGCCAGCGTGCAAACTTCTTCAGGAGTCATCCCTATTGCTTGGGCCTTTGAGAGTCGGTCTTTGTTCCAAAATTTATCATGCTCTTTCTTCATTCGGGCTAAAAAGTCTGCTGCACTGACATCCCAATATACCTGATATGTTTCGGGAATAAATAAGCAGGGGATGGTGGCTTCTGTGTATCCCATTTTTTCCAGAAAAATAGAGTCGTATAGTGCCATGGCAATTTCAGCGGAATCTATCATTAACTGTTTCCCTACGCTGCGGACTAATCTGTCAAGTGTTCGGACACTTCCAATTGTCAGGTTGACAGGAGTTTGATAGCCTCTTGATAATCTACTGTATAATTGATAAGTGTTATCTCCGGGTTTGATGGCGTAACGTCCGGTATGGATATTTTTACTATATTCACGGAAATGGGACATCCATTTGAAGCCATTAAAGCTATGAGGGTTTCCTTGCTTTCTTATTTTATTGAAGATGGAGTCTGTAGTATCATCGCGGTCTATATAGATATAAGTTGTCTTACTTGGATGAAACTGGGGGTAAAATAGGTAGTAATAGACTGTTCCTGTACCGGCGATACAAATGAAGAAAAAAGTAGCCAGTATGCTGAGAAATATTTTCTTTCTTTTCTTATTCATATAGAATATCTAATGGTTATAAAATCGTGCCAAAGTTAAGAAGATTTCAATGATGATTGCTCTTGGATAATAAATGTTTTCTATCTGTTTAGTTATTATTTGCTTTTGGGGACTGTTGGTTTTTTCAATTCTTATCTTTCAATTGATGTGTTTGGGTTTAGATGCTCCATAAGGTGGTATCTATCCGACTTTCTATTTCATTTTCTAAAGAATCGGGGAGTGAAGAAAAGAAATCCAGTCCGGTGAGTTGTTCAATGCTGTCAATAGAGACGGCATAATTTCGTAAAGGTGCTATTGCGCGTTCATTCTTAAAAATAAATCCGATAGCTTTGGGAGTGGAGCCGTGAAGAGAGAGAATGACCTTAAAGAACTTTGATGGAACAGTCACCCGGCTTTTGCCGATTACCGGAGATTTTTTATTCGTGACCGGGCCGCAAATAATAAGGATTGCGCTATCGGCTACAGCCCATTCGCGGACCTTGTCCTCCAGTGTTTTCCATTTCCGACGGTTAAGTTCGGGATGTTGCGGACATACATTGCTGAAATAAAAGGATTCTTTCATGGCTTCATTACTCCATTTCATGTCGGCAGCAGGTGCCATATGACCTTTGTCAAATCCGGAACGGGAATAATCAGAATTGTTTGCCATACCTCCTTTCACGACAGGATCGGCGATGAATCGTTCGTTTCTTTTTATATTCCCTTGTGTCTTTTGCTTGGTGAGTTCGTAAGCTACCCAATTGGGGATCTTTTTATCCTTATTATAAGACACAGTATAACCTTTGTGATGAATTATCTGCTCTGTTAATGGGAATTGGGAAACCGGAACCTTCAGATTTTCATCGTGAGAATAATTGGGACGTGCAACATTCGGTCTTGATACTTTGGTTGCCTGAAAGAATACAGCTTGAATTTCCGGTGTGCAGAGATAGACTCCGTAGATTAATGGTAAAATCGCAAATAGAGCTATTATCCAAAAGCTCTTAAACGAATTGTGGTGTTGCTTTTTAGATGGTCTTTTTCGCTTATTTTTCATGATATTGAAAATTTAAAGCCGGGCGTTTCGAATAATATATTGAGCGAGTCATTGTTGACACTCTCAGAATAACTATTGGGGGTGATTTTTGTCGCATCAAAATTAATCAATCGATCAAGAAGTAGCAAATTAAACAGGTAGAATTATGAAAGCGGCCATTGATTACAAAAAAGCAAATAGTGCACTAATCGGCGTTGACACATTCGAGGGTATATTGGGTTATATTGTAGCGACAGTTATTTCAAATAAGAATATTCAAGCTCATGAAAGGAGCGGGAAGATATATGAATGAATTTGATTATATGGAAGTATAGCATAAAACGAGGAACTAATAGAATATAGTTATCTGCCTGCAAATGATACCGCCTTTGTAAAACTTTTACGCAGACGGTTTATGCATTAGCGGATATTATGACTCTGTTTGAACTTTTTTTGAATAAACTTTTATATAGATTTTATCGATCTGTTTTGAGTTCCTTTTCGATTTATTCCCTCGTTTTTATTCGTCACATAACCCGCTATGCAGCTCACAAAACGGGAAAATATCTTCGAAAACAAATCTCAAAACAGCTTCGAGCGAAATTTAAACAGACCTCAAAGAGCAACGATTTTTTCAGCGAATGGCTTCCAGGCTTTGTTCTGCTTGTATGTTTCGACAAGGTTTTGGGGAACTCTTATCTTTTGAATTCCTGGCGGTACGGGGTAATAGTCGGCAGTAACCATCGTAGGCGACATTAATGAAATTTCGTCCAGCGAAACAGCATTTCCGAAAGCATTGAAGTCTAATGCCTTCACACTTGCGGGTAAAATAAGAGTTTTTACTTGACACTTGTTCAGAGCACTTATTCCTATTTTAACTATGCTTGCGGGAATTTTAAGAACAGTGAGTTTAGGAGAATGGTTAAAACATTCGCTCACTATTGCTGCCGTCCTGTCAACAGGCGAAGGTGTTGTCCGGGTTCCGTAAGTTTCGATGGTAGTAAGTTCGGGACAGCTGTAGAAAGAGCGGTCAATGTGGTAAATAGTATTCGGAAGGGTTACTTTCTGAATGGAACTGCCGGAAAAGGCCTCCAGGTCAATCACTTCACTTCCTTCGGGCAGAGTCAATTCTTTCAAGTTCTTTGTCTCTATGAAAGCCGATGCACCTACAATCTTAAAAGTGGAAGGCAAAGATATAGAAGATATACCGGATTTCCCGAAAGCTCCGTTCTGTAGTTCTTTGACGGAAGTATGGCTTATGTCGATAACATTCAGATCAGTACACCCGTAAAATGCCTCCTTTCCAACAATTTCCAAAGAAGCAGGCAGTGCTATTTTTTTTATTCCGGAAAATAAAAAGGCCTCTTCCGGCAATTCCTTAATCGATGTGTGGCTTAAATCGACGATTTTCAGATTTCTGCAATAAGCAAATGCTGCCTGCTCAATCGTACTCAAAGAGGCAGGGCACAGAAGTTCACTCGCTTTGATATTCTTATTTTCAAAGGCCTTTGATCCTATTGTGCGAATACCATCCGGGAAGGTTATTGATGTAAAGTCGGAATCAATGACACTTACAACTTTATCTCCGTCTACTTTTACAGGTAATATTTGCACATCAAAAGATACTTGTTTACCATCCAATTCAAGTGTCACTATTTGAAGTTGTGCCGGTACGGAAGAATTGAAACCTTGTACCCAATCAGCAGATGGAGCTGAATTTTCTTTTATCGTACCATCGGCATAGTTTATTTCAAGTACCATATTACTGAGGGAGAGAGGCTCTCCCAATGTATATACGGTTTTTGAAGGTAAAGTCTTAATTGAAATCGCTTGAATATCATTAATCAGCACTTGTATTTTAAAAGTAACGGTAAAACTGCCTTTGTGTACCTCTAAAATCTGATCGTTTTCGGGTACCGTACTGTTGAATCCAGTGACTTCGTCTTTTTTTACAGGAACTATTTCAGACGTTTCGTTTGAATAAAATACTTTCAATGTCATATCGGATACATCCAATTCTTCTCCTATGAAATATATTCTTTTTCCAGGTAGTTTATCAATCTCGATTTTTACTATTGTATTAGGAATTAATTCGTTTGGAGAGTCTTTGGAACATGCACCCAAGAAAGTCATTGACAGAAGGAAAACATAAATAAAGTAAAACTGCTTTTGCTTCATCTTTTTCTATTTTTTTTTATGCGGACATAATTATCCTTAAACTAAAGAACAAGAACAAGGGGGGAAATGTTCTTGATGCCATTGAGCACAAAATGTTTTTATGTAATAGTAATATTGGTAATGTTTTGGTTACCAGTGAACTTTTCGATTGATGCTTTTCAGGAATCTTTGGAAAATCGTTTGCTGACGATAGGCTTTTACTGTGTGTTACGTCGTTATTGATTCTTTTTCTGGCACTTTCTACGCTCAGATCTATTTTCTTTCTGTCAGATGTCGGAAGTGTTGTATGAGCAAATGGCTGTATCTCACATCAGAGTAGTCCGTTTTTGATAGCTTCGTTTATTCCTGCTTTAATAGGATATAGGCGGATCCGATACCCTGCATCGCTATAGCCGTTTGCTTTCATCTATTTGTCAAAATGCTCTATAGTAATAGGATTCATTATAGTCATTGATAAATTGCCTTCGGCTGTTTCGAATACTTTTAATGTACCTTTGTTCATTTGGGCATAACTTTTCCATTCTTCTACTGGAAGTTACTCTATACGATTGCATATAAAGTTATTAAAAATGAATACATAGGATGGATGTTTTTTTGTTGAGATACACAACAAGATAGGAAAATATTTCCTGCTGTTGGTTTTGCCTTTAGAATAGTAAAGGATAATATTGCCATAAGCTATACTTTTGTGACACCCCATCAGACGCTTCCAATGATTTAGATGTGTTCGGTTTCACTTTTTTATAGCTTTGTAAACTGCCCTATATATGATGACCCTTTTATATGTCTTATAAAAGAGCCGCTAGCCAGACTTGAACTGGCGACCTACGCGTTACGAATGCGTTGCTCTACCGACTGAGCTATAGCGGCGTGACACTTTACCGTTTACGGCGTGCAAAATTACAGCTTTATTTTTAAAAACAAAATGAATCTATACTTTTTTCGTGATAATTTCTCTGAAATGTTTATAAAATAAAAAGGTTAGGGATTAAATTAGAAAATAGTTGTAGATTCAAATATTTAAACTCATATTTGCATATTTACTGATAAATCTACTTTTATATTACTATGAATATACGATTTTATTATAAGTATCTTTCATCGCGAGTTGCTTCAAAATGGCTGATACTTGCTGTCGATGTTCTTTTAGTGATCTTTTCAATGTTTCTGGCAAGCCTTTTGCAAATAGGTCTGTCGGCATTAGTCTTTGAGTTTTCGTTGTGGGTGTGGACAACACTGTTTTGTGTAATATTCAATGTGTGCTTCTTTCATCTGAATCGTACTTATGTAGGGGTCATTCGATATTCTTCCTTTATTGATATTTCTCGTATTTTCATTTCCTTAACTTTGGGATATTTGGTTACCTGTGTAGGCAATTTGCTTTGGATGGGGTGGAGTGGACGAGAAGTATTGCCGATTAGTGTTATTCTTACAGCTTATATCGTCAATTTCTCCTTGATGGTCTGTTTGCGTATTTTGGTGAAAATGATCCATGAGTTGATGACTTTCGATCGTAGACATAGTATTCGGGTGTTTGTTTATGGTTCGAAGGGAGCTGGTATTAATATTGCTAAATCATTACGAGTTAGTAGAAGTAATCATTTTAGATTAAAAGGATTTATTTCAGACGATACAGGCTTTATAGGGAAGCAGACGATGGGGTGTAGAGTATATGCGAATAATGAATCTCTGTTTGATATTTTAGAAGAAGAGAGAATTGAAGCTATTATTGTTTCTTCTGAGAAAGTGCACCGACTTGAAACCTCCGGTATGATTGACCGGTTGATAGCCGAGGATATTCGTATTCTTACAGTTCCTCCATTCAATGATCTGGGAAAGGAAGGTATGCAAATAAAGGATATTCAGATAGAAGATTTGTTACAGAGAGACCCTATTCATGTAGATATTCGAAAAATATCTTCCCATATAGAAGGAAAGAGAATAATGATTACGGGAGCTGCCGGTTCAATTGGGCGTGAAATGGTGAGGCAGATAGCCGGATTGAATCCATATAAATTAATTTTGGTTGATCAGGCAGAATCACCTTTGCATAATGTACAATTGGAACTGTTGGATAATTGGCGGGATATTGATGCTAAAATGCTGGTTGCCGATGTGACTAACCAAACGCGAATGGAATCAATCTTTAAAGACTATCGTCCGCAGTATGTTTTCCATGCTGCTGCCTATAAACATGTGCCCATGATGGAAGATAATGTATCTGAAGCCATACAGGTGAATGTGTTGGGTACTCGTATTATGGCTGACTTAGCTGTAAAATATGGTGTGGAAAAGTTTGTGATGGTCTCTACGGATAAGGCTGTCAATCCGACTAACGTAATGGGATGTAGTAAAAGACTTGCTGAGATTTATGTTCAGTCTCTCGCACATCAATTATCTAAATATGTCAATGATGGGGCATTAGTGAAATTTATCACAACTCGTTTTGGGAATGTGCTTGGCTCGAACGGATCTGTGATACCTAGATTTAAACAACAGATAGAGAAAGGAGGGCCGGTTACTGTAACGCATCCTCAAGTTATACGTTATTTTATGACTATTCCGGAAGCGTGTCAATTGGTATTGGAAGCGGGAAGTATGGGTAATGGGGGTGAAATCTATATTTTTGATATGGGCAATCCTGTGAAGATTGTTGATCTAGCCAGAAGAATGATCTATTTGAGTGGGCAGAAAAATATAAAAATAGAGTTTACCGGCTTGCGGCATGGTGAGAAGCTATACGAAGAGTTATTGAATGTGAAAGAGTTCACTTGTCCTACCTACCATGAAAAAATAATGATAGCCAAAGTTCGTGAGTATGATTATGAAGAGGTTAAGCAAGAAATTCAAAAGTTAATAGATTTGAGCTATACTTCTGACACCATGGGAATTGTCGCTTCTATGAAAAAGATAGTTCCTGAATTTGTAAGCAAGAATTCGGAGTTTGAGATATTAGATAAAGCCTCTTTTTAATCTATTTTCGAAAACTTAGGAATGAAATAAATGTATATTATGAAAATAATATATTACCTTTGTGGCCGATTTATAATTTATTAGAGGAACACTAAAGATTAATCAGAATATCTTATGCGTAGATTTATTACACTATTCTTCTTGATTTTTACCTTGTCCGGAGTGGCTGTAGCTCAGCAAATGTCCGATGATCAGGTCGTGCAGTATGTAAAAGATGCTCAAAAGATGGGTAAAACTCAGAAGCAGATTACAACAGAGTTGATGAGAAGGGGCGTTACGAAAGAACAAGTCGAACGCATTCAGGAAAAATATGAAAATGGAAGTGGCAGTACCGGTACACAGAACAACCAGAACTCAACAAGGTCGCGTACGCGTACTCAGCAAAATGATGAAAGTGATTACTCTAATCGCTCTCAAAAAAATCTGAAAGATCAGAAAAATCAAAAGAACCAGAAGAATATAAAAGGGCTTCGTCAGTCGAACAACCAGAAAAACAAGCGTGGAATGGGAGATGAGAATCTGGAAATGACAGATGAAGACATGATGAATGAGGAAGACTGGTCTGACGAGTACACCGTGAAGCCGGAAGAGGATCCGACTCAACAAATTTTCGGACATAATATTTTTACGAACGAGAACCTTACATTTGAACCCAATCTGAATATAGCAACTCCTGTAAGCTATCGTTTGGGACCTGGAGACGAGGTGATTATAGATGTGTGGGGAGCTTCTCAGACTACAATCAGACAAACCATTTCTCCGGAGGGTAGTATTTTAGTCGATAATCTTGGTCCTATTTACCTAAGTGGAATGACTGTTCGTGAGGCTAATAATGCGGTACGTCGTGAATTTGCGAAAATCTACGCAGGTATATCCGGCCCGAATCCTAATACTTCAGTTGATCTGACGTTAGGCAATATCCGTACTATTCAAATTAGTATTATGGGAGAAGTTGCTGTTCCGGGTACTTATGCGCTCTCGGCATTCTCTTCTGTATTCCATGCTCTCTATCGTGCCGGTGGTGTTAATAAGATAGGTAGTTTACGTAGTATTAAAGTTGTGCGTAACGGCAAAAAAATAGCAGATCTGGATGTTTACGATTTCATAATGAAGGGGAAACTGAATGACGATGTTCGTTTGCAAGACGGTGATGTGGTCATTGTTGATCCATATGAATCTTTAGTGCAGATTACCGGTAAGGTAAAACGTCCGATGTTTTATGAGATGAAGCCTTCTGAGACAATGGCTACTATTTTAAAATATTCAGGTGGTTTCACCGGGGATGCTTATAAAAAAGCTATACGCTTAATTCGTAAAACAGGCCGTGAGCATCAGGTTTATAATGTAGATGAAATGGATTATTCGGTATTTAAACTGGATGATGGAGATGTGCTGGCTGTGGATTCGGTATTGGAGCGTTTTGAAAACCGTGTTGAAGTCCGTGGTGCTGTTTATCGTGCCGGTATGTACCAAATCGATGGAACTGTAAACACAGTAAAACAATTAATAAAGAAAGCTGAAGGAGTGAGAGGGGATGCTTTCTTAAACCGTGCTATCATCGATCGTGAGAATGATGATCTTACTCATGAGATGATTCAAATTGATTTAAAGGGATTGTTGAATGGTACTGTAGCTGATATTCCTCTTCAGAAAAATGATATCCTTTATATTCCGAGTATTGAAGATTTGAAGGAGGAAGCAACCCTTACGATTCATGGTGAAGTAGCCAATCCGGGTACTTATTTGTATTCATCCAATATGTCGGTTGAAGACCTTGTTTTACAAGCCGGAGGATTATTGGAGGCAGCTTCGACAGCCCGTGTGGATGTGTCCCGACGAATAAAAAATTCAAAAAGTACTGAATTGAGTAATATAGTTGGTAAGACTTTCTCTTTTGAATTGAAAGATGGTTTTCTTGTAGGAGGTGATCAGGATTTCCATTTGGAACCTTTTGACGAAGTATATATTCGTCGTAGCCCTGCTTATCATCAACAACAAAATGTTACAGTTGGAGGCGAGGTTTTATTTGGTGGACGTTATGCGCTATCAAAGAAGAACGAACGTCTTAGTGATTTGATTTCTAAAGCGGGCGGTATTACTCAAGATGCTTATGTGAAAGGTGCCCGTTTGATTCGTAAAATGACAGAAGAAGAGTTGCGCCGCAAGGAGGATGCACTTCGTATGGCTAATAAGGGTGGAGCTGATTCCATTTCTGTTAAGACCCTTGATGTCTCTGATACTTATTCTGTCGGTATTGAGTTGGAAAAGGCTTTGGCTAATCCGGGGTCAGACTTTGATATGGTATTACGTGAAGGCGATATTTTGTTTGTGCCGGAGTATGTAAGTACCGTCAAAATCAATGGTGCTGTGATGTATCCCAATACAGTATTATATAAGAAAGGCGAAAGTTTGAAATACTATATTAATCAGGCCGGTGGTTTTGCAAGTCTTGCAAAGAAAAAAAGAGCTTTTGTGGTTTATATGAATGGAACAGTGTCTCGTTTACGTACGGGAAATTCTAAAGCGATAGAACCAGGCTGTGAGATTATCGTGCCAAGTAAAGATCCGAAGAAGAGAATGTCGGCAGCCGAAATTATAGGAATGGGTACTTCTGCTGCTTCATTAGCAACTATGATTGCAACGATGGTTAACCTCTTTAAGTAGTAATAACTATGACTGAAGATAAGAATATAAATAAAACGACTCCGCAATCTGAGGAACAAGAAATTGATCTGATAGAGTTGGCTCAGAAAGTTTGGGCCGGTCGTAAATTAGTATTAAAGGTTTGTGGTGTTGCCGTGTTAGTAGGACTTGTAGTGGCTTTTAGTATTCCTAAAGAGTATTCTACAAGTGTAACACTGGCACCGGAAACAGGTAGCAAGTCTTCTACTGGAGGCAGGGGGGCATTAGCCGCTATGGCCGGTATTAATCTTGGCAGTTCAACCGGAGAAGATGCACTTTCTCCCGAATTGTATCCTGATATTGTTAGTTCCACACCTTTTCTATTGGAAATGTTCGATGTGAAGGTTGCTGATCAGAAAGGCAAGATTAATACAACTCTGTATGAGTACTTGGATAAATATCAACGGGCTCCTTGGTGGGGAGCGGTTGCATCAGCTCCTTTCAAAGCATTAGGTTGGGTTGTATCTTTGTTTAAAGATGCACCGGAGGAACAGGGAGATGCAAAGATAGATCCTTTCTATTTGACTGCAGATCAAGCTGGAATAGCGGATGCTTTGAGTCATCGTATATCTGTTTCGGTAGATAAGAAAACAGGAGTGACTACACTTACTGTGACAATGCAGGATCCATTAATTTCTGCAGCATTAACAGATACGGTAATGCATTGTTTGCAAAATTATATCACAGATTATCGTACCAATAAAGCGCGTCATGATTTGGCTTTTACTGAGAAACTATTTAATGAAGCTCAGGAGAACTACTATGAAGCGCAGCAGAAATATGCTCGTTTTATGGATGGTAATCAAAATATCATTATGCAAAGTTTCCGTACAGAGCAAGAGCGTTTGCAGAATGAGATGAATTTAGCTTATGGAGTATTCACTCAAGTGTCGCAACAATTGCAATTGGCGAAAGCTAAAGTACAGGAAATAACTCCTGTTTATACTGTAGTACAACCTGCTACAGTTCCTTTGAGACCGGCTAAACCTAATAAAATCATGATTTTAATTGGTTTTGTATTCTTAGCGGGTGTAGGTAGTATAGGATGGATTCTCTTTGTTAAAGATTTATTGAACGGATGGAAGAAACAGCCAGAAAAATAAAAGAAAATACTTCTTGCTGGTATGCTGTATATACAGCACCGAGAGCAGAGAAGAAAGTGAAGGAACAACTGGATAAGATAGGCGTTGAAAACTATTTGCCTCTTCAACCGGTAGTTCGTTTGTGGAACAATCGCAAGAAAAAGATTTTCATTCCTGTTGTTCCGGGATGTCTATTTGTGCACATCTCCTCTGAGGAGATTGCTCATGTAGCCGGTATTCATGGAGTAGCTTTTTTACTGAAGGAAAAGGGACAATATGTTTCTATACCGGAAGTTCAAATGGAGACTTTCAAGACTATGATAGAGCACTCTTGCGAACTGGTCGAGTTTGCGCCAAATGAGTTTGTTCCTGGAACCGTAGTGCGAGTAATAAGTGGACAATTACAAGGATTGGAAGCTGAGCTAGTTGAGTGCCAAGGAAATAATAAGTTGTTACTGCGAGTTGAAGGGTTGGGATGCGCTTTGGTTACAGTCTCAACGGATTGTGTAGCTTCAAAAGAGGAATAATGAAACTGATTACCGAAGGGCTTCTTGATAAAGTGACTGATCAGGCAAAAGAGAATTCACGCCTGCGGATGAATTACAATTTCCATGACTCCATGGATGCTCCTATTCACAGGATGTTGAATGCTTTGGAGCCGGGAACTTACTTGCCGCCACATCGTCATAAGAATCCGGATAAGGAAGAAGTTTATCTTGTATTGAGAGGTAGCTTGTTGGCTATCCTGTTTGATGATGAGGGTAATGTAACGGAAAAGGTTCATTTGAATCCAGCTGAGGGACATTATGGAATTGAGATTCCTCCCTGTGTATGGCATACTATCGTTGTCTTAGAATCTGGAACCGTTATTTATGAAATAAAGCAAGGGCCTTTTGCTCCTCTTATTCCTGAAAATTTAGCATCTTGGGCACCTCCTGCAACTGATGAGGAGGCGGCCCGAGTATTTATACAGCGAATGCTTGAGCTTTAACACTCAAACATTCTGCTCCTTGCAAGCATGCAAGCTCCGACAATACCGGCTCTGTCTTTTAGTTTTGAAGTGACGATTGCCGAGTCTTTATTGACCAGATTAAGTGAGTACTTGCGGACAGCTGTTTTTATTGGTTGAGTAATGTAGTCTCCTGTCAGCGAAATTGTTCCTCCGATAATGACAAGTTCCGGATTAAAAAGATTGATAAGTCCGGCAATTTGTTTGCCTAATTTCTGCCCGATTTCTTCCACTATTTCAATACATAAAAGATCTTCCTTGTTTACAGAAGCAATGATTTCATCCAAGGTTATAGGATTGTTAATGTCTCCTATACGATTGGATAAGATTGAGTTTTCACCATTTTGTATACGTTCCAGCAAGATGCGGTGTAGCGCAGATCCGGAAGCTTCTGTTTCGAGACAGCCTTTTTTGCCGCAGTGGCAGATAATTTCATTGTCAAAGGTACTGGTGTGGCCGAATTCTCCGGAAAATCCGGATTTTCCTGTATAAATTTTGCCATCGATGATGATTCCAACACCTAGCCCCCAACTGATATTTACGAAGATAATATCTTTTTCGCCATTTACACACCCCTTTAGGTATTCTCCATAGGTCATGGCACGCGTATCATTATCTATTGTTACCTTATACCCTAATTTTTCAGCTAAAACTTCAGATAATGGGCGTTCTTCAAAATTGAATTGACTAAAACTATATCCGGATTCCGGATTAACGCGTCCGGAAACATTTACATTGATATTTAATATTTTGTCTTTAGCTATTGTCAACTTCTTGATAAAATTTGAAATGAGTTTGCATAACTCATTCAATCCTTCTATTGAATTTTCAAATTTATAAGGAATATTCATTTTAAGTTCCATCATATCACCTTTGAAGTTGATCAAGCCGATATTAATGGCAAATCTTTTGATATCGACTCCTATAAAGTAGCCGGATTCAGGATTTAAGCCATATAGGTTAGGGTGCCGTCCTCCACTTGTTTCCAATTTACCATAGTCGTTGATATAACCTTCTTCGCACATTTCACTGATAAACTTAGTGACTGTAGGGACACTAAGATCCAATTCTTTAGACAGGTCGGTAATTGTTGAACTGCCATTATATATATAATGTGTAATAATTTTCTTTTTGAGAAGAGCGCTTTTGGTACCTAGTTCTATTTCTTTTAAAAGATGTTGTTTCATATAGATTAATAATTTTGGTAATATCTACAAAGATAGTTAATTTGTTTATTAATTTAGGGTTTATAAGGTGAAAAGATGTTTCTCTATTGTTTTTAATTAATAATAATAGTGAATGAATTTTATTAAGTAGATCTTTGGAATCTCTTTTTATTAATAAAATATTTTATTATATGATGATTGTTTAATAAATATGCGTATATTTGTAGCGATATACTAAGGATATCAAGAGTGTATTATGAAAAACTGTTCCCAATCTATATTAAAAATCTATATCATTAATATAAAAACGAAATTATCATGGAAAAGATTATTGGATTGATCAATGCCCCTTTTACTCCGTTTTATGAAAATGGAGAGGTTAATTATGAACCAATTGAAGCGTATGCTAAGATGTTAGTAAAGAACGGACTGCAAGGAGTATTTATTAATGGATCTTCCGGTGAAGGATATATGTTGACCGATGAAGAACGTATGAAGCTTGCTGAACGTTGGGTAGAAGTTTCACCTAAAGGATTTAAGGTGATTGTACATGTAGGTAGTTGCTGTGTAAAATCAAGTCGCAAGCTTGCCGAACACGCTCAAAAAATCGGTGCATGGGGAATTGGTGCCATGGCTCCTCCTTTTCCTAAAGTAGGTCGTGTCGAAGAGCTGGTGAAGTATTGTGAAGAAATCGCTTGCGGTGCTCCCGATCTTCCTTTCTATTATTATCATATTCCTGCATTTAATGGAGCATTCTTGTCAATGGTTGCTTTCTTGGAAGCAGTAGACGGTCGTATTCCTAACTTTGCCGGAATAAAATATACTTTTGAAAGTATGTATGAATACAATCAGTGTCGTTTGTATAAAGGGGGTAAGTTTGATATGCTTCACGGACAAGATGAAACGATCCTTCCATGCCTAGCTATGGGAGGTGCCCAGGGAGGTATTGGCGGAACTACCAACTACAATGGTGTAAATCTGGTTGGTATTATAGAAGCATGGAAAGCAGGTGATCTTGAGAAAGCACGTGAATTACAGAATTTCTCTCAGGAAGTTATTAATGTCATTTGTCATTTCCGTGGAAATATCGTAGGTGGAAAACGAATCATGAAGTTGATAGGATTGGATTTGGGTAAAAATCGTACTCCTTTCCAGAATATGACGGACGATGAAGAAGTACGTATGAAGGCTGAGCTGGAAGCTATTCATTTCTTCGATCGTTGCAATAAGTTTTAAGATAAACTAATACTGCGATTGTTATGAATACTACAGAATATTTACAGACTTGGTCTGACTCTTATAAAAATGACATGATAAGCAACATCATGCCCTTTTGGATGAAATATGGTTGGGATCGCAAGAACGGAGGTGTTTATACCTGCGTCGACCGTGATGGTCAGTTGATGGATACCACCAAATCTGTTTGGTTCCAAGGGAGATTTGCTTTTACATGTTCATATGCATATAATCACATTGAGCGTAATACTGAATGGTTGGCAGCTGCGAAAAGCACTCTCGATTTCATAGAAGCACATTGTTTTGATACGGATGGACGTATGTTTTTTGAAGTAACCGAGACCGGATTACCTATTCGTAAACGTCGTTATGTCTTTTCTGAAACATTTGCTGCTATTGCAATGTCCGAATATGCCATTGCATCAGGAGATCATAGTTATGCTGTAAAAGCTTTGAAATTGTTCAATGATATCCGTCACTTCCTTTCGACTCCGGGAATCCTGGAGCCCAAATATTGTGAACGTGTACAGATGAAGGGACATTCTATTATTATGATTCTTATCAATGTAGCTTCCCGCATTCGCGCCGCTATTAACGATCCGGTTTTGGATCGGCAAATAGAGGAGTCTATAGCAATTCTGCACAAAGACTTTATGCATCCGGAGTTTAAAGCTCTGCTTGAGACTGTAGGTCCCAATGGAGAGTTTATAGATACGAACGCCACTCGTACCATTAATCCCGGTCATTGTATCGAGACCTCATGGTTTATTTTGGAAGAAGCCAAGAACCGCAATTGGGATAAGGAAATGGTTGATACAGCACTTACGATTCTGGATTGGTCGTGGGAGTGGGGCTGGGACAAAGAATACGGGGGTATTATAAATTTCCGTGATTGTCGAAACCTGCCTTCACAGGATTATGCCCATGACATGAAGTTCTGGTGGCCACAGACCGAAGCGATTATCGCAACTCTATATGCGTATCAAGCTACTAAAAATGAAAAATATCTGGCTATGCATAAACAGATCAGTGACTGGACTTATGCCCATTTTCCTGATGCAGAGTTTGGTGAATGGTATGGGTATCTCCATCGTGACGGAACGATTTCTCAGCCTGCGAAAGGAAATCTGTTTAAGGGACCATTCCACATTCCTAGAATGATGACGAAAGGCTACGCACTTTGTCAGGAATTACTGTCAGAAAAATAACCTCTTATTTTTATCATGAAAAACTCAAAAATTTATCCTTGGATAGTGGTTGCCCTCCTTTGGGGGGTAGCCCTACTCAATTATATGGACCGACAAATGCTTAGCACAATGAAAGATGCTATGCAGGTAGATATTGTGGAACTTCAGTCGGCAACCAATTTTGGCCGTTTAATGGCTGTTTTCCTTTGGATTTATGGCCTTATGAGCCCGATTTCCGGTATGATTGCCGATAGATTGAATCGCAAGTGGCTGATTGTCGGCAGTCTTTTTGTCTGGTCTTTTGTAACCTATTTGATGGGTATTGCAGAAACATTTAATCAGGTTTTTTGGCTGCGTGCATTAATGGGAGTGAGCGAAGCTCTTTATATTCCGGCCGGTCTTTCTCTTATTGCCGATTATCATACTGAAAAGTCACGTTCTTTAGCGGTCGGTATCCACATGACTGGTCTTTATACCGGACAAGCTATTGGTGGATTTGGAGCTACTGTTGCCGCTGCTTTCTCATGGCATACCACATTCCATTGGTTTGGTATTATTGGTATTGCCTATGCTTTGGTTTTGGTATTATTTCTGAAAGATAAGAAAGAACACGTTAAAACAGAACGTTTGAAACCTTCATCAAAGAATGGTGAAAAAGCTGGCTTGTTTAAAGGTTTGTCGTTGCTGTTCAGTAACATAGCTTTCTGGGTGATATTACTTTATTTTGCAGCACCTAGTTTGCCGGGTTGGGCTACTAAGAATTGGTTGCCTACTCTGTTCGCTGAAAATCTTGATATTCCAATGTCACAGGCCGGACCTATGTCGACTATCACGATTGCATTATCTTCATTTATTGGCGTGATTCTAGGTGGTACCCTTTCTGACAAATGGGTACAAAAGAACATCCGTGGTCGTGTATATACCGGTGCAATAGGCTTGGGATTGACTATTCCTTCTTTATTGTTATTGGGATTCGGGCATAGTTTTGTTGCTGTTGTGGGAGCCGGATTATTATTCGGTATCGGTTATGGTATTTTTGATGCTAATAATATGCCTATTCTTTGTCAGTTTGTCTCTTCAAAGTACCGTGCGACAGCATATGGTATCATGAATATGACCGGAGTATTTGCAGGAGCGTTTATCACGGATTTGTTGGGTAAGTGGACCGATGGAGGAAATTTGGGTTTAGGTTTTGCCATGTTAGCTATCATTGTATTTATTGCTTTGGCAGTACAACTCTACTTCCTGCGTCCGAAGACAGATAATATGGAATAAAAAAATAAAAGGAAATGATTGTATCTAATTTGCAAAACAGTCAACGGGTGGAAAGACTCCACCCACTGTTTAAAACTCTGTTTGATTACGTAAAAACACATGATTTATTTCATGCCGAATTAGGACGAATTGAGATAGATGGTGATAATTTATTTATCAATAACGTGAATCCTGAGTGTGTTGCACGTGACAAGCAAGTTTTGGAACTACATCGCGATTATATTGATGTACATATTTTGTTGGAAGGTATTGAGACTATTGGTTGGAAGGCTATCGAAGATCTGAAAGATGAAGTGAAACCTTATGAGGCGAACGGTGATTGTGCTCTTTACTCTGATGCACCTACCACCTTTGTTGATTTGCTTCCTGGGCAATTCATGATAGTATATCCGGAGGATCCTCATGCTCCTCTTATAGGACAAGGTAAGATTCGTAAATTGATAGCAAAAGTTAAATTGTAGTTAGTTAAAACATATAGTTGAGTTATATAATTACCACCCTAATTATTAAATATTAATAATTAGGGTGGTTTTTTATTGTCACTCATGTTGTAAACTTATATCATCATTACTGGAGTTGTAATCTGATATCTGTATAAGGGGGAGGGGAGGAGGAAATGTTTTGGTGCTGCAAAATACTACTTTGATGTTATATATGACTTATAATCAGCATTATCCTGCTTTTACAATGTTCATGTTTTAAGTGGGGGAATGACTATTATGATACTGTTCTAAATGAATTAAATTCGTACATCATACATTGATAATTAATGTGTTGATATGGGGTTAAGTAGATGATTTATAGGTATGTAATGCTATTGCTTATTTAGTAATTTGAGGGTGATAATTTGATGTGGTTCCGATAGAACTTAGTTTAAATAACCAAAAACACATATAAACATCTTTATTATTAACTCAAAAAGCAATACTTATGAAGAAAACCATCTTCTTGATTTTGTGCATTTTATGTTCTCTTGGAGCCATGGCACAAAAGAAATCAATCACAGGTGTGGTTACGGATGCTAGCGGTGAATCAGTCATCGGAGCGAGTGTTGTCGAGGTCGGTACCACCAATGGTGTAATTACTGACATTGACGGTAAGTTTACATTAATGGTCGATCCTAACGGAAAGATCAAAGTTTCTTATGTTGGATATCAGCCTCAGGTACTCGATGTAAAGGGCAAAAATTCTTTCAATATTAAATTGAAAGAAGACTCTGAAATGTTGGATGAAGTAGTAGTCACAGGATATGGTGGCAAACAGTTGCGTACCAAAGTGACCAATTCAATTGGCAAAGTAAAGGAAGATGTTCTACAAAAAGGACTCTTTTCCAATCCGGCACAAGCTTTGTCTGGGGCGGTATCGGGTGTACGTGTTCTTCAGACCTCAGGTGATCCAGGAGCTACTCCTACTATAATCCTACGTGGTGGTACCGATTATAACGGAACGGGATCTCCATTAGTGTTAGTAGACGGACAAGTCCGTGGAAGTCTGAGTGATATCAATCCTGAGGATATTGAGTCAATGGAAGTCCTAAAAGACGCCGGTGCCACTGCTATTTATGGTGCTCGCGCTAATAATGGTGTAATCTTAGTTACTACTAAACGTGGTAAAGAAGGTAAAGGTGAGGTCAGTGTAAAGGCTAAAGTCGGTATCAACTATTATAATAATCCTTATGAATTTATGAATGCCGGCGATTATATCTATTGGATGCGTACGGCATATCAACGTTCTGGGCAAATCTATAAAGATTCCAAAGGTAATTGGGTTGGTACAGCAGATATGAATAGTCTAAATAATGCAACTCCCTATGGTACGGGTAATCTCTATTTTGATCCTAGTACCGGGGCCGTACTTGATGGAAATAAAGACGTGCGTGCCGTATGGAGTACAATGAAATATACGGATGATCTGGCTTTTTTATTGAAGCAAGGTTGGCAAACCATGACAGATCCTGTATATGGTGATCAAATAATTTATAAGAATACAGATCCTGCCTCGTTCAACCTACATACTCCATCACTTTCTCAAGACTACAATATCAGTATTTCTGGAGGTAACGATAAAGGAAATTATTATGCTGGAATCGGATATAATAATACAGATGGTACAGCTACAGGGAATTGGTATAAACGTCTAACATTTACGTTTAATGCTGATTATAAAATCAAACCTTGGCTTACATCCAGTTCATCGTTTAATTTTGCAGATGCTACTTGGTATGGACTTTCTCCTGGTTCCAGAGGTGAAGTGGAATATTTCAATCGAATGCTTTCATTACCTCCTACATTCCGTGGTTACAACGCTGATGGTGAAATGTTATTAGGTCCTAATTCTTCTGATGGGAACCAGTCATTCAATTTAAGTAAGTTTAAGCGTGATAACAACACCGACAAATTTACCATGGTACAATCCTTCGATATAAAATTAATGAAAGGACTGAATTTAAAGTTGACAGCAAACTGGTACTTTGATGAAGCTAAATATGAAGCATTCAATCAAGACTACTTGTCAAGTCCCAATAACATGAATACATCTCGTTCTACATCAGCAGAATTTGATAGAACGCTCAATCAGACCTACAATGCGGTTTTAAATTATGATTATCAAATTACGAAAGATCATTATCTGGCTGCAATGTTAGGTTTTGAATACTACGATGCTTATCAAAAAGGATTTAACGCTTCTGGATCGGGTGCTCCGACTGACGATTTTGGTGATCTTCAATTTACAAGTAATGAAGAAGGAAAACGTAATATTGATTCATGGCATAGTCGCCAACGCATTATGTCTTTCTTTGGGCGTGTGAATTATGACTTCCAAAGCAAATATTTGGTATCATTCGTATTAAGAAAGGATGGCTACTCTAAATTAGCAAAAGACAACCGTTGGGGAGTATTTCCCGGAATTTCAGCAGGATGGGTTTTCGGAAAAGAGAAATTTATGGAATCCCTCCAACAAGTAGTTTCCTTTGCCAAATTGCGCGCAAGTTATGGATTGAATGGAAATGTAAATAAAGATTAGGTCGGTAATTACACAGTGCAGGGATCTTACGGAAGTAATAAATATAACGGCAATACTGGGTATCTATTAGGTTCTCTCCCTATTCCTTATTTGCAATGGGAACGTTCACAAACTTTTGAAGTAGGTATGGATTTAAGTTTTCTTGAAAACAGAATCAATACTAACATGACGTATTACAATCGTAGAACGGAAGATAAATATGCCACTATTCCTTTGCCATCTTCATCAGGGGTTTCTGGTATAACCTCAAATAACGGTAAATTACAGAATCAAGGACTTGAGCTGGAATTTGGTTTTAAAGTGCTTGAGAAACGTGATTGGAAGTGGAATATCAATCTGAACGCTGCCTATAACATAAACAAAATTCTGGAATTGCCATACAATGGACTGGAGAGAAATCGTCAGAATGCCATGGAGGTGTATACAGGTCGCAAATTGGATGATGGCAGCTATGAGAAGATGTGGGTAGGAGGTTATCAGGAAGGACAGCGCCCAGGTGACATCTATGCATACAAAGCAGAAGGATTATACAGAAGCGAATCCGAAATTCCAGGAAATTTGATCGATAAGTCTACAGGAAATAACAGCTCAAACAATAAGATTTTGTATGGTCCGGAAGCATGGGCTAAATTAACAGATCAGGAAAAAAGTAAAGGTTTACCTATACAACCTGGAGATGTAAAGTGGAAAGATGTGAATAATGATGGCGTCATTGACGTATATGATCAAGTGAAAGTCGGTAATACAACGCCCAAATGGACTGGTGGCTTCAATACGACTGTATCATGGAAAGATCTGACATTATCAGCACGTTTTGATTATGCTTTAGGCTTTACTGTAATTGATTGGAAGACTCCTTGGATCATGGGTAATATGCAGGGAACTTATAATACAATCTCAGATACCAAAAATACATGGTCACCTGAAAATCCAAACGCCAAATATCCAACTTACACGTGGGCTGATCAGTTAGGAAAACGTAATTATGCACGTAGTAGTTCTATGTTCACTTTCAATGGTAATTATCTAGCTCTTCGTGAACTTAGCTTAGCATATAGATTGCCCTCACAATTAATTAAAAAAGCTGGAATGAACGATGTTTCCTTCTCTATTACTGGACAAAATCTTGGCTATCTGACAGAAGCTGAGCATATGCACTCTCCTGAGAGCAGTAGTAATAATGGAGGATATCCATTACCACGAACTATTATTTTTGGAGTAAATGTTTCCTTTTAAAAAATTAACATTGTAACAAATATGAAAAAGATAACATCTATTTTATTATTCTTATCAGCGTTGCTGTATGTTTCATGTGACGCTTTAGATCTTTCGCCAGAAGATTATTACGGCAGTGGTAACTTTTGGACTAAAGAAGCTCAAGTAGAAGGATATATGAATGGCTTACACAATAATTTACGAAGTTCCTATACCATGTTTTATGTACTTGGGGAAGCTCGTGGAGGTACATCTCGTTATGGCACATCTTCGTTGGGTACATCTATGTCTTATAGTGATCCTATTAAAAACAATATGTTGACTAAAGACAATACCGGTATTAGTAATTGGTATGATTTATATGGTAGAATTATGCAGGTAAACCATTTTATATCGGAGGTGTCAAACGGATGTTCCTTTTTAAGTGAAAGTAAAAAAGGATTTTACTTGGGACAGGCATACGGTTTGAGAGCATTGTATTATTTTATGTTATATAAAACTTATGGTGGCGTACCTTTGATTACTGATGTCAAAGTGCTTGAAGGAGGAAAGATATCTGCAGATGCCCTTTATACGGAACGTTCTACTCCTGAAACAATACTCAAATTTATTAAAAGTGATCTTGAGGCTTCTGAATTAAATTTTGGAAATAATGTTACTATAGATAGAGCAATGTGGACAAAATATGCAACCTTAATGTTAAAAGCTGAAGTTTACATGTGGTCAGCAAAAGTGACTACAGGCGATCATCAAGCCACAGGAAATAGTGATTTGGCAATTGCTCAGACAGCTCTCCAGCCTTTAATCAACCAATTCTCGTTATTAGATAATTTTTCAGAGGTCTTCTCTAAAAAAGCAAATGATGAAATTATTTTTGCCATTCGTTTTAAAGATGGAGAAGCAACTAATTGGGCCGGTCCTTTTATTTATTATGGTAATATATTCGAAGGGCAACGCTATGGCCGTGATGGCAAATTAATGCAGGATACTTTAGATTTGAAAGGGACAGTAGGGCAATTCCTTCATGAATATAAGAAGGCACTTTGGGATTCATATGATGATGAAGATATGCGACGCGACGCTACTTTCATGGATCATTATGGTAGTGCCCAAAAGGAAGGATTTGGCATTGCTATGAAAAAGGGTATCGGTTCTGTCAATTCTAACAACCAGCGTATATTTGATACAGATATTATTGTATATCGTTATGCCGATGTACTATTGATGATGGCAGAAATAGAAAATGCCCTTTCAGGAAAATGTGCAAATTACGTTAATGAAGTACGTAAGCGGGCTTATGGTAAGAACTGGCATCCACAATTCGCATACACTGATGGAAGTTATGCTGACAATGAGTTAACTATTTTACATGAACGTGATAAAGAATTTGTTTGGGAAGGTAAACGTTGGTTTGATGTAGTACGTATGCACGATGCAAACGGAAAATCATTAGCTTTTTCAGTAGCAGCTAATTATCCCAACAATGAGACTCCTGATGAAAGAGTTCCATTAATTAAAGAAAGTGAAGCCCATAAGTTGTTGTGGCCGATAGACGTCAATACATTAAATAATGACCCAAAATTGGAACAAACACCAGGGTATGATAAGTGAGAAATTGAAGACATCACTTAGAAATATTCTTTAAATACCATCAATATAAGCCAACTGACAATAAATCAGTTGGCTTTTTATTGTTAATCTATTCTCCTGCTGAAAGCAGAGCACACACATTTTATAGACTTTAGGAAATTATTCTGATAATATTATTAGGGTATTTTCAACTCTATATACCTTAAAAGTAATTAAAAACACTTATTATAAAGAGGAGGCTATTTATTCTTTTCAAGTCACATACGAAACTTCTTCTTAAGATTGGAAACAGTCTATTTGTGTTTATAAATTCAATTACTTTTTCACAATATCGGCCATATACTAACTACGGTTGGCCATATAATTCTACTTTCGATATTACTTTATAGCTTTATAGCTGAAGATTGTATAATAATGTTAAATACATTATTGTGATTATTGCTATACTTGCTTCTTTCCTTGTCTTTCTTTTTCGCACTCGATCAAGAAAAGCATTTTTATTATTTCATGGAATGGATTTATACCTTTTTCCTTTTTCATGGAGTATTTCTTTATTATTTTATACTGTTATGATACCATCGCTTTTTAGCTGAAATAAGTATTGAAATCTTCATTTGTTTTTGATTTTTACAGATTCAATCTATTGATTATAAATGCGTTATGCGATAATTTTATTACGTATTTTTTCTCCATTTTCGCCTACCGTCCCGATAGAACTTAGTAAAAACAATTATAATTTTCTTTATTATTAACTAAAAAGCAATACTTATGAAGAAAACCATCTTCTTGATTTTGTGCATTTTATGTTCTCTTGGGGCCATGGCGCAAAAGAAATCTATCACGGGTGTGATTACAGATGGTGCCGGTGAGTCAATCATTGGTGCAAGTGTCGTTGAAGTTGGTACAACTAATGGTACCATAACTGACTTTGACGGCAAGTTCTCTTTAACGATAGCTACTGGTGCTAAATTTACAGTTAGCTATATTGGGTATAAATCTCAGACGATTACTGTTGGTGCTGAAAATACCTATAATATAGTACTGAAGGAAGACACAGAAGTGTTGGATGAAGTAGTGATAACAGGATATGGAGGTTCACAAAAGCGTGCTACTTTGACTACTGCTATCTCTAAATTGGATAACTCGGTACTTAAAAATGCGGCTTTCAGCAACGCAGGACAATCCTTGCAAGGCTCTGTAACAGGACTCCGTGTTGTTAACAAAACAGGTCAACCCGGTAGTGAACCGGATATTACATTACGTGGTGGTGCCACTATTACAGGTGATAATAGTAAAGCACTTATCGTAGTTGATGGTATTGTCCGCAATAGCATGAGCGATATCAATCCTTCCGATATTGAGTCGATTCAAGTCCTTAAAGATGCTGCTTCAACCGCTATTTATGGAGCGCGTGCCAATGGCGGTGTTATTTTGGTTGAGACTAAAAGTGGTAAAGAAGGTAAAGCATCTGTTAACTATAAATTCAAAATGGGTGTGAATTTCGCTCGTAAAGGTTATGACTTTTGCGATGCGCACGACTACATCTACTACAATCGTTTAGGTTACAAAAGAACCGGACGTACCAATGTAGATACACAAATGGGATATGGTATTGGTAACAATCTATTTGACATCCGTTATTTGACAGATGAAAACGCTAACTTAAAGAATGAAGGTTGGGCTTCTATGGCAGACCCATTTTATGATGGAAAAACAATTCTATATAAAGACTACTCAGGTGAGTTGGATGATGTTGTTTTCAATAATAGCGCTTTGACACAAGACCATTATGTAAACATTACAGGCGGTAACGATAAAGGAACCTTCTCTGCCAGCCTAGGCTATTACAAAGAAGATGGTCAGATTAGAGGTACCGGATACGAACGTTTCAATGGAGCATTGAACGGTTCGTATAAAGTATTCCCTTTTTTGACGGTAAAGGCAAATGCGACTTACTCTTGGTCAACTCAACCGGAACTCTGGATCGGTCAATATGAATTTTTCTACCGTACACGCTCTCAACGTCCGACATGGAATCCTTGGAATGAAGATGGAACTCCGGCCTCCGGTTTCGGTACAGGAGACGGTAATCCCGATTATTACAGAGATAAGTTGACGAGCGAGAACAGCACTAATAAATCAACCTACAGTGTTGGATTTGCCCTTGACATTTTACCTAAAAAATTAGTGTTAAATGGCAATGCTTCACTTTATCGTTATGACTGGCAGAGAGAGAAGTTTAATAAATCTTATCAAGCTCAATCTTCCGCAACTCCTGACAATACACGCCAGGCTGAGGCTTATGTTCAGAAATACAATCAAATTCAGTTGAACGGAACACTGACATACACAGATACTTTTGCAGAAAAGCATAATCTGGAAGCAATGTTAGGAACCGAATATTTCACTTATGATCAGTTCGATTTTGAAGCTAAAACTCAAAATTCTCCGACTGATGATATTCCTACCTTAAACGCAGGCTCTACAAGAACTTATACTTCAACAACCAAAACAGCATATCGTATTCTTTCCGGATTCGGACGTATTAACTATAACTACGATATGAGATATTTAATTTCGTTTGTTGCTCGTTATGACGGTATTTCGAAACTGAAAGATAATCGTTGGGGATTCTTCCCGGGTGTGTCTGTCGGTTGGAATATTATGGAAGAAAGATTCTGGAAAGACTCTAAGATATCAGGAGTTATTTCTAACTTGAAACCCCGTTTGAGCTATGGTGTCAATGGAAATGTGAATGGAATCGGAAATTTTGATGTATATGGTGCATATTCACAAGTAGGCGCAAAAACATACGGAGGTTCAACCGCATTCTACAATTCAGGTTTGGTAAACACTGGATTACGTTGGGAACAAAGTCAGTCATTTGAAGCAGGACTTGACATCGGATTCTTAAATAATCGTTTGAGCTTTATCTTCGACTATTATAACCGTACTACAAAGGATTTGTTAACCAAACAAGCTCTTCCGGGATATACCGGTTTCACGGAAATCATGACCAATATGGGAACTCTGCGTAATTATGGTTTTGAAATGGAAGTCAGAGCTAATATTCTGAATAATCCGAAAGGGTTAACATGGGATGTAACAGCCAACTTGTCTTCTGTTGCAAACAAGATCGTAAAATTGCCCTACAATGGTAACCCCAATAATCGTGTTGGTGGTTATGAAGTAGCAACCGGACGTAAAAAAGCCGATGGAACAGATGAAACCAAATGGATCGCCGGTCGTCAGGAAGGTGGTAAACTGGGAGAACTAGTTGCCTATAAACAAAACCACATATTCAAAGATTGGGATGATGTGAAAAAATATGCCAATAATCGTATCGATGAGGTAGCCAACTTATATGGTCCGGGACTTGCAGCCCAATATGCCGGAAAAGAGGGATGGCAACCTATCGAACCGGGTGATGTTTGCTGGGAAGACATTAATGGCGATGGTGTTATTAATGGATACGACCGTCAAGTAGTAGGAAATATATTCCCAAAAGTTACCGGTGGATTCTCTACTACATTGGGTTATAAAAACCTCTCCTTATATGCCCGTTTCGATTATGCTTTAGGACATACGATTTATAATGACCTTGCAGCACGTTCATTGGGGCAATATCAAGGTTCGTTCAACATCATTAAAGAAGTTAAAAAAACATGGAGTGAAACAAATACCGATACTGATCTGCCTGCATTCTATTATGCCGACCAGTTAAGTAAGAAGAATATAACACGTTCAAATAATGGTCTTACGGCTATTGACAATAACAGTTCACGTTTCTATGAAAAAGGTGACTATTTGGCCCTTCGTGAACTGACATTGAACTATAATCTGCCTAAAACATGGATTAGTAAAGTAGGCATGACAGATGCCTCAGTTTATGTAACAGGTCAGAATCTATTCTATATCACCGGATACACAGGCGTTTCACCTGAACCGGCTGTAGATACGACTTATGGCCGTGGAATAGATAACGGCCGTTATCCTACTCCGAGAACAGTTTTATTCGGTTTGTCAGTGACATTCTAATTATATATGACTAATACAAATAGCATTATGAAGAAAATATTTACATATATGTTAGCAGGGCTTTCTCTCCTGCTGTTTTCAAGATGTGATGCGCTGGATATTGATCCTACCAGTTCTATTGCAGATAGTAATTACTGGAAGACAGAGGCCCAGTTCAGCACTTTTAATGTGGGGTTGCACGCATTGCTTAGAGAATGCAGCTTTAACTTTTTCTTGTTAGGTGAGCCTCGTGCAGATATTTACGGAGATGTTCCTTTCGGAGGAGAAGCAACTCAAGGTATGGAGCGTCTGCCTTTCAATACAATCAATAAAGAGAATACAGGAATAAGCAACTTCGCAGGAATGTACAAAGTGATCAATCAGATCAATCTGATGATAGCCAAAACAAAGGAAACGACAGTACTCTCCGAAGCTGGTAAAAACTATTACTTAGGCGAAGCTTATGGAATGCGTGCTTATCTTTATTTCCATTTGCTACGCTCTTGGGGAGATGTTATCCTCTATCTTGACTATACGAATGGGGCTTCTTTGGATTTAAGCAATCTATCGAAAGCAGCTTCTCCTGCGGAGGAGGTGATGAAACAAATCAAAGAAGACATTACAGCGTCCGAAAAAGGATTTGGCAGCGATTATTCTTTCAAATATGGCAGATATTACTGGTCGATGGCTGCTACACAGATGTTAAAAGGTGAGGTTTATTTATGGAGTGGTCGCCAAATGGGTGGCGGTACAGCCGACTATACTACAGCCAAAACTGCTTTGCAATCAATCGTCAGCAATGCAAATGTTAGTTTGCAAGATGATTTCTCAAAAGTATTTGCTTATAACAATAAAGACAACTCTGAAATCATTTTCTCAATACGCAACGCTAAAGACGAGTATAATATGTGGGACGATAGATTCAGACAGAACCTAGTGCCCCAACAAGCATATATGACCTCTACTTATTGCAATAAAGAGGGAGTGTCATTTAAAGATTTGCCCGAAGGACAATTGAACGGTTTGATTCGTCTACAGATAAGATATGATTTGTACAATAAAGCATTCCGCGATGGAGACACCCGTAAAGATGCTTCTATGACGGCAGTCTACCAGAAACAGCAGGATGGTACAGTTAAATATATTGCTCCATTTTGTAATAAATACCAGGGAGTTCTACTTGATGGAGCTTCACAACGTAGCTTCTTGAATGATTATCCAATCTACCGATATGCCGACTGCCTGTTATTGCTTGCTGAGGCTAAAGCATTGTTGGGTGAGGATCCGACTGCCGAAATTAATCAGGTCCGTGAACGTGCTTATGGAAAAGAATTCTTTGAAGCCAACAAAGCTACATTGGCTTATCCCAATGATAAAGGAGACTTCTATACAGATAATAAATATATGTCCGGCGACGAAGATCCTTTGGAAGCTATTTTGAAAGAACGTATGCGTGAGTTTATGTTTGAGGGAAAACGTTGGTATGACTTAAGATTGCTCGGTGCAGACTATGTGACTAAACGTACTTCAGCCGTTGCTACCCGCTTATTATGGCCGATCAACGAAAGTGTATTGACAGATAATCCGGCATTAAAACAAACTCCGGGATATCAGAATTGATTATCAAGCATATCAACTTTCAGATATGACTGAAAAAAGAAGCTGCCTCCAAGAGTATTGGGGCAGCTTCTACATGTAATAAATAATCGTATTTAAAACCTATTGACTAAGTTTTATTTTTCATATCCGGGGGTCTGTTTCAGCAAGGGGTTGACACTCATGACATTTACATCAATAGGCCATAACAGCTTGTATTCTTCACTCGGATCCAAAATCGATTTGTCTGCCGGATAATTAGCCGTAGCAGAAAATGCCAGAGACTTACCGTTGGCATCATGCATACGAACCACATCAAACCAACGTTTACCTTCCCAAACAAACTCTTTATCGCGTTCATGGAGAATGGCTAATTCGTTTTCCGCATAATTTCCTTCAGTATATTTATTAGCTTCATAATCGGAGCCATATGCACGTTTACGTACTTCGTTGATATAGCCGGCACATGGATTTCCAAGACCATTTTCGACTTCAGCCATCATTAACAGAGCATCAGCATAACGATAGACAATGAAATCGGTATCGTAAATACGGTTATTATTTGAATTGATAGAACCGATAGCTTTCTGCATGACGCAGCCAAAACCTTCCTTGTTCTTTTTAGTATAATACTCTAAGAATGTCGCATCACGGCGAGTATCTTTTTCATCGTAACTTTTCCAGAAATCTTCTGTGTATTCATGGCGGAAAACGCCGCCTGTACCTTTCAGATTTAATGTATCTGTTTCGATTTTCTTGTCATCGCGACCGTAAACCTGTCCAATGAACACCGCATCCTGATAAAGAAACATACCTCCCCAATTGGTTGCCTCACCATCTGCAAAATGTAAAGTGAAAATAACCTCAGCATTGTTTCTATTGGAAGTACTGAACACATCACTAAACTTATTCAATAGCTGGAATTTACCAATTATCCCATTTAAGGCGTTTTTGGCGATCTCCAAATCAGATTTTCCGGAAGCAGTATAACCATTAATGGAAACTTTTGCAGCCCACATATAGATTTCGGCTTTTAACATTAAGGTTGCAGCTTTGGACCACATTGTTTTATCATGCTTGTTATTTATTTCCGTTGTGCCAAAATAACTTTCTGATTTTCCGATATCTTCTTTTATGAAAGATAAAGTAGCTTCCGGGGTAGCACGTTCAACGTAGAATTTGTCTGCGGTAACTTTACCATCCAACAACTCCACAGTTGTGACTATAGGTACACCACCATAAGTTTTATAAAGCATAAAATAATAAAGTGCCCTTAAACCGTATGCCTGTCCTAAGTAGGTTTTTCTATCTGCTTCACTTAGGAAAGCACACTCATTTTCAACTTTTTGAATAAAGTGATTTACTTGCATAATAGGACTGTATAGTCCAAACCAGTTAGTGAATCCCGGATTATCTTGACTTAAGGTATTGGTACGCAGTATAGCGTAGTCCAAACTCGTATTTTGAGAAGAGCTGCCAACGCGTTGTGTACCACCACGCAGTTCTCCCAAGCAATAAAACATGTCATAGTTTCCTCTCAATTGAGAATGCATTCCGTACATGAATCCTTCTACCTGGGCTTCATTATTCCAGTAATTACCACTTCCGAAATAATCTTCGGGAGCAAGGTCCAACGCATCACATGACGTATAAAGAACAGATGATACAAATAAGGAAATGATATATATTATTTTTTTCATAATTTATATTTTTATATTTAGAAAGAAACATTAATACCAAAAATCACTGTGCGAGGCAATGGATATCCTCCATTATTATCAGCTTTTTCGGGTGAGAATAAGTGCTTTGCTTCTGTCAAATAACCTAAATTCTGACCTGTTATTGAAAGTTCTACATTAGATAACTTAGCTTTCTGAACCAATATTGAAGGCAATTTATATGACAGTGATAATTCGCGTAATGCTATATAGTTTCCATTATAGGCAAACATGGATGAACTACGGCAATAATTACGTTTACCCAATTGATCGGCCCATACATAAGTCGGATATTTAGCATTCGGATTTTCCGGAGTCCATGTGTTTTTGGTCTCCTCAATAGTATTGTATGTACCTTGAGCACATGACATGATCCACATCGTTTTCCAGTCTACAGCAGTGAATCCCAAAGCATAGTCGAAACGTGCCGACAAGGTAAGGTCCTTCCAACTTACAGTTGTATTGATACCACCGGTCCATTTAGGAACAGTATTTCCAACCTTTACCATGTCATAATTGTCAATGACTCCATCGTTATTAACATCTTTCCATTTTACGTCACCCGGCTGAATGGGAAGAGCATTCGACTTCTGAGAATCTGTCAGTTTATTGTAACCTTCAGCGCCACCATACAGAGGACGGCCGCTAGAACCATTGTTACCTGTTGTCAAATCAATCAGATTAGCGGGTATTTCATCTTGAGATTTGTACAGTCCTTCTGCAACAAACATGTAGAGATCACCCGGACGTTGGCCCTCCTGGTATCCTCCGACCCATTTCTTTTCATCTCCGTTTCCTGTATAAACTTGATAAGCACTCTGACGATTTCTTTCAAGTCCGTTATCCGGCAAAGAAACAACCTTGTTTTTGTTCAAAGCACCATTCCAGTTTAAATTCCATTTCCAGTCCTTAGCATCAATAATCCGGAAACCTAATTCAAACTCAAAACCTTGATTCTGGAACTCACCATTGTTTGAAGTAACCGAACTTACACCTGAAGTGGAAGGAACTGTGATATTAGCATATTTATCACTGGTCAGACGATTGTAATAAGTTAAATTGGCATTGATTCGATTTTCTAAGAAGCCCATATCCAAACCTACTTCAAAAGTTCTCGATTTTTCCCACATCAAATAGGGATTAGGAATGTTACTCAATAAGAAACCGGTTGAACCATTATAACGATTACTTCCATAAGCACCTTGCACTGTATAGTTACCAACAAAGTTCTTGTTTACATTACCATTTAAACCAAAGCTGGCGCGTAATTTACCAAATGAAAGAATAGATGCTGTATTCTTCATAAATTCTTCTTTACTGAATACCCAACCGGCTGATACCCCCGGGAACACTCCCCAGCGGTTCTCTTCGGCCAGTTTTGAATATCCGTCACGTCTCAAAACCAAAGAAAGTAGGTACTTGGATTGGTAGTCATAATTAACGCGTCCAAAGAATGACATAATGCGTTGACGAGAATGTGAAGAGTCTATGGAACGCTTACCTTCCTCTTTGGAAGTGTATTCCAAATCCATAAAGTCATCAGTGGGAGCCCCGGAACCAGAAGCGCTAAATCCTTTACTGTATGAATCATAGTACTCAAAACCAACCATTGCATCCAAGAAGTTATCTTTGTTGATCTGATAATTATAGTTCAACACTGCATTATATGTTTGGTCAAGAGTGCGTGCGTATGAAGCAGAAGTAGAATGAGATGTAATCAAATTACCGGGAGAACTCAAATAATCTTTATTGAAAGCTTCTGTTTTTTCTTCAGAATAATACCAAATAGCCCCTAATTTCAATGATAGACCTTTCATGAAATCGATTGTGAAAGACTGATTCATTGTAAACTTATCCGTATTATTATCACGGACAAACTGCTTGAAATTGTATTGCTGATTACCATCACCGGAGTTCGGGCCTAACAACATATCACCATCTGCATTGTAGCCTCGGAACGTAGGAGGTAATGAAAGACAGCGTGAGAAATAGTTTGCTTCAGCTGTTTGTGATGCAGGAAGTCCATTCCAAGTCGCATCCGCAAAATTGAAACTTGAATTAGAAGTCAACCATTCTTTAAGTTTATAATCTGCGTTAAAAGTAAAGGTGATTCGTTGGTACCAGTTTCCCACTGCCGTACCTTCACTTTTATTGTAACCTAAACCTGCATAATAGTTACCTTTATCATTACCACCACTGACACTCAAGTTATAATCTTGAGAGAATGATGGGGTATTGATATTGAAGTCGGCAATATTGGTGTTTTTATAGATAATTTTATCACCATATATCGGATCTATCATGGTTTGCCATCCCTGATCAAGCAGGAATGATAAATTATCCGAATATAGCATCGGACTCCATATAGCGGAGCTTGTCTTATTTCCGTCTAATGGCGTTACACCATCTTTGTCAAAATACAGGTTACCTGTTCCGTAAGGAGTTGCAGTCGTTAGTCCACTTAAAGAAGACCATCCTTTTATGCCGGCACCGTCCGGATGTTTCATATCTCCAACGTAAGCATTCATATAACCTGTACGCATCCAATAAAGATAATCGCCGGCATTCATAAAGTTATAGGAATCTTTGAAATAGTTTAAACCAAACTTAGCTTTCAGATTTACCTCTGCTCTGCCAGATTTACCACGTTTGGTTGTTACAAGTACTACACCGTCATTTGCACGTGCACCGTAGATAGCTGTTGCACCGGCATCTTTCAAAACTTCCATAGATTCAATGTCATCAGGATTAATATCGCTTAAAGAAGAACGTACCTGACCATCAATTAAAATAAGTGGAGAACCAGAACCATCAAAGTTTGTACCACCACGAAGTACTAAGGTTGGAGCACTACCCGGATTACCGGAAGTTTGGCTTACTGACAAACCCGCTACAGCACCCGAAAGAGCTTGAGCCGGATTAGTAAACATACCTTGTTTCAAGGTCTCTTCTTTTACTTTAGCGATAGAGTTTGTCACTTTCGTACGCAGCTGTTTGCCACCGTAACCTGTTACAACAACTTCCTCCAACATTTCAGAGTCTTCTTTCAGCTGAATATTGAAAGAACCTTTACCTTTCACATCGATTGTCTGAGGTTGATACCCAACAAAAGAAACTTTGATCTTTCCGTTAGGATCGACCATTAATGTAAACTTACCGTCAATGTCAGTAATCACACCATTGGTGGTACCGACTTCGACAACACTTGCTCCGATGACTGATTCACCGCTAGCATCCGTAACCACACCTGTGATTGATTTCTTTTGTGCCATGGCTCCAAGAGAACATAAAATGCACAAAATCAAGAAGATGGTTTTCTTCATAAGTATTGCTTTTTGAGTTAATAATAAAGATGTTTATATGTGTTTTTGGTTATTTAAACTAAGTTCTATCGGAACGGTAGGCGAAAATGAAGAGAAAACACGTAATAGAATTATCGCATAACACATTTATAATCAATACATTGAATCTGTAAAAACCAAAAACAAATGAAGATTTCAATACTTATTTCAGCTAAAAAGCGATGGTATCATAACAGTATAAAATAATAAAGAAATACTCCATGAAAAAGGAAAAAGGTATAAATCCATTCCATGAAATAATAAAAATGCTTTTCTTGATCGAGTGCGAAAAAGAAAGACAAAGAAAGAAGCAAGTATAGCAATAATCACAATAATGCATTTAACATTATTATACAATCTTCAGATATAAAGCTATAAAGTAATATCGAAAGTAGAATTATACGATTAGTCATAGTTAGTATGTAAGCTTACTAATTTCAAATCGTAATTATTGACCCAATAATTAAAACAAGTACCAGCAACATGAAGATCTACCTCAACCGGGTATTATTCCAAAATATCTCAAAGATTCTTGAAACTCAATAAAAAAACGCTATTTTAAAACATATACCAAACAACACTTTTGTATATTTGAAATCTTTATAAATTTGTGTGAACAAGACATATTCGGAGAGTATGGATTACGCAGATACAAGATATTGTATATTTTTACCAATTTAAAGTTTTATGACTATTCTTATTGCAGGAGATACACATGCGAGGAAAACCATATTAGCACAAAAGCTATTGGAGAAATATAAATATCCCTACTTATCGATAAATCAAAACAGGCCGTATATATCCTATATATACAGCCTGTAAAAATCAATACTCATACCTTTCATACCCCGATATATCCAGACAGTGTATGAAAGAACATAAAAGAACTTACTCTGAAATCTTTTCCAGTTTAAGTACCCAAGCATAATCGCAAGGTAGTTCATCAACATATAGAAGAGGCATGATTACTTCAATATCATTACCTTTTTGTTTCCATTGCACTTTTTTGTCCGATCCTAATAGGGTTATTTTAGTCCTACCTGTTGTCTGTATGTCTTTCAACACAATTTTATTTTTGGGGTATCGTGGCAGGATAGCATATACATTATTCCCTTTTTTTATCAAAAACAATCGTTTTTTTGTAATCGGTTGGTAGATAAGACTTAAAGAGTAGAAAGTTCGGTAGCCGGTAGCGATTTGGTAGCTGTGCGGGTTTCGCTGCATTGCTTCGCTCTGCTCTTGGAACTGATGCAAATATAGGGATTTTGACCGAAAAAGGGAAATGTTTCGGGGATTTTTTATTTTTCGGGATTACCGGATTACAGGAAAAGCATAAAATCAGGAGGTGGTGCAAAAAACGAGGTTGCACCCGTGGTTTTACCAAAAGTGTAAGGTGTTGATTTTCAGTGTGTATTTCTGTGGTGCAAGGTGCAGCTATATTTATATATATAGCTGCACCTTGCACCAGCCACACAGGGCTGTTTTGCGGCTTGCACCGACATTCTTTTAAGTTGCTGTAAATGAGTTGGTTTTGAGTTTTGGTGTTTGTTTCGGGGGAAAGGTGGGATGAACGGGATGTTCCGATAGGGCTTGGCGGCTTCGTGTTTGCCCTGCAAGGGCTTGGCAGGTGGGGTGGCTGGAATGTCGGGCTTAGGGCAGTCTTGGGGCTTTTATTCAATCCTTTGCCCTTTGCGGTTGATGTAATACCAATCATCGCTTTCCCAATAGTGGTATTCCCCATCCGAACTGGGAACTTCTTTCTGTTCTCCCGTGTCGGTTACTTTCGCCTTCCCGTTCTCGAAAGGAAAGCCAAAAGCGAAGCGTGGCTCTATGAGGGTATTGCCATGCTCGTCCGCATATCCGATACGCCCTTTTTCATCGACGATGCGGTAAACGCCTTCCTGCACGGGGTCGTTGCCGTTGTCATACCGGTATGGGACATAGAGGCTTGCGGGATGGCTGTTGCCGGAGGATATGGCCGTGCAGCGGTCATGATAAAGGGTGAACAGCCGTATTTCAAGCAGGATGGCAAGGACTGCAAGCACCGTGCAGACAAGGAAACGGAGGCGATAGCGTTGCCGCACCGATACATGGAACGCCCCGTAATAGTCGTGCATCATGCGGTAACGCTCCTCGGTATAGATGCGCATATTCCTCCAGAGCAATACGGGGAACGGCAGTATCAGCGGGAAAAGCGTAAGGCGGTCGTCTGTTTCGTAAAGGAAGCGGACAGCCGGAGTGCCCAAGAACTGTAAAGCGATGGCGACAGGAAACAGGAGGCAGGCAAACTGGACCACACTGATGACCGCAAAACTACGATCCGGGAAGCCGTGCCGACAACTGCGCCACGTCCAATAAAAGAGGTGGTCGAAGAATCCGGGGAGCTTCGGCCGACTGGTTCTTTTATGTGGGGAGGCTTTCTTCATACGTTGCGGCTATATAGGTGCAAATAAAACGTATTTCTTCCAAACGGAAAAGATTTTTGCGGTGAAACTTTTTGAGTGATTGGACTTTTCACTATTTTTGCTTTGATGTATAACGGTTCGTCCGTAAGGTATGAATTAGGCTTTTTCTGTTATTGCTATGGAATGGTTCGATAAGATAAGCGAGTTTATGGAGGGTCTGCCGGAGTGGTTGCAGGCGCATCCGAGGTACGGCTACCTGATCGTGGCGGGAATCCTGCTGCTGTGGCTTGTGGGGATTGTCTGCGGATGGCGGTGGACGTACTCCCGTCCGGGAAGTTGGGAAGGGAATTTCTGGCTGGGTACGCTGGGTGAAAGGAGTTACCGTTTCTGGCTGGGGCTGATCGTTGCCGCCGCAACGGGATGCGCCCTGTTGCTGTTCTCCGTAACGGGATAAGCAAGCGGAAAACAAGGAAAGGAGGAAGCTATGTTCAAGGAACCGGCATACTGGATGTATTACTTCTGGAGCAAGAACAAACGTGCAAGGAAAGACAAGGCGGTTATCTCCAATGCCACGTGGACGATGGCAATCCTGTGGTTTCTTAACCTGATGGCTCTCCATCTTTTGTTCGAGGCATGGGGATGGGATATGCTGACGGGCTGGTTCTCTTCCCTGACGGACAAGGTGGAATGGAGCAGGTTCAACCCGGTTGCCTACCTGTTCGCCGCAGCGACGCTCGCCCCTTTTATCTGGATTGCCGGAAAGCTGTATTACCGTCCTGCGAAGCTGAAAGCGATGCAGGCGAAGTACGAGACAATGGGCGAATACCGGAAATTGCTCGGTCAATGCCTGTTCTGGCTGTATGTTATCGGCAGTTTTGCATCGTTCTTCATTATAGCCGAACAAAAGAACCATTCCAAGGAGCAACCGCTGATCGAAAGGTTGCAGGAGATACGGGACGGTAAATATCCCGTGGAAAAGACGCACTCACCAACCGGCGAATGACTTTCTTCCGGCTCCCCCTGCTTACTGTCATGCCGTTCTGCGGGTGGAACCGGCACAGCCTTTCTGTTTTTCACGACTGAATATCCGAACCTATGGAGCAAAATCCGAATCTGTAATTCAAGGAAATATCGTGACCGATACGGGGTGTCGGCAGGACATCTATTGCAAACAATTTGTAATTTCGTGTAAGATTTGTATTATTTAATATCGTGTTGAAACAAAATGAAACAGAATCTTACACTAATTCTAATGAATGAAGCCGTCCGGGAGGGATGGCGGGAATGGATGGAAAAGGTACGCAAGGTATTGCCGCAAACGGATGCGGAGCGTCCGGTGACATGGATTGCGGCGGAACGGCTCGCACAGGAGAATGGACGGATGGTGCGGCTGGTGGAGCTGCTGCGGGAACACCGCCCCGTACTTTCGTACCGGGTGAAGGAGGAAGCCGGGCTGCTGATACTGGTCGCCTATCACCGCCACGGAAGCTCGTCAGACTTCCTGCTGGAAACGGCGGAGGCGTATTTCCGGGAAAGGGACTGCGGAGGATTCCTGTTCCTCTGCCGGATGCAGGCAAGCATCAACGCCTACGACGAATACCCGCACCTGAACGTGCTCTGCAACCGTCTGGCGGGACTGCTGTTCCGCTTCCGCCGTGAACGGGCGTCCGAGTACCGCAAGGGCATACCGCCGATGTTCAGCGGGGCGGACTTGCAGGAGGTGGAAAAGTACCTGCCGCACCTGCGGGGCTGCTCGTTCCGGGAAGAAATCGCACTGGCTCTGCCCAAGGTGAAGAACGTGGAGGAACTGGCACGGGAATGCGCCATGTCGGTCAATACGCTGGGACGGCGTTTCAAGGAGGAGCTGAACACCACTCCGCACCGCTGGCTGACGGAACAGCGGAAAGCGCACGTGACCTCCCTGCTGGCGGACACGGACATGCCCCTTCAAGAGATCGCCGACGTGTGCGGCTTCGCCACTCCGAGCTACCTGTGGGACTTCTGCAAGAAGCACCTGAAGGCTACTCCTGCCGAAATCCGTGAAATCGCCCGGTGCGCCCGTACCGTTTAGCCTCCCTTTTCCAGCCCTGCCGTGAAAAACCGACCGTCCGGAGCCGATTGGCGGACAATCCGAATCCGGCGGTGAGGATTCAGAACGTCCGTTTCCCTGCCGTCCGCTAACTTTGCGCCCTTATAAACAACATGAAACAAGATTTATATGGAAGAATATTTTAACGGGCTGCTGAAGGAGGTGGATCAGCGCATGGCGACCACAGCCCCCGGCATGGACGGCAAGGAGGTGATAGGCGTCTGCCGTGAGATGGTCTCGTACCTGAAAGGCAAGAACCGGGAACTGAAGGAGTACGCCCTCGCCCATCCGTTCGCCGGGGACGCGAAGGAGATCCTCTACTTCAAGTATTACAAGCCCGCCCTGACGGGCAGGCTGCTGTACTATTACCGGGTGTACCAGATAGAGAGCGGCTGCCCCGCCTGCCTGCGTGTCGCCGAACCGTACTACCGCAAGGCGATGGAGCGTGCCGAGCGGATGATGGAACGCTACCTGCCCTTTTACCAGTATTACCACAGCGGGGCGACGTACCGGGACAGCTACTATTTCCTGCGGGCGAAGGGCGAGCTAAGCCCCGAGAGCGGCAGCTTCGTGCTGGACGAGGAGGCGGAGTTCTCCACGGGCTACGACATACTGGCGGCACGGCTGATCTCGGTGGAGATGCTGCTGGTACACCTGAGCCGCCGGATGGAGCGTGCGGCGCAGGGGACGGAGACGGAAGCCGTGCCGGAGAAGGAACACCGCTGGACGAACACGAAGGTTGCCGCCATACTGCTCGTCTATGGCATACACGTGACGGGAAGCGTGGACGAGGGCAACGCCGAGATCGGCGAGCTGGCTGCGCTGTTCGAGAAGCATTTCCACGTGGATCTGGGCAACGTGTACCACGCTTTCGGCAGGCTGCGGGGGCAACAGAACCCGACGGCGTTCTTGGACGAGATGAAGGAGAGGCTGCTGAAAAAGATGCGGGACATGGATAGCCGGTAGCAAGTTGGCAACGGGGCGGCAGAGACGGCAGGACACGGGAAGGGAGCGTCCGAAGGGCTGGAAAGAGCCTTCCGGACGCTCTTTTTTACCCCGTCTCGGTCCTTTTTACCGCCCGGAACGGTGGCAAGGGCGAAAATGCGCCCCGAAAAAAAAATCTTTGCCAAGGTGCTAATATAGTGGCAGGAAAAACCGGCGAATCGGGCGACATTTGCGGCAGAAACCTAAAAATGAGTACGACAATGGAAATAATGACCATCGAGAGCAACGCCTACCGCCTGCTCGTGGAGAAGATCGAGAAGATAACCGCCTACGTGGAGGAATCCCGGAACCGGGAGGAAACGGAGCGCAAACGGAAAGAGGAAGCGGAAAGCCCTGCGACCAAGGGACGGAAAGCCGACCCGAAGTGGATGACGCACAAGGAGGTGTGCGAGGCGCTGGACATCAGCCACCGCACCCTGCACCGCTACCGCCAGAAGCATATCATTCCCTATTCGATGATCGGGCGGCAGATACGCTATCCCCGGCAGGCTGTCGAGAGCCTGCGTGAGCGGTGGATGGTGGAGACGCCCGCCGCCAAGATCGACCGGATGATAGCGGAACATCCCCTGCATAACCGAAAAAACGGCAGCTATGGTAAGAAAGGAAGAAGTGCTGGCAAGAACCAGTAACGGGCTGGACGTGTTCCGCCACTACCTGCCCGTGAAGTGGCGGGTGGGCAGGAACTTCCTGAACCCGCTGTACGCCGACAGCAAGGCTTCGTGCAACGTGTATTACGACCGCCGGAGCGGTACGTACCGGATGAAGGACTTCGGCAACGGGGACTATTCGGGAGACTGTTTCTTCCTCGTGGCGAAGCTGAAAGGGCTGGACTGCCGGAACGCCGCCGACTTCGTGGAGGTGCTGCACACCATCGACCGGGAGCTGTGCCTCGGACTGGACGGGGACATCCCGACCGACGGGACAGTAGGAACCGGGGGCTGCCGGAGATTGCGGCTCGTGCCGGGCGCAAGGGGCGGCGGTGCCGGGGAAGCCGGAACGGACACGGAAGAGGCGGCTGCGCCCTTTGACCGTCCCGAACCGAAGCCCTACCGGACGACGGAAAAGCCGTTTACGGATGCGGAGCTTGCCTACTGGGGCGCATCGGGCATCACCGTGGAGGTGCTGCGCCGCTACGGGACGGTATCGCTCGCCGAGTACCGGGGCGAGACGAGGGAGGGCAAGGCGTTCGGCTTCAGCTCCACCCCGGCGGAACCGATGTTCGGGTACAGGGGGAAATGGGGCGTGAAGGTCTATCGCCCGATGTCAGAGGTGCGCTTCGTCTATGGCGGGCACACGGGCGACAACTACTGCTTCGGGCTGGAGCAACTGCCCTCGAAGGGCGACCTGCTCTTCCTCACGGGCGGCGAGAAGGACGTGCTGACGCTGGCGGCGCACGGCTTCCACGCCATCTGCTTCAACTCGGAGACCTCGGTCATCCCGGCGAAGACCGTGCGCAAGCTGGTCTATCGCTTCAAGCACATCGTGCTGCTGTACGACACGGACAAGACGGGGCTGGAATGCTCGGAGAAGCACCGTGCGCAACTGGCGGAGTACGGGGTGAAACGGCTGGTGCTGCCGCTGCCGGGGACGAAGGCGGAGAAGGACGTGACGGACTACTTCAAAGCCGGGCACACGAGGGAGGAGCTGATGGGGCTGTTCCTGAAACTGCTCGACACGCTGTACGGGGACACGCTGGCGATGTTGAAATCGTGCGAGATCGACTATGACCACCCGCCCGAACAGGCGGTCGCCATCGTTACCGCCGGGGACGTGCCGTTAGGCTCGGAAGAGAACATCCTCTGCATCACGGGCGGCGAAGGGACGGGCAAGAGCAACTACACCGCCGCACTGGTCGCCGGGGCGATCATGGAACGGGAGACGGACGCCGATCTCTTGGGGGTGCGGGTGGAACCGAACCGCAAGGGGCGTGCGGTGCTGCTCTACGACACGGAACAGAGCGAGCAACAGCTCCACAAGAACACGGGGCGGCTGCTGCGCCGTGCCGGGCGTGAGCGGATGCCGGAGTACCTGCACGTGTACTGCCTGACAGGGATGTCGAGAAGCGAGCGGTTGACCGCCATCGTGCAGAGCATGGACCGGTACCACTACCTGCACGGGGGCATCCATCTGGTCGTCATCGACGGGGTGGCAGACCTGATCCGCTGCGCCAACGACGAGGCGGAGAGCGTGGCGCTGATTGACGAGATCTACCGGCTGGCGGGAATCTACCGCACGTGCATCGCCGCCGTGGTGCATTTCGTGCCGAACGGACTGAAGCTGCGGGGACACCTCGGCAGCGAGCTGCAACGCAAGTCCGCCGCCATCCTCTCCATCGAGAAGGACGAGAACCCGGAGGTGTCGGTGGTGAAGGCGTTGAAGGTCAGGGACGGCAGCCCGCTGGATATTCCGCTGATGCAGTTCAGATGGGACAAGCAAGCCGGGATGCCCGTCTATGTGGGCGAGAAGCCGAGGGCGGAGAAAGAGAAGCGCAAGGAGAAGGAGCTGGCGGAGATGGCACGGGAGGCGTTCGCCCGGCAGGAGAAGTACGGCTACATCGAACTGTGCGAGCTGATACAGGAGATGCTGGAAGTGAAGGAACGGACGGCGAAAGGCTACATCCGCTATATGCGGGAAAAGGAAATCATCGAAAAGGAGGGCGACTGCTATGTACACGGACAGGGAAGAGTTTGAGGGCTGGATGGAGCGCATCATGGAACGCTTCGACCGGACGGAGAAATTGCTGGAAAGGGTGCTGAAGAAGAACAACACGCTCGACGGCGAGGAGGTGCTGGACAACCAAGACCTGTGCCTGCTGCTGAAGGTGGGCATCCGCACGCTGCAACGCTACCGTGCCATCGGGGTGCTGCCGTACTTCACCATCAGCGGCAAGGTGTTCTACCGCACGAAGGACGTGCACGAGTTCATCCGCACCCGTTTCGCCGACGTGGAGGAACGGGCTGCGAAACGCAAGGAGAAGGAAGCCCGGAAAGAGGAAAGGCGCAGGAAAAGGGGGCTGTTCCCGTGAGAATGACATTTTTCTGACGGTGCTTTTAGTGGATGAAGCCCTGCCGGATCGTGAGATTAGGCGGGGCTATTGTTTTGTTATTCGGGAAGTTTCCGTATCTTTGCCATACGAAGACAGAAGGCGGTGCTCTCGGGCACGGTCTCTGTCGTGACATAGAAGATTCATGCCCGGCTTGGAAGCAGGCGGGGATTGATATACATATTGTACGTTCGCTGAACGTCTTGAAGTAAAAAACTGGTAATTTTTGATAAGCAAGACGAATGGCGCAATGTTCATGCTGTATGCTTATACGGCGTGGGCTTGCCTATTCTGCTTATCGGGTAATACCAGTACCTTTACTTCGGAATAGCGTGAGTTCACGCTGTTCTTTTGGGTGCGAGGCGGACATAATCCTTAAAAATACATTGATATGAAACAGATTACCTTGCACGTGTACCAATCCATTGACGGTTGTCCGGTCAGATCGGACAAGTATTTCGATGCGGCGGTGGACGCCTCCGGCTGCGTGCTGATCGACGAGGAAACCTACCTGCGCATTTACCTGAACCATCTGGGCTGGCCGCTCACGGCAAAAGAGACTTTGGTCGTGACGGACGGCTGTATTGACCTGACGGAGAAGGAACGGGTGCGGTTTGTTACAGGGGATGCGGCAGCGGAACTGCGGGGAATAAAAGCGGACGGCGAAGGTACGGTAACGGCTTACGGAGCGGAAACCGGGGCTTTGCTCTTGGATAACGGGCTGGCGGACGAAATCGTGGTGATAACCGTGCCGGTACTGGTCGGCGGCGGCGAGAAGGCACTGGAGTGCGGGCTGAATGATGGCAGGACGTGGGTCGTGCGGTCGAGCAAGGTATTGGAGGACGGGAAAATCCGGACGGTGTACGGAAGGGTATGCCCATGAAATGCAAAAAGCCACTGAAAAGTGGCTTGGGTCATTCAGGAAAGGATGACGGGTTATAAAAAAACGACCCGCCGATTTGAGCATTATCAAGAGGCTTGGCAGGTTCTACTGGTGCAAAGATAACGGAAATAGTTGGAATGACAAAGATATGTTGAATTTAGGTCTTACTGATGCCTAAATTTGAAGTATAAACAAAAGGTGCATCAATGATGCACCTTTTGTTCTAATATATTAATTCCTTTATAATGTTAAAGTACATTTGTCGGAAGAATATTAGTTCTGTCTAATTTCTTTCTAAAGAATGTTTTTTGAATAGACGATAATACGCTATGTTCAATCACATCCTTATGCAAAGTAAAGAATTTATCAGAAGCACTAATACACTCTTGTGTAGCTTTACATTTTCTCAAAGAATTATTCAATAGACTAACTCCCATGAGCTTAGTTTTGAAAAATCTATTTTTTAATCCGTTACGGTATAGAAAATCAAAATAAACTTCAGCATCGGCAACATTATATTTTGCCAATTCTGATTGGAGAGCAGTCCAATAGTAATCCGTCATTTCCAATGACAGAACTACTACTAAAAAACTTCGTTCTCCTAAAGAGATTATTTGATAATCTTTTGTCTTCATTTCTTTACCAATTAGTACATAAGTCATTTATAATAACAAGTCCATCCTTTATTATGTTCACCGCTTCATCATAATATAAGGTTCTGCTTGTTTCTAAGTTCCTGCGATCAATATGGAAAGTTGTATGCCGATTCTTGTTATAAAAGTCATACGCCTTTTCCAATGCTCTTTTTAACGAGGGATTACCATTGTAAGTTCCCACATTCTCCAAAAAATGGTAGTTTCCATCTTTACCTCTCTCAAAATATGTACCATAATCTTTAAAATCCGGTGCGTCTTCCAAGAGTCTTTTGCTAATCAAGCCATCCAAAGCCTTCATTATACCGAATGTATAACACCCGTAATCATCAACCACAACACCGGAGTTAGCAAGAGCAATAGATGTTTTCAGAAAATCTTCAAGAATACTTCCTTCAATGTTTTCAGTTTTCGTGAAATGCTTATTCAAATCTTTTTCTATCACACATCCTACTAAAGGTTGAATAGCCAAGAAGTCTTCCATTACTTCGGTTGGAACAGAAGATATTGTCTCCATTATTTCTGTAATAAGCTCAATATAAAAAGCTGTTACAGCTCCCTGTAAAAATAAAGTCCCATTATTATAAAAAATAATAGATACCTTGGCATCATATTTCCCCTTTAAATGATATTGGTTCCTGATAGCAGGATTGTTATCTGTATTGACCGTAGTTATTTCGATTTCATCACTTTCCGATAATACATCTATAAAAGCATCAAAATCTTCTTCACTTATTCCTTTTGCCGTAAAGCTTTTCTTATCAGGGCAAGGAATTGAAGTATTTTGAAGGATAACGTTCCAACATTCTTCACATATTCCTTTTAAATGTGCTTTTCCTTGCGTACTATAAGAAACTTGCCCGCCATTAATAAAACAGTTTAAGATACCAGTTTCCTTATTATGAGTTATTGCTATTTTTTTTAATTTACCTTCTTGGCAATCTGTTATTTTGATTGAATATGAAGGTTTTGTCGCTATAAAATCAATAGCAACCTGATCTATGTTTTCAACAGATAATGAGTGCTTTTTAGCCATTGTCGTCCTATTTTCGGGTACAAAAATACAATATTTTTCGAATATATGTCCACAAATTCAAGCATTTAACCCTTTTTGAGCTGTAAAAAGGCTGTTTAAAGGGAAATGGAACGCTTCATATTATGAACAGAATAGGTTCGAAATCCTTTCGAGTATTTGCCAGTCGGTTATGGGAAAGACAAATCCGCCTTCTTATATAATCGGCTGGCAAAGATAGTGAATATTGCCGGGATTACGGGTACAAGACCTTGAAATCCCGTGGGCTGCCGCTGTCTGTCAAGCCGTCCTGCCGGAGCCGCCGGAGGGTCTCGGCTGCCGATCCGCTGCCGAAGTTGCGGACACAGTACAGGCGGGAGAAGCGGAAGCGGCGGAGGTGGACGAGCAGGTGCTCCACGGTGAAGACGCCCAGCTCCCGGCACGCCCGGACGATGCGCTGCGACAAGCCGAAGGTGTCGAGTGGGGTGTCGAGCAGGCGGCGGAGCCTGCCCGGTCTGCCGGGCTTGCCCCGCTGTTGCGCCACATCCTCGTAGATGGTGGCGACCCGGTTGCGGCTGAACAGGGCGGCAAGGGATGCGCCGTCGATCATCAGGATGCCGTCGAAACGGGCGTAGGCGATGTGGTTGCCGTTCATCCAGAGGGTGATGCGCAGCTCGTCCGTGCCGCAGAGCCGGGCGGCTTCCGCCACGGTGATCCAACCGATGCCGTTCATCGCCTGCGCTCCTTTCCTTTGGGCTTGTCCGTGCGGGGCGGGAACCCGTACACGATGCGGAAGTCCTTGTCGAAGGTGAGGTACGCATCGAAGGGCTTACCCTCCCTGCTCCTGAATCCTTTGATAAGGGATGTTTTGCCTTTGGTTACAAGGTCGGCAATCTGGCTGTCGGTGAGCTGCTTCTCCCCCTTGCCACGGAAGACGGTAAGCCCACAATCGACGTTGCTGCACTTGGCGACCTTCGGGTAAAGGAGGATGCGACCGGAACGGCATTTGGGGCACGGGATATGTCCGCCGTCCGCCACCGATACCTGCACTTGCAGGAGTTCTTCGGTAATCTGGGCGGCATAGACCTCGATGCCCTTGCGGAAGGTGTCGGGATTCATCTCCCCGCTCTCGATCTTGGCAAGGGCGGTCTCCCACTGCCCGGTCATCTCGACATCGGCGATGCGCTTGTCCTTCACTATCTGGTACACGGCAAGCCCCTTGTCGGTCGGCACGAGGCTCTTCTTCTCCCGGCGCACGTAGTCACGGGCAAAGAGGGTCTCGATGATGGAGGCACGGGTGGCGGGCGTGCCGATACCGTTCCCTTTCAGGCTGTCCCGAAGCTCGTCGTCCCGCAACTCCCTGCCGCAATGCTCCATCGCCGAAAGGAGGCTGCTCTCGGTGTGCAGGGGACGGGGCTTGGTCTGTTTCTCCACGCACTCCGCCGATTGCAGGAGGAAAGCCTCGCCGGGCTGCAAGGGCGGCAAAGCGGCTGTTCCCTCGTCGTCCTCGTCCCGCTCGTTCCGCACGGCACGCCATCCGGCGGACCTGACGACCGTCCCCTTGGCGGTGAACACGCTGTTCCCCGCCGTGAAAGAGACGGTGGTAACGTCCTTGAGGCAACGGGCGGAGAAGGCTTCGAGCAGGCGGGCGGCTACCATGTCGTACACCGTGCGCTCGTCGGCGGACAGCTCGCCGGGCAGACACTCGGTGATGATGAGCGCATGGTGGTCGGTAACTTTCCCCGCATCCACGCTGCGGCGGTTGAGCGAAGCCCCTTTCAGGGCGGCGGCATGGGTGGAGAAAGCCGGGTACCGCTCCAGCAGGGCGATGCGGTCGGGTATCTCGTCGAACACATCCTCCGAGAGGTAGCGGGAGCCGGTACGGGGGTAGCTCAACACCTTCTTCTCGTAAAGCGACTGGGCGACGGAGAGGGTCTTGTCCGCCGAGAAGCCGTACCTGCCGTTCGCCTCTTTCTGCAAGGCGGTCAGGTCGTAGAGCAAGGGAGGCTCTTGGCTCACCTCCCTGCGCTGCACGTCGGCAACCTGCACCGTCCCCGTTGCGGTTACAGCGGCGAGGGCGGCGTTTGCCGCCGGAAGGGTTTCGTAACGCAATTCAGAGATGGCGGCGAAAGGCGTGCCGTCCTTTTCCGCCGTGATCTTCAGCCGGAAATAGGTCTGCGGGGTGAAATCCCTGTTCTCCAGATAACGGGAGCAGATCATCATCAAGGTGGGCGTCTGCACCCGTCCAAGGGAGTAGATGCCCTGCCCGGCGGCGATGCTGAGAGCTTGGGTGGCATTCAGCCCAATCTCCCAGTCGGCGATGGCACGGGCTTCGGCGGCACGGTAGAGGTTGTCGTAGTCGCTACCGGGTCTGAGGTTGTCCAGCCCCTCCCGGATGGCACGGTCGGTCAGCGAGGAGATCCAGAGGCGCAGGCAGGGCTTGCGGCAGCCAAGGTAATTGTAGATGTACCGATGAATGGCTTCGCCCTCACGCCCGGCATCGGTCGCCACGACGATACGGTCGGAACGGTCGAAAACCTCCTTGATGACCTTCAACTGTTTGAGCACGCCGAGGTCGGGCTTGTACTCCTTGCCCTCCCGTATCTGGCGGGGGATGTACTTGAACTCCTGCGGCAGAATGGGCAGGTTCTCACGCCGGAAGCCCGTGTAGCCGTATGCTTCGGGCATGGCGAGCTGGACGAGATGGCCGAACGCCCAGGTAACGAGGTAGCCGTTACCTGAGAGGTAGCCATCGTGCCGCTCCCGGACATTCAACACGTTTGCTATATCCTTCGCTACGGAAGGCTTTTCAGCGATGACTGCTGTAATCATATTTCTTTGATTTTTAACGGTTTGACAAAAGTTATCCCGTCCGAGCGACGGGATAACCGGGTAATTCATTTACAGAATGGCGGGGGAAATCATCGGCGGACACCCCGGCTGCGCTTGGGCTTGTCGGGCTGCTCCTGCTTCTGTTCCTGTTTCCGGTCCTCTTTCTGCTCCTGCCTGCGCTCCTGCTGCTGTTTCTGCTCCCCGGTGGGTCGCTGCTGTGCGGATTGCAGGGCTTCTTTCAGGTTACGGGTCGCCTCGACGGTCTTGCCCTCGGAATTGACCGCCACCTGCACCTCGTTCTCCACGGCGGGCTTGACACGCCCCTCTTCGAGCGCCGCCTTGTAGTCCTTAGGGAACATGAAGGCGGGCTTCTCGCCGGGCTTCCATGTGATGTAGCCTTGGTAGGCTTTTCCTTTCTTGTCCACCAAGCCGGAAACCTTGACCGTTCCCCCGGCTTCGAGTTCGAGGCGGGACTTCTCGGTAAGCTCCTGCTTGCGGAAGGTCTTCGGCACCTCCTGATTGGCGGTCTGTTTCAGGTTCGCCTTGTACGCATCCATCGCCAGCCTGCCCCGGTCGCCGAAAAGAAATTCGATCTGCATCTTGGCTGCGCTGAACTGCACGGGAGCCGGGTAGAGTTTGGGCTGCTCCCCCTCCTTGGCTCTGGAAAGGAACTGGCAGACCACCGCCTCGCCCTGTTTGAGCCGGGCTATCTCGTCCGGGGTGAAGGTATGCCCGTTCTTCTCCGCCGGGATATTGACCTTGGAGAGCGGGAAGGCGACCAGCTCGTTGGTCTTGAGGTTGCGGCTGACAAGGGCTTCGACCTGCTCGCCCGCCCGGTTGGTGACAGTCGCCGGGTGTCCCATGTTGCCCGTCTGCCGGAGCACCTGCTTGTCGGAGTCGGTGATGTCGTAGCCGAAGAACTGCTTCTGCATCTTCTCCGGGTCGAGGATGCCGTGGCTGCACACGGTCAGCCTGCCGTCCGTGCCGGGCTTGAGCGAGAGCTGGCTGTCGTTGCTGTGCGAGATGCCGTCGAAGTGGAAATGCACCCGGACGGTCTTGTCAGTCTGGAAGCCCCGTAGCATCTGGTCGAGCATCCCGTTGCCCTCGATCTGCTCCCGCTGCACGCCGAGGGCGGCGAGGCTGTTCCAGTCGATGTCCTCCGGGCGGTACTTGTACTGCGGGTTCTGTTCGGTCTGCCCGGCGGACTGCTGCGGCGCACCCTCCGGCTGTTGCTGCTGCCCGGCTTGGGTCTGCTGCTGCGCCTGCACGGGCGGCTGCACCTCGTACTGCGCAACGAGCGGCTCGCCCGTCTTGACGGACTGGCTCTCCCGTTGCCGGAAATCGGCGGCTACCCGCTGCACCTCCTCTTCCGGCACACGGAAGAAGTGGAAGCGGGTCGGGTCTTTCAACTGGTTCCAGAGGTTGGAAAAGAAATTCGAAAACATATCGCCGTGGCGATCCACCCGCAGGAGGTCGTTGTTGTCCTCCAAGGGATTCTTGGTCTGTAACTCGCCGTCCTTTACTCCGCTGACGGCTTGGAGCGTGCCTTTCTCGTCCATGACGAGCAGGATGTCCATCAACTGCTGGCTGCTGTCCGGTCGTTCGTCCATAATCTAATGTTTTTAAATGGTGAATACTATTGGTTCTCAAACGAAACCGGGCGTAAATATAGAGGGAGAAACACGGGGAACGTGCAACTCCGGGGCGGGCTGTCCGCACTTGTCGTCCGGTTCGCAGGTTTGTCGCAGCCCTTTCCTGTGAAAAATACCAAAAAATCATGCCCCGCACGCATTTTTCTCCTCCGGGAAACGGCGATAATTCGTTGTTTTCTCTATATTTGTAAAATATGGGTAATGAGGGACACGGTCTGTCATTGCCACCCATGCGATGCGTATGAAAGTCTATCAGAGCAAACCGAGAATAACGCTTTCACCTGCCATCCGTGACGGGCAGAAATACGTGGAAGTGGAGTTCGACGAGGACGATGCCATCCGGCTGTCGCTGTCGAAAGAGAAGGGTGTGCGGTTCGAGGGCGACAGAGCCTACCTGCCGGAAGAAGGCTTCGACCTGTCCGGCTTTTTCGACCGCCATGTGGAAACGGCGTATATCAATTACTCCGCCCTGAAAAACACCTTGCCCAAGAAAAACGGGAAAACCAGCCCCGCCATCCCGCCCGGCTATGCCGAAACGCTGCGGCAACTGCGGTACAGCGAGCATACCGTCCGTGCGTACACTGCCTATTTCAGGGAGTTCCAGCAATACTTTGCGGGAAGAAACCTCCGCTACATCCGACCGGAAGAAATCAACGCCTACATCGTACACCTGATTGACACACGGGGGATCTCGTCGTGCCAACAGAACTTGCGCATCAACTCGATCAAGTTTTATTTCGAGAAGGTGCTGGGACAGGAACGGAAATGTTACGAGGTAAAGCGAGCCAAACGGGAACGGACGCTGCCCGACGTGCTGAGCAAGGAGGAGATAAAATCCATCCTTGACGCAACCGGTCCGGACATCCGGCTGTTCTGCATGTTCTCGTTGCTTTACTCCGCCGGGTTGAGAATCAGCGAGCTGCTGGACTTGAAACCTCACGACATCAACGTGAGCCGTTCGCTGATACGGGTACGGCAGGGCAAAGGGAGGAAAGACCGCTACACGCTGCTGTCGAAGCCCCTTGTCAGGAAGCTGACCGAGTACACCAAGCTGTACAAGCCGCAGGAATGGCTCTTCGAGCGGTACAAGGGTGAGCCGTTTACGGAGAGCATCGTGTCGAAGAAGCTGAAAGAGGCGGCGAAGGAAGCCGGAATCACCAAGCGGGTGTACCCCCACCTGTTGCGGCACTCGTTCGCCACGCATCTGATCGAGCAAGGCACGGACTTGAAAATCGTGAAAGAGCTGTTGGGGCACAACCAACTGAAAACGACGGAAATGTACGTGCATATAGCCGACACTTTCAAGAGCAGCATCCGCACTCCATTGGATGATATTCTTGAAAGTGATAATGAGATAGTTAAATAAGAAAATAACAGCGAAAACCGCTGATAATTACATGTTAGTCGCTTGAAAAATAAAAAAAGAAAATGAGTAAGATAATGATATGGGTCGGTCAATTCGATTCCGAAGCTGACTTTGAGAAATATATGGATCAATCGGCTTTCCGTCAATGGTGGAAAGATTACGATGAAGACAATAAGGAACTTCGTTGCCAGTTCTGTAAGGAGCTTGGTGTAATGAGCTATGATGAGGATTTTCTTATTATGAAATTCACATCTGACGGCTTGGCAGGATTACTCAACCTTATTCCTGCTGATACCCAAAAGATAAGTCTGTCGATGGCTGATAAAAATATTACAATGGCAAATGCTGTTATCTGCTATAATTGTCGTGAGGGTATATCTCCTAAAAAGGCAGAGAATACCACAACCATGACTTATCTTGGTACGTTTGAGTTTGAACTGTCGCCTGAAGGAATGCAAGGGTCTAATGCTGGATTAGAATATATGATTTGGATTGGCACAACCGCTAAAAGTCGGGAAGAATTTATGGAGTATTTCAATCAAGATGAGTACATGAAAGAAATACGAGATTACGAAGAAGGTCGTACAAAGAAACGTCCCAATCCGGAACATCGCTGTCAGTTCTGTAAAGACGTTAATATAAAGTATTACTATCCAGAATTTCTAACTGTGGAAATTAAGGATGAACCCGAAAATCCTTTTAATCTTGTTAGAATGATGATTGATAACAAACTTGTCCTTGACTGGTATATTGAATCCGATATTGATGAATACCACATAAAGCCATCAAATTGTATTGTGTGCTATATACCCAATGGTTTCAAGGACAACAAAAGGAATCAGAAAATCTTTATTAAGAAGAAAAATTATGATTCATATGAAACACCTAAAAAATTTGTGGATGAATTAGACAGTTACAACGGTATTCAATATTTGGAAACTTATATTGCAGAATAAAGCGACTAACAAACGGATAAATTTCCCTTAAAGGTCGATTATCCACTGGACATTAGCAACTAGGAATAAAATCAATATGGAAGTAATAGAAAGTAAATGGTATAAAAAGGATGGTGCAAGTTCTGCGTCTATTGATGACGTAGAAAAGCTTCTAAATACCACCTTGCCAAAACAGTACAAAAGTTTTTTGTTATGGAGTAATGGTGGTGAGGGCAAATTAGGAGATAACTACATCTATATATGGGCTATAGAAGATGTTATTGCTTACAATCATGACTATGGAATACAAAAATATCTTCAAAAAGAGTATTGGGCATTTGGTATGGATGGTGATATTGGGTATATTCTTCACTTGTCTGACAATAGTATATATAGAGTAGATTTGGGAGATTTAGATATAACTTCTATTAAGTATATAGCACCTTCTTTTGATGACTTTTTAGGTAAGGCTATTTATCTTAACTTCAATAAATTACAGAATGTTGCTAACAATAACCTAACCACATAAAGCGGTTAGCTACAACCCATTACTAACGCATAAAATAAAGAAAGATGAAATATTATACTGTAAAAAATAGAATAATGCCTTGGGGAAGTTATGGAGAAATGCTGTGGCAAGGTATTTACTGTTATGATAAAGATACAAACTCCCACATGATTTTTAGAACCGGAGCGTTTTGCCCTTCTATCTACCGCTCTCAATATAACAGAGAAAGTCCTGTGTTAATTGTCAAGGAGGATGTTTTACAGTATATTATAGAATCAAATCTTACAGGCTTTGTCCTTCAACCGGTAAACAAGGAAAAGATTGTAAAATTGGATTGGGAGAACTGGGATTTACAATCACCGGAGCCTTTGATATATCCGTCTGGAAGTATGGATGCGGAAGAATATATTACACGGCGCAAACATAACGAAACGGTAGCGGAGCAAATAGGGAATTTATTTGCGTTGATACCTCAAAAGGACGGACTGCTTTATTGCGAGCAAGAACGTGGTTCTGCCAAGTTAGTAGAACAAAGCCTTTCAGGATTGGATATTTTCATTGATAGGATTTTTTGCGACTTTTGCTCTGAAATTTATGTCAGTGAAAAGGCTAAAGACGTTTTATCTAAATATTATTCTGATCTGCTTATTTTCCAAGAAGTCCCAATATTTGTTGCAGATGAAAATCTCTTGCTTCAATTAGAACAGACGGCTAAACGTAAAGAATATCAGAAGCAACGAGAAGCGGAAATGACAAAAAACGATTGGCAAAGGTGGTTTCGTTTGAAAGATGATGCGAGAAAGTTAATAGAAGGACTTTCCCTGCTGAAAACAGAATCCGCTAAATCCAAACGAAAATTGAATATCAATGATAAACTAAATTCTGCCAATGAAATATATCCTTTGGAATATGAAAGTTGGATGCAAGAGTATTGGAATAAAAAATAAAGCGTTAGTAACAAACAGCAAACCGACCGAATAAGCGGAACGCTGCAAACCATTAGCAACTTTACAAACTAAAAAGAATATGAGTGACCAAATAATTTTTGATGTTGACGGACTTATAGAAGCTCAAATCCGTCAGAGAGATAAAGACTACGCGAAAGTCTGTTGTCAGAACTTATTAAACTACGCATACGGAAAGGGGCTTTTGTGTGATAATCCATGTGATAATGAAGGAAACCTAATCATGCCTTCAATTATCAAGGAAAGTTCTTTAACAGAAATTGGTAAACATATTTTTGTTGAATTGCTATTTAAGTGGTTTGCATACACAGATAATGAAAGTGGAAAAATTGACAGAAAAAATAACATCAAAATGTTAGAGAAGTATTACAATCAACTTTTACAAAAGATTGATAGAAAATAGGTTGCTAACAAACAGATGAAACATTGAAGGCGGTTTATCTGCCGGACATTATCTGCCCATAAAAAGAATGAATATGAAAATAGAATTAGAAAATTGCCAAAAAAGTCTTACTCTCAAAGATTTTGAAGAAATAGAGAGCAAATTGGGTTATGCCTTGCCGGAAAGACTGAAAGAGTTCTATTTACAATATAATGGAGGTTCTACGAAACAGACCGCAAGCATAAATAAATATCAAGAGGTGGAAATTGAAGATTTCTTCCCATTCAAATATAACAAGGATTTTAAGAATGACCCCAGATATACGGCAGAAGGCGAAACATTAGAGTTAAGAAAAGCAGGAGCTATATCTGATAGCATTCTTATTTTTGCTATGGAATCTACCGATGAAGGTCGGATTACCATAGACTTGGTTAATGGAAAGATCTATCTTTACCCTATTGTGGGGATGCAAGATGTAATCTTCAATTTTGAAGAGCCACGACTTGTTGCAAATTCAATAGATGATTTCTTTGACAATCTCGTTGTTTTGGACGGGCACAAAGCAATTCCAGCAATAGAAGAAATCGAAGAGGGACAAACGGAAACAGCAGGTGTAATGCCTGAACTTTCGGACTGTTCGGCTTCGCTAACAAAAGAAGATATAAAGAATTTTGAGGTTGAGTTGAATGTAAAAATTCCGGCAGGCATGAAGAACTTTTACCTCAAGTTCAACGGTGGTATGCCATCACCATATTGTTATCAACCGCAGGACGAGGATTTGGATCGGGTGGAGATAAATGCGTTCTTTCCGATAAAGGAACGCACCAATGCTTTTGAAACAATTGAAGTCATAGCCAAAGGTATATGGAGTAGGAATTTAATGCCATGCAACCTGTTGCCTTTTGCTATGGATTCGGGTGGAAACTATTATGCGTTGAACTTGAAGAATAAAAAGATTTACTATTACTTGACTGACGAGTGGGACGAAAACGCTTCAAGAGAATACAACTTTGAAACAAATACTCGTTACATCGCCCAGTCATTCAATTACTTTATAAATCATTTCATCGAAGAAGAGGAATAAAGCGGGCAGATAACAAGCGGATCAATCTCCTTTAATGAGGATTATCCACCGAACATTAGTCGCTTGAAAAATAAAAAAAGAAAATGAGCAAGATAATGATATGGGTCGGTCAATTCGATTCCGAAGCTGACTTTGAGAAATATATGGATCAATCGGCTTTCCGTCAATGGTGGAAAGAATACGATGAAGACAATAAGGAACTTCGTTGCCAGTTCTGTAAAGAGCTTGGTGTAATGGACTATGACGAAGATTCTCTTATTATGAAATATTCTTCTGAAGGACTTGAGAATCTGTTGAATGTTATTCCGGCAGACACAGATAAAATCAAGGAAATACTAAGAGCGAAAAAAATAACTGTCGCAAATGCGGCAATCATGTATAATAGCCATGAGGGTATATCATTGCAGAAAGCGACGAATACCGTATCGGTATCCTTCTTGGGCTCTTTTATTTTTGAACTTAATCCGACTGGTACAACAGCCTCGACTGCCGGTTTGAAATATATGACATGGATTGGGCATACCGATAAAAATGAAACCGAATTTATGGAGTATTTTAATCAAGAGCAATACCTCAAGGAGTTGGAAGCGTATGAATCCGGTCAGAGCAAAAAGCGTCCCAATCCCGAACATCGTTGTCAGTTCTGTAAAGACTTAGGTATAAAATTCTATTATCCAGAGTTTTTAAGAATTAAAATTGACAAAACATGTACAATGAATTCTGTTCAATTAATTCAATCAGTTATAATAGACAATAATGTACTTGATTGTTGGGTTGAAAAATCATTAAATAGAAATGGCCTTAATAATGCCTCAAATAATTGTACTTTCTGCTATATCCCGAATGGTTTTAGAGATAAAAAGAAAAACCAAAAAGTTTTTATTCTTAAAGAAAACATGAAAGGTCATCTTGGCATACCTAAAAAATATGTTGAAGAGATTGCGGACTATAATGGTCTTCGTTACTTATCAACATTTGAATGGGAATAAGCGACTAACAAACAGCAAACCGACTAAAAAGCGGAACGCTGCCAAACATTAGTTGCGGTCAAAAACGAAATAAAAATGAATGTAATATCAGAAAAAGAATATTCGTTTTCAAATGCGCTTTTTTGGAACGTAATGTTACATCATCATATTCGAGCCTTTGATGAAGAAAGGGATGCGAATTTTGATGAAGTATGGGATGAAGAACTTGTACCAACATTGTTGGATGAAAAGAAGTACAAGAAATATTGGTGTTGGCTATCTCAAATTGATTTGAAAACATCCGAAAATCAAGGTGAAATAGAAATCCCAAGAACTCTAACACTTCCTATCGGCAGCGATATTGTATTGACAATAGAATTTCATCCTTGCTGTACATATTATTTTTTGAATGACACTTTAATCGGGGAAGTTAGTGGCAACTTTCACTTGAAGTATCTCACATATTCGGAATTAATGAGGATTACAAAAGAGAAATATGGAGATGTACTGTTTCATTTACTCTTACCTTTGTCTGCAATCAAAGAAAAGGAAAAAGATACAGCACTTTTTGAGATTGTCCAACGATTGCAACAAATTCCCTTATTCAAGGAACATTCCGAATATATAGGTAAATGTATCTTGAACGGATTATTAGTATCCAACTCTGACATACAGGAAAATTCCAAGATAGGAACGATATGTACAAGTAATCATTCGTATAGAAATGCTTTGATATATGATGATGAAAAGCAGGAAATAAAGGAGCTAAATATTCTTTTGTCAAAGTTATAAATTTGCAACTAACACGTGAATAAATCTCCCCGAATGGTCGATTATTCACCGAACATTAATCGCTGAGAAAAAATATGAATAATTGGATTGCAACAGAAGGAAGCCCATTTGTCATTGTTGAGCAACAATATGCCCATCAATGGAACGGTCAAGAAGACTACAATGCTATATGTAGCGTAACAGATTACTTGGGGAAAATCTATATAGACAATCATGTCCTATTGGTAATGGGAGATGAACCGATGGCTACACGCATAGTAAATAAAGATGAAGCAATCTTAATAATTCGTTGGAAGTATGCTCCCGATTATCTAACGGTGGAAAAACTTCTGGAGAATGATATAGTAACTGGAGCAGAACCGATAGAAGAAGTTGAAGTAAAATGGGATTCTACTGAATTAGTCCTATTTGATTCTTTGTCTCCCTATTGTGAAGCATCGGTTAAAGTGTTTTTATCACTACAAAAAACATCTTGTATAATAAAAACTTATCATTACCAAAAAGACGAAGTATCTTTAATAATACATTCAATCCAATAAAGACGATTAACATGCGGCTAAACCTCCCCAGAAAAAGGTCGGTTAGCCACCAAACATTACCGATTAACAATGACAATATGAAATGGTATAAAATATACTTGAATGGAGAAAATCGAATATGGAAGAAATGTATTACATATTCGTGGGAGTTTATATATGAAGATAAAGAAATTAATTTTCAAAGAATTATAGATTCATCTTCATCGGAAAGGTATCAAATAAAAGCTCTTATCAAAGGTAAGGGGCTAATCGCTAAAAGTATATCTGGATTTGGGCAAATAAGAATGCCAGAATTTGCTGAAGTCAGCCATTTGTTTCTTGTCAGAGAAGATATATTGAATATAAACGAATTGTCCTCCATAAAAGGAATTTCTTTAAAAAGGGTTTCAGTACATGGAGATTTCCCACTTGATTATATGGCAATTATTTTTAATGAAGTAATTGATTGTGTTGACAATATTCATTCCAAACGAGAAGAATTTGAATGCATGAGTACACTTGTGTTAGATATGTCTAAAATACCTTCATCTGTAGATGGGTTCTTTTTAAAAGGGTGGAATAAATACGGTTTTTATAAAAACATTGTCAATGAAAATATGAAAATGCAATTACTTCATTTGTATAAGGCAAATGAGTTTTTAAAATTTAAAGAAATAGAAATAAATGGCACATCGGTAACAAATGGATAAATCTCCGTAAGAGAGATTATCCGCCGAACATTATCTGCCCATAAAAAGAATGAATATGAAAATAGAATTAGAAAATTGCGAAAAGAGTCTTACTCTCAAAGATTTTGAAGAAATTGAGAGTAATTTGGGTTATGTCTTGCCGAAAAGACTGAAAGAGTTCTACTTGAAATGGAACGGAGGAAAGCCAAAGCAGCAAACAATCTGTATAAACAGATATTATGAGGTGGAAATTATGCGTTTTATGGCTCTCAATACCGTAGAAGAAAAAAACTTGGCACAGCGGAGCAGTGATTCTAATTATATAAATATCCTTATTTTTGCTATATCATGGATGGGAGAAAGAATCGCAGTCAATATAACAAACGGGGCTATTTATGGGTATCCAGTTGTCGGTTTTACAGAAATTGAAGGTGCTTTTGTTTTCGGTGAACCACGGTTGATTGCAGATTCAACAGATGATTTCTTTGATAATCTCGTTGTTAAATCTGCATTGGAAGATATACTGCCTGATGCAGAAGAATGTGTTATGCCTGAACTTTCAGATTGCTCTGTTCCGTTAACAAAAGAAGATATAAAGGATTTTGAGATGGAGTTGAATATAAAGATTCCGGCAGCCATGAAGAATTTTTATCTAAAGTTCAACGGCGGTATGCCATCACCATATTGTTTTCAACCGCAGGACGAGGATTTGGATTGGGTTGAGATAAATGCGTTCTTTCCGATAAAGGAACGCACCAATGCTTTTGAAACAATTGAAGTCATAGCCAAAGATATATGGAGTAAGAATTTAATGCCATGCAACCTGTTGCCTTTTGCTATGGATTCGGGTGGAAACTATTATACGTTGAACTTGAAGAATAAAAAGATTTACTATTACTTGACTGACGAGTGGGACGAAAACGCTTCAAAAGAATACAACTTTGAAACAAATACCCGTTATATCGCCCAGTCATTCAATTATTTTATAAATCATTTTATCGAAGAAGAGGAATAAAGCGGGCAGATAACAAGCGGATGAATCGCCCCGAAAAGGTCGATTATCCACCGGACATTAGCAGTCAATAAAAAAAAGGAAGAAATGGAAAACGAAGAAGTATTAAATCAATTTGGAAAAATGTATATAGAGAGTGTGAGAGATAATAGTTTACACACTCTTGATAATATCCTTAATGGAGGTGCAAAAGCTTCATCAATAAAAAAATTGAATGAGGAACTAAAAAGTCTATCTCTTACTACCGATACCATAAAACTAATTCAGAGGATTGCGACACGGATGGTTGATGCAACTTTGCATAATACACTTTTCCTCTTTGAGCAAGAACTTGATGGCTGGCAAATTTCAAATCCAGACGAAGAGATAGATTCGATAGCCAATATTTCTGATGGCTTGTCAGGCGAACTATATTCGTCAAACGGATGGATTAAGAAATATAGTCGTTATGAAGATTGTGAATGAGACTGCTAACAAACAGCAAACCGACTGAATAAGCGGAACGCTGCCAGACATTAGTCGCTTGAAAAATAAAAAGAAAAAATATGAGTGCATTTACAGAAATAATGGAATACATTCAGACTTTTGAAAAGTATGGATGTAAAGAATATGAAAACGGGACAAAAGAATACGGTCATGCACCTTTCATTGCTCCTGAAGCATATAATTTTTGCGTCTTTGCTACGCTAAATGAAGATGATATTGTTGAGTTAGAACGAGATTTGAAAAGAGAAATTCCGTCTCAATTCCGCTCGTTTCTAATGACAGATACAAATGGATTACATCTTTTCCACCATTTCAGTTTATATGGAATGAGAAAATCTTACAACCGAGATTTAAATGCAACTCCGGCGCCTTTTGGCTTACTTGAGCCGAACATTTACGAAAAACCTAAAAATGCAAAAGACACTTATTTTTTCATAGGCGGATATAGATATGATGGTTCGAAGCTCTATATAGACTCTGAAGATGGAAAAGTTCATTTCTGTAAACGTAGAGATGCTTCATCTCTTTTAGCTTGGGATTCATTTGAGGATATGCTTTTATCTGAATCCAAAAGAATATTTACTCTTTATGATGATAGAGGTAGAATGCTTGTGCCAAGCGAAAAAACACTACCGATATAGAATTAAGCGACTAACAAACAGCACTACCACTTAAAGCGGAACGCTGTCAAACCATTAGCAGTTTAGAATTAAATATTATGGATAAAGAGCAATTCAAATCAATAGTTCATCCAGTAATGAAAGCGAATAGCTTTCGTAGAAAAGGAAATTCGTGGTATAAGACTACTGCCGAATGTATAGTTGTATTCAATCTCCAACACTCTTTGTATGGAAAGATGTTTTATATAAACTTGGCGGCTTTATTACGTAAAGGCGATGATTTATTATTTCCTAAAGAATATCAATGTGATATTAGAATGCGCTTCCCAATAATGGAAATTGAAGGGTATTCCACACAAATGATATTAGATTTAGAATCGACTATTGATGAACAGTTGCGTTCACGATTAATTGAAAATATCATAAATATTTCAATACCCATTTTGCAAAAATTAGAATCAATAGATGGGATAATTGAACTATATGGAGAAAAACCGGAACTTAATAATATTTATCCCTTTAGTTCAATTCTGTATAGGAAAGAAATGAATAACAAGTTAAAGGCTATTTAGAAAATAAACTGCTAACAAACAGCAAACCGACTGAATAAGCGGAACGCTGCAAACCATTATCCAACAAATAAAATAATAGTAAATATGGAACTAACATTGAATTTGAACTCACGTTTGCAACCCATGCACAGACATGATTTGGAAGATGCTCTTCAAGAAATTCTTGAAAAAATAAATCTGGGAGAAGTAATGGGTGGAGGAACACTACAAAATCCACAAACCGGAGAAATTGAATCTTGTGATATAGAAATTCACTTAAATGATGATAAACAAGATAGTATAAATCGTTTGGTGGAACTTGTTAATAAAATAGGTATTCCCAAAGGTTCAGCATTATTATGTATGGTACCTGAATTTAAGATAGAAGTAGGAACTTTAGAGGGATTGGCTTATTATGGCAATGGAACGGAATTGCCGGATGAAGTTTATGAGAGTTGTGACATCAATCACGTCATTGAGCAGATGACATCAGCTATGGAGAACATAGGTAGCTTTTATAGTTATTGGGAAGGGAATGAATGGACAGCTTTGTATTTTTATGGGACTTCATTTGTTGAAATGAAACAAAAAATAGAACCATTCATTGCTTCTTATCCCTTATGTCAGAAATGCCGAATAGAACAAATTGCGTAATTGGATAACATGCACCTATGCTACCTAACAGTGGAAAGCTGCATCCCATTACAGCTATGGATATAACGAATAGAATTATTGTCGCCTTACTGGAACGAATGAAAAGTAGAAACAAGAACTTTTCATTATCAAGACCTAAGTTTCATCAGTTGTTTCAAATAAATCCCGATGGCTACTTATGGTATGGCAAGAAACTGGAGCGGCATTTACTTAACAAATATGGAGAATCGGCTGATACATTGAAATATCTTGATATGTATTATTTCATTGACAATATCGTGCGGTTGTATTACATGCCTAAAAATTCAAATTCGGAGGAAAACGAGTTTGGAAAGCTATACGCTTATGGCTCCATAATAGGGTTACACCGTTGTCATATTCCAGATAAGCGAATATATCTGAACCGATTGTTAAACACTTTACTATTCTGTTGTCCGACTTCTGAAGAATATATCCGTAGATTCCGCTGGCAAAAAAACGGTATATATTACAAATCGCAGGATGTGGAAGTTCTTATTGCCGATACATTTACAGAAATACGGGAATCGGACAAACAATCAGAATCCATTGAAATAGTTGAGTCAATAGTCAATGAGACATACCGTTATCTGGTAGGCTCAAATACGGGGCTTCCATTTGTCCGTTCGGAAACTTTATTGCACTACAACCTGAACCCATCTGATTATATGTGGCTATATCAGCACGATAAGGAATTGTTTTATACTTGTCTTGATACAGCAGCATTACAGTCGGAGATTTTCAGTTACAAGTCATTTGTGTACAATTTCAACCTGTATATTCTAAAAGACGCAAATATATTGGATGAATTGTCCAGATATTCCAAATGTTATGAAGCCGTTTTAGAACTGCTTTTCAAATCCGATTCAATTATGCAGAACTCCGTTATTCGGCAAATCAAATTATGTAGAAATGAAGATACCATTAAACAGAATAACAGATTGGATGCTATTAACAAATGGTTCAACTCCCTAAACAAGATTGGTTAGCCACAGAACATTATAAATTCGTAAAATAAAATATGATTGAAGCACTGAAAAATATAGGATTCGTCGTTACAGAACGATTGGAAAGAAAAGAATTAAGCTCTGATTTACAAAATCGGTATTCCGAACTTCCTGCGGACTATCAGGAGTTTTTACAACGGTTTCAGACAATCACGAATGAAAGTGATAATGTATGGTTTAATTCCATAGAGGACTTTAACGGAGAAAGCGATAGCGGATTCCGTTGGAATGAATTTGAGCTGATGGGACTTGAGGCGTTGGCAGATGATAAGGAATCCTGTGATATGATACGCCTGTTTTGGGATAGCCATATTCCTATTCTTATGTCAGTAAAAGATGGATACCAATATTTGTGCATAGATTTATCTCCGGAAAATTACGGTAAAATCTATTATGGAGTTGAACCTGAATTTGAAGATTCGGCAGAATTTGTTTGCGATAGCTTCAATCATTTATTGGAAATGTTGTCTTCCAATGAAAAGGACGATATACTGACAAATTTCAAATAGGGTTTATAGTAAACAGAGGGACATTGTAAAATAAACAAAATGAAATATTTTAGATTTGTTTGTGAAATTAAGGCAAAGTCATCGGAGGATGTGAATAAATCCCGTGATTGTATAAATGAGGTTGGAATATACTGTGCATACTTGTCAAGAATGTATGAATATTATTTTCCTGCCACACAAACAGATAATGTTGTTTCTATAACCGTTTGTTTGATTGATAATTTACAAAAGACGAAATACCCAACGTCATGTGATATGAAGGTTGTATCAAATGTTGTAAATATCGACAAGTTCAACCAATTAACTCCCAAAGACAAGTCATTTTATATTATTGATTTATGTCAGCAGGCTATAATGTCATTAGTATATGAAATGCAATGGAATACGGAAGTTTTCGAACATACCTACGATAAAATCATAAGTATGGGTGGACTCTTCCGGGAATATTGGCGAAAGGCAAAGAGTTCGCCTAACAAGCAACTGAAAGCTCAAATATATTTTGAAGATGATTATGAGAAAGATGGTATATACATTGACTTTACTGATAAAAGAGGGAAACTTATAAAACGGGTTCAGTTTGCTCCAAAGGGTTATCAAATCTATTGCAAAGGTATCAGTGAGCTACAATGGCAAGATAATTCACACGTGATAATAAAGAGGGCTTTTGGTCATGGTTTTACAAAAACAAGTGACTATTGGATGATTGGAGTCGATGGTAGTATAGAATACCATTCTCCAAGAGTTGAAAATACAGAAATCAATACGCATGGACTTTTTGATTTAGGTATTCTCTATTGGGAAGGAAAAACAATTATGCAAAACCCCAATAAGGGGCTCGAATTAATCAAGAAAGCTGCGGATCTGAACAACAAGCATGCACAGAAATGGCTTGAAAGAAATATGAAACAAAGAACTGATAGCGAACAAAAAAACGACTGAAAAGCGGAATGCTATCAAACAGTAACATCACAAATCGCAATACATCCATAATCTTATGAATAATGTAATTGAAAAAAAAGATAGAAAACAAATTACGAAAGATTGAATACCTAATATGCCAACATACACAAGAATACTCACACCATTGCCGGATTTCATCATTTTGACGGATGAAATACTAACACAATATAATGCATCTGTTTTTCTGGAAGTAAAAAGAAATGATGCCATTATAAATAGACGTATAGTTGCCGATGATATAGCTCGTTTTGTGCGAAGTGACCGAGATAAAAACTTACATTTCTATATAACAACACTTTCGTTGGAGGATGAAAATAGCTTCAATTTCTATGATGATGCACTCTGCAAGTTTGTGATAGAAGGTAGAGGTGGTAGAGAGAATGTATCAGAATTAGAAATGTTGGAATTAAGAATTATGTCAAAAACACCTGATAGCATTATAAACAAAATATCTAATGCCATAAACTCAAAGTTGCGAAAAGATATAGGATATGGTAGCCTAACTATAAAAGGTAACTATAAGGTGTTTTATAATAAGGCAGATTTAGGGAAAAAGAAATTTGTTTATGATATATATAATCCCTTATTGCCAATAATTGAGATAGAAAACAATGAGGATTAGTGAGATATTGATTATACCCAACATATAAATCCGAGGTGAAACATCAGTGCGACATTCACCACGGTCAGGGCGATAGCGATAAGGACTATTTTGGCGAGCTTCCTGCCGGGATGTTTCATCTTTCCGTAATATTCACGAAGTGCTTCACGCCGCCCGGCTGTGTAGCGGAGCTGACAGAACAAGTCGGGAAGAAAGCAAAGAATCATCACTATGGCAAAAGCAACAATCCAACTGAAATAGCGAAACATCAACGGTGTTCCAAGCGGTACGAGTATGGCAAAGAGCCAGCAAAAGAGCAACAGCATACGCCCGTTAAGGTTGGTATGCTCCCTTTCGTGCCATATCTCGGCTACATACCACATATAGTCGATGAAGCAGAACCGGTATTTGCGATTGTCCTTATCCATATCATTACAAAAATAATGTATTTTGCCCACTTAACCATTACTTCATGCCGAAAAACACCATACCCGATAAAAAGAACCTCGCCGGCTTGTTCTTGCCGACGGGGTATTTTTATCCTCACTTGTCCTTAATCAGATGCGACAGCTCCGGATCAGCCTTGATGCGCCCGATTTCGTCAGCGACAATCTGCCTGACCTCGCTCTTGATGCGGTAGTAGTTGGCGTCGATCTGCTGCTGCATGGTGTCGTTGCCATCCTTGTCGGTGAAGTCGATGATCTGCGGTATCTTCACGTAGCGGGCGGTCTCCCGCCTGACCTGCTCGTTATCCACTACAATCTCGGCATGGAAAATCTTCTGCTCGATGCGCTCGTCGAAATTGTCGGCTACCGCACCGACGAACATACCCTGCGTGAGGTTGGAAATCTTGCTCGCCGGGATAAGGCTGTCCATCTGGGTGTTGATGGAGACGGAGGTCTCGTTCCGGTTGATGGTCATGTTCTGCCGTTTCTGCAAGACCTTGCCGAAACGCTCGGACAGTGTCTTGGCGGTTTCGGCAACTACCTGACCTGCAAATACATTGCCGACGGTATTACAGATTACAGCGGACTCTTTGTCTCCGTAATCACGCTTCAACTGGCTAAAATCCTGAAAGCCGAGCATGACGGCTACCTTGTTGCTTCGGGCGGTGGCAATCAGGTTATCCAGCCCACGCATGTAGATGGTGGGCAGCTCGTCGATAATCACGGCGGATTTGAGCCGTTTCTTCTTGTTGATGAGCTTCACGATGCGGGAGTTGTACAGTCCCAACGCCGCCCCGTAAATGCCCTGCCTGTCGGGATTGTTACCGACTACCAGCACTTTCGGCTCTTCGGGATTGTTGATGTCGAGGGTGAAATCGTCCGCCGTCATCACCCAATAGAGAGCCGGGGAAATCATGCGGGAAAGCGGTATCTTGGCACTGGCAATCTGCCCCTGCAACTGCTCCACCGCCGAGGATTCCCATGCGTCCATAAAGGGAGAAAGGTAGTTCTCCAGCTCCGGATACGAGGTGAGGATAGGGAAAATGTCGGCGTACTTGCGGTTCAGGAACTCGATGGCATGGGGAAAGGTGCAATACTTGCCGTTCTTGTAGATTTTGAGATACCATATAATACTGGCTAACAGAATGATAGGCGATTCCACGAAGAAGTCGCCCTGCTTGGAAATCCACGTGCGGTTCAAATTTAACATAATCGTGTAGGCACTCTCGTAGGCATCGGATATGTCGGTCATGAAGTCCGGGTGGATGGGGTTGCAGCGGTGGCTCTCCCTCGGGTTGTCGAAGTTTATCACGTAGAACTTGGGCTTGACCTTGTAGCCGTCCAAATGGGCGAGCAAGTGGTTGTAGGCTATCTCGGAGAGGTCGGGGTACTTGAAATCATACAGGAAAAGCGAATAGCCCTTCTCGATGGTCTGTTTTATGTACTGGTTGATTATCGCATAGGACTTGCCCGAACCGGGCGTGCCCAAGACCATCGTCGCACGGAAGGGATTGACAAGGTTGATCCATCCGTCATACGCCCTGCCCCTGAACCAGAAGCGGGTGCGGAGGTTGACGGAATACTCGTTCTCCTTCAGCTCGGTCTCCTGCATGAAGGATTCGTTCTCGACGTTGAACACGTCTTCGAGCAGGTCGGTCTTCAGCAGGCGGGACATCCACAGCCCCGCCATGAGCAGGCAGATATACCCGGCGGTAAGGGTGGCGATATACAGCACGGTGTCCGCCGGAAACGGCAGAGGAAGGGTGAGCAACCACCCGTTGCCGAAAAAGAGCAGCAAGCCGGACACGCCGCAAAGGATGATCCTGCGCCACGTGATTTTCTGTTCCTTCACGCCCTTTGTGCCGAGGCAGCTAAGGGCGAGGAACAGCACGGCGAAGAGCTTCGTCCAGAGGATATTGGAGAACAGCCCGGCGGTACGCTGGAAGCCGAGCAATATCCTATCGACCACGCCGATGTCGATGCCCCACTCCCGGACGGACTGGTAACAGAACCAATAGATATTGATGACTACAAATAAAATGCTTATCGCACGCATGAACTCCATGACTTTGGCGAGTCCACGCAAATCGTCTTCATTTTGCATAATTCGTTGAAAATTAATGATAAAACTTCGTTTTATTATGTATATGTACTTTTTCTTTTGTCTTGACACAAAAGAAAAAGATACCAAAAAGAAAAAGTCAAGACTGCATTTTCGCAGCTACTCTCTTCCTGCGTTTCGCTAAAGAAAAAGAATTGCCTACGGCGAAAGTCCTACGTTCGGCATAGCCCAAACATGTTTGGCTCTGCTCTCACTTAAACGGACTTTTCGCTTCGCTCAAACAGCTTTTTCTTTTTAACGCTACACTCCGGTCGTTCGCTTTACGCTGCGAAAATGAGGTCGGTATGCCATGCGGATGGGCATTGTTACTGTTGCCTTCCATATTTGCGTTTTTTCTTCCTTTTTCGGAGCGGTACGGGCTGGTCGCCGGACGCTCCGCCGGGTACGGGGGCAAAGAGATTGAAGGCGGCCGCCACATTCTGGGTGGTGCCGTCCTTGTGGTCGGGACGGTAGCCGGTATCCTGTCCGTCCCATTGGGATATGTCCGTATGCTCCTGCTGCCGGGTGGGATGTTCCACTTCGGCGGAGGGTTGCGGCAGGTGAATGCCTTCCTGCCCGGCGAAAAGGTCGTTGAACACACCTGCGGAGAACTCCTTGCCCAGACGGGAGCCGTTGAAGACGGCTTTGGCGGCATGGTCGATGAAGGTCGCCCCATAGATGCGCCCGGTTTCATTCTGACGGAATACCACGCCGATACCCTGCCGCATGAGTTCCCGCTCGAACTGCGCCCGGTCATGCCCTGCGGTCTGCATGGCGGCGGCAACCTTTCCGGCGGTGGCGGCGGCGACCTCCTTGTGGGTCTTTTCCCATGCGGCAGCGTTGTGCATCCGCCTTTCGAGGGCTGCGACGCCCGTCTCCTTGCCGAACACGGAGGACTTGAAAGGCTTGCCGATCTTGTTGCCCTCCCTGTCGGTTGCCGAATAGGTCAAGCCGTGATACTCCCGTCCGCCGTATTCCCCCTTCACCTCGTCCACCGTGATGCCGTAAAGGGAAAGCACCGCCCTGTATTCGCCCAATGTACGGAAACGCCACTCCCGGGCTATCGGGCGGATGACTCCCGCCAACTGCCCCTTGAGGTTGCCGTCCCCGTAACCGACGGGCGACAAGGGCAGCCCCTCCTTCCACTGCTTGGGCGTAGCCAGAACAAGACCGAACTGCCGTTCCAGCTCCCGGCAAACCTTCATCGAACGTCCGTGCTCGTAGCTGTCGGAAATCGCCCGCCCGGTTTCGTCCACCCGGACGGAGACGATGTGCAGGTGCTCCCGCCCGATGTCGTTGTGGCGATAGACGATATAGGGCTGGTCGCCGAAGCCCATGCGCCGCATGTACTCCTCCGCCAAGCTGACAAACCGCTCCTCGCTCAAGCAATCCTTCGGGTCGGGATTGAGGGAGATGTGCAGGACGGGCTTCTCGGTCTTGCGGTTGGCTGTCAGGTAGTCGCCGAACGAGCGGGAAAGATGCCCTATCGTGTAGGGGTTATCGCCCTGCGGCTCGATAATCCGGCTGGTGAAAAGCACGTCGGCGTGCCGTTCGTCCACCTTCAACTGGTTGTAGGCAAGCACCCCGTACAGGCTGCTGCCGTGCGAAATCTTGGCTATCATCGGACGGGGTATTTGCTTTGGAACTCCTCCACCAGTGCGGAAATCCGCTTGCTGAGTTCCACCAGTTCGAGGGTGTGCCGCTCCAGCTTGTAGAGGAAAGCGAGGGCTTTCTTCTCCGAGAAATTGGATTTGAGCGCACGCACGCATTGGTTGTAGTTCGTGCCTATGGCACGGAACTGCGAGTGGAAAGTGGTCAGGCGCATGTAGAAATCCTGCGTCCCCTTATCCAGTTTAATGACCTTAATCTCCCTGCCAAAAAGTGCGGAAACGATAAACTCCGCCTTGGTCGCCTTGCCCGACTCGTCGAAAAGCGCGAGGAAACGGGCGTTGTCCCCGTCGTCCAGACGGAACACGTAGCGGTGGCGCATCTTGTCGGGCTTGGGCTTTCGCCCGTGGTTGCCCGCATACTTCTTCTGGTTGTCCATCATCCTGTAAAATTTTAAGTGAAACATGGTCTGAAAACGCCGTATGCCTACGGCTCTCCCCCGTGAGCAGCCCCCGACTCCGGAGGGGGATGCCACATCGAGGGGGCAAGGTGGTGGTGAGGCACGAAATTCATTTCGAGTGCCGCAGCACACAACTTGCCATTTTCGTTTGAAAATAAAATCCGTCCTGCCGGACAGATTGGGGATGCCCTTGCCTGCTGCGGAGTGCCGGGGCACTCCCTCGGGCGGTTGCCGCTCTTTTCCATTCTTACTCCATTTTGGTTTCCGCCTGCAAAGTAACAGTCCTTTTCCCGTCCGGACACCATACCCGGATGCGACAAACCTACGGGTGGAAAGACAATGCACGACACGCTGATAATCAAACGGATAAACTACCGGTATTTTGATATTCCTTTGCGCCGTGGAAGCGGTGAAACGACTGTCCGGATAGACAAGGAAACAGCCGGATAGCCGACCGGACGGACAGCCGAACGGCTGATTGTCTTGCCGGACAAACGGACGGACAACCGGATAACCAGCCGGATGATCGGCTAAACAGCCAAACGGCTAAATGACTAAACGGCTAAACGGTCAAACGGCTGAACAGCCGGACAAGCGGACAGCCGGATGATTGGATGGATGCCGGGCTGAATGTATGACCGGATGCCTGAACGAATGAACGGACGAATGAACGGCAGAGTGGCTGAAAAGCTGACCGATTGAGTGAACAGAGAAGCGGCTGCACGGGCAGCCGGATGAATAACCAACAGAATGACGATATGGACAGACAGACATTGAACGTGGCTTTCGCCACACAGAAAGGCGGCAGCGGCAAGACGGCTATCACGGTGCTGGTGGCGGGCTACCTGCACTACCGCTTGGGGTGTCCGTTAGCGGTGATCGACTGCGACTTCCCGCAGTACAGCCTGTACGAGATGCGGGAGCGGGACAGCCGGGCGGTACTGGAGAACGAACACCTGAAACGGGCGGCTTACGAACAGATGCGGCAGCCGGGGCGTGCCGCCTATCCGGTGCGCAAGTGCCGGGTGGAACAAGCCCCCGACACGGCAAGGGAGCTGGCGGCGGAAGGCTGCTACGACCTGCTCTTCTTCGACCTGCCGGGCACGGTGAACTCGGCGGGCATCCTGCGCACGATCGCACAGATGGACTACATCTTCGCCCCGGTGAGTGCGGACAAGGCGGTGCTGGAAAGCACGCTCTCCTTCCTCGACGTGCTGCAACGGATGATGCTGGGCAAGGAGACGAGCCGCCTGAAGGGGCTTTACCTTTTCTGGAACCAAGTCGACAAGCGGGAAACGAGCGGGCTGTACGAGAAGTACGGGCAGGTGGTCGCCGACATGGGGCTGCCGATGCTGCAAACCCGCATCCCCGACACGAAACGCTTCCGCAAGGAGGCGGACGGCACGGGACGGACGGTGTTCCGCTCCACGCTGCTGGCTCCCGACAGGCGGATGTTGGCAGGCAGCGGCATCCCCGAACTGACCCGTGAGATAGCGACCATCCTCAAACTGGAAGGCTATGAAGAGACAGCGGAATGAGAAGCCCATCGACGAGGAGCTGCTGATGCGGATGATGGCGGGCGAGGCGGCAGGGACGGGAGAACCGGGAACCGGAAAGGAGGAAACCGCCGTGCCGGTAGAGAAGGCGCAGGAAGGGAAGGCGGCGGAGACAAGACGGCGCAAGGGAAGGCAGGCGGACTACGAGACGACCTTCCTCAAGGGCATGGACATCCCCGCCCGCTACGGCAAGCCGGTCTATGTGCGCCGTGAGTACCACGAGCGCATCGCCAAAATCTCGGTGATGCTGACGGGCGGCAAGGTGTCGCTCTCGGCATACATCGACAACGTGCTGGCGCAGCACTTCGAGCAATACCGGGAGGAGATCGAGGCGGCATACGCCGGGAAACTGGAGAACCTCTTTTAAATAGGAAGGAGGAAACGGCATGATACTGAAATTATCGCTCACCGTCCTGCTGCTCTATTACCTCGCCGTGCTGTGGAAATACTACCGGCAGGACATCGCCGGGATATTCGGGACAGCGGAAACGGACGAAGACACGGACGGAACGGGAAAGGAGCCGGGGCAACCGGGCGAGCCGTACACGGTCATGGGAGAAAGCACCTACCTGCCCTTCGCAGCGGAGGACGGGGAGGAAGCGGCAGCCGGAGCCGTGGACGAACCCGCCACGGAGGACGACGGGGCGGACTACTCCGACATCGAGCCGGAGGAGGACGAGGAGGAGACGGACTATGAACCCACGCCGGAGGAGATCCGGGCACTGGAGGAGGAAGAGGAATTAGGGGCTTATTACCCGGACGGCAACCCCGACTTCGCCACGGGGTACTCCTTCGATGACCTGAAAAAGGTGCGCCGGGTACTGGTGTCGGACGATGCGGGCGAAAAGGCGGAGCGGGAAGCCCGTGAGGTGCTGCCGTCCGTGATGGGGTCGGACATCTGGGAGGCGATGCTGGACGAGTTCGAGGGCGCACGTGAGCGTGTCGCCCGGCTGATGGACAACCATAATGTTTAATTAAAATTTTAAAGACAAATGAAACAGAAAAGAATCTTTTTTACGGCGGCCTGCATACTGGCTGCCGTGGGCGCAATGGCGCAGGGAAACGGGCAGGCGGGCATCACCGAAGCCACGCAGATGGTCACCTCGTATTTTGAGCCGGGGACGAAACTGATTTACGCCATCGGTGCGGTGGTCGGCTTGATCGGCGGGGTGAAAGTGTACGGGAAGTTCAGCGCCGGCGATCCGGACGTGAGCAAAGTCGCCGCAAGCTGGTTCGGAGCCTGCATCTTCCTGATCGTGGCGGCTACCATCCTCCGTTCGTTCTTCCTGTAAAACAGCGGACTATGGACTTGGAAATCAACAAGGGGATCGGCAGGAACGTGGAGTTCAAGGGGCTGGAAAGCCAGTACCTCTTCATCTTCTGCGGCGGTCTGCTCGCCGTGTTCGTGGTGTTCGTCATCCTGTACATGGCGGGCGTGAACCAGTGGGTGTGCATCGGCTTCGGCGTGGCTGCGGCTACGCTGCTGGTATGGCTGACCTTCCGGCTGAACGCCCGGTACGGCACGCACGGGCTGATGAAGGCAGCCGCCCGCAGGCGGCATCCGAGGTACGTGGTGAACCGCCTGAAAATCCCCCGATTATTCACCTTTAAACACTGGCAAGAATGAGAAACGTAATGAAAGCGACGACACTCGAAAGCAAGTTCCCGCTGCTGGCGGTGGAGAACGGCTGCATCGTGAGCAAGGAGGCGGACGTGACGGTCGCCTTCAGGGTGGAACTGCCGGAACTGTTCTCCGTCACGGGGAGCGAGTACGAGGCGGTCCACTCGGCTTGGCACAAGGCGGTGAAGGTGCTGCCGGAGTATTCCATCGTGCACAAGCAGGACTTCTTCATCGAGGAGAAGTACCGGCCGGAAACGGACAGGGACGACCTTAGCTTCCTGAGCCGGAGCTTTGAGAGGCACTTCAACGAACGCCCGTTCCTGAACCACTTCTGCTACCTGTTCCTTACCAAGACGACGAAGGCACGGAGCCGTCAGGAAAGCACGTTCTCCACCCTCTGCAAGGGCAGGCTTGTCCCCAAGGAGATCGAGGACCGGGAGACGGTTACGAGGTTCCTCGAAGCGGTCGGTCAGTTCGAGAAGATCATGAACGACAGCGGTTTCGTTACGCTGCGCCGCCTCACGACGGACGAGATCACCGGGACGGAAACGGCGGCGGGCATCGTGGAGAAGTACCTCTCGCTCTCGCAGCACGACACGACGGTGCTGAAGGACATCCAGTTGAACCCGGAGGAGATGCGCATCGGCGACGACATCCTCTGCCTGCACACCCTCTCTGACACGGAAGACCTGCCGGGCAAGGTGGCGACGGACAGCCGCTACGAGCGGCTCTCGACCGACCGCTCGGACTGCCGCCTGTCGTTCGCCGCCCCGGTGGGCTTGCTGCTGGACTGCAACCACTGCTACAACCAGTACATCTTCATCGACGACCACGGGGAGAACCTGAAACGCTTCGAGCAGACCGCCCGGAACATGCACTCGCTCTCCCGCTACTCCCGTTCCAACCAGATCAACAAGGCATGGATTGAGGAATACCTGAACGAGGCGCACTCGAAAGGGCTGACCTCGGTGCGCTGCCACTGCAACGTGATGGCGTGGAGCGACGACCGGGAGGAGCTTAGGCGCATCAAGAACGAGGTGGGCAGCCAGCTCGCCCTGATGGAGTGCAAGCCGAGGCACAACACGGTGGACGTGCCGACGCTCTTCTGGGCGGCGATACCGGGCAACGAGGGGGACTTCCCCTTCGAGGAGAGCTTCTACACGTTCATCCCGCAAGCCCTGTGCTTCTTCACCGAGGAGACGAACTACAAGGACTCGCTCTCGCCCTTCGGCATCAAGATGGCGGACAGGATGACGGGCAGACCGCTGCATCTGGACATCAGCGACCTGCCGATGAAGAAAGGGGTGATCTCGAACCGCAACAAGTTCGTCCTCGGTCCGAGCGGAAGCGGCAAGTCGTTCTTCATGAACCACCTCGTGCGCCAGTATTACGAGCAGAACAGCCACATCGTGCTGATCGACACGGGCAACTCGTACCAAGGGCTGTGCGAGCTGATCCACCGCAAGACCAAGGGCGAGGACGGGATTTATTACACGTACACGGAGGAGAAGCCCATCAGCTTTAACCCCTTCTTCACGGACGACTACAAGTTCAGCGTGGAGAAGAAGGACAGCATCAAGACGCTGCTGCTGGCGCTGTGGAAGGGCGAGGACGAGAAGGTCACGAAGACGGAGAGCGGCGAGCTGGGCAGTGCGGTGTCGGCGTACATCCGCCGGATACAACAGAACCGGGACATCGCCCCCTCGTTCGACACCTTCTACGAGTACATGCTGAACGATTACCGGAAGGAGCTGGCTGCAAGGGACATCAAGGTGAGCCGGGAGGACTTCAACATCGACAACTTCCTGACCACGCTGCGGCAGTATTACAAGGGCGGGCGCTACGACTTCCTGCTGAACTCGAACGAGAACATCGACCTGCTGCACAAGCGGTTCATCGTCTTCGAGATCGACGCCGTGAAGGACAACGCCGAGCTGTTCCCCGTGGTTACGATCATCATCATGGAAGCCTTCATCAACAAGCTGCGCCGCCTGAAAGGGGTGCGGAAGATGCTGATCTGCGAGGAGGCTTGGAAAGCCCTTTCCTCGCCGAGCATGAGCGAGTACCTGAAATATCTCTACAAGACCGTCAGGAAATATTTCGGCGAGGCGATTGTCGTCACGCAGGAAGTCGATGATATCATCTCGTCCCCCATCGTGAAGGAGGCTATCATCACCAACTCGGACTGCAAGATCCTTTTGGACCAGAAGAAGTACATGAACAAGTTCGACGGCATCCAGTCGATGCTCGGTCTGACGGACAAGGAGAAGTCGCAGATACTCTCCATCAACCTCGCCAACCATCCCGGACGGAAGTACAAGGAGGTCTGGATCGGTCTGAACGGGGTGCAGTCGGCGGTGTACGCCACGGAGGTGTCGGCTGCCGAGTACCTGACCTATACCACCGAGGAGAGCGAGAAGACAGAGGTGTTCGCACTGGCGGAAGAGCTGGGCGGCGACTTGGAGCTTGCCATCAAGCGGCTGGCGGAGACGAAGTATAAATAATGTGCCGATGCGCTGGCGGGGAGCGGCGGACAGGTTGCCGGACGGGTGGTTGATTGACCGGACGAACGGCTGAAGGGTCGGATGATTGACCAAACGGCTAAACGGTCAAACGGTTAAACAGTTAAACGGCTGGATGTACAAACGGCTAAACGATATGGAGAGAATAAAATTTTGTAAAACTTAAAAAAACGGAATCAAGATGAGACGATTGAATTTAATCCTGCTGCTGTCGGCGGTGACGGCGGCGCTGGCGTTTGTCATTTCCTGCAAGGAGACAAATGCGGAACGGTTGGAAAAGATGTGCGGCGAATGGGTCAGCACGGGCGGAAAGCCGCCCTTCACCCTCTGGGAAGAGGACGGCAGGTACCGTGTGACGGTCATGCACAGGAACCACACGGGCGGCAGTGAAGCGGAAACCTACCTCGTCCGGGAAACGGAAGGGGTGCTGTTCATCGAGACGGGCTTCGCCGTGATGATGGACTATGACCGGGAGAAAGACCGCATCCGGCTGTCGCCGGGCGGAGAGTACAGGAGAAAGAGTGACGGAACCCTAAAACAGTAAGGACATGAGAACGATAAAGACAATCATCGTGGGCGTGGCGTGCCTGACGGCAGGTGCGGCCAACGCCCAGTGGGTCGTACACGATCCCGGCAATCTGGCGCAGGGCATCATCAACACGACCAAGGAGATCGTGGAGACCTCCGCCACCGCACAGCACACGCTGGACGGATTCAAGGAGACGGCGAAGATATTCGAGCAGGGACGGAAGTATTACGATGCGCTCAAGGCGGTGCATGACGTGGTGAAAGGCGGCGTGAAGGTGAAGAAGTCCATCGAGATGGTGGCGGACATCTCGGAAATCTACGTGCGCAACTACCAGAAGATGCTCGGCGACCCGAACTACACGCCGGACGAGCTGTCAACCATCTCGTTCGGGTACGCCAAGCTGCTCTCCGAGAGCGCGGACATCCTGCAAGATCTGAAGAACGTGGTGAACGTGACGGGGATGTCGCTCTCGGACGCCGAGCGGCTGGCGATCATCGACCAGAGCTACAAGCGGCTGCTGGAGTACCGCAACCTCGTGCAGTATTACACGGACAAGAACATCTCGGTGAGCTACCTGCGGGCGAAGAAGAAAAAGGACGCCGACCGGGTGGTGGCTCTCTACGGGGATGCGGAAGACCGTTACTGGTGAGAGTGGCAATATATAATAATGTTCACGTACATAAATATAATATAGGACTATGTTGTTAGCGATAGACTTCACGAACCTGCACGAGATATTGCAGGCATTGTATCAGGACATGATGCCGCTCTGCGAGAAGCTGACGGGGGTAGCCAAGGGAATCGCCGGGCTGGGTGCGCTGTTCTACGTAGCCGCCAAGGTGTGGCAGGCGCTCGCCCGTGCCGAGCCCATCGACGTGTACCCGCTGCTGCGCCCGTTCGCCATCGGGCTGTGCATCCTCTTCTTCCCCACCTTCGTCATCGGCACGATCAACACGGTGCTCTCGCCCGTGGTGAAGGGCTGCCACGGGATGCTCGAATCACAGACCTTCGACATGAACCGATACCGGGAACAGAAGGAGACGCTGGAGAGGGAGGCGTTCCGCCGTGACCCGGAGAAGGCGTATCTGGCGAGCAAGGAGGACTTCGACAAGAAGCTCGACGAGCTGGGCTGGTCGCCCAAGGACTTGAAGACGATGGCGGTGATGTACATTGACCGGACGGAGTACAACATGAAGCGGAGCATCCGGCTGTGGTTCCAAGAACTGCTCGAACTGCTGTTCCAGTCGGCTGCGCTGGTGATCGACACGATACGGACGTTCTTCCTGATCGCTCTCTCCATCCTCGGTCCGATAGCGTTCGCCCTCTCGGTCTATGACGGGTTCCAGAGCACGCTCACGCAGTGGATAACGAGGTACATCTCCATCTACATGTGGCTGCCCGTGAGCGACCTGTTCAGCTCGGTGCTGGCACGCATCCAAGTGCTGATGCTCACCCGTGACATCGAGGCGATGAGCGACCCGACCTTCATCCCGGACAGCTCGAACACGGTGTACATCATCTTTTTAATCATCGGGATATTCGGGTACTTCACCATACCGACCGTCGCCAACTGGATCATCATGGCGGGCGGGGTGAGCCATGCCAACCGTGCGATGAACCAGACCGCCACGAAGATAGGCAACGTCGCCGCAGCGGGTGCGGGCGCAGCCGTGGGGAACATCGCCGGAAGGATCGTCAAGTAGCGGCGGATGTCCCAAGAACATGAGTCATAACGAATAAAAAACCGGAAACATGGAATTTAAAAGTTTGAAAAATATCGAAACGAGCTTCAGGCAGATACGGCTCTTTACGCTGGTGTTCGCCAGCCTGTGCGCCGTGGTGACGGGCTTCGCCCTGTGGAAGTCGTACAGCTTCGCCGAGGCGCAGCGGCAGAAGATCTACGTGCTGGACAACGGCAAGAGCCTGATGCTGGCACTCTCGCAGGACGTGCGGCAGAACCGCCCGGTGGAGGCACGGGAACACGTGCGCCGCTTCCACGAGCTGTTCTTCACGCTCTCGCCCGACAAGTCGGCTATCGAGGGCAACATCAGGCGTTCGCTGCTGCTGGCGGACAAGAGCGCCTTCAACTACTACAAGGACCTCTCGGAAAAGGGGTATTACAACCGGATAATCTCGGGGAACATCAACCAGATGATAGAGATAGACAGCCTGCGGTGCGACTTCGACAAGTACCCGTACAGCGTGCGGACATTCGCCCGGCAGATCATCCTTAGGGAAAGCTCTGTTACGGAGCGCAGCCTTGTGACCCGCTGCCGTCTGCTGGATGCGGTCAGGAGCGACAACAACCCGCAGGGCTTCATCATCGAGGGCTTCGAGGTCACGGAGAACAAGGATTTGCAGACCCTCAAACGCTGACGGACATGATAGGCAAGTTCATCACAAAGGCGCAGGACTGGGCGGACGGGAAGCTCCGCCGCCTCGCCGGGCGTATCTCGCCCGACATGCGTGTGGCAATCATCCTCGTGATGCTGGCGGCGTTCGGCGCACTGTCGGTCTATATGACCGTCGCCTCCATCTACCGCATCGGCAGGAACGACGGGAAGGAACTGGGGATAGAGCATGTCAGGCGCCTGCAATTGCCCAATGACAGTATTGTCAACCCTTTTGAAAGCGGACGGCATGGGACTGGCGGAGAGGTTGAGTGAGTGGCTGCTCCGCCGCCGGGAGCGGCAGGAGGAGCGGAACATGAGGCAGGTAACGGCGTATTTCGGGAGCCTGCTGAAAAAGAGGCGTGCGGATGCCGGCGCAATCCTCCAGTCCGTCAGGGACTACCGGGACTGCCCGGAGGTGACAAGGAAACAGGCGGAGCTGCTGCTGGAACACAGGTTCTTCCGGTACGTGTACCAGACGGGCTATCCCGAATGGCGGGCGGTCATGGACGCCTTGAAAGAGACCCGTTACGGGATGCGTGAGGGGGCGGCAATCCCCCGGAGCGTGAAGGAGGCGGCGGAAAGCCCGATGCTGCGTCTGGCGGCGCAATACAAGGTGCTGGAGCACGAGTACACGAGGCGCAACGCCCCGCAGCCGCTATCCCCCGAAGCGCAGGCGGAACGGGATGCGGCGCACCGGCTGCTGAACTGCTGCATGAGGGAGGGCGACCTCGACGCACTGAAAAGGCTTGCCCTGAAAGGCGAGAAACCGGACGACTCGGTGGCCATCCGCCACGGGCTGGCGGAAGGCTACCGCAGGCTCGAAGAACTGAGCCGGGAATGGAGCGAGGAGATGCGGGGCGACAACCACACCGTCATGGAACAGATCGAGTTGCGGGAGGCGGACGAGCGGGGAAAGCTGATGCGGCAAGCCGCCGCCCTTTACGAGAGGAAGACGGGCGGCATACTGCCCGGCGACTATCTGGAAGCGGTGAAGGCGGAACGGGCGCTGCTCCACGGGCTCGCCCGCCACGGCTGGGACGGTCAGCGGGAAGTACCGAAGGAGACGGTGGAGAAGTACGGGCTGATGGAGGATTTTGCCGGCATCGCCCGGCTAAGGTGGGACTACCACCTGAGCGAGGACAACGGCGACCTCTCCCGTGACTACCCGGAAGCCGCCATCGGACGCCACAACCGTGCCATTCGGGAGCGGGCGGCGAAAGAACTGGCAGGTCTGGAAGCGAGGCTGTTCCCCGAAAAGGCGGCAAGCCGGGAACGGAAGGCTGCGCACCTGCGGGCGGACAACCGGGCAAGCCCCACGGCATCGCTCAAACGGGAACGGAAGGAACCACCCGGCAAGCGGCAAGCCGGGGAGACAAGCAGGCGGAAGCCTCCGGGGAGAAGAATCAGAATGTAGGACAACCATAAATTTTTGACATGATGGAAGAACAGAACCAAGAAAAAGTAACGGCAACGCAGCACGTAAAGGCGGCGGATGCCGCAGCCCCGGAGACGGGGAACGGAAAGAAGGAGGACAAGGGCGGCGGGAAAAAGGAAAAGAAGACAGCCAAGCCGCTCACGCCGAAACAGTTGCAGCAACGGAAGAAGCTGATGGTATATCCGCTGATGGGCTTGCTGTTCCTCGGCTCGATGTGGCTGATATTCGCACCTTCGGAGGAGCGGGAGGTGAACCGGGACACCGTGGGGGCGTTCAACGCCGACATCCCCCTGCCGGAGAACGACGGGATCATCGGCGACAAGCGGAAAGCCTACGAGCAGGCGCAGGCGGAAAGGCGGCAGGCAGAGAAGGTGCGCTCGCTGGAGGACTTCGCCTTCTCCGAAGAGAGCGATGCGGACGGGGTGGAAATGGAACTGCCGGACAGCGAGCCGGAACGGGAACCGTTCAGGGACTACTCGGGCAACGGCGGCGGCCGCTCTTCCGTCGCCGCCTACCGGGACATCAACCGGAAACTCGGCTCGTTCTACGAAGAGCCGAAGGTGGACGGGGAAAAGGAGGAGCTGAAAAGGCAGGTGGAGGAGCTGACCGCCAAGTTAGAAGAAAGGGAACGGCAGGCGGGCGGAATCGACGATCAGGTGGCACTGATGGAGAAGAGCTACGAGCTTGCCGCCAAGTACATGGGGCAGAACGGGCAGGACGGCGCAACCGTGCAGACACCCGCCACCGTGCAGAACGGCAACGGCTTGGGACAGCCCGCCGTGGCGGTGCAGGCGGCACGGGAGCGGACGGTATCGGGGCTGCAACAGCCCCTAAGCGATGCGGAGTTCATGCGGCGGTACAGCCAGCCGAGGAACTACGGCTTCAACACGGCGGTGGGCAGCGGGTACGCCCTCGGGAAGAACACGATAGCCGCCTGCATCCACCAAGACCAGACGGTTATGGACGGTCAGCAGGTGAAGCTCCGGCTGCTCGAACCGTTGCAGGCGGGAAACCTGACCATCCCACGCAATACGGTGGTATCCGGTACAGGCAAGGTGCAGGGGGAACGGCTCGACATCACGGTATCGTCCGTCCAGTACCAAGGTAACATATTGCCGGTGGAGTTGGCGGTCTATGACAACGAGGGAATGAAAGGGCTGTGCATAGAAACCTCACTGGAGCGGGAAGCGGCAAAGGAGGCGATGGCGAACATCGGCGGCGGGCTGGGAACGAGCATCTCGTTCGCACGGAGCGCCGGGCAACAGGTGGCGATGGACATCACCCGTGGGCTGATGCAGGGCGGCAGCCAGTACCTCGCCAAGAAGTTCCGCACGGTAAAGGTGCACCTGAAAGCGGGTGATCCGCTGATGCTCTACGCCAAACAACAATAAATCAACAGATTATAAAACCATTAAAAAGTAAAGACAATGAAAAAGATTTTTGGATGGGTTGCCCTGCTTGTAGGCATGGTGACGGGTGCGAACGCACAAGTGAATGATACGATACAGCGGACCACGGGCAACGACCTGTATCAGGGGATTACACGGAAGCTACCCTACTGGCAGATGGTGACGCCCCACGGGGTGCAGGTGACGTTCGCCAAGACGGTGCATATCATCTTCCCCTCGGCGGTGCGGTACGTGGATTTGGGAAGCAATTGGATTATCGCCGGGAAAGCGGACGGTGCGGAGAACGTGATCCGGGTGAAGGCGGCGACCGAGGGGTTTCCGGGGGAAACGAACTTTTCCGTCATCTGCGAGGACGGGAGTTTCTATTCATTCAATGCCCGGTATGCGCACGAGCCGGAGATGCTGAACATCGAGATGAAGGATTTTTTGGAGAACGGGGACACGACGGACTTTTCGCATACCCGCATGAACATCCATTTCCGGGAGCTGGCAGGCGAAAGCCCGCTCTTGGTGAAGCTGATCATGCAGAGCATCTACAAAGAGGACAGGCGGGAGATCCGGCACTTGGGCTGCAAACGCTTCGGGGTGCAGTTCCTCCTGAAATCCGTCCACTCGCACAACGGGCTGTTCTATTTCCACACGGAAACGAGGAACAGGTCGAACGTGGCTTTCCGGACGGACTTTATCCGGTTCAAGATCGTGGACAAGAAAGTGCCGAAGCGCACCGCCATTCAGGAACGGGTGATCGACCCGGTGCGCAGCTACAACGAGGTGCTGGTGACGGAGGGGAAAAGCGACGTGCGCACGGTGTATGCCGTCCCGCAGTTCACCATACCGGACGACAAGCTGCTGGTCATCGAGCTGTTCGAGAAGGACGGCGGCAGGCACCAGACCATCCGGGTGGAGAACGCCGACCTCGTGGCGGCAAGACAGATTAACGAACTGAAAATCAAATAAGCGATGAAAAGGTTACTGTTCATTATCCTGCTTTTCGGGGTGTGCCTGCATGTGAACCAGGCACACGCCCAACGGTGCCTGCCCGGAATGAGGGGCATACAGCTCACGGGCGGGCTGTCGGACAACATGCGCTGGAAAAACGGCGACGGCTTCGGCTACCACGCCGGGATAGCGGTGAGCACCTACACGAAGAACGCCCACCATTGGGTGGTCGGTGCGGAATACTTGGAGAAGCGGTACGGCTACCGGGACTGCCTCTATCCGGCGAGCCAGCTCACGGGCGAGGGCGGCTATTACCTGAACTTCCTGTCAGACCGGAAGAAGACGTTCTTCGCCGCACTGGGGCTGTCCGCCCTTGCCGGGTACGAGACGGTGAACTGGGGCGAGAGCCTGCTGCCGGACGGCTCCCGACTCACGGATGAGGACAATTTCATCTACGGGGGTGCGCTGACGCTGGAGCTGTCCGCCTACGTGACGGACAAGATTGTCTTGCTGGTAAACGGTCGCCAACGGGTGCTGTTCGGCGGCGACTGCGGGAAGTTCCACACGCAGGTCGGCGTGGGAATACGTTTTATGATTCGATAACTGCTATATTATAATAATGTATATATGAGGACAATGATTTATAAAATACTCACGGGCTGCTACATCGTGGCCGCCCTCGTGCTGGTCGCAGCCTGTAATGACGGGCTGGACATTCAGACGAAATACCCGTTCACGGTGGAGACGATGCCCGTCCCGAAGGAGCTGAAAGTGAACGAGACGGCGGAGATACGGTGCGAGCTGAAACGGGAAGGACGCTGGGAGGACACCCGGTACACGATCCGCTGGTTCCTCTTCGACGGGGAAGGGACGCTCAAACTGGACGACGGCACGGTGCTGCTGCCCAATGACCGCTACCCGCTGGAGAAAGAGACGTTCCGGCTCTATTACACCCCGCTGTCGGACGAGCAGAGCGGCTTCACCGTCTGGGTGGAGGACTCGGACGGTCAGGCGGTCGAGCTGGAGTTCGACTTCAATGCGGACAACGACAAGGAGGACGGGTATGGAACGGAATGATCTGGTTCTATACCTCGACATACCGGAATTTTCCGAAGCCCTGCATGTCTCGAAGTGGCGGACGGACATTGTCCTTCCACAAGCGGGGGACAATATACGTCCGGAAAACCTGCTGTCGGAGAAAACGCTCGCCATGCTGGAGACGGTTTCCGCCGGGGAGGTCTGGGAAGACATGAAGGACGACTGCCGGACCATGCGCCGGGTCGTGGAGCACGAGCTGTTCCGGGTGACGGAACGGGGATTTCACCTGCGCAGGGACGGGACACCGTGCTGCACGCTGACGCTGCAAAGATACCGTGTGCACGATGCCGGAAGGCGGATGAAAACAGAAGTGCCGCCATCCTATCCAGCCCGGGGCGTGGAACGGAAAAGCGGGAAAATCCGGTTTTATTTCCGGAAATACTTTGTGCATATCGACGTGCCGGACACGCTGCCGCAATACCCGGAGGTGCGTGAGTTCGTGAACATAAAGCCGCTGCTCTCGGAGGCGGATAGAAAACTGCTGGCGGAAACGGAATGCGATGAAGCGGAAAGCCTGCTGGAGTGGATAAAGAATGAAGGCTATTGCCATGTCCGGGCGAGGTGCTGGACGCCGGACGAGGAGAGCGGCGGATGGATGTGCGTGTTGTCGGTGGATGTTTAAAGGGGTTTATAACAAGAAAAAATGTAAAAACATGGAACGAGAAGAAAGAATGTATCAGGTGCCTCTGGAGATGATATGCAGGCACGACCGCACGGCGGAGGTCTGCCGTGCCGCCGTTGAAGAGGACGGCTGGCAGTTGGAGAACGTGCCCGAGGAGATGAAGACGCCGGAACTGTGCCGGAAGGCGCTGGAAACGGAAGCGGGATTCGGGAACGACTTCCACCGGGGGCTGGTCCAGCATATCCCGTCCCCGGAGGTGTGCATGGAGGTGCTGAAGGAGTGCCGGGAGAACAACCCGGAAGAACTCTACGGGGTGGCGGTGGCTATCCGCCCGGAGGTGATGAACGGCGAAATGGCGGACTTCCTGCTGCCGCTGGACGGCAGGTGCATCAGCATCCTGCCCGTACACCTGCAAACGCCGGAGCGGGTGCGGGTGGCGGTGGAAACGTCGGGGATGTCCGCCGTCGGGCGTGGCGGAGTGCCGAAAAGCCTGCTCACGCCCGATGTGTATGTCAGGTGCGCCGCCCACAGCCGGGAGTCGCTGATGATGATCCCGTGGGCGGAACGCTCGCCGGAGGTCTGCCTGATGGCGAAGACGCTGTACCCGGACATAGTGAAGAATCACCCGGAGTTCGTGCCGGAGAGCGTGCGTAACCAAGACAGCATCTACACGCTGAACAGCCTGATGGAAAGCCTGACGGGGGAAAAGTTCAGCTACCGGCAAATGACGGACTTCTACAACGGGAAGCCGCTGGATGTGAAACGGATGGAGACGCCGGACGGCGTGCAGAAGGACAAGGCGGTGAAGTTCGACAAGGAGACGGGGAAGTTCTCCTTCTCCGACATCCGGCAGGAGCGGAAACGGGGGTTGAAGATGTAGCGTGAGCCGGACGAAATGGAAAGCATCCTTCGGGATGCTTTTTCCATATCCGCCCTGCCGCTTTCCGGTTTCTTTTGCTTCTTGTTCTTTTCCCGCCCCGCTCACGAAAGAAAAGAAGTGCAAAAAGGATAGCGAGCAAAAAAGGGGACGCTTAAAGCATCCCCTCGTCCATGTAGCTGAGGTAGGTGTCCCCGGTCAGTATGATGTGGTCCAAAAGCTGTATGCCGATTGCCTCGCAGCCTTTCTTCAACTGGCTGGTCAGGTTGTTGTCCGGCGTACTCGCCACGGTCGAGCCGGACGGGTGGTTGTGCGAGAGGATGATTCCCGAGGCGTGGGAGACGAGAGCCGTCTGGAGGACGATGCGTATGTCCACCACCGTGCTGTTCATGCCGCTGCGTGAGACGCACGAGACGCCCAGCAGCCTGCCTGCGCCGTTCAGGTACATCGCCCAGCACTCCTCGTGGTGCTGCATACAGTCCTCGTAGAAGGTCTTGAGGATGTCGTAAGACTCCTTGGAAGAGCGGATTCTAACTCTCTTGGATGCGTCAGCGTCCTTGTAACTTACGGTGATTTGAGGGAAAGACAGTGTATTCATAATGCAAAAAATTAAAAGTGAAACATTTATTTTTTGCTTTGGGGCACGGGGAAAGAACGGACTTCATGCAAGGCTTTTGCGTGGAATACGACCCGAAGGTGTGGAGATTGCGCGCAAAACCGTCAGGTTCAGCCTTGCTGCTTGTCCGTTTTTCCCCGTAGGTTTGCTAAAAAATGAGTGTGGAGCTTGGCTAAAAATCCGGTGGGTCGAGGGGTTTCTTTTTGCTTCTTTCTCTTTTCCCGCCCACGGCTCACCGAAAGAAAAAGAAGTGCGTCCGAAAATCGGGTCAATCCTTTCCCACGGGCGGGTAAAAAAAGAAGTCCGGGCGGATCGCTACCCGTCCCGGACTTCCGGCGATGAAACACAAGGGGGGGATGTTATGGCGTGATTTCCCCCGTTGCGATTAGGTTTCCGTCCGAATAATACGCTATCTTCCCGTAGGTAAACCCCATGTCGGGAATGGCTACGAAAGCGATATAGTCCGAATACTCCCTGCCTTTGAGGTTCTTTCCGACAAGGTTGTTGAATATCATGGGGATGCTATGACCGTCCCCGCTGTAAAGGACGGTTTTCCCGTTCTGTCTGATTTCCTGCTTCATGCCGTTTCCTTGAAAAGTGTCCCGTCGATAAGGTACTCCCAATTATTCCTGTGGCTCTCGTCCGTGAAATATTCCTCGCTCTCGCAATACTCGCAATCGTCTCGGCACGAGCGGAAGAAGTTTTCCAGACAGTCACGCATGAGTTCCTTGAAATTCCGTGTGTCGGGCGAGCGCATGAAGTCCATGAGGGGTTGCAAGATGATTTCGTCCGACACAACGCCCGTGAAGGGGCATTCGCAAGTGACGGAGATACGGCTCCTGCGTCTTTTCTTGCGGTCTTTCGTCCAATAGACTTTGGGCTTGTACAACCCCGCATGGAAGTTGTTATAGAGGTAAGCCAGCAAGCGGACGCCTGAAAGTTCCTCTGTGTCCGCCTCGTGCTTGGTATAGAAACGGTAAGCGTATGTGCAACTGTCGTAACGGTAGTTGGTGCAGACGATACGGAAAAGATTGCAGAAGGCTTCGAGCGTGTCGCAGTTCTCGGAAGCATACGGGTAATCGTTTCCCTTGGCAAGCCAGTCGGTATAGGCTCTCTGACGGGCTTCGTCCTCCAGTTCCGCAATGCCGAATAGTGTATAGGTTCTCTGTACGGTTCGCATAAGTTTGAAAATTTGAAAGTTTGAAAATCGGTTTCTTTGCTATCTTTCTTTTTCGCCACGGCTCACGAAAGAAAGTAGCGGGCGGATTTCTCCGCCCTGCCCTTTGTCCTTAGGCTGCAATCTCTTCGGGTTGCGGTTGTTCCTCGGGTTGCGTTACCTTGCGCTCCCTTGCCCGTTCCTGCATCAAGAGGACGGCTTTCTTTTCCTCGATGCGCTGGTGACGCTTCTCGTACACCCCGTTGTACTCCCTTTCGATGTTGGCGAGTTCCTCCGGCATGTGCCTGCGTGCGAAGTCAAGCAAGAGGGTCGCCACGGTGTTGTTCCCGTACGCTCCCTTGAAGTTGGCTACAAGGAAGTCCCTGCGGATGATGGTCTTCATCCTCACGGTGAGGTTGCCGATAATCCCCATCTTGTCCTCGTCCGTGATATACGGCTTGTCTTCCGCAATCCCCACGGCTGCGAAGTGTTCCTTTCGGAGCGAGGACAGAAGGAAGAAGTACAACATGGTATCTTCATCGGCACTGAACTTACCGCCCGTGATGTCGGCTTCGAGAATCTGTTTCTTGGTGTCCTCCACCGTGCGTTCGAGTGCGATTTCCTTGTTGCGCTCGTCCTGCTTCTCCAACTTCTCCACGGGTGAGAGCGGTGCGGGTGCGGGCGTTCCGTCCGCTGTCTGTGCTTCGGTCATGTTCTCCACGTAACAGAATGTAATCTCCTTCTGCCCGATTTTGGCATAGACGGTGATTTCCCCCGCTCCGCTCCTGCGGGTGATTTCCTCCTCCTGCTCCATGTAGTCCGCCCATTGCTGCTCGTAGCGGGTGCGGGCTTCCCCGTAGCGTTCGGGGTCGTTGAAATTTTCGGCTTTGGGTTCTTTGGGGCAGCTTGGAAAGGCGGTGTACCTGTCAAGGGTCTCCACCTCGTAGCCCGAAGCGGTTAGCCGTTCTACCACCGTCTCGTTGGTAGTGTAGCGGTCACGGCAGAGCGACACCTCCGGCTGGTTCCGCATGATTTGCACGGCTCGCTCCATGAGGTAGGATGCGTTCATCTCGGCAAGGCACGTGCGGTTGGCGCAATGCCCGCACCCGCCATCACGGAACAACAGCAAGTTATTGGTGTTATGTGCGCACGTGGCGCACTCGGTCTTGTCGAAGCGGTAGTATTGCAGGTCGGTGGTGAAGTTCTGCTCGATGCGCCTTGCGACATCGGCGGCTTTCAGTCCCCGCCAACTGTTGTACGTTCCCTCGTCCTGCAAATGCTTCTCGTACACCTCACGCTGAATGTCCTCCCCGTATCGGCAGATTTCAGCCGCCACGCTGATGGTGATTTCATCCGCATCCAAGAGGGCGGCGATTTCGGGGATAAGGGCGGTGAATTTCAGCCGTGTGCGGATGTAGTTCTCGTTCTTTCCGAAGAGTTGCGCCAAGGTCTGCACGGTGTGGCGTCCGCTCTCGATAAGCCGCTGATAGGCTGCGGCTTCCTCCACGGGTGTCACGTCCTTGCGCTGCAAGTTCTCGGTAATCGCCATTTCCTCGGCTTCCTCGTCCGACAACTCGGTTACGATTGCGGGAATTTCGTCCCTGCCCGCAATGACGGACGCACGGTAACGGCGTTCCCCGAAAACAATCCCGTAACGGTCTGTCCCGTCAACGGGGCGCACGGTGATGGGCTGCAACACGCCCTGCTGCTTGATGCTATCGGCAAGCTCGTAAAGGCTCGTTTCATCGAAATGCTTGCGTGGGTTGAAACCGCTCGGCTGAATGTCTGCCAATGCTACCATCGTGATGTTTCTCTCTGCTGCTGATTGATTTGCTTTTGTCTTCATAATCTGTTATTTTTAAGTTGATTGTTTATAGTTGTTCTTTTTGATTTTAATAAACCGTCCCGTTCGGGCAATCGGTTTCTTTGCTATCTTTCTTTCCCCGCTCCGGCTCACGAAAGAAAGTAGCGGGCGGAAAATCCGCCCTTACGGGGCTACCTGCGGTTATAGCATACGTTCGCGAACTTCTTTTTCTGCTCTACTGCCCGTTTGAGGGTGTAGAACGTGCCGCCTATGGCTACCGTATCGTAATAGACCATCAGAAAAGCGGAGTTTTCCAAAAGGTAGTCGTTACGGCGCAGGAAACAGCCCTCGGTATATCCGTCCTGCAAGGTTACCACTTCATCGGCTTGCGCCAAAATGGTGTCGTAACGCTGCTTGTCGGCTTGGGTGTACCGCTCGGCTTGTCCCTTGAAGGGGACAACGCATTTCAGACGGATATGCGGGTATCTCTTTTTGAGGTTCAATACTTCTTCTGCTGCGATAAGGTCGAAGCCCTCGCACATTCCCGACAAAAAGGTGTCGTAGCCTTTTTTGATACAATAACTTTCGATGGCTGCGAACGTGTCGAACGCCACCTCCCTGAAGAGTTTCTCACGGTCTGCCGTGAACTTGGCTATACGGTTGGTGCGGTGTCCCGAAAAGGCTACCGTCTTTTCCTTGGTAACGGGTGTTCCGTTTTCTGTCCATGTCCTTGTTTCCATATCGGTAAATTTTAGAGTATTAAAAGAATGATTATCAGTACGAACACGAAACCGACAAACAGACGCCACGCAAGGGCGAAAACAAGCCGTGCCACGAAGTAAAACAGAGCCACGACAAGCGACAAGGCGAAAAACCGCCCTGCGGTGGTGGTGAGGAAATAAACCACCGAAGCCCAAAGGATTAGGCGGTATATCCGTTTGTAAACAAATGCCGTTTTCATGTTCTTGGGTTTTGTCGGGCGGATTGCTCCGCCCGTGGTTGTTTAATAGTTTCCTTACGGGATATAGCGGTTATCAGCCAACAGCCGGAAAGTGTCGTAATCAGCCGTTCCCCGATAACTTAGGGACAGTTCAAAGGAGAGGTGTCCTTTCTCTATGTAGAAAGTGAAGCGCAAGCCGTTGCGGGTTATCGTCCCTTTCGCATAGTTTCTACGTTCCCAGCTTACGGGTTCGTTCTCGATACTTTTCAAGAAGTCGGCTACCTTTTTCGAATTCTCCGCATTTTCCTGCTCCACCTGCCTGTATATCTGCGTGCAGTAGTTTATCCAATCGTTTATTTTCTTGGCGGTGAACACGCCGATATTGCACGGCTTTTCGTATTGGCTGCCCGCCCTTTCGATGTCGTAGCGGTTGACATATTCAAAGTGTTCCATGTCGGCGGCTATCTTGTACTTGTTCTCTTTGTTTATCTTGTACACATGAAAACGGATGCCGTTGTACGTGAACTCTATGCGCACGCCGTAAAATGCGGGGTATTCACCGCTTACCACGTGGTAGCCGTATTCCGCTTGGGGCATGTACTTCCTTATCTCCTGCATGAGTGGAGACAGCTCTTTTTTTGCCTGTTCCACCTTCTCGGTAAACATAGCTTTTATGTTTAACCCGTTAAATTCCTTTTCCGATAATGTTTTCATCGTCTTATGTCTTTAGTGGGGCGGACTGCTCCGCCCGTTGGTTTATACTCTTGTTCCTTTACCGTCCCGCTTAGGCTGCTGCGGGTTCGTTTATCGGTTCGGTTACCTTGTCGGCAATCATCTTCGCCGCCTTGTTCACGTCCCCCAATATCTCCACCAAAAAGGCGGGTTCTTCCTTTAGCTTGGTGAGCCAGTGTTTCAGATAGGCGGCGTTGTTCTCCTGCGGTGCGGTTGCGTAGCCGAAGAACGCACCGCAAAGGGCTGCGGTAAGTTCAGCGACAAGTTCCTCACGGGCATAGAGCGCATCTCCGAAGAAGCTGCCGAACGTGCGGTTCAGCCGTTGGGGGCTTCCCGTGCTGTGCGCCATCTCGTGCAGGAGCGTGCCGTAATATTCCGCTCCCTGCGGGAACTGCTCACGCTGCGGGCAAATGATATGGTCGGAAGAGGGCGAATAGTAGGCACTGTCCGAATACTGCACCTTGATGGGGCAATACCAATTTTGCAGATAGACAAGCTCGTCCAACGCCTCGTAAATCATCCCGTCCGAATAGTCTTCGGGTTGCTCCCCCTTTTTCATACGCTCGTAGCGTTCGGGCTGCTTTTCGGCAAAATCGGTCTGGTCGATGTTGAAGACATTGTAATACTTCATCTGCGGGATGACCCTGTAATTTTCCTGCTCGGTTGCGGGCAGCTTGCGGTATTCCTCGTACTTGATTGTCTTTTTCGTTTCCTTGTGTACCACGAACTTAAACCAATAATAGACGGGAAACGAGCGTGCGCCCTTGCAAACACTTAAATCCTCTTCCTTCGCTTGGTTGAACGTGAGGAACACGGGCAAAGTGAATTTCATGAACTCGGTGTAGAACAATAACATCAAGACATTTCCGCCGTTATAGACTGTCCCTCTGATGTTGCGGGGCAAACCTTGTTCAAGGCTCGCAATCCACGGTTTTTGCCAATCCGTTTTCAGACACTCGATTTTCTTGATTAACAAATCGGTGAACATCGGTGCAATCTTTTCGATGGTGCTGTTCGTTGTTGCCATAACTCACAAATTTTAATCGTTATTACTCTGTTTTCATCGCTTGTCGCCCCAACCAATTTTTTTCCCTTGGCTGATTGGGAAGAACATTGACCATCATTGATAGCGGAAAAGGTGAATTGCAACCATCTGAAAAAATGGTAAATACTACCCGCAGGGTGGAGATTTGGCATTTTTTGCGGATTTGCTTTCACCTCCGCCTACCTTCGTCAATGTTTTTCCAATCAGCTTAGGGAAAAAATGCCCTGTCAGTCTATTCCAGTCAATGGTAAGTTACTTGCCGGGTGCGGGAAAAAGAAGCCTTCCGGAGAGCCGGGAACGCCCGTTTCCCAAGGCAAGGAGATACGGGCGGGAGAATACAATGGGAGGACGGTCAGCTTCCGGCTGCCGGACAAACGCCGGGGAACTCTTTCGGGCGGCACGGACGGACGTGTTCCGTTTGTCCTTCCGCCCCGATGTCCGGCTTCGGCCATGCAGCCTCACGGAATGGTCGGAAACGGACGCCGGGACGGGACAGCCCGTGCGCCAAGGTGCAAGCGCAAGAAAGTGAAAACCCTTTCACCCACGTTAGGGATTGCAGGGGAAAGCCCACAGCATAGCGAGGACTTGCAACGGAAAGCCCGACCCGAAGGGGAACGCCCAAACAACCGCCCGCAGAACTGCTTTTAAGCATACCATAGAAAAAAAGGAAGACCGAATATTCCGAAGTTTCGTCCTTATGATATATATTTGTAATTGAGCGAAGATAATAGCGGAAAACGTGGATAATTACATATTATCAGTCATTAAAACCAGTAGAACATGGGAAAGCAATTTGAATTCTATTCGCATAAAAATGATGATGAGATGATTGCAAATACGCTTAGAAGTGTATTTGGAGAGTTGTTGTGTGTCCCACATTATAAAGGAGATTTATCTCCTTTTGACATTTGTGCTAATGACCGGAAGATGTATTTGACCGGAAAATCTTTCCAACAATATATATCATATTATACACATGAATATTATGATGGAACAACAGCTGAAGTATTGGACTATGTGAAAAGTCCAGTTTTAGAATATAGAGTTCCTTTTCAAAGGGAAGATATGGCATACATTGCTGGACGTTTTTATTGCTGTTCTGATAATAATGATTTTTCTCAAATGGTTTCCAAGTTTTTTCGTAAAATCAAAAAGAAATTTCTATACGTGAAATTTTGGAAGTGCTATATATCAAACAGCATAGATGTGGAAGCATCTCAATTCTTTATACCGAATAGAATAATTACTATAAATAAAGAAGATTTGAAATAAAAGTGACTGATAACAAGCACCTGTGCCACCTCACGGCGGCAAGCTGCAAACCATTATCTATTTAATAATAAGCATAAAACTATGAGATTCTTAAAAATTATGGGAATATTTACTTCTATCTTAAGTTTATTGAGTTGCGGGCATGGGAATAAACGAGTGACGCAAAACGACGGTATAAACTCCAATATCCCGGTTGCTGCCCGGATTACGATAGACAAACTGCCGGATGTATTGAGAAACGTGCAGGCAGGAAATACTGATTATGATTTTATAGGTATTTGTTCCAATGGTGTGGACTGCATCTACTTTGTGCTGGAGAACGGAAAGTTTTACATAGATTTTGAAGCTATGGGTAAAGAGCAGCTTCCCTACATAGATACCTTGAAACAGTTCGCAAAGGAACATAATTATCCTATTGTCGAAACAACCTATAACAATACTCCGGTCGATTACGAACATCTGAAATACGCTCCCGTCCTTAGCCTGAAAGTCAATGCTGACATAGACAGCATCGTAAAGGTCGGAAAACAGATTGAGCAGACCATTTTCAGGAACAACGAACGAACCGTTTACGAAATAGTGCCTTGATTTTGCCAATAAAGACATTAAGATTTAGATAACAAACAGCACTGCCGCTTAAAGCGAAACGCTGCCAAACATCATCTACATAAGAATATGAGAACACCCGCCATAATCCTGCTTTTAGCAAGCCTGTTTGCCGCAAGCTGCGGAGAGCCGCCCATGCCACCGAGCGACGAGGAAATGATACGCCACTTCGCCACGCACGAGGCGGCGTTCCGCAAGGTGTACGAAATCATGTCAGAGAGTTCAGAAGGTAGTTTCCACTACCCGCCGCTTTCTCCGGAAGAGGTCATTATACTTGATTCAACAGAGCAAAGCGATACATCCCATGAAACGAATGACGAAGAAAACCTCCCGGTATATGGGCTGCTGAAGCCAGACCGAATACAGCTCGATTCCCTGTTGTCAGAGATTGGATGCGGTCTTGTCCTTGTTGACCGCAGGGAATGGGAAACGGCGGATTCGGTATATGTGAGCCTCGTTATGCCGTACTATTCCCACGGCATCGTGGATGCGGGAACGTCCAAGAGTTTCATTTACGATCCCGGATTGGAAAGCCGCCGGAATATCCGTATCACCGAACACGGCGACCTGAACGAGATCTACCGCAGGACGTACAACGACACCACGTTGTACAAGCCTGTCAAGGAAGGCTGGTACATCGAGTTAGACCATTCACGATAACCTGCAAAGAGGGACGCATGAGGATATTCCAATACATGCGCCGATTCTTCCAGATGATGGCAAGGATGCGTAAGGTCATCCATATCGTTTCTATGACCTGTCGGCATGAACAACGCAAGAACGGGCTGGTTCCGGTGGAATCCTACAAACGGGAAACAGACCGGAATCTCTGGATACGCAGCATAGGAACCCATCATTCCACACGGTACAGCATCGTTCTTTTTACAGCTGGATGATGGTATTGCAGCCGCCCTTTGGACTTCCCGATCTGAATGACATTCCGGGGACACCAGTGTACGCAAGCATGGCAAGCCTCGCAACCGGTTCCCCACCGGGGCACTCCGTTTTTCAGCGTAATATTGTTCACGGGACATACACGTTCGCAGACACCACATCCCATACAACCATTTTCCAAGGAGAAGTTCAAGTGCGAGCGACTGAAAAAGGCATTGAACAGCCCTTTGTGCAACAGATCCGATAACCTGCAATACGGGAAAGGCTTTTTCCGTTTGCCTTTTTTCAAGTCGTCGATTATTCGTGAAGTGTAAAGCTCCGCCCGTTCCAGTATCTTCGTCCTCCTTACTGAAGATACCTCGTATTCCTTCAGGCAGTTCCCTACGGTGGGCAGGTTGTAGCCATAGTCCAGACGCACGCCTTTGCCGGACATGATTTTGTCCACAACGGACACCGCACAGCCCTTGTACGTGTAATATGTGCCTATGGAGAAATAGTACACGCCTTTCCTGAACGGATAACTTTCCAAGAACCGGCGGACAATGCCGGGCAGTCCGCCCATATATACGGGGAATATAAAACCTACGATTCGGGAGTCCGATGCGGTGATTCCAGCTGACGGTGTCATTCTGAACAGACCGGCTCCTCCAAAAGCCGCCGCAATATCCTGCGACAATTTCAGGCTGTTGCCTGTGGCGGAGAAATAATAGATGGATATTTCTTTGTCGTTTGCCGTTTTGCTTTTATAGTCCATAACATTTATTTTTGCGACAGCAAAGTTAATAGGTCTCTTAAAAAAAAGAAGAACTGTCTTGGTTATCAGCAACTTACATTTAGGTTAGTTTTCCTGTATATCAATTTGTTGGATAAAAGAAAAATGAGAAAAAAGTTAGATTACGATTATTGTTCTGCTTCCCCTATACTGGAATGGCTGGGTGACAAATGGGCTTTAGTTGTCTTATTGAAGCTACATGAGAATGAAGTAATACGTTTCAATGAACTATACAAAACAATCCCCTCTATATCGGAAAAGATGCTATCTACTGTTTTGCGGTCATTGGTAACGGACGGATTGGTAAATAGAAAAATATATCCCACAGTTCCACCCAAAGTGGAATATTATGTATCTGAATTTGGAGAAACTTTAATCCCTTATTTAGAGCAGTTGAAACAATGGGGGCAAGAAAATTTTGAAACGATAATGGAAAATAGACGGAAAAATAAATATTGAAATTTAGTGCAAGGTACAAGTATATATCTATATATAGCTTGCACCTTGCACTAACCTTAGAATGTTTATTTTCAATGATTTGCATAATCCAAAAATAATGCGGACATCTGAACCCAAGATGTTGGCAGACAGACACCGGACAACAGCAGACAGTTTTTAAGGACTAAAAGCGTGATGGATGCAAAGCCAAAATTTCAGAAAGTGCTGATATTTAGGAATAAATAACGCTTAATTTATAATCCAAGCGGCACGATGCCTGTTCTCCTGAATCGCCCGGATACGGCTGCCGGAATCGAGCCTGTACATGAAGCCCGCCAAGTTCCCGCTCTCGTACAAGCCCATGCCGATGGTCAGGCGGCTGTTGAAGTCGGTCTGGCTGACGACGTACCAGCCGCACCGGGCGAAATGCTCCTCGTAGCCGGAACGGGTCTCCAGCAGGAAATAGAACTTGCCGTCGTCCTCGAAACGGATGACGTACTCGCAACGCAGGCGGCGTGCGATCTTGCCCAAGATGCGGCTCTCCTCCTCGATGACCGCAGGAGTGGCAAGGAAGGTGTATTAAGCGATAAAGACAGCCTCGTCCATAGTGATGATGTTTGGTCGGTTACAAATATGCGAAATGTCCGGCACACGGCAAACGGAAGGGGCGGAAAATATGCGGAAGGGCGTGCGGATATGTAGAGCTTCTCCCTGCTTTTCACCGCCCGGAACGTGACAAGGCTACAAACGTGAAGCAAAACGAGGACAAGCGGTACGGTTTTGATACACGGACATATACAGACCGGTATATTTGCAGGGAAGTATAACAATAAAAACGTATCGGGACAATGGAAATAGTAAGCATCGAGAAAAAGACCTTCGAGGAGATGAAGGAACGGTTCGGCTGCTTCTCGCAGCACGTGAGGGAGCTTTGCGCCCGCTACCGCCCGCCCGAAAAGATGAACTGGATGGACGGGGCGGACGTGTGCGAGAAACTGGGCATCAGTAAGCGGACATTGCAGACCTACCGTGACCGGGGGCTGCTGCCGTACAGCCAGATCAACCACAAGATTTACTACCGGACGGAGGACGTGGAGGCGTTCGTGGAAGCCATGAGCCGGGAAATGACGGAGGACGAGTGAGATGGAAGTGATCACAAGGGACACGGAAGAGGTACGGGCGTACTTCGAGGCGTTGGAAGAGGGAATGAGGTACATCGACACGGTGACGGCGCACTTCCGCCCGGCGATGAACGGCGAGGTCTATCTCACGGGCGAGGACGTGTGCAGGCTGCTGCACATCACGCCGAGAACGTTGCAGGATTACCGCACGCAACGGCTGATCCCGTACATATCGCTGCCGGGCAAGACGCTCTACCGCCAGTCGGATCTGCTGCGTATGCTGGAGGAGAACTACGTGGACATGCGCCCAAAGCGCAAACGGGGGAAAAGTCCAACATAAACGCACGGGGGTGTGCATCGGGAAATGCAGCAAAGGCAGGAACACCGCATCGGAAGTTCCTGCCTTTGCCGCATTCTGCGCCGGGGAAAGGCGTCAAGCCGTTTCCCGGAGGGAGCGGCGCACCCGCTTCCCGTCCTGTTTCCTGTCCTTCTTCTCCAGCACGCTCCGCTGCATGGCGGCGAGGTTGCCGGAGATCGCCCGGAAATCGGAGCTTACCATCCTGTTGGTCACCTCGGCGTAGATCTGGGTCGTGGAAATGTGCTTGTGCCCGAGTATCTTGGAGAGCGCCTCGATGGTGCCGCCGTTGCAGAGATAGACGGTCGTGGCGAAGGTGTGGCGGCTTAGGTGAAAGCCGATCTCCTTGTGGATGCCGCAGGCTTTGGCTATCTGTTTGAGGTGCCTGTTGCACACGCTGTTGCTGGGTATGGGAAAGACAAGGTCGCCCCCGGCAAGCCCTTTGTAACGTTCTATCAGCTCCTTGGCAATCTCCATGAGGGGGACGTTGCTCGACACACGGGTCTTGGTGCGCCGGGTGATGATCCATTCCTCGCCGTCGAAGTCCATGCGCTGTATCTTGTCATGAGTGAGCGTCTTTATGTCAATGTAGCTAAGCCCGGTGAAGCACCCGAAGAGGAACATGTCCCGCACGAGGCTGGTCTGTTTCTTGACGAACACGGCGTTAGCCAAGGTGCGCAGCTCCTCCTCCGTGAGATAGCCCCGGTCGGTCTCCTGCATCTCAAGGCTGTACTCGCCGAAGGGGTCGGTGCGAACGATGCCCCGCCGCCACGCCTTGTCGGTCAGGCTGAGCAAGGGCATAGTGTATATCCAGAGGGTGTTGGCGCTCAATCCTTTCTCCACCCGCAGGTACTTGTCGAAATCGGCGATGATCTCCTTGGTCAGCTCCTTGTAAGCCATGTCGGTGCGCTTCTTCTTCTCCCAAAGGAAGGTCTTGAAATGGTTGTAAACAGCCAGATACTTGTTGTAGGTGGACTTGGCTCGCTGCCCTTTCTCCACCATCGCCCCGAACTCCCGGTTCATGTTCCCGAAGTCTTTCAGTATGCAGTTCTCCATCACGCCGACACCGAGGAAGGCGTTGCGCAATTTCTCGGCGGTGACGAAATCCTCTTCCCGGAGGATGCGGTGGTAGTGGTTGGTGAGCCGGGCGGAGACCTCCTTCAGTTGCCCGTTTATCTCGTTTGCCTCTGCGGACTTGCCTTTCGCCTTGCCGTTCTCCCAGAGGTCGGGAGTGACGAACAGCTTGGTTCCCACTGCCTTGTCATCGCCGTCAACGGAGATTTTCACCATGATGGGGGCTTTTCCGTCCCGGTTTCTCACTGCGGATCTCTTGATGTAGAACGAGGTCGCAAACGTACTTCTCTTTGTTTCCATAACTCTAAAATTTTCGTTTCTAAAGGTAGTTACTTATTTCTTACCAAGAGCTATGCAAAACAAGGCAAAGCAATGAAACAGAACTTGTTATGCTGTATATACCCCGTTTCGGAACCGGTAGCTGTTTAGTAGCCGAACTTTGTCCGAAAGGGGTGTTTTCAGGCTTTTTATGCCGAAGCTTGCTTCAACCCGCCCTGCATACAAGATGCTGACCTGCATTTATTTATGTAGAACTTTGCTTTTCTTTGCGCCTTATACCAATTTTTTCGTAAAAAACACCTCTTTCACTGCATATCCCGGATCGGGATCAACAGTTTGTTTCAAGATTGCATCTCCACTGACGTAGTGTTTTTCTTTTGATTTCCACTCTCTGTTTCCTTTGGACCACTGACAAGAATTGACCCAAGCACGTGTGCCATAAATCGCTTCTCCATTTACTTTCAACCATTGTCCAATGTGCAACAAACGTTCCTGCATGATAGGAGGTATTTTACCATTGGCATTCGGCCCTATATCCAGTAATAAATTCCCTCCTTGACTTACAATATTGACAAGTGTCAGTATTAAAGCCTTCGGCGAAGTATAATCTCCCAAATCTTCATTTTGATTATAACCAAACGACAAGCCTATACCACGACATTCTTCCCATGGCTTATTGTAAGAACTATTAGTATTACTATATTCTCGCGTGTAATAATCGCCGTGTTTTTTACCGGTATTGTTAGCCCAACGATCATTGACAACGATACTGTCTTTTACCGGAGATTCTGAATATAACCAAGCTAATGTTCTTTCGGCCTGCCACTGTTTATCATTTATCTGATCGGGACCGTCAGCCCATATCAGATCCGGTTTATAACGATTTACCAGATCTTGTAATTGCGGAAACCAATGGCGTTCATAAAACAAATCCATTGTTTCTTTATTATATAGTGGGTTATCCCACTCTCTCAAAGAGAAATAACATCCAACTTTTATATCAGTTTTACGTAATGCATTTACATATTCCCCAACTAAATCACGATGTGCTCCAATTTCCATACTATTCCATGGTCTGCCATAGCTGATTGATGCCTCTCTACTGGGCCACAAGGCGAATCCATCGTGATGCTTCGTTGTCAGCACTACATATTTCGCACCTGAGTGCTCAAATAAATCAGCCCATTCTTCGGGATCATAACTAAGAGCTTTGAACATGGGGGCAAAATCTGCATAAGTGAAATCTTCTCCATACATTTTCCGATGGTAATCATATATTTCTGTTCCTGTAAAATTTCCATTACCCATCAATGTTTTTTTATCAAGCCAATATTTATACCATTCCGAATAAGTTCCTTTGGGCGACCATGCCGGTACAGAATATAATCCCCAATGTATAAAAATGCCAAATTTCGCATTTTCAAACCATGCAGGAACCGGCCTTTTATCTATAGACTCCCAATCCGGCTTATAAGTAGACTGCCCCATTAAGGGAATACATATTAGACAAAATAGAAGTAAGCAATATTTTTTCATATTATATAATTATATTAAATAAGTTATTTTACACTCACTCACAATGTTAGCAAAAAAGATTCATTTATACAAACTAATAAAAAAGATTCTTAGTAATAGCATGTTTTGGCATGCTATTACTAAGAAAAGAGTATCAAAAATTAATAGGAATTACATTTGATATAACTAACATATTAAGTATGCAGATATTGTGTTATTCTTCATACCCTGGAGTTTGCTTTATTGACGGATCTTTATCAAGCATATTCTGTTCAATAGGCCAAAGAACTTTGTGACTCTCTGTCGCTTCATTTAAGATTGGCACTCCATTATTTTTCAAATTAGCTTCTTTACAGAATACTAAATGCTTACCTCCTTTTGTCAGAGTCATGCGTAACACATCCCACCAACGTTGCCCTTCTTGAACAAATTCTTTATCTTTTTCATGTAATATGGCCAACTCATTTTGAGTGAAATCTCCTGATTTATACCCATGCTTATTTTCATCCCAATTGGAAGCATAAGCACGTTTACGAACCAGATTGATATATTTCTCAACACCAGAATTATCACTTTCCATATTAGCAATTTCGGCTAATGAAAGATAAACCCAAGGCAGGCGATAGAATGCATAATCCCCACAAAAAACACGATTGCCTTCAGAATTTATGTAACCTATATTCTTTTGGACATGAGTTCCCCAAAGACTTAAATTACCATCTTTATCTTTTTTATAAGAAGCCAGGAAAGTCGCATCACGACGAGTGTCTTCCACGTCAAATAATTGAAAGAGTTCAGGAATATACTCACACCATTGAGCACCACTTTTCTTTAATCCTAAAGGATCGTTCCATGGCGTTCCATCTGCAAGAAAACCACCCTTATCTATTTCTCCCTGGTTCATGTATGTATAGTTAACATTTCTATTGGTCGCTTCTCCTTCAAGATAACGAATCGCAAATATTATTTCATTGTTACCTTTATGGGATTTAGCTTCGAAAACATCTGAAAAATTATCCATCATGCTTAGACCGTAATTATCAATGACACTCTGTAAATGTTGTTTTGCTACTGCCAAATCAGCAATATTAGCCTCATTGTCACCGGTAGTAACTTTGGAAGTCCATAGATAAACTTCTCCCATCAAACACTCAGTAGCTGCTTTGGACCAATATACTTTTTTACCGCGATTATATGGATCAAAAGCTGTCACATTGCCAAAATACTCCATTGAAAGATCCAAATCTTTCTTGATTTGCGTCATTACTTCTTTGGGGGTTGCACGAGCCATATATAATTTATTGGGATCAAGTACTCCATCAATTACTTCTACATCCAATCTTAAAGGTACACCGCCATAAATACGATAAAGTTCAAAATAGATAAAAGCACGTAAACCATATGCCTGTCCTAAATAAAATTTCTTCTTGGCATCATCTACATAATCAGCTTTCGTCACACGGTCAATAAATAAATTGATATTAGCCAAACGTCCATAATGACCACCAAAACCGGTTACACCAGTATTGTTCTTATCAAAATTCTGCAATATAATACTGCCGTAATACAGTGCGTTACCATCAGATGCATTGCCACTTTTATAGATTCCTCCTCTTAGTTCTCCGAAGGTAAAAATGTGTTGTTCGGCTACATCACGCAGATGTTTATGAAGGCCATCCATATAACCGGTAACTTGTGCTTCAGTGGTCCAATAAGAACCACTTCCGTAAAAATCAATTGGAGATAAATCCAATAAATCACTGCATGAAGTCATTATGCCACCAGATACTACCAGTAACATGCCTGATATAATTATTGATTTTATTGTTTTCATATTTCTTGTATTTCAAATTATTAAAATGTAACATTAATACCGAAGAGTAAAGTACGCGGTAAGGCATACCCAGAACCAGCACTTGAAACTTCCGGAGTTGCTACATTGGCTGAAGTAATATATCCTAAGTTTTGACCTGTTACAGATACATCTAATTTCTGGCAATAAAATTTCCGTGCGATATTCTGAGGTAAAGAATAAGACAAAGAGATTTCACGGATTGCCAGATAATTACCTTTATAAGCAAACATGGTAGAGGTACGATAATAATTGGCAGTGCCTAATTGATCGGCCCATACATATCTTGGATATTTAGCGTTAGGATTTTCTTCGCTCCAAGTATTGAATACATCGGTTGTTGTATTATATCCACCTTGCATACATCCCAAGAACCAGGGAGTCGTATTGTCATAAATCCAATAGTCCAATGCAAAGTCGAAGCGTCCATACAGCGTCAAACCTTTCCATGTCAATGTAGTATTGAAACCACCGAACCAATGAGGAGTCGTATTCCCTATTACTATCTGATCAAAGGCATCGATCGTACCATCATTGTTAATGTCTTTCCATTTTACATCACCGGGTTCAATCTGAAGAGCTTTCGCTTTTTCTGCATCTGACAATGCCGCATATGCCTTCGGACCATATTGATATTTTCCTTGATAATTTCCTGTTTTTACGACCAGATCCCCGGGAATATCCTTCCAATCTTTATATAATCCTTCCGCTTTATATCCGACTAAAATACCCGGTTCCTGCCCTTCTTGTTTGCCACCCACAAAAATGACTTCATCTACTTGATTCCCCGCTTCATCTAAAACTTTACGTCCGGTATAAATTTGCTGACCGCCAATACGATTCTTTGGCTGACCATTGTCCGGTAAGGTAACAACTTTATTTTTATTGTATGAAATATTACCTCCCATTTTCCAAGTCCAATCTTTTATCTTGAGTATTGTACCAGATAGCTCCATCTCAACACCACTGTTACGGAAATCTCCATTATTATTCTTTACTGATGAAAAACCGGTAGTAGTAGGCAAGCTCAAATCAGCATATTTATCCATCGTTAAACGGTTATAATAAGTAAAGTTTGCGTTCAGTCGGTTATCAAAGAAGCTTAAGTCCAAACCAACTTCAGTTGTACGGGTCTTTTCCCATTTTAATCCCGGATTAGGGAGAGAGCCAATCAAATATCCTACATTACCATTGTATTTCTGAGAATTATAAGAACCCTGTAAAGTATAAGCTCCAATACCTGTTGCATTACCATTCATACCATAGCTAAAGCGTAACTTACCAAAAGACAAATCAGGAACGGCATTTTTTATGAAGTCCTCTTTTCCAAAAATCCATCCGGCAGATACTCCCGGGAAAAATCCCCAACGGTTATCTCCAAGCAACGAAGAATAACCATCATAACGGAATACCCCTGATAACAGATATTTCCCCTGATAATCATAATTCAAACGACCAAAATAAGAAAGAATACGGTACTGGCTATGCCATGAATCAATTGTGCGTTTCCCTTCCCCATTATCTGTCAGGTTGAGATCTGCAAAATCGTCAGTGGGAGCACCGGAACCTGATGCACTAAATCCTTTTGTCTTTTTATCGTAGTACTCAGAACCCAACATAACATCTATATTATGATTTTGAGCAAAAGTGTTATTATAATTTAATACTACGTTATAAGTTTGAGAGAAGTCACGCTCAAATTTGGCAGAAGAAGATCTAGTTGTATTGAATTTACCCGGAGCTGTTTCGAAATCTTTGGTAAAGCTCTCATAGACACCTTCCGAATAATACCAGTTGGCGGTACCTTTAATTACAAGATTCTTCATTGGTCTGATTTCCAACGATTGGATCATTGTAAATTTATCCGTTTGGTTATCTACAAGCCATTTTTCGGGTTGATACGACTGATTTCCATCGCTATGATTAGGGCCGAGGACAGGATTTCCGTCTTCATCTTCATATCGAACAGTAGGGGGCAAAGACATTATACGTCCGAAATAGTTCCCTTCATTATCTTGCGAACCGGGCATAGAACGCCAATTAGCACGATTGTAATTAAAATTAGAACTTGCGGTAATCCAATCAGCCAACTTATAACTGCCATTGAAAATAAAGCTATAACGCTCATAAAAAGAAGAAATGGGAAGTCCTTCTGACTTATTATATCCTAAACCAGCATAATAAGTTCCTTTATCATTACCACCTGACATATTTACATTATAATCCTGAGTTAGAGAAGGGTTATTCAAATTATAATCGGAAGGCTTGATATCTTTATAAAGAAGGGTTACTGAAGAATTAAGCGGATCCTGCATTTGTTGCCAGCCTTTGTTCAACAGGAATTCGTTTCCGCTATCCTTTACCAATAAGTTCCAAACCAAATCGCTGCCATATTTATTTCCTGTTCCATAAGCGGAGGCACCATCCAATGATGATTTACTAGCCCATGGTGTTGTGTCATAAGCTGTACGTATGGCAGTGATAAAATCCTTAGCTCCTAGAAAATCATAGGGATTATTAATATAGTTCATACCTACTTTAGCCTTAAGATTAATTTCTGCCTTACCGACTTTACCCGTTTTGGTTGTAATCAATATTACACCATTACTGGCGCGCGCACCGTACAATGCAGTAGCACCTGCATCTTTCAAAACTTCCATAGATTCGATATCTTCCGGATTGATATCATTTAAACCATCACGCAGCTGTCCATCGACCATTACTAAAGGAGAACCAGATCCATCCCATTCTGTACCGCCACGGAGTACAATGGTCGGCGTACTTCCTGGATTACCGGAACTCTGCGTCACTTTTAAACCGGAAACTGCACCGGATAATGCTTGTGCCGGATTAGAAAAGACACCAACCTTTAATGATTCCTCACTAACTTTGGAAATAGAATTCGTCACTTTGGTACGCAACTGTTTTCCTCCATAGCCTGTAACTACTACTTCATCCAACATTTCAGAGTCTTCTTTCAATTTGATATTGAAAGAATTCCTACCCTTTACATCGAGTACCTGAGGCTGATACCCGATATAAGAAACTTTGATCTTTCCGTTAGGATCGACCATTAACGTAAATTTGCCGGAGATGTCAGTAATTACACCATTGGTGGTACCGACCTCGACAACACTGGCTCCGATGATTGATTCACCGCTAGCATCCATAACCACACCTGTGATTGATTTCTTTTGTGCCATGGCTCCAAGAGAACATAAAATGCACAAAATCAAGAAGATGGTTTTCTTCATAAGTATTGCTTTTTTGAGTTAATAATAAAAATGTTTATATGTGTTTAAAAATACTAACTAAGTTCTATCGGGACGGTAGGCGAAAAATGGAGAAAAAAGGCATAATAGCCATATCACATAAAGGACTTATATACAAAAGATTAAATATCAAATAGTATTATAAAAAAGAAAAATTCAGACTTATTATTTATAAAATCCAATGGTAGCATAAGGGTATAAAAGACAAACAAATAATGCTATATTATAAATATAATCTTCATAATTAACTTATAGAATAATAAATAACTCATTAGTTTAAAATAGTTGACATGTATAAAATGACATATCGAGAAGCACACAATTAGCCATTAACATTATTATACAAACTGTAAGAAGAATCTTATAAAATATTGTAATTGAAATAATAAAAATAGGATTATCTTTGTAACCGTGGTTACAGTAACCATCGTTACAGAATCAAGACTTAATAAACAAAGGATATGAAGTTTTACAATAGGGAGAATGAATTAGCTGAATTACAAAGGATACAAGAATTATCTTTTGAAGAGAACTCTCGTCTGACAGTAGTTACCGGAAGGAGAAGAATAGGTAAAACAAGTCTTATTATGAGAGCTTTTGAAAAAACTCCTACTATCTATTTATTTGTGGGGAGAAAAAATGAAGCATCTTTATGTAGGGAATTCATAACTTTAGTTTCCCAAGCACTTGATATTTATGTGCCAGAAGAAATATCGACTTTCAAATCTCTCTTTCGGTATATTATGGAAGTTGCTACCAGACAGTCATTCAATTTGGTTATAGATGAGTTTCAAGAATTCTATAATATCAATAAGTCGATTTATAGTGATATACAAGATATCTGGGATCAGTATAGACAAAAAACTCACATGAATTTCGTTGTGAGTGGTTCTATTTATTCTTTAATGGAAAAGATTTTCCATAATGAAAAGGAACCTCTTTTTGGCCGTGCTGACAATATTATAAAACTTTCAGCTTTCAGTCTGAATGTTTTAAAGAAAATCATAAAAGACTATCATCCCCAATATACAAATGATGATTTATTGGCACTATACTCATTTTCCGGTGGGGTTCCTAAATACGTTGAATTATTTTGTGATAACAGAGTATTAACCGTTGATGGAATGATTGATTTCATGGTCAGAGACAACTCCCCTTTTACAGATGAAGGAAAAAATCTGTTAATAGAAGAATTCGGCAAGAATTATGGTACCTATTTCTCAATCCTAAGTGCTATCTCAGGTGGATATAATACTCAGACAGAAATAGAAGCGTTGCTTGGCGAAAAGAGTTTGGGCGGTTATCTAAAGCGATTAATTGAAGATTATAACATAGTAGTGCGCCAACGTCCTGTCTTTTCAAAAGAGGGTTCTCAAACTGTCAGATATGGGATATGCGATAACTTTATTCATTTCTGGTTTAATTATTTCGATAGAAATCGTTCACTCATTGAAATAAAAAATTTCATTGGCTTACGAAAATTAATAAAAGCTGACTATCCGACATATTCAGGAAAAATCCTGGAACAGTATTTCAAACAAAAATATGCTGAAAGTTACGAGTTCCGTCTTATTGGTTCGTGGTGGGAGCCTAAAGGCAATCAGAATGAAATTGACATTGTAGCTATTTATTTAGATAACAAAAGTGCAATTGTAGCAGAAGTCAAACGTCAAAAAAAGAATTTCAAGCCAGAACTTTTCCAAAAGAAAGTGGAACACTTAGAGAATAAAGTCCTGGCTAAATATCAAATAAACACAGTCTGCTTATCATTAGAGGATATGTAGTAGATTGAATCTCCCTTTTATCAATTTGCTATATTGGTACAGAGCTGACATTTTGTATATCTTGATGTCCCTGTATCGTGCTAATCAAAGGAGTGACCGGAACCGTAATAGAAAAAACAAAATCTGGACCATTTCACAAAATCAAAGGGAAAGTAAAATTATCATTCTACTACCAAATAGAATGTTTTTACCTATTTACGACTTATTCTTATTTGGGAAAATTTCAAAAAAGGAATATTATCACATATTTCTTCTTTCTTAATTTCATTGTCAGATAGAACATATAAAAGATTCTTTTCACACTCTTAACAGTGATTTAGAGCGTCTGTTGACAGAGAACTAACAATTTGTTTTCAAGAAATTAATTTCGTATCTGCACGAAGTTAACTTCTTGAAAACACAAAGTTAACATTCTGATTTTAGTAAGTTAATATCTTCCGGTAGTTATAATGAATTTATATACATTACTTTCACCAATACAGTATATTATTCCCCAATTTATTCATATTATCTTCTATTTGTAGGATAAGTGATAAAATTACAGGATTCCCAAATAAATAAAATGCTATCTTTTTGCATCATATTTTATCCTGTCACTTACTATATGTCTAATTGTATATTTCGACAATTAAAAAGGAGTATATCGAAAAAATAAAACTATATTTGTAATATCTATAAAATTTAAATCAAATGAAAAATATTTTTTTAATAATTGGAATATCACTGTTTTTTAATGGCAGCCTATATGCTCAGTCCGATGGCTGGTCTCCTAAGGATCATAATTTAATTAAGTCTGTACGTGAGGACGGACGATTCTTAAGTTCTTATGGTGTAGTGCATGCCATGCTCAGAAATACTGAGCCACGCTATGCTTTTCATAGAGACTTTTCTCCCAAAGAATTTCGAAAATGGCAAAAGGGACTTCGCCATGCGATGGAAGAAATAATGAAATTTCCTCAAATAAAAAACTCTCCAGCTCCTGTCTGTATAAAAAGAGAACAGCGGGAAGGGTATCGATTAGAAAAATGGGAATTTTATCCGCTTCCCAAATGCGTTTCTACTTTTCTTGTTTTAATACCTGATAATATAAACAAGCCCGTACCTGCCATTTTGTGTATTCCCGGTTCCGGAGGAAATAAGGAGGGACTTGCAGGTGAACCGGGGATAGCTCCCAAATTGAATGACCGGTACAAAGATCCGAAACTGACCCAAGCCCTCAACTTTGTAAAAGAAGGGTATATAGCAGTGGCAGTAGATAACCCGGCTGCCGGAGAAGCCTCAGACCTTGAGAGATATACATTGGGCTCTAATTATGATTACGATGTTGTATCTCGCTATCTTTTAGAGTTGGGATGGAGTTATTTGGGATATGCTTCATATTTGGATATGCAGGTTTTAAATTGGATGAAGACCCAGAAGCATATTCGTAAAGATCGCATTGTAGTAAGTGGATTTTCTCTGGGAACCGAACCAATGATGGTATTGGGTACGCTTGATACTTCAATTTATGCTTTTGTTTACAATGATTTCTTATGTCAAACTCAAGAACGGGCGGAAGTAATGACTATGCCTGACAAAAACGGACGTCGTCCATTCCCTAATTCTATACGCCATTTAATACCTGATTTCTGGAAAAATTTTAATTTTCCGGACATCGTAGCGGCTTTGGCACCCCGTCCTATCATACTGACTGAAGGAGGATTAGATCGAGACTTGGACCTTGTGAGAAAAGCGTATGCTATAGTAGGCACTCCCGACAACGTGAAAATATATCATTATAAGAAGTTCTCAGATCCGGATACACGAAAAAATGTAGAATATTTACCTGAAGGACTAGATCGTAATGAATATTTTCGGATGGTAAATGTAGATGGTCCCAATCATTATTTTAAATCAGAACTGGTTGTACCTTGGTTGAGAAAATTATTGGAAGAAAGATGAAATATAATTGAAATCTAAACAAGCTATTTAAAAGAAAAGCGGAATACACATTACGTGCATTCCGCCCTCTACCATAATCGCATATTGAGAAATACCTATCGATTATTATTTGTATCCGGGTGTTTGCTCCAGTGCGGGGTCTTTATTCAACATTGTTTTTTCAATTGGCCACAAAAGTTTATGTGCTTCTGTAGATTTATTCAATATCGGGGCATCTCCCAAAAGACTTCCTTCTTTGCAGAAAACCAAAGGTGTTCCCCCCTTAGTCAAAGTCATACGTCGTAAATCCCACCAACGTTGTCCTTCTTGGATAAATTCTTTATCTTTCTCATGCAAAATAGCCAATTCATTAGTTGTAAAATCTGCCGTTTCCGGATATGCATACAGAGTTTCATCCCATGCATTGCCATAGGCACGTTTTCTTACCAGGTTGATGTATTTGGCAACAGCTGCATTATCTCCTTCCATGTTTGCTATTTCTGCAAGAGTAAGATAAACCCACGGCAGGCGATAGAAGATATAGTCACCACAGTAAACACGGGCTCCCTGTGCATTTACATAACCTATATTTTTACGTACATGTGTTCCATAGAGAGATAACTCACCTGTTTTGCCATCTTTATTGTATGAGGCGATAAAGGTCGCTTCCTTACGGGTATCTGCATCATCAAAATTTTGATAAACAGCTTTGTTGTATTCATACGTCTGATTGCCAGTATTCTGTATGTCTAAAGCATCACCAAATACTTCACCATTGGCTTGATATCTGTTTTTGGTACTACCGGTACCTACATTATAAGTAAATGTACCATTACTATTGGTTGCTTCACCTTCTAAGAAACGAATGGCAAATATAATCTCGTCATTTGCCTTGTTTTTGGCATTGAATACTTGTGAAAAGTCATCCAGCATTTTCAGATTATAATTATTCAATACACTTTCAAGGTGGGTTTTAGCTATAGTCAGATCAGCAGGATTTGCTACGTCATCTCCTGTGGTTACTTTAGAAGTCCACAAATAAACTTCTCCCATTAAACATTCGGTTGCAGCTTTTGACCAATACACCTTTTTGCCACGTTTGTATGGATCAAAATCATTCATATTTCCAAAATACTCCATCGATTTATTCAAATCGCTTTTTATTTGGGTCATTACTTCTTTGGGGGTCGAACGGGCCATATACAGTTTATTAGGATCAATAACTCCTTCAACAACATCAGCCGTCAAACGCAAAGGTACCCCGCCATAGATGCGGTATAGATCAAAATAATAGAAAGCACGTAAACCGTACACTTCTCCCAAATAGAAGTTTTTCATTTCATCGGACAGATAGGTGGCATCCGTAACGCGTGCTATGAAAAGATTCAAGTTAGTAATACGGCCGAATAAATCTCCGAACTTACTTACTCCGGTATGTGTTTCATCAAAATTTTGCAAAATAATATCACCATTACTAACTCCCATGCCATCACTACTTGCACCGGTGATGAAACGTCCACCACGAAGTTCTCCGAATGTGATTGTATGTTGCCATGCCGCATCGCGTAAATGCTTATGAATACCATCTATATAGGCGGTAGCCTGGGCTTCTGTTTTCCAATAAGACCCACTTCCGTAGTAATCAATCGGAGACAGATCCAATTTATCGGCACATGACGTTACTAACAGCCCCGAAGATGCCACCAGTAAACCATATAATATTGTAGATTTTATTCTTTTCATATATTTTTCTTTTTAAATCAGTTAAGCATTAGAAAGTTACATTCAATCCGAACAGGAGGGTTCTTGGTAAAGCATATCCTGAACCTGCACTTGAAACCTCAGGAGAAGCTACATTAGCCGATGTGATATATCCCAGATTCTGTCCGGTGATCGACACATCCACCTTTTGACAGTAAGCCTTGTTTGCCCATGCTTTAGGTAAAGAATAACTCAAAGATATTTCACGGATAGCCAAATAATTACCTTTATAAGCAAATAATGTGGAAGTACGATAATAGTTTGCATTCATAAGCTGGTCAGCATACACAAATCGCGGATATTTGGCATTCGGATTCTCTTCAGACCAAGTGTTGAATACATCTTTGGTCGTATTGTAAGTTCCTTGCATACAACCCAAGAACCAAGGGGTAGTATTATCATAGATCCAGTAATCAAATGCAAAATCAAAGCGTCCGTACAGTTGGAAGTTTTTCCAGCGCAATGTGGTGTTGAAACCACCAATCCAATGCGGATTTGTATTTCCCACAACAACCTGATCATAATTATCAATCATACCATCACCATTTATATCTCTCCATTTCACATCTCCGGGCTGAATGGGTAATGCATTCTTTTGCTCTGCGGAACTCAACTTCTTCCAAGCTTCCGGTCCATACATCTTTTTACCGAAATAGTTACCGGATGTGACTACCAAGTCTCCGGGAATTTCATCCCAACTGCGATAAAGCCCATCGGCTTTATATGCAATTAACACACCGGGTTCATAACCTTCCTGATTACCGCCGACCCAAATCTTCTCATATGTGCCATCAGATAATTGCCTTCCACTGTATATTTGAGCGGCATCCTGTTGATTGCGAATTAAGCCATTATCCGGCAACGAAACTATTTTGTTTTTATTGAACGATATGTTTCCACCCAAATCCCAACTCCAATCTTTGGTTTTTAGGATTTTTCCCGACAGTTCTATTTCCACACCACTATTACGAAATTTTCCGTTATTGTTCTTAATTGACGAGAAACCTGTTGTAGAAGGTAAACTTAAGTTGGCATACTTGTCTGAAGTTAAACGATTATAATAGGTAAAGTTTGCGTTCAGGCGATTCTCAAAAAAACTCATATCTATACCGACTTCTGCAGTACGGGTTTTCTCCCATTTCAAACCCGGGTTGGGTAGTGCACCGATTAAGAAGCCGACATTTCCATTATATTTCTGAGAATTGTAAGATCCCTGTAAGTCATAGGCGCCAATTCCGGTTGCGTTACCATTTACACCATAACTCGCACGTAATTTACCAAATGACAGGAAAGGCAGAGCATTTTTTACGAAATTTTCTTGTCCAAAAATCCATCCGGCAGAAACTCCCGGGAAAAATCCCCAACGGTTGTCACCTAATAAAGATGAATATCCATCCTGACGGAAGACAGCAGAAAGTAAATAACGGCCTTTATAGTCGTAATTCAGACGTCCGAAATAAGAAAGAATACGATAATCGCTATGTCCTGAATCAATGGAACGTTTCCCTTCTCCATTATCTGTCAATGATAGATCGGCAAAATCATCCGTTGGAGCTCCTGAACCGGATGCACTAAAGCTGCGGCTATATCTATCAAAATATTCCATACCCAACATAACAGCCACATTATGATCTTTAGCGAAAGTTTGATTATAGTTTAATACCACATTATAGGTCTGAGAGAAATTTCTGGAGAAACTTGCTGAAGAACTACGTGTTCTCACAAATTGACCCGGCGTGTTTTCATAGTCTCTGGTGAAACTTTCAGCCAATGATTCGGAGTAATACCAGTTGGCAGTACCTTTTACAGAAAGATTTTTCAAAATATCAATCTGGAAGGCCTGTACCATGGTAAATTTGTCACTCTGATTAAAATTCCACCATTTGTCGGGCTGATAATTCTGGTTTCCATCACCAGCTACCGGACCTAAAGTTGGATTTCCATCCTCATCCTGGAAGCGGACAGTGGGAGGTGTAGACATGATACGTCCGAAGTAATTGCCTTCACTGGTTTGTGATCCCGGCATGTTTTTCCAATTTGCACGGTTATAATTGAAATTGGATGAACTGGTAAGCCAATCTGTAATTTTATAACTGGCATTCAAAACAAAACTATAGCGCTCATAGAATGTCTTGATAGGAAGTCCCTCTTGACGGTTGTAACCTAATCCTGCATAGTAAGTACCCTTATCATTACCCCCGGACATATTGATATTATAGTCCTGAGATATTGCCGGATTATTCAGGTTATAATCTGCCGGATTAGTATCTTTATATAAAATGGTTTTGCTGGGATCCAGAGGATCCGGCATTTCTTGCCATCCTTTCTGTAACAGATAGGCATTGTCTGCCGTTTTATTCATAATATTCCAGATCGTTTTATCATTCAGTGTATTACCAGTACCGAATGGAGAAGCACTTGTCAAGTTACCAAGTGGGGCAATAGAGACATACTCTCCGTCTGAGGTTGTAAATCCGGATTTACTATAGCCTGTACGCAGTACGTTGATATAATCTTTGGCTCCCAAAAAATCATAAGGGTTATTTACATAGCTCAAACCCATTTTGGCTTTGAAGTTGATTTCGCGACGTCCTTCTTTACCTGTTTTTGTAGTAATTAAAATTACGCCATTACTTGCTCGCGCACCATAAATAGCGGTTGCTCCGGCATCCTTCAAGACTTCCATGGATTCAATATCCTCCGGATTGATATCCTGCATACCGTCACGCAATTGTCCGTCTACAATAACCAGAGGGTCACCTGAACCATCGAAGTTAGTACCGCCACGAAGCGTTACTTTAGGAGCCGCACCCGGGCTACCAGAGGCTTGGGTAACCTTTAAACCTGCAACTGCTCCGGAGAGTGCCTGAGCGGGGTTAGAGAATAAGCCGACTTTCAATGCTTCATCTTTTACTTTTGCAATAGAGTTCGTCACTTTCGTACGCAGCTGTTTGCCACCATACCCCGTTACAACAACTTCCTCCAGCATTTCAGAGTCTTCTTTCAATTTAATATTAAAAGAATTTTTGCCCTTTACATCAAGTACCTGAGGCTGATACCCGATATAAGATACTCTGATCTTTCCGTTAGGATCGACCGACAACGTAAACTTACCGTCAATGTCAGTAATCACACCATTGGTGGTACCGACCTCGACAACACTTGCTCCGATGACTGATTCACCGCTAGCATCCGTAACCACACCTGTGATTGATTTCTTTTGTGCCATGGCTCCAAGAGAACATAAAATGCACAAAATCAAGAAGATGGTTTTCTTCATAAGTATTGCTTTTTGAGTTAATAATAAAGATGTTTATATGTGTTTTTGGTTATTTGAACTAAGTTCTATCGGTACTTGGTATTTTCATTACCTAAATAATAAATGAAAAAGGTTAAATTTATTATTTCTTTTCATTTATATACTATCAAACCGTTGCAAATATATATATTATATTAAAAACTCACAAGCATATTTTAAATATATTTTTTATATAGACGAAATAATATTGAAAAACTAAGATAATCCACTTGGGGATTTCACAAAAGATTGTTTATGGGGTATCCTCTCTCATATAATATTGATTTCTTATATTATATATATAGCGATTCACCTTAGAATAGGTATATGTAATATATTATTGTTTTAAAATACTATTGGACTGACTTGAAAAGGGCGAAAGGATATATTCAAAAACCTTATTATATGTTATAAGGTGTTTCTTTGTGTTGAAATATAGATAACTCTTTTTGGCTTATTGAAAAGTAGATTTTAGAGGAATTGGGACGAGAAAAAAATATTTATTGCTTCACTACTTTTCACCATTATTAATTCATAAGTGTTTTTTTACTAAAAATACCCTGTTGTTTTGATTCACTATTAAGACGTAATAGTTTGTATTATAAACAATTATGTTTTTATCTGATTCTGGGATTACTATTTAAAAGGATAAGTCCCGATAGGACTGTACTCATTTTCAGGTATTTATATTTATGGAGTTTAGAAGAGATAATTTTCCTTTTTTATTAACTAAAAATCAATTTATGAAAAAAGTCCTTTTTATTTTGTTGGGCTGTTTGCTATCGTTTAATGTGATGGCACAGGTAAAGGCGATTTCGGGACTGGTAACAGATGTTACTGGGGAGCCCGTTATTGGGGCAAGTGTTGTAGAAGTGGGAACCACTAATGGAGTAATTACTGATTTAAACGGTAAGTTCTCGTTAAAGGTGGCACCTAATTCACAATTCTTGGTGAGCTATATTGGCTACAAGCAACAAACAATTAAAGTTGGCTCTGAAAGCACTTATAATATTGTGCTGAAAGAGGATGCGGAGGTTTTGGATGAAGTTGTTGTAGTCGGTTATGGTTCGCAAAAGAAGGTGAACGTTACAGGGGCTGTAGGTATGGTTAGTGCCGAGGCGTTGGAAGCGCGTCCGGTGGCAAATGCTTCACAAGCATTGCAGGGTGTTGTTCCCGGCTTGAACCTTACTGTTGGTAATAACGGTGGCGCCCTTGATGGAACGTTAAACATGAATATTCGTGGAGCCGGAACGATTGGTGATGGATCGGGTTCATCCCCACTGGTTTTGATTGATGGCATTGAGGGGGATTTGAATACTGTCAATCCCAATGATATCGAATCTGTTTCGGTATTGAAGGATGCTGCATCCGCTTCTATTTATGGTGCAAGAGCTTCATTCGGTGTAATTCTTGTAACAACGAAGAGTGGTAAGAGCGGTAAGACCAATGTGTCATATAGCGGTAGTGCTCGTTTCTCAGACGCTATTGGTGTACCGGATATTATGGATTCTTACACTTTTGCTCAGTACTTCAATCGTGCTTCTGCCAATAAGGGTGGTGGTGACATTTTTGCCCCTGCTGTAATGGAGCGTATCAAAGCTTATCAAGAGGGAACGCTGAAAGCTACTACTGTTGATAATGGAGCAGGCATTTGGCAAAAATGGGCTAACGCGAATGGAGATACGGATTGGTTTGAAGAATTCTATGATCATTGGGCACCATCTCAGGAGCATAATCTTAGTATTAATGGTGGTACGGATAAGACTCAATACCTGATCAGCGGAAGTTTCCTGGATCAGAAAGGTTTGATGCGTCATGGAAAAGACAAATTTCAACGCTACACGCTGAACGGTAAGATTACAACGGCTGTCACTGATTGGTTTAAGGTGACATATTCTACTAAATGGACCCGTGAGGATTTTGAGCGTCCTTCTTATCTGACCGGAAACTTTTTCCATAACTTAGCTCGTAAATGGCCTGTACATCCGGCTTATGATCCGAATGGATTCCCTATGGATGAGGGTGAAGTGGAGCAGATGGAAAATGGTGGAAAGCAAAACAGTCAGAAAGATTTTTATACGAATCAGTTGCAACTGGTTTTCGAACCTATTAAAAACTGGAAAATCAATCTTGACGGTAGTGTACGTACCACTACTCAATATCAGCATTGGGAAGTATTGCCTGTTTATGCTTATAATGTAGCCGGAGATCCTTATTATACAGTGTGGGATATGGGATATGGTTCTTATGCGGCAGGTTCTTCTCGAGTGAATGAATATAGTTGGAAGGAAAATTATTATACTACAAATATTTATTCGGATTATTTCAAGCAGTTCGATAACGGACATTATTTTAAAGTGATGGCCGGTTTTAATGCAGAGTTATATAAAACCAGAAACATTACGGCTGAAAAAAATACTTTGATTACCCCGGGGGTACCTACTATTAATACGGCAACTGATGATCCGCAGGCTTATGGTGGTTATGCTGACAACTCAGTAGCCGGTTTCTTTGCGCGTGTTAACTGGAGTTATAAAGACCGTTATATGTTTGAGGCTAATGGTCGATATGATGGTTCTTCCCGCTTCGTAGGAAAAGAACGTTGGGGATTCTTCCCATCATTCTCTGCCGGTTGGAATATTGCTCGCGAACCATTTATGGAAAGTTTTGCTGAAAAGATCAATATGGGAAGTTTAAAGTTGAGAGCTTCTTGGGGGCAGCTGGGTAATACGAATACCAATGATGCGTGGTATCCATTTTATCAAACGATGCCTGTAGGGTCTAATTACGGCTGGCTAGTAAATGGCGAACGTCCTAACTATGCTACAAATCCGGGTATTGTCAGCTCTAAGAAAACTTGGGAGACAGTGGAGACTTGGGATGTCGGTTTGGATTGGTCTTTCTTCAATAACCGTTTATCCGGTTCATTCGACTATTTCGTACGTTATACTTATGATATGATCGGCCCGGCTCCCGAACTTTCAAGTTTGTTGGGAACTTCAGTTCCGAAGATTAACAACTCGGACATGAAATCGTATGGTTTTGAGTTGGAGGTAAATTGGAGAGATCGGATCGGTGAAGTTTCTTATGGAGCAAAATTTGTACTTTCTGATGACCAACAGAAGATTCTGCGCTATCCGAATGACTCGTATGATGTAGGTTCGTATTATAAAGGTGAACATTTGAACGATATTTGGGGATTGACAACAATCGGTATTGCTAAATCACAGGAAGAGATGGATGCTCATTTGGCAAAAGTCGATCAATCTTCTGTTGGAACCAATTGGGGTGTCGGTGATATTATGTATGCCGATTTGGATGGTGACGGAAAAATCAGTAACGGAACCAATAAATTAGGAGATACGGGCGATTATCGTATTATCGGTAATTCGACTCCTCGTTTTAAATATGGTATTACACTGGATGCTGCCTGGAAAGGATTCGATTTCAGCATTTTTATGCAGGGGATCGGAAAACGTGACCTATGGCTGGACGGATGTTATTTCTGGGGAGCCAACGGACAAGGAAATGAGTGGCAGTCTACCGGCTTTGCCGAACATTGGGATTTCTTCCGTCCGGAGGGTGACCCGTTAGGTGCTAATTTGAATTCATATTATCCGCGCGTCAACTTTAGTGGGGATCGTAATACCAAGGTTCAGACGCGTTATTTACAGAATGGGGCATATCTGCGTTTGAAGAATGTTCAGTTGGGTTATACATTGCCTCGGGTATGGACAGAGAAAGCCGGAATATCTTCTGTACGTGTATATGTTTCGGGTGATAACCTGGCAACTATAACCAGTCTTTCTAAGATTTTCGATCCGGAAGCTACCGGAAGTTTGGCCGGAACAGGATCCGGTAAGTTGTATCCTTTGCAAAGAGTGATATCTGTTGGTGTTAACGTTAATTTTTAAATTGAAGTATTATGAAGCTTAAAATAAAAAATCTGTTTGTACAAGCATGTTTTGTTGCGGGAGGGGTAATGGCGCTCACGTCCTGTAATGACTTTCTTGATAGAGAACCTCTTTCTTCTGTCACACCGGAAGTCTACTTTCAAACGGTGGATCACTTTGCCGCTTATTCCATAGCGAGGTATCAAAACTATTTTCCTTCGCATGGTGGTTATGGAGCAGGTATAGCGAATAACGATGGTGGAACGGATAATATGGTGGCCGGAGGGCGTAGTAGTCGCTATGTAAAAGGGCTTTGGAAAGTTCCTTCCAGTGATGGTAACTGGAGTTTCAGCAATATCCGTTATTGCAACTACTTCTTTGAGAATGCTGTGCCTAAATATGAAGCGGGTGAGGTTGCCGGAGCAGATGCCGATATTCGTCATTATATTGGCGAAATGCATCTGATGCGTGCTCTTGTGTACTATAATTTATTGCGTACTTACGGTGACTTTCCGATCGTAACAGAGGTTTTGCCCGATGACAAAACGGTGCTGATGGAAAAAGGTGTCCGCCAACCTCGTAATCTGGTTGCCCGCTTTATCCTGAAAGATTTGGATGATGCTGCCAATATGATGTACAGTAAGGGATTTAAAAATAATACCCGTTTGAATCGTGAGACAGCTTTGCTGATTAAATCCCGGGTGGCACTGTATGAAGCTTCTTTTGAAAGATACCACAAGGGTACAGGGCGTGTACCGGGAGATGATAACTGGTCGGGAAAGAAAGTACATTCTAATTTCTCATTGGATGTAGAAGCTGAGGTTGACTTCTTCTTGACAGAAGCCATGAAGGCAGCGGAAGAAGTTGCAGATAAAATAACTTTGACCCCTAATACAAAGGTTGAAGATCCTGCTAGTCCTTCTATTACATCCGGATGGAATCCTTATTTTGAAATGTATGCCAATGTTGATTTAAGCGGCTATGACGAAGTGTTGTTCTGGCGTCAGTATGCAAAAACCGGTAGTTTCTCTATCATGCATGGTACTCCGGCATGGATTGCGTCCGGTTCTAATCATGGCTTGTTGAAAAGCTATGTTGAAAGCTTCTTGATGCAGGATGGTCTGCCTTGGTATGCGGCCAGTAGCGCAGCACCTTATAAGGGGGATGCTACATTGGATGATGTGAAGGCCAATCGCGATAACCGTCTTCAGTTGTTTATGTTTGGTGAAAGCAATTTTGTACCAGTATATTCGACCGAGGAACCGGGCACTGTGAAAATGTTTGCTCCGCATCCTGTATCTAACCGTGAAGAGATGAGAGACCAGACAGGATATCGTATTCGTAAATATGCCAGCTTTGATATGGCACAGAATGTATGGGGAAAAGCTGAGTCGACTACCGGATGTATTATTTATCGTGGCGTAGAGGCTTATCTGAATTATCTGGAAGCTTATTATATGAAGAATGGTAACGTTACAGGTAAAGCAGCTCAATATTGGAGAGCCGTTCGTGAACGTGCAGGCGTAGATCCTGATTTTACAAAAACAATCAATGCGACCGATTTGAGTCAGGAAACAGATTGGGGTAAATATTCGGGTGGACAAGTTGTAGACGCCACCTTATTAAATATTCGCCGTGAACGTCGTTGCGAATTTATTGGTGAAGGGATGCGTTGGGATGATTTGGTACGTTGGCGTTCAATGGATCATCTGCTGACAAAAAATTATATCCCTGAAGGATGTAATTTCTGGGATGAAATGTACAAATCGGCTAATAAAGATGAGAATGGTGCTGAGGTTACATTTAAAGATTCTGGTGAAGAAGGTTCTAATATCTCTTCACGCTCCTTTAAATACCTGCGTCCGTATGCTATTTTGAAAACCAATAATGATGTATACGATGGGTATACCTGGCAGAAGGCACATTATCTCAATCCTGTGCCGGTTCGTGAGATGGAATTGCTGTCTCCGGATGAAAAAGCAGAGACATCTGTATTGTATCAGAATCCTTATTGGTCAACTAAGATTGGGGAAGTGGCTGAAGAATAATTGAGTTTTCAATAGATCACCGAAATAAGATAAAGGAGAGGGATGTTGCTCGAGATAACATCCCTCTCTTTGTTTTTAAATACAATCCAAATCCTGATTGATGGGATAGTCTTCAATGACCGCTTTGAATATGTTTATTTCCGATGGTTTAGTGCTTTGCGTCGAATAGTGTCTTGTTTATTAAATCGACCGTATATAATAAAATATTTAATTAATATAACCGTTATATAATAAAAAATACTATCTTTGCTCCCGATAACATAAATATTAATTAGTCGATACCATGAAAAAAGCCGTAATTCTATTTTCGCTTTTCTGTTTTCTGTGTGCTATACCGATAGTTCAAGCAGCAGATACCATTTTTGTTCGTGAAACACGTATTCCTATTTTGATAGAAAGGCAGGATAATGTCTTATTCTATCTCCGTTTGGATGCTAAAGAGAGCCAGACCCTGAACGATGTAGTGTTAAACTTGGGTGAAGGAGTGAATCTTTCTGAAATTCAGTCCATAAAGCTTTATTATGGAGGTACTGAAGCATTGCAGGATAGTGGTAAAAAACGTTTTGCTCCTGTTGGATATATTTCCAGTAACACTCCGGGGAAAACACTTGCCGCCAATCCGTCTTATTCAATCAAAAAATCGGAGGTGACTAATCCCGGTAATCAGGTTGTTCTGAAAGGAGATCAGAAACTGTTTCCCGGAATCAATTATTTCTGGATTAGTTTGCAAATGAAGCCGGGCACTTCGCTTACCAGCAAGGTGACTGCGGATATCGCTTCAATTACTTTGGATGGCAAAAAAGCCCTGTTGGATGTAGTTTCAGAAAATGGGATAGAACACCGTATGGGAGTAGGAGTGCGCCATGCCGGAGACGATAATTCTGCCGCATTCCGTATTCCGGGATTGGTGACTACTAATAAAGGTACGTTACTGGGAGTTTATGATGTACGTTATAACAGTAGTGTTGACTTGCAGGAGCATGTTGATGTTGGTTTAAGCCGCAGTACAGATGGTGGAAAAACTTGGGAAAAAATGCGTTTGCCTTTGGCTTTTGGAGAATTCGGTGGTCTGCCTGCCGGTCAGAATGGGGTAGGAGACCCTTCTATCCTTGTTGATACAAAAACAAATAATGTTTGGGTGGTTGCTGCCTGGACCCATGGTATGGGTAATCAGCGGGCATGGTGGAGTTCACATCCGGGTATGGATATGAACCATACAGCACAACTTGTTTTAGCTAAAAGTACAGATGATGGTAAAACATGGTCTGCACCTATTAATATTACAGAGCAGGTGAAAGATCCTTCTTGGTATTTCTTGTTGCAGGGACCGGGTAGGGGTATCACTATGAGTGACGGTACTTTGGTATTCCCAACTCAGTTTATCGATTCGACACGTGTGCCCAATGCCGGTATTATGTACAGTAAAGATGGTGGCAAGAACTGGAAGATGCACAATTATGCACGTACGAACACCACAGAAGCCCAGGTAGCTGAGGTCGAACCCGGAGTGTTGATGTTGAATATGCGTGATAATCGCGGAGGAAGCCGCGCTGTGGCTATTACAAAAGATTTGGGTAAAACATGGACGGAACATGAATCTTCTCGTAAGGCATTGCCGGAATCTGTTTGTATGGCTAGTTTGATCAGTGTGAAAGCAAAAGATAATGTGTTGGGCAAGGATTTATTGATTTTCTCTAATCCTAATACGACAAAAGGACGCTATAATACTACTATTAAAATAAGTTTGGATGGCGGTGTGACTTGGTCACCCGAACATCAGCTGTTGTTGGATGAAGGCAATAACTGGGGTTATTCTTGCCTCTCTATGATTGATAAAGAGACGATTGGTATTCTTTATGAAAGTAGTGTGGCGCACATGACATTCCAGGCTGTGAAGTTGAAAGACATTATTAAATGAGAGATTTCCCCCATAAACTAAATAAATACCGATGAGAAACAAACAAATTTTCTTAATCAGTTTCATTATTTACTTATGCACAATTTCTTCGGTTCGGGCAGGTGAATATCACCTGCTCCCGGAACCGCAAAAGTTTACCCCTTTAGGTTCCAGTTTTGTGCTGGGCAGAACAAAGCTTTCTACTCCGGTGCTTCGGCAAGAGTGGGAAGCTTTTGTTGTTGATAGGGGTGGAGTGATTGATGACAAAGCTCGTGCAAGTATTGAAGTGAAACTGGTACCTTCGTTAGAAGAGGTACCTTTGAACGCAGACGAAGCTTATCGCCTGGTGGTAAATAATGGCAAAGTTACGGTTGAGGCTGTGACGGAGCATGGTGTGTATTGGGCTATGCAGACTTTGGCCCAGCTACAGGATGTACAAAAGAAAAAGGCAACATTCAACGGTTGTTCAATTGTTGACTGGCCTGCTTTCCGAATACGCGGCTTTATGCAGGATGTAGGGCGTACGTATATGTCGATTGAAGAATTGAAACGTGAAATTGCTGTTCTTTCACGATTTAAAATTAATGTTTTTCATTGGCATCTGACTGAAAATCAATCATGGAGATTGCAAAGTAAAATTTTTCCGATGTTGAATGACAGTGTGAACACGACTCGTATGCCGGGTAAATACTATACATTGGAAGAAGCGAAAGATTTAGTCGCTTTTTGTAAAGCGCATAATATACTTTTAATTCCGGAATTTGATATGCCGGGGCATAGTGGGGCTTTTGTCCGTACATTCCGTCATGATATGCAGAGCCCGGAAGGAATGAAAATTCTTAAATTGCTGGTAGATGAAGTTTGCGAGACTTTTGATGTACCTTATCTTCATATTGGTACGGATGAAGTTCGATTTACCAATCCAAAGTTTGTTCCGGAAATGGTCGAATATGTCCGTGCCAAAGGAAAGAAAGTCATTTCGTGGAATCCGGGATGGCATTATAAACCTGGCGAGATTGATATGACGCATTTGTGGAGTTATCGTGGAAAAGCCCAAAAAGGTATTCCCGCAATTGATTCTAAGTTTCATTATCTCAATCATTTTGATACTTTTGGCGATATCATTGCATTGTATAACAGCCGTATTTATAATGTTGAGCAAGGAAGTGACGATATTGCAGGGACAATTCTTGCCATCTGGAATGACCGTTACGTAGCTAACGAACGCAATATTATACTTGAGAATAATTTCTATCCTAATATGCTGGCTATTGCTGAACGTGCATGGAAAGGCGGAGGTACAGAATATTTTGATAAGAATGGTACTATCTTACCTTCTGAAGGCTCTCCGGAGTTTAAAGAATTTGCTGATTTTGAGAATCGTATGCTTTGGCATAAAGAGCATACATTTAAGGGATATCCGTTCGCCTATGTAAAACAGACGAATGTAAAATGGAATATTACTGATGCATTTCCTAATGGTGGAGATTTGAATAAAGTCTTTCCTCCGGAACAGGAATTGAAGGATTCTTATTTATATGAAGGAAAAGAGTATGGGGTACACCCTGCCATTGGTGCGGGTATCTATCTTCGTCATGTATGGGGGAAAATGGTACCTACTTTCTATAAAGATCCGCAAGAGAATCATACGGCTTATGCCTATACATGGGTTTACTCTCCGAAAGATCAGGAAGTAGGGCTGTGGGCTGAATTCCAGAATTATGGTCGTTCGGAAATGGACCTGGCTCCATTGCAAGGTAAATGGGACTATAAAGGCAGCCGTATCTGGATCAATAATGAAGAAATACAGCCACCTGTATGGACAGCTACTCATCGTACAAAGAGTAATGAAATAGCGTTGGGAAATGAAAATTGTGTGGCACGTCCACCTATCGCCGTCCATCTGAATAAAGGCTGGAATAAAGTTTTCCTGAAATTGCCGGTTGGCAAATTCAATATGCCCGAGGTGCGGTTGGTGAAGTGGATGTTTACTACAGTTTTTGTAACTCCTGACGGAGAAAATGCAGTGGACGGACTTATCTATTCGCCCGACAAAACGAAGTGATTGAGAAAAAATAAAAACGAATGAAGAAAATTTTATTAATGATGTTGTTGCTCGCCTCAATGGCGAGCAACGCACAGGAACGCAAATATTCTACGTTCTATTATCAACGTGCAACTCTGTTTGAGGAGTTGCCTGTGACTTCAAAAGATATCATTTTTCTGGGTAATAGCATTACCAACGGGGGAGAATGGAGTGAATTATTGAATAATAAGCATGTCAAGAACCGAGGAATCAGTGGTGATATCTGTATGGGTGTTTATGATCGGCTGGATGCGATTTTGAAAGGAAAACCCGCCAAAATATTCTTGTTGATCGGCATAAATGATGTAAGCCGGGGCACTTCTGCAGATACAATTGTGAACCGTATTGGTATGATTACTCAAAAAATTAAACAAGATTCTCCAAAAACAAAGCTATATTTGCAAAGTGTACTTCCGGTAACCGATCATTATAAGATGTTTGGCGGACATACGTCACGCTGGCAGGAAGTGAAAAAGATCAATGAAGGACTGATGTATCTTGCTGATAAAGAGAATGTGACCTATATCGATCTTTATTCTCATTTTGTTGATGAGAAGACCGGGAAAATGAATATTGAGTATACTAATGATGGTTTACATTTACTGGGAAAAGGCTACTTAAAATGGGTTGATATTGTTAAACCTTATATAAATAAGAAATGAAAAAGATACTATTCTTATCTCTGTTCTTGATGGTATGCACCATTTTATCCGCACAGAAGCGGGTGAAAGTGGCTTGTGTAGGGAATAGTATTACATACGGATATACTCTTCCGAATCCTGCAACGGACTCTTACCCATCACAGTTGCAACAACTCCTAGGGGAGACTTACGAAGTTGGAAATTTCGGGAAATCAGGAGCTACCTTATTGAATAAGGGACATCGTCCTTACATGCAGCAAGAAGAATTTAAAAAGGCAATTGCTTTTGCCGGTGATATTGTTGTTATCCATTTGGGTATTAATGATACGGATCCACGTGATTGGCCGAACTATCGTGACAGTTTCGTGAAAGATTATCTGGCGTTGATTGATTCTTTCAGAGTTGCTAATCCTAAATGTCATATTATTATTGCCCGTTTGACACCGATCGCTGACCGTCATCCTCGTTTTGAGTCAGGTACCCGTGATTGGCATGGAGAAATTCAACAAAGTATTGAGACGATAGCTAAATATGCAGGAGTTCAGTTAATGGATTTCCATGAACCGCTTTATCCTTACCCCTATCTTCTTCCGGATGCTGTACATCCTAACGTAGAGGGAGCCGGTATTCTTGCAAAAACGGTATATTCGGCGATTACAGGAGATTTTGGAGGGTTACATCTATCTGAGTTGTATACTGATAACATGGTACTTCAACACGGAGAGCCGTTGGCTATCCGAGGCAAAGCAAATGCGGGTGAAAAAGTGACTGTTTCAATAGCTAAACAGAAGTTGACTGCAAAGGCTGCTTCCAATGGAGACTGGGCTGTCACCATTCAGCCGTTAAAGGCCGGTGGTCCATATACACTGACTGTCTCTGCCGGAAAACAGAAACAAACATTCAATAATGTTTTGGCTGGAGAAGTGTGGCTTTGTTCCGGACAATCTAACATGGAATTTTATTTGAGTTGGAGTAAAACGGCTAAAAGAGATATTCCGCAGGCTGCTAATGATCAGATTCGTTTGTTCGATATGAAGGCACGCTGGCGTACGGATGCAGTGGAGTGGGATACATCCGTATTGGATTCGTTGAATCATTTGCAGTATTATAAAGATACCGAATGGACGGTTTGTTCACCTGCAACAGCAGGTTCATTTTCTGCTGTGGCCTATTATTTTGGCAAAATGCTGCAGGATAGCCTGAAAGTGCCTGTAGGATTAATTTGTAATGCGATCGGTGGTTCGCCTACTGAAGCATGGGTTGATCGCAGTACATTGGAGTATAAGTTCCCTGCTATATTACGTAACTGGACTCAAAATGACTTTATTCAGGATTGGGTGCGCGGTCGCGCTGCTCTTAATGTGAAAAAGGCTGTTAATAAGCAGCAACGTCATCCTTACGAACCTTGTTATTTATATGAGGCAGGTATTCGTCCTTTGGAGCAATATCCTATTAAAGGCATCATCTGGTATCAGGGTGAATCGAATGCACATAATCGTGAGGCACACGAGAAATTGTTTAAGCTCTTGGTTGAGAGCTGGCGTAAAAACTGGGAAAATGAGAATTTACCTTTTTATTATGTACAGTTGTCAAGTATCAACCGTCCGTCATGGCCTTGGTTCCGTGATAGCCAGCGTAGAATGATGTATGAAATACCTCATACGGGTATGGCGGTATCGAGTGACCTGGGTGATTCACTTGATGTGCATCCCAAACATAAGCAGCCGGTAGGCGAGCGTTTGGCTCATTGGGCTTTGAATCAAACTTATGGAAAGAAGAATGTTACACCTTCGGGACCAATGTTCCGTAATGTAGAGTTTCGTGATGGCGCTGCTTATGTATCATTCGATTGTGCCGAGGGTATGCATGCATCGGACGGAAAGCCGTTACAGACATTCGAAGTGGCAGAAACAGAGGATATTTATTATCCGGCCACAGCCAAAATCGTAGGAAATCAAATTAAAGTATATAGTAAAGAAGTGAAAAATCCTCTTCACGTGCGTTACGGTTGGCAACCTTTTACCCGTGCCAATCTAGTCAACGGTGACGGTTTACCGGCATCTACGTTCCGTACGGACTGGGGAAAATAAACTTGAAAAAGTGAGCAGTTTATGATGAAAAAGTTATTGTATGGACTTGTATGTTGTTGCAGTTTAGCCTATGGGCAAAACCAAGACACTTCGGATGTGTTAATGCTGAATGACGATTGGTCGTTTTCACAGGTAGGAACAGAAAAATGGCTGCCAGCTACTGTTCCGGGCACAGTTCATCAGGATTTGATTCATCATAAACTGCTACCTGATCCGTTCTATGGGACCAATGAAAAAAAGATTCAGTGGGTGGAGGACGAAGATTGGGAATATAAAACTTGTTTTGTCGTTACAGAGGAACAATTAAAGAGGGATGCCGCCCAGCTTTTCTTTGAGGGATTGGATACCTATGCTGACGTTTATCTGAACGGTTCTTTGGTTTTGAAATCAGATAATATGTTTGTGGGTTATGCGGTTCCTGTTAAACAGGTGTTACGTAAAGGTGAGAATTTGCTGCATGTCTATTTTCATTCTCCTATAAAACAAACTCTTCCACAATGGTCATCCAATGGATTTAATTATCCGGCTGATAATGATCATCACGAAAAGCGTCTTAGTGTATTTACTAGAAAAGCACCTTATAGTTATGGATGGGACTGGGGAATCCGCATGGTTACAAGCGGTATCTGGCGTCCTGTGACTCTTCGTTTTTATGATGTTGCCACTATTGCCGATTATCATGTGAAACAGTTGAGCCTGACAGATCAAGTCGCAAAACTTTCTAATGAATTGGAAATTAATAGCATTTCAGAGAAGGAAAAATCTGCTGAGGTTTTGATCTCTTATTCATTGCAAGGAGGGAAAGAAGTAACAGTAAAGAAGAACGTGACGTTAAAACCGGGTTTAAATAAGATTCATATTCCGTTGGATATTCAGAACCCTGTACGTTGGATGCCCAATGGATGGGGAGAACCTCATTTATATGATTTCTCAGCACAAGTGATATGTGACGGTAAAACAATTGCCTCGCGCCAGCATCGCATCGGACTTCGTACGATACGGGTGGTAAACGAAAAAGATAAAGAGGGAGAATCTTTTTATTTTGAAGTGAATGGTATCCCGATGTTTGCCAAAGGAGCCAATTATATCCCTGATGATGCATTGCTTCCCTGTATAACCACTGAGCGTTATAGGACCCTGTTCCGGGACATGAAAGAGGCCAATATGAATATGGTACGTATATGGGGGGGAGGAACTTATGAGGATGATCGTTTCTATGATCTGGCAGATGAAAATGGTATTCTTGTTTGGCAGGATTTTATGTTTGCCTGTACTGCTTATCCCAGCGATCCTACTTTCTTGAAGCGGGTAGAAGAAGAGGCTGAATATAATATCAAACGTCTGCGCAACCATGCTTCATTGGCCATGTGGTGTGGAAATAATGAGATTCTGGAAGGATTGAAATATTGGGGATGGCAGAAAAACTATACTCCGGAAGTGTATGAAAATATGTTCCGGGGGTATGATAAGTTGTTCCGGGGATTGCTTCCTGCCAAAGTACAGGAACTCGATGAAGGCCGTTTTTACAAGCATTCTTCTCCTTATTTTGCAAATTGGGGACGTCCGGAGTCGTGGGGCATAGGTGACAGTCATAATTGGGGAGTGTGGTACGGCAAAAAAACATTCGAATCATTAGACACGGATTTACCGCGATTTATGAGTGAATTTGGTTTCCAGTCGTTCCCGGAAATGAAGACGATTGCTACATTTGCTGCTCCGGAAGACTATCAGATTGAGTCGGAAGTGATGAATGGGCATCAGAAAAGCAGTATTGGTAATGACTTGATACGTACCTATATGGAACGTGATTATATCGTTCCTGAGAAATTTGAAGACTTTGTGTATATCGGACTTGTGCTTCAGGGACACGGCATGCGTCATGGGATGGAAGCACATCGTCGTAACCGCCCTTATTGTATGGGGACATTATATTGGCAGCTTAATGATAGCTGGCCGGTAGTTTCCTGGTCCAGTATAGACTATTATGGCAATTGGAAAGCGTTGCATTATCAGGCAAAGCGTGCTTTTGCGCCGTTACTGGTCAATGCAATACAGGAAGGCGATAGCTTGAATATTTATCTGATATCCGATATGTTGGAAAAGCAGAGTCAGCTTACACTTGAAATGAAAGTCATTGATTTTAATGGCAAGACATTAGACAAAGAAGTCATCAAGGCAGTTGAGGTACCGATGAATACTTCTTCTTGTATCGTGCGTAAACCGTTGGACACTTGGGTGAATCCGGAACAGCGAAAGAGCAGTTTTCTACTACTTAGCCTGAAAGATAAATCAGGTAGGAAAGTGGCTGAAGAAGTTTATTTCTTTGATAAAACCAAGAATTTGGAGCTGCCTCAGACAGCTATTTCCATGAAAGTGAAACAACTCGATGGGAAGTGTGAACTGACCTTGTCATCTCCTAAACTGGCAAAAGATGTCTTTGTCCAGATTCCTGTTCAAGGAGCCCGTTTCACTGATAATTTCTTCGATCTGTTGCCGGGTGAAAACAAAAAAATAACGATAACGTCTCCGGAGATTAAGAAGGGAGAAAGCTTGAATATCACAGTGAAACATGTACGAGATACCTATAACTAACACCTATTAAATAATTTGTATGAGAAATCTTTTTAAAATTGCCGGTTTACTGGCGCTCACGGGATTTATTTCTTCGTGTAACGACAAAGAAACTACAGCTAATTACCAGGTAATTCCTTTACCTCAGGAAATTACGACTGCTCAAAGCCAACCATTTACATTAAATGGTAGTGTAAAAATCATCTATCCGGAAGGAAATGAAAAGATGCAACGCAATGCCCAATTCCTGGCTGATTATCTGAAGAAAGCCACAGGTAAGGATTATGCCGTTGAAGCAGGTACTGAGGGCAAAGGTGCTATTCTGCTTAAGTTGGGTATGGAATCAGAAAACCCCGAAGCTTATCAGTTGAGTGTGAACGCAGATGGTGTAACTATTGCTGCTCCTACTGAAGCTGGTGTATTCTATGGTATCCAGACTTTACGTAAGTCTATTCCGGTAGCTATCGGTACAACTCCTTCATTGCCGGCTGTCGAGATTAGCGACTATCCTCGTTTTAGTTATCGTGGTGCCCATTTTGATGTAGGTCGCCATTTCTTCACAGTAGACGAAGTAAAGACATACATCGATATGATGGCTTTGCATAACATGAACCGTTTACACTGGCACTTAACCGAAGATCAGGGATGGAGACTTGAAATCAAGAAGTATCCTAAACTGACTGAGATCGGTTCAAAAAGATCGGAAACTGTAATCGGACGTAATTCCGGTGAATATGACGGAAAACCTTACAGTGGTTTCTATACTCAGGAAGAAGCCAGAGAAATCGTAGCGTATGCTGCAGATCGTTATATCACTGTTATTCCTGAAATCGACCTTCCGGGACATATGCAGGGAGCATTGGCCGCTTATCCGCATTTGGGATGTACAGGTGGACCGTATGAGGTTTGGAAAATATGGGGAGTATCTGATCAGGTGCTTTGTGCCGGAAACGACAGTGTGCTGACTTTTATTGATGATGTCCTGACGGAAGTAATGGATATCTTCCCTTCTGAATATATCCATGTCGGAGGTGACGAATGTCCGAAGACTGAATGGGCGAAATGTCCGAAGTGCCAGGCTCGTATCAAGGCCTTGGGAATCAAGAGTGACGCTAAACATTCAAAAGAAGAGTATTTGCAGAGTTTTGTTATCAATCATGCAGAAAAATTCCTGAACGAACATGGACGTCAGATTATTGGCTGGGACGAAATCCTGGAAGGTGGACTGGCCCCGAATGCTACAGTGATGTCATGGCGCGGCGAAGGTGGCGGTATCGAAGCTGCCAAGCAGAAACATGATGTTATCATGACCCCGAACACTTATCTTTACTTTGACTACTATCAGACCAAGGATACAGAGAATGAACCTTTGGCTATCGGTGGTTATGTGCCTTTGGAAAGAGTTTATGGTTACGAACCGATGCCTTCTTCATTGACACCGGAAGAACAAAAACATATTATTGGCGTACAGGCTAATCTTTGGACGGAATACATTCCTACTTTCTCTCAGGCTCAGTATATGGTGTTGCCGCGTTGGGCTGCTTTAGCAGAAGTTCAATGGTCTAATCCTGAAAAGAAGAATTATGATAACTTCCTGAGCCGTTTGCCGCAGTTGATTAATATTTATGATGCTGAAGGATATAATTATGCCAAACATGTATTTGATGTGAAATCTGAATTTGTAGCTAATTCGGCCACAGGAGCAGTAGACGTAGTGATGACTACTATTGACGGTGCTCCCATTCATTATACATTAGATGGAACTGAGCCTACGGCAGCTTCTCCTGTGTGTGATAGTATTCTTACAATCAAGGAAAGTTGTACTCTGAAAGCGGTTGCTGTCCGTCCTACCGGAAACAGCAAAATGCTGACTGAACAGATTGTTTTCAGTAAATCTACTTCAAAACCTATTAAGGCCAATCAGCCTGTAAACAAGCAATATGAATTTGGTGGTGTTTCTACATTAGTAGACGGACTGAAAGGAAATGGCAATTATAAAACAGGTCGTTGGATCGCTTTTTATAAAAATGATATGGATGTAACGATTGACTTGCAACAACCTACCGAGATCTCCAGTGTAGCTATCACTACTTGTGTTGAAAAGGGCGACTGGGTATTTGATGCACGTTCTTTCTCAATTGAAGTATCAGATGACGATAAGACTTTTACAAAGGTAGCTTCTGAAGCATATCCTGAAATGAAAGAGACGGATCGTAATGGCCTTTACGAGCACAAATTGACTTTTGATCCGGTAAAAACCCGTTATGTGAAAGTGATTGCAACATCGGAACACTCGATTCCGGCATGGCATGGTGGTAAAGGTAATCCGGGCTTCTTATTTGTAGATGAAATTACGTTGAATTGAAAAAATAGAAATGACAGAAACTAAAACGATTCGTTTTCTTTCTATCATTGGATGTTTACTTGCCGGGATGGCTGCTTCGTGCAGCTCCCGGCAAGTTGCGCCTAATGAAGAAGGGATTAGCGTGCAGAAAATGACCGGATTCCCCGAAGGAGAACCCGGTTTTTCTTTGGGTGTATCGGCATGTTATGCCGGCATCTATCAGGGAGAATTATTGATTGCCGGCGGATGTAATTTTCCGGAAACTCCGGCAGCTGAAGGAGGGAAGAAGAAATTCTACCAAGGTATTTATGCTGCTGACGCTTCTGCAGATTCAGTTTTCGTGTGGCGAAAAGTAGGTCAGCTGCCCGTTGCTGCTGCTTATGGAGTCTCAGTATCGACTCCTCGAGGGATAGTGTGTGTGGGTGGATCGAATGAAAATGGATCCTTATCTACCGTTTACCGCCTTTCTTTGAGTGATGATAAACAAGCTGTGATTGTAGATACGCTGCCATCTTTACCTTGTACGATGGATAACATGAGTGGTTCGGTTGTTGATTATACCCTTTTTGTAGCCGGAGGCAATGTGAATGGCAAGCCTTCGAATGGGCTTTATTGCCTCAATCTGGGCAACCCTGAGACCGGCTGGCAACAACTTCCCGATTTTCCGGGTGCTCCCCGTGTACAGCCTGTATGTGTGGGGCAGCGTAAAGAGAATGAGACACTTTTATATCTGTGGGGAGGTTTTTCCGGGGCATTCGATGGGCGGTCTGCAACTCTTTCTACTGACGGATACTGTTATTCCCCCTCTTTGCAACAATGGCAACCCGTCTCTACTCCGATAGGGAGTGATTCTGTGCCTGTAGCTTTAGGTGGAGGTGCAGGTATAGCTCTGACAGACAGTCTGATACTTTGCACCGGTGGGGTTAATAAAGATATTTTCTTGTCTGCCCTGCAACGCGAGGAGATGATGAAAGCAGCAGTGACCGGCGGTAATCAGGCAGCTGTAGACAGTTTGAAATCTGAAGCAAAAACATATATGTTGCATCCGGCTGAATGGTATCGTTTCAATGACCGTATCCTGATTTACAACACACGTCGGGATAAATGGGAAGAGGCTGTTCGGAGCCAAGATGTCGCTCGTGCCGGTGCTGCATTGACAACAGGACAGGGACAGACCTTCTTTAACATCAATGGTGAGTTGAAGCCGGGGATCCGTACTCCGGAAATAGCTAAGATAATGATTGACTAATTGCAGATAATCTGACATTTTACTTATATTTGTGCATTGAAAACAAAAAACTAAAACCAATCATATCATGATAAAACCTACAATGAGAATTTGTACTTTCTTGCTTGCAGCCGGTTTGATGATAGCAACAGCTGGTATGAAAGCGCAGTCTGTCATTCCCATACCTCTCCAGATGGAACAAGGAAGCGGAACTTTTCAATTTTCCGGTGAAACCCTGTTGTATACCAATCTGAAGGGTAAGGAGAAGAAAATGATGATGGATTATCTGGAGACATTACCCATTCACTTTAAAAGTTCCAAAAAACAAGCCAAAGAGAATGTAGTCTCATTGCTGATAACAAAGGATAACTCTCAGTTACCCTCTCCCGAGAGCTATACCTTAGAAGTTACTCCCCGTAAAATAACAGTGCAGGCTACTTCCGGAGCCGGATTATTCTATGGCGTACAGACCCTTTTGCAAATGGCACAGCCTGCAATGGGAGATACTTGGTCAGTTCAGGCTACGACGATTCAAGATTCACCACGATTTGAATACCGGGGGCTGATGCTCGATGTTTCAAGGCATTTTCGCTCCAAGGAGTTTGTAAAAAAGCAGATAGATGCATTAGCTTATTATAAACTCAATCGTTTACATTTACACCTAACAGATGCTGCGGGGTGGCGTATCGAGATTAAGAAATATCCTTTATTGACAGAATTTGCCGCCTGGCGTCCGGAAGCTAACTGGAAAAAATGGTGGAATGAAGGTGGACGTAAATATTGTCGTTTCGATGCTCCGGGGGCTTCAGGCGGCTATTATACACAGGATGATATTCGTGAATTGGTCAATTATGCACGCGAGCGCCATGTTACCATTATTCCTGAGATCGAAATGCCGGCTCATTCAGAAGAGGTTCTGACCGCTTATCCGGAACTGTCCTGTTCGGGAGAGCCTTACAAGGATGCCGACTTTTGTGTCGGAAACGAGAAAACCTTTACGTTTCTTGAGGATGTGTTGACGGAGGTCATGGAGCTTTTCCCTTCTCAATATATTCATGTTGGAGGCGACGAAGCCGGTAAGGTAGCTTGGAAAACCTGTCCTAAATGCCAAAAGCGCATGCAGGATGAGCATTTGGCTAATGTGGATGAATTACAGAGTTACCTGATCCATCGCGTAGAAGTATTTCTCAATGCTCATGGACGTAAACTGTTAGGATGGGATGAGATTTTGCAAGGAGGACTGGCGCCCAATGCTACTGTGATGTCATGGCGTGGTGAACAAGGAGGTATCGATGCCGTAAAATCCGGTCATCAGGCGATTATGACTCCCGGGTCACATTGTTATATAGATGGTTATCAAGATGCACCTTATTCCCAACCTGAGGCTATTGGCGGATATCTGCCCTTGGAAAAGGTATACTCTTATAATCCGATCCCTGCCTCACTTACACCTGATGAAGCGAAGCTGATTTATGGTGTCCAAGCCAATCTTTGGGCGGAATACATCCAGACTGACGAGCATTGTGAATACATGATTTATCCTCGTATTCTTGCGTTGGCCGAAGTGGCTTGGTCTGCTCCCGAACGAAAATCATGGACTGATTTTCGCCCGCGTGCTCTAAAAGCCGTAGCATATCTACAATCCAAGGGATATCATCCGTTTGATTTGAAAAAGGAGATCGGTAATCGGCCTGAAGCGTCAAAACCGGTTCAGCATCTTGCCTTGGGCAAAACGGTTAAATATAATGCTCCTTACAATGCGTCTTATCCGGCGCAAGGCGATAAAACCCTGACTGACGGAATCCGGGGTAGCTGGACTTACAGTGATGGGGTATGGCAGGGCTTTATTTCCCGTGATCGTTTGGATGTAACTATCGATATGGGTGAGTCGACTGTTTTGCATTCGATTGGCGCAGATTTTATGCAGGTAGTAGGTCCGGAAGTCTTTTTGCCTACCGAAGTGATAATTTCTGTTTCGGAGGATGGCAAGAACTTCACCGAATTGAGTCGTCAGACACATAAAGTAGTGAAGTCGGATGCTGTGGTCTTTAAAAACTACGCATGGAATGGGGAAGCCAAAGGACGATACATCCGCTATCAGGCTCGTGCCGGAGAAGAGTTTGGAGGCTGGGTGTTTACCGACGAAATCGTTGTAGAATAACCTTCCTCACAGAGCGGGTGAAACCAAACGTATATATTAATAAATAATAGTATTGAAAGAATGAAGAAACTACCTTATTTTGTATCATTTGCAGCTGCCTGGCTATTTATAGCAGTGGCTTCTGCGCAAGAGAATCCGGTAGATTATGTAAATCCGTTCGTCGGAACGACGAATTACGGAACAACGAACCCCGGAGCTATTTGTCCGCAGGGAATGATGTCGGTTGTTCCTTTTAATGTGATGGGGGACAAATCCGTTGGTAATAAAATAGATAAAGACAGCCAGTGGTGGTCTACACCTTATGAACATACCAATACCTATTTCACCGGATTCTCACATGTTAATCTGAGTGGAGTAGGATGTCCGGAGCTGGGCTCCTTACTTTTGATGCCCACAACCGGAAAATTGAACGTTGATTATTTACAATACGGAAGTGCCTATAAAGACGAGAAAGCCACTCCGGGTTATTACTCAAATGTTCTGACTAAATATGGGATTAAGAATGAGGTTTCGGCTACTTTGCGTACCGGAATCAGCCGTTTTACTTTTCCCAAAGGAGAAAGTAATATCCTTTTGAATCTGGGCGAAGGATTGACCAATGAAACCGGGGCTACCGTTCGTTTTGTCAGTGACACCGAAATAGAGGGGAGTAAGCTGCTCGGTACATTCTGTTATAATCCGCAGGCCGTATTTCCCATTTATTTTGTGATGCGTATTAACAAAACTCCTCGTGCACGTGGCTATTGGAAGAAGATGCGTCCGATGACGGTGGAAGCGCAGTGGGATAATACTTCCGGTAAAAATAAGCTGTATACTGCTTATACCAAAGAGATGAGTGGTGATGATATCGGTACTTGGTTTACGTTTGATACCGACGAAGGTGAAACGATCGAAGTCAGTATGGGAGTGTCGTTTGTCAGCATAGCCAATGCCCGTCTGAATTTAGAGAAAGAGCAGGCCGGAAAGGGATTTGATCAGATTCGTGCCGAAGCGCGTGCCATGTGGCAGAATGATCTTTCACGGATTCTTGTAGAAGGTGGTACCGAAGAGCAGAAAAGAGTATTCTATACCGCCATGTATCATTTGTTGATTCATCCGAATATTTTGCAGGACGTGAACGGACAATATCCGGCTATGGAAGGTAGCGAGATTCTTACGACAAAAGGCAACCGTTATACTGTATTCTCGCTTTGGGATACCTACCGTAATGTACATCAGTTGATGACACTGCTTTTCCCCGATCGGCAGTTGGATATGGTTCGTACAATGGTAGATATGTACAAGGAGCACGGATGGTTGCCCAAATGGGAGCTTTACGGGCGTGAGACACTTACCATGGAGGGTGATCCGAGTATTCCCGTTATCGTGGATACCTGGATGAAAGGGTTGCGTGACTTTGATGTACAAGCAGCCTATGAAGCTATGTATAAGTCTGCTACGACACCTGGCAAAGATAATTTAATGCGTCCCGACATAGATGATTACATTGCGAAAGGATATGTGCCCCTGACAGAGCAGTATGATAATTCTGTATCGCATGCACTGGAATATTATATAGCCGATTATGCGCTCTCACGTTTTGCCCAGGCGCTGGGAAAGAAAGAAGATGCGAAGTTATTCTACGACCGTTCGCTGGGATATAAACATTACTACTGCAAGGAGTTCGGTACATTACGTCCCATTTTACCCGACGGAACATTCTACTCTCCATTCGATCCGATGGAAGGAGCCAATTTTGCTCCGAGTCCCGGTTTTCATGAGGGGAACTCCTGGAATTATACATTTTATGTTCCCCATGATATTGCAGGCTTGACCCGATTGATGGGAGGTAAGAAGAAGTTTGTGGATAAACTGCAGAAAGTATTTGATGAAGGCTTGTATGATCCTGCCAACGAACCGGATATTGCCTATCCTTATTTATTCAGTTACTTCAAAGGAGAAGAATGGCGTACCCAGAAACAGGTGAAGCGTTTGCTTGCCGAATATTTCACTGACCGGCCTGACGGTATTCCCGGTAATGATGATACCGGTACGATGTCAGCATGGGCTATTTTCAGTATGATCGGTTTGTATCCTGATTGTCCGGGAATGCCTGATTATACGCTGACTACACCTACGTTTGACAAAGTAACCATTCAGTTGGATCCGAAATATTATAAAGAAAAAGAGCTGGTCATTACTGCTGTCCGTCCGGGAGATAATGCCGATCTGATTAAGGAGGTAAAATTGAATGGAAAGAAACATGCAGGTTATCGTATCAGTCATGAGGAGTTGGTACATGCCGGGAAGATAGAATTTATATTAAAATAAAAACAAATCAATCATGAACAAGAAAATCAAAATTGCATTTGCTTCGATGCTCGCTGTGCCGCTGTTGGCGTGTGCGCAAGTCCGTACGGAACAAACCTTTGAGAAGGGATGGAAGTTCACTCGTGAGGATAGTAAAGACTTTAGTAACTCTACGTATGATGATGCGAAGTGGCAATCTGTGACCGTTCCGCATGATTGGGCTATTTACGGACCATTCAGTATTAATAATGATAAACAGAACGTAGCCATTTCTCAGGATGGACAGAAAGAGGCGATGGAGCATGCCGGACGTACCGGGGGACTTCCTTTTGTCGGTGTGGGATGGTATAGGCTCAATTTTGATGCTCCTTCATTCAGTAAGGGCAAAAAGGCTACTCTGGTTTTCGATGGAGCCATGAGCCACGCACATGTCTATATCAACGGACAAGAGGCCGGTTATTGGCCTTACGGTTACAATAGTTTTTATGTGGATGCCACTCCTTATTTGAAACCGGGTGAAAAGAACACATTGGCGGTTCGGCTTGAAAACGAGAACGAATCTTCACGTTGGTATCCGGGTGCCGGATTATATCGCAATGTACATCTGGTAGTGAACGAAGATGCCCATATTCCTACTTGGGGTACTCAGCTGACTACTCCTGTAGTGAAAGATGAATTTGCAAAGGTAAACCTGAAAACCAAACTCGATGTACCAGCCGGAAAAGCATTCGAAGGATATCGTATTGTTACCGAACTGAAGGATAAGGATGGTAAAGTGGTGGCAGCCAACGAAAAGAAGGGAGGTCCGTTCGATGACAATGTTTTCGAACAAGATTTCGTAGTGACTTCTCCGGCTTTGTGGACTCCGGATACTCCGCATCTTTATAGTGCCGTTTCTAAAGTATATGAGGGGAATACTCTGAAGGATGAATATACTACTTCATTCGGTATTCGTTCCATTGAGATTATTCCGAATAAAGGTTTCTTCCTGAATGGAAAGAAAACCATGTTCAAAGGTGTGTGCAATCACCATGATCTCGGACCGTTGGGAGGTATTGCCAATGATGCCGGTATTCGCCGTCAGATTCGTATCCTGAAAGACATGGGCTGCAATGCCATCCGTACTTCACATAATATGCCTGCTCCCGAATTGATTAAAGCTTGTGATGAAATGGGCATGATGATAATGGCCGAGTCATTTGACGAGTGGAAAGCAGCCAAAGTACAGAATGGTTATCACAAAGTGTTTGATGAATGGGTAGAGAAAGATCTGGTGAATCTGATTCATCAGTATCGCAATAATCCGAGCGTGGTTATGTGGTGTATCGGTAATGAGGTGCCCGACCAGTGGAACGGTGACCGTGGACCGAAACTGTCACGCTTCTTGCAGGATATCTGCCATCGTGAAGATCCTACACGTCCTGTTACTCAGGGTATGGATGCTCCCGATGCAGTAGTCAATAATAATATGGCGGCTGTGATGGACGTAGCCGGTTTTAATTACCGTCCTCACAAATATCAGGAAAACTACAAAAAACTTCCGCAACAGATCATCCTGGGTAGCGAGACAGCTTCTACCGTTAGTTCACGTGGCGTTTATAAATTCCCTGTTGTCCGTCGTGCGATGCAGAAGTATGACGATCATCAGTCTTCATCATATGATGTAGAGCATTGCGGTTGGTCCAATCTTCCTGAAGACGATTTTATCCAGCATGAGGATTTGCCTTATTGCATTGGTGAGTTCGTATGGACCGGATTCGATTATTTAGGCGAACCGACTCCGTACTATACCGATTGGCCCAGCCACTCTTCGTTGTTTGGAATTATAGACCTTGCCGGACTTCCGAAAGACCGTTATTATCTCTATCGCAGTCATTGGAATAAAGATAAGGAAACGCTGCATATCTTGCCTCACTGGAATTGGGAAGGACGTGAGGGTGAAGTTACCCCGGTATTTGTATATACCAATTATCCTTCGGCTGAACTGTTTATTAACGGCAAAAGTCAGGGTAAGCGTACAAAGGATCTCTCCGTTACGGTAAACAATAGCGGTGACTCTACTTCTGTGGCCAACTTCAAACGTCAGCAACGTTATCGCCTGATGTGGATGGATACGAAATACGAGCCGGGTACTGTAAAAGTGGTTGCTTACGATAAAGATGGCAAAGCCGTTGCTGAAAAGGAAATTCATACAGCCGGAAAGCCCGATCACATTGAGTTGGTGGCAGACCGTAGCGTGATTGACGCCAATGGTAAAGATCTCTCATTTGTGACAGTGAAGGTAGTCGATAAAGAGGGTAATCTTTGTCCGCTGGCAGACAATGAGATCAGTTTCAAGGTGAAGGGAGCAGGTACTTATCGTGCAGGAGCCAATGGTAATCCGGCTTCTCTTGAGTCATTCCAGACCCCGAAAATGAAAGTATTCAGCGGTATGATGACAGCGATTGTGCAGTCTACTGAAAAAGCAGGAAAGATCACACTTGAAGCAACAGGAAAAGGTCTGAAAAAAGGTACATTGCTGATCGAAAGCAAATAATCTGTTCAGATAGAGTAAGAAAGGAGGGCATCCGGGCAACCAGATGCTCTCTTTTTTTGTTATATTTTATATGCGAACCCTTCAAATGTTAATAGTATGAAACAACACCGGATCATCTGTATACCGACATTGACTTTTGCCCTGCTTCTGATGTTTACTCCCTCTATCTTGCAGGCGCAGGATAAGCCTGTTTTTCCCATTGATTCACTTATTACAGTAGGATATGCTACCGGAAATAAGAAAAATATTTCCGGTTCAGTAGAAAAAATTACGGAGTTGGGCATGAATAAAGATCAGATAACCAATCCGCTGGAGGCGATTCGCGGACGTGTTCCCGGACTTACCATACAAAAAGGAACCAACGGACCGGCAGCTTTGGATGCCGTACGTTTGCGGGGAACTACTTCATTGACCAGTGGTAACGACCCTTTGATCATTGTCGATGGTGTATTTGGTGACCTCAGTATGCTCACTTCTATTTATCCTACCGATATAGAGAGTTTCACCATTCTCAAAGATGCTTCCGAGACAGCTCAATATGGCTCCCGCGGTGCTTCCGGTGTTATTGAAATCACGACAAAGAAAGGAATCCGGGGTAAAACCAGGGTTAGCTACAATGGGAGTTTTGGTATCTCTTCTGTCTACAAAAATCTGGAAATGCTCTCCGGAAATGAATTTCGTAATCTGGCCCGGCAGCAAGGTGTTGCCATACTCGACAAAGGAAATGAAACGGATTTTCTGAAAGAGATAGAACAGACTGGTTTGCAGCAGAATCATCATGTTGCATTTTATGGCGGGACGGATGCTTCCAGTTATCGTGTTTCGTTGGGCTTTATGGATCGTCAAGGTATCATTCTGAATGAAGATATGAAAAACTTCACTTCGAATATGAATATGACCCAACATGTGTTTGACGATTTTTTAGTCTGTGAACTGGGTATGTTTGGCTCTATTCAAAAGAATCATAATTTGTTTGACCTTCAAAAAACGTTCTATTCGGCTGCTACTTTTAATCCTACTTATCCCAATCACCGAAATCCGGAGACTGATTCCTGGGATCAGATTACCAATGCCAGCCAGATCACTAATCCACTGGCTTGGATGGAAGTGAAAGATCATGATGCTACATCACATATCAGTACCCATGCCCGGCTGACTTTTAATTTATTTCGTGAACTGAAACTGATTCTTTTCGGTTCTTATACCTATAATATTGTAGAAAACTCCCAATATCTGCCTACGGCTGTGTGGGCTCATGGACAAGCATACAAAGGGACCAGAAAAATGGAGTCACTGCTTGGCAATCTGATGCTGACTTACAAAAAGAAATGGAACAAGCATTATTTTGATGTACTGGCACTGGCCGAACTGCAAAAAGAAACTTATAGCGGCTTTTATACTACTGTGACCAATTTCAATACCGATCAGTTTGGTTACAATAATCTTCAGGCAGGTGCCATACGACTTTGGGAAGGAACAAATTCTTATTTTGAACAGCCTCGACTGGCATCTTTTCTCGGACGTTTCAACTATACGTTTGCCGACCGGTATATCTTCACGGTGAATGCACGTACCGATGCTTCTTCTAAATTTGGTGCCAATCATAAATGGGGATTTTTCCCATCCGTATCGGGTGCCTGGGTTGTCAGTGAGGAAAAGTTCATGAAGCGTATTCCGTTGGTCGATAATTTGAAACTTCGCATTGGCTACGGTTTAGCCGGCAATCAGAGTGGCATTGACTCCTATACGACACTTAATTTGGTGAAACCCAATGGAGTGGTACCTGTCGGTAGTTCACAAGTGGTGACTTTGGGTAATATGCGTAATACCAATCCCGATTTGAAGTGGGAAGTAAAACGCACTTTCAATGCGGGAGTAGATCTTGGTATGTTTGGCAACCGGCTTCTTTTCTCTCTTAATTATTATAATTCTAAAACCTCTGATATGCTCTATCTGTACAACGTCAGTGTACCGCCTTTCACCTATAACACTCTTTTGGCCAATATTGGTTCCATGCGTAATAGTGGTACGGAGATAGCTGTCGGCCTCACCCCCTTGAAGACTCAGGATATGGAACTGAATGTTAATGTCAATGTTACTTTTCAGCAAAACAAGTTACTCTCTTTAAGTGGGATGTACGGTGGAGAAAATATCTCGGCGCCTGAATACAAAAGTTTGGCAAGTCTCGACGGAGCCGGATTTCATGGTGGATACAACCATATTGTCTATCAAATGGTAGGTCAACCTTTAGGTGTTTTCTATCTGCCCCATTGCAAGGGACTTATTGCCGATGGAAATGGCGGATATACCTATGACATTGCCGACCTGAATGGGGGAGGGGTAAGTCTTGAAGATGGTGAGGATCGTTATGTAGCAGGACAGGCTGTCCCTAAAACTTTACTCGGTTCCAATATCAGTTTCCGCTATAAGCGTTTCGATCTGTCGGTACAGGTGAACGGCGCATTCGGTCATAAAATCTATAACGGCACTTCACTGACCTATATGAATATGAATATTTTTCCCGATTACAATGTGATGAAGAAAGCTCCCGGACGTAATATCAAAGATCAGACTGCTACAGACTACTGGCTGGAAAAGGGAGACTACATCAATTTTGATTACGTTACTGTCGGATGGAATGTTCCGGTAGCGAAGTGGAAAAAGTATGTGCAATCTTTCCGTCTCGCGTTCACTGTCAACAATCTGGCTACTATCACAGGCTACTCCGGTCTGTCACCCATGATCAACAGTTCTACAGTCAATTCTACCTTGGGTGTGGATGATAAACGGGCTTATCCTTTGGCGCGTACCTATACTCTCGGTTTAAGTATTAATTTTTAATGGGAGGATGAGTTATGAAAAGTCGTTATATATGTATGTTCGCCTGTCTTTGGGGACTCGGTTTTCTGTTTTCATGTGATGGTTTTCTGAATGAGAATCCTAAAGATAAGATTCCTGAGGAAGATGCTTATAAGAATCTAACAGATTTATATTATAATGCAGTGGCCTCCTTGTACAATAACATCGGAGGTTACAGTGATAGCCAGGGTTTGCAGGGGACCGGCAGAGGAATTTACGATCTGAATACTTTTACCACTGATGAGGCTATTATGCCTACACGTGGCGGTGACTGGTACGATGGCGGGTTCTGGCAAGGACTTTTCCTGCATCGGTGGGGAGTGGATAATGATGCCATTCAAGCCACGTGGGAATATTTATATAAGGTGGTCAGTCTTTGCAATCAGTCACTCGAACGGATCGATACGTACCAGCAGACCCATAACGATGAAGAACTGCCTGTCTATCGGGCGGAGGTCCGCGCTTTCCGTGCTTTGTATTATTATCATTTAATGGATTTGTTTGCCCGTGTCCCTTTGGTTCTTTCATCATCCACTCCTTTGAAAGGAGTGAAGCAGAACAGTCGCAAAGAAGTTTTCGATTTTGTAGTGAAAGAGCTGCAGGAGTCTGAACCCTTGCTGGAAACGGCATATAGCAATCGTTCCGGCAATTATTACGGACGCATTACACGTCCCGTAGCCTGTTTTTTACTTGCTAAACTTGCCTTGAATGCTGAAATATATACGGATAATAATTGGACCGACGGTCAATTTCCCGATGGAAAAGATATTTATTTTGAAGTAGGTGGCGAGCGGCTCAATGCCTGGCAGACGGTAGAGGCTTATTGTGATGCCATCACTGCAATGGGATATCGGCTGGAAGATAATTATGAAGCGAACTTTGCTGTTTACAATGAATCTTCTGTTGAGAATATCTTCACCATCCCGATGAGCAAGACTCTGTATACCAATCAGATGCAATATCTTTTTCGCTCCCGTCACTACAATCATGCCAAGGCCTATGGGTTGGGAGGAGAGAATGGTTCAAGTGCCACTGTGGAAGTCCTTCGTACGTTTGGATACGATACAGAGGCAGTCGATCCTCGTTTTGACAAATGTTATTTTGCCGGTATTGTATATGACCTCAAAGGAAAAGTCGTCACACTCGATGACGGTACCCAGCTGGAATATTTCCCCTGGAAGGTGGATGTCGATATATCTAATACTCCTTATGAAAAGACTGCCGGAGCGCGGATGAAAAAGTATGCGATTGATGAAACTGCCACCAAAGACGGTAAACTGATGGAAAATGATATTGTACTCTATCGTTATGCCGATGTATTACTCATGAAAAGCGAAGCCAAGGTGCGTAATGGAGAAAATGGAGATGAAGAATTGAACCTTGTCCGCTCTCGTGTGAATGCTCCTTTCCGGACGGCTACATTAGCTAATCTATTGGCCGAACGTCAGTTGGAGTTTGCATGGGAAGGGTGGCGCAGGCAAGATTTGATCCGGTTTCGTCAATATACTCGCACTTATACGGGCAGACCTCAACTTTCGGGTGAGAAGAATGGTTATACTACGGTATTTCCCATTCCGGAAAAGGTTCGGTTAATGAACCCCAATCTGACACAGAATCCGGGGTATTGAGCTAACAAGGACGGGAAGTTGGAAGCGGCTGTCTCTAAATCGTAAGATAATCCATCATTATAGCAGAAAAGTCTATTTATCAGGTAAATCGTTCTTTTGTTCAGATATAAAATTGCCCGGGCAACATCAGGAGATGTAAGTCCGGGCAACATTTTATAGGGTACTCTCTGTATAAATCAGAGTAATTGGCAACGGAGCCGATTAGTCAAAGAGGCTTCTGAACTTCTTGAATATCTTTTCTTTGATTGAAGTACTCGGTTTAAAGTTCTTTGATTCCTCCAGTTTCTCCAGAGTGCTTTTTTCCTCTTTGCTCAACGTTTCGGGCACATATACACTAACGTTGACCAATAAATCTCCTGTACCGTAGCCGTTTACGCTTGGCAGACCTTTGCCACGCAGGCGGAGCACTTTACCCGGTTGTGTACCTGCTTCTATTTTCACTTTTACTTTGCCGTCAATGGTCGGTATTTCTACCGCACCTCCGATAGCTGCTGTGGGGAAGCTTAGCAATAGGTTGTACACCAGGTCATTTTCATCACGGATCAGTTCCGGATGTGGTTCTTCTTCTACCAGAATCAGCAGATCACCCGGTATACCGTTGTGCTTTCCGGCATTTCCTTTACCCCCCATAGAGAGTTGCATACCTTCTGCTACTCCGGCAGGAATCTTTACGGTTACTACTTCTTCGCCATATTCGATGCCTTCTCCTCCACAAACCTTACACTTGTCTTTAATGATCTTACCTTCACCATTACAAGTCGGACATGTGGTACGCGTCTGCATAGTTCCCAAGATCGTCTGTTGGTTGCGGATGACCGATCCGCTTCCTTTGCAGGTCGGGCAAGTCTCAGAACCGCTGTTTCCTTCCGCCCCGGTTCCATGGCAATGCGAACAAGGCACATATTTTTTCAGCTTAAATTTCTTTTCAACTCCTGTAGAGATTTCTTTCAAATTCAGCTTTACTTTCACTCTGAGGTCCGAGCCACGGAATTTTCTCTGTTGAGAACCTCCGCCTCCAAATCCGCCAAAGCCTCCGAAACCACCACCGAATCCGCCGCCGCTATGGCCGCCAAAAATATCACCGAACATAGAGAAAATGTCGTCCATAGACATTCCGCCGCTAAATCCGCCGAACGGTCCACCGTTTCCGGCTGCTCCGCTCATTCCTGCATGACCAAACTGGTCGTAGCGGGCACGTTTATCCGGGTTGCTCAGTACGTCGTAGGCTTCGGCTGCTTCTTTAAACTTTTCTTCCGCTTCCTTGTCACCCGGATTTTTGTCCGGATGATATTGGATGGCTTTTTTCCGGTATGCTTTCTTTATTTCTTCGACTGTTGACTCTTTCGTGACTTCCAGCACTTCGTAATAATCTCTTTTTTCTGCCATATTTTAGTTTCGTTGATTTTAGTTATGTTAGCAAGTTCGTTCATGTTCCGGTTATTCTCCCACAACTACTTTTGCATGGCGGATTACTTTACCGTTCAGTGTATATCCGGTCTGTACACAATCCAATATTTTACCTTTCTGTTCTTCTGTCGGGGCAGGAATCACAGCAATGGCTTCGTGGTAGTCTGTATCCAACGGCTGGTCTTTGGTTTCAATCACCTTCACTCCATCCTGTGACAGGATAGACAGGAATTTATTGTATATAAGCTCAACACCCTCTTTCACGGCATTTACGTCTGTGGCTGTTTCCATAGTTGTCAGTGCACGTTCCATATCGTCGATTACCGGCAGAATGCTTTTGATACTTTTCTCACCACCATTCAGAATTAATTCGGCTTTTTCTTTGACGGTACGTTTGCGGTAGTTGTCAAATTCAGCCGAGAGCCGGAGGTATTTGTCTTTTTGATCTTCGATTTGAGCCTGAGCTTCTTTTAGCTCTTTTTCCAACTTTTCCTCTGCGGTCAGCGGTTCGGTTGCTTCAGTTGCTTCTTCGTTTTGCGACTGTCCTTCAACGGTATCCTGAATATCGTCTACTTTCAACTCTTCTTCTTGCTTGGTTTTCTTTTCTTTCGGATCCATATCTATTCTGTTTTTATTCTTGTTAAACGGATTTAGTTTCATGTCAATACGGCATTTTGATGTACTGGCTTTGCAGCAAAAACTTTGCCAGTTTGTCTGTTTTGCCAAAAAACGCAGCAAAGGTAATACTTTTATGTCAGATTGACACATTCCTGATAGTTCGTTATTCACTAAAAATGTCTACCTTTGTCACCGCGTTATTTTGATAATAAATAAATTAAGGAATAATAATAGAATGATTACAGTTTCTAACGTTTCGGTACAGTTTGGTAAAAGAGTTTTGTTTAATGATGTAAATCTGAAGTTTACAAGTGGAAATTGTTATGGTATCATCGGTGCTAACGGTGCCGGTAAATCTACTTTTCTGCGCACGATTTACGGTGACCTCGATCCTACAACCGGAAACATTACATTAGGTCCGGGCGAACGCCTTTCAGTGTTGAGTCAGGACCACTTTAAATGGGACGCTTTTACGGTTATGGATACCGTAATGATGGGGCACACAGTGTTGTGGGACATCATGAAACAGCGCGAAGCCCTTTATGCTAAAGAAGATTTTACGGACGAAGACGGTTTGAAAGTTTCCGAACTGGAAGAGAAGTTTGCCGAACTCGACGGATGGAATGCCGAAAGCGATGCGGCGATGTTGCTGAGCGGTTTAGGTGTGAAAGAAGACAAACATTATACATTGATGGGTGAATTGAGCGGTAAAGAGAAAGTGCGTGTGATGTTGGCACAGGCATTATACGGAAATCCCGATAACCTGCTGCTCGACGAGCCTACCAATGACTTGGATATGGAGACCGTTACCTGGTTGGAGGAGTATCTCTCCAACTTCGAACATACCGTGTTGGTTGTGAGCCACGACCGTCACTTCCTCGATTCTGTATGTACACATACCGTCGATATAGATTACGGAAAAATCAATCTTTTTGCCGGTAATTACAGTTTCTGGTACGAATCCAGCCAGTTGGCTCTTCGTCAACAGCAGAACCAGAAGGCCAAAGCTGAAGAGAAAAAGAAAGAGTTGGAAGAGTTCATCCGTCGTTTCAGTGCCAATGTTGCCAAGAGTAAGCAGACTACCAGCCGTAAGAAGATGCTCGAAAAGTTGAATGTCGAGGAAATCAAACCGTCATCCCGCAAATATCCGGGTATCATCTTTACTCCGGAACGTGAGCCGGGCAATCAGATTCTGGAAGTTTCCGGTTTGAGTAAGAAGACCGAAGATGGAGTTGTGCTGTTCAACGACGTGAACTTCAACGTGGAGAAAGGAGATAAGATTGTATTTATTTCACGTAATCCGCGTGCGATGACCGCTTTCTTTGAGATCATCAACGGGCATATGAAACCCGATGCCGGGCATTTCAACTGGGGAGTGACGATTACTACCGCTTATCTTCCTTTGGACAATACCGAATATTTCAATACCGATCTGAATCTGGTCGACTGGCTGAGCCAATATGGCGAAGGCAACGAGGTGTATATGAAAGGTTTTCTGGGGCGTATGCTTTTCTCCGGTGAGGAAGTACTGAAAAAAGTTAGTGTTCTTTCGGGAGGCGAGAAGATGCGTTGTATGATTGCCCGTATGCAGTTGCGCAATGCCAACTGTCTGATTCTCGATACTCCGACCAATCATCTCGACTTGGAGTCTATTCAGGCATTCAATAACAATCTGAAGACTTACAAAGGTAATATCCTCTTCTCTTCGCATGACCACGAATTTATTCAGACCGTTGCTAATCGTGTGATTGAATTGACTCCGAATGGTATCATCGACAAGATGATGGAATATGACGAGTACATAACTTCCGACCACATCAAAGAGCTGAGAGCCAAGATGTATAAGTAACGATGAACGTTTTTTGAACGATAAACGATGAACAGGCTGCACATAAATGGGTGCCTGTTCATCGTTTTTTTTGTTTGCATTTACTGTAGTTTATCATCCATCGTTATTTTACCTTTCTTCATTTATTGCGTATCATATATAAACAACATATACAGTGTGAGCTATGGAACAGAATGAGATACAGGTATTGGTTGAAAAGAGCAGGAGGCAAGATGCAAGTGCATTTGCTTTGCTTGTGGCGGAGTATCAGACTTTCGTTTTTCGCTTGGCTTTCCGTCTATTGTGCGATGAAGAAGAAGCCCGGGATATGGTGCAGGAGACTTTTTTACGTGTCTGGCTTTCATTGGATAAGTACCGGCCGGAGTTCCGTTTTTCCACCTGGCTTTACAGGGTATCATGTAATATCTGTTATGATCGTCTGCGGGCTTTGCAGCATTCTCCGGCCGGTGCGCTCTCTGATATTACATTTGCCGAACTGCCTGTCTGTTCCGATGATAATATTGAAGCCACGTTAGTCAACCGGGAGCTGAAAGCCCATATCCTGTACTTCATGCAACAACTGACCCCTAAGCAAAAGCTTGTATTTACATTGCGGGATATCGAGGAGTTGGAAATCAAGGAAATTGAGAAGATCACCGGATTTACATCTGTCCAGATCAAGGCCAATCTCTATCTTGCACGAAAAAGTATCCGTAAGAAGTTGAACGAAATAAATAAAGAAAGATGAAAAAGGAAGAAATGAATTACGAAAAATGGTTGGAGCAATTAAAGAAGACTCCACCTGTTTTAGAAAATCCGGACGCACTGACCGAGGATATTATGCGTGCTGTCAAAGCAGCGCCTTTCAGGAACAGGCCCGTCCGCAGATTGAACTTTGCTGCCTGGTGTTCTGCTATTGCTGCAACCCTGCTTCTCGGTTTATGGGTGGCAGAGGCAGTTGCTGTCGATCCGATTCTATCCTCAGAGGTGACTCGTATACCGAAACCCTATCAAGAGCAAACACTCACCGATGAGCGAAGCTATGAGAGATTGATGACAGGAGAGAAGCGGGAGATCTTCTTTTCCGCGTCCCGAAGCCGGAAAAAGGAGATGCTTAAACGGGAACGGCTTTATACCCGGTACGAACAGATAATGAAGAATGAATAACCTTTAAAAACAGATGCATATGAAAACGAATAAACTTTTATCGATATTGCTGTTGGCGGTTTCAATGGTGTCTTGCACCACTTATTATCAGGTGAAGACCCGGATTCATCCTGACGGTTCGGCCCATAGGGAAGTATATGCTTTTGCCGATTCTGCATTCATGGCCGGAGATCCGATGAAAAACCCCTTTATGTTTTCTTTGGACTCTGGTTGGGTAGTGACACGTTTCGATTCTGTCCGTACTCACAATTATTTTGGAGAAGAGGGAAAGATTAACGTATGTGCCGGCAGGGAAGAGCCTTCTGTCAGCATGTTTGCGGAGCAGGTTCATCCTAAAGATCCGATGTACCGTCCCTTGGTGACTCCTCAGGAGACACTGACCAAACATTTTCGTTGGTTCTACACCTATTATACCTATACCGGCATCTATCCGGAATTGGCAGATAAAGGACCCGTACCTCTAAAGAACTACCTGAATGAATCGGAACAGAAGCTTTGGTTCCAGGGTGACGACACAGCCTATCGCGGAATGAACGGATTGGAGATGAAAGAATTGCTCGATCGGTTGGAAAAGAAATTTTACGACTGGTACAACCGAAGTCTTTATGAATTAAGTTTCGAAGTTATCCGGCCTTTTATCGCTGAGATAGATCGGGGGAAGTATATGTCCCGTCTGGATGAAGTTAAGGATTCATTGTATCTCGGCTATCAACCTAAAGATGATGATCCGGATCCTGATCCGGAACTCATTTGCCAATTGCTCGATACGCATTATCATACCGACTGTTTTTCTCTGCTTTATAAGGAAAAGCAACAAGAAGTAGATAAACGCTTTGACGAAGAGACACGTCCGATCGAATTGTTCGGAGCCGTGATTCAATATGAACTTAAAATGCCCGGACAAATGATCTCAGCCAATACAACTTTCAGAGATCGCGAACATCTGGTTTGGAAAGTGGATGCTTACCGTCTTTTGGCGGGTGAATATTCCTTGACGGCCCAATCACGGGTACCCAATGTCTGGGCCTTTATTCTTACCGGTGTACTGATTCTTTTGGGAATAGGCTTTTGGATAAAAAAGCGATGAATAGGAGAGGAGTGAGATAATGTCAGAACTCACTACAGATTACGCAGTTCTTCACAGATTATTCATGTGGTCATCCATGATTTAAATTCACTCTGTGTTACTCTGTGTGCTCTGTGGTGAGTTCTGACAGCTCTTGTTTTTATCGTTTATAAATCAACTTATTTTTTCCTTCTCCAAAAAGGTTATCTCCTATCGTTGTGATTTTGTCTCCATGAGCAACTACGTACCGCAACCTGTCGCATCCCATGAAAGCTCCATATTCGATAGCAGTAATGCTTTCCGGTAGTTCTACCGTTCCACAGAGACGGCCGCAATTGCTGAAAGCCCGTTGTCCGATGCTTTTTAGTCCATGTGGCAGACGGATGCGGAGCAGATATTTTTTTTGTGAGAAAGTAAAGTCGGGGATGGCCGTTGCATTGGTTTTTTCAATGTCTACAGCTACCAGATTCGGCATATAATCCCGTATCAGCTTGAAGTCGGCTGCATCCAGCTTGCCTTCGATGGTCAGGAAGTTGATTTCTTTCGGCTGTAGTCCTGCTTTCTGAATTTCATTTTCCAGCGTGCTTAGTGCTCCTACCTCTATTTTAGCTTCCAGTGGTTCGCCTTCGATGAATGCAAAGTTATCCCAACGGTTTTTCAGCCGGTATTCATCACTTGCTCCCAGTGGTACAAAGATAGCAGTGATGCTGTCTGCCAATGCTTCCGGCAGTAGGTTAGGAGGAGTTTTCTTTTTAATCTGGCATATATTCAGATTTTCGCAGCCCATAAAAGCCGCATCTTCAATGTTTTTGATCTTTTCCGAAAGAATGATCTTTTTCAGAGTGGATTTTCCTTTGGCAGTGCCGTTTTCCATCTTACAGAAAGCGTATGCCGGAACAAAATTCGGCATATAAATATAGAACTTATCCGGATAGGTACCTTCTTTACCCGAGTACATGCTGATGCTCGCATTAGCTATGTCGAGCACTTGTAAGTTTTTAAATTCATCGCGCAGATGTCTGAAGTCCACTGCATTGATCTTTCCGGTCAGGGTCAAGTGGGTGACCTGGTTCGCTTCCTCTTCCGTCATCATCGAAATCAATGTTCCCGGTTTGCTGACGAAATACGTTTTCTTAACTTCTTGTGCCGTAGCTGCAAATAGATTGGCAGTAAGGGCTATTCCTATAAACAGATGTTTTATTTTCATATTTATGATAAATGTTTAGACAAATATAGCGAATCATACTTTATCTCGTCCAGAGTTTTAGAAAAATATAGTTATTTTTGTCCTTCAACCAATAAATTAACAAAATGGAACAACAGGATCACGAATCATTCTTTTCTCCGAAAGGGATTCCGGCATTTGCAAGCATTATTATCTTTTTGGTAAGCTTCTTTATCGTCATGTCCCTATTCCATTCCGTTCTGAATCTTTTTTCGGTAGTAAGAGGGTACGGAATGGGTTATTTTTTTATTGGAGAGGGGATTATGTTGTTGAGCGTATTTATTGTAACCTTTCTGATGATGCGATTTCTGGATCGCCGTCCCTTCTCCGATTTAGGATTCAGCCTGAAAGGGCGTGGCAAAGATATTCTCTACGGTTTCCTGGTGGCAGTGCTCATTTATGCCATTGGTTTTGGTGTTTGCCTGCTGACCGGGCAGATTGAGGTTGTCGGTGTCCATTTGCATTGGAGCGATTTGCTCTTAAGCGGGTTGTTTTTCGCCATGGTTGCCATTGTCGAAGAAACTATGATGCGCGGATATGTTCTGGGACGTTTGTTGCGTACGCGTCTCAATAAATTTATTTCTCTTCTCATCTCTTCCCTTTTGTTTGCGTTGCTTCATCTGATGAATCCCAATGTGGCTTTTTTACCCATGCTCAATCTGGTGTTGGGAGGTTTGTTACTGGGAGCTTCCTATCTTTACACCCGTAATCTTTGGTTTCCTGTTTCGCTTCATTTCTTTTGGAACTGGATTCAAGGGCCCGTACTTGGCTATGAAGTCAGTGGCAATCGTTTCTGTGAAACCTTGTTTTCACTTCGCCTGCCTGCAAATAATCTGATTAATGGAGGGGCATTTGGTTTTGAAGGTTCGTTGGTTTGTACCGTATTGGCAACACTCTTTACACTATTCATTATCTGGTGGTTCGAACAATAAAAAAATGTCCCATGTTCCGCTGAACTTTGGGACATTGATAAAACAAACACCACATTTACTTCACAGTAAGTTAGAGTGGAAAAGTAAGAGCGCATTTACTTCACAGTAAGTTCGTTGCGCACTATTAAACACAAACAAAACAAAATAAAAGCTGTACAACAGCCATTATAACACTTGCATCAATGTATGTTTATATTGATTTTTCCATAACAGAGGGCATAAAGTATGTGGGGGTGAATCTTATTCTAAAATTTATACGTCGTTCCCACCATTAACCCTACTGTTCCCCGTATGGGTTCCTGAAGGTCTGCCCGATAACTTCTGTCTTTGAATATATTGATCCGGGGTTCCAGCCAGAGTCCGCTATGTGCCGATAGCCTGATTTCTCCCTGTAGTCCGATGCGTCCGTTCAAGATAATTGAAGACGATGATTCCGCTCCGGGAAAATAGCTCCCGATGCCGCCTGCCACGATCAGGTTGAACACGTGGCTGTCCCGATCGGAAAAAAGCCTTGTGAGGCTGCACAGATAGTCAATGTTGAGGCTGATATTAAAATCGCGGTTGCTACCGCTGTCTTCATTATCCAAAAAGGCGGTACTACTACCGGCACTGATCCGCATCCCGTTAAATTTGTCGAACCATTTACCTAAAGCGAATTCCGTGTCGAACAATACATTTCCGGTGTTTCCGGTACCGGCTGCCAGCGAGGCAAAACCTCCTTTAAGGAAAGTCAGGGTAGCGTATCCTGCCGGTTTGTAAGTAATACCTGCCATTAGTGATCCTGCCAGGTTATATCTTTTCCACGATGACTGGTTGTCCACCCGGTCCGGATAAAGTGCCAGTTGTGGCTCGATAAACAGGTTAAAAGCAGACGATACATTCAGTTTCCCTTGTAGTCCTGCCCTCAATCCGTATGAATGGATTGTTTTTTGGTCTTTTACGATAGTGGCCTGATAACTGAGTCCGAGAGCGCCGATCACTTCGAATACTCGCTTCGGGTTGTATCTGGCGGCAAATGCACTGATATTGATCAAATAGTCTACATTGGCTCCTGCCAGATGCATATTCGTATTTCCCTGTTTCCATTGTGTATATTCCCCTCCGGCCCGTAGTCCTATGACGGGGGTCAGCCAATTACCTGCCATGAATGATGCCCGTGGCCCGTGGGCGGTTTGTCCGCCTCCTACGTTAAACAGATAACCGATACCCGATCCGACAGAGAAAAACAGATGTTCCGATCCTCTCTTCGAATGGAACTTTTCTGCTCCCTTTCGTTTGGGCATCAAATATTCTGAGGCCTTTATATTGTTTTTTCCTTCTGTTGAATCTTGCTTTTGCTCTTGTGCTGCCAGAGTTCCGCATAAGATGAAACCGATTCCTAGCAGCAGGATTCTTTTATAGCTCTTTTCCATATTCTTCATTGCTTTATCGTTTTTTCTTCATTCAAGCCGCTCTCTTCCGTTTCGGTGTCTTCCGTTTCGTTTTTTTCTTTTGTTTTCTCCGCTTTTTCCTTCAGTTCTTTCTTTTCATCTTCCAACTGTTGCAGTAGGTCGGTTACGTCTCCGTCTATCTGCGCAATCTCTTTCAGTGACGGATCTTCGTTCAGGGCCCGTTTAATGAAAGCGTATGCTTCGCTCACTTTGTCCAACCTGTTGGCACATGCCGCCCTTAGATAATAGCTGAGTGGTTCATCCGGTAGTTCTTGTGCCTTTTCCCATGCTTCTTCATTTTGCTTCATGGCCATTAATAATACCACTTCATTTATGCCGCCTTGCGTTCCGAACCGTTCATAAGCATCCTCAAAATGCCCGTTGTAAGCTCCAACGATGGCTCTTACGTCTTGTGTCATGTCGTTGTCCGGCAGAAAGTCTATAATCGAGTCCGCCCGGTTATAAGCTCTTTCGTCCATTAAGGCGATTACCTGATTACAGAGTAGTTCTGTGGGAGCCGATCTGCTGACAAACGGTTCCAGCAATTTGCTGTCTGCTTTCTTTTGTTCTATCAGCAACGCAGCCAATTCGTTGGCCATAATCATAAATTTAGGATATTGTTCCAGTGCCTGTCGGCAGATCACTTCGCGTGTAGAGTCATTATCGGCATTCAGGTATATCCGCCAAAATTCATAGGATACCAATTTTTTATAGTCCTGTTTATACATTATGCGTATTTCTTCATCGTTCAGCAATCTCATCACCGAATAGTTGAAACTATATTCCACCCGGCGCAGCCGTGGTAAGTAAGTCGTTAGAATGACATTCCGATATTCCGGTAGTCGTAGGATCCGGCTGTACTGTGAGGCCATGTTGTCCGGATAGCAATTGATGATTTCCCGTAACTTGTCTGTAGGCAGTGAGTCGCGTTCCATCAATTCTGCTACCTCTTCCCATGAGGCCACCACTCCTTCTGTATATGTACTGTCTTTTATTGCGTTTATAGTACCTCCGTTCAGAAAACCAAAGATACGTTTCAGCGTACTGTCCGTGCGTTTTTGTGCCAGTTTCAGATTCGATTGATACGGACCTTCAGGCGAAGATACCCCTTTGACCGAAAACGACAGGAATTCCGAGTTCGGATCGGTTTCTATTTCCTGCAGGCGCAAGCGCATTTTCTCCAATTCTCTTTGGTTGTTCGGATCTTTTTCGTCTATCGTTGCCGAGTTGATCAGGAAGTTCAGCTTCACTTCTCCTCTGTCGCCTCTTTGTTGTTTTTGAGGTTTAGGGATGTATTTTTCATCTCTGATTTTCATGCCATCTGCTTGGTACGTAAAGAAACGCATCGGATTTACCGTACCTTTGGCTATCACTACCGTATCTTTGTATGCCAGTTTTTTATATTCTACCAGATACATGTAGATGTCACACCGGCATTCATCGTCCGGGTTATCCATATAGAGGGAGTCTACGTAGGCAATCACTTCATTCTTATCAATCTTTTGCGTTTTCTCCTGAAAAGCTGCTAACGGGTCTCTGCTCAGGTCGAATTCCATCATTCGTTCCAATGTGATGGCATACTCCTTTCCGGTCACCACTGCCGGGCGGAACAGGCTCTGTGTTTTACGGGTAATATTCACCAACATCGGTTGCACTACGATACGTGTATTCGGCTTATACATTTCTTTGGGAATTTTTACTTTAGGGTGGATGATGTATTGATTTCCGACGATTTCGATGTCGGTTGGTTCCGGTAGCAGTTTGTCCACCACTTTTTTGGCGGTGATCACCACTTCGTCAATCATCGATGCTTCGTACGAGATCACTACGTTTATCGTTGTCTTTCCTTTTAGTTTTACTGTTTTTGATGCGTAGGCAAATCCCGAGAAATGCAGGGTCGTATTGGGATCTGCCATGATCTTGAACTTTCCGTCTAGGTCTGTGATGCCGTATACATCTCCCTTTTCATTCTGATCTCTGATTACGATAGAGATGGCAGGCTCTCCCTCGTCATCGATTACGCTTCCGCGTATTTCTACTTTCTGGGCTTGTCCCCATGCCGGAATAATGGCGTATAGGGCCACTATCCCCAATAGCAAAAATCTTTTGATATTCATTAGGGTTATATTTATTTGGCTATATAAATAAAAGATACACTTAGTTTAACCGGTATGGGGGCCCATCCCGATTCATTCGGTTCACCATGAGTGCTTCCCGGTTGGTAGCGCACCAACCTGTAGCGTGCCACACCCACACCGCCCGATACCTCAAGGTTCCAGCGACGTGACAGAATCCAGTTGTATCCATACGTGACACCCGCGGCCGCGGCATCTCCATAATATGCCCTGCGGTTTATTCCCACATCGAACATGGAATAGAATCCTGTGATACCGATGTAATGGCGTGCCAGCAGGTTCCGAAGCCAATATTTAGCTTCAGCTTGTACGCGTCCATGGCGGTAGAAAAGTTTATCTGTAATCTTCCAGGGATTAGCCGATGCCGAAATTTCAGCTGTCATCCAATCGTTTAATGGGAATTCCACTCCCAGATTGGGGGATGCCGCCAACCATTCCAGCGTATTAGTCTTGATGGCCATGCGTTGGGCGGATACTTGAAAAGATATTGCTATGAAAATAAAGAATATAGCCCGTTTCCCGAATAGAGACGGGAAATTATGTCCGGCTATCTCCCACAACAAGTTGGGGAAATCTAGTTTTAAATTAAATGTATTCATAAACGCGCTCACTTCTGTCTAAAGCGTGCTGTCGTTTATTCTTGTCACCGACAAATATAGAGGTTTTAATCGGGACTTTCCAAATAATCAAAATCTTTTTTTATCAGTTCTGATAAAAAGGTTTGCAGATCGGTTTCCTGGTTCAGTTGTAATTTCTGCCGGAGCCGGCTCCGGTTGCTTCTCACGGTTGAAGTGGCTATGTATTGGAGTGCTGCTATTTCTTCGGTCGTTTTGTTTTCCAGTATCAAGCAGCAAAGTTGTATTTCTTTGCTACTCGGTTGCAGGTGCAAAGCATTGAAAGCAGCCCATAGTTTTAGCTCGGATGTCATTCTTGCCTTTTGTCGTTGCATGGTTCGTAGTATTTCCTGTAATCTTGCCAACATGATGGGAGGAAAGATATATGCCACTGCCAGGCTGGGCAGACTCATCAAATAAAGTTCGGATGATGTATAGACCCCGATGAACATATACAAAAGAATCGGGGCGAAAGATAATATCATTACGGTGTGTCGACTCACAGAGATGGAAGCCAGACCACAAGTAACCATACCGATCATCAGATCTTGCGACAAAAAGAAGCCGGTCTCTTCCGGTGGGAGGTAGATACGGCAGTACATTGATATTAGGATATTGCTTTGTATGGTATAAAAGGTGCATTTCAACAAGAAAGTTATCTGTTTCTTTTTCCGAATCAGCAGGTAAGTGAACAGTAAGAATAACCCCAGGGATAATATGTTACATAAAGCCAGTAACAGGTCTTTTCTGATCAGGTAGACACAAAGGTCGGCGATGATTCCGATACTAAAGCAGCCCACTGTACCGTAATAGACGAAATAAATTGTTTGTCGCTTCGGATTTCTTATTTCTTTGAACTGTAGATATTTCTTTTGGATGTACTTTTTTGTTTTTGGCAAAGACAGGTATTTTGAATTCATGTTTTTTTAGGTTTCAGTAATCAATGTTTATAACCAGCCCATGCAGGCGAGTATACTCTGATGGACAGACTTTCGAAACGGCTTTTTTATCCTATAATAAATACAAAAAAGAATGAAAATAGAAGGGGGGAGGGTGAATATTAATTAAAAATGTACTGAGTTCGTCATACGTGTCATCAAGGCTCACCATATACCTGCTTTATCGGATGATCAATCACTTAACTTATGTGTTAAATCAAACATCAAGACATGAAATACTCCATTTACAACTTCTCCAAAACATCGATATTTCTGAGTAATCCTGAACTTAAATATCTTTTTAGACCGAAAGATGGCGAATGAATCTTTCTGTTTATTAGTATATTCCTTATAGTCTAATCCTTCAGAATTATAAATATCAGCCCACGACAATTCAGCAAAAATTCTAAAAGCATCTGCAAACAATGATTCGTCCTGTTCACTTATTTTCTATCAATCAAATCGAAATTTATTTTAGAATTTCGATATAAATGCTTCGTATATTCCTCAAAAGAAATAATTTTTTGTTTCCACAAATCAAAATGTATCCTTTGCTATCAAAGAAATTATGAAGTATAATAACTGTGGATGTATTCTTTTTGATGACTTTGCCTAAGCAATAGTAGACTCTGAATTACACTTGATTTTCCGGCACTATTAATGCCGGTCAATACAGTAAGATTTGAAAATCTCAAATCCGTCTTCTTATGCGATTTAAAATTATGCAGTAATAGATTTGTTATCATATATTTTCCCTTCCAAAGTGTCTTGTACTACCGAATTAAAAATAGAATGGCGATTGAAAACACTATCTGTCGTACCCGTTCCTTGAGACAGATAACGTCCGAGAGTCCCCATCGCCTGTATCAAATTATGCTTCAATATTGGGGCCTTAACCGTCAGGTTATCATGCGCTTGATCATCCAGTTCAGCAAAGGTAACTGTTATTACCTCAAAATATGCCTTATTTATTGGATTCCTAGGATCTGTTTCACTATATCTGCCTGCAAAGATAGGAAATAAAATTGAGACTAAGAGCGGAACGCAGTAATAAGACTGATGAATAGCGATTTAGGTAATAAAAAGGAAAAAGCAGCAAGCCATCCGAAACCAACAAAAAGCCAAGTGAGGACAAAGTTACATTACTATCCCGTTACTTTGTTTTGGCTGGCAGATGATTTCAAGATGGTTTTCAAAGAGTTGATTTACATGGATTCGACGCTATTCGCCTACAATGTAACCGAATTTTCGGAAAATGGCAGCGATAGCATGAAAAAAGAAGTAAATCCGATTCTTTTGCACTGATTGGCAGTATTTTGCGTATCAAGAAACAACTCTACAGGTAATAATTTTGCAATCAAAAAATGTAGAGTATGAGATCAACATTCAAAGTCTTATTTTATCTCAAGCGCAATGCCCCAAAGAAGAACGGGCTTGTGCCAGTTATGTGCCGTGTGACCGTGAACGGCAAAGTATCCCAATTCAGTTGCAAACTGGATGTAGAGGAAAAATCGTGGAACGTCGAACTAGGCAGACTGTCCGGTCGGAGTACCGTTGCACAGGAAGGTAACTGGATACTTGACAAAATCCGTGTCGGTATCAACAAAACCTATCAAGAAATATGCGACCGTGACAACTATGTAACCGCCGAGAAAGTACGTAATGCTTTTTTAGGCATGGGAATGAAACACGAAACCCTGCTTGCTGTATTTGCACAACACAACGAGGATTACGCCAAACAGGTAGGTAAAATCAAGAGCGAGCGTAGCTATTGGAAATACTGTACCGTGTATAACCACTTGTCCGAGTTCATCAAGCAACGCTACAAGGTCAGTGATATAGCCCTCAAAGAACTTACTCCCGCTTTTATTACCGACTTTGAACTGTTTCTCAGAACGGAGAAAGACCATTGCACGAATACGGTTTGGTCGTACATGATGCCATTACGAAGAATTATCTACATGGCTATCAATAACGGCTGGCTACAGCGTGATCCGTTTTATGGGTACAGCATCACGAAAGAAGAAACGAAGCGGGGCTTTCTGACCAAAGAGGAAATCACACTGCTCATCAATGGTACGTTCAAAAAGAAAAGCTACGAACTCATCCGTGACCTGTTCATTTTCTGCACATTCACCGGATTGAGTTGGACGGATATGGCGAACCTCATGAAAGAGAATTTAGAAATATCCTTTGACGGTCATTTATGGATTAAAACCAAACGCCAGAAAACGGGCACGGAAAGCAACATCCGTCTGTTGGAAGTTGCCAGACATATTATTGAGAAATACGAGGGTATGGCGAAAGACGGTAAGTTGTTACCTGTTCCCTGCTATCCCAACTGCAAAAACGGCATTAAAGTAATCGCAAAGCACTGTGGTATAGACAAAAACGTTACGTGGCATCAAAGCCGACATTCGTATGCCACGACCGTGTGCCTGTCGAACGATGTCCCCATCGAAACACTCTCTAAAATGCTCGGACACCGCAGCATCCGCACAACGCAAATCTACGCGAAGATTACGGCGGAGAAAGTCAGCCGGGATATGGAGAAGCTGTCGAAACAGATTGAGCAGATGGAATCATTTATCTGTCAGGCAATTTAATCAACTATTAAAATCATTACCGATGAAAAGAGAAAAGATAACTATCAGTGAGGACGGTTCAGTCACTCTACCGAGTAATCCGACTGAAACGGTTTGGATGCAGGATTTTGAGATAACTGAGTTATTCGGGGTAATATTGCCCATCATCAAATCCAATATACGGGCAATTCTAAAATCAAGTGTAGTTAAAGATGATTTGCAGCATGGCGTAGTCGTTTACGGCAACCTCATTCTGCCTGCCTATTTTGGGCTGGATATGATAATGGCTCTCGCTTTTCGAATAAACTCACCGAATGCTAAGTTATTCAGAGAATATATACTCGGTAAACTCTACGCAGTAAACACACAGAGTACACCGAGTGTATTTATTCGGATTGGACATGGTGGATTGATTAACTGATTTACTAAATGAATGATAAATAAGTCAGTCAATAGATATACCAACAAACTTGTTTATTGATAAATCAGTCTGTTGCGAGGAAAGACAATTTACAAACAGGTTAATCAAAATAGTGATATATCAACAAACCAATTTATTAATTGGTTGATTTATTATCGGGGTACTCATTCTCGTTGAAGGGGCAAAGGTTGTTCTGTGCGAGTGAACATTCAAGTTCAAGCCCTGACGGGTTACGACTGAAATCTCCACGCCTTTGCTGCGCTTCGGGTTGTATTTCAGCCGTAAAACTTGCCTGTTCCCTCTCCCTGCACAGAGAAAAGCCCCTGCAACGCAAACGACCAACCCGACAATGACGCATAATTCTAAAAGCAAGCACATCCGCCGCATCGGAGTGCTTGCTTTTTTTATGGGGTTAATGCAACTTCAACTTCCTTGCCTCTAAATCTGCATAATACAATCAGCATACACAGTTCACTGACTGAGCAAACTAAGTACACCGAAAATAAAGCTGATTTTTAAACCCGACATTCGGAGGATTTTGAGTTCATTGGAACTCAGCAAGGTGTCTTCTGAGTAACTCAGAAGGCAGCGAGTAACTCGCCGCGCCTTGCCCTTGCAGGGAGCTGGGTATTCCTCCGAAGTCGGAATACCACTATGCTGTCGCAGGCTTAACGAGGTAAATTCAGCTTACTCAGAACTAAAATAGTGATATATGTAAAGCGATAGAATATAACTGTGGCATAATTATTTAAGAAATAGATACAAGCTATTGGTATTTTCAATACCTTTGCTTCATATACCAATTAATAGATTGGATTATGAGGAAATTAAATAGATTAAAAGTAATTCTCGTCGAGAAAGAAAAAACAGGGAAGTGGCTTGCCGAACAGCTTGATAAAGATCCTTCGACAGTATCGAAATGGTGTTCTAATAAGATTCAACCTTCTATAGAGACGTTAGATGAAATAGCTATTCTGCTAAATGTAGATGTGCGAGAATTATTAAATAAAAGTAAATTGAAAGTATGACAATACAGTCAGAACAAGCATTAGAGCAAGGTTTGATAAAAACACTAGTCTCTATGAATTATCAGAAGATTGAAATAGCAGATGAAAATGCTCTGATTGTCAATTTTCGTAATCAACTTAATATACATAACAATATCGAGCTTACCGATGATGAGTTTAATCGAATAATGATTCATTTGGACAGTGGCTCAATATTCGTAAAAGCAGAAAAACTTCGTAATCGCTTCCCACTCACTCGTGATGATGAGTCGGTAAAGTGGATTGAGTTCCTAAACACACAAGAGTGGTGTAAGAATGAATTTCAGGTTTCCAATCAGATTACCGATGAGGGTAGACGTAAATGTAGGTATGATGTTACGATTTTGGTTAATGGACTACCGCTGGTACAAGTGGAGCTGAAAAAACGTGGTGTAGAACTTAAACAGGCATACAGCCAAGTTCAACGCTACCACAAAACAGCATTCAAGGGACTATTTAACTATATTCAGATATTTGTCATCTCAAACGGTGTAAACACTCGCTACTTCGCCAATAATCCAAATCAAGGATATAAGTTTACATTCCCTTGGGCAGATTTCAAAAACAACCATATTGACAGATTAGATCTCTTTGCTGCGATGTTTTTTGAACAATGTACACTGGGGAAAATGCTTGCCAAATATGTTGTGTTGCACCAATCAGACAAGTGCCTGATGATTCTCAGACCGTATCAATTTTATGCAGTTGAGGCTTTGCTTGACAAGGTTGCTAACTCTGTCAAGAACGGATATATTTGGCACACTACAGGCAGTGGTAAGACGCTTACATCCTTTAAAGCGGCTCAACTAATAGCCGAAATGAGTGATATTGATAAAGTGCTATTTGTTGTTGACAGGCACGATTTGGATACCCAAACCAAGAAAGAGTATGATGCTTTTGCTCCGGGAGCAGTGGATAGTACCGACAATACAAAAGAGTTGGTGAAGGCATTGCAGGGCAAGAAAAAACTGATGATTACTACAATTCAAAAACTGAATAACGCAGTTCAGAAAGATAGATACAGTAAAGGCTTACAAGGGGTAAAAGATAAAAATATTGTAATGATATTTGATGAGTGTCACCGCAGCCAGTTCGGAGAAATGCATTCTAATATAACAGGCTTTTTTAGCAAAATCCGCTACTTTGGATTTACAGGAACCCCCATTTTTGCGGACAATGCCAACAATGGTTGCACAACAAAAGATATTTTTGGTGAAAGACTTCACGAATATCTAATCAAAGATGCTATTGCAGATGAAAACGTACTCGGATTCTTGGTGGAGTATCATGGCAAATGGAAACGAAAAAGTGAAAACGACAAACAGGTTAAATCTATTGATACAGCAGAAGTACTATTGAAGGATGAAAGGATAGCCTCAATAACCGATTTTATACTTTCCAACTATAACTCTTCGACATACGAAAGAGATTTCAATGCGATGTTGGCAGTTGGTGGAGTTAAAATGCTCATTAAATATTACGATATGTTTAAGAGTCGCAACCACGACTTAAAGATTGCTACGATCTTCACATATACTCAAAATGAAGAATCAGAGGACGAATTTACAGGTTTAGGGCAAGGATTTGTTTCTGTTCAAAACACCCGAGATATTTTAGAGAGCTATATCAAAGATTACAACGAGACATTTGGGACGGAATTTGACACAGACCATTTCGGGCTATACTACGATGATATCAATAAGCGAATGAAAAACCGTCAAATCGACCTCTTGATAGTCTCCGATATGTTTCTTACGGGGTTCGATGCTAAGAAACTCAATACACTTTACGTCGACAAAAACCTCAACTATCACGGTCTATTACAAGCATTTTCACGAACAAATCGCGTGCTGAATGAGAAGAAAAAATTTGGTAAAATCACTTGTTTCAGAGACCTTAAACAACAGACGGACGATGCAATAAAACTTTACTCCAATAACAAATCGTCAGAGGTAGTCTTAATGAAACCTTACGAAAAACTTGTTGAGCGATTCAATGAGATGGCAGCCGAATTTTTATCCTATTTCCCTACGGTAAAAAGCGTTGGCAACTTAGAATCAGAGTTAGACAAACGCCGCTTTGTCATTCTCTTCAGAGCAATGCTAAGACTAAGAAATGAGGTGAAGGGATATAATGAATTTGATGCAGAAGATCTTACAATTGAAGAACAACGATTTGCGGACTATCAAAGCAAATACCTTGATATGTCCAATGAGTTTGCTATTACCTCGGAAAAGGAAGATGCCGAAAGTATTCTGCAAGATATAGATTTTGAGTTAGAATTAGTGCACCGAGATATTATCAATGTGATGTATATTCTTGCTCTGCTTCAAGACCTCAAGCCGGAGTCTTCATCATATCCAAAAGACAGGAAAGCGGTTCTTGACACAATGGACTCCAACCCTGAACTGCGTTCTAAGATTGCCCTAATCGACAACTTTATCAAGTTGCATATTGACGGACGGCAAAGCAATGATTTACCTGCTGATATGGAGAGCGATTTGGATAAATACATTGCCACTCAAAAGGCTATTGCCATAGAGCAAGTTGCCACAGAGGAGGGGATTGATAGTACCCTATTGCACGAATATATTTCTGAATATGAGTATTTAGGGAAACCTAAAAACGAAATTATCAAACGAGCCATTGATCCGCTTAAATTATCATTTATGGATGCTCAATCCAAAAAAAAGAGTCTAATCGACAAAATGAAAGATATTATTAAACTGTTTAGCTGGAATTAAAAATATGAAATTACCGGAGCCGCAATCATCTACTTTTTCAGGCTTAATTAGCGATATTGAAAAAGGCCAAATTAAAATCCCTCAGTTTCAACGAGAATTTGTGTGGGATATGCAAAAATCTGCGAATTTGATGGATAGTATTATTAAAGGCTATCCTATTGGAACTTTCATTTTTTGGAAGACAAAGGAACGATTGCGCAGTGTTAGGGATGTAGGTAATATATCTTTACCAGAACCTAATAATGGAGATTTTGTAAACTTTGTTTTAGATGGGCAACAAAGACTAACCAGTCTTTTCGCAAGCCTAAAGGGTATAGTAATTACAAGAGAAAGAGGGCGGATTGATGACTATTCCAATATGTTTATTGACCTTAATGCAAAGGAAGATGAGCAAATTGCAATTACAGATATTGAAAATAAGACGAAAGGATCTTATATCAAAATAACCGAACTATTATACGGAGGACTTACATTTTTAGCAAGTTTCCCACCTGAATATCTGACTAAACTCGAAGAGTACAAGAAACGAATAGAAAGTTATTTATTTTCGATTATTTATTTGAAAGAAGCTCCTCTTGATATAGCAACAGAGGTTTTTACCAGAATTAATGTAGGGGGTAAAGATTTAACTTTGTTTGAAATAATGGTGGCTAAAACATTTGACTACGAAAGCAATTTTGATTTATCTGAAAAATACAACGAACTTATAGATAGACTTCGTCCGTTGAATTATGAAACAATATCCGATACAACAGTTCTTCAATGTATATCTACATTTTTAACCAAAGAATGCACGCGTAAGGAAATATTGAAATTAAATAAAGCAGATTTCATAAATTGTTGGAATAATGGTGTAAGTGCTATTGAATCTGCTGTTGAATATTTTATAAATTACTATAGAATCCCTGTTAGTCAATTACTACCATACAATGCTCTCATAGTACCATTTGCTTATTTCTTTTACAAGAATGTGGATAAACCAATAGGATTAAAACAAAAATATCTTCAAGATTATTTTTGGAGGTGTTCTCTGTCTGGAAGGTTTTCTTCCTCCGTAGAAACAAAATTATCTCAGGATATAAAAAGGATAGATTTAATATTGCAGGACGAATTGCCCAAATATGACTGGACTGTAGATATCTCCAAAGAATCAATAGAAAATAATGGGTATTTCAGCACGGGAAGAAGTTATATCAAAGCCATTTTGTGTATATACGCATATCATCAGCCAAAATCATTTAATGATGGTTCATTGATTAATATAAGTAACTATTGGCTTAAACAAGCAAACAGTAAGAATTACCACCACTTCTTTCCTAAGGCATATTTGGAAAAACAAAAAGTAGATTTTTTCCTTATCAACCATATTGCAAATATTACGATAGTCGATGATTTCTTAAATAAACGAGAGATAGGAGCTAAAGCACCTTCTGTATATATGAAAAAATTCATCAAGCAAAATGATGATATTGATGAGACTATGAAAACTCATTTGATTCTTGACATAGAAACTTTTGGTGTATTAGAGAATGATTACGATCGTTTTTTTAGATCTCGAATAAACGCAATCTGCAAGGAATTAAAAAAACGAATTATTGTGCAAGATGGGGATAAGATGAATCAAGTTTCAAATCCATCAGAAGAAGAAACTGAAAATTAGAACAAAAGACTTATGAGCGAAGAACAACAAAGAATATTGAAAGCACAGCTATGGAAGATGGCGTGCGAAATGCGTGGCAATATGAATGCCAGCGATTTTATGAATTTTGGACTGGGCTTGATATTTTATAAATATCTTTCCGAACGGATTGAGATGTTTATCAACGACCAACTTCAAAACGACAACACCGATTTTAGAACAGTTTGGGCTGATGGTAACGAGGATATAAAACAAGAGTTGCGTAATGTCGCCATTGAAGATATTGGCTACTTTTTGGAGCCTGAATATCTGTTTTCTACACTTGCGACAGATGCAAAGGATGGAAAATTTATCCTTGAAGCTTTGGGACAATCGTTCAAACATATTGAAGATAGTACTTTGAGTGCAGACTCGGAAGATGATTTCCAAAATTTGTTTGATGATGTAGATTTAACTTCTGTAAAGTTGGGGAAAACTGCAGACGACAAGAATAAGTTAATAAGCAATTTACTATTGGCTCTTGATGAGATAGATTTTTGTCTTAAGGATACAGAAATAGATATTCTCGGAGACGCGTACGAGTATATGATTGGTGAATTTGCAGCCGGAGCAGGACAGAAGGCTGGTGAATTTTATACTCCACAACAAGTGTCAAAAGTTTTAGCGCAGATTGTAACAGCCGACAAAGAACGAGTTCGCAATGTTTATGATCCTACATGCGGCTCAGGGTCACTCCTTTTAAGTGTTGCAAAGGAGGGTTTTGCCGAGTTCATCTATGGACAAGAGAAGAATCCGACTACCTATAACCTTGCCCGAATGAATATGCTACTTCATAACAAGCGTTATGACAAATTCGACATACGAAGCGGAGATACATTAGAAGATGATCAATTTGAAAACGAAGTTTTTGATGCAATTGTTGCAAATCCACCATTCTCAGCACAATGGAGTGCGGATAGTAAATTCAATACTGATGATCGTTTTAGTCGTGCAGGAGCGTTAGCACCTAAAAGTAAAGCCGACTATGCCTTTATTCTGCATATGATTCATCACTTGCACGATGGAGGTACGATGGCTTGCGTTGCTCCTCACGGGGTTTTGTTTCGTGGAGCTTCAGAGGGTAAAATCCGCAGGTATCTGATTGAAGCAAAGAATTATATTGATGCAATTATCGGACTTCCAGCCAACCTATTTTATGGCACGTCTATACCCACCTGTATTTTGGTGTTGAAAAAGTGTCGCAAAGAGGGAGATGATGTGCTTTTTATTGATGCTTCAAAGGGGTTTGAGAAGATTAAAACTCAAAACAAACTTTCGCCCGAACATATTGAGAAAATAGTTAACACCTATAAGAACCGTGCTGAGATAGAGAAGTATTCTCACAAGGCGACTATCGAAGAGATTGCTGAAAATGATTTCAATCTGAATATTCCTCGCTATGTAGACACTTTTGAGGAGGAAGAAGAGATTGATATTAAGGCTGTAATGAAAGAGATAAAAATGCTCGAAGCCAAAAGAAGCGAATTGGATAGACAAATAGATGTTTATTTGAAGGAGTTAGGGTTAGTGTTTTAGTGTAAATCCTCAATGCTGTTACAGAACGAAATATGACAATCGAGATGAAGAACAACAAAAATAATAATTGCAATTTCCCAACTTTGCGATTTCCAGAGTTCTCGGGTGAGTGGAAAAAAGATATTATTGGTAATGTTATATCTGTTAAATCGGAGAAATATAACCCTCATTCCAATAGGACAGAATTTATATGCGTGGAATTAGAGAGTATTAGTCAAGGGACGGGCGAATTGTTGGAGACCTTTAACTCCGCAGAACAAAAAAGCATTAAAAATAAGTTCTCTCCAGGAACTGTATTATTTGGTAAGCTAAGACCATATCTTAGAAAATTCTATTTGCCTTATTTTGAAGGAGTTTGTTCGTCTGAAATATGGGTAATGAGAAGCAATAAAATTGAACCTGCCTTTTTGTATAGTTTTATTCAAACCCCATATTTTATTAGTCTTGCGAACCAATCAAGTGGCTCTAAAATGCCAAGAGCCGACTGGGGGTTAATTGAAACCTCAAAAATAGCATACCCACCCAATAGTGCAGAAAGAGTTAAGATAGGAAAGTTCTTGAAGCTAATAGATGAGCGTATCGCAACCCAAAACAAAATAATAGCTCATTTAGAATCTCTAATTAAAGGGCTTACAAACCAACTTCTGATTCCAAATAGCAATTGGCAACCAACTACTATCGGACAAGTACTAACGATCAATCCAGGTAAGGACTATAAGCACCTTAAAGAAGGAAATATTCCAGTTTATGGTACAGGTGGCTATATGCTTTCTGTAAATGACTATTTATATGACGGTGAAAGTGTGTGTATTGGGCGCAAGGGTACAATTAATAAGCCAATCTTTTTAACTGGAAAATTTTGGACTATAGATACGCTTTTTTATACCTCCAATTTCAATTCATTATTACCAAGATTCGGTTATTATTTATTTAAGACCATTGATTGGCTCAAGTATAATGAAGCTTCAGGTGTCCCAAGTTTATCCAAGGTATCGATAGAAAAAATTCATATTTCATTACCATCATTAGCAATACAAAACAGCATATGCCGCTTATTAGATTCAATATATGATAAATTGGCTTTAGAGGAATCTGTATTAAATAATCACCAAACTCAAAAGGCGTTTATACTCCAACAAATGTTTATATGAACATCTGCTGAAGTAAATACCTTTTCTGTTTTTCGTATTGTTCTAGTAACCTTTTGTTCGTTATAAGTTGTTCTTCGTAAGCTTCAAATAAAACTACAATGGACTTTTGCATGACTATATCAGGAATATAGATATAGCACGATGACAGATTACTTGAAGTTATAGAGAACACTTTTGTTCCTTGAGCCAATCGCTTGATTTGGTCATGGAAATAATGAGAATTGAATGCAACCCTCTTGAAACCAAGAAGGGTTTTGCACTTTATATCTCTTCCATGAATAGTATGTAAGCCACATATTACACTTGCTTTGTGTGTTCTAATAAATTCTACGGCTTTACCAATCTCATCCGTATCTTCTGAGGCATCAGCAAAAGCCACATCACCAGCCTGACATAATGTGTATTGTTTGGGAACGTTGGCTGGCAGAATCCTTGGTAAAGAATCAGTATCAATTTCACTTGTTTGGAAACTATGTATTAAGCCATAGTGGAGATTTCTAATTTCACCTTCTTCATAGCTTAGCTGCCCCCATGACAATGAATTAGTCGAGTAGAATTGCATAAATGAGCGCAGATAAGTCTTTTGCCACAGAGGATTCTCTAAAAGAGTATCAGAAAGCCCTTTAATTAGAGATTAAATTTCTGCTTTGAATGCACTTGCGGAAAGTCTGTATTATCCAAAAAAGAGTCAAGAATTGTTAAAACTCAAGGGGCTTAATAGTAAATGGGAACAATGCTTTTTGAAAGATGTAGTTGAGAACTTCTGTCGTAGAAATAAATCGCATATACAATACCCTATGTATTCCGTGACAAATGACTTGGGCTTTGTGCCACAGTCGGAAAAGTTTGAAGAAAGAACTATGATGGGTGAAGATATATCTTCTTATAAAGTTATTAACAAGGGTGATTTTGCCTATAATCCCGCAAGGATAAATGTTGGTTCAATAGCTAAATATGAGGGAGATAATCCTTGTATGATTAGTTCTCTATACGTTTGCTTTAGACCTAAATACAATATATCTTCCGAATGGCTCCAACACTTACTCAAGTCGCAAAGGATGATATACAACTATAATTTATTTGGTGAAGGTGGGGTAAGGATATATCTATTCTTTCCAAACTTTGGACGAATTAAGATAAGTATACCACCTCTCGAAGAACAAAAAAAAATTGCGGCAGTAATTTCAACTATCGAACAAAAAATATCAGTTGAGAACTTTATTCTTGATAAATTGAATACTCAAAAATCATTCTTACTAACCAAGATGTTTATATAAACATCTTGGTTAGCAAATACTGTTTCTGCTTTGTATATACGTTTAAGTTTAATGCTTCTATACTGATTTCACTGTCAAACAAAGCTAAAAGATGACTTGCAACAATCAGCCTTTTTGTAATAACCGGAATGTTAATATTTAGAATATCATTACGACTTATTGCCGAAAATGTGCTTCCTTGCTCAATAGAGCCCCATTTAGCTTTAAAGTACAGTAAATATTGATATACATATTCGCTACATCCAGATTCTTTGACTTTAATAGCACAAACCCCTCTACCCACACAGGCAATCATATTAGACTTGGCAACATCCCCGACAGGAGCTCGCACTGTAAGTATAATATCACCTATATCACATTGCTTAGTTATGTCACTTGTCCACATTCTTGGAGAAGTAACACCTTCGAAAATATCTAAGTTTCCTTGAATCAATGGAAGCCCATTCTTTGTGTAATTATATGCCACTGAGGATGGGGACTGCCCCATAACAACATCACACATTTCACCAATTGAAGTATATTCGATAGATTTTGCAAAAAATAATTCCGCAAGTGCATTCTTTAATTTTTTATACTCCTCAATTATTTTGTTTTGGGTTGCGATACGCTCGTCTATTAGGGATAGAAGTGACACTATCTTTTGTTGCTCTTTTAGTGCAGGTAGAGACACAGATAGAGATTTTATACTTTCTCCATATAGGTGAATAACCGAACTTCCTTGCGCAACCCTTGCAATATCTAATTTACGAACACCATTCAATTGATAACTCAGAAAACGCCCATCATTTTGATATAACCTTATGATGTTTAAGTCTCCGCCTAACAAAACATCGTCATAAGGTACACATCTGGCTGTTGAGATATCAATAGCGGTTTCACCTGAAGATGGTATTATTACATCATTCTCTTTGCTTCTAACCAAATTTTTCGCGTCAATATCTGTTTTGCTTTGGACATCATTTATTACCTCTGATTTATAGGTTGTATATAACTCTCCATATAAAATGCAAGGAGTTCCAAAAAGCGAACGTTGTTCTTTAGATATACCCGCCCCCTTCGTGACCTCTGCAATGTCTCTTATGAAATACTTTTTCCACTCACCCGAGAACTCTGGAAATCGCAAAGTTGGGAAATTAACAACTTAAAATCCTCAATCTTAATTCATTTTCATATATTATAAATCAAATATTCTAAAATCAAAAAATATGAAACAATTTCAGGAAATCATACGCCTATGGCGTGAAGACAAAAAACAGTACGTAAAAACATCTACAATTTCAGCGTACACACTACTAATCGAAAACCACATTCTGCCAGCCTTTGGAAAGGCAGATAGAATCAATGAGGCAGATGTGCAAGAGTTTGTTTTTGAGAAACTAAATTCCGGCTTGAGCCAAAAGTCGATCAAAGACATTCTTATAGTTCTGAAGATGATATTAAAATTCGGAGTTAAGAATGGATACTTTGAATATACCCAGATTGATATAAAGTTCCCGACCCAACGAGAGAGGCAAGAAATAGAGGTTTTAAGTAGAAGTAATCATAGAAAAGTCATATCACACATTCAAGAAAATTTTACATTCCGCAATCTTGGTATTTACATCTGTCTTTGTGCTGGAATGAGAATAGGCGAGATATGTGCTCTCAAATGGGAAGATATTGATACCGAAAATGGTATTATAAGCGTTAAGAAGACTATTCAACGAGTATATATGATTGAGGGGGAAGAGCGTTATACCGAACTTATTTTAGATTCCCCTAAGACCAAAAACTCTATTAGAGACATTCCAATGACAAGAGACCTATTAAAGTTGTTGAAACCACTGAAGCGCATTGTGAATAATAATTATTTTGTACTCACCAATGAAGCTAAGCCTACTGAGCCACGCACCTACAGAAACTATTACAAACAATTTATGCAAGAGATCGGAGTACCAATACTGAAGTTTCATGGACTTAGGCATAGTTTCGCAACTCGTTGTATTGAAAGTAAATGCGACTACAAAACTGTTAGCGTTATATTGGGACACTCGAACATTAGTACAACGCTAAATTTGTATGTTCACCCGAATATGGAACAAAAAAAGAGATGTATAGACCAAATGGTAAAAGCTTTGAAATAGAAAGAGTCAGGCTGTTCAATAAAAGAACAGCCTTTGGCTTTTGCATAGTCCCTAAATTGTTTTAACTTTGTAGCGAAGTTGTTTTAAGGTACGCAAAGCACAGATTATCAATGCAGCTTTACTTTTGCCAAATCGTTACCAACAACTTATTACTTCTCAATTACAATCTATCATTCAGATAGATACAAGTAATTTTCTTATCCTCTGCAAAGATAAAAATAAACTATGAATGCGGTTTCTACTATTCATGAAAATCTGCAAATCTCTATGTTTTCATATATCAAAGTAGTACTGCAACTATAGATATTAAGATTAAATAGCAATACACCTTATTTTTGATGATAAGTGTGTCTGGTCTGGATGGATAGTCTTTACTTAATATTGCTTTCTATTTGCTCAAAAATCTTTCTTTTTTGTGACGCATACCCTATTTTTTTCTTTTGTGATAGAAGTTGTTTATTGTATATATATGCAAAAGGAAAATGTTTTTGAGAGTCTGAATAATATGTTATTCACTTTTCTGCCCATAGGAAGTGAATAACGTAGTTGCAAAGAGTTCGTTCTTTGCCGGCAGAAAGTTAATTCTTTGTTTATACGAAGTTAACTTCTTGTCGGCGGCAAGTCGGCAGATGATCGACAGTAGTCTTTTTTCTCCTTGAAAAGCGGCTGAAAGTACCGGATTTTCTCTGGTTACTTCTCAATTTTGATTGGCGCAAATCTGTGAAAATGTTTCTCTTTTGTGTCGATCTCTTTAATGTTGTCTCTGTGTTATGTGCTTTTTGCTGTCTTTATTGTAATATGTACTTTGTTTTTGTTTCTTTCTGTATTTTTCTAATGCTGATTTACGGGCTTTTTCCAGCTTCCCAGTCAGTCGGGCAGGAAAAACAAATTCTATCGCAGGTAAGATATACAATTTGACAATTGTCAGATTCTTGCTCCGACCGTTTATCGAAAGTATAAGTCAATCTCTTTTGATTAAAGATGCAGCAGGGATGTATTCTTATATTCCTAAGCAAGCACAAGTACGCATTCGTTTCATGTCTTTCTATAATGTATATACTTTTCTTATCTGTCACATGGGGCGTGAGATGTCGTTTTTCATGTTGTCCGGACTGTTCAGAGACCCGGTTATGCGATATTCCGTGGTTTCCATGCCCTACTGGGGAAGCCGGATAAGGTGTTTTTTACCTTTGGCGGGAGAAAAAGAAAGAGAGGTGATACTTCAGAAATCGTCCATTCCATCGGTGAAAAAACGGTATTGCACATTTGCAGCACCCCGAAAAGGGGAGGTGCTGCAAAAATGCAACGCTGATTTTTAGGTTATCTTCAGGGCGGAGGTTACATTTGTCCTACCCTTTATGGAGGGAGATGCAAACAAAATGTATAAGATTATTTAAGATAGTGAAATTGGGAAGCTGCCAACATATTGATAGCAGGTGTTGTTTTACTTTTGTAAACCAGTTAAAAGTAAAGAAGAAGATGACATCAATTACACCACGGCTCAATCGCTCGCGCGAGGGGCGTGATGGCAGTTATCCGCTTGTGATACAAATTATTCGCCATCGAAAGAAGAGAGAGATTTATACGCCTTACCGTTTCTGGGAGGCAGAGTTTAACACCCGTTTAGAAATGGTGGAGAACGTCGGAGGCAATCGCCGTCGTCTGCTCATTGTCCGCGAAGCCAATGAATACCTTATATATATAAAGAAGGAGTTGGAGGCTATTTGCGGATCGCTTGAAGCGGATAAGGGGAGTGCTTATACGGTGGACGACATTGTGAACGTTTATAACTACCACAATGATCTGAGCCAGGTGTTGGTATATGCCGACTCGGTGATTGCCGGGCTGGAGAATAAGGGACGTCAGGGTACGGCTGCCAATTATCGTAGCGCCCGCCGTGCGTTTGAGATGTTTTTGGATGGCAGTCCTTTTTCGTTTGAGGAGTTGACTCCCGAAGTGCTGGACCGCTTTGTCACCTTTCTCCGTGAGCGGGGCAACCGGCCCAATACGGTTTCGTTCTATCTCCGTCAGTGGCGTGCCATCTACAATCGTGCCTGCGCCGATCATGTGGTTTTTTCCGATCAAAAGCCTTTCCGACGGCTGAACCTCAAAGAGGAGGTGACATCCAAACGCGCCATCTCCCGGGAGAAGATTGCGCAGATCGAATGTGTCGACCTTACTGCTTGTCATGCTGATATGCAGCTTGCCCGTGACCTGTTCCTGTTTAGCTTCTATACGCGCGGAATGTCTTTTGTAGATATGTGCTATTTAAATAAGGAGAACCTGCAGGGAAATTATCTTCGGTACAAACGGCAGAAGACAGGGCAGGAGTTACAGATACGCATTGAAAAAGATTTGCGTGTGTTAATCGACAGATACGCCAGCCCTTTGTCGGACTATCTGCTTCCAATGCTTCGAAACGGTGACCGTTATCAGGATTATCGGCGCAGGCAGCGGAGGCTTAATAAACTGATTCGTGAATTGGGCGACCGGTTACAGTTGGATATGCCACTCACATTTTATGTGGCGCGCCACTCATGGGCGACACTCGCTCACGAAAATGATGTGCCCGTCTCGGTGATCAGCGATTGTATGGGGCACACATCGGAGAAGACTACCCGCATTTATCTGGATCGCATAGACACTAAGCGGCTTGACCGGGCCAACCGGTTGGTGATTAATAGTCTGCGGTAAAGAGGTGGAAAAGAGGGATAAAAAAAACTCTTTCTTATAATGAAAGAGCTACTCAAGAGATTCTTCTTATCTCAGATACATGTCGCAAAGATACGCATTAAATTATTAATTAAACAAGTATTATTTTAATTTTTTTTATTTCTAATGTAAAATATTTATTTTTCTTCTTTCACTTGGATAAAAAACTCCCCGGTACACCTTCTTTCTGTCTCCCGACCTCTTCAAGAAAGCATACGATGTATGTCTACTGTTTCTTTTTCAACGGTTTTTCATCTGTCTGCCTCCACTGCTGCAAACACATGCCGTCACCTATTCACAATAATGATAATCTGTTAATAATCAATTAATAACAGATTGTATATTTCGTTTTGTGATGCTCTTTAACAACCTTTTTCTTTTATGTTTCTGAAAGCGTTTCTGAGTCAATATTAAGTAATGTATTATTGATCAATGTATTACATTCATACACTTTTTCTTTGTTTCTGAAAATAAAAAAACTCAGAAACATTTTCAGATGGGATATGAAGTAACTTGCTGTATTATAAATGATTATAATATTTATGAAGTCATTCTCCCTTTCATTATAAGAAAGAGCCGCATAATTATCAAACAAACGGCAAATATGAAAAAAATACTATGCATATGGGTCTTAACCGTTACTTTCCTTGGGGCATTTCCTGCTTTGGCCGACGCCCAGCAATGGGGATTGACTGCCAATGGTCTTTATTGGGCGACAGCTACTCCGAATATAGGTGTGGAATATGCCTTCCATTCAAAGATGAGCATAGCAGGACTTGTTCAATATAATCCGTTTACTTACGCTAAAAACCGGAAAATGAAACATCTTGCCGGGCAGTTGGAGTATCGTTATTGGCTGAGTGATGTGTTCAAGGGGCATTATCTGGGTGTACATGCCACGGGCGGTATCTTTAATTTTGGTAATCTCCCTTTGGGTATCCTCAAAGACTATCGTCTCGAGGGGCAATTGTATGGTGGCGGACTCACCTACGGTTACCAGTGGATCATCAGCAACCGGGTCAACATTGGCGTCGATATCGGATTAGGATATCTCTATGTTGATTACGATAAATTCTATTGTCCCACTTGTGGGGAACGTGTCGATCACTACCGGACCAATTATCTGGGGCCTACCAAGGTAGGTGTATCCATTATTTATCTGTTAAAGTAGGGGAGGACAGGCTATGAATATCAAACAGGTAATTTTCATAAATATCTCATTTTTCATCTCTCTAACAGTGTTAGCAGCAGATAGGCCTACACAGCCTGTCCGTACTGAGGTGTATCGCTTGGAGCGTCTTGACTCTGTTCTGCTGGTCGATCTGGCTGTCGACCTGACAGGGGTGCACCTGGCGCCGGACTGTACGGTCTATCTGTTTCCGCTACTCGCTTCGGAGAATACCGGTGATTCGTTGTCTCTTCCTCCCATTGTGCTCAACGGCCCCCAAAGCGATCTGATGTATCGCCGGCGTCGGGCTTTGGGTACAACTTCGGGATTGGAGAAGATTACTCCCTACACCGTGCTGCGTGAGGGAGACCATGCTTTGCCTCGCATCCATTATCGGACTGAGGTGCCTTATGCGGCATGGATGGACGATGTTAAAGTATGGATGCGCGACACGAATTGCAATTGTGATGCCCGTCTGGTACCTTTTGCCATGCATACGGAGCATATACCGCCGTTGGTTGTGGAACGGGTGGATACGATTGTAATACATGACACCATCCGCCTGGCTTCTGTTGCATCCGGACAGTCGACCGTAGCTTCGGATATTCCCCTTCGTAAGAAGGTGACCCGTATTCAGGCCGGTTATGAGGCTGATATTTATTTTCCTACGAATGAAATGCGTATTCTTCCCGATCATGAGTTGAACCGTGCTTCATGGATGCATTTCGTTAACCAAGTGGATTCTATTGAACAGGATAACCGGAATTCCATATCGGGAGTTACCGTTACCGGTTACTCTTCTCCCGAAGGATATACTTCTAATAATGAACGTTTGGCTGAAAAACGTGCCAAGGCCCTTCAAGCGTTCCTGGAAAATAAATATGGCGAACGTATGGAGGTGGCAGTCGAGTGGGTCGGTGAGGATTGGAAACAGTTTGAGAAAGATATAGAGGTTTCTGACCTTCCGGAACGTAATGAAATTCTTTCAATCCTGCGTACTGTGAGTGATAGCAATCAACGGAAGAGTAGGCTGAAGGCACTGAATAAGGGGAAAACATTCGGAATTCTGCTTCGGGAGTATTTTCCGAAACTCCGTCGGGTGTCATGTCGTATTAGATACGTAAAATAAGAATATGAAAAGAATGTATTACATAGGATATATGCTCTGCTTGTTGCTTGCCGGTTGTGTAGTCGGTGAGAAAGCGGACGGCCTGTTGGAGCAACGTCTGTCTGATCGTACCCTTTTGGTCTATATGGGAGGGGATAATGATTTAGCCGACGAGACCGACGAAAAATTGTCAGCGTTAACAGAGGCGTGGGACAGGTTTCCGGGGCATCTATTGATTTATCAGGATAAAAAAGGAGCGGATAGTACCCGCTTGCTAGAGGTTTGTTTGGATGAACAGGGAGAAAAGGTAACAAAAATATTGGCTAAGTATAAACAGGAGAATTCAGCCGGTGCCTCCGTGTTCGCACGGGTTGTCAATGAGGCTATGGCCCGGTATCCTTCCGTTGATCCGGGATTGATCGTATTCTCCCATACCAGCGGATGGTTACCGTCGGGGACGGCAGTGGTTCCGGCCGGTATTACCCGCTCGGTTATCAAGGACAATCATTACGAGATGAGTTTACAGGATTTTGCTTCAGCCATTCCGGACGGGCAATTTAATTTTATCCTTTTTGAAGGGTGTTTTATGGCCGGGCTCGAGGTGGCATACGAACTGAAAGATAAAACGCAATATATTGTGGGTTCATCAGCCGAAATGCTTTCACCGGGTTTTACTCCTGTCTATCAACAAATGTTTCCGTTGCTTTATAAAAAAGAAGCGGATCTTCCGGCAGTGGCTGCTGCCTATTACGATTATTACAACAGTATGGAAGGCGACAATCGTTCGGCTACCATCAGTGTGATTCAGACGTCCGGCCTGGAAATGTTGAAAGTTCAACTTCGGGCGGCCGAGAGTCGTGTGGAGCGTTGGGAATGGATAGATCGTAGCGGATTGCAGGCTTTTGACCGCTTATCGGACGGGCGGCATCTCTTTTATGATGCTTCGGCCTATATAAAACGGATTGGAAGTGTTGAAGAATCTGCTGCTTTTGACGAGGCTCTGGAGCAAGTTATCATTTATAAAGCAGCCACGGAGAACTTCATGCCGGAGAGTGTAGGGGGATTTACCATTGACGAACATTGTGGCATGACGTTGTATATACCCGATGCTACTGTTCCCACATTATTGACCGAAAGAAAGAAACTGAAGTTAATGCAATAGTATACATAGTTCAAATTAATTAGTGAATGGTAATAATAAAATTAAAAAAACTGATGGAAAGGAATATTTGATTAACGAAACAGACAGTGACGGTTGACAGATCGATGGAACAGGGAGTATCCGCATTTTTCTCTCTGCTTTTTTCCTTTCACAGTTCGAAAGAGAAAAAAGGAATATCCAAAGCGGATAAAAGTATAAACTATTCGAACTTATATCTATAATTAAATTTTTTAGTAACATGAAATTAAACAAATTGTTTACGTTTACATTGGCAGCCCTTGCGATGGCTGCATGTAGTAATGATGACGAACCGGGTATTGATAAAGGTGGTCAGAAAGGTGAATTGATTGATGCTATCAGCATTGCTTTTACCAGTTCTTCAGCTCCTGCTACCCGTGCAGACAAAGGTGAGATAGAAGGAGTGGGCACTGAAAATAATGTATATGTAGCCTATCTCTTTGCTAAAGAGAATGATCCCCAGCATGAAGGTGCAAAAGTGGGTGACTGGACTGTAAAGCGTGTAGCTGGTGATAGTAATACAGACGATAAGGATGTTGCAGCTGCAATCGGTGAGGGCGATGTGGCAACTCCTGGGACGAAGAAAAATATGTGTACGTTCAACGGTGTACGCCAGGGAGATAGTGTTTATGTGGTTGTGAATGATCCTCAGATGACCCTTGCTACCGCTCAGACATTGGCGCATCAGGGTGACAAGTCGGAAGCCGCTATCCGTGCGTATATCTCTAATCTCTCTAAAAGTTATCTGAATGATCTGACCGTTACTAAAGACGGGACGCAGGGTAAGAAGTATATCATGGCAGGTGTATCGGCTATTCCTACCAACCCGAATATCCCGAACGGATCTACCGTGAAAGTTTCGATTCCTCTGAATCGTGAATTAGCCAAAGTATTCTTTAATGCCTCTGTTACTACCAACCCCGTATACGAGGCTTATGGTAAGATGGCAATTAAAGATGCAGTATGGGAAAATCCGACAGGTACTAAAGACCCCGATGGTATTGTCGTAGTACGTATTCCGAGACGTGTTTCTCCGTTCACGGCACAGGCTCGTGACTGGTATTTCCCGCAGAGTGCGGATGCAACTGCTAAAGACTGGGATGTGGAAGGTTGGTTGAAAGCATTTGCAGGTGAAAGCCAATCTGTACCCGGTACTGCAGAAGTTCCTGGAACGACTCTTGCATTGAATAAGGGAGAATACAATGCAGATGCGAAAGAATATCGTCTGACATGGGTTGTAGGTGAAAAAGCATTGGCTGATGGAGCTACTCCTGCAGCTGCTTCGATGGTATACGTTAAGAGTGACAAGTTATATTCTCCTTATTTTTATGTAACTCCTAACTATGCCGACAATGCCGGTTGTGCTACTGTTGTAGTTACTCAGGCTACTTATATCGGTGCTAATACTCTGCTTGAACCGACTATTACAGAACAGATGTTGAGCGAAGCTTTGGATGATTCTGATTTCCAAACTGCTACTTCTACTGACGGAAGTGTCAAGTATGATAAATTGGCTGCTGATTTTTGGAATACTGGTGCGAATGTAGCAGCATTGGTTGCGTTCCTGGAAAAGAATGCGACATATAAACTTGCGTTGAGAGGTGAAACAGATCCAAGTAAGAAAGAAGCTGCTATTACGATTAAACCTAACGATAAACGTTACTATCGCGCTGATGTTGCCAACTATAGCGATGACGAAACAACTTCAATGAAGATTACCGAACGCAACACATTCTATCATATAACAGGTACCATCACTACACTGGGTGCCAAGAGCATTGAAGATGCTATCAATTCGGATAATATCGACATGCTTGTACAGGTAGTTGTTAAGCCATGGAAATATGTTGTTAACAATATAAATATGTAATCAGAACCTCTTTTTTATATAATCCGGGGCGGATGGAAAGTCCGCTCCGGTTGATATCTTTTTCTTGTCGGAAAGAGAAGAATACGAAACTAAAATGAAGAAATTGCTACCGATACTTTTAGGGGTTACCCTACTGTTGAATTCATGTATTAAAGATGATATGGATGCTTGTGCCGGATATATGCACATCTATTTCAGCTATATTTATGGTGGAGCCAACCGCTTTTTTGAGACGGTTTCTACTCCTACGCAACTTCATTTTTATAAACAGAAGCATAAATATCGGGAGTTGGAAATAGCCGTGGATGAAATAGGACTGACCGAACCTTATCGCTTCCTGAAAAACTTTGATGATACGGATAGCCTGGAACTGATAGCTTGGACACAGGATGAGGCGATTGATTATGTGGATACTCCTGATACTCCCATAGGAGAGGGGTATGTGAAATTAAAAGAAATTACCGATGGCAGCGGAATCTGCCGACCTGTTGACGACCTGTTGTACGGACGCATTGCCATAGATGCCGGTTTGCGCGAAAATCGCAATATTGTAACCATTCCGTTTGTACGTGCTGTGTGCCGTACACGTATAACGATGATTCCTCAGACAGTAGAGGATCAGGTCGTTGAAGAAGGAGGAACGACGCGTGCTGCAAGCAGCATTATTCCTTCACCCGAAGATTTTAAATTCCACCTTTACGGTACGCGTAGCGGTGTCGATTATAATAATAAAGCAAATGCGGATGAGGTAGTACTTGAGCCCCAGTGCTATTACGAAGAAAGTACCGGAAATGTGCTCACACCCTGGTTCGGTTCTTTTTCTTCAGAAGGAAAGTATCTGAAAGTGAATGTGTTTATTCGTGATGAACAGGTCGCTTCATTCGATTGCGCACCTATCGAGTTGACTTCTGTTCCGGGCAACTTCATTGATCTGGTGATTGACGGACATTATGTGAAGCCCGTTATGCAAGTTCGTGTCAATGGCTGGAAAGTGGCGACAATAGAAAGTAATATGTAGGCAAGTTGATAAAAGGAGAGTATAGCATGAAAAGAATTCTGATATGTCGATTGATGGTGTTTCTGACCGTGGCTTTGGTTTCGTGTTCGGATGATACTTCCGAAAGTATCCCTCAGAACCCGGATAAGGATATGTACCTCCGTGTGAATGTTCCCCGCACTTATGCTTCCGGAGCTGATGAGACAGATAGTAAAGAGACGGTGATTAACGGCATTGACGTATTGGTATTTGCTCCGGGAACAGCCTCCCAGAGCGGATTGTTTCTGAAATCGGTATCCGAAGGAACACCGGTTACCGGTAAGAATACGTTTCAGGTGACTATGCCTGTGGGGGAAGGATTGGAGGTACATGTATTTACGAATTGCCATGAAGAGTTGGTGCGTAGCGGTGCCTATAAAGGACTGGGCATGAAGATGGACGCTTTACTGGAAAAGATGATATCTAAGGTAGAAAATAATTCGACAGGAACTGACTGTTTGCCGATGCACGGCTTTTTGTCAGGTGTCACTGTAGCGAAAGAATCGGTGGGTAAAACGCTTAGCGTACCGGTGCTGCGTTCCGTAGCTGCTGTCCAGGCGAAAGTGGATGAAGCGCATACGGGAAATCCGGGTGAGTTGTTGGATAGCGAGGGTAAAGTGATTTTTAAGTTGCGTGAGTTTTATGCTTATTTCCCGGCAGATAGCGGTAGGCTGGCACCGTTGAAGGAGGTTTATGAAACGGCAGTCGCCGGTTCGGAAGAGGAGAAAAAGACCCGTAACGTCGTTAAAACAACTTTACCCGATAAATTGGGTGTCCGTCCGATAGGGGATAAGCTTTTCCTGAAAAGTGAGGCTCCCGTGGCACTTGCGGGGCCGCTCTATCTATACGAAAACACTTATTATTCGGATAACGGTTTTGATCAGCCCGGATCTGTTGCCGGCAATACCCAAGTGGCTACTACCCGTCTGGTGGTAGGCGGAGTGTATGGAGAGGATACGGAAGTCAGTTATTACCGGATTGACCTGACAGATCCGGACGACCCGAAAAAATTGGTTGAAATATTACGTAATCATAAGTATACCTTTCAAATCATGAATGTCTCGGGATCGGGCTATGACAATCCTGACGATGCGGCTGTAGGGGTTCCGATGAATATCTATGTAAAAGTGATTGACTGGATCGATGTAAATACCGAAATTGATTTTGACCGTGAGAACTGGTTCTCTTCGGCTACAAAGAAGATTGTTTTGTCCGGCTATGCAGATTCACAAAAGTCGGTTTCCATAGACAGTGATGTCACATTCGGTCCTTTCTGGCAATTGAGTTTTAACACGTCGAGTACGGTTAACGGTAATGCTTCGGTTGTGCCTGTAACGGTGGCTGAAGGTGCTGCATCGGCTATGATCTCCAATGACCGTTATGAAATAACCGTTACTGGGAATACTCTTACCGTAAAGGCTAAAAAAACTTACGGAGATCTTCCTGCCGGGCAGGCTTATGATGACGATTTCTATATAAAAGTAAAGAATTTGACGGTGCATTTTAAACTGACTCAAGTGGATCGTTCACCCGATGATTGGGGAAACGGCGGGACTCAGGAAGATGAACTGTAAAAATAAACATAGATTAGTTGACTCATGAAACGATTGAAAAAAAATATGCGGCAAGGATGTATGCTTTTAAGCGTATTTTGCTTGATAGGGATCATAGCCTGTTCAGGTGAAGAGGGACATGATATACAAATTCCTGATCCTGTCATTTGTACGCTGAACTATACCATTCCCGATGCTGAAATACCGGATACCAGAGCGTCCGATACGGGAGGGAAAATATCTGTGGCCCGTCCGGAAGAAAGTGCGATAAAGGATGTGAAACTTTTATTCTTCATTTATGACGAGCATGGTAACGGTTTGTATGCCGGCTCGTTAGACGGAACCGTAGATGGCAATCACCTGGCTAAAACAGGAAAAATATCGGTGACTATACCGGGAAGCGGAAGCATTGACAATCACACGGATTACGATGTATTGGTACTTGCCAATGCTTCGGTCTATTTTTCCGGAATGGATTGGGATGCCTATTGTGCCGGACAGACTGAAAATGCGGTACGGGTACGACTCCGGGGAGAGATGCCGTTGTATTCACCAACGGACAGGACCTATAAGGTTACGGACGACTGTTTGCCCATGAGTGGAATCGCATTCAAAGAAGCGGGAAAAGATATGAGCGTTCAATTGCTGCGTGCCGCTGTACGCATAGATGTACGGGTGGTTGAGGATAAAAAGGGGACGGTTCTCCTGAAATCGGCTGTACTTCGTAACGTTTCACCGGACATACCTATGTTTAATGATCCGCAGGATGCGGCTTTTACTCCGTTGACATACGCGAATACGAAAAGTGCACAGGAGCAATTCAGCATCATAGGCGGTTTGTATGCTACCGAAGTATTGCGCACCCTGCATACTCCTTATCTGAAACAGACACAGGCAGTATGTTTGCTCTTGGAATGTGAAAAATCTTCTTCTTCTTGCAGTGGATGGTATCGGGTGAATATTAATATCGATACAGATGATGTCCAGTATTTGCGGCGTAACAATGTTTATACAGTAATTATTAAGGATATTTTGAGCCAGGGGGCTGATACTCCCGATGATGCTTACGGAGTCGGCAGCTTTGGAGGCATACAAACTGTTACTGTTCCTACGGATTGGAAAGTTCCTGACGGGATAGTGACTCCACCGGATGTAGAAGTGAATTGAATGGTTTCATAAAAAATAATCAGAACGATGAAAATAAAGAAGTGTAAAATAGATTGTTTTCAGAAATCCTGCATTCTTCTGTGTATGGCGCTCTTCTCCTGTTCGCAATATGATTGCGTTGTTCCGGATAACGGAAAAACAGGAGAAGGGGAGCGCGCTTCTTTAGGTATAGGCGGTGTTTCAACGGGGCGGTTAGAGGTACTTACGCGTTCGGTGACTGCCGAACTGACTGCTGCGACTGATGCTATCGGTATATTTCGAAAAGAAGATACCGGAAAGGGTTATGAGCCCGTTCATAACAGAAAGTATACGTATGGAACTCCACTTTGGGAGACAGACGGGGAAGAGGTGGTGTTGATCGATGAACCGGCGGAACTGACGGCTTATTATCCTTATAGAGAAGATGGGGCGAGTAGCGTAGGGCTGAGCAGTGAGCTCTATGTGGCTTCGAAAGAGATTTATTATTGTCCTTTTAAGGCCTCAAATTCAACCGGGCCCATTACACTGAATTTACGCAGGGCCTATGCGCTGCTGAGATTCAATTTTATCAGGGGGGTAGCAGATGGGACTCCGACTTCTGCCAAAGGAGAGTATACCGGGGACGGGAAGATTAGCTCATTTACCTTCAAGGCAACCTTACGGATTGCCGGAATTCTGGATCTGTTTACCGGAACTGTTGAAGGAGAAGCGCGGGAAGTGACGTTCAATTATAACGTTCCGATCAGTATCGGGACCACTGCGGCTCCTGCCGTTCTGGATTATATGGTGGTACCTTCTGACTTTACCGGAGAGCTTTCTTTTACATTGATGGTAGACGGAAAGGAGATGAAAGGTAAAATCAGCGCTTCGGACCTTTGCGGTACAAGTGGAAAATTGGCGGAAGGGACAAAATATGAGATAAATGCCATTATTCGTCCTACTGAAGTAGAGATAGGGACTGTGAAGGTGGAAGAATGGATAAGGGAGGTGGTCAAAGACCCCTCCGGTGATCCGTTTGTGCCGCAATAAAAAGACAGAAAGGAATAATTATGTTTTTAAGAAAGCAGATAAAGATGAAACAGATGCTGACAAATATCGGGATGGGAATATTGCTGACAGCCTGTGGCAACGGAGGGATGGACCCGGTGGATACCGGCGGGGAAGATGAGTATGTTCCCGTCAGGGTAGAAACCGTTACGGACAACGGCATTGGTACACGTGCTGTCACTTTGTCGAATGCCGCTATCGGAATATTCCGTACGGCACCTTATAGCGCTACGTTTCCGCAACAATACGATGTGGAGTGCATTCACGACGGAACTCCATGGAGCCTGGCAAGCAAGATATATGTCGGGAGCACGGATGCTTCTTTGCATGCCTATTATCCTTATGGTAAGGTCACTTTCGGCGCTAATAGTACGGTGACTGCTCTGACAGTGAAAGATCATACAGCGGATAATGATTTTTGTTATGCTGACGCTCCTCTTACGGCAGTCAATAACCGTACGCCGGTTGCCTCCTTCTTGCTAAAGCATGCTTATGCCGGTTTGAAGTTCAGTATTGCTTGCCATTCCACTTATCCGTTGAAGAAGTGCAAGTTGACCAGAATAGTGATGCAACCTGTAACGAGTGGAAAAACATTTTATGTGGAACGTAGCATGGATATCAGTAAATCCGCTGCGGATGCGGGGCAGTTGGGAGGGAGTACCGCTTCCGGTTGGAGTCTGGATACATCTGCGCTTGCTGTGGGGACAACGGGTATCGCCCAAGGAAGTACGGATGAGAGTATCAGCAAATTGTTTCCTCCACAAGATTTTGAGGATGATACCCGGCTGATATTGACCATTGATGGTAGTGAATATTCCGTGACGATTCCCTATAAAGTTTTGAAGGCTCTGAAAGCCGGATATTTATCTACCATTTCTCTGGAGATCAAAGGTACGGGAGTAGATGTCTCGGGAGTAAAAGTATATCCGTGGGATACTTCTGTTGTACCCGGAGGTGACAACGATGCGACTTTAGATTAATAACTGATTGTAACAAAAGGATAGTAATGAAAACCAAGTCTGATATGAAACCATTTATAATAGCTGCTTTATCGCTGACTTTGCTGGTGGGTTGTGGTAATGATGATTTTCCGGCAGAAGAACCGAAAGTCCCTCTGGAGATTACTTCTGCGTTTGTAACGGGGGATGTGCAGACGCGTGCTGTTACGCCGGAATTGCTTACATCAGGTTCGATAGGAGTTTTTTTGGAAGGCCGGTCCGGAACCGGTTATGACAAAAAAGACAATATACAGTATGATTATAATGTAGGCTGGAAACCCAAAACGGAAACGATTTACCTGGGTGGGGAGGATGCCGATGTATGTGCTTATAAGAAAACAACGAAATTAGATTTATCCGCTAAAGAGGCTGTTCCCCTGGTCTCTCAGATTTACGATGCTGAAATCGATTTGGTATATGCAACCAATCAAACAGTGAACGGTACTTCTGCCGGTAAGAGCGTTGAATTTACTATGGGGCATGCTTATTCGCAGATCGAATTTGTCTTTAGCAGAGAGGATTATCCTAATACATGCAAGGTGACTGAGATTACTGTAGAGAATGCAAATATTATTAAGACTGCTACGTTGAATCTGGCAACGGGAGGCTATACACCGGTAACAGTGGAGAAGGTCAGTTACTGGACAAATGTGGCAAAACACGAAGATGGTATTGCGGTTCCTGAATCGGGGACTGTAAAAAGTAATGTATTGATGATTCCCTGCACATTGGCGAATGCCGGAGGTACGGGGGTAACACTTGAATTGAAGGTGGACGGTAAGCTGATGACAGTTCCGATTGCGCATGATAAATTAGGGGCATTGACTGCGGGTGTTATTCATCAGATCAGCTTGAAGTTAAAAGGAACTGCACTTGAAATCAGTGTGAAAGATACTCCGTGGGATAATCAACCGGTGGATGGTGAATATAATCCCGAACCATAAAATGGAAGAATCATGAAACGAATTTATACGCATAATCCGGGTTTTCGTTTGGCAGGATGTCTGTGGCTGATGTGCCTTTTAATGGTAGCCTGGAGCTCCTGTTCGCAAGCGGAGGTTGCAGACTCCATTGAAGGCGGGAATGGAGAGGCACCTCTTGAAGTACGGGCTGTAACCGGCGCGGAGGTTGACACCCGTGCACCCGCTGCTGTAGAGATGACCGAAGGGACATTAGGAATTTTCCGTTTAGCCGAAGCGGATTATACGGCATTGGATAATATTCGTTATGACCGTGTGCCGGGGGGAAATTGGCATCCGGTTTCCACAGTGATCTATGTGGGCGGTACCTATGCCAGGCTGTGTGCTTATGCTCCCTATAACTCTGTGGAGTTTAAAAATAGTTCGTTGAAAACAGAAGCCGGCCTGACCATGCAGACTTATGCGGTGGAGAAAGATATGCGTTTTGCTGTCAGTGGGGGAGATGAAGTCTGGAAAAAGACTCCTACTGCAAATTTTGAATTGAAGCGTGCTTATGCCCGTTTGGTATTGTCTGTGGTACGGGATGCCACGTATCCGAACACATGTAAGATAACGCAGGCAAAAATAAAGGCTTCTACCGGAAATATAATCACAGCCAATACGGTTGACATCAGTACCGGAACCGAAGGAAGTGGAACACAAACACCTCAATATACTCATACTGTGACGACCGGTTTAAAAGACGGATTTGAGATCGGGGTCACAGATGATACGAGTTTTGACTGGCTGCTGCCCCAACAAACTTTTTCCGGAGGCGTAGTTCTGACACTTACGGTGGATGGCATGGATTATTCCGTCACTATTCCGGTCGATAAACTGAGCACATTTGTAAGAGGTACTAAATATACTGTGTCATTGGTTGTCAAAGGTGGAAAGTTAACTTTGATGAGTGACAAAATCCTGATTGACAGGGATTGGACAGAGGTGCAGACAGGGACCGGAGGCAGTGGCAGTGATTATGATACCAGTTTTAATTAGAATATGAAGATTATGAAACATTTATTATTGATCCTGGTGGGAGGTATTTTATTGAATGCCTGTTCTGATGACCGTGAGATGGATGACGGGAGATGGAAAGCATCTGCACTTCGAGTACCACTCCAGGTATCTTCGGCAGTCATTAAGCAGGAGGTGGTTACACGTTTAGCTCCCGATCCGGTACCTTTGACGGAAGGGGCCATAGGGATTTTTCTGTCGGGCACAGAACCTGAAAGCGGACAAGAGGATAGCGGATATAAAGTTATTGACAACCGTAAATACGTTTACAGCGAAGGTCATTGGGGACCTCCGACGGCTAATGATACAATTTATTTAGTGGGTAACGATGCTGATGTCTGCGCTTACTACCCTTATAAAGATTCGTATACGGACAAGACGGTCATTCCATTACAATCACAGGACTATGTGGAAACTGAAGATATCTATTATGCATTGAATACGATGATAAATGGTTTTACTCCTGCGATTACTTTTGATATGGTACATGCTTATTCTTTGGTGGAGTTGAAGATCAGCCGTGAGAACTACTTTATGCCTTGTGAAATTAGTAAAATAACCTTGAAGAATTCCAATCTAATAAAAAAAGGCACTATTAACATAGCTGTTGACGGAAGTATACACTCCTCGGAAACAGGGAATTATGATTTGACAACAGTAACTGATGCTTCACCTCATACATTGTCTGTTGGCGAATCTTATGTATGCCGTGTACTGATGATTCCGGTTCCGCTTAAAATTGAGCGGACAGATGCGGAAGGAGGAGAATTCGGGCTGTCTGTCAGCCTTGTGATAGATGGTCAACAGATGCTCGTGGAGATCCCGTATTCCGAACTTGGGGAGTTCAGGCAGGGAGAAAAGTATGTTATCGGATTAAAGATCAAAGGAACAGAAATCGTGCCTACCGTCAAAGCATTGGAATGGGAAGATGAAGAGGTTAATGGCGGGAATAAATATCCTGTTGAATAAAATCATATTTAAAACTGAGCTGCTATGAAAGGAGTACTATACATAAGTTTTTTAGTTTGCATATTGCTGGGGTGCAGCGATAGTGATGGCTTGCCGGACGGGGGAAAAGACAAAACAGCCCGTACTGAGCTGGAAATAGTGTCTGCTTCTATTGTGGAAGGCAATACACAGACTCGTGCAGATGTACCTTTTACGCCCGGAAGTTCCATTGCTTTGTTTTGCCACGGGCAGGCAGCCGAAACGAGCTATACGCCTGTGAATAACAGAAAATATACGCTAAATTCCGGTGATAGTAAGTGGACAGCCGAGTCGGAGGCGACTACCATTTATTTAGGTAGCGAGAAGGCGGATGTGTGCGGGTATTATCCCTATGTGGAAGGGACAGTTGGGACTGCTGATACTCTTTATAATGTCCGTACTACCATTCCTATGGATACGCAAGATTATGATCCTTCAAAAGAACTGTATTATGTGGCTAACCAGGAAGTCGATGCTAAGAGATATTTTGTAGAAATGCATTTTAAGCATGCTTATTCACGTTTAGTATTGAATATAGGGGTCGAAGATGCTTATCCGGCTACGTGTAGTATTAATTCAGTGGCTTTGGCAAACGACTCATTGTTTCGAAAAGCGGTGATAGATATTACGAGTGGTACTGTTGGCATCCATCCGGATGATACGGAGAAACAATTCAGGGGTGGATATAACATTACAAAAGACCTTCCTTATCTTTTAGACAGTCCTGATAAAAAATACCAGGCTGATCTGCTTATGATTCCTACAAAATTATTGCCTGACCCTTTTGAACCCACTAAAGGGCTTAGCGTCATAGTGAATGTAAGTGGATTTCCGGCAACGGTGATCATTCCGATAGACGATCTCTCTGATTTCGAGAGTGGTAAAAAATACGTTGTCTCTTTGAAATTGAGAGGAATCGCAATTAAATCGGTGACCGTAACCACTACTGACTGGGATGAGAAAAGACTGAATGAAGGTGTAGATTATGAACCGCTTCCCCAATCTTAATGATTATACAAAAATGAACAGCATGATTATGAAACTCAATATGAATATAAATACTTCTGTGGCTGCCATATATGCAATGATGTTATTATTGGTTGCCTGTTCGCAGGAAAGGACTTTATTTCCGACAGAAAAAACGGACAGGGTGCCTTTAAGCGTATTCACTTCGTTCAAGGCGGATGTGACTACAAGAGCTACTGCTCAACCATTGCCTGAGGGGAGCAGTATCGGAGTTTTTTTGATAGCAGATGCTAACTATACCCCTCAGAGTAATGTGAAATACACTTGTCAGCCCGATGACGAATGGACGTCAGAGACCTCTGTTTGGGTGGGCGGGGCAAGAGCCGGTCTGTGTGCGTATTATCCGTTTGGTAAAGTTACTTTTTCTGCAGATATACAGACACAGACCACATTAAAAAACCAAGCTTACACGGAGGATGCGGATTGGTGGTATGCTAAAGACAATGCGGCTGTCACAGTCACTAATCTGTCACCTGAGATAGAATTTTTATTAGAGAAACCTTATTCTCAGCTCTCTTTGGAGATGATTCGTAACGGAAGGTATCCGTTGCAATGTAAAATAACCAATGTACGTATAGAATTGGAAAACGGGGAATCGATGGTTGACACCGGGACGTTCGATATAAAAGACGGGAGCCTGCAAAACACAACGGATGTTACTTCTTATTCATATCCAACCTCCGGACCTATGCATGACACGGGATTGGGGGTAGGAGAAGCGGCGAGAGATACCACTTGTAATTATCTGTTTGTTCCTCAGATTCTCGCGTCCGGGTTGAAACTGACTTTGACCATCGATGAACGTGAGTTCAGTGTGATTGTGCCACAGGCGGATCTTGGCGAGTTGATAGCAGGAAAACGCCACGTAGTCCGATTGGATATCAGAGGGGGAATACCGATTAATATAGTGGAGGTTACCACGAAAGAGTGGCAATCAACAAGCCTTGATGGTGGTGATGCCACTACTATTAAAGATACAACAGAGATCATTATTGATGGTGGTAAAGTGGGAACAGAAGATTGGGCGTCGGATCCTACAGAAAATGGATCAGGAGCACTGTAATTTAATATTAAACGTATGAAGACAAACCTATTATTTTTTATTTGCATCCTATTTGCATTAGTCTCTTGTGAACAAGAAGATAAGGTATCCGGAGAAAAGACACTGGCTGTAGTGTCCGCTTCTTCTGACGATAGGCCCTCAACACGTGGAATAATAAACGATAATACATACGCTTTAGGGGTCTTTCGGACTACTGCCAATACTTATGCGCCTTTATACAATGTGAAGCATATTTATTCGGGAGGAGAGTGGGGAGCCGATGATGTAATCAAGGTAGATTATCGGAATGCTTCTTTTTTTGCCTATTATCCTTATCATACAGCGACCGGAAATTATGCCGGACTGGCAGGTGGCACTACCTTGACCCTGCAAGCACAGCTATTCAATGCCGGAGAGGATATTTGCTATGGAGCAGGTGAAGCCTCGGGTGGAGGTCCGGTTAGTGTATACAATCCGTTTGTTGAGTTTCTGAATATGAAACATGCGTATGCCCGGTTGAGGTTGACACTGACCCGCGGGGAAAAATTTGATAAGACTAAAAAATGTAATATACAGAATATTACTTTCAAATCGAATAATGCCAATTTTTATCTGACACGTAGCCTCGATATCGCTTCCACTGCCGGAGCTACCGGAGGAAGCGCTGTGGCTGCCGGATATGTTCATAATCCTAACGTTAATATTGCCACCGGTAAAAGTGTGACATACGAGTATATGTTTCCTCCGCAACCACTGGACGGTAGTAAACTGACTATTCTTGTCACTGTCGACGGGGTAACTCGGAGTTGTGACATTTCAACGTTAGGCAGTTCTTTGGATTCGGGGAAATATTATGGAGTATCACTGACATTTACGGATGTGGGAATCATCCTGTCATCGGCGGTTGTTACTGTCAATAATTTTGGCGGACAAGGAAATACTCAGGTAGATACGGAATTATAACATAAACGGAGGATAAAGATGATACAACTGAAAGATAAACTAAAAGTAAATGGCGGAACGAGACGGTACATGGAAATGATTGGTTTAAGCCTGGCATTTTCTCTTTTCGCAGTGAGTTGCACTCAGGACAGTGATACGTTTTATCCATCGTCTCCGGAGGAGGAACATCCCTCCGTGGATGAAAGCCGGATGATTCCGATACAGTTGAGTGTGGACGGGGTTGATCAATTTTACGGAGGGGCAGTGACGCGTTCAGGAGAAACTGTTGCCCGCCTGGTACAGCCTTTGGATTCTACTTATGATACCGGATATGATGTAGAGACAACAGTGGAATCAATTCCATTAGAGAATATTGTGTCGACCCGTGCCAACTTGGGCAATGTACAGTTTCGTGTGGTGGCTTACAGAACAGATGCTTCGTCTGCCGATCATTATGCGGGGACAGCTGTTTATAAGACAAATGGTTCGGGAGTCGCAGCTATTGTAGCCAAGACAGCTACTCCTGTCAATAGTGCCGGACAATGGATATTGGGGCCGGGCACATATACTTTTGTGTGCTATTCTTATGGACTGAATAGCGCACCGGCTATGTTATCCGGTAATTGGTCTGCAACTGTTTCGCACAATCAGGATTTTATGCTTTGCCGGAAAGAAGAAGTTGTAGTAGCTCCCGATGATAGAGGAGAGTTTACATTGGGAGGAATCAGCTTTACGCGTCAGTGCGCTTTGCTCCAACTGGCTGTCACGGCCAATGATTTTACTAATAATACGGTTCAACAATGTGCAGCCACTGTATCCAACCTGAATAGTAACAACATAACCTGGAATGCCGGTCAGACAGCCCTTTCAACAGGCGGCACAGGAGGAGCTGTAAACTTTTCCTGGAGCAGCTTGAATGCGGCTACGGTTAATAGTAATGTATATAAGGTGCTGCCACAGAGCAGCCGTACGTTAACCATTAAGCTCACGACTTTGCGAATTGGTAATATACAATATAATAACCGTGTGACGGTGAATGCCTCCGGGCGTCAATTTGCGGCAGGAGGTAATTATAAGATAACTGTTAAGATAACAGGAAACGGTATTACTGTGGGGGGAGCTACGTGGGCAAAAGGGAATGTTTACAAGAGTGGGAGTAATTTTTATTTTGAGTCCTCACAAAGTGGTTATCACAGTGGTACACAAGGTGGATCTTTTTTCGGCTGGAATACTCTCTCTTCCACTAATAACACGTATGGAGGAAGCTCCTTTTCTTCCGATAATGATCCTTGCTATCAGGTTGCTCCCCGAGGAACATGGTGTACTCCGACTGCCAACCAGTTACAAAATTTGGGAAATAGTGGATATAGGTCTGGATATCTGGATGGTAAGAGGGGAGGATATTTTGGCGGTAATAAGGTTTTTCTGCCCGCAATGGGAAACAGAGGTAAGAATAATGTAAACTATTGGCCTGAAACGGGGTATTACAGAAGCAGTACGGGTGCCAGTGGTAAGCGTTGCTATTATCTGGAGTTTAATCAGAGCTATGCTGTTAAGAATAACTATTATTGGTATTGGGACGGATTCCCGATAAGATGCGTCAAAAGATGAAAATTATGAAAATGGTGAAGTCTAATATCGTAAAAAAAGAATAATGAATAATCTAAATGATCTGATCAGGATTTGGTGTTTGCTACTGATTTTGGTCGCCTGCAACCAAGATGACAATACGGATGGTATACCCGATTATGCCACCGTACCTTGTGTCATCAATAGCGTGAGTGTAATCGAACCGCATAAGGTCAATACTCGTGCTACGATAGGAGAGGGGGATTCTATCGGTGTCTTTTTGACGGATGATGTGGCGGCGAATGGAGCTGGTAGTACCCGAAAATACTCGGACAGGAATAACTGTAAATATACCAAGGTGACAGGGAAGTGGACGCCGATTGACGATGAAAACACAGTGTCACTGGCCGAAGGAGTTTTTGCAAACCTATGGGCAGTCTATCCTTATCATGCCGATAAGGAAAACGGATTGGATTATACGGATCGGACAGCCATCCCTCTAAAGTCAAGACTGTATTCGGCTGCAAAGGATTTGTGCTATGGGAAGGGAACCGGGGCAACCGATGAGACCAGTTTTGCTCAGCCTGCAGGAAGTAAAGTTCCTGTAGATATTTCTTTCTTAAATATGGATCATGCTTATAGCTGGGTCGTTTTTCGGATAAACAGGCATTTGTATACCAAAGCGGCTAAGTTGTCTAAAGTAAAAGTGTCTAATGTATTGACATATACAACACTGGATATTACAAACGGAACTTATGCCGGCAATGCATCCACCCCGGAGCCGGGAATCGCTGAGAAAGTGGACGAAACGATTCCGGAACTGGAAACTGATTATGTAGAGGTGGGCTTTCTTATCGTACCTTGCACATTAGGATCGATCGGAACCATTCTGGGAGTAGCTGACTGTGGCATGAAAGTAGACCTTACAGTGGATGGTGACGTATATACATTGGGGATTCCGCGTTCTAAATTATCTCAATTGAAAGCCGGGAAAAAATACTTGATTGAGATCACCGTACAAGGAGCGCATGGAATCGTCATTGCTCCGGATGGGGTTTCTACTATTGACTGGCCTGCGCCAACCACTGCTTCGGGAGACTTGATAGGTGAGGCTACTATACATACAAATTCTGTTTTAAACTGTTTTTGGTCATGAAAATTAATAGTATGTTTTTTATTGCCATGTGCGGATTGTGTATATCATGCGGGGCAGAGATTACAACGGACACTTCATCCGAAATATTATCCGACAGGCAGATTCCTATAGGAATATCGACTGTTGCCGTTCCTGAATACGGTGCGGAGACTACACGTGGGCTGATTGCTAACGCCACTTATCAATTGGGACTGTTTCGTACCGGTGACAAAGGTTACCCTCCTCAGTATGATGCGCCTTATACGTATACAGCAACCGGATGGACGGCTTCTACAGAAGTGAAGGTGGATCATCGAGAGGTGAGTTTGTATGCTTATTATCCTTATCAATCCGTTTCCTTTGTAGACAATACGACAACAGCCGTCCTGAATGCGCAACTTTACAGTGCGGATAAAGATATGTGCTATGGGAAGGGGATACCTGTGGGGAGTGCAAGCATGATCAATAATGATGCTCCGGAAGTGGAGTTTACAGCTATGAAACACGCTTATGCCCGGCTCAAACTGACATTGCTGCGTGGAACGAATTATGATAAGAGTAAGGCATGTAATATAAAGAATATTACTTTAAAATCTAATAATACCGATTTTTATCCGCAACGTCATTTGGATATCACCACGGCAGCCGGTGCAACCGAAGGAACTGCCGTGACAACAGGTTATGTTTATAATCCGAATGTGAGTATAGCGATTGGGGGGCAATCGAGCTATGACTTCTTGTTGCCTCCGCAGCCACTTGCCGGCAATACATTAACAGTTCTTGTGACGGTGGACGACGAAGTGCGTTTTTTGAATATTGCGGGATTGGGCAGTTCGTTGGATGCCGGGTCGTACTACAATGTATCTCTGACGATTACAGATATACAGATGGTACTTACGGATGCTTTGACAGTGAATGATTACGGGACTCAAGGGAATACTAATTTTGATTATAAATATGAGATGCACAATTGACAGGACGCAAACGGGAATACTTAAAAGTATGATTCGCCTAATGGCTTGTTCATGTTCTTTGTTCTTGATTTTGCTTACAGTGACAGGGTGTGACAGGGAGGAAGATGAAAGATTTCCTTCGGGACATCATGATCCGATAGAAGGAGATGGGGAGATGGTGCCTATCAACGTAAAAGTGGATGGGGTAGATGAGTTTCCGGGTGGTGCGGTTACCCGTTCCGGAGAGATTTTGACAAAGATAGTGCAGCCTTTGGACAGTACTTATGATTCGGGCTATGATGTAGAAACGACAATTGAATCTTTACTTCCCGTTAATCCGGTACAGACGCGTGGCAATATGGCCAATATGCAGTTTCGGGTTGTAGCTTATAAAAACAATTCCATAACGGCTGCTAATTATGCGGGTACAGCGGTTTATAGTACCAATGCTTCCGGTATTGCCTCGATTGTAGCGAATACAGCCACTCCCGCAGCTGTTTCCGGACAGTGGGTGTTAAGGCCCGGGACGTATGCGTTTGTCTTCTATTCATACGGAACCAATTCTGCTCCGGCTGCTTTGTCCGGTAATTGGTCGACGACAGTGACGCATAACCAGGATTTCATGTTGTGTCAGAAGACCGGGGTAGATGTAAAGGCCGATGCAAGCGGGCAATGCCTGTTGAGCGGCATTAGTTTTTCAAGGCAGTGTGCCCAACTTCAGTTGTGTGTAGTGGCTAAAGAGTTTAATAATAATACGGTTCAGCAGTGTGCGGCAACTATCTCGGGACTTAGCAACAGCCCTGTGACCTGGAATGCGAGCCAGACAACTCTTCCTGTAACGGGGACAAGCGGGACATTGAACGTGGCATGGACTAATCCGAATGCTACCACGGTGAATAGTAATGTGTATAAGGTGCTTCCTCAAACCAACCGTACGCTTACGATTAAGTTTACTACTTTAAAAATCGGTAACGGACAAATGAATAACGCTATTACGGTTAGTGCTACAAGCCGTATATTCAGTGCAGCCGGTAATTATAAGATAACGGTTAGCATTGTGCCAAATTATATTTCAGTGAGGAGCTATAAATGGGCAAGGGGAAATCTTTATAAAAGCGGATCTAATTTCTACTTTGAGGCTTCTCAGTCAAATTATCATGGTGGTGCGACAGAAGGAGGATTCATCGGATGGAATACTCTTGATATCGGTGTAGGTAAATATAATAGTGGGAATTATTCTACGGCCAATGACCCCTGTTATCAAGTAGTCCCTCCCGGTACTTGGGAAACACCTTCTGATGGACAACTACAAGATCTGATTAATGCGGGAGTTACCTATAGCGGCTCTCCTAAAGGTTTTTGGTTCGGAGGGAACAATGGGGTATTCCTGCTTGCTTTGGGAAGCCGGGATCAGTCCTCTACTACAATAAACAATACTATATCGAAAAACGGAGCTTGGGCTTTTTATTGGTCCCGGACTCCTTCCGGAAAAACAGCCAAAGGGCTTAATGCTATGCAAGGTAATAATAGTGCCGGTATAGACAACAGTTGGGCGCGGCCTGATGGCAGAACGATAAGATGTGTTAAACGATAAATGGTATATTCTATGAAACAGGTATTAGAATGTTGTTTGCTTTCATTAAGTCTATTCCTCTTTTTCTCTTGCGGGAAGGAGGAAGAAGGACCTATCCCAACCGATAGACAAGTGCCTATCGGGGTTATGGAAGCTTCTTTGAGTACGAGAGTGTCCACACGCGGAGTCATCAATACTGATATTTATAAATTGGGTATTTTCCGTACGAACGCTAATGGATATCCACCTCAGTATGATGCTCCCTATAGTTACGACGGTGCAGCCGGTTGGACGGCTACTACAGAAATACTGGTGGATCACCGTTCGGCGAGCCTGTACGCATATTATCCTTATCAGTCTGTATCATTTGCCGATAACACTACGAAGGCGATTTTGGTTGCCCAAATTTATGATGCAGCTAAAGATATGTGTTACGGTAGCGCTACGTCTGCAGATGGATCAGGCATGATAAATAATGATCATAAAGGAGTGCGATTTATTGATATGAAACATGCGTATGCCCGATTGAAACTTACATTTGTCCGGGGGACGAATGTGATGTCAGGCCGTAAATGTAAAATCGAAAACATAGTGTTGAAGAATAATTCAACCAATTTTTATCTTCAGCGGCAAGTCGATATAACTACCGGCACGATTACCGAAGGGACCCCTGCGGCGGAGGGATATGTACACAATCCGAATGTAGAAATTGCATCCGGGAACCAAGTTTATGAATATTTACTTCCTCCGCAATCTTTGACTGATAATAAATTGACCATTTCGGTAACGGTAGATGGTGAAGTCCGTACGGTCACGGTTACTGCGTTTGGCGGTACATTGAATGCAGGAGGATACTATCATGTTACATTGACAATCAATGATGTGCAGATTGTTCCGAGTGCGGGTGTAACCGACAACGGGTATACGTCGGGGGATGATCCGAAGAATCCCATTCAGAATAATACTCCAAGTGTGGTTTAAAATGACTGATAATAAATGATAGGAGAGGCTCGCTAAGTGTGAGGTTTATACGGGCTATCCACACCTTTTAATAAATTGATTTTAGATAGATAAGATGAAAAGAGAACTGAGCATGGTCTTGTGTCTGCTGTTGCTTCCGGGCATGGCAGGAGCGGGGACCGGTGCCGACTCGCCGGAAAAAAAAGCGGCGTCGGCAGTGAACAACAAACGAAACGTACGACAGAAAATAACCCCGGTGGGTACTCGAAAGTCTACCTCGGTACGCCCTTTGTCCGTATGCGAGGTGAAAGTTGACCTGCCTACGGACAGCATGCTGCTCTCGTGGGTAGGCTTTTTGTCGCCTTCGGCTACGGAGGCACCGAAGGTTGAGGAGGTGCGGCAGACTGTGAGTGGCAGCATCGTGCTGGATTACAGTCGTGGGCAGAAGACGAAGTATGATGAGCGTAACTTTGTAGAAGCTGTTTACAAACTTTTGGCTGTGACACGTCCGCTTAGAGAAACACCGGGTGTGAGTCTGGAAGGTATTCGTTTGACAGGTTATACGGCTCCGGACGGTGACTATCGGGCGAACGAACGTCTGGGTTTACAACGAGCACTGGCATTGAAAGATTATATTCGGCGGGAGAAAAGCTTCGGCACAGTGCCTTTTGAGGTGAACTGGATAGCGGAGGATTGGAAAGGATTGACCGATCTGATAGTTGGGTCGGAGATGGCATTCAAAGAGTCCGTACTCGATATTATCCGTACAGTGGATGTAGTGGATGGTCGTGAACGAATGCTGATGGATTTGGCCGGTGGGACTGCCTACCACTATTTGTCGTCGGCTTTTTTCGGGAGGTTACGTCGCATTGAGTACGAGGTAACCTACGTGGACGGAAGCATCGCGACACAGCCGTCGATAGGCATGACAGAAGGGGTGTCGGTTGTTACTTCGGGCAAACTGGAAGCATTCTCGGTGGCGGACTTCTGCCGCTTGGCAGAAGCACATGCCGTAGGTTCGGCTGAATTCAATGACTTGATGGACTTGGCGGGGCGTCTTTATCCGGATAGTCCGGTGGCATGCATCAACGCTGCCGGAGTAGCCTTGTTGCGCCGCGATACGGAGCGTGCCCGGAAATATCTGCAACGCTTTGCCACCCTGCCTGAAGCCGGGTGTAACATGGGTATTCTTTGCCTGCTTGAAGGTGACCGGGGAAAGGCGGAAGTCTACCTGAGCTTGGCACAGGCGGGAGGAAGTGTGCCGGCAGGAAGGGCACTGCGCTTCCTGCAAAGTAAGTAAAGGTTCACCGCAGAATACACAGATTCACATGGATTCGTTTTTTTCTCTCCGTGTGGTTTCGCTAAATAAAGGATAATAAAGAATCGGTGTAAACTGTGGTGAAAATCAAAATGGAAAACACAAACTGACGAAAGTTATGGATATAGCGGAAATAGCAACAATGGCGTTTATCGCTTCGGGGATGACATACAATGCCGTGAAGTATTGGCGGGTGAACCGAAAAGTGCATCTTGCCCGTGAATGGCCGGTGCATCTGATTCTGAAGCGAACGGATGATTTGTCGGAAGAGTGCCGGAGAGCGGTCTTGTTGGTTTTTGACCGACGAGGATATCTGGTGCGCAAGTACCCTGAGGCGGATGTACTGAAACGGAGAAAAAGGTGGCGGTTGCGTTGTACCGTACAAGAAGGAATGTTGAACTTCTGTGTGCTGTTTACACCCCATGCGCTCTGCCTGAGCGGGATACATCATCGTGATGATGTGTCCCGCCTGTTTGCCGGTCATGCCGGCATCTGTATTGCTGAAACGGGACTGCAGGAGATTATTCATGGCACATCGTTGGAGTTGATAGTGGTCGGTACGGAAACAGACGAGGAAATTGAAAAAGTCGATTCTGCCACACTGAATGCATTGCTTCCGACTGAAGTGATTACGGACGCAATGGCAAAGGAGCTTCCGGTGGAGTTGAAGGGGTGTAGCGAACAATGGAATACGGGAAGCGTGCATTATGCAGAAGGTGAACCGGACAACTGGCTTGCCGTGCGCCGTGAGGGGGACCGGTTGTTGGTGCAGTTTCGTACCAACTTTTCTGCCGTGGAACGGGAGGCAACCATTGAAATAGGGAACGGTGAGGGAGTACATTTGCTCAAGGTGCGTCAGCAAGTGATGGGCATTCATCCCACGTTGACGGTCAGTCGCCGGCTCTACGTCAGTACCGGGCGAAAGAACGAGGCGGTGACGCTAACCGTTATCCCCGACAACGAACAGGCATGCTGGTGTGTGAGGAGCGCCAACGCTAACGACGGCGGATGTTGGTATTCGGTCTATCCGCCCGTAGGCCTGCAACAAAAAGGAAGCCAGAACTTGAAAGTGCACCTTGAAGCGAAACCTGCCAGTGTGCGTTCGCGCTCGCTGGTACTGACACTCGAGACGGGGACATATCCTTTCAGCCAGACAACTGATCTGCTATTGATGCAGGGTGTCTGCTTTGACTATTATATAGAATATCCGCCGGAGGATCCTTGCGCACGCCATAGCAGGGTGATAGAGACACCACCGGACTATCGGGAGGAGGAGGGAGTGAGGACGTACATCGTGTGTGTGGACAGTAATCAGTCATGGCGCATCGTGAGTGACAAGGCGGCGGACTGGGTGGAGGTGAGTGAACCCGAACTGTTGCAAGGACATTATGACGGACGGTTCACGGTGAAGGTGCATTCTAATGCCGGATACCGGGTGCGTGGTGGATTTCCGGCAGCGCGTCATACGGTACTCTCGTTGGTGAATGATACGGGCGTGGTACGCGATATCCTTATTTATCAAGGTGGTTACGTACGTATCCGGGGTAAATATTGGCTGGACCGTAATCTGGCGGCAGGCGGGAAATTAGCACAGGTAGCCATCCCGTTGGGGTTGGAAGTGGATACCACGCTTAATCGGGGTACGTATTTTCAGTTTGGCTGTCCTACTGATCGATGGGAGGAGAACTTTATGCCCTGTCGCGGCAGTTGGTACGATGGCACGGCAGAGAGTCCTGCACGGATTAATGAGTTGGACCCTTCGCCGGAGGGGTGGCGGCTACCATCGCGTATCGAAATGGAGGCGCTGATGAACAGTCCCGCTGCTCCGATGGAGCTTCAACGGGAGGAGGACCGGACGAATATCTGCCTTCTGAGTGACGACGGAGTACCGGTGTATCTGCCGCTGTGCGGACACCGGAGTCACATCAACGGCTGCCGGATTGTGATTCCGCATGGGCATCGCTACTGGACGGGGAGCAGCCAAAGCCCGGTATATGGTTATTCGCTCTGCGTGGAACCCAGCCGGCAGATGTATCTGATGCACGATATGAAAAAATATGGGTTTCCGGTGAGAAGCATTTTCAACGATGAACGACAAATGGTTAACGATAAACTTTGAAAGATATGGTAGAGATAAGAAAGATCGAGGAGGTGTGGGGAGGTGTCGACATTCCGGAGATAACCGGAGTATACGATCCGCTGAGCGGGCTGAGAGACGGGACTATTACATCGCAGGCACCGATTGTTGTTTCGGGTTACAATCTGAACCGTTATGCGTTGGAGAATATCAGATTGTGCCTGGTGACACATGCCAAACCGGAACAGGTGATCGATATCAGGCTTGTGTATAGGTACTCTGAGGGGAAGGTGGTTGTGGCTTTACCGGAGTTGAAGCCGGGTGAGTATCGTCCTGCGGTGATACTGAAAGGAGATGAAAAAAAGGTGTATGTACTGCCTATGCGGTGGGTGGTACGAGGAAGGTGGAGAAGATAAGGAACGAGTAATTCTGCGGTGCAGAAATAAACATAAGCAAAATGAATGCGAAGAAGAATTTAATGGCATTTATATTGACGGTATCCTCAATAGCGTTGATGGTGATTTGTCTGGGCCTGGGGATGGTGAAAGCCTGTGCGGGAGGAGACGGGAGCGAATGGAAAGAGAAGGTGGCGGCAGACACGCTGCATGTGGTGCATTATACACGGCCGGATTTACCACAGATAATGACCGATCCTGCGGAACGTGCGGTCTACTACGTGAAACATTATTGGGATGGTTATCTGACAGGTGATACGGCATGGGTGAATAGTGGAGACACGGAGCAGTTGTATGTTGACTTTATCGATGCGCTGAAGTATGTCGAACCTGAGACCGGGCGAAAGGCATTGCATACCATGATGGTACGGATGGAGGCAGACAGTACGGCATACCGGCGCTTTTGCCTGCTGGGAGAAAAGTATCTCAACGAGCCGAATTCACCGATGCGCAACGAAGACTTTTACATCGCGGTACTGGAACAGATGCTGCAATCGGACAGATTGCAGGAATGGGAGAAGATCCGTCCGGCAGACCGATTGAAGCAGGCACATAAGAATCGCCCGGGAATGAAAGCGGCGGATTTTACATATGTCACGGTACATGGTGACAATAGTCGGATGAGCAGGCTGAAAGCCCAATATACGATGTTGTTCTTTTACGATCCGGACTGTTCGAATTGCCGGAAGTTTGAGAAGTTATTTGCTGAAATACCTGCTTTCGTTGAGATGGTGGAAAACGGGACACTGCGGGTGCTGGCTATCTATCCTGACGAAAACAGGGAAGAGTGGGCGACAAAGGCAGTGTATATGCCGCAGGGATGGATCGTGGGCTGGAACAAAGCAGGTGATATCCGAACCCGGCAACTTTACGATATCCGCGCTACGCCGACTATCTATCTGCTTGACGGGCGGAAACGGGTGATACTCAAAGATACTTCGATGGAACAGTTGATAGACTATCTGGCGACACAGGCCGGAAAGTGATATTAGATAACACAAGTTTGCAGATTGCCCCGGTACTCTCTTCCGATAAAAGTATGTACAACAGTGGTTGTCGTTTATTCTTGTCAGGAATCACCGGAAGAGAGACCGGGGCTTTTGATTATTTTAAACCGGTTTACTCCTCCTTCATCGTCAACTGTATCCGTTTCCGTTCGAGGTCTATGCTCAGTACTTTCACCGTGACGTGTTGGTGAATGGAGACCACTTCGGTGGGATCGGTGATGAATCGGTTGGCAAGCTGGGAGAGATGGACAAGCCCGTTCTCCTTGATGCCTATATCGACAAAAGCTCCGAAGTTGGTGATGTTGCTGACAATACCGGGTAGAGTCATCCCTTCGCGGAGGTCGTTGATGGTGCGCACGTTACGGTCGAACTCAAATACCTGAATGGTATCGCGCGGGTCGCGTCCCGGTTTGTCGAGCTCTTGCAGAATATCCTTCAAGGTAGGGAGTCCTACGGTGGGGGTGATATACTTTTCCATTTCGATACGGGTACGCAACGATTTGTCGGCAATCAGTTGAGGAACAGTACATGACAGATCTTTGGCCATCTGTTGCACGATCCCATAACTTTCGGGATGCACAGCGGTGTTGTCCAACGGATTCTCTCCTCCGGCGATACGGAGGAATCCGGCGCATTGTTCAAAAGCTTTAGCTCCCATGCGGGGCACTTTCATCAACTCTTTACGTGAGGCAAAGGCACCGTTGGCAGCGCGGTAGGCTACAATGTTCTGTGCCAGTTGCGGACCCAGACCGGAAATGTAGGTGAGCAGATGACTGCTGGCTGTGTTGAGATTGACACCTACCTGGTTGACACAGTTCTCCACTGTCTGGTCGAGTGATTTTTTCAATTTGGTCTGGTCTACATCATGCTGGTATTGGCCGACACCGATGGACTTAGGATCGATCTTGACCAGTTCCGCCAGCGGATCCATCAGCCGGCGAGCGATGGAGACGGCCCCACGGACGGTGACATCATAATCGGGAAACTCGTCACGGGCCGTTTTGGAGGCCGAGTAGATGGAAGCACCCTGTTCACTGACAACAAACACCTGCACGGGACGGTCGAACTGTTGGTGCGTGACGAAATTTTCCGTTTCGCGGCTGGCAGTTCCGTTACCGATGGCGATGGCCTCTATCTTGTAAGCTTCAATCATTTTGCGGAGTTTCGAAGCCGCTTCGGTTTTCTTGTCTACCGGCGGGTGAGGATAGATGTTTTCATTGTGTACGAGATTGCCTTGTGCATCGAGGCAGACCACCTTACAACCGGTGCGAAAGCCGGGATCGATACCCATTACCCGTTTTTGTCCCAAGGGTGGGGCAAGAAGCAGTTGGCGCAGGTTTTCGGCAAAGACCCGGATCGCTTCGTCATCGGCCTGTTCTTTACTGAGGGAGGCAAATTCGGTTTCGATGGAAGGTTTCAGCAGACGGCGGTAGGCATCCTGTACGGCTTCTGCCACCTGGCGGCCACATTCGTTATTGCTACGGACAAACTGGCGGTCGAGCCGTTCGAGGCATTCGTCATCGTCGGGGGTAATGCTGACTTTCAGCAAACCTTCGGCCTCGGCACGGCGGATGGCCAGCAGGCGATGGGAGGTGCAGCGTTTCAAGGGAGAAGAGAAGTCGAAATAGTCCCGGTATTTGGCGGCCTCTTCGTCTTTACCCTTCACTACTTTAGCGCTGATGACAGCCTGGCGGGCAAAGAGATTACGCACTGCATTACGGGCACGTTCGTCTTCGCTCATCTGCTCGGCGATAATGTCGCGGGCACCTTTCAGAGCATCCTCTGCGTCTTTGACATCGCCTTTGACGAACGCAGGAATACGGGAGCCCAGGTTGTTCTCGCGCTGCATCATCAGTAGCAGAGCCAGAGGTTCGAGTCCTTTCTGGCGGGCAGCTTCGGCGCGGGTCTTGCGTTTAGGCTTGTAGGGCAGGTAGATATCTTCAAGAGCGGTGGCATCCCAGGTGGCATCGATGCGTTGCCGCAACTCAGGCGTCAGTTTGCCTTGCTCGCCGATGGTGCCGAGAATGGTCTCTTTGCGTTTGGCGAGTTCTGAGAGTTTATCGTACTGCGTTTTGATAGATTCTATCTGCACTTCGTCGAGTCCGCCGGTGATTTCTTTACGGTAGCGGCTGATGAAAGGGATAGTGGCTCCCTCGGCTAACAGCCCGAGAGTATTACTGATCTGCTTTTCCGGCAGGTTGAGTGCTGCCGAAATCATTTTGTGAAAAATTTCCATAAACTATTTTTAGGACATTGAGCGACAAATGTACGCAATAAATCTGCTATAACCATCAACTTTTACTATCTTTGCGGGCATAAAAAAACGGATACACACACTCTAAAACAGATGAATATGCCGGTATCGTTCAAATATATTCTTTATTTACTTCTGTTAGTTATTGGTTGCTGTCCTCCCATGGCAGGACATGCTGCTACCGGTGAGAAACCCATACTGATGATCTGTTCGTACAATCCGGGAGCGTATCCGACTTCTGCCAATGTATCCGACTTTATGGACGAATATCAGAGGTTGGGGGGCAAACGGGGAGTGGTCATTGAAAACATGAACTGTAAGAGTTTCTCAGACTTTCCCCGCTGGAAGGGAGTGATGGAGAATATTCTGGATAAATATCGGGGAAGCCAGGAACCGGCGCTGATCATTCTGTTCGGACAGGAGGCGTGGGCGTCTTATCTGTCGCTGAATGACTCGGTGACAGGAGAAGTGCCGGTAATGTGCGCACTGACCAGCAGGAACGTGGTGCTTTTGCCGGACGACGGGAAAGATCTGGCACACTGGATGCCGGAATCCTCCGATTTTTATGAAGACAGTCTGAAGCACCAGGTATGCGGCGGTTTTCTGTACGAATACGACATCGCGTCGAACATCCGCATGATCCGGGCAATCTATCCCGATACGAAGAATATTGCTTTTATATCCGACAATACTTACGGTGGCGTCACTTTGCAAGCTCATGTGCGAAAGGAAATGAAACAGTTTCCGGATATGAACCTGATTTTGCTGGACGGGCGCGAACATACCATTTATACTATTGTGGATGAACTTCGGAAATTGCCGAAGCATACGGCCGTTCTGTTAGGCACTTGGAGAGTGGACAAGAACGAAGGCTATTTTATGCGCAATGCTACGTATTCGATGATGGAGGCGATTCCGGATGTACCGACGTTTACGGCTACTTCCATCGGTCTGGGTTATTGGGCCGTAGGCGGAGTGGTTCCTGTTTTCCGGACGTTCGGTAAGGGATTGGCGGAGGAGGCGGTCAAGTTGTTGGATAATCCTGAAGATCCGAATATGCGGGTAGAAGTAGTGGGTACGGAAGCGTTGCTGGACAGTAAGAAAGTGAAGGAACAGAAGATAGACGTGGCTGCTTTGCCGATGAAGGTAAAGTTGGTCAATGAATCACCCTCTTTCTATAAACAGTACCGGTATCAGATTTGGGTGGGCGTAGGTGTCCTCTGCATTCTGGTGATAGGATTGCTGGTTTCTATCTATTTCTATCTGCGGACAAAGCGGTTGAAAGACGATCTGGAGCGTTCGCAAGTTGCTTTGTATGAAGCGAAGGACCGGGCGGAGGAGTCGAACCGGCTGAAGAGTGCTTTTCTTGCCAATATGAGTCATGAGATACGAACACCCCTGAATGCGATTGTAGGATTCTCGGATGTGCTGGCTTCGGGTGGGAGCTCGGAAGAGGATCAGCGGAATTATTTCAGAATTATCCAGTCGAACTCCGACCTGCTGTTACGACTGATTAATGATATACTCGATCTGTCGAGGCTGGAGGCGAACAAGGTGATACTGACACCGGAAGACTGCGATGTGGTTCAACTGTGCAGGCAGGCATTATCGTCGGTGGAGATGTCCCGCAGGGAATCGGGTAACCGGTTTGTTTTTGAGACAAAGACCGACTCCTTTGTTCTTCAGACAGATATTCAACGCTTACAGCAAGTGCTTATCAATCTGCTGACCAATGCGGCGAAGTTCACCAAGAATGGTACGATCACATTGCAGTTTGAGGTTGAGAAGGAGAAGAATCGGGTGTTGTTTGCGGTGGCGGATACCGGATGCGGCATTCCGAAGGAGAAACAGAAACAGGTGTTCGAACGGTTCGAGAAGCTGAACGAGTATGCGCAGGGAACCGGATTGGGACTCTCAATCTGTAAACTCACGGTAGATAAATGGGGTGGCGATATCTGGATCGACCCGGATTATGAAGGTGGGGCGAGATTTGTGGTTTCGCACCCGTTATAAGAAAAAGAGACTACCACAGGGTCACACAGAGTCTTACAGAGTTCATTCCCTATTTAAATTCTCCCGGTGGGACTCAGTGTTATTTGGTGGTGAATCAAATTTAAAACATGATTATGATGAAAAGATTGATTTGTATGTATGCTTTCTTGCTCTGCCTGGTATGTGTGTTGCCGGCACAAGAGAGAGAGGTGAAACTGAAAATTGTGCAGACCAGTGATGTACATGGTAATTACTTTCCATATAACTTCATTACACAAAAGGAGTGGGGCGGAAGTCTTGCACGTGTATATGCATTGGTGCAAAAGAACCGGGAGGTGTATAAGGAAAACCTTATATTGCTGGATAACGGAGATATTCTGCAAGGACAGCCTTCGGCGTACTATTATAATTATATAGATACAGTGGCGCCTCACGTATGTGCCGAGATGATGAATTTTATGGGATACGACGCCGGGAACATGGGAAATCATGATGTGGAAACAGGACGCGCTGTATTCGACCGCTGGATTGGTGAGTGCAATTTCCCGGTGCTGGGGGCAAACATCGTTGAAACGGCTACGGGAGAGACCCATCTTCCTCCTTATCGGGTGTTGGAGCGCGACGGAGTGAAGATTGTGGTGCTGGGAATGATTACGCCGGCTATTCCCGCGTGGTTGTCAGAGAATCTGTGGCAGGGACTGCGGTTTGACGATATGGAAGAGACAGCACGGAAGTGGATGAAAGTCATTCGTGAGAAAGAAAATCCGGATCTGGTGATCGGGTTGTTTCATGCCGGACAAGATGCTTTTGTGATGTCAGGCAAGTATAACGAGAATGCTTCGCTGAATGTGGCGAAGAATGTACCGGGATTTGATATGGTGCTGATGGGGCACGACCATGCGCGGGAGTGCAAGAAGGTGGTGAATGTGGCAGGCGACTCCGTACTGGTGATCGATCCGGCAAGCAACGGAATCGTAGTGTCGGACATTGACGTGACTTTAAAGTTGAAAGACGGTAAAGTGGTGAGCAAACAGATAGACGGTGTGCTGACGGATACAAAAGAATACGGAGTCAGCGAGTCCTTTATGAGACATTTCGCATTGCAATACGGGGCGGTTGAGAAGTTTGTATCTAAGAAGATCGGGGTATTTACAGAAGATCTGTCTACCCGTCCCGCCTATTTCGGTTCGTCGGCATTTATTGATTTTATCCATTCGTTGCAACTCGATATTTCGGGAGCGGATATTTCGTTTGCCGCTCCGTTATCTTTCGATGCAGAGATAAAGAAAGGAGATATTCGTGTGAGCGACATGTTCAATCTGTATAAGTACGAAAATATGCTTTATGTGATGAAGTTGTCGGGCAAAGAGATTAAAGACTTCCTGGAAGAGTCCTATTATATGTGGACGAACCGGATGAAATCTCCCGAAGACCACTTGTTGTGGCTGAAAGAAAAACGTAGGGCAGGTGCCGAAGACCGGGCTTCGTTCCAGAATTTTAGTTTTAATTTCGATTCGGCTGCGGGAATTATCTACACAGTGGATGTGACCCGACCGAAGGGAGAAAAAGTGACTATTGTCAGTATGGCGGACGGTTCTCCGTTCCGGATGGATCATATCTACAAAGTGGCGCTGAACTCTTATCGTGGCAACGGCGGGGGAGAACTGCTGACAAAAGGATCGGGAATCCCGCAGGAGAAACTGAAAGAGCGTATTATCTTCTCTACGGACAAGGACCTCCGTTTCTATCTGATGCAGTATATCGAGAAGAAAGGTACGCTTGATCCGCGTGCGCTGAACCAATGGAAATTTGTACCAGAAGAGTGGGTGAAACCTGCCGCAGAGAGAGATTATGAATATCTGTTTGGTGGAAAATAAAATAATATGGCTGAAGAACTGACATTTATATCGGGTAGCAAAGAGGAGCAATACCTCTCTTTGCTACCTCAGGTGAGATCCCTGATAGAGGGCGAGGTGGATTTAGTGGCCAATTTGGCCAATGTGGCTGCTGCCCTGAAGGAGGCTTTTGACTTTTTCTGGGTGGGTTTTTATTTGGTGAAGCAGGATCAGTTGGTACTGGGCCCGTTCCAAGGTCCGGTGGCTTGCACGCGTATCCGGAAAGGCAAAGGAGTTTGCGGTACTGCCTGGCAGGAGGGTGCCACGCTGTTGGTGCCGGATGTGGAAGTTTTTCCGGGACATATTGCTTGCAGTTCGTTATCCCGATCGGAAATAGTGGTTCCGCTGATAAAAGACGGTGAGGTATGGGGAGTGCTGGACATAGACAGCGATCTATTGAATTTCTTTGATGAAACAGATCGGAAATATCTGGAAGAAATGTGCGGCTATTTATCAAAATAATGACTATCTTTGCCGCCTCAAAATAAGAGTATAGTAGGTGGGACACATCAAAAAGATTCTATTATCGTTTCTGTTATTGACGCTGTTCGTAACGTACCAGGTAAGCATTACAATGTTTACTCATGTGCATTACGTGAACGGTGTGATGATAGCTCACTCTCATCCCTACAAAGGTACCCACTCGCATACTGCTTCCAACATTATTGTTATTGCACATTTTGCCGCATTCCATTCTTTGGAAGTCGATGTGCATTATGATTTTACACCCGAACGCCCGATTCTGTTCACCGTAGAGATACCGGAGAGTATACCGGTGACGGCCGGAACACATCTGCAGGTGATTTCTCTGCGGGCCCCTCCGGCAGAGTTTGCTTAAAAATGGGGATATGTCAAAATTCGCATTCACCACATAATCGGTGGTGGGCTATGCTCTCCTCTTTTCTTTTACTCATTTACATTTAAATATACTACTGCGAATCAGTATTTGGGAGTGAACATAATGCTTCCAAAAGGCGGGCACTGTGTGTAAGTGTGTTCATGTGGTACTGCTGATTCGTCTTTTATGGCTAACAAAAAAGAATGAAACATTATATAGTTATGCTTGTGCTTGCTTGTGTAAGCATGAGTTCGTATGCGGTCAATCCGATTAAAGAAGGTAATATGATTGCCGGACACGTTATTGTGAAGGGCACTGAAGAAAGTATCCCATTCGCAACAGTGATGATTTTGGGAACCAACCGCGGTGCGGTGTCCAATGAGGAAGGACAATTTGAATTCCGTAAACTGGCTGCCGGTAAATATACGCTCCGTGTACAGGTGATGGGGTATAAAACACAGGAAAAAACAATTACGGTCAGTGCAGAGGCTACGTCCGTGGTTCATTTCCAAATGGAAGAAGTAAGTTTTACGACAGATGAAGTGGTGGTTTCGGCCAACCGGAACGAGGTGAGCCGAAAGGCGGCACCGGTGGTCGTAAACGTGATGAGCGCTAAACTGTTTGAGACGGTGAACTCTACTGATCTGGCTAAATCGTTGAACTTCCAGTCGGGGCTTCGGGTGGAGAACAATTGCCAGAATTGCGGTTTCCCACAGGTGCGTATCAATGGGTTGGAAGGTCCTTACTCGCAAATCCTGATTAACAGCCGTCCTATCATCAGCGCTCTCTCGGGAGTGTACGGGCTGGAACAGATTCCGGTAAACATGATCGAACGTGTGGAAGTGGTACGCGGTGGTGGTTCGGCGCTGTTCGGTGCCAATGCCGTAGGAGGAACGATCAATATTATCACGAAAGACCCGATTAATAATTCTTTCCAGGTGGCAAGCACGATGTCTAATATGAATGGCAAGTCGTGGGAGCAATATATGGGAGGAAACGTTTCTTTGGTGGCAAAAGACAATTCGTACGGCATCGCCCTGTACGAGACCTATCGTAACCGGAATCCTTATGATGCCGACGGAGACGGTTTTTCGGAACTCGGTAAGCTAAATATGAATACATTTGGGATGCGTGCTTATTATCGTCCTAACTATTTTAGCCGTATCAATGTGGAGTATCACACGACAAACGAATTCCGGCGGGGAGGAAATAAGTTCAATTTGCAACCCCACGAGGCGGATATTACTGAACAAACGAAACATATCATCAATAGTGGAGGAGTGAGTTACGATCGTTACTGGGGCGAGAAGCATAAAATGTCCGTATACGGTTCTGTCCAGCATACGGATCGCAACAGCTATTACGGAGCACAGAAAGACATGAATGCTTATGGTAAGACAAACGATCTGACTTGGGTAGTGGGAGGTATGTATGTGGGCAACATGGACCGCTGTCTTTTTGCTCCGGCTACGTTTACCGGCGGTGTAGAGTATCAGAGCAACTCACTACACGATGTGATGACGGGATATCACCGCGACATGCAGCAGGATGTGCGTATTGCCGGAGGCTTTGTACAGAACGAATGGCGGTTGAACCGCTGGACGATGCTTGTAGGGGCACGTCTGGACAAGCATAACCTGATCGATCATCCGATTTTTAGCCCGCGTGTGAATTTCTTATATAAACCGAACGATAATTTGCAGGCACGTCTGACATACTCTACCGGATTCCGGGCACCACAAGCATACGATGAAGACTTGCACGTAACGGCTGTGGGGGGTGAAGGAGTACAGATCCGGTTGGCCGACGGACTTCGTGAAGAGCGCTCCAACAGTTTCAGCGGTTCGGTGGATTGGTCGTTCCCGATGGGGCACTGGCAGTCAAACATTCTTCTCGAAGGGTTTTATACGGATTTACATCATGTATTTGTGCTCGAAGATATCGGTGAGGACCAAAACGGAGATAAGATAAAAGAGCGCCGGAACGGCAGCGGGGCCAAAGTATATGGTGTCAATCTGGATGCAAAGGTAGCCCACGGACGCGAAGCGCAGTTGCAGTTGGGATTTACGGTGCAGCGCAGCAGATATAACCGGGCGGAAGTATGGACCAGTGAAGGAGAAGAAGAGCAGACTACGAAACGCATGCCCCGTACGCCGGACTACTACGGTTATTTCACTTTTACGTCGGCACCATTAAAGAATTTCGATTTCTCGCTTTCGGGTACTTATACCGGTAAGATGATTGTGCCGCACATGGCCGGATACATCGAGAAGTCACGCATGGAGCACACTCCGCAATTCATGGATCTCAACCTGAAACTGAATTATACTTTTGTGCTGAAAGATCATATCAAAATGCAGGTAAACGGAGGAGTACAGAATATATTTAATAGCTTCCAGAAGGATCTGGACAAGGGAGAATTCCGGGATGCAGGTTACTTCTACGGACCGACTCAGCCGAGGACTTATTTTGTGGGGATAAAGATTATGAACTAAGTTTCTGATTTTATTCATATCTTTGTGATATCACATTTGAATTCTAAAAACAGAAGACCATGAATAAAGAAGTAGATCTTTCAGTATCCTGCCTTGGTAAGGTGAAAGAGCTGAAATATGATGTTATTATTTTGCCGTGGGGAGCTACGGAACCCCATAATTTACATTTGCCGTATCTCACCGATTGCATTCTCCCCCATGATATTGCCGTGGAGGCAGCCGAACTGGCACTTAGCCGTTCGGGTGTCCGTTGCATGGTGATGCCGCCCGTACCTTTCGGAGCGCATAATCCCGGGCAGCGTGAATTGCCGTTCTGTATCCATACCCGATATGCCACCCAGCAGGCTATTCTGGAAGACATCGTATCGTCCCTTCATGTACAAGGATTTCGTAAGCTGTTGATTTTGAGTGGACACGGAGGGAATAATTTTAAAGGGATGATTCGTGACCTTGCTTTTGAATATCCCGACTTTCTGATTGCTGCCGCAAACTGGTTTGAGGTGGTGTCGCCCAAAGGCTATTTTGAAGCGGAGATTGACGACCATGCCGGAGAATCGGAAACTTCCGTGATGATGCACTATCATCCGGAACTGGTGAATCTGGCTGAGGCCGGTGATGGCGAATCGAAACCGTTTGCCATTGCTTCGCTGAACGAAAAAGTAGCTTGGGTACCTCGTCATTGGGACAAAGCAACAGTAGACAGTGGTGTAGGAAACCCGAAAAAAGCAACAGCGGAAAAAGGAGAGCGTTATGTGAAACCGATCGTAGAGAAACTCGCCGGACTTTTTGAAGAAATGGCACAGCATGATCTATATGAATGATGGAAAGTGTCTGATAAAAAACAGGCAGCGTCAAATAGTTGACGCTGCCTGTTTTTTTAATTGTTACCTAAAAACTAATCTTTATTCCTATAAAAAACAACCTATTTATTAACTGCTGCAAAAATACAGCATGTAGTTGAATTACGTTTTGATATAAATCAAAAAATGTTTTTTACAGTACTCCCGAACGAACACGACTGAGTGTTTCCGGGGTCATCAGCAGGTAGGATGCAATGTGTGATAACGGAGCTCGTTTGATGATCTCCGGATGATGGTGCAAGAGTAGGTTGTAGCGTTCGCGTGCTGTTTCGAAACGCCATGAATCGGCCTTTATTTGCGATACGATGAGTGAGTATTCCAGTACCTTACGATAGAAAGCATTGATTTCTTTGGATTGTTCCAGCAACTTTTGCAGGACGTCATAAGGGAGCATATATACTACCGCCGGTTCCAATGCTTCAGCCATCAGGTGGGTAGGTTCTTGTTTTAACAGGCTTTCGATGCACATCAGGATACATCCTTCGTATGAGAAGTGCTCGGTGACATCTTTTCCGTTTTTATAATAAAATTGCCGCAACATCCCTTTACCGACAAAAACCATGTGGCGGCTTATTTGTCCTTCGTTCAACAACATTTCACCCTTTTCCAGCTCTTTGCGTATCAAGACCTGTGCCAGTAGTTCTCGTCCCTCTCTGTTCATCTCCGGATATCTGGAGTTTACAACAATATCCACTGTCTCTTTCAGGTTTTCCATTATGTTATATATTGATAAGTTATTATAGATTGCGGGGCAAAAGTACGAAAATCGGTTGATATAAATCAATTTTTCAAAGTAAAAAGATTCGTTTTACTCCGATGTCCGGCCGGAGGAAGAAGTGTATGAAAAAAAAGTTCTCTCCTTTAACATTTGAAACTTAGCCGGTTAACTTATTTCGCATAAAATCCTTGAAAAAAATGTTGCAGAAAGATTTGCGTAGTTCAAAAGTTCCCTCTATCTTTGCATCGCATTTGAGAGGAAATGCGGTTAAAAAGGAAGTTTGGGTGAGTGGCTGAAACCACCAGTTTGCTAAACTGACGTACGGGTAACCGTACCGGGGGTTCGAATCCCCCAGCTTCCGCACCAAATCTCAACTTTAAGATGACAAAGAAGAGCTGAGTTTATTGCTTAGCTCTTTTTTGAATCTAATTTTCAATCGGGTGGGTTCGTCTAACGGTTAGGACACATGCCTCTCACGCATGTAATACGAGTTCGATTCTCGTACCCACTACTATATGATAATCAGCCTTTTACGGTAGCGTAAAAGGCTTTTTTATTGCATCTTGGTTATGAATGATAAATATGAAGAGAGGCTTGGTACGGACCGTATGTTGCCACTTGTGTTCAGGATGGCACTTCCTGCGGTAATTGCACAAATCGTAAATTTGCTCTATAATATTGTGGACCGCATCTATATCGGGCATATCCCGGGAATCGGTACTCAAGCACTTGCAGGTATCGGGGTGGCAGGTTCTCTGATTATTTTGATTTCAGCTTTTTCGGCTATTGTGGCCGGGGGAGGTGCGCCTCTTGCAGCCATAGCGTTAGGGCAGGGCAACCGTACCCATGCCGGAAAAATATTGGGTAATGGCTTCGTGTTATTGCTGTTTTTTACACTTCTGACGTCCGGCTTATCTTATTTGTTTATGGAACCGATTCTTTTGTTTACCGGTGCTTCGGAACAGACGCTCGGGTACGCAACGGCTTATCTTTCGATTTATCTTATCGGTACCCTTTTTGTCGAAGTCTCTGTCGGGTTGAATACTTTTATTAATACACAGGGACGTCCTGGCATCGCTATGCTGTCGATTGTTATTGGAGCGTTGCTTAATATCTTGCTCGATCCTCTGTTTATTTTTGTCTTTGATTGGGGAGTGAAAGGAGCTGCGCTTGCCACTATTATTTCACAGGCTTGCAGTGCTGGCTGGGTATTGTTCTTTCTGACATCCCGGCGTGCTTCTTTGCGGCTCGAGCCTCGTTATATGAGGTTGGACCGGAAGGTTGTTGGAGCTATATTGGCGTTGGGAGCCTCACCGTTTATTATGGCAAGTACCGAAAGCTTGGTAGGATTTGTGCTGAACGGTTCATTGAAGACATTCGGTGATATCTATGTGAGTGCATTGACAATCATGCAGAGTGCCATGCTTTTTGTCAGTGTTCCCCTTGCCGGCTTCGCATTGGGATTCGTACCCATCGTAAGTTATAATTATGGTCATGGAAACCGAGAAAGAGTGAAGGAATGCTTCAAAATAGTGATGACCTTTATGTTTCTGTTCAATCTCGTTTTGATCCTGCTGATGATTTTGTTTCCCTCTGTGATTGCTTCGGCCTTTACTTCTGACGAAAAGTTGATAGAAACCGTAGTACAGGTGATGCCTGTCTTTTTGGCGGGGATGACTATTTTCGGGTTGCAGCGTGCGTGCCAGAATATGTTTGTCGCATTGGGGCAGGCCAAGGTTTCTATCTTTATTGCATTACTTCGTAAGGTGATCCTGTTGATTCCCCTGGCCCTTATGCTTCCATACCTGATGGGAGTGATGGGGGTATATGCTGCCGAAGCAATATCGGATGCTGCGGCAGCCATTTGTTGTACGGTCATCTTTGCGGTTCAGTTCCCAAGGATCATGAATAAATTGACGGTCCGTTCCTGACGAAATCCTGTAATACAACAAGGGGAGGCGTCAAGAGTAGATTTACACTAAGTAAGCTTCCAGGCAATGGCTTCATAAGGCCGTAACCACAGCCTGTTACCATGCAATACGGCCGGATACTTTTTATCTTCATAATTATGTAAGATGACAGTCGCTTTTCCATCCATACCCGTTGTCGTCATTCGGAGAAGTATAAATGGGGATTTCTTTCTACAAGCACCTTTTAGCAGGAAGATGTTCTTAAATTCTTATGAAACAGTAGTGTACAGAAGGAGGGAGAGGGTGGTCAGGATAGTCTGAAGCTGATCCGGAGGAAAGGGCATAAAAAAAGGCTACTCTCACGAGCAACCAATCTTTGTTAACCTTAAATCTAATACTATGAAAAACACATTGCAAATATACGGATTTGGAGAATATCGGCAAATTATCCGGGTATAAATCGTAATTTTGTAACGTTATTTAGTAAATCTGTTTTTCTTGTTAACATTTGATGTGTCCTTTTTAGAGCTTTCTGCCTTCTTTGTCCTGTTTCCCTCTTTTATTTAGGCGATTCCCTCTGCAGATGTAGGTTTTTTCTTTTCATGCAAATCATTTCTTTCCCTACTTTTGTTCACATCAAACTGATATAACTAAAAACTATACGATATGAAGACTTTAACTTTTAAATACTTAAAATTGTTTCTGCTGGCAGTGGCAATGATAAATCTTACTTCTTGTGAGATTGAGATCGATGACTTTTATGATGATGACAATATCGGTGGTTCGTACTATAATAAATCCCTTGATCTTTGCAGTCGTCCCTGGGCAGATACGTTTTATGATGCCGACGGGAACTATTGCTATCAGGAACTGAATTTTTATCTCGATCGCCATGGAGAAGATTATATCCGGGTGGAATATCCCAACGGACGTTATTCCGAATCGGTGTACTCCTTTACCTGGAATTGGGAGGACCGTTCGCAATACTCCCTTCGGATGGTATATGGTCCCGGTGATGTCTCTTATCTCGACGATGTCTGGATTCGAGGGAATGTGCTGAGCGGATACCTGGATGGACACGATAATTATGTTGACTTTACCGGAGTGAGATAACCTAAACTTTTATATAGATAATTGCAGGCGGATTGATATATTCTTGATATATGTCAATCCGTCTTTTCAGTGTTTTTAGATACCTTTGCAGCCCGAAACGGATAAGGTAAAATGACACACAGAATTCAACAGGAAAGCATAAAGAGACGTCTGGCAAAACTGGCTGCTCCTATTTTTATTGAGACATTACTGATTATGATGCTGGGAGCGGTGGACACCATTATGTTGAGCCGTCACTCTGACAATAGTGTAGCCGCTGTCGGAGTTGTCAACCAGATTATTATGCTGACCTTTTTGGTGTTTGAGGTGATCAACCTGGGAACATCCGTACTTTGCTCGCAGTACCTCGGCGCAAGGCTTGAAAAGAAGGTGGTTCAGGTAGTGGGGGTGTCGTTGCTTGTCAATTTGTTGGTTGGTGGAATAATCAGCCTTATTCTGTTTACAATGGCCCGCACCATTCTGCAATGGATGGGCTTGGGTCCGGAACTGATGGCCGACGGTATGGATTACATGCGTATCGTGGGTGCATTCGCTTTTTTCCAGGCTATTTCTCTCACTCTTTCCGCTTCATTGCGCAGTGCCAATAAAGCCATATATCCGATGTTGGTGACGGTAGTAGTCAATATTCTTAATATTATCGGTAATTATTCGCTGATTTTCGGTAAGTTCGGCTGTCCCGAACTCGGGGTGGAAGGGGCGGCTATTTCTACAGCCTTCAGCCGTGGAGTATCTATGGTGATTCTGTTTGTCATTCTGTTCCGCAAACACATTCATCGTTTCCCGTTGGCCTACTTCCGTCCGTTTCCTTTTATCGAATTGAAGAATTTGATGCGGGTCGGTCTGCCTTCTGCCGGAGAGCAGCTCTCGTACAGTTCATCGCAAGTGGTCATTACTTTTTTTATCAATATGCTTGGAGTCGAGGCGCTGGCTACCCGTACTTATTGTGTCAACATTATCATGTTCGTCTATTTATTCAGCATCTCCATGGCCCAGGGAGGAGCTATCTGTATCGGACATTTGATAGGGGAGAAGAAACCTCATGCAGCTTTTCTGCTCGGTAAGTACGTCATGAAGAAATCCGTAATGATTACGCTGATTCTTTCCGGTATTATTGCTGCTTCCGGGCATGCTATACTGAGTTGGCTGACTTCCAATCCGGAGATCATCCGTATGGGAGTGATTGTATTGCTGATCGATGTGGTGCTCGAGATAGGGCGTCCCATTAATATTTTTGCGACGAATGCCCTCCGTGCGGCAGGTGATGTGAATTATCCTTTCTATGTAGGATTGGTTGTGATGTGGAGTGTGGCTGTCGGCATAGGTTATTTATTTGGAATTTATTGGGCTTGGGGCATTTGCGGCATGTGGGTTGCCTTTGCTCTCGATGAAAACATTCGCGGAATTATCTTTGTCCGTCGTTGGTATGGGATGAAGTGGGTGAATAAAAGCTTTGTGAGGTCATAAATAGTTGCTATCTTTGCCGACGCTAATGCATCCTTATGCGTTTAACGGATACATTGGCTTATGGATACATTGGTAAATTATTCACATGGAGTGGTTATATAGTCTCTTTATCGAACATTCTGCTTTGCAGGCAGTTGTCGTTCTTTCCCTGATTTCCGCCATTGGGCTCGGATTGGGCAAAATTCATGTTTGTGGCATTTCGCTTGGCGTTACCTTTGTCTTTTTTGCCGGCATTCTGGCCGGGCACTTCGGATTGTCCATTGATCCGCAGATGCTGAATTACGCCGAGAGTTTCGGGCTCATTATCTTTGTATATGCCTTGGGGTTGCAGGTTGGTCCCGGCTTTTTCAGCTCATTTCGCAAGGGAGGGGTTACGTTGAATATGCTTGCCATCGCAGTAGTGATTCTGGGTACGTTTCTTGCGGTTGTTTGCAGCTATACCACCGGAGTTTCGTTACCCAATATGATAGGCATTCTGTGTGGTGCCACCACTAACACTCCGGCTTTGGGAGCAGCCCAGCAGACGCTGAAGCAGATGGGGCTTGAAAGCAGTACACCAGCTTTGGGATGTGCCGTGGCCTATCCTCTCGGAGTGATTGGGGTGATTCTGGCGGTTCTGTTGATCCGTAAATTGCTGGTACGCCGGGAAGATCTTGAAGTACAGGAAAAAGACGATGCCAACAAAACCTATATTGCCGCTTTTCAGGTACACAACCCTGCTATTTTTAATAAAAGCATTAAGGATATCGCTCATATGAGTTATCCAAAATTCGTCATTTCCCGTTTGTGGAGAGACGGCAATGTCAGTATTCCCACTTCCGAAAAGATTATAAAAGAAGGCGACCGCTTATTGGTTGTTACATCCGAAAAAGACGCATTGGCCCTTACCGTACTGTTCGGTGAACAGGAGAATACGGATTGGAACAAGGAAGATATCGATTGGAATGCTATCGACAGCCAATTGATTTCGCAACGCATCGTCGTCACCCGTCCCGAATTGAACGGGAAGAAGTTGGGAGCTCTTCGTCTGCGCAATCATTACGGAATCAATATCAGCCGTGTCTATCGTTCCGGGGTGCAATTGTTGGCTACTCCCGAACTTACCTTGCAGTTGGGTGACCGTCTGACAGTGGTCGGCGAAGCGGCTGCCATCCAGAATGTGGAGAAGGTACTTGGAAATGCCATCAAAAGCTTGAAAGAACCCAATCTTGTGGCTGTATTTGTCGGTATCATCCTGGGATTGGCCCTGGGAGCCGTACCTTTCTCAATTCCCGGTATCAGTACTCCTGTCCGGCTCGGACTTGCAGGCGGTCCCATTATTGTAGGCATCCTGATCGGGACCTTTGGACCCCGTTTGCACATGATCACCTATACCACTCGCAGTGCCAATCTGATGCTCCGTGCCTTGGGGCTGTCCCTTTATCTTGCCTGCCTTGGGTTGGATGCAGGTGCCCATTTCTTCGATACGGTATTCCGTCCCGAAGGACTTTTATGGATCGGCCTGGGCTTTGGGCTGACCCTCGTGCCTACGGTGCTTGTGGGGTTCTTTGCTTTTAAGATTATGAAGATCGATTTTGGCAGCGTTTCCGGTATGTTGTGTGGCAGTATGGCCAATCCGATGGCATTGAATTACGCCAATGATACCATCCCCGGAGATAATCCGTCGGTAGCTTATGCTACGGTCTATCCGTTGAGTATGTTCCTTCGCGTCATTATAGCCCAGGTGCTGCTCATGTTTCTTCTATAGCCATTCGGGCGAAATTTATAAATTGTAAATCGTAAAATCGTAAATTATATGACTGCTCAAAGTAATATAACCCCCGAAAGTATCGTTGCCGATCTGCGTTATCTGCAACTGCTTTCACGTAGTTTCCCTACCATTGCCGCTGCCAGTACAGAGATTATCAATCTTGAAGCCATCCTGAATCTTCCGAAAGGGACCGAACATTTTCTGACCGATATACATGGCGAGTATGAAGCTTTTCAGCATGTATTGAAAAATGCTTCGGGAGCGGTGAAGCGGAAAGTGAACGAAATATTCGGCCATACTCTCCGTGAGATCGAGAAGAAAGAACTCTGCACGCTTATTTATTATCCGGAAGAGAAACTCCAATTGATTAAAGCAACCGAAACCGATATTGACGATTGGTACCTGATCACTCTCAATCAGCTGGTAAAGGTCTGCCAGAACGTATCATCCAAATATACCCGTTCGAAGGTTCGCAAATCATTGCCGGCCGAGTTCTCCTATATCATCCAGGAGTTACTTCACGAATCGACCATCGAGCCCAATAAACATGCTTATATCAATGTGATTATCAGTACCATTATTTCCACTCGCCGCGCTGACGACTTTATCATTGCCATGTGTAATCTGATACAGCGTCTTACGATCGATTCACTCCATATCGTGGGCGATATCTACGATCGTGGTCCGGGTGCCCATATCATAATGGATACTTTGTGTGATTATCACAATTTCGATATCCAATGGGGAAATCACGATATCCTCTGGATGGGTGCAGCATCGGGTAATGAAGCTTGTATGGCCAACGTGATCCGTCTCTCGATGCGTTACGGCAATCTGGGGACATTGGAAGATGGGTATGGCATCAATCTTTTGCCTCTTGCCACTTTTGCGATGGATACTTATGCGGATGATCCCTGTACCATCTTTGCACCTAAGACCAACTTTGCTGATTCTACTTATAACGAGAAGACCTTGAGGCTGATAACCCAGATGCATAAAGCTATTACCATCATTCAGTTTAAGCTGGAGGCAAACATTATTAATCGTCGTCCGGAGTTCGGAATGGGTGGTCGCAAGTTGCTTGAGAAAATCGACTTTGAACGGGGAGTATTTGTCTATGAAGGCAAAGAATATCCGTTGCGCGATACCAACTTCCCTACGGTAGATCCTGCAGATCCTTATCGTCTGACTGATGAAGAGCAGGAATTGATAGAAAAGATACATTACTCGTTTATGAACAGCGAGAAACTCAAAAAACACATGCGTTGCCTCTTTACCTATGGAGGTATGTATCTGGTGTGCAATTCCAATTTGCTTTATCATGCCTCTGTGCCTCTCAACGAGGATGGAAGTTTCAAGCACGTGAATATCTGCGGTAAAGAGTATTGGGGGAAGAACTTGCTGGACAAGATAGACCAATTGATTCGTACGGCTTATTTTGATGAAGATGATGAAGAAGAGAAACGCTTTGCCATGGATTACATCTGGTATCTGTGGTGCGGACCGGATGCCCCTTCGTTCGACAAAGACAAGATGGCTACGTTCGAACGTTATTTCATTGCGGATAAGAGCCTGCATAAAGAGACGAAAGGATATTATTATGCTTTGCGTAACAAAGAAGAAATCTGTGACCGGATTCTTGAAGAATTCGGAGTGACAGGGCAGCATACTCATATCATCAACGGTCATGTGCCGGTAAAGACCATTAAAGGCGAGCAGCCGATGAAAGCCGGTGGAAAATTGCTGGTCATCGACGGTGGTTTTTCGAAAGCTTATCAGCCGGAGACCGGTATTGCCGGATATACGCTGGTATATCATTCACATGGTTTGCAGTTGGTGCAGCATGACCCTTTCCAGTCTACACAGAAAGCCATCGAAGAGGGACAGGACATTAAGTCGACTACCTTCGTCATCGAGTTCAATTCACAACGAATGATGGTGAAAGATACCGATAAGGGAAAAGAGCTCGTAACGCAAATTCTGGATTTAAAGAAGTTGTTGGTAGCATACCGGATCGGTTTGATAAAGGAGAAGGTCTGATCAGGTTCACCACAGAATAACACAGCGTCTTACAGAGGAATAATTTTAATATAAACTCTGTGAGACGCTGTGTCGTTTGGCTGTGAATCAATTAGAACAGAACCACTCCTGCTTCCGCAATCACACCTTTGTCGTAGGTCCTGGCTTTGTTATAGTAACGGCTGCCACCGTATCCGCCTGTGACGAACAGACCGAATTTATCCGTAAACCGATACTCCAGGTTGAGGCGTGCCTGCAAGGCATAAAGACGTGCCGGAATGCCTTCCACCTTTTTATTCCGGAATGTTTCGATGTGCTGATAGCCTAAATCACCGCTTACAAACAAGTTTCTGTAGAGTGGAAGTTCAAGGCCTGCCCGATAGAATAATGCCGCAGAAAATTTATCGTCAAAATCAAGATAGTGTGTGCCTCCACCGAGGATAGTGTAGAAGAGTTTGTTCTTGAAACGTGCACCTACATTGATTTTGGTGCTGTTTCCTCCGAAGACCATTAACTGTACCTTGGTCTGCGGGTTGGCATTGACCAGTCCCAGCTGAAGTCCTTTCATATCCTCCTTATGATAGTTGAACAGTCCGATCTGCAAACCTTTTGCCTTAGAGGCAAAATTGAACAGTCCCAATTGCACTCCGTTCATTTGTCCCCCGGTTACATTGGCAAGTCCGGAAAGTTGCAGTCCGTTCATTTCTTCTCCTACCACGTTGAGCAATCCCGACATCATAAGTCCGTCATATTCCTCACCGGTTACGTTGGCAAGGCCTGCCAATTGTACACCTGCGGCTTTATCTCCTGTGATATTCATGATACCACTCATCATCAGTCCGCGCATATTGTCTCCGGCAATGTTGCTTAAACCCGTAATCAGTACACCCTTTGCTTTGTTTCCGGTGATGTTGACAAGTCCCGAAACAGACAATCCTGCCAGATTGTTGCCGTTTACGTTACTGATACCTCCAATCTGCACTCCATGCATGCTTCCTCCCGCAAGGTTGGCCAATCCGGAAATCTGCACACCGTTCATATTGTTCTGTACCATACTTCCGAAGGCATTGAAGCCTACACCGTGCAACTTATACATTGCCGAGAAAAGCCCCAGGTTGACATATGTAGTCTGTGTACTGTCAAGTGGTTGCGTACATGCTTTTTTCCATAAAGAAAGATTGATTCCCCCACTTTTGTTTCCGCCTTTATTCTGTGCAGGCAGACAGACTGCAGCCGAAAGAAGAGCTGCTACAAGAATTATTTTCTTCATAAGCTAAATTTTTAGAACGCAAATTACGCAGATTTGCACGGATTATCCTATTAAAATCTATGCAAATCTGCGTAATCGATGTTTTTTTAAGAAAGATAGAGACTGCTTTTATCCTTTTGCCTCTTGATATAAGAAGCGTTTGATACTCTTCTTCGGAGTCTTTTCAAACTCTTCCGGATAGATTTTCATTTTCGAAATCTGGCTGTAGGCAGGAAGCATTTCGTTCAAGGTAATCCGGTTTTCTTCCATCACCCGTTCCATGTCTTCATTTTTCAGACCATGCGCAAAGGCTTCGTCAAAATCCGGATAAACCAGTCCCACCAGTTTGTCATTCTGCTGTACGATAATACTTTCGGCCACGTACGGCAGATTGTTCAGCTTATCTTCTATTTCTTCCGGATAGATATTTTGTCCGCTGGCACTCAATAACATATTCTTGCTGCGTCCCTTAATTGTGATGTTGCCTTCAGCATCTTCTAGGGCAAGGTCACCGGTATGTAACCATCCGTCTTTATCGATCACCTGGGCGGTAGCCTCTTCATTCTTATAGTAGCCTAACATTACGTTCGGACCTTTGCAGACAATTTCGCCTACTACGTTTTCCGGATCGGGTGAAAGGACTTTCACTTCCATGTTGAGTGCTGCTTTTCCACATGATCCCGGTTTGAAGCGTTTCCAGTCTTCATAACAAATGATAGGACCGCACTCGGTCATACCATAGCCCACTGTATAAGGGAAGTCGATCATTCTCAGGAATTGTTCCACCTCCTGGTTGAAGGCGGCTCCACCTACAATGACAGCTTCAAAGTTGCCGCCAAAGCCTTTTATCATCTCTTCGCGTACCGTTGCTTTAATCTTATCATTGATAATCGGCACTTTAAGCAGCAGCTTCATGGTAGGAGTCTCCAACTTCGGAAGTACGCTCTTCTTGATGATCTTTTCAATAATCAGCGGAACAGCCACGATCAGATTGGGTTTCACATCGGCAAACGCCTGGAAGATAATCTTCGGGCTCGGCATGCGGGTGAGGAAGTAAATCTGGCAACCTACCGCAAATTCATACAGGAACTCGAAAGCCAGTCCGTACATGTGTGCCATCGGCAGCATGGATACGATCTTATCACCTGCTTTCAGTGGAAGGACCTCGAAAGCGAAAGCCATATTCGACCATAGGCTGCGATAGGGGAGCATTACACCTTTTGAATAGCTGGTGGTTCCCGAGGTATAGTTGATAACAGCCAATTCTTCAGGCTGATCCTTATGATATTCGATATGTTCCTTACGGAAATTTTTGGGGAATTTCTTGCCGAACATTTCGTTGAGGTGTTCACGTGCGTGAGTCAGTCGTTCACTACGTGATACCAGTAACGTAAAATCGTTCATCATCAGGATACCTTCAAGCAACGGCATGGCAGACTCATTGAGGTTTTCCCAGACCACGTCTCCTACAAAGAGGAGTTTGGCTTCCGAGTGATTGACGATGTTGTGTACGTTATCAGCTTTGAATTCGTGTAAGATGGGGACGATAACCGCTCCATAAGTGAGAGTCGCGAGGAAAGTAACTCCCCAATGGGAACTATTTCTTCCGCAAACGGCTATTTTGTCTCCTTTGCGGATTCCGCTTTCTTCAAAGATGATGTGGAGCTTTTCTATTTTGCGGGCTACGTCTTTATACTGTAGGGTGGCACCTTTATAATCTGTCAGGGCGTCCAAATCCCAATTATTCTTAATACTATTTTCAATGTAAGCTATAAAACTTTGTTCCATTGTTTTTTGCACATTTGATGATAAATTGTGCAAATATAGCTATTTAATTGAGATTTGAAAGCTTGGAAGCTATTTAAATTTTTCTTTTGCAGGTTTCACTGTATTCACTACAGGGTACACGGAGGATATAGAAGTTCTGTTTTCATTTCTATTTTATCACTCTGTATCCTCCTATGCCCTCTGTGGTGAATGATTATCCCAGATACCACTCGTACATTTTCTGTACCCCCTCTTCAATATCGATCTTATGATGCCATCCGAGGTTGTGCAATTTCGACGGATCGGTAAGTTTTCGCATGGTTCCGTCCGGTTTACTGCTGTCAAAAGTCAGTTCACCCTGATAGCCGACTGTATTTACAATCAGTCCGGCCAGTTCGCGGATTGTAATTTCTTTGCCGGTACCTATATTGATGTGGCAGTTGCGGATGTCTTTTGCACCGGTTTTGTAGGTATCCTTGAAGTCCACATGTTCCATTACGAAGACACTGGCATCTGCCATTTCTTCACTCCAAAGAAATTCCCTTAGAGGCGTTCCTGTTCCCCAAAGTGTCACCTCCGTTTCAGTAATGCCGTATTTCCGGAGAATCCGGAGGATCTCTTCGTTGGAGTTGGCACCACTGATGCCTTCTACCGGACGCAGGTTCATATCTTTACGCACGGCCTCCCAATCTCCTTTTTTCAGGCAGTGTGCCAAGTGAACTTTACGGATCATGGCAGGCAGCACATGACTGCGTTCCAAGTCAAAGTTATCGTTCGGCCCATACAGGTTGGTCGGCATCACGGCGATGTAGTTCGTTCCATATTGCAGGTTGAAGCTTTCGCACATTTTCAGTCCGGCTATTTTGGCTATGGCATAAGGTTCATTGGTATATTCCAGTGGAGAAGTGAGCAAGACGTCCTCTTTCATCGGCTGTTCGGCATCCCTCGGATAGATGCAGGTACTGCCCAGAAAGAGCAGTTTTTTCACCTGATGCCGGAAACTTTCTCCGATCACGTTCTGCTGTATCTGTAAGTTCTTATAGATAAAGTCCGCACGGTAGATACTATTGGCCATGATTCCTCCGACAAAAGCGGCAGCCAAAAACACGTACTCCGGCATTTCCTCATCAAAAAACTGCTTTACGGTCGCACCGTCCAATAAGTCCAGTTCCTTATGTGTGCGTCCCACCAGATTCGTATACCCCTTTTCCTGCAGATTTTTCCATATAGCCGAACCCACCAGTCCGTGGTGTCCGGCTACATAAATTTTTGCGTTTTTATCCATTCTGTCAATCATGTTTAGTCGCAATCATTCTTTTCACTTTGGCCATATCGTGGCGTACCATGATTTTTACCAGTTCCGGGAATGGTGTTTTGCATGGATTCCATCCCAATACGGTTCTGGCTTTGGTTGGGTTACCGAGCAATTGTTCCACTTCGGCAGGGCGGAAGTATTTCGGGTCGACCTCTACCAGTACTTTGCCGGTGGCCGTGTCGATTCCTTTCTCATTGACGCCTTCGCCTTCCCAACGCAGGTTGATGCCTATTTCGGCAAATGCCAGTGTACAGAATTCGCGGACGGTATGCATTTCGCCGGTAGCGATTACGAAATCTTCGGGTACGTCATGTTGCAGGATCAGCCACATACATTCTACATAATCTTTGGCATAGCCCCAGTCACGCTTGGCATCCAGGTTACCCAAATATAATTTATCCTGTTCGCCTTGTGCGATGCGTGCTGCTGCCAGCGTGATCTTACGGGTTACGAAAGTCTCGCCACGGCGTTCACTCTCGTGATTGAATAAGATACCGTTTACGGCAAACATTCCGTAACTTTCACGATAGTTCTTGGTGATCCAGAAACCGTATTGCTTGGCTACTCCATACGGAGAACGCGGATAGAACGGAGTCGTTTCGCTTTGCGGCACTTCCTGTACTTTTCCGTAGAGTTCGGAAGTGGAAGCCTGGTAGATGCGTGTCTGTTTTTCCAGTCCCAGGATGCGGACAGCTTCAAGCATACGCAATGTACCGAGTGCATCCGCCTCGGCGGTATATTCCGGTACGTCGAACGATACTTTTACGTGGCTTTGTGCCGCCAGGTTGTATATTTCGTCGGGTTGTACTTGCTGGATGATGCGGATCAGTGAACTTGAGTCGGTCATATCTCCGTAGTGCAGGTTGACTGTACGTTTCTGTTTCATATCGCGCACCCATTCATCAAAGTACAAGTGTTCGATCCGGCCTGTATTGAAAGAAGATGAACGGCGCAGGATGCCGTGTACTTCGTAACCTTTCTGAAGAAGAAACTCGGCGAGGAATGAACCATCCTGTCCGGTAATACCTGAAATAAGAGCTTTTTTCATGTCTATTGTTTTGAGTTTATAATCTTTTTGACGATGCAATATTCGGTATTTTCATAAGAACGGGCAATCTATCTGCTGAATTATTTTCTTTTTTCAACGGAAAAAACTTATCTTTGCTGTAATTTATTAAAATAGAAATGAATATTATGCTTTTTAATATTAAAATATCTATTCTGTTTTATATAATGAATTTTATTTTAAATAAATTCGTGTATGAATGATATATTTGATGAATTGGTATCATCCAACTCCTGGAATGGAAAACTTCCGAAAGTGGAATTTGCCCGTAAAAGTTACACAAACCGTATATTCGGGTATGTAGGTAACCGCCTTGTAAAGGTCCTGACCGGACAGAGAGGGGTAGGTAAAGGATGCCTGTTGCGGCAGATCATCTATCAGTTGATTGCCGATGGTGTTTCATCACGGAACATTCTATATATAAGTAAGAAGTTCACAGATTCGGGCGTACTTTCCGGATATCGTGATCTGGACGACTTGCTTTTTATCTATCGTGAGAAAATCCATCCGGTAGGTAAAGTCTATATTTTTATTGAAGAAATACAAAAAGTGGAGGGCTGGGAACATTTTGTCCATTCCCATTCACAGGACTTTGTAGATACTTGCGAGCTGTTTATCAGTGGTTCCAACCAGGATATGCTTTCGGGTGAAGCCGAGAAGCTTTTGGCCAGACATTACGTCAGTTTTGAGATATTTCCCTTTAGCTTTTCCGAGCATAGGATATTGGAGAGGGTAGAGGCTACCGGCAAAAATTACGCGGAATATATGGGTAAGGGGGCACTACCCATTCTTTTCAATCTTCCGGATGCGGAGGCCGGATGGAAAGCCATTTCCGCTCTCCGCGATACGATTCTGTTTCGTGATATCATCCGTCGATATCGGATTAAGGATGCCCGCCTGCTCGAAGATGTGTTCGTCTATTTGTGCACCCATCTCGCTGAGTTGATTACCATCGGTCAGCTGGTCAGTCACTTTGCTGCCCAGAACCGGAAGACGAGTTATGATACGGTTGCCAATTATATCTGCTATCTGGAAGACACCTCTCTGATTCATCGCGTGGAACGTTATCAGATCCGCAGCAAAGAGATTCTTCTAGGTAGCTGCAAATACTATATTAACGATTGGTCATTCATGCGCCATCTGTATCCTTTTTTTGCCGGTTCCCGAAAATCCTGCTTTGAGAACCAGGTTTATCTGGAACTGCGGCGTGCCGGATATACCGTTTTTGTAGGTGTGCTTCGAGGAGGCAAACTGGTCGATTTTGTTGGCAGGAAGAAAGACCGCATTGTGTATTTGCAATGTGCACCTCTGCTCAATGATGATTTTCAAGTGGAGCAAATGTACAACACGCTGGAGATGATACAAGACAATTATGAAAAGTGGGTCGTTTCTATGGACGATACCACATTGCCCTCCAAAGAAGGGATTCGTCACATACAAGTCTGGCAACTGCCTGAAATACTATAGTCTGACAATCTTTTTTGATTGCTTTGATGTCCGGATGATGCCGTTTACGAAGTTAACATCTTGTTGTTTACGAAGTTAATATCATAATTTTACGAAGTTAAAATCGTATCTTCGGGAAGTTAACTTCCTGAAGTCACGATTTTAACTTCGTATTAGTGCTTTTTGAATCGCTTTTCAATCCCTTGAGAATCAGTGTCCGTTTCCGGAGGAAAACAGCTGCGTTCTTTAATTGATTGCAAGCAAACAGCATTTTCCAGAATATAAAATGTACTGTTTGTCAGAAAAGTTCTTTTTTAGGTTCCGCTTCTTTTCTTTGCCCGGTTCAACGCTGCGATCATGTATTTTCCTTTTGCTCCGATGTTACTCCAGTTCGTGCTGCAAATCAGTTTCCATACAGGGGTTCCTTTTCTCCCGTAATCTGACAGTCGCAGGATTGCTTCGATCTCTTTTTCGTCTGTTATTCCGAATCGTTCCAGGTTTCCCATTAATCCCACGTAGTTGTGTGTCATTGTATTAAATGCGTATCCGGGCATACTGACCGGCGTAGCATTGACTTCCTCTTCCTTCCCCCTTGGGGGAGCTGAGGGGGGAAATTCTCTACTTTGCTTTACTTTACTTTGTTCGGTATTGCATGCATTTTTTGCATCAGAGCCTGCATCCTGCTCTACATTTTGCGTGCAGACGGTCTTTTCTTCATTACATGTCTCTTTCGGTTTTATCAGTAGATAAGGCATGGCTGTCCAGTTCCTCTTTCTTCGCTTGGTTGCCTCTATCCATACTTTTTGTATTGCTTCAGAGGTCAGTACTTTATGTTCCGCATAGCTTCCCCTGTCTATCATTCCTTTCTCGATCATTATCTCGATAATCCCCTGCACCTCTTCTGCGTCTGCCTCTTTTCCCGTCTTGTTGGCGAAAATAAGGCATTGTTCCTCACCCCACGGAATATAATATCCTTCTTTATATATTTTGCATAGGAGTTTCAGTACAATCGCGAGTCCTTTCATGCCATATTTTGCTTCTATTACCTCCATTGCGTTCTCTTCCATAAAATTCACAGCTATTGGAAAGTAATTTATTCCATCGTATGTTGTTGCCATAATTGTTAAGTTGTTATGTTACTGATTAATTGGTCACTGAAAGATTCTCCTATACGATCGCTCTCCATTCCATGAAATTCTCTATTTTGAAGGTCATCCACCTTTGTTGCTCCACATCCCGGTAGACCACTGTGTTTTTTATTTCCATCGGATCATACTGCTTTCCGAAATCTTTTTCGTATCCCACCAATGTTCCTTTCACCAGTTTGAATGTTCCGTCCTGTTTCATATAAGCTACGGCTGCATGTCCATATTGCATATATTCTATGAGGGCTTCCAGTCGTTCTGCCATCCATTCGGAGCACTGTTCTGTGTAGTCCTTTTCGAGCATGATTTGTCTTTTCCATTTTCCTTTCATCATTTCGTTTTTCGATACTGCTTTCCTGTTCTTTTTCATAATTGATTTTTTAAAGTTTATTAATGAGTTATTGTCGGGCTTTTATTTTTACCCATGGCAAAGTACGGTAATAAGTTTTGAATAGACTAATCCTGTAAAAGTACTTTAGAAAGGGGCTTTTACAGGATTTTAACAATCGGTTATTCGCTTTCATCTCGCTTTTTCCGGAATGCTCTGGCATATTTTTTCAGCTCTGATAGAAAAGAACGTTTATTAGGCTCTGTAGCAATGCCTTTGCGCTGATATTCAAAGGTGAGATATTCTTTTATTGTTTCCTGTAGTTCTTCAATGGGTCTGTTTTCCATGCTGTTGATTCCGCCTTTGATAAAGCTTTCGGTAAGTGCCTCCATTAGCTTTCCTTTGCCTTTTGTGATGCGTAGTGGTTCTCTAACCTTTTGATTGAGGCTGAATTGCAAGTCGGCTTTACCCGCAAAGATTACTTTTCCATTTACTTCGATGGTTACTAAGTTATCATTCAATGAGATAACTACTTTTTTTCTTCCATAATGTTAGTTATTAAATGAATTTATGAAAGGACAAAGTTTGTATAAAAAAATATAAATATAAAAGAATACCGGAGTTTTTTTAGTTTAAAGGGAGAATCTTGAAGTGTAAGGATCTTGTTATTAGTTATTTATCTTAAGATATAGGCGTTGTTTCAAAAAACGTTCGTTTGATTGAACAAAGGTAAGGAGTCTGTTTTAATGTACAAAATATTTAGTGGATAAAATTTTATCAAAGATTTTATGTTGCTGATTCTCAAATATATATAGAGCAAAAAAAGTTCTTTGTTCAGCTACTTTACAATATTCATTTTTTCATCGAAAAAAAACTCAAAAATGCTGTTTCAAAAGACGAACGTTTTTTGAAACACATTCGTTCGTTCTCAACTTCTAAAAATGTTTCGTAAAATTTGACGGTTTGAAAGAGAAAAGATGTCTCGTTCAAACCGCGAAGCGCACCCGAAATAAAGGAAAATTTCCCCAAGTATAAATCGTAAATGTCTGAACAACAGAAGTATTGGTTTGCCGCCCGTACCCGAGATAAACAAGAGTTTGCTATTCGTGACTCTCTTGAAAAATTGAAGACTGAACTTGATCTCAATTACTATCTTCCCACTCAGTTTGTCATCCGGCAGTTGAAATATCGTCGAAAACGGGTGGAAGTCCCTGTTATTAAGAATCTTATCTTCATCCAAGCTACCAAGCAAGATGCTTGTGATATTTCTAATAAATACAATATCCAGCTTTTTTATATGAAAGACCTGCTTACCAGGGCTATGCTGATAGTTCCTGATAAACAGATGCAGGACTTCATATTTGTCATGGATTTAGATCCGAATGGCGTCAGTTTCGATAATGACCATTTATCTGTCGGTAGCAGGGTTCAGGTAGTTAAAGGTGATTTCTGTGGTGTCGAGGGCGAACTTGCCAGCGAGGCCAACAAAACTTATGTTGTTATTCGTATTGCCGGTGTATTGAGCGCCAGCGTCAAAGTTCCTAAAAGTTATTTACGTGTCATTTAAGTTATGAATACACTCACTTCTCAAATTGAACAATTACAGAGTCTCGCGCACGAGTTACTCTATTTAGGTGTGGATGGTGCTCCTATTTATACCGATCATTTCCGTCAGTTGAACAAAGAAGTTTTAGAACAATCCGATGCGTTGTATCCTCAGCGTGGTGCTACTCCCGAAGAGGAAGCAAACATCTGTCTGGCATTATTGATGGGTTACAATGCAACCATCTATAATCAGGGTGACAAGGAGGAGAAAAAGCAAGTTGTTCTCAATCGTTGTTGGGACGTGCTTGACCAACTTCCTGCTACTTTATTGAAATGCCAGTTGTTGACTTATTGTTATGGTGAGGTGTTTGAAGAGGAGTTGGCGAAAGAGGCGCATACTATCATAGAAAGTTGGAGCAATCGAGAACTTTTAAAAGCTGAAAAAGAAATAGCTGAAAGTTTGAATAATTTGGAAGCTAATCCATATCCGTACAGCGAACTACACGAATGATTCGTTCCTTTCTTTCCCGTTCTCCCCTTTACGTTTTGGCTCTCTATGCCAGCGTTTTGATTTTTCTGGTTTATACTTGTGCCTATGCCTACCGTAAGCCATTTACCGCAGCCATTTATGAAGGTGAGATTCTTTGGGGATTCGATGTCAAAATCCTGTATGTCCTTTCTGAGATTATCGGCTACGCCCTTTCCAAGTTCATCGGTGTTCGTATTCTGCCTTCGATGAAAGCGGGTCACCGCATCTATTATATAATAGGGCTGCTTACTTTTTCCGAAGTTGCTTTGTTGGGTTTTGCACTTCTTCCGGTTCCTTTGAAGGTGTGTTCTATTTTTCTGAGCGGTCTTCCCCTGGGTATGATCTGGGGTGTCATTTTTAGCTATATCGAAGGACGTCGTATCAGTGAAATATTGAATGTCGGGCTGAGCGTTGCTTTGATAGTCTCTTCCGGTTTGGTGAAAACCTTGGGACAATTCGTGATGGATAATTTGCATGTGTCGGAATATTGGATGCCTTTTACCACCGGTTTGTTGGTATACCCTGTTATGTTGCTTTGCAGCTGGCTTCTCAATCAGATTCCGGCTCCCAATGAGCAAGATATCATACAGCGTACCAAACGTGCTCCGATGGATGGTAAAGACAGGCGTAAATTTTTGAGGCAATTCTTCTGGGGAATCTGCATGCTGGTTGTTTTTTACGGTGCCCTGACCGTGTTCCGTGAGCTTCGTGACTCTTTCGCTGCCGATATTTGGAAGGAGCTCCATATTGAGGGTGCAATGATCTTTACTCAGACAGAGGTTCCCATTGCCGCTTTTGTCCTTGTACTGATGTTCCTGATTGTGTTTGTCCGTAATAACCGTTTGGCTCTTAATATCATTTATTGCATTGCCGTCACAGGCGGTTCCTTAATGGTTTTTTCCACATTGCTTTATGTGTACGGTTTTCTTTCTCCTATTTGGTGGATGATTCTTTCCGGTCTTGGTCTGTATATGGGGTATATTCCTTTCACTTACCTGATAGAACGCCTGATTGCTTCCCTTAGGGTGGTTAGTACGGCTGTTTTTATTATTTATTTGGCCGATTCTTTCGGCTATCTGGGCACTACGGGTGTGTTTATGGTCAAGAACTTCGTTTCTGCTGACATTTCCTGGACTGTCATGCTAATGCGTACTGCCCTTTTTTCAGGATTTGTTTCTGTCCTGTCGATTTTTGCGATTTACTGTTATTTCAAGCAACAATTGAATTCACTTATATTAATTCCCTCTGAAATTCATGATTAAAACAGCAATGATCATGGCTGCCGGTCTTGGTACCCGCTTCGGGCATTATACCGAGCTTGTGCCCAAAGGTTTTGTGGAGGTTGGTGGAAAACCTATGATTATCCGCTCTATCGAAACCCTTCTTTCCTGCGGTATCGAACGTATCATCCTCGGTACGGGTTATAAAAAAGAGGCTTATGAAGCCCTTCAGGCGGATTTCCCCCAGATAGAGACCTGTTTCAGTCCCCGTTATGCCGATACTAACAGTATGTACACTCTGTACAATACGCGTGACGTGATAGGCGATGACAATTTCCTGCTGCTTGAATCGGACCTTGTTTTTGAACGCAAGGCCATCCTCTCGCTACTGGATGACGAATTCCCGGATGTGATGCTTGTCTCTTCTCTGACCAAGTTCCAGGATCAGTATTATGTGGAATATGACCGCAATCACATCCTTACTTCCTGTTCGGTAGACAAGAACGCCCTTGAGGCAAAAGGCGAGCTGGTCGGTATCCATAAACTTTCCAATACTTTCTACCGCCGGATGTGCGCCGATTATGCGACCATCCTGGAGTCCCAGCCTAAACTGGGTTACGAGTACGAACTGCTCCGCATGTCCCGTTCCGTTTCCCCTGTCCGTGTGCTCAGGGTGGAGGGTCTTAAATGGTATGAAATCGATGATGAAGCCGACCTTTCGTATGCCGAGGAGCACATCATCCGCTATTGTTAAAAACAAATCTTTTCCATATATGAACAAGAAAATCTATGTCGGTATGACCGCGGATATCATGCATCCGGGGCTGATCCATATTATTCATGAAGCTACTAAATACGGTGATGTCATCGTCGGTCTGCTGACGGACAAGGCCATCGCCGAACACAAACGCCTCCCTTACCTTACCTATGATCAGCGTAAGGAGGTTGTTGAGAATATCAAGGGGGTTTGCGAGGTTGTTCCCCAGGAGGATTGGAGCTATGTTCCGAATCTGGAAAAACTCAAGCCTGACTATATCATCCACGGTGACGACTGGAAAACGGGTCCGTTGCGCGAGGTGCGCGAACAGGTTTTTGAGGTGATGAACGCCCAGGGGGGCAAGGTAATCGAGATCCCTTATACCCGGGGCATCAACTCCTCCTCGCTCGACAAGGATATCAAGGCGATCGGGACTACCCCTGACGTACGTCTTAAGTCCCTCCGCCGCCTGATCCAGGCCAAGCCTGTGGTCCGTATCCTGGAGGCTCACGACGGTCTTTGCGGTCTGATTATTGAGAATCTTGAAGTCCAGAAGGGTGATAAGCGCGAGGTCTTTGACGGCATGTGGTCCAGCAGCCTGACCGACTCCACGAGTAAGGGTAAACCGGATATTGAAGCGGTCGACCTTACCACCCGTTTACAGGACCTGAACAATATCCTTGAATGTACCACCAAGCCTATTATTTTTGATGGAGACACGGGTGGCAAGATCGAACACTTTGTCTTTACTGTGCGCACTCTGGAACGTCACGGCATTTCTGCGGTAATCATTGAAGATAAAGTCGGTCTGAAGAAGAATTCCCTTTTTGGTACTGACGCTATCCAGACTCAGGATAGTATCGAGGGTTTCTGCGATAAGATCAGAGCAGGGAAGAATGCCCAGGTCACCGGTGACTTTATGATCATTGCGCGTATCGAAAGCCTTATTGCCGGCAAACCCATGAGTGACGCCCTCGAACGTGCTTATGCCTATGTACAGGCGGGTGCGGACGGCATCATGATCCACAGCAAGGATAAGTCGGGTGAGGATATCCGTGAGTTCTGCCGGACTTTCCGCAAAGAATACGCCCATGTTCCCATTGTCGTTGTTCCGACGACTTATGACCATGTGCACGAATCCGAACTTCACGAATGGGGTGCCAACGTAGTCATTTACGCCAACCACCTTCTCCGTGCCGCTTACCCGGCCATGATGAACGTGGCCAGGACCATCCTTGAAAACGAGCGCGCCGAGGAGGTCCGTCCGCTTTGTATGCCTATCAAGGAAATTCTGGAATTGATTCCGGGCACTAAATAAATCAGACGGTTATGGTAAGTGTAGAAAAGATATACGATACGTTCCTTCATCACGGTGTTGACTTCTTTACGGGTGTTCCCGATTCCCTTTTGAAGAATATTTGCGCCTATATCACGGATCATGCTCCGCGTGGTAAGCATATCATCGCCGCCAATGAAGGTTCCGCGGTGGGCATTGCCTGCGGTTATTATATGGCTTCTGGCAACGTTCCTTTGGTTTATATGCAGAACTCCGGTCTGGGAAATACGGTGAATCCCCTCTTGTCCCTTGCGGACGAGAAAGTGTACAGCCTTCCTCTTCTTTTGCTGGTCGGCTGGCGCGGTGAGCCCGGCACAAAAGACGAACCCCAGCATAAGAAGCAGGGCGAGGTTACCCTTGATCTTCTGAAAGCCATGAAAATTCCTTTTATAATTCTGGATACGGATGAAGACGAGGCCCTGGCGCAGATCCATGACGCGGTTGTCTCGGCGAAGAGCCGGTCGATTCCCCATGCGATTGTCATCCGTAAAGATACGTTTGGAAAATATAAATTGCGTCAGGAAGCCTTGAATGACTATCCTCTGTCCCGCGAGGAGGCGCTAATGCAGGTTGTCGACCACCTCGGGGACAATGACATTGTGGTTTCCACCACGGGCAAGCTCTCCCGTGAGCTTTTCGAGTACCGTGAATCGAAAGGGCAGGGGCACGCAAGGGATTTCCTAACTGTGGGTTCCATGGGTCACAGTTCTTCCATTGCCCTGGGGATTGCCCTTGAGAAGCCTGACCGCCGTGTCTACTGTCTTGACGGTGACGGTGCCTTTATCATGCACATGGGTGCTGTCAGCAATATCGGCGATCTTTCTCCCAAGAATTACAGGCACGTCCTTTTCAACAACGGTGCCCATGAATCTGTCGGCGGTCAACCCACGCTCGGTTTCCGTCTGGATATCGCCTCGATAGCGAAAGGTTGCGGTTATGCGCATGTACTGACTGCCTCCGACAAGGAAGGGCTTTCGTGTGCGCTTGAGAAGCTGTCCGGCCTGTCCGGCCCGGTTCTTCTTGAAATTAAGGTCCGGATCGATTCACGTGATGATCTGGGTCGCCCTACGACTACTCCGGTAGAGAATAAAGAGCATTTTATGGCATTTTTAAAAGATACGCATTCATGAATATCGAAAGAAAGATCCTTTTGAATCCGGGTCCCGCCACCACGACGGATACGGTAAAGCTGGCGCAGGTTGTTCCCGATATCTGTCCGCGTGAGAAAGAGTTTGCGGGTATGATGAAACAGTTACGTGACGACCTGGTCCGCGTTGCGCATGGAGACCTCTCCAAACATACGGCCGTCCTGTTTTGCGGCTCGGGTACGATCAATATCGATATCTGCCTGAACTCTCTTCTTCCTGCGGATAAGAAAGTTCTGGTTGTCAATAACGGTGCCTATAGCACCCGTGCGGTGGAAGTCTGCGAATATTACGGTCTTCCCCATATCGATTTGAAGTTTTCCGTTTACGAACTTCCCGACCTGTCGGTAATCGAAAAGACGCTTTCCGACAATCCGGACATCGCTTTGGTCTATACCACGCACCATGAAACGGGTACGGGTATCTTGAACCCCATCCGTGAGATCGGAAAAATAGCCCATTCGCACGGTGCCGTTTTTGTTGTCGACACCACTTCCTCCCTGGGTATGATTCCTTTTGATATCGGGAAGGATAATGTTGACTTTTGTATGGCTTCGGCTCAGAAAGGCCTTCAGGCCATGACGGGTCTTTCCTTTATCATAGGTGATGAATCCCTGATACGTGCTTCAAGGGATTATCCGAAACGCTCCTACTATTGTAACCTCTATTTACAATACGATTACTTTGAGAAGACGGGTGAGATGCATTTTACTCCTCCTGTTCAAACCGTTTACGCTGCCCGTCAGGCTCTTGATGAATATTTTGCAGTAGGTGAAGAGGCTAAATTCGCCCGTCACAAGAGGGTCTTTGAAGCCATCCATAAAGGTTTGCAAGAGCTTGGTCTTCAGTATGCGATCAAACGTGAATGGCAGTCGGGTCTTGTTGTTTCTGTATTGTATCCTGATGATCCCCTCTGGGATTTTGATAAGGTTCATGATTACTGCTATGAACGTGGCTTTACGATCTACCCGGGTAAGATTTCCACAACGAATACATTCCGGCTTTGTGCGTTGGGAGAGATTGATGTGGAGGATATTGAGAGGTTCTTTGAGGTGATGAGGGAGGCTGTTTTAAAATACTAGAGAAATTGTCAATTGGGATATGAAAGATAAAAAAAATGTAGTAAAATGGAATTTTGTATTTTATCTCTTGGAATTTTTGTATACAATTTTAGTTGGGATTATTTTGGTTCCGTTGTATTTGAAATATATTCCAAAGGATTTATATGGTTTCTGGCTAGCTACTGGTAATATATTGTCTATTTTAACTCTTATCAATCCTGGGTTTTCAGATGTGATACAACAAAAAGTTGCATATTGTTATGGATTACATGATTATAAAAAAATAGGATTATATACCGTTTCAGGTATTTGTCTTACGTTTGTTTTTTCATTAATTGTTTTGATAATCGGAGTAGTAGTTAACCTTTTAATAGGTAGTATATTTACAATGCAAGCTAATTATTTATATGAATTAAAAATAGCTTTTGGCTTAATGCTTGTTGGTACATTTTTAACTATTAATTATTATTCCTTTTCTTCTATATTATATGCTTTTCTTAGTAGTAAGTCAATCGGGCTAATTGTACTTCTAGGCAATAGTTTAGGTACTTTAATATCTATTTATCTTATTATCCATGGATATGGTCTAATAGCTTTGGGAATTGCATCAGTTGTTCGAGGAGGTGTTTTTTTGTCATGTAGTGTTGGCTATGTAATATTTAAATTTCGAAAAAAGAAAATAAAAATTGTATTTGATTTAAATAATGTTAAGGAGATCTTTTCTTTTTCTATATATAATTTTTTAGGTAAAACAGGACAAACATTGTTGACTAATATGAATTCTTTCTTGACTGCTAAGTTTGTTTCTCCTATTGACGCTGCAAATTTGAGATTTACTCAAACTGTGCCGGAATTTGGTAAAGTTTTAGTTTTAAGATTTTTATATTCTGTTGCTCCTATTATTCCTAATTTGTTAGCAGCTAAGGGGTTGGAGTCTATTAGAATAAAGCTTTTGAATATTGTGTATTTTTTGATTTCCTTTATTTTCTTAGTATGTATTGGTTTTTATCTATTGAATGAACAATTTATATATTTATGGCTTGGTGAGAACAATTTTTCAGGGAAAATAATTAATTTTTTTATCATTATTTTATTGTTTTTTTCTTCTATAAACAAGGTCTGTTTTCAGTTTCTTTTTGCATTAGGAGATATAAAGAAAAGCAATAAGATTTTATTTTACCAATCTTTGTTGTATTTACCTATTGCTGTTTTTACAACGAAATTTTGTGGAATAATTGGTTTATTGTTATCTGGAATATTAGTAGAATTATTGGCACTATTCATTTTCTTCTTTCCTAAAATGGTTGATATTCTTAATATTTCGAAAATAGATATTAGAAAGAAACTTTTTGTGGAGTTAACCAAAATATCTTTTGTTACGGTTATTACATTATTAATAGGTTCTTGTGTCAAGTTCTCTAATCCTAGTTGGCTACTTTTCTTTGTGGAAATTGTTTTTATTGTATTAACATTTTTTGTTTTGTTGTTTTTATGTTCAAAGACTTTTCGTAATTTATTGTCTATTTGTAAATAAAAGATGAAGATACTACTAGTTTTTATAGATATGATACGTGTTGATCATTTATCATTATATAATGATAACATGGAGAAAACATCGTTGGATTTGTTTTTTGAAAATTTAGGAGGTACAATTCTAACTAACTGTTATACACCTGCACCTGATACTCCAAGAAGTATAGCTTGTTTGCAAAGTGGCCTATTACCCTATTTGAATGGCTGCGATAGTCGTGTCAAATGGCCAAGATATTTTATGAAACCTAATATAGAAACTATTTTTGATATTGCAGTAGGGTTAGGATATAAAGTAAATTTGTGTGCGACTAAATCTGATATTGAAACAGGGTTGTTTAAGTTTAAAGAAAATGAAAATATTAGTATATTTACTACTATTGAAGATTTTACTGATACTGTTCATTTGTCAGAAAATACATTGTCCTTAATTGCCATTGATGATTATCATTCTGCCATTGATGATTATGGAGGAACCTCATTGGGAATTAAAGAAGGGCAGAAAGTGATATTATATTCTTTAAATAATTTTCTAACTCCAGATATCGTAAATAAATACGACTATTCGTTTTTCTTTTCAGACCATGGGCATGCTTTGCAGAGTGAAATTGTCATGCAAAAAAATAAACTAGAACTACTTAGTGATGGAAGAACTAAACTTTTTATGTTCTATCATAATATTAATAATAAGAAAATAGTAAAAGATTCTAGGCTTGCTTCTATTTTGGATCTTTATGCCTCTATTGTTGATTTGATTGGTAGTGGAGATTTTAGGCAAGGTTTTTCCTTTTTTAGAGACAGTCAAAGAGATATACTTCATATAGAGGACCATGCTGATTTTAGGGTGTCTCCAGAGCAAATTGTGAGTCAATGGCGAGTAATTTCAGATGAAATAGATATTAGGACTAATGTATTTGAAACTTTAAATAAAAAAGGACAAATAATCGATATAAATGTGGTAAAAAAATATTTAGATAGTTTTTCCCCCTCGTTTTCTTATTATATGAAACAGATAGAGATTCTAAAAATGTATGAGAAAATGAAACAACGGAAAACGCATTATTTTAATGGGGTAAAGCGAGCTAATTGGTGGATCCGCTGTTATGTTAGAATTATAAATAGGTTATATATACTAATAAATAGATTGAAATGATTGTATCATCTTTGCGAGGAGGATTGGGGAATCAAATGTTTATTTACGCTATGGTGAAGGCCATGGCATTAAGAAACAATGTACCATTCGCTTTTAATTTGACTACTGATTTTGCAAATGATGAAGTTTATAAAAGGAAACTTTTATTATCATATTTTGCATTAGACTTGCCTGAAAATAAAAAATTAACATTTGATTTTTCATATGGGAATTATTATAGAAGGCTAAGTCGTAATTTAGGTTGTCATATACTTCATCCATCATATCGTTATATTTGCGAAGAGCGCCCTCCCCACTTTGAATCAAGGTTAATTAGTTCTAAGATTACAAATGCTTTTCTGGAAGGATATTGGCAGTCAGAAAAATATTTTCTTGATTATAAACAAGAGATAAAAGAGGACTTTGTAATACAAAAAAAATTAGAATACACATCGTATTTGGAATTGGAAGAAATAAAATTGCTAGATAAGAATGCCATAATGATTGGGGTTAGACGGTATCAGGAAAGTGATGTAGCTCCTGGTGGAGTGTTAGAAGATGATTACTATAAATGTGCTATGGATATTATGGCATCAAAAGTTACTTCTCCTGTTTTCTTTTGTTTTTCACAAGATTTAGAATGGGTTGAAAAACATCTAGCGGGAAAATATCCTGTTCGTTTGATAAGTAAAAAGGAGGATGATAGTGGTACTATAGATGATATGTTTCTAATGATGCATTTTCGTAATTATATAATATCGAATAGCTCTTTTTACTGGTGGGGAGCATGGCTTTCGAAATATGATGATAAGCTGGTGATTGCTCCAGGTAATTTTATAAATAAGGATTCTGTACCAGAATCTTGGTTTAAATTGAATGTAAGATAAAATCTTAATGAATGTGTTAGTAACCGGTGCTGCCGGATTTATAGGTTCGCATGTTTGTAAGCGTCTTTTGCAACGTGGGGATGAAGTTGTGGGCTTGGATAATATTAATTCGTATTATGATATTAATTTAAAGTATGGACGCCTTTCGAGCTTAGGTGTTCCTCAATCTGAACTGTCATGGTATAAGTTCACACGGAGTAATGTTTATCCTCGATTTAGTTTTGTGCGGATGAACCTCGAGGATAGGCAGGCTATGCAAATGCTGTTTGCTAATGGAAATTTTGATGTAGTAATCAATTTGGCCGCACAAGCGGGAGTGCGCTACTCCATTGAGAATCCATATGCTTATGTTGAAAGTAATATAGACGGTTTTCTGAATGTTCTCGAGGGTTGTCGTCACAGTCAGGTGAAACATTTGGTTTATGCCAGTTCCAGTAGTGTATATGGTTTGAATGGACAGGTTCCTTTTTCAGAGAAAGATGGCATAGCCCATCCGGTGAGTCTGTATGCCGCAACCAAGAAGTCGAATGAACTTATGGCACATACTTATAGCCATTTATATAATATACCTTCTACGGGTCTTCGTTTCTTCACGGTATATGGTCCCTGGGGTAGACCGGATATGTCTCCTTTTCTATTTGCGGATGCTATCTTGCATGGTCGCCCCATCAAGGTCTTTAACAATGGCAACATGCTTCGTGATTTTACATATATAGATGACATTGTGGAAGGTGTCTTGAGAGTGGCTGATTCTATTCCGGAAGGGAATCAGTGCTGGGATGCTGAGGTTGCGGATCCAAGCATGTCCTGTGCTCCCTATAAGATTTATAATATTGGTAATTCCCGTCCTGTAAAATTGATGGATTTTATACGTGCTATAGAAATGTCAATCGGGAGGGAAGCTGACAAGATCTATCTTCCGATGCAGCCCGGGGATGTGTATCAGACCTATGCGGATACTTCTTCTCTTTCGCGGGAAATTGGTTTTCAACCCAATACGTCCTTGGAGGCGGGCGTTAAGAAAACAATAAGTTGGTATAAAGAATTTTATAATCTATAATTATGAAGATTGCTATAGTTGGTACAGGTTACGTCGGTTTGGTTACAGGTACCTGTTTCTCTGAGATGGGAGTAGACGTCACATGCGTTGATGTGATTGAATCTAAAATTGATAATCTTAAAAAAGGCATAATTCCGATCTATGAGCCGGGACTTGAAGACATGGTGCACCGCAATTACAATGCGGGGCGTTTGAAGTTCACTACTTCCTTAGCCTCATGTTTGAATGATGTTGAGGTTGTGTTTAGTGCAGTTGGTACTCCTCCTGATGAAGATGGCAGTGCGGATTTAAAGTATGTGCTTGAAGTTGCCCGTACGATTGGTAAAACGATGAACCATTATGTACTGGTGGTAACGAAGAGTACTGTTCCTGTCGGCACAGCGCAACAGGTGAAAGCTACGATCCGGGGTGAATTGGATAAACGCGGTTTGAATCTTGAATTTGACGTGGCCTCCAATCCTGAATTTCTGAAAGAGGGAGATGCCGTTGATGACTTCATGAAGCCGGATCGGGTAGTTGTGGGAGTTGAGTCTGAGAGAGCTAAATCTATCATGGAGCGTTTGTATAAACCGTTCATGATGAATAATTATCGTTTGATCTTTACTGATATCCCTTCTGCCGAGATGATAAAATATGCGGCAAACTCTATGTTGGCCACTCGTATTAGTTTTATGAACGATATTGCGAATCTTTGTGAGTTGGTTGGTGCAAATGTAAATATGGTCCGTAAGGGGATCGGTGCTGATTCCCGAATAGGTAGTAAATTCCTATATCCGGGTTGTGGATATGGTGGTTCTTGTTTTCCTAAGGATGTAAAAGCCCTGATAAAAACGGCCGATAAGAATGGGTATTCCATGCGTGTGCTTAAGGCTGTTGAAGAAGTTAATAATTCTCAGAAAAGTATTCTTTTTAATAAGTTGATCAGATATTTTGATGGAAATCTTTCGGGAAAGCGTATTGCGTTGTGGGGGCTGTCTTTTAAACCGGAAACGGATGACATGCGCGAGGCTCCTGCTCTGGTTCTAATAGATAAGATATTGTCTTGTGGCGGTCTTGTTAAAGCTTATGATCCTATTGCTGTTGAAGAATGTAAACGGCGGATAGGGGACAGCATAGAGTATGCCAATGATATGTATGATGCGGTTCTTGATGCGGATGCCTTGTTACTGGTTACAGAGTGGAAAGAGTTTCGTATGCCTAGCTGGGGTGTATTGAAAAAGACGATGAATCGTGCTTTGATTATCGATGGCAGGAATATTTATGATAGACAAGAGTTGCAAAGTGTGGGGGTTGAATATACTTGTATAGGAGTTGAAGCAATATGATATAATTTGTAAGTTTCTTAATCTGAATATTATATTAGTACAGTTTAATAATTAATTTATATAGATATTTTGCTTTTTTATATTTTAGGGGAAGAAGTAGCAGGTGATTGTATAATATTAGATAAGAAATGCAATCATGTTAATATTCCATTTCTTATAAGCTAACCTATCTTTATATAATTGTGAATATTGTCATAAAATAATGGGGCTATCTTAATTGAGTATGTTGTTTTGTCTTTTTTATGATTTTTTGTTTTATTGATATTCTTATTTATAGCTAAAAATGTCAACAATAAATAACCGAAATCCAAAGATTAGCGTATTGATGTCTATATATAAAGAGAATTCTCTTTATGTAAGACAAGCTATTGATAGTATTTTAAATCAAAGTTTTGGAGATTTTGAATTTTTAATATATAATGATAATCCAGAAGATTTTATTTTAGATAAGTTAGTTTTAGAAATAGCAAGAAAAGATAGTCGTATACAATATCAACGAAATGAAAAAAATATAGGTTTAGCAGCCACTTTGAATCGTCAGATTTGTGTAGCTAAAGGTGAGTATTTAGCTCGTATGGATGCAGATGATATTTCATTACCGGATAGATTTATTATGCAGGTTGAATACTTAGATAGAAATACTAATATAGCAGTTTTAGGTACATGGGCTAAAATAATAGATAAAGAAGGACAGGTTATTAGTAGTGCTTCATTAAAAACTGGATATAATAACATCATTGCATGTGCAATGTGCGATTCTCCACTGTTTCATCCTTCTGTGATGATCAGGAAAGAATTTTTACAATTAAATGGACTGTCTTACAATGAAGATTTCTCTTGTGCTCAAGATTATGAGTTATGGAGTCGCATTCTGTTTGAAAAAGGTGGATATATAGATAATTTGTCTGTTTATTTGATTTATTATAGGGTTACTACTTCTCAGATATCAAGCATAAAACAACAACAACAAATTTATAACTCTTTACTTGTAAGAAGAAATAATATATCGTTTTTTCTAAATAAATATTCTATTGATTTACCTCGAAAGATAACAAAAACCGATGTATGTAATTTGATAAATAGAATAAGTGAATTCAAAGAAGAAAGCTCTACTCATAAAATATATGTTAATATACTATTTATGTATTGTATGTCATTACCCCGTTTAGAAAAGATAATTCTTCTTATAAAATATGTATGTGTATTTTATTCGGAATTTTCGTTGAAACAGATGTGCTTATTAGTTGCAAGTTCATTTTTTATGCGAAAGTTTCCATTATGCTCTTTGAATATAATGTTACATTGATTAGTGTTTTAATTTAAGTAGTTGAATCTATGTTAAAAAACAATGAAAACGTATTAGGGGAATCTTTGCCGATAGTTTCTATTATTATTCCAGTTTACAATGTTGGTATTTATCTAGAAAAATGTATTAGTAGTTGTTTGGAGCAAACTTATAAGAGATGTGAGATAATATTGGTAGATGATGGATGTACCGATCAATGTACGATTGATATATTACAAAAATATCGTACTTTTAAAGAAATGTTTCTTATAAAACAAGATAATCGGGGGGTGTCAATAGCCAGAGATGTTGGCGTCAAATATTGTCATGGTAAATTCCTTTTCTTCTTAGATGCAGATGATTATATAACTCCCGATGCTATAGAGCTTTTGGTAAATAGCTATAATGCCAATAGTGTTGAAATGGTTATGGCTGCATTAGCTTATGATTATTCTGGTAGATTAATATCTTTACCTTTTGAATATCCACAAGATAAATTAGAAAACAATTTGTCTATTTATTGCTTAATGGATAAGCTCCCAATGTCATTAGGAGGAAAATTAATAAATAAGCAAATGTATTTAACTTTAGAAAACACTCATGATTTAGAAATAGGTGAGGATGCTTTTTTAACTCTACAATTGGTTTCTCGGATAAAATCTATATCCTTTATAGATAAACCGATTTATATATATTGTCAAAGAGAGGGTTCTGTAATGAATAAGCCATCAAAAAAGGCTGTGCTGTCACGTGTTTTATTTGTAAAAAAAGTTCTCTCTTACTTTTCTCCTATCTCATATGTGCAAGATGAAAGGTTCAAATTAGCATTATCAGTTTTTGTCTTAAATCAATATTATGCAATTTTGATAATGGGAGGGGATAAGAAGATGTTGAAAGAACTTACAGTTTTGGCTGAACGATATTGGGAGAATAAAAAAGCTGTAAAATTTTTACCTTATTGGCGACGATTACTTTTATCTATATGTTTCTCTAATATTTCCTTTTTTTCTATAATATTAGTTCGTGTAATATGGGGAGGTAGATATTTTAGACGAATTCTATTAAATGGAGAGTATAAACAAGTATATAGAAAATGACTTATTCGAATATAACATATATCGGTGCATATTCGCTAATTGCATTTTGTAGCGTTATTACTCATACTATCTTACCTATACCCCCTACTGTTATTTTTTTTTGTTTGTCATCTTTATTGGCCTTATGGTGCGTTAAGCGTAATGAATTTAAAATAAAATCGATAAATAGGGTTTCGATATTTCCATTGTTACTTAGTTCATATTTGTTATTATTTCAGTTATTATTAGAAGTGCCTTTTCGTGCTTTAGTAAGTCCTTTTTTAGCTCCATTGTATTTTGTTGTTGCATTATTTTATTTGTCGATATTAAATAAAAGAAATATAGATAATTTAATTAATAAATTTATCTATATTTCATTAGGTGTATTTATAATAGAATGTTTATGGAGAATGAGTCATCCGTCATTACCTAAAGGAGTTGATGAAGTTGTTGTAGGTGCAGATAGATGGTTTTATTTGTTTAAAGGTGGAGGACTGATGTATTCTGAAACGAATGGATTGGCAATTCATATAATAATTGTTTACTTTTTTGTTGTCTGGTGGTCTTTACTGCATAAAAAGAATATGTTAATAGAAAAGAGTTGTTTATTAGTTCTTATTATATTGACTTTCTCAAGAGCTGCATTGATTTCTATTCCTTTGGGCTGGCTTTATATGTATTGTATTGGGAGAATGTCTAAGAAAATACAGATATTCTTGTTTTTTTTAGTATTGGTTATTACTATTGCTGTTATGCCTACCTTAATATCTAATTTGGAAAGTGATCCCAGTACAGCAATGAAATTAAGTGTGTTTGCGGAAATATTAGAATATTATAAGCATATTGATCTTCTTCCATTTTTATATGGAATTGGAAATTATAATAGTATGAATGTTTTTTCAATATATGCCCATAATTATCTTTTGGTGTTTTTAGTAGAAATGGGATTTCTTGGACTACTTTTATTACTGTTTCAATTTCTTTTTTTCATAAAGGTTTCTAGAGGACAGTTTTTATTTGTTTTCGTACCTTTTTTTGTTCAAGTAATGTCTTCTACTACAATTTTTATTCCACATTTATATATAATTGCTGCAATTATTGTTTATTATTCTACTTATTATGAAAAAGATAAAAATATTATTTCTTAGTTCTTCTTTAGAAAATTCTGGCCCCGTTAATGTCCTATTTAATATTATAAAATATTTAGATCGGGAAAAGATGGATGTAACTATTTTATCATTAGGGCATTCAAAGAATAAATCACGTAAAGAAGAATTTAAAGCACTTGTAGGATTGAATGTAGTAGAATTGCACTATAAAAATATTTGTCAATCATTTTGTCAATATTTTAATTTTATGAATTCATATAAGTTTGATATTATACATGCTCATTGTTTACGTTCATTACTATTTATTTTTTTAATAAATTCAAATAGTTTGAAATTCTATACAATTCATATTTTCCCAGGTTATCAAACGTTGGCTATTCAAGGCAAATTGAGGGGAAAGGGATTAAATATATTGAGTCGATTTTTAATAAAAAGAACAGATGTAAATATAGCTTGTGCAGATTTTTTAAGAAGGGAAATTATTGATAGTATAACATCACATTGCTTGTCTGTACCTAATGGTGTTGAGGCGAAAGCTAAGATATCGGTATTTGAGAAGAATGTTTTAAAGTCTAAATTATCTTTAGATTTAAAGATGCAGTATTTTATTTTTATAGGTCGCTTGTCTGTGGAAAAAAGACCTATGTTTCTCATTGAAAATTTTATAAAGTCATTTCCTAAAGAATATGGATTGATAATACTAGGTGATGGCCCATTGTTATCCCAAATATTGCCTTTCAATTCTGAACGTATTCGTGTTTTAGGTTTTAAAACTAATGTTTTTGATTATCTTGTAGCATCGGATTTTTATATTTCTGCTTCTGTTGTAGAAGGACTAGCGAATACTTTTTTAGAAGCTTTATCTGTTGGATTGCCTTGTTTAGTTTCAAATATTCCTTCACATAGAGAAGTCTTATCTGGTTCAGAAGAGTTTATAGGTTTAGATTTTGAAACAGATGATGGTGATGATTTTCAATATAAAGCTTTGTGTTTTTTGGAGCAGATTTCAAAAAATACGAAATTAAATGTAGCTCGATATTTTGAGAAATATTATACTGCTAAAAGAATGTCTGAAGATTATCAAAAAATATATATAAGTAAATATACTGAGAAAAAAGATGTTTAAAGACAAAACCCTTTTAATTACCGGTGGAACAGGTTCTTTCGGTAATGCTGTATTGAAAAGATTTTTGGATTCCGATATCAAAGAGGTTCGTATTTTTTCCCGTGATGAAAAGAAGCAAGACGATATGCGCCATCGCCTTCAAAATAAGAAGGTGAAATTCTACATTGGTGATGTACGTGATAAACGTTCTGTGGATGGAGTGATGAATGGGGTGGACTATATTTTCCATGCTGCTGCACTGAAACAGGTTCCCTCTTGTGAGTTTTTCCCTGTTCAAGCTGTTCGGACAAATGTATTAGGTACTGAGAATGTGCTTGATTCAGCCATTGAGCATGGAGTCAAGAATGTAGTTGTGCTCTCGACGGATAAGGCTTGTTATCCTATCAATGCCATGGGGATCAGTAAGGCCATGATGGAAAAGGTCGCTATTGCTAAAGGACGTCAAATGGGAGAGGGTGGTCAAACTACCATCTGCTGTACCCGTTATGGCAATGTGATGGCAAGCCGCGGATCAGTGATCCCTTTGTGGGTGGAGCAAATGAAGGCCGGCAAGGATATCACAATAACCGATCCGAACATGACTCGTTTTATGATGACACTGGATGATGCAGTTGATCTGGTGATTTATGCTTTTCAGCATGGGCATAATGGCGACTTGTTTGTCCAAAAAGCACCTGCAGCTACTCTTGATACGCTAGCCCGTTCTTTAAAGGAAATTTACAAAATGGATACCCCCGTACGTGTTATCGGTACACGTCATGGTGAGAAACTTTATGAATCATTAGTGACTCGTGAGGAAATGGCCAAGGCGGAAGATATGGGTAATTATTATCGGATACCTTGTGATGCCCGTGATCTTAATTATGATAAATATTTTGTGGAAGGACAAGAGAAGGTCTCTAAATTCGAGGACTACCATTCACATAATACCCATCGTTTGGATGTGGACGGAATGAAACAGTTGTTATTGAAACTTGATATGATAAAGGAGGATGTATGCTTAAAGTAATGACGATTGTCGGAACTCGTCCTGAGATCATAAAGTTGAGTCGTGTGATGGCTGAGTTGGACAAATACACTGAACATATTATGGTTCATACCGGTCAGAATTTCGATTATGAACTGAATGAAATCTTTTTTCAGGAACTTCGCATCCGTAAGCCGGACTATTTTCTGGATGCTGCCGGAAAGAATGCCGCAGAGACGATAGCCAATGTAATCCGTAAATCGGATGAATTGATGGACCAAGTGAAACCGGATGCTTTATTGTTGTATGGTGATACTAATAGCTGTATTTCCGTGATTTCCGCAAAACGGCGTAAGATTCCTATTTTTCATATGGAGGCTGGTAACCGCTGTTTTGACCAGCGTGTTCCTGAAGAGATCAATCGTAAGATTGTGGATCATTTGAGTGATATCAATATGCCTCTTTCAGAGCATGCACGTAAATACTTGCTGGCTGAAGGGTTACGTCCGGAGACCGTGATCAAAATCGGATCGCCAATGACAGAGGTTTTGATCTATCATAAGGCGGAAATAGAAGAGAATGATGTTTTAGAAAAAGAGGGGTTGAAAAAAGGTGATTACTTTATTGTAAGTACGCATCGTGAGGAAAATGTGGATTCCGAGAAGAACTTTTCCGACCTGCTTTCTTCTCTGAACGCCATTGTGGACAAATATCATAAAAAGGTGATTGTTTCCACCCACCCCCGTACCCGCAAAAAGTTGGAATCTATTGGCTTTATTAATTCCAATCCGATGATTGAGTTTATGAAACCTTTTGGTTTCATGGAGTATATCAAACTTCAACAGAATGCTTTTTGTGTTATTTCTGACAGTGGTACGATCACGGAGGAATCTTCTATTCTTCATTTTCCGGCTATAACTATCCGTCAGGCACACGAGCGACCTGAAGGTATGGATGAAGGGACGCTGATCATGACCGGATTGAATAGTGACCGTATTCTGGAGTCTATCGAAATTGTAACTTCCCAGTATGCAGAAGGTGCAGACGTAATTCACTCTATTCCTGATTATGCTTCGGATAATGTATCTAAAAAAGTAGTCCGTATCATTCTTTCCTATACAGATTATATCAACCGTACGGTTTGGCATAAAGAAATCTAGTTCCTGTTTTTTATTTTTTTATGGTTAAAAAGAAGATTCTGTTGTTCGGCGCCACAGGTATGGCCGGGCATATGGCTTATTATTATCTGCAATGTACGGGGAAATACGATCTTGTGAATGTAGTTTATCGTACCCAATTGACTGATGATAGTATTGTTGTGGATGTGACGGATGGGGATGCTGTCAGTCGGCTCGTTCGTGAAGTCCGTCCTGATTTTATCCTGAATTGTATTGGCGTATTGATAAGAGGTTCCAGAGAACATCCGGACAATGCTATTCTGATAAATGCATGGTTCCCTCATTTGCTCAAGAAACTATCGGATGAAGTGGGAGCAAAGTTGATTCATATCAGTACGGATTGTGTTTTCTCCGGTAAAAAAGGTAACTATTCAGAAACTGATTTCCGGGATGCTGACGATGTTTATGGTCGTAGCAAAGCACTCGGTGAGATAATCAATGACAAAGATCTGACAATCCGTACTTCTATCATAGGTCCTGAATTGAAGGAGAATGGCGAAGGCTTGTTTCATTGGTTTATGCATCAGCATGGTTGTGTGAATGGTTTCCAGACTGCTATTTGGGGAGGTGTGACCACTCTGGAATTGGCGAAAGCCATTGATGTGGCCATCGATCAGGGAGTAACCGGTTTAATACAACTGAGTAATGGCCTTGGTATAAGTAAATTTGATTTGTTACATCTGTTTTCCCGTATATGGCACAAACAAGATGTTGAGATCCTGCCATTTGATGGAAATGGAATAGACAAGTCGATCGCAAAGTCCGCAAGATTTAGTTATGTTGTACCCGGATATGAAGAGATGCTTCGGGAACAATATGATTGGATGCAGAATAAACAGGAGCTATACCGAACTCTATATTTATGAAAATATTATTGGTTTCCCAATACTTCTGGCCAGAGACATTTCGTGTTAATGATTTGGCGCAAGAGCTTGTATTACGGGGTAACGAAGTGACAGTCTTAACAGGAAAACCTAATTATCCTCAAGGGGCTATTTATAAGGGATATAGTTTTTGGGGCTATAAAAAAGAATATTATAAAGGTATTGAACTGATTCGTGTTCCGTTAATACCTCGTGGTAAAGGTTCAGGGTTGCGTTTGGCATTGAATTATTTGTCTTTTGTATTGTTTTCTTGTTTATATATACTTTTTCATAAGCGAAAGTTTGATGTTTCTTTAACATTTGCAATTTCTCCTATTACTCAGGTGTATGCAGCTCTACTTCACAAAAAGCTGTTTGGTAGTCGTGCTTATCTTTGGGTTCAGGATTTGTGGCCTGAAAGTGTGTCCGCTGCGGGTAAGATGAATTCTGGTTTAGTATATCGAATGTTAACTAAGATGGTACAAAGTATCTATCAAAAAGTCGATGGGATTTGTATACAGTCGGAAGCCTTTAGTCAGTCCATACTGCAAAAAGGAGATTATAAGCATAAAATTAGTTATATTCCTAACTGGGCTGAAGATTTGTTCACTGATGATTCTTTGATTAATAAGGAACATTTTAAGTCGTTGATCCCTGATGGATTTGTTGTAATGTTTGCTGGTAATATAGGAGAGGCCCAAGATTTTGATTCAATATTGAAAGCTGCCATTCGGACCAAAGAGTATAAAGATATTAAGTGGGTAATTGTTGGCGATGGACGAAAAAAAGAGTTTGTAGAGCAGCAAGTTAAAGAGTTGAATTTATGTGATACTGTTTTTTTATTAGGACGCTATCCTTTGGAAGACATGCCGGATCTGTTTATTCATGCAGATGTAATGCTTGTCTCTTTAAAAGACCAGAATATTTTCTCTTTAACTATTCCATCAAAGATACAATCTTATATGGCTTTTGGAAAACCTATTATTTCTATGATAAATGGTATTGGTAATGAAATAATAAAGGAGGCAAACTGCGGCTTTACAGCTAATGCCGGAGATTTTGAATCGTTGGCAAACAATGTGAAAAGATTATCTCGAATGGATAAAAATATGCTGTATGAAAAAGGGAGAGCCGGGAAGGAATATTATCAATTATCTTTTGCAAAGAAAAAGATAATTGATAATTTAATAGAAGTTTTTCAATCTGAGTGATTTATTTTAATAATGGAATTAAATGAATATTCTTATTACAGGGGCTTATGGATTTGTAGGCACTAATCTGATTAATAATTTAAAAATTAAACACAACCTTTACGGACTTGATATCGTGCGTCCGACAAGAGAAGGTGTACTGAAAACATTTTGTTGGAAAGATATTGATCCAGAGTCATTCCCATTACAAACTCTCCCCCAATTTGATGCAATCATTCATCTTGCCGGAAAGGCTCATGATACGAAAAAACAATCAGCTGCTCAGTCTTATTTTGATATTAATACCGGTCTGACTCAAAAGATATTTGATTTCTTTTTGGAGTCTTCTGCGAAGAAATTCATATTTTTTAGTTCAGTAAAAGCTGCGGCTGATAGTGTAGTGGGAGATATGCTTACTGAGGATGTTATTCCGGCTCCTATTGGTCCTTATGGGGAAAGTAAAATAAGAGCTGAAGAGTATATAAAGGAACATTTTGCATTTCCCACTGTCTCCTCCTGCGAGTGTTCTCCTTTTCGGGAGATGACTTCGGTTACAGAAAAACAGGTTTATATATTAAGACCTTGTATGATTCATGGTCCGGGGAATAAAGGAAATCTGAATCTATTGTATAATGTGGTGAAGAAAGGAATTCCCTGGCCATTGGGTGACTTCGAAAATCGTCGTTCGTTTACTTCAATTGATAACCTATGCTATGTGATTGAGGGATTATTGACTAAAGAGGTACCTACGGGCATTTATCACATGGGGGATGATGAAGCTTTATCAACAAATGAGTTGATTGCCATCATGTGTGAGGCAATGGGAAAACAGCCCCATATCTGGAAGATGAATAAGGGCTTTATGGAAGGATGTGCCGGACTGGGAACTTTACTCCATTTGCCACTGAATACGGAAAGGCTTCGTAAACTGACAGAGAATTATGTGGTAAGTAATGCTAAGATCAAAGCTGCTCTCGGGATTGATAAAATGCCTGTGACAGCTAAAGAGGGGTTGATTAAAACCATTCGTTCATTTGAAGAAACTAAATAAGTTATGTACTATTTAATAATCCTGGTTCTGCTATTTCTGGCAGAACTTTTTTATTTCCGTATTGCTGATAAATGCAATATCATCGATAAACCGAACGAGCGGAGTTCGCACACCCGGATCACTTTGAGAGGGGGAGGAATCATTTTCTTCTTTGGCGCATTAGCTTACTTTCTGACGAATCAGTTTGAGTATCCTTGGTTTATGCTGGCTCTGACATTGATTACTTTTATCAGTTTTGTAGACGACATTCGTTCTACTTCTCAGGGGTTACGTTTGGTGTTTCATTTTACGGCGATGGCTTTGATGTTCTATCAATGGGGGTTGTTCAGTTTGCCTTGGTGGACCATTGTGGTTGCTTTGATTGTTTGCACAGGGATTATCAATGCCTATAATTTTATGGATGGTATTAATGGTATTACAGGTGGATACTCGTTGGTGGTGCTGACGGCATTAGCATTTATAAATGGGGTATATGTTCCATTTGTAGAGCCGACTTTGATTTATACCATGCTTTGTGCTGTGTTGGTCTTTAACTTCTTCAATTTCCGGAAACAGGCAAAGTGTTTTGCGGGGGATGTAGGTTCGGTTAGCATTGCTTTCGTGATCCTCTTTCTGATCGGTATGCTGATAATCCGTACGGAAAATTTCAGCTGGATTGTCTTGTTGGCAGTCTATGGGGTGGATAGTGTGCTGACAATAATTCATCGGTTGATGTTGCATGAGAATATTGGTTTGCCACATCGGAAACATTTGTATCAGATTATGGCAAATGAGCTGAAAATTCCTCACGTAGTGGTTTCATTGGTGTATATGTTGGTGCAGGCAGTAGTTATAGCCGGGTATCTTCTATTTCCGGGGAATGAATATGGGTATTTGTCGGGTACCATTATTGCGCTGAGTTTGGTCTATATTCTATTTATGAAGCGTTTCTTTTGCTTGCATCAAGCGAAGTGATATTGTCAATATTATGCTTCCTACCATAGATCTAATATAGTCTAAAAAATAAAAGAAGTTACAGTCGAAAAAATAATAGAGTTACAAAACAAATGGTAACTAATAATTACGATGATTCATATTCAATATAGCATTGATATTCCCATTTTTTATATTTAGCTTATAACATCCCAATACGGTCATTGATTTCCTCTTTTATTTGATGCCCCCAATAGGCATCAACTCCTGCTATGTGCGCATATCGCTGGTAGTTGCTGACAACACTGATTACCTTGTCTACGTATTTCTCCTTATAGGCTACCAATGTACCCACTTTCCGATTCCATAAAAACACATCAAGATTTTGTATCATTATTGTTTCTCCTTACTCTTTGGGGAATGAATTTATTTAGTTGTTTCAGTGCCATTAGTGGCATGGGCAACTCAGGCAGTAAATCACTTATACGTTGCTCCATGCCGATTATCCGCAACAATGATATGAAATTATTTAGGGTCATGTTCTGATTGACACCTTATTCAAAATGGCTTATAGTAGCAAGACTCACACCGGATTTCTCCGCCATTTCCTTTTGGCTCATCCGTGCGGCAAGCCTATACTCCTTTATGCGTTTCGCTAAAAGTAGCATTATCTCTTGGTTGGTAATATAGTCCGCTTTACTTATATATGGTGGAATATTATTGTTTAATTGCAAAATTTAAAAATAATATCTATATATTACTACTATTGTGAGACTTTCTGTACTGGAACTATGCATTTGTCGGATGAACTAAAACTTAACTGATATTGGGTACATGTGTATGAACCTGTTTTGAACGAAGAGCTTAGAATTATGATACAGATAATCAGTGTCTTATAAGTTTTTCTGAGAAAACTGCTTTCCGGACCGTTTTTTCCTTTGCCGATAATTTGTAAATCTTCATCTTTGCAGTGTTGATCAACGAAACATGAATGAAACGTAGTAGTAACATTAGTAAAGAAGGAGAAAAATTATGCCTTTATTTTATAGAGCGAGACAATCGCAGTTGAAAACTAAAGAGGGAAAGAAACAGTGGCACCTGACTCTGGTGAAAGTTGGAAAAATGGTAACTTCACAACAGTTGGCTGAAGTAATAGCTGAAAAATCATCGTTGACACCGGGTGATGTTCATAATGTGATTCGTAACTTGATGACTGCCATGCGTAAAGAATTGTTGAATAGCCGTTCGGTACGTCTGGAGGGATTAGGCACTTTCACGATGAAAGCTTGTACACAAGGGCATGGAGTGGATCAAGAGGAAGAGGTGAGTCCGAATCAGGTGGCGGCTCTTCGTTGTCTGTTTACTCCGGAATATACTCGTCCCGCAGCTATCGGCACTACCCGTGCTTTGCTTCAGGGAGTGGAATTCCAGAAAGTCAGTGCGATAGGGGGAGCAATTAATGGCGGATCGGGTAGTGGAGATATTGTGGATGATCCGACAGCCTGATAAAATTTATTGCTGATATAATAATTGTTGACAATGGAAGGAGGATAAAGAGTATGAAGAAAACGGGATGGAATATTATATTGAAGTTGATTATTGCTGTGGCAAGTGCTGTAGCCGGTGTAATAGGCGGGCAGGCTATGACATTATAAAACGGAATTAATAACCAAACAGGGTGAACTCCCGATAGCCATTAGAGGCTTTCGGGAGTTTTTCTTTTTCCCATGATCTTGTCTATAATCAGAGCGATGGCTCCATCACCGGTTACGTTACAAGCTGTACCGAAACTGTCCATGGCAATGTAGAGGGCGATCATCAATGCCTGGGCCGATTCATCGAAACCGAGCATGGACTGGAGGATGCCTAAAGAAGCCATAATAGCGCCTCCAGGAACGCCGGGAGCGGCAATCATCGTGATGCCGAGCATGAAAATGAAACCTGCAAACAGGGAAAAATCGAAAGGCATGCCCTGCATCATCATTAAGGCTAAAGCACAGGCCACAATCTTCAGGGTGCTTCCGGATAAATGAATGGTGGCGCAAAGCGGGATGACAAATCCGGCTATATCGGCTGATACACCGTTCTTCTTGGTCTGTTCGAGTGTGACAGGGATGGTGGCGGCTGATGACTGAGTACCTAAAGCGGTGAAATAAGCCGGCAGCATCCGTCCCAACAAGCGGAATGGGTTTTTACGGACAAACAATGCCGCAATGCAATATTGAAAAACCAGCAAAAAAATATGTAGTATAAAAATGACACCGATAATTTTAATAAACACCATAAGGATGGAGAATACTTGTCCGGAGTGTGTCATATTGAGGAAAATACCAAAGATGTAAATGGGCAGCAACGGGAGGATGACTGCGCTTATCATACGTACGATGATCTCTTGAAAGTCTCGTGCTACGTTTTTCAGGGCGTCACTATGCAGGCTTGCCAATCCCAGGCCGAGGGTAAAGGCAAGGACCAGTGCCGTCATGACATTCATCAAGGGTGGAATGGCAACAGAGAAATAGGGTAGGATTCCTTGCGCCTCACTCACTTCGTCGAGAGGTGCTCCCGGAGTAATGAGCGAAGGGAAAATGGCGGCTCCGGTGAAGTAGGACAGAAATCCGGAGAAAAGAGTGGCACCATATGCAATGAGTGCCGTGACAAGCAGCATTCGTCCGGCTCCTTTACCAATATCGGCTATGGCAATGGTAACCAGTCCGAGAATGATAAGAGGTATGGAGAAATTGAGGAATTCTCCAAAGATGGAGTTGAAGGTCACGAACAGCCGTACCAAAGGTGTCGGCAGGAAATTTCCGATAGCGATACCAAGTATAATAGCTATGATGATACGTGGCAAAAGTCCTATGTGTATTTTCTTCATTACGAGGTTTTAGCAGTTTGTTACAAAAGTAATACTTTTTTCTGAAACTATCCGAACAAATATTTTCGATATGTGTTATAGATAATAAGAAAAAGAACAAAAAATCAACCAATTTAGATACATATTACAATTATGGCAACTCAGAATAAAACAGATATAGGCCTGATTGGTTTAGCTGTGATGGGAGAAAATTTAGCTCTGAACATGGAAAGCAGAGGTTGGAGCGTATCGGTGTATAATCGTACGGTACCGGGTGTGGAAGAAGGCGTGGTGGAACGTTTCATCAACGGAAGGGCTAAAGGCAAGCATATAGAGGGCTTCACGGATATAGAGGCTTTTGTAGAATCGATCGCTTTGCCTCGTAAGATAATGATGATGGTACGTGCCGGTAGTCCGGTGGATGAGCTGATGGAGCAACTTTTCCCGTATCTTTCTCCGGGTGATATATTGATTGACGGTGGTAACTCGAATTATGAAGATACGAACCGAAGAGTGAAACTGGCAGAGTCGAAAGGTTTTCTGTTCGTCGGTGCCGGTGTTTCGGGAGGAGAAGAGGGAGCTTTGAACGGAGCTTCTATCATGCCGGGCGGTTCGGAGAAAGCATGGGAAGAGGTGAAACCGATTTTGCAGAGCATTGCGGCCCAAGCGCCGGATGGTACTCCGTGCTGTCAGTGGGTGGGACCTGCCGGATCGGGACATTTTGTGAAAATGATACACAACGGGATAGAGTATGGTGATATGCAGTTGATTGCTGAAGCTTATTGGGTGATGAAGGAGCTGCTGGATATGACTAACGAGGAGATGGCATCTGTGTTCACCCGTTGGAATGAAGGTAAACTACGGAGTTATCTGATAGAAATTACAGGTAATATACTCCGCCATAAAGATAAGACAGGGGCCTATCTGATTGATAAGATCCTGGATGCTGCCGGACAGAAAGGGACAGGCAAATGGTCGGTGATTAATGCCATGGAATTAGGTATGCCACTGGGATTGATTGCTACGGCCGTTTTTGAACGCAGTTTGTCGGCCCGGAAGGAACTGCGTGAAGCTGCTGCCCGGCAATATCAATGCAGGCACTCGATGGCTGTATATAATAAACAAGATACGGAAAAAGAGATTTTCTCGGCATTGTATGCTTCGAAACTGGTTTCGTATGCTCAAGGGTTTGCGGTGTTGCAACGTGCTTCCGATACATTTGGATGGAACCTCGATCTGGCTTCGATTGCACGGATGTGGAGAGGCGGTTGTATTATTCGCAGTGTTTTCCTGAATGATATTGCTGCGGCATTTGAGGCAAAAGAAAAGCCTAAACATCTGCTGCTGGCCCCTTATTTTGAAGAAGAGATCAAAGGTCTGTTGTCCGGCTGGAAGAACCTGGTGGCACAAGCCATGCGTGAGGAACTGCCGGTTCCGGCTTTCTCTTCGGCTTTGAATTATTTCTATTCGTTAGTGTCGGCTGATCTTCCGGCCAATCTGGTACAGGCACAGCGCGATTATTTCGGTGCTCATACATTTGAGCGGAAAGATGAGTTACGAGGAGTCTTTTTTCATGAAAACTGGACAGGACACGGAGGAGATACAAAGTCGGGTACGTATAATGTATAAGCAAAAAAAGAAATATGAGTAAATTTGTAATGACTATCTTTGGTGCTTCGGGTGACTTGACGAAGCGTAAGTTGATGCCGGCATTGTATTCGTTGTATGTAGCCAAGCGTCTTCCGGAAGAATTTGAAATTCTCGGGGTGGGACGTACGGTTTATGAAGATGCGGACTATCGGACTTACATTTATAATGAGATGGAGAAATTTGTGAAGTCGGAAGAGCAGAATAAGGAGAAGATGGACGCTTTCGTTGGACATCTTCACTATCTGGCAATAGACCCGGCATTGGAAAGCGGATACGGACAGCTTCGCCTGCGCATTGAAGAACTGAGCGGAGATAGCCGGCCGGATGACCTGCTGTTTTACCTCGCTACGCCTCCATCATTGTATGGTGTGATTCCGTTGCACCTGAAGTCGGTGCATCTGAATAAAGGCCGTGCACGAATTATCGTTGAAAAGCCATTCGGGTATGATCTGGAATCGGCTGAGAAACTGAATAAAATTTATGCTTCTGTATTCGACGAACATCAGATTTACCGAATCGATCATTTCTTAGGTAAAGAAACGGCTCAGAACCTGTTAGCTTTTCGTTTTGCCAATGGTATTTTTGAGCCTTTATGGAACCGTAATTATATAGATTATGTGGAAGTGACCGCCGTGGAGAATCTCGGAATCGAGCAACGCGGCGGTTTTTATGATACTACGGGTGCACTGAGGGATATGGTACAGAATCATCTGATCCAGCTCGTGGCATTGACTGCTATGGAACCTCCCGCTGTGTTTAATGCGGATAATTTCCGTAATGAAGTGGTGAAGGTATACGAGTCTCTGACTCCTTTGACCGAAACGGATTTGAGTGAACATATTGTCCGGGGGCAATATACGGCAGGGGGAAATAAAAGGGGGTATCGGGAAGAGAAGAATATTTCACCCGACTCACGTACCGAGACTTATATTGCAATGAAACTGGGTATCAGTAACTGGCGGTGGAGTGGAGTACCTTTTTATATCAGGACCGGAAAACAGATGCCGACAAAAGTGACTGAGATAGTGGTGCATTTCCGTGAAACTCCTCATCAGATGTTCCATTGCGCGGGTGGTAATTGTCCGAGAGCCAATAAGCTGATATTGCGTTTGCAGCCCAATGAAGGTATTGTGTTGAAATTTGGTATGAAAGTGCCGGGACCCGGATTTGAGGTCAAACAGGTAACGATGGATTTCAGTTATGATCAGTTGGGAGGCGTCCCCGGCGGAGATGCCTATGCCCGTCTGATAGAAGACTGTATTCTGGGCGACCAGACCCTCTTTACACGGAGTGATGCAGTAGAAGCATCCTGGCATTTCTTCGATCCGATTCTGCGTTATTGGAATGAACATCCCGAGGCGCCGTTGTATGGTTATCCTGCTGGAACTTGGGGACCTTTGGAGAGTGAGGCTATGATGCATGAGCATGGTGCCGAATGGACCAATCCATGCAAGAACTTAACAAACACAGATCAATATTGCGAGCTATGAAACCCTACATTTTTCCTTCGTCCATAGAGACGGCACGTGCACTGATATTACATTTGGTGAAACTGATGTTAGATGAACCGGACAGGACCTTTTGTATCGCGTTTAGTGGTGGAAGCACTCCGGCACTGATGTTTGACTTATGGGCGAATGAATATACGGATATCACTCCTTGGGAACGACTGAAAGTGTTTTGGGTAGATGAACGTTGTGTGCCTCCCGAAAATTCGGACAGTAATTATGGCATGATGCGGTCGTTGTTGCTGAGTATTGTACCTATTCCGTACGAGAATGTGTTTCGAATACAGGGGGAGAAGAATCCGAAGAAGGAGGCTGCCCGCTATTCGAAGCTGGTGATGAAAGAAGTGCCGGTGGAGAATGAGTTCCCGGTATTTGACGTAGTGCTGCTGGGAGCGGGTAATGACGGACATACGTCGTCTATCTTTCCCGGACAGGAGGAATTGCTTTCAACTGATCATATATATGAGGCGAATTTTAATCCGAATAACGGTCAAAAGAGAATAGCTTTGACAGGACTTCCGATTTTGAATGCCCGAAGGATCATCTTCCTGATAACAGGAAGGGTGAAAAGTCCGGTTGTAGAAGATATCTTTTATTCGGGAGATACCGGACCGGCCGCCTATATAGCGCATCATGCCGATAACGTGGAACTATTTATGGATAATGCAGCTGCTGAAAAAGTCATTCGCGGATAAGAAATAAAAAAAACGTCCGACCTTCACAGGCCGGACGTTTTTCGTTCTATTTGAATACGTTATTTACATACAACAATTAAACAGTATGATAATTAAAATAACAACTCAACAAAATGGAATCCGGGAGAATCACTTCGGCCGGATTGGCTTATCTCACTTAAATGTGACTTACGTAATAATTATGACTAATTAATGTATTGGCAAAGATAGCTGGTTCTGTGTTGCGGGGCAATCACTTGATTTAGGTATTGTGAAGAAGGCAATCACTATAAGTAGGGATTGAATCGGGAGGAAATGAGGAGGGAGCTTTGTTTTATGCCCTTTAAGTTGTAAATTTGCGGAAAAACAAGAGTAAGATGGAATATAAGTTTGACGAACAGAGTGTGAAAGAATTAATGGAATGGGCACAGACTGCACAGTTGCCTCAGGAACTTGAACTGAGTAAAGCGGAGCGTATTTTTGATGTAAAACTTTGTATAGAATCTGATTTATCGTGTATCAGGGCCCATTATCCCGATGCTTTCTACAATCCGGCTATAACTCGTCTTTATCGTATCAGGGAGAAGCTGGAGGAGAAATGAGATACGGGGATGCCTAAGTAACTTCGCAAAAGTACGTAACCCACTTGATTTCTGTGGAAAAATTCTACAGAAAATGTGGAATATTTCTTCGTATTCCACTATTTCAATAAAGGCTGTTATAATATAATTCTTTGAAAATGAAGATCTAATCCGGATCTACACAAGTCTGGCATGTGCATTGCATAACAATATTCAGATGTTTAGTTATAGTTAGTAGATCTAGAACAATTAAGTTTTCAAGAATTATGAAAAAGGTATTAGTAGCATTGGTAATAGTAATGGGATTGGGATTTTCAGTAGCAAAAGCAGATGAACCTCTAAAGAAAAAGTCCCCGAAAGTGGAACAAAGAGATTCGCGGGAGGACTTTACACCTATTGAGGTTAATAATCTTCCTGAAGCGGTGATTGATGAGTTATCCTGCGAAGGAGCACTGATTAAAGAAGCTTTTATTGCTTATAGTCGTTCGGAGGGTAAACTCTACAAAGTGATTATATTGTCGAGTGATTTTCATGAACAGGCTGTATTCTTGAATGAAAGAGGGAATATACTGAATAGATAGTTTCCCAATCTTTGAAGAAAGCACACAACTTAATTTATGTCAGGCCCCGACTCGAAAGAGTCGGGGCGTTTTAGTTTCATCAGTACAAAAAGCCAGGGAGATGTGTTCGAGGGACATTTCTTTATAATTTTCCGGCTTTTGAGAAATCTTTTGGCTATGAAATAAAAGCATTGTGTTCTATGTTTTATGATTCGCTTCATTGCAATTATAATTATAGGTTGAATTCTTTATAGGTTTCAGAATAATTCATATCTTTGAAACTGTAACTAAAATTAATCAATAATGAAGCAAATACAACCTGTTTTTTTAGCTATGAAGTTTTCTTTTCTTATTTTCTTCTTTTTTAGTTTGCCTGTCGGTGCACAAAGTATTTTTCAGAAATACGGGCGTTTCCTGACTGAACCTCGTTCATATGTGTGTTATCGTACGGATGGTAAACTGAAAATAGATGGCAAACTGGATGAAGCTTCGTGGCAGAAGGCAAAACCGACAGCTCCGTTTGTAGATATCAGCGGGGAGGGGTTTCCTACACCTAAATATGAAACTACGGCCAAGATGCTGTGGGACGATGAATATCTTTATATAGGGGCGGTGTTGCAGGAGGATGATATCAAGGCACGCCTTACACAGCGGGATACTATTATTTATTATGATAATGATTTTGAGGTTTTCATAGATCCTGACTGGGACGGGCACAACTATTTTGAAATAGAAACCAATGCGCGTGGGGTCATATTCGACCTAATGCTGGACAGGCCTTATCGGTCCGGTGGAAACTTTATGGTACAATGGGATTGTCCGGGATTAAAGTTGGCCATTCATCGCGAAGGTACGCTGAATAAGTCGAAGGACAAAGATAAATATTGGAGTGTGGAGATGGCTATTCCACATAAAGCATTGACTATGAATTTCAATAATCCATTGAAAGCTGGTAATTGCTGGCGAATTAATTTTTCACGTGTACAATGGCTGAAGGCAGGAGGACCTGAAGAAAATTGGGTTTGGACACCTACCGGAAAAGTTGATATGCATATGCCGGATCGTTGGGGATATTTGTTTTTTGCTGACGAGAAAGTAGGAACACCCGAACATACTTTTGCATTACCGTATAATGCTTCTGTGTATAAACTGCTTTGGGCTATGTTCTATGTACAACAGGAAAGGTATGCGAAAGAGAAAAATTATCTGCGTACGGAACAGGATTTCTTCCTGACAGATGCCGAATTGAAGGGTCTCCCGCAAGGTGCGCAAATCTCGGTTGAAGCCACTCGGAATACATATCAAATAGCCATTACTGTTCCGGGTGAAGGCAGACGTTACATCATAAATAATGAGGGACGGTTTTGGACAGAAAAGGTTGCTCCGCGTCAAGTGAAGAACTGGGTGTGGACACGTATAAATAAGAGTAAAAGTGAAGCGGATTACCGCCAATGGTTTGCCCTGCTTAAAGAGTGCGGCATCAGCGGGGTGATGTTTGAAGGATATGATGAAAACCTATACCGCATGTGTAAGGAAGCCGGTCTTGAAGCTCATTTCTGGAAGTGGACAATGAATCGTGCCGAATTGCTCAATGTACATCCCGATTGGTTTGCGGTGAATCGTAAGGGGGAGTCTACGCATGATAAGCCTGCTTATGTGAATTATTACCGTTTTCTTTGTCCCAACCATGAAGGAGTGGCCCAATATTTGGCAGATGATTATGTGAAGATAGCTCATTTACCCTATGTAGATGGAGTACATTTGGACTATGTTCGTTTCCCGGATGTAGTTCTACCTGTCAGCTTGTGGAAAAATTATGGAATAGAACAGACAAGTGAACATCCTGAATATGATTATTGCTATTGTGATGTTTGCCGTACTAAATTTAAAGAACAAACAGGGCGTGATCCGTTGGAGTTAAAGTACCCGATGGAAGATCAGTCATGGATCAATTTCCGCTTGGATGCGATCAGTCGTGTTGTCGACCAAATTACAAAAGCGGTGAAAGCCGATGGGAAAGCAATTTCTGCTGCTGTATTCCCCGGTCCTTCTATGGCCAAGAAAATGGTGCGTCAGGATTGGGGTAACTGGTCGCTGGATGCTTATTTCCCGATGATCTATAATGGTTTTTATTACGAAGGACCGGAATGGATCGGGCGTTCGGTTCAAGAGAGTGTTAAGACCGTTGACGGACGTGCGAAAGTGTATGCCGGACTGATGTTTCCCGATATAAAGAACGATTTTGAGAAAGCATTGGATGAAGCATTTGATAACGGTGCATCCGGTGTTTCATTCTTTGACGGACCATCAGACGAATATCTGCATCAGTTTAAAGCCTATCTGGACAAGAAAGGATTAAAGACGGAATAAAAGATTCGAATGTACTTTGTATTTATGAACAGAGGCGGCCCCGATAAGGCTGCCTCTATTTGTAAGATATTGATTCTTAAAATGTTATTTCCGTGATAAATATCCCTGTTTTGTTTTTCGGCTGACATTATATACATTTGCAGCATAAAAACAATTACATATGTATAAAAACATTTTAATATTAGGTCGTGGAATTGGGCAAGTGATGTTTCAGAATAATGCTCTCTCCGGTGGGTTGATGTTATTAGGAATTGCTTTTAATTCATGGCAACTCGCAGTTTTATCTGTACTCGGTACAGTCGTTAGCACTTTGACAGCTTCATTATCCGGATATGATAAGGAGGATATTCGTAACGGATTGTATGGTTTTAATGGGACATTGGTTGGTATTGCAATTGGAGTCTTTATGGAAATCAATGTTACATCTATATTATTGCTTATCTCAGGCTCTGCTTTCTCCACATGGGTTGCGCGTTGTTTTCGTTATCAGAACAGAGTATCGGGACTGACAGCACCCTTTATTTTTGTTGTATGGCTTCTGCTTGTTGGGTGTCATTATCTATACCCTTCTTTACTGTTATCTTCATCGTTGGAAAAGCCTGAACTAACAATGGATATTTTCCGTTCATTCTGCTTAAATATCGGTCAGGTGATGTTTCAGGGAAATATACTTTCGGGATTATTTTTTCTTTTAGGGATCCTGATTAATTCTCGTATGAATGCTCTGTATACACTGACCGGTGCAATACTTCCTTTATTTATGATTTTATATCCACATACTGATCTTGCTGCATGGAATTTGGGATTATTAGGATATAACGGAGTACTTTGTGCCATAGCCTTGGGAGATAAGACAGGCATAGGAGTAGTCAAAGCGATATTTTCTATCATACTGTCTATCGTTCTGCAGTTAACGGGTATGCATATGGGCATAGTGACTTTAACGGCACCATTTGTCTTTTCCGTATGGATTACCGGGGGCCTGTTCAGTGTTTTCAGAAGTAAATCCTGAGAAGCTAAATAGGATATAATAGCGGTATCGATGTTTCTAGTACCGTTGTAAAACGGATATGGCGGCTTATCAGGCCGCCTTTCTTTTTATAATATTCTTTAGATTACAAGGTTTCCATCCAATTATATATTAGATTTCATTTTTATCAGTAGTAAGATAATGCTGATTTACAACCACTTCATGATTGTATCTTATTTTAAAACTACTGATAAAATTATTTATTTTTTTACCTTTTTATTTAACCTCTTTTGGGTTAGTATGCCCCTTGCTTCAAATGTTTTTATAGTATAAAGGAATTAAAAGTGTAAGAATGTTCGGATTTTAAAAAAACAGACCTTTAATTATATATTTATCTTTAAAAACAATTGAGTATGAAAATGATTTTAAATTTTTCTGAATGTATTATTAGTTTTTTCTCGTTATGTTTATTGTGTGTTGTCTTCTCTTGCGATGAAATGGATATTGACCAAGGTCCTCCAACTTCCGTTACGCGTAATCTGATGACATCAGATGGTCCCGGTTTTAAGATCGATACAGTTACGTACGATAAAATTCCGGCTGAATATGCCCGGAAAATATTGTCTCTTGAAGAACCTACTTCAGTTGTAACTGATAAGAGCAAGCGCTCTTTCAGAGTGAATGAGCTTTTTCAAATTAGAAAAGCAAATGATCAATTGCTTTCAATTACCAGCTATTCCGCCAAGACGGTTTATGATCTCACACTTGAAGTCTATGTAGAAGGTGGTTCCCAGTATGTTCCTATTGCTTATCTGGACTCCATACCGGGATTCTCACAATTTGAGTTTAAGCCATCGTTGATCAATGGAAATTTCATATATAAAAAGGATAACGGTGTGGATACTCTGTCCCTTTCGAGCCTGAACGAAAAGAGAATGAAATTTCGTTTACTTAGCGATGATAAGCATTTTGAAATGCTTTCTAAAATAGATGCGGAGTGGAATATTTCTTTTTCAAATTATGATTGGAAACCGGGGTATGAAAGTGGTTCATGGCGAGAGTTGAGTGCCATCTATGCACGTGAGTGGGTGGTCATTATTACAAATTATGCCTATATGATGACTACTCCCGAGTATGCTTTTATCATGAGAAATTTTAGTAAGATATTTGGTGGAGAACTTTATGATAATAACCGTGTTAAGTTCACACCGGAAAAGTATTTATCAGAAGAAAAACGTTTCAAACAACCGCATAACTTTGTTTGTGGACGATCTAAACCCTCTGTTGGCGGTTTGGGCGGAGGAAACGTGTGGGGAGTAACTCACTGGAATTATTATGGTCATTATGCTTCTTTTAGCGGTTGGGAATCAATTACACATGAATTTATGCACTGTATGGGATATGGTCATTCTAGTAACATGACTTATGCTTCCGGTGGAGTGGGATGGACCGAGTTCATGTGGCAACTACATACTTATTTGAGAGGGAATGATTGGCTGCCATATACGGATCGGAATCTGTTAGGTTTTCATAAGCCGGAAAACGCGAAATATCGTGATGGTGGAATTGACCCTGATAAACTGAATGATAATAAGATTCTGCAGTTTTATAATAAAAGTAAAGTTACCCAATATTTTTTAGCTAATCCGTTGTCTAAATAAGTAATAACCATGAATAATGATTAAAGGTCTGTTTCTGATTATAATTCATCTTCTTTACTATTATTGCTTTTTTATTGTTGGTGTTTTTTTAAGGTAAAACATATGGGTGGCTATGATTAAAAAAAGTGATAAGAAAAATGTGAAAAAATGTATAAGAACGAATTTTAATTTTTATCTTTGTCCAAATTTGTATGCGATGCTTGTCCCAACCATGACCACCGAAGAGGTGTGTAAAGAAATAAAGAATGACTATCCGGCTTTTTATGAAAAAATGTTGGATAATAAGGCTAGTAACTACCGAAAGTTTATTAAAGCTGTCCTATTTCCGGTTATACATCAGTTTTCATGGAAATCGTCATCGGGTAATATGTGGAATGTGATAATGTTGGCTCGTTATCGTAATGAGAGAAAATGTCCCGGTATTGTCCCTTACCTTAAATATGAAAATTGGGGTATGGGAATTATTTATCCTAAAAATATATATAGTAATCTGTCTATAATTGACTTTAAACCTCATTTTTGGAAAAGGTATCGGGAGCGTCAGCTAATACCCAACGGCTTAGAAGGGATTTCTTTTGATGAACAAATAAAATATTTCTTTTTAAATAGCGGTCTCTTTACTTTTGATTTCAGAGAAGGCTCTAATAAAGGACATGAGGGTTTTGTCGGGTATACTAAGACCGGAATTTTCTTTGGTGTCGTAATAAAAGAGTTGGATTATCTCTGTGTCAAAACTTATGTGTCTGCTAATATGCTTTTTGATAATCAGATAGAAAGCTTGGATAGCGCTGATGAGTTAAGAGAGAAGATATTGTCGCATCCGGACTATTTTCAGAAAAGAGGGAAACTCTTTCATATCATGAATGACTCTTCTTTTTGGATGGATGAGACGATACGTTAAGCAGCCTTTTTCTTTCACAATATTTCTCTCAAATTATATGCGGAACAGTACAATTTTCCAGGTAGGTTATGTATCGGATTCTATCTAAAGTGCTTGTTCCGTCTTACGAAAGTTCAGCTATATTGTTTTCGTTGACATGCAGTTGGGTAAGTACAATTAATGCTTATAATCTGATTGATGTCAGTGGTATAATGCCCTGATAGCTGTTTTTGTTTAAGCTTCCAATTCCTCCCTGTACCTTGAATCGCTAATTTGACGAGTCGGCTGTGTTTACCGTTTATCTTATCTATTGTTTGTTGAAGACGTTTACGTTTCTCGCGATCTACTGAATCAAACAGTCCCAATTGGGTGCTATCGGTTATTTCGGTGATAATAACTCCGGCTTTCTTATATTGATAGCCTTGCATGAAAATCGTTTTTAGCCCGGCCAGTGCATAATGTACAATTTCTAATGTGTCATTGGTCGGTACTGGAAGATGTACAACTGTATTCCTCCAATATTGTGGTGAATCTTTACGGAAGTTATTTGTATGGATGAATACCATTAGTGACATTGCATAGCCTTTCTGTTGTCGGAGTTTCTTTGCGCATGTAGAAGCGTGAGTGGCGATTGCTTCCGACATTGTATCGATGTCCTCCACCATCTTGCCGAATGACCGACTTGTACATATCTGCTTTTTGGCCGGTGGTGTGGTTTCCATATCAATACAGGAAATGCCTTGAAGTTCTTTCCAGGTCCTTTCTCCGACTACAGTCATGTTCTTACGCACCCAAGATTCGGGCAACTCGGTAAAGTCATAGGCTGTTTTGACTCCCTGCTTTTCTAACTTGGCAACTTGCCGGTGACCGATCCCCCAGATGTCTCCAATTTCAGTAAGCTGCAGAGCCTTGGTGCGCTTTTCTTCTGTATCGATGATACATAAACGATTGTAAGCAGGATATTTCTTTGCAAATTTATTGGCGACCTTTGCGAGTGTTTTGGTTGGGGCGATACCCAAACTAACAGGTATGCCGGTTCCGCGGATTACTTTGTTTATGATGTCTGTTCCGAGTGACTGAATATCCCGAATCCCTTCCAGGTTAAGAAATGCTTCGTCTATACTGTATACTTCCATTTCCGGCACTTGTTCTGCCAGTATGGACATCACGCGTCCGGACATGCCGCCGTATAGCGTATAGTTCGATGAAAAGACAGATATACCATATTTCTGAATATCATCTTTGATCTGATAAGCCGGAACTCCCATTTTAATCCCCAATGCTTTCGCTTCGTTACTTCTGGCAATAACACATCCGTCGTTATTACTTAAAACAACGATCGGCTTACCGTTCAAAGCCGGATTGAACACTCTCTCGCAACTTGCGTAGAAGTTATTGCAGTCCATTAGTCCAAACATTATCTTTTTCTCCTGTTCTTTTTGATGGTATAGGTCACTATTCCCCAGACGATAAATTCATTCTCCTTTGTTACTTTAATCAAGGAGTATTTCGGATTCGCCGGTATTAACCAGACGGCATTAGGTTCAATTCGTACCCGCTTTACAGTAAAATCTCCATCAATAAAACACACGGCAAGGTCGTCATCCTGTAATTCCAGTGATTTGTCGATGACCAGAATGTCTCCTTCTTCTATGCCTTCATCCCGCATCGAATCGCCTACTACACGTCCAAAGAATGTACTGGCCGGATGTTTGATTAGCTCTTTATTCAGATCTATGGCTTGCTCCATATAGTCTTGTGCCGGTGACGGGAAACCGGCCCGTATACCTTCATCGGCGTATGGGATCGGCAAACTGCTGGATACGTCAATCTTATGTATTTCAATTCTCTTCATAACATTTTTTCATTTTATAGGTGCTTATGAACAAACAACCGGACTATTTGATTCGTGAGGTTAGATTTTTTAAGCGTTTTGTCTTTCTCCTTTTTCCATTCAAGAGAAATCTCCCAGTCTTAGGAAGATTGATGTGCTTATCAGGAATTTATAATTGCTTCCAGCTTTCTTATTGCATACTTTTGTATCGTAAGCTTACATTAACTTTAATTAAAAAAACAGGAATATTATGGCTATCTTAAATTCAAACAATGCGGATGTTCTATGTACTACCATTGCAGTAGGTTTTATTCACCAATCAATTGTTAAAAGAAACCCGCAAAGGACGCAGCTTATATATGAACAAAAAACGTTAGCTCAAGAAAGTGAGGAGATGCCTATGTCAGAAAGACAGAGGATCACTAAAGAAAATGCACAAATTAGTTGTAAAAATGCGAAAACCGTTCAAGAACATAAGGAAATCCAAACACTATTGGCTAAAGTGGGATGTCATGTAGATATAAAAGAAGCACTTCCGCAATCTCAATTGCCTTTTATCGGTGCTAAACATGGTGGAATGACGATAGATGAGTTCAGTCAATGGGCAAAAGACTTTAAGGTTGTTGTAGATCAATTACAAAAAGTTGCTGGAACTCCTCTTCGTGGAGCATATATAGGAGGGCTATATAAGATAGTAGAGAAAACTATATCTTTTATAGGAGCTTCAAAATTAGAAATCTATCCTCCCCATTATAGAGAAATTGACACTTACGAACAAGAAAAAATTAGTACTGCTTACAAAGATGCGGCTAAAACTACTAATCAATCTTTAGAGTGCATAAGAAAAGTAGGTGAACAATTTAAGTCATTAAGGCACTACATCCCTGCAGGATATTTAAGTGGCGAAAAAACTCCAGATACTGTTACTAAAGAACTCTTAGAATCTTTAGGTATTTTAGATGGAAAGTTTTTATTCAAAAGTAATCATGGGATGACTCAGGCTATAATGCAATTTGGAAATACTATGAATAAAGGGCAGGAGATGTGTGTTGAGTTTGCTTTGAGTTCCGGAACTTCTAAGATTGGTTCGTGCATTCCGTGTAGTATTTTTATGGAAGCTTCAGGTATGCCTGCTACTGCTACTCATTTGGGGTGTGGAGATAACTGGAGTATACCAAATTTGGAGAGACAACAGGGGCATATGTTGGTTAGGCGTTGGCAAGAATACGTAAATAGCTGCTATAATAAAGGGTGTGAACTATTAAGACCTAAATATAGTACATTATTGGCAACATTGGGTACAATTAACACTGGAATTTTACCAGATGTGTTCCTTGAAGCTTTAACATATGAAAAACCATTTATAGAGAGAATGATGAATACGCTCAAACAAGTGTAGATGTCCCTTATTAGAATTATAAGGGATAAATAGAAAGGGCTTCTAAATCCTCCTCTGAGGTAGAAGCCCTTCAACACAAAAACTAAACTAGACTTAACTAAACTATTCTATTCTTGGAAGTTTCACAACTTCCGTTCTGTTTGTTACAAAGATAGATATTTTTTGTTTATGTATAAATAATAATCGACAAATACTCACATTTTACCGATAAATCAGCTACAAATCCTTTCAACTTCGCTCATCGAGGAATGTTTGGAAAGTCTGCTTGTAGCTATCGCTGACGGGGATATAGGTCTTATCAAATACGATACGCCCGCGGTCGATGATGCGTATTTTGTCTTTCTGGACGATGAAAGAACGATGTACACGCATAAAGCGGGCGGGGGGAAGCAACTCTTCCATGGACTTCATGCTCATAAGTGACAAAATGGGTTTGGGGGCATCTTCGGTGTAGATTTTGATGTAATCCTTCAAACCCTCTATATATAATATCTTTTTGAGTTCTACCTGCACCAGTTTATAGTCACTTTTGACAAAAATACTGTCTACTTCTTCGGGCTTCTGGACCAGTTCGAACCATTGCAACGCCTTGTTGGCTGCCTGCAGGAAGTCAACATACGAGATGGGTTTGAGTAGGTAGTCGAGTGCGTTGACCCGGTATCCGTCGATGGCATATTGACCGAAAGCAGTAGTGAACACAATACGGGTACGAGGGGCTACCATTTTAGAGAATTCCAGACCGTTGAGTTCCGGCATCTGAATGTCAAGGAACAACAGGTCGATCTGGTTCCCGGGAAGTTCTTTCATGGCCTGTACGGCACTGGAATACTTTCCCGCCAGTTCGAGAAAAGGTGTTTTGTTGACATAACTCTCCAGCAGACTGAGTGCCAGAGGTTCGTCGTCGACTATGGCGCAACGTAATTTCACGGCTATGGATGATTAAATATTAATAATTTCGATATATATTCTTTGCCATCCGGGGAGATGGCTTTATCCCATTGATAACGTCCGGGATAAGAGAGTTCGAGGCGCTTCCTTACCTGTTCGAGCCCGATACCCGATCCGCTTTTATCCGTGTTGGTTTTGGGATGATAACTATTGCGTATCTCACACCGGATCTCCTCTTTGTTTTCAGAGATGAGGATGTGGATGAAACTCAGTTCGGTGGGGGAGATGCCGTGTTTAAAGGCATTCTCTATCAGTGAAATGAAGATCAGTGGAGCAATCTCCGTCCGGCTATCCGGCTGTATGTCGAATTGTGTAATGACCTCTACATTTCCCGAAAGACGGATGCGCATCAGTTCGATGTAGTTGCGAATGAAGTCTACCTCTTTACAAAGGGGTACATAGTTCTGCTGATTGTCATAGAGCACATAGCGTAGCAACTTGCTGAGCTCCTGCACGGCCTGCTGCGCCTTGTCGCTGTCAAAGGCGATGAGTGCATAAATATTATTCAGCGTGTTGAGCAGGAAATGCGGGTTAAGTTGGTTTCGCAAGTTCTTCAACTCTGCTTCGGTGCGACTTTTCTCCGCTTCACGACGGGCGGCTTCAGCTTGTCCCCAACGGGCACTCATGCGGATGGCCGCACTCAGTCCGATGGTGAAGATGAGGCTTAGAATGTCTCTTACGAAAAAAATCCATCCGGGAGGCATGTGCGGCTTCTTAAGAGTGGGAGCCGGGGCATTCAGGCTTTGCCAGATATGCAGCAGCAGTCCGATGAGGCAGACCAATAAGATGTTGTAGATGATGTATTTATTCTTCTGTTCCCGGAAGAGGAGATGAGGAACGAGGAGGAAATAGTTTAAATAGAATACGGTGACAAAAGAGAGGGGTACGGCAGAATGACGCAGATAGGCATGCCAATTGATACTGTCTCCTGTACGATCGATGAAGAAGAACGGGAAACCGAACACAATCCCCCAACTGATGATGTGTATCAGGATTTCCAGAGGACGGCGGGCTGATGTCAGAGATTGTTTCATGGGAACAAAGATAATAATTTTAGTTTACCACAAGGGCACAGAGACAGAGTTTCTGTCATCCTATCCGGTATACATCAAGGAATTCTTTCTGCCTCTGTGCTCTCTGTGGTGAACAAGTAAACTGATGATGGCTTATTCGTATCGGATTGCCTCGATCGGATCGAGGTCGGCGGCTTTCTTGGCCGGATACCATCCGAAGAATACTCCGGTGACGGTACAAACCGCAAACGACAGGAATACGCTCCAGGGTTGGATGAAGATGGGCCAATGGGCGACACTTTTCACAACCCAGCTGGCACCGCAGCCGATGATTACTCCGATAAGGCCTCCGGTGATGCTGATCAGGATGGCTTCTATCAGGAATTGGCTCAGGATGTCGACGCCACGTGCACCGACCGACATGCGCAGACCGATCTCACGGGTACGCTCTGTGACGCTGACGTACATGATATTCATGATGCCGATGCCGCCTACTACGAGCGATATGCCGGCAATGCAGGCGAGCAGTGTGGTCATCAGGTCGGTGGTAGAGTTGAGCATGCTGCTCAATTCCTGCTGGCTCCGGATGGTGAAATCATCGTCATCCGCCTCTTTCAACTTGTGATTGCGGCGGAGAAGTTCGGTAATCTCTTCCGTAGCATTGTCCGTCATGTCTTCCGAAAGGGCAGAAGCGTAGATACCTTGCAGATAGGTCTGTGCCAGCAGACGCTTCATCACGGTGGTGTAGGGTGCCAGTACGATGTCGTCCTGGTCCATACCCATAGAGTTGTATCCCTTGGATTTCAGTACGCCTACTACACGGAACGGTATTTTGCTGAACCGGACAATGCGTCCTACAGGATCTTCTCCATCGGGGAAAAGATTGTCTACAATGGTTTTTCCTATCACGCATACCTTGGCGCTCGACTGGATATCGGCTTCGCTGAACATCTCTCCATTGTCTATCGAGAGCTGTCGAATTTCCAGATACTCCGTTCCCACGCCATTCACGGATGACGGATAGTTGTTGTTGCCTGCAATCAACTGCCCGGAACTGGAAACATTAGGACTGACCGCAGCCAGAAAGCTGGTTTCATCCCGCAATGTTTCGTAGTCGGTCAGTTTCAGTGTCTGCATGGCACTGGGGTCCTGGCGAACACCTCCGCGCATGTCTGCTCCCGGATGAATCATAATCATATTGGAGCCCATCTCGGAGATTTGTGCCTGGATACTTTTCTTTGATCCCTGGCCGATGGCGAGCATGGTGATGACGGATGCCACACCGATGATGATCCCCAGCATCGTAAGGAACGCGCGCAACTTGTTGTTATTCAAGGCGCGCAAAGCTATTTTAAATAAATTGGTTCCGTTCATAATAATCTGTCTGTTATTCTTCTTGTACCGGCAGAGCGGCCAGTGCTTCGGCTGCGGAAAGAATGTCCGGGTTAGTGCTGTCTTCCTTGACTTGTCCGTCGCGCAACACGATGTTACGGCTGCTGTATTGGGCTATTTCCGGATTGTGCGTTACAAATATGATTGTGCGGCCTTCGGCATGCAGTTTCTGAAACAGTACCAGGATCTCGAACGAAGTGCGTGTATCCAGGTTACCGGTTGCCTCGTCCGCAAGGATGACTGCCGGATTATTGACCAACGCACGGGCGATGGCTACACGTTGCATCTGTCCGCCGGACATCTGATTGGATTTGTGTTCCAACCGTTCGCCCAGTCCTACGGCTTGCAGCGCCTCAATGGCGCGCCGCCGCCGTTCGGAAGCGCTGACTCCCGAATTATACATCAGCGGGAGTTCTACATTTTCCACAGCAGTCGTCTTTGGCAGCAGATTGTAACTTTGGAAGACAAAGCCTATCTTTCGGTTGCGCAATATGGCACGCTGAGGTTTGCTCATGGTACGTACCGAGATTCCATCCAGCAGATATTCTCCGCTGGTAGGTGTGTCGAGGCAACCCAGCGTATTCAGTAGCGTTGATTTGCCCGAACCGGACGTACCCATAATGGTGACAAACTCTCCTTCGGTGATGGTGAACGAAACCCCGCGCAATGCGTGAACGGTTTCGTCTCCCACCTGGAAGTTACGTTTGATATTCTGAAGTTCGATGACTGTTTTGTTCATACTTATTTTCCTTTCTTCTTGCTGCCCGGATGGCTAGGCATAAACGGACTTTGTTCTCCTCCGCCTTCCTGTCCGCCTTCAGGCGATACATTGCCGCCCGGCATATTTCCAATGGTGGCTTCGGTGACAACTACCATGCCTTCGGAAGCACCTTGGGTGATTTCCGTATTGATGCCGTTAGTGATCCCTATCTGCACGGGGTGTGCCGTGAAAGTATTTCCTTCACGTGTCCATATTTTATGTTCGCCCTCACAGTCCTTCACTATGTCATTATCGCCGATCAGGGGTTTCTCCGGTGTGAAGCGGAGTGCACGTGCCGGTACAGAGAGCACGTCCTTTCTGTCCAGTGTGTAGATCGTGACATTAGCCGTCAGGCGGGGTTTCAGTTTCAGGTCCGGGTTATGGGCGGAGATCACTACTTCGTATGTGACTACGGTAGTAGACGAGCTGCTGGTGCTGGTACTGCTTGCGTCTCCCAGACGGATTTGGGTCACTATTCCTTCGAAAACATCGTTCGGATAGGCATCTACGGTAAATGTGGCCCGTTGTCCTTCTTCCACGCCGCCTATATCGGCTTCATCTACGTCGGCCACTACCTGCATCTGGGTCAGGTCGGCTGCGATGGTAAACAAAGTCGGTGTCTCGAATCCGGAAGCCACCGTTTGTCCTTCTTCCACATCCCGGCTGATGACAACGCCATCGATCGGAGAAGTAATGGTGGCATAGGACAGGTTGCGTTCTGCCTTGGCCAGTGAAGCCTGGCTGCTTTCGAACGAGCTTTTGGCCTTCTCGTAGTTGTAGAGCGATTGCTCGTAATCGGTATCGCTGATCAGCCCCTTTTCGTGCAACCCTTTGTTGCGCTCATAGTTCTTCTTTTGGTATTCGTATTCCGCCTTTGCACCACTGTAGGTGGCACGTTGAGAGGCGAGTTCACTTTGCAGTGTCACACGGTCCATCTCAGCGATAAGTTGTCCCTTGGTCACTGCCGCGTTATAGTCCACATAGATTTTGTCGATAATTCCGGATACCTGTGTACCGACTTCTACTTCTGTTACCGGTTCGATAGTTCCTGTGGCGGTTACCGACTCCGATATCTCGCCTTTGCTTACGGTTGCCGTGGCATAGGTCACTTTGTGCTTGGCCGTAGAACCGCCAAAGAGCCAAACCCCTCCGCCTGCCAGTATGGCGAGGCTTACGGCAATAAGAATGATCTTTTTCTTCTTCATATCGTTATAACGTTAAATGTTTTATTCCTTTATTGTCTACAGTGTTATCTTATCTCCCTGGTAGAACTTCAGCAATTGTGTATTCAGAATAGCCATGTACTTAGACTGTAACAGCTCTTGCTGTGCCTGTAGCAGATTGTTTTTTTCGGTCAGAAGCTCCACGGTATTTTTCATTCCGACATTAAATTGCTCGCTGACCAGTTCATAGCTGGTCTGTGTGCTGTGCAATTTCTCTATGGCTGCCGCATATCGCTGCTGGGCGCTGTTGGCGTCGAGCCATAGTCCTTCGATGGTTTTATACAATGTTTTCTGTTCGTCGAGCAGAGTCAGTTGACTGGTCTGATACTGAAGTTTGGCTTTTTCTACGGCACTTTTGGTCTGTCGGTTGTTAAAGATTGGGACACTGATGCTGAGTCCGATGGAGTTGTTCCATCCGTTTTTCACTTGCTCGCCGAAGGTGAAGTCGCTTCCGCTGGTATGGTTGGTACCGATACCGGCTGTCAGGCTGACGCTGGGCAGATATCCCGATTTGGCGATTCCGATCCCCAGTTCCGATGCCTCTACACTGAGCTTGCTTGCCTCTATTTCCGGGCGGAGGGCCACAGCGGAACGAAAGACATCCGTTTTGGTGGGGAGGGGCGACAGTACATTTTCGTCACCCAATGCAGGCAGATAGACCTGCATTTCCTGTTCGCCGTCCAGTTCGAGGAGTTGCTTCAGTTGCAACTTATAGTCCTGAAGTGTGGCCTGTGCGGTCACCAGTTGATAGCGGTCGGTGCTGACTTGGGCTTCCAACTGGGCATAGTCGCTCCGGGCAATGCTTCCCGCATCCAGCAGTTGTTTGCCACGGTCCCGTTGGGCTTCGGATACTTGCAGGGTGTTTTCGTTCACCTTGACTGATTCGGCAGCATAGAGAATCTGAATATATACCTGGGCGATCGATTGCTCGATATCATTTTCCGAAGTGGCTACATCGAGGTCTGCCACGCGGTTGTTAAGCTTCTCCTGTTCGATTGTTTTCAGGCGTTTACTGCCGTTATATACGGTCCATTGCGCGTTCAGTCCGTAGTTTCCGTTGTAGGTGGTCTTGTTGCTGCTCTTCAGTACTTCCGAGCCACTGATAATGCTGCTGGACTCTTGGTAGGGACGGTTCACCAGATTTTGGCTGCTGGAGAACGAGAGGCTGGGGAAGAGGGCCGCTTTGGCTGTCTTTACGTCCACCTGTGTGCTCTGCGCATTGATCCGGTTACGACGGATGCTGATGTTTTGCTGCAAGGCATAGTCGATGCAGCTCTGCAGATCCCATTGCGCGGGCATGGATACCGAGTCGGCGGTTTGCGTTGTTCCGGTAGCTTCCGTCTGTTGTGCCCACAATCCGTTGCCGGGCAAGATAGCTGCCAGGCAGACTGTTATTAGGGTGATTCTTTTTACGTTCGTCATACTCTTGCTTCTTTTTATTTTATAGAAACAAAAGTACGCTGCAATAGAAAGATGTGCAAAAGCGATAGACGGGAGGGGAGGTTTTGTCGCTAAAGGCAGGTTTTATGTCGATAAGTGGAGCTGCCGATATTGCCTATGAACTGAACGATCGGACGAAAATAGGGTATAGCTATCCCGGCCGGATGGCTACACCCTTTGCTCCTTAAGGCTACACCCTAAGGTCTCTGTGGCTACACCTTCCCATACTTAAAATCCGATTAGTGGATATACCTATGCAAAGAGTGTATTATGGCAGTTTCATATTTTAATTTATATATATAAGGTATAAAGGGTGTAAGCAAGCTTCGGGGGCATAAGAATAGTTTATTTTATTCGTTTCATCAACATTTTTAAGACTATCTTTGTTATTTATTACATAAACGCTAATTTTGAGATGTTATAAACCCTGTATTATGAAGAATACACTGCTCCACATCTGGAATTTCTATGTAGAAGGCTTTCGAAGCATGACCCTGGGACGTACCCTGTGGCTCATTATACTTGTGAAACTCTTTATCATGTTCTTCATTCTCCGCCTGTTTTTCTTCCCCAACTTTCTGAGCAGCCAGCCCACCGATAAGGACAAGGGAGAATACGTTGCGGGCGAACTTATAGAACGCGGGCAATAGACGACTGACGTTTAACTCTAACTACTAATGATATGATTGAAAGTATTGACACTTCACTGATTGACTGGTCGAGAGCCCAATTTGCTCTGACAGCCATGTATCACTGGATCTTCGTGCCTCTCACGCTTGGTTTGGCGGTTGTTATGGCCATTATGGAGACCCTTTATTATAAAACAGGCAATGAATTCTGGAAACGAACGGCTAAATTCTGGATGAAACTTTTCGGTATCAATTTTGCCGTGGGAGTGGCCACCGGGCTGATCCTGGAGTTTGAGTTCGGAACCAATTGGAGTAACTATTCCTGGTTTGTAGGCGATATTTTCGGTGCACCTCTTGCAATTGAAGGTATTTTGGCTTTCTTTATGGAGGCCACGTTTATTGCTGTCATGTTCTTTGGATGGGACAAGGTGAGCAAGAGATTCCACCTCATTTCAACCTGGCTCACGGGCTTGGGAGCTACGATTTCTGCTTGGTGGATTCTGGTTGCCAATGCGTGGATGCAGCATCCGGTAGGCATGCAGTTCAATCCTGACACCGTACGCAACGAGATGGTCGACTTTATGGCTGTTGCGTTTTCGCCGGTGGCTGTTAATAAGTTCTTTCATACGGTACTTTCAAGTTGGGTGCTCGGAGCTGTTTTTGTGATTGGCATCAGTTGCTGGTTCCTGCTGAAGAAGCGTGATAAGGAATTTGCGGTGGCGAGCATCAAGATAGGTGCAGTCTTCGGGCTGGTGGCTTCTTTGCTGACGGTGTGGACCGGTGATGGTTCCGGTTATGCCATCGCACAGACACAGCCGATGAAACTGGCTGCTGTGGAGGGCTATTACGAAGGACAAAATGGTGCCGGACTGGTGGCTGTCGGACTTTTGAACCCGGAGAAGAAAACCTATGATGACGGTCAGGACCCGTTCCTCTTCCGTATCGAGATTCCGAAAATGCTTTCGCTGCTGGCCGAACGTAAGGTGGATGCCTTTGTGCCGGGTATAAAAAATATTATTGAGGGAGGATATGAACTGAAAGACGGTACAAAAGCTCTTTCGGCTGCCGAGAAGATAGAAAAAGGCAAGAAAGCGATTGCTGCCCTGGCCACTTATCGTACGGCTAAAAAAGAAGGTGATGAAGCTGCCGCCAAGGAGGCTTATACCACTTTGCAGGAAAATGTGCCTTATTTTGGTTATGGCTATATTAAAGATGTAAATCAGTTGGTACCTAATGTACCGCTTAACTTTTACGCTTTTCGCGTGATGGTGATCCTGGGCGGATATTTCATTCTGTTTTTCATCCTGGTGCTTTTCTTTGCCTATAAGAAAGATTTGTCGAAGATAAGATGGATGCAGTACGTTGCTCTGTGGACCATTCCGTTGGCTTATATTGCCGGACAAGCCGGTTGGGTGGTGGCCGAATGTGGTCGTCAGCCGTGGGCGATACGGGATATGCTTCCTACGTCTGTGTCTATCTCTAAGCTCGATGTGGGCTCTGTGCAGACCACTTTCTTTATTTTCCTCGTTTTGTTTACCGTGATGTTGATTGCTGAAATTGGCATTATGGTCCGTGAGATCAAGAAAGGACCGACGGTTAATCATTAGTCACGAACCAATAATTATTTAAACTATGGGTACATACATTTTTCTACAACAATATTGGTGGCTGGTAGTCTCACTACTCGGGGCCATACTCGTATTTTTACTGTTTGTGCAGGGTGGCAACTCTCTGCTGTTTTGTTTGGGCAAAACCGAAGAGCATCGTAAGATGATGGTAAACTCTACCGGACGCAAATGGGAATTTACATTTACCACGCTGGTCACTTTCGGTGGCGCTTTCTTTGCTTCGTTTCCTCTGTTTTATAGTACCAGTTTCGGGGGGGCCTACTGGCTGTGGATGATTATTCTTTTCAGTTTTGTGTTGCAAGCTGTCAGTTATGAATTTCAGAGTAAAGCGGGCAACTTGTTGGGAAAGAAGACCTACCAGACTTTTCTGGTGATTAACGGTGTGGTGGGACCCTTGCTCTTGGGAGGCGCTGTGGCCACTTTCTTTACCGGTTCGGATTTCTATATCAATAAGGGGAATATGGTGAACGAAGTGATGCCTGTGATCAGTCATTGGGGCAACGGTTGGCACGGACTGGATGCGCTGACCAATATCTGGAATGTGATTCTGGGATTGGCCGTGTTCTTCCTGGCGCGTGTTTTGGGAGCTCTTTACTTTATCAATAATATCGCTGATAAAGAGTTGGTCGCCAAATGTCGTCGTTCGTTGATAGCCAATACGGTCCTGTTCCTGGTGTTCTTCCTGGCATTCGTGATTCGCACTTTGCTGGCCGATGGATATGCTGTCAATCCGGAAACAAAAGAGATCTACATGGAGCCTTATAAATACTTCAATAATTTTATTGAAATGCCGGTGGTGCTTATCGTGTTCCTTGTGGGAGTCGTGCTGGTGTTGTTTGGCATTGGCAAAACCCTGCTGAAAAAAACGTTTGATAAAGGAATCTGGTTTGTGGGTATCGGTACGGTGCTGACTGTTCTGGCACTGCTGCTGACAGCCGGATATAACAATACGGCTTATTATCCGTCGAATACGGACATACAAAGTTCGCTGACCCTTGCCAATAGTTGTTCCAGCCAGTTCACGCTCAAGACCATGGCCTATGTTTCTATCCTCGTTCCGTTTGTCATCGCCTACATTTTCTATGCTTGGCGCAGCATCGACAACCGGAAGATCGATGCCAAGGAAATGGACGAAGGCGGACATGCTTATTGAGATTCTTGTCGGATAAAGGTATAAGGTATCAGAATTTTATTATTTTTGCAGTAATGCTTATCTGTTTTTGGAGAAACAAAGGCAGATAAGCATTTTTTATATCAGTAATTAAACAGACATACTATGAAACGAGTATTTGTATTTCAGGACTTTAAGTCCCAGAAATTTTGGAGCATCGATGTCCGGGGCACTGACGTAATAGTGAATTACGGTAAGTTGGGGACGGATGGACAAACACAGGTGAAGAATTTTTCGTCGGCAGGGGAAGCCGAAAAAGCTGCCGGTAAGCTGATAGCGGAAAAAACGAAAAAAGGATATGTGGAGACCTTGGAAGAGGTTGCCAAAGAAATGAAAGTGGAAGCCAAAAAGTATGCGTTGAGCTATGACGAAGCGGAAGAGGGCGTAAACTTGATGGACAAGATATTGAAAGACAAAAAACTGCCGTCACTCAAGCAGATCACGATAGGCTGCTGGGGATATGAAGGGGAAGACTGCTCGGACATTGCCGATGGCATTGTGGAGAATAAAGAGAAGTTCGCCCATTTCGAAGGTCTGTTTTGGGGGGATATAGATTTTGAGGAACAGGAGATTTCCTGGATTGAGCAAGTCGATTTGAGCCCGGTGCTGGATGCGATGCCTCTGCTGAATAACCTTAAAATCAAAGGAACGAATAATCTGAGCATTGGTAAGAAACCGCGTCCGAACTTGAAGTCACTTGAAATTATCAGTGGCGGCCTGCCCGATTCGGTGGTGGAAGATATCCTGGGTTCCGATCTGCCGAATCTTGAAAAGCTGGTTCTCTATGTAGGAGTGGAGGATTATGGGTTTGATGGCGATATGAATGTATTCAGACCTCTGTTCTCTAAAGACCGTTTCCCTAACCTGAAATGGCTGGGCATTGTCGATGCCGAAGAGCAGAATGTGGTTGTAGAGATGTTTCTTGAATCGGATATCCTGCCGCAACTGGAAACAATGGATATTTCCGCCGGTGTGTTGACGGATGAAGGGGCACGGCTATTGCTGGATCATGTGGATAAAATCAAGCATCTGAAGTTTATCAATATGAAATACAATTATCTGAGCGACGAGATGAAGAAAGAGTTGCAGAAATCGCTGCCCATGAAGATAGATGTTTCCGACTCACAGGAATACGATGACGATTACAGTTACCCGATGATTACGGAGTGAGCGGATGAGAATACTTGTTGCCAGTAACTCGACTTCCAAGCGTACGGACTATTTTATCAAAGCGGGTAGAAGCCTTGGGGCGGACACCTGCTTTGTCACTTATGACGAGTTGTCGGCCGTTCTTCCCGATTGTCGCGATACGGTTGTAAAGCTGGAGCCTCCGGTGTTTCGGGAGGCGGACTTTCGGAAATACAATTTGCTCTGCGAGGAGTATAGAAGTCTGTTGTCCCGACTGGCCGATACGGATAAGTCGGAAAGTGTACACTTTCTGAATGAACCGGCTGCAATTCTTTGTGCACTCGATAAAGTGTATACTCAGCGGAAACTGACCGGGGCCGGCCTGAAAACAACTCCGTTGCTTTCGGATGCGCTTAGCACATTTGATGATTTGGCCGCCATACTTTGCCGGCAGAAGAGGGGAGGATTTCTGAAGCCCCGTTATGGTTCCGGGGCCGGTGGGATTATGGCTGTCAGGTATAATCATCGCCGGGATGAATGGGTGGCTTATACGACGATGTCCTGGGAAGGAGGGCGCGTTTGTAATGCGAAACGTATCTGCAGGCTGACGAACCGGAAAGAGATTGCCACATTGGCGGAAGAGGTCATACGGTGTGGGGCTGTCCTTGAAGAATGGATGGCAAAGGAAAAGCTGGAAGGTGAGAATTATGACTTGCGTGTTGTCTGCAGGGGGGATGAAGTCGATTATGTAGTGGTGCGTTGCAGTGACGGTGCCATAACTAATCTTCACCTGAACAATAAAGCGAGGCTGTTCGAAGAACTTTCGTTGGCTCCTTCCGTTCGTGAAGAGCTTTTCTGCCGGAGCATCACTGCCATGAAGGCCTTGGGGCTGCGATATGCGGGCATAGACGTGTTGATAGCCCGGAATACGGACACACCTTATATTATAGAGGTCAATGGGCAGGGAGACCATATCTATCAGGATATGTTTACGGAAAATAAGATATATGCCAATCAGATAAAAACGATAGAATCACTTTTCAATGGAAATAGATGAATTACCCTCCGGCACGCAGGATCAGAAGCCGGACATAGATATGAATGAAATTGTGGGTACGCATGATATACTGATGCTCTGTTTCGATACTTTGCGTTATGACGTCAGCGTGGCCGAAGAAGCCTCCGGGGGGACTCCTGTACTGAATAGCTGTGGCAACGGTTGGGAGAAACGGCATGCTCCCGGTAATTTCACTTATCCGTCTCACTTCGCTATTTTCGCAGGATTCTTGCCGTCACCCGCCGAGCCGCATATGTTGCGTAACCGAAAGTGGCTCTTTTTTCCCTTTCAGGCCGGTACGGGACGTATACCTCCCGAAGGCAGCTATGCTTTCAAAGAGGCTACGTTCGTACAGAGTCTGGCTCAGGTAGGTTATGAAACAATCTGCATCGGAGGAGTCAACTTTTTCAGTAAGCGGAATGATATAGGAAGGGTATTTCCCGGCTATTTCAATAAGAGTTATTGGTTGCCGACTTTCGGTTGCACGGATAAGAACAGTGCTGCCAATCAGGTGGACTTTGCCGTCGACAAACTGGAAAAGTATCCGGCGGACCGGAAAGTATTTATGTATATCAATTTTTCGGCGATTCATTATCCGAACTGCCACTACGTGGAGGGAAAAAAGAAAGACGATAAAGAGTCGCATGCGGCAGCCCTACGGTATGTCGACAGTCAGCTGCCCCGCCTGTTCGAGGCTTTCAGGAGGCGCTCGGACACGTTGGTCATTGCCCTGTCCGATCACGGGACCTGTTACGGTGAAGATGGTTACGAGTATCATTGCATTTCTCACGAAAAAGTATATACGGTGCCTTATAAACACTTTATTCTCAGAAAATGAACGAACAACAGCAGATTTCACGATATGTCAGCTATATGTACAGTTATCCGCATAAGACGGCTTACCGTACGTTGACTCCTCCGGTCTCTCTTTCTCCTTATCTTGAACGGCTGGAAGGAAGGGAGGCTAGTTTATATTTCCACATACCTTTCTGTGCCCATAAGTGTGGCTATTGCAATCTTTTTTCACAGCAGTGTTGCGATGCGGAGCGCATTTCATTGTATCTCCACACGATGCGCCGCCAGGCCGAACAGCTGTCTGTGGCGGCACAAGGCCTGAAGTTTACTTCGTTTGCCGTCGGAGGGGGTACTCCGCTTATTTTGGATGAAGGACAGTTGGAAGAGTTGTTCTGCCTGGCCGAACTGTTCGGTGTGCATCCTTCCCGGGTGTTTACTTCTGTCGAGACTTCACCGGAATATACGCAAAAGAGTGTTTTGAGGCAGTTGCGGGCGAGAGGAGTGGAGCGGTTGAGCATGGGGGTGCAGAGTTTCAATGAGACGGAGTTGAAGAAACTGAAAAGAAGACCCGGACTCGGTACAGTAGTCGGTGCACTCGAAAATATTGTGGAGGCAGGTTTTCCTCAGTTTAACCTCGACCTGATTTATGGTATCGAGGGACAGACGGTAGAGAGCTTTATGCGCTCTCTGAACACTGCACTTACTTATCGGCCCAACGAGTTGTTTATTTATCCTCTTTATGTCCGGCCGGGTACACGCATCGATGTACGTTCGACGGATGACATAGGTTATGCTATCTACAAATCTGCCCGTGAGTTACTGGTAGGGCAAGGATTTGTACAAACGTCCATGCGCCGTTTTGTCAGGCGCGAAACAACGGAAACGGAATTTTCGTGTGGTGACGAAGTGATGCTTTCCTGCGGGGCGGGAGGCCGGAGTTATTTGGGAAACTTACACTATGCCACTCCCTATGCTGTACGTCAGCAGGCAATAGCCGATGAAATAGACCATTATATCCGGACTACCGATTTTATGACTGCCGCTAATGGTTTCTTGCTTTCCACAGAAGAGATGCAAATCAGATTCATTATAAAGAACCTGATGTATCACCGGGGAGTGGACTTGGCGGAGTATGAAAAACGTTTTGGTGAGAAGCCGGACCGGAATCTTTTCCGGGAGTTCACAGATCGTGGATGGATTGAAGAGACTGGCCGGATAGTGCGTCTCACGGAGGAAGGAATGGCTTATTCCGATTACATCGGACAGGCATTTATTTCACCTGCCGTGAGGAAACTGATGTCCGAATATGTATATCCCTGATCCGAATAGAACGATGTCCTCTTTGAGTACTGTCCGGAGTATCTATTATAGAGGTAGTCTGGAGCATTGCAATTATACGTGTTCGTATTGTCCGTTCGGCAGAAAGTCTGTGTCTGCCGATACGACAGAAGATCAGGAAGCATTGGACCGCTTTATTTCCCGTATCGGCGGGTGGAAATACGGTTCATTACGTATCCTGATTATTCCTTATGGGGAAGCGATGATACATCGCTACTATAGAGAGGGCATCATGCGCCTGGCCGCTATGCCCCATGTGATTGGAGTCTCTTGCCAGACCAATTTGTCCTTTTCGGTATCCCGTTTTTTAGATGAGGCTGAGGCGGAGCAGGCAGATGTGTCTAAGTTCAGGTTTTGGGCGAGCTATCACCCGGAGATGGTTGGGGTAGGGGAGTTTGCATCCAAAGTAGAGATGCTTCGTGCGGCCGGCATCGGGGTATGTGCAGGGGCAGTCGGTGATCCTTCGGCAAAGGAACAAATCCGGAAACTGAGACAGCTGCTGGATCCGTCGGTTTACCTGTTTGTGAATGCCATGCAGGGATTGCGGAAGCCGCTGTCGGAAGAGGATATCCGTTTCTTTGGTGAAATAGACAATCTGTTCGATTATGACCGGAGAAATGCAAAGGCGTGCTTGGACGGCTGTGTGGGAGGTAGGGAAACACTTTTTATCGACCGGAAAGGGGATATGTATGCTTGCCCGAGAAGTGGGATACGGATGGGAAACTTTTACGATGACTCCACTTCGGATTTTCAGCCCTTCTGCCTTCGTAAAGTTTGTGATTGTTACATTGCTTTCAGTAATTTGTGCGATACGCCCTTGAGGAGAATGATGGGGGATGGGGCTTTGTGGCGCATACCGGAAAGGAAGAAGGTGGAAGCTGTCTTCTTTGATGTGGATGGTACGCTGACGGATGCTCAGGGACGGATTCCGGACCGTACGGTTTCGGTATTGGAGTATATGGCTAAGCGTTTGCCTTTATATCTGAGTACTGCTTTACCGGTGTCGCATGCTAAAAAACGGCTTGGCAATGTGTTCGGCCTGTTCTCGGGCGGAGTTTTTGCGGACGGAGGTCTGTTATGCTACGGGGAAACTATCGAATGTGTTCCGATTGCAAATCCTATGACTGCCGGTTTTCCGGGTTGCAGGGTGACCCGTTATACCCGGGAGGGGAAAGTCTTTAAATATGCTGTGCTTGCACCGAATACCCGGGAAGCTGTCCGGTGGCTGACCGAATTGGATGAAGAGGCGTATCAATTGTATCAGGAGGGACGATTGCTGACGGTGGTAGACAGTAAAGCCAGTAAGAAGAACGGTCTGATTACTCTGTGTGCTCGATTGGGGATTTCTCTTAGGGAGGTTTTGGTAGTAGGCAATACGATGCATGATTGGCCGATGATGTCCGTAGCCGGCTATTCTTGTGCCGTGATGGATGCGGAAGAAAAGTTGAGGAAACTATCGGGATATGTTCTGAACCCCGATAGTATTCCTGTATTTTTTGATATCTGACTTTATTTGGCCACGTTGTTCACAGGCTTGCCGCCGATATAGGCTTTCAGGTTGTCGACCAGGATAGCCATCAGGCGCTCGCGGGCAGCCGAAGTAGCCCAGGCTATATGTGGGGTGATGAAGCAGTTTCTGGCAGTCAGCAAAGGATTGTCGGCACGGGGTGGCTCGGTGGAGAGCACATCCAGTCCGGCGGCATAGATTTTGTAATTATTCAGAGCTTCTGCCAGGTCATGCTCGTTGACCAGCGGACCACGGCTGGTATTGATTAAAATGGCATTGGGCTTCATCAGTTCTAGGCGACGGGTGTTAACCAGGTCACGTGTTGATTCCGTCAGTGGGCAATGCAGGCTGACAATATCACATTCGCGGAAAATCTGGTCGAGTTCTGCTTTTCGGATTTCAGGAGGCAGTTGGAGACGTGATTTAGATGTATAAGCCCACACTTTCATACCAAATCCGATAGCGATACGGGCTGTGTTGTATCCGGTTTGTCCCAGGCCGATAAGACCTATCTTCTTTCCCAACAGCTCGATAAGCGGAGTATCCCAGTAACAAAAATCCTGACTCTGAGTCCAGCGTCCTTCACGAACCTCGTCGGCATAATGCTGTACTCGCTGAGTGATGTTCAGGATATGGGCAAAAACCATTTGTCCGACGGAGGGAGTGCTGTAGGCAGGGATATTGGTTACGGTAATGCCACGCTCTTTGGCTGCGGCAACATCAATGATGTTATATCCGGTGGCTATTACGCCAATATACTTCAGGTTGGGCAAGGATGCCATGTGTTCTGCCGTGATCACCACCTTGTTGGTAAGAATCGCTTCTGCATCTTTCGAGCGTTCAAGTACCTCGTCGGGAGCCGTGCGGTCATAGATTTCACACTCACCCAAAGTTCTCAATTCGTCCCAGTTCAGATCTCCGGGGTTGGCGGCATAACCGTCTAAAACTACTATCTTCATAAATTATTAGGTGTTAAGTATTCAGTTTAGATACTTGAATACTGAATGAATAACTTTTTATCTGATAAAACAATTGCAGATGGTTAATAGTTCTTTTCATTTCCCCATAGTTGCTTCATTCGCTCGGCATGTTTTTGTTCTGCCGGATTGTGTTGGGGTTGCCATAGTTGTTTGGCCTTGATTTCATCCGGTAAGAACTGTTGTTTTACAAAGTTGCCTTCGTAATTATGTGCATATTTGTACTCCTGGCCATATCCCAACTGCTTCATCAGCTTGGTGGGAGCGTTGCGCAAGTGTAGGGGAACAGGCAGATTACCGGTTTCGCGTACCAGCGCCAGTGCATCGTTGACGGCATTGTAGGCCGAATTGCTTTTAGGGCTTGTTGCCAGATAAATCGTTGTTTCTGCCAGTGGAATTCTTCCTTCCGGCCAGCCGATTTTCATCAATGTGTCAAAACAGGCATTAGCCAATAACAATGCGTTCGGATTGGCCAGGCCGATATCTTCTGCGGCAGAGATGACCAGGCGCCTGGCGATGAATGCCGGATCTTCGCCTCCTTCTACCATACGGGCCAGCCAATAGATGGCGCCATCAGGGTCACTTCCCCGTATCGATTTGATAAACGCCGAAATAATGTCATAATGCATTTCACCGTCCTTATCGTATGCGAGCGGGTTTTGCTGCAAGCGTTCTGTTACCAGGTCATCAGTGATGATTACGGTTTCTTCTGTTTCCGATTCTACCACGAGTTCCAGTATGTTCAGTAATTTGCGGGCATCGCCTCCCGAAAAGCGAAGCATGGCACCGGTCTCTTTCAATTCGATTTTCCGTTCTTTCAGCACTACGTCGGTAGTAATGGCACGTTGCAGCAATTCCAGTAAATCTTCTTTTTCCAGAGATTTCAGTGTGTAGAGCTGACAGCGGGAAAGGAGCGGACGGATAACTTCGAAAGACGGATTTTCGGTGGTGGCACCTATCAGCGTGACTGTGCCATGTTCGACGGCTCCCAGTAACGAATCTTGTTGGGATTTGCTGAACCTGTGTATTTCATCGATAAACAGGATAGGGCTGGATTGAGTGAAAAACTTATTGCTCTTGGCGCGATCTATCACTTCGCGCACATCTTTCACCCCGGAGGTAACAGCACTCAAAGTGTAGAAGGGAGTTTCCAGCTTATTGGCAATGATCTGGGCCAGTGTGGTCTTACCCACTCCCGGAGGTCCCCAAAGAATAAATGAAGAGATACGCCCTGCGTCAATCATTTTGCGCAGGATAGCACCCGGTCCCACAAGGTGTTTCTGACCGATATAATCATCTAATGTCTTTGGGCGAAGTCTTTCCGCTAATGGCTGCATATATTTGTAATAAATCTGTTATTTTAGTCAATTACCGTTCCGATGACCTGTACGTCTGTAATAGCAGCTTTCTCTCCTGTGAAACTGATACGTACGAAACGTCCTTGTATACCGGGAACAACCTGAATCATCCGAATGTTCTCGTTCTGCTTATTATTGGTTTGATCCGGTATGAGCGACCAGTGTTCTCTGTCCATGGATACCTCTACTTTGTATTGATAAGGGGTTAAATCCGGAAATGCGATTCGGATGTGACGTATCGACAATCCTTTTTCGGTATCCAGTGTCCAGGAACGTTCCGGGTCGTTCTCTGAAGCTTGCCAGTATGTAGATTCGTCTCCGTCGGCTGCAAAAGCGGATGAATGTCCGTTGGCAGACGAACTGCAGAAAGTCGGGTTGTTAGGTCCGAAGGTTTGCAGATTATCCGTTTTTGTCGGAGTTTCGAAGCGTGTATAGGGACGTTCTTTTACTTTGAAGGCCTCTGTATAGGGAGTGCTTCCGGTGAATCGGATTTTTACTTCGGCCGGTTCCAGTCCCGGTGAAGTAGCACGGATAACAGTTTCTCCGGCATAATATGACCGGAATTCAATAGCCGCTTTTCCGTCGAGTATACGGATATCACTCTCTTTTTCAAACAGGATTGAGGTTCCGGTGGGAAACTCTCCCGGGCCGGATAGAATGTCGAGCTTAACTGCCGGAGAATTGCTGACCGGCTTTCCGCTTGCATCCAGGATGGTTATTGATAACATAACATCGTCCGTTCCGTCCGCTTTTATGTTATCAGTCCGGTCGGCAACCAGGCTGATGCGGGCAGGTGTTCCTTCTTGCGGCCATTCCGGAGGGGTAATCCCTTTGTAGGCATTCCGGTACCAGTACCAGGCACGCTTGGGAATCCGGAAGTAATCGATGATGCCCATTTTGCCAAGGGCACTGCCGGCAATGCTTCCGTGGTCGAATGCGCACCAGATGGCTTGTCCGCTACGCCATGGAAAACCGTTCTGTGCATTATTCTTAGCCAGGTCTCCCCATCCCGGATCATATTCTCCCGGACGATCGGCTGTAGTACTGCCATATTCCGAAACTACTGTTGGCATGCCCGGTTGCTGAAACTCCGGAATGTAGCTGCCGTCACCGTTATATCCGGCTATGTCGCCCAACTTATCGATTCGTTTCTCTCCCAGCGGACGCTGCGCACCACCGACAGCTGCCGGGCGGGTAGGATCAAGTTGTTTGGAAAGTTTGACGGTTTCTTCCAGTAGTTTACGCATCGGATTGATTGTCTCGGGTGCTGTGAAAAAAGGCTCGTTACTCATGCTCCATACGATGATGGAAGGATGGTTGCGGTGGATGCGAATCAGCTCTTTCAGTTGGGCTTTTACGCTGTTTTCGAATTCTGCCCTGTCGGATTCGTTTACAGGGTATGCACTGGCATTCCAATAACCGTCTCCTTTGTGTCCTCCGATTCCCCAAAATGCGTTTTCTGCCCAGAATAACATTCCTATTTCATCGCATGCTTGTGAAAAAGCCGGTGAATGGGGGTAGTGCGAGCCTCTTATTAAATCGAAGCCGGCTTCTTTCACTAACCGGATATCTCTTCGCATTCCGGTCTCGGTTACAGCGTCTCCCCATCCGGCATGATCCTGGTGAACATTGGCTCCCTTAAAATAAAGGTGCTCCCCATTCAGGAAAAATCCCCGGTCTGCAGTCCATTCAAACCAGCGGAATCCGAATGCTGTTTCGTAACGGTCTATTAATTCTTGTCCGTGATAGAGTGAGCTTATCACTTTATATAGTGCCGGATGATTGGGATGCCACAGTTGAGGTGCCTGAATTTCTTTGGTTTGTTGTTCAAATGTGTAAGTTGCATTGTCCGGCAGTACTTGGGATGTGGAAACCGAAGACACTTCTTTGCCTTGTGCATCGACGACGGTGGTCAGGAGTCGGTAAGTGTCTGTTTTTCCTGAAGCATTACATACGTCTGTCCGTATGTGGACGCTTCCCGATTTACCTTTGTTCTCTGCCAGGTCCGGGGTTGTGATCCAGGTGCCATACCAATCGATGTAAGTGGGGGGCTTTATTACCAGACGTACGTTCCGGTAGATACCTCCGCTAAATACATGTTCGCCTGCACGCGGGGCAAGGTCAGGGCGCCAACAGTTGTTTACCCGGACGGCTACCAGGTTTTTCCCTTCTTTCAGGTAAGCTGATATGTCGATGGAAAATCCGGTATATCCTCCTTTGTGAGTGCCTGCCAAGTGTCCGTTGACGAAAATCTCTGCTTCTTGAAATACGCCATCGAATTCAAGAAAACTTTTCTTGCCAAGAATCTCTTTTTTTACCGGAAAAGCTTTACGGTACCATCCGTAGCCTACATAAAAGTCCTTCGACATGAAATATGGAGTACTGAAAGAGTGGGGAAGTCCTATTTTCTCCCATTCTGAATCGTCGAACCCCGGTCGGGCAGCATGATCGAAATCCCCCTGACAATATTTCCATCCCCGGTTAAAGTTGATGGTTTGTCGTGGAGAATCTGCCCGGCAAACATTGATTGCGCCACTAAGTAAAAGAAGTACCAACCACAGCTTTATGCCATTGAGGGTATGTAAAGTGAAATTCATCGTATTTAGCTTTTATTTGTGTAAATGATATCAGATCAAAATACCACTTGAATCATAAACCGGATACCTTGCTTGTTGATTCCGGGGTGATTCAGATAGGTCAGACGGCGTACGTATTCAATATGTAACAATTTAAAGATGTTGTAGATACCTACACTGGCTTCCAGATAGGGTACTTTCGGGTCCATTACATAACTGGTGTAACTACCGTCCCGTTGCGGAAAATCGAACAGTTCCGGATTATTGCTCTTAAACGGGTTATTCTTTTCGGTCAGGTTACCATACAGGGCACGGAAACGGAACACTTCTCTCCACTTCAATTTTTTGATTAGTGGAATACGATTGAAAAGTTTGCCATTCATGTCATATGTCAGTGCCAACGATGCATAGCGGTCGTTGAGGAACTCCATATTGTTGATCAGGTTGAAAGTTTCTTTTTGGGTAATATATGAAAGGTTGGCAGCCGGCAGAATGAGTAACGGGAATGGAACGGTATTCCATTGCGCCCCACCTTTCAGGGTGACGTCTACTTTGCCCCAAGACGAAAGCCAGAAGCGCTTCCAGATACTTGCTTCCGTCAAATTGAAATTATACTCTCCTCCCAATACACCTTTGAATCCGGTGGTGTGAGAAAGGGTGAAGATGGGAGCATCCAGCGACACCGGACGCCGACGCTGTTTCGTGTTTACAAAAGTCTCACCCGGAGCATAACGCAAGGTCAGTCCCAATTCGGCGGTGGTAATGTCCGGAACAATTGTTTTGGCAGCATCGTTACGGATGTATTGAAGTTTACCGGCCGGAGTGTCTTTCCGGTGTCGTGCCATAGCTGCGACCGAGAAGCCTGAAAGAGTTTCCATTTCATATCTCAATGTAGCATCCCGTACGTACGACATCTGGTCGACAGTAGTGGTTTTCCAGGCCACGAATACGTTATCCTTATCCGTGTCGAGAAATTTATCCATCGGTGACATGACATCATAACGGTAAGAAGCGGAGATATAGTGTTTCGGGAACTCCCAGGGGAAGAATTCACATTTACGGAAAGAGTAGGTTACATTGCCCTCATATTTCCATTTTTTGTCTTTAAGTCCGTAGGCTCCATATCCATTAAAGAACCAATGAGGATTCAGTTTGGCTGTAGTCATACCACTGAGGCGGAATCGGGTGCCGTCCACATAGTTACTCGATATCATGGTATTGATCGGACCGAAATCGAATTTGCTCGGATGTTTTTTGGTTCCGGTTTCCACATAATTTTCTATCAATGCTTTTGCGCCGAATATGACATATTTGAATCCGGGAATTTGCTCCAGCCGGTTCATGAAAAGATCCATGCTACTCTCGGTTTTTGTTAACGGTACTTGGCGCACTCCGGCCCAGTATTCGTCACTTTTGGTGAGCATGTCCGCTTCTTTGATAACATTGCCTTTTAGTCGGAAGAGTCGTGGCTCGATGGGTTCGAAGACATAGTTGCTATATTTCGTAGTCCGCTTTACCTGAATCCCCTGGATAGCTTTCATTACTAAAAGATCTACGGTCATATCATCATCAGTCAGTACCCAGTTGCCATTGGGGAGTTGTTCGTACTGCTGCACGACATCCAGATTCTCCACAAAGTTTACCCCTGTTTTTTTAGGCAAATTCATGGTGCACTTTTTTACAGCGTAGGTTGAATCATCCAGCACATACAGGTGTCCGGTGAATCCGAAGTCCTGAGGGTTCTGTGGAACAAACGTGAGGTGTACACATTTGTTTTTGTCTACCATCACGGTATCCATCAGGTAGAACTTATAGAAAGAGATGGCCCCGCTTCCGATGGGACTTACAAAACGGCGTTGCAACAGACGGATATCATCATCGTAGATATTGATATCGGCAAATACATCGTTAAGGATAGTACCCAACATATCACCGGTAGAGAAGAATTCCTCTACACCATTTGAGTTCATACCTTCGATGATGGTCTTTTTACTTTCCGGATCTTTTCTGTAGATGGTTTTTGAAGATGTTTCCTGTACGGAGATGGGCAAAATCAGTTTGTTAGTCTCGGGCGAAACCTCGACCTGGTCTTTTAGGAAAGAAAACTTTTTATAGATCCCTTTCTCAAGACTCTCGGGTGTCACGTCATTGAGTGACATCTTCATTTTCTGATATTTGCTGTATTGGTAATAGTCATTGGTTTCCAGCTTCTGAGCTTTTTTATGGTCGATTACCTTCCGCATAAACTCTACTGCCGGATTGTTTTTTCGGGAATATTTCTCCTTTTTAGGTTTTACAACCACCTCTTCCAGCATTACATCATCCGGTGAGAGTACTACATTGAGTTCTTTGGCACCCGCCGGAATCTTCACTTTCTTGGTGATATATCCCACCGCAGAAAAGGTCAGCTCATTCCAGCCTTTGCGGGTTTCCACCTTATATTCTCCGTTAGCGTTGGATATGCCACCTACTCCTTTCCCTTCATAGAAAACGGAAATGTACATTAATGGTTCATGTGAAATAGAATCGGTGATTACTCCCTTTAACTGTGCGAAAGCCTGTGGCGCAGAGAGTAGAAGGAAGATTACTAATAATAGTTTAGAATATTGTTGTTTCATACACACTTCATCTCATCGTGAGACTGCAAAGGTAATAAATTCCTTTTGATTGAAAGGACTATATAACCTTTTTTGTGTATCTTTTGACTCCTGTAAGGAGGGGGAATATGGTATTATTCCCCCAATAATATTTGTACAATTCGCTCTGCGGTTCGTCCGTCCCAACGTTCGGGTAAAGTTCCTTGTTTCCACTCTCCGTTCATCAGTTTGTCCATACAGGCTCCCAATGCGGCCGGGTCTTCACCGACCAGTTCATTAGTGCCTGTTCGCCAGGTCTCCGGATGTTCGGCAAACGTATTGAGCGTGATGCAGGGAATTCCCAGGAAAGTGGCTTCTTCGGCTACATTGCCCGAGTCAGTCACGATGGCTTTTGCCTGATTCATCAGATAACCGAAAGAGAGATAACTCTGTGTAGGCATGATGTGCAGGTTGGGAGCGGTGATCCCCAATGCTTTGATTGCGTCGCGTACATAAGTATGCAGCGGTGCGACAATGGGCATGCCATTTGCTTTTTTAAGCAATGTTTCCATCAATTCCTGTAAGTTCTCCTTATTGTTTAACAGTACGTGACGATTGAGGGTCAGCAGAATGTATTCATGTTCTTTCAGCCCCAGCACAGAGAACCATACCGGTTTTATCAGGCGATTGCGATTATAACGTATCGTATCGATCAGGATATTCCCTACATAATAGACTGTTTCGTTTTCCGTACCTGTCTGGTTTAGGTTACGGTTGGCTACCATGCCGGCTGTGAAGAGGTAGTCGGACAAGCCATCTGTAATCATACGGTTGATCTCTTTGGGCATAGACATGTCGAATGAACGGGTACCGGCTACGAGATGTGCTACTTTTATGTTTTGTTTCTTGGCTACGATGGCACAACTCATGGTTGCTGTGAGGTCATCGACCACCAGGACTACATGCGTAGGGTTTTCTGTCAATTCACGTTCGAAAGCGATCATGATTCCCGCAGTCAGTTCTGTCGGGTTATTGCCGTTTACTCCCAAATAGGCATCGGGAGCTTTCATGTGCAGATCTGCAAATAAGGAGGCGTCCAAACTGTTATCATTCTCTACTCCCGTGTATACCAGGCGATAAGAAATACGTTTACCCTGTGCCTTTGCGGCATCGATAGCCCGGGTGATAGGGGCGATTTTCATAAAATTAGGGCGAGCCCCGGCAACAATCGTTATCTTCATCTTTGTATTCTTACAATTTTCAAGGAACAAATTTACACTTTCTTGCGGAATTATTTGTTTCTTTGCACACAAAAAACTTAATATATGCCAACTATCTTTCAGATTCCGACTTTTATCCAGATTCTGGAGTTTATCGGAACATTCGCTTTTGCCATTAGTGGTATTCGTCTTGCATCTGCCAAACAATTCGATTGGTTTGGCGCTTATGTAGCCGGTGTGGCTGTAGCCATTGGCGGTGGTACCATACGTGATGTTTTATTGGATGTCACTCCATTCTGGATGACGAATCCTATTTATTTAATTTGCTCGGCGCTGGCCCTGCTGTGGGTTATCTTTTTTCGGAAGCATTTGATCCACATGCACAATACGTTTTTTATTTTCGATAGCATTGGTCTTGCGTTGTTTACAGTAGTTGGTATCAGCAAGACGATCGATTTGGGATATGCCTTTTGGGTAGCCATTATTATGGGAACCATGACCGGTGCGGCTGGTGGAGTTATCCGTGATGTATTTATCAACGAGATTCCGTTGATCTTTCGTAAGGAGATTTATGCCATGGCATGTGTTATCGGTGGAGTCATTTATTGGGGGCTCGATCGTTTTGGGGTAGATGCCGCCTTGACGCAGGTCATTAGTGGCTGCTGCATTTTTGTAGTACGCGCTTTGGCTGTAAAATACCAAATTTGCCTGCCTATCTTGAAGGGGGAATAAAGTCGGTACGACTTTATTCCGGCAATATCAAGTCACCTGAAAAACTGATCGATTCACGGTTTTGCATATCGACATCTATGCTGGATGAACCGTTGGAATAGATTGTTATCCTGAATTTGAACTGATCTTCGGGACTTTTGGCGGTAAAGTTGATTTTTGCTGCTCCGCGTTTTCCCATGGACATGGTGTATTGATCGATTGGGGCATTAAACATCAATCCCTGTCCTCCTCCGTAAGGGATAGAGTAAGCGCGTCCGAAGTAAGGTAGTTGTGAAAAGACAGAATCATTCCGAATTGTTACGGAATAGATTGATGTCAATGGAATCATACGTCCCCTACGCGGGTATGCCGTATTTATGTCGATCCGATAGTTTTCCGATTCAATCTTCTCTTTTACAGTCTGTTCCTTCAGCTCTTTCCTTTCTTCCCGGTTTTGAGCCTGAAGTGTGAAGATACCTGTTCCTGCAATGAACAATATCAGAAGCATGATACGTCTATTTGTTTTCATATCAATGATTATTTAGGAGAATATTTACATAAAGATAACGATCGGAAGAGATAAAATGTACAAAGCGTACAAATGATTTAATATTATTTCGTGTTTGTCGGAGCAGATTTCACAAAGAATAAAAGAGAGAGTTTCAAAACTCTTTTTTACTATAGATTGCACAGATTTACACAACTCATCTTTATAGATAGTCGGTTGTTTACTTTTGATGTAGTGTAGACCTGTGTATTTTGCAGTGACAGGCCTTTGGTGTTCTTTCTTGTACAGCAAAGGCCATGCACTATTAGAATTGTTCCAGGATAGCTATTCGCTTTTCGATAGGAGGATGGGTGGCGAATAATCCGCTTAATCCGCTCAGGGCACTTTTGGCTTGTTTGCCCGGATGCTGAATGAATAACTGTGCCACATCCTCGCGTTCTACAGCTTCTATATCGGGATCTGCGGATATTTTTCTTAGAGCACTGGCCAGCGCCAACGGGTTCTTTGTCATTTCTGCTGCACCTGCATCAGCCATATATTCACGTTTTCGTGAGATGGCGAAACGCATCAAAGTGGCGAAGAAATAACCGATGGCAGCTACAATCATTGCCAAAACCAGAATAAGTATGGCTCCATTATTCTTATCATTTCTACTGCGTGTCCACGAAGAGTAATAGACGGAACGCAATGCTATTTGTGCCAGCATAGAGAAGATACCGACAAATACAATCGAGATAATCAATAACCGGACATCATGATTGCGGATATGTGTCAGTTCATGTGCGATGACTCCTTCGAGTTCTTCATCGTTAAGCTTTTCAATGATACCTTTGGATAGGGTAACTGTATAGGTCTGTTCATTGATTCCACTGGCGTATGCGTTTAGTGAATCATCATCGATAATGTTGATTTTGGGCATTTTCATACCTTGCGACATACAGAGATTCTCTACCAAATTGTAGATACGTTTATTCTCTTTACGTTCAAGCGGACGCGCGCCTGTGGCAGCTTTGATAATACTGGAATTGGTAAAGTAAGCTATGATAAACCAAACCAGAACACCTCCTATAATATAAGGAATCAGGTTGATAAACATTTGATTGGTCATTGCCAGTGTATTGTACTGCCCATAATCGTCTTCCACGGTAAAAGTGATAAGCAGATAGCAGAACAGGTAAGTCAATACCGCCACCAGGCATGGAAAGAGAATGAGTAAGATACCGGAACGGAGATTGTTCCGGCTCTGTTGTGTCTGTATTCCGACGTATTGCATGTGTCTTTACTTTCCTGAGGATTAAAATTTTATTTTCGGAGCCTCTTCTAAATTGGCACGTTGTTCTGTGCCCAAGTCGAACATCATTTCTTTATGAAAGCCAAACATGTTGGCAATCAGGTTAGAAGGGAATGTCTGTACAGCATTGTTCAGTTCCTTTGTGGCCGAATTAAAGTAGCGGCGTACGGCAGCCAGCTTATTTTCTACGTCCGAAATCTCTTCCTGTAGCTGAAGGAAGTTTTGGTTGGCCTTCAGGTCCGGATAAGCTTCCAATGTAATCTTCAATCCTGCGAGGGCGGAACTAAGTTGATTTTCAGCTGTAATTTTTTCATCGATTGTCCGGGCACTGACAGCTCCGTTGCGGGCTTGGATGACGCGCTCAAGTGTTTCTTTTTCGTGAGCTGCATATCCTTTTACTGTATCTACCAATTGTGGAATAAGGTCGTGACGCTGCTTCAGTTGTACATCAATGTCGGCAAATGCGTTTTCGCGATTATTTCTCAATTTTACCAATGAGTTATACATGGAAGCAATGATAATGGCGAGGATGATTATAATCCCCAGGATGATCAGTAAGTTCATAATTCTTTTGATTCTTAACGTTATTAAACTTGATCCAAAGGTATGTGATTCAGTCTCTATTTACAAAAAGCACATAATAAAAAACATTAATTATCAAACAAACCTATCAAAAGCTGTCTAACTCTTTAAGAAATAACACCCAAAAACTATCAAATAGCACCCAAAAACTATCATTTGATAGTTTTTACCCCAAAGATTGGTGAAAATTACCCTACTGAAATCTAAAATAAGCCTTAAACTTGCAATATCGAGAAAGAAACGAAATATTAACCGCTTAAAAACCGCAACGTATGAAAAGTTTAAGTTTTAGAAAAGATTTAATAGGAGTGCAAGAAGAGTTGCTCCGCTTCGCTTATAAATTGACTGCTAATCGCGAAGAAGCAAATGACCTGTTACAAGAGACCTCATTAAAAGCATTAGATAATGAAGATAAATTTATGCCAGACACTAATTTTAAGGGCTGGATGTATACTATCATGCGCAACATCTTTATTAATAATTACCGTAAAATTGTGCGTGATCAAACTTATGTAGACCAAACCGATAATCTTTTCCATCTGAATCTTCCGCAGGACTCCGGTTTTGAAAGTACCGAAGGAGCCTATGACCTGAAAGAAATGCACCGTGTAGTAAATGCGTTGCCCAAAGAATATAAAGTTCCATTTTCAATGCATGTTTCCGGATTTAAATACCGTGAAATAGCCGAAAAATTAGAATTGCCACTCGGCACTGTCAAGAGCCGTATCTTTTTTACCCGTCAGAGATTGCAACAGGAACTGAAGGACTTTGTTTGATTAGGTATTTTTCATTAATAAAAAGATTGATTTTAGGTAGTGATTTAGTGTAATTTTTTAGTTGTGCAAAAGAAGGAGTAAGTGAGGGACCCCCTCCTTGCTCCTTTACTTTTGTGACAATATGATATATAACATATCTTTTATGGGAACTTTTTGATGGTCTGATTTGTCTTTATGTCAAATATCTCACTATATTTGTAATATAGCAAGTTAACCTATGAATGTGAAATCACTTATAACTTACGGCAATGAAAAAGGAAATTAAATTCAGTCTCGTATATCGGGATATGTGGCAGTCGTCCGGTAAGTATCAACCCCGTGTCGACCAGTTAGTGCGAATTGCCCCTTTGATTATTGAAATGGGATGCTTTGCCCGTGTGGAGACCAATGGCGGAGCGTTCGAGCAAGTCAATTTATTGTATGGTGAAAACCCCAATAAAGCAGTGCGGGCTTTTACCAAACCTTTCAATGATGCCGGAATACAAACCCACATGCTTGACCGGGGACTGAATGGTTTACGGATGTATCCCGTTCCTGCCGATGTCCGTCGGTTGATGTACAAAGTCAAGCATGCCCAGGGAGTAGATATCACCCGTATCTTTTGTGGGCTGAATGAAGTAAGGAATATTATTCCTTCCATACACTATGCACTTGAAGGAGGAATGATTCCGCAGGCAACTTTGTGCATCACCTTTTCACCGGTACATACAGTAGAATATTATACGGCTATTGCTGATAAGCTGATTGAGGCCGGTGCTCCCGAGATTTGTCTGAAGGATATGGCAGGTGTCGGACGTCCTGCCATGTTAGGACAATTGACAAAAGCCATTAAGGAACGTCATCCCGAAGTGTTGATTCAATATCATGGCCATAGCGGGCCCGGATTGTCAATGGCTTCCATTCTTGAAGTTTGTGAGAATGGTGCTGATATTATTGATGTAGCCATGGAACCTATGTCCTGGGGAAAAGTTCATCCGGACGTGATCTCTGTACAGGCCATGTTGAAAGATGCCGGTTTTCGTGTACCTGAAATTAATATGAAAGCCTATATGAAGGCGCGTGCCATGACACAGGAGTTCATCGATGATTTCCTTGGTTACTTTATGGACCCGACCAACAAACATATGTCTTCCTTATTGCTGAAATGTGGCTTGCCCGGAGGAATGATGGGGTCTATGATGGCCGATTTGAAAGGTGTGCATGCCGGTATTAATATGATATTAAAGAGTAATAATCAGCCTGAACTCAGCATTGACGATCTGCTTGTGATGTTGTTCGATGAAGTGGAATACGTATGGCCTAAGTTAGGTTATCCTCCACTGGTAACTCCATTCAGCCAGTATGTGAAAAATGTGGCATTAATGAATGTAATGGCACGTGTGAAAGGTGAGGAACGCTGGAGCATGATAGACAATAATACCTGGGGGATGATTCTGGGTAAAAGCGGTCGTTTACCCGGTCCGTTGGATCCGGAAATTGTAGCATTGGCCAAAGAGAAGGGGTACGAATTTACAGATGAAGATCCGCAGAAGAACTATCCCGACCAGCTTGATGAATATCGTAAAGAGATGCAGGAGAATGGTTGGGAGTCCGGACCCGATGATGAAGAACTGTTTGAACTGGCCATGCATGACAGGCAGTATCGTGATTATAAATCGGGAGTAGCCAAGAAGAGGTTTGAAGAAGACCTGCAACGTGCCAAGGATGCGGCATTGGCCAAACAAGGTTTCTCAGAAGAAGATGTGAAAAGGATGAAGCGTGCCAAGGCAGAGCCAATCACTGCGATGGAAAAGGGTAGGATTATCTGGGAAATAGATGTTGAATCGCCCTCCATGCCTCCGGAAGTAGGGCATAAATATGAACCGGATGATGTATTTTGTTATATTGCCACTCCATGGAACACTTATGATAGAGTATTGGCTAATTTTAGTGGACGCATCATTGAGGTATGTGCCAAGCAAGGTGCTTTGGTCAATAAAGGTGATGCTTTGGCTTATGTAGAAAGATGTGAAGAACCGGCATAACGTTTTAAAAGTTGTATTGTTATAGAGTGGATAAAGGCCGTTTCCGGTGTAAACCGGAGCGGTCTTTGTTTTTTAGCGCCATTCCTAAGTCCGGTTCTCTGCTTCCTGAAGCCCGGCTTTCCGCTATTTTTATCCCGGTGCTTCGTTCCCCGTCTTATTTGCTTTTCTTTTTATTTCGACTGCCACCGCAGTTATCATATAAGGCTTGGTTTGTATATGACATTTGTAATATCTTGTTTCGGTAGAAATCTACCGACTCTTTTTCGTAGATAGTAAATAAATATTGGTTTTATATTCAGAAAAGGATAAGAAATTGTTTCTGGTTTTCTAAATCTGGATGGAACTTTTACTTGTAAATAGTGATCAAACCTCGTGTATATAGTTAATTTGAGAAATGACACATATCTTTCAAATCCCTTTGGAATGGATATATAAACAGATTAACCAAGTTCTCTTAGAACTTAGTTATTCTTGAAAAATGTAAATTATATACAATATTAAACACTTTATTACGCTGTAATTTTACATTTGTCAATCAGATTTAGTTGTATATTTTAAAATAAGGAGTTGCCAATCTTATTTCGCGGAGTAAAGATAGATATAAAGTATCAAAATACAATAAATATACTATAATATTTTTAAATGCTAATTTCTACTTTTTTTTCTTCGCTATTCACCACCTCTCAGAATCCCTTTAAAAGTGCTTGTAATGCGTTTTAGAACTGAGTTCTAAGAGAACTATAGCCATTATTATAACCTAAATTAACACATATTGTTTAACTAAAAAAGAAAAATGAATGAATAACTCGAAAATTATCAATGTGAGATTGATGAAAAAGGTGTTAGTGCTTGTTCTATCTTTTTTGTCTGTTACTGCTTTTGCGCAGAATATAACAGTGAAAGGAATTGTAAAAGATGGAACCGGTGAACCGATTATCGGAGGGAGTGTACTTGTTAAAGGTTCATCGATCGGTACAGTGACAGATGTTGATGGCAATTACACTTTATCTAATGTTCCTGCAGACGGAGTTCTGGAGTTTTCTTACATCGGCATGAAGAAACAGGATGTAAAAGTAAGCGGTAAAACTGTTATTAATGTTGTGCTTCAAGAAGATACCCAGATACTGGACGAAGTAGTGGTGACAGCCTTAGGGTTGAAGCGTGAACAGAAAGCTTTGGGGTATGCAGTGACCGAGGTCAAAGGCGATGACCTGAAAGCTGCCAATACGATTTCTCCGGTAGCCGCCTTACAAGGAAAAGTAGCGGGTGTCGAGATCCGTCAGTCAGACGGAGGTATGTTCGGAGCGACGAAGATTCAGATTCGTGGTGCTTCTACTTTGAAAGGAAACAATCAGCCGATTTATGTGATCGACGGAGTTATTCTCGATAACTCGACTTCGGGAAATACCACAATGGACTGGGATGCCGGAAACAATAATGCCAATGACTATGGTAATGAACTGAAGAACCTCAATCCGGATGACTTTGAGACAGTTTCGGTCCTGAAAGGTGCTGCTGCGACTGCCCTTTACGGTTCACGTGGTCTGAACGGAGCTGTGGTGATTACCACCAAATCGGGAAAAGGCTTCAAAGGCTTCGGGGTTTCTGTATCACAAACATTTGGTATCGATCATGCGTACCGGACACCGGATATCCAGACTGAATATGGGGTGGGGTTGATGCCTGGCTGGAAAGACACGGACAACAATGGTTCTGTATGGGATCCTTTTCAGTTCAAACTCGATGATAAAGGAGACCGGACACTAATAGGCGCAGGCAGTTATGGATGGGGACCTAAATACGATGGTCAGCCGATCCGCAACTATGATGGTACCTGGACCAATTATTCGCCCCATAAAAACAACATGCTGGATTTGTATCAATTGGGGCTGAACTCCAATACGAATGTGGCTATTCGCGGTGGCAATGATAAAACATCGTATTACACTTCTCTTTCTTATAAGAAAGCAAGATCTACCAGCGAAAAGAATACATTTGAGCGTTATTCGTTTTTATTGAAAGGTTCGCATAAAATCAGTGATCGGGTGGAAGTTTCGGCTGCTATGAGTTTCACCAACTCAAATCCGAAGAATTCTCCGCGAACAGTAGGAGAGCGTTTTGTCAATCCGAACGGAACCATTATGACTCCGATGCTGGATGTGAATTATTTCCGCGATAAATATCTGGGTGAGCATGGTGGACTGGCATCTACAAGTTATGGTGACAAGTATGGTTCAGTTCCGGGACGTGATTTGTTTTTTATGATCGATAAATACGATTATTCCCAGAAAGAGACTGTGGTTCGTCCCCAAATGGAAGTGAATGTGCAGATTCTGGATTGGCTGAGATTTAAAGCCGATGCCAATATGAATTACTATTACACTAAGTTTGAAGAAAAACAACTGGGTAGTGGATATGCAAATGAAGGCGGTAAGTATACTATGGGGCAAACCACAAAAGAGCAGGCTACCTTTGGCGGAACATTTACTGTCAATAAGCAGATACAAGATTTTAGCGTAGGTGGTTTCGCACGATATGAATACTATACAAGTCGTTCGGAAGCATATAAAGTATATACAGATGGCGGTATGGTAGTACCGGGACAATGGTTTGTCGACAACTCAAAGAACCCTAAAAAGTCGGAAGCGAGCATTTCAAATACAAAGAGAATGATGTCTGCTGTCTTTGCTTTGAATCTGGGATGGAAAAATCAGGTTTATTTAGATGTAACAGGACGTAATGACTGGTCGTCTTCTCTGGTATATCAAAACGGGATGGGTACATATTCTTACTTCTACCCGTCAGTATCCGGTTCATGGCTGCTCAATGAAACATTCGATTTGCCGCATTGGATTACATTTGCTAAAGTACGCGGATCGTGGGCACAGGTCGGTAACGATACCGATCCCTATTATGTGAACTCGGTATATGGCTTTGAAACTAAAGAAATGTATGATGGCAATATCTATGTGAACACTCTCGATAAGACAATGAAGAGTTTGAAGCTGAAACCGGAGCGTAAGAATGCCTGGGAAGTTGGTTTGGATTTACGTTTGTTTGACAGCCGTTTGAACTTTGACTTTACTTATTATAAAGAAAATACGAGAGACCAGATCATGTCGATTGAAGTTCCTGCTATTTCGGGTGTGAACACTCAGTTGATAAATGCTGGTAATATTCAGAATAAAGGTATTGAAATTGCTGTAAACGCCACTCCGTACAAAAATAAAGACTGGCAGTGGGATGTCGCAATGACATATACAAAGAATAAAAATACTATTATCTCATTACATGAAAATGTAGCAGACTACATCGCATTGAGCGGCTATGCTAATGATTACGATTACCATATCGGTTCGGTTGCCAAAGTAGGTGGCGACTACGGATTATTGATGTCCGACATTCTTCCGGCTAAAAATGAAAAAGGAGAAACATTGTTGGAGTGGGACGACAGTTGGCGGGGAGCTTACGAAGCACGTAGCGGAAAAGTACAGGAAGTGGGTAAAATGACTCCCGACTTTTTAGGCTCTTTATCTACTACTCTGTCTTGGAAAAATTTGAGCCTGCATATTGCTACTGACATGCGTTTTGGAGGATTGGTAGCTTCTTACTCTAACTTGTATGGTACACAGGCCGGATGGATCAAGAGTTCTTTAAAATGGCGTGATCCCGAACATGGTGGTTTGTCTTGGACCAGCCAGTACGGTGACAGTAAAGGAATCTCTTATGGTGATGGTGTTATCCCCGACGGAGTATTTAAGAATGGTACGTTCGCAACACTTGTAGACGGAACGAAAATGGATGTAAGCGGTATGTCCTACAAACAGTTGGTGGCAGAAGGGAAACTGGAACCCACACATGCCGGAACTTATCATGTAAACCGTGCGGCCTGGGGACAGAATACGATATTCGACACTTGGGTACACGAGTTGAACTATATTGCTTTGCGCGAGATCACCTTATCGTATCGCTTCCCGAAATCAGTGGCAAGTAAGTTTGGTGCCCAGGGATTGGGATTGAGCTTCTCTGCACGTAATCTGGGATATCTGTATAACTCGTTGCCTAACCATCTGAATCCTGAGAGTGTTCGTGGTAATACGGCTTCTGAGTTCCGTATCCGTGGCTATGAACCTTACACAGCTAATTATATGATGACTATTAATGTAGATTTCTAAACCTTTAATGTGATATTTAGTATGAAACAAATGATGAAAAAATATCTATATATGGCAGCTGTGGCTGTTGTAGGTACAGGCTTCCTGATGTCGTCTTGTAAAGACGAATTTGCCGGACAGAATACCAATCCCTCCACAGTCTCAAAACCGAACGTACGCTATTTATTTACTCAATGTGCCATGAGTTTTCAGCCGGCCGATTATCTTCAGTGGTTTGCTGGTTTCGATGCAATGTCTACCTGGGTGCAGGCAACTGCCTCAGGAGGTGGAAACTCGAGCAAATTGAATATGGTAACTCAGACCGGCTGTGGCTATCAGGTCAACGAGGTGCTTCGTTATACGAATGAAATAAAGCATCAGATCAGTCTGATGTCGGATGATGAAAAAGCAAAATACGAATATATTGCTTATTTATGTAATCCGATGCTGGTGTACTTGGGACTTGAAGACTCGGATATGTATGGATCCCGTCAATATTCAGAGGCAGAAATGGCCCGTTATGGTGGGACTCTGACTCCGAAATACGATACGCAGGAAGAATTGTTCGAACTCTGGCTGAAACAGCTTGACGAGACAATTAACTATCTGAGAGAGAACAATCCGCAAGACGTGCTTGGTGCGCAGGATTTTATTTATAGAGGAAAACTTGATAAATGGGCTAAACTGGCAAACTCATTGAAACTCAGAATTGCTGCACGCCTGATTAATAAAGACAAGGCTCGTGCGATTGCCATTGTGAATGAGGCTGCCCAGAATCCGGCCGGTCTTATTTTAACTCTCGACGATGATTTTGTTTTCAATAAAGGTAAAAGAGACAATAACTGGAACAATGATATTTCCGTTGGTGCGGGAACTAAGCAGTTAATCGATTTTATGGTGAGCAATCGTGACCCTCGTTTGTTTTACTTTTTCCAGAAGAACGATTACAACTCTAATGTAGTTCAAGGTTTCTTTGATCAAAAAAGAGCTTTACCGTCTTATGTAGAAGCCAATGTGAACTATACGGTCGATGCGGACGGAAAGAAACACTTTGAGAGCTGGAAAGCTCCCGGAGAGCCTTGGGTACGCTATTATGGAGTTCCTTGTCAAGTGGATATCAATAAAAAGGAAGAGTACAAAGACTATTTCGACCCCAATAACGAGTTGTTCTATTTGCTGAGCAAAGACGGTGCGAAAAAGACCTATACTCCGATTGCCTACCGGAATACCGAAAATATTAAAGGTCTGTTGATTTACACATTTCCCGATGTTCCCGATGTAGCTCCCGTACAGGATAAAGAAGAATACGGCTGGTACGGACTGTACTTCTCTGCAGGTGAAACCAACCTCCTGCTGGCGGAATTCAAATTATTGGGTGCCAATCTGCCGATGACCGCACAACAGTATTTGAGTGCAGGTGTCGAGATGTCTGTTCGTGGTTATGATTTTGTTTCCGCTAAGAATCATATTCCTTATTATGATAAAACCTACACAGGCGATGTACACGATAAGACAATCAGCCTGAAAGAAGGCATGATTGATGAAATGCTGTCACATGATGCATACCATCTGACAGGTGATTTGAGTAAAGACCTTGAGAAAGTTTATATTCAGCAATATATTCACTATCTGATGCTTCCGATGGACATGTTTGTTACCGCCCGTCGTTCGGGAGTGCCAATGAAGAACAGTACCTTGTTGCCATATCAGGATTTTGATCCGTTATTGGGTGACCAGTACGTCATTCCTCGACGTTTCCCGGTAAGCAAACCTCTTGATTCTGATTTGCTCCGTGACATTACAATTGCAGCCTATCAGGCACAGGGCTATACGTATGAAGGTGAGATGAGTAATTCACCTGTGACGTTAAGCAAAGAACGTGTTTGGTATGATAAAGAGGCACCGGCTTTTGGTACAGGTCCTCAACAGTAATTTTCTGTTTTACATAAATCTCCGGGGCTGCTTCTGATTTTTGCAGAAGTGGCCTCTTTTTTCTATATTATCCTCACATTATCGGGGCGGTTTGGCGAAGTTGTTATTTCTTCTTTTTCTTATTCTTTTGTTTTTTTGTATCTTGTCCTTTCGCTTTTTCCTTATCAACAGGAGGGAACTTCGGAACCAGATTCATCAGTCGCAGAATTTGTCCTTGGCGTCGTTTGATATAAGGTGAGGGGTGTGCCGAGTCGAATCGTATTGGATTTGGTAAAGTTGCTGCGATCAGGGCACACTGTCCCCGGGTCAGTTTGGCAGCTGTCGTTTTAAATTTATATTTAGCGGTTGCCTGAGCACCGTAAATACCTTTACCCATCTCGATGGAGTTTAGATATACTTCCATAATCCGTTCTTTCGACCAGCAAGTTTCAATCAGAAATGTAAAGTAGACCTCAAATCCTTTTCGTATCCACGAAGATTGTGGCCAAAGAAAGACGTTTTTCGCTGTCTGCTGGCTGATGGTACTGGCACCCCGTTTCTTTTTCCGGGTTTCGTTTTCCTTCATCGCTTTTTTGATTTCTATCATGTCGAATCCGTTGTGAGAGGCAAAGCGGTTATCCTCCGAAGCAATCACCGCCATGGGCAGGCTGGGAGAGATTTTATCAAATGGTACCCACGTATGCTTGCATACCACTTTTTCTCCCGAAACGAGTTGCTGGACAGAGCGGATAATCATAAGTGGAGTGACATATACCGGCACGAATCGATAGAAAATGACGGCACCGATCGAGGAGATAAAGAAAAAAAGGATCAGATTGCGCAGAATGCGAAAGGGTTTCCGGAGTTTCATTGTGTGTGATCTTGTTGGTTATACGAATGTGCCAATATACTGACTTACCATCCTTTTTGTATGAAGGAGTAAACAGTATATTGGCACATGGCATAAAACACCTGGGGGTGTATTATGAAATCGTTATTTACCGGCTTCAGCGTTTTTAATCATCTGTTCACTGGCGTACATAAATATTTCTACACGACGGTTTTGTTCCGGTGTTTCCGACTCGTTGTATTGTGAGTAGCCTACACCTTCCACCTTTTTGAATTGGTAAGGTTTAACGCCACATGCCTGAAGATAATTTTCAACGGCGTATGCACGGTTGGCCGATACTTTCTGGTTAGCTTCGTAGCTGCCTACTTTATCGGTATGACCGATAATGGCTACATCGACTGTCGGATCTTCTTTCAGGATATTGGCAAATTCAGCCAACGATTGTTTAGATGCTGCACTTAGTGCAGAAGAGTTGAATGCAAAAAGTATACCTGAGGGGAAAGTTACCTTTACGGCAGCCAGACCATTGTTATCAGTAACTTGTTCTACTTGTGCGTCTTTGATCTTTGCAGCCTCAGCAGCTTTCTTGTCCATCTTACGACCAATGAGAACACCTGCTCCGGCACCTACGGCAGTACCTACTGCAGCACCGATAGCAGCACCTTTTCCTTTACCGGCAATACCACCGATAATAGCTCCCAAGGCCGCTCCCGAACCACCGCCGATGACACCACCCTTAGCTGTATTATTCATGCTTCCGCAACTTCCGAAAACAAGCGCCATGCTTAGAAACAAAGCCATAAATTTAATTTTCTTCATAATTAAGCTCTTTTTATATAGTTAATAATTAAATGGATACTTCCATTTTATAAAAACGTGGCAAATATACAGATTATTTGTTTTGCCTGTCATTTACCTTGTAAAAAAAACAAGAAGATATGTGCTTTTGTTGTCTAAGCTGTGCTTTTTCTTTTCAGAGTATCGGGCGCGACAACACTTTCCGTTTAATCAATGCAAACCAACCGGCCAGAATAAGCCCTTTGGCAACAGTAGTGACGCAAACAGCCCACCAGATACCTTCTACTCCCATGCCCATGCGGACAAACAGAATGGCGAGCGGAATACGCATGTAGTTGCAGGTGATGCTGATAATGGCAGGTGGAATGGTGCGTCCGATACCGTAGAATACACCTTGTGTCGTGATCTCGAGCATCATAAAGAGTTGTGAATAACCGTCGATGCGGAGAAACACGCCTCCTGCTTCATAAGCGGCTTGTTCGGGAACAAAGAGAGCAAAGATTTCGTTTCCGAAAAATACAAAAAGCAGGGTGCAGAGCGTACCGAAAATTGAAGTCATCAACAAAGTCGTATGCCACGATTTGATCACACGGTCTGTTCGTCCGGCTGCATAGTTCTGGGCAATGAATGCGCTTAAGGCAGTAGAGAATCCTTGTGATGTATTCCAGGTGATAGCCTCAATTTGCCCTCCGGTGGTAAAGGTCATCAATCCGATATGCCCTCCTTGTTCGGATGCTGTACGGCAAAGGAACATATTGACGAATGCAAACAAGGTGTTAAGGGTAGCTACCGGTAAACCTAATTTAAGGATACGATGGGTATATTTTTTCTTTAACCGGGTAAAGAAAGAGAATCGTCCCAGTAAAGCGTCTCTGCAACGTAATTGATAGATAAAAATGCCGAATACTGCTGCTTGCGAAATCCAAGTAGCATAGGCTGCTCCGTTGGTACCCAGCCCGAAACCGAAGATGAAAAGGGGATCGAGGAGGATATTCAATACCAATCCGGTACCACTGATGTAGAATGGTATCTTACTTCTTCCGGCGGCATTATAAATACCGGTAAAGGCTGCCGAAAGAAAAATGAAAGGTAATCCGGTAGAGATTATGCGCAGATAAGCGATTGCATTTTCGGTGATATGTGCTTCCAGTTCGTAGATACCGATGATGGGACGTGCAAGCAGGAAAAGCAGTCCACCCCAGCAAAGTGAAATAATAAGGGCGATAGTAATGTTGTGTGAGGCGAAATTACGGGCATCTTCATGATTTTGTGCTCCGATGGACTGACCTACACTGACCTCGGAACCTACTTTGTTCAGTAAGGAAATGGAACCCGACATCCAGGTCAGGATACCTACCGAACCGACGGCGGCGACGGCTTCACTCCCCAAACGCCCTACCCAAGCCATATCTGTCAGACTATATGCCATTTGGATAAACGAGGTGGCCATAATGGGCATCGCCAGGTTAAACAATTGTTTATTGATAGGACCTTGAGTCAGATTCTTGATTCCTTGCATGATATTATTTAATAAGAAATGAGTGGCAAAGATACGACTTTCTTCCGGCTGCAATCCTTATCTTTGCGGAGAAAATTTATAGAAGAATATGAAAACAACTCAGAGAACGGCCGGATGGTATCATGTGATGGCAGCGGTGACAGTAATGATATGGGGAACAACTTTCGTTGCTACTAAAGTTTTAATAAAATATGGCCTGTCACCTGTCGATATTTTATTCTACCGTTTTTTATTGGCATATATTTGCATCTGGTTTTTCTCTCCTCGTGTGTTGCTGGCTAAGAGTTGGCAGGACGAACTGCGGTTTGTAGGACTCGGACTATGTGGAGGTTCGCTCTATTTTGTAGCCGAAAATACGGCATTGGGTATGACGCTTGCTTCCAATGTATCGTTAATTATCTGTACGACTCCTATTCTGACTGCACTGTTGGCACCCTTTTTCTATAAGGGTGATAAATTAAAAGCACGTCTGATAGGCGGTTCTTTGATGGCGCTTATCGGAGTGGGACTGGTTGTGTTTAATGGTAGTTTCATTTTGCAGCTTAGTCCGGCCGGTGATATTCTGACCCTGATAGCTGCATTAATGTGGGCTTTTTATTGCTTGCTTCTCAGGAGGATGAATACTCATTATCCGACATTGTTCATTACACGGAAAGTTTTCTTTTATGGTTTGGTGACTCTTTTACCCCTATTCTTAGTGTATCCTTTACAGACGGATATACATATCCTGTTCCGGCCCGTTGTCGCTCTAAATCTGCTTTTTCTGGGGGTGATTGCCTCGATGCTGTGCTATATTATGTGGAATACGGCAGTGAAACAATTGGGAGTGGTTTGTGCCACCAGTTATATTTATGTAGTTCCCCTTATTACTTTGCTGACCTCTGCCATTGTGATCGACGAAACCATCACAATAGTTGCTTTATTGGGATCGGCACTGATTCTGAGCGGAGTATATATTGCCGAAAGGGGAGTGAACTTGAAGAAATAAACAGTGTCGGCAATTGCTTTAATTTTCTGTCTCTTCGATTTTCGATGAAATCTTCTCTATGGCTTCACTCAACTCTTTTTCAGGAGGAATTACATTGAAATCTTCCCAAAAGCTTTTGTCGTATACAAATGGAGTTTCCGCAAAGATGGTATGTACGGACAACCGCTCATTATGGTCGAAACGGCTGACATTATCCGTTTCTATCTTGCAGGTGACCATTTCAAACCATGTATGTAGGATGGTATTGTTGAGCCATTTGTTCTTTTGTTTTATTTTAAAGTGTAAGTCTCCGCGTACATGGTGGATGTAATATGTCTGTTTCCAAGGTTTATAGGATACGGTATAAACCACCTTTTGGGGAATAATCCGGATGTTGCGGCTTCTTTTCTCAACCAGCATGTTGGCTGCTTTATGTATATACCGCGGAGTCAACTCGAATCGTGCCCGGAGCAGGGCGCTGTTTTCCGAGTCGATGTAGAGTTCACCGCAATAATAGGGATACTTGATACTTGGACGCTGTTCAAAGGAGACTACATGGGCAAGCCGGTTATCGATAACAGCAAGGTCGCTGGAAGTGTAGACATAGACACATTCTTTGGAGTCCGGAAGCAGAAAATCCGGCAAACTTTTGATTAGGTCTAACTCGATGCTGGCATGAATACCCGATTTCATTTTAGCAATTAAGGTATCCTTTACAGCTTGGTTAGTGATACGGCGCATTTTCAACAACTTTACTTGGTCGGTCTTTTCCGGGGTACTTGACGAAGCCTTATATATCTTGAATATTCCCTCAGTCAGGCTGACAAACCGGTTCTTTTGCTCGATACCCTCCCTATAGAAAGAGGTCAGATAGACAGGGACTTTGGAATAATTCTTTTTTCTGAATTGCAGCATCTCTCTCAATAGACGCACCGGATTGACAATGCGTACAATAACCTCTTGCAGGGGAATTACCTTAGGCTCCAGAGCAAAAGTTCCGTTTCGTCCGGCAAGTAGGGATGCATCCGTGGTTTGCGGTACGTAGCCCAGATGTGAAAAGCGAATCCGGCCGTTTCGGAGGGAATCGGGCAGATGAAGCCTGAAACTCCCGTTTTGATTGGTGACACTACCGATGGAGGAACCCTCGGCACCTACGGTAGCATAGGGGATCGGCTCTCTGGATAGTTGGTCTATTAATGTTCCTTCAAGAGTGAATGAGAGTGTGCTGTCTCTGCATAAACCTTCTTCCTTACTTATACTTAATGCCGTTTCCGGTCGATAAATGATGATGTGTTTGTCTACCGAACGTAGTTTAAGGTTGTCATTACCAATTATACTGTAAATGGCTTGGCGTACGGTCTGTTTTCCACCTTTCAACTTTACCGTACGTTCATTGTCAACCAGTTTGCTGTCGTAGATGAACAGGTATCCTGTCTCTTCCGTTATTTTAGAAAGTAGTTTATAAACGGTCATTTCACTTTTCGGTAACCGGATGATACGATCGAGTATACCGGAGTCATCCGCCTTTACCCGGGCTGCTATGAATAATAGCAGACAGGTGAACAGGCATTGCAGGCAGAGACTTTTCGAGGCTTTCATTGTTTTGGGGTTTTGATTCCGGGATTACTCGGAGAGGGTGATTATGTTTTGATTGCGTGTGCACTTCAGGTTCAGTGCAAGGCCGATTAGCTCGGCCATTTTCTCAGGAGAATCCTCTGAGAACGAAACCGTCAGTACATGTTTCCCCAGTTCCGGGGAACTTTGCAGATGTATTTCCGTCTGGCGAAGGTTGATGGCATGCAGGATGTGATCCAACTGTTCGTCTTTGAAACGCATATTTTGCATGTATCGGGTAAACTGTTCGGAATTCTCGGTCACAGTCAACTGCCATTCATCGCCCAATAAAGTAGCGGTCTCTCCGGCCTTGACATGTATTTCCTGGCCATTCTGCTTTTGAGTAACTTTTACCTCACCTCTCTGAACTGCTAATTCGAATGGAGAGTTGCCACTGTTTCTCACATGAAAGGCGGTACCTATCACCTCGATCTGTACTTTTCCGGTTTCGATGAAGAAAGGACGTGCACGATTGCCCGCTATGTCAAAAAGGGCGTTTCCTTTCAAACTCACTTCTCTTCTTTTTTTAGAAAAATGTTTGGGATATTCCAGTGAAGTCTGCTCTGACAGATAGACAACGGAACCATCCTCAAGCGTGGTGACCAGTATGCTCTCTTCTTTGTTTGCTTTGACTAATAGTTCACCGCCGGAAAGATGGCGGTCGGTCCGTAACACCGTAGGCAGGTAAACACATAGGCTTATAATAGCTGCAATGGCTGCTATGCCGATCCATGCGGTCGGACGTGTGGCAAAACGACGTTCTGTCACCGTTGGTAACAGTCCGTCTGTCTCCAGGCGATTGTGTAATTTATTCCACGCCTGATCGGTTTGGGTCTTGTTTTTTTCGATTCGATTCATGATATCTGGATATAATTCTCAATTTCTTTTCGTAAAGTCCGGAGTGCACGGGTCATTTCTTTCTCTACTGTTTTTACCGATAGTGAGAGGAGAGAGGCTATTTCTGAATACTTTTTTCCTTCTGTGTGGTGTAGTCGGAAGATATGCAAACGGCGCTCCGGTAGTTTCTCAAGGGTTCGGTTTATAATTTGTTGCAGTTCTTTGTACTCAATCTGCTCTTGCGGATCGGGTGAAGCTATATTTACCGGAACGGATAAAATCGCATCCTGATAGCGCCTTTTGACATCCTGATGTTCGCAATATTGGATAGAGCGGTTACGTACAGACCGATAGAGATAGTTCTTGACAGAATGAAAAATCTCAAGTTTTTCCCGATCCTTCCAGAATACATAGAACAATTCTTCGACGATTTCTTCGGCTACGTCCGGTACACCCGTTATGCTGGCGGCGTATAGGCGAAGCGGAGTATAATATTGGCGGAATAATGTTTCAAACGCCTTTATATTGCCTTCTTTTATTTGAGTAAGTATAAATACGTCGTTCAGCATATTGGGGGATATATCGGGAGTTAGAGTTCGTCAAAGATACTATAAAAAGTGATTACTGCTTCTGCTGCTTTTTTAATTTGTTTACTGCATGCTCCAATGACTCTGTAGGCTCTATGATATTATAGCCTCCCCAAAAGTTGTCACTGGTAAAGTTATCCACTTTGTCTGAGAATACATGATTTTGTTTGAATGCTGCTTTATATGGAATAGCTGTAATATTGTTTTCTTTCCTGTCCGTAACCACCATTTCCGATAAGATGGTATAGTTGGTAGAAAACAGTTTACGCTTCCAGTCACACTTAAAGCGGATATTGTTCCGGATATAACTCAGGTAAGTGATCCCTCCCAGGTTTTTGTATGATATCAGGTATGATACTTCTACCGGTTTGAAACGCAGTCCGAAAGGTTTTTTTCTTAAGATAGCTTGAGTGGCTTTATTCTTATCATCCATGCTGAGGTTAAACTCGGCGCGTGTGAATGACAGTCGCTCTTTATCGATGTAGAGTGTACCATAGCATAAGGGATAGGATAATTTTACTCTTGGACGGAAGCTGATGACATACTGGGATCGGTCGTCAATGCTGGTCGGGTCTTCCATTCGAAATTCGTAGAACAATAGGTCTTCTTGAGCCAACAGGCAGTCCGGGTTCTTTACTATATCCATATAAATGGCCATATTGGGGCCTCCGAGTAATTTTACAGCCAGTGTGTCACTCTGTTTTTGGCTCAACAGTCTGCGTCCTCTGTAAATCTGAACCCGATCGTGTTCGGCAGTTTCATTGTAGGGCGTTTTATAAATATTGATTACAGCCTCTGAAATATTGATATAGCGACGCCCTTTTTGAGCCAACTCCCTGTAGAATCCTGTGAGCATGTTGCTCTGGGGACTATAATTGGCCGGAATCTTGCGAAGTGCTTCTTCCACAATGCTGCGTGGATCTCTGGCTCTTACCAGGATTTCACTAAGCAGGTTGGCATAAGGAGTGAGCCAGACAATCCGTTCTGTGGGATTTTCTTCTTTTAAAGGGATACGGGAATTGAGATAACCTACATGTGAGGCTTCAATGTCTTTGGCCTGAACCGACTCGGGAATCTTTAGAGTAAACTCACCGTCTGCGTTGGTGACGGTACCGACACTGCTTCCCGGTATCGATACATTGACATACTCCAGTTTCTTTTTGTTGAGTTTGTCTTTGACTACTCCACTGATCGTGGTGTATCTTTCCGCATTGTCCTGTGCAGCCAGTGGCATGATGCCCGACAGAATCAAAACTGCCAGTATACATCCGATTGATCTTATCCATTGCGTTTTCATCTTTTTCAGAGTTTAAAGGGTGAATAATAGTTTGCTTTCTGTATATAAGATCGTTCAAACGGAGAATACCCTACGAATTTCTGAAGAAAAATGAAAAAACTTCAATGAAGAGTCTTTTTCAAGGATAATTTAATCGTTTTACTTCAAAATCTCATTCAAATCCTTGGTGAGACATCCCCATTTGAATTCATGGTTAGGTGTCAGATAGGGATACTTGGCATAAGAATTTTGGGTGACAACTTTAAATTCCATTATTTGCTTTCCTCTGATCCAACCATAAAAGCCAACTTCTTTTCTGTTGAAGTCTACCCAACCTACAACGACGTAATCTTTGGTTTCGGGGTGCTGCTCTTGTGGATAACCATAGGTCCAATTGTCGGTTGGAGGGTTGGCAGTTGTTTTCTTTGCTACTTTGATATCAATTTTGGCACCGTTTACTTTTACGTCAAATTCATCGGAGTGATGGGATTGGAAATCTGTCTGGTCCAATTCGAATGGGATTCCCAGATTTTTCAGGTGTTTTTGGAATGCCAACTCTCCGATACAGCCTAGAAGGGCTTTGTCCAGTCTCTCTTTTTCGGATAACCCGAAACGTGAATAAAGTCCGTTTTGTATCATGCTTTCCGCTTTGGCTTTTGCCATGGCGACTGTTTGATCAAAATTTAAATCCTGTACGATCATAGTAATAAGGTGTTTTATTTATATCTGGTTATTGAATGAAAACAAAGATAGTTTTTTTAGTTATCATAGTACTTTAATCGTTGATAAAACTACATTAAAATTTCTTGTTATCATATTGTGTCGCATAAAGTGAATCAATTGGGGGAATTAAGTAATAGCGGATATTGTTTATATCCTTTAATTTGCAGCCAAATTATAATATCATCTTTATTTTTATGGTCAATATTTAATTTGTTTAAAATGAATAAGCATGATTTGATTAAAAAAGTGGCATTGAGGGGTAACCTGAATGCAAAAGAAGCTTCTGCTATTGTAGAGGTTGTTATGAATGCTATGGTTGAGGCTATACTTCGTGAAGAGAGTGTGACTTTAGTTGGATTTGGTACATTTTCTATAAAAATGCGTAAAGCACGAAATGTGTTGAATCCATCTACCGGGGAGAATATGGTGATTCCCGCTAGAAAAGTGGTGAAATTTACTCCGGGATACAAGATGAAGCTAACTGATAAAGAGTAATGAATAGCAGTTTTATATGTTTTTAATTAATATGGATAATAAATGAAAAGAGAAATTATTTCAATAGCTTTAAGTCTGTTGTCTGTATGTGGTATAGCTCAACAGAAAAACGGATAACCAAGAATCTGGTATTTTGCATCATAAGACTTACGAAACTAATCGTTTTTTTGATAATTGGTTTGTAAATATAGCCGGGGGTATTAATGTTTATGAAGGAGAGTATGACCATAAGGTAACTTTGGGAAATCGTTTGTCTCCCGCATTAGACATATCGGTAGGTAAATGGATAACTCCTGCTTATGGAGTGCGTTTACAATATGCTGGACTTCAGGCTAAAGGTCTGACAACTACTCAAAGTGGGTATGCCAAAAAGCAATGCCGGAATTACTATAAGGAAAAATTCGGAATTTTAAATATACATACAGACCTTATGTGGAACTGGTCGAATGCTTTTGCCGGATACAAGGAATTTTATTCCTTATTGTGGGATTTGGATGGGCACGTTCCTATGGTAGTAATCAGCATAATGATGAAATTGCTGCTGCACTGGGTATATTAAATACTTTCCGTCTAAATAAAAGAATTGATTTAACACTGGGGACGAGACAAATGTTTGTTAATCAGAATTTTGATGGAGTCGTCGGTGGATGTAAGGGAGAAGGTATGAGTTCTGTTACATTAGGATTAAACTTTAAACTGGGTAAAACAACTTTTACTCCTGTGAGTAAAGTTGCAACTGCGGACTATAGCCGTTACAACAATTATATAAATGAACTTCGTATTCAGAATGAAGAGTTGGATTTAAAGGTACAACATCTGATTACAGAATTAGAAAATGCCAGAAAAGCTGATCTGGAAGTGGTTGTAGAATTAAGGCCCGTTGCTTCACCCGTAGCTTTATTCTTCGAAATAGGTAAAACGGTTTTGGACTCAAAAGAATTAGTAAATTTGAAATTCTACGTGAAAAATGCAATGAAGACAGACCGGAACAAAACATTTATTTTAATTGGTTCAGCAGATAAAGATACCGGTAGTAAGGAACTAAACCAGTGATTAAGTGAAAAGAGAATAGATTATGTGTATAATTTGCTGATTAATAAATATGGTATATCCGCTAATCGTCTTATTAAAAAAGCTGAGGGTGATACGAATAATCGTTTTGGGGGACCTAAATTGAATCGGGCTGTTATTGTTGAATAGGCAAGGTAATAATTATTAGATATGGAGTGGGAGATATGGTGTATGAAAATCATATTTCCCATTTTTCATATTGATCAAGGATATAATGAGAACAGATTGATTTATTGGATACGGGATAAATAACGTCTCGACTTTCAGAACTTTCTTTGCCTTCTTTTGTTTAAAACCAAAATTTTGATATTGTGATGTGCTAACCTGTTACTTCTGTATGTAATATGTTGTTTCTATAACAATATATTATTTTGAAAATAATTGGAATATAATATTCTAATACGTTTTGTTTATGAAAAAAAATATAGACTGGAGAAAAATAAAAAGTGGAGATGAACAAGAATGGAGTTTATTGTTTTCTGAACACGTAGATTTTTTGTATTCTTATGGAATGAAAATTAATCGGGATAGCTGTGTTGTAAAGGATGTGATACAAGAGGTTTTTATATCTCTATATGAAAAGCGGAACTCTTTGGATGATTTGATGAACGTACGGGCATATTTATGTCGGGCAGTACGTTACAAACTTTTGGATCAACTGAAAAAAGCCCCTCATCTGTCTATAGAGGAAATTAGCGAAGAAGAGTTTTTATTGGCAGTCAAGCAGGTTCAGAGTTCAGATAATATTGAAATTGCGAAAAAAAGTAGTTTTGTTCAGAAAATGTTAGATAAACTTAGTCCAAGACAAAGAGAAATTATTTATTTGCGCTATTTTCGTGATATGGATATAGAAGAAATTGTAACTACCATTGGAATCAATAAACAATCTATTTATAATCTTCTTTCATCAGCATTGAAAATAATGAGAAAACATAAAATAGAAGAAGCCGTTTCTCTGTTTGTATTATTTATAATTGACAGGCTATGATGGAAAAAGAGCAAGTAACCAGAATGCAAAATTCAGATTTAAAAGAATTGTTGGAAGATGTTACACTCAATGAGATACATCTGAGTAATGAGGAACGTCAGGAAATGACTTCTACCTTTTCGCAGATTATCAAGAAGAAAAAAAGAAAAGTTCAAAAGAAAAGAATTTGGTCTGCAGTGGCTATATGTGCATGTGTCGTAGTGGTTGTCTTGGGATGGTATTCTATGGGGCAATTGACTGTTTTTTCTGCGGAAAAAGAAGGAATATTGGTTGAACTTCCAGATCACTCTGTTGCATGTCTCAATAGGAATACCTCACTTCACTATAATCGTTGGGGATTCCGTTTTTTCAGAGAAGTGAAGTTAAAGGGAGAGGCATATTTTGATGTGTATAAGGGAAGCCATTTTGTTGTGAATGCGGATCCATATAAGGTTTCCGTTCTTGGTACACGTTTCAGCGTTAGTCAAAAGAACGGTCAATTTAAAGCATATTGTTTTCAAGGAAAGATTAAAGTGGAAAACGGTAAACTAAACAGTGGACAGATTTTAACAGCTAATCAGAATATTTCTGTTGTTCTCGGAAAAGTATCTTTGAATATCCAAAAAGAATTAGAACCGGTATGGGTAAGAAAACAATGTGTATATGAAAATATACCATTAAATGATGTGATCAAAAAACTCCAAGAAGTATACGGAATAACCGTGTTATGTAACAGATATTGTGACAGTTTGCGCTTTACCGGTATATTCCCGGTCGATGATTTAGATTTAGCAATTCAGTTGGTGTTTGAGCCTTTTAATTTGGAATGCAAAAATGTAGGTGGTGAATGGAGATTATATAAGAATGATATGAAAATAGGTCGGGAAAATCGGTGAGAGCATGGATTAACGTTGAAATAGATAATACTGTGCGAGGATTTTTCATATTTTACGTCCGGCAACGTTTTCAAAATAAAGTTCTGAATCTGAAAATAATAACTGAGGATTCTGCTTTTGAGGCTAATGCTAATGCCAATACTTCGATTAAATATCATCATTACTTGTTTTGGGAAAAACATACCATTGATAGTGGAAAGAATTTTATTCATTATATTCAAATGTTACAGGAGGTATCGGTATATTTACTGGTTATCAGTCTAGTCTAATTTGTGCAGGAGTCATTGCAGAACAAAGCTTTTTATGAATTCAGATGATATGATAACCTTATGACCAATATACTTCAGTGTTTTTTTTGTGTTATTATGTTAGCTAATCTGAAAAGATGTTTTTGAGAAGAGAAGTAGTGTCTTTTTTTATTTTCTGACAAATGGTTTGTTTTACTGATGTCGATATAATTTTCATTTATTTTCTTTTCAATTATTATTCAAAATATGATTTCTATTTTTTCTTCTTTTCTTTTTTTATATAAATTATTGTTTTATAGAGAGTTGCATATTTTATTTTTTAGAGTGTCTTATAGAGTGAATAAAAGGTCTTGTTCGGGTAACAGGTGGTAGCTTATTGTTGCGTTTCTTTGCAAAAAAATGCAGGATATATTGGGTTACTGATATATTCTGTTGTTTAGGAGTCTGTGATGAGGTGTTAAAGTGTGTTTTGTGGATAGAGTAGAATTTTATTGATTATTCGACATATGTGCGTCGTCATCCCCCCCCTCCCTAAAAACAGTTTTATGAAGATATATATAATGAAACAACAAATGAGGCAAGCAAAAAGGGTTAATTATTTAGATGAACATTTGAATTGTCTTTTTTATAATGGAAATCCGGAGATCGGTTTCAGGCACTTAACATTGCAAAAGGGAAAAACTTGGTGCGAACTTTCTGCTAAAAATAACTATTTTTTTTTTCTGTTGGAAGGTGCTTTAATAGTTGATTTTAATGAATGTGTTGGTTACGAGGTTGGTAAAGGAGAAATGATTTATTTGCCAAGATCTGCTGATTTCAAAATTTTCGCCAAGGAAAGTGCAGACTTAATAATTCTTTCTTATGGAATACCCGTTCAGTTGTGTGATAAACTTTCTTTGTCACAATTAGGAGCGTTTATCACTGATTTTAAATATGAGTTTAAATCACTTGATATTCGTGTTCCATTGGATACTTTTCTAAAATTATTAGTCAAGTATTTGGATTCAGGTATGAGCTGTCAGCACATGCACGAATTGAAACAAAAGGAGTTATTTCTCATTCTTCGGGCTTATTATACCAAAGAGGAAAAAGTGAATTTTTTTTATCATTCGATAGCTGCTTCGCTTACTTTTAAAGATAAAGTTATGGGAGTTTATTTGGAGGCCAGAACCGTGCAGGAACTTGCAGATAAATGTGGGTATGGATTGAAGACTTTTCAACGGCTTTTTTACAGTTGTTTTTCGGAAGTACCCAGCAAATGGTTGATGAAACAAAAAGCACAACACGTAAAAGCGCGACTATTGGATAGAGATATTCCTATAAAAGTGATATTGGATGAATTTGGATTTTCTACATATGCGAATTTTTGTAATTACTGTAAACGTTATGTAGGAGATACTCCCAGAAATATCCGTGAATCGGTCACATTGGGTTTCCGGAAATAAAAAGATAGATATCAATATATAAATAAATTAGTTCAGATAATCATGAATAAGAAAGTAATATGGTCTTTTTTAATTAGTGTCCTGTTAGGGCAGTGTAACCTTCTTTATGCTCAAAATATCGTTGCAAAGACCAACATATTGTATGACATGACCTCTACTATCAACTTGGGAATGGAATTCGGATTAGGTCCCAAATGGACTTTGGATTTATCCGGGAATTATAATCCGTGGACATTCTCTGATAATCATAAAATAAAGCACTGGATGGTGCAACCTGAAGTCAGATACTGGACCTGCCAGAGATATAGAGGACATTTTATTGGTTTACATACACATTATGCTTTTTATAATCTGAGCGGGACTCTTCCTTGGGGAATAAAAACAAATTTTATTAAGAATAATCGTTATCAGGGATGGCTTGCTGGAACCGGAGTTTCTTATGGGTATCAGTGGATTTTATCTAATCGGTGGAATCTGGAGGTGACGGTAGGCTTGGGATATGCTTATGCAAAATATGACAAGTATCCTTGTTACCGTTGTAGTGAGAAAATAAATTCAGGTAATAAACATTTTGTCGGACCAACAAAGGTAGGACTGTCTTTGATTTATGTAATTAAGTAGAGTGTAATATGGAAAAATATATGAAAAGATATTTTGTTTTAGGGCTTATCATATGGAGCTCTTTTGATATTGGAGCTATGGAAGCAGAGTACAATCGAATATCCGTACCTGATTGCCAAATGGAATTGGATGGTGATTCGGTACGCTTAACTATGACAATAGATATTGAAAATGTCAAAGTAAGTACTAATCACTCAGTTGAATATACTCCGGTACTTATATCTTATGAGCATGGTGAAGATAGTGTTGCAAAGTTACCCAAAATACTTTTAAAAGGACGGATGGAATACAAAGCTTATCAAAGGTACGTTTCTTCGAAAGAGTATCGCAAGGTAGCTTTGAAAGAGCAAAAAGAACAATATTTTCTCGTATTGAAAGGTTATGGCCCGGAAAAACAAAGAACAGTACAATATTCAGCCGTTTTACCTGCTCAGGAATGGATGCGAAATGCAAGACTGGAGTTACGTGGAGATGATTGTGGTTGTGGAAAGGTATTGGCCTTGAAAAGAGGAGAATTGGTATTGGATATCGTTGATAATACTTTGCCCTTAATAGCCGAGAATATCAGAGAAAATGATATTATTTCAGAGAGAGCTGCGATGACAGTTGCGCAGGAAATTTCCCAGAAGGAGAAATTTGTACAACCTTTCTCTAAATCGGATATTATCCGAGATAAGGAAAAACTTGCTAATGGAGAAGTGGCTAATAGTCTTTTGATTTATTTCCCTTGGAACAGTGCAAAAGTGGATAGCGGTTACATGAATAACAGAGAGGTTTGTGCTAAAATAATAGATATTATTAATAAGCTTAATGCTGCTGATGATTCGAAAGTTGTAAAAGTACTTATTGGAGGATTTGCTTCTATTGAGGGGAAATACGATTATAATAAGCAGCTAGCTGCTAACCGTATCCAGGGTCTTTGTGATTTTTTAAAAGAGAATACAGCTATCCAAGATGAACAGTTAGAACTTTATAATGGAGGAGAAAATTGGAGTGAATTGAGAACGATGATTTTGAAGTCTGATATAAGTTATAAAAGAGAGGTGTTGGATATCATCGATCATATAAGTATAAAAGATGGTAGAGAACGTAAACTGATGGATTTGAAAAGCGGTAAACCGTATCGCTATATCAAAGAGCACTTTTTTCCTAAACTCCGTTATGCGGGATATATAAAAGTGTATTACGAACTAAATAAACAATAGTAATTTTTAATTTTATTTTTATGATGAAAGTGAATTCTATGCTGGCAGTAGCATGTACTGCTCTGGTGATTACATCGTGTTCTAACGAGGAAATAGTTCCCGTTTCAATGTCTAAGAAGGTTTCTGTAGTACTTAATTTACCGGCTATGGCTCATACCAGGGCAATTGATAATATTGCTAATTCTGGAGATATGGTGACTATGAGTGGAACTGTAAAGTTGTATGCGAAGACTGCTCAAGATGGTGGAGTTGTCAATACTTTGACACTTCAAGTTTCTGATTTTACAGGATTGGATACAGGAACAGGAAGTAAAACGGTTGAGATTTCCGGTGCAGCTACTTATATCGAAGTAGAGGGTAATATTGATGGTTCTGCCACAAAGACTGATGATGTCAATTCTCGTCAGGGAGGTGTGACATCTGATGCAGTACGTGTGGTTGGAGGTGCTGCAATTGTTACTGGGGGATCTACTTCTACCTGTTCTATAGAAGTAGCACCGGAGATGGCTCGTGTTGAAGTTAAAGGAGATTTAGGAAGTTCATTCACAAATCTGGCAGAACTTAAGGTTAAAGGAATCTATTTGAATAATGTAAAACAGAAAAGAGCAGATGCTGCTGTTGTAAAAACAACCAAAGCTTCGGCTCCTGATTGGACGACTGCGTATACTGCTGGTGGTACTAAATCAAATTTATACAATACATTTATCGGGACTCCTATTACTAAGTTTGATTCTGGCAAAGCTGATGGCTATAATTTTTTTCCACAGGATTTCCATATTGCCTCTTTATCTGCCGCTGCGACAACTAAAGAAGAGGCTGCTAAATATCATCCTCATGTGATTATGGAAGTTGAATATAAAATGAATGGAGTTGGAGCTCTTTCGAAAACAGGTTGGTTGAACGTAGTAGCTTTAAAAGATAATACTTCCTCATCATACATTGGAGAATTTGCTAATGGAAAAGTATACCAACTGGATTTAGCTGATATTAAAAAAATTATGGATGTTCCTGTACCTCCTGTTACTGTTGATCCGGATCCGGATGCAGTTAATGTTGATGTAACAGTTACAGTGAAAGGTTGGGAACTTGTGTTTATCAAACCGGAAGTATAAACCATTTCTAAATTGAAGGGGTATCTTAAAATGCCCCTTCTTCTAAAATTAATTCATCAAGATATTAGTAGCGATGGAAGATAAGAAAATAAAGTTTCAGATTATCTGTTTTCTCTTTTTCTTTTTATTATCAGGGTGTATTTCGGAGAATACCGATGATTGTTCACAGGGAACTTTCTTGAAGTTCAGATATGTGTTGAATCCTGCCAACGAAGATTTATTTTCTTCTTCTGTGGATGTTGTAACAGTATATGTTTTCGATTCCGAAAAGAAATTTGTTACGATGAAAGTTGATTCCGGATATAATCTTTCGGGCGGAAATATTATGAAACTTAATCTGCCTGATGGCAGATATGATATTGTAGCTATCGGTGGGGATTTGGCTGATTATCATATCGGAACATTCGATAGTACGGCTGAAGAGTTCTTTAAATCCGGACTTGAGCCTTTCATAACATCCTTAAATGATTTTCGGCTGAAAGTTGTATCTGTCAGGCAAGGCACTTTGTTTCCGGACTCTTTAAAAGACTTGTTTGTGGGAATGGTAGAAAATGTAGAGGTGAGGTCGGGAAAAGAGTTTAATTACATGATTGATTTTACAAAGAATACAAATCGTGTGGAACTTCGTGTATTGGGCTTGGAGCATATGGAGTATACTCCTGTTCTCTCAGCGGATAACGGAAGGTATAATTACAGAAATGCCATACCCAATGATGCTTTGGAAAGAATATATGTTCCGTTGTCTTCTAATACTAGAAGTGAGGGGAAAATATTTACATATAATATATTGCGTTTAATGGAGGACCGCTGGGTTTCTTTACATTTTTTGGATAACCGTGGAAATAATATTATACCAGAATTCGAAGGGTTGAATATTATTGAGGAGATAATGAAATCTCCTAAATATAATCAACAGATGGATCTTGATAGAGAAGATTATTATGAAATTGAACTCAAGTTTGATGGGTTGACTTTGGTCTCGATGAAGATTAATGGTTGGGAAATTATTTCTATCAATCCGGAGGTCTAATCATTATAAAATAGTTTGTAAAGAGAGTATGAGAAAAGCTATAAAAAGAATTCTCCCATTATTATTTCTGTTGCAACTAATATATAGTTGTATTGCGGATAAAGATGAGTTTATGGATCAGATTCAGAATAGTAATCCTGTTCAAATAGAGCTTTCCACACGTTCTTTTGTAGAGGGTGGAGTTACTATTTCTAAATTCCGTTTTATTGCAGTGTCTGCTTTAGGTAAGGTTGTCATAAATCAGATGATCGATAACCCGGTAGATAGGAATTTTACTTTTTCCATTATTCCTGGTAATTATACTTTGTATGCTGTTGCCAATGAAACAGTAGAGATGACACAACAATTGAATGATGCTTCTACAAAAGACGAAGTTAACCGAGTTCAAATACCCAGTATTTACGGGAAATCGGAGAGAGGGTTACCATTAGCCTGGATCAGAGAGGGAGTAATAGTAAAGGTAAGAGAAGACAATAGTTCATATGGAACTGTATCTTTTGATAATGGTGTATTATGGAAAAATGTGATTGATGTCGAGTTGGAGCGTCTTGCTGCTAAACTTCAATTGAAGTTGAGAAGAAGTAATGCGAAAAACAGAATTCTTTTGAAAGCGGCTACCTTTTATTCTTATCCGTCTTTTTCTTATTTATATCCATTGAATTACGACGGACTAATTTTAGGATACGACCAAATGATAAATAGGGATATAGAGATATTATCTGTTGATGATGGTACGGAGAATTACACTGTCATACGCTCCAATTATTTGATAGGAGAATTACTGGGGAGAGGAATACCTTGTTATATTAAGGTGACTTTTCTTCGTGATGGCGTACCGGAAACTCATAAATTATCAATCGGTCAATCTCAAAGGAATAAATATTATCAATTAATGGGCACTATCACTACGAGTGGGGTCGTGATTGATAATATTGTTGCTTTGCCTTGGGGAAATGCTACTGACAACATTGATGTTTCCGGCGTTGAGATTCAATTTTCTAAGGTAGAAGTTCCTTATTCTTATGAAACAGAGAGTAATGTTCATTTTGTAACAAAAAATATTGCGGAAGAAAACATTCGTTTATCAGATGGTTTGTATTCATCGGATGGTACAGTGGTAAATGTGAGTTCTAAGTTTGATATGCGTAAGACAAAACTGACATATTCTTATGATAAGACAACCGGAAGGGGAAATGGGATTCTGACAATAAAACGTAAAACAGCAGCCGTGACTTCGGATACTTTACTGATTTATGCAGCCGGACTTCGCAGAACGATTATAGTGAATGGGCTTGGAATAGCAGGTTCCAATGTTTATTGGGATGAATTAAAACAGCAATTGACATTTGATAATGTACCTCAGAAAGGGGAAAAAGCACCTCATGAACATTATCAAGGTGTATATTTCAAGTATGGTGGAATAGTTGCCCGTTCGGGAGGAAGTAATAACCAATTATCAGAGATTATCTGGAACGCTTCAGGTGCCAGATATACAGTAAGCAGTGATATTCCATATCTTACTGATATGGATTATCCGGAGTCTATGTCAAATATGCCTTTCTCTCCTAATAATGATATAGGGGATATCTGTATATTTTTATCAAGAAGGGGTATTGCACCCGGATCAGAGAAAGGAATGAAATGGAGAACGCCTACCAAGGAAGATTGGCGGGCTATTATTTCTGCTGATGTAAAGAAAACAGAAGGAATTTGGACCGATATCGGTGAAAACTCAGATTGGAGTGGAAATACTTCCTTGGAACAAGGTATCAGAATTGACAATCGATATTTTTTCCCCGCCAGTGGCTCTGCAAGTGTGAGCGGTGGATATTTTCAGAAAGGTTGTTATATCCGATATATGTGTAGTTCCCCTAAAAGCGGAGAACGGATATATACGTTTCAGCAAGAGCAGAATGATATTCCATTCATTCATGCTGGAGTGCTTAGAGATGCGAATTTGATGCCTGTTCGTTGTGTGGTAGATGACAGTCCTGAATCGATCAAGCCTTTATATATGTTGACTTATAATATAGATGAAGCACATGCCCGTACAACTGTGAGTTCAGGAAATATATTTATCAAAAAACAATATGTCGATGCTGGCAACAGCATAACACTTTCTGATCAGGTTTTAACTTCTTCAGACGGTAGACTCCATACCGGTTGGGTTGTGGATGGAAAAGAGTATATGTTAGGGGCTGTTATTTCTAATGTGAATAAAGATCTGGTTGTCAGGCCTAAATGGGCTCCCCGTAGTATAAATTGAATTACGTCCTTGTTTTATGTATAAAAAGAAATCTATGAACTATATAAGTATACTGTTCGTTCTGTTTATGTTTTTATATGCATGTACGGACGAAAATATTATTAATGATGCTTCAGGACGTATACCTGAAGCACCTGAAGGGAAAGCTAATATTGCTGTAAAGTTTCAATCGGGTTCTTTCAATAAACCGGTTACCAAAGCAACAATTCACAATGATGGTGATTTTGATAATCCATGGGTATTATCATTTAAACTGCCGGCCGGAGGAGCAACAACTTCGGATGCTGTTTTTGTGGAGGCTGTACCGACTAAACAAATAGCCGGTCAGATGATTGTGCAGCTATCAGTAAGTAATGAACCGCATGTGTTGTATTTTGTTGCGAATGCGGATGCAATGATTATGAGTAAAAAGGAGTCTTTCAGTGGGAAAACATATGATGAGATAGCCGGTCTGCTGACATTTGGTGATCCGGTTTCATCGGGAGGTGCAGGATTGACTCCACTTTCCAATCCGCAGGGAAGAATTCCTTTTGTTAATGAGAAGATTCCAATGACTTCAATGATTCGGGTCGATAAAATAGAGAAAAATATGTCATTGGAACAAGTGGTGAATTTGAGCAGAATAGTTTCTAAACTATACATTGATGCGACAAAAGCGAATCAGAAAAATAGTTTTATATTGACAGGATTCACAGTTGTCGATGTCCCGTCAGTGGGATATTTTGATAATATGCTTCCAATTGATAGGGTGACGCCTCAGGAGGTTGTTGATTATGGGACGAAAGATGATACTGCTACTCGTCTTTCAGGACTGATAATTAGTGATATTGTGGGAAATACTACTAAGTCGGATGTTTCTGACCGTCCGGTTTATGTATATCCATTCTTGACCGGAGATAATAGAGGTGGAGAGTATGGGATCATTTTGTCAGGACATTTTGGTAATAATATTGATAGATATTTTTACGTGAAGCTTGGTGGTCCTAAAAGTAGTGCACAATTAAATAAGCCCAATGTCAGCTATAAAATCAATGTAGAGTCAGTGGAGAATAGGGGATATGCTACTATTGAGGAGGCTTTAGTGAATTATCAACCGGGTACAGGGGTTGTATGCCGGGTTACTTTGCTGGATGATTTTCATGAATTAGTGGCTAACGGCCAATATTATTTAGGCCTGTCGAATTCAGAGTTTTGTTTTTATGCGGACGGAGAACAAAATGATATTATAGTGACTACAGTCACTACGAATGCTTATGATAGAGGGAATGTGGCACCTTCGTCGTCCATCGAATTGCTTAACGCAAGAGGGATGGAACTGGTAGCCGGACAAACAATAAACTCTAACTCAACAGATATTAAGGTTAACTTTACTAATTCTGTTTCGGCTGAAGGAACTGTTAGAGTTACAATTGGTAATTTGGTGAAAGATATATCTGTGACTAAACAGAATGTTTTTCTTTCCAACTATGAATCCGGTAATAATGGAGTACTAATTGGAGAACATATTGTTAGTGCATATATTCAGTCTGATACCCAATCCGGCAATGGAAACGTAGGTTTAGCTACCATGGTCAATTCTTTGGATAGACGAACTGAGATAGAGACATCTTTAGAAGGAGGTACTGATTTATATTTGTTTTATCGAAGACGCATTGGAAATCAGGATCTAAAAATCTGTGCGTATAATAGTGTGGGGAATACCCGTTTGATCGAATTAAAAACATCGTTACCTCAATTTGCCGGGTCGAATATTTATTGGGACGGAACAAAACTGACTTTTGATGATACCCCGAGTGAGGGGCAGAGAGCACCTCATGAACGTTATCAGGGGCTTTATTTTAGATATGGATCTTTATTTGCATTAGGAGGAGATGCCTCCACTCCGGAGGTTACTTTTAATCCGACTAGTGAAGTATATGATATTAGAAATATCCCTTATGCTATTAATGAAATAGTCCCGCCATTGAATCAAAGCAATAGAGAGGATAATTTATCCGGATTGAATATTGATGACTATTCGAAAGGAATTGGAGATATTTGTAGATATATGACTGCAAGAGGATGGGCACCTCTTGGAAAGAAGTGGAAGACCCCATCGGGATATGAATTGAAAACTTTAGAGAACAATCACGATTTACTTACAACGATAGGTCCCTATGGAGAGGATAATTCCAAGTCTCATCAATGGGGACAATACGAAGTACCGGCAGGTACAACTTTATTAAATATTTATTTTCCTGTATCCGGTTTGAGAGATAATAGTAACGGTAGATTGACTAATTTATCTTTTGGGGCATATTATAATTCCTCTTCTGCAACGGCAACTAATGCCTGTGTAGCTATAGTAGGGGGGAGAGGAGATTTTCTTATTTCCCCTAATTCGGGTAGATATTGGTTTAGGACTGTTCGGTGTGTTGTCGATGATTCTCCAGAACCTGTAACTCCGATATATACGCTTTCATATGATGTGAATAAGCAGGAAGGAAGGGATATTATTATTCCGAAAGGAACTAAATTATTAAGACAGCATGTGGAGCAGAATGGTTCTGTTCAACTTTCTGGTACCAGATTGGAAGCTTCTGGACGGGTTCATGTGGGCTGGAGCATTAATGGTAAAGAGTATGCTTTAGGAGGATTGGTCAATAACATAACTTCAGATTTGGTGGCTAAGGCTATTTGGGTAAAGGGATATTGGGTAGGCAATTCAATCTGGGCGTCTGGAAATTTATGCTCTGGTAAATTTGCCACTACACAGGAGTACATAAGTAAAGTTTGGAATGGAGGAGACTATTATAATTGGAATTGTAAGGATCCTTTGGATATTGATAAGGAAGAAATTTATACCGGATGGAATCCTTTAAATGATCCATGTCCGATTGGTTGGAAAACACCATCAAAAGCGGATTTTGATAATTTGGTTAGTGCCGGATATGTATATGGATTAAAGAATGGTGTAGCAGGCTATTGGTTTGGAACTGTGACATTGCCTACCGCAGAAAAACAAGATGATTACTTATTTATGCCATCTAAAGGTGGATACAGAGATCTGAACTCAACAGGTCTTGCTCAAGTAGAATCTTACACAACATATTGGAGTACGATAAAAGAAGATGCAGGAGGAACTAATCCTTACTTGTTGGAACTAAAGACTGACAATTCTGGTATACGTGTTCGTACTACACATTCTACACGTTATGGAGTACATGTCCGTTGTATCAAGGATATAGATTAGTACCGGATACTAAACTTTACTATGTTGACTATGGTCTGTGAAGATAGTAGTAATATTTCGTTTCTTTCATGGGGCTATCCAAAAAGTCGGATAGCCTTTTACTGCTACTTACTGTTTAACAGTAAAAAATGTGAAATCACCCTTGTTCCTTAATTAGGAAAAGTAATAATCTCAAGTTTATTGGATGATATTTCATTGAATACTTACGGATTGTAAGTTAAACAAGTAAGGATTTGGCTTTTGGGACAGCCCCTTTTTATTAAAGGGACTGATTGGTTTTATTCTTTAGAAGAATATTGTATCAATAAAAAGAAGAAAGTTTAATCCTACCGATAAAATTTGTATAACAGAAATTGGAAAAGGAGTCTCAATAATTCCCATCTGTGAAGATAGGGATTATTATTTGTTTTGTTTGTGTGTAGTACCTTCTATATCTGGTGTGATAAGAAGAGTACTTTTTTCGAAACTCCTTTATATCTTTTTATATCGTAATTGTGGTATGAAAGCTAAGTATTCACTACATTTGCGCAGATTAAGATTGCCTATAAATTATGAAAAGAGGAAAACGATTGATACTTCCCTTACTGGGAACTCTTATACTGACAAGTCTTTTTTCCTGTGGTGTAGACCGCTGGCCGGAATATTATCCGGAGACGGGACGCGATATTTGGATAGACAGTGTGATGCGTCAGGAGTATCTGTGGTATAGAGATATGCCATCACCTGCTGCTCCGGACTATTTTCAGAAACCGGAAGCGTTTCTGAAAAAAGCCGTCGCTTCCATGGATAATGGCTTTAGTAAGATCGACTCCTTGCTGGATGAACCTATTCCGAGCTATGGTTTTGATTATACTTTATATAAAGTGCTTGATAATGATACAGCGTATAACGCTTTAATCTCTTATGTGGTGCCCGGATCGCCTGCCGAAGAAGCTGGATTGCAGCGTGGTCATTGGATTATGATGATGAATGGAGATTATATCACTAAAAAGGTTGAATCGGAATTACTGCAGGGAAGTACCCGTCAACTTCAGATAGGTGTTTATAAAGAAGTTGTCGGTGAAGATGGTGAGGTAACCGGTGGGGTGGTGCCGATAGGAGAGACGACAATGCCCGCTTCACGTTCTTTGGTGGATAAGCCTGTTCACCGTTTTGAGATTATTCCATGGAATGGGAAAAAGGTAGGCTATTTGATGTATAATGAATTTAAGGCAGGGCCGACGACAGACAGTCAGGCTTATAATGATGATTTGCGTAGGGCCTTCCGGGATTTCCAGACAGGAGGGGTAAATGAGTTTGTATTAGATTTACGCTATAACACCGGAGGCAGTTTAGATTGTGCCCAGTTGCTCTGTACGATGCTTGCTCCGGCTGATAAGATGAATCAATTGTTGGCTCTATTGAGATACAGTGATAAACGCGTGGAAGCAAATCAGGATTTGACATTCAATCCGGAGCTTATCCAATCCGGTGCCAATCTTAACCTGTCTACTGTTTATGTACTGACTACCAATGCTACCAGAGGGGCGGCGGAGATGGTTATCAATTGTCTTAATCCTTATATGAAGGTTGTATTGATAGGTACTAAAACGGCGGGGGAATATGTTGCTACAAAGCCTTTTGTTCATCCAACGGATCGGTTTATATTGAATCTGGTTGTTTGCAATGTATACAATGCAGAAGAAAAGTCAGATTATGCCACCGGTTTCAAACCTACATACGAATACAATGAAGATTCTTATCTGAGTACTTATTTGCCTTTTGGCAATACGAATGAAACTTTATTGAATGCAGCATTGAAAATCATGAGTGGAATAACGGATAAGTAATCGATTTGTCATTTTGTATTTTGAAAATGCGGAGAAACGATTTTTTCCGGCCTGAAAGATTGGAATAGAATAAAAACGCATGGATTTTGCAATAGCATGATTCGTGCGTTTTGTTTTTTTTAAAGATTGTGTTCTTTAAGAAAGGATTTAGACTGTTTTTTGTGATCAAGTTAAATCGAAGAATCGATTTGATTGCAAAATGCTATTTAAAGAATAAACGTGTGTAAATGAACTCCAGAAGAAAAAGCTTTCTTTTTTATTGGATTCTTTCTCTGTTTTTCAATTTAATGTAGTTTCGTTCCGTGAAATTAATATCCTGAAAGCAGGAAGTTAACTTCCTGCTTTCAGGATATTAATTATCTCTTGTCAGTGAGTTCGTTTCTTGTCTCTACGATATTAACTTCCTATTGCCTCCTTCTACTTTATTTCTTATAAATATACATTATTCTTGCATAAAGACAATTGGTTGATCCCTGTTTTGCATTTTTTGTAAAAATGTGGAGTCAGCAAGAAAGGACTTTTGAGAACTTTTTTATCGAGATATCTATCTATTGCTTACTTCATGTCAATTGATAAACCAAAATCCGTTTACTTATGAATTGCTTGTGCCGATTCTTCATCAAGATACTTTTGTACAAATGGTATTGCGAGGCATCACTTACCTCCCCCTGCTGATACTGGTCATGGCGGTCATGGATGGGCTGTTATGTATTATCGGTTTACTGCCATTCGCAGACCGTAACAAAGGAATTGGTCATGAGTACGACTGCAACGAACTTTTCGGAAGATAGATGCGTAGGAGCAAGGAAAGCAGAAAATTGCAACGCTACTCCACGGGGTATAAAGGGTAATGTCGCTTTCAGAGGGAGATGTGAGAGAAAGTCCTGTGCTGCAGCATTACCTTCCATTGTGGCGGTGATCATGTGCGTATCTATATCATGCGTAGTAGAAGGTAATCAAATGCCTCTTATCTGCTCATATTCTTGTTTTTTATTCTTATTTTTGTCGAATAATGAAACCCGAAATGATGAAACAATTAATTGCATGTTGCGGATTAGATTGCGAAAATTGCGATGCCCGTATAGCCACTGTCCGAGATGATAATGAATTAAGAGAGAAAACCGCCCAAAAGTGGAGCATAATGAACAATGCACCGGAAATTACACCGGCAACCATAAATTGTATGGGGTGTCGCACGGACGGAGCGAAATTTGCGTATTGCAATGATTATTGTTCAATTCGAAAATGTGTAAATGAGAAGGGATATAATACCTGTGGCGATTGTAAGGAGCTGGATGATTGTCAGATAGTAGGTGCTATTTTTCAGCATGCCCCTGATGCGAAAGAAAATCTTCTATGATATGCAGTCTTTTTGTTGATAAAGTCAACAAAGAGACTTATCTTTGTGCCATGAAGCAAGAATATATAAGTCGTATAAGGTCTTTCAACAGATATTATACGAAAATATTAGGTATACTCAACAAATACTATTTAGGAAGTGAATTGGGACTTCCGGAGGTGCGTATTATTCAGGATGTTTATTTACACCCTGACAGGAGTTCTAAAGATATATCCAATGAATTAAACATGGATAAAGGCTTGTTATCCCGCTTATTAAAACAATTGGAACAGAAAGAGTATATATTTCGAAAAAGCACGGAAAAGGATAATCGTATGGGGTTGGTAAATCTCACAGAAAAAGGATGTGAGGTTTATTACCGCTTGAATACTGCTGCAAATCAATCTATTGAAAGGATATTCTCACACTTAGAAGATCGTCAACTACAAAGATTGGTTCATTGTATGGATTCTATTTATAAGATAATAAATAGTGTGGAGACCGGTCTTACCGTTGATAATAATGAGCCAATTGTTATACGACCGATAGAAGAATCAGATAATGCTTCAATAGCATCGGTGCTTCGTGCGTCAGTAGAGGAGCATGGAGCTCCTAAGGTCGGTACTTTTTATGATGATCCGCATACGGATAGAATGTTTCAGACTTTTAATATTAAAGGTGCAGAATACTGGATAGTGGAAAGTAATGGTGTAATATTAGGCGGAGGTGGCTTTTATCCGACCAAAGGTTTACCACATGGTTATGCTGAGTTATCGAAATTTCATTTTAGACCGGAGCTTAGAGGGAGAGGTATTGGAAAACGTTTACTTCAATTCATAGAGCAGCGTGCTGTTAGTGCCGGATATGTGTATATGTATATTGTTTCTTATCATCAGTTTGGAAATGCTGTTAGTATGTATGAAAAATACGGATATGAACATATAGACAATGCATTAGATCAGTCGGGCTTGTATCAAGATGCACCTTTCCACATGGTAAAAGCACTCTGAATCCAAATATGAAATGTTACGAAGAAAACGATAGAATCTTATAAGAGAGGAGTGAATCCTTTCTGGCTGTTATAGATGTAGGTGCCCGATGAAAGTGAGCGTTCATCTTTCTCGGGCGATTTCAACAGCCTGTTTGATGCGGTCGGCCATGCCGATTCCTCCTTTGAGATTTCCTGCTACCACCAATCCGGGATACTGTTTTTGCAGTTCATTGATCGCAGCAAATCTGTCGGTACTGCTGCTTTCGTATTGGGGAATGGCTTTCTTATGCCGGAAGATACGTATAAGATCAGGTACTATTCCGGCAGGATAATCTAACATTTCATTCAGGCCGGTGGTTATCAACCTGATAATTTCGTCGTCACTTTTCTCTAGAAGTTCAGGGTGTCTCGTCCCGCCTAAGAAGTATGAATATAATGCACCTCCTTCGGGGGAACGGTTATCGAAACAGGCCGATGGAAACAGAATACCTAAAACTGGTTTTTGTTCACAGGAAGGGACCAATCCGCCAAAGGCATGAAACTCTTTTCCATAAGTATTACGCAATCCCACGGAGACTTGCATCACAGGGGCATAGGTAAGATTACTTATCCGATTCATCTGTTTGTCAGGGACGAAAGGGAGAAGTGAAGGGAGGGCAAAGGCAGGTGCGGTGGTTATCACCTTTCGGCAGTGGATTCGGTTAACTATTCCACAGGAATCTGTGAAAGAAACTACCCATCCTTGTTCACATGGCATTAGGGAAGTGGAAGTAGCTCCCAGGGAGAATCGTTTGATTCCAATGGCCTGTTCCAATGCTTTTGTCAGGTTACTAAGTCCCCCATAAGTAGAGAAAACTTTTCGTGTAGCCAACCGGTCGCGTTCACTTCGATGTGAAAATGATTTTGCAATACCACCGAGAATGAAACTGCCATAAGTTTGTTCTAGTTGATAAAGTTTAGGCAGGGCATGACGGGTAACCAATCGCATAGGGTCACCGGCATAAACCCCGGAAATGAATGGGTCTACTGCATAATGTAGATAAGAGATACCCAGGCGCCGCTGTATCAGTTCACCAATCGTTTCATCGGGATTGTTTCCTTTTGAACGGAAGGGCTCACCCAGTATATTGAATTTATCTTTTGTACTGAATAATGGGGTGGTGATTGCACTGAACAGTCCTGAGGGGAGAGAATGAAAGCGATCTCCTTTCCATATAAGGCGTTGCCTGGACGCTTCACGGGCCGTTTCTAAACGGCAGGTGGGGGATAGTTCCGCCAAGAGTTCGGCTACTTCAGGGTGGGAGATTACACCGGTATTGGGCCCACTTTCAAACGTAAAACCATTTTCGTGGTAGGTACGTATCTGGCCGCCTACGCAGGGGCTCTGTTCAATTACCTCGATATCACATCCCTTACGGGTAAGGCAATAGGCGGTAGTCAGACCTGTTAGACCTGCACCGATGATGATGGTATCTCGCAAACGATGATTTTCTGTTACTGTCTGGTTCATTGTTATAAAGGTTTTGAATATGAATGTGGAGAGTGGAGCATCAGTTTGTCAAGTGAAGCCGCTACGTTGCGTACAAATGCCGAACCTGCGGTTGTCATCTCAAGATAGTCGTCTGTATAATAAATCAGTCCGTCATCGGCAAAGCCAGATAGTTTTTTTTCATCGTAGGCAGTGGCAGCCTTTAAAGTGGATACCGATACATGCAGGCACTTTGAAAGATTTCTCCAATCGATACAGCCATTGCACATTAGGGTTTCGATAACCTCTCTGGTGAGCTGTTCGGTTGGAGAAAGGGCATAACCTTTGGTAATACTTAGTTCGCCTTTACTGATAGTCTTGATGTAATGGGGAATATCTTTCGTATTTTGAGCATAAGCCGATTCAAGCTGACTGATAGCGGTTATGCCCAAACCATATACCTGTGCGGTAGTACGCCGGGTGCAGTAGCCTTGAAAATTACGATGTAATTTTTTAGTTTGCATGGCGATGCTCAGCTCGTCATTGGGGCGTACAAAATGATCCATTCCGATAGATTGATAACCGGATTTATGCAATAGTCCGGCAGCAGTGTCAAACATTGTCTGTTTTTCATGGTTGTCGGGTAGGCCTGATTTCTCCAGGAGCAACTGTCGCTTATTAATCCAAGGCACGTGGGCATAACTGAACATAACCAGTCTGTCGGGTGATAAAAGAATAGCCTGCTCTATGTTGCGGGTGAAGTTCTCCACAGTTTGTTTGGGTAAACCATAAAGAAAATCAAGGTTGATACTTATTCCCTTTTCGCGTAGCAGGATAAATATATCTTCCATCGGTAATAAAGAAGGGCGGCGATTGACTGTTTTCAGTACCTCGATATTAAAGTCCTGCACACCAATACTGAGACGGTTAAAGCCGCATTCGGTAAGTTGCAACCAGTCTTTTTCTGAGAGATAGCCTGGGTGACATTCAATGGCTATTTCAGGGCGGTCGATGGCTGGGAATGATGATAATAAGTGAGCATTCAATTCTTTGATTAAAGCAACGGGAATGGCTGTGGGGCTTCCACCACCATAATGTATCTGCGCGATCGACCGATCCTTATCTAACAGGGGAAGAATCAGATCTATCTCTTGATGCAAAGCTTCTACATATGACTCAATAATCTCGGGACGTGCCATGGGATACGAATTGCATCCGCAATAGTGGCATAAGTGCCGACAAAACGGGATATGCAGGTAAAACGATAATGCGCGCTCTGAAGCCTGATTCGACTGCTGTACAGCCTCCAGGTAGCGGGCGTTGGTAAATGGCTCAAAATAATTGGCCGGTGGATAACTGGTGTATCGAGGTACCGGTACATTGTATTTATTGATTATTTCAGTATACATATATGTTAAGAATGAATGGGTTGAGATTCTTTTCTGAAGAAATAAAATATATAGATCAGTGATATGGAAGCCAATATAACTTCGAAAATAAAGAGACCGTGGTAACCGGTTCTATCGGCTACCACCCCGCTAAGAAAGGCTATTAGTAAGCCGCTTAAGTGTGTGAGTACTGTTTGGATGGTAAAGTCGGTTCCTTCACATCCTTTGCGTACACAATCCATAGAAGTGGTATACACTACAATAGTTGCCATTCCATAGGCACTCCATAGCAGGACGATCCCTAAACAAAGCATTGAAAATGAAGGGACTGTCCATGAAATACACATAAAATAGAGTGTAGTAAGCAGGATGAATATTGCAAATAGTATTCTGGAATGATATCGCCCGATTTTACGAACCAGTAATCCGGCCAGGAAAGATGATGCGAAGGCAGCTCCGGTACCTCCGATACCTATCATAATGCCTATCTCTTTCATTGAATAACCCAAATCGACCAGATAAGAGCGTAACACCGATAAAATTCCGATAATACTGGCATAATATAGTAATAGGAATCCTATTTGTTTCCAGATGTTACGACGGGCAAAGAACCAGATAAAATCAGTGAATTGTGCCCGTTTCGAAGGTTCTTTGGGTATTATTTTCATATGTTTGTTTTTCAATAACGGAATAATTGCCAATAGTACAAAAATGCATAAGCATGGTATCACCACATGCCAGCCATAGTGCTGAAGAACGAGGAGTAATATACCTGTTCCTATCAATGTACCTCCGAAGCTACCCATTGATTGCATACTGTTGACCAAACTTTTATCCGACTTACCAAAGGAGAGCACTGCAAGTGTGTCTGTAGCTATATCTTGTGTAGCTGAGGCTATCAATGATAGAAATACTAATCCAATGATAAGGTAAAGATCTGTTTGGATATCGAGCAGGCCTACCATCAGGATCAGTAATGCATATACGATTTCGGATGTAATGATACAGCGTTTATAGTCTTTTAGGGTGATACAATGCCGGTCGACAAGCGGTGCCCAAAGAAACTTCAATATCCAGGGGAGTTTGATGAGTTGTAATAAGGCGATGGAAGAAAGAGAGTAATCGGCTTGCCTCATTAGTACTTGTATGGCTGTAGAGAAGAAACTCATCGGGATGGCTTGTGCAATGTATAGGCAGAAAAATGTACTGAGGTTCAGTGTTTTCCGGGAAAGCGGTGAAGGCTTGTTTATACACATGTGATTCATATCGTTTGATTAGAGACTGATGCTGACTGATGTACCTAAGGTAATGGGTTTTCCCTTTTGAGCATAGGCTTTACTGGTTACGAAGTAGTAGCTCAGGTAGTCGGTATTTGTGAGATTCTTGCTCCAGACTTCCCATGTAAAGCATCCTTTGTTTATGCTAATTCTTAGATTGACCAATGCATACGGGCTTTGTTTGGCTTGGTTATCTTCATACCAATAAATGGGACCTGTTACCGATACGCCGGCGTTGAGGGTAAGGCGGTCGATCCAGGAACAGATGTCATAAAATGAATATCCGGTTGTCAAAGAGAAAGTGTGGCGGGGAACCATAGGCAGATAGTTACCTCCATAATCTTTTAGGATACCGCGTTCTTCTTTTTGATAGTGAACAAATCGTGCATCTGTATATCCATAATTCATATACATCATCCATGATTTCGTCGGACGAGCTTGAAAACTGGCTTCGATGCCTTTATTACGAGAGCGACCGGCATTTCGGATTACGTTACCTACGGTTGGAATAGTATTGGTTATCTGCTGATTGCGCCAATCTATATAGAACAGGCTCAAATCAGCTGATAGCCGATTGTTCAGGAATGATAGTTTGGTACCTATTTCGTAATTCCAGTTATATTCGGGGGAATAAAGGTAGTCGTCATTGTTGAGGAAAGAGACATTGAATCCTCCGGCTTTATATCCTTTGGATACGGAGGCATAGAACAATTGATTGTGAGAAGAGAGGTACTGCATACTGAACCTAGGAGTAAACTGCCCGAAGTGAAGCGATCGGTTGAATTGTTCAAGCGATTTTGTTTCCCCATTTCCATTTAATGGCTGCTGTACTTTGGAAAAATCGCATCGGGCGTGTTCATAATCGTAACGTAACCCTACAGAACAAGACAGTCCTTGCAACAGATCGAGTGTAGATTGATGATAAAATGCGATCCCTTGTGTGGGAATTCCACTATTAGTAAGGTGTCGGGTGGTATCTGTAAAACGACTAAGGTCAACTTTCCTGTTTATGGTCTGTCGGAAAACAAACGCACCCGTTATCCAATGATAGCGGCTCTTATTGACCGATTTAACCGTAAATTCCTGGCAATACATATGTTGCCGTATCTTATTTTGACCATAGAATATATTGCGAGGCGAGAAATCTTGATCGATTCCCATCTTGTCCTGTATATATTGATAGGATGTTTGGCTGTTGAAGCTGATATGGGGGCCGTTATACCGTATGTTGATTCCGGAGGTTAGCAGATTTCGTCGGTATAATCCTTCATTGTTGTAGTTTACGGCTTCTGTTGTTCCCTTGTCGGCATTATACAATCCGTATGGATATCCTCCTTGATTGGAATATTCGTAGGAGGTTATGAAGCGGGTAGTCCAATGGGTTGCGGGTTTCCATGTGAGCCCGATTCGTCCGGCTCCGTTATCAAGTTTATCTGCCTTTTTATGGGTATGCAAATTGGTAAAAAAGCCATCATTGTGATGATAATTACCGCTAAAGGATAAACCTAACTGCTCGTTCACCTTCGTATAGTTCGAAGCTATTAATCGCATATCATTGTAACTGCCATATCCCAACCGGAAATACGTACCTTGATAATCGAGGGGCGAATGGGTATATACATTGATGGTTCCACCAATAGAATTACGTCCGTAGAGTGTGCCTTGCGGTCCACGAAGTACTTCTATACTACTTATATCCGACAAGTCAATATCGAAAGCGGACGTTTCAAAATAGGGAATGCCATCTACGTAAAAGCCTACTGATGGAGCATCCTTTTTGGCTCCTATCCCCCGAATATAAACCGGAGAATTCTGCTTGGACCCATAATCGGGCATATAGAAATTAGGAAGTAAGGAACTTAAGTCTTTAGCTCCCGATATTTCATTCTCTTTCAGGAAGCGATTATCTAAGGTAGAGATAGAAAGTGGCTCACGATTAGGTGTGTTTTGTTTAAAAGCTACTATTGTAACTTCATCCAGATCGATACGCTTAACCTGTATTGTATCGGGCTCATTGGCCGAGACTATCGTAGAGAAAGGTAGGAGGAAAAATAATCTTTTTATCATATTTTAGGGTTTGCGGCAAAGGTAGGGCATGTCCCTAGAGTTGGCAATCCTCATTTCTTAGGATTTTATCTGCCAGGCTTGGCTTCTTGGGTATTAACGTTCGGGACTGACGTGCATATACAGTTTTTGTCGTTTCGTGGTAAGTAGAGGTTGGTAACTGATTTATACTGTTCTTTTGCGGAGTCTTTTATTTGACTTTTTTCGAGGCGGTCTGTGTCTATTTGATATGTAACCGGCTGCAGGGACTCGTGTTCTGAAATTGTCTGATACATATAAATAGTATTCTTCTTTATGTAAATATATGTGTTTGTGGGGCATTACCTTTGCATCGAAAAGTACGTACTTGTCAAACGCAGTTCTGAATATGATTTTTTTTGGACTTATAGATGTGTTCTAGACTGTTGTTTGTATAATTCTTTTGTGTAATTTATTGATATAACAAAATGAACAATGCTAAATTATTACATTTAATGGTTTACATCTTAACCATTATTTTAGGGCAGTCTTGTACAGAAGTGGATATTACGATGCCCAAAGGACCGAAAGGTGATAGAGGAATGTCAGCTTATGAATTTTGGAAAGAGAATGTAGAGAATGGAGTGATTTCTTGGCCTAAGAAAGAGACTGAAATAACTGATTTTTTTAAGTATTTAAAAGGTAAGGACGGTCTGGATGGAAAAAGTGCTTTTGAACTGTGGAAGGAAGAAGTAGCTACTGGTGCTCTGGATAATCCTCACCGCCCGGGAAGTATGTGGCCTGTATCCCAGAATAATCTTAGAGATTTTTGGTATTATCTGACAGGAGCGAGTGGCGAGAATGGGCAAACACCTCATATTGGTAATAATATGAATTGGTGGATTGGCAATAAGGATACCGGAATACGTGCTCAGGGTAGGGATGGACAGAATGGAGAAGATGCTGTTCCACCGGTAGTTACGATCGGGGATAATGGTAATTGGTTGATTGATGGAGTAGATACAGGAAAACCTTCCAGAGGTGAAGAAGGAGTTGCAGGAACAACACCTACTGTTACAATTGGAGAAAATGGAAATTGGGTAATCAATGGAAAAGATACCGGAAAGGCTGCGATAGGTAAAGATGGAAGATCGCCAGAGGTAATAATCGGTACCAATGGGAACTGGTATATTAATGGGAAAGATACCGGTATTCGTGCATATGGTAAAGATGGCATTAACGGTAAAGATGGTGCCAATGGTAAGGATGGCATTAACGGTAAGGATGGTGCCAATGGTAAGGATGGCATTAACGGAAAGGATGGTGCCAACGGAAAAGATGGTATTAACGGTAAGGACGGGGCTGCTGGAAAAGACGGCGCTAACGGTAAAGATGGTGCTAATGGGAAAAGTGCCTATGAATTGTGGGTAGAGAGTGTTGAGGCGGGTTGTAACAATACTGGCCCTAAAGTGAAAAATCCTCATAATCCGTCTTTGGATTGGGATTGTGGTAAAACAACTTTAAGTGATTTTTGGGAGTTCTTGAGAGGTGCGGATGGTAAAGATGGTGCGGACGGTAAGGATGGAAAACCCGGTGTTCCGGGAAAACCGGGTGCTGAAGTTACTATTATCAAAGGAGTACCTAATGTGATTGCACTTTATTCACAACAAGAATTTGGAGAGTATGTTCGTACAACCGATGGAGGAGTAGCTTATCGTGTGTATGACGAATCTGGCAATAAGGCTCCGAAGGCTGTGGTTAAGGGAATTCCCGGTTTGGATCCGGCTAAAACTTATACAGCTAATGAAGAGGGAGAATTTATTATTCCGAAAGAAGATCTTCCTCAAATTGACGATATAGATGCCCGATGGGGGAAAGTTAAGGAGGTAACTATTAATAAGGTGACAAAGGAATCTGCAGAAAACACTTATGTTCCTAACAGAATGCAGATTAGAATGATTTATATTGGTACCTCTCCATATCTTGATTATGAACATAACCTGCAGTTTAGAGTAGAGAGAAAGACAGATCCTGGTGCGGAATGGAAAACATTGCCCAGCTATTTGCCTAATGTCAATGCCGGATTTACGGCATATCAGGTTACAAATCCGGAAGACCCGACATCTCTTGATAAAACGAAAAAAATAGAAAGTACTACACCTAATATGAGTAGTACATCAATGTCTATTAATCCTAATAGATATGTTAAAGAGAACCCTGCCGGTATAAAAAATGGAATAACTGACTTTTGGGATGGAAAAGACAACTATTTCTCAATAGTAAAAGATACCCCTTATTATGGAGAAACGATTTATTGGAATGGAGTATGTAAGATGGCACCTTATCAGATACCTCCTACACTTAAAACTCTAGCCTTAACAAAGGCATCTGCTGAAAGTGGAGATGATGTATTCTTGAATAAAGCCCAGGGGGAATTTGACTTTTCGACTATTGATTTCAATATCATATCTAAGCGTGAATTGGTAAAAACAGTGAAACAGAACGGAATAGATTACATTGAACCTGAATATTATACCCTGGAAGAAGCGAAGGGACTTCTACTTTGTTATGTTAAGTTTACTTATACCTCTCCGTTGGGAGTGCAAACAGCTACAAGCGAGCATAATAAGTCAAGTTATAATAAACCTGAGTATGCTGCTCTTAGTCCGTATCTGGGAGCTACAATCTATTCGGTAGGGGCGAATAGTGCTTTCATCTACTCTAACTCTGGCAGTGGTGTATCTTTAGGAGTTCTCAAGAAGAAAGTAGATGATGGTACATATTATGTTGAAAATACATATAAAAATATGCCTGCAATTAGTGTAACTTATAAAGATAAATAAAATATAAGCAAGATGAATTTCAGTGTAATAATAAATAGACTTCTTATAGGAGCATTGGCTTTTACTGTCTTTCCCTTCTATACTTATGCTCAAAACGATAAAGTGGAGAGACAAACAGCACATAGAACCAAAGCCTGGGAAATAGGGGTAGGTGGAGCTCTTATCAACTGGGACAGAGTGACTTTCTCGGATTTTCGTCAGGTCGATGGGAACTATCTGTATCGAATGAATATCGATCATCTTTTTGGCGGTATCCAACTCTATGCAGCTCGTGAATTGAATCCTTGGTTTTATCTTGATTTGCAGGGGACATTGGGACTGGCAAGAAAACAAGTTGAAACAGGCGGGCGTAAGTTTGATTTCATGTATATGGCCGGTCCGGGACTTCAATTCCGGTTAACCCCATTGTTTAAATCAAAATATGTAGAACCTTATTTACGCGTAGGTGTTAACTACCTCCATCATGATTTTTATGCAATTAATGCAGGAAAGTTTGAAAATGATCCTATAGGAGAAGCAGAATGGACATCATCCAATCCTTGGAACAAAGAGAAAATAGGATCTAAACAATCCTATTTCCCCTTATCCTTCGGAGCCGGAGTACAAGCTTGGCTTAACGATCATTGGGGAGTAGGATTACAGGGAGAATACATCATGCCTGTCGATAAAAAACAAACGCGTTTTGTTCAGGCTTCGATGCGTATTATGTTCCGTTTGGGTGGAAGTACAAAACGTCCTATGCCGGTTGTGCAATATATAGACCGTCCGGTTGATAGGATTGTAGAACGAATTGTTGAAAAGAGAATTGAAGTGCCGGCTGTGGTGGAAAGTCATGTTTGTGATTTATTCGATAACATTCATTTTGCGTTTGATAAGGATGTGATTACTTCCGAATCTGAAATCACTTTGGATAAGATTGCAGATCTGTTGAAAAGTTATCCGGATAACAATTTCTTGATAACCGGGTATACAGATGCAAGAGGAAGCGACAATTATAACATAGATTTGTCGAAACGCCGCGCTAAAGCTGTGTATAGTGCATTGCTGAAACGACAAGTACCTCAACATATGTTGAAATGGCGCGGAGTCGGATATCATGCTAGTTCGGTGCCGGCTTCAGGTCCGGATAAAGTCAGGATGGGTGATCGAAAGGTGTCCATTGAGAGAGTGACGAATTCAGATTATTGGGGTTGGTTAACGAATGAAGAATAATGTATTACATTAATTTTGTATAAAACATAAAGGCGGCAAGAACAATTCTGTTTTTGTTGCCTTTTTTGTTCCGTTGTTTTGATATAGAATGAAATGATTTGAAGAAATAATAGAATGTTGAAGGATTAATCATCATCTGGCCTAAAACTAACTAGCTTTTAGAACTTTATGAAAAAGAAATGCTAAAGAAGATTATCTTATGAATAATTATAGACATAATTGGCGAATTTATGTAAAAGGTTATTGTATGATAAGTAACCTCTAATAGCTTAATTTTATATATTAAATAAAATGATGTTATGAAATTACTTTATTTTAAAGAACATCTGTCATGCATAAACTATCAAATAAATGTTAATACAGGTTTCGTTTATTATAATTTAGAGAAAGATAGTGTAAGTAAAATAGATAATAGTGCTTCTCCTTGTATTCTTTTCCTTCTTGATGGAGAGGTGTCTATTGATAGTGGTGAGTATCAGAATGTACATATTGAGAAAGATAAAATGGTTCTTATTCCGCAACATGTAGATAATAAAATTGAAGTTATATATGATGCAAAATGTCTTTTACTATTTTGGAATAAAGACATAAGGGTGTGTGACAAAGTATATATGAACTCTCTTTCTTCTTATAAGGAAAGAAAAAAAGAGATGTGTGTGCTTCCTATAAGAGATCCTTTGCAAGCTGTTTTAAACTCCGTTGTCGCATATTTATATGCTAAGATGCAGTGTAAACATATGCATCTTATCAAACAACAAGAGGTTTTGTTGGTTTTGAGAGGATATTATACGAAGAAAGAATTATTTACTTTTTTTTCTTCTATATTGGGGAATACAGGGCATTTTGAAGATTTTGTAATGAATAATTATAGGAAAGTAAAGAGTGTAAAGGAATTTGCCGGTTTGTATTGTACTTCTGAGCGCTCTTTTAATCGTAAGTTCCAAAATTGTTTTAAAGAAAGTCCTTATCAGTGGATGCAAAAAAAGAAGGCGGAGTTGATCAGAGAAAAAATAAGTGAGTCGGATACTCCTTTTCAAGAGATCGCAATGGATTTTGATTTCAATTCGCAAGCTCATTTCACTTCCTACTGTAAGAGATTATTTGGAATGACTCCCAGCAAATTGAGAACAGAAAGTAAGAAGGTTGCTCCTGATTTGGAGTACTGATATACGTATTTATAGCGAAGAATCATATAAAGGCCGGATTAGGGGGCTATCCTATTCCGGCTTTTTATCTTGGCAATGCTTTGTTATACAGTTAATTGGGGCTATTGGGCTTTCGTTGGGAGGCTTGCTAACTCTGATCCTTCATTTTTTTGTTCCATCTGATGATGCTCTTAATTGCTTTGAGTTTTTAGTGCTTTGCATCCATTCGACAATATTAATTCCTGAAAGTAGAAAAGTTTCTGTATAAACAAGAGTGCAGTTAAGAACTTTACTGAGAGAAATGGTACAAGATTTATCTCTGTAGTGAGCCATCCGTCATCCTGTTTTTTTAAGTGATAAAAGCCGTTTTTGAACTGTAAGTTCAATTTTATGTGATCCGGTGCAACATACAAATATTACTTAATTGGCTATTATCCTACTGCCAGCGTAACACTATAAATTGAATGCCATATAATGCTTATACTCTTTATATAAGCAAGTGCTTTTATGCAATATTAATATAACTTTTGATTTATACAAATACCTAAATATAGTGATTGTGGGTTAATTTTAGTGTCTTTATCTTTGCCGCCGTAAATAAACAAACAACTAAACCAGATTTAAGGAATACAGTTTCTATAACCCTAAAAACATTAGAGTTTTGCTTTCCTTTTTTTCCTATCCATGCAGGCACTACAACTTTTCAAAAAGAGTCGATATGGGTGTTAAGTAAGCAGGTAATACCGCTATCCGTAGCTTGATTTCTGTAAAGCGCATCTCTTGTGGAGGTAAATCGAATAGAAGCCCCCTGACAATGTTACAATTATATTAATATGACAAATAGAAAACCTTTATTTATCATCCTCTTTTCTTTGGGATATTCAGGAATATACTCACAGGAACAGCAGGTGAAGAAAGACTCTGTCTACCAATTGCAAGAGATAGTGGTATCGTCCCAACAGATACTTGGGAGTAAGTTTAAAGCAAGAAACCGCACAGGATCGGCATATTATATTTCGCCTGAGGAAATTCGCAGGTTGGGATATACGGATATTAATCGTATGTTGAAGGCCGTTCCCGGAGTTAATATGTATGAAGAAGACGGTTTCGGTCTTCGCCCGAACATTAGTTTGAGAGGAACGAAAGCCGAGCGAAGTGAACGCATCTCGATTATGGAGGACGGTGTACTGGCGGCACCGGCTCCTTATTCCGCTCCGGCAGCTTATTATTTCCCCAATGTAGCCCGGATGGAGGCCATCGAAGTGCTGAAAGGAAGTAGCCAGGTACAATACGGTCCGTTCACTACGGGAGGAGCTATTAATTTGGTATCGACTCCTATTCCGAACAGTTTTTCCGGTAAAGCGAACATTTCTTACGGAAGCAAAAATACGTTTAAGTCGCATACATCTGTCGGAAGCAGTTGGAAGCATTTCGGGTATATGGTAGAATATTTGCGTTATCAGTCAGATGGTTTTAAGAAATACGAAGATCATGCTGCCAAAGGATTTAAAAGAAATGATATTATAGCTAAAATAAGGGTTAAAACGGATCATGTAAAAGGAGTGAATCATGCTTTGGAACTGAAATTCGGATACGCAGACGAAAATTCGGATGAAACGTATGTGGGACTCTCTGCAGATGATTTTAAGAAGACTCCTTTTCTCAGGTATGCAGGTTCGCAAATGGATAAACTTAAGACCGATCATCGGCAGTGGGTAGCAACTTATCTGCTGACTTTTTCCAACAAGTTGAAAATAACGACCAACGCCTATTACAACTATTTCCACCGAAATTGGTACAAACTGAATGATGTGCGCGCAGGAATCACTTCAAAAGAGAAGAGATCCATCGCCGATGTACTTGTGGATCCGGAAACGAATATCCGTTACTTCGACATTTTGACGGGGAAAACAGATCGGGAAGAGGAAGCACTGTTGGTAAGAGCCAATAACAGAACTTACCGTTCCAGAGGTATACAAACCAGGGCCGAATACCGTTTCAACCTGAACGAGTTTTTCTTCGATCTGGAGTTCGGACTTCGTTATCATGCCGATGAGGAAGATCGTTTTCAGTGGGATGATTCTTACTCCATGAAAAATAAGAAAATGGTACTGTTTATGGAGGGTATTCATGGTACGAATGCTAACCGTGTTACTTCTGCCAATGCGTTAGCCGGTTACCTGCTTGCTAAATTAAGATATGACGCGTGGACTGTCACTGCCGGGCTGCGATATGAGGATGTAGACTTACTGAAAAAAGACTATACGAAAGAAGATTTGGCACGGTCGGGTAAGGTACGTATTGAAACTCCGAATCATGCGCGTGTACTGATTCCGGGGGTAGGATTACATTATCAATTGATGCCGGCTGCTTCTGTTTTCTTCGGGATTCATAAAGGCTTTGCCCCTCCAAGCGCGGAATTATATCAAAAGCCTGAAAGCAGTGTGAATATGGAACTGGGTACACGTGTTGCTATCGGGAATTTTAGGGCGGAACTAATCGGGTTCTACAATAATTACAGTAATATGCTGGGAAGTGATCTGGCTGCTTCGGGTGGGGCCGGAACACTTGAACAGTTTAATGTAGGGGAGGCCCGGGTAAAAGGTGCGGAGTTTCTGGTACAATATCAGCCTCTTCCGAAGAACTGTAATGTGAGGTTGCCGTTGCAGGTATCCTATACTTATACGGATACTGAAATTAGAAATTCGTTTGAAAGCCATTCATGGGGTAATGTGGTTAGAGGTGATGAAATACCTTACATCTTCAAGCATGCTCTGAACATGCAGTTGGGTATAGAATGTAAATGGTTTTATGCCAATATCGGTACACGCTATAACAGTGATATGCGTACTTCACCCGGGCAGGGGACGATTGCGGAGAGAGAAAAAGTACCGGCAAACCTTATATTTGATGCTTCGCTCAATGTTTTTGTGAATAAATACTTGACAGTAAGATTAAATGCAATCAACCTGACCAATAGGGTTTACCTTACATCCCGCCATCCTGCGGGTTTGAGAGCGGGACATCCTTTTGGGATCTATGCAGGAGCTAATGTACAGTTCTGACTATAAAATTTAATTGTGATAAACCATAAAACGAAGAAATATAGAGAATAAAACAATGAATACTTCATCAATGATAAGAATAGTAATCAGTAGTTTGCTGATGGCAATTTTTTCTCAGACTTGTCCGGCACAAGTGGCAGTAGAGATAAAAGGTACAGTACGCTCTGTAACCGGAGAAAGTTTGCCGGGAGCTACGGTGATAGTGGAAGGAACTGCACGAGGAGTTATTACAGATGTAGAAGGGAGGTTTACTCTCAAGGCCCGAAAAGGACAGATGCTGAAGGTGAGTTTTGTAGGAATGAAACCTCGTCTGATTAAAGCCTCATCCGGCATTATGAACATCATACTTCAGGATAATGTGCAGGAGATAGAGGGAGTGGTAGTCACCGGCTATCAACAAATTAAAAACAGGGTCTTTACGGGAGCGGCAGCTTCGGTAAAGCTGGATGAAATCAAGTTGAACGGTGTGTCGGATGTGTCGCGTATGCTCGAAGGGCGTATTGCAGGTCTCTCCATACAGAATGTGACAGGTAGCTTTGGTGCCGCGCCCCGGATTAATATCCGGGGTGGTGCTTCCATTATGGGAAATGTACAACCGTTGTGGGTCATAGACGGGGCAGTATACGAGGATCTTGTTTCACTTACACTTGATCAATTGGCTTCCGGTGATGCGGTAACCCTTATCAGTTCGGCTGTTGCCGGACTGAATGCATCTGATATAGAAGATATTCAGGTATTGAAAGACGCCTCGGCAACTTCCATCTATGGTGCCCGGGCATTGAACGGAGTGATCGTAATTACCACCCGGTCCGGTAAAAGAAATGCACCGAACAGATTTTCTTATTCTTATGAGTTAAGTATGCGATCTATTCCTTCTTATACAAATTTCGATTTGCTTAATTCTCAAGAGAGTATGTCTGTTTATCAAGAGATGGGCAGAAAGGGATATTTCTCTTTGCAAAATACGCTATATGGTCGTCGCAGCGGAGTATATTATCAGATGTATAAGGCACTTAATACCATTGATCCGGCTACCGGTCAATATTATCTGGAGAATACGGATGATGTCAAAAGGGCATTCATGCGTGAAAGAGAGTATGCTAACACCAATTGGTTTAAAGAACTGTTTACACATAGGCCTATCCATACACATACTGTGACCTTTTCAGGGGGAGGGGAGAACTCTGCAATGTATGCTTCCATCGGTTTTTATGATGACAGAGGATGGACTCTGGCCGACCATGTTAAAAGAATTACGGCCAACATCAAGAACTCTTTTTACTGGAACGAAGATAAGATAAAGGCTACTATATCCGCACAAGGAAATCTACGTAACCAGAACTCGCCGGGAACAATTCCTCAACGTAGAAATACTGTTATCGGAACATTCGAACGTGATTTCGATATCAATCCTTTTAGTTACGCTTTAAGCACAAGCCGCACTTTACGGCCCCATAATGCGGATGGAAAACGAGAGTTCTATCGGAATAACTGGGCTCCGTTTAACATTCTGAATGAATATGAAAACAATTACCTGAAAACAGAAGTGCTGGATCTGAAATTACAGGGTGAACTTTCATACAGGCTCAATGATCATATTGAAGTAAAAGGCTTGGCAATGGTGCGTCACGCCGTAACCAAGAGTTCACATTTTATTGCTGAAGCATCCAATGTGGTACAGGCTTTTCGTGCCAATGAGACTCCTTACGTAGCCAGAGAAAACATTTATCTATTGAAGAATAAAGACGATCCGATGCAACTGCCCGGGGTAGCATTGACACATGGGGGGATATTCAATAAAACGGAAACTTCCTTGCGAAGCTATCTGGGACGTTTGGCTTTGGATTATAACAGGCAACTGAGTGAACATAACATACGCGCTTTCGGATTTACTGAAATACGATATGCCGATCGCAGCATGAATCCTTTTCAAGGCTATGGAATACAATACGACAGAGGTAATCAGGTCTTTTCCAATCCCCTGATTTTTGAAAAGCTGGCCAATGAAGGAGATACTTATTTTTCTTTAACCGAACGTTATGAAAGGGGAGTGACATTATCGGGCAGCGCTACATACGGATATGCCGAGAAATACATTTTCAATGGAGTATTCAATTACGAAGGGGCTAATACTGCAGGTAAATATAGCCGTTCCCGCTGGCTGCCAACCTGGAATATAGGAGCCAAATGGAATCTGGATCAGGAGAAGTTTATGAGAAAACACACTACCATTTCAAGGCTCGCCCTGCGTACGAGTTACGGGTTAACCGCTAAAATGAATGAACAAGCTGTTAACTCTACCACAGTTTTCAAGCATGTGATGGTCAACCGTACTCTTTTGAAAGATAGGGAGAATGCATTGCGTATTTTACATTTGGAAAATCGCGATCTGACATGGGAAAAAATGTATGAGCTGAACTTCGGTCTTGAGCTCGGACTGTTTGGCAATCGTATCAGTGCGACATTCGATGTGTACCAACGAAACTCGTTTGATCTGATAGACCTTATTCGTACCTCCGGTGTGGGAGGTCAGTATTACAAATACGCTAATTTCGGAGATATGCGTACGCGTGGAGTGGAACTGGCCATACAGACACAAAATATATTGACTGACAAATTCAGTTGGTCTACTACAGTCACTATCAGCGGTATGAAGCAGAAAATAACCCGGTTACTGAATACCCCTAACACTTTTGATATGGTGGCCGGAACCGGGCGTGGTAACATAGTGGGTTTTCCACGTGGATCTCTGTTCTCCTTCAATTTTCAGGGACTTAACAGCAATGGTCTGCCGACCTTCGATTTCGGACTGTACCCCTCCAACAAAGGAGCAAATAGCGAGATTTCGGGAGCTGACTTTTTGGATGCACAATATTCAAAATCATACCTTATTTACCATGGCCCTATTGAACCCCAATATATAGGAGGTATATCCAATACTTTTAAGTATAAAAATTGGGAATTCTCGTGTTTTGTTACCATGCAGGCAGGTAATAAAATTCGGATGAATCCTTCTTTTGATCCGGCATTTGCCGATCTTAATGTATTTTCCAAGGAGTACTACAACCGTTGGTTGAATCCCGGTGACGAGCGGAAAACCAATATTCCCGTAATTCCTTCTCAAGATCTGATACGCAATATCGGAAAAGAAAATATAGAAAAAGCCTACAACACTTATAACTATTCACAAAACAGGGTGGCTGACGGTAGTTTTGTGCGTATGAAAAATATCTCGTTGGGATATCGTTTACCTCAAAGATTCCTTTCACATCTTAAAATCAAACAGATGAACGTAAAGGTGAATGTGACGAATCCGTTCCTTATCTATTCAGACAGGAAACTGAATGGGCAAGATCCGGAATTTTATAGATCAGGAGGGGTTTCATTGCCTACTCCCAAACAATATACGATGACATTGAATGTTGAATTTTAATTGGGTAAAAATGAAAAAGACAATCTTTTTAAGTACTATAATCTTATTGCTGACAGCGTGTCAGGATTATCTGGAAACAAATCCGGACTCTACTTTTGATGTACAAATAGACAGTGAGGACAAAATTGCCGAACTGCTTGCCGGAGCATATCCCGAGGCCAGTTATTTTGCTTTTTTAGAAGCGCGTACGGACAATGTGGGAGAAAGGACTAACGGCATTCATTCGCGACTGAATGAAGCTATGTATTATTGGGAAGATTACGATCAGGAAGATTTGGATACTCCGCTAAACTATTGGAATGCATGTTATGCCGGAATCGCTCAGGCTAATCAGGCGTTAGAGTTACTTAGTAAATACCCTAAAAGTGACCGGGTAAAAGCTTTGTATGGAGAAGCGTTTCTCTTGCGTGCTTATCTGCATTTCATGTTGGTAAACATCTGGGCTGAGCCTTATGGAACTACCAAATCGGCAACAGCCCCGGGTATTCCTTATTTAACCCGGCCCGAAAAAAATGCGTTGGTGGACTATGAACGAGGAACGGTGAAGGAAGTGTATGAAAAGATTGAAAAAGATCTGAAACTGGGTCTTTCGTTGGTGAATGACGATTATTATGTTAAACCAAAATTTCATTTCAATAAAAAAGCGGCCTACGCTTTTGCTTCGCGTTTTTACCTGATTAAGGGAGAATGGGACCTGGTGGTCTCATACTCCGATTATGTGCTCGGTGTTGACCCAAAGCCGGTCTTAAGAAACTGGCAGAAGTACAAAAAAGAATTTAATTCTAATCATAAATATCTCTATATTCGATACGCAAGTGTTGATGAACCTGCCAACCTTTTATTGACTACTACGGAGTCAAGAGTGGCACGTAATATTCCTTCGGAAAAATATGGAGTGACCATTCAAAGTGCCGAAAAGGTGTATAATGAACACGGGATAGACGGATGCTTTAACTTCCGGAAAATGAAGATGCAGTCATTCTTTCTGTTTAACTATAACGACGGACGTATAGATGACGGGCAATATATAGCCAAATTTGACGAGCTTTCATTATCCGGCTATACGGGGATACGTCCCAGAGGGTTATATGTTACCAATGTTTTATTCTCCACTGACGAAGTGATGCTCAACCGGATGGAAGCGTATACAATGCTCGGAGAGTATGATAAAGCAATAGATAATCTGTTGGTTTACTTGTCTGTCAAATATGGAGTGTATCCCTCTTGCGGCCGTTCGACTTATACGCAGACAAGCAGTGAAAACTATCAAATCTATACCCCATTTTACGGAATGAGTATCAACCAACTGGCGTTGGTGAAAATACTTTTAGGTTTCAGGAGACAGGAGTTCTTACATGAGGGTTTGAGATGGTTTGATATACGCCGCTTTTATATATCGGTAAAACGCACTTCAAAGTATAAATTCTACAGACCATTGGAAAAAGAAGATTCCAGAAAACTTTTGCAAATACCGGCAGAAGCCATTAACCGGGGACTGGTTCCTAATCCCCGATAGAGTATTATAGAAGATGATTCAAGAATAAAATCAAGCATATGAAAACAATTATTAGAAAAGTGAATTTCAGATACTTTTTTCGAAGAAGTCTGTATTTGCTCGTTATTTCTTTCCTATTGGCGGGCTGTGAAGAGGAGGCATCCCTATCTGCCCGGAGTGTGGTGGAGGCGGGTGAGACAGAGCGTGAGAAGACAGAGTTGGATAAATGGATACTGGATACATTCACCCGTCCTTACGGGATTGAGGTGGAATATCGGTGGGACAAGAATGCAGTGCAGAATGGAAGCTATATCTACCCGCCGGAAGTTGCCAATGTAAAAAGTGTGCTCAATACCATCAAAACTCTATGGATTGACCTCTATACAGCTCCTGAATTGGGAGGAGATAAGTTTCTGTTGGGAAAAAATCCTCTTAAAATATACATGTATGGAGGAAGAAACGTAGATGGAAACGGAATGGAACTATTAGATAATCTTGAAGCAACGACTAATGAGATGTTTCTATATAACGTCAACGATTTTAATCCCCAAGATGAGGATAAGGTCTTCATTCTGATGCGAAGCGTACATCACCAGTTTGCCAGACATCTTATGGAACTTTTCCCCTATGACAGAAGCAAATTCCTATCCATCAGCAGAAACAAGTATATCGAATCGACTAAATCTATTGCATGGATTTTCAAAGGAGAGACGCAAGGGCGCAGAGGGTTTATTCTGGCTGGTTATCCGAATAAGAAAGGTTTCTTTACCTTTCATTCTCTCCTTTCACCTGAAAAAGATTTTGCGGAGATAATCAGTTTGAAGTTGACATATGGACCTAAGGATTTACTTCAGGCTTTGGACAGAGCCAAGACTCCTTACAATGCCGGATCGGATAAAGATCTTCAAAAAGAATATGATGAACAAGCGCTTCAGGCATATAAAGAATTGGTAGAAAAGCAAGCATTTGTAGAAGACTACTTTAGTAAAGAAATTAAGATTTCGCTTAACTACCTTCAATTAATAAGCATGAAGCAAGTAAAGGAATTTATTAATAAAAAATAAGAAAGAATGAAACTAGGATTTCAAATACTTATCCTAATGGTGTTTTGCTTCTCCTGTAAAGATGAAAAGGTTTTCGACTCGTCTCCTTCAGAGCGCAATGCAAACCATATCGGCGAACTGAGAAAGAAACTTGTAAATGCTCCTTATGGCTGGGCTGTCACCTATTTTCCCCGGACGGATTCTCTGTTGTTTACAAATGTGAATGAATTGATAACTCTTCCCAAAGGGATATTTGAAGACAAGAACAAATATGGATATGGTGGACACTATTTCTTAATGAAGTTTTCCGAAAATGGGATCGTAGAGACGGTGGCCGACTATAATGAGGAGAGCCTGACGAAAAAGTTGCAAAGTGAGTTTGAAGTGAGCCAAAACACATTTATGCAGTTAAGTTTTACTACTTATACCTATCTGCATTCTTTGGTGAATGACCGCTTTACCGGCTCTTCGGATTTCCTTTATACGGGAAAAGATGTTGATGGCAACCTGATATTTAAAACATCTTCATATATAGAGCCTGCAAGGGAATATATCATTTTTACAAAATTGAAGAATGATGAAAGTTGGCAGGAGGACATCCAAAAATCATATGACAATAAATTGTTCTTTGAGAAGATGAAAAATCCTCAGCTAATCATTCGTAGGGCGGGACGAGTTTATTTCCATAGCGATGTACAGATGAATGTCACTTATGGAGGGGATGGAAGTGTGAATGGAAAGCAACCTCCAGAAGTATATCAGCGTTATCGTCTGTTTCTTGCGAGAGATTATTTTGCTTCTCAGGGATGGTTGGGAAATAAAGTAAAAGGATTGGGCTCGGGGTATGTGGGAACAGCCGACGGTCTGACTTTCAAGCCCGGTATACGTTATAGTGAAACGTATATCTTCTATGATTTTCGTAGAGAAGGAGAGAGATTTGTTTGCGAACTTGTGAAAGTAGTTGACCCTTACAGCAAAAAAACACATTGGGTCAGCAAGCATCTTGCTCCCTATGGCGAAGAGAGTGGAGTTATAGCTGAAATCCGGGATGAAATTTAAATTAGAAAACAACAGGATAAATATGAAACATGTATGGATAATAAGTTGTCTGCTGTTTGTATGCAGCTGCAACACAGTAAGAGAAGATTTTGTAGTAAATGAAGATTATGAGAAGTTGTTTCCATCCAAAGAGATAGAGAAACCTGAAAACAAGCGCGGAGAGTTGCTTGTACAATTGTGTGATCCCGATCAGGCATTGGAGAACTATAAATATCCCGGTACAGAAACTCCGAATGGTGCTGACCAATATAAAATAACCCTGATGTGTTCGTTTCAGGAAAAACGCTGGGATGGTAATCTTACTAAAGATGTCAGTGCTCAGTACAAAGTGAAATATATTAATGAAAAAAAAGAATTGGTGACGATCAGTTGTGGAAAGAGAAATATAGGAAATGCCGGAGAGGATGCTGACGGATTAAGACCCAATGTAATGTTTAACGGCGAGAAGTTGGAAATTTCTTTTAATGTACATTCGGGTTTTCCTCTGTATCTGAGTGTTTCCGGTGAGGGACCCAGATCATCCAATATAAGAGCAAGTATCACAGCTGTCTCCACTGATGGACTGATCGAAATTCCCAGTCTGCAGACAGAGCAATATCAAAATGAGGAGGGGATTAATCCACTGAGGTATCCGTATTGTGAATATTTGATTTTACCTTAAGAAAAAATAGAAAAAAGATGAATTATTTATTGAAATGTCTATTCTTGTCCTGTCTGTTGATAAGTGTTGTGGCATGTACCGACGGAATAAATGAAACAGTGATAAGTGCGTATCAGCTCCCGGTATTGCCGGAACCTTCGTATAAATTCTCAAGGAACGGAGAGAGTTCTGTAAATGTACTTGAGTGTGGATTTTTGAAATCTCCTATCGATAGAATTTTTTCGGAATACATGAACGAAGCGCGTATGAGTACAAAAAGGGATTATGACGAGGCACTCCGGATTTATCATGAAGGGAACTTCGGGTTAAAACCACAAAAAGAGGTTTCTGCTTCTTCTAAACATCTGAAGGATAGAGATAAGATTCTGAAAGATATTGATGCTTGGTTTGAAACTTCCGCACGTATTGCCGGCTTGGGAGCGAATATCCCTTCTTACGAACATAGAAACAGGGAAGCCGTGAAAGGCTTGACAGGATATGTAGGAAATGGTATAGGAGACAAAGATATCTGTTATGTGGATGAAAGGGGGATTGCTGTAGCTGAAGTTTATAAATATGCTATTATGGGAGCAATATATCTGGACAAGATACTCAACATACATTTGAGTGAGCAAATATTGGAAAATAACGAGGTACTTGTACGGAATGATCTGACCCAGCTCTTACCCGGTCACAACTATACGGAGCTGGAACATCATTGGGATCTGGCATATGGATATTACGACTTCTGGAAAACATTGGCCCAGTCCGATGGCTTACCGGCCTTAAAAGATTGTCATCTGCGTATCTCCCGCTCCTTTGTCAAAGGGCGCGCTTTGATGACGACTTCCCAATATGATGAAATGCGGTTGCAAGCTGATACCATCAGGCAAGAACTGTCACGTGTAGTTGCGGTAAGGGCTATGCATCTGCTGGTCGGTCCGAATACATTGGCCAACTTAAAGGAAAATCCCAGGCGGGCGTTCCGTCTTCTTTCTCAGGCTTACGGCTTGATCTATGCTGCACAGTTTGCACGCAATATGGAAGGAAAATCATTTCTAACAAACGAAGAAACCGGGATTTTGTTGCATGAATTGGAGAAAGGGGATGGTTTATGGGATAAAGAACGCTTGTTAGGGAGAGAGCAGACCGAGGGAGCGTTATACAATCTGGCGGTGCGTATTGGAGAGAAGTTTGATGTTTCACCGGAGGATATTAAAAAATAAGAGATGAGAAAGATACATAAATTGCTTTTACCGGCAATCATATTCATGATGGCAATAATTCAGGTTAAAGCTCAAGGTACAGCAGGTATCGATGTGATTCCTAACGGAGGGTTTGAAAAGTGGCAAGATACGGGACAGCCTACCGGTTGGCGTATAGTAAGTAGCTTAAATCCGGAGCGGGTACAGGAAAGACGTCCGGAGAGTACAGGTGTGTATGCACTTAAAATATGGCTTAACGGAGGATCTGTTTTCTTGGCTCAACCCGTATCGGTAAAAGCAGGAAAACAATATACACTCTCTTTTTGGAACAAAGGAAGTGTGGGAAATCGTGAAATAGTAGTAACTCTGTTTTGGTATGATAACGGGAGTATAAAAAGCAGAGAAAAAATACTTTCGATAAGAACGGTTAAAGATGAGTGGAGAAGAGTGGAAAGTACTGTAACAATACCGGAGAATATCTATAGTATGGGGATGGGGATAAGGACACAGAGCTATCAGGGCTATATGCTGTTCGATGATATGTCAATGGTACTCAAAGAGAGCGGGCCGGACATATCTCCCGTTCCGGAAGCTCCCGATAATTTAAGAATGAAAGCATATCAGAATGAAATGGAGATTTCCTGGAACAAGGTAGCAGACGAAACCATTAAATGGGAAGTCGTGTTTGATGACCAAGTCGAAACAATCACGTCCGGAAACTCATATGTAAAGACAAAGCTCAAACCGGGAAGTACCCATCATATTAAAGTAAGAGCGGTAAAGGGTAAGGAGTTCTCGCCATATGCCGAACGAAGAGGTGCGACAGAAAGAATGCGTGAAGCGGAAAATTCCGAAGATCGTATTCCTTATTTGCGTACCATCCTTCCTGACGGGAGTTGCGAGGGACGTTTTTTGAAACTTTATTATAATGAACTGGCCAATCCGAACGCCAAGGTATCTTATAAATTGGACGGAGTAACTATTGAACCCAAAGATAATACTTTAGAGTTTCCGGAGTTCGAAGGATTTTATAAACGATTTTGCCTGGAAGTTTATATTGATGAGGGAGAAGGTCGTGAATGGGAGATTCTGTATCCTCATTTGGGCGTAAAAAGAAATGAAAAATAGAAATTGAATTAAACAGGAAACAAGCCAATGATAAAGACTGTAATAACCCAATTGTATATTGCTTTTTGTCTTATTTGCTTTTTTGCATGTGAAAAACAAAAAGAAGAATTTCCCGATATCCGTATAGGAAAAGAAGGAGTCGTTGATGAGTTGTCGTTGAATAAACAGACAGAGAAGAGACTTCTTTTGTCAGGTGGAAACGGGAAATATATAGTTAATGTGGAGAACGCACAAATAGCCACTGCTGATATAAGTATGGATACCCTTAAAGTAAAAGGTTGGTTGGAAGGTGAAACGTTTGCTACCATCATTTCTCATGATAAGCGCATAAGGTTGAAAATCAACGTAGTCTTTCCGGAACTCGGAATAAGTCATTCCGTAGTGCAGCTTCTTCCCCGATTTAGAAGTAAATTCATAAGTATTTCCGGAGGAGGAGAATTGACTAAGCTGGAAGAGGACGATCCCGCAGATATTATGGATATGAAATGGGACGGTTCTACGGGGATGCTGGAGATATATCCCAAATATGAGGGAGAAGCCCGGGTTATCGCTATTTCAGAAGACGCAAAAGAGAAGAAGGTTATTCATGTTAAAGTGAGACCGGAAGGAAAACTGGAAATTCCGGGGTGGTATAGCACCAACTCAAGTTCATACTATCTGATCCAAAATAATAACATGGTAGTCAAAAGAAAAGGAGTAGGTACATGGATTGTAAATAGTGCCCGCCCTTATGGTGGGGGAGTGATGTATAATAGTTCTTATATAAAAATAGCTCCTATCATGAATCCCGTACAGGGTGACTCTATCGATTTAAATATACTTCGCCATGGATCCTTGAAACCGCAGATAACAGAAGGTATACATAGGCTGTATGTAGAAGAAGTGCGTGAGTCGGAAGTCATGTTACGGGGAAGAGGTTTCAAATTTTTGCTCCCTTATGAAAAGTGAAATATTTGTGCGATTTGTGTCTTGTGTCGCAAAAAAAGTAAGCTGTCTGAAGGATATGATATTAAAAAAAACAAACGATAAGGGAGCATTGTTATTTGCTCTGTTTATTTTATTGGCAGGAGGCAGCAGAGCAAGACAACATAGGAAAGATGATCATGTCATTCGTGGTAAGCAGGTTGCTGTTTTTGGGCGTAATATATTTACTGCCAGAAATTTATCTTTTGAGCCTAGCCTGGGTATTCCTACTCCTGAAAATTATGTATTAGGTTCTGGAGATGAATTGATAATAGACGTATGGGGTGCTTCTGAAAATACAGTCAGGGAAATAATTTCTCCTGAAGGTACTATTCATGTGGCAGGTATAGGTCCCATTTTCCTGAGTGGAATGAATATACAGGATGCCGAACGAAGTTTGAGACGTGAGTTTAGTAAGATTTATGCTGCTATTCCTCAAAAAACGGTCCATATAGAGTTATCGTTGGGGAGAATCCGTACCATCATGATCAATGTCATGGGTGAAGTAAAAGTACCCGGTATTTATCGGTTGTCGGCATTTGCATCGGTATTTCATGCTTTGTATCGTGCCGGTGGAATCAGTGATATCGGAAGCCTGCGTGATATTCGTGTTGTGAGAGATGGAAAGGAGATCGCCCGTGTCGATGTATATGATTATATTATGAAAGGTAAATTGACGGATAATATCCGTTTATCGGAAGGCGATGTCATTTTAGTTCCTCCTTATCAGAATCTGGTAAGTATTTCCGGAAAGGTAAAACGTCCGATGAAGTATGAAATGAAAAGTGGGGAAACCGTAGCTACTTTGTTGAGTTATGCGGGAGGTTTTACGGGAGATGCTTATCGGAGTGCCATACGTTTGTTTCGTATGGGCGGAAAAGCAAAACAGGTATACAATGTGGCGCAGGACGATTATCAGTCTTATCTTCTGGCCGATGGTGATAAATTATCCGTTGAAGCGGTATTGGAACGTTTCTCAAACAAGGTCGAAATTCGTGGCGCTGTATATCGTGCGGGCATATATCAATTGGATGATAGTGTAACAGGAACTGTCAGGCAGTTGATTAGCAAAGCGGAAGGACTTCGGGGAGACGCTTTTCTTAACAGGGCTTTGTTGAGACGCCAACAGGAAGATCTGACACATGAAATGATTCCTGTCGATTTGAAAAAAATGATGGATGACACATCCGCCGACCTATGTTTGCAGAAGAATGATGTCCTCTACATTCCCAGTGTGAAAGATATTGAGAAAGAAGGAACTTTGTCCATTTATGGTGATGTAAGGGTACCGGGTGAGTTTCCTTATGTTAAAAATACGACTATACAGGATTTGATTGTAAAAGCGGGAGGATTGCCGGAATCTGCTTCTATGGTCCGGATCGATGTGTCGCGTCGAATCAAAGATCCTGGAAGTATACTATCCTCCAATGTTATTGGAAAGAGTTTTACGGTTGAGCTTGCAAACGGATTGTTGATAGGGGAGGATAAAGGATTTGAACTGGAACCTTATGATATCGTTTTCGTTCGTCGAAGTCCGGGGTATCGCAAACAGGCCAATGTAACAGTTGAAGGAGAAGTGGTTTTCACCGGTAATTACGCATTAACCAAAAGCAATGAAAGGCTGAGTAGTCTGATAGCAAGAGCCGGAGGATTATCGAAAGAAGCTTATGTGAGAGGAGCACGTCTGATACGTAGAATGACAGCGGATGAGATAAGGCGGAAACAGGATGTAGTACGTTTGTTGGTCAAGGGGAGTGAAGAAAATTCTATATCTCCGGTCGCTTTGGAAACCGGTTCTACTTATCCGGTAGGCATAGAACTCGAGAAAGCGTTAATAAATCCGGGTTCTGACGAAGATATGGTCTTGCGTGAAGGAGATGTACTATTTATTCCCAAATATGTCAGTACGGTAACAATCAGTGGGGCCGTGATGTATCCTAATACAATACTTTATCAAAAGGGGAGTAATCTTGACTATTACATTGAACAGGCCGGCGGCTTCGGAAACCGGGCACTGAAGCGACATATTTATGTAGTATATATGAACGGAATGGTGTCTCGTCTGAGAAAGAGTGCGGTTTGTGCAATTGAACCAGGATGTGAAATAATAGTACCAAGCAAAGAAAATAGGAAAAAGACTGTGCCGAGGGACGTTGCAGGAATGAATACTTCTATTGCCTCTATCGCTGCAATGGTGGCTGCCATGGTCGGTATGATAAAGTAATATAATCATAATAAAAAGTAATCTTGTGGTTTAACGTTACATTATGGCCGAATTAGACTATTTTAATCGTGAAAAATTAGTATAATAAAGTGGTGTTGGATTACAAGATTACTAAGTTTGTGTAGCTGTTTTTTGCTTAAGTTTTGTATTTGCAATAAAACTTAATCAGTATTGTGACAAGAACTAAACTATATACATGTTTCTTACGTTCTTCTTTGGCAACAATAAATTTTGGAATCAATATTCTTGTGCGAATAAAGATAGGAAAGGATACAGTTCTCTGCCCGGCAGACTGTGTTATTGAATTTATGAACCAGCAGCGTAACATCACTTAACGCCACGCCGCTGTATTCACTCCCGTGAGGGACGAACATCACCTCTCCCGCACACAAAATTTCATCGTGGAAGAATGTGCTGGTAATCCGTGCATGCCCTTTCATGCAGAATATCAGGTAAATGATATTCGTATCGTTGTTATGCACCGTTGTTCCGGCAGGATAGCTTTTCACATCAAAATGGCAATCTATTGGATTTTCATCACAAAACGCCGGCTTATGATTTTTTCGTATCACAATTTATTACGCTATTTTTCTTTGGAAAATACTTTTTCTCCTACGGTAACAGTTCTGAAGCTATGTAGTAATAGCTTTGTCCTTCCATCGTTATTTTTTCTTCTCCGTATTTCTTAGCCATATTTTCTTTCCTCTCTTTAAAATATTGAATAAGTCCGTCCAACTCTTTGTCGGTTAACTGTTTTTTCTTTTTGAGATCCTTCACCGTTATGTCATCAAGCACAGGGCTGTTGGCCGGAACTCCAAATATCTGACTGTGTGCATAAGAAAGAGAATATCGCCTGATTTCCTTTCGCTTATTTTTGCAGATCCGGCAGTTGCGCAGTTCTGACATATAAAAGCGATAAAGGTGGCGGCGTATTTTTCCGGTAGATACATACACCGTATCTGCTTTGCTTTCGGGATTTGCGGGTGATGCGCCGAGAGTTTCTACCTTATCGGGGCGTACCCTTTCCCTTAAATAGCGGCACAACTGTTTAACTTTACCTTTCTTTGGCTTATTCATGTCCTTCACATCCACTTCTATGGCACAGAGTGTTTCCAAGCGTTCTATTGTCTGTTTCAGTTCCGGGTCGGAGAGTAGCAGGTAATAGCGCATCAAACTGTCCGGAACGGTAATTCTTTCTGTTTTCCTATACCATATCGGAGCAACATCACCAAATATTTTTTTAAACTCCTTATTCGGTTTTACCCCTTGAGGCAGATGATAGGTTGCAATCAGAAGACTGTCTAAACGGTCTTTACCGTTGCCAACCGTGGCAAATGCACGGTCTATGCTTTCAGAGAGCAGTTGGTGATCCGCTTTTATCTGTGTTACGATGGAATCCACCGCTCCGGCAAACAATTCCATTGGCAGGGTTTCACCTTTCTCCGGAAACAGGAAACCGCCTTGTGTCATGCTGGCATAGGGATAGTCGAGCATGAGAAAATTCGGGCCTGCTTCCCGCAGCAGGTTGCTGCGGCAAAGCTGGTCGGCATACAGAATCATATTCCGCTTGTTTTTAGTGCGGTACTCGGCGTAATGTTCAATCATGTTTGAAAGTTGAAGCACATAGTTGTTGTACTTATCGTCGTTCGAGGCGTACAGTTGCCAACCGAGCAGGCGACAGTTCTTTTCATTCAGGGTTTTCACAATGGAAGAGGGAGCATTCTCTTGCTGTTCTCCCGTTTCACCGACTGATATAATCAGATTAACCGCTTCAGGTGTATTGCCGATAAGTTCCAATGCACTTCTCATTGCCTTCCATGCAGGCAAAGGAGTATTTTCTGTGTCAGCTACATGTGACGCCATTTTCACCAATCGGTCTATAAGTATCTCGTAATCAGCAGTCAGTGGAATTGTCTCCATGCCCCGGTGGGTAGCTACCGCCGCTCCGAATTGATAGGAGAACGATTCACCGGAACCTGCAAAAAACGGTCCCAGATTCTGTATGGCATTCAACAGCATTGGGTATTGTTCCGGTAGCCGGGAAGACTGTTCCATTGCGAACAGGATATTTATTCGCTTCAATTCTTGCTTGATTTGATTTCCACGGGTATAAGAGATTCTCTTTCCGTCGATGTTGAACACGTGGTTGTCCTTCTTGTCAATAACCGGTTCTAATGTTCCGCTGACGAACGAGCAGGTGGAATCGGTATGGTAAGGATATATCATAGGAGCATATTTCAGCGTCTTTTGCAAAGCCGGCACTCTGGAAAACGCCGTTCCTGTGAACACCTGATGTCCGATTTCTTGCAGCATGACGGCGGGAATCCATCCGATAACCTGCTCACCGATTTTATCGGCAGAGAGAGAAGGAGTTTTCGATACCAATACACTGCGTCTGTCAACAGAATACTTGAGCGCGTATATAATAGCGTGGATACCCACCACGCCGGTTTGATTCTGTAGCTCCGGATCGCCAAACACTTTCAATGAATCGGCGGTTGTAAAATAAGTTGCGGATTGCATGATTGCCGTGGTGTCGGTAATCGCAGTCAACAATTTGTCATGCAGTCCCGACTGTACATCGGTAATGGAAGAAGGTGAAAGTATCAGTCGGGAGCGGTGCATCCAGCCCACATATTCCGCCTTTTTGCGTTGGGTCATACGGTTGTGCTTGATATTTGTGGGGTTATATTTAATCAACCGCAAATAATCTCCTTTGGTCTTGATAACTAAGAACGTATCCAGTAATCCTACCTCGGCAGACTTTACCCTGCCTCCCGGATTGACATAGGCGGCATTCTCCACCCTGTCCGAATAGACAATCCACGGTTTGCGGTGGGCAGCGCTTCTGGGTGCCTTTATCCCCTCTATGGAATAATTTTCAGAATATTCACGAGGAAGCTTCCGCAGTTGAGTGAAGCGGTGTACGGGAGCACAAGCCGATAAAACGACGATAGAAATCAATAGGACAAATAACTTTCTCATTTCATTTCTTTTTTTCGATTTGCATAACCGTTATTTGGGTAATATATCCGCTCTCTTCATCCTCCGTCTCTACGATGACATTCTGGATAATCGTTTCTTTTCTGCCGATATGGTGCAGTCCTTGGCAATAAGAATAAAAGTCGTTATATTTATTGTTGTTGACAATAACCAGCGTGTTCGGGTTATTATTAAAATACTTGTCCACGACATAGTTGTAGTTTACATTAAAGGGTTTACCGTCTGCAATGTTCTGCAACTTCTCTTTGATGTCTAAACCGATGAGCACCATTACATCGGTAGAATCATTCTCCGAATAGTAGGGCAGAATGTTTATCCGGTGTCTGATGGGATACCGGGTATTCTCCGTATTAAGCAATACTTCGTACTCTCCGGGTTCGGTATAAGCATAAAGAGCCGTTTTTTCACGGGAATCAATCATCCCCGTCTCTCCGAACTCCCAGCGCCATTGTTCGTCGTGTCCTTCGCCACGGAAGATGATATTTTCTCCCTGAATGGCTTCCTTGGGAGCTATGATATGAACCAGATGCAGGTCTTCCGCATTGGTCTTCTCTTTTACTCTCACATCAAAGTAGCGTTCCAGATTTCCGTTGACGGTCAGTCGTATTTTGTACACCCCTTTTTGCTTGAACCGATGGTATCCGCTGCGTTGTGTGGATGTCTCGTTGTTTCCGAACTCCCAGTACCAGATTCTCGCTCCCGACGTGGAATCGGAAAAAAATATTTCTTCCCCCACGACAGGGTCAGACGGAGTTACAGTAGCCTGAATCGGCTGCTTCTGCGAGCAAGCTCTCATTACCAGCAGAAAAAACATAATAAGTATGATAACGGAGATAAAGATATAGAGAACCTTCGTATTTAGGAATTTATTCATCATGGCTTGCCTCCTTTATTTTTAAGTTCGCCTTCCTTCTTCTGGAGTCCGACTTCGCACTCCTCCAGATTTTTCTTGAATTTTATTATGTTATCCTGCTTGCTCCATAGTTCTTTCTTGTCGGCAAACCACATTTCATATACCGAAGCGAGATGCCAGAACATCTTATTGCGCTTGTCAAAACTGTTTCTTTCCCATTGTTTGGCAAGGTCGTTTATCAGGAACTTGATATCATTTTCCTCATAAGAGGCATTGACGCCCGGCTCAAACTGTTCAATACGTGAAAATAGGGTATCTGCGCTCACAATCTGTACTGATTGTATATTTTGAAATTCCTTTTGCCGCTCCATCTTTTTAATGACCATTATTTTATTGGAGAAGATGTGGCGTGTCCCTGCATACTTGAAAAGAATAAATCCACAGGCTCCTGTGATAACAATAAACAGGGTAAGCACATATACAAATCCGATAAAGCGTTCACGCTCGCTAACGGTTTTGCTGCTTTTATTTTTAGGGGTTATGCTCATATCTTTCCTATTTTACTTTTCTACACTAATGTTTCCCAATGTCAGCTTTCGGGTAGCCTGTTTATTGTCCTGAATGCACCGCATCAGGTCTTTTCTCACAAGGCTTTCTTCAATAACCGCTTTACGTATGGCTTCTTTGGTGTCCAGAAACACGTTGATTTGCGAAGCCAGTTTTTTGTACAGAAGTACATCCTTGCTATCCATTATTTGCAGTTCCTCGATAAGTTCCATCTTGCGTGTACTGATAACTTTTTGGAGCACCACCTGATTCAGCCGGTCGTTACTGCCCATCAGCACCAAGTAGTTATACAGCGAATCCACCTTATCCACCAGGGCAATCTGTCTGGCGTAAATCTTATCGTATTCTTGTGTTTTGGATTCCATTAGCTTATATTCGCTTCCATTCGTATGGATAAAGCCTGTGAGCAGTGCCATGCTCAAAGCCGTACTGATTAACAGTCCGCCGGCAAACTCCAAATATCCACGGATGATTTTCTCACTGTTCTTTGCTTTCATAATTCTTATAAATAAGTGTTTATCCTGAGGTAACACGGACTGGCGTCACCCGTCGGTTTTAAATAAGTCTTGCGTTCGTCAGGGCTAACGCTGACCGTCACATCGAACTCCTGCCACGCGCCAAGAAAAATATCCGCCAGCATTTCAAGGGCTTTGCGGGAGCGGTTGCCGGGCAGGAACCTTTCGACTTCCCGAGTTGGCAGGTCGCCTATGTGTATATGCAAATCAGCCTCAGCACTATTAAGCACCCCCACATTCACACTGTTTGCTCCCAGTCTCATGTTCCCCAGCCGGTTCGGTTTTTGTGCCCTTATTGTCCGTTGCACCATTTTGGGGCGTACCTTTACCGGAGCTTCCAGAATCTGCGACAGTGCGTCGCTTACCTCTTCCAGTCTGCCCCGGATCGAATGGATATGCGGCATGAACTTGATGAACAGCAACGCCCCCTGTCTGGACAAAATATGAATGACCGGCCAGCAAGCGGCAAAGAGTTTCGCATAATCAGAATATTTGTTCTTTTTATCATACCGCAATTCGAGCAATTGTGCCTGTATCCCTTCTCTGTCCACTTCGCTCTCCAGCAGGCTGAAAAAACGTCGGATAAAGAACTCTTCGTTACGATGTTGCTGCATCTCTTCCAGAATAAGTCCCAAATCTTTCACCTTGCCGGGAAAGAGCGCCTCATGGAACAATCCCTCCGGCAGCGAATCATAAATCCCCCGGCGGTTGGTCTTTAGTTCTATGTATGCCCCCTCCGCTATGCCGACATGATTCCTATGCTTCACCGATCGGATATCTTTCGAAACATTGCTCAGGTTATTACCGTCACGCACCATCATAATTTGAGCGGTGTCGAACCCGGCTTCCGACAGCAAGGCTCCGTATAGCTCTGCCTTGAAGTCGGTGTCCATTGTATTGGGCGGAAGAAACCCCTTTATCTCTTTGGGTAAGCGATGTTCCATATCAATCCATTATGCTCCATGTTTTGTTCTGTCCCGTAGTATTGTTCCCCGTAGTGCGTTCCGATACCACAATATTCTCCTTATGCTGACCGATATATTCCAGCGTACTGAGCCGTTGCCACAATTCGGTAAGTGTGTACATAAACGAATAGGCACGAACCATCGAAGCCCGGATATCCGTATGTTCGTACAGCATCTCCAACGTATCGGCGAGTTGCTCGTCGAACGAACCGGGCGTTACGTCGCTCCACTCGTAGAAATATTTCTGCGTTTCCTCCTTTTGCGTCCCTGATAGGTAGCTGAAACTTACATACATGATATGTGCCAGACTCGATACGGAATCCAGTACATCAATAGGAGCATTGTACAGCCCTTTATTGGTATAAGTGAATTGCAGGGTGGCGAGGTAGCGGAGCATCTCCCGACATATCAGAGAGATGTGCACACCCAGTTCGCCGCGATTATCCCTATTATGTATTTTGGCTATGATAATTTTGCTGTAATTCTCCAGTGAGCGGAACATATTTCCGAACTTGGCATGATACTCTTGCAGTTCAGGGTGGCTTTTCATCGTCGTACAGGGCGGGATAAAGTCGGCATCTACCATGAATCGTTCGGCATCCTTGCGGATACGTCCGATGGTCAGGTAATGGGAACCCAGTTCACTGATATTGATTTCTCCTTTGGGCATCACAAACAACCGATAGGAGGGCAAGGCGTTCGGATGGCGGGGTGGAACTTCCTCCGGATTGGGGTCACCCGAGCCTACCCGGTGGAACGGATCCACGGAGAGGATAATGTCCCATTGCGTGATATTCTTACGGGTATCCGATTCTACAGAATAGTTCTTCACTAATTCGCTTCCCGTTTCGGTGGCATCAAATTGGATGCGGATACCCGAAGCGGTGACCGCATCGCAGTATTTCAGCCGCACTTCGATGTGTCCGGTCACGTGCTGGCTGATACGGATGCCGTTTTCGCCATCCCTGTTTTGCCGTGCGGGCAACAGCCCGTAGTTATAACTGTTGGTTCGTACTTCTATGCTATCGCGAATGCTATCCAGAAAGTAATCGTCATGTTGGTTGAAGATGGCGGCTGACAGCGGCATACAGTCCGACCAGTTTACTAAATTTTTCTTTGCCATATAGTATGTAGTTTTATTTTTATATTCTTAGTTCTCATTATGTTCCATTACCCGTTTAGCAACAATTACATCACGGCTGCGGATGCGGTTATCCTTTACGGTAAGGTTGAAGTCTATGTAATGTCGGGGAGATAGCAAGGTGGGTTTCCGGTAGAAAATCCATCCTCCCTCTTTTGCTGCATAGTCGTCTATCCGGGCTTGTGGAGACTTCAGATTATAGTCGTCAATCATCCGGTGGAACCATGTGCCGAATTGCATTTCGTCGGGTGCTTTCACACTGAGCTTGACCGGTTCCCGGTCACTTTCTTGTTTGTATAGCTCTATTTGCAGGACTTGCAGGCTGCCCGGGTCAAAATATCCGTCCTGCTCGGTATCGTCTGTGTATCTCCATACTTCATACACGGGAATCGGAATGGCGATAAAGATACGGTAGGTGCGGATAAATACCGAGACAATGACGAATGGAAGCAGGCAGGTGGATGCCCACAGACCGTATTTTAATTCATTGCAGAGATTGAAGACAAGGGTGAAGAACAACATGGATACCACCAGTATAAAACCGGTGAGTATGATTTCGTGGCGATACTTGTAGTCGTCCTTATACACCCATGAAATCATTCGTATGTTATAACTGCCCAGAAGAAGATACAGCATGGTAAGGAAGATGTAGCCGTAGGGCATGAAACCGTAATCAAGGAATCCCAGTAAGGCAGGGAGTGTCAAGAGTGTGATTGCACCAATAGTATAGCCTACCAGCCGCTTGTTGTTCAGCAGAGCGTTTTTCTTTGCTATGAAAATGCCTAAGCCTACCAGTAACAATCCCAGTATCGGGTAGAGCAGGTAGGTGAAGGCGAGGGTTTGGAAGAATGAATTCATATTTCGACTTTTGTTTTTAAATTAACTATTTTCAGTTTTATCACATCATTACTTTTAGGCATGTTATTATGAAAAATAAATCTACTTATTCTATTCTGTAGACATGATTTTATAATTTGAAATGTTTGTTCTCTCATTACTTTTCAGTCTTTTTCCGTAGTTTGTTTATTCTTATTTCCTTTTGTATCTGCTTGAAAGTTTCAAATTCAGGATGATTTGATAAATCGTCTTCAGTCATATAAGCTTGAATCAAACGAGCAAAACAATACCCGTTTGTACGCCCAGCAAACTGCAAAGAAACTTCACCAACAAGATGCTGGTAATTGGCTATGACTACGCCATCAATTCCTCGGAGAGCATCCTGTCCAAAGGAAATCACCGCCTTTTGAAATGGTATCGTTTCTTCTTTATGGATTAGCCAACGGCGAGGAATAGTGATTGTCTTCTTTTCTCGGTCAAAGACAATTGTCCTTCGGGGGGATAAGAATTTAAATATTCCTGATAATATTAAAACACAATTAATCAAAATGATTGTGTAGTTTTCAGCAAAATTATTATTTCCTCCTTGAAAAGAATATATGCCCAATAAAGGCAATATAATCACGATAAGAAGGAAAAATATTGGTGCTCCTCTCCTTGTAGGATTGGTGGCATCTATTACGATTCTCTTTTCATCGAACTGTTTAAATTCATCAATGTATTTATACACCCATTTGTCTCGGAAATTAAAATAACTATACCTCCAAAGTTTATCATTGTTTGTGAGGGGAATTTTAGGAAAAACTTTAGGAGTTACTTTGTAAAATATCAGAACTAACCAAAAACAAAATCCCAATATTGTAATACATACTGATAAAGTCAAGTTAGTTATTGTTGCTATCTCACAGATAAAGCAAGCCGCAAAAAATGAGCCACAAAATGATAGACTTGCAAACAAGGCAAAGAAGCATCCAATAATTTTCCATTTCTTCGTATCACATTGTACTGCTTCATTTAACGCTTGAATCTCCTCAGTCCAACGTTGATATTCATTTTTATATTCTTTATGGCTTTTCATTGTATTATTGCTTTTCAGCCTCTTTCCGTAGTTTGTTTATTCTCATTTCCTCTTGTATCTGTTTGAAAGCTTCAAATTCAGGATGATTTGATAAATCGTCTTCAGTCATATAAGCTTGAATCAAACGAGCAAAACAATACCCGTTTGTACGACCAGCAAACTGCAAAGAAACTCCCTTGACGAGGTGTTTGTAATTAGCTATTACTATTTCCTCATCTCCCTTAAATGATTTTTTATCTACTTTAGCACCAAATGTAATAACGGCATCATAAAACGGTATAGTTTCCGCTTTGTGTATCCTCCAACGCGGAGGAATGGTGATTGTTTTCTTTTCCCGGTCGAAGATAACTGTTCGTCGGGGGGATAAAACGGAAAGTAGTGCTAATAGAATGAAAATTGCATAAACAGATGCTAATGCCATATTGCTTGCAAACGAGAGTTTATTTATCATGACGTTATCATTATTTGTAAATAATACACCTCGCTCATCCAGAATTCTGTGATAAACAGTATAAGCTTGAGTAGTCCCCCAGATATCTCCATCTAATAGGTTGTCATATACTTTAGGATAGAAATCAAATAATGCCAATGTTATCAAAATTGCAATATACAAAATTGCTGCACCATTTCGAGTCGGGGAGGTTGCATCTATGATGATTTTCTTGTCATCAAACTGCTTAAATACCTCTATATTTTCACTAACCCATTTATTTCCGAAATCGAAACAACCATAATACTTAAGTTGGACGTTATTGATAAGAGGAATTTTAGGATATATCTTGGGGATTATTAAATAAAGTATCATAATAAGCCAAGCAGAAGTAATAACTAACATCATTACTACCGAAAGAGCAAGATTAGTGATTGTTGCCGTTTCAAAAAGAGAACAGGTGACAAAAAATACAGCACAAAATGATAAACTAACGCATAATGCCATAATGAAAAAAATCTTTTTCCATTTCCGTTCTTCCCTTTGTTCTGCCTCTTTTCCTACTTGAACCTCATCAGCCCATTGATGATACTTATTAAGAGAATGTTTATGACCTTTCATTGTTTTTTGTTTTTTGTTCCATAATTTCCAATTCTTCCCTGTCTGCTGGTGGCGATGTATATAATTTATCATATTTAATTATCTCTTTATGCTTCTTGTTATAACGAGTCTGACCGCCTGCTTTTATTTCTGTAACTATTGTTTTGAAACTATTTTGATACGGAAAATAGGAGGCTATACCGTGTGGAATGCCGTTAATAGTTGGTAAATACTGGCCTTCTGAATTTTTAATCCGCACCATAATTTTTAGCGTACCACCTCTAAATTTGCGGGTGTTATTTACAGGATCTTCCACTTCAAAACGGACTACTGCCACGCCCTGTAGGGCATCTATCTGTACGATATTAGTCTCGGAAAATAACGATTCGACCGGTGGGTTGGAATCACTCCCATCAATATCATATAAATATACCTCAATTTCACCGTCCAACAGAGGCATACACCAAATCCGTATAGTGATTTCAAGATAATTCAATTCTGTCGATTCGTGTATCGTATGAGGATAACTGTTTATTGTTTTGTAGCTATAATATAAAGTTAATTCAGTTCTGATAGCATGCTGTTCGATATACAACAGTTGGTTTAGCGTTTTTTGTTGTTCATATAAAAAAGATTTTAGTTTATCGCTTCTTACTTCTGTCTTCAAGGCTTTATTCAAAAGTTCTATCCCTGATTTAGCATTAAGTTTGTAATTATTACCATATGCGCAATTTTTCAATAACGATTGCAACGAAGTATCACGGATAGCCTCAAGAATAATCGTAGAAGAGAGAGACAGAATAATTAAAGCTATTGTGTATGGATTGGAAAAGCCCAATATTATTGCCACACCACCTACACCTCCGGATACCCCTGAAATGATAGCTATAGTACCAGCCGCTGTTTGATTTTCTTTAATAAGATATATTCCGTCAACAGTGGAGGCTGCATTTAGAGCAACAACAGTTGTAATACTTAATGTTCTCCCTATTTTTTTCATTAAAGCCGGAGCAAGACGTGCAAGATATTCCTGTTTCAAGTCGGCAAGAAAAAGCACACTACCGATAAGTTCCAAAGAATCTTCTATATTTTTATCTTCTTTTTTAACGGTAAGAGAAGTTTTCAAAATGGTGATGCCAATCATCGCTCTCGTGAATTGAGGATTATCAACAAACTTCTTAAATCCTTTTGCCCACTTCTCACCCTTATTGTCAGCTTTGGCCAATTGCTTCTGCCATTCGGGCATCAATTTATCCAAAGATACGGAAACAGAAGAATTAGTCCTTTTGAATTTCGACAAAGAACCGGATATAGGATTACCATCTACATCCGTCACATCGCTGAGTTTAATAAGAAAGCCTTTACCTTTGCCTTTCAATGTTGTTGTACGTAGGTGTGAAAAATCTATCTTGTTTTTTAATTCAGCAGTAAACATACCTTCTGGAATTTTAACAAAAATTTGTCCATCCTTAGTTACAAATCGAAAAACTTCAGATATGAAATTCAGCTTTTGATTAGCCCTGATATATCTAATATAACCGAGCAGAGCATCTGCGATGTCACCGACAGAATCCTGTGTATCAGTGATTAAAGAAACACTATCCACTATTTCATCAAGGTTCCACTCTTTTCTGAGCAATTTCCCAGTATTACTTTCACTGGACAAAACATTGTTTATACAATTACCAATCTTCTTTTCGGTTACTGATAGGTTTTTAGAATGGCCAATAGGCTGGTCCAAATAGCCATCAATTTTTTCAGGAGCATTTGCTAATCCGCTAAGGTGTTTCGACAAACTTGATTTTCCTTTGTTAACGGTTGGCATTTTTTCAACGAGGTAATCTTGTATTGACAATTGGTAAGCCTCGCACATGATAATTTCAGAAAGTAACTCACGGATATAATGAATTTTCTGGCGTAACTTTGCACGGGGTTCGACCAAAAGTATTGTCTTTAATAAATCTGTAGAAATATGTGATTTGTATTTTGTGAAAACACCAGTTTTGACATCCGACATACGGTATAACAAAATACCCATATCAATAAGTGCCACCAGCTCAGGATTGTCATAGTTTCCGTCCAAAGCATTAGCATCCACTTTTTTATAGGCTTTGGTAATGTCTCCGGTCTTCATCGATTCTACCATTACCAGAAGATTTCGAGTTTCTATGGCTATATCAGCGCAGAGTATATCAGCTATTCCCTGTGGGTCAAACAAAGAGAAATAAAAATCATGATTGTCTGCATCGCCCTTTTTTAGAGCGCAATTTTTCTCATATTGTCCTTTATATCGGTCAAAATATGCCTTATATGATGCATTTTCCCATTCCAAATAATTCCCGGCCTTCACTTTGTCAGAAAATTCAGTAAGATAATCCCACGGAGGGCTAACCAATATACTTTTGGCCTCTTCTACAGCAAAGCCATGATTATCGTATTCTCCTTTAAAACAAGTTTCACATTCCAGTGATTGCATGCGCTTATTTCTTTCTTCCTCGTTACCCAAAACCTTTTCTGCATACTGTTTTGACCATCTGATGGGTGAAAAGACCAGCCAAACTTTTTTATCATACTGTTTTCGCAGGACAATGTAATTTGTCATTCTGTCTTTTTTGGGCGTTTCCCATGAAATACGAGGATTTTCCATATCGGACCATACCAAGTTGACTATTCCTCCCTCGTTGGTTACTTCATACTCTTTAAAGATTCCTGCCGTGTTATGTTTCTCAAAATAAGCATAGATATATCCCTTCCGTAAGGGGATTCTCTGATATGAATATCCATACTTCATATCGGGAAATCCTTTGGGAGCAGGAAAAGAACTAACATCATTACCTTCTAAAGGAGCCAATATCCCACTTTTATGGGTACTTTTGCTGTAGACTCCATATAATGATAAATAGAGTCTCACATAATCCACGGCATATAGATTATTTCCTTGTGCTTCCTTGCCTTTGCCAGATGCTTTTAAGCCAAATATAGCAATCATGTCATCTTTCATCTTCTCATTTTTTTAATTCTACAATCCATTCGACAGTAACATGGTTATTGTTAACAGTTCCTGTTAACTCAATATCCTCGACCTGTTCTCCATTCGCTGTATCTATAGCCTCAGGGGTAATTACAAATTTCACAGTTTCTCCATCCTTAAATCCTATAGTATCAGCGTTTACTGTAACTTTTTTATTGATATGACTTTCTGCGATATGTATATCTTCTTTTTCCCAATGCACATTAAATATCATAGGTTCCTCCTCTAACATTTTTTTTTGCAGAGCATTCTGATTTTCGATGGCTTCTTGCAAGTTATTGCCAGAAATCGCAGCCAAAAATCTATTCCTTTTCGGTGATACATGATTCATCGTGATTGGTTCTATAGGACTGGCACTGCTTACTGTTACTCCGGGTACTCCCGCAGGGATAATTCCTCCGTGAGCAGTCATACAGCCTTGTAATACGATAGGTTTACCATTAACCAAGATTCCCGGTTCTCCTTGTACAATAGTGTCGGGCGGACCACAACATACACACATATCACCCATAACAGATATAGGAACTCCATTAACCATTACACCGGGGCATCCTGGACCGATAATAGGCCCTCCAATATGAGGTGTCACCCCTGTTACCATCGGGCAAATATGATTTAAATTTATAGTAACGATTTGTTTCATAATATAGTATGCTTTTTTCGTTTACATAATCTCTATTTTATTGGCAGCTCCTTGTATTGTCGTCTGTTGTCCGGCGACTTGTGTCTGTCCCCCGTTTAGTGTAATCTTGGAATTACCCTCCACTGCAATATTCTTTCCAACCATGTTGATATCTGATTTTGCCTCGATGCCGACATTTCCTTTTGCAGCAGTCAATACATCTTTGTCAGCCTGCAATAGTAGATTGCCTTTAGCTGAGCTGTTAATATCCGCTTCAACCGTCATATCAATGTTCTTTTTAGCTGTAATCTGCACATTCTCTTCAGTATTGATGCAAACATTTTTTGCTGTCAATGTGATGGTTTCTGGGGCAGTAATATCAATATTCTTGTCTTTACTATTCAGATGTATAACATTTCCGTTAATGTCTCGAAGGGTAATACCCCAGTCTCCACCCTCATCATCCTTGAACTCCAGCGTATGCCCGCTGCGTGTCCGCATACTCTTAACAGTATTATCCGTTGCCGCTCCCTCTGAATTAGCCTTATAGAAAAGGCTGCCTGTCACATAAGGACGGTCTGGATTGCCTTGTTCGAAGCCTACCATCACCAAATCACCCGGCTCGGGGATAAACACAAAACCACGGTTTTTGGCAACTTGCTCGCTCTTGCCTGCATCGGGGCTTTGCACTCGCATCCAGTAGCTCTCACCGCCATCTACCTCCTGCCACATGAACTGTACTTTGACACGTCCCTGATTTTTAGGGTCGTCATTGCTCACTACTCTCGCCATTTCCGGATAGGCTACCGGCATCACGGCATCTCCCCACGGCATGATGGGCGTACCACCCGGTACGCCACAGAAGGTGTTGCTATATTGTCCTTTATAGTTTACCGTATGGGTAATCTCCGTGATGCGGTAACGTCCCAAATCGGTAATCTTAACTCCTGGGAAACTTTCGGGTACACGGGTAACCACCAATTCTCCCAGTCGTATGCCGCAGTAACGGCTTGAAGCCTTGATTTGAGACAATTGGGAATAGTTGCGGTGAAATCCGGCATCCCCGTAGTGTTCCAAATCCATTGCGCTATACGCAGGTCTTATCGAGGGTAGTTTTGCCTCGGTAGGGAAGATAGGTTCACTGCATTTCTCAGCCGAACGGGAACCAAGAGTAGCACCCTTAGGTGTTCCACTGTAGTCGTAATAGAACTTATCATTGACGGGGTCGAACTCATAGGTGCTGTGATTCAGAGAACGGATAGTGGCATTGATGCTGACTCCCGTCAGGTCTACATCATACCCTGCACGGCTTTCCGTATCTATTTCTGGGTCTCCTATCTGTAGCGTTTCCCCGTTGTAATAGAACCACTCGCCATAAGAGCGGAGCAGACGGGATAGGAATCCGTAGCTTGTCTCTTTATAGCGGGCAACATAAGGGATGATGTCCGTATGTTTGGGATTGTTGGTCACATTCATTTTCACCCCGCTCTTATCAAGTATGTCGCTGACTATCGTATTCAGGTTTTGCTCTACATAGCAGTCCATAGCGGGGTCTCTGTCCAGCAGGATGGTAGGGCTTCCCCCTTCCAGTATGACAAATCCCTGATTACCGTCGAAACCTTCAACATGAATATCAGAAATCAGTCCGTGAAATTCCGTTTTTTCTCCACTCTCATGGTGGGTCATGATGATGGATACCTTCTCACCCAGTTGCTTGAATATCACATCGGGACCGATAGCCCACACGCTTGGTTTGTCCGGACGGTAGTTCACTTTGATTTTGAAACGGTGATGTGTACTGACCGACTGAAAAAGTTCCATTGTCACATAATCGCAGACTTTTCCTGCTACTTTTATCTCCACGCTTACAGCGTCCAAGTTTGTCGATGCCATAGTTTATATGTTTTATGGGTGAATACTATGAGTTAATAAAAACACGGTAGTTATAGGTCTCCGGAGACAACCGCCTGAGCTCACTGTCCAAATTGACAACGAACTCTTCCCTGTCCAATCCTTGCATCCCCTCCGATAACCGTAGATACACGTCCAGCGTCCTTATGAAACCTTCGCTTTCTTTTTTACCGGCTACATACCCCAGCTTTACCTCCACAGAGCGAATGCTGTCGCCATACCTTGCCATGCAGAAGTTGCGTATATCCTCTTTCGTGTATATCCTGCCGTGTGACAATAGCATGAATCGGTACATATCCATCCGGCGCTTTACGGATGGGGACGGCTTTCCTCCACGGGCAGAAGTGACAAACCGCAGTGTATCTCCGTCTATATCGGAGTTGGCGCAGTCATTTAATGGCTCTCCCGCATAGATGTCATTGGCAAATTCGCCATTAGTAAGAGTATAATCCACAGTTAACCGGGTATCCTTGTCATAACGTTGGTCAATGACTACATATGACAACATTTCCTGTCCTCCGACTCCGTCTTTATTTTTATCTCCCAATTGGTTTACCCGTTCCTCTATCTGCTCGATCACCTCTTTCATCCCGTCTTTGTCTGTCGAAGAGAAGGCCATGCTTTCGTCATATAGCAGGTCTGTCAGGCGGTTCAGAAAATCTTTGGCATCCATCGCATTGAAGCGTTCGCAACCGCCCCTTCTGACCGAATAACAGCCGGCTCTGCCTTCATCCTGTGTGCCGGAAATTTCCCTAAGCCGGTCTCCGTGGTTATCGGTAATCGAATCCACAAACAGGAAATATTCAAATTCCGTCTTTTCCAAAGGGAGAATGGCCGAGACGGAATCTACCTTTCTGGTAATCTTTGCCGGATATTTGTTTACTACGATAAAAGTGTTCATCTGCACCTTTACCTGTTCCAGTATTTCTTTTGAAAAAGCGGTGGGAAATTCTATATCTATCCAAACAGTATCCGCATCACATTCGGCAATGAAATCACTTGGCAGCAGGAAAGAGATTTCTTCGGGCACTCTGCTACGTGACAAATCTCTGACTTTTAATCCGTGAGCTTTCAATGTCAGGTAATGGGAAGCATATTTGCTGGTTATTTCTTCCGTAATCAACCTGCCAAGATCGTATTTCTCACTGACCGAACGTGTGGGGTCGTACTCGATTCCCCCTTTAATTTCTACAGGAATACCGGCAATCGTGCAATGGCAGTACGGCAGTAATTTCAGATAACTGCTTTTATCTGCTACAAGCGGTATATCTATATATAACGGCAAGTCGTTGAGAGTAGTTACATTGTTGCCTATTTTCATCCCGATACTGATTTTCCGACCCATTACCGGCACATCGGAACGAAAGCGGGCAGTGGCGTCACGTTCTCCTTCGGGAGTGATGGTGCAAAATTCATCCGCCGTCACGAGATACTTCAGTTCGGCATTGATTATGCGGGTTTCATGCAGCGGAGTAAAGAAGAGATTTTTCATCTTATACTTCTTCACTATCTCCGTGCTTTTATAAGAAAACAGGTCTGTGGGAGATACAGTAGCTTGCGGTGTATATGGTCGGGCAGCAGCAATAGCATGGGCGGGTTTGGCAACCAATGCCGTGTGTGGAGTAAGGGCGGAAGCGACTTTCTCCAACAATCGGCTTTCAATGGCGTGCATATCACCGGACAGCTTGAAAATTTCGCCCGACAAGGCTTCAATCAGCAGTCGGATAAGGGGGTCCATGCCATCTATATTTCGTATGTCATATAGGGTTGCCGCCTGTTTGAACATCCGGGCTTTAATGCTTTCTTTTGTGAATAGATTTGCCATACGTTTTAATTTTATATTTCAACTGCCTGATTATTCGTTTGATAAAGGTCCCATGTATAATTTGTAACCGAAACCGCAGGGAGCACCGGTGGAATTCAATGTGGCGAGTACTGTAATATCTACCCGCTTACGTATCATCCGGTTATCCAGAACTTCTTCCCTGACGACTTCTTGTAGGTTTACCGAGAGAGTGATGTCGGAAATGCGTTTCTCATAAGTGGAAATCGCCTGCATCACGTATCCGGTAAACAGTTCTTTCCATTGTTCGGTAGAAACAATGCGCTCAAAGTCCAACTCCCAAATCCGACAACCGTATTTGGGGTCGAAACGGTGCTCACCCGGACAGGTGGTCAGCAACAGTTCGATGTGCTGGTCGATGGATTCCAGTTCGGAACATCTTTCCAGTTGCCGGATATCTCCTTCGAAGAGCTTTTCCAAACGTACCGGTAGTTTATAGTATTTCTGTTTCATCTTCCAAAGAATTTACTTTGTCGTGGTGCGGCTATTCTACCGCCCCACATACTGCTATGTCCTGTGTCATACCGGCGCTCAATGCCGAATGAATTTCTTTTGTACAAGTTGTGCGACCATAGGTAGGGATTCCTCCGGTCTGCGAGTATATCCTCCAGCTTAGCCAGAAGCAATCTCCTGTCGGAAAGATTGCTTTCCAGAACATAGGTCATATAAGTTCCGGTATAGGGGTGGTATTGTGAAATGAACAATTCACACCCGCCGCCTTGCATCGAGACTTCGCATCTCTCCAGCATGGTATCATAACTGATATATACTCCCGTCAGCCCGCAAGCCGGTGCGGGGGAAGCATGGGGAACTGCCGTCCCGATGTATCCGAGCTTCTCGACTTCACCGCCTTGCCAAAGACCCGTTTTGAGTAGTCCTGCCATTTCATGTAGTGAGTATATAGCCATAGTATTATCGTTTTAGTTCAAATTCATCACCTCCCATCCGGACAGACGGAAAAGTCATCACAATGGTCTTTACCGATGTGTCTCCCTGCGATACATTGTGATAATGCACGCAGCTCGCATTACTGAAATTTATCTCGAACAGTGCACCTTCGTCCATAGCATCGCTGTTGAGATAGAATCGGACTGTCCCGTTTTCTTTCCTGTCCGCTCTCATTATCCAGTTTTCTACCTCCGCATTCACCGGCTCTGAAAATACGGCGTATGCTTCCATATATTCTTTCGAGGAATTATCCGGCTCATAGGCAATATCAAACTCGGACAAGATGTGCGACTGCCCGCAAAGCGTTATCTCGCATACCATATCCGGATTGCGTCTATCCGCAAACACTTCTTTTCCTTTAAACAGCCTGTCGAAAAAGCCCATAGTTATTTGTTTTTAAAAAATAAGTCATTGTCCGTTACAATCTCTTTGGCTTCTATCACAATGATAGTCACCACACCTTTTTTAACCCGCGAATCGTAGTTCATACGATAGCTCCTTACCGATGCGCCCGAAAATTGCAGTTTGGCAAAGGTCGTTTCGTGTTCATCCAGTGTAACAATCGCTCCATCTTCTTTACGGAAGGTGTCAAAGAGCCATCCCAGCAGGGTAGCGTCAGCAAATCCATCAATGACGATTCGTATTTCTCCGCCGCATACGCCGGAAGTGATTTCACCTTTACGCCCCACATTACGGCTCAATCCGTAATCAAAGTGTTTCAGCGGATATTTCCCCCGATACACACCGTGAGGAAGGTCGATATTCTCTTTATGTAAGTATAAATAGGTTTGCATCCAACGAATATTTTTATTTATCTGATGGCCATCTGAGTTTTTTTGTTTTCTTTACTATATTTCCTTGCTCATCATATTCTGAGATTTCAAGTGTTATGGTACCATTGTAGTCGGAATTGTAGATATGCTTAACTTTTTTGTTCCCTTTATAATAGATACTGTCGGTTGAGTAGCCTGTACTTCTTATAGTATGATTGACGTTTACTTTCAGTCCGTTTTCTTCATACTCTGTTTTTTTATTGACTAAAGTCATATCATTGTCCAACTCTTCCTTAATTTTCTTTTTTCCATCAATGTATTCCTTCATCACTCTATTAAGTACACCGTTTAAGGTAATCCGAGTGATTAAGGTATCATTAACAGTTTGTTTCAATGAACACTCGATATTTTGTTTGTAATCGGAAGAAGGGACAAGATTAACAGCTTCTTTATAATCTGTATCATTAAATTTATAGGTTTCTTCTCTTTGCCCGGTGTTTAAATCATGATGGATTTTCTTCGTATTATTTCCATTATTATCATAGTAGTAGTATTCCTCATATCTTGAGTCAGAAGAGGGTTCATCTCCTAATATTATAATACTTTTATTATACTTAGGCTTATTCTTATCATAATAGGTAGAAAAAGTATAACTAAATGTGTCTTTATTATTTTCCAATACAAGTTCTTCTATGGTATTTTCAGTGTATCTCATTGTTTTTAGCAATGATTCCGACAAGGGTTCCTCTACAGTATAGCAGGAAGAATCATTATCATAACTATATGTCTTTGTAAAATTATTTACATTCGCCAAGATCTCTTTATCTTTATTGTCTCCAAAATAGAGATAGTCATATTCAGTACCTTGTGCAGTTAGAATCCTGTTGTTTTCATTATAAATATTAATATATTTAATAATATTAATAGAATTATACCCTTCCTGCTGTTTACTATTTTTGCAGCTCAATAAAAGTAATATACTACCTAAAAAAAATAAATTTCTTATATTCATTATTTTAGAATTTAACTCCTAGATTACCTAAATTTTTTTGCATCTCTATATAATGTGAATTCAGTATTTTGTGACATTCATTCATCTTTTCCTCTACAGATTTGTCTCCACTTTCAAATTTTTTTTGTAATTCTCGATATTTTATTAGTGTTTTTTTGTAATCGCTATAATTTATACATGCTAATCTCCATTGCATCAAGTCCGTCTCATACATCCATGTGCCTAAACTTATGACAGTCATATAGGGACTTAATTTTGTTTTTCCGGCTGCAAACAGTAAAATGTCTCCGGCAGCTGACCAATATTCACCATTACCTACCTCATCTATAATAGAAATAAGCGACAATCCATCTCCAATTTTGCCTATATGTTTATTATCCATTAGCATATTCGCTGCATCAAGGGGAGCTCCGATTTGGTCATTTATTTGACTACCTAATGATAGTATCCCATTTCTTGCGTCATTTCCCTTTAGTGCTCCTTTGGATTTTATTATGGGAAGAGGTATTTCACAATAACTTTTAATAGCATCCGCCCGATGAATAAATTTTAGCATCTCCTCCACGATACCATAAAATGCATAATAGGCATCGTAATCCAATTTCAACAGTTCATCTTTTGACAAGACATGGAGTGTATGTAATGTTTTGGTCTCAATGATTGCATCTTTCCTTTGAAAATAGGGGAAAGGTATTTGCTGATATTTTGGAATCGCCCATAATTGTTCTGGATTAGTGCGGATAAAATATAGGGTTTCTGTTGTCCAATACACATACCCGATGCCTTCTACCAATCCCGTATAGGTCGTATTACCGGCATTCACCATAGCCTCGAACTCTGGCAATTTCTTTATTTCTATTTCCTTACCCATCTTATTGTAGATTATTTAACCCAGTGATTGTCAAAGCTAATTCCATTTATTAACATCTCATCAGGAGATATTACCAGTTGACTTTCTAATCCTCCTTCGTTGGCTATACTTCGATTAAATCGTATGCAATATGCGTTGATGAAATTAATTTTCAAGGGAGGATTTGTTGTCTTTGATTTAAAAATCACAGACCCGTTTTTGGGAATGGACGTCATTCCCCATCTGTAAATGTTTTCAGGAAGCGTTTGTGATAATGTAATGGACATGATACCACCACGTACTTCATCTTGCGGTTGCCCTTTATGGTCGACAGATTGCGCGAAATTTATATCGAAATGGCTCATCTCATATTCCTGACCATCAAGGATAAACCATGCTGTTAAGTCGCTGTCTACTTGTAGAAAACTAAATAATTCCATACCGTTTGTTTTTAATAGTCAAAAACTTATTCGTTAATAGTCCAACGATTTTCAAACGTTGTCTCACCTACCTTTATTTTTCGTACTTGGAGAATAATTTTAGTATGTATATAGGCTTTTCCTTTTTGCGTATATTCAATATTCAATCCAGTACAGGCTGCCTGCTCAAATAAAATCTTTTCCAAAGGTTCATCACTGTCATCGCATATTACAATTGCACCGTCTTCATATTTTTTAGAGTTCAGTATCCAGCGGAGCATATCATCTTGCGGTAAACCGGCATAAGTCAGGTACAAGGTTCCACCCCGTACATCAGTTTGCGGTTTGCCATCCGTGTTCGTTCCCTGATTAAAACTGAAATGGCAATTTTCAAGTTCATAACTGTCTTTGTACAATCCCGAAATACTGGAATCGCCCAAAGCACCTATCCTCAAAAAACTTTTATGTCCAAACATAGTATCTTCATTTTATCATTTCACATTCCAATCAATATCTCCATTATCCGCCACATCGACAACAACTGTATTCCCTGCCGCCAATGTTCCTGCAACAATCATCTTTGAGATAGGACGGCGGATATAGTTACGTATCGTACCCGCCACCTGACGTGCTCCGTATTTCGGAGTGAAGCCACGGGTAGCAAGCAGGTTCTTTGCCTTCTCCGTAATCTCAATGTCAATATGCTGCTTCTCAAGCAATGCTATAACTCCCTTTAACTGTATCTCAAAGATACGAACCAGCATTGTTTCGTTAATAGGAGAGAAAGGCACGATTTCCGACAAACGGGCAAGAAACTCCGGACGGAAATAACTGCCCATGACTTCCATCAGGTCAGTGGTAGAAGGATTCTTGCCCTCATTAATCTGTTTGCTAAGCCATTCGCTACCTACATTGGATGTAAACAGTACGATAGAATTGGAAAAATCACCCTCTTTGCCCAAACGGTCGTGTAGCTTGCCTTCGTCCATGATTTGCAGGAAGATGTCATAAACGGAAGAATGGGCTTTCTCTATCTCATCGAAAAGCACCACCGCGTAAGGCTGACGACGTATCCGGTTCACGAGTACGCCACCTTCTTCGTAGCCCACGTATCCCGGAGGCGCTCCCAATAGCAGGGCTGCCGAATGTTCTTCCTTAAACTCTGACATATCAAAACGAATCATCGCCTTTTCGTCATTGAAAAGTGCTTCTGCCAATGCTTTTGCCAACTCGGTCTTACCGGTTCCGGTAGGTCCCAGCAGGAAGAATGAGCCAATCGGTTGTCCCGGTTTGTTCATTCCACTTCGTGATTCGACAATGGCATCTGTCAATACCTTCAGCGCATTGTCCTGTCCAACAACTCTACGACGCAGAATATCTTCCATATTGAGCAACTTCTCTTTCTCGCCCGACTCTATCTTGCCGATAGGGATACCTGTAGAAGAAGAAATAACGGCTGCCACTTCATGGGAAGTGATTTTCCCGATTTTCTCTTTGGTCAATTCACGCAATCGGTCAAGTACACCTAAAATATAATCCATCCATTCACCGTAGTCTGATGACTCCGGTTCATTCTGTCCATCGGAGAGCATTCCCAGAAGGATAGGGCTTAACCGGTTCTTCATGGTGAAGTTGACTAACCGCAACTTCTCCGTGCGCTCCGCTTCGGGCTGGTCTTCCGCCGCTTCAATCGCGGCAAGCTGCTCTGCCAGTCCCTTTATATCTTTTTCCCCGCTCTGGTTAATCATCTTAACCGCAGAGAGGGTACGGTCTATCAAATCAATAGCGGCATCCGGCAAACGGCGTTCCTTGACATAACGCTTGGCGAGTGCCACGCATTCCGGCAACGAATCTACATCTACCCCCACACCGTGGTAGCTTTCATATCTTTCCAAAGCTGCCTGTATCATATTTACGGTGGATGCAAGGTCAGGTTCCGATACTTGCAATACTTCAAAACGCCGGTTAAGGGCATGGTCCGGTTCAATCAGTTTACGGTATTCGTCCACCGTAGTGACTCCGATTACCGTTATATTTCCTTTGGCAAGCTCCGGTTTCAGGATGCTTGCCGCTCCGCTGTTGCCCGACTTGGGGTCGATCAGCGTATGTATTTCATCAATGAAGAGAATCGCATTGCCGTGAGCCGACAATTCTTTGATGATTCCTTTCAGCCGTTCTTCTATCTCGCCTTTGTAGGTAGCACCCGCAATCAGTGTTCCTGTGTCAAGCTCATAGATAGTCATGTCCTTTAGATATTGGGGAACTGTACCCTCAATGATGCTGCATGCCAAACCATCTACCAGAGCAGTCTTACCCACACCGGCATCGCCGATGATGAGCACGTTGGGCTTACCCATCCGCCCCAGAATTTCCATCATCATGCGTGTCTCACGGTCACGGCACACGATAGGATATACTTTCTTGTCTGCCGCAAGAGCAGTCTTATCCGTACAGTACTTATCTAAATTGCCCGCCCCGGCTGTCCATAGGGGGGCTTCACTCCCCGGAAGGTCAGTCTGCGTACTTACGGATTTTTTCATATTACCCATTCCGCTCGTGAAGAGGTCATGTATCTCACGCTCCCGAATAGGGAACGAGCGCAACTCGTCCGTACTGAAACCTGCTTCGGGTGTAGCAATGGCTGCCAGCAGGCAAAGTGGATTGATTTCCAGCAGTCCCCACTTGATTCGTACATTATCGGCTTGCTCAAACAGTTCGTTAACTTTCCCATCGGGCATTATCTCGCCTGCACCGGCAGCCTTGGGGTACTCCTCTATTCTTACCTCCGCCCATTCGCGCAAGTAATCGGCATCCTTACCCAACGATTCGACAAACGAACGCAGACCTACCTCTTTGTGCATCAAGGCAAACAAAAGGTGTGCCGGAGCATAGCTGGCATTGCCATACTCACGGGCGACACCTTTTGATATTCGGATTACGCTCTGAACTGTTTCATTGATGTTCAAAAAATCCATATTTTATTCTTATTACGCCTGTTCGTAATTTGTATTCCAGTTTGTACCATCATCACCTTTCGTGCCGTCCAACTTGATAACAAAGCTCTTGGCAGGGAAGAACGGAGTCATGTGAATATCCAGATAAATACGGTCTTTCTGCTTTTGGTCTTGCTCGAAACGGATTATCTTGAATTTTTCGATAAGGCGGTCGGCTCCCTGTACACTATCAAGATACTGTACAATCTGCCCTCTCAGGTCACGTTCGGTTTTAGAACTCCAGTTCTCGAACGAACGGCGGTTCAGGAAATCAAACAATACCTTGGTAATATAGTCGAATACACGTACCACAGAATAAGTTTGCAATCCCAGATTGTCACCGTTGAACAATGTCTTTGCGGAGAACGCCATCACTTTACCATATTCATTGACCATCGGAATTAAACCCATTTTCTCCAGTTGTGAGATTTCGCTTTTCTTCAACGGGAATACCACCGCATCTATTTCATTAATGCCGCCATACTTCTTACCGGCAGTTACCTGAGACATCAGAGTGGTGTAAACTTTACCCATCAAAGCAATGGACGGAGAAACATGGAGGTCTTCCTCTTCACCGATTTCCCGGTATCCGGCACGTCCCACCAGCCAGTTGCAGGTCATGCAGGTATTGCTTTTGAAGGCCTCCCCACTTGCCATATTGGAGGAAGAGAACAGTTCCACCACATCTTCCGGCTTATCAAGGTCGGCAAAGTCCGTATAGAGCATCACTTTATTTTCATAAGCGATTTTCGCCCATTTTTCAAGTACCTTATTCGAACCAAGATAGCCCGGAATGGCTAACAGTGAGTAATTTTGACGTAAATCCAACTTGTCATAGTTCTGTTTCAGTTCGCGGGCAACGAAATCAATGAAGCGGGGATTGTCGAGGTCGGTCAGTTGTTCTTTGGAAGCATTGACTATCGTCACGTTGTTCACTTTGTCCGCTTCCGTATTCTTATAGAACAACATCACTCCACGGTATGCCTGTTCCATATCCCTCACACTCTGCACTGCCACCAATTGGCTTTTGGCAAGATGCGATGCGGCAGCTTCCGATTTAGCTTTAGAAGTGGCAATCATTTCCGTCACTGCCGATGATGAGTTCAGCAGGTCGATCCACATATCTATCTTATTCTTCAGCACTTCCCGTTCTTCTTGCTTCTGTTCATCGGTTAAGAATATCTTTTTGCGTGCCTTACGCTCGGGGTTCAGGTTCTGAACACCATCTACTGTTGATTCCAGAAAATTGAAACCGCCGAATCTGGACAACACATCCAGTGCCGAAGCCAGAGAGGATTCCCTGTTTTTCTCTTTATAGGAAACTTGAACGGTTTCTTGCGCCTGAACTTCAGACTTATTTTTATTATCTTCCATAGTTCTTATTGTCTTTTATTCGGTCTTTAATTCGTTACTCAATGCTTCCAGCGCGCTGATAAACGCCTTTTTGGATTCCGGATTCTCCAACACTCGTTGTAGAACTTTATTAGAACGCAATTGTGTCACCATCCCCTCGTAGAATGTTTTCTCCGTATCCAACTTATGGAGGAATGGACTATTCTGTGTCATATTCTTCACACTGAAGTCCGCCACTGAGCTAAATCTAAAGTTTTCTTTTACCGGTTGCCCTTCTTCATTTTCAAATTCAACATCAATGTTGGGCAAGAAGTGCGCAAACACCTCTTCGATAGTGCTTAAGCCTTTGACCGCTTCAGGAGTTACAGGTTCGTCAGCAGTTAACTGTTCAACTATGAGGGAGCGATTCTCCGGAATGTTTGCGATGGCTTCGGAAGTATCAACTTTCACTTCATTACCACCAATTCCATATTCAAGTATTGCCATTTGTCTTTTTTGTTTTTAAGCTACAGAAGCCATCCACATATTAAAAAAACAGCAGATGGCTTCTGTTACCTACATGATTACTACATGATTACTTCGGCCAATTCTGTTCAAATTGTGCGCCACCAATCTTGATTACCTGAGCCGATACGACAAAAGTGATAGTCATCGGCTGCGAGCCGACAATGTCGATGTTTTCGGTAAATTCGGTAATGTATCCGTTTTCCCAGGTAAGTTCCTTCATCTTGGCTTCTTCATCTCCTTTTTTGAAGACGATGCTGCCGGAATGAGGTTTAAACTGATTGGTCATGTTCTCCAGAATGGAAGTATCATCAGTCGATTCCACATGCAGACGAATTTGTCCACCATAAATGTTTGAAGATGGGCGTCCTTTGGAATCCACATCTCGCTTGAGACTGTACGTGCAATCCAGCACGTCAAACTCTTTTCCTGCAAAGCTTAAGGTTGCTCTAAATGCCATGTTTTAGGAGTTTAAATGTTAATAATTTGTTTAATACAGACTACAAGAAAACTACGATTTCATTTCATTATAAAAGTGCATGGCTTCTATATAGTCCTCAGCATGCAAATATAGAACAAAAATAATATACGAAAAATGGTTTGCTTAAAAAATAAAATATATTTTTTGATAATTATATATTCGTAAACAAATAATGGGATCTATTATTGAGAGAATTTATAATTAAAGAAGTGTAACTGATTGATAAAAAGACGTATATATACCTATTTGGAATCTTATTGAAAACGTGAAGGCGATTATTGAGATTGTATTATATGAAAAGAATAATGGCAATACCTTCGTCTTTACGTATGGATATTGCCATTAAATATATTGCTGAATTAGGAAGGCTGTAGAACTTCAGGATTTCCTTAAACATCTGTCCATATAGTCTCCTGTGACTATTCCGAAAGCAATGTTTTCAGGTCATTCTTATTGATGCCCATATACTTGCATATTTTGGATTCACTTATGCCATCTGATATCATTTGCCGGATTGCCTTTTTATCCCTGTCATACATCTCCAACCTATCAAAAATAATGTCAGTTAAAAAGTCGATTCCTTCTGAAAAAGCATTTTCTCCTTCTTTAGTCTTATAGTCTATTGTGCAGATTTTAGCACACTCTTTATGTAATATCAAATAATAAATTCCCCCTATTAGGATTGACGCAATACTTTTAATATTGATTTTCGCCGGTGCAAAGAGATTTTCGTAAAATGTTATTAAGTTTAAGTTCATAACATCCCGTGTTTCCGCAGATCTCTTTGTAGTACTATTAATAGTTGTCATTTCGTAAAGCAGCAACTTTTGCATCACACTGTTCTCTGACAGATTCCTGAACAATGTCTTGAACGTTTCTGCAAAAAACTTTTTAGGTCCTAATGTATTAAGTGTGGAAATATCAATGGTATTATTGATCCAGAAGTCGTATTGCTTGGCCAGTCTGTCATAAAGATTATCCATCGAACCATATCTTCTGTAAAACACATTAGCTTCTAAGTCAGCAGCTTTCATTAATGCACTCAAATTAACATTTCCAAAACCAAACTCACCTACAAGCTTTTCAAATTCAGATATTACCTCCTTATCCAACTGCTCATTGGTTCTCCTTATTCGAATTTTTTTATCTCCCTGTCCCATCATTATTATATAGTACTTATTAAATAATAAAAAATTTAATCACCAGAAGTCCGGAGGTATTTTCGTTTTTCCCTCCAATAAAATTTCATTCCTAAAGAATCAGTTGGAGTTGTTCAAAGAAGGCTTATGCTTGTTTATCCAACAGTTTGATTCTCCCTTCGCATGTTTGTTTGTATAAACAATGAGATATGTTGCAAATATAGGTATTTTACGCCTTACAAGCAACAAATAAGTAATTCAAATATAATATGTGGCTGTTTTACTAATTCAATTATAGACGATTTAATTTGCTTAGTTTATTTTTGTCATTATCTTTGCAAACAAATTTATAACGTATAAATACTAAAATGAAAGAGAACATATCTAGGTTCAAAATTGACTATTCGGTATGTAAGAATAGCCCCGGTGGCAGTATTTTGGAAAAAGTCTCCAATTTCCAAAAAGAACTCCAACTACACGAAGAGAACTCGCTACACATCTACGTCAAATCCCCAATGGTTTCCGGTTGCGGTAGGGAAGTCGAGGTTGTTGATAGAAAAACTAATGAAGTAAAGAAAATGCTGATGTTCGGTTCCAATAGTTATTTGGATGCTACCGGCATACCATCAGTAGTGGAAAAGGCGGTTCGTGTAATAACTGACTATGGAGTAGGAAGTGGCGGGGTTCCACTATTGAGCGGAACGACAATATTCCAAAATGAATTGGAAAAAGAGATAGCCAAGCTGACCGGTTTTGATGACACTATATTATTCTCTTCTGGCTTCACTGCCAATATAGGTGTGATAGTAGGATTGATACGCCCTAACAACTTGCTGGTATATGACAGGCTCAACCACGCCAGTTTAATTGACGGGGCTCTAATGTCCGGTGCCAAAATGGTAAGATATAAGCATAATGATCCTAAAGCACTTGAAAAAATATTAAAAGAAAATGCCGGGCAATACAAGGATGGTATGATGGTGGTGACTGACGGAGTATTTAGTATGGATGGGGATATTGCCGATATTCCGGCTATCTTAGAGATTACGAAGAAATATAATGCATTGCTTTTAATAGACGATGCCCATGCGACGGGAGTGATTGGAGGAGACGGAGCCGGAACGCTAAGCTATTATGATATAAAAGAGCGCGAAAATATAATCGTTACAGGAACGCTCAGTAAAGCAATAGGATCGATAGGAGGTTTTATAACTGCCAAACAAAACATTATTGATTACCTGAGGGTTTATGCCCGTAGCAACATGTATTCTACCTCTTTACCCCAGAGTATTTGTGCAGCATCCCTTGAAGTAATCAAAGAGATGCGTAATACGGACATTCAGAATGCACTGAAGCGGAATGCCGAATATGTAAGAAATGGATTGAAAGCATTGGGCTTCAATACATTAAATTCGATGACTCCTATTATACCTGTGATTGTGGGAGATGAATACATATTGACTCAGATAACAAAGGAACTTTATGACAGGGATATATTTACCAATGCCATATTTCCTCCGGTTGTACCTCCTAATATGTGCCGAATTAGAATTGGCGTGATGTCGTCACATACGTTTGAAGACTGTGACAGGTTGATAAACGTCTTCCATGAAATAGGCAAAAAATACGGACTTATCTGATAAAACGGCATATTGTCATACAAATAATAGGAGGGTATCCGAAATGTTTCGGATACCCTCCTGGACTTTAATTCCACAAAATTGCCTTGACAATATTTTGAGTAAGTACATAGATCTATTACTTAAATTTCGTGAAAGTTTACCATGGTAAACTTTCACGATGGTAAAAAAGTAGTATGGTGAAAATCCTAGAAAAAATAGGTAGTTTTAATACCGTAAAACTTTCAATTTAATGCTTTCAATTTGCTAAAATAGGGTTGTCGCAACCAAATATCTCCATCTCCCACAGCAACAAATCGTTGTTTAGCGCGTGTTAAAGCCACATTTAATAAGTTAGGTTTGGATGAAGCCCAGGAAGCAGCCCCTTTTGACTTCTCATCCAACCCCAGACATAAAATTACACCTGCTGCCTGCTTACCTTGAAACGTATGGACTGTTCCGATATGGGCATCCAACCACTTTTTTAGTTCGTTGTCTTCTATTGATTTATAGGTAGCCAGTGCTTGCTTAATAGGCTGACGCAATTCTTTTTTCAAGATAGATGGTATTTCTGAAAATGGAGAGATCACGAACAAATCGGGCAAGTCCTGTAAGTGGTGTATCTCATCAATAATCATTTGCCTGATTAAGACACCTTGCTCTGGTACGTAATGTCGTCCGCTCACTTTCCCCTCTACTTGCAAAAATCCATTCCGCATAAACAGTTGAGAACTTTCAGCCAAAGTGGAGTTATACATCATGCCATTATACGCGATCTCATTTGCTATGGAAAACATCGGGTCAACACAACGACGATGCACCCGTAGCGGAGATCCGGTCCAAGTATCATTTGTTATCCAACCATACGGATTGGCACGATCGGCCATAGACTGAACGGAAAGAGAAGTCTGTATCTGTGTTTTATCCAATCCGAAATGATGACTGATATTATTGACAATCTGCTCAGGAATCGTAACTACGGGCTCTATTTGAAAAGGATCTCCTACGATAACAGCCCGTTTGGAACGCCAGATAGCTCCTGCCGCCGCTTGTGGAACTGCCTGCCCTGCCTCGTCTACAAATAGCCAGGGGATTGTTCCTGTTTTCATTTGGCTAAACATGCGTTGAATAGACGCAAATGTAGAAGAAACGACAGGGACTATCAGCCAAAATGTATTCCACATTGCCTGTATTTCTCTTTCCGTAAGGTTTCCTCCCGTTTTAAGAAAATTAAAGAAAACATCCAGCGTTGTTTTTATGCGGCTCGATGTGGCATTGGCTCGTAGTATAAACAACTCGTTCACTTTCATTGCTTCAATGAACAATTCAGATTGTAATTGTTTAAGTCTCTTCGAATACCAAGGAGAGATTTCCTGTACCTCCTTTGATTCAATCTGTTTCCAAAATGAAGCATCGGCATAGGCTCCTTTCAATTCCTGACGGGCGGCTTCGGTCAATTCCGACAATCGAGCATAGTCGCTATTTATCCTGTCGTAGTCCTTTTGGCTTTGTTCTTGTATTTTTCTTTGTTTTTCTACACGTAAGTCAAGTGCTTGCAACGAGGTTTTCTGCTTGGTTATTTCTTCGGATAATTGATTATATTTCGTGAGAGTAGCAGTTAAGGCCTTTTTATATTGAGTTCGTACCGTTTTATTAAACCAATAGATAAAGAAGCCGGGGCGGGTAGATTGTAACAGTTTCAATTCCGTCATAGCATCTTCTTTTTGTTGTTTACCTCTTTTTATCTCAGTAGACAATAAATTTTTTTCCTCAAGCAGTCCCTCTAGTTCCTTGTCGACATGAGATAAATGGCTTTCAGCATCCTCAAGCTGGATACGAAGTTTTTCTATGCTTTCCGCATCTTTCATAAAACCGGTTAGACGAGATTTCTCAATCTCCACCTCTTCAAGTTTATTTTTAAAAGATACGACAATATTCAACCATTCTTCTTCTGTTGGTTTATAGTCCTTTAGTTGCTGTTTTAAAGTATAACTTTCCTCCTCCGAGTCCCCATCCCAAATGCTGTATATCAATTTTCGTTGATTTTCTTTATTGCCCATCACAGCGGCAATTAGTCCCCAACTTTCTTCGCCCACGCATTCCTCACTCACTTGCCGAAAATAGCCAACCTGATCCGAATAGCCTCTTGCCTCTTTTTTTAAAGGAAGTTCTTTCGAAATATTTTCAACAGCACCGTTATTGGAGGAAGCGACAACTATACCTCCGTCACAAATTGATGAATCCGGTTCATAAATGAATGGCGTGTACTTCTCACTCACTTGCACTTCACCTATTTTACGGAACGCTTTTGCCGGTTCAGTAAAGTTAACCATCTTTTTGGCACGTTTCACCAGAATAGCTGCGATGATATCTCTTAATAAAGTAGTCTTTCCTGTTCCAGGAGGTCCATTTACCGAGAATATGCCCTCCTGCTTTTCCCCTGATAATTCTTTACTGACCGTATTCACGGCAAATTGCTGCATCAAACTCGCCGTATGGGGAGATGGCCAGCAACCATCCGGATAATTCTCCGGGACTAAACATTCTTTCAAGATCTCTGGTTGAAGTGACAAATCGAAATGAACAAAGTCTTTATTCAAACAGGCACTCAAATAATTACGGAAAGCGGTATTGTAACTTCCTTTTACGGATGAAGTAATTATTCGCTCCAAATCGTCGATGTAGAAACTGTTTAATAGGTCTGCATTCGCTTCTTCCTTATCTGAAGTATTGTTTTTTTTGTATACTTCTTCTATTCGAACATATATTTCAGTTTCCGGCGAAGTGCTCCACTTTAAGTCTTGTATGATTAGAGCTTGTATCTGTTGAAGATTTTCTAACGTTTGGGTCTCCGACAAATAACTTGAGTAATCTTCCGCAAGTTCCTTCCTATTCTCGCCCAATCGCTCTAACAGGTTCTTTCTCAATTTATCAAAATCTTCCGACCAAGAATTGGTGTTCGCTTTGCCCGCCTCCAACTGTCTTAAGGCCCACGGCATAGTAGAAAATCCGAATGTGTTTTGTATATATACTCCCAGATTATCCAATTTAAGAGAAGCATAGCATACTTTGGCATCCGTTACGTTCGGATTATTACGTTCATCTTTGAAGAAATCTTTCACAAAATCCGAAACAGATATCTGGGAAAACACCCCTAAATAGATAGTATACTGAATTGTCTTTTTCGGATCTTTAGCTTCTAATGGACGCATCCAAGGAAGTTCTTTCAGTGGTTTAAGACTTTTATCTTTGGGTAGAATAGCTGGAGAAAAATGTTCTAATTTGTGCCAGCAAGAGAGTATCTGCATGTAATTCATCTTATTTCTTTTTATCGTGCAAATAGTTTTATTTAATCAAGTCAATGGTCCGACCTCCTATTCCTATATTTTCATCTGGTAATTCTTTGACCGTACATAAAAAGAATTCCATAGGAATTTGCATGACTTCCGAAGCTACTTCTGTCACTTTTCGGATTAATTCACTTTTTTGTTCACGGGTGAGTGCCCCCCCTTCAATAGTAATATATGGCATTGTATTATCTTATATTAGCGTTTCATTTATCTCAGATATAACTTGTTATAAAGCTGCCATACCTTCGATAGGGCAAAAATAACTGTTGGTTCAAATATAAACAAGTTATATTAAACCTATTTTCTTGTCACCTTGCTATTCAGCATGAATTGGCTGGTAATAAGAATGCAATGAATTAAGGAATCATATTGCTATTGAATATACTATCATTTCGCATTGATAATGTGCAAATTTTCTCACTAATAGTTTATATGATTTTCAAATTGATGATGATTGTTTCCCGGTTCGTGAGGGTTCGGTTGTATGTGTCTCTCCTGCTCCATCGAGGGGCATGAGGAATTCTTCCGATGAGCCAATGATTTACATGGTTGTCCAATCCAAAGAAAACTCTGTGGGTAATTATTCTACAGAAGATGGTACAAGGACATTCTATACAGAATTACTTCATTGGATAAAAGAAGTACTTAGTGAGAATCTTGATTTGATGAAGTCGCTTTTGGATAATGATCTAGCCGAAGAAAAAGCAAAGAGTTTGGTTGGATTAGATGTTACTAACGATTGGAGTCAAGAGTCTATTGAAATATTATTCAAACTGGTTTTAATGTATGCCAATAGAGAACCATATTATTAACCTATTCTTCTATCCGAGGATCGGAATTTTGTCTTTCAGGCAAGACTGAAACATAAAAAAAGAGGGTACCCTTTTCGGACACCCTCTAAAAATGACTTGTCCCAAAATGACCTTGCTTCGATTTGCCAACAGAGTTCACAAATTTATTTTTGTTAATCTATTGCCTTTAATATGGTTTGTATGGGAATAAAATAGTATTTTCGGGATTGGAAAATATAAAAGACTGCTGTAAAATGAAAATTACCCGTGATGAATTACTGATAGCCGCGTTCAAGCTGTTTATGTCCGTGAACTATGAAAAAGCCAGTTTTGCGGAACTTGGAAAGATGCTTGGAATGTCGAAAGCCGGAATATTCAAATACTACAAGAACAAACAGGAACTATTTATTGCCGTAGTGGATAAATTTTGGTTCAGCACGCAAAATCCACGAAACAAATTCACTGAAACAAACGGTACATTTGCCGAATTTATAGACGAATATGTGCGTGGCGTACAACGGACAATGGATATGCTGGGCGACCTGATAGGTGCAGAGCGGGAAAAGGTGGCACAAGGAAAGTTCACATATCACGCCCAATATTTTCATTTTCTGTTTCAACTGCTCCAATACGATCCTGATGCAAAAGAAAAACTCCGTAATCTTGTAGAGGTTGATTATGCTTACTGGCGTGCCGCTATACAACGTGCCATAGCTACCGGAGAACTAAGAGAGGATGTGGATGTAGAGGATGCGGTAGTCATGTTCCGGCAGGTTTACATGGGACTTTCGTTTGAAATGGCATTTATGGGCGGATTGAACACCCAGAGGCTTGCCAAACATCTACATGCCGTTTACTCCTTATTAAAGCGTTAAACAGTCCCCATTTAACGCTGATTGCTTGCTGACCTGATTGTCCGTGCAAAAAAAAGATAAAAAAGAAAACGATCGTTTACTTTATTTGGAATAGTTTTATAACTTTGGCAATATCATTTAACTAATGAGAGTTGTAATGTTATAAAACAAGCCCTACATGGATGCAAGCAAACAACGGGGAAGTATCGTACTGACAAAACAAAATATAGACGGTCAGGATTATATACGGATAGAATATGCCGATAATCAGACTATTGCCTTGCTACTTTCGCAAGACAAAGGAATTAAAACAATCGGGAACGGAAGTGCATACATACAAGCATCCACTTTCCAGCTTCCGGAGTTCTACACCCGTTACTCTCCCCACGCTTATATTGATTACAGCCGGGTATATGTTCGTCATCCTAAACCCCAACGTGAATACGTGCTGCCGAAAGGCTATTTGGAATTACTGGAACAGAAGCGTTACAGTCCCTCGACAATCAAGACTTACAGGATTTATTTCAGTGATTTCATGGAGTATCACAAAGGGCGTAACATCGACCGTCTGAAAGTGGCGGATATCAATCACTATATACTTTATTGGGTGAACGAGAAGAAAATCTCCGTATCGCAACAGAATATGCGCATTAACGCTATCAAGTTCTACTACGAGAAAGTGGAAGGTGGCAAGCGGCAATATTACGGCGGAATCACAGGTACCAAAGAGTACAAGACACTGCCCGAAGTGTTTAGCCGTAATGAGATAAGTCGTATCCTCTCCTGTTTGCCTAACTTGAAACATCATTGCATGATTTCGCTGATATATTCTGTCGGACTAAGAAGAAGCGAACTACTGAACCTTATCCCGAAAGACATCATCAGCGAACGGATGTTAGTACGCATAATGGGTAAAAGGAAAAAGTGCCGTTATTCGTTGTTATCAGAAAAAGTATTGAATGAGCTACGAACATATAACAAAGAGTACCGTCCGAAGAAATGGCTGTTTGAGGGGGATAGTCCCGGTGAGCAATATTCGGCGAGCGCATTGGTTAAAGTACTGAAAAGAGGCTGCCGAACGTGCAGGTATCAAACATCGGGTACATGTACACATGCTCCGTCACTCTTTCGCTACCCATTTGTTGGAACAAGGTACTGATCTAAGAACCATACAGGAGTTGCTGGGGCACAATGACATTAAGACAACAAATATATATCTTCATGTAACGAGTGCCCATAAATCGAGCATACCCAATCCACTTGATACACTGGATGATTCGTGAGGTGTGGATATTAGAGATTAGGAACTACACCATAAGGTGTGGTTATTGAATACATTAGTCACAACTTGGAATAACTTATAAATGATAACAGTATGGATAAAGACATTATAGTAGCAGAGGATGAAGATGTTAAAATCATCTTTCATTTCAAAGTGTTTTGCAAACTCTTGAAAGAGTGCATGTCTATATATGGAAATACTACCATAGAGAATGCACAACAACTGGTTAAAAACTTTCATCCTCTCCAACAGCCAATAAGCACTACTGATGATATTGTTTTCTTTTCTCACGAAAACATTTATCACTGGGCAATGCTTGCTCTATATGGTGAAACGTATTGGCTTATACATCCTGAATGTGAAAAACTGCCCGATAGCTATGAGAAATGGGTAGAAAATGCTTTATCTCGGCATTCGTTAGATGACTGTTATGAATTTATGAGTAAGAATAATAATGTGACTAACAAAGCATGATAACGCTTAACAGCGTTCCCCGCTTAGTCATTACTGATAATAGCAAATGAAAATAATGGAGATTAAATATATATTTTGTATCGTCTTTTGTTTTTGGGCAATGAAAACGACAATGGCACAAAGCGACAATAACTTGTTTGCTTTGGAAAAACAGCTTTGTTTTATTCAAGATACACTATCTATACTACGGCAAAATTATCCCTATACAGATGATAATTACTGCGATTCTTTACAACATAGATTCTCTATCCTGCTGGAAGAACTTTGTGCAGTCGATAAAGAAATGAAATACGATTTTATAGAATTGAGGAAAAAAGAACGGCAATTTACTATGGCAGTATCAGTAGACGAGGATATGAGGGTATTTTCCCGAAACACTTATTTCGGTGGTTCGATGCCATTGTTTGCTTCTTATATTCAATATAAGGATAAAGAACACTTGTATTTCTTCGATATAAACGAGGATAATGATATGGGAATATGTTATGATACAATTTATTCCATTCAGGCATTGAATAAAAGATATTACCTGCTTTCAGGAACAAGCCAAATAGCGGCGGCATATCCTTTAGTGGTAATGAAAGCTGTTGGTTGTGCAAACGGAGAGTTGAAGAAAGAAATAATATTCGTTTCCGGTAATCAGCAAACAGATTATTTGTCTATCTCTTATCGCTATGTAAAAGATAACATAGACACACGATTATTCATTAGTGGCAATTTAACGTTCCCCCGTATTGTATATGTTGAAACACAAGAGGAAATATTAAAGCCTGTTACCGTGAGAGATAAAGACGATATCAAATATATCGGTGGAGAAATTGACGTTTATAAACTTGAAAGAAATAAGAATGAAATAAAATTCATCAATAACAACGAAAGTTACCACCTAAACGATGATCCTTTCTAACCATTAGTGATAATTGTATGATATATGGATATAGCAAAAATTATATATGTAAGTTTAACAATGCTGACTGCATGGGTGTTTATGAGTATAGCATTTCCAATTGATACTTATAAGCATCTTTTGGGAGTTGTAGGCTCTTATATATGTGTGAGCTGTTCGGCGCTGTTTGCAAGCTGGTTTGCATGGCATTGGGTACACCCTTTTTCTTATGTAAAGTATTTATTGTGTGGCTTGCTTACTGCATTTTTGTTTCATGCAGGCTTAACTATTGGTTGCAGTATTCCAATTATCTTTTTATCTTGTTGTGGGGTTCATGTGATAAGTACAGAAGCTATAACTCTGTGGGAAGTATTAAGCTATCTTTTTAGCATTTTCATTATGTCTTTCTATTTTGTGGGAATTTTTACTTTTGGACAATGCTTGCTAACAGCGAGCATAACAAAGATAATAATATGGAAATTGAATATAGGTAACAATATCACTAATAACGCAAGATAACGGCAAGATAACGGCAAGCCGTTCCCTGCTGAACCATTACTAACAATCGTGCGATGAATAAAACAGTCCAGTCTATACTATCATTGACTGCTGTCAGCCTTTTACTGATAGTGATAACATTCTTTTTGGGTGGCTTAGGCTTCGGGCGACTATTTGGAATATATGGTGTTATGGAAGATAGTTTTTTAGGTATGCTTATGGTTATAGATATGCTGGTAATCTACAAGGTCTATAAGCTATATTTCTGTCAGCCCAAAGCTATAATGTTATTGTTTGGTTTGGAATGTTGCTCTATTCTTTTGTGGCTTGTCTTTATCTGTTTAGACCAACATCTATTGGATTGGCAAATAACCAATCTGTTATTGCAAGCGGTCAGTTTGGACGGCTTCGCAGGAGATGAACGAGGGTTGAATATGCTTGCAGTCTTATGTGGTATGATCTATCCGCTTATTGGGATTGGGTGTTTATTCACTGGATTGAGATTTATAAATAAGTTAGTAACAACGAAAGATAGCATCTGACGATGCTCCTTTCTAACCATTATAAACAATAAAACGAAGTTGTATGGGAGATATTGATATTCTTAATAAATTTGATAATGACAAGTTGATAGATGTAGTGAAAAATTATAAGCGCTATGGTTATGATGATGAGCTTCGTGATTATGCTATCAACTTATTGGGAGAGAGAGGATGGAGTAGAGAAGATTTGCAACAATTTGGTTATTTAACAAACTATGATTATGATGAAGCTGAAAAACAGTATAAAGCATACAATAGAAATTCATTGATAGGCATTTGTACGCTTGTATTTAGTGGAGGGATTTTGGCTGTTGTTTATTTAATCTTTCTAATTCTGGCTTATCGGAATGTTGCAAAATTCTATAATGCGTTAGGGCATAATCAAGATGAAACCGCATTATTCAACGCTCTTGGCGTGCTGGCTTATTTTCATCTGAAAGGAAGAATGAAAGAAGAATTAAAAGGAATAAGATAAGTTTATAATGAAGTGGGATAACGTCTAACGGGGGATTATTGTTTGTAGCTGCACGGGCCTCTTTATATCCGTACAGCTAGTGCAAAAAAAGTTAAAAAGAAAACGATCGTTTACTTTATAAAAAATGTTTCATATCTTTGGAGCGTCATCAAATTAATGATGTAATGTCTTGGCAGACTAATACCTAAAAGCCAACTACTAATTTTTTATATTTTGAATGATTATGAAAAAGTTCTTGTTTATTTTAACGGTAATTACCTGTTTTTTTGCAAGCAGTGTTGAAGCACGACGTGTGAGGTTTACAATCCCTGTGGACAACAGCATCCCGAAAGTAGTCACTCTTCCGGACAGTTCCTATTATAAAACAGATGAGGGCAGTCATTTAGACTTAGGCTATATCGAAGAAGATGGCAAACGTACCCTTGTACTATTCTCTGAGTCCAAGCCTGATACTTATTACGACATTTCGGACGAATATGCAGAAGCTATTTGTAGGGACTTGAACGTAGAAGAATTGGACACTCTTATCCCCAAGCCTACATTTTGGGATCAATGGGGTGGTAGCATCCTTTTCTACGGTATTGTCGCATTAGTGGTTATCGGTGTGGTGAGTTATCTGAAAGATTTTATATTCAATCTTTTGGGGCTGTCGAAAAAGAAAGAAGAGGAGGAGTGAAAAACAGCCCTAAAAGTTAATAGGCATGTGTATTAAATAACATCCGCAAAAATTTCTTACGGTAATAACAAACCACCAATAAAAATATTTATGACTGACTTTAATTGGATGCTTTGGATAGTAACTCCAATCATCATCGTTTACTATCTTTATCGTCACGTATGGCCTGCCGTACGCAAGTTTATTCGCCTTTTTCAGGGCATACGCATCAATCCCCGTTCTCACTTGACGGAAGCGGAGTACAAGAAGCTGTCCGTAGGTTCACTTTATGCCTTGCAGCAGGGAGCCTATCTTAACTCCCTGACACTGGACATCAAGGATAAGCTTCCCACCATTCTTGCCGATTGGTGGGGCATCTGTAATGCCCAAGATGCCAAGCAGACTTTGGAATACCTCGGAAAAAAGGGATTTGCTTATTACTTCCCCCACGTTTATCAAGCTTTTCTGTTGGATGACGAGGAGGCGAAAGACCGGATTTTCCAGCAACACATGGATAGTCAGGAGGATTATGACAAAGCCGTGGAACAATTGCACAATCTCGAAGATTGCTACGATGAATTGCTGGAGTGTGGTACTATCACTTGTCGGGAAGACCTACTGCGCTACGGTGTAACGGGTTGGGATGCCGGACGTCTTAACTTCATGGCACGTGCTTGCTATGACATGAAGTATATCTCTGAAGACGAAGCGTGGCATTACATAAATCATGCTTACGAAATGGTGCACAGCCATTTTTCCTCATGGCATGACTTTGCTATGAGCTACGTCATCGGGCGTGCCCTATGGGGAGGTAAAAGCGCATCCAATTCAGGCATGATGTATATGGCAGAGGATTTACTGAAAAGTGAGAAAAGCCCGTGGACAAAAATCGAATGGTAACTAATGTAGCCTGCTGGTAGTGAATGTTGTTCCTTATCAAAATATCAGGAGTTTTGTATAAATGAAGAAAGGCATAAAAAAAGATAATTATTTTGAACGTAACCGGATAATCCAGCAAACACAAAAATACAGGTACAACTTTATCGACTACCTTTATTATCAGGGAGAGCGATATAATAAGAGATATATAAGAAGTTCTGGAAATCAGTTAATAACATTGTATTGGATAGGTTTTGTTTTCTTGCCGCTCCTACCTTTTTGTACTCCTCACTATACCGATATCTAGGGGGATATCTTGGAAAAAGTGAATTTAATAGAAAATCTTCATCCGATAGTGGAGATCGTAATTTTTCTTTTTCCAATATTTGTTGCAATAACACTTCCGCCCAATTTGTGGTGCTTGTTGAGATACAAAAAAGACAGGGCGATGGCCATCAAGCATCACTACCGACAAAGTATATGGAAGGATGCGATTCCCATATGGCTGTTGTGGATGATTCCTTTTTTATTTCACCTGTTATTATTTGCAATCTATGATGTAACAACAAAAAAATAAACTAAAGGAAATAATGAAAGCAGAACTAAAAATTGAAGAAGAACCCTTATTTTTCATAATCTCACTTTTTGGGGATGCAAAACTAATTTTAATCACTGTAAATGAGTTAAATAGAGTGTGGGAGAATTACGTTAAAAGTAAGCCATTTTCCGACAATCGTACCCCCTAATCGTTTTTTGGGGAAGGGGGTACGATTTGGATACTAAAGTGTGTCTTTTTGTGCCCCTTTTTTGTCTTTCAGGCAAGACTAAAACATAAAAAAAGTCCTACAATACGTTGATATTGTAGGACTTGTCTCTTTTTTGTCGCCGTTTGGCTTTGTTCTTATGTGATCCGCCTGGGGCTCGAACCCAGGACCCCAACATTAAAAGTGTTGTGCTCTACCTGCTGAGCTAGCGAATCAATCCTTTATTGCTGTTAAGCGGGTGCAAAGATAGAGCTATTTTTCATAATTGCAAATAAATTCCGAACATTTTTGTTATCTTTGTGCCATAAATATCAATACACATTATTTATATATGGCTGACGATAAAAAAATAATTTTCTCGATGGTGGGAGTAAGCAAAGCTTTCCAACCTAACAAGAATGTACTAAAAGACATTTATCTTTCTTTCTTCTATGGAGCGAAGATTGGTATTATCGGTCTCAATGGTTCGGGTAAATCTACTTTGCTGAAGATTATTGCCGGTCTGGAGAAATCTTATCAGGGGGAAGTGGTCTTTTCTCCCGGGTATTCAGTGGGCTATCTGGCACAGGAACCTTATCTGGATAACACAAAGACTGTGAAAGAAATCGTAATGGAGGGTGTGCAACCTATTGTTGATGCCCTGAACGAATACGAAGAAATTAATCAGAAGTTCGGTTTACCTGAATATTATGAAGATCAGGACAAAATGGATCAACTTTTTGCGCGTCAGGGAGAGTTGCAGGACATTATCGATGCAACGGATGCCTGGAATTTGGATAGTAAATTGGAGCGTGCAATGGATGCTCTTCGTTGCCCGCCCGAAGATCAGTCGGTGGCTAACCTGTCCGGTGGTGAGCGCCGCCGTGTGGCCCTTTGCCGACTGTTATTGCAAAAGCCTGATATTTTGCTGCTCGACGAACCGACGAACCACTTGGATGCTGAGTCTATCGACTGGTTGGAGCAACATTTGCAACAGTACGAAGGTACGGTAATTGCAGTGACGCACGACCGCTACTTCCTCGATCATGTTGCCGGATGGATCCTTGAACTTGACCGCGGTGAGGGTATTCCCTGGAAGGGCAACTACTCCAGCTGGTTGGAGCAGAAGACCAAACGAATGGAAATGGAAGAAAAGACTGCCAGCAAGCGTCGCAAAACTCTGGAACGTGAGCTCGAGTGGGTACGTATGGCACCCAAGGCCCGCCAGGCTAAGGGTAAAGCTCGTTTGAACTCGTACGATAAGCTGTTGAACGAAGATGTGAAGGAGAAAGAAGAGAAGTTGGAAATCTTCATTCCGAATGGTCCTCGCTTGGGTAATAAGGTGATCGAGGCAAAACATGTGGCGAAGGCTTATGGTGATAAACTACTGTTTGACGATCTGAACTTTATGCTTCCTCCAAATGGTATTGTGGGAGTTATCGGTCCGAATGGTGCCGGTAAAACAACTCTTTTCCGTCTGATCATGGGACTGGAAACAGTCGATAAAGGTGAGTTTGAAGTAGGGGAGACTGTGAAAGTGGCTTATGTAGACCAGCAGCATAAGGATATCGATCCGAACAAGAGTGTTTATCAGGTGATCTCCGGTGGTAATGACTTGATCCGTATGGGAGGTCGCGATATCAATGCGCGTGCATACCTTTCGCGCTTCAATTTCTCCGGAGCCGACCAGGAAAAACTTTGTGGTGTGCTTTCGGGTGGAGAGCGGAATCGTCTGCATCTGGCTATGGCACTGAAGGAAGAAGGAAACGTGTTGTTGCTCGACGAGCCGACCAATGATATCGATGTCAATACTCTGCGTGCACTCGAAGAGGGTCTGGAAGATTTTGCAGGTTGTGCTGTTGTCATTTCGCATGACCGTTGGTTCCTCGATCGAATCTGTACGCATATTCTTGCTTTCGAAGGCGATTCGAATGTGTTCTACTTTGAAGGTTCTTATTCGGAGTACGAAGAGAATAAATTAAAACGACTTGGCAACGAAGAACCTAAGCGTGTGAGATATAGAAAGCTGATAGCTGACTAATACTTAACAATATGTAAGCCCCGCAATCAATTTGCGGGGCTTTTTTGTTTCATAGAGCTATAATATGTTTATCTCTCTTAAAAAATTGTAGCATCTTTGTAATGTATATATAAAGAATATTAATTACCTTTGTATTCCAAAACGTTTATTTACAATTTATTAATTAACAAGTTCTATTAACTAACAAAGAGAATTATGAGAAGACATCTAATTCATTTCCTGCTGGTTGCAGTGCTGACGGTATGTTCTGCCGCTACGGCCATTGCCCAGGTAACAGTGAAAGGTCAAGTTGTGGATGCGGAAACAGGTGAGCCATTGATTGGTGCAGCCGTAACGATTGTCGGTACCACCCAGGGTAGTGTGACTAACTTGGATGGTATGTTCACACAAAAAGCTGCCTCCGGTTCAACGCTGCTTATCAAGTACCTTGGTTACAAGGAATTCAGCAAGAAGATCACCCAGAAAGGTGGTACTGAAGATTTGGGCGTAATAAAAATGGCAGCCGATGCAATGGTGCTGAATGACGTTATCATCACTTCTTCTGTTGCTGTTTCGCGTAAAACACCGGTAGCTGTATCGACAGTTGACCCTGTCTTTATCGAGGAGAAGCTCGGAACACAGGAGTTTCCTGAAGTTTTGAAGTCTACTCCGGGTATCTATGCAACTAAGCAAGGTGGTGGTTTTGGTGACTCCAAAGTGAACATACGTGGTTTTAAGACTGAGAACTCTGCTATGATGATTAACGGTGTTCCGATGAATGATATGGAATGGGGTGGCATCTATTGGTCGAACTGGGCCGGTTTGAGTGATGTGACTCGTAGCATGCAGGTACAGCGTGGTTTGGGTGCATCAAAGGTAGCGGCTCCTTCAGTGGGTGGTTCTATCAACATTGTGACTAATACAATCGATGCCAACAAAGGCGGTTTCGTATCTTATGGTATGGGTAACGACGGATTGAACAAAATCCTGTTCAAGGTATCTACCGGATTGACCAAATCAGGTTGGGCCATGACCCTTTTGGGAGGTAAGACCTGGGCCGATGGTTATATCCAGGGAACCAACTACGAAGCCTACAACTGGTTTGTGAATATTACAAAGCGTTTCAATGACAATCATCAGTTGTCATTTACTGCTTTTGCTGCTCCCCAGTGGCATAATCAGCGTGGAAATAAAGACGGACTTACCATTGAAGGATGGCAGGAAGTTGCGAAGAATTATATGAATGGTGAGAAGCCTTATCGTTATAACCCTACCTACGGATTCGGGTTGAACGGACAAAGAAAGTCATCGGCATATAATGTGTATAATAAACCTCAGTTGTCATTGAACCATTTGTGGCAGATTAATGAAAAGTCAAGTTTGAGTACGGCTCTGTATGCTTCTATCGGTCGTGGATATGGCTATTCCGGTCAGGGATTGACCAGTGCGGATCGCAGTAACTGGTATGGCAGTAACAATGGTAACCTGAATATGACTTTCCGTAAAGCCGACGGTACATTTGCGTATGATGAAATATATGCTTTGAATGAAGCGAGTGAGAATGGTTCGGTTATGGCAATGTCGAAGTCTAAGAACTTCCATAACTGGTATGGTCTGCTTTCTACTTATACTACTAAGTTCGGTGATTACTTCGATTTCTATGGTGGTATAGACTACCGTTATTATAAAGGTACACACACCAATGAATTGGTTGACCTCTATGGTGGTGACTTTTATGTAGACTCTTCTTCAAGAAAAAGTGTTTTGGCTTCAAACAATGCCGCCGCTGCTGCCGGTTCTTCATTTGTGAACCAGAAATTGAAAGTAGGTGATATTGTTTATCGTGACTTTGATGGCTATGTGATGTCTGAGGGAGTATTTGCTCAAGGTGAATACAACAGAGATAAGTTGAGTGCCTTCATTTCCGGTTCGGTTTCTAATACCGGTTACTGGCGTTACGACCGTTTTTACTATGACAAGGCACACGCCAAATCAAAAACTGTCAACTTCATCGGTTGGAATGCAAAGGGAGGTTTGAACTACAACCTTACCGAAAATCATAATGTGTTTGCCAATATCGGTTATATCAGCCGTGCTCCATTCTTCTCGGGAGGTGCTTTCCTTAATTCAACAGTCAGCAATGCGACAAACCCCGATGCAGTGAACGAGAAAGTGTTCTCTTTCGAAATCGGATACGGCTATCGTTCGAGCTTCCTTACTGTGAACATCAATGCCTACCACACTCGTTGGATGGACAAAACCACTACCCGTTCACAGGATATCACAAACTACTATGAAGGCAGCCTTAGCGAGCCTTACGATGCAAGTAAGCTGGTTTCTACCAAGTCTGTTATCAATATGCAGGGTGTGAATGCTTTGCACCAGGGTGTCGAACTTGATTTTGTAGCAAAACCTTTCCAATGGCTGGATTTGAGCGGTATGTTCTCTATCGGTAACTGGCGTTGGGATAGCAATGCTTCGGGTAGCTTCACTGTAGAAGGTCAATTTGTGAACAGCGCATCTATCAAGGGAAGCGATGGTAAGGATGTGACCGTTCTTGTAAATGCGGCAGCTAACGGATTGGAGCCGGGTACAATGAAACTGAACCTGAAAGATGTGAAAGTGGGTGGATCTGCACAGACTACCGCAGCTTTGGGTGCTACTTTCAAGATCGACAAAGCCCTTCGTCTGGGTATCGACTGGAACTTATACGCACGTAATTATGCTGACTGGTCATTGAACTCAAACGACCTGGTGATGAACAGTGAGAAGGACTTTTCTACTCCTTGGCGTATTCCGACTGCAAGTACTTTCGATTTGAACGCAAGTTATAAATTCAACTTTGGTAAGCTGAATGCAGTACTGTCAGGTAACGTGAACAACTTATTCGACCAGACTTATATTTCTGATGCGACAGATGGTAGCAATCACGATTGGAAGACCGCTTACAATGTGTTCTACGGATTCGGCCGTACTTATAGCTTGAGATTAAAAGTTAATTTCTAATCTAAAAACAGGAAGTTTAAATTATGAATAGAAATCTATTAATGCCTGTAGCGGTGTCGTTGATTCTGCTGTCCGGCTGTAAATATAACGATGACAACTTCGAAGGATTGGACGATATGACCCAACCGACGAATTTGATGAAGATAGAGTATACGCTGACTGATGCTGACTATGCAACTATCAGCTCAAATTCGACCAATAAGAAGATTGCTACAGATGCCGGTGTGTCTAAGGATCTTGAGAATGTGAAGACTAACATGTATCTGACAGAGAAGATCACGGGAGCGGATTACATACCTGCTTTCTTGCTTGATAAGTATTACACTGCTGATAAGGGTTCGAGTGCAAAGATTACGTATAAGTACAAAGAAGCGATGTCTTCTTTGCTGTCGGAGTATGCTTCGGTGAAATATCTGAAACCGACGGATGCCGAATACAAGTTGGTTTATGGTGAGAATGCATTTGCGCCTTATCTGAATGAAAAGACAGAAGGTCAGATGTCTAAGATCCTGAACGAAAAGTTCAAAGATGCCGAAAAGGGAACAGCTGTTTTCGTTGACTATAAGTTGGGAGAGGGACAGTTGGAGAATCCGTTGATGTGGCAAAACTTCGAGGCGCTTCCTACCGGAGATTTGCAAGAGCTCAAAGGCTGGTTTATCAGCTCTACCGGTGACACTCAGTGGAAGGTTACTTCTTATGATGATAACCAGTATGTTCAGTATTCGGCAAACGGTACGAAAGGGGCATGCGTCGGCTGGATGGTTACCCCTGCTATTTCTGTTACTGCCGGTGATTATCTCGCTTTTGACGTGACCGTGGGATACTATAATGCCAGCTGCTTGTCAGTGCTTATTTCAGAGAATTTCGATGGTGAAAATGTCGGTACTGCCAATTGGGTTGATGTGACTTCTGGTTTCAGCATTCCTACCAAGCCGACAAGTGGTTACGGTACGTTTGCTTCTGCAGGTAAAGTGTCTTTGTCAGCTTATGCAGGCAAGAAGGTGTATGTAGCCTTTAAGTACGAAGGTGATGGTGCCAATAAGAAAACCACTACTTATCAGATCGATAACATCATGGTAGGTACCTCCATTCCGGCCAACAGTCTTTCTACTCCTACTTACGCGGTGAAAGTATACGATGGAAAGAACTGGAAGAATAAGAGCAATAGCGTATATGTCCTGACATATGCCGATTACGGAGATATGGGACAGAGTAAACGCTACTTTACTTCTGATGTTCCGGCTGTGAACTATTTGCCTGCTTATTTGTCTAAGATGGTGGCATATCCTGTTGATGGCGATGCACGTGTAGTAGTCTACAGATATTATAATGGTACTGATTTGAAGATCTACAGTGATGAATACACTTATTCTGCCGAAAAAGCGAGATGGGAGTTGAATACACGTATTGTCGATAAGACAGAGCAGTTTGTATTGTCTGACGGAAAGTGGAACTTTGACCCGAGCACTGTGGTTACTTTGAAGGCAGAAAAGGGCGATGCAGAAACTGCTGCATTCTATCAGACCATCACCGATTGGGTGATTGCCAATAAGGGACAAGAATATGCGCCTATATTTAGTGGTAAGAGTAATAATGAATATTATTATGGTAGCTCTGCTTATCAGAACAATTTTGATTTCCGCCCGGCGAAGTGGAGAGAACAAAATGCTGCCGCTTATGGTAACATGTCAGATGCCGATCTGACAAAGTTGATGTTCGAACGTTTGCCAGAAGCATTCCTTCCGGGATTGAAAGCAATCTATGGTAGTGCGGATGTTGTGGAAGGTGTAGATGTCTTCTATACAATTAACTTTGCCATTTACGATGGCTCTTCTACCACACAATATACCATTAAGTATAAAGTGACAGGTAAAGGACAGTTTGAATATGTTGCAGACTCTTTGAAGAAAGTAGAATAAGAAAACTAATTCATTTATAATTAAGAAAGGCCGCTCTGAGTAATCAGGACGGCCTTCTTTTATATTATAACGAGAGAGTTATGGGGGTGAAAAGGCGTTTAGATACATTCCCGTTTACATCTTCACCTCCATCACTACCGGATTATGATCACTGCACAAATTGAGGTCAGGCGAATAGTAATCTACCCCTTTAAATTCTTTGGAATGGAAAATATAGTCGATTCTCAGCAGGCGTTTAAAGTACCGGAACGTATACATGTACCCATGTCCGCAAGTCTGGAATCCGTCTTGAAGATTGTCACCTTTCACGGTACTGTATGTGTAGGACGATGGGAGAGAGTTAAAGTCACCGCAAACCAGTATAGGGTAGGGGGTGGTGCGGATTAATTGTTCCAAAGTCTTTGCCTGCGCCGCACGTTTCCTGAAGTTCTCGTTGAGTCCCTCCAACAATTGTCTGGCCACTGCTTCCTCTCTGCCTGTCAGTTCGTTTTTAGCCAGTTCCCTTTCCAGTCTGCGCTTATTTTGGCTGACCTCCGTTGTTTGCAGGTGGTTATTGAAAACACGAACCGTTTGTCCGTTTACGTCCAGATCACACCACATACTGCAATTCCTTGAATCGGGGTAAGTGATCAGTCTGCTGTCCTTCACCGGATATTTGCTGAACAGAGCTACCTGCAAGATAGGTGTACTGTCCGGAGCTTGCGGAATGACGGCATACTGCCAGTCTGCAAATGCGTTCCGTATGCTGTCTGGAGTAAAGTACCGGTTGCCGGCAAACTCCTGAAAGCAGATAATGTCCACCCGGTGCTCTTTCATATAAGCCGCAATCTCCTTGCACGAATATCCCGACTGCTCGTTGCCGAAACTGTCAACGTTGTATGTCGCTATTTTCAGTGTATTTGCCTCTTTTCCTCCGGCCGTGAAAGGAGGTTGGAAGATCCGACCCAGATATTGCCAGTTGGCAGCTATGGTTATCAACGGAATGATGATCCAGAACCTCCGGCGAATCCCCCAGTAAATGGCGGCGGCAAGATTGATTAATAACAGTCCTGACAGCGCCAGCCCGATGAAAGGCATCAGAGTGGAGTGTTCGGGAGGTATGTGTCCGGCGAATGCTCCGGCAATGGTGATGCCGGCCAGGACAAAAGTCAGTGCAATAGACGTACAATAAAATAGTTTGGATACAGCTTGCTTTCCCATTGTTTTGAATTTCGCATTTTAGTTCACCACAGATTACACGGATTAAGACAGATTGATTATTTATCCGGTTGATCTCAAGCGGAATTCAGACAGACTCCGAGGAAATCCGTGTCAATCCGTGTAATCCGTGGTGAATTGGTTTATTTCAGCCATTTCTTTATCTTTTCCTTTAGCTTTTCCTGAGCGATCGGTTTTGAGATAAAGTCATTGCATCCGGCTTCTTCGGCTGCATTCCGGTCGTGTTCGTAAGCGTATGCGCTTTGTGCAATGATGGGTACTTCCGCGGACAGTTGCCTGATAATTCTGGTAGCTTCCAGTCCGTCTAAGTTAGGCATCTTGATGTCCATCAATATCAGATCCGGATTTACCTCGTCATACATGGTCACGGCCTCCATGCCGTCTCTGGCGCGTACTAAGCGGTATTTTCTACCCAGAATAGCGTTCAGCAGGTCGAAGTTGCTGTCTGTGTCTTCGGCTATCAGTATGGTGGCTTTCTCTGTTTCGACTGCGGTTGTCCGAAGGTCCTCTTCCTTTTCCGTCGTTTCCTCTTTGGGGCGGGGCGTATCCTCTTTGGCCGGGAGCACTTCCGACGGCTGTGTTCCGACGGCTTCGCCGGGCAAGTGGCTGTTCGTTCCCGTTTCCGTATCTTGTATGACATTCTCAAGAGGCAGCCAGAAGGTGAATGTGGTTCCTGTGCCCACTTCCGAGGAGACCGCAATCTCTCCGCCCAGCCGTTCGATGATCGTTTTACAGATTGACAATCCCAGACCCGTACCCTGGGCAAAATTGTTCAGTTTGGCAAACCGTTGAAATACCCTTCCCAACTTTTCGGGCTCGATACCCAGTCCGGTATCTTTGACGTAGAATACAACTCGCTCGCCTTCCTGTTTGTAACCATAGCTTACGCTGCCTTCTGTGGTAAATTTGAACGCGTTGCCTATCAGGTTAGAGAATACCTGGAAGATCCGGTTCTTGTCCGAGTGGATGCTTAGCGCTTCGTCCGGCGAGTCGAACCTCAGTTCCACTCCCTGCGGACAGCGGAATACGTGTGCATCATGAATCTCTTTGCAAAGTGGGTGCAGCCTCACCGGCCCGTAAGTGAACTCTACGATGCCCGACTCTATTTTGGAAAGATCCAATATTTCGTTGATCAGTTGCAACAGCCGTTCGTTGTTGGCGTCTACAATCTCGTAATACTCCCTCCTTTCCTCCGCATTGTCACTCTCCGAGATGATGCGCGAGAATCCTACGATGGCATTGAGGGGCGTGCGTATCTCGTGGCTCATGTTGGCAAGGAAAGCCGACTTCAGTTTGTCCGATGTTTCCGCTTTCTCTTTCGATTCTATCAGTTCACGGCGCATCAGTTCCAGCTGGGTGATGTCCCATTCGATGCTGACAATGATGGGAGAGAAGTCCTCGCTTTCCACCATGATTTTTTGCTTGTCGAGAATCAGCAGATTTCCGTTTTTGTCCTTGCCCTCCATAATCCAGTGCATCCCTTTTCCGGTAGCGGCAATTTCCATATCCTCTTTTCGCTTCTGCTGTGCCATTTCCGGCGGGTAGTAGTCGAAGTCGTTCATTCCGATGGCGTTTTCTGAGCTGATGTCCCGGTTGTACGACTCCCGGTTACGGTAGATGTACCTGAAATCGTTCTCGATATCTTTTACCACGATACCTGCCGGGATGTTCTCCATCGTAGTATCCATGATGCGATTGAAGCGTTTGATCTGCGATTCGTACCGGATACGTTCCGATATGTCATGGGTGAACGACCAGAAGGTTTCTTCTCCGTCGTCCGTTGTCACACTGTACATGGTGCCTTCAAAGGCCAGTGTGTTTTTATCGTGCTTCAGGGGTTGGTAGGCCAGGAAGTTGAGGGTCTGGCCTTCCCGTATGCTGCGGTAACGTTCCTCCCAGTCCTCTATGCAGGTCATATCGCCCACGACATCGAACACCCGTATCAGTGACAAGTCCGCCTGTTCCGCGATCCGGTGGTTCAGCCTGAACTGCCTGTTGGCAAATATCAGCGTGCCGTCTCTGCGTGCCGCGTACACACTTTCTTTGGCATTGTTGATGGCATGCGTCAGCGTGTTGATGTCGTTTCGTTTCCGCTGTATGTCGGTGATGTTCTGTATATACCCTTCCAGGACGATGTTGCCATCTTCTTCTTCATTCCGCAGGTAGCATTGCTGGCGCATATAATATACCTGTCCTTCCAGCAGGATGCGGTATTCGATGTATTCCTTTAAGAGTTCGCGGCGGTTGGCTTCCATCCACGTGTTCACGGCGGGCAGGTCTTCGCTTAGGATGGTTTCGTAGTAATCCTGAAAGTTGATGCTCCGCTCTTCTTCCGTGCATACGATTCCGTTGTATCCCCGGTAATAGAATGTCTTCTCTCGCGATGAATATTTCCATTGCCCTATTTGTGCCGCTTTTTGTATCTCCTTCAGCTCGTAGTTGGTGCGTTCCAGTTGCAGTTTTACGTTGCTGCGCGCCGTGATGTCGCGATATTGGCACAGCACCTTGTCACCGTCGTACGGCTGCATGATACATTTGAAGTAATACGTTTCGCCCCCTTCTAGTGGCAGCCGGTAGTTGCGGTTCACCGTTATCCCCTGTTGGGTCACCCGCCTGAAGTCCGGTAGCAGTTTCTGGAAGGTATGGTCGGGAAGCAGGTTGAACAGATTTTTCCCCAAGAGTCTGTCTTCTTGCAGAAACCACAAATCGCTGTGTGGGTCGATGTCCAGACACGTGCCGTTTTTGTCCACCAAGATCAGTGTGTCGGATGTCAGTTGAAGTATCTTGTGGGCATTGTCTACGTCATGCAATATTCTATCCATGCTTTGTCCGATTTATTGGTTTAAGGATTCCGTTTTTGTTCTTTTGGCTTTTTCCCATGCTCCTGTTCCTTTCTTTTTACGAAGGTAGTTAACACCTTTCATTACGTTAATGTTCATAAACAGGAAATAATACGGGATGAAGAGCAGCTTGTTTTTCACTTGCCGGGTAGAAAGGTAGTAGCCCCATCCTCCCATGATGTAGAATAGGAGCTGGAGTGCCAGGATGGTGCCGTAACAGACAGGGGAGCCCCCCGCCAGTAGAATGGCGATGTTGAGTGGAAGCAGCGCGAACAGCAGCACCGGTGCCAGAGACCACCTCAGCACTCTATGCGATACGTATTGAAACGTCAGCACTCCGTAACGGAACGGATTGAGCAGTTCTCTCAGCCGCCAGATAGATTGCAGTCCACCGGCTGCGATACGCACTTTCCGCTTCTGCTCCTCGCGTATGTCGGCCGATCCGCTTTCGATGGCATACGCCTGCGTGCAATATGCTATCTTGTATCCCTGCATGGCGATGCGCAACGACAGGATGAAGTCGTCCAGCAGCGTGTCCGGTTCCATCACTGTGAAGAGCTCCCGGCGTACGGCAAATAGTTCGCCTGCGGCTCCCACGGCGGAGTAGAGGCGTGCATCCAGTGCTTTCAGTGTCGATTCATATTTCCAGTATATGCCTTCTCCTCCGGCCGCCGCACCGTCTTTTTCTTGCACGGCTATCCTTTTCTCACCGGCAACGCATCCCACCTTCGGGTCTTCAAAAGCCCGGACTATTTCGCGTATTGCTTCGCGGTTGAGCATCGTATTGGCATCGGTAAACACTACGAGCGGCGTGTCCACCAGCATCATGCCCCGTGTCATGGCGGCCGTTTTTCCTTGCCGCAGGGGTTGGAAGTGGACGGTGGCCTGCGGCCAGTCTTCCAGTCGCTGGTTGGTAGAGTCGTTGCTTCCATCGGTGGTCCACACGATGTGCAGCTTGTCCGCCGGGTAGTCCAGCCCGAGACAGTTGCGCATCTTCTCGTCCACCACCTCTTCTTCGTTAAAGGCTGTGATGAAGAGTGTCACGTCCGGCAGTCTTTTGTCCGGGGGGAGCTGTCGCCGGACAGGTTTCACAAAGAGTTCCTTCAGTTTGACCAGCATGTAAAGCAGTATTCCGTATCCCAGGTGGGTATAGAATACGAGGAAGAGGGAGAGCCAGAAAAGGATTTGCAGTGTTGTCATCATAGTATCTCTTATTTTATTCGGTTCAATAATTCGGCTTTCTTACTTGATTCTTTAAGCATGTTTACAAAGTAGAGTGCGTCTGCTTTGTTCGATTGGTTTGTTTTGTCTTTTTCATATTGCTCTACAAAGTGCGTAGCGTGTTCAACCAGGAACCGTCGGCAGTCAATGTTCAGCATGACTCCGTCCTGATAATTTCCGTAAGACAGTCCGGTGACAGCACTGTTACTTTCTATCGACTTGATGTCTTCTTTCTTCAGTCCTTTCAGGTTGATGGTGACTGAAGGGTAATAAAAATATTCCTGGCTCGGCAAGTTGATGATCAATTTCAATGTCGATCCGTCTGCGCTCTTTTCAATCTTTCCATGCATGCGATAATAGTTGTATTCATAATATTCTTCTTGACTAGGCATCCATATACAATCTTCACCATCTTTGCCATAAGTGTCGTTCAGCCAAAGAAGAAAGTCAGTCCAGAAGGCATCTGTAGAATGTACACCGATGTTAATAGCGCACCGATCCACAGTGGGTATAGATCGTTCTTGCTCTATCACCTGTTTAAAGTCATCAGGACTATCATGAAAGACTCTATTTAATGTATGATTTTCTAGATTAGTAAGATTATGAAATGGATATACCTTTTCACCACGTTCTGCTGTGATAGTTTTTATATCATCTAAGTTAATTGCAGCAGTAGTATAATCAATGTTTCCATCAGGTTCTGAAAGCGTTTTACATTTCCTGCCCGATAATCTTTTTTGTATGCTATCTTGCCCAATAAGATAATGTTTTTGTATGCTATCTATGTTATGTATTTCCTTAGTATTTACGTTATGAAACGCTATACTATTGCCATAATTAACTATATCAATTACATCTTCCCATAAAATGCCATTTCTTCCATAAAAACGATAATTGTCTTTGCTATATCCCAAATTTATTATTGATTCTTCGGCCATGTAGTTATCGTCTGCAGCCAATGTAGCTGTAAATGAAAATCTAACTTCTTTGCCTGTTCCATCAGTACATCCTAAGGTTTTTCCTAAATAGTAAATATCTGGTGGAAGATCATCTTGCTTTAATTGTTCATAATGATAGTAATATTGTCCCGAAAGAGGCTTTCCATTGATACTTGCCCATGTTCGTGGATAGATACTAGGCTTACAATCGTCTTGGGTAAGCATAATTAGCAAATGTTTGTTATATTTTAGAGGTGCAAAATAAACATCTAACAATTCTAAATTGATAGTTGAATTGGTTTTGATTGTAATCTCGGCTGTCACATTTTTATTTTCTTGATCAAAAGGGTATAAATATGCCGGTTCTCTTAAACTTCCTCCTTTATACAAGTCAACTTCTTTGATACATGAAGCTGCTAATAGTATCAAAAGGAATATTGCTATGGTTTTAATGTATATTTTCATGACTTTATTTTAAAATAGGTAATACGTTTAATTTTTGCATTGAGTGTTTGTGGCCAATTTTTGTTCATACAAGGCTTCTCTATTAATATATAGTAACAACAACATATTGTAAATACAATTGGAAGTAATAATGTAGCTTGTATTAAATAGTTCGAATAGTAAAAGTCAAATGGGAGTATTTTTTTAGTTAGTTTGCCTGTAAAATGAAATAATGGATAATGTAGTAAATAAATTGTGTAGCACATTCCTCCTATTATGTATAATACTTTTCTTCTACATATCCAATTTATAAAATATCCTTTGAAGACACTTAGAAATAACAAAAACAATGCTATACAAAAGTATAGTTGATTAGGATTCCATATAAAATAGAAGAGTAAATAAAAGCAGATGGATCCAACAATGTCCCATATGAAGTATTTTCTATATAACAGTTCTTTCTGTCGTAAGAATAAATATGCAATGGTAAACCCTACAAGAAAATAATGAAGATGGTTTAATATAGATAGGTGTAAATGTAATTGTTTCAATTCATTATAAAAGAAACCTTTTAATATTAATGAAAAACAAAATAATATAGTGATGCGAATATACCATGAATATTTTCCTGAACCGGAAAAAAGAAATAAAATTAACCATGGAGCCAATACGTAAAACTGAATTTCCACTTCAAGACTCCATATGACTGGATTAAAAGGAGGCCATACACCATAAATTAGAGTGTGCGTATAGGTTATTGATGCGAATAAATGGTTTATATCCGCAAGTATATTTGTTTGAGAAGTTATGGCATATGCCAAATATATGATGACACATGATAAAATAAAAGGTACTTCTAAGCGAGTTAACCTTCTATAGAAATATTGTTTTAAAGAAGGTTTTTTACTGCCTTCTAAATAATGACGGAAAAAAGGTAATGCTATGACAAATCCACTAATTGCAAAAAAAAGCTCAACACCTAAACCACATCGATTAATGAACCAACTCCATGAATTGATATCTTTGACTCCTTGGTAATAATCATATCCGATACTTCTGCCAAAAAAATTATTGAGATGCAACAGGCAGACTGTAAAGATAGCAAAGAAACGGAATCCATCTATTTCAGTGATATACCCAGCGGGGTTAATTGGACGATGTAATTTCTCGAATATTTCTTTCATGATTTTATTAAATTATCATCTTCATCCTTATATTCTTTCTTTCGCGTAAATACTCTACCTATATTTTTGAGGGCGTAAATAGCCCGTACCTTAAAACTGTTGAATAACGAGCCGTCAGCGCTGATGGTACCATATCCCGTGATTGCACGTGCCTTTCTTTTGCGTATAAAATATATATTTCCGTATTCTTTGAGTCGTAAAGCTAAAGAGCCATCCTCCCCCCGTCTAATATCTGTGCGGATACCCACTTGACGAGCGTAATCTGTACGGTATGCAAATACCAGTCCTCGTACACTTAATTCAGGACGTTTGATCGATTGTATCCATAAATGGATGTCTCTAATGAATTCATATATTTTTAATCCGACCCACGAATGTTCTTTATCGGGAATATAGCTCCATAATGAACTTACTGCTACAATTCCAGGACGTTCTAATGCATCAACCATTGTTTCAACATAATGTGGGGGATACATAGTGTCGGAGTCAATATTAATGTGATATTTTCCTTTGGCACGCTTTAATCCGCAGAGGCGAGCATGTCCACAACTATGTTGATGCTCTATTACATATGGAATGCCGGTTGCTTCATAGATTGTTGCTGTTTGGTCTTTGGAATCGTTATCTGTACCAATAATTTCTATTGGATATTTACATTTCATTTCACTCAGAGACCATAAACTCGCTAGTAGATGTTTTTCTTCATTATATCCTATAAGAGAGACTGTTACAAGCGGATTGTCAGATTGTAGTAATTTCAGTTTATTTCGAACTTCTTCAACGATCTCTTGTGGAGCTTCAGAAAAAGGCTTCTCGTATACTTGTAAATATTTTGTGTACCATTTCATAATATTTTTCTTTTAATTAGTAACTGATTCAAATAAGTTTTTCCATTGAAGTGCTATGTTTTCTATTTTGAAGCGTTCTACGTTGTGGCGTGCACGAATTCCCATTTCTTTACGTACACTCTCATTCTCCATAAGGAAACAGATTTTATCTGCTAATCCTATTATATCTCCATTTCTTACTAATATACCATCAATATTATTTTCAATGATATCACGTGGTCCACATGGACAAGCAAATGCTATAGGAGGTACTCCACATACCATTGCTTCTGTGATGACCATTCCAAATCCTTCGAAATGTGAAGATAGAACAAATATAGAACTTTCACAATATTTCTCTATGATATTCCGTACACTGTGTTCTAATATACAGGTTTTGCCAATATCTAACGTATCAATTTGTTTTTGGAGTTTTTCGCGCATACCATCACCATATATGCGCAATATCCAGTCCGGATGTTTTTGGGATACAATTTTCCATGCAGATATTAGACGATCAAATCCTTTTTGTGGCATATATCTTCCAACTGCAATCACTTGTTTTCTGCTGCAGTCAGAATGTGACTCTGGAATAAATGAAAGAGGGTTGTGAATAACGGTTACATTATTTAATTCTGTCCACTCTGTTGCATCTTCATGGCTAAGAACAATAAACCGCTCTAATGAACGTAACTTACATATAAGTTGTTTCATCCAAAAACGTTTGATTAATTTTTTTATAAAGTTGGGAAGTCCAGGAGGATTAAATTCGCGATAGTTTGATTTATTAAAATGTATCTCCCCTAATTTTATGCTTCCGTCTGTCATCTTATTGATAAAATTAATATCTCGTCTCAATAATGATATTGTAATGTTGGGTTTTATTTCATTTAGACATTCGTTCAAGCGTCTTCGAAAGACTCTCTGTTTTTTAAAGTATTCTAAGATGCGCCTATAGATAGGTGTTCCATATAGATGATCGTAATTGATTCCAAGTTGATGGATTGTAATATTGGGATGCAACTCATAGTATGGAGGTCTATTTTCTCCATCCGTTAAAATGATATGTATCTCATAGCCAAAGAACTCAGTAAAGTAATTGGCCTTTAATGTTAAAACCCGTTCCATACCACTTGGATAGTATAAAGACGGAATGCAATAAGCTATTTTGATATTATTTTTCATGATTCAAATAACTTACGTAGTTTTTGTCCGAAATGATTTATGTCATTCTTTTTGCCAAATAGCCATGCATTTTTTCCACATTCAACAATTCTTTCTGGTGATTTTTTAAAATAATTCATGGCATTTGCTAAATCATCAACATCCCCTGCTTTGTAGATCTTTCCCATGTTGTTCTCAATGATAATATCTCTGTATGCTGTATTATCAGCTGCGATAATAGGCATACCCAAGGCTAATGCATCGACAAAACTAGTCATTCCTATAGCTGCAAGTGGATGCTCATATGGGGGAGTTGGAATAACTAAAACGGAACAGCTATTGAGTAAGGGCACCATTCTAGTGTCATCGGGTTTCTCTTGAATATGGATTTGAGTATATTTGCCTTCTTTGTAATTTGTAGGAATACTTTGGTTGTCACTAACGATAATTGTATGGCTTGCTGTCTTCTCAGCAGCACTCACTAATGTCTCGTGGTCACGTCGGGTTTTACCATTACTAATGAATATGATGTTCTCATATTGTCTTTGGAAATTAAGTATAGGGGCTAGGCGTTCATAAAACTTATGATCTGGTCCCCATTGCATAAATTCTAGCATATTAGCTTTTTGGGGCAGCTCCTTACACATGGCTTGATGAGCAAATTGGCTGATGAAAATAAGATGATCATATTGCTCTAATTTCAGCCTTATGGTGAATGGAGGGTGATAAAATATGGCAATAAGTTTTGGACGAAATAATTTTATTTGTTTTAATATTCCCAAAAAGTCTACTGTAAAATCCGCTCCTCCATATACAATATCATAATTGCGCGCTTTCCAATAGAGTTTAAACCATAAAGGTAGAAGTGACACTAATTTGAATATTTTATTTTTGTGATTTTTAGGAGTAATCAGCATATAGTCGATAGCGTATTCACCAGTTTCAAGAAGCTCATTAGTTCCGAATTGATGATGACTTGCAGAGTTCCCATTATTGTATGATTCTCTGGATTTTATCATGTCGTAATTATTAACAAATAAAACGCGTTTCATGTTTTTATTAAGTATTTAATTTATTTATAAGTTTCATTGATAACTTTTTGCATTTGCATTTTCCATGATAAATTTTCTACGGAATGACGAATAACATTTATGTTCCATGATTGGCTATGATAAAAAGATATCAATTCATGTATATTAATTGGAGTTTCATTGGCTGGTACTTTAAGTACATAATTGCAGTGGTCAAAGTCTGCATCAATTTCTGAATAGACAAACGGGATACCTCGGGCTGCATATTCTCTGTTTTTTAGAGTCTTTATATGAGTAATTCCACTTCGGTGCCGTCCTAAGCTACCTATGCCCATATCTGCCTTAGAAAATAGTTGGTCGAGGTCGTTTCCATGCATGTTTCCATATAAAATAACATAAGGCTCTAAGGCATTCTGTTTGATTATTGGCAATATTTCTTGACGTTCACGTTCTCCGCTTAATTCGCCTACAATGTGAAAATATACTTTGTATTGAGGTTTTGTAAGATAATATTCTGCCAATCCTTTGATAATACGATCATATCCATGCCAATAATGTATTTCTGCCACTCCAATTAAATGTAGTTCATAAGTTGTATCATTTATTTGTTTTTTAGGTAGTATTGAATCAAAATCAATTCCATTTGAGATACGAATAGTAGGTCCTCCAAAGATGGTTTTGGCATCTGAAAATGTGATGATCCCATCAAGTAATTTTGCTAAATGATGGCGAAAACATTTATCAACCAATAGGTCAAGTTTCATCTTGAAAGTTATATATTCCTGATCATAAGGGTATGTTGGAATTTCCATTACTACTTTTACATCATGTTTCTTAAGCTGACTGACCAATTGTATTGTAAATGGATTAGCATTATGAAAAGAACGGATATATATAAAGCTGATTCCTTCAGAAATTATAAAATCTCTTATGGGCTTAAAACATATACGTTTTCTTATTTTTCCCCATGTGCTATGTCCGAAATCGACTAAAATGTTATTGTCAGCTATCCACTTCCAATGTCCATCTGATGTTTGTTCATAATAGCAGGTACATACGTCTAAACCGCACTCTTTTAGTGCTTTTATTTGGTGTTGGATTTTTTTGCTGATTCCGTTTGCTTCGTCGAATCCGTGAAATACAAGAAACAGTGCTTTCATTCTTTGTTTTTGTTTATGATGCTTTTGGTCTTACCGATGATGTCGTATTCACCGGTTAACTGTATGTAGCACCCAAATATAATGAAAAATATAATACTCTTTACAATTAAGGTCAGAAAAATGTTTCCTCCTTCTGTTAGTAGACTGAGTGGATAGAGTACGGCAGTCAGCAAGATGCTGATAACAAGCGGCGATATCAGTTGAGCTACAAAATTGCGCAGGCTGCGATGTAGTGTTACTTGATACATTATCCAATAACATTGTATGAAATTAACAGTAAATGTAAGTGTGATACATGATGCTACGGCTTCAAGTGTGCCAATCCAGAAAATACCCAGTAAGATACCAGTTACATTGAGCGCAGATGAAAACAAACCACACACAAATAGGCTTTTTGTATCGCCAGCTGCTTGAAAAATCGAACCAGAGGAAGACAGAATAATCTGAATGCCTACCGATAATGTGAGTATTTGAAATATAGGGATTGATGGTATCCACTGGTCGCCAAAAATAATCAATGTTACTTCGCTGGCTGTAAAGTAGAGTAATACACTTAATGGCAGTCCAATGAAAGCCAAGAAACGTACAATGCGTTCGTAGCCTGAAGCCAAGCGTTCAAGATCATTTTGATAGTCGCTGAAGATGGGATGCATTACGGGAGTGATTACTTGTGTGATGTTCTGTAAGGGTAGCATCATCAGGCGATACGATTTTTCATAGTAACCTAAAGGAGACATCCCCATGTATTTACCGATTAATAGTTTATCCAGGTTACGGCTAAAGTAGTTAATAATGTTAAACAGGAATTGATAGGCAGAATAAGAGAAGATTTGGCGCAATACATCCAGCCCAAGTGTAAATTTCAGACGTTGTGGATAATGATGTATGGAAACCACAAATATTAGGATACCCGATAAAATAGGACCTATAATTAGTGCATAAAGCCCGGCTCCACATAGGGCTGCTATGACAGCTGCTATACCAGTGGCTATCTGTATAACGAAACTTCTCAAGGCAATAAATTTAAATTCTTTATTGCGATAAAACAAAGCATTGGGAACAATAGTAGCTGAAGCAAAAAATAGGTTTATAGCTAGTAATTGACATAGTATGCGCAGGATTTCCCGATTATAGTAAGCCGCTATGGGCCATGAGGCAACTGTGAAAAGAAATGCCAGACCGATACCCGTCCAGACTGTGAAAGAGAAGAGTCCTGATAAATTCTCTTTGGTTAGACTTTTGTGTTGGATAATGGCAGGTGATAGTCCTACATCGGTGAATAGATTGAAAAAGGCAATGATTACTGTTGCTACAGCCATTACACCAAAGTCGTCTGGTGAAATTAGGCGTGCCAATACGCCTGCTACGACAAGTGATACGAGTATGCCACTGTATTTGGCAAGGGCGGTATAGAATACCCCCGAGAATAGTTGGTGCTTGAGTGAAGTCATAAATTTATTTTTAAAGCTACTCTGCTTTTCCAATGGAGAAGGTGAGGGCGTTGGATTTATAATTAGAAATATGTTGTTTCTTTATTGTCTGGGATGGATGGATGTTTTTAGTAATAATACCATTAGCGTTCGCATAGTTACATATGGCCTATAATATTTGAGACAGAGGCTGAATAGTTTTATACGTTGAGGTAAAGATAATGTATGTGCTTGCCATACAGCTGCATCCAGCATCTGTCGTAAAAAAAAGAATATTGTATGGTGATATGTTTTTGGATAAATTGGGAGTTCTCTTAATAATTCGTTAGTTACAGTAAGATATCCTTCCATATTTTTCCATGTGAATTTTTTAGTCATGATAGAGTTTGTTCTGATACGCCTATGGAAGAAAGAACGACGAATGAATCCTGTTTTAGAAGCATGCAAATAAGCTTGTATCATGAAGAGTTGATCTTCGTGTAATATACCGGGATAAAATGAAAGTCTCTCTTCACAAATGAACTCTCGGTGAAATAAGTTTAGGCAAACCGATGATTTGAACTTGTATGTTTTTAGTTGTGTTTTTAACATGTCTATGCCTGAACATATCTTTTCAGGTAGATCTAAAGTTCTTTGGTAGTCGAAGGAGCTTTCGGGTATGTTCGGTTCAATTGTGAACGTTTCAGCATCGAAGAAAACAAAATCAAGAGCTTCTTTTGTGCATTTACGATAACATAATTCAAGTGCATCAGGCTCTAAAAAGTCATCACTATCCATGAAATAAATATATTCCCCAGTAGAAAATTTCAGTCCCTGATTACGTGTTATAGAAAGTCCTTGATTAGATTGTTTATAAACTTGAATCCGTGTGTCCTTGATTGCAATTTCTTCCACGATTGCTCTACTACAATCGGTAGAGCCGTCATCAATTACGATAATTTCCAATTCTTCCAGTGTCTGCTGACAAATACTTTCCAGTGCTTCCTGTACGTAATTACAGGTGTTATATACAGGGATAATAACGCTAACTTTAGGACGTTCATTGCATTGTTCCATTCTTTTTGAGTGTGATGATGTTTCAATCTAGCAAAGATACATAAAAAGATTTAAGGAAAACGGTTATTTTCTCGTAAAATATGGAAAAGTTGAGAGGTAATAATGTGTTGATTTACTCGCTGCAGGTACTGGTGCGTATGCTCCTGGTAGTTTATCCTGGTTACGAAATGGGTGCCCATTGTGATTTGAACCCCGATCAGAACGGCGATGGAGAGATAGAACCCGAATAGTGGATCAAGGCGTGTCCTTGTTTTAAGGTTTTGCTGCGGGTAGTGTACGGTTGACGGGGGGTACCACAGATTTACACTGGATTATACAGAGGATTTATTTTCTTCGGGATACCCGTGAACGAGAAACCGAAACTCCGTGTAAATCTGTGGTAACCCGTATCACTCACCGTGTTCGGTATGTATAAATTTCTTATTGGCCCCTTTGAGGTGGAACAGGCTGGCTATGGTCCCCAATGCCAGCGAAGGCACCTGCATTAGTGCTTTTAGTAGCCTACCGTTGAGCAGGCGGGCTGGAACAGGGATAAACATGGCGGCAACCTGTGCTGCCGACAATATCCACCATTTAGACGCTACCGGACGGTGGACCAGTGTGGTAAGCAGAGTGAATCCGAAAACGGCTACCAGTTGCACCAGGCGCGGAGGGAGCATCCATTGGATGATTTTATCGACCAGATCGAAAGAGGGCCACCACCGCCACCATCCTTCCATCTGCTTGACGCTTTTTATGAAGGACAGTCCCTCACACAAGATGCCGAATTGCGCTGCCATCCAGCGCCGGCGCTGATTCTTGATGTTCTCTTTTTTTTGCGTTTTTTCGTCGTAGACAGGTAGGTTTTCCAGATAGACGGTGTGCATCCTGCACTCAAGTAGCGTAAGTTCCAGCTCTTTGTCCTCTCCTGCGGTTTCCAGGCTTTGCACGGCATCGTAATACCAGAAGTAATCAAAAGCCATGCCCGAGCCTGCCAGTCCGGCAGACAATCCGAGGGCGTTGTGTCCGCTCCTGAAAAATCCATTGTTGATCTCCTCGCTCACTCCGTCGAGCAAGGCAATGTCCGTATTCAGGTTTTTGCCTGTGCGGTGGGCTTGCATCGCCTGCACTCCGGCGGAGTAGGCACGGTTCACCTCGGAAAGGAATCCGGGTACGGTCACGTTGTCGGCATCCATCACCACGGCAATGTCATACATAAAGGCCAATTGGCGGTTGCCTAGTCCTTTCGCCTTTCCGTCTTCCTCGATGGTGCTGATGCCCAGTAGGAGGGCTTTGGCCTTGGAACTGTCTTCGTAGGTAGCCACCAGCAGGCGGATAGGGAGTCGGCTCAGGGCTTTGTTGGTGGAGTCCTGCATGTGGTCGGAGATGACGTATACATCGTACATTTCTTTGGGGTAGTCCTGCTCAAGGAAAGAGCGTACGGAGTCAATGATGACTTTGTCTTCCCGGTAGGCCGGGAAGAAGACGGCGATGCGGTGCAATTTGTCCGCTTCCGGATAGTGGGGCGCACGATAGAATTTGGACGCAATAGCGTACACTAGCAGATAGGCTACGCAAAGTGCCAACGGAACGAACAGGATCCAGTCGATCAAGGTTAGTATGAGTATCATAAGTCTTAATGTAGGTTATGGGTCGATATATTTGTGTAAATCGGTTCAGCTGCGGTTCACCACAGATTACACAGAGGATCATTTCGGCAGAGTTTTACAGAATCCTATAGAATCTCAGAGAGTTCCACAGGATTTCACTTTCTCGTTTATGGATATCCCCAAAAAAATGATTCCTCTGTGTGCTAATTTGTGTAATCTGTGGTGGACTGTCACTCAACACAGCTTCCAGAAACCCTTCACTCCGTGCCAGACGGCTTTTGCCAGCTTGGGCTCTCCTTTCAGGACGAAGCACAGGCTGTCTTTGGGAGCTACGATCAGCATTTGGTAAGCGATAGCCAAGCAACGTTCCATTCCCGGGAGGTTGCGCCAGGCGTAAAGCATTCGGTTTCGCATCATATAAAAGGTGCGGAGAGGGCTTTGCCGCCCGGTACTTTGGCTCTCTTTGTGGAAGATGGTGCAGCGCGGCTCGTACCACAGCTGATAGCCGGCACGCGTCATGCTGGTACACCAGTCCAGCTCCTCGTAATAGAGAAAATAGATCTCCGGCATCAGTCCGGCTTTCCAGATGACCTCCCGTTTCAGCATCAGCGCAGCTCCGTGAAGGTAGGCGCTGGGGCGTGGAGTGTCGAAAGTCCCGTCGTCCGGACATCCCATGCCCAATGCTTTATTGCGCATCGTATACCGGCTGAGCTTGGTATATCCGGCAAATTGAATGCTTTGCGGCGGAAAGGCAAAACGGATTTTAGGTGATACAGCCCCGATGCGGGGATCGCTCTCCAACCGTTCTATCAGGGCGGGCAGTCCGTCTTCGGTCAGGTAGGTGTCGTTATTGATCAGGAACAGGTATTTTCCTTGTGCTATCTGTATTCCGAGATTGTTTCCTCCCGAGAATCCGAGGTTTTTCTCGCTGCGGAGAGTCCGTACAAAGGGATACCGCTCCTGTATCAGGGAGGCTTCATCCTGGCGGGATGCGTTGTCCACCACAATGATTTCATAACTGACGGAACTGATCGTGTCGCGTAGCGATTCTATCAACATGCAAGTGTCGTCCAGCCCATTGTAACAGATGGTGATAAAAGATATCAAAGGAGGCGTTTGTTTCATGAATGTTTGTTTTTGTGATAAATCGGATCCATTTTTATTTCGTTAATAATCAATCTCTTTTTTCTCTCTATTCATCTCATCATCTTCTTTTTGCATGACAGGATCAATATTTGTAGCAGTTATGCAGAGTGCAAAACCTGTATAAATAATAAAAGGATTTGGATATATCATGACGTCATTGGCGTATGCAGCAATAAAAAAGCCTGCATTTGTACAAAGCCATGCTGCTAATAATCCTCTTAAACGTTGGTTCATGATTTTAAACATCAGTATCCAAGAGCACCAGGCAAAAAGAGCTCCATGAATCAGTAAATATAATGTCAATCCAATAATTCCACTTTCTACCCAAACACTTACTAACCAAGAATCCGGTGGATAGGGCATTTGTTCTTTGGGGTTAAATCTTCCACCTTTGGATAGTCCTAAACCATATCCCATTGGTCTTTCATCCATTAATACCTTCATTTTTTTTCGATTCTCCACTCGTACTTGATAAGAAGCATCTTCTGTAGGACGAAAAGCCGAACGCATTTTACGTATATACTGGTTGCCATTACCAATATTGGTAAAGTAGAAAAAGGAAAAGACACCTATTAAGATGACGCTACTTGTTATAATGGATTTAGTGTTTTTCGATATTAAAACATACATAAGAATAGCGCCAATTGGAACTGCAACTGCAGCACGTGTACCGGAGATTCCGATACCATATATACCGCAAATCATGATAAATGCAAAAAAAACTTTCATCCATCTTTTTTGAACATAAAACATTGCGATACCGAAAGCACTGGCTGCCATAGCCGAGTGAACTCCATAATTGGCCGCATCAGAGAAACAAGAAAAATAACGGATACCGGACCATATTATATGTGTACGGGCACCACCTAATGTATAAAGGAAATAAAGTTCTTTATCGGTAAAACCATGATTCTTTTGCCAATAGCCTTTGATGGTAACTATCAATATAAAGATTCCCCAAATGAATAATAAAGATTCAATACCTTTACGGTCACGGATAGAAATCGGTACGAGAACTGCACATATAATAGGAATGAATAAATAATGTCCAATACTAATATTCCAGGCTTCCTGTACGTTATTAGGATTTGATATTTCCAATAAACAATATATGCCCCATATGAAAAAAAGTAATAATATTATATTGCGAGAATGCGACCAATCTGTCTGACGATTACTACAGGCAATTAAAGTAATAAAAGTCATGGGCACTATTATTGCCAAAGTAGCTATCCCAAGCTTCACTTCAATGAATATGCTTGCCAATATTGGCAAAAATTGAAGAGCGAATAGAACATAAAAACTACGACTGGATTGATGTGGGTCTCTATTGTATATTTCTTCTTCGTTATTCATCGTCATCGTTATCGTCGTCCTGATAATTTTTTCTTGAATTCTTTTTCCAACGGATGAAACTTTCTGTCAGAGCTAATTGTGATAAACGATACAATTGTTTATGTAAGAATGTATATGGGGGCAACATTCCCGTATAAGTTTCAACTTCGTACTTAGGGGCCCAATTAAGATAGAGATATGGCGCTTTGCCTAATTGAGCTTTTAATTTTTGTAACAACATTTTGTCTATATCTTTCCAGCCATGATCTGCAGACGCTATTACTAAATTTAATTGTGCGTCTTGTAGTATAGATACAGGTATGTTGGCACGATTCAAACTTGGTTGCTCAATAATTAAAATATCTTCTTCTTGTGGTATATACAGGTCTGTTATTGTGTTTGCCAAAGCATATTTCGAAGAATTAGAATCAAAATCAGTCCCGTCACTCAGCATACGTACATGTAGACCTATACCTTCCCAATATGCTTTTAGTCTGTTGGCTAAATAGGTTTTCCCACTTCCATCTTCTGTACTGAGCATATTCAAAATGTATGGCATTCCTTCTTTCTTTTGCGTAAAGAATCGAAGAATAGAACTACTCATATATCGAGTAGCAATGTCTTCGCATTGTTTACTGATGGGACTGAACTTCATAGGAGCAGGGTACGCACCTAATACAGGACTTCCTGTTTGTTTTCGCGTACGAACCGAATCTCTTAGAGTACGGTCGATAAATTCTATCAGTAAGAAAAAGGCAATTAACCCTATAAAACTACCTACGCCAATCATCATAACAATTTTGCGACGATTAGTCGACTCTGAATTAATTGGGTAAGCAGGAGGATTAAGTACTTTTAGAATGGCGGCTGTCATTTCTAAGCTTTTTTTACGCAATAATGCATCATTGTAGCTTTTTAGATTGGTCAGGTAGTTTTGTTCTGTAAAGTTGATAATTCTTTCTTTTCTTTTAATAGTAGTACCCACAGGAGCGAAATGCAAGTATTTTGCATTTAATTCATTGCGGCTTTTTTGTACTATTTTTAGTTCAGCTTTTGCTTTTTCAAATAATAAAAGCTGATCTAACCATTGTTCTACAATAGTACCTTTGTTTAGACCTTCCTTTGTATATTGACCAGCTACGTATTGGTTGGAAATCTCTGATAGATCTCGTCTGGTTTGTAATAATTTGTTTTTGTATTCTAAGAGTTGTCTACCACTGTCCTCACTTGAGGTGGAAATTGTTTCCATCTGAGTGATTTTGCCTGTTAGATCAGAGGCTTGGTTTATTTTGTCCACTAATTGAACGTTGTGAATGACCCGTTTAATGTTACTGTCCATTTGCTTTTCAAGTTCGTTCAGCATTGCTTTGGAACTGTTGTAGTTGAATAGTACATCTTGCTCTCTCAGTTCGAACTCTTTGTTGATAGCTGCTATTTCTTTTGTTTCATCATAATAGTTTATAATACGATTAGTGACATTATATTGTGTAAGATCGTCTTCGTAATTTGTCAATTCTTTACCGATTCGTTTTAATTCTGATCTAAAATATTCTATAACTTTGTCAGTACCTCCATAACGTAATGCCTGATATTCATTGACGAACTCTTTCATGAGAATTTCAACAGTGTTATATGCAATACCAGGATCACCGGATTGATAGCTTACTCTTAATAAATCGCTGCTTCCTTTGCGGTCTACCTTGATGTTTTTTAGGGCTTTATAGCTATAATAAATATGTTGAAAATAGAACAGCCCATAAATGTAGTTGTTCATATCCGGACGTTCATACTTTTGGAAGTTCTCCATCGTTTTATCTTCACTACTTCTATCAATAAGAGAGATAAGAGTTTTACCATCCTTACTATTTTTCATATGATTGTAAGTGAAGTTGTAACAGGCAGAGGTTATGCCTTCGTTGTCTTTATTTGGGTCTCCTTTGACCAAAACACGTGAAAAGAGTCGTAAAGATACACGTTTTAAAGTGCTCTCAGCCTGTATTATATTGATAAGGTTATCCATGGAATTTTGAGCTAAGGCCCAGTCTACTTTAGTATTTTCTTCGATACTATAGCCAGACACAACTCCTGTGTAGAGAGTTGCCTCTACATTATAGCCACCCTTCATATTTCCTGTCAAGTAATAGGCAATAGCAGATATGATGAGAGTTCCTAATAGAATCCACCATTTGACACGGTATAATGATCGGAAAAGATAGAGTATATAGTCCATAATGTTATGTTTATTTTCGTAGAATTGGTGTACGGGTTATAACTTCAAGGATCATTAGACTTTTGGTTAACTCAAACCGGCTCTTTTCAAAAGCTTCTAAAGCTGTTGATTGTCTTCCTTTTTCTACAGATAAAGTGCTTGATTCTATTGTTCCATTTGCAAAATCTTTTTCGGCAATACTGTATTGAACAGTAGCTAATTCTAAAGCTTCCGCACGTAATGTCAAAACACTTAATTGGGATGTCGCTGTTGCGTAAAGCTCAATAATTTCTTTTTTCATATCTTCGAATTTGGCTTCGCGCTCTAAAGCTGCTGTTTTCACATTTAGCTTCTGGCGCCTTACACGTGGAGCAAGGTCGAATAACTCGTCAAGAGGAATATTCACGGCCGCTCCTACAGTGTATGTCTGCTGTTTGGAAGTAGAATAATTATATAAAATAGGTGTTGAAACATCGGTAAATGTATAGTCGTTACCGAACTTTCCCCATTGATAACTTCCCCGTATATTAAAAAAGCTAAGTACCGACCGTCTTTCTTTTGCCAGCAGTTTGCGTTCGATCTGCTCTTTTACACTGGCAAGTTCATAGATCGGTCCTCCTTTGGCGTTTTCGAATAACAGATCGAGGGGAGGAAGTGAAATGTTGGTGTAATCTTCCGGGTTTAGTTTTGAGAAATCACTGGTTTCCTGGGCATTTGCGAAAGAAACCGGTGAAAATAGAAGTAGGGGTATACTACATAGTATGAATAAAACTCTTTTCATATCGATGTACTTATTTGTATATATTGTCTGTTTGCTTGTGAAATCCGTGCAAATATAAGATAAATTTGCAACTAATGCCCTAAATATACCCCTTTTTTTAGAAATAAAGCATCGAATGCAGTAATATTTTATTTAGTGCCTGTTTAAGTTCTGTCGGGAGGGAAGATTTGTTTTCAAGGATATTTCCCCGTCTTTGTGGGAGCATAGCAGGCTATGTGACGCATAAAAACGGGGAGACAGACTGAAAAGAAACTCAAAAACAGGTCGAACCTATATTGAGAATTTATTCAGGAAGAATATAAAACAGGTTCTCAGAATGCTTCTGTCATGTTGAAGTAGAACAGATTTTGCTTGTTCACCATGTTGCGTCCCAGGTCGAGGCGGACGTTCATGCGGGGCTGCACTTCAATGCGGAGACCCACACCCATGTTAGGCAGGACACCTTCTATTTTTCCCGGGTTAGGGCCCATGAATCCGCATCCCGCCCAAGCCACATAGCCCACATGGTTGAGCATGCGCTTCACCCAGTTGCCTTTGTCCGTATTGATCATCTGACGATATTCCGCCATGACGACATGTGACGACTTATCACGATATTGGCCCATGTAGTAACCTCGGAGATCGAACGGAGTACCGCTGAGAGCGTATTTGTTGAGAGGGACGTCGCCAAATACGTTTTTCGTTTGTGCCGTCCAGGCAAGCACGCCACGTTTGCGCAGAGTCTTGTATTGGCGGTAGTCTATCTCCAGGCGGTAGAAATTATTGTCGCTTCCCAGGAACTTCTGGTACATCATGCCACGGAAGTCGAGGTACATGCCCCGATAGGCGTTGGCGGGCACGTCGCGTGTGTCGTAAGTCAGCAGGAAGCCGACACCGGAACTGAAGTTCTTATAGCCTTTGTCCGTGCCGCCGGCAGCTTTGTAAGAGGGCTGGTCGACAAGGTATTTGGCCGGATCGTACATGTGATCATAGTTGAGGTCGACCTGCGGGCCGGCAAAGAAATTGCTTTCACCCAGGCGGAACAGGAACCAGGGGTTGATCTGTAATCCACTGTATCGGTACTGGCTGGTGGTGTCGCTGCGCACATAATCTTTATTGGTGCTGTAACCGATGCCGTAAAAGTTTTCTTGTGTATTTTTGTAACTGAACTGTCCGAAGATGCGGAAGCGGTCGCCTTTAAAGAATAGTTGCGGCTTGGAGAACAAATTGAGTCCGCCGTTGAACATCAGTGCGATGGCTACAGGTACCACGGAGCGTTGCTGGGTGGTGTCGCTCGGGTTCATACGAAAAGTCATCAAAGCGCTTCCGCCAATCAGCAGGCCGAAGTCAGGGGTGTAGCTGGGCCCTCCGAGAATGTTGTAATGAAGGTTGCGCCGGGCTACCCGCTGACGCCGCAGTTCACGTTTCGAAAGGGCAGGGGTGCTGTCTTGCTTGGCTGTGTCCGTGTTGAATGTGTTGCCGACGGCTGTCTGTCCGTCTTTTACTGTTGAAATGCCTTTGTCTTGGGCCGCAACGAATGCGGCAGGCATGATCGCCATCAATATACCTATTATATATCTTTTCATTGCTTTGTATGAATATTGGTGCAAAGGAAACTATTTTATTTGGATAAGTTTTCATCCAAATAGATAATAAATCTAAATACTGTGACAAAAGTTCCGGAAAAGGATACTATTTTTGCAAAAGAAAAAGGAGAAGACTCCTTTATTAACCAAATTACTTTACCACATGAATAAACGAATATTATCTGTTTTTGCTCTAAGTGCCGCATTCCTAACCGTATGCGCGCAGCAAGACAAGGGAGGTATCAGTCCGGAAATGCTGAACCAAATCAAACAAAGCTACCAAGGCACGACAACCGACAAAGCCATCCGCAATGCAATCGGTAACAATGACATCCGCAAGCTGGCGCTGAATCAGGACAACCTGAAGGGGATGGATACTCACTTTTCCATCAAAGTTGACTCAAAAGGAATTACAGATCAGAAGTCGTCGGGCCGTTGCTGGCTGTTCACCGGGCTGAACGTGATGCGTGCCAAAGCAATAGCCCGGTATGGACTGGGGTCTTTTGAATTTTCGCAGAACTACAACTTCTTCTGGGATCAGCTGGAGAAGGCCAATCTTTTCCTGCAGGGCGTTATCGATACCCGCGAAAAGCCGATGGATGACAAAATGGTGGAATGGCTCTTCCGCAATCCGCTGAGTGATGGCGGCACGTTTACCGGGGTGGCCGACATTGTCTCTAAATATGGCCTGGTACCCAAAGAGGTGATGCCCGAGACGAACAGCAGTGAGAATACATCGCGCATGGCAGGGCTGATTGCCGAAAAACTGCGTGAGTATGGTCTGCAACTGCGCGACCGCGCCGCAAAGGGGGCCAAACAGCCTGCGCTCGAGAAGGACAAGACGGAGATGCTGGGCACCGTATACCGTATGCTGGTGCTCAACCTGGGCATTCCTCCCACCGAGTTTACCTGGACACGCAAGGACGAGAAGGGAAATCCGGTAGAGACTGCACAATATACGCCGATGTCTTTCCTGGAAAAATATGGTGACAAGAACCTGCTGGATAACTACGTGATGCTGATGAATGATCCGAGCCGCGAATATTATAAATGTTACGAAATTGATTTTGACCGCCACCGCTACGACGGACGTAACTGGACCTACGTCAATCTGCCTGCTGACGAAATCAAGGAGATGGCCATCGCATCACTGAAGGACAGCACAATGATGTATTTCTCGTGCGATGTGGGCAAATTCCTGAACTCGGAGCGAGGATTGCTCGACGTGAACAATTATGATTATGCATCGCTGATGGGAACTACCTTCGGGATGGACAAAAAACAACGCGTGCAGACGTTTGCCAGTGGATCGAGCCATGCCATGACTCTGATGGCGGTGGATGTCAAAGATAATAAACCGGTGAAATGGATGGTAGAAAACAGTTGGGGGGCAACCAACGGCTATCAGGGACATCTGATTATGACGGATGAATGGTTTGATGAATACATGTTCCGCCTGGTAGTGGAGAAGAAATTCGCAACTCCCAAGGTGTTGGAAATCCTGAAACAGAAACCAATCCGTTTGCCTGCTTGGGACCCGATGTTTGCACCGGAACAGTGAACGCTTTTGAACGATCGGCGATGAACGGTTGTTGAACGGCGAACGATCAACGGTCGGAAATAAATACGGATTGACCGTCGATGGATGGGCCGGTAATCGGTAACATAGAAATGAAAGGGTGTAGCCATACGGGAAGGAGGGCTACACCCTTTTTGTGTTAAGGCTACACCTTCAGCCCCGTATGGCTACACCCTTTTTTCTTAAAATTATCCCTCAGTGCTGCCGGAGATTGCTTCCTTCCGTCATCTTCTTCTGCTACATCTCTCTGCATCCCTTCGTTATCCGTTGTTAACCGTTCCTCGTTTAAAAACACTGATCGTTTAGAATTAACCACCGTTAATAGTTCACAGTTAATCACCGTTAACGGTCCATCGTTCAACAACCGTTCATCGTCGATCGTTCAAAACCCTTCCTCGTTTTTTTAGCCTTTTTTATCTATTGATGCTTGTTCAAAGGGTGAATTACGGAGAAATTTCCGTAATTCCTTTCATTTTTCCTCTTTATTCACATTATTATTTATTACTTTTGCGGGCAAATTATGAAACCATTATTTTATATAATCACATGGCAAATGTAATAAAGTTACGTAAAGGCCTTGACATCAACCTGAAAGGAAAAGCTGCTGAAGAGCTCTCAACGGTGAAAGAACCGGGATTCTACGCACTCGTACCCGATGATTTCCCAGGAGTGACTCCGAAGGTGGTGGTGAAAGAGCAGGAATATGTGATGGCCGGGGGACCCTTGTTTATCGACAAGAATCATCCTGAAGTGAAATTTGTTTCGCCCGTTAGCGGCGTTGTAACAAGCGTGGAGCGCGGTGCACGCCGTAAGGTGCTGAACATCGTGGTGGAGGCTGCCGCAGAGCAGGATTACGAAGAATTCGGCAAGAAGGACGTATCCAAACTCGATGGCGAGGCTGTGAAAGCTGCACTCTTGGAAGCTGGTATGTTTGCATTTATGAAACAGCGTCCGTATGACGTGATTGCCGATCCGACAGTCGCTCCGCGGGCTATCTTCATCTCTGCTTTCGACAGCAACCCGCTGGCACCCGATTTCGAATACGTTCTGAAAGGGGAAGAAGCTAATTTCCAGACAGGACTGGATGCCCTGGCTAAAATAGCCAAAACGTATCTGGGTATCAGCATCAAACAAAAATCGACAGCCCTGACACAGGTTAAAAATGTCACAGTAACCGTATTTGACGGACCGAACCCTGCCGGAAATGTAGGGGTACAAATCAATCACGTAGCTCCCGTAGTGAAAGGTGAGACGGTGTGGACTATCGGCGCGGAAGCCGTAATCTTCATCGGACGTCTGTTCAATACCGGACGGGTGGACCTGACCCGTACCGTAGCCGTTACAGGATCTGAAGTGGTGAAACCTGCTTATTGCAAACTGAAAGTCGGCGCACTGCTGACTCATGTGTTTGCCGGAAACGTGACGAAGGACAAAGAGTTGCGTTACATCAGCGGCAATGTGCTGACAGGCAAACAAGTGAAGCCGAACGGATTCCTGGGCGCTTTCGACAGCCAGCTCACAGTGATTCCCGAAGGTGACGACATCCACGAAATGCTGGGATGGATTATGCCCCGTTTCAATCAGTTCAGCGTCAACCGCTCGTATTTCAGCTGGTTGATGGGGAATAAGAAGGAGTATGTGCTCGATGCCCGTATCAAGGGAGGCGAACGCCACATGATTATGTCCGGCGAATACGACAAAGTATTCCCGATGGACATTCTGCCTGAATTCCTGATCAAAGCAATCATTGCCGGGGACATCGACCGCATGGAAGCTCTGGGTATCTACGAAGTGGCGCCCGAAGACTTTGCTTTGTGCGAATTTGTCGACTCTTCGAAACTGGAATTGCAACGCATCGTTCGTGCCGGACTCGATATGCTTCGTGCTGAAATGATGTAATTCATAACACATAATTTATAATTCATAATTAATGAAAGCGTTAAGAAATTATCTCGATAAGATAAAGCCGAACTTTGAAGAGGGCGGCAAACTCCACGCGTTTCGTTCGGTGTTCGATGGCTTCGAAACTTTCCTGTTCGTGCCCAACACCACTTCGAAATCGGGAGCGCACATCCACGACTCGATTGATAGCAAACGTATCATGTCGATTGTGGTTATTTCGTTGATACCGGCTTTGCTGTTTGGTATGTACAACGTAGGTTACCAGCATTTCACTCACACCGGAGCTCAGGGTGGCTTCATCGAAATGTTCATTTACGGTTTCCTGGCCATTCTGCCTAAGATTATCGTATCTTATGTAGTGGGTCTGGGCATTGAGTTCGTGGTGGCACAATGGAAGAAGGAAGAGATTCAGGAAGGATTCCTCGTTTCGGGTATCCTGATCCCGATGATTGTACCGGTAGACTGCCCGTTGTGGATTCTGGCCATAGCCACTGCATTCGCTGTTATTTTTGCGAAAGAAGTGTTCGGAGGTACAGGTATGAACGTGTTCAACGTTGCCCTTGTGACCCGTGCATTCCTGTTCTTCGCTTATCCTACCAAGATGTCGGGTGACGCCGTTTGGGTGGCACAAGACAGCATCTTCGGATTGGGTAACACGGTAGACGGACTGACAGCGGCCACTTCGCTGGGTGTGGCGTCTACTGCTACCGATCCCAATGGCTTCCCGGCTTTCTCGTGGGATATGGTGACCGGTCTGATTCCGGGCTCTATCGGTGAAACCAGTGTGATTGCTATTCTGATTGGTGCCGTTATTCTGCTGTGGACAGGTATCGCAAGCTGGAGAACAATGCTTTCGGTATTCGTCGGCGGTGCATTCATGGGATGGATCTTCAATACTGTGGGTCCCGACACTGCCATGGCTCACATGCCTTGGTACGAACACCTGGTGTTGGGTGGTTTCTGCTTCGGTGCTGTGTTTATGGCTACCGACCCTGTGACATCCGCACGTACGGAAACCGGTAAGTACATCTTCGGATTCCTGATCGGTGCGATGGCCATCATCATCCGCGTGTTGAACCCGGGTTATCCCGAAGGTATGATGCTCGCTATCCTGCTGATGAACATCTTCGCTCCGCTGATCGACTATTGTGTGGTTCAGAGCAACATCAAGCTGCGTGAAAAGCGCGCCATTAAGTCTAACAATTAAACCGAACAAGAAAGATGAATACAAATAGTAACTCTTATACTATCATTTATGCTTCGGTAATGGTTGTTATCGTGGCATTCCTGCTTGCATTTGTCAGCTCTTCTCTGAAAGACATTCAGAATAAAAACCAGGAGTTGGACACCAAGAAGCAAATTTTGTCTGCACTGAACATCAGAGATGTGAAAGATGCCGATGCTGAATATAATAAATATGTAAAGGGTGACATGCTGATGAATGTGGATGGCACTCTGACAGAAAATACGGATGGTTTCTCTATCAGCTACGAAAAAGAAGCGAAGGAAAACAATCGTTTGCACGTTTTCGTATGTGAGGTAGACGGAGAAACCAAATACGTGGTACCGGTTTACGGTGCCGGTCTTTGGGGCGCTATCTGGGGATATGTGGCTTTGAATGCCGATAAAGACACTGTTTACGGTGTTTACTTCTCGCATGCCAGCGAAACTCCGGGCTTGGGTGCCGAGATCGCGGGTGCTGCTTTCCAGAATGAATTCTCTGGCAAGAAGGTATTGAAAGACGGACAGGTTGCACTGGCTGTAGAGAAAAACGGTAAGGTGACAGACCCTGCTTATCAGGTTGACGGTATTTCGGGTGGTACAATCACTTCGAAAGGTGTGGACGCCATGATCAAAGCATGTCTGAGCCAGTACGATAAATTTTTAACTAATAATTAAGGAGGAACGATAGAATATGAGCCAATTATTTTCTAAAAAGAATAAAGAAGTATTCGCTACTCCGCTGGGATTGAATAACCCGGTAACCGTGCAGGTGCTCGGTATCTGTTCGGCACTGGCTGTAACGGCCAAACTGGAACCGGCTATCGTGATGGGTCTTTCGGTAACTGTGATTACGGCTTTCTCAAACGTCGTTATCTCTTTGCTGCGTAAGACGATTCCTAACCGTATCCGTATCATCGTACAGTTGGTGGTAGTAGCCGCATTGGTAACTATAGTAAGTGAGGTGCTGAAAGCGTTTGCATACGATGTAAGCGTACAGCTTTCGGTATACGTAGGTCTGATCATTACAAACTGTATCCTGATGGGACGCCTCGAAGCGTTTGCCATGGCAAACGGTCCGTGGGAGTCATTCCTCGACGGTGTAGGTAATGGTCTGGGATATGCCAAGATCCTGATCATCGTGGCTTTCTTCCGCGAGTTGCTCGGATCGGGCACATTGCTCAACTTCCGTATTATCCCTGAGTCATTCTATAAGATGGGTTACATCAACAATGGTTTGATGTTGATGCCGCCGATGGCACTGATCATCTGTGCATGTATCATCTGGTATCAGCGCAGCCGCTGCAAAGAACTCCAGGAAAAGTAATACAACCTAAGAAAGTAAAAGAAAAATTATGGAACAATTATTAAGTTTATTCGTCCGCTCCATCTTTGTGGACAACATGATATTCGCCTTCTTCCTGGGTATGTGTTCATATCTGGCTGTGTCGAAGAATGTGAAAACTGCTGTAGGACTGGGTATCGCCGTAACTTTCGTATTGGTGGTTACGTTGCCGGTCAACTACTTGCTTCAAACTAAGGTGCTGGCTGCCAATGCGATCATTGAAGGTGTTGACCTCAGCTTCCTGAGTTTTATTCTCTTTATTGCCGTTATTGCCGGTATCGTGCAGTTGGTAGAAATGGTGGTGGAACGCTTCAGCCCTTCGCTCTACGCTTCACTGGGTATCTTCCTTCCGCTGATCGCCGTTAACTGTGCCATCATGGGTGCTTCACTGTTCATGCAGCAGAGAATCACGATGGATCCGTCGAACCCGCAGGCTATTACCGGCGTGGGCAGTGCTGTAGTATACGCACTCGGTTCCGGTATTGGCTGGTTGCTGGCTATCGTCGGTCTGGCCGCTATCCGCGAAAAGATGGCTTACTCTGATGTTCCCGCTCCGCTGAAAGGTCTGGGCATTACGTTTATCACAGTAGGACTGATGGCTATGGCCTTTATGTGTTTCTCTGGATTGAAATTATAACTAAAGTAAAAAGAATAAAACAATGACGTCTTTAATATTAGCAAGTATCGGAGTCTTCCTTGTGGTGATCATCCTGCTTGTCATTATACTGCTCGTTGCGAAGAGCTATCTCTCTCCTTCGGGCGAGGTTACGATTACGATGAATGGAGAGCAACAACTGAAAACATCTCAGGGTGGTACTCTGCTGGGTACGTTGTCTGCCAACAATGTGTTCCTTTCATCGGCTTGTGGTGGTAAGGGTTCATGCGGACAGTGCCGTTGCCAGGTGCTCGAAGGCGGTGGCGAGATTTTGCCTACCGAAACCGGTTTCTTCTCTCGTAAAGAACAGGCCGATCACTGGCGCCTCGGATGCCAGGTGAAGGTGAAACAGGATATGTCTATCAAGATCGACGAGTCTATCCTGGGTGTGAAAGAGTGGGAGTGCGAGGTGATCTCGAACAAGAACGTGGCTACGTTTATCAAAGAGTTTATCGTGGCTCTGCCTCCGGGCGAACACATGGACTTTGTGCCGGGTTCGTATGCCCAGATCAAGATTCCTACCTTCTCGATGGATTATGATAAGGACATCGACAAGAGCCTGATCGGTGACGAATATCTTCCGGCATGGGAGAAATTCGGTCTGCTCGGCCTGAAGTGCCGCAACGACGAACCGACCATCCGTGCTTATTCTATGGCCAACTATCCGGCTGAGGGTGACCGCATCATGCTGACTGTACGTATCGCTACTCCTCCTTTCAAACCGAAAGATCAGGGACCGGGCTTTGTGGATGTGATGCCGGGTATCGCTTCTTCTTACATCTTTACGCTGAAGCCGGGTGACAAGGTGACCATGAGTGGACCTTACGGTGACTTCCACCCGATTCTGGATTCGAAGAACGAAATGATGTGGATCGGTGGTGGTGCAGGTATGGCTCCGTTGCGTGCCCAGATTATGCACTTGACCAAGACGCTGCATATCACTGACCGTACGATGAACTACTTCTACGGTGCCCGTGCACTGAACGAGGTGTTCTATCTGGAAGACTTCCTGCAGATTGAGAAAGACTTCCCGAACTTCAAGTTCCACCTGGCACTCGACCGTCCGGACCCTGCTGCAGACGCAGCCGGTGTGAAGTATACGGCAGGTTTCGTACACAACGTGATTTACGAAACTTATCTGAAGAACCATGAAGCTCCGGAAGACATCGAATACTACATGTGTGGTCCCGGCCCGATGAGTAAAGCTGTCGAGAAGATGCTCGACGATCTCGGTGTTCCGTCTAAGAACTTGATGTTCGATAACTTCGGTGGATAATCCTTCGGAGATCATCATAAAAGAAACTGCTTTCGGGTTGTCCGGAAGCAGTTTTTTTTTATCTTTGTGTCATTATTCAAAAATGTGGAAAAAACAATGAATGGTTTGAAGGATATACTCGAAAGGTTGAAAATAGAACAACTCAATCCGATGCAGGAAGCGTCTGTTGAGGCATTTGATAAAGGTGGCGAAGATTTGATATTACTTTCGCCCACAGGTTCGGGCAAGACCCTGGCCTTTCTGTTGCCGCTGGTCGGCAGTCTGAAGGCCGACGTGAAAGGAGTGCAGGCCGTGGTGCTGGTGCCATCACGTGAGTTGGCATTGCAGATAGAGCAAGTGTTCAAGGCGATGGGGACGGAATTCAAGGCGATGAGTTGCTATGGCGGACGTCCGGCGATGGAAGAGCACCGTACGATGAAAGGAATGCAGCCGGCGGTTATCATCGGTACGCCCGGCCGTATGAATGACCATCTCTCCAAGCAGAACTTCGATGCAAGCACAGTGAGTCTGTTGGTGATCGATGAATTTGATAAATGCCTGGAGTTTGGTTTTCAGGAAGAGATGGCAACGGTTATCGGACAGTTGCCCGACTTGAAACGGCGTTTTCTGACTTCGGCAACAGATGCGGAAGAGATTCCGCAATTTACAGGACTGAACCGTACGATAAAGCTTGATTTCCTGACAAACGATGTGGAGGAATCACGTTTGCGGTTGATGAAGGTGGTTTCGCCTGCTAAAGATAAGATAGAAACCCTCTATAAGCTGCTTTGCACACTGGGAAGCAGTTCGAGCATTGTTTTCTGTAACCACAGGGATGCGGTGGACCGTGTGAGTGCCTTACTAACGGAAAAAGGAGTTTCCAATGAACGCTTTCATGGAGGTATGGAGCAACCGGATCGGGAACGGGCACTGTATAAGTTCCGTAATGGCAGCTGTCCGGTGCTGGTGTCTACGGACCTGGCTGCCCGCGGACTTGATATCCCGGAGGTGGAACATATCATCCATTATCATTTGCCGGTGAACGAAGAAGCCTTTACCCACCGCAATGGCCGTACTGCCCGTTGGGATGCGACGGGTACTTCTTATCTGATACTGAATCCGGAGGAACATGTGCCGGATTATATACCTTCGGAGCTTGAGATCTTCGACTTGCCGGAGAATGCACACCGTCCGGCTAAACCTCAGTGGGTGACTATTTATATAGGTAAAGGGAAGAAGGACAAATTGAGCAAGATCGACATAGCCGGTTTCCTTTATAAAAAAGGAAATCTGGCACGTGAGGACGTCGGAGCAATCGACGTGAAAGATCATTATGCCTTTGTTGCCGTGCGGCGCCCCAAAATGAAGCAATTGCTGACTCTGATCCGTGGCGAGAAGATCAAAGGGATGAAAACGGTGATCGAGGAGGCGGATTAAACCGGATTTATCGGATAGAGGAGGCAGGGCACTGACACCACAGATTATACCGATTGACACATGACGAGTTCACCATGGGTTGCACAGATTGACACGGAACAGATTCACCACAGATTACACCGATTGGCACGGCACTTTCAACTTTATTGCTGATAAGATCAATCATCAATCTGTGTTAATCTGTGAAATCTGTGGTGAAACAGCTTTCCGGTTTCCGGCTCTTCCCGGCTTTTGTTCTTCTTTCTTATAAATATTCACTTTTTAGTCATTTTCTCTTTCATTTCAGAATAGAGCATCGTGTAATAATATCAGTTTGAACTTTTTCTACCATCTTGGCATGTATAGATAACAAAATGGTGTATAAATCCTGCATAAACCATTAAAAAGTAAGATAAATGCCCTCTAAGATTGTAATTTTACAGGGAAACGTTTGTTGAGAGGAAATAAATTCGTAAATTCGCCATGTCAGTAGACATAAAATAACGAAATTGTATAACCAAAAACACTCATCAAATGAAAAAGCATAATTTCAGTGCAGGCCCTTCCATTCTCCCTCGCGAAGTAATAGAAGAAACAGCGAAAGCCATTCTCGATTTCAACGGTTCAGGTCTTTCTGTGTTGGAAGTCAGCCATCGTGGCAAGGATTTTCAGGCAGTTATGGATGAAGCCGTTGCTTTGTTTAAGGAAATACTTAACATCCCCGAAGGGTATTCGGTACTTTTCCTGGGCGGTGGTGCCAGTATGCAGTTCTGCATGGTGCCTTACAACTTCCTTGAGAAGAAGGCAGCTTACCTGAACACCGGTGTTTGGGCTAAAAAAGCGATGAAAGAGGCGAAAGGCTTTGGCGAAGTGGTTGAGGTAGCTTCTTCGGCTGATGCGAACTATACGTTTATCCCTAAAGACTTTACCATACCTGCTGATGCTGATTATTTCCATGTGACCACCAACAATACGATTTATGGTACGGAATTGAAGGGAGATCTTGATTCACCGGTTCCGATGGTAGCCGACATGTCTTCTGATATCTTCTCCCGTCCGGTGGACGTTTCGAAGTATATTTGTATCTACGGCGGTGCTCAGAAGAATCTGGCTCCCTCCGGCGTTACATTCGTCATAGTAAAAGACGATGCGGTAGGCAAGGTGTCACGTTACATCCCGAGCATGCTGAATTATAAGACCCATATCGACGGCGGTTCCATGTTCAACACACCTCCCGTATTGCCTATCTATTCCGCCATGCAGACTTTGCGCTGGATCAAGGCTCAGGGTGGCGTCAAAGAGATGGATCGCCGGGCTACCGAGAAGGCAGACATGCTGTATGCCGAGATAGACCGCAACAAGATGTTTGTAGGGACAGCTGCTAAGGAGGACCGTTCGCGCATGAATATCTGCTTTGTGATGGCACCGGAATATAAGGATCTGGAAGCCGATTTCCTGAAGTTCGCTACGGATAAAGGAATGTCCGGCATCAAAGGGCACCGCTCGGTGGGTGGCTTCCGTGCATCTTGCTACAATGCAATGCCGAAAGAGAGCGTACAGGCATTGATTGACTGCATGCAGGAATTTGAAAAACTTCATTAATAATGTGATTTCACCACAGAGCATACGGAAAGGATACAGGGCTCTCTTGAATGACGGCATTTGGTGTCTGCGGTATCCTCTGTGGTGAATTCTCCCAAAATAGAATAAGAGAAATGAAAGTACTTGTTGCAACCGAAAAGCCATTTGCCAAGATTGCGGTGGATGGCATCAAGAAAGAAATAGAAGGAGCCGGATTTGAATTGGTTCTGCTTGAGAAATATACAGATAAAGCCCAACTGCTTGACGCAGTGAAAGATGCGAATGCCATTATTATCCGTAGTGACATCATCGACGCCGAGGTGCTCGATGCAGCGAAAGAGTTGAAAATAGTAGTTCGTGCCGGTGCCGGATACGATAATGTAGACCTGAATGCAGCCACTGCACACGGTGTATGTGTGATGAATACTCCGGGACAGAACTCGAATGCTGTAGCCGAGTTGGTGTTTGGCCTGCTTGTTTATGCTGTCCGTAACTTCTATAACGGAACATCGGGTACGGAGTTGATGGGAAAGAAACTGGGTATCCACGCATACGGTAATGTAGGACGCAATGTGGCGCGTATTGCCAAGGGGTTCGGTATGGAACTCTATGCTTATGACGCTTTCTGCCCGAAAGATGTGATAGAGAAAGATGGGGTGAAAGCCGTTGACTCTGCCGAAGAGCTTTATAAGACCTGTAACATCGTCTCACTGCACATTCCCGCTACAGCCGAAACGAAAAATTCCATCAATCATAATCTGTTGGCCAATATGCCGAAAGGGGCTATCCTGGTTAATACGGCCCGCAAAGAAGTGATCAATGAAGACGAATTGATCCAGTTGATGGAGGAACGGCCGGACTTTAAATACATCACAGACATCATGCCTGCGGCCAATACAAAGTTCGCCGAACTCTTTGCCGGACGTTATTTCTCGACTCCGAAGAAGATGGGAGCACAGACGGCCGAGGCGAATATCAATGCCGGTATTGCAGCTGCACGGCAGATTGTGGGTTTCCTGAAAGAGGGTTGTGAAAAGTTTAGAGTGAATAAGTAATCTGCAGTTCTTATGGCAACAATAAAACCATTTAAAGGCATCCGTCCTCCGCAAGATTTGGTAGAACAGGTCGCTTCACGTCCGTATGACGTGCTGAATTCAGAAGAGGCTCGTGCAGAAGCTGCCGGGAACGATAAATCATTGTACCACATCATTAAACCGGAAATAGACTTTCCCGTCGGGACAGACGAACATGATGAGAAGGTGTATGCGAAAGCGGCAGAGAATTTCCGTCTATTCCGTGATAAAGGATGGCTGGTGCAGGATGACAAAGAGAATTATTATATCTATGCCCAGACCATGAATGACAAGACACAGTATGGGCTGGTGGTGGGTGCTTACGTGCCCGATTATATGAACGGTGTCATCAAAAAGCACGAACTCACCCGGCGTGACAAGGAAGAAGACCGCATGAAGCATGTCCGTGTGAACAATGCCAACATCGAACCGGTGTTCTTTGCTTATCCCGACAATGCGGTGCTCGATGCCATTATCCGCAAGTATACGGCTCAAAAGCCGGTATACGATTTTATTGCTCCCGGTGACGGATTCGGACACACTTTCTGGGTGATCGACAACAGCGAAGACATTGCTGTCATCACCAAGGAGTTTGCTGCCATGCCGGCGCTTTATATCGCCGACGGGCATCATCGTTCGGCTGCCGCTGCCCTGGTAGGGGCCGAAAAGGCAAAGCAGAATCCTGATCATCGCGGAGACGAAGAATACAACTATTTCATGGCCGTATGTTTCCCCGCCAACCAGTTGACTATTATCGACTACAACCGGGTGGTGAAAGATCTCAATGGCTTGACGCCTGCCGAATTTCTGACCGCCCTTGGAAAGAATTTTGAGATCGAAGAGAAAGGTAAAGAGATTTATAAACCCAATGCGTTGCATAACTTTGCGCTCTATCTGGATGGCAAATGGTATAGCCTGACAGCCAAACCGGGTACTTATGACGACAATGATCCTATAGGTGTATTGGATGTGACCATCTCTTCCAACCTGATTCTGGACGAAATTTTGGGAATCAAGGATCTGCGTTCGGATCGCCGGATTGACTTTGTAGGGGGAATCCGCGGCTTGGGCGAATTGAGCAGACGGGTTGACAGCGGCGAAATGAAAGTGGCTTTGGCACTTTATCCTGTTTCGATGAAGCAATTGATGGATATTGCCGATACAGGAAACATTATGCCTCCGAAGACTACCTGGTTCGAACCGAAACTGCGTTCCGGGCTGGTGATACACGAGCTCGAATAAAAAGAGATCCGATATCGGATTGAGGAGTGTTTGGGTATGGAAAACAGAGGAGGGGATGTACCCAAACTCGTTATTCACCACAAATTGCATGGAATTATACAGATAAATTGTTGGTCGTCAGTAAATTGATGCCGTTCTGTGTTAATCCGTGTAATTTGTGGTGAATTCGTTTTGTGTTTCGGACTATTCAAATATGTACGTTTTTCCGTATCTTTGCCGCCGAAGTAATTATTATCAGGAAACAGATATGGGACGAAAAGAAGAATACAAATTGCAGAACGAACAATTCATGCAGACATTACGCACCGAAGCGGATGTACACGAATTGCCATGCGGCATATTATATAAGGTTTTGGAGGAAGGTATCGGCGCAGCCACGCCCCGTTCCAACAGTGTGGTGTCGGTTCATTACAAGGGCACTCTTATCAATGGACGTGAATTTGATAATTCCTGGAAGCGGAACTGTCCCGAAGCTTTTCGTCTGAACGAGGTTATCGAAGGATGGCAGATTGCTCTGCAAAAGATGCGGGTGGGAGATCACTGGATCGTCTACATCCCTTATAATATGGGCTATGGCACACGTACCAGTGGCCCGATTCCGGCTTTTTCAACTTTGATTTTCGAGGTACAATTACTGGGTATAGCTTGAACCATCAAAAAAAGATTCCGGATATCATGACAGAAGATACCTATAAGACCATCACTGAAGTCTCGGAGGGAACATATACCGAGAAACGAAGCAAATTTATTGCCATCGCTCTCCCGGTTCGTACCTTGGAAGAGATTAAAGTGCATCTGGAGGCGTACCAGAAGAAATACTATGATGCCCGCCACGTCTGCTATGCCTATATGCTGGGACACGAGCGGAAGAATTTTCGTGCCAACGATAACGGAGAGCCGTCGGGTACTGCCGGTAAACCGATTCTGGGACAGATCAACTCGAACGAACTGACGGATATACTGATTATTGTGGTCCGTTATTTCGGAGGGATCAAGTTGGGCACTAGTGGACTGATTGTGGCCTATAAGGCCGCCGCCGCCGAGGCCATCGCTGCCTGCACCATTGTAGAGAAAACTGTGGACGAGGAAGTAACCGTACTTTTCGAGTATCCTTTTATGAACGATGTCATGCGGATTGTAAAGGAGGAGGAACCGGAGATTCTGTCTCAGTCGTATGATATGGATTGCAGCATGACGCTTCGTATCCGGCAGTCGGCAATGCCCCGTTTAAGGTCCCGGCTGGAGAAAGTGGAGACTGCCCGCATTACAGATGAACAGGAAGGAAATGGATAGTAGAGATAGGGGGGCGTCGGAACTCTGTGATGAATGATGACACACCTCTCCGAAATAATAAAAAAAAGATAGATAGAATGGCATTTGAAGCAACAAAAAGAGAGTGGAGCGAGTTGTACGTCTTTTTCCGTCTGCTGGCGGATGGAAAAGTATCGCTTGGAACTCCGCAGGCAAAGAAAGAAGATGAAAAGTACCGGCCCATTGCAATGATCCAGCGTGAAGAGCATGATGGCACCCGGCGTTACTATATTGAAGAAGAGGTCATCCGGATGGAAGGTGAGAAGGTGGAGAAAAGTATTCCCCGTGAGGACTTTACAACAGTGGCGGACCTGATTCTGGACGCGATTAAAAATTCTTCGGCGGATGAAGTTACGTCACCCGACGGGGTGGAGGAGTTCCTGGACGAGGCAGGTATCTTTGATCTGGAAGCCCGGACGGAGGACCGTACCGACTTCTCGATTGCTTTCTGGCATCCTGAGGCTCCGTTGGCGGGTTTCAATGTCCGTTCGCGTCTCAGTGCGATGAATCCGCTACTGGATGGTGGACGTGCGGCGAACCTGAAGTTGGAGCAGTCCGGTATCAAGTTTGCCACTCCGACCGTCAATAAGATTAATGCCCTCCCTGAATCACCCACGGAGGTGGCCGAGCGTATGATGATGATCGAGCGTCTGGGAGGTGTGCTGAAGTATTCGGACGTAGCGGACCGTGTGTTCCGTTGCAATCTGCTGATGATCGATCTGCACTTCCCTCGTGTGCTGGCAGAGATGGTGCGTATGATGCACCTGGACGGCATCACACGCGTCAGTGAACTGACCGAACAGATGAAGATCATAAATCCTCTCAAGATAAAAGAGGAGCTGATCAGCAAGCATGGCTTTTACGAGTTTAAAATGAAGCAGTTTCTGCTGGCACTTGCCTTGGGTATGCGTCCGGCCAAAATATACAATGGGACCGATTCGGCAGTTGAAGGTATATTGCTGGTCGATGGTAAAGGTGAGGTACTGTGCTATCATAAATCGGAAAAGAAAACATTTGAGGACTTTCTTTATCTGAATTCGCGTCTCGAAAAGGGAGCGGTTGATAAAGACAAGTATGGCTTCCTCGAGAGAGAGAACGGAGTGTATTATTTCAAACTGAATGTAAAGATTGGGTTGATTAAAAGATAAATCCGATTGGCAGGAGAATAGATAATGAAGACAAATGAAGTTTTAGAGACCATTAAGGCACGGCGTAGTGTACGTGCGTATGATCGAAAGCAGATTCCGGCGGATGACTTGAACGCCATCCTGGAAGCGGGTGCTTACGCGCCGAGCGGCATGCATTATGAAACGTGGCATTTTACTGCCGTCTGTAATACAGTGAAACTGGAAGAACTGAATGAACGGATCAAAGGGGCATTTGCCAAAAGTGATGACAAGCATCTTCGGGAACGGGGGCACAGTGAGACGTATTGCTGTTACTATCATGCCCCAACCTTGGTCATCGTGTCCAATGAACCCAAGCAATGGTGGGCCGGGATGGATTGTGCCTGTGCTATCGAGAATATGTTTCTGGCAGCCACTTCACTGGGCATCGCTTCCTGTTGGATCAATCAGCTCGGTACGACCTGTGATGATCCGGAGGTACGGGCCTATCTGACTTCTCTCGGAGTGCCCGAAAATCATAAAGTTTATGGTTGCGTAGCTTTGGGATATAAAGCGGAAGGCGCATTGTTGAAAGAAAAGACAGTTAAAGCCGGTACGATAACCATCGTGGAATAGGATATTAAGATTCACCACAGAGTTTCACAGAGTTTAAATTGACCACAGAGTCTCACAGAGTTTATCTTTTATGATTTCTACTCTGTGATACTCCGTGCTACTCTGTGGTGAATCGTGAATCAGTTGTTGCTTAGCTTACTTCAGTCGAAGCAGCCGTAGCATGTGGGCAGCAGTTTGCGATCGCCCAGCGTATTATCTACACGGGCTACATTTACCCAGAACTTATTCTCACGCACACTCTCTATCGGATATGCGGCTTTTTCACGCGTATAGCAGTGTTCCCACTGATCGCTTACTACTTCATATTCAGGGTGCGGAGCATTTATCAGTACATTGTCTTCCTTATCGGCTTCACCGTTTTTCACTTCCTGAATTTCATTCCAGATGGTCAACATCGTAAGGACGAAGTTATCCAGTTCGGAGAGGCTTTCGCTTTCAGTGGGCTCGATCATCAGTGTGCCGTGCACGGGGAAGGAGAGGGTAGGAGCATGATAGCCGTAGTCCATCAGGCGTTTGGCAATATCATTTTCGCTGATACCGGTTTCTTCGTATACCTTGCGACATTCCAGAATCATCTCGTGTCCCACAAAGCCGTTGGCTCCCCGGTATACAATGCCATACGTATCTTTCAGGCAAGCAGCCAGATAGTTTGCATTGAGAATGGCTGTCTTGGTTGCCATTGTCAGTCCTTCGGCACCCATCATACGGATATAGCCGTAGGTGATAGGCAGAATACCGGCACTGCCAAACGGTGCGGCGGATACTTCGTTCTGTGAGTTGCCAAACAGTCCGTGTCCCGGAAGGAACGGTACCAGATGTTCCGCTACACAGATCGGGCCTACGCCGGGGCCGCCTCCTCCGTGGGGAGATGCAAAGGTTTTATGCAGATTCAGGTGACAGACGTCCGCTCCGATAAATCCCGGATTCGTCAGTCCTACCTGTGCATTCATGTTGGCTCCATCCATATATACCTGAGCTCCACAGGCGTGAATGATTTGGCAGATCTCTACGATTTCCGTTTCAAAGATACCGTGTGTCGAGGGATAGGTGATCATCAGTGCGGCCAGGTCATCCTTATTTTCTTCAGCTTTGGCACGGAGGTCATCCATATCTACGTTTCCATGTTCGTCACATGCACAAGTTACAGTGGTGAATCCGGCCTGGATGGCTGATGCGGGATTGGTGCCGTGTGCAGATGCGGGGATCAATACTTTGTTGCGGTGTCCTTGTCCGATGCTTTCAAGATAGGCACGGATGGTGCGCAGACCGGCATACTCACCGGCAGCACCGGAATTGGGTTGCAGGCTTACTCCGGCAAATCCGGTGATGACTTTCAGCTCTTCACTCAGGTTGTGAATCAGTTCGCGGTATCCGGCCGCCTGATCCTCCGGAACAAGCGGGTGCATGCACATAAACTCAGCACAGCTCAGAGGTAACATTTCGGCTGCCGCATTCAGTTTCATGGTGCAGGAACCGAGTGAAATCATCGATTGTGCCAATGAAATATCCTTCCGGTCGAGACGCTTGATGTAGCGCATCATTTCCGTTTCGGTATGATATTTAGAGAATACTTCGTGTGTGAGGTAAGGGGTCTGGCGTTTCAATTCCTCGCTGATGATAGTTGCTTCGGGGATGTCATCCACTTTCTGGAAGTCTTTTCCGGCAGCGATGGCAAAGATAGACAGTAGAATGTTGGCAGCTGCTACGTCGGTTGTTTCGTCAATACTCAGTCCCACGTCTCCATTATCAAAATAGCGCAGGTTCACCTCTTTGCTCAGAGCGATGGTGCGAATCTGCTGTGCCGATACGCTGTCGGGCAAAATGAACCGGAGGGTATCGAAATACTGTTTGTTCACTTGCTTGAATCCCAGTTTACCGATACTCTTTTCCAGGAAAACGGTAATGCTATGGATGCGTGAAGCGATGTTACGGATACCTTCCTGTCCGTGATAGACGGTATAGAATCCTGCCATGGTAGCGAGCAGTGCCTGAGCGGTACAGATATTGGAAGTCGCTTTTTCCCGTTTGATATGCTGTTCGCGTGTCTGGAGTGCCATGCGGTAACAGAGTTTGCCATATTTATCTTTCGACCATCCGATGATACGTCCCGGCATGTTGCGTTTGTATTCGTCGCGGGTAGCGAAATAACCGGCCGAAGGACCACCGTAGAACATGGGAGTACCCAAACGTTGTGTGGTACCGAATACAATGTCCGCTCCCCATTCGCCCGGAGGGGTAAGTAGTGCAAGACTCAGGATATCGGCAGCCACAGCTACCTTGCAGTTGGCTGTATGTGCTTTTTCGGTAAATTCTCGGTAGTCTTCCGCATTACCGTTTGCATTAGGATATTGCAGGACGCAGGCAAAGAGGTCATCTGTAAATTCAAGATCCCGGAACTTTCCGGTACGGATTTCAATGCCTTGCGGGATGGCGCGAGTGGTGATGACCGCCAAGGTCTGCGGGAAGATATTTTCGTCGATAAACACCACGTTGGCTCCCGCCTTCTGCTGGTTGCGTGAACGCAAGCCATACATCATCGTCACAGCTTCGGCGGCAGCGGTGGCTTCGTCCAGCAGTGAACAGTTGGCCAAGGGCATGGCGGTCAGGTCACATACGGCAGTTTGGAAGTTCATCAGGGCTTCCAGTCTTCCTTGCGAAACTTCTGTCTGGTAAGGAGTATAAGAAGTATACCAGACCGGATTCTCGAATACATTTCGCTGGATGACTGCAGGGGTGATCGTGTTGTACCATCCCATACCGATATAAGTGGTGAACAGTTTGTTTTTGCCTGCCAGTTCAGCGATGTGGCGGGCAAACTCGTATTCGGTCATCGGTGCGGGTAGTGCCAGAGGTGCTTTGAGCCGGATGTTGGCCGGAATGGTTTTATCGATCAGTTCGTCGAGCGAAGCAACTCCAATTTTCCGGAGCATTACTTCGGCATCCGCTTTGTTGACGCCGATGTGGCGGCAGGCTAATAAATCGGTTTTCATGTTATTAATGATTTATTTATAATAAGGTTTGTTGATAATCTCTTACCTGAAGAACGGATTTTCCGCCTTCTCTATTCCGATGGTAGTCGGTGCTCCGTGCCCCGGATATACGATTGTTTCGTTGGGGAGGACGAACAGGCGGCTGCAGATATGCTCTTTCAGTTCATCAAAGTTGCCTCCGGCCAGGTCGGCCCGTCCGATGCTTCCCTGAAACAGCACATCGCCCGAAAACATACAGTTGTCAGCCCGGCAGTAATAGACAAGGCTTCCGGGAGAGTGTCCCGGTACATGGATTGCTTCCAGTGTTGTGTTTCCGAAGGTGATGATGTCTCCGTCATGGAGATATTTTCCCAGTGGGACGGGTGCTTCATTCAGTTGGAAACCGAACATGCGACTCTGTTTGGGGGCTTCGTCTATCCAGTACTCGTCGGCCTGATTGGCTTCGGCAGACAGCCCGAACTCGCGAAGCATGAATGGATTTCCGAAAATGTGATCCAGATGCAGGTGAGTGTTCAGCAGATGTTTTATGTTCAGATTGTTGGTGACGATGAAGTTCTTTAAAGCTTGTTTCTCTTCGTCATAAAAGCAGCCCGGATCTATCACGACTGCCTCGTTCGTTTCGTCCCATAAAACGTAGCAGTTTACGGGAAACATATTGAACTCAAATCTCTTAATTTTCATGACTATGTTGTTTGATCGTTTAAATCGTTACATATACCACTTTCTTGGTTTGAAAGAACTCCTCATCGAAATCTTCATTCAGGTTATGCATACTTGTCTTATGCTTAAACGGCATCGCCTCGTGTTCCAGTTCGCCTCCTTTCAGGCAGATAAGTCCGTTGGGGAGAGCATTTTGCTGTTTGGGCGAGATGTTTTTCCGGATAATCTTTATCAGGTCGGCCAGGGGCATCACGGCACGGCTGACAACGAAGTCGAATGTTTGTTTCTCTTCTTCGGCCCGTGCATGGCGGAAAGTGACATTTTTAAGTCCGATGGCATTGGCTACCTCGGTTGCCACACGTACTTTCTTGCCGATGCTGTCCACCAGATGGAATTTCGTGTCCGGAAAAAGAATGGCCAACGGTATTCCGGGGAATCCCCCTCCGGTGCCGAGGTCCATGACACTGCTGCCGGCCCGGAAACGGATGATGCGGGCGATACCCAGCGAATGAAGCACATGGTGTTCGTACAGATTCTCGATATCCTTGCGTGAGATTACGTTGATTTTAGAATTCCAGTCAATGTAAAGTTCGTAAAGCGCAGCGAATTGTTTGCGTTGCTCTTCCGTCAAGTCGGGAAAGTATTTAAGAAGAAGCTTCACTCCGTTTTCCCCTCCGGCAGAGGGGAGGGAGGAAGTTTGTTCTGTTGTATTCATAAGGTTGTAATATATCTGTATTTTAATAATAAAGTTAGATTATTTTGATTTCATCTCTCCGATGATCGGGTTGCTGCCCAGCATGTGTTCCATCATTTCGTATGGAATCTTAATTTCTACCGGTCCCATGGCATACGGGGTGATATCATATACATTATAATAAAAGGTGATGCCGTCTTTGTCCAGATAGAAGTTTTCCGTCGGGGCAATATCTCCGGTAGAGCCGTAACCCATATCCTCGAGTGCTTCGTGCGTTGTCACTTTCTTGTCCGCCATCAACTGATTCCACAGCAAGTCGGTCAGTGCTTCCTTATAATCACCAGTGAAAATATCATCCAGCTTCAGCGGACGCAGGTTTATCAGGTCCATATTCAGGAAAGTTGTCATGTAAATGCCGTGTGCGCCTCCGGTATATTCATTGTAGTTAATGCGATAGACCAACAGATTCTTATAATAAAGTTGCACGTGGCTTTCTATCCCTTTATAGTATGAGTACCATGCACCGATGGAGCCTTCACTCTCTTTGTTCTTTTCGTCTTCGGCATACATCGGTTCGAGGTCTGTGCGATATTCTTTTACGTAATGTTCGGTGTACTCCTTGACCACCTGCGCCGGTTTCTCTCCGATATATCCTTCACCGAAGCAGGCGGCTATAAAGTAGCTGTTCAGGCTGTCTTTCAGTTTATTGTCCGTCGACTTCACCGGATAGGCGAAATTGATGGTCAGATTACATGCCGGTTTTGCGGTATCTCCGAAGAGATGTGCTGTTTCGTTTACCTGTATACTGTCGAATTCCAGTGCACCGGTATTCTTGTTCATCTTGTCACCGCAAGAAAATAAAAAGCCACTTGTAGCAAGTATTATCGCAAGCAGGCTGACATATTGTTTTTTCATAAGGGGTTCTTCTTTAAATTCAACATTTATATAATCGTTCACTATCGACAAATATAGTTCATATTAGTGAATCGACAGCATAAAAAAAGAAAAAAGAATGTGGCAGGCTGGTTAAATCTGCTTATCTTTGCAACCGTTATGAAGAGATTCCGCTATATACTTGCCGTTATTCTTTCTCTCCTTATAGTATATGTAGGAGCGGGAGTCTCTGTTGCCCAATATTGTTGCAGTGGTTGTGAAACGGCCAATTGTTGCTGTGCCGACAAATGCGGCTTCTGTGGTAAGTTTGACTTTGAGTTCCATAAATCATGCCGGGGCGAGGGATGTACGGCGACCATCTATAAGCTTGATCTGGTAAAGCAGGCATTCGAATCCTCTGTTCCTGCTCCTGTCAGCTTGTTGCTTTGTGACCAGGTATCGGACTTGCTATGCGCTCTTTTCCGCGATGAGGTGTCGGATCCTCCTTATGTGATACCGCCACCCAAGACAAGTTCCCGGCATTATCTGGCTCTTTATTCTACTTTGCTTATTTAGTTTCTTCGATTTTTATTGTTTGGATTGCATCGCAGATTGCACTGGCTTTCACCGTTTAAGGATTGATTCCGTAGATTGTTGGAGCCGGGTAATTTGTGTCACCCTGTGCAGTCTGCGGTGAATCCTATCTGTTTCTTATTGAATATAAACCGAATAAAAAAGACAAACGAAGAAATTTAATGAAATACATGTTATTGACCGGACTGCTTCTCGGCAGTCTGACCGTACAGGCGCAAGTGAGCGGTACGGTGAAAGATCAGACAGGCGAACCGATTATAGGTGCCAACGTTTTCTGGAAAAACATTCCCGGTGGGGTAGCCACTCGTGAGGACGGTACTTTTTCCATATCTAAACCCGACAAGTCCAATCATCTGATTGTAAGTTTTATAGGTTACGAAAACGACACCATACAAGTGAACGATAAGAAAGCCATTCTGGACGTGGTGCTGCGCGAAGGAATGGAACTGAGTGAAGTGCAGATTGTCAGCCGTAAGTTGAGTACGCTGAAGTTGCGCAGCAGTGTGATGAACGAAGAGATCATTACCAGCGACGAGCTCTGCCGTGCGGCATGTTGCAATCTCGGTGAAAGTTTTGTTACCAATCCGTCGGTAGACGTCAGCTATTCGGATGCTGCAACGGGAGCGAAACAGATCAAGTTGCTCGGGCTTTCCGGAACCTATGTGCAGATGCTGACCGAGAATATCCCGAACTATCGTGGTGCTGCTTCTCCTTATGGGTTGGGTTATGTGCCCGGTCCCTGGATGCATAGCATACAGGTTTCAAAGGGAATCTCGTCAGTAAAAAACGGTTACGAGGCCCTTACGGGGCAGATCAATGTTGAGTTTAAGAAGCCACAGTTGCCTGAGGCCGATTGGGTTTCGGCCAACCTTTTTGCCAGTACTACCAATCGTTATGAAGCGAATGCAGACGCCACCGTGAAACTGTCCAAGCGGTGGAGTACTTCATTGCTGGCGCATTACGAGAATGAAACAAAGGCACACGACGGCAATGATGACGGCTTTGCCGATATTCCCCGGATAGAGCAGTATAACTTCTGGAATCGCTGGGCATATATGGGGGATCATTATGTGTTTCAGGCAGGCATCAAGGCATTGGACGAAAGCAGAAAAGGCGGTCAGGTGAGTCATAGCGGCGTGCCGGCAGCCGATCGGTATGAAATAGACATCGACACCCGGCGCTACGAGGCCTTTACCAAGAATGCCTATATATTTAATAAGGAGAAGAATACCAATCTTGCACTGATTCTGTCCGGTACGTTGCACAATCAAGATGCACTTTATGGACGGAAGATCTATAACGTCGACCAATCCAACGCCTATGCTTCACTTATGTTCGAAACCGAATTTACGAAAGAGCACAATCTATCTGCAGGCTTCAGCTATAATTATGACGGATACGACCAGCATTACCGACTGACCAATAACGCTGAAACACCGTTGACGAAAGTTTTTGCACGTGAATCGGTGGGCGGGGCCTACGCACAGTATACCTTCAACCTGGATAATAAGTTCGTGTTGATGGCCGGACTTCGTGGCGACCATAGCAGTGAGTACGGATTCTTTGTGACTCCGCGTGCGCACATTAAGTACAACCCCAATGACTTTGTTCATTTCCGTCTTTCCGCCGGAAAGGGATATCGCACCAACCATGTGCTTGCCGAGAATAATTATCTGATGGCAAGCAGCCGCAAGGTGAGCATCGCCGATCATCTCGATCAGGAAGAGGCTTGGAATTATGGAGCAAGCATATCGGGATATATCCCGCTTTTCGGGAAGACGCTGAACCTGAACCTGGAATACTATTACACTGACTTCCTGAAACAGGTCGTTGTCGATATGGATACGAATCCGCACGAGGTGGCCTTTTACAATCTCGACGGACGCTCGTACTCACAGGTATTTCAGGTGGAGGCCACTTATCCCTTCTTTCAGGGATTCTCGCTGACTGCCGCATATCGCTGGACAGACGCCAAGACTACCTATAATCATCAATTGATGGAGAAGCCCCTGACGGGAAAATATAAAGGCCTCGTCACTGCCTCTTATCAGACTCCGCTGGGTTTGTGGCAGTTTGATGCCACATGGCAGATGAACGGGGGAGGACGTATGCCCAATCCGTACACACTTGCCGACGGAACCTCTTCGTGGGATGCACGCTACAAAGGCTTCAGCCAACTCAGCGCCCAAGTGACACGCTACTTCCGCCGCTGGTCGATATACATCGGGGGCGAAAACCTGACTAATTTTAAACAGAAGAATCCGATTATCGACGCTGCCGATCCTTGGGGCGACCGTTTTGACTCGACCATGATATGGGGGCCGGTTCATGGAGCGAAAGGATATATCGGAGTCAGGTTCAATCTGGCGAGAGATTAAGAATAAAAAGTGACAGATCACAGAATTTATCAATACTAATACTTACATTTATGAAGACTAAAAAAATGATTGCTACCCTGGTGGTGGCTTTGCTCTCGGTGACGGCCGTTATGGCAAAAGACTTCCGTACTGTCGTTTTCAAAGTGGCACAGATGGAATGTGCCAACTGCGAACGAAAGGTGAAGAACAATATCAAGTTCGAGAAAGGGCTTAAAAACTTTACAACCGATCTTAAGGAACGAACTGTTACCATTACCTATGATGCCGAGAAGACAAATGTTGAAAAGCTGAAAGAAGGCTTTCGGAAATTTAAATACGAAGCTGTAGTCATAAAGGAGGCAAAGGAAACGGACAAGAAGTGAACATTGTTCTTTACCTCATTGTTTATTAGATAGTATATATAATAATAGATTATGAGTAATATAACAAAGAAAGCGTTTCCTGTACTGAACATGCACTGTGCAGGGTGCGCTAATAATGTGGAAAAAACAGTGAAGAAACTGGCCGGTGTGGTAGACGCATCGGTCAACTTCGCCACAAACACACTGTCCGTTTCGTACGAGGCCGACAAGCTGACCCCCGGAGAGATCCGTGCGGCTGTACTTGCCGCAGGTTATGACCTGATAGTGGAAGAGGCCCTGAAAGAGGAACGTCAGGAGGAGGCACAGGAGAAACACTACCGGCTGCTGAAACGGCAGGTTATCGGTGCATGGATCTTCGTTGTTCCCATGTTGCTGTTTTCTATGGTTCTGATGCATGTACCTTTCTCTAACGAGATCCAGTTGATACTGGCCCTCCCTGTAATGATCTTTTTTGGTGGATCTTTCTACGTCAACGCCTGGCGGCAGGCACGTCTGGGGAGGAGTAACATGGATACGCTGGTGGCACTGAGTACCTCCATCGCATTCCTGTTCAGTGTCTTCAATACATTTTTCCCTGAGTTCTGGTATAGCCGCGGACTTGAGCCGCACGTCTATTACGAAGCCGCAGTAGTCATCATTGCCTTTGTACTGACCGGAAAGTTAATGGAAGAGCGTGCTAAGGGAAACACCTCTACCGCCATTCGTAAATTGATGGGACTTCAGCCCCGTGTGGCCCGGGTGCTTCGCGAAGGGATCGAAGAAGACATCCTGATAGACCAGTTGCAAACCGGCGATCTGGTGGTCGTACGTCCGGGCGAACAGATTCCCGTGGACGGACGTCTGTCTGAAGGAGAGTCTTATGTAGACGAAAGCATGATTAGCGGAGAGCCTATTCCTGTAGAGAAGAAGGTCGGTGACCGGGTACTGGCGGGAACCATCAACCAGAAGGGAGCTTTTGTAATCAAGGCGTCCGGTGTGGGAAGTGAGACGGTGCTGGCGCGCATCATCCGCATGGTTCAGGAAGCGCAGGGAAGTAAAGCTCCCGTACAGCGTATCGTAGACCGGGTGACGGGTATCTTCGTTCCGGTGGTGCTGTGCATTGCCGTGCTGACATTTGTCATCTGGCTGTTGGTGGGAGGAACCGATTATTTCTCACATGCCTTGCTTTCGGCTGTATCCGTACTGGTTATTGCCTGTCCGTGTGCTTTGGGACTTGCTACTCCTACCGCTCTGATGGTGGGCATCGGCAAAGCAGCCAGCAACCATATTCTGATAAAGGATGCTGTTGCCCTCGAGCAGATGCGTAAAGTCAATGTAGTGGTGCTCGACAAAACCGGGACATTGACCGAGGGACATCCCACTGTCTCCGGATGGCTTTGGGCCCAAGTACAGGAAGAGCATTTCAAGAATGTTCTGCTGGCAGCCGAGCTTAAATCCGAACATCCGCTTGCCGGAGCCATTGTCTCTTCTCTGCAAGAGGTGGAGAAGATAGTTCCTGCCCAGTTGGAGAGTTTTGAGAGTATCACCGGAAAAGGTATCAAGGTGGTATATCAGGGTGACACTTATTGGGTGGGCAGCCACAAATTGCTGAAAGATTTCAGTGCTTCTCTTTCTGACGTACTTGCCGAGATGATGGTGCAATACGAATCGGACGGGAACAGTATCGTTTACTTTGGCCGTGGAACAGAGGTACTTGCCGTTGTCGCCATTGCCGACCAGATAAAGCCGACTTCTGCCGAGGCGGTGAAGGAACTGAAACGTCAGGGCATCGACATTTGCATGCTGACCGGTGACGGACAACGGACGGCACTTGCCGTATCGGGCAAATTGGGCATCGACCGCTTTGTGGCAGATGCCTTGCCGGATGATAAAGAAGAGTTTGTGCGTGAGCTCCAGATGCAGGGCAAAACGGTTGCTATGGTGGGTGACGGAATCAATGACTCACAGGCGTTGGCTTTGGCTGATGTCAGCATAGCGATGGGGAAAGGCACCGATATAGCCATGGATGTGGCGATGGTTACGTTGATGACATCGGATCTGCTGTTGCTGCCCCGTGCATTCGAACTCTCCAAGCAAACAGTAAAACTGATTCACCAGAATCTGTTTTGGGCGTTTATCTATAATCTGATAGGCATTCCCATTGCAGCCGGAATCTTGTTCCCTGTCAACGGGTTGCTGCTCAATCCGATGCTTGCCAGTGCAGCGATGGCATTTTCAAGTGTAAGTGTCGTGCTGAATTCACTGAGTCTGGCCAGAAAATAACAATTCCTTTCAAAACGAACTCACCACAGAGGGCACAGAGTAACACAGAGGATACAGAGGGCAGAGAGTACACACAGAGCGTTCATATTGGTCATCCATAATTTGAAGTTTGCTCTGTGTTACTCTGTGCCCTCTGTGGTAAAAAAGGGTTTTGAATGTCTTTCCCGGAGAAAGTCGTCAGCTGTTTCTGAATTCCAGCGGACTCATGCCTACATATCTCCTGAAATATTTTCCAAAGAACGAAGCACTGGGGAAGTTCAGTGAATAAGCGATTTCCTGGATAGTCATGTTGCTCGATTTGAGTTTGGCTTTCGCGTCGATGATAACCACGTAGGCTATGACGTCCAGTACGTTACGTCCGGTCACCTGCTTGACCGTAGTACTGAGGTGTTGCAGCGATATTCCCAACTTGTCCGCATAGAACTGGGCACGACGCTCCTCGGTGTAATGTTCCGTGACCAGTCCTACCAGTTCACGGCAGATTTCTTCCTTACGGTTCGTATTGTGGTTTTTCGAGGAGTATCTCTGATAGATTAGTCCGACGGCAGTCAGGATCGATCTTAAAGACACCTCTGTCATTTCGGAGGGGAGAGATAATTTTTCGTCACACGTCACGCGTGCCAGCAAAGAAAAATAATCTATCAGATAGCTGGCTATATCCTCCTGCAACTCTACAATCGGACATTCGGTTATTTTGGAGAAGGAACTGACCATTGATTTTATCAGATTGATGCGTTCTACGCATTCCGATGAGAATCCCGCAAAGCATAAACGTACTTTTTCCGTGCGTTCGCGGAACTGGATAATGGTACCCGGTAACAGTGTGATCAAGTCGTTCGGTTTTATCTCGTAGTCAATCAGATTAATGGTTGCGGTCATCTTGCCTTCCGTACAAATAGCAAAGATGCCGGCTTTCAGCCTGCATGATTGTTTGTAGATATTTAATATATCTTCGGTTACATCATTCCATGCCAAAATCTCGCACGGAAGATCTACTTGTGGAAAGTCAAACTTCATATTACTTTCTTTTTTTGAATCACGCAAATATACACATTTTCTTTTATTTTTTTATCTTTGTCCTTATGAAAACAATTACAACCGATTGGGAACTTATTCCATATTCTGAGGCATGGAGCCGCCAGACGGAATGGTTCGATGCCCTTGTCCATGCGAAGCAGAACGGGGAGAGTTACGAGAACCGTATAATTTTTTGTGAACATCCGCACGTTTACACGCTGGGGCGTAGCGGGAAAGAAAATAATATGTTGCTGGGAGAGGAGCAACTGAAGACTATCGGTGCCACTCTCTATCATATCGATCGTGGGGGAGACATCACTTATCACGGTCCCGGGCAGTTGGTGTGCTATCCGATTCTCAATCTTGAAGAGTTCGGATTGGGATTGAAGGAGTATGTGCATTTATTGGAAGAAGCCGTCATCCGTGTCTGTGCGTCTTACGGTGTTGTGGCGGGGCGGTTGGAGAAGGCGACCGGTGTCTGGCTGGAGGGAGATACGTCCCGTGCCCGCAAGATATGTGCGATAGGGGTCAGGAGCAGCCATTATGTGACAATGCACGGATTGGCATTGAATGTCAATACCGATTTACGTTATTTCAGCTACATCCATCCTTGTGGTTTCATTGATAAGGGTGTGACCTCGCTTCAGCAAGAACTTGGCCATAGCATCGATATGGCGGAGGTGAAAGAACGGTTGGGCCGGGAGTTGCTTGCTGCCCTTTTGTCAAAATGATAATCAAACCTCTCTGGATTGCTCTATTTCCGCCCAATGATGCACTGAACGGATAAAATCGCCTTCCTTGCGGGTTGGCGATTTTGTTTTTGATATCAGATGTCTTTGCAGGCTGTCATAATGGCGATGTCGTGAAGCTATCGGAATGAAAAGGTGCGTAATAAGAGCATGTGGCTCTCTTTCTGTTAGTTCGGCCTTGTCTGCTTCGGGAGTACAACCAGAGAATAATCTTTCTCTTTTAACCTCCGAAACCCTAACAATAGATGTAAAGTAGGAAAACATATAGAGATAATTTGAAAAGACGTAAGCATATTCTGTAAATGCTTACGTCTTTCGGACCGAATGCTTACTTCTTTTTGCTGAAATCCGGTTACTTTTCGGGTCAGACCCCGGCTCTCCGGCTACAAAAGTCCGGTTTTCCGGGAAGAAAAGTCCCGCTTTCCGCCTTCCGCACTTCCGGTTGCTGTCTAAAAGCAGAAGGTGCTGTCATGAAATCCGCTAATTTCCTTTCATATTGACAAGAAAAAGAGAATATATCAAAACTCGTGTTCACCACAGGTAGGTTATGCAGATTATTTTTTCATTCTCAGCACTCTGATGCCGGTCAGTGATTTTCTGTCTTTCAACATTTGGCTCAGTGCGGTTTTGCCCACTACTACTTTACCCTCTTTGGATGAAGCATGCAGCAGGTGCAACTGCCCCTTGATGTAAATGGCAATGCCCATGTGGCTTACGTCCAGCCCCGGAGTATTGGTGGTCAGGGCGATGATGTCTCCGTTCTTGATCCAAGGCAGTCCGTCCGGTTCCAGTTTGTCTTTGGGCAGATAGTGTACCTCTTTGCCGCTCAAGGCTTTTTCATACTTTGCCATTTGGGCTACGTTCTCCGGAGAATTTTTCAACGATTTGTAGAGTTCCGGATGCGTACTCATGTACGAGAGCGACAGTTTTTGTTTGAAGGGGCTGTAGGCAGCCGTTACATCTTCGAGCAGGCCTTGGCGGACCGCATTGTTGATCCAGTCGGATATATAGTGCAGGCGGGAGGTGTATCCGTCTATTTTTCCGTCACGATAGCGGATGCGTTGCAAATTGCGGGCGAAATCGCCTTCCTGCATTTCGTCTCCTTGCTGCGGGCAGAGGGCCATTGCCAGTGCATATTCAACGAAAGTGGTACAATCCACTTCGTCACAATTGATAATAAGGTCTTCTGTGTCATCTACTTCCAGGGTGCCTGCCTTATAGGGGGTGTCGACAAACCCGAGTCCGTTACTCAGCACCAGGCTGCTCTCCTGTGCTGCAACTGTTCCGGCCAATAGGCTGGTACATAATAAAAGTGTGCGAATTGTTTTCATTTTTATAAAGATTGTTTTTGTAATACCTTCGTTGTATCTATTGGAACCTGACTCCGTCCCGCAACCATTTCTCTAATTCTTCCGTCCATTGGCGTTTATAGGTAAAACTGTCATAGAACCCCCATCCGTGTCCGCCCGTGGGATAAATGTGGAGGGTGGCAGGCACCTTATGCTTTTGCAACGCCAGATAGTAATTCACGCCATTGGCGGGAGGCACTCCTTCGTCGTCCGAAGAGAGGGTGATGAAAGCCTGCGGAGTGTGATCCGTCACTTGCTGTTCGTTGGAGAACTTTCTGGTTAATTCCGGCGTTGCGTCCGGCCCGAGCAGATTGTGGCGTGATCCTCCGTGGGTGTCGCCGGATTCCATCGTGATTACCGGATAGAGTAATATCTGAAAGTCGGGTCGTGTGTCCTCACTGCTGTAATGCGTAGCAAGGGTAGAGGCGAGATGACCGCCGGCCGAAGCTCCCATAATGCCCACCCGGTCTGTACGAATATTCCAGTCTTTGGCATGTTTCCGCACTATTCGTATCGCTTGTTCAGCATCCGACAAAGGCACCTCGCAGTGTCCGTTAGGCATCCGGTATTTTAGTACCACATAGGTGATGCCCAATGAATTGAACCATGGTGCCATGTCGTGTCCTTCATGATCCATGGCCAAGAGAGCGTAAGCACCGCCGGGACACATGATGATGGTCATGCCGTTAGGTGTCGCCGGACGATAGACGGTGATGGTGGGCTGTGTGACGTTAGTGAGCCGGTATGGAGCCGACATCACTTCTTCGCCTTTCAGCCCGTTATCATTGGGAGCGCCGTTGGGCCATAAAGGCAGCTCAACGGGCTTTTGTGCTGACAAGCCGGTAGCCATGAACAGAAGAATGGATGTGATTAATGTTTTCATTTTACTTTCATGGATGCTTTGATGAAATAGAGAATCAACAGGGCATAAGCTATCAGGGCCGCAAGTTGAGACAGAGTGTTGTTCAGCCACGCGTCATTTACCAGATTGATGCCTCCGAAGCGCATTGCCGCACTGACTACACCCATCAGGGCACCTCCCGCGATGAATCCGGATGCCAATAATGTACCTTTCTCTCCCCGTTCCGTGTTGAGTGAAGCGTCTTTACTGCGGGTAGTCACATACCAGTTGATCGCACCGCCCACCACCAGCGGTATATTCAGTTCGAGAGGAATAAACATACCGAGTGCAAATGCCAATGCGGGAACTTTCAGGAGCGTCAATACGATGGCCAGTACGGCACCGATGCCATAGAGCATCCACGGAGCGCCCACACCACTCATTAACGGCTCGATGACGGCAGCCATTGCGTTAGCCTGCGGGGCAGCCAGCTGACCGCTTGTGAATCCGTAAGTTTTGTTCAGGATAATCATTACACCGCCTACGGTAGCAGCCGAAACGATGGTTCCGAGGAACTTCCATGCTTCCTGCTTGGCCGGTGTGCTGCCAAGCCAGTATCCGATTTTCAAGTCTGTGATAAAACCTCCTGCCATGGAAAGTGCGGTACAGACCACACCACCCATTACCAATGAAGCCACCATGCCTGAAGGGCCTTTCAACCCGACAGCCACCATAACGACCGATGCCAGAATCAATGTCATCAGAGTCATGCCCGATACGGGATTAGTGCCCACGATAGCGATTGCATTGGCGGCTACCGTTGTGAACAGGAATGAAATTCCGGCCACTAGCAGGATGGCTACCAGTGTATGCACCAGGTTGCCTTGCATCACATCGAAATAGAAGAAAAGCACTACCAGAATCAGCGTGATAATGGAACCGATGGCAATGATTTTCATTGAGAGGTCGCGTTGGGTGCGGATAATGTTCTTTTCGGCATCACTCTTTCCGCCCATTTCCTTAGCCGCCAGTCCCACCGCACTGCGGATGATGCTCCATGATTTGATGATGCCGATGACACCTGCCATGGCAATGCCGCCGATACCGATGCTTTTGGCATAGTGGCTGAATATCTGTTCGGGACTCATAGAGCCTACCGTGGCGGTTATGTCCGGATTCCACTGATTCAGTACCGAATCACCGAAGAAGAGTGACATGCCCGGTACGATGATCCACCATACGGCCAGGGAGCCGAAGCAGATAATGGAAGCATATTTCAGTCCGACGATATATCCCAGGCCGAGTACGGCTGCGCCGGTGTTTACCTTGAAAACCAGTTTGGCTTTGTCGGCCAGCATTTCGCCTACTCCGCATACGCGGGTGGTGAAGTTTTCGTTCCACCAGCCGAAGGTAGCCACGATGAAATCGTACAGACCGCCGATCAATCCTGCCATCAGCAATGGCTTGGCTTGGCTGCCTCCTTTTTCACCCGACACCAGCACCTGTGTGGTGGCTGTCGCTTCGGGAAAAGGATACTTGCCATGCATGTCGCTTACAAAGTATTTGCGGAAAGGAATCAGGAACAAGATGCCCAGTACACCGCCCAGCAGTGAACTGATGAACACTTGCATAAAGGTGACCGACATATCCGGATATTTGGCTTGCAGGATATAGAGGGCAGGCAGTGTGAAGATGGCTCCTGCCACGATGACGCCTGAGCAGGCGCCGATGGATTGGATAATGACGTTTTCGCCGAGTGCGTTTTTGCGTTTGGCTGCGCCGGATACTCCGACTGCTATGATGGCGATGGGGATGGCAGCTTCGAATACTTGTCCTACTTTTAGTCCCAGATAGGCTGCGGCAGCCGAGAAAAGGATGGCCATGGCGATACCCCATGCTACAGACCAGAGGTTTACCTCCGGATACGTTTTCTTTGGACTCATCAGCGGGTTGTACACTTCTCCCGGTTTCAGTTCCCGGAATGCGTTCTCGGGTAAGCCCGTAAACTTGTCTTCTTCTTGTTTCATAATTGTTTTTTGTAGTTTATGTATAGTTTATCAGATTTCCAAACGGTCGGTTTCTCAAAACAGCTTCAAAGTAAGCAAAAAAAAAGGAGAATCCCGAAAGATTCTCCTCATTGTTGTTATTAATTTTTGCTTATTTCGCGTCTTTGGCTGTCATGTCGCCTTCCACGAAAAGACGTATCATCTCCGTCTTGGCGTTTGTACGCAGGGTTATGGACTTTTTGAAGTGTCCCGGATATTTATCCGTTCCGTTGTAAGTCACCTTGATTGTACCTGTTTTTCCCGGCATGATAGGTTCCTGGGTATATTCGGGTACGGTACATCCGCAGGATGCTACAGCCTGATGAATGACTAACGGGGCATCGCCGATATTTGTGAACTTGAAAGTGCAACTCACAACAGGATTGTTTTCCGAGAACGTTCCGAAGTCGTGGGTTGTCTTATCAAACTTTATTTCTGCTTTTCCTTGAGCTTGGGCAAGTCCGATGCTCAGCACCATCATAGTGATAAAAAATAGTATTTTCTTCATTTTCTATTTCTTTTTATGGTTTTGTGAGTGGCAAAGGTAAGGTTTTTTTTGATAAATGATGTCGTATGACGGTGAAATTGTATTAAAAAGGCATCTGACAGAGAGGGTGTAGCTGTCCGGTATATAGGGTGTAGCCATGCGAGGCTTAGGGCTACACCCTGTGCACCGTATGGCTACACCTCTTTAGAATACGCCCGGAAACAAGAGGGTGAAGATACTGCCTTTCCCCGGTTCGGATGAAACGGTGATGGTGCCGCGGTGCAGATGCATGATCTGTCGTGAGATGGTCAGGCCGATGCCCGATCCGGTGGGTTTAGTCGTGAAGAACGGGATAAAGATGCGGTCGAGCACCTCATGCTCGATTCCTGTCCCGTTGTCTTCTATCCTTATATAGGGGCGTTCTCCGGAACTTAATCCGGCTGAGATCCGGATGTCGGTCGCATCGTTCTCGCGGGCGTTTTTAATCAGGTTGATCAGCACTTGTTCAATCAGATCTTTGTCCGCCATCAGGCGTTGGCCCTTGGGCGGAAGTATCAGGTGCAGGTCATTCGGTTCTCTGTACATCAACCGTACCACACCTGTCAGTAATTCTTGTGATGTATATATCTTCAGCAGGGGTTGTGGCAGGTGAGACACTTCCCGGTAACTGTTGACAAACCGAATTAACCCGTCGCCCCGCCGGCGGATGGTTTGTAACATCCGGCGTATTTCGGCCCGCTCTTCTTCATTGCCGTCAAAGTCTTCGATCTGATGTTCCAGCAATTCGGACAAAGACGTGACCGGAGTGATGGAATTCATGATTTCGTGTGTCAGTACACGGATCAGTTTCTGCCAGGCTTCGGTTTCCTGGCTGTCTAATACCGAATGGATGTTTTTCATGCTGGCCACTGTGAGCGGTCGTCCCTGTATCACAAACTCCATTCCGGAAAGTGCCAGTTGGATGGTCTCTTCCTCTTTTTTCGCCTGCAGAACGGAGATGTCACCCGCTTTTAAGGAGTAAAGGCGGGCAGGCAGCTCGCTGTGAAAGTATTTCAGTTCATCGATACTTTTCAGATTGTGGTTGTCGAGCAGTCTTTTGGCGGCTTCATTCATCCACTCGATCCGTCCGGAAGGGGTATATACCAATACGGACATATCGATGTGGTTGGCCAGAGCCTGAAAATATTGTAGTTTGCTTTCTTTCTTCTGAAGGTTCTGTTTGTAGAAATCCAAGGCTTGGTTCATTTCGTTCAGAAGCTCTGCCGGCAGTGAACGGAGGCTTTCTTCGCTTTGCACGGGGGAGGAGAGGAACTCGGAATAGCGGACAGACCAGATGAACTGTGCCATGGCACGTGTGGAGCGGAGGATGTAGCGATAGATTCTGTAGGCTGTGTATAGCAAGAGGCATACGGATACCGGCAGGCTGATATAGAAACCGTGCATGCCTAACCACACGGTGGTGTAACAGCAGATCAAAAGGGCTGCTGTCAATATAAGGGGTTTCCTCGCCCATTTTTGTTTCATGTCGTGTAACTGTTTGAGGTTATAATCCGTGTTTCTCGATCCGCCTGTATAGCGATGTCCGGGTGATTCCCAGCATTTCTGAGGCTAACGTAATGTTGCCGGCACAAAGCCGGAGTACTTCGCTGATGGTTTCGCGCTCCTGGCGTTCAAGGTTGTATTTCTCTTTCTCCGAAACCTGTCCCTGAGGCGATGTGCGAAGCATGAAGTCGTCCGGCATCAACATTGGATTGCCTGAGAGGATGACCGCCCGTTCGATGGCATGTTCCAGCTCGCGTACATTCCCCGGCCAACGATAGAGTTGCATCAATCTGCGCGCTTCTTTCGAAATGCCCCGGACTTCTTTTTTATATTTTTTCCGATAGCGTTGTAAAAAGTGATCGGCAAGCAGGAAAAGGTCGTTGCCCCGTTCGTGTAAGGGAGGGATACGTATTTCGATCGTATTGATGCGGTAGAGAAGATCTTGCCGGAACAGCCCGTTATCGATGGCTGTATACAGGTCGGTATTCGTTGCGCATATCAGTCTCACGTCTACCGGATAAGAAGTGGTGGAACCCAGTCGCGAACTTTTGCGTTGTTCGATGACCGAAAGCAGCTTGGCCTGTAAAGGCAGGCTCAGGTTGCCAATTTCATTTAGGAACAGAGTACCTCCCGAGGCTACCTCCAGCCTTCCGGGTTTCTTTTTCCGCGCATCTGTAAAAGCACCTTTTTCGAATCCGAAGAGTTCGCTCTCAAACAGTGTTTCGGGGATGCTTCCCAAATCGATCGGGACGTATATTTCGCCTTTCCGGGGCGACTGTTCGTATACATAGCGTGCTATCAGATCTTTTCCTGTACCGTTTTCACCTAAAAGTAACAGGTTGGCGTCCGTATCGGCAAGTTTCCGGATGGTCTGGAAAATAGCCTGCATGGCGGCCGATTCGCCGATGATTCGGGCCGGTTCCGGCGAGGGGGCGGTCAGAGCTTCTTTCTGCTCCTTCAGTGATTCTACTTCCGTACGGCTGAAGCTGAGTTGCAATGCCGCAGATACGGTTGCAATCATCTTATCGTTTTGCCAGGGCTTGGCGATGAAGTCGGTAGCGCCGAGCTTGATGGCCCGTACAGCCTTTTCGGTATCGGCATAAGCCGTGATGAAGATTACCACTGCTCCCGAATCCAGTTTCAGGATCTCTTCCAACCAGTGGAATCCTTCCCGTCCGCTGACAGCATCGTTCCTGAAATTCATGTCCAGCAAGATGACATCATAGTGTGTGCGTGACAGGATGGGGAGCAGTTCTCTCGGATCGGTCGTGATGCTGATTGATTCTGCAATGGGGCGTAACAGCATTTTCAGTGTGAAAAGGATGTCTTCATTATCATCGGCTATCAGTATTTTGCCTCGTTTCAGTGTCATAGTATAGTATGTTGATTGGCAGGACAAAGATAGAGAAAAAGTTTGGGTAATCTGTGTACGATATCGTACAAAAACTGCACGCTTTCGTACGAATTACAGATCGTCCGTTTTCGGTAACAGGTTGATAAATAATAGGATGTCTGTTTGGTATACTTCTTGCTTTTATTTAATAAATAGAATTTGCAAAGATGATCAGAAGTAAAATGAAAAGCACTTGGATGTTGGGACTGCTGCTCCTCCTGGGAAGCTGTCAGCAGAAAGGGCCGGCAAGTGGCCGGGTGGAGATGAAAGGAGAGTCGGATAGTTTGAGTGTCCGGCATGGGCAAGAGAATGCATTGTCGGTTTCGGATGAATATCCGGAAGGGTATGTTCCTGTTCCGGGCATTCGGTATCAGGCGAACTATCTTACCGGAAATCCGGAGCGTCTTGACGTGAAGGCCGCATTGCGGAATGTCCGTCCTCTGAAGTTGAGTCAATTGGGCAGTCAGCTTGATTTCATGGTATTTAAAGATGTGAAAGGAGGCATCTTCCGCCTGATACCGATTGAAGAGGGCTGTTTGGGAGTGGGGATTGGTGGCATCTGGCTGCTGGATGGGAACCTGAAAATGATTCGGATGTTGTTTCGCAATGATGTGGATATTACAGAAGAAAATGGATTTACCAACTTTCAGACGAAGCGTTACATCAATCCGGATTATTATGAAAAGTCTTCCCGGACGTTGATCGGCGTGCTGTATGATCAGAGGGATAAAAAGAATCCCAAATCCTTTGTCAGGCTTTCTCTGAAAGATTTGTTAAGCGCATCCCGGCCTCTGACACCGGACGATATCCATAAACGTGCAGGCATTTCCGGAAATTATCTGTTAGGAATGGCAGACGGGTATGCTACCTGGACCCGATTTACGAACGACGTTTATACCTTCAATTTGCGGGGTGATACACTTTGTCATTTTACTATCGGAGAGAAAGTAAACTATCCTCCCCGCGGTAACGGTTCATATCGTTCGGGAGAACAAGCGACTGTTTATCATTATAAAGGCTGTCCCATGATCATTATGCCTTATGGGAATACGGTTTATCGTATGAAAGACGCCTCTACCCTGGAACCGGTTTATGAACTCGATTTCGGCACGTTGCATCGGGCTACGGGAGAAGAGGTGGTTGGCGGTGCCGATGTGGACAATGCCTATTTCCTGTCGGATTGGGTGGAGACCGACAGCTACGTATTCATGCATGTAGAAAAAGGATATGACTGTCCCTATGCACGCGACAAGAAGCAAGTAACGCTTTACTCGCTGATATATGACAAACGGTCTAAAGCGTTTTTCTCCTTACCGCAGGCTGAAAAAACGGTTCATCCCTGTCCGGAGCCTGATCTTCCTGACGGCATTCCGTTTTGGCCCCGGAAAGGTTTTTCTGAGGAGCAGCTTGCTACATTTACAACCGGGTGGAAATTAAGTAAATCTTCTCCTGAAGTATTCAAGCGGATACCTGCTTTACAGGGTACCGAGAAAGAGACTACGTCACTTATAATCACTCTAAAATGAACGATACACGATGCTGAAACACTACTTCCGCCAACTCGGCTTATAAAACGGAATATGGATAGTCTCAGAGCCCGGTTAAATCCGGCCCGGGATTGTTTTGAGATCTGTTCTCGATAAAACTCGTATAAAATTTATTCAAGGAAAATTTAAACAGGCTTTTTAAAAAGGGGAGTGAAAGGTAATGATTAAAAGATATTATTATTGGGGGAGTTTACTTTTGATGGGAGGATTGTGCCTGTCGGCTTGTGGTAATAAAAATCCGGGGGTGAGTAAGGAGGAGCTGCGGAGGGAGTTTGCTAAAAGTGCAACTCCGGCGGCCGGCGTGGAAGACTCGCTTGCCGGATGGGGAGATAACGATTCTCTACAGGTATTTCCGGAAGACTATCAGGCCCCTTCCGGAATTAAATATGATTCTCACATCACAGATCATGGAATGATTGTTTTGAACGTGGAGTCTGCATTGCGAAACGTTCGCCCGATGAAACTGACTGATCTCGGGCAGCAGGTGCAATACAGGATCATGGAAGCCAATGATGATTGGACATCCCTGATTGCTGCCGGTGATGATTTTCTGATACCTGATGAAGAGGGTGTGTGGCTGTTGGATAAGGACCTGAGGAAGAAACGACTGCTTATTCGATCGGATTTACAGGTGATACACACGCCGGGCGGTGGCGTCGGAATAGGAGGGGGACACTTGATGCAGAACTTTTATTATGATTCTGAAAGGAAACAATTACGCTTTACGTGCTATAATACAGATAAACGGAGGTCTTATCTGGTAGTCGCCTCTTTGACCGGACTGATGGCTTCTTCTCAGCCGGCGGAGCTTAAGACATTCCGAAACAGACTGCCTATAGGAAACAGCTATCTGTTTTCAATGCCCGGAGGATACGGAATGGCGGTAAGACATTCGGATGAACTCTATACATTCGGGATGAAGGGGGATACTCTCTGTCACTTTGTTTTGGGAAATTCCGAACGTTATAAACCTCGTCTTTTTGAGGCTGAACGGGACATTGTGTATCATGTGGGAGGAAGAACACTGTTTTATCATGCATACGGCAATAAGATCTACAGGGTGAAGGATGCCTCGACACTGGAGGTCGTTTATAAACTTGATTTCGGTTCATTATCCCGCATTACAGGGGCCGACGTGGCTAGAGGGGGCAATGTGCGGAGTTCATATTTTGTAACTTCGTGTATGGAGACGGATCATTTCCTCTTTTTGAATGTCGATAAAGGGTACGATAGTGAAAATGCCCGTAGGAAGGGGGAAGTGCAACTTTATTCTTTGGTCTATGACAAGCGGAACGGAGAGTTTTTTTCTTTGCCGGAAGTTACCGGTGGGGGACATCCGGAATCACCGCTGATAGCTGCCGGTCTACAAGAAGATTTACCCTTCTGGCCCAACTTGAATCTGAATGGGGATCCTGCTTTTGTTGTCGGAAAAGCTGTTTTGGAAAAATACTATCCGATACAGCTGCGGGGAAATGACAAGCTTGGAGAGTTTAATGAAACCGATCTGATTTTGATGACCGTTAAATAAGTTGACCGCTATGATGATAAACCATTATTTTAAAGTTGCTCTTCGTCTGATCAAACGGAGCTTTCTGTTTTCAAGCATTCATATACTTGGATTTGTATGGGGGATGGCAGCGGCTTTCCTTATCTACTTGTGGGTGATAGATGAATTTACTTTTGAAGATCACAATCCGGATGCAGGTAGAATTTTCAGGGTGATTGAAGCGAATTGCTCCGAAAGCGGAGAGGTGACTGAAAATCCTTATACTTCGAAACTTCTGGCAGATGCTTTCCGTAAAGAGTTTCCGCAGGTGGAAGAAGCCACTTATCTTGGGAATGTCGATATGACTTCTTTGAGGTCGGGTGATAAATTTTTGTCACTCAATTGGATGCGTGTGGATACGGCCTTTTTTGATGTTTTCCATTTTCCTGTGGTAGAGGGAGATCCCGGCAGGCTGAAATCGGGATTCAATCACATCGTTTTGTCTGAGACGCTGGCTAAAAAGTTTTTTGGGAATGAACCGGCGGTGGGGAAAGAAGTAATGTATAACAGAGGAATGGATGGCGAGTCGGTATTGAGGATCGTAGGGGTGGTGAAAGTACCCCGTAAAAGCCATATTCAGTTTGATGCGATTGTAGGGCAGTCTTTTTTTGATAAGATAGATGTCAACATCGTGCGGATGTCTTCTCCTTGGGATGTTCGGGATGCGATGGTGTATGTGAAAATGCGTCCCGGGACATCTGTGTCCGACTCCGACCGGGTGCGGATGAGTCGTATACTGAGTAAACACACACTTACGGAACGTCTGCTCCGTTTCCAACCGCTCAGGGACATTCATTTAAAGACCGATTTTGCTGATATTTCCGTTAAGAATCATGGTAGTATGGCCTCCATCTATCTGTTTATAATCTTGGCCGTATTGATTATATTTATGGGAGCGTTCAATTTCACCACTTTGTCGACTGCACGTGCCGCATTACGATATAAAGAGATCGGAGTGCGTAAGGTGACGGGGGCCAAGCGGAAAACGCTGATCGTTCAGTTTCTTTCTGAAAGTTTGGTGCAAGCATTCATTTCGTTGATATTGGCGCTGGCCTTGACCGAACTGCTGTTGCCGGTCTTTAATCGGATAATGGATAAGGACATCACGTTGCAGGCAAGTTGGAGTGTGTTAGTCTACGTTGTTTTGGGCATTATCGGTGTGGGATGCCTTTCGGGCAGCTATCCGGCATTCTATCTTTCGGCGGTTAACCCTTTGATTGCTTTTAAAGGAGGACAGAAGAACGGCAAAAAGGGGGGCTTGATACGGGGGTTGCTCTGTGTGCAGTTTGTCATAGCAATCACGTTGTTGCTGTGTACCGGTATTGTGTTTAAACAACTGAACTATTTGCAAAACAAGGACTTGGGATTGGAAAAAGAAAATGTTGTTTCCATTTATACAGGTCTGTGGTATAATGTGGACGGGTTCAAGCAGGAAATATTAAAGAATCCGAATGTACGCAGTGTCTCGATGGGAGCTGAAATTACTGATTATCTGGAAGGGGACAAAAGTCAGGGGGATGTATTGAGGTGGACTGACGAAAGAGGAGAGACTGACTCTTTACGAATGATGTGTATTTGGGCGGATGGTGATTTTGTGAATACATTCGGATTAAAACTTCTGAAAGGAGAGGGTTTGAAGGCGGATGGAGGAGCCTACTTCAGTGGCACGTACGATTTTCCGGTGATTATTAATGAAGCGGCCCGGAAGGCTATGAAGGTAGCAGATCCGATAGGTATGGAGATAAGCGGAGGGTTTGGAGTGGGCACAAATAAGAAACGGATTGTAGGAGTGGTACAGGATTTCAATTTCCAGTCGTTACGACAGAAGATAAAGCCGGCATATTTGATGTATAGTCCCGAATGTTTGGGGAATATACATATCAAAATAGCTCCGGAACATAAACAGGAAACCTTGAACTTCATACAAAAGAAGTTTGAGGAGATGGCCCCCTTTTTCATAAAGGAGTTTAAATATAAGTTTTTCTCAGATGCTTTAAACCGGAACTATGAACAAGAGAGACAACAGAGCCGGATGTTACTTGCGTTTACGATCCTTGCTGTTGTGATTGCCATGATGGGAGTCTTCGGATTGGTAACGCTGTCTACCCGGCAGCGAACGAAGGAAATAGGGATTCGAAAAGTGAATGGGGCACATTCCGGTGGGATCGTAAAAATGTTCTGTCTGGAATATCTGAAATGGGTGGGCATTGCTTTCGTGCCGGCTTGTCCGTTGGGTTATCTTTTTATGTATCACTGGCTGGATGAGTTTGCTTACCGGACTACTATGAGCTGGTGGCTGTTTTTGGGGGGCGGACTGATTATTGCGGGGATTACGTTATTAACTGTTATCGGACAAACCTGGCGGACGGCTTCACAGAATCCGGTGAGATCATTGAGATATGAATAATAAATAGTTGGAGATTATGATAAAAGCAATTGGATTGACTAAGATATTCCGTACAGAGAGTGTACAGACTATTGCATTGAATGAAATCAGTATCGATATATCGGAAGGCGAATTTGTAGCTATAATGGGACCCTCAGGATGTGGCAAATCGACCTTGCTGAATATACTGGGACTATTGGACAATCCGACTTCCGGTGAGTTGTGGTTCATCGGTAAAGAAGTTTCCCGCTACTCGGAAAATGATCGTACAGACATGCGGAACGGCAATATCGGCTTTGTATTTCAGAGCTTTAACCTGATAGATGAACTGACTGTATTTGAGAATGTAGAATTACCGTTGCTATATGCCGGTGTGCCGGTTCGTGAGCGTGTAGATCGAGTGAATAAAGCGTTGGAAAGGATGCAGATAGGCCATCGTACGGAACATTATCCTCAACAACTTTCCGGAGGTCAACAACAGCGTGTGGCTATTGCCCGGGCTATTGTGACGAACCCGAAAATTATATTGGCTGACGAACCGACGGGTAACCTCGATTCTACCAATGGCAACGAGGTGATGCTTTTATTGAAGGAGTTAAATAAAGATGGAGCTACAGTCGTGATGGTAACTCACTCTGAAGAAAATGCCCGGGAGGCAGGCCGTATTGTGCGGATGATGGATGGTTGTATCCTGACGGAGAACAGACGATGAAAAGTTTTGAACGATGAATGATCACCGCCGATCATTCATCGTTCAGAACCTTTCATCGTTTCAATTCATATCCCAGCATCATGCCGTCATAGCTATCTGCCAATGAACTGATGGCTTTGAGGGTGGCACTGCTGCTCTTACTGGATAAGAAAGTGATTAGCTTCAGCAATTTGTCTGCTTCGAACAGAAGATCCATCTGCTGAGTGGTATAATTGACTTTTGCATTCATGGGGATTAATTTCATATACCTCAGGTGGAGCATCTGGGTGCCGGCATCGTAAGAGTAGGTTCCGTTCAGCTTGCGTTTGCCTAAAGTGCTTACGAAAGTACTGTCCGCATTGAATGTAAAACTCAGTTGCCCTTCTTTAATACCGACTTTGGCCAGCTGTTCGTCCAGCTTTTGTTCGGCAGCGGAAGCAGCGACTGTTCCTCCGGCTTTCTTCAGCAGGTTTTCAGACTCGAACTCAATGGCCGAGCCGGTATAACGCCAGGTCCCGGTCATATCCACTGTTTCGGTATGTCCTGTGACAGCGTTGACAACTTTGGAGATATTGTCTTTATTGAATAAGTCCTTGATAGATTGTGCACGGTTTACGGTCGGTACAAGCAGTAGTGTGATAAGAACTGCGAATGATAATAGTTTTCTTTTCATTTGATATCCTTGTTTTTATTTTGAATTAAGTTCTTTATTGATTGACTCGATGTAGTTTAATACCTCTGTCCTGCCAAGGCGCTCTTCTGATGAAGTGATGAAATAGGGAGGGAGTTCTTCCCATTGTTTCCGTAATTCTCTCAAGTAAGCGCTGATATTTATTTTGAGTCGTCCCCCTTTCAGTTTGTCTGCTTTGGTGAAGATAATGGCAAAAGGAATGCCGTTCTCACCCAGCCATTCCATGAATTCAAGATCTATTTTCTGGGGTTCCAGACGGCTGTCTATCAATACGAATAGATTGGTCATCTGTTCGCGTTCGAGGATGTAATCTTCGATGATGGTGCGTATCTGTTTCTGGCCTTTCTGACCTCGTCTGGCATATCCGTATCCGGGTAAGTCAACCAGGTACCAGCTGTTGTTGATCAGAAAATGATTGATAAGCATGGTCTTACCGGGAGTAGCGGAAGTCATGGCCAGCCCCTTTCGTCCGGTCAGCATATTGATGAGGCTGGATTTTCCTACATTGGATCGGCCGATAAAGGCATATTCGGGGAAAGTGCCTGCCGGACATTTCTTCACGTCCGTATTACTAATTACAAATTCAGCATTGGTTATTTCCATATTTCTTGTTGGTTTTAAAATTCATTTTTTAGTTGTTTCTTTGATACGATCCATATTCCTGCAAAAGTAAGGATGCCGTTCAACATCAATAATTCGTATCCGAACTGATAGCCGGTTTCCTGCCGGGCAAATCTATCGGCTGCGTAACAAATCAGTGGTGAAGCTATCGCAATAAACGGTACCCATCGGTCGTTTGTTTTTCGTTGGGTGAATAATCCGAAAGCAAACATTCCCAGAAGAGGTCCGTATGTATAGGAGGCTATGATGTAAATAGCATCGATGACGCTTTGGTTATTCAATGCATCGACAAGGCAGATAAAGAAAATAAGTAGGACGGATAGTCCTATATGTACCCGGTTTCGTTTTCTACGGGCTTCTTCCTCTGTGTCTTTGCCTGTGTCGAGCAAGTCGATGCAAAAGCTCGTTGTCATGGCGGTTAAGGCTGAATCCGAATTGCTGAAAGCGGCGGCAATGATACCGATTGTAAATAGGATAAGTACTCCTTCGCCCAGATAACCCTGGGTAGCAAACAGCGGCAGGATGTCGTCACCGGCAGCCGGAAGTTCCAACTGCATCTCTTGAGCAAGGACCAGTAATAAAATGCCAAGCCCCAGAAACAGCAGGTTGAGCGGAGCGAATGCAAAGCCATAACAATACATGTTCTTCTGCGCGTCACGCAGACTACGGCAGGAAAGGTTTTTCTGCATCATATCCTGATCGAGTCCGGTCATGACAATAACAATAAAAATCCCACTTAGAAACTGTTTGAAGAAATTCTGGCGCGACATCCAGTCATCAAATACAAAGATGCGACTGTGTTCATTGCTGCTGATTGTTTGTATAACTCCGCTGAAGTCAAGATTTAACTTTGCAGTGACAAAAACAAGGATGCTGATCAGTGCGGCGATCAGGCAGAAAGTCTGTAAAGTATCCGTCCAGACAATTGTTTTAATGCCACTTTTGTGAGTGTATATCCATACTAAAGCTACCGATCCGGCAGCAATACTCCAGAATGGGATACCCATATCACGAAATACGTAGGTATATAGAATCAGACAGACAAGGTATAGTTTTGCAGCTGTGCCCAGCATACGCGAAAGAAGGAAAAAAGAGGCTCCTGTACGGTAGGCACGCTTTCCGATACGGGTATCGAGATAAGTGTATATACTGGTCAGGTTGAGTTTATAGTAGAGTGGGAGGAGTATATGGGCGACAGCCAGATAACCGAAGAAAAAGCCGAATACGGTTTGCATATACGTCATATCCATCGCCTTTACCATGCCCGGTACGGATACAAAGGTTACTCCCGAAATAGATGCGCCAATCATTCCGAAAGCAACGACGTACCATGGAGACTGGTTTTCTCCTTTAAAAAACGCTGCATTCGAACCTCCTTTCCGTCCGGTGATACGGGCTATCAGCAAGAGAATGGCAAAGTAGCATACAATAGTGGCAAGTATCATCATAATCATAACGAGCGCAAAGGTAACACTTATTTTGCAAACGATGATTGCTAATTAAAATTTGATATTTGTCTTTGAAAGCATATCCCATCAAAAGACCACCCAGTATAGGTGTCAGAGTGCCGAGTGTTATTAACAGATTTCCATCGTCATTAGGATCGAATACGATGTTCATGATGGCATAGACAGGGACAATGCCGGCTAATAGTACAAGAATTGTGACAAATTTTTGATATTGTTTTCATGATAGTTAAGCGCTTGATAATTAGTACGGCAAAATTAAACAATAATAGTGGATAAAGGATAGCTCAAATACCGGCTTGGGACAGAATGTTTTTTCCGGAGTGGTTTTGAATTCACCACGGATTACATGGATTGACACGGATTCTTTAATCTAATTCTCAATGAAATAAATTATTTGTCTGTGTTACGTGTAATCTGTGGTGAGACCTATCCAGTTCTATTATATGATGAAAATGTTTCCTCCAAATACAAATGTAGAAACTTAATTCTCCAATAGTTCTTTCATGGCCCTTTCCTCTTGTCGGATACGTATAGCGAGCAAACAAGCGTAGATAGGGAGTCCAATGAGTAATGTATACCAGGCATTGCAGAGTAAAGCAACTCCAATTAGTTCAGGTATGATATTCAGATAGTAATTGGGGTGTCTTACTGTTCTGAAAAGGAAGCTTTTTTCAATGCGATGATCGGGAATGATATAAAGTTTTACTGTCCATACATCATGGAGTTTATAGATCACATAGAATAGCATAGCATAAGCAAAGCCCATTATAAAAACACCACAAACAGAGAAGTAGTTGAAGGTAGTTCCCGAAGTGTATGCTTCATAGAGGGCCGAAAAATAGTAGACGATATGTGCTAATGTCAGTAATAGCGAATTAACTTTACCATATTGTACCGCTCCACTTTTCAGAAGACGTTTCTCGTTACGAATGGAGTAGGATAAGGAAAGTAATCTGAGTACAAAAAAGGCAATAAATGTAATAATGATATTTTGCATCGTTTTATTTTTTAGGGATAAGATATATTTTATTTTCTTTCTTAGAACTTATGAAGGAATACCCAAGAGGGCGATTGAACTGGAATTCAGTTCATTTCGGAATAGTTATAAATCGGAGGAGCATAATAAGTTTCAAGAACTGGTTAAGAAATATGGTTTCTATCCTGAGTTGTGCGATACCTGTAGAAAAGGGAATCTACTGAAGATAAAATCAAAAAGGCGGTTTTATAAGTCACTCTGTGGGGGCATGACCCGCGATTTGCTTATAAAACCGTTTTTCGTTTATAAAGGCTTAAGTTTCAACTCGATTTGTGTAACTGAACCCGGGCGTACGGTACGTCCTGCAGACCATATTTCATAATTTTCTGTACCACTGCCATATTGGACAGCGAAAGTGAAAAATCGGTCTTTGTTTGATTCGAACCACTTATCATAAGTAAAAATGAAAGTGGCAACTCCGGTGGAGTTAGTTAATGCATATGCCGTAGGAGTTGTTCGATTGTCTTTTTTGAACTCTTCATAAGTCTTTTCATCGAACATTTGCACAATTTCGTTGGGCAGAGGTTTGCCATCAGCACTGACTACAGTAACTGTTACCTGCGCATCATTTTTGTTTTCATCATCGTTGCTACAGGAAATTAACATCAAACTAAAGAGCGTAAATAAGTAGAAAGTTGTCTTTTTTAAGTCCATAAATTTAGTTTTTTAGCTATAATAACAAAAATGTAGACTTGATTGTTCAACAATCAGGAGACGACTGTATTGTTGTAGCAGGAGCAATGAACAAGATGACCGATAAATAGCCTATTTTATTAACAGCTGATTTGCCATTTATAAAATATGCGTATCTTTGTACTCCATAAAGTATACAGTGGCTTTATGGGGTTGGAGTCCTTTCTATAATAGGTTTACAACTTTTTATACTGGTATATACTTTATTGATAATTAAATAGATATACTTGTTTGTACATGAATCAACAATATCCATCGACGTTACTTGAAAAGGCCGTCGGAGAGTTTTCTAAATTGCCGGGTATCGGACGGAAAACAGCTATGAGACTGGTGCTTCACCTGTTGCGTCAGGATACCTCTGTGGTGGAAGCTTTCGGAAGTTCTATTATAACTTTAAAGCATGAGGTGAAATATTGCAAGGTGTGTCATAATATATCTGATACGGAAACTTGTCAGATTTGTGCAAATCCGCAGCGGGACGCGTCTATGGTCTGCGTAGTGGAGAATATACGGGATGTGATGGCCGTAGAGGCCACTCAACAATATCGTGGGTTGTACCATGTTTTGGGGGGGGTGATTTCACCGATGGATGGGGTAGGACCGGGCGATCTGCAGATAGAAAGTCTGGTGCGCCGGGTAGCCGAAGGGGGAATAAATGAAGTGATTCTTGCTCTAAGCACAACCATGGAAGGGGATACCACGAATTTTTATATTTACCGCAAACTTGAGAAAATGGGTGTCAAATTGAGCGTACTTGCCCGTGGGGTATCCATTGGTGACGAGCTGGAATACACAGACGAGATAACGTTGGGTAGAAGTATTGTGAACCGTACGACTTTTACCGGAACCGTTTAAAAGGAAACTTACCATTAACTGATAATCATTATATATAAATGGAAGAGCAAATAAAACGCATTGTGAAAAGCCAGAAGGTACAGTATATTTCTTTTTGGATTATTCCGTTATTGTTGGTGCTATTGGGAGAAGCCGGCGTGTTGCCTGTAGGAATAAAAGCAGACAATGTACGGGCTGTTTATGTTTTCGAAACAGTAGGTATTTTGATGACTGCCGTCTGTATACCTCTTTCTCTTAAACTATTTAGTTTTGTTCTGACAAAGAAAATAGATCAGCTGACGTTTCCGGTGGCCCTGAGCCGTTATATGCTTTGGGGGGCTGTTCGGCTGGCTTTACTGGAATTTGTAGTGGTGTTTAATCTGGCCGGTTACTACTTTACACTTAGTAGTACAGGTGCGTTATGTGCACTTATAGGACTGACAGCCTCTTTTTTCTGTCTTCCTGGAGAAAAAAGATTGCGTGCCGAACTGCATATCGATAAAGAATAAATGATGAAGCAATCTTTCTTAGCCAACGAGCGAATATATCTCCGTGCAGTGGAACCGGAGGATTTGGATCTTATGTACGAAATGGAAAATGATCCTTCTATGTGGGATATCAGTAGTTTTACAGTTCCCTATTCGCGTTTTGTACTCAAACAGTATATTGAAGGATCGCAAAGTGACATGTTTGCCGATAAACAGTTGCGGCTGATGATTATGCGTCGGAAAGATAATTGTACTTTGGGTACGGTCGATATAACTGATTTTGTACCTTTACATTCAAGAGGGGCAGTCGGAATTGCCGTTCACAGCAATTATAGACAGGAGGGGTATGCTTCCGATGCATTGAAACTGCTTTGTGAATATGCTTTCAACTTTTTATTTATAAAACAATTGTATGCCCATATAGCTGTGGATAACGAACCCAGTTTGCGATTGTTCAATTCTTGTGGATTTACCCAATGTGGAGTATTGAAAGAATGGCTGTTAACACACGAAGGTTATAAAGATGCCGTGCTTGTGCAATGTATGAATCCCAAACGATAATTTTAGTTTAAAGAAGGAACTTGCGGGAAGCGGGACCAGGTTTCATACTTGCTGCCCAATTTCCCTAAGGCTTCCTTCCACATACCTTTTATATCTTCATTCATTAAGTAGGTATTTTCTTCTTTTGAAATAATCCAGGTATTCTCCTTTATTTCCTGAATCAGTTGTTCGCATTCCCAGCCGGAATATCCGAGGAAAAAGCGTATCTTTCCTTTTATAGGGTTTCCTTGTAAAATGTATTTTTTGATAGCATCGAAATCTCCGTTGAGATATAATCCATTGTTGATCGGAAGGGTTCCGGGTATTTCGTGTAAAGTATGCAGATAAAACAAAGTGTCAGTTCCGATAGGACCTCCTTTGTGTAACGGAATATCTTCTATATATTTAAATTCTTTAATGATATCATTAAGCATCAATGGGAGTGGTTTATTTATAATCAATCCCATACTTCCTTCTTCAGTATGATCAACAAGCAATACTACTGACCTTCCGAAAGTTACATCGTGGAGGAAAGGCTCTGATATCAGAATCTTTCCTCTCGACGGCATTACATTATTCGATTGTATCTTAAATATGTCAGTATTGATGTTCATGCCCCTAATTTAAAGATTTATTTTACACGAACAAACAATATTCCTCTTTTTTTCGATTTAGTGTGCTCTTTTTAAGATATAGGATGATTTTCGGCAAATAACTTCATTCTTTCATCCAGTTGAGCATATTGGTGCTCTTTGATAAAGGAAGTGCATGCACGTAGTCCCTGTTGTTGGCTACCTGTAGTAACCAAGGAAATTGCACTGACCCCATAATACATCAACTCTTTTGCCAGCTCTCCACTTGTCATTCCCGGATAGCCTATGGTGAAATAGAAACCGTCGGCAACAGGATCTTCAAGATCTTTGTCGTATACCAGATGGAATCCGTAACGCAAGAATATTTCTTTCAATTTACGGGCGCGTTCACCATATATCCTCACTTCGTTCAGGAAATTGTATTTACCTTCGTTCGCTGCTTTCAGCATAGCTGCCATGGCGAATTGTGCCGAATGGCTCGTCCCTGAAGAGAGGGCATAAAGCACACGATGGATAAATACAGTGCCAAAAGTACCGCCTCCGTAGCGTTTATCGAATCCGGGATAATGGCGATGGTATAATTTATCAGAAATACAGCTGACACCAATACGTTGGCCTGCATAACTGAAGGCTTTGGAACCGGATATAAGCAAAATATAATTATCTGTATAGTGTGCCACCGAAGGCTGATAAGGTGCATGATACGGAGTACTCAGATCTTGGCGGAAGTCCATGGCAAAATAAGCTAAATCTTCAAGGACGATTACATCATATTGGGTGGCTAGTTCACCGATGATCTTCAGTTCTTCATCTTTTAAACAGATCCAGCTGGGGTTATTCGGATTTGAGTATATAACAGCTGAAATATTTCCTTTTTTCAGGTAGCTCTCGAGTTTTTCTTTTAATTTGTCTCCCCGATAATCGTATACATCAAATGTCTCGTACTTCTGTCCCATGACCACCAATTGCTGCTTTTGGACCGGAAAGCCAGGATCTATGAACAGAATAGTATCTTTTTTTTCATCGCATTGACTGCAAGTAAGGAAAGATGCGAAAGTACCTTGCATGGATCCCGTGACAGGTACGCAACCTTCCGGTTTGAGATCTATATCGATAAATGCTTTTATAAATTTGGAGGCTTCCGATTTTAGTTCCGGTAGTCCATTAATATCGGGATACAAACTGGCTATTCCATTTTGCAATGCTTCTATCTCGGCTTTTACTCCTACAGTAGAAGGGGGGAGACCCGGTACGCCCATTTCCATTTTTATAAATTCGACTCCGGATGCTCTTTCTGCTTTAGCTGCTATGGCTTTTACTTCACGAATGGTTGCTTTTGAGAAATCTGTAATTTGAAATTCTTCGATAGTTTCATCAATAAGATGCCGTTTGATAGGTGTATCTTTCATGTTTCTTTTTGTTGCTTTATAAATTGTGTCACAAAGATAGATATAATCTACTTATAATCAACAAATGAATGAGAAAGATGAAAAAAATCTTTCTCAGCTATTGCAGATATAAAAAAAACAGCTACCTTTGCAACCGCAATCGAGAGAGACAGCAATTAAGAAATGAAATTCTGGTGCGTTAGTTCAGTTGGTTAGAATACATGCCTGTCACGCATGGGGTCACGGGTTCGAGTCCCGTACGCACCGCGAAAGCAAATAGCAAATTAAAGCAAAGTTCTGAAATTCAAGGATTTCAGAACTTTTTATTTTTCTCCGCTTCGGCAAAAAATAGTGGTTTTAGGCAGTTCTCACGTGGCTTATTCGTGGGACTTTTTGAAAGCTGTTTTTGCTCCCACGAATTGACGCATTTGTCTTTGATTGTCAGCTTTTTGCGTAGCTGGTTTTTGAGTGTAGCAAACTAATTTTGTACCACTTAAAAAAACAAAGAATTATGGGAGCAGTGAAAAGAAACACACTAAGCGTATTGTTCATCATTAAGAAAGCGAAACTTCTGAAAAACGGTGAAGCTCCTGTTTGTATGCGCATCACCGTAAACAAGCGAGTAGCCGAAGTTATGATTAAACGGAGTATTCCCGTAGATTTATGGAATCAGAAAAAGGAATGTTCCAAAGGAAAAGACCGGGTAGCCATCGAACTGAACCACTATATCAATACGGTTCGTGCCAAAGTATTGCAGATACACCGTGAATTGGAGATAGACAACAAACCGATAACAGCCGATATTATAAAGGATTGTTTCTACGGACGGGACAAAGTACAGCGCAGCTTGCAGGAAGTGTATAAGGAGCATAACGAAAAATGCCGTGCCCTAATTGGCAAAGAATATACGGAAAGCACCGTTATCAAGTTCGATACTTCCATAAATCGCCTAAAAGAATATATCCGCAGTTGTTACCACCGTGACGATATAATGTTAGCAGAACTGGACGGGCAGTTTATCCGTGACTTTGATTTTTGGCTGAAAACAGAGAAGCATTGCCAAAACAATTCCGCATTGAAACATTTGAAGAACTTGAAAAAGGTTGTTCGTATTGCTTTGGCTAACGACTGGATAAAGAAAGACCCGTTTTACGGCATTCACTTCAAGCAGGAGGAAGTAAATGTAGAGTTTCTCTCACGTGAAGAACTGGATATTCTGATGAACAAGGAATTTGCTATCAAACGGTTGGAGCAGGTAAGGGATATTTTTGTCTTTTGCTGTTTCACTGCACTTGCTTTTGTCGATGTGCAGCAGTTAAGCCGTGAACATCTGATAAAAGACAATAGTGGTGCTTTATGGATACGCAAGGCACGACAGAAAACTAATCAAATGTGCAATATTCCTGTTTTATCTATTCCTCAAAGGATATTGAGAAAATATGAAGATAATGCAGAGTGTATAAAGAAAGGTGTACTTTTGCCTGTAATCAGTAATCAGCGCATGAATGCCTATCTAAAGGAAATCGCTGATTTATGCGGCATTACCAAACGCTTAACTACACATGTGGCACGCCATACTGCGGCTACCATCGTTTTCCTTGCCAATGATGTATCAATGGAAAATGTATCTAAGATTTTGGGACATTCCAATATAAGAATGACACAGCATTATGCAAAGGTTTTAGATAGCTCCATTATGCGTGATATGGTGAATGTGGAGAAGAATTTTAAATAGAAAAAGAATTATGCTTGCTTTATTCTTTGACGATACATAGTTAGTCCTTTTATCTTTAAGAATGCTTGTTCATTGTTTTGAACGTCCGCCTTGATTCGCTTTATTCTTTTATTATATGATTGTGGTATTTTAAGTTTATTGTTTTGACATATTACACCAGTAACTATTGGATTTTTTGTTTTATAAAAAGTTTTAGAATGACTAATTTTATATCCTGAAGTAGTTATAATAGATAATATTTCAGGGATTTTTTTATGGAAATCTATAGAAGAAGACATTGTTATATCATCAACAAATATTGAAAATTTAATATTATTCTCTTTTGCTAATGCCTGTATTCTATCGCCAACAGGCTTGAATACCAAATTAGCTATTAATGTTGATGTTGGAACACCTTGTGGAACTTGATAATTATGTGTAGTAAGTTTGGTTAAAGTTCTTGCAATTTCAGGGGTGCATCCTAATTTTAAAAACATATAAAACACCATTTTATGATTAATGGAAGGAAAAAAGGATTTCAAGTCTGTAGTAAATACATATTTATTACCTTGATGATATTTAGCGTTAAGAATATTATCCTTCTTAGGAATACCTCCAAAAAAATAATTAGGAAGAGTTGTTTTTGAAAGTAAATAGTTATACAATCTTTTTTGTATAACTTTCAAATCTTTATTAGTGGAGTTAATTGTGCGTTTTTTTATTGTTCCATCAGAATTATATAAAGGTTCATTGGTGTCTTTATTTAATTTAGGCTTTTCCCATGTAGAGTAATATTTATCTATATTCTCTATAATGGAATCCAATTGTTGACGAGAAACTTTTAGTATATATAGCAAATGCTTTTCGGTTGTAATCATCCTACTAAAATGTATAAAAGAAATTAGAGAGCCGATAGAATATCAAAAACGGTTTTCAAAAAACTGTATATTTTTGAAATAACTGGAATTACCTTAAACAAACTTTTAAAAAGTAGATATAAGGTGTTTCCACATTTTTGAATAGACTTTAATAGTTGAGAAAACTCATCTATTTTTTTTGTCATTCTTCCTATCTTCGAAGAGCAATGGGAGGTTTTTATTTTTCCTCCTTTTGAAGGTATAACCTTTTTCATGATATATAATATTAAATGATTATATGGCAATATCGCCATGTCCTCAATCAATATTACTAATAACCAATAATACTATATACATTACCTTCTTTTGCTCTCTATTTTCATGTCCTAACAGACGTAGAGACGATTTACAAGTGGGGAATCCCTATATAGAATGCCAACAAACTATAAATGGATAAACCGCTATCTCTGATGTTTATCATTAATATAGATGAACACAGATGCTCGTCCCATAAAACCATATTGGTGTGATAAATCACTTTAATTTTGTAGTACTATTGGTTAAATTGTACCTTCTTCTACATTCTTTCAAAGAACGAATACTTTGCAAAAGTATAGAATAAAATAGTATTACCAAAGAAAAATGCTATGTAATTTTCCCAAGCTGAATAAAACATTAACAAAGGTAAGCTCCGTATTCCGTCCGTTCAAGTCCAAGCCCTACGGGTTTGAAAGAAAATCTCCACACCTCACGATGTTCGGGTAGTATTTTCTTCCAAAGACTTGCACAGACGGAATACTACACTAATAAAGTTAATGTTCTTAGTCAGTTTCGGAAAAAAATGTGTTGTTTCTGAGAAGTGGGCTATTCCTGCCGTTCTTTGTTGTAATAGGTTTGCAAAAGCCGTTCTATATCGCTTTGACGGTAGATAATCTTTCCTTTTATCTGAATGTATGGGATAACGCCTGTATCTCTCCATTCTTGCAGTGTGCGGATGCTTACTTTCAGGCATTTGGCTGCATCTCTGTTGCTTAGAAACTTTTCACCGTTCAAATGTGGTCTGTTTTCCTTTGCCAGTCGGCTGATACCATCTAACATTCTATCCATAGACTGAAAGAAGTCCTTGATTATCTCACTATTGCTGTTTATAAGTTCCATATTGTTATACCGTTCTATTGATTTATAATTGGTTTGAATGATTGACATACATACACGTGTCAGTTACGCAGATACTCGCCATAGTAAAATATGGAAATACTATCTTTTACCGCATCATAGCCGATATAAAGCCGTTTAAAGGCTGAAACGATGAAGTAACGGTTATCTTCTTTCTGTATCTCGTAAACGGCAGGTTTCGCCTGTCCGTTATCAGATACATGGAGCATCGAAAGGAAATACTTTTTCTTGCTTTGGTATATCATCACCGCAGGATGAAGGTTTAAACTTTCCCAAATTCCGACAATAGCAGACAATTTGAATGACTGGTTTATTTCCGTATTATTTTCTTCTTTCTTTTCCATAGGACAATATTTATTTATTGTTTGATTTATAATTCGTTATCTTGTTTTCCGTACATTCTGCAATCAGTCTTTCAATATCGGCAGATTTATAGTACAGCTTGTTACCTATTTGGGAGTAGCCCAGTTTACCGCTATCCCGGTAGTTCTGCAAACTTCGGATGCTGATACCGAGCAGAGCACACACTTCACGACCTGACAGCCATTTCTCCGGCTGGTGGCTATTCTCTCTGCAAATCCGTTCCACCTGACTGACGAAGCCGGAAAACCGACCGCACACCTGTTTAAAAGTCTGTTCCTCAATAGTTATGATATTCATAGGTTTTTCTCTTTTGGCTGGTTGAATATTCCTTTTTGCATTTCTTCCCGGTAGAGAGCCGAAAGAACATCATTGTGTGTATTCAAATGTTCTTCCAGTACGTTATCAATGAAATTTCCGATACTTACCTGTTTGCCTGTAATAACGCCTACAATTTGCATGATACGTTTCTGTATCTCTCCACTTATGTACACGCTTTGACGGTTGCAGACTGTCCGCTTTTGGAAAAATACTGCTTTGTAATTTTCCTTTTCCTGTTGTAATGATTGATTTACCTCTTTCATACTTTCATTTTTTAATGGTTTATAAATAAGTTAATTGATTTCTGATACTGATTGAAAGAAAGTGAACCAGTCTTATAGCTGCATTGCTTTATCTTTAAATAGCTTTCAAATACGATTTAAAGCCATTTCTAAATATTGTTTGGCAGTCTTATGCATTGCTTTCATTCAATCAATTTTCAGCAAAGAAAAGGGTAAAAACAGACGCTTTTCAAAATGGGGCTGCTTTGTCCGTTTGTGTAGCAATTTGGCGTTATACGCTATATTTCAGGGATAAAAGGATGTCTGTAATTTTGCAACCGATAAACAGACATAGGAAGAAGCCGAAACGCTTGCTTTGACAATCTGACCGTAGGGAGGATTTTTATGTTCATTAGAACATAGCAAGTTGTGTTTTGAGGTCCGCTATTCGCTTTTTGCACCTCAAAACCTTGCCACCTGATAAGGTGGTTTGGTTTACTCCGAAGTCGTAAACCTTGTAAAAATTATAATTATGGAACAGAAAAAGAAGTCATTTAACAAAGGAGGGCGCAAGCCGAAGCTTGACCCACGAATACACCGTTATTCATTCAATCTGGACGATGTAGAAAACGCCAAATTCCTGTCATTCTTTGACAGGTCAGGTTATACGGTTAAAGCGCATTTCATTAAAAATTGCATTTTCGGTAAGTCGTTTAAGGTAATAGTCAGGGATAAAAGTAAGGTGGATTATTATATTCAGCTAACACAGTTCTACTCACAATTCAGGAGCATAGGGCAGAATTATAATCAGGTAGTGAAAGAACTTCATTCCAATTTTTCAGAAAAGAAAGCACTTGCTTTGCTTTACAAACTGGAACAATGCACTTTGGAACTGATAAAGACCAATGAAATGATAGTAATGTTAAGCAGACGGTTTGAACAGTCCTACCAAAGAGAGGGGACAATATTGGCAGATGAATAGAAATAACTTGCCAAAAAAGAAAAATCCCGAAGTTACCACGTGTACAACTTCGGGATAGTTTCTTTCTTATTTGTCCGTTCCGTGTTCTTTTTCAAACTTTCGGAGCGTACCAACATCAAACCTTTTCTTTATGAACTCACGCACATCGGAAGCCCGATAATAGGCTTTTCCGCTAATCATCATAAAGGGCAGTAGTTTCTTGCTTCTCAATCTCTGCAACGTTCGGGTACTTACTTTGAACAACAGGCATAAGTCCTGATTATCCAAAAGTTTATCGCCCGGCATTACTTCGGGATTGGTTTGCAAACTCTTTACGTCTTTGCCTACTTCTTCCAATTTATCAAGAAGTTTCTGCATCCAGTCTTTAAACTCGTAATTATCTACATACATATTGCTTCATTTTTCTGATTATACACTAATGATTACCAATCGATTGATGAAGCAAAGTTCAGAAAAGGGAAGCAAACAAATTACAGGGTAGCATACGCTACCTCGTATAAATTGACGCTAAACGCCTGATTATCTATACCCTTTATTTTCGTGTTCTTTGCGGATAAGGTTTGCCAGTTCATTAAGGAACTCCGTTAGTTTGGCTGGCTTTCGCTTGATGACATCCATGTACTTTTGATGATAATCACCTAATTTAATGTTAAAGAGCCATTCAAAGGCTTTTCCTAAGTCCGTCAGGTGAACAGGTTTTTCATTTTGATATATTATACGTTTTGACAGGAATAAGCCGCTGACTATTTCCATGATGTTGATAAGGCTTGTTTTGTCTGCTAAATGGAGAGGGGAAAGGGATAGTTTATTTGCGTGTTGCTCGAATTGTTCGGGGTATTTGATATGCAAATTCACTATGCGTACTTCTGTTTTGATTAGTTCTATTGCTTCATCAATCAAATGCAAATAGGGTATTTTTTTCTTGCTCAAACCGCACACGATACGATTTAAGCCGATGTAAGCCGAAAGAAAAATAACGTAATAAAACGCTGTAATCCTGTTCGTTGATACTAAAATCGGCTAAATGGGTAGCCAGTTCTTCAATAGCTTCTGTAAATTCGGATGCAGAAACTTTACGCTGTGAGTATTCCGATAATAATCGGAAGAATCTCTGTTCCAACAAATTATTCATTATGGGAATTATAGAAAGAAGTCCTACCAACGTGGTAGAACTTCCTTTTTTAATAAGTTATTTATTTACAAACTGAAAATCATATTCATTATATCTGTTACCAATATTAGGATATTTTTTTAAAAGCAGTTGTATATTAGAAACATCTTCCGTTGATAGATTTACATCTACCGCTTTTGCATTTTCTTCTAAATACTTAATCCGTTTAGTTCCCGGAATAGGAATTATATTTTCACTTTGTGCCAATATCCAAGCTAAGGCAAGTTGGGCTGGGGTTATTCCTTTGCTTTCTGCTATTTCTGCAATTTCAATAGCCAGTTTTTGATTATTTTCCCAATATTTACCGTTATAACGTGGCAAATGCTTGCGGAAATCATGTTCTTCCAACGCATTTACGTTGATAGTATTTGTTACTAAACCTCTGCCTAACGGTGAAAATGGAACTAAAGTTACACCTAATTCTTTTGTTAATGGCAGAATCTCTTTTTCGACATCATGTGTTAATAAAGAATATTCACTTTCAACCGCAGATATAGGATGAACATTACAAGCTCTTTTCAGTGATTCGAAAGAACATTCGCTTAGTCCCAAATAGCGTACTTTACCCTCTTTTACTAACTCTGCCATAGCTTCAACTGTTTCTTCGATTGGTATTGTGGGGTCAATCCGATGCGCATAATACAAGTCTATAGTTTCGATATTTAATCTTTTCAGGCTGTTCTCTACAGCTTGTTTTACATATCTTGGAGAAGCATCCACATAACTATCACCACCAACGAACACGCTACCTTGACTATTGCGTAAGCGAAAACCAAATTTTGTTGCAATGAAAATCTGATTTCTTTTTTCTGCTAATACTTTGGATAGCAATTCTTCATTAGCACCATTTCCATACACATCCGCAGTATCCCAAAAATTAATGCCAAGTTCTAAAGCACGATGCAATGTCTTAATGCTTTCTTTTTCGTCGGCTACTCCATACGCAGCACTCATTCCCATACAACCCAATCCGATAGCGGATAGGTTTACTTCTGTTTTGCCTAATTTTCTGTACTTCATTATTTATATTTTTTAGTCGGTACAAAATTAGGTAATGGAAATATGGCTGGTTAACACTATTCAAAGCATCATTTGCACAAATCAAATAATTGTTGTTCTCTAATTTCGCTTGGCGATTTTCCTGTGTGCTTACGATAGAATTTACTGAAATAGGCCATATTTTCAAATCCCAAGCTATAAGCAATTTCTGAAATAGAAAAATTACTATGTAATAAATACTGGGTACATTCTTTGATTATTCTTTCCGCAATCATTGTAGAGGTAGTTTTTCCAGTAGTATCTTTTACCACTTTATTTAAATGATTAACGTGTATAGACAAACGGTTTGCATAATCGGCAGGAGTGCGCAAACTTAATACTGAATGTGGATAATCAACAGGAAATTGTCTATCCAATAATTCTATAAATAATTCGGTAATACGTTGCGAAGCATTCGGATGTGATTCATATTTATTAGACTCTTGCATTTTTAAAGCTGTATGTATCAACAAATGAAGATAACAACGTAAAACATCATGTTTGTTTGCGTAGTCTGACTGGTTTTCTTCCTGCATTTGTGTGTATATATCCATGACTTTGGCAACTTGTGCGTCATTCAAGAAGAAAACCTTATCTCCAGTAACTTTGAATAATGGTGTATTAGCCAAAGAGCCATTCTTTTCTTCTGACTGAACAAACTGCTCATTGAATATGCAGAACATACCTTTCTGTTCTTCACTAATTGATTCCCAAGCATAAGGGACTAAAGGATTAGAAAATAACATAGCAGGACGATTTACTAAAATCCATTTATCTGCATAATATAGTTTTCCCACACCAATAATCAATGTGACTTTATAAAAATCTCTATAACTGAATTGTACTGTCCCAAAATTACATTGGCGGGAAAGAACATTGAAATATGGGTTCTCCTTAGAGTAGGTTGTACCCAGTTGAGGGTCACAACGCTGGATTCTTTTATAGAACTGTGGAATACTTTCGGACATAATATTCAATATTGTATCGTTAGAGCCCTATAATATTTTTAATTTTTTGTATATTCTCAATGGTTAGATTATCATTATTACATTTAGGACATAATATTGCTTCTGTTTCAAAAAAGAATTCATAATCATCCCGTTTTAGAAAGTACTTATTTTTACAGATAGGACAGGTAAATCGTATTTTCTTATTGAATAATATGAAAATAGAATCTTTTTTTGTGCGAAGATAACTCTCTGTAAATAAGGAAAAACCTATTGTTCTTCTTAGCCTTTTTACAATGCTTAAGTTTTGATTATCGGTGTCTTTTAATATTGAGAATATCAACTTGTCAATAATATCTACTGCATATATAAGTATATATGGGACTACCCAATAATACTGTTTGTAATATAGAGCAAAATCTTCTTCTTGAGAAAAAACAAAATTAAAATTTTGTGGTTCTGTTCGATAATTCTTATTTTTAGTAACAATATGTAAAGCATGATTAGAAATCCCATTAATCCCATATTCGCATAATTTGTTATAACGTAAATCGTGAACAAAATCAGCGTCAAATAAAGGATTTGTTAGGCAATCTACTGCATTCTTAATAACATCCACTTTGTTTATATTTTTACTACTTGGGTCATACGTTTCAACAGTATCTGAATGAAAAAATCTATATATAAAATCAGAACGATTATATAGTAACTGTTCTAATATTAGTAATTCATCTGTAAAGGGTTTACGAATTAATGCATAGGCAACTGTTATTTTTCCTCTTTTTGCACAATATAAAGATTCAAAAACAAAATTGATAAAATCCGACGTTATAGAAAGTATTATATGTTTAGTCAAGATTAATTCTAAATCTTTGTTTTTATTATTCCATGTAAGCCAGTCGATTGCATGAATTTTATTCTTATTCAGTTCGTCCATTCCAGTCTCGCTTCCATCTAAAATTGACTCTGTATGATATAAGTCCTGATAATTTTTTTCTTTATATATTTCCGTTAATTGGTCATATATTACAGCACAAATATCTTGAATTCTATGATAGCATTTAGGCAAGAAAATTTGCTCGTTGGGAGTAATTGCTAATACTGGAGCTGTTTTTTCTGGTTTCATAGGCTATAGATGTTTATAGACAAAGATACAAATAATGAAATGGCATACAATATTCATCTAAAACTATTTTTCTGAAAATAATGATGTCTTTGCATTTTTGTTGTATCTTTGCCCTAACTCAAACAACCACCGCAACACCAAGCAATCTAAAGAATTGCACACGTGGGGTTATTAGTGGGAGAAAGAATTAAGAGCTTGCTAAGATATTGAGTACTTGAAGAATAAAACTAAGGTTCATCTTCCGTACGCACCGCGAAAGCAAATTAAGAACAAATATTTAGCACTGATATTCAATATATTAGTGCTTTTTTTATGTTCTTACCTTTGCTACACTTTTAAAAATAGTGTGCATAATGTGCGACCAACTATTAGTAACCCGTGCGACCAATCCATACGTAACATTCATGTATTCTAACTATTTGATTTGATGAATGTTATATATTAGTTGTCCGTAAGGCTGCTCGTTCCATTGAAATGGTAATAAATATCGTGTTCAGATTGCGTAGCTGGGAAAGTCTGTATTTCTGATAGCATCTGATGAAAATTCTGTATCCTAACAATAAGAATATCGGTTGTTTGTTGTTTTGTATGACAGGATACAAGGAAAGAACGGTATTTTCTTGAATCCCTGCTAAAGAGCGTCCGGACTGCTACCCATACCTAGGGGATATGTCATCATGTACTGTCCCTCCCTTTTTGTTAATTTATTAACCGATATTCATTAGGAGCAAACCCCATTATCTTCTTAAAAAGAAAACTGAAATATTGTATCGAAGGAAATCTGAGCTCATGCACTATTTCGAGGATTCGGGTATAAATATCCGTAAATCGTATACAAGCCGACTTATTCAATCGCGGTAAATTTGCAATCAGAAAATGAACAATGAAAAAATAGAAGATTATGGATCGCAGAAATTTCTTAAGGACGGCATCAAGTTTTGCACTACTCGCGGCCGGAGCTACAACGGGTGTTTCCCGTGTGTTTACCGAATCCCCTATCTCTTCTTTATCAGGAAATTTATCTGATAAAAATACGCCAAATGCGGACGATACGATGGAGTATCGCAAGCTCGGAGAGCTGGACGTATCAGCTATTGGTCTGGGTTGTCTGCCAATGGTGGGATATTACGGTGGGAAGTACGACAAAAAGGATATGATCGCTCTGATTCGCCGGGCATACGACAAAGGTGTCACTTTTTTCGATACGGCGGAGGTTTATGGCCCTTACACCAGCGAAGAGTGGGTCGGCGAAGCACTCGCTCCGTTTCGCGACAAAGTGAAAATCGGAACGAAGTTCGGCTTCGGTGTCGAGGAGAAACAACCGACTGCTATCAATAGCCGTCCCGATCATATTCGTCGGGCGGTGGAGGGCTCTTTGAAACGCCTGCATACTGACCATATCGACCTCTTGTATCAACACCGTGTCGATCCGAAAGTGCCGATGGAAGAGGTGGCCGGAACTGTCAAGGATTTGATGCAGGAGGGCAAAGTGCTGCATTGGGGGCTGTCGGAAGCGAGTGCCCGTTCCATCCGTCGGGCGCATGCCGTCTGCCCGCTTTCCGCCGTGCAGAGCGAGTATGCCATTTGGTGGCGGGAGCCTGAAACCAAAATCTTCCCGACATTGGAAAAACTCGGTATCGGCTTCGTGCCTTATTGTCCGCTGGGGCGTGCGTTTCTCACCGGGATAATCAATGAAAACAGCCGTTTCTACGAGGGAGACCGGCGTTGGAACTTGCCGCAATTCACGCCCGAAGCTTTGAAGCACAATATGCCGCTTATCGCCTTGGTTCGCAAATGGGCCGAGCGCAAGGGAGTGACACTCGCACAATTCGCTTTGCTATGGATGTTATCTCGCAAATCGTGGATTGCTCCGATACCCGGAACGACCAATCCGGCACATTTGGATGACCTGCTCGGTGCGGGAACGGTCCGTCTCTCAGCTTGGGAGATGGAGGAGTTTGATAAGGAGTATGCCAAAATCGATTTGATGGGGCATCGTGCCGATCCGTTCACCGAAAGTCAAATAGATAAATAAATCAATCATGGTAAAAATAATCTTAGGTGTTCTGTCACTGCTTGTCATGTTGTCGTGCAGCACTGCCGTGAAAGAGAACACTACACAACCCGATATAATGGAGACAAACAAGAAAAATCTCGGAAATCTGTTGGCACTCTATCCCAAACCAATGACGGTTGTCGGGGCGGAGGTCGAAGGGAAAGTAAACTGGCTCGTGGTAGGACACACGGGAGTCATCGGCCATGACCGGATACTGGTCAGCATGAGTAAAAGTCATTATACCAATCAAGGTATTAAAAAATCAAAACGACTTTCCGTCAATCTTGTGAGTCGTGAGATGTTACCGAAAGCTGACTATGTAGGAAGTGTAAGTGGTGCGACGGTCGATAAGTCGGAGGTGTTTGCTTACCATATCGGAGAGAACGATACGCCCGTTATAGACGCATCACCACTTACGATGGAGTGTGAAGTGGTGGACATTTATGAAACCGACGGTTTCGACAATTTCATTTGCGCGATAGTCAATACATACGCTGCTTCCGATGTGCTTGACAGCGATGGCAAACTCGACTATACGAAACTAAAACCCGTATTATTTGAGTTTCCGACCTACTCCTACCTTGCGACAGGAGAGATCATCGGCAAATGTCTGAATCCGGATAAGCCGGGTATGTGCGTTAAAGAGCCGATGACGACCGATGGTATCGTACGGCTGTCGAAAATAGAGGTTTATCCGCAGTATCTTGACGAGTATATGAACTATGCGACCGAGGTAGGTGAAATCTCCCTGCGTACCGAACCGGGCGTACTGACGATGTATGCTGTCGGCGAAAAGGAGAATCCCTGTAAAGTAACGATTCTCGAAACCTATGCGAGCCGTGAAGCATACGAGCAGCATATCGCTTCGGAACACTTTCAGAAGTACAAGCAGGGAACGTTGCATATGGTCAAATCGTTGGTATTGTCCGACCAGACACCGCTCAATCCGGCCAACAAACTCAATAACTTCATGCAATAGATAATGTTTTTTATTCAGGTTATTGGAATGGATTCGGAGTGTATCTACAATCATGATTGAATATCTTGAAAAACTAATTATAACGATATTATGGTATGGATTTCAAAGAATTGAATAACGGAGTAAAGATGCCGATACAAGGCTTTGGTGTCTTTCAGATACCCGATGCCACCGAGTGTGAAAGAGTTGTTACCGATGCGCTTGCCGTCGGCTATCGGCTCATCGACACCGCTTCGGTCTATGGAAATGAACGGGCGGTCGGTACGGCTATTCGGAAAAGTGGTATTCCGCGTGAGGAGCTGTTCATCACGACCAAAGCATGGATTTCAGAAATGGGTTATGAACGGACATTGCGGGCATTAGACGCTTCGCTCGCCCGTTTGGGATTGGATTACCTCGACCTCTATCTGATCCACATGCCTTTCGGCGACTATTACGGAGCATGGCGGGCTATGGAAAAACTTTATGCGAAAGGACGTGTGCGGGCTATCGGGGTATGCAATTTCGAGCCGGACAGATTGCTGGATTTATGCCATAATGCTAATGTTATTCCGGCGGTCAATCAGATAGAGGTGCATCCTTATACTCCGCAAACCGATGCGATACGGACCATGCAGGAACTCGGCATACAAGCAGAGGCATGGGGGCCTTTGGCCGAAGGACGGAACGGATTGTTCACGGACGATATTCTGACCGGTATCGCTCGCAAATATGATAAATCGGCAGCACAGGTCGTACTGCGCTGGCACTTACAGCGCGGAGTTGTCGCCATTCCCAAATCGGTACATCGGCAGCGGATGCAAGAAAATTTCAACATCGGGGATTTCATGCTGACACCGGAGGATATGGCCGCAATTGCTTCCATGAATACGGGATACAATACGATTCTCGACCTACGCGCTCCGGAAGAAGTACAGCGACTCTATGGTATTGAGTGTCCTGCATGACAGACATTTTCTCGATTTTTCTGAAGTTCCGGTAATCGATAAGGTTATCGGAACTTTCGTTCCCTTATATCTCTACTGTATTCCGAGAGAGTCTGTCCGGTCTGTTTTTTGAATATACGACTTAAATGTTGCGGGTATTCGAACCCCAAGTCATAAGCGGTCTACGTGATTTGTTCTCCGTTGATAAGTTTACTTTTGGCCATATTGATGATATGACAACGGATGTGCTCTCCGGCTTCATTGGACTGATAAGAAAAGAAAGAGAAGTCTTTGATGTGATTACCCAACAGAGTTCCATGCAACAAGTCCGGAGAGAAGAGTAACGCCCATCCCTTTATAAAGTGCATAGACTGAAAATTGGCTGTGCGTATGCAAGATGGGCGTGACGGTATCGTAATCTATCACGCTGACTAAAGGATACTGGTTGGCATGTCCTACAAAAGTGTTTCCTGACAGGAACCATACTGACAGGTTGTGGGGCAGAACTTCCAACAACGGACAAACAGCTCAAACGGCCGATACACTGCCTGCCATTCTCCGTGTCGTGCTGAACAACGGGATAGAGATGCCGCAGTTGGGTGTCGGCACGTCTACTCTCAAGGAGACTGCCGCAGAGTGTGTGAAACGCGCCATCGGACTGGGATACCGTTTGGTCGATGCGGCGCAAGGCTACGACAACGAGGCCGAAGTGTGGTACGGAATCAAGGAAAGCGGTATCGGCCGGAGTGAAGTGTTCATTATTTCGAAAGTCTCTCCCGATGCCGTACGTAGCGGAAAGGTACGCGAGTCGCTCGACCGGACTATTGAAGCATTCGGGGGAACGTATGTTGACCTGATGCTGATTCATTGGCCGGTAGCCAGAAAGGTCAAGGAGAGATGGAGAATCATGGAAAAGTATGTCGATATGGGGAAGATCCGTGCCATCGGGGTGAGCAACTTCAATCCGCATCACGTGGACGAATTGCTGGCATACGCTCGTATCAAGCCTGTCGTCAACCAGATCAAGATTCATCCCTACATGGAACATCAGGAGGTCGTGGGCAACACTTTTGCCAAAGGTATTCAAGTTCAGTGATGGCCCCGTTGGGACAGGGTAAGATCAATGAAATCTACGATGACGAAGTATTGCAGTATATCATCGACCGCTATCACAAGACGGTACGCCAAGTGGTATTGCGCTTTCAGATCCAGTCGGGTATGGTTATTATCCCAAAAACGACACACATCGAACGTATGAAGGAAAATCTCGAAATGTTCGATAACGAAATGGAGATACTGCGGGCCCTTGACAAAGGACAGCCCCTTATCGGGAATCCCCAAAATCCAGATTTTGTTTCTTCTTCGGTCAATTGGTAACTTCATTCAATCGTTTGGACCAAAGAGCCGGTATCGGAATAATATAATCCACTACTACACGTTAAAACAAAGTTATATTAGGCTTTAGGCAATTTGTGAAGGAATAGGCAACAAGCATAATCCGTAATTTGGGTATGAATACCGGGAATTCGTCTACAAAGCATGTGGCAGATACCATCTATTTTTGCATCAGAGAGATAAAATATTACCTCACCATTACAAGGTGAACTTCAGAACAAAGTAGTTTGAGCCTTGAAGCAAAGTTGTTATGGAGGGTGCTTCGTACTTTTGCGTTGTTACAAGTTGAATATGAATAATAATTAAAAATAAGGAAAGTATGAAAGTAATATCAAATGCAGAATTCGGAGGTGAAAGACCTTTGTTCGAATCACATGACTTACGTTTGGAGAATGTAATTATCCGTGCCGGAGAATCAGCCATCAAGGAATGCAGCAACATCGAAGCCGTTGATTGCCGGTTCGAGGGAAATTATCCCTTCTGGCACGTGCACGGTTTCGTTATCGACCGTTGTTTCTTCGATGTCGGCGGGCGTTCGGCTCTGTGGTACTCCGATAATCTGAAAATGACGAACACACGCATCGACGCCCCCAAGATGTTCCGCGAGATGCACGACATCGAAATTGAGAACGTAGAGATAAAAGATGCCGACGAAGTGTTCTGGCGTTGCAAGAATTTGGACATCAAAAATCTGAAACTGCATGGCGGCACTTATCCGTTCATGTTCAGCAGCAATATCCGTATAGACGGATTGGAGAGTGACAGTAAGTACGTATTCCAGTACGTGAAGAATGTGGAACTGCGCAATGCCAAAATCACCACGAAAGATGCCTTTTGGGAAGTGGAGAATGTGACAATCTACGATTCAGAACTCAACGGTGAATACTTGGGCTGGCATTCGCACAACCTTCGGTTGGTAAACTGTCACATTACCGGCGAGCAGCCGCTCTGCTACGCCCACGACCTCGTATTGGAAAATTGTACGTTCGGCCCCGACTGCGACCGGGCTTTCGAGTACAGTTCGGTGCAGGCGACCATCAAAGGCGCAATAGGTGGGGTGAAGAATCCGCGAACGGGCTGTATCACCGCCGAGAGCTACGGGGAGATTATCCTCGACGAGAATATCAAGGCTCCCGCCGATTGCAAGCTGAAACTCTGGGACGAGAAAACTTGTTTCACAGACTAATGCCCTTGTACATAACCTGATGGGAACAGGAAAGGGAAAGACAGATTACCTGCTATCGCTTATCCGCGAAGGGAAGCAGATGACACTGGGGCAACAGTTGCGCCTGACTGCATACCTCAGTGTCCCTGCCATTATGGCACAGATATCTTCCATCGCCATGCAGTATATCGATGCCTCGATGGTGGGCAGCCTGGGCGCAAATGTCGCTGCCTCTATCGGGCTGGTCTCGACCACGACATGGCTGTTTTGGGAGCTGTGTGCAGCCGCTGCAACGGGCTTCTCCGTTCAAGTAGCGCATAAGATCGGAGCCGGGGATTTTGTGGGAGCCCGAAAGATACTCCGCCAGTCGATTGCTGCCACATTGGTTTTCAGCTCATTGTTGGTGGCTGTCGGCATTTCCATCAGTGGTATGCTTCCCGGCTGGTTGGGCGGTGATGAAGTAATACGGAGCGATTCATCCCTCTACTTTTGGATATTCGCACTTTTCCTTCCTGCCTTGCAGTTGAATTTCCTTGCGGGTGGCATGTTGCGATGCAGTGGAAATATGCGTGTGCCCTGTATGCTGAACGTGCTGATGTGTCTTCTGGATATCGTGTTCAACTTCTTCCTGATTTTCCCTTCGAGGCAGGTGGAATGGTTCGGAGTGACATTTACCACTCCCGGCGCAGGCTTGGGCGTGGAAGGCGCAATATTGGGAACGGTGCTGGCCGAACTCATCACTGCCGGCGGGATGATGTGGTATCTTTGCCGTCGCTCGCCCATGCTGAGACTGTCCGGAGAACGGGGAAGTTTCCTGCCTCGGAAAGAGACACTGAGTAAGGCTTTCCGCATCTCCCTGCCGATGGGATTCGAGCACATGGCCATTTGTGGAGCGCAGATCGCAACGACGGTGATTGTCGCACCACTTGGTATCATTGCCATTGCCGCCAACTCGTTCGCCATCACTGCCGAAAGTCTCTGCTATATGCCCGGCTACGGTATCTCGGAGGCTGCCACGACGTTGGTCGGCCAGAGCCTCGGAGCAAACCGTATCCGGTTGCTCCGTCGTTTTGCCAATATTACCGTCTGGTCGGGAATGCTGATTATGGGTGTCATGGGAACGCTGATGTATATGGCGGCTCCGCAAATCATAGGAGTGATGACCCCGGTAGAGGAAATTCGCACGTTGGGAATCGAGATTCTGCGGATAGAAGCCTTTGCGGAGCCGATGTTCGCGGCGTCTATCGTAGCCTACGGTATATTCGTGGGTGTGGGTAATACATTCGTACCCAGTCTGATGAACTTCGGCAGCATTTGGGGCGTGCGACTGACACTGGCGGCATGGCTCGCCCCCACGATGGGACTACGCGGCGTGTGGTTTGCCATGTGCATTGAGCTTTGTTTCCGGGGGGTAATCTTCCTCGCGAGACTTTGGGGCAGTAACTGGATTTATAAATTACGAATAAATAGATAAGTTATGAGATACGATTTCGATACGATTGTCCCGCGTCGCGGGACGAACTCCTACAAATGGGACACTCCCGAAGAGGAAAATGTACTGCCCATGTGGGTGGCGGATATGGATTTCCGTACCGCACCCGCCATTATCGATGCCCTGCAAAAGCGGGTGGAGCACGGCATTTTCGGCTATACAAAAGTGCCCGAAACCTATTACGATGCGGTCGTCTGGTGGTTTGAAGACCGCCATCGTTGGCGGATAGATCCCCGGTGGATTATCTATACAAGCGGTGTCGTGCCGGCTCTGTCGGCCATTATCAAAGCCCTGACCGTACCGGGCGACAAAGTAATCGTCCAGACTCCGGCATACAACTGTTTCTATTCGTCAATTCGCAATGACGGGTGCGAACTGTCGGCCAATAACCTCGTTTACCGGAACGGTCGCTACTCAATCGACTTCGACGACTTTGAAGCGAAAGCGGCCGACCCGAAGGCGAAACTGCTGTTGTTGTGTAATCCTCACAATCCGGTCGGGCGGGTCTGGACACCGGAAGAACTGCGGCATATCGGTGACATCTGTTTGCGCAACGGAGTGTTTGTTGTGGCAGATGAAATTCATTGCGAACTGACCTACGAGGGACACGACTATACGCCTTTTGCCTCCCTCTCCGAACGCTTCCAGCAAAACTCCATCACTTGCGTTTCACCGAGCAAGGCGTTCAACCTTGCCGGACTGCAAATCGCCAACATCATTGCGGCCGATGATGATGTACGTCGTCGTATCGACCGTGCCATCAATATCAATGAGGTGTGCGACGTCAACCCGTTCGGCGTGATCGCTACGATAGCCGCTTACAACGAGGGTGGCGAGTGGCTCGATGCTTTGCGAAAATACCTGCGAGGGAATTATGAATATCTATGCCATTTTTTCGCCGAAAGGCTGCTGCAATATCCCGTATTGCCGCTCGAAGGAACTTATTTGGTCTGGATAGACTGCCGGGCACTCGGTATCGGTTCGGACGCCACGACCCTGCGCCTGCAAGAGCAGCAGAAACTGATGGTCAATTCCGGCACGATGTACGGCCCCGGTGGCGAAGGGTTCATCCGCCTGAATATCGCCTGCCCCCGTGCGTTGCTTGCCGACGGACTGGAAAGGATGGCGCGTGTATTGGAATACAGTTAAAAGATTGGAATCGAGTATTTGGGTATAAATATCCGTAAATCGTCTACAAGCGGATCATTTTGAACCGTGTAATTTTGCAATGTGAATTAGAAATTGAATAACGAAAAAAGAAATTGGATATGGAAAAATTACCATCAATAGCATTAGGAACATGGTCGTGGGGTACGGGATTCGCCGGAGGCGACCGGGTATTCGGGAACAATCTCGGAGTGGAAGAACTGAAACCCGTATTCGACGAGGCGATGGCCAACGGGCTGAACCTGTGGGATTCCGCCGTGGTATATGGCATGAGAGTTTCGGAAACGGTGCTTTCGACATTTACGAAGAACTGCAAGCGGGAGGATGTGTTTATCTCGACCAAGTTCACACCGCAGATTGCTGGCGATTCGGAGAACCCGGTAGCGGATATGCTGGCAGGAAGCCTCGATCGTTTCGCCACCGATTACATCGACATTTACTGGATACACAATCCGGCCGACGTGGAGAAATGGACGCCTTATCTTATCCCGTTGGTAAAAAGCGGCAAGGTAAAACGGATTGGTGTATCTAATCACAACCTTGCGCAAATCAAGCGTGCGGAGGAGATTCTCTCGAAAGAAGGGGTACATATCTTTGCTGTACAGAACCATTACAGCCTGCTGTATCGTTCTTCGGAGAAAGCCGGTATTCTGGACTATTGCAAGGAGAACGGTATCGACTTCTGGGCTTACATGGTATTGGAGCAAGGAGCGTTGAGCGGGAAATACGATACCGCGCAGCCGTTACCCGCCGGTAGCCAGCGTGGGGAAACTTACAATCCGTTGTTGCCGCAAATTGAGAAACTTGTTGCCGTGATGCGCACAGTCGGCAATAAATATGGTATCACACCGGCACAAGTCGCTCTGGCGTGGGCGATAGCGAAAGGCACGACACCGATTATCGGCGTGACGAAACCCTCGCAAGTGCAGGATGCCTTGCAAGCGACAAAAGTTTTCTTGACTGCCGACGAAATGAAGGCATTGGAAGAAGCTGCCGAAAGTACCGGTGTCGATACGAGAGGTTCGTGGGAAATGCCGATGGTTTAAGAAAGGAGGAATGGGTATGAAGTGTTATTTGATCGGTTTATTGAGTATGCTGTCCGTACATGCCGCTATGGGGCAACAGGCGATAGACGTGCATTGTTATAATATACTTCCCGCGTTCAAGGAACTGTTGGACAGGCACGGGGCAGCTTTGGAAGAAACTTTCCCGCTTCCGGATTGGGATGTGGCTTCTCATCTGAAATTCATGGAAGAGGCGAGTATCGAAACATCCGTCCTTTCGATGCCTGCTCCCCAACCGTGGTTCGGCGATGCGGAAGAGAGCCGCCGTGCGGTCAGGCAATACAACGAGGCGTGCGCCCGGCTGAAAGCGGATTATCCCGGCAAATTCCTCTTCTGTGCTTCATTGCCCCTGCCCGATGTGGACGCGGCTATCAAGGAAGCGGTCTATGCACTCGACACGCTCGGCGCGGACGGCATCAAGCTGGCTACCAACAGCCGGGGACAGTACGTAGGCGATGCGGCACTCGATACGTTGATGCAAGTACTGAACGAGCGCCATGCCGTCGTGATGCTGCATCCGCACAAACCTTCGCCCGTAAACGACGGAATCATCGCGACGGCACCGCTGGCCGTTTACGAATATCCGGCCGAGACGACCCGTACCGTCGTCAATCTGATTGCCCGGAATGTTCCGGCCCGGTATCCGAATCTGAAGTTCGTCGTACCGCATTGCGGTTCATTTCTGCCGCTGGCCCTTCCGCGCATGAAGGCGGTATATCCGGTCATGGCGGCGAAAGGGCTTATGGAACCGATTGACTGGGATGCCAATCTGAAGGCGTTCTATTATGACCTTGCAGGAGGTGCAACACCTGAAGTTGTTAAGGCTCTGCTGACCATAACCACCCCCGACCGGTTGCTTTATGGCTCGGATTATCCATACCAGCCGGCAACAGTTCTGACAGGAAATTTGAAACAATTGCGAACGTGGATAACCGATGATGCCGAGCTCACACCTTTTGCGGAAAAAATCCTGCATGACAACGCCCTTAAACTGTTTGGTAAATAAAAATGAGTAAACAGATAAAAATGAGTAATATGAAGAAAGAGGTAATGATATTGACCGGTGCCGGTCAGATAGGAATGGCGATAGCCCGCCGTATGGGATATGGGAAAAAGATCATTGTCGGAGACCTGAACCCGGAGAGTGCCGAGGCTGTTTGCCGTATATTGAATGAGGCGGGATTTGATGCAGTACCCGTCGAAATGAATCTCTCTTCAAGGGAGTCCATTTTGAACTTGATTGCGGTTGCACGGGAACATGGTGAAATTTCAATGCTCGTCAATGCGGCGGGCGTATCACCGAGTCAGGCTTCCATCGAAACGATTCTGAAAGTCGATCTGTACGGAACGGCTGTCTTGCTCGAAGAAGTGGGGAAGGTTATTAAAGAGGACGGTGTCGGGGTGACGATTTCCAGCCAGTCGGGACATCGGATGCCCGCGCTGACCATCGAGGAGGATATGCTACTGGCCACGACTCCTACCGAAGAATTGCTCTCGCTCGACATGCTGCAACCGGATAGTATCGAGGATACGTTACATGCCTATCAGATGGCCAAGCGTTGTAACGTGAAACGTGTAATGGCCGAAGCTGTGAAATGGGGCGAGCGCGGGGCAAGAATCAACTCCATTTCACCGGGTATCATCGTAACCCCCTTGGCTATCGACGAGTTCAACGGGCCGCGAGGTGATTTTTACAAAAACATGTTCGCCAAATGTCCGGCAGGACGCCCCGGAACCGCGGACGAGGTTGCCAATGTTGCCGAACTGTTGATGAGCGACAGAGGGGCATTTATCACGGGAGCGGACTTTCTGATCGATGGTGGTGCTACGGCATCGTATTTTTATGGCCCGTTGAAACCATAATGTGTTGTACTGTAATCTGTAAGGTAACCGCTGTCATACAATGTCAAGCGTACAAAAATATTTTATCCATTTTGCAAATTTGAGCCTTACAACAAAGACTTTATGGTTGGAATACGTTGTATTTGTAAAAATTAAAAACTGACAATATGGAACGATTAGATGTATTCGATTGCTCGAACGTGCTTATAGCGAGTTATTTCACCGATGACCGGGGATGCGCCCATGAAAACAGGGAGCATACGCTTATTTATCTGTGCTCCGGTGAATTGGAGATAGAAGAGCGTGGCAAGAAAACCGTGTTGCATCCGGGGGATTGCGCTTTCATGCGGCGCGATAACCGGATGTGGTTACAGAAAAAGGTTGAGGACGGAAAGCCTTACCGTTCTGTCGTACTGAAGTTCTCAAGACCGTTTCTAAGAGAATTTTACCAGACGCTTAACCGGCAACAGATTCCGACCGATTCCGAACGTGAGAAGGTAAGCCTGCGTGTGTTGCCCAGTAACAGGCCTGATATCCGTTCGCTGTTCGAATCCGTCATTCCTTATTTCGATGCAGGCGAAAAACCGTCCGAAGACGTACTGAAGCTGAAAATGGTAGAAGGGATATATGTACTGCTTAATACTGACCGGAATCTTTATGCTTCGCTGTTCGACTTCGTGGAGCCGTGGAAAATCGACATTCTTGACTATCTGAACGAGAACTATATGTGTGATCTCTCTTTGGAGGAAATCGCAAGTTACACGGGACGCAGCCTGGCTACCTTCAAGCGGGACTTTGCCAAAGTCAGTAATCTGACACCGCAAAAGTGGATTGTCAAACGCCGTTTGGAGGCCGCACACGGCCTGATAAAATCAGGTAAAAAGAAAGTGACGGAAGCTTGCTTCGATGTGGGTTTCAAGAACCTGTCGCATTTCTCCAAGATATACAAGGAGGCTTATGGTGTCGCTCCTTCCTGGTAAGATGAACTTCAGAACAAAACAGTTTGAGCCTTACAGCAAAGCTGTTGTGGAATAATACCTGTACTTTTGTATCGGAAACAGGAAAGACATGTCGGTTGTCTTGGAAATGTCGAACTAAAAATCATATCGTATGAAAACAAAAGTAGCATCATTAGCTTTATTATTGACTTTAATTTTTCCGATCATGGCAAAATCACAAGTAAAAATTCAACAGACTGCCGGACGCGATGCGCTCGGAGAATTTGCCCCCGAATTTGCACGTTTGAACGATGATATTCTTTTCGGGGAAGTGTGGAGCCGGAACGATCTGCTTTCGCTCCGCGATCGTTCCATCGTAACCGTAGTGGCCCTGATGTCGCAGGGACTGACCGATTCCTCGTTCAAGTACCATCTCGAATCGGCGAAGAAGAACGGAGTGACCCGAACCGAGATAGCCGAAATACTCACCCATGCCGCATTCTACGCGGGCTGGCCGAAAGCGTGGGCGGCTTTCCGTATGGCAAAAGAAGTTTGGACCGACGGTAATGCCGACAGCGTAGCGGCAAGTTCGCTCGAAGCGTATGCGCAAACCATCATTTTCCCTGTGGGGAACCCCAACGATGCCTACGCCAAGTATTTCATCGGTCAAAGTTACACGGCTCCCGTAGTAACGGACGGAGTCCCCGTGGTAAATGTGACCTTCGAACCGGGCTGCCGCAACAACTGGCATGTGCACAAGGCAACAAAAGGCGGCGGTCAGACACTCGTATGCGTGGGCGGTCGCGGCTACTATCAGGAATGGGGCAAAGAGCCGGTGGAACTGCGTCCCGGGGATGCTATCAATATTCCGGCAGGCGTGAAACATTGGCACGGGGCGGCTCCCGACAGCTGGTTTTCGCATTTAGCCATCGAAGTGCCCGGTGAGAACAACAGTACCGAATGGCTGGAACCTGTCGGTGATGAAGAATATTCTAAATTAAAATGACATGAAACAGTTAGTATTGATACTTATGAGCCTGCTTACTTTCAGTTGCCCGTCGAAAGCACAAAAACAGACAGCGGATACCGACAGGCCGTCCGACAAGAAAATCCTTGTAGCCTATTTCTCCTGCACGGGGACGACAGAGAAAGTGGCAATCGCTATCGCAAAAGAGACTGGCGGTAAACTTTACCGGATTACTCCGGCTACGGCCTACACTTCGTCGGATCTTGACTGGAACGACAAAGCGAGCCGCAGTTCGGTGGAGATGACAGACGAAAAATCACGTCCTGCATTGGGTGGAGAAACGATTGATCTGAAAGATTACGATGTGGTGTTCCTCGGTTATCCGCTATGGTGGGACTTGTGTCCGCGTCCGGTCAATACCTTTCTTGAGAAATATGATTTCGCGGGTAAAGCCGTTATTCCTTTTGCCACTTCGGGTGGCAGTTCAATCACGGGTAGCGTGAAACAACTCAAGAAACTCTATCCCAAAATCGAATGGGAAGAAGGCCGACTGTTCAACGGTGGTACGGCAAACGTCGCCGGATGGTCGAAGCAGATTATTGAAAAACTCTAAAAACGACAGATATGGAAAATTTCGCATATTATACTCCGACCCGTTTGATTTTCGGGAAAGGGCTCGCCATCATCACACCGAGATGGATGCGACATATCCTCAACGACCACACGCTGGAACGTTTTGTGAAGTTCAGTGTGGATATTTACGGTTTGCTCCGCTTACGGAAAAGGACATTTATGAAATACTTGAAGCATCATTGTAGAATATACGAGGAATATAATCGCGGACGGATTTTCGGACAAGGAGTCTGTCTGTTTATTATTTATTATAAATGATATGGAAGAATTCAGAATAGACTGCCTGTACCAGACGGAAGAAGAACTGGTAGTAACAAAAGAGTTACGGCAAAATATCTTCCGGTTGAATCATACGATGCCGGATACGGAGGAATATCGTGAATTATTGCACAAGGTTTTTCCGCATCTCGGAGAGAATTGCCGTATCGAAACACCGTTTTCGGGTGTCCGTACCGCTAACGTGAAGTTCGGACGTAATGTGATTGTCATGCCGGGCTGTCTGATGATATCGGCGGGAGGCATTACCATCGGTGAGAATGCTGTGGTCGGAGCCGGCAGTGTTGTCATGCATGATGTAGAGCCAAATACCCTTGTCGCGGGCAATCCCGCCAAATTTATTCGTAAGATAAAACCATGATTGGATGAAACAGAAAATGATTATATGTATATCCATTTTTATAGTATTGGTTCTTACCGTTATTATCGTTTTGAACCATCCGGCTTTCGGCCGTACTCCTCGTGGAGAACGACTGGTACGGATCGAACGTTCTCCGAACTACAAAAAGGGGCAATTCGTAAATCAGGAACCGACTCCGTTTATGACCACCGATAAAAGCCGGTGGCGGATCATGTGGGACAACCTGACGGAAAAGAAACCGGACAATCTTGTTCCGTCCGAAAGCATCCATGCGGTCAAGACCGACCTGAAACAATTGGACCTGTCGAAAGATGCCGTCGTATGGTTCGGCCACTCGTCTTACCTGCTGATTAACGGCGGTAAGAAAATATTGGTCGATCCGGTGCTGACGACGGGGTTCCCGGCCTCTCTTATGATGAAGCCTTTCAAGGGGACGGACATTTACTCGCCGGAAGACATCCCGGAGGTGGATTACCTTATCATCACGCACGACCATTACGACCACCTCGATTACGGGACTGTGAAAGCGATACGTGACAAAGTGGACAAAGTCATCTGTCCGCTCGGTGTGGGGGAACATCTTGAATACTGGGGATATTCTGCAGAGAAGATTGTCGAAATGGACTGGAATGAAGTATATACCTCCGAACCCGGCTTTCGGATTACGTGTTTGCCTGCCCGCCATTTTTCAGGCCGGTTCCTTCGGCAGAATCCCTCGTTGTGGGCTTCATTCATGCTCGAAGGGCACTCTACGGTCTATATTGGCGGTGATAGCGGCTACGGCGCTCATTTCTCGGAAATCGGCAAACGGTTTCCGCATATCGACCTTGCCATCCTCGAAAACGGGCAATACAACGAAGACTGGCGGTATATACATACGATGCCCGAACAGCTTCCGGTAGAGGTTCACGAACTGGATGCGGCTAAAGTCCTTCCGGTGCACAACAGCAAATTTTCACTGTCCCGTCACGCATGGGACGAACCGATCCACCGCATCGAACAAGCAGCAACAAAGGACAGCAGCCTGCATGTAATACATGGTATCATCGGTAGTCCCATAACCTATTGAAATAGTCCATAAGATACATCCTGTTCCTTTTTTAACAAAATGAACTTCTTGACAAAGAACGTTGAGCCTCGCAGCAAAGTTGTTGCGGGGCTCAATTCGTAATTTTGCACCAGAACATTAAAGCAAATCGTTATGGATTCAAAAAATATGGGAACAATCAGCAACACGGACTATGGAGGAGAATAGCCGTTGGTCCGGATTTCGCAACCTCCAATTGGAAAATGCAGTTCTTGCATTTGAATATTCCAATTTTGCAGGTCTAAATTGGACATATAGCGAGTATCAAGAATTCCGGTGAGGAGGGCTATTCTGATCGGCAGTATCGATGAGATTATACCGGACGAATTTATATCGTTCCCAGGTTTAAATGGCCATAGTAGCCACCGAATTTATATGGCAGTCTCGTTATCCGTTTCAGGCAATTTACTTTTACTCCAGTGTTTTCATCTCACCTGAAAACGGAAGACCTGGCTGCCATTTCATCTCTTTACACTGATTGTAGCGTGCGGTCATGACCGGAAAGTCAGATTTTCGATTGCGGTCTTTTTACCAGCCATCGACTCTTTACTATCCGGTATATCCCTGGTTACAATACTGCCATTATTATGTTACAGCCCTGACGTGGCGTGATGCTTATATATCTCAAACATGAAAAAAGGGAATTTATGATTAATGAGAAATACCAAATGACCTTGGATGATACCCTCGTGCTAAGAAGTATATCCATATTGATTATTATTTTGCATAATTATATTCACCGGTTTTCAAATGTCGTACTTGAAAATCAGCATGTATATTATCCTGAAAGAAATAAGGAGCTTATAGATAGTTTCCTTGAATTTGATTCCGGTTTATTCCTGGATTTGATTTCCCACTATGGGCATTATGGAGTACCGGTATTCGTTTTTCAAAGTGGATATGGTCTGGTCATGAAATATGAGAAAAAAGAGGTCTCCTTAAAATTTCGAAAGTTTATGAAGAGGCATGCCGACAAACTTTGGCTGCTTCTGTTACCGGATCATGCATGCTCGGAATAAACCAAGACTTCCCTTGTCTATCTATTTTGGGGTATACATTTCTAAACATATTGTTTGCGTGGGAATATGAAAGACTTCTACTGTGGTGCAAAAACAGAATCGTATTCAAACAGAGGGAATAATATATGGATCTGGAAGGAAATTTATATTGTAAAATATCCAATGGTATTATTTTAACAAATTGAACTTTATAACAAAGCAGAATGAGCTTTGCAGCAAAATTGTTGCGGGACTCTCTTCGTAACTTTGCATCAGAACATTAAAACAAAAGAATCATGGAAACAATGAATGAAAAGGTAGCAATGGTAACGGGTGCATCGGCAGGTATCGGGCTGGCCTCGGCAGAAGCATTTGCAAAAGCGGGTGCAACCGTAGTATTGGTGGACATCAATGAACCGAAAGAACAAGCCGGGAAGTTGGTTTCAGAAGGGTATAAAGCTGTGGCATATCGCTGCGATGTGTCCGACACGCGGGCTGTAAAGGAGATGATCGACTGGACCGTTGCGACTTACGGCAGACTGGACGCTGCATTGAACAATGCCGGGATACAGACCCCGCAACGACCGATGGCCGAGATTACCGACGAGGAGTTCGACCGTACGGTAGCTGTCGATCTGAAAGGTGTCTGGAACTGCATGCGTTACGAGATTATCCAGATGCTGCAACAAGGCGGTGGTGCTATTGTCAATACCTCATCGCAAGGCGGCGTTACGGGATTCCCCGGACAAGCGGCCTATATCGCCTGCAAGCATGCGGTAATCGGTCTGACCCGTACGGCTGCCATCGACTACTCGGCAAAAGGAATCCGTATCAATGCCGTCTGTCCGGGTGTGATCCGAACACCTATGGCCGAAGAACTGATACGGCGTAACCCTGATCTGGAAAAGGAACTGGTTCGTGATATTCCTGCCGGACGTCTCGGTAAGCCGGAAGAGATAGCCAATGCCGTATTGTGGCTTTGCTCATCGCAGGCAAGTTTCGTAGACGGGTACGCCCTTTTAGTGGACGGGGCATTTTCCATCCATTAAGTTATAATGCATAAAACATAAAATCATGGAAGAAAACAATAAAATGGATATCAGCCGTCGTGGATTTCTCAAGACGGCTGCATTGGCAGGAGCTGCAATGGCCATGCCTTCGGGATTGGGCAAAGTATTCGCTTCAGAAGCGAAACAAACGGAAACATCCGATGTGGATACCGATGCAGCCCATATCAAGGGACATCGTGTATTGGGTACGGGTAAGGCTGCCTTCGAGGTGTCAGCACTCGGCTTCGGCGTGATGGGCATGACTTACAACCGCAGCCAACACCCGGATAAGAAAGAGTGTATCCGATTGTTGCATGAAGCGGTGGATCGCGGTGTAACGCTCTTCGATACGGCTATCATTTATGGACCATTGACCAATGAGAACCTGGCAGGAGAAGCGCTGTCCGAATTCAAGGGACGGATTAACGTAACGACTAAATTCGGGCATGAAGTCATCGACGGCAAAGGAACCGGTCGTCAGGACAGCCGTCCGGCAACCATCCGCCGCTATTGCGAGGAGTCGCTTCGCCGATTGAGACTCGAATCACTGCCGATGTTCTACCAGCATCGTGCAGACCCGAACACCCCGGCCGAGGAGGTGGCGGCTACCATTGCCGACTTGATCAAGGAAGGTAAAGTGCAACGCTGGGGTATGTGCGAGGTCAGTGCCGAAACAATCCGTAAGGCCCACGCCATTTGTCCGCTGACAGCTATCCAAAGCGAGTACCATCTGATGCACCGCCTGGTGGAAGAAAACGGCGTTCTCAATGTATGCCGGGAGTTGGGTATCGGCTTTGTACCGTATAGTCCGATTAACCGTGGTTTTTTGGGAGGTTGCATCAACGAATATACGGTCTTCGATGTAAACAACGACAACCGTCAGACCTTGCCGCGTTTCCAGCCGGAAGCGATGCGTGCGAATACCCGCATCGTAAATGCGCTGCAAGCTTTTGGTCGTACACGGAGCATGACCTCGGCACAGGTGGCTCTTGGCTGGTTGCTTCAGAAAGCACCGTGGATCGTACCGATTCCGGGAACGACAAAACTGTCTCATCTGGAGGAAAACCTGCGCACACTCGACTTCAACATCAGCTCTGGGGAGTGGAAAGAGTTAGAGGATGCCGTGGCTGCTATTCCCGTTGTGGGAGACCGGTACAATGCGGAACAGCAACGTCAGGTAGGCCGATAAAGAATCAGTAAATAAGGTAGTATAATCCGTAATTTGTCTACCGGCAGAGCGGAGAAGCTGCCTTACTTTTGCATTATAAATAAAAACCAAGAATATGAGACCATATATAATCAGTCACATGATGACTTCGGTCGATGGCCGCATCGACTGCCCGATGGTCGGGCAACTGAGTACGGATGAATATTACATAGCCTTGGAAAAACTGGGGCCTTGCTCGAAACTGTCAGGACGAATAACTACCGCACTCGAATGTTCCGCCGTCAAAGGGGAAAGTACCCCCATGGAGGGAACTTCAATAGGTCATAAATCCGTATATGTCGCCAGTAAATCGGACGAATATACGATCATTGTCGATACCTATGGGAAACTGCGCTGGCAGGAGGGGGAAGCTGACGGGTATCCTCTACTTTGTATTGTCAGTGAACGGGTGTCCGAGGAATATCTGGAAACGCTGCGCACATTGGGTATTTCGTGGATTGCCGCCGGTGCGGAACGCATTGACTTGCCGGGAGCGATGGAGCTGCTTCACGAACATTTCGGCGTCGAACGCTTGGCGATTGTCGGGGGAGGGCATATCTGTGGCGGTTTCCTGGAGGCCGGACTGATTGACGAAGTAAGTATTATGGTAGCTCCGGGTATTGATGGTCGCAAGGGACAGACGGCGGTTTTCGATGGAATTTCCCGTATGGAATGTAACCCGTACAAGCTGAAATTAGAGAGTGTGGAACAATGGGAAACAGATATTGTCTGGCTCCGCTATAAAATAAAATAATACGGCTATGAAGTTACAAGCAATCGCCATATTGACGTTCCTGATCTTTGAGAATGTCATGGCACAAGAAACGACAACAACAAAATATATAAATTCAACCGATATGGAAGCATTGAAATTGACGCAGGAATGGGATAAGACCTTTCCGCAGAGTGATAAGGTGGAACATACGAAAATCACGTTTCACAACCGTTACGGCATTACGCTTGCCGCAGACCTTTACAAGCCGAAAAATACGCAAGGACGTCTGGCAGCCATTGCCGTCAGTGGCCCTTACGGTGCGGTGAAAGAACAAGTGTCAGGCCGTTATGCCCAGACACTTGCCGAACGAGGCTTTCTGACCATTGCTTTCGATCCCTCCTATTACGGCGAAAGTGGTGGTACACCTCGCTATCTTACGTCACCCGAAATCAGTACGGAGGATTTCAGCGCGGCAGTCGATTATCTGACATCCCGTGCGGATGTCGATCCGGAACGTATCGGAATCTTAGGCATCTGCGGTTGGGGCGGGTTTGCACTTAATGCTGCGGCCAATGACCCTCGTATCAAAGCGACGGTAACATCCACTATGTATGATATGAGCCGGGTAAATGCCAACGGGTATTTCGACGCCATGAGCTCCGATGACCGTTACAAATTGCGCGAACAACTCAACGCACAGCGTACTGAGGATTATCGTGATGACAGCTATGTACGCGATGGTGGCGTACTTGACCCCGTAACGGACGATACTCCGCAATTCGTCAAGGAGTATCACGACTACTACAAGACGGAACGAGGCTACCATCGCCGTTCACCGAACTCCAACGAGGGAATCACGAAAACCAGCGTATTGTCATTCATCAATATGCCACTGCTCACCTATATCAGCGAAATCCGCAGTGCCGTGTTGATGATTCATGGAGAAAAAGCTCATTCCCGCTATTTCAGCGAGGATGCCTACAAACGGCTGACGGGTAGTAACAAGGAACTGTTGATTATACCCGGAGCCAACCATGTCGATTTATACGATAATCTCAACGTGATTCCGTTCGACAAGATAGATGCTTTCTTTAAGAATGCCTTAAAGGAGAAATAGGCTTTAAATTTTTAGTAAAATTTGGTAGGAATTTTCTCCACTCATGCTTGTGAGAATCCGGTAAAAGAAAGAATCAATGAATAAGGAAATAGACATAAAAGACATGGCACCCGTGAAGGCCTCGGAACGCCATGTCATCCTCGATGCTCTAAGAGGATTTGCATTGCTGGGAATCTGCTTTGCCAACTTTCCGGAATTCTCGCTTTACACTTTTCAAAAACCGGAAATTACGGAGGCTATGCCTACGGCGGAAATAGACAAGATAGTCCGCTTTCTTCAATACCTTTTCGTGGACGGTAAGTTCTACACCATATTCTCGCTGCTGTTCGGTATCGGATTCTCAATCATAATCAGCAACGCGGTTAAAAAGGGAACGGACGGATTCCGTATTTTTTACCGGCGGATGATTGTTCTGGCCGCCATTGGTTTTCTGCATCTGATGTTTATCTGGAGTGGGGACATCTTGTTGTTGTATGCCTTATTGGGCATGTTGCTCCCTCTTTTCCGGCATGTTTCGGACAGAGTGTTGCTGGGGACTTCCGCTGTCTTATTGCTACTTCCTATTCTGATTGATTGGTTGGCCGGTACATTCGGAGTGTCCCGGTCGGCTCCCGCAGTGCGAATGCAACAGCACTATTGCAATTTATATGGTATAACGGAATATAACTTCGGAATCTGGCTACGCGACGCGGAAAACTACGGAGGGGTCTTTCAATTCCTGGTACAAGGTGCATGGGTGCGCTTGCAGGAATTTATCGACGGCAATCGCTATTTTAAGGTATTGGGATTGTTCTTATTGGGCTTCTACATCGGACGAAAGCAAATATACGCCGATCTTGAGGCCAATCGGGTACTACTGAAAAAAACGGTGACATACGGTTTTCTGCTGGGACTTCCCCTATCCGTTCTCTATGCCTGGAGTGCGGTAAACGGGCATCCTTTCGGAACGACTGCACACACCGCCATCTATACGGCAAGTGTCTATCCTTTAGGTTTTGCATACGTTTCTGCTATCTGTCTCCTGTATCTGCATGGTAGAGAGTGGTGCTTGTGGCGCTGTCTTGCCGCTCCGGGGAGAATGGCACTGACTAATTACGTGGGACAGTCGGTATGGGGCATGGTTCTCTTCTACGGTATCGGCTTCGGACTGGGGGCCGGCATTGGATTGACAGGAACAGAATCCATAGCTTTCTACGTCTTTCTTGTCCAGATGGCATTCAGTGTCCTATGGCTCTCCTATTTCCGCTTTGGGCCTCTGGAATGGGGCTGGCGGATGCTGACTTATGGGAAGTGGTTAAAAATAAGGAAATAAAGTAATTCAATAATAATCTCACTCTAAAAAGATAATAGTATGGATAAAAGGAAATTAGGACAGCTGGAAGTATCTCCGATAGGAATGGGATGTATGGGATTCAGCCACGGTTACGGGCAAGTGCCACCCGAAGCGTATACCATAGAAGCCATCCGCGGGGCATACGACTACGGCTGCACGCATTTCGATACGGCGGAAGCCTATGGCAAAGAACAATTCTACGCCGGACATAACGAGGAATTGGTGGGTAAGGCGATTGAACCGTTCCGTAAGAAGGTGGTGCTCGCCACCAAATTTCATATTGGTGAACTCTCGAAACCGGACGAGACGAATCTCTACCGGGAGGTACGCCGGCATCTTGAAGATTCCATGAGCAGACTTCGTACGGATTATATCGACCTGTATTACCTGCACCGTATCAGTGAGGCAGTCCGGCTTGAGGATGTGGCAACCGTCATGGGACGGCTTATTCAGGAAGGACTGATACGTGGTTGGGGATTGTCGCAAGTATCGGCCGACCAGATACGGGCGGCACATAAGATTACTCCATTATCCGCCGTCCAGAACATCTATTCGATGGTGGAACGCGATTGCGAAACGGAGATTTTTCCGGTATGCCTTGAAAAAGGAATCGGAGTCGTACCGTTCTCGCCGATTGCAAGCGGATTCCTTTCGGGCAAGGTAACGCCACAGGATCAGTTCGGCTTCGATGACGTGCGGAAATTCGTCCCCCAATTATCGAAAGAGAATATCGAGGCCAACCAGCCCATACTCGATTTGCTGCATCGGTTCGCTGTGGAGAAACATGCTACCAACGCCCAGATATCGCTTGCGTGGATGCTCCATAAATATCCCAATGTCGTACCTATTCCCGGTTCCAAGAATCAGGAAAGGATTCTGGAGAATCTGGGAGCTTGGAATGTCACGCTTTCCGATGATGAATTCCGGCAGCTACAATCAGCGTTGGATGAATGTAAAGTACACGGACATCGTGGGTGTGTGGAAACGGAACAGACGAGTTTCGGTAAACAATGGAGTGAAGAAACAGATAAGTGAATTAAGTCACATTCAGTCCGGTACTGAATAATCAAGAAAAAAGGTAGTGAACTTCCTGGCAAAACAAATTGAGCCTCGCAGCAAAGACGTTGCGGGGCTTTGCCTTTACCTTTGTATCAAAGGAATAACTTAAAAATAGCAGATATGAAAACGAAACTCTTATTTTTCTTTGTATGGCTTGTGTTGTCCGTTACGGGTTGTTCCGCAGGTGAACCCTAAACGGATTTGCCAAGTACATCTCCGGTTGAAAAACCGGAAGAACCTGTCGAACCTTTCGGGGATGAAAAAGTGTTGATTGTCTATTTTTCGGTTCTTCTTTAAATTTGGTGGTAAATTCTTTATTTCTTTATTTTCAAGTTGATAATTGTTCTTTTTGTTTGCTTTTATAAGAAAAAATAGACACAGGCTGAATAAGATAACTTAAGTTTCGGAAGTGAGTTTACGCCGTCTGAACCGGTATCTTCATCCTTGTACCTTTTTTCAATTAACATTGTTAACGCCTTTTGCAGGTTCGTGAATTCAACAAGCAAGTGCAAATTTACAACAAGTAAGAGGAAAACATCTCAAATGGTGTTGAGAAATCCAATTTTTTTCTTGGTCTGTTATTGATTTTATTCATAATAGCGTCAATATCGGTGTCATTTATTTTTTTTATAGGTGAAGACTTTGGAATATATTGTCTTATGAGTCCATTGGCATTCTCTATGGCTCCCTTCTGCCATGAAGAGTATGGATCAGCAAAATACACAGTGGAATCAAGCCCTTTGGCAATAGCTTTGTGGGCATAAAACTCACATCCGTTATCCGTGGTAACGGTCTTGATGTTTCCTTTGTATGGTGACAAGAGTTGTATTGCTGCTTTCGCAAGTTCTTCAGCATCCTTTCCAAACTTGAGCTTCTTCATGAACAGCATGTTCGTACTACGTTCCACTATCGTAAGGATGGCTCCTTGATTATTGCCGCCAACGATGGTATCCATCTCAAAGTCTCCGAATCGCTTGCCGTCAGCCTCAGGAGGCCGTTGGTGTATACTTGCCCTGTCCGGTATCATGGTATGTTTTCCGACAGGTCTGCGACGGTGCTTCAGTTGATGCCGGCAATACTTATACAAGCTACCTCTTTCGATGTACTTGTCTTTACGGATGATGGCGTAGATTGTCTCATGTGAAATTCTGACACCGTTTCTTGCCAAATAGCCTGATATTTGTTCCGGAGACCACTGTTCATGTTTCAGCAAGTCTATAGCCATAGTACGGACATAGGGCTTGACAGAACGGTTGCCGGGAGCCTTATGTCTGCGTTTGTCTGCCTGACGCTGCGCCTTGTCCCACTTATACACTCCACGTGAACTGGAATTGCGCTCCAGTTCGCGTGTAATGGTGGAATTACTCACTCCAATAGCTTTCGCTATCTCGCTTTTCCTACACTTCTTTTGAAGTAACACGGAAATTGTGTATCTTTGTTCTGAGGTTAGTTGTTTGTACATAAGCAATGCAAAGTTAACTAATCATGAGGAGATTTCGGTCTCCTCTTTCTGTTTGTTCACATTGCTTGTTGTATTCTCTTTAACGGTTCCGCTCTCAGGAGACTTTGCGTCTCCTGCCGCTGAGGCAAACCAATGCAGTGTTTTTCATGGTTGAGGGCTTACGACACACTGTCGTTTTTGCACTTCTATCTTGAACTTACAGTTGTCAGGTTCTTGTGCGCAAATAACAAGTCTTTTGCATTTAAAGAACTTCTTATTCACATCCAAAGAACAAGCTTTAACTCTGTGTTAAAACAAAGCTTTTGAAGACAGAAATCTTACTTTTTAAAGATATTGATTTTCAGCTGGTTTAGTATAAAATACGCTTCTTCACTTCACGGATGGATTCTTCAGGAGAAAGCTGGGATACTTGCTTTTTTGTCAACTATAAACGAGGGTTTACACTTCTGAAAACTGAATTAGATTCCATGAGTAAAAGAAAACTTACCACCAAATGGCCTTTGAGTAACTTGATATATTAATATGAATCTGTTTGTGAAGTTAAAATAATAGGTTCTATAACAAATGGGGTTTAGAACAAAAAATTGAGAAAAATAACATTGTAACATGTTTGCAACTTGGTTGCAAGAAATATACTCTATTTTTGTCCCGAAAGTAAAAACCAAACAGATGAAGCGTATCTTTTTCGTATATCCACTTGCCATAGCGACACTATTCTTAATAGTGCTTTCCGCTATTCCGCATCACCATCATAAAGAGATGATGTGTACGGTGATGGAATTATGTGAACAAGACGATATCTACAATGATGGGCATACGGATCATGAGGCGGGGCAAGATGCACATAATGAAAACACCTGTGTATCACAAGCTGGTTATATTTTTCCTTCCAGCGTTGATAAAAGTAATCTGCATGATGGAAGCCTGATGAATATCCACTTGCCGGTTCTATATCTGTTTGCTGACATTCTGACTATTCATTTCGATATACCAATCTCTGAAAACACATACGATAGGTATGTTGTCTCTTATACGTCCGTAGTGTTGGGTGAGAGCAGCGGATTGCGTGCTCCTCCCTATTTTTTCTCTTAAGTATTTATTGCAGGGTTTATAATACTGTAATATCTGCTATTCTTTCCGGTAACTGTAATCAGTTACCTCCAATATTTATCTTTTGATAATTAGATTTCACCACTTTGGGAGAAAGCCCAAACGAACCAGAATCGGTAATGACAGGGATATGTGCTCTGACTGTTTATGACACGGTTAAAACTTTCTTGGCTAATCAATTATGGAACAAAATATGAGGTTGTCAATCAATGTGAAATCGAAATTTTGGATAGACGATATTTTCCCTTTCAGATAGACCATTGCTGCCTGAACAGGGCTTCTTGGGGGCAACGATTATTAGTTCGGTGATATGCTTGCAGATGCCGGAATGGGTATTCTCAGTATTCGTGTTGTTTATTGGCACTATTCTGTATTACAGAGGAAACTCTCAAACAAAAAAAATGGGGGAGTAGCCTTGTCTTTGCGTTGTTTTACAATGGTTGGCAAGGTTGTCCTTCCTTTTCAATTCAACTTTAAAATATAACAAAAATGAAAATATATATATTTATTATACTGGCTGCGGCCACTTCAATCTCCCTGATATCTTGCGATTCGAAACAGAGTGACACCCGCTCGGCCTCTTCCTCAGAGGTTCACCGGAATGACGACGGTCATGATCATCGGGAAAGTGATGGAGACAACCATAGTGAAATAGAGAACTCCGGCAAGGGACATGAGGACGAAATCATTTTCACTCGGCAACAGGCGGAAGCTATCGGGTTGGAGATATATAATGTGGTACCCGGATCTTTTGCACAGGTAATCAGAACCAGCGGACAGATACAGGCAGCCCAAGGAGATGAAGAAACTATTGTCGCCACGACCAATGGTGTCGTATCTTTTCCCGGACAAAACATCATCGAAGGAGCAACTGTTGGTGTGGGAAGTACTATTGTAACCATTTCAGCTAAAAATCTTTATGAAGGAGATCCGGTGGCAAAAGCCAAGATTGCCTATGAAACTGCCTTGAAAGAGTATCAGCGTGCAGAAGGTCTGGTAAAGGATAAGATTATTTCCGCTAAAGAGTTCGAACAGACTCGTATGAAATATGAAAATGCCAGAACTGCTTATGAAGCCCAAGCTGCCAATGTAACTGTTTCCGGGGTAAAAGTTACTTCTCCCATCAGTGGATATGTCAAAAACAGGCTGGTGAGTCAGGGGGAATACGTGACTGTCGGACAGCCTGTTGCTACAATTTCCAAGAACCGGAGATTGCAACTGCGAGCCGATGTTTCAGAAAACTATTTCAATGAACTTAAGAAAATCAGGGGAGCCAACTTCATGGTATCCTACAATAACAAGGTTTATAGGTTGGAAGATCTTCACGGGCGTTTATTATCCTTTGGCAAAGCCGCTGCTGAATCTTCTTTCTATATCCCGATTACTTTTGAGTTCGATAATATCGGTGATTTCATTCCCGGTTCTTATGTAGAGGTATACCTGCTCACCACTCCCCAAAATAACGTATTTTCTATTCCTGTTACTGCATTGACGGAAGAACAGGGTATCTATTTTGTCTACCTGCAAATAGCAGAGGAGGAGTTCGTGAAGCGTGAAGTCGGTATCGGAGAGAGTGACGGTAAAAACGTGAGAATACTTTCTGGCTTGAAAGAGGGTGAGAGAGTGGTCGTTAAAGGTGCTTATCAGGTAAAGCTGGCTTCTAGTTCATCGGTGTTGCCCGAAGGGCATAGTCATTAATTATAAAAGGAAGAAATCATGTTGAATAAAATTATAAAATTCTCTCTGAACAACCGTATTGTTGTTCTGATAGGGGCTCTATTGTTGATTATTGCGGGAACTTATACTGCTGTGAATATGGAAGTGGATGTTTTCCCGGATCTGAATGCCCCTACTGTTGTTGTGATGACGGAGGCTAAAGGGATGGCTCCTGAAGAGGTGGAGCGTCTGGTGACTTTTCCGGTAGAAACCGCTGTAAATGGTGCCACTGACGTACGTCGTGTGCGTTCTTCTTCTACTACAGGTTTTTCTATTGTATGGGTCGAATTTAATTGGGGTACGGATATTTATCGTGCCCGTCAGATAGTCTCCGAGAAGTTGGCTGTGTTGGGTGACGCCTTGCCTTCCAATGTGGGTAAGCCAACCTTAGGTCCACAGTCCTCCATTCTGGGAGAGTTGCTTATTATCGGTTTGACCTCCGATAGTGTATCCCTACAGGATTTGCGAACGATGGCAGACTGGACTATCCGTCCCCGTTTGTTGTCTACTGGCGGTGTAGCCCAGGTAACAGTTTTAGGGGGTGATATTAAAGAGTACCAGATATTACTTGATCCGGGTAAGATGAAATATTATGGAATCGGCTTGAACGAGGTCATAGACGTAGTGAAAGATATGAATCAGAATGCCGCCGGTGGTGTTTTGTATGAATTTGGAAATGAATTTATTGTTCGTGGCGTATTATCCACTAATAAGGTGGAGGCCCTTCGTAAGGCTGTAATTAAGAATGTTGATGAAGTACCCATTACACTGGAGAATATTGCTGAGGTTAAAATCGGTGCTAAGGCTCCCAAGATGGGACTGGCTTCCGAACGCGGTAAAGCCGGTATATTGTTGACTGTCACCAAGCAACCCAACACAAGTACCCTTGATCTGACCGGTAAGTTGGATAAGTCTTTGGAGGATTTGCAAAAGGTATTACCTAAAGATGTGAAGGTTACTACCGATATTTTCCGTCAATCCCGTTTTATTAATAATTCGATTGATAATGTTCAGAAGTCTTTATATGAAGGCGGTATCTTTGTAATTATTGTACTGCTCTTATTCCTGATGAATATACGTACTACCGTTATTTCATTGATTACCATACCGCTTTCGGTTATTGTAGCTATTCTTACTTTGAAGACTTTGGGGCTTACCATCAATACGATGAGTTTGGGAGGTATTGCCATAGCTATCGGTTCTTTAGTGGATGATGCAATTGTGGATGTGGAGAATGTATTCAAACGCTTGCGGGAGAACAGGCAAAAACCTAAAGAGGAACAAAAAAATGTTCTGACAGTTGTCTTTGAGGCCTCCAAGGAAGTACGTATGCCTATCTTAAACTCCACTCTGATTATTGTAGCCAGTTTTGTTCCTCTTTTCTTCCTTTCCGGAATGGAAGGCAGGATGTTGGCACCATTGGGCATTACTTTCGTTATTTCACTTTTTGCTTCCACTGTGGTTGCTCTGACCCTTACACCGGTTTTATGCAGTTACCTGCTGAATAAACCAAAGAACAATGGTGAGGAACATGACCCTTATTTGGTTCGTAAGTTGAAATCCGGTTATGGGATGGCTTTGCGGTGGACGTTATGCCATAAGAAAGTGGTTTTGGGAGCTATCGGAGCCATTTTGATTGTTTCGTTGGTGATGATGGCTTCCTTTGGACGTAGTTTTCTTCCACCTTTCAATGAAGGCTCGTTCACCGTGAGCATCAGTACTTTGCCCGGTATTTCTCTGGAAGAGTCTGATAAGATAGGCCGGATGGCCGAAGATATACTTCTCTCGGTACCGGAGGTACAGACTGTAGGACGAAAGACCGGACGTGCTGAACTGGATGAGCATGCCTTGGGTGTGAACACTTCCGAAATAGAGGCGCCGTTTATACTCGACAAGCGTTCAAAGGATGAAGTTCTGACAGAAATCCGGGAGAAAATAAAGGTTATTCCGGGTGTGAATATTGAAATTGGTGCACCTATTACACACCGTATCAATGCTATGTTATCCGGATCGAGAGCTAATATCGCCATAAAGTTGTTTGGTACGGACTTGAACAGGATGTATGAAATCGGAAACCAGATAAAAAATTCGATTCAGGATATTGAAGGTGTAGCCGACCTGAATGTGGAGCAGCAGGTAGAACGTCCACAGTTAAAGATCGAGCCCAAACGGGAGATGTTGGCTAAATATGGCGTTACACTTCCTCAGTTTGGTGATATTGTAAATGTCATGCTGGGAGGTGAGGCAGTGTCTCAGGTATACGAGGAAAATAGGTCTTTTGATTTGACGCTGAAGGTGAATGATGCCAGTCGTGCTAGTGCCGAGAGAATACGCAAGCTGATCGTGGACGCCAATGGTCGTAAAGTGCCGTTGGAAAATATTGCCAATGTGACATCATCGATGGGGCCTAATACGATTAGCCGTGAGAATGTGGCTCGTAAGATTGTTATTTCAGCCAATGTTGCCGGTCGTGATTTACGGGGAGTAGTAAATGATATTCAGTCGAAAGTTGACAGTGAGATACAATTACCCGAAGGATATCATATTGAATATGGCGGACAGTTTGAAAGTGAGCAGGCTGCTTCGCGTATTATCACTATCACTTCCATTTTCTCTATCCTGGTTATTTTCCTGCTCTTGTTCAAAGAGTTCAAGAGTGCGACTCAGTCATTGGTAATCCTGCTGAATCTGCCACTTGCACTGATTGGAGGTGTGTTCAGTATCTATTTCACATCCGGTATATTGAGTATCCCGGCCATTATCGGGTTTATTTCTCTTTTTGGTATTGCAACCCGTAACGGTATGCTGTTGATAGACAGGTATAACAGCCTGAGAGCTTCCGGAATGTCTGTGAATGACAGTATCCTGCACGGTTCTCTGGACCGTCTGAATCCGATTCTGATGACAGCTTTGTCTTCCGGATTGGCATTGATACCGCTGGCATTGGGAGGTGAACTGCCCGGTAATGAAATTCAAAGTCCTATGGCCAAAGTTATCTTGGGAGGACTTTTGAGTTCAACTATCCTCAATGGATTTATTATTCCTATTATATACCTGTATATCAGTCGTAAACAAGAAAAGAAAATTGAAACAATTGAACTAACTGAAGACTAAAATGAGAACAATTATATTAATAATGGTGTTGCTGGCAAGTGTGTCACTTGTCGCCCAAGAAAACATAGACAGCATACTTTTCTCCATTGAGGAGAATAATTCAACCCTGAAAGCATTGAGAGAAGAAACAAACGCTCAGAAATTGGGGAATAAGACAGGTATATACTTGTCCGACCCTGATGTAGAGTTTGGTTATCTTTGGGGAAATCCCGGAAAGATCGGTAATCGCCAGGATTTCAGTATCAAACAGACTTTTGACATTCCGACCCTTACCGGGATGCGAAGTCGCTTGGCCGGCAACCAGAATAAGCTGGTAGAACTTCAGTATGCTTCTGAAAGAATTAACCTGCTTTTGGAGGCGAAGCAATATTGCATTGATCTGGTTTATTATAACGGTTTGAAAAAAGAACTTAAAGTCCGGTTACGACATGCACAAGCCATAGCCGATGCTTATCGACAACGACTGGATCGTGGAGACGCCAGTATTCTGGAGTACAATAAGGTTCAGTTGAATCTTTCCACCGTGCAAGGGGAGATGTCAAGAATAGAAGTGGAGAGGAACGCTCTTCTTTCCGAACTCAAACGATTGAATGGTGGTATGGATGTGATTTTTGAGGCGAGCAACTATTCTCCGGCTTCGCTGCCTGCTAATTTTGAAGACTGGTATCTGTCGGCTCAACAAAAGAATCCGCTACTGCAATATGTAAAGCAACAGATAGAGGTCAGTAAGGAGCAGGTAAAGCTCGGTAAGGCCATGATACTTCCGAAATTTTCAGCCGGTTATTCGCTGGAAAGGACCCTTGGACAAAAATATCAGGGAATAAGTGTGGGGATTTCCATCCCTTTATGGGAGAATAAGAATCGGGTGAAGCAGGCTAAAGCCGGTGTTGTGGCGGCACAGGCCAGAGAGCAGGATAGCAAACAGCAGTTCTATGACAGGCTCCGGAATTTATATATGCGTGCCAGTGGTCTCCAGCAGACAGCCATTGCCTATCGTGAGTCCCTCAAGGCACTCAATAATACCGCGTTACTGATGAAAGCACTGGATGTGGGTGAGATATCCTTGTTAAACTATATCGTTGAGATAGGCCTGTATTATGACACAGTTAATCAGACGTTGGCTGCCGAGCGTGATTTTGAAAAGGCTTTGGCAGATTTGTCTGCTGTTGAACTCTAAAAAAACGACCTATGAGAAAACTAAAAAAGCCATATTCTCAAAATTGGAGAGGTCTGTCTGCCAAATGGCTGTTTATTTTGTCTACTGTTTTAGGGATTATAGCAGGGACTTGTTTTTGGATTTTTATTTCTCGCTGTGGAAATGAGGAGTGTTTTTTAAATTATGATCCATTGCCGGAAATGTTTATTGGTGGCGTAATAGGAGCGTTTTTATATGTTATCATATGGGGTATGACGTCTGATATGTGATATGGTTTAGGAAGTCCTGCATGAACGATAAGTTTCTGCAGGACTACAAAAAATCACACTTTTTAATAAATTACCGCTTGATATTCTATCAATAGATGTATACTGAATAGAGTACATCGTGATTGGAATATCAATGCGGTAACCAATATTTAGTAGGTTTTCGAACCTCATCGGTTTTAGTTGTAAAAAGAAGTGTTAATTATTGCTCAAGACTTCTATTGCCTGTTTTAATGTACGATCAATATGAGTAAAAGGTGAAAGAGCCATTTCACGAACTTCATCTTCTGTTAGTGGGTCTACTAGTAGGTCCGGTTTGATACCTATTCCTTCTATTACAGTATGGGTTGCATCCTGCATTGCAAGTAAAGGCATATAAAACTCTAAATAGTCACTAACCTTTCCTCTTATTCCTCCGTTGAATTGATCCGAATCTCCCAATCCAGCAGTTGCACCAGCGCTATAGCCTCCTACGACTGTGACATGTTTTCCTTGGCTTTTTAACATTAAAGTGCTGATTTCGGACATACTAGCACTATTGTTATCTAAAAGAATAACTATCGGTATTTCCTTTTTTATCCCAATGCCTGTTGTTTTTGTCATGCAAGGTATCCATGGGGTATAACTGAATGGATTATTATCTTCCTTAAATCTTTGGTAACCAAATATAGCATCTTTAGTGATAAAACGATCTGTAAATGTTCTTGCATCAAGTACCATACCGCCACCATTTCCTCTAAGATCCAGTATTATCTTTTTTATTTTTCCAACTTTGAGGGGTACCAAAAAGTTTCTATAGAAATCTATTTTATATTGATTGTTGATGACATTATCTATGTTTGATAGAAAGACGGTATATTCACATGCTAATTGTAAATGTTCGGTTGAGCGCTGTTTAAACCATGTAGTATAATTAGGATTTAATCTAAATTCTTTCAAACCACTTAACTGTGATAATTCAATATTTATATCAGGCGCATTTTCTTTTGCTTTGGATAATGCTTCAATAAAACTATTGTCTGGATTTTCTGATTGATTAAAATCCGCTATTTTTTTTATTGCATCTTGTGCGATTTCAGACCTCATGAAGGAGTTAAACTTATTCATGTATTCTATCGATTTCTCAATTAGGGCACTTTTTACTGCGGGGTCTTTAATTTTATTCGCTTCGACAGTATCTCTGATCTCTTTTTCTGTTAAATAGTACGGACTTTTATCGTCTATATCCAAGTATTCGCTGCCAAATGACAATATATAATGATTACTTATTGTAAATGATTTAAAGCTGAAGTAATATATGTCAGGATTGTCTGATAAGAAACCACCTAACATATCGTTGGCCTGTCCGAATACTCCTGTTTCAGATTGTATTTTAGATCTCATGTATTCATACTTGAGTTCAAAAGGGTAAGTATATATCTTTTCTTTACTCTTCATACCACCATGAAAGTAGATATTTCTGATAAAACTATGCGATACAGGAAGTGAAATCTTTACATAGAAGTGCCTGTCTATGATGGGATCTATGATTTCTGTAAAATATTCTATCGCTTTATTACAATCTTCTGAGATTTCCGCTTTGCTATACTGCTTATCTCTGTTGAACGTTTTCAATTTTTTGAATTTCGGAGCATATTCATTATATACCGTTTCCCAATTAAAACTGCTCTGCTCGTAAAAATAATTATATCTTTGATTCATTGTATTCCAAAACACATCAAACAGGTCAGAATATGATTTTATATCGTTTGCTGTATACCGTGTTGGTTCTTTGGTTGATTCTGTAACATCTTCAACGCAGCTGCTGGAGATAAAGATCACAAGAAATAAAAGAAAGGAATGACGTAATGTCCAATTATATTTTTTAGCTTTCATAATCTATAATTTTAAAATTTATAGGCAACGCCTAACGATATGATGTTTGAGATTCTTTTTGATTTACGATTAGAAGAAGTTTTTGCTTTGTATATATCGGTAAGACCATACTGATAGGTATATGAAGCAAAAACGTCGATCCTATTGAAAGAATAGCCAACTTCTCCTGTCCCCTCTATCCCGAATAGGTTTCTTTTCAAGTTGTTTTCATTTCTCTTAAAATCGTATGTTTCATTTACCTGAGCTTTGATGTAGGAACCATCTTCTTGTAATTGTGCAAAGATTGGATATTCGCCTTTCCGATGCATTTTTGTGAAGTACTCATAGAAGACGCCACCTTGAACTTTTAGCCATATACCATTTTCTTTATGAGGGTTATTAAAAAGATACAAGCCTACATTTAACGGTATATCCATAAAGTTGTTTTTATACAGTGTATGTGTTCCTGTAATATTATCCGTCTTTTTGTATTCATAATTCTTTTGTATGAATCCCAGTCCTGTTCCTACTATAAAATTTTTAAAAAAATTATATTCAAGATTTACCCTTGTTGCAACACCTGTTTTGGTATTATAACGTGTATTGACCAAATTAGAAACATCGCTATTCAAAATGCTTTTGGATAGACCGGCACTTAAACTAACTTTTAGTTTCTGTGCTTTTACTGACGAAGGAATTGCAATAATTCCTAGCAGAATGAAAATTACTAATTGTTTTTTCATAAAATTAATGTTTAAATTAAACATAGAACCAATTGTTTGTTATGGTTCGGAATAAATAATTTATAATGGATAAAATATTAGGTATAGTAGGAACAGGTATTGAGTGTATATGAATGGTTGTCACGAGAAATGCACAACAATTTAATCATCTATGGAGTTGTATGCTATTCATATCCATAGCATGCTCAGCAATAGTAAATATCTTATGCTGGCAATATCACTTGACAAATCCCTTTTTTAGAAAGAATTCGTCCATATGCTGATTATCTCTATAAATTTTAAATTTCTTCATAATAATATAGGTTTTGATTAAAATAAGAACTTCTACATTTCGCAAAACTATTATTCTAAGACACATAACAAACACATTTCATTGCTTTTTTTTAGGATTTATATGAAAAATACCATAAATATGTTAGATGATATTGATAATATTGCCTCATATGTTGATGCTTTTAAGTGGATTTCCTATTCTTCATTTCGATAGAATGTGTATTTATACCCATGATGTTTATACCCAGATATCGTTTCTGTTTTCCTTTATCACGTGCCGCATGCAGACCGATTCTTTTTGATTTGAATTTTTTAAATGAAATAAGCTACAGATTTAGTGCCATGATAAGAATTTCCATTCCTAGCGTGAATTATTAGTCCTTTTTGAAAAGGATAGTAAAGCATTATCGGCATATTACCTATTTTAAGGTATTGAGCAGCCAATGAAAACTGTCTAATTTTGCGTCTGTTTAGTTTTCTTCGGAATGAATATACGAATGAACATACTTTTATGCTTTTTATGGCTATTTTCAGCTACCCTGTCCGCTCAGCAGGTGAAAATAGTCAAAGGACATGTTTGCGTTCTTTCCGAAGATTCGATAGAGAGAAGTTTGCCTTATGCAAGCGTGGTCGTTTTGGAAGGAAAGGATTCCGCTTTTGTAAAGGGGATGGCGAGTGATGCAAATGGGAGCTTCAAGTTGGAGTTTATACCACAAAAGCGAATGGAATACTTGTTGCGGATATCTTATATCGGTATGTCAACTATCTTTCGGAAGTTAGATCTGCATATGATGGATACTGATTGTGGACATATTCTGATGAAAAGTGGTATCAAACTGGCCGAAGTGCTGGTGACTGCTCCCGTCAAAGAGATAGATATGGTAGGGGATACGACCGTAATTAATGCTGATGCCTACCGGACTCCAGAAGGCTCAAATCTGGAGGAGTTAGTGAGAAAGATTCCGGGACTGGAATACGACGACCGAAGTAAATCCTTATCATACAACGGTCTTGTCATTAGCGAAATCAATGTGAATGGTGAGGCTTTTTTTTCAGGGAATCATGTATTGGCATTAGAAAACTTGCCGGCCGATTTAATAAGTAGGATAAAGGTCTATGATAAGCGTAGTGAGATGGAAAAGTTTACCGGAGTCAGGACTGTTGATGAAAACTATGTGCTCGATTTGCAAACCAAAAAAGATCTTAATGGTACGTTGATAACTTCGGTTGCTGTGGGAAAGGGAAATAAGAAAAAGAAAGAGGCAGAGTTAATAAGCAACTTTTTCAAAGCTGATGGAGAAAACCTGTCCGTTATTGCCAAGAGTGGTAATCGTGATATAACCACTGAGAATAAAAAGAATCGTCAAGACAACATAGCGGTCAATTTCTTGAAGAAGTTTGGAGAAACAGTACATATCAATGGGAATATCATGTACAACAATGCGATTAATGGTATTAACGGGACTTCCTATTATGAGCAATACCTGATGACAGGAAACCGTTATCGGTATGCGACCGATAATGGTTATCATACGAATCGTATGATAAGTGCCATGTTAAGTGCGAGATGGAACATTGACAAAAAGACCTTGCTTAATATTTCGGGAAGTTTTAATGCTCTAAAAGGTATTAATGATGATAGTAACAGGCAAGCTACTTATAATGCAGATCCAAAGTTAGATGTAACAAGTCCCTTTAATAGAGACGCGAGTGAGCAAATTGAGGATAGTATACGGGTGAATGACATCTGTATGACTTCGAGGTCATCAAGCATTAACCGACTATATTCTATCGGTGCTGACATTACCCGACGACTGAATGCAAAAGGTACAAGTTTGGGACTGACCGTTCAATATTCGGAGGAACGAGGCAACAATAAAGCTTTCTCTTTATCATCCACTACCTATTATCAGTTACAGAATGTAAAGGGCAATGACTCTATACTCTACCGTAACCAATATCAAGAAAGTCCGAACAGAAACCGTACTATTAAGTTGGGACTAATACTGACACAAATACTTCGCAAGAACTTGAGGGCGCAGTTGTCATACATATTTAAATTGGATAACCAAAGTCGTGACCGTAACACTTACGTTCTTTCTCCTGTGATAGACGGTGAAGAACATACACCTACCGGTAATTTTCCGAAAGGTTACGAAGTGGAATATACCGATAGTTTGAGTAACAAAAGTCGTAGTCATACGATGGCACATGGAGTTTCCCTTAATCTTAATTATACTGATAAAACGTGGGAGATTACTATCGGTTTGTCCGTTACACCCAAACGACAAACTCTTGACCAAAAGACAGGGTGGACACAGGCTGATACATTGAGATATTCTGTAAACTATCATCCCACTCTTACCATCTTATGGCGCAAAAGAAAGACATGGGTGCAACTAAGTTATGAAGGGAATACTCAACAACCAGGACTGGCAGAATTGCTTACGCTAACAGACAACAGTGACCCTTTGAATATCATTCGTGGGAATCCCGATCTAAAATCTTCATACACCCAAAAGGTAAGGTTTGAAGTTCGGGATACGAAAACCGGGCTAAGCGGTGACGTGAATTGGACGAGCATGTTGAACAATGTGACGAGGGCTGTGATATATGACAGTCAGACAGGAGGTATTGAGAGCCGTCCTGTGAATGTCAACGGGAATTGGAATATAAAAGCTGCCATGCGTTATCAAAAGCGTATTAATCATTACTTCAATTTGTCTGCACGTACCGGTACTTCATTTATCCAAAGCGTGAGTCTTGTAAACGATGGACAACGAGAACAGCCCGAACGTAGCGTTACCCATAATCGACTGTATAATGCCGGTCTACGTGTAGGCTACCAACCTAAATGGGGAGGTTTTGATTTGAGCGGTGACTGGCGATTCCGCCATTCTACGAATCTTTTAAGGGAAACAAACAATTATATTCGTGATTATTCTTTCGGATTGACCGCTTACGCCGTTTTTCCGGGTAATATACGTTTGAAAAGTGAGACAACCCATACGTTTCGCAACGGTACCAATATCAATAGAAGTGAGGATAACGAAGTAGTTTGGAACCTCCACTTGTCATGGAGTTTTCTTAAATATAAGAAAGCTGAACTTTCTGTGTATTGGGCGGATATTCTCAGTCAGAAAAAGAGCTATAGCCGTAACGTTACATCCCATGGATTGTCCGAACGATATACTCAGCAGATCGGCAGTTGTTTCATTGTATCTTTTAAGTATCGTTTTAATAGACAGTTATAGGGGAATCACCTCTTCATTTCTATTTAATTTACCGATTAATAGGTATTGTCAGGTATAATTGCCTACAGTAAATTTGCAACTATTAAAATATATATTATAAATAGTGTAATGAAATGAACAATTTGAGAAACTATCTCGGTTTGAGTGCTCTTACAATGGGCCTGTGTTTAATGTCGTGCAATGACGACAATACACCGTCATATAGCCAAACGACTATGAAGAATAGTGAGTTGAAGACAATTTTGCAACAGAAAGGATACCAATTTAATGAACAGGGTAACTTACTGTTGGATGATTTAGCTAATAATACTACTACTTTAGATTTATCGGGAACAAAACTTTCTGACTTGTCGGAACTTGATATTCTTCCCAATCTGACAGAAGTAAAATTGTCAGATAACGATTATGGTCCTGTATTCGACTTTTCAAAACTGCCCAAACAGATTACAGGAATTGATCTGACTGGTAATGATATTTATGATTATGATAATCTTGTTAACGTTGTAGTAGAAGAAAATGGTAATGAAACAGTAACAGATTTGCATGATATTACCAAACTTTACCTTCCCTGGACAGCTAAAGACAATATTAAGGATCTGGTACGTTTCTATATTAAAAATAAGGACGCTATAACAAATGGGAAAATAGATATGAAGATAAAAGATGAGAGCGGAACCTTACAAACGTATACCACATTGAGGGAGGTGCCAGATGAAAATTTGCGTACTTATTTACAGGCCAATTTTTCTGATTTATTCAATGGTGACCAAATAGATCTTAGCAAGCATTTGGGATATGCTCAAAAGACTACGATTCTGCTTATTCAAGCTAATGCCGGAGTGACTAACTTTGAGGGAATACAATACATTATACAGAATCCTTATTGGGAAGGTGCAGCAGTCGCTCTTTATTCTGCTGCGCAAAGTGGTGCTAACATGCCTTCTGTCAAATTGGGTAAATATGTCACCAATCTTGTATTGAATAATCTGAATGTGAGAAGCTTGGACTTGTCGAATGCCGGAAGTCTTTTTGTACTTAATATCGGAACTGTTGCCGGTTTGAGCACATTAGATTTAACCCACACTATTTGGGGACAGCGTGAAAAGGAGATAGAAGCAGAGGAATCCAAAGGCAGTTATTTGATCGTTTATGATTGTCCTTCGCTGAAAGAAATTAAACTGCCAAAGAAAGATGAGCTGAAAACGTGCTTCTTAGATCTTGAATGTTTGGATGCATTGGAAACATTTGATATATCTAATCTGAAGATGGTAAAGAATCTTATTTTTGGAAATTTACCGGAAAATTTCAATCTCGTTTATCCAGAGCTGACTGTTTTTTATTCTCCGGAAGGGAGGTCTGCAACTTCTTTTTGTTGTTCAGAAAGTACATTCAATAGAGAATCGACAAAGACGTTTCTTGATAGATATTATACTAAAGGTACGGGAGTTGAAAAGTTAGGATTTAGTATCTCTATGAGTTGTAATAAGAATGATGGGTACAATTGGAGAAAAGCTCTTAAGAAGAAGTCTTAGGAGATGTTTATAATTTTTGTTTAATTTAATGCTTTAATTTTATGAAAAAAGGTATTTTGTTTATTGCTCTTTTTGCAGCAAGTTTCGGATTTATGCAGTCTTCTTTCGCTGCACCGTTGATGAGTGCTAACTCTATAACCAACGTGTTGGCTATAAGTGACTATGAAGGCACTTATAGCGGTACGATGGATAATATCATAATGAAAGGTAAGCCTTATGAATCACGGGCTGCAACTTATAAAATAGAGGGTGGCCGTTTGAAATGTGATTTTCCGCAGATAGGTAGTATGCCGGGTACAATTACTATTTCTTTGGCTGTGGAAGTAGATGAGGAAACCGGCGAGATTACAGCTTACAACGGGGACGAAGCAGGCACTTTGTCGCTTCCGTTGGGAATAAAGGTCAAATTGTATTTGGACGACTTGAGAGATGCAAAGATTACGGATAATGGTGGCTCTAAACAAATAGAATTTACACTGGACGTTTCCGGTACATTCTTGGGAGCTAATTTCCCTGCATCTGTGCATTTTGTAGGTACAAAATAGCAGCAAGTGTATCATAGTAAGATTATTATATTTTGCCTGACACTAATTTAAAGTTCTAAAGGAGTTAAGGAGGAGTTTTTAGTGAATACCCCTTAACTCCTTATCCTATATAATTTATTTATTGTAATCCAATCGGAGAGGTATGGGGGACTTGCTTTAATCCTGCTGCCCTGCTTTTGCTAACTTCCTTTAGTTCGATAGTGGTTTACAGTATGTTTTATTTCTTTCTACAGGTATCTGTAGAAGAAATCAATAAAAGAAAATCATTTATAAACTATATAAAAAGAAAACTGAAATGTATAATAAAATAAGATTTGATACTTTTATGTTGATTTGCTTCTTTATGATAACAATTCTCGGATTAAGTGCGTGTGATAGCGATGAAAAGATAACACAGGAGCCACCTTCCCAGACATATGTTAAAAAGGCAAAAGAGATTCTTGCAGGAGATATTGTACTCTCTACCAGAGCAACAATGAATGGTGTGGACAAGACATTGTTGAAGAGTGGTTGCCCAACCAAATTTAACTTTTCCTGGCGTGAGGACGGTATGATGATACTGAACCTGAGTGATTTCAGCGTAGGTGCTATGCCATTTGCCATTAGCTTCAAATGTGCTACGAAAATCATGCAGCTCAACAGTTGGGAACAGGATGAATATCCCGGAGATGGATGGATTAAGTTTGTTGGTACAGATGGTAATGTTACGACTTCCGGTGATGATGCCGAAGATAATCAAGAAGGGAGCGGAGCGAGAGTAGATGGTTATTTGAACGTGAATACCAACCAAATAGAGTTTATTGTAGATTACAATATGATGAATGTCCGCACTGAAACATTTTTGCAAACAATCGATAAAACCCGTATCGATCGCTTTAAGGAAGAGTTTGCACAATACGAGAAAGATTTGGAAGAGGCTAAGAAAGACCAAGGAAAGGCCTAATCTTTCTTCCGTTGCATAATATGTTTTTAACGACGAATGAAAAGAGTAACTACAATTCTATTCTTAATGTTGCTGATATGTGTTCATACGGCAGCACAACAAAAAGTCAAGTTAGAGGTGTTGGAGAAGGGCACGGAACAACCCATTATCGCAGCCAATGTGATCTATGCCGATAATGAAGCTTTGCGAAATCCCCAATATGCCATTACGAATACATCCGGACAGGCTGAATTAAAGCTTCCTTCTAAGGGAATCTGCTATTATAAGGTGACTTATATCGGCTATGTACCTGTGACGGGGAAGATTGGAGGGACACAAGATGAAAAAGTCATTTATATGAAAGAAGATAACTTGGGAATAAATGAAGTTGTCGTGACAGGTTCACGTACAGCCCGTCCCATCAAGATGTCTCCGGTTACGACACAGGTACTTGGCGGCAAAGCACTGGTAGATGCCGGATATAGTAATCTTCAACAGGCACTGCAGCAGGAAACGCCTGGACTTAACATACAGAAAGTGGGGTTCGGTAATGAAATCTCCATGCAAGGGTTGGACGCACGCCATGTGTTGTTTTTGATGGACGGAGAGCGCATGACAGGCGACATGGCGGGTAATTTGGATTACGAACGTTTTAACCTGCATGCCATAGATCGCGTCGAGATAGTGAAAGGTGCGAGCAGTACCCTCTACGGATCACGTGCGGCCGGTGCAGTCATTAATTTGATTACCAAGAAAACAGACAAACCTCTCTCGATAGATGCCGGAATACGTTATGGGCAGATGAATGAACGCAATTACAAGCATCCGCAACCGAAGGACTTCCTTTACATGTTTGAGCAAAATGCAGATCGCCCTAACTTACAAAGCTGGGTATCTGCCGGATTCAAGGCCGGAAAATTCACGTCGCAGACCGACGTATGGTATAGCGAGAGTGATGCCTTTTATATGTATCAGGCGGAAAATGACAAGAAAGTTTACACAAAGGAAGCGAATCCCTTCTTGCCACATGACATAATTGTGGTCAGCAATGCTGTCCGTCCACCCATGGGTATCGAAGGCAAAGAGCACATTACGGTATCGCAGAAACTGTACTATAATCCGAATCCGAATCTGTCGGTGCTGGTTTATGGCAGTTCTTTTTTCATGAACACGTATGACTTGATACAGGATATGACGTTCAGCCAGGCACGAGATTGGACAGCCGGGACTAAAGTGACTTATCATGTGAAAGACTGGTTTAGTGTGACAGGAAGTCTGCACGCTGATTTTTACGATCGCTTCAAACGCCATGAACGTATCGACAAGCGGCAGAAGGATTATGAAAGTAGCATTTATCAGCCACGTTTGACCGTTACGAGCAATTACTTCAACGGACACAGCTTAATATTGGGTATGGAGCATACGTCGGATGAATTGACTTCCGATCGTTTCTCCGGCAATGCTAACCATGACCTGAAAACGCGTGCATTGAAAGAAACAGAATACTTTCTGCAAGATGAATGGACCATCAATCCTCGGTGGATGATATCTGCTGGTATCCGTACTAACTTCTCGAAAGCATTTGGTTTCATGGGAATGCCCAAAGTGGCAGCCAAATATTCGCCTGATAAGCATTGGAGCCTTCGTGCCAACTATTCGATGGGTTATCGCTCACCGAGTATCAAGGAGTTGTTCTTCAACTGGGATCATCTGGGAATGTTCATGATCCGCGGTAATGAAAATATGCGACCGGAGAAAAACAATTATTTCTCGCTCGGAGCGGAGTACAGTAACGACCGTTTGTTTGTTTCCGGAACAGCATACGGTAACTATTTTCGTGATAAGATTGAAGGTGTATGGCGTATTTACGATATGCAGTACAATTTTGAGTATACCAACCTGAGCCAACAACGCCTGCTTGGACTGGAAGTGCTGGCACGATGGAGTGTGCTGGACTGTCTGACGCTGAATGGAACTTACAGTTTTGTAGATGTAAGTAAGAATAAAGGCATACAGGTGAATACCACCTCGCCCCATGCGGCTACGGCAAGCATGGATTACAAATACATGAAGAAAAATTATCGATTGAACGCTGTGTTCAGTGCCTCTTATATGGGAGGGAAAAAGTTTGATGTACAGGACCGGGTGTTTGTAAAGGAGGAGAATAAAAGCTATGATGCCTATTTTCGGTGCGACCTGCCACAATATGTACTTTGTAATTTATCCGTTTCGCAGACTTTTTGGAATAAGGTGAAATTGACGTTGGGAATGGACAATCTCTTCAACTATGTACCTAAAACACTTGGCTCAGGGATCACCATGTTCAATGTGCCTGCCACAGCCGGAGCACGTGGATGGGTACAGGTAGAGTTCATGCTGGATGATGTGATAAACTCTTTAAAGAAAAAGAAATGAAACATACAGGATTATTCAAAACCCTCTGCTTTTGTGCAGGCTGTCTTCTACTGTCTGCCTGCGTGGACTACAGTGATATACAACCCTTCGATGGGAAAACTTTACCCCGCAAGTCGGGCTATACCACCGGAGTGACAAATGACTGGATTTACTTCAACCTGCGTACGGGAGAGATTTTCAATGCACTGGGGGTAAACCGGGATATCAAGGAAGGTGGGCAGATGAATCGCACAGACTGGGATCTGGCTTTTTGCGGTTACGTGATGCGTACCAATTCCGGTACGAGTGGGATCGGTCGGGGAGGAGCTGCCGATTTGGGCTATGGGAACTACGAAAATTGGACAAGTGTGGCTCAATTACCCTCCGATCTGAAATGGGTGGAAGACAATCAAGAGGTGTATGTCACTATGTCTCAGAATGACTGGAATCACTATCTGATAGAAAATGGTCTGGACTTCAACAGTAATCCATGGTTTGATCCGAATAACGGACCGCAGAAGACTACAACCAACGCTAATCCCGTACTGGCTCAAGCCATGAGTTTTGCCGGCCCGCCTCCTGTATATACTCCCTCATATCATACTTATGTGGTACGTACTGCTGATGGCAAACATTACTTCAAGATTCAGATCATCAGTTGGTATGATGCGAATGTGGAGATAGGTGATGAAGGCGGACGTCTAAGTTATTACTGTGACGAACTGCAACCATGAGAAGAAGTAATGTGATAGAAATAGTTGCATGCCGTCCTGTCAGTGGCGCCATGTTGTATAATTAAGTATATTAAAGTAAACTAATGAAATATGGAACAAATAACCGATGTAAAGACGACAGAAATGAACCTGATGCCATCTGCCGGTTCTAAACGCTATTGGTGGAAAGCAATAGCTTCTTTCCTGATGGTACTGTTTACTATGCCTTTGGGGCATGCACTGATGATTATCATGGAACATGTCATGAATGAGACCGTGTTGCATTATTCTGCTTTTGCTATGGGAGCGGTGGGGATGGTCATGGTAATTATAGGCGTGTTTGCCCAAGGAGATACCCGCCAGACGCTATGGGGCTTTTTTGGAGGACTGCTTTTTTGGACGGGTTGGGTGGAATTTTTATTTATGTATTTTGCCAATCGTTTCGGTACACAACCTGAACTGGATCCGGTGACGGGAGAAATCGTGACCCGTCCTGAATATCTGATACTGCCCGCTTCTTTTGGCTTTTGGATGATGGTGATGGTAATGTATTTGTTCAGTACGAAGAATGGCTGCAATTTCATCAACTGGTGGCAGCGTTTGTTATTGCGCGGACGAAAAGCCGATATAGCGGCACGTCCCATGACACGCCATGTGTCGATCATCACCTTTATGGAACTGATGATGATCCTGTGGACTTCTTATCTTGTGCTGATGTTTTGTTATGACGATGTATTTCTCGGCGAGCATCATCCGGTGACACTGTTAGTGGGATTAGGATGTCTGGTAGGAGCGTTCTTTATCTTTGTCAAGCAATTACGCATTGCCTCGTGGGGAGCGAATATACGTATGGCTATTGCTACAGTGGTGGTGTTCTGGACACCGGTGGAGATACTGGGACGCATGAATCTGTTCAGTGAGATATGGATTGATCCGATGAACCACGTGATGGAGATGGGTATTATTCTTGCTGTGTTCATTATCCTTGCTGTTTATCTCTGGTACATGAGTGCAAAGAAAAAAAAACGGTAAAATGAAAGATAGTAAATTAAAAACGGCAGGTATGCGGAAACTTCACTGGGGTAAAGCGGTTGTGTCCATAGTAGTGACACTGGCTGCTATGCCGTTGACCCATAGCCTGGCACGTGTCCTGAAAGAGGGAACCACAGGAGTGGAGCAGTTTTATGCCGGAATGGGAATGGGGGCTTTCGGATTATTCATGGTGATTGCGGGAGTGTTTGTGAAAGGGCATATTCGGCAGACTTTATTGGGATTGTTCGGAGGAATGTTCTATTGGATGGGAGCTGTCGACTTTCTGTTTATGTATTTTGCCAACCGTTTCGGTACGCAGGCACAACTCGATCCGGTGACAGGAGAGGTCGTCAGCCGGCCGGAGTATCTGTTACTGCCTGCTACCTTCGGTTTTTGGGTTATGGTGATGATACTCTATCTGTTCTGTACCCGGAACGGATGCAACTTCTTGAACTGGTGGCAGAAATTATTTTTCGGCAAGCACAAAAAGGAGATTGTTGTCCGGGCCATGACGCGCCACACAAGTATTGTAGCTTTTATGGAAGTGATCACTATGCTATGGACGTGTTACCTGGTACTGATGTTTTGTTATGATGAACGGTTCTTTGGCGATCACCATCCGGTGACACTATTGGTGGGAATGTTGGGACTTATCGGTTCGATTTTTATGTTTGCCAAATTGCTGCGTCATGCCTCGTGGGATATGAGTTTACGGTTCGGCTTTGCCACCGTCATTATTTTTTGGATAGCGGTAGAGGTGTTTGATCGTATTCATTTGTTCCCCGGTCTGTGGGAAAATCCGGGTGGATATAAGCAGGAATTGTTTCTTATAGCGGCTTCTATCATTTTTACAGGGTGTTGTCTTGTATATAATAACCTATTCGTTTTAAAGAATAAATGAAACCTTTTATATTCAAGGTTATGCTTTTATATTCATATACCAATGAAAAAATCCGGTTCGTTATGAACCGGATTTTTTCATTGATTCTTTGCATTCAAAGTTTTCGTTATGCCTCTTTTATCTCTTCGCCCTTTTCGTCCAGAAGTACGGTAACTTCCTGAGAATCTTTGGTTGTAAGAATCACCTTATAAATCTTACCGGTCTCTTTGTCAGCCGAATAAACTTCTTTGATTGAGGCACCTTCATAAGATTTAGCCAAGGCATTCATAACTGCATCCGGAAGTTTTTTGGCATCAATTTTCGTAAACTCATCTTGTGGAGCTTGTGCCTGCGTTTCTACTGCCGTAGAGTTTTCAACTTCCTGTGCAAATGCTACAGAACTACCTAATCCCATTACCAATGCTACTGCTACTAATACCTTTTTCATGATCGTAATTTTTTAAATGATTATTAAAATTCTAACCTGTTATCTCTTGTACAAATAGTATTGCAAACGGGATGCCAAAAAAACACTTGAAATATAAATCATTGAAAATTAATGTGTTGGTTGTCTGGAATAATGGTGGTGTGAAATAAATTATGTGGAATAGTGTAGAATTGGGGAACACAGTATTGGGGAAAATAATATAAAGGGTGAGTATTGCTGTCGTCCGAATGTTTGAAGGTGTCATTCCAAAACCACTATTTATAGGTATTGTGTGTCAAAGTGAAATGCCGTAATTTTACGTCCGGAAATAAAACGCTGTTCGTCATATGCAAACACTCAAATCGGATATACGCAACCGGATTCTGTCGGCCGCAAAAGAGCAATTTATGCAGAGAGGATATTTGAAGACCTCTATGCGCGAAATAGCCGATGCTGTAGATGTAGGCGTAGGAAATCTCTATAACTATTTTGAGAATAAAGATGAGTTGTTTTGTGTGATACTTCGTCCTGTATCGGATGCTTTGGAGCGAATGCTGCAGGAACATCATGGAGCCAAAGGAGCAGATATTATGCTTATATGTTCCGAAGAGTATCTCAAGTCTGCTGTCGATGAATATATATCCTTGATAAACAAGCATGGTGAGCTGATGAAGATTCTATTGTTCCATTCACAAGGCTCTTCATTGGAAACATTCAGGGAAGACTATACAAACCGTTCGACGGAGATTGTTAAAACATGGTTTGCCGAAATGAAAGAGAAGCATCCGGAAATCAATGTGGTGGTATCGGATTTTATGATCCATCTGCAAGCAGTCTGGATGTTCACCCTTTTTGAAGAAATGTTGAAGCATGCTATCGATAGCAAGGAAATGGAGTATATCGTGCATGAGTATATATTGTTTGAAATTCAAGGTTGGAGGGCTTTGCTGAGAGTATGAGCAATAGAAGACAAAAATATAAATCGCCGTTTACCGGATTAAAATTGAGAAGAGAATCTTTACGAAGGTTCTCTTCTTTTTTTGTGAACGATTTTGAATACCGTTCATTTTTCAGCGCTACTCTGACACTAACATCATAAAAGTATAGAATGAAACAAAAACATGAATTTGAAAACATCGTGGCGGAAACATTATTGATTCCGCTTTACATGAGAGCCAAGGAGAACCGTCGGAAAAATCCGATTCTATGTGACAAATTGGCTGAGCAACTGGTTGAGAACATCGAATATGATTATTCCAGGTTCGATGGGGCCAAGTTGAGTGAAGTAGGTTGTGTGATACGCGGTTGGTATTTTGATCATGCTATCCGGCGGTTCATTGACACTCACACCCGCCCGGTAGTGGTAAATGTGGGTTGCGGACTCGATACCCGTTATCAGCGTGTCGGAAATGATGGAAAGGCCGTATTTTATGAGTTGGATCTACCGGAGGTTATTGCTATACGTCGTCGGTTGATACCCGAACCGGAGAATGATTGTTACCTGTCTGCATCGTTGTTGGAAACCGATTGGATGGATAGGATCCGACTCCTTCATCCCAATGGAGATTTCATCTTTGTTGTGGAAGGAGTATTGATGTATTTTCGTGAGGAACAGGTACGGACATTTCTACATAACATAACCATGCGCTTCGAAGGCGGCGAGTTGTGGTTCGATGTATGCGGAACGATGATGAGCCGACGTGGTGTGAAGCCCGACTCCTTGAGGGAACATAAGGCGCAGATACGTTCGGGGATAGATGACGGGCATATGGTGGAGTTGTGGGAACCCGGATTGCATTTGTTGGAACAGGCCAATTATATGAAATTTTTCCGTTCCCGTTGGGGATTTTTTTTCGGGCAGATATTGGGCAGGATGACGAAGTTGTGCTACAAGTTCAGTTCCATGCTCGGGTATAAAATAGGATAAATAAATCGGTTGATCATGGTAAATAAGAAGAAAGAAGGGCTGTCCCGTCTGTTTGAGATTGCAGGACAGAAAAAAAGTCTGCTTCTGTTGGCAGGCTTGTTATCGGCTGGGAGCGCGGTGTGTATGCTCATACCTTATTGGGCGATCTACCGGATACTCTATGAATTGTTGAACCATAGCCGGGAGCTGTCGTCCATCGATGAGACCAATATGATTCGTTGGGGTTGGATAGCCTTTGGCGGGCTGATCGGCGGATTATTGTTGCTGTATGCTTCCCTGATGTCATCTCATGTGGCAGCATACCGTATTCTCTACGGACTGCGTGTCCGGTTGACGGAACATATCGGGAGATTGCCGCTGGGTTATCTGAACGGGACATCAACGGGAGCCATCAAGAAGACGATGGAGCAGAATGTAGAAAAGATAGAGAACTTCATAGCCCACACGATTCCCGATTTGGTGAACGTTATGGCAACAGTAGTGGTGATGTTCCTCATTTTCTTTTCGCTCGATGGATGGCTGGCAGGTGTCTGTTTGGCAGTGATCGTACTAAGTATATTCTTGCAATTTTCCAATTTCATGGGAAAAAAGGCACGGGAATTTACACGCATCTATTACAACGCGCAAGAGCAGATGAGTGCTTCTGCCGTGCAATATGTGCGCGGAATGCCTGTGGTGAAAATCTTTGGACAGAGTGTCCGCTCATTCCGTCAGTTCAATGCCGAAATCGAAGCTTACAAGACCTATGCATTGAAAGTTTGCGACACTTACGAATCGGGTATGACATATTTTACCGTACTGCTCAATTCGATTGTCACCTTCATTCTCCCTGTCGGTATTTTACTAATGCAAAATGACTCCCGGAGTCTTACGCTGGCAGCTGTATGGCTTTTCTTTATCATACTCGGTCCGGGCGTGGCTTCACCCGTCTATAAGTTGATGTATCTGGGCAGCAGTACGCGGGAAATCAATGAAGGTGTATCGCGTATTGATCGTATTCTTGAAAATCAGCCGGTCTCGGAACCTGCTTGTCCGAAAATTCCCGCGACGTATGATATAGAGTTTCGTCATGTCTCGTTTTCCTATGAAAACAAGGAGCAGGCTACTCGTACCGAAGCGTTGCACGATCTCTGTTTCACGGCCCCTCAAGGTAAAATTACCGCTTTTGTCGGTCCGTCGGGAAGTGGTAAATCTACCGTCGCCAATCTGATTCCCCGGTTTTGGGATGTGGAGCAGGGAGAAATCCTTATCGGCAATGTGAATGTGAAGGATATTGCAACGGAGCAGTTAATGGATCTCGTTTCGTTCGTCTTTCAGGATACGTTCCTTTTTTACGATACACTCTATGAAAATATTGCCGTAGGTTCGTCCAAGGCAACGAGAGATACGGTCATTGCTGCCGCTCGTGCTGCGCAATGCCATGAGTTTATCGAGAAGTTGCCGGACGGATACGAAACACGTATCGGAGATAAAGGTGTTTTCCTTTCCGGTGGTGAAGCACAACGAGTCTGTGTGGCACGGGCTATTTTGAAGAATGCTCCTATACTTGTACTGGATGAAGCAACGGCTTTTGCCGATCCCGAGAACGAGTACAAGATGCAGCAGGCTTTGAAATCACTTATTAAGGATAAGACGGTCATCATCATAGCCCACCGCCTTTCTTCCATTGTATCGTCCGACCGGATCATCGTACTGAAAGATGGAAGGGCAGTACAATGCGGACGGCATGAAGAACTTTCCTCTCAAGAAGGGGTATATAAAAAGATGTGGAATGCTTATACGAGTGCGTTCCGCTGGCAATTGAATGTGAAACAAGAAAAAGAATAGAGAATGAGTGCAATAAGAAATATTACAATAGGCCGTACGGAAAGGCTTTATAAACCTGTAGGCTACACTATGCTTGCCAATTTGGTGAACATTGTTCCTTTTTGCCTTTCTATCGAGGCGATTCGTATTATATTCCGTGCTTTCAACGGAGGCGGGCAATCGCTTGATACCACCCGGTTGTGGTGTATATTTGGCTGTATGACAGGTTATATAGCTGTTATGGTACTGGCGGAAAGGGCTGCTTATCGTGCCAATTTCCGTGGTGCTTACGAAATGAGTGCATCGGGACGCATCTCTTTGGCAGAACATTTACGCAAACTTTCGTTAGGTTTTCTGGGTAAACGGGATCCGGGTGATTTATCATCCATGCTTATTACCGATTTTACAATGGCGGAAACAGGTATCTCGCATTATTTGCCTCAACTGATGGGAGCATTGGTGATGCCTGTACTGGCTTTTGTTTCGCTTCTTTGGATCGATTGGCGCATGGCGGTCGCCATGTTCGTGGCTCTTCCGTTTGCAATGGGCATTTTGTGGTTGAGCACGAGCGTACAGGAGAGGCTGAGTGGCAGGCAGATCAAAGCAAAAGTCAATGCCGGAAACCGCCTGGAAGAGTACCTGCAAGGCATCCGGGTGATGAAAGCCTACAATCTGCTGGGTGATCGTTTTGTTCGGTTGCGTGATGCTTTTGCCGAATTACGTCGTGCCTGCATTCGGTTGGAGGCTCTATTGGGACCTTTTGTTCTATTGGCCATTACACTCGTGCGTGCAGGATTGACATTGATGGTACTGTGCGGAACATACCTGCTTTTAGGTGGCCAGTTGTCGATTCTCACGTTTGTCATGTTCCTTGTTGTCGGTTCCCGTGTATTCGACCCGCTGACTTCCGCTCTTACCAATTTTACAGAGTTCCGTCATTTTTCTATTTCGGGAGGACGTATTCTTTCTCTTATGAACGAACCCGAAATGAAAGGGACAAAAGAAGCTCCCGAAGACGGTAATATCATCTTTGAAAACGTGTCATTCGGCTATCAGGAGAAAGAAGTCTTACATGGCATTTCTGTCATTTTATCGCGAAATTCACTGACAGCTCTTGTTGGCCCGTCAGGAAGTGGAAAGAGTACGGTAATGAAACTCTGTGCCCGTTTTTATGATCCGACAAAAGGGCGTATACTGTTTGGTGGAGTCCCGGTACGGGAAATTGAACCTGAAAAATTGATGAGTCGTATTTCGATGGTTTTTCAGGATGTTTATTTATTTCAGGATAGCATACGCAACAATATTCGGTTTGGTAAAAGTGATGCCACAGATGAAGAGATTGTAGCAGCGGCCAAAAAGGCCTGTTGTCACAACTTTATCATGCATCTGCCACATGGTTACGATACAATGGTGGGAGAGGGAGGCTGTACGTTATCAGGTGGTGAAAAACAACGGCTTTCCATTGCGCGTGCCATGCTGAAAGACGCACAGATCGTTCTGCTGGACGAGGCAACTGCTTCGCTTGATCCCGAGAACGAAGTAGAGATACAGAAGGCTATCGATACGTTGATTAAAGGACGAACGGTTATCGTTATCGCCCATCGTCTCAAGACAATAATGGGGGCCGACCACATCGTTGTCTTATCCGATGGAAAAGTGGAAGAACAAGGTACGCATTCGGAATTGATGTGCCGGGATGGTTTATATCGGAAGCTCTGGAACATTCAAGAAAGTACATTGGGATGGACATTATAGTGGGTTATTGTAATTTATATGAATGAAGTGAAATGCAAACTTCACATCCGGACTGTGCCGGATGGATGAAAAGAGGTGCTTTTGTCCGGAGCAACGCACTTCTTCAAAGAAGCTGCATTTTATAGGTTCCGCTATGGGTTGCTTTATGTCAGTCTTGCTACCCGGGCCCATCAGTCCGGATATCTGCGTTCTTCAGCCCGGGCTGCGGGGGGGATGGGACTGGGTAGCAGAGACTTTGGGTGGGAGATGGAAGATTGAAATGCATTCGGTCCATCGGTTATGCATGGTTGCAAAACTTTTATTTATGGAGTCTGTTTAGCGGTAGGATCACGGAAAAACGAGAACCTTCTTTCAGTTGCGAATATACATTAATCGTACCTCCCAGACCTTCTACAATAGTTTTGCAGACTGAAAGTCCTAAACCGGCACCCTGTACGAATGAATTGATTTTATAAAAGCGCTCGAATACTTTTTTATATTGATCGCTTGGAATACCGCAACCGGTATCGGCAACGAATACATATATTTTCTCACCATGATCCGACAGGGCATATCCGATATCTATATGCCCTTTTACTGTAAATTTTGCCGCATTATCCAACAAGTGCTCTATCACTTGCCGTAGGCGCACAGCATCTGTTTCTATTTCAACATTATCTGTGGGTAGCAGCAAATTAAACTGTACCTCCTGAGGTATTCTGTTTTCATATTTCTGATAGATTTCTGTCAGAAGTCGGGTAAGTGGATATACTGTAAACTTAAAAGTCATCGTGTCGGACTCTATACATGAAAGATCAAGGACATCCGAGACCAGTGTGAGCAGATAATTACAGTTTTTACTGATTAATGCCGAGTAATCTCTGGCTTCCTCTGTATCCAAGTCGACAATCCCGCCTGCAATAAGATTGGAGAAACCGACAATAGCATTCAGGGGAGTTCGTATTTCATGACTCATGTTAGCCAGAAATGCACTTTTGAGTCTGTCGCTTTCTTGGGCTTTATTGCGTGCAGCGCGCAATTTATCTTCAGTATTTTTATGCTCCTGAATGCTATGGCATACGCCTACAATACGATAAGGTGAACCGTCATTGGTTTTGCTGAGATACATCGACTGTTCAGAAAACCACTCCCAACTTCCATCGCCCCGTTGCAGCCGATAGGAGAATGAATCGGGTATTTCTTTTTCTGATAACTGTTTTTGCAAAGCATCTGCAAGCATATCCCGTTCGTTGGGATGTACTCTGGAGAAGAACTTCTCGATTGTTATCTCACAGTCTCCTGCCGGGATACCCAGATAAGAAAACCAGTGGGCATCGATTAACATTTTATTACGTTTCAAGTCGAAAAACCATGGAAAGATCTTTGTCCTTGCCAGAATCATGCTCAGAAGGTGTTCATGCGTTACTTCATCCATCGTATTACGGAATGCTAATAAATAACGTCCGGTCTCCAACTGCATGATACACCCACTGGCAAAGAATTGCACCTTCGTTTCCAGAGAACGTATCAAAGTGTCTATTGGCAATTTCTCCATATCCGTTTCCGAAGACTTCAATCGGGCGATCAGTTCCGGGAAGATATCTTTTTCTTGGTGGATGATTGAAATGATGTCTGTTATTTTATGTCCGGAAGGATCCCGGGGGATCTGTAAATCCTCGCATGCCAAGTTGTTGATGCCGGAAATGATTTGTTCGGTATTGAAAAAGACCACACCGGTCTGCATGGTTTCAAGAATCCTGGCGGAATAATCATTGGCTTCCGGATAGCCATTTCCTTTTTGAGTTTCCCCGTTTCGGAGTAGCGCCGTTTTTGATTTAATAGAAGAATTCGACATTTATATTTTTATTAGAGTAAAAACATGTTTTCCAAACAATGCATTTATAGACAAAGGTATTTATAAAACTGTATCTATTGTTATTTGGGCAATTATTGCCTATTAATAGTGAAAAACACATCATTTCTTTAGTTGGCTATGTTTTCCGTTTAGATAAGTGTGAGAACTGACCGGGTTAAAAAAGATGAAATAGAATGGTGGTTGTTTGATAAAAAGGAACTTTTTCTGTCCTTTGCAGTACCTCCGTCACATAAAACTTTGGAATGAACGCAAAATGGCAGATAATGTAAAAGCAAACAAAATGAACTCTCAGGCCGACGATGACATTGGATTTGGGATCTATACGGATATTGCAGATCTTCCTATGACCGGTTGTCCGTCTTATATTGAAGAGGGGATCGGCGGTGTATGCGAATCGGGTACGGCAACTATCGTAGTTTTTGATGTTCCATTCCAAATCGTACCGAATGTGGTCATTACCTTGATGCCGTGGCAACTCGTTTTTATCAAAGAGATTAGTGAGGATTTCAGGATCACTTTTTTCAAAATTTCCAAAGATATGTTTTCAGAAACTCTGAGTACATTATGGAGACCCGCTTCCGGGTTTTTGCTGTACATGCGCAAGCATATTGTATCAATCCCGGACGGGGAGTTGATCGGTCGTTTTTTGGCGTATTGTAATCTTCTGGTATACAGGATGAAGCATACACCGCAAAATTGTCGTCAGGAATCAATCATGCAACTGTTAAGGGTTTACTTCTGGGATGTCTATACTGTGTATATCAATGATCCTCAGGCTGAGAAGAGTCTGAAGTTTACACGTAAAGACGAATATGTCTATCAATTTGTACGTCTGATTATAGAAGATCATTCTCCGGATAAAGATGTGGCCTATTTTGCACAGAAACTGGGTATTTCTCCCAAAAGGCTCACAAATCTTATCCGGAGTATCAGTGGTCAATCAGCGCGTGAATGGATTGTTTATTATACCATTCTTGAGATCAAGTCATTGTTACGGGAGTCATCCCTGGACATTAAGTCGATTGCCGCCAGGGTTAATTTTCCCGATCAAACGACATTGAGTAGGTATTTTCGTCATTATACCGGAGTAACGCCATCCCAATACAGAAAAAATATTTATTTTTGATCTGAATCAGATTCGGGAAATTTTGTTAATTGGTCTTTGGGTTTTATCTGATCAGACTCAGGCTGCCGGTTGCTTTATTTATAGCTTTCTTCTCTGCACAAATACCGATACCTACATAGTGCAGATCATCTTCATTGGCACTATACATTTCACGTTCATATTCATCATAAGTTCTGGATTGTTGGGCAATAGTGGAAAAGTCAACCAGTACCAGATCTTCAATTTCTAAAGAGTGGAAATAGTTCCGGAGCTCTTTTATCTTCTCCTGTGAAGCTCCAAGTATAGGAATCGGCAGTTGTGTTATGCCCAAATGCCTTTCACCTTGTTTATCATATACATCATGACTCACAATGTTGCTGACTCTGCACCCTAGCGTCATGGATAAGACACTGGCAATATTGGCTACTATGCCCGTAGGTTGAGCGTTATCGATCACTAAAACACATTTGTGTGTGGCATTTGAAAGAATCTTTGTTTCCATATATTCTATATACTTTTGTACCTGCAAAGGTATCTATAATGGATTATTTTCCTATGTCTCAACTAAAAATACGATATAATTCCTATATTTGCCCGTATCTTTATCCGATTTTCCTGAAAAGGCGAATCGAAAACATTAAAAATAGGAAAAAAGACTATGGGGCAATTAGACAAAACGGATGTTGAAATACTTCAGGTATTACAGAAAGATGCGAAAGTGAACACTAAAGAGCTTTCTGAGAAGCTCCATATATCAAAAACGCCGATATATGAACGCATCAAACGACTCGAAAATGATGGGTATATAAAAGGATATGTCGCTTTGGTGGATAATAAAAAAGTCGGATTGCCTTTGATTGTTTTCTGTAATGTCTCTCTGGCAGTTCACGACGACGAACATATAAAGCGCTTTCAAGAGGAGATCAAGGAGATCGATGAAATTATGGAGTGCTATTCTACCGGCGGTATTTATGATTTTTTCATTAAGGTGGTCTTGAAAGATCTGGATGCCTATAACCGATTCGTTTTTGAGAAACTGACTAAAGTTCACGGTATAGTTAAGATGCAGAGTTCGTTTGTTCTTAGTGAGATTAAACATACGACAGTTTTGAATATAGACCGATGACCTTATGCGCAGATGGGTGATGAATAGCTGCGATAAAGAAATTATGGAGGGAGTAGCGCTTTCCAATTCAGGAAGATATTTTCATCTTCGTTGAACGGCGGAAGTAGTATTTTTATGGAGTCATCCATCATGGATGTCTGATACTTCCTTTCTAATTTTTTTATAATTTTTTTATTGACGCGGGCTATAGCATAGTTTTCATCGGGTTGCACTCCAATACATTTTCTGACTTCGACTTCCGGATGAAGCATACATAGCAAAAAGGCTGACCATTCGTAAGTATACCAATATCCGTTGATGTAATTTAAATAAATGCCATTTCTGTTATTTTGTTCCCGGCGTAATACAATCTCTATTTTTTCCATGTTTTAGGGTCGGAACTTCTTATTTTGCAATTTTTTCTCTGAATTCGCTCGGAGTGATTCCAAGTCTTTTTTTACAGTAAGTAGTGAAATGTGAAGGTGAAGCAAAATGAAAGGTTCTGGCTATTTCACTGATCGGTATATTACGATTGGCTAATTGCCCTTTAATATGGCGTGTTTTTTGATTAAGAATCCAATTGTAGGGAGTATCGTGAAAGCAGCTTTTGAATTTACGATTGAAAGAACGTTCGGAACAATGATATAATTGTGCAAACTGTTTGATGTTTCGTATCTGCAGGTAGTTTTCCAATACGAAACTTTTGAAATTCGGATCTCGCCCTGTGATGGGCATCAGGAAGTGGGCCATATCTGTTCGATTGTAGAATGTACCGAATACCATGAATATCTCTTTCTGTTTCAGTTCATGCATATGACTACACTGAACTTTCTGTTTGAGATAGAAGCAAATACTGTCCAACACATGTCGTAGCGGAGGACAGATAGATAAGGAATAAAAACAACTCTTTTCAGACTCAAGATGAATGGCAGACAATTCAATCGACATTTTATTGTGAAGATTGACTTGATTGTCGAAGAACAGTAGTATAAATTCTGTTTCTGTCATGCTTTTGCTTTGATTAGGATCGTTTTGGGGAAAGAGAACCATGTGCCCTTCAACGATGTGCTGATCGTGAAACTCGCTGCAGGATGTCAGTATTTCCCCTTTTAAAAGAAATAAGATACACGAGTGGTGATGGTTATCTATCTTAAAATCGCCCCCGGAGAAGAGTCTTTGATGAATAAAGCATATATTGTAATCTGATACATAATTGAGGCAAGTGGTGTGTCGTTCTATATGTAATAATTTCATAGTTAAACTATTTCTTGTTTAATAATTATACGAAAACAAAAAAACAGAGCGGGAAGTTTTATATTAAAAAGACACAATGTTCTATAATCGTGCCATCTTTTTCCTTTTTGTTTTTTTATAGTTATATCTGCCTTTCGCTTTCATTTTTTTATCTATTTTTGTCTTTTTCATAGATTATATACCCAAAGGGAATTAATATCATGATACAGACAATACAAGTACAAGGAACAGAAAAACGCTTATACCAACTTATTGCTCCATTGGTGATGAATCCGGATGTTTTAAGTGCAAATAATAATTATCCTTTTAAAACGACAGAACAATACGTGTGGTTCATTGCTATCGATAAAAAATCGGTTGTTGGTTTTATGCCGGTGGAGCATAGAAGGAGCGGATGCGTAATCAACAACTATTATGTCAGCGGTGATAACCGTGAAACACTCTCATTATTAATCTCCAGTGTTTTGGAAGCAATCGGAAAAGAAGTACGTTTGTTTGCCGTTGTTATGGTCAACCATCAGGCTGTATTTGAGGAACACGGGTTTATAATGGAGAAGGCATGGAAACGTTATGTAAAAATGCAAAAAGATGAATGATGACTAAAACTACAACTGTACCTAAAAATGTGTATGAACTGGCGCAAGAACGTTTGCGTATCGTCTTCAATGAGTTCGATAATGTCTATCTTTCCTTTTCGGGAGGAAAAGATAGCGGAGTGCTGTTGAGCTTATGTATTGATTATATTCGCCGGAATAACCTGAAGATAAAACTCGGGGTTTTCCATATGGATTATGAGATACAATATAAGATGACGATTGACTATATAGCCCGTATGTTGGAAGACAATAAGGATATTCTTGAAGTATACCGGGTTTGTGTACCTTTCAGGGTAGCTACCTGTACTTCCATGTACCAGTCTTTCTGGCGTCCGTGGGAAGATAGTAAAAAAGACCTCTGGGTGCGTCCGTTACCTGAGAACGCCATGACTAAAGAAGACTTTCCTTTTTATAATACACAAATGTGGGATTATGAGTTCCAAATGCGTTTTGCCAGTTGGCTTCATGAGAAAAAGGATGCCGTGCGCACCTGCTGTCTGATCGGTATTCGTACGCAGGAGAGTTTCAATCGTTGGCGCTGTATTTACCTCAATCGCAAGTACCAGATGTATCATCGTTATCGGTGGACTTCGAAGGTAGGAAACGATATCTTTAATGCATATCCTATATACGACTGGAAAACTACGGATGTATGGACTGCTAACGGAAAGTTTAAGTGGGATTACAATAAACTATACGACTATTACTATTGGGCGGGAGTCAATCTGGAACGTCAGCGCGTTGCCAGCCCGTTCATAGGTGAGGCACAAGAGAGTCTGGCACTTTACCGAGCCATCGATCCGAATACGTGGGGGAAAATGATAGGCCGTGTCAATGGAGTGAACTTCACGAGTATGTATGGAGGAACCCATGCGATGGGATGGCAGTCCATTAAGCTTCCGGAAGGATATACCTGGCGGGAATTCATGTATTTTCTGCTTTCCACTTTGCCCGACCGTGCCCGAAACGGATATCTCCGGAAGTTACAGGTCAGTGTACAATTCTGGCGTAATAAGGGAGGGTGTCTGAGTGACGAAACTATTCGTAGGCTGAATGAAGCCAAGGTACCTATTATTGTAATGGACAACTCCAATTATAAAACGACCAAGAAGCCGGTCCGCATGGAATATCAGGATGATATTGATATTCCGGAGTTCAGGGAAATCCCCACCTACAAGCGCATGTGCATCTGTATTCTGAAAAATGATCATGCTTGCAAGTATATGGGATTCTCTCCGACAAAAGAGGAAATGAGTAAACGAAATCAAGTAATCGAACAATATAAAAACATATTGCAATGAGTATAAAGAAAAGTCCGGTATATAATGTAATAGCAGTTCCCGTAGAAAAAGTACAGGCCAACGATTACAATCCGAATGTGGTGGCTCCTCCGGAGATGAGGCTTCTTGAACTTTCTATCTGGGAAGACGGCTTCACTATGCCCTGCGTCTGCTATTATGATAAGGAAAAGGATGTTTATATCCTTGTCGACGGTTTCCACCGTTATTCTGTGCTGAAGACTTCGAAACGTATCTTTCAGAGAGAAAACGGGATGTTGCCTATTGTGGTAATCGAAAAGGATCTTTCCAATCGTATGAGTTCCACTATCCGCCATAATCGTGCCCGGGGTACGCACAATATAGAACTGATGTGCCATATTGTTGCCGAACTTGATAAGGCAGGCATGTCCGATCAATGGATTATGAAGAATATCGGTATGGATCGGGACGAGTTGTTGCGCTTAAAGCAAATATCGGGTTTGGCCGATCTGTTTGCCAATCGTGACTTCAGTGTTCCCGAAGATGACCAGCCGGGAAATGTAGATAAGAAACCTACTCGTTAAAGTTTGCCTTGCAGGCGTGGATTTTATAGATGCATATACTGTCGTCAGCAGATATATGCCGTATAGAATCTATGCCTGTTTTTTTGCCTCTCTGTTTGTCCGAATCGCAACGTTCGGTTACCTTATTTGCGGAAAATGAAACTGCACAGAACTTTCTCCTCCCTTTTTTATATTTAGCAACTTCACTTCATTAAAGCCCCATTATTAGAAGTTTTATTACTCTTTCTTCCTCTATAAGAGAAATGAATACAATTTCCGGAATGATACAATTCCGCGATATTTGTCATATTCATTTTGAGCAAGTTTTAGTCAGTATATATAATAGAAGAAACGAGTATGAAAAAGCTAATTCTGTTTGGAGCCGCAATATCGATTTCAGTAGCTGTAAGTGCACAGCACATCGCTCTGAAAAATAATCTCCTGTACGATGCTACCACCACACCCAATCTGGCATTAGAGGTAGGGTTGGGGAAGAAGACCACGCTTGACCTGTATGGCGGCTATAATCCGTTTACGTTCGGAAATCACAAGCGTTTCAAGCACTGGCTGGCACAGCCGGAATTCCGTTACTGGACCTGTGAGCGTTTCAATGGAACCTTCTGGGGGGTACATCTGCATGGAGGTGAGTTTAGCGTGGCCGGTATCAGTTTACCTTTCAAAATATTCCCTTCTCTTAAAGACCATCGCTATGAAGGATACTTCTATGGAGGAGGTGTCAGTGTGGGACATCAATGGCTACTGAGTAAACATTGGAGCCTAGAGGCCTCGGTCGGAGTGGGATATGCTCTTTGGGTATACGATAAGTATCGTTGTGTGAATTGCAGTCCTAAAATAAAGAGTGGGCATAAAAACTATGTCGGTCCTACCAAAGCGGCTGTTTCATTGGTCTACTTTATTCGCTAAGTTGAATTTGATAAAAAATGAAAGATATGAAAAAGTTTTATTTTCTGATATTGGGCATCGTCCTCTGCGGCATGGTTGCGCAGGCGCAAAATTCATACGAAGGTCATATCGGCTTCGGACAACACCATGTGGTCCGGAAAGGAGGGGAGTTGAACGTGGAGGTATCCCTTGATTTAGGGGCTGTAAAGCTGGCTGCACAGCAAATGATTGTGCTTACACCGGTCTTGCGATCTACAGAAGGAGAAGAACAACAGCAATTAGCTCCGGTAGTGATAGCCGGACCCCGTCGCTATCGGGTGCTGAAACGATCTTTAGCTTTCGGCACTGACAATTTTGAAATGTCTCCTATGCTTGTCGAGAAACGAAAGAGCGGTACTCCCCAGACTGTGAATCTCCACTTCGGATTACCCTATCATGAATGGATGCGCCGGGCAGAGCTGATTTTACGTGAAGAGGTGACCGGTTGTGCCGATTGTCCTGTCAGTCAGGGTGACCATACCGTTATAACATCGGTATTCGACGAACAATTTACACCTCGTTATGAGTTGAGTTATGTGACTCCGCCGGTAGAACCGTTGAAGCAGCGTAGCGAGACACATACAGCCTATCTGAATTTTGAGGTGGACAAATATGTATTGCTGCGCAATTATAAGAATAATGCCAACGTGCTTGCTGATGTCGACCGGATTGTCAATGAGATACAAAACGATTCCAACCTGACCGTAACGGAATTTCGGGTGACAGGCTATGCATCTCCTGAAGGTAACTATAGCCGCAACATGAAATTGTCCGAAAACCGTGCATTGGCATTTGTCGGTTATCTGCAGAATCACGGAGGAGTTGACGAATCTCTGCTGACAGTCGATTGGAAAGGAGAAGACTGGTCCGGCCTGCGTCGTGAAGTTGCGGCTTCGAGTCTGATTGATAAGGGAGCTATACTTGCCGTTATCGACGGACATACGGATTTCGCCACACGAAAAAATCGGTTGCAGGCGCTGAATGGAGGAACTACCTACCGGATGTTACTGAGGGACTATTATCCGCCTTTACGTCGTAATGAATATACCATTTCTTATGTGGCGCGTGCTTTTAATGTAGACGAGGCGAAGCAACTTATTAAAACCAAACCTCAGTACCTCAGTCTGAATGAAATGTTTCTCGTGGCGAATACTTACCCCAAGGACAGCGGTGAATTTAAAGAGGTGTTTGACATTGCTGCCCGCATTTATCCCGATGACCCGGTAGCGCGGCTCAACACTGCGGCACTTGAACTGGAGAATGGCGCTATAGATGCTGCCATAGTCCGACTTCAGAAGTCGGATATGCCTGAAGCATGGAATAATTTAGGAATCGCATACATCTTGAAACAAGATTATAAGAAAGGAGGAGAGTATCTGGAAAAAGCGATTGATGCCGGCATTCAAGCGGCAGCATATAATATGGGGCAATTAGCAGCTTGGCTAAAGACCCAGGAGTGACTTATAAATGTATTTTTTTTTAATTAAACAATTGTAGAACTATGAAAGTAGAATGGAAAAAACTAATGTTCGGCCTCGCAATCGGAGCCGGAATGATGATGATGGCATCTTGTAGTGATGAAGAGAATTTTGACCCTGGTGGAAGTACCGGTAAGGAAACTCCGGAACCGACCGAGAAAGCATTTCTCTCCATGCGCCTGTCTACCGGTTCGTTGGCCGGTACCCGGGTGGCAGTCGACCCGACAACTTCGGGACGTACTGAAGAGCAAGTCGTGAATCATGTACGCATGGTGCTGTATGAAACCAAGAATAATACCGTGCGTTACTCTTGGGACCTGAATGTATCTACTGACGGAATGAATGAATTTACCGGAGGAGATGTAGTGAGAGGAGAAGATGTGCCATCGGCTACGCCGACTGTGAGTCGTTTTGTTACAGTAGGTCGTGAAGTGGTGAAACAGGATTATGAGTTATTGATATTGATCAATCCTCCCGGTGAATTGCTGGAGATTACCGAACAGGGAAATCCCAGAAGTTATTTATCGCGTGCAGCCAATATGACAAAAGAGTCGCTGATACAGCCTTATGGTATTGCTGCCGATAATAACTTTTATATGACTAATCATCAGGACCTTACTTTTGTTCCTGAGGTGGAGTTGAGGGATAATCAACGGATGGCCGAAGAAAATCCGGTAAGGGTCGAGGTGGAACGTGCGGTAGCTAAAGTCGTTGTCAGCGGAGTGCCTGAGGTAGTACCGCACGGTGATCGGATTGACAATCTGAAATGGGGACTGGATGTGACCAATATGTATACCTACTGGATGCGTAAGATGACTTTTATAGCTAACTCGGGTGGTGTTCCGAATGAAATGGAACAACTCAATGCCGGATACCGCGAGGAACGCTATGCCGAAGATCCTAACTTTACAAGATTCAGTTCCTGGAATGGAGGAAACCCTGTCGGACAGTTTGAGTATTTGTCAGGGACTCCGGAGTTGAGCAAGAATTTTGATGACTATGATTATACGCTGGAAAATACGATGGACGCTGCCGACCAGCGGCATGACGTAACTACCCGTGTAGTGATTAGCGGAACTTACACGCCGAATGGCTTCGGATCGGTTGCGACTCGTAACGGAGGGGGCATCAGTTTCTACTATTTCAAAGGCAATGCTATCAGAGTGGAAGCCATGCGGGATATGGTAAATGACAGGGGGCAGATTCCTCAGGAATTACGTGATGCAGGTTTGGAACAGGCTATAGAGAACGTACTGGCCTGGAACCCGAATGCATTTAATTCACCTACGGTTTCTTTTTCGGAGGGTGGCATTAATTTCTACTATCAAGGAGTGTGCTATTATACGGTTCTGATTCGTCATTTCTCCAATAACATGGTACCTGTATTGATGGGATACGGACGCTATGGCGTGGTACGGAATAATGTATATCAGCTTAGTATCAATAAGATTATCGGTCCGGGACAGCCGGTGATCAATCCTCCCGGAACAGATCCGGATGACGAAGACACTTCCTGGATCTCGGCTGACGTCAACATTATGCGGTGGTATATCCGTAATCAGAATGTAGAGGAACTTTTATAAATTCTTTCTTATAAACTAAACTGAAGTAACTATGAACAGATTTATCGGATACATACAGGTTGCATGTTGCTGCCTTCTGCTATGTGCTTCCTGCGTCAGAGACGGGATGGATGAAGATTGCAACTCTTATGTCCGCTTTGTATACGACTACAACCTGGAATACATAGACTTGTTTCATAAGCAGGCAACCAAGATGAACCTGTATGTATTCGATGAAAAAGGTGTATTTGTGACAGAATTGAAAGAAGAATCCGGTGCTTTTGCACCGGATTACCTGATGACTTTACCCGGAGCCATGGCAGGCAGAAGATATATTTTTGTGGCTTGGTCGGGGTTGTATGGCGAGTCGTACGACAAAGTTACCCTGACTCCCGGGGTATCTACGTTGGAAGATCTGGAAGTCAGTGTCAACAATCTGAAAACCCGGATTGGAGGAGGGGTGGTCGACAGAGAACTCCATTTACTGTGGCATGGCAAACAGACGGAGGTATCTCCACAGTATAATAATGATATCACCACTGTCTCTTTGCTGAAGAATACGAAGAAATTCCGTATCATCATGCAGATGCTCGACGACAGCAGTATTCACGTGGATGATTATGATTTTCGAATTATTTCGCCCAATGGGAGGTACAACCATGAAAATGGGCTTTTGGGAGACGAAACGGACGAGAAAGTGGAATATACTGCTTATCATACCGAAGACGATCCTGAGACCGGAGCTATAGCCGAACTGAATACGTTGCGTCTGATGACTGATACCGAAAACAGATTGGTTATCACGCATAAGTCATCGGGTAATGTGATTCTTGACATCCCCTTGAATAAATATCTTAATGCGCTGAGGCTTCAGCAATATGCTGATATACCCTTGCAGGAATATCTGGACCGTGCCGATAAACACGGTATTATTCTATTCTTTAAAGGTATGGATGGCAACGGAAATTATATAAGTGTGGATGTACAGATCAACGGTTGGCTGATCCGGAAGCAAGAGGTCGATGGAGTTTAAGTATCAGGGTGTAGCTATCCGTTCCGGATGGCTACACCCTAATGCCGATATGGCTACACCCTACAGAAGAAAGGGTGTAGCCATATTTTTATACAGGTATTGGTCGGTCGGGGGTTACAGGGTGTCGATGAAACTCTTCTGCTGTTCCAGGAAAGTAATTCTTTGGGACTCTCCGCTTTCTGAAATCAGTGTGGAGTGTCTTTTCAATGATTGTATCCAGTCTTTTTGTATGCCGCAAATTCGTGGGCTTTGAGAGTCCATTGAGTTAATAGAATATACCCGGAGGAGACTGATTTGGAAATCTTTCTTTTCTATATAGCTGTAGGTTGCTTCAAAATCGATATTGGATAAGTAAATGGCTACTTTGTTTCCGTTACTGAATTCACCTTTTGCGGATATCTGTTCCAGTTCATGCAGCAACAGTTCCAGTTCGTTTTTTAAATGTATCAGGTCTGTTTCCGAAATCAGATTGAGGCCGGCAAAATACTTCATCTCTTTTACAAACGAGTAGAAGACATTGCTGTCCCATATAAAACAGGTCTTTCTGCACGCTTTGACAGCCTCACTCAACAGTTTATGGGCATGGACCGCTTTGTCCGGTATGTGCATTCCCGATAAGCTGTTTGGGGTACGTATTTTTCCATTTTGATAAATCCATCTGCACAGGCGAAACTTTGATAAGTATTCGTACGAAGAATAGAGGGTGAAAGGAATTACGTTCGAAGCGGTATATATCTTCGTGCTGATATCATCTTTTACGTAGTTGAATATGCGCAGATAGCGTTCTATAATCTCATAATAACTTTCCAGAGGATCGGGTGAGTGAAGCAGGTTTAAATCGAAAGTCACACGGTTCGACTGGTGATTTCCAATAATCTGATCAATTGATATTCCCAGTTTGCATGAAATCATGGCAATTTCGTCAAAGGTGAAAGCCACTTCGCCTCGTAATCTTCGGTATACAGCCTCTTTTCCCATACATAGGGCATCTGTCAGGTAGTTGGCCAGATTTATTCCACGGGGAATCCGTTCTTTCATTGCTGCAATGAGTTCGTTAACGATATAATTTTTCATAACTGCCGTTTGGGTTATTGATTAATAATATTGCGAGAATCACAATGGCTTGTGACATATGCAAATATAGAGTAAGTAGACCGAACTTTTGTATGGTATATCATGTGTAGAAAAAAGAGGGATTTTCTGATTGGAGAATTATTGCCGGAGGGATGGCTGGAGAATGAAAAAAAACAGATGGCATTGCCATCTGTTTCCGATAATTGTCACTGTTCTCCTACCTTGTTTCGTTTTTCGTTTTTAATAAAGTTATAAGGTATTTATTATTTCACGCTGTTCATTAAAGAAACGTATACGTTGCATCTCTCCGCTTTCGGATATTTGAGTTGAGAATTTTTTGAGTGATTGTACCCACTCTTTCAGGCTGCGGAACATGCCGTCATCCTGCGTTGTAATGGCATTGATAGAGTATATGCGTATCATACTGATATGGCTGTTGCTGGTTGCCACATAGCTATAGGTGGCATCGAACTTGATATTTGAGATATAGATACGTACATCGTTACCGGTTTCATACTTACCTTTTCCGGCCAACTCTTCCAATTCATCCGTCAGAAGCAATAAATCGTCTTTTATCAACTCTTTGTCTTCTTCCGAAACCAGGTGGATTTCCGAAAAGAACTGTATGTCTCTCACTACATGTTCGAATACGGTATTGTCCCAGATATAATCAGTCGTCTTCATCTGCTGTGTCATATTGACAAAGTCTTTCTGGATGTTATATATTTTGTGGGGAATCTCCAGTTCATCAAAATGCTTGCATTTGATATTTTCATTCTGGTACATCCATTTAAACAGACGAAACTTTGAAAGTACATCATGTTTGAGATATAATGCTTGAGGCAATATGTTTGAAGAGGTTGCCATTTCTGTAGTGGGATCTTCCCGGATGTTATCGAATGCATCGACATATTTCGTGAGAATATCGTGATAGGTTTCGAATGTATTGGTATGGTGTACGACGTTCAGGTCGAATACCGCATTGTTGCTGAAACTCACACCGATCATCTTGTCGAGCGATATTCCCAATTTTCTCGAGATGACGGCAGCTTCTGCCAAAGTAAACGGTACTTCTCCCCGCAGTCGGCGATAGATGGCCTCCTTACCTATATATAAAATGTCCATTAGAGTGTTTGCCAGGTTGGTTCCGGTCGGCATCTTTTCTTTTGCGGCTTCTATTAAGCCTATATTTAATTCGTTTGTTATCATAATTTTCAGTTTGTACTGTTTCTCTGTTTAACACTTTTATCCCCCGGCTTGTTTCGCAATTCGCAACTATTTTTTATTTGATGCCCTTACTTGCAAAAAGAGGAAGTCTGTCACGATCAATCTACATATAGAGAAAGGGCCGGAGGGACAGAAACATTCTGCCGGTCACAAATATCCTTCAATCCCGATGTAGTTTTGTGACATAAGCCGGAAAGCTTGTTTTTTTATGTCAAACTCCTAAAGTGATTACGATGGATTTAGAAAAGGTATTAATTAGAGAGATAAACAATGATAGTCGTATTTTTCTGTATAAAGAGGGAGATTGCTGGAGTGCGCACGATAATTCCGCACGGCATCTTTGCTTTTTATATTCTCAGTTCAACGCGTATGATCGCATTTATCAGGCGTATGAGATTGTATTAAAGTGCGTTATGTTGAGTAATGCAATGATTGAGAAGTTTATCGAACATACATTGGTGAGTACGGTTCATGAAGATGAAATTGAAATCTGCATTCCAAAAGAAAAAAGAGCAGAATTAGAAAGCTGGCGTAGTACGTCCGGCTTATAAAAGAATTTTTAGAATCAGTTTCTTTTTATTAAAAATATATGTTCGAAAAACTTGCATATTTTAATCAAATCTTATACATTTGTCCAGATATAGATGAGAAGAGAGCATGTATTTGCCCTTTGTCATTATAAAATAATTACATGAAAAGAATCTTAGTTAGCGGAGGTGCGGGTTTTATTGGTTCGCATCTTTGTACCCGGCTAATCAACGAGGGGCACGACGTTATTTGTCTGGATAATTTTTTTACCGGATCAAAAGAAAATATTATCCATTTGATGGATAACCACCATTTCGAAGTGGTACGTCATGATATAACATTTCCATATAGTGCTGAAGTAGACGAAATATACAACCTTGCCTGCCCGGCTTCTCCCATACATTATCAGTACGATGCCATTCAAACCATTAAAACATCCGTAATGGGAGCTATCAATATGTTGGGGTTGGCCCGTAGACTCAATGCTAAAATATTGCAAGCTTCAACCAGTGAGGTTTACGGAGATCCGGAGGTTCATCCGCAACCTGAATCTTATTGGGGAAATGTCAATCCGATCGGCATCCGTTCTTGTTATGATGAAGGGAAACGTTGTTCTGAAACTCTCTTTATGGATTATCATCGGCAGAATAACGTACGCATTAAAATTGTTCGTATTTTCAATACATACGGTCCTCGGATGTTGCCGAACGACGGGAGAGTGGTTTCTAATTTTCTTATCCAGGCACTGAAGAACGACGATATTACTATCTATGGGACAGGTGAGCAAACCCGTAGTTTCCAGTATATTGATGATTTGGTCGAGGGAATGATCCGGATGATGAATACGGGTGATGATTTTACCGGACCGGTAAATCTTGGCAATCCGAATGAATTTTCCATGCTTCAGTTAGCGGAGAAGATCATCCGGAAGACCGGATCGAAGTCGAAGATTACTTTTAAGCCCCTGCCGCACGACGATCCCCAACAGCGTAAGCCTGATATCAGACTGGCACAGGAGAAATTGGGTTGGCAACCGACTATTTTGCTGGATGAAGGTTTGGATCGTATGATTGACTATTTCAAAATGAAGTATAAGTTATAATAAAATAAGAACTCAAGATTAAAGCTACATAAAGATGAATATGGAAATTAATCCCTCGGAATATAAAATTCTCATTGTAGACGATGTTATGTCCAATGTCCTTTTATTGAAGGTATTGCTGACCAATGAGAAGTTTAACATAGTGACAGCTAGCAATGGGAATCAGGCATTGGACCAAGTAAAGAAAGAGAATCCCGACCTGATATTGCTGGATGTGATGATGCCGGATATGAGTGGTTTTGAAGTTTCTCAAAAGTTGAAGGCGGATCCCGAAGCGGCCCATATTCCGATCATCTTTTTGACCGCACTGAATAGTACCGCCGATATAGTCAAAGGATTTCAGGTAGGCGGCAACGATTTTATCTCTAAACCTTTTAATAAAGAAGAACTGATTATTCGGGTCAGTCATCAGATTTCTTTAGTAGCGGCCAAACGTATTATTGAAGCCAAAACGGAGGAACTTAAAAAGACTATTATCGGGCGTGATAAGCTTTATTCTGTGATTGCCCATGACCTCCGTTCGCCTATGGGATCTATTAAGATGGTGCTTAATATGCTGATTCTTAGTTTGCCCAAAGAAAAAATCGGCGAAGATATGTATGAGCTGCTGACTATGGCCAATCAGACTACCGAAGATGTGTTTTCGTTGTTGGATAACTTACTGAAATGGACAAAAAGCCAGATAGGTAAGCTTAAAGTCGTATATCAGGATATCGACATGGTGGAAGTTGTAGAAGGAGTAGGAGAAATCTTCGCAATGGTTGCCGGCCTGAAGAATATTCGTTTGCGAATTGAATCGCCGGAATGTCAGGCGGTACATGCCGATATCGATATGATAAAGACAGTGATACGCAATTTAATAAGCAATGCCATTAAATTCAGTAATGAAGGTTCCGAAGTTCTTATAAAAGTTGAAGAGTCGGATGGAATGTCGGTAGTTAGTGTTAAAGATAGCGGATGCGGTATTGACGAAGAAAGCCAGAAAAAACTGTTGCATACCGATACACATTTCAGTACATTCGGTACTAATAATGAAGAAGGTTCGGGACTCGGGTTACTTTTGTGCCAGGATTTTGTTGTGAAAAATGGAGGAAAGTTGTGGTTTACTTCTGTTAAAGATGAAGGTTCAACTTTCTATTTCTCGATTCCACTGAAAAAATAAGGATTCCGATAGCGATGGAAGAATCGTTCCGAGTATAGATTATTCTAATAAAAATGGAGATGTACTCCCATTCATCACAGGGTGAACTTTATCTGTGTTATCTGTGATGTCTTAACATAATAAGTAAACCCCGAAAGTTGGACAAAAAACTTTCGGGGTTTACTTCATTTCGACACAGCTCCATTTTTTCTATTGCCGGATTCCGGTGTTATATATGGATAGGAGGTTTTTATTATCGTTTGCACATTGCTTTAAAATCGCAATATTCACATTTCTTTGTATCCTTTGTTTGAGTGAATTCCTCTTTGTCATCGTATATCTCTTCAAGCAATTTCAGGAGACGCTCACGGAATTCATCTTCATAAACCGAAAAATCATCGACCGGCAGTTTAGGCTTGCGAGCTTCTCCTATTTCAATTACAGGAGAGTAACTCTCGGAAGCTGCCCGATGAATATAGAGTAGCGAGGGAGCTACTTTTAGTGCCTGTTGCCGTGCCATAATGGCGGCGTATAGGAAAGTTTGGAAGATGTAGTTGGGGCGTCCTTCGGCAGGTGTGAATAATTGTTCTATATTTGCCGGTACTTTGGGGCTGCCTCCGGTCTTATAATCCACAATTCGGAGTGTACCTTCTTTGCTATCCATACGGTCGATGGTGCCTCCGATTCTTAGTGATAACTTTCCCACAGGCCCTTCTATCCGGATATCCTCCACTACTTCCTGTTCCATACCCATCATTCGGAAAGGGGCATATTGCAGGTCATTACGCAGCAGTTGGCGGAGATACGAAGTGATAACCTTTGAGTTTATTAGCTGGATTCCGTTATACTCGGGCTTCTCGTCGATAGGAACATGAAAAAATATTTCTTTAAAAGCTATATCCACGTAGTTTTGAAGACGGATATTATCGCGCAATAGGCGTTCAAGATCTTCTTTATGGACATCTCGTTTGTTGGCTGTCAGATCTAAATAAACCAATTGGGCAGAACGGTGGAAGATGGTTCCGAACAGGGCGGAGTCAATTTCAGCACTGACTTCATCGGGAGCTTTAAGGCGTGCCACATAACGGAAATAAAACTTCAGCCGACAATCAAGATAGGTGTTTAATGCTGAAGGCGAAAGTATTAGGGCATCCGGGTTGCGTGAGAAGTCATAAGTCCGGTATAAACGGTCAATAATTTCCGGGGTTTTTGTAATGCGGATTTCCTTGCTGTTTTGTGGCGATTGTCCGGCTTCAAGATATTCACGGCTGATTTCATGTGGCCATTCAATCAGAAACTGTAGCATGAAACGTGACCATTCTCCTCTGTTTAACCCATCTGATGAGGTGTTATACATTAAGGTTATATTTTCTGCACGCTGAATCAGGCGATAGAAATAATAGGCATAAACAGCATTCTTATGTTCAATAGTAGTCATGCCGAAAGCTTTGCGTAAATTATAAGGGATGAATGATGACTCACCTCCCGATTTGGGCAATTGGCCTTCATTAAGCGATAGAAGGAGCAAGTTACGGAAGTCGAGGTTACGTGTTTCCAATACTCCCATGATCTGCATTCCTATAGCCGGTTCACCATGAAAAGGAATGTTGGCTGCATTCAGTATTTTATTTAATAAACGTTTCAGAGTTTCTATGCGTACCTGCAATTCGTTGTTGTCTATCAGATTGAGCAACCTGTTGACTAATGTGAAACTTTTGAAGAGAGATTCACGGTACAGCTGATTGAAAATGTCATCGCTTTCCTGTTCCTGACGATATAAAACAGATACTTCTTTCAGCAGTTCCGTGATGTAGACACAGAGTTCACGGATACCATTGCGAGGCGTAAACAATATGTCCAGAAATTTGTCTTTCTTTAATTCGGATGGAAAAGGATAAAAACGGTTGGTCTTTGTAAGTTCCCGTTGCAGCGGCTCAGCTTTATCTGAGAGGCGGCGGGTATAGGGATGTTTCAATACCGTCTGTACGGCATCATAGATATATCGTCCCGAGTCTGTCCGGTATCCGCTGGTTTGCAGTTCGAGTATGGCGTTGATAAAACTATATACCGGAGTCTGTGCTAACGGAAATCCCATGGTGATATTGACATTCCTTACTACCTCCGGTATAGAGTGCAAAACAGGGAGAAGTAAAGCCTCATTGCACAGCACAACGGCATTTTCTTTTTCTTCGTTACTCAGGTTCTCATGTACCCATTGAGGCAGATAACGGGCTTGTGCGTTCTCGGTTGGGGAAGAGATAAAACGAACTTTTTTGGGTTTTATCAATTCATTGAACAATTCGGCAGGAAGCTCATTGGGGAAGAGTTTGAGATTGCGGTTGATAAATTCTCCGGCCTCATGGCGTTGTTTTTGCCGGGAAGGAAGCTGAGTGTAAAACACGTCATAATCCCAATAGAAAAGAGCCTTACCCGCATTCTGCAATTGTTGGAAGAAGTGAGTTTCCACCTTGTTCAGTACGTTGAAGCCGACAAATACATAGCAGTCATATTTCAATGAATCCGGTTCAAGTTGTTCAATAACGTTTCGGTAGAGCATACCTTCGTAGGCAAATCCTAATTCTTCCAGCTTTTTATGATATCGGCGATAAATATCACCCAATTTATCCCAAAGAGAAATAAACTTTTCTTTTAACAGTGTTCTCTTTTCGATAGAAAAATTTTGGAAAAACTGCTGGATAGCCTGTTCTTGCTCTTGGTCGAGAAATTCATAATCATCCATGACATTCTTTAAGTCCTGCAGATTAGTAAATAACTTATCTGCATGAACCAGATTTTTGTCTACATCATCAAAATCACTGATTAATAACTCACCCCAGAAGTAGAAGTCGTCCAGTGATTCGTCACTATTTGTTTCTTCACGGAATATTTTATAAAGCTCGCATACTAACCGAATCGGATCTCCTAGTTTTAACACCGATAAATGCTGAAATAATTCGCTGATACTTAAATATGCCGGTGACCAAAGAGGTTGATCGGACTGATTTGCCAAATGTTCATTAAAGAACAGACTGGCACGTTTGTTAGGGAATATGATAGCTGTGCGTGACAGATCATTTCCTATTTTACAGTAAAGGTCCTGCGCGACCAATTGGAGAAATGTTTTCATACTTTTTCGATTATTTCTTCTTCTACATACCACAGATAACCTGTGATGTTTTTGTATCCCATTCGGGAGAGGAGCTGCATGTATCCTTTTACCTGTTTGTTGTATTTTTTGTTTGCTTTACCAAATTTGAAGTCTACCACAACTACTTGCTCGTTTTTCATCATTACACGATCAGGGCGACGGGTTTGTAATACACCTTTGTCTTTGTAAATGATTGCGCACTCGTTGAACAATCTCCATTCACCGGAGTACCACTCTTGTACTTCAGGCAGGGAGAAGGCCTTTACGGTCAGAGAACGTATTTGTTTTTCCGCTTCTTTGCTGCCAATGATTCCCTCGAATATCAAGCGCTGAATGGCCGGTTCTATGTCATCCTTGGTCTCAATGGCAGAAAATAAAGTATGCAACAATTGTCCGTGATTTATGAAGCGGTCATCGGATTCTTCTTCAGAAAGCCCCTTGATAAAATCAGCAGATCGGTTGGACTGTCGGAATTCTATATCCGGATGCATAGATTCCATATTGACCGGAAGTTTTTCCGGTTTGCGAGTCAGCTTGTTACCTGAATCGATTTTTTTCTCATTTTCGGATGGGCAAAGGTCACCTAATTCATATACCTGTTCTTCATCCCATTCCTGATCTAATTTGTTGGCAGCCTGTGGTAGTGCTCCGGTTAGCAATTCGGCCATTGTATTTCTTTGTCCTTTCCGACTCCAGATAATCAAATTTTTTCCGGCACGTGTAAATGCTACGTAAAGCAGATTCAGATTGTCTACCCATAGTTGCAGGCGTTCGTGTAAATAATCTGTGCGGTATACTGATTCTGCCATGGCGGAAGAGTAATTTACCGGCACAATATCCAACTCGTTGAAAGGGGCTTCTTGAGGTACGCACCAGACGAGTTGGTTGTTTGTTTCATTTTCCAGTTTCCAGTCGCAGAAGGGTAGGAGTACCGTATGAAATTCCAGTCCTTTGGATTTATGTATTGAAAAGATACGTATACCCTCCACTTCGCCGCTCGGAATTGTTTTCCCGGATAACGTCTCGTTCCAATATCGTATAAAGCTGTCCGGATCAGAAGAGTGGCTTTGCAGATAATCGGTTACTGCATCAAAGAAAGCAAACAGGTAAGCGTCCTGTTGTTCAATACGGTGCAGTTCAAATAAACTGAAAAGTTCCTCTAACAGTTCATACAGAGGCATCAACCGTAGTTCTGCCATTCGTTCCAGAAAAGCCGGTGGAAATAATTCTTCGGCTTTATGGAGGAGCAGCGAATTGAGATCATACTCCGAATGAAGTATTTGTAATTGGTAATTAGTGGCCAACTGTGCTTTCACGATCCGATTCTCCGGATCGGAAAGATAGCGCAAGGCATCCAACATCATACAGATGGCGAGCGAGGCATCCAGACGGAAGGCTTCGTCAGACACAATCTTATAATTTAGTTGTTTATCGAAGTAATCGGCAATACGCGGAATACTTTTATTCTTTCTTACGAGAATAGCTATATCGTTCAGTTTAACGCCGGATTGTAACAGATGTTCTACTTCCATTCCCAGGCTGATAAGGGTTTGTTCTGTATAATCGTGTTCTTCGTCCGGTTCGAGAAACTCTACCTTAACGTATCCTTGTTGTTTGTTTCGGGGGGATTCCTGTTCCACGTCGGCATATGCATTGATCAGAGGCTCACAAATACTTCCCAACTGCTTATTATACATTTCGTTGAGATAGTCCACAGCCGCGGAGAATATACTATTGTTGAATCGTATGATATTGGTTTCACTTCGACGGTTGGTTTTTAACGTTTCTGTACGGATAGAAAAATATCCAAGTTGCTTGTTTAATCCGTTAAGGATTCCCCAATCGCCGTTTCGCCAACGATAAATAGATTGCTTGACATCACCTACAATCAAGCTGTCGGCTCCTTGAGACAATCCTTCAAGTAGCAGGAGTTTAAAATTATCCCATTGCATTCGACTGGTGTCTTGAAATTCGTCTATCATCACATTGCGGATGTTAGTTCCGATTTTTTCGAAAACAAAAGAGGAGTCACCGTCTTTCACTAATTGGTGGAGCAAAGCGTTGGTATCCGAAAGGAGGAAACGATTGTTTTCACGATTCAGTTGACGTACTTCTTCATCAATATTGGTTAAAAGCCGGACTTTGTTCAGGTGCTGTGTCGACAGTCGGCAGCTGTTCACTATTCGATTGTTGCGTGAGCGATATTGTTCGGCATTTTGTAGAAGTGGCATTAAGATGGAAGAAGCCAACAATATAATATCCGTATATTGTTTTGATGTTTTTGCAGCCCAATTAGTCTCGTCATCGAGGCATTTGATTACAGTAGCATTGACTATCTCGTCTCCGAGTATACCGTTTTTTAGTTTATTGAAATAGCTTCCTATTCCTTTGGCTCCGTTCTTTAAATCAGTTGGTTTCAGTGATTGACTGGAAAGTACATTTTCAAACTGTTGAGCGAACTCTTTCATCTGTTCAAGAGCGGCTGTTTCCATCTCTTTTAATGTCTTACGATAATTATGGATTACATTCGGGTCACGGAGGCGTCGGCGGAGACCATCACCTTTCTCGATGTATCCTTCATCAAAAATATTCCGTCCGAAACTTTTGATCTCATCCGAAACATTCCAGCGTTTATCGTCAGCGATACGTTCATCTATATAATCGAGCAGCCATACCAGTACAGGTGAATTGGGTCCCAACTTTTCAATCATACTGTCCACAGCATCGCTCAATACTTCTACGTTGTTCAGTTCGATATTCAGATTGGGACTCAATTCAAGTTCACGAGCCAGATTACGCATGACCGATTGAAAAAAGGAATCAATGGTTTCGACGCGGAACCGACTGTAGTCATGAAGCATATAACCCAAAGCTATGCCTGCCGTTGTTCGTATCTCGTCTTCTGAATGCCCTGTCTCGGCAATTATGCGTTTTAGATAGGCATCCGAATCCGGATCGCCTATCTGTATTCCATATAATTGACTAAGAATACGCTCCTTCATTTCAGCAGTAGCTTTATTAGTAAAGGTTACTGCTAAAATCTGGCGATAGGCACGCGGATTCCGGATTAGTAACTTGATATATTCAACAGCCAGGGTGAAGGTTTTTCCGGACCCGGCGGAGGCTTTATAGACAATGAGTTCGCTCATTCACAGTTTGTATTGGATAATGATTATTTTCTTTTTACTATTTCGAATGGTACACGTATTGAAACGCCTTTTTTCATTAAGTTATTCAGATTGGGATATAAACGTTCTTTGAAAGAATCCCAATTGCGATGTTCCATTTGGGTCCATCCTGCTTCTGCCAGTGCCAGACCGCGGGGATAGGTCATATATGTCACTCGGTTAATGTCCTTTATTGCTTCTCCCCAAAGTGTTCCCATTACTCCCAGAATGTGTGCCTGTTCTGCTGCGGGTTTTCCGTATCCCGGATCAAACTGATAGCATGTTTCGAGTGTAGTTACCGGCATTCCCCAGTTATTAAATTCCGGAAGATCTCCTTTGAACTGCGGATAATCCAGATATGCAAATTCTCCCGGAGCCATAATCAGAGGGTTACCATGCTGTTGGGTCAGTTTCTGGCAAGTTGGCGTCAATCCGTATCTCCAGCTCACAAGTGTTACATTTTTAGGGTAAGGGAACAGATAATCGTTGGCCGGCATGCGAATGTTATCTAATTCACACCAGAGAATAGGGTATTTTCCATCAGCCTCTACGAAACTGAGCATACGGCTGAAAAAAGGAATCATTAATTGGGAAGCCTTTTCGTATTTCAGTTCCTTCATCATTTTTTGACAGCGTTCACATTTGGTCCAGTTCTTTTCTATAACTGCTTCGTCACCACCCAGGTGAATATAACGTGAAGGAAAGAGAGCACTTACTTCATCAATAATATCTTTGTACACTTCATACACTTTTTCATTATTGGCACAAAGCATTAAGTTTACAGTCTCACCTACATTCTTTGCAATGGTATCGGTGTGTGTACATCCCAGTTCAGGATAAGCGGCTAATACAGCGACAGTGTGTCCCGGAATATCCAATTCCGGCACTATTTCAACATGGCGTTCGGCTGCATAACGAATCAGGTCGGCCAACTCTTCTTGAGTATAAAAAGATTGTCCTGCGGTAAGTTTCGGATGCTTTCTAATTTCGATTCTCCATCCTTGATCATCTGTCAGGTGAAGTTGAAGCACATTATATTTGTAGCGTACCATCTGATCGATGTAGAACTTTACATCTTCTATTGGTAAAAAATGCCGGGCAGGGTCTAGCATTAAAGCCCGGTAGCCAAAGCGAGGCGCATCATCGATACTGATAGGAGTCATTTCTTTCCGATTGCTGGAGCATACATCTCCCAAGAGAACTTGATCGACAGTCATTACACCATAGAAAACGGCTGCTGCACTGGCTCCGCTAATGGTCATCCCTTTCTGGTCAACTTTGAGTTGATAATGTTCTTTTCCTTCCAATTGTGGATCAATAATTAACCGGATGGGGGATTGGCGAGAGCCGGAAAGGGGAATGTCTACTTGCATGCGGTCTTTCAGTATACTTTGCAGAGTAGTAGCCGCAAACTTTAATTCCGGTTGTCCGGGGTGAATCGTGATGTTCTTACCTGTTAAGCTAAAAGGTTTACCTTGCACTTGCTCTATGTGATTGGGCATAGGCAACAGGGCTGAACGATTGTTTTGTGCGGTTGCTGTAAAAGCAAACAAGAGGAAAATCAGTCCTAAATAGTTTTTCATGGGGTTAATTTATTAATTAGTTTCGTGGCAAATATACAGTTTTTGTACGAGAAAACGGACACTTCAGCACAGAAAGAGAGTATGCCGATACTTTCTTTTCGATTAGAATTTTGCATAAAAATGTGAGATTCATTCGCGAAATAGAGAAAAAAGATAAAAATAGATCATTCTTATTAGGTAATATGAGCTATTTTGTTACCTTTGCGCCCCCTTATTCCATAGCGTAGAATAAGGTTAAGTGCTAATTAGATTTAACATGAGACTAAAAACAATCCTACTGACCACTATGGCCACCGGTTCATTTTTGTGCGAGCCTGTTGCTGCTATGTGTATTGAACCTCCCGCAACTCCTGATATGGGATGGTTTTTGAAAAAGAAAAAAAAGAGTAATCCCCAAGACAGTATTAAGGTTAAGAATGAGTATGAGAAATTAACAGGAAGCGATAGTGTCGTTCGTCGTGGTATGTTCAATGTATACCAAAAGAAGAACGATTATTACTTTGAGATTCCTTCCACCCTGTTGGGGCGTGATATGCTGGTGGTGAATAAACTGCAACGGGTACCTGCAGAACTGAATGAAGCCGGAGTGAATCGTGGAACTAATTATGAGAATCAGATGATCCGCTTTGAGTTGGATAAATCGGCTAATAAATTATTAATCCGTCAAAGTCGTCCGTTACCTATTTCACCATCTGAAGATGCCATTAGCCAATCGGTGAAGGATAATTATATTTCTCCGCTGATAGCCGGGTTTAAGGTAGAAGCATATAATAATGATTCTACCAGCATACTGATTAAAGTGAACGATATATATGATGGTACAGAGACAAGCATAAATAACGTATTTACCAATATTAATCTTGGCACATCGGCCATCAAGAATTTATCAAGAATTCTATCCATCAAGTCCTTTGATAATAATGTGGTAGCAACCTCCGAACTGACTACTCGTGTGACCGAAGGTACTACTACTATCTATGTGACGGTAGAGGTTAGTTCCTCTATTTTGTTGCTTCCTGAAGTGCCGATGACCGGACGTTTGGATAATCCGCGTGTGGGATATTTCACTAATCCTCTGACTAATTTCAGTGATGGACAACAACGGGTAAATAAAAAACAATTTATAACTCGATGGCGTCTGGAGCCCAGGCCTGAAGATCGGGCAGCGTATTTACGTGGAGAATTGGTAGAACCCCGAAAACCTATTGTCTTTTATATAGAAAATTCGACACCTTATCGTTGGAGGAAGTATATTAAACAAGGAATTGAAGACTGGCAAGTAGCCTTTGAACGTGCCGGATTTAAAAATGCCATTATCGCTAAAGATATTACCGAGGACATGGAGGTAGATATGGATGATGTGAATTATTCTGTGCTGACTTATGCCGCATCTACCAAAGCAAATGCAATGGGACCTTCTATTCTTGATCCGCGTTCGGGAGAAATCCTTGAGGCTGATATCATGTGGTGGCATAATGTACTTTCAATGCTTCAGGAGTGGATTACGGTACAAACAGGTGTAGTGCGTCCTGAGGCTCGTGGTGTTGCTTTACCGGATAGTCTGATGGGAGATGCCATGCGCTTTGTTGCCTGTCATGAAGTGGGACATTCACTCGGACTGCGCCATAACATGATGGGGTCATGGGCTTTTCCTACAGATTCTCTCCGTTCGAAAACATTTACCGACCGAATGAATTCGACTTCATCGTCTATCATGGATTATGCCCGCTTTAACTATGTGGCACAGCCGGGTGATGGTATAAAGGCACTTTCTCCTCACATCGGGCCGTATGATATGTTTGCTATAGAATATGGTTATCGTTGGTATGGCAAGCAAACACCGGAAGAAGAAAAAGAATTGTTGCAGGATTTTTTAGCGAAACACACTGATCGGCTTTATAAATATAGTGAGGCACAGGATCCGCGGGATGCCGTTGACCCTCGTGCACAGAACGAAGATCTTGGCGATGATCCGATCCGTTCTTCACAGTATGGCATTGCCAATTTGAAATGTATTGTTCCCCAAATCATTCAATGGACAACTACCGGAGAGAAAGGACAGACGTACGAAGAGGCTTCTCGTTTGTATTATGCCGTTATTAATCAATGGAATAATTATCTTTATCATGTAATGGCGAACATTGGAGGTATTTATATTGAAAATACAACGGTAGGTGATGGTGAGAAAACTTATACGTTTGTGGAAAAGGAGAAGCAGCAGGCTGCTTTGAGGTTTTTGCTTGATGAGGTGCTATGCTATCCGAAATGGTTGTTCGACCCTGAAATAGCTCAATATACTTATCTGCTTAAAAATACTCCTTTGGGAGTAGTAGAGAATGCCCCAACACAAGTGCTGAAAAATGCACAGGCTTATGTTTTCTGGGATTTACTGTCGAATAATCGCCTGATGCGTATGCTTGAGAATGAATCGGTAAACGGGAAAAAAGCCTTCACAGCTGTTGAATTGATGGATGGTTTGCATAAAAGTATTTTTGCTGTAACAGAGCGTGGTGGACTGCCCGATGTTATGACACGTAACTTACAGAAAGGTTTTGTAGATGCATTGATTACTGCTGCTGCCGAAAGCGAGGGAGTGAAAGTTAACAAGAAATTGATTGATAATCACTTCTTGTTCGACCTTCAGACACCGATTTGTAGTTGTGATGACCATGCACATCGTTCGGCACATACTGATCGCATGGGGGCTCGCCGTGAACTGAATTTTTATGGGTCTCAGATAAACCGTATTTCCGATGCCATTTCAGTAAAACGTGGTGAATTGCTTCGCATTAAAGATTTGCTTCAAAGCCGTTTGGGCACATCGGATGTAGCTACCAAATATCACTATAAAGATTTGATTTTACGCATAAATACTGCGTTGGGCATTTCGAAATAAAAACACCAAAACACAAAGTTCTCTCTGACAAACACTCAACGAATTTATTTGCTGAGCGAGGGACTTTGTGTATTTATACCAAAACAGACAGTTTTCAAAATGAGTATTAATTTTATAGGATGTAACAAATGAAAAGACACGTTTTTATTCTTTTATTGTCTTTTGCCGGAGTTTTGACTTCTGCTTTTGCTGCCAGTAGGCAAGTACAAGGAGTGGTGATCTCTTCAGAAGATAATATGCCGTTGATCGGTGCTTCTGTCTATATAAAAGCAGAAGACCTGTCGAAAGATGGTAATTCTCCGACAATAACAGGAGTAATTACCGATATAGATGGAAAATTCAATATTTCAGTACCGGAGGGGGTGACACGTTTATTCTGCAGTTATGTAGGACATGAAGTACAGGAACTCAAGCTCGTTCCCGGAAAAGATCAATATGAAATCACGCTTTTTCCATCAGCTCAGATGCTTGATGCTGTGGTAGTGACTGGTTATCAGACAGTGGAACGCCGTAAGTTGACAGCAGCTGTCGGGAAACTGAACATTTCGGATGAAACCATCGGTGCTGTGAAAAGTATTGACCAGGCACTGGCCGGGCAAATTGCCGGTCTTTCCGTAACCTCTACTTCCGGAGCGCCGGGTGCACCTGCAAAAATACGTATTCGTGGAACTTCGTCATTGAACGGAACTCAGGATCCATTGTGGGTATTGGATGGTATTCCGTTGGAAGGTACGGATGTACCTCAGTCGAATGTATTGAATGATGTTTCTAATATACAGCAATCGTCTATTGCCGGACTGAATCCTGCAGATATTGAAAATATTACCGTGCTAAAGGATGCGGCAGCTACAGCCATTTATGGAGCACGTGCTGCAAATGGTGTAATTGTGATAACGACTAAAAAAGGAAAAGTAGGGAAACCGGTGATTAATTTCTCCTCGAAGTTTACTTATATGCCTACATTGAGTACAAACCGACTCAATATGTTGAATTCACAAGAGAAAGTAGATTTGGAACTTGAATTGCTTCGTTCTAATTTTGCGTACGGTGACAATAAGGGGGGAGTTTCTAAAATAATTTCCGGTTACGGATTGACTGATGCCTATAAAAAGGGGGGGTGGAGTGCGCTGACTCCCGAAGCCCAAACGGATATAAGTCGGTTGCGGAATACAGAAACTGATTGGGGCGATATTCTTTTCCGCGATGCATTCAATCAGGAGTATAGTTTAAGTCTTTCGGGAGGTAACGAACGGGTGACTTATTATACTTCTATCGGATATTATCAAGAAAATGGTAATGTTAAAGGCGTCGGGCTGGATCGTCTGAATATTGTAGCGAAGACTTCATATAAAGTCAACCGGATGTTGAAATTCGGAGTTTCTTTATTTGTTAATCGCCGCAACAATAAAACCTACCTGACCGATACTTATGGATTGGTGAATCCGGTATACTATTCGCGTAAGGCTAATCCATACTATCAACCTTTCGATGCAAACGGAAATTATGTATATGATTTCGATGTTCAGAACAATTCTGATACGGATTTAGGGTTTAATATTTTTGAAGAGCGTAAAAATACTTCGAATGAGGAAACGATTAATGCGCTTTCGTCTATTTTTGATGCAGAGTTACGTTTTAATGATAAACTGAAGTTTACAACTCAACTTGGTTTGCAATTGGATAAAGCATCGAAAGAACAGATTGCCGATAAGGAGAGTTTTTCAATGCGTATAATTCGCAAAAACAGTAAATATTGGGATTCTGCCTCTCAAAGCAATAAATACTTTATTCCGGACGGAGGAGTGCATAAAGCGTATGAGAATACGAACTCCCAGATTACCTGGAAAGCAATGGGAGAGTACCGGGACAGTTTCAATGATATCCACGAACTGGAAGTAATGGTAGGTACCGAGTTGCGTAAAACTTGGTATGAAACACTTTTCTCTGCAGGATATGGTTTTGATCGCCAGACGTTGACTACAAAACCGGTTGTCTTTCCGGATGAAGACCGTGCCAGACAGTTTCCTCTTCATCAGAAAACGTATAAAGAAAATGCCTATGTCTCTTTCTTCTCTACAGCTTCCTATTCGTTGATGAACCGTTATACATTCGGAGGAAGTATCCGTTTTGATGGTTCTGACTTATTTGGCGTAGACAAGAAATACCGTTATTTGCCTCTGTACTCTGTAAGTGGATTATGGAGATTGTCAAATGAACCTTTTATGCAGGGAACTAGAAAATGGATGGATAACCTTGCATTCCGTGTTTCGTATGGTATTCAGGGAAATATTGATAAAAATACATCTCCCTTTCTGTTGGGTAAATATATTGTAGATAATATTTTGCCGGGTGGTTCGGAACATATGATTGATATAAATTCTGCTCCAAACAAGAAACTTCGTTGGGAGAAAACTCAATCAGTAAATGTTGGACTTGATTTTTCGGTACTCAATCAGGCGATTAATCTGAGTGTAGATTACTATTATCGTAAAGGTACAGACCTAATCGGAAAACAAATGCTTCCACTTGAAACCGGCTTTGTTTCGACCAATATAAACTGGGCAAGTATGGTCAATAAAGGTGTTGAGGTATCTCTTTCTACGCGAAACGTTGCAACAAAAAATTTCTCGTGGTATACTAATTTAAATTTTGCTTATAACAATAACAAGGTATTGAGAGAAGCTATTCCTGAAGCGCAAACTATTCCGGGACGTGAGGGGTATCCGGTAGATGCTATCTTCGCGATAAAAACTGCCGGTCTGGATGAAGAAGGTTATCCTTTGTTTTATGATAAAGAAGGGAAAAAAGTAACTTTGAAAGAACTGTATCGCTTGCAGGATCCTTTTGGATTAGGTTTTACGGTTAATTCGGATGTAACTCCGGCAGAAGAGCGTAGCTTTTATTCGTATATTGGTTCACAAGATACTCCTTATACGGGTGGCCTGATCAATACATTCAGTTATAAAAATTGGGAATTAACAGCCAATTTATCATTTAATCTGGGAGGATATGTGCGTACAACGCCTTCCTATAATTTCATTAATTTTGATAGAGGGCAGAACGTAAATAGTGATATTTTAGATCGTTGGACTCCGGAGAATACCGATGGGCGTCTGCCGGCATTAATCACCAGCGAGAAACGGGCTGACGAGTATTATTGGTATGATCAGAAGAGCGAAATTTACAAGAATTTAGATATTTGGGTAAAGAAATTAAATTATTTCCGGTTGCAAAATTTGCGTTTAGGTTACCGTCTACCTGAGAAAATGACTAAATCTTTAGGAATGGGATCGGCTTCTGTGGCTATTGAAGGACGCAATTTACTTGTTTTTGGTTCAAGTTATAAGAATTTTCTTGATCCGGAGTCGATGTATAATCCGTATGCACCGCCTATCCCTAAATCAATTACGTTTAGCTTGAATTTAAATTTTTAATCATTAAGTCGAAAAAAAGAAGATGAAGAAAATATATGTTTTGGCTTTGTTGAGCTGTCTGTTGATGTTATCAGCTTGTGACAGTTATCTTGATATCAGACCCGTGGGGAGCGTGATTCCTCAAACCGCTGAGGAGTATCGTGCTTTGCTGGCACGTGCTTATCTGAATGTGCCCAATGACAGAGGGCTGGCTTGTCTTCGTTCTGATGAAATGTTGGTTAATGATAATGAATATGACCGAAATTCGTATGGAGACATTGAACGTTGGAACGATGTGTCACCATTTCCGGGAACCAGCCAGTTTACCTGGTCTAATTTCTATAATGTACTTTTTATTGCTAATCAAGTAATTGAGAGTCAAAAGGAGATTACAGAAGGAACTCCGGAGGTCGTGAATCAGTTGGTGGGTGAAGCTCATTTGCTTCGGGCTTATTTGCATTTTGTATTAGTGAACCTGCATGGACAGCCATATACGAAGTCCGGTGCTTTAAATTCAAAATCAATACCTTTAAAATTGGACACGGATCTTGAAAAAACGTTGGGACGTAATACGGTAGAAGAAGTTTATACTTCTATTTTATCGGATATAGAGCATGCCCGTGAATTAATAAATAAGGAAAAGTGGGAAACTGTCTTTTCATATCGGTTCAATGTTTTGTCTGTAGATGCGTTACAGTCTCGTGTCAGCTTATATATGGGAGCATGGCCGAAGTGTTTGGAATCGGCTGAAGCAGTATTGGCAAAGAAATCTGTTCTTGTCGATATGAATGAAACTCCTTTGGCTCTTCCCAATCATTTTGAGTCGGTTGAATCGATAACTGCTTTGGAACAGGTTATGGGTTCTTCTGTCAACAATGCTGTGTGGGTACCTGCTACTTTTCTGGCTCTTTATCAGGAAGGAGATAAGAGATTGGCCGCTTATTTTGCTGCTCCGGATGAAAATGGGAACCGAAAAAGTTCTAAAGGAGGAAAAAGAGAATTTTCTTGTACTTTTCGTGTAGGTGAACTTTATCTTAACGCAGCCGAAGCTGCAGCAAACATGGATAAACTGCCACATGCACGTATGCGTCTTTTAGAATTAATGCGGAAGCGTTATACTCCCGAAGCATATGACAAGAAAGAGAATGCAGTGAATGTGATGGATAAAAATGCCTTGATTAGTGAAATACTGAACGAGCGTGCTCGTGAATTAGCTTTTGAGGGACATCGTTGGTTTGATCTTCGTCGTACTACACGTCCTCGGATGGTGAAAGTACTTCAAGGTAAAACTTATATATTGGAACAGGACGATCCTCGTTATACAATTCCTATTCCGAGAGATGCTATTGCTGCCAATCCGGGATTAGCTAACTAATACACATGAAAATCTGAACACACACAACCCCAAGCCGTAGAGTTTATAAAAGGACCCTACGGCTTTTTAATTAATATATTATTCTGTATTACCAAGCTGGGATATAGTCTTTAGCTATTTTATAGAGGATGTGGAGATGGACTCTATAAAATTATGTAAGGAAACTCTTAACGGTCTAAAAGTATAAAATCAAAACTTTAGAAAAATCAATCGGACTTTTTGTAGATGGTATATATGGTATTATCGACAGACAGACGAAGAAAAGGATCTGGCAAATAACCTTTATTGCATTTATCAATGGGTAATAAAGAAGCAAGAGGACAAATGAAATTTATGGTGGAAATATAATCCTGTTAAGGATAGAAATAAAAAAGGAGTACCGCCGTACTCCAACCTTTGTTAACCTTAAAATCTAATACTATGAAAAACACATTGCAAATGTACGTACTTTGGTTTAAATAGCAAATTATTCAGAATGGAAAATGTGTTTTATAACATACTTTAAACAAACCAGAACTTATTGCAGACGTTTAAATAGGTATTTTCACTTTGTTTATGTACAGAGAGGGCGTATAAATGAGTCTTATTTTGCTTTATTTTTTTTATTTCCTCTGAAAGTTCTTCGTTTAAAGGAGGCATTTCAAAATCTGACATCATTACTAAATCGGCATTTCGATAGGACTTTGTTTTTAGAATGTATATTGCGTGTAGAAGTGCGGGAGTTAAATCTGTACCCCCATGAAAACTTTGACAAAGAAAGTTTGCCAGTTCCTGTATATTTTGTCCCAGACGTTCGATTTCGATACAAGCTATGTCGTTGGAGAAATTTATAAGATAACATTTTCGATCTTGTTGTTCTGTAAGTTCTGCAATGGCAAGAATGGCCGATTTCACGAACTCTTCTCTTTCTCCACTCATGGATCCTGAAGTATCCACGCAAATGATAAATGGGCCTGATTGTTCTTCTACAATTTCATTCCCTTGTATTTTTATATCTTTAATGCGATGTTGATCTTTTGATTCATAATCCATCATTTGCAGCTTCTTCTTGTTGAATCGCTCAAAGAAAAGTGGTTGCAAAGCAGGATCTGACAGATAACAATACTCTATGGGTAGGAGGCTGTTTAAATCATTACCTTCACATACTCCGGTAATATCACTTTTAGTGGCATGAGTGATGATTTGTTCCCGGTGGATACCTGCAACCATACGGAATTTCTTTTCTTTACCATAATGCTGCTTTCCCAGTATCTTTGTCAGTTCTCTGATAGCCGGATGATTTTTGGCTATTTCATCATAATGAAACAGTTGTTTGGCAAGTTCTTGGTGTGTTCTCAACAGCCACATTAAACGGGCATTGCCTCGTTGGGGAAGTTGATCTGCAATATTTTTCTGTAAGCGATAGAATCTCTCACAAAGATTGTTGATACGTTCTATTTGGTAATTATATTCATTATTTGCCAACAGGTGATACCATTTATCAAAAAAAAGATTACGAAGGTGTTTCCACTCTTTTGATCGTTTTTTGAGTGTATGAAATCGGTCAATATAATATTGAAGATTTAAATCACCACGGTTATATTTCATTTGTAGAGGGTAAGCCGAATTTTCAAGAAAGCGTAAAAATGCACTGTCTGTAAGCTCATGTCCCTCGTAAAAATGTTCCCACTGTGTAGCGTAGTGTGAATAAAACTCTTGTAGAGAAGGTTGTGTATGTTGATAATAAGACATAATTTCTCCCTCAAGTTCCTCTTGTTTCACGATACCATTTTGAAAATGTGACTCGTATACTCTATAAGCAATGTTTTTCAGCTTCTCTTGATAAATCTCCCTGAGTTCTTGTAGCCTAATATTCCTTATTTTCCAATCCATGCGTATAAGCTATTTCTCTGATTTCATTTTGGTAAATTTCCAACATTTCTTTTTGTCTGTTTAATATTTGTTTGACCATATTACGTTGTTTGTCATCCATGAATAGATGTTCTTTACAATAGGTCAGTTCAATGTCGGTCATGCGCTTTAATTCGTTCTCCCTGTTGTGATATAAATCGATCACTTCCTGAAAACGAAATTCAAAGGGTAAAGAGGCTTCTTGAGGGTAAGCTATGTCGTATCCTGCGTTGCAAGCTAGTGGATACTCTTGATTGTTGATGAATACAGAACGTGTGCCTTTCTTGAGTGAAACTATGGCTGATTGGGATATGTTCCGGTTGCGGACATGGTCATATACTTTTAATATCCAGTTAACAGGACGATATTTATCTCTTTGAACGTAAAATAATTTTTGAGTATCTTTTTGTAAACTTTGGTAGTCGGAAGCAAAAATCAACAGATTGCCTGCTACAGGATATCTTTCAATTTGATGATAGAAGGTGTCTACAATTTGCAAGGCCGGATCTTTTGTTTCACGCAAACTGTGTTCTGACTTCATGTCTTCCCGAATACTGCTCAGCTTTTGTTCTAAAGTCCGTTCGCCACAAAGATAATGGCTGATACATTCGTCAAGTGCCGATGACACCATTTGTTCGATAATTGGTATTTGTTCTATTTCATTCCATAAGCAATGAAGTAATAAAGTACAATCTGAAAAGCGGATGGTATCTGTTTCATTCAGAAAAGCAGAAGTTCTGAGCAGCGATATGATTTTCTTCCATCGACGGTCGGAAATATAGAGCGTTGAGTGTGGAACCTCTTCTTTCTGTATGTTATATTTTTCAATTTGCCGCTTGATGGAATGAATTAATTCAAAGACAGTATAATGTATCTTGATTTGGCTGATTTGAGTTCTCCAATCTGTATATTGTTCTTCTGTAATAGAAAGTCCGGTGGGAATTTCTGCTTCCATGTCATTGACAGAGGCTATCATTTGATCGAAAGCGAATTCCTGTTCGATATTCCCTATAAAATAGCGTATTAAGAAACGATCCCACAGGGCTTCTAATCCTTCTCCCTGAGCCGGCAATTCATTGGAAGCTGCAATTAATCCTTTTAATGGTAACTGTATGGTATATTGTCCATTGCGGTATACCTTTTCGTTGATAACTGTTAGCAGTGAGTTTTGTATGCTTGGTCCTGCTTTCCATATTTCATCTAAAAAAACGATTGTTGCCGAGGGGAGATAACCTTCAATAATGCGTTCGTATTTGTCTTCATCTTTCAATTTTGAGATAGATACCGGACCGAATATTTCATCAGGGGTGCTAAAACGAGACATCAGATATTCAAAAGCAGTACTTTGGTCGAAAGCCAGTTTCAAGCGCCTTGCAATAAGGCTCTTGGCAACTCCCGGAGGCCCGAGGAAGAAAATACTTTCTCCTGAAATTGCGGAGAGTAGTGATAATGCGATGGGATGTTCTTTTTCGAAAATTCCCTTGTTCATGGCATGCAATAATTGGGTGATATGTGTTTTGACAGTTTTCATGTAATCTCTGAATTTTGTGCAAATTTAAGAGATTTTTCTGCCAAAATCAGGCATAGTTGTATTTTTGTCTATCAATAGGTTCTATAAACATATATTCATAAGAAAGTGTTATCGATTGAAATTGGTGAAATAGAAACAATATCGTATCTTTATCACCTGTAATAGCATATAGAAAGGAGCTTTATCTATGGAGTTGCGTACTGTCAATGTCACTCGTTATATTATGCCTCTGCGTGAAGGTGGTTCACTGCCTGCATTGGCAGAAGCTGATGACAGTTTTAAGTATGTTGTCAAGTTTCGGGGAGCGGGACATGGAACCAAGGCATTAATTGCAGAACTGATTGGCGGTGAGGTTGCACGAGTATTAGGCTTTCGTGTACCGGAGTTAGTGTTTTTGAATTTAGATGAAGCTTTCGGACGTTCGGAGGGTGACGAAGAGATACAGGATTTATTGCAAGGAAGCCGCGGATTAAATATGGGATTACATTTTCTCTCAGGGGCTCTACCATTCGATCCGGTTGTCACTGAGGTTGATGAAAAACTGGCATCACAGGTGGTATGGTTAGATGCTTTATTGACTAATGTAGATCGTACAGTGAAGAATACCAATATGCTTATGTGGCATAAAGAGTTGTGGTTGATAGATCATGGTGCATCTCTATTTTTTCATCATTCATGGGTCAATTGGCATAAACATGCACTTAGTTCTTTTACCCAAGTTAAAGACCATGCCTTATTGCCGCTTGCCGGTAAGTTAGACGAAGTGGATGCCGAATTTCGGAAATTACTGACTTCGGAAAAAATACGTGAAATAGTGGATCTGATTCCTGACAGCTGGATAGAGTGGCGTGATAAAGATGAAACTCCTCAAGATATTCGTGATATCTATTATCGATTTTTGAAAGAAAGGATTGAACATTCTGAAATATTTGTAAAAGAAGCACAACATGCCAGAAAAGCATATTTATGAATACGCCGTTGTTCGGATAGTTCCGAAAGTGGAACGTGAGGAATTTATCAACGTTGGGGTTATCTTGTTTTCTAAACAGGCTGCCTTTATCCGGATGCGTTATGAAATTAATAAGAAGAGGTTGGAGGCCTTATCACCGGAACCTGATATCGATTCTTTCCGGAAATATTTGGAGGCTTTCAGTAAAGTGTGTGCAGGCTGTCCGACGGGAGGAGTCATTGCTAAACTGGAAGTTCCGGAACGTTTTCGTTGGTTGACAGCCCATCGTAGTTCCTGCATTCAGACCTCAAGACCTCATGTTGGCTATTCTGACAATTTAGAGGAAACATTGGAGCGGTTGTTCGAGGAATTGGTTCTTTGATCCTTTTATCCTTTTGCTTCCTGATACATGAATCGTTTAATGCTCTTCTTCGCTGTTTTCTCAAACTCCTCGAAGTGGATTTTGATTTTAGTAATCTGACAGTAGGCCGGAAGTTGTTGATTGAGTTCTATTCGGTTGGTTTCCATTATCTTCTCAATATCGCTTTGCAACAGTCCGTGTGCGAAAGCATCGTCAAAATCCGGGTAGATTAGTGCTACAAGTTTATCTTTCTGGAGTAGAACCAACGATTCGGACACATAAGGCATGTTATTCAACTTACTTTCTATTTCTTCCGGATAAATATTCTGCCCGCTTGAAGTAAGTAACATATTCTTGCTTCGACCTCGTACTGTTACATATCCTTCCGAATCCATGGTAGCTAAATCTCCGGTGTGGAGCCATCCGTTTACATCGATGATTTGTGAAGTGGCCCCCGTATTTTTGTAGTATCCCAACATTAAGTTTGTACCTTTACAAATAATTTCTCCTGCAATATTTTCCGGATCAGGAGAATCTATTTTCACTTCCATTCGGCTGGTAGCTTTACCGCATGAAGCCTGTTTGAGGGTTTCCCAGCGGCTGGAACAAATGATGGGACCACATTCTGTCATACCATAGGCAATGGTGTATGGAAATCCTATTTGTTTAAGAAAAGCTTCCACTTCTGCATTGAACGGAGCTCCTCCGATAATAATTTCATCAAAATTTCCACCAAAAATTTCCATTGCTGCCTGCCGGGCAGCTGCTTTAATTTTATCGTTAACAATGGGTACTCTCAGCAATAACTTACCTATTTTATTATCCAGTTTGGGGAGAATATCTTTTTTAATAATCTTTTCTACAATCAACGGTACACAAGCAATTACTTTCGGTTTGATTTCGGCAAATGATTGTGCAATGATTTTGGGAGACGGCATACGTGTCAAGAAGTAGAGGTGTGCACCCGCAGAAAATCCGTAAAGAAAATCGTAGACCATGCCGAATACGTGTCCCATGGGAAGCATCGAAACGATGTGATCACCAGGTTTTACCGGAAGCATTTCGTGACAATAAGCAATGTTTGACCAAAGACTACGATAGGGTAACATCACTCCTTTGGAATAACCTGTTGTTCCTGATGTGTAATTTATAACAGCCAGCTCTTCCGGCATATCTTTACGGTAGGAGATATGTTCCGGACGAAAATTTTTAGGATATCGCTGTCCATATATCTCATTACGGTGTTCATGTGCATATGTCAGTTTGTCATTGCGCGACACAAGTGGAGTAAAGTCTGTCAAAGAAGATATACCTTCAAGTAAAGGCATCCGATCTTCATTAAGGTTTTCCCATACCTGATCACCTACAAAGAGGAGTTTTGCCTCAGAGTGATTGACGATATTATGGATATTGTCAGCCTTAAATTCATGTAAAATGGGAACAATTACAGCACCATAAGTCACGGTGGCCAAAAAGGTTACAGCCCAATGGGCACTATTGCGGCCACAGACAGCGATCTTATCACCCGGTTGAATACCGGCCATTTCTAATATAATGTGAAATTTGGCTATTTTGCGGGCTACATCCTTATATTGAAGGGTGATTCCTTTGTAGTCTGTCAGGGCGTTTGCATCCCAGTTGTTTATGATGCTTTGTTCAATATAACCAATGAACCGTTGTTCTTGTTCCATTTTGTAATTTCTGCACATTCAGTTAAAAACTGCGCAAAATTAATATTCTATTAACGGAAACCGAATTCTCTCGTAAAGTTTTACGTTAAATTAACGGAGGGTAGATTATTCTATTTATCGATTATCTAAGATAGAATGAACACAGAGACACGTTCTGCCAATATCGAAAATGATATGTGGATTTCACGTTCTCTGTGTTTTTATCATGATTTTCTATTCATTCTTAACCGTTTCCTGCTTATTTTTCTCTGAGATCAGCAGTAGTTTGTCTCCTACATGTAATTTTAGTGTGCCGTTGGGGATAAGAAATTCATCACCACGTTTGACGATCATTACTAAAGTACCTTTTGGCAAATTCATATCTTTCAGGGTGTCTGCCTCATTCAGCATTTCCATAGTAATGGTCATATCCGAAAGATCAGTATCTATCTCTTCCGGAAGTTCTACACCGAAGTCATTTCCGGTCTTTTCGAGTGGAGTGGACAAGTGTAACAAGCGTGCCACAAACGAAACACTTGTTCCTTGTACAATCAATGAAACAATCGTAATAAAAAACACGATATTGAAAATCATATTCGATCCTTCCACGTTTGCCACTACCGGATAAGTTGCGAAAATGATGGGTACAGCTCCTCGTAGCCCTACCCACGAGACAAACAGACGGGATTTTAAAGTAATCTTCCTAAATGGTAAAAGACAAAGGAATACGCTTAATGGTCGTCCGATAACGATCATGAATACTCCGATAAGCAATGCTACAACGGCAACTTCAATCATTTCGTGAGGATTGACAAGCAGTCCTAACATAAGGAACATAATGATTTGGAACAGCCAGGTCAGACCATCCATGAATGTTGCAATTTCCTTTCGGAAAGTTATTTTATGGTTACCTACCATCATGCCGGCAATGTATACAGCCAAATACCCATTACCGCGAAGCAGATCGGTGATGGCAAAAGTGAAGAATACAAAAGACAATAACAGAATGGGATAAAGTGATTGGTTATCGATATTTATTTTGTTGAGTATCAATATCGCCAGTTTTCCCAAGATATATCCGGCAGCAGCACCTACCAAGAATTGGATGATGAATGAACCGATTATGTTGCCTGTACCCATGCCATCTGATTGAATGAATTGTATCAGGACTATGGTAAGCATATAGGCCATTGGGTCGTTGCTTCCGCTCTCCAGTTCAAGCATAGGACGTAGGTTATGTTTCAGATTCATCTTTTGCGAACGGAGGATGGCGAATACTGAAGCAGAATCCGTTGACGACATGGTAGATGCAAGTAATAGGGAAGTGATCAATGGAAAGTGGATATTGGTCCAACTCATTCCCGAAAGATACCAAATGAATAATCCGGTAAAAAGTGCCGTGAGAAATACTCCCACTGTTGAAAGTACGATTCCCGGAGAAAGAATAGGACGAATTTCTTTGAATTTAGTATCCATACCTCCGGAGAACAGAATGACGCTAAGGGCAACCATACCTATAAATTGGGCTATCTTGGCATTATGAAATTGTAATCCCAATCCGTCGCTTCCGAAAAGCATACCTACAAGAAGGAATAATAATAAGGCCGGCACTCCGAAGCGATATCCGGTTTTTCCGACAACAATGCTGACAAATAGTAAAATAGAACCAATGAGTAGAATGTTTTCAGCGGTAAAAATCATAAGCAATGAGTACTAAGGGTTGTTAATTTGTTATTTTACATTTCACTGTGCGAAGTTACTTAAATTATGTAACAAATAGAAACGCTCTTTGGATGTATTTATGTTCCAAATAGCTGTAAAATAGTTTAAAAATGTTATTTTTGCAGTTTAAATAATATTATTCTATTCTATATGGATTCAAATCATCTTTCTCCTTTACGCAAAGGAGTAGTAGGAGTACAGTTCCTTTTTGTGGCTTTTGGAGCTACTGTACTTGTCCCCTTATTGGTCGGGCTCGATCCTTCTACAGCTTTGTTTACTGCCGGTATCAGCACACTTCTTTTTCATCTGGTAACAAAAGGGAAGGTCCCTATTTTTTTAGGTAGTAGTTTTGCATTTATTGCTCCTATTATTAAAGCAACCGAACTGTATGGACTTGCCGGCACACTTTCGGGAATGGTAGGCGTTGCAATGGTCTACTTTGTTATGAGTGCTTTAGTTAAATGGCAGGGTATCAGGTTGATCGAGCGCCTGTTTCCACCGGTAGTTATTGGTCCGGTAATTATATTGATAGGGCTTTCACTTGCCGGGACTGGAGTGAATATGGCAAAGGAAAACTGGACATTGGCGTTGCTTTCGTTGTTTACTGCCGTGATTGTATCTATTCGGGCGAAGGGACTATTGAAGTTAATACCTATTTTTTGTGGAATTATTATGGGATATATTGCTGCGCTGATCTTTTATGATGTTGATATGTCGGGAGTCAGAAACGCTGCGTGGTTGGGTTTTCCACAGTTTGTGTTTCCACAGTTTTCGTGGGAACCTATTTTGTTTATGATGCCGGTGGCTATTGCTCCGGTGATAGAACACATTGGGGATGTGTATGTGGTAAACACTGTGACGGGAAAAGACTATGTAAAAGATCCCGGGTTGCATCGCACACTATTAGGTGATGGCTTGGCATGTCTTTGTGCCGGTTTATTGGGAGGACCTCCTGTAACTACCTATTCGGAAGTTACAGGAGCCATGTCGCTTACTAAAGTGACGAATCCTCAAGTAATAAGAATAGCGGCGATTACGGCCATTCTGTTTTCCGTAATCGGTAAAGTCAGCGCTTTATTGAAGTCTATTCCTTCGGCTGTATTAGGAGGAATCATGTTACTCTTATTCGGTACGATCGCTTGCGCGGGAATTGCTAACCTTGTCAATAATTGTATTGACTTGAGCCGGACACGTAATATCATTATTGTCTCACTGACTCTGACTATTGGCATCGGTGGTGCCGTATTGGCATGGGGCGAATTCTCACTGTCGGGAATCGGTCTTGCCGCATTGGTAGGAGTAGGCTTGAATCTGGTACTGCCAAGAGAAGAGAGATGAATGAAAAAAGTAAGAAGAGGTGTCAGTATTCATATTCACCACAGGATTACACAAATAAATAGATTAAGTTCACTCTGTGTTACTCTGTGGTGAATTATAACGCTCCTCTTACTTACTTGTACATTATCATGCTAAAAATTTTGCAATATCTTCGTCTGCTGTACTGATACCGCCAATTCCAAAATTATCGATCAGTACCTGCTTCACGTTAGGAGATAAGAATGCAGGAAGCGTCGGCCCTAAATGAATCTTTTTCACTCCAAGTGCCAACAGAGCCAGCAGAACAATAACGGCTTTTTGTTCGTACCACGCAATGTTATATACAATCGGAAGATCATTGATGTCTTTTAGTCCGAAGACTTCCTGCAACTTCATAGCAATTATAGCCAATGAGTAACTGTCATTACACTGTCCTGCATCCAGTACACGAGGAATGCCATTAATATCCCCCAGAGGTAATTTATTATATCGGTATTTGGCGCACCCTGCTGTCAGGATTACCGTATCTGCCGGTAGCTTTTCTGCAAACTCTGTGTAGTAACTGCGACTTTTCATTCGCCCGTCACATCCGGCCATAACAAAAAATTTACGGATAGCACCGCTTTTTACTGCTTCAACCACCTTATCGGCCAGTGCGATTACTTGCGCATGAGCAAATCCACCTACAATCTTACCACTTTCTATTGCCACTGGTGGTTGGCAACGCCGTGCATGCTCAATAATAACGGAGAAATCTTTCTGCTTTCCGTCTTTTCGTTCGGGTATGTAGGTAGCACCTTCCAAGCCGGTTGCGCCTGTCGTATAGATGCGATCTTTATAAGTCGCATTCGGGCGTGGTGGAACAATGCAATTAGTAGTGAAGAGAATAGGACCGTTGAAACTTTCAAATTCCTCTTTCTGTTTCCACCAGGCATTACCGTAGTTTCCTACCAGGTGTTTATATTTCTTCAACTGAGGATAATAATGAGCCGGTAGCATTTCACTGTGTGTGTATATGTCGATACCGGTACCTTCAGTCTGTTGCAAAAGTTCTTCAATATCTTTCAAGTCATGTCCACTGACAAGGATACCCGGATTGTTTCGAACACCAATGTTTACTTCGGAGATTTCCGGATTTCCGTAATGGCTGGTATTGGCAGTATCGAGTTGGGCCATAGCCTGCACACCATGGTTACCCGTAGCGAGTGTGAGGGTTATCAGTTCGTCCACAGTAATATCTTCGCGGGTCAATTCAGCCAAAGCATATTGCATGAATGCAAATATCTCCGGATTCTCATATCCTAAATTATAGGCATGCTCCACATAAGCAGCCATTCCTTTGATACCATAGTGAACCAACTCCTTCAATGATCGAATGTCTTCGTCAGAAGTTCGCAGCACCCCCACCGTTTGGGCTTTCTCTTCAAACTCTGTTTCGTCACCATACCAAGTACATTCGTCGGGCGCATGTTCTATTGTGACTTGGTTACTTAGATCTTTCTTTAGCTCCAGTCCTTTCTTTATTTTCTTGATAATGGCGTGTTTATCAAAGTTGGCATTTGTAATGGTAGTGAACAATGCGTCAAAGATAAACTTATCTGCCCGGGCAGAAGAACGTCCATCTTTGCGTAACGCCTGATTGTAGACTGCGATTCCGCGTACTACAAAAAGCAGCAAGTCTTGCATATTGGCTACTTCGGGAGTTTTCCCGCATACTCCGCTTAAGATACAACCTGTACCTTTTGCGGTTTCCTGACACTGAAAACAGAACATACTCATAATTTTTACGTATTAATAGGTTTCTTTTCTGGATGCAAAGATAGGAGGAGGATTTGGGGTAATTCTGTAACCAATGTTACAAACAAGAGAAAAAAGATTGGAAATTTTAGAGTTTGTTTAAGAGACTGTTTTAATTTTCCTCCGGAATCATTTCAGACCGTTATTTCGATAACGAGGATGTGGCAACCGAACGTTGCTCCATAAGCGGACCTTCTGTCCGGGTGATACAGACAGGTATCAAAGATCCGGACGCTTGAGTGACTGATACAAAGAGGAGCTTTTGTACACTCTTCCTACAAAAATGCATTTCGATCTTCCATCTTCCACCTTCTATTTTGGTAGAGAAATCAAGCGCAATGGTTTGATATATAGTGTGATGTATCTATTATTCTATCTGTTTATGCCTATAAAAGCATTTTGTTTTCCTCCATGTCTTTAGCGAAAAAGGTCCGATTCTCACTCTGTTACCGTTCCATCTGTCTGATACTTAAACAGGCTTTAAATTTTGCTCAAACTTATTGTATCAGTTGCATCATATCTTCTTTTCTCAAGATATGCACTAATTTCCTGTCCGTTTTGATCAGACCGTCATCCTGCATATGAGCCAGCTCGCGTGCCAGAGAGGGACGAGATACTCCGAAATAATCAGCCAGTTCCTGTTGTGAGCGGTCAAGTTGTATCGGACTGTCTCCTTGTTGTTTCAACATCCGTAGCAGATAGGAAGCAAGTTTCTGCCGAATCGTCTTAAAGGACATAAAAAACAGTTTGTCAGCAAGTGTTCGGGCATAATTGGCAGAAAGATTCATGTAGTTCTCTAAGAATTTCTCATTCCGTCGAAATAATTTCAGTACGCTTTCTTTCGGAATTTCGAAAACTTCGGTAGCTTCGTTTGCTGTAACTTCTACCGGGTAGCGATTGTCTGCACCAAATAAGAAAAGAGGGGCAATTGCACGAGGAGCAATAATATCTTCCACTTTAATCAATCTGCCCGAGTAATCGATCATTTCTCCCCGGACACTGCCTTTCAGTAATATCATCAGCCGATTGCATACATCACCTTGCCTGGCAAGAATGTCTCCTTTACGGAACATGCGGAGGTGAGATATGATTCCGTCAAAATCACGGGAAAGCGTTTCTGGAGAGATTCCATGGAATAGGGGGTTGGTAGCGAGGTAGGTCATAATTTTAAGATTGAAATGATATTATTAATAACAGAAATCTTTTCTTATTGTTTGCCGGATATCCTTGCTATTACATTGTTAATGATGCAAGTAATTACACTATGAATCTATGTACTTATTTAAATTTCAGAATAAATTTAGTTTCTTTGCCTTGCAGCAGAGTGATGCTTCCACCTGACAGGCGCATGATCTGACGTGAAATGCTCAATCCGATACCACTACCTCCTTCTTTGGTGGTAAAAAAAGGAATGAATATATGATCTGCTATATCTGAAGGAATGGCAGGGCCATTATTTTTTATTTCAATCAATATTTCTTCAGCAGCATTACATCGTCCTTGTATTTCAATCTTTCCATCGGCCTGTGTATCGATAGCTTGTATGGCATTCTTCAATAGATTAATTACTACTTGCGAAATCAGATTTTCGTCGGCATACACAATCAGATCAGCAGGAGCAATATCTATATGGAACGTTATGTTGTCACATTTGTTTTGATGGCGTGCCAGTTCTACCATTCGGTCAATAAAAGCTTTTACATAAAATAAGGATGGTTCCGGGGTCGGGATACGGGTAAAACGGCGGTAGGATTCCACGAAGGAGAGCAGGCCTTTTCCCGTAGTACTGATTGTTTGTAAGCCCCGGCGTATTTCTTCATCCCGGGTATCGGCCAACGATAGTAGTGTTTCGCTAAGAGAGGTGATGGGAGTAACCGAATTCATGATTTCATGAGTCAATACACGTGTCAGTCGTATCCACGAATCGATTTCTTTTTCATCCAATTCACTGTTGATGTCGTTAAAAGCGAGAATGCGCAATTGTTCTTCACGAACAGTGATGCCTGATACACGAATGGATAAATTGATTGTACCCCGTTCATTGTTGAAAATAGTTTGTATTTTATCTCCCGGACGGCAGAATTCTATTTTCTTCATCAGCTGTATATCCACTTTGTTCAGTTGGCGGATATGGGTAAACACATTTAATCCGAGCAGGCGAAGCGCTTCATTATTTTTTTGATAAACCGCTCCATTTTCATTGAGAACGAGTACACCGGTGTTTACACAGTCCATTATCAGTTCGTAATACTTTTCTTGCTGTACCGTTTCCGACTTTACATTATATAATATGCGTCCGACCCGGTTGAGTGCACGGTTGACCTCTCGGGTCTCAGGCATTATCTGCTCTTCTGGGAAGTGAATGGCGCTGTCATTGTTCTCGAGGGCGTCAATCATGAAAAGAACTCGTTTGGTATGAATACGGTAAAGTGAAAGTTGCCACCAAATGCTGAATAGTAGCAAACAGAGGCTCAATCCCATCCAAATGAAGTCTCTGTCGGCATAAGACAGAGCCGCAGTTATGGCGAAACAGAGGCTTAGTCCGAGACGAAACCAATAGCGCTCTGTGAGTAACTTTAAATGGATTTTCATAAACCAAACTTTTTCATCTTATTATATAATGTTTGGCGGGTAATGCCTAATTGAGCGGCTACAGCCGAAAGGTTGCCTCCACATTTGTCGAGAGCCTTGCGAATCATGGCTTTCTCCATATCTTCAAGAGTAGAGGTCTCTGTTTCCGGGTTCTCCGTTTTCTGCACTAATTGGAACATTTCAGCGGGGATGGTTTCACCATCGCTAATAATGACTGCTTTCTCAATGGAATGTTCCAATTCGCGGATATTGCCATACCAGGCATGTGCGGTCAGTTTCTCGCAAGCGGCCGGACTCAGGCTGATAGAGGCTTTGTCATACTGTTTGCAAAAGCGGGCTATAAAACGCTCAGCTAGCGGAACAATATCTTCTTTACGTTTGCGAAGTGGAGGAATTTCTACATGAATGGTGTTGATACGGTATAATAAATCTTCACGGAATAAGCCTTTGTCTACCATCTCCTGCAAGTTTCGGTTAGTTGCGCAGATTAGGCGAATGTCTACGGGGATAGATTGGTTACTACCTACACGAACTATGCTTCTCTGCTGAATGGCTGTCAGTAGCTTAGCCTGCAAATGAAAGGGAAGGTTTCCTATTTCGTCAAGAAACAGGGAACTTCGGTCTGCTGCTTCAAACTTACCTGTACGGTCGGCATGGGCGTCAGTAAAAGAACCTTTCACATGTCCGAACAGTTCACTCTCAAACAAGGATTCGGTGATAGCACCCATATCAACGGATATCATGCTCTCGGCAGAGCGTGGTGATAAAGCATGAATCTCACGTGCGAGCATTTCCTTTCCCGTTCCGTTTTCACCTGTTATCAGTATATTCGCATTGGTCGTTGCTACTTTCTCAATCAACGTGTGGAGCTGCTGCATAGCACTGCTTTCACCCCAATACATGGCAGAAACCGGAGATGATTCCTTTTTGCGATTCTTTTTCTTTCCGTCTTTTGCTTGTGAAGCGGCATTTAAAAGAGTTTCCAACAGCTTTTGATTATCCCATGGTTTCACTACAAAATCAGATGCTCCCTCTTTTATACCCCGTACGGCAAGATCAATATCAGCATAAGCTGTGAATAGTACTACCGGAAGGTCTCTGTATTGCCGTTTGATTTCATGTAACCAAAACAGACCTTCGTTACCATTATTGATTCCGGAAGTGAAATTCATGTCCAATAAGACAACTTCCGGGTTTTCTTCTCTAAGCACTGTGGACAGACTGACAGGAGAGGATAAGGTAATGACTTTCGAAAAATGATTTTTCAATAGTAATTGTACGGCTGTCAGCACTCCTTTGTTATCGTCAACAATGATGATAGTTCCCATTTTGGTCAATAGAATATTAAATACGAATAATAATTTGTCGGCAACAAAGTTAGCAACATTTCCTTATTCTTATGAATTTCGAAAGAGTTTAAATAAGGTGTCTTTGTCTTTATGCACCTATTTTACTTCCGTATCAACTAAAGCCATTGGAATTTAAGTCCGAAGGATAAACTCAGATAATCCCGAGCCCGCAGGTAACTGTTGGTTACGCGGCTGATCAATAACAGGTCACAGGTACTCAGCTCATAAAAGAGAGTCACAGATTTTGCAAAGAACCGGCGTTCTCTATCTATATCGTATGTCAGCCGTTGTCCCAGAAAGATGTGTGTGCGTATCTTGGACGAGAATCCGTAGTATCCTTCCGGATAACGGCTAGGCTCGTGTACCCAGAATTCGTGTCCGAAAACAGTATTAAAATAGATACCACATGCCAAAGGTTCGGTTGAAAATCCTTTCCCAAGCTCCAGGCTCCAAGGCATGTAATTTTGTTTTAAGGTCATGGTCATCTTAGCCCGATGGGAGTCATGTTTGGGTATGAAGCCGAAGAACAGATCCGTTTCCCACTGATCTCTTTTTCCGTAATCCCAACCGGTTCCGAACGAGAACATTCCCATGTTACCCGCATATTGTATTTTGTTGTGTGTAGGTATAAGTGAATTCCATCCTTTACGAAAGCGGTGAATACGTTTGTCATATTTGCTGTATTTCGACTGTGTTGTCTGGATGGTATCTATCTTTTGTTTGGTATCGTTTTTGTCGGTTTGTGCAGCGACGTTTTCTGTGTAAAACAGCAGCGATAGTACTGCCATGCCAATAATGGAATTAAAATTCAACCACTTCATAATCATAACCATCAGGTTTTATCGTGAATACTAAATAACTGCGATTTTTCATACAATTGCTTCCATAATACATCACGCCATCGTCAAACACATCTGACGCACTGATCCGATGTTCGTGAGCTACAGTGCAAAATTGCAAACCGGGAAATTGGCGAACATACATTTGAAACACTTTGGCCACATTGTTATTGAACTGATCACAAAGGGGACGGGCATGCATACAGAATACGGTTTTATTAAATTCGTCGGCACGTTCTGTGAGTTGTCTTTCAATATAGTCAAAATCAGGGATCGGTTCCGAATAATCATATTCCATTGCGTTGGTATTGAGGCATACAAATTTCACACCTCCGGCTATGAACGAAAAGTTTGTATCGCCGAATATTTGCCGGAATGCATCTTCTCCGGTTCCCAAACAATCATGGTTTCCGATAAGTCCTACATAAGGAACCTTTAGTTTATTCATTATATCCCTTTGCCAAAGAAATTCATCGGTAAGTCCGAAGTCACTGAAGTCGCCTCCATGAACTACAAAGTCGATGTCGTCTCTTTTGTTGACAGCGTTTACAAAGTCAACGGTTTCGTCATACCAGCGTTGCGAGTCACCCATGGCGATAAAGCGTATAGTAGACTTTCCCAGGCATTTGGCCTCGATCTTTTGAATATTTTTCGCATTAATGTCTCTTTCTCCTTTTATGTCGACGTCATATGGATGATAATCTATCAAGTCACATCCGGAAACTAGCAGACAACAAAGAAAGATTGCGGTAATTCCTTTTATTTGTCTCATAATTTTTATTTTAGTGCATGAAAACTCGATGCAAAGATAAAGTTTTCTTTATGAAAAACAAAATGTTGCTGTCTAATTAATAGACGACTGTGTCTAATAATTAGACAATATTCTCGCACTATGAATTATGTAATCCGTTGTTATATTGTTTGTTACTTCTTTTGGCACGCTTTGTGCAATTAAGAATTTCAGGTGATCTGCATGAAAGAGACACCTTATATTTATTAAAATTCTAAAATACAAACAGGGCTGATATGAGACAATTGTACTACACTTTCCGAACTCTTCTCCGTGGAAGAGGTATAAATCTGACCAAAATAATTTCGTTAACTTTAGGGCTTTTGGTCGGCATCCTGTTATTTGCCAGGGTTGCATTTGAGTTGAGCTTTGATGGTCATTATAAAGAAGTTGATAGATTGTGTGTGATTAATGCTGTTTATTACGTTGGCGGAGAGAAAGGAGAGGCACATCAGGTCGTTCTTGCTCCGGTTCCGGGTGCCATAGCCGAAGGTTTTCCTGACGAGATCGAATCATCTACAGTTGTTCGTATCCGGTATGGTGATAACACTCTTTTTTATAATAATGTCCGTCAGTGTCCGAAAATGATTCTTTCTGATTCACTTTTCTTCAAGACAATGGGTATCGATATTATTAGCGGCGATCCACGTGAATTGGTCAATCCTGAAACCATGTTTGTTTCACGGAGTTTTGCTCGTAGAATATTTGGTGATGAAAGTCCGATAGGGAAAACGCTACTTTATAATCGCACTTTGCCCATGACGATAAAAGGAGTTTATGAAGACATTCCGGAGAACAGTTCTTTATATCACGAAGTTGTAATCTCTTTCTCTACTATTGAAAAGCATCATTGGGAATGTATGGGTTGGGAATGTGGAGATAGTTTTCAAGGATACATCCGATTGAAAAATGCCTCTGATCTGGATAAAGTCAACTCGCGTATCGATCCTATAATCGAAAAACATCTTCCTTTCAGACCTGAAGAGGGATTTGCCATACGCTATTCATTACAACCTATTCGTGGAGTTCATGCCAGCGCTCCTGTCATACAAAAGATGGTGATGATTATGTCACTGTTAGGATTGGTGATTCTTTTTATCGCTGCCATGAATTATGTGCTAATCTCTATCTCTTCACTTGCCCGACGTGCCAAAGCAATAGGCGTACATAAATGTAATGGTGCCAGTGAAAGGAATATTTTCTCGATGTTTCTCTGGGAGACGGGTATCATTATAATGATATCGCTGATACTGGTGGGTGTATTGGTTTTGAATTTCAGAGAGGATATTGAATATCTTGCTTCTGCTTCAATCGGTGCTCTTTTCACTTGGGAGACTTTATGGGTACCTATTTGTGTTATCGTGATTCTGTTTATAGTTGCCGGCATTATTCCGGGACATTTGTTTTCTTCTATTCCTGTCACCCATGTCTTCCGGAACTATACCGAAAGAAAGGGGGGATGGAAGCGTACTTTACTTTTTCTTCAGTTTACTGGAGTTACTTTTGTGCTGGGTATCTTATGTGTGGTGTTGCTTCAATATAACCGGATCACTACGAAACCGATAGGCTATAATCCGGAGGGAATCGCATTTACATATCATAATTTTGCCGATTCGGAGTCTGCATTAGACAATCTTCGCCGACTTCCTATGGTCAGCGATGTTTCAGATAGTGAATCGAGTATCATCTCGGGATATGGAGGTTTGGCTGTTACCGATGAGAATGGGATTATTTTATTTACTACACGTTTGAATGCGTGCTTATATAACTATGTTCCGTTTATGGGTATCCGTATCAAAGAAGGAAGGAATCTCAATGGTCCCGATCAGGCATTGGTAAACGAAGAGTTTGTACGACAAATGCGTTGGACTGATGGAGCTGTCGGAAAGAAATATGAAAATTTCACCATAGTGGGAGTCATGGAGAATTTCCCGGTAAACAGCTATTATGAAGAGCAAGATCCCGTGGCATTCATCGGTCAACAGCAGATTAATAATTGCTATCATGTCCGGCTCAAACAACCATACGAGGAAAATTTGCGATCACTTAATAAATCAATGGAAGAGATGTATCCTACAGAGGATATTGTTTTTAAGTCCCTGTCTTATAGCATTGAGGATCAATATCAGAATGTACGTCGTTTTCGTGATGCCGTAATGTTGGCTTTCGTCGTTATTTTGCTGATATCTCTGATGGGGTTGATTGGGTATATTTCTGACGAAATACAACGTCGTAGTAAAGAAATCGCTATACGTAAAGTCAATGGGGCGGAAGTATCTCATATTTTGAACTTGCTTTCCAAAGATATTATTTGGACTGCCTCGCCTGCGGTGTTGTTTGGAACTGCCGGTGCATACTTTGTGGGCATACAATGGCTCGGACAGTTCGCTGAACGAATCAGTTTACAGGTATATTGGTTTGTACTGATAGCTATAGTTGTATTGGCTATGATTTTTTTGAGTGCAGTGATTAAGGTTTGGCATATTGCCAACGAGAATCCGGTAAAGAGTATTAAAAGTGAATAAACAAATGAATTAAATAGAAATGATTATGATACAGATTAGTGACATTAGTAAAGTGTTCCGCACTTCAGAAGTAGAAACAGTAGCGTTGAATCATGTTAGTCTGAATGTAGAAGAAGGTGAATTTGTAGCCATTATGGGACCTTCCGGTTGTGGTAAATCTACACTTCTCAATATTTTGGGTCTTCTTGATAATCCTACAGAAGGTTCTTATAAACTTATGGGACAGGAAGTAGCTATTCTTCATGAAAAGGAACGTACCCGTGTTCGTAAGGGTAAATTAGGATTTGTGTTCCAAAGTTTTAATCTGATAGACGAACTGAATGTGTATGAGAATGTAGAGCTTCCGCTTACTTATCTGGGTATAAAAGCCTCAGAACGTCGTCAGATGGTAAATAATATACTTCATCGGATGAATATCAGTCATCGTGCCAAACATTTTCCCCAACAGCTTTCGGGTGGTCAGCAACAGCGTGTAGCTATTGCGCGGGCGGTGGTTACTAACCCGAAGCTGATCTTGGCCGACGAACCTACGGGCAATCTCGACTCTAAAAACGGTGCTGAAGTAATGAATCTGCTGACGGAACTCAACCATGAAGGAACAACTATAATTATGGTGACTCACTCACAGCATGACGCTTCATTCGCTCATCGCACAGTGCATCTTTTTGATGGAAGTATTGTCGCCAGTGTGAAAGCTTAACTTAACGGCAGATATGATGAAACAATTTTATTATACTATTCAGACATTGCTACGAGGGCAGGGAAACAATATGATCAAGATAGTTTCACTGACTTTGGGATTATTCGTCGGAATATTACTTTTTTCCCGCGTAGCATTTGAATTAAACTATGATAGCTATTATCAAGAACCGGAAAATCTTTTTCTAACTTTACGTACAGTTGTTTCGCAAGGTGAAAAGAAAGAGCCTGTTTGTAGTAATTACGGAAAACTTCCAGCAGCAATTCGTGAAAATTTTCCTGATGAAGTGGAAGATGCAACTTTGATTGACTTATTTAGTCGCAGTTCGCTTTACCATGAAGGCCAGGAAAAGAAAGATGCAATACTGGCTACTTCCCGAAGCCATATTTTTTCCACTTTGGGCGTTAAAGTACTTTCCGGAAATGTGTCTGAATTGGATAATATGGATGCACTGTTTATATCCCGTTCTCTTGCTCAAAGTCTTTTTGCAGATGCCGATCCTATTGGAAAGACAGTAATGATTAATATTGATTATCCATTGACTGTTCGAGGTGTTTTCGAAGATATTCCGGAAAATGCCGAGTTTCGGTTTGATGGGGTCTATTCATTTGTGACTCGTGCTAATAGATTCAGAGATGAACGTGGTGGATGGCGGGGTGATATCAGCTATACATGTATGGTTCGTTTTCGCCATCCGGAAGATGTAGAGAAAGTGGCGGCACGTATGCCTGATATGATGAAGAAGTATATACAGTATAATAAAGACTGGTTTGAAGAATTTTCGTTTATAACTCCTTCACAGTTTCATTTGCAGAAAAAGGAATCACGTAAAATTATCAGTATTCTATCGATTCTCGGATTTGCTATTTTGCTGATTGCCGGGATGAATAATGTACTTATTTCTATTTCTTCTTTGCCACAGCGGGCCAAATCAGTAGGAGTGCATAAATGCAGCGGAGCTTCAACCGGACATATATATCGTATGTTCTTATGGGAATCGGCATTATTGATTCTCGTTTCTCTTTTGGGGGTTATAGTCCTTCTGCTCTATTTTAAACCGGAAATAGAAGACTTGTCTGGTGCCTCATTAGCAACCCTGTTTACATGGCGTACCCTATGGGTTCCTGCATTAGTAACCATTTTTTTATTTTTACTGATTGGCTTGCTTCCGGGAAAGCTTTTCTCTTCCATCCCTGTGACACAAGTTTTCCATCGTTTTACCGGGTATCGTGCTTCCTGGAAATATCCGTTGTTGTTTGTACAATTTACAGGAGTTGCTTTCATATTGGGATTGCTAATGATCATTCTTTTACAGTACAATCAAGTCATGAATCGAAGTATGGGCTATAAAATAGATAATTTAGTTATAGGGTGGGGGCCATTTGATTCAATGGATAAAATAGATGGCATTCTCCGGGGATTGCCTTTTATTGAAGCATCTTGTAATAGTGCTTCATTTATCTATAATGGTCATACAAGACAATCTTTTACTGATATTAACGGAAAACGTTTTATGGGGTGTATCGATTTTATAGATGAGCATTACGTCCCGATTTTAGGTTTGCAGATTTTGCAAGGGCGTAACGTTCATCAGGATGGTGAAGTATTGGTAAATGAAGAATTGCTACGGCAAGTAGGTTGGACTGATTCGCCTATAGGACGGAAACTGATGGAAGATAACTATGAATGGGGGACTGTGGTTGGGGTAGTCAAAGATTATGTAGCACAAAGTGCGTATCAGCCACAAGCCTCTGTGGCATTGGTGAATAGCTTGGAAAGGAGATGGGAAGCCAATAAACGGAATCTGATTTTGAAAGAACCATTTAAAGAGAATCTTTCTAGAATCAGGGCTTTGATGAAAGAAACATTTCCTACGGAGGATATTCAGTTCCGTTCTGCTCGTCAGGAGGTCGATAATCTGTATCAGGTAGTACGCCGTTTCCGCAATATTGTGATTGTAGCTTCCGTTTCGATTGTAGTAATCGTATTGATGGGGTTATTCGGATTTGTGAATGATGAAGTACAACGGCGCAGTAAAGAAATTGCCATTCGTAAGGTGAATGGGGCTGAGTCGGGAAATATTATTAATCTTTTGAATCATAATATTTTCTGGATTGCTTTACCGGCTATCTTTGTTGGAATCGCTTTAGCCTATGTCGTCGGACATAAATGGGTGGAACAATTTACCGATCAGATCAATCTCAACGCAGGGCATTTTCTTTTGCTTCTCTTATTAATATTATTATTGATTTTAGGAAGTGTCACCGGAAAATCTTGGCGCATTGCTAACGAAAATCCGGTAAACAGTATTAAGAACGAGTAATTAAAAATAATGATTATGATAGAAATTAATGACATTAGTAAAGTGTTTCGTACTTCAGAAGTAGAAACCGTAGCGTTAAATCATGTAAGCCTGAATGTAGAAGAAGGTGAATTTGTGGCCATTATGGGGCCTTCCGGTTGTGGAAAGTCTACTTTACTCAATATCCTGGGACTTCTCGATAATCCTACGGAGGGTTCTTATAAACTCATAGGACAGGAGGTAGCCGATCTTCATGAAAAGGAACGTACCCGTGTGCGTAAAGGGAAGTTGGGGTTCGTATTCCAAAGTTTCAATCTGATAGATGAATTGAATGTTTATGAAAATGTGGAACTTCCGCTTACTTATTTAAATATCAAGGCTTCGGAACGCCGCCGAATGGTAGACAATATTCTTCATCGGATGAATATTAGCCATCGTGCCAAACACTTTCCCCAACAGCTTTCGGGTGGGCAGCAACAACGTGTGGCCATAGCCCGCGCTGTGGTTACCAATCCAAAACTGATTCTTGCCGATGAGCCTACAGGAAATCTTGATTCTAAAAATGGTGCAGAAGTGATGAATCTGTTGACAGAGCTGAATCGTGAAGGTACAACGATAATTATGGTTACGCACTCTCAGCACGATGCTTCGTTTGCACATCGTACGATACATCTGTTCGATGGTAGCATAGTGGCCAGTGTGAAAGCTTAACCAATAAAAAAACATAATGAAACAACTCTACTATACCATTCAAACATTACTACGGGGACGTGGAAGTAATGTAATTAAAGTAATTTCACTGACACTGGGATTGCTGGTAGGAATTCTGCTGTTTGCTCGCGTTGCATTCGAGCTGAATTATGATAGTTATTATTCGGAACCGGAGAATTTGTGTATAACTTTACGTACGGGTATTTCGGATGGGATAAAAAAAGAGCCGAATATCGATAACTATGGTAAGTTAGCAGAGGCCATTCGCGAAAATTTCCCAGATGAAGTAGAAGATGCGACCGTGCTTGATCTCTTTAGCCAGAGTCCTCTCTATCATGAGGGTAAGAAGATGGAACATGTAATCTTAGCAACCTCTAAAAGTCACGTTTTTTCTACTTTAGGTATTAAAGTCTTACTCGGAGATGTTTCCCAACTCGACAGAGTGGATGTTATTTTTATCTCCCGTTCACTTGCCCGGCGTTTGTTTGCAGACGCAAATCCGATCGGAAAAACAATCAATATTGAAATTGATTATCCGTTGACTGTGCAAGGAGTTTTTGAGGATATTCCGGAAAATACCGAATTTCATTTTGACGGAGTTTATTCCTTCGATACCCGATCTAAGCAATATGGTTCTGAACGTGGTGGCTGGGGATATGATTCCAGTTATCATTGTATGGTTCGTTTCCGCCATCCCGATGAAAGAGAGAAAGTGGAGGTACGTATGCCTGAAATGCTGAAAAAGTATATACACAACTATAAGGGTCAATCAGAGGAGTATTCGTTTATGACTCCTTCACAGTATCATTTGCAAAAACCGGAATCTCGTAAAATAGTTATGATTCTTTCAATACTCGGATTTGCCATCTTGTTGGTTGCCGGCATGAATAATGTCTTGATTTCTGTTTCATCATTGGCTCAACGAGCTAAGTCTGTTGGCATACATAAGTGTAATGGTGCTTCTGATGGGCATATCTATCGTATGTTTCTGTATGAATCAGCACTATTGATATTGCTTTCTTTATTGTTCGTGACAGTCCTGTTATTCACTTTTAAGTTGGAGATAGAAGATCTTTCCGGAGCTTCATTAAAGGCTTTATTTACATGGCAAACTCTGTGGGTACCGATTTTGGTTTCTTTGGTTTTATTTCTGGTCATCGGACTATTTCCGGGCAAGTTGTTTGCCGCTATTCCTGTGACACAAGTTTTCCATCGTTTTACTGCACATCGTTTTGTCTGGAAGCGATCATTGCTTTTTATACAGTTTGCGGGAATTGCATTTATTTTAGGCCTGTTGATGGTTATTCTTTTACAGTATCATCAGGTGATGACCCGTGACATGGGATATAAGGTCGATAATTTGGCAGTTGGGTGGTCGCCATATAGAGAAATTGATAAAATGGACGGTATTCTCCGAGGACTGCCCATAGTTGAGGAGTTTTGTAATGCAAGTACGATTATTTATGGTGGCTACATGGGTCAACCTTACACAGATGCACATGGGAAGGAATTTATGGGACGTATCGAATTTGTTGATGAACATTATGTTCCGGTTATGGGACTTCAGATTATAAAAGGCAGGAATATCCAGCAAGATAAAGAGATCTTGATTAATGAAGAGATGGTTCGTCAAATTGGTTGGACGGATAGTCCCATCGGTAAGAATCTGGAAGATGGCAAAAATAACTTTGGTACGATTGTCGGAGTTGTGAAAGACTATGTTGTACAAAGTGCGTACATGCCACAGGCTCCTGTAGCACTGATGAGTAATTTGGAATGGATGAATGTGCTTAATAAACGGAATATTATTTTGAAAGAACCTTTTGGTGAGAACCTGGCTAAGATTAACACATTGATGAAAGAGGCTTTTCCGACAGTAGATATTGTATTCCGTTCTGCCCGTCAGGAGATTGATAAGCAATATCAAGAGGTCCGCCGTTTCCGTAATGTCGTGATTATAGCTTCTATTGCTATCCTGTTGATTGCTTTGATGGGACTGTTCGGCTTTGTAAATGATGAAATTCAACGTCGTAGCAAAGAAATTGCCATTCGTAAAGTGAACGGTGCCGAAGTGCCGGATATTCTTCGTTTGGTTTCCGGGAATATTTTCTGGACGGCACTAAGTGCTGTTCTGGTCGGAATAGTATTTGCATATATTGTAAGTAATAAATGGCTGGAACAGTTTTCTGACCGGGTATCAGTCAATGGGGGACATTTTCTTGTCGTGATCATAATTATCTTGTTGTTGATCATAGGAAGTGTCATCGGGAGGTCCTGGAATGTGGCTAATGAGAATCCGGTGAACAGTATCAAGAACGAATAGTGATGATTTAATATGTAAAAAGACAAAACAATGAAACAATTCCATTATACCATTCAGACATTAATTCGCGATCGTAGAAGTTGTGTCATTAAGGTGATCTCATTGTCGTTGGGATTATTGGTATCTATCATTTTATTTTCTCGGGTAGCTTTCGAACTGAGCTATGATAACTGTTTTCAGGATGTGGACAACCTTTACATTGTAAAGACGGAATGGATTAAGGATGGAGTGATCAAAGGAAATGCAGGATCATATACATTAATACCGATAGCATCGACAGTTGCTGAGGAGTTTCCGAAGGAGGTGGAAAGTGCGGTTTGCTCAAGTATATCTTTTGAAGCTATTTTCAAAATAGGTAATCGGAAGATGAATAAATCTTTTATTTTATCAGACTCCCTTTATTTCCGTACTATGGGAATTGAGGTCATTAGTGGTAATCCGAATGATTTGACCAATCCTGATGTGCTCTTTTTATCACAGTCGGTTGCACGAGAAGCATTCGGTGAAGAAAATCCTATTGGAAAGACTTTGCATATGATGGTTTGGGGCACTCCCGTAGAAGCTTTGGTAAAAGGAGTATTTGCCGATCTTCCGTATAATGTATCGTTGGAACGTCACGAAGCAGTCCTGTCTTTTGCCAGTCATAGTAAATATGGTTGGGGACGTCCTGGCTGGACGAGTGGTGGTAATTACAATGCCTTTATTCGTTTAAAAGATGGAGAAAGGAGTGCTGATGTTATTAATACTGACATTGATAAAGTAATTGCAAAACATATTCCCTCAGACATGAATATGCACTTACATATGTTTGTGGTTCCTTTGCGGACTATTCACCTGGAACATTCAGATGTGAAAAGGACGATTCTCATATTATCTTTGTTAGGATTCGCCATTCTTTTTGCGGCCACCATGAACTATGTGCTTATTTTTGTTTCCTCACTTTCTCAGCGTGCCAAAGGAATTGGAATTCATAAGTGTAACGGTGCATCCGATAAGGCTATATTTTCTATGTTTATATATGAAACGGCTTTGATTATCGGTGTTTCCTTGGTGCTTATGATCATATTTCTATTCCAATTTCAGGAAAAGATCGAAGAATTGGCAGAGGTATCCTTATCATCTCTTTTTACCTGGCATAATTTATGGGCTCCATTATCGGTAGTTACCTTTCTGTTTGTTATTGGAGGCATATTGCCCGGAAAAATATTTTCTTTGATTCCCGTTACTCAGGTCTTCCATCCCTATATTAAAGAGAATAGGGGATGGAAAAGGATATTGTTGTTTATTGAATTTGCAGGGGTGGCTTTTATCTTTGGATTGATGTGTGTGGCATATCTTCAGTGTCACTACATTATAAATAGGGATATGGGATATCAGCCGAAGGGTGTTGCATCTTGTAAGCATGATTTTGCTGAACCTGACAACGCACGTAATAACCTGAAATCTTTACCTTATGTGGAGGGGGTAGCTTCTATTCGTGGAAGTATGACCTGGTTTGGGAATCGGGAGGTAACTGATGAAGGTGGAAAAGTTCTTTTCACTCCTCGTTGTGCGGCATTCGACAAAGACTTTGTTCCATTATTGGGACTTCATATCAAGACCGGGCGTAATTTTACAGGTGAAAGGCAGTTTCTGGTTAATCAGCCATATGTAGAGAAGATGGGCTGGAAGGGTAGTGGGGTTGGCGAGATAGTTCCTAATCGAGGTACGGTGGTTGGCGTGCTTGCTCCTTTTTGTTGTGGTGTGCTTCCGGCTGATAATGAACCTTTGGAAATTGAATATGGTACTAATTTGAGGAATGTCCATGTTCGTCTCAAGGAACCTTTTACAGAGAACTTGCATAGACTGAATAATGAAATGAAAAAGATATATCCGCAAGAGGATATAGAGTTTAGGTCTTTAGAACAGGATTTAGAACGATACTATCGCCCCACAATAATTTTTCGTGACGCCACTTTTTTGGCTTTTATAACGATACTGTTTATCACTCTGATGGGATTGATTGGTTATATAAATGATGAAGTCCGTCGGCGTAGCAAAGAGATAGCTATTCGTAAAATAAATGGTGCCGAAGCCAGATCTATTCTCTTTTTATTATCTAAAGATATCTTCTGGGTTGCAATTCTCTCGGTTGCCATCGGTACATACGGAGCTTACTACATGAGTCTGTTGTGGATAAGTCAATTTGAAGATACAATCTGTGTTTATGCAGGTTGGTATGTAGTGACAGCTATTTGTTTATTGGTCTTTATCTTTGTTTTCATTATAGGGAGATCCTGGCATATCGCTAATGAAAATCCGGTGAACAGCATCAAGTCTGAGTAATGTTTCAATTCCATGAAAGAAAGGCTCGGTTTCGCTGAAACCGGGCCTTTCTTTTGTCTGTATCAAGTCTCTGTTTCACCGGTTTATAGCTTCTGTCCGGATGTTTTCTCTTTTACTTTCTTGATATACACCATCAAAATCACTACCGCTGTTACAAAAGCCAATCCGTCAGAGACAGGCATGCTGATCCATACCCCCTTTACACCATATAAGGGTGGAAGCAGAAGTAATCCCGGGAGCAGGTATACTAACTGGCGCGAAAGTGACAGAAAAATACTGATCTTAGCCATTCCTATACTCTGGAAGAAATTTGATATAACGATTTGTGCACCTACAAACGGGAACATCAACGTGCAAATGCGCAGCCCGGACGATGCCATGTCAATCAATTCATCGCTATCGGTAAAGATGGCCGAAACTGTGTGCGGAAAAAGTTCACAGATAATGAAACCGCTACTCGTTATCAATACACCGACAATGATACCGAGACGGAGTGTATGCTTTACACGGTCGATCTTCTGTGCACCGTAATTGTATCCGACGATGGGTTGCATTCCCATAGTCAACCCCATTACCACCATTACATACAGCATCAGCAGGCGATTAATGATACCATAGGCACCGATAGCCATATCGCCACCGTATTTTTGCAAACTATTATTAATGAGTATGACAATGATACATGCCGTAACATTCATGGCAAAAGGAGACATTCCTATGGAGAAGATACTGCCGATGATGCGTTTCTTCATTTTCCAGAAACCCGGCATGAAATGGACAAAACTCTCTTTGTTACGGAAGTGGTTTACTACCCATATCATTCCGATAAACTGTGACAGGACTGTAGCCATAGCAGCTCCCCGAATCCCCCAGCCGAAATGGAAAATGAAGACAGGAGCGATGATGACATTGGCAATAACTGTCACCAGGGATGTCAACATGGCCTTTTTCGGATATCCCGTAGCACGCATCACGTTGTTCAACCCTATCATGGTATAAGTGATGGGAGTTCCCAAGAGAATCACTTGCATAAAATCACGGGCATAGGGAAGTGTACCGGTACTGGCGCCGAAGAAAAACAATATCGGGTCCAGGAATAGATAAGCCAATCCACCGAACAGCACTGCATTCGTCAGGCAAAGCATCAATGTATTTCCCAGAACATCGGTCGCACCCTTGATGTCTTTTTGTCCCAAGCGTATGGATGAGATGGTAGCTCCACCTGCCGAAATCAGTACACAGAACGCTACGACCAGATTCATTAGCGGGAAGGTGATCGCCAGTCCGGAGATAGCCATGGGACCGACACCGTGCCCGATAAAAATACTGTCGATGATATTATAAAGTGACGTAATAGTCATTCCGATGATGGCCGGGATGGAATATTGTAACAGAAGTTTGCCAATAGGTTCTGTACCCAGTATGCGGGGATCGGTTTGTTGTGCCATATAGTGAAGCGTTACATATTTTTAAGTGCAGCAAAGGTACAAATAATTTGCCTGATTCGATGATTATTCTGAACTTTGCCCACAGAGTTTAACAAACACGTAAAAGAATGTTTATGGATGCAACAAAGAAAATAACGGCATTATTCGATTGTGATGGTGTAATTGTCGATACAGAAGGGCAGTATACCGTTTTCTGGAATGAAATGGGCCAAAAGTATGTAAATGATGCAAACTTTGGTTCCAAGGTTAAGGGCCAGACACTGGTACAGATTTATGATAAATACTTTGCAGGAGAACCGGAAAAACAGCGGGATATAACCGAGGCATTGAACCGCTTTGAAATAAAAATGAATTATGACTATGTTCCCGGAATAGTTGAGTTTATAGCAGATCTGCGTCGGCATGGTGTGAAAATAGCTTTGGTTACCAGTTCCAATACGGCAAAAATGGAGAATGTTTATCATGCCCATCCCGAGTTTAAATCCCTTTTTGATGAAATATTGACTGCAGAGCGTTTTAAGCGTTCTAAGCCTGATCCTGAATGTTTCTTGTTGGGAATGACAATTTTCGGTTCCGATTCAAAAGATTCGTATGTGTTCGAAGATTCATTTCATGGTTTGCAGGCCGGTAGATCATCCGGAGCCATTGTTGTCGGATTGGCAACTACGAATTCACGCGAAGCCATTGCCGACAAGGCAGACTATGTAATAGACGATTTCAGAGGGATGACTTACGAAAAACTGCTGACTATAACTTCACGTTATATCTGATAAGAAAGATTGAATAGCATCTCAGGGAAGAATCCCTTAGCTTTGCATGGTATTTAAAAAGAGAGAAAGCCATGTATAAGCAAACGATTCGTCCTGTTTTATTTCTGATGGAACCCGAAAAGGTACATGCCTTGTTGGTTTCCTGCCTCAAATGTTACCGGCATTTGCCATGGTGCAGATGCTGGATACGTCACCTTTATACTTGTTCCGACAAACAGTTGATATGGAATCATCTTACTTTTCGAAACCGTATCGGTCTGTCGGCCGGTTTCGATAAAGGAGCCGAAATTTTTGATGAATTGGCCGATTGTGGTTTCGGATTTATCGAAGTAGGTACTGTAACTCCCGATTCTCAGGATGGAAATCCCCGTCCGCGTATTTTTCGCTTGCCTCAGTGTGAATCTTTAATTTCCCGTACGGGCTTCAATAATCCCGGATTGGATGTTATTAAACGCCGTCTTGAACAGAAAAGCGGTTCGTATGTTTTAGGTGTAAATATAAATAAGAATCCCTCTTCGGAAGGAGAGCAGGCGGTGGCTGACTTTTTGCGTCTGTATAAGGAGTTACATCCTCATGTCGGTTATTTCACACTTAATTGGGGATCTGTGGATGTTGCTCTGATGAAACAGGTGCTACAGGGGTTGGCAGTTTTTCGTGTGGAGCAAAACATACATGTTCCGTTGTTACTCAAACTTCCTGCCGATATCACAGAAGAAGGAATGGATGATGTGATCGACTGTACTCGTCTGTACCGGGTAGATGGAGTGATAGCTACCGGACCTACCATGGAGCGGAGTTACTTAAAAGGTTATTCACCTGCACAATTACAGAAGATCGGCTCCGGTGGAATCAGTGGACGCGGGATAGGGGAGAGGTCATTAAAAGCCGTCAGCTATTTGCGTGCCCATGCCGGAAAAAGCCTTCTGATAGTAGGGGCAGGCGGAATCATTACTCCCGCTGATGCCCGTAGGATGTTGGATGCGGGGGCCAATCTGATACAAATCTATTCTTCGTTTATTTATGAAGGGCCGGGTATAGTGAAAAAAATGATTCAGGAAATTAAATGATAAGGAATAAAGTTATGGAACAGAGTTTTATCGAATATTCATTAGGAAAAGATGCTTCTTCGGCTGTCCTTTGGGTTTATCCGGCTCGCAAGCCAAGAGGTAAAGCCATTATTATGTGTCCCGGTGGTGGGTTCAATCAGATAGCTTCAGATCATGAAGGACGTGATTTTGCTGCGTGGTTTAATAATCAGGGCATCACATATGCCGTACTGAATTATCGCATGCCTCACGGTGATGTTGAAGTGATTCGTGAGGATATTCGTGAAGCGATTCGCCTGATCCGCCGTCAGTCGGCAGAGTGGGGAATCCATCAACTGGGTGTTATGGGAGCTTCTATCGGAGGCTATATCGCTGCTACTGCCGCAACTCTTTATACCGGAACAGACCGGCCCGACTTTCAAGTATTGCTTTATCCCGTTATCAGCATGACCGACAGGCTGACTCATTGGCCTTCACGCGAACGTATGTTGGGAGAAACTATCTCTGAAGGTTTGAAAGAAACACTATCCCTTGAACTTCACGTCACAGCCGATACTCCTCCTACATTCATCGTTTTGGCCGAGGATGATCAGGCCGTATCTCCTCTCAACAGTATTGTCTATTATACAGCATTATTGAAACATGGAGTCTCTGCCGGACTGCATATTTATCCGGAAGGCGGACATAGCTTCGGATTTCGTGACAGTTTCATATATAAGGAGTTATGGACTGATGAACTACAAAAATGGTTGCTGACCTTTTAATGTGGATCCGCTAATTTATTCACTTTTACTTGTATGGTATGAATTAAAAGTTATACCTTTGCGCCCGATTTTTAATTTAAAAAGATTGGATATGGCTGGTTATATATCAGATGACACAAGAAAAGTGACGACTCATCGCCTAATCGAAATGAAGCAAAGAGGCGAAAAAATATCTATGCTTACATCGTATGACTACACAATGGCACAGATTGTCGACGGTGCCGGTATCGATGTAATTCTTGTAGGCGATTCCGCATCGAATGTGATGGCAGGTAATGTGACTACACTTCCTATTACCCTGGATCAGATGATCTATCATGGAAAATCGGTTGTACGTGGTGTAAAGCGTGCAATGGTAGTAGTGGATATGCCTTTTGGCTCTTATCAGGGTAATGAAATGGAAGGGCTTGCTTCAGCTATCCGCATAATGAAGGAGAGTCATGCCGATGCATTGAAACTGGAAGGTGGTGAAGAGATTATAGATACTGTGAAACGTATTCTGAGTGCCGGTATCCCCGTGATGGGACATCTTGGACTGATGCCACAATCTATCAATAAATATGGTACATACACGGTTCGTGCCAAGGATGATGCCGAAGCAGAGAAATTGATTCGTGATGCACATTTACTTGAGGAGGCCGGATGTTTCGGACTTGTTCTTGAAAAGATTCCTGCAGCATTGGCATCACGTGTCGCAAGCGAACTGACCATTCCGGTGATCGGTATCGGTGCCGGTGGAGATGTAGACGGACAGGTATTGGTAATTCAGGATATGTTGGGTATGAATAACGGTTTCCGCCCGCGCTTCCTTCGTCGTTATGCCGATCTTTATACGGTAATGACCGATGCTATCAGTCACTATGTTTCAGATGTAAAGAACTGCGACTTCCCGAACGAGAAAGAACAATATTAATTGTCGTATGGCGACTAAATTATGGACATTGCATTTTATGCGGATATGCCTTGCTAATTTATTGTTGTTCATGTCCCTGTATTTGTTGTACCCTGTACTCCCGGTAATGATGGCTTCACGTTTAGGCGTGCCTGTCAGTCAGACGGGAGTCATATTTATACTTTTTACGCTTGCAATGTTTTTTATCGGCCCGTTCCATGCCTATTTGGTCGATGTTTACAAGCGGAAATATATATGTATGCTTTCGTTTGGGGTAATGGTTGCAGCAACAGCCGGTTATACGTTGGTGCAGAACGCAACACATCTGTTGATGCTTTGCATTGTGCAGGGATTATCCTTTGGAATGGCTGCCACGGCAGGCATCACATTGGCCATCGATATCACCAATTCCACTTTTCGCAGCGCAGGTAATGTGGTCTTTTCCTGGGCTGCACGCTTGGGGATGATTATCGGAGCGGCTTTGGGGGTGTATCTGTTTCGGACACATGGCTTTGAGACTTTGCTATATGTTGCTGTGGCGTTGGGAGCGTTGGGAATATTATTTGTGTCAAGGGTATATGTTCCCTTTCGTGCACCTATCGGGATGAAAGTTTGTTCCATGGACCGATTCCTGCTTCTCCGGGGACTTATTCCGGCATTCAATTTAATATTGATTGCTTTTATACCGGGATTGATGCTTCCTGTGCTTGCCGGTGCGCCGAGTGATGTGCCGGTAGGAGGCGAGACAGTACCTTTTTTTGCTTTGGTCGGATGCGGATTTCTCTTATCAGTATTAATTGTGAAATTGTTTTTCCGCTATGATAACAAAATGTGGTTGCAGATAGTTGTCGGGCTGGTGACAGTAATCGGATCGATGGCTATGCTGTTCTCTCCTGAAACAAGCTGGAATGCTCCGGCAGCTGTATTGATGGGTTTAGGACTCGGCTTGGTCACTCCGGAGTTTCTTATGATGTTTGTCAAATTGTCGCAACACTGCCAGCGCGGCACGGCTAATACCACTCATCTACTTGCATGGGAACTTGGAGTCGGATTGGGTATTGCATCTGCGTGTCATTTACATCTTACGGCTAATGAACAGGCCGTTTATCGGGTCGGATTGTTATCGGCAATCGTGTCTTTGGCATTCTTCGTTTTACTTACGTATCCTTATTTTAAAAGGAAGAAGGTAAGATAAATGTGATATAATTATGAAAAGCGGACTCCGTATATTTGCAACGAATTGTAGCATAATATACGGAGTCCGCTTTTTTAATGTATCATTTATCCCATATTACACAGTAAAACAGCAAGTACATAAGGCATGAAGATGATAATTCCTACAATGGCAGCAACTATAGCACATATCAGAACGGAACCCGCTGCGATATCTTTCACATCACCTGCTATCGGATTACGTTCCGGAGATACAAGATTGACCAATCTTTCTATAGCCGTGTTGAATCCCTCTGCTGCCAGTACTACTCCAAAACAAAGTATGATAGCTATCCATTCGTTCCGGGTGATGCCGAAACAGAATCCGGTCACTGTTACTATAATAATTGCCGTGCAATGTATCCAGGCATTATGTTCTTTGCTTACAAAACTTCGGATACCTTTCCAGGCATATCCGAAGCTCCGTATTCTTTTTCTGGTGCTGAATTTTTCCATTCTTAATTTCTGCTAACCTGTTTTACTCCTTTTACTGTGCGCAACTTCTTGATCAGCGCTTCCAGACGTCCGGTATCACTTACCATAATGGTCAATGTACCCGAGAAAAGGCCGTCGTTCGAATCGATACCGATAGAACGTAGCGAGATACCATTTTCTTTTGAGATGATCGAAGTAATATTTGTTACAATACCGATATCATCATGACCCACAACGCGGAGTGTTATTGGGTATTGAGTACCTTCCGATTTACCGGCCCAGCGTGCTTTTACAATCCGATAGCCGAAGCGTTCGCGCATCTGTCCTGCATTGGGGCAGTCATTTCGGTGTATCTTGATACCTCCGGATACTGTGACAAACCCGAATACATCGTCTCCGTATATGGGATTACAACATTTGGCGAGTTTGAAATCCAATCCTTTCAGGTTTTGGTCAATAACGAGTACATCTTCTTTAGTGACTGTTGTTTCGTCTATCTGGTTTTGCAGGTTGTATTCTTCTGCACTGCGATAGGTCACCTCATCACGTTCGCTGTCCCGCTTTTGTTGTTCGATGTATTTATCCAGAATATCGTTTACGTCGAGTACCTCATCGGCAATCTTCTGATAAAACTCTGTCACGTTCTTGAATCCCAAGCGTTTGATTAAGCGCATCATCACAGCTTCGTCGTATTCCATCTTCCGGTTCTTGAACTTGCGTTCCAGGGTCTCTTTGGCAAAATCATGCTGACGCGCCACCATCTCCTTGAGGGCCTGACGAATCTTAGTACGGGCTTTTGAAGTAGTGACAATGTTCAGCCAGTCTTGTTTCGGAGTCTGTGTGTTCGATGTCATAATCTCTACCTGATCCCCGCTGTTCAGCTTTTGTCTTAACTGTACATTTTTACCGTTTACTTTTGCTCCGATACATTTACATCCCAATTTGCTGTGAATGTGGAAAGCAAAATCAAGTACGGTAGCCCCTTTGCCCAGTTTAAAAAGGTCTCCCTTCGGTGTAAATACGAATACTTCGTCTTCATACAGATCCAGTTTGAACTGGTCCATCATTTCCAGGTCGTTCTCCGTATTCTCCAGTGCTTCACGTATTGAAGTCAGCCATTCGTCCAGTCCGCTTTCACCCTTCACGCCTTTATATCTCCAATGGGCTGCCAATCCGCGCTCGGCAATATCGTCCATACGCTCCGTACGAATCTGTACTTCAACCCATTTGCCTTCGGGCCCCATAACAGTGATGTGTAATGACTCGTAACCGTTACTTTTGGGAACCGACAGCCAGTCACGCAGACGTTTGGGGTTAGGTTGATACATATCCGTCACTATGGAATATGCCTGCCAACATTCCTGCTTCTCTTTTTCAAACTGAGATTCCAGGATGATACGGATAGCAAACAAGTCATATACGTTTTCGAACTGGCATTTCTGTTTCTTCATTTTCTGATAGATGGAATGAATGGACTTGGTACGTCCTTTCATGTGGAAATGCAGTCCTGCTTCCTCCAATTTCTGTTGTATCGGAGCAATGAAGTTGGCAATATAACGGTCACGTGACTTTTTCGTCTCGTTCAGCTTTTCCTTGATATGGTAATAGATGTCATGTTCGGTATATTTTAGTGACAAATCTTCCAGTTCCGATTTCAGCTTATACAATCCCAGTTTGTGGGCTAGCGGAGCATACAGATAGGCTGCTTCATTGGCCACCCGTCTGCGGGCCTCGTCATTTTCGGCATCTTTTATTTGTCGCATCACGTTTACACGGTCGGCAATCATGATCAGAATTACCCGCATATCTTCGGCAAAAGACAGTAGCAGATTGCGGAAATTCTCCGATTCTATGGTCGGACTCTTATCATAGAGGTCATTGATCTTGATTAATCCCCGGATAATTCCGGCCACATCTTCACCATACTCCTGTTGAATGTATTCTATTGTATAAGAGTGGCAACGTACAGGCGTGTGTAGCATAATGCCTAAAATAGATGCCCGTTTCATGCCGATTTCTTCAGCCACGATTACAGCAGTCTGCATATCTTTGATAACAGGATTCAGCCCAAAACTGTCCCTCTGCATCGTATTGTTTTGAGTGGAGTCGATAAGATGCTTTTTCAGCTTTCTGCAATCTCCTTTTTGTAAGGTTTCTCCGGTGAGACGCAGTAGTTTTTTGTATAGTGAGAACAATAATTCTCTCTCTTCTTTCGTAAAGAATTCATCTCTTTCCATAAGCAGCTCAAATTTATCGTCGGTAAAGATAGTTTTTTTCCGGGTTTTGTAGGGTGTCCTCTTCCTTTTTTTGTATTTTTGGGCATGAATTAATAAAATTAGATAGTATGATAACACCTGAAGACAAAGAATTGCTTGCCAAAAAGGGCATTTCGGAAGTACAAATCGCTGAGCAGTTGGCTTGCTTCCAAAAAGGCTTTCCTTATTTGAAGTTAGATGCTGCCGCATCTGTAGAAAAAGGCATTTTGGCTCCTGATGCCGAGGAGCAGAAAGCTTATCTTGCAGCATGGGATGCCTATACCAATTCAGACAAAACGATTGTGAAGTTTGTACCCGCTTCGGGTGCTGCCAGCCGTATGTTCAAGAATCTATTTGAATTTTTGGATGCTGACTATACTGAACCCACTACAAAGTTCGAACAAACTTTTTTTGAATCGATTGAAAAATTTGCTTTTTATGATGATTTGAATACGGCTTGTGTGCGGACAGAAGGCAAAGATATTCCTACCCTGATTGCAGAAGGCAATTATAAAGCGGTCGTTTCAGGATTGCTTAATGTAGCGGGACTGAATTACGGTGCGCTTCCTAAGGGGTTACTTAAGTTTCATAAGTATGAAGAAGGTTCGCGTACCCCGCTTGAGGAACATTTGGCAGAAGGTGCTATGTATGCTGCCGGAAAAAGCGGAAAAGTCAATGTGCATTTTACCGTCTCTACCGAGCACCGTGAACTGTTTAAATCATTGGTTACCGAAAAAGTCGATGCTTTTGCCAAACGTTATGGCGTAGATTATAATATCACTTTCTCCGAACAGAAACCAAGCACTGATACAATTGCCGCTGATATGGAAAACCAGCCATTCCGCGATAACGGTAAGCTTTTGTTCCGTCCCGGCGGGCATGGTGCGCTGATTGAGAATCTGAATGATCTGGATGCGGATGTTATTTTTATTAAGAACATTGACAATGTGGTTCCTGATAAATTGAAAGGCGATACAGTGCTTTATAAGAAACTGATTGCCGGTGTACTGGTATCTCTCCAGAAGCAAGCTTTTCAATATCTGGAATTATTGGATAGTGGTCGTTATACACATGAGCAGGTGATGGATATCCTGCAATTTGTACAAAAGAAACTTTTCTGTAAGAATCCTGAAACAAAAGATCTGGAAGATGCCGAGTTGGTCATTTACCTGAAGAATAAATTGAACCGTCCGATGCGTGTTTGTGGTATGGTGAAGAACGTGGGCGAGCCGGGCGGTGGTCCGTTCCTGGCATATAATAGTGATGGAACTATCTCCCTGCAAATCCTTGAAAGCTCACAAATCGATATGAATAATCCGGAAGCAAAGGAAATGTTTGAAAAGGGTACGCACTTCAACCCGGTCGATCTGGTTTGCGCCGTACGTGATTATAAGGGTCATAAATTTGATTTGGCGAAATATGTGGATAAAGCTACCGGCTTCATCTCTTATAAGTCGAAGAGTGGTAAGGATCTGAAAGCTCTTGAACTTCCCGGTTTGTGGAATGGTGCTATGAGCGATTGGAGTACGGTATTTGTGGAGGTTCCACTTTCCACTTTCAATCCGGTAAAGACTGTGAACGACCTGTTGCGTGAACAGCATCAGTAATCAAAGGAAAATAAAAAAGGGGATATTCACGGCGAATATCCCCTTTTTATTATTTAATTGCTTTTCAGATCAATTTCTTGGCAAAGCTTCTTTTACTACCATCGGACGACCGGCATATTCTGCTCCGTTCAATTCTTTAATGGCATTGCTTGCTTCTGAAGATTCCGGCATTTCGACAAACGCAAACCCTTTAGATCTTCTTGTTTCGCGGTCTGTGATCAGTTTTACTGATTCTACTACTCCATACTCTTCCATAACTTGTCTCAAATCTGACTCCTTAACATTATAGCTAAGATTTCCAACGTACATATTCATAAATATACAAAAATAAAAAATTAATAAAATAACAATAAAGCTTTAGGAAGTGTAAATCAGAGATGAAAGTTCTCAATGCGAACATTGAGGAAATACATGTGAGAGTTAAACCAATAAAAACCTCTTATTGTTTGATGTTGCAAAGTAAGGCATTAATTCCGGATAATACACCATATCCGCTTCTTTTTATCCTTTTAAATATTCTTTATTGTGTAATTAGACCAAAAATTAACATTTCTCTTTGGCTATATGTGTCTTATTTGTTATAATATTGGAAATTATATTATGACATTTACGAAGTTAACATCCTGTCATGTACGATGTTAACAACGTATTTATACGAAGTTAACATCGTATCTGCAGGAAGTTAACTTCTTGGAACTACGATATTAACTTCGTAAAATCTCCTTTTTACTATCGGTGTAAGTGCTTGATAATCATGATTAATATGCTGTTAAATAATGTTCCCGTTCTCTTTTAAAGGAGGACTTTGTTCTTGAAGAACAGCTTGTTGTTCTGTGACCTGTTAATCTTTTTCTATGTAATTGTCTTTTTCTCTCTTTTATCGTAATCATTTAGTAGCTCGTTCGGGATTTATTGGAAGAAAAGTAGTATTTTTGCGTCATTATATCTTAAAATATTCAATCATGAAGAAAATACTTTTACTCGGATCGGGCGAATTGGGCAAGGAATTTGTAATTTCTGCTCAACGTAAAGGTCAACACATCATTGCTTGTGATTCATATGCCGGGGCACCTGCCATGCAGGTTGCTGATGAATGCGAAGTATTCGATATGCTGAACGGTGAAGAACTGGAGCGTATTGTAAAAAAGCATCGGCCGGACATTATCGTCCCCGAGATTGAAGCCATTCGTACGGAACGTTTATACGATTTCGAAAAAGAAGGGATTCAGGTAGTGCCGAGTGCACGTGCCGTTAATTACACAATGAACCGAAAGGCTATCCGTGATTTGGCCGCTAAGGAACTGGGACTGAAAACTGCGAAATACTATTATGCCAAGTCATTGGAAGAACTGAAGGAAGCCGCTGAGAAAATCGGTTTCCCTTGTGTCGTGAAGCCTTTAATGTCATCATCGGGTAAAGGGCAGTCATTGGTCAAGAGCGCTGCCGAGTTGGAACATGCTTGGGAATATGGGTGTAATGGCAGCCGTGGAGATATTCGTGAGCTAATCATTGAGGAATTTATCAAATTCGATAGTGAGATAACTTTGCTTACAGTGACACAGAAGAATGGTCCGACTCTGTTTTGTCCGCCTATCGGGCATGTACAAAAGGGTGGGGATTATCGGGAAAGTTTCCAACCTGCACACATTGATCCTGCACACTTGAAGGAAGCAGAAGATATGGCTGAAAAAGTAACTCGTGCATTGACCGGTGCAGGACTGTGGGGAGTAGAATTTTTCCTGAGCCATGAAAACGGGGTTTACTTTTCGGAACTGTCTCCACGTCCACATGATACGGGAATGGTGACATTGGCCGGAACACAAAATCTGAATGAATTTGAACTTCACCTACGTGCCGTATTGGGGTTGCCCATTCCGGGAATAAAACAAGAAAGAATAGGAGCGAGTGCCGTTATTCTGTCGCCGATTGCCAGTCAGGAACGTCCGCAGTATAGAGGTATGGAGGAAGTTACCGGAGAAGAGGATACTTATCTGCGTATATTTGGTAAGCCGTATACACGTGTGAATCGGCGTATGGGAGTAGTGCTTTGCTATGCTCCAAACGGTTCGGATCTGGATGCTTTGCGTGATAAGGCAAAGCGGATAGCCGATAAAGTAGAAGTATATTAAATACTGGGATTATTGGTTGAAAAACCATAGTGGGGTGTGCCGAAACTCCTGTTTACCACAAAGTACCACAGGATGAACTTAATCTATTGATTACTTTTATCTGTATGAATCTGTGGTGAATACGAGTCTTGGTACACCCCTGTTTTTTATCTGATTATACCTTTGTTCTCTCCGCTTTTGCAATTGTTAATACTCTATCCTATTCATGGCGTAAAGAGCGAAAAATGCCTTTAAAACGCAACTTCCCTTTGTTTGTATAAAACTCGTTGCATGTTGTACTATCTAACATTTGACTAATTGACTGAAAACGCTACAGCTACTTGAAAACTTAATCAATTCTCTGATTGGGCAGAGGATAGAGCGTATTGGCTCTAATATGCTTTGTATAGTAGTAAAAAGGGTGCTAATGTTGTTCATTTTCACACCTTTGTAAGTTTAATGAATGTTATCTAAAGAGAAAAAACAGAAAAATGGTACAACGGGAAAAAAAAGTTTCTACTTTTGCGAAGTTGTTTGTTTAACTATCTATGTGAACAAAACCGGATATCGAACGTTATGTTAATAGTGAAACTGGTAAAAACGCGACTTACCATGCTATAACGTTTTAGAGTATTAGAAGAATAATATATAAAAAGATTGCTTATGTCACAGATTATCGGACATATCTCTCAGGTAATTGGCCCTGTGGTCGATGTGTATTTTGAAGGTACAGAATCGGACTTGATATTGCCAAGTATCCACGACGCATTAGAGATAAAAAGGCACAACGGCAAAAAGCTGATTGTAGAAGTTCAACAACACATTGGTGAAAATACCGTACGTACGGTTGCCATGGATAGTACCGACGGCTTGCAGCGCGGGATGAAGGTATTTCCGACGGGAGGTCCTATCACAATGCCGGTAGGCGAACAGATCAAAGGACGTTTGATGAACGTAGTCGGCGACTCCATCGATGGAATGAAAGAACTCAATCGCGACGGTGCATATTCTATTCACCGTGATCCTCCCAAATTTGAAGATTTAACCACTGTACAGGAAGTTCTGTTTACTGGAATTAAGGTGATAGACCTGCTTGAGCCTTATTCAAAAGGAGGTAAGATCGGTTTGTTTGGCGGGGCCGGAGTGGGTAAAACTGTACTTATTATGGAGCTCATTAATAACATTGCCAAGAAGCATAATGGTTTTTCCGTATTTGCCGGAGTGGGAGAGCGTACCCGTGAAGGTAATGATTTGCTTCGTGAGATGATTGAATCGGGTGTAATCCGTTATGGAGAAGCATTCAAAGAAAGCATGGAAAAAGGACATTGGGACCTCTCGAAAGTGGATTATAATGAGGTAGAAAAGTCACAGGCTACATTGGTGTTCGGACAGATGAACGAACCTCCTGGAGCACGTGCTTCAGTTGCTTTGTCAGGATTGACTGTCGCTGAATCTTTCCGGGATATGGGGGCAAAGTCGGGAGCGAGAGATATATTGTTTTTTATCGATAATATTTTCCGTTTCACTCAGGCGGGTTCCGAGGTTTCGGCTTTGTTGGGGCGTATGCCTTCTGCGGTAGGTTATCAACCTACGTTGGCTACCGAAATGGGTGCTATGCAAGAACGTATCACTTCGACAAAAACGGGTTCTATCACTTCGGTGCAGGCTGTTTACGTACCGGCTGATGACTTGACCGACCCTGCTCCGGCAACAACTTTTACCCACTTGGATGCAACGACTGTGTTGAGTCGTAAAATTACTGAGCTTGGTATTTATCCGGCAGTGGATCCGTTGGAGTCTACTTCTCGTATTCTCGATCCGCACATTGTGGGTCAAGAGCATTATGATGTCGCACAACGTGTGAAGCAGATTCTTCAACGCAATAAAGAATTACAGGATATCATCTCTATTTTAGGTATGGAGGAATTATCCGACGCCGACCGTCTGGTGGTAAACCGTGCGCGCAGGGTACAGCGTTTCCTGTCTCAACCATTTACAGTGGCCGAACAGTTTACCGGAGTACCGGGAGCAATGGTGGCCATTGAAGATACAATAAAAGGATTCAAAATGATTTTGGATGGTGAAGTAGATTATCTGCCTGAACCGGCGTTTCTGAATGTGGGAACCATTGAAGAAGCTATCGAAAAAGGTAAGAAACTGCTTGAACAGGCTAACAAATAAAATAAGGAATCATGAAAGAACTGCATTTGAATATTGTATCGCCGGAAAAAGAGGTCTTTAATGGTGAAGTGAAGAGTGTTACCCTTCCGGGCACCAGTGGAGTCTTTTCTATTCTGCCGCAGCATGCACCGATTGTTTCTTCCCTGCAAGAAGGGACAGTCAGTTACACGACAACGGATGGCGAAGAGCATACGCTGGATATTCACAGCGGTTTTGTGGAGCTAAGCAATGGTGAAGCTTCCGTTTGCGTATCCTGAGCCTTGATCTCCGCACAATAATCTGTTTTTACTATGAATATGAGCATCACAAAACGCAATTTTCTGGGTTATCTCAGCATCCTTACTCTTGTAGGGGGAGGATTGGGAGCCTTGGTCTTGCATTATCTGGAACCCGGACATTATTTCGGAGGTTATCCGTTGATACCGGTGTACTTTTATATATTCGGTGTATTTTATATTTATATGTTTGATGCCTGCAGGCGTCATGCACCGGAGAAGATGGTGATGCTCTTTTTAGTGGCAAAAGTATTGAAAATGATTGTATCAGTTTTCTTACTAATCATTTATTGTGTGGCTGTGCCCGATTCCGCTATTGAATTTCTATTGACATTCCTGGCGTTCTATCTGGGCTATCTTATATATGAAAGCTGGTTTTTCTTCGTTTTCGAGTGGAATCAGAAACTTAAAAAGAAATCAAAAAAATATGAAACAGTTGCGTAACATAGTTGCCGGAATGCTTGTCTTGATAGGAGGAATGTTGCCTGCTACAACCTTTGCACAGGAGCCTGTACCGGGTGATACCACCGCTACTTTGCAGCAGGAGATTATTGTAGGTAAAGACACAATCAATCAGGAAGCTAATCAGGTAGATGTAAAAGGCATTGTGTTCGGCCATATTGGAGATTCTTACGAGTGGCATATCACGAATATAGGAAAAACTTCGATTTGCATTCCGTTGCCGATTATCGTGTATAGCGAAACTTCTGGTTGGCATGCTTTTCTGTCTTCGCGCCTAGAAGAGAATGGCGGCAAATACGAGGGATTTTATATAGCTCCTGCCGGGAGCAAGTATGAGGGGAAAGTAGTAGAACGTAATGCGACGGGAGAGGAAGTACGTCCGTGGGATATTTCCATTACAAAGGTAACTTTGTCTCTCTTTATCAATAGCGCTATTTTGCTGGCGATCATTCTGAGTGTAGCGCATTGGTATCGCAAACGTGAACAGGGTGCATATGCTCCGGGAGGATTTATCGGATTTATGGAGATGTTTATTATGATGGTTCATGATGATGTGATTAAGAGTTGTGTGGGACCCAACTATAAAAAGTTTGCTCCCTATCTGCTCACAGCCTTTTTCTTCATTTTCATTAACAATATTATGGGACTGATCCCCATCTTTCCCGGAGGAGCGAATGTAACCGGAAATATTGCCATAACATTGGTATTAGCTTTATTCACATTCGTTATTGTTAATATATTCGGAACAAAACACTATTGGAAAGATATTTTCTGGCCTGATGTTCCCTGGTGGCTGAAGGTACCTATACCCATGATGCCGTTTATCGAATTTTTCGGTGTATTTACCAAACCGTTTGCCTTGATGATCCGTCTGTTTGCCAACATGTTGTCCGGACACATGGCCATGTTAGTGCTTACCTGCCTGATATTTATATCGGCAAGCATGGGACCGGCTATCAATGGTTCGCTTACGGTGGCTTCCGTATTATTCAACATCTTTATGAATTTGCTGGAAGTGTTGGTTGCCTTTATTCAGGCTTATGTGTTCACGATGTTATCTGCTGTATTCATCGGACTGGCCCAGGAAGGCGGTAAAAAAGAAGAAGTAAAAGAATAATATAAACCATTTTAAAACTGAAAATTATGTTACTATCAGTATTATTGCAAGCTGCTGCTGCAGGAGTAGGATTAAGTAAATTGGGAGCAGCTCTCGGAGCTGGTTTAGCTGTTATCGGAGCAGGTATCGGTATTGGTAAGATCGGTGGCTCGGCCATGGAAGGTATTGCGCGTCAACCGGAGGCATCGGGAGATATCCGTATGAATATGATTATTGCCGCTGCCTTGGTTGAAGGTGTAGCGTTGTTGGCATTAGTTGTTTGTCTATTGGTACTTTTCTTATAATAAACAAGGAAGATTATGTCATTGTTACTACCCGATAGTGGCCTGATATTCTGGATGCTCCTTTCTTTTGGAATTGTATTCGCAGTATTGGCAAAATACGGCTTCCCCGTCATTATTAAGATGGTGGAAGGCCGTAAAACCTACATTGACGAATCATTGGAGGTAGCCAGAGAAGCAAACGCCCAGTTGTCACGACTGAAAGAGGAGGGCGAAGCTATTGTGGCTGCCGCTAACAAGGAACAGGGACGTATCATGAAAGAGGCTATGCAGGAACGTGAAAAGATTATTTACGAGGCCCGCAAACAAGCTGAAATAGCTGCTCAGAAGGAACTGGATGAAGTGAAACGACAGATTCAGATTGAAAAAGACGAAGCCATACGTGATATCCGTCGGCAGGTAGCTCTGCTTTCTGTGGATATAGCCGAGAAGGTCATTCGCAAAAATCTGGATGATAAACAAGAGCAGATGGGAATGATTGACCGTATGCTTGATGAAGTATTAACGAAGAACTAACAGAAGAAGATGGAAGTCGGAATAATTTCAATGCGGTATGCGAAAGCTCTGATGGCTTATGCTGAAGAGAGAGGAGCGGAGGAGAGGCTTTATCATGAGCTTGTCACACTGGCGCACAGTTTCCGTACTGTGAAGGGATTTTGTGCCGTGCTTGACAATCCTATTGTTTCTGTTAACGAAAAGTTTAATCTGATCTGTACGGCAGCCGATGGGGACCATAAACCGAGTGAAGAATTTATTCGTTTCATTCGGTTGGTACTCAAGGAGAGAAGGGAGACCTATCTGCAATTTATGAGTCTGATGTATCTGGATCTTTACCGGAAGAAGAAACACATCGGTGTAGGGAAACTGATCACTGCTGTTCCGGTAGACAAAGCTACAGAAGAGCGTATCCGACAAACTGCTGCACATATTTTGCATGCATATATGGAGTTGGAAACAGTGGTTGACCCTTCTATAGAAGGCGGCTTCGTTTTCGATATTAACGATTACCGACTGGATGCCAGTATCGCTACACAGTTGAAGAAAGTCAAACAACAATTCATTGATAAGAATCGAAGAATTGTATAATTAGTGAAAAATTATGTCTGAAAATATAAGAGTAAGCGAAGTATCCGACATTCTGCGGCAGCAGCTTGAAGGGATCGAGACCAAAGTGCAGCTTGACGAAATAGGTACGGTGCTACAGGTAAGCGATGGTGTAGTGCGTATTTATGGTCTACGCAATGCCGAGGCCAACGAACTACTTGAATTTGACAATGGTATCAAGGCCATTGTGATGAACTTGGAAGAAGATAATGTAGGTGCCGTGTTGCTGGGACCGACGGATAAAATCAAGGAGGGATTTACGGTGAAACGTACCAAGCGAATTGCTTCTATCCGTGTGGGAGAAAGTATGTTGGGACGCGTTATCGACCCGTTGGGTGAACCATTGGATGGAAAAGGGCTGATAGGAGGTGAACTTTATGAAATGCCGCTGGAGCGTAAAGCTCCCGGGGTCATCTATCGTCAGCCGGTGAATCAACCTTTGCAAACGGGTCTGAAGGCTGTTGATGCAATGATCCCTATCGGTCGTGGACAGCGTGAGCTGATAATCGGTGACCGACAGACGGGTAAGACATCGATAGCCATTGATACGATCATCAATCAGCGAAGTAATTATGAAGCAGGTGATCCTGTATATTGTATTTATGTAGCTATCGGACAAAAAGGTTCCACGGTAGCTTCTATCGTAAACACCTTACGCCAATATGGTGCGATGGATTATACTATTGTGGTGGCGGCTACAGCTGGAGACCCGGCTGCATTGCAATATTTTGCTCCGTTTGCGGGGGCTGCCATCGGTGAGTATTTTCGTGATACCGGCCGACATGCACTGGTTGTTTATGATGATTTGTCGAAACAAGCAGTATCTTACCGTGAAGTGTCTTTGATTCTCCGTCGCCCCTCGGGACGTGAAGCCTATCCGGGCGATATTTTCTATTTACACTCCCGTTTGCTGGAGCGTGCAGCCAAGATTATTAATCAGGAAGAAGTGGCCCGTGAGATGAACGATTTGCCCGAAAGCCTGAAAGGTAAAGTGAAAGGTGGAGGTTCGCTGACAGCATTGCCTATTATTGAAACTCAGGCCGGAGACGTTTCTGCCTATATTCCGACTAATGTGATCTCTATTACAGACGGTCAGATATTCCTTGATACGGATTTATTCAATCAAGGTAATCGTCCGGCTATTAATGTAGGTATATCGGTTTCCCGTGTGGGAGGTAATGCGCAGATTAAGGCTATGAAGAAAGTGGCCGGTACATTGAAAATCGATCAGGCACAATATCGCGAATTGGAAGCATTCTCCAAATTTAGTGGAGATATGGATCCGGTTACCGCACTGACCATTGACAAGGGGCAGAAAAACGCCCGTTTGCTGGTTCAGCCCCAATACTCTCCAATGCCGGTAGAGAAGCAGATTGCCATTCTCTATTGCGGTATCCACGGATTATTGCGAAATGTTCCGTTGGATAAGGTAGAAGATTTTGAAGCAGCGTTCCTCAATACACTCGCTCTCGATCATCAGGCGGATGTGCTGGATGTATTGAAAACCGGAGTGATCAATGACGAGGTAACGAAGGCCATTGAAGAAACGGCGGCAATGGTTGCCAAACAGTATAGTTAATTATAAATCATTTAGAAGATTATGGCTTCACTAAAAGAAGTAAAAACCAGAATAAATTCGGTACAAAGTACCCGAAAAATCACTTCAGCAATGAAGATGGTGGCTTCTGCCAAGTTACACAAGGCGCAGGGAGCCATTGAGAATATGTTGCCTTATCAGAGGAAGTTGAATAAGATTCTGACTAACTTTCTGAGTGCTGATCTTCCGGTAGAGTCTCCGTTCTGTGTGGAACGTCCCGTCAAGCGGGTCGCTATTGTGGCTTTTTCTTCCAACAGTTCTTTATGCGGTGCTTTCAATGCGAATGTACTGAAAATGTTTTTGCAGACGGTGGGAGAATATCGCGAGTTGGGACAAGATAATATCCTGATCTATCCGGTGGGCAAAAAAATAGAGGAGGCTGTCAAGAAGTTAGGATTCTTTCCTCAAGGCAGTTATCAGAAGTTGGCAGATAAACCGTCGTATGATGAAGCCGCTGCATTGGCCAAATTGTTGATGGAACTTTTTCTGGAAAAAAATATCGACCGTGTGGAATTGATTTATCACCATTTCAAGTCAATGGGGGTACAAGAACTGTTGCGTGAAAGATATTTACCGATTGACTTGTCTGCCGTTCAAAATGACGAAGAGAGAGGTGGAGTAGTGAATGACTATATCATAGAACCTTCTGCAGCTCAATTGATAGCAGACTTGATTCCGCAGGTGTTGAGTCAGAAGATATTTACAGCTGCTCTCGATTCTAATGCATCCGAACATGCTGCACGTACTTTGGCTATGCAGATAGCGACGGACAATGCCAACGAACTGATTCAGGAGTTGACAAAGCAGTATAATAAAACCCGCCAGCAGGCCATTACAAATGAATTGCTCGATATTGTAGGTGGCAGTATGGCATAGATTTCCACACCAAAGTATACAAAGGTCACGGAATGGTTATTAATGAAAAGTTGATAACCTTCATTCCGTGACCTTTGTGGTTTCTACCGTGAAATAACTTATTATTATATTGCTTTCTTCTTTCTTTTGCTTTAACTTTGTCGCAAAGTATTATTGCATGGAAGAGAACCACGAAATAGAATTAGCCTGGCAAGTCATTGAAAATACCGGTACGCATCTTTTTCTGACAGGAAAGGCCGGAACCGGAAAAACAACTTTTCTCCGTCGGTTAAAAGAACTTACCCCAAAGCGTATGGTAGTGGTTGCACCTACGGGGATTGCTGCCATTAATGCCGGAGGTGTCACTATACACTCCTTTTTTCAGTTGAACTTCGCACCTTACATTCCGGAAAGCACATTTAATTCTGCTCAGCAAGGTTTTCATAAATTCGGAAAAGAAAAAATCAATATTATCCGTAGTATGGACTTGTTGGTGATCGATGAAATCAGTATGGTACGTGCCGATCAACTGGATGCAATTGATGCTGTACTGCGTCGGTATCGTGATCGCTCGAAACCTTTCGGCGGTGTTCAGCTCCTGATGATAGGCGACTTGCAGCAATTGGCTCCCGTGGTGAAAGAAGAGGACTGGAGCCTGTTGAGCTCTTACTATGATACAGCATTTTTCTTTGGCAGTCATTCACTGAAAGAGACGGAATATATCACGATAGAGTTAAAGAAAGTCTATCGGCAAAGTGATATGGAATTTGTCGGATTATTGAATAAAATCAGAGAGAAAGAGGCAGACGACGCTGTTCTGGAAGAATTGAACAAACGTTATCTTCCGGGATTCCGTCCGAGAGAGGAAGAAGGATATATCCGACTGACTACACATAACTATCAGGCTCAGCAATATAACGACCGACAACTGCTTTCTCTTTCAGGAAGAGCTTTCAGTTTCCAGGCGAAGGTGGAAGGCACTTTTCCGGAATCGGCATACCCGGCTGATGAAATGCTTACCGTTAAGGAAGGGGCTCAGATAATGTTTATTAAAAACGATTCTTCCGGTGAACATCGATATTATAATGGAATGATCGGTTTGGTTACGGCTGTCAGTAAAGATGGCATCCGGGTGAAAGGGAACGGAGAATCACAGGACTTTCTGCTTGAAACCGAAGAATGGACAAATAGTAAATACAGCCTGAATCCGCAGACGAAAGAGATTACCGAAGAGGTGGAAGGTACTTTCCGGCAATATCCCATTCGTCTGGCATGGGCAATAACCATCCATAAAAGCCAGGGGTTAACTTTCGAACGTGCAATCATTGATGCAAATGCCTCTTTTGCCCATGGACAGGTTTATGTCGCTCTGAGTCGTTGTAAGTCGCTTCAGGGATTGGTGCTTAGTTCTCCTTTAAGGCGAGAGTCCATTATCAGTGACGATACGATTGATGAATTTACCCGTAATGCCGGAGAGATGACTCCCGACAAGCATAAATTGGCTCTATTGCGTCAACATTACTTCTATGAATTGTTGTGCGAACAGTTTGATTTTCATCCGATTGAACAGCATTTTTTACGTTTGCTTCGCTTGCTTGACGAGCATTTATATCGTCTCTATCCAAAGTTGTTGGAACGATATAAGACAACTGCCGATCTGTATAAAACGCAGATAATGAAAGTCGCCGATACATTTAAACTGCAATATTCTGCCCTATTGATGGGGGCTGAAGATTATACCGCCAACCCGAAATTGAATGAACGGGTTATGGCCGGTGCCCACTATTTCCGTCAACATCTGGAAGATTTATTAACTCCGCTGATTACTTCTACAAAAGTAGAAACGGATAATAAAGAACTGAAAAAGAAATTCTCCGAAGCGGCAGATGCAATGAAGACAGCATTGCACGTAAAGCTGGGGACCTTGTGCTATACTGAGAAAGAAGGTTTTTCTGTTTCCGCATTTCTAAAACAGAAGGCTGTTCTTACGTTATCTGTTTCGGGAGGAGAAGCTGCGTCTTCTTCCGGAAGATCGGAGCGTAAATCCCGGACAGCCGAGAAAATAGAAGTACCGACTGATATTCTTCATCCGGAATTATATAAGCAATTGATTGCCTGGAGAAATTCTGAAGCTGCAAAAGCTGGTTTGCCTGTATATACCATCATACAGCAGAAAGCAATTCTGGGTATTGTAAACCTCTTGCCGAATGATGCGGCTTCACTGATACGTATTCCGTATTTCGGAAAACGCGGTGCCGAAAAATACGGTGATGCCTTGCTTGAAATGGTGAACCGATACGTAGAGGAGCATGGCATAGAACGTCCGCAAATGCCAACAGCGACGTTGACTGTCAATAATGGGATTAAAACGTCGAAAGAGCCCAAACCTTTAAAAGAGGCTAAATCGGTGAAAGAACCGAAGCCTGATACCAAAGAGGTAACGTATCGTCTTTTCAGGCAGGGGAAGAGTATTGAAGAAATAGCCAAGGAACGCGAGCTGGTTTCCGGAACCATAGCGGGACATCTGGAACACTATGTACGCTCTGGTGAAGTTAAAATAGAGCAGTTGGTGGCAAGAGAGAAAATCACGAAAATCATCCGTTACGTACAGGCCCATGGAAGTGATAAAGGACTGACGGTTATTAAAGCAGCTTTGGGGGATGATGTCTCATATGCAGATATAAGGTTGGTACTTGCTGCCGGAATAAAATAGTCATATTAATTTCAAGAGAGTGTTTCATAACTCACCACAGGGGTACACAGAGTCACACAGAGTAAGCTTAATCTATTCTATTTATCTGTGTGAATCCGTGTAATCTGTGGTGAATACGGGTTTCGATACCCCTTCATTAAATGATTGATCCGGTAAATTATAACAAAACTTCTTCTATCAATGCTTTTAACTGGGTTTTATTCATAGTTCCTAATTTCATACTTGGTTTTCCTCCCATCGGACAAAGCAACAGGTTAGGGATTGTACGAATGGCAAAAGCAGCCTCCAGTTCCGGTTCCTGATCTACATCCACTTTATAAATATCTATTTTCCCATCATATTCTACAGCCAGTTGGTCGAGTATAGGTGACAGGGCTTTGCAATATACACACCAGGGAGCATGAAAATCTACCAGGCAAGGTTTATCACCTTTAAAATCCCATTTATTCGGGTATTCTTGGAATTCGGCCACTTTCTCTACGAAGCTTTCTTTTGTTAAATCAATGACTTTCATATTTTTACTTTTTTAGTGATTACTTATTTATTTCTTTGATGTTGCAAAGATAGGAAGATAGATCTTATTGTCAGATAGCTATTTCTCCTATTATATTAGCAATTCTTCCTTGTCCCGTTTTTTCTGCTTTCTAATAACTTTCTAATCTTATCTGAGTATCTTATAATTGCTTTCAAACGGTTTGCTTCATGGGGGAGTTGTACTTTTGCTTCCAAAATAACAAGGACTATGATCAGAAAGTTTTTTATTCTCTTTTTTCTTGGCTTTTTCGGATTTGCCGAAGCCCAACAGCCGTCCGTCGGCTTGACTCTGAAGGAGGCAGAGCAACGTTTCCTGAAATGTAATTTATCCCTATTGGCCGAGCGCTACAATGTAGACATCGCACAAGCCAGGTTGCTTCAGGCCGGACTGTTCGATAATCCGGTAATTTCATTCGAACAAAATGTGTATAACCGATTGAATGGAAAGTACTTTGACTTCGGCAAAAAAGGCGAGTCGGTAGTCGAAATAGAGCAGGTGATACGCCTTGCCGGACAACGGAATAAGCAGATACGGTTGGAAAAGATAAACAAGGAAATTGCCGGTTATCAGTTCGAAGAAGTGATGAAGACTTTACGCCAGGAACTTGGCGAGGCATTTACAGAAGTTTTCTATCTCTCAAAGTCATTGTCTGTTTATGATAAAGAAATCAATTCGCTGGAGCATTTGCTGACAGGTATAAAAGAGCAGCATGCAAAGGGAAATATCTCTTTAATGGAAATGGCGAGACTCGAGTCTATGCTGCTTTCTCTGAAGAAAGACAAGAACGAATGCGAAAGCAACTATTTGTCCCGGAGAGGAGAATTGAATCTGTTACTGAATCTGCCTGCCGACTTTCGGACAGAGCCTGTAATAGATGAAGGAGATCTTCGACAATTAAACATGGACCGGTTGTCTTATGCCGATTTACAAGAGAGGGTACACGGGAGACCTGACCAGAAGTTGGCACGCAGCTGTGTCACTGCTTCGCAAGCCGATCTGAAATTGCAGAAGGCGTTGGCTTTTCCGGAATTCGCAGTAAAAGGTAGTTATGATCGCCAAGGTAATTTTATTAATAACTACTTTGCAATCGGATTCAGTATGTCGGTACCTATCTTTAACCGTAACCAGGGGAATATTAAAATGGCCCGTTTCAATCTTCTGAAGGCGGATCGGGAGCAAGAGTATTCCCGAAATAAAGCCGAGGCCGAACTATACGCAGCTTATACTGCTTTAGAGAAAGCATGTCAGTTGTATCAGTCGACTGATATGGGACTGGAACAGAATTTTGAGAAACTGATAGCCGGAGCCAACGAGAACTTTATCAAACGTAACATCAGTCTTTTAGAATTCATCGACTTTTATGATAGCTACAAAGAGACTTGCATCCGGCTTTACGAAATCAAGAAAAACGTACTGCTCGGTATAGAGAACCTGAATGCGGTGGCCGGACAACCTATTTTTAACTACTAAATCCATATAATTTATGAATTGGACAAAATACCTTCCATGCCTATTGATTTTGGGTATGGGGAGTGGTTGCTCATCAGAAGTGAAGCACCCCGGAGAAAATCAAGATCTGTGTCTGACAGACAGTTTACTGAAAATAGTTTCCGTCGATACGGTGCATCTGCATGATGTGGCAGATGAATTGACTTTGAACGGACGTGTTACTTTTAATCAGGAACAGGTGGCACACGTCTATCCGATGTTTGGCGGAACAGTGACGGAGCTTCGCGCTGAAGTTGGGGATTATGTGAGAAAAGGAGACATACTTGCCATATTGCGTAGCGGTGAAGTGGCCGATTACGAAAGACAGATGAAAGAGGCGGAGCAGCAGGTGATTATTGCCCGCAGAAATGTAAATGCTACCCGGGATATGTTCGATTCCGGGTTGGCATCCGATAAAGATGTATTGCAGGCACGTCAGGAATTGATCAATGCTGAAGCGGAAGAGAATCGCATCAAAGAAATTTTTTCCATAAATAACTTTAGCGGCCGGTCATTCTATGAAGTCAAATCTCCCGTTAGCGGTTTTATTGTGGAAAAGAGTGTGAGCAGAAATATGCAGCTTCGTCCCGATCAGGGTGAGGAGATATTTACTGTCTCCGGTCTGGAGCATGTATGGGTGATGGCAGATGTTTATGAAAGCGACATCAGTAAAGTAGCAGAAGGAGCATCGGTACATATCACTACGCTGGCATATCCGGGTAAGGTGTTCTCCGGAAATATAGATAAAGTATACCACATGTTGAATACTGAAAGTAAGACAATGAACGTACGGGTAAAGCTGTGTAACGAAGACTATCTGCTGAAGCCGGGTATGTTCACCACGGTCAATGTTGAGTGCAAATCTTCCGGGAAACAGATGCCTCGGATCAATGCACATGCCTTGATATTTGAAGGAGGTAAGAATTACGTCGTAACCGTCACCCCCGACAACCGCCTGAAAGTGAAAGAAGTCGATGTATACAAACGGCAGAATCAGGAATGCTATGTCCGTTCCGGACTTTCCGAGGGTGACAGAGTGCTGAATCAGAATGTATTATTGGTCTACAATAGTTTAAATGCAGACTAAAAACGGAAGAATACTATGCATAAGTTTATAGACAATATTGTGGCATTTTCGTTGAAAAATAAGTTCTTCATCTTTTTTTGTACGACGATTGCCGTCATTGCCGGTGTGGTTTCGTTCAAGCATACACCGATAGATGCATTTCCCGATGTGACGAATACGAAAGTGACCATCATTACCCAATGGGCGGGACGCAGTGCGGAAGAGGTGGAGAAGTTCATTACGATTCCGGTGGAGATAGCCATGAACTCGGTACAGAAGAAGACGGACATCCGTTCGACAACCCTATTCGGACTGTCGGTCATCAATGTGTTGTTTGAAGATCATGTGGATGATTTTGTTGCCCGTCAGCAGGTATACAATTTATTGAATGACGCAGATCTTCCGGATGGGGTGACTCCGGAAGTACAACCTCTTTACGGACCTACGGGTGAGATTTACCGTTATACTTTGCGAAGTGACAAACGGAGTGTACGCGAACTGAAAACGATTCAGGATTGGGTGATCGACCGTAACTTGCGTGCCGTATCGGGAGTGGCGGATATTGTCAGTTTCGGCGGGGAAGTGAAGACTTTTGAAGTCAGTGTCAATCCGAATCAGTTAATCAATTATGGCATCACTTCGCTTGAACTTTATGATGCCATAGCGAAAAGCAATATCAATGTCGGGGGAGATGTGATTACCAAAAGTTCGCAGGCCTATGTTGTGAGAGGTATCGGATTGATTAATGACTTGGAAGAACTGCGGAACATTGTAGTAAAAAACATTAATGGGACTCCCATACTGGTGAAAAATCTGGCCGATGTACGCGAATCATGTTTACCCCGTTTGGGCCAGGTGGGGCGTATGGATGAAGATGATGTAGTGGAAGGCATTGTGGTGATGCGCAAAGGAGAGAATCCGGGAGAAGTCATATCCGGGTTGAAAGCGAAAATAGACGAACTGAATGAGAATATCCTGCCGTCGGATGTGGAGATCGTACCTTTCTATGACCGGGAAGATCTGGTGGATCTTGCAGTTCATACGGTGACACACAATTTGGTAGAGGGCATATTGCTGGTAACTTTCATTGTATTAATTTTTATGGCAGACTGGCGGACGACGGCAGTAGTTGCGGTCATTATACCGTTAGCCCTGTTATTTGCTTTTATCTGCTTGCACATAATGGGGATGTCTGCCAACCTGCTTTCAATGGGAGCTATTGATTTTGGGATCATTATAGACGGAGCGGTAGTGATGGTGGAGGGAATATTCGTTGCCCTCGACCGAAAAGCGAAAGAGGTGGGAATGCCCGTATTCAACAGGATGTCAAAAATGGGCCTGATCCGAAGTACAGCCAAAGAAAAGGCCAAAGCTGTCTTTTTTTCTAAGCTGATTATCATTACAGCGCTGATTCCCATCTTTTCGTTTCAAAAAGTAGAAGGAAAAATGTTTTCTCCTTTGGCCTATACTCTGGGATTTGCTTTACTGGGAGCATTGATTTTCACATTGACGCTGGTTCCGGTCATGTCGTCTATTCTTTTGAAGAAGAATGTGCGTGAGAGAAGTAATTTTCTGGTGCACTTTATCAGAGAAAAGAGTGCGGCTTTGTTTGCGATCTTTCATGCCCATCGTAAATTGTCTATCGGATTGGCTTCTTTGGCAGGAGGAGTCGGTCTGTTTCTCTATTCGTTTCTGGGAATGGAATTTTTGCCGCAGTTGAATGAAGGGGCTATTTATATTCGCGCTACCCTTCCGCAGAGCATTTCTTTGGATGAGTCAGTATCCCTTGCCAATAGAATGCGCAGAGAATTACTGGCATTTCCCGAGGTAAGACAGGTGCTTTCGCAAACCGGGCGTCCGAATGACGGAACCGATGCCACCGGTTTTTATAATGTGGAGTTTCATGTCGATATTTTCCCGGAGAAGGAGTGGGAAAGCGGACTTAGCAAAGGACAACTGATTGAGAAAATGCAATCTGCCCTTGCTCTTTATCCCGGCACCGATTTTAATTTCTCGCAGCCGATCACTGACAATGTAGAGGAAGCGGCTTCGGGTGTAAAAGGATCTATTGCCGTTAAAGTTTTCGGCAAAGACTTATATGAAGCGGAGAAACTGGCTGTGCAGATCGACAAAGTATTGGGAACCGTACAAGGTATCGAGGATTTGGGAGTGATCCGCAACATTGGCCAGCCGGAACTTCGCATCGAGTTGAATGAAAAGCAACTGGCGCGTTACGGTGTGTCTAAAGAGAACGTGCAGTCTATTATCGAGATGGCTATAGGAGGTAAATCGGCCTCCCTGCTTTATGAAGACGAGCGTAAATTCAATATCATGGTGCGTTACAATGAAGAGTTTCGCCGGAACGAAGAGCAAATAGGTAAGATTCTGGTACCCGCAATGGATGGTACGATGATACCGATCAAAGAGCTGGCGGATATCCGGACTATTACGGGACCTCTACTTATATTCCGTGACAGTCATGCCCGTTTTTGTGCCGTTAAGTTCTCCGTACGCGGACGTGCTATGGGGTCTGCTGTCGCCGAAGCACAAAAGAAAGTGGCGGCTTCGGTACATCTGCCGGACGGATATACGCTGAAATGGACCGGAGATTTTGAAAATCAGCAACGTGCCAGTAAGCGGCTTGCCCAGGTGGTTCCTGTCAGCATTGCCATTATTTTTGTCATTCTCTTCATCCTTTTTTCGAATGCGAGAGATGCAGGCTTGGTGCTACTGAATGTGCCGTTTGCAGCTGCCGGGGGAATTATTGCTTTGTTGATTACCCATTTCAACTTTTCGATTTCTGCGGGGATCGGTTTCATTGCCCTGTTCGGTATCTGCATCCAGAATGGAGTGATTATGATCTCGGGCATTAAATCGAACGTACGTTCACACATACCTTTATCGGAAGCTGTAAAGAATACCGTCCGTTCGCGTGTTCGTCCGGTCGTGATGACGGCTGCTATGGCTGCCATCGGATTAATGCCGGCCGCCTTGAGTCATGGCATCGGTTCTGAGTCGCAACGCCCGCTTGCCATTGTCATTATCGGGGGCGTATTGTGCGATACTTTCTTTACTCTATTCATTTTTCCGTTGATTGTAGAAGTTATTTATGGTAAAACGTTGTATGATAAAGAGGGTAAATTGCGGCAAAGACGAGTGTAAACAGTATATTTGCCACTTTAAAAACTAAAGAAGGATGGCTAAGATATTATTGGTAGAAGATGAAGTGAATATAGCTTCGTTTATAGAACGGGGTTTGAAGGAGTTTGGACATTCTGTGTCGGTGGCTAATGACGGTGATGCCGGATGGGAACTCATCCGGCAAGAAGCATTCGACCTGTTGATCCTGGATATTATCATGCCTAAGATGAACGGTCTGGAGCTATGCCGGCTTTATCGGCAGCAATACGGTTATCTCACCCCGGTTATAATGTTGACTGCATTGGGCACCACGGAGGATATCGTGAAAGGGCTCGATTCGGGGGCGGATGACTATTTGGTGAAACCATTCAGCTTTCAGGAACTGGAGGCGCGCATCAAGGCCATCCTGCGCAGAGGGCGGGAAGACTCTGTCCAGCAGCTGGTATGTGATGATCTGGTGCTTAACTGCAACACCCGCCGTGCCAGACGCAAGGAGGTGGAGATAGAACTCACTGTTAAGGAGTACCGCTTGCTGGAGTATTTCATGACCCATCAAGGCATGGTGCTTTCGCGCCTGACATTATTGAAAGATGTATGGGATAAGAATTTCGATACGAATACCAATGTGGTAGATGTTTATGTGAACTATCTTCGTGGTAAAATAGATAAGGAGCATGACAAGAAATTGATTCATACGGTGGTAGGTTCGGGATATATCATGTATGCTTAACTTTAACAAGCCAGGCTATGAAAATAGGACGTAAAATCGCACTCTTTTATACGTTGGTAACGGTACTGACCACCATGGCAGTTATCGGAGTGTTCTACCTGTTCAGTTCAAGGTATATCGATGGGTTGTACAGGTCATACCTTCGGGAAAAAGCTTTTCTGACCGCTCAGAAACACTGGGAGCGAGATGAAGTGGATGAGCAAAGCTATCAGACCATTCAACGGAAGTATGATGAGCTGCTGCCGGAGGCCAAAGAGATTTTGTTGGATATGGATAGTGATGCCGTGGTGCGTGATACGCTGAATAAATATCTTTCCGCCAGCCAGCAGAAGCAGCTTCTCGAGTCAAAAGAGATGTCATCGGTCTCTTTCGTATATCAGGATATGCTGGGAGCCGCACTATACTATCCCGATAATGAAGGCAATTTTATCGTAATTATCATGTCGCATAACAGTTATGGGGTCAAGATACAAGAACACTTGCTGCTCTTATCCGCCTTTCTGGTATTATGCAGCTCGGTATTGATCTTTTTCATCGGACAACTCTATTCTACGAGAATATTGATTCCCTTGCAGCACGTCCTGTTACAGTTGAAACAGATCCGCGGCAACAGTCTGAACCGCAGATTGAAGACCACCGGCAATAAAGATGAACTGGACCATCTGATAGAAACCTTAAACAGTATGCTCGACCGTATCGATACGGCATTTAGAGCAGAAAAATCATTTGTCAGCCATGCTTCTCACGAACTGAATAATCCTATTACCGCCATTCAGGGTGAATGTGAAATAAGTCTCCTGAAAGAACGGAGTACCGATGAGTACATCGAAGCACTCCGGCGGATAGCCGGGGAAAGTAAACGCCTGTCCAATCTGATCAGGCATCTGCTGTTTCTGTCGAGACAGGAAGAGGACATCCGGAAGAATAACGTAGAAGAGATTCGTCTGGCAGACCTGTTGGAAGAGGCTGGAGCTGCTAACCCGCGCATCCGGCTGCAATATCCGGAAGATGCCGCAAGGTACGCTGTGGTCAGTGCCAGCCCTTACTTGTTTAAAATAGCCTTGCAAAACGTGATAGACAATGCCTGCAAGTATTCGCAAGGCGAGGTGCTTATCAGGCTTTACAAGGAAGATGAGCGATGGGGGATAGCTGTCAAAGATTCCGGAATCGGCATCCCGGCGGATGAAATGGAACTTATCTTCCAGTCATTCTACCGGGGAAGTAATACGAGAGAATACGTCGGTCAAGGGATCGGGTTAAGTCTTTCCATGAAAATCTTTTCTGTCTACAGGGGTAAGGTCAGCATTCGTTCCGAAGAAGGGAAGGGGACGGAAGTGAGAGTTGTCTTCGCATAATATACGATTTACTTTTCCGGGGAAGTGCGGATACACACGTATGTATGTTTCCCATTAGTGTTAGTCCGTTAAAATATCACAATAAGAAAATGTTTCTTGCAATTGCAGCATCAATAAGAGTCCATCTGTGTTTTTACATAGGTATTGTATTCTTAATGGAGTATTTTAAAAAATGCAAGAACTATGTCACTGAGTAATCTGCTAATTATATTCTCTTCCTCTTTTATGGCTTTGTTTCCCGTGGTGAATCCTTTGGGAAACGGTTTTGTGGTGAATGGCTTTTTTACCGACCTGGATCCCAAGCAGCGGAAAACCGCCATCCGGAAACTGATTCTTAACTTTATAATAATCGGTGTGGGTACTTTGGTCATAGGCCACCTGTTTTTGTTAATGTTCGGACTGGCCATCCCTGTCATTCAGTTGGGCGGTGGGATACTTATCTGTAAAACGGCCATGGAGTTGCTCGGCGATTCTAACTCCCCGGATCAGGAAGAATCGAGCCGGAACATGGATAGCCTCAAATGGAAGAATATAGAACAGAAGATATTTTATCCCATCACGTTTCCCATCAGCATCGGTCCGGGCAGTATATCCGTTATATTTACTCTGATGGCTTCTGCCAGCGTCAAAGGTAAATTGTTGCAAACCGGAATCAATTATTTTGTGATCGCACTTGTTATAGTTTGTATGGCAGCCATACTTTATATCTTTCTTTCCCAAGGGCAAAGAATTATTCAGAAACTCGGGCCGGTAGGGAATCAGATCATTAACAAGCTCGTTGCCTTTTTTACATTCTGCATCGGCATACAGATTTCCGTGACAGGTATATCTCAGATATTTCATTTGAGTATCTTATGATTACAGCCGTTACAGAGCGGCTGCGGCAGCCGGCAATGATATTTACCCGTTTCTATCCGTTTGTCCGGATCAGTATGAGCAACATACGGTTCATGATGAAAACGAATATATACCATTGTCAGACTCTGGAAAAATGCAGTGGCACTTTAAGGGGGAGGAGGCATAATTATTAAGGATTGAGTCCTTTGTTTATAAGTAGCCTTTCAGCACTTTTGCGATGCGTTTGTATCCTTCGGCATTCGGGTGAAGCCCGTCACGGAACAGTGAATGGTCTATTGTTCCGTCTTTATGCGTCAGTTGCGGAGCAAGATTAATGAAAGTACAATCTTTGCCGTTCAGTCGCTCTTGCAATGCCGCATCTATTTGGGCAATGCGGGTTTCCATCTCTTTTCTCGGCAGGATGCCCATCACGCAGAGTTTTGCACGGGGTTGACGCTCGCGAATCGCTTTTACGACCCGGCAGATTCCCTCTATGACTTCGTCGTCGGTGTTGAACAAGAGATTGTTGGTGCCTATCAGCAGGAAAATGTTCTGTGCCTGAAAACCGTCCAGCTCACCGTGGTAGATACGCCACAGTACATTTTCTGTTTTGTCCCAGCCAAATCCGAGGTTACGAACTCGCTTTCCTTTGAAAAGTCTATCCCAGGATTCTGTTCCAAACTGATTGTGTGCAATAGGTTCGCCTCCCCAGAAATGCGTGATCGAGTTGCCGATCATCACCACTTCGGGAGCACTTTGCTTATTTAGTTTCAAGATCTCTTCGTGGCGTCCGTACCAGTCGTATGGATCTCTTTGCTGCTTGCAAGGGATACATGAAGTAGGCCCTTCACTCTCTTCGTGTAAGATCTCACCTATCTTCTTCCGGTAACTGTCCGCATATTGCTGCATACCCAGGTCGGTGGAATGAACACCGTCTACCATGGCATCCATCGGCATACCGATTTCTTCCTTGGTCAGATAATAGACAGTAGGAACCTGCTCTTTTTGCAGCGTCTCGTATGCCTTGCGTAGTTCTGCATTGGCCACACGATAGGATTCCTCCGCGCTTTCGGAACTGAATTCATTGCTATATCCGTCGTGTTCTACCAACAGGATGGGGGCCTGGCTCTTTTCACGAAGTTTTTTCACTCCCTCCAAAGTGCGTTGGTACACTACGGCCGATGCTTCTTTTCCTGCCAGATTGGGCATGCAGTCAATGATATATAGCCGTGCATCGATCTCTGACAGAAGATCGAAGAGTGCTTCTTCCAGTTTTCCGTTGCCGGAGAACCCCAGATTGATGACCGGATGTCCCAACTTCCGGTTCAGTATATTGCCCCATGCCATGCCAGGACGCGAAGCACAGGCTCCTTGCGCAATGGAAGTGCCGTATATGACCAGAGGCTTTTCTTGTGAAACCGGAAGAAAACGGAAAGAAGCGTCGGCAGGAACACCTATCTCCATCCATGATACACTGTTGTATAGCGGCAGGAATAGTTGGTATTCAAATTCGTTGCCGGATTTAGCCGCGTATGAAAGTCCCCTGAAATTGTAGACAATGGTGTCTCCCATGGAATAATTTCCGGCACACCAGCGTTCTTGCCCGTTATTGTCTGTAGCATACAGATCGATGCCCGAAACTCCCGTAGCCGGCATATGGGGCATAGAGAGTCCGCCTTTTACTACGTAGCGAACCTTTATTTCGGATGCGTTGGAACGGAAGGCGACAGACAGCCCTGCGCTTTGCCGCGACAAATCCCATAAAGGCTTGCGTACTTTATCTTCTGCCCTTTGCGGGAGGCGGGCATAAGAATCTTTCAGTTCGTCCTGCCATGCTTGTCCGCGTACTGTATGAAAGTCTTGTTTGAGTGGATCTGCCCATTTGTATTGTGCCTGTAGAGAAGCGCACCCCAGAAAAAGGGCTAAAAGGGAAAGTTGGAGTCTGGTAGTTTTCATGATCATTGAGTATTAGGGGATATAAATGTAATCATTCTATCTTGAATATGCAATCAACCGATGTAATCGTAGACGAGTTGTACAACTGGTACACGACGAGTTGTGCAACTGGTGATGTACGAGTTGTACAACTCGTATGTGCCGGGATGTATAGCTGGTATGTGATTGGTCGGGAACTTTAACGAGGTGTAACCTTATCCGAATCTGATAATCATTACCGAGAAATAAGGGTATCTTTTTTCCCGAAGTTCTTCGGTGGAGCAAGAGTAGTATTCCTTCTCGGTCCCTACATTTTCAAAGTAGTGGTATTGGTATTCCGGATGGTTAATTATACATTGGTGTACCTCGTCTATACATTGCGATAGCTTCATTATGACCACTACCGTCTGATGTTTCAGGTAGTCGTCCAGTTCTTTAGCGGTGACGTGACCCGGTATCACGATCAGCCGCTCTTCCTGACTGACAATATGCAGGCCCGCCATCGCTCCGGAAGCAATAAAAGCGGGAATACCGGCAATCTGTTCAACGGGGATGTCGTCTTGTTGCAGCTTGTCGTAGATGTAGTGGATGGAAGAGTAAAGACCCGCATCTCCTTCGGCCACAATTACGACGTTTTGTCCCTCTGCACGGAGTATTTTGCTGCTTTCATATACAGCTTCATAAGATCTTAATGCCAGTGTCCTGTCCTTGTCCATAGGAAGCCGGAAACACTGTACGGTGTCCGAGAATCCGAGAGTGTTCAGGATGGAGAGTGCCCGTGAAGAGGACTTGCCGTCTTGAGTCATGGTGGCCGGACAGAAGATGCAATCGGCTCCTTGCAGTGCTTTGAGTCCTTTCAATGTAATCAGATCCGGTTCTCCGGGGCCTAAAGATACGAAACGTATGGGATGTGTAGTTATCATTTGTTATCGGTTTATCATCTTAATGTTCTGCAAAAGTGAGGAAAATATCCCTATGAAACAAGAATTATTAAGTATCTTTGACCGCTGTAATCTGAATTAAAAGACAAATAACGATGAAACAATTCCTGATCGGATGCGCACTGCTGGCCTGTATCTCTTTAGCCGGTTGTCGTTCGAAGAACAACCAGAATGTAACGATAGTAACCGGTGAGGTGTCCGATACATCTTCTGTCCGTATCACACCAGTTTATGCCAAAGGTTTTAAAGTGACCTATACTCCTACATGCCGCTTGGTCGATATCAGCGATCCGCAGAAAGAAGGAGGTGAATCTTTTCATTACGCTCTTGTGCCCGGAGGGACGAAACCTGAAAATATTCCTGCCGGCTATACAGTGATAGAGACTCCTGTGAAGAGTGTTATCTGTATGACTTCCTTGCAGTTATCCAACTTTATTAAACTGGATGCTTTAAGTCATGTAGTGGGTATCACGAGCACCCGTCATCTCTTCAACAAAGAAATGAACGAACGCTTGAAGCAGGGTAAAACGGCTAAGATAGGTATCGAGGGGAACTTTGATAATGAAGTGATCATGAGTGTGAATCCCGATGTCATCTTCATTTCTCCTTTCAAGCGCGGCGGATACGATGCCATGCGTGAAGTGGGCATTCCGCTGGTGCCGCATTTGGGATACAAAGAGATGACTCCGTTGGGACAGGCCGAATGGATTAAGTTTATCGGACTTTTCATCGGAGAGGAAGAGACTGCCAACCGGAAATTTGCAGCCATAGAAAAGCATTATAATGAATTGAAAGAAAGGGTTGCCCATGTAAAGAAGCGTCCGGTGGTGTTCAGTGGAGAGATCCGCGGGGGCAACTGGTATGCCGTGGGCGGTAAAAGTTTTCTGGCACAGCTCTTTCGTGATGCAGGTGCCGATTATTTTCTGAAAGACGATCCCCGGTCGGGAGGTGTCACACTCGACTTCGAAACAGTGTACAGCCAGGCGGAAAGTGCCGACTATTGGCGTATTGTCAATAGTTTCGACGGGACTTTCTCTTATGATGTATTGAAGAGTGAAGATCCGAGATATGCCGATTTTCGTGCTTTCCGTGAGAAAGGGGTGATATATTGCAACATGCGTGAAAAGCCGTTTTATGAAAGTATGCCTACCCAGCCGGAAGTGGTACTGGAAGATTTGATTAAGGCTTTTCATCCGGACTTGTTGCCCGATTATACGCCTGTCTATTACGAACGACTCAATTAATCTGTCCGATGAAACGACCGACAATACCTCTTATGCTGCTTATAGCCGCATCTATTTTTGTCTTTTTTCTGCTGAATCTGCTTCTGGGCTCGGTTTCCATTCCCATCGGTTCGGTATGGAACATACTTTGGGGCGGAACGGATGAATCCGTTATCTGGCAAAATATCATCTGGAAGTCACGGGTACCGCAGGCTTTGACCGCTTTGGTGGCGGGTGCCGGACTTTCTATCAGTGGCTTGCAGATGCAGACCGTATTTCGTAATCCGCTGGCAGGACCTTCTGTACTTGGTATCAGTTCCGGTGCCAGCCTGGGAGTGGCTTTCGTGGTATTGTTGTCCGGAGCATTTGGAGGCGTGGCACTTAGCAAATTGGGATATATGGGCGAGGTGGCTCTTTCGTTGGCGGCCGTTATCGGTGCCCTGTCGGTGATGGCGCTTATTGTGTATGTATCCCAAAAAGTGAAAGGAAATGTAACTTTGTTGATTATCGGTGTGATGATTGGCTATGTGGCGAGTGCCGTTATCGGTGTACTCAAATATTTTAGTGTGGAAGAAGACATCCGCGCTTACGTCATTTGGGGGTTGGGTAGCTTTGCCCGCGTCTCCGGTGATCAGATGACCTTGTTCGTCTGTATCATGGTTGTGCTGATTCCGCTCTCTTTCCTGTTGATTAAAACCATGAATCTGATGCTGCTTGGCGATGGGTATGCACGTAACTTGGGATTGAACATCAAGCGTGCCCGCCTGTTGGTCATTTCATGTTCGGGAGTGCTTGTGGCCATCGTGACCGCTTATTGCGGACCGATTATGTTCATTGGTTTGGCGGTTCCTCATCTTTGCCGTGCCATCTTTCATACCTCGGATCACCGCATCCTGATGCCGGCCACTTTGCTGGCAGGTGCTTCGTTGGCTTTGGTATGCAATCTAGTTGCCCGCATGCCGGGCTTTGAGGGAGCTCTTCCGGTCAACTCCGTGACTGCTCTGGTAGGCGCGCCGGTCGTGGCATCAGTGTTGTTCCGTAAGCGTAAAAGTGAATTAAGTGAATAAAGAATCATGAAGCAAAAAACCATTCATATAGAGAATCTTTCGATAGGCTACCTGGGTAAGACCGATGTTAAAGTTGTGGCCGATCGTATCAATGCCGGCATTAACTGTGGCGAACTGACTTGCCTGTTGGGAGCTAATGGAGTAGGGAAGTCCACCCTATTGCGTACACTTTCGGCATTTCAACCTAAATTGGGGGGTAAGATAGAGATTGTGGGCAAGGAGATCGATGCATATACCGACAAGGAACTGTCAACCGTCATTAGCGTAGTGCTCACTGAGAAATGTGATATTCGCAATATGACGGTGCACGAGCTTGTAGGCTTGGGACGCAGTCCGTATACCGATTTTTGGGGAACACTTCGCGGAGAAGATAAGGAGGTGGTCGAACGTTCCATTGCTTTGGTGAAGATTCAGAACCTGGCACACCGCATGGTGCATACCCTGAGTGATGGTGAGCGACAGAAAGTGATGATTGCCAAAGCGCTGGCACAAGAGACTCCGGTGATCTTTCTGGACGAACCGACGGCATTTCTCGATTTCCCCAGTAAAGTGGAGATGATGCAGTTGCTTCATCGGTTGAGCCGCCAGACCAATAAAACGATTTTTCTTTCCACACATGATCTGGAGCTGGCTTTACAGATTGCCGATAAAATCTGGTTGATGGACAAGATGAACGGGGTGACTATCGGTACTCCGGAAGATCTGTCACTGAGTGGCAAACTGAGTAGTTTCTTTGCCCGTAAAGGCATTGTGTTCGATTTGGAGACGGGCTTGTTCCGGGTAGACAACGAATATACATCGCAGATACGCCTGGTGGGGCATGGACAGAAATATGCCATGGTGCGTAAAGCCCTGCAACGTAACGGGATTTTGGCTAATCGTACTGTCGAGTCGGATACCTACATCGAAACCGGTGATCTGAAAGACGGTAACGGATTCATCCTACATCCGCAGGAAGGGGAAGCCGTAACGCTGAACAGCATTGAAGAACTGTTGGAGAGATTGCAGGCCGGGAGTGCCGAAAGAGCCGTTTAACCGCTGAGGGGCATCCCAAGAACCCTTATCGTTCAGAATCTGGCACAACAGCTCCGAAACGACTGCACCATGATGGCTGTTGCCTGCTCCTGATAAATGGGAAATTACTTTTCTGCTCTCCTCTGCTGTGAAGTTAGAACAAAGAAGCCTCCATACCTTCTTCCAATGTGCGCGGGGTGTACCCGATTTCGGCTTTAGCCTTTTCGATACTTAATCCGCTGAAACGCGGGCGGGGAGTAACCTCTTTCATTTCTTCGGTAGTGACAGGTTCGATCAATGAACGATCCAGTTTCAGAAAATCAGCCACCCGGTAGGCGATTTCGGCAATTGTGAGGCATTCGCTGCCGCAAATATGATAGATGCCGTTGGCTGTATGAAACATCAGCTTTTCTACTCCTACTGAAATATCTCCAACAAAGGTCGGTGTACGCCATTGATCGGATACGACACGGATCGTTTCTCCGTTTCTCAACCGGTTGGCTACTAGCTGAAGGATGTTGCCATGCTGTCCCGGAAGGGCTTTTCCATAAACGACGACTACACGTACTATGGCATAATTACTACAAATGCTGGCTATAATCTTTTCGGCTTTCAGTTTCGTAACACCGTAATAATTCACCGGAATCGCTTCATCTTCTTCCTTGTAGAGCCGGGTGCTTTTACCGTCAAATACAAAGTCCGTGGAAAGATGGATGAAACGGCTGCCATACTGTTCGCAAACATGTGCTATCGTTTCGACTGCTGTAACATTTGTAGCTTCAGCTTCTGCATGATGGGTTTCGCAATAGTCCGGTACCGAAAGGGCAGAGGTGTTGATTACGATATCCGGCCGGCATTCTTTAAATAATTTCCGTACTTCATTTTCGTCCCGGATATCGGTACGTACGAAGCGATAATCTTTGCCGGGACAAATGTCATCTCTCAGCGAGCATCCTGTGACGTGGTATATAGGGTTAACCGATAAGTCATTCAGTATCCGGCGCCCCGTAAATCCATTGGCACCGATAATCAATATGTTTTTCATTTCTTTCTTTTTTTAATATGGATAGTTGCGCCCCTGCTGGACTTCAATGCGGATACCGAAATTCCCATCGGAAGATTTCATCTCGAAAGCCCCTTTGAAGTTGTTCTTTTCCCATGGCATGGCGGCAGGGTTAGGGACTTTTTTGCCATCGGCATTATATTCCCCATACGTGTTCAGACGCATGCCGTTTTTCAGTTTAAACGATCCCATCTGGAGCTGTTGCGGAGACGAGAAGAAATCGTGTCCGCCCCAACCGAATCCGTATGAAAGGGAGGGAGTGAACACATTGGATAGTCCTTGTGTCATTATGACGTCCGGATTCAAACTGAAGATCCGGTTATAGTCTTTGCTTGCATCGGGTAATTCGAATTTATATTTCGGCAGTTTGGGAGGAGCTGCTATAAACAATCCCATATCGATCAGGAAATCTCCGTATTGCTTGACGGTAGAAGGCAAATGCCGGATGCTGTCGGAAGGTTGTTCCGACTGGGCAGAAAGTGAGGCCGTACTCAGTAACAGCAGCAAAAAGAATATCAGCTTCTTCATATCCGTTCTATGTTATCTTTCAAAACGCAAAGATATGAAAATAATCTGCTTGCCGTGAATCCTTTATTTCTTTTTTAGATGAATTACAGGGCCGAAAACAGGGTTCGTTTCCCAACGTCCTTTTACGGGATTGAATTCGTGGATGGCTCCGCCGGTAATGCCGAATTTACCATTGAACATGTAGTCGACTGTTCCTCCGAAATGATTCTGCATATATAAGTCGGGGACCATATAGCCCTTCTTAGAGTTTCGTTGCCCGTTGAGCGAATATTGGCCGAACACGTTCAGGTATAAATGGTCTGTAAGCCTGTAGGTAATTTTTCCGTGGATACCGGCATCAAAGCGCGAACCGGCCATCGGAGCCGTGGGGATGCGAAGGCTTGGCAATGTATATTTAGCAACAAACACTCCTCCCGAAAAGATCCAGCGATCATTGGGAGAGAACGAGTAGGCAGCACCCGCCTTTACGATGGTGCCTATGCTGAGATAGGTGTTATAATTGCTGAAAGTAGTGAGATTACTGTTGGGAGAAAGGTTGAAATTGTAATAACGGTCGTAATCCCAAATGAAGGGGTTGGAATAGGTCCCTAATTGAGGGACGATCCAACCGGACGGAATACTTTCCGGGTACGGTATACGGAAAGTCATACTGTCACCGGCTGCAGCTTGTCGGGTGTTGTCCGGAAGAGTACCGTCTGTTTGTATGTTTCTATCGTTGATATGCAGTCCCTGACGAATTTCAGGTACAGTTTCGCGATGCCCTTTGATACTGTCTTTCGGTTGTTCTGTTTGTGCACATACCATCACTGTAATGATTGACAGTATAAATGTGCAGTATATTCTATTCTTCATCATTCTGTGTATTTAATTTAAGATCAGTTTATATCCTATCCCTCTGACATTGACAATGCGAATTCGCTCGTCGGCTGACAGTTTATGGCGGAGCTTTGTGATGAAAACGTGTAAACTTCTTGAGTTAAAAAAGTTATCGTCTCCCCATAGGTCGAGTAATACATTCTGTGTGTTGACCACTTGATTCTGATTCTCGCAAAGTCGCTTCAGGATTTCCGATTCCCGATGAGAAAGCTCCTGCTTCAATCCGGCATGTGTCAGTGTTTGTGCAAGAGAGTCGAACAAATAGTTGCCTATCTCAAACCGGGTGGTTGTTTTCTTTTCTTCATTGAAACTGAATGCTTTGCCAACCAATGCTTTGATGCGTATGATCAGCTCCTGCATGCCGAATGGCTTCTTCAGGTAGTCGTTGGCGCCTAGTTCGAAGCCTTCTACCACATCGTTAATAGCCGAACGTGCTGTCAGGAAAAGTACCGGTGTTTGTTTATCGGTCTGGCGGATACGTCTTACCATTTCAAAGCCATCCATGCGGGGCATCATTACATCGGCCACCAGCACGTCCGGACGAATATCGAAAAACATGCGTAATCCTTCTTCACCGTTGGCTGCAATAGTGAGAATGAAGTCGTCCTCTTCGAGTGTGTCTTTGATAATCATGGCGAGGGTCAGTTCGTCCTCTGCCAACAATACTTTGATTTTCTCTTTCATAACGTGATGGTGAATGTGCTACCGTGTCCGGGTTCGCTTTTTACACAAACTGTTCCGCCATGTTTTTCTATCATTGTTTTTACATAATAGAGTCCCAGTCCGTATCCTTTTACGTTGTGCAGGTTACCGGTCGGTACGCGGTAGAATTTATCGAATATATGTTTTTGTTTCTCTTGTGCGATGCCTGTTCCTTCGTCGCTGACAGAAATTTCCACTTTTCCGTTATCTGCTGTTTCGCGGCAATGAATGCGGATGACGGCCTTTCCCGGTGAATATTTCACTGCATTGTCTATCAGGTTGCTCAATATATTGCTGAAGTGGGTCCGGTCGGCAAATACTGTAAGGTTTGCCGGTTCTACTCTATAGTCGATGTCAATCGGATTTTGTGCTTTGAGTTTATGCTGTTCTGTCAATGATTCAAGCAAAGTAGCAAGAGTTATTTCTTCCAGACGGAGTCGGAAGGTTTTGCGTTGTTCCATACTCATCGTCAGTATCTGTTCAACCAGTCCGCTAAGCCTTTGCAGTTGTTCCTGGCTGATACTTAAATATTTGTCCCGTTTGGCTTTTTCGTCAGCTTGTCCGAAGTTGAGTAAAGCATCGTTGGCTGCATATGCCACGGCAATGGGAGTCTTTAGTTCATGGGTGATATTGTTGGTGAAGTCACTTTTCATCTCTTCCAGTGTTTTTTGTTTCAGCAATGTGCGGATCAGGAACCAGAAAGAGAATCCCAAAATCAACAGAATGACGAATGAAGTAATAAGTATTCCTGCCATCTGATGGACGATCACTCCTGCAACTGAATCCATCCGAAGGCGGTAGAGAGAATGGGAATGGATGTCGAAAGTGTAGTCGTACGTATGGGCATCCGGTCCGGGGATGTAGTTCGCCGTACCGCCCATTCCTAATGTATCGGTGAAAAGTAAACTGGAGTCAGGCGTATTGCCGAAATGCAGATATTCTATCCGATACGGCAGTGAGATTCCTCTTTCCTGTAAACTGAGTGTCAGCAGGCTATCGTATGATTGAAAATCAGGATCCATGATAACGTCAAGGCCGGAGTGCAATCCTCTTTGAAAGTAAGTGGCCAGTTCGAGCATGGTATTCTGATCTTTCAATAGTATGTCCAGCCCGCCTTTTGTTTGCAGCATGGCAGCTTTTACCTCCTGCGAAGTGGAATCTTGCGGAACTACTTTTATTTCTTTCTGATCATTACGAACGACGATCAGGGTGTCCAGTTTCCGTTCGGTTTTGAGAATGGAATCTTGTTGTATTCCTCTACTTCCCGGAATCTTTTCTTTATGGACCATAGTGCTGCTGCGAACCAGTGTTCCACCTTCATCATTGTATCCGGCGGAAACAGAGATTTCACCATGATCTTGGTCATCCCGACGCATGCGTTCTATGCGTAACATCATCTCATTGTAATCACTTGTGCGCATAGCCTCGATAATCGAATGTTCCATATCACTTTTCATGGTATGGTACATACTAACCAACCAGTATGCCTGGTAGGCAAAGATGGCCATCAGAGAAGCAATTACAAGTATGGCGATATGTTTGATTGGGAGTTTCATGCAGGCAAAGATAATGGTTAACCTTTGTTGTTGTTACATCTGATAAGACTAAATAACACTACCGATAACAGTAGATAACACTACATAAGTCGATGATAACGTATTGTCTTGCCTTTTCTGCCGTACTTTGCAACTGTAACCCAAACAAGGAATAAAAAATGAAACGAATTTACTTGACTTTTGTGTTTGCAGGTGCTGTCTGCTTTCAGGTAGCGGCACAGAACGCGGATGAAGATCGGATACTTTCTGCGGATAGTCTGATTACGATGGATGGACGTTTAGACAGTTTGTACAGATCCTTGCCCGAAGTGATGGTGGTAGGTGAACGTCCGGTGGTGAAAGCAATGCAGGGAAAACTTGTATATGATTTGCCTCGACTTATTCAGAATTTTGCAGTAGACAATGCATATGACGCGATAAAGGAACTCCCCGGAGTGAGCGAAATGAATGATAATCTGACTTTAGGAGGAAAAAGTGTTACGGTTGTATTGGATGGCAAAGTAACCACAATGACTCAGGAACAACTGAACACTCTTTTAAAAAGCATTCCTGCCGGGCGTATTGAAAAGGCCGAAGTGATGTATTCGGCTCCTGCACGTTATCAGGTGCGGGGGGCTATGATAAATATCTGCCTGAAACAGGGAGACTTCGGGAAATCCACCTTGCAGGGTGAGTTTTTCAGTGATTATCGGCAAAAGCATTATGAATATTTGACTGAGCGTGCGAGCCTTCTGTATTCGGAACATAAATTCTCTGCAGACTTTCTTTACTCTTACAGTCATGGGCGAAACTATTTCCTGACGGATAAAGAGGCTTTGCACGCTTTGTCAGATGGTACGATACATCCCATAAGTACGAATGAATCTCAACGAAGCCGTTCGAATAGACACAACCTGCGTTTAGCCGGCGATTATGTATTTGCCGCAAACCATCAACTTAGTGTGACATACAATGCCCAATTTGTGAATGGTTTTAATCTGAGCACTGTAGACGGCACTCAAATTTCGAATGCCCGTACCCGTATGACCGACCAGCTCCATAATGCACGCCTCGATTATCATATGCCATTCGGATGGAAAGCCGGAGTGGAATATACTTATTATCATTCACCTTCTTCACAATTACTTCACAGTCGGATGGGGAGTGATGAACTGGATTTTCGTGTTAAAGACTCTCAGCGTATCAATCGTTGGAAACTTTTCCTCTCCGGAGAACATGATCTGGGCAATGGGTGGGGAATGAATTATGGGGCAGTTTATACGACAAGTTTGGACAACAGCCATCAATATTATCATGACCCTGAAACTGATGAAATAATATCGGGAAATAGCAATATGAAGTCTCGTCGTCGGGAACAAACACTTAATTTTTACGCCGGATTTAACAAGGCTTTTGGTGATAAATTGTCTTTAGATGCCTCATTGGCTGCCGAACAATTCCACACGACTGTATGGAATGAATGGAGCCTGTATCCGACTTTTAACATTAACTATGCTCCTGCACCGGGAAATGTATGGCAATTATCCCTCAGCAGTGATAAAAGTTATCCCGATTACTGGGCTACTCAGGATGCAGTTTCTTATATGGGTGGAGGATATTCCGAGATTCACGGCAATCCTTATTTGAAACCTGAGATTAACTACCAGCTACAGTTGACTTATGTTTTAAACAGTAAATATATGTTTAATGCATGGTATAGTCATACTAAGGATAATGCAACACAAACCCTTTATCAATCACCGGAGCGATTGGTTGAAATTTATAAGTATTTCAATTTTGATTTTGAACAGCAAGCCGGTGTACAGGCTGTTGTCCCATTTGCGATCGGACGCTGGCTGAAATCGCGTTTCACATTGACCGGCGTTTACGATCGTCAAAAAGACAGTGACTTTTGGGATATTCCTTTTGATCGGAAAGCATATTATGCGATGTTGAATATGAATCATACAGTGACTCTGTTCTCACATCCGGATATTAAGCTGATTGTGAGTGGAATGATACGCAGTAAGGCGATACAAGGCATCTATGATTTACCGGCATCCGGCAACTTGGACATAGCGCTCAGGTATGGTTTTGCCAATGGAAAGGCATTGCTGACTCTTCGATGTAATGACTTGCTTGAAACAGGGCAGATTTCACCGCGAATTTATTATGCTATGCAGAACGTGACCAACCATTACTCTGCTTTCCGTGAATTTGGTGTTTCGCTTACCTATAAGTTTGGAGGCTATAAAGAGAAGAAACGGGAGGGAGTGGATACCTCACGTTTCAAATAGTTCTGTGTTCGAGAATTAAGGAGGTGTCATTGAACAGGTAAAATCACTGTTATTCTGATACCTCCTGTATATGTTGGGTCAATGCTTATCTTTCCGGACAATCTGCGGATGATCAGTTGGCACAAATAAAGTCCCAATCCGTTACCCGGAGTGAATGCATTGAGCTTGGAGAATCGTTCGAAAACCTCCTTATGTTTGTCTGCCGGTATACCACATCCGGTATCTGTTACGCTTATATGAACTTGTTGGCGTGCTTCGTCGATGTGACAATGGAGGGTGATAATGCCTTTTTCAGTGAACTTATTTGCATTGTTCAATAGATGCTCTATGACTAATGATAAATATTTCTCGTGTGTGGTCAGTATGATGGGGTGTTCCGGCAAGTCAATCCGATAGTCTATATCGGGTTTATGAGACCGATTTAATAATGTCATCTCTTGTATACAGATAGAATTAAGATTCGCTTCTTTGCAAGGTAACTTCTCTTGTGATACATCCAGACTGGATATTTCAAGCATATTATCGATTAATGAAGTAAGTAGAATTGTACTTTTCTGAATCTCTTGTGAAAAACCTTCACGGGTTTCTTTATCTATCTCATCATTGAATATCAAGTCGGAGAAACCTACAATCGAATTGAGTGGCGTACGTATCTCGTGGCAAATAGAGTTTATGAAAGCTGTCTTCATCTTTTCACTTTCTTCGGCTTTTTGCTTGAGGTTCCGGAGATGAAACTTCATCTTTTTCTCTTTTTTCAGGTCGTGATATAAATACAGACAGACAAAGATTACAATTATCAGAATGATAGACAGGCATATCACCAGAATACGTTTGTTTTTAATTTCAAGTTGTGACTTTTCATTGTTCAACTTATTCACTTCATATTTTATCTGGAGTTCACCCAATTGCTTTTGCATATTTTCAGTAGTCAGCGAATCTTTATATTGAGTCGCTATTCTGAGGTATGCCAATGCCTCTTTGAAGTTACCCATGGCTTCGTAGGTTTGTGATTGAATGTCGTATAATCCCGGTAGATTGTTTGGGATTATTTCTTGTGCAATTTGTATCAGACTATCATTAGCCACCAATGCTTTTTCATAATGGGGTTGGGGCTTTTGATTCAGATAATAGTTATCCATCGATAGAAAATAGTTATATCGATCGTACGGATTGGTTAGCTTTTTGTTCAATTTAACTATTTGTTGCCAGTAATAATCCATTTTTTCGGGAGCCTCCGAAATGGCATTAGTCAATAGAGATGTATAAAAGCGTAATTCGTGTATCGCCATATTATAAAAAGGACGTTGTGTTTGATAGTGATCTTTGTAATATTGTTGTTGGGTTTGCAGATTCTCATCTAAAATCCGGATGGCTGAATCACATTTATTCAGCATACTGTATGTATTGGATAATTTCCAAACAATGATCGATACAAATAAGATTTGCTTTTCCGGAGGCAATTGCTTAGATAAGTTCATTGCTGTTTCCAGATAGGGGAGTGCCTCCTTTATCATGTCATTGTAATGAAGGCTACCACCGGTGATGTAAGCTTGGGCGATTTTACTGTAAAGTGATGCTTCATCAGATTTCTTTTCTTCTATAAATTGCAATTCTTTTGTGATAGCTTCTTCTGTTTCATTGTGGCTGCATAGTGTATCGAAAAATCGCATTTGAAGGTAAGCCAATACAGGGGCTGTTTCTTGCGGCTCCCGGATTGCTTTTATCAGTTCCATATAATGATATGCTGAATCCATACGATATTCTTTTGTCTCTCCGCATACAAGATCATTTAAGGCATTGAGCATACCCGATGTATCGCCAGCCTTTTGGGCTTCTCTATACATGTTGAGCAAATATGTCTTTTCATCAGGGGTTTCAAAACAAATGTCCGCCAGGTTTCGGTAAATATTGATTCGTTCTGCAGCTATTGTCGTTTGTTTTAATTGTAATAAAAGACTGTCTTTTGCATGGTAATCTATGGCCAATGCTATTCCGGTCCAGGCGCACAAGACTAAGAGGATTATATATCGCATCATATTGTTTGTTGTTTGTAGGTAACAAATATACGCCTTTTTTCAATGGGAAATCCGTCAATCCTCCGGTATCTTTTTGCTCCCTACTAAAAAAAGGTAATAAAGTCAACTTTGATATGGAGTTAATTGTTAATTTTGCAACTCCATTTTAAAAACCTAAAAACTCCCGATATGAAATCAGACATAGAAATAGCACGTAGTGTTGAGTTGAAGAAAATAAAACAAGTAGCAGAAAGCATCGGCATTCCCCGCGATGAAGTAGAAAATTATGGTCGTTATATTGCCAAAATTCCCGAGTATCTGATTGATGAAGAGAAAGTAAAAAAGAGTAACCTGATTTTGGTTACTGCCATTACTGCAACCAAGGCGGGCATTGGTAAAACGACTGTTTCTATCGGTCTTGCGTTAGGACTGAATAAGATTGGCAAAAAAGCAATTGTCGCTTTGCGCGAACCTTCCTTGGGACCGTGCTTCGGAATGAAAGGAGGAGCGGCAGGAGGCGGTTATGCCCAGGTACTTCCGATGGAGAAGATTAATTTGCATTTTACCGGTGATTTTCATGCTATCACTTCTGCTCACAATATGATTTCCGCATTGCTGGATAATTATTTATACCAAAATCAATCTAAGGGTTTCGGTCTAAAAGAGATTCTTTGGCGTCGGGTACTTGATGTGAACGACCGTTCTTTACGGAATATCGTAGTTGGTCTAGGACCGAAGACCAACGGTATTACGCAGGAATCCGGATTTGATATTACTCCAGCATCAGAAATCATGGCAATTCTTTGTCTTTCAAAAGACGTGGATGATCTTCGCCGTCGAATTGAAAATATTCTTTTAGGATATACCTATGATAATAAACCGTTTACAGTTAAAGATCTGGGTGTGGCAGGAGCTATAACAGTTCTATTGAAAGATGCTATACATCCGAACCTGGTACAGACTACCGAAGGTACTGCCGCCTTTGTGCATGGAGGTCCATTTGCTAATATTGCTCATGGATGTAATTCTATATTAGCAACGAAGATGGCAATGACTTTTGGTGATTATGTAATTACAGAGGCCGGTTTCGGTGCTGATTTGGGAGCAGAGAAATTCTACAATATTAAATGTCGCAAGAGTGGGTTGCAGCCGCGTTTGACAGTGATTGTGGCTACTGCGCAAGGACTTAAAATGCATGGGGGAGTTAGTCTCGATCGCATTAAGGAGCCAAACCTCGAAGGATTGAGAGAAGGTTTGCGTAATTTAGATAAGCATGTCCGCAATCTGCACTCGTTTGGTCAGACTGTTATTGTTGCTTTCAATAAGTTTGCCAGTGATACGGATGAAGAGATGGAGTTGCTTCGTGAGCACTGTGAGCAGTTGGGAGTAGGCTATGCTATCAATAATGCTTTTTCAGAAGGTGGTGAAGGCGCCGTCGATCTGGCGAATCTGGTGGTTGAGACAATTGAAAACAAACCATCCGAACCATTACAGTTTACCTATAATGATGAAGATAGTGTACAGCAGAAGATTGAGAAAGTCGCAACCAATTTATACGGTGCAAGCGTTGTGACCTATAGCACATTGACCCGTAACAAGATTAAATTAATTGAAGAAATGGGAATCGGTCATTATCCTGTATGCATTGCCAAAACGCAATATTCTTTTTCAGCCGATCCAAAAGTATATGGGGCAGTAGATAACTTTGAACTCCATATTAAAGATATCGTTATTAACAATGGAGCCGAAATGATTGTAGCGATTGCAGGTGAGATTATGCGTATGCCTGGTTTGCCAAAAGAGCCGCAAGCACTCCATATCGATATTGTGGATGGTAATATTGAAGGATTGAGCTAAACTTTTCCATATACAGGAAGAGGTAGTTTCAAAAAAAACTGGAAATTGAGGATTTTATAGGTTAAAACTTCAAATATAAGAATCCCCTTGTTCTAGCCTTGTATTGTAATAGATTAAAGCTAGAACGAGGGGATCATTATATCCGAACCAGTAATATTGCCTCTTTTTTCTATTCTGAGATAGTTTCTTGGAGGCCCATAAATTTATTGTGATTCTTGGAGATTAGTCAAATAAATCCCCGCTATTCTTTCTGAACGAATGGCGGGGATGACGGATATATAGAGTCCAGTGTGCTATTTTTTAATTCTTTCTAACACACTGTACGATTGTAGCTCCTTTTTATTATTATATTGTTCGGAACGGACAATACCAATATTGGGTGCATACCATTCATATCCGTAACCCTTAATTGTTTCTTTCGGTGTCCAGATATTCATTTCATACTTTACTTTCGTACAATAAAATGCTCCAGCAGGAGTATTTACAGTTTCTGTAGTAACAAATTCTCTGTCGAAAACGGAGATTTCAGCCCGGTTGTTTTTATTTCCTTTTTGGTAAAGACGCAGAGTTCCGTCATCAAATTCGTCATCGTCTCCCGGATTCATCGGATTAGAAAAGGCATCCGGATAATTCATTAAATCTCCCATCATATATACATCAGCGTTCATCATGTTGAGTGCTGTGGGGAATGTTGCCACATCTCCCATACTCATAGAAAAATTTCCATCGCTACAACGAGCTACCATTTGTCCGGAATTGAGTGTTTTGCCTGCGGCATCAGCAAATGTATAATTTGCTACTACCTCCATACCTGACGGATATTCATACGCCTGATCTACTCTGTAGACTAGGATATTAGTAAGTTTACCATCAGCAGTGTAGCAATTACGGGTGATTTGTTCACCTTCTTGGTTGGGAAAAAAGAAGGCACAATCTTGATTTTGAGCCATAGCTCCGGCAGTAACCAATAAGGTTGCTGCGACCATTAGATTTCTTATTTTCATATCAGTTTAGGTATTAAGTAAATATCATCTTCTTTTTTTAGTTACTTATCAACGGTTAACAGGAATGAAAGGTTTTGAGGGAGGTGTTAATGCGATGTTAAAAGAGCAAAAAAATGCCCGCAACTTTCTTCACAGAGAATTGCGAGCCCACGTATGTTATTGTTTAATACTAAAATGTGCTATTTAATATGCGAAGATCGGATATTTTTCCATTGTCTTGTTGACACGTGCACGTACTTGTGCTATCACTTCTTCATTTTCTACGTTAGATAATACGGTTTCGATCATTTCCGCGATTTCCAACATCAGATCTTCTTTTGCACCACGTGTTGTGATGGCAGGAGTACCCAAACGGATACCTGAAGTCTGGAATGCGGAACGACTATCAAACGGAACCATATTTTTATTAACTGTTATATCAGCAGATACGAGTGCTTTTTCTGCAACCTTACCTGTTAGAGTAGGGTATTTACTACGCAAGTCAACCAGCATGGAATGATTATCTGTGCCACCTGAAACAATAGTGAAACCACGGTCAATCAAGGCTTGTGCTAATACAGCGGCATTCTTTTGTACCTGTTTTTGATATTCTTTATATTCGGGTTGCAAACATTCACCGAAAGCTACAGCTTTGGCTGCAATCACATGTTCCAACGGCCCTCCTTGTATTCCTGGGAATACAGCTGAGTCAAGTAGTTGAGACATCATCTTAATTTCTCCTTTCGGAGTTTTCTTTCCCCAAGGATTAGGAAAGTCTTTTCCCATCATGATTACGCCACCACGAGGTCCTCGGAGGGTCTTATGAGTGGTTGAAGTCACAATATGTGCATATTTCACAGGATTATCCAATAGACCGGCTGCAATTAACCCAGCAGGATGTGCCATGTCGATCATGAGAATTGCTCCTACCTTGTCGGCAATTTCGCGCATACGTTTATAATCCCATTCACGAGAGTAGGCCGAACCGCCTCCAATGATCATTTTGGGCTTTTCACGCAATGCTACTTCCTCCATTTGATCGTAATCTACGCGCCCAGTTTCCTGTTTCAGATTATATTCGCAGGGAGTATAAATGATTCCCGAAGTGTTTACTAATGAACCATGTGAAAGGTGTCCTCCATGTGCCAGATTCAGCCCCATGAATTTATCTCCCGGATTCAGTACAGCCAGAAATACGGCTGCATTAGCCTGTGCTCCTGAGTGGGGTTGCACATTGGCCCATTCTGCACCAAAAATCTCTTTCAGGCGGTCAATGGCAATTTGTTCGCTTTGGTCTACCACTTCACAGCCACCATAGTAGCGTTTACCCGGATATCCTTCCGCATATTTATTGGTAAGACAAGATCCCATTGCCTCCATCACCTGATCACTTACGAAATTTTCTGATGCGATCAGCTCAATGCCTTTCAACTGACGTTGATGTTCTTTTTCGATAATATCGAAAATTAAATCGTCTCTTTTCATTATTTGTTATAATAAGATTAAAGTGTATCTTGAAACCTTTATTATTATAATCGCACAAATTTAGATATTATTTAAAGAGTGTGCAACCTTTTTGAAGAAAAAGTTATTTAAAATATAACTCCGAGTGAAAAACTAAGCACATTGTCACGACGTCGAAAGGTGATATTGCTTACTTCCGGTCTACCTTCCATATCTATATTATCGTATGTTACTGATTTTGATAAATTGTGAAGCCCTTGCTCGTATCGAAAATCGAAAAAAATGCGGGAGATGTTGACACTAACGCCAATTACTGCACTGACATTGAAGGGATACAGCTTTTCGTGGATACCCTGTTGATCAAAGTTCTCAAAAGTGATTTTATTCTTCTTATTCCACAAGTATCTTAGTTTCGGTCCTGCAAAGAGAGACATTGTGTAAGGACCTTGTTTTACTACATGATAACCATATAGTAATGGAAAATCAATGCTGTGGATAGTGGAACTGACCGATGCATAGTCAGGTTCAATGTCGGGATGCTGTGAGCCGAGTTTATCGAAAGAAATCTCGCACCTGCTGATATTGTACGAGATTTCCGGTTGTATAAAATGCCTTTTCATGTTCAAGCGCATAAAGAGAGCACCGAAATATCCTATTTTGTAGTTGTTCTGAATTTCGTCAATGGTTACATCTTTAATTTTCAGATCAGAAACCAGAAACATAGAAGAGTTGAATCCACCCCTGATTCCTACATTTATTTTGCGGTCATCCGGGTGTCTTTCCTTTTTATGATTGTCTTCCCCATAAGCGGCAAAAGCAATCCATATCGATATAAAAAGGAGAACTATTCGTTTCACTTTGTTTTCTTTTCTACTGACCAACCGAATTTTCCTATCTTTTCTCCTAAATTATAATATCCTCCGTGTACATATACAAGCGGATTTGCTTCTGCCAGTTCCAACTTTCCGGTTTCCCGGTTTAGATGACGATCATCTGCACGGATGTTTACTACGTCAGAAATAAACATGTCATGTGATCCCAGAGATACGATTTCTTTCACACGGCATTCAATACAAAGGGGAGATTCTTCAATGAGAGGTGCATTCACTACAGAACATTTGCCCGGGGTTAGTTTCATTTCTTCAAACTTATGATAATCCTTCCCTGAACGTACCCCACACCAATCTGTTGCGAATGCCATATCCCGGGTTGTTAAATTGATCACAAATTCCATATTCTTTTTTATAATAGGATAAGAATGACGTTCGGGACGAACAGAAATGTAACACATCGGCGGATTGGTACAAATGGTTCCGGTCCATGCCACCGTAAGTATATTGTATTCGCTTTCATCGCTTCCGCAACTTACCAATACGGCAGGCAACGGATAAATCAGAGTTCCGGGCTTCCAGTCTTGCTTCATCTTTTTATTCACTTTATATGTTACGAGCTACGAGTTACGTCCGACATCGTTTAGCGGTCTAGAACTCGTAGCTTGCAGTGCATAACTAAATGATTGTAATATCTTCTCTTTTTTGTTCTTTCTCGCAGTAATGACATTTTATAACACAATTGTCTTTGTCGATCACATGAAATAAAGTAGCCATCGGTTCATTATTCGTGATACATTTGGGATTAGCACATTTTACGATAGCTTTTAACTCGTCAGGCATTCGCACTTCTTTTTTTTCTACTACTTCGTAATCACGGATGATGTTCAGTTTCACATGAGGGGCTACTACGGAAATTCGATTGATTTCTTCGTCACAGAAAAATTTATCGGCAATCTTGATGATTCCTTTCTTACCTAGTTTTTTACTGTCCAAATTGAATCCGATAGTAATATTAGTCGTCATGTGTTCCAATCCGAGCAATGAAACTACCGTAAAAAGTTTCTCTGAAGGTATATGATCGATAACAGTGCCATTTTTCAGTGCGGCCACCTGTAATGCTTGTTTATTCTCGCTCATGATTTTATAAAATATCTTGTAAAGTGATTCCTAATACATCGCAAAGTATAGCTTGACGGGCATAGAGTCCATTTTGCGCTTGTTGAAAATAATAAGCTTTCGGACTGTCATCCACATCATAAGCAATTTCATTGACACGTGGTAACGGATGAAGAATACGAAGGTTAGAACGAGTATTTTCAAGCATTTTCGCTTTAAGGATATATACGTTTTTTACCCGTTCATATTCCATTAGATCAGTGAAACGTTCACGTTGTACGCGGGTCATGTAAAGGATATCAGCATCCTTAATTACCTCTTCGTTAAAGTCCGTATGCTCTACATATTTTATATTGTGCTCTTTGCAATATATTTTATATTCTTCCGGCATTTTCAGTTCCTCGGGGGCAATAAAGTGGAAAGTCGGGTTAAAGTGGCGCATAGCCATCAGTAAAGAGTGTACGGTACGTCCGTATTTCAAATCACCTACCAAATAGATATTCAGATTCTCCAGTGTACCTTGTGTTTTATATATAGAATAGAGATCGAGCATCGTTTGCGAAGGATGCTGGTTGGCTCCGTCTCCGGCATTTACGATAGGTACCGGAGCCACTTCACTTGCATAGCGTGCTGCTCCTTCCAGATAATGTCTCATAACAATCACATCAGCGTAATTACTCACCATCATAATGGTATCTTTCAGAGTCTCCCCCTTGGATGAACTGGTGGCTTTGGGATCCGAAAATCCGATTACCCGTGCGCCTAGTCGATTGGCAGCAGTTTCGAAACTTAGTCGGGTACGCGTAGAAGGTTCAAAGAACAGGGTAGCGACTACTTTGCCTTCCAATAACCGGCGGTTGGGATTCTTTTCAAATTGTTTCGCCATTTCGAGCATATAGAGAATTTTCTCCCTCGAATGCTCCGCTATGGTTACTAAACTTCTGTTTTCCATATCGTTATATGTTTATTGATATATCCTTTATTTCGGTTTGTAAAGATACGAAGAAAAAAATAGGTTCTGCAAGATTTTCATCGTCTTTTTATGAGTAATTCCACTACTATGATTATTTATATTTTGCATAATTATTTGGAAAATATGCGCAAAAGTATTACCTTTGCACTGTAATTAATGAATAATATGAACCGATTGTTTACTACATATAGCATACATAATGCCGTGCAAGAAAATAAGATTCTGTACGGACACTGCATTGTGCATGTACATTGGTTTAGCGGATTTATCTGAATTACTCCCTGTTTTGTAGTTTGATTTATCTCTTTTCGTTCACTTATTAATATAAGGTGAAAGAGAGGATCTGTCCGGCAGCTTATACATAAAAGTTGCCAGGGAGTGCATTGTGTAACTTTTTAAAATATACGAGTATGTTTTCCATTATATCTATCATGTTTTTAGGTATTGGCATCGGTTATTTGCTGCGTAACCTGAAATTTCTGGAGAAAGTAGAAAAGAGTACTTCGCTTACGATATTCCTGCTACTTTTCGTGCTGGGCCTTTCGATAGGCTCCAATAGTTTAATCGTAAATAATCTGGGTAAATTCGGATGGCAAGCCATTGTGTTGGCTACTTCAAGTATCTTGGGCAGCATGTTGGCTTCTTTTCTCGTATTACGCCTGTTTTTCAAGAAAGGAGGAAAGTCATGAAAAGCAGTCTAATTGTTGTTGCATTTTTCTGTATAGGTTGTCTGGTCGGAATCTTCAATGATTTCCAGTTTGACATGCACAATCTTTCTATGTACATACTTTATGCGTTGATGTTGCAGGTTGGCATCAGTATCGGGAGCAATAAGAATCTGAAATTTCTGATCAAAAGCCTACGTCCCAATATGCTTTTAGTGCCGATAGCTACCATTGTCGGAACTCTTCTTTTTTCAGCTTTTGCCAGTTTATTGCTGAGTCAGTGGAGTGTATTCGATTGTATGGCGGTAGGAAGCGGATTTGCTTATTATTCCCTTTCATCTATTTTGATTACTCAATTCAAAGAGGCTTCTGTCGGATTACAGTTGGCAACAGAGCTTGGCACTATTGCTTTGCTGGCTAATATCTTCCGTGAGATGATGGCATTGCTGGGTGCACCGTTAATCCGAAAATACTTTGGAAAACTGGCACCAATTTCTGCAGCCGGAGTAAATTCAATGGATGTATTGTTGCCATCCATCACCCTTTATTCCGGAAAGGATATGATACCCGTTGCCATTTTTCATGGTATTCTCATTGATATGAGTGTACCTTTCTTTGTTTCATTGTTCTGCAGTTTATAGTCATATTTCTTCATTAACTATCTCCCAGCCATTAATCTTGATAATGACCGGGATGTAGTTATCGAAGGATATTTCAATGGTGAAATCATGGTTATGCTCAAAATCAATATTGGGATTTCCGCCTATAAGTTTACCAATAAGATTCTCATCATAGCGGATTGTACCAGTTTTGTCGGCAATTCGCAGCCAGGGTTCTCTATCCTTTTCCAGCCTCATTACATTGAAGTCGGCAATCAACGGATTTGATTGTTCCGATGATGCTTCATAAATGGGAATATAGGTTATCCGGTCATCATCGGAGAATTGTGAATCATATCCATACTTACCGTTATTATCCTCTATATAAATGTTGTCACTTCTATCTTGATTCAAATTATGAGCAATAACCCGGATATGATTCGTCATTTGTTTCAAGTTTATCAATACGATTGTTTTTTCTTTACTGTTAAGCTCCACTATATCGTGCATACCATGATAGAGCAGTTTGGGCTGATTGGTTACCTGGTTGTCCTCCTGACGTTTTACAGATAGAAAGAAATCATCGATATAAGTTTTCCTCGGCACACATTCAGAAGTCTGATAAGTACTTTTATCATAGCCACCCCATGCTACAAATTGGTAACTGCCCTGTTTGTAAGGCAGCTCCATGACATAATCGTCGTTGATTGAAGTCATAGAATCGTTTACCTGAGAGATAAAAAGTCCTTTTTCATCGAATATGAAAACAGCCAATCGATCAACACCTTGCGCAGTGCTCAGTCTTGAGTCTGCATTTGTATCATAGCTGAATTTGAGAGCCAGCCCTCCATCATCCCGGGGACATCCGGACATATCTTCCCGGATACAATTCGTGAGTACGAAATGCAATATAATGAATATGAATACTCTGAATCCGGCTTCTATCTTGCAGGTAAACATTCTGTGGGGCATTAATTAGCTGGTTATAAATCGTGATCTTCTTCAATCACCTCCCAAGGGATAATCTGGATGTCGACCCCAATCCATGAATTAGGCTTGATTGGTTCTCCTCTGTCAAAATTGTCCGAAGGATTTCCCGGTGCTTGTATAGAATTGATGTTGATCTTGAAATATTGGTTTCTGTAGATATTATAAGGAGCCTGCGGTGTGACTGCGTCACCGTTAACAAAAATATGATAGTAACACAATCCGTTGCTATACGTATTCTCCGATAATAGGTAGATCCCATTGATAGATGGCATTTGCGGAGTATTCGCGGCACATAGCTCCGCAAACTTTTCTGCCGTAGGTCCATCTATAAAGTAATTGGCAACACCATCGGCAGTCCGCACGACAAAGAATGTTTTATCCACCGGTTTCGGATTGACGATGATTTCAAAATCAGCCGCAACTGTAGGGGGATTTTTTTTGGCAGATATGATGTTAGTGGGTGTAAATACCCCGCTGACACTGATAAAAGTTGCTGCATCCACATTGGATGTACCCGAAATATACTGGAATGCATTTTCCGTAGCATAAGAAAAAGAGGTAGGCACATCAGCCGAAGCATAAACGTTGATGGCATCTGTTCCCCTCGTAAAATCTTCTGCGGTATAATTAGCCCAATTATAGTCTTTGATGAGAGCGTCTCTGTTATCCTGAATAAAGTAGAATTTTTTATTCAGGTTTCTCCAGCCGAACTTCAGATCTGTCATCGTTCCGCCTCCGTTCACCACAAAGCTCTGTGATTGGAACACCGCCGCTTTTGCAGTGACGCGATTCACAGAAATGGTTATGTGATTGTTTTCGGCTTCACTTTTCTTCTCATATAAATCAGCAGCGGGCGTAAGGGTCGGATAAGCACTATTGAACATGACAAATCCATTTGTTTGATCCGCCAATTTTGTTATTTCTTGTGTGAAATCTTTATAGCTGAATGCACCCAATCCGTTAGAAGTAATATAGTTCACTATTTCTGCATTAAGGTTTACTCCCGCAAAAATATATTTATCCGTCTTTTTAGTGCTGATCGGTTGGCTGGTCATCCAGGTAGAACTCCCGGCTGGTTTCTGTGTGAGTGTACCTCCTGCGACCGTAAATTCAGCTACAGTAGGTGTATTGGGAGATTCTGCGTCATAAATAAACACATGTAAGGATTTCACAGTGTTTTCCGCTGCAATTCCCGGATCTGTAGATACTGCACGTGTCTTCGATGCGTGGGGAATGTTGATGGAAAAAGAGGCATATGCATCCGGGGCAATTACGTCCGGATTCCTGGACTGGTCAACCCAATCATTGTCATTGCTGCATGCAGCCATAGTCAATGCAACCAGTGTAGTCATAAAGATTTTACTTGTTTTCATTATCTTTTTATTTAGGTGGATATACTACATTTTTTTCAGATAACAAATATACCTTCCAGACAACAACGATTTGTGACTTTAAAAATGTATTTATAAACAAAAAGTGTCTATTGAAGCAATCCCTGCAAAAGAAAGCTCTGATAATGCAACGCACCGTCATCAAAGGGATTGTTCGTTTCGATAGGCGAAACAAAAGTTACAGATTACTTGTTTACAGATAAAAATATAAAAACAATGATTATGCGTAATATAAATACAGATTTAATAGATGCAATGAAAATATACTTACCCAAGGGGAATAATCTTGCAAATGCGCTGATGGATATTCTTTACCTTGGCAAAGAAGCTACTTACAGGCGGTTGCGGGGTGAAGTACCGTTCACTTTTGCCGAAGTTGCCACCATATCTCAACACATGGGCATCTCTCTTGATAAAATAGTAGGGGCCGATTTGAATGACAACGCTATTGTTAATCTGAATATGTTGCAATGCCAACGCCCTACGGAGACCTATTATTCTATTATCGATTCGTATATAAAGTTGTTCGGTCAATTGATTGAACGGGAAAGTTCGGAAAGAAGCACCTCTTCAAATACCGTTCCACAAACCCTGTATTTAAAGTATGAAGCCTTATCCAAATTCCAACTTTTCAAATGGATTTACCAGCATGAAAGTACATATGCAGGCAGACATTATGAAGATTTGGAGATTCCAGAAAAATTGATTGACAAGCAAAAAGAATTTGTAAATCTGTCTCAGCTATTCCAGTCAACCAATTATATATGGGATAAAGAGATATTTATCAGATTGGTCAATGAGGTCAAGTTTTTCTTAAATATCAATCTGATATCAGAAGACAGTGTAAAAAGAATAAAAAAGGAATTATTGATATTGCTGAATGAATTGGAAAAAATTTCAGCTCAGGGAAAATATTCATCCGGAAAAGATGTGAAAATATATATATCCGATATCAATTTTGAGTCTACATATAGTTATGTAGAAACAGATATTTACCATCAATGCCTGATAGGGGTCTTTTCCATTAATTCCATAACTTCGAAAGATGATTTTCTATTTCAGCACTTGAAGCTATGGATACAGTCATTAAAGAAGTATTCAACTTTGATTTCGCAGAGTGGCGAGGTTCAGCGAATCCATTTCTTTAACCGGCAACAAGAACTGGTGAAAAGTTTATGACGAAGTTTCGAAAATAGATACACGTCTTTACACACATTTCCGATTGTTGCATAATTGGACAATAAATTCATGTGAGATGTGATAATAGAAAAATCTTTGTTTACACCATTCATTAAACGCCACGGATTCTTTCCTGAAAAAGTCCATCTTTGTATCTGAGAAAATAAACCTAAGCCCTAATGAAAAAATTAATGGTAATTCTGATAACCGGCCTTTTATATATGTCGTGTACCGACAGTATGGAAGTGTCCGGAGATGCAGATAGAAATAATACAGAGGATGTATCGGTAAGGTTAGTGATAACCATACCGGCCTCCACTACATATGCCCGGACGCGAGGAACATTTGCGACGACCGATCATGAGTCTAAAATCAGTGAGATTCAAGTGTTAGTGTTTGAAGAAGGTAAATATAAGTACCGTGTACCCGGCATATCCATCAACAACACTTCATCCGCTGCTTCTTTTAAAGCTTTATTAAAATCAAGCAGTTCGCCTTTAAAATTACTCATATTGGCCAATGCTACCGATGCGGTAATAGCCAATGAGCCTTCGGTGGATGATAGCGAAGATTTGGTGAAAAAGAACATCAATCTCCGGTTCAACAATATCACTTCCGATTTTCCAATGTATGGGGAGTATGAATTGCCCGGAGGATTAGAAGCAACGGTTATAAATAATATTACCGGAATAAAGATGTTACGTTCCATTGCCCGGGTAGACGTGAAAGCTACGGAAGTGGCAAACTTTAAGCTGTCAGGGGTGAAAGCATATCGTGCCAATGACCACTTACAGATAATACCCGATGAAACTGGAGTCGTCAGGGTTACGCTTCCGAGCGTACCTGCCGGAAGTTCCGGAAATGTAAACAGTATCCTGTATCCTGTACCTACTGAGAACCTGAATGAATTTTCAGCCCAACTTTATTTGCCTGAAGCCGATTCACCAACTCCGGACAACCGGGTAAGTCAGGCAACCTGTATTGTTGTAGAGGGTTATTATGAAGGGAGTGATCAACCGGGTTACTACCGTATGGATTTTGATCCCGATAATGTTGAAAATGCTTTCGGGAAAGTACTTCGTAATCATAAGTACATATTCAATATAAAGAAGGTCTCAGGTCCGGGGTGGGGTAGTCCGGACGAAGCGGCGAATAATCGTTCCGCCCATATCGTAGCCGAAGTACAGGCTTGGGATGATTACACCATTGATATGAATTTTGATGGAGAACATCATTTTGGAGTGTCGACCCGGGAAATTGTTCTCAAGAACAAAGCAGGTTCCGCAGGCATTATCAACGTAAGTACCGATCTTCCAGACTATACCTTACAATGGGCCGATGCCGCAGGAACTCCCACAGGAACCGGAAGTCAGTCATTGGCAAATGAATACTTTACTGTAACAAAAGCTCAAAATGGAAGTCAGTTAGTGATTACGGCTCTGCAGAGTAATTCGACGAATGATACTAGCCGAATTCAAAATTTTGTCATCACAGCCCACCGTTGGCGTATTCTGGTGAATATTCAGCAAAAATATGATGTGGCCGCTTATCAGACAATTCATCTTCTAACGTTCAATGCCGGGTTGGGATATCTGGGAACGAACATTATTGGTTCCGGCAGTGCCGAAGCGCGTGCAACCGGTCTTCGAGGTATATTGAATAATCAAAATAATTTCGGTCCGACCGGAACTGTTGAATGTGGAGGTTATAATCTGATAGGTGTAAATGCCAACTATAATAACTTAACCGATGCTCTTTTTGCCTCTTTTGATGTTGTCTATGTCCATTATATGGGCAATCTGTTGTTCGGTACCTCGGATGCACAAAAAGCTCATAACTGGGTGAAATCGAAAAAGAATCGTGTATTGATTGTTTCTTATGATGCTCTGGATGTCAGCCAGAATTTATTAAAAGAGATATTGGGCGGGAATAACGGCATTTCTTTTTTAACGAGTAATACCGGTCCCTATCCTTTGGCAACTCCAGAGAATGGTAACAGCTACTTTAGCACTACCGGTCCTTTTACCAGTGCCCCATATACTCCTATCAATACCGACTTCTCTTTACGCAATTATGATGCTTATCATGGCGAAATACAGCTCAACACGGAAGCATCCAAAGGCATTACTCCTATATTGATGGGACCTGCGGGAGGTATTGTTTTAGGCATTGATTATTCAAGGAGAATCGTTTATTGGGGTGATACGGATATAGGTAGTTCGGCGTCCAGTTCGACGTCAACTACCGATAACCGTATAAACAATAATTCCGGGACCATTAATAATAATGCGTCCAAACTCATAGCTAATGTTTTTGCCTGGATAGTAGAAACTGTACTATATGGAGAGTAACTATTACTCTCCGAGTTTAGCAAGCAGATCGTATGAAGGTGCGAAAAACAGGGTTCCTGTTATCGGAGTGCTGAAGTCCAGTAAACGGTCGGTGTTTCCCACAGGGTCACCGATAAACATATTCTCCAACATTTTGTGGGTGGTGCTGAAGGTACTTGCATAGCCGATAAAATATGTTCCGTATTCTCCTTTCGAAGTATTGGCAAACGGCATATTGGCACGTACTATTTTCAAGTCGTCTCCAATATTAGTGACAGCGTTGTGTGCATTTTGCGGCTTTTCCTCGTCCGACAATTCCACATCATTGTATTTATGACGGCCGATTACCTTTTCCTGGGCTTCGACCGGAAGTGAATTCCATGTAGTCATGTCGTGAATGTATTTTTGTACGAAGACGTAACTGCCACCGATAAAGTCCGGGTCCTCGTCACCTATCACCGCAAAATGATAGGGATTCTCATCTACTGCCGGATTTTCGGTACCGTCCACAAAACCGATGATTGCTTTTCCATCCATATACCTGAATCCATGAGTTTCATCGATTGAATCTACAACCCCTTTCAGCTTTTCGTCGATAATGGAGGCAAACTCAAAGCAGAGTCCCATCTGTTTTGCCCGGATGTGTAGAAGAATATCACCGGGGGTTGAAACCGCAATATATTTAGCTCCTTTAATTGTTTCAAAAGTCTTTAATTCCTTAGGATTGCCCTGCTCTGGAAAAAGTTGTTTCCAAGCATCAGCTCCGAATCCGATCGTACAACTGAATTGCATTTCGGGAAATCGGTTACGCATACTGCGTATCAGTGCGGAAAAGTTAGCACATAGATCTTTTACTTGTTTTATAGTGTTATCCGATTGTTTCAGCCCGTAGACAATGAAGATAGCGTTTTCGCCTTGTTTTCCAGTTACATCTTGTGGAATATTTCCACCGAATAATTCTTGATGTGAATTCATAATTTCTTATATTTTTTTAAGTTGTTGTTTATGGTAGTCGGTCAGATTTGATTTTATCATTCCGTTTATTGTCTTCTTTATACATTATATAACTTAAAAAACATAAGATAAGTTCACTCGGAGATTTGTTTTTGTTCACCACAGGATACACTGGCAAATTTGCTTTGTGTAAACTCTGTGGTGAACTTATCATATTACGTTTTTTATACGTTTAGCGGTATCATTCAAGCGCTTTGCCTGTGCCGGCAGGCCAATATGGATTTTGATACATCATAGATGTATTGATATCCTCCGGATTGGTGGCCGACAATTGCAAGTCCTGTAAGCCGAGTGGTTCCAGATAATAAGCTTTTTTCCAGGTATATCCGTCATAAAGCTGATTATTGGTTTGTGTCCTACGCAATGGCCGTACGTATTTCCCGTCCGATTTTGGCGACATGTTGGCAGACGTGCTGCCATCAGCTACCACCGCGGATTTTTCATTGCCGTCTTTATCTACGGTTGTGTAAAGTTTATAGGCTTCATCCCAAAAGTTAATGCCCTCCACAATATATGGCTCCGTAAATAGCCGGTCCCAAGAGCGCCATCTTTTCAGGTCATCCCAGCGCATGCCTTCGGCAATAAATTCGCAGCGACGTTCGCGACGTATGTTGTAAAGTGTAGCGTCCACCATCCGGTCTCCTGAGTAAACTCCCAGATCGTCTTCGCGCCCCAGATCCGTGCGGGCGATTGTCTTCTGATAGTCTTCATCGACACCGGCACGTCTGCGTATGGCTTTCCAATATTCCTGTGCCTTGCTGTCCAGCGTACCATTCTTCTCATAACAAGCCTCTATGTAGTTAAGATATGCTTCGGAAGCACGGAAAATAGGACAGGCATTGGTCCCCAGCAGTTCGTCCGACTTACTTTGTTCGTCATCATACGGATAGAACTTACGGGAACGATAACCGGTGATATCACGTGTCTGTTCCTGATCACTGATTACAGTAGATTTTACCCAAGGTACCGGTACCGGAGTTGTCACAGTGTTTCCCGCCTGATCCTTATTGTAATTTTTCACTGTATCCGCTCTTTCATCTGTCATCCAGGCATCTTTTTCTCCCCATACAAACAATTGCAAGCGCTCGTCGCGGTCTTTCTTTTCGTCAGACACCGTTCTGTCATCAATAGTACTATTACTTGCATAAATAGGCAGACCGTCTTTCATCAGGAATGTTTTGATCAACGAACGTGTCAGTCCGGTACGATCTCCGTTTTTAAGGCGGGCCCCCACACAATGCGACACGGTAAGTGACAGGTTATACTGTTTCCACAACAGTACTTCTTCCACATTCGAAAGATCCGGTTGACTGAACATTTCAAAATAAGGATTCCATCCATAAAGTGTATTGTATGGAGGATTCATTACATGCGAGTTCTCTGCCAATTGAACATGGTCTGCAACAGCTACCGCTGCCTGCATTGCCTCGGTCAGGAAGAAGTTTATTTCGCCAGCAATATCGAATGTTTTTCCACTGTTATAACTCATGGCGGCTCCGGGCCATGTGGGATCGCCGGGTACGCGTCCCGTTCCCTGATGATATTTTTCAAAAGTTGCTTCAAACAGTGCAACTCTTGATTTCAGCACTAATGCAGCCTGTTTGTTGATGCGTTGGTTATTCTGAAAACCACGTTCCTTCAGTCGACTGACAGCTTCGTCAAGATCTTTTAGGATGAAACGTGCCACTTCATTGCGCGGGGCACGCTGACTTTTTTTGATCAGTGTTTCCGAATCATCCGGCAATACTTCGGTAATGATGGGATAATCACCGAAACGTACCAATGCGTTATAATATGCCAACGCACGGAAAAAATAGGCTTCTCCGATGTATTGCTTTAACAGTTCTGCATCTCCGGGGATTGTACCTTCTTTTTCTTTAGGTAATACTTTCTCAAAAAGATAATTCCATACCCGAATACGATTCAGAGGTTCCTGAATATTCTTCCCTTCGGGTACTTGCTTATTTCCCGCAAAATAATCCAGGTTTCCGTCATCACTCAATAAATTGTCAGTGTTCGCATCATTTCGTACCACTCCGGAGTTCCATGCTCTTTGGTGATACATTTTAGTCGTATTTGAGTTTTCAAGGTAGTCATCGTAATAATTGATAACATAGCTTCCCACTTGATCTACAGTGTTGAAGTAATCTTCCGGAGTGATGTCACTGATGGGCGAACGATCCAGAAAATCATTACACGAAGTCAGTGCCAATCCGCCCATTCCGATTAATGAGCAGAAATAAATATGTTTCAGTTTTATTTTCATAATTTGTCTGGTAAAATTAGAAGTTAACATTTAAGCCGATAGAAATCGTTCTTTGCAAGGGATAGAGCTTACCGTCTCCCCAGTCGCTACCCAATAATTCCGGATCAAATACTCCGCTGATTCCCGAAAAGGTAACCAGATTGTCTCCGGACACATAAACACGCACCGATTCCATTGCCGCTTTTCGAGTCCATGTTTTAGGCAGAGTATAACCTATCTGAGCATTCTTCAGGCGGCAATATGCAGCATTCTGAAGATATCCGCTTTGTACTTTCTGGTTTTTATCCGTATTAAAATAGGGTTTGGGGTAATAAGCATTGGTGTTTGCACCGAGTGGATCGCCTTCAGGACGCCAATAATCCATATGTTCTTTGAATGCAGTCGATTGCCACAATCCTCCATTGGCCCCCCAGAAGTATGGCCCGTCCAACCAATAATCCCTTTTCATTACCCCTTGCAGGAACACCGAAAAGTCGAATCCTTTCCATGCCCCGGTCAACGTCAAACCGAAATTATATCTTGGGGTGTTGTTACCGATTATTGTCAGGTCACCATGATCTTCCAAAGTATTCGAACCATTGTTGACACCTTCTTTTCCATCAAGATTGGCATACATAACGTCACCGGCTCCCCAGTTCGTCCCCCAGTTTGGGGTACCTCCATTGGCCAAGTGTGCATTCATTTCTTCCTGGGTTTGTGCAATACCGACCGTTTTGTATCCCCAGATGTCACCCAATATTTGTCCATTATAGTATACATCCGAAGAGAGTGAGTTCGTAGGATTCGGATATCTCAATATTTTACGCTTCCCGTCAGATAAAACAAATCGTGCACTATAATCAAATTCACTGATGCGATCTCTCCATGAAAGTTCCAACTCCCAACCGTATGACTTCATATCACAGTTGTTCACTTGGGGAGGTAGGGCCCCTAACACGGGAGGTAATATAGGAGCCGGACCGATCATATCGTATGTATAACGGTTATAATAGCCGACCGATCCTGTCAGACGGTTATCGAGTAAACCGAAATCCAAACCAATGTCCCATGATTCAATGGTTTCCCAGGTCATCAGTGAATTGACGATACCCGGAAGTTGGGCAGTGTTTTGCTTTTTACTGTCGATCAACCATCCCGAATTGGCAGATCCCGTAATCATATTCTGGTAAAACGGATACCAGGCATTGGCCTTATCCGTGTTGTTGTTACCAAGCTGCCCCCAAGAACCTCTTAACTTCAAAGTGCCGATAACACCGGCCAATGGACGGAAGAAGTCTTCGCGTGCAATATTCCATCCGGCGGAGAATGACGGAAACAACCCCCAGCGCTTATCGCCAACAAATCGTGAAGAACCGTCATAACGCAGATTGGCTTCTAACATATACCGTTCTTTATAGTTGTAGTTCACACGCCCGAAGAAACCGGCAATTGCTCTTTCACGTGCCCATGCATTTGCTTTCTGATTGTCCTGTGTCAATCCTAAAGAAGGGACATTCGAGCTGATCAGGTCGGTTCCAAACCCGGTCATTCCGCTTGGCCGGAAGAGTTCGGCATTGAAACCGCCCATCACTTTAAAATAATGATTACCGATTGTTTTTGCATAGTCACTATAAATGTTTCCGGAGAAATAATCTTCATCTTCACGTTCGTCCTGAACCTCCGAATACCCTGCTGCTCCACCGTTCCATGACAATAAATAAGGTTTATTGTTTACGTCATATCCATAGATCGGTAATACAGCCCAGTGTTGTTTTCGCGTATACGTACGCATGCTTCCTTCTACTACGATTCGCCAGTCTTTAACGGGCTCGAAGATGGCTTGCAGCTGATTGGTATACCAATTTCTTTGACTGGTTTGTACGCCTCCCTCTTCCAATTGGATGATTTCCATGTTGGGCATATAATGGCCGTTTGGATCCATTGGAGCGCAAGTGGGCCAGCGACGGGCAATGTTATGAAAAAACGCACCTGTCATGTAGGTGGGACGGTCATAATCCTCACGGGTCCATTTGCTTGTATAGTTCAATGTGACCCATTCCGCAGGTTTTGCCGAAATTTTGGCGTTCATCGTATAGCGGTTGAAGTTATCTTCGCCATGCCTGATAAGGCCGTTCTGATTCAGGAAGCTGCCACTGATCATATAGGTCAGTTTCTCAGTTCCTCCACTGATACTCAGGTTGTGTTCCGTAGAAGGCGTCCAGCTCTTATAGAACTCTTTGAACCAGTCTGTATTGGCAAAAGATCCTGCATAGCTTTTCCATTTGCCGTCCGGTCCGGCCTCCACTCCATAATATTCGGGAGTAGAAGGGTCGGTAAATTTTCCGTTTTGGAAGTCCAGGATATTTTGCAATGCTTTTTCATCAAAGGTAGGAGATTCTCCACCATTGGTCGAAGCCCGGTTAAAGTATTGTGCAAAAGTGTAAGAATCCACCATATCGGGCAACTGAATAGCATCTGAGAAACGCACATTACCCGAATAGTTTACACGGGTTTTACCACTCTTGCCACTCTTCGTAGTAATCAGGATGACTCCGAATGCCGCACGTGCACCATAGATTGATGAAGAGGCTGCGTCTTTCAGTACAGATACCGATTCAATATCGTTTGGGTTAACAGTGTTCATGTCTCCTTCGATTCCGTCGATCAATACCAGCGGACTGCTACTCGATCCGTCACTTATCGTACCCGCTCCACGGATATTCACGTTTAGTTTGCCATCCAACGTGCCACCGCTACTTCCTACAGACATATTTAGTCCGGGAATAACCCCTTGTAATGCTTGTGACACATTTTGTACGGGACGTGATTCCAGAACGTCTGCATTGACCATGCTTACAGATCCGGTAACGTTTACTTTCTTTTGTGAGCCGTAACCCACTACTACCACTTCGTCCAATTGTTTTGAATCTTCCTGCATAGTGATATGGAGTTCCTTTCCGGTCACTTCCATGATAATGGTTTTATAACCGATAAATGAAAACTCAAGGAGAGCTTTTGGGGGAGTGTCAATTGAGAATTTTCCATCCAGGTCAGTGATGGTTCCGGTATTGGTGCCCTGCACTTTTACGGAAACTCCAATAAGAGGCTCACCCGTGTTGTCGATGATAACACCGGTGGTCTTCACTGTTTGCTGTTGTATACTTGCAGTCTCTTGTGTTTTGTAAGTATCGGCTTTTGCTTGTACGGGCAGCACGCAGCACAGTAATAAAGTTGCGGCTGCTGTTTTCAGGCAGTGTTTTTCCCATACTCTTGTAAACCTTAAGGATAGGTTACTTTTTTTCGTCATAAATAAAATAGGTTTGAGTTAAACATGTTTTTCAGTTTTCTACTTCTTTTACTACTCCATTCTTGCTTCCGAATCGGAGTCTAGTTAGTTTTTACTTCTTCTACTTTTTCATAATTTTTCTTTTAGGTGATACAATTATTGGGTTTCTCTGAAAAGAAACTAATGGATGAAATAGACAAAGATTATGCCAGCTGTGAAAGAATCGTATGAGCCGCTAATGAAGTATAATTTGGGGATAAGCATGTGGAATTTGCCACATGTTTGTGGAATAATTCCACAAACAAAATACTCCTCTTATTGTTACTTATCAAACTTGAAATTAAAAAGAACCTCATTATGAAAAAGCTTAAATTTAATTTGTTGACAGGATTGCTGTTGCTGATTTCCGTCTCTGTTTTTGCAGCCGGCTTTCCACCTCCCGATAAAGTACAGGAGACCTTTCAGAAAATGTATCCCAAAGTTACTACAGTTGATTGGCAACGAAAGGGAGACTATCACATTGCCGATATCAGGGTGGACGGACGGGAATTAAACGTCTGGTTTAGTGATAAGGGCAAATGGTTGATGACGGAGGTAGATGTCGAAACTCTGGAGGCTGTTCCTGCCGCTGTGGCAAAGGCCTTTATGCAAAGTACGATGGCATCTATGCAGCTGGAAGATGTAAGAATCATCACTTTCCCTAAGCAGCCGGCGGTAATTGTGATAGAAGTGGAAGAGTATAATACAGACACTGAGTTTCAGTTGTTTTATGCTCCGGACGGCAAACTGTTGCAGACCCTTAACGTGAGCGATACCGGAGGAGAGATTTACCCGGGATTGTTTTAGGCAAAGTTTGTGGAGATGATGTCGGGTATTATGCCTCTGTCGATTTTTAGATATGATCCGTAACAATATCGGTTAATCAGTCATGAATCAATATATAAGCTGACGAAAGTTACTCACGATATGATGAGTTATCATGTTATTATATTGAGGGTTGAGTGCATGTTCATCGGCTGATCGGCAGACAATATGCAAATCATCTCCTTTGATTACCGCTGAAGGATAATTTCTTGAATATAATTCATTTGTAGAGCAAGCCACCATTCCGGCAAAACACCAGTCTACGCAATTCCTTGAAAAATGAAGTTGCAACCGGTGTCGTTCATTATTAGGTAATCCATATCTCTTTATATTTGATAAAGAGCTGACACGTCTCATAGAGTCTGTGGCCTGATTGGACACTAACCAATAAAATCTTGTCAGTTCATCATATATGATAAAGAATTTCAGATGTCCGCCGGGAAATGGGATATATGAAATCTTTTGTCCGGAAGGGGTGTGCTCCAATGAGGGAATCATACTTTGGTCGTCTTGTATTTCTATTTTAAAGAGGTGTGCATAATTGACACCTCCTGTATGGGCTCTTAGAAAAAGATGAAAAACTTCTTTCAAATCAGTATGCCAAATATGGTCTTTATCTACAAATTTAACTACATTTGCTTCAAGCCAGCCTAGGGGAGCATTGTTGATACCTGTCGCTATTTCCTTGGGCTTATTGGTTTCACAATCATAAAACGGAATGCCGAAAAAATCCAATTTGGCTCCATCAAACACTTCCTTATAAATAAATTTTTCAGATCTGCTCCATGAAGATGCAAGGCAAAGATTGTCCTCGACACAAGCCCGAAACAGCGTAGGGGATAATCCGGCTACGTCCCATCCTGTCACTTCGTTCAATCGGCAACGTTGCTCCATGGCTAAATATACATTCCCATTGGAAAAAAGGACATTGCAGGCTGAAGAATGCCACTTTTCTCCGTGGGTGAGGAAATAGGTGTCAGACCAGCTTTCACCATTATCTTCCGATTTCATGATACAAATATCCCCGGCATGCCCGATCAGGTAGATGCTGTTACCTATTGTGAACAGACGTGCATGCCAAAACGGGAAATTTTGAACGAAAGTCCATTTCTGTCCATTATCATCAGAAATGAATATTTTCCCTTGTCCAAATCTGCTTCCACCAGCTCTGGATGACTTATGGCCCTCTATACTTTTTACACCTTCTCCTCCTAAATCGAAAGAAACTATTAAACGTCCCGTTGGTGTGACAATAATGGAAGGCGTATAACAAAAAATCTTTGATGCGTCAGGAGAGGTGTAAATCGTATTTTCAGTAGTGGCTATCTGCATATAGTTCATAAGGCTTGACATTCCAGGCAGAGCAAGTCCAGAATGAATCACCATCGTTTTTATCAAAAATACAAAGTCCTCCCGGAGCCACTTTTATTTTATGCTCTTGGGCGAACTTCTCAAAATCTCCCGTCAAATAGGGAGCAAAGCGTATAATCCCATTAGAAGTGACAAGTAAAGTTGTCTGATGAGGTATCACAGTCTTCTCTGCGAAATCCAGCCAAGTATGAATGATTTGGTCCGGATCTACTTTCCATCCATCAGGTACAACTGCATTTTTATCCCAATCTTCAATTATTTTTTTCCCTTTTTCGATATTTCCATTTCCTAAACGTAACCTCACTTCTTCTTCCGTTTTATTTTCGTCAACACCATAGTCGATCTCGACAAAAGCGTTTAATGGAGAAATATCTGAATCCAGACCGATGGTCTGAACAGCTAACCGGGCTGTCTGCATGGTACGCAAAAGTGGAGCCGCATAGATTACGTCAGGGATCATATCATGTTCTTTTAAATATCTTCCAATACTTCTTCCCTTAAATTCTTCGACTAATGGTAGATCGGTTTTTGCTCCGACTCTTGTCGGAGTTTCTTCCGGGCGAAACGTATTCCCATGACGGGCTATGATAAGTCTGGTTCTCATTGGTTCTATTTGTTTAAAAGTGGTACAAATTCGTTTATATTCAGGCAATAAATATTGAAGGGTTTTGCTTCTTTCCTCAATATAATATGGAGGTATATAACGTTTCCTGTTTTTCGCTCGCCTCCTGGCTTCTTCTTCCGGGATAAAAATAAAATTAAAGTGAACTTCGTATCCCTCAGACAATAACAGATTAAATAAATCAATGTGTTGGGAGAGCGCAGACGAATGATCGAATATAATCAAATACTTATTTTCTATAGCTCTCTTAAGTAATTCATAACCGGCGATCCTTGCAGAAAGCTCCCATCTTTTGAATGCTTCTTCCGCATGGTTGACCTCTTCTCTAATATAGGGTAAACGCTCGTTTTCCATGATTGCATCAAATCCAATATAGATTGCACTTGAATTTTCAGGCATAGCAAGCAGTTTTTTGCAAAAAGTCGATTTGCCTGCCCCCGGAACTCCACTGACATTTATTAAAGCTGGTATTTCCCGGGGAATTCCTTTTTGCAAATATTCATCAATGATTTCCTCGTACACGGCAGCAATTTCCTCCTTATCAACTCCGTCAGGTATCGTCTCTTTTATATTACTGTAAGAATAACCGGTTATGCTGATCGCTATATCTTCCATTTTCATTCCGGTGAAAGATTGAATTCTCCAAATTCGGCGATTATTTTTTCAGCTCTTTCGATATCTTCCGGTGAATCAACTCCGGACATGGATTTACGGTTTCTATAGTCTACATCTATCATTTTTACAGGTATCCTGTTATGTAAAAATCTCATTTGCTCTAATCCTTCAGGAAGCTCATAAGGAGAAGCTTCTACTTCAAAATATTTTTTGAGCGCGTCGTAAGTATACGAATAAAGTCCGATATGACGTCTGACAGGAGATTTATCAAGAATTTTTCTGACCTTTTCTTCATTTCTTATCACGGGAATCATAGCTTTACTGAATGCAAGCGCGTATCCAAATTTATCGACTTCAACCGTTGTCCCGCTATATGGTGTGATTTTCTTTGATTCTTTCATCCGGTCATACTCTTCCCAAGATAAATGAAGGCTGGGAGTGAAGACCTGTCCTTCCTTATCATTTTTCCAAGCTTCAATCAACTGTTCTATAAACCAGGGTGGGCATAACGGATTGTCTCCTTGCAGATTGACTATAAAATCCGGTTTCTCAGCAATTTTGGTTGTGACATCCCAGCATCTTTCTGTTCCACTTTTGCAGTTCTCGGAAGTCATCATTACAGCTATATTATTCTCCTTGCAGAAATTAACGATTTTTTCGTGGTCTGTTGCGACGATGTAATTGCATCCTTCTACCTTATTACAAACATAGTTGGCAATCTCTGCAACGCGCAAAACCATTTCTTTTCCTGCTATTTTCACTAAGGGCTTCTCCGGCAAACGGGTTGACGCAAACCTTGAAGGTATAATAATTAAAATCTTATTTTTCTTCATACTATAATTGTTTATGATATTAAAAACTATTTTGATTTAACAAAAGTGTTTATCAGTTGACAATATTCCCTCTTTTTCTATGCATTAAGTATGATAGCTCAATGCTATTGAAAGATTAACATAATGGGACATCGTACAAGCTTAACCGATAAAAGTTGCAAGTTATGGAAAATCTTTCAGATGACAAAGAACGTGAGCAAAAACATTCTTTTCGTCCTATATTTAAACACATCTGTTGGTTGGAAGCCAAATTTCCGGCATGGAGGATCGATAGGCTGAATTGTGGATTCTTTTAGAAATAGAGGACAGGCCTTGTGGCACTGATTCCGGCAAAACGATTTTGAACAGACCCGGCAGAATCTCTATGACTTCAGATAAGAACTTATTTCTTTAATATAATAATGTATCTTCCCGGATACTACGTTCTACTCTTAATGACTCTTCCGAAAGCTTGTATCCGAGAGGGGTGTAGCCCTACCATTACTTAGGTATAGCTATCCGGTCATTAGGGTTACACCCTTTGCTCCGGATAGCTACACCCATACAAGATATATAGTTAAGCTCACATACCATACAAATATTAAGATCATAGGAATAGATCTTGTGCTCCCTTTACAGAACTTTCCCGTAGCAAGATGTTTGTCTAGTTTGTATCAGTTTGTGGGAAACAGGAGTGTTTCGAAACACACATTCTGTATATTCCTCATGATCAGTCATTTATGATTTTTCTGGAAAAACATGCTCCGGAAGGCCCTTTTTGTTTGGCAGTCTCTGCGTAAAAGCGGACATTTGCATTGTTGATCAACAAAACGAGAGTAAAAAAATGAAATTTAAATCTTAAAAAAAGAAACGTAGTATGAGTGTAATTTTTAAAACAGTAAAGCGCCCGTCAGATCCGCGCGTTGAGAATTCTCCCAAAAGGTATTATCCGCAACTTATCACACTGGGAAGGTCGGTTGACTTAAAGTTTATTGCACAAAAGATTCAGGACCGTTCGTCACTTTCGGTAGGTGATATTAAGAGTACGATTCAGAATTTTGTAGAGAAACTGAAAGAGCAGTTGCTGGAAGGCAAAGCGGTAAATATCGAGGGATTGGGTGTATTTATGTTGGCTGCCAAATCGAAAGGCTCCGAAAAACAAGAGGACATCACTGCTAAAAGCGTGGATAGTGTGCGTATCTATTTTCAGGCTAATAAAGAACTGAAAATTACTAAAACAGCTACCCGTGCAGGTGAGAAGCTGGACCTGATCAGTCTGGATGATTATCTGAAAGGGGCGGCCGATGGAGGAAACGGAGATATCGTGGATGACCCCACAGCCTAAATCAATCGATAGGCTGGCTGTGGCGCCGCAGCCAACGGACGGATAAAGGGCATGAGTGTATGGCTTCCGGTTGGTTCCTCAATAAACGGGAACGACCGGAAGCCTTTTTTGCTTCGCTTAGACTTTTTTGTGTGCAAACATGGAAAAGAACGCTTGTCAGATGGACGGGAATGATTATCTTTGCAACTTCGAATAAAACTACGGAATAAAATGATTAAAAAGATAGTAAAAGGCCTTTGGGTTTTCTTTGCACTGATGGTGCTGGCAGGAATTGCAGTGTTTGCCTCTATCGCTTACGGATGGATTGGATATATGCCTCCTGTAGAAGAACTGGAAAACCCGAATTACAAATTTGCCACCGAAATTCTTTCGGAGGATGGCAAGGTTTTGGGTACGTGGTCGCTTAGTAAGGAAAATCGTGTATACACCTCTTATAATGAACTTTCACCTAACATTGTCAATGCGTTGATCGCCACGGAGGACGTTCGCTTTACCGAACATTCGGGTATCGACGCCAAAGCGCTGATACGTGCTGTGGTAAAGCGTGGATTGCTGATGCAGAAAAATGCAGGTGGAGGTAGTACGCTTTCACAACAGCTCGCCAAGCAATTGTTTACGGACGAAGTTGCCAGAAATACGTTGCAGCGCCTGTTTCAGAAGCCGATAGAGTGGGTGATTGCCGTAAAACTGGAACGTTATTATACAAAGGAAGAAATTTTGAGTATGTATCTCAATAAATTTGACTTCCTGAATAATGCAGTAGGAATTAAAACGGCTTCATATACCTATTTCGGATGCGAACCCAAAGATCTGAAAATAGAACAGGCTGCTACGCTGATCGGTATGTGTAAAAACCCTTCGCTTTACAATCCGGTGCGCTTCAACGAGCGTTCGCGCGGACGACGGAATACAGTGCTAGATCAAATGAGAAAGGCCGGATATATCACAGCGGAAGAGTGTGATTCGTTGCAGAATCTGCCGTTGGAATTGGTATATCACCGGGTGGATCACAAAGAAGGATTGGCAACTTATTTCCGCGAATATCTACGTGGTGTGATGACTGCTCCTAAACCGGTCCGCAGCAATTATCGTGGCTGGCAAATGCAGAAATTTTATGAAGATTCGATCGACTGGGAAATGAATCCATTGTATGGTTGGTGTGAGAAGAATAAGAAAAAGGACGGTTCAAACTATAACATTTATACGGATGGACTGAAAATTTATACAACTATCAACTCACACATGCAGCGCTATGCCGAGGAAGCAGTGGAAGAACATGTTGGGGAGTACTTGCAACCTTTGTTTTTCAAAGAGAAGAAAGGACGCAAAAAGGCACCATACAGTAATCAGCTGACTCAAGAGGAAATTGACCGCATCCTGGACAGGGCTGTGAAACAGACTTCCCGTTATCAAACGATGAAGGAAGCCGGCATTTCGGAAGCGGAAATCAAAAAAGCATTCAATAAGCCGGAATCTATGTCGGTGTTCACTTGGCATGGTGTGAAAGACACTATAATGTCCCCAATGGACTCTATCCGATATTATAAGCACTTCCTGCGTGCAGGATTTATGTCGATGGACCCCATAAACGGGCAAGTAAAGGCATATGTAGGTGGTCCGAACTACACTTATTTTCAATATGACATGGCAATGGTGGGACGTCGTCAAGTGGGATCTACCATTAAACCGTATCTGTATGCATTGGCTATGGAAAACGGATTCTCACCTTGTGACGAGACACGTAATGTAGAAATCACTCTAATTGATGAAAATGGAAAACCTTGGTCACCCAAAAACACTTCAAAAGGACATTATGGTGAAATGGTGACTTTGAAATGGGGACTTGCAAACTCAAATAACTGGATTTCGGCATACTTGATGAGTAAACTGAATCCGTATGCTTTGGCACGTTTGATTCACTCTTTCGGCGTACGCAATAAAGAAATTCAACCTACAGTCTCTCTCTGCCTCGGTCCGTGTGAGATTTCGGTGGGAGAGATGGTAAGTGCATATACGGCATTTGCCAATAAGGGAATCCGGGTGGCTCCATTGTTTGTGACTAAAATAGAGGATAGCGAAGGCAATGTATTGGCTACCTTCTCGCCACAGATGGAAGAGGTGATCAGTGCATCGAGTGCTTATAAGATGTTGGTAATGTTGCGTGCCGTAATCAATGAAGGTACAGGAGGACGTGTCCGCAGGTATGGAATAACTGCCGATATGGGTGGTAAGACCGGAACGACTAACCGCAACTCGGACGGATGGTTCATGGGATTCACCCCTTCACTGGTATCCGGATGCTGGGTAGGCGGTGAAGAACGTGATATCCATTTCGATACAATGACTTATGGTCAGGGGGCTTCTCTGGCATTGCCTATCTGGACAAAATATATGCATAAGGTGTATGCCGACCAGACATTGGGATATGATCCGAAAGAGACTTTTAAATTGCCTGACGGATTTGACCCGTGCAAAGACTTCAGTATTTCGGGAGATAGCATTATAGATGAACCGGAATCAGGGTTGGACGATTTGTTTAATTAATGTAATGTGAGCGATGCACTCCTGTCTGATTTGTATAGGAAGCAATTATAACCGGAAGGAGAATCTCCTTCTGGCTCGTAGGAGACTGACGGCTCTGTTCCCCTCTATCCGTTTTACGGGTGAGCAGGAGACAAGGCCGTTATTCTTTCGTAACCCGGCACTATTCTCTAACCAAATGGCCCGTTTCTATACCGATGCAGATGCTGAACGGGTAGTGAAGGAGTTGAAAACAATCGAAAGAGAGGCCGGCAGGGAGCAGGAAGATAAAAAGAAAGAAAAGGTATGCCTGGATATTGATCTGCTTGTTTTTGATGACCGGATCTTGAGGCCGGAAGATCTGCAAAGAGAATATGTTCGCAAAGGACTTGAAGAATTGAAGTAGCCCTCTCGGGCTCACAACTAAATATAAGAATATATGAGTTTTTTACAGAAAAATAGTTTATTATGAACCGGACACTACAACCCGAAATTCAGGAACTGGTCCAATTTAATATTCTTCCTCCGGTGCGTACTGTCATGCCGAATGGAGTGCCGTTGACAATTATCAACGCAGGTGAACAGGATGTGGTACGTGTCGATATTTTGTTTGGAGGCGGACGATGGCAACAATCACAAAAACTGCAGGCATTATTTGCCAATCGCATGTTACGTGAAGGATCCCGAAAATATACAGCGGCGGAGATAGCCGAAAAGTTGGATTATTATGGAGCATGGCTTGAATTGTCCAGTTCGGCGGAATATGCATATATCACACTGTATTCGTTAAATAAGTATTTTGCCGAAACGCTCGATGTACTCGAATCGATCATAAAAGAACCTCTCTTCCCGGAAAAAGAACTGGGTACGGTAATAGATGCCAATATTCAGCAATATCAGGTAAATGCATCAAAAGTAGATTTTCTGGCACATAGAAGTTTATTGAGAGCACTTTACGGAGAGGAGCATCCGTGTGGACGCTATGTGGAAGAAATGGACTATCATCATATCACTCCGGCTTTATTACGCGAGTTTTATGATACATATTATCATTCGGGAAATTGCTATGTTTACCTTTCCGGTAAAGTGACGGACGAGATTACCCACCGTATAGAAGCCGCTTTCGGTACGACACATTTTGGAAATCATCAGCAAGTGGCGGTCAAGAAAGATTTTACATTTGTTAGCATACCCGAGAAACGCCTTTTCATAGAGAGAGAAGATGCGATGCAGAGTGCAGTAAAGCTGGGTACAACTACTATTATGAGGACACATCCGGACTATCTGAAACTCCGGGTACTGATCACTCTGTTCGGAGGATATTTTGGAAGCAGACTGATGTCTAATATCCGGGAAGAGAAAGGGTACACGTATGGGATTTCGGCCGGAATCATGTTTTATCCGGGCAGCGGTTTGCTGGGTATCAGTACAGAAACAGCTAATGAATATGTAGAACCTCTGATACAGGAAGTCTACAAAGAGATTGATAAGTTGCAGAATGACAAAGTAACTCCGGAAGAACTGGCCATGGTGCGCAACTATATGCTTGGAGAAATGTGCCGTAATTATGAGTCGCCTTTCTCACTGGCAGATGCCTGGATGTTTATTCTGACATCAGGTCTGGACGATGATTATTTTGCCCGTTCGCTACAAGCTGTGAAAGAGGTTACCCCGGAAGAAATACGGGAGTTGGCAGGCCGCTATTTGTGTAAAGAGAGTTTAAAAGAGGTCATTGCAGGTAAAAAGTTAGCATAAAAATCTGTCAAAAGAAAGTAGCTTTAGTGTATAAATTGTATATTTGCCAAATGAAAACAACAAGATACATCTATACAGCACTCATTTTAGCGGCTCTTTCGCAAGGGAATGCTGTCGCACAAAATAAAGGTGGATTCTTCAGCAAAGTGCGGGACACCTTCTCAACAGAAATCAAGATAGGAAATTACACGTTTAAAGATGGTTCCGTATATACCGGAGAAATGAAAGGGCGTAAGCCAAATGGTAAAGGAAAAACCGTTTTTAAGAATGGCGACGTTTACGAAGGGGAATACGTGAAAGGTAAAAGAGAAGGATTCGGAGTTTACACCTTTCCGGATGGCGAACGATATGAAGGACAATGGTATCAAGACCAGCAGCATGGTAACGGAATCTACTATTTTATGAATAATAACCGTTACGACGGTATGTGGTTTCAAGATTATCAGCATGGTCCGGGTACGATGTATTACCACAATGGAGATATCTATGTGGGGGATTGGGTGAACGATAAACGTGAAGGTAAAGGTACCTATACCTGGAGAGACGGTTCCAAATACGTCGGTGACTGGAAAAATGATAAGAAAGATGGTAAAGGCGTATTGGTATGGAACGATGGGTGTAAATATGATGGCGACTGGAAGAACGACGTTCGTGAGGGCAAAGGGACCTTTGAATATACCAACGGTGAAAAATACGTAGGAGACTGGAAAGATGATCTGCAACACGGAAAAGGTATTTTCTTTTTAGGGGGTGACCGCTATGAAGGTTCATATCTACAAGGAGAACGAACCGGTCCGGGTATCTATTATCATGCCAATGGAGATAAATATGTAGGGAACTTTAAAGACGGTATGCAGGACGGTGAAGGTACATTTACCTGGGCTAACGGTGCTGTATATGAAGGTGAATGGAAAGATAATAAACGTAACGGACACGGGATTTACAAATGGAGTAATGGAGACGTGTACGAAGGAGAATGGAAGAATAACCAGCCAAACGGCAAAGGCACTCTTACTTTGACGAACGGAACCAAATATAAAGGTGGTTTTGTAAATGGAATGCAGGAAGGTAATGGTGTGGAGGAAGATAAAAACGGGAATCGCTATGAGGGCTTTTTCAAACAAGGTAAAAAGAATGGCCCGTTTGTAGAAACAGATAAAAACGGAAAAGTGATTCGTAAAGGCACCTATAAATTCGGACGACTGGAATAATTAAAATAGAAATTAATAAATAAAAAAACGTAGAACTTTTCAGTTCTACGTTTTTTTTATTGTCTTTGATTCTTCTATCTTTTAGATAATGTATTGTGAGCTGATGGATTCATTGTTCATCACACGTTTGATTGTTTCGGCAAACATATCGGCAATGCTCAACTGTTTTACTTTGGCACATTTCTTAGAGTAAGGAATACTGTCGGTAAATACCATCTCGGTCAGTCCTGATTCCTGAACACGGAATGAAGCCGGATCGGACATTACACAGTGACTGGCAATGGCACGTACAGAGTTGGCGCCGGCTTCAAGCATGATGTTGGCAGCTTTGGTAATGGTTCCGGCTGTATCGACAATGTCGTCTATCAATACTACATTCTTGCCTTTTACATCACCAATGATCTGCATAGAAGCGACTTCATTTGCTTTTTCACGTGATTTGTTACAAAGTACCAGAGGTACACCCAGATATTTGGAGAATGTACTTGCTCTCTTTGAACCACCAACGTCAGGAGTTGCAATCACGAGTTCATCCAGCTTCAATGACTGAATATAGGGGAGGAACACAGCCGAAGCATATAAGTGATCCACCGGAATATTGAAGAAGCCCTGAATCTGGTCTGCGTGCAAATCCATTGTGATCAGACGGTCGATGCCTGCTACTGAAAGCAGGTCTGCTACCAGCTTGGCGCCGATAGAAACACGTGGTTTATCTTTTCTGTCCTGACGTGCCCATCCGAAGTAAGGGATAACTGCAACAACGCTCTTTGCAGAAGCTCTCTTAGCTGCATCAATCATCAGAAGGAGTTCCATCAGATTGTCGGAATTAGGGAAAGTGGACTGAACCAGGAATACATGTGCGCCACGAATTGACTCTTCATAAGAAACGGCAAACTCACCATCAGCAAAGTGGGTGATGTTCATGTTTCCCAGAGGACAATTGAGGCTTGCGCAGATTTTTTCTGCCAGGTATCTCGAATTAGTTCCCGAGAATACCATAAAGGGTGCTTTTTCGCTCATTGTGTGTAATAGTTGTTACCTATTGGTTATAATTTGCGCGCAAAGGTATGAATTATCTAGGCATTTTAAAAGACTTATTGTAGAAAAAATTGTAGTTTTGCTACCTAAACACTAATTGTATCTGAAAGAAATGAATCCGCGTTTGCTTATACCACTCTTCTGTATGTTGTTGTTGACGACATTTTTCTCTTGTGTCGATACAGCTCCGACTAAGGAGGTACAGCACATTGATTCGCTAAATTCACGGGCTTATATGTACCGGTATAGAGATCTGGATTCTTCCTGCAAGGCTGCATCGCAAGCGTACAAAGAAGTTAGCATGTACAGTCAGGGGAAAGCGGAAGCATCCAATAATCTTGCTTTTTGCGCTTTTATGCGGATGGATTTTGATACAGCTGAACGCCTGCATAAAGGGGTATATGACCTGACGAAAAATGAATTGGAACTTTTGATTGCCGACATCGGATTGATGAAAATTTATCAGCGGACGGCCATGAACAAGGAGTTTTATGACTACCGGAACAGTGCAATCAGGAGGATGAAGCGGATTGATGAAGAAAATAATCTGTTTGTCGACCGTCACGAGAGTGCCCGATTGGATTATGCCTTTACAGAGTTTTTTATCGTTTCGGCAGTTTATTACTATTATCTGCAACAACGTACCGAGGCTATGGCTTCGCTGAATGAAATACAATTAAATGAAGACTTGGCGACTGATACAAATCAAATTCTTTATTTCCATTATATAAAAGGTTCGGCCGGACTGTGTGAGGGTAAAACACCGGATGAACGAAAACTTGAAGAATTCGATGAGTTATATACAACCTGGAAAATGGCGTCGGAGCAAGGATATTTGTATTTTGAAGGAAATGGTTTGCAAGGACTCACCAATTTAATGGCATCTCAGGAGAGTTATGAACTATTTCTGAACAGGCGTTCACACGCTCTGACAAGGTTCGGCATACCAGTGGATTCATTGTTACCGTTGCGTTTGGGGCAGATGGCACTGGAACGTTTTCGCAAATATAACGATCTTTATCAGATAGCGGGTGCGTATGTGTCGATCGGTAAATATTTGAATGCCCACGGACGGTATACAGAAGCATTGGATACATTGGCAAAAGCTTTGGACTGTGTGAACCAACATCATATGTCATACTATCATTCTGTGGCGGATACGCTCGACAAGTTACAGGTGTTTGTTCCTAATAAAGATGTGGCATATACAGAAGTAACCTGGCTTGGAAAAGAAAAGGTGAAAACCGTGCCGGAATGGATTTCCAGAATACGCGAACAGTTGAGTGTATCGTATGCTTGCCTGGGAATGAAACCGGCGTCGGATTATAACAGAAATGTTTATTTGGATATTTTGCGGTATACCCGTCAGGATAAAGAATTGGAAAGCCGCTATCTTTCATTAGAACAAGAGTCCAGACAATTGAACGTGGTATTGTTTTTCGTGATTATAGGACTTATACTGGTGACTGCCATGTTTTGGCTATTCAATAAGAGATCAAAAGTACGGAACCGGATACATATTGCACGTCTACGGCAGACTTTGGATGTTTGCCAGAAAATCACAGCTTCCATACCGGTGGATGTAACAGATGAAAGTGAAATCGTATACGCTATCTCGGAATCTATTCAACCGGATATGGAGCAATTGTTCGGTGCTACAGAAATCCGTATCGGGATAAGAAATGAAGAAACGGGAGATATCGAATTTAATGAAGAATGTGAGAGTGAACAGACAGATGAACCCAAGTCGATCGGAGAGGTTGGTATCGGGTCAGTATTTAATCTGTATGTACCTGATAAAACGGAATCGATCGGGATTCTGAAACTATTTACCCGTCATCGCCTGAATAAGGATGAGCAGGCATTGGTGAAAGTTATCACTCCCTATATTGCCTGGGCATTGGACAATGGAATGACATTTATTTCATTGGGGGATGAACGGAATAAGTTGGAAAAACAAAGGTACGTCTACGAACAGCATATTGCCGGGAACAAACGGCAGAACCTGATAAAAAAATCATGTCTGGCCATTGTGGATGGAATCAATCCGTATATAGACCGAATTATCAATGAAGTTCATAAATTGACGGAAAAGGGCTTTATAAACAACGATCGGATAAAGAAAGAAAAGTATCAATACATCGACGAGTTGGTAACTACAATCAATGAATATAATGATATATTGGCTTTGTGGATTAAGATGAAACAAGGTTCGCTTAGTCTGAATATAGAGAATTTTGAATTGAACGAACTCTTTGAATTGATAAGTAAAGGACGTAAAGCCTTTGAAATGAAGAAACAAAGGCTTGAAATAGAACCTACAAAGGCATTGGTGAAGGCTGATAAAGCGTTGACTTTGTTTATGATTAATACATTAGCCGAGAATGCCCGAAAATATACTCCGGAAGGGGGTATAGTGAAGATATATGCTAAGAGGACTGATGAATATGTTGAGATTTCCGTAGAGGATAACGGACGCGGACTTTCGACTGAAGATATAACGAAGATTATCGGTGAGAAGGTTTATGATTCCCAATCGATAGGGATGAAAGACAATCCGGATAAAGAAGAATTGAAGCGGAGTAAGGGCAGTGGCTTCGGATTGATGAACTGCAAGGGAATCATTGAAAAATATAAAAAGACCAATGATCTGTTCCGAATATGTACATTTAACATAGAAAGTACACCGGGCAAAGGCAGCCGTTTTTACTTCCGACTACCTCCCGGAGTCCGTAAAATAATCGGGATTTGTTTATGTCTGGTCGGATTGTTCGGCTTCTTCTCCTGTCAAGGCGAACCGATGCCTGAAAAACTGAAAGATATTCCGGTAGATTCCGTAACCTTAGCAGCTGAAGCTGAATATGAACGTCTGTTGGACGAAGCATCCAGATTTGCTGATACAGTTTATTATTGCAATGTTATAGAAAACTTTGAACTTGCGTTGCAGTATGCCGATTCAGCATTAAACCGGCTCAATGCACATTATAAAAAATATGCCCGTCATCCCCAACGATTTATGAAATTGGTGGGAAGTGGGATTCCGGCCGAACTGGAATGGTGGGTAGAACCTTATAATACGGATTTTCATGTGATACTTGATGTACGTAATGAAGCATCTGTCGCTTTTTTGGGACTTAAAAAGTTGGATGCTTATACTTATAATAATGTTGCCTATACGGCATTGTATAAATTGACAGGGGAAGATCAGTCATTAGAAGGCTATTGCCGGCAATTGGAACGCTCAACAACCAATAAAACGGTAGGAATTATCTTATGTATCCTCTTATTGGTGGCATCTCTCTGTGGCTACTATCTTTTGTATGTTCGTAAAAGGCTCTTGAACCGATTAAATCTGGAACAGGTCTTGGAAATCAATAAAAAGGTATTCGCTTCTTCATTAGTGCGCACACAGGAGTCGGCGGAAGCTTTACAACGCGAAGAAGATACATTGAAAGAGATACCGCAACGAATCGTAAACGAATCATTCGACTCGATGAATGAGCTGTTGACTATAGAATGTTTGGGGATTGCTGTTTATAATGAAATGGGACATCGGCTTGAATTTGCTTCCACTCCCCGTATGGATACACCTCCGGAAATCATACAGCAGTGTTTTGATAATCAGACTTATCTTTCGGACGGAGATATGCAAGCATTACCTTTGCTGGTTGATGCAGGAGGGAAACATCAGTGTGTCGGTGTATTATATCTGGAAAGACAGGAGGATAGTATGCAAGAAGCGGATCGTTTGTTGTTTCAGTTAATCTCCAGATATGTAGGCATTGTGGTGTTCAATGCGGTTGTCAGACTTGCCACAAAATACCGTGACATCGAAGCGGCACACGAGGAGACCAGGAGAGCTTCGTGGGAAGACAGTATGTTGCATGTACAGAATATGGTGTTGGACAACTGTCTCTCGACCATTAAGCATGAAACAATTTATTATCCAAACAAAATCAAACAGATCATCGGCAGGCTGAATACCCACTCCCTATCAGGAGAAGAGGAAAAGGAGTGTGTGGAGACTATCAGTGAATTGATAGAATATTATAAAGGAATCTTCAGGATATTGAGTTCTTGTGCTTCCCGACAACTGGAAGAAGTAACGTTCCGAAGGGCTACAATACCGGTTACGGATATAATGGCATATGCCGGCAAATACTTCAAAAGAATAAGTAGAGGGGTTGACTATAAGATAACATTGACTATAGAGCCCCTTGAAGCCAAAGTCATTGGAGATATCAATCAGTTGCGTTTTCTTATAGAGAACCTCATTGATGAAGCCCTTTCTTTCCATCAGGATGGAGAATTGGTTTTAAAAGCCATTATGGATGGAGAATATGTTCGTTTTTTGTTCACAGACAAAAGGCGTGAAAAGCAAGTAGAGGAACTGAATCAATTATTTTATCCGAATCTGGCACGTATGACTTCAGGAGAGAAAGGTGAACTACGAGGAACTGAATATCTGATCTGCAAACAAATTATTCGTGACCATGATGAATTTGCCGGAAGGCGTGGTTGTCGCATTAATGCAGAGCCGGCACAGGGAGGAGGATTCACGGTCTATTTTACAGTACCCAAAAGATAAAAAACTAAATATACATAGATAAAATAGTATGGAAGATAAGAAATTTAAAGTAATTATTGTAGAAGATGTAAAACTGGAACTGAAAGGAACAGAAGAAATATTTCGCCATGAAATACCCAATGCTGAGGTAATAGGTACGGCAATGACTGAAAATGAATTCTGGCCTTTGATGGAAACACAATTACCTGATATGGTGTTACTGGATTTGGGATTGGGAGGCTCTACAACAATCGGTGTCGATATATGCCGGAATATCTTTAAACGTTATCCGGGAGTGAGAGTCTTGATATTCACCGGAGAAATTTTAAATGAGAAGCTATGGGTAGATGTGCTGAACGCCGGAGCAGACGGAATTATCTTGAAAACAGGTGAATTACTTACCAAGACGGATGTACAGGCCGTAATGGATGGGAAGAAGTTGGTATTCAATTATCCGATTCTGGAGAAAATAGTGGAGCGGTTTAAAAAATCGGTGGCTAACGACGCTAAGCGTCAAGAGGCTGTCATCAGTTATGATATTGATGAATATGATGAACGTTTCCTCCGCCATCTGGCGTTGGGGTATACCAAAGAAATGATAGCTAACCTAAAGGGTATGCCTTTCGGAGTGAAATCGTTAGAGAAGCGGCAGAATGATCTGATCGGAAGGTTGTTTCCACAGGGTGAACGGGTAGGAGTAAATGCAACCAGACTGGTGGTCCGTGCATTAGAACTTCGTATAATTGATTTGGACAATCTGGAAGCAGATGAAGAGTAAATGGCGTATGCCACATCCGGCAACGATGTTCTTCCTGTTTACGCTGGCAGTCATCTTTCTATCCTGGATATTCGATATTTATGGATTAAGGGTGCAACTACCACAGACAGGAGCAGAGATTCGTGTACAAAGTCTGCTGAGTCCGGAGGGTATTCGCTGGATGTTGCGAAATGCAATTACTAATTTCACAGGATTTGCACCATTGGGAATGGTGCTAATAGCAATGTTTGGTATCGGGGTAGCTCAACATTCCGGTTTTATTGATGCTTGTGTCCGGCAAGGGGTGAAAAATCGAAAAAATACCAAGAGGATCATCCTGTGGGTGATTATTCTTGGATTGCTATCGAATATAGTAGGAGATGCAGGTTATATAATATTGCTTCCGATAGCAGCCACTTTGTTTTATTCGGTAGGATTAAATCCGGTAGCGGGAATTATTACCGCATATGTTTCGGTTTCCTGTGGCTACAGTGCCAATGTAGTGCTGAGCACCATGGACCCATTAATTGCCCGTACGACACAGGAAGCAGCCATTGATTCCGGAGTATATCAGGGAAATACGGGACCATTGTGCAATTATTATTTTATGTCTGTCTCTACATTCGTCATCGGAGCCATAATTTACAGGATAACCTGCAAACGACTGATTCCTTCTCTGGGACAATATGAGGGGAAACAGATATTTGAAGGCTATAAACAATTGTCACGCAAAGAACGCCGGGCCATGACAATGGCAATCGTTATGGGAATGCTTTATGCTGCAATCATTTTATGGGCCACTTTTTCTTCCTGGGGTATCTTGCGTGGAGTAAATGGAGGGCTGATACGTTCACCATTCATTATGGGGATTTTGTTCTTATTGTCTCTGGGAGCTGCTATTATGGGAATGGTCTATGGGTTTAGTTCCGGACGCTACCGTTCGGATAACGATGTGATAGAAGGATTGGCACAACCCATGAAATTATTAGGTGGCTATCTCGTTATTGCCTTTTTTGCAGCCCAGATGTTTGCTTGCTTGGAATATTCACATTTAGATAAATGTGTGGCTATCATAGGTGCCAATTTACTGTCTTCTGTGCAGGCAGATCCTTTATGGACTTTGATTTTATTTATATTGTTCACCGCAACCATTAATCTGATTATGGTTTCTGCTACTGCTAAGTGGGCATTTATGGCATTTATCTTCGTACCGGTATTTGCACGAATGGGGATTGAACCGGATATGACACAATGTGCTTTCCGGATAGGTGACAGCGCAACTAATGCTATCACTCCATTCATGTTCTATATGCCTTTAGTGTTGACCTACATGCAACAGTATGATAAGCAAGCCACTTATGGTTCACTCTTAAAATACACTTGGCGATATTCGGTATATATACTGATAGGCTGGACAATGTTACTTTTTATTTGGTACTTAACTGGCTTACCTTTAGGATTATAGAATATATATGTGAAAATGTAAGTAAAAAAAGACACAGATTTTTTTGGAGATTTCAGAAAAAGCACTACCTTTGCACTCGCAATGAAGGATGGTTCCGTAGCTCAGCTGGATAGAGCAACGCCCTTCTAAGGCGTGGGTCAAGCGTTCGAATCGCTTCGGAATCACAACGTAAAGGCAAGTAGTCTATAAAAAGACTGCTTGCCTTTCGTCATTTTGCTGGTTATCAAACACTTAGTACCACATCATTTCAGGTCAAAATCGTGCAAATTTCTTCAAAAAGGTAGAAAACAAATAGAAAACATGCCCTAATTAAGGTATGGTAGAAAGAATTTAGAAAACAAAAATGATCATAAGAATAGTCCAAAATATACAGAGAATCAATAAAGAGGGTAATGCTCCCCTATATATATCCTTTTATTTAGGAAAGGAAAAAGTTGTTATACCTTGTAAGTTATCTGTGCCTACAACTAAATTTGATTCTAAAACAGGAATGCTCAGAGGTACTAATAAGGAAGCAAAAGATATTAATCTCATCATAGAACGGTTGAAAGCAAAAGTTAATGATATTCTCGTTAAGCATAGGCTCAAAAATCTCACACTGAATAAAGAAGCTTTCATGAGGGAATATAACAACCCTTCAGATTTTAAATCCTTTCATGACTTTGTAGCATCTTATATGAAGACTTACAGTAGGAGATTAGAAATAGGAACATTTCGACATCACAAAAGTTGTATGAGAAAGTTTAAAGAGTATTGTGAAGGCTTACAGTTTCATGAACTAACAGAAGATTTCCTCAGAGACTATCTAATTTATATGAAAAAAACTCTATGCAACGCAGATTCAACGGCCCAACGTAATTTATCAACCATAAAAATATATGTATCTGCGGCTATAAAAAAGGGGTATATGGAAAATGATCCTTTTAAGGATTTTGGTGTAAAGAGAATAAAAAGTAATATTGACTATCTCACCGAAGAGGAATTGATAAAGTTCATTAGTTTATACTATGATAGAAGATTACCTGAACGTTTAGAACGAACATTAGGTTTCTTTTTATTTATGTGTTTCACCAGTTTGCATATTTCTGATGCTCGACATGTCTGTCTTGAACAAATTAATAATGGAATACTTACTTATTATCGGATTAAAAATAGAAATTGCAAACCGGAAGCAATAAAAATACCACTTTCAATTCCGGCGTTCAAGATCATAGAGGAACTCCAAGGAAAAAGAAAAGAAGGACACCTCTTTACTTCATTGCAATGTGATCAGGTTGTTAATAGGCAAATTAAAGAGATCGCATCCATATTAGAGATAAAGAAAAAAGTGTCAGCCAAAACAGGTAGGCATACTTTCGCTACTATATTTCTGAAAAAAACAAAGGATGTAGCGACATTGCAAAAGTTATTAGGACATAGTAATTTGAAAGAAACAATGATCTATGCACATGTACTTGATGAAAGCAAGCAGGAAGGAATGCAATGCTTCAACAGCTTCGCTATTTAATTGTACTTTTGTGCGGTTAAGAGTTATCCTTCTGATAAATAAAAAGATGCGGGCGCACAATATTTGTACAACTCAGTACAACGCCCGCACTATTTTTACTTCATTAACAAATCCCATCCGGCTTCAATATCTGCCATGACTGCGGGAACTCCGTTTTCTACTTGGCTGATGGCCGAGGCAAAGGCACACATTGTAGCTTTGTCGTCGATGTCTGGAATATAAGTAGATGGTACCTGCATTTCACTGCATACACGGGTAATATATCCTGATGTATTGTTTTCACAGGGTGGTGCATATCTGTTTATAAACTCAGCAATAGTCTGTCGGTTATGCAGTTTCCGGTAGTTTTGCAGTATCTTGATCAAAGCACGATAGCCGTATGCCATCGAAATAAATTGCTTAAAACTTTCGTCTTGGCTGGGTACAATCTCACCTTGCCATTTATCCCGGTCATGTCTAATATTACCGGGATTGTTGTTTCGTAATCCTCTACTCATTTTCTTGTTTTTTCTAAATGTTAATCATATATTTACAGCGCCTTTGTCAACCAAATATCAATTGAAGTACCATCTTATAAACTGTACGATTCGTGAGAACCGTGCAGTTTTATTTTTTAGTCAATGAACTCTTCATACAGTACCTCCATAAAATCGGCGCTTTTCATTGATCCGGGAATGATCATATTCTTACCGTTATAGGGCATACACAGATCAAGATTATAGCTTTCAGCGGTATTGACATTCAGAATTTCATCGAACTCTTTCTGAGTAAATTTCTTTTCTTCCATCTCCACCTCTTCATCCAACTTCTCAGATTTGAAGTTAGTGACCTCTTCCATATACTTGTTGAAAATTGGCATGAAAGCTTCATGCTTGTCGTATTCCTCTTCAGTGAGGGCAGATTTTAGCATTTCAGGAGTGAGGTTACGAATGTCCTTATCCCCACGGGCCTTGTTTTCCAGTTCGTCGATTTCCTGAAGTTGTTTATCATAACCTTCCGGCTTCAGCCCTTCACGGGCTTCCTTTACATCCTCTTCAAACTGTTTACGAAATTTGCCGTAATAAATACGGGTCATCATCACTTTAGATTTGAGCTCTGCCGGCAGTTCCTTATCTTTATAAGCAAGAAGAACGGCTTTCAGGATAGATGCCTTCTTAATTGCATCACTGAGTTTCACTTTCACGATTTTCTTTTCTGTTTTTGTTTCTTGATTTTCCATTGATTCTGTTTTAATGTTATTCTACGATAGTGTTAAATATCATACCGGATACGGCCTGTTCGACAGCTTTCTCAAATTCGATGCCGGCTGTCAGAGCCCGGTCCCGTTCCGGTTCATTCTCCTCAGATGGATTGACCATATCGTTCAGTCCACGGGTAACCGTAAAGGAATACTTGAAAGGTGCCATGGCGTTCGAATCTGTTTTTTGTACGGAAGCGTCAATGCGCTTGATCCGTTTACTGTCGTTATAGACTTCGACCGTTCCGGATACTTTAAATCCGTTGATCTCTTTCTCCACTTTCATTGAAGTGGTTACATTACTGATTTTTGTTTCTTGATTTTCCATTATTCTAATTTATTTGGCTCTAAAGAAAATAGAGCCGGATTGATAATTGTCTCCTAAGTATCTCGCTGTATAGTTTACATAGTTATTTTGAGAAGTCTGTACACGAGTAAATGATTGAGAGTTGAATGTATACGACTCTCCCTGTGACAGCATTTCTCCAATCGGGGCAGGAGATAAAGACTCACCCATACCACCGAGGAAAGCACCAATCGGATCAGACTCAAGGAATACTGAGAATCGGGCTTTCTCCCATGCTCCTTTAATAGACGTGAATGTACATTCCAAATGATATTCATTCGCAAAGTCATTAACGACCTTATAATCAAATTTAAAGCTGTTCGGTACAGGCTTGGCAAGGGTCTTGACCATGTAAGCTGTCTCTAAAGGACCCTGATTCATTGAAAACAGAGTCACATTTATACTACTGTAAGACTGCTCTGAAGCTTCAGCGTAGGAAGCAACCATATAAACATCCACTTTACCGTCCGGCCAATTCGGAACATCCAGTACCACTGCATATTCTTGTTGCTGCATCTCCATAACGGACCTGTTCAGTGTACGGAATCGAAGTTCTCCGTTTGCCTGGTGCCTTACCACCACACCCATATAAGCCCTGCTGATATCAGCTATATTATTAATGGATATCTCAGCATTCTGCCTTAGCAGGATGGAGCATCTGAATTGCGAATTGGGATACAGGCCGGGGTCCGGATGCATCGAAAACAGGTGTGGGGCTTTAGGATTATAGCCTGCATAATCTGAAATTCTCAACGGACTGCCGCTACCGCCGGGAAAATCCCATGACCAAGGAGACATGGGGGAACCCACAGCCGGAAGAGAGCCGGTCGGAGGAAGGATGATACCGAAATTCCCATTATCAGCTTTCCACCAGGCATCGGCATCCGTTACAAACTGTTTGTTGAATTTAACGGGCTTCTTCAAAGAGAAGATGTTCACATTCGCCCGAACCCCAAAATAATCGCTTGAGTTATCCCCGACGCTACCACCGTTTGCGTTCAGGGTATCACGAACATCAAGATTCGTGAAACGGTCAGGAATAACATTATAAACAGCCATCCTCACCTCCTTTCCGAAGGAAAGTAACACTGCCAGACAAAGCGATATCGCCAGTTTCACCGTTATAGACATAATCACCTTCAATTAGTTTTTCATACTCAAAATCCTCTTTCTTTTGTTGTAAGGAGATTTTATCCCCCCCCCCATTTTGTAACCATATTTTACAATAAGGTTACCTTCAATAAATAGTTTTACTCTTTCCATATCATTCAAATCTAAAATAGCATGTAAAATGATAATAATCATTAGCAGGAAGGGCCGGAACATCCGGCATAGAGACCGGTGTTCTGAAGTTGACGGACTCACCTGCCATCCAGTCGTTTCCTAAGCGTGTCGGTGTAGTGGAAGATGTTATGCTTTGTGCTTTCTCGGCAACAGTAACACCGTCACTTGCACGGGTCGCAACGACTTTTACCGACTTTAAATAGTAATTATTGTCCAGTCTGCTTATTAAGCGGCCCTCTTGAAAGAGACTTCCGGAGTTGATAATCGCCGTACCGATTAAAGATATCTTTCTCGCTTCGATAATGCTGAGTCCAAGGATGCCGAACGAGTAAACATCGGCATGCGGGGTGACGATATCAATGGTCGATTCATCAAAGCCGTCCTCTGCGTTCAAGCTGTAATAGGATTGTGTCGTTTCACCCTGCCAGGATGGAACCTGCGATGTACAGATGAATACCTTTATCCTGACTCCCGTCTTATCTGATTTCAAGAGCTCGCAATCGGATATATTCAGAGTTACCCCTCCATTGAAGATTGTAACCGAAAGCGTTTTAATAAGCGTCCGGGCTCCGTATGTGACAGCACATCCCAAATATGAATTAGATGGGAATATATCGGCCGGGACAACATTGTATGTTGAATCAAGTGATTTCAGCATCAACTTCACAACAGTGGCACTGCCGGAGGCAAGGATAAGTCCGGAGGGAAGCATGGTAGTGAATGGTACGGTAGCTTCCGGATTGTATCCGGCAAAATCACCGACACGCAGGTTGTACGATCCCTGAACAGGTATATCATAGGTGTAAGTTCCGGTCAGTAGCGCAATATCCGCTGCACAGGGGACATTGATACCGTAGTTTCCGGAATCGGCACGGAACCAGTTCGGGTCCTCCGTATTAAACATGATATTTCTTTTCACCGGTTTACGTTTGCTCCACATGTTAATGCGTGCAGCAGCTGAGAAATAGTTAAGCGAGTTATCGCCCACACTTCCACCATAAGCGTTCAGGGTATCGCGGATATCCAGGTTAGTAAACCGCTCAGGGATTCGATTATATACCGCCATTAAGCAGCCCTCCTTTCTAATTGTTCAATTCTGTTTCTCAATTTGATATTTTCCTTTTCCAAAGCATCCATTCTCAACTCCGTGTCCGACTTCCATTCATAGTCTGAAAGGAGATGATTCCGGAGGAACCGGGCTGCATGCACTGCATACACATATGCGCATACAGCATAGTCCATCGTTTTAAAATCGCTTGTCTCATGGGTCAGTTCCGGAAGGATCTGCTCGGTGTACTGAGCATAACCACCCACATGGAGAAGTCCGTCACGATCTCTCTTCTTGCTGTTCCAGCGGTAGTAGATAGTGGGTGAGTCTGCGATCTGATCCAATTGCAGGGTTACTTCACCCAGATAGGTTTTATAACGTGAGTCGGAACCCCAGGTTGAATAGCCGGAGACGTAGTGGTTACCGGTGAAACTCCAGTTACCGCCGCCATAGTCCATGATATAGGATTTTCCGGAACTGGAATTGGTTGAGGTTGATGTTCCCCACCACCAGTACATGTGATCATTGGAGTGTACACCGATACCAAAGGTATTGTCAGAAGCCCTCACTTCTATTCCTCCATGGTCTGACCTGCCCTGGAATACAGCATACACATTAAAACCTGATGCGCCTGAGCCGCCATAGATACCACTTACAGCAAGACCGCCATTAGTACTCAGGTGACCACCGGCATAAATCCTGCCACTTGCGTTAATACCTCCGGCGGTATGGATGGCATCGGAAGAGGTACTGCTGACATAGAACTGCTTACCGTTATAGACACGTACCCAGGTCGAATCTGTCATGTGGATACCACCGCCATAGGATTCACAATAGAATCCGTTACTTCCGCCGGCCCTGACCCAACCGGCAGAATATATATCAGAGGTAGTGCTAATTCTTCCGTTTGCATTTAAGGTACTGCAAGTCCAGGCGGCAGAAGAATGGTTTGAATTATAGCCGGTCCATATATGGTACATTGTGCCATAACTCGTAGCGTGATATTTTTGACTGCTTATATAAATAAGAGGAGCACCGCCCCTTGAGAAATGCAAAGCACACATATCCGGGACATCAGTACCCCCATATCCATTAATCCATAAAGTATCGCCCCAATATGAATCAGGATTAACGCCTGTCATAGCTACTTTGACCCCCATACTATTATTGAAATAGGTTTGAGGATTCGCCTGTTGTCCGCCGACATAGTTCGGAAGTATAAATGTGGCAGATGCGGAATTACCCATAAAATGGTTACCATACACATAGTTCCATAAGTGCCCGGCATCTCCCAAGCTATAGGTAGAACTACTATAAGGTAATACACTTCCATTCACAAACAAGCTATTAGCAAAATATAAACTTCTCGCAGGTTTAGTAATGAAATGTACATATGAATCATTTTCAGAGCCTATTTTGATTTCAATGCCATTATACCTGGAATAAAGGAAACCCGCATCAGCAATAAGGTTGCCTGCATATACATTACAATACCCGTTGTTATTGATGTTTCTGAAATTAAATTCGGCGGCATTATTAAGATATAATACAGCTGCCGTGATTCCTGGCTGGTGAAAACCAATTCCCGGTCCGATTGTGGAACCATTGCCATTGACCATCATCGAAGTAGTAGAATAGGTATGGCCGGTAGGTTCTCTAAAGTAAGAGGATATCATTCTGCCGGAAGTATTACCAAAATATCCTACTTGCTTTGCATTAGACATAAACTCAATAGTACCATCAGCAGATTCATTAAATCCCGTGTCATGATCTCCAATACAAAGACTATACGAAGGAGCGTCACCAAACTTTCTGTTAACGAATAATTTGCCATCCGAATCAAGGGTCATTTTGTAAGTATTGCCTGCATACCACCAGTCAAAAGAATAGGGATTCCTTATTCCGGCACCTACTGTCCAGACGGCATTACCGGCACCAACACCTGTGTTGGAGGTATAATATCCAATAGAGGATTCTTGCCCATTCCTATTAACTACTCCTACTTTACCTTGTGAAGTACCATTTGCTCTTACAAAGAAACCTTCATTATTGCTTCCCCCACATCTAATTTCCCAATTACCTGTAATACCAGCGAGTCCGGATGCTCCTCCGGAGGAGCCTACATGCCAGGTTGTATTAGATGAAATAAATTCAAGATATGCCCAATTACCATCTCTCGGTTTAATTTTAAGTCCAAGAGATTGACTTGATTCAAAAGTACCATGACTACCTATTCCTAACTTGATAATATCACTGCCATTCTCTACGATAGAATTATTAATTTCAGCATTGTAAACTGTTCCATTCTGGGTATTAAAATATCTGATATATATTGGTTCACTATTACCATGTTGTTCATAAATAACAGTTTTAATAGTATTCAGACTTGCAGCAGAGGCCCATTTTAATCCAGCATATTTAACACCATTATAAGTAAATGTACATGGTCTTGGTGCAGCTTCATAAACACTGTAACCAAGATACTCCGTACCAAAGTAAACATTAGTACTATTGTAAACTTTCTGTATACTGAATCTTACAGAACCATTAGCATAAATGCCATTATTTCTTTTATAAAACATTTCACCACTACAAGACGCTTCAGTAGTGGAGGGTGATAATTTGCATAATAATACTACCCAATATCCATAATCCTGGTAAATATCTTGATTAACAAAATATGGAGTTCCGAGTCTGTTAATATCTTCTACAAATGCAAGAGGCTTCCAATCTACTTGCCAGCTGCTTCCGATTCCGGCTCTATAATGAAGGTGTGAATCTTGGTTGGCAGTAGAAGAGGGACCGGCAAGTTGCCAGGCAGTATAATTTCCGTCCCATCCTCTCATATGTAATATACTCCACCAATCACCGGTAGGTGTTCCTTGCATCGAAAAATATGCAGTAGCCTTTTGAGATTCAAGTGTATTTGGCAATACCACTTCATTTCTTCTATCCGTAATATACATATTATCAGCCAACCATACTCTACTGTCTACAGAGCCATCACCATGCATTCTTGCATACCTGGTACTGTCAAGGCTACCATCTCCTTTTAAGAATACAGAAGAAGTACCGCCATACGGTATAAAACTTTTAGCTCTAATATCCGCCCATCCTATATTATTATCCCAAAATTCATAGTATTGGGTAGCGGTTCTTCCTGTTGTTCTAACTCCTACATAATTATCTGATAACATGAAGTACGTAGGTTCAGCCGATTTCAGGTCCGGCAATGTAATGACTCCGTTAGCCGCTTCATAGAGTGTGCCGTTCAACATAATGTTTCCACCACCGCTACTTCCACCGCCACCGATAACGGAAAGTTTGCCACCTTCTTTCGACAGAGTGGCCGGGTCGTAAGGTAGCAGGTCGAGAAGGGTCGGAGCAGTATAATCGCCCACCGCATTCCAGGTTGTGCCACCTGTGATTAACAGGTTACCATCCAGTTTCCAGACTTTATGTGTCGGATCGTAATCGAGCAGGCCACCGTTTACTTTCAGTCCGCCGGTGAAATTCTTTTCACCGGTAATCTCCTGAGCACCGGCAAGGGTGACGAAGGTATTCAAACGATCCTGTAAACCATTGATTTTGCTAATCTCTAAAGTGGGGATATCAGAGGCTATCAACCCTGATGCGGACGTTGCACGACCATAAGCGTCAACGGTGAGCTTGGTGTATGTACCGGCCTTTATTCCGGAAGGAGAAAGGGACAAGGTACGATCCGCAGACAAATCACCACCCCCGGAAAGACCGATTCCGGCAATGATGCTACGGGTTTTATCCGCTTTGACAGATAGAGCAGTAGCAAGGGTATCCGTTTCGGAGAATCCGGCCAGGAACGCTTCAAGTTCCTTCCATTTGTTGATTGTCGAGTCGGTATCTGATCCGGTGAGAAAGGTAAGCAGGGTATTGGCTATCTCTGTAACATTGCGATATCCTTCCGTAGTTGGGAGACCGGCTCCTTTCAAGGCATTAAGGTTCGTATTTACAAAGTTCTCTGTTGCATATCCGGCAAGAGCTGTACCCAGATGTGACTTGTCGATCTGTTGAGAACCACTTTTCAAGAGCGCGGTCCACATGGCGGATTCGTCGAAGCTTGAACCGGCACTGCCGATTACTGACAGCCGGCCGCCCTCTTTTGACAGGGTAGCCGGATCATAAGGCAGCAGATCAAGAAGGGTCGGAGCTGTGTATGTTCCATTGTCCCAGCCGAAAGTGATGCTGCCTGAGATCAGCATATTACCGTTCAGTTTCCAAACTCTTTCGGTCGGATCGTAATCGAGCAGGCCACCGTTCACTTTCAGTCCGCCGGTGAAATCTTTTTCACCGGTAATCTTCTGGGCACCGGCAAGGGTTACAAAGTTCTCTCTGACGAAGGTCTCCGTAGCGTAGCCGGTAAGAGCGGAGGAAGTGATATAGCCTTTATCTGTGACAAATTTCTCTGTCGCATAGCCGGTAAGAGCACCGGACAAATGTGACTTGTCGATCTGCTGAACACCTTCTGTACCGAGGACACCCCACATGGCCAATTCATCGAAGTCAGAACCGGCATTGATCACAGACAGTCGGCCGCCCTCTTTTGACAGGGTAGTCGGGTCGTAAGGGAGCAGATCGAGAAGAGTTGGTGCGGTGTATGTGCCATTGTCCCAACCGAAAGTAATGTTACCTGAGATCAGCATATTACCGTTCAGTTTCCAAACTCTTTCGGTCGGGTCATATTCTATCAGACCACCATTTAAAGTTAACTTTTTTAGGAAAGCTTCGCCTTTTTGCGTGATTCTGTAGGGATCATCCCCGCTGCTAAATTCGACACCTCCCAGAAGACGAAGTAAAAAATTGGTTTCGTCTATCTGCTTTTTACTGATAAAGATATCTTTTAAACCATCAGTAGAAACTTTCTTTAATCCTTCATTCAACCAGTATAGCACTTCTGCCACATGCCGGTTAGAGACACTGTGCTTGAGTACTGCTTTGTCAATGTAGTCAATGAGTTCATCTATAACTTGTTGCTGATCGGCCATATCAATTAAATTGAGGTGTGAACTGTTCGGTATGTATACGGGGATTTCCTATTTCGTCCTCTGAAAGTGATCCGGTGTAACGAACATCGGAGTCAACGAAATGAAGAGTCATTTTAATACTTTCCGGTACAGTGGAGCGTATGGCATGGGTGAGGTTGTCGGCTACGGCATTTACCCTGATGTTTCGTCCGGAAAGTCCGAGTATCTTTATGTCATCGGAAGCAAGCATATCCATTAAATGCACAAGCTCTTCGGTATTGCGATATCCGGATTCTACCTGAAGCTTGTCACGGGCAGACTGTCGCTCGCGGGCCTCGATATAGTCATCAATGCTTTCATCGTAAATCTGATAAGTGGAGTCGGACTCAATTTCAGACTCGATGTTACCGATACCGGTGACTTCAATGCGTTCATAGGCTCCATAGGAGTTGAGAAATTCAAGTAAATAACGTTCACGGGATACTGTTCCGGGAGTGATGACAATAGTACAACTTTTGATTGATCCGGAATAGATATCGAAAACAGAAGCTAACTTTTGATTAGTTTGAAACAGTTTTTGCCGGAGCCGATATAGGTTAAGGGCTACCGGCTGTCCGGCTGTTCCGGACAAAGAGGTTTCAATGCCGGCTGCAACTATTTTTAATGCACCATCCGGATAAAGGAAAGGAATAGGTAGGAGTTCGGTTTCTCGGATGGTGATGATCCGCCCGTTGGTACGGGTGGTTTTGAAGAAATTGACCGATGAATTGAGCAGCTTCCAAGTGAATATATTGCTATTTTCATCTAACAGACGGCGTAATAGCCGCTTGCTGATACCTCCGATAACTGCTTTCAGAGAAAGAGTTTTAGTTTCTCCCTGGGTGTTTTGGACACTAATGGCAATATCTGTAGCTGAAGTAGAATCGGCCAGTAATATATCAGTGGATTCGTTAAGCAGATGTTTGGGACTGAGAATACCTGAAAGGATATCCTGAAGAAAAACAGAGAACTCACCTTCACCACTTCCGGAAAAGATGGTGCGGTCGGCCTGACGAATAGTGTAGCTGACTACTGAACTGGAGTTTATGGTCAGCTTAATGGGATTTCCGGCTAAAGCGATTGTAGACGGATATATGTTTGCTGTTAAACTCATAGTGCATTGTAATTAGTTTGTATAATGGTACCGGACACAGAAGAGGTCGCAGAGCAATACAATGCCAGGAACTCTTCCCGTTCCGGAGTGGGGGTGGTGATGAAACGGAAAAATTCATCGGTTGTAGCCCCGGAGGAACTTGTAAATTTCCGGTAAGCGGCAAGCAATGCAGTTACATTGCTTGTCTCAATTGCTGCTGTGATGGTCTTATCGTCATTCATGTTGCAAATATGATGTTTTGATCATGTGCGGCAAAGGACAACTAAAGCAGTTCTGCTTTAACGGAAAGCCCGTAAGTAATGGCATAGTGTACGCCTCCGTATTCTTTATCTTTCCAGATGATATCACCTTGAGATGTCTGACCATTGGGAACCCGGACCTTATAGTAAAGGTCGAAACTGTAATTGATTTCTTTGATGAAGAACTCTTTGCCGGCTTCATAATCTTCTTGAGTCGGTACAGTAAATGGTATCTCAATATCCGAAACCTGATCACTTACCTCGTTTTTACGTAGCACTCCGAGCCATTGCGCCGGTGGGGTAATAGCCTTCTTCCACTCCTCGACTTGTGCCCGTATCTTGAGTTCTACTATGTTTTCACGATTATTGTGAAACGCCCATTTGTAGAGTTGCTCAATCGTTTGTATTCCTTGTTCTGCATCCAAATCTAAATCGGTTTTCCCGACAGGAATCAGGAGACGAAGGGTACGAAAACGGACAGTAGCCGGACGTGAAAGCAGTTTAGGTAATGTATAGCGCACTGTATCAAGCAGTAATCGTTGGCCATCTATATTGATCGTTTGACTGAAATCAATATTGAGTAATTGAATTGGATTCAAGTGTACGGGCACTTCAACTGTATGATTGGAATGTCGGAGAATAGCGTCAAATCCCTTCCAAAAACGGGAGAACAGGCCATTATCACCAATAAAGGTCATGGAGATATCGAACGTGTGACCGTTGATGACAATAGCTTCACCGCCGGGTGTGTAACATCTTGGCGATCCATAGGGGTAGGGAGTGGATGCACGGGGCATGGAAAAGCAAAAGCATAGAGGAGTTTGGGTGTTTTGCTCCTCTGACAGTTCTACGCTGGCGCTGGAAATATTGGTATATTTGTGTACTTTTCCCAGGAGATAGGCGGGACAAACCGGTTGGTCATCAGGGTAAGAACCTTTCATCGGCAGGCATTCATCAATAGAGGATATCTCCATATAACTGATGTTCGCTCCTTTATCCCAGGGGAAGAAGTCGGAGCTGCGGGCTTCACGAACTCCGGTCAGATTGTTACGGACATAGTAAAAACCATCCCATAAAGAATAGGTGAGATATCCTTTTGCTGTGTTACTTGACAAGACATGGCCAAAGGGTTTGAGAAATTTGTCGAGTGAGTCTCTGGTAGGAGCAGCTACTAAATTGGTATAAGGACCGGAGATATTGGTCGATGCGGAAAGTTTGAGTTGCTGTGCAGCGGCATAGTTGATAACAGGACGGGCCGACTTGAGCAGGGACCAATTCAGTGAGTCCGTAGCTGAGATGATATCTTTGATAAATTTGAGATTAACGGTTTTATTTTTTCCATCAACAAAATACACCATACCAAAGCGACAGTAGAGGGCTTGCAGGAACTCGTTAATCGTGCAATCGGGTAGAAGGTCAGAGTAATCAATGAAGCCCTTGACTATGCTGTCGGCCATGTTGTTCAGAACTACCAGACGGGAGAGTTGACGGTGGGTTGAGAATGGACTTTCAAGGACCGTATAACCGTACCGGACGAATATAAAATTGAGTATCCAAGATACTTTTAAAAATGGGCTGATGGCATAACCTTCGGGAACGGAAGTAAGGACGGGTTCATTATTGATAAGGAATGTTTCTTGCCTGGCAGCTCCCTGAAGGGAGTAGGTACCGGTCTCTGATTTAGCTATTTTATTGATGTATTCGGGGTAGTAAGTGCTGGTTTCCGTACCGTTCACGGTTGTTGTATGTGATGGCATGGCTACACAAATGGGAAAGACGGAAAGAGCATCGTCTACGGTTGTTTCATTCATAATAGAATTGAGCAGGCTGATGACTCCGGCCGTTCCCCCTTCGGGACGAATAACCGGAGCAGAGAGGGAACGGAGTGAAACAGCATTCCATTCCGAGTAGAGTTCAGACTCGTCAAAACCTATATTGGATACGATTCCTCCGGATTTGGAGGCCTGTGTGATGTTCATCTTACCTATTCGGTTGTAGACACCATCGGAGACGGTGACACGGGCATCCGGGGCAGGGGAGTAGGTACTATCCGGACGATGGACATGGGTGATCAGTGAAAGGTTGTTTCGGGAGGCAGGAAGCGTGGCAGGTACGGATTGTGAACCACGTTCGTTGTAAATAGGGGAGGTGTCTTCGATCTCGATGCTGAAATCGTTTTGAAGATCGAATATTCCTAATTGATTTTTTATCTTGAGTGACATGTGTTATTGTTTTTTGCGGGTGAATGGTTCCTTTGATTTATCTGCTAATTCTTGTGCTTCGTTGAGCTCGCGAAGCACGACGTATGCTTTGAGGTATTTAAGTTTCTCAATCAGTGCATGTAACTCTTTGATCAGTTGAGCCAAGTTTGCTTCCTTATCAGTCGGTGAAGAAGTTGTCTGAGAGATACGGGAAGTACTGTTACGGATCGGATCGTAATTGCCTTCAGCACGCTGGGGAAGTCGGCCACTGCGGGCATCCTGAATGGCCTGTACGACAATGGGGTAATTAATGTGGTGCTGAAGACGGGAAAGATCTTCGGCATTGATGATCAACTCTGCTCCGGATTCGGATATCAATGAGGTACGGCGGACGATTCCTGTCGGTGAATCACCTATGTAGGGAACACCCCGATAGGTCCGGCCATCATCTTCACCAATGACATCGTATCTGCCGGATGCCCATTGCTTGACTTGTACCTGGGCAGTTTTGGTACTGTCGGTATTGTTATCGGTTGCGGAAGAACTCCCCCCTTTAATCAGTCCTTTGAGCGTTGATTTTGCAGCGGCCAATGCTCCCATGATCAGTCCGGAGAGAACTGCGGCACGGGCTGCACCGGTTGCTCCAAAGGTTGCAACAGAGTCAGGCATGGCATAGGCTTCGGCAGCGGAACGGGCTACAGCTCCGACGGCTACACCCGTGGCCTTGGCTATTTCAATATCAATCATCTGGCTCAGTACATCGAATAGGATATCGAGCATGGTATCAGCAAAGTTCTGCAGGGTATTTTCTTGACCTGATATCATTTGTCCGAGGGTATCGCCGATCTGTTCACCGTATTGCCGGTACTGTTGTGCCTGTTCGGTGAGCCTTTGTTTCTCCTTCCTGGCCAGTTCGTCTTTTTTCTTTTGAGCTGCATCTTCAAGTTTCTTCCGCTCTTTCTCTTCATCTTGAAGACATTTTACTTTAAAGTCGAGTAGTTGTTGTTCAATAGTGCGCCGTTGATCAGCGTCGAGATTAGCAATTTTGAGAACACGTTCCAGGTGCATGATGGTGAGATGCTCCATGGCTTCATTGTACTCTTTCTCTGTTTTCAGATTTTCATCCTTACCGGAAACATAGAGACGTTTTAGGTCCTTTTGTTGGTTTTCATAAAGTGTCTTTTCTTCAGCGAGCTGTCGGTTCATCTGCTCTTTTTGCTGTTTAATTTTGATATCGTTGATTCGATTTTGAGCATCAATACCTTCTTTACTTTTTGCACCGGCTATATTAATGATACGTTGCTGATGTTCTAATTCGAGGGTTTCCATCCGCTTATTGAACTGCTGTTCGGTTTGCAAAGTTTCGTCCTGGCGTTTGAGATAGGCTTCTTTGAGTTCCGACTGGTGTTGGGAGTAGAGCTTGGCTTCTTCTTCAAGTCTCTTTTTAAGAAGGGCTTTGGCTTTCTCTTCATCAATTATGGGAGTTGTTATTTTGTTATTTGTAGTTTCTTCATTCGCTTTGTTGACCTCCTCTATGGCTAAAGCTGATTCGCCTATCTCTTTGGTTATTTCATCTATTTTCTCAGAAATTGAGGATAAATTTTTTCGCGTTTCATTAAGAGTTTCTAAAGCTTTTCCTTCTTTTTCTGTGCCAAAAAGTCTGGAAATTTTAGCTGTAAGGCTATTCCGATTATATCCTTGTAAGGTATTGGTTTGGCGAATCTTCCAATATTGATCACTTTGGGTTTCTTCATCTTTTTCCAGTGTACGTTTCTGGGCATAAAGATTTTCAAGTTCTTGCTGTGCTGCTTTTAACTTGATTTGCTTTTCAAGTTGTACCAAATAATCTTTGATTGCGTCTGTATTGTTTTTCGTTAATGTTCCTTCATCGGTTAGTTGGGCATTGTAGTCTGGAATGATTTCTTTTAGATCATTTAAAGCCTTTCGACGAACATCAAGCGCAATTCCATTATCATTGATGACAGCAGTCAAAGCACGTATCTTCGATTCTTGTTGAATAAATGATTTATTGGTCTCTTCATTTACTTTTTTTATTCCTGATACAGAATCTTTTAATTCATCGTTTTTCTTTTTTAAGTTTATGAGGTAGGCTATAGCTGTGGCCGCGACTACGGCTATTATACCATAGGGGTTTGTCATCAGCTCTTTCTTAATGGCTTTTAAAGACTTTGCAATATTATTATTCCAAAATGTAACGACTTTACTGATTATTACATCAGAGTTCTTAGCAGCTGTGTAAGCTATAAGGGCAATGGTCAATAATGTAATGGCCCTTTTGTTTTCATTGATGAAGTTTAATAGTTTAATGAGTTTTCCAGTCCAACTGACAGCACCATTTGCTGCTGATATGAGGGCGGGATTGAGTTTTTCTAATAATTCAATACCAAGTTCCTGCATGCGGTTTTTAGCTTGCGATAGTTTAGCTGCCGCTGTTTCTGATTTTGTGGCAGCCTGTTCCATGGCTACAGATGTACCCGTAACTACTTGAGTGTAGTATTTTACCTTATCGGCTTCATTGATAAGTACGGAGGCCACATTGTATCCTTCTTCTCCAAATTGCTTCTTAATCTGGGCTGCTGAGAGTTGTTTTTTCTGAAGGTTATCCAAAGCCTTCTCTAAACCGACGATTTTGGGATTTGTATCATCTGCTCCGGTTTGTAGGGTAAGGAAGAATTTCTTTAAGCCGGTACCGGCTATTTCGTCTTTGATACCTTTTTCGGCCAGTGTTTCAATAGTACCTACAAGCTGTTCGATAGGAATTTCGGCAGAGGCAGCAGCTACCCCGGATTTGGTAACGGCTGTGGTGACGGACTCTACGGCTGCTGCTCCATATTTAGAGCCGGCGGCCATGACGTTTGCATAGCGTGAAGCTTGTTCGGCACCATCACCATATTGGTTAAGAGAAAGGGTGACGGCATCGACTGCATCCTTCAGGGTCATACCTGATGCAGAAGCTAATATAAGGGTCTGTTTTGTCACCTCGGCCAAAGCTTCTTTGTTATCAAGAAGTTCGGGCTTGGCAGAGCCTACCAATTTGTAGGCATCAAGAATTTCCGTTGCGGACTGTCGAATGCGAATGCCGGATTCGGTCATTGTCGTTGACAACTGGACAGCTTGCTGTTCCAACCAGTTTATATCGTCTTTGGAAAGTCCGGTAAGAGCTTCAACATCGGCTTTTGCTTCTTCACGTTTGTTTCGCTGTTCTCGGAGTTGGTTGAGCTTCATAGAAACTCCGGTGATAGCTGCTATGACAGTACCGATCAGACCAATATATTTGTTAATGAATCCGGAGGCACGTGACCAGACATTACCTTGTGCACCTACCTCGACACGCATGGCGGCTTGTGCTCTGGAAAGGGCTTCAGTGACACGCCGATTCTGCTCAAGAGCAGCAGTATATTGTTTCGTTCCGGGCACTGCATTACGAAGCTCTTTTCGGACACGGGATTGGACAGCAAGGAGTTCGTTATAAGTTGCTCCGGAGAGGTTTTTGAGAACTCGTTCTGTTTCGGCTAACTGTTTTTCGTAATTCTGAAGAGTTCGGTTTTTTGCATCCAGTTCTTTCTTGAGGTCTTGGGAACGCTTTGCATAGTCTGCTTCTCTTCCGGTAAGTGACTTGAGTTTGTCTTCAAGACGAGAAATACTTTCTTTTACCAGGTCTATCTTATTAGTGGCTTCTGAGCCATCAATATAAAGTTTGATACTGCGGTTTAGGTCGTTTGCCATATTAGAGACTGTTTCGTTTATCTATGTATATTCGGGTAGCATCAATCAGCATGGTGTCGAAATAACCGGTGACGATATCGGCTAATTCATTGATCCGGTTACGAATTACAGGATCAAACCATTCGTAGGCCCGGCGGTTGCCTTCATTCTGTCGTCCGAGTGATTTGAGATTTGTATGACGGACAATACCGGTATCGATCTCGACCCCATTAATTTTTTTGAGGTAATTCCATTTAGAACCGATGAAACCTCCCTGACCTTCACCGGCACCCTTGTGAATGTAGATTCCATGTCGAGGGAAGGAGAAACCAAGACGGTTGATAATACCGTATTTGTCGGTGTAGGCCCGTGGCTCAAGTTCGCGGGCTATTCGCATACTGCGGCCGGCTATTCCGGCTCGTAATTGTCGGAACACACTATCTTGCCACTTTTCGACGGCCTTGTTATATGCAGTCAGTCTATCAGCATCCTGAGCCATTGAAAAGCGTTCGGTTTCTGAGACGGTTTCAAGGCGGATGAGTTTGGGTGTCGGGCTGTCAGATAACTGTTCGGATCTACGCTGGGAGGCATTATAACGTTTGATCTCAGCGCTGGAGGTACTTAATCTTTTATAGAGTCCCATTGTTAATCCTCCCAGTATGTTTGGTCAATGAAATAGGTTTCAGGTTGAGCCAAAGAGAATGTCAGTACTACACCATAGAAATTATCACCAATCGGTCCAATACCATTAAATTGAATGGTATCGTCAATGAATTCTGAAATGTCGGGGTCTTGCAGGATACAGTTCCGAATTTGTTTTGCAACAGTTTTGCATTCTTTTGCTGCCTGGTTGATTGTTTCCGGACGATCAGAAACAGTGTTCTGTGCCACAATGAAAGAGAACATGTCATTGTTATTAAGCGCATCGGATTCGTTTCGTTTTGATTCAGACTCACAGCCATCAACTGCAATCAGGATCATGCCGGATACGGATGATAGTTTATCATTAAAATTATATAAGTCCTCAAGTCCGAAAGCGGTGAAGAATCTGGGCTTTTCGGGTGTGTGGGCAATAGGCTTTAAGCGGATGGCAAGTGTTTTGCCATATTCAAAGTGGTTGTATATCTCCATAAAAGTCAGGGGTTAGGTTATGGAGACAAAAATAGCCCGCGGAGAGCGGGCTATAAAGGACAGGTCAGGAGAACCAGAGCGTTAAGAGGATGATACCGGCGATAATGGATATACTTTTACCAGTTGCATTCCTACTTCTTCTTACAATAGCGGTCTCGACAGTGACAAAACCTATAATAATACAAAAGTCTATCATAGTTCTTCTCTTATTCGGGTAATAAAATCCGAATTAACTCACGAAGCTGCATTGCTGCACGTTCTTTTTCTATCGGTGATGTGCCTTCGGATAATAGGATATCGACGAGGGCTAATGCTTTCTCCTTATTCATGGCATTCTCCTTTCTTTTCTTTCTCAATTTGGTTAATAAGATTACGTATAGCGATTAATCTGTCATAGGAGATTTCGCAGAGCTGCTCACCATCGGCAAAAACGTTATAATAGATATTTGGTGTACTCTTTCCTTCATGAAGTACAGTGCACTTTTCGATCCAGGCTTCTTCCTTTACTCGTCCCATTTCGTACCTCCTTTCTTAGCTTTGATAACACAATAAATGGCTGCAAGAATGCAGGGAGGAAAGATGAACGTAGCACAAAGGCAAGCAATGGCACTGACATAGTAAGCGTCAGAGGAGGTTTTAACTTTGCAATCGGATGGGATAAAATCATCAATTGCGGAGTTGGACTGATGGGGGATTGTGGTGTGTTCCGGTGTGCGGAACTGAGGCACGAAAAGGGTGCCAGAATCTTTTTGTTTCATACGATAGGTTTTTAGCATTTTAGTTGAGAACCGCCCAACCAACGGAAGTGCAAAAACGGCTGCACTTTCCCGTTTCGCTAAAAACCTACCGTAGTTCACTCCGAAGAGACTAAAGTAATGGGAAAGGCAGCCGCCAATATTTAAACGACATTTTACTGATACCAATAAAATGATGAATATGGGCATAAAAAAAGCCCATCTATTTATGAGCATTATCCGTTGCTCTTCGTTCGTGATACCTCACGATAGGTTTTTAGCTTTTGCAAAGATGGGAATAATATTTGAAAGTGCAAAAATATGATATAAATATTATCTTATCAGTCCGGCATTTATTCACTTTTCTCTTTCTTGGATGAACTTATTTACCAATTCAAAATCTAACTCAAGTCCAAGGGTTTCCAAGTATGGTTTATATTTTCTTTTCAATGTAGATTGCTGTGCTGAATTATTCCCATTGTAGCAGAATGCTGCGATAAATTCAGGTTCTTTACTAATCGCCTTATACAATATTTTTTTTGCCTTGTCCGTTTCTCCCAAGGATATATACATGGCAAACATACCAGGTAAATTGTCATTGGTAACAATCTCTTTTTTGATTCTGGAAACATTTCGACATAAAACGAAGAAAAAAATCAGTGTAATAATCTCAACTACAGCTGAAGCAATTGCTATATCTAAGCCCATAATTAAATAATTTAAAGTATTAAAATGATTTTAATTTGTTACGATAACAAAGATAAGCTTTTTTTGCATATAAGCAACTGGGTGTTATGAAATAGAAATAAATTCTATTTCATTGTTTGTTCTTAGTATTTCAATAGCGTTTTGCAGTAAGTTTATAATGATAGATTTCACTTGAACAGGATATATACCAACAAGCCTTAAGATATGGACTATTTAAAGATACCTATTATGAGTGTAAAGAACGTATAAATTTTTTAGTTACGTTAAAATTTTTTAGTTAGTTCATCTAATAAAGTATGGTCTATCTTAGGACATATATTTAGTAATATCTCTTTGCTGATAAAAGAAATGTCAGGTTCTATTATTCTTGCTTTTTTAATCAACTCAGAATCATAGTTTAGTAATTTAGAACAAAATTCATAAGGCTTTTGATACTGAAGATTATCAATATTGTAATAAATTTTACGTTTACGTGTATAATACATAGAAAAATAGGTAGCCAGTCCTTCTTCTAAAATAGTAGTCTTTTTCTTTGGATTGGGACATAAGCAATGTATCGCTTCATGAGCTACCTGAAATATTGCCCTTTCCATATTGTTGCTGCAATCTTCGGTGACCTGTATTATGACATGATTACAATCGTTTGGATACCATATTTGTGGTTGTTTTATATTAGCTAACTCAATACCAAGTATTGTATATCTTTTATCTCGTTCACCAAATAGGGCTTCAGCTTCGTTAAGCATATCGCCTAAACGAGAAACAATTGTCCATGTATATCCATCATTTGATGGTAAAGGACCACAAGAGAAAATATTATTATCTATCATATGAAAAGAGATTCATATTTATAATTAATTTAGTTTCTGCTAAATTACAAAATAATTTAAAGGCGGCAAAAGAAAATAATAATTTTGTATATTAGCATGAAAATGAAAGAATATGAATCAGGAACAGGAAATAAAAGATATACAACGACGTTTAAAATCACTTGAGATAAGGTGGTGGCTGTTAATTATTTCTATATTACTGATTAGCATAGGATTGATACTAATGCGATTAAAGTACCTATAATGCCGGCAATGGCTCCTGCTATCTCTAATTTTTCTTTTGTAGTGTATCTTTTTAAATGGCCTTTAGTAGTATAAAATTTCTCTCCTTTATCTGTCATTTGTATCCAATATTGATCATTTCCTAAATAACAGATATAACCTGCTTGAATTAGGATAGGGATTATTTGTTCTATTTCGATCTCTGAATACCCCAGACTTTGGAGGTGATAGTAATAATCATCGGTGAAAGTACTAACAGATTTTTTTGATTTTAAGTAGGATAGTAAAGATTGAGTTATCTCTTTTTGCGATATGGTCATATTATAAATAATCAATTCCTTATGTCGTGTGCCAACCGGAACCACCCGGCCATCCGGTTTTACGGATGCACGACATAAGGAATTGACAGCTTTTGGTTTATTTTGGCAGGGGCTAAAGTACAAAATAATCTGAAATATGAAAGAGAAATCTATGGAATACATACCATGTTTATGGTATTTTTAATGTGAATCTTAAAAAAAATAATGAAATATGTTCTTTTTTTATGGGAAAGCAATAGTTTTGCGAAACAGTGATTTTTTATTTTATTTTTTAATTAAACCTTTTAGATTATGAAAAAGAATTTATTACTCGTTTCGCTTTGGGGAATCTTATCCTGTTTTATGTTATCATCTTGCAATAATGAGAATGAAGAAAGTATGAGTTTACCTGATTCTCAAGCGTACATCACAAAGATGAATGTCACAAATGCAGCAAATACACGCAGTACTTATAATTGTAATGAGGTACAGAATGTAAGTTTTGAGGATTTTATATCTGGAAAATCCTATGACTTTAATTTTCTGGTCTATTCTGACAATACGTATGGAATAGATATCGACAAAGACGGAACCGTTGATGTGACGGTAACTGTGAAAGGTAATGAAATTACCGCTACTTCGAAAAATAACGAGTCTGAGACGGTGGTTGTTGGGCAAGAAGACAGCGAACGCTACACAACGTATACGTTAAACGCTCCACAAACCAGAGTTACATATAGGCATATATCATGGTTTTCATGTGTGAAACGCCTGACTCTTAATGAAGACGTAGCAATGGGATCAGGTCTTGCAAGTATGTTCCGTAAGTATGCGTTTGGTTATGTCGCTGGAGCTGCTGCCGTTATATGCTTGAACGATAGCAACAGATGGGACGTTAGTTAAGGTCTAAGAAGGAATTTGATATGACGAAAGATAGAAAAATATTAATTCTCAAAATATGCTTAATACCAATCGTCTACTTTGTAATCAGGGGGTTGTTCAAATTAGGCATTGTGCAGAAATACGATGATTTCTTTTTGTTATTGTGTGTAGCTTTGCCGTTCATATACGACATATGGGCTAAACGGAAAAAATATTTTAAATAATATGTAAGAGAGTAGGGGTATCAATGCTGATACCCCTACTTGTTTATTAAAAGCCGGCTACTTCATAATACTTGAAAAAGTAGTATAGAGCCACTTTGTGCCATTTGGTCAATTCCTTGTCTCCGGAAAGGATGGAAGAAACGGTACATTTGTCAATTCCGGTGTAGTTGCTCAAATGTTTATTCTTTAATCCAAGCCGTTCCATCCGTTATCGGTATTGGAAATACAAAAAGAGAGGGAGTATCGGCTTCCCTCTCTCGGTTGTGTTAATGTCATTTGATGTTTAATATGGTTTCCGATAGCTTATTTTTTATATCATTAAGTGCAAACTTGAATAGTTCTAATTCATCATCGGTAAAAGCACTGGGTTTTCCGTTGACGATGTTTCCGTTAATGCGTTGAGCTAACCAGCTCCTATCTTTTTGGAAATAGTGTTGAGCAATATATGATAAGGAAATAACGTCTCCTAAATCTCCGATCTGATTACGTACATCAATATCAGTACGTCTAATTCGCTCTCTCCGGCTTTTCATCTCTTCACGGAGGATTCTTCCTGCTTCACTACGTTCTTCAAGTGGGATGGATGCAGTCAGCTCTTTCCATATGTTATCAAATTTGATAGCACCTTCTTTGGTACGTAAGAGGTGGAATTGATCTACAAGGCCTCTAATCTTATTTTCCGTCTGCTTATCCATAATGTAATATTATTAATGTAATCTGTAATAAAGAAGATGTTGATAAGGTTGATGGTAGGGATTCATAATGAATCCCTACCTTTTTCATTCTTCGTTGAAGCTCTCGGCAATCATTGTAATGGTGCTGTAGAGTTCATCGTAGAATTCCGATTCGGAATAAAGAATTCCATCTTCAAGAATTTCTTCTTCGTATCGGATGAGGAACCTCAAATGATCAAGCATTTCCTCACGGTCATTTAGACCTTCAACCTTATCAAACATCTCTGTGTCATTAACACACTGCAAATATAATAACGATTTGTTTATTGTGCAAATAAACAAACCGTTATTTTTTATGCGAGAGTGTTTTTTTATTTGTTCTGCATATTTTCATTCAGTTCTTGTTGTTTTCTCAGAGATTCATCCATCGTATACAGGGCATCGATCAGGAATCCTTTTTTTATTTCGGGCTTTTTGGTCATGTCTGACTGTGCGAGGGAGTCTAAAAGACGCATTTGCGAATCAAAGACGCGACCATTACTCTTTCCGTTTCCGGAAAAGATACGGGGAAAGCCATTGGCAAGATAGGCCAGGCTCCCTATAATGTACCAGTACATAATCATTTTCACTCTGTGGGGAAGATGGCTGAGAATGGAAGCATCTTTCTCCAGACGATTGATATTGAATGTTTTGCTTGTGTGCCATAAACAGGCCAGAGCATGGTTAATTTGTTCCGGGTCCTGATTCATGGCGTCAAGATAGTGTTGCAGGTGCATGAACTGTTCGAAGCGAATATCGAGCAGCCCATCTTCCGGACCACGGAATTTACGGAACCGGCAAAAGAATGCCCGATAGGGATTGACAGTTAGTTCCGGGTGTACATGGTATTTCATTTCGGTATCCTTTTCGCACATCAACAGGAAGTCGAAGAGTTCGGCCAACCGATTGACTTCTTCAGGAAAAAGCAAATATTTCTTCTTGTGTGTGCGGAAAGGCACTTTATTGCCGGAAGTCCCAATGCTGATCTTTACTTGATGGCGATAGATATCCCGATACCGGTAAACATGTGCATTGAGACAATATAGCATCATGTGTACCTTCAGTTCTTCAATGGGAATATCGCTTTGTGTAAGATTAACCAGGTAGCTCAGTTGCTTTTCGGTGAGTTCATCCCAGCTTTCCGGAACTCGGTAACAATCATCATTTATCTGAATGGTGTGCATATTGTTATGATATAGAGGTGAATATTCGCTTTTCTTTGGAGTTAAAGTTTATAGCGGTAACGGTTGGTGTGACTCCTAACTCCTCAGCATTTTCGGAAATGAAATTTTGTATCTTTCCGGCGTAGTAGGTCGCTTGATCGGCGAAGAAATTACCGGTTGCTGCCTGATCCTGGTAGATGGGCCGGATAATGGGAGTAAACTCCGGTGTGTCGTTGATGGTACGCTGTTCACGTGAGGTCTGTGATGTATAGAGTTCAGCGGTTTTGTTAGCGAGGTAACGGAGTATGTGCCCCAGCAGTACCTTTTCTTTAGGTGTCAGTTCTTTCCCTGCGGTGTGGGCATCAAGCAGACGTTGGTATAGGTCTTCTTTGAGTATTTCACGCACATTGCGTTCTTGCAACTGCCGGACAGTAGGTAGCATCATACGGAACGATACGGTAGAATACTCGATATTGACTAAACCGGTATCTTGAAATTCTCTGGCATCACGGATGAAGCATGGAGAAGAATCTGTGACTTGTTTGCAGTGCTCGACGTATTCGGGGTAAGTTTCCGGATGATCGGTCAGAAAAGTGAGTAGCCGATCAAGGGCCTGCATGCCACGAAAGTAGAAGCTTTCTTTAGCGGCGGCAATTTTTGCTTCATTGGCCGGTGAGTAGGTACCTTGTTTGTTTTCGACCGTAATTCCACTGTCTCCGATACGTATGCCAAGTTCCGGAGTGGCAAGCATCAGGGTGAGAGGCCCCAGGGTGCGGAGAATTTTATCATTCAGCCTTTTATCAGTTCCGGTCAGTGCCTTTTCTACGGTTTTGATACCGATGTATGGCGTCAGATAGATATCCATAGCATCATCAATATACGGATTGATAGCTTCGTCAGGCAGTGTAGCATTGATTTTGACTACTTTCTTGAGTGTGTCGATGTCAGGGATGATAGCATTCATTTTTCTTCTGTTTCTGGGGTTAAACCTGTATTTTTAGTAGCTCCTGTCCCTTTGTCAAGTGTGGTAAGCTGACAGTTGGTGACGGAAAAGTAGATATCTTTCGGCCATCCGTTTACGGCTTTGGCAAAATAAAGGGGAGTGAGCGTGGCTTCCTGAAACATTTTCATTAAGGCTTGTTCGATGATGAACAGCTCACGGGCTTCAGTACCGTTAATACTCTTACCTTTGCCGGGAGCGGCACCAATGATGGAGGGATGTACATTCATGCCATAGCAGATGGTGTTGCTTACTTCCTCGCTGTCTTCAATGTATTCGCCACCCTTGAAGAAGGAATCTAAAGTATTTATGATGATATCCTTATCCTCAAATCCTTTTACTCGGTCATAACGAAAATGGGACACGAAGCCTTTACCTGCATTCTCTTCTCCGGCAAGAAAGTCATTCATGTCCTGAAGGAAGGTCTCCCGCCGTACAGCCTGGTCTGCTTCGTTCGTAATCTTTTCATCCGCGTATAATTTTCCCCAGAAATCCTCTTTGATGTAGACGATGTAGCGCAATGCCATTTGATTCTTGATCAAAGCCTTCTTAAAGATAGGAATGGCATTCCCAAAGTCGTACCATCCGGAAACGAATACACTCCACCAATATGGTTTACTGTAATAGAATCGTCCGGGAGTCGCTATGCGAATGTTATGGATGAAGCGGCGGTCTTTGACGATCTCTTTTGTTCCCTTTTCATTGGGAAGCAAACCCATTCGTGTCTTTAAATCCCGCAAAGGTGCCTGGCGGTCCAGTAGTGGCGTCGCAATTACATCATCCGGCATACCTTCATGCCATTTGGCTGAGTAACCATGATATTCACTCTTGCCGGTCCTCTCATCGATTACGCTAATACGTGAACAGGTTGCTTCCTTTGCCTTTACTTGTACCAGTCTGGGCTGAGTGTCCTGATTAAAAATATATTCGACGTATGCATCGTAGAAGATCACTAAATCATTCGCTATCTCCATCCGGATAAATGGTATGTCATTGTTTTCTATAAAATCGAATATATCCGGATATTCTTCGGGCAAGACTTCTTCTTTGATGATTTTTCGGGTTTCCTTATCCCGGTATTTACGATATACGAGGACACTATCTCCATATACTACCTTGTTTTTAAATTCCACATTGCTGCCGACAGTTACGTTTGCCCCGATCTTCTTCATAATGTCATACATCATGTTGTTGTTCCGCCCTCTGGGAACAAACTTAATTGGAGCCGCTTTCCCTTTGGGGACTACTTCAACGGTAGAGGTCTCCCGGTCAGTTGTGATATCGCTATTATCACTGAACTTTATGATTCCTTTTCCGCCTTTGGTGACTGCATAAGTTTCATATCCTTTTTGAAATAATTGGGGCTCAGGTTGTTTCTTCTTCATTAGAAATAAACTTTGATGTTATTAAATCGTGTAATCAGACATCTCCGGATTTTCCTGGGAGCATACTCACCTATTTGAAGTATGTTGACAGTGCTTCCGCTACTATGAAATGAACTAAGTACCGCACGCTCGTAAGTAATGAGTTCACCGGTACTTTTTTTGCAGAATTCAATGGAGAACTCAATGGGTTTACCCTCTTTCCGTTGCTCCATAAGTTCCCAGACTTTACTTTGATATATTCTGTCGCTTGGCATAATACGATAGTGCTATGATGATAAAAAGCAAAGGTATCCCGATACTGAGGCCGTTTCTTATGCCATCATCCGTACCGGTTGCTACTTTGCTATCTTTCCTGGTCTCTGTCCCGGATTCCCTTTGTATGGTTTGACCGGATACCTCTCTCTTTGAAGAGCTGTTCGAAGAGTGTACAGTGTCATTACTTTCCTGCGCGGTTTTACTCTGTTTTTCGCTCCCTTCAATCTCGATACCCGATAGCGGGGGTAGGCCTGTTGTGGGATCGGGTGTTTGTGCCGTGTCAAAATGGTACGTGATCTTCCAGGATGAACCGTGTTCGTCTTTAGTGGTTTTGACTTGTGAGGCAATGGTTTCGGTACCGGTATTGAGTTCATTGTAATTATGCTGAAAAGTTCCATTCTCTTTGAATTGATTAGAATGTAGAGAAGAAGAACGACAAGCACACAGCAGTATACCAACTGAAATGCAAGCAAAATAAATGATAAGGTGTACATGATGTTTCATTGTTTACGGTTTTGGCAAATTAAATCGGTACATTTCATGGTTTTTAGCTCTGTTATCAAACGATTGTTTTCGTTGATTTTCAAATCCATAGTCTCAATACGTTTGGATAATGTTTCAACTTTATTTTCCCAGCGTGCCTCACTATCTTCTTTATCCTGTTTGAGTGAGTTGATGTAACTTCTTTGATCGGTGATCATTTCCTGGTAGACATCCTGCATCGCTTTCATTGCATCAGCTTCTGCACGTTTCTTGGTGTATTTGATAGTGACAAATGCTGTGGCGGTTCCGACTAAACCGCCACCGAAGAGAAAGACCATGATATAATTTAGAATCTCATTCATCGCTTTTTTATTGCAAATGTATTGTGTACAAGCGCTTACGTAAAGGACAGAAAAACGGCACAATGTGCCGGAGCGGTATCGCATGTGCGATGATTTTTGAGGAGGGGGCAGCATATAAGAGAGAAAAAAAAGTTTGAGGCGAAACTTTTTCCGAGGGCGGTGCGTGGTCTTCCGACGGATAAAGGGGAAATTTTTCCCCTTTAAGACCCTTTTTTCTTTGTGAATCAGTATTTTATTTTTTTTGCCGTGGGAATCTTCTGAGATTTAAAATTGCGTTAACATAAATTATAGGTTTACGCTTTTTCTTCCCAAAAGTATCTCTTTGTTAACCCAATGCGGGTTGATTTTTGAAAAAATGATTCGGATGTCGGAAAAATAATTTTGAGACAAGAGAGCAAACGTCTGTATGTGATGTGTGATATTTATTTGTGGCATGTATTTAATGCACTGTTTTACAAGGATTTATGTTTTCGTGTATGAAAAAAAAGTGTTATATTTGTAATGTAATCAAAAGGGGATAGGGTTGCACTCCTATCACTTAAATGTTTAATTTTTAACGTAAAACAAAATGAAAAATGTATCGAGCGCAAAAAGCGCAGAGGCTAAAGCCGTAGTGTTAAGTAATGTAGCTAATAAGAAGAATGAAACAGCCCCTCTAATTGTGCTGCCATCCCTTCCAACCGAAGAAGAAACGAAAGAACAGGTTTCGGCCAAAGTTGAAACTCCCGTTCAAACTTCCAAGAAAGAGAGTTCTTCCGTAGTAGCCGCACCCAATAAGCGTCTAAGTATTGATGAACTGACCGATAAGGCGGAGCGTGTTTATCTGCTCCGTCAGAAATATCAAGAAGTGAGAGAAAAGCGGAAACAGCTTGAAAGCTTTACTATCTCACATGATAAAAATAATGCCCAACTTACTTTGGTAGACGCAAAAGGGCTTTCCATTTCTACAAGTAATCCCGTTGCAATTGGTAAGTTGCTATCTGATTGGATGTTAGATTTAAATAATCACTTGGCGAAAACCGAAGAAGAAATTCGTTCAGAATTGGAACGGCTAAATTAAAACAAAATCCCCCCTACATCGTTGCACCGATGAAGGGGGAACAAAATCAAACCGAAGTTTAATTTTTAACGTACTGCAAAGATGGAAAATATTTTTGATTCTGCAAAAACAATTCAAGAAAAACGCACAATATTAAAAGGTTTATCAAAGCCGCTTCAAATTTTGGTGAAAGAGGCTGCTATTCCTACGGTAAACGATGGACTGAAAGCGATATACGCACAGTCTGGTCATACCGAACTTAAAACGCTGAAACAGTGGAATAAGGAGGGCAGGAGTATTAAAAAAGGTTCCCATGCCTTATGCCTTTGGGGTGCACCTAAGAAAGTAGAGACGACCCAAGTAGAAGAAGCACAGGGAGAAGATAATGACCCAATGAATTTCTATCCGATTTGTTTTGTATTCTCAAATTTGCAGGTATATGAAAAACAATGATTTAACTACTTATGGGGAGTATTTGGAAAAGCTATCCCCAAAACACGGACGGGAAAAGGTATTTAATGACTTTCTGCAAATAGTCGTTTGTTGTCTCTCAATGGGACGTAAGGAAGAACTTTATTTCAAAACGATAAAGCCCTATGACAAAACAGAACTGGATTTGTTTTCACAGGCTTTTGCCGCACTTGTTATGCAGATGGACAGGCAACCACTGGTAGACCCGTTCGGAGACTATTTTCAAGAGTTTTTAAGCAACGCCCAAAACGGGCAGTTTTTTACACCGTTTGGGGTATGTGAATTAATGAACCAATTGATAACAGCTCCTAAAGTAAGTGATCAGCCTAAACAGGGAGATCGGAGGGTATTGGACCCTGCATGCGGTAGCGGAAGACTCCTTTTATCAGCAGCCCAAAAGGATAGAGCATTGACTTTTGTCGGGATTGATATCTCATATACCTGCTGTCTCATGACTATCATTAATTTGTGTCTGAACAGCTTAAACGGGGAAGTATTGCACATGAATGCCTTGACGGATCAATATTGGCATCGTTGGTTGATTATCGTTGATAGTGTAACCAAGATACCGACCGTTTATGAAGTGGAAGCCGGAATAATAAACCAACCGCCTGCATGTGCGGATGATTTAAAGCCTTTACCGGTGACAGGGATCATACAGCCGGTAAAAAACATGATTCCCGCCAATTTTGTACGTTATACCCCTAAATGTTAGCAATATGGAGAAAGTTTTGCAATGTGTCAGACTTCCGCAAAATGGTAAAGGCACAATCGGGTTTAATTTGAAAGGAGAGTATTTAAAAAAATACGGTTTCCAGTTAGGAGATAAAGTAAAGGTAGAAATCAGCAAAAATAAGATTGTTTTATTTAAGAAATGTGCTGGAATGATTGAAAAAGTGGCACAGCGGGCAGCAAAAGCACTCTGACAGACCTTGAGAGAGGGGGAGAATGCTTTTGCGTCGCCCGGCTGCGCCGGGGTGAAGCGGAGTCCGCCGATTACTCTTTTGGCAGAGGGGGCGGGATTTTAAACGCCTGAAATGGCGGTTGTTTGACGTAATTTTAGCAATTACGAAAAGCGGTATTTTATTTCCGATTGAGGAAAAATATTCCTCCGGTGCCGGTTCCCGGACGTGTGAAGTAGAAATTCATACCGAGCCATAATGTGTCGAAGGCATCCGTAACATGGGTTTTGTATTGATCCGGATTGTCCGGAGTATCGTCAGTACCTTCCGGAGCTTTGTCCTTCTCAAAACCGTTTTTACCCTGCTTAATACCGGTTTGCTCCATGGCGATCTTGAGGAACTCGTTTTGATAGAGATTGAAACGAATCCACAGGAATTGCGGATCACCTTTCAATGCGAGATCGATATTGAGGTGTTTCCATTCATGTTTGGGTGCCTGTCCGACATATACCATTGCAGGAGTGTACCGGTTCTCTTTGAATACACGTTCAATGATATCCGCATAGGTTTCTGTTGTGGAGCCCGACTCCCAGGTAAAAGTATGATCATAGTAGACGACTACATCGTGATTGAGCTTGGGACGGTAATAGTCAGCTATCTGTTGTACCAGGTCTCCGAGTTTGGATGGGGTTTTGACATAGAACGATTTGATGATTTTCATCGTATTCTCGTCCAGTTGTGCCACTACCGCTGTCGAGATTGACGCATTGGAGTCGAATGCAATATGCAGTTCTTTGTCAAAATCAAGGTCACCGTCTCCCAGGCAGCCGCAGGAACTCAGTTGCTTCCAATTACTTCCAAGATTCTTCAGCCTTCCGTTATCAGCCGGCTGATAGAAATGTATGCGGTCGTCCAGGGCACTATAAAAGCCATTGGGAACTTTCATCAGCCGTTCGTTCAGGAAGGCGGTACGCCATACCAACGGGGGAGAATCACGTTGCATCTGCCAAATGAAGTCTTCTCCCAGGACCTCAAGGTTATCAAAGACATCATATTCACCATAAAATACAGTGTATTCCCGTTTTTTCTTATCATTCGGTTTGAGTGCAGGCTGAAACTTCCGGGCTATGTCAAGATCACGTTGAAGTTCCCGGATCATCCGCATGGTGTGTTCGGTCAGCGGTTTACGTTTGTAATCCTGAAGTTCTTTATACAGGTTGCGAATGAGTTGGATATGTGGGGGCTGCATCTCTTCCTGTTTGTCGAGAATCCAACGTCCCATGGATGATCCGGGCATGTCCGTTGAGTAACATACGCTGTGATGGTGAGGACAGTGCCCGAAATATTGCCGGTTTCCCCTGTTGGCCGGATTGACCTCGTTCTTTATCTTGTCATAGGAAAGGAACTTTGCCTCCGGCCCTATCACCCAGTCAAGCGACATGGAGTTTGCGGACATCCCTTGATTAAAGGAAAGAATAACCATAACCGTGCCATTCCAGAAATGGAAAGCATTACTCCATCCGTCTCCGAGTACCGGACGGACAGGCTTGGCAAAGCCCATGGAAGGTGGTGCTTTATGGCCAACGACATAATGGATATTTTGAATGTATCCCCATTCGGCGAGTGCTTTACAGATAGCCGGAAGGGTATTTCCCCATGCCTTGGCATAGCTGGGAGAGATCATTCCACCCAATGAACCGGGCATTTCCCAGACGTTTCTGAGAATGAAGCGGGCGTCGATACCTTCTGACTTACCGGTACCACGCGATGCAACGATGTATTCGTCATGTGCGGCAATAGCCATTGCCTGGCGTTGCATTTTGTTGAAGAACTTCCGTATCACATTGGCCTGTTTCATCCGGAGTTCGTACGCCGATGGTATGGGAGAGGCTTGGGCTGTCATTCTTCAATATCCTCCTCTTCAATGGTTTGAATATCTGTCGCCTGTTTGGTCAACATATCTTTGCATAAGCTGCGGAGTTCCTGGCGGCGTTGCTCCAGATTGTCTATCACTTCAATACCCTCAAGTGTCGTCACATCGTCAGAAGGTTCAAAAGATGGGGGAATAAGCTGACCGAAGTCGAATGCGTCATCGTCTTTGTCGGAACGGGTGTATTTACCTATCTTGTCGAGAGCGGCGGCAGCTCCTTTAGCATCTCCGTTGTCGATAGCGAGTTGAAATGCCTTCTTTCCTCCTTCTACAATCATGTAGCGATACCAAGATTTGGCCGCTAACTGGATGTTACCGACCAGCCGGTTGATCATACCGATATCGCGATAGGCCTGTGATTGGGAAACAGGTTCCGCTTGCCCTCCACATCCGTGCATGAGAAAAGTAACGAGCTCCTGGTCTTCAATTAATGGGCTTTCCATTTTCTTACTAACACAAAGCATCATCCGATTCTTAATTTCCATCTCCTTTGGTGATAACTGGAGAGCGGATTCACCCCGATCTTTGAACAGGGAGCGTTCGATGCGGTCGTAGGTTGTGTCTTTTTTCGGCATAATTTAGTCGTTGATGATTTGTTCTTTCATGTATTTATCAGCAAGTGGCTCGGCCGCCGGACTTCCGGCCTTGGCTAACTTGATCACAGTTTTTCGGAGTTCGAATTTTGTTTGCAGGCGTCCCTGATGGTATGCTTCGTAGATAGGAGAATGATGATGATTTTTGCAAATATCACAGAAGTAGCTGCGTTCACCGGCAGGCAGCGAAATTAGAATGGCGATTTCTGCCGGAGGCAGCAGAGCTGCGGCCATCTCTCTGATTTGTTGCAAGGTTTCATCTGATAACTCCATTTCTATTCTAATATTTCGTAACTGATTGCTTGATTATATGCCTGCTCGAACATTTCCGAGAAGTAATTGAAATGCTTTCCGGAAGTGAAATAGAAGCCATTTTCCCAGCGGTGATTCTGGTTCAGGTTCGCGGAACCGGCAATACCGAACTGATATTTGTCATTTTCCACCAATAACACTTTTGCATGACAGGAGTCAATCCGTATGCGTGGTGTGATGTTGGAGGCAAACAGTAACAAGTCAAGCTTGTGCCGTTTTACCGTCGTATCGAGCAGGAGGGTCAGACCTGTAATTTTTTTATCATCGGCCAGGAAGAAGAGAGGGCGTAAACTGTCCTCTGAGATACTGAATGTAGCGATCCTTATATCCGCCGGTCCGATTTCAGATAAAAGAGAGGGCAACACTTCATGTATTGCCCAGTCTCCTTTGTGCATGAACGGTTCGATAGAACCGGGACACAAAGCCAAAGGAAAGTTATCCTGAAACCTTTTCACCTTGTTCTGCCGATAATTCTGCCGTTAAAGCGGCTAATTCAGTTTCGTATTTAGCAATCCGGTCGAGTGCGTTCTGCAGAACAGCCTGCTTTCCCTCTTTCCCGGCCCTCTCTGCGGCTGTTTTGCTGTTCGTAATGTTCTGCTTCAGACGTTTGATCTGACGGGCTATTTCGAAGCCTCTGACCACTGCATTTTCACTATACTCAGGACGTTTAGCATCAAGCTCTAAGGTTGCCTGTTTGCCCTCTGCGTAATCGTCAATCTGTTTCCAAAGTTTGCGACGTTCGTCGTCCAACTTGCAGAGTTCTTCTGCGAGGGGGTGACGTTCCTCTGCCGGGATATTCGGATTCGCAATATCATTATGGAGACTGGCGTACAGGGGAGCGATCTCTTTGATACGGGCGTATGCTTTACGTAAGGCAGGAGTGAGGGATTCTTCTGTTACGATCTTGACGCCCGGAGTGTTCAAGGCATCCAGTTCGCCCCGGATAGCGGAGAGCTCTTTCATTTTCTCCTCGAACTCTTCATTTAAAGCTGAGAGTTCGTCAGCATGATTTTCCGTGTCACTCTCAAGTTCGCTGATACGGTTATGCAGTCCGTCGATCTCCTCTTGGAGGCGGTCGATTGCCTCTTTCCGGATATCGGTTTCTTGAGTCCGTTGTTCGTCATTCAGTGTTTGAACGATCAGGATCTCTTCGAATGCAGCCGGGTAAACAGAAGGAGCATCTTTTATTTCCCTGGCTATTTTAGTCAGTATATTGACTAATTGTGTAAAGTGGGGATCGAAAATGTGAGGATTCTCCGGTGCCTGGGAAAGATAGTTCCCATAGCTGCTCTTGGTGTTTGCCTTTGCTAAAGCGTTAAAGAGTTCCATACCGTCAGCGTAGGTACGCTGACGGTTTGACAACCATTTTTCTAACTGTTCGTTTCTTGTCATAAAATATATGTATTATGTTAACCTCCGGGACTTGGAGCCGGTTTTAGGCCTGCAATGACTTCCATGTCGATTGGTGTTCCTAAAACAACAGCCGATTCATTTGCGTCACAAGTGGCTGTATAGGCAGTTCCCCGCTGATCGGCGGCGAGCTTACCACCATCAAAGGAGGGTGATACATCGGCATACATGCCCGGTTTACCCATCAGGAATTGTTGGCCGTCGGAATCTTCGAAGACGAAGTACCCCGGAGTGTTCTTGACAAGTGTACTGAAAGCATGCATTCCCGGAGTATTGCCGGGAAAGAAAAACTCTAAAGTCTGCTTAAAAGATTTTCCGTCCGTTTCGCCTTGAATTTCCGCTTTATAACCTACTTTCCCTTTTGTGGAATACAAGTAAATCGGCTGAGTGTAGGTTCCGCCACTTGGAAAAGTGAATGATCCTGAAGCGGTAATCAGGTCCTCATTCGTAGTAGGCTTTACCGGAATCATTGGTACGGTTGAAGGAGCGTCATACGGAATAAAGAGCAGCCGTCCTTTATAACCTCCCATGTTGTTTTGCCCGATATTCCATTTTAACGGGGCAAATGCCGGACCGGCAGCCAGAACGGTTAAACCGTCTGATGTCAGAAGATGATGGCTGATCCAGTTTCCGGTATCCGGAATGGCCGCTTGTACTTCCGGAAACAAGAACAGGCAGCAGATAAGCAGGCATGAAATGCAAAGAATAAATCGTTTCATAATCAGGTAATTGTTTAGTTTATGTAGGGGAAGGTAAGACTCCCTTCCCCGGATTAGTTAAGTATAGGCTCCGGTAGCGGTGGCTACTTCACCGGCAACAACTGTAACCTGTGTATTTGCCGGTTTGGTCTTGCCATCGGCATCAGTGAACTCGATGGTGTATTTTCCCGGAGGAAGTCCAATGATGCATTGGCCGTTACCGCGTTTGGCAACTTTTCCCTGGATACTCCATTGGCCTTTGTCGGTGCCGGTGATGGCTACCTGCACTCCACCGGTTTTACAATAGTCGCCGGCCAGGTCGAGAGATTCGTTCTTCTGCTCGTTACAGCGGAAGACTTTCTCATGCCAGTCATTGATACGTGTATCGTATCCTGCCTGCAACCAGAACTGCCATTCGTTCGGGTCCTCGTAAATATCACGTATCTGGCAGAATTTAGAAGCCGCTTGAGTATTGAACGCCACGTCTATGTTACCAACTTTCTGAAGGGTCAGCCGGGAACCTTGGCCTAAAGCTTCGTGGGAGGAGACAATCAGGTTCGGACACATGGCGTCTTCCCGCAAGAGTTCAAGCATGCGTTGCATGGAAGGATATTCCTGCATGCGTAACTTATTACGTAATGCTGAACGGGCAGCTTTCAAAACGGTTTCAGCACACAAAAGCTGTGGTACACCGCCTATTGAAGAACGAAGGTAGGTGTTTGCCCCTCCGATCCATTCCACCAGATTCTCGTAAGCTGCATAATCTGTATCTGATGTTGGCGCGGCAAACTCTCCGGAAATAGCGAAATTACCACGGGCCGCATTTACATCGCCACGAGTGATCAGCATGTCCATCTTGGTATAAATACCATCGAAAGCCCCGCCGGGTGAGTTGGAATCTTCATCCCGTTCGGCAGAGAACAGGCTATATACGATATCTTCCAGATGCGAACGTACCAGGGTAAATGCAACCTTGGTTTCCATCGGATGTTTTTTTGTAGTGTTGCTTACCGGAGTGCCACCGATGATCAGCAGTTCGTTATCATCGTACTTCTGGGAGTTTTCTTTGGTGATGCAGACAACATCTTTTGGCTCGATGACTGAGGGTTCGTAACCTAAGAGTTTATCGACCAGTCCGAAGTTCTTTCCGATTTTATACGATTGCGTACCACCGGCACGACGACGCTCGTTGATACGTGCGTGTTTGCCTTGCAGGTCCATAACATTCAGCTTCAGTAGGTTTGCCACTTCGGTGAGGGTGGCAAACGGCAGCGCACGAAGTGCCTGGTCATAAATGACCAGTGCTTCGTTCAGTTTAGAGACATCAATTAGTTTATTTGCAGCCATTTGAATAGACTTTTTAATAGTTAAAGTTTAGGTTATTAATACAGGCCCTCAGCTTTTAATTTCTCGGTGATGGCTTGATAGTTTCCTGCGTTCTGGTCACAAAAAGCAGATAACTCTTCCTGGGTTCCGCTACCTTCAGGCTCTTGTTCAGGAGTCAGACCGGCATGCCCCGGTGTAGGACCGTTCTTCAGATTCTTCACTTGCTCTTCAAGTTGGGTGATTTTAGAATCCTTCTCAGTGATAGAGTTCTTGAGAGTACTGATCTCGTTATCCTTGCCGGATGTAGAACCGTTCAGCTCTGTAATCTTCGCGTTGGCAGAGTTAAGTTTCTCTTCAATATCGGTCTTAGCCTGTACAAGAGTAGCGTTCTCTGTCTTTAATCGTTCCATTTCAGCATGGATAGAGTCCAGGTTTTCAGCAGACAGTTCGGTGGTTTCCGCTTTATCTTTTGAAATTCCCAGGAAAGAGAGGAAGCCGGTCCATGATGGTTTGTAATTCATTGCCTTTTCTTTTGGGATTGTTAATGCTGGCACAATATTCGTGTCCATACCCGCTGCCAGTAAAACGGAGGAGGAACGGTCGTATAAGCGCACAGCATGGGAATTGGCCGGGATATCCACGATGGAAGCCTCCATGATTTCTGCTTTGGTAACAGTTTCGCGTGTTTGTCCCGGAAGCAGATATTCTTTTTCGGAGGATGTGGCCAGGATACGTATACCAATACTTGCGGCCCGTAAGGTCCCTGCTTCGTATTTCGCGGCAATGGTCTTCGATAAATCGTCTACCTTGTCGAAAACAGGAATAGCAGAAAGCACGTCGTCCTCTATCTTGATATCGTCCCAATATCCGATTGCTTTGTAATCACACCATAGGGGTGATCCTTCATCACGGAAATGCCCATACAGCATCACCGGGTTGTCAATGAAAGCTTCAAGAAGAAGTCCAGCAGTAAGAACCCGGTAGCCGTACCGGTTGAGTGATGAATCTGATAAGATGATGCGTTTTTGGCTCATTGCACTTATTTTGTTGCAATGATACGGCTATATATAATGATGTCGAAGGACGGTTATAACTCTGTAACAGGTAGTGGAGGATAGGCGCCTTTTCCGGAAAAAGTGGCTTCAATTCCGGAGAGGTCGGAGGCCTTGGTTCCTGTTTTCTCTATCACGGTTCCCAGAAGCGGGTACTCTTTACTTCCATACAATCGGATATTGCCATTCGCATCCTTGCATCTTACTACGCAACCACGTACATTGATAGTCCGCAGGATGTGAAGTTCTGAATCTGTCAGTCCTGTGCGTTTCAGGCGGATGGTAAGGGTTTGTTTGTATAGCGTACCGGCCTGAGTGTCGTCCGCTTCCACATCTGGAGAAACTCCCATATAGGTGATAGGCAGGTTTCTCCAGGTATTGGGCCGGTGAAGGCTGATAACGGCTGAGTGATTGATGACTGAAAATAAACTTATTTCATCCGTGAACAGGAAATCTGCCTGAATGACTCCTCCGATATTGTTTGTATTCATATTCTGTTGATTTACAATATACTATCTGTGATTCTCTCTTTTCGAACATTTTTCACTCAAAAAAAGGACATTTAACTACGCTTACTCGATGAATTATTCTCGCTTTTTATAGCTCCTTTTTTCTTTTCTCCTCACTTTTGCCCTCCAACGCTGGTAGTGTTTGAGAAAAGCTTCTTCCGTAAGAGAATCAATTCCATATCTGCGCATGAAGAATTGCACTCCATCAATGTATTTGATTCCATACCGGTGCTTCTGTTCGTCCAGGTATTCATGCAACTCCGCCCACATCATCAATTCTATTTTCCGGGAAATGATTACCTGGGAGCGAAGCCCTAAATAGTTGTAGGTCACTGGGGATTTGCCTATACTTCGTTCAGGCAGACAGATTTCTAAATTACCACGATCAACCGGAGCTTCCGACGGTCTCTTCTGAAGAAGGTCGAATATCACGTGATAGATATTCAGGTTATCGGGAAAACGGACCGGATCAGAGGTCAGGTTACAGTATTTGCCGCGGATATACTCACATAGATGCGGAGGAACTTCGATTTTGGTAGTTATCATTTAGGTCATAGAATGGTTTACGCTAATATACAAAGTTTTGCGGACATAAGCAAGACTTACCGGAACAAACTAATCCCCCTTGCAAAAACGGTACTCCTTTTTTGTGCAATTGTGTAAATCGTGCAGCCTGATTGTATAATGTACTGATTATAATCGGTTTATACCCGTACAAAACATGGTACGTTTTTGTACGATTGATATGTTCTGCGTACAAAATGCAGTTTTGTGCAATTTAGTACGAATCGTACGTTTTTGTACGAAATTTGTGCTATGTTTAAATATTTGATTTATAGTGTAATAAATACCGAATTGCACCTGTCTGCACGAAAGCACAAAAATATTCTATATTTTTAAGGTAGTCTCTTTTACAGAAGAAAGAAAAAATAAAAATAATATATAGACACCTCGTTGCCGGCTTTACTTCGTCTCAGGCACAGTTGTTCAAAACGTTCTTCTAAGCAAAAGGGGGTAAAGGGGGAACGACGGAAAAAACAAAGCCGCGATACGCTGATGCGTACCGCGGCCGGATAAATGCTCCGACTTGTGCTATCGCAAATCATTCGGATAAAACACTTGAGATACCAACTCGTACTCACGGGGCAGTGACTTCACACCTACACAAACACATATACCTCTTGCTGCAAGCTCATACAACCGTTGTGTTGTGACGATAGAACCCCGGAAATGATAGTTACTGCAAAGCACAAAATATGCAGTTGCCAGATCAAAGGAATAAATGTCCTTGCTTATGATCTTGAGTGCATCGGACGGAATCTTGGCAAAACCTAAACGGACGGCCAGGCGTGCGATCAACTGCTCACGCTCGACGGGATCAGGAGATATGACTACGAATATTTTATTCTCTTTTTTTATCATTATAATGTTGTGTATATCAAATAAAAGACGTATCTTTACAGGGTAATAAATTGGGATAATATACTCCTATCGTCGTGAGTAGAAATGAACCCAGGATTTGGATTTTACGAACTTCGCGCACCGGCGAATAATTGTATAATCATCCGAAAACTCAAGTAATGCATCCGTCAACTCTTTCTGTTCCGTCTCTTCCTGAATAATCCAACATGCACACTTTATAAACAAGTCATAGGAGGACGCCTCACAGTGATCCATTACACGAATACTTCCGCATTCCGGAATGCTATCCAGCAGCAGATACACTGCGTTATAAAAGCGATTAAAGCGCTCCGGATTCTCTTTGTATACGGATATCAATTCGTTAATATTGGTCAGTTTAAAAGAAGATAGGTTCATGGCATGTCATTTTATGGATTATAACTCAATTTCTGCTCAGGTTCCGGAGGGAGTGGGGGAACATCCCGTTTGGGATCGAGCATTTCAATACTTTCGGCTACGATTTCAGAAACGGTTCTTTTCTGGCCGTCATTTGTTTCATACTTCCGGGTTGTGAATCTGCCTTCAATATACAGTTTGCTCCCTTTGTGGGTGTACTTCTCAATGGTTTCCGCCAATCCCCTCCAGGCTACGACGGGTATCCATTCGGTTCTCTCCGGAATCGTTTGACCGGCTTTGTTTGTATAAGCGCGCTCTGTACATGCAATGGAAAATTGGGCTACTTTGATACCGGTTTCAGTGGTACGGACCTCGGCATCACGTCCCATGTTGCCGATAAAAATACATTTGTTTACACTCATTGTTTTTATGTTTAAGTTAGAAAACGAGTTTACCTGTCGGTTGTGGTAATCGGCTATTATCTTCTTCCGGGATAGGTTGGGCTCCGGTTCCTACCGTAAAGTACTCTACACCTCCGGATTTATCATCTACAACTGCCTTCCCGTCCTTATCGACTTGAAAAGGTTTCCCGGTTATACTGTCATATTTGTGAGGATTGAATACATAACCTTTCCATGCACAATACATTATAAATTTCTTCTTAAATGCGGTTGGTGATACAAACTTTCGTTGCTGATTGTCGTATTGGCAAAATGCGTCATATAAATCTTTCCGGGGTAAACGGACATTGAGATGCTCTTCTCCGGAGAAGTATTCATCAGCCCAGGAGATGAGGGTTTCACCCATTTCCTGACGCAGCTTTCTTTGCTCTAACCTTTCGCCGGGAGCTTGGACAACGCCATAAGTCAAATACAATTGGACGCAATTGGCCAGCAGGTTCCAGGTAAGATTCCATTGTTCAAAATCCCACTCCGAGAAGAAGAGGACCCCGAAGTCGTCAACCGGCTTATGGGTATCGTTATAGAAATCGGAGAATGCAAGCAGCCACTGGCGGTCCGTGTAACTTGAACCACTGCCACGGATGGCATGGTTGGTAGCAATATACATTTTGGGTGATCGCGCAAATGGTAAAGTGATCCTTCTACCTCCTTTATAATTTACTGACCAATCCCCGGTAATGTTGGGGAACAGAAATTCAAAGTTGAAGTTTTGTAACACGTCGTCAATAAAAACGAGTTTAGTGTTTTCCTGAATGTCATTCCATACAAATTGATCATTAAAAAGATCAGAGCGTTTTCCGGGAATATAGGCTGTAGGAATGATATTACGCATCAATTCCCCTACAAGTGATTTCCCGGAACGGCCGTTACTTTCTCCTACTTCAGATTGCTTGCCATCCATGCCGATGACAGCTCTGGCCACATTATTGTCTTTCGCTTCCATAACCATGTATCCGATTGCACACAGTTTACTAAGGAGATGGATACGATTTTCATTCTCTTCTTCCGGCTCTATTTCTTCAGCAGATTTTCGCCAGGTAAAGTTACTGGTGTTGATCAGGAACTGGAGGTAATGGGATTTCTTACCGGCCTCTGAAAGTTCATAAGTAAATGTGTTGTCTTGCCGGCTAAAAGTAACCAACGGTTTACCCAGATATTTGGCCGGTGTCATTTTACGTTGCTCTTCCCAGATGTGGTGTGTGATATTCTCGTAACCGAGTTCGCTTACAGAGTCTCTTGTGACCAGCCAGCAATTTTTATCAAAATAGAAATACTGGGATTCCCGGTTGGGCTTAACGAAATTGGGCTGAATGAACTCAAGCAGGGATAACTTGTCCGGACCCACATATTGAGACACGCCTTTAATCAACATTTCATTTACCTCAGTCTTGCAATTATGCTTGGCAAACTGAAACAGGTAGTCACGGGCATCAGAGGCATCGATAGCACGAACGACAGGCGGTTCAAGGTGAATGAACTGATAACTCTTATCAATTCTCCGAAGACGTCCGAATCCTCTGTTTTGCAAGAAGTTTTGTGAGTTGACATAGCAGAACTCATATTCAATACGTTCATTTTGGCTACGATCATATTTAGTGACTTCTCTCCAGAACTTTTCATCATCGTCAAAAGGTTGTGCCAAGATTACTTTTCCATGTTCGTCGAATTTCCATCGATATCGGCCGAATAGGAACTCCGGCAGGTTACGCAGGAGGTCGGCATGACGCTCGGCAAAGACTTCATGAGAGTGGAGTCCCCATAATTCTTGCAATTTATGATCTGTCCAGGTAGTTACCTTGAACATCTCAATGTATTTTCCCAAACCTTTCTTTTCATTGCAGGCAAACTCAATATCGGCGGCCAGTTCTTCTTCCTTTCCGCGCAGAGAATTTGCGAGCAGATCATCAAGGCCTTTGTCTCCTGCTTCGTTCTTATTAATGTGTCCGACGAATATTTCAACGAAGATGTTCCGGTTCTTGAGAGAACGCATATATTCTTTGAAATTTTTTGCTGCATAGAAAAAACAGCGGGGACGCTTTTCGACCTGATCATTGATCCGGATATTGGAGCTGATATCGTCCCAGTCCGAATCAAAGATAAAAGCAACCTCTTGTACCTCACAGGTAGAGATGATTTTCACCAGGTCTTCCGGAAGGGCACCGTAAAGACCGAGATTCTGTATACCGCTGACTGCGATTGAGGGGATACCGTGCTTACATGCTTTCTCCGCTTTCTTTTCACCTTCCTGAATATAGAGACGGGGTATCTTTGTCTTTGACTTATAGAGACTGCGTATGCGCTCCGGAATATAGATCGGAGTACCGCTGCCACGCGGGGATTTGTATTTGTAAGGTTTACCCTCTTTATCAAGGTGGGCATCCGGAAACTGCCATCTGATACGATAATATTCTTGAGGAGTACCAACGTCCCTTCTTTTATTATCTTTCCGGGTGAAGACAACCGGCATTCCTTCCAGATCATAATATTCAATGATGACATCATCTCCCTTAGTGGTTAACATTCCTCGTTCATCAATGGTACCAGGACGGAAAGTACGTTGTTCGAATATACTTTGTGTATCTCCTGTCTTATAGACCTTTGCTGTGACATCCTCAAAGGTAAGACCTGATTCTGCCAGCATCCTGGCACAATAACTGTCGACATCGATACCTTTGGCAGCCTTGCTGCCTTTTTTCATCTTTTTTGCCGGCTGTTTCTTGATGGCCGGACGTTGATCGGGAATGACATTGAATTTTTTGGCAAGGTAGTCAAGAGCATCATTGAAGGTCATTCCTTCAGCGGACATTAAGAAAGAAACCGAATCTCCACCTTTCAATTCATTGCATCCAAAGCATTTAAAGATTTGTTTGGCCGGACTAATTGAGAGTTTCTTTGCGGCTTTGCACCGGGGACAATCGCAATTGTAATTCACTCCGGAGCGTTTGAGTTCATGGAAGTCTTGCGCAACATCAAGCAAATGTCCTGTGGCAGCATCTTTGATACGTCTTATCTCATCATCATTAAAATACATAGTTCAAGGGATTAGTTACATGATCAGTTCTGTTTCATTGATTCGGGGTCAAATGAAACCATTTACAATGGATTGGCAGAGGACTGTTTATGGGAGATCGTACTCTTCAGTAACGGATTCGTTTATCACGCTTTGCAGAAGCTCCGGATCTTCATAGAGGAAGAGGACTTTAACCATACCGTCCTTTACAACTCCCATTTCCATCTCAATTTCCAAATTGTTTTCGTGGACCTTATCTACGATCCGGTCTACGACTTGTTTGTCTAATTCGATTATATCTTTAAACATAGGTTTTCCTTTCTTTATTTTTGAGAGTTATTACTTTCGTCTGTCATTTTAGTTATAAATAAGTCCAATGCTTTAACGCATTTGTCTGGAAGCTGCTTCGCTGTTTCATTCTGTCGCAGATAATCAATAGTCCCTCCAATACCTATGATACAATACATTTCTTCGGTACTTGGTAGGAACGTCAAAATCAGCGTACATATCGCTATAATACTTCCAGCTATTTTTCGCGACCTATATCTTTCTTTATCGAGGGAATCATTTTCGTCATCATTCATAAAATGGACAATAAGTACGATAAGTAGCCATATAACAGACCATGTTAATGCTATTATTAAGACACATTGAATATTATCCAATCTTTCAATCCAGTACATCTCTTTCATCTTATTTATGGGTTTTATAAAGCCGCCCAAGGCCATTTGATTTCTTTTTAAATTTGTTACGAATTAAAATGCTTGATAAGTTCTTCGGCTGTTGCTTTGTGAGTTTTTGAGTAGTCGAATTTAATTAACTGAAAATACTCTTTTAGTTCAAGTTTTTAGCCAAACAGCATCGGGTTTAGCTCGTAGTTACTTATTAAAATCTCTATCTTACGTTTCGCCTTCGTTAGATTGGCGACTTTGAGAGGCATATCTATCTTTTCTACGTGCCATTTATTCACAGCAACGAAGTATCGTTTAATGCCAGCTTTCCAAAGCATCCCCATCGCATCCGGCTTTGTTATTTGCCGTTCAATAAGCGGGAACAGTGGCTTTGTATCTGGATATTGTTGTTTTAACCGGATGGCACGGTTTATTTCTTTAGGGTCATAATCAAAGCCCCAAACTTGCCCGTCCCAACTTCCAAGCTCTTTTTCCAATTTGTACCTGACTTGCTTCTTCAATTCAAATGTGCAAGCTGCTCCAGTAGATCCATTGATATATCGCTTCTTCCGTAATACGTCAGATACGCAAGTATATTTATCACTTCGGATAGTATGGATGGGCTGACCGTACCACTTTTCGCAATCAGACAGAAAACGGGCGTTGTCCGGGTGACATGAACCAGTTTCTATGTAGTAGAGCCGAACGTTTTCATACAGGCTCAATGCTATTTTACAAGCGACTGCGGAGGTTACACCGCAAGAAAACCATGCTATTATCATATTTTTCACTATCTTTGCCCTGTCCAAAAATGGCTATGGGGACATTAAACATTAAGCCTAAAATCTTTAAACTTATATTTATGAAAAAGTTTAAAATTAGTGCTTAGCAACGCTCTCGCCTACAGAGCGTTGCTCAAAAGGCATTCAAATTCTTTTTGAAGTAGGTCGTTGCAGAACTGGTTAAAGAACTTATTCAGTATCTGTTTTAAGATAAAAAAGTAAGTGATTATAGCACAAGGGTTCCACCTCTTCCCATTCCGAACAGAGAAGTTAAGCCTTGTCACGCCGATGGTACTGCATAATAGTGGGAGAGTAGGTAGTCGCCAGCTTTTTATTAGCCCTGTTATCTTCACTGATAGCAGGGCTATTTTTTTATACTTGATTTTACTCATTTCTATTCAGTTTTGAATTTTAAAATAGCCGATTTCATAGCATCATCAGAAGCCTTTTCTATGATGTTGAATATGCTATCTGCTCTCTGAAACTCCATTCTAAAACGATTATCAGGAACAGCATATATAGTATCTGTTATTTCCGTGACTCTTTTTGCAGGTAATATAGTCAGATAGATATTTTCAGTTTTGCAGCCTACCAACGAAACAACTGCGAGAATTAATAGTATTTTCTTCATTACTGATCAGTTAGGAATTAAGCTTTGATAAAATAAAATCAGCTAACTCTTGCGTTTCTTTTTCGGTTTCTTGTTCTTGAACTTGACAAATGAACCTCTTTATATTAAAGAAAGTACCATCAAATGAACCTTCAATAATATAAGTGCCTTTACGATCTGTCTCTTTTACAAATTTTGTTTTCATTTTTTATTTGTTGTACGTTGATATTCTGTCTTCTATATTATCTCCTTCCTCCTCGAGCTGGAGCATTGTAGGTAATTTGATATTTTTTTCGCAGCATTTCTATGTACTCAGGAGTTACATTTTGCGGAGCAACAAGTACATGTGTGCGGTTATCAAGGCGAACCATGACCTTATGCTGCTCTTTTTGTGCAGATTGCATGCACATTTGTGCGATAACTTCCGGATTCTCGTTTGTAAATAGATTAGCTTTCTGTCTCTTTGTTCGACTTGGAGACGGGCTTGGTGAATGTACTGTTTTCATAATGATCAATATTAGTGTGGGCTTCCGGGAATCGAACCCGGCTTCAATGATTTTACATTGATATGCCTCCTTACATCAGGCCCATTTTGCCGGGATTCACATCCCGGCTCTTTTGTGTAACAAATCCCTAACCAGGGGCTTTAACCCTACGTGTGTCCTTTCACACGGCATTAAAAATGAATAAATCAATTAAACTTCTATGCTTGAGAAAATAAAGTATAACATATAACCGGATTCGCACCGGGCACATTCCTTATATGTGCTTTTAGTTAATAATATATGGTTGATATATAGAAGTTTCATGTCGACGGATACGATATTCTGTACGTGTCCTTCTTACTATTTGCATGGTATATGATGCATCTGTTATTGTTGTTACTTCTCCAAGGGAAAATAAGAATAAGATAATTCCTGCCGTACATTGCCTGGCAATAGGGGATAGATCGAAACTAATTCCGTAATTAGTACAGAACCACCATGCACCCAACTCAGTCACTTTACTTAGACCTAATTTCGTTTTCGCATTCCGGAGAGTATTGTCAACGGTACTCCAACTTACATGGAAGAAATCGGCTACCTCTTTATAAGAAGCTCCCCAAGCAACACGTTCTATGAACTGTTTCTGACGTTTACTTAGAATAGCATTGCGGTTCATAATTTGATATCTATAATTTCCCAACAGTTTTCAATACCATATTTTAGAAATACAGTTTCAACAGCCTTAACTACTTCTACGCTGGGAGACGTTATACCTTTAAGCTTATTATACCAAGAGGTTCGATTATTAATATTAAAGACCCCATATAGCTCCTTTTTTAAAGTTTCAATCTGTCCTAATGGTACTCTTTCATATGCTTTTTTAAAAGAATAGCGTTTTTTCGCTATTGTCATTTGTTTATCCATCGTTTACCTTTGTATTTTTGTGATTTACGATTGCAAACATATATAGAATATTTCAAATTATGAAATATTTAATTGAATAAATTGAAATACAATTTCATATAATTATATAAATCTCTGATAATCAATTCATATATTGAAACATGAAAAAGAAAAAAGAAACTCCAATGCATCCCGTTGTGGAAAATATCCGTAAAATAATTATGGATAAAGGAATTACTCAAGTTGCTGCATCAGAACTTGTGGGTACTTCTGCTTCTCAAATGAGTAAGATTTTGAATGGAGAAGTGCAAATTAGCATTTGGCAGATTTCAAATTTTGCAACTAATCTTGGAATGGAGATAATAGACGTATTTACATATCCTAATAAATATGTAAAAGCAGAAGACAGGAATGATAATAAAGAACCTATTGAGGCAGTTCTCCAAATTAAGCTCAGAAAAGATAAAAAAGATCAAGTACTAAAGTTGATATTTGGGGAACATAATTTAGAAATATTAAACAAATAAAGAAAAAAAATCACCAACATTTGATCGTAATGGACTATGTGCCAAGCCTTAATGTATTGGCTTCGGAATCACAAAAAAGACAGTCTATTGGCTGTCTTTTTTATTTTACCATGTTTGATTATCAGTATTTTGCGTTGATCTAAATCCCTTAAAAGACATAATTTACAGCTATTTCTTTTCTATCATCATTCCTGTTAGTTTTGATTTAAGATGCTACTTTTGTTTCAACATTGTTTCAACATAACTAAATTCATATATTGTGGCGGAAACATTCAGAATAGAGGTGTGTTAAAAGTATTACTTAGGCAATCATGCTGTTTACTGTCAAATTGTTACAGAGCAATTATGGCTTAGATAGAAAGCAGTTATAGAATCAGTATAAACAACATCTGTGTGATTATAATGATTGGGATTAATTTAATGATGCATTTTCTTTATCCTAAAAACATAGGATACCATTCTGTATGGACGAGATGGCACTAGTAAAGGAGAACTGCTCATTGACATAAAACTGTGCAATATGGTGAAAGAGTTTACACCTGACATGGCAAACAGCATGCAAAAGATTGTTCGGAAATGTTTCCCTAGAACCCTGCAGATAGTGAACAAGATTCATGTATTCACACTGGCGTACGAAGCGATGCGAGACCTACGCATGGCCTACCGATGGCAAATAATGAAAAATGAAACTGCTTTTTCAACGGCTGGTATTTATGATATTTGGGTAGATAAGGACTCAGGCAAGCAGCATGCTACGTTTTCCATCATAACAATTGTTACGGATCCACTGACAGATTATATACATAACACTAAATATCGGATGCCGGTTATTTTTGTTATCCAAAGATGAAAAACAATCGTTAAATATTGAATTATCTCGGGAAGAAATAAAATATTTCTTTAAACCTTATCCTGCAGATGAGACGGAGGCATACGAGATATGCAATGATTTTATAAAGAAAATATCAACAGATAAAAGTATTCTGTAACAAACATAGGGAGATGTCAGCGAACCATTAGAATACCGATTAATTGGCTTTTTCTTGCATTCTTTAACGTAAAAATAACTATCGTTACTGACTTTTCAAAAAAGTCAAAAGATGAAAAATATATTGTGTTTGCATCAGATTCGTGTTACATTTGAACGATAAACAATTAAAAACACAATAACCATGAAAAAAATTATTTTATTACTTGCTTTATGTTTTACTGCAAATAATTTCTTTGCGCAAACCACAGATCCGAATCAGTTGAAGAATGAAGGTAATGATGCTTTGAATGCAAAAAATTATGCCGTTGCTTTTGAAAAATACAGCGAATATCTGAAATTGACTAATAATCAGGATTCTGTCACAGCCTATAATTGTGGTGTATGTGCAGATAACATAAAGAAATATAAAGAAGCCGCCGATTACTTTGATATTGCGATTAAAAAAAATTATAATCTTGCAAATGCATATATAGGTAAGTCTGCTGCCTATCGCGATATGAAAAATAATCAAGAGTATATTGCTACATTGACGGAGGGTATCAAAGCTGTTCCGGGCAATGCTACTATTGAAAAATTATATGCTATTTATTATTTGAAAGAAGGACAGAAATTCCAACAGGCTGGCAATATTGAGAAAGCAGAAGAGAACTATAAACATGCCACTGATGTGACTAGTAAGAAGTGGAAGACTGACGCTTTATATAGCCTTGGAGTATTGTTCTACAATAATGGAGCCGATGTTCTACGGAAAGCAACTCCTTTAGCTAGTTCGAACAAAGAAAAATATGCTTCTGAAAAAGCAAAGGCGGATGCGGCTTTCAAGAAAGCTGTTGACTATTTGGGAGAGGCAGTTACTTTATCACCCAATAGAACTGAAATCAAACAGATGCAAGATCAGGTAAAAGCGATGATTAAGTAAGAAGAATATTCAGATGATGAAGAAAATAGGGTTGCTCAAATCAGCAACCCTATTTTTTTGTATGCATCTGTTTTTATTGTAAGTTTGCCACCCGAATAAATAGTAAAACAAAGAATAATGCAATTCTATAGTAGAAATGAAGCTATTAACCGTATAAACAAACTGGCTGGAGCAGGAAAAGCATTTCTGTTTATTATAGATTATAAACAAGAATGTTCTTTTATAGAGAAAGTGGATGATATTGATTCATCGGAGCTACTTTACAATCTGAACGGTTTTACAAACTGCACGTCTGTTGTTGCACCTTTAAGATACCCAATAATATGGCAGCCCCAACCTATTTCTTTAAGCCAATATAAAAGATCGTTTGATATTATACGGAAAAATATCTTGAGTGGAAATAGCTTCTTAACGAATCTCACTTGCATGACCCCCGTCAACACTAATCTAGGGTTAAAAGATATATTTTATCATTCTCGGGCCTTATACAAACTTTGGTTGAAAGAGACTTTTGTCGTTTTTTCTCCTGAAATATTTATTCGTATAGAAAATGGAAGAATCAGTTCTTATCCAATGAAAGGAACAATAGATGCAACTTTACCTTCTGCCACAAGATTACTGATGGAGGATGAAAAAGAAGCAGCAGAGCATGCCACAATCGTTGATCTGATACGAAATGATTTAAGTATAGTGGCAGATAATGTATCTGTAACCCGCTATCGATATGTAGATACACTCTATACCAATCATGGTCCCATATTGCAGACTAGCTCTGAAATAAGTGGAGTTTTACCGAAAAGCTATGTTGATCATCTGGGAGAAATTCTTTTCAGACTTCTTCCAGCCGGTTCTATTACAGGAGCTCCTAAGCACAAGACAATGGAAATAATAGAGCAAGCAGAAGAATATGAGAGAGGATTCTATACAGGCATCACCGGATACTTTGACGGGAGAAAACTGGATAGTGCCGTTATGATCCGCTTTATTGAAGAGCAGAATGGGCAAATATTTTTTAAAAGTGGGGGAGGGATCACCTGCAAAAGTGATTTGGAAAATGAATATAACGAAATGAAGCAGAAAGTTTATGTGCCAATTTATTGAAACGATACGTATAGAGAGAGGAGTAGTGTATAATTTGGATTATCACACAGAGCGAATGAACCAGACGCGTGCTGTTTTTTGGCCAGACGAACCGCCATTAAATCTATCGGAAAGTCTGAAACCAATAATGAATGTAGAAATGATAAAGTGTAGAGTAGTCTATAGTCGATGGATAGAAGAGATCCTATACACACCTTATCAAATACGCCCAGTACATTCTTTACAGATTGTTCATTCGGATAATATCGATTACACTTACAAAAGTACAGATCGGAGTGCAATAAATGAACTTTATATGCATAAACGGGAACAAGATGAAATATTAATTACTAGAAATGGACTGTTGACAGATACATCTATAGCTAATATTGCTCTCTTTAACGGAAAAGAGTGGCACACTCCCAAACACCCTCTCCTTAAAGGTGTCCAAAGAGCGGCATTGATTGACAAACATCTAATCAGAGAAAAAGAAATAACCGTAGACCAATTGTTTAACTATTCCCAGATTTGTTTATTCAATGCAATGATTGATTTTGGTAAGATAAAGATTGATGTCAATAGAGAGCTAATACGGATATAACGATTATTAACAAGTTTATTTTCGATCTGTTTGAACAAAACCCATTTTAGGCATGTTATATAGATGTGTTTTTCATAGTATTAGATATAAGATTAATTAAAGAGATTGTACCAGCTTGTGATAAGTAAGTACGTCAGAAACAGAGGCGTCTGTTTTATTGATAAATGTGTTAAAGTGTCGGCTCTTTGCAGCCGACGCTTTTTTTATACCTGTTTTTCTTTCGTTTTATGGATAGTTACAAATAATTCTTATATATTTGTAGGATATAAACAGAAAAGAATGACACAATGAGTAATATACCTGTTATCTTTCGTTTTTTAAAGGACCTTACTGCGAACAACAATCGCGAGTGGTTTAATGAACATCGGGAAGAGTATGAAATAGCCCGTTTAGAATTTGAAAATTTCCTTTCCACAGTAATTGCCCGTATTTCACTTTTTGATGAAAGTATTCGTGGTATTCAACCTAAAGAATGCACTTATCGCATTTACCGGGATACCCGCTTTTCTTCCGATAAAACTCCCTATAAGAATCATTTTGGGGGATATATTAACGCAAAAGGGAAAAAATCCTATCACAGTGGGTACTATATACATATACAACCTGAGGGTTGCATGCTAGCCGGAGGAAGTTTATGCTTGCCTTCTAATATTTTAAAAGCACTTCGCCAGTCTATCTATGATAACATTGATGAATATCGTTCGATAGTGGAAGATCCTGAATTTCAGCAATTCTTCCCCATTGTAGGTGAAGATTTCCTAAAAACAGCTCCCAAAGGATTCCCGAAAGATTTTAAATACATTGATTATTTGAAACCTAAAGAATTCACTTGTGCTTATTCCGTCCCGGACAGTTTCTTTTTGACTCCGGATATTCTGGACAAAATAGAAGAAGTGTTCCGGCAATTTAAACGTTTTGCCGACTTTACGAATTTCACTATCGATGATTTTGAGTAATAATCGGGCAGATATTTCTTGAGTGACTATAAAAAATTAATTCTGAAACACAATAATACATCCTTTTTATGGAAAAGACTCTTAATCTTATTAAAAATGATCCTTGGCTGGAACCTTACAAAGACGCTATCGTTGGACGTTTTGAACATGCCATGGATAAGAAGGCCGAATTGACCAATGGGGGAAAATCTACGTTATCGGACTTCGCTTCCGGATATCTTTATTTCGGTTTGCATCGCACTGATAAAGGATGGATATTCCGTGAGTGGGCACCGAATGCATCACATATTTATATGGTGGGTACATTCAGTAATTGGGAAGAAAAGCCTGCTTATAAACTAAAACGCCTGAAAAATGGTAGTTGGGAAATCAAATTACCGATCGACACTATACAACATGGTGACTTATATAAATTACACGTCTACTGGGAAGGCGGACAGGGAGAACGAATCCCTGCTTGGGCCAATCGGGTAGTACAAGATGACAATACAAAAATATTCAGTGCCCAGGTATGGGCACCGGAAAAGCCATTTAAATTTAAAAAGAAAACTTTTAAGCCTAGTACAGATCCACTGTTAATCTATGAATGTCATATCGGTATGGCACAGCAGGAAGAAAAAGTCGGAACTTATAATGAGTTTCGTGAAAAAATTCTGCCGCGTATTGCCAAAGAGGGATACAATTGTATTCAGATTATGGCTATACAGGAGCACCCATATTATGGTAGTTTTGGCTATCATGTATCGAGTTTTTTTGCTGCATCGTCTCGTTTTGGAACTCCAGAAGAACTTAAGCAGTTGATTGATACCGCACACGGATTGGGTATTGCTGTCATTATGGATATCGTTCACTCACATGCAGTAAAGAATGAAGTAGAAGGGTTAGGAAACTTTGCAGGTGATCCAAATCAATATTTCTATCCAGGCGGACGAAGAGAACATCCGGCATGGGATTCACTTTGTTTTGACTATGGTAAAAATGAAGTGATGCATTTTTTACTTTCCAATTGTAAATATTGGTTGGAAGAATATCATTTTGATGGCTTCCGTTTTGACGGGGTGACATCCATGCTTTATTATAGCCACGGATTGGGAGAAGCATTTTGCAATTACGGCGACTACTTTAATGGACATCAAGATGATAATGCCATCTGCTATCTGACATTGGCAAACGAATTGATTCATGAAGTAAATCCTAAGGCTATTACCATTGCAGAAGAGGTTTCGGGTATGCCAGGACTTGCCGCCAAGGTGGAAGATGGAGGATATGGATTTGATTATCGTATGGCTATGAATATCCCCGATTATTGGATCAAGACAATTAAAGAGAAGATAGATGAAGATTGGAAACCATCCAGCATGTTTTGGGAAGTAACTAACCGTCGGCAAGACGAAAAAACAATTTCGTACGCTGAAAGTCATGATCAGGCATTGGTAGGAGATAAAACGATTATTTTCCGCCTGATTGATGCAGATATGTATTGGCATATGCAGAAAGGTGATGAAAATTATATAGTTCATCGGGGCGTTGCTCTTCACAAAATGATTCGTTTACTAACTGCAAGCACCATTAACGGTGGATATCTGAACTTTATGGGAAATGAATTCGGACATCCGGAATGGATCGATTTTCCGAGGGAAGGTAATGGATGGTCATGTAAGTATGCTCGCCGCCAATGGGATTTAGTCGATAATAAAAACTTGACTTATCATTATCTGGGTGATTTTGATGCAGATATGTTGAAAGTAATTAAGAGCGTAAAAAACATCCAGCAAACCCCTGTACAAGAAATATGGCACAACGATGGCGACCAAGTGTTAGCGTACCAACGTAAAGATCTTGTTTTTGTATTCAATTTTAATCCGAGTCAATCATTCACCGATTATGGCTTTTTAGTAACACCGGGAACTTATGAGGTGGTACTGAATACAGATAACATAATTTATGGAGGAAATGGCTTGTCAGATGATAGTGTGAAGCATTTCACATTGCCCGATCCTTTGTATAAGAAAGAAAAGAAAGAATGGTTGAAACTCTATATTCCTGCACGTACAGCAATGGTATTGAGAAGAACCAAATAAGAAAAAGTAAGTAAATAAAGTAATAGCCCTTGCATCGATTATTCTGATTGCAAGGGCTATTTTATATTCAGAAGGTTAAAATTTAATCTTCAATATTTTACCCGTATAAGCTCCTAAAGCGATTTCTGTTGCCTTATATGGCAGTAAACTGATTTCTTCTACTTTATCTGTTAGTAAATCAACCGCTTTATAAGAATCAAATTGAGGAATTTGTAAAAAGTCAAAGGCATGAGAAGGCACATTAATCGCAACATTTACTGGCTGATTATCAAAGTTTACGACAATAAATAGCAATTCATTCTTGTATTTACGCATAAATGTATATTGCTTGTGCTCATTAAATCTCCATCCATTTTCATTAGCATACATCAAATCAAAGAATACGCCGTTTGATATTGCCTGTTCTTCATTGCACAACGTCAAAACTCTCTGATAAATTGCATATAAATGTTTTTGCTCTTCAGTTAGCATCTTCCCGTCAAACTTTCCTTCATTTCGCCAGCGCCGAATTGTATCTACACTCCAATAATCGAAAATAGTAGTACGTCCATCACGTCCACTGAAACCTTCACTATCCATTCCCATTTCTCCGAATTCCTGACCAAAGTAGATCATCATGGGGTTAGTATTCATGCAAGCAGATACAATTAAGGCAGGAACACCTTTGCGTGGATCTCCGGCAAAAAAATCAGATGCAATACGTTGTTCGTCATGGTTTTCAAGGAAGTTAAGCATCCGCTTTTCAATCCCCCCTAAAGACTGCCAACTACGAGTAATAGCAGTTGCAGAGTCATAACCACAAGCTACATTGCGCAATGTATCATACAGTCCTACTTTATCGTAGAGAAAATCAAATTTACCACGAAATAAATAATTCTTATATTCGTGCGGATTGTATACTTCAGCAATAAATATAATATTCGGATACTCCTGTTTCACTTGAGGGATAGCCCATTCCCAAAATTCTACCGGAACCATTTCGGCCATGTCACAACGGAAACCATCAATATTTTTAGAGGACCAAAAAAGGAGGATATCCAACATTTTAGTCCAAGTATCCGGAGTAGGGGAGAAATGGCAAGTTCCACCATTCTGATAATCCACACCATAATTTAACTTTACGGTTTCATACCAGTCATTAATATTAGGGTAAGCATCAAAACGGTTATTTCCGGTTGCTTTGGCAGGAAATTCATGATAGGGTTCCAAGGCATTTCCCGTCATATCAAACTGTCCATGCAATTCCGATTGCGGAATATAGTAGAAATTATTGTACGGACTAAAAGAGTAGTTAGGATCATCATTGGCTCCCAGCTGAGTGGTGCCGTCAGGTTGTGCATCCGAATGGTATTGACGCGCTACATGGTTCGGAACAAAATCAATTATTACTTTTAATCCTGCTCTGTGTGTACGACTTACTAGATTTTCGAATTCTTTCATTCTTCCAGGGACATCAGTAGCCAGATCCGGATCTACATCATAATAATCTTTAATGGCGTATGGAGATCCCGCTTTACCTTTTACAATAGCCGGATGATCCGGACGGATGTTGTATCTTCTATAATCAGTTTGGCTGGCATGTTCGATAATACCCGTGTACCAAATATGTGTTGCTCCCAGTTTTTTTATTTCTCCCAAAGCTTTGGCAGTAAAATCAGCCATTTTTCCACAACCATTTTGTGAAATATCTCCATTGTAGATACAGTGATTATTATTATTACCAAACAAGCGTGTAAACACTTGATAAATAATCATTTTGTTTTCGTTCTTCATTTTATATATGCTATTTAAGATTGACAATTTTATTTTCTCGATGGCTTTGATAAGCCGCTTCGATTATTCGTATCACATTCAAAATATCTTGTGCATGTGTTTCCAATGGTTGTCCTAAACATAAGTGTTCATAAATATTCTGATAAAAGCCACCATAATTTCCGGCTATGCCCGGATATTTTCGGCAGATTTCTTTTCCATTTATTTCTGTATGTAATAATCCCCATTCCTGCTCTGATTCTTCTCCCCAATTCGGACGTTCAGGTATTTCACCAGCTAATAGAGCAGCTTCCTGTTTATCGACTCCATATTTAACATACGAACCTAGTGTTCCATGTAAGGCAAAACGTGGTTCGGCTTCTCGCATCAGGTAACTTGCTTTCAAGGTGATTTTCACATTTGGTGCCAACGAAGGATGTAACAGATGAATTATAAAATAATCATCAACTTTTCCTCCTTCACGCAGGATACCTAAATCTGCAAAAACAGCTTCAGGCATCCCAAAAAGCTGAATAGCCTGATCGATCAGATGTGAACCCAAATTATAGGTTAATCCACCACCGGACTCTCCGGTCTCTTTCCAAGTATTAGGCTTTATAAAATTACGATAACGAGCAAATGTAGATTCATATTCTACCAAACGTCCTAATAAGGATTTGGCAAGAATATCACGTACCGTTAAGAAATCTGCATCCCATCTGCGATTCTGATATACACTTAGCATCAAACCTTTTTTCTTAGCCAAAGCTATTAATTCTTCACCCTGTTTGGTGGTAGAAGTAAACGGTTTCTCAACTACTACATTTTTCCCGGCTTCAAGAGCCATTCCGGCATATTCATAATGTGTATTGTCCGGAGTGTTAACGACTATAAGATCTATTTCAGGATCTTCTGTCAACTCCTTAAAACTACGTACTATTGATGCTTGCGGATATCGTTCTTTAGAGAGTTCCTTACTACGCTCTACTATTTTGTAAAGTTCAAAATGAGGATTCGTGCTGATAAATGGAGCGTGAAACACCTGTCCCGACATACCAAAAGCAGCCAATCCGGTTTTTATTATTTCCATATCTTTCCTTTCTCTTCAATTAGTTGGTCCAGAACCTCAGAAGCAGTGTTATAGCCTTGTTCAAAAATCTCTTCGGCCTTTTCAAGTTCAGTATTGCTATAACCCTCTAGGTTGTAGGGTTCAATTAGTAAATCGCAATTGTCTCGCTCCGGAAACGTATTGGCACGAAACATAAAATGATAAGAACGCATGGCAATGCTAACGATGTTCATTTTATATTTTTCTGCCATCAACGGGCTGACATTCACTGCTACCACTTTTTCACATTCATTTCGGATGGTAGATACAGGTAAATTCATCAGAAGTCCTCCGTCCACATAATGTGTATTTCCTATTTTTACAGGTGTAAATAACACCGGCATACAGCATGAAGCAGCTACCCGTTCAGCTATATTCCCTTTATGAAAATGCATGCTGCGACCATGATCCAGATCAGTGGCAGTAATGATAAGAGGAAGTTTTAAATCCTCTAGCTTCTGAGCTTTAAGATTTGACTTCAAAAAGTCAATAAACTCTCCCAAAGCAAATAAGCCTACTTTAGGAATTACAAGTTTTGTCAAGTCCTGAAATTTATGTCCGGAAAAGTAGTCCAAAACCCTATAGGGTTCGTTGCCATCGGCATAAAATACTCCGGCCAAAGCCCCGGCACTGACTCCTGAGATAATATCCGGTTTAATATCATGTTCCAATAAAGCCTGAATAACTCCCAAATGGGCAAAGCCTTTAATAAAGCCTCCGCTCAAGGCATATCCGATGTTATAAGGTTTTCCGGTTAATACACTATTTTCCATTTTCATTTACTTGATTCATATATGTTCGCCACGAAATTAGTAAAATAAATGAAAGGGAGAATTGATATAAGGAAAAAACTGGTAGAAAATAGCATAAAATAAGGATAAAATAAGGAAAAGTGATTCCGGATTTTACAAAGTCCAAAATAAAAAACAAACTTCGTCTCTTTCCTGATTATTCTTGTTTTTCACTTCTCACTTTCTTCAGATCCGGTAAAAACCAGGTCACCAATCCTAACAACGGCATAAATGCACAAACATTATATACAGCATCAATCCCAAACTTATCGGCCATATTGCCAAGAACAGCAGATGCAATGCCTGCCACTCCAAATGCAAAACCGAAAAAAAGTCCGGAAATCAGTCCTAACTTGTTGGGAAGCAGCTCTTGTGCATATAACAGAATAGCTGGAAAAGCAGACGAAAGCATTAAGCCGACACAGAAACTAAGAATTATAGTCCATACGAGTCCGGCATGTGGCATCAATAAACTAAAAGGAGCTGTTCCCAGGATCGACCCCCAAATAACATATTTACGGCCTATCTTGTCTCCAATGGGGCCTCCCATCAATGTACCAATGGCAGTGGCTACCAGAAATACAAATAAAAAGAGTTGCGACTGCTGAATGCTTACATTAAACTTATGGATCAGATAAAATGTATAATAGCTGTTCAGACTTGCCATATAAATATATTTAGAGAATATAAGAATCATCAGTATCGTGATAGCAAATACAGTCTTTTGAGGAGGAAGCGGGCGCTCGATATATGCTTTTGCATGGATCGGACGTTTTTTAAGATGGTTCAGATAAGAACGGTACCAGCGGCAAATAGGAAACATTACACAAATAGCCGCCAAAGCAAGGATAGCAAATAGTGCAATATGATGCCTGCCATAAGGAGCCACTAATAATGCGACTAATAAAGGGCCTAACGATCCCCCCAGATTTCCACCTACCTGAAAAAGTGATTGTGCCAATCCCCGTTTCCCTCCCGAAGCCAAAAAGGTGATACGGGATGCTTCCGGATGGAGAACAGACGAACCTATTCCAATGATAAAGACAGAAGCAAGCAGCCAATTCAGATTGGATGCAAAAGCCAGATTCAGCATACCTATCAAAGTGAAACTCATTCCGATAGGAAGCGACCAAGCTATAGGACGTTTATCAAAAATAAGGCCGGTCAGTGGTTGAAATACAGAAGCAGACATCTGGTAAACTAGGGTTATCAATCCAATCTGAGCGAAACTTAACGAAAGATCTTCTTTAAAAAGAGGATATACAGCCGAAATGACAGATTGCAAAAGATCATTTAAACAGTGAGATACACTTAATGCAATTAATATAGGAAATGCAATTCTACGAACCGGCTGAGTCTGACTTTGTACCATATAATCTATACCTTATTTAAAACCGGCTGCAAAGGTATAAAAAACGAAAGAAGTTAGCAGTATAGAAACAACTTTAAATAAGGAATACCCGAATCACTATTAACCGAAGAGAGAATTATTATTTTTTACGGCAATAAATCTTGGTTTGCTGACTTTTTGTGTATCTTTGGTTCTCAAAATAATATGTTAACCCCAATAATGAAACAACAACCAACGTATGATGAACCAAGAATTATTAATGAGTCCCAACCGTTTGGTGACTTTTCTGCAAAAGCCTGCTGCTGAGTTTACAAAAGCAGACATCATTAACTATATCCAACAGAATGAAATCCGCATGGTCAATTTTATGTATCCTGCTGCGGACGGACGGCTAAAAACTCTGAATTTTGTGATAAACAATGCTTCCTATCTGGATGCCATCCTGACTTGTGGTGAACGGGTAGATGGGTCGAGTCTGTTTCCTTTCATAGAAGCCGGAAGTAGCGATCTGTATGTAATACCACGTTTTCGCACTGCATTCGTCGATCCGTTTGCAGAAATACCTACACTCGTGATGCTTTGCTCCTTCTTTAATAAAGATGGGGAACCTTTGGAAAGCTCTCCCGAATATACTTTGCATAAGGCTTGCAAAGCATTTACAGATGTAACAGGTATGGAATTTCAGGCTATGGGAGAATTGGAATATTATGTAATTTCCGAGGATGACGGTCTATTTCCGGCTACCGATCAGCGTGGATATCACGAGTCGGGACCTTATGCAAAATTCAATGATTTCCGTACACAATGTATGTCTTATATAGCCCAAACAGGTGGACAAATAAAGTACGGACACTCGGAAGTAGGCAATTTTATGCTTGACGGCAAAGTTTATGAGCAAAACGAAATAGAATTTTTACCCGTCAATGCCGAAAATGCGGCCGATCAATTAATGATTGCCAAATGGGTTATCCGTAATTTAGCTTACCAATATGGATATGATATTACTTTTGCTCCCAAAATTACAGTAGGTAAAGCCGGGTCAGGGCTACACATTCATATGCGAATGATGAAAGACGGACAAAACCAGATGCTGAAAGATGGCGCTCTCTCGGATACCGCTCGTAAAGCCATTGCCGGTATGATGCAGCTTGCTCCTTCCATTACGGCTTTCGGCAATACCAATCCTACTTCATACTTCCGTCTTGTACCCCATCAGGAAGCACCTACCAATGTTTGTTGGGGTGACCGAAACCGTTCAGTATTGGTACGTGTTCCGTTAGGATGGTCCGCACAAACGGATATGTGTGCACTAGCCAATCCTTTGGAATCGGACAGTAACTATGATACTACTCAGAAACAGACCGTAGAGATGCGTTCACCGGATGGCTCAGCCGATCTTTATCAATTATTGGCAGGTCTTGCAGTAGCTTGTCGGCATGGGTTTGAGATAGAGAACGCTTTGGCTATTGCAGAGCAAACGTACGTTAATGTAAATATCCATCAGAAAGAAAATGCAGACAAGTTGAAAGCTTTAGCCCAACTTCCCGATAGCTGTGCAGCATCTGCAGATTGTTTACAGAAACAGCGTACTGTATTTGAACAGTACAATGTATTCAGTCCTGCTATGATCGATGGTATTATCAGTCGATTACGAAGCTATAATGATGCCACTCTACGCAAAGATATACAGGACAAACCGGAAGAGATGCTGGCACTGGTGAGCAAATTCTTCCATTGTGGATAAATTAAAGAAACTCATTTTAATGCGGATTGAATGTTATATTTCAATCCGCATTATTTAGATTCGCACTTCAAAATGAAATTATGTCATGGATGAAGAAGTGAAAGGTTTTAATAGATATATGTCAAAGGTTGACTTTCAACCTGTCACAGAATTTATATTTCAAAATGGACAGTTGACAGATTATAAAAAGGGAGAGTTTTTTAGCCGTCAAAATGAATCTTGCAAAATGGTAGGCTACGTGACGGAAGGCTCCTTTCGTTATTGCTGTACCGACAGCCGTGGAGGAAGTAAGATTGTCGGTTATACGTTTGATCACTCTTTTGTGGGAAATTATCCTGCTTTTCGTCTGGGAGACAATTCTAATGTCGATATACAAGCTATTTGTAATTGTTCGGTTTATGTAATCAATAACAGGCAATTAGAGGAGTTTTACAGTCGAAATGAAACAAATCAAAAGTTAGGTAGGCAAATAGCAGAGATATTGCTTTGGGAAGTATATGAGCGGATGATCTCTTTATATAGTATGACTCCTGAAGAACGCTATACGGAAATCTTAAAACGCTGTCCCGAATTGTTGAACTTGATCTCGCTAAAAGAATTGGCATCCTATCTGATGATCTGTCCGGAAACACTGAGTCGTCTTCGAAGAAAATTAGTACAAAAGTAAAATCTTGATTTCAGTCAAGATCCATGTGTTCCGAACCCGATACCTTTGTGCAAACTTTAAAAAATATAAAAATGAAAAAAGTTATTATTATAGGAGCTACTTCCGGAATCGGTAAAGGATTAGCAGAGCGCTTTCTCCGGGAAGGAAATACAGTTGGTATTACGGGGCGTAGAGAAGATAAACTACAAGAGATCTGTTCTCAAAATAAAAATTGTTTTTATAGTGTTTCCGATGTTACCAAAGATACCGATACAGTCCGACAACTGAGCAATCTTGTGAACAGAGTGGGAGGTATGGATATACTTGTATTCTGTTCGGGAATAGGGGAGCTAAATCCTGAACTTGATTATCTTCTAGAGAAACCGACTCTTTTAACCAATGTAATAGGATTTACCAATGTAGTGGATTGGGCTTTTCACTTTTTTCAGAAGCAAGAATGGGGGCATTTGATTGTAATTTCATCTGTAGGCGGAATGCGCGGTGAAGGAATAGCCCCGGCATACAATGCCTCGAAAGCCTATCAAATCAACTATACCGAAGGATTAAGAAAAAAAACAGCCAAGCTACCTTATTCTATTTATATCACTGATGTACGTCCCGGATTTGTCGATACGGCAATGGCAAAAGGGGAGGGGTTGTTTTGGATTACTCCGTTGGATAAAGCTGTACAACAGATTTATCGCGCCATCCTTCGAAGAAGAAAAGTTGCGTATGTTTCGAAGAGATGGAAATACGTAGCATTACTTCTGAGAATGATACCCGCCTCGATTTATTGTAAAATGTGATGTGCATTATGTTGTTTCATCCCCATATATTAATATGAATGTTATAATAAGACAAATAATATTTTCATATGAATTCTACCTAATGTCTTCTACATCAAAAAAATTATCTTTGTAGGCATAACAATACACCTATAATAGAACAATATGAGTCCACGTAAATTAATGTTTTGGTTGTTTGCCTGTATCTTTTTAGTTTGTGCCCTGCGGGCCGGGTTATTGACAAGTGCTGATCAATATATCTATCATTTACGTAATATGCATGCTTCTACTTTTGCATATCGGTATGATGATTTTTTGCCATACCTTCCGATTGTTGCTATGTTCGTGTTAAAACTTACAGGAGTAAAGAGCCGTAGTAACTGGAAACGAATGCTCGTCTCTACTGTATTTTCTTATATATTAATGGGGACCATAGTGCTTACAATGAAATCACTGGCGGGGGTTCTTCGTCCCGACGGTTCCGATTTCCTTTCATTCCCTTCGGGGCATACAGCTACGGCTTTTACGGCTGCCACACTACTGTATAAAGAATATGGTTTCAAGACCCCCCTAGCGGGTATTGCTACCTTCTTGCCGGCAGTTGTCACCGGATTCACAAGGCAGTTGAATAATCGCCATTGGCTGAGCGACGTTTTGGCAGGTGCCATTATCGGTATCATGATGGTAGAGTTAGCCTATTTTCTTACCGATAGGCTCTTAATGAAAACCGGTGCACAGACTTGTTCCAAATCATAAAAACATAATGGGGCGTATTGCTTGACAATACGCCCCATTATGTTTTTTAGACCCAGACAGTCAATCTTCTTGAGATAAAATCAGAAAGCATCATGACTGACGTATAACAGGTAGTTGTGTCTCTGAATAAAAATATTATTTTCTCTGGCTAACCAACCTACCGCAAGTGCAACGTCTTCGGCGCTGAGGTTAATTTTCCGACTAAGTTCCTGAATAGATATTTCTCCCCTCATTTCATTCAGGGTGCGCCATACTTTGCCGGCGTTTTCTCCAATTGTCTCTAATTCCATTTTATATCATTTGGTTATGTCCCTAATATACAAAAAAATATTTAACTACGAAGTTTTTAAAACGTATTTTTATCATGGTTTTACATTTTTTAGTTCAGGTACGAATTTGGGCTTTTATCCTACAGCCTTATCCCGAAAAGACTTAAAGAAAGGTCGAAGCAAACCAATGAAATGCAATAGTAAAATGAAGAAAATACTATTTGATTCATCAACCAGATGTCATTCAATCTGAAGTCGTGCCCCCTTCGTAGAAAATAGGTCTCAGACGATAATCTATGAAATATAAAATGATATTTAAAAGAAATAGCATTTCTTAAAGTCCGGATACGTTTTGGCTGAAATCTTTCCGGTATTAAAAAAGGAGCCTGAATGATTCCAGCCTCCTTTTTCAAACGTTTTTTTCAATCAAATCCTGTTTTATAATCCTTTACTCATGGAGCATTACATAGCCCCAAATCATAGAATCGGAACTACCGATTCTATCGAACAATCTTTTTACCCATTTCATAATCTCTACTTTTTATGTTATACCTTGAAAACATGACAAATGTAAGGGAGATATATGATGATTGAATTGACATAGGATAAAAATGCCATTTTGTGCTATTTGTTTTTGATGTACATCAAAAATTATAGAGTAATTCTATTACATCTCACAAGAAAATCATTGGATAATTAGGTAAATATGAAAATAAACAGTTAAAACATGAGCCGAAGCGGAACAAAGTACCTCCAATTCCGTCTTATTATAAATGTTACACAACTGATAAATTGAGGGAGCCGTATACCCTTTATGCGTAGCCATTCCCGAAGGTAGCCGGGAGAATATTCTATTTCCTTTGAAAAAGCCCGTACAGTTTTTATGTACGGGCTTTTCTGTGATTAAAGAGAAGTGATTCATTCATTGTTGTCTTCTTCGTCGTCAACCAGATTATTGAGTTCTAATTCCAAGTCGACTAACTCTTGTTCCCACGTCTTCAAAATTTCTTTAGGAGTATCTTTGGGAGCTTTTTTTATTCTTTCCTGAGCTAAAGACACTTCATGCTCTAATTGTCTACGTCTACTCATAACTTTTAATTTGTAGTTTGATAAATTAAAAAAAGAATTGTTTAGAAACTGCCTTTCAGTAAATCCGGTATTTCCGAGGGTTCACCGGCAACTCTGATTCCTGCAGCTTCCAATGCTGAAATCTTTTCGGTTGCAGAACCGGAACTTCCGGATATAATAGCTCCGGCATGTCCCATCTGTTTACCCGGCGGGGCAGATCTCCCTGCAATAAATGCCACCACAGGTTTAGTCACATGTTCACGAATGTATGTTGCGGCCAACTCTTCTGCGTTACCCCCAATCTCACCAATCATCACAATAGCATCAGTTTGCGGATCATTTTGTAACATTCCCAAAAGATCACGAAAATAAAGTCCGACAACCGGATCACCTCCCATACCAATGGCAGTGGACTGTCCCATACCTTTAGCAGTCAGATGTGATACGATTTCATAGGTCAACGTACCGCTACGGCTGATTACTCCTATATTGCCCGGAGTGAACACTTGCCCCGGAAGAATACCTACCAGACTTTCTCCGGGAGAGATCAGGCCGGGGCAATTCGGCCCAATGAGTTTAGCTCCCTTCAGTTCGACAAACCGGTAGGCCTTTATTACATCCAATGTAGGAATTCCTTCTGTGATACAAATTATCAGCCGGATACCGGCATCGGCAGCCTCCATAATAGCATCGGCAGCAAAGCGTGCCGGTACGAAAATAACAGATGTATTGGCTTGCGTTCGGCGAACAGCCTCATGCATGGTGTTGAATACCGGAAAGGTATCGTCTATCATTGTTCCTCCTTTGCCGGGTGATGTTCCGCCCACCACATTTGTTCCGTATTCAGCCATCTTTTTGGCATGAAAGAGTCCGTCCCTGCCTGTGATACCCTGCACCAAAAGTCGGGTAGATTTATCAATAAGTATGCTCATATCGATTCTTTCTTTAATGATTCTATAGCCATTTTAGTAGCTTCTTCCATTGTCTGGGCCACTTGAAAACGGTTATTCTTACGCAATAATTCACGTCCCATATTTCCATTAGTGCCTGTAAGCCGCACAATAATAGGAATATCCGTTTGTATCTGCTCAAACGCCTGTAAGAGTCCGATGGCTACATCGTCACATCGGGTGATACCTCCGAAAATATTGATAAAGACTACTTTGACTTTTTTGTCATCCAGCAATAATCTCATAGCTTCTATCACCTTGACAGGATTTGAACTACCGCCAATATCAAGGAAATTAGCCGGATTTCCTCCATAAAGCTTGATCATATCCATAGTTGTCATAGCCAGACCGGCTCCATTAACCATACAGCCTATCTCGCCGTCCATGCGCACATAGCTGAATCCTCTTTCTTTGGCAATCGCTTCCAACTTCTCATCTTCTGTGGGCTCTGATAACTTCTGTAAGTCCGGATGACGATAAAGTGCATTATCATCAAAAACCATTTTGGCATCAATAGCCAATAATGTCCCAACAGGGGTAAGTACCAATGGATTAATTTCAGCAAGTGAAGCATCTTTTTCAATAAATGCTTTGTAAAGATCTTGAATAATAGTTGCCATCCGGTTAGCTTGCTCAGCTTGTTCAAAGAGAGAGAAAGCAAACTTATGTGCCAGATAATCGGGAACTCCGATTAGAGGATCAATGCTGCAACGTATTATCTTTTCCGGAGATTGGCGGGCTACTTCCTCGATGTCCATACCACCGGCCGCACTCATAATCAGCGTGACAGAGCGCGTATTACGGTCTATCGTAAAACTGATGTAATATTCGGCTGCAATGTTGACAGCCTCACTAAGAAGAATCTTGGTGACGGGATAACCTTTTATAGTCATCTCCAAAATAGTTTGAGCGTATTGGTAGACATCTCTATCATTATTGGCCAACTTTACTCCGCCGGCTTTTCCCCGCCCGCCGGTCAGCACTTGGGCTTTTATGGCTACCCGGTTTACCCCCATTCGGTGATAAGCAGCCACAGCCCCATCTGCCGTATGGCATAAAGCATGCCTCTCGACAGGTATTCCGTAAGTGGAGAAAATCTCCTTTGCCTGATATTCGTGTACTTTCATTGGATAAAATAGGTTTATTATCCAATTATAACAAAAGTGTTGGCAAAAAAGTTGTAAACTGTCCGCGTCCCTTCATTGCAGTCCAGAGCGATCTTTACAGATAGAACGATGAGAGTAACTTATGACCTTAAAACAAAAACACACAGCACCGGAATCCTACATAAAGATTCCGATGCTGTGTGTTAAGAGTGGTCTATCAATAGACTTATGCTATTCCGTGAGCCGAAACTGTAGAGTCGATCTTCTTGATCAATCCCTGCAATACGGCACCCGGTCCACATTCTGTGAAGTCGGTAGCACCATCGGCAACCATATTTTTTACGGTCTGTGTCCAACGTACAGAAGCAGTCAACTGAGCAACCAGATTCTTCTTGATTTCCTGCGGGTCTGTATGGGGCAGGGCATCTACATTCTGATAAACCGGACATTTCGGTGTGTGGAACTCAGTCGCGTTAATGGCAGCTTCCAATTCTACTTTGGCAGGATCCATCAGAGGAGAATGGAATGCACCGCCTACTTTCAACGGAAGCGCACGCTTAGCTCCGGCTGCTTTCATCAGTTCACAAGCTTTTTCGATACCCGGTACAGATCCGGAAATTACAATCTGTCCCGGACAGTTGTAATTGGCAGGTACACAAACTTCTCCTTCAGCGGTAACAGAAGCACAGATTTCTTCTACTTTCTCATCCGGTAAAGCTATAATAGCAGCCATTGTAGAAGGAGTTGCCTCACAAGCTTTCTGCATAGCCATAGCACGTGCATAAACCAATTTTAAGCCGTCTTCAAAAGACAGAGCGCCGGCAGCAACCAATGCAGAAAACTCACCCAGTGAGTGTCCGGCAGTCATTTCAGGTTTGAAGTCATCACCCATGCAAAGTGCAGAAATAACAGAGTGAAGGAATACAGCAGGCTGAGTAACCTTGGTCTGACGAAGATCTTCGTCCGTACCGTTGAACATAATATCTGTAATGCGATATCCCAGGATATCATTTGCTTTTTCAAACAATTCTTTTGCTAAAGCTGAAGTTTCATACAGGTCCTTACCCATACCTACGAATTGGGCACCTTGACCGGGGAATACAAATGCTTTCATATTTTTGTTTTTTAATTTAATTTGCGGGTGCAAAGTTATATATTTTTGCAATATCATAGCACAGATTTGGTGAAATTGTGCAATGGACAATATGTTTTTCAGTCTATTCTACCTTATTATCGTCCCATATCCGGGCTTTCTCAGGGCCCCAGAAGTGACATAACGGTCCGTTGCCATGTCCGATAATTATTTCCTTGCCGGCATCAATAGCTTTGCTTACATAACTCTTTGCCTTGCCAACTGCCTGGTCCATAGGAAGTCCTAATGCCAGATAGGTGGCGATCGAAGAAGAAAGGGTGCATCCCGTCCCATGCAAATTCCGGCTCTCTATCTTTTTCTCCTTATATATATAGGCGTTCCCATCGGTAAACAGCACATCCTGCATTTCGTTTCCCTCCAGATGTCCTCCTTTCACCAATACCGCTGTATGATACTCTTCTGAAAGTTGCCGGGCAGCTTCTTTCATCTCTTCTGCTGTTGTGATTTTCTTTCCGGTCAGTACCTCCGTTTCATCCAGATTGGGAGTGATCAGGCTTGTAAGTGGAAAAAGTTCTTCTTTGATCAACTGTATTGCATCTTTTGCCATCAACTTCCGTCCACTGGTTGAAACCATGACGGGATCATAAACTATCGGACAATGAGGATACTTTAGCAGGCACCCGGCAATAATCTTCACAAGCGCCGGTTCACTCACCATACCTATTTTCAGGGCATCCGGACGCAAATCTTCCATAACCGCTTCAATCTGTCCCTGCACTATCTCAGCAGGAACTGTATGCACAGCTTTTACTCCTCTTGTATTCTGCACGGTAACAGCAGTAATTACCGATGCCGCATATGCTCCCAAAGCAGAAATCGTTTTTATATCTGCCTGAATGCCTGCCCCGCCCGAACAGTCGGAGCCGGCAATGGAAAGAACGACCGGATAAGTTTTCATTTTAGTTTTTTTAATAGTTTGGTGGCAAAGATAGGATAAAAACAAAGAAGATACAAAATGACATACCCTATAAAATACAATAAGTCCCTCGTATCGCTCGAGGGTATGCGACGACCGAAAGAACTGATTATAAAGACTCCCCGGCTTTCTGTACTTTCTACAATTACTATCGTTCACCGAGGGTAGAAATACATATTGTTATCGATACAATAAGATGAATACTCCTTAGTGTAAAATTTACGATATGTATATATATGAAAAACAATGCTTTATAGCATATTATTTATTTGTTTACCGCATGATAATATCTCTATATTTGCAGCAATCAAAGACTCAATATTATGCATGACATACCCAAACAAATCCCATTGGCAAACAATCACATCTCAGTGGACTGTGTAGTGATCGGTTTTGACGGAGAACAACTCAAGGTTCTGCTGATTAATCGGATAGGAGAGGAAAACGGAAAAGTTTATCGTGACATGAAACTTCCCGGAAGTCTGATCTACATGGATGAAGACCTGGACGAAGCAGCCCAGCGGGTCTTATTCGAACTGACCGGTATCCGAAACGTCAACCTGATGCAATTTAAGGCATTCGGTTCCAAAAACCGGACGAGCAATCCCAAAGATGTACATTGGTTGGAACGGGCTATGCAATCGAAAGTGGAACGCATAGTCACCATAGCTTATCTGTCGATGGTAAAGATAGATCGGGCACTGGACAAGAATCTGGATGAATTTCAAGCCTGTTGGGTAGCGTTGAAAGACATAAAGACATTGGCTTTCGACCATAACTTGATAATCAGAGAGGCGCTGACTTATATCCGGCAATTCGTAGAGTTTAATCCTTCGATGCTATTCGACTTGTTGCCGCGTAAGTTCACCGCATCTCAGTTACGAATCCTGTTCGAACTGGTATATGACAAAGCAGTGGATGTGCGTAACTTCCATAAAAAGATAGCTCTGATGGACTACGTTGTACCGCTGGAAGAGAAACAAACCGGAGTAGCCCATCGGGCAGCCCGTTATTATAAGTTCGACAGGAAGATATATAATAAGACAAGACGATAACCCCCAATCGGGATTTAATATTAAACTACAAATAAATTAATAAACAGTATCATGTTTTTATTAGGTTATGATATAGGCAGCTCTTCGGTTAAAGCGAGCCTGGTAGATGCAGAAACAGGTAAATGTGTCGCTTCTGCGTTCTTTCCGAAAACAGAGGCGGGCATCATTGCCGTACGTCCCGGATGGGCAGAGCAAGAACCGGAAAGTTGGTGGGAGAACTTGAAACTCTCCACCCGATCCATTCTCTCGGAATCACGGGTAGATGCCAAAGACATCAAAGCCATCGGCATCTCTTATCAAATGCACGGTCTGGTGTGTGTGGACAAACGGCAACGCACACTGCGTCCGGCCATTATCTGGTGCGATTCACGTGCGGTCTCCTACGGGCAGAGGGCATTCGAGGCAATCGGTGAGAAGTTCTGTCTGGCACATTTGCTTAATTCTCCCGGAAACTTTACTGCTTCAAAACTGGCATGGGTGAAAGAAAACGAACCGGATATCTATGAACAGATCGATAAAATCATGTTGCCGGGAGATTACATCGCCATGAAACTGAGCGGTGAAGTATGTACGACAATAGAGGGACTCTCCGAAGGAATGTTTTGGGACTTCCGAAACAACCGCCCGGCCGACTTCCTAATGCAATATTACGGAATCGATCCTTCGCTGATAGCCGACATCCGGCCTACTTTCGCCGAACAGGGGCGACTGACAGGTACGGCTGCCCGGGAACTCGGGCTACAAGAAGGCACTCCGATCACTTACCGTGCAGGAGACCAGCCCAACAACGCTCTTTCCCTGAATGTGTTCAACCCGGGTGAGATAGCTTCCACAGCCGGAACATCGGGAGTCGTATACGGAGTAAACGGCGAAATCAATTATGATCCGCAGTCACGTGTCAACACCTTTGCCCATGTCAACCATACTGCTACCGATCCCCGCCTCGGCGTATTGCTCTGTATTAATGGAACAGGGATTCTTAACTCGTGGATCAGGCGCAATGTTGCCCCCGAAGGTATTTCGTACGCCGAGATGAACCGTTTTGCTTCATCCGTTCCCATCGGCAGTGCAGGTATCAGCATCCTTCCTTTCGGCAACGGAGCAGAACGAATGCTCGATAATCGGGCAACCGGTTGCGGTATACACGGCGTAGACTTCAACAGGCATGACAAATCACATCTGATCCGGGCGGCACAGGAAGGAATCGTCTTTTCATTTAAATATGGCATCGACATTATGGAAGAGATGGGCATCCCCGTTAAAAAGATCCATGCCGGACACGCCAATATGTTTCTGAGTTCTGTTTTTCGCGAGACACTGGCCGGTACGACGGAAGCCACCATCGAACTCTATGACACAGACGGTTCCGTTGGTGCAGCCAAAGGAGCAGGAATGGGAGCGGGCATATATAAAAACCATGAAGAAGCATTCGCCACTCTCGATAAGCTGACAGTCGTAGAACCGGATGCCGGCAAACAACAGGAATACACTGATGCTTACGCACGGTGGAAACAATGTCTGACTCAGTCCATGCAGACAGAAACAGAGAATAAGTAATCATTAAGAATAGAATATTAATCATTCCGGCTTTCTTTCTTCTTCCCAAAGGAAGAAGAAAGGGCAAAGCCCCTAAAATTTTAAATAAGATGGCAACAAAAGAGTACTTCCCGGGTATAGGGAAAATTAAATTTGAAGGAAAAGACAGTAAGAACCCGATGGCATTTCGCTATTACGATGCCGAGAAAATGATTAACGGGCGTAGTATGAAAGATTGGTTAAAGTTTGCAATGGCATGGTGGCATACACTTTGTGCCGAAGGCGGTGACCAGTTTGGAGGCGGAACCAAACAGTTCCCATGGAACGGTGACCCTGATCCCGTGCAGGCAGCCAAGAATAAAATGGATGCCGGTTTCGAGTTTATGCAGAAAATGGGCATCGGGTATTATTGCTTCCATGATGTCGATCTGGTTACGGAAGCCGACAGCATCGAAGCCTATGAGGCCAACTTGAAAGAGCTGGTTGCTTATGCTAAGCAGAAACAGGCCGAAACAGGCATCAAACTGTTGTGGGGAACGGCCAATGTATTCAGCCACGCGCGTTACATGAACGGTGCAGCCACCAATCCCGATTTTGATGTTGTGGCCCGTGCCGCTGTCCAGATAAAGAATGCGATTGATGCCACCATTGAACTGGGAGGTACGAACTATGTCTTTTGGGGTGGACGCGAAGGCTATATGTCGTTGCTGAATACTGATCAGAAACGCGAAAAAGAACATCTGGCACAGATGCTGACCATTGCCCGTGATTATGGACGTGCACGTGGTTTCAAGGGCACTTTCCTGATTGAACCGAAACCCATGGAACCGACAAAGCATCAGTATGATGTCGATACAGAGACAGTTATCGGCTTCCTGAAGGCTCACGGACTGAATCAAGACTTCAAAGTGAATATCGAAGTGAATCATGCCACCCTTGCAGGACATACGTTCGAACATGAACTGGCGGTGGCTGTAGACAACGGAATGTTGGGGTCTATCGACGCAAACCGCGGCGATTATCAGAACGGATGGGATACGGATCAATTTCCGATTGACAACTTCGAACTGACACAAGCCATGATGCAGATTATCCGTAACGACGGATTAGGTAACGGCGGTACAAACTTCGATGCCAAAACTCGCCGGAACTCTACTGACCCGGAAGATATCTTTATCGCACATATTGCCGGAATGGATGCTATGGCACGTGCCTTGGAAAGCGCAGCCAATCTGCTCAATGAGTCTCCTTACCAGAAAATGTTGTCCGACCGTTATGCCTCGTTCGATGCGGGCAAAGGCAAGGAGTTCGAAGAAGGGAAACTCAGCCTGGAGGAACTGGTTGCTTATGCCAAAGCCAACGGAGAGCCGAAGCAGACCAGCGGCCAACAGGAACTGTATGAAGCACTCGTTAATATCTACTCATTATAAGTCCGTATTTCACGGTCTGCAGGCTCTTGTTGCCTGCAGACCGTAATTCAAAAAAGCTAATGCCATGAATCATACCAACGAGGGTAGCAAGCTCTACCTGTATTCCATTACATCGGTAGCCATCCTGGGCGGATTGCTGTTCGGCTATGATACCGCTGTAATTTCAGGAGCTGAGAAAGGGCTCGAAGCCTTCTTCCTCACAGCCACAGATTTTCAATACGACAAAGTGATGCACGGCATCACCTCCTCGAGTGCACTGATCGGTTGCGTCTTGGGTGGTGCATTGTCCGGCATCTTCGCTTCACGGCTGGGGCGCCGCAACTCACTACGGCTGGCCGCCGTACTTTTCTTCCTTTCGGCACTGGGGTCTTATTATCCTGAATTCCTGTTCTTTGAATATGGGAAGGCTAATATGAACTTGCTTATCACCTTTAATCTCTACCGCATTCTGGGAGGCATCGGAGTGGGACTGGCGTCCGCTGTTTGTCCCATGTATATTGCCGAGATAGCTCCCTCCAACATTCGCGGTACACTGGTGTCATGCAATCAGTTTGCCATAATCTTCGGCATGCTTGTGGTTTACTTTGTAAACTACCTGATCTTGGGCGACCACCAGAATCCTGTTATCCTGAAAGATGCTGCTGGCACACTTTCTGTAAGTAGTGAGTCGGATATGTGGACCGTTACCGAAGGGTGGCGCTATATGTTCGGTTCCGAAGCCTTTCCGGCAGCTTTCTTCGGCATGTTACTCTTCTTCGTACCCAAAACTCCCCGTTATCTGGTAATGATTGATCAGGATCAGAAGGCTTATTCCATTCTCAAAAAAGTGAATGGAGCCACAAAAGCACAAGAGATTCTTGCCGAAATAAAAGCCACTTCGCAGGAAAAGACAGAGAAGCTGTTCACCTACGGTGCGGCGGTGATTGTTATCGGTATTCTGCTTTCTGTCTTCCAGCAAGCCATCGGCATCAACGCCGTGCTCTATTATGCGCCGCGAATATTCGAAAATGCCGGTGCCGAAGGCGGAGGAATGATGCAAACCGTCATCATGGGCATTGTCAATATCGTCTTTACACTGATAGCTATTTTCACCGTCGACCGTTTCGGACGAAAACCGTTGCTTATCATCGGTTCCGTCGGTATGGCTGTCGGAGCCTTTGCAGTCGCCTTGTGTGACAGTATGGGTATCAAGGGGATACTTCCCGTACTGTCGGTCATTGTATATGCAGCTTTCTTCATGATGTCATGGGGACCCATCTGTTGGGTACTGATATCCGAAATCTTTCCCAACACCATCCGTGGCAAAGCGGTGGCCATTGCTGTGGCATTTCAATGGATATTCAACTACATTGTTTCATCTACGTTCCCCGCGCTCTATGATTTCAGTCCGATGTTTGCCTACAGTCTTTACGGAATCATTTGTGTGATTGCCGCCCTCTTCGTATGGCGTTGGGTGCCGGAAACCAAAGGAAAAACATTGGAGGATATGAGCAAACTTTGGAAGAAGCGTTAACCGGAGTAGATCTTACGTCATTCCACATTGAAAGCAAATCGAAGTAAATGCCGACCGAATGCAGCATATACATCCTTTTGGCTAACATGCACTTCTTGAGAATCCGGTAAACCGGAAGCGTAGCAAACCATAGTCGGTAGTTTCACCCCTTTCAGCTTGCTTCTGAAAGGGGTGGAGCTACCGACTTTTAGATGAATTAAAGTAAGCAAACGAGCCAAAAGCTTACTTCATCCACTCATTAAGGCGTAACCATCCGGTCCGGATGGTTACTACATATGCTCCGTATGGTCTAATGATATCGAATGGGAGCAGAAACGGGGATGATATTTCTCTATTTGGTTATATCTGTACGATAGAAATAAAATAGAAGAATGATAACTGTTTACCCTATTTATTTATCATAGAGATATTAAAAAGAGAATCCACCTATATATATTTCAGTAAATACATATAGATGGATTTCCTTTTTAAAAACGCTGATTCAAATTGCAGACGATTTTTTTAGTCATCTTGCCCGATGGACAGAAAGATGCGATTTTACATGCAATAAATTATCAAAAAGACACATCTTTCAGAATGTCTTTTATTCTTTCGAACTGTCCATCTGTCTTCTCCGGAGTAATTTTCAATAAATGGGCCAACAGCGGGTAGATATCCACATTGACAAATCCCTTCGATTCATACCCTGCCTTAAAGTCGGGCCCACAGGCACGAAACATTACCTGCATATCCGGACTTTGCGGAAAATATCCATGAGCACCTTTCAAGGCACGTGGTACATCGGTAAATTGCCATCCTAACTCGGGAGCCACTACAATATCACCGATACGGTCACTGCTTCCATAGTTTAATTCGGCAGGAATCTCCTCCTTTTTCCACACATGAATATGGGGTACATCTTTCAAGGCATTGTATACCGAGTCGCGATATTCCGGTTTTGTGAAAATAGAGGTCGGAGTCCGTCCATCCACAGCCTCACACCATTCCGGACGCAGATACTTATTCATGTCTACCACGCGGTCGTCACTGATCTCGGTCATTCCATGATCGGCGGTGACAATCAGGTTGACATCCTTACCGAAAGGAAGCGATGCAATTCCCTGCCGCAACATTCCGACCAAACTATCCATACGGTGTATAATGGCAGCAGCTTCTACACTGCGGGGGCCGTGATGATGGGTCACGCCATCCGGCTCTTCAAAGTAAAGCATAACGAGACGGGGACGTTCCGCTTCCGGCTTTTCCAGAAGAGCGATGGTCGAATCCACCCGCTGTTCAAAAGTAAGACGAGGCTTCTCGGCATATTCCCGGTAGTAAGTAGGATAACCGCCTTTGATGGCAATATCCGAACCAACCCAATAAACGTTTCCTGTCTTCACTCCCTGCTTTTGTGCCGTAATCCAGATCGGTTCACCCAGATAGTAGTCGGGATTGTTCCGCGTGGCGGGATCTCCCATAGAGTATTGGCGACGACGTTTTACATCCCAGAAAGTGTTGTTGATAATACCGTTGTGGTCAGGCACCAATCCCGTAGCCAATGTATAGTGGTTGGGGAAAGTAGACGCCGGATAGGAGGGAAGCATGGTCGCCTTTACTCCCTCGCGGGCCATCTGGTTCAGGTTAGGGGTATCATACATTGCCGGATAATCCCAGCGGAAGGCATCCAATGAAACAATTACGGTGTAATGCGGAGCCTTGTCCTGCGCTGCCAAAGTAAAAATAAAGAAGACATAGCAGCAGAAAGAAATAATAAATTTACGCATACTCTTGATAGTTGTTATGAAATGCAAAGGTATAAAATTATATGAAAGCTGTCCGGTTATAAAGATAAAGCTTACCTTTGCAATGTTTTTTTAATACAAGTTACTATGGATTATCCTCATAAAATCAATAAGGTACAGATCCGTAACCTCCAGATTGAAGATTACGCTCAATTATCCCAATCGTTTACACGTGTATATTCGGACGGAAGCGATGTGTTCTGGACACACGAGCAGATTGAGAAACTAATTAAAATTTTCCCCGAAGGACAAATTGTTACTGTGGTCGACGAAAAGATAGTCGGCTGTGCACTCTCTATCATTGTAGAATATGATAAAGTGAAAAACGATCATACCTATGCCCAGGTCACGGGGAAGGAGACTTTCAATACCCATTCTCCCCAAGGGAATATCTTATATGGCATCGAGGTCTTTATCCATCCCGAATATCGCGGGTTACGACTAGCTCGGCGCATGTACGAATATCGCAAAGAACTTTGCGAAACGCTGAATCTGAAAGCGATTATGTTTGGCGGTCGCATCCCGAATTACCATAAGTATGCCGACAAGATGCGTCCCAAAGAGTACATCGACCGTGTTCGTCAGCGCGAAATCTATGATCCGGTGCTCACTTTTCAACTCTCCAATGATTTTCACGTACGCAAGGTGATGACCAATTATTTGCCGAACGATGAAGAATCAAAACACTACGCCTGTCTCTTGCAGTGGGACAACATTTACTATCAGCCGCCTACGCAAGAATATCTGGCCCCCAAAACAACGGTCCGTGTAGGATTGGTGCAGTGGCAGATGCGTAGTTATAAGACCTTGGACGATCTCTTCGAACAGGTAGAATTTTTTGTAGATGCGGTATCCGACTATAAGAGTGATTTTGTGCTTTTTCCCGAATACTTTAATGCACCGTTGATGTCAAAGTACAATGACAAAGGCGAATCACAGGCCATCCGCGGGCTGGCCCAATATACCGAAGAAATCCGCGATCGCTTCATTAATCTGGCAATCAGCTACAACATCAATATCATCACAGGAAGTATGCCGCTGATCAAAGAAGACGGATTGCTGTACAATGCCGGATTTCTTTGCCGACGCGACGGAACTTACGAAATGTACGAAAAGCTCCATGTCACCCCGGACGAGATAAAGAGTTGGGGACTGAGCGGCGGCAAACAGCTTAAAACATTCGATACGGACTGTGCAAAGATAGGCATACTGATCTGTTATGATGTGGAATTTCCGGAACTCTCCCGTCTGATGGCCGACCAGGGAATGCAGATTCTGTTTGTACCGTTTCTCACCGATACACAAAATGCTTATTCGCGTGTTCGGGTCTGCGCACAGGCACGTGCCATTGAGAACGAATGCTTTGTGGTAATAGCCGGCAGTGTAGGCAATCTTCCCCGTGTGCACAATATGGATATTCAATATGCTCAGTCGGGAGTATTCACACCTTGCGATTTCGCTTTTCCGACAGACGGAAAGCGTGCCGAAGCAACTCCGAATACAGAAATGATCCTGGTTTCGGATGTAGATCTCGACTTATTGAACGAACTGCACACTTACGGCAGCGTTCGCAACCTGAAGGACAGGAGAAATGATGTATATGAAGTGCGCTTCAAGAAGCCTTAATAGATTTTATCTATTAACCAATAGATATTATATATCATTAAACTTTGGCAGTAAACAAAGATTCTGATAGCTTTGTTTCCGAAATGAATCATTTAATAACTTCTAAAATAAGAGAATTATGAGATCATTAATTGGAAAACAAGCGCCGAAATTCGATGCCACGGCTGTAATCAATGGGCATGAAATCGTTCAGAACTTTTCGTTGGATCAGTATAAAGGGAAAAAATACGTAGTATTCTTCTTCTACCCGATGGACTTCACTTTTGTATGCCCCACCGAACTGCACGCATTTCAGGAAAAGCTCGAAGAGTTTGAAAAACGTGATGTCGCTGTGGTAGGTTGTTCGGTCGACTCTGAATATTCTCACTTCTCTTGGTTGCAGATGCCCAAGAACGAAGGAGGTATCCAGGGCGTGAAGTATCCTATTGTATCCGACTTTTCTAAGTCAATCTCTGAGAGTTATGGAGTGCTGGCCGGAAGCTATGCCCCCGATGAAAATGGCAATTGGGTATGCGAAGGGACACCGGTAGCTTTCCGTGGTCTGTTCCTGATCGACAAGGAGGGCGTAGTAAGACATTGCGTCATCAACGACTTGCCGCTGGGACGTAACGTGGATGAAGTATTGCGCATGGTAGACGCTTTACAACATTTTGAAGAGTATGGTGAGGTTTGTCCGGCCAATTGGTCGAAAGGCAAAGACGCCATGAAAGCTACCGAAGACGGAGTAGCCAACTATCTGAGTAAGCATTAACAGAGATACATCTGTAAAAAAAAAGGGCGTTTATTGAAAAATAAATGCCCTTTTATAGTTGATAATCCAAATATTATGACGTACTTTACCAACGAAAACAATTGATTGTTTTATTTTACTCTATTTTCTACTGAATCAGTTGAATCCAGATCTAATCTCAAACTTCTGTTGTTTCTAAATTTATTTATCAATTTTTATTTTTTTTATTTTATGAACATGTACATTGGAAACCTTAGCTATCGTGTTAAGGAAGCAGATTTGAGACAAGTAATGGAAGAGTACGGAACAGTTGATTCAGTAAAACTGATCATCGATCGCGAGACTCGCAAATCAAAAGGATTCGCATTCGTTGAAATGCCGAACGACGATGAAGCAAAAAATGTGATCTCTGAGTTGAACGGAGCTGAATACGAAGGCCGTCAGATGGTTGTTAAAGAAGCTCTGCCTCGTAACTAATCCATTTATAACATAAAATTAAAAAGGATACCCTTTAACAGAGTATCCTTTTCTTATATCTACCTGAGAGAGGTTATAATGCTTTGGTCTGATTATCGTTGGTCAGGGGCTTACCTTTGTACTCCCCGGTCAGTGTCTCCAGAAAAGCAACGATTTTATTCAGTTCATCTTCCGGAAGATTCAGATCCATCTGATATTTGGCCATGTAATCTACAGCCTCTTTCATTGTTTTCATACTGCCGTCATGGAAGTAAGGAGCCGTCAGGGCAATGTTTCTCAAACCGGGCACTTTAAAGCGATGTTTGTCACGTTCGTTCCGGGTTTGTTTGAAACGTCCGTTATCTTCTTCTGTCAATTCAATGCCGCGATCTGCGAAGTAGTCTCTCTTTACGCCCATCAGTTCGTAAGACTGGCCGCCCAGTGTCTCACCGACATGACATGTAGCACAATCGTATTTCTTAAACAATTCGTATCCGGCCAGCTCTATATCGTTAATGGCAGTCTTTTCACCTTTCAGATAAAGGTCGAAACGGGAATTCGGAGTAAGCAGTGTCTTTTCAAACTCCTCGATCGCATTCGTGATATTCTGTTCGGAATAACCATCGGGATATACAGCCAAAAAGGCTTTGGTAAAGTTTGCATCCTGCTCCAGTTTCGCAATGATTTCATCAAATGACTGACAGGCCATCTCGACCGGATTCAAAGGAGGTCCGGCAGCCTGCTCGGCAAGTGTTCCGGCACGTCCATCCCAGAACTGGACGAAATTGTAAGCGGCGTTATACACTGTCGGAGCATTTACGCCTCCGAACTGTCCGCCTACACCTTCCGAATATTGCTTATTGTCCACACCACCGGTATTCAATCCGTGACACGAAGCACATGAAACGGTGTTATCGGCCGAAAGGCGAGTGTCATGATAGAGCATATCTCCCAAGATGACTTTACGCATATCCACAGGAATAGAATCTGCGATAGGACGTATCGGTTCATTGGCAAACTCGGCGGCAGCCAGTCCGTTAGCATAATGTGCCAAGCGATGTTGTTTAACCCATGCCATAGCCATTTCCTTCTTGGCATCTGTTACGCTCGATCCCCAATGTACCATGTAATAAGCATGTTTGGGCATCGTTCCGTCCATGATTACTTTTTCGACTTTAGCAAGTGCTACTTTTCCGACAGGCTTACCGGCTTTCAGAGCTTCAGCCATTTCGGTCATGTCGAAAGCACGATAACCTTGCGTTACGTCTTTCTGTACCATTCCGCTTGCAACGGGCCAGTTGGCATAGAAAGGAAGGTCCGGACTGCCCGAATGACATTGTAAACATCCCCCCGAAGTAATGATTTCCTGCATCTGAGCATCAGCAGCAAGATCTTTCGACGGTGCTTGGTTTACAACGCGGTAAGTGATAGCCAGTGCCCCGACTGTCACAAGCAATGCGATGATAAATTTTGTACTTTTCTTCATTGTGCATTCTTTAAGTTAATTATTACGATTGTATAAATGTACACTTTGTTGAGCCGAAGGCAAATAATTCACTCCATACCAGCACATCTGCAATGCCAGAAAGGAGAAAATCAGTATGACGTACAGCATCTTTTTGCGAAACTTCCTTCGCAAGCGCAGATGTATATATAATAGGTATCCCATCCAGGTTACTACCGCCCAGGTTTCTTTGGGGTCCCAACTCCAATAATTACCCCATGCCTCCTTAGCCCACAAAGACCCGAGAAGCATTCCGATTGACAAAAACGCCACTCCGGAATAGACCAGATTGTCTGCTGTCACCAGGTACTCTTCTTTGTGATGGACAAGACCGCAGAGGGCTATGATGAAAGCACATCCCAATACGGAATAGGAGAACATATAGACGGTGACATGGGGAATAAACCAAATACTTTGCAAAGCCGGCATAAGCGACTGGTCATGTATCTCCGGTTTCAGCAGATTGATTATTACAAAGACAGTGGACAATAAGGTGGAGAAAGAAAGTATCCATCGATATTTCCAACGAATATAAGTCAATAACCCGGCAATACCCATAAAGAAAGAGTACCATAAACGGGTCTCGCCCATAGTGCGGAGTGGGGGACGTTGCAGAGATATCCACAGCCCGGCAATGAATATTCCCAAGCAGGTGATGCCTGCTATAGTGAGCACAACAGCCATTCTACTTCGTACTGACGAACGAAGTGCAAATATAGCTCCTGTCAACCAAAGACAGATTGAAGCGACTGCGAACAAATAGAAGTTATCCCAGGTTATCATGTTTCAGCTTTTTAGGACCATTAATAAATAACAAAACAGCTCCTGTCAATATCATCAAAATGCCAACTACCATAACATATTTCCAAGGTTGACGAACTATTTGAAGGATACAATACCGGGTATTTCCCATGTTGTGTGTATCATATCCGGTCAGGTAAATGTCTTCTCCCAAACGGTAACTGTGGGGATGATTTACTTCAAGTGTAGTTCTCCGGTTTCCAATACGCACATCTGCAGCAAAACGCGAAGGCATCCCGTTCGGATAATATTCTGTATTGAAAGAATAGAGTTCCAGTTCATAATCCAGATAATAGGCTTTCCCATCCATACTATAAGCTTCGCGTCCCGGTTGTCCGGCATAAAGCGGGATGCGTAAAGTCTGAACATCACTGCTACCGAAAAATCCGGCAAATAAAGCGAGCCATAATCCCAAATGGTTCAGGATAAAACGCTTCTTTGCCGGCACACAATGATAAAAAGCATGAATAATCACCATTGCCAAATTACTCAATAAAAGGAAAAGAATGGCAATGAATATCCAGGAAGTCATGAAATTATAGCATCCCAACGAAGCTAAAACCCCTGGCATGGAATCTGCTTCTGCTTCCGATAACTGAGGAAACAAGCCGATAACCAGACTGCCACCTATTAATAATAGGATCGATAGAACACTTGTCCGGGAAGATAACAGAAAACGGGTTAACGGCAACTTATTCCCTTCTTTATAGAGACGCCATAACGAATAAATCCATATAACTGCCACAATCACATTCAGAGGGAATGCAAAAAAGGATAAGGGGAAATTACCTGCCAGAGTTTGCAACAATGCTGCTATTACAAAATATGCAGTCACTAATAGTTTTTTGTGCATAGTTGTGCCTTTATATGGTGCAAAGTAAGTAAAAATATGCCAATAAACGTATAAAAGGGCTATTAATTTGTATTAAATACAATTTTGAAGTAGATTTAAATTAGAAAGGCACACTACTATTCATAATATCGGCTGGGGATGACTGGAATATAAAATATAAACTAGTACTTAGAATAAAGTAGTTTTCCAAAAAGATTATCTATATTAGCATTCACTAAATAGCTTTAATCACCAATGTCTAATTTTAAAACGGCAAAACATGAAAACTCCATCTTTAATTCTGATGACAATTATTTTATGTAATCTCAGTATCCCAATAAATGCTCAGATACTAACCTCCCGCCAGCAAAAGGAAGATTTTGACACCTTATATAGCTTACTACATCAGGTACATCCGGACTTATTTGTGTATCAAACACAAAAAGAATTTGAAAAGAAACATGATTCAATATATTGTTTGTTGAATAAAGAACGAAACCTTTCTGATTTTTACTTTATAGTCTCTCCATTTGTTGCATCTGTTAAAGATGGTCATACTAATTTCACAATTCCTGCTACTCAAGACAGAATTGACTATTTGAATAATGGAGGGCTGACTCTGCCTCTACGCTTAAAAATAGTAGAGAATAAGATATTGGTTGATTTTCCTCTAATATCCTGTTCAATACAGGAAAATGATGAAATAATATGTATGAATAATATAAATAGTCAAACCATATTAAGCCAATTGTATCTCTTACTGGGAGCTGAAAAAGGAAACGCTATTAAGGAAAATCAATTGACCAGTTATCTTTCTACTTTGCTATGGTATAAATATAATTGGGGTGAAAAATATGATTTTACAATTAAAAGAGGAAAAAAGATCTGGAAAGAATCATTGAATGGTATCAGTCAAGCAGATGCCTTCCCTGTTTTAAAAGCACGACTTGGCAAAAGTCTGCCACAATTTGTTTATACTCTAAGTCCGGATAAACAGACTGCTACTCTGCAAATAATGAACTTATATCAATTACCACAACTAAAACAATTTTGTGACTCAGTCTTTTCGGTGATTAACAGAGAACATGTACCCAATTTGGTTATAGATGTCAGGAATAACAAAGGAGGGTCAAGTGCCGGAGTTGACATGCTTCTGTCATACTTATCGCATGATGCTTATATATTATATATCAAAACTGATTTAAAAATCAGTTCATACTCAAAACGGTACAATGAGCAAAAACATCCGGAAACCTATGAAGAGATCAAAAATTTACCTGACGGTTCTTTATTTGCTATTCGGGATTCTTTCGTAGAGGGAAACCGGGATAAAGCAGACATTTATAAAGGATCAGTTACAGTATTGGTAAATGAATCCACTTATTCCGGAGCCTCGACATTTGCATCTGCCATTAAAAAATCTCATGCAGGAAAAGTTCTTGGCGAAACCGGCTGCCCAACTGTATATTTTGGCAATTACATGTCATTCACATTACCCAATTCCCGATTAGAATATTATATCTCACTCAATAAATTTTATGAATAAGAGGGTATCAAAACTCTTTTCACCACGGAGTAACAAGGAGTATCACAGAACTTTTTTTATTAATAATCAACAATTTAAAATCGATTCTGTGTTACTCTGTGTCCTCTGTGGTGAGTTTTGATATCCTTATATTTATTTTGAAGATGTTCCACTCTCAAGAATACTGACAATTGAAAAGAGAGTGAAGCAAATGGCACCCAAACCGGCTAATACGCGTGCAGGGATAAAATAATCATCATGCGTCGTACCCAATTCAAAAACGAAAGAAGCCAGAAACAAACAGGCCAACGCCGTCAATACCGGAATCAAAGGGATGCGGTTGGCCAAAGCAAATTCTCTTCCCCAAATTTTCGCCAGCAGAATTACTTTACTTGAAATGCTGTAACAAACCAGCCCAAGCCCAATCATGATGTATCCGATTACTCCGTTAGTGGTGCTTGAATCGGAAAAAATAACAAACAGTCCCCAAAGAAGCGAAACGGTTCCCATCAACAATACGAGTTTTGGCCATCTTTTACGTTCTCTATCCGTATACACATTTCTGATTTGACGGGCAATAGTAGCAACCAAAGCAATCAGGCTTGTGCAAATGCAAGCTAAACCTACCATCACATGCCCTGCTACGAAATAAGCAGGATGTACATCACTCTTGGCTAATAAAACGAAAGCCCATATCCAGGCAATCAACGATATAGTGATAGCTATTGTTTTTAATATACGCTCTTGCCCCTTGGTAAACGCTCCTTTAGGAATACCGTTACCAATCATTTTTGAGTTGGCAGGAATCAATGAAAAACGGGTAGAAGATGTTGCTGCGGTTGCTACACAAGTAGTTATCAGTCCCACTCCGGCAACTACATGTCCAGCTACGAAAGAGGAGGCAGAGGTAGATCGGGTAAACATGCAAATTCCGCCAACAATTGTGACAACAGCGGCCAGATAACCGATAATAGGCAATGCATATAAAGAACCTCGCCCGTAAGTATGTATGATTTGCCGGATAATAGTAGCGGCTGTTGCAAATAATGCAATGCAAATCATACCTAATGAAAAAACTACCGGACCTGCTACCAGTCGGTTAGAGTCATCGCCATATGCACTGATAAACGCCCCGTAGCCAAAACAAAACAGAGCCATTGCCAAGGGAATTGCTCTGAACAATACACTTATACCGTAATTCATAACATATAGGTTTTAAAATTTCACTGATAAACAAGACATGTAGTTTTTTGTTTCACCCCCCTTACTACTTTTTACACTCTTTTCACAAGATAGCCTTTTCTATCATACTGAAATTAAAAAGCCTTTTCTTGTATGAAAACGAATGTTTTTGTACATTTGCACCCTTAAAATAGGGAGGGTATCCCAATCTTAAATTGTAATATAGTAAAATTGTAAATATAGCCATGAGCAAGAAATTTGCCGAATATTCGCAGTTCGACCTTTCGAAGGTGAATAAGGACGTGTTGAAAAAATGGGACGAAAACCAAGTTTTCGCCAAGAGTATGACAGAACGTGAAGGCTGTCCTTCGTTTGTATTTTTTGAAGGACCTCCATCAGCTAACGGTATGCCGGGTATTCACCACGTAATGGCTCGTTCTATCAAAGATATTTTCTGTCGTTACAAAACGATGAAGGGCTATCAGGTGAAACGTAAAGCCGGTTGGGACACACACGGACTTCCTGTTGAGTTGGGGGTTGAAAAGTCTTTGGGAATCACAAAAGAGGATATTGGAAAAACAATTTCAGTAGCCGAATACAATGCTCACTGTCGTCAGGATGTGATGAAGTTTACAAAGGAATGGGAAGACCTGACCCACAAAATGGGCTATTGGGTGGATATGAAGCATCCATACATTACATATGATAATCGTTACATCGAAACCTTGTGGTGGTTGCTAAAACAATTGTATAAAAAAGGATTACTGTATAAAGGATACACCATCCAACCCTATTCTCCGGCAGCAGGAACCGGATTAAGTTCACACGAACTGAATCAACCGGGATGTTATCGGGACGTGAAAGATACGACAGTAGTGGCACAATTCAAAATGAAGAACCCCAAACCGGAAATGGCACAATGGGGCACTCCTTATTTCCTGGCATGGACCACTACTCCATGGACATTACCTTCAAATACCGCACTCTGTGTCGGCCCTAAAATTGATTATGTAGCAGTTCAATCATATAACGCATATACAGGACAACCCATCACGGTGGTATTGGCAAAGGCGTTATTGAATGCACATTTTAATCCGAAAGCAGCCGAACTGAAGCTGGAAGATTATAAGGCAGGTGATAAGTTGGTTCCTTTCAAAGTGATAGCTGAATATAAAGGTCCTGATTTAGTAGGCATGGAATACGAGCAATTAATTCCGTGGGTAAATCCGGGCGAAGGTGCTTTCAGAGTAATTTTGGGCGATTATGTAACGACGGAAGACGGTACAGGTATCGTACATATTGCACCTACATTTGGTGCCGATGACGCCCAAGTAGCAAAAGCTGCCGGCATACCTCCGCTACAGTTGGTTAATAAAAAGGGAGAACTTCGTCCGATGGTAGATTTGACCGGTAAATTCTATACTTTAGATGAATTGGATGAAGACTTTATAAAACAGCGAGTTAACGTAGATTTATATAAAGAGTATGCTGGCCGCTTTGTGAAGAATGCATATGATCCAAACCTGTCCGATCAGGATGAGTCATTGGATGTAAGTATCTGTATGATGATGAAGGTTAATAATCAAGCTTTCAAAATAGAGAAGCATGTGCATAATTATCCCCATTGCTGGCGTACAGATAAACCGGTACTATATTATCCGCTGGACAGCTGGTTTATTCGTTCTACAGCTTGCAAAGAACGCATGATAGAATTGAATAAGACTATTAACTGGAAACCGGAGTCTACCGGAACCGGTCGCTTTGGAAAATGGCTGGAAAACCTGAATGACTGGAACTTAAGCCGTTCTCGTTATTGGGGTACTCCATTACCGATTTGGCGAACAGAAGATAACAGTGACGAAAAATGTATCGAGTCGGTTGAAGAGCTATATAATGAAATAGAAAAATCAGTCGCTGCAGGATATATGCAGTCGAATCCTTATAAAGATAAAGGTTTCGTACCGGGTGAATATAATGAAGAGAATTATAATAAGATAGATCTTCATCGCCCTTATGTAGACGATATTATCCTTGTCTCAAAGGACGGGAAGCCGATGAAACGTGAAGCAGACTTGATCGACGTATGGTTTGATTCGGGCGCAATGCCGTATGCCCAGATTCATTATCCATTTGAAAATAAAGAATTGTTGGATAGTCATCAGGTATACCCGGCCGATTTTATAGCGGAAGGAGTAGACCAAACTCGCGGATGGTTCTTTACTTTACATGCCATTGCAACAATGGTATTCGATAGCGTCTCTTATAAGGCTGTTATTTCCAATGGATTAGTATTAGATAAAAATGGCAACAAGATGTCTAAACGTTTAGGTAATGCTGTTGACCCATTCTCTACTATTGAACAATATGGCTCTGATCCGTTACGCTGGTATATGATCACTAACTCTTCTCCATGGGACAACCTGAAGTTTGATGTTGATGGCATTGAAGAGGTACGCCGTAAATTCTTCGGAACGTTATACAATACTTATTCTTTCTTTGCCCTGTATGCCAATGTAGACGGTTTTGAATACAAGGAAGCCGATCTTCCGATGAATGAGCGTCCGGAAATTGACCGATGGATTCTATCCGTCTTGAATACATTAGTAAAAGAGGTAGATACTTGCTACAATGAATATGAACCGACTAAAGCCGGACGTTTAATTTCAGATTTTGTAAATGATAATCTGTCTAACTGGTATGTTCGCCTGAACCGTAAACGTTTCTGGGGTGGTGGATTCACTCAAGATAAGCTCTCTGCATATCAGACTCTGTATACATGTTTGGAGACTGTAGCCAAACTGATGGCACCTATCGCTCCATTCTATGCAGACCGCTTGTACAGTGATTTGATCGGAGTAACAGGTCGTGATAACGTTGTGTCTGTCCATCTTGCCAAATTCCCGGAATACAATGAGAAAATGGTTGATAAAGAACTGGAAGCACAAATGCAAATGGCACAAGATGTTACTTCCATGGTGCTGGCATTACGCCGTAAAGTAAACATTAAGGTTCGCCAGCCATTGCAGTGTATTATGATTCCCGTGGTAGATGAAGTTCAAAAAGCGCATATCGAAGCCGTGAAAGCATTAATCATGAGCGAAGTGAACGTAAAAGAGATCAAGTTTGTGGATGGTGCGGCAGGTGTTCTGGTGAAAAAAGTGAAGTGTGACTTCAAAAAACTAGGACCAAAATTTGGAAAACAAATGAAAGCTGTAGCAGCTGCTGTAGCAGAAATGTCACAAGAAGCTATTGCAGAACTTGAAAAGAATGGTAAGTACACCTTTGATTTGGGCGGAGCAGAAGCTGTGATAGAATCGGCGGATGTGGAAATCTTCAGTGAAGATATTCCGGGATGGTTGGTTGCCAATGAAGGGAAACTGACTGTTGCACTTGAGGTTACCGTGACAGACGAACTCCGTCGTGAAGGAATTGCTCGTGAATTGGTAAATCGCATTCAAAATATCCGTAAATCAAGCGGTTTCGAGATTACAGACAAAATAAAATTAACATTATCTAAAAATCCGCAGACTGATGATGCGGTAAATGAATATAATAGTTATATTTGTAACCAAGTTTTGGGTACATCCCTTACTTTAGCAGATGAAGTAAAAGACGGAACAGAATTGAATTTCGACGACTTCTCTTTGTTTGTGAATGTAGTGAAAGAATAATTCTAATACTAATAATCTATAAACAGTAAAAGTTATGGCAGAAAAGACAAGATATTCGGATGCGGAACTAGAAGAATTCCGCGCCATCATCAATGAAAAACTGGAATTGGCACAACGTGACTATGAACAGTTAAAACTAAGTCTAATGGGACTGGACGGAAACGATACAGATGACACGTCTCCTACATACAAGGTTTTGGAAGAAGGAGCGAATACGTTGTCAAAAGAAGAAACCACACGTTTGGCACAACGCCAGTTGAAGTTTATTCAAGGCTTGCAAGCTGCTTTGGTACGTATCGAGAATAAGACGTATGGCATCTGCCGCGAAACTGGAAAGTTAATTCCTGCAGAGCGTCTGCGTGCTGTGCCTCATGCTACACTGAGCATCGAAGCAAAGAACAGTGGAAAGAAATAAATAGTAGGCTACGAGCTACCTGTTACAAGAAACAAGGGTTTCACACAACTATATTGTGTTCCTCTTTTTGATTGTCATTGGTAGCTCGTAACTTGTATAACTGATAGCTTAACAAAGATGAAAAAACTACTCACGAAAGGACAAATCGCTATACTCGTCATTTTTTCTGTCTTGATTATTGATCAGGTCATAAAGATTTGGATCAAAACTCACATGTATTGGCATGAAAGTATTCGCATTACGGACTGGTTTTATATCTATTTCACTGAAAATAATGGTATGGCGTTTGGAATGGAGCTTTTTGGGAAACTCTTTTTAACTACATTCCGAATCGTTGCAGTAGGATTAATAGGATGGTATCTATACAAAATCGTAAAAAGAGGATTAAAGACCGGATATATTATCTGTGTATCATTAATTCTAACCGGTGCATTGGGTAATATCATCGACAGTGTATTCTATGGAGTCATCTTCAACGAAAGTACACATTCACAAATAGCCAGTTTCATGCCTGATGGCGGCGGTTATTCTACTTGGTTCTATGGTAAAGTTGTCGATATGTTCTATTTCCCGATCATTGATACCAACTGGCCGACATGGATGCCTTTTGTCGGAGGAGAACATTTTATTTTCTTCAGTCCGATCTTTAATTTTGCAGATGCCGCCATTAGTTGCGGAATTATTGCCTTATTACTATTCTACAGCAAATACCTGAATGATTCATATCATCATTCTGTGACTAAAAAGTAAAAAACAGGTAATGAAAAAGTTTTTCCGATTTCAATTATGTTGTATTTGTCTTTTGGTACTGATTGTATCTGCTTGTAAGGTGAAAAGGCCGGACAGCGTCATATCAGAATCGGAGATGGAAAATTTATTATACGATTATCACATTGCCAAAGCGATGGGAGAGAACATGCCCGGTGGTGAGAACTATAAAAAGGCATTGTACGTCGAAGCAGTATTCAAAAAGTATGGTACGACAGAAGAAGTTTTCGACTCATCAATGGTATGGTATACCCGAAATACAAAAATATTATCGGAAATCTATGAGAAAGTGAACAAAAGACTGAAAGCGCAGCAAAATGCCATCAACCATCTGATTGCATTACGTGACAATAAACCTAAGATGTCTGCTCCGGGTGACAGCATCAATGTTTGGGCATGGCAGCGAATTGCTCAATTAACAGAGGCTCCATTAAACAATAAATTTACGTTCACTCTACCTTCTGATACGAACTTCAAAAAACGCGATGTGTTGCTTTGGAAAATGCAATATAACTTCCTGAGTGAAATTCCTGATTCAACAATGGCTCCAATAATGGCTATGCAGATTGTTTATGAAAACGACACAGTGACCCATAGTTGTGTGAAGCACATTTTTAAATCTGGCATTCAAAATATTCGTCTCCAATCGGATACAATGAATATCAAGGAGATAAAAGGATTTATCTTTTGTCCGCTATCTGAGGAATCAATAACACTTCTGGTCAGTGATATTTCATTGACCCGTTATCATGCAAATGATTCAATAACACAGATAAGTAAAGATTCTCTAAAAACTGATTCAATAAAAGAAAAAAGTAAAAACGATTCTATTCAGAAGAAAACTCCCAAAGACACTATTCAAGCATCATCATCCCATCAACGTACGAATCCGAACGATCTGAATCGTCCTAATAATGATGTCCGGCCTATTAAACCGGAACAACGTGAGAAAGAGATGCAGATAGAAAAAGAGAAACAGCAATTGGAAAGACAACAAAGGACCAATCCAAGGAGGCCATTACGTCGTCAGAATAATTAAGAGAGAATATGAAGCGTTTTGCTGCACATTATTTATTTGTTCCGGGAAGTGGATTTTTAAAGCAATATGCGATAGAAATAGAAGGAGGATATATTTGTCATATCTTTCCTTTCAGCGAAGAAATAGAGTCTGTAGAATGGTTTCCGGGTGTCATACTACTGACTCCACAAGAAGAATCAGATATAAATACTTTGTTTAACTTTACTAATATAGAAAAACAAAGTATTTATATTCCGAAAGTTACCATAGATATGAAATGGCGGGCTTATTTATTATATCCTTTCAATTTTGTTACAATGCAGCCTGTCGCCGAAACTCTGCACAGACAATTGCAGTAGCAATAGCAACATTTAGTGATTCTGAAGTCTCTCGTTCTGCAGGATAGTTAGGGATATATAACTTACGGTTTACCAGCTTCTCTATCTCAGGGCTGATACCATTTCCTTCGTTGCCCATTATTATAATTCCATTCTTCGACAAGGGTTGTTCATACATATTTTCCCCATCTAAAAGAGTACCATATACAGGTACATTCCCTAACGAATGCATCAAGTCCGGTAAAGCTGTATAATACACTTTTACTCTGGCAATTCCTCCCATTGTGGCTTGTATTGTCTTGGGATTGAACACATCAACTGTGTTGGGCGAACAAAAAATGTGCTCAATTCCGAACCAATCGGCAAGACGAATGATCGTACCAAGATTTCCAGGATCTTGTATATCGTCCAAAGCCAAACACAAAGAATTGCGGATAGCTTCCATATCGATTTCATATTCAGGTTGTTCAAACAATGCTAATACCTGTTGTGGTGTCTTCAACAGACTGGTACGGGAAAGCTCCTCTGAAGTTACTTCAATGACTTCTGCTGCTTGAACTGCAGGATGTTCCTCAAGCCAATCAGATGTTGCTATCAATAGTTTACAAGGGAAATATCCTAATACATCACCAACAAGCTTCGGACCTTCTGCTAAAAAAACTTTTTCCTCTTTCCTGATTTTCTTTAATTCCAGCGAACGAATATATTTTATTCTATTTTTACTTAATATGCTCATCTAAATCTCATTTTATGGCAAAGCTATAAAGATATTCTTAATTAGCTATCATATTTACCTTCCTTTTATGGATTAATTTCATTCCCATTAACAATATTTACATTGATAAAATCGTATAATCTACTTAATTTTAGTAGATTTGTTATACGATATTATATTGATATACAAAGTAGAGAATCCTTTTACGAATAATATATGAAATATAATAAAAGAAAAGAATTATAATTTACTGTTTTTAGAAAAAGTTCCTCCTCTATTAAATATAGAAAAACTTTAAACAATAGGTATATATCAGAATCCTTGGAATATATTGAACGGCTGCAGCAAATTTAAATATTCACTCAAGTATTACCTTTAAAAACTAATTGAAATGTTGAACGAAAAAAGAACTCAAAGAATTATGAAAAGTAAATTCCTGATATTTTTGTCGGCAGTAGCCATGCTGTTATTATTTAGCAATTGTGGAAGCAAAACAACAAGTAATGATCAGGCCACTACCGAAGTGAAAGACACTGTCACTTCAAAAGAAGAAGCTGTACCGGATAGTGTATCTATCTTGGGAGACCAGGTATATGATATAGTGAACACAGCTCCCGAATTTCCGGGAGGAATGAAAGCGTGTCTCGAGTTTCTCTACAAGAATATTACTTATCCGGCACAAGCTATTGAAAGTAAGCAGGAAGGTCAGGTTGTGATACAGTTTGTTGTTACCAAAAATGGTAAAATTATTGATCCGAAAGTTGTGAAAAGTGTATCTCCATCACTTGACGCAGAGGCCATACGGATCATAAATTTAATGCCTGACTGGACTCCGGGAAAACAAAAAAATGGTCAGGAAGTGAATTCACGGTTTACACTTCCAGTCCGTTTTACACTTAAATGATATAATCATCTATAAAAATGCCGGAAGATGCTTTTCAGCTCTTCCGGCATTTTTATTTCCCAAAACGAAAAATATGGTTTATATTTGTATCTTGTTTGGCATAATCTATTAAAAACCGTATATGAAGAAAGGGATTCTTTACACGATTCTTCTTTATCTTGCTTTGTCACTGGCTTCGTGCTCTGCCACTAAGTTTGTACCGGATGGCTCTTATCTATTGGATGAGGTAAAAATACATACTGACAATAAAGAAATAAAACCTTCGGACATGCGACTTTATGTTCGCCAGAATCCTAATTCTAAATGGTTCAGTACCATCAAAACCCAGCTATATGTATATAATTGGTCCGGACGGGATTCTACAAAATGGTTCAATCGATTCCTGCGTAAAATAGGAGATGCTCCGGTAATATACAATGAATCCGACGCTATACGCTCTCAAGAAGAAATTGCTAAAGCAGTGCAAAATTTAGGATATATGGGAGCTAGCGTAAAAAGAACTACAAAAACGAAAAAGAAAAAGCTAAAATTATTTTATGAAATCACTTCAGGCAAACCTTATATTGTACGTACACTGAAATATGATATTTCTGATAAGAAAATAGCAGAATATCTTCGGAATGATTCTACCCAATCAATGTTAAGAGAAGGAATGCTTTTCGATGTAAATGTACTCGATGCGGAACGACAGCGCATTACAGACTATCTATTATGTAACGGTTATTATAAATTTAATAAGGATTACATTACTTATACAGCTGACACTGCCCGCAATACCCATCAGGTGGATCTCACTTTACACTTATTACCTTATAAAACTTATGTCGGAGATACTCCTAAAGAGCATTTTCAGTATAAGATTAACAAAATCAATTTCATTACCGATTATGATGTTCTGCAATCGTCAGCTTTGAGTAGCATTGAGATCAACGATTCCTTGCATTATAATGGATTTCCGATCTACTATAAAGACAAGCTATATTTACGTCCCAAAGTGTTAGTGGATAACCTGAGATTTGCATCCGGAGATTTATATGACGAACGTAATGTACAGAAGACTTATACTTACTTTGGGCGACTATCGGCGCTCAAATATACTAATATTCGTTTTTTCGAAACTCAAAATGGTGATAGCACCCAATTAAATTGTTATGTCATGCTAACTAAAAGCAAGCATAAATCTATCTCTTTTGAACTGGAAGGCACTAATTCTGCAGGAGATTTGGGAGCTGCCGCATCTGTTTCTTTTCAACATAGAAATTTATTCCGCGGCTCGGAAACCTTCATGGTAAAGTTTCGTGGAGCATACGAGGCTATTTCGGGATTACAACCGGGTTATAAGAACCATAACTATACTGAATACGGAGTCGAAACAAGCATTAATTTCCCCAATTTCTTGTTTCCTTTTCTCACGTCTGACTTTAAACGACGAATAAAAGCAACTACAGAATTCGGCTTGCAATATAATTATCAATTACGTCCGGAGTTCTCACGTACCATTGCCTCGGCTTCTTGGAGCTATAAATGGATGCAAAAACAGAAAATACAGCATCGCATCGATTTGTTGGATATCAGTTATCTCTATCTGCCTTGGATTTCGTCTCAATTCCAGGAAGATTATATTAATAAGGATAAAGATAATTATATTCTCAAATATAATTATGAAAATCGTTTGATTGTACGTATGGGATACAATTATAGCTATAATAGTGCGGGTGGAGCTCTTGTCAATAATACAATTACAACTAATTCTTATTCTATACGGGCAGGCTTCGAATCAGCAGGTAATATTCTTTACGGAATTTCGAAAATGATTAATATGAGAAAAAATAAAGATGGCGAATATGCTATTTTAGGTATACCATATGCACAATATTTAAAAGGAGATTTTGATTTTGCCAAAAATATTATTATTGACCATCGTAATTCTCTTGCATTTCATGCCGGAATAGGAATCGCTGTTCCTTATGGAAATGCCAAAGTAGTTCCTTTTGAAAAAAGATATTTTTCAGGAGGAGCAAACAGTGTTAGAGGATGGTCCGTACGCAATTTAGGACCGGGATCCTTTGCCGGAGATGGGAATTTCATGAATCAATCCGGAGATATTAAACTGGATGCAAGTATCGAATACCGTACTCGTCTATTCTGGAAGTTTCGTGGAGCAGCATTTATCGATGCAGGAAATATATGGACTATTCGTGAATATGAAAATCAGCCGGGTGGTGTTTTTGAATTTGATAAGTTTTATAAGCAGATTGCCGTTGCTTATGGATTAGGGCTCAGACTTGACTTAGACTTTTTTGTACTTCGCTTTGATGGGGGGATGAAAGCTATAAATCCTAAATATAAAAAAGCAAAAGAGCGCTATCCTATTATTCATCCTAGATTCAGCCGCGATTTCGCATTCCATTTTGCAGTAGGCTATCCATTCTAGTTATACATTACAGGGAGATAGATACAAAAAAGATGAAACTTACTCTCAGAGTTTAAGTTTCATCTTTATATTTTATTTATTTCAATAATCAACGTGCAGCAAAGAGCAGTCCACCCATTGTAGCCTGACGTGCAGCCATCATACCTTGTGCATCAAGAGTTACATTCATTTTATCTCCATTCGGTAAGTTCATTTCAGCAGTACCGTCATTGTTCATTTTCAATAGCTCTGTGCTAACTCCATCGGCAACAACATTCCAAGTATTTGCTTCTTTATTATAAATCAACTCCATAGCTGAATCTTCACCTTCTTTAGTGATAGAATAGCCATTTTCAAGAGTCTTTACTAAATAATCCCCATTCTCACCTTTCACTTTCTTAACATCACCTACATTAGCCATCGGGTTGGTTCCACTCCAGAACTCAATAGAATTGATAACCAAAGCGTCCGCCAGATAAGCAACACCATATACCGGAACGATATTTAAAGCAAGAAAAACAAGTTCATTCACAAATTTCGTACCAATAGACTGGTTCCAGGAAGAAATACGATTAAACAGTCCGAATGATCCTACACATGAACTAAATAGGATAGTACCACTGAGAAAAATGGCAGCAACCAAAGTCAATCTGTTCTTTTTCATACTAAATTTATTATTTGTTATTACGTTAATATTATAGATCATTTATATAAAAATGATCCAGTTATATGCTGCAAATATAATCTTTTTAGTCAAAGAGAACAAATTTAGGTTACTTTTCCATTTACAATTTTCGTTTGTTTTTGAGTTGTCGTCCTATCACATAATCAACTGAATATTTCCCGGGACCACTAATATACATCAAAACAAAAATAATCAGATATACTAACGCCAGCTCTTTCATTGCAAAAATATCATTGGCATGAATAACAAAGAATGCAATTACCATAGTAAAAATCATCGGAATCATAGCCAATCTATATAAGAAGCCTATAATAAAGGCCATTGAACATGCCAACTCTGCAAAAACAGCCAATCCTAAAGAGAGGGGAGAACCCAGCCCTAATGGATCAGGAAAGGATGTGGAAAGTTCCTGAAAATTGCTCCACTTTTGTATACCATGATTCATCAACAACAGGCCAAACGAAATTCTTAGAATCAACAAGAATAGAGATGCTCCGGCACTGTCTGGTTTTAGAGGAAATAAAAATTTGTAAATCATAAGTTTATATTTTTAGATTTTATAATATAAACAACTGGCAGTTTTGTATTGTTTACTTGATACAAATCAAATAACGATAAAATCTGAAAAAAACAAGAATAATATCCGACCCATAAATTATCACTTTTGTTATATCAATAAACATTAGCGAATATAATCATGAAAGAAATATGGAAGTTCTTGAAAAGTTGTCTTGAAGAAATAGGCAGAAATATTCTCAAAGAGTATGGCTATTCCGATGATTAATAACTGTTTTATTAAATATTGACTTCAAAGAAAATGCATTGCTTCAAAAAGGCAATGCATTTTTTATCGGTATTGCAAAAAAAATATAATGTGAGCATCTTTTTGATATCTGATCTGTTATATCAACAATATAAAAAAAAGTAACTATGGACTATCTATTTTTCTATCTATTCTTTTTGTTCATTATATGGACATTTATCGTAAAAAGTATACATGATGCACCCGAAATGGAAGATATCGAGTAGAATCTATAAAAAAATAAAGGAGGATCTATACAATAGTATGTCCTCCTTTCATTATTTCTATTTATTATTCTCCTTCGAGGAAGGAGCAATGTAGTCTTCCTTAATGAATTCATCATATACTTTCTTTGGATGATCAAAAGGAGCTACCCCCGTACGATTTTCATTAAAATTCTCACGTCTGAATTTCTTCAGTTTAAGATTATCTTCAGCATATTCCCGAAGTTTCTTCTTTTCATGCCCATACAATGAGCTGTCCAGAACTTCCGAATCCAACAGACTCTCTTTAGGGGTGATAGATGGTAACAGTTTTTGCTCTAATAATCCACGATAAGCACCATTATACTCACACCATACACAGTCTCCTAAAACAAACAGCCGATAAGTGTATCTGGACCATGCTGTCTTAATAGTCACTTCGCGAGAGTAAATCTCCACAGTTGCCTCCGAATCGAATGCCTGATCACGGATTACAACCAATTTCCTACCCGAAATATCTTCCTTAATAAGGGTCATCCATTTTTCGGAATTCAGAATTTCCCCGATAATATCAGGTAATTTTTCTTTAATTTCAAATTGTATTCTCATATCATTCGCCTGTGGGCCAGGACTTATTAATTGCCCCCAATAATAATCAATTTCCTAAAGATAGTAAGTTTTGGAGTTAAAAACAAAATTAAAACCATTTTTTTCCAGTCTTTTTGCTATAATTATCCATCTATTTACTGTCAAATACATAAAACTCAATATCCTCATCAATTTTACATATAACTTTTCAATCTGAAGGGTATTATCATTAAAAAGAAACTGATGTCAGCGCAAGAATGCTAACATTTCATAAGAACAATGACAAACGTATAAAATCAATTTTTGCCTCATTCGTTCTATTGCTCCTCTGTTCGGTTTTACACCTGTCAATCAGACGATACTCCCATTTAGCGAACTGGTATGTGTACTCCTTTATGGCTGGACTTAGAGAAGTGATATATAAGAAGAAATAAAACAATTTCTAGATAGCAAATGGACGTACTTGTATAGGGCATTTAATTGAACTCATTTGGATTTTTGTATTATCAGAAAGAGAAATTCTCCTCAGATTTTACATTATATCCTGAAATAATAAAAAAGGAAAAACCCTAAAAATAAATGATTTTCAGAGCTTTTCCTTTTTAACTTGTACACCCTCAGGGACTCGAACCCTGGACCCATTGATTAAGAGTCAATTGCTCTACCAGCTGAGCTAAGAGTGCATTGCCATCAAGCATTCTTGATTTCGGGTGCAAAGGTAAACCTTTATTTTTAAATGGCAAATATTTAAGAGACTTTTTTAATACGGAATAATGTCTTTTATTCCGTATAAAGAATAAACTGTTGTTTTTAAGTATCAAGTTGCAAATAATCACACAAAACAAACGATCTCATTCACAATGATGTATAGCAAAGAAGAAATTTTCAGATTAATATTTAGTAAAAAACAAATTACACTTTGAATAAAGAAAAATATTCTAAGGAGTTTTTTAGATAGGCTTTATAATAATCTCCATCGAATAATTCACGTAAACTATTATAATCCAACAGATATGGATATAATATTTTATAAGATCCACTATGCTGATAATTCTCCACATCAATTTTATTGCATTAATATTATAATATTTCAAGCGGTTGGGCATACCATTATATCAATAATTTATAATATTCATTTCATCTATATTTCTTTTGATGTATTTTTGTAGTCGAAATAAACAGCAAAACTAAAAATCTAATAACGAATGAATTTATATTTAAAACACACCTTATTTTATCTATTAGGTATATCTTACGCTTTGATATCTTCAGCACAGTCTAATCCGGATAAACTACAATGTAAAGTGACAGGACGCATGCTTCTGGATGGCGGTGTTTATCTCAAGAATGATAATAATTTTGGTAATGGAGTTGAATTCAGTGATCTTCGGATAGGTGCAAAAGTCGCATATCAAAATTGGGATATGAAACTTGAAATAGGCTATACCGGCAATAAAGCGACAATAAAAGATGCTTTTGCAAAGTACACATACAAGAACCACTCTATACAAGTCGGACAATTCTACGAACCGTTTAGTTTAGAAATGATGTGCAGCACTTTCGACATTCGCTTTAATCAATCTCCAGGAGCTGTTCTTGCATTAACAAACGGCAGGCGAATGGGAATCACTTATAGTTACCGAAACAAACGTTATTATATGTCAGGAGGGGCATTCATGGATAATGAAGTCAACAACCTAAAAAAAGCGTCACATGGATATGCTTTGGATGGCAGGGTAGTATATCGTCCGGTTTTAGATAGCAAGAAGCTTATTCATATAGGTTTTGCGGCCAATTACCGTACCCCTAACGAATCCTTAAATGAAGAAGATAAAAACATATTTATCTATAAATCTCCTGGTGTGAGTACGATTGATAACCGAAATATTGCAATGGCTACTATTGATCATGCAGCGTATCAGATAAAATTTGGCACAGAATTACTGGTTTATTATCACCGTTTCTGCCTGCAAAGTGAATATATACGTACTCATGTGGAACGAGACAATGCTTTTAAGAACTATGTGGCACAAGGAGCCTACCTTCAGTGCTCTTGGCTTTTATCCGGAGAAACTTATCTGTACGATGAATCTGTTGCATGTGCCGGTCGTCCGGAAGGAAAAAGTCTGGAGATTTGTTCACGATTTAACTATTTGACACTCAACGATGAGGATGCCGCCATTTGGGGAGGAGAACAAAAAGATATCTCCATCGGACTCAACTATTATATTAATAAATATATAGGTATAAAATTAAACTATAGCTATCTGATGCCCGGAGCCAGTATAAAAGAGATCAGCCGTAAAAACTTTAGTGTTTTTCAAGGACGATTTCAATTCATTTTTTAATTGGCTATTGCTTCCATCGTCTGATCATATTTCCTATTGTAATCCTATAGAGAGGCTGGATCACCATTTGCGATTCTTTACCGATGATAAGTAAAGAAGCACGAACGGTGATCAGCTTTTTATCAAATAAATGATCAGAGGATAACCAATCCCATATCTATTTACTTTGCTTTTCCATATCTCTGACAGCCGGAATGCACATCATCAAAATTGAGGTAAATACAATTGCTATCCCACAACAGATAAAAATATTGGCTATTCCTAAACTATCAGCAATAAATCCGGTAATGAACAACCCAATGATAGAAGGCAATAAGCTCACGCTGTCAAAAAGAGAAAACACACGTCCTAAATATGCCGGTTTAAACTGAGTTTGCAGTAATGAAGTAAAAGGCCCGGAAAAAAATGGGACAACTATACCTTGTGCCACTGTTAATGCTGCAAAAAGTACAAAACCATCAGCCGGAAGTATTCCACAAAATGCCAATGCCGCACCAAGCAAAAAATAGGAAATAGCAATCAGCAAGGTTTTACGTATCTTTGGATTCCATACACCCAATAAGGCACCACCGGCCAACATGCCAGCACCGAAAAGAGTTTCTATCAAACTTACTTGATATGCTGTTCCCGAGAAATTTTTCAAAGTCATCAACGGCATCAATGCCACCATTGGCATAACAAAAAATGTAACCAGAACTTCAGTTACCATTACCCAACTGACTCCTTTATTACGCATAATTACATTAAATCCATCTCGCATATCATAAAGTACATTTCTAGCTGAGGTATTTTCTTGTTTAGGATTGGGAATATACACAAAAAGTAAAGCTGTACAAGCTATTATAGCTCCCAATACATCTAGAAGCATGACAAGACTCATGTCAAACGCAAGAAGCAATATGGCTCCAAGAGCCGGACCACCAATGTTACAAATCGACTGGATAGCTTGATTGATACCCGCAATGCGCATAAGTTCTTTTTCCGGTGCCAACAATGGTACAGAGGATTTCATGGCAGGCGTATGAAATGCACCGCCAACCGAACGCAACATAAGTAAAAGATATATATGCCATAATTCGATTATATCCAAATAGAACAGTAAAGCGATCACTCCGGAACAGAGAGCGACAAAACTGTCAGCACCAATCATAGTCCATTTACGATTCCAACGATCGACAAAGACGCCGGCAAAAGGGCCTAATAAAGCTTGTGGTAATAAAGCAGCGATAGTTGCAAATGACAATACCTCCGCAGATCCCGTTTTAAGACTAATCCACAAAACAATAGAAAACTGGGCAATAGAACTACTTAGTATAGAGAATAGTTGCCCTGTCCATATAATGATAAACTTTTTCTTCCAATTATTCATAATAAGTTTGATAAAGAATGAAATTATTTCCCTATTGCATCTATACAGAAGAAGAAAGAATAGGATACCTCCCTGAAAAACCTAAGGTATATCTAAAATAGGATGGAACTGTAGCTAAGCCAGCTCCAAATGATTGACGAGTATGTTAAACTGATAAGTTGTTTTCATCAAATTAATTTTTGCGGTGGCAAAGATAAAACAATATTTCAAAATGTCACCAAAAACAAAAAGGAGATTATTTATAATCTCCTTTTGTACACCCTCAGGGACTCGAACCCTGGACCCATTGATTAAGAGTCAATTGCTCTACCAGCTGAGCTAAGAGTGCTTGTTTCTCGTTTGCGGTTGCAAAAGTATGGCTTTTATTTTATACTACCAAATAAACAGACCTGTTTTTTACTCTTTTTTTCTCACATTTATTCAAACTCATAGAGCTCCGAAGGCGTATTTCTCTTTAAAGCAAGTAGTTGCACATCTTTCCCGACAATAATACCTTTACTCTTCAATTTCCACTCAACTGTCTTATATGCTAACTCCGGATGATTATTATCTTTACTCAGATGGCAAAGCCAAATATAACGAAGATGCTCCATTATGTTTTCCGCAAGAAAGTTGGCGGTATCTATATTACTCATATGACCTGTTTTACTTGAGATACGCTCTTTCAGATATGTCGGATAAGGTCCCATACGAAGCATTTCTTCATCATAATTAGCCTCAATGATCAGATAGTGGGCTTTGCAAATATATCGGGCAGCGGTTGGAGTAATCTCTCCCAAGTCGGTAAGGAATGAAAAAACCTTTCCGTCAATTTCTATACAATAACCTACATTATCTGTTCCATCATGCGGAACTTCAAAAGACTCGATACGAAAATCTTCCAATAGCATCGGCTCTTCTTTCTCCAAATAGCGTACAGAGCCATGCAACTTTTCTGTCATACAATAGCTTTTATTGATTCCTGCATGTACACGTGCCGTAGTATATACCGGAATATTCAATTTCTCACCTAAATGTCCTACAGCTTTAATATGATCGGCATGATCGTGAGTAATAAATACTGCACGTATTGAGTCCATAGTCACATTTATGTCCTTCAGTGATTTTTTAATGGTACGAATTCCAATACCCGCATCAATGAGTATGCCGTATTTTTCGGTACCTAGATAATAGCAGTTTCCACTACTGCCACTGGCCAGGCTTATAAATCTAATCTTCATTATTCTCTTCTTTTTAATGCAAATTGCCGGCAACTTTTATGGCAAATTGTCGGCAAATATACATAAAAAAGGAAACAATCAGACGTTAGTTTTCTTCTTTTTATCGATGAAATCAGTGATTTTTGCAAAAATAAGCAAAGCAATTGCTGCAACCAAACCGATTGCCGCAAAGTAATACCAGATGTAATGTGCATTCACACTGGCAACTTCCCAGGCCTCTCTGGATTCAAACAAAGTTGGATCCGGACAATACTTGGTCAGCAGAACGCCGGCAAGACCAAATCCGAAAATGGAAGATAAAAAAGAATGAAGATGACTAAACCCTAAATACATACCTTCCTCACCTTTGGGAGCCTGGAGAGAAAAATATTCCAGATAACGGGGAGATATAAAACATTCTGCCAAACCTTGAACTACAATACCGGCAATCATCATCAATGTAATGTTGCTCATTCCAGAAACAACTTCATTATCCAAAAGATTGCCGCATGCCATCAATAGAGCAGAGACCGGAATCAGAAACATACCAATATTCATTGAGGTAATGGCACTTCGTTTTGCCATCCAACGAGTTACAAAACTAACGCAACATACTACAACAAAAGGATTTACATTAGCAATCCAGCCCGGTTTGGCTGTTTCACCTGCCATACGAATTACATACTTTGGCATCGTAGCATAAAGTTGGTGCTGCACCATCCAAAATCCCGTGATAATAAGTATTAGAATCAATAAACGCCAATTGGTGACAATACGCAAGAAACCTTGTCCGATCTCACGCATACTTTTTCCTTCTCCTACGGTGTGAGTTGATTTATACAAAAAGAAAACAGCCAACAAAGCAATGAGAGTCATAAATCCGGAGAAATAGTTTATGTAAATATATGCCTGATCACCAATCATATTTCGGAGAGGATCGATAACTGTTTTTCCGGTAAAAGCACCGATGTTAACCATCATGTAGAAAATAGAATATCCACGTGCACGGGTAGCCTCGGTTGTTTCCTTGGCAACAGAAGCCGAAATAACAGACTTAATAAATGAGCCGCCTATCATGATTATAAATAAAACCGGCACTATCAACCAACGGAAAACGCTATCTGTCAATCCACTAAAATGGGTACTTGCCCCATAGCTCACCAACCCGGTACTTTCAAGCAATGTAGGCAATACTCCTAAACCAAAGTATCCGGCAGTTAATAACGAAAAGGCAACAAGCATTGATTTACGAAAACCAATCTTATCGGCATATGCTCCGGTAAAAATAGGAAGCAAGTATAATCCACCGGAAAAAAGACCGGAAATCATACTTGCTTCGAAATCATTAAAACCTAAAATAGTAGATAAGTAAATAGTGAGAACGATAAACACAGCATAGTAAGCCATGCGTTCAAACAGTTCGACTGTGTTGCTGACATAAAAGGCTCTTGTGAACCCTTTGGCAGCAGGCTGAGGGGAATTGTTCATTTATGTTTTTCTTTTTTTTAAATTGATAATAGGACGCAAAGATAAGATTTTCTGCCAATGCGACACCCACACATCTAAAATAAAAGCCGGAAAAAGGCTTGCAAAGCGAATTCCCGACTCAGTTTATTGTAACAGATAAGATGACACTAATTAAAAATGAAAAAAGTTTTTAGCATTAAAATAACTGATATCTTCAACCATCTGACAGACACGCTCCATTTCCGATAAAGGTATCTCACCGTTTTCCACATCACACCCCAATAAATTACATAAAGTACGACGAAAATATTCATGACGAGGATAGGAGAGGAACGAACGAGAATCCGTCAACATTCCCACAAAGCGGCTCAATAATCCAAGAAGAGAAAGAGCATTTAATTGCCTTTCCATTCCATCCTTCTGATCAAGGAACCACCATCCCGACCCGAACTGAATCTTACCAGGTATACTCCCATCTTGAAAATTACCTATCATGGTGGCAATTACTTCGTTTGCACAAGGATTCAGATTATACAGAATTGTTTTAGTCAACTTACCTTTTGAATTCAGCCGATCCAGGAATTTACTCATGGCTTTAGCCGTAGCAAACTCACCTATTGAATCAAATCCCGTATCAGGACCCAACTGCTTGAACATTCGGCTGTTATTGTTCCGAATAGCACCGTAATGAAATTGTTGTGTCCATCCTTTTTCCCAGTCCATTTCACCGAGCACAATTAACATTGCCGATTTAAACTTCAAAACTTCTTCTTTTGTCAGTTCCGAACCGCCGTATATTTTATTGAAAATAGTTTTAATCTCACCTTCCGTATAGTCCTCAGCATAAAATTCTTCGATCCCGTGATCAGACAGCTTACACCCTTGCTCTGCAAAATAGTCGTGACGTTTACGTAAAGCTAAGATCATATCATTATAGTCAGAAATAGTAATCTCACTTATTTCTGACAATTTTTCTATATAAGTGCGAAAATCTGAAGGAACTTCCACAGCCATAACTTTATCCGGACGCCATGTGGGAAGCATCTTGATTTCAAATCCACTTTCGCGAGTTCTAATATGATATTCCAATGAATCGATAGGATCATCCGTTGTACATACGGTTTCCACATGATAACGCCGCATCATTCCGCGGGCAGAATATTCCTGAGAAGAAAGTTTCTCATTACATTCATCATAAATTTCACGTGCTGTTTTCGGATTTAGTACTTTATCAATACCAAATGCAGTTTTCAGTTCCAAATGCGTCCAGTGGTACAGTGGATTACGGAAAGTATATGGGACCGTTTCTGCCCATTTCTCAAATTTCTCCCAATCTGACGTTTCTTTACCGGTACAAAAGCATTCATCCACACCATTGGAACGCATGGCACGCCATTTATAATGATCACCGCCTAGCCATATTTCAGTTAAGGACTTAAACCGATAATCATCCGCTACCATTTGGGGATTTAAATGACAATGATAATCAATAATTGGCATCTTAGCCGCATGATTATGATATAATTCCTGAGCCGTTTCGGTTTGAAGCAGGAAATTTTTATCCATAAAATTTTTCATTCTTTTGTGCTTTTATTGTATAGAATAATTATCTAAGATATAACCAAGATTACACTATTGATTATAAGCAAAATACCTTCTATTTATATTTTGATTTCATCAATCGTTATCGAACACAAAATTAAAAAAATTACTTAGAGATACAAAAATAAACCGGATATTTATAGGATTTTGGTCTTAAAATAAGAAAGGAAAAACGTTTTATCAGAATGAAGGTTACAGGATGTTAACTTCCTACCTCCAATGAAGTTGACTTCCTATTTCCAAGAAGTTAACTTCCTACATATAGGATGTTAATATCGTATTCTTAAGATGTTAACTTCTTAAAATACGGATATCCCAAATGTTTGGTGTGCACCGCATACTACTGCTTATACCTTCTAATAGGAGGTCAAATTTCTTCTTTTTTTGCAGCACGAAGGATAAGAGTAGTGGCCCCAATAGTAATAATGGCTCCGTCATCAATGCGAATACGGTCTTTATCCCCCAAGATCTCGTTCATCAAGAAAGTTCCGGTCAGGCTTGGGGCATCACGAAGAGTATAAACCAATTCTCCTTGTCTGTTACGCTTCACATTAATAATACAGTGGCGTCTGTCCATACTCATATCACCGGTTTCAATCGGAGTATTAATATCTGTACCTACACAACGGCGGCCAATGATATTATCACCTTCTTGCAGAGGTAAGACTTGCTTGAAACCGAAGACATTTTCAATGACAACGATACAGCCAAACTCTTCTTTATATACATCTTCATCCAATTTCTCTTCCTTACGAGGAGCCTTCATCTTACTCTTCCCCAGACGAATACTGAATTGCTTACCACAGTGTTCACATACAAAAACCAATGACTGGCCTTCGCTATATTTAGTTTCATCAAAAGAAAGATAGTTCTCACATTTAGGACAAAGAATTCTTTTCATTATAAAATATTTATTTAGCTAACATCCAGGCGTTCTTATAAGCCTCGTTCTCTCTTAATTTCAACAGTTGACGGTTGGCATCTTCACGATCGGCACATGACATAATACTCACGCGAATCTTACCGTCACCCGTCAATACTTTGGCACCTGTATATCCCTTGGCTTTAAGTTCACCTGCCATCGCCTCCGCATCTTTCGTATTAGCTACGCTGGCAATAATTATATGATATGGAAAAGTTTTTTCCACAACCTTGGTTTCGGTTGCTTTCATTGTCTTTTCCGGTTGGTTAACTTTCACTTCTTTTACCGCAACCGGCTTTACTACAGATGCTTTACGAACAGTGGACGACTTTTTCTTCGCAGTTGCCGGTTTGGTTTGTGGGATGGCATCAACTGATTTTAGCATAACCGGAGTCATTGCCACCGATTGTTTCTCTATCTTTTCAAACAAATCAGTTGGAAGTAGCCGGGCATAATTTCCTTTTTCAATATATGTATTCTCTACCGGTGTTGACATAAAGAAAAACAATGCAACCGCTGCAATCATAGCTACGGCATTTCTCAAAAAGGCCCAGTTCGCTCTGAATTCATAACTTGTCTTTTTCTTAAGAACAGTCGGAAGAATTTGTTCTTTCTCCGGACGTCGCAAAGCCGACAACTCCTTCATCTCAAACGAGTCGAGCCCATAGAGGTAAGGAGTGGTAATTTTATTGTCGTAAGGAACAAACTCGTAAGTATTATGAATGGTATAGCGGATTTCTCCAATATTAGGAAGATCAGTTTTTCCATCCTCATGCAGAGCGGAGATAAGTTCTGCCACCTCTTTTTCTACCATTTTCGTAGCATCCGAGAAGTTAGTATCGTACACAGCCATATAAGATTGTACTAAGACACCATCATTCAACGTCAATTGAGGATTGAAACCAATAGTACGGGTAGGCGGGAGGAATAAATTCTCTTCAGCCACTCTCATAGCAGGAGCGTAGTGAGCTATAAATCCACCAAAACCGGGAACGATCACACAATCATTCTCTAATAATAATACTTCAATATGCTGTGCCAATTCAATCATGTGTGCAAAATTAACTGATTAATTCAAGATATGCCATAAAACCGCACATTTTATTATTAACAAATGCTAAACGCTGGCTTCCTTTCTTAGCCATCTATAACTGTCATATTAGAAAAAATGCCTACTTTTGCGCTACTTAATAATATCATCAGAAACGAATGAATTATATACAAACAGAAATAGATGGTGTGTGGATCATTGAACCGAAGATTTTTTTCGATCCGCGCGGATATTTCATGGAAGCATTCAAGCAACAGGAATTTGATGCTACTATCGGACAGATAAATTTTATACAAGATAATGAATCTCAATCTTCATTCGGCACGTTACGCGGACTCCATTATCAAAAAGGAGCCTATAGCCAAGCCAAACTAGTGCGTGTCATCAAAGGTGAAGTGCTGGATGTGGCTGTCGATTTAAGAAAGTCATCACCTACATTTGGAAAGCATATCAGCGTATTGTTAAGCGACGAAAATAAACGCCAGCTTTTTATTCCCCGTGGGTTTGCCCATGGATTTTTAGTGAAAAGCGAAATAGCTATCTTTACTTATAAGGTAGATAATATATATGCCCCCCAATCTGAGGCTTCTATCCTATACAATGATCCGGCATTGGCTATCGACTGGCCTATTGCCGATTCTCAACTTGTCATGTCAGAGAAAGACAAGCAGGCAGGAGCCTTTCGGGAAGCAGAATATTTTGAATAGAAACCCTCAATAAATAAAAGAACATGAAAATTGCAATTGTCGGAACCGGATACGTAGGTTTGGTCACAGGAACCTGTTTTGCGGAAATTGGCGTGGATGTTACTTGTGTTGACACCAACAGCGAAAAAATAGAGGCGCTTAAAAAGGGGATTATCCCCATTTATGAAAATGGATTGGAAGAAATGGTCATCCGCAATACCAAAGCCGGTCGACTAAAGTTTACGACTTCACTGGAAAGTTGCCTGGATGATGTAGAAGTAGTGTTCTCTGCTGTCGGAACCCCACCTGATGAAGATGGAAGCGCTGATTTGAGTTATGTACTCGCTGTGGCACGTACCATTGGACAAAACATGAAGAAATACAAACTTGTAGTCACCAAAAGTACCGTACCTGTAGGTACAGCATGCAAAGTTCGTAATGCCATTCAGGAAGAATTAGACAAACGGGGTGCCAAAATGGAATTTGATGTAGCTTCCAATCCTGAGTTTCTGAAAGAGGGTAATGCAGTCAATGACTTTATGAGTCCTGACCGTGTTGTAATCGGTGTGGAATCGGAACGTGCAGAAAAATTAATGACTAAGCTATATAAGCCATTCATGCTAAATAATTTCCGCGTGATATTCATGGATATTCCCTCTGCCGAAATGACCAAATATGCCGCAAACTCAATGTTGGCTACTCGTATCAGTTTCATGAACGACATCGCTAATCTGTGTGAGTTAGTAGGAGCTGATGTAAATATGGTGCGTAGCGGTATCGGTTCGGATACCCGTATCGGACGTAAGTTCCTTTATCCAGGCATTGGTTATGGTGGGTCATGTTTCCCCAAAGACGTAAAAGCTTTGATAAAGACAGCAGAACAGAATGGATATCAGATGCGTGTGTTACAGGCAGTAGAAGAAGTGAACGAAAATCAGAAAAGCCTGTTATTCGACAAACTGGTAAAACAATATAATGGAAATCTGGAAGGTAAAACAGTTGCATTGTGGGGATTGGCATTCAAACCGGAAACAGATGATATGCGCGAAGCACCTGCATTGGTCCTAATTGACAAACTGCTGAAAGCCGGCTGCAAAGTACGCGCCTATGATCCCGCAGCAGCAAATGAATGTAAAAGACGAATCGGCGAAACCATATATTATGCACGCGACATGTATGATGCGGTTTTAGATGCCGATGCTTTGATGCTGGTAACCGAATGGAAAGAATTTCGTCTGCCTTCGTGGGCCGTTGTGAAAAAAACAATGTCACAACAGGTAGTCATGGACGGACGTAACATTTATGATAAAAAAGAAATGGAAGAACAGGGTTTTATTTACCATTGTATCGGCAAATAATACCTTATACCACCGCATCCTCACAAACCTGATAACAGAGCTGAAAAGTTAAGAGTTTTTTTGTAACCCCCAATTTACTTTTCAGCTCTTTTTTTATATCTTTATCGATATAAATGAGTAATTTTGCACAAAATTAAACAGATGATAAAGTACATTGCAACATTGTTACTGACGGTCTTATTCGTAGCATGCAATAATGGCAAAGGACAACAGCCCTCTGAAGAAAATGAAGACCCCAAGGCCAAAGAGATTCTCCAAGGCATTTGGCTTGATGATGAAACTGAAACTCCCTTGATGCGCATAATAGGAGATACGATTTATTATTCCGATGCTCAAAGTGCTCCGGTTTATTTCAAAATCCTAAAAGATACGCTCTATACCTATGGCAAAGACGTAACCCACTATCAAATTGACAAGCAGAGTGAATATTCTTTTTGGTTCCATTCTCTGGCTGATAATATTATCAAGCTCCATAAGTCGGAAGATCCTAATGATACATTGGCATTCTCCTTTAAGTCGGTCGAAATTATTCCGACCTATACAGAAGTCACTAAGAAGGACAGTGTGGTAATGTTCGATGGCGTCCGCTACAGAGCCTATGTATACATCAACCCCTCACAAATGAAAGTAGTGAAAACAACTTATTCGGAAGATGGTATCAGTATGGACAATATTTACTATGACAATGTAATGCATATATGTGTGTATGAAGGCAAAAAAAGTTTATATGCCAAGGACATTACCAAGCAAATGTTTGTAGATGTAATTCCAACAGATTTTCTGCAACAGGCCATTCTATCTGATATGAATTTTATAGGAATTGACCGCAAAGGCTATCATTATCAAGCACTCGTCTGTATTCCGGAAAGTCCGGTATGCAATCTTGTGAATCTTACCATCAGTTTCGATGGAAAACTAAATATAACGGCTGCAAAATATAAATAAACCGACCTGACCGAAGAATTACAAATAGTAAAAAGAGTATTAAGAGAAAAAGGGCAGAAAAGCTTTACGCTTATCTTCTGCCCGATCTGGGTGCCGTAGAACGTCCACCGTTATTATTTTTTCTATTTCCGTTCCGGAAGTTTCTTCCTCCTCTTCCTGCGTTAGTATACGAACGAGGATTATATTGAGGAGCTTCCCCCAATTCAGCCGGTACCGGTATCTTATAAATTTCTTTTTCGAGGAAATTCTCGATATTCTTAAAATTAGTTTGTTCTTTCTCATTCACAAACGTGAGGGCAACTCCATCATTGTTCGCACGTGCAGTACGTCCGATGCGGTGAACATAATCTTCACTGTCATGTGGAACATCGAAATTAATCACCAACCGGATATCATCAATATCTATCCCTCTGGATACAATGTCTGTAGCGACCAAAATATTGATACGTCCCGATTTGAATTCATGCATAATAAATTCACGCTGTACCTGCTCAAGATCAGAATGCATTTCTCCAACATTCAACTTCATCATTTTCAGCGCCTTTGCCACTTCTTTTACTTTTATCTTTGAAGATGCAAAAATGATAACTCTTTCGGGCACCTCTTCCGCAAACAAGCTTCTTACAATACCCAATTTCTGATTTTCGTAACAGACATAAGCAGCCTGAACAATTTTTTCAGCAGGTTTCGATACGGCCAGTTTGACTTCAGCAGGGTTATTCAGGATAGTATTGGCCAATTGCTGAATCTTAGCCGGCATGGTAGCGGAAAACATAATCGTCTGGCGTTCTTTTGGCAAATATTTTACGATCTGCATAATATCCTCGTAGAACCCCATATCAAGCATACGGTCTGCTTCATCAAGAATAAAATAAGAAACCCGGGATAAATCAACGTATCCCAGACTCAGATGTGCAATCAGGCGTCCCGGTGTAGCTATAACCACATCGGCACCAAGCATCAAGCCTTTTTTCTGCTGCTCAAAAAGTATTCCGTCATTTCCTCCGTAAACAGCCACACTTGAAACAGGCATAAAATAAGAGAAGCCCTCCATTTGTTGATCTATTTGTTGGGCCAGTTCACGGGTAGGTGACATAATCACACAGTTGATGGCATCTTCCGGATGTCCACCTTCCGACAATTTATTCAATATAGGCAACAAAAAGGCAGCCGTCTTACCGGTTCCTGTCTGCGCTACAGCGATTAAATCTCTACCTTCGAGTATTACCGGGATCGCTTGTTCTTGTATAGGAGTACATTCCTCAAAACGCATAGCGTCGAGTGCTTCAAGTACATTGTCATTTAATTGTAATTCGGAAAACTTCATCGTTTATTTTATTTGCTCGCAAAGATAGAAAATTCACTACGTAGTACAAATTTTTCGGGTTCTTTTATTCTTTCCACTCTTACATATTCAAATAAGAGTCCTTAAATCCCAGGAAGTAAAGTACGCCATCAAGCCCAATCGTATTAATAGATTGTTTGGCATTGGCCACAACTTTGGGTTTTGCATGAAAGGCAATGCCAAGACCGGCAACTCCCAACATAGGAAGATCATTAGCTCCATCCCCAACAGCAATGGTTTGAGCGATATCTACTTTTTCTACCTGAGCGATCAATCGCAGCAGTTCCGCTTTACGCTTTCCATCTACCACATCTCCCAAATAACGCCCCGTCAGCTTGCCGTCTACAATCTCAAGTTCATTGGCATATACATAATCAACACCGTATTTCTTCTGCAAATACTGTCCAAAGTAGGTGAAACCTCCCGAAAGGATAGCAATCTTATAACCATACTTCTTCAGAACATACATCAAGCGATCCACCCCTTCAGTTATTGGCAGACTCTCGGCAATTTCCTGCATTACAGATTCGTCCAGTCCTTTCAGCAGTGCAACCCGCTCACGAAAACTTTCCGTAAAGTCAATTTCTCCCCTCATGGCACGTTCCGTAATTGCTTTTACTTCAGCACCTACACCGGCACGTATAGCAAGTTCGTCAATTACTTCGGTTTCTATTAATGTAGAGTCCATATCGAAACAGATCAGGCGGCGCATACGGCGATACATATTATCCAACTGGAAAGAGAAATCCATTTCAAGTTCACTGGCCAATTTCATCAACTGTCCCTGCATAGCTTCTTTATCCCGGGGAGTACCGCGAACCGAGAATTCAATACAGGCTCGGGTATGCATTTTACGCTCATCCAATGGAATACGTCCGGTCAGACGTTTGATGGCATCAATATTCATGTCCTGCTCAGCTAAAATACGGGTAACCGCCGCAATCTGACGAGCCGTAAGTTTACGTCCCAGCAATGTAAGGATATAGCGGTTCTTACCTTGCATATTCACCCAGCTTTCATACTCTTCTTCGGTAATCGGATAGAAACGAATGGTTACTCCCAAGGAAGATGCCTTAAAAAGCAACTCTTTCATCATAAATCCCGAGAGTTGTTCCTCAGTCATACAGAGAATGCCCAGTGAAAGGGTGTTATGAATATCTGCCTGACCAATATCCAGGATAGTGGCATCGTATTTTGCCAATATCTCTGTTACGGAGGCTGTAAGTCCCGGACGATCTTCACCGGTAATACGAATCAGAATTAATTCTGTTTTTGATGGTTGCATAGCTGAATGTTCATTAAGTATCCTGCAAAAGTAGGGGAAAATTCCCAGTATTTATGCTAAATAACATAAAAAACTGCACTTAAAAAGAGAGAAAATTACTTGTTTATTTGGAAGTTGGAATAATATTTACTTACCTTTGCACCCGGTTTCTGAATTAAAGGCCTTGACAGTCAACAGATTCCTCTCTGTTGTGCCTAAAAAGACGATGTTTCGGGGAGAGACCACTGTTTTAGAGGACAGTCCCGGATAGTATTAACTAAAACCGAATTACATGAGGCATGTAAAATGGATTTTTGTTGTATTACTAATTAGTTCCTTGACTTCTTTCGTAGAAAAAGACAAACCCACCGGAGGTTTGAATGTGGGTGACGTAGCCCCTGATTTCACAATCGAATCTACGTCAGATGCACAGTACAATTTTGATTTGACCGACTTAAAAGGTAAATATGTGCTGCTTAGTTTTTGGGCAAGTTACGATGCACAGTCCCGGATGCAAAACGCAAGTTTGAGCAATGCGCTTCGATCAACTTCTCAAGATGTGGAAATGGTTTCCGTTTCATTTGACGAATACCAGTCGGTATTTCAGGAAACCATTCGTAAGGACCAAATAGTTACGCCCACCTGTTTCGCGGAAACTAAAGGCGAAAGCTCCGGCTTGTTTAAGAAATACCGTTTAAACCGGGGTTTCACTAACTATTTATTGGATGGAAATGGTGTGATTATAGCCAAAAACATCTCTGCTGCAGAACTTTCTGCTTATGCAAACAAAATCAAAGGTTGATTTTAAAGCGTAAGAAGAGAGTGGGGGTTCCCAACAGGATTTCGATCCCGGGAACGAGACAAAAGAGGAAATGAATACAACAAAAAATTCCGCCCGCACTTGTGGATTTCACAGGAGCAGGCGGAAATTCTTATTTTTAGACCCTTTGAATTCAAATGCAATCCATTATTTGGGAGCCTTTCTATATAGGTAAAATGCAATCAGCGCATACAGTAAATTAGGAATCCACATGGCGATCATCGGAGGCATATTTCCATTTACCGCAAAAGTAGATGCCACGGTCTGGAACAGGATATATGAAAAGCTCAGTCCAAGTCCTATTCCCAAATGCAATCCCATTCCCCCCTTTGTTTTTCTTGAAGAAAGAGATACTCCGATCACAGTCAGGATGAATGATGCAAATGACATGGCGATTCGTTTATGATACTCTATTTCAAACTCTTTGATATTGGCAATACCCCTTTGTTTCTGCTTATCTATATATGCACTAAGCTGAGGGCTGGTCAACATTTCCTGTTGATTACGCATAATCATGAAATCGGCAGGTTCCATCGGTATAATGGAATCCATCTTATCTCCACGGACAATAGTTTCCTTTAATCCGTCGAGATTACGAATCATATAATCCTTAATGGTCCATTTATTAACCGCAGTAGTATCATAAGTAATGCTACGGGCAGTCAAATGGGATACCAGTTTCTTATCTACGAATTTATCCAGCGAAAAACGGTTTCCTGTCTTATTGTAATCCTGATAGTTATCAATATAAGCAATCACGCCTGTGTCTATCTCCAACTGTATATTGTGTACATAAGTGGTCTTTTTCTTTTTCACGTATTTATCTTCAAAGTCCAGACGAGTCACACTGCCTCTTGGAATCACATACGATCCTAATATAAAGGTAGAAATCGCAATGATACCGGCCGATATCATGTAAGGACGCAACATCCGTTTAAAACTCATACCGGTAGAAAACATTGCAATAATCTCGGAGTTCTCAGCCAGTTTAGAGGTGAAGAATATGACAGCAATAAATACAAACAACGGACTGAACAGATTCGCGAAATATGGAATAAAGTTCATGTAGTAATCGAAGATGATTGCCGACCACGGCGCACTCCGTTCCATAAACTTATCCATCTTCTCGTTGAAGTCGAATACTACTGCGATGGAGATAATCAATGCAATAGCAAATACATACGTCCCCAAGAATTTCTTGATGATATATAAGTCCAGGCGTTTAATAAACCGATTGCTTCTCATAAATTTATAGTCTTGTTGACACTCTTTTCACCATCATAGGTTTCCAGGTTGAAAAGTCTCCTGCGATAATGTGCTTGCGTGCTTCTCCTACCAGCCACAAATAAAACGCCAGATTGTGGATAGACGCAATCTGCATGGCCAGCAACTCCTGCGCATGGAATAAATGGCGCAAGTATGCTTTGCTGTACAATGTGTCTACATACGAAGCACCGTCAGCTTCAATAGGAGAGAAGTCTGCTTCCCATTTTTTATTACGCATGTTCATGATACCGTCTTTCGTAAACAACATTCCGTTTCGTCCGTTACGGGTAGGCATCACACAGTCGAACATATCTACTCCACGTTCAATACCCTCAAGAATATTAACCGGTGTGCCGACTCCCATCAGATAACGTGGTTTGTCCTTGGGAAGTATCTCGTTCACCAACTCAATCATCTCGTACATCTTATCTACCGGTTCGCCTACGGCAAGTCCGCCAATGGCATTACCGTCTGCATCTTTCGAAGCTATGTATTCTGCAGATTGTTTACGCAGGTCGGGGTATACACATCCTTGCACGATAGGAAAAAGAGACTGGCTATAACCATATTTAGGTTCCGTCTCATTGAATCGTTGAATGCATCTGTCGAGCCAGCGGTGTGTCAATCCCAATGACTTTTTGGCATATGCATAATCCGAATCCCCCGGCGGGCATTCGTCAAATGCCATCATGATGTCGGCACCTATGATACGTTCGATATCCATAACCTTTTCAGGAGTAAAGATATGCTTGCTGCCATCAATATGCGAACGGAATTCAGCCCCTTCTTCACGCAATTTACGGATACCGGACAAAGAAAACACCTGAAAACCACCACTATCGGTCAGCATCGGACGGTCGAATCCATTGAACTTATGCAATCCACCGGCTTTTTCGAGTACATCCAGTCCCGGCCGCAAATAAAGATGATATGTATTTCCCAGAATAATCTGTGCCTGAATATCCTCTTTCAATTCAGTCTGATGTACTCCTTTCACACTGCCGATTGTACCTACCGGCATAAATATAGGGGTTTGTATTTGCCCGTGGTCTGTTGTAATCAGACCGGCACGGGCATTACTTTTTGCGTCTGTATATTGTAATTCGAATGTCATTCCTGGTTGGCTTTCTTTACGGATAAATCAATGGCATCGGCAACCTTCTCTTGAGTCAATGCAATGGCAAAGACCTCTTTTACATCATTCACATAATGGAAAGTCAGTCCTTTCAGATATATATCCTGTATTTCGTCAATATTCTTTTTGTTCTCGGCACTCATAATAATTTCTTTGATGCCGGCACGCTTAGCTGCCAGAATCTTCTCCTTAATACCACCTACCGGAAGTACCTTGCCACGTAACGTGATTTCCCCGGTCATAGCCAGATTAGCCTTCACCTTACGTTGTGTCAAAGCAGAAGCCAACGAAGTAGCCATTGTGATACCCGCCGACGGACCGTCTTTCGGAATAGCTCCTTCGGGGACATGGACATGGATGTTCCAGTTATCAAAGATCTCTTCATCCAGATTTAAGAGTGAAGCATGTGCTTTGATATACTCAAGTGCCAGCATAGCAGACTCTTTCATCACTTCACCCAAATTTCCGGTTAATGTGAGACGTCCGCCCTTGCCGCGGCTCAGACTGGTCTCAACAAATAAGATTTCACCTCCAACGGCTGTCCATGCCAATCCTGTGACCACACCGGCATAATCATTGCCTTGATATTTATCACGAGTATATTCCGGAGCACCCAGGAAGTCATATAAATCAGTCGGTTTGATTTCTGTTTTTAAGAAGAAACCATCTGTTGCATATTGGCGGGCCGATTTACGAAGAATCTTACCGATTTTCTTTTCCAACTCACGCACACCGCTTTCACGTGTGTACGATTCGATAATAGCTTCCAGCGTATCTTTTGGAATTTTAATGTCGGTCTTCTTCATTCCGTTTGCTTCCAGCTCCTTCGGCACTAAATGCTTTCGTGCTATTTCCACTTTTTCTTCCGTGATATAACCACTCACTTCAATCAGTTCCATTCGATCGAGCAATGGTCCGGGAATGGTATTCAAGTTGTTTGCCGTAGCAATAAACATCACTTTGGACAAGTCGTAATCCACATCCAGGAAATTATCATGGAAAGCCGTATTTTGTTCCGGATCAAGCACTTCAAGCAAAGCCGATGAAGGATCTCCCTGACGGTCGGCACTCACTTTATCTATTTCATCCAGAATAAATACCGGATTCGAAGAACCCGCTTTAATCAGGTTTTTGATAATACGTCCCGGCATTGCACCGATATAAGTTTTACGGTGTCCGCGAATTTCCGCTTCATCGTGCACACCTCCCAATGACATACGGATATATTTCCGCTTCAAGGCTGCGGCAATCGATTTTCCCAGTGAAGTCTTACCAACTCCCGGAGGGCCGTATAAACAGATAATAGGAGACTTCATGTCACCCTTCAATTTAAGTACGGCTAAATGTTCCAGAATGCGTTCCTTTACTTTCTCCAGACCGTAATGATCCTTATTCAGCGTTTTCTCGGCATTCTTTAGGTTTAAATTGTCGGTAGTATAAACTCCCCACGGCAGATTGAGCATTGTCTGCAGATAATTCAACTGCACACTGTAATCCGGCGATTGAGGATGGGTACGTTCCAGCTTGGCAAGCTCTTTCAGGAAAGTTTCCCGCACTTCGGTACTCCACTTCATGTGTTCTGCCTTTTGGCGCATCTCTTCTATTTCCTGTTCCTGGCCGCCACCACCCAGTTCGTCCTGGATCGTTTTGATCTGCTGCTGCAGGAAATATTCACGTTGCTGTTGGTCAATATCCTCACGGGCACGCATCTGGATAGATGCCTTTATTTCGGCCAACTGCACTTCACGATTCAGGATTTCAAGCAACCGATAGGTACGTTCACGCAACGAATCAATGCGCAACAGTTCGATTTTCTCGTCCTTCTTCAACGGAAGGTTCGTACAGATAAAGTCCACCAGGAACATGTGGTTCGTCAGGTTTTTGATGGCAAACGCTGATTCCTGATGTAAAGTGTCCGATGATTTAATATATCGTATTGTCAAATCCTTGCAGGTTTCCACCAATGCCTGAAACTCCTTATCATCTTTTGAAGGGATTTCTTCTTCAACAATGTTCACTTCACCCTTCAGGTACGGATGTGTCTCCGTGATATTCTTCAACTCCAGGCGTTTCATTCCCTGGATAATGACTGTTGTTGTCTGGTCGGGCATTTCGAGTACACGCACAATCTTACCTATGGTTCCGATCGGGTGCAAGTCCTCAAATGCCGGCTCGTCCGTTTCCGCCATTTTCTGGCAAACTACTGCAATATAGGATTTTTTCTTATCGGCTTCCCTCACCAATCTCAAAGATGATTTTCTGCCAACAGAAACAGGCATAAATACTCCGGGGAACAATACCATATTACGGAGGGGGAGTACCGGAAGAGTTTCACCAACCTTTATGTCAAACACTTGATCTTCGTTTCCGTCAAAATCGGCAATTAATGAAAATGCGTTATCATTCTGGTCATCCATCTCTCTTAAATATCTTTCTTTCTTCATTTCGTATAAATTAGTTTATGTCATATCAGCGAACATAAAACGTTCGCAAAGTTAATCGATTCTTCATTAAGAATAAAACATCTATTCGATAAAAACACAAAAACAATGCCAAATAATAATGTGGACGGAATGTCATATCACAATATTTACCTATTTTTGGCGAACTTAATTATTTCTTAGCTAAATGAGCCAACCTTTTTTTCAGTTTAAACAGTTTACTGTCTGGCACGATAAATGTGCCATGAAAGTAGGCACAGACGGTGTCTTGCTCGGAGCTTGGACCCCGGTAGAGTCCTCGGCACGTATTCTTGATATTGGTACCGGTACCGGATTGGTGGCACTTATGCTGGCCCAACGCTGTTCCGCTTCCGTTATTGCTCTTGAAATAGACGGAACAGCCGCACAACAGGCTGCAGAGAATATCACCCGTTCACCTTGGGGAAGCAGGATAGAAGTCGTTTGCCAGGATTTCAGGTTATACAGCAATAAGAATAATAGCCTGAAATATGATACAATCGTATCAAATCCTCCATATTTCACAGACTCCCTGAAGTGTCCGGACAGCCAGCGCAACACAGCCCGACATAACGATAACCTGTCTTATGAAGAGTTGCTGAAGGGAGTATCGAATTTACTTTCGCCAAATGGTACTTTTACAGTAGTCATACCGATGGATGCAAGTGATTCTTTTAAAGACATCGCATCTTCACAAGGCCTGTATCCATCCCGCCAGCTCTTGGTCATCACTAAACCGGGAGCACCCCCAAAACGTACCTTGATCTCATTTACATTTATAAAACAAGACTGCAAAGAAGAGAAATTATTAACAGAAGTTTCTCGCCACCGTTACAGTGATGAATACATTAAATTAACCCGGGAGTTTTATTTGAAAATGTAAAAGGCGTCGCTCTGTTCCAGTTGCATCATTCCGTATTATCGGAATTCCACCATAGCACAAAATGAAATAAGAGTAACCACATTGACATGTGTGATTACTCTTATTTCCTGTCGGGGTAGCGGGATTCGAACCCACGACCCCCTGCTCCCAAAGCAAAATAAAACGCTGATAATATATTATATATCAATTATATAGAAATAAGAGATCATTCTTTTGCATGAAATTTGCACGCAAAAGGACTTATTTCTAAATTTTAATGTCAGACTTAAAGCCTAATGAAGATTTCCATTCTTCTTTTATGTAAGCTGCTCCATAGATTTCTCCTTGGTGTATCCATATTCGAAATTTAGCTTTAGCTATACAATTATTATTTAACATAAATTCATAAAGCTCTCTATTTTGTTCTCTTCGAACGTATCCCATTAATTTGTGATCTCCTTCTCTGTAGACTCCAACCGCATATTTATCATACCGATTATTAAGCTCTGCTTTTGCATATCCTTCGTGTACGCCAATGTCAAATCCTGTTAGCGCTTGATATCTCATTCCTCCTAATTCGTAATAACAATATCCAGGTCCTGGGTGAGGCAACTGTCCTATTCTTACCAAATGCATGGATGCACTCTCCTGAATAGAGTGCATATTGGGAGGAGGGAGTATCTGATCTGAGTTTTGGTTGTAACGAGTACATATTATCTTTATTAAATAAATTGATATAGCGATTATAACCATGATATAAGCTAACACCAATACCATAATAATAAATTTAGCCGTCATATTTAGGTTTATTATCTATCCTTTAACATAAACTTAGTCAATAAATTATCTTTTAATCCATTTGCGACAACTCGCAAGCGATCATTTAAACTCATAATAGTTTAGTACTTAGATTTAATTTGACTGTAGCACAACTAAACAATTAAGCACATTTTTTAGATCATTTTTTTATGTTACCATTCTCAGCCCTGATTTTTTCCATCTTAAACTCCAACAATTCTTGAAGAACTTGAATTTTTCGTTTTAATAGGTTATTTTCCATTTTAAGTTCTTCTACTAAGACATCGAAACTAATGCTCGAAGAAGAATTACACACCCTACCTTTGCCCCTAAGAAGCCACTCGGAAGAAACATCTGGCAAGCATGCTACTATAGATATTAATGTATGCAAATCAAGACTCCTTGAACCAGTCAACTTTCTACAAAGTGACGTTTCCGACATAAGAATCATACCAGATAATTCTTTATAAGTAATATTCTTTTCAACTAAAAATTGATTAAGCCTTTGCGTTACAATATCATGCATCTTTTATATTCTATTAGATTTGTTTCAAAGTTAAGGATTATACACTCTTATTATTCATTATTTAGATTTAATAAAACCCTATTGGATTACAAGGTTTTTCTTCCGCCTTCTTTTCGCTTGCAATTCTGCCAAAGTTTGATTAATTAATTCCAATTGCACGCACGTATCATCATTTATATCATTGCAGTCAGTAAACACTTCTTCGATATAATCTTTTGTTAATCTCAATTACAACTTCACTGTTTAAAATAGAGGAAAGCATAGCTACGCCCAACTCAATAAAAGCAAAAGGCATATACCTTGTTCCATCCCTTTTGTTTGAGGTTATAAATTGACTCAAAGTATTTAACATAAAGTCGTCATGAAAACGTCTTATATTACACTATAGCATAATGCAAATAAAAATACGGGCTAGATAGATCCAAAATAAAATATCATTCAAGCTATTTAGTCTTGTTCTCTACTTTTCGGAGTAGTCCGGCTAGTAGTTTATCTTTTAATACCACCTGAGCCCTTAGAGCTTCCAATCTTACCTCCATTTGCTGCAATCGACTTTTATATTCATTTACCGAAACAAGAGTTATCGGCATCTCAGGAGTGGATTTATCTTGAATCATTTCTCCCTCTCCGGTTAAAAGCCAAGTCGCGTTTAAATTCGGTAGATACTTAGCTAAATTCTCCAAAACTCTAGCCGGAGGTTCTGTATTACTCCGAACAGATAAAAAACTATAAGCTCTTTGGTCCGATATTTTTGCGGCTCGAGCAAAAGCCGCTTTATTCCCATGAAAAAATTCATTTACAACAATTCGTAAACGATCATTTAAACTCATAATAATCTACAGTTTAGTATTTAGATTTAATTCTGTTACAACTTGATCTCTTAATAATCTATTGTCATCCTCGAGCTGACGAATACGCTCTTCCAATATACCATTTTGCTTTAATAAAGTTTTAACCTCTTCTCTTTCTTCTTTATACATACTGTATATAAACGAGGTCTCCCCTGTAAATATAGGTACTGATGAAGATACAATAGAAACACCAGAACTAGATTTCAACATATCACCCTCACCGCGAAGAAGCCATTCAACAGAAAGATCCTCAAGCCGTATTGCAATGGATATTATTGTATTAAGATCTAGCGTTCTTGTACCATTCAATTTGCCTTTAAGCGTCGCCTCTGACATAAAAATCATAGCCGACAATTTTTTACAAGTGATATCTTTCTTAGCTAAAAACAGTCTAAGCCTCTGCGCTACAATATCATACATGGTTTATATTCTTCTAGAACTCTTTTCAAAGTTAAGAATTATGCACTTTTACCATTCATTGGGTATCAGCGCATATCCATTATTTAGTGTTTAGGTTTGATAAACCCTATTGGGTTACGAGGTTTTTCCTCCGCTTTCTTTTTCGCCTGCAATTCCGCCAAAGTTTGATTAATTAATTCCAATTGCATGCGCGTATCATCATTTATATCGTTGTAGTCAGCAAATGCTTCTTCGATGTAGTCTTTTAATGCTTTGATTTCGTCTTTCAGTTTATCGACTCTATCAATCGGAGGATTGGAGATTAAATGACGAACTGCTATAAATGCCCTTATAATTTGAATATTAATCTCAATTGCCAAATCGCTGTTAAGAACTGAAGAAAGTTGAGCAACTCCATGTTCAGTGAAAGCATAAGGCATATATCGGGTCCCGCCTCTTTTTGAGGTGCTAAAACTGCACCTCAAACTGTCGAATTCTTCCTTCGTTAGCTCAAACATAAAATCTGATGGAAAACGTTTAATATTATTTTTTACTGAACGTTTTAAATATTTAGTTTCAGTACCGTACATTTCCGCCAAATCAAAATCCAGCATAACCTTCTGTCCACGTATCTCGTATATTTTGCTTTGTATTAATTGCAATTGGTCCATATTTCATTTAATAACTTAATCGTTTCCTTTGCTTAACCTCTCAATAATCACCCAAAGAAATGTCACGCTTTTCCTGCTAACGGATGTTTGGAACTTGAAGGACGTTCTACGGGCGGATAATCTTCTTCGTAGTCTACTAATGGTAGATCGGAAAAAGTATCGGTTATCCTATCAGCTCCTGACTGACTTCTTAATGATTCATTGTCAGCTTCGAGTTGGCGGATGCGTTCCTCTAAAACGGCATTCTGCTTGATTAGGGTTTTATTTTCATCGTCTTTCTCTTTATACATCTTATAGATTAAAGAGTTTTCATCTGTAGATGCTGACTCAGCCCGATGAAGGCCAAGGTCTTCTCTTTTCTCCCTCAACATCTCACCTTCACCTCTAAGCAGCCATTCAGTAGATATGTCGGTATATATACCACACATCTTCATTAATATATCCGCGGTTGGATTTTTAGCTTTATTTATGTACCCTTTTGATAGGGATAATGTTTTCTCAAATCTATAATCACTAATTCCTTTATGATTAAGATATTGCTTAATTCTGTCGATTATATCCATAAGATGATTAGGTTAATAAATTATAATAGTTGAAAATATACCACCAATATTTTTTGATAGTGGTTTATATTCCTCTATATTTGTCCCCGTATTCAAATCACTCAAACGAAAACGGATACAAAAAAGGCTGACACGAGAGCGCTCGTCACCTATATTTTCGTCTTTAGTCATTCGCAAATACCACTCAGCTATTGCATACCCAATCTATTTATTTAAATTTTCAATAATACGCAATAATCTATCTATTTGTTCATCCCTTTTGTTTAACAAGCTAATAAGTTTATCAAAGTCTGCTTTATTTACAGTGACATTGTGCCCGTTTATATTATCCCCGTTTATATTCCCTTGATGAATGGCACTCTCAGGTATTAAGTACTCTTTAACTACCTCTTCTCCGTATTTATCGAAGAGAATTCTTGTTTGATACTCTTCAAGCCCTCTTTTTCCAGTCTCAATATCTGAAATATTGCTCTGCCCACAATTGAATAAATGAGCCACTTCAACCTGTTTTAAACCAAATCGTTTTCTAAACGCTTTTAAATCAAAGTTCATAATAATAAAATTAATGTTAATTATCAGTGATATATCTTGTTTATTGGGAATATATCACCGATATTTGTCCCCGTATTCAAATCACTCAAACGAAAACGGATACAAAAAAGGCTGACACGAGAGCGCTCGTCACCTATATTTTCGCATTTATCCATTCGCAAATATAGCCAGCCTTTTTCTTTTATCCAACAATTCGTATAAGAATTTGAAAGTGGCGCGGTTGCGTGGAAGTTTCCGCGAGATTTAAGGGTTAGTAAAGACATTGATAAAAGCTCGTTCCGAGTAATAGGCAAACTTCCACATTAGGCCTATGAAAGGTTCGAGCTTTGCTTTTTAAGGAGATAAGAATATGGAATCAAAGTTTCATGAACTGAAAAACAGGCTGCTGAAGAATATTGACCAGACGTCCGAATCTAGGCTTTATATGGATATACAGCTGGCTCAAAACTGCGAAACTCTTATGTCTATTATCAAAAAGGATATCGGATATCTGGCAAAGGAAGGTATCCTTTCCCCCGGCATAGCAGAAGATTTTAAGGACGTATTTCTATCTGCCGGCATAAAATGTAACTCCGGAGGCTCATCCGGATATATGTTAATATGGGACGGCACTGCGGTTGATATTTCCGGAACTGCCACGGCTGTAATCTGGAAAAGTGAACGAGCCTTCATCAAAGGACGCGCATGCGCTTTCCTTCTTGGAGAGGTCTCTGCAATAACCTGTGAACGTTCGATGGTCATTGCGGCAGGAAGCTCCACTATCCTTGCCGAGGGAGATTCCGTTGTTGGAGTTTCAGGCTATCATGCCTCTGTAAAGGCGTCAGACTATGCTACTGTCGTAAATATGAACTGTCCCAACATTGACCTTCGTGACAACACCCGCCTTTGGCTTCCTGCACGCGGAAGCTTTGCAGCCCGAAAAAATTGTGATATAATTATTAAAGACAAGGAGGAATAAGTCATGATCACATCCGAAGAACCAACAGTAAGCAGCACCGGTCGCTATACCGTAACCCAAACTTGCGAAATACTCGGAATACACCGCAACACTTTAAGGGAATATACCAGTAGCGGACGCATAAAATGCGGATTTCGCCGTGAGTCAGCACGAAAATTTTACGAAGGTAAGGAAATCATAAGATTCTGGAGGGCACAATTATGAATGAAACTTTCCTCGCCCTGTCCATGTATCTGTGCATCGGCCTGTTTTTGGGCTATCCTATTCCTGTTCCGGGCTTTGGAATCCCGGATCAGGCAGGAGCTTACCGGACTTCGCGGCAAGATAGGTGAAACAGACTCCCGTCTTTTAAAAATATACCTCCTGACTCTGGAGGAAAAGATAAACAGCCTTATCGAAGAAGAGAGATACGAGGAAGCACAGAGCCTGACGCTCCTTCTCAAAAAAGAACTTAACCCATTAAATGAAGAACAAGATGACAAACATGAATAAGCTTTCCAAACATATCATTATCGCAATCATTACGATAACGACCATTGCCGGCTGTATCTATGCCGGAAATGTAGAGCGTAACGATGCCGTCCTCTCGGGCATGTCCATGGAGAAGTACCAATATATCCACGACCGGATCGGCGGGCGGGCTTCCTCCTCCGATGTGGTGAAGGAGTACCTGCGCAATCAGGGATTTTACGATTCAAAAGATTATTAACCATAAACGGGAAAGGAGTACCCATGTTAGTGAATCATATACAAGTGGCCTATGTGCTACAGATAACACCCTTGGAAGCCAAATTTATGATGGCTCCGCATATCGAGAGAATCCGGGAGATGGTCATACCCGGAAAAAAGAGTCTGGACAAATGCGCAAGGCTCGTCAGGGAAACAGACGTGGTAGAAAGCCTCTTGCTGAATATCAGATTCCGCCATCCGAGCCCCGAACTCGACGGCAAAGACCGGATAGCATATACCATTGAGAAACTGAAAGAAGCGCCTCTTAATCTTAAAAAGAAGATAGCGGATGATCCGGGTTGCCTGAAAAGCGGGAAAATATCCGGCAAATTCCGTGCTCTGAACAGTATCCTCGAAGAGGAATCTATAAAGGAGATAAAAGAAATACTGCGCCTAAGAGGCGGTCATATTGGCAGAAAAGACACGGCCATGTCCCAAAAGAAAAGGAGGAGGGTGTCATGATCCTGGCCGTTGACTTTGACGGAACGATTGCGCGAAGCAGCTTTCCCGATATCCTGGGGGAACAACCGTATGCCGGTGAAGTGCTGCGCAAATTGCACGGAAGAGGCCACTATATCATTATCTGGACCTGCCGTAGCGGAAAGAACCTGCTTGATGCAATCAACTGGCTGCTGGAGCACAACATTCCCTTTGACAGGGTGAACGACCACTGCCCGGAAAATATAAAGCGGTACGGGAAAGGATCCGGCAAGATATACGCCAATATCTACATCGATGACAAGAACCTCGGCGGGTTTCCCGGATGGCTCCGTTGCCTGGAAGAGATAGAACGGATGGAATCTGCGGAAAACGACCAAATATGACATATATGGAACTTTTGAGAACATGAAAGTGATACATGTGCATTTGATCTTCAAAAAGAAGAACTACTATTTCGGTTCGCTCAGCGCCATTTTTGAACATCTGAGCGAAAACGATATAGGAATCAAAAAAGGTACGCTACTGCATCGGTCCAAAGAGGGAACGATCTCAACGGACCGGGCGATCATCATAAAAGGAGTCCTGCTTAAATGCAGGAAACATGTTAAACAATAACCAATGCCGGTACTAAAGGATGCCGTCGGGAGTGTGCCCCGGTTAAGTTTTATATTTTGCAAACCACCCCCCGGGGAGAAGTCCCCGGGATTCGGTTCCCCCGAAGCGGGAGGCTTAAAATGATCAGCTTATGAATATCATCCAGACCATCCCCCGTATCGATTGCAAGGCATTCGCCAAATGCGGAAAGAAATCCCTGTCCCATTGCAGGAGGTATAAGCTCACGGATGAAGAGTGCGCCGGCTGCGAGCTGGTCCGACGGCGGGAAAGAGGCAATTATCGTACCTTGTCTGACGGTCGTGTGATGAAACAGTGCTCCGTTTGCGGTGAGTGGTATGGCGTTCACCGGTTTTATCCCAGAGCCCTGAAGAGAGGAGAGAAGGTATACTTTACTTTCAGTTCCGAGTGCAGGAGATGCAAGTCACTGAAAGCTTCAGCATACCAAAGAAATAAACAGCAATTAAAAATCGAGTGATATGGCAATGCACACCTGGTTTGAATGCAAGATCCGCTACGAGAAAATGATGGAGAACGGAATGATTCAGAAAGTTACCGAGTCCTATCTGGTAGACGCTTTGAGTTTTACGGAAGCGGAAGCACGCATTATTGAAGAGGTAACCCCGTTTATAACAGGAGAGTTTACGGTATCGGACATTAAACGCGCCAATTACAGCGAACTTTTTGTCAGTGATGAAGAAGCGGCGGACCGCTGGTTTAAATGCAGGCTCTTTTTTATCACCCTGGACGAAAAGAGCGGCGCCGAGAAGAAAACCGCCTCCTTTGTGCTGGTACAGGCCGCCGACCTGCGTGACGCCGTGGGGAAACTGGACGAGGGAATGAAAGGTACTATGGCCGATTATCAGATAGGAGCGGTTACGGAAACGGCTATTGTGGATGTGTACCCATACGGTTCAACAGCATAAAACGCCTTGAGTCGTGGGTACATACGGTTAACGGGTGACGATACCGCCAGATCCATAAGCGGAGATATGTTTTTCAGAAAATAAATTTGTTAAATTTTAAAATTACGATTATGATAAAAAAAATTATCCGGTATTTGAGAAAGCGCAAAGATATGAAATTGCGCAAATGGTGCATAACGCTGGCAGCAAACGAATTATCTTACGGAGAGGCTATCGATGCCGCCAACGAGATTTACAAGTGGGTTAAAGAGCAGTCTCAATAAAAGATTTAACTTCTTCGTAACAATAAAGACATGAAAATAAGAAACAATGATTTGTCTTATAAAAGTATTGACATTGATATAGCAGACGGAGTTTCAATCCACCTATATAAATGCGAGTATGACGAACTTATTAAGCTCCTTTTGCCTGATATGGAACAAGAGATAAAAAATGCCTATTCTCTCCATCAGAGGGCTATGGAACAACGTCAGCAATGCTGGGAGATGGTAAAGGAAATTCGAGAATTATTCTATGAGTGTTCCGATGAAGAGTTCTGCATTCGGAAAAGTCTGGATGAAATAGAGGAAAGTAAATTAGTTGAAGTATTGGAAAAATACCACAAACTATTAGGATTTGTTTAATTCAACACAATAAAGAAATGAAAACAAAATTTGTAAAAGAGACAGATCGTAAAGGCACTTATATTATTGAAGGTTCATCTGATGGCCGGTTCTTTAATATAAAGAGGTTCATTTGTCAAGTTCAAAAACAAGAAACCGAAAAAGAGACACAAGAATTAGCTGATTTTATTTTATCAAAACTTAATTCCTAACGGATTCATATCAATCAAATTAATGATATACAGAAAGCGCCATTCTTTGGATGCCGCAAGGTAGTACGTATGAAATTCAATCCTAAACCGGTTAAACCGCTTGTCAAACCTCTTCACTCGTTTATGATCAAGGGTGTGAAAATACAAGCATATAGCCGAAGGGATGCTCTAAAACGATATAATCATTTGAAGTAAGTCCAAATTCTTAATTGGAGTATATTAATTAATTAATGAGATTAAAAACAAAACATATGACACGAAAGGAATGCCTGGATAAGATTCAAGAAGCAGTTGACAATTTGGATACACTTCTTGCTGTAATCAAGTCACCATCTAGCACTACAATTAGATGGGATTGTGAAGTATATGCAGATGAAGCGGACAAAATCACGAATGCGCTCAATGCTCTACATACCAATTATGGGAACGAGACAAGAGAGGAATTTTGCATAGGATTAGATAACGAATAGCCAGAAAGAGTATGATTAAAAGTAACTTTCAAATTGAGACTAAAAAACTTTGTAAAATAGAATCTGAGTTGCTCAAATTAATATCAGATTCAGGAAACGAGAGTTTGCAAAACAAATTTCTTGAATGGCAGGAACAGAGAGATATTTGCAATGAAGTATTGATCACGGAACTGGAACGCCATCTTGCCCCCAATGTGCCAATGCACAGGATAGATTGTAATGAAAATGAATCATCTTCTTCAAATACACTTCATTCTTTTACAGAGGGTGGATACGTCGGGAATGACTAAATAACATTCTTTGGGTTAGGAAAGAACTGTATTTAAAAGATAATCATGCTTTAAATGAATAAAAAAAATAACCATATGGACGGATATAGCTTAACAGAAAAGATGCGTAAAGCACGCAGACGTAATCGGCTAACCGCTACCGAACAGGCACTGTTCTACGAATTAGTTGCCGTTTGTAATAGCGAGGGCTGGGAGGACGTTTTCAGTTGCTCTAACATCGAACTATGCTTCAGCCTGAATATCGACGAGAAGACCCTTATCCGGGCGCGTTTATCCCTGATTAATGCGGGACTGGTTTATTATAAATCAGGAAAAGGCAAACGGTCGGTCGGTTCATACTCTTTCTGCAGGAAATTTAAAGACGATCCTCCGAAAAAGGATCAGACTACCGGAGATATTCCAGTAGTTCCGCCAGCCCAAAAGCCAGTAGATGCGCCAGCCGATCAGCCAGGAGATGTGCCAGTAGATGCGCCAGCCGATGCGCCAGACTATAATAAAACAAAAACTAAAACTAAAACAGATTTCCCTCCCTCTTCCGCGCATGAGGGGAAAATATCCGGAATCGATCTTTTTCTGGACAAGTCTTTAACGGAATGTTACCAGGAACTGCGAACAAATATCCCGTGGATGGAGCAATTCTGCATGAACATCCGTCTGGATTACCCGGATTTCAGCCCGGAGCTGTTTTATGAATTTCTGGACAGGTTCTTCCGTAGGCTCCAAAACGGAGGAGAGACAACTAAGTCCCCCAGGGATGCCATGTCACACTTCGCAAACTGGTTGAATATTGAACTTGAAAAATTAAAAAAAGATGGAAGTAGAACTAGTAAAAACCACCCTGCATGCGGTTCTGAGCCCGTCTCAGTTACAGAAACCCTGTGTCCGAAAGAAGGAGCTGACGCCTCTCCAGATCTCGTTAAAAACTGGATCGACGGCCTCTCAATTGGTGGATGAATGGGGCGGGACAATTGCCCAACTGAACATGGGCGCCCCACTTTACGATGTCGCCGCAAACGGAGAAATCCCTACATTGGCTGATGTGGGTGTGGTCTTCGGTAATTCGACATCCGTTCGGATTATCACAAGCCATCTGGAATCCGTTCTGAAGTACGCCGGCGTTGAATTGAGCCGCGAGCAGATGGCGGAAACCGCGCTGGCGATGCTTTCAGGATACTGGTTCCTGAACCTGGCCGAGCTCTGCATTTTCTTTACCCGCCTTAAGGACGGAAGTTGCGGGCAGCTTGTCTGGGGAAAGAGCCTAAACAATCAGGCGGTCATGGTCGCCCTATCGGATTTCTGCAAGGAACGCCGTGAAGTGATCATTCGCAAAGAGACAGAGCGGATAGCCCGGGCTGTGGAAAAAGGCTTTTCCAGAACGGAGGATTTTGCCGCCGGTATTGTGTTGGGCGTACAGGGTATAGCTGTGAAACGTGAACGGGCCAAGGCCGACTTTAATGCTTTTTTGGAGTTTTTCCCCTGTCTGCCATCAGGATATGACCCGATAGCCTTATGGAAAGCCTGGGGCGGTGATCCGGATGCCATCAACTTACTCTTCGGCAACAATCCTCCCGGAGTGGAAGCGGCGGCGGAATCTGTCGGCAGATACCTGTGTGATTACAATGTCTATCAGGCCCGTGTAAAGGCCAAAGCCTCCTTGTAAACCATGAAAGTCGTCATCTATTGGCAGAAGAAATCCACCGCCCACCATCGCCGACGGATCCGTGACAGATTCAGGCTTCCCGAGGGTATGACCATTAACGGTGAAACTCCCGCCGATGTGAGGCCGGAGGATATGAAGGAACTACAGACCCTGGAAGAAATGGGTTATATCAAATTAAGAAACAAGTAAAAACAAAAACATCAACTTATGATAACCACGAAAATAACAGTAGAGCCGCACTTGGCTCAATATTGCTATGCCAAATATTCTTCCGATCCGGAAGGCAGTATGCCCGTCCGCTTTGCGGACCATCTGGATGTTTACCATCTGGTTTATAACCTGCTGGAAAAACGCCCGGTTAACTGTCCCCGGGATAATGGCAATCTTGAGATCGTCTTGCCGGACCGCAGGCAAGGTGACGTCCCCGGTGGCAAATCCCCGGAGCGTTTCAACTACTTGGGCCAGCGCAGCCAGGGTATCATCAATAAGAAGCTAAAGCTGATGATGCGCGCCGAGCTCCATGACTTTATTGACGAGAACAAGCACCGGTTCGGTATCGACCAGCTTCAGTCAGTCCACTGCTTTATGAAGAAGTACTGCATTGACAGCTTAAGCGAGGACGCGCTCCTGAAAGATTACCAACGTTGGCGTGACCGGGTAAGACGTTCCAGCCTTAAGCGGCCCTACAAGAAAAAGTAGCATATATTTCACCTACCAAGCGTAGTTAATTGTCCTTTTTAGGAGGTAAAATTGACGGAAAAATGACGGAATTTTGACGGAATTTTGACGGAAAAATGCGGAGAATTTGAAAATCAATAAGTTATACAATATGAAAACAATAAAAAGACCCTATACCCCCGTTTGTGATCTGGAGTTGGTTCCGGTGGAGTGTATCGGTGATTTTGCAGTCATCCTGCCGCGCGCTTTTATTGCCGTGCGGGATGGTTCTTATCGCATTCCTGTTATTCCGGGATCATTCACTCCCGGAGTCGAATCCGAGCAGGCGGATTCAGGAACTATATATTATAATGTAGGGCATACGTTCGAGGTTGCCTTGACAGGGCCGGACAGCCAGGAGCTGTTGTCTGCCTTGAGCCTTCAGGATCTGGTGGCCATTTATACGAATGAAGCGGGAGAGCGTATTGTTTCAGGCAGCCCGCAAACACCACTTAAACTTACTTTTTCCATTGTTTCGGGCAAATACCAGTGCAAGTTATCCGGTAAGCAGGTTTATATCGAGGCCTATCACAGTCCTTTCTAAAGGATTTGCAAAAGGTTTCTTTTGCATTAAAAAAGAAACCGTGGATAAGATTCAGCAATTTTTTTTCGATAAGTGGGCCATTGAGGAAAGGAGATACCACCAGCTCCTTTCCATTCTGTTGCCCGGTCTGAAAAACGGCAACCTGGCGTCGGTGGAACAATATCTGGGGGCCAAGCGTATAGAGGCCTATGCCGCCGTCCCTTATGTAGCCGGCCGATGGGAGCTGGATGACGCCTCCCTCCCTCAAGGAGCGGTAGTGGTGCTTACCTGTGAAGGCGTGCTGTATAGCTGGGAGACCTACCGGCTGGAGAGATATATTTCCGCCGCGATGGCCAACGACCGCATATCGGGTGTCGTTCTGTTTGTGAACGGGCCCGGAGGTATGATTACGCGTGTGGATGTCCTGGAAAAGCTTATACGGCAGTCCCCCAAACCCATAGTGGCCTATATCACGGGCGTATGCGCTTCGGCGCATTTCTGGTTCGTTTCCGCATGCGCACGCAGATTCGTCTCCTCGCCCATGGATGAAATCGGCTCCTGCGGGGTGGTCTACACTTTCCAGAGTTTCAAGGAGTATTACGCGCAAATGGGGATTGAGATCGAGGACATTTACCCCGACAGTGCGGACCTGAAGAACCGCGCCTATCGCGACAAGGAGGAAAAGCAGGATGACACCTTAATTAAAGAGAACCTGTCGTTTTACCACCATCTTTTTGCGCAGGCCATCGCCCGAAATCTGGGAGTGAAGTATGACGCGCAGGATCCCCTGTTCAGAGGGCAGACTTTCTTTGCCGATACGGCACTGGCCAAGGGGTATGTGGATGCCTACGGAAGCCTGGAGGATGCCATCCTGTGGGTAGCCGCCCAGAAAACCGTAAAGCGGGCTAACAAGATGATTTAATACTCACTATAAAAGTAAATTTGTTTATGAAAAATTATTTCGCATCATTTATTCCGGCCGTAAAGGCCATTCTGGGTATCGAGGCCTGGAGTAAGGACGCCGACAAGAAAGACGCGTTACTGGAAGAGCAAAAGCAGAAACTTAAGGCATTGAATTTCAATGATACCTTTATCAATGGCTTTTGTGAGGCCCTGAAGGATGGATTCCCGGAGGATTCTTCCCGCAAGGACGGGGATTCGGGCACGAAAGGCAGTGGTCCTGACCCCAATACCTCCAACGCAGTAATACAAGGATTACTGGCTGATATGACTGCCAAGCTGGTTACGGCCCAGGAGGAAATCGCCGTGCTTACCAAAGAGAAAGGGGAACTTTCACAGGAGGTATCCGCCAAACAAACAGAAATCACCGGTTTGCAGACCAAGATCCAGACCCTTTCCGGCCTTGCGGAGCAGGACGGGGGAAAAGGCTCCCAGCATGCACGTCTGGAACCGGATGCTAAAGATATTGTTATGAATTGGGATGACGAAAAACAACTGGGCGGCCTCTCGGGGGAGATGTTCGCAATGGACCGCCCTTATAACCAGCGCCTGCGCGCAGAGATGCTTTACCGCAAGGGGTTGACCGTTCAGGTGCCCACTGCCAGTTCGATCGATTACTCCCGCCTGAAAGAGGACCTGGGAGCCTTCTACCGCATCCCCTGGCAGGAGCGTTTACAGTCTTTCCTGACCCTGCTTCCTTCCATCGAGAGTATTTTCCCGCTGGAATCGGGATATCAGGACCTGGCCGTGCTGACAAACATCTGGTTGGGTGAGTTCTCCCAGGCTGACAATACCGCCAGTGATTTCGACAATGTAACGAAAGGCAATTACGAGTTCGACAATGAAACGCTGCGCATGTCGAGCGTCATGTTCGCGCATAAGTTCAAAGACCTCAAGGCACTTGAAAAATCATGGATCGGTTCTTATAACAAGGAGGGGTCGCAGGTCATCAAATGGTCGTTCATCGAGTACATTCTGGCCGAGACTGCCAAAAAGCTGCACAATGAACGCGAACAGCGACGTATTAACGGCGTCCGTAAAGAACCGGACCTGAACAAGCCCGGACGTGCGATGGAGGCTGCCGACGGGCTGTACGAATTCCTGGGCAAGAAGGTGAACGGACACATTGACATCAATAACGGCAAACTGGTTTACCAGGTAAAACCCTTTGAACTGGGTACCCTTTCTCCTGAAAATATCGGTGAGAAGATTTACCTGGGCACCTCCATGATCCCTGCGGTCCTGCGCGACTCGGGTTCCCTGGCCCTGTATATGCCCTCACACATGGTCGTGTGGTACCATAAATACAATGAGATGCACTATGGCCAGAACCAGGACTATAAGGCGGGTATCATGTTTGTGAAGGAGTATCCGTCCGTGAAGCTCATACCGGTTCCCAACGCTGACAACCACCACCGCATCTTCTGGACTATGGAGGGTAACATACACCTGTTCGAGCACCAGAGCGGCGAAATGACCCGGTTCAACATCGAGCAGCAGGACTGGACGCTGAAGGTATGGAGTAACTGGAAAGAGTCCGTGTGGGCTTATGCCGTCGGATTCAAATACACTAAAAAGGAAGATATGGACTATACCCGGCAGATGATCTTCTGCAACGAGTACGACCGCCCGGCTTCCTATTTCGTGGAAGCTGACAAGGACGCCCAGCCATCGGCCGGCTCCCATACCTCGATCGTGACGGCCGGCAATACGAACCTTTTGGCAATTACCGACATTGAGAATGCCGAGGTCGGGAGTGTCATTACCCTGAAATGCGGAAGCGTGAACAAGGGGGTAAAGATTGACAAGAGCGGTAAATTCGACCTGATCTCCGCGGCCTGGGAACCCAAGAAAGGCGATATGATCCGCCTGATGAAACGCCAGGACGGGAAATTCATCGAACTGGGCCGTGAGACGGGAGCTACGGGAGCCCTTCAATTCCCGGATGATAAAGCAACGCCATCGCTTAAGGGAGGTGACGTCTTCGTAACGGGAGCCAACACAACTCCTACCGCAATAACGAATTTTACTGACGCTGTTCCCGGCAAGACCTATACCATTCATGGAAATGGGGATAAGAATGCCAGCACGATTGCTGCGGGAGGCAACTTTGTGCTTACCTCAGGGATGACCCTTGGTACGGGGAAATTCATCAGGCTGGTAAAGGCTGATGACGGAAAATTCTATGAAGTGGCCCGCGGCTGATAATTTATCACCAGGGGGGGGATCCCCCCTGGTTTTTCATCACTTAAAAATCGAGATATATGAATAATTACGTTAAGACTTCCGTTCCCAGACCGGTGGGCAATCCCGGAAACGGTATCAACCCCAAAGACGTGCTCACCCTGATCGACATCGACGATCTGGTCTATTTCCCTCCCCGTGACGGTGCCGGAGTGGTGCTGGAGGATGACATCGTGGTAAAGCCGTCGGCTTACTCCACGGACTTGTATTTAACTCCCGGTACTGTGGAGCTGAGCTCCAACGGTGAAGGGGAAACCGACGCCAAGGGCTTCACCCCTTCGGTTAAGGGAAAACATCCGGGTAACAAACAGGAGGTTCGTGAGTTCAAGACCAACTGGCTGGGACGCCACTGCATAGCTATCCTGCAATACTGCAACGGGCAGGATCCGGATATCCTGGGTTCCCCTTGCAACCCTTTGGAAATGTCGGTCAATTATACCGGAAATAAAGACGGCAACGCCTCGGAGTTCACCTTCACGCAGATAAGCAAAGGAGACGATATCGGTATCTATAAAGGCACCATCCCACACGAAGAGCCGGTGGCGACTGTTCCCGCATCGGCAACGGAAATTCCCTTTAAAGGCCGCGGGCAGTACCAGCTAAGCGCCGGAGCGGCCAAGATCGCTACCATCAAAGGAGCCAAACACGGCGACCTGTTCACCCTGCTCGGGGTGGTGTCCGGCGTAGCTCCTACAATCGAAAAGGCAGGACAGACAGCCTTCATGCTGAAAAACGGAAAGACGTTCACCGCTTCACCGGGCAGCCAGATTACTTTCAAGGCCTTCGATACCGGCGGGGGAGCCATCCAGTGTGTGGAACAGTCGAGATTCGAGGTTTAATGCCCTTAGGATTGTATGATGGTCTGATATCAAGACCATTCCACTTTCAGGCAATTGCCTTGTTTTCCCTTTACGGGGCAAGGCAATTGCCTTTTTTCAGTCCTTTGTACCGCAGCCGGTATCGGGTATCTTTACGGCGTATCATTTAAAATTCAATTCAATGAAAGAGCAAATCATTTCCTATTTAGAAGGACCGCGTGATTACTCCCAAGGGGTAGCCCTGTATGATCAGTTCGGTCCCAACCGCATGCTGAAGGCCAAGTTCCGGCAGCTCGGGGAGTGTGAGATGACAAGGGGCACCCTTATCGAGGAGCTGCGCAAGCTTTCCGGCATGAGCGAGGCGGAATTTGCCGGCATGCACAGGAAGGCGCACCATATTCCGTCGAAGGCGGAACAGCCTGTCAGCCCTGCCCCTGTCAGGATGTATGCGGACGACCTGCTTATCGCCCTTGCCTCACGCCTGGGGGTAACGGTGGAAAAACTGGTAAGCGACGATTTTGTAAAAGAGCGGCTCTCCCAAAGTCCGGATACGGAGCAGGTGCGGGGTCTGAAGGAAGAACTCGAAAACGCACAAAGCAAGTACTCGGAGGCACCGGAAACCGTCCGTAAGGCCATCCGTTTCCGGGAGGAGTTTCCATTCCTGAGACAACCTGACTGTCCGGACGAACTCAAGGTGCTCGTAGCGGACATGTTCTCCGCTTATGACCTCTATCGGGAAAGCCACCGCATGCTGGTCGAGACACCGGATGACGTGGCCACCGGGGAGACTTACCTTTGGGCTAAAACGGTCGTGGAGAACTTCCTGGAGAACCGCCAAATGTGGGAAGAGTTGGAGTATTATAAGAATAACGGAGAAATCCTCGGAAAGGCGCAGGCCATGCGGCAGGCCAGGGAGAAACAGGAAATCTCCTCCCTGACGGACCTGGAACTGTCCAAGCAGCTGGGTAATGCCAAGTCTAACATATCCAAGGGAAAAAACGAACTCGAAAAGGCACCGGATGAAGAAAAGAGGGCCAAGGCCATGGAGAAGACCCTCAAATGGACGGAACGCAAAAATCTGCTGGAGGCTGAAATGGAATCCAGAAAAAAAAACTGATTTTTCATCGCCGGAGGCTGGAAATCAAAAGGGCCTCCTGGCTGAAAATGGGGACCCGTTACCTTCATCCCTGCGACCGCAGTGAAGCGGGCATGCAGGCACGAAAACTGGATAACGAGATCCTCTCTTGTAATAACCGTTTAATGAATTTATATGAATAATATGGAGCGTTTGCCGGCGGACACCTTTTTCCTGGACCTTGAACTCCGCCAGGAGGTGGAGCGCATGGCCTCCCTGGGATATGCTCCGGACGATATCGCCTCTTATCTGGGGCTGGATGCGGAGATCTTTGTCTTTGACGCCGGAAGGGAAGGGACCACCGTGTATTCCCTTATGCGCCAGGGAGCATTGAAGGCCGGGGCCGGAGTGGAGCTAAAACTGCAAGAACAGGCACTGTCAGGGGATTTGGATGCCATGGAACTGCTGGAGAAAGTGCGTAGTCGCAGGAGTTTTGAAATAATAGTGAAGCAAATCGATGAAGACGAATTTGGTTAAGCCCTCGAGGGTGGATTTTGAAAAAGCGGATATCGGACAGATAGGGCGTATCCTCGCCACCGGTGATCTGGACTCGCTTCCCGAGGAGCAGCGGGCGTATTACGACCTGATGGAGATGGTGCGCGGACTGCGTGCCCGTATGAGGTATAACGGGAAGGTGATTACAAAAGCCGGGATCATCCGGCTGCTCAAGTCTGAGGTATACGGGCTTTCCGACTGGATGGCACGGCAGGTATACGCCGACTCCGTCAATTTCTTCTACAGCCAGGAAAACATACGCCCGCAGGCTTTTGCCAACCTCTATGCCGAAAAACTGGAGAAGTGGGCCGATTCCATGTTCCTGACGGGCAAGGGGGAGGAAGCCTCCCGGATACTCGAGCGGGCGGCCAGGCTCCGGTTGCGCTTCGCATGTGACGAACAGGAGATACCCCAGGAACTTTTAAACAGGAAACCCGTGGTGATCTATACATGTGACCGGTCCGATATGGGTGTTCCGGATACGGACCGCAAGGAGCTGGAGGCGTTCATCGACTCCATTCCCGAGGTACCTTCCGTGGTACGTGAGAGGGTAAAGGAGGATGCACGCATAAAGAAGTTTGACCTGAAAAAAAGGATGTTGGAAGATGCGGAAGAGTTCGGAGGGCAGGATGCACAATAACCCCACCGATGATGTGGAGGTTCGTTACTCCCATATCATCAAGGTCATCACCGACTGGATAGACACCACCAACCTGGTTGTCGTCGGCGGGCGCGGCCTGGCCAAGAGTACCGTCATACAGGCACGCCGGTCGGCCGATTGCGTGTATGACATGCCCGGTGCGCCGTTGGCTTTCGTGGGGAATACATATACCAACTTAAGGGATAATATCATGCCGGCCGTCAAGACCGGCTGGGAACTGATGGGACTCTATGAAGGCGTGCACTATGTATCGTCCTGCCGGCCACCGGAATCCTGGCGCAGGCGTTGCAGCGTGATCGTCGACGATTACAAGAACACGGTCTCTTTCTTCAACGGATGCATTATCTTTCTGGGATCCCTGGACCACCCCTCCCTTCTGGCGGGCAAATCGGTCGTTCATTTGTTCTTCGACGAATCCAAATACGCCCCCGACAATAAAGTCAACCGGGCCATGCCCGTATTGCGCGGGGATGCCATACGTTACGGATGCAGCCACTATTTTCTGGGGGTGACCATTACCACCGACATGCCCGACGTGCTGGAGGGTGAGTATGACTGGTACTTCCGTTACGTCTGTCTGGTCGATCCTCAGCGCATCCTGCGTATCGCCCAGGCGGCTGCGGAGCTGAACAGCCTGCGCGTCCGCCTGGTAAAAGCGGGAAGGACACGGACGGACTGCGGGGCTCTTAAGAAGAAAATCGCCTGGTACGAGGCGGGGCTGCTGAAGATGCGCAAGGGGCAGACCTACTTCATCAACGCCTCGAGTTTTACCAACATCGACATCCTTACGCCTGAGTACGTCCGTCGCCTTCTCGACGGGGCGCTCGAACTCCACGACTTCCTTAAGTCTGTAGTGGGGATGCGTCCGGGGCTTCGCCGTGACACGCGCTTCTATATCGCTTTCGGGGAAAGGCACAAGTATACCGACGGGACACGGTACGGAGAACCTGCGGAAAGCTGCCTGGATCTGCGTTTCCTCAGGCGCGGCGAGCCCATCGACGGCGGCGTGGACTTCGGTAACCAGCTGTCCCTGATAGTAGGACAGCAGGACGGACCGCTGTACCGCCTTCACAAGAACTTTTACGAGCTTCCTCCCGGATGGTTCAGGCAGCTGGCCGACCAGTTCCTGGCATTCTTCCTTAACCATGAGGAGAAGGAACTGAACCTGTATTACGACCGGGCGGGCAATAACTTCGAGAAGCAGAAAGAGGATTACGCCCGCAAGCTCAAGCAGGCCATCGAGATAGACGGTGACGGTAACCGCACGGGATGGGTTGTCAACCTGATGAGCCGCAAACAGTCCAACATCCGCCAGGATGAAGAGTACGATTTCATGCAGGAGCTGATGACAGGCGACAACGACGCCCTCCCCACTTTGCTTGTTGACGCGGTGAACTGTCGCGAGACCATCTCCAGTATCGAGAAGGCGCCTGCGGGTATCCGTTACAAGGGACAGCAGAAGATCATCTACAAGGTCAAGAAGTCCGAGAAGCTGGAGCCCAAGAAACTGCCCATGCTCTCCACGAACTTCTCCGACGCCTTCAAGTACCTGATGATGCGGGGGGCCTGGAGGCGTGCCATCAGGGGCAAGTCCGGCCGCAGCAGGTCCGGTCCCTACATGCCCGGACTCGATGACCTGACGGGGGGATAAGAAAGGCAATTGCCTTGTTTTGCCTGACCGCTTCCGGAAATACCGGAAGCGTTTTTTTGTTCCCACCCCTTCTGCCTGCCTGCTTTTAATGTAATCATATTTCACCATTTGCCCCTCAGGCAATTGCCTTTCGACTTCTGAGCGGCGCGGTCTTCGGAAGGTGTTCTTTACGAGTGTTTGCGCGTGTAAAAACAGTTAATTGTTTTATTACAAGTAAATTAACGAAAGGAAGACCAAAATTTTATGTCCAAAAACGATGTTTTTAACACGTTTTAAATGAATTTCGTGCAAAAATCAAGGCAAAACGAAAAAAAATCTCGTTTTTGGGATGGAATTTAGCTTTTTCCTCTTAAAAATGGCCTTTTCCCAGCCTCTTTTTTACTGTGTGATATAACCGTTGTTGCCTCTTAGGATGTGTCAATTTATTATTTTAAAGAATGCCTGTTGCATTTAAATTTCCACATCTATTCAAACCTGTATTTTCGCTCCTGTCCGGCTAATATCCGATACCGACCTGCATGATGTCGGCTTTGTCCTTTATCCTGTACCCTGAAAGGAGCAAATTTGCTTTAAAAAACAAAAGGATGAAAGGATTGACAGAACTGATTGTGGCGGGCTGTATTTTATTCGGCCTGCTTCTTACGCCGCTGGTTTTCTCCATACTGGATTTTATAAGCGGAGTGCGCAAGGCCCGGCAGCGCGGTGAAAGGATCACCTCGGACCGGTATCGCAGAAGCGTAAAGAAAGTGGCCGGTTATTATAACCTGCTGCTGGCATTGGTGGTTGTGGACTGTATGCACATGGGTTGCAGCTGGTTTCTCAACAGTTATTACGATTACCATATTCCTACGTTCCCGTTCGTTACCCTGGCGGGGGCGTTCTTTGTAGCCGCCATCGAGATCAAGAGCATACGGGAAAAGGCGGAGGATAAGGTCAAGAAGGAGCTCACCGACGTGGCCCTGCTTGCCGTGGAAATCGCCAAATACAAAGACACGCCCGCGGAAGCTGCCAAGGCGATTGCGGACTATTTTAACGGAACCTCAAAAAAGGAGTGATATGAAACATGTTTTATACGCCCTGCTCCTGTGCGCCCTTTTCCAGGGGTGTGGCAGCTCCAAGTCGGTCCTGGAGAAAACGGACAGACGGATAATGTCCGACAGCCTGGTGGAAATCAAGGGTAACCTCGAGCGGCGGGAAGGCGAAATACGGACCGATTCGGCAGGGTGCATCCGGCAAGCCCGGCAGGACCGGATCGTGGTTATGTTCGACACCGGAAAACCGGTATCCTCACAAACCGGATTGCCCCCCGTCAAACAGATCTCTTTTACCGGGACCGCGCTTCATGAGGAATCGGGGTCCACCGCGGCGGTCTACTCCTTCCAAAGCAGGCGGGCGGATTCCTCCTTGCTGCTACGCACACACCGGGAAGAGGAAAACAGGAAAGAGCTCCGGAGCGATCGGAAGACAGCACCCGGGCCACTGCTCCGGAGAATCGCTTTACCGGCCGGCCTGATCGTGGGTGCTTACCTCCTGCTGCGTATGCTATGTAAACGTTTGCCTGAAATCAAAGCGCTATGGAAAAGGATATTCAAAGGATAAACGTTTATACGGCCATCGAGCAGATGAAACGCCTTTCCCAAGAAGGGGAGACATTTTCCCTCTCTTTCCGCAAATATGACCGCCAGCGACACAGCGGCGGGGATACGGTAAGGCTCAACCACGCCCGGCTTCGCCCGAAAGCTTCGGATGAAGAGATTGAGAATGCCTCTTATAAGCTCTTTCTGGTGGATACCGATACGGGCAGGGCCATCAATTGCTGGCAGATTCTTGTGACCAGTTTTAACGGAATTAAAACTTATGTGTAGATTATGGAAATCAGAAGAACCGGAAATACCGGATTTATAGATACCGGGGAGGGGCAGCTTATCTCCTTCGCCATGGGAAAGGGATGGTCTCCTTCTTCCATCAGCTTCAGCCGCCCGGAGAGCTGGCAGACCCGCAAGATACGGGTCGCGGGTGTGAATATCGTGCCCATGGGTGCCAATAACGACCTTCCCGGCGACGTACAACGCCTGCTGGATAACTTTTACGGCGGTGAGGGTATCATGGGTAAAATACAGGGATTGCAGTGGGGAGAGGGCCCCCGCTTCTTTGAGGAGGCCATCGACTCCGAAAACAACCGCTTTTACCGCAAATGGATACTCGATGACGTCATACAGGCGGATCTGGAGAGCTGGGATTATCGTGACTATATGCTCCGCTGCCTGGTGGACCTGGTGCACATGCAAGGGTTCTGGGTAAAGTTCATCCGTAACCGGGGACCGCGTATCGGAGAGGGGGGAAGGATAATCAGGCTGGAACATATCCCTTACAGGAAATGCCGCTTCGAGTATCCCGATGACAGACACGATTTGCCACAGAACGTATATGTGGGCGACTGGCCCTTCCCCGATCCCGACAGGCTGGCCAAATATCCCGTTTTCAATCCGGCGGACCCGTTCCGGCATCCGGTATCGGTCGGCTATTTCAATATATACTCCTTTTGCAGGGACTTTGTCAGCGCGCCCCGTTTCCTGGGGGCTTTCCCGTGGCTGGAACTGGCGGGCACCATCGCCCCCTTGCTGGCAGCCTATAATGCCAACGCGTCGGCACTGAGCCTGCATATAGAGAGCCCGCAGGCCTATTGGGACGCGGCAGAGGACAGGATCAGGGAAATATGCAAGCGTAAGGGGGTGCCTTATTCGGCCAAAATGCTCGAGGAATTCAAGGATGAAGCCATGGAGAAGTTCGCTTCAGGAGTGACCGGCAGGGAGAATGTGGGCAAATACATGCACACGACCAGGTTCTGGGATGCGGACGCCAATGACTTCCAGGGCTGGACGATAACCCCCATCGACAAGAAAATAAGGGATTATATCGAAAGCCAGATCAAGATCGCCAACAAGGCCGATGCCGCGGCCACATCCGGATTCGGACTGGATCCGGTGCTCTCAAACCTGATCATGGACAACAAGCTGTCCTCAGGGTCGGAAAAACTGTACTCCATCAAGGTGTACAATGCCAGTGAGACGGCCATACCGGACATGATCCTGTGCAAACCGTTGATGCACTACATACGGGCCAATTATCCGGGAAGCAGAACACAGGTGGGGCTTTACCGGAGCGTAGTGGAATCCGAACAGAGTGTAACACCCGCAAACAGGATGAAAGAAAATATATAAAAACAAAAAAAAGGAGGATACATGAACCGTTTTTTTATAGACTATAACCAATTGAAGACCCTTGACAAAGATCTTATACGGCTTTATCACGAAGAAGCGGGCAAACGGATGGCCGATTTAAAGGAAATCGAGTCTCTGATTACCGACAAGGCATACCGGCTGTTCAGTATATATTATGCGGTAGAGATAGCGGTGGTCGGGTACGTACTCACCCAAATAGATAAAACCCGGGATATGGGATTGATCAATGCCGGTATGGCAATTGTGGTTTTCACCGCAATATCGCTTTGGTATGTGGTTAAGGTTATGAGGCCACATGGGGTGATGCCGGCGGGCAGATCACCGGAAAACTTCCAAATCGGAAAGAACTGCAGGTATTTTGAAGAAAACAGATTCGCCAATAAGTACGCTTATATCATGGCAGGGGAGTTGATGAACCTGCAATATAAAATAGATGCCCAAAACGAGAAAAATGCGGAAAGAGCCAGGCTCAGCAATGTATCGATAAACTTCATGCTGGCAGGACTGGTTCTTGCCGTACTGGTCTTTGTCCTTACGGTTGTTTTCCGGTGAATCCGGGAATGTCTACCGGATTTGATCACCAAAACTTTCCGTTCCACCTGTTTCGGTGGGAATGTCATAATCTACATCCGGTATGACAGGGAGTGTATCCCCGTCATTGAGAAGGACTCCATAACCGTTTTTTTCTTCGTATGGCATATTTCCAAAAGGGTGAACCCCTATCACTACGTGCCCAAAAGGTACATCCGAACCTTTAATCCGATTTTACGGATTACGCAATGAAAAGGGATTCGTGTTATGATATTAATTGGGCGGGGCTAAGATACGAAATAATCCTAAACGCAGAAAGAGTCATGTATTTATATGCGGTATTTTTTAATGCAAGCTGAAAAAAAGTGATAAAAAATATGAAACTGATATTTGATAAAGATTCAAACGGCACGCAGGAACTGGTCGACGCCCTGGGTCTGATCGATGCCCGCACGGACTTCTCCAAATGGAAACCGTACATACCTTTAAGCATACGTCGCCTGACCGCCATCATAGGGCAGGAGGTTTATGACAAGGTTCTCGACTTCTACCAATCGGCAAGCGTCGATCCGGATGGCAAGCTCACCCGCCTGTTGGGAATGGTGCAGCAGTCCGTAGCGCTGTTTACCTGGCTGAAAATCATCCCCACACTGGATGCGCAGCATGGGAACACAGGCAGGCAGAAGCGCCTGGGGGAGCACGAAAAAGGGCTGACAGCCTTACAGGAGTACAAGGATGAAGCCAACATCCTGAGTCAGGCCTACGAGTCGGTAGATGCCCTGATAGCATATCTGGAGCAGGAAAAGTTCGATTTCTGGATACAAAGCCCCAAAAGGAAGGCTGTATCGGAATTGCTCCTGAGTAGCAAGGAGGCATTTGATTTTTACTATGTAACCGGCAGCCACCGGCTGTTTCTGACCCTGGCACCCATCATCCGGGAGGTGCAACAGAGGCATATCATCCCGATAATCACGTACGGCCGTTATGAAAAGCTGGTAGCGGGCCAGCAGGTGGCAGAGGGGTTCCGCGACGCCGTCTGCCGGCCGCTGGCCCTGCTGTCCATGAGCAAGGCCGTGGAACGTTTGCCCGTGGAGGTCCTGCCCGACGGTGTGGTGCAGGTGCAGCTTGCAGGAAGCGTCCGTGAAAAGCTCAGGGCGGAAGCCGAAGCGCGCAAGACAGTGGCAAAAAGCCTGGAACAGGATGCCATGCGGAATCTTGCCGCGCTGGAGGACCTGGTCGCGGCGCTCGACGCCGCACCGGACGAACCGGATCTGTATGTACCCTCGATCACCCTTCAATCAAAAGGCATAACATTCTGACTATGAAAGAAATTACGTACAACAATCAAAAGAAAGAGATTCCGGACTCCCTGGAGGAATTATCACCCAAGGAGTATTACCGTTACCTGGAGTTGGTATTAATGATGAATGCAGGGGAGATTTCTCCTTTCCAGATGCGCTGCAAGCTGCTTTCCTGCCTTCTGGGGATGAAGCATAGCCTTCTTCTGTGCCGGGGAGAAATACAGGAAGAGCTTTTGGCGCAACTCCCCGCCCTGGACGGGTTCTTCGATATCACCTCGCAGGAGGGGATGACGGTTTACGACGCCCGCCTGAAAACTGGCCGGAACCTGCTGCCCGCCTATAAGGAGTGGAAAGGCCCGGGGGATATGCTCTCGGGGATTACTTTCGGACAGTTTATCGAGTGCATGGGTGTGATGGCGGAAATGGAGCGCGCCCGGGAGCAGGGAAATGAAGAGGGTATAGGGGAACTGATATCTTCCATAGGCAGACTGCTTTATAAGAAACAGGGCCCTCAGGAAACCGGCCCTCCTCCTTTCCCGGTCTGCTTCCACGCATACATCTTCTTTCTCGCGGTCTGGGAACTGATTTACAGTGTCCCCATTTCAACCAACGGGAAGGACATCGACTTCTCGATCCTGTTCGAGAAATCCGGGCGGGGGAATGCAGGGGACAATACCGGCTGGGTGGGAATCTCGTACGACGTGGCCGCATCGGGTGTTTTCGGTGATTTCAGACAGGTAAACGACACCCCTTTCTGGGATGTGATGCTATACATTTATAAATGCAGGTTTGAAATGTTACATAACAATAAGAAGCAATGAAGTATTTTACAATCAAGGAATTAAGCCACAGCGATACGGCCGTGGCGCGCGGGATTGACAATACCCCTACGGGGGAGGCGGTTCACAACCTGACAGAGCTGGTGGAAAACGTCCTCGACCCGCTCCGTGAAAAGTACGGAAAGCCCATCCGGGTAAGTTCCGGTTACCGGAGCGCTGTGCTGAACAGAAGCGTGAACGGGGCGACCTCCAGCCAGCACCGGCTGGGTCAGGCCGCCGATATTACCGTAGGCAGCAAGGAGGGAAACCGCCGGCTTTTCGAGATCATCCGCAAGGAACTGCCTTTCGACCAGCTGATCGACGAGAAGGATTTCTCCTGGGTGCATGTGTCATTCCGCAAAGGCAAAAACAGAAAACAGGTATTAAAACTCTAAAACTGTTCAGCTATGGTAGATTTACAGCAATATGAAGAGTATTTCCGGGAACTCAGCCAGGCGTTACCCGGGATCGGTTCGATGATCCCTGTCACCTATGATATAGACATATATGAATATGTCCAGTCACTCCGGGCGGAAGACCTGCCTGTACTGTTTGTAGTCCTGCCCACCTGCGAATCCCTCAGTCGGGATCCGGATTGTGTGGTCGAAAGGAATTTCGGCATGTGTCTTCTTCTGGACAAAACCGACTGGCAACGGGAGCGCGGGTTAGATGCACAAAAGCGCCTTCAACCGACTTTTGAAGAGATCAAGAGCATGATGCGCCAAGAGTATGGCCGGTGCGGAATTTTTTCACGACTGAACCTGGAGGAGATGACGTCCTCTCCCGAGTCCGGACTGTTCAAGGCGCTGTCCGGATGGAGTCTGGGATTTACGTTTGATTCAATATAAAGGCGGACAAAAATGGAGAACGACAGAGTTTCTTTAGAAGATTTGACCCAGGGACAGTGGCTGGAACTTCGTTACCAAATGGAACCCAGGAATTTCAAACGCCTGGTAGAGCGTGCCCGCAATGCCGGAATCGATGTTCCCGCCTGCGTAGGGGTAAAAAACTATGCCCCAAAGATTAAATTCTCTACGTTAAGTGAAACGGCACGTTATGTCCGCTCCCAGGATATTGAGGCTGTAAAGACCTTTAACCGCAGGTGTGAGAACTGGTCAATTTTCGTGACCGCCGAACTGCGCAGCCAGGCACGTATGTCCTTCCCTCACAATCCTAAGCGCTCCAAGGGTGCCACACCCTTGTCTGAAAGCATCAATGGCAATGTCAGATACGACAAGAAATACAAGGTGGAGGTCCGCTCCCTGGGCTTCTCCTTCGCCCGGCATGGCGTCATGCTGCATTACGGGGCGTCAAGCGGACACGGAGGATATATCGGCAGCAAGTGGAGGGATCGTTTCGGGAACATACGCACCACTAATCCCGCCAGTTTTGGCAAGATGGGGCAGGGGAACCGTAAGGCGGTGCACTGGTTCAATCCGGTGCTTCGCAAACATCTTCCCACCCTGGCGGATATCGCCGCCGAATACTGTATGGACATGTCTCTGAATCTGGCCGGGCTGTTCCTGGAAGAATAGCAACAACAAAGAGAGGTACGCGTGGAAGAGACATGCTCCCTCCCTTTGTCCTTTACCCCATGGACCGTATCCGTGATATTTGCCCTAAAAAAGAATAATATGGCGGACAAAGATCTAACCAGGGGTATCAAAATTTATCTGGATACCACTAAATACAGCCAGGGGATGAAACAGCTTTCCCAGGCGACAAGGGAATACGAATTCACGCTTAAGGGATTGCGGGAAGCGGGAAAGGGAAATACCGAGCAGGCCAAACGCCTGGAAGCCCAGATCGCACAGAACAAGAAAATCTACCAGCAATACAGCGCAGAACTCGATCGGCAGAAAAAGATACTGGAGAACCTGGACAAGGCTACTTATCCCGAACTGGTGGCCATGCAGAAGAAATTACGTGCCCAGGTGCAATCCAGCAAGCGGGACACTACGGAATATACCGTGGCATTACAACAACTGACCCGGGTAAACCTGGAGGTGGCCGAAGCTCAAAAAGAGATGCGCCGCCAGAGCGAAAAGCAGCAAGAAAGCTTTTCATCCCTTACCAGGATGAAATCCGCGGTAGTCGGTTTTTTCGCCGGTATAGGTGCCAGTGCCGGCTCCTTCTTTGCAAACAGTATCTCGGAGGCCAGGTCCTGGATGTCCGAAGGTATCAGACTGGCGGCAAACGCCGACGGTGTCAGGCGCGCTTTTGACAAACTCGACCGCCCGGGAATGCTTTCGGAGCTCAGGAAAGCCACTAAAGATACGGTGAATGACCTGGAGCTCATGCAGGCCGCGGTACGCGCCAAAGACTTTCGTATCCCGCTCGAGGACCTGGGGAAATACTTGCAGTTTGCCCGGTTAAAAGCACAGCAGACCGGACAGAGCGTGGATTATCTGACTGACTCGATCATAACCGGACTGGGTCGTAAATCGCTGCTGATACTCGACAACTTAGGCCTGTCGGCCGCGGAGGTCAACGAGGAGATGGCCAAAACGGGGGACCTGATGACAGCGGTGGCTGCAATCGTGGACAGGCAACTCGCACAAGCGGGGGAGAATTACGTGTCGGCTGCGGACAAGGCCGCTCAAAAAGCCGCGGAGCTGCAAAACAGGCAGATGGAAATCGGAAGGCTCCTGCTTCCTCTGCAAGAAAAATGGAGCAGTCTCTTCCAGTCTCTCAAGCTCGGTTTTTCAGATGTGGCGCTCTGGATATTGGAACATAAAAAAAGCATCATTACGCTTATCTCCGTGGTTACCGGTTTTATTCTGGTTTATAAAACGGTTATTCTTCTGCAAAAAACATGGAACGGGCTTTTAATGCTGGGCAAGGCGGTCAGTCTGGCCTACGCCTCTGTTGTGGTCATGCAGAGAGGAAACATCCTCAGAAGCGCTGCCGCCATGAAAATGTATAATGCCTCGGTGGCGTCCAACAACATCCTGGTAAAGGCATGCACCGCATCCACTTATCTGTTTGCCGCCGCCAAGGCGGTGCTTACCGGGAATATCAACAAGGCCCGGATTGCCATGCAGGCCTTTTATGCAATCACCAAAATAAGCCCGCTGGCCATAGTGGCCACCGTGGTCGCCGCCCTGACATACAAGCTGGTGTCTTATCGCAGGGAACTTACGGCGACGGAAAAAGCGGAGCGGAGCCTGCACCGGGTGCGGGCGCAGGCCGCCGACACCGTAGCCACCGAAACCCGGGAACTGAATACCCTCCTGGGAATCGCACGCAACGAGAAAATAAGCAAGGAGCAGCGGATGGAGGCCATAAAAAGGCTCAACGCCTTAAGTGAGGAATACCTTGGCGGTCTCAGGCTGGAAACAATCAACACCAGGGAAGCCACGGCCGCAGTGAAAGACTACACGGACAACCTGTTGTCCATGGCCAGGATACGCTCGGCAAACTCAAGGCTGGAGGAGATCCAGAAAGAAAAAAGGGCACTGGAGGAACAACGTAAGGATATCCATGCAAACCGGAATCTCTGGGACAGTTTCAAACTGGGGCTCGCCAAAGGGTTCAATTCCTTGTCCGTAGCGGTAAAGGGGTATTCCGACGCCTGGTCGGAGGGGGTCATCCATGACTATTTTGCAAGGGAATTCGATCAGATACAAGCCTTGAACCGGGAAGAAAAGAAACTTACGCAGGAGATCACGGCCTCACAGCAGGATATCATTAAGGTCGATACCCAATCCGAGGCAAAAACCAAGGACCTTATCCAGGCCAAAAAGGAAGAGATTGCCCAGGCTGAGCGGGAAGTCGCCTCGACGCCGGCTCTGCTGGCCGCCAAAAACCGGAAACTCCAACAGTTGAACGAGGAGCTTAAAGCGTTGCAGCAGCTGGGGACTATCCGGGAAACCCCGGACGGATTCGCCTCGCAGACCGACAAGGTCCTCTCGGCCCTGAATGAGAGGCATGAAAAGGAGCTGCTCAAGATCCGGGAAAACAAGGAGAGGCAGCAGCAGACACAGGCACAATATAATAAGGCCGTGCTGGCGGAAGACATAAGGTTTCACACCCAAAGGCTCGGTATCCTCGAAGGGCTGGAGAAAAAGACCGCCCGGACCAAACTCAGGCAGCTGGCCGACATCCGGGCAAAAATGACGGAAAGCTCCGCCAAAATACTGGAGTTACAGCGGAAACTGGATGAAAACGAGGTTGCCCTGCTACAGGAACAGCGGGATAAAAAACTGGCCATACAGGAGGATACGTACAAGGCCGCCAGGGCACAGATAGAATTGAATTATGCAAACCTGCATATTACGCAGCAGCAGCGCGACATGTTGCTGTTGAGCCTGGAGGAGTCCAATTCCCGGGAAAGACTCGGTATCCTGAAGGAATACCGGAAGGATGTGGAAGCCCTGGAGCTACAGACGGGGGATGTGAAAATACAGGCCGTCAAACTCTCCGGGCAAAAGGTATTGGAGGCGGAGCTGGCCAACGCCAAAGACAGGGCCGCGCAGCAAAAGGCGATCGAAACCATGCTTTCCTCTTTCAAAAAAGAGTTCAACCTTTTCAATCTGCCGGATGAAACGGACCTTCAGCTCAAGGTGCTGGAAGCGTCATACCGGGCCCGGCTGGAACTGATCCGCAATGCGCTCAAAAACGAGCTTGTCACAAAGGATCAGGCCGCCCGGCAGGAAAGGGAGCTGGAAGAAGCGTACAGCACCGCAAAACTGAACATAACCCGGGGTGCCGAAGAGCGCAGAAACGGGATTTTGGAGAAGTACGGGCTGCTCGGATTCCAGCAACGCTATGCCATGCAGATGGCGGCCCTCAAGCGGGAGAAGGAACAGGGGTTGATAGGTGCCGAAGCATATGCAAAGGCCGAAAAGATGCTCAAGATACAGTTCTGGAAAGAGGCTTTCGATTATTATTCCAACCTGTTTTCAGGCGCTGTCTCGGCCCTGCAAAACGCCGAGATCGCGAACATGGAGGCCAAATATGACGCCGAGATCGCCGCGGCACAGGGAAACGCGCAGGAGGTCGAACGACTGGAAACGGAGAAGGCGCAGAAGAAGCTGGAGATCGAGAAGAAATACGCCGACGTGCAGTTCGCCGTAAAAGCCAGCCAGATCATTGCCGACACGGCCGTGGCCATCATGAAAGCGCTCTCGCAACTGGGACCGATCGCAGGACCGGTGGCGGCAGCACTGATGGGAGTAACCGGAGCCGCCCAGCTGGCCGTGGCCAATGCTGAAAGACAAAAGGTAAAGAGCATGACGCTCTCCGGAGCGTCCGGCTCCACACCCGTAAGCGCCGAAAGGGTGGTGAACGCTTCCGGGGGATATGACCAGGGAGGTTACACCGGGGACGGAGACCGCTACGAGGTGGCGGGCGTCGTCCACAGGGGGGAGTACGTCATTCCGGTGCCGGAAATGAAGAACAAGCGGGTGGTTAACATGGTAAAGGTCATCGAAAGCATACGCCGCAACCGGACATCGGCCAATCCATGGCCCGGGTATTACGAGGGAGGGAAGGTCACGGAAAGAGAGCGCCCCGGACAGGACATCGACCGTCTGAACCGGGCGGCGGAGAAATTGGAAAGGGCCTCAAGGAACCTCTCCCGGCCGGCAAAAAGTTACGTCCTGCTGAGCGACATCAACGCGGCTCAGGATTTGCAGAAGAGTTCAGAGAAACCATTTACAAGAACAGACCAATAATACAACCGGTATGGCATTAACCATTCAGACAGAGAAAGGGATATTCGACCTTCCCCGGGATTTCAGCGTGGAGATAGAGAACACGTCGCCCATATACACCGACAAGGGCAGCCAGACGATCGCATCGACGTTGCCGGCAACCGGGCACAATCTTTCGATGGTGGATTACATCCACCGGCCGGATATCCGCAATGCGCCAAAGCGGGACGCCGCGACGGTGGTGACCGACGGGGTTTACCGGCGGACAGGAAAACTCAATATCACCTCCGTGTCAACGGAGTCGGGCATCGTATGCAACATCGGGTTTGACGAAAGCCTGATGTATGAAGCCTGGAAAAACGTTTCACTCAAGGAACTTCCGGGACTGCCGGTCATCAAATACCCGGAAGGCGTCGCAGCCCTTGCCCGTCACCTGGAGGAAGTGATGCGCTACCAAACCCCGGCGGATTATCACGTGTTCCGCATACAGGTGGCGTCTGAAACCCTGGAAGAGACGGAGTATCCGGAGTTCATCAACCCCATAGGGTCGGACGGGAAGACATACGCCCTGCTGAAGGAAGCACGGACCGAGAGGGTTGTCATATCGGGCCAGGCCGTAGATGTAAGGGTGCCCGCAGGATACGGGATATCGCCGTTCCTGAAGGTATCCCGCATATTGGAGATGATATTCTCGGCATACGGCTTTACATTGGTGGAGAATCCCTTTGCCACCGATTACCAGCTCAGCAAGATGGTCGTGCTCAACAATGTGGCGGACACCATTGTCACCGGAGAGATCGACTACAGGAATTTGATGCCGGACTGTACCGTCAACGAGTTTCTGGACGCGCTGTTTTGCCGTACCGGAGCCAAGGTTTACGTAAATGCCGGCCGGAAAGCCGTCATACGCCTGCTCAAGGATTCGATAGGCGCAACGGCATCCGCCGACTGGACACCGCTCAAGGCCTCGGAACCGGAAATAAACTACACGCCCGCAAAGCAGCTCAAGCTCTCGGCGGGCACATCGTTCAAGGAAGCCGAACCGGCGGCGGACTCCTTTGAGAAATTCCTTAAGCCTTATGGGGGGATCATTACGGAATTTACAGGAGACCGGGACGTGCCCGACGAACTGTACATAACCTACCAGCCTTCCACCGGAAGATATTACAAGCGGGACATCGTGAACAAGAAAAAGAAGTGGATATCCAGCGACTTTTTCCCATGGGACAAGGCCACCCCCGGTGTGGAATACCTGGAGATAACGGGAAAGGACGAATGTGTCCCCATGGCATTTAAAACGGGTCTGCTGACTCCCGGATATCTGGCGGGGGCGGTCAACATCAACACAACCCTCAGAGGGGTCGCCAAGGAGCAGGGGGAGAAGAAGCAGACACCCCTGGCTTTCTGCTTTGCCATGGGGAAAACCAATCAGATTATAGGAGCCGGGGCCCTTGTGGAGGAGTATTATTTCGGCAGCTCACTCTGCCGGGGGCCCAAAGGCGAATACTTTCAGGACCCCGGGGGGAATGTTTACAGGTATTCACTGGTTTTCAGGGGAGAGGACGGGGCGTTTAACCGGTTCTTTAAGGAGTACGACGCAGTCCTGAGGCATGCCGATCATGTCTATGCGGTACAGATGAACCCGGACAAGGCCGGACTGCTGAAGCTGGACGCTTCCCGGCCCGTCATGCTGCACGGACAAAGAATGATGGTCGAAAGCCTCAAGTACGCGCTTCCGCTGCGCAAAGGACGCCCTTGCCAGGTGAAACTGCGTTCCCTTAAACTCTTGCAGCCCTACGACCTGGACAAGGAGCAGGAATTGGTGCCGATGATTCCGCAGCAGGCAACATGGAAGGTCTTTACCTATTTCGACAGGGATATGGAACTCAGGGTGCAGGAGTTGCGGGAGCAGCCGGGGATCATCAGGGTCGATGTCGTGGCAAAAGAGGTGCTGACCAAGCCGGAAGAGGGTGATTTCGACATGTACCCGCCACCATCCTTGCAGGATGTTGCCGACAAAAGGAAGATCATGTACACCTATAAGGGGAAGCTCAAATACAGACCGTATCCACCGGGGCTTACACAGGAGGAGGTTGTAAACTACAGGGCGGGAGTCATTGCCGTAAAGATATAAATCCTGTCCTTTAAACTACCGTGCCAAACGGTCATTTTTGCAGCATGGAAACAAAAAATCAAAATAAGATAGTGACGGCGCCCTCCCTGGAAAATACACAGGAACTTTACGAGATTTACCGCCAAAGATACGGGGCTGACAAGACCCCGGAGGACTTTTACCGGTTTATGACAACCCCCGGCGTGGAAAGGCGATCCTTTCTGCTTGAGAATACCCAAGCGCGGCCGCTATCCATTAATAACACGATCATTCATAAGTGCGTATGAGTTTCGAGATTATCAGAAAAACCGGAGAGATCGCCTTTGTGGCAAACCCTATCGCCTTTGAGGTAAAAACCTCCGGGGAGGCCGAAATTGAAATCCGTCTCAGGGTTGGAGCACAGGAGGTGTTTTCAGCCTCCTACGTACCTTTTGGCGACAGGATCCATTTCGACATTGCCGAAATCTTACAGCCCTTCGTTACTTCCGGACCCTTGGAGGACTCGGAGGATCTGATCCTGCCCGTATCCGGTTTTATGGCCGGTTACACGCTCGAGGTGAAAGGGCAGGAGACCCGGACACTCACCGGCAAGGTGATATGCGGGGGGATCAGCAAACAGGCGGCAAGGGAAATGGCCGGCAGGGGAATGGACTTTATCCTGAACCGGCTCAGGGATTATTCATCGCAATTCCTCTTTACCACGCGGACCCGCGGGAAGCATATTGCGATAAGGGAAACCGAGGTCTCCCCCCTGATCTTCATTCATCCGGACAAAAGGATACAGGTGGAATCCGAATATGGAAACAGAATAAAACTGCCTGAAGGGACAGCCGGAGAAATTTATGCTTTAAACATAGGGCGGATCCGGCGGGAGTTTTTCCACAAGTATAACCAGATCGTGTCATTCATCCGGGTATTGGTGCCGGCCGAAGAAGCCTTTGACATCTCTTTCACACCCGGGGAAGTGTCAGAAAACGGACTGTCATTTCTCTTCAGAAACTCTTTGGGATGCTATGAAGTGATAGAAATGCCGGGGAAAATGATTTGCTCCCTTGACCGGGGGGATGATGAAAACTACCGGACATTCGATGAAGAGGGCGGTGATTATATAACCGGACGTCCAAGGCCCGACCTCCTTCAAAAAATGAAGCTGAATACAGGATTCAAGAGAAAAACAGAGCTGAAATTCATTCAGGACCTGCTCTCCTCGGATGATATCCGGCTGCTTAACGGAACCGCCCGAAGGCGTGTACTGGTAACTTGCGAAGAGTACGGTTATGAAGAACCCATGAAGGAGCCGACATCCCTGGTGCTCGATATCGAGGTTGCCGAGCGGGAATCCAATTACACCCCGGACATGGACGGGGAGAACGCCCCACCTTTCATCGAACTCCTGCCCGGGGAGGTGGAAATACCCTCAGAAGGAGGGCAGGTCAGGGTACGGGTCGAATCAAATATCATGTGGGAGGTGGTTTGATTCCTAGTTCTTACGGAACTTGGAAAATACCCCGGACGGGGAGTGAAAGCAAAGCGAATTAAAAACAGTAGAAATCATTTAATAAATTACAAGTATGGCAAAAGCAAGTTGGTGCAATGTAAGCCCCATGTCAGGGAGCAAGAACGGTACTTTAACGATTAGTGCAGGAGTTCACACAGGACGTACTGCAAGAAGCACGACGGTCACAGTGACAGCGGCAAACGGAACGAAACCTTCTGCCACGATAGCGGTATCTCAGGCAGGTACAGGAGTATCCACAACAATGGATGCAAACAAGCCTGATCTTCCTTCTTCCGGAGGAGTCGTTAACATAAACGGAACGTCTAATAGTTCAAAATTAAAGTGGACCTGTACCGCAAGAGTTATGGGAGTAGATATGCCTATAGACGATAATTATGTAAAAGTGGCGGTAAACGGTGGGAATATAGGAAATAATGTGGCTATTCCGGGGGACCCCGGAGCATCGGGGAGTTTTAACTTTGTGGCGACATTAACTTTTCCCGCTTCGATGTTTCCGGTTGACGCTGTAGTGACTTTTAGGCTGACGGATGATACCGATTCAGCTAAACAATGTACTTTCACTTGGAAAGCGGGTGCGTCTTCTCTTTCAGTGAACAAGTCCTCTTTATCATTGGTTAACGGTGGAACCGGGCAAACCGTAAATGTTACTTCCAATGATGATTGGAACGTCTCTTAAGAGGTAAAGAGAAAGGATAGGAAGCGCCTAAATCGCGACCTATCCTTGCTTCTTATGATACTGCCCATTCGTCATTGGAGGTAACGTCTACCGTTTGTCCTGTCCCTGCATTCACAAGCGATAGCGAGGACTTGTTCACCGAAAGAGCAGATGCTCCCGCTGCCCATTTAAATTGGCACCTTACCATTTTTCCTGCACTGTCAGTCACGTCAACATTAGGAGCTAACGGTGTGGGCAACGGATTGCGGGCTATTTCCAGTTTGATGGAAAACGCATAAGAACCGTTCGCTCCGGGGTCTCCTGGGATAGTAACCGTCTCTGAGGCGGCAAGCACTTTGTCAGTAATTCCCGGAGCATTGAATTTTGCGGAAGCGGTAACCCCCGGAAGGTTAATCAGAGGAACCGATATTTTCAATGTCGGGCTGTTAGAGTTCCCGTTAATAGTGACAGACCCTCCTTCTCCGGGTAAATCCGGTTTAGAGGTATCCATCGTTAATTGCACTCCTACGCCGGCTTGCGATACCGCTATACTGGCCGAGGGTTTCGTTCCGTTTTTAGCCGTGACGGTCACTGTCGTACTGCGGGCCTCCCGTCCGGCATGTGCTGCCGCACTGATTGTTAAAGCCCCGTTCTCACTTCCTGACATGGGGCTTACATTGCACCAACTTGCTTTTGCCATACTAATCGTAATTTATTAAATGATTTCTACTGTTTTAAATTCGCTTTGCTTTCACTCCCCGTCCGGGGTATTTTCCAAGTTCCGTAAGAACTAGGATGTCCTTTACGCCCTGAAAAGAGTATGCGAACTTTGCGGCAACCATTAAAATTACATCGACGTGAAACTTATTGTTTATAACAGCCGGCTTGCAAAACGCATGCTGTTTCCGGGGTATTCGACAATCATGTTATTTGGCATTATCCTGACTAAAAGTGGGAAAGAAGAATGTCCGCCTGCATTGATCCGGCATGAGCAAATACACCAAAGACAGTATTTAGAGTGTTTTATACTCCCAGTTTTACCGGCCGTCCTGTTTACCCCATGGATACTGACCCTATGCCCTTTGAGTTTCTATATACTTTATCTGACAGAGTGGTTCATAAGTTTCGTACGGTATTTTTGGGGTCAGGGAATGACGGATCCGGGCAGAGCCGGCCATAGGGCATATATGTCGTCGGCCATGGAGATGGAGGCTAAGGTAAAAGAGGTGGAAACAGGGTATCTCGAAAGAAGAAAACACTTTGCATTTATGAGGTATTACGACAAAATATAAATGAGATACAACGGAGAATACCTAATTATAGGTAAATTAAAGTAGAGTTCTCCATAGTTTAACTTTTTTAACCAATAATAGTATGCAGGAATGTATTAATGAAATACTTTTGTGCAAAAATATATTTATTCGCCATAAAAACACTTCGTTGTGAAACGCGGGAGTTGCTTATATTTTATAGAAAAGGAGAAGAAAAATCTCCAATCTACACTAGGGGATACATATCTCTTCACTAATAAATGATCCCCACTCAGTGTTTAAGTTAAATTTTTATATGTATCCCCGCCACTTAGTGATAAGAGGCGGGGTTTGTTTTGGAAAATCATTATCCCTATTTAATAACTTACTTCAATGGATATGGTAGTTTCCCTATAGATAAAAGTCCCGTTATTTATCGAATATACAAGGTCATCTACTGAAATACACAAGGTGATTTTGGGGAATTATGCCACAATATGTATAGCGATTCTACACTTTTTCTACAATCCTTTTTTTAGTCATATTATATAATAATCTATTTATCAGCATATTATACTTATTATAAAACTTTGGCATACACCTTGCTCTTTGGTAGATAAAGTTAGTTTTAATTATCCATACTAAAAATGTAATTATGAAGAAAGTATTAGTAGCATTGACAATGGTTATGGGGATGGGCAGCGCAGTAGCGTTTGCACAAGAACCGGTTAAGCTCCCCGCTATGGAACAGAATCAACAAACATCTCAAGACAAATTCACAAAGATTACTGTCAAAGAGCTTCCGCAAGTAGTCAAGAGTACTTTGTCCAAGGATTACGAAGGAACTATAGTTAAAGAGGCTTTCGTTGCTGAAAAAGAAAACGGAAAGGTTTACAAGATAATTGTAACAGCAATCAAAGAAGACCAATCAACTGAAGAGATAACTGTATTGTTGAATGAAAAAGGGGAACCTGTGAATGAAAAAGATTGCTAAGGAAAGCATTTCATTCACTATGTGACGAAATCAATTTCTTTTTTTAATCTTTAAGTACGAAAAAGAGGGGAATAAATACCTCTTGAAGGCAAAACAGTGATTAGTACCTTCTCCAAGCGTAAATGTGTTAATAGTGTCCTGCTTCTTAGTGATAAGAAGCAGGAATTAAAAAAAAGTAGGTTTAAAGCGAATTATAATTTATATGCACGCTTTTTCGATAAAAATCTTTCATTAAATTATTTGCCACAAAATCCTCGTTGAGAAACGCGGAAGGTAGTTTGTTTTATATGGGAATGGCTTAATATTACCCCTCTTGCACTATCGGTCATTCTCGAGAAAGCTATTCATAAATAGTAATCTTTTTTATTCTATCCCGCTTCTTAGTGATAAGAGGTGGGATTTTGTTTTCATATCCTCACCTAAAGAGTTATCCTTCCCGTGTCTCAGATCTCCCTTTGCTAACTTAAAGAGCGCGTGCTAATCACTATTTATTGGTACTCCCCCTTCCTTGAAAAAGTGCATATCTTTAAAACAGGAAAATCCTAAATAGATTTTTCTAAAAAAGTGTATTTTTTATCCAAGTATATATTATGTTTTAATTATATAATATTATATTTGCATCGGTTAATATTTCGTTGGGAAACGGAACACTCGATTATGTTTAGTTAGTGTAAAAGATAGGAAAACAGAAAAAGAGATTTCTGTATATAGTAAATGTATGATATTACATTTTTCACTTTTGCATAGTATAATTTTATAATTGTTGGTACTGCTTCTACAAAATGAAGAAGCGAAGATGTTTTTTACGCTAAACAAAATTGTACAGTGTATTGCCTACGTTGCGAAACGCAGGCAATATAATTAATAACACCAACATGACCATTGGGCTGTTTGAATGTGAATAGATGGCCGGGAACACGCAAGTAATAATTTATTAGATTGTTGTGAAACAAGACTTATCCCTCTATTATAAATCTAGTGTGTATCAACCAAAGAGAGGGGAGTTTGCTTCAAATATATATATCCCCTCTCCACTACATCGCATGAAGCGAAGTTTAGTTAAAAATCTATTTCTTAGAGCAAGGACTAAAAAAACTCTCATGCTTAGTATTCAGTATATATTGCCTACGTTGGGAAACGTAGGCAATATTATTCTTTTCTTCAACAGTATTTCATTTCAAGTTCTCTAAATAATCAAGCACCTGTCGGTTGGCTTTGTCCACTTTCTCCATATCATAATCGATATAAATACTTGTAGTTTTACACCCAAATTCATGACCAAGGGCCAATGAAATAACATCTTTTGACACTCCTATTTTATGTGCTATTGTCGCCCATGTATGACGCGCCCAATAAACCGTTAGCTCTGGAAATAAGGGAAAGCGTTTTTTTACTCGTCTTCTTTTACCATTAATCACCTTTTCTACTAGTTCAACACTTCCGATCTCTTGGAGGTTTTCATTAAGTCTGTGAGCGTAATCTTTATAATTCTTGTAACGCTCAAGAATATTAAGTAAATACTTACTTCCTTTGTATCGTTCGATTATCTCGGCTGCTTCGGGTTCTACTTTTATATTATATATTTTCTTAGTCTTAGCCCTTCGATATTCAATTCTGCCGTTTCTAATTTTCTCCAAACGACATAAATCAACAGTATTTATGCCTACAAGATAGAAAATTAACATAAAAATATCGACATATTGCTTCTGATGCTCTTCGCAAGGATAATCTCTTAGAGTCACAAGTTCCTCTGGAGTCAATGCCCTTTTTGCAGTTGCCTCTTGTTTTATTTTAAATCTCCTAAATGGATAACATGAAATAGTTTCAGTATTAAGAGCATCATTAAATACAGCTCGGATATTTCTCATGTGAATACTAATCGAGTTAACTTTAGAGGTCTCTGAAAGATGAATCTCAAAACTCTTTAGCCAAGCATAGGTCACATCTTCAAATCTAAACTTATCTGGTACATCCACAAAACGACATATACGATCAAGTGTATATTGGTAGACTGCCTTCGTTTGGGGATTTTTCTTTCCTTCCACAAACCTTGTATAATACTGCACAAAAGAACATCCAGTTTCTTCCTGTTTCTCCTCTAATTTTCCCCTCAATAATATTCGTTGAAGATGCTCCTTGAACTGTTTTCCTGTCATTAAGTCCAACTTTCCGGCAATCCTTAAATTCAATAATTCCGTTTCAGCACAATGCACTCGCTGGGAGATATAGCCATTAAGGAATGACTTGTTAGGACCATTGATCACCTTTCCTTTTGTGGAGTCCCACTGATCTGGAGATAATAAAACACCAAGATTGATTAAGGCCTGCTGCCTTTTGTGTGTGACATTAATTTTAAGAGGAAACTTTCCATCTTTCCTATTCACACGTTTGTCGAAATACAATTTAATAGAAGCCATAATAAATACTCAAGATTTGCATGATTTTTGCATGATTCGGCATCCGAAATGCCCAAAATTCATCCAAATAATGCAATTAAACTCTTTTTTTTTTAATGACTATTAGCAGAAAAAAAATGCCAATAATCAAGTTCTAAAACTTAAATATCAGCATTTTTCTTTGTCGGGGTAGCGGGATTCGAACCCACGACCCCCAGCTCCCAAAGCTGGTGCGCTAACCGGACTGCGCTACACCCCGAAACACTTGTAAAAAAAGAGAACTTCCTTTTTCTTTGTCGGGGTAGCGGGATTCGAACCCACGACCCCCTGCTCCCAAAGCAGGTGCGCTAACCGGACTGCGCTACACCCCGTTTTATAGGGAAGTTCCTTTCAAAAGCGGTGCAAAGATAGGGACTATTTTTTAATATACAATAGTGGAGGAACGTTTTTTTGATATTTATTTTTTAACACCCTGTCCGTCATATATTTGAATATGAAATAAAAAAAGAGGATTACTCATTAAAAGAGTCCCGGTTCTGATGGAATCGGGACTCTTTTACCAAACAAACGACAGAGAACAGTTACTCAAGATCCTCTTTTACTACTTCATCTATCTCCTTGAGCTTCTTCTCCTTTGACTTTTTGTTGCCGGCAGATTTCTTTTTGGTATCATCATACACATTGTCTGCACGGTCTTCCATCTCTTCACTCCAGTCGTCATACATATTTGTTGCCGGCTGGCCGGTAAGAGTGGTATTCTCTTCTGCGATAGGTACATCTCTGTTAATTACTTTTGCCATATGTTCTACATTTTATTATTATGCTATAAAGACAATAAAAAATAGAAAAAGTTCTCCGTGTTAATGAAGTTTGATACTATTAGATAGATTTTAAAGCGGTATTTCAAGTTATATTTCCGAAAGCAGTGAACTAAATGCCGTTTCAAATGTATAATACAGAAATATCACCATTAAAAACGAATGTCATGAGATTGAAAACTCCCAAACCGATACGGCTTATTGCCCTTGCCGGCATAGCCTTGTTTATAGACAGTTCTGTTTCCATTCCCTCTGTCAGCGTAAAGGACTGGACCGAAATAGACGAAACAGGTAACCCACTTTATCCACTACCCAAATAACAACTCTTATGCTTACACAATTTTTAAATCTACTTGCTACTATCATCAGCGTCATCAGTTTGCTGATCGTAACTTATGGCGCGCTTATTGCCATTATTTCTTTCATTATCAATGAACTGAAGAGAGTAACCGGAGCTTACACCCCGACCAATATCCGAAAGTTGAGAGCCGTGTTCGGCACTTACCTGCTATTGGGGCTGGAGTTCCTTATCGCTTCGGACATATTGAAAACGGTATTGGAACCTACAATGAACGAACTGATTATTCTGGGAGGTATTGTCGTTGTAAGAACCATATTATCGGTATTCCTCAACAAAGAAATCAAAGAATTGGAAACAGAAAATAACTAAAACATAGTGAACCAACCATCTGTAATGGCGTTTATATTATTATTAATAAAAGAAAGGAGATCGGACTTATGAATACCGAAAAAGAGAAAACTTCATCAGAAGAACAAAAAAAGGCTGAAAAAGTGCTTAAAGACAAAGTTCCCGTACAGCAAACCGGAACCTACAGCGAAGCCACCAAGAAAGAAGTGCGCGACGCAGTAAAAGAGCTCAATCCGGACATGAGCGGATTGGATAGGGGTTAACAGCCCCTATCTTCCCGGAAACATCAGTGTAAAGCAGCTTCCTTTCCCTATCTCTGAGGAGACTGTAATGGTGCCGCCATGCAGATTCATGATCTGCTTACATAAACTGAGTCCGATGCCGGACCCCGATGGCTTGGTCGTAAAGAACGGAACAAATACTTTGTCTATCACTTCCGGAAGAATGCCTTCGCCGTTGTCACGCACCGTGAGACTGCAAACTTTTCCGGGGACCTGTTCCAACTCTACTTCTATCTGCGGTGCAGTATTTTGTCCGCAGGACTCTTTGGCATTTTTAATCAGATTGATCAGCACCTGCTCTATCTGGGCACGATCAATGTACAGAGTGGCCCCCCTGTGTGTTGCCGCAAAATGAATGAACGAATCAGGGAAGAGTTTCCTTAGGTCGGAAAAGAGTTCGTCCACCGCTACCAATGTGCGGGCAGGAGTGGGGATACGAGTCAACCGACGGTAGTTTTCCACAAAACCGAGCAGCCCTTTACTTCTCCGATGGATGGTCTGCATGGCTTGCAACATCACTCCGTATTCTTTCTCACTGAGCCGTTCGGGTATTCCGCGTTCACTCAATGTTTCGGATAATGAAATGATAGGAGTGATAGAGTTCATTATTTCATGGGTCAATACCCGTATCAACTTCTGCCAGGCTTCCATCTCGTTACGTTCCAATACCGAATGGATGTTTTTCAGGCTGACCAACAGCCTTTCCTTATTTTGTGCGGCAAACAAAGTACATGATACCGCCATCTCTACCGAGGCTCCTTGCTGCCGGATACGTACCACCTGCGTCTCGTTCCAGGAGGTGGTCAGCCACTCCTGAGGCAACCGGGATTCTTGTCCGACCAGTGCCACGGCCGCACGGTTCATCCATTCCACCCGGCCCGAACGGTCAGTCACCACCACAGCCGTATCTACCTTATTTAAAAGGTTCTCGTAATACTGGTGCTTGATCTCTTCCTCGAGCAGGCGTCCGCGGAACAACCTAAGTGTCTGAGAGAGTTCGTCCGCCAGTTCAACCATCATCTTGCTTTTAAACGGCGGCTGAAAGTTCTGCGTCATGTCATTGAAGCGGATGCAGTCTGTCAGTCGTCTCATCATGCCTGCCAATTTCATCTGGATGGAATAGAGATGAACGCCTGTAGCGATCAGCAGGATGCCCACAATCAGAGTACTGAACCATAATTCGTAACAGAACAGCAAGTATCCTCCGATGGAGAGCACCACCAACAATAGAATGTGCAGCACCACACTGATGGAATAGCGTTTCATAAGCCCAGTTTTTCAAGTTTACGATAAAGAGCAAAACGGGTGATACCAAGATACTCGGCTGCCCGGGTGATGTTCCCCTCGCTCAGCCGCATGGCTTTCTCTACCGCTTGCCGTTCCAGCAATTCCAGATTGAGTACCTCTTCCTCTTTCTTTTGCCGGACAGAAGAGTGGAAAAGAAAGTTCTCAGGCTTCAGCAGGGAGCCGTCACCCAAAATCACGGCACGCTCTATGGTATGTTGCAACTCGCGTACATTGCCCGGCCAATTATACTTCAGTAACTTATTCTTTGCCTCGCGCGTCAGCCCGTGCATCTCCTTCTTATATTTGCGGGCATAGCGCTCTAAAAAGAACTCGGCCAGCAGAATGACATCGTTACCACGCTCCCGTAGAGGAGGAATATGAATTTCTATCGTATTGATGCGATAGAGCAGATCCTGACGGAAGTTACCTTCATCCACCATTGCCCTGATATCGGCATTCGTCGCACAGATCAGGCGGACATCGATAGGTACCGACTGAGTAGAGCCTAACCGGCTGATCTGCCTTTTCTCTATCGCAGTGAGCAGTTTCGATTGCATAGGGAGCGAAAGGTTACCTATTTCATCCAGAAACAGAGTACCCCCTGTCGCCACTTCCATGCGTCCCGCCTTTGCTTTGCGTGCGTCGGTGAAAGCACCTTTCTCGTATCCGAATAATTCGCTTTCGAACAACTGTTCGGGAATACTGCCCAGGTCGATCGTTACAAACGGTTTACCGTATCGAGGAGAACAACGGTACAGCAAGCGGGCAATCACATCTTTTCCGGTACCGTTTTCACCCAGAATCAGGATATTGGCATCCGTCTCGCTTAACTTGTTGATGGTTGAAAACACCTCTTGCATAGCCTCCGATTCACCGATAATCTCATTTTCGGGTCCACCCTGTCCGCTCAGCACTTCTACCTGCTCCTTCAGCATATTCACTTCATGACGTGACTGCCGGAGTTTCATGCCCGAAGAGAGTGTAGCCAGCAGTTTCTCTTTTTCCCATGGTTTGGGGATAAAGTCCGTTGCACCTGCTTTGATGGCACGCACAGCCTTGTCCGTATCGGCATAAGCCGTCATAAAAATCACAATGGCCTGCGGATCGATCTTCAGAATCTGTTCCAGACTCTCAAATCCTTCCTGCCCACTGATGGCATCACGACTGAAGTTCATATCGAGCAAAATGATGTCCGGACCGAACGTAGTCATGAAGTGTTCGATGCGATCGGGAGTAGTAGCCACCTTAATCTTCTCAGTATAAGGTTCGAGCAATAGATTGAGGGCGAACAACACATCCTCGTTATCGTCTACAATTAATATTTTTCCAAGCTGTTCCATGTTATATTACGAGCTAATTTACTTTCCTTTAAAGGATAAGATATACCAGTTGTACAACTCGTCGTGTACCAGTTGTGCATCTCGTCATGTACCAGTTGTACAACTCGTCGTGTACCGGTTATACATCTCGTACATCTTATCTTACCATGTAATGATGCTAAAGTAAGCCGGATATATTCACTTACCTTTAGCCTGAGGGCAAAGGTACATATTATATCCATGTGTTGTGTGTGCTAATTCGCACTATTTTTGTGCGTATATGCACACGAAAGCAATAGGGAATAAAGATGCAAACTATTAATAAACAAAATATTACACGTATGGCACGGCTTTTGAATGGTTTATAGAAAAAGAAATGCACAATGAACTTGAAAACGATACTTATCATTGCCGGATGCAGTTATATCTTTCCGGCAACTGCACAGGAACGCACGATGGAGCTCTCGCTGGACGAAACCGTAAAGCTTGCCAAGCTTCAGTCACCCGACGCACAAACCGCACGCCACAGTTTCCGCTCAGCCTACTGGAACTATAAATATTACAGGGCGAACTATCTGCCTGCCTTGAGCCTGACCTCGGACCCGAACCTGAACCGGGCTATCAATAAGGTAACACTGGGAGACGGAACCGTGAAGTTTGTAGAACAAAACATGCTCAGCACCGACCTTACTCTGAATTTAACACAGAACATTCCATGGACCGGCGGTTCACTGTTTGTGGAAACGGCAGCACAACGAATGGATATCTTCAGCGACCACACGACAGCCTGGCAGACTTCACCTATTAATATAGGCTATCGTCAGTCGCTCTTCGGATATAACAGCCTGAAGTGGGATCGCCGCATCGAACCGGTCCGCTACCGGGAAGCAAAGAAATCGTATGTAGAAACACTGGAACTGGTGGCCACGCGTGCTACTCAAAAATTCTTTAACCTTGCCACCGCACAGAGCAATTACGAAACCGCCACTACCAATTACGCTAACGCAGACACACTCTATCAATATGCCCAGGGACGCTACAACATCGGTACCATCACCGAAAACGAAATGCTGCAACTGGAACTGAACAAACTGACCGAAGAAACCAACCGAATGAATGCCCGTATCGAGATGGACAACTGCATGCAGGAGCTACGCTCGTATCTGGGCATTCAGAGTGACGAGGAACTCAAGGTGAAAATCAACGACCACGTACCCGACTTCAGTGTAGAACTGCACGAAGCCTTATTACTGGCCAACGAAAACAGTCCGGAAATACAAAACATGATACGCCGGAAACTGGAGAGCGAAAGCAACGTGTCATACGCCCGTGCCAATGCCGGACTGAAAGCGGATATTTATCTGCGTTTCGGCCTGACACAAACTGCCGACAAGCTAGGAAGCGCCTACAAGAGGCCATTGGACCAGCAGTACGTCAGCCTGAGTGTAGCACTACCCATCCTCGACTGGGGACGGGGCAAGGGCAAAGTGCGCGTGGCACGCTCCAACCGCGACCTTGTGTACACACAGGTGGAACAAGACAAGACCGATTTCGAACTAAACATACGCAAACTGGTGAAACAATTTAATCTTCAGGCCCAGCGGGTCAGAATAGCCGCGCGAACCGATGAAACAGCTCAACGACGCAGCGACGTGGCCCGCAAACTTTATCTGCTGGGCAAGTCTACCATTCTCGATCTAAACGCTTCCATCACCGAGAAGGACCAGGCACGCCGCAACTACATAACGGCTCTTTACAACTACTGGAGTCTGTATTACACGTTGCGCAGCCTTACTCTTTTCGACTTTGAAGGCAAAACGCCGCTTACCGAGAATTATGACCTGCTGATAGACTGACCGGAATTATAAACTACAAATCGAAAAAACAAAATAATATGGATATTAAAATTGAAAAGAAACCCTGGTACATCCGCTATAAATTCTACATAGCCGGAGGAATTGCATTTGTCGCTTTCCTTGTTTACGTCATCATTCTGTCGGCCGGGCCGCGCAAGCTCCGCATCGAGTCGGAAAACATACAGATAGCCGAAGTCAAAGATGACAAGTTTATGGAATACGTCGATGTGGAAGGATTGATACAGCCTATTCTCACCATTAAAGTAAACACCCGTGAAGCGGGAAGCGTAGAGCGTATCATAGCCGAGGAAGGCAGTTTGCTCCAGAAAGGAGATACGATTCTGACCCTCTCGAATCCGGACTTGCTGCGTAGCATCGAAGACCAGCGGGACGACTGGGAGAAGCAACGCATCACTTATCAGGAGAAAGAAATCGAAATGGAACAGAAAAGCCTGAGCTTGAAACAACAGACGCTGGAAACCAATTACGAACTGGCACGCCTGAAAAAAAGTTTCACGTTGGACAAAGAAGAATTCCGCATGGGCATCAAGAGTAAAGCACAACTCGAAGTGTCGGAAGACGAATACAATTACAAGGTGAAGAATGCCGAACTGCAACGCGAAGGTCTTCGCCACGATTCGGCCGTGACCATCATCCGCAAAGATCTGATACGAACCGATATGGAGCGGGAGCGTAAGAAGTATGAACGGGCCACAGAGCGTCTGGGCAATCTGGTAGTGAAAGCACCCATCAGCGGACAGCTGAGCTTTGTGAAAGTTACTCCGGGACAGCAGGTGGGCTCCAGTGAAAGTATCGCCGAAATCAAAGTACTCGATCAATATAAGATCCATACTTCATTGAGCGAATACTACATCGACCGCATTACCACCGGACTGCCTGCTACTGTCAACTATCAGGGTAAAAAGTATCCGCTTCGCATCACAAAAGTTGTGCCCGAGGTAAAAGACCGCATGTTCGACGTCGATCTGGTCTTCACCGGCGAAATGCCCGATAACGTACGTGTAGGTAAGAGTTTCCGTGTCCAGATTGAATTGGGACAGCCTGAACAAGCCATCGTCATCCCACGCGGTAACTTCTATCAGGCCACCGGCGGACAGTGGATTTACAAAGCCAATGCATCTAAAACCAAAGCCGTACGTACGCCTATCACCATCGGACGCCAGAATCCGCAACAATATGAAATTACCGGAGGATTAGAGCCCGGAGATTATGTCGTTACAACAGGATATGATACCTTTGGCGAGGCAGAAGAATTAATACTTAAGTAATATAAAAATGAATCGAACTCACCACAGAATGGCACAGGGTTACACAGAGATAGTTCTCTCTTAATATCTTAATAAGCAAGAGGTTAAAACTCTTTCAGACTCTGTATTACTCCGTGGTGAATCAAACTCAAAATCATACAAACATGAAAACCATAAGGCTGGCCTGGAAGGCTCTGGCACGTTTCAGAACATATACATTCATCAATATACTGGGCTTGGCCTTGAGTCTGGCTTGTGTACTTATCATCCTCCGGTATATCCATCAGGAGGTTACCGTAAATCATTTCTGCAAAGACCTTGAAAACACCTATCTGCTATATATCGAGTACGAAGATGGAAGGCGGACAATAAGCAGTAATGAAGATAGGAATAACGACCCCAACTTTATCGATCCGCTGAACGACCCGTCTGTCCTGAAAAGTACCCGATGGATTAACTTTCCGGAAGACAGGATTACAGTAGGGAAACAGATATATAATGTAAAAACCGTAGTGACCGACAGTGTGTTTCTGCAGATATTACCCTATCCGTCCGTGTCCGGCATTTCATCTCTGAAGTCTCCGAATGACGCCATCATCACCCGGCGATTGGCTGAAAGATTGTTTGGAAAAGAGAATCCTATTGGGAAAACAATGACTTACAGCACAGGGGACATCGTCACAGTTACGGGAGTAATAGGAGAGCCGACGACGAAAAGCTTTTTAGATTTCGACCTTATTATATCCGAACGATTGCAACATTCATGGTCGCGTTTAAGCAATAGTCTGGTACAACTGATACCCGGAACGGACTTTAAGAAACTGAACGTCAAGAACGAGAAGTTTATGAAGTTAAGGTGCCATATGGATGCACCGACCCGCCTGCAGTTCTTTCCATTAAAAGATTTCTATTTCGATAAGACTGTCCGCGTTTATAATAACAATATCCGGAAAGGCAACTACAATAATATCTTAGTACTTGCCGTTGTCACCATTGCTTTGTTGATAATCGGCTTGTTCAATTTCATCAACATCTATACGGTGATGATGCTCAAGCGTGCCAGAGAGTTTGGAGTCAAAAAAGTATATGGTGCCGGCGCAAAGGATGTATTCGCACAGATTTTCACTGAAAACTTTATCCTGACAGGCATGGCTCTATGCATATCCTGGTGCATTATCGAAATAACCGGTGGCATGATGGAACATGTGCTCCGGATACCGCAAACCTCCAATACGGAATTTAGTGCCACATTATCCGTAGGAATCCTGATTCTGTTGCCATTATTGACTTCTATTTATCCATTCATCAGATACAACTACGTTTCACCTTCCGTATCTATCCGTTCGGTAAATGCGGGAGGACATTCCATCGTATCCCGTGTGCTGTTTTTATTCGTTCAATACATCATCACCTTTGTACTTATTATTGTTTCCCTCTTTTTCACGAAGCAAGTCCGCTTCATGCTGTCTGCCGATCTGAACTATACCACCAAGGACATCATTCAATGTCAGTTATACGCCGAACGCTCTTCGTATGATATAAATATATCATACGAAGAGTGGGAGAGACGGAAGCAGAGAGAGAAAAGTAATCTGGCCTACATCAAAGAAGAGATGGATCATTCCCCGCTCTTTATCCGTTGGGAATATGGAGAGAACCCGAATCAGCTGGATGACAATTATATCAATGTGCGGAATGCACAGCGGGACGAGTTCAAGCAAGTTATTTACAGCAGCCTGAGCAATAAATATATTGAACTGTTCGGCTTTCAGCTAAAAGAAGGCCGCCTATGGAATGATTCTGTCGACCAATGGACTGATTATAAAATGATCATCAACGAATCGGCCAAATCACTTCTGGAAATAGATAATATAGAAACAGCCCTGATTCAGCCTGAAAGGAGATTGTGGTGGTCCTTGTCAAAATCCGAAGAAATGAAGAAGAATCCTCCATATCAGGTTATCGGAGTGATCAAGGACTTCAAAATCGGCCATTTATCGAAAACCACTCCTCCGCTCTTTATCGTTTACGAAGATCCGCGGGGCAGCTACAGAGACCGGTTGATGGCACAAATCGTTCCCGGAAAAAAGCAAGAAGCCATTGCCTTCCTGAAAAGGCTGCGCGATGAAATACTGGGCGAAGGTGAGTTTGAATACAGCTTTTTAGAAGACGAGATAGCGACCATGTATCAGGAAGACAAGCGAACTGCCGAGATATACTCCCTGTTCAGTATCATTGCCATTCTTATATCTTGCCTGGGACTGTTCGGATTGTCCATGTTCGACATCCGTCAGCGATATCGTGAAATAGCACTACGCAAGGTAAACGGCGCTACCCTGAAAGAGATCTATCCGCTTCTATTAAAGAAATACTCGATTATCCTGGGAATGGCATTCATCATTTCGGCACCTCTGTCCTGGTATATCATTTCGAAATATCTGGAAGGATTCGCCAACAAAGCTCCTATATCCTGGTGGCTGTTTGCAATTGCCGCCATAGTGACTGCTTTCATATCACTGGCCACTCTGATATGGCAAATACGGAAAGCTGCCAATATCAATCCGGCCAAAGTATTGAAAGGAGAGTAGTAAATTTGTATTTTTGTGCGCATGCGCACTATGATCGTGCTAATTCACACAGTGTGTTTTAACATCACAAGCACATAAATAATAGTGTTTCAACAAGTTGGCTTTTTGGCATACTTCTTGAAACACTATTTGTAAAAACAAGAACCCGAATGATACGACATTATTTTAAAATCGCTTTCCGCAATCTGCTGAAATATAAAACCCAAAGTATTATCAGCATTATCGGACTAGCTGTAGGAATCACCTGCTTTGCCCTTGCTACACTATGGATACGCTACGAGATGACATACGACACCTTTCATCGGAGAGCCGACGACATCTACCTGGTAAGAGCACAACTCACAATCACAGACGGCACGCTCAGCAACTCAATGCCTTATCCGGCTATAGAGTATCTACGGAAGAACATATCTGAGATTGAAGATATATGTGGCATATCTCCGTTCAAAACCAATCTTCGATTCAAAGACAAGGGTGGGGATTTATTGGCCATTGAGGTGGACTCTGCGTTTATACGCATGTTTGATGTGCGTATCCTGCAAGGCAATGTCAATTTTCTAAAGAAAAAGAGCAACGAGATAGCCATAACCGAAGCGGTAGCGAAAGAATGGTTCGGCAACGAAAGTCCTCTTGGAAAAGAGATTGAGTTGGGAAGCCGGCCATGTAAAGTGTGTGCCGTTGTCAGCGGATGGTCGCAACATTCAAATCTTTCATACGGGGCCTTGCTTCCGGCACGCCACCATCCAAGCTGGCAAAGCAATTCAGAACAGATATTTGTCCGCATCTTGCCGGATACCGACAAATCAGCTCTTCAAAAAAGGATAAGCAGCCTCGATGCTTCCTCACAGGAGAAAGAGAGTACATTAGGTAAATTGAATTTTACCCCGATTACTTCGCTCCGCTATTCTGATTATCTGCAAAAAGACGAGATCGTTATTTCATTCAACTACATTCGCTATTTTGCAATGGCAGGAGTATTGGTCATTGTATGTTCATTATTCAATTATCTGACCCTGTTTGTCAGCCGTCTTCGAATGCGCGGTCGTGAACTGGGACTCCGAAAGGTTTGTGGATCTACCAACCGTTCGTTGTTCGCATTGCTATCTGTCGAATACCTGATTGTCTTGCTAGCCGGTTCTCTGCTGGGCATGGCTTTCATCGAGGCCTGCTTACCCCATTTCATAGAACTGGCTCAGATATCAGAAGCTACCCCGCTGTATACAGAAGTCATCATTTACATACTGGCAGTCATCGTTTTATCTTTCGGTATTTCACAAATTCCTCTATATTACTTCAGAAGCCGTACGTTACAGAGTAGTATTCGCAATAAAAAAGGAAGTCCCCAGCGCGGAATATTCCGCCGGCTCGGACTGATAGCACAATTGATCATCAGTCTGGGCTTCATCTTCTGCACCACTATCATGATGAAACAACTCTATTATCTGAAAAACACAGATCTGGGAATAGAACGCCACAATATAGGCAATGTTGCTGTCTGGATGAAAGGAGATATTAATGAATGGAGTTCTAAGATCGCCAATTTACCTATGGTGACTGAAGCTCTGCCTCCCCACTACTTCCCGATAGTCCCTACAGGACCTATGATGTATACAGATATTAACGGTTGGGACGGACTCAATGAAACCACTGATGAAACATATTCCGTCGGCCTGATACCTTCGGGCAAAGAGTTCTTCGACTTTTATGGATTGCAGTTGACAGAAGGGGAGTGGCTATCCGAAAAGAACTCTCCCGGAGATGTCATCATTAATGAAACGGCAGCACTGACGTTCGGATGGAGAAATCCAGTAGGAAAACAGTTCTACTCAGAATATGAACACAATCGGACATATTATACAGTAGTAGGAGTGGTGAAGGACTTCAGCTACCTGCCACCCACTATCGCTCCACGCCCTCTCGCCTTTGTCCGCACTGAAGAGCAGAAATATCTATGGTCTCGTGCCAGTATTCTTTTTAAGTTTACGGAAGGGAGTTGGGAGGCCTGCAAAGATACGATCCGGAAAATGAAAGAAGAAGATTTTCCCTCTTCGTTCTTGAGACTTTATAACGAGGAAGAGGAGTATAATAAATATCTGCGTTCCGAAAGTGCGTTGATGACCCTGTTGGGGATCGTTTCTATCGTATGCGTCATTATCTCTATTTTCGGCATCTTTTCGCAAGTAACTTTGTCGTGCGAACAAAGACGCAAAGAGATCGCTATCCGCAAAGTGAATGGAGCCACCATAGGAAGTATCCTGCAGATGTTCATCAAAGAATATTTCGTCCTTTTGCTTGTCGCGGCTCTTATAGCATTCCCGGCAAGCTATGGAATGATGAGAGTGTGGATAGAAAGTTACGTCAGACAAACTTCCACCCCATTTTGGATATATATCGTCCTGTTTGCAGGTATCGGTATCATCATCGTCATCAGCATCTTCTGGAGAGTGTGGAATGCAGCCAAACAAAATCCGGCGGAAGTAGTAAAAACAGAATAAAAAAGGATCTAATAATATGATACGACATTATTTGAAAATTGCATGTAGGAATTTGCTGAAATACAAGACTCAGAGTATCATCAGCATCCTAGGATTAGCTATCGGATTTACCTGTTTTGCGCTTGCTGTCTTATGGATACGTTACGAAATGACATACGACACCTTCCATGAAGGTTTTGACCGTATTCATTTGGTGTATCAGAAATCGGCATTAAGTGACACAGGCGTTACAACAACAATTCCATATCCGGTATCCACTTCTTTAGAAAAGCAGTTTCCGGAAGTGGAAGATGCCTGCGGTTTTCTTTTTTATGAACAGGAAGTGACAGTAGACGATGGCGCTATCCGGCAACTGTATGAAATCAATGCAGACTCTTGCTTCATGCATATGTTCGGGATACAAGTACTCTCCGGCAGCCTTGATTTCCTGGAATCGGAAGAGCGGATAGCACTGACAGAGCATGCGGCCAAGGAACTTTTCGGTACGGAAAATCCGATCGGGAAGGAAATCAAACTGTATGGTGCCCCTAAAACCGTATGTGCGATCGTCAACGGATGGAACCGTCATACCAATTTACCTTTTTCTATTTTAACGGGAGGAATACGTCAATGGCATAATGCATGGTATCACGGAGGATTCCATGTATTTATAAAATTGCACAAAGAAGTAAATGCCGAGGCTTTTCAGAAAAAACTGGAACAAACGAAACTCGAAACAGACAGCAAGGGCGGCATGCAGAATCTGATGGTTATGCCCATCAGTAAGTGCCACTATACTGTACTGGCCGACCAAAATGCCATCCAGTTCAGCTATATCCTATTCTTCTCAATTGTAGGCGGATTAGTTATTCTTTGTTCGCTGATCAACTACCTGTCTTTGTTTGTCAGCCGTTTACGGATGCGAAGCAGAGAATTGGCATTACGCAAAGTATGCGGTTCATCAGACCTCCATCTGTTCACCCTGCTTGTTACAGAATATCTGCTGATCTTGTTGGCCGCAGGACTTATGGGAATGGCCCTGATAGAATTGGTATTGTCTCCGTTCAAAGAATTGTCGGGAGTAAAAGAAGGAGATATTTACTGGGAATCTTTTTTATACTTCGCCCTCGTCATCGGATGTTCTCTTGCCACATTCCTGCCTGTAACTTTCTACTTCAACAAACGAACGCTACAAAGTAACATACAGCAAAAAACCGTAAACAGATACGGGTATCTGGGACGTAAGATAAGCATTGTTTTTCAACTTTCTATCAGTATCTGCTTTATCTTCTGCATCAGTGTCATCATGAAGCAACTCTATTATCTCAGCACCACAGATATTGGTATAGAACGCAAAAATATAGCGACTCTAAGCATATATCCGCAAAACAATCTATTGCCTGCCGCTGATAAAATAGAGCAGTTTCCTTATGTCACTCAGGTTCTGAAAGGACACTTTTCGCTGCTACCCAAAACTGCATCCATGGCTATGCACTTCAAGGATTGGGACGGAAAACAACCCGGAGATGCAGAGATCGATATGGAAGTACTGATGGAAAGTGAAGAGTTAGCACAGTTCTACGGCATCCGCCTTTTAAAAGGAAAGATGCTGAAAGAAGGAGAGAGGGATGCCGGCACTATTGTAATCAATGAGGCAGCGGCCAAAGCACTCGGATGGAATGATCCGATTGGGAAAAAACTAATCAGACCCAACGGAACGGGGACAACCGTTATCGGTTTGGTAAAAGACTTCCATACGACATCGCCTACCACTCCCATAAAACCTATCGCATTTATAGCCAAAGGCTTTTCCGGATTCGACCTGGGCAAAGGTGATGTACTGATAAAGTATAGAGAAGGCGAATGGCCCAAACTTAAAAAAGACATTGAAAAGCTATGTCAGAAAGAATATCCGGAAAATAAAATCAGATTATCCAATATGGAGGAGACCTATGACAACTATCTCAAATCGGAGCAGACCCTTTTGAAACTCCTGAGTTGTGTAGCTGTTGTCTGTATTCTGATTGCTGTATTCGGAGTGTTCTCTTTAGTGACATTGGCATGCGAGCAACGGCGTAAAGAAATCGCTATCAGGAAAGTAAATGGTGCAACACTTGGCAACATCCTTTCGATATTTATAAAAGAGTACCTGATATTGTTACTCTGCGCCTCGTTCCTTGCTTTCCCGGTCAGCTACGTGATCATGAAAGCGTGGCTGGAGAATTATGTCGAACAAATCAGCATAGGCGTTTCGATGTATGTCACTATCTTTATGGGAATCGGTATCATCATAACCGCCTGTATCGGCTGGAGAGTATGGAAAGCCGCCCGTGAAAACCCGGCGGAAGTAGTAAAAACAGAATAAAAAAATCTAATAATATGATACAACATTATTTTAAAATTGCATGTAGAAACCTTTTAAAACATAAGGTACAGAATATCTTAAGCATTGTAGGCTTATCTATCGGTTTTACAGCTTTCTTGTTAGGTGGGTATTGGCATTACTGGGAATATCATTTTGATAGTTTCCACCCTCAAAGTTCAAGGACTTATGCCTTGACTACCACCGGTATATTTAAAACAGCCGACGGATCTGTCGGAGAATTAAACCAGATACATCAGATGGTGGAAAAAGATCTGGTTACTTTCCCTGAAATAGCTAAAGTTTGCCATGTCAGCGAAGTAAAATACGAATTTGAGAAGGATACAAAAAGTTGGATCGGAATGAAAATAGACTCCACTTTCTTTGATATCTTTCAATGTAAACTGATCGAAGGGAGCTATTATAAAGTTCCATTTAACGTAAATCATGTGATTCTGACTCAAAAAATGGCCAACTTCTACTTTGGTGACAGTAGTTGCGTAGGGAAAGAGTTGAAAATCAACGACAAATTATCATATACCATTGCGGGAGTAATGGAAAATTATCCCCAAAACAGTGATTTCAAATTTGAATACCTGATTCTGGCCACTCCATCCCCCAATCAAGTAAAAAGAAATACGACTTATGTATGGTTACACCCTTCGGCCGATGCTGCACATCTAAGTAAAAAGATAGCAGCCTACAGAGTCAAAGAACCCGATACCAAATGGAGTAAATATTCTGAATGGCACTTTCATTTGCGTCCGTTACCCGAAATTCATACCCGCTGCTCTCCTGAGCTGAAAGGCAGGCTTCAACATATCCGGATTTTGGCTACGGCGGGAATATTGGCATTTGCCAGTGCATTAATGAATCTGCTTGTTCTATTCATTGGCCAGCAACAACGAAAAGCGCGCTATAATGCCACTTTTTCCACTCTTGGTGCTTCCATCTACAGTTTGATAGGGAAAAACTTACTTGAATTGACCCTCCCCCTGTTCATAGCATTTTTGCTTTCAATGGCATTTATCGAATTCCTGTTTCCGTTTTATAAGGATTACACCAGTTTGGTAGCAGAGAGCAGTAGCTATTATAATGGAGTCATCCAGAGTATCACCCGGCAAGAAGTACTGAAAGCATCCTATTGGATTTATCCGTTATGCTGCCTGATATTTCTGGTTTTAAGTACGGTTCCCATCGTCGGTCTGCTGAAACGAAACAGTCGGGGAACTTCGCTGGCACTTAGAAACGGATTGATAATCGGACAAATCTTCATCGGCTCTTTATTCCTCCTGACTTCTTGCATGTTCTACAGTCAGTACCGATTCATGAGCCGTACAGACAAAGGACTGGTCACCGATCACATCTGGCAGATCGACCTCGGATTCGATGCAACCTACAATACTGATTGTACCCCTTTTATAGAAGCACTAAAACAAAACTCAGCCATCGATGACGTAACGGCCCTGACACAGCCTCTCCTTGTTTTAAGAGGAGAGTGGTATTGCAGTTTTATCACTCAATTTCCCATAGAGGGACGTAATAATGTAGATGAAGCAACAGAAGATAATTGCATCGTTGTGCAAAAGAATTTCCTTTCCTTTTTCGGAATGAAGATGAAAGAAGGAGAATGGATACAGGATCAGGGGACAAGAGATATAGTTATCAACGAAACCGGTGCCCGCGAACTCAACATTCCTTCACTGACAGGACGTCTTATACTCAGTGATGACGAAGATTCGGAGAATCATGCAGTACCCACCAGAATCAGCGGTATTTTACGTGATTTCTACTACTGTCCGATGCAGTACCCGCTGTCGAAGGTCTTCTTTATGTATCAAAACAATGCTGATGCAGCAAGGGGGTACAATGGATTCAGGTATTTCTATATAAAGGTACATCCGGATAATGAAAAACAAGCACTGCAATACGCCAGGAGAATCTATTCTCAATACAGCAAAAAAGAAATCTCCGAGGATATGCAGATCATTCAACTTTCCACCTTAATGGAACTGTTCAATCGTCCGGAAAAGACGATGTTCCGTATCTTCCTGTTATTGGCAGTACTCTGTATCCTGATTTCTTCTTTCGGCGTTTTCTTCCTGGTATCGCTCTCTACCGAACAGCGTAAAAAAGAAATAGCCATCCGAAAGGTAAACGGAGCACAATTTTCAGATATCCTATACTTATTTCTGAAAGAATATTTATGGCTGACACTGGTCAGTAACGCAATTGCTCTGCCTTTAGGATATTTATTTATCAAAAGGTGGTTGGAAACCTATGCGTACCATACTGATATTCACGGATGGCTGTTTGTATGTGTATTCCTCTTCACCTGCATCATCGTTATTCTCTCGGTCATGCGACAAGTGGTAGTAGCTGCCAAAATCAATCCGGCGGAGTCGGTGAAAAGTGAATAAATGATTGCAGTGCGTATTCGCACTGCAATCGTGCAATATCACACAGAAACAGAGATAACAGAGAGATCCTAACAATCAAAGATACAATCATTTAGCAGTTTGGCATATTTATTGAAACTATAAAAGAGAAGTTTAACGGTAAAACACACGGTATTTACACAACAATAATTAAAACGAAGAAATCAATATATCTATGATACTACATTATTTAAAGATTGTTTTCAGGCAGATGGCTAAACGCAAAGCACAAACTGCTATATCTATATTGGGAATCACTGCCGGTTTGCTCTGTTTCAGTGTATGCAACTATTATAATCGTATTTTCAGTACAGGTAACAAGGATTTGGCAACTTACGAAAATCAAGCAGAAATATGCATAAAAGAAAGATCTTACCAAGTAAATATTCCGATAGAGGATTTTGAAAAGAAAATAGGTAAAGACAAATTTGAAGCAGTTGCTTTTTATGTAAATTCTTCATCTACAATCACATTAGATGAAACGGTATATTGTAAAGTGGACAAAACAGAATGTAATGCTGATTATTTCAAAGTATTTCCTACAGAATGTATAGACGGCTCCTTAAAACAGTTTGGTATTTCGGGTAACGAAGCTGTAGTAACGACTGAGTTTGTCAAACAATTCTGTGGAGGCATCCCGCCGCTGGGAAAAACGATCCTTAACCAGAGAGGCAAAATACATACCATTATTGCCGTTATCAAGCCCTATCCGGCAGGGATGAATAATTATCACAGCAGCTACGATGTTTTTCTTCCACTACCTGAAAATGCTTCATTTGGGATACACAAACTACTGCTCAAACGCCCGGAAGATGCCGAACACATTTCACAATTACTGCCTAAATTGGGACTTTTTCCCAACCATCCGGAATGGATACCACAAATAGTGCTGGATAGCCAGACAGAACATAAGGCAGGCGCTGAATTATGGGTTGCTATTTTGGGGCTATTGGTCTTATTGGTAGGCATGATCAACTATTTCTCATTCAGTATAGGAGCATTTGCCAACCGTTACAAAGAGATCAGTCTACGTAATACGCTGGGTTCTACTTACTGGGGACTTTTCATATTGCTATTCCTTGAACAGGCTGTCATCATCCTGATCTGTGGAATAATTACCCTGGCCATTACTGAGAGCTTGCTACCTTGGTTTATAAGTACATTTTCTAATGAAATACAAAGAAACTTATACATAGATATACATCGATTGTGGGTTTATGAATGTCAATATATAGGAGGCTTGTTGCTTATCAGCTTACTGATCTCATTCATCTCTTCCTGGCACATTGCCCATAAGACAATAGCGCAAGGATTGAGGGGGGGGACAACTACCGGACAACGTCACATAATCCGTAACACGTTACTGAGCGTCCAGCTACTCTTCTCTTTTCTATTCATTGTAGGTACAGTCGGCATCCGTATGCAAATGAAAGAATACGATCTCTCAGCCAATCCCAATCTGAGCACAGAGGTAAAAAAAGAAATTATGGTAGTAAATATAGGCAGATACGATCGTATTCGAGAGCATCAACCGGAACTGATAAACTTCCTGCGCTCACGCCGTTGGAATGCCGAAACAGCCTACACTAACAGGGATTACAGCCAAGAGTATGGATTTACCGAACTCTGCTTCGTTTCGGATGATTTTTTTAATTTAATGAACATCAAATGCCATCACAAACCGGGAGAACCTTTTTGTTACGTAAACGAACAATTATACCAAACTTTGCAAGCTGATTCTACCTCCGAGTCTTTTCGCTTTCAAAACCAAGTATATCCGGTTAAAGGTTTAGTCCATATAGGTCCCGATTCTCCAAGTGCAAAGCAATTGGCTCTTTTACCACTTTCTGCCATGAATGACGAAATCGGGAAAATATATATACGATTGGTCCCTGATGCTCCTCGCAAGGAAGTAAAAGCAGAAATGAGCAAGGAGATGAATCAATATCTGCCACAGAACGAACCTTTCGAGTTCATCAGTTTATATGAGGAACAAACCGGATTAGGAGCTATCTCGGTGATGTGGCTGTTCGTTGTCTGCTCTTCCATTTGCTTAGTGATTACGGTACTTGGCGTTTATGGAGCTATCAGCATTGACACTATCCGTAAACAAAAAGAAGTTGCCATCCGTAAAATTAATGGTGCACGTTTACCGGACATCTATTGGTTGTTTGCTAAAAACTACCTGATTTTATTTTTAATAGCTTCGGTAATAGGAGGTTTAATTAGCCTCTTCGTCATGGTCATCGGCAGCCAGCATCGAGTCATATTGTTTGATTATGCCGATCCATGGCTTTGGATGGGTCCCCTCATGCTATTAATAGGCATAATAACAGCTACAATCAGCTGGCAGATATATTATATTGCACGGACTAATCCGGCAGAAGTAATTAAAAACGAATAAATCAGAGAAAATGAACTATATGATACAGCATTATCTCAAAACAGCAATACGCAACCTGCTGAAGTATAAGACACACAGCATTATTTCTGCCATTTGTCTTTCCGTTGGTATGACTTGTTTCAGCATCATCCACTTTTTTATCAATGAAATAGATGGAGCATCACGTAACATGCCCAATTTCGAACAAAGGATTTCAATCCGGATGATCAATTCCAACCATGAAGTAGGAGGATGGGGGTGGAGTCTCAATTCTTCTGAGATCCGGACCCTGACAGAACATCCCATACCGGGTATTAAGCAAATCTGCTTCCACTCTTTCCAAAGAGAAGCCGAAGTTGTATTCATCAATAGGGAGCAGGAAGAAAAGCCTTACATTATTTCATATATGGATACTGATCCTAATTTCTTTTCACATTATAATGCATCCTTCTTATATGGCAATGCTCTTCCCACAACTCCGGAAGAAGTTGTGTTGTCCGAAAGTTGTGCCCGTAAAGTATACGGAAAGAGCAACCCGGTAGGCACATTACTGAAAATAGTCAAGTTGAAGGAAAGCGAAAAAGATAAAAGCACATACTATAAAGTTGTCAATGTTATCAGAAATCTCCCCAAAACACTAGATGTTGAAACAGATATCTATTTCTCTCATTTGAGAGAGGGGAACAGACAACAAGGATATATCACAGAAGGTACACTGGAAACAGCAGACGGATTGAATAAAGCCAATGAAAGCCTAAAGGGGATAACAACTCTTCATAATAATGAAATGGCATATTTCATTGCGAACAAAGAAGCTGACTCGTATCACGATCCGCAGCGAATGATAGGCATAGCATTCATTACCTTCTTATCCTCTCTGATTCTGTTATCGGGTATGATAAACTTTCTAAAGTTCATCATACAGTCATTCTACAACCGTAATCGTGAACTGGCCCTGCGGAAAAGTCTGGGTGCCAGCCCCAAAAGTTTATTTGCCCTTCTATTCACCGAAGCTTTCTGGATGCTGACATTTTCTTTATTGTTCTCGCTGGTCTTATCCGAATGTACCTGTTTACTACTGACAACCTATATTCCGCCTAAAGAAATGATTCCAATAGATATCCAAACTCTATATGGCATTCAAGTTAAACTTTATATAGGGCTGTTACTGATCTGCACCCTTGTAATGCTATATCCCATCCGGCGTTTGCAACGGTCCGGTCTTGCCGGGCACATGAAAACTAACAGCCACCGGCACCTCTTTCGCAACATCATGATGTGCGTACAGCTATGTGTATGTATCTTTTTTCTGGGTATGAGTATCGCTATACATTTATTCAATAGTGTAGGAAGCGTTTTGTACCTTCCTCTATCAGACAAAGAAACAAATTCCACGCTTTGCTTTGAAATGAATAGTGTTACTCTCGGCAAAAATAAGGATGCGATTTTATCACAAATAAAGATGTTGCCAGGAGTGGAAAATATCAGTTCAGCTTTGATGAGCGGCAACTATAATTCGTTTCTGACCAGTGACTATGAGTCTGCCGATCACCGTACTCTCACTGTCAGAGTCAGACAAGGAGATCCCAGCTACTTCCAGTTCTTTCGGATTCCTTTCCGGGGAGAGATCGTCGAACCTCATACAAGTAACGTGGTTTACATCAGCGAAGCCTTTCAAAAGCAGTTGGAAAATGATTCTGTAAGCGGAAATGTAAAATTAGGTAAAGAGAACTATCGGATAGCAGGTACATACAAGGCTTGTTACGGGGAGAACATCTCAGAACACAATCAATACAATATTTCTGTTTTCTTCCCGACTGAAGAAGCATCCGTAATTTATATCCGTTTTCGTGACGATATCAGTTTTGGTAAAGCCAAATCAGAAATAGAAAGGGTATGCCGTAATTACGTCCCAGAGTCATTGCCACTCGATATACAACGACTGGATATAAGAAGAAGTACAACACAAGGTATCAGAGACCTGATGGGCGATGCCTCACTGCTATTAGGCATCATAAGTGCTCTTCTGGTTATACTGAGCATATACTCAGCTATCTCTATGGACACAGTCAGCCGGCAGAAAGAAGTTGCTATTCGCAAAATAAACGGCGCAACTCCGAAAATAATTGCTTTGATGTTCGGAAAAGCATATATAATCCAATTCATACTGGCCTATACCATCACTTATCCATTATTAAGGTTACTTGTGATAGACATAACCAAGGATAGCCCGATCAGCAGTATTACCGGATTTACATGGGGGATTTACCTCTTCATTCTGATAGGTTTACTTATCTTTGTAACAACAGCCTATAAAATCTACAGAATCATGCATCTCAATCCGGCAGAAATAATAAAAAACGAATAATAATATAAACTCTTAAAAAATTACGATTATGATTAAGACAATCAATTTGCAAAAAATCTTCAAGACCGAAGAAGTTGAAACATGGGCATTAAATAACGTCAGCGTAGAGGTAAAAGAGGGCGAATTTGTCGCCATCATGGGACCTTCCGGTTGTGGAAAATCTACTCTTCTCAATATTCTCGGTTTACTGGATAATCCTACAGGAGGAGAGTATTATCTGAACGGAAAAGAAGTATCCAAATATACAGAATCGCAGCGCACCAATCTCCGCAAAGGAGTTATTGGCTTTGTATTCCAAAGTTTCAATCTGATTGATGAACTGAATGTATATGAAAATATTGAATTGCCCTTACTCTACATGGGTATTCCGGCCTCTGAACGTAAACAACGAGTGGAAAAAGCAATGGAGCGCATGGCCATTACCCATAGAAGCAAGCATTTTCCACAACAGCTTTCCGGAGGTCAGCAACAACGTGTTGCCATTGCACGCGCCGTAGTAGCCAACCCTAAACTGATTCTTGCCGATGAACCTACCGGTAATCTTGACTCTAAAAATGGTAAAGAGGTTATGGGACTATTGAGCGAATTGAATAAGGAAGGCACTACCATCGTTATGGTAACTCACTCTCAGCATGATGCAGGTTTCGCAGACCGGGTAATTAATTTATTCGATGGTCAAGTTGTAACAGAAGTTACTATTTAACACTCCTCAGACAGAATTACTCAGATTAACACGGATACGCAATTAAAAGAGATGTACCCGATAAATCTGAGTAATTCTTGATTCATTTTACTTCTTGACACATTTGCATAATTGAGTGCTATATTCATGCAAATGACTTCCATATCACCTTTTACTCGATATTTGGAGCAGAGTTTGTGAACACTGCATTGAATCACTTCCTGAGATGGAAATCTTATCCGATATGTGGAAAGAAAAAATTACTTTTATCGGTATAAATATTGATGATGAGAAATCATGGAAAAAGTTTTCTCAAAAAAATATCAAATGGATCACTCTAAATGATCCCAAAGAAGCATTCGGATTGTATATCCGTTACAAAGCAAATGGCATTCCCTTTTATGTACTTGTAACGCCTGATGGAAGAATTTCTGATATTTGGTACGGATATAATAAAGATAGCCTCTCTGAGAGACTGAAACAAGGGGTAAAATAAGACACTGATTTTTAGGGTAAAAATATAATCTTCCATTTCCAACACTTTTCTGGTTTCACCTGCAATAAACAAATGCAGACTTCAGAAGTAGTAGAAATACAAGAGAGTAATTTCTTTTAAAAAAGAAAGAGGTAATAAAGCCTTTCACCTTACCACCTCTTCTTTAAGCATTCCAACGCTTAAAAGAATAAGGTCAAAACTAATACCTATAGATATAAATTCTGACTTTATTTATCTCTATAATGGATTATAAAAGATCAAGTGCCTTGAAACATTTCACTAACTTACCGATAGCAAAATCAATCTGTTCTTTAGAGTGTGTAGCCATCAACGAGAAACGAATCAACGTATCGTTCGGAGAACATGCGGGAGGCACAACTGGATTTACAAACACACCTTCGTCAAATAACATCTTAGTTACCATAAATGTCTTCTCCATATCACGTACATATAGAGGAATGATAGGAGTGGAGGTATGTCCGATCTCAAAACCAAGTTCACGGAAACACTTTAAAGAGTAATTGGTTATATCCCACAAATGCTCAATACGTTCCGGTTCGTTTTTCATAATCTGAAGTGCAGCACGAGCGGCAGCTGTAGCAGCAGGCGTATTACTTGCACTAAAGATATATGAACGTGAATTGTGACGCAAATAATTAATGATGGACTCGTCTGCTGCAATAAAGCCACCGATAGCGGCCAATGACTTACTGAATGTACCCATAATAAGATCCACCTCTTTAGTCAATCCGAAATGATCACAAGTACCGCGTCCGTGATTACCCAAAACTCCCAGTCCATGCGCTTCATCTACCATGATATTAGCATCATATTTTTTAGACAAACGGACGATCTCAGGCAAATTGGCAATATCACCCTCCATACTGAATACTCCATCTACTACAATCAGTTTCACTGCATCAGGACGACATTTCTGCAACTCTTTCTCAAGAGATTCCATATCGTTATGCTTGAACTTAAGAATGGTAGAAAAAGAAAGGCGGCGTCCTTCAACAATAGAAGCGTGGTCAAGTTCATCACAGATCACATAATCTTCACGACCTGTCACACACGAAACCACACCCAGATTTACCTGAAATCCGGTAGAATAAATGATAGCATCTTCTTTACCAACAAATTCGGCCAATTCTTTCTCCAATTGAAGATGGAGGTCGAGTGTACCGTTCAGAAAACGCGATCCGGCGCAACCTGTACCATATTTGCGGGTAGCTTCAACAGCAGCTTCAATTACTTTCGGATGATTAGTCAGGCCTAAGTATGAGTTTGAGCCAAACATTAACACCTTTCTGCCACTCATTATCACCTCTGTGTTCTGTTCACTTTCGATACAACGAAAGTATGGATATACGCCTTTAGCCTTTATCTGCTGAGGGAGGTCGTATTTAGCTAACTTCTCTTGTAATAATCCCATGAATAGTTATTTATATAATTCGCTTATTGACTATCTTTTATATAATAGTCTAAATCCTTTTTCCTTAACAAGTGTTTAAAACAGGGGGCAAAGATAACAAAATATGTTTTTAGCTGTTCTTTTTCTATGAAAAAATATACTCTTTATAGTTTTAGAAAGCTGTGAAAGGGCAAAAATTAAGATATTTATATTACTTTTGCCGACCACAACATATAAATGATGGAACCAACTTGCATGAGCGAAAACAAGAAAAAAATAATATTCATCGTTAATCCAATTTCGGGTACACAAAGTAAGGAACTTGTTCTGAGTCTACTGGATGAAAAGATAGATAAGGAAATGTATACTTGGGAAGTTGTGTATACCGAAAGAGCCGGACATGCAATCGAAATAGCAGCAGATGCGGCAGATAAAAATACAGATATAGTAGTTGCTGTAGGAGGAGACGGAACAATTAATGAAATTGCCCGTTCATTGGTACACACCAATACAGCATTGGGAATTATCCCTTGCGGCTCTGGAAACGGATTAGCACGGCATCTTCAAATTTCAATGGATCCGCGTAAAGCACTTGAAATTTTGAATGATGGGATAATCGATATCATAGATTACGGAAAAATAAATGGCACAGACTTTTTTTGTACTTGCGGAGTAGGGTTTGACGCTTTTGTAAGTCTGAAATTTGCTAATGCCGGCAAACGTGGACTGCTGACTTATCTAGAGAAAACCCTGCAGGAAAGTCTAAAGTATCAACCTGAAACTTATGAATTGGAAACAGAAGATGGTACTTCCAAATATAAAGCCTTTCTCATTGCTTGCGGCAACGCTTCTCAATACGGGAACAATGCTTATATAGCCCCACAGGCCACTCTGACAGATGGTTTGTTAGATGTAACCATTCTCGAACCGTTTACGGTATTAGATGTTCCGGCACTAGCCTTTCAGCTCTTCAATAAAACTATTGACCAAAACAGTCGCATTAAAACTTTCCGTTGCAAAAAGTTATGTATTCATCGCAGTTCGCCGGGTGTTGTCCATTTTGACGGTGATCCGATGCAGGCTGACGAAGATATCAAAATAGAACTGATTCAGAAAGGACTGCGGGTCGTTGTACCTGGTGATAAAAAAAAAGATAATCCCAACGTATTACAAAAAGCACAAGAATACGTAAACGGTATTAAATTGATAAACGAAGCTATAGTAGAAGATATAGCACATAAAAATAAAGTTATTCTGAAGAAGAATAAGCAGCTGATACAAAAACTTACTAAAAAATAGACCTTTGGAAATAACACGGAATCCGAATTAATATGTACTTTTGCAGACTACTTTAACAAAAATATAAATAATATATTAAATATGTTCAGAACGCACACGTGCGGAGAGTTAAGAATCTCCGATGTTAATAAACAAGTCAAGCTGTCGGGATGGGTACAGCGCAGCCGTAAAATGGGAGGTATGACTTTTGTTGACCTTCGTGATCGCTACGGTATCACTCAATTAGTATTTAATGAAGAAATAGACGCTGAGCTTTGCGAACGTGCCAATAAATTGGGTCGTGAATTCGTCATACAGATTGTCGGAACCGTAAACGAACGTTTCAGCAAAAACAGTCATATCCCGACCGGTGACATCGAAATCATCGTTTCGGAACTGAATATCCTGAACTCAGCCATTACTCCTCCTTTTACTATCGAGGACAACACCGACGGTGGTGATGATATCCGCATGAAATACCGTTATCTGGACTTACGCCGTAGTGCTGTTCGTTCAAATTTGGAATTACGTCACAAAATGACGATCGAGGTTCGCAGTTATCTCGATAAACTGGGTTTCTTGGAAGTGGAAACTCCGGTATTGATCGGTTCAACTCCTGAAGGAGCACGTGACTTTGTAGTACCTTCCCGCATGAATCCGGGACAATTCTACGCATTACCGCAATCTCCGCAGACACTGAAACAGCTATTGATGGTTTCCGGTTTCGATCGTTATTTCCAGATAGCCAAATGTTTCCGTGACGAAGACCTGCGTGCCGACCGCCAGCCTGAGTTCACTCAGATTGACTGCGAAATGAGTTTCGTAGAGCAGGAAGATGTGATTACTACATTTGAAGGAATGGCCAAACACCTGTTTAAGGTGATCCGTAATATCGAACTGACCGAGCCATTCCCACGTATGCCTTGGAGCGAAGCAATGAGATTGTACGGTAGCGATAAACCGGACATTCGCTTCGGTATGCAATTCGTCGAATTAATGGATATCTTAAAAGGGCACGGTTTCTCTGTATTCGATAATGCCACATATATTGGCGGTATTTGTGCCGAGGGTGCAGCCGGCTATACCCGTAAGCAACTGGATGCCTTGACCGAATTTGTGAAAAAGCCACAAATCGGTGCAAAAGGTATGGTCTATGCCCGTATCGAAGCTGACGGTACTGTGAAATCAAGCGTTGACAAGTTCTATACACAAGAAGTTTTGCAACAATTGAAGGAAGCATTCGGTGCCAAACCCGGTGACCTAATCTTGATTTTATCGGGAGATGATGCCATGAAAACTCGTAAGCAGCTTTGTGAATTACGTCTAGAAATGGGTAATCAATTGGGATTACGGGATAAAAACACATTTGCATGTTTGTGGGTTGTGGACTTCCCTCTATTTGAATGGAGCGAAGAAGAAGGCAGATTAATGGCTATGCACCATCCGTTTACCTCACCCAAACCGGAAGATATCCATCTGCTGGATACAAATCCTGCTGCTGTGCGCGCTAATGCTTACGATATGGTAATCAATGGTGTAGAAGTAGGAGGGGGATCAATCCGTATCCACGATAGCCAGTTGCAGAACAAAATGTTCGAATTACTCGGATTTACCCCGGAGCGTGCGCAAGAGCAGTTCGGCTTCTTGATGAATGCCTTCAAGTTTGGTGCGCCTCCTCATGGCGGACTGGCTTACGGATTAGATCGTTGGGTATCTCTTTTTGCCGGACTGGACTCAATCCGTGACTGCATTGCATTCCCGAAAAATAACTCCGGTCGTGACGTTATGTTGGATGCTCCTGCAGCACTCGATCCGTCACAACTGGAAGAACTGAACCTGATTGTAGATATTAAGGAGTAAGTGAAAGAGTCGGTACGCATTTTTAGATTTGCCGTAATTGGTACGCTCAATGCATTAATCACAGCTTTTGTTATTTGGTTGATGATGGATGAATTGTCATACGATTACATTCCGGCCAATATTACAGCGTACATAGTAGCCCAAATTCATAACTTTATTTGGAGTAAATATTGGATCTTTCCGATTGAAAATAAAAAGAACAACATTTGGAAGCAGATGTTGTTCTTCTGTTCTGCTTTCGGATTGGCATATAGTGCCCAGTTCTTGTTTTTAGTCACACTTGTAGAGTGTGGAGATGTAAACGAGTATCTGGCACAATTCCTGGGGCTGTTTATCTACGGAACAGTAAACTTCATCGTTAATAAGAAGCTTACATTCAGATAAAATAGTGCTTAAGATAATGAAAAATCCCGCAGAGTGTAAAAAACTCTACGGGATTTTTTTATCAGAGAGAGAAATCATTTCAATCAATAAAACGTTTTGTTAAATTCCCATATTCATCTATCCTCCGATCACGAAGAAATGGCCACCAACGACGCACATTCTCCGAACGTTCAAGATCCACCTCAACAATCATATTTTCAGAGCGGTCATTTCCCGCCTGAGCCAGGTATTCACCCTGCGGTCCGGCAACAAAACTATTTCCCCAAAATAATATCCCGTTGGTCTGTCCTGACGGATCAGGTTCGTGACCGACACGATTGACTGAAATCACCGGAAGCCCATTGGCTACCGCATGCGCACGCTGAGAAATAATCCAAGCATTGAGCTGACGTTTCTTTTCGTCATCTGTATCTGTACTCTCCCAACCGATAGCAGTAGGATAAATCAAAATCTCAGCTCCTTTCAACGCCATCAGGCGAGCAGCTTCCGGATACCATTGATCCCAGCAAACCAACACACCCAACTTGCCTAAAGAGGTCTGAATCGGTTCAAAGCCAATATCTCCCGGAGTAAAATAGAATTTCTCGTAATAAGCCGGATCATCAGGAATATGCATCTTACGATATTTTCCGGCAATACTTCCATCCCGGTCAAAGACAACAGCTGTATTATGATATAGTCCCGGAGCACGTTTCTCAAACAAAGAAGTAACAAGCACTATCCGATTGGCTGCCGCCAGTTCGGAATAGAATCCGGTAGAAGGGCCAGGAATGGGTTCTGCCAGTTCAAATAAATCCGTATTCTCTGTCTGACAGAAATACAAAGAATTATGAAGTTCTTGCAGAACAACAAGTTGAGCGCCATTAGCGGCACATGCTTCAATACTTTTAGCCAGGTTCATCAGGTTTATCCTAATATCTGATGTGTTAGCCTGTTGAATGATTCCTACTTTTATTTTTCTCATACTTTAATTTATTATTTAATCACTCCTGTCGGATATTGCATCGTCACACAATGCAAAGATCCATGCTGCTTAATAAGTGCACGGCAATCAATGCCTACCACTTCGTATGTCGGAAAAGCCTCACACAGCACTTCTTTCGCCAATTTATCATTTTCCGGTTGATTATAAGTCGGATAAAGTACAACATCATTCATTATCAAAAAATTGGCATACGTTGCAGGCAATCTCTCTCCCTCTACTTCTATTTTGTCTGCCATAGGCAATGCCAATAAACGATAAGGAGCACCTGATGTAGTGCGGAACGTTTTCAATTGCTCTTCCATTTTGCATAGCGCCTCGTAATGTTCATCTTCAGAGTCGGTACACTTTACATACGCAATAGTATCCGGAGAACAAAAGCGAGCCAATGTATCTATATGGCTATCCGTATCATCTCCCGATAAGTATCCATGATCGAGCCATAAAACCCGTTGTAAATGGAATACTCTGCAAAGATATTCTTCTATATCAACACGATTCATCGGCGAATTACGATGTGGAGACAATAAACATTCGGAAGTTGTGAGCAAAGTACCGGCTCCGTCACTTTCGATGGAACCACCTTCGAGTACAAAATTCAGACAATCTTTATATTGCCCTTTCAGTGCACCGACTTCTACTGCCCGGCGAGTTATCTGATTATCTAAACGAGCCTCAAACTTTTCTCCCCAACCATTAAAAGTAAAATCCAGCAAACTTGCTCCACCTGTATCCATCAAAGTAATTGCTCCATGATCGCGCGCCCAAGTATCATTCGTGTCGCACTTCAGGAAACGTACATTATCCATATTCACCGTACCAATGATCTGCTTACGCACCTCCTCAGGATAGGGGGTGACAATAAGCAAAAGTTCACGTTTCGCAATCTCACGGGCTATATTTATAAAACATTCCTGAACTTCAGCCAACATATATGCCCAGTCTGTCCCGGCATGCGGCCAAGTTAGTTGTATACCACTTTGCAGAAACCACTCTGCAGGCAAGAAGGGGGCTAACATCTCTACTTGATCATTAACAGTTAAACCAAAGTTCAATTGCAAATCTTTCTCTGTGCCTCCTGAAGTAGGAAGACCAACCATTATTCCCATTTTTTTAGTTTTTAAAGAATAAATCATAAATAGCGAACGGACACTACACCAATAGTAATAAATGCCACTCGCTACCTATATTACTTAGGTTTACGATCGAAAAAAGGATTCTTGGAAGAAGCACTAACCGGGATAGCCATTACCTGACGACATCCTTTCAACCACTCAAGACGTTGGGCAGCCAATCCGGCTGAGAACATGACACGGGTATCTACGCGCAAATCAGCCGCTGTAGCGCATGCCGAACCAATTGCAATGCCTACATCAATGCTATTCAACGCACAGGGGACACCTTCAGAACGTCCGGAACATGTAGCATATCCACAATGACCGCAATTCAATCCTTGAGCTTGCTCACGCGTACCTATTAATAAGATACACTCAGCCTGAAGAATATTATCTGCATCCCGCAAAAAGAATTTCATACCAAACTCTTCGAACATGGCTTTCAACGTATCCGAGAGTTGCTGTATTTCTTCACCGGTAACAATTGCAGTTTCTATGATGTCAATTCCTTTTCCCTTAGGGGCCGTACGGGCAGCAGTCATCATCTGCCGTGCCACATTTAATACATGTTCGTGGCGACTGTCTCGTTCGTTCAGTATCATATCTCGTTCATTAATTAGTGACACAAAGATAAAAGAAATCCCGCACATATTATGAATTTTGACTAACTTTGCAAGATAGATTTAAAGATACACGATGTTACAAATAGACAATGCATGCATTGCTTTCGGCGAGGATATACTCTTCTCGGAATTTTGTATGCGACTAAATAAAGGCGAGACAGCTTGCATAGCAGGTCAATCAGGACGTGGAAAAACCTCTCTACTCAATGCAATCATGGGATTTGTCCCATTAAGAAAAGGCAAAATCAAAGTAGGAGGTATCTTGCTTGAACCTACTACTATCGATGCCATACGCAGACATATAGCTTGGATTCCACAGGAGTTAGCCCTGCCCTCCGAATGGGTAAAAGAAATGATATCGCTTCCTTTTGCATTGAAAGCCAATCGACACATCTCTTTTTCAAAAGAAAAGCTTTTCACTTGTTTTGATGAATTAGGACTGGACAAAGAGCTCTATCAGAAACGGGTAGGCGAAATATCGGGTGGTCAGCGCCAGCGCATTATGATAGCCGTTGCAGCCATGCTGGAAAAACCTTTGATTATTGTGGATGAACCGACATCTGCACTCGATGCCGGTTCCACAGACAAAGTTTTAGCTTTCTTCCGTAATCAGGCAGAAAAGGGAACGGCTATACTCGCCGTTTCTCATGACCGGACATTCGCTTACGGATGTAACCAGCTAATCACACTGTAGTATATGGGAACTATTGATATATCTTACTTTAATCTGCTTATAGGGCTACTGTTATTGGTAATCCCACTTTTTTATCTTTGGAAGTTCAAAACCGGATTACTGAAAGCCACCCTGATAGGGACAGCACGCATGATCGTGCAACTCTTCCTGATAGGTATGTACCTGAAATACCTTTTCCTGTGGAATAACCCATGGATTAACTTCCTGTGGGTTATCATCATGATTTTTGTAGCCGGACAAACAGCTTTGGTACGTACAGGACTTAAACGTGAAATACTCCTGATCCCTATATCAGTAGGTTTCCTCTGTAGCGTTGTGCTGGTGGGCATGTACTTTATTGGCATTGTATTACAACTGGATAATGTATTCAGCGCCCAGTATTTTATTCCCATTTTCGGAATCTTAATGGGAAATATGTTATCAAGCAACGTGATTGCCTTGAACACTTATTATAGTGGATTGAAACGTGAACAGCAATTGTACTGTTACCTGTTGGGCAATGGTGCCACTCGTCAGGAAGCACAGGCACCATTCATACGGGAAGCGATTATCAAATCTTTCAGCCCACTGATTGCCAATATCGCGGTTATGGGATTAGTAGCACTTCCAGGCACGATGATCGGGCAAATTTTGGGAGGCAGCAGTCCGAACGTTGCCATAAAATATCAAATGATGATTATGGTCATTACTTTCACAGCCTCTATGTTATCATTAATGATCACCATCTCGCTGGCATCCCGTAAATCGTTCGATGAATACGGACGTATTTTGCAAGTAACCAAAGAATCTCAAAAGTAGCCGTACTATGACATCAACCGACTCCATTTTACAATTAATAAGTGAAATACATATCCCAGGATTTTTTATTACCGTAGACTTCCTGCAAATCGGAAAGGCTATTCCTCAAGGAATAAGCGGCTTTTTAAAAGAAAAGTACGATAAAATATCTCATGGTGCCAGCGGAAGAAAATTTATTTTCCAAGAATCAGGTTGGCGCATGGCATTTACATTCTATCCTACCGACCGGGTAGTCGATGAGAAATATGCAATGAAGAACAAAATGATAAAGAAGCGATAATTGCATGATTATTGATATAAATCAAAGCATAACTATCAATATTTACTATATTTGTGCAAATATTAATAATTAATCGATACTATCAGGAATATGCACATCAGTCACATCGCCATCTGGACTACCCGTTTAGAAGAACTTAGAAATTTCTATATCACTTATTTCAACGGAACAAGTAATGAAAAGTATATCAATCCTAAAAAAGGATTTGAATCTTATTTCATCAGTTTTGATCAGGGATTTGCTTCTCTGGAAATTATGCAAAGAGAAGATATCACAACACCTGCATTAAAAGACTGCCTCGGGTTAGCTCATTTTTCCTTTTCTGTCGGTAGCAAAGAAGCTGTATTGGAACTCACAGAACAACTCCGTAAGGATGGTTTTGTTATCGAGAGTGAGCCACGAACCACCGGAGACGGCTATTTTGAAAGTGCTATTCTTGATCCCGAAGGAAACATAGTAGAAATCACTATTTAACGCGCCTTGCAAGTGCAGGTATATAACGGAGTTGGACGTATTGTTCACCCGGATTGATATAGCCGTTATCCATCAAGATTTTCTTAACCTTGAAATCTTTCAGTCGGTAACGGATATATCGTTGTGCATTCCCAGGCTGTTGTTCCACAAACGACAGAAGATCGATTGTCCCATCATTCCGAATGACGACTTTAGCCTTAGCCGTACGGAAAGTAAGCACATCGTCCTTTTTCAGCTCTTTCATATGATATTTATCAAGCCAAAAAATGGCTGTCGCACGGGGAAGGCTATCGGCCTCCTCTTGCAATTCATCTTCTTCATCGATAGGAGATATAGTAGCTTCTTTGTGTTGCTGGCATGAAATAATAAAGAAAAAAGAGAAAAGTAACGGTAAAAATGCCTTCATTGGTTTGAGTCTTTATAAATTAGGAGGTAAATATATTAAAAAATCAATAAAAGCAAGGCAAGATGCTATCTTTTTCTTATATTTGCAGGCAAATTTTCTACTAAAAATGAAAATTAAAGAAATAGTAAGCGCCCTTGAACGGTTCGCGCCTCTGCCATTGCAAGACGGATTTGATAATGCCGGCCTGCAAATCGGATTGACAGATGCGGAAACAACAGGGGCTTTGTTGTGTCTTGACGTTACCGAAGCTGTGTTGGATGAAGCCATCGCGTCCGGATGTAATCTCATTATATCCCATCATCCTCTTATTTTTAAAGGTTATAAATCAATCACCGGTAAAGATTACGTTGAGCGATGTATTCTGAAAGCAATCAAAAACGACATCGTTATTTATTCGGCCCATACCAATCTGGATAATGCTCCGGGCGGAGTCAATTTCAAAATAGCCGAGAAGATAGGATTAAAAAATGTACGTATACTCGACCCTAAAGAAAGCAGTCTGATAAAATTAGTCACATTTGTTCCGTCTGCCCAGGCTGAAGAGGTCCGTAATGCTTTGTTCACAGCAGGATGTGGATGTATAGGCAATTATGATTCGTGTAGTTATAATACAGAAGGGGAGGGAACTTTCCGCGCACAGGAAGGGAGCCATCCTTTCTGCGGAACAGTGGGAGAACTTCATCACGAAACAGAAGTGCGGATTGAAACGATCCTGCCTGAATATAAGAAAGGAGAAGTTATCCGTGCATTGCTTTCCAAACATCCATATGAAGAACCGGCTTATGACTTATATCCTCTCCACAATAGTTGGGCCCAAGTCGGATCAGGAATTGTCGGTGAATTGGAAGAACCGGAATCCGAACTCGAATTCCTGAAGCGAATAAAGAAAATATTCGAAGTCGGATGTTTGAAGCACAACAAACTTACAGGCCGCCTGATTCAGAAAGTATCCCTTTGCGGAGGGGCAGGAGCTTTCCTTATTCCGCAGGCAGTCCGTAGCGGAGCTGATGTCTTTATCACGGGTGAAATTAAATATCACGACTATTTCGGTCGTGAAACTGACATTTTGCTTGCTGAAATAGGACATTACGAAAGCGAACAATATACAAAAGAAATTTTTTATTCTATAATACGGGATTTATTTCCTAATTTTGCACTCCAATTTAGTAAGGTAAACACGAATCCCATTAAATATTTATAAGTAAAATGGCAAGAGAAGCTAAAAATGAACCGAAAGAGTTGACAGTGGAACAGAAGTTGAAAGCTTTGTACCAGCTGCAAACAACATTATCTAAGATTGACGAGATTAAAACGTTGAGAGGTGAACTTCCATTGGAAGTACAAGACCTTGAAGACGAAATTGCCGGTCTGAGTACACGTATCGACAAAATCAAGTCGGAAGTAGACGAACTCAAATCAGCTATCGCCGGTAAGAGAGTGGAAATTGAAGCAGCCAAAGCTTCGGTTGAGAAATATAAATCACAGCAGGACAATGTTCGTAATAACCGCGAATATGACTTCCTGACAAAAGAGATCGAATTCCAGTCTTTGGAAATGGAACTTTGCGAAAAGAGAATTAAAGAATTTACTGCAGAAGAGCAGGAGAAATCTGAAGAAATAGAGAAAAATACCAAAGCACTGGAAGAACGCCAGAAAGACCTCGACCAGAAGAAGAATGAACTGGATGAAATCATCGAAGAGACCAAACAGGAAGAAGAGAAGTTGAGAGACAAAGCAAAAGATCTCGAGACAAAGATAGAACCCCGCCTGCTTCAATCTTTCAAGCGCATCCGTAAAAATTCACGTAACGGTTTAGGTATTGTATACGTACAGCGTGATGCATGTGGTGGTTGTTTCAATAAAATTCCGCCTCAGAGACAACTGGATATCCGTTCACGTAAAAAAATTATCGTTTGCGAATACTGTGGACGTATCATGATTGACCCGGAACTGGCAGGTGTAGAAATAGAACACAAAGTAGAAGAAGCACCGGTTACCACCAAAAGAGCTATCAGAAGAAAAGCTGAATAAAGCTCGATAGTCCGATTCCGGAGGACTAGTGAAACATATTATAATACTATTTAAACCCATAATTTTACTATAATTCCTAATTGAATTTTAGTAAAGTTATGGGTTTTTGTTTATGAAATACCCATTTACTTTTTAAAGAAAACAGATTCCCTTTTGAGCGTAGCCATTCTCTTGCAGAGCGGATAAACAAATACTTCTTTTCGTTGTTATGTTTTCATTTCTAAATAACCTAAGCTTATGAAACTACGAATAGGAAGTATCACGTTCTTGCTGTTTCTTTCATCCGTTGCCTTTCCACAGGCCACGAGCCGCTATCTGGACAAACCATTACCACAAGGATGGGAAGAAGATACACAAATATTTCAGCAAGTATTGCCAGTGGACGACCAATGGTGGAAAGCATTTCAGGACCCCGTTCTCGACTCACTCATCTCCGTTGCAGTCAAGCAGAATTATTCGGTACTGACTGCGATTGATCGTATCAATATGGCAAAAGCCAACCTAAGAATGGAACGTGGAAATTTTTTCCCAACAATCGGGTTGAATGCCGGATGGACCCGCCAGCAAAGCAGTGGCAACACCAGTGACTTGCCACAATCGACTCAACATTATTATGATGCCTCGCTCAATATGAGCTGGGAGTTAGACCTCTTTGGAAGCATACGCAATCGCGTAAAAGCCCAGAAAGAAAACTTTGCGGCCAGTAAAGAAGAATATACCGGCACAATGATATCACTTTGTGCCCAGGTAGCCTCAGCATACATCAACCTGCGGGAGTTGCAACAAGAATTGGCTGTAGTGCAAAAGAACTGTGCATCCCAAGAGGCGGTATTAAAAATTACAGAAGTAAGATACAACACCGGACTCGTATCTAAACTGGATGTGGCACAGGCTAAGTCGGTGTTCTTCAGTACCAAAGCATCGATTCCTCAAATCGAATCGGGCATTAATCAATACATTACGACCCTTGCCATACTATTGGGTACTTATCCCCAGGAAGTGCGGCCAGCTCTAACCGCTCCCGGAACATTACCGGATTATATGGAACCTATCGGAGTGGGGCTTCCGGCCGATTTGTTACTTCGCCGCCCGGACATACGCAGTGCCGAACGAAGCGTCAATGCACAAGCCGCTTTAGTAGGAGCGTCTAAGTCGGACTGGTTGCCTCAGGTCTTTCTAAAAGGATCGGTTGGTTATGCAGCAAAGGACCTGAAAGACCTGACCCATCATAAAAGTATGACCTATGAAATTGCTCCGGCACTGAGTTGGACGCTTTTTAAAGGAACTCAACTAGTGAATGCTACCAAATTGGCCAAAGCACAATTGGACGAAGCTATCAACCAGTTCAATCAGACAGTATTGATCGCCATACAAGAGACAGACAACGCTATGAACGCTTACCGGAATTCTATCAAGCAAATAGTAGCTTTGCGCGAAGTGCGCAATCAGGGACAAGAGACCCTGACTCTCTCGCTGGAACTTTACAAACAAGGATTGACCCCATTCCAGAACGTACTGGATGCCCAACGCTCACTGCTCAGTTATGAAAACCAGCTGGTTCAAGCCAGAGGATATTCTCTACTCCAACTGATAGCTATGTACCAGGCATTGGGAGGCGGATGGTCCGGAAACCTGAATAATTAACTATAAAGACTTGTCATAATGAAAAAACTAATGTATATTTTCCTCATCCTCCCTTTGATAATGAGCGGATGTAAAGGGAAAAAAGAAACCGAAAGAGGAGGGATGCCCACTCCGGAAATCAGTGTGGCATATCCACTCGTACAAAACATTACCCTAACAAAAGATTATCCGGGATATCTGACTACCGAACAAACAGTAAATCTGGTAGCCAGAGTCAACGGTGCCTTGCAGTCCGCCTCTTTCACACCGGGAACTCGTGTGAAGCAAGGGCAACTCTTATTCGTAATCGAACCAACGATCTACAAAGATAATGTAACTCAAGCCGAAGCGCAACTGAAAACCGCACTTGCACAGTTGGAATATGCCCGTAACAACTATAGCCGCATGAAAGAGGCTCTAAAAAGTGATGCGGTCAGCCGTATACAAGTATTACAAGCTGAATCGAATGTAGCCGAAGCCACTGCAGCAGTCAGCAATGCCGAAGCCACTCTGAATACTGCACACACCAATCTGGGCTATTGCTATATCCGTGCCCCTTTCAACGGAACTGTCAGCCGCTCGCTTTACGATGTGGGCAGCTATATCAGCGGAGCCGCACAACCTGTCACTTTGGCTACGATCTATAAAGACGACCGCATGTACACCTATTTTAATGTTGCCGACAACCAATGGCTTTCAATGCTACTCTCTCAAAACGGTAAAGAAGAGGAACTCCCCAAAAATGTCATCGTGCGCCTGGGTGAGAACGGCACACAAAACTATCCGGCCACATTGGATTATTTATCGCCCAATGTCGACTTGAACACAGGAACACTCAACGTGCGCGCCAATCTGGATAATCCGAAAGGTATTCTGAAAAGCGGACTATACGTCAGTATCACATTGCCTTATGCCGAGGCAAAACAAGCAGTGCTTGTTCCGGAAGCTTCCATCGGTACAGATCAGTTGGGGAAATACCTATACATCGTAAACGATTCGAATATAGTACGCTACAGGCATATCGAACCGGGACAACTGGTCAATGACACATTGCGCCAGATAAAGAGCGGACTTTCGCCCAAAGAACAATATATCACCACAGCACTGATGAAAGTACGTGATGGCATGAAAGTCAAGCCCGTATCAGTCAATCACGAGTCATCAACCTCTAATCGTTAACTGCATGTTTTCAAAGTTCTTTATCAATCGACCTATATTCGCCACGGTACTGGCATTGATCATCGTGGTGGCCGGATTGGTAACATTAAATATATTGCCTGTCGCACAGTTTCCGGAGATAACTCCGCCTACAGTACAGGTATCTGCCTTCTATCCGGGGGCAAATGCTGAGACCGTAGCCCAGACTGTCGGCATTCCCATAGAACAGCAAGTAAATGGCGTAGACGGTATGCTGTATATGAGCTCTACAGCGTCCAGCTCGGGTGCCTATTCGTTGACCATTACTTTTGCTGTCGGTACAGACATAGATATGGCCACTGTACAAGTTCAAAACCGGGTAAACGTAGCACAATCTTCGTTACCGGAACCTGTCATCGTTCAGGGAGTAACGGTACAGAAGCAATCGTCCAATATTGTGATGTTTCTCACGATGCAGGCACAAGACTCTGTATACGACGGGCTTTACCTTACGAACTACGCTCAGTTGAATCTGGTAGACCAATTGACACGTGTACCCGGCGTAGGGGCTGTCAATGTAATGGGAGCGGGCAATTACAGCATGCGCGTCTGGCTCGATCCGGAAGCAATGCGCATCCGTAACCTCTCGCCGGCACAAATCTATCAGGCTATCCAGTCACAAAACATAGAGGTCAGTGCCGGTTATATCGGACAGCCTATTGGCAAAAACAACAATAATGCCTATCAGTATACCTTGAATGTACAAGGTCGCCTGACGTCTCCCGAAGAGTTCGGCAACATTATTATCCGAACTGAAGAAGGAGGGAAAATGCTCCGGCTAAAAGATGTGGCGCGCATCGACCTCGGCAGTTCTTCGTACAACGTAGTGTCCAAACTAAAGGGACACCCTACTGCTGCCATCGCTATCTATCAACAACCGGGTTCGAACTCGCTCGATGTCTCTAAAGGAGTCAAGGCAAAAATGCAGGAGCTTGCACAAAACTTCCCGGCCGGAGTCAGCTATAACGTGACCTTAGATACGACCGATGTCATCAATGCATCCATTGATGAAGTACTCGTTACTTTTCTGGAAACAACCTTATTGGTGGTACTCGTTATCTTCCTGTTTCTACAGAACTGGCGGGCTGTCATCATTCCATGTATCACCATTCCGGTATCACTGATCGGTACACTGGCAGTCATGGCGGCACTTGGATTTTCAATCAATACTTTAACTCTATTCGGATTGATACTTGCCGTAGCAATAGTGGTGGATGATGCGATTGTGGTAGTAGAAAATGCTTCACGTTTGCTGGAGACAGGACAGTATTCTCCCAAAGAAGCCGTCACCAAAGCAATGGGAGAAATCACAGGACCAATTGTCGGAGTGGTATTGGTATTATTGGCAGTTTTTATCCCTACCACATTAATCAGCGGCATCTCCGGACAACTTTATAAGCAATTTGCCCTGACCATTGCTGCATCTACCGTATTAAGCGGTATTAATTCGTTGACACTGACCCCGGCATTATGCGCACTGTTTCTGGAGCATAACAAGCCATCCAATTTCTTCATATACAAGGGATTCAATAAGGTATATGATAAGACACAGAATCTATATGACCGTATCGTGAAGGGATTACTCATCCGTCCCGGCCTTGCGTTGATCTCTTATGGTATTATTACGGCAGTGGCTGTTATCCTGTTCATGAAATGGCCTTCAACCTTCGTCCCTGATGAAGATGACGGCTACTTCATAGCTGTCATCCAGTTGCCACCGGCTTCAAGTCTGGAACGCACACAGGCCGTGGGTCGGAAAGTCAATCAGATTCTGGACAGTTATCCTGAAGTAAAAGACTATATCGGTATCAGCGGATTTTCTATTATGGGAGGTGGCGAACAGTCCAACACAGGTACTTATTTCGTTGTCTTGAAAAACTGGGACCAACGGAAAGGAAAAGAGCATACTGCTGCGGCTGTGGTCGAACGTTTCAACGAGATGGCTTATGGCATCCAGGAAGCACAGATATTCGCAATGGTACCTCCGGCCATTCCCGGATTAGGAGCTTCAGGAGGGTTACAGCTACAATTGGAAGATCGCAATAACCTGGGGCCGACTGAAATGCAACGGGCTGTCGAAACCCTGATGGCTACTTATCACACTCAACCCGCTCTCGCATCCATATCCAGTATGTACCAGGCCAATGTACCACAGTATTTCCTGAATATCGACCGCGATAAAGTACAGTTTATGGGCATTCAGTTGGATAACGTATTCTCTACACTGAGTTATTATATGGGAGCGGCCTATGTCAATGACTTTGTTCAATTCGGACGTATCTATCAGGTAAAGATAGAGGCCGGAGAACAAGCTCAAAAAGTAATTGACGACGTGCTGAAACTCAGCGTCCCCAACGCCAAAGGAGATATGGTCCCATTTTCATCCTTTACCAAAGTCGAAGAGCGCTTGGGGATGGACCAGATCAGCCGTTACAACATGTACTCGACAGCATCTATCACCTGCAACGTGGCTTCGGGAAGCAGTTCGGGTGAGGGAATACAGCAAATGGAAGACCTGATTAAGGACCAACTGGGTAACGAGTTTGGCTACGAATGGACCTCGGTAGCCTATCAGGAGACGCAAGCAGGCAACACAACCACCATCGTATTCATCATGGCATTATTGGTGGCATTCCTGGTACTGGCAGCCCAATACGAAAGCTGGACAAGCCCCTTATCAGCAATTATGGGATTGCCAATGGCTTTATTGGGAGCAATGATAGGTTGTTCTGTCATGGGGACCCCTGTGAGCATTTATACTCAGATCGGCATCATTTTACTGATCGCCCTTTCTGCGAAAAACGGAATCCTCATTGTTGAATTTGCACGCGACTTCCGTGCCGAAGGTAACTCTATTCGCGATGCCGCCTATGAAGCCGGGCATGTCCGGCTGCGTCCGATCCTGATGACCTCTTTTGCATTCGTATTGGGAGTGATGCCTCTTCTGTTCGCCACAGGGGCCGGGGCGCAAAGCCGTATCGCACTCGGCGCAGCTGTTGTTTTCGGTATGGCCCTGAACACGTTACTGGCAACGATATATATCCCGAATTTCTACGAGCTGATGCAAAAGTTCCAGGAAAACGTATTGGATCGCAAGAAAAAGAAATAGTCCTCTATTTCAAGTTCTCTATTGTAAAAAACGTCTTTTTCATTTCACAGCCTATTGTCACCGGACAGAGTTTCGGGTGTCAATAGGCTTCTTTATAGTTGTCAAAAAGTCAACCAAGCATTTTCATCTTAGCGCCATACCGATACAATGAAAATTAGCTTTTGAAACAAAAGTATTGATTACAAGCCGTTTATTATACGAACAATCCATCATTACGAAGTTAACTTTAATAGTGTGTTAAAGTTAACTTCGTAATGATAAACAATTAACTTCTTGCATTTACGATATTAACTTCCTGGAAAGAGGATAATAGATGCCGGAAAGAGTCATTAACATTGTTAATTTTATAAAGCGTCATAATCCGGAATATCCGACAGAAACGAATAACTTTGAGTATCATAATCCATCCGGCAACAATAGTGTTGCATCCCATTACTGACAACCAGATAATCAACTTTCAAAACCATATTATAGCGGGTGATCTGATCAAAAACAGCCTGCGTAATCTCAATGTGGGGAGCTTTATATTCAACAATCATTCTGGCACTAAGATCGCGTTTGTATAGCACTGTGTCACATCGTTTTTTAGTCCCGTTCAGGTTCAGCAGCACTTCATTTGCCATCAAAGACGACGGATACCCCTTATGAACAATAAGAAAGTGTACAAAGTGCTGACGGACCCATTCTTCAGGGGTCAATGCGACATAACGACGGCGAATCACATCGAAAATAACATTTTTTCCATTTCGAGTGGCGATTTTAGTGTCAAATACTGGTAGGTTTAACGATAACATTTACTATTTTTGTAAGTTAAATAATGGCTTCCTGCTATTGGAAGCACAAATTTAATGGAATCTTATGAAAACAAAGCAAGAAATCGTAGCTAATTGGCTACCCCGTTACACCAAACGTAACCTGGAAGACTTTGGAGAGTATATCCTGTTGACTAACTTCAACAAGTATGTAGAAATATTTGCAGAGAAATTTAATGTTCCCATTTTGGGTAAAGACGCCAATATGATCTCTGCCAGTGCAGAAGGAATCACAATCATCAACTTTGGCATGGGAAGTCCCAATGCCGCCATAATTATGGATCTGCTGAGTGCCATCTCTCCAAAAGCCTGCCTGTTTCTGGGAAAATGTGGCGGAATCGATAAAAAAAATAAAATAGGTGACCTGATTCTGCCAATTGCCGCTATCCGCGGTGAAGGTACCTCAAACGACTATTTCCCGCCGGAGGTTCCGTCCCTGCCGGCATTTATGCTGCAGCGTGCCGTATCATCGGCTATCCGTGACTATGCTCGCGATTATTGGACAGGAACAGTCTATACAACCAACCGCCGTATTTGGGAGCATGATGACACCTTTAAAGAGTATCTGAAAAGAACTCGTGCAATGGCAGTTGATATGGAAACGGCAACTCTGTTCAGTTGCGGTTTTGCCAATCATATCCCGACCGGAGCTTTACTACTCGTATCCGACCAGCCTATGATTCCGGAAGGAGTGAAAACTGATAAAAGCGACAACATCGTTACCAAAAACTATGTAGAGGAGCATGTAGAGATAGGCATCGCCTCGCTACGAATGATCATTGATGAAAAGAAAACTGTAAAACACCTGAAATTCGACTGGTAACGCCACACTTATATTTATATGGCCAAACAAGAACTGACTTGCGATGACATCCTCAAAGAACTGAGGGCCAAGCAATATCGTCCCATCTACTATTTGATGGGAGAAGAATCGTATTATATCGACTTAATAGCCGATTACATTACCGACAACGTACTGACGGATACTGAGAAAGAGTTTAACCTGACCGTAGTATATGGTGCAGATGTGGATGTGGCGACTGTGATTAATGCCGCTAAGCGCTACCCGATGATGTCAGAACATCAGGTAGTGATAGTAAAAGAGGCACAAGCCATCCGCAATATAGAAGAACTATCTTATTACCTGCAAAAACCGTTAAACTCAACAATATTAGTGGTTTGTCATAAACATGGCGCTCTGGACCGCAGAAAGAAGTTAGCTGCAGAAATTGAAAAAACAGGTATTCTTTTCGAATCCAAAAAGATAAAAGAAGCACAGCTGCCTGCATTTATCAGTTCATATATGAAACGTAAAGGGATAGACATGGAGCCTAAAGCTACCGCAATGTTAGCTGATTTTGTGGGTACGGATCTTAGCCGTTTGACGGGTGAACTGGAAAAACTGATCATCACATTACCCGGCGGTCAGAAACGCGTAACTCCTGAACAAATAGAGAAAAACATAGGGATAAGTAAAGACTATAATAATTTTGAATTGCGTAGTGCACTGGTCGAAAAGGATGTACTCAAGGCCAATAAAATAATAAAATACTTTGAAGAAAATCCTAAAACAAATCCGATACAAATGACGCTTTCTTTACTATTCAACTTTTACTCAAACCTAATGTTGGCCTACTATGCACCGGATAAATCAGAACAGGGAGTGGCTACCATGTTAGGGCTTAAAACCCCGTGGCAGGCCCGCGATTACCTGACGGCAATGCGGAAATACACTGGAGTGAAGACAATGCAAATTGTAGGAGAAATACGATATGCAGACGCAAAATCGAAAGGTGTAGGCAATACCTCGATAAGCGATGGAGATATTCTTCGTGAATTAGTATTCAAGATTCTTCATTAAAAAACAATTTATTTCAGTATCTGCTCCCTATATCATACTTTTACCAATATCGAAGTGTGGTATGGGGAGTAAATGTATCCTCCGTAATCAAATACCTTCTTCTCTGGTGGTAACTAACCTATTTTTTTACATTCTTACTTAGCCTTTTGTTATTCTGCCTCCTTAATGCCGAACCTAATCAAAATAAGGGTCTATTTCCCATAAAATAGATTTCTCAGTAAAAGCAGTATGATACATTCCTTATCCCAAAGGCAGAAAAGGATAAAAAGAATACAACACATACTATATAATAGAAACACAATGAAGCTAACCCTTATTGAAGATACCAATGAATATTCATAGCCTTATCATGATGCTAACAGAATATCATAACCTGTATCATAATGTCATTTTCATACATAAAGTATCTATATTTTCTGGAATAGAAAAAAAATCAGCCTAACAAAACGCACATATAATACTGTAGATCAATTATTTATAATAAATTAAAGCCTCTCAGAATTGAATAATTTCATTTAAACGGGCATTTATATGGAAATAATGCAATATTTTGGCATTATAGCCTATATGTAAAACTATGAGTGACAAATTTTACTTGAAGGGTTCTCCAGTGACAAGAAAAAATAGATAAATATCTACTATTTGTTGCATATTTAACGATAGGATATGACAGCTGTGAAGTATGTATGTAACACAATATACATTCACAAAAGTAATATCTTTGTTTTTATACAATAAAATCATGAATTACATTTGTGATTACAGCTTCATTACATATATACATTTACAATTGTGGATGTAATAGGAGAGTGGTTAACACTTATTTTAATACCAGCTAATGATTAAATACTCAATAAGAAAAAAACAATATATCAATCTAATATTCAGGTAATAGTCCAAGATACAGAAACATTTGTGATATAAAGAGTATCAAGGTATATGGTAACGCATAAAAGTGATTGTTTTTCAGACATATACAAGTTTGATATAAACTAAAAATTTAATGGATATTACAATCATACACATCGATACCCAAAATATTAAGAGCAATATATCACACTCTCTTTACAAATCTAAAACATTAATATTATATTTGTAATTTGCTTTTGTGATTTTTATTTTTTACTTTTGTGCGAAGCTAAATAAATGCTTTACTTTTGTGAATCAACTAATAAGTCATACATTTGTAAATCTTCAAAGGATATGGAAATAAAAGATAGGATTAAAATTATCATGGAAAAAGAGAATATGGCTTCCGGTGCTTTCGCCGAAAGCATAGGTATTCAGCAATCCACTCTCTCTCATATTTTGAATGGGCGGAACAACCCCAGTTTGGATGTTATTATGAAAGTACATCAGAAATATAACTATGTAAAATTGGAATGGCTGTTGTATGGGCAAGGCAATATATCCGAAGAAAGCATCCAATCAGCTTCTGATTTTCAACCTTCCTTATTTGCTGAGAATGCCATAATTCCGCCCAACGGGACAGTTACTCCGGAAAATCGCAGGGAAATGCCGTTAGAAAGTTCCCAAAACACCCCGAAAGAGATTGTAAAACAAGAAATTAGATACATAGAAAAGCCTTCCAGAAAAATAACTGAAATAAGAATTTTCTTCGATGATAATACGTATGAGACATTCAGAGGAGAAAAATAAGACAGATAAATCACTGTTTGCACAATTTCCCGTATCTTTGCAGGACGAATACGAATTTACTTTCAACAATACATGAAAAAATTTATTTTAGACCTGACAGTAACTGAGAATCTCAGATTGCATACCAACTATGTGCTGCTGAAATTGACCTCTCAGACCGTCCTCCCGGAAATGCTACCGGGACAGTTTGCGGAAATTCGGATAGATGGTTCACCCACCACTTTCCTGCGTCGCCCCATTTCTATTAATTATGTAGACAGACAACGCAACGAAGTATGGTTTCTGATCCAACTTGTAGGTGATGGAACAAAACGTCTTGCGCAAGTAAATCGAGGAGAGATTATCAATGTAGTACTCCCACTCGGAAATAGCTTCACAATGCCCGAAAAGCCTTCTGATAAGCTATTATTAGTGGGCGGAGGTGTAGGGACTGCCCCTATGCTCTACTTGGGTGAACAACTTGCTAAAAACGGCAGTAAACCAACATTTCTTTTGGGGGCACGCAGCAACAAAGATCTGCTCCAATTAGAAGATTTTGCCGCTTACGGAGAGGTCTATACTACAACCGAAGACGGCAGCCATGGAGAAAAGGGATATGTGACCCAACATTCCATACTGAATAAAATAAAATTCGAGCAGATTTATACATGTGGCCCGAAACCCATGATGATGGCAGTAGCCAAATATGCCAAAGGTAATGATATCAATTGCGAAGTATCATTGGAAAATACAATGGCATGTGGCATAGGAGCCTGCCTCTGTTGCGTTGAAAACACCACAGAGGGGCATTTGTGCGTTTGTAAAGAAGGTCCTGTTTTCAATATAAATAAACTATTATGGCAGATTTAAGTGTAAACATTGGTAAACTACAAATGAAGAACCCGGTAATGACAGCTTCGGGTACATTTGGATATGGTGAGGAATTTGCGGATTTTATTGATATAACGCGAATAGGCGGTATCATTGTAAAGGGTACTACTCTTCACAAACGTGAAGGTAACCCGTATCCCCGCATGGCAGAGACCCCTTCCGGTATGTTAAACGCTGTAGGACTGCAAAATAAGGGTGTAGAATATTTCTCAAATCACATTTATCCCCGTATCAAAGACATTCAGACCCACATGATTGTGAATGTTTCCGGATCAGCCATTGAAGACTATGTAAAGACTGCAGAGATCATTAATGAACTTGACAAAATTCCTGCTATCGAATTAAACATCTCTTGTCCTAATGTAAAACAAGGAGGTATGGCATTTGGGGTGACAACTAAAGGAGTATCAGAAGTTGTACAAGCAGTGCGTTCTGCTTACAAAAAGACACTTATCGTCAAGCTATCTCCCAACGTTACAGATATAGCAGAAATGGCACGGGCAGCCGAGGCCAACGGCGCCGATAGTGTATCATTAATCAATACATTGCTGGGAATGGCCATCGATGCTGAGCGCAAACGCCCCATCCTTTCAACAGTGACAGGTGGCATGTCCGGTGCAGCAGTAAAACCCATCGCACTAAGAATGGTGTGGCAAGTTGCTAAAGCAGTAAATATTCCGGTCATAGGACTAGGCGGTATCATGAATTGGAAAGATGCTGTCGAGTTCATGCTTGCAGGTGCTTCAGCCATACAGATTGGTACGGCAAATTTCATAGATCCGGCTATCACCATCAAAGTTATAGATGGTATAAACGATTACCTGGAAAGACACGGATGCAAGTCTGTTTCTGAAATTATAGGTGCACTTGAGGTATAGTCAAAAACACATCATACCCCTTCGCTGCAGTTTGACTTTAAAATGCTATCCAAATGCGGATACGCTTATCTCAGTCTGCTCACGGAACCAATCGAAGCACCCCGGACCGGAAAGTATGAGTTTGCTCAAAGACTATTCCTTTTATTAATAATATATTTCATAAAAAAAGAATGCCTTTCTCCATTAGAAAGGCATTCTTTTTTATATACAACATAAGTTAATCTTCCAACAGATCCGGACGCAGTCTCCTAGTACGTTCCAACGACTGTTGGAGTTCCCATTCCTTAATCTTCGCTTCGTGCCCTGAAAGCAGAATCTCGGGTACTTTCCACCCCTTATATTCTGCCGGACGAGTATAAACAGGTGCCGCCAACAAATTATCCTGGAAAGAATCAGAAAGGGCGGACTGTTCATCAGAAATCACACCCGGAATAATTCGAACGATAGCATCCGCCATAACGGCGGCAGCCAATTCACCGCCGGTCAAAACATAATCTCCAATACTGATTTCTTTTGTGATCAAATGCTCCCGGATGCGATAATCGATACCTTTAAAATGCCCGCATAAAATGATAAGATTACCGGATAAAGACAAACTATTAGCCATCTTCTGATCAAACTGCTCTCCATCAGGTGTGGTAAATATCACTTCATCATAATCACGCTCTGCTTTCAGGGTATTAATACACCGTTCAATAGGTTCTATCTTCATCACCATACCGGCAAAACCTCCAAATGGATAGTCATCCACCCGGCGATACTTGTCTTCGGTATAATCACGTAAATTGTGAATATGAATTTCAGCGAGTCCTTTGTCCTGGGCCCGTTTCATAATAGAACAATTGAAAAAGCCCTCAATCATTTCGGGCAAAACCGTTATAATATCGATACGCATAATCTTTAATTTTTCGCAAAAGTACAAATATTTGAAGAGAAACCCGTATTTTTGCCTAAAACAATCCTAAGAATATATGACTGTAAAAGAAAAAATAGAGCAACTCCGTCTCCAACTCCATCAGCATAATTACAATTATTATGTGCTGAATGCCCCGGAAATCTCAGATAAAGAATTCGACGATTTAATGAGGGAACTTCAGGACCTGGAACAGGAACATCCGGAATATAAAGACGAAAACTCACCTACTATGCGTGTAGGTAGCGATATCAATAAGAATTTTACCCAAGTAGCGCACAAATATCCGATGCTTTCATTGTCGAATACATATTCGGAGAATGAAGTAACCGACTTCTATGACAGAGTGCGTAAAGCTTTGAATGAAGATTTTGAGATTTGTTGCGAGATGAAGTATGATGGTACCTCTATCTCCTTAACTTACGAAAATGGTAAACTGATCCGCGCGGTAACCCGCGGTGACGGTGAAAAAGGGGACGATGTAACAGACAACGTAAAGACCATTCGGAGTATTCCTCTCGTCCTACATGGAGATAATTATCCGGAAGTTTTCGAAATTCGTGGAGAAATCTTGATGCCATGGGAAGTTTTCGAAGCATTAAACCGGGAAAAAGAGGCCCGCGAAGAACCTCTCTTTGCAAATCCGAGAAATGCCGCATCGGGAACATTGAAATTACAAAATTCCGCCATCGTGGCTTCCCGTAAGCTGGATGCCTATCTCTATTATCTGCTTGGCGATAATCTGCCGACTGACGGACATTATGAAAATCTGCAGGAAGCAGCCAAATGGGGATTTAAGATTTCCCCGTTAATGCGTAAGTGCCAGACACTACAAGAAGTCTTCGACTTTATCAACTATTGGGACGTAGAGCGCAAAAACCTGAACGTTGCTACAGACGGAATCGTACTGAAAGTAAACAGCCTCAAGCAGCAAAGGAATCTTGGGTTCACAGCCAAGTCTCCCCGCTGGGCCATTGCCTATAAATTTCAGGCTGAACGTGCACTGACCCGCTTGAACATGGTAACCTATCAGGTAGGGAGAACCGGCGCCGTAACACCGGTAGCCAATCTCGACCCGGTACAACTTTCGGGCACAGTAGTGAAACGCGCATCATTGCATAATGCGGATATCATTGAAGGACTCGATTTGCATATAGGCGATATGGTCTACGTAGAAAAGGGAGGAGAAATCATCCCCAAAATAACCGGTGTGGATACGTCGGTCCGCTTCATGATCGGTGAAAAGGTAAAATTCATCACTCACTGTCCGGAATGTGGCAGTAAGCTGATAAGATACGAAGGAGAAGCCGCCCATTATTGTCCGAATGAGACCGCCTGTCCACCACAAATCAAAGGAAAAATAGAGCACTTCATCAGCCGGAAAGCAATGAATATAGACGGATTAGGACCTGAAACCGTTGACATGTTCTACCGTTTAGGACTGATTCATGACACAGCCGACCTCTATCAACTGACGACAGATGACATCAGAGGCTTGGACCGTATGGGAGACAAATCTGCGGAAAACATCATTAAAGGAATCATGCAAAGCAAAGAGGTACCTTTTGAAAGAGTAATTTTTGCATTAGGTATTCGTTTTGTAGGCGAAACGGTAGCTAAAAAAATAGCCAAATCTTTTAAAGACATAGAAGAGTTGGAAAATGCAGATCTGGAAACTCTGATCAATATCGATGAAATCGGTGAAAAAATAGCTCGGAGTATCCTTAACTACTTTGCGAATGAATCAAATCGTAAATTGGTGGACCGATTAAAAACAGCAGGATTGCAACTATACAGACCTGAAGAAGACTTGAGCGGACATACCGATAAATTGGCCGGACAATCCATTGTCATCAGTGGAGTATTCACCCACCATTCAAGAGATGAATACAAGGATCTTATCGAAAAACACGGTGGCAAGAACGTGGGAAGCATCTCTTCTAAAACCAGTTTTATTCTGGCCGGAGACAATATGGGACCTGCGAAATTAGAAAAAGCAAGTAAACTGGGAATTAAAATAATGAACGAAGAGGAATTTTTAAAGCTTATATCGTAACATTTTTCTGCAATAATCTTATTTTATATATTATTATTGCTGTAAAAAAAGAAAATATTCGTACTTTTGCGAGCAAAATATTTAGAGATTATTATTAATACTCATGATACAGACTAGATTGAAAGGAATGGGGGTAGCGCTGATTACTCCTTTCAAAGAGGATGAAAGCGTTGATTACGATGCGTTAATGCGACTGGTAGACTATCTGCTGCAAAATAATGCAGATTTTCTGTGTGTGCTGGGAACTACAGCCGAAACTCCGACCTTGAGTGAAGAAGAAAAAAAGAAAATCAAAAAGATGGTAATCGACCGTGTCAACGGAAGAATCCCCATCCTGCTGGGAGTCGGAAGTAACAATACACGCGCAGTTGTAGAGACACTCAAAAACGACGATTTCACCGGAGTAGATGCTATCTTATCCGTTGTCCCTTACTACAATAAACCCTCACAAGAAGGAATTTATCAGCACTATAAAGCAATTGCAAGCGCTACAGAGCTTCCCATCGTATTATATAATGTTCCGGGACGTACAGGAGTTAATATGACCGCAGAGACCACTTTGCGCATTGCTAAGGACTTTCAGAATGTTATAGCCATTAAAGAGGCTTCTGGTAATATCACCCAGATGGATGATATCATTAAAAACAAACCGGCTAACTTTGACGTTATTTCCGGAGATGACGGTATTACTTTCCCGCTGATTACATTGGGAGCCGTAGGAGTCATTTCGGTTATTGGAAACGCCTTTCCACGTGAATTCAGCAGAATGACCCGTTTGGCGCTGCAGGGCGACTTTGCCAATGCACTGACCATACACCATAAATTTACGGAACTGTTTAACCTCTTATTTGTAGACGGAAACCCAGCCGGAGTAAAATCCATGTTGAACGCTATGGGAATGATCGAGAATAAACTCCGTTTACCACTAGTACCGACACGCATCACCACATTTGAAGCGATTCGTAAAGTACTCAATGAACTGAATATAAAATGTTAACGACCAAAGTAATCCCGAGGTATCAATAATTTTTTCATCAACTTACGGAATAAAGGAGAGTGCGTCATAACTTACCACAGAATTTTGACATATTCTCCTTTATTTTTCCTAATTCAGCTGAAGCGTCCCATTTAGTATATTTATATGATATTTATTTCTTTGTTGTTTCTAACTTCTCAATAAGTTCTGCCACATTACGCCCATCCATAAGAGCGTGATGACCGGAAATTGAAATTGGAAGCAGGTATGCACCATTCTCTTTTATTAATTTTCCAGTGGAAATGCGCGGTACAGAATCACCTCTGCCAAAAGAAACAGCATGTTTCATCTCTGAAAATGCGAACCAAGGCAAAGCCGAATAGCGGATAAGATCTAACCGGCCTATATTTTCGGAAAAAGACAGGCCAGTACTGTTTTTCACTCTTTCTATTTCTTTTTCAGCATTTTGTATAAATACTTCAAGGTCTGCATCGTATTCAAAAAAACCGAAACCGAATGTTCCATCTTCACGTCCTATGGTAGGTGATAAATGGATAAAATCATATTTCACTACTTGTTCGCCTTCAATGCGTAATTTAAAAGCCTCTACTTCATTTACACATTGCAGCAGAAAATGTACAGAGTACAAAAAGAAAGACTTTTTCTCATCCTTACTTTGATGGTAGGTATTCGTAAAGTCGACCAAAGTAGTGATCCCCAAGAATGGGTCGTCAAAAGCAGAAAAGAATTTAAAATGTTCTTTTCTATTCCAATTTTCTAAATCAATAAGCTGTTTCATGCAGTATATTTATTTTTTCGTTCAGTATATGAATGCCCGATGAAAAATAGACTTTGACACAAAATTACTCCATATCTATAAGTAATGGTGTCATTTACATAGCTTGTAATATTTCCCTCTCTCGTCTCGCCAAGGAAGATACAACAATTTCATACGATTGCTTTACCAGGTCCTTAATCATTTTATCCGGAACGTCTTTATCAAAATAGACACTAATCCAATGTTTTTTATTCATGTGATAGCCCGGTTGTACTCCTTCATATTTGTCTAGCAAATCCTCTATCTGTCCGGCATTACATTTTATATTACAGAAATCGAATGCGTCTATATTCACAAAACAGAACCATTTATCCATTACATAAAAGACGAGTAAATCTCTGTCATATTCAGACGTTGCTTTTTTAAAGGGCATCCGGTCATGCACACCTTTAAATGAAAGGCAATATTCTCTAAATTCTTCTATATTCATAGCCTATTCTTAAATCTTCTCTGCCATATATCCTTGATATTCTGTATTGCAAATATAAGGAAAGTACCGTTTGCAACGAATAGCCAACAATACTTTTTTATTGTTTTTCAATGAGATAAAGCTGTTACAGTTTCATTCTTCTACGCTTTTCCTTTGCTACTGTCGGTATAGAGTAGATAACACCACCATTATAAAATCCCTAAACGTTAAACAAAGTTATATCATACACCTTATAAGGTCACTACATTAATTAAATTTCATACATTTAACAGGTTACTAATAATTTAATATTCAAATAAATGAAAACACTCCTAAATATTAAACTCCATTTATCTAAAAAGAATATATTTACCATCTTAGTTTTTATTCTTGTTTTAGGTGGTACTACCGGTTGCATTCAACACAAATCCGACCAGAAACGACTGCCTGCTCTTTCTTTTACTGTAAATGGAGAGAGCTTTGAAATGATTCCGGTAGAAGGCGGAACCTTTATTATGGGAGGCACAAGTGAGCAAGGTAATGATTGCGAAAACAATGAAAAACCAACGCATGAGGAAACTCTACCGTTCTTTTATATCGGGAAGTATGAAGTTACCCAGAAACTGTGGAAAGCAGTTATGGGGACTGATTTCGATCAATCATACAATTCAGGATGTGAAGATTGTCCGGCAGAGTATATCAGTTGGAATGACACGCAAAAGTTTATAAGCAAATTGAACACCCTTACAAACAAAACATTTCGCCTGCCTACCGATATTGAATGGGAATATGCCGCACGCGGTGGCAAGTATAGTGAAAAATACAAATACAGCGGAAGTAATGATATCGATGAAGTTGCCTGGTATATTGAAAATTATCAAAAAAGTAAATATGGAGACAAAGGGACTACACATCCGGTAGGTATGAAAAAGCCTAATGAATTAGGATTGTACGACATGAGTGGCAATGTATGGGAATGGTGTGACAATTGGTACACTCAAGAATACTCTCAAAACGGTAAATCTGTCCATCCCGGATGGCCATTTAATGGTACATCTGCCTTTTTCCGCCGGGTCTTGCGAGGTGGTAGTTGGGGTGGTACTGCAAAAGGCTGCCGAGTGTCATATATTGACTATGACGTGCCAAACTATCGTGATGAATATGGAGGTTTTAGGCTTGTTTTAGTACCGGACTCAGTACAGACTGCCAATTAAAAAGAGGAATCCCTCAGAATTTAGGTATGATCCAATAAAAGAGATAATGCAAGGAAAGCAAAAAACCTCCATAATTTGATTATGGAGGTTCTTGTGATCGCGACAGGATTCAAACCTGTAACCGGCTGATCCGTAGTCAGCTACTCTATTCAGTTGAGCTACGCGACCGTTTATCGTTATTTTCTTAGAGTGACCGCGACAGGATTCAAACCTGTAACCGGCTGATCCGTAGTCAGCTACTCTATTCAGTTGAGCTACGCGGCCATTTGTTAAACCTTAAAGTGATCGCGACAGGATTCAAACCTGTAACCGGCTGATCCGTAGTCAGCTACTCTATTCAGTTGAGCTACGCGACCATTGTTTTTGTTTAACGGGTGCAAAGATACGGCCTTTTCTTGAATTTGCAAGCTTTTGGGGAACTTTTTTTGCAAATAAATTATTCGATGAACCGGTAATTAAACAGTTGCCAGCCGAGTGTCAGCCCTACATTCCACTCCCTTCTTGGTGAGCTATAATGATTTACATATGCAGAGATAGCTCCAAATGGTAATTGACAAACCACTGAAATTTCTCCTAAATATTCGAATCGGGAAAATGCTTTTCCATAATAAGCCTTATTAATGGAGTTCCGTTCAATTGGGAAAATAGGCAAAAAACCATAAAATTCTCCACGGACATGAAACATCTGGTTTAAACGATAAATGGGACGTATTCCGGCAGCAACATATTGATTGGCACGGAAAGCTTCGTTATACGTCAATTTACTATGTGCAGTGGGGGCAAACTCACTAGCCTGCATCATAGTGGCCGTATAGTTCTCTGAGAAGTTCTTAGAGGCATAAACTGCGTCCAGATACCATCCCAATATCCAATTAGCACCCATCTTATGATATTTCTCCTTCATATATGACAACTGTAACCACGAATGCTTTTCTTTTACGGGCTTTTTATTCTCCGAATTAACCCCCGGACGAAAACTTTCATTTCCCGTAAATATCTGAGCAACCAAGGCCTCTCTTGCACCTTGAATCGGGAATTGCCTGGAGTTCAGTGTACTGCCATTAAAACTAACGGAACCACCAAACAGGCGATATCCGCTCTTATCATATTTGTCCTTATCAAAATCAATCACATTATTCTGAAAGTATCGATCCTCTATCTGCGCAATTCCAAAGCCCAATTCCAATCTTTTGCTGGATAAGAAAGGAAGAGCGACCTTCAATTTCAAGAATCGTTCATCCTTCTGATTAAAAGCCGGCTTATCGTTTTTAGAGAAAAGCTTATCTTTTTTAAAATAATCGAAAGTACTGATGGAAGCGATAAAACGATAGGATGTCGGGATAGTAGTGGCAAAATCGACTTTGGCCATGAACTGAGCATTATTATATATTTTGCCCAACTGTCCGTCAAGCGTAAACTCTTTCGAATAATAGTTCAGATTCTGGTATGCAAGTCCCAGATAAATCTGATTGGAGCTGGTCGTAGACACATTACCTCCCACACGAACCGAAAATTCATTCTCCATCTTTATTTTCAGATGCAAATCGTACGTATCATCTTCCGGATTGAAAACGGCATGGGGAATAATCTCCGAAATCATGTTATCCGAAAGTAAACGGAAATATCCCCGTTTCAAATCCTCATACGTAAATTCTTTATCGTCCGAGGTATGAAACTCTTTCTTTATGTACACCTGTTGGTGAGTATTAGCTCCGTCGATATAGATGTTTTTAAATCTGAGTTCAGGATAATTGCTTTTATACACCAACCGCCTTAAACGGATATTATCCACATTAACCCTACGGTGAATACGGCTTTTGATGGAGTCCATCAGGCTCATTGTACGGTCATATCCTATTTTCTCGAGCTCATCGATGCGTTGGAAGTCCATCAGACTTACATCATTATATTTGAAAGTCATCAAAATACCGGCAGAATCAGGAAGAGAGTAGTCTGTCTTCTGCATAACCATATTTTCTATCTGGCTCATCAGATCATTCTCTTTCGGCTTTCCCGGATTAGTAGATACAACGCTACCGATAATGATGTCCGGATGAAAATCCTCACGCATCACGTCGGTTGGAAAATTATTATAGATTCCACCGTCGTAAGCCAACATGCTGTCTATCTCGATAGGCTTGAACATAAAGGGAAAACTCATAGAAGCCCGTACGGCGTCACCCAGATCACCACGCTTCAGAATCAGCTGCTTCTTGTTATACACATCCGATGCGATACAACGAAATGGTACAAAAAGTTTATCAAAGTCACCGTCACATGCAGCCGTAGCGCGCGCATACAGATCGATAAAGACAAGGTTCATCTGGATAGGATTAACAACACTGGTCGGCAGAAACTGCGGCTTCAGGCTCAACGAGTCCTTAAAGGAAAAACGTATATTGAAAAACTCCGGCGTGGGAAGATTCTTCTTAAAATAGTACATGTATTTTTCTTCCACCTCACCGGAATACCATCGCTTGAAATCTTCTGATTTCAGTAAGGTTTCCATGTCGTCAGGCGAATACCCCATGGCATAAAGAGAGCCCACAATGGCTCCCATAGAAGTACCGGTTATATAATCTATCGGGATATTATTCTCTTCTAGAGCACGAATAATTCCAATATGCGTCAGTCCTTTAGCACCGCCGCCACTCAATACCAATCCGACTTTCTGTGCCTGGACAAGCATTGGCAAAAACAGTAAAAAAAGAAATAACAATAAAAGATTTTTCTTCATAAGGTCCAGCAAAACACTATATAGAGGGTTAAATCATCGTTCAAATATATACAATAGTTTCCAATTTACCGACAGCTGACATACATTTCTAATGAAAAAAGAGCATTACGATACATTTTCATGCACGTAATGCTCTTTGAATGATATTATGAAATTAAAAAGCGGCTGCTTAAATCAGCTCAATGCTTCTTTTTACAAAGTTATTTAATGCTTCACCTTTCAGCATATTGTTTTGCAACAACGCTAGATCGATCAACTGACGTACCACTTTGTTTTTGCCTGCATATCCGGCAAAAATAGAATCTTTCTGCTGCTTCAACTCATCCCATTTCTTATCCAGATCATTGAGTTCATCTTTCTCCGCAGTAGGGATATCTTCGTCTTTCTTGCCTTCTTGCTTTTTCTTGAGTGCATCACGACGTTTTGTCACATCTTCCAGTTCCGTCTGTATAGGAGCAATGGCAGCACTGCACTCTTTTTCTTCATCAGCCAATACTTCTTTCACCAATTTATGGTCTGAATTCAATACCAGATTAAACATATCGGGCATTTCACCATAGAAACTCATGCCAGCCTGAATATTGGCCATTTCCTTCATACGGCGCATATATTCGCTCTGGGTTATCATCACGGGAGAGCCGTTTTCGCCTAAAGCCTGAGTCATGACATTAAATTCAACCTTTTCCATTTTCGGCAACTGACTCTTGAAGGCTGCTGACAGAGCTTCTTGTTTTGAAGCCTCAAGCACATCGCTCTTCTTATCTTCTTTCACAATCAGGTTGTCGACAACATCACTGTCTACACGGGTGAAGCGAGATTTCTCCAGTTTCTGTTCGAGCATACTTACCATGGCCACATCCAGTTGCCCGTCCATCAACAGCACATTGTAACCTTTATTTTTGGCAGCTTCGATATAGGCAAACTGTTCGTCCTTATTATTGGCATACAGATAGATCAGGTTTTTATCTTTATCTGTCTGATTATCTTTAATCAAAGTCTGGTACTCCTCAAAGGTGTAATGTTTGCCATCCGTATCGGTGAAAAGGGCGAATTTTTGTGCTTTATCATAGAAATCCTCTTGAGTGAGCATTCCATAATTAATAAAGATTTTTAAATCATTCCACTTCTCTTCGAACTGAGCGCGATCATTCTTAAAGATAGATTGCAGACGGTCTGATACCTTTTTCGAAATATAGGTAGAGATCTTCTTCACGTTCGAATCACTTTGCAGGTAAGAACGGGATACATTCAAAGGAATATCCGGTGAATCGAGCACACCATGGAGCAGAGTAAGGAAATCCGGAACAATACCTTCTACAGAATCCGTAACATAAACCTGATTACAATACAACTGAATCTTATTCTTATTCAAATCAATATTGCTCTTTACCTTCGGGAAGTAGAGGATACCGGTCAGATGGAACGGATAGTCTACATTCAAATGAATCCAGAACAAAGGTTCGTCTGACATCGGATAAAGCTCACGATAGAATTTTTTATAATCTTCGTCCGACAATTCACTCGGTTTCTTTGTCCACAAAGGAATGGTGTCATTGATGACATTATCTTCCGCCGTCTCTACTTGTTTGCCGTCTTTCCACTCTTTCTTTTTACCAAAAGCGATGGGAACGGGCAGGAAGCTGCAATATTTCTTCAGGAGGGCAGAGATGCGTGACTCCTCGAGAAACTCCTTGCAATCATCATCAATATACAATACGATATCTGTACCACGATCCGCTTTCTCCACCTCTTCAAGTGTAAACTCCGGACTACCGTCGCAAGTCCATTTTACGGCCTGTGCACCTTCTTTATATGATTTGGTGATAATTTCAACCTTCTTGGAAACCATGAATGCAGAGTAGAACCCAAGTCCGAAGTGTCCAATGATGGCATTCGCATCGTTTTTATATTTTTCAAGGAAATCGTTAGCCCCCGAAAAGGCAATCTGGTTGATATATTTATCAATCTCTTCAGCAGTCAAACCGATACCACGATCGGAGATGGTAATGGTGTCTTTACCTAATGAAACGTGAACGGTCAAATCACCCAGTTCGCCCTTAAATTCACTGATAGAAGCCAATGTATTCAACTTCTGAGTGGCATCAACGGCATTGGATACTAATTCCCGCAGGAAGATTTCATGGTCACTGTACAAAAACTTTTTGATGATAGGGAAAATGTTCTCTGTTGTAACCCCAATATTACCTTTTTGCATAATAACGTATATTTTTTAAATGATCTTGGTTATTAATAATTGAATTTCTTTATTGCCTGAATAGAGACAAAAAAAATGCCAGACCATGCTGGTCTGACATTTTGACGTATGTTTGAAAGAAACAGTCGGATTATTCAGCCGTTTTGGCTTCATTCTTCATTTCCAACTCACCCTTTTCTTCATTTAAAGAGACAGTGATCGTATCTCCTTCATTCAGATCAGCCGAAATGATAAGTTCCGATAAGCCGTCTTCCAGATAGGTCTGGATGGCACGCTTCAGCGGACGTGCACCGTACTGGACATCATAGCCTTTTGAAGCGACAAACTGTTTAGCCTTGTCTTCAATGACCAGTTTATAGCCGATAGATTCGATTCTGTTATACAGTCCTTTCAACTCAATATCGATAATCTTCGTTATAGCTTCTAATGACAACTGGTCAAAGGTGATGATTTCGTCAACACGATTTATAAATTCGGGTGCAAACGATTTATTCAGAGCCTTCTGAATCACGCTGCGAGAGAATTCTTTATCGTCAAGACGGCTTTGAGTGGCAAAACCGACTCCACGCCCAAACTCTTTCAACTGGCGGGTTCCGATATTCGATGTCATGATAATAACAGTATTCTTGAAGTCAACCATTCTGCCATAACTGTCAGTCAGCCGACCTTCGTCCATCACCTGGAGAAGCAGATTGAACACATCGGGATGCGCCTTTTCTATTTCGTCAAGCAATACGATAGAATAGGGTTTACGGCGTACTTTCTCTGTCAATTGTCCGCCTTCCTCGTATCCTACGTATCCCGGAGGCGCTCCAACCAAGCGTGAGACTGTGAATTTCTCCATAAACTCACTCATATCGATACGGATCAATGCATCCGAAGAGCCAAACATATATTTAGCCAATTCCTTGGCCAGATGAGTTTTACCAACACCGGTAGGGCCTAGGAACATAAATGTACCAATCGGTTTATTCGGATCTTTCAGTCCGACACGGCTGCGCAGAATGGCCTTGACCAGCTTTTTGATAGCATCGTCCTGAGCTATCACCTTCGATTGCAGGTCTTCTTTCATGCCTGCCAACTTGATGCCTTCCGCCTGTGCCATACGCTGTACCGGAATGCCGGACATCATTGATACGACATTTGCGATTTCTTCCTCATCCACCGTCTCACGATTATCCTTCAAACGTTCCTCCCAGTCTTTCTTCATCACATCCAACTGGACAGCAAGTTCTTTTTCCTTATCGCGAAAACTGGCAGCAAGTTCGAAATTCTGTGATTTGACAGCCTCGTTCTTGTTATTTTTAGCTTCTTCGATCAACTTCTCCTGATCTTCTATTTCCTTGGGTACACTCACATTGGTAAGATGTACACGCGAACCGGCTTCATCGAGTGCATCAATAGCTTTATCCGGGAAGTTACGGTCGGTTATATAACGGTCTGTCAACTTGACACAAGCTTCCAATGCCGCATCCGTATAATTTACGTTGTGATGATCTTCATATTTATCCTTAATATTACGAAGAATCTGCAACGTTTCGTCAGCTGTAGTAGGCTCTACCATTACCTTCTGGAAACGACGCTCCAACGCCCCGTCTTTTTCGATATTCTTCCGATATTCGTCAAGGGTAGTGGCACCGATACACTGAATCTCTCCACGTGCCAATGCCGGTTTCAACATGTTGGCAGCATCCATTGATCCGGCTGCCGATCCGGCACCTACAATGGTATGTATCTCGTCAATGAACAGAATCACATTCGGATTCTTCTGCAATTCGTTCAAGATGGAACGAATGCGTTCCTCAAATTGTCCGCGGTACTTGGTACCGGCAACAACCGCAGTCATATCGAGTGCAACCACACGCTTATCAAACAGAATACGGGACACCTTTTTCTGTATAATACGAAGTGCCAGACCTTCCACTATGGCCGATTTTCCGACTCCCGGTTCACCGATCAAAATGGGGTTATTCTTCTTACGGCGACTTAATATCTGTGCCAGGCGCTCGATTTCCCGCTCACGTCCCACCACAGGGTCAAGACGGCCTTCCTCGGCGGCCTTAGTCATATCAGTACCAAAATTATCAAGCACCGGAGTATCATTAGTCGGCTTCCTGGAGGCAGTCTGCGCCTGTTGCTGACGTTCACCGGATCCATGGGACGAACGGGATTGATTCATCTCTTCTTCGTCATCATCATCTTCTGTAAATCCCATGCCGGCACTGATATCCGGCTGTAAGGACAATTGTTCGAATACCTGCTGGTAATTCACATGATTCGCTTCAAGAACCGTTGCTGCCAGATTATCCTTATCTTTAAGGATGGCCAGCAGTACATGTTCCGTATCTGCAACTTGACTTTTCATCACTCGTGCTTCTAAAATACATAGTTTCAATATCTTTGCAGCTCCATTTGACAATGGAACATCGGCATCAGGCAACAGCATGTCGTCTGCATGCTCTTTCAGTATGGCCTCAATCTGCTTCTTTATGTCGGTCAGGTTTGTTTTGAGTTTAGACAATATCTCGATTGCTTTTCCCTCACCATCGCGAAGCATACCAAGCAATAAATGCTCAGGCCCTATATAGCTACTTTTCAGGCGATTTGCCTCTTCTTTGCTATATACGATAATATCGGAAACTTTTTGTGAGAATTGATTATTCATACTTATCTTCCTTCTTCTAAGAGGTTATTCACTGGCAAATATACGCATTTCATATTGTTTGCATGCGCTTCATTTGCTTTATTTATTATATAACAAATGTCGTGCCATTATTTCCTTTGTTCTTATACATTATAATATAATAAAACAATTAAGTATAGAAAAAAACATTAGATACTGATAAAAGCACCTCCGACACCCGGATGTCGTGATGTCTGACACCCGGGTGTCGGAGGGTACGAGACCCGGGTGTCACAGACCTAAAGAATAAGGGTAGGGCACTCTTACAAAAAGCAAAAAACTTTCTTCGTTAAAGTTTTCGTATATCAAGGAAAAGTAGTACTTTAGCGTGGTTTTTGATAAACCGCAAATGTATAATTAATAATCTTTTTAAATGCTTGAACAAGACAGAATTATAAAGATTAACATCGAGGAGGAAATGAAGTCATCGTACATTGACTACTCCATGTCGGTCATCGTTTCACGTGCCCTTCCCGATGTTAGAGATGGATTTAAGCCCGTTCACCGCAGAATTCTCTACGGAATGATGGAACTGGGAAATACGTCAGACAAACCCTATAAGAAATCAGCCAGAATCGTAGGTGAAGTACTTGGTAAGTATCACCCGCACGGAGACTCTTCTGTATATTTTGCGATGGTACGTATGGCTCAGGAATGGGCAATGCGCTATCCGCTGGTAGACGGGCAAGGTAACTTCGGTTCTGTAGACGGCGACAGTCCTGCTGCCATGCGTTACACTGAAGCACGTCTGAACAAATTAGGTGAAGAAATGATGCAGGACCTCTACAAAGAGACTGTAGATTTCGAACCTAACTTCGATAATACGCTGATGGAACCCAAAGTGATGCCGACACGTATTCCGAATTTGCTGGTTAACGGTGCTTCCGGTATTGCTGTAGGTATGGCAACCAACATGCCGCCCCATAATCTGTCTGAAGTCATCGATGCCTGCGAAGCATATCTTGACAATAAAGATGTGACCGTAGAGGAACTGATGGAATATGTAAAAGCGCCCGACTTCCCTACAGGAGGATATATATATGGCATAAGCGGCGTACGTGAAGCCTATCTTACGGGACGCGGACGCGTGGTTATGCGCGCGAAAGCAGAAATCGAATCCGGACAGACACATGATAAGATCGTCGTTACAGAGATTCCCTACAACGTGAATAAGGCAGAATTGATTAAAGCAATTGCTGATCTTGTCAATGAAAAAAGAATAGAAGGCATATCAAATGCCAACGACGAGTCCGACCGTGAAGGTATGCGCATCGTTATTGATATCAAACGGGATGCAAATGCAAGTGTAGTGCTGAACAAGCTCTATAAAATGACAGCCTTGCAGACGTCATTCGGTGTAAATAACGTTGCACTGGTCAACGGACGCCCTAAAATGCTGAATTTACGCGACTTGATTGTTTACTTCGTAGAACATAGACACGATGTGGTAATTCGTCGTACTCAATTTGACCTGCGTAAGGCCAAAGAACGTGCACACATCTTGGAAGGTCTGATTATCGCTTCGGATAATATTGACGAAGTAATTCGTATCATCCGCGCCGCCAAAACACCAAACGATGCAATCTCCGGACTGATGGAACGCTTCAACCTGAGCGAAATTCAGGCACGCGCCATCGTTGAAATGCGCCTGCGCCAATTAACAGGTCTGATGCAAGATCAGCTCCATGCTGAATACGAGGAGGTTATGAAGCAGATAGCATATTTGGAAAGTATCCTGGCCGATGATGAAGTATGCCGTAAAGTAATCAAAGACGAATTGCTGGAAGTAAGAGCTAAATATGGTGACGAACGCCGTTCTGAAATCGTTTATTCATCAGAAGAATTCAATCCGGAAGACTTTTATGCGGATGATCAGATGATTATCACCATCTCACACATGGGATATATCAAACGTACACCATTGACAGAATTCCGTGCTCAAAACCGCGGTGGAGTAGGCTCGAAGGGTACTGAAACCCGTGATGAAGACTTTGTTGAGCACATCTACCCGGCAACAATGCACAACACGATGATGTTCTTTACTCAAAAGGGTAAATGTTACTGGCTGAAGGTATATGAAATACCTGAAGGAACAAAGAACTCTAAGGGCCGTGCTATCCAGAACTTGCTGAACATTGACTCGGACGATGCTGTTAATGCATATTTGCGTGTGAAGAGTTTGAATGACCAGGAATATATTAACAGTCATTATGTACTGTTCTGTACCAAGAATGGCGTTATAAAGAAAACATCTTTGGAACAATACTCACGCCCGCGCCAGAATGGTGTCAATGCAATTACTATACGTGAAGACGACCGAGTAATAGAAGTGCGTATGACCAACGGAAACAACGAAATCATCATAGCCAACCGTAACGGACGCGCAATACGTTTCCATGAAGCAGCAGTTCGCGTAATGGGCCGTACAGCTACCGGAGTTCGTGGTATCACACTGGATGACGACGGACAGGATGAAGTAATAGGCATGATTTGCATTAAGGATCTCGAGACAGAGTCCGTAATGGTTGTCTCCGAACAAGGCTATGGTAAACGTTCTGATATTGAAGATTATCGTAAAACAAACCGTGGCGGCAAAGGTGTGAAGACCATGAATATTACCGAAAAAACAGGTAAACTGGTTACAATCAAGTCTGTAACAGACGAAAACGACCTGATGATCATTAATAAATCGGGTATTACAATTCGTCTGAAAGTAGCTGATGTCCGCATCATGGGCCGTGCAACTCAAGGAGTCCGTCTGATCAATCTTGAAAAACGTAACGACCAGATCGGTTCTGTATGTAAAGTTACATCCGAAAGCCTGGAAGATGAAGTTCCGGAAGAAGAAAGAGAAGGAAATATTCCAAGCGATCCGGAAACGAATACACCGGTAAATGAAACAGAAGAATAGACATAATATTAATAATTAATCAAACAACAATCATGAAAAGAGTATTATTTTCAATGGTTTTACTGATGGCAGTAAGTTTTGCATTCGCTCAGGAGAAAAATGTAAAAGAAGCGAAAAGCATTGCCGGAGAAGTAAAACCTGACTTCGCAAAAGCTGAACAACTGATTAACGAAGCATTAACTAACCCTGAAACAAAGGATAATGCGGCAACTTGGGACGTAGCAGGTTATATTCAGAAAAGAATCAACGAAAAGGAGATGGAAAATGCTTATCTGAGAAAACCTTATGATACATTGAAAGTATACAATAGCGTACTGAATATGTACAATTATTATGTTAAATGTGACGAACTGGCACAGATTCCTAATGAAAAGGGTAAAATTAAAAACAAATACAGAAGCGCCAACTCAAAAACAATTCTGGCAGAACGTCCTAACTTGATTAATGGTGGTATTCAATACTTCAATTTAAATAAGAACGAAGACGCATTAAAATATTTTGCAGCTTATGTAGATGCAGCTACACTGCCTATGATGGAAAAAGAAAACTTGCTGGAAAAAGACACCATTTTGCCACAGGTAGCATATTATGCCACTTTGGCTGCAGATAGAGTAGGTGACAAAGATGCTGTCATGAAATATGCTCAATATGCTCTGAAAGACAAAGAAAATGGCCAATTTGCAATGCAATTGTTGACAGATGCTTACAAAGCTAAAGGTGATACTGCTAAATGGGTAGAAAAATTGCAGGAAGGTATTGTTAAGTTCCCTGAAAATCAATATTTCTTCGCAAATCTGGTTGACTACTATAGCAGCTCCAACCAAAATGATAAAGCAATGCAGTTTGCTGATGATATGTTGGCTAAAGATCCGAATAACAAATTATATCTGTATGTGAAGGCATATCTGTATCATAATATGAAAGATTATGAGAAAGCAATTGAGTTCTATAAAAAGACTCTCGACATAGATCCTGCATATGCAGAAGCATGCTCAAATTTAGGTTTGGTATACCTGTTACAAGCACAAGAATATGCTGACAAAGCACCGGCAGATATCAATGACCCGAATTATGCAACAGCACAAGCTGAGATCAAGAAATTCTACGAAGCTGCTAAACCGTATTACGAAAAAGCAAGAGAGCTGAAACCTGATCAGAAAGATTTGTGGTTACAAGGTCTTTACCGGGTATATTACAACTTGAATATGGGACCGGAATTCGAAGAAATCGAGAAAATGATGTAATGATCAAATAGATCTTTTTTCGCAAAGATTTTTGTGAAAGGGGTTGCCTGATTCGAGAAATTGGGCAGCCTCTTTTTTTTGCTTGATCTGATCCTGAACAATAGCGTAACACAAAAAGAGAAATAGGTGAAATCTATTTCTTATTCGTTTTATGGTGAATGAAATGACTAAAACCTGTCAGGATGCAGGTTCTTATTTTTTTAAGAGCTAAAGAAGGCAAAATTAGCAAGATGGAAATAGGGATTAAATAAAAGAGGCAATTTACTATATATAAGTAAATTGCCTCTTTCTTATTAAACATAATGTTGATTATTCCATTAATTTAAAGCTTATTTTTTTAGGTGTCTGATCATCCGTTAATAACTAACAACGGTGTATCTGAATGGAAGATCATCTTACGAGCAATACCGGGATTGAACAAACGGGAAAATATATTCCGTTTATAAGAAGTTAATGTGATAATGTCAATCTGATTTGTTTTAATGTAATTATCCAAACTATTCAGAAAATCATTACTCATCACCACATCATAATGAATCTCAAGATCCGGATATTGCTTTTGGAAATAATCCTTAATACCAGCTAATTTTATTTCATTCCATGTATCTTTTACATCCGATAAATGAATAAGAGAAACAGAAAAATGAAATGGGCTAAGTCCATTGATAAATGAATCGAAAGCAATCAAATCACGTTGGTCAAAGTTCGTCATAAAGGCAATCCGTTTCACTTCATTGAAACGATTGAAAGGAGTATTTTCGGGAATAGCCAGCACTGTAGTATGACTACGTTCAATTATCTCGGCAGTTACACTACCAATAAGATCAATATCCTTCTGATTCTTACCTCGAGTACCCATTATAATGATTCTGGGACGATGTTCTTTATTATATCTGAGTATTTCTTCTTCCGGGATACCTTCGCGCAAGACACACGTATATTTGACATCAGGAAACTCTCCGGATGCTACTTTTTGCTTAATCTTCTCCGACAGAGTATTCAGATCATCATGTACTTTATGCAATACATTCTTCACAGTCTCTTCATCACTAATCTGATAGTTAAATACATCTCCATATGGCAATGATGAAGCATAAATTGGTGTAAAGTAGACATGTAGCAAGATAACCTCCGCATCAAAAGATTTGGCAAAATTGAAACCAAATTCACAAGCTTTCATTGAATAGTTAGAGAAATCAACCGGAATAAGGACCTTCTTAGTGCGATGCTCCACTTTAGGGGTCTTCTCTCCTACTATACTTTCAGCAAGCCAGGCAGAACTCTCGGTAATCTTCAATGCACGCGGCAAATCACTTTCTTTAATACGTAAACGCACACCGGATGAAACAACCGGCTGTATCTGGTTTACATTGTGAATGTACGTCTCTATACCCTCATTCTCAAGAACATTCTTCAATATCTGAGCTTTTGTATAAGTCAGAATAGCTAAAGTTACTAATTTCTCTTCCATAATTCGTTTATTTATTGAATTCAACAAATAAGAAATCCCAATTGTTTTGCCAATTGGGATTCTGACTTTATCTCTTATTTAAACCTGCACAGATTCGGTAGCTTCTTCTTTACTCATATTTAATTCATCCAATATTCTTAATGCCCGATCGAGCACAGTGGTATCATCAATCATAACCAATCCACCATCCGGACCAGGCTCAAGATGTATTCCGACACTTTTCCCTTCCTTAAAATTATGACCACCAAAGAAGTTTCTCACTGTATCGACGTTTAAATTGAGTTCGTCTGCTATTCTATGCATGCTACCGCTAGGCAATGAATCTTTAATTTTACGGAGTTCATTAAATGTTATTGTTCTCATGTCTCATAAATTTAATGGTTAATACTATGTGACTTTATTATCACGCTATAAACTTAAGGAAAAAAAAAGATAAAACAAAACAAAAGCTTCTCTTTTTTCGCTAAAACAATCTAAATCAACGATAACTTGTTATAATACAATAAAGTCCGCCTCCAATAAATCTTAGATTATTGAGGGCGGACTTTGATGAAATATTTATAGATTCTATTCTTAAATAATCTCAATTGAACCAACCGGCACCCATCCCACTTTTCCATCTTCAAGGCGGATTTCTTTCCAGTCTTTCATTGAATCATCTTTAATGTTAACCTTGTGCCCTTCATGAAGAATAAATAGGCTGGTACCATTTTCGCTAGGTGTACTTCTAACCGTTACGCTCGGACTCATTATTATCGCAGTATCCCTGTTCAACAACTCTTCTTTCTGCTTAGAAGCAAAAACATTTGCCATTACAACAACTATCAAAAAGATAATGCCTGCAATAAAACCAACTTTCTTCAACACCACTTGTTTCGAGAAAATAAAGAAATATAAAGAGACAATTAGCAGCAAGAAACTCACAATCCCCCATATGGCCCATGAATCCACGCTCATACTATTAATTAATGCCTTTGTCCATGTAACAAAGAATATCTCAGGAACAACTTCTACTTTATCTACAGTCTTACCACGAGCTATCTCCAAATTGGCACGAATATCTCCATTACCGGGCTGAAGCAACAAGGCCTTTTCATAGTTTAAAATGGCTTTTGCTATCTCATTTATTTTATAATAGCTATTACCAAGATTATAATATACATCGGCCGACTCACCTTTACGCAAAAGTGATTCATAAATCTGGATTGCAGACGCAAAGTCATTTCTGATATATGCACTATCTCCCTCAGCTTTTGTGGCATCTTCTAATTTGGAACCGGAAAACTCTGCATTATGGATACTGACAGTATCTCCCTGTATCATCTGAGTAGAATCTGTTATTAACGAATCCTGCCCGAAAGAAGTTACTGCCATTAACAAACCCAAAGCAATAAACAATATTTTTTTCATGACTTATTCTTCTCTAAATTAGCGTTTTATTGAATTTTCCATCTTACTCATAACTTCCAATGACGATGAATAAACTTTATCCATAGCCTGACTCTCATCTCCTGGAGCAAAACGTGCAAACTCACATTCATTCAGAGCATTCAGGAAATCCTTTATTAATTCGTCACTGACTCCATAATTTCTAAGTTTCTCTTCTACATTATCTTTAGACAAACGAGAAACCGGAATATTAAGTTTATCACTGATATATCCCCATAGAGCTTTAAGTACTTCATCATAAAATGCCTCCTTGCTATTCTCCGCAAGCAATTTACCAGCTAACTTCATTCGTTTAGTAGCCACTTTATTGGCTTTCTTTGTACGCATCTTGGCTACATTGGCATTCTCGGCAGCCTGTTTGCGATAAACTATAAAGAAGACAATAAACACCACGGCGGGAACAATGTAGAATAGCCAATAAAGTAAAGAGCCAAACAAAAGATTATCTTTTGGCTGAAGCTTCACATCATTTAGTTTTATATAGCGAATATCTTCACCCAATACTTTCAGATCTTCTTTATTAGTAAAGTTGGCAATAACCTGATCTGCATTTCCTGCTCCTTTTTCCACCTTAACCTCATAATCTTCGGTATTCAGTGTTTTATAGGATTTCGACTTGATATCAAAATAACTGAAGGATACTCCTGGTATTTTATAAACTCCTGCATGTCTCGGAATAGCAAGATATTCAATAACTTTATTACCGGAAAGTCCTTCTTGAGTCAAACGAACTTTGCTATCCACCTTTGGATCATATACATCAAAATCTTCCGGGAATTTTATTTCCGGATTTGCAATTAATTTTAAATTACCGGTTCCCGAAATCACTAACTTTATTGTGATAGCATCATTCGTTTTCACTTCTTTAGAATTAATGGAAGAAGTGATACTAAACTCCCCTACTCCTCCGGAGAAATTGGCAGGTTTACCTGTCGGTAACGGATTCACATTAACCGTAATCTTAGGAGTTACAATCACCTTACTTACATTCACATAATTGCTTCCACCATTAAAGAAAGCATCAAACGGATCATCAGATTGTACAGCTTTAGCAATGGTAGCATCAAAACGTGCAGGCTCAATAGTCAGTTTTCCAGACTGCTGTGGGAACAATACAAATTGACGATACACTGTCGTAAAATAGTTCTTTCCCTTATAATGTTCCTGTGACCATTTTGCATTAGCAGGCATCTCTATTTCTTGTGAATGAAATCCCTTAAAATCAGGAAGCTTCACATTCTCAAAGCGAAGTTGAGACTCTCTTGTGTAAATCTTAAAAGTTAATAGAAAGGCTTCCTGCTCATATACATTCGTTTTATTGGCCGTCGCAGTTATAAGTAAGTCTTGGTTAGAAACAGAGGAAGACGTTCCACTTTGATTGCCAGACGATGCAGTTCCTTTGCCATCTGCCGTATTCCCGGTTTTATCCGGAGGAAGAACTTTAATTTTTACCGAATTAGAAACCATCTGATTCCCGTCAGCCGTAATCGTTGCACCTGGAATAGAATACTCTCCTTCAGCCGTAGCCATTAAGATATAAGTAAAGGTAATACTATTATTAGTAACCCCATTAATCGATTGCATACGTTGTGAACGGTTAGGTCCCATTAACACCTCAAATCCTTTAATAGAAGGCACACGAAAATCTCGTACTTTTATCGTATTTACCGTATACGATAACCTGAACTGGTCACCTACTACTACAGCATCGGGGGCAGATGCAGTAAACACTACCTTTCCGTCAGCCTGCGCTTGCGTAGTCATGGCTACCAGTGCAATCAATAAGAAAATCAATTTTCTCATTTCATCTGAAGTTTTTATCATCAATTATTTTATTATTACCAGTCTTTTTCCAGACGTCTTCCTTGAAGAGTCTGTTGCTTTTTCACTTTATCCTGAACCCCTTTTTCATCTTGCATCACAGAATTGAGCAGCTGTTCCGCATTCTCCTTAGACATTTCGTTATCATTTTTCTCTGATTTAGGAGGTTGTTGCTGTTGTTGATCTTTATTTTGATCATTCTGCTTATTCTGATCTTTTTTATCTTGTTGCTTTTGTTGATCATCTTTATTCTGATCCTGATTCTGATCTTGATTCTGCTGATTTTGCTGTTGATCCTTCAGCAACTTTTGAGCTAATGCCAGATTATAGCGGGTTTCATCGTCTTTCGGATTATTTCTCAAAGACATCTTATAAGCTTCAACCGCTTTTTGATAATCTTTACCAGACTGGAATAACACTCCCATATTATGATAAATTTGTCCCAGTTTAGCTTTATCTTTTTCTATACTGGTTGCCGCAACGTATTGTTCCATCGCATCTTTGAACTTTTGCTGCTGCGACAACGTATTACCCAAGTTGTACATGGAAATAGTAGACTTAGGATTTGCCTCTAATGCTTTACGGTAATTAACTTCAGCATCCACAAAAACACTGTCTTTAAACAGACGATTACCTTTACGGATATAATCACGCTCGGCTTTTTGTGCAAACGCACCCGCAGAAAGCGATAGCAACAGAGCAAACAATATATACTTATTTCTTGACATATACATTACTACTTATTAGAAAACAACCTGATGTTCTTAAACAATGGATTTTTGCGGTCCAGAATCAACATTTCCACCAATAACAAGAGCAATATCATCCATGCAATCACTTGGAACTGTTCATTGTAATCTGTATAAACCTTAGATTCAACATCCGATTTAGCCATTTTATTAATCTCTTGATTAATAGCTTTCTGAGCAGAATTAGAATTATCTACACGAATATAAATACCATTTCCTTCCTTTGCTATCTCTTGACACATTGCCTCATTCAGACGAGTCACAATTACATTCCCTTCACGGTCACGACGAAAGTCGTTACTGCCCTCAATCGGAATGGGAGCTCCATCGGGTAAGCCTACTCCCAATACATTCACCTGAATTCCCTTCTTAGCCGCCTCTTTGGCAGCTTCAACAGCTCCCCCTTCATGATTTTCACCATCGGTAATCACCACAATAGCACGTCCCACTCCTTCTTGCGGAGTAAAACTACGGGCAGCAAGATTGATAGCAGCACCGATAGCTGTACCCTGTTTAGATATCAACGAAGGACTGATTGATTCCAAAAACATTTTAGCAGAAATATAATCGCTTGTTATAGGTAACTGAGTAAAGGCATCTCCTGCAAAGACAATCATTCCTACCTTGTCATTCTCCATACCATCTACCAATTTAGATATAAGCCGTTTAGCTTTTTCTAAACGACTGGGCTGAACATCTTGGGCAAGCATAGAATTTGAAATATCCAATGCAATCATAACCTCCACCCCTTTGCGCTTTACTGTCTCCAATTTAGAGCCGAATTGCGGACGAGCCAATAGTACAGCAAATAGACCTATGGCAGTAAATAACAACCAGAATTTTACATCCGGACGATATTTAGATACATCAGGCATCAATTGTGCCATCAACACCGGATCTCCGAATTTACGAATAGCCTTCCTCTTTCTATAATTAGAATAAAGGTAGAAGGCTGCCAGCAATGGTAGCAGCAGCAACAAATATAAATATGCAGGTTCTTCAAATCGAAACATCTTTTTATCAATTTTATGGTATCTTCTTCAATATTGAGTTCCGTAACAGTACCTCAAGCAATATACATAAGAATGCAGCTAACGCAAACCAACGATATTCTTCCTGACGTTTACTGTACTCTTTCACATTCAACTTTGTTTTTTCCAATTTATCAATCTCTTCATAAACCTCTTTCAGCTTCGAATTACTGGTAGCACGAAAATAGTTCCCATCCGTAGTACCTGCTATTTGAGTAAGAGTCTTCTCATCAATCTCTACCGGAGTATTAATATACTGTGTTGTACCACCAACCCGTACCGGATATGGAGCCATACCGTTTGTTCCCACACCAATAGTATAAACACGTATACCAAAACTCTTCGCAATTTCAGCAGCGGTCAATGGAGAAATATCTCCTTTATTATTGGTACCATCCGTCAACAAAATAATCACTTTTGATTTTGCTTTACTATCTTTCAACCTGGTTACTGCATTGGCAATTCCCATACCAACTGCTGTTCCATCTTCAATAATATCGCACTGTATCCCCTGAAATAAGTTAAGTAATACAGCATGATCTACTGTCAAAGGACACTGAGTAAAACTTTCACCGGCAAACAGTGTAATTCCTATGTTATCATTCGGGCGACCGTTGATGAATTCCGCAGCCACATCTTTGGCAGCTTCCAACCTGTTGGGTTTCAAATCTTCTGCCAACATACTGGTCGACACATCAATAGCCAACATAATATCAATACCTTCAATTTCGCTGTTCTGCCAGCTGTTTGTTGTTTGGGGACGTGCCAAAACCAAAATAATCAATATTAGAGTGATGATACGCAGACCAAACGGTACATGAAGCAGATAATTCTTGTAACTTTTAGGGGCATGCGCATATACTCGTGCATCAGAAATCTGAAGAGTCGGCTCAGTCTTTTTCCGCTTCATTATGTACCATACAATATATGGCACAAGCAACAGCAGCAAAAACAAATATTCAATATTGGCAAAAACCATTCTATTTATAATTTACTATTTCTTATTTTAAACAATAAAAGTCAAAATCTATTATCCAAATAGATTATAGAGTTGCAACCCAATATAGACGAAGGTCGCAATAAGAGCTGCCGACAGGAATACGATACCACAGATCAGCAATATCTTCGTACGTAAAGATCGTTTCTCTATTATCGTGATTTCAGTAGGTTGCGGCTTCTGATTCTCTTCTTCCAATTGTTTCGTTTCATTTATAAAGTCAATTGCATTGATCAAATTCGCATCATTCTCATTCATCTGCGGATCATGCTTGGCAAACTTTACTAAATCAGCTGTCTGGAATAAATATTTCAAATCTGATATAGCTTCTTTATCATTAAATTCCAGCAGTTTATCTATTATTTCGGATGAAGTCATCTCCAATGCATTAAAGCCAAATCTATTTTTAATATATGTACGAAGAGCATCTGTCAATTCAGTATAATACTCCTTCGATTGTCCTTTTTGCCAAATTTTCTCAGTCTTTATTCGCTCAATCTCTTTCATTGCCAATTGATGCGGAGGCAACTTAGGTTCAACTTTCACTTTACGAATAATAGGCTTATTATCACGGATACGGATGATCAGATAAATAAGCAATCCGAGCAATGGTAATGCCAGAAAAGAGCAAGCAATCAAACCATACCAATCCTCCCAGGCAAAGGGAGCTTTCATGACAGTCTTCTGACCAAAAAATTGATCAGGATGTAACGTATCTACAGGCATTGAATATACCTTCAATGCCAACGCCTTTGATTTATACTCTTTATTATCAATCTTTACTCCCATAGGAGGAATATAATATAATGCCGAATCAAAAGAAGTTACCGTATATTCTTGAGTAATCAGCATTCTCTGGCGATCATTCAAATATTGTGTATCGGGTTTAGCAATATCCACAATTTCCACACCACGTACCAATGTATCTGTAAATGACGGAAAAACAGCCCTCTGCTTCGCATCCATCGCTACTTGTAATTGCACTTTCGCCTGTTCTCCTATCAGAATTTGCAAAGAGTCTATTTTGGCATCCACAGTCACTGACTGTGCAGCAATTCTGCCAGAAACCAGAAATAACAATACTATCAGCAATATATATTTATTCATCTTTCCCGTTAATTTCGTTTAGCAAACAAATTCAGTAATGCTTTGACATAATCCTGATCAGTACGTACCGAAACAGAATCGACATTACTTTTGGTAAACGTTTCATCTAACTCAGTTTGTTTATTCACCCACCATTCATGATGTGCCCTACGTACTCCAGCCGAAGATGTGTCGATCCATTGTTCATGTCCGGTTTCCGCATCTTTAATCCGCATCAGACCTACTGCCGGCAACTCGGCAACTCGCCTGTCATATACTTGAATGGCAACTACATCATGTTTCCTATTCGCTATGGTCATTGCATTCTTAAAACTTTCCTGATCGATAAAGTCAGACAGAATAAAAGCGGTACAACGTCTTTTCATTACATTCGTCAAATATTCCAAAGCAAGACGTATGTTGGTCCGACGACTATCGGGCTTAAAATCAATCAATTCACGAATGATATATAGAATATGCTTACGTCCTTTTTTAGGAGGAATAAACTTTTCTATTCTGTCTGAGAAGAAAATAACTCCGATTTTATCATTGTTCTGGATAGCAGAAAATGCAAGAGTGGCCGCAATTTCTGTCACCATATCCTTCTTCAGCTGTTTTACAGTGCCAAATTCCAAACTGCCGGAAACATCTACCATCAACATTACCGTCAACTCGCGTTCTTCTTCAAACACCTTCACAAAAGGTTTATTGAAACGCGCTGTCACATTCCAGTCAATGTCACGGATATCATCGCCAAACTGATATTCGCGCACCTCGGAAAAAGCCATACCCCTACCTTTAAAAGCTGAATGATACTGGCCTGCAAAGATATTGTTAGACAGTCCACGCGTCTTTATTTCAATCCGACGAACTTTTTTTAGAATTTCACTTGTTTCCATCTATTTAATTGAGAATTGAAAATTGGTAATTGAGGATTGTTCATTCTCAACTAAAATTAAGGCACTTCTACCTTATTCAATATTTTGCTGACAATTTCATCAGAAGTCACATTGCTAGCCTCCGCTTCATATGTCAATCCGATACGATGACGAAGTACATCATGCGCAACAGCACGTACATCTTCTGGAATCACATAGCCACGACGTTTGATAAACGCATATGTACGTGCAGCCAAAGCTAAATTAATAGAGGCACGAGGTGACCCACCGAATCCAATCATATCTTTCAATTCTTTCAAATCATATTTTTCCGGATAACGTGTAGCAAACACGATATCTACAATATAACGTTCAATCTTCTCGTCTAAATAAACTTGACGAACCACTTTACGTGCCTCGATAATCTCTTCAGCCTTCAAGATAGGCTTCACATTAAATTTCTCTCCATTGATATTTTGGCGAATAATTAATTTCTCCTCTTCCTGTTTCGGATAATCAATAATCACCTTTAACATAAAACGGTCTACCTGAGCTTCCGGAAGCGGATATGTACCTTCCTGTTCTATCGGGTTCTGAGTAGCCAAAACAAGGAACGGTTCAGGTAACAAGAATGTTTCTTTACCAATAGTTACTTGACGTTCCTGCATTGCTTCAAGCAAAGCACTTTGAACTTTAGCGGGAGCACGGTTTATTTCATCAGCCAATACAAAATTAGCAAAAATCGGACCTTTCTTCACTTGGAAACTTTCATCCTTCTGACTGTAAACCATCGTACCGACAACGTCAGCTGGCAATAAGTCAGGCGTAAACTGTATGCGGCTGTATTTTGCATCGATCAACGAGGCCAATGTCTTAATGGCCAAAGTTTTTGCCAAACCCGGTACACCTTCAAGCAGCACGTGTCCATCAGAAAGTAGTCCGATTAACAGTGACTCTACCAAATGTTTCTGACCCACAATGATTTGGTCCATGCCTGTTGTAAGATTGGTAACGAAAGCACTCTGTCTTTCAATCCGCTCGTTCAATTCGCGGATGTCAATTGATTCAGCCATAAATACTAATTATTTTATTGTTTAATTTTCTTTTTAATAATATGAGCAAAGCCTATGTTGTAAGGCTTTTTAATTTCGATTCCAAAAGTACACTATATCTTTAACCATTCCAACTAATTTTTATTAAAAAACAATGCGAAGTCTTTAGATTAAGGTACTTTCATACGCTTTTGTATTTGTATAACATAAACACAACACCCGAATGTATAAACTTGTATACACCCGGGTGATCACATTAGACTGTCATTTTTTAACCAATTCCGGTATTTTAAGTACAGTACCATACGGTACATTATTCGGATTCTTAATCACTCCCCGATTATGTTTAACGATATAGGGCCATAAATCTTTTGTACCATAAAACCGTAGAGATACCCTAGTCAGAGTTTCACCTTCTTTAATTGTATAAGTCGCCTTAGTACCGGTAATTGTATAATTCACTGAATCCGGCTTGACTGGGATTGACACTGTTTTAGTGCTCTTTTCCCGGGATACCGATTCACTTTCTGAAGTTTTATCTACTTTCTCCGACACATTGACACGCTCAGACATCTGTTTTATCTCCTGTTGATTCGGAGTCTTTGCTACCACCTTGACAATAGTATCCGCTTTTGCAACAGTATCCAATGGAATTTCCCGTATCGGTTCTTTTTTCTCTACAGTCTCTGTGGTTATTGACTGTTCCGATTCTTTTTTAGAAAACAAATCCGGATAATAAATAAAAACTAATGCTGCACCGCAAAGCGACATAACAACTACTATAATTACTATTAAGTAAGGAACAGGAGATTTTTGGTTTTCCGGTTTAACTTCCTTCTTTGGGCGCTTTTCCTTTTTTACAGGGATAGTCGATACTTCTGCTTTTTGAATCTCCCGTGCTATAATTTCTTCGGCAGTCAATCTAGGAGAACCTTCGTCTTCTATCACCTTTTTTAAATTATCTGTAGTTTCTTGCCCTGTATCTCCAGTGAACTGGATTGGCTCTTCAGAATTTTCCACTACTTTATCCAATCCACCCTCTTCTCGAACCTCAGCAATGGATGAACCTTCTACTACAGCTTCACTACCTTTATGTATGCTAACATCTTCAACAGTTTCAAGTATGTCAATATCATCTACAACCTCTGTCCTTTCGGATTCCTTCATAACTTCCGAAACGTCTTCTGCAACTTCCACATCTGACGACACAACATCCTGCCCTTTTGAGGTTTCCGGTTCTACTTTCCCATTCGCCTCTGTTTCAACCACCTTCTCCTCTGCTTTTGCTTCCTCTCTCTCTATAGTCTCTGTTATTAACGGAGGCTCAGTTGTTTCGGATATATTCCCTGATTCTTCCTCCAATTCCTCTATTGGCGTATCTTCCAAGACTGTATTCTCATTCAGCACTACTGTTTCGAAATGTGAAAAAGGTCTATTTATGATATCTCTTAAAGAAGGGTCAGGAGTAAAAGAAATCTTAGTATGTCCCTCTATTTTAATACGTTCACCCGTATTGACATTTACACTTTCACGACTATTGACCCCTATCAATTTGAATGTACCCAATCCTTTGATTTTCACATATTGATCAGCGTCCAAAGCTTGTTCTATCAATAAGAAAAACTCCCGGACGAAAACATCAGCATCTTCTTGAGAAACCTCATGTCTGTTAACCAGTAGTTCAACAAGATATTGTATAGTCAACTTTTCATTCATACGGAAATGTTTCTTTAAACTTATCTTTTAATATAGGACTCGGCTTAAACGCCAGTACTAACTTGGGTGGAACCAACAGTCGCAACTTAGTGACGGGATTGATGACAATACGTTCTGCTTTCTTTTTTACCTCAAAAGTACCAAATCCCTGTATTCCTATAGCATTGCTTTCCTGCAATTCCTGAGTAATATCAGACAGCAGAGATGTTATCAGTTCAGAAGTATATTTTGTATTATACCCCAATCTGCGAGAAAGTTCAGAAGTAAATTCTTTATTATTCAAAATCCTACAATTTTAAAAATATGTTGCTATATTAATCAATCCAGATCAAAAAACAAATTCTTCAGGAAATATATTTAAATTATTTCACCAAAAAGATCGAATTCATCGGAATCAATCACTTGTACTTGATAAAAGTTACCAATCATTAAATTATCCCCTTCACACCTTATTAAAACTTCAGGATCTACTTCCGGAGAATCAAACTCTGTACGCCCAATGTAATATTCACCTTCTATACGATCAATAATGACTTTCATTTTTTGTCCAACTTTTGATGCACTTAATTCAGTAGAAATTCCTTGCTGAATAGCCATTAACTCATCCAATCGTGCCTGTTTTAGCTCCTGAGGAATAGAGTCTTCATAATTAGCCGCAGCATATGTTCCTTCTTCTTCTGAATAAGTAAAAGCCCCCATCCTGTCAAAGCGCACTTTACGTACAAACTCTTTCAATTCCTCAAAATCCCCTTCTGTCTCTCCTGGATGTCCCACCATCAACGTCGTACGCAAATGAATCCCGGGAACTTCCTTACGAAATTGTTCAATCAACCGGTAAGTCTCCTTTTTCGTCACATGACGACGCATACGTTGCAGCATATTATCACTGATATGCTGTAATGCAATATCCATGTATTTACATACATTATCTCGTTCACGCATCACTCGGAACAACTCTTCAGGGAAATGTGCCGGATATGCATAATGTAAACGTATCCATTCTACACCCGGAATCTCAGAAATGCGTTCGATCAACTCCGGAAGCATTTGCTTCTTATATAAATCCACTCCATAGTAAGTTAATTCCTGAGCAATTACCTGAAACTCCTTTACACCATTGGAAACCAAATATCTCACCTCATCCAAGATTTCTTCTATAGGACGAGATACATGTCTTCCTGTAATAATCGGTATAGCACAATAAGAGCATTTACGATCACAACCCTCTGATATTTTCAGATAAGCATAATGTTTGGGAGTGGTAAGAGTACGCTCAATATGAAGCTCCTCATGGTAAGCTTTGCCCAAATCCTGTAACAACCCCTTCCAATTGAATTTTCCATAAAACTTATCAACCTGAGGAATCTCAATCGCTAATTCCTTTAAATAACGTTCCGAAAGACAGCCCATTACAAAAAGTTTCTCCAAATTGCCTTCTTCTTTTTCTTGTGCAAACTCCAGAATCATATTAATCGATTCTTCTTTTGCATCACCGATAAAACCACAGGTATTGATAACAGCTATCTCTCCTGTCGGTTTTTCCGAGTCATGGGTTACATCATATCCGGCTTCTTCCAATTGACGCATCAACTGTTCTGAATCCACCAGGTTCTTTGAGCACCCTAATGTTATGATATCTATAGTTTTTCTTTTCATGCATTCTCTCCAAATAAGGAGTCTACAAATTCTTTCTTGCGGAACACCTGTAGGTCTTCCATACCCTCACCCAATCCGATATATTTCACCGGAATCTTAAACTGATCTGAAATTCCGATAACAACGCCACCTTTTGCCGTCCCATCCAATTTGGTTATAGCCATAGCAGTTACTTCTGTTGCAAGTGTGAATTGTTTTGCCTGCTCAAAAGCATTTTGTCCGGTCGAGCCATCAAGCACCAACAACACCTCGTTTGGAGCATCAGGCACTACTTTTTTCATTACATTTTTAATTTTCGTCAGCTCGTTCATCAAGCCAACTTTATTGTGCAAACGTCCTGCTGTATCAATAATCACCACATCAGCGTTATTAGCTACTGCAGAGCTTAACGTATCAAACGCAACAGAAGCCGGATCGGCCCCCATCTTTTGTTTAATGACCGGAACATCCACTCTCTCGCCCCATATCACCAATTGCTCCACTGCTGCTGCACGAAAAGTATCGGCTGCCCCCAAATATACAGATTTACCGGCTTTCTTAAATTGATAAGCTAGTTTACCAATAGTGGTTGTTTTACCAACTCCGTTTACACCCACCACCATAATAACATAAGGCTTTTTCTCTACCGGAACATCGAAATCGGCAACATCATCCGAATTATTTTCAGTCAGTAATGCAGCTATTTCTTCACGAAGAATCGAATTCAACTCTTGTGTATTTACATATTTATCTTCTGCTGCTCGTTTTTCGATACGCTTGATGATATTAAGAGTAGTCTCTACCCCTACGTCCGATGTGATAAGAACCTCTTCCAGATTATCCAGCACTTCATCATCCACCTTCGATTTTCCGGCCACCGCACGGGCAATCTTGCTGAATACACTTTCTTTGGTTTTAGATAATCCTTTATCTAAAGTTTCCTTCTTTTCCTTTGAGAAAAAACTAAAAAATCCCATGATTACAATTATTTGTATAATACATTATGCTACAAAGATATAATAAAACTAGCGTAAAGTAAAAAATGAAGCGAATAAAATTGGCAAAAAAAATCCCCTCAATGAATATCAGTGAGAGGATTTTTCGGATTGCTATTTATGCAACCGGCTTATTTCTTAAAAAAGTCTTGTACTTTTTCGTTAGGAACCATTTGTTCATCAAAAATGTAAGCTCCAGTTTTCGGAGATTTAACCATTTTGATAACCTTAGTATAAGCACGACCTTCTTTAGATCCTTCGTGCAAACTTGCTACTGTTTTCTTTGCCATGGGTTATACTCTTTCTTTATTATTTAATTTCTTTGTGTACTGTTACTCTTTTCAGAATTGGGTTGTATTTCTTCAACTCAAGTCTTTCAGTAGTATTTTTTCTGTTCTTAGTTGTGATATAACGAGATGTTCCCGGCATACCGCTATCTTTGTGTTCTGTGCATTCCAGAATCACCTGAACTCTATTACCTTTTGCTTTCTTTGCCATAATCAGTTTCTCCTCTTTTTAACGTTTTAGCCAACAACTTTAATGGTTTTCCAATCACAATACCCTTTGGCAACCGCATCATTCAAAGCAGCGTCCAAACCTTTTTTATTAATAATACGCAAACCAGCGGCACAGAGGCTCAGGCTGATCCAGCAGTCCTGTTCTACATAGTAGAACTTTTTGTTAAACAAGTTCAAATCAAAGGTTCTTTTAGTTCTTCTCTTTGAGTGTGAAACATTGTTGCCAATCATGGCTTTCTTTCCGGTAATTTGACAAATCTTCGACATTTCTATCTTATTTTTATAGTTTTAATCTATACTTCTTTCAAACAGAGCGCAAAGTAAGCACTTTTATGTATATAAAACAAGTATTTCCTAAATAAATTCATTATTGAGCGGTAATTTTTCTTCATTTCACCAATTTTCGAAGCAATAGAAGGGCATTATTGCTTGCTCTCTCCACATTCATCTCTCTTCCACGATTAGTTTCCTGCTTCATAGTGCAAATTTCACTTTTATAGGCAGCAGCAATCCAAACTGTACCAACGGGCTTCTCTTCAGTCCCCCCGCTGGGACCTGCGATTCCAGACGTAGCTACAGCACAGTCAGTTTTTAGCGCTTTCATCGCACCTTTTACCATTTCAATCACCGTTTCCTCACTTACCGCGCCTCTTTTTTCAAGCGTTTCCATCGATACACCCAGCAACTCCGTCTTTACTTCATTGGCATACGCTACTATGCTTCCTTTAAAATATTCCGAACTGCCGGCAACCGAAGTTATACGGGCTGCAATGCTTCCACCGGTACAACTTTCTGCGGTAGAAAGAGTCAAATTCTTCTTCTTTAAAAGTTCGCCTATCAAAATTTCAATTGGAGTATCTTCCTCATCCAAAATATCTTCTCCTAAAATTGCCTCAAGTTTGGCACTCTCAGTATTTACACAAGCTTCTACCTCGCTACGATTCTGCCCGCGTCCCGTCAATCTTAAACGAATCAAACCCGGTTTTGGTAAATAAGCCAGTTTTAGACAAGCAGGTAATGCCATTTCCCAAGATTCCAATTTCTCAGCCAACACCGATTCGGGATAGTTTTGTACAGTAAATGTTCGATGAACAATTGCATCCGTACGAAACTTTGCACACAAACGTGGAATAACCTCTTCACTCATCACAGTGGTCATTTCCTGAGGAACTCCCGGCATAGAAACAAGTACCTTACCATCTTTCTCAAACCAACTGACAGAAGCACTCCCTACCCGATTATTAATAACGATGCAATCTTCAGGTACCATTGCCTGACTTTTATTCAACGCATTCATCGGTATTTTTCCCGCCAATACGCGTTTTACGTTTTCAAAGACAGCCTCGCTAAAGATCAGTCTGGTACCGAAGTATTTGCAAAGAGTCTGTTTGGTAATATCATCTTTGGTGGGTCCCAAGCCCCCTGTCACTAGTACAATATCTGCCCTTTTCATCGAAGCATCTACAGCTTCAATAATCTCATCTGCCCGATCTCGTACAGACACGACACGAATCACCTCTATACCTACTTTATTTAATTCGCGCCCCATCCATGTCGAATTGGTATCAGTCACCTGTCCTATCAACAGTTCATCACCAATGGTTATTATCTCCGCAAACATAGGACTCTTACAAAGTTACACGTGAATAAGCAGGCTGTTCTATAGAGCAGAAATCTTTATCCTGATATTTAAAATATCCGGTGATAGCGATCATTGCGGCATTATCTGTAGTATAGCTGAACTTGGGAATAAAAATTTTCCAACCATATTTCTCTGCATGCTCACGAAAGGCATTACGCAAACCGTTGTTAGCAGAGACACCGCCCGCTACAGCCACTTCATTAATTTTATATTGTTTGGCTGCTTTACGAAGTTTATCCATCAAAATGTCTACTACCGTTGCTTCAAGCGAAGCTGCCAAATCGTTCTTATGGTGTTCGATGAAATCGGGATCCTCTTTCATCCAATCACGCAGAGAGTAAAGAAACGACGTTTTCAATCCGCTAAAACTATAATCCAAACCAGAAATATGAGGTTTACTAAAAGTATAAGCCTTCGGATTGCCCTGACGTGCCAAACGGTCAATTATAGGTCCCCCCGGATAACCAAGTCCCATTACTTTCGAACATTTATCAATTGCTTCTCCGGCAGCATCGTCAATAGTCTGTCCCAGAATCTCCATATCATTATATGCTTTCACCAATATAATTTGAGAATTACCTCCGGATACCAGCAAACAAAGGAATGGAAAATCGGGCTGTTCATTTGCTTCTCCTTCCTCTTTAATAAAATGCGCTAACACGTGTCCTGTCAGATGATTAACATCAATCATCGGGATATTTAATGAACGTGCAAAACCCTTTGCAAAAGATACTCCAACCAGCAATGACCCCATCAACCCAGGCCCCCTTGTAAAGGCTACCGCACTCAGCTCTTCCTTGGTCACTCCTGCACGCTTCAACGCTTCATGCACCACAGGTACTATATTCTGTTGGTGAGCACGCGATGCCAATTCCGGTACTACTCCACCATAAGCTTCGTGTACAGCCTGGCTAGATACCACATTCGATAACAAATAACCATCTTTAATAACTGCAGCTGATGTATCGTCACAGGAAGATTCAATTCCTAATATAATTGTACTCATACGCTTTTTGATATTTAAACGATGCAAAAGTAATGATAAAAGTAGGATTCATAACGAACTATTTTATATTTTTGTTCTCAAAATCAAAACAACCGCCTATCAGAACGCTGAAGAAGACTGTACGTTGGGTTATCGGTATCATATTAGGTATATATATCGGAACTATTATTTTGCTGAATATTCCATATATTCAGCGAAATATGACTACGTTTGTCACAAAAGAACTATCCCGGACTTTGGGTACAGAACTGACTATCGGTAAGATAGACATTGGATTATTAAACCGTATCATTATAGATGATGTATTGCTCGACGATCAATCGGGAAAAGAAATGCTCAAAATTACACGTCTTTCTGCCAAATTTGATATTATTCCTTTATTCAACGGAAAAATCACAATCAGCAGCGTGCAGTTATTTGGCTTTAATATCAACTTGAATAAGCCCGCTCCGCACATGGAGCCAAATTTTAAATTCGTCTTGGACGCATTTGCATCCAAAGATACAGTAAAAACAAAAAAGGACATTGATCTACGTATTAATTCCATATTAATACGCCGTGGTAAACTATCCTACGACGTATTATCGGAAGAAGAAACGCCCGGAAAGTTTAACCCGCAACATATCAAACTACACAATATCATTGCCAACATTTCACTCAAGGCACTTCAAAACGATTCGATCAATGCAGCCATCAAACGCCTGAGTGTAGACGAACAATCGGGCTTTGAACTACGAAAGTTGAGCCTGAAAGTCATTGCTAATAACAAAGGCATGAAAATAGAAAATTTCGCAATAGAAATGCCGGGTACCGAAATGAAAATGGATACTATCCGAATGGAATATGACAGTTTGAAAGCACTCAACCATTTTGCCGATAACGTTCGCTTCTCTTTCCGTACTTTACCATCTCATGTGACTTTGAATGACATTTCAGCTTTTGTCCCGGCATTATCCAATTTTAAAGAAAAACTAGATCTCAACATTGATGTAGAAGGTACGCTCAATCAACTGAATTGCAGAACATTGGAAATCAACGCAGGAGATAAGTTCCGACTAAAAGGAGATGTATCTTTACAAGACTTATCACGTCCTCAAGACGCTTACGTTTATGGACATCTGGCCAATCTCTCTGCCAACAAAGAGGGAATCGGATTTTTAGTGCGCAATCTAAGCCCGCACTACAATGGCGTTCCCCCTGTATTACAACACTTAGGAAATACCTCTTTTCATGGTGAAATATCAGGGTACTTTACAGACTTGGTTATGTACGGCCTGTTCCGTACTGACATAGGCTCCGTCCAAACCGACTTAAAGCTTAGTTCCGATAAAGCTAAAGCGCTGTTTTCTTATTCAGGAGGCGTAAAGACCACCGATTTTGAGTTAGGGCAACTGCTAGGAAACAAGCAATTGGGCAAGACTACCTTTAATCTGGATGTCCGAGGAAACCACTACAAGAGCCAATATCCTTCCATTACGTTAAAAGGTTTGATAGCATCCCTCGAATACAGTAATTATAAATATGAAAACATCACGCTGGACGGAGAATTCAAACGCGGTGGTTTTGACGGTAAAGTGGCATTGAATGACGAAAACGGTTCGGTACATTTAAACGGCAACATCAATGTAGTCGAAAAAGTCCCTACTTTTAACTTCAATGCAGTCATAGACAAAATACGTCCACACGACCTGAATCTGACAAAGGAGTATCCGGATGCAGAATTTTCTTTGAAGCTAAAAGCTAATTTCCGGGGTGGTTCCATCGATGAAATGATGGGTGAAATCAATATAGACAGCTTACAATTTACCGCACCAGAGAAGAGCTATTTTCTGGATAATATCAACATCACTGCAACCCGCCAAGATAAAGAGAACCAATTGAAACTAACCTCCAGTTTCTTAAAAGCAAGTATCGAAGGCAATTACCTGTATCATACGCTTCCGGCAAGTGTTATGAACATTATGCGGCGATATATTCCTTCACTAATTCAACCGGATAAAAAGCCTATTAAAACCAATAATAACTTTAGTTTCGATATTCACATATTTAATACAGAACTGTTGTCGACAGTATTTGACATCCCATTGAAAATATATTCACACTCGACTGTGAAAGGTTACTTCAACGATCAGGCACAACGCTTGCGTGTAGAAGGCTATTTTCCACGTTTACAATATCAAAACACGTTTATCGAGTCAGGTTTGGTACTTTGTGAGAATCCTACCGATCAGTTCAAAGCAAAGGTCCGGTTCAATAACCTAAAGAAAGAAAGTGCTGTAAGCATCTCTCTGGACGCACAAGCCAAGAATGACACTATAAATGCCAATATCAACTGGGGTAACAATGCCATCAGTACTTATAGCGGACGACTATCTGCCGCCGCCAGTTTCTTCCGCGCAGCCGAAGAAAAGTCCCCACTGAAAACTGTCGTAGATATTAAACAGACAGACATCATCCTGAATGATACTCTATGGCAGGTTCATCCGTCACAAGTTGTCGTCGATTCAGGAAAAATAGATGTGAATGATTTCTATTTTTCACATCAGGACCGTCATATCCGTATCAATGGACGCATTTCAGAACAAGCCAAAGATACATTAAAAGTAGAACTAAAGGACATCAATGTAGGCTACGTGTTCGATGTGGTAAACTTTGACGATGTGGACTTCAAAGGAGACGCTACGGGAACAGCATATGCCAGTGGCATTTTAAAAGAACCGGTCATGAACACCCGCCTGCATTTTAAAAACTTCACCTTTAATGATGCCTCGTTGGGGGCTATGGATATTTACGGTGCGTGGAAGAACGACATGCGTGCTATCTTTCTTGATGCACACATGGAAGAAGAAGGAGTGTCGAAGACGCATGTCATCGGGCATGTCTATCCGTTAAAACCGGAAAGCAAACTAGACTTGAATATAGAGACGGAGCATACGAATATCCAATTTCTCCAATACTTCATGCGTTCCATTGTTGAAGACCTGCATGGACGTACTAGTGGTAAAGCCCATTTCTACGGAAAGTTCAAGGCACTCAATATCGAAGGAAACCTGATGACGGACGCATCCTTAAAAATAGGAATACTGAATACTTCGTTCACCGTAACAGACACCATCCGTTTGTCCACCAGTGGCATTAGCTTCGATAATATACGCATAGCAGATATGGAAGGACATCAGGGTACTATGAACGGCAAACTGAATTTCCGGCATTTCAGGGACCTAAGTTATCATTTCGAATTCAACGTAAACAACATGTTACTTATGAATACGAAAGAAAATTCGGATATTAACTTTTACGGAAAAGTATATGGAACCGGTAATGCAATGTTGATTGGAAACCCGCAGGAATTACAAGTCAATGCAGCTGTCACTACCAATCGTAACACCAATTTTGTCTATATAACCAACGCAACAGCTTCAGCAGCCAGCAACCAGTTTATTAAGTTTGTCGATAAAACGCCCCGCAGGTTTGTGCAGGATTCCATTAATGTAATGTCAGAATACGATCGGTTACAGCAAGAGATGGAAGAGGAAGAATCCAAAACGGATATTCGACTGAACCTGTTGATAGATGCTACTCCGGATGCTACAATGAAAATTATCATGGACCCTATTGCCGGAGATTACATCAGCGGTAAAGGCTCCGGCAACATACGTACAGAGTTCTTTAATAAAGGAGATGTGAAAATGTTCGGTAATTACCGTATCAACCAAGGTATCTACAAATTCAGTTTACAAGAGGTCATCCGCAAAGATTTTATCATTAAAGACGGAAGCAGCATCACTTTCAACGGTCCCCCATTGGATGCGACACTTGACATTCAGGCTAGTTACACGGTAAATTCAGCTTCACTGAACGACCTGATTCCCGATGCTTCGGAAACAATTACCCAACAACCTAATGTGAAAGTGAATTGCATCATGAATCTGACAGGAATTCTCTGGCGTCCTAACATCAAGTTGGGAATTGAACTCCCCAATGAACGGGACGAGATACAGACACTGGTACGCAATTATATCAGTACAGACGAACAGATGAACATGCAAATTCTCTACCTGTTGGGCATTGGCAAGTTCTATCCGCAGGAAAGTACCGGAGGTACCCAAAACTCCAACATGACATCATCGGCCCTGTTCTCTACCCTATCCGGACAGTTAAACAATCTGTTGTCACAAGTATTCGATAACAACAACTGGAACATCGGCACTAATCTCAGTACAGGTGACAAGGGCTGGACGGACATGGAAATAGAAGGCATCTTATCCGGGCAGTTGCTGAACAACCGCTTGCTAATCAACGGGAATTTCGGCTACCGGGACAATCCATTGGCAAATACCAACTTCATTGGAGACTTTGAAGCAGAATGGTTACTCAACCGTTCGGGAGACATACGCCTAAAAGCATACAATGAAACGAATGACCGCTATTATACGCGAACCAACCTGACTACACAAGGAATCGGTATCATGTATAAAAAGGACTTCAATAAATGGAGTGAGCTTCTTTTTTGGAATAAATGGAAACTGAGAAACCTGAGACGGAAGCAAGCTGCCGCTAAGGACAGCATACCGAATGATTCGGTGAAAGAGACCCAAAAAGCGAAATCGGAAATGAAAAGAGAGCATCCAATGTAATGCTCTCTGTCTTTTTACTGATGACAAAACTACCAAATAGAAATGAAACAGCTCTTAGAGTAAAACTTGCTAAATGCGCCGAAAGAGCATTTCATTTAGAAACTTTTGTCGACAATCACCTTTCCGAAAGGAGTCAAAGCGAGTCCGGCTAACTTAAAGTGCTGCTTTCCGAACGGTATACCGATAATGGTAATACAAAGCAAAATCCCCCATCCCAAGTGAGAGAGGCTGATCCAAATTCCACCTAGAAACAACCAGATGATATTCATTATGATACTGAGGCAACCTCCAGAATCAGGAGTACTTCTCACCTCTTTGCCAAATGGCCATAAAGCAAGTCCGGCCAATTTCAATGTCTGAAAGCCGAATGGAATACCAATAATGGTAATCATCATTAAAAGACTTGAAATAAGATATTCTATCGCAGTAAAGATGCCGCCACAAAGCAGCCAGATAAGATTTAACAATGGATTCATAGAATTATCAGATTAATGATAAAAAAAAAGGTCGGAAGTTCACATTTCGGGTACCTCCAACCTTTTCTTTCTATACCTTATATTAATGATTAATAAGAACGAGCAAATATCACACGGCAAGCAGACGGTTTTCCTGTCACCATACACTTACCCGGCTCTTTGTCACCTTCAACAAACGACTCGAACGGAATGCAACGAATCGTCGCCTTTGTCTCCTCTTTGATCTTTTCCTCCGTCTCCACTGTTCCATCCCAGTGAGCCAGGATAAAGCCGCCTTCTTCGATTTTCTCCTTAAACTCATCATAGCTATCCACCGTAGTGATACGTGAGTCACGATAAGTACGCGCTTTCTTATAGATGTTAGCTTGGATCTCTTCCAGCAGATTCTGAACATACGTCTCAATTCCATCGCAAGTCACAGTCTCTTTTTCCAGAGTATCACGACGCATTACCTCCATCGTATTGTTCTCCAAGTCACGTCCACCCATCACCAGACGGACAGGCACACCCTTCAATTCATAATCGGCAAATTTAAAGCCCGGACGTTTATTGTCAGCATTATCATATTTCACTGAAATGCCCAATTGCTTCAATCTTGCCACAATACCTTCTACCTTAGCATCAATCAGCTTCAACTGCTCGTCATTCTTATAGATAGGAACGATCACTACTTGGATCGGAGCCAGATGCGGAGGAAGTACCAGACCGTTATCATCCGAGTGAGTCATGATCAGTGCCCCCATCAGACGGGTAGAAACACCCCAAGAGGTAGCCCATACATATTCAAGCTTGTTCTCTTTATTTACAAATTGAACATCGAATGCTTTTGCGAAATTCTGTCCCAAGAAGTGTGAAGTACCACTCTGCAATGCCTTACCATCCTGCATCATTGCCTCGATGGTATACGTGTCAAGTGCACCGGCAAAGCGCTCATTAGCCGATTTCACACCTTTAACTACCGGAACTGCCATATACTTCTCTGCAAATTCGGCGTATACATTCAACATACGGATAGCCTCTTCTTCCGCCTCTTCGCGCGTTGCGTGTGCTGTATGACCTTCCTGCCACAAGAATTCCGCAGTCCGGAGGAATAATCGCGTACGCATTTCCCAACGGAAAACGTTAGCCCACTGATTACATAAAATAGGCAGATCACGATATGACTGGATCCAGTTTTTATAAGTATTCCAAATGATTGTTTCAGAAGTCGGACGAATAATCAACTCTTCTTCCAATTTTGCAGCAGGATCGACCACCACACCCGAACCATCTTCGGCATTTTTCAGGCGATAATGTGTTACTACGGCACACTCCTTGGCAAAGCCTTCTACGTGTTCAGCTTCACGACTCAGAAATGATTTCGGAATCAGCAACGGGAAATAAGCATTAACGTGTCCGGTTTCTTTAAACATGTCGTCCAGCTGACGCTGCATTTTCTCCCAAATAGCGTATCCGTAAGGCTTAATCACCATACATCCACGCACAGCCGATTGTTCTGCCAAATCGGCTTTCACCACCAAATCATTGTACCACTGCGAATAGTTTTCGCTGCGTTTGGTCAGGTCTTTCAGTTCTTTTGCCATTATATTTTTCTTCTTTTAAAGTTTTCTATCTTCAAAACAGGATGCAAAAATACTAAAAATGGGTGAACTGTGCTCATTCTTTATCTATAATTTTAAGAGAGGTCATACCAAGGTTATATATAAATCAGCCGGTTTATGGATCGACAACCGACCGGTTTATGGTTTCTCTAAAGACAAGAGATCACCATTTCCTGCCCTTCTCTTCCAACGGGAGCCATACATATTAGAGGATTAACGCATTCTTTATCACCCAAAGAACAGATCGTCAAAACAAAGAGTTGCTTATGAACGTACCTAACTTTTCACCGGTTCATTGATACCAAATCCGAAAAGAGCAAAATCTCCCTTTACCGGATCATCCGGCCATATCTCCCGCAACGCATCAGTAATGCAACGTGCTGTTTTCAGGCATTTACGTGCATTGGTCAATCCAAGATCAGTCGAGATGCGATGTACATGAGTGTCAAGAGGGATAATTAGATCTGAGGGACTGAAACTCCGCCAAATACCGAGGTCGACAGGAGAATCCCTACGAATCATCCAACGCAGAAACATACACATTTTCTTTGCTTCGGAAGCACTTGACAAAGCAGGCATCCCATTGATATGTCCGAACACCGATTGCAATCTTTCCAATGGCGTACCGGAAGAGAGAGAATGGCACAAATAGGATTCCAGATCTCCATGCTCCCGGTAGGCAGCATACAAAGTCTGGCAGAGTATATAGAAATCATTCCAGGAGTAATAGCGATAAAAACTGGATGTTACTCCTCGATATTTCCTCCATTCTTCACTTAATATATATCGATATGGAGCATTCAGGAAAAGCTCGTGATCAATCCGGTCACCACTTTTGATAATGGCCTTTCTATTACCGGTAGCGATCCAGGAAGCGATCAGTCCGGAGATCTCAATATCAGCTTTATCAGTATACCGATGGGGAAACTGTATCGGATCGTCCATAATAAATTCTTTCACCTCATATTTATCCGCTAAAAGCAAAAGCTTTTCCTTTAGTTCTTGTTTCATATAGACTTTAAAAACTGTACATTAAAAAAACGCCACAGATTGTATGGATTCATACAGAAATAGGGAAATAAGTCTGTGGAAATCCATAGAATCTGTGGTGAACAAGCCTTTTGCTACAAAGGCTTATAAGTTTATTTACTAAAATCTCTCGGAGCAGGTACCGGAGGCAACGGTTTACGATCTTTAAGCTGTTTCATAACCTCTTCGATGGCTCTGTTCAGTTGCTGGTCTTCTCCATTCCACTCCTTCACCGGATCATTGTCAATCAAAATATCCGGATCTACTCCATGGTTCTCAATAATCCATTTCCCGGTCTTCGGGTCATAGCTCGTAAAGAATGGCACACGTATGTCCGTACCATCCATGTATGGCAATGATCCGCTGATACCCACAATGCCTCCCCAGGTACGAGTTCCTATCAACTTACCCAAGCCAAGTGCGCGGAAGCCCCACGGGAACAGGTCGCCATCTGAAGCGGAGTATTTATTAATCAAACAAACCTTCGGTCCCACCTGTACAGCATCAGGCACTGTTCCCACATGGCTGGTACCTCTACCCATAGTCAGACGATAAGGTTCACGGGAAAGACGTTCCAAAATCATTGGTGAAACATTACCTCCACCATTGGCACGATCATCGATAATCAACCCTTCTTTATCAAGTTGCGGATAGAAATAGCGGGCAAACTCGTTCAAGCCTTCCGGCCCCATATCCGGAATATAAATATATCCGATACGTCCGTTGGAAGCCTGGTCCACCTTCTTTATATTATCCTGTACCCAATTGTAATGTATCAAAGGATATTCATTGGCAAGCGGACTGATCACAACCTTACGTGCTCCGGAAAGCTGAGGTTTGACATTCAGCGAAATTTCAGTAGGTATCTCTGCTTTACCCACCAGTAAAGAATACATATCTTTAACTGTATTAGTCGGCACACCGTCAATAGCTACGATGTACTCTCCCACTTTCACATCAACACCCGGTTCCGTAAGCGGAGAGCGCAGTTCTTTGCTCCAAGATGCTCCGGGGAATATCTTCTCCAGACGGAAAAAGCCACTCTTGTCGCGAGTTATTTCCGCACCAAGCAGGCCGGTATTGATCCGTTTGGGCTGTTCCGTTTCTCCCGGATTGACATAAGCATGCCCACAGTTCAATTCACCTATCATCTCACCGATAATGTAATTCAGGTCTAAACGAGTTTTAACGTAAGGCAGCAAGACCGCATATTTTTCTTTAATTGCTTTCCAATCTACACCGTGCATGCTCTCCTGATAGAATCCGTCACGATAGGCACGCCAAGCTTCATCAAAGATTTGTGCCCACTCTTTCGGATAATCCACAGTAATCTTCATATTGCTTAAATCGACCGGAGCGGTCAGTTCTGTCTTACCCGAAGGAAGATTGGTCACATAAATTTGACGGCCTTTAAAGAAAAGTGCCTTCTTACCATCGTAAGTAACATCCATCGAAGCTCCATCGGCAATCGATTCCTCTTTCTGACTTGCCAAGTCATACATTTTCGTACCACCGCGTCCCCAGTAGTACACCTTGTTGCCATCGGAATAGAAGTTACCATAATAAGACGGAGACAAGGGCAAGCGAACGATGCGATCGGTAATGCCATCCGGATCGAATTTCACCAACGAAGCATCGGCCACTTCCTTCTTATCTGCCGGTTTCTTATCCCCGCTTTTGGGGGTAGCATTCGATACAGCCACTTCCGCATCTTTCTGCATGAAAGGAGACGATGTATCCTTAGACAGCAAAGCGATGTACACACCATACATATTATTATATACATGGTTCCATTCCAATGATCCGTAAGTCGGGTTAAAATCACGGGCAGAAGAGAATATCAGATACTTTCCGTCGGCACTGAACACCGGAGAAGAAGAGTTATACCATTTGTCGGTCACCGGATATTCTTTCTTTTCCGCAATGTTGTAGACATATACGACATTGATTTCATTTTTACCCATCCGTGTATAAGTCAACCATTCACTGTCCGGAGAGAAAGTAACTCCACCCGGCACTCCCACCGGATCTTGCAATAATAAAGAAACTTTCCCGGAAGCCACATCCAGCAGATTAACTCGGTTCTTACGATCCATATACACTATCTTCTTAGAATCCGGACTCCATTTAAAGTCACGGATATATGTATCGTTCTTATGAGTTAACTGCATCGGTTCGCCACCTGCCGCATTCTGCAGATAAAGTTCGGTTTCCCCTGTGGCATCAGAGATATAAGCAATCTGTGTTCCGTCCGGTGACCACTGTGCATCACGATCGTGAGCTCCCGGCGAACGAGTTATATTTTTTGTAACCCCTTTCTCTACCGGCAGATTGAATACTTCACCCCGGCTTGTCACTACCATCCGTGCTCCATCCGGTGAAAGGCTGGCCGCAGTCACATAATTCGCTCCCTCTTTCAAATCGGTGCGGGCATAGATATTATCAGAAGCCAGTGTAATGTTTACCTTTTCAGCTTTCCGGGCCGCAGCATCCATCTTATAAATATATCCGCCGTTTTCAAAAACGATGGTATTGCCATGGACGCTTGGGAATTTCACATCATACTCAGTGAAGTTCGTCACCTTTACAGTCTGTTTGGTCTTCGTATTGTATGCGAAGATATTCATGATACGGTCACGGTCGGAAAGGAAAAAGATTTCATCGCCAATCCACATCGGAAAAATGTCCTGAGCTACATTATTGGTAACATTCTCCACTGTTTTGTTTCCCGGATTATACACCCAGATGTCATCGGCCATACCGCCTTTATAATACTTCCAGGTACGAAATTCGCGCATCACCCGGTTGTATGCCAATTGTTTTCCGTCCGGTGAATAGCTGCAAAAGCCTCCCTCGGGAAGAGGAATGACTTCTGACAATCCGCCTTCTTTGTCTACTGTAAAGAGTTTACCGGAGAATCCGTCGCTGATGCGATTACGATACACGATACGTTGTCCGTCCGGAGTCCATGTCATAACAATGTTGTTAGGTCCCATACGGTCACCCAAGTCGTCACGGCTATTGGTAGCCGTGTAGGTTATCCGTAGTGGTTCGCCACCCGTTGCAGGCATGGTATACACTTCTGTATTTCCATCATACTGCCCGGTGAATGCAATCGTTTTGCCGTCCGGAGAAAACCGGGGAAACATTTCGTATCCCACATGGGAAGTCAGGCGTTGTGCTTCACCTCCCGAAGCAGGCACTTTATACAAATCGCCCGCATACGAAAATACGATCTCATTTCCGTTCGTAGCGGGGAAACGCAACAACCGTGCTTCTCCTGCAGCCGACAGCAGCATAGGAGCACCTGCCAGAACGAAAATAGATAGGATTAGTTTCTTGTTCATGTGATTATCTATTAAATTGATTCACAAAGGTAAGAAAAGAACAAAGAGTGACAGAAGAAATACATAAAAAAACCGCAGATCCATCATTCTTTTCCTACAAAAAGACTGGAGAAATCTGCGATATTCTATTTTAGTTGAGGAGATAAACTTTTGAGCGGTAGGCGAGGGTCGAACTCGTGACCTGCGGCTTGGGAAGCCGCCGCTCTGCCAACTGAGCTACTACCGCATGTGTTGCTTTTATTTTGTAAAGCCATGCAAAGATAAATATTGTTTCCGAAATACCCATAGCAATGGCACAATATTTTGCATCCGGGAATGAAAATATAAAATATTACCGTACATTTGCTAACCGAAAATACACAGATAGATTCATGAAACAGATCATACTCATCACCGGAGGAGCCCGTTCGGGCAAAAGCAGCCATGCCGAACGCCTGGCGCTATCCCTCTCTCCTAATCCGGTTTACTTGGCCACCTCACGTATCTGGGACGAAGAATTTCGTCAAAGGGTATTGCGCCATCAAGCCAACCGCGGACCGGAATGGACCAATATAGAGGAAGAAAAAGAATTGAGCCGCCACACTTTGGAGGGGCGTGTAGTGCTGATCGATTGTGTAACCCTCTGGTGCACCAATTATTTCTTTGATCTCGAAGCAGACACCGACAAGGCACTGACTGCTGTTAAAGCCGAGTTTGACCGACTGACACAACAGGACGCGACCTTTATTTTTGTCACCAACGAAATCGGCATGGGAGGAACTTCAGAAAACCTGATACAACGAAAGTTCACTGACATGCAAGGATGGATGAACCAGTATATAGCCTCCCGGGCCAATCGGGTAATACTAATGGTATCGGGGATTCCTGTGAAAGTAAAAGACGAAAAGTAAATGATAGAATAACCCTTATAAAATGAAAACATTTCAAATCACCAGACCGGACGAAACCATCCGGGAAGCACTGACCGATAAAATAAATAATCTGACCAAGCCCAAAGGCTCTCTGGGAACACTTGAAGAACTGGCCTTGCAGATCGGGCTTATCCAGCAAACACTTACTCCCGAGCTGAGACATCCTCAAAATATCATATTCGCAGCCGATCATGGCATTGTCGACGAGGGAGTCAGCCTCTCTCCCAAAGAGATCACCTGGCAACAAATCAGCAATTTTCTTCACGGAGGGGCAGGTGTCAACTTCCTTTGCCGCCAGCACGGATTCGAGTTGAAGATTGTAGATGCCGGAGTGGATTACGACCTCCCATACGAGAAAGGAATCATCAACATGAAGGTACGCAAAAGCTCGCGTAACTATCTGTACGAGGCAGCCATGACAGAAGAAGAAATGAATTTGTGCATCGAGCGCGGAGCGGAAGTAGTCCGTCAGTGTCATGCCGAAGGGTGCAATGTGCTTTCTTTGGGCGAAATGGGTATCGGCAACACTTCTTCGTCTTCCATGTGGATGACATGCTTCACCCATATTCCTCTCGAACTGTGTGTCGGAGCAGGCAGCGGACTCGACAATGCAGGCGTCCGTCATAAATATAATGTATTGCAGCAGGCACTGGACCATTATCAGGGAGACGGAAGCGCACACGACCTGATCCGCTATTTCGGCGGACTGGAAATGGTAATGGCAATAGGCGCCATGCTTCAGGCAGCCGAGTTAAAGATGATTATCCTGGTAGACGGATTCATCATGACAAACTGCATCCTTGCAGCCTCCCAACTTTACCCTGAGGTATTGCATTATGCCATCTTCGGTCATCAGGGAGATGAAGCCGGACATAAGCTGGTACTCGATGCCATGGGAGCCAAGCCATTACTGAATCTGGGTTTACGTCTCGGAGAAGGAACCGGAGCCATCTGCTCCTATCCTATCATTGACTCTGCCGTACGGATGATCAACGAGATGGACAACTTTGCACATGCAGCCATCACCAAATATTTCTAATAAGATTTGCCGATGAATATATTAGCAGCATTTATCTTTTTTACCCGCCTCCCCTTCTGGCGTATCCGCGAAGTTCCGGCAGAATGTTTTAAACACGTTGTGCCTTACTGGCCTTTGTCCGGATGGCTCACGGGCAGCATCATGGCAGGGGTACTTTGGTTGAGCGCACAGATCCTCCCCTTCTCCGTTGCCGTATTGTTGGCACTTGCCGCCCGGTTATTGATCACCGGTGCCCTACACGAAGACGGGTTGGCGGATTTCTTCGATGGATTCGGAGGAGGTACGAACCGGGAGCGGATTCTTTCCATCATGAAAGATTCGCATATCGGCAGCTACGGTGTCATCGGGTTGATTTTCTACTTCCTTCTTCTATGGAGTCTTTTGATGTCGCTCCCCCTCTCCTTCGCATGTATTACATTGATTGCAGGCGACACGATAAGCAAGCTGACCTCATCACAAATCATCAACTTCCTGCCTTACGCACGGAAAGAAGAAGAAAGCAAGGCCAAAGTAGTATATAACAGAATGTCAGGCGGAGAATTTGCTTTCGGTCTGTTATGCGGTATACTTCCTTCAGCACTCCTGCTACCGTACCGATACTGGATGGCTATCGTACTTCCGCTGATCATGCTGTATCTGCTTTGCACACTGATGAAACGGAAGTTGCAAGGTTATACCGGCGACTGTTGCGGAGCACTGTTTCTTCTAAGCGAACTGTCTTTCTACCTGGGAATAGTTATACTAATGTTTATATAGTCATGGAAGTCATATTAATCCGCCATACCTCTGTCGATGTTCCTAAAGGAGTCTGTTATGGCCAGACTAATGTACCTTTGCGAGATAGTTTTGAAGAAGAAGCCTCAATTACGGCTCAACAACTACAGAACGACGTATTTGATGCCGTATTCACAAGCCCGCTGAGTCGTTGTACCCGCCTGGCAGACCACTGCGGTTATCCGGATGCCATTCGTGATGCCCGGCTGAAAGAGCTGAACTTCGGTGAATGGGAGATGCAGGAGTTTGATAAAATATGTGATCCGCGACTGGAGGAGTGGTATAACGACTACTTCCATGTAGCGGCTACAGGCGGAGAGTCTTTTATGATGCAGCTTCAACGGGTATCGGAGTTCCTGAATGAAGTGAGTGGAAAAGAGTATAAACGCATAGCCGTCTTTGCACATGGAGGGGTGCTGATTTGTGCACAAATCTATGCAGGGATACTGAGAATGGAAGACGCTTTTGACGCACTGACACCTTACGGCGGAGTGGTCCGGCTGCAACTTAACTCAAAGACAGAAGAATAGTCAGCCACACTAACACAACCATCAGTACCTCTGCCTGCCGATTGACACAGACGGCTTTCTTCATATCCTCGGTTGTCAATGCCCGTTCGTTGTTGCCTATAAAAGGCTTCCACACCTCTTCACCGAAATAATAGTGGGGCCCGCCGAAACGGCAATTCAGAATACCGGCCAAAGCAGCTTCGGGATAACCGGAGTTTGGACTGGCGTGCCGGCTGCCATATTTACCCACGAACCTGAGCAAAGAAAACCGTCCGCTGACGAGGATCATCAACAAAGCCGTCAGGCGAGCAGGAATATAATTGGCAACATCATCGATCCGGGCCGCTATACAGCCGAATTGACGGTAACGCTCGTTGCGGTAACCGATCATAGAGTCAAGTGTATTCACCATCTTGTACGCCATCATGCCGGGCACTCCCAACACTGCATACCAAAAAAGTGGTGCAATTACCCCATCACTCAGATTTTCGGCTAAAGTCTCCAAAGCTGCGGTACGCACCTCTTGTGCAGATAGTGCAGAAGTATCCCGTCCCACAATGCGGGCCACTTGTTTACGCCCCTCGTCCAATGAACGGTCTACGGCTTCGAAGACCATCCGGACCTCACGTATCAGGGTTGTACCTGCCAGGCAACAAAAGATCAGCAGTGTTTGTATCAGCGCTGTCAGTATGATGGAATACTCTCCGATCACTTTAAAAAAGAGGAAGGTAAAAAAGTAGACTCCCGCAATCAATGCTACCGACATCATTCCCCCTTTCCAAACGCGGGCCCTCCCCGCATTCAGACACTTCTCTCCCCAAGCTATCAGTTTACCGAATCCTACCACAGGATGCGGCAACCAGGACGGATCGCCTTGCCAGCGATCGAACAACCAGGCTAACGGTAACGGAAACAACCTGCAAAAATACACAAGGCTAATATACCAAAAGAACATTCCATCCATACTTTCTCTATCCTATCAGTCAGTCATTACTCCGCCATCCACTTCGCAATCGCTCCCACCAGTTCGTCATTCTCTTCCGGTGTCTGGGTGGCAATGCGGAAGAAACGTTCGTCCAGCCCTTCGAAGTTGGAAGCATCCCGAATCAGAATCCCTTCTTCACGGGCCAGATATTCCTTTAAAGCAGCAGCTTTTCCGAAACGCAGGCACACCAGCATAAAGTGAGTATCGGTAGGCCAGACCTCTAACCCGCCTATCGCCTCAAGCGAACTTTTCAGGCGGGCACATTCCGCCAGATAATCTTTCATGGAGAGACCGGCCGGGATGCCTTCGGAAAGCAGGTAGAGTCCTGCTTCGATGGCAAGCTGATTGACCGACCAGGGCATCCGGTTCGTACGCAGACGCCCTATCAGTCCGGGATGCGCAGTGACATACCCCAACCGAAGTCCCGGAATGGCATAGCGTTTGGTCATCGAATGTAGAAGGATCACATTGGGAAATCCGGCAGCTTCCTGCGCCGTAAAAAGCTCTTTCAGCGTGAAATACTCGTATGACTGATCGATCACGAAACAGACCCGGGGATGCTTTGCGATCAGTTCCGTCAGATACTTCTTATCACGCACCTCTCCGGTCGGGTTGTTCGGATTGCAAAGCCAGACCATACGCACGTCCTCCGGCACTGCATCGAGTGTGTACAGCGATGTGACCTTGTGCCCATGCATGCGGCAGGCATCGGCATACTCACTAAACGTAGGCATCAGAATGGCCGTGTTCGTTCCCCGAAAGGTCTGCGCTATCAGATAAATGGCTTCCGTAGCACCATTCGTCACGCAAACCGAAGCGGCAGGCAGAGCGTGGCGGTCCGCCAGACGGGCCTCCAGCGTATAAGGTTCCGGTTCGGGATAAGCGGATATGGCAGAGATGCGCCCGCACAAATGTGCACGCAGTCCGTCGAGGTTCACCTTATTATATACGTTGGAACTGAAATTGCTCCGTATCGGGTGGCGGTATTTATAAGAATCGTCTCCGTGTCCTTCAATCATTGTCTGTCAATATTTGATAGATAAGCGGCAAGTCGACGTGCTTACGGACATGGGCTGCCAGTTTATCGTATTGTTCTTCTTTAAATGCTTTGTAATCAAAAGCCGTCTCTTTCAGTTTATCGGCGAAAGGCTCCAGCAGGTAATCGATAACTGAAGGATTGTCGAGAATGCCATGTACGTATGTTCCCATGCAGGTGCGGTCTACAAAATACCCATCCTCCCTTCCGTCCGCCAGATGGTTGAGTGGAGAAACAGGAACATCCGCAAGGGGCGTGGTCGTTCCCATGTGTATTTCGTATCCTTCGCAGACAGCGCTGTCTTCAAGAAAACGAAACCGTACCTGGCGGGTAACCTTCTCTCCCTGCATGCGGGTGCTGACAGGCAGTAACCCCAATCCCGGCAAGCGTTCTATCTCGCCTTCCACATGATCGGGATCGCAAACCTCCCTACCCATCAGTTGGTAACCTCCACAAATGCCCATTACCGTGGCACCTTCGCGGTGAGCACGGACGATGGCCTGCGCCACTCCGTTGCGGCGCAACTCATACAGATCGGACAAAGTGCTTTTCGAACCGGGCAACAGGATGATATCCGCTTTCATCAACTCGTCCGTATTGTTGGTGTAGAACAGGTGTACACGCGGATCGCGCTCCAAGACATTGAAGTCGGTGAAATTGCTTAAATGACGAAGCAACACGACAGCCACATTCACTTTGCCTTGTCCGGCACGGATATTCTTGGTCTGAAGCATCACCGAGTCTTCTTCCTCAATATAGATATCTTTATAGTAGGGCACCACCCCAACCACCGGAACACCACAAAGATCTTCCAGCATCTTTACCCCCGACTCGAAAAGGCGGATATCTCCACGGAATTTATTAATCAATATCCCCTTGATATGCTTCCGCTCTTCCGGCCGAAGCAGCATCACCGAACCGTAAACACTGGCAAACACTCCTCCACGGTCTATATCAGCCACGAGAATCACATCTGCCCCGGCATGCATGGCCATGGGCAGATTCACCAGATCGCTGTCACGAAGATTGATCTCGGAGATACTCCCCGCTCCCTCCATCACTACCGGATTATATCGGGCAGCCAAACGGTCGAATGCGGCATGAACCTCTTTTCGCAATTCCTCCCGCCCTTCACGGCGGAAATATTCGTAAGCATTCCGATTGCCGATGGGACGTCCGTTGAGCACCACCTGTGAAGTATGATCGGACGATGGTTTCAGAAGCAACGGGTTCATATCCGTATGGCAAGGCACACCTGCGGCCTCGGCCTGCACGGCTTGCGCCCTTCCTATTTCAAGTCCTTCGGGAGTGGCATAAGAGTTCAATGCCATGTTTTGTGCTTTGAATGGTGCCGGATGATAACCGTCTTGCAGAAATATACGGCAGAAAGCTGCGGCAATGATGCTTTTGCCTACATCGCTACCGGTTCCGGCCAGCATCAAAGGGTGTAAGTTCTTATTCATATCGTGTTTGTCACGTTAATGGGCGACAAACTTAGTGAAAATATTCGGGGAGAGCAAGTGGGCGTATCAAAAACTCACCACAGAGAGCACAGAGTAACACAGAGAGGGGGTATGTCGAAACTCGTATTCACAACAGATTTATACAGATAAGTATCATTAGTTATCAACAGATTAAGTTTGCTCCATGGAACTCTGTGTCACTCTGTGGTGGATAATGACACATCTCCAATCCATGCAGTGTGCCTCCATGCGGAAGTTATAACAGTCTCAACTTTCTTGTCACATTCTTTGCTATTCCCACAAGATTCTTTATCTTTGTCACTTGAAAGCCGAAGAGAAATGCGGCATATTGAAACGTTTTGTGCGGAAAGAAAAGTACCAAATTTAATTAATGCATAAAAACAAGAACTTCAATAAATCAGTTTCATACGTGCGACGTAGGGTCGGGCGTGTGAACATATTTATGAAGTTCTAGGTATTGGTACTACCTCTTTCCGCGTAAATATGAACTCAGCGCCCGACTTCTTATATATATAAGGTATACATAAGGATGTGGACGTTCATAATAATCAGAAAGGTATGAACAGACCAATCAAAGAAGTAACAAGGAGGGGCAGGCATGGCTAACTGGATAACCCTCAAACAACTGTCGGAGAAACGCGGTATTGCCGAATCCGACCTCCGCACATGGGCAAACTTGGGATATATCGCTTCATCGAGGATAGAGAACGTCCTAATGATTGATGACGAAAGCCTGACCCAATATCTTGATGTTCACCAGACCAAAGATTTAGGTGAGAACTATCTGGAAAAGATTATCAAAGAAAAGGAACTGGAACGTGAAGTACTCCTCTCACAATGTGACGACGAACTATTTCTATTGAAAACCCAGAAACTACACCAACCGCTTTTTCATATCCTCATTCAGGAACTCGGCCAGTTGATTACAGACGATCATGAACGGGAAATATTCCTTTCCGTCTCCAGTGGCGAACCCATCGCACGGGTGGCGAAACGTAACAAAATGACGTATGCACAAGTGGCGACTTGCTATAGTTCCATCCTCCGGACTCTGGGTGAACATAAGGGACGAATCGCCACATTTCGCAGTCGGACGATGGAACTGATGTTCGATAAATGCAATACGGTCACACCCGTAAATACTCCCCTATCAAACCTTGTCGGCGCGCATGCCTATAATGTTTTATATGGAGAGATGGGATTCAGGACAGTACGCGACCTTCTACAATACGCCACCCAGAACGGATGGCAAAGCCTGAGACGCTTCAAGGGTATGGGACTGGTTACGTATAAGAGTGTGATGAACGCACTAAGGGATGCCAACTTCATCATTGTCCGCAAAGACGGAAACATCGAGCTGTCACCAGAGATCGCTGCACTGGTAATATAAAAAAGATAGAACCGAGTATCCCGAAGGGAATTGAAACAGATACAAAATACCCTTTTATCAAAATGATAATCCAAACGCTTCAGATTCGCTTTTTCCCGTACAAAGTACCAAGGATGGGCTAAAATCGCCGTATTTTCGCATCAAGAAAATACCGTTAGAGACCAATACATCAATTACGAGGACAAAAGGATACCTACTTTGCATTATCGTTTAACAACAGAAACAAAAACCAATAAAATATCACATTTTTATCAATCATCAACCTATCACTCTACGAGAGCAACCAGAGAAATAGGATCACTGTTTTCACTCCCAAATAAGAACAATATATGTAATGGAAGAAAACATATAGAGATATTGGGCAAAACTCTTATTCATTTTTGAAAAACACAACCGTCTTTCGGAGTAAATGCTTACTTCTTTTGGTCGAAATATCGGCTCTTCGAAGTGAAAACACAGACTCTTCCCCTTCCCAAGCCCGGTTTTCCGGGCAAAGAAGCAGAAAGTTCCGGGACATTCTCCCCTATATGGGTAAGAAAACAAAAAGGGATAGTTAGCAGAAAATGCCATTACCTGTCTTTTTGATCCAGAAAACATTTTATAAGGTACCAATTTGACAAACGAATATGTTATAATGAACTTCACCACAGATTACGCTGATTTACACAGATAAATATCATTCGCTATCAATTAATTTATTATCTTTGTATTTGTACTAAAAGAAACAAGATGTATTATGAAAGAGCCTGAAAAATACAAGCAACCAGAAGAGGAAACCACCCGACTGTCCGAGCCGACAGTAGCTTACAATAGTATGGCTTATCTCGAATTAGAAGCAGAAAAAGCAGAACTGATCCGGACTATTGCCAACATAGACAGTAAAGAAATCATCGATAAAGTGAAACAGAAACTTCACGATGTACTCGGTTTGAAAGAAAAAACTGTTGTTAAAAAAACAGTCCCTTGCCAACTCACAGAAGATGAAATTAAAGAAGAAATAGAACAAGCAATAGATGAAATACAACAAGGACAAACAATCAGTAGCCAAGAAATGCACACTACTTTTAAACACTATCTATTATGATGAAGATAGCATGGACAATTCGAGCACAAAAAAGAGTTATTGAAATTCTAGAATACAGCCAACAAGAGTTTGGCAACAAAGCAGCCGATCGCCTGGCAAGAACCATTGAGCAAAAAACGTTGCAATTAATCAATAACCCATTCCGAGGACCTGTAGAACTGATACTTGCCAAAGAAAAACAGATTAGCTGCCGATATTTACTCGTAAATCCTTATAAAATTATATATTATGTAGACGAAAAGGAAGAAACCATATTCATCGTAACTTTGTTTCATACACACCAACATCCTTCTAAGTTGAACAGAGAAGTCGGATTATAAAGACGGCATTCCTTTTATCTTCTGAACAAACCTCCCCCCTCGTCTGTTACAAGGACTCATAAACCTAAACCGTAACAGACGTATGGAAAAAAAGAAAATACCCGTCGCACTGATGATAGCGGCAGGAATGCTCTTATACAACAACACCGTCGCGGCGCAGAGCCTCCCTCCCACGCAGGAAACTTCGCAACATCAGCTTAGCTTTAACGAGGCGCTGCAACTGCTGCACAAAGGCAACCAAAGCCTGAAGATAGCCGACAAAGGCATCGACATAGCCCGTGCCGAACGTGGGAAGCTGAATGCTTTCTGGATGCCCAGCCTGCAATCGACCGGAGCATTTGTACACCTTTCGGAGAAGATAGAAGTGAAGCAACCGCTTTCTCAATTCACCGATCCGGCCAAAGACTTCGTACATTCCATCTTGCCGGACGATAAAATCATATCGTCCATACTCGATCAAATCGGAACGAACACCCTCATCTTTCCGTTGGCACCGCGCAACCTGACCACTGTCGACCTGACCGCCGAATGGGTATTGTTCGCCGGAGGCAAACGTATTCATGCCACTAAGATAGGCAATACGATGATAGACCTTGCCCGTGAGAACCGGGCACAGACCGATGCCACCCAACGAACACTGCTTGCCGAAAGCTACTACGGATTGCGCCTGGCACAAGAAATTGTCGGTGTCCGCCTGGAATCGTACAAAGCACTGAAGCTGCATTACGAGAACGCATTGAAACTGGAGTCCACCGGTATGATAGATAAAGCGGCACGCCTCTTTGCCCAAGTCAACATGGACGAAGCACTGCGTGAACTGGAAGCCGCCCGCAAGGAAGAGGCCGTGGTGCAACGCACCCTCAAGACCTTGCTGAATCTGGAGACGAGCGGAGACATCTCACCTTCCTCTCCCTTGTTTATCAACGATACTCTTCCTCCGAAGATGGAGTTTATGCAGGTAGTGGGCATCAGCAACTATCTGCTCAACCAACTGAGTCTTCAAGAACACATGGCCAAGCAGCAGGTCCGCATCGACCAGAGTGGCTATCTGCCCAATATCGCTCTTTTCGGCAAACAAACTCTTTATTCACATGGCATACAGAGCAACCTGTTGCCCCGCACCATGATCGGGGTAGGCTTCACCTGGAACCTTTTCGACGGACTGGAACGGGAGAAGCGAATCCGGCAATCACGCCTGACACAACAAACCCTTGCACTGGGACAGGAGAAAGCGCGTGACGACCTGTCCGTCGGGGTAGACAAACTATACACCGGCCTGCAAAAGGCACTCGACAACGTACGGGCGCTGAACACCACCATCGAACTGAGTGAAGAACTGGTACGGATGCGGAAAAAAGCCTTCGCCGAAGGAATGGCCACTTCGACAGAGGTAGTAGACGCAGAAACCTTACTTTCGAAAACAAAAGTAGCCAGACTGGCGGCCTACTACGAATATGACGTGACGCTGATGAATCTGCTGGCACTGTGCGGAATACCGGAACAGTTCGGAAGCATGAAGGACGTCACCTCTCTTCCCATTACGGAGAACAGAAGAAATGAAATAGAAATCGAATGAACGGAGTAACCAATAAAACAATAATAAGAGATGGAGAATTCAGAATCTAAAAAAGGCAGAACCTTAAGTATCGCATTCATCGTTGTACTTGTGGCAGTAGCACTCTTCACCGTCATCGGAATGATTGCCATGCGCCACCAGCCTCTCGTCTTGCAAGGGCAGGCCGAAGCTACCGAGATTCGCATCAGCGGCAAACTGCCGGGACGCATCGACACCTTCCTGGTTGAAGAAGGCCAGTGGGTGAAACAAGGAGATACGCTGGTAGTCATCAACAGTCCGACTGTAGAGGCCAAGTATCGCCAGGTGGACGCATTGAAACAAGTAGCCGTAGAACAGAACAAGAAGATTGACGCCGGAACCCGCAAGCAGATCATAGCTACGGCGCAGCAATTATGGAACAAAACTCAAAGCGACCTGACATTGGCACGGACAACGTACAACCGTATTCTCACTTTATATAAGGACAGTGTAGTCACTTCTCAACGTAAAGATGAAGTGGAAGCCATGTACAAAGCCGCACAAGCGGCCGAACGGGCTGCTTACGAGCAATATCAAATGGCTGTAGACGGAGCGCAAAGTGAAGATAAAGCCTCGGCCCGCTCGATGGTCAATGCGGCCAACAGCACGGTTGATGAAGTTTCATCACTCCTGGTGGATGCCCGCCTGATCGCACCGGAAGATGGACAAATAGCAACCATCTTTCCTAAACGGGGCGAACTTGTCGCACCGGGCACTCCGATCATGAACCTGGTGGTGATGGATGATATACACGTGGTACTGAACGTAAGGGAAGACCTGATGCCGGACTTCCGCATGGGAGGTACATTCATTGGGGATGTGCCCGCCCTGGCCCAAAAAGGAATTGGGTTCAAGATATATTATATCAGTCCGCTGGGTAGTTTTGCTACCTGGAAATCGACCAAGCAAACGGGCAGCTATGATTTACAGACATTCGAAATCCATGCTCGTCCCACCAAAAAAGTGGAGGGGCTGCGTCCGGGAATGTCAGTACTGGTAGAAATCAAATAGAGAAATGAATACGATTCACCACAGAAGACACAGAGACTCACAGAGTTTTAATCTCTTGTTTACAGGATGTTTAAGAGAAAAGATATTCTCTGTGGGACTCTGTGCTACCCTGTGGTAAATCAAAACTCAAAGACAATCTAATTATGCAACACTCCCCTATACCCCGTGTCATACAACGTGAGTGGCAACGGATGACCTCTCGACGCCTCTACTTCGGTGTCTGCCTGGTACTTCCGTTGTTCACGCTCTTTTTCATGGCTACCATATTCGGCAACGGGCAGATGGAAAATATCCCCATCGGCATTGTCGACCGGGACAACACGGCCACTTCGAGAGATATTACCCGGCGGATGTCTGCCGTACCCACCTTCCGGGTAACCCGCCACTTCGTTGACGAAGCCGAGGCACGCAAAGCGGTACAGCAGAAAGAAATATATGGTTATCTCTCGATCCCTCCCCGCTTTGAACAGGATATGATATCGGGGCAGGACGCCACTCTGAACTATTATTATCACTATGCCCTGCTCTCGGTGGGAGGTGAGTTGATGGCCGCCTTCGAAAGCTCGCTCGCACCCGTAGCTCTCTCCCCCATCGTGATGAAAGCTGTGGCGCTGGGAGTGAACGAACAGCAGATAGAAACCTTTCTGCTCCCCGTGCAAGCCAACAATCATCCCATTTATAACCCGTCGCTGGATTACTCGGTCTACCTGAGCCAGCCTTTCTTTTTTGTACTCTTTCAGGTGTTGGTACTGCTTATCACGGTATATGCCGTAGGAAGCGAAATAAAGTTCGGTACAGCCGGTCAATGGTTGCAGGCGGCGGGCGGCGACATCACGGTTGCCGTTACGGGCAAGCTGTTGCCTTATACGCTTATCTTCAGCCTGATCGGTATATTGGGCAACTTTGTCATGTTTGGCATCCTGCATATACCTTTTCAAGGGAGTTGGCTGCTGCTCAACGTCATGACAGTGCTCTTTATCATTGCCACCCAGGCACTGGCATTGTTCATCTTCTCCCTGTTCCCTGCCGTGGCAATCATCATCAGTATCGTATCCATGGTCGGCTCGCTGGGAGCTACTTTATCCGGTGTCACCTTTCCGGTACTCAACATGTATCCGTTGGTGCGCGACGCCTCTTATCTGTTTCCGGTGCGCCATTACACCGAAATTACACAAACCATGCTCTACTATGGCGGCGGATTTATCCACCTATGGCCTTCGGCAGTGATACTCTGTATCTTCCCGTTATTGGCGTTGGCGATGCTTCCGCACCTCAGACGAGCCATAATCAGTCGTAAATATGAAAACATCCGGTAAACTTTCGCAGATTTCCTTTATCATCGCACGTGAGTTTCGTGCCATCAGCACCAGCTATGCCGTACTGTTGGTACTGATGGGAGGTATCTTTGTTTATGGGTTGCTCTATAACTATATGTATGCTCCCAATATCGTGACCGACGCTCCGGTGGCAGTGGTCGACAACTCGCACAGCAGCCTTAGCCGGCAATACATCCGTTGGCTCGACGCCACGCCGCAAGTAGCCGTATACGCACAAGCTATGGACTATCGGGAAGCCCGCGAATGGATGAAAGAGGGCAAGGTACAAGGCATTCTGTACATTCCGCATGATTTTGAGACCCGTGTCTTCCAGGGACGCGAGGCTGTATTCTCACTATACGCCACCACAGACGCCTTTCTCTATTTTGAAGCGCTGCAAGAAGCCACTTCACGTGTATACCTTGCCATCAACGATGCCCATCGCATGGACGGTGCCGTATTCCTCCCCCCGCAGGGACTGCTTGCCGTGGCCATGGCCAAGCCCGTAAACGTGGCCGGCACCGCACTCTATAACCACACCGAGGGGTATGGTTCTTATCTGATTCCGGCTGTCATGATGGTCATTATCTTCCAGACCTTATTGATGGTTATCGGTATGCTGACGGGTGACGAGTATCAGCACCGCGCTACAGAACCGTTGCTTCCGGGGGGCAGAACAGCGGATAAAAGCGGACTATGGGGAGGGGCAATGCGTCTCGTTGCCGGAAAGACTTTTGTGTACTGCGGACTTTATACGGTCTTCTCCATGTTCTTATTGGGATTATTACCCCACTTCTTCAGCATTCCCAATATCGGAAACGGACTGTACATTACCGCTATGATGGTACCTTATCTGATGGCGACCTCTTTCTTCGGGCTGGCAGCCTCGCGTTACTTCACCGATTCGGAAGCTCCGCTGCTGATGATCGCTTTCTTCTCGGTAGGCTTGATTTTCCTGTCCGGAGTCTCCTACCCGCTGGAACTGATGCCATGGTATTGGCGCATGGCACATTACATCCTCCCGGCCGCACCCGCCACGCTTGCTTTCGTCAAGCTAAACTCGATGGGAGCCGATATGGCAGACATACAGCCGGAATACATTACACTGTGGATACAGGTGATCGTCTATTTCGGGCTCAGCGTGTGGGTATACAAGAAAAAGCTGGAAGCGTGAACCAGAAGCGTGAACCCTTCCCCAACTCGGAGATTACGCCAATGTGTCCGCCCATCTTCTCGATAATGCTTTTGCACAGGGGAAGCCCCAACCCGGTACCTTGTACAAAACTGTCCACTTTCATAAAGCGGTCGAAAACAGCTTCCTGATTTTCAATGGAAATACCGATACCTGTATCTTCTACGAACATTTCAAGTTGCTGCCGGGCATCGATCCGATAGCCGACAGTGATGGTGCCTCGATGCGTAAACTTAATCGCATTGCTCATAAAGTTGGTAACCACCTGATTCAGATATCCGCTGTCGGCACTGAACCAGGCATCGAGCGGTGAGTCCTCGTCAATCTGCAGTTCGACTCCTTCGGACACCTTGTTCCTCATCTTCTGCACCATCATGGCACAGAACTGATAAAGGCAGACAGGTTTCGGCGTATACTCAAACGATCCCGCATCGATCTTTGAAAGATCGATGATATCCGAAAACAATTGCAGAAGCAATGTATTGTTTTTCTGTATGGTCCGGCGGAACTCTTCCTGCTCTGCCGGATCGTCAACCGTCATCAGAAGATCGGAGAAGCCTACAATGGCATTCAGCGGCGTACGTATTTCATGACTGATGTTTGCCAGGAAAGCAGACTTCAGCCGATTGGACTCTTCCGCCTTGTCCCGTGCGGCCCGAAGCTCCGCTTCCGTCTCTTTCTGGACTGTTATATCATAGTTCACCTCTACCAGTTCCAACCGTGGATTGGGTGACTGATAGGCAGTCACCATAGAAGACTTGTGTATCCAGTTCCACCGATCCGAACCATCTGCCGGACGAATACGCAGATCACCGTCAAAGAAGCGTTCCGTACCCGCTTTCGCCTTTTCATAAAAATCGAGCACTGACTTACGGTCATCAGGATGCATGTGTGAAAAGATACCGATAATGTCCGCCAAAGGTGTATCATGGCTTTCTCCCAGATTACGATACCACTGGCGGACGGCGAATCCGGTGTGATCCAGCAGATTGATTTTGGCATACCCCACTTTGGAATAATCAGAGATAATAGAGAAGAAGTTCTCAAAGTCGTGCACCTTACTCAGCGCATTGTTGCGCTCCGTATTATCGATATTGACCAACAGGTAGTTTGACAGGTTGTCTTCCGCATCATAAAGCATCAGGCTCCGTATGTCGAGATCCATCACCCCTCTTCGCTCCGACTGAAAAAGCCTGCGTTCTTCATCGAAATCGTATTTCAGATGGAATGTACCGGGACGGCCTGCCCGAAGGCTTTCATGTATATCCCGGGTCATATTGGGACTTTCAAACAGGTTCAGTCCGATGATCCGGCTCTTATCGCCGACACCGAATATCTCGAGGTTGCGGTTATTGCAGTCCAGCAACACACCTTCCTTATTATATAGTTCGAGACCCACCGGAATATTGGTGAATATATCGTGAAACAATTTCTCGCTGTGCATCACCCGCTCTTTGATGATGCGCAGCTCCATGCAGATACTAATGATATTTGCCAGCGAAGAGAACCATTGATAATCTTCACTGTTCCACTTCCGGTATCCGTCTACGATGTCGATACCCATATATCCCCATACCCCTTCCTCACGCATCAGAGGTGCCAGCATCATCGAGTTTGTCCCGTTTTCGGCCAGTACTTCGCGATCACGCACGGCAAGCGGAGGCAGTTCGTCGGGTGAGTTCAAAATAACGGGACGATTAGCATGTATCTGCTGATAGAACCAGGGAGCATCTTCCGAACAGATATTCTGTAGTTTCTCTTTCAGGGTGATCACGTTACAGGCCGCCACTTCATAAAGGCAGCTTTGATTTCCGTTTTTCCAGTTGTAGCGCACGATGTAGACCCGGGCACCTTTAAAGAAGTACAGAATGTCAGCCAGCATTTCTTCAAACAATTCGTCACCGGTATCATTACTCAAAAGTTTCAGGAGCGAGTTGGCAATGGAGTTCTGGCAATAGAGCAAATTGTTGATGCGCTGATTCCATGCACATTGATAACCTTGTGTCTCCGGACTCTCTATCCGCTGGCCATATCCGGTGGCAATCAATTGCCCTTCTTCATTCTCCTCCTCCATGCTCAACGCACAATGTATCCAGAATACATTACCGCGACCGGAAGTCACAGGAAAGGTCTGTTCGAACACCCCCTTCCGAGGTATGGAGGTAAACTCATCCGTAATGCGCTTACGATAATCCTGTCGTACGGTAGACATCAACTCGTCAATGTCTAACCATTCACTACTGACTTCCAATGATTTAAGCAGGGTTTCCGAAATAAAACACTTTCCTGTAGTGAAGTTCACTTCCCACCATCCGATCTGTGCCGAAGCACAAATCCTGTTTAGTTTGGCTATGTCGCCCAAAGGATTTTTACTAATCATCATGTTTGCTTTGTTTTGGAAGGGAAACAGTTACTGCCCGAGTGTTTTCACTTCGTTTTTATATCATCTTCTCTGTCCCTCTGCCGGAAAGGATTTGGAACGGATGCTTGTTTTTATTTCTTCTTTGTCTTATATGCGAAAGCCTGCCAGCGTTCCTCCGGCCAGTCCTGTTGTTGCATGTCGAAGCGTGCCATTACAAAAAACAGATCGGACAGACGATTGATAAAGCTCAGAATCTCTTCCGGAACAGCATCTTGCCGATTCAAGGTCCAGAGCCGCCGCTCTGCACGGCGGGCTACGGTACGGGCAAACTGTAACTGAGCAGAGACAGGTGTGCCACCGGGCAACAGAAAATAACCGTTCTCTTTCAGTCCGGCAGTCATTGTATCCATCTCTTGCTCACAGAAAGCCGCCAGTCCGGGCGACAGCACATTGGGATTCTTATCGCGAATGGCGGATGGAGTAGCCACATGACTCATAACCACCATTAACTCTCTTTGGAGGTGGTGCAGCAACTTCTGCCAGTCATGCTCCTGAGGGAGCAATGAACGGATAATGCCGATCACTGCATTCAATTCATCGATGGTCCCGTTCGCCTCGATCCGGATATCATCTTTCTCTACCCTTTCTCCGCCATGAATGCCGGTTGTTCCCCGGTCACCGGTCCGTGTATAGATTCGTTTCATCATTCAAACAATTTAAGTAAATCGATCTCTCCCCAGTATAGATGCGTATAACTGGCTATCACGTTTTTATATCGGAACACAGGTGTACTGACAGGCATTCTCTTAGCATTGTATACCTGAGTGACAGATTCCAGTGACTCTTCCGGTTTCGGCTCGAATTGTGTATAGTGAAACTCGTGTCCGCGAAGATGTTGGCCGTTATAATCGAACTGCCGGTACCCCAGAGTCAAGCGCCTGTCAGCCTTACGATTCGAGATAAAGAACGGAAGTACCCCTGCCTGCACCCCGACCTCACTGTCCGAGTGCTCCGACCGGTCAAGGAGAATGCCTTTAGAGAGATAAATCATTCCTCCGCATTCGGCAAGTACTCGTCCGCCGGACTCCGCGTAGTTACGTATAGAGTGCATCCTTTGCCAAGCCTGACGCAATTTCTCATAATGCTTTTCCGGATAGCCTCCGGGAAGATAAAGCAAGTCCGTACCTTCAGGCAACGGGCGATTATCCTCCGGATTAAAGAGAATAACGGTCCCCAGGCGGCAAAGCACATCCAGATGTTCCTGATAAATGAAAGAGAAAGATTCCGAATTGCATGCCACGGAGATCTTTAAATCTTCCTGTAGAGAAATATTTGAAACAGGAGGTATCGGAGCAGGAAGTTTCGTTTCCTCAAGCAAACGGTTATAGTCGATGTACTTTTCCATTAATCCGGTCAGCTCTTCCAGTGCGTCCGTTCCTTTCGAATGGCTGAAATCCAGCCCCAGATAACGTGATTCCTGTACCAAGCTCTCCTGTTTGGGCAAATACCCCAAACAGGCAATTCCCAACTCGGTACAGACTTCCTGCAACATTTCGTAATGGCGCGAAGACCCTACCCGATTGAATATAACACCCGCTATCCTGATCTCGGGACGAAAGTGAATGAAGCCCGAAAGCAAAGGAGCCACCGAATAAGCGGCCGATTTGGCATCGACCACCAATATGACAGGTAAATTCAGTAATCCGGCCACTTCTGCCGAGGAACCCCGGTCACGGTCGTAACCGTCATACATCCCCATCATACCCTCCGTGATGCAGGCATCGGCTCCTGTGGCATAACGGGCATAAAGCTCCTTTACATGTCCGGCCGAAGCCATAAAGGTATCCAAATTGATGGAAGGACGTCTGCAAACTGCCGTATGATATTTGGTGTCGATATAGTCGGGACCGCATTTGAAAGGTTGAACCTTCAATCCCTTCTTAATCAACAGAGCCATCAATCCACGACTGACCGTTGTCTTTCCACTGCCCGAAGAAGGAGCCGCTATCAGAAATTGAGAAATCATCCTACATTCCATTATTGTCGGTTTTTATCCTACAAAGATACGGATATTTCTCTGTGAGAGTGCATCTTTACCGGTAAAAAGTGCTACGGCTGCTTGCCCGGCATCAACTCCAGAAACAGGGTGGTGGTAAGTAAGATTCCGATAGATACGCATACAAAGACAAGCAACCAATTAATGTACTTTGCTTTAGGCTTTGTATCGGCATGCAGGTTGTTGAGGAAATACTCCCGGAAAAATAGATATAAGGCAGGGATCGTTGCACTGGCCAAAAGGAAATCCTCCGGAATATTAAAGAAGTAAGTCTTCGATAAGCCGATCAGCGACCAATGGCACAGGAACAGCACCAAAAACATATTTACCTTACGGGAGAACAACAAAAGCAGACCGATCGTGAAAACTGTTACCGAGCAAGGCATTACCGGCGATGTAATGCCTGGAAAAGTAAGTCCTCTCGCAATGGATACCAAAGGATATACAAATGGTAAAATCAACAATACGTACGAAAGGATATCATATTTATATGTACGTTCGAAAGTAGTATATCCGGTGATGGCATCCCATACCCATATCGTGGCCATAACTACCCAGAACATAGCCAGCGCCCCGTTATAACTGCGCTCGTCACAACAGATGGCATAATATGCGATAGCAATCCACAAATACAGAAAAATCATATATAGCTTCATGCCCATCTTTACCCACGGACGGGGATTCTTTATAAGCATCACTGTCAACAGCAGGCCGGCGACAATGATCAGCAACTGATAGATCCATGTAGCAGAATTATAATACGCAATAGTTTTCCAGAAAATCTCCATAAAATATAGATTCTTTATTTAATAGATAAATTGATTAATGCCGTGTCAGGGAAAAAGCTTTGTGAGGAAGCAGAAACATGGGGAAGGTAGCTCCTACTGCCAACATAAAGATAACGGTACAGGTAACCAGGCCATTAGAGAAAAACGTCTCCATGTATTTGCCCAGACGCTCCGGTTCGTTCATTGTTTGCAGACTCATAATCAACGAGAACACCATATTGTAGGCAAACTTACCCGGAATCATCGGGAGCAATGCCGGTATATAAAGCACAGTCATCGGACAATACACCTTCCGCCCGAGCCACAAACTGCCAAAGCCGATAACCAATGCCCCGAACAAAGAAGCCGTGGCAATGTCGACACCCAGGAAAGTCATCAGGCAATAACGACAGGCATGTCCGGCTGCCGCAAGTATCGCAATCATCTTGAAAGCCCGCAACGGAGGATCGGATATGGCTCCAAAACCAATACCCGCTATTGCGGCAAAAAATCCATCGGAAAGAATATCTAAAGCTATCATATCAAACTGTTTTTAACCATTAACAATGTAAACGACAGGCCTATCGCAATGCTGACAATCAGTAGCGCGGCTTCCGTCAATCGGGCAAATCCCGTAAGGATGTATCCCTCTACAATATCAATCACACCGTTGATCAACGGTACACCCGGAACCAGATAAAGCACGCTGGTGGCAAGAGCTATCTCCGAAGTGGTATCAAAAATCAGTGCCGTCGATGCACAAAGCGACGCAACAAAAGCGGAAACAATGAAAATAATATAATGATTGATTTTCTTCTTCTGCATCTGTTGCTTCAGGAAAAGTCCGGTGATGGTAGCCGAAAAGACAATGCCCATAGAAATAATATCGCCACCAAACAACTTACAGAATGAAGCATTGGCAAATCCGACCAGTAAAAGAACAAATAGCGGATCTATTTTCGGTGCCGATATGATTTTGTTGAACTTATCCGACAATTCGTGTAAAGACAGATGTTTGTCGTAAACCTCCCAGCTCAAGGCACTCAACTCTGAGTTGTGTTCAAAACTGATCGGATGGGGAGGGATATCAATCACTTCATTGCAAGCTTCACGCGTCTCGTTGTCGATGATAGTCAGAATGATGTTTTTGTGAAACACACTCAACTTCACATCCACTCCATAGGCTTCTCCGATACGCTTTGAATTACGGATCACACGGGAGGTATGCACACCTGCTCCCATCAAATGGGCCGAATATCCGGCAATGAACTTGGATATGGAAATCAAAGATTCATTTGTAGTCATAAAATTGCTCACTTTTTTAAATCGGGCGCAAAAGTACAAAAAAGAAAGGAAAGAGAAAGCACATAAGTCATTTCATTTCACCAGACTCTCCTTGTCACATTGCTTATCTTTATTATTATTTAGAACTCAACCTAACGAAAGAATTAATAATTGTGCCGTAAGCACACGCAGGAACATCGTCAGCGGATAGACTGTAGCATAACCTACTGCCGGCGCATCACATGATGTCAGATCATTGGAGTAGGCCAACGCCGGCGGATTCGTTGTGGAACCGGCCAACACCCCTATCAACGTATAATAGTTCAGCTTGAAAGCATAACGTCCGATAAAACCGGCCAGCAGCAGGGGAACGACTGTTATAATCATACCGTAAGCGATCCACACATATCCGCCTTCATGGATAATGGTTTCCACAAATCCGTCGCCAGCTCCGAGACCGACACAAGCAAGAAACAGCGAGATGCCGATTTCCCTTATCATCAGATTGGCACTCATAGTGGTATAAGTAATCAGCTTATACTGCGGGCCGAAGCGGCTGATAAGAATCGAAACAATCAACGGGCCTCCTGCCAACCCGAGTTTAACCGGTTGGGGAATTCCGGGAAACATAAACGGGATGCTACCTAGGATACATCCCAAGGCAATACCCAGAAAAATAGGAATCAGATTCGGATGATTCAGGCGTTTCATCGAATTACCCAATACCTTTTCTGCATGACTCACCGCCAACTCACTGCCGACAATCGTCACACGGTCTCCCATTTGTAATTGCAACTGGGGACTTGCCACCAGATCCACTCCCGAACGGTTGACGCGGGTGACACTGGCACCAAAATTATTACGAATCTTCAATTGCGCCAATGTCTTACCGTTCAGTTCAGGCTTGGTTATCAGAATTCGGCGTGAAATCAGTTCTTTGTTCAGCTGTTCCCATTCCACTTCGATCGGTTTGCCGAAAAACGCAGTGATCGCCTCTATATCTATCGGAGTCGCAATAACCAATATTTCATCACCCAGATGAAGCTCAGTATCGGAATTTACCAATTCCGACTCTTTCTTTCCGTTCAAATGCCGGATACGCGATACCACAAAATTACGGTTTACCAATGGACGTATATCCTTAATACGTTTACCGTGAAGAGCTTCATTACGGACCTCCAATGAAACAGGACGGACTGTCAACTCTTGTAAATGTCCCAGTCCCTGTTCGGCTTCGGCTTCCTCCTGCTTGGTATTAATACGGAAAAGGTATTTAAGGCCTAACAGCGACATGATGCATCCCACTACGCCCAACGGATAGGCTACAGCATATCCCAAAGCAATCTCCGGTGCATCTATCCCGGTCAGGTCACTGTTGGCCTGTTGCGCAGCACCCAATCCGGGTGTGTTGGTCACCGCTCCCGATAAAATACCTACCATGGTGGTAATCGGTATTCCGGTTATAAAATGCAATGCAAGGGTAATGATGACTCCTGCAAAGACAACGATCATAGCCAACATATTGAGGGTGAATCCTCCTTTCTTAAAAGCGGAGAAGAATCCGGGCCCCACCTGCAATCCGATGGAATATACAAATAAGATAAGTCCGAACTCCTTCAGAAAGTGCAATAAATGCTCGTTCAGATTCAGATTAAAATGTCCGAAGACAATGCCGACAAACAAAATCCAGGTAACTCCCAGAGAGATGCCTGCTACTTTTATTTTACCCAGCATAATGCCAAACGCAATGACCAGCGACAGGATAAGCACGGAATGTGCCACTCCTCCACCCCAAAGGTTGGGGTATCCCTCAAACAGGTTTCTTAAAAGTTCCATAGTATAAAAAGTTATGTTGATTGAATACTTGTTTACATATCCCCGGAGAGTCGATCAGTTACTTCACCCACACCATCCGTACAAGAAAGATTTGCCTTACAGGCCAATTCCCCTTCTTGTATTTTCTTTAGGCAATCGTGACACAAACAGTCCGGGAAATGCTCCTTGATATAAGCACGTTGCAGCGAGTCGAGCTTTACCGTAGCACAATGACATAATAATATATTGTCGTGCCGGCATTGAAACACAGCACCACAACACGGACATACCTTTTTCACAGGCACACCACCTTTCTTTTTTTCCTGATTAAATACTTTTTTCGTACTGCTTTCCTAATCCCACGAGTAAAAACAGCCTTTGATGAACGGCAGGTCTTCTGACTGACTTCTAATCTTGAAGCCTTCCCGACGGAGGTGTTCCCCCCACGTCAGTGGCGAAAGGATTGTTTCAAGATATCGATGAAGCTTCACAGCAGCGGGACTGTCCGGGATTTACACCCGATTCCCTTTTAATCCGAATGACGAAAGTCTTCATTCGAAACCAATTCGGGACAAAGATAAGGATAAAAACCAATAGATGAAGAATTGTTAATGAAAAATATAAGATTCATCTTCCTTTATACACTCCGACAGCGAGAATCCGGCTCCCTTTCCATCAGTGCCTCAATAAAGGCTGAATCGGCATCTTCCTCTTTTAGAGCCTCTTTTTCATCAAAATAGAGATTCTAAAAGGAGGATGCAGAATGTCAAATTTCCAAAAACAAAGCGTCTATCAGGACTTTTTTATATGTACCTATTAATCGGTATATTTTTTAATTTATTTCTATATAATCTAATAAATGTATATATTTGCAGCCGCTTAGGTGATGCATACCGGACTTTCTGTTCGTTGCATAAAAGGGAATCGGGTGTAAATCCCGAACAGTGCCCGCTACTGTGATCCCCCTGCTCTTCTACTGTTGCCATCATAATCGGAAGAAGATAAGAAAAGCATTTCTACATATACCACTGTCATAGCCTGTAAAGCATGACGGGAAGGTAGCTTTTCAAAAAGGGATAGTCAGGAAACCTGCCGAAGCAGACATAGATAACAGTGCCCTCCCGGGGTCAGGAAGGCCGTTTACTAACACATTATTCAAAAACATCAATGAACAAAAGATGCTTACTGACCATCCTCATGGGAGGATGCGCGGCAATGGGTGCATTTGCACAACAACACGCGACAGGCAAGAAGACAGAGATGAGTGTTGACCTGAATCCTGTAGTTGTAACAGGTACCGGTACACACCAAAGGCTCAAAAACACACCGGCACCGGTGGAAGTAGTAACCGCCAATGAAATAAAGAAAGCCGGTATCACAGACTTTCAGCAGGCAATGACCATGCTGGTTCCTTCTCTTTCGTTCTCTACCAACTCAATGGGATCTTACCTGATGATGAACGGACTCTCCAATAAATATGTGCTGATTCTGATCAACGGACGTAAACTGACCGGAGATACATCTAATAATATCGACCTCTCACGCATTGATATGAGCCGTGTGAAACGCATCGAAGTGCTGGATGGTGCCGGTTCGTCACTCTATGGCTCTGACGCCATTGCCGGTGTGATCAATATCATCACCAACGAACCGAAAGAACTGATGCAGGTGACTTCTACCACCCGATATGAAGATCATCGCCAACTGACACAAATGGTAAATGCGGATATTGCAACAGAAAAGTTCGGCTCATATACCTCCTATAAACACGAACAAAGTGCAGGATGGCAGAACAGCGATCTGGCATATGTTACTGATAAAAAAGGTAATGTATCGACAGTACCGACCGTATCAGCTACATCCAATGGTTTCCATTCTAATCTGGTAAACCAGAAATTCACGTTCGAACCGACTGAAAAGCTCTCGTTCTATGCTAACGGAGGATACTATTGGAAGTTGACGGACCGCCCTGTATACACAGCGGATATCGATGGAGGTTCCAAGTATGATCTACATTACGAATCGTATAACTTCGGTTTGGGAGGACGTTACAAAATCAACAAGCGTTCTTCCATCCAACTCGATTTGATGAATGATAACTATATGCAGAACTACAAATATACTGTAGCTGACGATAAAAATAAGATTGCTATTGGAGATTACGCCAAAACCAAAGAGCAGCACTTTTATGATGCAGAGCTAAAGGGAATCTTCAACTTTGCCAAAAACAACATGACGGTACTGGGAGTGGATTACCGCTCTGAAAGCCTGGATCGTCCCAGTGCAAGGGTGGACAAGTCAGTGTATACGGCATCTGCTTATGCACAACACGAAATCAAGTTATGGAACTGTTTGACCGGTATTGCCGGCGTACGCTATGATTATCACGAGCTGGCAGGCGGACGCTTCACTCCGAAGGTGGCTGTGATGTATTCAGTAGGTGCTTTCAATATTCGTGGTACTTACTCCACCGGTTACCGTGCCCCCGGTCTGGACGAACTTTATTATTATATGAATAAAGGCAAAACGATCACACAAGGTAATAAAGATTTGAAAGCGGAACACAGTAATTATTATTCTGTTAACTTGGAATACAATACAAACCGCTTAAATGTCTCTGTTACCGGTTATTTGAATTATATAGATGATATGATTAATTCTACTACATATAGACTTGTAGATCTTCCTAACGGTGAAGAGTTACGTGCTCAGGCCCAGAAAGAATTCAATCTGACAGACTCTGAAACAAAGGCATTAGCCAATTACAAACTTTATGGTAACCTCGACAAAGGTGTTGTCAGAGGTTTTGAAGTAAACGCAGCCACCAACCTCGGCGCAGGCTTCAGCCTGAACGGAAACTATGCTTACGCTTATGCACGTGGCAAGAGTGTGGACGGTATATGGGGTAACATAGACCGCTCGGTACGCCACACCGGAACCGTAGCAGGAAACTACACACATGCATGGAACGACTATATGCTGAACGTAAATATCAACGGTCGTTTCCAAAGCAAACGCTTCCACCCGGGACATAGCTACGGCGACGCTCCGGGCTATGGCGTATGGAACTTGAATGTGAAACACTCACTGACAGGTTTCCAACACTTGGGACTGGACTTCGGTATGGGTCTCGACAATATTTTCAACAAACGTGATACTCGTCCTAACGGTGTGAACTACGCACTCCTCTCTCCGGGACGTATGGCATATGTAAGTTTAACCCTTCGTTTTAAGAAATAAACAATGAAAACATATATTCTCTCTTTATTCTTGTTAGTTTCCCTCTTCTGCTCTGCGCACGAAGGGGGGAACTTCGTGGCCTCCGATATGCTGGCCGGCATGCAGCCGGGTGATAAAGCCGCCTTGCTTATGGTACACTTCGGCACTACCTATGATGACACCCGCACCAAGACGATCGATGCCATCAATGCGAAAGCCAAAGAAGCATTTCCGCAAATGGAAATGCGTGAAGCTTATACCTCACGTATCATAATGCGCCGCCTCAAAGCTCGTGGCATTGAAAAACCTAATCCGCTGGAAGCACTGCTGAAACTTCTCGGAGATGGCTATACACACGTCATTGTGCAAAGCACCAATATCATAGAAGGCGTTGAAATGGAATCATTGAGGCGTGATGTTGCTTCAGTAGCCCGTTTTTTTAAAGAGATCCGGGTAGGTAACCCGCTGCTCTATTCGGTAGAAGATGCTGAGGCAGTAGTAGATATCCTCGGTGCAGGCAAACCGGAAAAAGGAAGTGTAGTACTTGTGGGTCATGGAACCTACACTCCCAGTACCGCCACTTATGCAATGATCGACTACATGCTGAAAGCCAAAGGATTAAAAAACTTTCATGTAGGCACTATCGAGGGTTATCCTACTTTCGACACCATGCTTCAGCAACTCAAAGATAACAAAACGAAACAGGTTACGCTGGTTCCGTTCATGTTTGTGGCAGGTGATCACGCCAATAACGATATAGCCGTCGACTGGAAAGAAGCCCTTGAAAAAGAAGGTTTGAAAGTAGATGTACGTATGCAGGGGTTGGGCGAAATACCCGCCATCCAGCAACAGTTTATCGATCATGCCCAATTTATGCTAAAGCATGAAATGGTGGATATAATGAAGAAAAAAGCCAAATATGCAAAAGACAAAGACGAATGAAAAGAATCATATTAGCTGCATTGGGGAGTGCTCTATTACTTCCCTCACAGGCACAACAGAAAAATAAAGAATATACTAACTTCAACGATTCTGTATTTTCAATCAACGAAGTAGTAGTGGCAACCAACTACAGACGCAAGACCGATGCTTTGAAACTGGATGTTCCGGCAAAGTTCATTCCTATTTCAACCAACTCCATTACTTCCGGAATGCTTGAGAAACGAAACATCCGGGATATACAGGAAGCCTCCCGCTTCCTTCCCGGTGTGCGCTTTCGTACCTCTTACGGAGCGTTTACCCAATTCTCAATCCGTGGATTCGATAATTCTGTAATCATGGTAGACGGAGTACGTGACGAACGCTCGTCTATTGACAACTCTTATCCGTTCATGGACTTATCGGCTGTGGAAAGCATCGAACTGTTAAAAGGTCCGGCTTCAGTACTCTACGGACAATCCGCTGTGGGTGGCGTCCTCAATATTGTCCGCAAGGCTCCTGTAAGCAAGCAAAGTGTCTATGCCCGCCTGGCTTATGGCAGTTACTATAACAAGCAGGCCACAATGGCTTTGGGTGGTAAACTGATAGGACCATTGAACTACCGTGCCAGCGTCAATTGGCAGGATCAGGAAGGATGGAGAAGCAATGCTACCAAACGTCTCTCCGGCTATCTGGCCTTAGGAGGGCATTTGACAGAAAATGACGAATTGGATATCCGTATCGGAGCTAACCGCGATTTCTATCCGACAGAAATCGGTTTACCTCCCACAATGTCTTATGACATCCTCTCAGCCACAGACGGCAGCAAATATCTGAGTAAGGGGGATGCCCTGCCCGGACTGAACAAGAAAGCCCGCTACAACAGTGAATCGGACTTTATGTACAACCGTGGATTCAATGCTTCCGCCATGTATAAGCACACATTCAGCGAAGCTTTCAAATTGATGGAGAAATTGTCTTATACCTATGACGACATTGACTACTTCGGTACCGAATCATTGGACTACCTCACAAGCGACCGTCCTATCTATGATCATTATTACATGACCAAAGACAAACAGGGCAATGATACCAAAAAGTATATCTGCCTGGACTCCATCTACTACAGTTACCCGCTACGCTTTTCACATATCGCTAAAACTGTGAACAATCAATTGGAGGCAAGCGGAAAGTTCTATACGGGAGACGTTGCACACAACTATTTGGGCGGTTATTCTTTTGTATCCTTGATGCGTGACTCTTATATGGCCTATGGCAATGGAAGCACCGGAGCCACCGGTCCCGGAACCACAGGACATGGCTCGGTATACAACCCTCACAGCATTGGTTGGATGGAAGCTCCTTTCAGATTTGTTACTGCACAGAAAACATTTACCCACGGATTTTATCTGCAAGACTTGGTGGAATTCAGTGATAAACTGAAAATGATGCTGGCCGGACGTTACGATCTTTTTATGTATAAGACTGCTAACCTGAACACCAGTGACGGAGGACGCCATTATGATAAACCGGATGACGATGCTTATAATAAAATAACCAATGGTGCCTTCACCTTCCGTGCCGGATTGGTATATCTGCCTATTGAAAAACTATCTGTTTACGGTTCATACGGTACTTACTTCAAGCCTATCCGCGCATTTTATGACGCTAACACCATTTATATCGACAAGGATGGAAAAGAGTTCACTCCCGTAAATGGTAAAGAGGTATTCAAGCCGGAGAAAGGTTTCCAGGTAGAAGTGGGTGCACGATACGAGATCACACGTACATTGCAGACTAACGTAAGTTTGTTCTATATCAATAAGGATAATATCCGCCAGACTCTTGCCAACAAAGGCGATATTTCCAACGGCGTAGAACTGGACAAGAAAGTTGTAGGACAAGTAGGCAGAATGGATTCCAAAGGATTCGATATTGACATTACCTGGAGTCCCATCTACAACTTGTCGATGAGCGCCGGATACGGATATACCGATGCAAAGGTACGCGATTTAGCCGACAACCCTTATATGCCGACCACTTCAAGCAAAGGCAAACAATATGCCTACATTCCTAAAAACACATTCTATGCTTTTGGCGCTTACACCGTATCCAAAGGCGTGTTAAAGGGACTGGGAGTAAACTTTTCTACCAGTTTTCAGGACAAAGTATACCGCAACTCGGATAATACGAGCTCGTTCGATGCTTACTGGCTGACCGACCTCGGTTTCTCTTATACATTAAAGAGCAATGTGCGCCTGGGAGTCAACATCAATAATCTGTTCAATAAAGAATACTGTAATCAGGCACTTGGTAATCAGTTAATACCAAGCATGCCTCGTAACTTCATGCTTTCCGCATCTTATACTTTATAATGATGATCACGAAATTCATGTATACCATTCACAGGGTACTGGGCACACTGCTCAGTATCCTGTTTTTAGTTTGGTTCCTATCGGCTTTTGTCATGATGTACCACGGATTTCCACGTGCATCACAAGCTGAAAAATTAGAAAAGCTGGAGCCTCTGTCTCCTTCTCTGCCTTCTGTCAGTGAAATTACTTCTCGCCTGCCCGAAGGAGAAAAAGTTAAGGGAATCCGTTTAGACCGATACCTCGGACAAACCATATTCCATATCCGTACGGACAAAGGTGAACACAATCTTCCGGCCGACTCCGTTCAGGCACTTCCGGTTATAGACGGAAGCCGCATCCACCGGGTAGCCTCTCTATGGTGTAACGCACCGATAGACAGAATCGATACTTTGAACCGACTGGATCAATGGATACCCTTCGGCAGTCTGAAAAGAGAGTTTCCCATCTATAAATTTCACTTTGCCGACACAGAAAAGCACCAGCTATACATTGGTTCGCAAAGCGGAGAAGTCTTGCAGTTCACTACCCGTAACGAACGTTTCTGGGCATGGCTGGGAGCCATTCCTCATTGGGTTTATTTTACTTGGCTCCGCCAAGATGCCGCTTTATGGAGCATTACGGTAATCTGGTTATCCGGTATCGGATGCCTGATGACTATTGCCGGATTGTGGGTAGGTATTGATGTATGGCGTCGATCACGAAAGCAAAAAGGAAAATTCTCACCCTATCGTAAAAAGTGGTATCACTGGCATTATGTAACGGGAATTGTTTTTGGACTTTTTGTTCTGACATTCTGTTTCAGCGGTATGATGTCACTGGCGGAAGTGCCGGCATGGATCAGCAAACCGGTATTGGACAGGAACCCCACACGGGAAATAAAGAAGGGAGCACCCCAACCGGATCAGTATCTATTGGATTATCGGCAAATACTAACCGAATATCCGGACGTACGCCAGGTGGAATGGAGTAATTTCCGTTCAAAACCCTACTACATAGTAAAACGGAGTGAAGGAGATCTGTACATCGATGCCTCCGACTCTCTGCCCCATCCGTTGAAATTGGACAAAAAACAGGTTACTGACGCAGTAAGGACAATCCATGGGGACAGCATCCATCTGAAGGTCGAATTGATTGATAAATTCGAAACTTACTACCGCGACATGAGTAGGATGTATCGCGACCGCAGTTTATTACCGGTATGGAAAATCACAGTAGACGATCCCGACCACAGTTGTTATTACATTCATCCGGAAACAGCCACAGTCCGATACGTCAATAGCACTGCCCGTTGGAAATACTGGATGTATACCGCTTTGCACAGACTACGCATACAAGGACTGAACTCCTCTCCTACACTTCGTAAAAGTGTACTGTGGGTATTGCTGCTTGGAGGCACGGTTTGTTCATTAAGCGGAGTTGTACTCGGAGTGAGATATATCGAACGAAAATGCAGAAAGAAAACAAGAAGATAACATGAAAGTATTGACCTTATTTCGTCATAAAAGAACACTGTACATAGCCGGAAGCGTATTGCTTCTGGCTATTGCCTTTACTATCGGCTACCGCTATTGGATGGCCCCGACACGGATCCTGATTGTCAATCCGCTACCGGCACAAGCTGCCGACATAGTATTGAACAACGATAGCCGGAATATAGAAGTTACTTGCATACAAACCGAAAAATTGGAGTCCTTTAAGGGCTATGATGCCGTAGTTCTCTATGGACGCAGCCTCAACCTGAACGATCGACAAATGAAGGAGGCGGAACGTGCCGCATCGGCCGGTATTCCACTTTTCACGATTTCACTGCGTAACTTCAATACAATTATCAACAGGAATATCACCCCTGAGCAGGAAGACATGCTTATGCAATATTTCGGGGATGCCTGCCGACAGAATTACCGGAACGGATTACGTTATCTCCGACACATTGCCACACCGACACGCTGGAACATTGAAACTTTTGATGCCCCTCTTCGCCTACCCAACAATCTATTTTATCATCAAGAATATGGAAAATACTTCGAGACTCAGAAAGCCCTTGAACAATACCTGCGTCAAAAAGGTATTTTCCATGAAAACGGACCTAAAATCGCTTTCATCTCCGGAGTCAGTTTTCCAATGGAAGGTAACAGAGCACATGTAGACACATTAATATCCAAAATGACACAAGCCGGATTTAATGTTTATCCCATAGCAGGAAAGGAAAAGCGGGAAGAGATGCTACGTTCTCTACATCCGGATGCATTGGTTTACCTTCCCATGGGAAGACTTGGAGATGATTCGCTGATTAACTGGCTGCATACCGAAAATATCCCCATTTTCAATCCTTTCCCCCTTATTCAGTCACGGGAAGAGTGGCTTGATCCGATGAAACCCGTCAGTGGCGGAACCCTTACAGCTCGTGTCCTCGTCCCCGAAATAGACGGAGGAATGACACCTTTGTTAATTGCTACACAGAATTTACACAAAAGCGGATATTATCTGCACGAACCGGAAATGGAAAGAGTGGATAACTTCATCAGCCATGTACACAAATATCTGGATTTGCGTACTAAACCCAACTCGGATAAACGCATCGCCATCTGTTACTTCAAGACACCGGGCAAAGATGCATTATTGGCCAGTGGAATGGAAGTGATTCCGTCACTTTACAACTTTCTGAAAAGGCTACGCACCGAAGGTTATGATGTCAGCGGGCTTCCTGCTACTGTCGAGGAGTTCGGCAAACAAATCTACCGGGATGGAGCTGTAATGGGTTCATACGCTACCGGAGCTCAAGAAAAGTTTCTACAGACAGCCCATCCGGTTTGGCTGACTAAAACACAGTATGAAAAGTGGGTACATGAAGTAATCGAACCGGATAAATACAAAGAAGTTACTGAACGTTACGGAGATGCTCTGGGCCATTTACTGACCGGAACAAACCCTCAAGGAGAAGCACAATTAGCCATTGCCTGCCTCCGCTTCGGCAACATCCTGCTTTTCCCTCAGCCCCGTCCTGCATTGGGGGACGATGATTTCAAACTCGTTCATGGCATGCCGGTCGCACCGCCGCACAGTTATCTGGCACCTTACCTATATGTACAAAAAGGGTTTCAGGCAGACGCGTTAATTCATTTCGGCACGCATGGCAACCTTGAATATACTCCGGGGAAAAATGTAGCCCTTTCTCATAATGATTGGGCAGATGCTTTGGTAGGCGACTTACCTCACTTCTATTATTATACTACCGGTAACGTAGGTGAAGGTATCATTGCCAAACGTCGCACTCATGCTGTGCTTGTCACCCACTTGACTCCTCCCTATGTGGAAAGCGGAATGCGTCAACGATACACTTCTTTACTGGAAGACATTCACAAAATACTTTCCGAAGACATAGAGAAAAACCGGACTTTGGGAATCCGCATAAAAAAAGAGGTCATAAAGTTGGGGCTACATCGTGACCTCAAATTAGATTCTGTATCCAGTCGTCCTTATACCGCCGAAGAACTGGAACGTATTGATCTATTTGCCGAAGAGATAGCCAATGAAAAAACGATTGGAGCTTATTATACCCTCGGTGAAACCTATTCTGCGAGAGACCTGCTTACCACCACACTTGCAGTCAGTGCCGATCCTTTAGCCTATCAAATGGCGAAACGTGATCGCGATAAAGGTAAAATTACGACCGAACAGTTACAAGATTTTGGCTACATCACCCATCACTATTTACCCATAGCCAAACAACGGTTAATCCCCTTGTTACAAAATCCGCCTAAGGATACCACAGGGATCGCCCCCGAATTGCAAGAGGCACTCCGTTATCATGCGCTTTTAGTTTCATCCACCGGTAACGAATTGAACGCCATGCTACGCGGATTAAAAGGTGGCACAGTATTTCCGGCTCCCGGTGGAGATCCGGTACTCAATCCGAATGTCCTGCCGACGGGACGGAACATGTATAGTATCAATGTAGAAACAACTCCGGGCATATTGTCATGGGAAGAAGGCAAACGATTGGCAGAAGCCACACTGAAAGCCTATCGTGAGAATCACAACGGAGAGTATCCACGAAAAGTAAGCTACTCTTTTTGGGCCGGTGAATTTATCACGACCGAAGGGGCTACGCTGGCACAAGTATTCTGGATGTTAGGCGTAGAACCTGTACGCGACAAAATGGGACGTGTGGTCGATCTACGCTTAGTGCCTTCCTCAGAGTTAGGCCGGCCCAGAGTCAACGTCGTCGTACAAGTGTCGGGGCAACTGCGTGACATAGCGGGTTCCCGACTGACTATGCTAACCGATGCCGTTCGCCTTGCTTCGGCCGCAGACGACAAAGCATACCCTAATTATGTCTCTTCCGGTACACGCTTGCAGGAAAAACTGCTGGTAGAAAAAGGAGTATCACCCAAAAGAGCACGTGAGATGTCAGTCATGCGTGTATTTGGTCCTGTCAACAGCGGATATAGTACCGGTATGATGGCATATACGGAAAAGAGTGACCGATGGGATCATGAATCGGAGTTAGTAGACGGATATCTGAACAATATGGGAGCCGCCTATGGTGATGAAGAGAACTGGGGAGGTATGCAAAAAGACCTTTTTGCTTCCGCCCTTTCCGAAACTGATGTAGTGATACAACCCCGGCAAAGTAATACCTGGGGACCACTTTCACTTGACCATGTATACGAATTTATGGGAGGTCTGTCGTTGACAGTGAAGACACTGACCGGTAAAGAACCGGATGCCTTAATGGCTGACTATCGCAATCGAAACAACAAACGGATGCAGAATATCAACGAAGCAATCGCTGTAGAGGCGAGAGCTACCGTGCTCAACCCAACTTTCGTGAAAGAACGGATGAAAGGAGGTGCCACCACCGCGCAAATGTTCGGTGAAATATTCCGTAATATCTTCGGATGGCATGCCACCCGTCCATCGGCAATGGATAAAGAAATCTTCAACGATCTCTATAAAATGTACATTGTAGATGAAAACCATTTGGGTATCCGGGACTATTTCCAAAGAATTAATCCGGCTTCTTATCAGGCAATGACCTCAGTCATGCTTGAAAGTGCTCGGAAAGGATACTGGAAAGCGAGCGACGAACAATTGAAAGTAACAGCCCGACTACATGCGCAAATCACCCGCGAAGCCGGTGCCGCCTGTACAGAATTTGTATGCGATAACCGAAAGCTTCAGCAATTTGTAGAAGGTCACTTGGACAACAATGATTCTGAAAGTTATCGTCTGGTTATGCAAGAAGTCCATCAGGCAGGAAACGAAAAAGGAAAAGATATCGTATTGAAAGAGGAGAAACTCACGAAAACGGAAAACCGGAAAAAGAATGTGGTAAATGGCATCCTTACCGGCGTTATTGTCCTTTTAGTATTCGGTGGAGTAATATACCTGCTGAAACGTAAAAAATAAGTTTATGGAACATATCATTCATTTACTAATCGGTTTCATCGTTTTAAGTTTCCTTCTCAAAACCGGTTTCTATCCGCGATGGGGAATCTGGTTGTCAGCACTTGTCTATACGGTTTTCCTTATTTGTATAGGTCCATGGGCTACGGAACAATCGCCAACAGAGATAAACTCTCTGCTGGCCTCTGCCCCACACATACTGACCCTTTCAGTATATGTCACGCTCGAAGCCTCAATAATGATCGCTTTTTGCTTCAACTGTTTTGCAGACACCTCAAAACAGCGGACACTTTTCCAACGGACAGTTACATACATATTGAATTTTTATCCCGGACTGCTAATGGCGGGCATACTAACCTATCTGCTTATACAGTTGTTCTTCGCTTTTCCGGGAGTCAGCTTCGGACTGATCACCGGCATCTCTTCAGTTGCTGTTTTTATACTGATATCCGGACTGAGCCTACTCTTGAAAAACATAGTAGGAGAACGGAAATTACGACTTGAAATACTCTTTATCACCAATCTGTTTATCGTACTGCTTAGTGTCGTTAGCACAGGAAACAACTAAAGAAATAACAATTATAAATATGGAAACAATATCAAATGCGCTTTTCTGGATATCCAACGGGCTACTTGTCCCGGTGGTAGTTCTGTTGTTACTATTCTTTGCGCGTGCTGTACTGCTTGCAGGCGGCTTCTTCGGAGAATTTTATCGTAGGGTACATACTCAAAAATCTCTTGCCGAGCAGTTGGAAGAACTGACTCCCGACAATATCGAAGAAAAAGCAAATTCCCTTACCGGAGACAGAAGTACCCCCCTACAACGCTGTGTATACAAGCTTTATACGCATCGGGACAATGCAGCTTATTGTGAGCGATTGCTTGCTAACTTTGAAGTAGATGCCGAACAAGAATTGGGACGTTCACGTACATTTGTCAAGCTGGGTCCCATGCTCGGACTAATGGGTACATTAATCCCAATGGGTCCCGCACTTGTAGGTCTGGCCACAGGAGACATTGCTTCAATGGCCTACAATATGCAAGTAGCATTTGCCACCACTGTAGTAGGTATGGTTATAGCTGCTATCGGAGTGGTCACCCTGCAAATCCGGCAACGTTGGTATGCCCGTGAAATAAACGACCTTGAATTTATCAGTAAAACCCTAATCCATGGCACGAAACAAACTTCTACACAACCAGAATGATACTGACCCGATGGGAACAGTAGCCAACTTATTCGATGTAGCCATGGTTTTTGCTGTGGCATTGATGGTAGCACTCGTCAGCCGATTCAATATGACCGAAATTTTCTCCAAAGAAGATTATACGATGGTAAAGAATCCCGGACAAGAGAACATGGAGATTATCACAAAAGAAGGTAAAGAGATTAAACGATATACTCCATCCGAACAGAAAGAATCATCCGGTAAACGAGGAAAGAAAGTAGGTGTAGCCTATGAACTCGAGAATGGAAAGATCATTTATGTCCCTGAATAAAGGGCAGAAAAAGGATTAATCCGTATCTTTGCCGTTCAAGCCGGTATAGGTATAGTTCAAGCCGGAAATGAATCCAAGAATTTCACTATAGATTATCATTATGAAACAATCCAAAATTATCGTAGCCGGCATTGGGCCGGGAAGCGAACAAGATATCACTCCTGCCGTGCTCGCCGCTGTACGCGAAGCAGATGTAGTGGTGGGATATAAATATTATTTCCGTTTTATACGTGATTTTGTCCGTCCGGACGCCGAGTGTATCGACACCGGAATGAAACGCGAACGTGCCCGCGCCGAACAGGCTTTCGAATATGCCGAACAAGGAAAGACCGTTTGTGTCATTAGCTCCGGAGATGCCGGTATCTATGGCATGACACCCTTGATTTACGAAATGAAACGCGAACGTCAGAGTAACGTAGAAATCATTGCCTTACCGGGAATCAGCGCTTTCCAGAAAGCGGCCTCACTACTTGGTGCACCGATCGGGCATGACTTCTGTGTCATCTCTCTATCAGACCTGATGACACCATGGGAACGTATCGAGCGCCGTATCCTCGCTGCAGCCCAGGCCGACTTTGTGACGGCTGTATACAATCCCAAGAGTGATGGGCGCTATTGGCAAATTTATCGTCTGCGCGAAATCTTTCTGCGCGAAGGACGCTCACCGGAAACCCCTGTAGGCTATGTTCGGCAGGCTGGTCGTGAAGAACAGGAAATACACATCACCACTCTCGCCGCATTCGATCCGGAAACTGTGGATATGTTTACGGTCGTTCTGATTGGTAACTCACAAACATATACATTTAACCAAAACATAATTACTCCACGGGGATACTATCGCGAAACACGCAGTGAAGCAACCGGTATCGGACAAGACATCATGATACGCAGTTTCCGCACCATCGAGACGGAATTGAAGAACCGTGATATTCCACTCGACCGGAAATGGGCCTTATTGCATGCTATCCATACGACAGCCGACTTCGAGATGGAACGTTTGCTTTACACTGATCCCAATGCTGTGGCCTCTCTCTATGACGCCATCCGCACAGGAAATCTGCGGACTATTGTAACAGATGTAACGATGGCAGCTTCCGGCATCCGTAAAGGTGCATTGCAGCGTCTGGGTGTAGAAGTGAAATGTTACTTGAACGATGAAAGAGTAGCCGAAATGGCAACTTCAAAGGGGATCACCCGTACACAAGCGGGCATCCGCCTGGCTGTGGAAGAACATCCTGATGCACTCTTTGTCTTTGGTAATGCCCCCACAGCACTGATGGAACTTTGTGATCTGATCCGGAAAGAGAAAGCGCAACCGGCAGGTATCGTAGCCGCTCCCGTAGGGTTTGTCCATGTAGAAGAGTCAAAACACATGACAAAGCCCTTCACCCACATCCCCAAACTGATTGTGGAAGGACGCAAGGGCGGAAGTAATCTGGCTGCCACCCTGGTAAATGCCATTCTTTGCTATCCCGATGCGGAACAACTCAGACCCGGAAGAGACGTATAGCAGACGACCGGTATACAGACGTTTTATTTATTAGAATCGTTCATTATATAAAAAGAATGAAGACCTCAGAAACAACCCGACCTACTCTTTCTTCTCTCCCTGTCGGGAAGAGAGCGGAAGAGGGTACACCCCATAACCTTTTCACCGTTATAGGTCTCGACGACAGTCCTTCGCCTTACCTTTCACCTTCCGTCAAGGCATTGATAGACCAAGGATGTGTCTTTTCAGGAGGAGTGCGCCATCACGACATTGTTGCCCCACTGCTCCCTGCCGGAGCAAAGTGGATCGACATCACCGTTCCTCTCGACCAGGTATTCGCCCGTTATGCAGGACATCCCCATATCATTGTCTTTGCTTCGGGTGACCCTATCTTTTTCGGCTTTGCCAACACGATCCGCCGACGTCTGCCCGATGCGGAGATTCGGCTCTATCCCTCTTTTAACTCTTTGCAAACGCTGGCACACCGATTAGTGATGCCCTACGATGATATGCGCACCATCTCCCTTACCGGACGTCCATGGCATGGATTTGATCGTGCATTGATAGAACGTACTCCCAAGATGGGAATCCTCACCGATCGCGAACATACGCCTGCTACCATTGCAAGCCGGATGCTGGACTATGGTTACAACGATTATACCATGTACATAGGTGAACATCTGGGACATCCGACAAAAGAACTGATTCGCCGGATGACGCTTGAAGAGGCAGCCGCAGAAACATTTGAATATCCCAATTGCCTGATTTTAACTACAGGTGACGGACTGCAATCTGTAAACGGAGGAATACTCTCCCCTCGTTTCTTCGGCATCCCCGACGAAGCATTCGAACTGCTTGACGGACGTGCCCGGATGATCACCAAAGCCCCTATCCGCCTGCTCACCTTGAGTGCCTTGGAACTAAACCGACGGACTTCTTTCTGGGATATCGGCTTCTGCACCGGCTCCGTCTCTATCGAAGCCCGATTACAATTTCCCCATCTGCATGTCACATCTTTTGAGATCCGCCCCGAAGGCAAGCGACTGATGGAAATCAACAGCCGGCGTTTCGGTACTCCGGGCATTACCACCGTCATCGGTGACTTTCTTGAAACAGATACCGCCATTTATCCCTGTCCCGATGCAGTTTTTATCGGCGGACATGGCGGACGGCTGAAAGAAATCATATCCCGGGTCCGGCATAAGCTTCTTCCCGGAGCACGCATCGTTTTCAACTCCGTATCCGAAGAAAGTAAAACGCATTTCATCGAAGCCGCCAACGAATCCGGACTCTGTTTTCTCGGCGGAACAAGAGTCGCAATAAATGAATATAATCCAATAGAGATCCTGGTGGCTTCAGCTCCGGACTCTCCTTATCTATAAAAATATATGAAAACAGCCATTATTGTCATATCAGAAGCCGGCATAGCACTGGCCAAGACACTGGAACAGGAACTTCCCGAATCAGAGATCTTTTCTACCGGCACAGACACAGATTGCCACTCTATTTCCAATCTTCAGGAGGCCGTTCCTGAGATATTCCATAAATTCGATGCTATTATCTTCATCGGAGCTATGGGAATTTGTATCCGTGCCATTGCTCCCCATATTGAAGACAAGCATAAAGATCCCGCCGTTGTCTGTGTAGACAGCACAGGACGTTATGCTGTCTCTGTCCTGTCCGGACATATTGGTGGAGCCAACGGACTGACCCGGTATGTGGCAAGCATTCTGGGAGCCGAACCTGTGATTACCACCCGGAGTGACCGTACCGGTCTTTGGGCCCTCGATACTCTTGGCAAAAAATACGGTTGGCAAACAGTCCCGGCCGAATCATCGGATATGAATCATCTGATCACACTCTTTGTAGATTGCAAACCAACAGCTCTATTACTCGACATTCGCGACGAAGGCACAACACAGTTGGAACATACCTTGCCTCCTCACGTCGATGTATTCTACAAATTTGAGGATATGGATCTCCGGAAATATGACTTGCTCCTGCTTGTCACTCCATTCATTTACAACACCTCCGACACTCCGGCACTCTACTACGTCCCACCGGTATTGCATATGGGAGTCGGACTGGCCCGCGATGCCCATCCGGTGGATACCGTCATTACCCATCTGATGGATGTTGTGGTGCAAGCCAACATGATCCCTCTTGCCATACGTACCGTATCTTCCATTGAAGAAAAAAAAGACGAACCGGTGCTCAAACTACTTGCAGAGGCTTATCAGACCCGGCTTTACACCGCCAGTCAACTCAGCAAAATAGAGGTGCCCACTCCAAGTGAAGTGGTCAACAAGCACATGGGTACTCCCAGTGTATCCGAAGCCTCTGCCCTACTCTCTTCCGGAGGCGGTCCCTTACTCCTGCCCAAACAAAAAGGCGCTAACTTTACTGTAGCCATCGCCATGGACGCTGCCTCCGTACGTCAGGGGCACATCGAAATTGTCGGAGCCGGTCCCGGCGATCCGGAGCTGATCTCCGTACGCGGACGTCACTTTCTCGAAGAAGCCGACCTGATACTTTATGCCGGCAGTCTCGTCCCCCGCGAACTGACAGAATGTGCCAAAGCCGGTGCTACCATACGCAGTTCGGCTTCCATGACTCTCGAAGAGCAATTTGCCTTGATGAAAGAGTTTTATGACCGTGGACAGTTGGTAGTCCGTCTGCATACAGGCGACCCTTGTATCTATGGTGCCATCCAGGAGCAAATGAATTTCTTCGACCAATATGGTATGCATTACCACATCACTCCGGGGATCTCTTCATTTCAGGCTGCCGCCGCTGCTCTCCAATCCCAATTCACCATTCCGGAGAGGGTACAGACCATCATCCTCACTCGCGGTGAAGGTCGTACACCGATGCCCGAGAAAGAGAAACTCAGCCTGCTGGCACGTTCGCAAAGCACCATGTGCATCTTCCTCAGCGCAGGCGTAGTCGATCAGGTTCAGCGAGAGCTCCTCGAGCACTATCCGCCCACTACACCTGTAGCTGCCTGTTATCATCTGACCTGGAAAGACGAACGCATCTTTCGCGGACAATTACAGGATTTAGCTAAGATCGTAAACGAAAACCATCTGACTCTGACTACCATGATTGTCGTAGGCGATGCCATCGATAATCGGGAAGGACTGTCACGACTATATTCTCACCAATTTAAACACTTATTCCGTAAATAATCATGATACTTATATTTGGAGGAACCACTGAAGGACGGGCTGCCGTCAATGTAATCGAAGAAGCCGGGAAACCTTATTATTACTCAACCAAAGGTGACGAACAGGATATCTACCTGCATCATGGCATACGCCTGAGCGGCGCCATGACCCGGAGAACCCTGAAAGCTTTCTGTCGCCAAAACGACATTCGCCTTTTGATAGATGCCGCCCACCCCTTTGCCGAAAAGCTGCATGATACAGTAACCGATGTTGCGCATGATCTCGGCATTCCCTGCATTCGATACGAACGCATTTACGACCGCTCTTACCTCAACCCGATTTTCGAAGACAACTGCGACCCTGATGATTTGCCTTTTAAATTTGAATATGACAATCGGGATCTGTTGCGCGAGTTGAAGAAAGAAAAAGAGGGTCACAGATTTCTTTTCCTGACAGGCGTCCAGTCCATCGCCCGATTCAAATCTTTATGGACCAAGAAGAAGTATGAATGTTACTTCCGTATTCTCGACCGTGACAGCTCCCGTGAAATAGCCCGTCAAGCAGGATTCCCGGAAGATCATCTGGTGTACTATCATCCCGAAACGGAGAATCTGCCCCAACTCCTGCAAGAACTGTCTCCCCAGGCAGTCGTCCTGAAAGAGAGTGGGAAGTCCGGAGGATTCACCGAAAAGAAAGACATGATCCTGGAATATGGGGCAACTCCTTACATCCTTCTCCATCCCGAATTAGAATATTACGATATAACAGTAGACGGAGTAAACAGTCTCCGCCGTACCCTTGAGAAAATGCTGCCCGATTACTTCCCATTGCGTAGCGGACTCACTACCGGGAGTTGTGCCGCAGCCGCTGCCATAGCTGCTTTTCGGAAACTGAAAAATCCCATACTCGAGGATTTTAACCGGAATATCCATACCGTCCTTCCCAGTGGCGAAACGATTGAAATTCCTTGCCAATCCGTATCCGGAACATTCTCCGACGAGAAAATTGAAGTCAGCGCTACCGTCATCAAAGATGGAGGAGACGACCCCGATGTGACCAGTGGGCTGCCGATTGTAACCACTTTAACCCTGAACCTCGCAGAAGCGAAACAGGCTAATAACGCACCTGTACAAACTCCGGAAACATGGGAGTTCGTCTTCCATGGTGGCCCGGGTGTAGGAACAGTTACCCTGCCGGGACTCGGGCTCGAAGTAGGTGGTCCGGCCATTAACGCCACTCCCAGGCAAATGATTATCGACAATCTGAGGAATTGCATCCGGTACTACTATCGATACCTGCCAAACGCTCCCATCCATGTCACCATCTCAGTTCCCGGAGGTGAAGAAGTCGCCGCACGTACTTTCAACCCCCGGCTGGGTGTCGTAGGCGGAATCTCCATCATCGGTACCAGCGGTATTGTGAAACCCTTTTCTTCCGAAGCTTTCGTCCGTTCCATTCGTAAGGAGATGGAAGTGGCACGTGCTACAGGTGCTTGCCGCATTGTCATCAATTCGGGAGCCAAAAGCGAAAAATATATTCGCAATCTCTATCCGGAACTTCCGCCGCAGGCTTTTGTGCACTATGGTAATTTCATAGGCGAAACGATCGGAATTGCAGCCGAACTCGGCATCTCGCGGCTGACCTTGGGAGTAATGATGGGTAAAGCTGTGAAACTGGCGGAAGGGCACCTCGACACACACAGCAAGAAAGTCACCATGAACAAGGAGTTCCTCAAAGAAATTGCCCGACGGTGTGGATGTACCCCCTCCAGCATAGAGGCAATCGACCATATCATTCTGGCACGTGAACTTTGGAACATCCTTCCTGAAACCGAACTGCAGGCTTTCTGTTCCCTGTTGATCGAACAATGCCACCGCCACTGCGATGTGCTGCTCCCCAATGGAGAACTAACCATCCTTCTGATTACTGAAGAAGGAAAAATCATACAGTAAGTTCCTGTCTAAGTTAAATCGGTCATAAAAGATCGATTTAACTTAGACTGACAAATAACCAAGAGCATACCCTGTTTTGAGGTTAATCCACTGAATGTTAGTAATCTCTATTTTTCAATTTCTATTATGATCCTTCCCATTCAATAAAATTTAAACCGAATACAATAAAAAAGCAATATAATCCAAGCAGTAATAAAAGGTTTATTGCATTTATAGAATATAATTATCAAAACATAAAGTTTAATAGAAAGGAAAAAACTTTTATTATGAAGAAAACTTATTTATGGACGGCCATGCTTTGCACGGCAATAGCATTTTCGGCATGCAAATCCAATAAAGCCGGACAGGACACCGCAAGCGAAGCAAAGACTGAAGAAGCAGTTATACCGGGAAGTGATAAAGACGAACACGGTTGCGTCGGCTCTGCCGGATACGTATGGAGTGAAGTGAAGAAAGATTGTATTCGTCCCTTCGAAGCAGGACTGAAAATCAGCGAAACCCAAAAAGACAACGCTACTTACGCCACTTACATCGTATTTGCTGCCGACTCTGTGCAAGCAGAACTCTACACACCCGAGTCTGAAGGAAGTATCCTGCTCGAACGTGCGGACAACCAATGGAAAAACGATACGATCAGCGTCAGTTGCAAGAACGGTCAATGGAGCATTTCTAAACAGAAATAAAAAAACACCTCGCCCCGAAAAAGCTGTCTCAAATTAGATAATCGCTAATTTACCGGCCGGTAACATCGTCATCTCAATTTTTCTTTGCAATGTAGAAGCCCGATCCGGGCGCATCCACTCTACGCAAAATAAGTCCATCCCGGTCAGACTAACCTCGACGGGCGAGGTTTACAGTTTGTATTTGCCCCGATGAATATTTCATCAGGACAAATACAAACTGTCTACAATCAGGATAATGCCGCAATCCCCGTTCCTATCAGATTGGCATTATCCATACTATTAATATGAACTTCGACATCTTCCAGTTCAAGCTCACGAAGAAGTTCCTGCAATTTCTCCATTACAAGGATATTATAGTTTTTATCTTTCCGACTTTCACTCCAGAAAAGACTGCCCTCGGCAATCAGACAAACCCGATGGATATCTCGATTATACGATTTCAGCAATGCGATTAATCCGGCAAGAGAGGCAGCGACGAGCTGGGCCGATCTGTTATAGATCCAATGGGCTACCTGAACATAGATATCTTTGTGTATATCAGGATAATTCATCATAGCAGTCAGTTTCCTTGCATCAAATTTCTCTTCAAATTCTTCCAAAGGGAAAGCTGCTTTCAGGATATCCCCCAGATACATGCCGGATACCGCTTTCTCAAAACGCTGTTTACCCAAACTGTCAGAAGTTGCGTCAACAGTATCGTCCACCGCAGTCAGGAAGGGAGGATAAAAGTTTCCCGATTCCAGATTGACCGGAATCAAGCCTTGTACGTGACATTCCGGGTCCAACTTCGTTATCTTGTCAGACGGAATAAAAGTTGCCATATTTGTACCTGTCCCTACAATCAGGCCAATATAAGCATCATAGCTTTTGTCGGTAAGCCCGGCAAATAAACTGGCAATCGTGTCATTCAGCACTTTAACTCCTGTAAATCTGATTTTATTTTTTTCATTCAGGTAGTCGAGTAAGGGTTTCCCAACAAACTGTCCCACCATTTCCCGAATGTCTACCCCCTTGGTCCAACGAAGCAATCTTGCATCGCCTCCCGGTATCGATTCGGTCGGATAAGAAAAACAATAACCGATAGGCATTTCCTCTTCCCGCTTTATTTCAACAATCAGGTCGGCCAACTCTTTGAACAACTCTTCACGGGTATAACCGGGCGACTTCATAATCGACATATCCTTCTTCCAACCATTATTGGGATAGATGATTGGCTTTTCGGTTGAGAAATCGACAATTGCCACTCTATAGTTGGTACCTCCCAGGTCCAGAACCAAAGCCTTGCCTTTAACATCGGTCGCCTTAGGTAAAATAAAGGTAGGAATACATTGTATTTCAGCATTATTCTTATTTAATCCCTCTTCCACTTTCTCCCGGAATGCGTGCGCGATTCCTTTCAGTTGTTCATTGTCCAGTTTGAAAATATTCTTCTCCATGATATTAATTTTATGTATGGATTATCTTTATATCTGTAAATAACAACTGAAGATGAATTTTGCTCAAAAGACAATTTGTTTTAATGCTTTCATCACAGAGTAGCACAGAGTGGACCCTACAAGATCGACTCTGTGTTACTTTGTGGTAATCAGTCTCCGTTCCTATTCCTGTACACAACGAGTGGTGTATGCATTATAATCTTCAAATGCAGCAACCTCAATTTGATTATTTGAGGGACTGACCTTCAATACACTCTTGGTGTCTATCACATTGATATATCCCTCCTTACCTATATTATTCAACTGTGTTATGAGAGGTGGATACCCGGTGAACCTCAAATAAGTGCGGTTTTCCGTATCGTCATAGTTCAACAACATTCCTCCATCTGACTGCGCAGTGGCTGGAATACTGCTATTATCCCTAACTGTTATCTTGAAGCAACGGTAAACATTAAACAAAAAAAGGAAGCCGAATCAAATGATTCAGCTTCCTTTTTCTCTGAGCGGAAAACGAGACTCGAACTCGCGACCCTAACCTTGGCAAGGTTATGCTCTACCAACTGAGCTATTTCCGCAATGTAGTGCCCAGAACAGGACTCGAACCTGCATGCCTCTCGACACACGCACCTGAAACGTGCGCGTCTACCAATTCCGCCACCTGGGCATTGACTAATCAGAAACCTGCCGTTAAAAAAATGGAGAGGAACAGATAACCGACGTTCTTGTTGAGCGGAAAACGAGACTCGAACTCGCGACCCTAACCTTGGCAAGGTTATGCTCTACCAACTGAGCTATTTCCGCAAAACAACTTTAATACAGAATGTGAAGAGAAGGAGACTCGAACTCCCACGACAGTAATGTCACTACCCCCTCAAAGTAGCGCGTCTACCAATTCCGCCACCTCTCCGATTCTTGATTAAAGCTTTGAACTATTCTCACCTTTGTGCCCAGAACAGGACTCGAACCTGCATGCCTCTCGACACACGCACCTGAAACGTGCGCGTCTACCAATTCCGCCACCTGGGCAAAAGGTTTCCAACATTTCAAAGAGAGCGGAAAACGAGACTCGAACTCGCGACCCTAACCTTGGCAAGGTTATGCTCTACCAACTGAGCTATTTCCGCATTTGCAACCATTGTTTCTCGATTGCGGTTGCAAAGGTAGGCATTTTCTTGATATCTGCAAGCATTCGGAACACTTTTTTCTCAAGAAAATGTGCATTGTGTTTTTGGCAAACGACAAATGTTTTGATTATCAACTCATTCTATCGCGATAATCTTCGTAGGAAAACTGCCTGAAGATTTCGGCTTTGCCATCCGCTGTCCACAGAGCAATGGCAGGATGGTGAATTCCATTAAACATATTCGTTTTTACCATTGTATAATGTATCATATCTTCAAAGACAATTCGTTCGCCTGCCTGCAGTTCATGGTCGAAACTCCAGGACCCCATGTAATCTCCGCTCAGGCAGGAATTGCCCCCGAGACGATAGACAAACGGTCCCTCCTCTCCCATCACCGCTCCGCGAACGGCGGGCTGATAAGGCATTTCAAGACAGTCGGGCATGTGGCAGGTGAAGCTGACGTTGAGAATGGCCGTACGGATGCCGCGGCTTTCGACAATATCCACCACCTCGGAGGTGAGGACTCCGGTTTGCCAGGTGAAAGCCGAACCGGGCTCGAGGATGATACGCAAATGCGGATAGCGCTTTTTCAATCCTTGTAACAAGCCGGTCAGATGCCGGGTATCATAATCCTTGCGGGTCATCAGGTGGCCGCCGCCCAGGTTGAGCCACTTGATTTGAGAAAACCACGGCGAGAACTTCTCTTCAAGATGTTGCAAAGTGCGCTCGAGCTCAAACGAAGATGACTCGCAATGGCAATGACAATGGAAACCTTCGATCCCCTGCGGCAAACGGGCGGGCAACAGATCGGCAGTGATCCCGAAACGGGTGCCGGGAGCGCACGGGTTATAGAGTTCGGTCTCTACCTCCGAATACTCGGGATTAACACGGATGCCGCAAGAGATGCCGCTGCCTTCGGCCACAGTCAGCGGATAGAAGCGGCTGAATTGAGACAGGGAATTGAACGTGATGTGGCTGCTGCAACGCATGATCTCCGGGAAGTCCGCCTCGGTATAGGCCGGGGAATAAGTATGCGCCTTACTGCCGAACTCTTCGAGCGCCAAACGGGCTTCGTAGACGGAACTGGCCGTGGAGTGTCCGATGTACTCCCTGAAAATGGGAAATGAACGCCACATGGCAAAAGACTTGAAAGCAAGGATGATTTCAACTCCGGCATCATCGGCTACACTCTTTATCAGGCTGAGGTTCTTTCTCAGCAGCTCCTCTTCCATGATATAACACGGAGAGGGGAATTGGGTAAAATCTATCATAGTCAACTACAAGGTTCACCACAGAGTAACACAGAGTCTCACGGAGTTTTAAGTTTTTATCAGTGGGATCTTAAGGAGAGAAAAATTTCTCTGTGCGGCTCTGTGTTACTCTGTGGTGAGAATAAATTATTCTATTACTTTAAATCTGGCGAAACGCAGCAACAGCTGTTTATCACCTGCATTACGGAAATGAATGGTAGCTTTGGCATTGTCGCCCGTACCTTCTACGCGAATCACCTCACCCAGGCCGAAGCGTTCGTGCTCGATGGTCTGTCCGGGCTGTACGCCGGCGACGCCGGCTCCGGAAGCCGACGATGGGGAGAGCATAGTCCCACTTACCTTTTTCAAGTTACGGGGGACCGTCGGCGCGATGATCTGCGCCTTCGGCCGTTCGCGTTCCGGACGGTCGGCCGACGGACGGGCAGAGAAGCGTTCGGAAGACGAACGGCGCGAATACCCCTCTTCCATCTCGCGGCGGAAGCGGCCGGCCCCTTCGTCGATGCTCCGGCCTAAAGCGGCCTCCTGCGGAAGTTGCAGGAAACGGGTGTCGATGTCCCGCAAGAAACGGCTGGGGCTGCCGAACTCCATCTTACCGTAACGGAAACGGGTTTTGGCAAACGAGAGGAAACAGTGCTCTTCGGCACGGGTGATGGCTACATAGAACAAGCGTCGCTCCTCTTCCATCGCACGGGGTGAATCGCCCGCCATCCCGCTGGGGAAAAGATTCTCTTCCATCCCCACCACGAATACGTTGCGGAACTCCAGTCCTTTGGCGGAATGTACCGTCATCAGAGTCACCTTCTCGCCGTCTCCCTCCTTGTCGGAATCCTGATCGGTGAGCAAGGATACTTCGGAGAGAAAGTCGATCAGAGAAACGTTCGTGTTCCCCTCTTCCTGACGCATGGCACAAAAATCATTCATACCGTTCACCAGTTCCTCGATGTTTTCTTTCCGGCTGAGATTTTCGGGCGAATTGTCCTGGCAGACTTCATTGATGATGCCGGACTGACGGATGATTTCCGTACCTATTTCATAAGCATTCTTTACGGTCACATCTGCCATAAACTGCTCGATCAGCGCACGAAAATCCTGCAATTTGGTATGTGTGCCTTTATTGATGGAAAGCCCGTACGTAATGGGTTCGCAGAGTGCGGTCCAGAGGCTGACATTGTTATCGGTGGCGGCAGTAATAATCTTGCCCACCGTGGTATCGCCGATGCCGCGTGCCGGATAATTGATAATCCGCTTGAACGCCTCTTCGTCATTGGGGTTGACCACCAGGCGGAAGTAGGCTATGATATCTTTGATCTCCTTGCGCTGATAGAAAGAGAGGCCGCCGTAAATCTTATAAGGCATGCCCCGTTTGCGCAAAGCCTCTTCGAAGACACGGCTCTGGGCATTGGTACGATAAAGGATGGCGAAGTCGGAGTATTCATAATCGTGCTCGCGACGCAGTTGCGCTATTTTATTGGTCACAATGTCGCCTTCTTCCACATCACTGTAAGCCTGAAAGACCCCGATGGCCTCACCCCGTTCCTTCTCGGAGAACACCTCTTTGGGGATCTGCCGCTCGTTCTTTTCGATCAGGCTGTTGGCCGCACGGACAATGGTCTGGGTGGAACGGTAGTTCTGCTCCAGCTTGAAGACTTTGGTATCGGGATATATCTTGGTGAAATACAAAATATTGTCAATGTCCGCTCCCCTGAAGGAGTAGATGCTCTGCGCGTCGTCGCCCACCACGCATACACGCTGATTCTCCTTTGTCAGTTGCAGCACGATGCTGTGCTGTGCATAGTTGGTGTCTTGATACTCGTCGACAAGCACATAGCGGAACTGCTCGCGATAGCGTGCCAGCACGTCAGGAAAGTCGCGGAAAAGGATATAGGTATAGACCAGCAGATCATCGAAATCCATTGCTCCGGCCTGCCGGCAACGCTCCCAGTAGCGGCTGTAGATATCCCGTATGGCAGGCATCTTTGCGGCAAGATCGCCCTCGTACGCCTCCTTGTTGGCTGCGTATCCCGAAGGAGACACCAGGTGGTTCTTCGCATTGGAGATGCGTGCCTGCACACTGCCGGGCTTATAGGTCTTCTCATCAAGCCCCATCTCTTTGATGATGGAACGAATCAGGCTCTTGCTGTCCGCCGAATCGTAGATGGTGAACTGCGACGTAAAGCCGATATGGGACGCCTCGGCACGAAGAATACGGGAAAAAACCGAATGGAACGTACCCATCCAAAGGAATCGTGCACGCTGCTCGCCCACCTGCCGGGCAATACGCTCCTTCATTTCACGGGCAGCTTTGTTAGTGAAAGTCAGTGCCAGGATATTCCAGGGATTGTAACCGTTCTCGAGCAGATAGGCTATCTTATAAGTGAGCACACGCGTCTTTCCGGAACCGGCACCGGCGATGACCAGCGAAGGGCCATCACCGTAGAGCACCGCCGCACGCTGGCTTTCATTAAGTTCTTCGATATAGTCGGGCATAAAATTTATCTGTTAAATCTCTATTCACGGGCAAAGATAGAGGAAAGTTTGGACAACTCCGAACATTTGGGCCCTATATCCTGTTATATATTCAGAGAAATGAAATAAAAGATTTGAATTTATGAATACATTATTAATGTCTTTAATATTTACGACCATGACTTACGAAATGCCTAAACTTCCGTACGCAAACAATGCGCTGGAACCTGTAATCAGTCAGCAAACCATCGATTACCATTATGGTAAACATCTTCAAACATATGTAAACAATCTCAATAGCCTGGTTCCGGGCACCGAATATGAAGGAAAAACAGTAGAAGCCATCGTAGCCTCGGCTCCCGACGGAGCTATCTTCAATAATGCCGGACAGGTGCTGAACCATACTCTGTACTTCCTGCAATTTGCGCCGAAACCGGCAAAGAACGAACCGGCAGGCAAGTTGGGAGAAGCCATCAAACGCGACTTCGGCAGCTTTGAAAACTTCAAGAAAGAGTTCAACGCAGCTTCTGTAGGATTGTTCGGTTCGGGATGGGCCTGGCTGTCCGTTGACAAAGACGGAAAGCTGCACATCACCAAAGAGCCCAACGGAAGCAATCCGGTACGCGCGGGACTGAAACCGTTACTGGGATTTGACGTATGGGAACATGCTTACTACCTCGACTATCAGAACCGTCGTGCCGACCACGTAAACAAACTGTGGGAGATCATCGACTGGGATGTCGTAGAAAAACGGCTGTAACCTAACTCTTTTCACCACGGAGTAACACAGAGTATCACAGAGCTTTTTTTTTGTTAATAATCAACAACCTAAAATCGGCTCTGTGTTACTCTGTGTTTTTTATGGTGAGTTTTGAGAAAGGGCAAAAACAAATTCCGCATGACTCCGCGATGAAATAATCCCCGATTTACTTTCTTCTTATTTTCTTTTTCACTTACTTTGCCTCCGTAAAGACAAAGGGGTGCCACCCGGTGGCTGAGATTATACCCTAAGAACCTGATGCAGTTAGTACTGCCGAAGGGATTGTGTATTTCTTCCGTTTTTTCTTTTTCCCGCACGCACCCCTCTTTGTATTTACTTTCATTTATCCCCAAACACACCTATACGAATATGAAAGTACAAGTGAACAACAAAGAAGTGGAAACAACCGCAAGCACACTGGCCCAGCTTGCCACCCAACTGCAACTTCCCGAAAACGGTGTAGCCATCGCCGTCAACAACCGAATGATACCGCGTCCGCAATGGGACGGATTCGGGCTGCAAGAGAATGATAACCTGATTGTGATTAAAGCAGCCTGCGGAGGATAGCCTATGTTAAGCCTACAATTTATCACCCATCAAACAGAGAATTACTCCTATCTGGAATCGGCGCGCATGGCTCTCGAAGGGGGCTGTAAATGGATCCAACTGCGCATGAAAGAGGCATCGCCGGAAGAGGTGGAGGCAGTGGCACTGCAACTGAAACCTCTCTGTAAAGCTAAAGAAGCGATCCTGATTCTCGACGACCACGTAGAGCTGGCCAAAAAGCTGGAAGTGGACGGGGTGCACCTGGGCAAAAAAGACATGCCCATCGGCGAAGCCCGGCAGATGCTGGGCGAAGCATTCATCATTGGCGGAACGGCCAACACCTTTGAAGACGTAAAGCTGCATCATGCCGCCGGAGCCGACTATCTGGGCATAGGCCCTTTCCGGTTTACCACCACTAAGAAAAATCTGAGCCCGGTACTGGGACTCGAAGGCTACACCTCCATACTGGCACAGATGAACGAGGCCGGTATCCGGATACCGGTAGTAGCCATCGGAGGGATCGTGGCGGAAGACATTCCGGCCATTATGGAAACGGGGGTGAACGGCATCGCCCTCTCCGGAGCAATCCTGCAAGCACCGGACCCGGTAGAAGAAACAAAAAGAATTCTAAACATATAAGGAAATGAACTGAATTCACCACAGAGTAACACAGAGTTCCACAGAGATGGTTTTCTCTTAATACTCCATAAACAAGAAATTTAAAACTCTGTGAGACTCCGTGTTACCCTGTGGTGAAATGAACTCAAAACAAGATCAGAAATGGAAAAGTTAATCATTGCGGGACGTGAATTCAACTCCCGCCTCTTCCTGGGAACAGGTAAATTCAGCTCAAACGAATGGATGGAACAGTCGATACTGGCATCGGGCACCGAAATGGTGACAGTGGCCATGAAACGTGTCGACATGGAGAGCACGGAAGACGACATGCTGAAACATATTGTACATCCGCACATTCAGTTGCTTCCCAACACATCGGGCGTACGCAATGCGGAGGAAGCGGTGTTTGCCGCACAAATGGCACGAGAGGCTTTCGGAACCAACTGGCTGAAACTGGAGATTCATCCCGACCCGCGCTATCTGCTGCCCGACTCGGTGGAGACCCTGAAAGCGACTGAAGAACTGGTGAAACTCGGATTCGTCGTGCTCCCCTATTGCCAGGCAGATCCGGTGCTCTGCAAACAACTGGAAGAAGCGGGAGCCGCCACGGTAATGCCGCTGGGAGCACCTATCGGAACCAATAAAGGACTGCAAACCAAGGAGTTTCTGCAAATCATTATCGAACAGGCCGGTATCCCGGTAGTGGTGGACGCCGGAATCGGAGCACCGAGCCATGCGGCGGAGGCTATGGAAATGGGTGCATCGGCATGCCTGGTAAACACAGCTATCGCCGTAGCCGGCAACCCGATAGAAATGGCAAAAGCCTTCAAGCAGGCAGTAGAAGCCGGACGGACGGCATACGAGGCCGGACTGGGTATGCAGGCCATAGGGTTCGTGGCGGAAGCAAGCTCACCACTGACGGCATTTTTAAACGAATAAAACAATAACCTCGCCTCCGGCCCCTCTCCCGTCGATCACTCTTCGGGAAAAGAATACGGGGCTGAGAGATCCTAATAACGAATGTATGGAACAAAGAATAAAATTTCCCCGCTCTGAGAAGGTATATCTGTCCGGCAAGCTATTCCCCGAAATCCGTGTAGGTATGCGAAAAGTAGAGCAAGTGCCCAGCACAACTTTCGAAGGAGAAAAGAAGGTGATCACTCCCAATCCGCATGTGTACATCTACGATACCAGCGGTCCTTTCAGTGACCCCGACATAGAAATCGACCTGAAAAAAGGCCTCCCGCGCCTGCGTGAAGAATGGATACTGAACAGAGGAGACGTGGAACAATTGCCCGAGATCAGTTCGGAATACGGACGCATGCGGCGGGATGACGGGAGCCTCGACCACCTCCGTTTTGAACATATCGCACTGCCCTACCGGGCCAAGGCCGGCCGGCATATCACCCAGATGGCGTATGCCAAACAGGGCATTGTCACTCCCGAAATGGAATATGTGGCTATCCGTGAGAATATGAACTGCGAAGAACTGGGCATCGAGACCCATATCACACCCGAATTCGTACGTCAGGAAATAGCCGAAGGACGGGCGGTGCTGCCTGCCAACATCAACCATCCCGAAGCCGAACCTATGATTATAGGCCGCAACTTCCTGGTGAAAATCAATACCAACATCGGCAACTCCGCCACTACCTCGAGCATAGACGAAGAGGTGGAGAAAGCAATGTGGAGCTGTAAATGGGGAGGAGACACATTGATGGATCTTTCGACCGGAGAGAACATACACGAAACGCGGGAATGGATCATCCGCAACTGTCCCGTTCCGGTGGGGACCGTACCTATCTACCAGGCTCTGGAAAAGGTAAACGGAAAGGTAGAGGACCTGACCTGGGAACTGTATCGCGACACGCTGATCGAGCAGTGTGAGCAGGGAGTGGACTACTTCACCATCCATGCGGGCATCCGCCGGCATAATGTGCACCTGGCGGAAAAACGCCTCTGCGGCATCGTATCCCGCGGCGGAAGTATCATGAGCAAATGGTGTCTGGTGCACGACCGGGAAAGCTTCCTTTACGAACACTTCGATGACATCTGCGACATCCTGGCACAATACGATGTCGCAGTGTCGCTCGGCGACGGCCTACGGCCCGGATCGACCCACGACGCCAATGATGAAGCGCAATTTGCCGAGCTCGACACAATGGGCGAACTGGTGGTGCGCGCCTGGGAGAAAAACGTACAGGCATTTATCGAAGGACCGGGACATGTGCCGATGCACAAGATACGCGAAAACATGGAACGCCAGATTGAAAAATGCCACAATGCCCCGTTCTATACGCTCGGCCCGCTGGTGACGGACATCGCTCCGGGATACGACCACATCACTTCGGCTATCGGAGCGGCACAAATAGGATGGCTGGGAACAGCCATGCTATGCTATGTGACCCCTAAAGAGCACCTCGCCCTGCCCGATAAAGAAGATGTACGCGTGGGAGTAATCACTTATAAAATAGCCGCCCATGCGGCCGATCTGGCCAAAGGACACCCGGGGGCACAGGTACGCGACAACGCACTGAGCAAAGCCCGGTACGAATTCCGGTGGAAAGACCAGTTCGACCTGTCGCTCGATCCGGAACGTGCATTCTCTTACTTCCATGCCGGACGGCATACCGACGGAGAGTATTGCACCATGTGCGGACCGAATTTCTGCGCGATGCGACTGAGCCGCGATCTGAAGAAAACTCAAAAACAAAAATAGGATGACTGCAACGGAAAGGACAGCGGAATACCGGAAAGCACTCGATGTGCCTATCTCCCAACTGGAGACGGACCGGATTGTAAAAGAAATCCTGGATCGACCGGAGAACTTCGACAACATTTACCGGCTGACGTCGGACGATAAATTATTGGTGTCCTGGCGGGCTTTATGGATATGCGACAAACTGTGCAGGCAGAAGCCGGAGTGGCTGATCCCTTTCAGGGAAGAGCTGACCGGAAGGTTGATGTCCTGCGGGCACGATGGTTCGAAACGACTGCTTCTTTCCATACTCTACCATGCACCCGCAACGAAGGTGCCTTCCGTGGCTCTGCTCAACTTCTGCCTGGACGCCATGCTGTCGCCCCAAGAGAGTATCGGCGTGCAATCGCTCGCCATCCGAATGGCTTACCGCCTGTGCGAGCCCGAGCCGGAGTTGCTGTATGAGCTGCGTACCATACTGGAGAGTACAGAGACGGAAATGTATTCGACCGCCGTAAAATCGGCTGTACGGAACACATTGAAGAAGATTAACCAGAAGAATAAAAAGAAAAAATAAAATGTTTTCAGATGAATTAGAAAAGATTTCCTGGGAAGAGACGACTAAAGCCATCTATTCCAAAACTGACGCTGATGTGCGCCGCGCATTGTCGAAGGAACACTGCGATGTAAATGATTTTATGGCATTGATTTCGCCGGCTGCCGCTCCATATCTGGAGACGATGGCACGTCTCAGCCGGAAGTATACGATGGAACGCTTCGGAAAAACAATCTCGATGTTCGTGCCTCTCTATATTACAAATTCTTGTACAAACTCGTGTGTATACTGCGGCTTTAACCACAACAACCCGATGAAGCGTACCATCCTTACGGAAGAAGAGATGGTGAACGAGTACAAGGCGATCAAGAAGCTGGCCCCCTTTGAGAATCTGTTGCTGGTGACAGGAGAGAATCCTGCCAAAGCCGGAGTGGACTACATCGAACGTGCCCTCTTGCTGGCAAAGCCCTACTTTGCTAACCTTCAGATTGAAGTAATGCCACTTAAAGCAGAAGAATATGAACGACTTACACATGCAGGTCTGAACGGGGTCATCTGCTTTCAGGAGACGTATAATAAAGCCAATTACAACATCTACCACCCCCGCGGCATGAAGTCTAAATTCGAATGGAGGGTCAACGGATTCGACCGCATGGGACAGGCCGGAGTACACAAGATAGGAATGGGCGTACTGATCGGACTGGAGGAATGGAGAACGGATATCACCATGATGGCCTATCATCTCCGCTACTTGCAGAAGCATTATTGGAAAACGAAATATAGTGTCAACTTCCCCCGCATGCGCCCGTCGGAAAACGGAGGCTTCCAGCCCAATGTGGTGATGAACGACCGTGAGTTGGCACAAGTGACTTTTGCGATGCGCATCTTCGACCATGATGTAGACATCTCCTACTCTACCCGCGAAAGCGCAGCCTTCCGTAACCACATGGCTACGCTCGGAGTGACCACCATGAGTGCAGAAAGCAAAACGGAACCGGGAGGATACTTTACCTATCCGCAAGCACTGGAACAGTTTCACGTAAGCGACGAGCGGAAAGCCGTGGAGGTGGATGCAGCACTACGGTCGCTGGGGCGGATACCGGTATACAAAGACTGGGACACGGCGCTGACGCTACCCCAATGCTGATAACTGAAATAAAAGGGAATTTATGGAAAGATACAGCAGACAAACCATGCTTCCGGAAATAGGAGAAGCAGGACAGCTAAAGCTAAAAGCTGCCAAAGTACTGATTGTAGGCGTGGGAGGACTCGGTTCTCCCATCGCCCTCTATCTGGCCGGCGCTGGAGTGGGTACCATCGGGTTGGCAGATGACGACGAAGTGAGCCTCAGCAATCTGCAGAGGCAGATACTCTACACGGAGGAGGAAGTGGGCGACCTGAAGGCTATCTGTGCCTCCATGCGGATCAGCGCCCTCAACAGGGAGATAAAAGTGAATGCCTGTCCGGGAAGGCTAAGTAAAGAAAATGCACGCGATCTGATAGGCCAGTATGACATCATCGTGGACGGTTGCGATAACTTTGCAACCCGGTATCTGCTCAGCGATGTCTGTTCGGAGCTCGGGAAACCGTATGTATACGGTGCTATCTGCGGATTTGAAGGACAGGTGTCCGTCTTCAACTACGGAGAAGGAACTCAACGGAAAACTTATCGTGACCTCTACCCGGACGAAGAAGGAATGTTACACATGCCTCCTCCTCCCAAGGGGGTGGTCGGAGTGACACCGGCAGTAACGGGCAGTGTGGAAGCATGCGAAGTTCTCAAAATCATTTGTGGATTCGGAGAGGTCCTGGCAGGCAAACTATGGACAATTGACTTGCGGACATTGCAATCTAACATATTTTCACTATAAAGGTTGGTTTCTGAGTAAGTTAATTAGTAACTTTGCTAAACTTAACAGTTTAACAAAAGAAATGAAACTTATCGTAGTAACGACGCCTACTTTCTTTGTAGAAGAAGATAAGATTATCACTGCTCTTTTTGAAGAGGGACTGGATATTCTGCATCTCAGAAAACCGGAAACACCGGCTATGTATTCAGAGCGCCTGTTGACACTGATTCCGGAGAAATACCACAAACGGATTGTCACGCACGAACACTTCTATCTGAAAGAAGAATTCAACCTGATGGGAATTCATCTGAATGCACGAAATCCCAAAGAACCGCATGACTATTCGGGACATATCAGTTGTTCGTGTCACTCGGTGGAGGAAGTGAAGAATAAAAAGCACTTTTATGATTATGTATTCATGAGCCCGGTTTATGACAGTATCTCGAAAGAGGGATATAACTCACCCTATACAGCCGAAGAACTGCGCCTGGCAGCCAAAGACAAGATCATTGACAACAAGGTGATGGCATTGGGAGGTATTACGCCGGATAACATACTGGAAGTGAAAGATTTCGGATTCGGAGGTGCAGTAGTTTTAGGAGATTTATGGGGCAAATTCGACGCTTGCTCCGACCAGGATTACCTGGCAGTGATAGAACACTTCAAGAAGCTGAAAAGAATGGCGGACTGAACGAAACGACAACAGACAAAATAAAATAGGGTGATTCTCCTTGCGGAGGTCACCCTATTTCGTTGAAACCTATTTGATTAAAATTCGTAATGGAATCCGAATGTAAGGTCTTCACTGCTTGCGCTAAAGCCAAAACCGTTACCCATATAATCGTCCTTATATCCCAGGAAGCCACATTTGGCAACCAGGCTGAAATGCTGGTTCAACTTGATAGCGATACCCGGTTTCAGACCGATCTCGAAACCGTTTACAGCATCACCGCCATCTTTCACCTTAGTGGTAGCAAAACCAAATCCGCCATCGACAAACAGACGTACGATCTTGTTTTCATAATAAGAAAAACGTGCGTAAGGAGCAATGGCAAATGTGTTTGTCGAGATATGCTCCTTGTATTCATGGTTGAACTGAAGCTCAACGCCCAATGCCCATTGTTCGCTCAGGTTGTATCCGATCTCCGGAGCCAGTTTAAAGGAAGTGGTATTGGCATCATCATTACGCCACAAACCTACGGTACCTCCCATGTAAAGGTCTTGTGCCTTAACAGATAAAGTTGCAATAGCAACAAATAAAAACAATACAATCTTTTTCATCTTCTTAGTAGTTTTAATTAAATACACCTGTTTTGAAAACAAACAAAAGAATAATTTCACTTTTGTTTCGGGGCGCAAAAGTATATCATATTCATTAATTAAACAACTATTTCGATCATTATTCACCGGAGAGCAAAATGAAAAAAGCCGCTTGTAATTGATTTACAGCGGCTTTTCTATTTAAATATTTACCGGTTTCCCTCAGAACTTATAACCTACGCTAATAGAAAGATTCAGATTCTTACCATTTACGTTGTCCATGACATCGACAAACCCGAACTGACCGTCAAGCCCTGCGATAATCTTGCCAAACTCCGCGGCAACACCGATACCAAGACCTACATCGCCACGTTTCAGCAGACCGTCGTCACCAAAGGTATCGACTTCCAAGCGCCCTTTGCCCAGATCTACTTTAGAATTACCCGCGATACCGCAAGCAAAATAAGGACCTGCACTCAACACGATATTAGTATTATCGGCTACTTTGAAACGCGCAGCAGCCATAACCGGCAGTTCCAGATAAACAGCATTCACACTCAGTTCGTCCTTCTTGGCACCTTTGGAAGATACAAACAAAGAGGGTTGCAACGACCAGATTTCATTAAATCCATACTCCATGCCACCGCCTATCTTGAATCCTACTTTGGCATTCATGTCAAAATCACCGGTAAAGTTACTGATATTCATTCCCACCTTGGCATTCCAGCTCACTTGAGAAAAGCCCACAACCGAAACGAGGGCAAACAATACAAACACAAGATTTCTTTTCATAATTCTGTAATTTTAGTTTGTTAAAAATATAATAAGTAAGGTTTCATAAGATAAAGGAAATATTTTTATTTGAATTATACAAATATTTACTCTACATTTTAGGTTTCCGCCGGCTTTTCTCTCCTGTAGGCTCTGTCTGCACCATACAGATATATACAAAAAGGCGAGGCTACCCTCTTGGAGTAGCCTCGCACAAACCAGTTAATCTAAAGTTATTCTTCGATGGCTGCCTGTGCCGCTGCCAGACGTGCGATAGGCACACGGAACGGAGAACAGCTAACGTAATTCAAACCTACTTTATGGCAGAACTTAACAGATGAAGGCTCACCGCCATGTTCACCACAGATACCGCACTTCAGGTCCGGACGGATGGCACGGCCTTTTTCGGTTGCCATACGTACCAACTGGCCTACACCATTTTGGTCGAGTACCTGGAACGGGTCTACTTTCAGAATCTTCTTCTCCAGATAAACCGGAAGGAAAGAAGCTATATCGTCACGAGAGTAACCGAAAGTCATCTGAGTCAAGTCGTTGGTTCCGAACGAGAAGAACTCGGCAGACGAAGCGATACGGTCGGCAGTCAGAGCTGCACGGGGAATTTCGATCATGGTTCCGACTTTGAAGTCGATGCGGTCTCCCACCTCTTCAAAGAGCTTGTCTGCTTCGGCACGAATCACACTTTCCTGCTGTTGGAACTCGTAAAGAATACCTGTCAGCGGCACCATAATTTCGGGATGTGTCTCTATTCCTTCTTTCTTCAGTTCAAGAGCGGCACCCAGAATGGCACGAGTCTGCATCTGTGTGATTTCGGGATACGTATTTCCCAAACGGCAACCACGGTGACCCAACATCGGGTTGTGTTCGCAGAGCGATTCGACACGCTGCTGGATATATTGCAGGCTTACTCCCATTGTATCGGCCATCTCCTGCTGTCCTTTCAGATCGTGAGGAACAAATTCATGCAAAGGAGGATCGAGCAGACGTACAGTCACCGGACAACCGGCCATTGCCTTGAAGATTCCCTTGAAGTCGGCTTGCTGATATGGCAAGATCTTGGCAAGAGCTTTGCGGCGTCCCTCAGCATTTTCTGCCAGAATCATCTCACGCATGGCTTTGATCTTTTCACCTTCGAAGAACATGTGTTCCGTACGGCAAAGACCGATACCTACCGCACCGAAATTACGGGCAACTTCGGCATCATGCGGAGTGTCGGCATTGGTGCGAACCTGCAGACGGGTATATTTATCAGCCAACTTCATCAGATCGGCAAAGTCGCCAGACAGTTCGGCTGCTTTCGTTTCTACTTTACCCTGATAAACCTCACCGGTACTACCGTTCAAGGAGATGAAATCTCCCTCTTTCAGCAATACACCATCCACTTCCACTGTACGGGCCTTGTAGTCGATATTCAATGCACCGGCTCCCGAAACACAGCATTTACCCATACCACGGGCAACCACGGCTGCATGTGAGGTCATACCTCCACGGGCGGTCAGGATACCTTCGGCAACTGCCATACCGGCCAAATCTTCGGGTGAAGTCTCGATACGAACCATCACAACGCGTTTTCCGGCAGCATGCCATTCGGCTGCATCGTCAGCAAAGAATACGATCTGACCGGTAGCAGCACCCGGAGAAGCCGGCAAACCGCGAGTCAGCACTTTAGCCTGTTTCAAAGCAGACTTATCGAATACCGGGTGAAGTAATTCATCCAGTTTATTGGGTTCTACACGCATCAGCGCGGTCTTTTCGTCAATCATGCCCTGGCGGAACAGATCCATGGCGATTTTTACCATGGCAGCACCGGTACGTTTACCGTTACGTGTCTGAAGGAACCAAAGTTTGCCTTCCTGAACGGTGAACTCCATATCCTGCATGTCTTTGTAGTGATTTTCAAGCTTGGTCTGCAATTCATCCAACTGCTTGTAGATCTCCGGCATAGCCTCTTCCATAGAAGGATATTTTGATGCACGTTCCTCTTCGCTCACACCGGCAAGCTGAGCCCAACGCTGGGAACCGATCTTAGTGATCTGCTGCGGAGTACGGATACCCGCCACCACGTCTTCACCTTGTGCATTGATCAGATATTCACCATTGAAGAGGTCCTCGCCCGTAGCGGCATCACGGGAGAAGCATACACCTGTTGCGGAAGTATCGCCCATGTTACCGAACACCATTGCCTGAACACTTACGGCAGTACCCCATTCATCGGGAATTCCTTCCATCTTACGGTACAGGATGGCACGTTCGTTCATCCATGAATTGAACACGGCGCAGATAGCTCCCCAAAGCTGTTCGTATGCACAAGTCGGGAAGTCCTTGCCTGTTTGTGCCTTTACGGCAGCTTTAAATTTCTTCACGAGTTCCTTGAGATCTTCCACCTCGAGCTCGTTGTCCAGCTTCACGCCTTTGGCATGTTTCACTTCTTCAATGATCGCCTCAAACGGATCCTGGTCTTCTTTGTTAACAGGTTTCATACCCAATACTACATCACCGTACATCTGTACGAAACGGCGGTAAGAATCCCATGCAAAACGAGCGTTTCCGGTCTTACGGGTCAGACCTTCAACCACTTCATCATTCAAACCCAGATTCAGGATCGTATCCATCATACCCGGCATGGATGCACGTGCACCCGAACGCACAGAAACCAGCAACGGATTCTCTACGTCACCAAATTTTGAACGCATCAGGTTCTCAATATTTGCAATAGCTTTTTCTACTTCTTCTTTCAGGAGAGATACGACCTTTTCCTGTCCCATCTCGTAATATTCGGTACAAACGTCAGTTGTAATTGTGAAGCCCGGAGGTACGGGGACACCGATCAGATTCATTTCGGCAAGGTTCGCACCTTTGCCCCCAAGTAAGTTTCGCATACCGGCCTTTCCTTCTGCCAGTCCATTACCAAAGGTATAAACTCTTTTTTTGTCCATAATACGATTTTAAAGTTATTAGTTGTGATTCTTTTCTGTTCGCAAATCTAAGGATATTTCGCAAACCAGAAAACTTTTATATGAAAAACTTTCTATCAAAATGCAATTTCGACATTGCAATCTGCATTATTTCACTTCATATAGAGAAATACGAAAAAAAATACCTACTTTTGCGAAAGATTTTATTAATATGGCGTAGAATGGTGATTTAATAGATTCACGCTTTATACTCAAAGAAATCATTTTAATATAATTCAAGGAGTACTGTGGCTAGAAAGAAAAAAGAACTTCCTCTGCTGGAGAAGGTGACAATAACGGATGTGGCTGCCGAAGGAAAAGCCATCGCAAAAGTAGATGACCTGGTCGTTTTTGTACCTTACGTAGTGCCGGGCGACGTGGTAGATTTGCAGGTAAAAAGAAAAAAGAATAAATACGCCGAAGCTGAAGCGGTGAAGTTTCACGAACTCTCACCGGTACGTGCCGTTCCTTTTTGCCAGCACTATGGCGTATGCGGCGGGTGTAAATGGCAGGTATTGCCCTACGCAGAACAAATCAAATACAAACAGAAACAGGTGGAAGACAACCTCCGCCGTATCGGAAAGATCGAATTGCCGGAAATCTCTCCTATCCTGGGATCTGCTAAAACAGAGTTTTACCGGAACAAACTGGAGTTCACCTTCTCGAACAAACGCTGGCTGACAGCGGAAGAAGTGAAACAGGACGTCAAATATGACCAGATGAACGCGGTGGGATTCCACATTCCGGGAGCATTCGACAAGGTGCTCGCCATCGAAAAGTGCTGGTTGCAGGATGATATCTCTAACCGTATCCGCAATACGATCCGCGATTACGCCTACGAGCACAACTACTCTTTCATCAATCTCCGTTCGCAGGAAGGAATGCTCCGCAACATGATTGTACGTACCTCGAGTACCGGCGAACTGATGGTGATTCTGATTTGCAAGATAACGGAAGAGCATGAAATGGATCTCTTCAAGCAGTTATTGCAATATGTTGCCGACCAATTCCCGGAAATAACCTCTCTCCTATACATTATTAATAATAAATGTAACGACACGATCAATGACCTCGATGTACACGTATTCCGTGGCAATGATCACATCTTCGAGGAGATGGAGGGACTTCGTTTCAAGGTGGGACCGAAATCGTTCTATCAGACCAACTCGGAACAGGCATACAATCTTTATAAGGTGGCACGCGACTTTGCCGGACTGACAGGTGACGAACTGGTATATGACCTCTATACGGGTACCGGAACCATCGCCAACTTTGTGTCACGCCAGGCACGAAAAGTGATCGGCATCGAATATGTTCCCGAAGCCATAGAAGATGCAAAAGTGAATGCCGAGATCAATGGAATAGAGAACACCCTGTTCTTTGCCGGAGACATGAAGGATATCCTGACACAGGATTTCATCAATCAGTACGGGCGTCCGGATGTAATCATCACCGACCCTCCCCGGGCGGGAATGCATCAGGATGTGGTAGACGTAATCTTATTTGCCGAACCCAAACGGATCGTATATGTTAGTTGTAATCCGGCTACACAAGCGCGTGACCTCCAGTTGCTGGATGTCAAATATCGTGTGAAAGCAGTGCAACCGGTAGATATGTTCCCCCACACCCATCACGTGGAAAACGTAGTGCTGCTTGAACTTAAATAAAAAAATGAATATGAAGAGAATCAAACGAACTCCGGCCGAGAAGGCCCGTGCACAATATACCGGCTATCTGGTGAAAGAACCGATGGAATTAATGGATTTCCTTGCGGCCAAAATGCCCGATGCCAGCCGTACCAAGCTAAAGTCTCTGTTGAGCAAACGAATCGTGCTGGTTGACAATGTGATCACGACACAATTCAACTTTCCTCTGCAACCGGGCATGAAGGTGCTTATCAGCAAGGACAAGAACAAGAAAGAATTCCGCCATCCGCTACTGAAGATAGTCTACGAGGACGCCTATATCATCGTAGTGGAGAAAAAGGAAGGATTGCTTTCCGTTGGCACAGAGCGGCAGAAAGAACGTACTGCCCAGCATATTTTAAGCGAATATGTAGGTCGTTCGGGACGCGGAAACCGCATCTACGTGGTTCATCGCCTGGACCGAGATACTTCGGGATTAATGATGTTTGCCAAAGACGAAAAGACACAATACACGTTGCGTGACCATTGGCACGACATCGTGACGGACCGTCGCTATGTAGCGGTGGTTACCGGCGAGATGGAGAAAGACAGCGACACGGTAGTGTCCTGGCTGACAGACCGTACCTTGTACGTCAGCTCAAGCAGCTATGATGATGGCGGTTCCAAATCGATCACCCACTATCGCACCATCAAACGTGCCAATGGCTACTCGCTGGTAGAATTGCGATTGGAAACCGGACGTAAGAATCAGATACGTGTACACATGCAGGATCTGGGGCATCCTCTGATCGGAGACGGACGTTATGGGATAGACGGTGGGCCCAATCCTCTCGGGCGCCTGGCTTTGCATGCTTTCAAACTTTGTTTCTATCATCCGGTGACAGATCAGCTAATGGAGTTTGAAACCCCTTACCCTCCTACATTCAAGAAGCTATTTCTGAAGAAATAATATAAATAGGGATGTATCAAAACTCGTATTTACCACAGATTACACAGATTTACACAGATAAATAGTATTGGTTATCAGTAAATTAAAAATCGTTCTGTGTAAATCTGTGTAATCTGTGGTGAGTTATGAAACACCTTCATTTAATATTTGCCGGATATAAGTTTATTCCATTCTTAATTCAAAGTTAAATCCCCGGGCATCGTCCGAAAGATAAAAGGCACCGGTTATCCGATCTCCGTATATCCTTACGTCGTCCATATAAGAGATACCGTTCTTACCGTAATTCAATACTAAATTACGATTATAAGAATCTTCCCAATACCACTGAAAGCGAAACTGATCATACAAAAGACCGTCTGAAGCATAGAACTGGGTCTCCACTCCAAAACCGTCGTTCCCGAACTCAAAGGTACTGAACAGGGGTTCACCATTATGGGCATTCATCCCTACATCGCCGGTCCATGCCCGCCCGGTAATGACATATTCAATCTCTCCCTGATCGTCCTCGCAAGACGCGAATCCGACAGCGAGCATCAGTATCAGTAAAATCTTCCAATAGCCTTTCATTTCTTCCTATCTCCTTCTCTAATTAGTTTCTGTTATATTTTGAATCGACAAATACAACTACCTTTCCGTTCAGCTTCCCGGACATATTATGCTCACGTACCCACACGTTATCGAAATAAGTCACCCCGTTCACTCCATAGTCAAAAACAATACCTTCCATCGTATCGTCTATCCACGACCAGGTCAGATTATTGGTCTCCGTGCGGTAAGGCTGACTTTCATTTACATGATAATAGGCATAAGTCTCTGCCAGCCGGCCGTTATCATCAAACTTCAATGTATGCCGAACCCACTCGTCTACATCATTCTTCTCCGAATCATTCACCCAGGTTTTGCCACAGAGCTTTGCATTGCTATTTCGTAGATAATCATCTGAATAATACTTGTCACCACAAGAGCTTAGGCCTACTATAGCTACCAATAAGAATAGCGTTTTCATAAAATTCAATGTCTTCATAAGTGTCATTTGTCATTAAATTAATAATACACGGACAAATATAAGGATTGTTTTCTAATAAAAAGGAAATAGGATAAATAAAAACATTTCCCAAAGGATAATGGGGGATGTTGCTAGCAAGGAAGAAAAAATTTCATCCGATAGAGTTTTAAGCCAACCTTTAAATATAGATCTTCCTTAGTCCTAATTCCATAAGGTACAATTAATACCAGTGCAGCACATCGTAATATCTTGCATTTTGCACAAATTTCAATTCCATAAGGTACAATTAATACTAACCGGACTTACAGCTGATAATCAGTTAGAGTAATTTCAATTCCATAAGGTACAATTAATACCAATTACACAGATCGTAAAACTTGCCGAGCTATTTAATTTCAATTCCATAAGGTACAATTAATACCGTATTCGCCATCGAACCGAAGACCGGCGTGTATATTTCAATTCCATAAGGTACAATTAATACAGCAAGGGAAACTGTACGATGTACAAGTACTCGGATTTCAATTCCATAAGGTACAATTAATACCTGATGAAGCGATTAAGAAGATCAATGTGATGATTAAATTTCAATTCCATAAGGTACAATTAATACTCAGTTACCCTGACGGCCAATCCTTCCGCCATTTCCATTTCAATTCCATAAGGTACAATTAATACGAAGTCCGCTGAAATCCAGCCCGCCTTTTCGTTCATTTCAATTCCATAAGGTACAATTAATACTCTACCCATCAATCAACGCAATTACTTAGTAATAAGCCAAATGCTTTTGCAGAAAATTGCTTTTCTTTAGAAATAATGTGTCGATCAAGAATAATATAAAAAACATAGGTTAGCGACATAGGTACTAAACATCTATATATCAACATGTCATAGAGCGTTTCCGTTACTTTACCATTGATAATTCACAATAACAAATTACTTCGACAACCGTCTTACAAAAAATTATCAATGTTAGCAAGTTCTTTGCCCACTATTTCCTTTTCCAAAGAGCATTGAGTAGCCCCTTTAAAAATAATAATGCAATCTTCTTCGGGGTTCATAACCCCTTTTGCTAATAATAATAGCTCTTTTAAACGTACTTCCGAAAGTTCACCTTCAAATACAGAATTCTGAATCCAATTCAAATACCTACGACATAATCTCAACATCTTTGAGACCCTCTTTTCTCCAAAATCATAAACAAAAATAACATACATATCTACCAGTACATTTTAAACGGTTTATACTCCTCTATTTCCAATAAATGTTTCGCCAACTTATAACACTCTAATTTTATCAAATGTCTATAGCTGACATTACGGTTTAAGATTCTGTGCTTTATTGTCTCAATCAACTTATCTTCAATTGCTTTCACAAATATTTTTTTACCTGTCTGATTGAGTAAACATTTATTCAATTTCCAATCGAAATGCTTTTCTTGGATTTCCTTTTTATTCAAGACTTTCTTCATTTCTACATAGACAAATATGTTGCAAACTTGCTTTACGGGCATCCTCAAGTGCAGCAAAAGCAAAATAAATAACAGGAGAAAGCATTACTCCCCGCTTTAAAACAGAGCGTGCTCTCATAAAAGTTTTCCCTTTCTTACTCCAAGCTTTAGCCTGTACCACTTCCTGTTGGATATTGATACCAGCGTAAGAAAGTTTATGTCTCATGATTGCAGTCACTTCCAACTTCTGCCTAATTCCTTCAATAATGGAAGGAGTCAGAAACTGCTGAGAATAAGTTTCTCCGCCACTGGCATCACGAACCGCAGTCCAAGGCTTAATAAAGCCAAAAGGTCCTGCATATTTTACTACATAATATTTCATATTTACACCTTTTAAATCAAAGCTCCATATCCGCTACCAGTTCCGTTCCCCAGACCAACTACCCAAGCAAACCTTTTACTAGTCTGAGTGCCATGAATAATAACCGGACACATATTGGCTATACTTTTGATACCATGAATAGTCACCATTTTCTTTTTCTTCTTTGAGTAGCTTATATCAAATTCGACTCTTAACGTATCGTCTTCCGGTAGCCCGGCTTCCCTCATTTTATGTTTCAAGGTTTCTGTCATAAGTTGATTACTTTCCTGATCATCATAGAAATAATATTTATAGCCCATAATTTCTTCTATTCGTCGTTTAATAAATATAGGAGAAGCTAAAAAAAATCTTTGTGGCTCTTCTGTAAAGACAGGACTCCCGACAATAGTAATATCTTTCACACATAAGCCATAAAAGATTTCCGAATCCAACAGAATACTATCAATTATCTTTTTAAGATGCTGATCTTCATGAAAGCTAATAAGCAATTCAGCTCCATTCGGAAATACATAGCCTTTTTTATCAACCATCACACCACCTAGCAGCCAAGAAAAAGAATATAAAGATATCTTGTCATGCAATTCATTATTTCCTAACCATTTATGAATTACTCCAATCAACTTCCCTTGATAATCAAAAGGAAGGATTTTTTCATTTGAAGTTGTTTTAATTCTTATCCTCATTTGTTATTTATTTTTATGTAAAGAAAAGCATTTATTTTTTTGCCATGACAAATTCTAAGTATGTTACATAACATTCTTCTTAAAAGTAAACATATAGTTAAAAAGTTTCCTAATACAAGAATCACTAGTAATCAGCTCAAAAGAAAGCCTAAAGCATGAATAGGATGCAAATTGTTTGATATATAGAAAAATCGCTAACTTATACTAAAGATAAAAGTATCCTTATGGAAGATTCCCTTGAAATTAAATGAATAAAAAGAGAAATAACATGCAGTTTCAGTGCTGTCTGAAGATAAATATGCAAAAACACTCGGACGTTTATTAATATCGTTTAGGTCTTTTGTTAACTTCCTCCAAGTCTTTTATTAACTTCGTTCAAGTCTTTTGCCAACTTCCTCCAAGTCTTTTGTTAACTCCATGACAAAAGAAGAGATATATGGCTGCATAAAAGCACTTTTCCCATTTATTGGCACTGAGAGAAGCAACCGAAAGAAGATGGCAGATACATGCAAAATCGTTAAAACAGACAGCACTATAATATAAACAGAAACGATAAACGATCCATATCACAAGAAAACCGTATAATCGGCATCATCTTGAATCGCCCTAATGCTCCTATTTAGCGTTTTTTTCCGCAAGAGTGGATACGGAGCTTAAAGAATCAAATCTGAGCAGCATTAAAATACAAAATGACAAAATGACTAATTAGCCTTTATTACTTTTCTTCACCTCTGATTCCCCGAAATTATCTTTCCTAAAATACCGCATTCCCCTTTTTATTCCCTACATTTGTACTACGAATAAAAAATCAAGATAGTAAAATGAAAAAATTTATCAAAGGAGTCCGGTTTACTCCTTCCAATTATCCGGATGAAATAGAAGATAAAATACAGAAATACAGAAAACAAGGTTATAAACTTCCTCCACGCAAGGTATTGCGCACACCGGAACAAATTGAAGGTATCCGTGAAAGTGCAAAGATCAACACAGCTCTGCTGAACCACATTGCAGAAAATATTCGTGAAGGAATGTCCACCGAAGAGATCGATCGTTTGGTCTACGATTTCACCACGTCCCATGGGGCTATTCCGGCTCCTCTAAACTATGAAGGATTTCCCAAAAGCGTCTGCACCAGCATCAACGATGTAGTATGCCACGGAATCCCCAGTTCAACCGAAATTCTAAAAAGCGGAGATATTATCAACGTAGATGTTTCTACCATTTACAATGGTTATTTCTCTGACGCATCACGCATGTTTATGATCGGCGAAGTCAGCCCTGAAAAACAGAGATTGGTACAGGTCACTAAAGAATGTATGGAGATCGGCATAGCTGCCGCACAGCCTTGGGCCCGTTTAGGTGACGTAGGTGCGGCTATTCAGGAACATGCCGAAAAGAACGGTTATAGTGTGGTACGCGACTTATGCGGACATGGAGTGGGAATCAAATTCCATGAGGAACCCGACGTAGAGCACTTCGGACGCCGCGGTACCGGTATGTTGATTCTTCCGGGAATGACTTTTACCATCGAACCGATGATCAACATGGGAACGTATGAGGTCTTTGTCGACTCTGCTGATGACTGGACAGTCTGCACAGACGACGGATTGCCGTCTGCACAATGGGAAAATATGATTCTGATTAATGAAACCGGAAACGAAATACTGACTTATTAAATGGAACTGACTCTCCTCTTGATTATTGCAGCCTTACTGGTTGCCCTGCTCGCATTGACACTTACCCGCAACAATCGCGCACAAAGCGAAGAGATGCAACGGGCATTGCGCCAACAAATGCAGGAAAACCGGGAAGAGTTGAATCGCAGTATTCGCGAGTTACGCATGGAAATGACGCAAACCCTGAATCAGGGTTTGCAACAGCTGCAAGATGCCATGCATAAGAACATGATGACCACCGGAGAACTGCAACGCCAAAAGTTCGACGCAATGGCACGCCAGCAGGAAACGCTGATACAGTCCACCGAGAAGCGTCTGGACGACATGCGCGTGATGGTTGAAGAGAAATTACAAAAGACTCTCAACGAACGCATCGGACAATCTTTCGAGATAGTCCGTTCGCAACTTGAAAATGTGCAAAAGGGCCTGGGCGAAATGAAGTCGCTCGCACAAGACGTAGGCGGTCTCAAGAAGGTTCTGAGTAACGTGAAAATGCGCGGAACGTTCGGTGAGGTCCAGCTAGGCGCACTTCTGGAACAGATGATGAGTCCGGAACAGTATGAAGCGAATGTCAAGACCAAGAAAAGCGGAACCGAATTTGTGGAGTTCGCCATCAAACTTCCGGGAAAAGATGATGCCAACAGCACTGTTTATCTGCCAATCGACGCCAAATTCCCCAAAGATGTTTACGAACAATACTACGATGCTTTCGAAGCCGGAGATGCCGCATTGATGGAATCGTGCGGACGCCAACTGGAGACAACCATCAAAAAAATGGCGAAGGATATCCACGACAAGTATGTCGATCCTCCGTTTACAACGGACTTCGCTATCTTATTTCTCCCCTTCGAAAGCATCTATGCAGAAGTGATCCGCCGGACAAGCTTAGTTGAAACGCTACAAAAGGATTACAAGATTGTAGTAACCGGACCGACTACTTTGGGAGCTATCCTGAACAGTTTGCAAATGGGATTCCGGACACTCGCCATACAGAAACGCACAGGCGAGGTATGGACCGTACTGGGAGCTGTAAAAACCGAATTCGGAAAATTCGGAGGACTGCTTGAGAAGGTCCAGAAGAATCTGCAAAGCGCAGGTGACCAGTTGGAAGAAGTGATGGGAAAACGTACGCGCGCCATCGAACGCAAACTCCGTCAGGTCGAAGAACTCCCCCACGAGGAAAGCCGGAGAATATTACCGATAGACGATGGCGGAGAAGATGACTGACCGATAAAAACAAAGAAGCATACAGCCATGGAAATAACACTTAAAAATCAGTTCATTACTTTGTGGAATACTTATTTTCCACAAGCCGGACTTCCGATAACATTCCAATACTCGGCAGATACACAAAATCTCCCGATAGTGGAAGCTCCGAAAGGACATCGGTGCATCATTGCACAGTTGACCCAGGTACAGCGTGGAAAAACTCTCTGCATACAGGCGGATTCTGTGGGATGCCGAGGTGGAAAACGGTACACAAACTTCACGGACAAGATGTTTCCCGGATTCGAATGTTTCCTTTCACACAATGAACAGGGCGAAGGAGAACGATACAAGCAGACTCCGGAGCTGGCAGCTGCCGCTCTGGCACAGTTGCCTGCACTTCCTGTCAAGGGAGAAAACCTGATCTTCAAACGTTGGGATAAGCTGGAAGCGGAAGACATGCCGGAAGTTGTTATCTTTTTTGTATCTGCCGACATCCTCTCCGGTCTGTTCACATTGGCTTGTTTTGACAATGTAGCTCCTGATGCAGTGATCGCTCCCTTTGGTGCAAGCTGTGCTTCTATTATCTATCATCCGTACCGGGAACAACTGGACGGAACCAATCGGGCGGTATTGGGATCATTCGATCCTTCTGCACGCAAATGTATGAAACCCGATCTCTTGTCTTTTGCCATTCCGTTTAACAAGTTCAAGAGTATGGTGTCACAAATGGAAGAAAGTTTCCTAAAGACAGCAACGTGGGATGTAATCAAAAAGAGAATGGGTTCGTCATAATACTCCGGAAGTTCGCGGACAAACATCGCACCTTCCTTCCAGAATATCGCATGATTTCTATTAAAAGGTTCGGGATACCGCAAAGACAATAAATCATTTAGAACAAACAACTAACACTATTAGTTATTCAACTAACAGCATAAATTATTTACCTAATTTTAGCAGGAGATTAGAAAACGGACCTTATTACAGGTGAAAGTTATCTTCTTTTGGGCAAGACCCAATGCAAAACCAGGTATCCCAAGATACCCGCCATTACCGTACCGGATAAAACACCGAGTTTGGCCTGGTTCAATAATACAGGATGGGCGGAGCCGAACGAAAGATTGGCGATGAAAAGCGATACCGTAAAGCCTATTCCACCCAGTAACGCCACTCCGGATATATTCTTCCAGTTCATCCCCAAAGGCATCGGAGTAAGACCGCTTTTGACAGCCAGCCAGGTAAAAGAATAAATCCCCAGAAATTTGCCTGCCAATAATCCCAAAGCAACCGCAAGGGTAACCCCGCCAATAACTTCACCTTCGCCACTAAACATAACACCTGCATTGACAAAAGCGAACAACGGAAGGACAAGATAATTCACTGCACCATGCAGGTTATCCTCAAGCGACTGAAGGGGACTGATGACACGGTCGGAAGCCGACTCAACCTCTTTCAGCTTGGCTATCTGTTGATTGGTCAGTACGATGTTGTTTGCTCCCATTTCGGGGAATGTACTGATAATGCGTCGGATACGCTCAATATATGTACCGACGTTCAACTGTGGTTTGGCCGGAATGACAAAGGCCAGAATAACACCGGAAATCGTACTATGGATACCCGATTGCAGGAAAAGATACCAGATAACCACACCGACAACTAAAAAGAAAATCTTATTGGTAGCTCCCTTCTTACCTATAAAATATAACAGAACGTAAAGCAGCGCCGCCCATAACAAATATTCATAAGCCACGTGTGAACTGTAGAAAATGGCAATCACCAATATACCGCCTATATCATCGACTACCGCAAACGCTGTAAGGAAGATTTTCAGACTCAACGGAACACGCTTGCCCAACAGGCTGAGCACTCCCAAAGAAAAGGCAATATCGGTTGCCATAGGGATAGCCAGTCCTTGCCCGCCTTCAGTGCCCGGAGCACAAACCATGGAATAGATGACAACAGGCACTACCATTCCGCCACATGCGGCAATGAATGGCAGTGCAGCTTTACGGAACGAGGAAAGCTCGCCTACCAGTAACTCTCGCTTAATCTCCAGTCCGACCATTAAGAAGAAAATCGTCATCAGACCGTCATTAATGAACTCAATCATCGTCAGATTGTGTCCCGCATGCGAAAGTAAATTAAAGCCTCCGATGCGAAAATGAAGTTCATGCGACAAAAACTCCTGATACACCGATGCTGCCGGAGAGTTAGCGATTACCGCAGCGGCAATCGCTGTGACAAACAATAGAATACTCGCCGTAATATTCATCGACGAGAAATCCTTCATCGAACGTAAAACTGTCATAATAGGTATATATAATATTAGATTTAAGCAATTCTATGACACGGCTAAGTTGTATAGCTTCGCAATGCCAACTTCTTCACCCATAGTACAAAGATACCGGTCAGAATCAAATTCAATACAATGGTCAGCACTGAAATAACCAATGCAGGACCACCCAAATTGTATCCGAGGGCAATAAAGATGACTCCGGCTCCTACTTCACCACGGGTAAACATACCGATAGAAAGCGCCAGGCGTTCGCTGAACTTCCTATCCCGGTAAAAGAACACAGGAAACAGCTTACCGATATTTGAAAGCAGTGAAACAATCAATACGTGAAGTGCTATCATTCCCCACGACATCATTTCCTGCGAACCTGTCACCGAATGGGTTCCGGCATGTGTCTCGGCAAAGTTCACCCCAATGAAATGCGGCATGCTCATACCTACCAAGAACATAAACAGGAACGAAACCCCTGTTGAAACTTTATGCTCGACAGGAGTATCTATTTCTTTGTGTTTCATGATCATACCCAGCACAAAAGCCGGCAACAACACCTCGATGTGAATACTCCCCTCTTCGCCATAGAGCTGCTTGCTAAAATAGTAAACGGCTTGGGTAGCAACAAATACAAGCACCGAATAGCCCATTATCGCTTTCCAGTCCTGACGCCAGTTATACCTTCCCAACTGTTTCCAACCCAATGAAAGCAATAAGAAGACAATAAAGACAACCACGATCAGCTGCCAGCGCAAACCAATCATCATTATCTGCAGGGGAATCATTAACAAAATGGTATCGAGGTCATCAAAAATTGCCAGGACCTGAATCTTTTTATAAATCCAACTTGATTTAAGTCCGATGGCGGCGAGCATCGTGAAAAGAATACCGGCCGATGTAGGAGCTGCGAAACGGCTTAACAGCAGATTCTCTTTCCAAGCCTCCCAACTGTTCCAGAATTCTGGCGGCAAAAGCACAAATACATAATAGATAGCAATCAGGAACCAAGGCATGGCGGCAGTAGCCATCGCAATGAAGTAGTCTCCGGCATAACTTCGCCAACGGGTCTTATCAACTTCAAACTCACGCCCTACGTTAATCATAATAAAACTCAGGCAGATGTAAAGAAGAATGTTAGATACAATTTTTACGGTAGCATATCCTTCACCTGCCAATAACGGCAAGTATTGTGATAGCAAAAGGCCAATAATCAAAAAGGCCGAAAAAGACAGAACTTTTCTCATTTTTATTGTTTATCGTTGTTTTAAAGGCAATTGCCAGGGAAAGCTCTGCGGACAGATGACAATTGCCTGGTATATTAGAAACTGGCTGCAACAAAATTTGTTCAGAAAGATTCCTGTTTTTTTATTACGTTGCAGCCTTTATTTCCTAATCCAGTTTAAGCACGGCAAGGAATGCCTTCTGCGGCACTTCCACATTACCGATCTGCTTCATACGTTTTTTTCCTTTTTTCTGCTTCTCAAGCAGCTTACGTTTACGGCTGATATCACCTCCGTAACATTTTGCCGTAACGTCTTTACGCACCGCTTTGATCGTTTCACGAGCTATAATCTTAGCACCGATAGCGGCCTGAATAGCTATTTCAAACTGTTGTCTCGGAATGAGTTCTTTCAACTTCTCACACATCCGACGCCCCATATCATAAGCATTATCGAAGTGAGTCAGGGTAGAAAGCGCATCAACCGATTCACCGTTTAACAAAATATCCAGTTTCACCAATTTGGACGGACGGAAACCATCCGGATGATAATCGAACGAAGCATAACCTTTCGAAATACTCTTCAGTCTGTCGTAGAAGTCGATCACAATTTCACCCAACGGCATATTGTAGAACAACTCGACGCGGTTTCCCGAGATATATTCCTGCTTCAACAATTCGCCCCGCTTACCGAGACAAAGCGTCATGATAGGTCCGATATAATCGGTCGTTGTAATAATAGAAGCTTTGATATAAGGCTCTTCTATATGGTCGATCATAGTCGGATCGGGCATACCGCCGGGGTTATGCACCTCCGTCATATTACCTTGTTTGTCGTAAATATGATAAGATACGTTAGGAACTGTGGTGATGACATTCATATCGAACTCACGATCCAGACGCTCCTGTACAATTTCCATGTGAAGCAATCCCAGGAAGCCACAACGGAAACCGAAGCCTAAGGCCAACGATGATTCCGGTTGGAACGTCAGTGAGGCATCATTCAGCTGCAACTTCTCAAGTGAAGCTCGCAGATCTTCAAATTCTTCGGCTTCGATGGGATAAACTCCGGCAAACACCATCGGCTTCACCTCTTCGAATCCCGCAATCGCTTTATCGCAAGGGCGGGCTACGTGAGTGATCGTATCTCCCACTTTCACCTCTTTCGAAGTCTTAATTCCCGAAATGATATAGCCTACATCTCCCGTCCGGAGTTCCTTGCGTGGAACCATTTCCATCTTCAACACTCCGATTTCGTCTGCAACATACTCTTTCCCGGTATTGAAGAACTTAACCTTATCACCAGCACGGATGACTCCGTTCGTTATCTTAAAATAAGCGATGATTCCACGGAATGAGTTGAATACGGAGTCGAATATCAAAGCTTGCAACGGCGCACTTTCATCACCTTGAGGATGAGGTATACGCTCGATGACCGCTGCCAGTATCTCTTCCACACCCATACCGGTCTTACCGGACGCACGGATAATTTCATCCCGCTTACATCCCAGCAGCTCTACGATCTCGTCTTCCACCTCTTCGGGCATGGCACTTGCCATGTCGCACTTGTTAATGATCGGAATGATTTCAAGATCGTGCTCAATAGCCATATAAAGATTCGAGATGGTCTGTGCCTGGACTCCTTGCGACGCATCCACAATGAGTAACGCACCTTCGCAGGCAGCTATCGAGCGGGATACTTCGTATGAAAAGTCAACATGCCCCGGAGTATCGATCAGGTTCAGAATATACTTCTCCCCCTTATAAGTGTACTCCATCTGTATGGCATGACTTTTAATCGTAATCCCCCTCTCCTTTTCCAAGTCCATATCATCAAGCATCTGCCCTTCTGTCACCTGAATGGTATTAGTGAACTCCAACAAACGGTCCGCCAATGTTGATTTACCATGGTCAATATGAGCAATGATGCAAAAATTTCTGATTTTATCCATCTGATACTATTATCTTAATTTAATTTGGTGCGCAAATATACACAAATGCCAGAACATAAAAAAATGCGCTGATAACATATCATAATGTATCAACGCATTTTTTTATTGGGGAAGTAATTCACTCCTTAGTTCAATGTAACGAAGAGTTCACCTTCGATTTCCTGAGTAGAGATCTTATCTTCTCTCAACAGCCATCCGAGGCCAAGGAACAAATCTTTATCCACCAATTTAGTTGCTTTCTTAATCTGCTTGGCAGTCAGTCCTTCTGTTCCATTCAGTGCATTCCAGATTTTACCTGCAATTTCACCTGCTTTTTCTTTCAACATTTGCTTTAGAAATTTTAGTTAGACATGAGTTAAAACCCGAACAATTCAGATTTTATTTCGACTGCAAATATAGTTATAATTATGTTATATAACAGATTATTAGTAACTTTTTTCTCTTTTTTGTAATGAAAACATCAATTTGAAGACTATTTCTTCTCTTTTTCGAGATATTCTGCCCAAATTCTGGCTGCCTCCTCTACCATTTTCGAACAAGGTCTTTTGGCATAATACTGTTCTGTCCGGGCTTCCGGCTCGGACGACACCGGTGCTTTCTTCTTTAAACCAAGCAGTTCGCCACAATTCAACGAACCATTCCGTTTCTTGAATTCGGCCGCAAGCTCTTGCACCAAAGCATAATTGGCAGCCTTTCCCTCACGATCGGCTCCGTCAATTGCCCCTTTCTCCAGTCCGGCAAGCAGAAACATGCCACAGGCAGCGCCACACGTTTCACGCATGCGCCCGATACCTCCGCCAAACGAAGCTGCCATACGCAGCGCCTGCTCTTCAGTAAATCCATACATATCGGCAAATGCAGCTACTACAGACTGCGAACAATTATAGCCGCTCTTGAAAAGCTCAGTAGCACGGCTTATCCTTTCTTCCTTTGTCATTTTATATTTTTTTATTTCTTGCAAAAATATTAAAAAAGTATCTTTGTCGGCAACTAATCAATGATTTTTATGGCAACAACCTTTGACATACAATTGCCACACTATCCACGTGGCTTCCATCTGATCACCCGTGACATCCTTTCTCTCCTTCCGGACCTGCCGGAAAACGGACTGCTGGTTGTGTTCATCAAGCATACCTCAGCAGGCATCACTATCAACGAAAATGCCGATCCGGACGTGCGTCATGACTTCAATACGTTTTTCAACAAACTCGTACCTGACGGTGCCCCTTATTTCGTCCACACCCTTGAAGGCCCGGACGATATGAGCGCACACATTAAGGCTTCACTAATCGGAACCTCAGTCAGTATCCCCATCCGGAATCACCGTCTGAACCTCGGAACCTGGCAAGGGATCTACTTGTGTGAATTCCGGGACGGGGGCGACAAACGCAAACTGAGTATTACCATTTTGGAGTAAATCAGCCGATCTCCAACGCCATCGGACAATGATCGGAGTGAACGGCGTTGTTCAGAATAACGGCTTCTTTCAGCAAAGAGCGTACCGGCTCGCTGACCATACAATAATCGATTCTCCACCCTTTGTTCTTGGCACGCGAATTGAAACGGTAACTCCACCAAGTATACTCTTGCTTTTGAGGATAAAGCGTACGGAAAGAATCAATGAAGCCCGCCGACAGGAAACGGGTCATCCATTCCCGTTCTTCGGGCAAGAAACCACTGTTGGTAGCATTACGAACCGGATCGTGAATATCGATCGGTTCATGGCAAATGTTATAATCCCCACAAAGAATCAGATTGGGACGTGATTTACGCAATTCCGTCACATACTTCTGGAATGCTTCCAGCCAGACCATCTTAAAAGCCTGGCGTTCGTCTCCGCTAGTGCCCGAAGGATGGTAAACGCTCACCACAGACAAATCACCAAAATCCGCACGAATAAAACGCCCTTCGTTATCATATTCTTCAATTCCCATGCCATATTCTATGTGATCGGGCTCTACTTTGGTCAAGATGGCTACTCCGCTATATCCTTTTTTCTGTGCCGAATAGAGATATGCTTTATATCCAAGTGCCTCAAAAGCCTCTGCCGGATATTGTTCGGGTTGCAGTTTGGTTTCCTGCAGACAAAGCACATCGGGATTTTCCTCGGCCAACCACTCGGGCAGCCCCTTGTTTACTGCGGCACGAAGTCCGTTCACATTATAAGTTATAATTTTCATCTTTTATATTTTACGAGAACAACAACATTATATTCAACACTGTCACTATCACGGCAATGGTATAAAGCACAAATGTGCTCCATTTACTATTGACATAATCGCCCATCACCTTACGCGAAGAGGTCAGACCGACCTGCAAAAAAACCGTAAACGGCAACTGGATACTCAGCACCATCTGAGAGATGATCAGACCCTTAAACGGATCGCCGATAAAAAAAATCAGCAGCAACGCAATGCCTAACGACAGGATAACCCCTACCTGAGAGTGGCTATCCTTAATGTGGTATGATTCGCCAAAGATACCGGCGAAAATAGATCCGGCCGCCATCCCGCTGGTAATCGTAGACGAGATACCCGCCATAAGCAGGGCTAAAGCAAAAACAATAGCCGCATTACTTCCCAACAGGGGTTCGAGCAATGATTTCGCCTGCTGCAGCTCTTCAACCTGAATGCCACTTTTAAAGAAGGTAGCGGCTGCCAACAGAATCATGGCACTGTTGATGGCCCATCCTATAATCATTGAAAAGAGCGTATCAAACAATTCGTACTTCAACACTTTTTTTATGGACGCTGTATCCTGCTTATTGTATTCGTGGCTCTGAATCACCTCCGAATGCAGGAAAAGATTGTGAGGCATCACCACAGCACCCAGCACACTCATAATAATGAGCATGCTCCCCTTAGGTATAGCCGGCGTCACCCACCCTTCTACTGCCATAGGCCAGTCAATATCCACCAAAAAGAGTTCATAGATGAACGACAAGCCGATCACCGACACAAAAGCAATGATGGAGCGCTCTATTTTCTTATATGAATTTGTAAAAAGCATGATGGAAACAAAAACGGTAGTCAAAACGGCCCCCCAGACAATAGGAATGTCAAGCAACATTTCCAGTGCTATGGCCCCTCCCAGAATCTCGGCCAGTGATGTAGAGATGGAAGCAAGTACGGCCGTCCCCAGTATGGGACGCGATACCCACTTGGGCGTATACTGCGTTGCCGCCTCCGAAAGGCAAAGCCCTGTCACGATTCCCAAGTGAGCAACATTGTGTTGCAATATGATCAGCATGATGGTGGACAGCGTAACCACCCATAACAGTGAGTAACCAAATTCTGAACCTGCCGCAAAATTAGAAGCCCAATTGCCCGGATCAATAAAACCTACAGTAACCAATAAACCGGGACCAATATATCTGAAGACGTCCAAACCTCCCAGATAGCGTTTGTGGTCTTTACTTTTTAAATCTTTAAAAATATTTTTCATAAGGATGTCATGTCTCTTGTTTTTCTTCTAATTCATAAAATCTATCTACAAAGATAGTTATTAATAACAAGCGAGAACCTTGTTCGGTTCACTTTTAACAACTATCTTTGCCCAATATTCACACATTAAAAAGATTAAGCAAATGAAAAAAATTATTCTCGGAGCATGCGCTGTTCTTTTCACGCTTGCTTCTTGCCAACAGGCCAAACAAAAAGTTTTCGAACTGGCTGCCGAACAAGTAAACAAACAATGCCCCATCACTGTCGATGAAATGACAAGAATGGACAGCACCACTTATTCAGGTAAGGACAATACATTTACCTATTTCTATACCTTAAGCGGCCAGGCTGACGATCCTACCATGTCAGAACAACTGAAGAAATCATTGGAAGAAACCCTGCCGGAAACAATAAAGAACACTGAAGAGATGAAAGTGTACAGAGAATCGGATGTGACCATTAAATACATCTATCTGTCAGGCAAAACAAAGGAAGAGCTGATTCAAGTAACAGTTACTCCCGATATGTATAAATAAGAAATCGGTTTATATAAAAATAAGAGAGGCGGTCAACTTTGAGTTGCCGCCTCTCTTATTTTTATATACAGCCTCTAAATGATGTTTACAGAAGCTTTGTTACTCCGTAACAGAGTCTGCGTTGACATCAAATACAGCCTTTATTTTTCTTAGAAACCCATCTCGTGCAAAGCACGGCATAGTTGGTCGGGACATGAAGTAGAGCGAGCCCCACACCGGATCCCTTCAAGCTTCGTAATGACATCTGACACAGGCATTCCGGTCACCAGACGTGAAATTCCTTGCAGATTACCGTTACATCCACCCCAAAAAGCTACTTCCTTCACAATATTATTCTCCACCTCCAATTCGATGTTTGTGCTGCAAGTACCCTGGGTTTTATAAACGTATTTCATTACTCTTCGCCTTCGTTATCTGCAGGCTTCATGTTAGTGTACACATTCTGTACATCCTCGTCTTCTTCCAGGCGTTCTACCATCTTATCAATGGTGGCACGTTGTTCCGGTGTCAGATCTTTTTCGTCATTCGGAATACGGGTAAACTCAGCACCTTTCACCTCGAAGCCATTCTCTTCAAGATATTTCTGAATCTGGGCAAACGACTTCGGATCACCGTAAAGCGTGATTTCATCTTCGTCTTCATCATACTCTTCCTCTACCCCGTAATCGATCAGTTCCAGAATCAGATCGTCCATATCCACGCCTTCTTTCTTTGTAATGGTGAACATTGACTTCCAGCTGAACATAAAATCAAGACTGCCTGAAGTACCCAGTGTTCCGCCAAACTTATTGAAAACGCTACGAACATTGGCAACAGTACGGGTTGTGTTATCTGTAGCCGTTTCTACAAATACCGCAATACCGAAAGGACCATAACCTTCATAATTCATTTCCTTATAGTCCTTCTGGTCTTTACCCATGGCATTCTTGATAGCGCGTTCCACGTTATCCTTCGGCATGTTCTCACGTTTTGCAGTAGCGACAACTGCACGCAGATGCGGGTTGTTTTCGGGATCAGGACCGCCGGCTTTTACAGCGATAGCAATTTGTTTACCGATTCTCGTAAATGTACGGGCCATGTTGCCCCATCTTTTCAGCTTGGTAGCTTTTCTATATTCGAACGCTCTTCCCATTGGTTTAAAATATTTGCCTCACCCCGCTTCTAATTCAGAGAAGAAGCGGGCATGAGTTTTATTAATTATTTAATTGTTGTTTCTATATTATATGTTTATCTGAGTTTGGCTCCCAGTTTGTCTTCCAGGTTCTTCACCAGTTTCGACATGATCTTATCAATCATCTTATCGTTTAGAGTCTGGCTTTCATCCTGAAGCAAGAAGCTGACAGCATAAGATTTCTTTCCGGCTTCAAGATTCTTGCCTTCGTAAACATCAAACAAAGAAACCTCTTTCAAGAGTTTCTTCTCTGTTTCATAAGCGATCTTTTCAATCTCGGCAAACTGTACCTTCTTATCCAACAACAGAGCCAAGTCACGTTTCACAGCCGGGAACTTAGAAATCTCTTTATAGCTTACTTTTACTGAACGAATCGCTTTCATCAGCTCTTTCCAGTTTAAGTCAGCGTAATAGACTTCATTATCAACATCAAAAGCTTTCAGCATCTTCTTGGTAACGACACCGAATGTAGCCAGTCTCTTGCCACCTTTAGTATTTACCGTCAAGGCCGTAGAATAAATATCATCACTCAGGTTGCCCACTACCAGAGAGTGCAAATCCAATCCTAAACGTTTGAAAATATTCTCCACATAAGCCTTCAATTCGTAGACAGAAGTGTTTTCATCTGCGTGTGCCCATGAATTTGATACCATTTTACCGGTCACCCACAGTCCCAAATGATAATCCTCTGAGTAAGGAGCCAAAACCTTTTCAGGATTCTTCTTCTCCGCGTCAAAGTGATAACAGTTACCGAATTCAAAGAATTTCAAATCCGCGTTCTTACGGTTAGCATTATGGGCAATGCTTTCCAATCCACCGAACAACAGTGTCTGTCGCATACAATTCAAATCTGCACTTAGCGGATTCAGCAACATAACCAGATTCTTGGAAGGATAGCTTTCCAAACCATCGTAATAAGCGGCACGAGTTAAAGAGTTATTCAGAATCTCGTTGAAACCACAACCTACCAACTGTTCAGCCACCAGGTTCTGCAACTTATTCGACTTGTCACAATCTCCTTTTGTAGTCAGGCTCGACTTCAGTGTCGATGGAATTTCCACATTATTATATCCGTAAATACGCAGGATATCTTCAATCACGTCGCAGTCACGCTGTACATCCACACGGTATGGAGGTACGGCCAATGTCAGCCCTTCGGCCGTCTCGTCCATAATTTTCATTTCAAGACTGGTAACAATGCTCTTTATCGTCTCTACCGGAATCACTTTACCAATCAGGCTGTGTACCTTCTCGTAAGTCAACTCGACAATAAAATCCTGTGCAGGAGCAGCACAGACATCTTTAATCTCCGAAGAAATGGTACCTCCGGCAAGTTCCTTTACCATCATAGCCGCCAATTTCAGGCAGTAGATCGTGATATTAGGATCAATACCTCTCTCAAAACGGAAAGAAGCATCTGTATTCAAGCCATGACGACGGGCCGTCTTACGCACCCATGTCGGATGGAAATATGCACTTTCGAGAAACACATCCGTTGTGGCCTCTGTAGAACCGGAATCAAGACCTCCGAAAACACCGGCAATACACATAGCGTCTTCTTTGTTACAGATCATCAGATCGCGTTCATTCAACTTACGTTCAACGCCATCCAGCGTGACAAACGTTGTGCCTTCCGGCATTGTTTTCACAATCACCTCGCCCCCTTTTATTTTGTTTGCGTCAAAGCAATGAAGCGGTTGCCCGAAAGCATGCACAATGTAATTTGTGATATCCACTACATTATTAATAGGACGCAAACCGATGATGCGAAGCTTATTTTGCAACCATTCCGGACTCTCTTTAACAGTAACCCCTTTCACAGTAACACCTGCATAACGTGGACATGCCTCACTGTTTTCTACAGTTACCTTGATGTCCAGATCATGATTTTCGACAGCAAAAGCATCGACAGACGGTCTGGTCAGTGCAGCCTGTTTGCCATTCTGTACCAGATAAGCATACAAGTCGCGTGCCACCCCATAGTGTGAACAAGCGTCAGCACGGTTCGGAGTAATATCTACTTCAAGTACATAGTCGCTCTTTACATTATAATAATCTTTCGCAAGAGTACCCGGAACGGCATCTTCCGGCAATACGATGATACCGTCATGTGAAGTCCCGATCCCGATTTCATCTTCAGCACATATCATACCGATCGACTCCACGCCGCGAATCTTTGATTTCTTAATAGTAAAACATTCGTCACCATCATAGAGCTTCGTGCCCAAAGTGGCAACAACGACTTTCTGTCCGGCAGCTACGTTTGGAGCTCCGCACACAATCTGAGTAGGTTCGCCGTTACCCAAATTTACGGTTGTGATGTGTAAATGGTCTGAATTGGGATGTTCCACGCAAGTCAGCACCTCGCCAATCACGAGACCTTCCAACCCGCCTTTAATCGTTTGAACTTCTTCTACTCCACCTGTTTCCAGTCCGATAGAAGTCAGCGCAGCCGCCACTTCATCGGGCGTCAGATCGAAATTGACATACTCTTTCAGCCAATTATAAGAGATATTCATATCATTAAGTTTTTTATGTTTTCAAAAGTGACCCGCAAAGTTAATAAGATTTTTTGGTTGATGGGGAATGAATGGTTATAAAAAAACTCCCGGTCAGCTTTAAAAAAGATGGCCGGGAGGCATTTTCTATCAGAGTCGATATCGTGATATCATTTCATAGCCGGATGCAAATGGAAATATTTCTTCATAAATAAGATATACACCATACTTAATATAACAATTGTGCCCAATAAATAACAATAGCCCCAACCGGGAGTTAACAGATAACCAACAATAATTATGGCTTGTGATGTCATGTAAATCAGTGAAACCACCACATGCGGGATCTCCAGTTCATTTGCCATCAACTGATATAAGTGTTTCCGATGTGGCAAACCAATATTTTCATGTAGCATAAGCCGATGGATAATAGTCAGCACACTATCTACCCCATAAACCACAAGCAAAACAATCCAACTGAAATTCTCTGTTCGAATTATTAGTTTACCTATCAGGAAAAGAATCACAAAGGCAATACTGACCGATCCCACATCCCCGGCAAAGCATTTGGCCTTCTTGCGAAAATTGAAAAAATTAAATACCAACACAGCACAAAGCATAGTGTATATCAGATCCTCCTCCACAAAACGGACAATTTGCACATTGATAAAAGCTAAAGCAAGTAATACAACCCAAGAATACCCTCCCGTAATGCCATTAATCCCATCCATAAAGTTATAAGCATTGATAATGCCTGTACATACAATCAAGGCAATAAGGATAGTCCACCAAGGCAAACTGAATAATCCCCATTGATAAAACATCAAGGCCATTGCAGTAAAATGAAAAACTAAACGCAATCCCTGAGAGGTAGAGCGAATGTCGTCCACAAAACTAATAAAGGTTATCAAAGTCAGAGCCAGCATAAACCAAGGATACTCAAACTGATTTGTCAGAAAATAAGCCAATGCACCCAAGTAAAAAATAATACCTCCACCCCGTAGCGTGATCCGGGTATGCGAACTCCGTTCGTTCGGTTTATCGATGATATTGCATTTATCAGCAATACGGAAATAAAAAAATTCTGCCAGGAATAGCAGAACTAAGATTATCAGATAATACATAAGTTATTCATTCTTGTCTATTAAATGAAACCAAAACTGGAGCCCTAAAAAGACTAAAGCTGCCAATCCGGTCAAAATGCCCATAATCCAAAGAAAAGTTTCCATCCGCACTTTCTTCTATTCTATAAGAAAAGTCTCCAGCACATTCATGGGCTTCCACTTGAGTTCCCGTACAGCCTTTTCATTACTAAAGGTCAAAGAGCTTGTGATTTTACGAAGTTTCAATGAATTGATCGGAGCTTTTTCACCCAGGCAATCTCCAATGACAGCCATGCTTTTAGCCAACCAATAAGGAATAGATATTGGTCTTTTTTTATTCAATTGCTTACATATCACCATCTCCAGTTCACGAAAACTCGGCTGGTAACTGTCACAAACATTATATATCCCACCCTTTTCTATTAACATAGGAAGAAGATTTGCAATATCCTGAACCATCAGAACACTTTTCCGGGCTTTTCCCCCGGCAATACTTAAGTACTTACCATTTCTAATCCCACGAATCATCGCTCCTAAATTTCCAGGAGGATTAGGTCCGGCAATCAATGAAGGACGAAGTATACTTAACTTTACATTATGCATAGCACACCACCCTTCCAAGTATTTCTCAGCCTTAATCTTACTCAAAGCATAAGGAGTAGTTCCATTTAAAGAATGCTCTTCCGTGATATTCTCACCCGAATCACAGCCATAAACGGCAACGGTACTAATAAAAATGAAAGCTTTAGGAATACCACTATTCTCTAAAGCAGTACATAAATTCTTGGTACCCTGAAGATTTACATCAAAAAAAAGTTGTTTCTCTTCTTCTGTTTTAGGAATAGAATGCGCTTTACCTGCAGCATGCAGCACAACATCGTACTTGATATTCAGTTTAGGAACATCCGACACTAAATTTATAGTATAATTATCCCGAGAAGTCAGCCCTACAGTCCTAATTTGATATTTATCTTTCAGTAGAGAATAAAGATTGCTGCCTAAAAAGCCAGAAGCACCAGTAAAAAGTAATTTCATAAAAATGTTATATAACACTTACGACATATAAATATCTACATATTTATTTACCATCTTATTAACAGTTAAATTTTCATTGAAAAATTTCCGTGAATAAGTTCCAAAATCATGGCATCTATCTGAATCGTCTAATATATATTTAATTTTATCAGCAAAAATATCAGGAATATTATTCACAACATAACCATTTTTACCGTCAATTACTATTTCATTTATCCCCCCAACTTTTGACGCTACAATTGGCTTTCCATAAGCCATTGCTTCTAAAATTACAATAGGAAGACCTTCGAAATCAGAAGAAAGCATAAATATATCCACTAGCTGATTATATATTCCTGCATATGGAATATTCCCCATAAAAAAGATATTAGGTAATGGAGATTCAATCTCATTAGTATTACCAATCCATATAAAGGCATATTGAGGTAATAGTTTTGCAGTTTCAATAAATATATCCAATCGCTTAGGTTTAGCAACACGTGCTATACACAATACCTTTTTCTTGAATGAAGAAAAAGGTAAATTTTCAAAGATAAGCTTACTCATATTTACCTCTATACCATTACGAATAAGATGCACATTTAATTTTAGACCTTCTTTATACATATTTCTTCTATCATATTCGCTTACAGTGACTATTGCCTTACACTTGTATTTCAACAATTTTTCAAGATACAAATATTTTCGATAAGCTATACGTATAGAATCAAATCCATGAACAGTATAAACAGTTTTTGATTTTGGGAAAATAATTCTCCCCAAAATTCCTATTTTAGAAGAATGTAAATGAATAATATCCGGCTTATATTTAAAATATAATTTTAATAAAGAAAATAAAGTCATCAAATCATAGATAAAAGAAAGCTCCCGCCTTAAAGTTTTGATGGGTTCTTGCTTTATTTCTGGATTAAGCAAATCCCACATTTTTCCATTTTTATCGCCAGCAGCAACAATTATTTCATGATTTCTACATAAAACATTTGCTAAATTAATAACTACAGCTTGTGCACCTCCTAATTCACTAAGAGTTATAATTTGTAAAATTTTCATTTCTACTTTTTTTATCAGAAGAAAAAAGAGAATATATTTGAGTCCATTTTTCTCCAATAATATTAATATCAAATTTCTTAGCCCGTATACTATTCATATTTCCCAACATATCTCTTTCTTCCAAAGACATATCAAAAATTTCTTTCATTTTTAAAGTTATTTCTTGAGGATTTTGCAAAGAAATTACAAAGCGAGAATCTTCTACTACTTCCCTGCAGCCTCCAGCATCAGTAGTTATAACAGGAAGTCCACAACTCATAGCTTCTGCTAGAACTATACCAAATCCTTCCCAAAGAGAGGATAGTACAAAGCAATCTGCCGCATTATAATATTCAGAAACATTCGAATGAAATCCGGCAAGAATAACATTTTCCCGAATATCCAAGTTATTAATATAATTACATAAGTTATCTCTCAATGGTCCCTCTCCAACAATTACCAATTTGGCATTCAATTTATATGTTTTTAAAAAATCAGAAAAAGCCAACAACAATGAAGTTTGATCTTTAGCCTGTACTAATCTTCCAACATTTAAAAAAACAAATTCATTATTTTCTAATCCAATTTTATTTTTCAAAACAAGTTTACTCTCATTACTTTTCTCAAATTTTTCCAAATATATTCCATTATACATTGGAAATGATTTTAAATCAGAAAAGGCATGATGAGAAATAAAATATTCTGTTGCTTCTCTTGATACATTGGTATTTACATCAGACAAAAAATCTGTTATCTGATAAAGTCTCATTCTTATCTTACTCTCAATATTTTTACTATGTTCGGTACATATTAAAAGAGGTATTTTATAAAAAAAACGGAGAAAACGAGCAAAAATATTAGCATGAAACATTTGTGCATGAACAACATCTGGCCGAAACTTTTTCAAAATCTCCCTTGCTTTTATCAATGACAAATAAAAGCTCTTTGGTGTTTTAGACATAGACAGTCCCTTTACAAATATAGATTTGTATATAAGGGATGTATATTGATTATCACCATATAGATAAAGTATAGCAACATTATTACCCTTATCTTGCATTAAATTAGCAAGATCAACCGTTACTTTTTCTGCACCTCCAATACCAAGACCTGTAATTATATACAATATATTCATTTAGAATTAAGTAATGTAGAAAATAACTCTTGCCAAAGATTAAAAGCTCCATCTATTGAATATTGATAAGAAAGTTCAATGGCTTTTTTTTGCATATCAAGCCTATCGTCTTTACTTTCAAATAACCGTATCAATTTCTTTATAAAAAAATCTTTTTGGTCTACTGGAATTATGTAACCATTAATATTATCGCTTACAATTTCTCGAGGTCCTGTCAAACAATCATAACTCACAATTGGTAATCCATAAGAAAGAGCTTCCAAAAGAACCATAGGAAGTCCCTCATAACGTGAAGTCATCACATAAATAGAAGAAGTTATATAATAATTAGATATGTCTTTTTGAGCAGTGCAAAACTCTATAGAAGATAATAAATCCAGACTCTTTGCTTGTGCTATCAATTTTTCTCTATCTTCCCCATTACCAACAATTCTTAGTTTCCAATCTTTTGCAATAGGATATGTTTTAACTTCATTCCATATTTCTATTAAAATATCAAACCCTTTTTGGTAAGTATATCTTCCCACAGCTAACACTAACTTACTATTCATATTAGCATATCTACTGGGAAACGAATCAAGAAAATTAGGTATAGCATATACTATTGCTCGATTATACCTTTTTTCCAAATAAAAAGAGCGATCTTGCTTAGTTAGTGTAACGATAGCATTTGCATATTTTTGCGATAGTTTACGTCCCCAATCACGCCGTGAAATTCCCAAATTTGACTTATAATTAAAATGTTCCCATGAAATGATCTTTATACTCGATAAAAAAAGCTTTAGTGGAATACTAAATATAGCCAAGATAACATCTACATTAATTAATATATCCACTCTCTCTTTCTTCAAATAAAGATATAAACGTCTAACTATTTGAAAAAAGTATAATGTGAAAGCACATGGCTTAGTAAATATACAATAGGTATTGATTTCACGATGCACAGAAAAAAAAGGAGGGTCTGATTGGCATAAACTTACGACAGAAACTCTATACCCTCTTTTAACAAAAAGATTAGCTAAGGAAATTGTAATACGCTCAGTACCGGCACCATTAGAAATAGAGCCTATAAAAAAACAAATATGTTTACTCATGTGGCAATGTTATCCCTTTGTAGACAATCTGAGCTATAAAGTATAATACAACAAAAACAGCGAAAGTCCAAAAGAAATCATTAAGAAATATATTTAAATCAGATATAATCGATAATATGCTAATATACAAAATTGTAGAGACAAAAAACACAAACATATTATGCTTATATTTTCCATATTTACAACGAAAATAGCCTATATAATAACCAATCAAAAAACAAATAAAACTTCCACCTAATGTCCCCCAAAAATAGTAAGTAAGAAAATTTAAACGAGCATTTGGACCAGCATCTGCAGCATTATAATAATAATCATAAATATCAACGCCTATAACAACAGGTGGAGTAATTGAGAAACCTATTGTTTTTAAAATAGAGCCCCAACCAGGATATAATATATACTGTAAAGACGAATTAGCTGATATATGACGAATAACATCATCATTATACCCCATTACAAAAATATCTCCTGACCCAATCAAACGTGCCCCAAATAATATAATTGCTTGGAACATATCTACATTGTCTAAAATGACAATTACTAATAAAGGAAAAGTACAAAGAATCACAAGATTATACCACTTAACATGCGCAATAGTCTTACCTGTTCTTCTATAAAAATAATATTCAACAATAAAGAAAATTGATATTGGCCTTAAAATTCCTGACTTTGAACCAGATAATATAATAGCTAATAACAATATAAAAAAAACCACACAATCAAAACGATTAAGAATAGCCAACTTTTTTTTATAAAAGAAAGAGATAAAAGCAACGGTAGAAAAGCCACCTTGAGAAGCTTTCAGAAATCCAAACCCGTCGTAAATTGAAACATGATTAACTCCTTCCTTAAAAAGTCCAATTCCTAATTGACTAAAAATGAAAAACTGTAAAGCAAGTGCCATTATATTAACAATCAAAGAAAATATACTAATAAATCCTTGATTTACATTTAAAACATTAATTTTGTTAGAATATGTTTGTTTTGTAAAGAAACGAGTTGATATAAAAAAACCAATAATAAGACAAATCTCAGTAAAGCAAAAAGAAATTAAATATTTCGTATCCGCCCAATGATTCAGCCACAAACTAAATACAGCAAAAGCAGCTCCCCCCATCATGACAACAGTAACAAATAAAGGATCAAATATTCCCCAAATCGCTTTTCTAAAAACAATCAAATATAAAACTATAAATAAAATAAGTAATGGTAGATACAAATACCACTGCTCTAATATTTCTGAAATATAGATTCTAAAATCCATGAACTAATCTTGACAAGAAGTATCTAAACTTCATTATATACTTCATTTTCTTACCCCAAAGTGTCTCAATCAAATCCAATCGATTTTGAATAAACAATAAATCTTTAGATTGAGAACCTCTGCCTTGATCATTGAATATTGAAATAATGAGATCTAAATATTTAAATTTAGTAGAATCAAGTGCATATAAATTCAAATTATAAACATAATCAGCCCACAATTTGTATTTCACATCATAAAAATAGTATTTATAAATTGTACGTGGATAAAATATAGCTTGGTGACAAAAATTGTTTAAGCACAGTTGATATGCAGACTTTATACTAGTAGGGTATAATTTATGAGACGTCTTAAGTATTACATTCCCATAATAAATGTTATCAGGAATAAGTATCCTCTCAATAACCAACATAATAACTTTGTTATTAAAAAAAACATCATCACTCCCCATAAAAATAGCCCAATCACCATTTGCTACTTTTAGCCCTTTATTCATAGCATCATAAATACCTTTATCGGGTTCGCTAACCCAATATGAAATTCTATCAACATATTTTTCTATAATACCAACAGTTCCATCAGCACTTCCACCATCTATTATTATATATTCTATATTAGTGTATGTCTGATTTATTACACTGAGAATAGTATCTTCAATTGTAGATACAGCATTGTAAGATACTGTTATGACAGAAATAAGGGGATACTGTTTTTTCATACGTTTTTATTTATTCCAAATTCCAGTGGCACTCTTTGCCAATAATAGTTTCAATTGTATTGGCATAAGTACAGCCGAAACCAACAAAGAAAAACACATAGATCCAATAATACCAACAAGCCCCCACAATTGCCCTAATAGTATTGCCAAAGGAATAAAAATTCCACCCGAAATGACAGAGCAATATAATTGAAGACGTATTTTCCCCATTCCGTTCACAAAATATGCGAACATATTATTCCAATTAAATATTGAAATATAAACGAATAATAAAAGGGATAAATAAAAAGGAATGCTCATATTCACCCAAAACGAATAAACCCAACTAGCAACAAAAAGCATTACTAATGAACATAATAAAAAGAAGAGCCACACCTTCAACATATTAATAATGCCTTTCCGAATCCACAAGAAATCTTCTTTAATAAGAGCATCCGTAACTGCAGACCAAAAAGGAGTTATAACTATCGTAAACCCCATTGTTATAACCGAAAAATATTTATAAGCAATATTATAGGGAGTAACTTCTTCGGGACCACACAATTGAGCTATTAATATATTTGAGGTAGCAAACATCAATAAACAAGAAACCTGAATTATAAAAAATTGAAAACCTAATCCCAATAAACCTTTCGCATAATGAAAATTAATAGCAGATATTTTGGGAGCTAGATTGGGATATTTATAATAAAATGTGAAAGGATAAGCTAATAAATAAACAACTGCAGGTGCAGAAGAAAACACAATGGCAACATAAGTAAGATTTCCGTCCGTCACTAATGTTAAAATATAAATAACAATAAGAGACATCAAATTAGCGATAGCTCCAAATAAATCATTTATAACAGGTTGCTGTTTAGCTAAATATATAATTCCTACAAATTTTAAAACAAATGATATACAAAAAAAAGCGAATACGATCAATACTAAATAATTTAAATCAGTAAAAGCATGATTTGTAGAAATATTAAGTATTGATTTCCAACTAATAAAATGTTGCAAAAAAGCATAGAGCAAATATATAGTCAACATTAAGATTAATAATATTGCAAAAGTAGTGCTTATATAAATGCGTCCTTTTTCATAATCACCTATTGCCAAAGCTTCTGTTAAACGGTTGCGTAGCCCATTGCCCAAACCAATATCAAAATAATTAATCCAAACAAGAATAGAACTTAGCGTTAGCCAAACTCCGTATTCATAAGAATTAAGATAGTTCAAAGTTACAGGCACCAATAACAATGAAATAATAATTGACAACATTTTCACCAACAGGGAGGCAATAATATTTTTCTTTGCCTTTATTGTTCTCTCACTCCCAACAAAAAACTGTTTTATCTTTTGTATTATCACAAAGTTATATTTTATTCTAAAATTTAAATACGGATAAGTAATAAACGAAACACTGCTTGCAAGATGTATTTATTATACGATAACGATTTACAAATATTTCTAAAATGTTTATTTTTTACCGAAAATTTAAAAAGTAACATTTTTTTTGCAGAAATAAAATAAGAATCCCTCAATTCCGAATTTATAAAATCCACTTTAGCCCATTCATAATACAAATTTAAGTCGGAAGCCACTGAGAATGATTCTTTATGTGCCCTAAAATAACTAACACTATTGGCTACCACTCCTATATAGGGATAATGTAATGCAATTTTCAAAAAAAGATATAAATCATTTCCTGCGCCATTTTTTTTTGAGTCTAAACTATCCGAATTAGGAATATCAACAATAAAGTTATTTAAAACATCTTTTGTTCTGAAAATAGCACAACCTGGTGATAATGGGAAGTTATATTTATTATAGAGTAAAGCATTCTCCAAATATTCACGCTGGGAATATCTATCCTTCAAATAAGCAACATTAGAAAGTATTTCCTTATCATTTGTGATAATCTGCTGAGCAGATATTACAAATGATATATCTTCATTGAAAGCTGAAAGCGCATTTTCAACAAAATCTAATGACATCCAATCATCTGACCACAAGATCTTTGAATACACTCCTTTCGCTCTTTTAAAACATTCAATCCAATTATAAACAGGACCTAGATTTTTTTCATTTTGAAATATATGTATCCTCTTATCTTTGCATTGATAATCCTGAAGTATTTTCCACGTATTATCAGTACTACAATTATCAACAATAATAACCTCAATATTTTTATAAGTTTGGTTGATTGCCGACTCTATAGCTTCACCAATATATTTTTCTCTATTATATACTGGTATTAGGATTGAAACTAATGGATTCTCATTATTCATAACTTTTAAGCCAATTTATCATCAATTGTATTCCTTGATCCTTAGACACTTCAGGAATCCATCCAACAACCTTAGATACCTTTTGTATATCTGCCACAAAAACTTTCTGATCACTTTCTCTCCAAGGTAATTGAGTATATATCATCTTTATATTTAGCTTTCTCTCAAGCATATCAAATAATTCCAATAAAGAAAGGCTATTCTCTATACCACCACCAATATTAAACACTTGTCCATAAGCTTGACGCACATCTTTAGCTTTGAAATAAAGATTTACCACATCATTTCCATGTAACACATCCCTCACCTGTTTACCTGTACCTGAAATAGTAAAAGGTTCTTTCAATGTGCTATTCTTGATTTCTAAAGCTTTCTGACAAAACCAACCAATCCATCCTTGGTCATAAGTAGCATGCTGATTATTTCCATACATTGATGAATGCCTAAAGACAATCGTTTTCAATCCATAAATTCGATAAAAGTCTAAAAGATATTGATCAGCACATCCTTTAGAACAACCATAAGGGGAATGAAAATCTAAAGAGATTGACTCAGGGAAGCCATTTGGATATTCCTCACATGTATAACGAGTTTGTTCCTCCATGAAATGCAAATATTCAAAATCCCCATATACTTTATTGGTTGAAGAATACAAAATAACCGAATTAGGAGAATACTTGCGAACAGCATCTAAAAGATTAAAAGTTCCTAAAGCATTAGTTTCATAGTCTAATCGAGGATTAGAAATTGAAGTAGTCATAGCCACTTGACCTGCTAAGTGAAAAATATAATCCGGCTGAGCCTCTTTTACAACAGTTTCTACATCATTATTATTTCTTATATCAAAAGGATAATATTTAAATTCACCTAAGGTATGTAGCCATGCAAGATTAGCTGCACTTCCAAAACGAAATAGATTATCTAATACAAACAGTTCCTCTCCTTGCTTTAAAACTTCAGCAGCTAAATTACTACCAATAAAGCCACACCCTCCTGTTACTAAATAACGCATATTTTATTTATTTTAAATATTCTAAAATACCTGTTTTAACTTTCTCTTGACCAATAATGCCGTTCAATTTATTTATTGAGCAACATAAATCCATTGCTTCATTCTCACGATATGCCAAAGCGCCATAATTGACTTTTGAAGTCGATTGAAGTTCTTCTTTACATGTTTCAATAATTTCCTTCAAAGAAATACTACACCCACTACCAACATTGATTATTTCTCCTACAGATTTTTTGTAATTTACCAAAAGTCCATTAATAGCAAAAACAAAATCATCGACATGAATAAAATCGCGTTTTTGCTCACATGGAGATACATCTAAAGGTTGATTAGTTTTCAACCTCTCTACGATATACGGAATAAATTTACTCGCACTTTGATATGGACCAAACAAATTAGCGGGACGAACAACCATTACAGGAAAATTATAATTATAATATAACATCATAGCTGTATTAGTTGTCAATTGTTTTACCAAGGCATACGGAGAACTAGGATACTCACGTTCTTCCTCCTTGAAAGGAGAAATCTTTGCTCCATACTCTTCAGAACTACCAAACTGGATAAATAGTTTAAGGGAGAAATTTCCTTTAAAACGCTCATACAAATTCAAAAGTATCTTCAGGTTTGAAGAAATCAAATCATCAAATAAAGTCAAATCTCTTTCTGCTGTGACAATAGAAGCCAAATTAACTATATAATCTGGTGATACCACTGATTCTGGAATCTTATCCTGTACTAAATCCAATTCACTAACATTGACTTGGGGATAAGCCTCAAAAAATACATGATCAATATATTTGTCAAATACATATATCTGATATTGAGCATATAAGTTGCGGATTATATTTTTTCCTATAAATCCGCTTCCGCCTATTAAAAAGATTGTTCTTTTCATTTACAAACAAAATCCGCTATTTGATTTACACAAATACTGTAGACACTTTCTTCTTGGTAACGTTTGTACCAGTCTACAGTCAATGCTACTGTCTGATTTATATCCATTCTGGATTCCCACCCCAACATAAATTTTGCTTTAGAAATATCCAACATTAGTAGTTTAGCTTCATGCAAAGTATTGGGATCGGATAAATCTCGCAATTGACCACTCCCATAGTTTTCCACCACTTTAGTAGCCACATCCCATACTGTGGAAATAGATTCTGCTCTCGGGCCAAAATTCCAACCTTCACAATATTTTATAGGCTCTTTCCACATCCTTAGGGCAAGAAGCATATAACCGCTTAAAGGTTCAAGTACATGCTGCCATGGACGAATCGCTTTAGGACTCCTAATCTCTATTTCTTTGCCGGCTTCTAAAGCCTTAATACAGTCTGGAATAATACGATCTAATGCCCAATCACCACCACCAATCACATTACCTGCACGTACACTGGCGATGCTTTTACCATGCTTCTCATATTGCTCGGGATGGAAAAAAGAGCGACGCCAAGAGGCTATCGCTATTTCAGCTGCCCCTTTACTACTTGAATAAGGATCATAACCTCCCATCGGTTCATTTTCCCGATATCCCCAAATTTGCTCTTTATTCTCATAACATTTATCAGTGGTAATCATCACCCCCACTTTTACACTATCGGTTACACGGATAGCTTCAAGGACATTAATTGTTCCCATAACATTGGTTTCGTACGTCTCAACCGGAATATCATAACTAAGCCGTACTAGTGGTTGGGCTGCTAAATGGAAAACAAGTTCAGGCTCGTATTCTTTAAAAATGGCTTTCATACGTCCCCCATCACGAATATCAGCACGGATATCAGCTTTTATGTTCTTTCCTATGTCGGAAAGAACATAATTATCTCGCTCTGTGAATGGTTCTAAGCCCACACCTATCACCTCAGCACCCAATTCGTGCAGCCAAATCGAAAGCCATGAACCTTTGAAACCGGTATGACCAGTAACAAGTACTCGTTTACCTTTATAAAAGTTATTAAATATATCTATACTCATATTCCTACCATACTTTCCAGGGAGCTTTCCCATTATCCCACATATCATTTAATTCTGTATTATCTCTGAGTGTATCCATTGGCTTCCAGAAGCCAGTATGTCTAAAAGCATGCATCTTACCGTCTTTAGAGATAGACTCCAATGGTTGACGTTCAAATATCGTAGAATCACCGTCCTTTATATAGTCAAATACTTCTGGTTCGCAAACAAAGTAACCGGCATTAACCCAGTTACGATCTCCGTCAGGTTTTTCTTGAAAAGAAAGTACTTTATCCGTAGCTAAATCTATTTGCAGAGCACCAAATTTTCCTCCTGGTTTATAAGCTGTTAGAGAAAGGATTCCTCCTGCAGCTTCGTGTGACTGAATTGTATCAGTTATATTCAGATCAGCCACCCCATCCCCATAAGTTAATAAAAAGCGTTCATTTCCAATATATTTTTGAACTCGTTTGATACGACCACCAGTCATAGTATTTAAACCGGTATCAACCATAGTCACTTTCCAGTTCTCTGAATGATTATCATGAATAGTTGTAGTATTATTAGACAAATCAACTGTCATATCGCAATTGTGTCTAAAGTAATTAGCAAAGTATTCTTTGATTACATATTGTTTATAACCACAACAAATAACAAATTCATTGATTCCATAATGACTATAAATTTTCATTATATGCCAAAGGATGGGTTTACCACCAATTTCTACCATCGGCTTAGGAATCAAATTGGTTGCTTCACTCAAGCGAGAACCAAAGCCACCGGCAAGAATTACAGCTTTCATTTGTTACAAAATTCTTTTATGGTTGTAATCATATGATCTAACATTTCCTTCGTCATTCCCGGATATACTCCTATCCAAAGAGTATTGTTCATCACAAAGTCAGTTCCTTTCAATTCACCAACTACCCGATATCCTTCTCCTTTTTTGCGCATTTCATCAAAGGCTGGGTGCTTTAACAGATTTCCGGCAAACAGATTACGGGTTTGTATTTTTTTACTTTCTAAATGGACAGCTAAATCATTACGAGTAAACCCTGCATCTTCTTTTACCGAAATAAGGAATCCGAACCAACTGGGATTAGAGTTTCTTTGAGGTTCCGGCAGAATGATATTTCTTGTTCCTGTAAGTCCTTCTTTAAGATAAGTAAAGTTATGACGACGTGCCTCCACAATATCATCCAATTTATCCAACTGCGCACAACCGATCGCTGCTTGCATATCTGTTACTTTCAGATTATATCCGAAATGAGAGTATACATATTTATGATCGTAGCCAAGTGGTAATTCACCAAACTGCTTACTAAAACGATATTTACAGGTATTATCTACTCCACCGACACACCAACAGTCACGTCCCCAATCGCGGAATGAATTAACCAACTTGTGGAGTAAAGGATCATTAGTATAAACAGCACCACCCTCTCCCATAGTCATGTGGTGTGGAGGATAGAAACTACTGGTACCAATGTGCCCAATTGTACCAGTTTTCTTTTCTACTCCATCAATCATATAAGTAGAACCAAGTGCATCGCAATTATCTTCTACCAACCAAAGATTGTGTTTATCACAGAATGTCTTGACAACTTGCAAATTAAATGGATTTCCCAAAGAATGAGCAATCATAACCGCTTTTGTTTTTGACGATAAAGCTGCTTCTAACTGTTCTATATCAATATTGTATTCAGGAATAGTAACATCCACAAAAACAGGAATAGCACCATATTGAATACAAGGTGTTACTGTCGTAGGGAATCCGCAAGCAACCGTAATCACTTCATCACCACGTTTTACCCTACGTTTTCCCAACTGAGGAGAAGTCAAAGCCATAAATGCAAGTAAATTAGCAGAAGAACCGGAATTAGTAAGTGAACAGTAATCTACCCCTAACCATTTAGCAAAACGGACTTCAAATTTATGTGCCCACGGACCGGCGGTCAGCCAGAAATCAAGGGACGAGTCAACCAGGTTCACCAATTCGCGGTCATCGAAATAACGGCCGCCATAGTTGACAAAACTCTTACCGGGTTCGAAAGAGCGGGAGGACCCGTGAACCTCTTTGTAGTATTCCCGGGTTAAATCGAGAATTTGTTGCTTGAGTGTTTCTTTTTTACTCATTATAATATATCGTTTATATCAAATACTCCTCAACACTAATTAATCTAAGTATAGATATCAAGTAAAATATCATTAGCAAAGTAAGGAAATAGTATATACCAATTCCTCATTCTAAAAATACACGTCTTTCATTTTGAATAAAGAAGATATTTTTATATTAAAAAAATATTAATCAATATAATTATTCGGATACTGATTTTCCTCTATCATCTTCAGCATATCTACAGTCTCCTGCTCATCTATCGATAAAGTTTTATTATCCCAGTAATCTATAATTGCATGAGCTTCCTTTGCCAACTCTTCTTCAAAAACTTCTCCATAACAATATGTCAAAAGCTGACACTTGAGCAAAGAAGACGGGAGAGACTCTAACACAAGCAAGGAACGATCCAGAATAACCTGTTTCTTAGACTCCTTGTCGCCATAATCATAGATTGTTGCATTGTAGCCCATCAAGAGAGCCAGGCAAAGTCGTGCTTCTTCTTCCGGATTTTCTCCTTTCAAAGCAAACAAAGCATCAGATTTTTGAAGCACTTCAGTGTTTAATTGACGGAAACTGTCGGTATAGATAGGAGAACCGTCAGCACCCAAATACAATAATTCGTGAGCCACATGTTGCAGCTCATGAATCTGGGTCATAAGAGTATTCATTTTATATGATAAAATATTACTGATTACGGTGCGAGAATGCGAAGGTAGCTTTTAGGAACCTTGACACTGGCAGATAAAACGCCACGAATTCGGATAGTGACATAAGTACGATTAGAAAGACTGGCCAGTTCACCTTCAACTCCACAAAAATCTCCCTTGATGACTTGTACTTTGGTGCCAACTGCGAAACAATCATCGTTGAGGATAACAGCAGCAGGATCGAGATTCATGACAAACATAAAATCTTTCATCTGCTTATCGGGAACAATAAGCATACTCTTAGTGTCAAAATCACGCATATAGAAAAGACGCACCCCGTATTCATTGGCAATAGCACAAGCAAACTCTTTGGTAGCATGTACAAAAATAAGATTACGAATGACAGGAACTTCTACACGACGCCGGCGATATTTCAATTGACGAATGACAAATTGGGTCGGCAAAAAATACTCGACACCTATTTTCTCTAATGCGTCACGAGTAGTAAGCTCCTGATCCTTACGGGTACGGGCAGCGAACCAATATTCTTGTTGTTGAGACATTTAGAAGGATATATTCCTGAGTGATTTACTTAAGTCCGGGTATGCTTCGCAGTTGGGTGAGACTCTTTTTCTCAGCCAAACTGCAAGATTTTTTATGACTTATTTTAGGTGGAAACGAACGGATTCGATCAATTGATGTTTCAAAAAACGTTCGTTTAATAGCACAAAGGTATAAACTAAATTTTGATGTGCAAAATATTTTTAGATGAAAAAGTAAATAGACTTCTTTATGTGCTGATTATCAGATAATAATCTGGTAATAAAAACAGCTTTTTACTTATTTTGTATGTGGTCTTTTATCTCCATAATTGATGTTTCAAAAGACGAACGTCTTTTGAAACACATTCACTACTGACAATCAGTTAATTACAAGAGAATTCACTCTTTTTATCCTTTTCGCATTTACCACACAACAGACTGATTATAAACAAATTACACAATAAGATAAAGTCTTCATTATTCTATCTATAAAGATTTAGAAACTATATACTCCCAAAAGCATTCTGTCACATTGTATTTTGAGTAGCCTCAGGAATCCCTTATTTACGAACCACTGACTAAGTTGTTATAAAAAACACCGGGATTCTAATTTCACCAAAATCATATCTCCAGCAAATAAATCAAATCACCAGTCAAAAGATCGATAAACATACACTAATTTCAATCAGTAAGCAACGGAAAAGGCATCCTATACCTCCAAAATAACATTCAGGAATGATTCATATTGACCCATGCTACAGAAAAGAATTCTATAGTTTTTGTTCAATAAATGAAACCGCCAGGCAAAAAGTAGGAGGATTTTCAATGAAAATGAATTTCGTAACTATACGAAGTTAACTTCGTATTTTCTTATAACTAACTTCTTCTTCACAAGAAGTTAATGTTTTGCAAAGACGAAGTTAACTTCGTATGAAGAGTACACTTATGAAGAAACGAATTAAAGACAAGTTAATGCTCCATCATTTGCTATTTCATCACTTTCTCAAGACAACAAGGTTTTTAAAACAAGAAAGAAGCCGACTTAAAGATATCAGAATCTCTATTTTACTATCAGAATAACAGAAGAGGCAAACTTAATGAGGAATGGAAAAAGAAGTCGACGAGAGATAAAACCCTTACCTCTCGTCAACCAATACTATTTTTATGATCGTGATACTTGGAATCCCTTATCAGATAACGTCATTTCGACAAAACGTGCCCGCGGATTCGGAGCGTTTTCTGTCAGTATCTTACGAATACGAACAGCAGCTTGCGGATCTTTCGCTACCATATATAAGTACCCGCCACCACCGGCTCCCGGCAATTTATATCCCAAGGTATAATCTTTTATCAGATCGATAATTGCCTCCACAGCCGGAGGATTTGTTCCGCTATCCAATGCTTTGTTTTGTTCCCAGGTTTTTCCTACCAAACGGCCAAACTCAACAAAACTTCCACGCTGTATAGCTTCATTCATATCCAATGCATGCGCCTTCATTTCCGAAAGTAAATTGAGATGCAACGATGAATTGAGGAACATGGAACTGACTATTTCTGCCAAGATCCCTTTTGCCGTACGAGTTATACCGGTATAATAAAGCAAGTGACAGTCTTTGTATTCAGGATGCGTAAATAAATGATCGGGTAGCCAACGCACCAATGGACTTTGAGCAAAGCCGGCCTCGGTCTGAAGAAGCTTCACACCCTGCAACACACCTCCATACTGATCCTGCCATCCACCTCCGGTAGTCAGCAATTGTTCAAGAACAAGAGTACGTTGACAAATCTCATTTTTATCCCAGGCTAAACCACAGAAATCGTTAATGGCACCAAGTACGGTAGAAGCCAGAATGGAACTGGTGCCCAAACCGGAACCGGCAGGAATAGCAGCCAATAAAGTCACTTCAATACCTGCACCGAAATCTTTAAGCTGTTCCTCTAATGAAGCATAAGATACAGCAGAAAACGCAGGTGCAAAGCCTGCCAATGACAGAGCGGCTTTCGGAATAGAGAAAGGTGAACCGATCTTCTTATAATCTTGCAATTCATCAAACGTAGATACTATTTCCATAGCACCCATATCGATAGAACGCAGGACGATATGGAAGTCTTTACACGGCTTCACATAGACCTGTAAGGGAGGTTGTCCGTTCAACTCAATGGCTAGATTCACCACATTTCCTCCCGAATAAAGTGAATAAGGAGGAGTATCGGTCCATCCACCTGCCATATCGATGCGCACGGGGCTACGTCCCCAAACAATCTGATCGGAATATACATCCAATTTTGGGGTACTCTTACGATTACTGATCCCGTCCAGCAAGCCGTCACGAAGCAAATCAAAAGCAGCCTGTTCTTCCGGACGATAATCTTTCCCGTCTAATTTCAAAATACGCGCACGCAACATCCGGTTATGGATGCGTGACATCTGCAGAGCATCCTCAGGCAATAATTCAGGCATATCCAAACCAAGACGTACAAAATCTTCAGCTGCATCGGCCAAATCAAGTTGATAAAAAACACTTTTTTCATGATTAACGGCCAATGCTTTCCAGTTTCCTTTTCTGAACTCTTCACGTTGTGCATACAAACGCTTCAGATTGGCACCTGCCGAAATTTCGTCCGCAGAAAAATGTTCGGAACGTAACCAGATATTCTTTCCTTCCTCCAGTTCGGGTTCGGACAACATCCACCTCAACACCAATCCCAACTCTTCTACAGAATTAACCATAGGGAATACGGAAACTGCCTGTAAATCGTCCGTACGTCCTTTCAAATCTGTATATGACAAACCGCGTTTGGACATCCATTCACCAAAAGGAATACCCGTCAGGGTTGTTTTGGAATCTCTCAAATCTCCTTTGAAAACATCGTCCAGACCGTATGGACGGGCAACAAAGCCCTTATCACCCATCGGAACCACATCTACACACACTCCGGCAGGCACAGCCAATGACCAGTCATTTTCCGGAACCCCGGTAATAATATGTCGTGAAGCAATCTTCCACTTTGGTCCGATATGACTGTTCTCGATCCATAAATCAGCATTCTCGGCACAAAGAGGTATCCGCACGACAGCATTTTGGACAAACATAGCCGGATTGGGCTTTACTTTACGGTGCATGATACGACGCTGATCGTAAACCTTATTCTGTACGGAAAGAGTTGAAGAAATCAGTTCTTTACTGGTCCCGTAATGATAGAACTCTCCTCCCGGCAAAGGCAGAATAGCAACGGATAGCGTATTGACCTCTTCGTCTTCAATACGGGGATGAGTTCCCAAAGCTAATCCAAAATCGGAATAAAGATCATAATACTTTAGTTCTTCAGAGCTTTCTTTATGAGAACGTTTCATCAAGATTTCTACGGCACGGTCACTCAAAAGCCATATACCGATGTCCATCAGGAACAAATGGGTCTTCGATAAAGATTCCAATTCTGCCAACGAAGGCTTCTGAAGCATAAAGTCGAGTTGTTCGGGATGTTTGCGATCGGAAGCAAACACGCCATGATGGGTAGCCAGAGACGGATCTACCCACAGTCCATAACAAACCACATCCGCTTCGGGAATACTCTGCAAAGGTTTCTCCGAACGAATATAGACATCACCACTCGCAATCAGTGTATGGAGTTTATCCGGAGCCAAAGACATGATTTTTTCATATAGGGGAAGTTGCAGAGAAAGCAGATTTTGTCCCAGATGTTGCCCTCTCTCCCACCGGAACACAGGAACCGGAGTGAGAATCTTTCCAGAAGGTGCATAGCCGGGTAAACGACGGCTTTGCCCACCCGCATGAAGAAGAATTCTTTTTTCTTTTTCAAGCCACTCTCCAAAAGTAGCACCATCTGAATATTCATTATAACATTCTTCAAGCAGCCAGGATGTTCCACCACCGGAACCAAGTTTCTTACCTACCGGGTCGGAAGTACAAAACCAATCGGTACGATTCACCCTCTCCAGTTCATGAAAAGACTGAACCAGATTGGACGGTAAAGATAGTAGTTTTTGCATATTGTCAGAGTTTAAATATACGTTCCATCATTTTCCACTTCTCATGTGACGCTTGTCCGGGCAATGAACGCTGAAAGCGAGACATATAAGCCTCCCATTCTGCCTGCCGGGGAAGTTTAGCCAAGCGCTCGTTATCTTTTATCCAATCGAATTCATCTACCGTATCGACAATCATAAAGAGTGTATGTTCGTGGATATAAATCTGCATATCGAGTATCCCGACTTCACGGATACCGGCTTTAATTTCTGGCCACACATGCTGATGTTCTTCGACATAAGCACGAATCAATTCCGAATCATTATATAATTCGAGTGTTTGGCAATATCTTTTCATGGTATTATAAAATTAAATAAATATCTCTTTTAAAAAGGCAGAGGTCCGTCATTTCCACCTCCGAACGGATTATTATTCTGAGGGGCAAATTCAGCAGGAGGCGGAGGTACTGTTCCGCTATTATTCATTCGTGACCCAAGCATGGCCCCGGCATCAGGCAACGGAATTACCATATCGTCATCCGGATTCTGGAAACGGGTATACTCACCTTTAAATCGTAGCAGAACATCGCCAACCGCACCATTACGATGCTTAGCGATAATAATTTCGGCCATTCCACGGAGATCGTTTCCTTTATCATCCTGAAATATCTTGTAATATTCGGGGCGGTGAATGAAACACACCATATCGGCATCCTGCTCGATTGCACCGGATTCACGAAGGTCACTCAACTGAGGACGTTTTCCTTCAAGCCCTTCACGACTCTCGACACCACGATTCAACTGAGACAGAGCAATAATCGGAATATTCAACTCTTTGGCAAGCCCCTTCAACGAACGTGAAATGGTACTAACCTCTTCCTGACGGCTGCCAAATGCCATACCGCTGGCGTTCATCAACTGCAAGTAGTCAATGATGATAATTCTTACTCCATGCTCACGAACCAATCGACGTGCCTTGGTTCGAAGCTCAAATACGGACAGAGAGGGAGTATCATCGACATAAAGCGGTGCATCCAGCAAATCCTTCAATTTATAATCGAGCTGTTGCCATTCATAAGCTGCCAATTGTCCGCTCTTGATTTTTTCACTCGGAATTTCACAAACGTTCGAGATCAGACGATTGACCAACTGAACGTTACTCATTTCAAGAGAAAACAAGGCTACCGGATTCCTGAAATTCACGGCAATATTCTTAGCCATTGAAAGTACAAAAGCCGTTTTACCCATGGCCGGACGGGCAGCAATAATTATCAAGTCGGATTTCTGCCATCCGGAAGTCATCTTATCCAGTTTGGTATATCCACTCTCCAATCCGCTCAGACCATCGGTACGTGCGGCGGCTTTCTGAATCTGTTCATAAGCCTCGGCAATAATCGGATTGATCTGCGTATAGTCCTTCTTCATGTTCCGCTGTGAAATCTCAAAGAGTTTCCCTTCGGCCTCTTGCATAAGATCGTCCACATCGAGAGTTTCGTCAAAAGCCTTACTCTGTATGTTACTTGTAAAAGTAATGAGCTCTCTTGCCAAATATTTTTGTGCAATAATACGGGCATGATATTCAATATGGGCGGAAGATGCCACTTTACTGCTCAATTGAGTAATATAAAACGGTCCTCCGACTTCTTCCAGCTCACCACGCTTACTGAGCTGCTCCTTCACAGTAAGAATATCTACCGGTTTTTGATTAACGGCAAGATCGGTAATAGCTGCATAAATCAATTGATGCCTATGTTCGTAAAACGATTCCGGACGGAGAATCTCACTCACCAGCGAATAGGCATCTTTTTCAATCATCAAGGCCCCGAGCACGGCTTCTTCCAGTTCCGGCGCTTGCGGTTGGATGCGCCCGTAATCATTTACGGGTTGCACCTTAGACTTAGCAGTACTGCGGGTATTTCTTCTTTGTTCGGCCATCTGTATTTTATTGAAATATAGAAAATGAATAGTGGATGGCTGCGCACATCCACAAAATGTAGGCAAAGATAATTCTCTATTATCAATTTTCCATTATCAAATCTGAATTATTTATTTAACTTTGCGTCCATTAGACAGCATTAATCATTAATCACGAATCACTAATAGCCCAAAGACATGATTACATTTCCGAATGCCAAAATAAATCTGGGACTGAACATTACCGAGAAACGTCCGGACGGATACCACAATCTGGAAACTGTATTTTATCCCATACCTCTGGAGGATGCCCTTGAAATCACAATATTAAATGACTCGAAACAAAAATTTGTCCTGCACCAATCCGGCCTGGAAATCAGCGGGGAGCCGGAAACCAACCTGGTAGTAAAGGCATACCTGCTGCTGGAACAGGAATTTCAATTACCTCCGGTAGACATTTATCTATATAAACATATTCCTTCGGGTGCCGGTTTGGGAGGTGGCTCGGCAGATGCTGCTTTCATGCTAAAATTGTTGAACGAAAAATTCAATTTACATCTGGCAGATGAAAAATTGGAAGAGTATGCTGCCATATTAGGAGCTGACTGCGCTTTTTTTATTAAAAACAAACCAACCTTTGCAGAGGGTATCGGCAACATTTTTTCCCCAGTCGATTTATCATTGAAAGGATATCAGTTGGTACTTGTAAAACCGGATGTCTTTGTCTCGACCCGAGACGCCTTTTCACAAATAAAACCTCACTACCCGGATCATTCATTGAAAGAAATTATAAGACGTCCGGTAAGCGAATGGAAAAACTGCATGTTCAATGACTTTGAGAAAAGCGTCTTTCCACAATACCCTGTCATTGAAGAAATAAAAAAAGAATTGTACAGCAAAGGAGCCATATATGCCGCCATGTCGGGTTCCGGTTCATCTGTTTTCGGATTATTCTCTCCCGAAGAAAAAATAACGAAAATGGATTTTGAAGCAGCATTCTGTTTCCAAACCGAATTGAAATAATCTGATCATAAAATATAATACCATGAAAAACTACTTAATAACGTATAGTTGTGCCATGTTTCTATTAGCCTCTTGCGGATCTCCATCCCAACAGCCAAAAGCACCGGGACAGATAGATATTGCCGGAAAAATAGAGAGCCTGACGGAACTTAAAGCATCTGATTTTATCAAAGAGATCAACTATGTGGCATTGGAGACTACAGACAGTTGTTTAGTAAACGAGAATCCTAATATACAGGTTTTCAAAAATAACATTATTGTAAATACAAACAAACAATGTTTGGTTTTCGATAAAGACAGTGGTAAATTTCTGCGTTCTATCGGTCATATAGGTAATGACCCGGGAGGATACAGCGAAGCAACCTTCTGGATTGACGATATAACAGGAGAACTGTATTTCATAGGATGGAACGGTACTCTTATGCGATACGACCTGCAAGGCAACTACTTGGGCGACGTCAAGGTTGCCCCAAACCTGGGAGTAAGAAATCCTGCTTGTTTTGTTTTCACAGATTCATTAATTGTCAGTCACCAATTGAGTCTCCTGCCAATACAAGGAAATGAAAAGAAATCTCCTTTCCTACTTCTTGACAAACAAGGAAATGTGATAGATAGTATCCCTTCTTTACTCCCAGTTATACCTGTCACCACTAATGTAGTACGATTAAACATATTAAAAAGTGAAAAAGCACGGGAGCTTTACGGTAATATAGGAGTTCATGGTATGATGACAGCATACTTTAATAATGATGACGCAATTGAATCACCACGAGTGCTTTCAACACTATGGAAACATAACGGAAAAGTACGATTTAAAGAGGCATATCTGGACACAATCTATACTTTATCCGAAAATAAATTATCTCCTTATCTGATTTTCAATACAGGCAAGTATCATTATCCGGCAGAAGAAAGATATCAGCAAAAAGAAAATGACGAAAGAGTCAAGATCGACTATGTGATGGAAAGTACCACTCTGATCATCTTCCAGTTCAGACAACGAGGAGAAGTGTATACCGGTATATATAATAAAGATACTCAAATAACTCAAATAGCCAAAGGACAGAATTTTGTAAACGATATCGATCATTTTATGCCATTAAATCCTCGGAATTGTAATACTGACAATGAATATGTAGATCTCGTTCAGGCAAACACTATACTGGAATGGATGGAAGAACATCCGGAAGTAAATCCAGAAGGCAAATTCTCTTTCATCAAAGGAATAAATGAAGAATCCAATCCGGTCGTTATCTTAATGAAATAGATCATAAAACAATAACAAACTAAATATTTTGGTTATTTAACTGCATATAATAGTTTAATCACTAAAATATTTAGTTTATTTGTCCTTCATAACAAACAACAGGTATTTTACGACCTGATTAAATGATAAAAACATGAAGAGACAAATTGTATCATGCGGCATTTTTGCTATGCTATTGTTAGCCTCCTGCAATGGAGCGCAGCAAACCTCTGAAGTCGATCTGATAGATATTGCCGGAGGAATGGAGAAACTGACAGAACTAAAAGTATCTGATCTCGGGAAAACAATCCGATACATTCCTTTAGAAACAACGGACTCCTGCCTGATCGGAGATTTTCCTAATATCAAACTTCTGGATGATAAAATTATGGTCTATAACGGCAAACAGTGTTTGCTGTTTGACAAAGAAACCGGAAAGTTTATTTGTTCTGTAGGGCACAGAGGAGACGATCCTGAAGCTTATAGCAGTACTTGCGGATATCTGAATCCCAAAAACCAATTATTGTATTTTAATCGCGATCCCAACCAATTGGTAAAATATAACCAAAAAGGAAATTTCGCAGGAGTCATCACCATCCCTTCGCCGGAAACTTCAACGGGCAATATACAAATAAACCGTCCCGGAATGAATGGGTTTGTATTCTCTGATTCCATTATTATAGGGCATTATGTAGGAGGATTAGGACAAAGATGTCCCAGTTCGGTATTATATTTCTCTGATAAAGGTAATTACATAGATACGATCCCGAATATCATTCCCGAATTAGGAACAGGACAGGTTGGAGACATCAACAACATTTCGGTACGCAAGGGATTCGGACTGTTAGAAGGCATTATTCAAATACAGTATAACAACGGAAAACAAAGTATCTGTGTACCCGGATATACGGCACTGTGGAAGTGTAATGACGAAATCCGATTCAAAGAATTATTTACCGACACCATCTACACATTGAAACACAATCAGCTGGAAAAGTACATAATATTCAATACCGGTAAATATTACTGGCCGGCTTCCGAACGTACGCTTACAGACAATAACAGTGACCGAATTATGATCAGCTATGCAATCGAGAATGACAAGTTACTCTATTTCCAGTTCATCAGAGGGCTTTACACAGACAAACACATCTTGTACAATGGAATTTATGACAAAAATACAAAAGTGACTAATATAGCTTTAGCTGAAAATAATTTCGTTGATGACTTGACCCATTTTATGCCTTTTACTCCCAGCTTTCTTAATGAAAAAGGTGAATGTGCCTCTTTGGTTCAAGCTGCTGACATTCTTACTTGGCTAGAGGAACATCCGGAAGTCAAAATAGAAAAAGAACTAGGCGTCCTGAAGAATTTGAATGAAGAATCCAACCCGGTAGTAGTATTGGTAAAATAATAACGACTCTCCTCTTTGAACTCCTTCAAAGAGGAGAGTTTTTTCTATCCAATAGTCAGACAAAATAAAATCTCATAGATAAAATAAAGTTTATAATAAAAAAAACAGTACCACGACTCACGTCGTAGTACTGTCACAACACAAACACAAAATAAAACACGACAAAACTACTATGCAATCTTACCTGTCTATGCCGGGGAGGCATAAGTACTAATTATGGATATTCACATACACATAAACAGCTTCAGGCCGATTTGCATCCTATAAACAAATGTATAAAAACATTTGTTCATGTCTTATATGTTAATTAAAACAATATCTTATTTATTGGATACCTCTTTCACGAAGTTTCAACTGCCATGCCCAAGCAGAACGCAGTGTATCTTCCAGAGTTTCCTGAGCTTTCCAACCCAATTCATTGTTCGCATAATCAGGGTTAGCCCATACCTTTTCAATATCACCGGCACGACGTCCAACAATCTGATAGTTCAGTTTTACGCCGGTAGCTTTCTCAAATCCGTTGATCAGTTCAAGAACTGAAACTCCACGTCCTGTACCGATATTGAAAGTTTCAACTTTATCTTTTTGTTTCTTTTCAAGAATACGTGCAATAGCAATTACGTGTGCTTTAGCAAGATCGACTACATTGATAAAGTCACGGATACATGAACCGTCAGGTGTATCATAATCATCACCGAAGACACTCAATTTTTCGCGAATCCCGATAGCAGTCTGAGTTAAATACGGAATAAGATTTTGAGGTACGCCATTAGGAAGTTCTCCTAACAATGCTGTCGGATGAGCACCAATCGGATTAAAATAACGCAGTAAAATTGCATTAATCGGAGCACCGGAAGCTACTGTATCTCTAACAATCTCTTCATTAATCTGTTTGGTATTTCCATAAGGAGAAGTAGCTTTCTTTATCGGAGCATTCTCTGTTACAGGCAATTCATCCGGTTCACCATATACAGTACATGAAGAAGAGAATACAATGCCCTCAATGCCATGTTTAGGCATTAATTCAAGCAAGTTAATTAAAGAAACGAGGTTGTTGCGATAATAAAGCAATGGTTTTTCTACAGACTCACCTACTGCCTTGCTGGCCGCAAAGTGGATAATCGCTTTAATACCTTTATATTTATTGAACACGGCATCTAAACCGTCAAAATCCAAGCAATCCAGTTTCTCGAAAACAGGACGAATACCTGATACCTTTTCGATATTATCTACGACATCAGCATTTGAATTAGATAAATTATCAATGATGATTACTTCGTATCCACTGTTTTGCAGCTCTACCACAGTATGAGAGCCGATATACCCGGTTCCGCCTGTTACTAAAATTCTTTCTTTCATAACGTGTATAATGGTTAGTTTTTTCGGTTTACTTGTAAAGTGTTTGCAAATGTAACAAAATTAATTTAGATAAATGCACAAAAAACGAATATTATTTCATAGCGCAAACAGGGATTAAGACAAAATAACAGAAAAAGCGGCGGAAGAACTACCCCACCGGTAGCCTATCCGCCGCTCCATCCTTCAGTTGTTTGTCGTCAGGATTTATACAACTCCGGAGAATCCCATAAATGCCATAGCCAGCAATCCGGCTGTAATTAAAGCAATCGGAGTACCTTTCATTCCTTCGGGAATTTTCACAAGACTCATCTGCTCACGGAGTCCGGCGAAAAGTACCAGGGCCAGACCGAAACCAATAGCAGTAGAGAATGCATATACAACACCCGTCAGTAGGTCATAATCTTTTTGGATAACAAGAATTGCCACACCCAAGATACAACAATTCGTTGTAATCAAGGGAAGGAATACGCCCAATGCCTGATAAAGTGCGGGAGAAACTTTCTTCAGAATAATTTCTACCATCTGCACCAATGCAGCGATAACCAAGATAAACGTGATAGTCTGCAAGTACTGCAACCCGAAGGCATCGAGTACAAACTTCTGGATCAGGAACGTTACGATCGTAGCAATGGTAAGCACGAAAGCTACCGCTGCACTCATACCCAATGCAGTATCCACCTTCTTGGAAACACCCAAGAAAGGACAGATTCCCAGAAATTGCGACAACACAATGTTATTAACAAAGATTGCCGAGATAAATATCAATATATATTCCATAATCGTTTATATTTTAATTCGCTTTCTTAAGGCTGTTAATCAACGCAATCAGATATCCCAATGCGATAAACGCACCCGGAGCAAGCACAAAGACAAGCATACCGTATTCTTCCGGAATGATTGACAAGTTGAATACCTTGCCTGTACCCAGGAACTCACGAACAGCTCCCAGCAATGTAAGGGCAATTGTAAAGCCCAATCCCATACCGATTCCGTCGAACATAGAAGAAAGTGCATTATTCTTGGCTGCAAATGCTTCTGCACGTCCCAACACAATGCAGTTCACAACAATCAATGGAATAAAAAGTCCCAATGTAGCGTACAGTCCGGGTACATATGCTTGCATTACCATCTGAAGCAAAGTCACAAAAGATGCAATGACTACAATGAATGACGGAATACGCACCATGTCCGGAATCAGGTTCTTTATCAATGAAATCACTACATTGGAACAGATCAATACAAACATAGTGGCAAGCCCCATACCCATACCATTTATGGCCGAGGAAGTCGTACCGAGTGTAGGACACATACCAAGCAGGAGCACAAATGTCGGATTCTCTTTAACAATCCCATTCATTAATACTTTAAAGTTATTCATATCTTTATACTCCTTTCTTATTTAATGACTACTGAATCGACAATCGCAGTTTCGGACTTCTGCACAGCTTTCTGCGAAGCACCGGTCGTACCATTAGCACCGCCATCGCCTTTATAAGCACCATAGGCAGCATTCACAGCATTCAAAAATGCACGTGAAGTGATAGTAGAAGCAGTAATGGCATCTACCTGTCCGCCGTCTTTACTTACAGTCAGCGGTTGCTCACCCGGATTCATTCCCTTAATGCTGCCTTTGTTTCCTTCTTTGAACCAGTCGGCTGCCTTGGAACCAAGTCCCGGAGTTTCGGCATGTGACAACAAAGAATAGTTGTAGATTTTACCTTCAGCATCAAAACCAACAAGTACTTTCAATTCTCCGCCAAATCCCATCGACTTGGCTTCTACTGCTGTTCCTACCCATTGATCTCCGTTTTTAGCCGGATAAATGATAAAGTCAACAATCTTCTTGCCATCTTTCTCACTAAACACGGTATCACACTCTGCGACCGGATTATTTGTAAATTCGGGCAAAACTTCTTTTAAAGCTTCATTCAATGTCTTCGCATTCGCCTCTGCAATGGGACCTTTAGTCAACTCATTCACATAAGCCAGCAAAGCTACCGAGATAGCTGTTACTCCGGTGAGTACCAGCAACATATTTTTCAATGATGATTCTAACTTTTTCATTTCTTCTTCGCTACCTCCCCAAAGCGTTTTGGTTTGCAATACGTATTGATTAGCGGAGTGAATGCATTCATAATCAGAATAGCAAACGACATACCTTCCGGATATGCACCAAACAGACGGATAACAACTGTCAGCAAACCGATGCAGACACCATAAATCAACATACCTTTTTTACTCATCGGAGAGGTGACATAGTCTGTTGCCATAAAGATAGCACCCAGCATCAGGCCTCCCGAAAGCAACTGGATCACCGGAGAAACATAAGCTTCGGGATTTGCCAGATGCATGATACCGGAAAATACAAATACAGTAACCAGAATGGATACAGGGATATGCCATGTAATGATTCTCTTCCATAACATATAAAGAAGACCCAAAATCAGGGCAGCAGCACTCACTTCACCCAGACATCCACCATTGTTACCAATAAACAGACTCCAAGCATCGGGCAGTTGACCAAAAGCCGAGACATCCCCATGAATAGCCTGTTTCATCAATGCCAAAGGAGTGGCGGCAGTAGTAGCATCGGTATAAGCAGTCAACTGACCGACCACCGGCCAGGAAGTCATCTGTACCGGGAATGACAATAACAGAAACACACGCCCTGCCAGTGCCGGGTTAAACGGATTGTTCCCCAAGCCGCCAAATGACATCTTACCGACACCAATAGCAAACAAAGCACCTAAAATAATAATCCATACAGGTAAGTTAGACGGTAGATTGAACGCCAGCAACACTCCCGTGATGACAGCAGAACCGTCACAAATAGTAGTGGTTTCTTTCTTCAGCAAGAACTTACCGATTGCCCATTCAAAAAACAAACAGGCTATCACAGAAGTAGCTGTGACAATCAGTGCACCCAGTCCGAAATATACGAGCGAAACGATAAAGGCAGGAATCAGCGCAATCAGCACACCGTACATATTCTTTTGTACGCTGTCTCCACCATGAACGTGAGGCGATAATGATACAATTAATTTATTTTCCATACTTATTATTTTTTAGCTTGACGTGCACGAATCATAGCTCCTACTTTTCCCTTACCCAAACGACAGTAGTCGAGTAACGGACGATTGGCAGGACAAGTGAACTGGCAAGAGCCACACTCGATACAATCCATGATTCTTTCTGATTCCATTCTTTCAAATTCTGTGTTCTCAGCCAAAGCGGAAAGCAGATACGGCTCCAGTCCCATCGGGCAGGCACTCACACACTTTGCACAACGAATGCAGTTCTGTACTTCTCCGCGTTTTGCCTCTTTCCGGTTCATAATCAAAATTCCGGAACTTCCTTTAGCAGTGGGCACATCAGTATTAACCAATGCTTTACCCATCATCGGACCACCGCCAATTATTTTTCCGGTATCCTCCGGCAAACCGCCACAGGCATCGATCAACTGCTGCATCGGAGTACCAATACGCGCCAAAAAGTTAGAAGGCTGGGCAACAGACTTACCGGTCACCGTAATGACACGCTCAAACAAAGGCTTATTTTTCTGTACAGCTTGATATACGGCAAATGCAGTACCTACATTCTGCACAACTGCTCCTGTAGAGATAGGTAATGCGCCGCTTGCAACCTGGCGCTTCGTAATAGCATCGATTAACTGCTTCTCACCCCCTTGAGGATATTTCACTTTCAAAGGAACAACTTCAATACCGGCATAACTGGATGCGACTTTCGTCATCAGTTGGATAGCATCGGGTTTATTGTTTTCGATACCTATAAAAGCCTTATTGACTTTCACCGCCTTCATCAGAATAGCCACCCCTACCATTACCTCCTCGGCATGTTCCAACATCAGTTGATGGTCGGCTGTCAAGTAAGGTTCACACTCTACAGCGTTGATAATCACGCATTCTGCTTTAAATGAAGGAGGCGGACAAAGTTTGACTTGAGTTGGGAAACAAGCTCCTCCCAAACCAACAATGCCTGCATCTGCTATCTTCTTCACAATCTCTTCCGAAGTCAATTCGCACTCTTTTACCAATTCAGGACTACGATCGATAGACTCTTCCCATTCATCCCCGTCTACATCAATAAAAATAGCAGGTTTAGCATAACCGCTCGCATCGACAATAGAGTCAATCTTAGCGACTTTACCACTGACAGAAGAGTGAATGGCTGCCGAAACAAAGCCATTAGCTTCGGCTATTTTAGTGCCCACCTTCACCACATCACCTTTTGCCACAATAGGCTTAGCAGGCGCACCGATATGCTGCCCCAGCAGTATCACAGCTTTTGCCGGAACCTCTGCCGTAACAATAGGTTGATGTGCTGAGAGTTTATTTTCGTGTGGATGAACACCACCAATTGAAAATGTCTTCAACATACAATTCTGTATTTTATCTGTTTATTACTCGTTTTTTTAAGCTTCGGCAGTTTTGGCAGCTTCGGCAACAGGCGTTTCCTCTTTAGGTTTACGAGGAGGGAAATTCAACTCGATGATAGTGTGCTGCGGACAAACTTCAACGCACTTGCGACAAGACTTACATTTATTGTAATCGATGTAAGCGAGATTGTTTTCAAGTGTAATTGCCTCGAACGGACAAGTTTTGACACACTTACCACAACCGATGCAACTTACCGTACAGGCTTTGCGTGCGACAGCTCCTTTGTCTTTGTTGACACAAGATACATATACACGACGCGATTTCTTACCTTTGGCACGAAGCTCGATTATCGCTTTCGGACAGGCTTTTACACAAGCTCCGCAAGCCGTACACTTTTCTTCATCCACCTCAGGAAGTCCTGTTTCCGGATTCATGTGAATAGCATCGAACTGGCAGGCAGCCACACAGTCGCCACATCCCAAACATCCATAGCTACAGCCGGTCTCTCCGCCATAAAGCGAAGCAGCAATAGCACAGCTCTTTGCACCGTCATACATATTTGTACGCGGACGGTTCGTGCAGGTTCCGTTACATCTAACCACTGCAACCATCGGTTCTGCAGTTCCGGCGTCCAATCCGAGAATAGAGGCAACCTGAGACATCACAGGCTGTCCACCCACCGGACAAAACTTACCTTCCAGCGAACCGGCTTTGACGCAAGCATCGGCAAATCCGCTGCAACCCGGATAACCACATCCACCGCAGTTAGCCTGAGGCAACACTTCGGATACCTGGGCAATTCGTGGGTCTTCGTACACGGCAAATTTCTTAGAAGCAACATACAATACTGCAGCCAATACAAGCGCAATAGCTCCCAAAGAAATCACTGCAATCAGAATCAAATTCATAATTTTTAGTTATTTATTGGTTTTATAGTAAAAGAAAATTTTTGTTTCAACCGAGTTCTGTTCAACCATATTATATAATAATAAGGAATAAGCACCGCCAAAGCAGCAAATGCTCCATATAGTTCACTATGAAGAACTGTCTTGAAAATGAAAAGGCCAAAGATTAAAAGAAAGAGAGGAATGAGAAAAGCCAGAAGAACCGCTTGCATGCCCATGGAGGTGGCACCAATAATCGTCACCTCGTCCCCTATCTTCCATGCAGACGAAGTATCGGTAACTTCAATTACCTTCTCCTTGCTATCTGCCGAAGAGCAATGTCCCTTGACACTGCAAGTCGAGCAAGCCGATGTCTGGATGATCCTCACAAAAACCTGAGAACCACTTATGTTTTCCACAATACCTTGATGAGTTATTATATTAGTCATTTTGCAAACTGCACATTACAAATTGCGGCAAATTTAAGCATAAGTTTGAAAATTACGAAGTATTTGAATGTTTTTTATAGTGCAATATGAAGTCTTTTTAAAGTAATTTTTGCTCTATCAATCGGGTATGGAAACAGAAAAAGCAGGCTTTTCACCTGCTTTACTAAGAAAATGTTATCATCTTCTGATATTTTTAAAGAAATTAGAAACAAAAACCAATTCTTTTATCACTTTCTGTTTATTTCCCCTTCTACATTTTAAGAGATTCATTAATCTCAATCATCCGAATCAAATTCGTCCGCTGAATTGAAAAGGTACTGCTTTCTTTCTGAACATATTTTAGCAAGGAAAGCCCATCCTGACGTAATTTGGACTTTTGCAAAATATCAGATTCCACCTCGTCCGAAACTTTCAACAAAGTCACGGCCGCCAATTCTATCTTCCCCATTCTATTAGGATCTCCTTCATAACAGTCAATCATTTCATCCAGGCTCATACTTAACAATTCCTCTTGAGAAACTCCTAAAATCTGTCTCGTCAGGCAATCATATTCAGTCCATTCATCCTTACGGAACTTCTTTTTATTCAATATCGCATTTACAATTAACGAAATGATTTCCTGAATCATCCGTATCAGATAGTCTTGTTTAATCATAATATCCTCTTTTTGAATTAGAACTTACTTACCACGGGGAGAATTAACCTCACCGGAAAGAAGAGAGCCAACTGAAGATTCCAGTCGGCCCCTATTTCATATATTTACATTATGTCAATTATTCCCGATTACCATTTATAATTCAGACCAAAGCTTAGCAACTCCTTCAGCTGGAAATAACTGCTGCCAGTAGTCGGCTTCGCACTGTCGTCAAAGCGTGCATGTACAAATAGTTTGGTAGAAAGATAACGGTTCAATACAAAGTTGAAAGTATTCTCCCACTCTACACGCACCCATTTATAGTTCGTCAGATAGTTCAAACGGGAATCGACTACAATAGACGGAATAATAGTCCATGAAATAGTAGGTTGAACCTGTGCACCGAAGTCATTCTTCGAGCATTTGCCTTTATCCAATCCAAACTTGGTTTCGTCCACGTTTTTGTTACCTATATAACGAAGGTTATAAGTCAACGGAGACATGAATACAGAAAGATTGAATTTTTTCTTTTTCAACTTATAGTCCATACCGACACTGACTATCACATCTGCAGGAGCAAGGAAAGCAGCTACCAACTCTTCACTGTTAGCCTTATATCCCTTTACGAACTGGGTTTTAAACTCTCCTGTAATAGTATAGTACCAATTATTGGCAGCCTGAATACCTAATTTAGAATACAAACGCAACTGGTCGGTATTAACCAGGTATTTATGATATTCGTCTGACGGAGAAGAATTGAATCCTAATTTAGCTTCGAACAGATTTTCAAACTGTACTTTTTCACGGTCATTGTAGTTAGCGAACAACTGCAGATTGGCCATTACGGCATTATTGCTCTCACCTCCCTTGTACCAGTTGTCCGAAATATAGTTCTGGGTAATCTGAAGCGAACCGTTACCTCCTGTCACCCACCAATTGGGCTTGGAGATCACCATTTCCGCTTCACCCACATTGTCTTCCACCTTATCCGCACGGAACAGGCTTTTCACTTCTGTTTTCGGGACTTCAATCTTCTTATCGCCATGATACAACTTACGGCTCATGATATGATCTTCGGTATTAACGACTAAATTAGGATGGTTCAGATATAGATCCATCAAAGCAACATTCACCAGCCGGGAAGCTCTCTCAGCTTTAGAAAACTGCAATGTGTCATACGGCGGCAATAATTGCGAAGAAAGAGAGGGAGTAACAAAAGGTTCCTTAAACTTCCAGTGCATGGTAGAATATTCCGCGATGGGAGAGTTATAATAAGTCAGCGGTACAAACAGTCGGTAGTAATCCGGATCCGTCTTAATATAACGCATGGGTACAGAAGGATCATTAAGATATTCCAACTCTCCTATATACTTATTATATAAGATGGACACCGTATCTATCTTAGGCTTCGGACCATCCAGATTCAGTTTCAGGACAAGGTACTGTTGAAGCGTCTCGGAAAGTGTATCTGCTTTCACTTCACTCTGCACTGTTTCAGAAACCAGTTTGTTCGTCTTCTGCGCCATCACTGACGAAGAAAACAGGATCGCAAATGCTAATGTTGAGATGTGACTAGTCTTCATTTTTATAACAAATTTGGGGCAAATTTACATTAAATAGTTTAGATTACATAAAATTTGCTCGATTTTAATAGGAATAACCTATCAAATGAATCTATACAACAATTCAGCTGTTTTATTGGAACGTGCATTATCTCTCAGAACAATACAGATCGAACTGAGAACCGCCTTCCCCCGGCTCGATAGTGCAAGTTGAATAAAGGCGTGCTTATATGCCGGCAAACATGTGACTGTTTGTCGTTCAAACATTTCGGTACCCGGAATTGCATTTTTTAATAAATTTGTTTTGTAGAAAGCATCCGTTCTTCCCCATTTTTTTGTAATTTTGCGGTTTTTAAGATTCAAATCAAAGGATTTAGAAACAAATTATTAAAACAGTTATAGCTGTGGGAGAAACAAAGTATATTTTCGTCACCGGTGGTGTTGCCTCTTCTTTAGGAAAAGGTATCATTTCATCTTCCATCGGTAAATTGCTGCAAGCAAGAGGTTATAAAGTAACTATCCAGAAGTTTGACCCGTACATCAACATTGACCCGGGAACATTGAACCCTTATGAACACGGAGAATGCTACGTGACTGTAGACGGCCATGAAGCCGATCTTGACTTAGGACACTACGAACGTTTCCTGGGCATCCAGACAACGAAGGCCAACAACATCACGACAGGCCGTATCTATAAGAGCGTCATCGATAAAGAACGCCGTGGAGATTATTTGGGGAAAACCATTCAGGTGATTCCTCATATCACCGATGAAATCAAACGTAACGTCAAGTTACTGGGTAACAAGTATAAGTTCGACTTTGTAATCACAGAAATTGGCGGAACAGTAGGTGATATCGAATCTTTGCCTTATCTGGAAAGTATTCGTCAGTTGAAATGGGAACTGGGTCAGAATGCCTTGTGTGTACACCTGACTTATGTACCTTTCCTGTCCGCTGCCCAAGAGTTAAAAACCAAACCGACTCAACATTCCGTAAAAGAGTTGCAATCACTCGGTGTACAGCCGGATATCCTGGTGCTACGTACCGAACATGACCTGAATACCAACTTGCGCAAGAAGGTCGCTCTGTTCTGTAATGTAGCCGAAAACGCAGTTGTTCAGTCAATCGACGCTTCAACTATTTATGAAGTACCTCTGTTGATGCAAGAGCAAGGCCTGGACGAAACCATACTCCAAAAGATGGGTCTGCCTGTAGGCGAACGTCCGCCGTTGGGTCCTTGGAAAGACTTCCTGAACCGTCGTGCCAATGCAACTGAAACAGTAACCATTGCAATGGTAGGTAAATATGTTGAATTGCAGGATGCCTACAAATCTATTCTGGAATCCTTGTCACAAGCTGCTACCTACAATGACCGTAAAGTAAAAATAGAATATGTATCATCCGAACATCTGACTCCGGACAATGTAGACGAACAATTGGGACATGTAAACGGAGTAGTTATCTGTCCGGGATTCGGTTCACGCGGTATCGAAGGTAAGTTCGTAGCTGCCAAATACACCCGCGAACACAACATTCCGACATTCGGTATCTGTCTGGGTATGCAATGTATGGCTATCGAGTTTGCCCGTAATGTGTTGGGTTATGCCGATGCCAACTCCATTGAAATGGATGAAAAGACCAAGCACAACGTGATCGACATCATGGAAGAGCAGAAAGCCATCACCAATATGGGAGGTACTATGCGTCTGGGAGCTTACGAATGTGTATTGAAGAAAGACTCTAAGGTATACGAAGCCTACAAAGAAGAACACATTCAGGAGCGTCATCGCCACCGCTACGAATTCAACAACGACTATCGCAAACAATTCGAAGAGGCCGGCATGAAGTGTGTAGGTATCAACCCCGAGTCCGACTTGGTAGAAATTGTAGAGATTCCTACATTGAAATGGTACATCGGAACACAGTTCCATCCGGAATACAGCAGTACCGTACTACACCCGCATCCGTTGTTCGTGTCGTTCATCAAGGCTGCAATCGATAAGTAAAGATCGTTATCGTATAGATTATTAATCATTAATCACTTAAAAAAGAGAATGGATAAAAACACCATCACAGGCCTCGTTTTAATAGGTATATTACTGGTAGGATTCAGTTTTCTGAGCCGTCCCAGCGAGGAGCAAATAGCCGCTCAAAAGCGGTATTATGACTCTATAGCCGTGGTACAGCAGCAAGAAGAAGCACTGAGAGCCAAAACCGAAGCTGCGCTGGCTAACGAAAAAGAAGAAACAGCAGCCGACTCAGCATCGCTCTTCTTCAGTGCCACCAAAGGTAAAGAGGCGTTTACTACTATCCAGAATAATTTGGTAGAAATCACTCTGGATAACAAAGGTGGCCGTGTTTACTCTGCCCTGTTGAAAAACTACATGGGACAGGATAAGAAACCGGTTGTGTTGTTCAACGGCAGCGATGCTTCCATGAACTTCAACTTCTATAACAAGAAGGGGGCCCTCCAGACAAAAGACTTCTATTTTGAAGCAGTCAATAAAACAGATAGCAGTGTAACGATGCGTCTAGCTGCCGACAGTGCCAGCTATATCGATTTCATTTATACACTGAAACCTGATAACTACCTGATGAGCTTTGTGATCAAAGCTACGGGAATGGACGGAAAATTGGCTGCCAGCACAAACTATGTGGACATCTCATGGTCACAACGTGCCCGCCAGATCGAAAAGGGATATACTTACGAAAACCGTTTGGCAGACCTCACCTACAAATACACCGGTGATGATGTGGATAACCTTTCGGCAAGTAAAGACGACGAAAAGTCCGTTTCGGAACGTCTGGACTGGATCGCTTTCAAGAATCAGTTCTTCTCTTCCGTATTCATCGCAGAACAGGATTTCGAAAAGACTACGGTTAAATCGAAAATGGAGAAACAGGGAAGCGGTTACATAAAGGACTATTCCGCCGAGATGAGTACGTTCTTTGATCCGACCGGCAAACAACCTACCGATATGTATTTCTACTTCGGCCCGAACCACTACAAAACGCTGACTGCGTTGGATAAGGGACGTGAAGAGAAATGGGAACTTAACAACCTGGTATATCTGGGCTGGCCGTTGATTCGTTGGATTAACAAATGGATCACCATCAACGTGTTCGACTGGTTGTCCGGCTGGGGATTAAGTATGGGTATCGTTCTGTTGTTACTCACCATCATGGTGAAAATAGTCGTTTTCCCGGCAACATGGAAGACCTATATGTCATCAGCCAAAATGCGGGTGCTGAAACCGAAAATCGATGAGATCAACAAGAAATACCCCAAACAGGAAGATGCGATGAAGAAACAGCAGGAGGTGATGGGATTGTACAGCCAGTACGGTGTAAGCCCGATGGGTGGCTGTCTGCCGATGTTGTTGCAATTCCCTATCCTGATGGCATTGTTCATGTTCGTACCGAGTGCTATCGAACTTCGTCAGCAGAGTTTCCTTTGGGCGGATGACTTGTCGACTTATGACGCATTCATCACTTTCCCGTTCCATATTCCATTCTTGGGTAATCACCTCAGTTTGTTCTGCTTGCTGATGACTGTTACCAACATCCTGAATACGAAGTACACAATGCAACAGCAGGATACGGGTGCCCAGCCGCAAATGGCTGCGATGAAGTGGATGATGTACCTGATGCCGATCATGTTCCTCTTCGTCTTGAACGACTATCCTTCGGGATTGAACTATTACTACTTCATTTCGACTCTGATCAGTGTAGTAACCATGATCATATTGCGCCGGACAACTGACGAAAACAAATTGCTTACCGAACTGGAAGCTAAGAAGAAAGATCCGAAACAGATGAAGAAGACCGGATTTGCCGCACGCCTGGAAGCTATGCAAAAACAACAGGAACAATTGGCAAAAGAACGGGCTAATAAGCAGAATAAGAAATAAGAGATAGAAATCAGCTTAAATACCGAAGAGCCGGACAAGCAGTGTATGTTTGTCCGGCTTTCTTTTCCTTTATTGAACAGATTACAACATGACTACTAAATACACATACAAAGAAATATGGATTATCGCCTACCCCATCCTGATCAGCCTGATCATGGAACAGCTGATAGGCATGACCGACACTGCTTTTCTGGGACGTGTGGGCGAAGTCGAACTGGGAGCCTCGGCCATTGCCGGTGTATACTATCTGGCTATTTTTATGATGGCATTCGGATTCAGTATAGGTGCACAAATCCTGATTGCCCGTCGTAACGGTGAACAGCAATACCAGGCTATCGGGCCCATCTTTTATCAGGGTGTCTACTTTCTGCTTTCACTCGCAGTGGTAGCATTCACTCTTTCGCTGTGCTTCTCACCGCACATACTGAAAAAGGTCATTAGCTCGGAGCATATATACGATGCGTCCATCAGCTACATCAACTGGAGGGTCTTCGGCTTTTTCTTCTCCTTTGTCGGAGTAATGTTTCGTGCATTCTTCGTGGGTACAACTCAGACCAAAACCCTGACACTGAACTCTGTGGTCATGGTATTATCCAATGTGGTGTTCAACTACATACTGATTTTCGGTAAGTTCGGTGCTCCACAGTTAGGTATCGCCGGAGCCGCCATCGGTTCGTCACTGGCCGAAATGGTTTCGGTCATCTTCTTCGTCATCTACACCTGGAAACGGATAGACTGTAAAAAGTATGCCTTGAATCATCTGCCCGGATTCCGGCCGGAGATGCTGAAACGGATCCTGAACGTATCCTTTTGGACAATGATTCAGAACTTTTTCTCGCTGTCCACTTGGTTCATGTTCTTCCTATTTGTCGAACACTTAGGCGAACGTGCACTGGCCATAACCAATATCATCCGTAACGTATCGGGCATCCCGTTTATGGTCACCATGGCATTTGCAGCTACTTGCGGCTCCCTGGTGAGTAACCTGATCGGTGCGGGCGAAATCAAGTGTGTTCCCGGAACGATCCGCCAGCACATCCGTATCGGTTATATTTTCGTGCTGCCGCTGGTTATACTCTTCGCACTGTTTCCTAACCTGATATTGAGTATCTATACGGATATTCCCGATTTGCGGGAGGCCTCCATCCCTTCTTTATGGGTACTATGCTCCGCTTATCTGATACTCGTACCTGCCAACGTCTATTTTCAGGCAGTATCCGGAACGGGCAACACACGTACGGCGTTGGGATTGGAACTCTGTGTACTGGCCATTTATCTGATCTATATCACCTATATGATTCTCTATCTGAGAGTGGATGTAGCCGTCTGCTGGACTACGGAACATCTGTACGGAATCTGTATCCTGTTCCTTTCATACCTTTATATAAAGAAAGGAAACTGGCAGAAAAAGCAGATTTGACCTGATTTTTGCTTATCTTCGCAGCACTATTATGGAAGAGAACACAAGTAAATTACTAATTATTAAAATAACTATGAGACAAGTAAACCTATTTATTATGTCGGCAGCAATGATGTTAGCATCTTGTGGTGGAACCAAAGATGCAGGCAAAACAGATCAGGCGCTGATCGGTAAATCCGATATCAAGATCGAAGGAAAGCGGATGACTCCCGAAGCGCTTTGGGCGATGGGACGTATCGGCGGACTGGCCGTATCGCCTGACGGAAAGCAAATAGCCTATACTGTGGCTTATTACAGTGTCCCCGAGAACAAGAGCAACCGGGAAGTTTTTGTGATGAACGCGGATGGAACGGATAATCGACAGATTACCCACACTCCTTATCAGGAAAATGAAGTGACTTGGGCGGCAGACGGAAGCAAGCTGCTCTTCCTGAGCAATGACAACGGCAGCAGCCAACTGTATGAAATGAATCCGGACGGTAGCGGACGCAAGCAGATCTCCAAGTATGACGGAGACATCGAGGGATATTCCATCTCACCGGACGGTAAAAAAATACTCTTCATCGCTCAAGTGAAAACAGTAAAGAGCACGGCTGATAAATACCCCGACCTGGATAAAGCGACCGGAATCATCATCACCGACCTGATGTATAAACATTGGGACGAATGGGTGACCACCGCTCCACATCCTTTCATCGCCGACTTTGATGGCAAATCAATCTCCAACATCATAGATGTGCTGGAAGGAGAACCTTACGAAAGCCCGATGAAACCTTGGGGAGGTATCGAACAATTGGCTTGGAATACGACTTCGGACAAGGTGGCTTATACCTGCCGCAAAAAAACGGGACTGGCTTATGCCATATCTACCAACTCGGATATCTATGTATATGACCTGAATACCAAGAAAACAGTAAACATCACCGAAGGTATGATGGGTTATGATACAAATCCGCAATATTCTCCGGATGGAAAAAGCATTGCCTGGCAAAGCATGGAGCGCGACGGTTACGAAGCTGACCAGAACCGACTCTTCGTCATGAACCTGGAAACGGGCGAGAAACGTTTTGTAAGTAAAGCTTTCGATTCGAATGTAGATGCATTCGTATGGAGCCGGGATGCCAAGACGATCTACTTCACCGGTGTATGGCATGGCGAGACACAAATTTATTCACTCGATCTGGCTAACGATTCCGTACGCCCCGTCACTTCGGGTATGTACGACTACGAAGGCGTTGCCCTCTTCGGAGACAAACTGATTGCCAAACGCCATTCAATGAGTATGGGTGACGAAATTTACGCAATAGCTTTGGACGGACAAACCACGCAACTGACCCAAGAGAACAAGCAAATCTATGATCAGATCGAAATGGGTAAAGTAGAAGGCCGCTGGATGAAAACAACTGACAGCAAAGAGATGCTGACATGGGTCATCTATCCGCCTCAATTCGATCCGAATAAGAAGTACCCGACACTGCTTTTCTGCGAAGGTGGTCCTCAGAGTCCGGTAAGCCAGTTCTGGAGTTATCGTTGGAACATGCAGATTATGGCCGCCAACGGTTATATCGTCGTAGCTCCGAATCGTCGCGGACTTCCGGGCTTCGGATTGGAATGGAACGAGGCTATCAGCGGTGATTACGGTGGTCAATGTATGAAGGATTATTTCACGGCTATCGACGAAATGGCCAAAGAGCCGTTTGTGGATAGTGATCGTCTGGGTTGTGTAGGTGCCAGCTTCGGAGGATTTTCTGTGTATTGGTTGGCCGGACATCACGACAAGCGCTTCAAGGCATTCATTGCCCACGACGGTATCTTCAATATGGAAATGCAATATCTGGAGACAGAAGAAAAATGGTTTGCCAACTGGGATATGGGCGGCGCTTACTGGGAAAAGCAGAATCCGACAGCCCAACGTACATTTGCCAATTCTCCCCATTTGTTTGTCGAAAAATGGGATACTCCAATTCTCTGTATCCACGGTGAGAAAGACTACCGCATCCTTGCCAACCAGGCAATGGCTGCATTCGATGCTGCCGTGATGCGTGGTGTACCTGCCGAATTACTGATTTATCCGGATGAAAACCACTGGGTACTGAAACCACAGAACGGTGTACTGTGGCAACGGACTTTCTTCGAATGGCTGGATCAATGGCTGAAACCAAACGAAACGGCACAGAAATAAAGGCTGTGTTGTCAACAAATAAAGGCTCTGTCCCTGCCGGACAGAGCCTTTATTTGTTGACAACAGAAACTCTATTTGGAAGGTAAGAAGTACCCAAAGTCTACATCCGCTTCAACTTCACCACCTCTCCCAGTACGGGGATATATACATCTATCTTTCGCTTCTTGGCTTCGGCAGCAAAAACCAGAGGAGGGTCATGCAGAGGTTCATCGGACAAATCGAAAGTTCCGTAATGCATCGGAATTGTGAGAGCAGCCTTCATATCGGTCGATGCAGTCAGAGCATCATAAGGCGATATATGATTGGGTTGCATAAACCAGCGCGGTTTATAGGCCCCGATACCCACCAAAGCATAATCGGGAGCTCCGAAAAGATCGGGTATTTCGCGGAAATGCCTGGAGTAACCGGTATCACCGCTGTAGTAGAGGGAAATACCATCGGCCTGTACCATAAATGCCCCCCACAGCCTGCGCCCTCCATCGCGAACGGAACGTTTGCTCCAATGTTGTGCGGGAAGAAACGTTATTTTCAGCCCGTCATCTTCTATCTGCTGATACCAGCCAGCCTCTGTCACCTCAAGCTCAGGAAACCATCCTTTGATCAGCTCCCCGGTGCCCAGACCACAAAAGAGTTTCATCCCCGGATTGTTTTTTACCAACCGTGCCACACTTTGCTTATCGAGGTGATCAAAATGATCGTGACTGATCAGCAGATAATCGATATCGGTAAATATATCGGGATTGGCCGGAAAATCACTTTGCCGCTTAACGAAAGGAATATCGCCGAAAACGGGGTCGAACATGATCCGCTTCCTACCTAACTGCAGGAAGAAAGAATTATGCCCGAGCCAAATCAGTGAATTGCCTACCACGCCATCCAGCGAACGCAGATAATTCAACTTGGGACTCCACTTCACACTCTTTTTCTCTTTCCGCTGCGGATTGGGCGAAAGACGCCACTTCAACACACTCCCCATTCCGGGACGAAAACGATGCTGGCGATTGACAAACTTTCCTCTTACTACAGGATTGCCCCGCCAGTGAGGATTGACCGTTGCCAGTCTTTCATTTCTTCTGAAACATATATGCTCGCCCATATGATACGTATTCTTTTCGATGAGTAACAAACAAAAATAACAAAAGATTTGCGGTTCGTTGCACAAAACCGTATTTTTATTACAAAAAAAATGCCTCCCGGACACACTACGGGAAGCATTTCTATGATCATCAACTAATTGGCATTTCACGTCATCCGACCCAAAGGAAAGGATAAGGCCATCCCAGGTAAGAGAGGTTAATGACAAAAATAACGACAGCCAGTATCCATATAATCAACAGTGACCATTTCAGTCCGGATGACATAGGAGACCAATTGAAGATTTGCCGGAGAATCACGAAAATGATGGCGGCTAAAGGAATACCTGCCAAGACAACTCCTGCAATGCTCCCAGCGATAGTCATCATCGGAGAAGTAGAGATCAATGGTGACCAGTCGACCGAAGGCAACATCTGATAAAGAGCGGCTCCACCTCCGATGGCTACTGCAATGGCAGCAATCACCAGAGCAACGAAAACGATGGCAAGAACAAAAAGAACAGGGCTGCAAATAATGGCAAGAACCACCAGGCAAGCTTTCAGGAAGAATCCGGCAATGGACACCAATGCGTCTCCTACTTTCTGCAGAAAGCTACGGGGTTTACCAGAGTTTACGTAGTTGTTTACACCGTTGGCCATCCTCTCAAAGCCATCGGTCACCGTCCTGCCAATGTTCTCGATAGTGATATCCTCTCCCCGCATGTTCAGCTTCTCGGCTGCCGTACGAGCTTCGGGAATAACTAACCAACAAATAATATAGATAGGAATCAACACGCCATATCCGCAGATAAGTACCACAAACATGATAAGCCGGAGCACTGTGACATCCCAATTAAGATAAGCTGCCAACCCGCTGATTACACCACCCAGTATCTTATCGTCAGGATTACGATATAATCTGCGCCGAATGGTCGCACCTTGCTGTACCCCCGTTTGTCCGGTTGTCTTTTGGGGCTCCTCTTCTCCGGTATCCTCGCCGAAGTCTTCCGGTTTACCCATACGTGCAATCACCTCTTCCACATCCGCAATCGTAATAACCTGCGAACCGGCTGACAGCTTTTCGGCAAAAAGCTCGGAAATGCGGTTCTCTATATCATTTACAATTTCCTCTGCTCCTTCTTGTTTGCGAAAGTGAAGTCTCAGGTTGCACAGATAATTATCAAGCAACCGATAGGCATCTTCGTCAATATGAAAAACGGTTCCGCCTAAATTTACGGTTAATGTTTTTTTCATCTTTATTTCTTTTTAAATGGATTCTCTATTAGCTATATGATTCACGGTTTCATTCAGTTCTTTCCAGGAAGCCTCCAGTTCACCAAGAAAAGACTCCCCTTTCCCGGTTAGTTTGTAATATTTGCGTGGCGGTCCTTGTGTTGACTCAACCCACTCGTAACTGAGCAAATCATCATTTTTCAGCCGGGTCAGCAATGGATATAAAGTCCCCTCCACCACAATCAGCCTCGCCTCTTTCAGTTTCTGAATGATATCCGAAGCATAAGCCGGCTCTTTATGCAACAATAACATGATGCAATACTCCAGCATACCCTTTCGCATTTGCGACTTTACATTATCTACATTCATAAGTTCTATCTTTTAGATGCAGCAAATATAGGAATTGCCAAGGTACTATGCAATACAAAGTACCTTATTTTTATACTAATTAACGCATTAAGTCCCTTTCACCTTATTATAAATGCAAATTATCACTATATTTGCCGTATAAATTGAAAAATACAACAAACATGTTTACTATCCGAAAAGCAACCTCAGATGATTGCAAACTGATTAACGAACTGGCAAACCAGGTATTTCCCGCCACTTACAAAGAAATACTTTCGACCGAGCAACTTGACTACATGATGGAGTGGATGTATGCACCCGAAAACATCCGTAAACAAATGGAAGAAGAAGGGCATGTATACTTTATCGCCTATCAGGGAGACGAACCTTGCGGCTACGTCTCTGTCCAGCCCCAGGATGCCGATGTGTTTCATCTCCAGAAAATATATGTTCTCCCCGGCTTTCAGGGGGCACATTTAGGCAGCAAACTATTTGATCACGCAGTGCAATATATCAAAGAGATACACCCGTCTCCCTGCCTGATGGAACTAAATGTAAACCGAAACAACAAAGCGCTGCACTTTTACGAACATAAAGGGATGAAGAAATTGCGGGAAGGAGACTTCCCTATCGGAAACGGATATTATATGAATGACTATATTATGGGATTGGAACTTTGATTTATCTGTAAAGAAAAGGCCAATAGGAGAAACGCCCCGTTACATATATTGTTATCGAAATAACAAGTAATGTAACGGGGCGTTTGGTGTATAGTCAGTAACCCGAAGGTCTTATGCTACCTTTTCAAGTTTCTTCATGATAGAGAAGATAAACAGGGCGGCCAGCAAACAGCATACGATAAGCACACTCCATACCATCCACAATTGCATGCCTCCCCACAGATAACCGATGATGGCAACCAGATAGTTACCAATGGCAGTTGCAGCAAACCAACCACCCATCATCATACCTTTGTACTTGGGAGGAGCTACTTTCGAAACGAAAGAGATACCCATCGGTGACAAGAAAAGCTCGGCAAAAGTAAGAACCAGATAAGTGGAGATCAACCAGTTCGGAGAAACCAACGCATCCTTCTCAATGCCACTGGCAGCCAAAGCGTCCGGAGTAGGCAGACCGATAGAGCCGATAGCCATGATCAAGAAACCACATACGGCAATCATCATACCGATACCGATTTTACGCGGTGCAGAAGGTTCTTTTCCTTTTCTGGCCAGATAGCCGAACACTGCCAGCGAAACCGGAGTCAAAGCGATCACGAAGAACGGATTAAACTGCTGGAAGATCTGTGGCAGGATGTTGATTGTAGGATCCATAGAAGTATAACTCCATCCCAAGCAGAGGAGTGCCACCATAACTACTACACCGGCAATCGTTTTCGACTTTCCGGTTTTACCCTGAAACAGTGAAAACAGTCCGTAGATAACGATCAGCAAGAAGGTCAGGTTCACGATATTGAAGCCCAGACGGTCGAGACCGGTCACCTCTTGTGCCGTATAGTCACGAGCGAAGAATGTCAATGTCAACCCGTTCTGATGGAAAGCCATCCAGAAGAAAATAACTACGGCAAACACAAGCAACAGAGCTACGATACGTTGTTTAGTCTGTTCCGGAGTCAACTTCTCTTCTACCACGTTGGCCGGCTTAGCCTGTTTAGAGTTATAGTCCGCATGTTTGAATGTAGAACGGAAAGCTACATAAATAAGCATAGAAATAATCAAGGACACACATGCCACACCAAATCCATAGTTGTAAGCTTCGGAGAGCTTATCGATATAAGTAGTACAGAAAGTGGCAATGTCACCGGTAAAGTTTTGTGCAGCCTGCAAGGATTCGAGAGTAGCCTGGTTGGCAGGAGTGATTGTTCCATCGAGATATTGATGTGCCAATGAAGGAATCTGAGGGACATACGACAGACCTGCCTTGCCCAACATATAATTGGTTACTTTCGTTGCGGCTGTCGGAGCATACATTGCGCCAATATTGATAGCCATATAGAAAATACTGAATGCAGTGTCGCGTTTGGAACTATATTCGGGGGCATCATACAAATTACCCACCATCACCTGTAAATTACCTTTAAAAAGACCGGTACCGCAAGCAATCAGGGCCAACGCACCGAACATCATTATTTTGCCGGAGTTATCGGAAGTCGGGATGGCGAGCAGCGCATAGCCAATAAACATGACCACAATACCCATTGTCACCATCTTACCATAACCAAACTTATCGGCAAGAATACCGCCAAAGAAGGGGATAAAATAAACAGCAGCCAGAAAACATCCGAAAATAGTAGAAGTTTCAGCAGCAGTGTAACCAAACTTTGCTTGTAAAAACAAAGTAAAAATCGCAAGCATGGTGTAGTAACCGAATCGCTCGCCTGTGTTGGCAAGTGCCAGAGCATACAAACCCTTAGGTTGTCCTTCAAACATAAAATTAGAATATTAGATTATTAAATAGATATTTTTTGCAAATATATACTTTTTACTGAAATTAAACAGTATATAATACACAAACTTCCGCCCGAACCTCGTTTATTAGCTCTTTAGGGTCTATTTTTATCTGCAATCCTCTCTGCCCTGCACTTACATAAATATACGGAAAGCCCAGACAGGTTTCATGAATATAGGTAGGAAAATGCTTTTTCATTCCGATGGGCGAACAGGCACCCCGGATATATCCGGTGACGGACAGAAGCTCTTTCATAGGGATCATATCGCAACTTTTATTGCCGGACACTTTAGCAGCAAGCTTCAGGTTCACTTCCTGATCTCCTGGAATTACACAAACAAAATATCCCGTTTTATCACCGTGAAGTACGAGGGTTTTAAAAACCTGATTAATATTCTCTCCCAAACTTGCCGCTACATGCACGGCACTCAGATCGCTTTCGTCTACCTCGTAAGGAATAAGTTCATAGGCAATCTTGGCCTTATCCAGTAGACGGGCGGCATTGGTCTTATTGATTTTCATAGACAATATGTGTATTTCGGCAGCCACAGAGAGGAGCTGCCCATTAGTAAGTTAATAATGTAACTTTACGAAGTTAACTTCCTGCAATCACGAAGTTAACCTCGGACAAATACGATGAAGGTGTGTCATAACTCACCACAGATCACACAGATTTACACTGAACGTTTTTTAGTCTACTGACAGCCAATAATATTTATCTGTGTAATCGGTGGCGAATACGAATTTTGACATATCCTCATCATACAATATGAATTTTTAATTGATTTTCAATTCCTCGCGAAGAAACTTCGGAGTATATCCTTTGTTGCTCTTCGCAACTTCTTCCGGTGTTCCGAAACTGAGAAGTTCTCCTCCTCCCTTACCACCTTCAGGCCCCATATCTATTATGTAATCCGCCATCTTAATCACATCCAGGTTGTGTTCAATAACGATCACGGTATTGCCTTTATCTACCAATTTATTCAGGACTCCCATCAACACACGTATGTCTTCAAAATGCAGGCCGGTAGTCGGTTCATCAAGAATATACAAAGTCTTTCCGGTATCTCGTTTTGAAAGTTCAGTAGCCAATTTCACACGCTGGCTCTCACCTCCCGAAAGAGTTGTTGACGATTGTCCCAGTTTGATATACCCCAATCCTACATCTTGGATAGTCTTGATCTTATTCAGGATCTGAGGAACATTCTCAAAGAACTCTACTGCACGATTAATAGTCATATCCAGCACATCAGCAATAGATTTTCCCTTAAAACGTACTTCCAGCGTTTCACGGTTATAGCGTTTACCATGACAGACTTCGCACGGAACGTATACATCGGGTAAGAAATTCATTTCAATCGTTTTGTAGCCGTTACCGGAACATGCCTCGCAGCGGCCACCGGACACATTGAAAGAGAACCGGCCGGGCTTATAACCGCGGATCTTAGCTTCCGGCAGTCCGACAAACAGACTCCGGATATCAGAAAAGACCCCAGTATAAGTAGCCGGATTGGAACGTGGGGTACGCCCCAAAGGGGACTGGTCCACATTAACCACCTTATCTATATTCTCAAGTCCTTCGATCGAATCATATTCCAAAGGATCCTGCAAAGAACGATAGAATTTTTGCGAAAGTATCGGTTGCAAAGTTTCATTAATCAGAGTCGATTTGCCACTACCGGAAACTCCGGTTACACAAATTAATTTACCCAACGGAAATTCCACATCCACATTTTTCAGGTTATTCCCTTTCGCGCCCCGTAACCATAAAGACTTGCCGTTTCCGGGACGTCTCTTAGAAGGTACTTCGATAGCCGTTTGTCCGTTAAGGTACTGCGAAGTCAGTGTACTGGTCTTCAACATCTCTTCAGGAGTACCGGCAAAAACGACTTCTCCTCCCAATCGTCCGGCCTTAGGTCCCATATCGATCACGTAGTCGGCAGCAAGCATCATGTCTTTGTCATGCTCTACCACGATCACGGAGTTACCCATATCACGCAGTTCTTTCAGAGAATTAATCAGCCGCAAGTTATCACGTTGATGCAATCCGATACTCGGCTCGTCAAGAATATAAAGCACATTGACCAACTGAGACCCAATTTGTGTGGCCAGACGGATACGCTGACTTTCTCCTCCGGACAGACTGACCGAGCTGCGATTTAACGAAAGATAATCCAACCCCACATCCAACAGGAATTTCAAGCGGGTACGTATCTCCTTCAGAATCTCGGCGGCAATCGTTTTCTGTTTATCTGTCAGGAACTTATCTACTTTCATCAACCAGTCATACAGCTCGTTGATGTCCATATTAGAGAGTTCATTGATGTTTTTGTCATGGATACGGAAATGAAGCGCCTCCTTATTCAACTTCGCCCCCTTACATTCAGGACAAACCGTAGTTTTAGCGAACTGTTCCGCCCATTTCTGAGCAGTGGCCGAAGCGTCTTTCTCTTGCAACATCTGGATATACTTCACAACTCCTTCATACGTTACAAAATAGTCGGAAGAAGTACCTATCAATGAGCTTTTTATTTTGATACGTTCATCCGAACCATACAGAATTTCATCAATAGCATCATTGGGCAGGTCTTTTACCGGAGTCTTCAGTGACGCATCGTACTTCTCCAGCAGAGCACCGATCTGCCAGAAAATCATCGCATTCTTATATTTACCCAAAGGAGCTATTGCCCCTTCATAGATCGACATCTCTTTATTGGGAATCACTTTATCCACATCAATCTGGCTAACTACTCCCAATCCTTTACAACGCGGACAAGCACCTTGCGGGGAGTTGAACGAAAAATTATGCGGAGCCGGCTCCCGGTACGACAATCCCGTAACAGGACACATCAAGCGTTTGCTATAGTGTCGGATACTCTCTGTCTGTGCATCGAGAATCATCAGCAATCCGTCTCCCTGACGCATGGCGGTGGCAACACTCTGTTTCAACCGTTTATCATCCTTATCTTCTACGATCAGTTTGTCAACGACTACTTCAATATCATGATTCTTATAACGATCCAGTTTCAGACCATGTGTAATCTCACGAACCTCCCCGTCGATACGGACATACAGGTATCCTTTTTTCCGGATTTGTTCAAAGAGTTCTTTATAATGTCCCTTACGCGAACGCACCAGAGGGGCCAGCATATAGATTTTCTTCCCTTTATAATCTTTCAGAATAAGTTCCAATATCTGTTCTTCGGTGTATTTCACCATCTTTTCTCCCGAAAGATAAGAATAAGCTATTCCGGCACGGGCATAAAGCAAACGTAGATAGTCGTAAATCTCCGTAGTGGTTCCGACCGTAGAACGGGGATTTTTGTTCGTAGTTTTCTGTTCAATGGAAATAACCGGACTCAATCCTGTTATCTTATCTACATCCGGACGCTCCAGATTGCCCAAAAAGTTGCGGGCATAAGCCGAAAAAGTTTCAATATAGCGGCGCTGTCCTTCTGCAAATATCGTATCGAAAGCAAGAGATGACTTCCCGCTTCCACTAAGTCCGGTAATTACAGTCAGGCTATTACGTGGTATTTCCGCATCAATGTCTTTCAGATTGTGTACGCGCGCACCATACACATTTATATATTCTGTTTCCTGCATATTCTAACTTTTATTGAGCTGCAAAATTAATGTTTCCGCCCGAAATATAGTTTTAAAAAACACAATATTATTTTCTTAACTCAATATATTATGTGAATGTATGACATTATTCGTACCTTTGCCGTAATCAATTGAGAATTGAATAGTAAAAATTACAAATTAAGATTAATAAATTGATGAAATCAATCAAACGAATCTTCTTTCTCCTGTCCTTTATAAGTGTTTCCTATTTAAGCACCTTTGCACAAGAGAACCAATCCTACTTCCTGCACACCATTGAAAAGGGCCAAAGTTTATACTCCATCTCAAGCATGTATGGAGTCAGCAAAGCAGATATTATCCGACTGAATCCCGGTTGTGAGGACAAAATCTACGCAGGACAAGCCATTAAAATCCCACAGAACAAAACTGCTCAAAAAGGTGAAACCTTTCATACGATCCAGCCGGGCGAGACACTCTATCGGCTGACAACGACCTATAAAGTTTCTGCCAAGGCTATCTGTGACGCTAACCCCGGATTAAGCGCGGAGAACTTCCGCATCGGACAAGTTATCCGTATTCCTTCGGCTGCCGAGGCTATCGATTCGACCGTAGAAGCTGTAGTGGCAGCTCCCTCAGAGCCTGCTATGCAACCGGCCGTCAAGCCACGCTGTAAAGATATGCATAAGGTGAAACGCAGAGAAACCATTTTCAGCGTCAGCCGTGAATATGGCATTTCCGAACAAGAACTGATTGCTGCCAATCCAGAATTAAAGAATGGCATGAAAAAAGGGCAATTTCTCTGTATCCCCTACCCGTCTGAAAAACCGACAGTCACTGTCCCCAAAACAGATGCCAACATCATACCGCCAAGTGACAGCGAATTGTTCCGTGAAAACAAAGAAGTTCCTAAGAGCATTTCTACTATCAAAGCGGCCCTCCTGTTACCATTTGACGACAAACGGATGGTAGAATATTACGAAGGTTTCCTGATGGCAGTTGACAGTCTGAAACGTACCGGAACTTCAATCGACCTGTATGTATACGATTGCAATAAAGAAAGTTCGTCGCTGAACAGCATTCTGGCCAAAAGCGAGATGAAAAATATGAATGTGATCTTCGGTCCGGCGCAACAACAACACATCAAACCATTGGCAGCCTTTGCCAAGAAAAACGATATACGCCTGGTCATTCCTTTTTCCTCAAAAGAGGGAGAAGTATTCAACAACCCGTTTATCTACCAGATCAATACTCCGCAATCTTATCTGTATTCGGAAGTATACGAGCACTTTACACGCCAATTTCCAAACGCCAACGTGATTCTTCTGGAATCAGCGGTTGTAGATAAAGATAAAGTAGAGTTTATCAAAGGTCTGAAACAAGAATTGGGAAGCAAAGGTATACCCGTAAAGACATTGAAAGAAAATGCCCCGGTAGAAACTCTAAAAGCAGCTCTGCACAATGACAAGGAGAATTTCTTCATTCCGACTTCGGGCAATGATCTGACGCTTCTGAGAATCATTCCTCAATTGACATTACTCGTTAGAGACAATCCGGAAGCACGTATTCATTTATTCGGTTATCCGGAATGGCAGACATATACAAAAGACCATTTGGAAAGTTTCTTTGAATTGGATACCTATTTTTACTCGTCATTCTACACGAACAATCTATTACCGGCCGCCATCAACTTCACTCAGGCATATCGCAAATGGTACAGTAAAGAGATGGAGGAACGGTATCCGAAGTACGGTATGCTGGGCTTTGACACTGGATACTTCTTCCTTAAAGGACTGTCTAAATACGGTTCCGAACTGGAAAAGAACCTTCCGCAAATGGATTTGACTCCTATCCAGACCGGATTTAAATTCCAACGTGTCAACAACTGGGGAGGATTTGTGAACAAGAAAGTATTCTTTGTTCATTTCACAAAGAACTTTGAATTGATTAAACTTGACTTCGAATGAAAAGGGATCAACTGAAATCACTCTTACTGGGAGCCATTTTGCTGGCAGGCATTACCCTGCCGGCAAAAGCCCAGATAGGCGAACAACGACATAATTTTGCAATCGGAATCAATGGCGGTGCTAATTACAGCACTGTTTCTTTCCAGCCCACCATCAAGCAAAACGGTCTTTTGGGAATTACCGGAGGTGTCACAGCACGCTACATTTCCGAAAAATACTTCGCTATGATCTGTGGTGCACAATTGGAACTTAACTTTTCTCAACGCGGATGGGACGAAAAATTCGATCCGGAACAGGGATTCTCTTCCGAAGACTCTTATGTCCGTACCATGAACTATCTTGAGATTCCTTTCCTTGCCCATCTGGCCTTTGGCAAAGACAAAGGGGTACAATTTTTCGTGAACCTAGGGCCACAAATCGGCCTCTTGTTAAACGAGAGCGAAAAAAGAAAAGGTACTTGGGAAACCGCGAATCGGGCACCCAATGAACAATACGGTAAATGGGTTGAAAATAAGTTTGATTACGGAATTGTAGGAGGAGGAGGCATTGAAGTCAGGACTAAAGCCGGTAATTTCCTTTTGGAAGGCAGATATTATTTTGGACTGGCCGACTTCTACAACAGTACCAAAAAAGATTATTTCTCGCGCTCTGCCAATAGTACCATTACAGCCAAAATCACTTATCTGTTTGATATAAAGAAGTAGAAAAGCATATATACAAAATCGCCACAAAGGATTTAGAGTTTATAGAGAATAATTTCTAAATCCTTTGTGGCGATTCTATTTTTATCGGAGACGATCGGCAGCCTTTACCATCACTTCATCTCGTCCTATCGCACGGACCGCCAGCCAATTCAGAATAATCGAAATTAACGGCAGGCATAATGCCCATGATATCTGGAAAGTAGCACTCAGATCTTTCTTCAGGACAAACATGAAGGCAAGAAAAGTAAGATAATAACCAATCAGCAGAATACTATTGAATATCGTCATACGAATTTGCAACATACGGTTCTTGAACAGAAAGATCGTAGCGAATGCAATGATTGCACTGAGCAACAAGATACCAAATACCCCCCATGTAGAATAAAGTGTACCGTTCATCTCTACCCCCAATGGTTTAAAAACATACATTGCAGCATCAGCACCTATAAAGCTGCCTACAGGCAGACACATACTTGTTATCAATAATGCAGTAACAAGTAAAAGATAAATCGTTTGAATTCGTTGAATCATAGTTTTTAAAGTTGTGTTTAATCCGGAATAAAAAAGTCAAGCAATAAGAGATAGAAGAATAGACTCCTACTTACTACTTGACTCTTAGCTCTTCAATCAGCGAAGTAAATTACTGTAATTTTTCTTTCTCCTTCGCCGGGTTTCTATAATAGATCTTTCCTTCTACATATTCCTGCGCAGCAATCAGATTGGGTTTCGGCAATTTCTCGTAATAACGTGAAATTTCGATCTGCTCTCTGTTTTCAAACACTTCCTCCAGATTGTCGTTGTAAGAAGCAAACTCCGCAAGTTTCTTGGAAAGGTCATTTTTTATTTCCACACTAATCTGATTGGCACGCTTACCAATGATAGCCACTGTTTCGTAAACATTACCGGTATCGGCACACAAGTCCATCATATCACGGGTAATGGTATTCGTCGGAGCATTTGTTTTTTTGTAATCCATAAATCTATTTATAATTTAGTCTTTAATTACTTTTTGAGAATCTTTGAAAATCCTTTCGGCTTCCTTCAGATATTTACTTTCCGGAAATTCATTTTTAAAAGCATAATATTCGTCTACCGTTTCGCGATAACGATCCATCTTTTTATCTTCTACACTATTCACTGCCATCTCATATTTGGCACGGAGAATCAAAATAGATAAATCCTCACGATAATCAGTATAAGGATAATCTTTTAAAGCATTCTGTGCTGTGATTACACAAGACAGATAGTTGTTGCCCATATAATTACCCAGATTATAATATAATCTCGCTGAATAAAGTTCTTTCAAAACCAACTTATCCTGCAAAGCAAAAATCATATTCTGTGCCTCTTGTTTTCTGCTGCTTTGAGGATAATATTCCAAGAACATCTGCAACTGCTGGATAGCCTGATAAGTACTTGACTGATCCAATCGGGGTTCCGGAGTATCCAAGAACAAAGCTTTGCCTGCATGAAAACGAGCCAATTCAGAGAACTGACCACGTGGATATGTATTAAAATAAGTGATAAACGACTGTGCGGCAGTAGAATAGTCTTTCTGATTATAATAACTCATAGCCAACATGTATAATGATTCTTCTGCCTTATCACCACCTTTCAAGATAGTTATCAACTCGTTCAGCAATGTAGCCGACCGATTATACTGACCCTTGGCGAAGTAGTTCTTAGCGGCCTCATACTTGTATTCGTAATCAGTGCTTTTTAGCAACTTATTGTACTCTCCACACGAGGATAAAACAGTAGCTGCAAGCAGCGTTATAATGATGTTCTTCTTCATTCTGTATTTAAATAATGCGCAAAGTTAAAGATTCGCGCTGAATAAACCAATTAATCAATGTTTTTTAAGATAAAAAAGAATGGAAGAATAGAGTTTAGTTACGAATGGCGAATAAGCATTGATGGATGGTTAATTTATAAACAATATAGCAGCTATTCATTAACCATCCACCACTTAGTCACAGATTTTACAGTTTATACAAGTCGCTTGCCGCCAACAAGTCAACTTTCTTTTCCGTCAACACACGGATACAGTTTTCCATATCATTAGGACGGATAATCACATTTGCAGAGTTATTATTGGCAAATGAATACATATATTCAATAAAAACTCCTTCATTGGAAAGGTATTGCAATACTTTGGCTAACGCACCGGGCACGTTAGGACAGTTGATGCCTACCACTTCTGTCACATTCACTGCAAAATGATTATCTTTTAAAGCTTTATAAGCTTTATCCGGATCGGAAACAATCCCCCGGAGAATACCAAAGTCGGCATTTTCAGCAATGCAAAGAGCAGAAAGATTAATACCTTCCTTTGCCAATACTTCAGTCACCTCTGTCAGTCGGCCTGATTTATTTTCCAAAAAAATGGAAAGTTGTTTTGCTACCATAATAAATGACTTTATATTTAATATTCGTTATAGTTTTCTATTATCAATCACACGCTTCGCTTTGCCCACACTGCGTTCAATGCTGCGCGGCTCTACCAGCTTCACGTCTACTCCCAGACCTAATACACTTTGTAAGCGACCTGTCAATTTCTTCTTTAAAGCCAGCATCTTGTTAATTTCATCCGAATAATAGTCAGGACGAACCTCAACCTTCAGTTCCATAGTATCCGTATTGTTCTTGCGGTCAATGGTCAACAGATAATGTGGCTCGAATTCCGCCATTTCCAGAATAACAGATTCTATCTGTGTCGGGAATACATTGACTCCACGGATAATAAGCATATCGTCACTACGTCCCAAGATGCGGTCCATACGCACCAAAGTACGTCCGCAAGAACATTTTTCATAATGCAAAGCCGTCAGATCTTTTGTCCTGTAGCGCAATAAAGGCATACCTTCTTTCGTTAGATGGGTAAAAACAAGTTCCCCGGTCTGTCCGGGTTCTACAGGCTGCAATGTATGCGGGTCTATTATTTCAGGGAAGAAGTGATCTTCATTCAAGTGCGTACCATTCTGGCATTCACATTCATATCCAACACCGGGACCTGCAATTTCACTCAATCCATATATATCATAAGCCTTAATGCCCAATTTGGTTTCGATGTCTTTACGCATACTTTCCGTCCAGGGTTCCGCACCGAAAGCACCCGCCTTCAGTTTAAATTCTTCGCGTGGAAAACCTGAGTCATTAATCGCATCAGCCAGATAAAGAGCATAAGACGGTGTACAACATAACACAGTCGAGCCAAAATCATGCATCAATGTAATCTGCTTTTCCGTATTACCACTTGACATGGGGATAACCGACGCTCCGATATTCTCGGCACCGGCATGTGCACCCAGTCCGCCCGTAAACAAACCGTAACCGTAAGATACCTGAAATATATCAGAACGGCCGGCACCATAAGCTGTGAAGGCACGCGACAGACATTCTGCCCAAGTCGATAAGTCCTTACGGGTATATCCCACTACAGTCGGTTTCCCGGTAGTACCGGAGGACGCATGGATACGAACGATCTGGCTCATGGGTACAGCGCATAAGCCAAACGGATAATTGTCGCGTAAATCTAATTTAGTGGTAAATGGTAATTTGGATATATCTTCTATCCCGTTAATATCATCGGGTGTGATGCCCAACTCTTGCATTTTTTTACGATAGAACGGCGTATTATGATAAACGTATTCTACTATTTTCTTCAGTCTAATGCTCTGGATTTTATGCAAATTGTCGCGTTCCATGCATTCGATGCTCTCATTCCAAATCATGTCTTTCGTTGTATTTTGTTAGTTATGTTGTGCAAAGTAAAGGATTTATTTTAAAATTTGATTTGTTTATCTCAACTATTTTGCCGAATATTGTCTTCTGAAAGAAAAAAAGAAGCATGAATTTTGAATTAACATCCGCATACAAGCCGACCGGAGATCAGCCGGAAGCAATTGCGCAACTGACCGAAGGGGTTCTTGAAGGCGTACCGGCACAAACGTTACTGGGAGTAACCGGTTCCGGAAAGACATTTACCATAGCCAACGTTATTGCCAATATCAATAAACCAACATTGATCTTAAGCCATAACAAAACACTGGCAGCCCAGCTCTACAGCGAATTTAAAGGATTTTTCCCCAATAATGCTGTCGAATATTATGTATCTTATTATGATTATTACCAGCCGGAGGCCTATCTGCCAAGTTCGGATACATATATAGAAAAAGACCTCGCTATCAATGACGAAATAGATAAGCTCAGATTGGCTGCGACTTCGGCTCTTCTATCCGGCAGAAAAGATGTAGTGGTTGTATCCTCCGTATCTTGTATTTATGGTATGGGAAACCCATCCGATTTTTATAACAATGTAATTGAAATAGAACGAGGCCGGACCATCAACCGCAATGTATTTCTTCGCCGGTTGGTAGACAGCCTGTATATGCGCAACGATATTGAACTGAATCGTGGAAATTTCCGGGTCAAAGGAGATACGGTGGATATATATCTGGCCTATTCGGACAATCTGCTCCGGGTAACCTTTTGGGGAGACGAAATTGACGGTATCGAAGAAGTAGATCCGGTATCCGGAGTCACCATCGCACCTTTTGAAGCCTATAAAATATACCCGGCTAACCTGTTTATGACTACTAAAGAAGCAACTTTACGGGCCATCCATGAAATAGAAGATGATCTTACCAAACAAGTTGCCTATTTCGAGTCTATCGGCAAAGAGTACGAAGCCAAACGTCTATACGAACGAGTGACATATGATATGGAGATGATTCGGGAACTCGGTCATTGCTCAGGTATTGAAAACTATTCACGATATTTTGACGGCCGTGCTGCAGGTACACGTCCATACTGTTTGCTGGATTTTTTCCCTGACGATTTTTTGATTGTAATAGATGAAAGCCACGTCAGCGTACCGCAAATACGAGCTATGTACGGAGGTGACCGTGCCCGTAAAATAAACTTAGTGGAATATGGTTTTCGTTTACCGGCAGCTATGGACAACCGCCCCCTGAAATTCGAAGAATTCGAGTCGATGGCTAAACAGGTGATTTATGTCAGCGCTACTCCTGCCGATTATGAATTAGTACAGTCCGAGGGTATTGTTGTCGAGCAGGTGATCCGTCCTACCGGTCTGCTCGATCCGGTGATCGAGGTACGTCCCAGCCTGAATCAGATCGATGATCTGATGGAAGAAATACAGATACGCATTGAGAAAGAAGAACGCGTACTTGTCACCACACTGACCAAACGTATGGCCGAAGAATTGACAGAATATCTATTAAACAACAACGTACGTTGCAACTACATTCACAGCGATGTGGATACATTGGAACGGGTCAAGATCATGGATGATCTCCGTCAAGGAGTTTACGATGTGTTGATCGGGGTGAATTTATTGCGCGAAGGTCTCGACCTTCCGGAAGTGTCACTGGTTGCCATCCTCGATGCGGACAAAGAAGGATTTCTCCGTTCCCACCGTTCATTGACACAAACTGCCGGACGAGCAGCCCGAAATGTAAATGGAATGGTGATCATGTATGCAGACAAAATCACAGATAGCATGCGACTGACTATTGATGAAACCAATCGTCGCCGTGAGAAGCAACTTGCATACAACGAAGAACATGGTATTACTCCGCAACAAATTAAAAAGGCCCGTAATCTGTCTGTTTTCGGAAACGGAGCAGAAACAGAAGATACTCAAAAAGGTACCCGTGCATACGTGGAGCCTTCTTCACCCAATATTGCAGCTGATCCGGTCGTACAATATATGAGCAAAGCCCAACTGGAAAAAAGTATGGAGCGTACTCGCAAGTTAATGCAGGAAGCAGCTAAGAAACTTGAATTCATTGAAGCAGCTCAATACAGAGACGAATTACTTAAGATGGAGGACTTAATGAAAGAGAAATGGCCCGGATAAGAATATCCAAGTAATAAACTTCCAGAATATATCAAAGTGAACTCTTTAACTCTTAATTATCCTAACAAATTAAGCTGATAAATAAAATAAATGTTATAAAAAGAAAGGTTTTCTATGAAACATTTGCCAAGATCTCAAAAATCTGTATCTTTGCATTGTGTTTTTCATAGTATTAGATTTAAGGTTAACAAAGGTTGGAGCAAGGTGTTGCTCCTTTTTTTATGCTTTCAAATCAACTTTCACACCAAATCCTTATCTTTGCACAGCATCCTGAATATAGAAAAATGAAAAAGATCGTCCTTATGGGAATACCTTTATTGTTGATAGTCCTTGTGATCACCATCTATGTTTGCAACCGGACTATACAGAAAAATAGCGAAACATATATCTATTCGACTGTTTCCGATATTCCATATAATAAGGTAGGACTGTTACTGGGAACTTCACCTAAACTGAAAAGTGGAAAAGCCAACCTATATTTCGACTATAGGATTAAAGCTGCCACAGAACTCTACAATGCCGGAAAAGTCAAATATATACTGGTTAGCGGTGATAACCGGAGAAATAGTTATAACGAACCGGAAGAAATGAAAAAAGCACTTATAGCAGCAGGAATACCTGACCAACGGATTATACTGGACTATGCAGGTTTAAGAACATTGGATTCTGTGGTAAGAGCACATTTAATTTTTGGTTTGGAGCGTTTTACTCTGATTTCACAACAGTTTCATAACGAACGGGCAATTTATCTGGCTCAGCAAAGTCACCTCCAGGCTATCGGATACAACGCTCAGGATGTGAGTGCGTATGCCGGCTTTAAAACGAATCTTCGAGAATTATTGGCAAGAGTAAAAGTCTTTGTGGATATAGTTACCAATAAAGCTCCCAAACATCTTGGAGAAAAGGTAAAGATACCCGAATAATAATTGTATATTCCCCCCTAATAACATCATTATCATATAATACATGCAAAAGTTACTATTTCTTTTTTTACTACCACTGATACCATTTTCGTTCCCGTGCCATGCTCAAACCACTTATCAAATGGTGACAAGAAACTACTCTCCGGTTACAGATTCTTATCCCCAAGAGGTTTCTAATTTTAAAAAGGCAGACAGTGTCTACTATTTCACCGTAAAAGTATCCAAAGCTTATGACGATACCTTAAAAAGAAAAGTAGCAGAAAAGGTTCTTTATAGCCCCAATGACATCTATGACGGAGAGGTCGCTTCTTATCTAAACCCCACCCGACTCATTGACTATTCTTCTCCTACTATCGAACTTATAACAGACTCTTTATTCAAAGGCGAAGACAGTATAATGACAATTATAAAAAAGGGCTTGGAGTTTGTATCCCATTATATAAGTTTTGATGATTCTCTAGCCACGGCTATTTCAAGAGGTGATTGCAAAACATTGGATGTAAATCATATCCTTCAAAGAAAGAAAGGTACTTGCAGCGAATATACTAATTTATTCACGGCACTTATGAGAAAGAAAGGAATTCCTTGCCGGTTTGTTGCCGGTTTTATTTTTATACCTGAACAAAAATTCTATGGATGTCATGCCTGGGCCGAATGCTACCTCAAACAATACGGATGGATGGCAGTAGACCCCCAATCCGGAAAAAGCTGGTTACCAACAACTATAATCCGACTTTTTGCCGGAACAGATTATACAGACTGTGGATTAAACTCTTTTATGGACCTAGTACCCAAGTCTATAGAAATAGTAAAAGAATAAATGTACATCAAAAATATAAAAAGGAAAATAATGCTCAGATAATCATGGAACAACAACCTCAACTCAACGACCACAATAAACAAGAATATCCCCCGATGCATACAGCAGAGCATTTGCTCAATGCCACTATGGTAAAAACATTCGGATGTCCTCGTTCACGAAATGCACATATCGAAAAGAAAAAAAGCAAATGTGATTACGAACTTCCGACTTGCCCAACGGAGGAGCAAATTCATGCCATTGAAGAAAAAGTAAATGAAGCTATCGATCGCCATTTACCTGTAACCTGTGAGTTCATGACACACGAAGAAGCCAAAAGCATTGTGGACCTGAGTAAGCTTCCGGAAAATGCAAGCGAAACATTACGTATTGTCAGAATAGGAGACTACGATGCTTGCGCTTGCATCGGGCAACACGTAGAAAACACATCAGAAATAGGTCTTTTTAAAATTATCAGTTACGACTATGCCGACGGAAAATTACGCCTCAGATTCAAACTGATAAAATAGGTATGTAACAGTCTCAATCAATTAATAGATTATTAACAAAATTCTTATCAAAGTATAAATACAGGAACAATTTGACAGCAAAATGGTAAAATTGGCATTACCTCCCTGACATTTAGTCAAACTAAGGAAGAATATGGCACTGGCACAAATTTTGTAATTTCTTTAGTGAACGACGGTTCGAAACGACGAACCGGAATTCAAGAATTAATCTGAATGTTTAACTAAAAGATAGGAGACTAAATTATGATGCCTGTTAGAAGATCTCAGAATTGGTTACCAAGTATCTTTAATGATTTTTTTGATAACGAATTAATGGCTAAAGCAAATGCTACCGCACCTGCTATTAATGTAATTGAAACCGATAAGGCCTATAAATTAGAGTTGGCCGCACCAGGGATGACTAAGGAAGATTTCAGCGTACGGATTGATGAAGAAAACAACCTGGTAATTTCAATGGAAAAGAAAGCTGAAAACAAGGAAGAAAAGAAAGACGGTCGCTATTTACGCCGTGAATTTTCATATTCTAAATTCCAGCAGACAATGATTCTGCCGGAGAACGTAGATAAAGATCACATCTCCGCGCAAGTGGAAAACGGTGTCCTGAACATCGAACTACCCAAGTTGAGTGAAGAAGAAGTGAAGAAACCTGACAGAACCATTGAAGTTAAATAAACTCATTGAATTAGTGGAAATTCCTTAATACAAAGGGATTAAAGATCACCCCGGAATCATCTCCCCATTAGAGAGAAAGATTCCGGGGTATTCTTTTATAAAACAAGAGTTGAAGGGTGGCAGTATTTGCGCAATACAGACATTAGTCTTGCTTTATCCACCGGCTTCACGAGATAATCATTGCAACCGGATTTCAGCGCAGCTACCTTGTCGGACTCGAAAGCATGCGCTGTAAGAGCTACAATAGGAATATTCGTATCAAACTTCCTAATCTCAGCTGTTGCCGTCAGTCCGTCCATTACCGGCATTTTCATATCCATCAACAAGAGATCTATTTTATACTCTTTTACCATCGCTACAGCCTGCTCCCCATTCACAGCGTGAAGCAAATTATAATGTTTGGACAACATAGCCGATATCAGCAGATAATTACTTGAAATATCTTCTACAACCAAGACTGTTTTTCTATCCAAAGCCGAATGCTGATTTCCGCTACGTATCAGATCATCTTTACCCGCATTCTGTCCAATGGCGATATTGGACTCCCGACGCATTTGTACCTCCGGATCGCAAGGTAGAACAGCCCAGAAAAGAGATCCCCGGCTATATTCCGATTCAAAACCGACACTTCCTCCCATCGATTCGGTAATAGCCTTACATATAGAGAGTCCAAGACCGGTGCCTTGTGCAAATTCATCCAATTTCTCAAACCGATGAAAGACTTTTCTCTTTTTCTCCTCCGGTATACCGATACCGGTATCCCTTACATAAAGACGGATTCCGGCGTCTACCACCTCGTATCCCATCTCGATAGTTCCCTGCGGCGTATATTTGATGGCATTAGTTACATAATTAGTCACCACTTGTGCAACCCGATTTTTGTCAAGTCTCACCCGGCACACACTATAAGGATTCACCGCGACCAACTGCACTTTAGGATTTGTCACCCGTTGCTTCATTGAAGATGCCATACTATCGAAATATTCTGCCAGATCAAATTCCTCATATTTCAGCTCCACCGAACCGGACTCCAACTTCGACAAATCCAGAATATCATTAATAAGTTTCAGCAGCAATTCGTTATTGGTATTGATAATCTGCATGTATTCTTCTTTATCACCCTGTTCTTCCGAATTCATCAATAGGTCAGAGAAGCCGACAATAGCATTTAGTGGAGTACGGATTTCGTGACTCATATTGGCAAGAAAGGCCGACTTGAGCTTATCCGATTGTTCGGCCAACAATTTCGCCTGTCTCAACTCCTCAATCATCCTCTCCCTGTCAGTAATATCATCCACACGAATGACAATACCGTCGATCTCTTCACTTTCATTAAATACAGGAGTAGCCAGCACTTCTACAATCCGGTTATTCTCCAGATGAAACTTGATCTTTTCCATCTGTCTTGATACCAATACTTTGCTTAGCACACAGTTGTCACAAGGAGAAGTCCGATTATGAGCACTTTTATAACAGCATTCTCCTCTTTTATAAGCCTCAAAAGAGAGGCTGGATGAACAGACAGACACATTTTCCCATTGTACTACATAATCTGTCGTGATATAGGCCAACCCCGAATTAGTGTTATTCAATACCAGTTCATTCTGTCGGATAAGTTTATTCAGCTTTTCTTTATTTTTCAGCAGAGTCAACTCTGTCTGTTTGTAGGATTCGATGCTGATTGACATTCCGGAAACATACTGATAAGGATGATCATTGAGTATGGAGGTTTCAAGTACTCCGCGGGTTTTCCACCATTCATAGTTTCCGTTTCTTCTCAGATCAGCACGATATTCTATATCCCATTCGCCGCTATCCTGTTTGAGCACCGCATCCATTGTATCGACAAACCGTTGCCGATCATCAGGGTGCACACACTCTGCAAACTTTTCAAACGAATTGATATCCAAAGCATTCCGCCCGATCTTATCAAATCCTTCACCAAAGCTTACCCTTTGTTTTGACGGCTCGTAAAACCAGGTATAAGCGTTCATTACTTCCATTGACATAGAGAGCACTTTAGCACGGCGCTTAAAATCATTCTGCAATTTCTGATCCCAGCGGATATTAAGCAACAGACGCTTGGTGCCATCATAGATGATATTCTTGCGCACGATGGTATCATAGCTGCGTCCGTCTTTCAATATGATTCTTTCTACCCCAAAATAAGGCTTTCCGGTAGTGAAGACTTCCAGATCTGTTTTCTGCATACGTTCCGCCTGTTCGCTATCCAGAACGCTACATACGGTTTCACCCTCATGGGTGCCGAACATCCGCATGCTTTCTTCATTGCAGAAGACATAACGAAAATCATCTTCCACATCTTTTATATGAATGGGAAGCGGTATGCTGTTCAAAATATTCTCTTGTAGCAGCTTGCGCCTTTGCAGCTCCGTATTGTTTTTACGAAAACCCACATATTTAATTACCTTTCCATCCGTCCCTCTTTCATACGGGGTACAGTTCAGTTTACAATATTGCCATTCGGATGTATCGGACAACCTGATCCGGAAATCTATTTCATACAGACAATCGCAACCACTGAGCATATCCAATAGGATAATCTCCGCTTTTTTCCAATCCTCCGGATGAATCTGTTTCTTATAGTCTTCGATGGTGAGTGCTTGGGTAGGATCGTAACCATTAAGAGGTTCATTCTCCGCATAAAACAACCGGGTACGAACATCAAATTCCCACAACATCACCTCAGCAGCCTGCATGGCCAATGCCGTTTTTTGCTTGCTTTGCCGCAATATCTCTTGAGTATGCACAGCTTCAGTCACATCCTGTGCTATGAAAAGAAACTTATCAATCTCCTTATTTTCATCCAGAACGACCGATACAGTAATTTCAAAATAACTGATTCCTGATAAAACAGTCGGATAATGGGCTTTTGCCAGGTCAAAATCATATTTGACCGTAAAACGGATATTCTCTCCCGCACGTAGACGCCTCTTCATCTCCACCGGAATATTCGGATTCTCAAAGATATTGATTCCCAACATATCTTGTTTATCCTTCACTCCCATCATCTTTAGTCCCACACTATTAATCTCTATCAGATATCCATCGCCATCGTACAATTCCATTCCTACAGGAAGATTTTCATAAATGGTCTGCTGAAGTCGATGAATCTGAGAAGGGGTTGATGTTTGTTTGTTCATTATGTAATAACTTAGTATATCTGTTTTTTCCTTCTACAAAAATACACATAAGTTACAAGCTAACGTACATTTACAGAGAAATTTAAGTCTCTCAACCACTTTTCGGAGGCTTTTGAGGCCCTCTTCCATAAAGTCAACCGCTTTTCCGATAGCTCTTCACTGCCCAAACATTGAAAAGCAGTGCAAAGGCCAGCAACGCCCCCAGCTGTGGCAACAAATCAATAAAGCCACTCCCTTTGAGATAAACCATACGCATCACTTGCATAAAATATTTCAGAGGATTGAGCATTGTTATCCATTGCGCCCATTCGGGCATACTACGAATAGGGGTAAACAGCCCGCTCATCAGAATCAGGATCAACATACAGAACCACATGACAAACATAGCTTGCTGCATCGTAGCCGAATGGTTGGAAATGACCAACCCGAGGCCGGATACAGCCAGGACAAATACAATGGAGAAACAATAGATGACCCAAAAATGCCCCACAGGAAAGATACCATAAAGTGTCCATGCCAAAACAAAGCAAAGAGTCAGGACAACAAAACCGATCAGCCAATAGGGAATCAATTTGGCAAGAATAAAGGTAAACTTTCCGACAGGAGTTACATTGATCTGTTCAATCGTACCGGCTTCTTTCTCCCCTACTATATTTAATGCAGGCAGAAAGCCGCAAAGCATCGTAAGCAACATCACCATCAGGGCCGGAACCATAAACAGCTTATAATCCAAACGGGCATTAAAAAGATTCTGGGTGAGAATATCAATCCGGGGCAGATTTCCGTCGGCAGAGAAAGAGGTGGTACCGCTTTCAGTCCGTAATTCTTCTCCATAGTCATTGACAATGGCAGACAAATAGGAACTTCCCAAGCCACCCTTGGTACCATTCACGGCATTGACAGCCAAAAGTACGTTGGCAGCACCGCCATTCACCCAATCCTTCTCGAAGCCTCTGGGTATTTCAAGTAACAGGTCGGCTGTTCCCGCTTCAATCGCCTCCATACCTTTTTCGTAAGAATCCGGCAAAGCAGTGGTCTGAAAGTAAGTTGAAGCCGTTATTTTATCCACCAGCCTGCGGGAAATAACCGAATGATCATTATCAATTATATTCATCCGGATATTTTTTATCTCAAGATTGGCCGCCCAAGGCATAAGAAGCATAATCATGCAAGGGAAGATAAATATCAACCTCGGCAGGAAGGAGTTGCGGAGCAACTGCTTGAATTCTTTCTCTATAAGATATTTAATCATAACCTGTTTTTGAATTTCTTGAAGCTTATTGTTATCAACAGAACTGCCATCAAAGCCAGAATACTGACTTCAGACCATACAAACGAGATGTCCACTCCCTCGATCATCAACTTACGTACAGCCTGAATATACCAGCAAGCAGGCAGTATATCAGAAATTAATTGCAGCACCAAAGGCATACTTTCTATCGGAAATATCATACCCGAAAGCAACATGGTAGGCATCATCAGTACCAAACCCGAGGCCAGCATGGCAGCTACCTGTGTCCGTGTCACCGTAGAGATAAGTAATCCCAGCGACAACGATACAAAAATGAAAAGCAACGACACCATAATCAGCCAGAACAGGCTGCCTGCCACAGGCACATCGAGTACATAAACAGAAAGCAACAGAATCGTCGTAAGATTGACAAATGACAATACAAAATAGGGAACTGCCTTGGCCAGAATAATAAACAGCGGTTTCACCGGAGACACCAACAGGATCTCCATCGTGCCGGTTTCCTTCTCCCGGACAATAGAGATAGAGGTCATCATGGCACAAATCAACATCAAGATAAGCCCCATCACACCGGGTACAAAATTGTAAGCACTCTTCATCTGAGGGTTATAAAGCAATTTCACATTGGGTACGACAGAAGGCACTGACATTCCGGGAGGAAGCATTTCCTGCCGGACAGCAGCAATCACTCCTGTGGCATAGCCGGCTTGTGTGGTAGCCATATTCGGATCCGTTGCATCGGAAACCACTTGCACACGGGCATCACCTGTATAAAGGCGGTCGGCAAACTGCTCACTGAAAACGAGTGCCATATCTATCTCGTTTTCCTGAAACGCCCTTTCCATCTCTTGCGGAGAATGTAAAAGGCACTTCACGGAAAAGTATTCGCTGGCATCCAGACGATCGATAATTTTGCGTGTGACGATGTCATTCGACGGATCGAGTACGCCCACTCGTACATTTTTCACTTCTGTAGTGATGGCAAAGCCAAAGAGGATAATCTGCACGACAGGCATTCCCAACAAAATCAACATAGTCCGCCGGTCACGGAATATGTGGAAGAATTCCTTTTTTACAAATGCTATAAATTGTTTCATATACTAATCAGCTTTACGCACTGCCTTACGGGCCAGTTGTTGGAATACATCATCCATCGTATCGGCATGAAAATGCGCCTTCAACCCACGGGGGGTGTCAAGTACTTCGATACGTCCGTCCACCATGATAGATACACGGTTACAATATTCTGCTTCATCCATGTAATGGGTAGTCACAAAGACCGTTATCCCCCGGTCGGCAGCCTGATAAATCAGTTCCCAGAACTGACGGCGGGTAGCCGGATCGACTCCTCCCGTCGGTTCATCAAGAAACACGATCCGGGGATTGTGGAAGATTGAAACGGAAAAGGCCAGTTTCTGTTTCCATCCCAAAGGCAGGCTTTTCACAAGTGTGTCACGCTCTCCGCTGAAGCCCAGGCGATCAAGAAGAGCATCTGTCTTTTCGGCTATTTCCCGATCCTGCATTCCGTAAATTCCGGCAAAGAGGCGGATGTTCTCCCACACTTTAAGGTCCTCATACAACGAAAACTTCTGGCTCATATAACCGATATTCTTCTTTACCTCTTCGGGGTGAGCCGCTACATCAAAACCTGCTACCCGCGCCATGCCCGAAGTAGGCTTACTCAGTCCGCAAAGCATACGCATAGCAGTGGTCTTCCCTGCACCGTTTGCTCCGAGAAATCCGAAGATCTCTCCACGGTTTACCCGAAAGGAGATATGATCGACTGCGGTAAAATGACCGAAACACTTGGTCAATTGATCCACCTCGATGGCAAAATCGTTTCCGGCGTGCACTTCCGTACGTTCCAGACCGGGCGGGCAAAGAATATGGCTGAAACGTTGCAGGATACGTTCCGGCACATCGATGCCTTGTATCTCACCCTCATTGATAAAAGCGATACGGTCACATTGACGGGCTTCGTCCATGATCGGAGTGGAAACAAGAATTGTGATACCTTGATCCTTAAGATGCCTCAGCATTTCCCAGAACTCCTTGCGCGAAACAGGATCCACACCGGTAGTCGGCTCGTCCAGAAAAAGAATCTCCGGCTTATGAATCAACGCACAACTCAAAGCAAGTTTTTGCTTCATTCCCCCGGATAAAGCTCCTGCCCTGCGTTTACGGAAAGGCTCTATTTGCTGATAGATATCTTTCACCAGATCGTAGTTTTCACGAATGGTCGTATGAAACACGGTAGCGAAAAAGTCAAGATTCTCCTCCACTGTCAGATCCTGATAGAGCGAAAAGCGTCCGGGCATATATCCCACTTGTTGCCGGATTTGTTTGTAGTCTTTCACGACATCGAGTCCGTTCACTGTAGCTGTCCCGCTATCGGCCAGCAACAATGTGGTCAATATCCGGAAGAGAGTGCTCTTACCTGCTCCGTCCGGGCCGATAATACCGAATAATTCGCCGGGATTTACAGAAAAGGTAGCACTTTTCAGGGCTTCTACCTCCCCGTAACGTTTCGTCACGTCATTTACAGATACAGCTGGTTTCATAAGCAGGCATCATTTATAACTTCACTCCTCCGTACATACCTATCTTCAGAAGTCCATCGTTCTTTACCGCTATCTTAACGGCATACACCAGATTGGCACGTTCTTCTTTTGTCAGAATCGTTTTAGGAGTAAACTCCGAACGATCTGAAATCCATGTCACGACACCCGGATATTCCTTACGCTCATCTCCCCCATAATCGGAAAAGACCGTCACCCGATTGCCAAGTTTGACTTGTGAAAGCTGTTCGGAAGTGATATAGGCACGAAGATACATCTGATCGATATCTGCCACCTTAAAAAGAGGTTTACCCACAGCAGCCAGCTCCCCGGCTTCGGCATATTTTGCCAATACAGTACCACTGATAGGCGAAACGACGTGACACTTCGCCAATTGGTCTTCTACTTGTGCCACCTGGATTGCGACTGATGATCCTTGTTCCGTCAAACTGTTCGTACTGTTCTGTAAAGACGACATCTGGGCAGTAAGCTGCCGTTCGAGCAATGCGATCTGTGCCTCCCAATCATCCAGTTGCTTCTGATTGGCGGCTCCCGCTTTCAACAGGTTTTCCACACGTCTCTTCTCTCTCCGGGCGGTAGCGATCTGCTGCCGGGTAGCAGCAATCTGTTTGTTAACATCCGGACGTTGGCTTTCAACCGACTTCATGCTGGCCTGCAATTGCAGTTTCTTCAGATAGAGTTGTAGCGTATCGATCAGCCCTACTTCTTCGCCTGCTTTCAGCCGGGTACCTTCTTCAACATGAAAGTACAAGAGTTTCCCCGAAGCTTCGGCCGAAACCAGAACTTCCGTAGCTTCGAAAGTTCCCGTGGCATCATAATCCGAAGTTCTGCTTCCACAAGCGGAAAGTAAAGCCAGTAAGTATAGACATCCTATAAATTTCATTGATTTCATAACTGCTATTCTATTTTTGTTTCAGTAATAAGAGAAGTTTAATTATTCGTTGTATACTTCAGTTGATACATGTTCATCAAGAGCTGTACTTCATGCAGCGCCTTGGTTTGTCGCGCCAGGTTCTCGGAAGTCATGTCCCGAAGCATATCGGTTACGGTCATGGTACCATTGGCCACTTTGGCTTCCGAGGCCTTGCGGATACTGGTTCGCAAACGGATTATTTCGTCATCGTCCGCCATCTGCCGGCGCACACTCTCTACGGCACTCCCCTGCTGGGTTGCCTGAAGGCGGGTATTAAACAGGAACACATCCCGGTTACTGTCCAACAGCTGACGATTGGCAGCTATCACCCGCCGGTCGTTGCGTAAAGTATACAAACTACCGAAGTTCCACGACAAGCGGACTCCTGCCACATAGTAAGGCGAGAATTCATTTTTCAGCATATTAAGTCCCGGATTACCGTATGCTCCCTGAACAAACAGCCCGAAACGTGGCATCAGCTGAGTTTTCAAAGCTTCTTCCTGCACTTGTAAACGTCCGTTTTGCGCATCAAACCATATCAGCTCCGGACGGTTATTCGCTATCACCGGTATATCCCATTCCGGCACCGGCTTCTGCAAAGAGATCCCGGCAGGCATCTCTTCGCCTGTCAGCAATGCAAGCATAGACAGATAGGCCTGACGAGAGGAGGTCAGTTCTATCCGCTTTTGCCGGGTATTAAGCTGTTCCACACTGACAGCATCCAGATCGGACTGGCTGGCTATGCCATTCTCAATGTACGATGAAATCTGCTTATTGGTATGTTCCAGATCTTCCAGAAAGAGTTGGTTTTGCCTTAACTGTTCGTCCAGTAACAGAATTCCGAAGTACACTTGATTCACCCGCTCGGTAAGTGCATACATATCTACGTTCAATTTCTCCCGGTCCACATCCGACGATGCCTTGACCTGCTCTTTTCTCGAACGAATCTCACCGCCGTCCCAAATGTTCTGTTTCAGTTCCAGCATCACCTGATACTGGTCTTTCGGCAAACCTTTGATATCTACTCCGGGAACCTGTACAGGCAATTCCGTAACCTCACTCTGCCAACTGGCCTTACCCGAAAGGGTAAACTGAGGCAGATAACCTTTCGACGCATTGGCCAGATTATATTCTTTTGTCTTCTCTATCAATCCATACTGCCTTACCAGCGGATAGTTTTCCCGGGTTTTCCGTTGACACTCTTCAAGGGTGATCTGTCCATACATCAGCAGGGCAAACAGGGAAAAAGACAAAGAAAAGATAACTCGTTTCATATTCCTATTCCTATTAATTCTTCTTTTCGACAAAGATAGGAAATAAGAACACGCAAGCAGGTTCCAATTGTTTGCAATAATGTTCTATTTGTTCGATTCCCACATAAAAAAAGTATGGGGATGTGTCAAAATCCGTATGATGACACACCCCCATCACATCTGGGAATAATAGTTTCTAAGTCGGTATCACCCTCTTCTGTATACCGGCTCTTTATTTCTTAACCTTTCCGATAAACAGAACATTATTATCATTCTCAGTCAAAGTAGCCGCCAGTTCCTTGAGTTTCTGTTCATCCTGACCGGAGCATTTGCCGGAAGCGATCTGTTTTTCTATCTTTTCAATCAACTGTCCCGGTTCCAGACTCTGTATAAAGTATCCGCGATAAAAGCTGTGGCCCGGAGCCGGAATAGGAAGGTTACCGTAAAAGTCGTTCACAAGGCGGAAATAAGAAGAAGCATTCTTCTCAGTGTCTACCAAGACATCTCCACCTCCCTCTCCCTTATTACCCCAGTAGGTGACAATGAAATGATGGGGAAGTCTGTAATATAAATGTATCGGCTTCTCATTCATATTCGGGAAAGTCATCGTGAATTTCGGCAACAGTTTATTGCCGGCGGGATCGTAAGTGAAAAGAGTATCTATACCGGTATGGAAGAAATCGAAATCGCCACAGTTCCTATAAGAGAAAACCTCTCCGTCGAAGTTCATCACCTTCGTTGCGGCAGTTGCCGGAATTTGGTTCAGTATATTCCCTTCGGTATCCACCCTGAAAGCAAGGGGCTCACCTTCCTCGAAAGGCATGTGTACAACAGATAAGCTTCCGTCTTCATTCACCCATATTTTCGCTTTATTAATTTGCATGGGAAGCGGAATATCTTTAATCCATTGCCCGTTGATATCATACATCATGATTCTTTTCCCCACAAAAGGTGTGAAGAAGATATGGCCGTTCTTCTCATCAATGCATTCATCGTAGAGGGTGGTGTCATATTCACCGGGACCGCTTCCTACGGAACCGACATTATACAGAAACTTACCATCCCTGTCAAACAGTTTAAACACATCCTGGTTTCCCTGACGGATACCGATATGCTTATCGGTAGCATTGATAAACCAGGCTTTGAAGTATGCCTCTTCAGAGGTCTCAAAACGCACGATGCGACAGTCTTCCACAAACTCGCTGAGCGGCACTTCTATCGTGTCTTTTACAGCCGATAAGTCACATACCGTCAGTTTGTTTCCGTTGCTTTCGACAGTAGTTACGCTTCCATCGTTTGCTTCCATAGCTTTAGGTTCCCGGGGGGAAGTGTTGCAAGCGGATAGGCATCCCAGCAACAAAGCGGAGGACAGGAGTAGATAAGAGGTTTTCATGCAGAATTATATTTAAGTTATTAATTACTAACAAATATACGAATAGTTCGTAACTCCGGATTGTTTGTATGGATAAATTTGATTCCGATTAAATTATATTAACTGTTTTGAAACAAACTCCACACTACCGTCTGCCCTTCATTACCCCAATGACAGCCACACTCTTCAGCCCGGCCGGGAGATCAGGCTCCGGTCCGGATGTATCTTTCGGTTCGCGGGAGCATGCATTAAATTTCATTCTTTTATGGGATAAAATATGCTATTCTTTATATCGGACCTGCTTATAAATCGTATATTTTACCTAAGTTTGCCGTGTGATAAAAACTGATTTATGGAAAAGAACAAACCTCTGGAACTGGCGCTCGACCTGCTGAAACACAGCAATATCGTACGCAATAACGAATATCGCTTTGTCACCCCCGATTTCGGGATTGTCATCAGCTTCACCCATATGGAAAGCCGCCTGTTCCGTCTGGGACAGCCCTACCGGCTGAAAGAAGGAAGAATTATCCGGGGACTACGCGGCAAAGCCCGGATCACAATCAACCTGATAGAGTACAACATATATCCCCAAACCATTGCCACATTCCTCCCCGGCTCTATCATCGAACTTTTGGAGTTCACACCCGATTATGATTTTCAGATGATTGCAGCCGACAAAGATTTCCTTCCGCTCCTGCGAGGCGACCAGCTCTTTGAATCGCATACACGGCAAAACCTTGTCACGCAGGTGACGGATACCGAATGGAAACTGTCAGATGCATATTTCACGCTGATATGGGACACGGTTCAGGAAGTCCCTTTCCGCCGGGAAGTGGTGCAGCATCTGCTCGCAGCCTTGTTGCACAACATAAAGTATATACGCACGGAAGAAGCGAACGACACTTCCCACAGGTTTTCACATCAGGAAGAAATATTCTGGCGGTTCATCGCATTGGTGAACGAGTTCAGCAAAAACGAACGCACCGTGGGCTTCTATGCCGACAAGTTATGCCTGACCCCACGTTACCTGAACACCCTGATCCGGCAGGTCAGTCACCAGACAGTAATGGAATGGATCAACCAGTCCGTCATTCTCGAAGCAAAAGTGTTATTGAAACACAGCAATCTGCTTGTTTACCAAATCTCGGACGAACTTCATTTTCCGAATCCCTCTTTCTTCTGCAAGTTCTTTAAGCGAATGACGGGAATGACTCCACAGGAATATCAAAAAAGGTGAATTCACCTTGATATCCTTACTGCATATTTACCTGCCATTTTATTGTTATTTCCACTTGTTTGCTTACTCACACTTTTATCAAAACAGGTATAATAGAGGACAGGATTGCATACAGAACGCATACAAAACGCAAAATAATGCAGAATCGGATCGGAATATTCAATAAAGATGCTCTTTTCCTAAGGAACCAAAGTGGTATTTCTTTAAAAGAGAGGCGGCATTAGTTTAAAACAAAAGCTCTATTTCATTAAAACAAACGTTGCATCAGGTATAAAGAAAGCGTAAGAAGCTTCCTATCGTCCGCTTATCTACTTTTCAGCATAGACAATCCCTCTGTTTACCCAATAGCAATCGGCGTGCAAAAGCGCGATGCAGACAACACATGCAACAAGGAAAGAGAAAAACAGCCGCCATAATGCGACTCTACAGACAATAAAAGTAACTTATTGAAAAACAGGAACAGGAATATAAGCCGTTATTTGATAGCCCATAAACAAACTACCCGATATAGCGTAAGCTACATCGGGTAGAAAATACAAAACGGCATAATCAGCACTTTGCTATTTAAACTCTTCCAATACCAGTTTAAGTTCATCGATGGTCAGTTCTCCCACTTGTCTCCACAATTCGTGCCCGCGCTGCAAGAGAATAAAAGCCGGGGCTGTCTCGATATTGAACGAATCTGCCACTGTCTTGTCCTCCACGATATTCACTTTAATCACCTCGGAAACTTGCTTCTCGTAAGTCCGTACTACAGGTTCCAGCCATTCATAATGAGGAGACCAGTCTGCATAAAATTCCACCAACACCAGACGGTTCGTTCCGGATACGGCATCCAATTGCTCTGCTATATTCATTATTACACTCTTTATTGATTTATATGTACTCTCAACAACAGGCAGCAGAAAAAGTTCCGGTTTTCAGGATTGTTAAGCAAAAGTGAATGTACCGGAAGATTCACCACAGATTAACCGACGACACAGATTCATAATTCAATCCGATTTATATCTTCTCCGTGCATTGTGTCTGCCAATCTGTGGTGAAGCCCTAAAGTCCTTACTTATACTCTTCCCACGACTTGATCGCTATATCGTCAATGTCCATCGTGCAGAACGCATTGATAAACGCGCTCGCCAGGCGGGCATTAGTGATCAGCGGGATGTTGAGGTCGATGGCGGCACGACGGATCTTGTAACCATTGTCCAGTTCACCGGCAGTCAGATTCTTGGGAATATTGACCACCATGTCGATCTCTTTCTTATGCAACATCTCGAGTGCCTGGGGATGTCCCTCTTCACTGGGCCAATAAACACGGGTGTTCTCCACACCATTCTCGGTAAGGAACTTGCTGGAACCTCCTGTCGCGAAAATATCATATCCCTTCTTCTGCAACATACGGGCCGCCTCGAGCATATCCACTTTCTGCTTCGGTGTTCCGGTAGAAAGCAGAATCTTCTTCTTCGGGATGCGATAACCCACGGAAAGCATAGCCTTGAGCACGGCACAGGAAGTATCGCTGCCAATGCAACCCACTTCACCGGTCGAAGCCATATCCACTCCCAATACAGGGTCGGCTTTCTGGAGGCGGTTGAAAGAGAACTGGCTCGCCTTGATCCCGACATAATCGAGTTCGAACAGATTCTTCTCCGGCTTCTCAACAGGCAGGCCGAGCATGACTTTCGTGGCAAGTTCGATAAAATTGATCTTCAATACCTTGCTGACGAAGGGGAACGAACGGCTGGCACGAAGATTACACTCGATCACCTTTATATCATTGTCTTTAGCCAGATACTGAATGTTGAACGGGCCGGAGATATTGAGCGCCTTGGCTATCTCACGACTGATGCGTTTAATGCGACGAACCGTCTCTACATACAACTTCTGCGGCGGAAACTGGATAGTGGCGTCACCGGAATGTACTCCCGCAAACTCAATGTGTTCGGAGATTGCATAAGCGATGATTTCACCGTTCTGTGCCACAGCATCCATCTCCACCTCCTTGGCATGTTCGATGAACTGGCTGACCACTACCGGATGCTTCTTCGATACGTTGGCCGCCAGTTGCAGAAAGCGTTCCAGCTCTTCTTGGTTGGAGCATACGTTCATTGCCGCACCGCTGAGCACATATGACGGACGGACAAGCACAGGGAAACCTACCTTATCGACAAACGAGTTAATGTCCTCGAGTGAAGTAAGGGCACGCCACTCCGGTTGATCCACTCCGATACGGTCGAGCATGGCGGAGAATTTGTCGCGGTCCTCGGCATTGTCGATGCTCTGGGCGGATGTTCCGAGAATGTGGATGTTCTGGGCATCGAGACGCAGGGCGAGATTGTTAGGTATCTGTCCGCCGGTGGAAACAATGACTCCGTGCGGATTCTCCAGTTCAAGGACATCCATCACGCGTTCGAATGTCAGTTCGTCAAAGTAAAGCCGGTCACACATATCATAGTCGGTCGATACGGTTTCGGGATTATAGTTGATCATCACCGAACGCCATCCTTCCTTACGGATCGTATTAAGCGCCTGCACCCCGCACCAGTCGAACTCCACGGAAGAACCGATCCGGTAGGCACCCGAACCGAGAACGACGATAGAACGATGGTCACCCAGGTAAGTGACGTCGTTGGCTGTGCCGCTATAGGTCAGGTAAAGATAATTGGTCTGTGCCGGATATTCGGCAGCCAGCGTATCGATTTGCTTCACCACGGGAACAATGCCCAGGCTCTTACGGTAATTGCGGACATAAAGGCTACCGTCTTCCATATCGCCTTCGTAGCCGATGGCACGTGCAATCTGGAAATCGGAGAATCCCTGACGCTTGGCTTGCTTGAGCAGGTCGGCAGGCAAGTCGGCTATCTGCTTGTGATTGTTCCCCCACTGATGGAGTTCCTCAGAAGTATTCATGATATTCATCAATTTCTGGAGGAACCACTTGTCGATCTTTGTCAGTTCGTGCACCTGATCGATGGTATATCCGGCACGGAAAGCCTTCGAGATGACAAAGATACGTTTATCGGTCGGTTCGTGCAGTGCTTTGTCGATGTCGGGGATAACGAGTTCCTTGTTTTCCACAAAACCATGCATCCCCTGTCCGATCATTCGCAAACCCTTCTGAATCGCTTCCTCAAAAGTGCGGCCAATGGCCATTACCTCACCGACGGACTTCATCGAAGAGCCGAGTTCCTTGTCCACACCGTGGAACTTACCGAGGTCCCAACGCGGAATTTTGCAGACTACATAATCAAGTGCCGGCTCAAAGAAGGCACTGGTGGTTTTCGTCACAGAGTTCTTCAGGTCGAACAACCCGTAGCCAAGTCCGAGTTTTGCAGCCACAAAGGCAAGTGGATAACCGGTAGCCTTGGAAGCCAGGGCAGACGAACGGCTCAGGCGGGCATTCACCTCGATCACGCGATAGTCTTCACTTTCGGGGTCGAAAGCATATTGCACGTTACATTCTCCCACAATGCCGATGTGGCGGATGATGCGGATGGCGAGCTCGCGCAGTTTATGATACTCCTTATTGGTCAGGGTTTGTGAAGGAGCTATCACGATAGACTCACCGGTATGGATGCCCAGCGGGTCGAAATTCTCCATATTGCAGACCGTGATACAGTTGTCAAAACGGTCACGCACCACCTCGTACTCCACCTCCTTCCAGCCACGGAGGCTCTTCTCAACCAATACCTGCGGAGAGAAAGAGAAAGCTTTTTCCACGAGTAGGTCCAGTTCTTCTTCATTGTCACAAAAACCCGAACCCAATCCGCCCAGTGCGTAAGCTGCACGGACAATGACCGGATAGCCCAATTCCCGGGCAGCACGACGGGCGTCTTCTGCATTCTCCACCGCCTCGCTCTTGATGGTCTTCACATCGATCTCGTTCAGCTTGTCGACGAAAAGTTCACGGTCCTCGGTGTCGATAATGGCCTGTACGGGAGTTCCCAGAACTTTCACATTATATTTCTCCAGAATCCCTTCGCGGTAAAGGGCGACTCCGCAGTTCAATGCCGTCTGTCCGCCAAAGGCGAGCATAATGCTTTCGGGACGTTCCTTCCGGATCACCTTCTCCACAAAGTAGGGTGTCACGGGAAGGAAGTATATCTGGTCGGCCACGCCTTCCGATGTCTGCACGGTAGCGATGTTGGGGTTGATCAGGATGGTTTCAATGCCCTCCTCTTTCAAGGCTTTGAGTGCTTGGGAACCGGAATAATCAAATTCACCGGCCTCACCGATCTTCAAGGCACCGGAACCAAGCAGCAGTACTTTCTTTATATTGTTTTCTTTCATTATTATAATGTTTTTGAGTTTGGTTTACCACAGAGTAACACAGAGTTCCACAGAGATTATTTTCTCTTAACATCTTATAAACAAGAAATTAAAACTCTGTGAGACTCCGTGTTACTCTGTGGTAAAACAGATTCGTTTCTATCTCTTTATGCAGAATATACTTTAGAGCAACTTCACGAACTCGTCGAAGAGGAACTCCGTATCCGTGGGTCCGCTGGCTGCTTCCGGATGGAACTGTGCAGAGAACCAGGGATTCGTCTTATGGCGTATTCCTTCGTTAGAGCCATCATTCATATTGATAAACAGCGGTTCCCAGTCGGTGCCAAGTGTATTATTGTCTACCGCATAACCATGATTCTGCGAAGTGATGAAACAACGTTCCGTGCCAACCATGCGTACCGGCTGGTTGTGGCTGCGATGCCCGTATTTCAGCTTGTATATTTTAGCCCCTCCGGCTTTGCTCAGCAACTGGTTACCCATGCAGATACCGAAAATAGGTAACTTGGGATTCTGCATCGCTTTACGGATGTTCTGCACGGCAGCATCACACGTATCCGGATCACCCGGTCCGTTGGAGATGAAGAGTCCGTCGAACTTCAGATGATTGAAATCATAATTCCAGGGTACACGGATCACTGCCACATCCCGGCGAAGCAGGCAACGGATAATGTTCGTCTTCACACCGCAATCCACAAGCACCACTTTCTTCTTGTCCGCCCCCTCGTTATAACGGATCACCTCTTTGCATGAAACCTTGTCTACGTAGTTCACTCCACTGTATACAGCTTCCGGAGCACTCTCCGGTTCATCGTCAAATACGATCCGTCCCATCATCACCCCATGTTCACGCAACACTTTGGTCAACTCACGGGTATCGATCCCCGTGATGCCCGGCACCTGCTCACGCTTCAGCCAGTCAGCCAGACTCTCAACGGCATTCCAATGACTGTATTCCTGTGAGTAATCGCTTACGATAATAGCTTCGGCATGGATGCGTTCGCTCTCCATAAACGTAGCCAGTCCGCCAGGCTCTATGCTAAAAGGAGGTACACCATAGTTGCCCACCAGCGGATACGTCAGTGTCATCAACTGCCCCGCATACGAAGGGTCGGTCAGACTCTCCGGATAACCGGTCATGGCGGTATTGAACACTACTTCACCTGCCACGGGCTTTTCGTAACCGAACGACTTACCGTGGAAACGGCTCCCGTCGTCAAGGATCAAAGTCACATTCTTCATTCTTATCTTTTCTTTATTTAAGTTCACCTTTCTTTTAAAATTGGTACACCTGCTCGATGTAGTTAATAAATGCTTCGTTCAGCAGCTTCACCCCGCCCGGTGTAGGATAGTTGCCACTGAAGTACCAGTCTCCCGTATGATTGGGACACGCCTCGTGCAGCCCCTCGAGCGGCTGATAGACAATCTGCACTTTCGCTTTCGTTCCTTTCGGCGTCAGCAGTTCCACCATCTTCTCCGAAATCTCCTCATCGGTGAAAGGAGCATAAATATCCTTCACATAGTTTACCATCTGCTCTTTCGGCAGTCCCACCTGATCTTTCGACTTCCGGTAAGCCGATGCGATCACATCTTTCATATCCCGGTCCTTCAGCAATTCAATTGCAGCTTTAAAGGCGATGAATTCGGACATCTTCGCCATATCAATACCGTAATAGTCGGGATAGCGAACTTGCGGAGAAGAAGAGACGATGACTATCTTCTTCGGTCCCAGACGGTCGAGGATACCGATAATACTCTGTTTCAGAGTAGTACCGCGAACAATGCTGTCGTCGATAATCACCAGATTGTCGATACCGGAACGGAGACTGCCGTATGTGATGTCATATACGTGTGCTGCCAAGTCATTCCGGCTATTACCCTCGGCAATGAAAGTGCGCAGTTTGATATCTTTGATAGCCACTTTCTCCGAACGGATACGGCGGGACAGAATCACTTCCAGTTCATCGTGATCCGGATGATGTCCCAGGCTCGCAATCTGCCGCACCTTCTCTTCATTCAAATAATTGTCCAGCCCCTGAAGCATACCGTAAAATGCCACCTCTGCCGTATTCGGGATGAACGAGAAGACGGTATGGTCGAGGTCATTATCAATCGCTTTCAGGATGTTCGGAACCAGTTTCTCACCCAATTGTTTTCTCTCCTTGTAAATATCCGCGTCACTGCCTCGCGAGAAGTAGATCCGCTCGAACGAACAGGCTTTCTTCTCCCGTGCCTTATTGATCTGTGCCGTACGCAACTTTCCCTCTTTACTGATCAGGAGGGCCTGTCCCGGCAGTAATTCCCTGATTTCTCCTATCGGAACATTGAGTGCCGTCTGAATCACCGGACGTTCGGAAGCAAGCACCGCAATCTCGTCATCCTGATACCAGAACGCCGGACGAATCCCCCACGGGTCACGCAATGCAAAGCTCTCTCCGCTACCGGTCAGTCCGCACATCACATACCCCCCGTCCCATTCTTTACTCGACGTGCGCAACACGTTGGCAAGGTCGATGTGGTCCTCAATGTAATGCGTCACGCCCATGCCGGTCAGGCCTTCAGCCTCAGCCAGGTTAAAGAGACGTTCCACTTCACGGTCGAGCCTGTGCCCCACTTGTTCCAACATAATATACGTATCGGCATACTTACGGGGATGCTGGCCGATGGCTGTGATACGGGCAAAAATTTCATCCACATTAGTCATGTTGAAGTTGCCGCAAAGAGCAAGATTCTTCGCCCGCCAGTTATTTCTTCTGAGAAACGGATGAACATAAGATATCCCGGATTTTCCGGTAGTCGAGTAACGCAGATGCCCCATATAAGCTTCTCCGGCAAAAGGCAGCGTCCGTTTGGCAAACGCGGCATCGTGCAACTGTTCTTTGCTCAGATCCTTGAAGTTGCTTTGTACTGTCTCAAATATCTCGGTGATGGCACCGGAACCCAATGCCCGCTCACGGAACATATACTCCTCACCCGGATTTGCTTCCAGTTTCACACACGCCAGACCGGCACCTTCCTGACCACGGTTATGCTGCTTTTCCATCAGCAGATAGAGCTTATTCAGCCCGTACATCCACGTTCCGTACTTCTTTTCATAGTACTCCAGCGGTTTAAGCAAACGTATCATGGCAACGCCACATTCATGTTTCAGTTGTTCCATCTATTCTCTATTTAGCAGTTTACACGAATCAAAAATTAAAGGGCTTATCGTTTTTCCCAAGAGTTCAAACATATCTGCTCCAACTCTTGATTCGTATTATTTATACATGGGTTATCGAACTCACTCCATAGTCACACTCTCTTCCCTTATCCCGGTCGCTTCATCTTTCCCGCCTTGCAACAGTGTGTCAGAAAAAGCCTCTCTAATTATCAACGAATCAGAGCACTTTAATGTTTCCGGCCTCACAGCACGAGAAGCCGTTATCTTACAAAACTGATGCATCGGACGGAAAGAAGAAAAGGAATAAACGGGTACCTCTGTATAAGTACTGTTACGGAAGATGTAACTTTGGGATGGAAATTCTTGGAGGATAACGGTGGGAGTCTCGATAATGCCGTCAGAAGCAAACACGAACGTTTCGCCTTGCGGCCGATATACATTTAACAGCTGGTTGTCGTTGATGATCGCTACCCCGGCGCTGTCGTATCCGCGATACTTCAGTCGCTTCAGCCCCTTGATAAGGATGGGGTAGGCTTCTCTCTTACCAATGTAGCCTACGATTCCACACATATTATCCTTTTTTGTTTTCGCGTGCAAAGATACACAATCTATATGACATAAAGATAAGCTTTCCTATAAATATTTGACATAAACGTACAAAAAAGTTGTTTTAATACCAAAACGTTAATTAATCTATTATTTCAATCTCAAAAAGAAAGAGATTATAATCGTTTAACGATAGAATGGAAGCAACTTACAGATCGAAACAAAAAGTAGTTAATTCGCTTACAATCCGAAACATTCTAGTTTAGATAAGATAATTAGTGTCAAGCAAACCAATCGAATATTCATCATAATGAAATTAAATCTCTATATTTACCGGACATTTTGATAGGACAACCGAGCGTTATCATATAATAAAGCTAAACAGAATGAAGAAACGAGAACTTTTTAACAGCAAAGTCAAAGCAAAGGGGCAGGCAATAGAACCGCGAGATGGTTCCCGTCCCATCGTGTATGTCATGGCAGCTACATGTATGCCTGCGGTGAAGATAGAGGAATATTTCAGATGAACGGTGAAGTTATTATCATAAAAACATAAATCCTTTAAAACAATTACAATTATGTGTGGAATAGCAGGAATCTTCAATATAAAGATTCAGAGCAGGGAACTCAGGAACAAGGCTCTCCGAATGGCACGCAAAATACGTCACCGCGGGCCCGACTGGAGTGGAATGTATTGTGGCGGAAGTGCCATCCTGGCACACGAACGCCTTTCCATAGTCGATCCGCAAAGCGGAGGACAGCCTCTTTATTCATCCGACCGGAAGCAAGTACTGGCGGTTAACGGCGAAATCTATAACCACCGTGACATCCGCGCCCAATATGCCGGCCGCTACGAGTTCCGGACCGGGAGTGACTGTGAGGTGATCCTCGCCCTTTACCGCGACAAAGGTATTCATTTCCTTGAAGAGCTGAACGGCATCTTCGCCTTTGCCCTTTATGATGAAGAAAAAGACGAATACCTGATTGCCCGGGACCCCATCGGTGTAATACCTTTATATATAGGAAAGGACGCCGAAGGACATGTCTACTTCGGCAGCGAACTCAAAGCGCTCGAAGGGTTCTGCGACGAGTACGAACCCTTCTTACCCGGACACTACTATCACAGCAAGGAGGGGACGATGAAACGCTGGTACACCCGTGACTGGATGGAATATAAAGAGGAGAACGACAAGCAGGCGGACAGCCGGTCTCCCACCCGGCAGATTCAGGACGCCCTTGAGAATGCCGTACACCGTCAACTGATGTCCGACGTACCTTACGGAGTGCTTCTTTCGGGCGGGCTGGACAGTTCTGTTATCTCTGCCATTGCCAAAAAGTATGCCGCCAAACGCATTGAAACCGATGGCGCAAGCGATGCATGGTGGCCGCAGCTACACTCCTTTGCCATCGGACTGAAAGGTGCACCGGACCTGATCAAAGCACGTGAAGTAGCCGAATACATCGGTACGGTTCATCATGAAATAAACTACACCCTTCAGGAAGGGCTCGATGCCATCCGGGATGTTATCTATTTCATTGAGACATACGACGTAACTACCGTCCGTGCTTCTACACCGATGTATCTGTTGGCACGTGTCATCAAGTCGATGGGCATCAAGATGGTATTGAGCGGTGAAGGTGCCGACGAGATCTTCGGCGGCTACCTTTATTTCCACAAAGCACCCGATGCCCGTGCCTTTCACGAAGAGACTGTACGCAAACTGTCTAAACTACATCTATACGATTGCCTTCGCGCCAATAAGAGCCTCGCAGCATGGGGTGTGGAAGGACGTGTCCCTTTCCTCGACAAAGAGTTTCTGGATGTGGCCATGCAACTCGATCCCGAAATAAAAATGGCTCCGGGAAAAGTCATCGAAAAGAAAGTCCTGCGCGAAGCCTTTGCGGATATGCTCCCTTCCGGCATCGCCTGGCGCCAAAAAGAACAGTTCAGTGACGGTGTGGGATATAGTTGGATAGATACGCTGAAAGAGATTACCGCAACGGCTGTCAGTGACGAACAGATGGCACATGCCGCAGAACGTTTTCCCATCCACACCCCTATGAATAAAGAAGAGTATTACTACCGCAGCATCTTCGAAGAGCACTTCCCCAGTGAAAGCGCCGCCCGCAGCGTACCCAGTATCCCCAGTGTAGCCTGTTCGACAGCCGAGGCACTGGCATGGGACACCGCGTTCAAGAACCTGAACGATCCCAGCGGACGTGCCGTAAAAGGAGTACACGAAGAAGCATATTAAAAAAGGGTGTAGCTCCAACAGGCAAAGGGTGTAGCCATCGGACGTCCTGGGTGTAGCCCCGACAGACGGATGGCTACACCCTGTCCACGGAAGCGTTTCTCCTATTCATACTCCCGTTTTCGGTACACAGGAATGTATTGTAAAGAGATTTAAAAGAATTTTATAGCTTTGTTTAACGCAGATTAGCATCCTTATCCGGCTAAATTGCGTTACTTTTTATATCTTTGAAGGCGAACCAAAAACTGAAATATATGAAAATTAAAAAACTTCTGTTTGCCTCTGCCCTGCTTTTTTCAGCATACAATGCCTCTGCGCAAACTCAGGTCATTGCCCATCGCGGATTCTGGAAAACCGAAGGTTCTGCGCAAAACAGTATCGCCGCCTTGCTAAAAGCCGACTCCATCGGATGCTACGGTTCGGAGTTTGATGTATGGCTGGCAGCCGATGACCAGTTAGTGGTCAACCATGACCCCACATTTAAAGGGAAAAGGATGGAAAACTCACCTTCCACCGCACTGACAGCCATCAAACTCGATAATGGGGAAAGCCTGCCTACCCTTGCCAAATACTTGAAAGCGGCACAACCGCTACACACCCGGTTAATTCTTGAACTGAAAGCACACAGCACCCCACTCCGCGAAACGAAAGCCATCGAAAAAATCGTTGCCCTGGTCAAAGACATGGGACTGGAGGAACGGATGGAGTATATCACCTTCTCCCTGCATGCCACCAAAGAATTTATCCGCTTGGCTCCAGAAGGCACTCCCGTCTACTATCTTGACGGTAACCTGTCACCCAAGGAGCTGAAAGAACTGGGGTGTGCCGGTCCGGACTATCATTACACCGTATTCCGCAAACATCCCGAATGGATTCAGGAATGCCATGATTTGGGCATGAAAGTGAATGCCTGGACCGTGAACAAGACGGATGACATGAAATGGCTGATCGATCGTAAAGTAGATTTCATCACCACCAACGAACCGGTACAGCTGAAAAATCTACTGAAAAAATAAATCTCGGTATCCAATCATTTTTTTACATTCTCCCTTGAGTGAGTATCCACCCGCTCAAGGGATTTTTTTTCGGGTCCCCGAAAAAGTATGTTTGGGGACATGCCTATAATAATTCAAAACCAAGTCTTCCAATATTTCAAATTAATTATCTACATTTACGGTCATGCAAAAAGACATGGCATTTACAAACAGAACGTACACAACATAAAAAACATCTAAAATGAAAAAAATCCTATTCTTATTAACGATCCTTGTTTCAGTTCCCGCTTTTTCACAAAGCGCCGATGAACGTATAGGAACTTTTTTAAATCAAGCGGATTGGTTCGGACTTGAAAAAAACTATCCGATACTAAAAGACTCCATGCAGGCGGATTTCCTAAAGCTAATGTCCGAGGCACTGATCGGCTATTACTTCAATCGTCCGGATGAAGCCCTGCAAAGCATCCACAAACTACTGGTCAACCACCAAGCCGAGATTGGCGGTCAAAATGCACTTAACATGGCTATCCTCGCATGTCAGATTGATGGTCTCAAAGGGAATTATGCCACAGCCGCACAAAACTCGCGAAGCATTATGGAACAACTCAAACAGCAAAGTGCAGAACAAGGAATGTACAAAAGCCTCGAAGGTATCTGTTATTTCTATGATCAGTTGAAGAACATTCCGGCTCCGGGCATCACATGTCCGCAAGAGGATATCATCATTCCTGTCGATATCGAGAAAGTGAAGTTACCGACAAGCATCGAGCCCAAAGGATGGCGCGGTACGACAATTCTAATACCTGTGACCATAAACGGAAAAACCTATCAATTTATTTTCGATACAGGAGCCGGAACAAGCTACATGTCGCAACGCATGGCTAAAGAAACAGGTGTACGCATTTTAAGTGACTCTTTGGTAATAAATTCCAATTTACCCGGAGCCATGACGGGAAATTTCGGAACTTTGGAGAATATGCAAATCGGGAGCATTACTTTCCATAACTCCCTCATCACCATAGCACCCCCCAATGAGTTTGACAGTATTATGATAGTTGACGCGGTTCTCGGTATGGATTTTATCGGCTTATTCGATGAAGTCCGCATTTATCCCAAAGATAAAAAAATCGTTTTTCCCAAGAGCTCCACACCTCTCCCATCTTACGGACGTAACTTGATGAAAGTTGACCGTGCACTGAAGCTGAAAGCCCAGGCAAACGGCGAAACACTTATGCTGCATTTCGATACGGGAAACAGCACAGCCGGATTGTTTTATCAGTATTACGAAAAGCATAAGGCCGAATTCGAGAGTATCGGCAAAAAAGAAAAAATAACCGGTGGCGGATTCAATCATGTCGTTACAAAAGATATATTACGTTTGCCTTCATTCGATATGGAGATTGGAGATGCAACCGCCCACTTAAAAAACCTCGCAGTGGATATTACCCCCAACGGCATCCCGGCCGAAGATGACGGAAACATCGGCATGGATATGATCAATCAATTTGATTGCGTAACGATCAATCTAAAAGACATGTTCTTAAAACTCGAATAGTGTCTCAATCAGGACTACTGTAAACAGGGGGGCTTCGGACAATGCCGTCAGAAAAGACGAAACAGAGTACCGAAGCCCTCATTATTTCTTCTTTTTCTTTTCGGAATCCCAACAATGAAAATGCAAAATTCATCCTCCACGCCTAACATTCATAAAAATATTTCTATATATTTGTACTTAATTACACTTACATAAATTAAAAATAAAGATGAAAAAGTTATTTGCATTATTATTCATTTCTATGATTTCGGGAATGATAATGGCCCAGATCCCGGAGGTTTCGGGCACTATTGTGTTTAAAAAGGACGGACAGCCCGTCGTTGGGGCATTGGTGAGCGTATTAGGAACAGATATCAGCACCATCACAGACGTCGACGGACGTTTTACTTTAAAAGAAATCCCCGAAAAGGCACAGAGAATACGGGTAAAATACATCGGTATGCAACCCAAAGACGTAAAAATAAGACCCATAATGAATGTTACCCTCGACTTAGAGAAAAAACTGGCATTCTTTATACAAGCCGGGGTTGGAGTCAGCGGATACAATCTTGAAAACAATAACGAAGACATCTATGGAGGCAACAATCATTTATACATCCAGGGCGGTGTCGGATTGAACTATAATTTCTCAACCTATTTTTCATTGCAGCCTTCTGTCAATGTGGTGGCCAAAGGTTGTAAGAACATGGGCAGAAGAGGCTCCGATGGCCAAGGAGAAATCACTGTCGACCCTGTATATCTGGAAATCCCTGTCCTGATAGCCGCCCGCTTCATCATATCGGATTTCGGCCGACTGATTTTCAATGCAGGCCCGTATGCCGCCATCGGAATAGCCGGCAAAGGAAAATACACCGACGAATGGGAGGGGACAAGCATGAAATTCGATCTGTTTAGCGGTGACGAAGCCGTTCTCAAACGGTTCGATGCAGGAGTGCAGGCAGGGTTTGCTTACGAAATCAAACACATCGGTTTCTCGTACACTTTCGGATACGGACTCCTAAAACCATTTAAAGAATGGAATAAAGAATGGGGAGCGACTCCACACAACATCAGCCACAACTTCGGACTTAAATATATATTCTGATACAGTCCGGATAACGTCATAGAAAAAGGAAGCACTTGAGAAAGGGTGTTTCATAACTCACCACAGATTACACAAAACGATTTTAATCTACTGATAACCAATACTATTTATCTGTATAAATCCGTGTAATCTGTGGTGAATACGACTTTTCGACACATCTCCTCTTTTATAAAAAGATCCAATTGACCTGAATCAATCCATCCCTCCCATTACAAAATTCCCCCAAAGGACACAGAACAAAATCGCTTTATTACAGTTTATTAAAATACGAAGTATTCTTATTTCGATCCGGAAGCAAAAACGAGCAAAAGTATTGCAGAATGGAAGACAGGGTAAAATAAATAGATATAAGACATGCTTTTTATAAAAACAAAAGTCAAAAAGACATATCTTTGTGCAGTAACAATACAAAAGGATACATAAATCAATCAATATTGATAAAAATGGCAAGAGCGATTCAATTCACCAAGATGCATGGAACAGGGAATGATTACATCTATGTAAATACTCTCAGATTTCCAATCGCCCGTCCCGAAAAGGCAGCCATCGAATGGAGTGCTTATCATACGGGAATCGGGAGTGACGGACTTGTGTTGATCGGACACTCGGATAAAGCGGATTTCAGTATGCGCATATTCAATGCCGACGGTTCGGAGGCCATGATGTGTGGCAATGCAAGCCGATGCATCGGCAAATATCTCTATGAATACGGACTGACCTCCAAAAACGTTATCACACTGGACACCCTCTCGGGCATCAAAATATTGGAACTACACCTTGAAGGACGGACCGTAGAAACTGTAACGGTCGACATGGGGGTACCATTGGAAACCGGTACGATTGACTTCGATGGCGAATTTCCGTTCCTTTCTACCCAAGTGTCAATGGGCAACCCGCATCTCGTCACTTTTGTGGACGACATCCGGATCGTCAATCTTTCGGAGATGGGACCGAAGCTGGAAAAACATCCTCTGTTCCCCGACCGTACAAATGTAGAGTTTGCCCAGATAACGGGAGAGAATACAATCCGGATGCGGGTTTGGGAAAGAGGATCGGGCATCACACAAGCCTGCGGGACAGGTGCCTGCGCTACAGCCGTAGCCGCACACCTCACGGGACGGACGGGGCGAACCGTTAACGTAGTAATGGACGGAGGCACACTGACCATAGAATGGGACGAAGCAACAGGCCATATATCTATGACCGGACCGGCCGTAAAAGTTTTCGATGGAACCATAGAACTGAGAGAATAGTTACCCATAAAATCAGGTATCAACCCAACTGAAAAGCTAAAACAAGAACAATATGGCATTAGTAAACGAACATTTTTTGAAATTACCGGGAAGCTATCTGTTCTCGGACATAGCAAAGAAAGTCAATACTTTTAAAATAACGCACCCGAAGCGGGACATCATCCGGCTGGGGATCGGTGACGTGACCCGTCCCCTGCCCAAAGCCTGTATCGAAGCCATGCACAAGGCAGTCGAAGAGATGACATCGGCCGAAACTTTCCGCGGATACGGCCCCGAACAAGGATATGACTTCCTGATCGAAGCCATCATCAAAAACGATTATGCTCCGCGCGGCATACATCTTTCACCTACAGAGGTATTTGTCAACGACGGTGCCAAAAGCGATACGGGCAATATCGGAGATATCCTCCGGCACGATAACAGCGTAGGTGTCACAGACCCCATTTATCCGGTCTACATTGACAGTAACGTCATGTGCGGACGTGCCGGAGTATTGGACACCGAAAGCGGAAAGTGGAGCAACGTCACTTATATGCCCTGCACTGCCGAAAATCATTTTATTCCGGCCATTCCGGAGAAGCGTATCGACATTGTATACCTCTGCTACCCCAACAACCCGACCGGTACGACGCTGACAAAGGCGGAACTGAAGAAATGGGTGGATTACGCATTGGCCAACGACACCCTGATTTTGTTTGATGCAGCCTATGAAGCTTACATCCGGGAACCGGACATCCCCCACTCCATCTACGAAATAAAAGGGGCCAAGAAATGTGCCATCGAATTTCGCAGTTTCTCAAAAACAGCAGGCTTCACAGGAGTGCGTTGCGGATATACCGTCGTACCGAAAGAGCTGACAGCAGCCACGCTCGAAGGAGAACGCATCCCCCTGAACCGGTTGTGGAACCGCCGGCAATGCACCAAATTCAACGGTACATCGTACATTACGCAACGTGCGGCAGAAGCGATCTACACTCCTGAGGGAAAAGAACAGATTCAGGAAACAATCAATTACTACATGACCAACGCCCGGATCATGAAAGAGGGCCTGGAATCTACCGGCCTGAAAGTGTACGGAGGGGTGAACGCACCCTATTTATGGGTAAAAACTCCAAAGGGAACAAGCTCGTGGCGCTTCTTTGACCAGATGCTATACGAAGCCAACGTAGTAGGAACTCCGGGAGTCGGATTCGGCCCCAGTGGAGAGGGATACATCCGCCTGACAGCATTTGGCGAGCGGGATGATTGTATCGAAGCGATGCGACGCATCAAGAACCGACTGTAATGACAGACAGTCATGTCACCACAGATTACACGGATTTTCACAGATTAATAATTTATTTCATTGAAAATCAGATTAAAACATCTGTGTTAATCTGTGTAATCTGTGGTGAATACTTGCCCCATCTTTCTTCTATTATTCGATAATCTCCGCATCCTCAATCTCTCCTTTCAGGGGAGTCTTGGGACGACGGCGGGCAAACTTGAACCAGTTGATCAGCTCGGAGACGGCATAAACCAAACTACTGACACCGATAATCATAAAGGCCGTATTACGTGCTCCGGTAGGATTAAACAGGGCTACGATACCCGCTATCAGGATCAAGACCGGTATCACATAGAAACCTCCCGGAACGGGCGTCCAACGACGTGCCATCGAAAGAGAGGCAATCTGCTGCACACCTCCCATAATCAGGATAAAGCCCAACAGAAACATCAGTACGTCGGCAAAGAACCCCGGCATCGTGACCAGCCAAAGTCCGAATAGCAGACTGCCCACTCCCTCGATGGGGAAACGGCGGGACACACCCGGTTCCGGCTTTGTTCCGAAATAGCCGATCAGCACAATAAATCCCGGAATCAGGAACAGGACGCCGATGGTTATGACAATATAGTTAATTGCCGCATCCGGCCAGAGTACCAGTACCAGACCGATGACAAGCGCACAAATAGTGCGGATAAGAGAATAATTCATTGATTTCATATCTTACATTTTTTTAACGGGCTATCCCGCATACATTCTGCGAATATACGTGTTTCTGTCTACATATAAAAAGAACAAATGAATTTTGTAATAAGTTCATAGCAAGATTGTAATATCTATTACATCATGCAAGCGTACTTTTGCAAAAAAATAAGTAAACTCTTATCCGAATGAAATCAGACGAAGCGAAACGTAAAAAGCTTTATGTAGAACGGGACATCAGTTGGATGTATTTCAATCAACGCATTTTGCTTGAAGCTGCCCGCCCGGAAGTTCCGTTACTGGAACAACTTACCTTTCTGGGCATTTACTCTAACAATTTAGACGAGTTCTTCCGCGTTCGCGTAGCTACACTGAACCGCATTGTAGAGTACGATGACAAGAACATCCGTGAAGAGCGTGACACGGCCGCACGCACCTTGAAACAGATCGGAAAGCTGCACAATCAATACTACCGGCAGTTTGAAGAAACGTTCGCTTCGATCATGGAGAAGTTAAAGCAAGAAAACATCCACGTCATCAAAGATACCGAACTGACACCGGAACAGGAACACTTCATCACTTCACTCTACCGGAACCGGCTGAATGGGTCTACCAATCCGCTCTTTCTTACTAAAACGTCCCGTCATACGGACGACCAGACCGATGAAGACATCTACCTTGCCATCCGCCTGTTGCGCAAAGACAGTGAGGGAAAAGTGAAAATGAAAGATTATGCCGTCATCGGGCTCCCCACCGCCGAGTTCGGACGCTTCATCCGCCTGCCGGATTCGGAAGGCAAAACCTATCTGATGTTTCTGGACGACGTTATCCGCTACTGCTTGCCGATGATCTTCATAGGCATGAATTATACGGACTATGAAGCTTACACTTTCAAGTTCACCAAAGACGCCGAAATGGAGATAGACAGTGATCTGCGTACAGGTGTGCTCCAAAAAATATCGAAGGGGATCAAAAGCCGGAAACGGGGCGAACCGATCCGTTTCGTCTATGACAAAGAGATGCCGAAAGATCTGCTGCGAAAGCTGACCGACCGCCTCAACGTGGATAAAAACGACACCCGTGTAGCAGGCGGGCGCTATCATAACTTCAAAGACCTGATGAAGTTTCCCGACTGCGGACGGTCCGACCTGAAATATCCTGCCTGGCCTCCCGTCTTCAAACAGGAACTGAACGGGACGGAAAGTATCCTGAGACTGATCAGGAAACAGGACCGGTCGCTGCATTACCCCTATCAATCGTTCGATACCGTGATCCGTGTATTGCGCGAGGCAGCCATCAGCAAAGAAGTGAAAAGCATCAAGATGACTCTCTATCGCCTGGCCAAAGACTCGAAGGTAGTGAAAGCTCTGATCTGCGCTGCACAAAACGGAAAAAAAGTAACGGTTATCATCGAATTGCTCGCCCGTTTCGACGAAGCGTCCAACATCAGCTGGAGCAAACGCATGCAAGAGGCAGGAATCAAAGTGATATTCGGAGTGGAAGGTCTGAAAATCCACTCCAAGCTGGTACATATCGGAACACGGTTTGGCGACCTGGCCTGTATCAGCACCGGAAATTTTCATGAAGGAAACGCACGGATGTATACCGATTTCACCATCATGACAGCACATCGCTCCATTGTGAGGGAAGTAGACCGGGTATTCGACTTCATAGAGAAGCCCTACCTCCCGGTGAACTTCAAGGAACTGCTCGTGTCGCCCAACGATATGCGCAAACGGCTGACAGCCCTGATCAACCAAGAAATCAAGAACAAGCGACAGGGAAAAGAGGCATACATCCTTGCCAAAGTGAACCATATTACCGACCGGATACTGATACAGAAACTCTACGAAGCTTCGACAGCCGGTGTACAAACAGACCTGGTGGTCCGGGGCAACTGCTCCCTGGTGACCGGCATCCCGGGAGTCAGCGACAACATCCGGATCAACGGCATCATCGACCGTTATCTGGAACATCCGCGCATCTTCATCTTCGCCAATGGAGGGGAAGAAAAATACTATATAGGATCGGCCGACTGGATGCCCCGCAATCTGGACAACCGCATCGAAGTGCTTACGCCTGTATACGACAAAGTGATACAAGCAGAACTGAAACGTGTGGTCTGCTACGGACTTCGCGACACAGCCAAAGGGCGAATCGTGGACGGAAGCGGCGATAACAAGACTTGGGAAAACAGCGATGCACCTTTCCGCTCGCAGGAAGAATTATACAAATACTATAAAGAATCAGAATGAAAAAGGTAAACTATGCCGCCATCGACATTGGCTCCAATGCCGTGCGGCTACTGATAAAGAGTGTAAATGAAGAGGGTTCGCCCGAGGGTTTGTTGAGGAAAGTCCAACTGATACGCATTCCCCTCCGGCTGGGCGAGGACGCTTTCACCACCGGAGAAATATCAGAAGGGAAAGCAGAAAAACTGATCCGGCTGATGAAAGCCTACAAGCAACTGATGAAAATATTCGAAGTTTCGGATTACCGTGCCTGCGCCACATCTGCCATGCGCGATGCACGCAACGGAAAAGAAATTACGCGCAAGATAGAAAAGAAAACCGGTATCCGTGTCGAAATCATCGACGGTCAGGAAGAAGCGCATATCGTCTACGATAACCACATCGAACAGCTTTTTGCTTCGGGCCAGAATTATCTGTATGTCGATGTCGGCGGCGGCAGCACAGAAATCAATCTGATCTGTGACTCCGAACTCAAAAGTTCACGCTCCTACAACATCGGAACCGTGCGCATGCTCAGCGGCATGGTGAAAAACGAAGAAAAAGAGCAAATGCGAACCGACCTCCAGGCATTGGCTGCCGAATATGCTCCCATACAGATCATAGGATCAGGAGGCAATATCAATAAGCTTTTCCGGCTGGCGGACAAAAAGGATAAGAAACAGTCTTTCCTCCCGATTGAATCGTTGAAGGAAATCTGCGAAACCTTGAAAGCGCTATCAAAAGAAGAACGGATCAAGCAGTTTAAACTGAAACCCGACCGGGCGGATGTAATTGTTCCGGCAGCGGAAATTTTTCTGGAAGTGGCAAAACAAGTAAATGCAACGGGGATCACAGTCCCGACAATCGGACTGTCGGACGGTATCATCGACAGCCTCTATACCAAGAATATGCGCATGGAAACGGACGCTAAATAAAACGGGTCACCACAGATTACACAGATTAACACAGATTATTTATCGTGTTGATTCATGGTATAAAAGAATCTATGCAAATGTGAGCTATGATTCACCACAGATTACACGGATTTTCACAGATTAATAATTTATATTCATCGGGAATTAAATAATCTGTGTTAATCTGTGTAATCTGTGGTGAAATGCAAAAGCCTATAGCGAGCTTTTCAGTATTTCCTTTGCAACCGCTCCGGTGACATCTTCATTCTCGCCATATCTCACGCCACGTTCATTGAAGCGGCGTTCTATTTCGTCAATTGTTTCCATGCCGATGCCCTCTTCACTTAAGCGGGTGGTCAATCCCAGTGAACGGAAAAATTCTTCGGTGCGGCGGATAGCTTCATCGATGCGTTCGTCACGGCTTCCGGACGTAATGCCCAGCACCCTCTCTCCATATTGCAGAATCTTGTCACCTTTTGCTTTACGGAGCACACGCAACGTACCGGGGAAGACAATGACCAGTGTGTGTCCGTGGGTCAAGCCATGCAACGCAGTCAGTTCATGCCCGATCATGTGTGTAGCCCAATCCTGAGATACTCCCATGGCGATAAAGCCGTTCAGTGCCATAGTGGCCGACAGCATAAAATCGGACATCAACTGATAATCGTGCTGATTCTCACGGATCTTGGGAGCTATTTCCATCAAGGTCTGCAAAATGCCTTCCGCCCAACGGTCCATTACCCGGCTCTGTCCCGGAGTAGTCATATATTGCTCCATCACATGCACAAACGTATCGGCAATTCCACAAGCCACCTGATGGGGCGGCAAAGTAAACGTCACTTCCGGATCGAGGATAGAGAACAGAGGATAATTGGAATAGAAAGGATATTTTTCTTTGGTTTCATGGCGCGAAATCACGGCTCCGCTATTCATCTCCGATCCTGTGGCAGGCAGGGTAAGAACAGTGGCAAGAGGGACGGTGTGGGTCACCGGACGCCCGGCAAGTACCAGATCCCAGGCGTCGCCGTCATACAGCAATCCGGCGGAAATCAGCTTGGTGCCATCAATGACCGATCCTCCTCCTACTGCAAGCAGATAGTCCACCTTTTCCTCCTTTCCGAGAGCGATGGCCTTACGCAAGGTCTCGATGGAAGGGTTGGGTTCAATTCCCCAAAACTCTACTGTGAAATGATTCTTCAGTGCTTCTTTCACCTGGTCATATACACCATTCTTTTTCACACTACCACCACCGAAGGTAATCATCACCCGTTTGTCCGCCGGTATTTCTTCACTCAAGCGACTGATCATCCCGCGTCCCATGATCAGTTTTACGGGATTCTGAAAAATAAAATTATCCATAGGTTATTACTTTATATCGTCATTTGTACAGAATTCAATCTGATACAAAAATAATCGCTTCTTTCCAGAAAACAAAAAGATTCGCAAGGTATTCCATACGGAAAAAAGACTTAAGCGTTTCCCGCAAAAGACTTAAACGTTTTTTGAAAACGCTTAAACGTTTCACCGAAAAGACTTAAGTGTTTAGTATGAAAGATTCAAGTCTTTAGTTTACAGGCAGCCAGGCATTGATATCTTCGGCTACAAAAAGCCAGTAAAGCAGCAATAGGATGAATATGACAACGGCAATCGCAATTAAAACTTTTCTTTGTTTCATAATGTTGGTTTCTGTTTTTAAATAAATTATATCTGAGAAACAATATAAATAACAAAATGTTTAAAAAGAGTTTCCTTTTCAAACGATCAACAATTCTTTCTTACATCTCATGTACATATAATGTACATCTGTTAGGGCCAAAAGTCCAAGGGCCATTCTATGCGCCAATTGAATCGGAGAAGAAAGATAAAAAGACAGCGATAACAGCTAATAATCAAATAGTTACAAATAACAACCAACAAAAGCAGTGGACTAAAAAAAGCAGAAAGGTGAACAGTAAAAAGAATACGATTTAAAGTACATGTATAATATAATATATTTTACATTTTTCAAAAAATAAAGCGAAGTGTCCCCATGACTCATAAAAGTTTCTTTTCACAACACACTAACTTCCTTTAGGGGGGTAGACTGGCACATAGAGTGGCCCTTGGACTTTTGGCCCTTGATTTTAATTTCGAAAAAGAATTAACCATCTAATAATTAATAAATTAAACTTAAAAAGAAGCCAAAACAATGTGGTCACGAATAGCTAAACGAACAACCACTACAGATGGGTGTACAAAGAGCAAAAATACATACAATAGACACTTTAAAAACAATTCGTTTTTGGGGGACAAAACAAAAAATAAAAAGGAGGGCAATAAAAAAAAGAAAGATTTTATTTGTTATTCCAAACAAAGTATCTATATTTGCCCCCGTTAAATAACAATTAGCAATGATGACAATGCAAGTAAATACATATTGGTGGTGGCGCCCGTTACAACTCCGACAGTCGTAAGGGAGCAGCGCTCGTATGTATATACCTCATTAAAGATATAACAGAATTTAGAAAGAGCCCTGTCGCAACCTGCGACGGGGCTCTTTTTTTTAACCCCAAATACAAATAACAAATAAATATAGGATTATGAAAAGTTTTTTAGTTGATCAGGATGGCTATTACGGAGAATTTGGAGGTGCTTATGTACCTGAAATCCTCCACAAGTGTGTAGAAGAGTTGCAGAATACTTATCTCGACGTAATAGAGAGCGAGGACTTCAAGAAAGAGTTCGACCAATTGTTGCGTGACTACGTAGGACGCCCTTCCCCACTCTATCCGGCCCGCCGCCTGTCGGAGAAGTACGGTTGCAAGATGTATCTGAAACGGGAAGACCTGAATCACACGGGTGCCCATAAAATCAATAACACCATCGGACAAATTCTACTGGCAAGACGCATGGGTAAGAAACGTATCATTGCAGAGACCGGTGCCGGACAGCACGGGGTGGCAACAGCCACAGTCTGTGCCCTGATGAACATGGAGTGCATCGTATACATGGGCAAAACGGATGTAGAACGCCAGCACATCAATGTAGAAAAGATGAAAATGCTGGGAGCGACAGTCGTTCCGGTCACTTCGGGCAACATGACTCTGAAAGATGCCACGAACGAAGCCATCCGAGACTGGTGCTGCCATCCCTCGGATACGTATTACATCATCGGTTCTACCGTAGGGCCGCACCCATATCCGGACATGGTGGCCCGTTTGCAGTCGGTCATCAGCGAAGAGATAAAAAAACAGCTTCAGGAGAAAGAAGGACGTGACTATCCGGACTATCTGATTGCCTGCGTGGGCGGAGGAAGCAACGCTGCCGGAACCATCTATCATTATATCGACGACGAACGGGTACGGATCGTATTGGCCGAAGCCGGCGGCAAGGGAATTGAAACCGGGATGACGGCAGCCACCATCCAACTCGGAAAAATGGGGATCATTCATGGGGCACGTACGTTTGTGATCCAAAACGAAGACGGACAGATTGAGGAACCTTATTCCATCTCCGCCGGACTGGACTATCCCGGTATCGGCCCGATGCACGCCAACCTGGCAGACAAAAAACGGGCAATGGTACTGGCTGTCAATGATGACGAAGCCATCCGTGCCGCTTACGAGTTGACCCGGCTGGAAGGAATCATTCCTGCCCTGGAATCGGCCCACGCATTGGGAGCCTTGGAAAAAATAACTTTCAAGCCGGAGGATGTAGTCGTACTGACGGTATCGGGACGGGGAGATAAAGATATAGAAACTTATCTGGGATAAATCATTTCACCACAGATTACACAGATTAACACAGATTTTTAAACTCTCGTTTGTGGAATATCAAAAAAACTCTCTGTGAAACTCGGTGTTACTCTGTGGTGAATCCAAAATCAAATTAAAAAGAAATGAAATTATGAATGCCTTCAATTATACCACCCATAGCAAGCAAGTCCTGGGCGACCTGCACACTCCGGTAAGCATTTACCTCAAAGTACGTGATATGTATCCGCAATCCGCATTAATGGAAAGCTCGGACTACCATGCCGGAGAAAACTCTCTCTCGTTCATCGCCCTCTGCCCATTGGCAAGCATCGGCATCAACAGTGGAATCGTAACCACTACTTACCCCGACAATACCCGCCGGGAAGAACCGCTCAGCCAATCGTTCCGGGTAGAAAATGCGCTCAACCGCTTTATCAACCGGTTCCATGTGGAAGGAGACGACAAGAAATTCTGCGGGCTATACGGCTACACCACGTTCAATGCCGTGAAGTATTTTGAACACATCCCCGTGAAAGAAAGTCATGACGAACAGAATGACGCTCCCGACTTACTATACATATTATATAAGTATATCATCGTCTTCAATCACTTTAAGAATGAGCTCACTCTGGTAGAGATGCTGGCTGAAGGAGAAGAAAGCAATTTGTCACAACTGGAATCGGCCATTGAAAACCGTAACTATGCTTCATACAATTTCTCTGTGACCGGCCCTGTCACCAGCACCATCACCGACGAAGAACACAAGGCAAACGTACGCAAAGGCATCGCCCATTGCCTGCGGGGAGATGTCTTCCAGATTGTGCTTTCCAGACGGTTTATCCAACCTTATGCGGGTGACGACTTCAAAGTGTATCGTGCTTTGCGAAGCATCAACCCCTCTCCCTACCTGTTCTATTTCGATTTCGGCGGCTACCGCATCTTCGGCTCGTCACCCGAAACGCATTGCAAAGTGGAAAGCGGACAGGCGTATATCGACCCGATTGCCGGCACCACACGCCGCACGGGAGACACCATCAAAGACAAGGAACTGACGGAAGCTCTTTTGGCTGATCCGAAAGAAAACGCAGAACATGTAATGCTGGTGGACCTGGCACGCAACGATCTCAGCCGGAATTGCCACGACGTACGGGTAGTATTCTACAAAGAACCCCAATACTACAGCCATGTCATCCATCTGGTGAGCCGCGTCAGCGGTGCTCTGAACAACGGAGCAAATCCGCTCAAGACCTTTATCGACACTTTCCCTGCCGGAACCCTGAGCGGTGCGCCCAAGGTACGTGCCATGCAGCTTATCAGCGAAATAGAACCTCACAACCGCGGAGCCTACGGAGGTTGTATCGGCTTCATCGGCCTGAACGGAGAATTGAACCAGGCGATAACGATCCGCACTTTCGTAAGCCGCAACAACGAATTGTGGTTCCAGGCCGGAGGCGGTATCGTAGCACGCAGTCAGGACGAATACGAACTGCAAGAAGTCAATAATAAACTGGGGGCCCTGAAAAAGGCAATAGACCTGGCCGTAAAACTAAAAAACTGAAGTAAAATGAATAGGTTCACCACAGAGTTACACAGAGTTTTAATCTCTTGTTTATAGGATGTTTACGAGAAAATATCTTCTCTGTGAAACTCTGTGTCACTCTGTGGTGAATCCCCCAAACAATTTCAAAACAATGAACAACGAGATAAATACCCTTAACAGACAGAAAGAAGCGATTCTCCTTCTGGACAATTATGACTCTTTCACCTATAACCTGCTGCATGTGGTAAAAGAACAGGGAGTGACCGACATTGAAGTATTCCGCAATGACGAGATAACACTGGACGAGGTGGAACGTTTCGATAAGATCATCCTCTCGCCGGGACCGGGCATACCGGAAGAAGCCGGACTGTTACTGCCCATCATCCGGAAATATGCGGCAACCAAAAGTATCCTGGGAGTTTGTCTGGGCCATCAGGCCATCGGCGAAGCATTCGGAGCCACACTCGAAAATCTGACAGAAGTATATCACGGGGTTCAGACTCCGGTCAGCATATTGAAAGAAGATATCCTCTTCAGAGGATTGGGACGTGAAATTCCCGTAGGACGCTATCACTCCTGGGTGGTGAGCCGCAAGGATTTCCCCGGATGCCTGGAGATCACGGCCGAAAGCCGGGAGGGACAAATCATGGCATTACGGCACCGGACGTACGACGTACATGGCATTCAGTTTCATCCCGAATCGGTGCTGACTCCACAGGGAAAAGAGATAATCAAGAACTTCTTAAACAACCGATAAGCGCGCCTTATGACCGCGCATGCGTAACATTGAAAAAACAAACTATATGAAACAGATTCTATACAAATTATTCGAACATCAATATCTGGGTCGCGACGAAGCCCGCACCATATTGCAGAACATTGCACAAGGCAAATACAATGATGCACAGGTGGCCTCGCTGATCACCGTCTTCCTGATGCGTAACATCTCGGTAGAGGAACTTTGCGGATTTCGTGACGCACTGCTTGAAATGCGGGTCCCGGTAGATTTGAGTGAGTTTGCCCCAATAGACATTGTGGGAACCGGAGGGGACGGCAAGAATACCTTCAACATCTCCACCGCGGCTTGCTTCACAGTAGCCGGTGCCGGATTTCCGGTAGTCAAACATGGGAATTACGGTGCCACTTCCGTCAGCGGAGCCAGCAACGTGATGGAACAGCACGGAGTAAAGTTCACCGACCATACAGACCGCCTGCGCCGCTCGATGGAGAAGTGTAACATCGCTTATCTGCATGCACCTCTGTTCAACCCGGCTCTGAAAGCGGTGGCACCGATACGCAAAGCATTGGCCGTACGCACGTTCTTCAATATGCTGGGTCCGTTGGTAAACCCTGTCATCCCCACCTATCAACTGCTCGGAGTATACAACCTCCCGCTGCTCCGCCTGTATACCTATACCTATCAGGAAAGCGCTACCCGCTTTGCGGTAGTACATAGCCTGGACGGATATGACGAAATCTCTCTGACCGACGAATTTAAAGTGGCGACATGTGGAAACGAGAAAATCTACACTCCGGAGAGCCTGGGCTTCAACCGCTGTCGGGAATCCGAACTCGACGGTGGAAATACCCCGGAAGATGCCACAAGAATATTTGACGCCGTAATGGAGGGAACAGCCACCGAAGCACAGAAGAATGTGGTGATCGTCAATGCGGCCTTTGCCATCCGGGTGATTTGTCCGGAGAAACCGATAGAAGAATGTATCGCCCTGGCACGGGAATCACTGGAAAGCGGCAAGGCTCGGGAGACTTTAAAGAAATTTGTCGAACTAAACGGATAGAAAAGCTATCACCCATCAAAGAAACATGAAAGATATATTATCTGAAATCATTGCCAATAAACGTTTTGAGATCGACCTGCAGAAACAGGCCATCCCATCGGAACAGCTTCAGGAGAAGTTATCTGACGAGGTACAGCCGGGCTACTCCATGAAGCAGGCACTGGCCTCTTCGGCTACCGGTATCATTGCCGAGTTCAAACGCCGGTCTCCGTCCAAAGGCTGGATCTATGAAAATGCATGTCCGGAACAAGTCGTGCCGGACTATATAGCCGCCGGTGCTTCGGCGCTTTCTATACTCACGGATGAAAAATTCTTCGGAGGAAGCCTGAAGGATATTCGCACAGCACGCCCTTTGGTGAATATCCCGATCCTGCGCAAAGATTTTATAATCGATGAATATCAACTGTTCCAGGCCAAAATTGTGGGAGCTGACGCCATATTGCTGATAGCCGCCGCACTGGAGGCCGATCAATGTCATGCGCTTGCCGCAAAAGCCCATGAATTGGGACTGGAAGTCTTGCTAGAGATTCATACTGCCGAAGAACTGCCATTTATAAATAAGGAGATAGACATGGTAGGTATCAATAACCGCAACCTGGGCACTTTCTTCACAGATGTAGAGAATTCTTTCCGGTTAGCCGGACAGTTGCCTCAGGATGCGCTGTTGGTATCGGAAAGCGGCATCTCGGATCCGGAAACAGTGAAACGCCTGCGTAAAGCCGGGTTCCGGGGATTCCTGATCGGAGAAACGTTTATGAAAACCCAACAGCCCGGACAGAAATTAAAAGAATTTATAAACGACCTGAATTCACCACAGAGTGACACAGAGTCTCACTGAGAATTTTTCAAAGAAAACATTTATAATAAAAAAAATAAAACTCAGTGAGACTCAGTGTCACTCTGTGGTGAACCCAACTTTAAACCCAAAATGATGAACGACAAATTAATAAAAGTCTGCGGGATGCGCGAAGCTGAAAATATTCGTGAGGTAGAGCAACTAAAGGTGAACATGATAGGCTTCATCTTCTATCCGAAATCTCCCCGTTGCCTCTACGAACTTCCTGCCTACATGCCGGTCAAAGCAAAGCGTGTCGGTGTCTTTGTCAACGAAGACAAAAAGGAGATCGAAATATTTGCCGACCGTTTCAGCCTGGATTATATCCAGCTGCATGGCAATGAATCGCCGGAATACTGTCATTCGCTCCGGGCTACCGGACTGCGGCTGATCAAAGCGTTCTCCATTGCCCGAAGAAAAGACTTTGAAAACATCGGAACTTACGAAGAGTCCTGCGACTATTTCCTGTTCGACACCAAATGCGAACAACATGGCGGCTCAGGAAATCAGTTCGACTGGAGCATGTTAAACAGCTATAAAGGGAAAAAGCCTTTTCTGCTTAGTGGAGGCATCAATCCATACAGTCCGCCTACACTGAAAGAGTTGCGCCATCCACAATTGGCAGGCTTCGATCTGAACAGCCGTTTCGAAACAAAACCGGGATTGAAAGATGTGGAAAGACTCAGGCACTTTCTGGAGGAACTGAGGAAATAACCCGCATCTGCACCAACCCTATATTCACATAAGACAGTAACAGATAAAAATAAAAGTATATGAACAGAATAAACCAACTTTTCGACAGCAATCCCAGAGATTTGCTATCCATCTATTTTTGTGCCGGCTATCCTACTCTCGAAGGGACAACCGAAGTAATCCGTACTCTTGAAAAACATGGAGTGAACATGATTGAAATCGGTATTCCTTTCAGCGATCCGATGGCTGACGGTATGGTGATTCAGAATGCCGCCACGCAGGCCCTCCGCAACGGAATGTCACTCAGACTATTGTTTGAACAACTGCACGACATCCGTCGGGATGTAAAAATCCCATTAATCCTGATGGGATATCTCAACCCGATCATGCAGTTCGGCTTTGACAACTTCTGCCGGCAATGCGCCGAATGCGGCATTGACGGAGTCATCATTCCCGACCTTCCTTTCAAAGACTATCAGGAACACTTCCGCACCATTGCAGAGCGGTATGACGTGAAGGTAATCATGCTTATCACCCCTGAAACAAGTGAAGAACGCGTACGCGAGATTGATGAACACACCGACGGATTCATTTATATGGTTTCATCGGCTGCCACCACAGGAGCTCAACAAGACTTTGACGGGCAAAAACGTGCTTACTTTAAAAAGATCGAAAAAATGAATCTTCGCAATCCCCGGATGGTCGGTTTCGGTATCAGCAACGAGGCTACCTTCCGTGCCGCTTGCGAAAATGCCTCGGGAGCCATCATCGGCAGCCGTTTTGTCACTCTGCTCCATGAAGAGAAGAACCCGGAGAAAGCAATCACACGCTTAAAAGCTATTTTGAATTTATCATCCAATGATTTGAGATAAATCAATCCCCCAAAAAGATGTATCCACCACAGAAGCTCACACAGATTTGCACAGATAAATTTCATTAGTTATCAATAGACTAGGTACACAACATGGAATTCTGTGTGAACTTCTGTGGTGAATGCTCCCCCCCTCCCCGCCGTTCATCATCGAAAACCGTTTGTCATTGAAAGTTTATTGTTTTTCATTCGCCGTTCATCACTTAAAATTGTTATCTTTGTCGGGAAAATAGCAAAAATGACACAGATATGAAAGCAGATTACCCCTCCGTACTACTTATTTATACGGGTGGAACTATCGGAATGATAGAAAACCCAGAAACCGGTGCTCTGGAAAATTTTAATTTCGACCATCTACTAAAACACGTACCCGAACTAAAAAGATTCAATTATCGTATCTCTTCTTACCAGTTTGATCCCCCCATCGACTCCTCGGATATGGAACCGGCATTTTGGGCCAAACTGGTTGAAATAATCAACTACAACTACAATTCTTTTGACGGCTTTGTGATCCTGCACGGCACCGACACAATGGCCTATACAGCTTCTGCTCTCAGTTTCATGCTCGAGAATCTGAGTAAGCCCGTCATCCTGACCGGCTCTCAGCTCCCGATCGGTACGCTGCGGACGGACGGTAAGGAAAACCTGATTACAGCCATTGAAATCGCGGCAGCCAAAAATCCGGACGGTACGGCCATCGTTCCCGAGGTCTGCATCTTTTTTGAAAACCATCTGATGCGTGGCAATCGCACGACTAAAATCAATGCCGAAAACTTTAACGCTTTCCGTTCATTCAACTATCCGCCACTGGCCCGGGTAGGTATACATATTAAATATGAACCCAACCTGATTCGCAAACCGGATTTGAGCAAGCCCCTGAAACCACACTATCTATTCGATACCAATGTAGTAATACTCACGCTTTTCCCCGGAATACAAGAGGGCATTGTTTCGGCACTGCTTCATGTACCGGGACTCAAAGCAGTGGTACTCAAAACTTTCGGATCGGGGAATGCTCCCCAAAAGGAGTGGTTCATCAGAGAACTGAAAGATGCCACCGACCGGGGAATCATCATCGTCAACATCACCCAATGCGCTTCCGGCGCCGTCGAAATGGAACGTTACGGAACAGGAATCCAATTACTGCAGGCAGGGGTGATCAGCGGCTATGACAGCACGCCGGAATGTGCAGTAACCAAATTGATGTTCCTCTTAGGACACGGACTCGATAATAAAGAGATCAGATACAAGATGAACTCTTGCCTGATCGGTGAAATAACTAAAAGGGTCGAATAAAAAATGTTTTATTGATCGCTTCCACACAACAATAACCTGTTTGAATTCCGCTTTTCCGTCTCAGGGGAGTGAAAGGGCTCTTTTCAAAGCATGCCCCTCCCCTTGATAAATTTTGTTAATTGAGTTATAGATAGTTATTAACTAAACCATATACCTCAATTTATAGTTGTATATTTGTATTGCATATTTGCAAATATTGAGCAAAACAAACAGGTATGAAAACATCAATTAACAAACTATGTATTGCTGCGTCGATACTGGTTACGGCTGCGGGCATATCCGCTTGTGTAGACGACAACAAAACTCTCTATGATCCGGAGTATAAGACTCCTAATCCGATGGAGGAAATCAGTGCACCGACCGGATTTGACTGGTCGTCGACCCATGCCATTAAATTCAATGTAGAGGTTAACGACGAATTTGACGGACAGTATTATTATACCGTAGAAATAGTAGATAAAAACCCGCTTGAAGCAACGACAGAAGAGCCCTATAATACCTTAGCCAAAGGAGTTGCCAGGAAGGGAGAAACTTATCAGACCGAAGTGGTATCTTCCAAAGATACCAAATATCTTTATGTCCGTCAGACTGACCCACGTGGCAGAGACCGGATTAAACAGGTAGAAATCGACGAGTCAACCTCCCATATTCAGTGCTCTTTTACAGGTACATCTGCAATCAAAACGAGAGCTTTTGCAACCACCAGGGGGAATAACGGAGGAATTGACATTCCGAAAAGAACAGAACAAAGCTATGACATCAGCCGGGCTATCCCGGTAACAAGTCCTTCACAGGTTCTGCAAGGAGGCCAAACCTATATTGTTACGGGAAACTTTTCAGGTAAATTCACAGATACCTCTCTCAGCAACTCGAACAAAGCGACCGTCTATATACAAGGAACCTGGGAACTGGCACAGGTCACCCAAGACTTCCTGGATATTATTGTTTTGAAGGATGGAAAGATTAATGGAAAATATCTGATGCTGCAGAATACAAGTACTTTAACAATCCAATCCGGAGCAGAAGTATCTTTATCCGATCAATTGATATGTAACACATACAGCACTATTTGCAATTTCGGTGATCTGAAAACAAAGAATATGAAATTGAACACCAACGATATTCTTTACAATGGACACAAAACGGACATCACGAACAGTCTGGATGCTTCGCAAGGAGGCAACATCCACAATTTCGGAAAACTGGATGTAGAGAATACGATAAAGCTAAATACGCCTTCCATTGTATATAATGCGCCAGAATGTAAGATAGAAGCTAAGACATATGAAGCTGCGGGAAGTACGAATGTGAACTTCGGCGAAATGGAATTTGATACTTATGATAGCGGTGGAGCGGGAGGTTCGCTATATAACAATTGTATGCTGTTTGTAGAGCACATGAAGGCAGGCGGCATCGTTTACCTGGATCATGGAGTGATAGCCGAAGAAAAAGAAGACGATGAAGAGAACGAACTCTTCGAAGAAGTCGATGATATTGAGTTCTATGACAATGCTAAAGTGACTTTAGCGAATGGTTCGATGATAAAAGCCAAAAATATAATTGCTAAATCCGGTTTATCGGTTAACGGTGAAGGCAATGAAACCTCTTTATTAAAAGCGACCGAAAAAGTACAAATCCAAAATTGGGATGTCCGTTTTAATGGCAGATTGTGTATCACCGGAAAGATCAGTTGCTCCAATCCGGACATGTATCAGGCAGGAAGTGAAGTAACCTTCTCCGAAAGTCCGGACGTAATCATTACCGGCTGCAACGGAAAAGCAGAGGTACCCGATCCGGCTCCCGAGCCTTCCGATCCGGTGTTCCCCATCATTGTAGATGACAATCATAACTATACATATCTGTTTGAAGACCAATGGCCTTTGTATGGAGATTACGATATGAACGATATCGTACTGGAGGTTAAAAAGAGGAAAATAAGCATCGATAAACACAATAAAGTCACCGAATTCGATCTGTCTGTCGAACTGCGTGCGGTCGGTGCGCAGAAGACAATTGCCGCAGCGATCATGTTTGATGAAATTCCGGCATCTGCCGTCACACAAGCTGTCACCTACGCCGACAATTATCAGCCGGTATCTTTTGAGCTGACAGACAAAAACATAGAGAAGGGACAAGAGTATGCAGTAGTTCCTCTATTCGACAATGCACATGCATTGATGGAACGTCCGACAGGCTCGTTTGTCAACACGATATCCGGAAGTGACAACAATCAAAAGAATACCAAGACCATTCATTTCACACTCAGATTCGACTCGTCTGTTGCACCAAGCAGTGATGCTCTTAATATCAATAACTTGAATATTTTTATCATCACAGACAGGGGAAGCAAACGAAAAGAGATCCACGTAGCCGGATACCGGCCGACCCTACTGGCAAACACTGAGTTATTCGGAGGGAATAACGACGCCTCTTCTCTCAATGGAAAGAAGTATTACATCAGTAAAGATAACCTAGCTTGGGGAATCATGGTTCCGACCCAATTTAAGTGGCCATTGGAATATACACAGATTCAAAAGGCATATTCTCAATTCGCCGGATGGGTCACCACGGGCGGAGCGGATAACAAGAAATGGTGGAACGATTTTGATAACACAAAAGTGTTCCAAACCAATAAAAATTAAAACAAACAATTGTGTGAGCCGGGCAATAAACGTTTCCCGGCTCTTTTTTATGTCTAAAAGAGAGTCTTCATATAAAAACACTTCTTTTAGAGAACATTGTTACAAAAATATTATATATATTTGCAGTATAGAGTAAGCATACTCCATACATATCAAGAGAACAAACAGCAAGACAAACAACATAACTCTTACTAATCACATTATGAGAAAGCTAATATTACTTGTTGACGATAAAGAAACTATCGCTAAGGTCGCATCAATCTATTTAGGAAAAGATTATGATATTCAATATTTTCCCGACCCCATCCACGCACTTGAATGGCTACATGAAGGAAAAACACCCGATCTGATTATATCGGATATACGCATGCCGCTGATGAGAGGTGACGAATTTCTACATTATTTAAAATGTAATGAGTTGTTCAAAGACATACCCGTCATCATGCTTTCCAGTGAAGAAAGTACCAGTGAAAGGATCAGGCTGCTGCAAGAAGGAGCTGTAGATTATATCCTGAAACCTTTCAACCCAATGGAACTAAAAATACGTGTCAAAAAAATCATAGAATAAATGTTACATCTCATTTATATTGGGAGACATGCTGATACTATCGAACAATTCTCTAAGATAGCTGAAGGGGCATTTTATGCCATTCAAAACAGTAGAAAAGCAAGCGAATTTATCGATAAAATACGTGAGAAATATGACATAGTGATTCTTTTCGAGCAACGGATCATCTCAAAAGACATCCCCGAAATCCAATATCTGAGAAAGAAATTTCCGGGAGTATATATCGCTCTCGTTACAGAGGGAATCAATAAGGAAGACCGACCCGCTTACCTGAAGGCCGGTATCAATAATTCAATACCATTTAATTCTACCCCCGAAACTTTTAAAGACATAACGGAGTTTATGATGCGGCGCAAGCAGCAAAAGATTAATGATATCCACAAAAAAGGAGCAAATCTACTGTTCTTCAAGCTCCCTTTATGGAAAAGATTATTTGATATCGTCTTCTCTTCTATCGCCATATTATGTTTGTCGCCAATACTGATAATTACGGCTGTAGCCATCCGCCTGGAAAGTAAAGGTGCTGTGGTATACAAGTCGAAACGGGTAGGAAGCAATTATAAAATATTCGACTTCCTGAAGTTTCGCTCCATGTACACTGACGCAGACAAGCATCTGAGAGACTTCAATCAGCTCAATCAATATCAGACAGAAGAAGAACCGGAACTGAGCGGAGAAGAGTTCCTGATCGGTGACGATATAGAACTGAACGAAGAAGAGACCATGTTAATTTCAGATGACTTCATCATATCCGAACAAAACTATACAAGCAAAAAATCGATAGAAAAAAAGAATGCATTCGTTAAATTGGAGAATGATCCCCGCATCACCAAAGTAGGACGCATCATCCGCAAATACAGTATCGACGAGTTGCCGCAATTGGTCAATATATTGAAGGGAGATATGTCTATCGTAGGCAACCGACCCCTCCCGCTTTACGAAGCGGAACTGTTGACAAGCGATGAATATATTGACCGCTTTATGGGACCGGCAGGACTAACCGGGCTTTGGCAAGTAGAAAAACGCGGAAGCAGTGGAAAGTTGTCTGCCGATGAACGTAAACAACTGGACATTAAATATGCCCAAACGTTTTCTTTCTTACTCGACATGGAGATTATCCTAAGGACTTTCACCGCGTTTATACAAAAAGAAAACGTATAACCGTACGATATCGGATCATGGATACTTTTATTCAAACAACAGATTTCATCTTATTTCTATGCTTCAGTCTGATGACTGTTTATCTGGGAGTTTTGGCAATAGCAGCTTCTCTAAGAAACGACACTCCATATCCCCAAGCAGGAAAAAGACATAGATTCGCCATTCTGGTTCCCCCGGGTAGCACTTCCCTCCCCTTACCCCATTATCCGGAAGAGCTATATCAAGTATTCACTTATGAAGATCTGACAGAAGCTATAGCCGCACTGAATGAAAATGATTTCGATGGTGTAGTCGTCCTGGGAGAAACCACCCGGATCGAACCTGCCTTCCTGGAGGAAATCAACAGCGTTTTCGATGCCGGCATCCAAGCCATTCAACTCCGTCACATCACGGAAAAACGTTCGACCCGCAAACAATACTTTCAGGCTCTGAACGAAGAAATCACTCAGGCCCTGTTCGGGACAGGAGCAACCCGCCTGGGAGTGTCGTCGGCTTTATACGGTGCGGACATGGTATTGGACTTGAAATGGCTGAAAAAGAATCAAAAGAGCCGCAAGAGCAATCTGGAAAGAAGATTAGTCCGGCAAGGTATTTTCGTGGAATATCTGGAAAAAGTGAAAGTTTATAGCAGCGACATACGTGCTCCACGCTATAAAGTAAGATTTTCCAAAGCGCTCCGCGCACTTCCGGAAGCAATATTCACTGCCCACTGGGATTATTGCAACAAAATACTCAGATGGATTCTTCCTTCCCGGAAAACGAATTTAATAAGTATTGCACTTATTGCAACGGCATTGCTTTGCTACGACTGGAGCCTGTCTCTGAAGTGGTGGAGCTTACTTTATATACTGATGTTCATCATTTGTCTGGCTATCCCGGATTATCTGGTACGACAAAAAACAAAAAAATAACCAACTCTCCCGATTATGGCACTGAAAGAGAAAATCAAACAGAATCCCGCACTGAAACAAGCTGTACACCGTTTTATTATGCATCCGGTAAAAACACGTCCCAACTGGTGGATACGTATATTCTCTTTCCTCTACCTAAAACGTGGAAAAGGCTCTGTGATTTACCGTAGCGTACGCCAGGATCTTCCCCCATTCAATCTCTTCTCTCTCGGGAAGTATTCGGTAGTGGAAGATTTTTCGTGTCTGAACAATGCTGTAGGCGACCTGATTATCGGGGAATATACCCGAATCGGACTGGGCAACACTATTATCGGCCCCGCAACCATCGGCAACCATGTAAACCTGGCACAGAATGTAACCGTAACCGGCCTGAACCATAATTATCAGGACACAGGCAAGCGGATAGACGAACAAGGAGTAAGCACACAACCCATCACGATTGAAGATGATGTATGGGTAGGTGCCAATTCGGTAATTTTACCCGGCGTGACACTGGGCAAACATTGCGTAGTAGCTGCCGGAAGTGTAGTCAGTCGCTCCATCCCTCCCTACTCTGTCTGTGCCGGCAGTCCGGCTAAAGTAGTCAAACAGTTCAATCCGGAGAGCCGAACCTGGGAAAAAACAGTCTCAAAAAACGGAAAGTAACTACATATAGTGAGATACTCTACATAATATACCCTAAAAAGGGGATTGTGGCAACCGCCGAAACCGCCTATCTTTGCAGTATCAGAATTTAATTAATTAGTCATAATTTTATTACGTAGCCACATTTGAGTAAAAGAAACAATCCCGCCGAAGTGATTTCGTCGGGATTTTGTTATGAATCTATTTCACCACAGATTACACGGATCAATACAGATTCCATCATCTGATTCTCAATGAAATAAATTATTTATCCACATAATTTGCAGTGAGTTCCGAGCATAAAAAAAAACGAGTAAATTCTTAAGTAGAATTACCCGCCCCACATCAGAAAAGCCATAAAGGCTTTTCTTTATTACCTCAAAATTCCTAAAAACACAATCTTCTTTTTACCTAAAAAACTTTCAATAACCTATTCTTCTTTTACCTTTAAAAATCTTTACCTAATTGAAAATCACTTGAAACTTTTTAATACCTTAAATCTTTATCTAATACCTAATATTCTATTTTACCTTAAATAGCAATTTCTCAACTGCACTGCAAAGGTACGGCTTTTTTCGGATTCAGCAAACGCTTTTATGTTTTATAACATTCTTTTAGAGCTATAAATCCTTCACATCACTAAGCTCAACCAGCTTATTTACAATAGCATAGATGGTCAGACCGGCCGCACTGTGTATTTGCAACTTCTTGCTGATGTTTCTGCGATGTGTAATCACAGTATGAATGGAGAGGAACAGCTTTTCGGCTATCTCCTTATTGGTCATTCCTTTCACCACACAAATCACAATCTCCTTTTCACGCTGGCTCAAATTCTCTTGACTGTCCTCCTCTTCTTCGGGCTCGATATTCTGCAAAAGATTGATTTTATTGGCCAATGCCTCCAAATCATCGAAAATAGAAAAAGACGCATCGTATTTACTGAGCAACGAAGCATCGATAAACGAACTGACCAACGCTACTACCCGGATTCCTTTGCCGGCAGTCTCTTCACGGAAACGCGCCACATCAAAAAAGTCACCAAAGGTGGGATTGACAACCAGTATGTCAGGAAACTGCGTACGCAGACAATCATTAAGCGCCTCTACCGACAACAACTCCACCGGTTGAATCTTTAAATTGGGTAAACGTTTCAGGGCCAGTGTCAGACCACTGCGTATGATCACCGAAGTCTCGGCGACAGCTATACGGATTGATTCATTATTTTTCATTTTCTCGCATCCTCCTTTCCAATTTCAGAATGGCAGGAACAAACAGATAATCTTCTACTTTGCAATGTGATTCAAGTCCCTCTTCGCAAGCATATATATCGAACAAGGCAGCATTCAGCACATTGGTATTGGCCTTGGCAGGACAGTATTTAATAATAATGTTCTTCAGTTCCGTTAGGCGTTCCCCTACCTGATCGTGATGTTTCGAGAAGGTGCTGATCTGATAATTCTTGGGAGCATTGCCATGAATCAGCGTATCTACATACTTAAACACTGTCTTTTCTTCATACTCCATGTGCTTGCGTACCTCCCGCATATATCCGTCAAAGAACTTTAGAATAAGGAAGGAGACATCGTCCTGCGAACAGTCAATGGCTTCAATCAGTTTCCTCCGGATGGCAGGCAGGCAGTAATCAAGAAAATAAATATGCGCCTGTCTCAGATAATCGACCAGGGCCGGTATCGAAATATCGTCGGCACTGCCGTCCATACGCGAGAATCCCTCGGCCATGAAGTTAACGACTACCAGAAACGTCTGACAATCGACATTATTCATTTCGCAGACTTCTTTCACCGTTTTGTCACCAAACCCCAGCGAAAGTCCAAACCGGCTCATAACTTGTAAAAGAGAATAATTATCACCGATAAGGTCGATCATTTTATCGGTAGGCTTATATTTTTGCAGTTTATCCATCAAACACCTTATTTATATTACGGGTGCAAAGAAACACAATATTTTAATGGTATACAATCACTATAAATAGGTATTTTCACTATAAACAGACTAAAAAAGGACAAGAAATGACTAAACAGGACGGTCTGCAAGCAACAAAATCACAGATTATTATTCATCGTTCACCACTATTTTTTACCTTTGCACAATTCAACTAAAACATAAACAATATGACAAACGAACTGGAACTGAAATACGGTTGCAACCCCAACCAAAAGCCCGCGCGTATCTTTATTAAAGAAGGTGAGTTGCCTATCGAAGTCCTGAACGGACGCCCCGGATATATCAATCTATTGGACGCCCTCAACAGTTGGCAATTAGTGAAAGAGCTGAAAGAAGCGACCGGACTTCCGGCAGCTGCTTCATTCAAGCATGTAAGCCCGGCAGGTGCTGCGGTAGCAGTAGAAATGAACGACACGTTGAAGAAGATTTATTTCGTAGACGACATGGAACTCTCTCCGATGGCAACTGCATACGCCCGTGCCCGAGGTGCGGACCGAATGTCATCATACGGAGACTTTATCGCCCTTTCCGATATCTGTGACGAACCGACTGCCCGAATCATCAACCGTGAAGTATCGGATGGCGTGATTGCTCCCGGCTATACTCCGGAAGCACTTGAGATCCTGAGAAACAAACGTAAAGGTACATATAATGTCATCAAGATCGATCCGGCCTACCGTCCGGCTCCCATCGAACATAAGGATGTATTCGGAATCACATTTGAACAGGGACGAAATGAACTGAAGATAGACGAAAGCCTGCTAAAGGAAATGCCTACCCGTAACCGGATCATCCCGGCCGATGCCCAACGCGACCTGATTATCGCACTGATCACTTTAAAATATACACAATCCAACTCTGTCTGCTATGCCAAAGACGGACAAGCTATCGGCATCGGTGCAGGACAGCAATCACGCATTCATTGTACCCGCCTGGCCGGAAACAAAGCCGATATCTGGTATTTGCGCCAACACCCGAAAGTAATGAATCTGCCCTGGAAAGAAAAAATACGCCGTGCCGACCGCGACAATACAATCGATGTATACATCTCGGACGACTACATGGACGTACTGGCCGATGGTGTATGGGAACAATTCTTCACCCGGAAACCGGAAGTGCTGACCCGTGAAGAAAAACGTGCATGGCTCGATACCCAATCGGGAGTAGCTTTAGGATCGGATGCTTTCTTCCCGTTTGGAGACAACATTGAGCGCGCGTACAAAAGCGGTGTGAGCTACATTGCCCAACCGGGAGGTTCTGTTCGTGACGATCATGTGATAGAAACTTGTGATAAATATGACATAGCAATGGCCTTTACAGGTATCCGCCTGTTCCACCATTGATAACAATCGCCCCCCTCCCCATTTATAGTGATAGCTACCCTGCTATTTCCATTATAAATGGGGATTTTCTATTTCTGCCGGACCGCCTATCTTTGCCGTATCATTTAAAAACAAGATCAGAAATGAATAAGATTGGAGTATTTTACGGTTCCACAACGGGGACTACCGAAGATGTAGCCCACCGGATTGCAGAAAAACTGAACGTTCCCAATGGTGACATCCACGATGCATCAAAACTGAACGACGAGTTAGTGAAAGAATATGATGTATTAGTACTGGGCACCTCTACGTGGGGAGCAGGCGAGCTTCAGGATGACTGGTACGACGGTATCAAAGTGCTGAAGAAGGCTGACTTGTCTCACAAATTCGTAGCCCTCTTCGGCTGTGGCGATTCAGACTCTTACAGTGACACCTTCTGCGACGGTATCGGCATCTTATACGAAGAACTTAAAGACACCCACTGCACCTTCTGCGGGGCAACCGATCCGTCGGGCTACACATTCGACTCTTCTGTTGCGGTAATCAACGGCAAGTTTGTAGGACTTCCTTTAGATGAAGTGAACGAAGATGGCAAAACCGACGAGCGTATCGCTCAATGGACTGAAGCCTTGAAAAAAGAATGTATCAACTAATTTAAAAACTCCAACGAACGTTATGGCTATCGAACGAAAGGTTCCGGGTGAAATACGAATTTTCCTGAACCATGTATACGAATTCAAGAAGGGAGTACGCAACATGGTACTCTATACGATGAACAAGGAACACGAAGCCTTTGCCATACGCCGTCTGGAAAGACAGAATATCAGCTACCTGATACAAGAAGTAAACGCCAATAAGATAAATCTGTTCTTTGGTAAGGCCGAATGTATGGATGCCATACGACATATCATTATTCGGCCTTTAAACCATCTCACTCCGGAAGAAGATTTCATTCTGGGCGCCATGCTCGGATACGACATCTGCCAACAGTGCAAACGCTATTGCAACAAAAAAGGGAATATAAAGATTGCCGGCTGAGTTGCAGCTTGCTTTCAGTACAGGTAACAAGGTTCATCAGGCCAATGCATTAATGCCATAGGGAGATGAACTATTAGAAAGTCTCACCATCACAGGGTAACACAGAGTTCCACAGAGAAGAGAATAACAGAAAACTCCGTAGAACTCTGTTTCAATTTGTGGTGAAATCAATTCACCCCCCAACCGAACTACCTCTCTACCGGATACAACACACCTACTGCCTCTTTCTTTCTTCATTTCATAAAGAATGTTATTCCCGTAGTATTTTCCGTTGGAAATTTGTTTTATAAGAAAACAATTAATTAAGAACCTGTTTAAATTTTCCTGGAATAAACTTTTATATGGTTTTTATCGATCTGTTTTGAGTCTCTTTTTCGATCTATTTCCTTGTTTTCATGCGTCACATAGCCCGCTATGCCTTCACAGAGACAAGAGAATATCCTTGAAAATAAATCTCAAAACAATCTCGAACAAAATTCAGACAGATTCTAAAACACCCTGAAATAAAGATGATTAAAGCATTTTTGAAAAAGAACCGACTCACATTTATCGGTCTCGTCATTGGAGCTGTAGGAGGATTCCTGTATTGGAAATACGTAGGTTGCACCAGCGGAACTTGTCCCATTACCTCTTCACCGGTCAACAGTACCCTTTGGGGAGCTGTTATGGGCGGCCTGCTCTTGAATCTGTTTAAAACAGACAGTACCCCTAAAAAAACAAACTAATCACACCTCTTATGACAACCACAAACGAACAAGAACAATCGAGAGCCTACATACTTGCAGGCCTCTTTACGCTCTCACTACGTCTTGTAGTGGGATGGACTTACTTTTCGGCTTTCTGGCGACGCCTCGTACTCGAGAATAAGCTGATACCGGACAGTGCCGGATACATCGGAGAGAAGTTTAACCATTTCCTTCCCAATTCGATAGGTATCCGCCCGGTCATCGAATATCTGGTATCGACACCTGATATGTTATGGTGGGCAATGGTGATTTTTACTCTTGTAGAAGGTATAGTCGGACTGCTTTATATGTTGGGGTTCTTCACCCGTCTGATGAGTATCGGCGTATTCAGTCTGGCCACCGGCATTCTCCTGGGGTCAGGATGGTTGGGAACCACCTGTCTGGACGAATGGCAGATCGGTATTCTGGGTATAGCCGCCGGTTTCACCATCTTCCTTTCCGGCGGAGGAAAGTACTCGGTCGACCATCTGATAGAGCGGAAATTCTCTTTAAAGAAGAAAGCAGCCTGGCTGTCATGGCTGACTTCCGGAGAATTGCCTGTAAGCGCCAAGCGATTTGCCAATGTCAGCGTGGCAGGTGCCATCGTTATCTTCACACTGAGCCTATATACCAACCAAGAGTTCCACAATGGCGTCTGGGGCCCCCTTCATAACAAGTCCGTCAAACCGAAAATTGAAATATCCGACGCACAAATAGAGAACAACTCTCTGTCATTCAGTGTTTATCGCGTTGAAGGTGTCGATGTATACGGTTCTTTCCTGATTGGTATCAGCCTGAAGAATGCCGATGGAGACATTGTACTGGAAAAGAAAGGAGAAGAATTAGCAGACTTCCCGATCGGAAATATCGATAATAAATACATTGCCCGGGTAGCTCCGGGTAAGCACAGCCTGGTAATCCCACTCGGAAGCAAAGCGACCCTTACAGTCGATGATACGGCTATAGGCAGTTTGCCCAAAGGAAAGTATGAATTAGTACTGACCGACATCAGCGGTATCACCTGGAAAAAAGAAATCATCCATTAATAACCATTAAAAAGCAGAAAAATGAAAAAGAGCATTCTTATCCCCTTCCTATTCATGGGACTGTTGGCTTTCGCATCTTGCAAAGGAACATCCGAGAATAAATCGACCACCGCTACAGATACGGTACAAGCCGAAAAGCCACAATCGGGCACCATTCACCTGACCCGTGCGGAATTTCTGAAAAAGATAGCCGACTACGAAAACCATTCCAAAGAGTGGAAGTATCTGGGTGACAAACCGGCTATTGTCGACTTCTACGCCGACTGGTGCGGTCCCTGCAAAATGGTGGCCCCGATACTTGAAGAATTATCCAAAGAGTATGCCGGAAAGATTTATATCTATAAAGTAAATGTCGATAAAGAGCCGGAACTGGCAAGAGACTTTGGTATTCAGAGTATTCCTACCATTTGGTTTGTGCCGATGAAAGGCGAACCCCAGGTCAATATGGGAGCTTTATCCAAGGAGCAATTAAAAGGATACATCGATAAAGTATTACTGAAACAATGATTCCTGAAGCGGCCTCTCCTTCCAACAGGTATCGAGGCCGCTCTTCGTGTTTCTAGCGCTTCTCCGATTTATGCACTTTCATATAGCCGTCGGTCAGTGTTTTCATAAATGCCACGATATCGGCTTCTTCTTCCTGTGTCAGTCCGAGGTTTCCCAGTTCCTCCTTGTTCACGGTGGCAGGATACTCGGCAGGAGGAAATTCATCACTCACATCCCGCACGTTATAGAAATGTACAATCTCCTCGAGTGTCTTAAAATAGCCATTATGACCATACGGAGCCGTCAGTTCGACATTTCGCAACGTGGGTACACGGAACTTGCCATTTTCGCTTTCGGCATTCACAATGGCTCCCAGTCCCAGATCAACCGAATCCGCAGTTAACAGAAAATATTCTGCCGCTACCTTATAGTGAGGATGATCCGGCAACTTCGGAATGCCCAGATTATCATAAGTATGATCGGTAAACAGCGTGCGATGCGCACGTTTGTCACGGTCCAGGATATGACATTCGGCACACTGCCCCTTATCTTTGAACAGTTCCTTGCCTCTCGCTTCCTGTTCGGTCAGCTGATAATTTCCTTTTTTATACGCATCATACTTGGATGTAAAGGGATTGATCTCCCTGGATGCCTGATAAGCGGCCAATGCGTCCGTAACATGGGCAAACAAAGAATCGGCATGTTCTGTCTCTCCATATATCTGCACTATCCGGTCATAATACGGAGTCCGCTTCACTTTCTCCGCCACCATCTGTTTGTCCCTATTTCCCATTTCCACAGGATTCAAGAGCGGAATGCCTGCCTGATCCTGCAAGGAGGGAGAACGACCGTCCCAAAACAAACCTCCCACATAGTTTTCGTCATCATCGTCATAATGCAATTCGGGCACAAAGGCCGCATAGCACACTGACATGGAGTTGCGCTGGGAAAAGAGTCCCTGGACGGCTCCTTCGGATATGGCACGGGCTTGTTCATCGGCAAATCCCTTGGAAGAAGCATGGCAGGTGGCACACGATTGCCCGGGTGGCTCGGACAGTGAAGTATCATGAAAAAGGAGTTTGCCCAGCGCTTCCTTCTCACTTCCGGTTTTGTGAGACGGATGACCACAGGAGATGCAGACAGTGCCCAGCAGTATGACGAATAGCAGTTTATGTGTCTTCATAGTTGTAAAAACAGAGATATGGTTATTTCAGAGGTCAAAGATACATTATTTTCCGGAAAGAGATAAAAAAGTCCGGTCGAAATCACATCGCCCGGACCCCTCTAAACAGCTTCTCACGAATCTGTTCCACGAAAATATACTATAGTTATAAAGAATTTCTATCCTTCTTCCGGCCAGAGTTCTCCGGCAACCATTTCAGCCATTTTCAATGTATGCCACTGTTTTTCTTCAGCAGCTTCATAAGATTCCGAAGGCAACACTTCGGCATTGGGTATGCACAGCGAGAAACGGTGCGAAGGAATATAACGTATGATCTGGTCGATCTTGGCTCTCAACTCTTCCAGCTCTTCCTCCACGGGATAATGCGAAAGTACGAAGCCAAACACAGATTGCTTCTCGCGGATGAACCACAACAAACGGTTCTTGCCGCAACATTCCGAATCGTAATCGAGGAAAAAAGCATGAATCCCCTGTAGCGAGAAAAGCATCTCGGTAGGTGAATGAAAAGCAATGAAAAGATCGGCGGGAAGATTCTCCAATGCCATGTTGTTGACACGGATCGCGTTATCCGTCACCGTACGCGTTGCATCATCGAGTTGCAGATAACGGCATCCCGATCTGTACAGTTCCATAATCAGTTTCTGATACGTCTGTGCAAGGTCTACCAACAGTATCTCACGGTCGGGATAGACCGAATCGAGTTCGGTCCGGTTTGCGTCTTTCATTAATTCTGCCAGCAGGCGCGAAGGCGCAGGAAGCACTTGCTTAGCTATTACATCTCCACCGGTCACCCCGGTAAGAAAGACAAAATCATCGAGCACAGGATGGTGATGTACATCGATCCGACCGGTCAGTTCGACAGAGGTCTTTCTGTCATCCCGGAACCGGATACCATCCAATCCGCACATAAAGTCGAGCGGCCACGCATCACTGCGGAAACGGCCGTCAGTGACCACCTTCAACCCTTCTGCCTTCAGTCTGTCTACCAGATTCCGTATCTCGGCATCTTCGACAGCACGCAAGGTCAGCAGGCTGATTTGTTCGTTTCGATATTGCTCACGGGCTTCTCTCAATGCAGCGGGCAAAAGAAAAGTACCGGCAACGTCTACTTTGAACGGAGGAACTACGTTTTCCATACGTTCTACGTTTTTAATATTGATTGTTACTATCGTGCTTCGCTCCTAACCCACGAGGAACCAAGACTTATCAGCGAGAGTGGCAGGTCTTCTGACTTAGCTTCCATTCCGAACGCCTTCCCGACTACACGAGTCAGTGGCCAAAGAGTATCCTGTCGGAATGTTTATAATAAAACTTCACAGCAGCGGGACTGTCCGGGAGTTACACCCGATTCCCTTTTAATCGCCCAAAGCAGGAAAGCTTCGGCGAACCAATCTGCCGACAAATATAAAAACAATAAATCAGATATTTGTGTTCAACATGATACTTTTTTCAATCAGAGCCTCTGTCCGGGCAAAATAAAGGCTCTGTCCGGTCGGAACAGAGCCTTCATCTCGACCGAACAGAAGCTCGGTTTCCATTCAAATGTAACGGGGTTAATAGCTGATCTTTATTCCGGCGAAATAGCTTCGCGGAGCAGCCGGACCATAAATATATCCGGAGTCACGCTCCACTCCCTGGTCGAAATCGTTCTGATAAGCATTGAACACATTCTGCACACCTGCACTCAATTGCAGGTCCACCGATTTATAAAGTTTGAAATCATAGGCCACCTTGACTCCCATATCGAAGAAATCGCGCGTATTCACCGCCACATCCTTGTCAATATAACCGGCCATGTGCTGCACCAGCATCGATCCGGTGTACGTGCCCGACAGGGATAATGACAGAGGCTTGATCGGCATATACGTTGCCGTAAAGTACCCATAGGTATTCGGCGTACGGAAAATCTTCTTCTCGGCCGGTGCCGTTTCGCTCCATTTTTCCGGTTCGTCATAACGGCTCTGTTGCAACGTGACTCCTGCCTGTAACTGGAACAAAGAGAGATAAGCCATTTTTCCCTCCATCGACAGTCCCAATACTTTGGCTCCCGATCCGTTACGGCGCTCTTTGATAAGAATGCCGTCCCGCTCTCCAATGTTCTCGAGTACAAATACATCCGACAGTCTGGTATAAAAACCTTCAACCAGGAAGTTTACCTGAAAAGCACCGAAACGATGATACATATCGGCTGAAGCGCTGAAACTCTGAGATTTTTCCTCTTTCAGATTCTTGGCACGCTCAATCATCGACACCGTTCCGCCTACATTCTCAATATGCAGGTCTTCGTCGAAAGCCTGCGGGGCACGGAAGCCCGACGAATAACTCAGGCGAAGATTAATGTCCTCGGAAGGATTGAAACGGAGATTGGCACGAGGGCTAAAGATAACATGGTTGATCAGATTGTGCTTATCCAGACGTCCGCCCAACAGAATGCTCCATTTCTCGTTTTTCCATTCATTCTGCAAAAAAGCACTACCAATATTTACCGTCTGCTTCGTATAACGGTTGTATCCCCACATATCGTCCTTCAGGTTATCCCGGTTATACTCCAATCCCGCAGTCAGGTCGGCAGGCATGAAAAGGCATTTACCGAAACTGTACACATATTGAGAACCGCCGATAAATGTCAGGTCCGTTGTCTTTCCATAGGCGTTCTGGTCTTTTTTGCTGCCATAATAACTGTCGCGGTCCGTATGCTGTGCCGAAGTATAAACGGTCAGACGGTGTTTTTCATTCGGAGCAAAATAATCGAATTTCAAGCCACCACCGTTGATGGAGTGCTGAATCTGCTCGGCAATGTCAGCCTCGTGAGGCGGACGGTTCAGCAGGTTTCCGCCACGACGAAACTCCTGTAAGTGATGATACTCAAATGTCAACTTAGAATAAGTGCTTGTCTTGAGGAACGAACGGAAGCCGACTGTCTGGTTTTTAAGTTTCGGCATTTCGGAATAACCGTCTCCATCATGATCGTACGCATCCCGGTGACGGTTCTGTCCGAACACATAAAGTCCCGCCCGATGATCATCGGTCACCAGCGATGCGTTCAGCGAAGTATTATTATCGAAAGACGAGCTGCCGCCGATAGAAGTAAGAGTATGTGCCAACTGCCCCGAATTGCGCAATGGCTCCTTGGTGATAATATTAATGGTTCCGGCAATAGCGGACGAACCGAACAGGGCAGAACCTCCGCCTCGCATCACCTCTACCCGCTCGATCATATTGGCAGGAATCTGTTCCAACCCGTAAACACCGGAAAGGGCACTGAAGATGGGACGCGAATCGATAAGAATCTGTGTATACGGACCGTCCAGTCCATTGATGCGCACCTGCTGGAAACCGCAATTCTGACAGTTCGTTTCGACCCGGACACCGGGCTGGAAGTTAAGCCCCTGCGAAAGTGTAGGCGAGTTTGTATTCTCAAACATCTTCATATCTACCACATTGACCAATGTAGGTGCCAAGCGCCGTTTGGTCACGCTGCGATTGGCCGAAACTACCACTCCGTCAAGCGCTACGGCATCTTCTTCCAACTCAAAATTTTCTTCAAGTGTCTTTCCTTTCCTGAGACTGACATTGCGACTGATGGTTTTATACCCCACCGAACTGGCTTCGAGCACAAAATTCCCTTCGGGAAGGTTTTTCAGGAAATAGTGTCCGGTGGCATCCGTCACCGTACCGATGGTAGTTCCTTTCAGGGCGATTGTTATATAAGAGAGGTGTTCACCTGTTTTTTTATCGAGTACATGGCCGATGATATTGGCATCAGACGCTTTCAGTTCCGGATGTTCCGGTTGGTCGGCCATAGCAGGCAACAGGGCACAGCACAGGCTAACGAGGAAAAATATATATTTCTTCATTTTCATTTTTGGATAGTAGAATTACTAAATAAATTTCTCTAAATAATGCAGTGAGAGTGAGAGAGATGTTCTATCTCCCGGCAGGAGGTGCCCGCAAAGATACCACGCCCACGACGGACGAACAGTATCCTGCCCTATCCGGACGCCACGAAAGGGTATAGAGCAGACAAGCAATAAACTGAAGAGAGAGAAAAAAGATACCGGCTCCGGTAGTCACCACGTGATTCAGCAAATGAATCAATTGAAATTCGACCGTGGTGTGACTATGGGGAGAGTCTTTCTTAAACGGGTGCGAATGGACAATGGTCACCCCATTCACTACATGCGAGTGAGTAAAGAGTGTGATACCTGCCATGTACGATATAAATAGCACAGGCAGAAACCATCTCATTATTTTCAGGCACCCTTGTTTCATCCGTTTAGTTTTGTGGCAAAGATAAGAAGTATTCCATAATGGAACAATCCCTATTTATAGGGATAATAAATGTAACACCGCATCCGGACAGATTGTTCACACATTTTTAATCTTATTGGATATTTCCGGTCTCCAGGCGGCATATATAAAAAAACGGGGTGTGTCATCTGTGAATAATGACACACCCCGTTTCCATAGATACGGCCGATGGACGAATCCATCCCAGCCGTTATTCCGAACGAATCCAGGTCAGTTTATGCCAGATGCTTTCCAAAGGTCCCTGCTTATGCGCCTTCAGCCACCATTTACAGAAACGAACCTGCAAAAGGAAGAATGCAAAGCCTATCAGCAGGCTGACGGTATAACCGCAATAAGGGGCCAGATACAGCGCGAACGGGAAATAAATAATAGCTCCGGCAATAGACTGGGAGATGTAGTTCGTCAGACTCATCTTACCATAAAACCGCAAATCGGCTGTCAGCTTCCTGAATTTCTCCGTTTGATATAGCAGCACGAACGAAGCGACCAATACTATTGTGAAAGCAAACTTTTGCCACATATCCATCACTACCCCTACCGTCTGGCGTATCATATCCGGCTGTCCGGCATCCATCAATTGCACTTTCAGCTGATAGAGAGGACCAAACAGAACGGCACTCCAGATCAGGGCTTTCACCCAAAAGCGGATCGTGGCCTCCGAAGCAACGAAGAGTTGCTTTCGTCCGATCAACATTCCCAGCAGAAACAGTCCGGCTGTCTGCAGGAAGCGTCCTGCACCTATTGCCCAGAACAGGCTCGCTTTTTGTCCCAAGGTTACATTTCCCCAGATAAACTTCCAGAAATCTCCTTCCTTGGTATATTCGGCTACTTCGCCATACATCTGACCGACTCCCAGGTCGGGCAAAGAATGGGCGGGATTGAAAAGATTCATCACGTAATGATACCATTCCACCGGTTGCAGCAGCAGGAAAATGGCCAGGATAAATACCGTACGGTCACTCCACTTACGGACAATAAACAGGAAAATACCTACCACACAGAATAGCAGCAACACATCTCCTGCGGGGAAGAATGCCGCATTCAAAGTGGCAAAACCACCCAACAGGAGCAGACGCCAAAGAAAACGGTAACCAAAATCCTTGCCTTTCTTCTGTTGGTTGGTATACTGTATGTAGAACGTCAACCCGAAAAGCAAAGCAAAAATAGCATACGCTTTCCCGGCAAATAAAGAAAATGTCACACTGAATACCCCTTCGTCGAGGATATTGAGCCATCCCGGTTGGGAGGCTGCGTCGGGATATACAGGAAAGATAAAGTGCTCAAGGTTATGAACCAGCAGGATCGCCATCACGGCAAAACCGCGCAATGCGTCCACTACCTCGATACGGGGAGTTTTTGAAGCAATTGTTTGTCGCATGTTTTTGTTGTTTTTATAATGTGATTATTGAATTAGGGACAAAAGTAATAAAATGAATCAGAACCGGGAAAATAAAGTCAATAAAGTAGATAACCTTGCAGCACTCCTTACAGAAACAAACTCAGGCCTCAACTCCCGGCCTGCTTCATGCTATCCTTTCTTCGTCCTGAGAAACAATACCGGAACGACACACAGCAACGTGACGATAAAGGCGATAAAGAAATCGTCGTTAATGGCACTGATGTATCCCTCCAGATCGATACGCTTCAATATCAGCATCTCCGCCACTTCTTTGGCTGTATCGGGCGTTCTGCCCCCTGTATGTTCTATAAACCGGCTCAAGGAATGAAGGGTCTGCCGGTATACGTCTCCTGTATAGTTGAGTGCTTCGCCATATCGCTGCGTGTGAAAAGCCGTACGCTGTGTCAGCAGATGACTGAAGATGGCTACTCCGAAACTTCCTCCCATCTGCCGGACAATGTTCGTGATACTGGAAGCCTGTGCCATATCACTGTTACGGATATTCACCAGCGACAGGGTCAGCAACGGGGTGAAGAGCAATCCCATACCCAGTCCGCGCAGATAAAGACTCAGTATGATGTACCACTTCTCGGTCAGAAAAGACAGATAATAGTTCATATAGAAACTCAAAGCCATCAACAGGATTCCCGACACGATAAAGACCTTGGGGTTGATCCGTTGCATCAGTTTGCCGGACAAAGGAGAAGCCACTCCCTGGATAATCCCCACTGGCATGAAAAACATACCGGCCTGCAAAGCCGAATAGCCCAGATTATCCTGTAAATAGAGCGGAATCAAAAACGTACTGCCGAACATACCGATACCAAAAACAAACAGAATCAGGTTGGACAACGCAAAGTCCCTGTCGACAAACAGGCGCAGATTGATCAGCGGTGTCTTGACGGTAAACTCGAAATAAAGGAAAAGAATAAAAGTGACCACTGCAATCCACATGGCACCAAGTACTACGGGACTGCTCCATCCCATGGAATTGGTTGACGAATTGACTTCGGAAAGCCCGTACATGAAGACAGGCAAGAAGATGGCTGAAGTGATGAAACCCGGGATATCGAAAGGAACTCCGGTTCCTTTCACATGTTCCTTTTGCACAATGGCAGTGACGATCAGGGCCAGGATTCCTATCGGGATGTTGACATAAAAGATATAGTTCCAGTCCATATAATCTACCAGGTATCCACCGATAGCAGGCCCGAAAGAGACCGAAGCGGCAGAAGCGATGGACCAGAACCCCAATGCCGTCCCCCGTTGTTCGGGAGGGAATACATCGCTCACAATAGCCATGCCGACAGGAAGGAGCATGCCGCATCCGAAACCTTCGATCACCCGCCAGAAGATCAGCTCTTCGATGGTAGATGAACTGCCACACATGAAGGAACCGGCCGTAAATACGAGTAGGGACAAGAAATATATCTTTTTATAACCAAAGCGTTCGGACAGCCATCCGGCAGCAGGAAGAATACTCGCCATCGAAAGCATGTATCCGGTCAGCACCCATTCGGCCACATTGATATCCGCACCGAGCGTACCCATAATCACAGGCAGCCCGGTATTGACGACTGTAGAATCGAGCACCGCCATAAAGGTGCCTATCATGATGTTGCCCAATACGATCCATTTATAAGAAGAACTTTCTTTCATTCTTTGACGATCTTCACGTTAGCAGACATCCCCGAAAGCAGTCGGAGATTGGCTTTCAGTTTCTCTTTACCTTCTACCCGGTCGATTGATATCTTCAGGGGAATCCGCTGGGCCACCTTTGTATAGTTGCCCGATGCGTTATCAGGGGGAATCAGAGAAAACTCGGATGCAGTATTGGCACCGATATAGAAGATTTTGCCGTAAAACGTCAGTCCGGGATAGGCGTCGAGGGTGAAAAGAGCCTGTTGTCCCATACGGACTTCATCAAACTTAGTCTCCTGCAAGTAGACAGTCACCCAGAGTTTCTTGCCCTCGTTCAAGGTAAAGATGTTCTCGCCCGGCTGCAACAGATCGCCGGGAACCACCCACTGCTTGGCTATCAAGCCATCGACAGGTGAAACAATCCGGTAATCCTCAGTCATCGTGCTGTCGAGCACAGCCAGCAGTTCACCTCTCTTCACGCTGTCACCCTCCTGCTTGAAGACAGCAGACAAAGGGGCCATCGCACGGACGGACACATTCACACGACTGCCATCCAGGTTTGCATCTATGGTAGATACGTATTTTCGATAGTTCCACCACCAGACAACGGCTACGACAATAGCGATGATAAGCAATATCACCAGCCAGATAAACTTTTTCTTATCAGAGGGATTCGATGTATTTGCAGCGTCCATAATTCTTGAGATTAGTTACAAGGGTGTAAACAAAATCCGCAAGAAAAGGTTTGATGGCTGTGGGAAAGGAATCGCTGCCGGCTATAGAAGACACGGAGGGCACAGAGCGCTATTCCTGGGAATAGTTATGCTCTGTGCCCTCCGCAGTATCTTTTTATGGTCAGCCGGCTTAGTACACCACTGTTGCAATCACCTGTATAAACAGGATCAGGAATACCATTGCAATCGGATATACCGTAGCATAAGCTACACTCGGGATATTGCTGTCTACCATCGAGTCGGCAGCCGCAAGTCCCGGCGTACTGGTCATACCGCCGGTAATGGTACCCAGCAAATCGAGCAAGCTGATCTTAAACACCAGACGTCCGACGAACACAGCAATCAGCATCGGTACTAAAGTAATGGCGGCACCTACTCCGAACAGCAGCAGACCGCTCTCCTGGAAAGTAGCGACCAGATTCTTACCTGCCGACGTACCTACCTCGGCAAGGAAAAGCAACAGTCCCAACTGACGAAGCAATTGGTTGGCAGGTCCGGACATAGACCAAAGGATAGGCCCGGTCTTGCCTATCGCGCTCAGCAGCAAAGCCACCATCAGCACACCACCTGTCAATCCCGGTGAAAAGGATAATCCGCCCGGGAACGAGATATTGAGTTTGCCGAACAGAACTCCCAGCACAATACCCATAGCAATGGGGAAGAAATCCGTGTCGGAAAGCTTCTTGGCATTATTACCCAGCAGACGGGCTACTCCCTTGATACCTTCTTTCTCACCAACGACCATCAGTTTATCGCCAAACTTCAATGCCAGGTCGGGTGACGGAGAGAGGTCGATACCGCTTCGACGGACACGTGTCACGGTACAACCGAAATTCTTCATCAGGTTCAGGTCGCCCAACTGCTTATTGATCATATCTTTCTTGGTCAACAGCAATGATTCGATTTCTTGCGTGTTTTCCAACGGAAGTTCACCTTCTTCACGTTCACCTACCAGCACGGCAAGTTGTGTCAGAGCTTCTTCGCTACCCACTGCCTGAATGTAGTCCCCTTCATGGAGCACCGTATGGGCTGTCGGAATGGATATCTCTTCCTGATGCTTCAGGCGTGAGATAACGGCTCCTGTCATGGCACGTGCATTGATCTGCATCAGGCTACGGCCGAATACACTCGGATTCGTGATACGATAAATGCAGGTTCCCAGTTCCGGAAACTGTCCGCGACGCTCTATCTCAAGACGACGGGCCTCTTTGTCAAGGTCGATACGCATTATCTTCGGCAGCAACTTCACAAACAGGATGACACCAATCACGCCAAACGGATAGGCAATACCATAAGCGATAGAAGCCAACGGAGAGTTGGTGCTGTCGATGGCAACGGCCAAACCCGGTGTACTGGTCAGCGCTCCGGCTACCAGCCCCACCACACTCGGTGTATCGATGCCAAACGCATACTTTAACCCGACAGCAGTCAGACAGGCAGAACTGATGATAAGCATGGTAATAATGATCAGCGTCTTCCCCTTACTGCGGAAAGAATCGAAGAATCCCGGCCCCGCCTGGATACCGATGGTAAAGATAAAAAGTACCAATCCGAAATTCCCCAGTTCCTTGGGAATAATCACACCGAAATGCCCGAAAAGAAGGGCAATGAAGATAACCGCCGACACGTCGAGCGATAGCCCCTTAATCTTGATTCTTCCCAACATGAAGCCCAACGCAACAATAAGGAAGAGAGAGAAATAAGAGGAGTGCAATAAATCAGTAAACATAAATAAAAAGGTTAATTTTAGTTGTTATGTGCGCAAAGGTACGTAAAAAACTGTTTTCGACTATAGCAAAAGAAGAAGTTATTTTCTTCGCCAAACCCTAAAGCCTTCACATAAGGAAAGCGGAACGGATATTTTACAATCAAAAAGACAGAAATTAAAAGATTCTGCTAACGCACCCTCTATTTAAAAACGGTCATATAGGGTAACCGGAAGACTTAGCAGCCAACTTCACCCCTTCCAGAAGTCCTGAAAACGGGGTTCTGTTTTTCACTTTTACAGAAAAACAATAAGGATAGACAAAAAAGGGAGTAACCATCCGGCCAGTATGCCGTAACCATACTTACCGGATGAAGTAATCATCCGGTCAAAATGGTATAACCTAACCGGAAAAAGGCTTTGAAAAAGACTGTTTTACTCTACTTCGTCCACGCTTCCGAACGGCGACCAAGTGTCAGAAAGCAACGATATAGGTAATAAGAGATCCATATTTCACATATTACAACCGAATCAGCGACAGATAGCAGTTCATGCGGCACATTAAGTATCCGAACACAAAATCGCCAACGGCATTTCCCGGTGTTTTTCCGAACAACTCCCAACGAGGGATACAAATACGGGATTCTACAAGATTTTAAATATCAATTTGACAAATTGCTCTTTTCTTCGAAAATATACTTTAAGAAATACAATCCTCCCCTTCGCAACATGCTCCTTTATACTCAAATTCTAAAGTGGCATGAGTGATCCCGACATGTTCCAGTTCATGCTTAACCTCGCGCTTTACCTCTTCCATACGGCGGAGATCGCCTATCACGATATGGGCAGTCAATGCTGTTTCGGTAGTGCTCAATGCCCAGATATGCAGATGGTGATAACTCTCCACACCGGGTTGCTCCAGGATAACCCGCCCGATCTTTTCACTATCTATTCCCATCGGGACTCCGTCGAGCGAAAGGCGGAGGCTGTCGTGCAGTAAGCTCCAGGTTGAGATGACAATGATGACGGCAATCACCAGGCCGATGATCGGATCGACAAGTGTCCAACCGGTGTACATGATGATAATACCCGAAATGACCACTCCCACCGATACCAACGTATCGGCAGCCATATGCAGATAAGCTCCTTTCACGTTGAGGTCTTTTTCCTTATCTTTCATAAAAAGCCAGGCTGTAACGGCATTGATAACCACTCCCACACCTGCCGTCCAGGCAATGGCAGCACCTTCAACCGGAACGGGATGGAACAACTTCTCTATACTCTCGGTGATGATAATGCCGACGGCAACCAGAAGAATAACAGCATTGAGCAGAGATACCAGTACCGTACTCTTTTTATAACCGTATGTATAACGACTGTTGGGATGCACCTTTGCCAACCGGAAAGCAAGCATGGCAAGCACAAGGCTTGCCACATCGCCCAAGTTGTGCCCGGCATCGGAAAGCAACCCCAAAGAATCATAATAGAAACCGATGCCGAACTCAACGAGGACAAACAAAATATTCAGCGTAATGCCAATTATAAAAGATTTATTGAGCGACGTCAGTTCGTGGACGTGCTCGTGATGATGTTCGTGAGAATGTGCCATGCTCGATTAAGATATTTATCTATTCTAAAAACAGACAAACCGGCAGATTAGTTCAATGAAATATCATGCATAAAAGGTATCAAGCCATCCGTTTCTTCAACGGCCGGCGACTGCAGCAAAACCAGAGACTTCAGTTCTTCAAGTTCGGCCGTACAGACACAGAAATAGACATTCTGGGCCGGCAATTTCAGAAAGATCTTCCGGTTGGCATTCATTTTCCTGTTCGACCTCTCACAGTAAGGTCCGTTAATCGATACAATATAATTGCGTAGACACTCAAATCCGGCTTCGGACAGACGAAAGAAAAGGTTGCCAAATTCCAGATGATACACTTTACAATGGGCACAGTAAGTAATCATTCCATTGCGGGTTCTGCTGATTAGTTCCATCATAACTTTAACGTTTTGGTGATGGCACAAAAGTACGCAGATCACCAAGTGAAGGCAATACCTACTAATATCTAATTATCAGACAACCGATAGCCACATATGGGGAGACAAGTCTGCCGTACGATCATAGTATGAAGAAATCTCAATGTTCAGAAACGGTCGGATACCCCATCAACCTTACTGCAGTCATCACCAAAACTCCCGCTACGACCATCCGCAATACTACTCCTAGGTCTTACAAGAGATATTATTGTCTTCAAAAACTGAATTGTTTTCGGACAATAGCATAACACTTGGATCACTTTTCAGAAAAGCCATAACTATCACATGCTATTTCAATTCTTTGCCACATATATGATAACAATATACAAAATGAATAGCTAAGTAAAGTTGTTTTTCCTTGCTTGTATATACCATATTTTTACAGATCATGGCACAGGCCACTCTTTCGTTCCCTATTCGCCAGCACATCTACTTATTAATAGGTACTGAGTTCAGTCTTTTTCATTCTGTTTAGGTATTGTAACACCTTTTTAGTCCACCTACCTTTGCAAACAATTACAAAGTAAGAAGGGCAATCCTATTAATTAACATTTATATTTTTAACAATGAAAAAGAAATTATTTACACCGAGCACACTTCTCCTTTTGGGAATGTTATCTCTTTTTAGCGCATGTAATAACGATGATGACGGTACGAATAAGGCTCAGGAGATAGCTGGAAAATACGAAGGCTACTCAATAGGTAATTGTGCCATGTTCACAGACTATGTAATGGGTGAAAAATCAGTAGCAACGATTGTTCCCAATGAAGATGGCACTATAAATGTAACCTATGATTCCGGATCCGGTGAGTTTAAATTGAATAATATTAAAGTTACTTCCAAAACATTCGAAGGATCGGGACAGGTAGAACTCTCCATGAACGATAAACCTGCAGGTGCTAAAGATTTTACACTCACAGGAAGCATAGATGAACAGCAAAAACTAACCCTTAAAGTGAATGTACCAAGTGTGATGGGAGGGCTTACTATTGAATTTATACAAGGGACATTGCCTATATCATATCACGTTTCGGGTACTTACAACAAAGAAGCCAATTTATCAGTCAGTGTCGGATCGACTACATATCCGGATATCACAGATTGTAAAGTCAGCATAAAACGTTCATCGGATGATACTGTAGAGCTTACTCTTAAAGGACTATCTAACTTGAACAGTTCTCAAACAGGCAGAGCTATGAATTTAGGAGACTTCACAGTAACTGATGTTAAAGTTACCAGCACTGACAATAGTATTTTCAAGATTGAAGGAAGCATTAATACTACTGATACCAACAACACCCCAATTACCGGAACTCTTTCAGGTACAGTGAGCAATAGTGAAACTAATATTACTTTCACTTTTAAACCCGGTGCCATGCCAATTGATATTACCGCAATGTTTAAAGGAAAGAAATAAAAAAGCATGAGAAAGGCGATTTTGTTTTGTTTAGCCATTACTCTGCTGGGAACGATGCTTATATCGTTCTCAGCTTGTAATGGGATATTGAGCAGCCTATATGATGAACCGGAAACCGCAAAGGATTTCGGCTTCATTACGATAGATCATGCCAATCATAGCGGTACGGTACGGGTGGATGCTACCCAATATACAAAATGGAACTACATCAATCTGCACACCCTGCAGATTGACTCGGCCAAAGTTACCGCAGAAGGTGCGGATGATCCGGACACATGGGACCTTGCCATTCATCGATACGATGTAAAGACTAATGGCGGTGAGGTGCTTGAAACCGATTATCAAAGCCTGAGTGCACTGAAAAACGCAGGCAGCATGCCTCAAGGTATCTTTGTCGCCGACGAATGGACCACAAATAAAATAGCTGTCGACGTTTCACACATGATGGAGGATAACGGTTATCTGATTTATGCTCCGTCTGACTTCAATCCGGAACTTTCAAAATGGCTCAACGTCGATACCAGTGAAATGCCTCCCATTTACACTCCGTCCAACAAAGTCTATCTGCTCAGGATGAAAGACGACACAATGGCTGCCATCCGCCTGGTGAGTTACATGAATGCTGCGGGCATAAAGGGATACATGACTTTTGACTACATCTACCCATACGAACCATAATGCTTTGATAAAGACAAATAAAAATAAATATGCAAAGACTACTAAAATCGGCATATTGCTTCTTCGCAGCCCTCTTGTTGACGACAGCAGCTGCCGCACAACATAAAATATCCGGCAGGGTGATCGATACCACCCAGGAACCTCTGGTGGGTGCCACCATCACCCTGAAAGAAAAACCGTCTGTCGGCACCACCACCGATACGGAAGGACGCTACACCCTGACACTGCCGGACCAGAAAGAATATACCGTACAGGTCTCTTTTGTGGGATATGTGACCGCTACAAAAAAAACAACAGCTGCCCGTCAAGGTCGTCTCGATTTCATTCTGAAAGAAGATCAGATGAATCTGAGTACCGTAGTTATCACCGGAACACGTACTCCGAAACTACTGAAAGACGCTCCGATCATCACCCGGGTAATCACAGCCGGCGATCTGAAGAAAGTGGACGCAACCCATATCGGACAATTGCTTCAGGTAGAGCTACCGGGTATCGAGTTCTCTTATTCAATGGATCAGCAGGTAAAGCTCAACATGCAGGGATTTGGCGGTAATGCCGTCCTCTTTCTGGTAGATGGCGAACGTCTGGCCGGAGAAACACTGGATAACATAGACTACAACCGCCTCAACCTGGACAATGTAGAACGAGTGGAAATAGTGAAAGGCGCGGCCTCTACGCTGTATGGTTCAAGTGCCATCGGGGGGGTAATCAATATCATTACCAAAGCTTCGGACGATCCGTGGAATCTGAACCTCAATACTCGTTTCGGAGTACATAATGATCAGCGGCATGGGGGTACGGTAGGATTCAATGCCGGCAAGTTCTACAGCCAGACCAACGTACAATATACCAACATAGACTCCATTCACGTAAAACAGGGGGATTATACGACCATCAACGGCAATAAAACCTGGAACGTGAAGGAACGCCTGATGTTCACCCCGAACGAGCAATTGCGACTGACGGCACGTGCTGGCTATTATTTCCGTGAACGGGATGCCTCCTCGGAAACCAAGAACCGTTATCGCGGATTCAGTGGCGGGCTGAAAGGAAACTACGACTTCAACACGAAAAGTAACCTGGAACTGGCCTACACATTCGACCAGTACGACAAAAGTGACTATCTGGTATCATATAAGAATGATATCCGCGACTATAGTAATGTGCAACACAGTGTACGCGCGCTTTACAATTATACGTTCAACGATAAGAACACGCTCACCGTCGGAGGAGACTATCTACGAGATTATCTGATGTCGTATCAGTTCAAAGAAAACGCCGATTATACCATGCATTCCGCCGATGCTTTCGGACAGTTCGACTGGAATCCCACGGAACACTTCAACGTGATTGCCGGATTGAGGTTCGACTACTTCTCCGAATCGAACGTGCGCCATTTCTCACCGCATCTGGGATTGATGTACAAGATAGGAAACTGCTCGCTGAGGGGCTCTTATGCGCAGGGGTTCCGTTCGCCCACCTTGAAAGAGATGCACATGAACTTCTATATGGCAAACACCATGATGATTTATGGTAACCCGGATCTGGAGCCGGAAACCAGTCACAACTTCTCGCTCTCCGGAGAATATACCAAAAACCGTTATAATTTTACGCTGACAGGATATTATAACCTGGTGCACGACCGCATCGAGTATACCTCTTTCAGAGATACCGACGGAATGATCGCACAAAAATATATCAATACCCCACGGGTAGACATTGCCGGAATCGATGCCAATGCCTCTGCCAAATATCCTTGCGGTATAGGTGCACGTATCTCGTATACGTACATCCACGAGTTCATGCGTGACGGACAGACCAAACTCAGCTCTACCCGCCCCCATTCGGCTACGGTACGGTTGGAGTATGGCAAGACATGGGATCATTATGACTTCAATCTGTCACTCGACGGACGGGCCTTGTCACAGGTGAAAACCAATCAATATACTTCCAATGATCCGAATGCGGGAACGGAAAAGGTAACTTATCCGGGATATACCATGTGGAACCTGACGCTCACACAAAGAGTATGGAAAGGGATCAATGTGAATATGGCCGTCAATAACCTGTTCAACTACCGACCTGACTATTATTATGCCAATTCACCCTATACGACGGGAACCAACTTCTCCGTAGGGCTGTCGCTGGACATTGACCAAATGTTCAGAAAATAGCGGAAAAGGCTAAGCCAGCAGATATCTCCGATCGTCCGGCCGGCATTTAGTAAGAACGAAATAAACCAAAGAACAAAAAACAATATGAAAAAGAAACAAATCATCACCACTTGTTGTGTGGCTGCGGCAATACTCGTCGGGGTATTCGTCTGGCAAGCCTACTTCAGTGCCACGAAGATTGCCTTTGTCAATTTCCAGACCATCAACCTGGGAAATATTTCGAAGGCGAACGACAATTCATTTGTCAAACTAAGGGAGGTCTCTACCGATCACCTGGACGAACTGACGGGCTATGATATGGTGTTCGTCAACGGTATGGGATTGCGCATCGTCGAAGAACAACGCCAACAGATACAACGGGCGGCCGACAAAGGTATACCGGTGTACACCTCCATGGCTACCAATCCCGCAAACAATATCTGCAATCTCGATTCGGTACAGATGAGTCAAATACGTCAATACCTGACTAATGCAGGAAAAGTAAATTACCGGAATCTGCTTTCGTATGTCCGCAAAGAGATTGATGGTAAGCTGATCTCCGCCCCCGTACCGGAAGCACCGGTAGAAAAGCCGACCGACATTCTTTACCATGCCGGAGTGAAGAACCCGGATGATGAAATGGAATTTCTCAACGTAACCGATTATGAAAAGTTCCTTCGTGAAAACGGACTCTATCATGAAGGTGCCCGCAAGGTTGTGATCACCGGGCAGATGGCGGATGCCACAGGACTAATCCTGGCACTCGAAAAAGCCGGACACAATGTATATCCGATCTCTTCTTTCACCCGTTTCATGGAGTTCGTCCGTGAAATACGACCGGACGCTGTTATCAATATGGCACACGGACGCATGGGCGACGATATGGTGGAATATCTGAAAGAACGCAATATCCCTCTCTTTGCACCACTCACAGTCAACAGCCTGGTAGAAGAGTGGGAAAACGATCCGATGGGTATGTCGGGAGGATTTCTTTCGCAAAGCGTAGTGACACCGGAAATTGACGGTGCCATCCGTCCGTTCGCCCTCTTTGCCCAATACAAGGACGATGAAGGACTGCAACACTCTTTCGCCGTTCCGGAACGGTTGGAGACATTTGTCAACACAGTGAACAATTATCTCACCTTGAAAACAAAACCCAACAGCGAAAAGCATATAGCCATCGTCTACTACAAAGGCCCCGGACAAAATGCCCTCACAGCAAGCGGAATGGAAGTAGGCCCGTCACTCTACAACCTGCTGCTGAGAATGAAGAAAGAAGGCTACCGGATAGAAAACCTTCCTGAGAGCGCCAAAGAGCTGGAAAAGATGATCCAGGCACAGGGAGCCGTATTCGGAATGTATGCAGAAGGCGCATTTGATGAATTTATGAAAACAGGGAATCCCGAACTGGTGACTAAAGAACAATACGAGAGCTGGGTAAAAGCATCGCTACGCCCCGGAAAATATGCTGAAGTGGTAGCCGCCAACGGTGAATTCCCCGGCCAATACATGACTACGCCGGACGGACGCCTGGGCATCGCACGATTGCAGTTTGGCAATGTGGTACTGATGCCGCAGATGGCAGCCGGTAGCGGAGACAACGCCTTTCAAGTGGTGCATGGAACCAACGCCGCACCTCCCCACACTTATATCGCTTCGTATCTTTGGTTGCAGCATGGTTTTAAGGCAGACGCAATGATCCACTTCGGTACGCACGGAAGCCTTGAGTTCACTCCACGAAAACAGGTAGCGTTGTGTAGCGATGACTGGCCCGACCGCCTTGTAGGAGCTCTTCCACACCTTTATATATATTCTATCGGCAACGTGGGGGAAGGCATGATAGCCAAACGACGTTCGTATGCTACCTTGCAATCTTACCTTACACCTCCTTTCCTCGAAAGCAGTGTACGGGGCATCTACCGTGACCTGATGGAGAAAATCAAGATTTACAATAACACCACAGGAGCGAAAGAAAAGCAGTCGCTTGCCGTAAAAGCACTCACCGTGAAACTGGGCATCCATCGTGAACTGGGGCTGGACAGCTTGCCGACCCGCCCATACAGCGAGGACGAAGTGGCACGTGTAGAGAACTTCGCTGAAGAACTGGCCACGGAAAAAATCACCGGGCAGCTTTATACCATGGGGGTTCCCTATGAACCGGAGCGTATCACCTCTTCCGTACTTGCCATGACAACCGAACCGATCGCTTACAGCCTCTTGGCACTCGACAAACAACGTGGCAAAGCAACAGCCGATGTAGAAAAGCATCGCTCTCTCTTCACCCAACGCTATCTGAATCCGGCCCGTGCCTTAGTAGAGAAACTGATAGCCAACCCTGCTTTGGCAACAGACGAACTGATCTGCCGCACTGCCAATGTCAATCCCGAAGAACTGGCAAAAGCACGAGAAATAGAGACCTCACGCAATGCTCCGAAAGGAATGATGGCGATGATGATGGCTGCCGCCGCCAAAAACAAGGCCGGGGACAAAACCGGCAAAACAGCCGATAAGATACCAGAAGCCATGAAGAAGAAAATGAAAGAAATGGGCGCACATATGGATTCATCCAAAGCCATGGAAATGGCAAAAAAAATGGGTGCCGATCCGGAAGCCCTGAAGAAAATGGAAGCAAAAATGAACGCCTCAAAGGGAGATAAGCCGGAAGCGGATAAAACCAAAGGCATGTCGGACATGATGGCCGCCATGGGGAAAAAAACGGCTCAAAAGGAATACAGCAAAGAAGAAATCAACTTTGCCCTTGCACTGACAGAGGTGGAACGCACCATCCGCAACGTAGGCAACTACCAAACGGAACTGACTGCCAGCCCAGAGAAAGAGCTTGCCAGCCTTCTCAATGCCCTCAATGGAGGATACACCGCACCTTCACCGGGTGGTGATCCGATTGCCAATCCCAACACCCTACCCACAGGACGCAACATGTATGCCATCAATGCAGAAGCCACTCCGTCAGAATCGGCTTGGGAAAAAGGAGTTGCACTTGCCAAGCAAACCATTGAAACTTACCAACGCCGCCATAATGACAGTATCCCGCGTAAGGTCAGTTACACGCTCTGGTCCGGCGAGTTTATTGAAACGGGAGGAGCTACCATCGCACAAGTATTGTATATGCTCGGTGTAGAGCCGGTTCGTGATGCATTCGGACGTGTCAGCGATCTGAAGCTGATTCCTTCTGCCGAATTAGGCCGCCCACGCATCGACGTAGTAGTACAGACATCGGGGCAACTACGCGACATTGCGGCCTCCCGCCTTTTTCTGATCAATCGTGCGGTAGAGATGGCTGCAGCTGCCAAAGACGACAAATATGAAAATCTGGTAGCGGCAAGCGTAGTAGAAGCCGAAAAGACACTGACCGAGAAAGGGGTAAGTCCGAAAGATGCCCGTGAAATGGCTGCATTCCGTGTGTTCGGCGGTGCCAACGGAATGTATGGTACGGGCATTCAGGAGATGGTTGAATCCGGTGACCGCTGGGAAGATGAATCAGAGATAGCTGCCACCTATCTTAATAACATGGGTGCTTACTATGGCAGTGAAAAGAACTGGGAAGCCTTCCGGAAATATGCCTTCGAAGCCGCACTGACCCGCACGGACGTAGTGGTTCAGCCTCGTCAAAGCAATACATGGGGCGCATTGAGCCTCGACCATGTCTACGAGTTTATGGGAGGTATGAACCTGGCCGTACGCAACGTGACCGGCAAAGATCCCGATGCTTACCTGAGCGATTATCGCAACCGTAACCACATGCGCATGCAAGAAGTCAAAGAGGCTGTCGGTGTAGAAAGCCGTACCACCATCCTCAACCCCGCTTACATCAAAGAGAAGATGAAAGGCGGCTCTTCCTCTGCTGCGGAATTTGCCGAGACAGTCACCAATACATATGGCTGGAACGTAATGAAACCTACCGCCATCGACAAAGAGCTTTGGGACAACATTTACAATGTATACGTAAAAGACGAATACAACCTGAACGTGAAAGAATTTTTCGAAACACAAAGTCCCGCAGCGCTTGAAGAAATGACTGCCATCATGCTCGAAAGTGCCCGTAAAGGTTTGTGGAAAGCAAGTGCCGAACAGGTTGCCGAACTGGCAAAACTGCATACGGAGACGGTAAATAAGTATCGTCCGTCGTGCTCGGGCTTTGTATGTGACAACGCCAAACTGCGCGAATACATCGCGTCCAAGTCAGACGCTCCGGCTGCCGCACAGTACAAAGAAAATATCTCTAAAATACGCGAAGCGAAAGTTTCGGGCGATGCCAAAGGAATGGTGATGAAGAAAGAAGAGATAAACCGGACACCGGAAGAGCAAAAGACAACCCTGAGCAACATTGCCGTGGGTGCAGCCGTTGTAGTGGTAATACTGGCACTCGTACTCTTTGTCCGTAAACGTCGTAAAACATCAGAATAATCAGAAGTATGGATACAGTCGTACTTGTATTAATGCTGTTAATAGCATTCAACTTTCTACTGAAACAGACTTTCTGGAAAACGGTTGCAGTCGGCATCATAGCCACTGTTGCCGCCCTGTTTGCAGGACTGATGTGGCCGTATGCCATCGAACAATCGAAAACACAGATTGCCGACTGGCTGGGTAACACAGCCCTGATGCTGGACACTTCCGTTTTGCTGACCATCGAAGTCAGCCTCCAGATGGCCTATGCCATGCTGGCGGTACATGTTGCCAGTGCCTATCCGGTAAAACCGCGTACACTGCTCACCTACCGCTTCCTGAGATGGTTTCCGGGACTGCTCATCTTTCCGGTACTATTCAGCGGGCTGGTCTATCTTATCTTTGCCTTCCCGGGGACACCATTCACCACCGTGGCATGGATGTATGCCGCTTGCGTGCTGATAGCCATTCCCGTAGGACGTTGGTTACTGCTTTACCTCCTTCCGGAGAAGGAGTTGCGGCTGGAACTCTTCTTCCTCACTAACGCATTGGTGGCCATTCTGGGAATTGTCGCTACCGTAAACGGACGGACCTCCGTAGCCGGAGTCAGTGAAGTAAATTGGGGAGCACTGGCCGGCGTCGGTGGAATAACCATCATCGGCAGTGCCATCGGACTCGTTTGGCGAAGGGTGAAGAAAAGAATCAATTAATCACAAAAATAATAAGTAAATCAACTCATTAAAACAGATCAACAATGAATATTATATCAGACATTTTATATTGGATTTCTACAGGACTACTCGTTCCTGACATCGTATTGCTTATCGTATTATTCGGCCGTGCACTTCTGCTGGTCGGCAGTTTCTACGGACAATATCTCTCAATACGCAAAACCGAGGCACTACTCCGTAACGAACTGAATGCACTCACTCCTGCCACCGTTATGGAACTGGCAGACAAGCTTCCGGAAAAATCATCATCATTAGTCATATCGTACATACGCCAGGTGCTCCAGGCACATGAAAGCCCGGCACAGATACAGAGACTGCTTGCCAACTTTGAGATAGCCGCCGATAAAGATCTGGCTATCTCTAAAACTCTGACAAAGCTCGGACCTATCCTCGGTTTGATGGGTACGCTTATCCCAATGGGACCTGCCCTTGCCGGACTGGCAAGCGGCGACATTGCTTCAATGGCCTATAACATGCAGATTGCTTTTGCCACGACCGTTGTCGGACTGGTAGCAGGCGCCGTAGGTTTCTTGACCCAGCAGGTGAAACAACGCTGGTATCTTCAGGACATGACCAACCTGGAATTCCTTTCTGAATTGTTGAACGAAAAACGTGCGGCCCGATGAAACGAAACCTACTCAGAAAAGAAGAAGATGCTGACCCGATCAGCGTTGTATCGAACCTGTTCGATGTAGCCATGGTTTTTGCCGTAGCCCTGATGGTAGCTCTTGTCAGCCGCTACAATATGACCGAGGTTTTCTCTCAGGAAGACTACACGATGGTGAAAAATCCGGGAAAAGAAAACATGGAAATTATTACCAAAGAGGGACAGAAAATCAACCGTTATACTCCTTCGGAAGACCAGCAGAAAAGCGGTAAAAAAGGAAAGAAAGTAGGTATCGCCTATGAACTCGATAATGGGGAAATCATCTACGTTCCGGAAGAATAACAAAGAATAGATTATCCTTAAAATGCAGACAAACGCATCTTTCATCCGCCCATCCGGCAACGAAAGATGTATTTGTCTGCATCTCTTTTACAAGTCAACAATACACCCGCTCTTTTATGAATAGTTGTTGTTTTTTAAAACACACTCTCTGCACAACCATTCCAAATTCTATTATCTTTGCTCCCTGATCGGTTCCGAATAGTCATTCCTCTATCCGGATTAAAAGGGAATCGGGTGTAAATCCCGGACAGTCCCGCTGCTGTGAAGCTCCGTCTGAATTTCCGATAACAACTGTTGCCACTGGGATACCTTTTTGTAAATAGATAAGGAGTCACCGGGAAGGCGTCGGAAACAAGGAGTCAGTCAGAAGACCTGCCGCTTATCAAAGGCTGTTTCCACTCGTGGGATTAGGGAAACGGTACGAAAAGATTCTATAAATATTTAGTTAGAACATAACTCATGGAAATAACCAAGAGGAACGGAACGACGGAACCCTATGACAGGGAGAAAATTGCCGTCGCCATACGAAAAAGTTTTGCCAGTACAGGGCAGGAAGTAAGTAACGAAATCATCTATTCGGTGGTAGAAGAGGTGGAGAATTTTGTCGGGAAAGATACCGCAAACCGTAGTGTCGAACAGATACAGGACAAAGTGGAGCAAAGCCTGATGGAACACGGCTTTTATGCCGAGGCCAAAAATTACATACTCTACCGCTGGCAACGGACTGAACGCAGAAAAGCACTCAACAGCATAATAAATGAATTAGGAGACGGAACTGTGATGGATGTCCTGAAAGAGATTCAGAAAGACTTCACCACCCACGAATACAGTCTCGTTGTACTCTATGAAAAATTTTCAGGGTTTTGCAAACAGGAAATGCCACATTCCGAACGTTTGGCAGCATTGATTAAGGCTGCCGTGGAACTGACCACTCAGGAAGCACCTGACTGGGAGTTTATCGCGGCCCGTCTACTCAATTTCCAACTATCGAAGAAACTGGAAAAGCAGGCGGCATCGGCAGGCATCCGTTCGTTTTACGACAAACTGCGCTATCTGACGGAAGAAGGACTATACGGTAGTTACATACTGGCGGCCTACTCGCAACAGGAGATTGAAGAAGCAGCCGGATTTATCTGCCCTGACAGGGACAAACTATTTAATTATTCCGGACTGGATCTGCTTGTCAAACGCTACTTGATCCGTACCCGACTCCATGAACCGGCAGAGTCCGTACAAGAAATGTATCTGGGTATCGCCCTCCATCTGGCTATGCCCGAACAGAAAGAACGGATGACTTGGGTGAAAAAATTCTACGACTTACTAAGTCGTTTGGAGGTGACAATGGCCACTCCTACCCTCTCGAATGCCCGGAAACCTTATCATCAACTTTCAAGTTGTTTCATCGATACGGTACCCGACAGTTTAGAAGGTATCTACCGCAGTATCGATAACTTTGCCATGGTAAGCAAATTTGGTGGCGGCATGGGAATGTACTTTGGCAAAGTACGTGCGGCAGGAGGAAATATACGGGGTTTTAAAGGTGTAGCAGGAGGAGTAATTCGATGGATGAAGCTTGTGAACGATACGGCTGTAGCTGTTGATCAGTTGGGTATGCGTCAAGGTGCCGTCGCTGTCTATCTGGATGTATGGCACAAAGACCTGCCGGAATTCTTACAATTGCGGACCAACAACGGAGATGACCGGATGAAAGCTCACGATATTTTTCCTTCGGTATGTTATCCGGACCTGTTTTGGAAAATGGCTAAGGAAGACCTTAACCAACCATGGTACTTATTCTGCCCTAACGAGATTATGACAATCAAAGGGTATTGCCTAGAAGATTATTACGGAGAAGAATGGGAAAAGAGATACCATGACTGTGTAAACGATACCCGACTTTCCAAAAGAAGTATAAGCATTAAAGACATTGTCAGATTGGTGTTGCGATCGGCAGTCGAAACAGGTACTCCCTTCACCTTCAACCGTGACACAGTGAACCGGGCCAACCCCAATGCTCACCGGGGCATCATTTACTGTTCGAATCTTTGTACGGAAATAGCACAAAATATGGCAGCTATCGAAACGGTATCCACCGAGATACGTACGGAAGAGGGTGACACAGTAGTGGTGAAGACGGTACGGCCCGGCGACTTTGTAGTTTGCAATCTTGCCAGCCTCTCGCTGGGGCATCTCCCATTGGAGGACGAAGAACAGATAAAGGAGAAAGTAAGCACCGTAGTGCGTGCTCTCGACAATGTTATCGACCTGAATTTCTATCCACTCCCTTTTGCGCAAATCACCAACCAGCGTTACCGCAGTATCGGACTGGGAGTAAGCGGTTATCACCACGCACTTGCCATACGCAATATCCGCTGGGAAAGCGAAGAACATCTCCGGTTTGTAGACCGAGTATTCGAACAGATTAATTATGCAGCCATCGAAGCCAGTGCCGACCTGGCAAAAGAAAAAGGACGCTATGAATACTTCGAAGGAAGCGACTGGCAAACGGGAGCATACTTTGGCAAACGGGGATATACTTCCCCCGAATGGAATCGGCTGGCAGCCAAAGTAGCGGAAAACGGTATGCGAAACGCCTATCTTCTCGCTATTGCACCGACCAGCAGTACCAGTATCATCGCGGGAACCACTGCCGGTACCGATCCTGTAATGAAACGTTTCTTCCTTGAAGAGAAAAAAGGAGCCATGCTGCCACGTGTGGCACCGGCACTGTCAGACAAAACCTTCTGGTTATATAAAGATGCCTATACACTCGACCAAAAATGGAGTATCCGTGCGGCAGGCACCCGGCAGTTGCACATCGACCAGTCTCAAAGCCTAAACCTGTATATCACCAATGAATTTACCATGCGACAAGTACTCGATCTCTACTTACTGGCATGGGAATGTGGAGTAAAAACGGTATATTACGTTCGCAGTAAATCATTGGAAGTGGAAGAATGCGAAAGCTGTGCATCTTAAATAAACAAATAAACAAGAAAACGATATGGAAACAAAAAAATTAAAGAAAAATGCCCTCTTCAATCCCGAAGGTGATACAGAAACCCGTTTCAGAAAGATGATCGGAGGCAATACAACCAATCTGAATGATTTCAATAACATGCGATACCAATGGGTAAGCGACTGGTATCGTCAGGCCATGAATAACTTCTGGATACCTGAAGAAATCAATCTGACACAAGATACCAAGGACTATCCCCATCTGACCCCGGCCGAACGAACAGCGTATGATAAAATTCTGAGCTTCCTCGTCTTCCTGGATTCTTTGCAGAGTAACAATCTCCCGACACTCAGCGAATACATCACGGCAAACGAAGTCAACCTCTGCCTGCATATTCAAGCATTTCAAGAGTGTGTACACAGCCAGAGCTACAGCTATATGCTCGACTCTATCTGTAGTCCGGAGGAACGCAATGACATTTTGTATCAATGGAAAACAGACGAACATCTGCTAAGGAGAAATACGTTTATCGGCAATTGCTACAATGAATTCCAGGAAAATCGTGACGGATTTGCCTTGATGAAGACCCTAATTGCCAATTACATCCTTGAAGGTATTTACTTCTACAGCGGTTTTATGTTTTTCTACAATCTGAGCCGTAACGGAAAGATGTCCGGATCGGCTCAGGAAATCCGTTACATCAACCGGGATGAAAACACCCATCTCTGGCTATTTCGCAACATCATTCTGGAGTTGAAGAAGGAAGAACCGGAACTGTTTACGCCTGACAAGGTGAAAGTGTATGAAGAGATGATGCGTGAAGGAGTGAAACAGGAAATCGCATGGGGACAATATGTAATAGGCGACCAAATCCAGGGCCTCAACCGACAAATGATCTCTGACTATATCCACTTTCTGGGTAATCTCCGTTGGAGTAGCCTGGGTTACACTCCTCTGTACGAAGACAACCGGAAGGAACCGGAAAGCATGCATTGGGTATCGCAATATTCAAATGCCAACATGGTAAAAACGGACTTCTTCGAAGCGAAAAGTACGGCGTATGCCAAAAGTACTGCGCTGGAAGATGATTTATAAATAGTCTATGTTTCCGGGCAATCAACGATAAACAATGGATCATTCATGTGAATCAGTTCTTGAGAGACCTATGCGGTATGAAATTCAATTACTGATTCACATTATCAATGAATACCCGAACAATAGGATATATACATGACCACATTAAAAAAATATTCATCAGCAATGGTTCCTCGTCCATCATAAATCATTCAAATCCTTTCTTCATTCAAAAAACTTTTGACCCCTGATTTTTTTAATTACCTTTGTACCCCGAAAAGACGCAATTCAAGGGTGTGTCATTATTCACACATCCTCTTCCCCCACTCAAAACCTAAACCGAAATCGAAACACTGTACTGACACATTAACCACATTTCCTCCCATACGCCGGAAATGCGGAAAAGCAACATGTATGTATCACACAGATTTAAGAAAAAGTAAAAAGAAATGTTAGTAACCAACACCATGGAAGCTACAGCTTCCACTACCGACAGTTGCCAGGTCAGTGAACCTGTAACAGCAACACAGGAAACTCCCAGGACCATCGCCACTTACACCGCCACAACACCGGGCATGCACCGGAAATCATTTAAAGAGCAAGAACCGGCTATTTTTTCCATTATCGGATTCGCCGTAGCCTATATTGCTGCCCTGATTATCAACCGCATCATCAAGACGAGAAAAACTCACCATTAACCCAACCTTATGGACATCCACCAAGAACTAAAAGAACTATCTAAATTCCTGTCTGAATATTCGACCAGTCTGATGGCCGTAGGCGTACAAACATCACGAATCGTACGAAACACCTCACGAATCGCTGAATCTTTCGGCTTCTTCTGTGACATGACAATCTTTCAGAAAACCATCATCATGACATTACGCGATGCCGACAATTCGCATTCATACAGTACGGTAAACAAGATCAAGCCCATGGGACTGAACTTCGCCATTAATTCAGCACTCAGCACGCTGAGTTGGGAAGCATATGACGAACATTTGTCTCTCAGCGAGCTCCAACGTCGCTATCACGAAATTGTCAGCAAACCACGTGAAAGTAAATGGCTTGTATTGATTCTGGTTGCCTTTGCCAACGCATCTTTCTGCCGCCTGTTCCAAGGTGACTTTATTTCCATGGGAATCGTATTTGTAGCCACCTTGGCCGGATTCTTTGTCCGTACCGAACTGATGGGACGTCACTGGAATCATCTGGCAATATTCATCATTTCGTCGTTCATTGCTTCCATGATCGGTAGTACGGGCTATCTGATGCACTGGGGTGACACTCCGGATATGGCTTTAGGTACCAGCGTACTTTATCTGATTCCGGGTGTACCGCTGATCAACGCCATCATGGACATCATCGACGGACATGTATTGGCCGGAACATCGAGATTTATTAACGCCTGTCTGCTTATCATCTGTATAGCGATCGGCCTTTCAATGACCCTTTTAATCACCGGAATCAGCACCTTATGATGAATATAGATTTTATAACAGCCACCGTACTCGACGGTGCATTCGCTGCCGTAGCCGCTATCGGATTTGCTATTATATCGAATCCACCACGAAAAGCCATATTGATCTCTGCTTTCCTGGCGGCTGTAGGTCACGGATTACGTTACTTTCTGATGCATGCACATCTGTTTACGATGGACATTGCTACGGCTTCATTCTTTGCAGCTGTTTCCATCGGTTTATTAGCCATCCCTTTTGCCAAAGCGATTCACTGCCCGGCAGAGGTTTTCTCGTTTCCGTCTCTCTTGCCCATGATTCCGGGAATGTTTGCTTATAAAAGTATCCTTGCACTGACAAAGTTCATGCAGACTAAAGATGAAACCGATTCACTGCGATACCTGGTAGATTTTTGCCACAATGGCAGTACCACCATCTTCGTTTTATTTGCCTTGGTCGTAGGGGCAGCCGTACCGGTATTCATCTTCCACCGCCAATCATTCACAGCTACCCGTTTACTGAAAAAGTTGGTAAAAAAAGGATGACGGCATTCATATTATAGATAAATATCTAAAATGGCGAATAGGGATCTGTTTTTACAACGTCTCTATTCGCCATTTTAATTACTTTCTTGCCTCGGCAATGTATTCTAAGGCTTCGGTACATTTCTTGGTAACATATCCCCAATCTTCGGCTGCTACCTTATCTTTCGGAAATAATTTAGATCCCATACCGACACAGAATGCACCCGCTCCAAACCATCCTGTCAGGTTCTCCCGGGTAGGCTCTACCCCACCGGTCACCATTAATTTGGACCAAGGCATCGGAGCCATCAAGCCTTTCACAAAATTTGGTCCGTACACATCTCCGGGAAATATCTTACAAAGATCACAACCGGCTTCCTGTGCAAAGCCCACTTCCGAAACCGAGCCACACCCCGGTGTATAAGCGATCAGCCGGCGATTGCATATCTTAGCAATCGCCGGATTAAACAAGGGACCTACCACAAAGTCAGCCCCCGATTGTATATACAGAGCTGCAGTAGCCGGATCAACCACTGATCCGACTCCCATAGCCATCTCCGGGCATTCACAGACAGCAAATTTTACAAGCCCGGCAAATACTTCCTGGGCAAAGTCCCCCCGATTGGTAAACTCAAAAGCACGAACTCCACCTTCATAACAAGCTTTTACCACTTTCTTCGCTATTTCCACATCTTCGTGATAAAATACAGGAACCATACCTGTCGAACCTATTTTGTTCAAGACAGCTATTTTATCAAATTTAGCCATAAGAATATATACGATTTAAAGATTGACAACCCACTATCACCCACGATTATCTTTGTACACGTCCGCTCGCATCTCCTCCGACAAGCGCTTCGACCTCCGCCACAGAAACAAGATTGAAGTCACCATTAATGGTATGCTTCAATGCCGATGCTGCCACTGCAAATTCAAGAGCCTCACCCTGGGTTCGCTTTGTAAGCAGGCCGTGTATGACACCGCCAGAGAAAGAATCCCCCCCTCCCACACGGTCAATAATCGGATCGATATCGTAATGTCTGGAAACATAGAATTCCTCACCATTATAAATCATGGCTTTCCAACCATTATGTGATGCAGAGAAAGATTCTCGCAACGTCGAGATCACATAGCTGAACCCAAACTCATCCATCATCTGCCGAAAAATTCCCTTATAGCCCTCTGCATCTGTATGTCCGCCTTCCACATCCGCATCAGGTTTAAATCCCAGACAGAGTTCCGCATCCTCCTCATTACCAATACATACGTCTACATACTTCATCAAAGGTTTCATGATGGACTGCGCCTTCTCCTTCGTCCATAGTTTTTTACGAAAGTTCAGGTCGACCGACACCGTCACTCCATGACGCTTGGCAGCCTCACAAGCAAGCCGGGTCAATTCGGCTGCTTTGTCTGAGATGGCAGGAGTAATACCAGACCAATGGAACCAGTCGGCCCCCTCCATGATCTTGTCAAAATCAAAGTCCGCTGCAACGGCCTCGGCAATGGCAGAATGGGCACGATCGTAAATCACTTTACTGGGACGCATAGCTGCACCGGTTTCCAAATAATAGATCCCTACACGTTCGCCTCCCCGCGCAATATAGTCTGTCTTTACACCGTATTTACGGAGTGCATTTACTGCCGACTGCCCGATTTCATGTCCAGGCAGTTTGGTTATAAAATAAGCGTCGTGACCATAATTGGCACAGCTCACCGCCACGTTAGCCTCACCTCCACCATATACCACATCAAAAGAGTCCGACTGGACAAAGCGGGTATTTCCCGGAGGAGACAACCGAAGCATGATTTCGCCTAATGTAACGACTTTCTTTCCCATAATTTAATATTTTAATGAAACGAGCAATTTAGATTATTCAGTTATAATTTATCGTCACCCCCTATTTTTAGCGATAATAAACTGGTAATAGGAGAAATAACAACTCATAAAACTTACACCGAACAAGTTCCGTGTGCGGACACAAAGATACGTAAATTTTCAGGATTACAAAAATTGTTATATATTTGTGTCCATAGAAATAAAACTATTAGTGTGTCCGGGCACAAAACCTCACACAAATAAAGGTGAACGCATGAATAAATTGCCAGAAAGAATCAGAATTAAGGATATTGCCCGCTTGGCAAATGTATCTGTAGGAACTGTAGACCGGGTGCTCCATGGCCGTAGCGGAGTGTCGGAAGCAAGCCGTAAACGTGTAGAAGAAATCTTAAAGCAACTCGACTATCAGCCTAATATGTATGCCAGCGCGTTGGCTTCCAATAAGAAATATACTTTTGCCTGTCTGCTACCCAAACATCTGGAAGGCGAATATTGGACAGATGTGCAAAAAGGGATTCGGGAAGCGGTTACCACATACTCCGACTTCAATATTTCGGCAAATATCACCCATTATGACCCCTACGATTACAATTCGTTTGTGGCAACCAGTCAGGCCGTTATCGAAGAACAACCGGACGGAGTAATGTTTGCTCCCACTGTACCACAATATACCAAAGGATTTACCGATGCACTAAATGAACTGGGTATACCATATATATATATTGATTCACAAATCAAAGACGCCCCTCCACTTGCCTTCTTCGGTCAAAACTCACACCAGAGCGGATACTTTGCAGCACGCATGCTGATGTTACTCGCCGTAAATGACCGGGAAATCGTAATTTTCCGCAAGATACACGAAGGAGTGATCGGCTCGAACCAGCAGGAAAGCCGCGAAATCGGATTTCGCCAATATATGCAAGAGCATCATCCCGCCTGTAACATCCTTGAACTCAACCTGCACGCCGACCTGAATATTGAAGATAGCCGGATGCTGGATGACTTCTTCCGCGAACATCCGGACGTCAAGCATGGCATCACGTTCAATTCAAAAGTATACATCATCGGTGAATACCTGCAACAACGCAGGAAAAGTGATTTCAGCCTGATCGGTTACGACTTGCTCGAGCGAAACGTAACGTGCCTGAAGGAAGGCACTGTCTCTTTCCTGATTGCACAGCAACCGGAATTACAAGGATTCAATAGTATCAAAACTTTGTGTGATCATCTGATATTCAGGAAAGAAGTGGCTTGTACCAACTATATGCCCATCGATCTCCTGACCAAAGAAAATATCGACTATTATCACAGTAAGTAATGTAAACACTGAAAAGAGTTCAGGCTGCAAAGAAAAAAACAACATTCTTGCAGTCTGGGTTCCTTATTTTTCCCTCTTCAAATAAACCATATCCCTGAGCCGGATGCCATTCTCATAAATAGGATGATCATAATGGTCGGTGAAAAAATTCTTAATACGATGGGAAGGAACAAATCCGCAGGATTGATAGAATAAAAGCGTATGTGGAGTATCTCCTGTTCCCACAAACATGACCGAGCATCGGTCCGAATAATGGTGAAACAGATATTCAATCAGGCTTTTACCATATCCCTTACGCTGGCTATCCGGACAAGTTGCGATATTCTTTAATTCGTAAATTCCTTTCCCCTCGTTAGTAACCACACAAACCGCCCTGAGCTTGTCTTCATCATATAGAGCGAACATATCTCCACGTTCCAGATACCGGTCTATCATATCTTCCTGCTCATCTGCCAGCAAGAGCAAATCGAGGAAACGCTTCCTGTCTGAAAATACCTGTTCGACTTTCATAACCCTTTCTGTTGTTCTCTATGTTCAAAAATCATTGTCATATGATCCAGTGCCCATCCAACCAATGCTTCGACGTGTGGAATCAAACTATGTCCCATTTCCGTCAGGCAATATTCCACCCTCGGTGGTACTTCCGCATATGCTTTCCGTTCCACCAACCCGTCGGCCTCCAACGTACGGAGAGTAACAGTCAGCATCCGTTGCGAAATATCGTCTATTGTTTTATGAATGTCACCAAAGCGCATCGTTCCGTTCGCATTCAGCGTCACCAGCACCAGCATCGACCACTTGTCGCCCAGCCGGCATAATACGTCCCTGATGGGACAAGTTCCCGTAGGATGGAAGTTCTTCATTCTCTAATCGTTTCTGTCATATTAAAAACCTGCAAAGTTAATTTGATCCCCTGATATTAAGCCACATTCACATCTATCAGCACAGAATAATACACCTTTGCAGGCACAAAGATAATAAACTTACGAAAGAGAACTATTGTTTTATTTAATCAATTCACAGTCGATGTACTTGCAGAGGACGCAAAGATATTATTTGATTCATAAAAATAATCAAAGAGGGTATGTCATAACTCACCACAGATTTTACCGGATAAACTTTAAATTTAGTCTAAACAAGAGGTACAATCCATTTATTATTAATACTTTTGTACACGATCAAACAAACATAAATACTTTTTCATCAAAGATATGACCCTCTTCACAAACATCAAATCCTTCGACAAATCATTTTTGTTGAAGTTATGGCTATCTCTTATTCTCTACCAGTTGTCCGTATGCCCCGTATCTGCACAAAAAGACACGATGGATATCAAAGACTACATCTTAATCATTAATACATATACCGAATCATTCCCTTGGAGTAACCGCTTGATCTCAACAGCAACCAACTTCGTAAAAGACGACCCCAAACTGGCTGTATACACCGAACATATGAACATGATAATGATAGATAATGACAGCATTCTGGACCAATTCAAAGACAGTCTTTTCGACAGATACGGTTCCCACCGCCCACGTATGCTGCTGTTATTAGGCAACTCTTCTCTCATATTGAAAGATGATCTTAGAAAAATGTGGGGTGACATTCCAATGGTTCTCTGTGCCGGAAAAGACTATACCGGGCCTGAGCACTATTATCTGACGAAACAACCCATTCCTCTTTCCGAACGTGTACCATTGGCAGAATTGTCCCAATCCTGCAATCTCACCTACCTCTATGCCAATCTCTATATCCACGAGAATGTAGAAATGATGTTCCGTACACTCCCCCGGATGAAAAGATTCATCTACGTGGGCGACGAACGCTTTGTCAACCAAGTCAACAGTCAGGAGATTCAAGAAATTCTACGGACCAAACATCCGGATGTACACTATACCTTCCTGTCTTCCCGTGACATAAAGAAAACCAACCAACTGATCGATTCACTCAACTTTGTCGATCCCCGGACCACGGGTATTCTGTTTTCCAGCTGGTTCCACAAACGGCAGTTTGCCGGCAACATGATGTTGACAATGATCCTGCCTGAAATCGTTTCCACCGTATCCCCTCCAATATTCGCTCTCAATATGATTGAACTGAATGACAAAGAGAGTGGAATGGTGGGTGGTTACACCTACGACCAGAATCACTTCAATGAAAAGCTGTCCAACATGTTTTCGGAAATCCTCAGCGGGAAATCTCCACGGGATCTTCCACATTATCTGCCCACAGACGGTACACCACTCATCAACTATCAGGTATTGGTCCGCAAAGGTTTGTCTCCCGACGAGTGGCCCGCTCACACCCGTTTTCTGAACAAACCTATCACCTTTTGGGACAAATATAAATATTTCCTGCCGGGAACAACCGTTTGCATCGCCCTGCTCGTCTGGTTTTTCCTCTATCGTATCCGTACGCTCACGCATCTCAGACAGATCCAGTTGAAAGAAATCGAGGCTATGGCTAATTATAAAAATCTGATCGATAACATGCCTTTGCTCTACATGCAGGAGAAACTAATCGTAAACGAACAAGGTGTAGCCGACGACTTGATCTACCTGAACGTAAATCCCCATTTCGAAAAACATTTTTTCCGTAGAGAGGATGTCGTCGGTAAGCGGGCCAGTGAACTGTTTCCTGAATCTCTACCTGAATTTCTACACTTCATCCAGATCTCCCTGAAGGAGAACCGTGCCATCACATTCCCTTATTACTTCAAAAAGATAGACAGATTCTACGACATCGTATTAAAAGGTGCACATCAGGAGAATGTCATCGACATCTTCTGCGTAGACAGCACTGAACTTCATCGTGCACAGCAGAAGTTGAACGCCACAAACCATAAACTATCTATGGCGCTGGAAGTAGCCGACATCATTCCCTGGAAATGGGACTTACTCAGCAAAACCATTCTTTGCGACATCAATAAGCCCATTGAACTCAGTGCACAAGGTAATAACGTAAGCGAAGAACAGTTGGCTGTACCCGACTCACAATACTTCTCGAAAATATATAAGGAGGACCGCATACGAGTGGAACAAGCTTATAAAGACCTGATAGAAGGGCGCTTGGAAAAAGTAAAAGAAGAGTATCGGGTGATCAACATCCGGAATCACACTCACAAAATAGAGTGGGTAGAAGCCCAAGCTGCAGTGGAAACCCGCGACGAAAACGGAATTCCGGTGACACTGGTCGGTTCTTCACAGGTAATCACCGGACGTAAAAAGATGGAAATGGAACTGACTTCGGCCAAAGACCGGGCCGAAGAATCCAATCGTCTTAAATCTGCCTTTCTTGCCAACATGAGTCACGAAATCCGTACTCCGCTCAATGCCATCGTCGGATTTTCGGGAATACTGGCATCCACCGAGGAAGAAGAGGAGAAACAAGAATACGTCAGCATCATTGAGAACAACAATGCATTATTGTTACAACTCATCAGTGACATCCTCGATCTGTCGAAAATAGAAGCCGGTACACTCGAGTTCCAGTACTCCGACATCGAACTCAACACCGAGCTTAAAAAACTGGAAAGCACCCTGAAACTGAAATTAAAGTCGGACGACGTACAACTGGAATTTGTTCCCGGCCTCCCTGTGTGCCCGGTATGTACCGAAAAGAACCGGCTCTCACAACTGATCATCAATTTGGTGACCAATGCCATCAAGTTCACTTCCCGGGGAAGTATCCGCTTCGGTTACGAACACCGTGGCAAAGAACTCTATTTCTATGTCACCGATACCGGATGTGGCATCCCTAAGGACAAACAGGAAAGCATCTTCGGACGTTTTGTCAAACTGAACAGTTTCGCACAGGGAACAGGCCTGGGACTCTCCATCTGCCGTACCCTCGTCGAGCACATGGGCGGACATATCGGTGTAGATTCGGAAGAAGGCAAAGGTTCCACGTTCTGGTTCTCCCTCCCTTATAAAGCGGCAAGCACTTCCGCCGGAACAATGCAAAAAACCGAGATTCAGCCCATCTCAGTAGAAAAAGACAAACTGACTATCCTAATCGCTGAAGACAATGAAAGCAACTACCGCCTCTTCGAATCGATCCTCGGGCACGACTATCATCTGATTCATGCCTGGGACGGACGCGAAGCTGTCGAAAGATTCAAAAGAGAAAATCCACAGATTATTTTGATGGATATCAATATGCCGGTTATGGACGGATACGAAGCCACGCAGGAAATCCGTAAATACTCAGCCAAAGTTCCTATCATAGCAGTTACGGCCTTTGCCTACGCTTCGGACGAGCAACGGGTGATGGAAAACGGATTCGACGGATATATGCCCAAACCGATCAATGCACGGCAATTAAAAGCACAAATCACGGAGATTATGCAAAAACGGATCATTTTGTTATGACAACAGCGCGATATACCGCCCCATTATGACAGTTTCACTCCATATTCACCTTGATGCAAACCTCCTCAATCTGTTTGCGATCAACTTATACCACAAGGGGGCGAGGCGATCGATATACAATGACGAAAACCTGAGGATGGCATTCATGTCGGATATACAAGAGATTGTAGAGATTGAAGTGCATCGAACACGGATATTGCGTCCTGACTCATTTTATCAAAAGCTTCAAACGATTTACCGGAAAAGTACCGTTGCAATATTACAAACAGAATATAGGTAATGATCGAAAATAACCGGTATGTATATATCCAAAAGTTCCACAGATTACACCGAATCACACAGATTAAAAGTAAATATCCAGCTATTTATCGAAGTTTCTGTGCAAACCCGGGTAATCTGCGGTGAACCATATCCGGTCGAGATACAAATTTTCCATTATTCCTCTACGACATAAACCACCTCGTGGGCTTCTGTCAACTGAGGAACTTCCAACCTACCTAACATCTTATCCAGAACCGTTTCCGGAACTTCATATTCGCGTGTACTGTTCTGTCGCCGCCAGACTGAATAAGGTTTCTCTATATAGACTATTTTAACCCGTGCCCCATACGTAATGAACAAGTCGATCAACTGAGTACGCCTTTGACGGCTCACGTTGGTAGCATTCCAAATGAAGTCCTGTCCCTTGCGAAGATAGATCCGGGCCTGTTCTTTAGCAGTTTGTGCCACCCAGCCATTGGCCGCTTTGTCAGTGGGACTAAACTTATGTTTACGCCGGATGGCATCCAAACTGACAACCGGCATATCGGCACATCGAGATTCGATATAATAGTCTTTTCCCATACCGGGCAGACCTACAAGCAATGTTACCCCACATTTAAAATCATCGTGGGGAACATAATCGATATAGGATCGGGGTGTATGAAAGTAGTGAAAACGGGCTGTGCCATTGGCAAATTCCCGTGCCTTTCCCCAACATTGCTGCTCCCGACAGAACATCTCAAAAAATTCGGTAGCCTCCAGCAACACTTCTTTGTCTGTACTGATACGTCCGCAAATATCGGCAACAGTCAATTGTTTCAGCAACGAGGTGTCCAGCCTCAGCGAAGCCTCACAAGCACGCTTTAAAGGATCTTCGCGTTCCATCAACCAAATAGGCAGACCATGATGGCGTACCAGTGAAGCTATATGCTCGCGTATATTGAAAGGAGCAGGTATATCTCTATAAAGAAGAGTACGGACAGTAGTCTCCCCACGTTTAGCATGGTTCTTAGAGGTAACCTGTCCATTACCCTCATCGACTGAAGTCGAACGTTTTTCCACATCGTGAAGCAAAGCGGCTGCCCAAAGTATTTCCCGTTCCTGTTCCGGAAGCATCGGATAGGCAGGTTGTCGCAGCAATGCTTCGAGCACCATGCGGGTATGTACAGCCACACTTCCTTCGGCATGATGCACCGTATGCTGAGGAACTTGGTTCATATCCCGTACCCACCCGAACTGTTGTTCCAACGAGTTCCAGTCTTTCCGTTCGCTCAATTTCCAAATCATCGATTACCTCCTTTCTCTTGTTTCAACTCCCATACCAGACGGGCACGTTTCCAATGACGTGTCCAATGCTCCCCTGTTTGTACATGACCTTTACGGACATACTTAAACACATTGTGGGCAAAATCGGCAGTAGCATATTCACCGATATTCCGGGTAACCACTCCTTCCCGGGTACAGTCCAGACCGGTCAGTGCATCACAGGAGCCGAAGACACTCGGCTCCTGCGCCAAACAGACAACATGCTGTTCCAAAGATGCTACTGTTAATCCGTCCACGCACTCCGTGCACAATTCGGGCACGGTTGGCAAATCGAACAGTGCAGCATAAAATTTCACTTCATCCCATGACAGCCATTTGTCCAGGCAACGGACAGCAAATACATAAAAATGTGTTTCCAGCCGCTTATACTCAATGGAATGAACGGCATACAGATTTTCACCGAACAGTTCAATATCTCCCAGATCGTTTCTCAGCAACTCCCAGCGTTGACGCAACTGGCTTGTCCATGGCGAAGTGGTAGGTGCGACATGCGAACGGGCAAAGACTCCATATCTGCTCAAACAATTATTCTCTCCATCCAGCTTCTCGGTATGCACCAAGGTGCTTATCTTCCGGATATCTTCCCAATATGTATGATTGATCCGGTCGTCACTCGTCGTCCCGGGAGAGAACGGATAGTGATAGGTACGACCATATTTTTCTGATAACATAGTTTTTTCTTTTAATCGTTAATACTTAAAACCGGAGTTCTTCCTGAATGATCTTCACCGGGTTTCCCCTTTGAAGGCTGTTGTGATTGCTCCAATTGGTCTGTGCCTGAATCATCGCTTGCTCTATGTTCCAAGCGGTCAGCTTGACCAACAATCGTTCAGTAGCCAGTTTTTTATTCTGCCATTGCGAACGCTGGTCGGATGCCACTACACTGATTCCGCTGGGGATATGAACAGCTCTTACGGCAGATTCTGTCTTGTTGACATGTTGCCCTCCGGGTCCGGACGCCCGTAAGGTTTCATACCGGATATCATCTTCGGTAGCCTCACAACTTTCGGACAGGAGGAAAGTCTGCACACCGACAAACCAGTTCTTCCGCCTGTGATGAATCCGATACGGGCTACGGGCAATCCATAGCACAGTCCCTTCCCATTCGTCAGCCAATACATCGCAACCTGCACCTTCGAGTGCAACGACTACCGACAACAAAGTGCGATTGACAGGACCAGTCTCTTTTTCCAGGATTTCTACTCTCAATTTCCGTTTCTGTGCTTCTCTCAATATTTTTTCGAGTACCAAAGCCACTACACGACAACACTCTACAGGACCACGTCCTGAAGTGATTTGTAAATACGTCTTTTCCATTATCCTATTCTTTATTCATTCGTACGATGCAGGGCATGAAGGTACCTTGGACTTCAACCAGTTCCTCCTGGGTTTTCATCACCCGGTCAATATCCTTGTAAGCCAACGGCATTTCTTCGACACTGCCACCAATCAGCGTGACTCCGGCCTGAGAAAGATACTTTCTCAATGCCGACCGGGTAAAGTTGTCTTTTGCCTTTTGGCGGGACATAGCTCGTCCCGCTCCATGCGAGGCAGAACAAAGGGCCTCACTTATCCCTTTACCACATACCAAATAACCGGGCGTTGCCATACTTCCGGGGATCAGTCCCGGTTGGCCTTTCTGTGCAGGTGTTGCTCCTTTACGATACACAATGGCTGTCTGTCCGGGAGCGATTTCCTCTTTCCATGCAAAATTGTGGTGATTGTTCACATTGGCCAAAGGTTTCAGCCCCAAAGCTTTTGACAAATTCAGATGAATCCGCTCATGGCAGGCACGAGCATAATCACCCGCTAAATTCATACTAAGCCAGTATTCCTGTCCTTCTTCCGTATCCAACCCCAGCCAGGCAAAGTGCTGAGCCTCGCGAGGCAGACGGCAGAGGTCGCGTGCCAGCATACTATAGTGTTTGGCAATGGCAGCACCCAAACCACGCGAACCGGAATGGGACAGCAAAGCCACGTAGTTTCCTTCCGGAACGCCCAAGACATTACCGGCCTGTAAGCTCATCTTACCAAATTCCACAAAATGATTTCCACCACCGGAGCTACCTAATTGCCGTACCGCCTTGCCATGAAGTCCTCTCAACAATTCGGTCATTCGGAACTCTTCTCTGTCAAGCACCTCATGCTCTTGTGCAAAAGACAATCCGCCATCCATGCCAAAATGAGTAAACTCCTTCAGCGCTTCTTTAATATGGTGCGAATAGCGTTTCAGAAAATCCTCCCCGGCATCAAACAGGGTGAGATTCATCCGACAACCGATATCAACCCCCACAGCATACGGGATAACCGCATGATCTGTAGCCAATACTCCCCCTATCGGTAACCCGTAACCGGCATGTGCATCGGGCATCAATGCTCCGGCAAGAGTAATCGGCAGCCGCATGGCGAGATTCATCTGCTGTTTGGCTAATGTTTCAATGTACTTGCTTCCATATGTTTTATAACCCAAGGGCTCATCAAGTAAATCATACGGCGTCAATCTTTTTTCGATAAATACAGGAGAAAGATGTTCGGCCAGTTTACTCCATATCTCACTGTTTTTATATACCTCGGGATTCTTGAGAATATCGCCCAAGGCGGCTAATATCTGCTCTTTTGTTTCGTGTTTACAATATTTGCCAACGAGAGCAACAGCCAGACTACGAGCTACATTATCTCTATATCCCAGTTTACTTAAATCTTTTAAACGTATTCCCATACTGTTTTTTCCATTCGCATACAAGACACCGGTTGCCTGCCATTGGACAGACAAAAGACAATATGCGAGATACCAATACTTTAGAAAAGGATATAACCACTCCTCTTCACAGCATTGAGGTGAATAATAAATAAATTAAATGTGATTGTGGAACTAATCAACTTGCATCGCCAGCAGCAGAATTGCGACGCATACTAAAAGATATAGTTATAAAGACCCATCCTCCCGATGGGGCAACTTAGTTCCGATACTGAAGATATTATTTCTCTGACATAATTAAAAACCCTTTCCATCATTTAAAGGGTGAATACTCTGTTTATCGGCGGCAAAAGTAATGGTTCTTTTGATTTTCACAAAACGAAAAGACATTTTTTTTCAGGCACAGTAGTGATATTTATAGAAAAACGGCACGAATCACTTCGCACCGCTCCTATTGCTAACTCGCGCCAAAGGTTCCCGCCTCACAGCGTCCGCCTCCGGAGATTTATTTTTAAATGCATGAAGCGGTTAGCGTTAATCTTTATATTGTCGATGCAAAATTACCGTTTTTCTCCCTATCATTCACTATCTTTGCACCTCAAAATTTTAAGAACTATTCAATGATAAACGAAGAAAAGATACATAAAAGCACTTCCGGATGGTGGGCACTCAGCCCTTTATTTGTATTCTTGTGTCTCTATTTGGTCACTTCTATCCTGGTGAACGATTTCTACAAAGTACCTATAACGGTAGCCTTCCTGATTTCATCATGCTACGCCATTGCCATCACGCGAGGACTGAATCTGGAACAACGGATCTATCAATTTTCAGTAGGAGCTTCCAATAAAAACATCATGCTGATGGTGTGGATATTCATCCTGGCAGGAGCCTTTGCACAAAGTGCCAAGCAAATGGGAGCCATTGACGCTACGGTAAACCTGACACTCCATATTTTGCCGGATAACCTTTTATTGGCAGGCATCTTTCTGGCCTCTTGCTTCATTTCGCTATCCATCGGTACCAGTGTAGGCACTATCGTGGCTCTGACTCCTGTCGCTATCGGGTTGGCAGAGAAAACCGGAATCGATCTGCCCTTCATGGTAGCAGTGGTAGTGGGCGGCTCCTTTTTCGGTGACAATCTATCGTTTATCTCCGATACAACCATTGCTTCGACCAAGACTCAAGGATGCGTCATGCGCGATAAGTTTCGGGTCAACTCCATGATTGTGGTACCTGCCGCACTGGTCGTATTGGGTATCTATATCTTTCAGGGGCTTTCAGTCTCTGCCCCGCCACTGGTGCAGGAGATTGAATGGGTCAAAGTGATCCCCTACCTTATCGTATTGGGAACGGCCATAGCCGGAATGAATGTTATGCTGGTTTTGATAATAGGTATCTTTACCAGCGGTGTTATCGGTATTGCTACAGGCAGCCTCGGATTCTTCGACTGGTTTGGTGCTATGGGGACGGGGATCACCGGAATGGGCGAACTGATTATTATTACCTTACTGGCAGGCGGAATGCTTGAGACGATCCGTTACAATGGAGGAATAGATTTCATTATCCGCAAATTGACCCGCCACGTAAACGGAAAGCGGGGAGCGGAACTCAGTATTGCCGCTTTGGTAAGCATCGCCAATCTTTGTACGGCTAATAATACGATTGCCATCATCACTACCGGACCGATTGCCAAAGATATTGCAAAAAAATTTCAATTGGACCGGAGAAAAACGGCAAGTATCCTCGACACATTCTCGTGCCTGATACAAGGCATCATCCCTTATGGAGCACAAATGCTGATTGCTGCCGGACTGGCACAGATTTCCCCGCTCAGCATCATCGGGAATCTGTATTATCCGTTTACAATGGGTATTTGCGCACTATTGGCCATCCTATTCCGGTATCCGAGAAAGTATTCCTGAATAAAGCCCAACCTACTTTTTGATATTTTGCAAATAGGCTTCAAGAGATTCATCTTTGCCCAATCCCAGTTTCTTGCGTATCCGGCTACGGCCGGAATTCACGCTGGCACGCGAAATCCCCAAAGCGAGAGCTATTTCATCAGTGCTCTGATTCAACCGGATCAACATACAAAGCAATTCGTCATTACGGGTCAACTCGGGACATTGACAACGCAATACAGGTAAATAGTGGGGATAAAGTGCTGCGAACGACTGACGGAACCGTATCTCGTCATCCCCACTCAGCAGCATCGGGTTCAGTTTCTGGCGCACATTATCAATCACGTCCGCATGTGCCACCTTCTCTAATTCGTTATTGAGAGATTCGTAGCGCCCGTTCAGTTCCTGATGGATGGAAATCAGACGGGAAAGCCGCTCTCTATGGAGATGTGCTTCACGCCGGTAATGGCGGCGGCGTTGTAACATATATACCACTACCAGTCCCAACAACATGAAAAGCAATACAACCACAATTCCAATGTAGGTCAACGTACGCTCCTTCAATTCGACCTCAGCCATCAATGCACGGTATTCCTGCTCTTTTCGTCCGGTATCGTAACGCACATTGGCCGCAGCGGTATAGCGCAACTTGTCTTTTTCATTCAGCGAATCTTGCAAAGCGGCATATCGGGGATAAAACTCCAACATCCTCGAACCCAAATGGCGTGAAGCATAGATTCCCAAAAGTCCTTTTGCCGCAAAGGCTTCCATTTCATCCCAGTCCATATAGGCAAATTCACAATGCGCTTGTTCCATCATGGCAAGACCACGCTCTTCCTGTCCGTCTCTTACCAGAGCCAATCCCAGCCAGTATCGGGTGCCTGAATGGGTGGCAGGGCGTACACCGGCACTGTCGGCAAAAATAGCTTCCATATCACGCAGTGCCGCCGCATTGGAGTCGGGACACATCTGTAACCAATATTTAGCCCGGTCTCTGCGCCACGTCTTTAAACTTCTCTCTCCCATCCGTTGCGCCACTTCTCTCTCTTTACCCAGATAAAAAGCAGCCGAATCAACCTGTTCCAGATCCATAAAAAAAGAAGAACGCACACGATAGGCCCCGCACAGCGCCATGCTGTCTTCACGGGCAGCCATCCGAATCACTCTCGCATTGATCTCCAAAGCTTTCTCGGTGAGGGCAAGGGTAGAATATAAGGCAGCAAGATCGGCATAGGCTCGTATCATGCCATCCGTAGCAATACCGGGATGTTTATCATACCATTCAACAGCTGCGAGGGACAGATCAACAGCTTTTACATATCGCCCTTCGCGCCTGTAATAGTATCCCAACCGTGCCAATATGGCTCCCACATCTTGGGTTTCCCCACCCCGCCGATAAGCCTCTACAGCCCGTTCCTGCATCCGGCACGCTACATTCGGGCGAGCACTGCTGAAGTGGTAAGCCCACGAAACCATGTGGCAACACAGCATGACGACCGACTGATCGTCCGGTGGCAATAGCACGGCAAAAGAATCGGCCAATGCCTCTGTGCGTCTATTATCATCCGTCATCAAACTGTTCTGCGCTTCGAAAGCCCAAAGAGGATAAGCACAATATCCCGTCAGAAACGGGTGTCCGGAAAGACGAATACTGTCGAGCAACTGTACGGCAGCTTCATAAGCTCCTGTTTTTGATAAAACTTGATTGTACAACGGCATGATACGCAATAATTGTCTGCGAAGTGTATCCGGATTACCATCCGGATCGGAAGGCATATAGAGAAACATCCCGCTGTAAATGTCCGTGAGCATATCATAACGTCCCGCTTCGAAAAGCGAATCGTGCAGCCCCATATAATGTTCGATACACTCCCCGGGATGATGGGTCATCCACTCTTTAAAAGAAAGTGGTGTCACTGTGGATGATTGTTTACATCCGACAGGCAAAAAAAAGAGTAGAATAAACCCAAATATCAAAATACAATATCGCATATAAGAAGTACAATAAATGAATGACAGCAAATATATGCTATTTGTGCGAGAAGAGAACCAACCTCAAAGCGGGAAAGTCCGTATATAGCCTCAAATAACGTGTTTTAAACCAATAATCTATTAAACCATCTATCGTCTTTTCTACCGGACAACTCTCTTTATGTGTACTTTTGCCCCCATAATCAAGCCCCTTAAAAACTACAAGCAAAACAATGATTAAAGAAAAAGCAACTCCGCATATCGGTCTGGTAACCGATCTGACAACAGGACAAATAGACGGAAAAATCACTCCGGGTGGAATGGTTTTAGTTACCGGATGTAATATTAAAATAGAGAACGGAAACAAACCTGTCTGTGAAGCAATCCAACTCTCCCACCAAAATGGAGAAGTTATCTGCATCGACCCACCGTTCGAAATGAACGAACCGCATATCCTCAAATTCAAGATACCGGATTCACTGCCCACCGGAGAATATACGCTAACCATCAAGACTCGTTTCGCAGGTAAGGATAAACGGCTTCTGACCCAAGAACAGACTTTGGTGTACATGCTAAAATTAATCAGAGAAGAATAATCGGACAGAGTGAAAAAGCTCCGAACATCCCGATAATTATAAAAAAGAACCGGAAGTCTTTGTCAATCAAAACAAAACCCTTATCTTTGCACCCGCTATTACGAGTTAGTAGCATTAATTCAAATCATTCATTAAAAAAACATTTATTTAAAATGGCAACAAGAATTAGATTGCAAAGACATGGACGTAAAAGCTACGCTTTCTACTCTATCGTTATTGCAGACAGCAGAGCACCACGTGATGGTAAATTTACAGAGAAGATTGGTACTTACAACCCTAACACCAATCCTGCTACAGTAGATTTGAATTTCGAACGTGCCTTGCACTGGGTGCTGGTAGGTGCACAACCTTCAGACACAGTTCGCAACATCCTTTCACGTGAAGGCGTTTACATGAAGAAACACCTCCTCGGCGGTGTAGCTAAAGGCGCATTTGGTGAAGCTGAAGCTGAAGCTAAATTCGAAGCTTGGAAGAACAACAAACAGTCAGGTCTGTCTGCTCTGAAAGCTAAAGAAGAGGAAGCTAAGAAAGCTGAAGCAAAAGCACGTCTGGAAGCTGAAAAGAAAGTAAACGAAGTAAAAGCAAAAGCATTGGCTGAAAAGAAAGCTGCTGAAGAAGCTGCTAAGGCTGCTGCTGAAGCTCCCGCAGAAGAAGCTGCTCCGGCAGAAGAAGCTGCAACTGAAGCTGCTGCTGAATAATCGGCAGTATCTATCATTCGTAAATAGGATTAAAACAATAAAATCCTCTCCGGTCCGCTGGGGAGGATTTTTTATTGGATCATCCCGGCTACGGAATGGCCCACAGAGAACGCTCTACTTCAGCACGACATAACGCAGAAAGACCACCTGATCGCCGACCTTAACTCTTCCATCTGCCAAAGCCTCCTTGTCTACCCTGAAAGTTTTCAAGTATTTTTTTAAACTTTTCGTTACCGTATAGGGCTGTTCTTTTTCATACCCGAGAATCTTTATACTACCATCCTCGTTGATCGTCACTTTACATTTTATATTGAAAGTCAACCCGCGCAATTTTTTGGCTTCCGTTTTGTTTATCCAAAAGATATAGGTTGCCTTCCCGATATTATTCTTTTTCTCTACCTTCTTCTCCTTAGAGTATTCATCGTACACTTTAAATGAAGGTTCACTTTTATCGCCACACGAAGTGCAAACGAATAAAACCAACAACAATATTCCAAATACTTTTTTCATTACTGAACTCCTTTCTGTTTAGCGTATATCACATAACTATTATCTTCCTCACCGATCGACTCACACAATTCCTGTAACTTTTTCCTATTCTTCCCCTTCCTACCATCTGTCGAGGAGAGATAAGACTCTATTTCCGCTTTCAGCACTCCCGGTTCCACCAGCCTTATATATTGTTTGTTACGGAGTGACCAAGGGGTCCACAACCGATCCGGCATCCCTCCCGCAAAGTCATTGATCACCCGGAAAAAAGTTCCGCGCAACGATGCCTTATCCACTATAAAGTTCGAAGGTGATTTCGTCTCCCACATTCCATCACCCACTTGTTCCTCTACCATCAATCTGCCGACATAGGCCTGAGGCAACTCATAGAATGTGGTTATCGAACGTTTCCTGTCTCCAATGTTGAGTGTGAAGCGGGGCTTCAGCCTGCTTTCCGAACGGATATAATGATAAAGCGTATCGGGACGCAGTTCAAAGAAGGTGCTGATATAAAGATCGAATACTTCCGTATTGGCACCGTACATCACCTCATTGCTATAATCGGGAAGAACAGACAGATGCCTGGCAGCAGGAACCGAATCGAGCAGATGTCCTTCAAAATCCTGTACCCATGCCACAAAAGGGTATCCGGTAAAGGGAAGTGCCCCCACCGTAAGTTCACGTTTATCGGCATCGACCTTGAATACAGCCTTGGAGACCGGCTGATGTAACGGAATGGAACGCAACGGTTTCCCAGCCAGATCATAGACATAGATGGCGTTGCTGTTAGCGAAAGGCATCAGATAGATACAATTATGTTTTTCGTCAATCTCCGCTTTGTATACGGCACGATACTCTCCCGGCCCTTGCCCGATAGCACCTATATTGGTAACAAACTCTCCTTTTTTAGTAAATAATCGGCAAGGATGGAGTTCATAAACAGAACCGTAGACAAGGATGTAATTTTCGGAAACACACAGATTGTTTTCTCCGACCATCGCTTCATCACGGTTATCGAGCTTGATGATTTGAAAGTCTTTCAAAAAGAAACTGAACGGTAAGTCAACCGTATCTTTCAGCAAGCTGAGGTCACATACCACAACCGAGTCTTGACCGGCCCATTGATAGGAAGCGACCACCGGCCATTGCTCCGAAAGATTTTTCTCTTCGGCCTTGGGAACGACCGAACAGGAAGAAAATAAAAATACTCCCCCCAGAATTGAACTTAGGAGATGAAATTGCCTGATATTCTTCATAAACTCTCCATTTCTATATCATGCAAAGATAAAAATAAAAACGAATAATCTACGAATACTCCGTAGTTTTTTTTGATTCGTTTCAGAATTTATCTATATACACGGAAAGGGAGTAGCGACAAAAATCATAAAAAAAGATGCCCGGAACAAATCCCGGGCATCTCCTCTATAAGTCTGTTTTGACAAACAGGTAATCTTGTTCGATTAATATCTGTCACGACCGCCGCCATAGCCGCCGCCACGATTACCACCACCGTAACCACCACCACGGTTGTTACCATAGCCGCCACGATTACCACCACCGTAATTGCTGTTACGACGCGGGCCTTCTTCTCTCGGACGTGCAACTGATACGGCAAGTGTCTTTCCGTCTATTTCTTTTTCGTTCAGTGCTGCGATGGCAGCATTTCCCTCTTCGTCATTAGGCATTTCTACAAAACCGAATCCTTTAGAACGGCCAGTTTCTCTGTCCATAACGATTTTGGCTGAAATAACTTCTCCAAACTCTTCGAATAATTCTCCTAAATCAGCATTGCTAAGATTATAGCTGATACCTGCAATAAAAATGTTCATTGAAAAAATAATTAATACAATTAATAAAATTTGTTATCTTAGAGAAGTCTTAATAAGGAGATAAATTACTCTACAAGTACCTTGGAAATAAAACACATCCTATCAGAAATCTTTAATACGCGGTAAATATAGACATTTACAACAGACTGAGAAACAAAATCATCATTTTCTTTTATTTTTTTTATTAAAATTGAGATTTTGACGATGCTTTAGTCTCACCTCTGTTTCTTCCGCCTACGGCTCCGGCGCCTCTGCATCTTCTTGTGTTTATAGCGCTGTATCCGTTTATAAATCATCCAGCCGCTCATCAAACCTACTACTACGAAGATCAGGATCGTAATGCCCACTCCCAGATTGTCTCCCTTAATGCGTGACCAGATTTCAAGAACATCTTTCGTCTTATCGCCGAAATCACGAATCATGGCACAACGTTCTACCACCTTACGGTCCGGGTACTGTATCTTGTCAATCTGCAGGCTGTCTGCTCCCGGTCCGAAGAAATAGCTCAAATCCGAATAATAAGTCAGGGTGGTGTCTGTCTTCGCCTCCATGATTTCAGGCGAAGCCACAGCACTCACATAACCGCTCGCTTCCATATTCCGCAAAGCAATGTCGGGACGGCACATAAAGTTGATGAAATAGCTGGCAGCTTCCGGATTGCCGGCATACTTAGGAATCACCCAGCCGTCATACCAGATGTTGCTTCCTTCCCGAGGCACTACATAGTCCAGGTCCACTCCTACCGCATCCGCTTCTTCGATGGCCCATTTGGCATCTCCGCTCCAGGTCATATTGAGCCATGCTTTATTTTTGGTCATCATCTCTTTACCGAAGTCTGCCTCCCAACCGGCTATATTGGGTTTCATCGCCTTGAGGTATTTTTCGGCAATCTCCATTGCACGGGGAGAATAGTCGTTCATCAGATCCTCTACTGTCACCTTGCCTCCGGCCAGATCACGGGCATGTGCGTAAATGATGGCCGTCCCGTACGCATCGCGGTAACTGTCTTTCATCAATATCTTGCCGGCATATTTCCGATCCCAAAGGCAACTCCAACTTTCGGCATCCGCATCGGGAACAAAAGCCTTGTTATACAGTATCCCGGCCGTTCCCCACATGTAACACACGGCATAATGACTGGCAACGCGTCCGGGTTGACTCAACTTATCGATCTGTTCCCGGATATAAGGAGACACGTCATTCATGTAGTCGGGCGAATGGGGAAAAACGGTGTCGATGGGCAACAGCAAGTCTTTCTTCAACATCCGCTCGATGATGTATTCCGAAGGGCATACCACATCAAAATCTTCGTGCCCTTTTTCGATCTTGGTCAACATGATTTCGTTGATATCGAAAGTTTGATAGACAATACGAATATCCTCGCCTGTCTGCTCCTTATAATATGCCTGGAAATCTTCCAGCACTCCGTCGCCGATGTAATCGGCCCAGTTATAAATTTTCAATACCTTTTCGCGGGGCTCACCGGAATTGTAACAACCGGAAAGCATAAACGACGCTGCAAGGCAAAGAGTTATTAACAGCTTATTCATTAACACTTTATACTATTTCTTGATTCTCGTAAATTCTCTTCTATTTTGGTTTAAAACCCAAAGGACGTGGGTTTCAAACCAACGGACACTATCTTTAAAAGCAATGACAGTTGGGGTTTAAACCGGCGGTCTCTCGCTTTAAACGGCGAGGCCGACCAACGTCAGGTATCACTTTTTCTCTTTTCCGGCACGCCGGTTAATGACAATCAGCAAGGCCAGCACCACCACGAAAATAATGGTCGAAAGCGGACGCAGTTCCGGAGTCAGCCCTCCTTTGCGGGCATCGGCATAGATATAGGTGGAAAGTGTCTCGAGACCTTCGTTACCGATCGTAAATACCGTTACTGCAAAATCATCGATAGAAAGTGTCAGCGCAAGCATGAAACCGCTAATCATTCCCGGACGAATCTCCGGAACAATCACTTTGCGGAGTGCCTGCATCGGAGTCGCTCCCAGATCGAGGGCGGCTTCGTAAATATTAGGATTCATCTGCTTGAGACGGGGCAACACGCTGAGTACCACATAAGGAGTACAGAAAGTAATGTGTGCCAGTACAACGGTCGTGTATCCCTGCGATATCCCCAGCGACACAAACAACAGAAACAGTGAAATACCGGTAATAATATCCCCATTCAGGATAGGAATGCTGTTCACAAAGCTGATGGCCTTCCGCGAACGTGCCTTCAGGTTGAAGATGCCGATAGCAGTGATACTCCCCAGCAGGGTGGAAGCCGTAGCTGCAATCAAAGCAATGGTCACAGTATTGATCAGCGCATTCATCAGCGAATGGTGAGTGCCGGTAGTGAACAGTGACGAATACAGTTTTGTGGAGAATCCGGTCCAGTTGCCCAGCACTTTTGCCTCGGTAAAAGAGTAAATCATTATAATCACGATAGGCGAATAGAGCAGCAAAAGCAGAATCCACAAATAGGTCTGAGCGAGAATCTTCTTTACCATAGCCCACCTCCTTCGTTCGTATTATCTTTGTCGTCGGTGCTGAACAGAGAGGTCGCGGCAATCAGCAGCAACATAATCAGCGACAGGGCCGCGCCATAGTTCCACATACTGTTATTGATATTCTCCTGGATTGTGGTACCAAACAGTTTGATATTGTTCATCGTCAACAACTCGGCAATGGCAAAGGTTGAGATAGTAGGCATGAAAACCATCATGATGCCACTCATCACCCCCGGCATGGAAAGCGGAAGCACGGCCTTAAAAAAGACCTGAACGGGATTGGCACCCAGATCCTGCGCAGCCTCAATATAACTGTGATCCATCTTTTGCAAAGTGTTGTAGATGGGGTAAATCATAAATGGTATGAAGTTATAGACCATACCGAATATCAGGGCACCCTCACCGAGCGGAACACTGAAGAAGTCGAACAAGGCTACCGTAGCCAACGTACGTACCAGAATGTTGACCCACATGGGAAGAATAAACAGTACGACCATTGTTTTCGACCGGTTTAGTTTTGCGTTGCTCAGTATCCATGCTGCCGGATAGCCCAGCAGGATACAGACAATGGTGGTAATAATGGCAATACCGATAGAATAGACAAAGGTATTGATAGCTTCGTGGTGCTGAAAAAACTTCGCAAAGTTTTCCAAAGTCAGATGTCCGCTGTCATCGGTGAAAGCATAGACCACGATAAGGAGTAGCGGAATAACGACGAAGATCGCCGAAAAGATAATGTAAGGGAGTGTCCAACTCTTACGTGATGAAAAAAAGACCGATAATCTTTTCACTCTTAACTCTTATTTTATTAGTTCTTAATTACTCTGATACCGTCCGGGGGGATGGTGATACCTACACGGTCGCCATCGTCCCATACGTCGTTCGTATCTACAAACACATTCTCGTCCCAATCCGAAAGCACAGTCAGATGATAATGGTCACCCTTATAAAGGATAAACTTCACCTCTCCGGTCAGTGCACCGTCTTCTTCGTTGTCCTGAAGAATCACGTTGTCGAAACCGACTTCCACCTTCACCTCGCTGCCTGCTTCGATCCCCGTGACAGGAGCACACTCGAAGTTGCATCCCAAAAACTCCACATGGGTTTCGTCGATCAACTTGCCTTCAAAAGTATTGCACACACGCTCTTTCTTCATAATATGAATATCGAACGGCTTCACCAGCAACCCGACGAGAGCCCCGACTTCAAAATGATGATAGTCTTGTACCAGAAATTCATAGCCATTGCAGAGAACCGTCATTTCGTAATGTACGCCTTTAAAGACAGACGATTGCACCACACCGGTCAGTTGCGCCGCTTCCGAAACCGGAAAGATGTAAAGGTCTTCCGGACGGATCACTACGTCCACGGGCATGTTCTCGCCAAAACCTTCGTCTACACACTCGAATTCGGTATTACAGAAACATACCAGTTTGTCGTGGATCATCACTCCGTTCAGGATATTACTTTCTCCGATGAAATCGGCTACAAACGAATTGATAGGCTCGTTATATATATCGATCGGAGTACCAATCTGCTGGATGCGTCCCTCGCTCATGACTACAATCGTATCGCTTAGCGTCAGTGCTTCTTCCTGATCGTGAGTGACATACACAAAAGTGATCCCCAGAGATTTGTGCATCTCCTTCAACTCCATCTGCATGTCTTTACGCATTTTCAGGTCGAGAGCTGCCAAGGGCTCGTCAAGCAGCAACACTTCCGGTTCGTTGACGATGGCACGGGCAATGGCCACACGCTGCTGCTGTCCGCCGGACAGCGAATCTACATCACGATATTCGTAATCGGTCATCCCCACCATCTTCAAAGCGGCTTTTACCTTCTTCTCAATGGTCTGCTTGGGCATTTTCTTCAGTTTCAGCCCAAAAGCGATATTATCATATACATTCAGATGCGGGAACAGAGCGTATTTCTGGAATACCGTGTTTACCGGACGTTTGTGTGGAGGAGTTTGTGTGATTTCTTTCCCCGATATTTTTATCTCGCCTTCCGAAGCTGTCTGGAAGCCGGCGATAAGGCGCAACAAAGTAGTCTTGCCACATCCCGAAGGCCCCAGAATGGTGACGAACTCACCTTTCTTTACATTCAGGGTCACATGATCCAAGGCAGTCTTCTCACCGAAGAATTTAGACACACCGTTCACCTCAATAATGGATTTGCTTTCTTGCATATTCATACTAATTTGGGGTGCAAAGGTACACATTTATCCGATTCGTACATACATGTTAATCTAATATAACAGAGAAATTCTATCCGGAATTAAAAAAACACCTATCTTTGCATAAATATTTATTCACTAAACATACTAAAGCAATGAAAAAGTTAACTTATCTGGCTGTTGCAGCAGTTGCTCTCGGAGTGGCATCTTGTAACACCAACAAACCCGGTTATGTAATAACAGGTACTGTGGAAGGCGCTGCCGACGGAGATACTGTATTTATCCAGGAACGTGTGAACAGACAGTTCAACAAACTGGACACAGCTATCATCGCTAACGGAACATTTACATTCGAAGGCGCACAGGATTCCGTAGTGAACCGCTACATCACTTATTCTAAAGACGGCGACGGAGTCTATGTGGATTTCTTCCTCGAAAACGGTAAAATCAAGGTAAACCTGTCTAAAGACGATAAATCGGCAACCGGTACTCCGAACAACGATGCTTATCAGGAGATACGGAACAAGATAAATGCAATCGACCAGAAACAAGCCGCTATCTATCAGGCTATGGGCGACAGCACATTGACCGATGACCAGAAGATGGCTAAACAAAAAGAATTTTCAGAACTGGAAGAGGCGTACAGCCAGGCTATCAAAGAAGGCGTACAAAAGAATATCACCAATCCGGTAGGTATCATGTTGTTCAAACAAAGCTTCTATGAAAACTCTACCGAGGATAACGACGCTCTGCTGAAACAAATTCCCGCCAACTATCAGAATGACGAAACGATTGTGAAAATCAAGGATATCACTGAAAAGCAGAAAGCTACTGCCGCCGGACAGAAATTCATCGACTTCGAAATGCTGACACCTGACGGAAAACCGGTGAAACTGTCTGACTATGTAGGCAAAGGCAAAGTGGTATTGGTTGACTTCTGGGCAAGCTGGTGTGGCCCATGCCGCCGCGAAATGCCTAACATTGTAGAAGCTTATGCTAAATATAAAGGCAAAAACTTCGAAATCGTAGGTGTATCTCTGGATCAGGATGCCGATAAATGGAAAGATGCCATCAAGAAGCTGAACATCACATGGCCTCAGATGTCCGACCTGAAAGGCTGGCAAAATGAAGGTGCACAGTTGTATGCTGTAAACAGTATCCCCCACACCATGTTGGTGGACGCTGACGGAACGATCCTGGCACGCGGCCTGCACGGCGAAAAGCTTCAGACCAAACTGGAAGAAGTGCTGAATAAGTAATCAGCGGAATACCATATCATAATTCACCACAGATTACACAGATTCACACAGAATAGCTTTAATCTACTGACAACCCATCCTATTTATCTGTGTAAATCTGTGGTGAATATGAATCAGGTACGGGCTTTCGATTTATTTCAGTGAATCGGCATAAGCACAGAGCTTCACAATCTGATCCACATCTTCAAAATTCACCTTATTATCTTCAATATACTTCTCCACCTCCGCACGATGTTTTGAGTAGATTTTGGCAAGTTGCTTAAAGTTACGGAACTGCTTCATTTTATCATCCTTCTCCACCCAATAGACATGGTGCCGATTGCTGACAATAATTTTTTCACCTTCCAGCTTGTAAGACTGTCCGTTGCTCGTTATGGTGCCATAGCTCTGAACTGCCGTTGTTTCCGAACGGGTACCATAAGCCCCCATGGGAGCCTCCTTACGGGCGGTAGCTTTATACTGAACGTAAACCACCGGTTTGGTCGGCAACATTTCTATACCGGCTCCGTTGGATTCGGGATAAAATGTACGTCCCGCTATCTTGATCAGCAGAATATCTCCCGGATTGGCAAGCTCTTTCACCTGCTTATCCTGAGGGTCTATAAAATAAAACTTATTGACTACTATACTGTAGTTCATTTTAGACTTCAATTCGCCTCCGGCTCTCAGGAGCACTTGGGCATCTTCATACTTATCAAACAGGAACGAAGCCGTATCAGCCTGAGCTCTCAATTGCCACAAACTGCACAGTGCAAAAGCAATAAAAATAAAAATCCTTCTCATAATACATCGACTTTAAGCAATAAAGGGCTGTCTTGACAGTATACACTTCAAAACAGCCCTTCAAAATAAATCTGGTAAATCTCTCTTTACTCTACATCAATCAGACGAACCAACGTACGTAGCAGAAGTCTTGACGGTGAGGCAGATCCTGATTTTTCGGGAACATACGGTATGCCACTTTAAAGCTTCCTGCATTCGACAAGCTGTGCTTAGCCTGGAATGTATACAGGTCGCCTTCTTTCTTGATCACACTGAATGGTTCTACCGAATATACATGCTGCTTGCCTTCCGGAGTCGTATAAGTTGTAACCAACTCCAGTCCCACTGCATCGTTCAATCCTTTCTCGTCAACGACAACTGTAATGGTATACTCTTTGCCGCTTTCGATATCGCCTTGTGCAATGTCTGCTTCCCTCTCTTTTGAAACAATCTCGATAGAGTCCCACTTAGCAACGACTTCTTCTTTCCAGGCTGCTATCTCTTTTGCCTTTGCATTGTCATTGGCAGACAGTTCTTTGAAACGTTTAGCTTCCTTGCAGTAGAACTTACTGTAGTAATCGTCGAGCTGACGCTTCATGGTATAGTGAGGAGCGATCTGGGCGATCGAGTTTTTCACACTCTTAATCCAGCCTTCAGAGTATCCCTTCTTGTTGCGTGCATAATACAGCGGCAGGATTTCTGTTTCGAGGATACTGTAGATAGTAGCTGCGTCGAGCTGATCCTGATGTTCCTGGTTCTGATAAGTACGTTTTTCGGTCAATGCCCAACCTGCACCTTCGCGGTAACCTTCAAGCCACCATCCGTCGAGTACAGAGAAGTTCAATACACCATTCATCAACGCTTTCTCACCCGATGTACCGGATGCTTCGAGCGGACGGGTCGGAGTATTCAACCAGATATCAACTCCGGTCACCAGACGACGGGCCAACTGCATATCGTAGTTTTCAAGGAAGATGATCTTACCCAGGAATTCCGGACGCTGAGAGATCTCAACGATTCTCTTGATCAGTCCCTGGCCTGCACCATCGTGCGGGTGAGCCTTACCTGTGAAGAGGAACTGTACCGGATAATCGGGATTGTTAACGATCTTAGACAAGCGTTCCAGATCGGTGAACAACAAGTGAGCACGTTTGTAAGTGGCAAAACGGCGGCCGAAACCGATCAGCAATGCATTCGGATTGATCTTGTCCAACAGCGATACAATGCGTGAAGGATCTCCCTGGTTCTTCAACCACGTTTCACGGAACTGCTTACGGATATAATCCACCAGCTTGTTCTTCATCGTCACGCGAGTCTTCCAGATCTCTTCATCGGGCACATTATAGATAGCTTCCCAGATCTTCGGATTTGACTGATCGTACAGGAAGTTTTCGTTAAAGTATTTAGCATAAAGCTGTTTCCATTCGGTAGCGCTCCATGTGGGGAAGTGTACACCATTGGTCACATAACCCACATGGCTCTCTTCGGGGAAGTATCCCTTCCAGATAGAAGAGAACATCTCCTGAGAAACTTTTCCGTGCAGCCAGCTTACACCGTTCACTTCCTGAGAAGTGTTGCAAGCAAATACAGACATACAGAAACGTTCGCCCTTATCACCCGGATTGTTACGTCCAAGGTCCATCAGGTCGTCCCAGCTGATACCCATCTTAACGGGATATCCGCCCATATATTTACCGAACAAGCCTTCGTCAAAGTAGTCGTGACCGGCAGGCACCGGAGTGTGAACCGTATACAGTGAAGATGCACGAACCAACTCGATAGCCTGGTTGAAAGTCAGGCCGGTAGCTACATAATCGCAGATACGCTGAACATTGATCAGGGCGGCGTGTCCTTCGTTACAGTGATAAATATCTTTTTTGATACCCAATGCCTTCAGTGTCAGCATACCGCCGATACCCAGCAGGATCTCTTGTTTCAAACGGTTTTCCCAGTCACCTCCGTACAGCTGGTGAGTGATAGGACGGTCAAACTCGCTGTTCATTTCATTGTCTGTATCGAGCAGATACAAAGAAACGCGTCCTACGTTCACTCTCCATACATTTGCATGTACGTAGTAATCCATATAAGGCACATCTACTACCAACGGTTTGCCGTCTGCATCCGTCACGCGGTCAATAGGGAGTTGTCCGAAGTTCTGTGCCTCGTAATTGGCAATCTGCTGTCCGTCCATCGACAGGGTTTGTGTAAAGTAACCATAGCGATACAGGAAACCTACTGCACACAGATCTACATTACTGTCCGAAGCTTCTTTCAGATAGTCGCCGGCCAATACACCCAGACCCCCGGAATATATTTTAAGAACATGATTCAAACCATATTCCATGCTAAAGTAAGCCACTGACGGACGTTTGTTATCGGGCGTCACATCCATGTAGTCTCTAAATTTAGCATATACGTCGTTCATGCGTTTCAGGATTACTTTATCTTTTGATAAAGCTTCCAGTTTTTCGTAACTCATACGTTCAAGCAAAAGCACAGGATTCTGACCGGCTTCTTTCCAGAGAGTCGGATCCAAGTCTCTGAAGAGTTCAGTAGCTTCATAATTCCACGCCCACCAAATGTTGCGTGCCAGTTCAGATAGTTTCTCTAATTCCGCAGGAACACGTGACTTTACAGTTACCTCCTTCCAATTCGGAGTATTCACATTACTTACTTTAATTTTCATAATGTTATTGTTTACTTGTTGATGAATAAATACTTAGTTTAGTTGACGTTTCATGGCATTACGCAAGGCGATGTCATAAGCCTCGTAATAATATTTGATGAAATGCTTCCATAGAGCCTGTTCGGCCACAGCCGCAGCTTGTTTGCGGATCTCTTTCACCTCATTATCTGTTTTACCCGAGAACAGTGCGATCGTATCTTTGATACCGTCGGCTACCTCTGAGTAATTATAGTCCGAACGGTGTAACACCTCTACCCCATTATCGATGCCATGCTGATTTTTCAGGCTGTTCACCCAAAGGCCGAAGCCTGCCAGGTCTGTTGTAATAGTAGGTACGCGGAATGCCACACTCTCAAGCGGAGTGTATCCCCAAGGTTCGTAATAAGAAGGATAGACACTCAAGTCTTCTCCCAATATCAGATCATAATATTCTTTGTTCAGGATTCCATCTTTTCCGTCCAGATAGCACGGAACGAAAATCACCTTCACTTTATCTTCCGGACGATTTCCCATACCAAGATATTTGAGCATATCCAGAACTTGGTCGTGGGTCATGTTATGCAGCCAATGGGTAATGAAAGGTACTTCGAGCGGAGTATCGAATTTTTCTTTGCTTTTCAGCCGTGTCTGCAAATCCTCGCGGGGCTCTCCCACCCAACCCGGTACATTGACAAATGCCAGCACGTTCTTCTGCAGGTCCTTGTCCCGGTTCAAACGGTTCAATGATTCCAGAAACACGTCGATCCCTTTGTTCTTAAACTCGTAACGGCCACTGGTGCCGATAATTAATGTGTCATCGTCCATATGGGTACCCAGAAGCTTATTGGCCACATTCAACATCAATGCACGCGCACGTTTGCGCTTACCGGTGAAAGCGCTTCCCTGAGGAACGAAATCGTCCTCGAAACCGTTCATCAATACTACATCGGCGGCTTTATCAAGCAGTTCCTTACACTCGTTGTTGGTGATTTCGCTCACCGTCGTAAAGCAGTCAACGTGATGCGCAGTCTGCTTTTCAATCGAGTGCTTCGACTGCATATTCAGCTCCTGTGCCATCTGATCGCCGTTATAAGCAAACAGATAGTCATATAAAGGTTTATCGTTTCCGGCAATGCTACGGCCGATAGAAGTGGCATGGGTGGTGAAGATGGTTCCTATTTCGGGAACAGCCAATTGCAGATACAGTGCTCCCAGGCCGGTCATCCATTCATGTGCCTGATAAATGACCTTATCATTTTCGGTCAGGTTGTAGCGATAGAAGCTTTCCACCACTTTTCCGGCAGCATACGAAAACATGGATGCTTCGTCATAATCGCCGTAAGCATGCAATGAATCGACCTGAAAGTGATTCCACATTTCAGTATAGATTTCATTCTTTTTCTCAAAAAAAGGCTGAAAGTCAACGAGAATAACAATGGGTTCACCCGGAATATTCCAACGTCCGACACGGACAGAAAGGTCATCTTTCTTGAGGGCATGTTCTTTCCATGCCGCACAAAGATTGTCAGATTCTATAAACAAGGGATTGTCCTTTCCTTGCCATACATCCGGCCCTATAAAAAATAATTTGTCACGGAAGTTAGTTTGCAACGTATTTGCCCTTGTAGACAAAACAGTATAAATTCCTCCTACCTTGTTGCACACTTCCCAACTGGCTTCGAAGATATAATCGGGGGTTAATAAATCTTTTACCATATAAATGTTTAAAACTCTTTTTATTACGCAGGTGCAAAAGTACGCATTATTTATTGAAAAATAATGCTTTATGCAAAAAATATAAGCAAAATAGCACAAACAAGCGTTTACAACGAGATTTCAGAGCATAAAAAAAGACTTAAGTGTTTTCGGAAAACGCTTAAGTCTTTTCAGAAAACACTTAAACGTTCTGTCGAAAACGCTTAAGTGTTTTTTATAAATCATTAGTTTATGCAAGCGCACTACCGATAAGGAAGGTAGCAGCCAATGCCACGATAGCATAAAGTTCGGGGAACACAGCAAGAATCAATGTGTTGCTGAATACATTGTGGCCTTGTCCGATGGCTGCAATACCATTGGCGCAAACCTGTCCCTGACGGATAGCGGAAAACAGAGCCACCAATCCGAGAGCAATACCCGCACCCAAAACGGCAGAAGCCTGAATGGCGGTAATCTGCGGAGTAAGGATACCGAAAATAGTCTGGAACATAAAGTAACCTGCGAAACCATACAATCCCTGTGTACCCGGAAGAGCTGTCAGTACGAGGAAGTTACCGAATGCACTATCGTTTTTCTTCAATGCGCCGATAGCAGCGTTACCTGCAATAGTCACTCCGTAAGCACTTCCGATGCCTGACAAACCAACCATAACCGCGATGCCAATGTAAGCAATAAACAAATTCATTTCCATAATCTTAATTTTATTTTTTAATTTATTATTCTATTAATTTCTTTTTATTTTCTGAATGGTTTGTACTCTTTGCCACCACCTTCGTAACCGGAATTCTTGAAAAACTCCACGAAGGTCAGACGCATAGGATGAACCATGGCTCCGAGCACATTCATAAAGATATTGATGGCATGGCCGATTACAAAAATCAATACCATCACAATGGGGCCGGCAATCACATTGTCCGGACTCATGCCCACTGCCAAACTATTGAATACGCCGGCAAGGATACCTCCCGACAATCCCAGAGCGAACAAACGGACGTATGACAGAACGTCGCCCAACAGACCTGTCGCCATGTTATAAGAATCCCATAAGCCCAGCCCGATATTCAGGAAGATGTTCTTCCCCGGACTGTTGAACAGGAAAATCATAACGCCGGCAATACCCATGATGATCAAATGAACCGTACTTCCCATCGGCATCACTTTCGGCAACAGTGCCGAGAAGGCTAACGATAGCAAGAGGATGATCCATCCGATTGTAGCAATGGCATACTTGAAGCCAAACTGGATAGTCTGATTGACAGCTTTCAGTACCATGCCGAACAGGATCTGTACCGCACCCAGAATCAGTGAGAGTTGGAACATGTCATTATTATCCATGAAAACGGCACTCTTCAGGCGCTGGATGAACGGCAAGGGCAGATCGTAAATATTGGCTCCGAAAAAAGTCCCGGTCAGCAATCCGCAGAAGAAAGTGGAAGTTGCCAGTATCTGAATCAGCGAAATGATCGATTTAGCCGACTGACTCAGTTTTTTCGCCAATAGACGATAAGCCGTAGCTCCTACAAACAGGAATAATCCATAACCGGAATCTCCCAGGCAGAGCCCGAAAAAGATCATAAAGAACGGGGCAAAGAACGGGGTCAGGTCCAGTTCATTATACTTGGGCAACATGTAGAGTTTGCAAATGGGCTCGAACCAGGCAAAGAAACCTTTGTTATTCAGTTCGATCGGCACGTTGTCTTCCGGTGTCGGATCTGTGATCTCATAATAAATATGTGCATCGTTCAGATAAGCCTCTATCTCTACCTTGCTGGTAGCAGGGGCCCATCCTTCGAGCAACATCAATTTGTCACCCGCAGTCTGCTCTGTACTCAATACGACTTTTGAAAATTCTATTTCAGTCTGCACCTGTTTCAAAGCCTCCTTCAGCGAAGGGATATCGGTTTCGGACAAAGCGACCAACTTCTTTTCATTCTCTTCAAGTGCGGTCTCTGTATTCGCATACTGCGCCTCGAGCTGGGCCAGTGACTGCGATGGCAGTTTAGCTTGCTCTACATCCAGATCGACTTCCTCCCCGTCCTTGGTCACGGTGATGAAAAAGACTTTTGAGGATATGCGGCAGATGATCATAGCGTTGTATTCCGCTTCCCATTCTTCCTTGTAGTTACCTTCGGAGCAGGTATAGAAGCCGACTACATAACCGGCATCTTTCAAACGCTGTATGCCTTCCGGCTCAAAGTTGCCCCAAGCCTCCAAAGCGTCTTTCTCCTTGCCACAGGTTTGCTGCTGTTGCAACAGTTTACTGTGTTCGGTCTGCAAGGCATCTATTTCATCGAGCACCTGCAAACCACGTTCGGCACTACCGCCATTGGCAGCAATGACCGCATCCTTCTCGTGCTTCTGGTTCTGAAGCAACTTCAATGCGGCGGCCAAACGGGCAGAAAGACGAATATTATCTTGCAGTTCGGCATTCTCCGCCGCTCCCTGCTGCTTCTCTACAATATGGACCACTCCGAGTTCACGAAGACTGTTCAGGAAATCTTCGTACTCCTTATGATAAACCAGGAACGTGAGTTTCTTCATTTTCGTAATCATGCTTCTGCCTCCTTCCTTTTTTCCTGCTGTGACTTCAGAATCTTTTGCGACGACTTAGACAAATTTTCTTCATCTTCCATGAATCGTTTGATCTTGCGCAAAGCATCCTGATACCCCGGTATCTGAACCTTCTCAAAAAGATTCACTTTCTGAGTGGTCTTTTTCCTCGCATGTTCTAACAAGCCCAACTTGGCTAGCGTAAACTCACGCTCTATAGCGGTATGTGCCAACTCCTTAAGCAGGTGTATACCGTCGGCATACCACTTAGGAGCATTAAACAGACTGTACGGACGGATCTCGAAATCCACATTTTCGAGCAAAGGCACCCGTACACCGGCTATTTTCTTGACACCAAGATGAACATCATTTACTTTTATCAATGAGGTGTCAAACTCATTCCAAAGTGCGAACATGGCTTCATAAGCCTGGATTTGTTTTTCCAGCCTTTCCTCCAGATCGGCAGCTTCGCTTTTACAGCGCTTCACTTCCATGCGAAGGGCACTCTCCTTGTTTTTGATAATCGGGAGAGTACGTACCCGCACTTTCAGTTGCTTCTCAAGCTGCTGAAGGGAGGTTTTGTTATATTGAAACTTTATAGCCATCTCGTTTATTTACTATTTTTTCCAATACTGATCTACCAGTTCCTTCTTGATATTTACTTCTTCCGGACGGAAGTATTTGCCGAACAGTCCCCAGGCTACATCGAGCATTTCGGTCGTATCCAGATTGACGTCGATGGCCAGCAACTGATTGGAGTAATCTTTGGCAAAAGCTAAAGTACGTTCGTCATAGTTGGTCAGGTCGAAACCATTTTCCAATTTAGTCTTGGCATTAGCGGCATCGGCATACAAACGCACGGCAGCATTCATCACCTGCGGATGGTCTTTACGGGTTTTCTTACCGGTTACCAACTGTTTCAGACGGGACAATGAACGGAACGGATCGACAATAACCTTACCGATGTCACTGTCACGGCGCAGGAACAACTGTCCTTCGGTGATGTAGCCTGTATTATCCGGCACAGCATGCGTAATATCACCACCGGACAATGTAGTCACGGCAATAATCGTGATGGAGCCGCCATCGGGGAACTGTACAGCCTTTTCGTAGATCTTGGCAAGATCCGAATAGAGCGAACCCGGCATAGAATCTTTCGAAGGAATCTGGTCCATACGGTTTGACACGATAGCCAAAGCATCGGCATACGAAGTCATATCGGTCAGCAGAACCAATACTTTCTGATTGTGCTGTACTGCGAAATATTCAGCCGCAGTCAAAGCCATATCCGGTACCAGCAAACGTTCTACCGGAGGGTTCTCCGTGGTATTCACGAAACTGACGATACGGTCGAGCGCACCGGCATTGGAAAATACATTCTTGAAATACAGGTAGTCATCGTTTGTCATACCCATACCGCCCAGAATAATCTTATCTGTTTCTGCACGTAACGCCACGTTAGCCATCACCTGGTTGAACGGTTGGTCGGGATCGGCGAAGAACGGAATCTTCTGACCGGAAACCAGTGTATTGTTCAAGTCGATACCTGCGATACCGGTTGCAATCAGCTCGGAAGGCTGTTTACGCCGTACCGGGTTTACAGACGGCCCTCCGATCGGTACCTCCTGCCCTTCGATCTCCGGTCCTCCGTCGATAGGATCACCGAAAGCGTTGAAAAAACGTCCGGCCAGTTGCTCGCTCACTTTCAGCGTAGGCGATTTACCCAGAAATACAACTTCGGCATTGGTCGGGATACCTTCCGTACCCTCAAACACCTGCAAAGTCACTTCGTCACCGGCAATCTTTACAACCTGAGCCAGTTTACCATTCACAGTGGCCAACTCATCATATCCTACCCCTGTAGCTTTCAGCGAACAGGTGGCCTTGGTAATCTGAGTAATCTTAGTATATATTTTTTGAAATGCTTTTGTAGCCATGTTATTATTTACAATTTAGTTTCAATCTACTATTTGACACTTCTCTCGGCAACCAACTCCTCCAATTGCTTCTGGAAACCTTCATATTGTTCCGACTTGAACTTCGAATAGTTCATTTGCTTGCAGATGTTAATCATCTTCTTGAAGTAATCCATAACCTCATTAAAGTTATCAAACTCAAATTCCGTATGACAGATGTCTATCACCATATTCAAGATAGCCTCCTGACGCTCCATCGGAGTCACGGCATCAATCTCGTCGAACGCATCCTGCTGCAAGATAACGAAGTCTATCAACTCGGACTTCCAGAAGATTACGTGATACTCTACCGGTACACCGTCATCACCCAGGATATTGATCTGCTCGGCAATCTCCTTACCGCGTTGCAAGCGAGTTTTGATTTCGTTCACCTTACCGATCCACTCATCATTGATATGCTCGGCAATGTATGCTTCAAATTCAGGATATTCGATATACTTGGAATAAGAATCGATCGGATTTACAGCCGGATAACGCTTCTTATCGGCACGATCCTGCTCCAGAGCATAGAAACAACGGGCTACCTTCTTGGTGTTCTCTGTCACCGGCTCCTTCAAGTTACCACCGGCAGGTGATACTGTACCGATAAAGGTAATAGAACCGCTCTCGCCGTTATTCAGTTTCACGTAGCCTGCACGGCCATAGAAGTTAGAAATGATTGAGGACAGGTCCATCGGGAATGCATCCGGTCCGGGCAACTCCTCCATACGGTTCGACATCTCACGCAATGCCTGCGCCCAACGGGAAGTGGAGTCTGCCATCAGCAGGACTTTCAATCCCATGGCACGATAGTATTCGGCAATCGTCATGGCCGTATACACAGAAGCTTCACGCGCTGCTACCGGCATGTTCGATGTATTTGCGATAATAATGGTACGCTCCATCAGCTTACGTCCCGTGTGCGGGTCCACCAATTCCGGAAATTCGGTAAAGATTTCCACAACTTCATTTGCACGCTCCCCACAAGCAGCGATAATCACGATATCGGCTTCGGCCTGTTTTGAAATGGCATGCTGAAGTACCGTCTTACCCGTACCGAACGGACCGGGAATAAATCCGGTACCGCCTTCCACTATCGGATTGACAGTATCGATCACACGCACACCGGTTTCAAGCAACTTGAACGGACGCGGTTTTTCTTTATAATTCGTCATAGCCCGCTTCACCGGCCATTTCTGGATCATATTCACTTCAACGGTATTTCCTTCTTCGTCCACCAAAACTGCAACCACATCTTCAATCTTGTAATCGCCTTCGGGAACAATCGACTTCACCGTGCAAACACCTTTCTGAGTGAAAGGCACCATAATCTTCAATGGCTGGAAGTTCTCGTCCACCTGTCCTAACCAGGCAGATGCTTCCACTTTATCCCCCACACTGACAAGGGGAACAAAATGCCATACACTTCCTTTATCCAACGGATAAGTATATTGTCCTCTCTTCAGGAATACTCCATCCATCTTATCAAGGTCGTTTTGCAGACCATCATAATTCTTTGATAACATACCGGGACCTAAAGTCACTTCAAGCATGTGTCCGGTAAATTCGGCCTCGGCTCCCACTTTCAGTCCACGAGTACTTTCGAACACCTGGACATATACATGTGTACCTACGACCTTAATCACCTCCGCCATTAATTTGTCTCCGCCGGTTGAGATATAACAGATCTCATTCTGAGCTACCGGCCCATCAACGACGAGGGTCACCATGTTGGCAATAACGCCACTAACAGTTCCTTTTGTTGCCATATATTTTTTTAGTTTATTTATCCGAGTTTGGCAGTATTACCTGAATTCAGCAGGAATCTGCACTTCATTCTTCAGTGACTCTATGATACTTCGGAACAATTGATTGCCTCTTTCCTTATCCAGAGAGATCCAACGTTCAATCATTTCCAGTTTCAACAGAAAAGCAAAAATACGTTCGATAGTGAAATAATCGAAGAAGATAGCATCTTCCATCCAGTTCCACCGCAAAGCATCCAGCTTTTTCTCACGTTCCACCAGTTCTGTTATTTCGCTGATTTTCACCAACTGGTCAAGAAAGTCCACTTCGCCCGACAGTCCGAAATCTCTGGCTCCGGAAGTCCGCAATGCCTCACAGATCTCCGTATCACCCACAATATTGCAGGCAATATCCCATTTATATTTACGCGCAGTCAATGCTACGAGAATATTGTTAATAGTGAGATTAAATTCAAACCAGGAAGCCACAAACTTATTTCCACACTTCATCGCATAATCATAATAAAGTGCAGCCAGATGATCTTCCAATAAAACAGCATTCTCTGCCGGAGTATTAAAATAAGCGGAAATGAAAGTAGCAAGATAAGTGGGAAACTCCTTGGCACTGACTTCTCCTCCCTCTTTAAGGGTAGAAATATATTCCGCCAGTTCCTCCGCGGAAAAATTTCCCCGAGTATCAATAGCGGCTTCCTTATCTTTCAAGAGCTTCAGCACATTGGCATTGTCAAACTTCAAATAAAACAGATCAATCAATTTCTGATCTGAAACTGACAAGCCCGTGTAAATTTCCGTTTTAAAATCAGCTACTGTATAGCTCAGCTTGCTGTCCTCAAGTGTGAGTTCCGGCAAACCGGCTACCAAGTAATAATATTTACTCATAACGCATCCCTTTAGAATAACATTTCTACCAACTGAGGACGCAGGAATGCTTTAAAGTAATTCATAAATTCCTCTTCTCCGAAATTCACTTTATATGAACCGTCTGCAGGAGATACGGAAAACAATGCCTTTATGCCATTCACTTGTTCTATGGTAACACCTTTATCTAACAATGCTTTAGCATTGGCAGCAAAATACTTTTTCAAAGACTCCGCATCAGAAGTTGAGATGATAATCGGTTCGTCTACACTCCATTTAGAAGCCAGAGCTACGATAAATGCATTCAGAAAATCTTTATTTTGTGCAAACTCCTTTACCGGTGCAGTCACAATCTTGTCAGTCACCATAGTGGCTATTTCCGATTTTAAAGCATTCACAGCCTGACCGGCAAAAAGTTTCAGTTCTGATTTGGTGTTTTCTGTCAGTTCGTCGGCAGATTTACGAGAGGAGGCAATAATTGATTCAGCTTCTTTATGGGCATCTTCAACAATTTTTTTAGCTTCTTCCTGAGCATTCGCAATAAGACGGCGGGCCTCTTCATTACCTTTTTCCACGCCTTCACGATAAATCTTATCGGTCAACTCTTGAATTTTGTTTTCCATATTCACGGACTATTTAGAAGTTTATATTATAATATCTAAGTGTTTCTTATCAGATTCTCGCCAAAAGTACAAAATTCAATCTGATAATAAAAGAGAAAAGAGCAAGAAAACTGTTCATTATCAAGAAAAGAATCGTCAAAAAGTAAAGGATATGACGATACGGACACATTTATCTTCACGTTTCATCTTTTAAGGCAACGGCAAAGATAAGGAGCCTGATAATACATCAAAGACATAATTATGATAAAGCCGGAAAACTGAAGGTTGAATCTGGAATATACCGGATGAACCAAGAAAGAGGTGGTCGGGAATCCTTGTTAAACAGGGTATGGCATAAAACAAGTCATCCCCTCCGGTCTTTCGACCGAAGGGGATGAACCATCTGAAAAAAACGGCGACTACCTACTCTCCCACTGTTACGCAGTACCATCGGCGTGATCAGGCTTAACTTCTCTGTTCGGAATGGGAAGAGGTGGAACCCTGATGCTATAGTCACCTGAATAAGGTAGACATAATGTACAAAAGTAAATTCAGCGGTCTATTATATAAATAGTGAAGCTAAACGGATATATAAACCATTGAAGGCGGATAAAAGAAAGTCATCGGGCAATTAGTAACGCTCGGCTGTGATGTTACCACCTGTACACCTGCGTCCTATCAACGTTGTAGTCTACAACGACCCTAAAAAGAAATCTAATCTTGTGGCTGGCTTCGTACTTAGATGCTTTCAGCACTTATCCAATCCCGACTTAGATACCCGGCAATGCACCTGGCGGCACAACCGGTAAACCAGAGGTCAGTCCAACACGGTCCTCTCGTACTAGTGTCAGAGCCACGCAAATTTCATACGCCCACGATAGATAGAGACCGAACTGTCTCACGACGTTCTGAACCCAGCTCGCGTGCCACTTTAATGGGCGAACAGCCCAACCCTTGGGACCTTCTCCAGCCCCAGGATGTGACGAGCCGACATCGAGGTGCCAAACCCCTCCGTCGATATGAGCTCTTGGGAGGGATCAGCCTGTTATCCCCGGAGTACCTTTTATCCTTTGAGCGATGTCCCTTCCATACGGAAACACCGGATCACTATGCTCTAGTTTCCTACCTGATCGACTTGTAAGTCTCCCAGTCAAGCGCCCTTATGCCATTACACTCTACCGCCGGTTACCAATCGGCGTGAGGGCACCTTTAGAAGCCTCCGTTACGCTTTTGGAGGCGACCACCCCAGTCAAACTACCCACCAAACAGTGTCCTCGCACCAGCGAGTTAGAACTCAAATAACCAAAGGGCCGTATTTCAACAGCGACTCCACAAACACTGGCGTGCCTGCTTCAAAGTCTCCGGCCTATCCTACACATCAATTACCCAAATTCAATGTTAAGCTATAGTAAAGGTTCACGGGGTCTTTTCGTCCCATCGCGGGTAATCGGCATCTTCACCGATACTACAATTTCACTGAGCTCACGGTTGAGACAGTGTCCAGATCATTACACCATTCGTGCAGGTCGGAACTTACCCGACAAGGAATTTCGCTACCTTAGGACCGTTATAGTTACGGCCGCCGTTTACTGGGGCTTCAATTCAATGCTTCTCTTGCGATGACATCTCCTCTTAACCTTCCAGCACCGGGCAGGTGTCAGGCTGTATACGTGATCTTTCAATTTTGCACAGCCCTGTGTTTTTGTTAAACAGTTGCCTGGACCTATTCTCTGCGCCCTCCCGTCACCGGGTAGGGACCCTTTATCCCGAAGTTACAGGGTCAATTTGCCTAGTTCCTTAACCGTGATTCACTCAAGCGCCTGAGTATATTCAACCCGACTACGTGTGTCCGTTTACGGTACGGGTACCTATAAGATTAAGTTTAGCGGATTTTCTTGGGAGTATGTTTACACGCACTATTACCGTTTTCCGAGGAAATTGGTATACTATCAGGTTCGACTCTTATCCCGGATTTGCCTGGGATAATCAACATCTACACCCTTTAACGGACTATTCCGTCAGTCCGCGGCGTTGTCACTCCTCCGTCTCCACATCACTCTTATAGGTAGTACAGGAATATTAACCTGTTCTGCCATCGGCCTCACCGTTCGGCTGAGCCTTAGGACCCGACTAACCCTGATCCGATTAGCGTTGATCAGGAAACCTTAGTCTTGCGGCGAGGGGGTTTCTCACCCCCTTTATCGTTACTTATACCTACATTTGCTTTTCCACACGCTCCAGTAAAGCTCACGCTTCGCCTTCAACGCTGAGTGGAATGCTCCCCTACCGATCCATTAGGATCCCATAGCTTCGGTAAAACACTTATGCCCGATTATTATCCACGCCAAACTCCTCGACTAGTGAGCTGTTACGCACTCTTTAAATGAATGGCTGCTTCCAAGCCAACATCCTAGCTGTCTTAGCAATCTGACTTCGTTAGTTCAACTTAGTGTTTATTTGGGGACCTTAGCTGATGGTCTGGATTCTTCTCCTTTAGGACATGGACCTTAGCACCCATGCCCTCACTCCTGAGATAGAACTAATGCGCATTCGGAGTTTATCAAGACTTGATAGGCGGTGAAGCCCTCGCATCTTATCAGTCGCTCTACCTCACATTAGTAACTCTCAAGGCTGCACCTAAATGCATTTCGGGGAGTACGAGCTATCTCCAAGTTTGATTAGCCTTTCACCCCCACCCTCAGGTCATCCGGAAGCTTTTCAACGCTTATCGGTTCGGTCCTCCAGTTAGTGTTACCTAACCTTCAACCTGCCCAAGGGTAGATCACTTGGTTTCGCGTCTACTCCTTCCGACTATCCGCCCTGTTCAGACTCGCTTTCGCTTCGGATCCACATCTCAAGATGCTTAACCTTGCCGGAAAAAGTAACTCGTAGGTTCATTATGCAAAAGGCACGCCGTCACAGCTTAAGCTGCTCCGACCGCTTGTAGGCGCATGGTTTCAGGGACTATTTCACTCTTCTATTCGAAGTGCTTTTCACCTTTCCTTCACAGTACTGGTTCGCTATCGGTCTCTCGGGAGTATTTAGCCTTACCGGATGGTCCCGGCTGGTTCACGCAGAATTCCTCGTGCTCCGCGCTACTCAGGATACCACTACGCTTCGGTTACCTTAGAATACCGGGCTATCACCGTCTATGGCACGACTTTCCAGTCGTTTCTTCTCAATAACTGTCTTGCGAGAGCGTGGTCCTACAACCCCACACATGCCGTAACATGGGTGGTTTGGGCTAATCCCCGTTCGCTCGCCACTACTAGGGGAATCATTATTTATTTTCTTTTCCTGCAGGTACTAAGATGTTTCAGTTCCCTGCGTTAGCCTCCAACCAAGTTGGATGACATTCCTTCAGAATGCCGGGTTGTCCCATTCGGAAATCTTCGGATCAAAGGTCATTTGCACCTACCCGAAGCTTATCGCAGCTTATCACGTCCTTCATCGCCTCCGAGAGCCAAGGCATCCGCCATGCGCCCTTATTTACTTTCTTTTATCGCCAGATTCATCTCCTTTTCTTAAAAAGGATCTGAACCAAATGGTTCGATATATACTTTTAGCTCTTACTAAATTTACTTTTTTCTGTACATCATGTCAAAGATCGTTTGATTACACGCAAGCCTGTTAGGTCGCGGTATCGGAGTGGAGAATAACGGATTCGAACCGTTGACCCTCTGCGTGCAAGGCAGATGCTCTAGCCAGCTGAGCTAATCCCCCAATCATACAAGATAAAATATCTATCTGTTGGTAGTCCCAGGCAGAGTTGAACTGCCGACCTCTACATTATCAGTGTAGCGCTCTAACCAACTGAGCTATAGGACTAGTTCAACCGTGTCCTGTTTTAGACTCGGCTTCTGTTTTTCTCTTGTTTATCTCTATCTATATTGCTATAGATGGTTGATCTATATTCTATAAATAAACAAGTACCAGTAGTACAATTTAGAACCAATGAACGTCGTTTTCAACATCGCTCCAGAAAGGAGGTGTTCCAGCCGCACCTTCCGGTACGGCTACCTTGTTACGACTTAGCCCCAGTCACCAGTTTTACCCTAGGACGATCCTTGCGGTTACGTACTTCAGGTACCCCCGGCTCCCATGGCTTGACGGGCGGTGTGTACAAGGCCCGGGAACGTATTCACCGCGCCGTGGCTGATGCGCGATTACTAGCGAATCCAGCTTCACGAAGTCGGGTTGCAGACTTCGATCCGAACTGAGAGAGGATTTTGGGATTAGCATACGGTCACCCGCTAGCTGCCTTCTGTACCCCCCATTGTAACACGTGTGTAGCCCCGGACGTAAGGGCCGTGCTGATTTGACGTCATCCCCACCTTCCTCACATCTTACGACGGCAGTCTCTCTAGAGTCCTCAGCATAACCTGTTAGTAACTAAAGATAAGGGTTGCGCTCGTTATGGCACTTAAGCCGACACCTCACGGCACGAGCTGACGACAACCATGCAGCACCTTCACAGCGGTGATTGCTCACTGACATGTTTCCACATCATTCCACTGCAATTTAAGCCCGGGTAAGGTTCCTCGCGTATCATCGAATTAAACCACATGTTCCTCCGCTTGTGCGGGCCCCCGTCAATTCCTTTGAGTTTCACCGTTGCCGGCGTACTCCCCAGGTGGAATACTTAATGCTTTCGCTTGGCCGCTTACTGTATATCGCAAACAGCGAGTATTCATCGTTTACTGTGTGGACTACCAGGGTATCTAATCCTGTTTGATACCCACACTTTCGAGCATCAGTGTCAGTTGCAGTCCAGTGAGCTGCCTTCGCAATCGGAGTTCTTCGTGATATCTAAGCATTTCACCGCTACACCACGAATTCCGCCCACCTCTACTGTACTCAAGACTGACAGTATCAACTGCAATTTTACGGTTGAGCCGCAAACTTTCACAACTGACTTACCAGTCCACCTACGCTCCCTTTAAACCCAATAAATCCGGATAACGCTCGGATCCTCCGTATTACCGCGGCTGCTGGCACGGAGTTAGCCGATCCTTATTCATATAATACATACAAAACAGTATACATACTGCACTTTATTCTTATATAAAAGAAGTTTACGACCCATAGAGCCTTCATCCTTCACGCTACTTGGCTGGTTCAGGCTAGCGCCCATTGACCAATATTCCTCACTGCTGCCTCCCGTAGGAGTTTGGACCGTGTCTCAGTTCCAATGTGGGGGACCTTCCTCTCAGAACCCCTATCCATCGAAGGCTTGGTGAGCCGTTACCTCACCAACAACCTAATGGAACGCATCCCCATCCTTTACCGGAATCCTTTAATAATGAAACCATGCGGAATCATTATGCTATCGGGTATTAATCTTTCTTTCGAAAGGCTATCCCCGAGTAAAGGGCAGGTTGGATACGTGTTACTCACCCGTGCGCCGGTCGCCAGCAAAGAAAGCAAGCTTTCTTCCTGATGCCCCTCGACTTGCATGTGTTAAGCCTGTAGCTAGCGTTCATCCTGAGCCAGGATCAAACTCTTCATTGTAAAAGTATTGTTATATATCCCATAAGGGATGATATTAGCTCTGTTCAGGATGTCGAAAATTTATTGACGGTCATTTTTTACATACCTATATAATAAGTATTGACGGTTCTAAATTTGACTTGTACTACTTGTATTGTTTATCAATGTTTCAAAGAACTCTTCTTTTTTAATTTCTGCTTCGTTTCAAAAGCGGGTGCAAAGGTAAGGGGTTTATTTTAAACTGCCAAATATTTTGGGAAGTTTTTTTTTCAATGCCCGTCTTTTATTTCCAAGCCTCTCTGTGCGAAAGGGAAAGAAGTGTCGGACAAAGGCCCTCGCTCTGCGAATCGGACTGCAAAGATAACGACTTTTATAATAATGATCCAAATAAAAAGGAAATTATTTTTGTTATTCTTTAAGGCAAATCCTACGCCGTTGCAACATGTCAAAATCTAAAGACTTTCCGTCTCTTGGAAAGCGGATGCAAAAGTACGGGATTATATGATACGAGACAAATATAAAAGGGGATTTTTTTGAATAAATTTTGCATGGAAGCGTAAAGGGCTGAGGGAGAGGACGGTTCTGATAATTGATTATGGAAAAGGAAAAGGCCGGGGAAGAAAAGGGACACATTATTATATTATATAGGGGGAATTTATCGGGGAGAGGGAAAAGGGGGATTGTTGCGAAAGGGAGGGAAAGGAGATGCAGAAGGGAGGGGAATTTACCGAGAAAGGGAGGAAAAGGGGCATTTCGGGGAAGAGAAAGGGATGTTTCGGGGAAGGGAAAGAGACGTTTCGGGGAGGAAAATCGCGGAGGGAATTGGGATCGGGAGAGAGATAAACTAAAAAGCAGGCGGAGAATTGAGGGAAGATGGACGGGAATTGAACGGAAATTGAGCAGGGATCAGACAGGAATCAAACGCAAATCAAACAAGAATGGAACGGAATCTTGCGTTAACATTGTTAATGCGATTGGAGAGACCTTTATTTCAGAGATGGAAAGGACAAAGCTTTTGCTTCTAAAAGACTTGTTCTTTGAAGACAAAAGACTTGTTTTAACAGTGCGTTAAATCAAGTAATGGGAAGAGAGGAAACAAGAGGTATAAAAGCATTGAGGATGAAGACGATAGAAAAGGAAGGAAGTGTTTGCCGAGAAAAAGGATAAGCGACGGGCCGAAAGGGATAGTTGCGATTATAGCAAGTATAATGCAATTAGAGTAAGTATAATGCGATTAGAGTAAGTATAAATACGATGAAAGATAAGTATAAGATGCGATGAAAGCAAGTATAAATGCGATGAAAGCAAGCGCCGGGGCAATCCGGAAGAACACATTTACGATCCGGGAAGTTTCGTTGTACAGGATTTTCACAAGTGAAATTTGGGGCGAAAACGGGCGGATCCTACCTTTTAAACCAAAGAGGCTTACCTTTTAAACCAAGGAGGGCTAGCTTTTAAACCAAGCCCCCTTACCTTTTAAACCAAAGGGGTGCTGGTTTAAAAGGTAAAAAGAGGGCCACACAGAGGGTTATGGGGCCGTTTTTCGAAAAAAAGAGAAATGGTCAGAGGAAAAGAAGAAATAAGGGAATGTACGAATTTGAGAAGAGATAAAGATGTGTCAACATTCGTATTCGACACAGAGATTACATAGGATTACACAGGTTTACACCCACGCATAGTATGGGCTGTCAGTGGATGACTCGTTCTCAGGCGATGATACTTATCAGTATCCTCTTTTTTACAAATATACGTCTGTTCCCTTGAAAGACAAACGCTATACCCCAAAATCTTTGAGCTGAAGTGCAAGCTGAACCGAGCGGCTATTACTTGTATTACATGAAACGAAAATAGTGAAACTCCCATCGCCTTCGCAGTGTGCCCCTAGCGGGGCTAAACGATAACTTGGAATTTCACTATCTTGTTTGCGAACATCCGATTAATTATTCAAAAACCAATCGTTATGACGTTTATATTTCCTTTTCCAATGCATCTCTTGAATAGCTTCCGACATGGCCATAGCATATTCCCGTGAATGGATAAAGACCGCCAAATCGGTGCGACCGGAAGGTGCAAGGCGTCACGAAGATATGAATGAATTCGATGTGTACGAATATGATATATGGGTGCAGCCTCAATCCGCAGTGCACTATTTACGACTCTTTCACCAACTGCCCCATAGCCCATACCGCCTTGACGTTCAGATCACGATCCAGAATCAGAATATCCGCATCTTTATCCTTCTGGAGAGATCCTTTACGGTCATAAACTCCCATAATACGGGCAGGAGTCTCAGAAGCCATACGTATGGCATCTGCCAGGGGAATATCAGCCTTCACCATCGTACGTACCAACTGATCCATGGTAGCAATACTACCTGCCAAGGCCGAACGGTCGGCAAGCTTGCACACACCGTCTTCTATAATAATACGGGGATCGTCGATCGCCTTACCTTCAGCAGCCGCATATGAAAGCGCGTCGGTCACCAGACAAGTATGCTCCACACCCTTCAGCTTATAAGCCAGTTTCAAAATAGTGGAAGGCAAATGAATGCCGTCAGCAATCAGCTCGATAGTCATGCCATCGGTCAGGTAGACGCTCTCAACCGTTCCCTCGTATTTATATTCGCGACGCTTATGAAAGCCCGGCATTGCATTGTAGAAGTGCGCAGCATGTGTAAATCCCGCCTCGTATGCTTCCTTTATGCCATCATATTCGGCTTCCGTATGCGAAACAGCTCCTACAATTCCCTTCGACTTCAGATAACGTGCAAAGTCAAGTGCTCCGGGCAGTTCGGGAGAGGCATCCCAACGCTTGATGCAATCGGTGCTTTCAAGCAAAGAGGTGTATTCTGCCACATCGACTTCTTTCACTTGGTTTGCAAACTGTTCTCCCGCCATCTTACGGTTCAGGTAAGGGCCTTCCACATGTAAGCCGAGTATCGGGCTATCGGGTTCGGCCATCAGTTTTTCGCATATATCTACAGCTTTGCGTATTTCGGAGAACGGAGAAGAAGAAAGTGTCGGGAAAAAGCTGGTGGCACCGTGCTTCATGTGTGCAGCTATCGCCGTACGGAAAGCCTCTTCGGTACATTCTGTAAAATCGTGTCCTCCCCCACCATGGGCATGCATACAAACAAAGCCGGGAACAATATACATTCCTCTGGCATCCACCAGATTGGCACCGATCAGCGCCAGGTCGCAATTAGTTACTTCCAGAATTTTTCCATCTCTCATCAACACAGAACCTTCGTTCAACCAACCTTGCGGAGTAAATATGCGTCCATTGATAATTTGAGTCAACATGATAAATTATAGTATTAGAGATTTATACTCGTGTTATTTTTGTTTATTGGAAACAAAATTAGACACTTCTGTTGAGATAGAAAAATAAAATAGCTTTTCTTTTCAGTTTTATTTCAGAAATAAGCCTTTTCTTTGCAGGTAGAAATAAAAAGCCCTATGAAAATATTAATTATCGAAGACGAACCCTCACTGAGGGAACTGATCCAGCGTTCGCTCGAAAAAGAACGCTATGTAGTGGAAGCTGCCGCAGACTTCCAGTCGGGATTACGCAAGATAGAGGACTACGATTACGACTGTGTCTTGCTGGACATTATGTTGCCTGACGGCAATGGGCTGAACCTGCTGGAGCAACTGAAAAAGATGCGTAAACGGGAAAACGTAATTATCATCTCGGCCAAAGACTCCCTGGACGATAAAGTACTGGGACTGGAACTGGGTGCCGACGACTATCTGCCCAAACCCTTTCACCTGGCCGAATTAAATGCCCGCATCAAAAGTGTGATCCGACGCCAGCGCCGCGACGGAGAAATGGACATACGCCTGGCCAACATACGTATTGTCCCCGATACATTCCAGGTATTCGTAGATGACAAGGAAATAGAATTAAACCGCAAAGAGTATGATATCCTTCTCTACTTTGCCAACCGTCCCGGACGACTGGTAAACAAAAACACGCTTGCCGAATCGGTGTGGGGAGATCATATCGACCAGGTAGACAATTTTGATTTCATCTATGCGCAAATCAAGAACCTGAGAAAGAAACTCAAAGATGCCGGTGCCTTGGCAGAACTGAAGGCTGTATATGGATTCGGCTACAAAATGACTGTTGAATAAAAAAAGACCCTACCTCCATGAAGTTGATATACCGCATTATCATCCGCATCGCACTCATGCTGACAGTTGTTCTCGGGGCATGGGCTGTATTTTTCTATATAGCCGTAATAGATGAAGTGAACGACGAAGTAGACGACTCTCTGGAGGATTACTCGGAAACCATCATTATCCGTGCCCTGGCCGGAGAAGAACTGCCCTCGAAAAACAATGGGTCGAACAATCAATACTATCTTAGAAAAGTAAGCAAAGAGTATGCCGACGAACGCGAAGATATCTGCTACAAAGACTCCATGGTCTACATTGTGGAGAAGGAAGAGACCGAACCGGCACGCATACTGACCACCTTATTCAAAGATGACGAAGGACAATATTACGAGCTTACCGTATCGACACCGACGATCGAGAAGGACGACCTGAAAGACGCCATGCTGGGATGGATTATTTTTCTGTACATCGTCCTGCTGCTCACCATCCTGATTGTCTGCATCTGGATATTTCACCGCAGCATGAAGCCACTTTACAACCTGCTGCGCTGGCTGGATGCCTACAGGATAGGTCGTCCCAATCGCCCTTTGAAGAATGAAACGCAAATTACGGAGTTCAGGAAGCTGAACGAGGCAGCCATCCGCAACGCGGAACGAAGCGAGCACATCTTTGAACAGCAAAAGCAATTCATCGGCAATGCTTCACACGAAATGCAAACACCGTTGGCCATCTGTCGGAATCGCCTGGAAATGCTGATGGAAGACGACTCCTTGTCTGAAGCACAGTTGGAAGAGCTGATAAAAACGCACCAGACCCTGGAGCATATCACTAAGCTCAATAAATCGCTGCTGTTACTGTCCAAAATAGATAACGGACAATTCTCCGATACCCGAACGGTGGAGTTCAACAGCATGCTCAAGCGATATATAGAAGATTATAAAGAAGTATACGGCTATCGGGAAATTGAGCTGACGCTGGATGAACAGGGAATATTCCGGGCGGAGATGAATGAATCGCTGGCAGTAGCCCTGATAACGAACCTGCTCAAAAATGCGTTTGTACACAACGTAGACGGTGGGCATATCCGGATTGAAATAACCGGTCATAGCATGACCTTCAGGAATAGCGGCGCAGGCCGCCCCCTGGATGCGACCCATATCTTTGAACGATTCTATCAGGGAAGCAAAAAGGAAGGTTCGACCGGACTGGGACTTGCCATAGCCGACTCCATCTGCAAATTACAGCATCTCACACTCAGGTATTATTTTGAGAAAGATGAACACTGTTTCGAATTGCGGAAGAACAATTTCACCACAGATTACGCAGATTAACACAGAACGAATTTAATCCACTGAGAACCGGCGACATTCATCTGCGCAAACACGTGTAATCTGTGGTGGATACGACTCCCCGGCACACCTGCCTGTACAAATCATTTTCATACCTGTTGCGAGAAGGACTTCCCGCTCAGCGTTAAATATTGTGTAAATATACAGTATAAGTCCAACCGGATGAACAAGAGTAATCAAACTTTTATTTAGAAAAAAGTATCAAAATGGAGAGAATTCCCAATTCTTTTCAGAATCGACCTTCATCTTTGCATTATAAATTAATTGCTAAAAATAAAAACCAATAAAAAAAAGACGATTATGAAAAAGTTACTTCTTTTATTCGTATGCCTGTTCACTCTGCAAACCATCGCAAGAGCGGACGATGATAAACCGATTCAAGTAAGCCAGATGCCGCAGAAGGCACAGCAGTTCATCAAACAACACTTTGCCGGCAGCAACATTGCCATGGCCAAAGTTGAAAGCGATTTCTTACAGAAAAGCTACGATGTCATCTTCACCGACGGCAACAAAGTAGAGTTCGACAAGAAAGGAAACTGGACTGAAGTAAATTGCAAATTCAGTGTAGTGCCACAGGGCATCATCCCCTCTCCTATCCAAAAATATACAGCCACTAATTATCCGGACGCTAAAGTTCTGAAAATAGAACGCGATAAAACGGATTATGAAGTGAAACTATCCAATGGTTGGGAACTAAAATTTGACTCTAAATTTAATTTAATCGATATTGATAACTAAAAAAGTATAGTAGATATGAAATTGAAAATGTATTTTCTTCTTCTAGCACTGGGTGCCCTGGGATTACAAAGCTGTAATGACGATGACGATCATCTGTCTTCCGTGCCCACGGAACTGAAAAACGCATTTACCGAAAAGTATCCGTCTGTCAGCAACGAAAAGTGGGAAACAAAAGGCAACTATTACATAGCGGAATTCCGTCAACAGAACTACGAAACCTCGGCCTGGTTTACTCCGAACGGAATATGGCAAATGACAGAGACCGACCTCCCTTATCAGGCTCTGCCGGCAGCTGTGAAGAGTGCATTCGAAAGCAGTGAATACGCCAAGTGGAAAGTAGACGATGTGGACATGTTGGAACGTCCGGACATGGAGAAGGTATACGTCATCGAGGTAGAGTCCGGAAAGCAGGAATTCGACCTGTATTACTCGGAAGAGGGCATCCTGGTGAAAAGCGTTGCGGATACGGACAACGATTCAGAGAACTATCTGCCTGCCGAGATTCCGGCAGCCATTGAGACCTTTATCAAAAAGCAATATCCAAACGCACGCCTGGTCGAAATCGAAGTGGAGCACGGGATGACTGAAGTAGACATCATCGACGGTAATATCAGTAAAGAAATTGTATTCAACAGCTCTAACGAATGGATATCTACTTCTTGGGACGTACGCCGCAACGAACTACCGAAAACAGTGACCCATGCGATCGCTTCTTCAGAGAAATATGCGGGATATCAAATCGATGACGCAGACTTTGTTGAAACACCCGAAGGAGAATATTATCTGGTTGAACTGGAAAAAGGAGAATTGGAAGTGAAAGTAAAGGTGAACGCTGAAGGAGAGTTTATCTGATAAACAAAGAGGTGTGTCATCATTCACCACAGATGACACACCTCTTTGCTTTTTCTAATTCTTATACCAACCGGTATCCGCCCAACCGGATACCTTATACCATTCAGTCTGCTGGTAAGAAGCATTCAACGACGGAGCGGACATACGGGGAATATAGGTAGAAAGCCCTTTCGCATCCTGATTCATCGTGAACATCCCGGCGTAGGCAGAATAGTTGCGGGGAGTGGATTTCCAGTAAACCATTACCTTATCGAACGCCTCCCGCCAACTATCATAATCGCCGTTCCCTGCAGTTATCTGATAGATGAACCGATCTAAATCATAATAATATTGCTTATCAGTGCGGCGATCATAACACATCACTCCGGAAAGATCAAAATTCTGTTTCCCGGTGATATACCTGGGCAGCACTTTGGACGTTGCAACAGCCAGATTCTCAAGTTCACTCATCTTGGCAACCCCAACAGAAACACCACCGGTCCAATCTTCATTGGACATACCGATTCCGTCATTATATCTGCTTTGATAGTAATCATAATAGCAGGAAGCAATCTTCAAAGCTGCATTTTCGGCAGAAAACATCGCGGGAACCACTGTCTGATAAGGAGCGCCCGGCCCCGGAATCTCGGTAGGCGAACTGATCAGGTAACTTCCGCAGTCGCGCAACGCATACGCCACCTCTACAGCTTCCATAAAACATGCATCGAAAAACAAGAAGTCGAGGTCGGGCGCCACCTGTAAGGCTGCGTGCAAATCAGCTATATCCATATAGTTATTGCCGTCCTGACCAAACCAACGTGTCTTTGCCGGAGAAGGTATCCATCCCTCACCGTGCGACCAGAAGACCATGCCATACTTCTCCGCTTTATATTGATTGAAGGCAGTAGATATAACCTTTTTCATCACATTTGCATCGGCCGAATTTTGCTCCGGGTAATTTTCAATGGTCTCTTCCACCACTTTTCCTTTTTTGTCTTTTCCCAGACGAATCAGCCGGGGAGCCGAATAATCGTCTATATACACCAGCAGATTACCGGATGTGGCATCAACCTGCCGCATTCCCTCTTTCATCTCTTCAATATCGGCCGAGGCCAACGGTGCCAAAGAGTTCTGGGCTATCATATACACTAACACGGTACGCGAACCTACACTCGGTTCAGGTGTCGGCCCATCCTGCTGACAGGCAGCAAGCAGCATAAGCAGACATACGGAATACAAGGTTATTTTCAGTTTCATGAATTAATATTATCCAGAGATATTATAATAAAGAAAAAAAGAGATGCAAACAAACGGCATCTCTTTGCTATATTTTATATAACGTATAAGTTACTCTTCTGGTTTACTGAACCGGAAATTCTGAGGATCGATTTTCTCGACAGCCACCGTTTTATTCTTCTTGAATTTCCCCACAACCTTGGCGGCCTCTTTTCCTAATTTCTTTTTATTTTCCGAGAAATAGATCATACAAGTACGGTTAGGAAGTCCTTTATCGAATTCCAAATAATTCTTCAACTGATAACTGTACAGTTCTCTATGCGGCAGGAATCCGTTTTTATCCAGCGCCACGCTGTCAAGCATCTGAATTTCGGTGTAGTATATCACCGTATCGGTAAATGAAGCCGATACCCCAAAGGCATAAACGGGTTTATGTCCCCCTTTTTTCAACGAAAACGCCGAGCACAATGTAAACACCAATGCCACAGCAAACAGTATTTTTACGTATTTCATATTCTGTTATATTTTTAACTTCGCAAAGATAACAAAAAAAAACGCCCACCAAAAGATGAAGCGTTTTTTAAATACTTTTTCGGAAACTGATATACCTTGCTTATCCCAAGTAAGATTTGAGCAATTTACTACGATTACTTTGTCTTAATCTTCTGATTGCTTTTTCTTTAATCTGACGAACACGCTCACGTGTGAGACCAAATTTGTCGCCGATTTCCTCTAATGTCATTTCCTGCTGTCCGATACCGAAAAACATCTGAATGATTTCTTTTTCCCTATCGGTTAACGTAGAAAGAGCTCTATCAATTTCCCTCGCAAGAGACTCATTAACCAGAGAACGGTCTGCCATGGGCGAATCATCGTTCACCAACACATCGAGCAGGCTGTTGTCTTCTCCTTCAACGAAAGGAGCGTCCACCGAGATATGGCGGCCGGATACTTTCAGCGTATCGGAGATCTTGTCGACCGGAATATCCAGTTCACCTGCCAACTCTTCGGGCGACGGACGACGCTCGTTTTCCTGTTCAAACTTAGAGAAGGCTTTGCTGATCTTATTCAACGAACCGACCTGGTTCAACGGAAGGCGAACGATACGGGACTGCTCTGCCAATGCCTGCAAAATAGATTGGCGAATCCACCATACAGCATAACTGATAAACTTGAAGCCACGTGTTTCATCAAACTTCTCGGCAGCTTTGATCAGTCCTAAATTGCCTTCATTAATCAAGTCGGGCAAACTCAAGCCTTGGTTCTGGTACTGCTTAGCTACGGATACGACGAAACGAAGATTGGCGCGTGTCAGTTTCTCTAATGCCACACGGTCACCCTTACGAATGCGTTGAGCGAGTTCTACTTCCTCCTCTACAGTAATGAGGTCCTCGCGACCGATTTCCTGCAAATACTTGTCAAGAGAAGCGCTCTCTCTGTTAGTGATACTTTTGGTAATCTTTAGTTGTCTCATTCTTATAAAACAGATTTGGAGTGCAAAGTTACGACTATTTATTTGTTAACGTATAAATTTTCACAACTTTTTCACCATTATTATCTACTAATATAAACAAAAAGAGTACCGACTGGTTGATTGCCGGTACCCTCTTTTCGATTTCCTTAGCTATTATTAAGCTACCGAATACTTTTTCGGCAGGCGATTCGCTGGTATGGCCATACTCACCACAGAGCACACAGAGTAACACAGAGACGATTTTAAGTTGTTGATTCGTAGTAAAAAACTCTGTGATACTCTGCTCTGTGATACTCTGCTCTGTGCTGCTCTGTGGTGAGTTCTGGCACAGCACCTTTCAGCTAAATCACTCCTGAGTCAAGTCTACAGCGTAATAGCCGCGTTTTCCTGAAGGGAATACTCCTGTGAGGAAGAGTACCTGGTTCGGTGACTTCACAGCAGCTTTCATCACTTCTTCAAGGTCGCTGACTTTGCGCATAGGCTGATCGTTGGCTTTCAGGATGATGAAGCCCTTCCGCACACCGGCATCCGCCATCTTGCCCGAAGTGACTCCGGTAACCTGCAAGCCGTATCCGAGATTGAGTTGTTTCTTCAAGTCGTCCGGCAACTCCTTGAAGGCAGCGCCCAGAATCTCCATACCCGCATCCTTCACAATCTTTGTTGTACCTTGTTCGTTCTTCAATGTTATATTGATATTCTTTTCTTTCTTGTCACGCATCACCTTCACGGTCACTTTATCGCCCGGACGATGCTGTGCAATGGCTTCCTGCAGGTCGGCAAAGTTCTGCACTTTCTTGCCATCGATACCGATGATGACATCATCTACCTTGATATCGGAACCGGCAGCAGAACCTCCATCTACGATTTCGCGTACCCAAACGCCATCCACTACGCCGAACTCTTTGCGCTTATCGGACAGTGTGGCTCCCGATTTGTCGATCGGCTGATCGGACATCATATCACCGTCACCCGCAAGCGAAGTACCCTTGATACCCAGCAACGCACGTTGTACGGTTCCGTATTGTTTCAGGTCGCTGACCACTTTGGTCATCACACTGGTCGGAATGGCAAAACCGTATCCGGCATAAGCGCCTGTGGGCGAAGAAAGCACGGCATTGATACCTACCAATTCACCTTTTGCATTCACCAAAGCTCCACCGCTGTTTCCCTGATTGATGGCGGCATCTGTCTGGATGAACGATTCTACTCCCCCGATGCCGTACACACCGAGCGTACGTGCCTTGGCACTGACGATACCGGCAGTTACAGTCGAGGTAAGATTGAACGGGTTACCTACCGCCAATACCCACTCTCCTACTTTCAAGGCATCAGAATCGCCCACGGGGATGGTCGGGAAATCGTCTCCCTCGATCTTGACCAGAGCCAAATCAGAATTCGGGTCGGTACCGATCATGCGACCTTTAAACTCGCGGTTGTCATTCAGCTTAACGATAATTTCGTCCGCACCGTCGATCACGTGATTATTGGTGACGATGTAACCGTCTTTGGAAATGATGACACCGGAACCGAAGCCGACACGCGGCTGGGTCTGTACACGGCGCTGCTGTCTGCCACCATTACCGAAGATATCCCCGAATATCTCTGCAAACGGGTCGCGTACGGTCACAGTTTGTTCTTTAGCCTGTTGAGTCGATTTTATATGTACTACAGCATGAAGCGAATTTTCCGCCGCCTGCGTCAGATCTACAGGCTGGGCATTAATGGCGTCATAAGCAGCCAAGCGAGCACCGGGATTCTGACGGAACTGTTCATTAAACGACAGGCTGTCTCTGTTCTCCGGCTTCAACATCGTATAGGTTGTCACTCCGGCAACTCCTGCACTGAGAAGAACTACTGCTCCTATCCCGAGAATGTTTTTTGTTGTCTGTTTCATACTATTCTTTTTATTCATTTAATTGTTAATATTCTACTTTCATTTAACATTTACGACGTTAAAATAACGACAAAAATCATTCTGTTATTCTCCTTGTCACTCTTTTTTGTTCTCTTTTAACAGTGAGTCTGCGGAGCTTAACAGCGGTTAACGGCAGAGACTGACAAATTAGCATTCGTTGCATGACACACAAGGATTTAGAAGACAGAAAAAAGACTTAAGCGTTTCCCTCGAAAGACTAAAGTCTTTTTGAGAAACGCTTAAGTCTTTCCGGAAAACGCTTAAGTCTTTTATGGAAAACGAACTTAATAATTCAGATAGTCTATATCCATGTGATAACTCCACTGCGGGAAGTACAGGTTGCCCCCTTCCCACTCCACCTCGCCACGCTGGAAATCAACGGTTTCACTACGCGGATATTTCTTCTCCGGCACCAGCGGCATGGAATAATCGCTGTTGACTATCATGCGCCAGGAGTCGATACCTCCCATAAAGAACATCTTTTCTTCGGGATTGTCGGCAAATGTGGGAATACCGAACGATTGGTCTACCGGCACCCAGCCTGCGCCTTCGAAATAGACTTCCGCCCAGTCGTGCAGGTTCCAGGCACGCGGATGCATCATAAAGCCGCTCTGGAAACGGGCGGGAATGCCACTGCAACGGCAGAGGGTGATAAACAGCAGGCTCACCTGACCGCAATCGCCGTGACGATTGTCGAGCACATATTCCGGAATATTCTCAATAGTGGAATATTCGCGGGCCGAAGCCCAGGGGAAATGATCGTTTATCCAACGGAAAATGCGCTGTGCCTTCAACAAAGGATTGGTTTCACCGACTGCCAGATTGGCAGCCAGCTCCTTGATGCGGGGGGTGAAGCGGATATGGGTTTCCCGTTCGGCAGTATACTCCTTATAAAGAGTACCGGCAGTGTCATAAGGCAGAATATTCCCGGGCTTCAACGGATGCCATTCGGCACACGAGGTGTACTCAAAGGTTTCCGAAAAGACCGTCGGCTCACCGGGGATGGCTTGCTTCTCCATATAGAGGGTGCTGTGCCGACATGAAGGCGGGGACAATGTGTAACGGGGTTCGCTGACATGGAGCAATTTTACATTTTGCTGGCGGGGCTGGTCTGTCCGGGGATAAGGCAACCAGCAACGAATCATTTTTCCGGCAGGTACGGCATTGCTGTCCACCGTCAGCGTGTAAGTGACCCGCATGCGTTTGGGCTGCACCACAGGAGTTTTTTCTTTCCTGACAGCAGCCATCACTTCGGGCAGATGCTCTTTATTGACCTGTTCGCTCGTGCTCAGTGAAGTACCCTCTTTCTCCATTTTGACGGCACAGCAGGCAGAGTCTATCCGGAACAGGTTGGGACCGGCATTGCGGAAATAACGTTTCTCTCCGTCGATCACCCGGCATTCAAGCGCCTTGCTCTCTTCCCATTGGCGCATCTGTTCGTCCGTCACGTCGGGAATGTATTTGCGGATATAGTCTTTCACCTGGGATTCGGTCAGGCAGAAATCCGCCAGCAATCGTTGATGCAGGTCGTCGTCCCAGTCGTAAGGCTTGGACTCCTGCCGGGAGGTGCAGGCGGAGACGCCGATGAATATCATCACAATATAAAGCAATTTTCTCATATCCAAATAAGTTTCAAAAGTTTACCTGTGTTCATATTTTAACCACCCCGATCCCCGGAAGGTCGTTGAGGGTGATCTTACCTTTTACAACTTCCATCCCTTTGAAGCGGTCGTTCGCTATCAGCAGGTTTCCGTCCAGATCGGCAAAGTCGACGGCCGGAGAGAATTGTGCGGCGGCAGAGACCGCACACGAAGTTTCCGTCATACAGCCTACCATCACTTTCATTCCCAATGCACGCGCCAACGTCACCATCTTCCAGGCTTCCCGCATACCGGTGCACTTCATCAGTTTGATATTTATTCCGGTAAAAGCCCCCTTCAGCCCGGCCACATCGCTCAACCGCTGCAAAGATTCATCGGCAAAAACCGGCAACGGACTATGCTGGGCCACCCACGCAATATCGTCCAACCGTGTTTTGGGCATGGGCTGTTCAATCATCACGATCCCTTTCTCCTTCAGCCACTGAATCATGTCCAATGCATATTTCTTATCCGTCCATCCCTGATTGGCATCGACCGCGATAGGCAGATCGCTCACCGAACGGATCGTTTCAATCATCTGTTTGTCATTCTCACGCCCCAGCTTCACTTTGAGGATATTGAACTGCCCGGCCACTTCAAGCGTCTTTTCACGTACCACTTCCGGTGTATCGATGCCTATCGTGAAGGTGGTCGAAGGTGCTTTCGCCTTATCCAACCCCCAGATCCTGTACCAGGGTGCTCCCAAAAGTTTACCCACCAGGTCGTGCAATGCAATGTCGATGGCAGCTTTGGCAGCCGTATCTCCCGGAGTGAGACCATCTACATAAGCCAGTATATCTTCCAGCCGGAACGGATCGTCGAACTGTTCCAGATCGACTTTCTTCAGAAACCCCATCACCGAGTCTACCGTCTGTCCCAGATAAGGAGGCATCGAAGCCTCACCGTAGCCGATGACTCCGTCATATTCTATCTCTACCTGCACATCGGGAGTGGTGGTGCGCGAATAAGTGGCCACGGTAAATACATGCTTCAACTTCAGTTCGTAAGGGAAAAAACGCAATTTCATCTTTGCCCCCAGGCCGAGTTGATTGATCGCGAACGAAACAGGGGCTTTCTCTCCGGCAAAAGCTCCTTGCAATGACAGTCCCGAACCGATAGCGGCAAAGGCAGCCGTCTTGAGAAAATCTCTTCGGTTTTGCATACCTATTTTGAGTTTAGTTATAATACGGATTCGTAACGGTGGTATTTAAAGTTTCCTCCTTATCTATAGATGGCAACACACGGACCGCATACAGCAGGCGGTTCAGATTGTACTCATCAAAATCGGCATCTGCCGGATCGAAACTGCTGACATGCACATCGCCTTGCGAATGGATGAACTTCTTATCACCCAGATAAATGGCTACATGAACCACACGCTCCCTCTTTTCGGCAGTAGCCTTCCGCCCGAAGAAAATCAAATCTCCCGGCTGAACATTGCCGAAGTCCGGTGCAATGTTGATATGCTCGCCCACATAAGCCTGTTGAGAGGCGTCACGGGGAATGATGATATCGTGCATGAATAAGACGGTACGTACAAAGCCGCTGCAATCGACTCCCTTCGAAGAAGTACCCGCCCAGAGATAAGGAATCCCCATCATGGTATAAGCGGTTCGGATGATGCTTGAAGCGTCTTGCTTCAAAGAGGCACGCCACTCCTTTTCGGGCATCGATATCGATTGTGAGATATAAGCCTGCCGACCGTCCGGATAAGAGACTTTATAGAATCCTCCTTGCTTACCTTCGTACTTCAGACGGTTTCCGGCTACCACGTCCGACACGGATTGAGACTTTGCATCCGGCTGCTGATAAGTGAACCCGTAATGCGACGTCACTACAATTTTATCTGCCTTGTTCCAGGCATCCAGCCCGGCTTTGGTGACCGGATGGATTCCTACCCGGTGTACCCATGCGATATAATTATCGGGCGTCTGGATGCAGTACCAGTTGCGATGTTGCAACACTTTAACGGGCATTCCCATCAATGCCTGAGTGGTCATTTCCGAAGAAAAATCATCCTCTACACGCATATTACATACGGAAAGATTGACAATGCCGTACATCTTTCCTTCCAGAGCCGCACTGTCCGGAACCAGTTGCAGGCTGTCCTTTACTTCATAAGCCTTCTCTTCCAGCCCCGATAACAAAGCCGCCTTAGCTTCCGGCGAAGTAGTTGCCCCCTTTACGGTAATCGTCTTTCCGGATACATCGTAATCCACATCCCAAAGGATGACACGCTTATCGGGAATGAAGCGGTCGCGGACTTCACCGGACAATCGTTCTACATCTTGAGGGAGGGCATTTTTCTTGTTTTCAGGAATACCCGTACAGGCGGACACTGCCAAAAGCAGCGATACAAAAGGAATCATATTCTTCATGAAAGAAAGATTTGGGGGTTACATTTTTAGCAAAGATAGAAACTCTTTCCATTTTAGATATATATTTTCAGAAACATTAAGAATAAGAACTGAAATCGAGTCATACGATGTTCACCACAGAGTAGCACAGAGTTCCACAGAGTTTTGAGTTCACCACAGATTACACGGATTAACACAGATATTTTAATTTAACTCTCAGTAAAATAAATTATTAATCTGTGATAATCTGCGTAATCTGTGGTGAATTTATGTCATTCGTGAAACTCTGTGGAACTCTGTGGAACTCTGTGCTACTCTGTGGTGAACCGAACTAATCCTCCCTTCCGTTTGCTCAAACAAAATAATTCTTGTACTTTTGCTGACCAAAGCAGTTGGCCGGTCTGTCGCGTGTACTTCGGTGCAGGAGGAAAGTCCGGGCAACACAGAGCATCCTACTTCCTAACAGAAAGCTATCCGTGAGGGTAGAGTAACGTAGAAGAAAAGAACCGCCCCTCCCTCCGGGGAGAGGTAAGGGTGAGAAGGTGGAGTAAGAGCCCACCAGCCGTATGGTGACATATCGGGCTGTACGTCTTAGGAGTTGTAAGGTCATGTAAACCGGCGCTATGAGAGCTGCTCGCTCCATGTCGGAGGGTAGACCGCTAAAGTGGTGTGGTGACACCCCACTCAGATAAATGACAGGCACCTTGATTTATTCAGGGTACAGAACTCGGCTTATAGGCTGACTGCTTTTCTTTTTTTTAATTTCAAATACCAGACCTATGAATCAGCGTCTCTCCGATATATGGAAATTCATTACCTATGATATCTGGCGGATCACGGAAAGCGAAGTCACCCGCACCAAGTTCTCGATATACAATATCATCAAAACGATCTATCTCTGCGTCAACCGCTTCAACAAAGACCGCATTGTCAATAAAGCCTCAGCGCTGACCTACAGCACCCTGCTCGCCATTGTGCCCATACTCGCCATCGTCTTTGCCATCGCGCGCGGATTCGGGGTCTCCACTTTGATGGAAAGCCAGTTTCGTGATGGCTTCGGAGGGTCCACCGAGGCGACGGATATTATCCTGCAATTCGTAGACTCGTATCTGTCACAGACCAAAAACGGTATTTTTATCGGAGTCGGCCTGGTCATGTTACTGTGGACCGTACTCAACCTGGTCAGTAACATTGAAATCACCTTCAACCGCATCTGGCAGGTAAAGAAAGGGCGCAGCATGTACCGCAAAATCACCGATTACTTTTCAATGTTCCTATTGATGCCGATCCTGATCGTAGTATCGGGCGGTCTTTCCATCTTTGTAGGCACAATGCTGAAGAGTATGGCGGATTTTGTTTTACTTGCCCCTATCCTGAAATTCCTGATCCGTCTGATTCCGTTCGTGCTGACCTGGCTGATGTTTACGGGACTCTATATCTTCATGCCCAATACCAAGGTGAAATTCAAGCATGCACTGATCTCCGGCATCCTGGCCGGTTCGGCTTATCAGGCATTTCAGTTCCTGTACATCAGCAGTCAGTTGTGGGTGTCCAAATACAATGCCATTTACGGTAGTTTCGCCGCTCTCCCGATGTTCTTGTTATGGTTGCAGATATCATGGACCATCTGCCTGTTCGGTGCCGAGCTGACGTATGCCGGCCAGAACATCCGCAACTTCAGTTTCGACAGAGATACGCAGAACATCAGTCGCCGTTACCGCGATTTCATATCTATCTTAATCATGTCTCTTATAGCCAAACGTTTCGAAAACAACGAAACGCCTTACACCGCCGAAGAGATATCCGAAGAACATCGCATCCCGATTCGGCTGACCAATCAGATACTTTACCAACTGCAGGAGATACACCTGATTCACGAAGTAGTCACCGATCAAAAAAGCGAGGATATCGCATACCAGCCTTCCATCGACATCAATCAGCTGAATGTAGCGCTATTGCTCGACCGGCTGGACACATACGGCTCAGAAGATTTTAAAGTCGATAAAGACGAGGAATTCAGCGAGCAATGGAAGGTTTTGCTTGACTCCAGGGAAGAATATTATAAAAAGGCAAGCAAAGTATTGCTGAAGGACTTGTAGTTCAGCACGGGAAACGGTATCCAAACTCTTTCCACCACAGAGCGACACGGAGTCTCACGGAGGGTTTTCACCACAGATTACGCAGATTGACACAGATTAATAATTTCTTCCACCGAGAACCGGATGATATAATCCGTGAAAATCGGTGTAATCTGTGGTGAAATAAATTCCGTTTCCGATAAGAGCGATATGGGTTTTCTTTATGTCTCCTACCCGCAGAGCCCATTCTGTATCACTCAGATCATTAATAGCTGTTATAAGAAATAATTTTCCCGCTTTCTTTCCGGATCTTCTTTCGTTTCTCTTTCACCGGATATCCGATCAGGATATCCAGTAATACACGTTTGGAAGAGGGAATACCGGTCAGGCTCTTTATCTCTTTTTCATCGAACCAGCCGAGTATACATGATCCCAGCCCTTCGCTTTCGGCAGCCAGCACCATGTGTGCAGCCACAATACCGATATCGATCAACGGAAAATGTTTTCCCTTCAGTTTTCCGCCCAGCCGCGAAGTAATGTTGGCAGACTCTTCTACAACGATGATATGCACCGGAGCATCCTTGGCAAATTTATTCATTCCCAAGCCCGCAGCAGCCTTACCGACCTTCTCCGCCAATGACGGATCGGTCACTACCACGAACCTCCAAGGCTGGGCATTGCAGGCAGAAGGTGCCAGCCGTCCCGCTTCAAGGATGCGTTCCAGCTTATCCGCCTCCACAAGACGCGATTTATCGTAAGCCCTGTCACTTTGCCGGGCATTTACCAATTGCAGAAAGTCGTTCATACTTTTTTCACCTCTACTCCCCGGTCCACCTTATTTGTACTGGATCATCCGGCTGATATACTTGCCGATAATATCAAATTCCAGGTTGACAACACTGCCCTTCCCGAAAGTATGGAAATTGGTATGCTCGTAGGTATATGGGATAATCGCCACCTGAAAAGTATCGTCAGTCGGGTTGCATACCGTCAGGCTGACACCGTTGACCGTAACCGAACCCTTATCGACCGTAATATAGCCGCGCTTGGCCATCTCTTTGTCGAAAGCATATTTAAACGTAAAATACCAGCTTCCGTCTGCATCTTTGATATCGATACATTCGGCGGTCTGATCCACATGTCCCTGCACAATATGGCCGTCCAGACGTCCGTTCATCATCATGCTGCGTTCCACGTTCACCTTGTCCCCCACTTTCAGCAGACGAAGGTTCGACCGGTCCAGTGTCTCTTTCATGGCAGTCACAGTGTAGGTATCTTCAGTCATGCTGACCACGGTCAGGCAGACCCCATTGTGAGAGATACTCTGATCTATCTTCAATTCATTTACAAACGAACACTTCAGTGTGAAATGTATATTCTCCTGGTCTTTCACCAGTGCCACAACGGTAGCATACTCTTCTACGATTCCGGAAAACATAGTTCTATTTTTAATTTAGGATTCACAATTAAAACAGAGGTGTGATGCGACTCACATTCGCCCACCCCCTCACAGGGGTCAAAGATACAAAGAAAATGGGATTGGATAAAGAATCAACATAAAAAAGCGGGGCTTTTCACAAAGCCCCGCTTTTCAGTTTTCAATAGGTATTAGTTTTTTTTTAAGGTAAAAAGATTGTTTTCAGGATAACGATGCAAATATAGGTGCTTTTCTCGTTATGAACCAAATATAAAAACATGTCATATAACATCTTTTTGATTTTTCTTTGGATTTATTATCATTTCAAAAAAAACTCCTGTAACCGAACCGTTACAGGAGACAAATATATGACATTTTTTTAAGTAGCACTAATTTTTGTTTAAAAATTTGCGATTTATTATTTAGCAGGATAATGCTCTTCTACCTTGCCACTATGCTTCAAGACTTTAGCATCGATGAAAAAGACTATCTCTTCTGCAATATTCGTTATATGGTCGCCGGAACGTTCCAATTTACGGAATACTCCCACCAGATTGAGGCACGAGAGAGTGCTTTCCGGATGCTCTTTGATATACTCTGCCAAAACAGCCGTAGCCTCCGCATTGATCTCGTCCAATAAATTATCTTTAGCGAATACGGAGGTTGCCAGCTCCAGGCTCTCTTCGTTCAATGCGCGTTTTGCCACTTCAAGCATCGAAAGCACCTGTTTCTGCATCTCTTCCAGACGGAGTCGTTTCAGTAACTCTTCATCCAGAACCGGCTCTTCACTCTTCACTACAAAACGTGCGATTCCTTCTGCAAAGTCGCCCAGACGCTCCAGGTTGGTGTTGATTTTCAACATGGCCAACACAAAGCGAAGGTCGATAGCTACCGGATTATATAAAGCGATCACGTCTTCCACGTCGCTGTCTATCTTCAATTCGAAAGCATTCACCCTGCGTTCACGGACAATCACCTGCTGGGCCAGTTCCTTATCCAGGGTCAACACTGCCTCCCCTGCCCTGTCCAACTGGTTGTAAACCAATGTCCACATCTCGTCTATTTCCTTTTTCAGCAGAACAAGTTCTGATTCTATAAACTTCACCATATTCTATTAAATTTATTATTAAGCAAATATACAATATTAAATGATACATCGAGCTGCATGCCGATCAATCGTATGTCATCCGAAACGTCCGGTTATATAGTTTTGTGTCGCTTCCTTCTCCGGGTTCGTAAAGATCTTCTTCGTGTCGCCAAACTCCACCATCTGCCCCATATAGAAAAACGCCGTCTTATCACTGACACGTGCAGCCTGCTGCATATTGTGCGTCACAATCACAATGGTATACCGTTCTTTCAACTCGTGTATCAACTCTTCCACCTTTGCCGTCGAAATAGGGTCGAGCGCCGAAGCCGGTTCGTCCATCAACAGCACCGAAGGCGATACAGCCATTGCGCGTGCGATACAAAGGCGCTGCTGCTGTCCGCCGGACAAGGCAAAAGCCGATTCTTTCAGTTTGTCCTTCACTTCATCCCAAAGCGCGGCACCCTTCAGGGTCTCCTCCACCCGCTGACGGATAAAGGCATTATCTTTCACTCCATTCACTCTCAACCCGTAAGCCACGTTTTCAAAAATGCTTTTCGGAAAAGGATTGGGACGCTGGAACACCATGCCTACATTTTTACGCAGCTCGTCCACCTGCACTCCCTTGTCATAGATGTTTTCGCCGTCTATGCGGATCTCTCCCGTCAGGCGGGTTGCAGGAATCAAGTCGTTCATCCGATTAAAAAGGCGTAGAAAAGTAGATTTCCCACATCCGGAAGGACCTATAAACGCGACTACCGATTTTTCTTCAATCTCCATACTGATCCCCTTCAGTGCATGGAAGTCACCATACCAGAAGTTCACATCACGCGCATCAATTTTTACTGTTGTATCCATATCTTTTGTTGTACTCCGTCACTAAGAAACAGTTTCTAATTCATTTTTACTTTCTTCTCAAAATACTTTCGCAAGGCATTGGCCAGCAGGTTCACCAGGAGTATGATTACAATCAGTACCAAGGCCGTTCCATAAGCCAGAGGCAACTGTGCCTCCATATCCGTTCCGCTGGTCGATATCACATACAAGTGATAGGGCAATGCCATACATTGATCTAAGATGCTTGTGGGCAATTGCGGGAGGAAATACGCCGCACAAGTGAACAGGATCGGAGCCGTTTCTCCCGACACACGTCCCAAGGCCAGAATCAATCCGGTGATGATATTCGGCATTCCCATAGGCAGAATCACGTGCCAGATGGTCTGAAGCTTGGTAGCTCCCAGTGCACGGCTTCCCTCGCGCATGCTGTCCGGTATTGCCTTCAATGCCTCTTCCGTAGTACGGATCACCAAAGGTACGCAAAGCAGCCCCAACGTCAGCGAACCCGCCAGAATACTATCGCCGAAATCCATATAATTAACAAACAGCGCCATACCGAAGAGACCGAAAACAATCGACGGAATACCGCTCAGGTTGTTGGTCATCACCCGGATAAAGCGTACCAGTTTGCCCTTCGGCGCATACTCGTTCATGTAAATACCACTCATCACACCCACCGGAAAGGCAAACAGCGCACTGCCCACCATCAGGTAGAATGTACCCACGATAGCCGGCCAGATGCCTCCTCCCGTCATCCCGTCAGTAGGAGCGGTGGTCAGAAAATCCCAGCTGATCACGCCGATACCCTTATAGATGATGAATCCCAGAATCGCGAACAAAATCAGCACAATGCATAAACTCAGCAGCCGGAATATGCCGAAAGCGATCCCCTGCGAACGTCTTTTAGCTTTTGTATTATTCAGTATTTCCATATTACTTACTACGTTTTACGCCCTTAGATGAAATGTACTCCACACTAAAGTTGATGATTAATGTAATGAAGAACAGCACTACCCCCAGCAGGAACAGAGCCTGATAGTGTGGTCCCCCTGCCGGTGCTTCTCCGAGTTCGGCCGCAATGGTTGCCGGGATTGTGCGCAAAGGTTCGAGAATGGTAGTGGGAATCACGGCGGCATTTCCGGTCACCATCAAAACCGCCATCGTCTCGCCGATAGCGCGTCCGATACCCAACACCACCCCCGAGGTAATGCCCGAGATCGAATAAGGAATCACTACTTTATAAATGGTCTGCCACTGCGAAGCTCCGAGTGCCAGGCTGGCTTCGCGCATGGCACGGGGACAGTTGCGCATGGCGTCTTCAGTCACCGTTATGATAGTGGGCAATGCCATGATGGCAAGCACAATGCTTCCCGCAAGTCCGCTCTCCCCCACCGGCAAATCAAATACTTTCTGAATCAAAGGTACAATCACGATCAAGCCGAAAAAGCCATATACCACCGAAGGAATACCGCTCAGCAACTCTATCACCGGCTTCAGCCAACTACGTACTTTCGAATCGGCCACCTCTGACATATAGATCGATACCGAAAGTCCGAACGGCAAAGCAATCAATATGGCAAACAGGCTCACCCAAAGCGTACCGGTTATCAGCGGCAGAAAGCCGAACAAAGGTGCGGGAGTAGCCGTCGGAAACCATTCCGCTCCGGCAAAGACCTCCTTCACAGAAATGGTGTTATCCTTTATGAAATGTACCGCATCCGGCCGTACCACAAACTTCTGAGGAATAAAAGCAACGATACCGGGTGTTTTCTGAATCAGCTCCATAATCTTTTCCCCTGCATTCTCGTAGGCTTCTCCCAGTTCTTCTTCCGAGTAGTAGTGCGTGATGTCTTCCAGACGGAACACCCGGATCGGGAGATCTTCACCCCCCAACTCTTTCCAGTTGGTGATCTCTTCATCAAAGACATCTTTAATTTGCATCGGTGTCAGTTCGCTTACCTTATTATCTTTGTTCAGCGCCAGCACATATCCCTCTTCAATAACCTTGCTGCTGAACAGGCCGAATGCCTCGGTAAAAAGGAAAAGCACAATCAGCAGAATCGTAATACTCGTTACAAAACCGCTACAGGTCAATATTCCTTCTATAATTCTTTCAAAAACCTTCTTCATACCTTTTGATTTTCATGATGCAAAGAAACGGAGTAAGTATTAAGGAGGTGTGAATACGGTTTGAAGGAACTGTTTCAAACCTGTTACGTTTCTGTTACAAGACAAGATGCAGCACGTTTTGAAACAGGAATGTAACACGCTATTGCTTTATTTGCACATAAAATAGAATCCACCACAGGATTCACCACAGAGTACACAGAGTCTCGCAGAGAACACAGACTCTCGCAGAGAAATTCGTTTTCTCTAAAATACTGTAACAAAAGATTAAAGACCTGTGGAACTCTGTGTTACTCTGTGGTGAATCAAACTCAAAACTTAATCATATGAAAGTTAGAACTATCTTATTCGCCGCCCTCTCACTCGCAGCATTGCATGCCAACGCTCAGCGCATCAAAGGCAGTGACACCGTACTGCCCGTAGCCCAGCAAACCGCCGAACGCTTCATGAACCGTGAACCCGACGCCCGTGTCACAGTCACCGGAGGCGGTACAGGGGTAGGCATCTCCGCCCTGATGGACAACACCACTGACATCGCCATGGCTTCACGCCCCATCAAATTCAGCGAAAAGATGAAAGCCAAAGCCGCCAAACGGGATATAGACGAAGTGATCGTCGCTTACGATGCGCTGGCTGTCGTTGTACACCCGTCCAATCCGGTGAAAAAACTCACCCGCCGGCAACTGGAAGACATCTTCCGCGGAAAAATAACCAACTGGAAACAAGTGGGAGGCGACGACCGCAAGATCGTGGTTTACTCTCGCGAGACCTCTTCCGGCACCTACGAGTTCTTCAAAGAGAGCGTCCTCAAGAACAAGAATTATATGAGCAGCAGTCTCTCCATGCCCGCCACCGGAGCCATTATCCAATCCGTCAGCCAGACCAAAGGGGCAATCGGCTATGTAGGGCTCGCTTATGTGTCGCCGCGCATCAAGACTCTGTCCATCTCGTATGATGGCGAGCACTATGCCACCCCGACCGTAGAGAACGCCACCAACAAGACTTATCCCATCGTCCGCCCCCTCTACTACTATTATGATGCAAAGAACAAAACACAAATCGCTCCCCTGCTCGAGTTTATTCTCTCTCCCGAAGGACAGGATATTATAAAAAAGAGTGGATATATACCCGTGAAATAAGGATATACAAAAAAAATATCCTACTTTTGCAGCAACTTATTAGCTACGAGCTTTTATAATAATGACAGATATGACAGATATAAAAAACGAAGAAGCAGGCGAAAAGAAAAGCCTCAATTTCATTGAACAGGCAGTAGAAAATGATTTGAAAGCTGGAAAGAACGGGGGAAAAGTACAAACACGGTTCCCGCCGGAACCAAACGGTTACCTGCACATCGGGCACGCTAAAGCCATTTGTCTCGACTTCGGCATCGCTGCCGCACACGGCGGTGTGTGCAACCTTCGTTTCGACGACACTAACCCGACGAAAGAGGATATGGAATATGTAGAAGCCATCCAGGAAGATATCCGGTGGCTGGGATTCCAATGGGGCAACGTATATTATGCCTCAGATTATTTCCAACAATTATGGGACTTTGCCGTCACTCTGATTAAAGAAGGCAAGGCCTACGTAGACGAGCAGACTTCAGAACAGATAGCGCAACAGAAAGGCACTCCCACCCAACCCGGTGTCGAGAGTCCGTACCGCAACCGTCCGATCGAAGAGAGCCTTGCCCTGTTCGAAAAGATGAATAGCGACGAAGCCAAGGAAGGTTCCATGGTGCTTCGTGCCAAAATAGACATGGCAAGCCCCAACATGCACTTCCGCGACCCGATCATGTACCGCATCCTGCATGTGGCACACCACCGCACCGGAACCCAATGGAAAGCCTACCCGATGTATGACTTTGCACACGGTCAGAGCGACTATTTCGAAGGAGTCACCCACTCACTCTGTACACTCGAGTTCGTGCCTCACCGTCCTCTTTACGATCTGTTCATCGACTGGCTGAAAGAAGGCAAGGACCTGGACGACAACCGTCCCCGTCAGACGGAGTTCAACAAACTGAACCTAAACTACACGCTGATGAGTAAACGCAACCTGCTGATCCTGGTGAAGGAAGGACTGGTGAACGACTGGGACGATCCCCGTATGCCGACTCTCTGCGGATTCCGCCGTCGCGGCTATTCTCCCGAATCCATCCGTAAGTTCATCGATAAAATAGGTTACACCACTTACGATGCACTCAACGACTTCGCCCTGCTCGAAAGCGCCGTACGCGAAGACCTGAATGCCCGTGCCACCCGTGTATCTGCCGTACTGAACCCGGTGAAACTGATCATCACCAACTATCCCGAAGGACAAGTTGAGGAACTGGAAGCCATCAACAACCCCGAAGATCCGACAGCCGGAAGCCATACCATCGAGTTCAGCCGCGAACTGTGGATGGAACGCGATGACTTCATGGAAGATGCCCCGAAGAAATATTTCCGCATGACTCCGGGACAGGAAGTGCGTCTGAAGAATGCCTACATCGTGAAATGTACAGGCTGCAAGAAAGACGAGAACGGCACCGTGACCGAGGTATACTGCGAATACGATCCCAACACCAGAAGCGGCATGCCCGACGCCAACCGCAAGGTGAAAGGCACCCTCCATTGGCTCAGCTGCAACCATTGCCTGCCGGCAGAGGTGCGTCTGTACGACCGTCTCTGGAAAGTGGAAAACCCGCGCGACGAAATGGCAGCCATCCGTGAAGCCAAAGGTTGCGACGCCCTCGAAGCCATGAAGGAAATGATCAATCCGGATTCACTGACCGTACTGCCCCATTGCTATATAGAGAAGTACGTGGCCGACATGCCCGCGCTCTCTTATCTGCAATTCCAGCGTATCGGTTATTTCAATATCGACAAAGATTCCACCCCCGGACATCTGGTATTCAACCGCACCGTAGGACTGAAAGATACCTGGGGAAAGATCAATAAATAATTTTTGGGCAAGGGAGCGTGTGTCGGAACTCACCACAGGGGACACACCTCCCCCTCCGTCGAATCGAATGATTATTAACTGTATAATTGCTAATTAAATTGGGCAGAAAAAACTCCCCGTCCGAAAGAGAGCGGGAATTACAGAACCTTATCGCACAATACGAAGCGGTAAAAGCCAAAAACGAATCGCTATACCTGGACGGTGACCAATTGGCTGATATTGCCGATCTATATGCCTCCGAACGTAAGTTTAAGGAAGCCCAGGAGGTCATAACATACGGACTCGGACTCCATCCGGGACACACCGACCTCATGGTCGAACAGGCTTACCTGTTCCTGGATCTCAATCAACCCCAAAAGGCCAAAGAGGTGGCCGAACTCATCACCGACACTTACTCCTCCAACGTAAAACTACTCCTGGCCGAACTGCTGCTGAACGAAGGTAAACTGGATGCCGCCGACCAAATGCTCGACAGTATAGAAGAGGAAGAGAAAAACGACCTGGGCATCTTGGTCGATATTGTCTACCTGTACACCGACTTAGGTTATCCGGAGAAAGGCGTACAATGGCTCAAACGGGGTGCGGAGATGTACAAAGATGACGAAGACTTCCTGGCAGCCACCGCCGATTGCTACGGTGCGGCCGGAGCAGAATACATAGAGCAAGCCATCGTTGTCTTCAACAAGCTGATCGACAAGAATCCCTATAACCCGGCTTATTGGGTAGGCCTGGCCAAATGCCAGTTTGCCACCAAAGATTTCGATAAAGCCATCGAGTCCTGTGACTTTGCCATCGCAGCCGACGAAGAATTCGGCGAAGCCCACATCATCAAGGCACACAGCCTCTTTCATCTTGAGAACATCGAGGGAGCCATCGTTGAATACCGGAAAGCCCTGAAGTATAAAACGCTCTCCCCCGAATTTACATATATGTTCATCGGACTGGCCTACACCCAGCAGGAAAATTGGGCTGAAGCCAACGAAAGTTACAGCATGGCTCTCCGGGCGATCGAAGAAAACGGTAACGGTTCTTCCCCGCTATTGTCCGATATCTATTCAAACAAAGCACTTTGCGCTTCCCGCCAGGGCGACTCGGAAGAAGCCCACCGGCTTTGCCGACTGGCAAAAGAGCTCGCCCCCCAGGATGCAGAACCCTACCTGCTCGAGGGACGCATCTATATGGAAGAGGATAATTTCGACCTGGCCCGTGCAGAGTGGGCATTGGCTCTCCGCTATGCCCCCGAAGCAGATACCTGGATGGAAATAGGCAACTACAGCCTCGAGTTCCGCATGCTCGAGAACGCACGCTTCTGCTTCGAGCAGGTGCTGGAAGAAGATCCCGAGTACCCCAAGATCTGCGAACAACTGGCCGCCGTATGCCTCGTCCTTCAGGATCATGAAGGATTCAAGAAATACAACGCGATGTCCGGCGATTCCATCAATCTCGACTCCCTCCGGGATACGATACTGGAAATGGGTGTCGACGGAGAACAGATGCTTCGCGAACTGGACGATTTTTTAAAAGACGAAAAATAATCAAGTTCACCACAGAGTTCCACAGAGATTATTTTCTCTTCATATCTTATAAACAAGAGATTAAAAAACTCTGTGGTACTCTGTGGTAAATCAAAAAAAACAAAACTATATCAATTCAATCTAAATTAAACAAATGGAATCTGTAGCCTTCATTCAGTGGTGCTTAGACCACCTCAATTACTGGACCATTACTTTATTAATGACCATTGAAAGTTCTTTCATTCCTTTTCCATCCGAAGTAGTCGTTCCTCCGGCAGCCTACAAAGCGGCAGTCAACGAAGAGCTGAACATCTATCTGGTAGTGCTCTTCGCCACCCTGGGAGCCAACCTCGGTGCTATTATCAATTACTATCTGGCCCGCTGGCTGGGACGTCCCATCGTCTACAAGTTCGCCAACAGCCGTTTCGGACACATGTGCCTGATCGATGAAGCCAAAGTGCAGCATGCCGAAGAATATTTCGACAAGCACGGAGCACTCTCCACTTTTATCGGTCGCCTGATTCCCGCTGTCCGCCAGTTGATCTCCATTCCTGCAGGACTTGCCCGCATGAAGCTGCACACGTTCCTGATCTACACCACTCTGGGTGCCGGATTATGGAACACTATCCTCGCTGCCATCGGTTATTACCTTTCCACCGTACCCGGCATCGAAAGCGAAGAGCAACTGCTTGCCAAAGTAACAGAATACAGCCATGAACTGGGCTACTGCTTCATCGTCATCGGAGTCTTCATCGTAGGTTTCCTTGTCTACAAAGGAATGAAGAAAAAGAAATAGTGCCTCCACAGCAAGAATCAGCATTCACCACAGAGTAACACAGAGCAACACAGAGTGAACTTAATCTATCGATAACGAATGGTAGTGAACTCTAAGAACTTTGTATTACTCTGTATTACTCTCTACTCTCTATTACTCCGTGAGACTCTGTGGTACTCCGTGGTAAAACTCCGCCTTCATCCCTCCCTCAAAAAAAATCTTTCTTTTTTTTCGTCCTCCATGCAGTACCTTTATATTTTCTGCATTTACTTATTGTACGTACACCAAACCAGTTATTGACAATTCATCAAAAAAACAAATCCTAGGCCTTACAGTTGTTTGATGAAAAAGCAATTTATGTAACAAATTTAATGTTTAAAAAAATGAAAAAAGATTTCAACTTAACCAAGCTTTTTTATTCTTTTGCGATTGCTTTCTCAGTGGTAACCTTGTCTTCTTGCAACAACGATGACAATTCTCCGCTTCCTCCTCCATCCACCAACGATGTGGCAGGCACCTATAACGGAAAAGTACTGATAACTCCGGTGACTCCCGCCACTGTAAAAGAAAATGCCGGAGAAGCTCCCCAGGGACAAGACGTAAACGCTACGGTGAAAAATGACACGGTGTTCTTCGACAAATTGCCGGTAACCGAACTTATTACCTCCATTGTAGGCGATAAAGACAAAGCGGAAGCCATTGTCAAAGCCATCGGTGACGTAAAATACAAAGTAGGCTACAAGCCGGCTCTCAACACAGAGAAGGACAGCATCTACCTTGCTTTCGATCCGAAACCGTTGACCCTTCAACTGCCTGCAGCCGTAGAAGGCCAGGAAGGACAGACTGTTACCGTAACCATTTCGTCTCCGGACAAAGGCAGCTTTGCTTACAAGAAAAATCAGTTGAAGTTGAAGCTCAGCGCCGATAAAGTGGAACTGGCAGGCGTAGCGGTACCTGTTCCTCAGACCCTGTTCGACTTCGGTATGACCAAAAAGAAGTGATTGCCTGTTCAACACACGTAACAAGCAGTAGTCATAGGGGGTAAAGCCTGTAAAGACAGGCTTTATACCCGCATGAAAAAGTCCGTGCTCTCCCCCCCGGAGTGAACACGGACTTTCTGTTCCTTGAAACCATTCAAAAAAAAAAGATTATTTCACAGCAGCCAATGCCTTTTCATAATCCGGCTCCTGAGTAATCTCCGGCACAAGCTCTGTATAAGCTACTTTCCCGTCTTTCCCAATCACCACTACCGCACGCGCCAGCAGTCCGGCCAGCGGTCCGTCAGCCATCCTCACGCCATAGCTCTCGTCGAAGTCCGAAAAGCGGAAATCCGACAACGGAATCACGTTTTCGATACCCTCTGTCGTGCAGAAGCGTCCCTGCGCAAACGGCAAGTCTTTCGAAATGGCCAATACCACGGTATCCTTCATTCCGGCTGCCATTTTATTGAATTTACGCACCGAAGTGGCGCACACACCGGTATCCAGACTCGGGAAAATATTCAGAACAATATTCTTACCTTTCAGATCTTTTAGTGCGAAAGAAGATAAATCACTTTTCACCAGCTCGAAATCGGGAGCCACCTTTCCAACCTGTATAAATTCGCCAATCAGCTTTACCGGTTGTCCTTTGAAATTTGTTGTTGCCATAATTGATAACTCTAAGTTTTATTTACTATATTCTAAACAATCGGTGCAAGAACTTTGTTCACGATGGACAATAATCTAAAAAATAAAATTGATATGAAAACTTTATTCGACGAGATGGAACACGCAGTCAAAAACTGGTGGTTATCTCTTATTCTGGGTATTCTGTACATCATCGTGGCTCTCTGTCTGCTATTCGCACCGGGAAGCAGTTACATTGCCCTCAGCGTCATCTTCAGCATTTCGATGCTGATAAGTGGTATCATCGAAATCATCTTCTCCATCAGTAACCGGCGAGGCATCTCGTCCTGGGGATGGTACCTCGCAGGCGGTATCATCGATCTGATCTTAGGCATCTACCTGGTAGCCTATCCGCTGCTCAGCATGGAAGTCATACCGTTCATAGTCGCCTTCTGGATGATGTTCCGCGGTTTCTCCGCCACAGGCTATTCTATGGACCTGAAGCGTTATGGCACCCGTGAGTGGGGATGGTACATGGGATTCGGCATCCTCGCCATCATTTGTTCGCTGATCATCCTGTGGCAGCCGGCCGTAGGTGCCCTCTACGTTATATATATGCTGGCATTCACTTTCCTGATCATCGGATTCTTCCGTGTCATGTTGTCCTTCGAACTGAAAAGCCTTCATAAACGATCAACGGTGATGAACGGTAAATGATAAACATTGAATGAACCCCTATTCACCACAGATTACACAGATTAACACAGATATTTTAATTAAACTCTCAGTAAAATAAATTATTAATCTGTGAGAATCTGTGTAATCTGCGGTGAATTATGACTCCCCTAACCGTTACTAATACATCGTTTTCATAAACCGGAACAGGGTTGTTCTGGATACCCCCATCTTCTCCGCCAATTCCGAGTAAGTAGTTCCTTTGTCAAGTTCTTTGGTAAGTACGCGCTTATTGGCACGCAGCAATTTTATTTTAGGCGTATCCCCTTTCTTTCGGCCTAAAGTCATTCCTTCCTGCTTTCTGCGTGCGAGAGCTTCTTTGGTACGCATCGAAATCAGGTTCCTTTCTATTTCCGCCATCAGTCCGAACGCGAATCCCAGCACCTTGCTGTTGATGTCGTCCTGAAACACATAGCCCTCTTTGGTGCTATAGAGCACTACCTGCTTCTTAATACAAAAATTCAGGATAGTCATAATCTCGAGCAGTGTACGGCTCAATCTCGAAATCTCCGTTACAATCAGTGTATCCCCGGGATGCATTCTCTTCAATAACTCTGATAGCTTTCTGTCTTTTGTGCTCACGCTTCCGCTTACGGTCTCTGTGTACCACTTGTCAATCGACAACCCATTCTTCTCTGCAAATCGCATAATCTCTTCCTTCTGATTAGCCAAAAACTGTTTTTCCGTACTTACTCTCAAATAAGCTATTACCATAATTCATGTTTTTAAATGATTAATACACCACGAAAAAACGGCTATTCATTCAAATACGGGACACTTTTTTACGTTCCTTTTTTCTCATGCCACTTGGGTATTTCTGAAACTTTCATTCGTCTATACATTTATGCTATTGATTTTTTACTAATTTCCAGCATATTTTCCAATCTGTCACTCAAAATCTTTTTTATTATAAACCGTGTTCTTGAACACACTAAAAAGAACAAGAAAATGGAAATAGAAAAATTCATTAAATCTTTAGCAAGAAAAGCGAAGTTAGGCGGGCGTTACAGCACAGCCAATACCTACCTCTACACTTTGCACAGTTTTCAGAAGTTTGCGGGAAAAGCCTCACTGACTTTTGAAGAGATCACTCCCGAGAGTATCAAGGAGTACGAGCAATACTTAATCCTCAACGGGAAACGGTACAACACGATCTCGCTCTACATGCGCATGTTGCGTTCCATCTGCAATCAGGCATCGGAGCAGAACATAGCTTCGCTCAACACCCGCGAGCTGTTTGAGAATGTTTTTATCGGCAACGAACCCACTGCCAAGCGTGCCATCTCACCCGTCCTCATTTCCCGCCTGCTCGAAGCAGATTTCAGCAAGAACAGCCGGCTCGATTTTGCCCGCGACCTCTTCTTGCTAAGCTTCTACCTGAGGGGAATCCCGTTTGTCGACCTGGTACATCTCCGCAAGACCGATGTGCAGGGAAACATGCTCGTTTATTTCCGCCAGAAAACGGGACAGCAACTTACGGTAATCATAGAAAACTGCGCCAAAGTGATCTTGCGTAAGTATGCCTCGCTTTGCAAAGAATCCGTCTATCTGCTGCCCGTCATCAGCGCAGCCGGAGAGGAGGGGCACAAGCAGTACCGAAGTGCATTGAGGGTATACAACAAACGCCTCAACCAGATATCCGGAATACTGAAATTGAAGACTCCGCTGACCTCTTATGTGGCACGCCACAGTTGGGCGACCACGGCCCTGCAGAAAGGGGTTCCGGTTTCAGTGATCAGTGCAGGAATGGGGCATGCTTCAGAGAAGGTGACATACATTTATCTGGCATCTTTTGATAACAAAACGCTCAGTAACGCAAATAAAAAAGTGATTGCCGCCGTGAGATTTAAGAAAGAGGAGGAGGAGTGATAATAGCTGTTCTCTTACTTATTAGGTAATAGAACAGATTCATTTGTTTTATCGCTGCAAAAATAGAGATAATAATTGAAACTCCACAAACAAAATGATAATTTCTTTTCTATAAAAGTGGATTATAACCAGTTGAAGTATCAGTTTGAAATAATTTATTCACTTAATAGAAATATTAGTCATAATTCCTGTTTGATGTAATTACTCAAACAGGAGTTTACAATTTGCAATAATTTGACATCAGAATTATATAATCCAGCCCCTGTTTTATGTTTAGTTAACCTCTAAAAGTTATATTTCATATCTTTTCGCTATTCCGCATTCTATTACCTAATAAGTAAGGGATCACTTTGTTCTATTACCTAATAAGTAAGGGAACAAATTGCAATGCACACAGCAAGATGGTAGTTATTCAAACATTAACGACAACTATCGCAAACATTTCTAAAAGTACAGTATGAAACAGGTATTGCGGTTCAATAAAGTCATTAAAAGGATTGTATTCACCGGAGATCTCATTCTCTTGAATGGCACCTTTCTGTCCTTGTACACCCTATTGGGGAGCAAATTTTTTGCAGATCCATTCATTCACTCACTTCCCCAAGTACTGGTATTGCTCAACTTATGCTACCTGGTTAGCAACATGTCTTCAGGTATCATATTGCACCGCCGTGTAGTACGTCCCGAGCAAATCGTATGGCGTGCCTTACGCAACAGTGCGGGACACGCCTTGTTTTTTTCCTGCGCGCTCACCTTTGGAAACTTCGGCATCCTTTCCGCCCGCTTTTTCTTACTGTTCTACATTGCGTTCACTCTGCTGTTGGTTTGTTACCGGTTATTGTTCCGCAAGATCCTGAAGTCCTATCGTAAGCATGGAGGCAACTCCCGCAGCATCATTCTGGTGGGAAGCAATAGCAATATAATCGAACTCTACCATCAAATGACGGACGACGTCACTTCCGGATTCCGTGTCATCGGCTACTTTGACGACCAGCCAGGCAGCCGCTTCCCCGAAAAGGTGAACTATCTGGGAAAACCCGGTAAGATTGTGGACCGCCTGAAGCAGGGAGGAGTCGAGCAGGTTTATTGTTGCCTGCCTTCGGCCCGCAGCGAAGAGATTCTCCCCATCATCGACTATTGCGAAAATCACCTGATACGCTTTTTCAGTGTCCCCAACGTGCGCAGCTATCTGAAGCGGCGCATGTACTTCGAGCTCCTGGGCAACGTGCCCGTACTCTGCATCCGCCAGGAGCCGCTCAGTTTTGCCGAAAACCGATTCAGGAAGCGTGTGTTCGACATCGCTTTCTCGCTCTTGTTTCTTTGCACCCTCTTCCCCATTATCTATGTCATTGTCGGGCTGACCATCAAAATCACCTCGCCGGGTCCCATCTTCTTCAAGCAAAAGCGCAGTGGAGAAGACGGACGGGAATTCTGGTGCTACAAGTTCCGCTCCATGAAGGTGAACACGCAGAGCGACACCCTGCAGGCCACCTTGCACGATCCCCGCAAAACGCGCTTCGGCAACTTCCTGCGTAAAAGCAGCATCGACGAACTCCCGCAGTTCATCAACGTACTGATGGGCGACATGTCGGTAGTAGGCCCCCGCCCCCACATGCTGAAACACACGGAACAATACTCACAACTGATCAACAAATACATGGTCCGCCATTTCGTAAAACCGGGTGTCACCGGCTGGGCGCAAGTCACCGGCTTCCGCGGAGAGACTCACGAACTATGGCAAATGGAAGGACGTGTGCAACGCGACATCTGGTACATCGAGCACTGGACCTTCATGCTCGATCTATATATTATATATAAAACCGTAAGAAATGCGCTGGAAGGAGAAAAAGAAGCTTATTAAAATAAAGAAAATGAATAAAAGAGATTACACCACAGAGGAACACAGAGTTTCACAGAGAATTTTTTTTCCCCCATCACACAAAAGATGAAAACCCTGTGAAACTCTGTGTACTCTGTGGTGAGCCACCCCATAGTAATATTCTAAAATTAAGATAAATGACAAAAAGACTACTTTTTTTCACGTTAACCTGTATTTTGCTGGCTTCCTGCCAGTCCTACAAGAAAGTACCCTACTTGCAAGACCCGGGAGAGGCGCAACGTGCCGTTGCAGAGGCCAAGCTCTATGATGCCCGCATCCTGCCGAAGGATCTGCTCACCATCGTTGTATCGTGCAGCGATCCGGAATTGGCAGAACCGTTCAACCTGACCGTATCCACCCCTGTCAGCAATACACAAAAAAGCCTGACCAGCCAACCGGCCCTTCAGCAATATCTGGTCGACAACCGGGGCAACATCGACTTCCCCGTGTTGGGCACCCTCCATATCGGCGGACTGACCAAAGGCGAAGCGGAAAGTCTGATCAGGGAAAAGCTGAAAGGATACATCAAAGAAAACACCATTGTGACGGTTCGCATGGCCAATTATAAAATTTCCGTCATCGGCGAAGTGAACAGTCCGGGCACGTTTACCATCAGCAACGAAAAGGTCAACCTCTTCGAAGCCCTTGCCATGGCAGGCGACATGACCGTGTACGGACTGCGCGACAATGTCCGCCTGATCCGCGAGGACGCCGACGGACACCAGCACATCATCACGCTGAACATGAACCGGGCAGACATCATCCAATCGCCCTACTACTATCTGCAACAGAACGACATCCTCTATGTCACCCCCAATAAGACCAAGGCAAAGACAGCCGACATCAGCGCCAGCACCACCATCTGGTTCTCCGTGGTAGGCACGCTCGTGTCGCTTGCCAGTTTAATTATCACCATCGCCAAATAAAGAAACCCCGACAATGAAAGAAGACTTATACGACGATCTATACGAAGAGAAAGAAGAAAAAATAGACTTCCATGCCCTCCTGTTCCGCTACGTCATCCGGTGGCCCTGGTTTGTAGCCTCGGTCATCATCTGCCTGGCAGGAGCATGGCTACACCTCCGGCAGACCACTCCGGTCTACAACATCTCGGCCTCGGTCATCATCAAGGACGATAAGAAAGGGGGCAACAGTGGCGGAAATCTCGCCGCGCTCGAGGGCCTGGGGCTGGTCAACTCGGTATCGAACATCGACAACGAGATTGAAATACTACGTTCCAAAACGCTGGTCAAGCATGTGATCAGCGAGCTGAACCTCTACACCACCTACTCCGTCAAAGGCAGTTTCAACGAAGTAGAGCTTTATAAAAGTTCGCCGGTACTGGTGGGCCTCACCCCGCAAGAAGCAGACAAGCTGCCGGGGCCGGCCGTATTCGAACTCACCCTGTCGCCCGGCAACCGGCTCGACGTGAAAGCCACCGTCGGGGAAACCTCCTACAACAAAAAATTCTCCAAACTGCCGGGCCTGCTCGTCACTCCGGCCGGAACGTTCACCTTCACCCTTGCCGGCGACTCCGCCGGAGTAAGTGAACCGCAGACACTCACCGCCGTTGTAAGCAACCCCATGCAGACGGCAAAGAGGTATGCGGCGGCGCTCAGCGTAGAGCCTACCTCCAAAACCACCTCCATCGTCATCGTCTCGCTCAAAAACACCAACAAGCGTCGGGGCGAGGACTTCATCAACCGGCTGATCGAAGTCTACAACCGGAACACCAACAACGACAAAAACGAAGTGGCGGAGAAAACGGAAGAGTTCATCGCCGGACGTATCCGCATCATCAACGACGAATTGTTCAGTACCGAGAAGGAGCTGGAAACCTTCAAACGGGATGCCGGACTGACGGACCTTGCCAGCGACGCCCAACTGGCTGTGAGCGAAAATTCCGCCTACGAGAAACAACGGGTCGAGAACGGCACCCAGCTCAACCTCGTACGCTACCTCGCCGAATATATCTCCGCTCCGGACAAGATCAACGCCGTACTGCCCGTCAACGTCGGCCTGACCGACCAGTCACTCTCCTCCCTGATCGGGCAATACAACGAAATGGTGCTTCAGCGCAACCGCCTGCTACGCAACTCCTCGGAAAGCAACCCCGTGATCGTGAACCTGGATAGCGGCATCCGTGCCATGCGCGAAAACATCCTGACCACCATCCACAGCGTTCAGAAAGGATTGCTGATCACCAAGGCCGACCTCGACCGTCAGGCCAGCAAGTTCAACCGCCGCATCAGCAATGCGCCCGCGCAGGAACGCCAGTTCGTCAGCATCTCCCGGCAGCAGGAGATCAAAGCCGGACTCTACCTGATGCTGTTGCAGAAACGGGAAGAAAACTCCATCGCACTGGCCGCCACTGCCAACAACGCCAAGATCGTAGACGAGGCCATGGCGGACAACGGTCCCGTTTCTCCCAAGACCAAAACGATCTATATGATAGCCCTCGTCATGGGGATGGGCATCCCCGTAGCCATCATCTACGTCATGGGGCTGCTCCAGTTCCGGATAGAAGGACGGGCCGATGTGGAAAAGCTGACCTCCGCCCCCATCATCGGAGACATCCCCCTGGCCGAAGAGGGTAACGGGAAAGCGGGAGGCATCGCTGTCCGCGAAAACGAAAACAGCCTGATGGCGGAAACCTTCCGGGGCATCCGCACCAACCTGCAGTTTATGCTGGGCGAAGAGAATAAAGTCATCCTGGTCACCTCTACCATCAGCGGCGAAGGAAAAACATTTGTAGCCACCAACCTCGCCATCAGCCTCTCGCTGCTGGGCAAAAAAGTAGTCATCGTAGGGCTCGACATCCGCAAGCCGGGACTCAACAAGGTCTTCAACCTCTCGCAGAAAGAAAAAGGAATCACCCAGTTCCTGGCCGGCCCGCAGACCACCGACCTGATGTCTATGGTGCAGCCCTCCGGGATATCCCGCACCCTGAGCATCCTCCCCGGCGGAACCGTACCGCCCAACCCGACCGAACTGCTGGCACGCCAGGCATTGGTGGAAGCCATCGATATCCTCAAAAAGCACTTCGACTATATCGTGCTCGACACCGCTCCCATCGGAATGGTGACCGACACACAGATCATCGCACGGGTGGCCGACCTATCGGTTTATGTCTGCCGCGCCGACTATACCCACAAAGCCGACTATACCCTGCTCGAAGATCTCCGCCTGGGCAACAAGCTCCCCAACCTGTGTACCGTAATCAACGGCTTGGACATGAAAAAGCGGAAATACGGCTATTACTATGGATACGGAAAATACGGCCGCTATTACGGATACGGAAAGAAGTACGGTTATGGCTACGGCTACGGACAAAAGCATAATTAGAAAAGTATCTCTATGATTTTATAAAATATAATGAATTAATTATTTGTTACACTTATTCCATGAAAAGCAAACCGCCAAAAGAGTTAATTTAATTAACCCTTTTGACGATTCATAATCAATTCTAAAACATCAATGTAATTTTTTATCTTCAATCACATTAAAACACGGACACTGCTTTATCCATTCCTCGGGCTCGATCTCCCCATTGGCGTTCAGGTCCGGACTCAGATCCCGGTGGCCACACACACGGCTGCCGGGATACTGTTTCAATAACGTTTTCACCAACACCCGCATCGAATGTACCTGCCACTCCGTCCGGGTATCCTTGGGACGGCCCCTCGCATCCAGCCCGCCTTCATAACAGATACCGATACTCGTCGCATTGTGCCCCTTGGCATGCGCCCCGATCTTCTCCACCGGACGGGTAGACACAATCCGCCCGTCCTTCCGGATATAGAAGTGGTATCCCGGCCCGTTGAATCCCCGCCTGCGATGGCAGACATCCAGATCGAACTCCGTAAAACACCGGTCTTCTCTCGTTGCCGAGCAATGAATCACAATCAAATCGATTTTCCTCATACTTCCCCCTTCATTTTTCGACATTCCTCCCACTGAGAAACATCAGGAATGCAATCACCCATTCCAAGATTCTTTGTAACTTCTTCATCGTTGTTTTGCTATATTAAGTTGTTTTACGTTTACACCACAGAGGACACAGAGCAACACAGAGTCTTTATTTTCAAGCTGATATAGAATCTTAATCCCCGGGACTATAGTATAGAGAATTTTAATTTCCGGATTTACAGAAAGGTCGTTGAAATTCCTCCTCTGTGAGACTCTGTGTCACTCTGTGGTCGGGTCATGCTGTCGGGTCATCCACAATATCCCCGTCCCCGCCGCCATCGCCTTTCTGCGCCGCCCGCGTACTCACCTTACTGAAATTGAGCGTCTTCATCGCATCCGCCAGCACAGGCCCCGGACGGAAGTTCACTCTCGCCTTGCTGATATTCGCCGCTTTGAAATCCTCCGCCTTCTCCGCTCCCCTGCTTCGCAGGCCCACCTGGAAGGTGCCGATATTCCCCAGCCTGACAATCTCTCCCCTCGACAGGCCATCCACCATTTCATCCTCCAGCGCCTTCAGCACTGCCACGACATCCGCCGAATGTACCGTACAGGCCTTTTCCACCCGGGTCGAGATCTCGTCCAGCCCCACATCGCCGCTGGCCTGTGCCTGGGCATAATACTTGGCGGGATCATCCTTCTTCAGCATGTTCTTGCGCGCCACTACCGAATACGTAACTTCTTTACTCATAATCGTACTTTCTTTTTAGAGTTAAACATCTGTTTTTCAATCACATTTCAAAGATACGACACCCCCGATGCTCCAATGACAAAGAAAGAGGACCGATGACAAAGTTTGAGGAAAAAAGAATATAAAAACACACTGCATTCCGGATATTTTTCCGTACATTTACAGTATGTAACAATCAGATAATCAAAGCCATGAATCAAAGAAAAGAAGAAGACACAACCGAAGCCGATTTCATCATCCGCTCGTACACCAAAGCCGAACTTGCACAGCTTTACTGCCCGGGACTCGACCCCGTGCTCGCCCTGCAGAAACTCTACCGCTGGATGCGTAAAAACACCGCCCTGACACAGGCACTGTCCGATGTCAATTACAACAAATACCGCCACAGCTTCCTTAAACGGGAAGTCCGGCTGATCGTGTATTACCTGGGAGAACCTTGAATTCACCACAGAGGGGAATTCACCACAGAGGGACACAGAGTCTCACAGAGTTTTTTTTCTAAAAGCATATCCAATGAAAATATAGATTCTCTGTGAGACTCTGTGTCCTCTGTGGTGAAAAACACGAAAAAGACTTAGACGTTTCCCTCGAAACATCCAAGTCTTTTCCTCTAAACTCTTAAGTCTTTTCGGAAAAGGCTTAAGAGTTTTTTCATACAAAGACAGGCACCCTTCCACCCTCTTTTTGGGTCCAAAGGTCCAAGGTCCATTCTATGGGATGCCCGCTCCCCAGCTCCGAGTCGTCTTTCGACACACATCTCCCTCTTTTACAACGAGTTTAAGCTCGACCGTCTTCCTGAAAAGCCGTTTGGCAGTGGTTTTAGGAATCCCCATCTCCACAGCCTTATCCACCACTTGAGTAAAAGTAAAAGTTCCTGAAAGAACCTGCAACACCGGACGCAATCTGAAATAAGGTTTTAAAGGCTTCGGCTTACTCTCGCTTTTCTGCATACAGGTAGACAGCAGCAAACTATGCTCCAGCAACACATCCGTCATCAACATAGCGGTATGGAAATCTTCGTCAGAACATGCATATTCGGGCATCGCCCAAGCACACTCCCCCTTCCGCAGCACCGTAAGCACACAGGCTATCCGGCTCGCCATCAACCCGTGTCGGAGCACGATCGCACCTGGTGAGTCATCCCGCTCGTTCACCACCTCAGACAAGTGAGAAGCAAACCGCAATGTATGTTCCTCCCATTGCCCAGGAGTAAACGTTACCTCCGTAGGAGACTGAAGCAGAAACTGATGTAACTCGAGCAGGCGGGCACTCAGGCGGGCAAAAACCGCACGATGATCTTCGCACCCTGCCCGCGGAGCAGCCGAACGCCACTCCCAGGCACTCTGCCCCGTATATATCAGAAAACGACTGTACAGCCCATTTTCCAATGAAGGAATAAAACGCACCAACTGATTGGGAGTGCCAGCCAGACACAAAGCCAGACGCGGATGACGAGCCACCACCTGGCGCCCGTTCACCTTGAAATCAGCCGATACCACTTCGTGCTGAAAAGCAGCCCGGAATACATCATCGTGCTTTCCGCACTCATTCCGGATAGCACCCGACACCATGTCCAGCTCCGTAGCATTGATGCAGCACCCCAGCTTTCCACTCTCTTCCAAAGCGCTAATGATCAAGCTCTTCGACACATTGGGCGAAAGCATCAACAACTTTCTCAACGGCTCCCGGGGACGCAACGCAAAGTCCGGCGAACGCTTCTCCGCCTGCGCCTTCTTCTGCTCCAGCTCCCATTCGAAAAACGCTTTATCGTACACCAGACGCACCTCATCATTCTGTTTCTCATAAAACTTATGAATCTCGGCAGGCAGCATTCCGGCAAGCCCCACCACTCCCTTTCCACCCCCGGCATGGGCTATCACCATATAGTACAGATGCGGAGAATAATACATTTGGTCGTACAAAAGACGCACCTCGGGCAGGCATGCACTGATATTGACAATCATGGCTGCCAGCAACATGTCCCGCTCACGAGGACTTCCCGCCACCCTTACCCCTTCGGCCAGCAAGGCAGGCAGATGCTCAAACACCTCGTCGGGGAAATAAGGTGCACTCCGCCGAAATCCTTCACTTTTTCCGAACAAGATATCCTCCAAATCCTCTTCTTCCTCCTCCTCGGGCATCCCATAGAATGGACCTTGGACCTTTGGACCCAAATCAGTCGTCATAGCGTCCGCCCTCCTGGCAGAAACATACTGATAACCAGACGATAATGTTTTCTCTATTTCTCCGCTCCCGAAATCAGCCTGCGCGTATTTCTCAACCACTGCTTTTTGCAACAGCCGCATTTCTTCCGGCGAAAAACCTTTATACCGGGCAACACGTCCCAGCTTCAGCACAAACGCATGGCGCCCTCCCGCCACAAACGGATTCCGGGCATCAAAATCATTCAGGAAAACCTGCATAAAGCCATCCCCCGCTTCGGAAGCAACGCCCGCCAGACAAGCCTTGCCCACCGACTGCGCGGAACACTCCCCTTCCGCCTGCAACAGCCCGTCCACCTGCTCCCGCCACGGAAACACCCCGGCACCGGGATTATAGTACGCCTCCGGATCATACGAAGCGTAGCACGCCCGTCCCAGATCGCGGCACGACATATCGCAAGGATGCCCCAGCACCCGCTCCAACTCACGGGCAACGACAGGATAAGCCACCGCATATTGCCCGGCATTCTCGGCATCGATGCGCACAATCAGCTTCAACCCTTCACCCGAGATACTGACAAAAGCCCCCACCACATAAGGCAGCGCCCCGGCCTTCTCCTTCATCCCGGCCAGCATCTCGAGGCAATGATCAAAGTCGAACAGCGCCAGTCCGTTCAGCTCGGTCACCTGGTTCGCCGCATGTCCGCCCCGGCACTTGCCGGCCACTACCACCGCATTCAGAGCCCCTTTCAGCCTTTTGCCCTCCTCGGTCATGCCCGTCCGCATCCACCGCCGGTACGACTCGGCAAGCACCTTCCAGCGTGCTCCCCTGAGGTCATTATGAAACTCTTCCAGCGAAATCTCTTCCGCTTTCTTTTCCCACACATGGAGGAAAAAGGAAATTTTAAACTCTCTCTTTTTCATTGAGTATTAAATTTTAATGTTTTTAATCCCGATCCGCCGCCAAGCGCACAAAGCAAAACCCTTGCTACTGCGCATCCTCTGCAATGAACCATGATGCAAAAGAACAACAAACTTTTTACACTTCCGAATGTTAAAACCGCCGTAAAAGTCTCTTCGGAAAGCCTCCACACCCACCCGCACCCCACTTTCGCCATCCGTTTCCCGGTTCTTTTTAACACCCGGATTTATTTTCTCACCTCCTGTTTCCGCTCCTGATCCTTCACCGTATTGTTCAGGAAGCGGCACAACCGTTTCAACTCCCGCATCTCTTCTCTCGAAAGCGGTTTGGGAAGCTCACGCACCAGGGCAAACACCTGTCCGGACAACTCTTTAAGCAATTCGTTCGGACTCTTAAACTTGTCGTTTTTTTTCCATAATCATTAAAATTAAAAGATATGTTAATTATTAAAACTTACAAAAGTAACACCTAAAGATTAAAAATTCATTATTTTTTCTATTTTCATAAACAATTTGTTGTATTTAGTAAAATTATATCTATCTTTGCAGCAAAATCAAACGTAAGATTCGGTTTACCCCAGCAGGCAACTGTGACAGGTAACCGCGTAGCGTATCCGGGAGCGACCCTCCCTCCCCTTTCTCAAACCATACTCCCAATCAGACATGAAATCCTGGCTTGCCGCCTATGTCCGTCTCTATCACGAAAAGAAAACCCGTGACCGCCTGACGGCAATGGGCATCGAAAGTTTCCTCCCCGTGCAGGAAGAAATCCATCAATGGAGCGACCGCCGCAAAAAGATCGAGCGCGTAGTCATCCCGATGATGATCTTCGTACACGTCGACCCGGCAGAACGTGCCGAAGTGTTGACCCTTTCGTCCGTCAGCCGCTACATGGTGTTGCGCGGACAAAGCACCCCCGCCGTCATCCCCGACGAGCAGATGGAGCGCTTCCGCTTCATGCTCGACTACTCCGAAGAAGCCATCGAAGTGTGCTCCTCCCCCCTCGCCCCCGGCGAACAGGTGCGAGTCATCAAAGGCCCCCTCGCCGGACTGGAAGGCGAGCTGGTGACCATCGACGGCAAAAGCAAGGTGGCGGTAAGGCTGGATATGCTGGGCTGCGCCCATGTGGATATGCCGGTGGGGTTCGTGGAGAGAGTGGGAAAGATGGAGGCGGTGAGATGAACATGTTCCACCCACTGAAATACAATATTGAAATTTTGAATAGATCAGTAGCCTCCTCAATAAAAGCCTTCCCCCTATTAATACAGCTAGGCAACCCCTATTTTATGGGAAAACTATCCCCAATGGAGGCTGCCTAAATTTTACTCAGCTACGTAAAGAGCACTAATATCATATGCCAAGCGATTCTCAAAATAACAAACGCATAGCCCAAAATACACTGTTATTGTATTTTCGAATGCTCTTTTTAATGCTGGTTAGCTTATATACCAGCCGTGTCAACCTAAATGCATTAGGTATAGAGGATTTTGGTATATACAACGTAGTAGGCGGCCTTGTCGCTATGTTCTCCATTATATCGGGCTCTCTGGTGTCATCCATCAGCAGATTTATCACCTTTGAACTTGGAACAGAAAATAAAGAAAAACTAAAAAAAGTATTTTCAACAGCTGTTTCTATACAGTTTTTTCTGGTTATCATCGTGGTTATTCTTGCCGAAACCATTGGACTTTGGTTTCTAAATAACAAAATGGTAATACCCGAAGAACGTATACTTGCCGCCAATATCATTTATCAGTTCTCTATTATATCTTTTGCACTTTCGTTAATGAGTATTCCCTATACCGGAACAATAGTAGCACACGAAAAAATGTCAGCTTTTGCCTATATCAGTATTTTTGATGTCATAGGGAAACTGGCTGTCGCTCTAACCATTTCTATAGCTCCAATAGATAAACTAATTTGGTTCGCAGGCTTCATTGTATTCAATTCTACCATCATACAAAGTATATATATTTTTTATTGTAAACGCCATTTTGAGGAATGTACTTACCATTTCATTTTTGATAAGTCTTTACTCAAAAATATGTTCGGTTTCGCCGGTTGGAATTTTATCGGCTCTATAGCAGCTATTCTCCGTGACCAAGGCGGAAACATTGTCATCAATATGTTTTGTGGACCAGCCGTAAATGCAGCTCGTGGAGTTGCCATGCAAGTCAACAATGCAGTCAGTGGTTTTGTTTCCAACTTTCAGACAGCACTCAATCCACAAATTACAAAAAGTTATGCTTCTGGCAACTATGATTACATGATGCAACTCATCTTTCAAGGTGCACGACTTTCTTATTACATTTTACTTATCCTTGCCTTACCTATCATCAGTAATACCCATTTTATTCTTCAATTATGGTTGGGGCAAGTACCAAAACATACTGTACTATTCGTACAGCTTGTCCTATTCTTCACTATGAGTGAATCTTTAGCCAATCCTCTAATAAACGCTATGCTGGCTACTGGGAAGATCAAAAAATTTCAAATTATAGTCGGTGGACTTAATCTGGTCAATTTACCTTTATCTTATATCTGCCTTCGTTTAGGATGCATTCCAGAATCAGTTGTGATAATAGCTATTATCATATCTATGATATGCGAAATGGCCCGTGTTATTATGTTACGTAATATGATACACTTTCCTGCTCGCTCCTTCCTTAAAAAGGTATATTTCAATGTAATATTTGTCACCATCACAGCCTCTATACTCCCTCTGTACCTACACTTTATACTTGAAGAAAATATTTATACTTTTACTCTCATAAGTGTAGTTTCATTTTCATGTACACTTCTCTCTATTTTATATATTGGTTGCAGTAGTGAAGAGCGTGTCATGGTATTTAGTAAAGTTAAGGTAATAGTGAACAAAGTATCAAAACGCTATAAATAATATGTCCTTAGTCAATAACTTCACAGTTAAAAAAGTTCGTTCTTCCAATCTGGAGTTGTTACGTTTGCTTTCAATGTTTTTCGTTTTGGTAGTACATGCCGATTTTCAGGCTCTTGGTATGCCTGACAGGACAGAAATGACAATTCTTCCTTTATTTTCTGTATTTCGAATTATTATAGAAGCATTTGCTATCGTCTGTGTCAACTCTTTCGTCTTATTATCAGGCTGGTTTGGCATAAACTTCCACATTAAAAGTCTATGTAATCTGCTTTTTCAGTGTGCATTCTTTTTAATTGGTATCTATACTTTTACAATATTGATTGGCATTGAACCATTATCGATAAGTGGTATTAAAAGATGTTTGATGCTCACTAATAATGTTTGGTTTGTGAAGTGTTATTTAGGTATGTTTATTATGGCTCCCATCCTCAATGCCTTCGTTGAAAAAACTGACAAAAGAACATTTAGTACAGTGCTGCTCTCTTTTTTTATCTTCCAGACAATATATGGCTGGTTTTCCAATGGGGCCCCCTATTTTGAAAAAGGATATTCTGCCTTCTCTTTTATGGGGCTGTATCTTTTAGCGCGCTACGTTCGTATCTATCAACCATCTTATACACAGTGGTCAAAAAGCAAGAATCTCCTTATGTACATAAGTTTGTCTACTTTTACAGCCCTAATGCTAATCATTACATGCTACTTTGACAAAGTTGGATATTTTTGTATGTTTTGGACTTATACGAGCCCATTAGTGATAGCAGGTGCACTTTATCTGCTCCTTTTCTTTAATAGGTTCGCTTTTCAAAACAAAGGAATCAATTGGATTGCGGCGTCCTGTTTTGCTGTTTATCTATTCCATTTCTTCATATGGGAATACTTTATGAAACCACACATCCAACAACTAGCAGTTACCTACAATGGTATATCATGCCTGTTGGTAATCACGGGTCTATTATTAACATTCTTTACAGCAGCTATTTTAATAGATAAGATACGTCTCTATATATGGAACCATTTTGTATCTAAATATATCAGTTAACGTGATAACACTTACTTCCAAATACGACTGTTGCGGGTGTACAGCCTGTACCTCCGCTTGTAATAGGGGTGCTATTATCATGCAGGAGGATGAACAAGGATTCCTTTATCCACATATCAACACTACACAATGCATCGATTGTGGCCTTTGTAATAAAGTTTGTCCTGTGTTCCGATACGATGTTATAAGCAATAAAAAAAATGTAAATCCCCATATTCTCGCTCTTCATCATCATAATGAAAAAACTTGGATATCCTCCTCTAGTGGTGGTGTATTTGCCTCCCTTACAGACTATGCCCTTCGGCAAGCCGGTGTAATATTCGGAGCTATATATGATGACAATTTTGTAGTAGTTCATCGCAGAGCAGAAACCCAAGAAGACACACTGAAATTCAGAGGTTCCAAATATGTGCAAAGTAATTTAACTGGTATTTATCAACAAGTTAAGTTTTATCTCCAAGAGCAACGTTTCGTTCTCTTCAGTGGTACTCCTTGCCAAGTGGAAGGGCTCAAAGGATACTTACAGAGATCCTACGACAACCTACTCACAGTAGATATCCTCTGTCATGGAGTACCCTCACCCCGAGTGTTTCATGACTACCTCAATTTTATTCGTCAAAACTCAGATTTTCACTTCACAGGTATTTTTATGAAAGACAAGACTTTTGGTTGGGGATATCAGAATTCTCGCCTTTTCTTTGGCAAGAATGCCAGCCAGTTCAATACAGTACTTTCTCGTCTTTGGAATGACATCTTTTATAGCCATCTCACAACACGTCCTTCATGCCATGCCTGCCGTTTTACCAACTATCTGCGCCCTGGCGATATCACTATAGGTGATTTTTGGGGAATCGAGAAACATCATCCTCAGTTCACTGATAGTAGAGGGATCTCACTTATTATGCTTAATAATACTAAAGCTGAAATCGTATGGAATCATATAAAAGATGACTTCAATTATCTAGAAAGCAACATCAAAGAATGCATACAACCTAATCTAAAGTATCCTGTACCCGAACCAGTCAACAAAGCTACATTCTGGCAGGATTATGCTTCAATGCCTTTCTTTCAAATAATGAACAAATACTATAGGATCACACATCAAGATCTCTTGAAAAATCGCTTTTATATGATTTTACTAACTCTCAAAAAACGGTTTACATGAAAATAGGAATACTTACTTTTCATGATGCTCATAACTATGGTGCCATGCTACAATGCTACGCTCTCCAACAGTTCCTCTTTAAAAAAGGATACAACGTAGAAGTGATTGACTACAGACCGGCATTCTATCAAAAGCAATACCATCGTCACAGTCTATGCCCGTGGATAGGGAAAAATCCAGTACGCACAATGAAAAGTATCTATTATAATTATTATCTTTTCAACAAACGTTGTGCCGCATTCTCTGATTTTCACAATCGCCACCTCTACATGTCTATACCGGCTACTCGTACTAATATACCACAAAGCTATGATGCTTATATTGTAGGCAGCGATCAGATTTGGAATCCCCAACTCACTAATGGCTTTCATGATGTCTATTTCTGCGATTTTTGTTTTCCTAAAGGAAAGAGTCGGTTCATTGCGTATGCCCCCAGTATGGAAATCAGCAGATTATCTACACAAGAAGCAGAATACCTAACTCGTGTTCTTAACTGTTTCGATGCTCTCTCTGTACGTGAATCATCACTTATTCCCATACTACAGCCTCTCGTCAGCCAGCCCATCCAACAAGTACTTGACCCGACACTTTTATTAGATGCGACAGCTTGGAATCCATTAATAGGCAAATGCCCTAAAAATCGTCCTTACGTTGTATTATATCAAGTTCGTGAAAACCCAGCAGTCCGGATGAAAGCTTTCGAAATAGCCCAATCTATTGGAGGCATAGTAGTAGAACTGACAGCACGTATCGACTGTCATTATTCCACTAAGTATCAAACAGCCTCACCTGCAGATTTTGTCACTTACATCCGATATGCAACCTATGTAGTCACCACCTCATTCCATGGAACCGCTTTCTCACTTATTTTCAATCGTCCATTTTACACATTTTCTCTTGGAGATAATTTTGACTCCCGTTCAGCTTCCCTCCTTGAGTCAGTAAATCTCACCGAGCGTTTAGTATGCCCCGACGAACAGTTTGAAATAAGTCTAATTGATTTCAAACAAGCGAATAAAAGACTGAAGCATTTGAGAAAACAGTCATGTGATTTTTTAAGACAGTCATTACACGAAAGACAAGAACAATAAGCATCAATATTTCCAAAAGACATTTTTTTAGTCATGAAAGTTTCCATTATAGTTCCTTGTTACTCAGTTGCATCAAAACTACCCCGATGTGTGCATAATCTATTGGCTCAAACTTTCACAGACTGGGAACTTATTTTAATAGATGATGGGAGTACAGACAACACATGGGATATTTGCAATAGCTTTACAAAGAACAATGCTCATATTCATGCCGTACACAAAGAAAACGGTGGTGTCAGTTCAGCCAGAAATACAGGAATTGAGATAGCTAAGGGAGAGTTCATAACTTTTATCGATTCAGATGACTATGTAAAGCCGGACTACCTTCAGAAATTGGTAGAAGGCCAGGAAGCAGACTTAGTATTATGTGGCTTTCGTAGTTCCACGGGAATAGACTTCACACCAGAACCTCAATACCTCATTGGAGATGACCTTAGTAAAAATATACAAGCCATCGTAGAGAATGACTATTTACTTTATTCCCCTTGGTGCAAACTCTTTCGTCGTGATATTATCCAAAAACACCAACACCGCTTTGATCCCGAAATTCGTTTAGGTGAGGACACTATTTTTTGTTATAAGTACCTGCTCTATTGCTCTTCCATAAAGGTAGTGGCATCAAACAGCTACTTTTATGACGGCGTGTGGGGTGGCTATAAAAAGTATGTACTAACACGACAGGAAGTAGAATATCTAGATAAAGCAGAAATTACGACGCTGCATGATATAAATCAACACTTTAACTGTCGGATAGACCTGACATATCGTGGCTATCATGTAGCCATGCTAAAAGGATTATATGAAAAATTCAGAGATTACGACACCTTCGAGATGTATACCCGCACACACGATGTATTACCACCGGAGCATTTTTTTGCCAACCATAAACTTAGTTATATTTTTTGGGGTATCGTGGAACTGGAAACGCTCTATGTTGACAAAGAATATTGTGCAGGTAAACTCTTCATGCAACGTCTACATCATTTTTTTACTATACCAACCAATCAGTTACTCTCGTATTCCTACAAGATGCGTTTGATACATTACTTGGTAAAAAGCAAACATTACACGATGGCCCATGTGCTCTTAATATTCCTTTCAATCTTAAAGCATTAATCTTTATGAGTTCGCCTAAAATATCTATTATCATACCAGTTTATATGGCAGAATCCTATCTACACCGATGTGTAGATAGTATCATTACCCAGACATTTACTGATTGGGAACTCCTTTTGGTGGATGACGGAAGTCCCGATCATAGCGGTGAGTTATGTGAAAAATATGCTTCCGCCTACAAGTCCCGAATAAAAGCTTTCCACAAACCAAACGGAGGCGTTGCTTCCGCACGTGAATTTGGTATGCAACAGGCGCGAGGCGAATACTCTATTCATGTAGATCCAGATGATTGGATTGACAGTAATACACTAGAAGAACTCTACCAACAAGCTGTTAAAGAACAAGCTGACATGGTCATATGCGACTTTATGATGGAATACCCTAACCGTCAGATACACAATTGTCAAAAGCCACAATTATTAGATTCCAGCAGTTTCATGCACCAACTCCTTCAGCAGGAACGCCATGGCAGTTTATGTAACAAGCTTATACGTACCGAACTTTACCATAAATACCAACTACATTTCCCGGAAAAAATGATATGTTGGGAAGATCTTTATATCTGCTGTTCCATTCTGCTACATGGATGTAAATTAGCTTATGTACCCCACGCATTATATCACTACGACTTTTATACAAACGATAATAGTATGGTACGCCACACTGATATGCGTGGTCTTCAGGCACAGATAGACTTCTGCAGACTTATGCAGGCCAAAATATCACCAGAGTATCTGCCTGAACTCAATGAACTAAAAGGTATAACCCTTATCACGGCCTTTCGTAACCAATTGCTTAATGAACAAGCAATTCGTTCTCTTTTTCCAGAAATCAATGATTGGTATGTAACTAGATATGGACATGATTATGAAAAATCCAACTACTATGGCCTAACATTAGTTCTTCGTGGCTACAATTTCAAAACTGCAAGAAGAAGAATGTTTGTAGCCAAATTCCTAGTACAAATAAAAAATAAAATTACAAGAATGCTATAACCCCCAAAGATGAACAACACCAATCCTTTAGTATCAATCATAGTACCGGTTTATAAAGTAGAACGCTACATACACCGTTCAATAGACAGCTTATTACGTCAGACTTATAATAATTTAGAAATTATCCTTGTGGATGACGGAAGTCCAGATAATTGTCCTTTCATTTGCGATAAATATGCAATGCAAGATAATCGTATCCGTGTCATCCATAAATCCAATGGCGGCCTCTCTGATGCCCGTAATGCTGCACTAAATGTAATGACAGGACAATATGTCACTTTCGTAGATAGCGATGACTATATCGCAGACAACATGATCGAGAAATTCATCGAAACAGTAAAACTGTATCAATGTAATATGGTAGTTGCTGGAATGAATATAATTGATAAAAATAATCAAATTTATGATTATCGCAGAACTCTAACATCTACACTTTCTACAGGCATCGATATAACCCGAAAACTATTAAAAGATGTTTTTCCTTTTAACTTCGTTTGTGCTAAAATCTTTGAATCATCCCTTTTTGAAGAAATTCGTTTTCCTGTAGGTCGCCATTACGAAGACACTGCTACCACATACAAGCTTACGCACAAATGTGAAAGAATCTATTGTATCGCTGATTGCCTCTATTTTTATGAATTGGAACGTGAAGGTAACATTACCTCTGAACTAAATACCTCCAAAGCCATTAAGAGTTACATAGATGGATGTTTAAACAGCCGGGAACAAATCTTTTTTTGTCAAAAGCATAAAGACTTTTCCGATTTACTTCCAGTGCTAACCAAGCGTTTACAATTATGGGCTCTACTTGCAATACAATCTGCTATTAGTTTAGGATATAAAGAATATATGTTTTATTATCATCAGATAAGAATATATATCCGCTCACTCTCTTATACGCAACGAATGACGCACCTTCAAATTGCACTAACATTTCCTATAATTTATTACTCACTCTATCCACTATTGTCGAGATTGAAGAAGATGTATAAGAATTAAGAGAATAACTAATATGAAGAAAATAAAAACAGCATTTGCTCTCCCGCTTTTTTGGCTACTCTTCAAAGTAAGCAAAGATATGCACAAGATTCAAGTTGATGGACAAGCTTGGTGTCAGTGGCAACATAAGAACTTCACATTATGGAACATGTGTAGTTTATTTATAGGTTTCAAGGAGTTTCGCAACCTATTCTATTACCGCATAGGATATCTCCACCATCTGATAGAGTGGATTTTTCCCCGCATGACAAATTTATATATTACCACTCCTCGCTCCGATGTGGATAGCGGACTTATCATACAGCATGGTTTTGCCACTATTATATCAGCTAAACAAATAGGAAAGAATTGCAAAATATATCAGCAAGTTACCATTGGGTATGACCATACTTTGCAGGCTCCTATAATAGGTGACAACGTAGAAATTTGTTGTGGAGCCAAAGTTATAGGTGGTGTCACTATTGGCAATAATGTCATCATCGGAGCCAATGCTGTTGTAATAAAAGACGTACCAAACAACTGTATAGTAGCGGGTGTACCTGCAAAAATTATAAAGAAAATATGATATATCTCATTTGCCAGGACTGGTCAAATACCAGCAATAATCATGCAGGTATAAAATACTTATGCAACCAAATTCAGGAGATGTATCCTGAAAGCTATAAAACCTTCGTTATTCCTGCCTTTTGGAATGACAGGTCAAAATCCCCCATTCGAATCATAGCAAGTTTACAATATCACTTTGCTCGATACAAGCACAGACTATACACGAAAAAGTTGTACAATCACATAATATCAAAGCTACGAAAAGGAGATAAAATAATTCTTATGGAATACATGGAGAAATTTTTTCCCATGCTCCATTTTGCACAAAAAGTGAAAAGATATAAATTCAACATACCTCTCTACGCAATGGTTCACCTTGTTCCAAGCCGGTTGGAAAAAGGATTCTCAGACAAGAAAACATTTGATGAATGGACAATCTGCATCGATAAATTTCTTACCCTTGGCCATTCATTAACCCAATTCCTTATTACCAAAGGGCTACCTGAAGATAAAGTTGTTACCACCTTTCATTATGTGGATGAATATTACCATAATAAAAGACCTGTACGTTTGCATAAGAATATCCGTGTAATAGCCATGGGTAATCAGATGAGAAACCTCAAACTACTAAAAACAATCGTTGATAATAACCCTAATGTCAATTTTACCATTTGCCAAGGGGTAAATGATTTGTCATCCTATTTCCTGAAAAATACAAATGTCGAACTCATCCCATTTGTTGAGGAATCCGAGTTACGACAGCACATGGCTAATGCCGATATATCGCTAAATGTCATGGAAGATACCGTAGGTAGTAATGTAATTGTCACATCATTAGCTATGGGATTAGCTATGATTTGTAGCAATGTTGGTTCCATCAAAGACTATTGTGATGATAGTAACACTATATTTTGTAATAACTCTAATGTAGAAGACTTCTCTCAGGCTATAACCGCATTACAAACAGATAGAATACGATTGAATACAATGCAACAATCGGCAGCCAATATGGGATTACAATTTACTATTGAGAAGTTTGTGAGACAAATAAGCGCATTATAATGAATTTGGACCTTGACTTCATATTACTAAATTTACTGTTATTATATACATTCTGGAAAGCCGGTAGAAATATCTCGCAAAGCATGGATTACTGGCATAATGCCGGATTGTGCGTAATCCTATTCTCTATTGTACAAGGCTGCCGATTTGCCAGAGGAAATGATTACTTTGCGTACTCCAGAATTTTCCGTGAAGGTAGCCTGCATGTCGAAAATCCATTTTTCTCAGTCATTAATGAATTACTCAGAATAGTTGGTATTAATGAGTATAGTTGTTTTATGGTGTATGCGTTCACATTTGCATTGTGCGCCATGATTTTTATGAAAGACTATCGCACGTATGCCAGATATATGTTCCCACTATTCTTGATAGGCTTCATGAACTTCGAAGAAAGCATGATACGCCAGGCATTCAGCTACTCTTTTTTCTTCCTATATTTGAAATATCTCTTTAAGTTGAAATTTAACAAGCCAAAGGATATATTGCATAACCATAAAAAATTAATATACTGCATAATATTTGCCATACTAACATTAGCCATACACACTGGCAATATTATAAGCTTATTTGTAATCACCACCCTCTATATATTTTGGCGTAAACCTTTCCAGCCACAGTTTGCCATACCGATATATGTTGCGTGTGTCTACATATTACCACATATATTTAATTTCAATTGGCTGGAACCCATTTTAAGCTTTGCAGCAGACACAAACGAACGTGCAGCAGAATATGTGAAGAATGCTGACTATTGGTTTTCAGAAAAGGGTGAGAACGATCAGTATGATAAAAATTTTATCGTGGAAATTATTCAAGTGATAGGCTCTTCTGCATTGATGTATTTCGGATATAGACTAATCATAGAAAAGTTACCCAAACATTATGCTCTGATAACAATGCTTAATACCTTTATTATTGGTTTGTGTATAGAGTCTATATTCGTAAAACTAGAAATTTTGCATCGTATAGGACAAACTCTAGATATTGTAGGTTACTTTGCTTTAGCAATAGTAGTATCCTATAAAACAATTAAACTAAAACCTATCCAAAAAGTAGCCTATGTCTGTCTCCTTTGGTTTGTTTATTACTACGTAAAATACTTATTCTTCAGTGGGCGTACTATGTTCATCTGGGATACCCATTATCCTTTTTTCAAATTTATATAAGTCACTGAAAATACCACGTACCCCCAAAAATAACATAATCTATGATACCTAAAGTTTCAGTTATAGTACCAATATATAATGTAGAAAAATATCTAGACCAATGTGTACAGGCACTTCTTGCACAAACACTATCAGATATAGAAATTATTCTAATTGATGATGAGTCTCCTGACAATTGTCCAAAGATATGTGATGATTATGCCGCTCAATACCCTAACATAAAGGTTATTCATAAAAAAAATGCAGGGCTGGGTATGGCTTGTAACAGTGGCTTAGATGTAGCTACGGGAGAGTATGTGGCATTTTGCGACTCTGATGATTATGTAGATTCTGACATGTATATGACCATGTATAATGTAGCCCAAAAATATACCTGTGATGCTGTTTTTACAGGCTTAAAACGAATAACAATGGCTGGCATCCCTACAGGAACAGTGACTCATCAAAAAGAATTTAAACTATACAAAAATAAAAATGAAATTCATACGCTTCTAAAAGATTTAATAGCTTCAGATCCTTATGCACGCGAGGAGCGCGCTATTCAAGTATCCGCTAAGGTAGTCCTCTACCGTCGTAATTTGATAGAAAAAAAACATCTACGATTCGTATCAGAACGTATATTACCTTCCGAAGACTTGATATTCAATGTAGATGTATTGGCTAATAGTAATATTGTATGTGTACTACCACAAACCTTCTATAACTATCGGACAAATCCGATCTCAATTTCGCACACAATAAAAAAAGATAAATTCAGCCTTTTTAAACAATTATATATAGAGATAACCGACCGTTGCCATCGATTAGGAGTGGAAGACAATGTACAACTACGGATACAAAGAATGTTCCTCGGTTACACACGCAACTATATATGCAACATACTCAATTCTAGCATAACAAACATTGAGAAGAAACAAATTACTTCTTCAATATGTAAAGACGGTATTTGGAAACCCATTTGGAAAACATATCCTCTGTCAGTAATGCCTTTACCACATAGAATATTTACATTCGCTATGCGTCATAATTTCTATTCATTACTGTTAGTATTAGCAAAAATCAAGAAATAATCATATGTACAAGGCTCCCCCAAGAGACATCAGCATTGACATTCTAAAATGTATCGCAGCTATTATGATAACCAACTCACATATGGATATTCTATATGGAGACTATTCCTATCTAGCCACTGGTGGGGCGATAGGTGATGCACTGTTCTTTTTTTGCTCTGGTTACACCTTATTTTTAGGTCGGGATATGGATTTCTTTAACTGGTATAAACGAAGAATAAACCGTATCTATCCGACAGTGTTTACATGGGCGCTAATTGCAGCGGTATTTTTCGATCAGCGTTATGATATGCCAGAAATACTAATCAAAGGCGGTGGTTGGTTTGTAAGCTGCATCATGATTTATTATGTAGTACTGTGGTTTATACGTAAATTTCTTAAGAAACATCTTAAATGGGTGTTTTTCATGGCAGCAACTATAACGCTTCTGTGGTACTTTGTACTAGGCTTTGGTGAAAAAAGCGGTAATAATATGTATGGATGGAATTACTTTAAATGGTGCTATTATTTCTTATTTATGCTTTTAGGATCTATGATGGGATTAAAAAGAAACCTGAATAAAAAAACATATCCGTTTTTCGAAGGATTATATGACAAACACATCCATATTATCCCAATCTTTCTAAAACTATTGATATGTATAGTTCTATTTTTTGGATTATGTTGGTTTAAGTGCCAAACAGGTATAGGATGGGAACTATTGCAAATATCATCACTAATTCCTCTATTGGGCACTACATATTATTTTTGGAGATTGTCCAACACAAAATTATTAACCCAAGCATATCATCATCATCTGACAGGTCCTATCATTCGTTTCATCAGTGGGCTCTGCTTGGAGATATATTTAGTACAATACAACTTGTTCACTGACAAACTTAATAATATTTTCCCATTAAATCTATTAGTAATATTTTCCACTATTCTTGTTACAGCTTACCTTCTCCGCTGTCTTTCCCGAATATGGAGTCAGACTTTTAAAGATGGGGATTATGACTGGCGGGCTGTAACCAAACTTTACAGTTAACATAAGAATATTATGATACAATCAAAAAAAGACTTAAAATATTATTTATCCGAGGACCTGAAGCGTTTCAATAATCATAAGCCTAATATAAAAGACTGGTTATTACACAATGAAATATGGTATATCTTCCACTATATTCGTCATTTGCGTTATGTGGAATATTATAAAAACACCAACAAAAATAAAATTCTATTTTTCTACCATTTTTTCCGTTATAAACGACTAGGTTTCAAACTAAAAATAACTATTTATCCTAATACTATTGGAGCAGGTTTAAGGATCTATCATGTGGGAGATTTTATTCATATTGGGGCACAGTGTCATATAGGACATAATTGCACACTACTTCCTGGAGTAGTATTTGGTAACAAGTATGAGAAAGCAACTGACACACAAATAATTGCAGGCAACAATTGCTACTTTGGACTCGGAGCCAAAATTTTCGGTTCCATTATAATAGGAAACAACGTTACCATAGGAGCAAATGCAGTGGTCACAAAGGATATTCCAGATAACGCCATAGTTGGTGGGATACCAGCAAAAGTATTAAGATTCAAAGAAATAAATATACTATAAAACCATTATTATCTATGCCTAAAGTTTTAGTAGTGGCCACCTCTCGTAAAACCAAAGGAGGAATCACTTCTGTAGTAAAAGCACATGAAACAGGAGAACAATGGAAAAAGTTTCATTGTAAATGGATTGAAACACATCGGGATGGAAATAGCGTAAGAAAATTATGGTATTTAGCTACAGCCTTAATAGAATATATTTGTCTTCTACCTTTCTATGATATTGTACATATACATGTAGGATTAAGAACATCAGTCAATAGAAAACTTATATTTGCACGGATTGCTCTTCTGTTTAGAAAGAAAATTATTGTTCACTTTCATCCAGCAACGGAAAAGCATCTATTCGATCCTATGTTTAGTGGCAATATAAAGTATTTATTCGAACTATCTAATAAACTTCTTGTACTATCTCCCAAATGGATAGAATGGATAAACGAAGCATACCGAGGGAATAAATATAATATACAAGTGCTTTATAATCCATGCCCGAGTGTGAAACGAAGCATTCAAAGAGAAAATTATATTCTATATGCAGGGATTCTATCAGACAGAAAAGGCTACAACCGACTTATTGAAGCATTCAGTAAAATTGCTGCAAAATATCCAGATTGGAAAATAAAATTCGCAGGAAATGGAGAAATTGAAAAAGGTAAATCCTTGGCTGTTAAATTTGGTATAGAACAACAAACTGAATTCCTGGGTTGGATAGCCGGCAATACAAAAGAGAGTATATTTCAACATGCTTCCATTTATTGTTTGCCCAGTTGGGGAGAAGGATTTCCCATGGGAGTAATAGATGCAATTGCTTATGGAATTCCTGTCATTACAACTCCTGTAGGAGGATTAGAAAAAGTTTTTCACGACGGTATTGATGCTATGATTTATGAAACTTACGATTTAAAGATGTTGGCTGACAAATTAGAACAATTAATAAAATCGGAGACTTATAGGAATAGTATAGTAAACGAAGCAGATAAATTGGTATGTAGCGACTTTAATATCATCACTATTTGCAATAAAATTGAAAAAATATATGAGAACATGTAGTCCTCGCCTAGCAAAAGAAAAATACTGCACCGGATGTATGGCTTGCAGTGATGCATGTACACATGATGCTATCAAGATTGTGGAAAAGAACTGTATGCCATTTGTGAAAGTAGATACCCATAAATGCATGAATTGTCATTTGTGTGAAAAAGCATGTCCGATAATAACTCCTGTAAAAAAGAACAGAGCTGAAGAAATGAATGTATATGGAGGTTGGGCCAATGATGAACAGACCCGCATTGATGCAGCCTCCGGAGGTGGTTTTTCTGGTTTAGCACAAAGCTTTTTCCACCTGCATAAAGAAGATAAAGTTGCCGTCATTGGAGCTACACTCGCAAACAATAGAGTATATCATCAATTAATAGAGCAGGAAAAGGATATTGTGTTATTAACTAATAGCAAATATATACAAAGCGATACTCAAGGAATATATAAAGAAGTTATAGAGAGACTAAAAACCGGATATTGGATATTATTTTCAGGGTGTCCATGTCAAATAGCAGGATTATATGGCTTTTTAGGTAAAAAGAGGGATAGTGAACGGCTTATAACAATTGAGGTTGTATGTCACGGTATTGCCAGTTATGAAGCTCTTGATCTTCATTTAAAATACTATAACTCCTCACGTATATATCGTTTTCGAGATAAACGACACGGCACACAAGATTGGAAACAGTCGCAATGTACTACTATTGAACAGAATGGAGAAGAAATAAAATTGAAACGGAAGGATGACATGTTTTACGCTATTTATGCAGGATGGATGCTCGACCGAAAGAGTTGTAGCAATTGCCAGTTTGCGGAAATAAATAGGGTAGCGGATATTACAATAGCAGATTTTTGGGGATTACAGGTACCAGACTATTATAAACAGGGTGTATCACTTATCATAGCCAACAATAACAAAGCAGATACCATGATAAAAGCAGCGGATGCGATTTATACTTTCAAAGAATCACTACGTACAGCAATTAATGGAAATCCGCATTTATTTACAGGGTACAAACTAATTCAATTCCATCCAATAGTGATGTGGCCTGACTTCTTCCGAAAGATTCTTCCTAAACGAATACGGTTCAAGATATTAACCAACAGAATGCCATACAAACTATTTTGGGCACTCTATAAATTGGGAACAATATATCTGGTTAAGTACCAAAAGAAACAATTAATCAGTAAATTTCAGAAAGATGATAACCTACTTAAATTGTTAAATAATGCAAATAGGGGGGGGGGTAAAATGGCCTAAGCCCAATTACAATAACAAAAAAATATACAAATGAAAATTGGAATAATCACTATTTGCAAAGTAAACAACTATGGAGCAGAGCTACAAGCTTTTGCAACGCAGAAGAAATTGGAACAAATGGGACATAATGCAGAGATAATAAATTACCTTTATTATAAAGACTGGCATTTTAAAGACACTCCCCTATCACAACCATTTGTACCTTTAGACATGAAAGGTAAACTAAGCTACTGGATAAAATACAGACTAATGAGTTGGGTAGTAAATAAGGTATTACCTATATTCAATGGGAACATGAGACGAAGGTTACACAACTATCAATCATTTATAGATAGTGAGCGCTTTTCAGCTCAATACAAATCAATGGATGAGTTGTACAAGACTTACCCTAAGTATGACATTTATATGGTAGGAAGTGATCAAGTATGGAATCCTTCAGCTTCTTCTTCTATTGAACCTTACTTTCTAACTTTTGCTCCGAAAAATGCTCCTAAAGTGACTTATGCTTCTTCATTTGGTGTAGCATCAATAGCACCTAATCTAAGCAAACGCTATGCAAAGCTGTTGAACAATCTAGACACAATTGCAGTAAGGGAACAGAGCGGAGTTGAACTCGTAAAACAACTGACTGGACGTGAGGCAAAATTAGTTGTTGATCCCACTCTACTATTGAGTAAAGCAGATTGGGAACCTTATATGAAACCTTTAGCAAAAATATCTACCCAGTACATATTGATTTACCAATTATTTCCATCACAAACAGTAATAGATGTAGCATTAAAAATAGGCAAAGAGAAAAATCTCCCAGTATATAATATTTGTAAACGGGCTTACGGAATGAAAAAAATTGTCGGAATCAACAATATCCTGGATGCCGGTCCTTCAGAATTCCTTTGGCTGATAGCTAACGCTACTTGTATGGTGACCAATTCTTTTCATGGTACTGCATTCTCTGTGAATTTTGCAACACCTTTTTGTTGCGTACTAAACCGTAAAAGGAAAAACAATGGACGGATGATTTCATTTCTGGACAAAGTAGATATGAGTAATCGCATACTATACGAAGATTCCATAGCAGAATTAAATGTAATGACTGCATGTAGTGAAGTGACCAACAATCACTTGAGATTATTGGTCAACAACTCAATAGATTACCTCAAAAGTATAATAGAGAATAAAGAACAAAAATGCTAAGTATCCTTATCAACGCTTACGCTTGTTCTCCCAACATGGGCAGTGAACCGGGTATGGCCTGGAACTGGTGCATAAACCTAGCCAGGCATTGTGAACTATACATTATCACTGAAGGTGAATTCAGAGACAAAATAGAGGCAGTGCTCCCTACCCTGCCTCAAGGGAAACACATGCACTTTTACTATAATCCGGTTTCGGAAGAAGTACGGAAGATGTGTTGGAATCAAGGAGATTGGCGTTTCTATAAACACTATAAGAAATGGCAATGGAAGACTTACGAGATGGCACAGGAAATAATAGTCAAACAACATATAGATATTGTACACCAATTAAATATGATTGGCTTTAGAGAACCCGGATACCTTTGGAAACTAGATAAGCCATTTGTTTGGGGACCGGTAGATGCTAAAGAAAAATTTCCGACAGCATATCTAAGAGATGCAGGGATAAAAGCAAACTTATTCATCAGATTAAAAAATCACATAACCGGTTTACAGTTACGATATTCACAACGAGTAAAAAAAGCTGTAAAAAAAGCCTCTGTAGTAACATCCGCATCTTCTGAATCTCAGAAGAGTTTCAAGAAATATTTTCATATTGACGCTCCCTTATTAAATGAAACAGGGTGTTATCCTAAAACAACAATAATAAACAGTACAAAAGAAAAAGGTGATTTAAATTTGCTTTGGGTAGGTAAATTAGATTTCAGAAAACAATTGCCTTTAGCGATAAAGGCCATAGCACGACTGGCTAATCCACATATAAAACTCCATATCGTAGGTGGTAACAATAATTCCTATCAAAAGTTAGCGATGGAATTGAACATATCACATCAATGTATCTGGCATGGGGTTATCTCACATAATGAAGTTCAGGAACTCATGCAGAAAGCAGATATTTTCTTTTTTACCAGCATAGCTGAAGGAACTCCACATGTTGTTTTAGAAGCCATCAACAATAACCTTCCTGTTATCTGTTTCGACATATGTGGACATGGTGACTCAATTAATGAACAAGTAGGGATAAAAATTCCCCTATCTACTCCGCAACAATCCATCAACGATTTTGCGGAGAAGATAACATATCTGTTTAACCATAGAGACGTACTTAAGCAAATGTCTGAAAATTGCAGAGTCCGTCAAGAGGAACTATCGTGGGACAATAAAGCCAAACAGATGGTCAGTCTATATAAAAAAGTATTGTCACAAAAATGAGTAAAAGATACAAGCTATAAAAATAATATGTATGATATCTTTTTTAATAAATACTTTCCTCTTTATCGGAAAAAGCATACCTTTGCAAAGAAATTCTTACCCCATAATTCCAAAGCCTGCTCTTTGTGACAGGTAGCAGCGTAGCGTACTTATAACTACCCATTCCATCTCAGAAACATGTTGAAGCTCAAAACAGTTTCACTCCTGAAGCACAGGAGCGACTTATCTATATTGCCCGAAGGTAAATTATTGATAAACACAATTAACGCCCATTCATATAATACAGCCTTGAAAGATGCCGGGTTTGCAGAAGCCTTACTCAAAGGCGGAGCACTGATTCCTGACGGAGCAAGCATGGTATTGGCGTTTAGATGGCTCCGAAAAGAGAGCATAGAACGTACTGCCGGATGGGATCTCTTTGAATATGAAATGGAACGGCTGAACCGGAAAGGAGGTATTTGCTACTTTCTGGGAAGCAGCAAAAATACACTTAAACTGATCAAAGAAAAAGCTAAAACCGTATATCCGAATATTCGAATAGAGACTTACTCCCCACCCTACAAACCGGAATTTACAGAAGAAGAAAATCAAATGATGATAGATGCCATAAATGCGGTAAAGCCGGACTTATTGTGGATAGGCATGACGGCTCCCAAACAAGAGAAATGGGCGTATACGCATCTGGATGCACTGGAGGTGAACGGACATATAGGAACTATCGGAGCGGTATTCGACTTCTTTGCGGGTACGGTGGAACGTGCTCCGGTCCGGTGGCAAGAGCACGGACTGGAATGGCTGTATCGCTTGATCAAAGAGCCTAGGCGCATGTGGCGCCGGTATATCATCGGGAATGCCTTGTTCCTGTGGAACATCACCAAAGAAAAATTCTCTATATAACATCAATCAATGAGGCTAAAAAAAGCAGTATTAACGGTCTGTGTAATGATGATAACATCAGGAATCAAGGCACAGTATACCATGGGGACAACAGGAATGATGAACATTCCGACCGCCGAGATGCAACAGACAGGTACCTTCATGATCGGCGGTAACTATTTGCCTGAAGAACTGAATCCTTTTAAATACAACTCCGGAAACTATTTCGTGAACATCACCTTCTTTTCATTCCTGGAATTGAATTACCGTTGCATCTTGCTGAAAAGTGACTACATGGCTAAAAAGCCTAAATTCAATCAGCAAGACAGATCGTTATCTGTAAGGCTCCGCCCGCTGAAGGAGGGTAAATACTGGCCGGCAATTGTCATTGGCAGTAACGATCCGTTCAAAGATAAAGGATACAATTATTTCGCATCCGTATATGGAGTGGCCACAAAAAGTTTCATGATAGGCGAACACCGGCTGGCAGCAACCGCAGGATATTACTATCCATTAAGTAAAGACAAGTATACCTTGCAGGACGGCATATTCGGCGGCCTCAGCTATACTCCCTCTTTTTGCAAGCCACTGTCCATCATGGCCGAATATGACTCCGACGGATTCAATGTAGGAGCAGCCGCAAAGTTGTGGAAACATCTCTCACTGAACGTGTTTACCCGCGAATTTAAATGTATCTCCGGAGGAATACGATATGAATGTGTCTTAATCCATTAAGCTGTATGAAGAAACAATTGACAATAATAATCGGCCTGCTCCTCTCCTCCTCTATCACTGTCCATGCACAGGTCGCCCAAAAGCTCAGGGAGCTGGGTATGGAAAATATCCGGACCATTGAAACGGGAGGAACGACTGTTGCCGCCTTTGAGGACAATGTATACAGAGGAACCTACCGCGGAGTGGGAAAAGCAATCATCGCAGGAATGGAAGGGATGGGCAACGGCAACCTGGAACTGGTGGCACTGGACGGAAACGGTATTCCACAACTCAGCATCAGTCTGCCGGATACGTTGATAGCGGGCTATAAATCCGGTGGGATTTCATTGAAAGAGGTGTACGAACGGATGGAGATGAGTTATGATACCGACCGCCCTATGGGACTATTGAAAGGAAGCACAGGGGTGATCAACCGCTCGGCATGGAAAGCGGACATCGTCCTGTATCCGGAAGTGTCACTGGAAAACTCCACTTTCGATAAACTGTATTCGTACAGAGTCAATCTGTCGCCGGCTGTAGAAATGGACTTGTGGAAAGGAGCGAAAGCAACGGCACAGGTGGTCTTCCCCATCGCAACCAATATGAAGGGCGAATACAAAAAGATACGTCCGGGGGTAATGACGATTTCACAGGAAATAAGGTTCCGGAATAATTTTCTGGCCCGCATCGTGGCAGGCAACTTCACCAATCATCGGATCGGAGCACAGGCTGAAGTGAAATATCGTACCGGCAACGGACGGGTGGAGCTGGGAGCGCAGATAGGCACAACCGGATACTCGGCCATCACGGACGATGGATGGTATATCGGTACCCGTCAACGAATCAATGCAGCCGTGAAAGGTTCGCTCTATGTACCGCAATTCAATACTCAACTCGACCTACAGGCCGGAAGATATTTGTATGGAGACTATGGGCTGAGAGGAGACTGCACACGCCACTTCGGAGAGTATGCCGTAGGAGTGTATGCCATGTATGTGGAAGGAGAAGTTAACGGAGGATTTCATTTTGCCATCCCCCTGCCCGGAAAGAAATGGAACCGGAATCATGCTGTCAGGATGAAGCCGGCTGAGGTTTTTGCCGCCGAATATAGCATGGTGTCGTGGGGCGAGTATGCCGATAGGAAAATGGGATATACCTATCAGACACGACCGGCAGAAAACCGGAGCAGCGGATTCTTTCAGCCGGAATATATACGGCATTTCCTGATAAAAAGTATCGAAAAAGAGAGAAACAAAAAACAGTTTTAATATTTTCTTAATGACAAAAATGATTATGAAAAAGAGTGACTTATTTAAGATAGGTGTGTTGCTGATGGCAACGACCTTGGGAACAACCGGATGCTCTTTCGGAGAAGACGAGAAGAAACCGGAAATTGTAGTGGATCCTGCCGAAAAAACAATAGAATACTACATTGCAGGTAAAGTGACGGAAGGAACGACCGCGCTGTCCGGTGTAGAAGTGAAAGCCGGTGAAGTAACGGCTACGACGGATGCGGAAGGGGCTTATAAACTGACAGTGGACAGCAAGAAGATGTACACCGTGACATTCAGCAAAGAAGGGTATATGAGCATAGACAATGCAACGGCAACCATCGCAGACAATGCGGCAAACCGCAGTATGGTGAGTCTGAGTGTGAAATTAAGCAAGAAAGCTCCGGAAAAAGAAGTGAAGGCCGATGCGGAAGAAGAAGTGGTGGTAACCGATAAAGGAGACAGCAATATCTCTCAGGCAGAAGCAGCTGTAATTATTCCTCCCAAAGCCATAGAAACAACTACAACCGTAAGCGTGACCCCGTATGAAGAACCGGCTGCCGTGACAACAACCGTGACACCGGGAAATAATGTGGAGACTCCGGTAGCGATCGCAAACATCGAAGTGGAAACAGCCAAAGAGGTCACTCTGGCCAAACCGGTAACACTGGCAATCATAAACAAAGCTTCGGAACATACAACGTTCGAAAATGTGGAAGTGTACAATCAGAAAACAACCACAAGGGCCGGAGAAAACTGGAACAAAGTGGCAGATGCCATTTATGACTCGGAAACGAACAGCTATAAGTTCACATTGCCCGCAGGCGCATCACTGTCCGGAAAATATTCGATGCGCGTCAAGAGTAGCAAGACCACAGGAAAAGAACGGATAGGCGAGACAAACAAGGAAGAGAAAAAAAGCAATGAAGGCAATATGACTGCCATTCCGGAATACAAAATCAACTTTGAGGCTACGGCCGGATGGGAATATACTGTCAGTCCGGAAAAGGCGCTGATGAATGCAGGCGTAGACGCTGCGGATGCCCAAGGCATGGCCACGACGATCAACAGTGCCATTGAAGCGCAGGAAGGAACGACGGGAACTTATAAAGTGGCTCACGAACTGATAGCGGGTATCAGCGGTAACCATATCCTTTATTACCTGAATCAGGCTAAATATTGCGAAAAGACATATACATTCAAAATCAGTGGCGGAAGAACAGTGACCATCACCCTGAAATTCTATACAGGAATGCAGATTACTTACACCAACGTGGAAGCAAGCCAGCACTCGGGAGGTAAGATTTAAAAGTTGTCCGATAAACACTAACTAAAAAACAAATAAATCATGAAGCTGAATAATATAAAAACAGGATTGCTGTTGGCCGGATTGCTGCTGCTATTCGGAAATGTAAAGGCACAGGATAATCCATTCAAACCGGAATGGTTTGTATCGGGAGGTATTAACGGGGTCACAGCTTTAAATGGTTCGGCAAACAACATATTGGGAGGGAAAGTCTCCGGCGGCGTGTGGTTAAATAAGATCATCGGTCTGCGCGTCGATGCAGAAGCCGGCAACGTATGGCTGAAAGGCGGATACAATGCCGTGACAGTTGGTGCCGGAGCGGATATCCTGGTGAACCTGATGAAGAATTATACCGACGAAGACAGAAAATTCCGGTTGAACGCCATTTTCGGATTAGGGTACAACTACTATTCGTTTGGTGATGATTATCCCAGACTGTCAAAGACGAATACCATGAGCGGTAACTTCTCTCTGCAAGCTGCTTTCAGGCTGAATTCGCATCTGAGCATCTTTGCTGAACCGGGAATCAAAATCAGTACCAAGTTCTATGACATCGAAAACAAAGATGATGTGTTTGCCGGCGGAATGATGACCGTAGGTGTGATATACAAATTCTAATAGCATAAAATTGACCACAGATTAGCACAGATCATTCCACGAGACTAATCCGTGAAACGATCTGTGTAAACTCCGTGGTGAAATCAAAAAAACGGATTGACTACAATGAAATTAAGTAAATTCTTATCGAGCAGAACAGGAAAACGTTTCTATAACCTCTGTTATTGCTGGGGAGCCTGTCTGGTTATTTTGGGAGCCGTATTCAAAATCGCTCACATGCCTTATGATAATCTGTTTTTAATGATCGGATTATTTACGGAGGTATTCATCTTCTTCATCTCCGGATTTGACGAACCGGCTAGAGAGTACAAATGGGAAAGGGTGTTTCCGCTATTGAATGATAAAAACGCAAACATAAATCCCCATACAGGAGTATCGGATACACTGATGACAGAAAAGTACATACAGCAGCTGAAAAGACTGGAAAACAACGTGTGTAAACTCAATGAAACGTACGAAGCGCAAATAAAGGGAATGACGGAACACGCTAAGTCGTTGAACGAGATGAATTCGGAGGAACTGAAAAAGGAGACAGAAAAAATGGCAGCATACATAGAATTACTGAACAAGCAATATAGTCAGATGCTGAATGCCATGAATGTAAAAACCGGGAAATAAGACGAAGAGACATGGCTAAATATACATTGCCGCCAAGGCAAAAGATGATTAACCTGCTGTACGTGGTATTGATTGCTATGCTGGCCATCAATATATCGTCGGATGTCTTAGAGGGGTATGGACAAATGAACAACGACTACCTTCCACAAATAAAAAAGCTGGAAGAATATAACCGGACTTTACTGGAAAGAATTAACAGCCGAAATGATAAAGCGGCTTTATCTGCACAGAACATAGATGCGGCGGCAGGAAAACTAATGGATACACTGGAGGAACTGAAAGAAGATATCGCCCGGAAAGCGGACAAAGAGAAATATGAAGCCGGCAAGCTAAAGGCAAAAGATGACTTGAACGCTGTGCCGGAGGTATTTCTGTCGGTCACCGGGGGGAAAGGGAAAACACTCAGGCTCTCACTGGATACATTCAAAGAAGACGCTTTATCGCTGATCAAGAATGATGCACACAGACAACTGGTAGGCACTTACCTCAATACGGAAAGTCCGGGTACCGGAATATCCTGGGAAAAGGAAACCTTCTCTTATCTTCCTGCCATCGGTGGAGTGACATTTATCAATAAAATGCAGGAAGAGGTGTTGCTGTGCGTGAATGAAGTATATCGGTCACTGCTGTACGAAGAGGCAGAAGATGGAAAAGGCGGAGCTTTTGTATTCATCAATGAAGACCAGATGATAGTAAATAAAGATGGAACGGTGGACCTGCCTGTAGTACAGATCACACCCGCCTTAACAAGTATCTTGTATACCGACTATGAAAACCCGCTAAATATACTGACTGCGGGAATACCGTTCAACGAGGTGACATTCCGGATGACGAACGGAAAGATACTCAAAAGAGGAAACCATTGCATAGCCGTTCCCGACGAAAAAGCACAGACAGCGACAGTTACCGCCACACAGATAAAAAACGGGGTGGCAAGGCAACTGGCCGAATACCGGTATACCGTAAAGGCACTGCCCGATCCGACACCCTATATACTCTGCACGGATGAAAACGGGAGAACGGTGCAATACCGGGGAAATGTGCCCATTAACAAACGGCTGGTATCCAACATGACACAGCTGGGAGCTTCAATCAGCGATGGTCCGAAAGCCAACTACGAGATCAGCAGCTTTGAAATGGTATTGATCAAAGGAAGCAGTAAAGCGGTAACTTCAATACCCAACACCGGGAACAAATTCTCGGCCAGGCAAATGGAACTGATCAGACAACTGGAGAAAGGAGATAAATTCTATATCACTTCGATTGTTGTGACCGGTCCGGGAAACAAAAAGAAACAGATTGCATCAATCAATGTCGTATTAATATAACACAACCATGACAAATATATTGGGATTGAAACAAAACAGATGGATCGTTGGGGCAGTACTGCTGCTGACAACCTGTAACTTACAGGCACAGGAACAGCCAAACGCCAGGGAAAAGTTTGAAAGAGGAAATTGGTTTGTATCCGGTGGCCTGAATGGAGAATGGCTGACCAAGACAATCGGTAACGTATATGCAGGCGGCAAAATCTCCGGAGGTGTATATCTGACGCCTCTTTCGGGATTCAGAGCCACTGCGGAGATCGGTAAGAACCGGATAGGGAATGACACAGAAGCCACGCAACTCAGCGCAAACCTGGATTATATGTTGACTCTGATAGGAAACAATGGATTCAAAAGATTTAATCTGGCGGCTATTCTGGGTGCCGGTTTCAACTATTATGACTTTGGGGACAATGATCCGAAATATACAAGAGTCAACACCATTTCGGGTAACTTCTCGATTCAGGCTTCGTACAATGTAAACAGAAAATTCAGCGTATTTATAGAACCGGGATTGAAGGTTTTACCCAAATACTACAGCAAAGAACTGAACAACAAAATTTATATGCAAAGCAACCTCACAATAGGACTTGCATATACTTTCAGAGATAAATATCGGAAGAGCGTGGACAACAGCATCCACCCCCTCTATCTACCGGAAGCGGATCTACTGGAGATAAAGGAGAAAATAGGGATGCTCTGTGAAGAGGTAATGCAAATGAAGCAGGAATTAAAGGAACGCCGGAAAATAACAGACGGGCAAAACCTGATGATTGTTCCGCCAAAGGATGCACTCTCCATCGATATTATGTTCGACGAATTCAGTTCATTCGTTAGCGAAGAGCAGGGACAGAAAATAGACGGAATTGGCGAATGGATGAAGAATAATAACGCAAGTATCCGGATCATTGCTTTCAGTGATAACCTGACCGACAAAAAAGCGGATCAGGAGCTGCGTAAACGTCGTTCGGAAGCCATCCGGAAGATATTGATAGAGAAATATCACATCTCTCCCGAACGCATTTCGGAATCGACACCGGAAGCGATGGGATATGAAAACAAAACGGGATGTAATGCAATGATTGTATACATTCCTGAAAACAAATAATAATCACAATTCACACACACTAATCACATGACGATTGCTGTTGATTTTGATGGTACCATCGTAGAACACCGCTATCCGAAGATCGGAGAAGAAATTCCATTCGCAACAGAAACCCTGAAAATATTGGCTCAGGAGCGACATAAGCTTATCTTATGGACCGTACGCGAAGGAGAATTGCTTGAAGAAGCGATTGAATGGTGCCGCCAACGGGGAGTCTTTTTCTATTCTGTCAACAAGGACTATCCGGAAGAAGAAAAGAGTCATAACGGATTCTCCCGTAAACTGAAAGCAGACCTGTTTATTGATGACCGGAACCTGGGAGGTTTGCCTGACTGGGGAACCATCTACCAGATGATCCATGAACAAAAGCCATACGAACCTGTTCTATGTGACAGGCAGAAACCGACCGGCGATTTAAGCTGGATAGAGAAACTGCTCGGCAAACGTAACAAATAAAGAAAGAGGTTAACAATGAACAATCATGTAGTAATTATGGCCGGTGGCATAGGAAGTCGATTTTGGCCCATGAGTACACCGGAATGTCCCAAACAATTCATAGATATATTGGGATGTGGGAAAACACTGATTCAGCTAACTGTAGAGAGATTCGGTAATGTTTGTCCACAGGAGAACATGTGGGTGGTCACTTCGGAAAAGTATATAGATACTATTCGGGAGCAACTGCCGGGTATCCCGGAAAGTAATATACTGGCAGAACCCTGTCCCAGAAATACAGCTCCCTGCATTGCGTATGCCTGCTGGAAAATAAAAAAGAAATATCCGGAAGCCAACATTGTCGTGACTCCTTCCGATCAAGTGGTAATCGATACCACTGAATTTCGCAGGGTGATTGAGAAAGCGCTTTTGTTCACTGATAAAAGCAGTGCCATCATCACATTGGGAATAAAACCTGCCCGTCCGGAAACCGGATATGGATATATCGCCGCAGGTGAACCGATAACGAGAGACAAAGAAATATTCCACGTAGAAGCATTCAAGGAAAAGCCTGATAAAGAAACTGCTGAAAAATATCTGGCAGCAGGCAACTACTTCTGGAATGCAGGAATATTCGTTTGGAATGTGAGAACGATCACAGCCGTAATGCGGGTATATGCACCGGGGATAGCTCAGATTTTCGACCGGATATATCCCGACTTTTATACAGAACGCGAGGAAGAAAGCGTGAAGAAGCTATTCCCCACTGCCGAAAGTATCTCGATAGATTATGCAGTGATGGAAAAAGCGGAAGAGATTTATGTATTACCTGCCCAAATGGGGTGGTCGGACTTAGGTACCTGGGGAGCATTACACACCTTGTTGCCAAAAGATAAAGAAGGCAATGCAACAGTAGGACCGGATATCCGGATGTATGAAAGCCGAAACTGCATGGTGCACGCCTCACAGGAAAAACGAGTAGTCATACAAGGGCTGAACGATTACATCATAGCCGAAAAAGACAATATATTATTAATATGCCAGTTATCAGAAGAGCAACGAATTAAAGATTTCTCAAAAGAATAAATGTTGATCCCTTTCAATATTTATAAATCCCGGTTATAATACCGGGTGTAGGGGCGTCCCGATGCGAATCGTGACTGCTTTTATTTGTTTTGTTTGTGTGTGTTCCTCCGGCCAGGCGTGGTCGGAGGAACATTTTTTTATGCCCGTATTCTACAACTTGTGATTCAAGATCCAATCCGAAAATTTCTTTAAAGACTATCTCGTCCAAGTCACCAATCTCAACCTTAAAATGAAAGATTCATACCAAATGTTTCAACGATAAAGTATAAAAAAAGCTTCCGGTCCTTCTTTTAAAAAAAGGAACCGGAAGCTTTTATACAAATTAATTATGCAGATTCCTATTTAAGATTCAGCCTGATCTGTTATGGTCCAGGAAATAAAGGCCAACAGAATATAGCCAAACAAAATAGCAACCGGTCAGCCCGGATTAAGACAGAAAAGAGATCAGCACCCCTGCCGCTACGGCAGACCCGATCACTCCCGAGATATTGCTGGCCATACAATATTGCAATACATGATTTTTAGGATCATATTTCAAAGCAATGTCATTGGCTACACGGCTGGCCATAGGAACCGCACTAAGTCCCGTAGCACCAATCAGCGGATTAATCTTTTTCTTCGTAAACAGATTCACCAGTTTCACAAAGAAGATACCTCCTGCTATCGACAAAGCAAAAGCCAGGAATCCTCCTACCACAATACCGATAGTCGTCCAGTTCAGGAAAGCTTCACTTGTCATCGTGGCTCCTACCGACAAACCCAGGAAAATGGTTGCCGCATTCATGATACTATTCGAAGCTGCGTCAAACAGACGGAAAGTATTGGCACCGATCTCTTTCACCAGGTTACCGAACATCAGCATACCGATCAAGGGCACTGCACTCGGTACAAACAGAGCCACGACCGTAGTCACCACAATCGGGAAAATAATTTTCAATACACGGAGGTTTTTAATTTCCGTTTTCGATGGATATTTCTTCTCCTGCTCTTTCATATTGATACTCAGTTCCTTCTTGGTACACAAAAGACGAACGACCAGTGGAATGATAACCGGAACCAATGCCATATAAGAATAGGCGGCAATCGCGATCGGGCCCAATAGATGCGGAGCCAACTTGATGGTGGTAAAGATGGCCGTAGGTCCGTCCGCACCACCGATAATTCCCAAAGAAGCTGCTTCACTGGGTGTAAATCCCATCAGGATAGCTACCAACAACACAGTAAAGATACCCAATTGAGCGGCAGCCCCGAATATAGACAGACGCAGATTGCGAAGCATCGGTCCGAAGTCCGTCAAGGCCCCCACTCCCATAAAAATGATCGGGGGAAGGAACCCTGTCTTTATAAGCATATAATACACAAAGTTCATCAGTCCCAATTCATGAGCAATATCATGGAGAGGCATCTCCCAGATATTCTTCATTACTCCGTTCACCAGGATCATGCCATTCTCGTCAGCCTGTATCACTCCCATTCCTCCGCCGGGGAAGTTAGCCAACAGCACTCCAAAGGCAATCGGCACCAATAAAAGAGGCTCGTATTGTTTCTTTATACCCAGATACAAGAGAACGAAGGCAATGACATACATCACCAGAAACTGCGGTTCGGCAACAATATTGCTGAAGGCAGTCATATCATATAATTTTTCAAATATTCCGTTCATCATCCTATCTTCATTAATACATCATCTTCAGAAACCGTATCACCGGGATTTGCAGAAATAGCTGTTACCGTTCCACCAAATTCGGCGCGGATGGCATTATAGGTTTTCATTGCTTCCACGTAGCAAAGCACATCACCTTCTTTCACCGCATCGCCTACCTTGAGCGGAGTCTCTTGCGCATTCTTTACCAGGAAGAATTTTCCTTCAAGCGGAGAAAGTACCTCTTTCCCTTCACCTGCAGCAGCAGACGGTTGTGAAGCCGGTGCAACAGGCAGTTCCGTGTCTCCGTAAGCAACTGTCACCCGGTAAGCTTGCCCGTCTACCTGTACCGTAAGTGTTTTAGGTTTCGCTTCTTCCGTAGGCACCTGCTCTTTCTCAGCCCTGCGTTTTGCTACATCAGCCAAAAAATCCTCTTTCGCTTTTCCGCTCTTATAAGCTTCATATTGAGCCGGATGCATCGCATATTCAAAGAGTTCTTCATCGTCCTCGCCTGTCTCCCACTTCTTTTCTTTCATTAGTTTGCGATATTTCTCAAGATCATCCGGATAGTTATCCTGCGGATTTCCCTCAAAGAATTTCCGTCCTTCTCTCTCGGCTTTCTCTATAATTTCAGGAGCGAGCTTGCCCGGCAGACGTCCGGCTTTGCCCAGAATCATATCCCAAATATCATCAGCGATCATTCCCCAACGCTCTTTTCCTTTCTCCATCGCGATAACGTTCATCATCGAAAGATTTTTCACATACTGGCTGAAAGGAGTAACCAAAGGAGGATATCCGACGCGGGGCCATACATAAGCCACTTCATTGAACAACTTGATCAGAAGCTGATCTTGTGTCATAAAAGGAAGATTGTGTTTTGCCTTATACTTATTAATAGATTCCAGGTTCGTTTCCAAATCTGCCATCAGGCTTCCCATCATTCCGCCCGGAAGTCCCGGAGCTATCAACAATGAATTCATCAACCGGTTTTTCGGACTGATATACAGTCCCAGAAAGTCGTCCATGAATTCCTGAATCAGGGCACGCACCTTCATATAGGCCTCCATATTAATCTCAGGTACCTGGAATCCCGCATCTTTCAACATGGCCTGTACACTCAATAAATCGGCATGTCCTGTGCCCCACGACAACGGTTCCATTCCGACATCTACATAATCACACCCGGCTTCACATACTTCCAAAATGCTGGCCATGTTAAAGCCCGGTCCTGCATGGCTGTGATATTGAATAGGAATATCGGGATGCGCAGCTTTGACATTTGCCACAATCTTGCCCAAAGAAACGGGGCGTCCGATACCTGCCATGTCTTTAATGCAAATCTCGTCCGCCCCCAGTTTTATCAGTTCCAGTGCCATATTGGTGTAATATTCCACCGTATGGATTGGCGAATGGGTGATACAAAGCGAACATTGCGAAATCATTCCTGCATCTTTGGCATAAGTGATAGAAGGAGCGATATTGCGTACATCATTCAGCCCACAGAATGTACGGGTGATATCCGTCCCCTGTGCTTTCTTTACTTTATAAAACAACTTACGCACATCGGCCGGAACAGGACTCATACGAAGCCCGTTGAGAGCACGATCCAACATGTGTGTCTGTATCCCGGCTTCATGGAAAGGCTTTGTCCATGCACGCACCGATTTATTCGGGTTTTCACCAAACAATAAATTTACCTGTTCAAAACCACCGCCGTTTGTTTCTACCCGGGCAAAACATCCCATTTCAACAATAGCAGGTGCTACCTTCACCAACTGGTCTACCCGAGGCACATATTTACCGGCAGACTGCCACATGTCTCTAAAAACCAGACTAAATTTTACTTCTCTTTTCATTTCCGTTTTCGGTATTATTCTATAAGATTAATTTTCAGATTTTCTCGATTTTAGCCACTTTCCCTTTTCCCTGAGTCACCACATTAACGGCCGCCGTAATGGCTGCAACAATATTTCCGGGAATAGGAACCGGTGATTGGGCACCTTGCTTTGCAGGAAGCTGTTCTTCAGGAGCATATTTATTAACCAACGAGATAAGTAACTTTCCTAAATAGATCACAATGAGGAGGATAGCAAAGACAGTTGCCATCCCGACTACCATCAGTAGGAGCGCTGTTTCCAAATTTTCCATATAATTAAATTATTAGTAAACAATGTCGATTTGCAAAAAATCGTTCGAATTTAGCAATAATTTATTAATAAGTGAAAGATAAAAAACTTAAAAAACACAAAAGCGATCAGGCGGCTCAAAATGTAATTATACATTTTGAGCCGCCTGATCGCTTTTGTCTTAGCTCTGATTTTTTACTTTTGTACTATGGGTATCGGCGCAGCCTCAGAGGAGACAAACCCTTTCAGACTCTTCAAATAATCGATAAAAGCCACAGTTGTTTCAAGATTCTGACTATTAAAATCTCCTATTTCATAACCTGAAAATAATTTGCTGTCATAACCGTCGCCACCCGAGGTGATGAAAGCATCCAATACAACGATACATTTATCGTCATCACGGATTATCTTATTGGTACGGCAGTCGGTTATCGTTTCAACATTTCCTTTCGAATTCAAATGTAGTTTTAAATAAGAAGTTTGCAGAAAACCGTTTTTATTCCTGCGTCCATCGTCCAATAATTGCTTCAACCGTTCACCCGTAAATTCATAAGCCACCACGTTACCACCGAATGGAAGCACATTGCCGGCACGCAACCTTGTGACCTCACCCGCCGGAATACTGGCACGTAAACCACCAAAATGATTTACCCCAATGACAGGCAACACTTTCAATTCGGCAGGCACTTTTTCATTCTCTAAGAAACTCCGGACGTAGGCAGCTGTCACATAAGCTCCCACCGGAGTGTACTCCCATTTATTAATGGTACGATCGTGGATCAGGGCATCTTTTGCCAAAATCAGCTTTTCCGACAGTCCGTATACCGCCAATACTTTATCGACCAACGAATCGATATGTGCATTAGACGGCCCCTCTGTCCGAATTGTATCGCCTCCTATATAAGAGATGCGATTGCCGCCCTCTTCTTTCACTACTCTAAAATCCAACTTACCGATATGAGTACCGTTTACCCCTGCCTGGATAATGGGTACATCGTTCACCTTACTAAGAACAACTTCGTGAGAATGCCCGGAAATGATTGCGTCCACTCCTTTCAGGAAAGGCAGCAATTTAGCATTCTCCTCTTCTATAATATCTCTATTCTTCATGTTAGTGCCGATATGCATCAAGAGGACTACCATATCCACTTTGCCTTCTTTCTTCAACCGACAGGCAGTCTCGACACGGGCTGCATATACAGGATGCACAAAAGCCAGTCCCTTTATATTTTCCGGACTCGTTTTATGTGCCGTATCAGTCGTTGTCAACCCTACGAAAGCCACCCGCACCGTTCCTCCATTCTTCAGATTCAGAGTCACAATCCGGTAAGGTTTAGCCCACTCCAACGTATCTCCCCGATCCGTTATAATATTGGCTGCCACAAAATTCATATATACCTTCGCCGTATCCGTCAGATAGGGTAATCCCCAATCAAACTCGTGATTACCTACAGCGGACATTCTTACATCCATTTCCTGAAACATTTCCGGTAACGGATTGCCTCTGGTTATTCTTGAGAAATAACTTCCGCTGAAATTATCTCCGACAGAAAGCACGATGGTATTTTTATTTTTCTCTTTCTGTGTCAACACTGTTTGTACCAGTTGGCCGGCTCCGGGAACACCCTTATCGCAGGCAAAGGCTCCATGAAAATCGTTAAATGATACAAGTGACAAGGTATCTGTCACATTTCCCTTGACAACAGGTATTACAGTATTCGATTTATGCTCTTTCCTTTTTTCCACTTTGACAGGTGTCTGTGCTCCTCCCCCCGTAAAAAAGCAAAGCATCAACCCCAATGAAGCAATCTTCCGGATATGCAATTTTTCCATAAGTATATTCTTTTATTTATTTTCCACAAAGGTAAAAAAAATATATCCAAAAGCAACGCACCACAAATAAAAGTTATACGAGCAAACAACCGGAACGGTAAACTGAATACAAAAAATCTGCTGAAACATTTAGAACATTCCAGCCGATTCTCTTTGTAATGAATATTATAGTTTCACTACATCTTCCTGATCGTATCCACCACTCTCCTGATATCCTCATCTGTCAATGTAGGTCCCGAAGGCAGACACAGACCGATATTAAATAAACGTTCACTCGTACCATTCCCATAGAATAGAGCATCCGTAACTGCAGTTCCCCTCCCCCGAGGGGAAAGAGGATTCTGTTCCTCTACCAATACCAGGATACGCCTTTAATACAATGGCCCACAATTATCTGGGTCTGGCAGATATCCTGAAAAGATTAGGCATTAACGAGGTGAACGAAGTAAATGCCATTCTCAGACTGTCAGATTATGAAAGAGAGGGAACAGTACAGCCCCTCTTTTCATAGTTGACAAAAAAGCAAGTATATCGGTTTTAGTCTACAGAGATCTTCAGTAGGCCTAAGAAGTAAAGATCAGACTTAACAAACTGAAATACAAACCATTCAAAGTTCAAAACATCTGTCAGTAAAAGCTTTGTTTTAACACAGAGTTAAAGTTTATTCTTTGGATGCAAATAACAAGTGTTTTAAATGCAAAAGGCTTGTTATTTGCACACAAGAATAAAAATGGCTGAGAAAGGGAGTTAACAATGTTAATTATAAGGATAACAAACTGTATTTATAAAAATACTTTCTTGTATCAGAGAGACCACTCTATTTTAACGAAATCTTCCAATTTATATAGTAAAGCATATAAAGGTTTATTCCATAGTTCAACACAAGTAGAGAATCTAGCCTGAAATCATTAAAAGTTAAAACGGATACCGGAATTCCAAACCCATTCCCAACGCTTATAAATAACATTGTACTGATACTCTATCCCTGTTTTTAACTGTAATTTCTTATTGAGACTATAAGAAAAGCCTATACCCACATAATATGGAGTAGCTGTAGTTGGCAATATTATTGTTCGGTTCTTATCAATAGTATAGCCACCATAAACACGATACGCCAAATGGTCTGTAAACTTAAACTGTATATCAGTTTTCCTCTTTATCAATACTCGGGGATCCCCTATATCCAACTGGGATTTTACAAATAACTGTTTATTGCCCAACATGTGGACATTCATGAAGAGCGAATCTTGCCGGATATTCAACTCATTAACTTTAAAAGTGGATATATGGTATTTACCTGTAAAGACGTTAGGTCTGTACAATAGGAAATCTTTGATTAGTAAAATGGCAGAACGAGATTGAGATTTAAATAAGCGTCGTGGAGAAGAAAAAGCTCTGTCGAGTTCTCTTAATGCCTCCCGGTTAATTCGGATTTCAGCTTGTCCTGCTAATATTTTCTTTAACATCAAAGAGTCATTTTGTGTCCACACATTTTGTTCTTGTCCTTGCATGACCAAAGGCAAACATAAAGAAAATATGATAAATAAAATGAATCTCATCAACACTTTGCCATTAATTAAGAATAATCAATCATGTATTGCATTTCCTTACTTTCATACAATAAATAAACAAGTAACCATATATTATAATTAAGAACATGAAACTTCGATTTGTCCCTACGCACCCCATAATATTTAACACCATTAAGTATTACTTTACAAGTGTATGTTATTTCATAAAAACACTGGTAAACTGGTCTATTTTATAAGAGGCTGGCATATTGAAATCAGTAGGTATTTGATATTATTATCCAAGTAAAAAAATACATAAAAATATCACCAAACCACATCTATAATTAAAGATGTAGAGAGATAACATTTTATTCTTATTCACATGGAAAATATATTTTTAGTTGTTTTTGCCTACAATCACCACATTCCTTTTAAAATCCTTATTCACAATTATCTTTCTCCATTTTCTCAACCTTTCAGATTTTCTCTTTATCTTTGTAGTAGAATAGATTAGCATATAGGCAGATCTATATAGAAAATCATATATTAACTACTTAAAAATCAAAAGAGAATATGTCAATGCATACTTGGTTTGAGTGTAAGATCCGTTACGAGAAATTGATGGAAAACGGAATGAACAAGAAAGTTACTGAACCTTATCTCGTGGATGCACTCAGCTTTACAGAAGCAGAAGCACGCATTATTGAGGAGATGACCCCGTTCATTACAGGAGAATTTACCGTATCGGATATCAAACGAGCCAACTATAGTGAACTTTTCCCCAGCGAAGAAGAAGCTGCTGACCGCTGGTTTAAGTGTAAACTGATTTTTATCACACTAGACGAAAAAAGTGGTGCTGAGAAAAAAACGTCGACACAAGTTCTGGTACAGGCAGCCGACCTGCGCGATGCTGTAAAAAAGCTGGACGAAGGCATGAAAGGTACAATGGCTGATTATCAGATAGGTTCTGTTGCTGAAACAGCAATCATGGATGTATATCCATATAGTTCTGAGCCTAATGATAAACCGGAAGTATAATATTATATAAGGAAATGAACTAAGTTCACCACAGATTGACACAGATTAACACAGATGTTTTAATCTAATTTTCAATGAAATAAAAAATTATCAATCTGTGAAAATCCGTGTAATCTGTGGTGAAATGAACTCAAAACAGTATAAAAATGAATGTTACTGATAACTTAAAGCAGGTCCTGGCCGAATTGCCATCCGGCGTTCGACTGGTTGCAGTCTCGAAATTCCATCCGAACGAAGCCATTGAAGAAGCCTATCGCGCGGGACAGAGAATTTTCGGAGAAAGCAAAGTGCAGGAGATGACAGGCAAGTATGAAAGCCTGCCCAAAGACATTGAGTGGCATTTTATCGGGCACTTGCAGACAAACAAGATCAAGTATATGGCGCCTTATGTGTCCATGATACACGGAATCGACTCTTACAAACTGCTGGCAGAAGTGAACAAACAAGCCATAAAGGCAGAAAAAGTTATTCGCTGTTTACTGCAAATACACATCGCTCAAGAAGAAACCAAGTTTGGTTTCAGTTTTGACGAATGCAAAGAGATGTTGAATGCCGCCGAATGGAAAGCATTGGCAAACATACAGATATGCGGACTGATGGGAATGGCTACCAACACAGATTCGAAAGAACAAATCGAACGGGAATTCCGTTCTTTAAATTGTTTTTTCCATGAGGTGAAAAAACAATATTTTGCCAACGAACCGACTTTTTGCGAACTTTCAATGGGAATGTCCCATGACTATCATCTGGCCATTAAAGAGGGCAGTACATTGGTAAGAGTAGGAAGTAAAATCTTCGGGGAAAGAGTTTATTAATAATTGAATCAATGAAGTAACAGATTCATTGAAAAAACCATTAACAATAATTACCATGGCCGACTTAAAAACAACTTTTGCGGGATTGACTTTGAAAAATCCTGTAATTATCAGTAGTTCGGGACTTACTAACAGTGCCGCTAAAAACGCAAAGCTGGAAGCTGCCGGTGCAGGAGCCATTGTCCTGAAATCACTATTTGAAGAACAAATTATGATGGAAGCTGACCGTCTGAGGAATCCATCATACTATCCGGAAGGAAGTGATTATCTGGCTGAATATATCCGTAATCATAAATTGGCAGAATATCTGGAACTGATTAAAGAAAGCAAGAAGATATGCACCATTCCTGTTATTGCAAGTATAAACTGCTATACCGACGCTGAATGGGTAGACTTTGCAAAGCAAATAGAAGAAGCCGGTGCAGACGCACTGGAAATAAATATTCTTGCTCTACAATCGGACATCCAATATAAATACGGCTCATTTGAACAACGTCACATCGATATTCTGAGCCACATCAAGAAAACAATTCGCATCCCGGTTATTATGAAATTGGGCAGTAACTTTACCAATCCGGTAGCCTTGATCGATCAACTTTATGCCAACGGTGCAGCAGCTGTTGTCCTTTTCAACCGTTTCTACCAACCGGATATTGACGTAGAGAAGATGGAGCATACTTCAGGAGACGTGTTCAGCAACGCATCCGACCTTTCGACAACCCTGCGTTGGATAGGTATCTCTTCTTCACTGGTATCTAAAATTGATTATGCCGCTTCAGGAGGAATTCATAAACCGGACGGAATTGTAAAAGCTATTTTAGCAGGAGCATCGGCCATCGAAATATGTAGTGCCATCTACCAGAACACCAATCTGTTTGTAGGAGAAATGAACCGCTTCCTTAGCGCATGGATGGAGCGGAAAGGATTTAAGCACATTTCTCAATTCAAAGGTAAGCTGAACGCTAAAGATGTGGGAGGCATCAACATGTTTGAACGTACCCAGTTCTTAAAATACTTCTCTGAGAAGTAAGATGATAATAGCGAGTGGTGAACAAGCTTCACAGTTTGTTCACCACTCTTTTTTAATCCACAGTTCTCTTTTAATTCAAATTTTATTGAGATGGTTCAAAGGTTATAATTGTCCTACGAAAATTTCTGGTAAGCCGCTGCTAATTTTTTATCATATTGATTCTGCTCATAAGCAGGACCATTATAACGTTTGGCAAACTCTGCCCAGTCTTTGGCTTGCAAAGCGGAAAGCATTCCGGATTGTTTGATAAAGCGGGCGGACAGCACCAATTGTCGACATTCACTCATACACATAGCTTTTACAAAGCTGTCGACACTCTTCTCTCCACAGGCTGCATAGTTGAAACCCATAATCTGGAACATCCCCCAGCTGGCAGAAGCATCCGCTGCTTCATGATTGATCTTACGGGCTTGTTCCAAACGATCGTATTCACCCATACCGCCTTTATAATGTCCCTTCTCCCATTTGGGATAGAGAATGTTTTCATTCCCCTTCACATGCGATTCAGGATTGATATTCCGCTTTTTCAATTGATTCCAGAAAATATGACCTTCGAAAAGGATAGCGGGCTTACCGGGAGCAAAAAATCCTCCTCTCCCACCTGTTTCTACTTGCTGTACCGCTTTTAAAGCAGCCACTTCCACATCGAGCAACCGGGCCACAAGAATAAAATCTTCTTCAGTCAAACGTTCGGTAATGGGATGCCCTGTAAAGAACAGAACTTCCCAAGTGCGATATCCCACGATTCCATCAGCATCCAACTTGTTTTTCTGTTGAAAATCAATAACTGCCTCTTTCATTTCTTGTGTAAAAGTCCGGCTTTCCTTTACTGAATAACCATTGCGTTTCAACTCCCGACACAGCAAGAGAGCTTCTTCACCTTCATAACCTAATTTAATAGTCTTCATATTCCAATTATTTTTTATTTATCATCTCATTTGTGAAGCCTTTTCCAGTTCATAAAGCGCCTTGTAGGCACGATAAATAAACTGGAAAAATTCATAACCGGTAAAATAACCGTCTGTACCAATACCACTATTACCGGACGACGTGCCACAGAAAAATTTACCGTCCAACAAAATATCCGTCTGAACAAGTTTCGGAAAATAAACTTCCTTCCACAGCTTCATATCTTCTCCGGAGAATGAAGCACATCCCTTTTCTGCCGGAAATCTGTTCACATACTTTTCAAGCATTGACACACACTCCATCAAGAGTTTTTTCTGTTCATTGGCATTTGCGCCCATTTTATTCAATATAGGATTCATACTCTTTCATTTTTTAATATTTAATTCAAATCTAATTTCAGTGATTTTTGGCTTAAGGCCAACATAATCAATTTTCAGGACCGCAACAGTATTTTCCTTGTTACGGCAAGTCACTTTATTCGTGAAATACAAATTACCGCTTTCATCCGGAAAAACGGCTGTACAATGCAGATATTCTCCGGTCTGGCGATAGGTCAACAGACGCTGATCGCACATACGCAAGAAAAATAAAAAGGCATTTACAAAACTACCGACATGAACGATCCGTATCTCGGGATGATAATAACTGAAAGGTTTACCAACCGGCTTGTTATTTCTTAGTAAAAAATAACGTGCCTGTTCCCCACATTGATCTGCCGATCTTATGACGGAAGATTCTTCTGCCGTTGCTTCGGTTGCATTATCCGCTACCGGCTGAGGGGCAGTTTCTACAACGGGAATTGTTTTCGGAATTTCCTTTCGGAACGGATGGCGGATCTTCTCCCCCATCCGCTTGAAAAAAGTCAATTTCATGCCTCGTCCGTTTAACCGTTGAACTTGCTTTTTCTCTCCAAATTCTCCTGCGCATTCTGAACTTTCCGCAATGCGTCAAAAGCTGCTTTCGACTTCATGCGGTCTATGTTCAAACGCAAGTGACAGGATGGACACTGCAAGGCATTGGATGTCAATAATTCAAAGATCGATGTCTCAATAAATGCTCCGCATTGCGGGCACTTCATCCCGGCTTTCTGTTCACGGGCATGTTCGGCTACATTATTCATTTATTTCCTCCTTCCGTTATTTCTTCAGCTTCAGTTTCTTCTACTTGCATATTGCTCGCCGTCAGATGTAACAGATTAGACAACCCCGCAGGCATATCTGCCTGACGCATCTTCACTTTCACTTTCATATTTGCCGACAAGCTCTGCTGCACATTCGAAGTGCTGCTGCCTTCTCCTTGTTTGGGAGCCAGTGAAGCCCGGAGTTTAAATCCCCCTCCACTTTGCGGCTCATTCACGCTTTTACCTTCTTCCAGTGAAAATTTCTCTTCAGCTGTTTCCGACAGCGCATCCAGAATTTTAATATCGAAATCGAAATCTGCTTCCTGTACTTGCAACAGTGGCAGAGGTACCAATGTCAGTATCGGTATACTTACACTTTGCGTTCTTCCCCCGCCGGCATCCTGACTCTGATAGTTGAACGTAAGCATACGTATCTTACCGGTCCGTCCTGTCACAGGATCATAGGATTCAAATGCGATTTTCATCAGATAATCCAGATATCTTTGTGAAGATAATGAATCCGCTTCAATAGTTGCAATCAAAGGACCGGCAATCAATTGCTGAAGTTCCATTACCTGGCTACTAGTGCTCCTAACTTTCTTATTATCCATATTATATCATTTGATTTTATCGCATCACAAAATCTTCCAGTAACGAATCATCATCCGTTTGACTGACTGAATAATTGCGAGGGCTGAACTTGATCTTAAAACTGTGTATCGCTTCTTCAGGCATATTCATCAGTTCATCAGCCGTGATGGCCACATCCAGCTGTGGAAATGAATGAAGACTTTTAAAGTTGGCATCTACCGACAGCTTTTTTACAATAGCTTCCATCGCTTTTATAATATTCTTTTCAGCGGTATCACGAAGTTTTTCTCCATCTTCTCCGGCAAAAAGATCATCAAGATCTGTATCGTAAAGAAATTTTTTACGTACGACATCTGTCAGTCTGCTAATCACAACATCGTTATTCACAGAACCATTACTACTGTCTACGGCATCATAGAGATTATTTCGGAAAGAGTTTCTCATATTACGGCTCAGAAAAGTGCAGAATTCCTGATGAAGTTTGTTTTCTTTTTTAAGCCGTTCAAAGAAGTGTTTCTCTCCTTCATTTCTCTCTATATCCGAAGTCATCACTGTGGTGACAGCACTGCTAATGGCTACCCTGGCAACTTGTTCGCACAGTTCTTTAAGGAACTGACGGAACTTATCATACTTGATATTAAACTGTTGCTGACTTTCCGATGCACTTTTCACACCATATTTCAAATCCAGTTCCATATCGCTTACCATAACATTAGGCAATTGAAAATCTTTCGCCTTTCCGTCTTTTCCGTAAGAGTCGCCAAGCGACAACGAATAAAGATTTGCTTCGTGTTGTGCCGAAACGATATCACGCAATATAGAGCCGATTACTGAACTTAACTGAGCCATAATATGATTTTTTAAGTTTTAATTAACGTTATTCCGTTACCTCTTCCTGGGGAGTTGCCGTATCTTTTTTCACTTCGACAATCACTTCCTTCTTGCTTCCCTCTGCTTTGATAGTATATGTACCTTCCGGCAAGTCGATAATCTTACTGTCACCACTTACCTTAAAGTCGGCCGCATTGGCTCCGGTTCCTGTAATAGTCAGTTTGTCAGGAGCCAACAGACCGCTGCCATCCTTATAGGTGGCAATCAACCGTACTGTTTCTTTTCCATTTTCAATAAGCAGCAAGTTGCTGTTCACTTCCAGTGTACCGGCAGGATCGGAAACATCCAGTGAGTTACCCAGCAATTCCAGAATTTTAGAAAGACCTGCGGGCATACTGTCTTGTCCGGCTTTTACAGCCACGTCCATGGTATACTCTACACTGTACTTAGAATCGGAAGTTGCTTTAGAATCCTTCTTCGATGAATAGCTTGCGTTCATATCCGCATTCATTTTGAAGCATCCGAATCTCATACTGGCCGAAGCCTTCAAAGCCGCATCCTTAGATACAGATTCATTCGTCTCTGCCGTTGTTGAAGAGGAAGCACTGATATTAGCCTTAAAATTAATATCCACTTCACGGATTGCAATATAAGGGATAGGAACAATGGTCAACAACGGAATATTCAACTGGACCAAACGTCCGCCTTGAATGAAAGAGAAAGAAACATTGACTGCTGTCTTCTCACCGGTTTCGGGATTAACATTTATACCTACATTCTGAATAAATTCCCAAGTTGTTTTTGCTGCCAAAGCCTGTGCTTCCACACATGCTTTCAACGGACCACCAATAATAGAACCGAACGGAATCGCCTGCAACGCACTGGTTGCAACCTGCGACGGTGTTTTGTCAACTGCCATAATAATTGTTTTTTTAAATTGTTACTTAATTGTTTTTCTCTTTTGTAAGCTTACGATGCAAAGGTAGTGCACATCCCTTGCGTAGTAAATTTTTAATTTTAAACGAAACTGGTTTTCTTTTTAGTTACCTCCTTTATTTTCCCAATGCACGCTTTGAGTAAATTTTATGGAAACAAGCTAAAAAATTCTTTTTGTGAGATTCACTGACCGGCAACATCTTCTTTCCTATATGTACATAGTTACCTGCAAATCCGGTCACCTTGAACACATTGATAGCGTAAGAACGATGAATTCTCTGAAACTTGCCGCGAGGAAGGTCATTATTGAAGATCCGATCCAAAGGATAGCTGACTGTTATCTCTGCACCGTTCTCCATACAGAGTACACAATAACTGCCGGATGCTTCCAGCCATAAGATTTCATCCAGAAGTACTCTTCTGTATTCATCACCAAAATAAACAAAAATAGCATTATCGACCAATGAGCTTTCTGACTCACCACAATAACAATACGGTTTGATTGAATTCTCTTTCATAAATTATTTATTGTTAGTTAACTGAAGTGTTTGCATGTAATTATTGTGTATAATCACCTCCGGGAGAGAAGTATAAAACACATTTCAAACTGTCATAATAAAACAGGATACAACCTTCTGCACGGATATACCCTTTAGTAGGTGAATTAAGATGAAGCGGATAACGGACAGGACAAATTTTTCCGTCATAAATACGGTGGTGAACTATAGCGAAGCTCCCTATGCTGTCTGTCCCTAATGTAATATCCGGACGGCCTGCAGAAGATTTCCATCTTCCATACATTCCGTCCGGCATCTGTATCCGGACAGGTCGACAACCCAAAAGCACAAATATGATAAAGACAAAATACAAAAAAAAGCTGTAATGATTCCTATTTTTACCCATATATAAAACTTTTAAATTTCATTTAGTGCAAAAATAGGATTTTATTAATCTATGGAAATTTTACATTCTGACTAGATCTCTTTTTTTTCCGAATACCGGATTATTTTTTCTAAAACTATTCCTATATAAAAGATAAATCAAGTTTAAAGTAACTTTTCATCCAAATAAAAACAAATATAAATTCATTTTTAATACTGAAATAAAAAAATACCATATTATATTAATATATGTCAATTCATTTCTCTCTCAGGTTTATGCAGAATAGAGTTTATACGGTTCTCTTCATAAATAATTAATTGATGCGTAGCCTCTGCAAGATCTGACTTCAGGTGATACAAATAGGTACGCCCGGTTAATCTTTCTTCCATTATCCGTTCTAGTTCTTTCCGTATATCATCAGATGGATCGATTTCCATAACACGCGGTATGATGGCTCCCGAAGCTGTAGACTCCCCTTCCTGACCTTGCAAATAATCATATTGGGACAAAGTATAGTCCATCAGCTGATCATAGTTTAGTTTTTTCCTGGAAGATATCGTTTCTGCCAAAGGAATATAGTAAAGAATATCCTTGATAAAAGAGCTATATTCAGTCTGTACGCGGCGTACCAGATTCATATACTTTTTTTCTTCGGATGATAAATGCGTAGAAGTGAAAGAAAAGGATGCGGCAACCATCTGATATTCGAGCCCTTTATTGATTTCTGTCAACACCTCTTTGGCATATGCATAGTTTTTCATGGATATAGACGAAACAACCGTATTCAACACATACAAATCAATAGATTTGAGATTCTCTGCCAGTTCTTGTTTGAAACCGGTAAACCAATCTTGTTGCTGAGTATAAATTATGGTATCTAACTGCAGGAGTTTCAAATCGTGATGAAGTACACCTGTCTGCTGAAGTGTCTTGTTCAGAATCATAATCGAGATGACCCCTCCGATGATTCCTCCAATATAACTGCCGCCGAAACCAATCCAGGTGGGCACATCGTCTGCACCCGCCATCAGAGTCAACGGATTCAGTTCGATTAATGCCCAATTGATTGGAAAAGGCAGTACAAGAGTCAAGCCAAGCAAAATAAGAAGCTCTTTCTTACCTAAAGTGAAGTTTTCAGTCTGCATAAATCTACTTCAAAAACACAGTTATTAATTGTTCCAATGATTCCCCTTCTAAAAAGTGCCAATGATCTGTCGGCAATCGCAAAACAGGAGCGTTCGGATAATATTTATTCCATAATCTTTCGCAATTGTCATATTCTGTCCGGAATATACGATAGTTTTCCTCCGTCCACGACTCTTCAGGAGACAATCCCGCCTGTTGATGGAACAATCCGGACAGCAAAACAATAACCTCTCCCTGATAAATCAGATTAGGAGTGGTTCGAAAATAAATATTTATGATTTCGTTCCGTTCACGTACCATTTCATCTGTATCTCCGGGAAATACCAACAAAGGATAATTTTGACAGAGAGCCGGATTTTGCCAAGCCTGTCCATCCAGAGCAAAAACTTTTGGCATTATCCCCATGGAGCGATGTAACATTTCGGCCAGGCCGACAGCCAGTTCAGCTCCCATACAAAAGCCGGTAAGCGCATAGACGGTACGCTCCCGGATCATTGGCTGAACCGTCCGGACATAATATTCCAACAGTTCCGGAATATCCGTAGCCACTTTATTAAAATGATCGTAGATAGCATCTACAACTAGAAAGTCATATTTGGGATAAAGGCGGTCGGCCAAATTAAAGTACAAATGATTAAAATAGGCAGATCCACAAACCAGAATGATTACGGGTTTCTTCAGGTTTTGCTGCCTGTACCAATAGATAGGTTCTTGCCGCGGAACGAGCAATAATCGGCGCAGATTACGGGCAGTATAAACTGCAGATACGTTGATGGGACATCCTTTTTTATTGGCCTCGGTAACAAGCCTCAACATATCCAGCGAAGTTAATCCCAGATCATCAATCAAATCGGCCTCAACACTGACTTGAGGCAAACCTAACATTTCCTTCAAAATTCCACATAAGATAACCTCCCCCGGATGAACAGGAGGAACATACTTCAACTCCAATGAAGTAAAAGCCGGGAGCGCCCGGACATCAATCTTATCATTTATAGTACGCTGAAAATGATCTACCACCTGCCATAAATTGGGTATCATGTAGTAAGGAAGTTCTGCACGCAAACGCTCTTTGACCTCTTCCGGATGAAAGTTACCGGAGACTGAGGGTTGCAAATAAGCTCCCAATAATTGACGCCCATTCCGCTCAACAACTACTACGTGGGCTCTCTCCACGTCCGGATCTCTATTCAATCGTTCTGCTATTTCAGTCAATTCGATACGAAAACCACGTATCTTGACCTGAGTATCTTTTCGCCCGATAAACCGTATCGAACCGTCCGGTTGCTGCTGTACCAGGTCACCTGTCCTGTACAACCGTTCTCCATCGTACGAGATGAATGATTTTTCATTCAGCTGAACACTCCCAATATATCCCAGCGAAACCTGAGGTCCTCCCAAGCAAAGTTCTCCTGTAGCCCCAAGAGTTGTCTGTTGGAGGTTTTCAGACAAAACATAACAGACAGTTCCCTTGAGCGGATAGCCAATATCGTCATACGACGTATCTTTGCCTACAATCCGTATGGTACTGAGTACGGTATTCTCTGTCGGTCCATATACATTCATCAACCGGTAAGGCTGCTGTTTCAGCCTGTTAAATAACTTTTCACCAATAGCCTCCGCACCAAAGAGCAGAGTCTTAAAGGATGGAAAGTCAAGGTCGGCAAACATGCCCAGCAACGAAGGAGGAAAAAAAGCAATATTCACCTTCTCGCGCCTGATCAGTTCGTCTAGTAAAGAAATATCTCTGCGTTCGTCCTCACCGGCCAGGATCAATGTTCCTCCGACCGGAATACACATCATCAGTTCTAATATGGAAGCATCAAAACTGATACTCGCAAACGCCAGATACCTGTTTGCCGGATCAGACAAATGATACAATTTCTTATCTATCAGATTCCTCGTAAATGTATCCAGATTCCGATAACTAATACGTACACCTTTGGGATTGCCTGTTGTTCCGGAAGTATATATAATATAGGCGCAATCATCGGGAAGAACTTCAGTATAGTCACCAACAACCGGTTCGGATAGTTGCTCCCCATTCAGGTAAAGTTGGCGGACGGACGGAATTCCACCTACTTCATTCGATGAATCGGTCAACAACAAAACCATATCCGCATTTTCAGCCATATACCGTTTACGATTATCCGGCAGCGAGGGATCTATCGGTAAATAAGTTGCCCCTAACCGGAAAATAGCCAGAATGGCAGGTACTAAAGTTTTGTTTCGTTCCATACAAACTCCGATACAGATATTCCGAAGTCCGGACGGATCAGTTACCGATAAACGTTGACGGATAGATTGTGCTATATTGGCAGAGTAACGTTCCAGCATTTGATAAGAGACGGTACCGTCTTTTGCAACGACCGCCGGTTTGTCACCCCAGGTAGAGAGTGATCGAGAAAGATTTTCTTGAATGTTTGTTTTCATTATTAGTTTGATTTAGAAATTATACAATATACTGGCGGAAATCCACCTTCCTTTCTGGCGGATAGGAACAGTCGCTCCTCCGCATTCATATCGGTTATTGAAAAGATTCTCAATGCCCAGACTGCCTTCTATCCTTTTATGCTTATATCTGGTAGTGAAAGAAAAGACAGCATAACCGGGCAAACGGACTGTGTAATTCGTCGCATCTCCATTGAGTCCATCTTCCAATACACTTACCTGAGTGTAGCAGTGGCTACTGCAATTCAATTTTAAATGGGCAGACCAGCTCTGTACTTTCTTTTTAAGTAAAAAGTAGTTTGCTACAAGATTCATAGAAAAGCCGGGTACGTTATTCACAGATCCATCGGTAACAAAAAAATTGGTATAATTCAATACTTTCTGAAAACACAGGTTTCCATCCAGGCTTAGTCGGTCTGCCTTATAACGGGCAACAACCTCGACACCTCCCATATCCAGAGAACCGGCATTTTCATAAACACGTGTTTCCGGCTGTGTGAACAGGAAATGGGACGCCCGATTATAAAATAAATTACACTCTACATCTATATGTGAAGGTGAATGATGATAAGCACAAGTCACCTGATATGAACTTAGATATTCAGCTTGCAGATTTTCGCCACCCGAATAGGTATCCATTTCATTGTTTCTGTAATAATAGGGCGCATCGACAAATGCTCTGGAATAACTGGCTTTGATATTTAATCCGTTCCTGAGATAAATTAGTGACAGACGGGGAGAAAAAGCCTGTAATGTCCGCTTATTACTTCGCCGTTTATAGTCATACCTGATGCCGGCATTGACAATCCAATTTTTATGCAGGTTGTGTTTAATCTGGAGAAAGGCATCCGTGTTCATCTCGTGTCCCGTGTAAAGTCGTTTTTCGATCCACGTCCTGACGATCTCTTTAAAATTCATACCTTCCAAATACTCGGAATCATAAAGCGTATACCGATTCCATTCCACACCGCCAAGCATATTGCCTTTCCCCAGCTTCCCCCAATCATAGGCATAGTTTACACGCCCATTAAAGCCTACGTTAAAATCCATCCAGCGGATGTATTGAAATGCTCCGCGAGTCGGATAAATAATAGGTTGATAATCATAGTTAGGAAAAATAGGATAGTCTTGTAAAGTATCTCCCGAGGTTTCATAATGTACGTTTTTATTCCAATCGGTATAAAATGCGGTACTGAAAGTGATCCGCTGCCACGTGTGGCTATAAACAGCCTGTTCTCTTGCCGACCATCTGGAATATCCCGGGCCGGAACCGTCAAAAGTACGAAACCGCTCATAAGAATATGGAGAAGAAAAGAGCCACATGCTATAAGGTTGCCTTTTCTTCGCGTAATTCATACTGAAACTAAAAAGCAAATTTCCACGTTGCAATTTAATTCCTCCATCCATGGCAGGAAATCCCGAATAATTGTCCAGACGGATGAATCCGTCCCTGGGGTAAAGAGCATATTGTTTTTCGGCCGGGACAAAAACCGATTCTCCCGTTGCACGGTACAAGGAGAACCATGCCATAAAGTCCATGTTCATGTCGTGCTTTCCCAATAGCAGGTCAGCAGCCAACTGGCCCCGATTACCGGCACTGACAGATACGGAACCATTACGAACATCCACCCCGTCTTTAGTAACTATATTAATCACGGCTGTCAAAGCCACACTGCCATAAAGCGAAGAAGCCGGTCCGCGCAGCACCTCTATTTGTTTGACTTTTGCCAGACTAATACCATAATCCGGCGAAACAGCATTAGTAATATAACTGTTCAGACGTTGTCCATCCTGCATAATCAATATGTTCTCCTGTTCGGGAGAATATACCCCGCGCATAGCCAGATTCATCTCTTCATTGGAAGACAAACCGGATATACCGGGCACATAAGCTATCAGTACATCCCGCAGGCACCGGGCATGGATAGCCCGTATCATCTCCTCCGTAATTAAAGTAACAGGCACCGGAGCTTCTTCCGGGGTCTCTACCTGTTGTGAGGCTGTGACCAGAGTTACTTTAGTCTCCCTGTGTTTCCTTACCATATCCGCAAAGCGTTCCGGATCTTGAAGCGAGATATAATAATAAGGTTCGTCTTTCAATAACAGCGAAACATACTTTTCCGCTTCCGGGAAGCGGTCTAAAGCTAAACAGCATAATGCAGCCAAACGGCACGCCTCGGTATGCATCGTACCTTGAAAAGACGACAGATTCTCCTCCAAGATACGACAAGCTTCATCGATATCTCCGCTCTTATAAAATGTTTCCGCCTTTACAAACGAATTACGGATGTTATCCGCCGGCTGAGCTGACAGTTGCACAACCCCAAAGCAGCAAAGGATATATAGCAGACAGCGTTTCATGCGATAGGAATGATAAACCGGAAACAAGTATATTCATGCAGGACCGAATCAAACAATACTTTTCCATGGTGTTTGTTTTCTATAATATCACGAACGATTGCCATACCAAGGCCTGTCCCCTGCCCCACCGGTTTTGTTGTGAAAAAAGAGTCAAATAGTTTTCGTTTGACCTCCGGACTCATGCCCTCTCCGTTATCACGAATAGAAAGTACAACTCTTTTATCCAACTTTTCTAAGGTCACCATTATCTCGGGGGAATATCCTTCGGGAGCATTCTGCCATTTTTTCCATACTGCATAGCAGGCATTATTCATCACATTCAAGACTGCCCGACTGAAATCCTGCGGGATCAGCCGGATCGAGGGGATATCTTTAGCATAATCTTCACGGATAGCAATATTGAAATTCTTATAATTGGCCCGCATGGCATGATAAGCCAGCCACACATATTCTTTAGTCAATTTTTGTATTTGTGTAGGCATGAATTCGTCTTCTTTCCCCCTGGAGTAAAGCAAAATACCACGGATAATGCTGATAGCCCGATCACCATGCTCTTTGATTTTGTCCACATTCTCTCTCAGCCCGGAAAGTATATCTTTGATATCTTCCAGTTCCGCTTCCGGAATACGAGCTTTTGCTTCATCCACCCTATCGGCCAGGTCGGCCAACAATTGACCGGACAGTTTACTGAAATTGATGACAAAATTCAAAGGATTCTGTATCTCGTGTGCAATGCCTGCACTCAACAAACCCAATGATCCCAGCTTTTCCTGCTCTTTGAGCCGTGCTTCCAACTCTTCAATTCGTTTCTCTTGTGAAATGTTTTTTTCCATAATCAATCTGTTCTATGTTTATTTATACTGACTTTTCCTCCCACAATGGCAGAGTGATAGTGAATTCTGTCAATTCATCTTTTTCAGAACGTACTGCTATCTGCCCATGGTGATTTAATATGATTTCCTTACTCAGATACAAACCGATACCTGCTGCCTCTCCGGTTGTTTTGGTAGTAAAGAACGGATCGAAGATTTTATCCAGAATACTCTGCTCGATCCCCACTCCATTGTCATATAGGCGAATGACTGCCTGTCCGTCCTTACTTTCCAATGCCAGGCCAATCTCTGCCGGATAGGCTTTCTTACCGTATTTTTTGGCTATGGCATACATACCATTGTTAAGAAGACTCATAATGGTTTTTCCCAGTTGTTCGGCATTCCCGTCAATAAACAACGGATTATCGGGCAAGGAAGTACGAACCTCAATATGCATAGCCGTAATCTCCTTCTGATAATAACTGCTCAATAGCTCCATGTCTTTCCGGCATAAACCGATTAATTCTGTTTTTTCCAGTTGCCTGTTACGGTCTCTCAGGATTTCTTCCATGGCCTTCAGTACACGAGTGGTGTTACTTCCATGTTCCTCAATCTTTTCCAGATTATCTCTCATCATGTTGATGACATCTACCGAATCCAAGTAGGTATCTTCATCCAAAAGTTCTTTTACACTCTCCAGATTCTGATATAGGTCCTTCAGTAATCCTGAGGTCAGGTGGGAAAAATTATTAATGTAATTCAACGGATTCAGAATACGGTCAATCAACCCTTGAGTCAGTTTACCTACAGTAGCCATTTTTTCTTGTCGAACCAATTCATCTTGTGCCTGGCCCAGCTCCTTCAATGCTTTTTCCAATTTTAAGGACTTTTCCTCAATTTCATTTTTTTGTTGTACCAACTGTTTGGTACGTTGGCCGACAAGGGCCTCTAACCTCTCCTTCTCTTTCAGCAAACTGCGCATTCTCCATTTAAACAATAAGAACAACAGCATTCCAAAAGCAACGGTATATAGGATCAGACAATACCATTGCAAATAAAAAGGAGGCAATAACGAAAAGCGGAATTGTTTCATTTCACTCTCTGTGCCGTAAATATCACGGGCCCGGACACAAAACGTATACGTACCCGACGAAAGGTTGGCATACTCTTTCACAGTCCCGGAATCCCACGAACTCCATTCCGGATCATAACCGACCAGGCGATATCTATACTCATTGGAACCGGTGAAACAGGGCGCATCGGTAGCAAATGAAAAACGAATGGAACGTACATCATTCCCCAAACGAGGTACTGTACTATTTATCTGCCAGTCCGCTCCCCCGGACTCTTCCGGCAGATCTCCTCCCCAATAGACAGAATCACGGTTCAGACAAACTTCACGAAGATAGATGCGGGGAGCAACCGGAGTAAATGTCCGGGCCTTTTCAAGGTCCATCCGAATTAAACCAAAATCACCGCCGAACCATGCCGCCCTGTCTTCTTCAATATAAATCACCCTCACGACATAATTCCGAATGGCATACAGGCATTGGTTGAATTTCTCCGTATCAATTTGCGAATGATGTACCTGTACCTCTTTTCCTTTCAGATTTGTCTGCCAATGACAGCCATCGTTGTCCGTATACTCGGTCATTACTTCTTCACTCTCTCTGTCTTGAAGTACAAAAGAGCTTTCGCCCTCTTCCCGCAAATAGATTTCTCCGTACAACGTTTTAGCCCATACAGAACGATCTTTCTTCACTTCCAGACGAACGACTTTTTCGACATCGGAAATTTTCTTTATCCGTTCCTCATCTGCCGAATATTGATAAATCCCATCCATAGTGCCCATCAGAAGGTTCGTATGCCCAATGAATGTCAATGAATAAGCTGCCATATCTGTGAGTTTTTCCGAATGATTATAATCCCGGATCACATACACACCATCGCCGGACGCTGCATATAATTCTCCTTGTGGAGAAAGACACAGTTGCCAACATGCTTGCGAAATTCCCTGAACAGGAACAAAAGTGTTTTGCTTCAATACGTATAATCCCTGTAAGGTCCCGGTATATATCATTCCTTTGTAAGAGACAGCCGATATTACCTCTCCCTTCAGACCTTCACCAGAGGTATAACGGCTGAACAAAGAGGGAATAAAAACATGAAACACACCGTTATCCGTAGCTCCCCAGAGATTGCCACGCCCATCGGCCGCAATACCCGAAACAGCGTTACTGCATAAGCCATTTCTCTCAGTTACGGAAAACCGTTCTTTTTTCCCACTGTCATCCATTATTAATCCATGGGCAGAGTTTATCGAGATTGTTTCTCCTCCGGGTAGAGAAAACGCCCGATTCATTGAGACTGAGGATTGATTTCTCCACTTTTCCTGCAATTGGGCCGGAAGTACCTGAACCGGTGCCAAAATGGAATCTGACTGAACCGTATAATATCCTCCTGATGTAGCTTTCAGATAAATGCGTTTATCTATTTCTGCCATATCTTCCAATTCGCCCAAAGAGTCTGTGTCCAGATCGGAAAGAAGGGTTCTCAACGTAATACATCCGCGTCCATCACGCTCTATCCGTCCGAACACGTTATATCCTCCCACCCATATCCTACCTTCCGAATCACGAAACAAACGGGTGACACGGGAAAAGCCCGGTGTATAAATAGTTTCCCAACGGTTATAGTCATAATGAAGGATACCTTCGAAATTAGCAAAATAGACATTTCCACAACTGTCGCAAACGACATCGAAATTACGATTGTGCGCCTGATAAACCGAAGCCGGATAGTTTACAAAAAACGGGATACCTTCTTGTGAATTTGCATATACCGAGCAAAGACACATTATCAAAAAGACTATCTTTTTCATGGCTGATACGTTTTTAGGTAATAGGATTCAAATGGAATTTGCTTACCGATATAATACTCCCATTCTTCTCGAGTAAAATCACGCTGTAACCCCTGACGGACAACAGCAGCCATGTGATCGGGTGAAACAGGCACCCGATACAACCGCCCCTGTTCGTCTCCCATAAAGACAGATGTACCGTCCGGATGAAAGCAAAAAGTATGAATCCAACCGGGGCTTGTCACAATAACAGCCGACTCGGTCTTTCCTTTACAAAGATCCCACAGACGCAGTGTACAATCGTAACTACTCGAAAACAGTTTGTTCCCTTTCCGGGAAATAGCAGTAACCGCAGCCTGATGCCCTATCAACTTCTGCCGGATATTTCCATTCTTATCACAAATCAGGATAACTCCTTCACGACAGCCAATGGCATATCTTTCATTGGCAAGAGGACAGAATGCAGTAACCACACTATTCTCGGGCAAGCTGTCTATAAATCTGAGAAATGTACCATCCGACGAAAGTAAAGCTACTGTCCCATTCTTAAAAAAAACATAGAGATAGCCTTCCATTTGACCGACACAAGTTATCGAATGTTCCGGTTGAAAACAAGGTTGTATCTCATGGTTGATACAGTCAAAAGAATAAATACCGGTTGTGGAAACCGCCAATACCAAGTTAGAGGCAATCGAAATCAATTGCCGATATTCTCCTTTAGGCAAAAAGCGGGTAACGATACCGGCGGAATCCGTGGAGATAAGCTGCCCGCAGTATGACAAGGCATACTTCTGTGAATCGGACCGCAACAGCACATCCCGAAAATCATAACAGGGATCATTCAACAGTAATTCGGAGGTATAGGTCTGCCCATTTTCCGATTTCCAACGTATCATCTCACCGTACTTGCCGACAGTGACCAATCCCGGCAGAGGATTCCGACCGGCTTTTGCTTTTTCCTCGCCTCCGGATAACAGTTTGATCCCGGTAACAGCTCCTTTATGCCCGAACCAAAGCTGATCTTGCCTGCAAGACAAAGACAATGCATTGAAAACAGCCGGATGATATACATCGCCATCATATCGCTTGGTAAACCACCAGGCGGTATATGCCAACAGAGAAGCTAATTCCATGTTGCCCGACCGATATTGAGTAACAGAGAGTGTCCCCAATGAACGTCCCAAAGCCAGAAAAGCCAATGTATCGGCAACCCTCTTCGACTGTTCGGCCTGTAGTTGCCGTTCCATCGCCAGATTCTTTTGTTCATCTGCCATCCGATACGCTTTCTCAGCCTCCAATTGTGCAGCAAGCGCTCTTTCCCGTGCCAACTCTGCCTGCTGTTGCATTCGGTTGGCCTTTTGAGTTTGCGCAACGGCTTCCTGTCTTCTCTTTTCGGAAATATCCTTTTGTTGATAAGCAATCTCCTCCATTTGTTGACTGACCCGTTGTATAAGAACCGATTTCTTTTCTTTATCCCGGAATTCCTCCAGAGACAGAGCAAGGCGCTCCCTGTCCGATGCCGAATGACGATATGCCCGGTATAGGACCAGACATACTGTCAAAAGTATACAAGGAACGGCAATGATCCAACGGATGATATTTTCGTTTAACTTGATCATGATACAGGTTCATCAGTGGGTTGCAGATATTTCTTTTTAATGGTCAACCGATTCTCCTTATTCACGTACGTATACGCTACGTCATCCATCATTTCACGTACCAGGAAAATGCCCAATCCTCCTATTTCACGTTGTTCTAACGGTAATGAAATATCAGGATCGGCTTTATCCAAAGGATTGAATGGAATACCACCATCTATAAACTCCAAAGTAATCTCTCCGTCTTCATCCCATAAGCACAGAGTCAGATAACCTTCTGCCTGCTGCGGATAAGCGTAATTGAGAATATTGACAATGATCTCTTCACTGACCAAACGGATGGCATAAGACAGGGAAGGATGTGAAGCAACTTCACGACTATGCATCAGCATACTAAGAATTTCATCTAACCTCCCATCGACAGGGCGAAACTGAAGTAACGTCATTGCTCAGGTAATTTTTAGGGTTGTGATAATTCATCGAGAGTCTGATAAAAACGAAAGAATTTATCGAATCCGGTCATGTGCATCACGTCTTTAACCTCTTGTGACACACCGACAAGGCAAACATCTCTACTTTTAGCTTTCGCCAACTTAAAGGCATAAAGCATGACTCTCAATCCGGCACTGGATACATAAGAACAGCCGCTGAGATCTAATGCAACAGAATGTCCTTGCTCGATAAGAGCTACAATTTTTGCTTGTTCGTCACCGCTTGTATTTGAATCCAAGACGGAACCTACAAAATGAATTTCATACTTTTCCATCGTTCTTTTATTTTAATATTATTTGATTCGTTGAAGAGAAAGCAGGGTTATGTCATCGGACTGAGGATAGTCTCCGGAGAAAGTCTTAACAGACTGCAATACACTCGTAACAACCTCTTTTGCGGAACTACTTTCGTGCATAGACGCCAATATATCCTGTAAGTTACTTTCCGAGAATTGTTCCCGCTTGTCGTTAAAAGCCTCTGTGACACCATCCGTATACAGAAGTAAAGTGTCACCGATGCCGAACGTCAATGTATTACTCTCAAATTCAATATCATCGAACACGCCTACCACAAAATTAGAAGCGACAGGCAAGCATTCAACAGTCCGTCCGCCACGAAGGAGATAAGGGGGATTATGCCCGGCATTGGTATAGTCCATCATGCCGGTTTTATAATGATAAATCCCATAAAAGACCGTAACAAACATAGAGTCCAGGCTCTCTTTACACAGTAACTTATTGGCATAAGTAAGGCATTCTGCCGACGAAACACCCCGAAGAGCAGTTGCACGGAGCAGGGTCCGACTAACCGCCATGAACAAGGATGCCGGCACCCCTTTCCCGGATACGTCAGCAATCACCAGCCCGATACGTTCATCGTCAATCTGGAAGAAATCATAAAAATCGCCACCTACATCTTTTGCCGGAGTCATGGAAGCATAAATATCAACCACTTCCGTCAGTTCCGGAAAAGGAGGAAAGGAACGGGGAAGAATCGTTTGCTGGATTTCTCCCGCAATGGCCAGGTCATTTTTGATAGATTCCAGTTGGTTGTGCTCCTGCTGTGACTCACGGATATAGCGAACCTGTTCGATCGCCTTTTCAATAGTCCGCGACAGATCATCCAAATCGATCGGTTTGGTTGCAAAATCAAACGCTCCCTTGTTCATAGCAGAACGTATGTTATCCATGTCTCCATAAGCAGAGACCATTATACACTTCATTGCCGGATTTTTCAGTTCATTGACCTTAGCCAATAGGGTCAACCCATCCATCTCCGGCATATTAATATCACTCAGGATGATATCGAAATCGGGAGTTTCCAGAAGTTTCTGTAAAGCTTCCAACCCGTTATGGGCAAAAGCGAACTCGTATTCACCTTTTCGTATTTGTCGCCTGAAGTACTGGGTAAGTAATACTTCTAAATCGAGTTCATCATCTACACTCAATATTTTTACTGCCATATCTATTGTTATTTATGAATTTCAACCGTTTGTTCTGACGTTTATGATGGCAAAAATAGAGAGTGATCGACCCGGTTACAATTTTATATTTTAAACAGGAAGAATGTTTTTCCGAATGGACGATATTGTCTTATAAGCATACAGGTATATTGCTTTCGTGGCTTAGAAGACAGCACTTGAAAGATTGATTTACACTCCTGAAAGAAACTATTCCGTATTCAGAATTTATATTTTTAAGATGGAACTTTTCTTCTCACTTTTGTCACCGTAAGCTTACAAAGAATAAATAGAAACGGCGGATTCCGAAAAGCCGAAGAAAGAGTAGGAACTTTTTACAAATCACTATTATGCTTATTATTTTAAAACAAGATGATAGTTGTCAAGTTGCACAAACGACATGTACAACAAACTCTTTAGAAATCCGATACAAAGATTATAGTGTACTGAAAAAAACTCTGGATTTGAACACAAAATCTATTAATAGCAATAGCTGTATAGAGTTAATTATTTACGGAACACACGGAAATGAAAAGGAAATTTGCAAACTAACCAAACCAGACATAAAAGATCTGAGCTATTTCTTCAAAGGAAAAGTTTGTAGATTAGTTCTTGATGCTTGCCATAGCGCCTGCCATATTCCACATTTCAAAGAGATGTTAACAGATGATGGAATCATATTATGTCATGTAGGTATCTGCCAAGTAAACAGCATCGAAACTAAAACAGGTAAAGACACCTATGAACGGTGGATAAATGGCAATAAGGAAGGATTAAAAGTATGGTCGGATGGAATCGTTCCAGCTATCTATACTCGAAAGAATAACACTTTAACTTACTACGAATGTAGCAAATTCGAAGTAGATATTAATCACCCTTTTACCGGAACTGAATTTAAGACTTATTGTCTGAATTTAAAATCAAAAGGAATTAAAATGGTAATTAAAAATCATTCTGATTTCGATAAAATCTAACTATCTTATATAAATCATATAACAATTAATATATCATGTGGGAATTAGAAAAAGCAGGCGGTAAGTTTGATAACTTTAACAGTAAGCAACAAAAAGCAATTCATGAATTAATAGATGGTTTAACAGAGATTCCAACTAAACCTAACAAAGACCAATATCGTGTCGACAATCAAAGTCAATACACTAAAATCGTAGGACGTACATATTATAATGGAGAATATGCGCTATATGCAATACAAAAGGGAAAAACAATGTATGCATCAATTGCATGTCCAGTTATTGGTCCGGACATATCCATTGATAATATTAAAGAAGGATTTAAATTAAGTTTAAAAGAAGGGAAAAGAGCCGTATGGACAAAAGTAAAGTAAATTTCTCAAAACCGATGCTGATTCAATCAGTAGCTTTCAAAGAGGTATTCCTTCGCATGGATGGGAAGGGAATTAGCACAGCCTGTGGTGCCGGTGCAGGTAAAGTAAACTGTCAGAGAAGCATGGCTCCCACCGGAGCCTTTAAAGTACAAAAACAGACCGATGGTACATTTACTATCGAATCTTCAAAGTATCCCGGAGTATTTCTCCGTATGGACGGAAATGGCATTCACGCATTCGCAGGATCGGGTAGCGGTCGTGTAAACTGTCAGTTCGGAGCAAGTGCCTGGGAACGTTTCAAGTTACACGAACAAAGTGATGGTTCATATACAATCGAATCAGCAGCTTTTCCGAATGTATTTCTCCGCATGGACGGAAATAATCCATCCCGTAAAGAAGAAGATTTCGGAACGGTTAACTGCCAATATGGAGCAGGAGCCTACGAAAAGTTTTATCTGCAAAATATGCCTGAAATACAAAATGTAAAGGACATGTTTAATAAGATTACGAAGTAACGAAAAGCATGAATACATAAAAAAATCCGAAGCTATAGTTGAATCTATAGTTTCGGATTATATAAATAAGATCAGGATATTCCTATACGATCAGTCTTTCTTATCCAACGCCTCAAAACAAGAGTTTTTGCTCACAAACTCAGGGACAATATCTTTCATGGCAGCCACGATCTTCATCTGATCATAGGTATAGCTTACATCAATTAATTTCTGGATTCTCTCTTTCACTTCGTCATAATCATACTCACGCACAGTGGCAATCATAATCTTTTCGTGATAAGTAGGTTTGGTCAGCTCCTTCACATTGAGCAACTCTTCGTACAGTTTCTCACCATGACGCAAACCGGTAAACTCAATTTTCACATCCGTACGTCCCGAAAGACTGATCATCCGTTTTGCCAGATCGACAATCTTAACCGGTTTACCCATATCGAAGATGTAGATTTCCCCACCATTACCCATACTTCCTGCTTCCAATACCAGACGACAAGCCTCCGGAATGGTCATGAAATAACGGATTATTTCGGGATGGGTCACTGTGACAGGTCCTCCACGCTGAATCTGATCGCGGAAACGGGGAATAACCGAACCGTTAGATCCTAATACATTACCGAAACGAGTGGTGATGAACTGTACCGAACGTGTGCCTTCCTTCTGTAATTTCTTGGCTAAGGACTGTACATAGATCTCACAAATACGCTTTGAACAACCCATAACATTTGTCGGATTAACGGCTTTATCCGTAGAAATCATTACAAATTTCTCTGAACCGAATTTAACAGCCAGATCGGCAAGCGTACGTGTACCCGATACATTAATCTGAATAGACTCCGAAACATTGTCTTCCATCATCGGCACATGCTTATAGGCAGCTGCATGGAATATATACTGAGGTTTGTATTCACGGAAAATGGCCTCCATACGAGTTGCGTTCGAAATATCAGCTACAATCGTTTCAGCATCAATGTCACGCCAACGATCCTGCAATTCCAGACGAATGTCATGCAACGGAGTTTCAGCCTGATCAATCAGGATCAACTTATATGGATTGAAAGAAGCGACCTGTCGCATGATTTCGCTACCAATAGAACCGGCGGCTCCTGTAATCATTACACGTTTACCTTCCAGGTGAGAAGCTATCTTATGGATGTCCACCTCAATCGGTTCGCGTTGCAAAAGGTCCTCAATCTGTATTTCCTTCAACTGAGTTTTATTCAGTGCCTGCCCACCCCATTCACTCAAAGGGGGAGCAGTAAGCAACTTCACGTTATTGGAAAGCAGAGTATCAATCATATCTGATTTCTTCAGCTTTTCCATCTTAGCCGGAGAAACAATGATGGTATGCACATCACGGTCATTCATGTTTTCAATCAATGCTTCATCATTCGGGAAAACTTTCGCCCCCATCATCACCTTACCAATCAGTTCGGGTTCATCGGCAATGAAACCACGAAGACGATAATGATTACGCAAATTGACACGCAGGGATTTGGCGATGTTTACTCCGGCTTCTTTAGCACCATAAATAAAGACGTTGGTCGTGTGGCTACCGTCAAAATTGAGTACCTCGAAGAACATTTTGACCACAATACGCGAACAGGCCATCATAGCAAAATTGATCACATATGCCATAAACAGTACACTGATGGCACCAATCCGAATGCCCAGGTAAGCATCCAGCAGAAGACTCAGAATCATCAATACCCCATATGAGACCGTAAGCGACACAAATATGCGCATAATGTCTACAAACGAAGAAAAGCGAAGCACATTTGAATAGGTACGGAATACCCGGAAGAAGATTAAGTTAGCCACTACCGTCCAAAGAATGGTCTTATCTATTGTCGACGAATCCAAGAAAATGCTGCGGAAATCGTAACGAAGCGAGTAAGCAAGCAGGCAGGATGCGACGATAATAAATATATCAATCAATAGAATAGTCCAAATGGGCAGTACCTTCGCAGAAAGATACCGATGAAAAAAATTCTGTTTCATTTGTTTTACAGTTTTTGTTTTAGGCGGTGCAAAGATACACTATTTTCACTAACACGTGCGTTTTTATTTGACAAAATAAAGTTTTTAACACAATAAAAGTAGAATAACAGTGCAAAAAGGGGGTGGAATCCTTCTCTCCCACCCCCTCCAAGATATAGATATCACATCAGGTTACTTGCCAATTCGCTCAATTCACTACGTTCGCCTTTCACCAAGTTGACATGCGCAAAGAGGTTCTGATCTTTCATGCGATCGATCATGTACACCAAGCCATTGGACTGACTATCCAGATAAGGTTGGTCGATCTGCTGAATATCTCCGGTGAATACCATTTTGGTACCTTCTCCGGCACGGGTGATAATGGTTTTAATCTCGTGTGGAGTCAAATTTTGTGCTTCATCGATGATGCAATAGGTCTCGCTCAGGCTTCGTCCGCGAATGAATGCCAATGCCTCGATAACCAGTTGCTCACTCTTCTGCATATCTTCCAGCCGCTTCACTTCGGTAGAGTTAGAAGCAAATTGGCGTTTGATCACATTCAGGTTGTCGAACAGAGGTTGCATATAAGGAGCTACCTTTTCTGTTGCATCTCCCGGAAGGAATCCTAAATCTTTATTGGAAAGAGCCACGATAGGACGGGCCAACAGGATCTGCTTGTATTCCGTGAGTTTACCCAAGGCTGCCGCCAGTGCAAGCAAGGTTTTACCTGTTCCGGCTTTACCTGTCAAGGCCACCAGCTTGATATCCGGATCGTTCAGAATTTCGAAAGCAAAACTCTGTTCCGCATTGCGAGGTTCGATACCGTAATTCTTGGTTTTATTCACCCGGCAGACCGTATGTGTAAAAGGATTGTAGCGGGCAAGCACACTGCTGCGATCGCTCTTCAGAATAAAACATTCGTTGGGACGGATGATGTCTTTAAAGTCAAATTCACTGATATCCAACCCCTCTCTGGACGAATAAATACGGTCGATCAGATCCGGTTCTATATTTTCGAACACCTCGTTCGACTTTTCAAAAATATCGACATTCACCACCTTATCGGTTATGTAGTCCTCACAAAGTATACCGATGGAACGGGCTTTCATCCTAAGGTTGACATCCTTGGTCACCAGAATATTTTTCATCTTCGGATATTTCCGGGCCAAATATTCGGCTACCGCCAATATCTGATGATCCGGTTTACGGGCCGGAAACGATTCATGTACCTTGGGAGCCTCCGAATCGCCAGTGACAATAAACAACTTACCCAACCCCTCACCTAAAGGAGCACCATGGGTAAACAGACTGTCGTCGGTTATCAAATCGAGTTCGCGTACAAACTCACGTGCATTGTAATTGATTTGTTCATTTCCCTTCTTGAACTTATCCAATTCTTCCAAAACAACAATCGGAAGATAAATATCATTCTCCTGAAAATTCTTCAGGCAATTGTAGTCGTGAAGAATAACATTCGTGTCGAGCACAAAATTTTTCTTTGTTCCCATGATTCTTAGATTTAAATGTTGATATTTGCAATCAAAAAGCCAATTGACCACCACTGTGATGAATTGTTGCAACTAAGATAACAAATAAAAAGGCAAACAAAGGAAGTTGCCCGTTAAATATTATAAAACATGAATTATCAGGAGACTTTAGACTACCTATACAACAGCGTTCCCATGTTTCAGCAGGTAGGAAGCAGCGCGTACAAAGAGGGACTGGAAAACACCTATGCATTAGATGAATATTTGGGACATCCCCACACAGCATTTCAAAGCATTCACATTGCAGGGACCAACGGAAAAGGTTCCTGCTCACATACATTGGCTGCCATTCTGCAATCGGCCGGATATAGAGTCGGGCTCTACACTTCGCCCCATTTAGTAGATTTTCGAGAGCGTATCCGCATCAATGGCGAGCCCATCCCGCAAGAATACGTCATCCGCTTTGTGGAAGACCATCGTCTGTTCTTTGAACCTCTGCATCCTTCTTTCTTTGAATTGACCACCGCAATGGCATTCCGATACTTTGCCGATCAACATATAGACGTGGCTGTCATTGAAGTCGGATTGGGAGGGCGACTGGACTGTACCAACATCATCCGTCCGGACTTAAGCATCATCACCAACATCAGTTTCGATCACATGCAGTTTTTAGGTAATACGCTGGCCAAAATTGCAACGGAGAAAGCGGGTATCATCAAAAGGGGCATACCGGTCGTTGTCGGTGAGACGACAGAAGAGACCAAGCCTGTATTTTATCGGAAAGCACAAGAGATGGAGGCACCTATCACCTTTGCAGAAGACGAACAACGACTAAAAGGAGCAACTAAATTCAAAACTCGCGCGGATCGAAAACCGGGACAGTATACAGATCATCAGCCGAATACCGCAGCAGAAAAAGATACAGAGTATATTACCGGCTGGATCTACGAAAATGATGCATATCCCGGGTTGGAAGGAGTATTGGGAGGCTCGTACCAACTAAAAAATACAAATACACTACTGTCGGCTCTCCCTGTTCTGAAAAGCCTGGGTTATAAGATAGAAGATCATGACGTGAGAAACGGATTCCTGCAAGTAGATAAAATGACCGGTTTGCAAGGACGCTGGCAGAAATTGAGTGACTCTCCCACTGTCATTTGCGATACGGGACACAATGTAGCAGGGATTTCTTATATCGTGGAGCAACTGAAACAAATGAAATACAATCGCCTGCACATGGTCATCGGCATGGTGAACGACAAAGACGTAAGTGGAGTATTGTCCATACTTCCTGAAAACGCAGTGTACTATTTCACAAAAGCGAGCGTCAAAAGAGCATTACCGGAGGCTCAGTTACAACAGATCGGAGCTTCTGCCGGACTGCAAGGAAAGGCTTATCCCGATGTTCAGTCTGCCGTAAAGGCCGCACAAGAAAAAAGCCTCCCGGAAGACCTGATCTTCGTAGGAGGCAGTAGCTTTATTGTAGCCGACTTATTATCGTGCCGCGATGCACTCGATCTCGACTAAGGCATCTTTAGGCAAGGCTTTCACGGCAACAGCCGAACGAGCGGGAAATGCACCGTCAAAATAAGTTGCGTATACTCCGTTCATTCCGGCAAACAGAGACATATCCTGGAGGAAAACAGTTGTTTTTACAATGTCTGCCATTGTCAGACCGGCAGCCTCAAGGATATGTTTTATATTCTCGAGTGACTGGCGGGCTTGCGCCTCCACACCATCAGGCATCACACCCGTAGCCGCATCAATAGGAAGCTGACCAGAGACAAATACCATTCCATTAGCTTCAATAGCTTGACTGTAAGGCCCGATAGCTCCCGGTGCCTTCTCACTGCAAATTACTTTTTTCATCTTATTTAATTCATTAATAATTAATATTTATAGCAAAGTTAGTATCCTGAAGATGCTAAAAGCATCCATCAAAAATATCTTAGGTGAACAAAGATAAGAAAAATATGGAAGAGCTATGCAGTATTTGGCAAACAAACGCATTTATATATATGAATACACAAAAGAACCAGATATAACTTTAACTCAATAAGACCTAAACTTTACAGAACGGAGGAAGTCGCAATGACGCTCTCCATAAAAAGAAAGAGGCTATCGCAATGGCGACAGCCTCTTCTTTTTTAGATTTCGGGGATAGTTTATTTACAATGTTTTTTAATCAGTTCGTCTACATTGGGGTCTCCAAGCTCTTTTGCCTTGGCAAAGCTTGCGCAAGCCGCTTTCTCTTGCTTTAACTGAATCTGGCAAATTCCCAGCAAACGATACCCTTCAGCATATTTCGGATCGATAGCTAATGCGTCTTTCAATACTTTCTCAGCCTCTTCGTAACGGCCTACACGGAGATTTACCACAGCCTGTTCTGCACGATAAGTGAGATCTTCCGGATTAAGTTCGATCGCCTTTGCTATATCATCCAACGCACGCTGGAACTGCTTAGCCTTGAAGGCAGCCTGCTCACGGTAATAATAGAACAGGTCATTGACACTACCTTTCACTGCATTGAAATAGGCATCATAATCTGCCAGAGCCAAACGATACTTCTCTACATTCATATACATCTGGGCACGTTCCAACAGGTAAGGAGCCAAATCGGAAGTTATAGGTGTCTGGCAACGGGCTATACAACTGTCCAACAAAGCAATTACTTCTTCAGGAGCAGCTTTACTCAACTCCTTCGCTTTGGCAGCGCTGAAGAAAGAGGCAGGAGATGCCAGTTCGGTCTGATTCACTTTGTCATAGCTGGCAAATGCACCTGCATAATCCTGCTTGGCAAAAAGAATATCTCCTTCCAACTGCTGGTAGACGGGTAAACTCTGAATGGCAATCGCACTCCGTACATTCTCCAGAGCCTGATCATACGTCCAGTCTTTATAAACAGTTTCGGGTTTACTCAATTGATAATTGTATATCAGCTTGGCTATGTTATAATAGGTATCGTCTTTCTTCTGTGCAACCTTCAGCGCATGTTCCAGGTCGGCAGCCGCTTTATCCATGTGGTTTTCATCCTTGTCTGCAAAAACATAGTTTCCGGCACGGCGAAGATAACCGTCGGCACTGTTCGGGAAAGTCTTTATAAAATCGTCAAGGGCGATGGCATAAGCCTCAGGTGTGGATTGTGTTGAAGCAATAAAGAGATAGACCAGAGCCTGATCTTCATCTTCGGGCAACCCCTTCTTTATACCGATAGCATTCAAGGCAGGGTCGCTCAGCGCAAGTGCACTGATATTTTGAGACATGGCGAAAGCCGCACCGGCCGCATAGCTGATAGAGGCAGTATCTTGTCCCGAGGACTTCTGTGCCACTCCAAACACTTTACCGTCCGCCGTAGTGACCGGACAACTGACCATTTTATCTTTCAATACCATGTCCAGCGTATAGTAATGATATTTATCACCACCGATATTATCTACCTTTTTCACTTTACCACGGGTCACGTTACCGCCTTTCTGAGTGGAATAAGGCAATAAATAAACTTCAGCACCCACAGCCGGAGCAAGAGCAGCCACTTGTAAAGCCGGTACTTTCTTCACTGTAATGCCCACACGAAACTTAATGATATCATACATATCATTGGCTCCCAGAATACACTCAACAGGCATCTTTTCACCTTCTGAGTTAATAATAACAGCACGCTGGGCACCTTTAAACAGTGAATAGTCAGACAGAGCCACTCCGTCTTCGGTTACAAAGAATCCGTTACCGGTATTCTGAATTTTGTCGTCTTTATCATACGTAACGATGGAAAAAACCGATCGTTTCGCTTTCTCAACCCACTTAGGGGCTTGTGCTACACTCCATTGTGACAGGAGGCAAAGCACAAATGTGAATAGTATGCTCTTTTTCATGTATTTGAATGTTGTTTCTTTTAATTTGTACGTTGTTTCACGCCTTCATAAATCAGGATACCTGCGGCTACAGATACATTGAGTGATTCAATGCTGCCCAGCATCGGAATCTTGACCCATTCGTCGCATAGTGCAAGATTATCATAGGAAACACCGGTATCCTCAGCCCCCATAATGATACACATCGGGCCGGTATAATCTGCCTTCGTATAATCATAATCTCCTTTTTCGGTAGCAGCCACAATACGGAAGCCGCTATCTTTGAGATATTGCAAGGTTGTTTTCAGATTCTGTTCACGGCAAACCGGCAAAGTGTGCAATGCACCGGCCGAAGTCTTCATCGCATCCGCATTGACCGTAACGCTTCCTTTTGCAGGAATAATGACGGCATCTACTCCGGCACATTCGCAAGTACGGGCTATGGCACCAAAATTACGCACATCCGTAATTCCATCAAGCATGACAAAGAAAGGATTCTTACCTTCTTCGAAAAGGAAAGGCACCAAATCTTCCGTCTTCTGATACGTTACCGAAGAGATGAACGCAACCACCCCCTGATGATTCTTACGGGTGATACGGTTGATACGTTCCACCGGGACACGCTGGACAGGAATCAGCGTACCTTTCAGAGCAGTAAACAGCTCTTTTGACAAGTCACTCTGAATGTCTTTTTTCACCAAAATCTTGTCTATCTCTTTACCAGCCTGAATGGCTTCAATCACGGCACGAACGCCGAAAATCATTTCGCTTTTATCAATCATGTAATTGTCTGCATTTTAGGACATACAACTCGTTATCACTTATTGTACACCACCATATACTTATTTTATTATTTTTCTTTCTTTCAAAGATGGTTCCAGCAACGCCCTCGCATTACTCAGCGCCGCCTCCGTCAAGGTGGCACCACTCAACATGTGAGCCAGTTCCTCTACCCGTTCTTCATCGGTCAAACGACGGATATGACTGTTAGTCTCCGTATCATTATCCCGCTTATACACTTTATAATGGGCACGTCCACGGGCGGCAATCTGCGGCAAATGCGTAATACTGATTACCTGCCGGTTTTGTTCGCCCATCTCTTGCATAATATCCGCCATACGATCTGCTATCTCACCGGATACACCGGTGTCGATCTCGTCGAATACAATTGTGGGAAGTTTCACAGCTCCTGCAATCATAGCCTTAATAGATAACATAACACGAGCTATCTCACCACCCGACGCAACAGAAGACACGCTTTGCAGCGTTCCGTTTTTGTTGGCTGAGAACAAGAAATTAACAGTATCCGCGCCCTGTGGACCCGGTTCTTTTTTCAACCCCATCTCCACTTGAAAGCGGACATTGGGTATTCCCAAAGGAATCAAACGGGCAGCCATCTGTTGCTCCACTTCACGGGCAATCTCTGTACGGGCCTTTGTCAAGACAGCGGCTTGCTTCTTTACCTTATTATATTGTGCATCGCGCCGTTCCGTCAGTTTAACGATCCGGTCGTCATACGAAGTAATGGCAGCAAGTCTTGTTGCATATTGCTCCGAAAGAGCAATCAACTCTTCGACGGTCTGCACACGATGTTTTTGTTCTAAAGAGTAGATCAAGTTCAACCGGTCATTTACTTCCTCCAGTCGTAATGGATTAAATTCAATGCCTTCGCCCTGATCTGATATCTCCTGAGCTATATCTTTCAACTCGATGTAAGTGCTCTCCATCCGTTCGGCCAACTCACCGGCAGGTTGATATACTTTCTGCAGACCACTCAAAGCGCCAAGACTTTCTTTCAATACAGGCAGCAGCCCTCCTTCATCTGAAGCAAGAGTTTGCCCCACCCGGTACAGTCCGGCCTTGATGTCTTCGGCGTGTGCCAATGTCTCGGCCTCTTGTTCCAACTCTTCCTGTTCTCCGCCCGTAAGATGCGCCTCCTCCAGTTGTTCCAACTGAAAACGAATATAATCCTCATCCGTCTTACTTTGTTCAGCCAGAACAATCAGTTCATCGAGTTCCTTACAGAGTTTTTTCCAATCCTGATATAAATGATGGTATACATCCAAAGCCTCTTCGTTATGGGAAAGAATATCGAGCACATTAAGCTGGAAGCCCTCCTTATTGAGCAATAGGTTCTGATGTTGAGAGTGTACATCGATCAATTGCTCACCCAGTTCTTTCATTTGTGTGAGCGAAGCAGGTGTATCATTGATAAATGCCCTACTTTTACCGGATGACTGTACTTCACGACGAAGTATGCATTCGGGCTCATACTCTAACTCGTTCTCTTCAAAAAAGGCTTCCATGTGATAGGCCGATATATCGAATCGTGCCTCGATGACACATTTAGAAGCGCCTTGCCGGATAGCTTTCACATCGGCACGTTGTCCGAGTAAAAGTCCGATTGCACCCAGAATAATGGATTTCCCGGCACCGGTCTCTCCGGTGATTACAGAAAATCCGGTTTCGAAACGAATATCGAGTTTCTCAATCAGAGCATAATTCTGGATGTATAATGAACGTAACATAAATCACATTTCTTTTATCATTCTATCAATAATATCTCTGGCTACTTCCGTCTTCGATTTTAACGGATAATCGGTTCTGCCCCTGCAACTAAGAATGCTTATCTTATTGGTATCGTAACGGAATCCCGCACCAGCATCATTCAACGAATTCAGCACAATGAAATCAAAGTTCTTCCGGATCAGCTTTCCTTCGGCATTGCGCTGCTCGTCATTCGTTTCAAGAGCAAAACCGATTAACTTCTGTCCCGGAGTTTTTATCTTGCCCAATGCAGCAGCAATATCGTGAGTGGGTTTAAGATGCAGCAACAACTCGTCTCCTTCGCGTTTTATCTTCTTGTCAGCAACAGCGTCCGGAGTAAAATCCGCTACCGCTGCACACAGTATTCCGGCATCGACCAAGGGGTATTGCGCCATGGCTGCTTCATACATGTCCTGAGCGGACTCCACATCAATGCGGGTAATATGTGAATGATATGTTTTCTGTTGTACCGGCCCTGCAATCAGTACCACATCGGCTCCGCGACGGGCACACTCCTCAGCCAAGGCAAACCCCATTTTACCGGAAGAATAATTGCCGATGAAGCGCACCGGATCAATCTTTTCATAAGTCGGTCCGGCCGTGATCAGCACTTTTTTCCCCGCCAGTTCGCCCGTTGATGAAAAGAATTCATCAAGTACCCGGATTATATTCTCCGGTTCTTCCATACGGCCTTTTCCTACCAGATGACTGGCCAATTCACCCGAAGCCGGCTCAATGATATGATTACCATACGAACGAAGCGTATCCAGGTTCTTTTGAGTACTGGGATGGGCAAACATATCCAGGTCCATAGCCGGAGCAACAAAAACCGGCGCTTTAGCAGAAAGATAAGTCGTAATCAACATATTATCGGCTATGCCGTTCGCCATTTTTCCGATGGTAGAAGCCGTGGCAGGGGCTATCAACATAGCATCCGCCCACAATCCCAGGTCTACATGGCTATTCCACGTACCGTCACGTTGAGCAAAGAATTCACTGATGACAGGTTTGCCGGTCAACGCAGAGAGAGTTATCGGAGTGATAAATTCTTTTCCGGCGGGAGTAATTACGACTTGTACCTCAGCTCCCTGTTTGATCAGGCCACGTATGATGTAACAAGCTTTATAGGCAGCTATGCTACCGGTAATACCGAGTATAATTTTCTTTCCGTTCAGCATAATTATTTTCCGGTTAACTCACGCAGACGAATCTTGGTCAACATGGCTTTTGTATTCAACGTGAAATCACTGTTCAGAATCCAACTGTAATATCCCGGATCTTTTTTCAGTACTTCACTCACCGACTGTCCTTTGTATTTACCAAAGTTGAAAACCTCTACCCCATTGTCGTCATATACCATACGTCCTGCAAAATCCACATTCTTGTTATAGCTTGAATAATCGGCCAGGAAAGACATATCATTCTGCAACTCTTCCGGATAACGATCGAGTTGAGCCATCAGTACCTCGTACGTGGCACGGGTATCAGCTTCCGCTGTATGCGCATCTTCCAGATTACGGCCACAATAGAACTTATAAGCAGCCGTAAGGGTACGCTGTTCCATCTTATGGAAAATCACCTGTACATCGACAAATTTGCGCTTACTCATATCGATATCCACACCCGCACGCAGAAATTCTTCTGCCAACACGGGAATATCAAAACGGTTGGAATTGAAACCAGCCAGATCACAACCCTCGATATCATTGGCAATACTCTTTGCCACTTCCTTAAAAGTAGGACAATCGGCTACATCAGCATCATAAATACCGTGAACAGCAGATGATTCGGCAGGGATAGGCATTTCGGGATTGATACGGAGAGTTTTCGACTCTTCATTCCCATTGGGATACACTTTAAGATAACAGATTTCTACGATTCGGTCTGAGTTGATATTTGTCCCGGTCGTTTCCAGATCAAAAAAGACGATAGGATTCTTTAGGTTGAGTTTCATTGTTTATACGGTTTTGTTTTAATTCACTACAAAGGACACTGAGGGCACAGAGTTTCAATTCAAAAAAGAATGATGTCCCTGTGATCTTTGTGTCCTCTGTAATGAATCCGATTTTATTTCTGTTCCGCGATTAATCGTTCAGCATCATCGGCATCAGCAACATCAGCAAGTCTTCATTTTCTTCCTGTTCTACCGGGATAATGACACCGGCCCTTGACGGATCAGCCAATTCGATAACCACTTCGTCCGCCGAGATATTATTCAGGATATCGATCAGGAAAGTAGATTTGAAACCGATACTCATGGCTGCACCGGCATATTGGCATACCTGTGTTTCCTCTGCAGAGGTAGAGAAGTCAATATCCTGAGCCGAAACCACGATCTGGTTTTCCTGCATGCGGAGTTTTATAAGGCTGCTTGCCTGCGAAGAAAAAATAGATACACGACGCAAGGCGCCCATCAGTTGCATACGGTCCACCGTAACTTTATGCGGATTATTTTGCGGAATTACTGAATTATAATTGGGATAGCGTCCCTCTATCAGACGGCATACCATACGATAACTTTCAAGCGTGAAGACAGCGTTGCGTTCGTCAAACTCGATCACTACCATACCCGATTCTTTAGGCAAAAGGTTCTTCAACAGAGTCGCCGGTTTTTTGGGTAAAATAAATGCGGCACGTTCGTTTCCGCGCGCAGCCAATGTTTTGCAACGCACCAACTTGTGTCCGTCCGAAGCCACCATCGTAATGTCTTCCGTCGTAATGTCAAAGTAGATACCGTTCATCACCGGACGAAGTTCATCATCAGCCGTAGCAAATACCGAACGGTTAATGCCTCCCAGCAGAATCTGTGCTTCCATCTCTACACGAACTGCATTATCGCCAAGTGTAGCCGATTGTGGGAATTCATCGGCATTCTGTCCCATCAGGCTATATTTACCATTCTGGTACTGTACCGTAATTTCATAAGTATCCGGTTTGATATCGAATGTCAACGGTTGTTCCGGTATCTCCTTCAATGCATCGAGCAATGTCTTTGCAGCTACAGCAAATTTTCCGTTAGAATCACTCTCGTTCACCTCAACCGAGGTTACCATTGTAGTTTCACTATCAGAGACAGTCACAGACAGTGTTCCGTCCTCCAACTGAAAGAGAAAACAATCTAAAATAGGCAGTGCATTTTTTGAGTTTATCACACGGCTAACAGCCTGTAAATGGCTGAAAAGTGCAGTACTTGAAACGATAAATTTCATATAATCTGTGATTTTAAATTTTATATTTTTGCAAAGCACAAAGTTACAAAAAAGATCGAGGCAGCACAATAAAAGAGAAGAAAAAACAGGGGAATATTCGTCGGATATCCCTAAAAAATTGTAACTTCGCCGCACAATTTAAAATTATCGCAATGGAATTTACAGGAAAAATTATCGCTATACTCCAGCCCAGAGGTGGAGTTTCTAAAACCAGCGGCAACGAATGGAAAGCCCAGGAGTATGTAATCGAAAATCATGACCAATACCCTAAGAAAATGTGTTTCGACATTTTCGGAGCAGACAAAATAGAACAATTCAACATCCAAATGGGTGAAGAGTTGACCGTGTCATTCGATATCGATGCACGTCAATGGCAGGATCGCTGGTTCAACAGTATCCGCGCATGGAAAGTAGAACGCGTAAGTGCAGGCGCACCCATGGCTCCGGGAGCTCCGGTTCCTCCTCCGGCACCCTCTTCGGCACCCGAATTTATTGCCGGTGACGCAAAAGACGATCTGCCTTTCTAAACAAACAAGCTTTGGCAGAAGGCATAAAACCCCGAAAGTTCTTCAAGATCTTTCGGGGTTTTATACCTTTTACGGGGTCAGGAAACGTCATCAGACTCACCTTTGTAAATCAATACCACATTGGGATATACAATTCCGTCCGTACAAGTAAATTGTGCAGAAAGAATAAAGTGGCGGAAAAATTCCTGATTACGAAAGAAAAATGCAGGTATCAGCCTCACATAATTCTCCGGTTGTGAGAAAGTCTCTCCCAAATCAGCAACCATCATAAAGTTGTACGACGGAGAAAGATTGACCACCGCCTCTTCATATCCGGGAGTATCATCCAGAATTTCTTTTTTATCCAGATGACGGAGATATGCGGTAAGGCTTTCCACATCCGGGGCCAGAACCAGTCTTCCCTCGTAGAAGCAAGCGTAAATGTATAAAGCCGACTCTGTTATCCCGGTCAATTGCGTAAACAACGTATTACGAGGCAGTACATAGAGCGTATAAGCCCTTAAAGGAGTTTTACAGAAAGTAGTACGTGGTTTCGGAGGACCGTCTACCTCCTTCGGAGCAGTGCGAAGCATTCCCTGCAACACACGCTCAGCCTGCTGCCCATCCCTCAATGGAATACTCATCACCGCACAAGGATTTGAAAGAGTATCTGTCGAATGAAACAGACAAGTCACAATCTCACCCCCGGCATTCTCTTTAAGATATGCGAGCAACTCCCCATCCCGATCTCTGATATAGTCGGAATAAGTCGATGTCGTATACTCCTGCCTGGCAGTGAAATCAAGCATAGCCTGCATATCGGTTACCGACCGTTTATTGAAGAAAAAAGTAGAAGCCGGCAGGATATCTCCCGGGAAATCCTCCACCGGTTGTTGTTGGCGCAACACATTCATAAATGTCAGACAAGTATCCGTATCATGGCTGACACCGGAGAAATAAATGGCATCTCCATTCATTTTCATATCAAATTCGGTCCATCCGCCCAACTGTGTACACGAACGAATCCCGTCGGTAGCCTTTCCCATACTCAACGGTTGCATACGGGCATAAATAGTAGCTGCCACACGGGCACGTTTATCCTCGTGTACTTTGGCAAACGAGGCATCGGTCAGCAAAGATTTCTTGGACAAACGGGCATCGATCACTTGCTCAATCAGTTTTTTCTGATAACTCACAACCAGAAAGTCGGAAGTGAAATAACAAGCCAGGAAACTGTCATCCGGCATCGGATAAATACGAATCTCTTCCCCTTTATAGTCAAACAGCTTTGACGGGAAACTACTCGAACAGTATTTACGTATAAACTTTTCCACCAACTCGTAATCGCCGTTTCCCAAGCTGCAATACAACACCTGGTTGCGATCATTGTCGGGTTCATGGAAACTCAACAACACTTTATTCATCTGCTTGCTCAACCCGTGCGGCGTATCTTCCAACAACGTATACAGATGGAGCTTCAGATAAGAAAATAATTTGGAAACATAAAGAAAATGTCGGTCTTTACTGCAACTCAACTCATTGATCCCCTGTATCATTCCGGCAAGATCATCCGTCTCGAGGACTACAGTGGCCGAACCCGGAACAAGCGTGTAGAGATTAAAATCCTTGCGTCCTTCCGCCGCCGACAACCTGAAGAAAGAAAACATGGCAAAGCCTGTACACAGCAGTACAACAGACGAGATTACGGCTATTTTCACTATCGTACGGAGTTTCATGGCATTCGTTGTTTATCGGCTCAGTGCAAAAATAATAATTTCTCCAAATAAAACAAAATATACTTAAAGAAAGAATTATAAAGCATCAATCACTAACATTCTAATTCAAGCCCGTCGAATGCAAAATGCACATGCGGAGGAAGTTGCTTCTCTACATCTGCCTGAAGTCCGATATGGTGACTCATGTGAATCAGCCAGGTTTCCTTCGCTCCGATGCGTTTCACAGCCTCCAATGCTTCAGACAGGCTCTGATGGGTGTTGTGTGGCGCTATGCGCAATGCATTCATCACCAGCACCTCTATCCCTTGCAACTGCTCAAACGATTCATCGGGCATGGTCAGCATATCTGTTATATATCCAAGCTTTCCGATCCGATATCCCAAAATGGGCAGTTTGCCATGCATTACCCTTAAGGGTAACACTTCGGTATGATTAACAAGAAAAGGGCGATTGGGTTCAATCTCACGCAAAGGAATATTCGGAACTCCCGGATAGGAATGCTCCACAAAGCAATAGGGCATCCGGCTGCGCAAACGTTCGGCTGTATAAGTTTCGGCATAGATGGGCACTTCCCCGAAACGGCAGAAAGGGCGAAGATCATCCAACCCTCCCACATGATCATAATGTTCATGCGAAATCAACACAGCATCGATCTTTCCAAACGGAACGCGCAACATCTGTTCCCTAAAATCCGGACCGCAATCCAGCAGTATAGTAGCGTCGTCAGTATACACCAATGCTGAGGTGCGAAGACGGCAATCTCTCGGATCTTTTGAAGTACAAACCGCACAAGTACATCCTATTTCGGGCACTCCGGTAGAAGTCCCGCTACCAAGTATTCTTATTTTCATTTCTTTCAATTATCAATCTGTCATTCCTGAGAGCCGGCATGCCCTGCAGCCCCATCGTAATCAGATAAAATTCACTTCCGGATGAATGTCTATGCCAAACTTCGCACGGACCGAAGCACGCACGGCATCGGACAATGCGATGACATCCGCTCCTTTTGCGCCTCCGCGATTCACCAGCACCAACGCTTGTTTATCGTGTACCGCCGCAGGGCCTAATGCTTTACCCTTCCAGCCACACTGATCAATCATCCATCCGGCCGGAATCTTCACCCGGTCAGTATCGATCTCGTAAAAAGGCATTTGAGGATATTCTGCCTGTAAGGCTTCGAACTGCTCACGACCCACAATCGGATTCATAAAGAAACTTCCCGCATTCCCCATTACCCGGGGATCAGGCAACTTCTCTTCACGGATAGCGATAATCACCCGGCGCACCACATCCAATGTCACTCCGGGATACTTCTCCAGCTCCCGGCGGATAGTACCGTAATCTAATGTATAATGTTCCCTCTTGCTCAGCCTGAAACTGACATAGGTAACAAAAACGCTCTTATTCTCAGGGCGCTTGAAGATGCTGTCCCGGTAAGAATATCCACACTCCGTTACATCATAAACATGCTCTTTCCCTTCAATGTTCAGGGTTTCCACCCGGACAATCAGATCTTTAACTTCAACCCCGTAGGCCCCGATGTTCTGCACCGCACTGGCTCCCACCTCTCCGGGGATCAGTGAAAGATTCTCCACGCCGTGCCAATGCCGTTGCACGCAATAGTCCACGAAGTCGTCCCAGACCACACCTGCCCCCACACGCACAACAATATCGTCATCCGTTTCGGCCACAACCTCTACGCCCCCGATGCGTGAATGCAGGATAGTACCTTCGTAGTCTTTAGTAAACAATAAGTTGCTCCCCCCTCCGATATGCAGATAAGGAGAGGTAACCCGTCCGGACCCGATCAACCCGCGTAATTCATCCACCGAAGCATACTCCAGGAAACAAGCCGCAGACACATCGATACCAAAAGTGTTATGTGATAAAAGAGAGTATTTCTGTTCCATAATCCTATAAAAGCAATCTCTAAATACTTGTATCCTCAAACTTGTACAACTCCCAGCCACTGTCTTTGCGCTGGAAATAGAGGATATTGGAGAACCCGTTGCCAATGCCTTTCAATGCCAATATTTTATGTGAGGCATTGTCATCATTTTGCTGCCCGTAGTTGATATTCGAAAGTTTATCGGCAGGCAATGCCGGCTTAAAGGCAAACCATTGGTTCAAGTCAAGTGTAGTTTCGAGTATCGAGAAGTCATCATCCGGATCGGTTGTCACAAAGACAAGCGGTTGGCGGATTCGCCGGCTCTGGAAAATACTATCCGTCGCAAAATGACCGAAGAATTCAACAAAGTCCTCGTTCTCGTTTTCCTCAATCGGACGCAGATTGATTGCTTCGAGCATCCACGCCCCTTTAATTCTTTCAAAATAATATTTCTTCACCATTCGTTTTTTCACGAAAATCCATTCCACCTGAACGGATGTGAGTGAAGTGTCTCCTACCAGATCCATATCCTCTTCCCGGTCGAAGAGTAAGGTATAATAACTTTGTTTGGCAAACAAGTCATCATGCTTCCAGTACTTCCTGTCGATTTTCGAAGCCCGTTCTCCGTTGTAGTAGGGCAACGGAAACACCACGCGCTGCCTTTGCAGAGCGTCATCAGAAGCAAAGTTGTAGATAAAGTCGTCAAACGATTCGTCAGCCTCAATCGGTTTAGGTTCGTCCGAAGTCTTTTCTCTGTCAATAGAATCGGTTTTGTTCACCATTGCCGAATCTACCAGATGTGTAATAGATGCAAAGGGGTCAGCGTCAGTCTTATTACTGTTGCCGCACGAAGCGAACAACACCAGGACGGTGACTCCCGCCATTATTGTTTTCATTTTAATAATTAGCAATGTGTCGATATCCCCACATGCCAACCGGTTTTCGAAACTCTTTCATACTCCGGTCGGCACATGGGATTTATATCATCACATTATTTTAATTTAGCTCTTAGTTTTTCAAGCATATCCACTGTCATACTTTCCAAATCGTAAGCCGGTTTCCAGCCCCACTCCTCACGGGCGCAAGAATCATCCATACTGTCGGGCCAGCTGTTGGCGATACGTTGTTTCAGCGGGTCTACCTTATATTCCATCTCAAAGTCAGGAACATGTTTCTTGATAGCAGCATAAATGGTCTCCGGCGCAAAGCTCATAGAAGCGATGTTGAAAGCATTACGGTGCACCAGTTTCGTCGGATCGGCCTCCATCAGCGAGATAGCTGCATTCAGCGCGTCCGGCATATACATCATATCCATCAGTGTTCCTTCCGGAATCGGACAGATAAACTTCTCTCCTTTAACGGCAGAGTAGTAGATATCTACCGCATAGTCAGTCGTACCACCTCCCGGAGGAGTTACATTCGAAATGATTCCCGGGAAACGCACGGCACGGGTATCTACGCCATACTTATTAAAATAGTAGTCGCTCAGCAACTCAGTGGTCACCTTGCTGATACCATACATGGTACGCGGACGCTGAATAGTGTCCTGCGGTGTCTGCACATGCGGAGTGCTTTCACCAAACGAACCGATCGAACTCGGAGTGAATACGGCACATTTGTTTTCGCGAGCCACTTCAAGTACATTCCACAAACCGTCGATACCGATTTTCCAAGCCAGCTTCGGCTTCGACTCGGCTACAACAGACAGCAGGGCGGCGAGGTTGTAGATTGTGTCGATATTATACTCTCTCACTACAGAGGCAATCATATCCTGATCTGTTACATCGACTACAGCCGACGGACCGGATTCTTTCAATTCCCCTTTGGGCTCTGCCCCGTGAATATAACCTGCTACTACATGTGTGTTTCCGTAGCGTTTACGTAGTTCCATCGTGAGCTCCGAACCAATCTGTCCGGTCGCTCCAATTACCAAAATATTTTTCATTATCTTTACTAATAAGGTGTATTAAGCTAAATGGTGCGCAAAGTAAGCACTTTTTTTTCATTTTTATACCAAATATATGTTGTTTATTCCAAGAAAAATTGTGTCCTTTGCAAAAGAAACTAAAACCCCAAACACTATGTACGGTAAAATGAAAGAACACCTCAGCAATACGATTGCTGAAATCAAAGAAGCAGGCCTCTACAAAGAGGAACGCTTAATCGAAAGTGCACAACAAGCTGCTATCACCGTTAAAGGCAAAGAAGTGCTGAATTTCTGTGCCAACAACTACCTTGGATTGTCTAACCATCCCCGCCTGATCGAAGGTGCAAAGAAGATGATGGACCGTCGTGGATACGGTATGTCTTCTGTACGTTTCATCTGCGGAACTCAAGATATACATAAGGAGCTGGAAGCCGCAATTTCAGACTATTTCAAGACCGAAGACACAATTTTGTACGCAGCCTGCTTTGACGCTAACGGCGGTGTATTCGAACCGTTGTTCACCGACGAAGATGCCATCATCTCCGACTCGCTGAACCACGCTTCCATCATCGACGGAGTACGTCTTTGCAAGGCAAAGCGCTACCGTTATGCCAATGCAGACATGGCCGACCTGGAACGTTGCCTGCAGGAAGCACAGGCTCAACGTTTCCGCATCATCGTCACCGACGGTGTATTCTCAATGGACGGAAACGTTGCTCCGATGGACAAAATCTGTGACCTGGCCGAAAAATACGATGCCCTGGTGATGGTAGACGAATCTCACTCAGCCGGTGTGGTTGGTGCAACCGGTCATGGAGTAAGCGAACAGTACAACACTTACGGACGTGTAGACATCTACACCGGTACTCTGGGCAAAGCTTTTGGCGGTGCTTTGGGCGGATTCACAACCGGCCGCAAAGAGATCATCGACCTGCTTCGCCAGCGCAGCCGTCCGTACCTGTTCTCCAACTCACTCGCTCCGGGCATTATCGGTGCCAGCCTCGAAGTATTCAAGATGCTGAAAGAAAGCAACGAAATCCATGACAAACTGGTAGACAACGTAAACTACTTCCGCGACAAGATGACTGCAGCCGGATTCGATATCAAGCCGACTCAGAGTGCTATCTGTGCCGTGATGCTTTACGATGCCAAACTGTCACAGATCTATGCAGCCCGCATGCAGGAAGAAGGTATCTACGTAACAGGCTTCTACTATCCGGTAGTTCCGAAAGACCAGGCACGTATCCGTGTACAGATTTCAGCCGGTCACGAAAAAGAACACCTCGATAAATGTATCGCTGCATTCATCAAAGTAGGTAAAGAATTAGGTGTACTGAAGTAAACCAATCTCCCACTTCCATTGTTATTGTATATAAAAAAATACGATAACAATGGAAGAACTTACACTCACGACACCCGCGCTGCTATTTTCAGCCGTTTCACTTATTCTTTTGGCATACACCAACCGCTTTCTCTCGTATGCCCAATTGGTCCGAATTCTTCGTGACCGCTATATGGAAGATCCTTCCGACATCAATGTTGCCCAAATTGAGAATCTGCGCAAACGCCTCAACCTGACCCGTATGATGCAGGTATTCGGCATTGCCAGTCTATTCTTCTGCGTAGTCACCATGTTTCTTATCTACATCGGATTGTTCCTGCTCTCAATCTATATCTTCGGGTTGGCATTGCTACTGCTGATCGCTTCTTTGGGGGTTTCCCTCCGCGAGATACAGATATCCACCCGTGCCCTGGACATCTACCTGAGTACGATGGAAGGCAAGCTGAAGCATTAACAGCCCATGTTCAGGATTCATACCACCCATACACAGAAAGTTCCGTCCTCTCCCCATCGGGATCGGGCGGAACTTTTACAAACAAAACAAACAAGGGGAAGTGTCTGTCACAGATGCCTCCACACTGTAGAATTTATGATTACTCTAAAACGATGTTGAATGTATAGTTATTGTTTCGGCGGAGGGAATAATCATGGATGTCACTTCTGCCCAAGTCAATGGCTTTTGTATATTCGGCCCCTCCTTTCTTTGCTTTGATTTGGAGCCGGGTGCGTTCACCGGAGTCGGTTCCCTCAGTCACATTCTCAGCCATATAATAGTAGCGGTAAAGGGGGGCTGTCCCCAATACTTTGTCGGCACCGATGACAACCTCTTCCGTATAATCCCCGCCTCCTTCCGGTGACAGATATACATCCGAAGGGAACAAATAGCCTTTGGTCTGCGCATTCTGCAACTGGATCTTCACGTTGCTGAATATCCCTGCCGTCTTGGCCGAAACAGCTATATTGAGCCTGCATACCAGACGTCCCAATACTACATTCACAGCTGTGGTGCCGGCAGCAATCTCGCCTTCGTAATAACCGAAGAGACACACATTCCGGTCCGTATTCCGTTCTTTCAGCCATCCCATATCCACCACCAGACTCTTGAAACCACTCAAGTTATCAGGCCACGCGGTAATCTCTCCATCCGCCAGATTGCCCACCACACAAACCGTACTGCGCCCGGTCCTCAACGCAATTCCTTCAAGCGTGGTGTTGAGCACCGGTGTGGGCAGCACTTTATGTTCGCTGCCTGTCAGGATACCTTCACGGTCAAACTGTAGAATCCACAAATTACTAATCAGGTTTTCATAATCAGGTGCCATCGGCTGCTCCGCACGGGTTGTCGCATCATCATCGGTGAAAGAAGCGGCAGTAAGTCCCATCGACACTTTCACTATTCCCTCCTCCTGATCCATCTGTTCATGGGGTGTGCAGGCACTCAGCGCAAACAGGCAAATACTAAAAACGATATATCCGAATCTTTTCATGGGATCATTATTATTCATTACTCTAATCTGTTTATTTCACCACAGGTTACACGGATTTTCACAGGACTTTTAATCTTAAAGACCACCGGGATTAATCATTAATCGGTGGTGATCGGTATAATCGGTGGTGAATTCTTATTTATCCATTACTACATTCTCCGTCCACGAACGGTTTTGCCAGGTCAGCACAGTGACGCCATTACTGATCTTCACCGTAGCCGTATAGTTGTACGAATGCCCTGCTGTCAGATACAAACCGGTGAGCAACATCTGATACTGAGTGGGGTTACCGTTCACCTTCAGGTTCAGCAACACACTGATAGAGTGAGAGCGTGCGTCTGTGGGCAATACGCCGGTATGCGCCACCAGGCTGTTATCGGCATTTCGGGTGGCCTGTGTGATACGTACCGATGCACTCTGATCCCCCACTTTCACAGGCAGCACATCTCCATTTACCCAGTCGAAGCTGGTCGTATTGTCCAGTGGCTGCTGAATACCGCTGATTTCGATTCCTTCGGCAAGCATCTCCAAGGTGTGCACCCCTTCACCCGCCCTGACAGTAAACTGCATCCGCGCTGTCTGGTTGATGATGGGGGGCAGATACAGTGTCTGGACATTGTTCAATGTACCCCCTTCATCAATTTTCGTAATGGTCACTGCCGTCATGGCTGTTTGCGTATACCGGTCGTCGGTCGCAAGCAGGTATTCTCCGTTACCGATATTGACAAACCCCTTTGAGTTTAAGGCCTTGGCAGGTGACAGGATTCTGAAGTAATAAGTACCCGCCTTCATATAAAGAGGAGTGCTGCTTGAAGATATTACCGCTCCGTTGTCGTCTACCTCACAGGGATAGAGCAGACTGCTGCCTGACGTACCGGCGTTACGTACCAGATAAGCTTTGGAATACTCCTCCAATAGATTCTTGGCATCATCATATACCACCAGGCGTATCGTACTCCCGTCTTCCAGCAGAAAAATCGGTCTATCTTTCAACGTTTCGCCATCCGGTGTCGCCCCACGGGTCTGGGCCGAAGGAGAAATTGAAGGATAATATCCACCGGCAACGGGATCAATCCGTACCCGATCCTCCATATCTTCTTCGGGAGAGCCAGCGGCACATGCCGTACAAAGCAGAGCCATGATTACATACGAGCAACTTTTATAAACGATCATTCTTTTCATACATCATACTATTTTATTGTGAAGTGACATCCCGCACACAACGAATGGAAACACCCGCAGCCCTTCCCATCTGATATAGCGCAAAATAGCGATGCCCGGTATTACCTATATATTTAAACGAAGCGCCATACATATAGACACCGATAGGGGTAGACGTCGCATATACTACCTCAGCACCGGCATTATACAGTGCCGCTTGATCAGGATAAATATAACCGGAAATAGGAAGATTGATAAAATCACTGGGATGCTCCCAGTCATAATCCGTATGACAGGTATTTATATTCAGATCATCATCCTTACCACACGGAAACCTCGCTATTGTGACATAAGCACGATATCGCGTTCCATTAGCATCCGTTACAGACTGATTGTCCCCAACCATATTCAAAGCCCACATCAGGCGGTAAGCTTGTGGAGTTCCCTGGTACTTAATGGCATAAATAATCCCATACGTACCCGTATTCGCATTTACCCGCTTACAGACATAAACTGTTTTAGCTCCTGTTTCCGGATCATTCTGAGAGGTTTCTTTCCAAGCCGTCCCGCTATGGCCGTTTATAAATGTCAAGTCGCCATATTTTTCTCCTATAGGCATAATCCCATCAAAATCTTTTTTAGTAGGTACACGCCAGCCCGTCGGACAGGGATCATTCTTTGTAGTCGCCCAATAAGTAGAGCTGATAGCAGCAGTATTATCCCAATCCCCACCGATCATAACGTAATTAAATGTCTTACTGGCATCTCCCGGATTAAGCGCTAAGGACGCCACCGCAGGCCGACTGACGGGAGCGTCGTTTTCATGTCCCACTACCTGTGGGTAAGGTCTTGCCCCTCCGTTTTGGTCAACACAACTTCTAGGTCTCAGATACTTCTTTCCGTCACTTCCCGTATACTCTACTGTTTTAGGCAAATAATACGGAATACTTCTTCCTAATTGATATACATATCCTCTGGCCCCTTCCCATCCTTCGGCCGTTGTCATATCCGCACTGGTAGCTCCGAGATTCCGGTCCATCCACATGACACCGTTAAAAGTCAGGGGCTGCCCCATATACTGCGAATCGTCATTATGTTCGATCCAATCATACCGGCGGGGGATGATGGTAATAATCTGTACGTCGCTATTAGTAATCGTAATGGTAAGCATATACTCGTAATTGGGCAGGAAGCGGAAAGGTTCCGTCACAGTCTTACCGTTTTCATCCTTCCGGACCTCTCCATCATCTCCGACAACCGGGACACGAATTTCATACGTATCCGTGCGGTCCGCACTGTTCGTCCCTTTCGTAGCTACTTTTATTTTAAGTCCCTCCGTGGTCCCGGAGAGAGTCGGGAATATCAGACATTCGGCAGCCGCACCGCCCGCCTGCCCATTCGTAGTTACCGGCAACACACTTTCCGTCACCGTTTGAGAGAACCCGCTACCGAGCAGCGTACGGTCACTTTTCCCTCCCGTATGGCTATATTCTCCGGTCGAGAGCAAGAGGCTGCCTTCACTGTAATCACTGACTGAGATCCCCTTCAGTTCGATACCCGCCAACACATCGACACCCGTCGAACCATTCTCCGTTTTTTGCTTCACCACCTCAAACTTCAGCTTAGCCAACGTATGCTTGAATGGTAAGGTAATCACTCCCGAATTGATGCCCGATTGCTTCGTCAGTACGGCACGGCGCAAGTCGGGCAACACTCCCCCGACATCGGCATGGATGCCGCAGGCCGGTACGCCATCTACTTCGGAGCCGCATACGGGCAAGGTCGTATTGCCGTATGTCAGCGCATAAAAGTCAAGGGTTCTGCCTTCAAAACGGTCCTCGTCGGCACCGGCACTCAGGTAGTCTATCTGATGGGTGCCGTCCGCAGCCACAGCCTCCGTGCCTTCCTGTCCATTCATTGTAGGAAGTTTCTTGTCCCATGCACCTCCCACAAGTCCGTACAGCCGGTATTTAGTGCCACCCGTAAAATGACTCACCGACACATCTCCCGCACGGGTGATGACCTGTTCTTCACTCGAGGAGAGTGTGAAACTGTCACCACCCTGCACGGGCATATGTTCCTCTTCGGGAGTGCAGCCGGTAATCAGCGCAGCAGTCACGGCTGCGGTTGAAAGAAAGAATCGTTTTATCGTTTTCATATATTCAGCTCTTTTTATTAAATTCACCATTCATCTATGGGCCCGGAGTCGGTTCCGGCACCACCACAGGGACAGTCATTTTTCCTCCGTCCTCCCACTCCTTCTCTTCGCCTTCCAGCGTGAAAGAGTCGATATCAAATTTGAGGGTCGTTTCATACGATTCTCCGCCTTTCAGCTGAGTTGCCGGACTTCCAAACTGATCCATAAAGTTCAGGTTGCCATCCAAGATAGGAAAATTTGCGTTTCGCGCTCCGGTCGTAAAGTTTATATCCTTAGCCACATCCGCCGTCAACGTAAGCCCCGGTGTACCACCTGTTCCAGTGAGATCGGCCAGCAAATCAGCCGGGCTGCAAGGTGACAGATAAAACACGGCGACCTGCGTATCCTCCGTACTCAATATCTGTCCGGAATGATTGATAACCAAATCGGCGGCAGCCGGAGCCGCCAGATATTGTTTTGTCCCTGTATCCCATTTCACCCCTCCGCACACCAATCTTGCAGGCACGGTCAACTTAAGGTTCTTGACATACAGCTTGCCGACCGTGTTGTCCGTACGCCTCGCCTTGAGCACGATACGTACGGCAGCGTGTGCAAACTCCAATGCCCGTCCGAAAGGCTGCTTCCTGCTACCCGTAACCCCATTCGGAGTCACCAGTACATCGGTCAGCCCTGCTCTCGAAGACGGTAACGAATAGGTAGTATGACTGTCCGCCGTAGTCATCACAGAAGGGCAAAGCCCCATCACCACCACCCGGGAGTTATCAGCCGGATAATCCGTTTCCGTATTATAAGGTGCATCGGCGTAATCACCGATCCCCCCTGCCGGAGTGGAGGTTTTATAAGGAGAGCCCAATGTCCCCGTACTGAAATCCGTCTCTTTCCAGAACAGCAGTAACGGAGTGCCTTCGCTGCCTGCCACCCCATCCGTACGGGTGAGAGCTACCTCCATGGGTATCTCCTGTTCGTACTCTCCTTCTCCGGATGCACACGAGGCAGACAGCAGACACAGGCAAAGCAGCAGGCATGCCCGGCAGAATCTACTCTTTTTTTCTTCTTTATTCATAGTTGTATACTTTCTTTTTCAGCTTTCACCACAGAGTAACACAGAGTTCCACAGAGATGATTTTCTCTTCATATCTCATAAACAAGAGATTAAAACTCCGTGAGACTCTGTGTTACTCTGTGGTGAATCGTATTTATTTTCCTTTCTACGTCGGCCTTACTATAATTTGATTACCGGAACTCGTCACCCAGTCCGTTACTTTCATCGTGGCACGCATCGGTTGCGGCAATGCGGCCGAAGGCAGGCTGAACCGGGTAATACGCAACAGATAATAACGGTTGCGCAAGATGCCGGAATCCGCACTGAAAGCGATTGTGCCGTCAGTAGCACTTGTGCCGTCTATATAAGTGTAATAATAGCCGATCCCGCCTTCGTAAGCGGTAAAATCAGTACGTTTCAGGGTACCCGCACCGATGGCGGCCTTCATGCCCGCATAGCTGTAATAGTCACTCCCGTTGGTAAAGTAAGTGCCTGCCGCATGTGCTTCCGCATCGACAGGTGTCGTCGTTGCGGGCAAGTAAGTAGCGGCATCGGCGGGAGATGTCAGGGTTTGCGTGGTTCCGGCCCCGATAATAATCTGTTTGGGGACAAACTTCGCCGCTACCAGCAGATGGGTAGTCACCAGGCGGGGAATTTCCGCCTGAGTCGAATTAAGTGTTCCTGTCAGATCCAGTCCGCCCGCAAGAGAAGCGGTGGAAGTCGCAGTCGTGTTCTCCGGACAATACAGCCCACCGGTATAAGCACCGCTTTCCGGAGGAGTGGCTTTCGTCGCATTGAATTTGACCTCTTCATACGCTTCCGGAGCGATCCCTTCCGCCCATACACTGCCCAAAGTACGGTAAACGAATTGCTGTTCAGCCACATCGGGTGCCGATACATAATTGCCGCCATCATCTTTAACCACATACGGATCTACTTCATGATTAGGATCTTTCCCATCCGGGGGCGCATTCAGATACACCTTCCGGTTGACTGTGTTGAGGGCATACCGCACATCCGACAAACGTATCCAGCCCGGATCGGCTGACGGACGAGCCGCATTACCGGACATCCGTACGTACGCTCCTCCGTCGTCTGTATAGGTATCGCACACCAACAGTACTTTGGCCACCACCCGTTCCAGTGTGATAGGCGATGCCGTGAGATCCACGTTCACATCGGTGCCCGCACTGACCGTTACGGAAGTCCCGGCTTTTCCGGTCATGGCGATCCCCTCCGTCCCGCGGGCAAACTGCCGGATCACCTCGTCATACCCCGCCCCGGTGGCGGTATACAATCCCTTGCCTTCTGCCTGCCCGCAGATGGCATGCACCTGACCGGGCAACAGATTGGCCCCCACATAGACCTTCTTCTCTCCGGGAGTGGTCGGTATGCGCGCCTGATACACGTCCGCCGCGCTACTGGTCGTGCCATACACCACTTCGTACTGCACATCATTCCAATCCTCCTTTCCACTCCCGTCGACCGACACCAGGAAAACGGCAACAGAAGAGATCTTCTCCTCCACCGTCGCATCCGCCTGTACCGCCGCCCGGGTAGTCTCCCCCACTACCCGTACCGAGAGCCGGACACACGCCGTCACCCGGTCCGCCCCTGCCGGAGGGGCAGGCATGCCGGCATCATCGGAGCATCCGCATGCCCACAGGCAGAGCAGAAACCGAAAGAATATGATCCATATGCTGCCTTTACAGTTGTGCATCGTTCAGTCTGATAATCCATCCGTTAATGTTCAGCGCCTCCAGCTTTCCCATCGGGGTAAGGTAGAAAATCACGTTGAACCGATCTTCGTAATCAAGGTAATCCTGGTCGCTGAGCTCCACACCGTTGCTCTCTTCAAACAGGGGGCGCGTCATCAGCAGATAACGCGTCAGGTCGACATCCACTACTTTCTGCCCCGAGACACGGTCCGTCACCACCAGACGGGCCTCCTGATCCGCCAGTAAGCGCAGTGTGTTCAAGCGGGCACGCGCCAGGCTGACTTCTCCCGTACGGGTGGCGGCCGGTTCCGTTTCGGAAGCGGACTCGGTATGATAGGCGGCATAAGTCACCCGGTCGCCCGTCATCACTTCGTTGTCGGCATTCATCCGGCCGTTATCCGCCAACAGCGTAAAGTCGTAATCATCGGCGTCCAGCCCCTGCCCCGACGTATCGTGCAAGGTAATGACGAACCGGTTGCTGTCCTTCAACATCGGCACGCTGACCGATGTCAGTTCCGAAGGCTGTATCCGGCTCAACCGGAGATGACCGTACCACAAGTGCCCCAATTCGTCATCCTGACGTCCGTCTCCGTCACGTTCCAGCCGGAGGGTCAGCTCGTCACGGGTCGAACTGCCCGGTGTGAGTTGCGGCATCCGGTAATGCCGGTTGTCCCCTCCCGCCCAGAACACCAGTTCGTAAACGTCTCCGTCTTTATATTCCAGCGGCAGGGTAATGATATAATCGTTTTCAGTCAGCGATTGCCTGTTCTCTGTGTGCAGGCAGACAAACTGTCCCTGTGCGTCGAACACGTAAAGGGACAGTGTGTCGATCTCGTCGGTGATGACGCCTGTCCCGCTGTCAGGCTGTATCTGTGCATGCAATGCAGGCTGAAGACGAATACGGAAACCACTGGGACAGTCGCTACGGTCGTCCCCGGTCCACGAGCAGGCAGATAAGCCCGCCAACAACGAAAGCCACAAGAACGGCAGAAACCAACTGCCGGAATGGGAAAAACAGAAAGTCTGAAACTTATCGGACATGGTTGGGAAAATTTTATGATTGAACGGGTGTTTCACCACAGAGTAACACAGAGTTCCACAGAGATCTTTTTCTCTTAAGATATCCTGATAAGCGAGAACTTAAAACTCTGTGAGACTCAGTGTTACTCCGTGGTGAAAACCCATCTCAAAGCAATTACTTTTTTAGAGAAAACAGTGGGTTAACGGCCCAATACGGCACTATTCGTACGCACTACCCAAGGTTTGATACTTAACTTCACATTCAGCAATACGGTAGTCGGATCATCGGTTTCGGTATCGGTAATGATATTTTCGGTTACACCGTCTTTGCCGACACCTTGAATACCGGTGACGGTTACTTGATAGACATTGTTGCGGACAATGCCGAACTCCATCACATCTTCTGCTGTATCTGCCGAGGGGAGATGTTTGATCCAATACGGATAATAACAAATGAACTTGCCATCGGTATTTCCTTTCTGGAAACACTGGACGTCGTTCTTTTTCAGGTCGGTAAGGGCACCGCTGGCCGAACTGGAAGTAGTTCCGTCTGCCAGTAATACACCGGCTTCTTTCAGCGCTTCAATATTTTTGTAGAAGATGCCGGAATGGTAGAAGATTTCACCAATCGAACCAATTGTAGTAGTTTCTTCCACACCACCGCCCGAAGACTTTTTTTTGCATCATTTTACTCGGAGCAATCTCTGCTTTAAATACGATGCCGGTTGTATATCCGTTCTTCTGTTTATCCTTCAGCATCGTGTTTTCATAGCAGTAAGCGGCGACTTTAGTTTCCACCGCCCCGGAAGAGTAGCCCGGCATATCCGTATAAGTTCCGGAAAAAGTGCCGAAAGACGACAAGCCAAATGCGCTTGATCCTTGCAGATACCAGTCGCCATAGCTATTGGCTAAAGCAGGTGTGGCAGTATAAGTTTTATTATACGTCTTCGGATCTGTCACATACGGCAATGTAACGCTTGAGTTACCATAATTTGCCTCAGTCAAAGGATTCGTTACAGTGCTTTCTTTATCCACATGACGGAAATAATATCCCTCTTTCCGTGCGTTGACTACATAATAGTTTTTTAGGGTGATATCCTTAATATTGTTGATCTGAGCTACTGTGGTAGAAAACGAAGTATATTTATTAGCAGTAGCAGCAGAAGACACACTGGTTCCTCCCGCAGTCACCGTAATCTTTCCCATCACACGCTCCACTGTTGCCGCAATGGTCTGCTCCGGGTCTTTGGTTATCTTCTGGGCAATATAAGGAAGAGTATTCGAGTTATTACTGTTGGGAGAACGGCTCGCCATTACCAGTCCGTCACTCGGTACAGCAGCTATCACGCTCGTAGCGTCAGCCGTTGTCTTTACGAGAAAAGCAGCTTCGGTCAGAGTTCCCTTGTCACTGTCACCCACCCCATTGACCGTACCGTTCACCACTATATAAATACGATAGTCTCCCGGGGTCAGGGCTGTTTTCTTACTGGTCCATACAATGGTCTTCTGGTCGGTAGTAGTAGTGGTGGTTTGCGTAAACTGGCTGATGGAAATAATCTCTGTCAATGTAGCAGTACCAAAGCTACTCGATGCTCCTCCCGGAAACAGATACAGATTGGCCTTCGTCACTTTGTATTCATCCTTTAAACCGATATCCATATTCGTATCGTCAGTATCCGCCGTCGGATCGGAGGCCCTTGTCTCCGCCACACCATTCGGTACGGCAATGGTCACTGTGGTATAAGCTCTCGCTTCTTCCGGATTCTCTCCGCCCGAAGCATCCGTATCGTCGGAACAGGCGGCCCAGGTTGTCAGCAATAAAGCAGCCAACCCCATCATACTCATGTACTTTAGTTTTTTCATTTCTTTTTTACGTTATGTGATACATTTATTGCGTTATACCGATGGTAGCGGCCCGTCGTTCCGCATTCATCTTTTTAAGGTTTTCTTCCGCTTCCCGGTTTCCGGCTTTCACCGCTCTATGCAGCCATAGCCCGGCTTCCTTGTCGTCTCCGCACAACAGATGGCAGACTCCCCGTACATTCCACGAGCGTTCGTCCGCCTCCACCGTCTTCAGCAACCGGAATGCCTCTTCATACTTCCGCCCCCGAATGGCTTCTATCGCACGGTTCACCGTATCCGCCACGCTGTCAGGGCGGTTGGCATACTGCACACGGATGTAGCAGGCATCGCGCAACTGCGGATAGAGCACATCCAGCACCGAACGATACGGACGCCCGCCCGCCAAGGCTTTCAGCCTGTCATTCCGCTCTTCCTCCGGATGACTGCGGAGAATAGCGAGCACTTCCTCCTTATATGTCATGTCACTCCCATTCACCAGTTCGGCCAGCCTGTCCCAGTCTACTCCTCCGGCATTCAGTTCAAACAACGATACAGGCAGGTTCATGCGCACCGAGAGAGCATGCCGCAGAGCTTCGGCACGTTTCGCCGATAATTTCCGGTTCAGTTCCGTCGTGCCCTCGGGCGAAGCATATCCGCTGATCGAGATACCTTGCAGGAATGCGCAACTGTCCGCACGCAGCAACCCGATGGCTTCCGTTATCCGGCGCAGGTTTCCGGCATTGGCGGAATACAGCGTATCCACCACTGCCGATGCCGCACGGAAGCGAATACCGATGCCGCTTTCATGCAGGGGGCGGCTGCCTGCCTCGCACAGGAACGGATAGTCATCCGCATGTTCCGCCACCGTCCGGCTCACCCTCGGAGTGAGCTCACTAACCGACGGACGATAGGGCAAAGCCACCGGAAAAGCGCCGGAGGAGACGATGCTTCCCACTGTCTGTACCCGGCAGCAACCTTCCCGGTCGATGTCGAGCCGCAGGTTCAAGCCATTCTCCATCCACGGGGCATAGCGCAACGTATCGGTATACAAGAAGGTGTCTCCATTGCGGGCGGTCCACCGATGATTGACGTCACGGTCCGGAAGGCCGGCCAATAGGCGCCGCTGATTTTCCTTGCGCGCCATGATGCGTCCCGTCACCACAAACGGGCCAAGCAACACACTATCCGAGGCGTTGCCCAGACAAGGGGTAATCACCCAGCGGTGACGGGCACGCACTGCACGGGGGGCTATCTTTACGGCAAACGAGACATATACCTGTCCACCCGCACGCTGCATTCGGACGGCGGTAAGGGCTACTCTTCCGGACGGATCTGCCGCACGGACAGACAGCGCACCGAAGCACAGCGCAAAGAGCGTCAGGAAGCAGACTGTCGGCGGCATCTTCCGAAAGCACATTCTTAAACGGGTCGATCGTATCTTCTCTTTCATAAGACTTTTTATTTTAACATATAAATCAGACTGATGCCCGCACGGGTCGGCGCCAGAAAATTTTTCTTGTTCGCTCCCCGATATTCACCACAGACCGGACAATTAAAACGTTTGTATTGGGCATGCACCCACCCTGCACCTATGGTAGCCTCCAGATTCCAGCGTTTGCCGAGCACCCACGAGTAACCGTATGAAAACCCCGCCATCAGCGCCCACCCCTCGTAGCGGTAAGAAGCCGAACGGGAAACAAAAGGAAGATGCACCCGGCTCAGGTTGTATTCTCCCCCACCGGCATGCACACCCAGAAAGTGTCCGTAGAATGACTGACAAAGCCAATAGCGTGCCTCACCCTGCGTCATCCAGAATTTCCACTTCCGGTTGTCCGCAAAGTTCCACGGACAGGCGCTTCCCGCAACATCGAGTGTCCAGCGGGAGGCAAACGCCCACTCGGCAGCAAGCGAAGGTGCCGTCGCTGCATCGTGCAGCAAATTGGTTTTAACCGCTGCCCGTTGCGCCAGTACATTGCCCGAAACAAGCAAAAGCAATATGAATAGTTGTTTTTTCATTCTGTTAGTTTATCTGAAACATATCCGCCAATCCGCCTATAAATCTGTCAGAGGTATCTCCGACAGATAGGCACGGGTCATCTGGTTGACAATGCCCAGCTTATGGGCGGCATAATGATAACGTGCATACATTTTCTCACAATCCGGTTGATTACAGTTCAGATGCTGGTCCACGGCTTCCATCAAATCGAGCAGGGAGATACGGAAAAGAGGGCGGGTCAGTTCATAGGTTTTCGGAATGCCACTGCCGGATTGGTCTGTCCTGACACGTATCAACCCCGCGGATTCCAGTTGACCCAGGAGTTCGTCAAGAGGCTTACAACCACATTCCAAATCCTGGAGATTTCCTGTTTCGTGAGAGGAAATATGACGTAAGACAGATATGGCTGTCAAAGTTAACGGCGTAAGCATAAGCTATTTTGTTTTGTTGTGTGATCAACCGTTACTTTGTAGGTAACGGCATTTAACAGATAACGAATACAGAAAGCGTTCTGAACCCAATAATATGAATTAAATAATAAAATACATCCGATGATGACAATAAAATGTTCGTCCGCGTTAAATTACATCAACGTGGACAACCCTTCTTATTGCTTTTTTAAGAGAAAATAGGGAAAACTAATGCTAAGCATGCATCTTTTTTAAAATTAATTATCTTTTTATTGAGAAACTTGCCTTTTTATTTGTTTGTGTGAAAAATAATATCCAATTTTGCAGCAATTATTCATTGCCGTTACCTACAAAGTAACAGACTATTTATATCCCTGTATATAAGTGTAATACATTCAAATCATTTTATCTTTAAACCGCATTCAGCACATAGTTGAGTATCTTCCTGTTTGTCCGATCTACTTCCCTATCCCCGAAAGGTTTCAGGTAAGTTTCCGTAACTTTTACCGAAGAGTGTCCCAGTCCACGGCTGATCACTCCCACGGGTGTCTCCTGATGAAAGGCAATCGTGGCCCACGTGTGGCGCGCAGTGTATGAACTGAGCCTGCCGCCCAATCTCAAATCCACCGACACCCGTTCCAACCGGCGGTTCAGGTTACGCAACGCATATTGGTACTCCTGATAAGGAGTCAATGCCTTCTTTGTATGCCGCTTTCGGGTGCGGGGCTGCCCCAAAATAGGCAACAGATAACTCGGATGGCAGTTCTCAACCATCCTCCTATTGATAATTTCCATCGCCTCACGGGGCACGCTAATGCTGACCTCCTGCCCCGTTTTATGCCGGCAGTAGGTTAACACCCCCTTATCAAGATTGCTCCTGCGCAAGTGTGCCAGATCGACAAACGGGATGCCCCGCAGCATAAACATCAGTACAAACCAGTCCACAGCCTTCGCCGAGGCCGATTCATCCGGACACCCCGACATGCGGATCATACGCCCCACCGTGCGGGCATCCACGGCACGCTTCACGTCGGAGCGCGTACCGGTATATACCTTATCGAAAAGCCCGGTGACATATCCCGGACGCCCCTTCATCCCCCGGTTGTAGCCCGCACGCAGGGCACGCATATAAGTCGATACCGTGTTCCAGCTCAACCGCTTGCCCAGCAGCCAATGTTCATACTTGCCCAGAAACACCGGAGTCACCTCTTCAAATCCGATCTCCTCTTTTCCTGCACTCTCCCTGAGCGTACGCAGCATATTATGGTAGATACGCCGGGCCGGTTCACGTCCCTCTTCACGGAGCCTTTCAATCTCCGAAATCATAAATACTGTTAATGTTTCATTCATCTTATTCATTGTTTTTAGTTTACAAATCATCTTTAAATATAAATTGTGTAAATAGTCGGATAACCGAATCTATATCTTTACAAAAAACATCTAAAGAGACTTTGCAGAACAATCCCCGGGACGATATGCTATACTCTTTTTGTATATCTTTGCCGATCCTAACGTCATTTTAACAAACATTGGCATCCAGCCATCCCATGCAAACCTCAAAGTAAGATGAAAAAGAGCATTCAAGACCTGAAAGAGTCACTAAGAAAGAAGGAAGAGAAACAACAAAGACTGCACGAACAAGAAGAAACGGTAAAAAAAGACATCCGTGTGCTGCGGTACCTGATAGCCAAGGAGGAAGAGGCTGCCTCACCACAAGCCCCCCGGAAACGAAAAATCCCCCAAAAGCAGATAAACGACTTTTTTACCCGGATCTCCATGTTTTACGAAGATCTGCAAAGGCGCCTGAACCTGCGCATCACTTATCGCTGCTTCTGCCGCTGGCTCTGCACCCGCTACGAGTTCGAATCACGCTATCACGACCGCCACAAACTGTCGCCTTGCACGATACTGGGGTATTTTAAGAGAGAAAGAGGAGGATAAAAGCCGTATACATAGAGACTAAACTAAAAACACTCTCTATGATTTATCCAGGATGAAAGATGCACACAGATTACTCTGCCATCCGACTTGCCGAAATCACCAGCGAGCACGAAGACTCTCCCAGAGCTATTGTGCTTCGTCACGGATCCATCGTCTCGCACATAGCATCCATCCTGACTGCTTTGTGTCAGTGTGTATGTTTCCTTGAAGAGGAATCATAAGGACGCATCATCCTCCTATCATCCACTCTCCAATATTCCGTTCCTCCTTCTCGAAGGCTACACCCACCTTCACTACTTTCCGTCCGTCCGCCTGATAGGGCAGCAGATATCCCTTTTCATCAATCTGCCTCAAGGCAGCCTCGGCACTGTCGTTCAGCTTGAACTCAAACACGTAGATGTAGTCCGGTGTCTTCACCACCGCATCGGCACGCCCCCGGGCACTCCGGACCTCCGTCTCCGTAAACTGCCCCATAAGCTGGAAGACGAGGTAGAACACCGTCTGATAATGCCGCTCCGTGCGGTCGTTCAGATCGTAGGGGATACCGGCAAAGAAGCAGCGCAGGCGCGTGAGGAAAGCGTCCACATCACCGCTCTCCAACTCGCGGATGAACTTGCCGATATAGAACGAGGTGTCTGTCTGGGCTATAGGAGTGTAGAAGGGACTGACGAAGTTGAGGAAACCATATTTCACCTCCTCGTTGGGGAACCCCAGCGTGTACATCCGGAAGCGCTCGTCGTAGTCCTTAATCGTCAGATATCCACTTTGATAAATCATGGGTATCGGATTGTTTATATCCGCGCGGTCGTCGCTCAGCGAAGCCTCATTCACCTCAATACCCTCCATCTCCCTCAAGTCGAAATCGGTCTTCTGCAGCATCTCCACCAGGAAGGTGGGCGTGCCGCTGGCAAACCAGTAATTGCCATACGAACGCTTCTGCAAGGCACTCAACACGCTGAAGGGATTGTACATGGAGGTGAATTCCTCGTCTTTGGTGAACCGGTATCCGTCATATTGGCGAGTCAGCCGGTCCATCACCTGCCGGCAGGTCGCATTACTTTTCACTGCCAGGGCTTCCAATTCCGGAGAGAAGGTAGCTTCTATCTCCGCACGGGTCATGCCGCAAAGGGTGTTATAGTCGAGGTCGAAACTGATATCGTTCAGTTGGTTCAGATTACTGAAAATACCCATTTGCGCGAACTTGGTCACTCCGGTGATGAAGACGAACTGCAACCAGGGGTCGGCATCTTTGAGCACAGTATAGAAAGCGGTCAGCGTCTCCCTGAAGTCGTGTTGCAACTCCTGACTGTCGAACGAACGCAGCAAGGGTTTGTCATATTCGTCGATAAGCACCACCACGCGGCGCCCCGTCTGTTCGCAGGCGCGCCGGATGACGGTCATGAAACGTCCGGAGTGCGTAATACCTTCCCCTCCCGTCCGGTATAACTCTTCCCACTGCCGCAACTGCCGCTCAAGTATATCGATCAGCCCCTCACGACTGTCATACTTCTCCGCATTGAGGCTGAGATGCAGCACGGGATATTGTAGCCACTCTTTTTCCAATTTCTCGATAGCCAATCCGCGGAAGAGTTCCTTCTTACCTTGAAAGTACGCCTCGAAAGAAGAAAGCAACAGGCTTTTGCCAAAGCGGCGGGGACGGCTCAGGAAACAGGGATTGCCTGCTTGAGCCAGCCGATAAATCAATGCGGTCTTATCTACATAAAGGAAATTTTCGGAGCGCAGTTTCTCAAAACTCTGTATCCCTATCGGGAGTTTTCTAAGCGGGGCATTGATCGGTGTATCCATGGGGCATTGAAGTTAGTCTTTTGCAAATGTACACAATTATTTTTTAGATTCTCACACTTGGTTACAAAATGTAAGGGATGCAACAATTGGCACTCTTCTTTATTTTTCTTATACTCGTAAATACAAAGATAACATTTTCTTCTGTATTTTACGTGTTGTACTACCAAAGATACCACCCGGATCTAAATACCTATTATCAGTAAAAGGCCAAGTAGCACTTCGGTGACGATGACGGGCCGGGGCCCAAACGGCAACATACATGGACTTCAAAATTCGTGGTAAATTCCGGAGAATGCCCGGTGCGGCGGATCGGGTTCAAAAACTGTTCGCCGACCGCAAATTCGACTGATATATTTTATATATCTTTTGTTTATTATTTATTTATGTGCAGGTCTGCATGTTGGCGGCCTCGAATTTCGCTCGCACAAAAAGCTGAGCAACAGCGTATTACGAATACTAAAGCATGTTGGTATCCATGTTGGTGATTCAGAGGCTCCGAATGACGGAAACAGAGGGTCCGGAAGAGTCCGGACGAGGCTCGGTTTCACCCCGGCAGAGCGTGCATTGCCTTGCAGTGGACACTGTGACTTTTTGCGCCGTAATGCGGCACTCTGCATCACTTTCTTGCATCGCTGCCTTTCCATGCTTAACTTTGTCATACCGTTCGGGAAAGAACGGTACACTTAATAACCTGTAATATGAAATACTATGAATACATCGACTGAACCTATTCCGGGAAAAAACATAGATCTTGAATCCCCAACCCATAAATACGTGCTTCAGTCACCACAGGGACCTGACAAAGAGAGGATGTTTCATAACTCACCACAGATTACACTGATTTACACAAGATAATTTTTAATCTATTGATAACCAATACTATCTATCTGCGTAATCTATGGTAAATACGAGTTTTAACACACCCCCCATGAATAGAGGGGAAGACGGAATAAGACGGAGAAGACGGAATTTACAAGTTCTCTATCTCTCCGGCGGACAATCCTGTCACCTGGCAGATGGTTTCGACCGGCAGGTTCAATGCCTTCATCCTTCGGGCATTCGCCTGCTTCTCTTCCATACGACCTTCGGCAAGCCCCTCCTGGCGACCTTCGGCAAGACCCTCCTGGCGGCCTTCCATAGCTGCCGTACTCAATACATCATTCTGAATCATAATCGCATTGATATGTTCATCATAAGCCAATTGTTCTGCCTTATTCATGTTATAATAGACAAGTTTACGACGCGCTTCCTCCAGTCCCGGAGCCTTGGTGTCGGGATGGATCACACCTGTCTTGAGATATTCAATCCACTCCTCAAGGGGCGTGACAGCCACTTTGTTGAACTCGTTCACACGAATAAGGAAATACTCAGGAAAGATCTCGGCAGGCAATTTACGGACGATGGCGTTCTTCTCTTTGGTGCTCACCTCCAGAAGGTCGCCCGTGTGGACACCCACGAAAGAGTTCTGACCGTGGTAAAGGTAATCAGTACCACGACCGATATCAAAGTAGAGGATACTGATGGAATACACCTTCTTAACCTCAGAGTAGAGCTGACCCAACTCGATATGTTCCGTGATCGCCTTGGCAACACCGAAAAGAATACGTTCCAGATAATAAATCTCACGGGTATTCTGAACCTCCACAATGATGATCTCGTCTTTGCTGTTACGCGCCTTTATGTCGACACGGTTGAATTTATCCGTTTCATTCAACTGATTGCCTTCACTCTCCAGAATCTCGACGATACGGATGGGCTCACCCAGCAAAACGGTGAGAAAACCCTCCAACACGCCGAAATTGGCCTTGTTACGCAACAGGCGCTTCACCGCCCAATCAAAACGAATATACCTGTCTTTCTGTTCCATCATATACGAATAATATCTATCCTACAAATATAAGTTTTAAAAAAGAACTATCCAAGCATACGGCGGAAGAAATAAGATGAACCGCCTTTAAACCATAAACGATGAACAGGCCACGCTGCATCGCATAGCTTGTCCATCGTTTACTGTCCATCATTCAGGCTTGCGTCGGCCGGAACTTATCTCTGACCGAGCTGAGAATCGATAAAGAAGATACCGGCATCACCGGCTCTCTTAATCTTATCGACAATCCCTTGAGCGGTGGCTTCTTCTTCTACTTGTTCGCGAACGAATCCCCAAAGGAAATCCTGAGTCGCTTTATCTTTTTCGGCTGCGGCAATGTCAACCAAGGCATCTACCAGTTTAGAAACATGGCGTTCGTGCTCAAAGACGTGCTCAAACACTTCAAGAGGAGTACCCCAACCGGTGGGAACAACGTCAATCTTATCTACTTTGGCTATACCGCCGCGTTTGATAATATAATCGGCCATGGCATAAGCATGCCCCATCTCTTCCTGAGACTGCTTCTTCATCCAGTGTGCAAAACCGCTGAAACCTTCTCTTTCAAAATAGAAAGACATAGACAAATACAGATTAGAAGACCACATCTCGGCTGAAATCTGCTCGTTAATTGCATTCTGTAATTTTTCTGAAATCATGATCGTATTCATTTTAGGTTATTAAAATCACTACAAAAATAACAATTTTAAAAGAAAGGTTGTTCGGAGAAAGTGAAAAAAGAAGAGAAATCTTCCTTAAATCATCCGGACTACCGGACAACCGGCCTATGACAGCATTACACCAACTCCTCTGAGATGTACCCTTTCGGCAGTTCACGGCAGTTATAACCTGAAGCCATAATCTCGCCATAAGCACCGGCAGAACGAAGGGCTATCAGATCGCCACGCTTCACCTTATTCAGATCGACAGCCTTGCCGAATACATCGGACGACTCACAGATGGGGCCCACCACGTCATAAGTTTCGACCACAGGATCTTGGGAAGTAAGGTTCTCCATCTTGTGATGTGCCTGATAGAGGGCGGGACGAATCAAATCGGTCATGCCCGCATCGAGGATGGCAAATTGCTTGTTGGTACCTTGCTTGACATAAAGTACTTTTGAAATCAGCGAACCGCATTGTCCCGTGATGGCACGTCCCAGCTCAAAATGCAAAGTCTGATGCGGACGAAGCTTCAGGTGCTCGTCGTATGTACGGAAATAGTCGGCAAAATCCGGAATAGGCTGACGGTTGGGGTGATCATAATCGATGCCCAGCCCACCGCCTACGTTGATATGCTCCACAAGGATGTGACGGGCTTCGAGCTTATCCTGCAATTCGTTGACACGGTTGCATAGCGCTATGAAATCGCCCATATCGAGAATCTGAGAACCGATGTGGAAATGAAGACCGATGAACTTCACATGCTTCAGCTCCAAAGCCACGTCGATCACCTTATCCATATCGTGCATGCTGATACCGAATTTGTTTTCGGCCAATCCGGTAGTGATATTGGCATGGGTATGCGCACCTACATTGGGATTGATGCGGAAAGCTACATTGGCAACTTTACCTTTGGCGGCAGCCAGCTCGTTGATGACTTCCAACTCAGGCACCGACTCGACATTGAAACAGAAAATATCGTAATCGAGTCCCAGGTCGATTTCCCAATCAGCCTTACCGACTCCGGCAAAAACGATCTTCCCGGCAGGGAAACCGGCCTTGATGGCAGCGCGGATTTCGCCTCCGCTGACACAATCGGCACCCAGTCCACTTTCGCGGATGATGGTCAGTACCTTAGGATTGGCATTGGCCTTGACGGCATAGTGTACACTGAAATTGTCGTAACGTGCCACCTCACGGTTGACGCACGCCAGCGTGTCGCGAAGCACTTTCGTATCATAATAATAGAAAGGAGTCGGCAACTCGCGAAATTTATGAATGGGGAATACAGTTTTCATTTTGAAAAGTTACTAATCAGTTTTGAGTTTGATCTACCACAGAGTCACACAGAGCCTCACAGGGAAAGTTTTTTCTCTTCATCATCCTATTATATTATCAAAAGATTAAAACTCTGTGAGACTCTGTGTCACTCTGTGGTGAACCTAATTCGGTTTCTATTTGCCGTTGAACAACATGTCGCTGAGCGACTGTAAAGCCACCTTCTTGTCGCACTCACGAATCAGGAAGGAGATATTATAGTTGCTACCGCCAAACGAAATCATACGCACGGGGATGTCACGCATGGCATCGAGCGCTTTGGCTTCGAAACCTACATTCTCCCATTCCAAGTCACCCACGACACAGATGATACACATATCCTTGTCGACGGTAACGGTTCCGTACTTCTTCAGGTCATCCAGGATTTCGTTGAGATGCTTGGTGTTATCGACAGATACGGAAACTCCTACCTCAGATGTACAGATCATATCGATGGAAGTCTGGTAACTCTCGAAGATTTCGAATACCTTGCGGAGGAAACCGTGTGCCAGCAACATGCGGCTCGATTTAATCTTAATGGCAGTAATATTACCCTTAGCCGCAACAGCCTTGATCTTGCCCTTTTCGGTATCATTGGAAATCAATGTACCCGGGGCATGCGGATCCATCGTGTTCAGCAGGCGAACCGGTATGTTGGCATACTTAGCCGGCTGGATACAAGTCGGGTGTAGAATCTTGGCACCGAAATAAGCCAACTCGGCAGCCTCTTCAAAGTGCAGCTGACGCACCGGGGCCGTTTTGTCGACAATGCGCGGGTCGTTATTGTGCATACCGTCGATATCCGTCCAGATCTGAATTTCGGAAGCGTGAATGGCAGCACCGACCAATGAAGCGGTATAGTCGCTTCCGCCACGCTGCAAGTTATCAATCTCGCCATAAGCATTGCGGCAGATGAATCCCTGAGTGATATAAATTTCAGCATCCGGATAGAGATCCAATTGTGCCTGAAGTTTATCCTTAATATAAACAGGATCGGGTTCCGCATTCTTATCAGTACGCATATATTCCAAAGCCGGAAGCAACACGGACTTCACACCGCACTCCTGCAAGTAGTAGTTGACCATAGCGGTGGAGATCAGCTCGCCCTGTGCCAGCACCACTTTCTCTTCGAACAATGTAAAGAGGTCTTTGGTGTATGAACGGATGTAGTCGAAATGAGATTTTATGACCTCCAGGCCTTTCTGTTTATACTCCTCAGTAGCGTAAAGTTCGTCAACATGCTGTTTATATTTAGCCTCCAGCTTATTGATAATCTCGTTGGCACCTTCCGGATTCTTCTTGTACAGATAGTCGGAAATCTCCACCAATGTGTTTGTTGTGCCCGACATAGCCGAGAGGACAACAATCTTTCTTTCACCATCGGTAATCAATTTGGCCACTTCCTTCATCCGCTGTGCAGAACCTACGGAAGTTCCTCCAAACTTTAAAACTTTCATTTTCGTTACTGTGTTAAAATTAGTATGTATATTAATTATTTTCTTTCTTCACAAATTCGTCCGTCACATTGACAATGCGATGTTCGGCGCACCGGTATACCTGTCCGGGATATTCGGCTACCAACTGGAGGTTGTGAGTGGTCATCACTACCAGCGATCCGGCCTGACAGATGTTATGCAACAACTCTACAATGGCTTTTCCGGTCTCTACATCGAGGTTTCCGGTAGGTTCGTCCGCCAGGATAATCTCCGGAGAGTTGAGCATGGCACGCGCTATCACGATGCGCTGCTGCTCACCGCCCGAAAGCTCGTTTGGCAGTTTATAGCCCTTATTCTCCATCCCGACAAGGTTGAGTACTTCGGCTATGCGTTCCTTGATTTCCTGTTTATTCTTCCATCCGGTGGCACGAAGCACAAACTCCAGATTATCGTTCACCGTACGATCGGTGAGCAGTTGGAAATCCTGAAAAACAATGCCCAGCTTGCGCCGCAACTGCGGAATGTGCTTGCGCTTGATGGATGTCATCCGATAACCGAGCACTTCGGCCTCACCGGCAGTCACATCGAGCTCGCCATAGAGGGTTTTGAGCAGGCTGGTCTTGCCGGAGCCCACTTTACCCACCAAATAAACGAACTCCCCCTTGTGCAGTTGCAAATTAACTTCGCTCAGCACACAGAGTTCCTGCTGATGTATCTCTACATCGGTATAGTGAATCAGTGTTTCGTCCATGAGTCGCTATGTCTTATCTGCAATTCGCGTGCCAGATCTTCGATGCGGTATCCTTTAGAGGTCAGCAATACAATCAGGTGGTAAATCAGGTCGGAACCTTCGTATATCAAACGGTCATCTGTACCGTTGGTAGCCTCGATCACTGTTTCCACCGCCTCTTCGCCTACTTTCTGCGCTATCTTGTTGATGCCGGACTGAAACAAGCTGGTGGTATACGACTTCTCGGGCATCTCTTCGTGACGTCTGTCGATGAAGTCCTGCAACAGTTTGAGGAACATGACCGGCTCTTCGTTCTTCTCGCCCCAGCAAGTATCGGTGCCGGTATGGCATACCGGGCCGACAGGATTTACCTGAATCAACAACGTGTCTTTGTCGCAATCTTCTTTAATAGAAACGACATTCAGGAAATTACCACTCTCTTCGCCTTTGGTCCACAAACGGTTCTTGGTACGGCTGAAAAAGGTTACTTTCCCGGTTTCAACAGTCTTCTCGTAAGCCTCTTTATTCATGAAGCCAAGCATCAGCACCTTGCGGGTGTCGTTGTCTTGTATGATGGCCGGAACAAGTCCGTTCATTTTATCAAAATCTAAATCCATGGTTCTTATTTATTATATTTTTGAGTTTGATTCACCACAAAGTAACATGGAGTCTCACAGCGTTTTAATCTCTTGTTTATAAGATATTAAGAGAAAACCATCTCTGTGGAACCCTGTGCTACTCTGTGGTGAGTCTGATTCGTTTCTATTCTTTCTTTAATCTTCAGGCTAAGATTTGCTTACGCTTTCTACCTGACGGTAATTCCCTGGCCGCAAAGATACGATTTTAATTCGGGAATTTTAATTTCTCCGAAGTGAAAAACACTGGCTGCCAGTGCGGCATCTGCTTTACCAAGTGTAAAAGCATCGCGGAAGTGCTCCATCCGGCCTGCTCCGCCCGATGCGATAACGGGTATGGAGAGTTGGGAAGCCAGCTCCGCCAGGGCTTCATTGGCGTATCCGGTCTTCACTCCATCGTGGTTCATACTGGTAAACAGCACTTCACCGGCTCCGCGCTCCTGAGCTTCTTTGGTCCACGTCCTCAGTTCTTTGTCAGTCTCGATACGCCCACCGTTGAGATAACATTTCCATCCGTTTCCGGTCTGTCTGGCATCTACCGCGAGCACACATACCTGCGACCCGAAATGCTTGGCAATATCGTCTATCAGCTGCGGGTTGCGAATGGCGGAAGAGTTAATGGAAATCTTGTCGGCACCGGCATTGAGCAGGCGGTCTACGTCACTCAGTTCGTTGATCCCTCCCCCGACAGTAAACGGAATACTGATATTGGCAGCTATTCGCCGAACAAGCTCGGCAAAAGTTTTGCGACCTTCGTGGCTGGCCGTAATGTCGAGAAAAACCAACTCATCTGCCCCCTGCTCGCTATAAGCACGTCCCAACTCCACCGGATCACCGGCTTGGCGCAAGTTTACGAAATTCGTCCCCTTTACGGTCTGACCGTCTTTGATATCAAGACAAGGTATGATTCTTTTTGCTAACACAACTATATATATACGATTTTACGTTTGACAAATGATTCACTACAAAGCACACACCGGACTTTCGACAGGCATAAACACAACTCTACCCCGCTATGCTACCGTTAAAGAAATGCCTGAAGCTCTTTCAAAGTAATACGTCCTTCATAAAGGGCTTTACCGAAAATAACGGCAGGTACCCCGGCTTCGTGCAACGCTTCAATATCGGCTATACTGCTCACACCGCCACTGGCTATCAGATAAAGAGTGGGATGCTCTGCCAGAATCTCTTTGTATAAATCCAAAGATGGCCCCGCCAGCATGCCGTCACAACTGATGTCGGTACAGATCACTTTCTCAATTCCTTTCTGGGTATAATCCTTCAAGAAAGGGAAAAGTTCACAAGTACTTTCGTCTTTCCATCCGTTGACAGCTATTCTACGATCTTTAACATCGGCTCCCAAAATGATTTTCCCACTGCCATAACGGTCGATCCAACGGCAAAACAGGTCAGGGTTCCTGACGGCAATACTACCGCCGGTCACCATCTGCGCACCATTCTCAAAAGCAATTATCAGATCTTCATCACTCTTCAACCCACCGCCGAAATCGATAATCAACGATGTGCGACTGGATATCAAGTCGAGTGTCCGGTAGTTGACCACATGATGCGAAGCGGCTCCATCCAGATCCACCACGTGCAAACGCCGGATACCGTTGGCCTCAAACTCTTTGGCAACTTCTACCGGATTTTCATTATATACCTTTTTACTGCCATAATCTCCCTGGGAGAGGCGTACGCACTTCCCATCGATAATATCAATGGCCGGAATCAATTCTATCATCTATCTGTTTTCAATTTACGGTTTAAAATCCCGGAGGGACTAAAGCTCCAGGAAATTCTTTATAATTCTTTCGCCCGCCTCACCGCTTTTTTCGGGATGAAACTGGGTGGCATAGAAATTATCTTTATGCAAAGCGGCACTGAAAGGCCGGATGTAATCGGTTTCGGCAGCGGTAAATTCACTGACGGGCACATAATAACTATGTACGAAATAGACAAATTCATCACGGGTGAATCCTTTGAACAGGTCACTCTTCAGGCAGCTGATGGTATTCCATCCCATGTGGGGAACTTTTTCCTCGTGCTTCCGAGGAGCAAAACGTTTCACATCGGTATCGAAAATACCCAGACAATCGACATTCCCCTCTTCGGAGAAGCGGCACATCAGTTGCATGCCCAGGCAAATGCCCAGCACCGGCTGACGGAGTTCTTTAATGAAATGATCCATGCCACTCTCCTTGAGATGAAGCATGGTAGTCTCGGCCTCTCCCACCCCGGGAAAGATCACTTTATCGGCAGCTTTCAGCACCTCTTTATCAGATGTAACCACTGCTTCCACCCCTAAGCGCTTCAAGGCATAGTCCACAGAACGGATGTTGCCTGCATTATATTTGATAACTGCTACTTTCATTTTAATGTTCTACATTTAGTTCGCAAAAATAACGAATTATTGCAAAACCACGAAAAATCAGAGCAAGAAGTTTGAATTAAAAGATAGATTTATAACAGATAGAAAGATTTTAGGCATATAAAATGAATAAGTATTATCCGAATGGAAAAACAGAGAGATAACCGAGACCTGATAAGACTATTATTTTTTCACACTTTTTTTTCAAACTAAATACGTTCAGAATGAGGAACTAAGCCAAAACAGCTTCATTTTTTTCAAAAAACTTTTCGTTCAGCTATTGCAGGTTTCGGAAAAATGCCTACCTTTGCAACCGCAATCGAGAGAGATAGCAATTAAGAAATGAAATTCTGGTGCGTTAGTTCAGTTGGTTAGAATACATGCCTGTCACGCATGGGGTCACGGGTTCGAGTCCCGTACGCACCGCATCTCAAGTCTTAATTTAAAAATAAAATTGGTGCGTTAGTTCAGTTGGTTAGAATACATGCCTGTCACGCATGGGGTCACGGGTTCGAGTCCCGTACGCACCGCAAAGGAGAATGACGAACAAATATTTAGCACTGATATTCAATATATTAGTGCTTTTTTTATGTTCTTACCTTTGCTACACTTTTAAATATAGTGTGTATAATGTGCGACCAACTATTAGTAACCCGTGCGACCAATCCATGCGTAACATTCATGTATTCTAACCACCTGAACTGATGAATGTTATATATTGGTTACTTTTAAAATATTGTACCTTTACCTTTCGTGTCTCCGACACATAATATTCAGCTTCAAATTTGAATTCATAAGAACGTTTGATTTACTAACAATTAAATTAAATGTTATGAATACGTTTGCAGTTTCTTTTTTGGTTAGACCTTCTAAAAGCACTAAAGCCTTCTTTATTGCATTCAAAACCGACACGACTGTCACAAAAGCAAACCACCTATCCAGAAATAAAAAAATAACTTTTGCCCAGCATATTTAAATACATGCCGAACAAAAGTTATTCATAGCAGACTACATCACGCACAAAAACAATCAGTTCGCTTCCATTTGCTTATCAAACGCTTGTTGAATCAACTCCATGACATCATCCAATTCATTCATATTCGAAATACCGACTTCTACATCGCCATTGCCCCATCGTCCCAAGTTGGATACATCTTTGCACAAACCTTTTGGATCAAGTATATCTGCAAATGCTACATTTAGAGAAAGGCGCAACCGGGATTTCTGAGGCACGACATCCACAAAGTTAGTATAAGCTTTAAAGGCAATGTACAACTTCTTGAGTTCCTCCTTTACGGAAGGATCTATATTCATTATCCTTCTGCGCAAGGCCTGAAACAGAGTAAGTATGTCTCCCTTCAGATATTCATAGTGCTCCAACGTATACTCTGCAGGATCTCTCTCCGCAGATCTATAAACTTCGAGTGTCTCCGGCGATAATAACGGAAACCTCCATATTTCTTTAGCTTTCTCAGCCAATTGCCCCGCACGCACAAGTATTTGCTCTTCATTCCACGAACTGATTCTCCTCAGATATGAATTGAGGCGAATAGGAGAATCGTCGAAACCTCCCTCCATACTCTTCTTTTCTTGGAACGGACGATCACTCAATTCCGAATTATAACCTGTCAGAGTCAGATTACCAAGTGTGTGTAAATATTTACCCTGGACTTCTACCCAACCTTCCCCTAACATCTCTTGCCATTCGTGTGATAGATTAGGATTTTGAGGCATGACATGTTCGATGGTATAATCAGAAATATTCACCATCTCCTTACGCTGAAAATTTTCCAACCGATTTAAAAGGTAGTTCCTGTTACGGAAATTATAAACATCTTTGGTTTGTAGGAAAGTGGTGAACTCCGTATCGTTCGGAAAGCGCTTATAACTATCCAGCAATAGGAATGCAGCTTTCAGACCATCCATATAATTCGCTTTATCGAATGACTTATAGAGAGTAGCGAACGTCTTATTCAGGCTATTTGTCGGTATGCCGCAAATGGCACGTCTGAACACATAATTCTCAACCAGACAAAGAGCTTCGTAGAACTCGTCCCTGCTGATAACTTCGTTGACATAATCGTTGTACAACGGTAATAAAAACGGGTAACTAACGTCAACCCTCAACTGGCTGATGCGTTTGAAAGCCCCGCAAAGCAGCTTATCCGGCTCTTTGTGAAGAACCATGTTGACGTAATATCCGGAATAAGTATAAATGTCTTTGACTACTTCGCTGATAGTATCGGGAGCTTTTCCCCCTATCACATAGGCCTTGAAAGCATCGTACACCATATCGATACGAGGAATGGTACCTGTCTTCACTGATAAGTAATCGCGCATGAAGCTATTAAACAGCGCCGCATATTCACTACCATATCCTTGTTCCATAGGGTACCAATAAGATTCATAAAGTGAGGTCTGCAAGTGAACTTCTTGTCCCATCAGCACGTAATTGCGAATCAAGTCGGCTTGTGATAAATCAAGTCCCGTACTGTTCATACTTTCAAATATCAATTGTGGATTGTCCTTCTCCTTTTCAAGAGCCACATCCACAACAAACAGTCGCTGTACCCCGCTATAAATAGCTACCACATTCTCCTTGTTTATCTTACTTTTAAAGAAGTCATAGTTTTCAATGATGCGTTGTGACATCCCCTCGGACCGAGGAATCCCTTTCAATAAATTTATATAGGTATCTTTATCTCTCCGGGTCAGCAGAAGTTTATACCGCAATTCATTATCTTCTTCCGGGTTGATCAGATAATAGTTCTGAAGTTTAGTGAAGCTGGTATCTATCTCTACTGCATTTTCTTTTATAAAATCGGCAATAGCCGCTATCAGCAAAGAGACAGTGGTCAAGCGCTGCTGTCCATCAATAACCAGAAGTTTAGGCACATCGGACACTGTATGTATGCTCTCCTGAAAATAAACGATAGAACCGATAAAGTGCCCCTGGACGGCAGAATCGTTGCTAATACGCAAAATATCATTCAACAATTGATTGCATTGAACCAGTTGCCAACTGTATGTACGCTGATAAATGGGAATCACAAACTGTCGTGGTCCCTTTATGATGCTTAAAAGATTATTGGAAGATGCTTTCATAGATTATGCTTATTTTATGATAACAAAAGTATTCTTTTTCCCGATTATAAGAGAATAAAATAGGAAAATTATCCATAGTTTCCTGTTTTTTATCCGTTCATTGACCAATAATATTTCTCACTACCTTTGATTGAACATAATAGAGACAGAGCTTAATGATTATCCACAATTTAAAAAGAAAGTTAGTTTCCATGATAAAACTACAAAATTAAAAAAGGAACTTAAAACTCTGATTAAAACATGGGACAAGTACACGAAGGACTTAAGAATATTCTTGTTCGTAGACGATATTGACCGATACTCTGAAAAGAAAATCATCCAATCGATCGATTCTTAACTCAGAATATTCTATTACCGATATTTAATAACAAAAAATTCACTAATCAATCAGTATAATTAAGATACATCGAGAGGATATCTGGATCAGCATCAAATATTTACGTCACTTAATCGAATTGTTAGTACTGGCCAGTAAAACCAAGGATGTATCTTTTGTCATCAGGCAAAAAGAGGAAACACAGGGAAATACGGTTGAAATATATTCCATCACTTTACTAAAAGATATCCATACGAACCGAACAGACTACGCGATTCTATTGAATGTGCCCGATACGGTTATAGCCTATTGAGAGCCGGTCATAGACTTGGGGAAATACATATAACTCGAAAAAAATACATTTTTTTTTGCTCACTCCTGAACAAAATGATTTCTTCTGCGTTTATAATTATGCAAATCGGCCTGAAGCGCTTTATGCCTATGGGAATATCCATAATAGTCGCACCGTATGCCTCCCCGGCATAGACAGGTAAGATTGCATAGTAGTTTTGTCGTGTTTTATTTTGTGTTTGTGTTGTGACGGTGCTGCGATGTGAATCGAAGTACCGTTTTTTTGTACCTACCTCTGAGAAGCTAAAAGATTTACCATAAAAGAAGCAGAATACAGGGTAACGGGTTAAATGTTCCGATGGACGAATTGTCCGTCGATCCAGAACGTGGCATGCTCAGAACGGAACTTCAGTAAAACGTATTCCGGATCAGTCGGTCCCTTTGGGAAATGGGCGATAAACCAGTCTTGCCAATACTTCTGTTTGAGTCCGGCATCTGTCACTACCTCTATTTCACCGGTCAGGGCAACGCTATTCCCTTGTTCGTAGAAACAAAGACCCGCTTTCGGGTTGCTCCGGAAATCTTTCGTTTTCACAGAATGTTCCCCGGTTGCCATCCAAATCTCAGAAATACCTTCCGAAGCAATCTTACTCAAAGGAACAGGACGGGGATATCCCTCTTGATTGACCGAACTGAGTATTACCGTTTCACAACCTTGCAGCAAATCTGCTGCTCTTTCGTTTAATGATTTCATTGTATATTATATTGAGATTGATAATCCCTGCAAATATAAGTTTGCCTACCTACCCCGGCGTTGTAAAAAAACGACTTTTTACAGAATAAGAAACAGACTAAACTTCTTACAGACATAGTTTATTTTACACTCGCAATACAATGCCTGTACCCGAAACCAAATCCGAAACGCTTTTCTAAAGGCGATTTCCTTTATCACCCAACCGGTATTTTATTTCTCAATATACGTCAGCAGCCCCTCTTGCGGCAAGGTCGGAGAAAGGAATGATTCTGCCGTACCGCCGGAGAGCGTCTTGACCTCTTTCAAGAAGTGCGAAACATCGTAATATCCGGCATTCACCGCTACCGAGAGCAGGTTATTTGCCTCCGTCGTATTTTTCAGCAGATCGATCGCATGCCTGAACTTCACAATCCGACTGTATTCTTTAGGGGTAAATCCGGTAAACAGCTTGAACCGCCGTTCCAGATGCCGTTGACACAAACAGGTATCTTCTGCCAGCAAACGGATCTCCCGCTGACCGTGGTACAAATGAATGTGGTTTACCGCAAAAACAATCTGTTTGTCCACTACATCGTGCTTGTGCATCGACCGCACCAATACTGTCTCAATACACTGAATCCTACTCCGCAAATCCGGAAGCTCGTAGAGTCGTTCCGTAAACGAATCATCGAACAACTTGATCCCCAAGTCGGCACTACTGATTCGCTGACCGCCCAACTCCTGCACGGGCAAGTCCATGAATCGGAATAATCCGCAAGGATGAAAACGAATACCAACCATGTGAACCGTTTCGGTATACGCGACCAACTCCGAATAGCGTTTCATCGGTCCCACGAAAAACGAACGGCAAGACGGCATGATCCGCCCTTCGCTGCCTACGGGTTGTGTTATCCCGCCCAAAGCGAAAATCAAATCGGTACACCCGTCCGGCAGGACATTGATGCGCATCCCATACTCAGGACTTCCTTTGAACTCCCAAATTTTATCGACGTAAGGAGCCAGTAGTCCACAAGGTTGATATTCTCTATACATACTTCAATTTCGGGCAAATATAGTGAGAATCACTCACACCTGCTATTTATCCGAATACAAACCGATATGGTTTCCTTCGCTATCGGCAAAAACAGCGAAATGTCCCCTGCCTTCAGCGTCAATCTCCGTCTCGGGGGTAATGACTTTCCCACCTTTCTGCAGGACACGTTCCAGCGACTTGCCGATCTCTTCGCAATAGAAATGAATCAGCGTTCCCCGCTCAGAAGGCAGAAAATCGGGTGCCCACGACACCGCTCCCACCGCTTCGCCCTGCTCCATGAAGCAGGCCATCTTCTCCTCTTCATACTCCGAGACCGCCAATTTGATGTCCAACACTGTTTCATAAAATCCTACCGCCCGGTGGAAATCTGCCGCCGGAATCTCAAAAAACGCAATAAACTTTTCCATATTCTTTATATTAATAAGATGAATACTGTATGCCGGAAGTCACGTCTCCCAAGCACACCGCAAAAGTAGGGCAAAGCATCCGCCCCGGATAGTAAAAAACAGACATCATTCCTCCACAAAGAAATAATCGGAATAAGGAGCGCAAACAGCCAGATATTCCGCCGGAGTATATCCCGAAAAGAGTTTGAACTCCTTAATCATGTGCGATTGGTCAAAGAAACCACATTCGTAGGCCAGTTGCGCAAACGAAATGCCCGGCTGGCATTGTAGAGTATACAACGCCCGCTGTATCCGCACAATGCGCAGAAACTCCTTGGGAGTAGCGCCTACATACTCCGCAAACACCCGCCCGAACTGCTTATTGCTCAGGCAGGCTACGTCTGCCAGTTGTGCCGTACGGATGTGCGGATGGAGGTTCACAGCCTCCAAAACGGTCGAAACCCGCTTCAGGTTATATTCGGGAAAAGCATAGAGACGGCTTAACAGAAACTCTTCTATCAGACGGATACACGCTACCCGATCCGGCATATCGGCTATCCGCCTGCCCAGATCAACCAACAGAGGATCGCCCGTCTCTTCGGTATTTACATTCATCCCACGAAACTCGCTGACAGGCATATGGAGAAAAGCTTTTGCGGCAAAAGGCTGAAAAACGACTACGATCATCTCCAGCATCCCCGTAGACTCGACATCGGAATAGCCGAACGCCTGCCCGCTGATGAAAGAAGAGGGTTGCAACCGGCCTTCGGTCAGCGAAAACAGTTGGCGCCCCCGGTGAAAGACCATTTGGACGCACCCCACGGGCAGCGTCCGTTCGGATACCGGTGCAAACGCATCGTCGCTCAACACCCAGTAATGCCGGACATAAGGAACGAGTGCCGCTGTGGGCTTTATGACTCTGAATGATTGCATAGACTACAAATATATTGTTTTTTTGGATCATCCCGGCAAAGATAAGGGACGGGAAAAAGAAGGGATAGGAAAAAAGAGACAAAGGAAAATCGGGTTACCGAAAACGGCTGTCAGAAAGAGGATGGATGCACGTATGAATTGTACCCTGATATATAACAATATTAAGTGAGAGCAAAAGGATAAGCCTATTTCGACTTACAGATTATAACAATACAGTAACCCTATTGATAAAATGAATAAAAAAACTACGAGAAGAATCCCGTAGTTTTCTATTTACACAATATTATGGAGAGTCCCTCTAATAGCATACTTACACACAAGTTTGTTTACTTGATAAGTACTAAGCATAAGCAATTTAACTTTGGAAATAGAATATTTTCATCCATTATTTGTCATACACCTTCAACATCACTTTTCCCCCATTAGTCGTAAAATCTATCGGTCCGGGGTAATACTTCTTTTGTCCTTTTCTGTTCTGTCCCCAATAATCTTGTATTAAATCTATCACTGTTCCATTTTCTTTATTAAAAGATTGATCAGGTATGGAAGCACGACCTAAGTCTTTCGTACTAACCTTGTCACGGAACTTTTCATCCTTCCAGTTTTCAGGAACATTTATTTGCAGATACCATCCATCCGTTTTTTCTATCACTTGAATATCTGCATCGAAACCGGAGTTAACAGTAGCATTTTTATCCAAGCCTGAAGATACCGCTTCTCCCCAATAACAGTTTTTTTCCATCTGTACCGGCAATACACAATCATCATACTCTGTCATTTCGGCCCTGGTAAAGATATTGTTGAAATAAGAGACATTTCCACAAGGACAATCGTGATATCCCATAATCTCCGTCCCATGAGGTGCAAGATAAGGTGTTTTACGTGGATCTACATTATTCAGTTTCCAAACTTTCCAAACAATCAAATTATGAACAAAAGCCATGCCTTGTGACAGTTTGATTTGGGCGAGTTCTGGAGACAGGAACAGATTATTGTCAACTAAAATAGGTCCATGGTTCACCTCAAATGAAACTTCCACGACCCTGTTGTCATGCAAAAGATTTCTTGTCACTCTTGCACCTTGTGCCATCCAATCGAGCCAAATACCACCCTCTACACGATAAATATGATTGCCTGAGATCTCCACATCTACAGCAGCATGTATCTTAATTCCCGCCATTTCATATCCCCAGAACAAGTTCTGTGTACTAATATCATGCACGGTATTATTCTTTATCTTACTGAAAATAGCGCCCAAGCTACCTGCAATACCGGCTTGTCCACAATAAGCCACAGTGTTGTTACGTACCAGATGCCCTCCGATATGTTCTCTGTTCCAATTGTGCCGAAGTGCACGCTTCACACAATTGACATACCCTTCTTCTGATTCTGATTTATTATCCCATTCGTCTCCATACTTACCTAAAGTAATCCCCACACACTTGGAATGGGTGATTGTATTGTTTTCAATAACCCATCCTTTACTCCAGTGAGTCCCCAACAAGCCAATCTGTTCTGCTGTAGGAGGTGCCCAGGGGGTAGCAGCCTGACTCAGCTTAAATCCGTTAACCACAATATAATTCACATAAGGTCTTTCCGGATAAAAGACAGATTGCCTTACATTGATTTCAACCAGTTCCTGATTAGGATTCTTATCGCCAAAATTAGCGTACAGGCGAGTAGTGTCTTGCTCTACTTTGCAAAACCACAACAAACTATCGCCTTTATTCTGCAAAACATTGCTCAATGACGGATTCTCCATCAGGGCTATATCATTCAGATATATCTCTCCCGTATGACACCACTTGCCTCTCTCAAACCAATCACCATGTAAAGTTTCAGCATATGGATTGAACCCACCGAAAAATTTATTCGGTATTCCGACTTCCCAAGTCGTATCATTAACCTTCTTCCAACCTTTCATTACTTCCGAACCTTTTATCTCCACATTCTCCCCTTTGGCCGCCATAAAGACAATCGGTTTTTCTTCCGACTCTCCGCCCCGTGAAGGAGAAACCCTTTCACGATAGATACCTTCATGTACAATAACCGTATCTCCCGGCTCAGCCATATCGGCAGCAGCTTGTATCGTCTTCAAAGGATAGGCTAAACTACCGATTGATGCATCGTTTCCTGTCGAAGCGTTCACATGTATGCCATGACTCCGTTCCGCCTGCAATTCGACTACTATCAAAGAGTTGCCGGGCAACCCGAGTTTCATCATTTTACCCGTTGAAGGAACAAACGACTCTACCTTCACCTCTTCCGGATGTTGTAATGTATTAAAGCTCAAATCCGACTGTGGAGCAATCTTCATACCTTTCCTCACACGGAAAGATTTCTTTATCTGGCTAAAATCTATTTTACAAGGTTGAGTATTCTGACTAAAATTCAGTACGACCAATGTCAATTTGTCCCGTCTCTTATTCCATGCAGCCTGAATCACAATATCCTGATTCTCCTTTTCCTGCTCTATTATTTGAGGATACGCTATATCCAATGAATTCAAGAGAGCGAAAGCCACGCCCGGAGCATTCAGATAAGTACCTTCTTTAGGAGTATTTATCAGACATTCTCCCCAACCATCGGACAGGTTTGTATAATTGGCAGTAAAGAAACTCCCACCCATATTCTGATAGGCAATGTATTGCTCCACCATATTCATGGCAAATCCCCAACGGATGGAAGCATTAAAGAGAGTTTCTTCACCACCTGTGTCCTTCTGATTCAGTCCGTCGGTATTTCCTTCATTTCGGGTTACCGGAGCACGAAACTCCGTATGGCATAATTTGATGTCTGTACCATGCGCCTTGTTATATGCATCTAAAATTACGATATCAGCACGCATCTCTTCCGGAGTTCCTCCCCTGTTTGTAATTAAATCCACATAAGGTCCGACAATCTCCAACATTTCCTTAAACTTCTTATTAAACAACCAATAATTACCCACCGCTATTTTGATTGAAGGATCTTTTGCTTTCATCGCCTTTGCAAAATCTACACAACGATTGGCATACGTGACGGCATCGAACCGACGGTAAGGTTCATTCTCTAATTCCCAATATTTCACATTCAACGGTTTGGTACGACCATAGGCAATACGTTGTGCATTGGTAGGATTATTACAGAAATCAACCCAGTCTGCAGCACTGTATTCATTATTGAACATAACAGGTACACAAAAGAAGGGTTCCGCCCCCACTGCCTCACACAGATCCACCAATTCGAACGTACCTACATCGTTCAGCAATTCACATCCCCACCAAGTATCATAGCTGACCGGTCTTTCTTCACGTGGACCAATTCCCGAACGCCAGTCATAAAGCGAAGTGAAACATCCGCCCGGCATTCGCATGGTCCTAGGACGAAGTTCATTCTTAATACGTTCAACCGACTCACGTTTCCAACCTTTTATTACATCATCTGCCATCAATGACAGCAGATCTATCCCTACACAACCGCCTGCAGGTACTTCTATAGTATAAGTACACCAGCCTTCATACTCCGTCGCATCTAATGAAGAACTGTATAAGATAAATTGGTTTGTATTCACAGCCAGTTCAGTCTTTGACAACGGAGTATGGAAATCACCTTCTTTATAAATGGCAATAGTTACCGGGACACTCTCCTTTGAGTATTTCTCTTCGCTTAGGTAACCACCGGAGGAGAAAAGGCCTGAAACTGTATATCCTTTTCCCTTTTCAATATAAATGCGTTCCTGAACTAATAGAGTTGGAATTTGCTTTTTACGATTATCAATCTGCAAAAAATACTTTCCATGAGCCGATGGCCAATAATTATTGAAAATAAGAGGTAACTTCTCTTCTTTCCTTCCATCAGCAAGCAGATACCACTTTGGCTCTTCATAGCCGGAATGCCACCACTTGGCTTCTTTTACATCCCCCCGGTAACACGTGTACCAAGAGTTTGACTCACTTACAGGTTTCGTATTCTCGAAACTGCGGTTAAAGAGAAGTTCACCCCACAACAAGTCGCTTCTGCCAAACCCCATTTCAAAGAAACTACCCCATAAATAAGGACTCACAGGTGTACTTGTTTTATCTTTATCTATTATTTTAATTGTATTCTGTGCATGCAGATCCGCCAGAAGCAGACATATAAACAAAAAGCTTACTATCTTATTCATGATGTTTAGACACATAATAAAAAATTATCGATTCAACATTCTTATATTGATTACCTGCCTTCCTTCGATAGAAATATGTTCAGTCTTGAACTTACTTCCACTCACAATTAAAGTATCGGTGGACATGGCACGAATAGAATATTCTCCCTTTGAGTTTGTGACAACTTCTTCTTTCCCAACTTTGACAGTTACTTGAGGCAACAGGTTTGCTTGTACATCCCGTATGGTTCCCTTTACCACTACCGGTGTAGCTGTCATATTCTTTGTTGAAGACACTTTTTTCTCCTTGTCCCTCAAAGTAGGAATGTATTTCTCGGATGCACGCTCTACCGTTATCACTTTCTTAATGCGAATATCATCTGATGCACGGCCTATCTGTAACTCAAAAGCACCCGGTTCAACCACTTTTTTCATCTCCTTGTTGTAGAGGGCCAGTTCTGACACGGGAATCTTAATTATCACTTGCTTCGTTTCTCCTTTCTTAATAAGCACTTTCTCAAAACCCTTCAGTTCCTGAACAGGCATCACGACACTGGAAACCATATCACGCACGTAAACCTGCGGCACTTCCAGACCGTCGTAATCGCCTGTGTTGCGAATTGCTATCGTCACCTCAATCACATCTTCACAAGCGTAATCTTCTTTGGAGGTAGTGGCAGAAAGATATTCAAAGTCTGTATAGCTCAATCCGTGGCCGAATGCCCACAATGCTTTCGGCGAAGAGAACACATAATCTTTACCGGGTTTATTCTTACTGCCCGGTGAGCGGTAGAAGCCCTTATCTGTAGGCAAATAGTTATAATAACAAGGTAGATGTCCTACACTTTGCGGAAAAGAATAATTCAATTTTCCCGATGGATTAACCTTACCCAAAAGCATGTCTGCAAGGGCTAGTCCACCTTGTTCACCGGGATACCACTGTACTACAATCCCCGGTATATTTTCCTTTATCCAAGACATTGCAAAAGGCTTTCCGGATAATAGAACAACAATTACCGGTTTACCTGTAGCATGAATGGCCTCCACCAAATCTTCCTGTACACCTGTCAAGGTCAAGTCACTTAAATCAAAACCTTCCCCACAAGTAGCATTACTATAATCACGAGCCAAAGAAGCACTTGCCGAACCGACAACAACAATACAAACATCACTTTTCTTTGCCACATCCACCGCTTCTTTAAATCCCGAACGATCATCCGTAACCAAATCACATCCCTTGGCATAATTCAATGTCAACTGATTACCGACTCTTTCTTTCAGGGCTTCAAGTAATGTAACCCCGTCCTTATTGTCACGACTCCATGTATAATCCCCAAACTGTACCTGATCAGCATTAGGACCTATCACAGCTATGGATTTCAATTTATTCATTTGTAAGGGCAAGATATTGTTTTTGTTCTGTAGAAGAACGATTGATTCTTCAGCAATCTTACGAGCCAATGACACATGGGCAGGAGCATGCACTACTTTATCATAGTTCTTTTCCATTGGTAATGGGTATTCAAACAGTCCCATATTAAACTTGGCCGTTAAAATACGAGCCACTGCCTGGTCAATATACTTCACATCCAACATTCCGTTCTCCACCAATTGCTGAAGCTCAGCGTAACTATTGTCTGAAGCTTCGGCATCCAGTCCGGCCGTCAATGCCTGAATAGCGGCTTCTGCACTGTTTTGTGCCGTTTTATGAAAATAGTTCAGCATACCTATCGCTCCCCAATCGGAATAAACATATCCTTGAAAGTCCCACCGGTCACGTAAAAGTTCCGTCATCAGATAGTGGGAAGAAGAATTAGGTTCATTGTTCCAAGAATTATATGAGGACATCACCGCCCAAGGTTTGGCTTCTTTTACTACAGTTTCAAAAGTTTTCAAATAGATGGAAAGTAACTCCCGCTGTCCGCACAATACAGAAGCAAGATTCAATCCTCCCTGAGGAGCACCATGGGCACCGAAGTGCTTGATCATTGGTGATACTTGATTATCAAGATAACCTCTCACTTGCGATACCCCCATACGCGACACCAGAAAAGGATCTTCACCGAAACATTCTTCCACTCGTCCCCAGCGCAAATCACGGCAGACATCGATAACGGGAGTTAAAGATTGCGTGATGCCTTGTGCCGACAACTCTTTTGCTATGGCAGAAGTCATTTCGTAAGCCAGTATAGGATTAAATGTACTTCCCAATGCGATGGCTTGTGGAAAAATAGTAGATCCGTCGTGTACAGAGCCATGTAGAGATTCAGTCAACGTGAATACAGGGATACCCAACCGGGTCTTCTCGCGCATATATTTCTGTACTTCATTCATCAAGGTCAGACATTCCTTTCCGGGCAAGGTAATACCTTCTATGAACCCATAGTTCTGCCCACCAATCATTTTCTCCAGTTTTTCCTCATTCAGTTTTCCATTCTCCATGATTGAATAAGCATGAATATGGCGCATTTGAGCAATTTTTTCCTCTAATGTCATCCTGCTTAACAGATCCTGTACCCTTACCTCTACAGGTAGTGAAGCATTCTTATATTTAAAATTGGTTTGTGCATAAAGACGGACACAAAAGCATATTGCCATCAATGAAAGAAATATTAGTTTTTTCATGATACACCGATTTATTTATTATTGTTTTTGATTATAATCTTTTACCGCTTCATAAAACGCGCGAATATTATCCAATGGAATCTCAGGAGGTACATCGCAACCTGTAGATATCACGAAATTAGGATAAGCTGTGGTTCTTTGCAACAAAGTATAGGTTTGCCGATACACCTCCTCCGCAGTGGCTTGTTTGAAAATTCCAACCGGATCCAGATTACCCATAACCAACGCATTCGAAGGACATTCTTCCAGAGCAGCAAGCATATCTATTTTATTTCCAAAATGATATCCTTTAGCCCCCGTAGCAACCATAGCCTGAGTACATTGCCCCATATTACCGCAATTATGCAATATAACTGCAAAATGACTATCCTGGACCTCTTCGACGATTCGTTTGACAAATACAGAGGAATACTGCATACAATCTTCATTGGACAACAACCCTGCCGCCGGTTCTGCAATTATGACTCCGGCAGAACCGCAATCTTTGATGGCACGGCAATATTGGGTAATGAATCGAGTGCATTTATCCAATAACAGCAAAGCCGTTTCAGGCTCTGTGTAAATAGCCATCATTATTTCCGTCATGTCAAACAGGCGACCTGCAAGAGAATACGGTCCAATGCAACCTCCAAAAACCGGTTTATCCAATCCTTTCGCAGCTAAACGGTTTGCCTCCAAATATTGCGGAATACGAGCTATATCCAGTGTAGGAATTTTCAATCCGACGACCTCTTCATAATTACTCACCAAGCGCCCTATAACATTGGGTACTTCATTCTCACTAAACTGAATCTGTGCACCAAAAGCTTCCGCCTCTACCGTCAGGTCCATAATGACCGTACAAGCTGCCGACTGCGGATAGTTCATATTTAAAGCTTCAACTGCCTTAAAATGAACTTCACCATCGGTTACTGCATCCAGAACTCTTTTATTTAGCAGTTCAATGCCGGGATGGGTCATAATAGGTAATGCAACCTTTTTATCCGACACTATTATATACTCTATCCATTCATCTACATTCATATCTTACATCATTTATTTAATCTATTTTTATAACAGTCTTTTTTCCCGCACAACTCACAACCGTATTTCTGCCTGGTCATCTGTCTACCGATTCCCACCACTCCACTCACCGATTTAATAGGGCACATTAATGAAGAGGCAGTCAGGCTGACTCCACAAGGCTGATTGGGAAGCAATGAAAAGAGAATCTGCTGATCAGAGACTTTCCATCCACAATAGCCGGGGCTATAAGGATAGCTTATTCCCAATCCTTTCGCCCCGAACTCCTTTTCTATTGCTTTGCACGCCTCCCTCACAGTAGCCTCAGCAATGGCCGAACCTAATGCATCCAGCAGGAACTCCTCAACAATCTGCCCTGATTTTTTGACAGTCTGTTGAAATCGTTCAAATTCCTCACCGGCTGTAGCCACAAACAGGGCACATAACTCCGCATTCTCCAGATAAGGAGTGATAATGCGTCCTGTCTGTAACCGGCATCCATTCAATATAATCCGAGATTTATCGGAAGCATCCAATGAAAAGACACGATATCCCCAACGAGGTTTACAAAATTGAGTCACTTCTCTTTCCAGAGCGGAGAACATGGTCAATACTTCACCTTCCATCTTGTAACCTTTACCCAGAGAAAAAACAAAGTCATCCCAGTCCAGACAAATGTCTTTCCATGAAAGCTCTTTATAGCGGAAATCCATATCAAGCCGCTCCTATCAGTTTCTTCGCCATTATCACCGCTGCATTAGCATTGCTTGTATATGCATCAGCCCCTATCGAGTGTGCAAAAGCCTCATTGATCGGAGCGCCCCCCACCATCACTTTTACTTTTCCATACAATCCTGCCGTCTTCAAGTCATCTACTACTACCTTCATATAATTCATAGTAGTAGTCAGCAGTGCAGACATACATATGATATCTGCATTGTATGTACGGGCAGCTTCTACAAACTTCTCACTGGAAACATCCACTCCCAAATTGACAACTTCAAATCCACAACCTTCGAACATAGAAGCCACAAGATTCTTGCCTATATCATGCAAGTCCCCTTTCACGGTTCCAATAACAATTTTACCGACATAGGCATCAGTCTCTCCCTGTAATAACGGTTTCAGAAGATCCAGTGCACCTTTCATGGCACGTGCACTCATCAGCAAATTAGGCACAAACACTTTTCCTGCCTCAAAGCGATTACCAATCTCTTCCATCGCCTTAATCATGTAATTAGTAATAATTTCGTTCGGAAGTACTCCTTCGGAGATTGCTTCATTGGTTACTGCAACGGCTCTGTCAAGTTTGCCATTTAAAATTGCATCGTATAAATCTGTTAAGTTCATGATCTTTTATTTTTATCAGTGGTTCATACAGTCTTTAAAGCATCAAGCATTGCTATTACATTCTCGACCGGCACATTAGCCTGAATATTATGTACTGAGTTAAATACAAAACCGCCATCCTTTCCCAAGATTTCGCATTGTCCGAGAACATGCCTGCGAATCTCATCCGGAGTACCGAAAGGCAACATCTTCTGAGTATCGACTCCACCTCCCCAAAAGGTAAGATGGCTTCCAAACTCCCTCTTCAACATTCCGGAATCCATATCCTTAGCATTAATCTGCACCGGATTGATAATGTCAAAACCGGCTTTAATCAGTCCCGGCAAAATAGGCACAATAGCACCACAGGAATGTTTGAAAACTTTCCAGGTAGTATGTTCATGAATCCAGTCGTTCATACGCCGATAATGAGGCAGCCAAAGCTCATTAAAAACCTCCACTGAGCAGAATTGCGACTCTTGAGAACCGAAGTCCGTACCACAGGTTAATACCACATCCACTTTATCACCCAATACCGCCCACAATTTCTCATAGTTTGCGATGGCGATGTCCGTCTGTCTTCTAAATATTTCGTGTAAGTATTCCTGACGCATCACAGTGGACATATACCACTCCACCACACTGCGGATACCCTTCGGTTCTTTTAGCCCCATACCGGGTACAAAAGCAACATCTCCCAATGCAGTGCCACCGAAACTGGCTACCACTGCCCTGCCGGTGGCAGATGCTTCATTCACTTTTTTCTTGTAGACATCCAATTCTTCATCGGTAATGGAGTTAAACTCTTCCAGATTGTCCATAGGATTCAGTTTATCTTCATCAATCGGCTGCTGTCTTTCGATGGCATTGATAAAGAAACAACCATTCGGCATAACTGCACTCGGAGGATAGTTTTTATCTCCTCCTGCATATACATAAACATCTCCTTCCTTATCCTGAGTCAAGTCGAGTTGTATCGGCACCAACACTTTCTGCCCCCACGGTGTGACTTGCTCATGCATGCATTCTGTGTCATGGTCAAAGATATCTCTTGTACCTCCTACTCCAATACAATCCACTCCCATTGCGTCGGCCAAATCCCTGTCCACCTCACCCAACATCTGGAAGGTATCGACAATCTTTACCGGTTTATAAGACAATCCGTAATGCTTGCGTAAAGCCTCCACTACCCGGCAGTGAATGCCGGTTACGGCTGTAGCTCCGAAGTCAACCGGAATACGATCACTACCCTGATGACTCAGAGCCTGTCTGACTCTATCTCTTGATGTACTCATAATATTCTTGATTTTAAATCTTGTTCAACAAAGTTATATTAAGTGTTTTTTGCGAGTTCACTTCCACTTCCTGCATTTCATATCCCTTCCTACTGAAAACCAATACACTTGCAGAAGTAGCTTCAATGGAATATTCACCTTTCCCATTGGTTATCACACTCCCTTTTCTGCCTTTCACAGACACTTTCACATCGTCCAATGTCTTAGCCTGTACATCACGTACCACTCCTTTTACAATCATCTTCTTGCCGGTCTTAACCGTTTGCGTTTCCTTAGAAGCTGCGGAAGAAACTCTTTCTGCCTTAGCGTCCACTTCTCCCACATGAATAGTCTTCTTGAAACAAATACTGTCAGAAGAAGTGCCGATCATAAAGTCAAAATCTCCCGGTTCTACCACATAGCGCATATTCATATCATACAACCCCAATTCACTCACAGGTACAGAGATTTCGGCAAGCGTACTTCCATAGGCAGGAACCGTAACCTTGGAAAAGCCTTTCAGTTGCTTCATCGGCATGACCACACTGCCGGCCAGGTCTCTCACATATACCTGTACAGTTGACTTACCCTCAATGGCACTCTTGTTTTTCACATTTACCTGAATACGTACGGTATCAGTCAATCCGTAATTTTCTTTGTCGAAGCAGAAGTCACTGTATTCAAAGTCGGAATAGCTCAGACCATAACCGAACGGCCACAAGGGTTCGGGAGTTGAGAACACATAGTCACGGCCCGGCTTGTTAATGGTACCCGGTGAACGATAGATACCCTTATCCGAAGGCAAACGATTGTAATGTATAGGTAAATGGCCGACACTCTGCGGTATGGAGTAGCAGAGGCTGCCCGAAGGATTGACTTTGCCAAACAACACATCGGCAATCACTTCCCCTTCTCTTTCGCCACCATACCATTGGAACAGGATAGCCGGAATATGTTCCTTTTCCCAGGTAATGGAGAAAGGGCGTCCGGTTACCAAAATCAAGACCACTGGTTTCCCGGTCGCATAAATCTCCTTCACCAAATCACCCTGCACACCGGTCAGATTCAAATCAGTCAGATCATACCCTTCACCACAAGTACAATTGCTATAATCGCGCGCCAATGAAGCACTGGCAGAGCCTACAAACAAAAATACCACATCCGACTTCTTGGCAGTAGCCACGGCATCTGCAAACCCCGACTTATCATCAGATACCAAATCACAACCTACAGCGTGATGAACAGCCAGTTTATTACCAACGAGATTCTGTATTCCCTGCAACGGGGTAATCCCATCCTTATTATTACGGCTCCAGGTATAGTCACCAAACTGCACCTGATTGGCATTAGGGCCGATAACAGCAACAGATTTCAGCTTCTTCATATCGAGCGGTAACAGATTTCCTTCATTTTTAACCATTACCACACTCTCTTCCGATATCCTACGAGACAAAGCAACATTCTCCTTTGTACGCACCTTTTTTTCGTATTCTTCGATAGGAAGTCCATAAGGGTTTTCAAACAGGCCTGCTTTGAACTTGGCATAAAGCACTCTGGAACAAGCTAAATCCACATATTTCACGTCCAATTCACCCAAACGTACCATAGCAGGTATATTGGCATAGCAATCACTTGAGGCTTCCAAGTCGGTACCTGCCATCAGTGCCATCTTAACCGCCTCATTAACATTGGAAGCTACTTTATGAAAACCATATAACATAGACACCGCCCCCCAATCGGAATAGGTATATCCTTTGAATCCCCATTCCGTACGTAATAAATCTGTCAACAGCCATTTCGATGCTGTATTGGGTATGCGGTTGGTAGAATTGTAGGCAGTCATTACAGAATTCACACCCGTTTGCTTAACGGCTACTTCATAAGGTTTTAGGAAAACCTCTCTCAAATCTCTTTCGTTGGCTTCGGTAGAAGCTAAATTCAATCCGGAAGTTGGCACCCCATGGGGACCGAATACCTTGAGCATAGGCGAAATTCCCCCGTCAATATATCCGTTTATCTCATGCACTCCCATCTGGGATACCAGGAATGGATCTTCACCGAAACTCTCTTCCACACGTCCCCAACGCAGTTCACGTATCACATCAATAGTAGGGGATAACACATGGTTCACACCCATTGCATTCAACTCACCCGAAATAGCTTTTGTCATCTGATAGGCCAAATCAGGATTAAAGGTACTCCCTAACGCTACAGCTTGTGGGAAAATAGTAGCCCCACCCTGCACGGCCCCATGAAGTGACTCAGAGATAGTAAAGATTGGAATACCCAAGCGGGTATTTTCGATACAGTGCTTTTGAATCTGATAGGTATAACGAGCCATCTCGATCCCCTCTAAAGTAAGTCCTTCGACAGCCCCCCAGCCCAATGTACCGATGATATTTTTCATCTTTTCCAAATTCAAAGTATGGTCATCATTCAGGATACTGCCTTCATGGATATGACGTAATTGGGCAACCTTTTCTTCTATGGTCATACGACTCAACAAGTCCTGCACTCTTACTTCTATCGGCTGTGAGGCATCTTTATATTTAGGGATGGGTTGCGCCGATAAACTGATGGTTAAAAACAGTAATACTGCTGTGAATATATAATTCTTCATTGATCGTTTGTTTAATTTAATAACTACTTAAAAAATCTCTAAACTACTACGGAACAGATACTGAGCTACCACGTAGTGGCTGTAGAGCCACTACGTAATAGTCAGCCAACCACTTCTATAAGTAGTTGTATCCTGAAAACCTAAAAATTTAATAAAATCGGAAAACGGAAGTTACCAATTCGGATTTTGAGTTAAGTTCGGATTCAGATCTCGTTCTTTTTGAGGTATTGGGAACAGATACCCTTTAGATGCATTAAAATAACGCGTTTCGATATAACGACGAGGAGTATTGTCAACATCCACAGTTTTGTCGTCCTTGCCAACTCCATCTTTACGCATATATGCACCATACATCTGCCCGGTTAATCCTACCCCTGTAACAATCGTATTCTTTTCAGCATCTTTCCAACGGATAAGATCCATATAACGAAGTCCTTCATTGGCTAACTCAATACGGCGTTCATTTTTCAATAACTCCATCAACTCGTCTTTTGAGTTATAATTTTCACGGTGTACTCTACCACAGGAACAACGATCACGTAATTGATCTATCAGATTGCATACTTCCTCTTTTGCACTTTCTCCTTTCGTTTGCAATAAAGCTTCTGCTTTCATCAATAACACATCCGCATAACGGAATACAATAATATCATTAGTGCAGTCCCACACGGAGTTCATGGCATAGACAGAGTAGTCAATGTATTTGTTCCACATATATCCGGTAGCCGAAGGCTGAGAGTAATTATACTGGTGTTCAGGTACGGTAGTAGGATCTTCCGGATCATATAACCGTTCTTTGACAGTACCAGTTTCTACATCCAGATATTTTATCTGTCCGGTAGGATATACAATAGACTGATAAAAACGCGGATCCCTACCTTCATAAGGTTTTTTCGGATCATAGGAAGAACCGGCTTCATGAATCAATCGTCCGTCTGCCATAGGATAAGCATCAACCAACGAACCTGAAGGCGTAACTCCCCGATAAGGATCCTCACCGGTGATGCCCTTTAACAGCATGATTCCATTACCACCGTGGGAAGTATAAATTTCTCCAACTCTTTTATCACAAACTACACTCAATATTACTTCACAACTATTTTCTGCAACACCTGAAAATAAATCTTCATAAGGTGTATCACCTTCCCTGTATAATTGATATTTACCCTCCAATAGTTTAACAGTTTCCAATACATTCGAATAGTCACCGTTATACAAATACATACGGGCAATCAAAAATCTGCAAGCATCTGCCGTAACTCTACCTTTCTCTTGTGAAAGCCCTTCCAGCATTACGGCAGCCTCTTTCAACTTGTTAATGGCATAATCCACTACTTCCGCTTTGGGAGTGCGAACGAGTTGTTTGCTTTCAGGAATAGCCAGTGTTTTAGTCACCAGAGGAACATCGCCAAAATAACTTGTCAAAACATAGTAATTATAGGCTAACATAAAGTAGGTTTCACCTATTATCTTATTTTTATCTTGCTCTGATATATCCTCAATCTTTTCAATACCCTCAAGTAAAAACCAACATTTACGGATAACTTCATAGCTGCCATTCCATCTATTAGTAGGTATCTCGCCACTTGTTGTATAAGAACCGTTTGCCACCTGTTGAGCACCTCCCCACCAATCCCATACCAGATAGGCATTATCAGACATAGCCTCATCAAAAAAGATGGCATCTTTAGGAAGTAGTGATGCATAAATATCTACTAACACCTTGTCTGCATCCTCTTTACTTTTCCAAAAGTTTTCATTTGTAACTGTATCCTGTGGAAAAGAATCCAGAAAATCATCACATGCCTGCATAGTAAAAGCCAAGCTCAAAACACAGGTCATATAAGCTATTTTATTCATATCTATAAATCATTTAAGGTTTAAAAATTAAGATTCACTCCCATTGAATAAACTGCTACATTAGGATAAAATCCTCTTGCACCAACTGGAGTTTCAGGGTCCCAAGTACGGTATTTGGTAGCCGTGAACAAATTCTCTCCCGAAGCATATACACGCAATTGGTTGAGTCCCTTTATTTTGAAAGAGTAACCGATCTGCAGGTTCTTTAAACGAATATAGGAAGCATCCTGTACCCAGTGAGACATGTAAGCGTAATTATAATCACTGGACAGAATACGTGGGAAATAAGCCCCCGGCTTAGGATCCTGCGGATTGAAAGACTCTTTATAATGTTCTTTGCGCGCTCCATTAATCCCCATTGGCTGAATAGCTTCCATTGTTACATATCCATCGGCTTTACCTACCCCTTGAAAAAAGCAAGAGAAATCGAAGCCTTTGTACTCAAATCCCAAATTCAATCCAAAAGTAAAACGAGGAATAGAATTTCCAATAACAGTTCTATCTTCATCATTAATTACACCTTCTCCCGTCCGGTCCTTAATAATAATATCACCCATCCCCCATTTAGGATTGTATTTCTGCATCATCGGAGCATATTTGTCATATAACTCTTGATTGTCACAAATACCTAAAGTCTCGAAACCAAAGATTGCATTCAACGGTTGCCCTTCTATCTTAGCTGTCAATTCGGTGGTTGAAGATTTATATCCTCTCAAATCAATCACTTTATTCTTTACATCAGACAGATTGAATCCTATATTGTATTTAAAATCTTTCCCTATGTTCGAACGCCAACTTACAGTCAAATCCCATCCTTTATTCTCCATTTTACCAGCGTTTTCCATAGCAGGTTTAATTCCCAATGCACCCGGAGCTTCCAAGTTTAACAAAATATCCGAAGTTGTCCGGCAGTACCAGTCAAAAGTGGTTTGCAGCCTGTTATCAAACAAAGCAAAATCAATACCGAAATCCAAATTACGAGAAGACTCCCAAGTAATTATTTCATTCCCCATCAAGGCCTCTTTATAACCGATAATAGGGGTACCTCCAAAAAGATAACTTCCACCATTACCGACATTCGAAATAAACTGATAATCATTGATTCGTTGATTACCGAGTTCTCCCCATGACGCTCTTAGTTTTAGATTCTGCACGTGTTTCTTCAAAGGTTCAAAGAAAGCTTCCTCAGATATACGCCAGCCAGCAGATACAGAAGGGAAGAATCCCCAACGATGTCCACGTGCAAACTTGGAAGAACCATCATAACGAGCAGTAAATTCAAACAGGTAACGATCAGCATATACATAGTTAGCACGTCCGAAAAGCGAAGCCAATGCAGAATAAGTGGAATTACCTTCTGCTGCTGCCGTAGTAGCATCCCCGGCATTGATTTCACCAAAATCATCATTTGGAAAATCCATTCGTGAGGCTTTCGTATAAGCCCACTTAAATGTTTCCAAAGAACCACCTGCCATTACCTTGAAATCATGTTTACCGATTGTTTTCTCATAAGAAGCTGTGACATTAGCAGTCAAGTTGCGGTATTGATCCCAACGGTCAGTTTGTTTATTACGGGAAACTTCTGTAAGTCCACTCTGTCCTGCAGGCTCAAAACTTCCGTAAGTAACTGTTTTATTAAATATTTTTTCTTTATATATATTTGATTCATACCCAAAAGTACCCCTGATATTAAGACCGTCCAAAATATTAATTTCAGGAGCAATCAACAATGTCATACAGTCATTGTTCTTTCTTCTCATCCCATAATCTCCGTTCACCATACGTACAGGATTGGAAGGTGCAGCATCATAAGAATAAGTACCATCTGAGAATTGAACAGGCAAATAAGGCAATGCACGCATCGTTCTACGATAAGCCTCAGCTGCTCCTGCTGCAGACTCTTCTTGAGTACTATTTAAATATGCCATATTCACATCCAACTTCAGCCAAGAAGTAAGTTTGGAGGTGGTATTAACACGAAGATTGTAACGTTCATAATCTGTAGAAGGAATAATACCCTGTTGATCGGAATAACCGGCTGAGATCATATAGGTTATCTTATCACTACCTCCGGATACAGTTAATTGATGATTATGTTGTGGGGCACCCGAACGGAGTAATTCGTCATACCAATCCGTATTACCTTCCAACTTGTCAGGATCACCACCTGCTTTCATCCGGTCTATTCGATCCTGAGGAAACAAAGAGGAACTTTTTCCTTCATTATATTGCATTTGATTATAAAGCTCGGCATACTGCCAAGAAGTTACCGACTCCGGTACCCTTGTCGCAAACTGGAAACCTACATTACCTGAATAGTTAAAAGTAAGTTTCCCTTCTTTACCCTTCTTTGTAGTAATCAAGATAACACCATTAGCAGCCCGTGAACCATAAATAGCAGCTGACGCAGCATCTTTCAACACAGACACTGATTCCACCTCACTCGGAATCACATCATTTAAGCTCATGGATACTCCATCCACCAAAACCAAAGGAGATGCATCCCCCCAAGTACCAATACCACGAACACGTACCGTACCTTGATTAGGTCCGGGTTGACCAGAATTCTGCGTGACAGTAACACCAGCAGCTTCACCTGTCAATGCAGAGGCAATAGAAGTAACCGGTTTATTGGCAAGTCTATCGGACTTTACAGTCTCAACGGCTCCTGTCAGGTTCACTTTCTTTTGTGTTCCATAGCCTACCACCACCACTTCTTCCAATGCCTTTGAATCTTCTACCAATACAATATTTACCGACGATTTATTCCCCACATTAATTACTTGTGTCTTATAGCCAATATAACTCACCTGTAACTTCGCATTATCATCAGGTAATTCCAACGAAAAATGCCCATTCATATCCGTAATAGTACCATTGGAAGCTCCCACTACAAAGACAGAAGCACCAATGACAGCTTCTTCCATATTATCCGTTACTTGTCCGGTCACTTTACGTTTGCCTCCAATGGTGTGCTGCCGGACAGCTTTATATACAGAAATACGCTTGCCGTTTACTTCATATTTGATACCCTTACCATCAAAAAGTATCCCCAAAATTTCGGCAACAGTCTTATTCTTGGCATCAATCGATACTTTCTCATTAGTATTTACATCATTGTTTCGAATCAGAAAAGAACAATCTGTTTTCTCCTCTATTTCTTTAAATACTTTACTTAACGGTACATTTTTTTGCTGAATAGTAATCCTAATCTCTTGTAAGGGTGAAGCAACACCTGAGAGAGGCAAAAGAAAAACAAAAAAGAAAAGCAAAATCTGTGTTCTTACCAACAAAAGATTAGCTCCGGAATGACAAAATAAATATGTCATTCCGCTATAAAAACATTTTTTTTTCATACATTTGTACTGATTTAAAGATTTTCTTAAAAGATAACTTAAATTCGGAATCGGAGGACATACCCCAATATGTATCTCCGATTTTTGTTTTTTTACGTACAGTTTTCCATAATATTCTTTTTGAAGGTTACTACTTGATTAACTTATCGGTAATAGTAATCACATTACCACTCCGACTCCAGCTATATTTATTGTCGACATCCATATAGTCCAGTATTTCTTCAACCGTAAGTTTAGGGCTAATACTTCCTGAGAAGACCTCTTTATCCAGATATTTACTGTGGATAACAATCCGCACATCATACTTACGCTCGATAGCTTTCATTATTTCAGGTACTGATGCATTGACAAAACTCAAACGACCGGTAGTCCATTGTGAAGTTTGTAAAGCATCTACATGATGATGGTTCATTTTACCGCTTCTCTTATCATACGTCAACTGTTCATCGGGGGCAAGAATCACATTGTCCCGGGTTTCGGAAGTGGAGAATACATTTACTTTTCCTTTTATCAGACTGACTTCTATTTCAGAATCTTCCGGATAAGAACGCACATTAAAAACCGTACCGAGTACTTTGACATTTATATCATCGGCATGAACAATAAAAGGTTTCTCCGGATTCTTTTGTACTTCAAAATATCCTTCACCTATCAAATAGACTTCCCGGTTCTTTTTACGGAGAAAAGCAGGATCATACTTCAACACGGAACCGGAATTCAGACAAACGACCGAACCATCCGGCAAAATCACTTTGGTCTGCGATCCTAAAGGTACTTCCATTTGACACAAAGCCATTTCCTGATTCGATTCGGCTACATCATTATATATATAATAACCTGCAATAGAAGTAGTAAGAATCAATAAAGCAATAGCAGCTACTTGCGAGAAAGTACTCCACAACGGTATCCTTTTCTTTTCCGATTTTTTCTTTATTCCTAATTTCACAGACAAAGCCTCATAGTCAGCTTGTTTTTCCTGTTCAAACTTACCGATAAACGATTTAGCCCGTGTCCGTGCCATTTCTTTATATCTCTGCTGATAAGAAATATCCGACTGCAGAAAATGAAGTAGCTTCCGTTCTCCATCCTCCGACAGTTTTCCTGCCAGAAAATCAAGCATCAATTCTTCAAAAGTATCAAGTTTCTTTTCCATCATTTCCATGTTCGTTTATATATAATACACATCTCGATATGGAAACATTTAGTCTTAAAGAAACTTTTTTTAAATAAATTGCAAGAAATTCTATAAACGACCTACTTTAGATTCTCCTATACCTACCCATTCTCCTACATAGGCATGTGGGAGATGATATTCCTTAGAGAGATGAGTAGGGTAATGCGTAAAACAAACAAGGGGAATAAAGAACTGACTCAAAGCCTTCCGTAAAGAAACAAAAGCAGTATGCCTGCAGTAGGGCCCAATTGAAGTTTAATATGATCCATCGCATTCTTGATATGAACACGCACCGTATTTACCGATATGGCCTGTTCATCAGCAATCTCCTGAGGAGACATACCTTCATACAAGTATTTTTCAAAAACTAGGCGACATTTTACGGATAGAGAGTCTATCACCGTGTTAACCTGACTTTTCAGTTCCTCTATCTCCAATAATTGCAACGGGTTATTATCATTTTTGCAGAATTCTTCCTGAAAAGCAATCAGTTCCTCCCGATACTCATCAAGCACACGTTCTCGTGTATGTAAAGTACGGATGTAATTCAAACAACGATTCTGTACACTTCGCAATAGGTAATTATGAATAGGGAAACTTAACTGACCTCTACTGCTCCAGATATTCATAAAAACATCATTAACGATTTCCTTTGCCTCATCCGGATCGAATACGTAAGTAGTAGCATAAGCGCATAAATAACTATAATAGCAATCATATAAAGCAGAAAAGGCACTTTCTTTTCCTTCATTTATATCATCTATTATTTGTTCGCTTATCCTAGTAGTAGTCATATTTTAAGGTATTGTGATACTTTAACTAAGAACAAAGTTAATATTTTCATATACCGCTAATCGCACTTTACATTTATTTAACACATATCAATATTTCATTAAATTAATGTTAGACAAAAAATATATGACTATCCGCATAATTCCCCAAACTATTAAGATAACAATTTAATCTCATTTATGCAAAGGGAATTATGCTAGAGAATACTAAACACAGTTGTTAACCTCCTCTAGACTTTCACCCCAAATATTGGGATACACTTAAATAGCTAGTATATTTATTTTGTAATAAAAAAGAAACAGATATGAATCCAATTAGCTTTAAGCTTTACAAAAGAGTTTTGTTTCTAGATGAAGAGAGTTGCAAAAAACACCTCAAAAAACAAAGAGAAAAACAAGGTATTATTTATTTAAAATGCGGGCGCGTTCATCATTATTGGAACAAGAACAGAAATAAATGACAGTGTAGAAAGAACTACACTAACCTCTGGTACTGTTATGCATGGAACTAAACTCCCTATAATGTACTGATACATTGCAATGCATTTTCTTACTTCTATGAAAAAGTCATTCTTAGCATTAGAAATGCAAAGATAATTGAGTCATAGTTGTTATCAACCAATTTAGGAGCTTATGCACAAGCTTCGCAATGTAATGAGACTAAGAAATGCTGGATACCAACTTTGTGGTTTTATCGAATTGAACGAAGGTTTCTTCTCCACACAAAGAGATGTTTAATATTCATTTGTGTTGGTTATCAGACAACGTTCAAACATATTAAAAAAAAAAATGATTATTTTTATCTACTTTTGTTTATCTTTGTCACACTGTTTAATTTTAAATCAAATTAGTTATGTGCAAAGAAAAAGAGTTTCCTATGAATTTTGTTCCAGTAAAAAGTATCCATTTATCTTTAGTTGAAGAAAAAGATAAGTTCTTCATTATTGATGAAGTTTCTTCTAAGGTTTTGATTACTTTTAATAATGAAATTAATGCCCAAAATGCTATGAAACAAATTACAGATAATTTATCCACCACAATTAATCATATATTGACTATTTCTCAACAAAATATCCAGATACTTGAATAAGATGAAACAAGAAGTGTTATTTATCATTCTCAATGAATATGCCGATTGGGAAAGTGCCTTTCTGGCAGCTTCTCTCCATTCCGGACTGATGCCGGGTAGTGAAATCAAGTATGTAGTCAAAACAGTAGCCCCCACTTTGGAGGCAGTCCGTTCCTTGGGTGGTTTCCGTACTCTGCCGGACTACAGTTTTGATACTATGCCCTCTGATTATGCCGGCTTGGTTTTGATAGGAGGTATGCAATGGCAATCTCCTGAAGCAGAACGTATATTTCCCATTGTACAGGATGCTTTCGAAAAAGGGAAAGTGATTGGTGGTATCTGTAACGCTGCTTCATTTTTATGTGCCCATGGCTTCCTGAATCATGTCAAACATACGGGAAACACTCTTGCCGTACTTAAACAGTGGGGTGGAGAGCGATATACCAACGAGGATGGTTACTTGGAAAAGCAGGCTGTCGGCGATAAGAACATAGTTACGGCAAATGGTACCGGTTATCTGGAATTCACCCGTGAGTTGCTATTAGCATTGAAAGCCGATACACAAGAAAAGATAGAGGCATTTTATGATTTCAGTAAAAATGGACTTGTGAGATAACTACATATTCATCAAGCATATGGGACAACATAAATTATCCGATGATTCTCTTTTGGCTATAGAAGGAAATTTCATGGAACCCCGTATGTCTAACTGGAAAAGAGGAGAAGAAAATATTCTCTTTACGATCCCCTAACAATGATGTGACATGTGATGACAATGAAACCCGTAATCATAAGAGATCAGGTCAATGAAGCAACCAAAAACTAATCCGGACAGCCTAATCGAGAATTATCTTCCGGCAGATTATTATGCGACTCTTTTTCAAAAGAGTCGCATAACAAGAACGTCATCTCCATTGACGAGTTCGCAGATATAGCTTTTAACCAACTTCCCTCTTGGATTATCCTGCTTCTAATAGTAAGAAATAGTTTGATTAAACCCTTCGGACTCGATACAAACAGACGAGTCACGGATATAAAGTGTGAAAAAAGTCAACATGAAATAATCTTTGGCATGTCCGATAAGCACCTGACTTTTTACGTATCCCTTTGGTGTAAGGATAGAGTAGAAAAAGAGGTAAACGTGCATCTTCCTAAAAAGAAAAGCATCCCGGAATTACGTAATTAAACAGACTTTTTTATTGCTCCGAAATCTTTCTTACTATCGGTTTATCCGCTTCCGCCCAGTCCAATATTGCCATCTCTCGTGTAGAAAGCCATTGTGCAGCAATATGTTCTTTCAATACATATCTTTGCCCGACAGGATGGCAAAGAAAAGCATGCATCGTGATCTCAAAATCGGGATAGGTATGATGGACGGTCAAAAGTTTCTCTCCCACTTCAATAACGTAATCCATTTCCTCCATGATTTCCCTTTGAAGCGCCTCCTGCAAAGATTCACCTTCCTCCACTTTTCCACCCGGAAATTCATATCTGAAAGAAGTATATGAAAATTTAGTTTGCCCCCGTTGTACACAAAGATATTTCTCACCTAATCGAATAACGGCTGCTACAACTTCTATACTTTTCATAATGACTATGATATTGGGATTAAAAATAATAGAGGCAAAAGTAATAAAAGAATGCGGGAAAGAAAGAAATAAAGATATATTTATAATGCACAGTACATTTTTGTAAGACACATTTGTTGCTACAAAAAATTTTACGTAAATTTGTATGGTAACAATATGATCATTATGGATTTTGAAAAAATCACCAAAGAAGCTGTAGTACAAGCTTTACTAGAAATCAAGAAAAATGGCATCCCTAAAAATGCGCACTCTTCTACTTATGATATTTTATACAAAGGTAAGAGATATCCACCTAAACTAGTGATGGAATATGCTTATCAACATTCTACTGGAAAACAAATAACCAGAAATGATTTTGAAGGAGGAGAAAAGACACCATGTTTTAATAGATTGAAAGAATTAGGATTTACTATAGTTCATAAAGAGAAAAATCCTAACTTTTATGAGACACTAACTAAATTCCTTGAACAAACTAAGACAAAAAGTCAAAAATATAAAGACTATCCCAAAGAGTTTTTGGGACTGAATATTAGTGTTAGTTTTGGTATAGGTGGCCCTTCAAAGACTCCATGGATTTCTTTCTTGTACGATGGACAAAAGACTCAACATGGTATATACCCTGTATACTTATATTACAAAGAATATAATACACTGTTTTTAGCGTATGGTGTAAGTGAAACCACTCCACCCAATATAGAGTGGAAGTTTAATACTAGTCCTGAAACAATTTTTGATTTTTTTAAACGGAAAGGAATAAAACCTAAACGATATGGAAATTCATATGTATTTAAGGATTATGATATTAACAACTTAAATCCTTCTACAATCAATAAAGATTTATTTGAAATCATCGAAAATTATAAGAATTTAATGGCTTCATATACAGAAATATCAACTAATACTAATAAAATGCAAAGTCCCAGTATTAACATAGATTATCAGTCTATACCAGCTAATCTAAGACAATTTGTCACTGCTATTAAATCGAAACCATTCATACTGTTAGCTGGCATTTCTGGTACAGGAAAATCACGTATAGTCCGACAATTAGCTTATGCCACTGGTGGAGAAAACCCAGAAAAAGTTCAAAAGCCATATAATTACGAAATGATATCTGTACATCCAAACTGGCACGACTCTACAGAATTGTTAGGATATGTAACTCGGGTTTCCGGAAATCCGGAGTATATAGTAACTGATTTTCTGAAATTTATAGCTAAAGCTTGGTTCTACGAAGGAATCCCATTCTTCCTTTGCTTGGATGAAATGAACCTAGCACCCGTAGAACAATATTTTGCAGAGTACCTTAGTGTTGTCGAGAGCCGAAAATTGAGAAATAATAAAATAGTTACAGACCCGATAGTACCTCCATTGACAACTTGGGATAAAGCAGATCAGAAAACACTTGTTTCTGATCAAATACTTAAAGAATTATTTCATGAATTTTGGAATAATGAAGGTTGGAATAACTCTACAATAGCTGCCCGAATTGAAGAATTAAAAGAACAATTCAAAAATACAGGTATTTCTATTCCTCAGAATCTGATTGTAATGGGAACTGTGAACATGGATGAAACAACTTATAGTTTTAGTCGTAAGGTACTGGACCGTGCAATGACCATTGAGATGAATCATGTAGATTTAAATAGTGGTCTCAGCAAAGCACAAGATAATATTACTCCTATCACGGCTAAAGCACTTTTACCTGAAGTAGTTGAGGGATATGATGTTTATGAACAAAACCCAGAAATATGTAAATCTATTATCAAATATCTACAACAAGTTAATGAGAAGTTAGAAGATAGTCCATTCAAAATTGCCTATCGCACACGCAATGAATTTCTTATCTATGTGTTAGCTAATTTACCATATCAAGGTAAAGAGACTCAGGAACAGTGTATCACTCGTGCACTCGACGAAATAACCTGTATGAAAATACTGAGTCGTATCGAAGGAGACAAAAACAAAGTAGGTACAGTATTAGATGACTTATATACCATTATACAAAAGAGAATTGAAACAAGTGGTATTAATTCAGAAAAATCAATCTCTCTTGATAAAATTCGAAGAATGAAAAAGAAATTGGAAACGGCCTATTATTGCGACTTTTGGAACTAATCACTAACGAAAAATTATGGAGGCGCTGCTCACACTGAACCATCCAGACTATAAATTAATGGTCTATTGTCCTTCTTATGATAAAATATTTAAGAAGGCGCAAACTTGCATGCGTGTAAAGCAGAATGATGAAACTCTTTATTCTATTTATACGTGGGATAAAAATGCATTCACTCAAATTAATGGAGAGCAATTAATAGAAGGTAAAAGGCACCCTTCTATCTTTTTTGAAAATACAGATTATCAATTCTGGATCAATTTTAAAAGAATAGATATAGAAGATGCTTGGATCAATACTCCTTTGAGAAACATTCAAGATAATTTTATGTTCAATCAAGAAAATCAGATACTCTTTGGACATCTTAACTATGGAAACGATATCGGTAGAGCAGAATTTAATATTGATTATAAACTGAAAAATGGAGAAATAAGGCATTCAAAACTTGGTTACGATGTACTTTCAATAAAATTAGATTATCATAAAGACTTAAAGAAGATTGTAGACGATATTGAGAAAGAATATCGAATGCTTTCTATTGACTTTCTGCGAAAAACATACCACACTTTTGATGTAGATGTAGTAGGAGAAACACCAGATATTATCTGGTGGAATCTATTTAAAGACATTCAAACAAACTTTATACAAGCTGTAAAAACCATTGTGGACTGTCCCCGTAACCGGCTAGTACAAAAAGAGACCTATCTTCGGGCTGACAAACTAAAACGATTAACTCCACAATTGGAAATACAATTAACAGAACATCGTAAAAATCCAGCGCATTTATACCGTACCGAGCACCCTATTGCCTGCGTAGATACAATGGAGAATCGTTTTTTGAAGTACTGTATTATCTTCATTGCCGAAAAATTCTCAGATTTAAAATGCAGAATTATTAATAGTTACAAGCAATTGACAGAGAAATATATTATCAATCTGAATCAGCAACAGGAGGAATTACAACGATTGGTTCACCACCCATTCTTCAGAACAGTAGGTGAATTTCGAGGATTCACACAAGAATCTTTGATATTAAAACAAGCCACTGGATATTCGGAAATTTATCATGATTGGATCATACTTAGTTGTGGATATGATCTAAAAGAAGGCGCTAATAGTCTAGAGCTAAAAGATATAGCTAAATTATACGAAATATGGTGCTTCATCGAACTCAAGAATATTATTAAAGAATTATTAGGAAACGAAGTCGAAACAAATTATTCTAAACGACCAGAAAAAAAATTTATTACCCAGTTGGGAAAAGGAAAATTATCTAAGGTCATCTTCTCTAAACACAACATTGAGCTGGCAAAAATTTGCTATAATCCTAAAAGTTACGTTGGAGAAGAACAACTATCCACAATAATTCCGTGTACAACTTCATATACTGTCTCACAACAGCCAGACATTATCTTACAACTAACAAGACGCGATATCAAACAAGGTATAAAACTAACCTATTTATTTGACGCAAAATACAGAATAGGAGATACTCAAGATAATGTAGACACTCCACCTGACGATGCTATCAATCAAATGCACCGCTATCGAGATGCAATATACTACATAGATCAAGATACTAAACAGCTAAAGAAAGAGGTTATTGGTGGTTATATCTTATTTCCCGGAAATGGTGAAGACAGCGCTGTCGAAGAGATGAATTTCTATAAATCTATTGGAAAAGTTAACATCGGCGCTTTCCCCCTACGTCCACAGGATAATGAAAGCAAAGAGCTGCTTAGAGGTTTTCTTAAAAGATTGATTTGGGAATGTCCAACCTATCAGATTTTAGAACAAACTTTTACTCACAAAGAAACAATGCTAACTTTCAATCAACCTGGAAGTGTATTATTAGTTCCCATTGCAAAAAGCCGCTCCTATTTCAAAGATTTTAATGAACGTAGTAAAGTGATTCATTATTATTTTGGCAAAATCAAAATGGGAGGTGTATACGAACATTTAAATTTCCAGAAATATGATTACTTTATTCCGGTAATTGAAGGAAAAATCAGGGATGTCTATCGCATTGAATATGCATCAGTTAGACATAGGAACGACATTCCAGGAATAGAACCAAAAGAAAATGTGGATCTTTCTGACTTCAGAATTTACATGAAACTTACTTCTCCCTCTTATTTAACTGGTGCAAAACGATTAATTCCTATTCGGCATTCGAGGATTGATTATAAATGTTTCTTTAAAGAATATAATTCAATAACGGAAGTGATAAATCTTATAACTGAATAGATATCGTTAAATACCAATAATATACCGCTATACCTACTTGCAATCCCTCAATCACCGGTATTCCATACTTGAATTTAAAATACCATGTCTTATGCCGAAAGATATACATCCCCACCCGTGCACCTAACGAACCTACTACGGCTATTCCCTGCAGACGGACTTCAGGAGTACGCCATCGTTTCCGGGATGCATGCCGTTTATCAATACCATACATAACGAAAACAACGATATTCACAACTACTAAATATAAAATAAGTAACTTCAACAGTCAGCCTTTTTGCAATTCTCCTGCAAAGATACATATTTTTAATCAGGCCAGATTTGCCGGCCGGAAGATTCTCCGTATCTTTGCCACATGGCAGAGAGAAACGAATTACATAAAAGGAACAGGCATAACGGACAGTACGATTTTTCAAGACTGACGGAGGAATACCCACCGTTAAAAAAGTTCATCGTACTGAACGCTTATGGAACAACAAGCATCGATTTCTTTAATCCCCGGGCAGTAAAGGCACTCAACAAAGCCCTCTTGATAAGTTACTACGGCATACGATACTGGGATATTCCCAAGAATTATCTGTGCCCACCCATTCCCGGGAGAGCAGATTATATCCATTACATAGCAGATTTGATTCAGCCGGATATATCCGATGAATCGACAGGGTTGAAAACAGCTGTCCCAAACACCCGTCAATACAGGTGCCTGGATATCGGTGTAGGTGCCAACTGCATCTACCCCATTATCGGTCAAACGGAATATGGATGGACTTTCGTCGGTTCCGATATCGATCCGGTTTCCATTGACAATGCACGAAAGATCGTAACTTGTAATCCGGCATTGGCTCACAAAATAGAACTTCGGCTACAACGGGATAGCCGGAAAATATTTGAAGGAATCATTGCTCCGAATGAATATTTCGACGTAACTCTCTGTAATCCTCCCTTCCACAGTTCCAAAGAAGAAGCAGAAGACGGTACGCTACGCAAACTCAGCAGCCTGAAAGGTAAGAAAGTAACCAAAGCCCAGCTCAACTTCGGAGGCAATGCCAACGAACTCTGGTGTGAGGGCGGTGAATTTCGATTTCTGCTGACTATGATCGAAGAAAGTCGCAACTACCGGAAAAATTGCGGATGGTTCACCAGTCTGGTATCAAAAGAAAAGAACCTGGGTAAACTGACCGCCAAGCTGAAATCGACCGATATAGCCGAACATAGAATCATTGAGATGCACCAAGGTACTAAAACCAGCCGGATCCTGGCATGGAGATTTTGAGAAAGATAGGGTTATCAAATCAGCAAGTATCGACTCAAATCCTTTAGGGAGACGATCTTCACAAGAGAGCGACTGCCATCTAAAGATATCATTGACATTGAGCTGTCTACCAAAACAAACAAGCAAGTTCCGGAAAGCATGTTTTAACATAGTATTAAAACTTGTTTTCTATAAACAAAAGATTTGTTCTTTGACTGTAGAAAACTAATTCTTTATTTATAAACCATCAAAACCATATATTCAGAATTAACATTGTTAACAGGAAAACAATACACCATTATGAACCTATTAATCATCAGTAACGCCGATAGCTGCCGCAGCCGAATCGCACAAGCACTTCTTTCTTCGTTCGGAAAAGGCATGAAAGTATATTCTGCAGGGACAATGCCCGCAGCAGAGATTCATCCGTTGGTCCTGAAACTAATAAAGGAAACAGATATCGAACCGAACACACAACCTCCCCACTCCATCCGTGAATACACCAACGAAAACTGGGACCATATCATCGTACTTTCCGGTACGGCCGATGATATACGCAATCTCTTCCGGAAGGAGGTAAAACACTGGTATCATCTTCCCTTTGAAGACTTGTTCTCCACAGCGGCACCAAGCGAAGCGGAACTGTGGGATCGCCTGATACGCCTGAAAGAAGATATACAAAGAAAAATGTACGAACTATACCGGGACGATCTGAGAGAGCAATTACTACCGCGCTGTAGCTGCGGAGCCAATGACTTTTGCAGATGTGAGTGAGGGAATTATTCCCTCACTTCCTGCTTTATCAACCGTGTCACACTTGTGATGTTCCGCTTATCCTTGTTCAGAATATAAGTATATTTATAATCGCTTGCCCGATAAGAGGTAGGCGAACTATTCACCAGGATAATATTCCGGTTATTGGCAAAGTCCAGAATCCCCTTAATATTATTAGGGTGAAGTTTTCCGATTTCATCCATCATACAGTGCAACTTAAAGTCGTTGAACTGATGCGATGCTTTCTCCTTAAACACATTTAGTAACATGATATTAATCATGGCCTTCACCAGGATATCCGTTCCATCGGAACCCACGTTTGCCAGTTTCTCCACCCATCCGCTATCGTTGTCGTTCTCCACAATACGGAACTGGAGTTCGAAGGTATCGGAAAGGGTAAGTTCTTTTTCTTTATTCAATGCCAGTTCTTTCACCAATGACTGCAATAAACTTACCGCCTGCCGATTCCGTTCTACAAAATCCTCTTGTCCGAACAGGCTGAACATGCCCGGGCCACCCGGCTGATTCCGGTCGCAGAACTCTTTGATCGTGACAAAATGTTGCATGATACGATTACCGCTCGGCACAATCTGCAAGGCTATACTCTTGATAACTCCGGCAAAATTGCGTTCCACAAAGTCACTGTTGATATCGCTTATGGTCTTACGAATCAGTCCCTCTTTTGAAAGCATGTCCGTCGTTTCTTTTCCAATCCGATGAATCAAGTCGGTGTATGCCTCGTTTGAACGACGTTCAAAATCAATAATCTTATCATTATCAATAAATTCTTTCAGATCGGCGGCAAAAGTCATAAACTCTTCCCGCTTCGTAAGCCGCGTACGGAAATTGAACGTATTCTGCTCGGAAAAATTACCGGAAAACCGACCGACGGCCTCCCTGAAATCTTTTTCCTGTTCAATCTGCCGGTAATGGTTTTGAGTCAGTTCCTCAATCACCTTCTTACAGCGCTTGGCATTCTCTGTTTCCACCCCCGTTTGTAACACAGGCGGACAGATATTGAGCGTTTTGAAGTTCTCCGTCTCCCGAATATCCTCGTCCAAATGTTTCAGGCGGGTGTTTGTCTCAGCCAGCTGCTTGTTCAGTCCCGTCACTTTCAGATTCAATTCTTCCTCTTTCAAACGGAACTTTTCTTTCTCGCCTTCCAGTTCTTTCTCGGCCAACTGCTTTTCGTTTCTGAATTCGTCCATCCGGTCAAAGAATTCTCTCTTGTCCTTCTCGTAATCGTAGACCAGGCGACGATGTTGGTCAATAAACACCAGCTCCTGTTCCGTACGGGCCACTTCATTACGCAAAGCAGTGATACGCTCCGTATCCACTCCTTTCCCGGAGAGTTCGTGCAGCAAGTCTTTGTCCATGGTTGCCAGCAGTTCATCGGTTTTCTGCTTTTCGGAAGCAATGGACAGGTGAATTTCTTCTTGTTTGTTACGGATCAGGGCATCCTCTTCTTGCATTCTCTGGTTACGTTCCTTCTCCTTTTGACGTACACGAGTTTCGAGCAGATGATTGAACTGTTCCAATTCCGCCACTGTCCCCTGCAGGCTACGGGTAGCCTCGGCCAACTGTTTATCCAATTGTTCCAGCAGGACACGCTTCTCCTCCCCTGCCTTCTGTTCCCACCTGATTTCATCCGCTTTCAGGAACCGGATACGCTTATCGTTCTGCTCCATACAATAAGTGGATTGAGCCACATCCTCCTTACAGGTACTAAGCGTGGCCTGATGTCTTTTCCGAATCAAGGCCAGTTCCTTTTCTTTTTCCTCTCCCAACTTCTCAAGCTGCTGTTGCCACTCTGATACTTCCTTACCGGCTATTTCCTGATCCGCCGCATACTCTTGTACACTTTTCACCTCCTTACGGATAGCCGAGAGGTCGAGTTTAATGCCATAGAAAGAGTCTTGACCGGCATCCGGAACAGACTGAGGCTTCAGTTCCTTGCTGAACAAAACCTGTTTCTCGTCCACGACCTTGCCAATGGTATCTTCCCACCCCTGACAGTTCTGACTCAGCCATTCATAGAATGAACCCTGACGGTTGTCGAGCAAACGGTCTATCTCCGCTACCCTCTCTTTAGCAAGTGTAATCTGCTGTTCGATATCCTTTTGGCGGGCAGTGAACTGCTGCTCACAGGCAGTCTGATCCAATTCCCACCGGCGGCGCACCAGCTCCATCTGTTGTTCAGCTTCTTTCTGCTTCAGCCTATGCTCATGGTTCTCCTTTTCCAGTGCGGCACGCTCCGTCCGGCAGGCTTGCAACTCCTCTTCATAAAGAGTCCGGTGCAAACACTTCTCCCGTTCCATTTTCAACTGATAGATGCCTTCCTTTTTCTTTTCTGTCTGCTCACGCAGAAGGGTCAGTTTCCCAACTTCCTGTTCCCTTACCTCTTTCAATATTTTATCGAACTCCTTACGTATGGCTTCCTTACGCTCGATGGCACGCAGATGGAGGGTATTCAACTCGGCGTTTTTCCCGTTACGGAAACGCTCAAAGGCACTGGCCGCCTGTTCTTTCAGCAGTTTATACTGGCTGTTGATGTCGTCAAAGCGTGCAGTCAGCATGGTCAGCTGCTCTTCCAGCATTTGCTTGTGAAGCACAGCTTCGGACTCCGCATTCACCCGTTCCCGTACATGATGAATATCCTGCGATTCGTACCGTTCTTTTCGCTCCCGTGCTGTTTTCAGATTTTCGTTCTGCACTTTGACCACTCCCAACAATCGGTCACGCTCACTCTGAAATTTCCCGGAAAGTTCTTCCAACTGGCGTTTCTCCTTTGCCACTTCTTTCAACAGCTCTTCTTTCTGTTTTTGCAGAGAAGGGAGTACTTCCCGCGCTGTCCGAAAAGCGTAATTCAATTCTCCGGCCAATGTACGGGCCTGTTGCTCCAGATAATGCATTTCCCGATAAAGTTCAATCACCCGGTCGGCTTGCCTGCGGACAGTTACCTCACCGTTCTTATTTTTCCGAAACCACTTACTGATGTCGGTCACTTCTTCATCGAACCGGCGCAGATGATGGGCATACTGCCCCAGATCGATACGCACATCTTCTTCGTTCAGAGACATGATAATGGTTTGCTTGATAAACTCTGCATCAAGTTTTGAGTTCAGAAAAACATTCTGAATCGTCCGAGGTATATTCTGGTACTGCCGGCTTTCGGTAATAGCAAACTTCCGAAACTCCGGAGGAAGCCCCCGGCCATTACCGAAAATAATGTCTCGATACTCCTCATACGTCTCTATACGACGGCTCTTATAGACAAAACTGCCAAGCGCATCACGTATCTGATCCCACTCTTCGTATGCTTTTCCCTCGGGTGAAATGAAATATTCTTTCTTATAGCCCGTGCCCAGAAAGCGGAAGCAGACCCTTCCCTGCGAACGGAAAGCCAATACGCAATACGAAGCATCATCCACCACCACTTCATAAATAATGTATGAATTGACGTACGGAAAATAGTATTCATCAAAACTCTTTTTCTCTTTTGAAATGCCCAGCTTTGTCTTATCGGCATTGTAAAAGAAGAGTAATGCACGCAACGCCGTACTTTTCCCCACTCCCTGTGTACCGATAAAATGAACATTGCCGTCTATCTGTATTTCGGCATATTGGATACGGGCACTATTGATAAAAATAATCTTATTCAGGTATCTCATTCTGTATCTCTTCTGGTATGTTAATGCAAGCGACCAACTCTTCCAGATAGCCGAAAGCCGCCACTACCTTATAGGTGGAAGTAATCTCATTTTCCAGTTCAATAAAGCCGTCACGTTTCAGGTCGTTTACTATTTTGTCAATCATCTCTTCATGCTTTTCCCGTCCGGTAAGCTTTTTCAGGCCGGTAAGCTTCTCTTTCAACTCTAAGTCGGTTCCCACTTTCACAACCATATCGGCCGGCTGAAAACGGAATCCGGATGAAAAGGCCGCGTCATAAGTCTTGATAAAGTCGAGTACATCAATCCAACGGACAGCAATCTCCAACTTACGTTCCAAGTCGACTTTATTCTCGCGACGGGAAAAATAATAGTATTCGTTTCCGCTTTCGAGCACGAAGTTGATGGCGGCAAAGAAGTCGTACAACTCCGACTGGTTGTCTTCAATCACCGTATAAAGTTGCCGGATGTTGGGATTGGTACTATCGGAAGAGATAAATCCTCCTTTACTCAATATTTCAAATATCTCAGCAGTTTGTTTAATCATTACTGTAATGGTTTTAAATTCATTTCACCACAGATTACACGGATTCTCACAGAATTCCATTGAGAATTCAGACCAAAGTATCTGTAAGAATCGGTATTACCCGGTGGTGAATCTTATTTATTCCTAAACTATTTCTCCCGTCCTTTCCGGATAAATCAACGCATATTCCACACCATCCATCCTGCCATACTCGTCGGTGATGCGGAGTTCTTCGTAAAACTGGGATACGATCTGGCAATAGAATGTGATTCTTTCATCAAAAGACACCTCTTGTGTGAAAGGGTAAGCGGCAACAAACGAAAACAAGTCTCCACCAGCCTGCATAAACCGCTTCTTCACTTCTTCCAGGTTGATGTAAGCCTCTTCGGATATATGGGTCTCAAGTGACTCCTCAGCGATGCTGTCGGCCACATTACGGGCCAGTATGGCTCGCTTGCCGACTGTGGCTATCACCTTACGGATACTCTCTAACACTTCATCGTCGTTACGGAGATATTCGACAGAGAGACGCAACGGATATGCCGGTGCAGGCTCAAACCAGACACTGTCTTTCTGCATCAGCACCCGGCAGATATCGGTCCGTTCTTCCAGTTCGAACTGATCTTTGAGATATTTCAGCTGACGGATTTTGACCCGTATCTTATTCTGATACTCTATCCGGTTCAGGTAGCTGATGATTTGCTTCTGTATCTCGATCAGGTTATGGAAACATTCATTGAGTTGTATCCGTACGTTAGCCACCACCAAAACCAGTTCATCATCCGGAACCCGGCGAAAGAAACGGTCTTCTTCGGTGACAAGGAGTTCTTCACTCACTCGTATCAGTGCCTTGATATCCCGCCGTTTTTCATCCAGGCGGACCAGTTTCTTTTTCTTGATCTGATAGTTCGGTTCATTCTTGAATGTGCTGTCGATGTTGCGCTTCAGGTCGATGACATTACGCAAGGTAGTCAAGGCAATGTTACGCAATATACGCTTAATGGTACGCAGGTAAGTGGTCTTCCTTTTCTCATGGTTTTCTTGCTGATAATAAGAGATGGTATCTTTGAGATAGCTGATATGCTCGTTAACAAACGAAGTATTGATCTCCTCGTTTACCTCGAGCACCTGCTCGAAAAAGTGCAGGTAGATATCCTCCATTTCGAGAAACGAACCATTCTCACGAAGCACTCCGTGGTCGATCAGGCTCTGTATACGTTGCAGTTTGTATTCAGTCAGTTCCAGTGCATACTCCCGCCGGAAGGATTGCTGTTTCCGTTTGCCGAACATCTGTTTCAACAAAAGTTGTTCGCGGCTCATCATTTTCAGCAACTCGTCAATAGAGTGAAATGTAGTCATGTATAACGGCTATAAACTTTTTCGGGGTTCCTTATCTTGTCAGTTTTCTCTTCATTCCTCCGGCCACTTCTTCTTTGAGAAAAGTCATCAACGGCTTTCCCACAACAATAAACGTAACGGCCACCAGAATCATCAGAATACCCAGCATCAGCCTGGGCGTCAGCCGCTCACCAAAAATCATGACACCAAAGAAGAGAGCCGTCACCGGTTCGAGTGCTCCCAAGATAGCGGTCGACGTGGAGCCAATGGTGTGAATGGACACAGCGGTACATACCAGTGAAATCACGGTAGGCAGGAAAGCCATTGCCAGAATATTACCCCAGGCAGGAAGTGAAGGCACAGCTTGCAAGTCCGAACAAAAATTCAAACGGACTATATAAATGGAAAGACCGAACAGCAGGGCATAAAAGGTCAACTTGGCCGTTGACATCAACTTCAGGGTGGAATGATTGACACCGACTATATAGACCGCATAAGACAGCGAAGAAAGAATGACCAGCAACATCCCTACCAGACTTAGCGTCTCACCCCCTTCTCCTTTGTAAAGCAGTCCGATGCCGGAAAGGGCCAACAGAATACAGAACACGGTCAGTAACGATACTTTCTCGTGGAAAAACAAGAACATGATAAGCGCCACCATCACCGGATAGACAAACAGAATGGTGGAAGCAATGCCGGCATCCATGTGCTTATAACTCAGAAACAACAACAATGAGGAAGCAGAAAAGAGCAGTCCGCCTACAATCAGCGGCAGAACCTCGTTCTTTTTCAGAGCGAACGATTGTCCTTGTACTTTCATCAGAATGCCTAGAATGAGCACGGCAAACCCGTAGCGGTAGAACAAGACAGAGTCCACTGACATTCCCTCTTTATAAAGCGGCAGTGTAAACAACGGATTCATGCCATAAGTGGCGGCAGCCACAGCCCCGCACACAAATCCTTTAGCCTTACTATTAATATTCATTATTATATTCATTTTTTCGGGGTGCAAAGATACGGTTTTTTAGAGATCTTGGTTACTTTTGCGTCAATTCTAACAGAGATTAAAATTGAGCAAAAACCGTATTGATCAGGAAAAGAGAGTAGTAGAGTTGATGATTCGCCTTTACTGCCGTAAAAAAGAAAAGAATGTCACGCTTTGCCCCCGGTGCGAAGAGTTGTTGCACTATGCACACGCCCGCCTGGACCGCTGTCCCTTCGGGGAGAAAAAGAAAGCATGCAAGCAGTGCAGCATACACTGCTACAAACCCGCCATGCGGGAACAGATGAGACGGGTGATGCGCTTTTCCGGTCCCCGGATGCTGATTTACGCTCCTTGGGAGGCAATCAAGCATCTGTTGGGATAGACATGGTCGGCTCTGAAAACGATTAAATCCATCAAACAGAAAAATACGTTTTGAAACTAATTCCATATATATCCTATCAAAAAAGCAACTAATCCTTCCTTTCTGCTAACAGCCTATAGAAACAAAAAAGCACTGATAGAAAGTCAAGACAGAGAAGAGTGGAAGAATATGCAAAAATGCAGCTTCATTATCTTATAAAGATGCAATAAAAAGGAAATATATGCAGTGATTCCAACCATCAGAGCCTGCATTGGAAGGAAAGTAACGGTGCATTCCTTTCAAAACAACGGTGCATCCCTTTCAAACCAACGGTGCATCCTCTTCCAAGCAACGCTGAAAGGGTAAAAAAGGGAGATTGATCCGGCCATTTCCGAATTATCAGGACCCTTGAAGCGAAGCGATCCGAACTGACAAAAAGTTCGGTTCCCGGCCGTACACTTTCGATCCGAAAGCAGACCAGGCGTATACAAAGCATAAAAGCCGGAATGCCGCAAGATCGGCGTCACCACGCTCCGTCCCTAATCGCCTGTAATCGTTTTTTTTCAAATCCATTCGCCACCGGGGACAAAACAAGGCTGCCGGTAAGTGATAGAATATACAAAATGACATTTTATCGCTGCGGATGTTTTCCCGTTCCCCCTTATCATCAACTTTTCCAGAATCCGGGATAGAAAAGCAAAAGTACACTAAAGAGCTCCAACCGTCCTATCAGCATCAGAAATGAAAGTACCCACTTGGCAGCGTCGGGTAATCCATTCCACGAATAGGCTGGGCCACAAGATCCCAATCCCGGTCCCACATTACCGATACTGGAGATCACCGTACCGATGGACTCGGAAAAGCCGACACCCAAGAACAGGAGAACTGCCCAACCAAGAATGACGATGATAAGATAAAAAGCAAAAAACATACCCACAGTAGACACAATCGAAGGTGAAACGCTCTGCTTGTTGACTCTTACCGGCAATACGGCATTGGAATGCAATAAATGCTTGAATTCATTCCGGATAGAGCGGGCAATAATCAGCAAACGCATGTTCTTGATACCACCGCTGGTAGAACCGGTACATCCTCCCGAGAGCATGGCAATCAGCAACAACAACCACGTAAAGGCAGGCCAAAGATTATAGTCGTCTGTGGCAAATCCGCAAGAAGTATGTGCCGTAGCCACCTGAAACAGCGACTTACGGAAAGCCGTCTCCCAGTCATAATGATTTTGAAAGACCAGTGCGAAAGTGATCAGAAAAGTCAGGATAGCGACAGAACCGAGGAACCAACGTAATTCTTCGTCCCTCAAAAGACGACTGACTTTACCGCGAAGGCACATCAGGAATAATGCAAAATTGACTCCCGAAAGAAGCATGAATATAGCGACCACATATTCGATAAACGGTGAATTCCAATACGAAATACTGGCCTGCTTGGTAGAATATCCACCGGTGGCCGTCGTAGCAAATGACTGGCAGACAGCATCAAAAAGGCTCATACCTCCCAGCATCAGCAAAATGGTTTCTGCCAGTGTCAATATCAGGTAGACTGTCCATAGCCATTTGGCCATCACATTAATCTTAGGATGGGTACGGTCGTGGGTTACTCCCGTAGACTCGGCGGAAAAAAGCTGTACTCCCCCACTGGTGAAAGCGGGCAATACGGCAATTGTGAAAAAAACAATCCCCAGCCCCCCAATCCATTGTGTCAGGCTTCGCCAGAAAAGCATACCATGCGAAAGCGATTCGATATCATCAAGAATCGTAGCTCCCGTAGTAGTAAATCCCGACATGGTCTCGAAGAAAGCATTAGTCAACGAGTCAATACTTCCGCTCAAATAAAAAGGCAACATACCGAAAAGTGTGAAAAACACCCACGAAAGTGTCACAATGCAGTAACCGTCACGCCGGCTCAACCGATTTTCCGCACCACGTCCATAAAACATCAGTAACGCACCGGACAGGAGGTTGATACCCGCCGTATAAAGGAAATACTTGTAATCGCTTTCACCATAAACCACGGATATGCCGGAGCAGAGTACAAACATTCCCGCCTCTATAAAAAGTAAGACCCCAAGTACGCGCCCTATCATTTTGCCGTTTATCAGACTGTTATTCCGTTTACTAACGTATATGTCCGTCGACAGGTATTCTTCCATAACACACGATTTTTTTTGCGAAAGGCATATAGCCAATATCGTGCCAAAACGGAAAGAAAAAGTGCAAGTAAATAGTTACCAGACAAATAGATTTTCCATTCAAGTATCGAACAGTGATCATCACCCTACCATTTTGATAGGATCAGCTTTTCAAAACGAAAAGGTGCATCTTCAGGAAAGCCGGTTATCCCTGCATAAAAAGTTTATGCTTCATTTCTGAACTGAACAGGCGAGAAGCCTGTATATTTACGGAAAAAACGCGCGAAAGAAGAAGAGTTCGGAAAACTAAGTTTATCCGCTATCTCTGTGACACTCAAATCCGTTGATCTCAGCATCAGTTTGGCTTCTCTCAGTATAAAATCCGCCATCCAATAGTGAAACGTTTGCCCGGTTTGTTTCTTTATACTCCTCATCAGGTATTTATCCGATATACACAACCGGCTCGCATAAAAGGCTGCCATCCGTTCTTGTGTGCAATATTTATGCAACAGACTGAAGAAACCATCTACCAATTTATCTTGCCGGGACATCTCTACCGAAATATTTCTACCCGAATACATCCGGCACACTTCCAGTACCAAAGAGAACAGCATCCCTTTGATAACTTCTGACGGACATTCGGCATCCAAATAACGATGATAAATGAAATGATAATACATCTTTATCAAACTGAAATCCTCCGGGGACATTGGCAGACAAGGTGCATTAGTAACCTGATTCGATATGTCTGCCTTCAACAACAGGGGAAAATCGGACAGAAAGTCGAAACTGAATGAAAGATACTGAAAAAGAAAATCCTGCGTACACGAAAGCCGGAGGAGTAGATGCCCCGGCGGAAGAAACAAGAAAGTCCGTTCGAGCAACAGCATGCTTTTGCCATCTATCCGTACCATGGCCTTCCCTTTTAATATAACCACGAAATAAACCTTACCAAAAGGATTGCGCACGGCTCTCCCTGTAGGAAAAAGTGACGAAAGATTGCTGCTCGGAGGCGTCATCTCAAACTGCTTCGACTCATCAGACAGATTACACATATTACATATAATAGACCTGAGCAAAGATAAGCGATTCTACCGGAATAACGACCTGCTTTTGGTTACTATTTGAACGAACCTCGCATGATATCGGACGAAATAGTATGCAAAAATAACGGCAACTTTGCAACCGGAACTAATCAAACAATATAACAATGACGAAAAGAATAGGAAACTCCAGGCTTTACATCCTGATATTTATAGGGATTGTATCAGCATTCGGTCCGTTCGTGACCGATTTTTATCTGCCGGCCCTGCCAGTGTTGAGCGAATATTTCGATACTACGGCTTCGCTGGTGCAGCTTAGTCTGACTTTCAGTATGGTGGGATTGGCAGTAGGGCAATTAATCATAGGTCCACTGAGCGACAAATATGGACGTAAACTGCCTCTAATGGTCTCATTAGTGATCTTCTGTATTTCCACAGTAGGATGCCTTTACTCGCCGGAGATCCATGGCTTTATCTTCGCCCGTTTGTTGCAGGGGTTGTCCGGAGCCGGAGGAGTCGTGATTTCCAAGTCCATAGCCATTGACCTTTACCAGGGAAAAGAACTAACACGTTTTTTCGCCATGCTGAGTTCCGTACAGGGATTAGCTCCCGTCTGTGCCCCAGTATTGGGCGGAATATTACTCGGAGCGATGGATTGGAAAGGTATCTTCTGGATATTATTGGCTATAGGCATACTATTGATTGTCGCCTTGTCTGCCTTCAAGGAATCGTTGGAGATTAAGAAACGCCAAAAAGGGAATGTCTTTTCTACATTCAAATATTATCTGCCGGTACTCCGTAACAGGCAATTCATGCGCTATGTCTTGATACAAGCATTCGCCATGGGGGTCATGTTCACCTATATCGCAGCATCTCCCTTTATTTTCCAAAACCACTTCGGGACCTCACCTTTTGCTTACAGCCTCTGTTTCGGTGTCAATGCATTAGGCATTATGTTGGGCAGTCTGGCTGTCTCCCGGTTTAAAGATGCGACAGCAGCTCTACGTTTCGGAGTAGCAGGTTTCACAACCATGAGTCTTCCGGTTGCTGCTGCACTAATTTTCAGTCCATCCGTCTGGATTGTAGAAGGAACACTGTTTTTCCTCCTTGCATTTTTAGGATTAATCCTTCCCGGTTCCACAACGCTTGCACTTGATATGGAACGTAAGAATTCGGGTAATGCATCGGCCCTGTTGGGATTCCTGATGTTCGTGTTTGGAGGGCTGCTGTCCCCGTTGACGGGAATAGGCAATATGCTTTACTCTACCGGTATCATTATCGTGGCTTGCTGTGTCGGGACATGGTTCTTTACTTATAAAGCAACCTCATCCGCCCGCTAGCCGACTATTACAAAACAAGATATGGAAAATACAGCTTATTCACTTTCCACATTCCGTACCTTGTCTTATTTTTATTTCTTATCTTTGCCTCAAACCCCTGGACATGAATTCAGATATGAAACGAGCCATTATCATCGGAGCTACTTCAGGTATCGGCCGCGAAGTGGCAAAACAACTTCTCTTACAAGGCTGGCGCCTCGGCATTGCAGGGCGTAGGCTTCCGGCACTTGAAGCACTGCAAAGCAGTGCTCCGGACCTTATAGAAATCGCAGTTCTGGATGTCACCCAACCGGATGCAACACCCAAACTCAATAACCTGATCAGACGGGTCGGAGGCATGGATCTGTTCCTTCTAAGCTCCGGCATCGGTTACCAGAACATGGAACTGAATCCGGACATCGAACTGGATACCGCCCGTACCAATGTAGAAGGATTCATGCGGATGGTAGATACCGCTTTCCACCACTTCCGTGAGCATGGCGGCGGTCAGTTGGCAGTCATCAGTTCCATTGCCGGGACAAAAGGATTGGGAGTAGCCCCTGCCTATTCTGCTACGAAACGGTTTCAGAACACCTACATCGATGCATTGGAACAGCTGGCCGGAATGCAAAAACTGAACATCCGCTTCACGGACATCCGCCCGGGATTCGTATCTACCGACTTACTGAACGACGGAAAACACTATCCGCTACTGATGCGGCCGGAAAAGGTAGCCAAACGGATTGTACGGGCACTGAACCACCGCCAACGGGTAGTGGTGATAGACTGGCGCTATGCCATTATCGTCTTTTTCTGGCGAATGATTCCGCGCCGGATATGGAAACAATTACCCATACGGACAGGGCAGAAACCGACAGAAAAAAATAGCAAGATCGGATAACCGCTCTTTCAGTAAAACCCGCTACATTTGTCCCGGAACCCAACGGAACAAAAACAATGAAGAGCGATACTGAAGAGAAATATCTGCAACAGGTGAACCGGGTGATAGATTATATCAACTCACACCTCAACGAACCTTTGCGGGTGGAAACACTGGCACGTGAAGTATGCCTATCGGAGTATCACTTCCATCGCATTATGCGGGCTTACCTGCATGAACCGCTGGCTACGTACATCGCCCGGCAACGAGTGGAACGTGCGGTAATGTACCTGCAAATGAAGAATATCCGTCTGGCGCAAGTGGCAGAGATGGTCGGATACGAAACGCCACAATCGTTATCGAAAGCATTCAAGCAGTTTTTCGGGATATCCCCCACCGCCTACCGCAAACGGCGTGCAGAACGTTACGAAGAATTCAGCACTCTGAAAAAGGAGTCTCTGAAACCGGAAATCCTGACAGAACCGGAATTGAAGCTGGTATATATCCGCATCATCGGGCGTTATGGTGAAGAGGAACCTTACATAGAAGCGTGGAGAAAACTGAGAGATTTTCTCCAAATAAACGGTCTTCTGACTCCTTCTACCCGCTGGATAGGCATCAGCTTTGACGACCCCACAGTAACGAAAACCGAACAATGCCGCTTTTACGCTTGTGCAACAGTGGAACACGATGTATCACCGCAAGGCGCTTTTGGCATGAAGACGATTCCGCAGGGACGCTATGCCGTCTACACACTCCGCGGAAGCTACAGTGGTTTGCAAGAAATGTATGACCGGATTTACTCGCATCCACTGCCTACAGCATTTCGTGATGCAACTTCATTTGAAGAATATCTTAATTGCGAACCAGATACGGAAGAAAAAGATTACGTGACAAGAATATATATCCCTATTGAATAACCCATTAAAAACAGAAAAAGAATGGAACAGAAATTTTGCCAGAGCTGCGGCATGCCGCTTAACCCGGAAGTATTGGGAACAGAAAAGGATGGTAGCAAAAACGAAGAGTATTGCACCTATTGTTATGCCGACGGACATTTCACCGTGGAATGCACGATGGACGAAATGATTAACCAATGCGCACAGTTCGTAGACGAATTCAATAAAGGCTCGGAAGTGAAAATGACGAAGGAAGAGGCCATTGCAAACATGAAGCAATTCTTCCCAATGCTGAAAAGGTGGAAACAGTGAAGAGGATGGGCAACAGTCAGCTTCCTCCGAGGGATTTTATGACGGAATGGTAACAGAACAAGTTCACCACGGATTACACGGATTAACACAAACTCTTATAATCTCTTGGTCAATAAAGTGTTGAAGAAAAAGATCTTCTCTGTGAGACTCTGTGTTGCTCTGTGGTGAGTTAAGCTTAGAGCATTGATACTAAGATACAAAGAATCTGTGTTAATCCGTGTAATCCGTGGTGAACCCAAAAACGGTTCATTCTCCGAACAGGCCTCAATCCGGACGGTTTATTCCGCCGGATGCCGTTTCAGCCATGCGACGGCATACGAACACGTTGCTTTGGGCTTCAACCCCTGCGCAGAGGCATATTTATAAGTCGCTTCTACCAGTGCGGCCGCAATTCCCTTTCCTTCCAAGGGAGGAGGTACGATAGTGTGCATAATATCCAGTGCTCCATCTTCGACTTCATATTCCACAAAGGCAGTCATTCCATTCTTCTCCAATTCAAAACGATTCCGCTCCGGGCGGTGAATTACTTCATATTCTTCCATTTTCTAATCTCCTTTTTGTTTAGGTTAATATAGACTACATTATTTTTTTTTCTCTTTGCTCCACCCAGATCAGTTTCTTCACATCATATCCCCTGCGGGTGGCAGCATCCAGCAACTTCTTCTTAATCTCTTCCGGCAAAATTGGTGCACGGCTCAGTATCCATAAATATTTATCGGAACTGCTACCGATCAGAGCATAATTGTATTCGTCCTGATCTAATTCCAATACATAATAGTCTGAATAAAAAGACAGGAAAAACGATACTTTCAGTTTACCCGGTTGAGACGGATCGGGTATCTTAGCACGTCCTTCCGCTGTCTTACAAACATCATAGGGTTTCTTATGCTTACATCCCCGGTTCTCCACACGGACCGTCCCGTCGGGCATCAGCGTATAAGTGGCCGTCACCTCCGATAATCCTCTCTCAAAACGGTGGTCGAAACGGGCTATCTCATACCACGTACCCATGTAGCGGTGCAAATCCAATCGATCTACAACAGCATGATCCGTACCTTCGAAGAAATCTTCTATCGTCGGCTTCGCAAAGCGGAAGCCGGCCTCGAGCAAACGTGTGGGACGCACATTCTGTCCTGATGCCAGGAAGGAAGCTGCCTCACCATATCGCATCCGGAAGAACCAACGCGGTACGACCACCTTCATCCAGGCATGATAGCGTGCTGCCATTGCCTGAGTAAATGCATACTGTGAAACTTGTTGCGGAGCCACCAGGTTGAAAACTCCGCTTGCCTCTTCGTGCCTGATAATAAACTCCATCGCCCGACAAAGATCCTGAATAGCAATCCAGGGGAAAGGCTGTGTACCCGGACCGATCACACCGGCTACCCGCGTTATCCGGAGGGGACGAAGCATTTGTTCCATCGCCCCGCCATCGGGTGACAGCACAATGCCGAAGCGGGTGATTACCAGCCTTGTCTGCGACGGACAACGGCGGGCTTCTTTCTCCCATGCATAACAAAGTTCCGCCAGAAAGCCACTTCCCCGGGTATTGGTATATTCATCGAATGTACCCTCCTCTGGATAATATCCTACGGCAGAGGCGGAAATCATTAACCGCGGCTTCGTCTTTACTGCATCCATTGCCCGGATGATGCAGTGCGTCACCTTAATCCGGCTGTCATAAAGTTCTTTTTTGTATTCCGGTGTCCACCGCTTGCCAATGGGTGCTCCTGCCAGATTGATGATAACATCGCAATGTGACAGAGCCTGAATTAAATGCCCCGATGTGCCTTCACGGAACATAGGCCTCCCCAGAGGGACTACCCGGTGTCCCGCTTCTGTAAGGTACTCTGTAAGATGCTTGCCTATAAAACCGGAGGCCCCGCTTATTGCTATATTCATCTGTATTTCCTTTTTTTAGAAATATAACGCAGGGAAAGAGGGTAAAGTTCATCTCATGGTCATCTTCCTCAGATCTTCGAGCGAACCGTTGAATACGTTCAGATCTACATCGTGATGAATACCGGGCACACTTCCGATATCAGTGTGCTGCCAGAAGTGCCATTTACCTTCGTACCTCACCGAATCAACGTAATAGTGGGCTATCCAGTAGGGATAAGCATTGAAAAGCGAGTCGTCCAGATAGCGGGTCTTGAATTTATAAGAAGTGTAGAGAATAGGTTTTACACCATAATGTGCCTCCACTCGGTCGAGCCATTTCTTAATATTTTGTTGCAACTCTTTTTTAGGCCTCTTACCTGTCAGTTCGACATCGAGCACCGGAGGCAAATCTCCACTATCGAGTTTCACGGTACGGATAAAAAAGTCCGCCTGCTTCAAGGCATCCGTACGTGGAGTGAAGAAATGGTAGGCCCCACGAATAAAGCCATGGCGACGTGCTTGTTCGAAGTTGTCTTTGAAAGTATCGTCACCATGATCTCCTCCCTCGGTGGCTTTCATAAAAATAAAGTGAAGCGGAAAATCCGTTTCTCTGTTTTGTTTCAACTCCTTCCAGTCGATGTTCCCCTGATAATGGGAGATATCGATGCCATGCACCTCATAGCCACAAGGGATACAAACGCCATACTCCTTCCGTCCGTAGCACTCCTTCCAACGATAAGAATAAGGGCGGATAACGAAATAATAGAAAGTGAGAGAAAATACCCCGACCACAATAAGCGCAAGGGTATTGCGCATCCAAACGGGCATGGTACGGGTAGTTTTCTTTTTCGCTTTCGTCTTCCGTGCCGGTGTACGACGACCGGAAGCGGGTTTGCCGGAGGTAGAAGTGTTTCGTGAAGACTTCATTGATTTTTATTCTTATTTAGAGTTTGATTCACCACAGATTACACAGATTACCACAGATACTTTAATTTGATTCTCAATGAAATAAAATCATTAATCTATGAAAGTCCGTGTAATCTGTGGTGAAATGAATTCATTCCTAGATGGCTCCATCAGCTTCTGCCCTCACCCACTCCAGATAAACACCCGGATTAGCCTCAGCAGGAGGAGCGATGAAATGAACATAACTAATCCCATTCTGAGATTTGTTCTTGAGCGGAAGGCGCAACGGACGAAGCCGCCCATCTACCCAGACACGTGCTTGCGGGCGCTTCTGCAACAAATCCCATTCCAAAGAAACCTCGTGCCAACGATCATCCTTCACTCCGAGTTGCTTACGGGTAAGTGGAAGTTCGTACATAGACTGGTAACGGGCTACGGTGTCCGAAGGATTCATCCAGCGATCATTCAATAACAACGAAACCGAATGACTCCCTTCGGGAATACGTAAACTGACGGTGAACGTTCCTTTCTTCATAGCCGGAAAGTTCCATACCGCACCACGTGTATCTGCCACCAGTGAAGCATCCGGCCGGTAAGTCAGATGAAGCACTTGCCGACCTTCCTTCCGGGGATGGGGTTCGAGCATACAACCCTGTATACGATTATAAGCGCAATGTCCTTTGATACCATTCATGTAGTTGAATGTACTCCATTGTGAAAGAGAGTCGGTAAAGTCGTTGAAGCGGCTCTTCTCGTACAACCAATTCACATCGAACATCATCATAGCACGATGAAGAGGATGTTGACCGATAGATGCCAGCACCTTACCCGGAGCTACTTCTACAAACTGTGCCTGATGAACGCCACGGTCAATCCCGCCACCATGAACGGCATAGTCGATATCATTGCGCATGGGATCCATGTAAAGTTCGCGAAAACCCTTCCAAGTCTTTCCATCATCATCAGAAACCGCCACGTGAGTCACATCACGATTGGTGAACACATCATCCCAAACACCATCCGTACCCTCCTTTTCGGGAAGAGGAGTCGTATTGCACCAGAAAAGCAACAGTCGTCCATCGGCCAACCGCCCTAAAGTAGGCATCGTGATGGTACCATAAAAAGGAGATGGTTCCGATTCGCCCCAGGTTTGTCCGCCGTCCTTAGAAAAAGCCTGATAATGGAAGTCTTGTGAAGTACGCATCAACATCCAGAGAGTTCCGTCCTTCAGTTCGACCACCGTAGGCTCCACAGCACCATGATTCCAACGGATACCTTTATGGAAGCCTCCTCCCTGATGATCGGGGGATGTGACTGTATTCGAGCATTTCCAGGTCAGACCGTCATCATCGGAAAAATAGGTATAGCACCCTTTCGGTGTTACCCCTCCGTGAGCAGCCACGACAATACGTTTGCCGTTTCGGATAAATACAGGCGGTTTAATCATGATGGAGTTACGATCGGCCACCTTCGTAAGAGTACGTCCTCCTGTCAATCCACCGGAAGTACGAATGCAATAAACACCCATTGCCCCCATATCTACCAGACGAATATACTCCTTACTGACAGGGCTCTGACAATCGGCAAAAGGCATTTCTTTGGGACGGTTCACCCGTTTCCAGGTCAAACCATGATCGGTACTGGACAGATATACAGTACCTGCCACAGCCTGTTCTCCATAATTATAGTGTCTGATCTCACCGTTATCGAGAAGCGATAAGCCGATATAAGCATCGGAAGGAGGTGTAGCCACTTTCAGGGGAGCGTAAACCGAATCAAGCACCGTCGGACGGGCCTGGTGTGCTTGTCCCGGAATGAAAAAGCCTGCTGCCAGCAGGCATAGGGTAGAAAGTCGTTTCATATAAAATAGGGATATTCAGATGAACTAAAAACCCACCGAAGGGAATTGAATCAATCCGCCCCGATGGGTTTCTACTATTGTAATGCGGGGAAAAGCTTACTTAGCTTGTTCCAGTTGCAGTGTCTTAGTCGGCTGGTCGCAAACCTCCGTCGGACCGAAGTATTGAATCGGGCCCGGATATACGTAATCTGTATTCAACGCCCACTGATCGCGTTTAGCAGCGAATGTCAGGAACGGTTTTCCGTCCAGTTTCACCAATGCTTTCTGGATTACCGGTTTCATTTCGCCATGACGACGTTCCATGTTCATCATCATTGTAATGGGCACACCGCCTGCGATCCATTCAGCAGCAGGAGCAGTTGTATTACGTACAGATGACATGTAACCGGTCTTACCGTTAGCAATCAACATAGAAGCTGTGTAACCCAGTGAATAGCAGTAGTCAGCATCGTAATTTGATGGAGCAGCGCAACGTCCTTCGTAACCGAAGAAGTGGTGCTGTGCAGCAAATTTACCTACGTATTTCCCTTCTTCTTTCCACTGAGCCAGTTTTGTTCCTACCATTTCAGACAACAGCTTTTCAGTTTCGATCAATGATACCTGTACGTTTCCGTGCGGGTCGCGATCCAAAGAAAGCTGACGTGCTACACCTTCAGGAAGGCTTGCATAGATCTCAGCATTTTCTTTTGACAGTTTGCTGATGATATATTCGCGCTGACGAGAACGTTTGATATTTGCGAACTCAACGGCATTGGCTGCCAGGAAGTCATTCAACTCAGCGATCAGACGTTTCATAGCCGGGATAAACTCAACCAGACCTTCAGGAATCAGCACAGTACCGAAGTTGTTGCCCTGAGCAGCACGATCGGCAACGATCTTAGCAATGTAAGTTACTACATCGTCCAATGACATATCTTTCGCTTCCACTTCTTCAGAGATGATACATACGTTAGGCTGAACCTGCAAAGCACATTCCAGTGCAATGTGAGAAGCCGAACGGCCCATCAGTTTAATGAAGTGCCAGTATTTACGTGCAGAGTTACAGTCGCGCTGGATGTTACCAATCACTTCTGAGTATACTTTACATGCAGTATCGAAACCGAAAGAAGTTTCAATCATTTCGTTCTTCAAGTCACCGTCGATAGTTTTCGGACAACCGATCACCTGTACACCGGCATTCTTGGCAGCATAGTATTCGGCCAGAACGCAGGCATTTGTATTAGAGTCGTCACCACCAATGATTACCAGTGCTTTGATACCCAATTTATTGATAATCTCCAACCCCTTTTCGAATTGTTCCGGAGTTTCCAGTTTGGTACGTCCCGAACCAATAATGTCGAAACCACCTGTATTACGGTATTCATCGATGATATCGGCAGTCAGTTCCATATAATTATGGTCAACCAATCCGCCGGGACCCAGGATAAAGCCATACAGCTTGTTGTCTTTGTTCAGTGTCTTGATACCATCGAACAGACCAGAGATTACGTTATGTCCGCCCGGAGCCTGTCCTCCTGAAAGGATAACACCTACATTCATAGCGGGGAGCTGGATAGCTTCACCTTCTTCGAATTTAATCAACGGCATTCCGTAAGTGTTCGGGAACAGTTTCTGGATAGCTTCCTGATCGGCTACTGATTGTGTAGCTGCGCCTTCAACTGCTTTTACTGAGCCTTTCAGCGCTTTCGGAAGTTTGGGCTGATAAGCAGCCCTGGCAATTTGCAATGCACTTTTAGTCATTTTCTTTATCTTATATTTAAAGGTGTTAGTAATTCGAACTTAAAAGTGTCGCAAATTTCGTGTTTTTTTCCGAATTATGAAAGAAAATGATGATTTTGTTCTCTACAGGTATGCCACAGAGCAGACGAAGGGCACGAAGTTTACATCCTTGCTTCTGCAATTCCATAGCACTCCGTACCCTCTTCGCCTGTTCGGCACTATCTGTCAGTCTCTTTTAAAACGTCACTGCAGTCCTGGCTCCCGTAGCAGAAACAGCATATACCTTAAAGCCGTCTTTCCAAGCGGTTTTCATGGTAAACGTAGCAGTACCGGAAGGTGCTAACAGCCCATCAGAGATACAGACTTTCTTGCCGGTTTCATCTACAACTTCATAAGCTGCCACATTTTTCCAGTTGGTCATGGTAAATGTCGAACCGCTCCGTGTGGCTGTACCGGCTACAATTCCGGGTTTGTCCTTATAAAGTTCTACAGAATTATCCGTTATATATTCCAGAGCAACATCCGGTTTCGGATATCCCAAAGCCTCTACACGACTTCGTATTTCGTCGATACGGGCCTGGGTAACGGTGAGTTTGCCCGTTCCGTAGTCATCCACTGTTATGTCGACCGGAGTCAGAAATCCCCATTTCGTGAAGAAATCCAGCAAGTTGGCTTTAGCTATCAGACTACAGATATAAACGAACTCAGTCTGCTGTTCCCCGGCCGTTCTCAGATTATCGTGCGTCCGGATATACTCGTACACATCCGGATAGAATCCTCCTTTGTCAGATTGCTGAAGAGGTGTCCGTCCGAGTACTTTACCGAAATAGAGTTCCAATTGCCAGAAAGGAACGAGTTTACAGAAAACATCGCTGTCACTTCCAAAATTTCCATGTGGCGCACCTGCCGCAATGATCTGGGTCCAGGCCTTGGAATAACGGTTACGACTGCCATCTCCCATATCTTCTGTTTGCAAGCGAGAAGGCTGTCCGAAAATTGTAGTCTGGATGTACTCGGACATGATATTGTTCGTTACCTCCGTTGTCCCCAACCATTTCAATCCGGGACGTGTCTGGTTGCAATGCCCTATTTCATGTGCAGGTCCCCAACATGCAGATGTCTTCAATTTATCCACATTACAAAGTTCGGCCAGAGTACCGTCATTGTAAGCAGTATGATAACTGGTGGCATACATATAGCTGGTATACATCACATGCAGGTACATGCGATTCTTGAACAGTTTATTGTATTTATACAATCCCATCAGTTCCATCTCCGAATTCACAATCTGATCATAAGCATCGATCAATGCTTTCCCGTCCGGAGTATGAGTACGGAAACGCTCGGTCGGGAATGTGAGATGTGCATAATGTCCCACCACATCGAAATACTTATCCACAGCGTTACTCAACAATTTATTCCAATCGGAAGCCTGATGTTTAGCTACATCGAAATAGCCGTTTACTTGTCCGGAAGCGATATGTATCTTTACAGGCTGAGCAGTTTCATAGTCAGGAGTGTGATACAAAATATACATTAATCCTTTATTCCGGGCCGTAATCTTGTTGGCCCCTTCAGACAACGGATAAGAGGTTCCTCCGAAACCATCACCACCGGGAACATCCAGATTCTGAATCACTGCACTGACAGTCTGCCCATGTGTATCGCCGACAAAAATCATCAGTTGCTCTCCATCTTTAACCGAAATTCCCGTAGGATTATCACGCAGGCTATAAGGACTGGTCTTATGTGTTTCTGACTGGGCATCCGGATGGGGCCAAGCCTTATATTCCTGAATACGGAACTCTGCCGGATACTTACCCTGCTTCATATAGTAAGCTATGTTCTTGTAGAATGAATACGGACAGTTCTCTATTTCTTCATCGGTAAGTCCGGGCTTCAATTCAGAGCATGTACCATCGGTGAAAAGAGTGAGCGGGTCGAATGCATCCGGATTCTTTTTATAAAATTCCATCTCGGCACAAGCAGCAAATCCCTGCCCGTCTCCCGATCCTGATTTGACAATAAACTGAACCGACGTGACTCCGATTTGTGCCTTCGGAAAATTAACACGGACTGCGGCATTCGTCCCCCCGAAGTTTTTAGTCATCACCGTATTCCATTCATCGGTCCCTCTGGTATTCGCATTTGACTTTACACGGATCTCCACTTCCTTGAAGTTACCATTCGGTCCTGAGGTACGGGGATAATATATAAGATAGTCCATATCCGAACCCGCAGCAAAATTATAAGTCAACGTAATGGGGAAATAATGATCTCCCGCGTTATTCCAGTTAGAATGGTAAATAGTGCTCATATCACCATCGAATGATTTATCAATATTCGAGCCACCCTGAAAAGAGCTTGCTTCACCTGATTCTACCGGAACCTTAATATCGTCTTTGATACCCTCGAGATTTCCGGATTCATATTCTCCCAATCCTTTTTGAGTAACAGATACCAAGGCTTCAAGTTCTCCGCCGACCTCTTTCACGGTGATATTGCCCGTACGTTCACTATCTTCCGGATTGGCTGTAACAATGTAATTATGCGTCGTAGTCACCATTTCGGATGCACGTGTACCTGCCGGTTTCTCTTTGATCCATTCCGGCAATGTGATAGTCACCGAAACATTTGTAGTTACATCGAATGCGATATCACTGCCACTGGCCTCAACGGTAAAGATCTGTTGGGATATCAAAATAGCAGGCTCTGATCCCAATTGGCGTACGTTAACAGTTTCTGCCAATCCATCGGCAGTAACTTTAATCACTGCCTCCCTTGTCTCTTTTCCATCGTATCCGGACACATTCACCGTCAATGTACTTTCGTTGACAGCAACCGAACACCAATCTTTATCAGACCGTGCCGTCCAATGGTCTGCATTGGTAACAATAGCGATGTCACGGGTCCCTGCATCACTTTTAAAATCAATGGCAGACTGTGCTACCTCAAGAGTAGTCGATGTTAACGCTCTTTCTTCTTCAGCAGAACAAGCATACAGCAGCAGAGGGATAATAGCTGCAGAAATCATTAGAATTAGATGTTTCTTCATGTTATTAGGGTAAATTAAACATAAGATAAATAAAACAAAGGAAATACAAATTTTGTTCTCATAAAAGACTTCACTTGTATTTCCTTTTTAATAATTACTTGATTCTCGTATTTAGCATCAATCTGACAACCATAGGTGGCCAAATTCATACTACATTATATAGGTACCTATTGAATCCTGTTTTAGAAACTGCTTTTGAATGAATCGTCTAATGATTTGAGATGAATTTTCACGGTTATTCCGGTTGTTATAAGAGGAAGATAACAAGCTATCTGACGATTAAAAGAATCGAAACAGACCGGAATATCACTCAAAACATAGGCAAAAGTCAATCAAAAAAGATATGTATAGAAATTCAAAACAGTTTCTTATTCAATGGTAGTCTCTCCGGTTTCCGGATCATAGGTTTTCACAATTACCTTCGAAAGGCCGAGTTCTGCCAACGCAATCCAGTTGGAGCCGCTTGTAGAAGATTTCACCTTAAACCAAAGATAGCGGTAAGATGCACCGGCTTTTATTATATCCGATTCGTAAGACGCAGCTTTTGTATTAGGCAAATTACTCAAAGACGCCAACAAAGTGGTCTGGCTCTCATCATAATTCTTTCCATCAAAAGTATTGCTGCCCAGAATATCCATCTCTTTGGGATTGTCTTTATTGTTATTGTCACGACAAACATAGGAGAACAGGAAAGTGGACAAAGCATTCTCTTCACCCAAGTCGACCACAATATAGTGAGGGAAAGGCGTAGGACTGCTCCATGACATGTGGAAATAAGTGTCATTCCTTCCATCCACCAAGTTTGCGATAGGTCCTTCACTACTCTCCTGATCATCTGTATACAACTGTTTTGCAGACAAGGTTATAGGATTCCGGTCAGTCTTGATCTGTTTCAGAGCAGGAAGTGCCTGTGCCATGATACTGCAACTTTGCGAAGCTTCCCCGGCACGATTGCAAGGTTGCAATGTAAAGTTAATGTCACCATACCGATGCAGCAGATTGTCCACCAACATGGTATCACTATTCACACTTGCCAATCTCATACATTTCTTCCCGTCTTCAGGTAATGTATAGGTCACTTTTACATAATAATAATTAGAATCGGCTGGTACGGTCCATTTCAATTTGATAGCACCGGCTTTGGCTTCAGCCGACAGTGAATTCTGATCTATAGAGGTCGGCATGGGATACTTCTCATCGCTGGAGCAGCCGATCATATTTATCAGGCCCAGTATCACACACAGGCCAAGTAATATTTTTTTCATCTTCATTTCTCTTTAAAAAGATTAATAACCCGGATTGTTTACTAATTTTTCATTTCTGTTAATATCGGCAGAAGGTATGGGCAACAGATATTGAGTCGGCGCCTCGAACTTACGCTCAAAGTCAATAGTCTTCACTATCGCATAATCTTCTATGGTAGTAGCAGCAATATTCAACCCCTTAGCCTTGACATTAAAATATTGTCCAGCCAGCAGCCAACGGCGCATATCCCAGAAATTCTGGTTTTCCAAATAAAGTTCATTCATTCTCTCCTGCCGTACAATCTGACGTAATTTTGTCTGATCCAATGCAGCAACACCACTCCATGCTGTTTCTACTGTAGGGATACCGGCACGTTCTCTGACTTTGTTCAGATATTGTTTGGCTGTCTCCAGATCATTAGTCTCCACACATGCTTCGGCATATGCCAAATACAAGTCGGCAAGACGAATAATGGGCCAGGGATACTGATTCAATTTCGTAGCATTTGTAGAAACAACAGTATTAGGATCGACACCTTTTTTGTTCAGATAACCACTTGGAGTATAGTTACCCGGTCGCTGTACGGTGGCCGTACCACGACTGCAGTTACCTCCCAATACAAAATCGCATATCAATCTGCTATCCGAATTATCTTTCTTACCGTTACTCATAACATAGGCCGGATTAGTTGACCCGTTCATCACTTCGTAATATCCACCCTGAAAAGCTACCCAAGCATAAAAGCGAGGTTCACGATCCAAATTAAACAGAAGTGTTTTACTTCCTTCATGAGCCTCGTCAGCATGGCTGGCATCCACATTGACGATCTTTAATTTGTCTTTATCTTTATACTCCGGATCTTCGTCCCAAGGTAAACCGTTTTTAGTATAAAAACGATTTAACATGGTCCATGTCGGGCCGACACCATTCCACGCCCAGCCGTCAGTCACAAATGGTAACGATTTGTTTTGTATACCATACGAGCCTTCACTACGCGTTTCTGCCAGAAGAACCTCCGGATTACGCGAATCCCAATCGACCAAGCTGGTTCGAAGACACCGGACAGGACCTGCCGCCGGATAGGGATTCGCATCCTCATTACCTATCTTATAGTCTTGCTTTACATACAAAGCATGTCCGTTCTGCTCGGCAAGGTCAATCGCCTCTTTAATAGCTGTCTTTGCTTTTACCCACTTATTAGGATCATAAGTCAGAGGCATTAACTGACTACCGGATTTATCTGTAAAATTACTATAGAAACTTGAGTTTCCATTGAATAACGGAGAAGCTGCATACAAAAGCATTTTCGCTTTCACAGCCTTAGCTCCTACACTGGTTGCCAGTCCGTAATCTTCTTTATTGGTACGTATGGCAGGCAATGAACTTGCGGCTTCATCCAATAAATTGCATATCCAGTCTACACATTCGTCATATGAAGTTCGGGGTAAATATTCTGCTTGCGAAGCATTTACATCCGGTAGTTCCTTGATCAGGATAATAGGTCCGTAACAACGTGCCAACTGATAATGATAATAAGCAATCAGAAACTTAACCTGTGCGATATAGTCTGTTTTTACACTTTCAGTCAGGTCGGGTACCTTGTCTACATTTTCCAGAAATATATAGCACTGACGCAATCCTTGAAAAAATGTATTCCAATAAGAAATCACCGGCGAAGAAGCCGTATAGTTGCCTTTTGGAAAACTGGCAAACGTTTCATGTTCAAAAGCCGTTATCACTTCATCTCCTGTCAGCAAATCGAGACTGCCTGATGCCACATTACTTTGCGGCAAATAGCCATAGCAAGAATAAACAAAATTCTTAGCCGCATTCCGGTCTTTAAATGCATCTGCCTCAGTCGTTATTTCATCCGGAACAATATCCAGAAAGTCGCAGGAACTATATCCTATCGTCAGCAAAAACAAAAATAGGAGTTTATATATTATCTTCATAAGTATATATTATTTAAAAGTTAATTGAATACCAACATTATATGTACGTTGTGTCGGGTATTTCATACCGGCACCTCCACCCATTTCAGGATCCCATAGCTTAAATGGAGAAAAGGTCAACAAGTTACTTCCGTTCACATAGATTCTTGCCCATTTGAAACGATAGCCGATTTCGGCATTCCGCAATTTCAGGAACGAAGCATTCCGCAGCCAATAAGAAGAAGACGCCGTATTGTTGTTGTTATTATATTGTGTCAATCGCGGATACCGTGCATTCGGATTCTGATTATCTTTGCTCCAATGATCATCAGAAATCCATTTCAGAACATTATTTTTACTTTGCGTTCCAAATGGTTCGAAACCGCTCATCATAAATGACACGCGCGCTTGTCCCTGAAAGAAGAAAGAGAAATCCCAATTCTTCCATGTAATAGAGGGACCAAATCCGTATATTATCTCCGGAATTGTGGGATATCCTAATACCACTCTGTCATCTGATGTTATTTTTCCATCATAATTACCGCTCGCGTCCGGCTGATCTACATACTTCACATCGCCCGGTGCAATAGCAATATTACCGATAGTCGACTGAGGATTATTCGCAATATCAGCTTCATCAATATACAATCCGTCTGCTACATATCCCCAGATTGAGTTCAGGCTCTTTCCAACCTGCGATAATGCCGGACGAAGTCCTGCCGCTTCATCATACTTCAAAACCTCATTGTGTGCATAGGTAAAAGTTCCTTTCATCTGGATAGAAAAGTTCCGGTTCAACTGTTTTCCATAATCCAAAGCAAGGTCAAATCCTGTATTCTTCACTTTAGCGAAATTACCGTAGATTTTAGTACTGGCAGTTCCCAGATAATTCGGTATGGAATTTTTCTGCTGAAAAATATTATCTCTAATCTCCCTGAATCCGTCGACAGTGATATTTAATGAATTGAAGAGCTGTAAATCGACACCCACATTCAGTTTATTTCCGACTTCCCACGTAAGTTCATTATTCTGGAAGCGATTATAAGTAGGTCCTGATAATGAAGTGGTACTACCACCATATCCGGTTGTATAAGACGGGCTTTCAGTCAAATTCACGATTGCCAGATAAGCAAAACGGTCACTGCCGATTTGATCGTTACCTACCAAACCATACGAACCGCGGACTTTAAAATTGGAAATAACCGGTTTTATCGGCTTCCAAAATTTTTCTTCACTGATATTCCATCCCAACGATATGGATGGGAACAGTCCCCAACGATGCCCTTTGGCAAAACTCTCAGAACCATTGTAGCCCGCATTTACTTCAAGCATATACCGATGATCGTAATCATAAGACAAACGTGCCGCCACACCCATTTTACGTTTTGGAAGCGAAGCAATAAGACTGCTGTTTACATTCGTATTGTAATCATCCTGGTTATAAAGCAACATACCACTTACATTGTGCGAACCGAACGAACGTTCGTAATTCAGGTATCCCTGAATATAAAACCGACGGTCACCGTTGGTACCGAAAAAGGCATCCATCGTATGATTACTCGGTTCTCCGATAGGTGTATTGGTAAAGTCATAGGAACCGTCTTCATTCTGTTTATAATCGGAAAGCTGATAACTATTATATCCTTGCAGACGGAACTTCTGATTATAACTCCAATTCTTAAATGAAACCAAAGCTCTGAAGCTTAATCCCTTCGTTATAAAATCCAGTTTCTGATCCCAGTTTACATTGGCTACTACCGTACTCTCAAACGTATCCTTGTAACCTGCACTTGAAAGAGCTACCGGATTGAGCGGCTGATAATTTCCGGCAAGGATACCTCCCCAATGGTACCATGTGTCAGATCCCTGCGGAAACATAACCGGAAAATCAACAGGATTGGTTCCCATAATAGCACTGAATATATCGCCTACGCCATTACCATCCTTAGTTGTCAAAGGACCATGCATATCATTCAACTGTACATTCAGGTGAAGCGAAATGGTAGAAGACTTAGAGAGATGAAAATCCACGTTGTTCTGGAACGCATATTTCATGTAGTCTATATTATTTTTATAAGAGAAGAAGTCACTGGAACGATCTTTCAACATTCCAGTTTCATGATTCATATTGACATTCATAAAATAAGTAATTTTAGATGTACCTCCACGTACATTAAAATTCGCTTTTTGATTAAATGTCGCATCTTTGAAGACCTCCTTGTACCAGTCCACATTAGGATAAATATAAGGATTCAGATTATGGATCGTACCATTTATTTTTTCATCAGAATAGAGCACAGCCCCTGTTCCCTGATTGGTAACCGCTTCATTGTACAAACGCATATAAGTGGGTCCGTCAACAATTTCCGGTTTCTTAGTCGGAGTATTTACATAGCCTTCTAAACGTACGCCGATGATCGGTCTGTCCAAGTCACTTCCCGATTTTGTTTTAACGATAAGTACACCGTTTGCTCCACGAGTACCATACATCGCCGATGCCGTCGCATCCTTCAATACGGAAAAGCTTTCAATTACTTCAGGATCCAACGAATTCAAGTCCGCTTTGGATACTTCAACTCCATCCAAAATAATTAGAGGAGAAGTCGCTCCGTTCATGGTTGCAACACCACGAATGAAAAAGTCCGCAGAATTCTGTCCCGGTTCTCCACTACGTTGGTAAGCAATCACACCCGACAAGCGTCCGGCAAATGAAGAAGAAAGGTTGGCAGAAGGTACCAGAAGATCCGAAGGACGAACCGACTGAATCGATCCGGTGATAGTCTCCTTTTTCTGTCCCGTACCAAAAGCAGTGACCACCACCTCATCCAGTTGCTGGGCATCTTCCGCAAGAGTGATAGACATTACCTTTTGACTACCGACTTTAACTTTCTTGGTAACATATCCTATATATGAAATCTGTATTTCATTTTTAGGAAATGCCGCTAATTCAAATTTACCATCTACATCGGTAATCACACCTGTGGTAGTACCCAGTAATTGCACTGTTGCACCGATGATAGGTTCACCGGTTTTTGAATCTGTTACTATACCAATGATTTTTGCCTTTTTCTGTTGTGTACTTTCCGTTTTCTCAACTTTAAGAATAACTTCATTCCCTTTAATAACATAACTGATATTACTCCCTTTAAAGACTTCGTTCAAGACGTCATCAATAGAACCTTTACAATCGATACTCTTAAGAGTTGTGTTTTTCAAATCATTAGCGTTATAGAAAAAAGTATATTGACTGCTTTTTTCTATGAGCCGGATGGCTTGAGGAATAGTGAGAGACTGACCTTTAACCACAATCTGTCCTTGCGCAGCAAGTGCAGACAGCGGATAAAGCAACAAAGCCATAACGATGTATTTGAGACACCGCTTCTGACAAGAAAATAAAAACTTGTTCATGCTTCAATTTTTAGATTTAACATTGGGTTAATAAATATTAGTTGTAAATAATAATCTCGTGATTTATTTCTTTTTTCCGAAGATTCAGGCTAAAACAAATTTTATCAATAACGTCTTCCAAAGACTCATCATAGCGGATACTCCCTGTAAAGGCACAATTTTTATTCACTTTATCGCTGATAATGATACGTGAACCATACATTTGGTTTATAATCCTAGTCAAATGTTCCAAATTAAATTGTGTAAAATTATAACGGCCGTTTTGCCACTCTATATTTTCTATTTGCCTTAATTGAGTCCCTGCATCAGCAGGATTATATACCAATTCCTGAAGTGGTTTCATCTCTATTTTATGTTGAGTCGATTCAACATTAAATTCAATGCTTCCATTAAACAAAGTAATTTCATTGGCACTGGGATTGTTCTGCTTTATCAAAAAGCAAGTTCCTTTCACTTCGATAAAGGCTTTATCGATATACACCCTAAATTTTCTACCCATATTTTTGTGAACTTCGAACAAAGAATTACCTTTCAGCCATACATTCCGATGCTTCTTGAAATCTTCGGCAAAACGTATAGAACTTCCCGGCTGCATCCAGACCTTCGAACTATCTGGTAATAAATACATTCTGCTTTTCTGAGCTGTAATTTCAATATATTTATCCATCGGGGTACTACCTTCATTTAAATGCATCCAAAGTCCACCGACAATCAAAACAAGAGCTACAGAAGCAGCAATATACCATAGTTCTAAAGGAACTAATGCTATATCACATAAAAAATAAAGAAGTTATTATTACCAATTAATTTATTAGATATTATACTAAATATCAGAAGTTTAATAGATAGAAAAATAAACAACATGTATATTATAGATACCAGTCAAGAAACTTTTCTAAAAAAAAGTTGCTCTTGTCATGTGGTGGTAGATGGGGCTGTTGTGTATTTAGTTTTAGATAACACAAAATAAATCTAAATATAATTATTAAAATGAATAAAAGTAACAAAGAAACTAATCTGATCAAGAAGCTATTGGCAGATCAATTGGACAAGAAGGAACGCAAGAAACTCTATTATTCAAATTTAATAGAAAAACAAATGAGAAAACAATGGAAAGAAAATAAGAATACTCCGGTAGAAAATGAGATTGGAAATAAGATATGGGACAAGATCGAGAACCAATGCATAAAAGTTCACAAAAGAATAGTTCCTTTAGAACTTATCCAATAAATATATGTTGCTATTATTTTATTTATAAAGAGAAAGAACATATTACCCAATTAAGTGCATATAATAGGATAATATAGCCATAATACACCAAGATAAATTAAACAAAAAATGTTATTTTTTAATATTCTTGTAGAAATCGCAGCAATTTAGAACAAAAAGATTACTTTTGCACCTCTAATTACTAAAACAGATGCAAGAAAAAGAAACAGTCAGGAAATTAAAGCATGGCGATCAGGAAGCATTTGCTTTTTTATACAATCATTACTGGAAACAAGTTTATAATTTCACAAGACTCTATTTCACCGCCTCTATGGATATTGAGGAAATTGTGCAGGAAGTATTTGTGAAAGTATGGGAATCTCATCATTTCTTGGATGAAAACAAAAGTTTTGAAGGCTACCTCTTTATCATAACCCGAAACGTGATCTTCAATCATTCACGTAGGTATTACAAAGAGACAGCCCTCAAAATAACAGCTATACAAGCAGTCGAAGAATCTTATGACATGGAGGGAGAGTTGGATGCCGCCGATTTAAAGAAATATATCGATGAACTTGTTATGCAACTCCCCCCCCGCCAACGAGAAGTATTCCGCATGAGCAGGGAACTGCACATGAGCAACAGAGAAATAGCAGAACACTTCTCTATTACTGAAAAAGCAATAGAGCGCCATATCAATCTGGCCCTGAAATTCCTCAAAAAGAACCTCAATTTATTCATGTTGTTTATGGCAGCTTAACATCCAACCAAGATTCTGTCATTGCACCTGCCATCCGCCCCCCAGAGCCTTATACACTTGTACTACAGCGATCAATTCGTCCCTTATCGCATTGCTGAGTCCGATTTGGGCATCGAAATATCCACGCTGGGCATCGAGCACATCAAGGTAGTTCGTCACCCCATTGATATATTGTAATTGTGCCAAGTCTACATAACTCTTAGCCGAACGTTCCAATTTCGCACGAAGGTCGTATACCTCCTTAATCTTATTGAAGTTGACAATCGAATTGCGCGTCTCTTTGAAAGCAGTCAGGACAGCCTTTTCATAGCTGTGCACTTCAGCTTCATAAGCGGCTTTCTTTGCTTTGAGAGCGGCACGATTTTTTCCCCAACCAAAAATAGGCGTAAGTAAAGCACCTTCCATAATGCTATAAGGCGATTTCAACAGTTCGGAGAGAGCGGTACTTTCCGACCCTACCCTACCGGTAAGTGAAATACGTGGAAACATATTCGTATAAGCCACTCCTACCCGGGCATTGGCAGCAATCAATTTCTGTTCAGCCTGACGAATATCAGGGCGACGTTCCAATAATCCGGAAGGCAACCCGACAGGTAACTCTTGTGGAAAGTTAAACTCCTGCAACAAACGGCTACGGGTAATTTTGTTGGGATATTCACCAGCTAGAAAAGCTATATCGTTTTCTTTCAGAGATATTTTACGTTCCAGATCGGGCACCAGTGTTGCAGTACGTGCCAACTCAACCTGAGACTGACGATAAGAAGTTTCAGATGTCAAACCTCCTTCGAAACGGATGCGGGCAAGACGCATGCCTTCCTCACGTGCTTTCAATGTTTGGCGAACAATATCCAATTCCGTATCGAGAGCTACAAGTTCATAGTATGCCTGCGCTACTTCGGCTATGATAGTCATGCGAAGGGCACGTTGTGCCTCCACAGACTGAAGGTACTCGGCAATGCTGGCGGAACGCGCCCAACGAAGATTTCCCCACAGATCGAGTTCCCAAGAGAAAAGAAGCTGCGCTTCAAAAGTATCGCTACGCTTGAAAGCATCACCACCGTGGTTTTCATTTTCTCTCTCCGCAGTCACGGTACCTCTAATGTCAGGCAACAGATTTGCTGTTGAAATACGTTTTTGCGCAGCCATCTCCTTGACACGGGCAGCAGCTATCAGCATGTCTTTATTGTGTTCCAAGGCCCTGTCTATCAGACTCCGAAGGGTACTGTCAGTGTAAATCTGCCACCATTCCTTATCTCCGAAACTCAAGCTGTCCTGATGTTGCGCCAGACTATCGGGCAGATTCAGTTCCGGACGGACATAACTTTTTCCTATTTTACAGGAACCTAAAGTTAATACAACTAATAAAAGAGTAATATATAAATAGCTTCTTTTCATAATTCAATCAGTTTTCTTTTTAGACTTGAACGGTAATTTCACGTTCACATTCGGTACATTTTTCAGTTTTGCCTTTGTCTTATAAACCAGCACAAAGAAGAATGGAACCAGAATAATGCCCACTACAATGGCAAAGATCATTCCGAAAAAGACTCCTGTACCAATAGCAGCACGGCTTGCCGAACCGGGACCGGTTGCCAGCACCATCGGAAGCATACCCAGCACAAAGGCGAGGGAAGTCATCAAGATGGGGCGAAAACGCAATTGGGCGGCATGGATGGCAGACTGTATTAAATCACCTCCACGGTCTACCTGCACTTTGGCAAACTCTACAATCAGGATGGCATTTTTTGCTGCCAACCCGACAAGCATCACCAGTCCGATCTGGAAATATACATCGTTTTCCAATCCGCAAACCCATACTCCCAGATAAGCCCCCAAGGCAGCCACCGGCAAAGAGAGTAACACAGCAATCGGTACCGTCCAACTTTCGTACTGTGCTGCCAGGAAAAGGAATACAAATAGGAACACCAGCGCCAATACCAATCCGGTCTGTCCTCCCGCCTTTTTCTCCTGATAGGAAAGCCCACTCCACTCCAGTCCGATATTATCGGGCAAATGATACCGGGCAATCTGCTCCATAATCTCCATAGCCTGTCCGGAACTATACCCCTGTGCCGCCTCACCGCGGAATACAGCAGTAGTAAACATATTGAAACGTTTAATGCTGCCGGGACCCGTAGTATATGATGCGTTTCCCAAAGAAGTCAGCGGAATCATAGCCCCGTTGGAAGCCTTCACGAAGAACAAGTTAATATTGTCCTTATGTTCCCGATAGGGTGCCTCAGCCTGAATGTATACCTTATAGATACGGTTGAACATATTGAAGTCATTTACATAAACCGAACCGGTATAAGCTTTCATTGTTGAAAAAACATCCGCCAAAGGCACACCTAGCATCTTCACTTTATCACGGTCCACATCGAAATAAAGCTGTGGAATATCCGACTGAAGTGAAGAAGAAAGTCCCGTCAACTCTTTGCGCTGAGAGGCATAATACATCAGCGTATCCGCCGCCTGCACCAAATTTTCGAAAGTAGCCTCGCCACGAGCCTCCAGTTGCATCTCAAAACCACCCGAGGTTCCCAAACCGGGAATAACAGGAGGAGTAGAAAGATAGACTTTACACTCCGGATACTCACTCAGGTCGTGACGGACGTTTGACATAATCTCATCAATTGATGTATCCTTGCGGTCTTCCCACGGCTTCAAGATAACAGTCAATTCACTACGAGCCTGATTGCTACCTACACGGGGACTACTTCCGGTAACATTCTGTACATAGGCTATATACGGATTCTTTTCCAGATAAGTGATGGCACGATCCGTCACCTCCCGGGTACGTTCCAGCGTAGCACCTTCTGGCAATTCCAACTCTATCTTGAAGTACCCTTGGTCTTCCACCGGAAGGAAACTTGTCGGAATCAACCGGTGAATCAACAAAATACCAATAAGCACCACTCCGAAACCGGCCAATACACGACGCGGATTACCGATTACCCTACGGATAGCGATTACATATTTATGATTGCCCACGTTCAACCAATGGTTGATTTTACGGAAAACAATGTTCTTCTTTTTGCCATTGTCCGGTTTCAGAATCAGCGAACACATGACCGGACTCAGAGTCAGCGCCACAACAGTCGAAATCAGTACGGATACAGCGATGGTAATAGTAAACTGGCGGTAAAGTTGGCCCGTAATTCCGCTGAGGAAGCTCACCGGCACAAATACGGCACAAAGTACCAGCGAGGTAGCAATCAACGCACCTGCCAATCCATTCATGGCTTTCTTGGTAGCTTCATATGGCGGCAACTTCTCTTCCTCCATAATACGCTCTACATTTTCCACCACTACAATAGCATCATCCACCACAATACCGATGGCAAGAATCAACCCGAGCAATGTCAATATGTTCAGCGAGAAACCGAAAATCAGCATGAAACCAAATGTACCGATCAGTGAAATAGGAACGGCAACAATCGGAATCAACGTAGCCCGCCAACTCTGCAAAGAAAGATAAACGACGAGTACTACCAGGATCAATGCTTCAAACAAGGTCTTATAAACTTCATGAATAGACTCGGAAATATAAGTCGTCATATCGAACGGAACCTCATAGCTCAGCCCTTCAGGGAAGTTTTTACTGATTTCATCCATCGCCTCTTTTACACTTTTCGCTACTTCCATTGCGTTAGCGCCCGGAAGCATATAAATTCCCAGAACGGCAGCATTCTTACCATTGATGCCACTCTCCGTACTATATGATGAGGCTTCCAGTGAAACTCGTGCCACATCGCGCAGACGAATGATAGAGCCATTTGTATTGGCACGAATCACAATATTTTCGAATTGTTCTACAGTAGAAAGACGTCCCTGCGTAGTGATAGGGATTGTCACATCGAGCCCCTTCACCGGTTGCTGCCCAAGTACACCGGCAGCCGATTCACGATTCTGATCCTTCAAAGCATTCTGCAAATCCTGCACAGTCAGCCCGAAGTTAGCTAATTTATCCGGTTCTGCCCAGATTTGCATGGCATAATAACGGCTACCGATATTCGACACACGTCCTACTCCCGGAATACGGCGGATTACATCGAGTACATTAATCGTCGCAAAATTACTCAAATAGATTTCGTCAAATTTCGGATCGGACGACATCAATGTAAGGGTCATCAACTGGCTGGGCGCCTGCTTTTCAACTGAAATTCCGTTTTGAATAACTTCAGCCGGCAAACGGCTTTCCGCCAGCTTCACCCGGTTCTGAATTTCTACAGCGGCCAGGTCCGGATCGGCAGAAACATCAAAAGTAACCGTTGCCGAGAAGCCTCCGGAGTTGGAACTGTTCGACTCCATATAAAGCATACCCGGTGTTCCGTTAATCTCCTGTTCGATGGGAGTTGCTACAGCCTGCGAAACCGTAAGCGCACTGGCTCCCGGATAAGAGGCACTGATCTTCACTACCGGAGGAGTGATCTGCGGATACTGGTCGACAGGCAACATGGTCAGTCCGATGATGCCGATGATGACTATCAGTATCGAGATAACGATCGAGAAAACAGGTCTATCTATAAAAAAACTAACTTTCATATTCAGTAAGGTCTCACCCCGCCCCTCTCCCAACGAGAGGGAGGAAGAGTTTCTTTTAAATTATACGTTTTTATCTATCTCAGGAAAAGGGAATCACTCAGTCTCTTTTTTCTCAGCTGACGGCTGGGGTAAAGTGGCTCTCACTTTCATTCCCGGTGTCAGCTTGTGATACCCTTCCACCACCACTTCTTCACCTGCACCCAAACCTCTCTCCACAACGAGTTTATTACCAAATTCAGGTCCCAACTCAATGAACCGTTTCTCTGCCGTAGAATCTCTGCGCATCACATAAATATATGCTCCGCCTTTCTCGATAGTCACTGCTTTATGCGGTACAACGATGGCTCCTTCACGTACATCCAAGAGCAGCTTTACCTTCGTAAACTGTCCCGGAAGCAATACCTGTTTCGGGTTCGGCATCTCCGCTCTTACCGAAAAAGTACCGGTCTGCGGATCTACCTGAGGTTCGGCAAAATCCACATATCCTTTATAAGGGTATACCGTATTATCCGCTAAGGTAATGGTGATGTTCGGCTGCCAGGAACGGGAAGAGTCCTGCTGACCGATATTGATATTACGTTCTTTGCTCTTCAGATAATCCAGAGCAGTCATGCTGAAGTCCACCAGCACCGTATCACTCTTCACAACTGTAGCCAAAAGCGATTTTCCACCCGGTCCCACCAGTGTCCCCAAATCCACATTACGTTCGCTGATGTGTCCGGACAACGGCGAACGGACCAATGTATAACCCAACTCCAACTCTGCCTGCGCCAGGTCCGCCTCACTCATGGCAACGGTTGCCACCGCACTTTCATAGGCCGCCTCCGCATTGTCCAGATCTAACTGGCTGGCCGCATTCTGGGCATACAAAGGCTTGATACGTTCCAAATCCCGCTTTGCTTTCAATGCCTGTGCTTCATCTTTTTTCAGTTGTGCCCGTGCTTTATCTGCCTTTGCACGATATTGATCCTGATTGATCACAAAAAGCACCTGATTTTTATTCACATACGTTCCCTCGGCAAAGAGCATACTTTCCAGATACCCCTCCACACGGGCCCGCACTTCCACAAATTGTTGTGCACGTATGCGCCCCACATACTCACCGAAAATCTCTACATTATCCCTTTCTGCGGGCTCTACAATTACAGTCGGCACTTCCGGCTCTACTTTATGTGGTCGTGTCAGAATCCAGTAAATGCCTGCCACCAAAGCCAAACAGACGATGCCTGCAATTGTTCTTTTTCTCCTCAGTTTTAGCTCTTTTCTCGTAAAAAACAGTCTCATGCTTGTTTGTATTATTAAAATTAACTTATCCTTTATTAGCTACCTTACAAATCAGATACCAAATTATACCTGAACCGATCTTTTCAACTAAAAGCGCCTCCATACGTCTTACAAAGGCAATTTTAATGATTTACCGAACTTAGTTGCCATTCGTTAAAAGTGTGGAATTATGCCCATTAGTGTAGAATAATTCCACAAAAGGGCCGCAAAGATAATTCTTTTCTGCATAAGTTCCATAACTTTCACTTTTAATGGCATTCGCTACTTATTTATCAAATAATAGTATAAATTTGTAGTAACATTCATAATAACACTATAATGAAAAAACATTTGTCATTGATATTAGTTCTGTTACCGGTACTTTTTCTGGCACTCCCCGCTCTGGCACAAGAACGTAAAAAAGTCGGAGTGGTACTCAGTGGAGGAGGTGCAAAAGGGGTAGCACATATCCAGGCACTGAAAGTCATAGAAGAAGCCGGCATTCCGATCGATTATATAGTAGGTACCAGTATGGGATCCATTATCGGCGGATTATACTCTATCGGATATACTCCTCAGCAATTGGACAGCATGGTGCGCAAACAGGACTGGATGTTCTTACTGAGCGACCGGGTGAAACGTAGCGCCATGTCACTCAATGAACGTGAAAAGTCAGAAAAATATGTTTTTTCGTTTCCGTTTACCAAAAGTCCCAAAGATGCAGTTTCAGGTGGCATCATAAAAGGACAAAATCTGGCCAATCTTTTTACGGAACTGACAGTGGGATATCACGATTCCGTAGATTTCAACAAACTTCCCATCCCCTTTGCCTGCGTTTCACAAAATATCGTAAATGGCGAACAGATTGTGTTCCACAATGGAATACTTGCCACAGCTATGCGGGCCAGTATGGCTATTCCGGGAGTATTCACCCCGGTACGGAAGGATAGTATGATCCTGATTGACGGCGGCATGATCAACAACTACCCTGTAGATGTGGCCAGATCGATGGGTGCGGATATCATCATCGGGGTAGATGTACAAAACAATCTGAAAGGAATCGACAAACTAAACAGCGCTCCGGACATACTCTCTCAAATCATCGACCTGACAACTAAAAACAACCATCAAAGCAATGTCGGCCTGACCGATACTTATATAAAGGTAAATGTAGAAGGATATTCCTCGGCCAGTTTTACTCCCGCAGCCATCGACTCCCTGATGCACCGGGGAGAAGTAGCAGCCCGCAAGCAATGGGCTTCTCTGCTCGCTCTCAAAAAGAAAATCGGCATTGCAGACACGTTCGTACCCCAATCGCACGGCCCTTATACCATGTTCTCAAAGGACCGGACCCTGCATGTGAAAGAAATCACCTTCTCCGATGTAGAAGAAAACGATAAGAAATGGTTAATGAAGAAATGTAAACTGCAAGAAAACAGCAGAATCAGCATGCGTCAGATTGAGCAGGCACTGTTCATCCTGCGTGGAAACCAGTCTTACTCAAATGCCAGTTATACACTGACCGATACTCCCGAAGGTTACAAACTAAACTTCCTGCTAGAGAAAAAGTACGAGAAAACGATTAATGTAGGCATCCGGTTCGACTCGGAAGAGATAGCTTCATTATTAATAAACGCTACGGCACAGTTAAAGACTCATATTCCCTCCAAAGTCTCCGTCACCGGGCGATTGGGCAAACGATACATGGCACGGGTAGACTATACATTGGAGCCGATGCAACAACGAAACGTCAACTTTTCGTACATGTTCCAATACAATGACATCAACATTTACGATCATGGTGACCGTGCCTATAACACTACTTACAAATATCATTCCGGTGAGTTTGGATTTTCGGATGTATGGTATAAAAACTTTCGGTTTGGGTTCGGAGCACGAATCGAGTATTTCAAATACAAAGATTTCCTCTTCAAGAAACCGGAATTTACGATGAATGTCAATTCCGAATATTTCATCAGCTATTTTGCACAATTGCGTTACAACACTTTCGACAAAGGGTATTTTCCATCTAAGGGAAGTAACTTCTCCGGAGCTTATTCGCTGTACACAGACAACTTTGCCCGATATAACGGACATGCCCCCTTCTCTGCACTCAGTGCTTCCTGGGAAAGTGTATTCTCCATAAGTAACCGCCTGACATTGATCCCGGCACTTTATGGCAGGGTATTGATCGGCCAAGAGATCCCTTATGCTTATGAAAATGCGTTAGGAGGCGATGTATTCGGCCGTTACCTTCCTCAACAACTCCCGTTTGCAGGAATTTACAATATAGAACTAACTCACAATTCCGTTGCCGTGGCTTCCTTGAAACTACGCCAACGCATGGGTAGCAAACATTATATCACGTTGGCCGGAAATTTCGCCTTGAGTGATGACAATTTTTTCAAAATCCTGAAAGGTAACCGGATTTACGGTTGCAGTATCGGATACGGCCTGGACAGTATGTTCGGTCCGTTGGAAGCTTCATTAGGATATTCCAATCAATCCAAAGACGTGGGATTCTACGTAAATTTAGGATTCTCTTTTTAAGAAACTTAACCCGTATCCCGATAGGGTGTAGCCTTATGAAGCAAAGGGTGTAGCCATCCGGACAATAGGGTGTAGCTCTGCCTTGCGGATGGCTACACCCTATTTCGGTCCCTTCTCAGACGACCGGACAACCGGACAGACAGAGCACGGATTTATTTAATTATTTCAAATTTATTACTCAGAACCAAAGAAAGTCATTATCTTTACCGAAAATATTTTCTATATACTCACATAAAACATTTGGAATAATGGCAAAGAGAAGAGAACTTAAAAAAAACGTAAATTATATCGCAGGTGAATTATTTTCGGAGTGTCTGATCAACAGTAAGTTTATACCGGGTACCGACAAAAAGAAAGCTGACGAGTTGATGGTGGAAATTATGAAAATGCAAGATGAATTCATCAGTCGAATCAGTCATACAGAACCGGGTAACGTGAAAGGATTCTACAAAAAATTCCGTTCGGACTTCAATGCAAAGGTAAATGAAATCATCGACGCTATCGCGAAACTGAATTAAGAATGAAGAAAGCAATATATAGCTTTATCTACTATCACCTGTTGGGGTGGAAAACCAATGTAACGGTACCGAACTATGATAAATGTGTAATCTGTGCGGCACCTCATACAACGAATATGGACCTCTTTATCGGTAAACTGTTTTATGGAGCGATAGGCCGTAAAACCAGTTTCATGATGAAAAAAGAGTGGTTTTTCTTTCCTTTAGGAATCTTGTTCAAGGCCGTAGGCGGCATCCCCGTAAATCGAGGACGCAAAAGCTCACTGGTAGAACAAATGGCAGAGGTCTTTGCCAAAAGACCTAAGTTTCATCTTGCAATCACTCCCGAAGGAACCCGTAAACGCAACCCCAACTGGAAAAAAGGATTCTACTACATCGCATTGAAAGCGCAAGTCCCTATCGTGCTGATCGGAATCGATTACAATACGAAAACAGTTACCTCCACCAAAGCAATCATGCCCAGCGGAGACATTGAAAAGGATATGCGTGAAATAAAACTTTATTTCAAAGATTTCAAGGGAAAACATCCCGAGAACTTCTCCATTGGAGACGTTGAATGATTATTCATGAAAATCTCGATTGTACAGACAGATATTATCTGGGAAAATAAACAGGAAAATCTCCGTTTGCTCCGCGAAAAGCTATCACCTCTTCGCGGAACAACGGAGATTGTTGTTTTACCGGAGATGTTTACAACAGGATTCAGTATGAACAGCCGGCTATTAGCCGAACCGGTTTCCGGTACCACGCTCCGGAGTCTCAAAAATTATGCCATAGAATTTCATTTGTCATTGGCCGGGAGTTTCATTTGTGAAGAACAAGGTTCTTATTATAACCGGGCTTTCCTGATCACTCCCGATGGACAGGAATTTTACTATGACAAACGCCACCTCTTCCGCATGGGACACGAAGCGGAACATTTTTCGGCAGGCAGCCGGAAAGTGATCATTCCCTACAACGGTTGGAACATCTGCCTGCAGGTATGTTACGACCTCCGCTTTCCTGTCTGGAGCAGGAATGTGAACAATGAATATGACCTCCTTATATATGTAGCCAGTTGGCCGACTCCACGTATTCAGGCATGGAATACATTATTATGCGCACGTGCCATTGAAAATCAATGTTATGTATGCGGTGTGAACCGTATAGGACAGGACGGCAACGGGCTCTGTTATCCGGGGTATTCCGCTTTATATGGACCTAAAGGAGAAAACCTGGCAGGAACTCCCGATTCGGAAGAAAAAATACAAACCATTGAACTTAGCCTGGAAGCCCTCACTACTTTTCGTCATAAATTCCCTTGCTGGAAAGATGCAGACCCCTTTCTCCTTTACTAAATATCCAAGCCTAAATTTCCGTATTTACTAAAAATATCTCTTGAATTATAGTATATAAATGCAAAAAAGTATCTAATTTTGCCAGACAATCAATTTATTGTACCAAAAAACAAACCCTAATTTAACTCATAACACGAATGTTAACCCAATTAATTAATGCACGTATACTCACCCCCCAAGGATGGATGAAAGACGGTTCCGTGCTTATCAGAGACAATAAGATTTTAGAAGTCACAAACTGCGATCTGGCCGTTATCGGAGCTGAACTTATTGACGTCAAAGGTATGTATGTAGTCCCCGGTGGAGTAGAAATCCACGTGCATGGTGGTGGAGGCCGCGACTTTATGGAATGTACGGAAGATGCTTTCCGGGCAGCGGTCCATACTCACATGAAACATGGCACAACAAGTATCTTCCCCACACTGTCATCATCTACAGTCCCCATGATTCAACAAGCTGCAGAAACCTGTACCAAGTTGATGGAAGAGAAAAACAGCCCTATCCTGGGACTGCACCTCGAAGGTCATTACCTGAACATGAAAATGGCAGGAGGACAAATTCCGGAAAACATTAAAAATCCTGATCCGAATGAATACATTCCGATCGTAGAACAGTATCATTGCATCAAGCGTTGGGATGCTGCTCCGGAACTTCCGGGAGCCATGCAATTCGGTAAATATATTGCTGCCAAAGGCATACTGCCTTCCGTAGCACATACACAAGCCGAATTTGAAGATATCCGTACAGCTTATGAAGCCGGATACACTCATGCAACCCACTTCTATAATGCAATGCCCGGCTTCCACAAACGCAGAGAGTACAAGTACGAAGGTACAGTCGAAAGCATTTATCTGTTGGATGACATGACAGTAGAAGTAGTAGCCGACGGTATTCACGTCCCCCCTACGATCCTGAGACTTGTATATAAAATAAAAGGTGTGGAAAGAACCTGTCTGATCACCGATGCCCTTGCATGTGCCGATAGTGACAGCAAAGAGGCTTTCGACCCGCGCGTAATTATCGAAGACGGAGTCTGCAAACTGGCCGACCATTCTGCTTTGGCGGGAAGTGTCGCCACCATGGACCGCCTGATCCGCACCGTTGTGCAGAAAGCAGAGATCCCACTGGAAGATGCAGTTCGCATGGCTTCCGAAACTCCGGCACGCATCATGGGGGTATATGATCGCAAAGGTTCCTTGCAAAAAGGTAAGGATGCCGATATTCTGGTACTGGACGAAGACCTCAACGTAAGAGCCGTATGGGCCATGGGTAAGTTGGTACCTGAAACAAATACTCTGTTTTAAACGATAAACGTTTTTGAGCGATAACGATTAACAGGCTGTGCCGGTGCAGCCCGTTAATCGTTTATTATTTATCGCCTGTTACTTATCGCTCATTGTTCAAAACCGTTCATCGTTTATCTCCCATCATTTATCGTTCCCTCCTCCCTATTTATAGGTAAAAAAAGATTTTAATTTAATTTCCCTGTCAACCTTATCGCATAGTTGATTGTTTTTATATATATTTGTTCAGAGTTTCCAATAACGACAAAGACTCAGTCAAACTTAATTAATAACAAACTTATGAAGACAAATCTTAGTTCTCAGATTACTCTCAACAGGGTCTCCCCCAGGTATTACAGACCAGAGAATGCATTCGAGAGATCGGTATTGACCCGATTAGAGAAAATTCCTACAGACATCTATGAATCTGTAGAAGAAGGTGCAAATCATATCGCTTGCGAAATAGCACAGGTTATTCGTGATAAACAGAAAGCAGGACGTTTCTGCGTACTGGCATTGCCGGGTGGAAATTCTCCGCGCAGCGTATATGCCGAATTAATTCGCATGCACAAAGAAGAGGGACTCAGTTTCCGTAACGTAATTGTATTCAACATGTACGAATACTATCCGTTGTCTCAAGATGCAATCAACAGTAATTTCAATGCGTTGAAAGAGATGTTCCTCGATCATGTAGATATCGATAAACAGAATATCTTTACTCCGGACGGTACGATTGCCAAAGATACCATCTTTGAATACTGCCGCCTGTACGAACAGCGCATCGAAAGCTTCGGCGGTATCGATATCGCTCTGCTAGGCATCGGCCGTGTAGGTAATATAGCCTTCAACGAACCGGGGTCACGCCTGAACTCCACCACCCGACTGATTTTGCTGGATAGCGGTTCACGCAACGAAGCATCCAAGATCTTCGGCACCATCGACAACACCCCTATCAGTTCTATTACGATGGGTGTAGCCACAATTCTTGCTGCTAAGAAAATCTATTTGTTGGCATGGGGTGAAGAAAAAGCCCACATGGTGAAAGAGTGTGTAGAAGGTAACGTAACAGATACCATTCCGGCATCTTACTTACAGACCCACAACAATGCACATGTAGCTATCGACCTGTCAGCAGCTTCCAACCTGACACGCATTCAACGTCCATGGCTGGTCACTTCCTGCGAATGGAATGACAAACTGATCCGTAGCGCAATCGTGTGGCTGTGCCAATTGACCGGCAAACCAATCCTGAAACTGACCAATAAAGATTACAACGAAAATGGCTTGAGCGAGCTGCTTGCCCTCTTCGGATCTGCTTATAACGTAAATATCAAGATATTCAACGACCTGCAGCACACCATTACCGGATGGCCGGGGGGTAAACCGAAAGCAGACGACACATATCGTCCGGAACGTGCAAAACCATATCCGAAACGAGTAGTCGTATTTTCTCCGCATCCCGATGACGATGTGATCTCTATGGGTGGTACGATCCGCCGTCTGGTAGAACAGAAACATGAAGTCCATGTAGCTTACCAAACTTCGGGAAACATTGCCGTAGGCGATGAAGAAGTAGTTCGCTTCATGCATTTCATCAACGGATTCAACCAAATCTTTATAAACAGTGAAGATCAGGTGATCAGTGAAAAGTACGCCGAAATCCGTAAATTCCTGAAAGACAAAAAAGACGGTGATATGGATACACGCGATATCCTGACCATCAAAGGTCTGATCCGCCGTGGCGAAGCGCGCACAGCTTGTACTTACAACAACATTCCGCTGGAACGTTGTCACTTCCTGGACCTCCCCTTCTACGAAACCGGTAAAATCCAGAAGAATCCGATCAGTGAAGCCGACGTAGAAATTGTCCGCAACCTGCTCCGTGAAGTGAAACCTCATCAGATCTTTGTAGCCGGTGACCTTGCCGACCCGCACGGAACACACCGTGTATGTACAGATGCCGTATTTGCTGCCGTAGACCTTGAAAAGGAAGAAGGAGCCGAATGGTTGAAAGACTGCCGTATCTGGATGTATCGTGGCGCATGGGCCGAATGGGAAATTGAAAACATCGAAATGGCTGTACCTATCAGTCCTGAAGAATTGCGTGCAAAACGTAACTCTATCCTGAAGCATCAGTCACAGATGGAAAGTGCTCCATTCCTGGGCAACGACGAACGCTTGTTCTGGCAGCGTAGCGAGGATCGTAACCGAGGTACTGCCGCTCTTTACGACAGCTTGGGACTGGCTTCTTACGAAGCAATGGAAGCATTCGTAGAATACATCCCACTATAACCAAAGCCAATTAGTGAAATAAAACAAAAGAAGAGTGAGGAGTTTGGAACTCTTCACTCTTCTTTTGTTTAAACAGAAAAGATACAAATTATATATGAAACAAGAAAAATTCTTCCGTCTTCTTCCTATAGAGGGAGCTTATAATATTCGTGATCTGGGAGGTTATCCGACATCAGACCATAAACATGTAAAATGGAAAACATTCATCCGTTCGGGCGATCTTGACAAACTGACAGAATCCGATCTGGACTATCTTACCTCCTTGCACATCCGAACCGACATCGACTTCAGGAGCATGCAGGAAAAAAAAGCAGCGGCAGACAAAATTCCCTCAACAGTTACACAATATATTCCCTTATCTATCGAAGCAGGCGACATGACCGACATGGCACACTTCAACCTGAACAATATACCGGGAATACTCGAACAGGCATACGTTTATATCATCCAAAATGCTCAGGATACTTATCGGGAATTCTTCCGGATTGTTTCGGAAGAACGGAATACTCCTCTTTTATTTCACTGCTCAGCGGGAAAAGACCGTACCGGAATTGCCGCAGCCTTACTACTGGGAGCATTGGGTGTCGACAGGGAAGTGATAATGGAAGATTACATGCTGTCTGCCGAATATATAAAAGGGAAATATGATGCAATCGTACAAGCTCATCCTGGATTTGCCCCTCTCACCACAGTACGGAAAGAATATCTGGAAGCTACTTTCCAAACCATTGACACTGACTATCAAGGTATGGATAACTACCTGAAAAATCAATTGGGAGTAGATACCCACAGATTGAGAATGCTGTATACCGAATAAATGGACAGTTAGCAACTTCCTCAGCCAATGACTTATCGGCAATTGCCGATTTTTCATTTATTTCTTCTACTTTTGCACCCGATAATCATTCAACCGAGCATATGAAAAAACTATGTATATTTCTCCTGCTGCTCTTTGCTGCAACAGGAATCTTGTTTGCACAAGAAATAGAAAAAAGCGTGAAAGAGCGGCTCAGTAATTACTTTGAGACTTACACCCCGGCATCTGCCAATACCGGAAGCTGTAAGTTAAAAAGCGTAGACATAGACTTCGAAGGCAGGAAACTATCTATCTATGCTTCCGAGAGTTTTGCTTATCAGCCGTTTGTACCGGAAACAGTAGACGAAATCTATCATCAGATAGAAGAATTGCTGCCCGGCCCGGTACGTTTTTTCCGAACTACAATTTATGCCAACAACCAACCTATCGAGGAGTTGATTCCCAATTTCTTTCGCGGGAAGAAGAAAAAAGATAAATCGCGGCTTTCAAACGCAGAATATAAAGGAGCACCTTGGGTGATAAACACCTCCCGCCCTTACGAAATAACCAAAGGATTGCAGAACCGGCACATCTCTTTGTGGCAAAGCCATGGCAAATATTACAAGAACGATAAAGGCGAATGGGGATGGCAACGTCCACGTTTGTTCTGCACTACCGAGGACCTGTTCACGCAATCTTTCATTCTGCCTTATGTCATCCCTATGCTCGAAAACGCCGGAGCCAATGTCTATACCCCCCGGGAGCGGGATACTCAAAAGAATGAGGTGATTGTGGACAACGATACACGAAACGGTTCCATCTATCTGGAGATGAAAAGCCGCAAAGCCCGTTGGGAGAAAACCGACGGTTACGGATTCGCACAAAGAAAACCTGTATATGAAGATGGAGAAAACCCTTTCCTGACAGGTAGCGCACGCTTCACCCGGACTGAAAAGAAAAAGAATAAGGCATTTGCCGAATGGATTCCTACAATCCCCGAAACAGGGAGTTACGCAGTATATGTATCCTATCAGACACTTCCAAACAGCGTCAGTGACGCCAAATATCTGGTATTTCACAAAGGTGGTGTTACAGAATTTAAAGTCAACCAGAGGATCGGCGGTGGTACATGGGTATATCTCGGAACCTTTGAGTTTGACAAAGGCAGCAATGATTATGGCATGGTGGTACTAAGCAATGAGAGCAGCGAAAACGGGGTTATCTGTGCCGATGCCGTTCGTTTCGGCGGAGGAATGGGAAATATATCCCGCGGCACAGTAAGCGGACTGCCCCGTTATCTGGAGGGAGCCCGTTATTCTGCCCAATGGGCAGGTATGCCCTATGATGTCTACGGAGGCAAACAAGGAACAAATGACTATGCTGACGACATCAATGCACGCTCCAACACCATCAATTACCTGTCCGGTGGTTCTGTATTCAATCCCGGACAAAAAGGACTGGGTGTCCCCTTTGAAATGAACGTGGCGCTGCATAGTGATGCCGGATACAGTAAAACGAACGATATAGTGGGATCACTCAGTATCTATACCACCGATTTCAATAACGGACTGCTTAACTCGGGAAACAGCCGGTATGCTTCACGTGACCTGGCAGATCTCCTGCTCACCCAAATACAAAAAGACATTCGTGCCAAATTCAATATACAGTGGACACGCCGTAGTATGTGGGATCGCAATTATAGCGAAACACGCCTGCCTGCCACTCCATCCACTATCGTCGAATTGCTTTCACACCAAAATTTCGCAGATATGAAACTCGGTCACGACCCGAATTTCAAATTTACCGTAGGACGTGCCATTTACAAAGCCGTATTACAGTTCATCAGCAGTCAGCACAACAAGGAGTATGTAGTGCAACCACTCCCCGTCAGCAACTTCGCCATCGAGTTTGGCAAAAAAAGAAACACCTTGGAACTCTCATGGCAGGGTGAAAACGATCCGTTGGAGCCTACCGCCCGTCCCCGCGAATACATGGTATACACTCGTATCGGATACGGTGGTTTCGACAATGGAGTACGTGTGAATAAACCTTCGTACACCCTGAAAATAGAACCCGGATTGGTCTATTCATTTAAGGTTACAGCTGTCAACCACGGAGGCGAAAGTTTTCCATCCGAAATCTTATCTGCCTATAAAGCCAAACAAGAACATGCACGAGTGCTGATCATCAATGGTTTTAACCGTTTGAGCGGACCGGCAGTAATCGACACACCGGACGAAGCCGGATTTGACCTGGAACAAGACCCCGGTGTCGCTTATCAATACAATATTTCACTTTGCGGGGCACAGACCGGCTTTGATCGCTCTCAGGCGGGAAAAGAAGGAAAAGGAAGTCTGGGCTATAGCGGAAACGAACTGGAAGGAATGAAAATTGCCGGAAACACTTTCGACTATCCTTTTGTACACGGCAAGGCAATCCAAGCTGCCGGAAACTACAGTTTCGTATCATGCAGCGATGAAGCTGTCGAAAACGGGCGTATACAACCGGAACATTATCCCATTGTGGATTTTATCCTGGGACTGGAGAAAGATGATATTTTAAGCAACCCGGCACGCAAAACGTATTATAAGACATTCTCTTCACCCATGCAACGGATATTAACCGCTTACTGTCAGTCAGGAGGAAACCTTCTCGTCAGCGGGTCTTACATTGGCAGCGACATGAGTAATTCACAGGGTAACCGGGAGTTTACGGAAAAAATTCTGAAATACGGCTTCCAAGGTTCACTCAAAGATACCCGTTCGGGACAGATCACCGGATTGGGACGCACCCTGCAAATCCCCCGTTTGCCCAACGAGAAGGCTTATGCAGTAACAGCTCCTGATTGTATCGTTCCCGTAGACTCCGCGTTTCCGGTATTTGTCTATCAACCCGGACAATACAGTGCCGGAATCGCTTATAAAGGAAATTACCGGGTATTCGCAATGGGATTTCCATTCGAAAGCATCGAAAGCGAAACAGACCGTGCCATAGTAATGGCGGCAATACTAAAATTCTTCGGAGAAAAATAAATATCCCAATCCACTTTGCCGAAACCTGATGGGTGATGTCAGTCTTTTGTCTGCAAGAAACAAGTTTCTTGCAGACAAAAGACTACATGAATAACTCTTCCAAGCAAAACATCCATAGGGAAAAACACCTTGTGTTTTCTTTCACTCACCGATACATTTTGAACATCACTTTCGGCAGACACCCCCTCGGCTCTACGGTCATACCTGACACTCTTAAAGCTTATACTGACATAATGTCTGCTATCCAAACAAGACATATTTAACATTAACTGCCACAATGTCTGCCATCCTCTTATTCTTCTTCTTATTCGGTTGCCCCTCTAATCCGGCTGTTTTCGTTCTATAATATTTTTCTAATTTCATAATAGAGTCTTCTAATCTGATTATTTGTGCCCGGATAATCATTTGTAGCGTACTACATGAACCAATTTTATATAATTATGAAAGCAAAAATGTTTTTTTTAGTAGTAGCCATGCTACTTTGCAGAGGTGTAGCCTATGCATACAGCCCTTCGGCGAACGATCCGATTTCAAAGTCGGGAGGAATTGAGCAAGATATTCCACCTCCCCATATTCCACCGCCTCCGTTGCCGAGTCAGATATTTCTTCATGTCGGTGAAATTTCCGAAACTCCATATCCCATGATCGGGGCAATGGTATGGGAATGTGATAATCCACCGGTAGGTATAGAACAAGAAGAATCATATATCTTTGGAACTATGATTATCCTGCGTATAAAAGGAGTTGCAGCGGGAAGATATCAAGTGGATATGAAATGGTACAATCCGCTCAATCCGGGCCAGCCTCCATTAGGAAGACAAACCATTGAGGTCATCGTTCAGCCGTGGCCTTAACAAGTGACAAATAAATTGTCATAGAACTCCCTCCGCGATGCGCACCTGCATCCGGAGGGAAAATAAAGACAAATACAAACCGGACATAAACGACCATTTAAAAGCTATTCGGGAGAAAACTAAAAAACAGAGATAAGGAAGAGAAACCATTGGAAATATATATTCATCAAAAAAAAATCCCTGCCACTTACTCCATTCTTCATTTTAAATTCTATCTTTGCTCCTAGTAATAACTATTAAAATAAAAACACTATGTACACAATACAGGCAAATCCAAGTGGCACACGCAGCATGGAAATATCTGAAGAGAATTTGGTAACCATTGAAAAATACTCTTTATTCCAGCATCTGATAGACAGCAATGGAATTGTAGATGAAGCTGTTCTGGAAAAGCTGAAACTCAATATACGTTCTCTGATCGCAAGTCAGGAAGAAGACAGTAAAGACCTGCTCGACCTTTGTATAGATGTGATTTATCACAACAATATGAAAGCATTCGGGTTGCAACAACTCATCAAGCTCTATCTCACCTGGTTGTCAAAGCAGGAAGCAGAAGAAGAGGAGGAGGCATGATTACCGTCGATACCTGTGGAATGACGAACTATAGCCCGTTGATTCCGGCCATAAAAGCGATGTGTAATGCCAATCCCGGTGACAAGATGGAGATTGTAACGGATCAGGTGGCTGCATTCCAGGATCTTAAGGAATATTTATCAGAACAAGGTATCGGATTCCGTGAAATATATGATGGAGAACGGATGACTTTACAGTTTACTATTTTATGAGCGAAATACAAAATCAAATTAAAAAATGGCCGGTAACGGCAATCAAAAAAATCAAAAGTACATTCGGTAGCGCAGAAAAGTTCTACGCTACCGTTTATCTTATAGCCCGCAACGAACATCATTGCCAGATGATGGGAGTGGCCGGAGCGGAACAACGCTTGAAGACGATTCATGCCTATCAGGGTATGATTCGCTTTATGCTCGATGAAGAAGGACTCAATGGTAAGGAAATCCTGGACACAATAGCCGGAGAGTATCTGGAAGACTTTGTGAACTATCGCGAACAAGACTTCGGAATGACCAATGAAGAATTTATTGCCATTATCAAAAGAATAGGTTGAACGCATGGATATATTCCTGATTATTCTGGGTAGTATCTGCCTGCTTGTCGGATTAGCCGGATGTATCGTCCCTATGCTCCCCGGGCCTCCTGTCTCCTATCTGGCACTGGTATTTCTGCATTTCACCGATAAGGTTTCTTTTACCATTCCACAACTATTCTTCTGGTTGTTCATTGTGGTACTGATACAAATACTCGACTATTTCATTCCGATGTTCGGTGTAAAAAGACTCGGAGGTACCCCATGGGGTAAATGGGGTTGCATCATCGGTACCTTTGCCGGCATTTTTCTGTTCGCCCCCTGGGGCGTATTTATCGGCCCGTTTGTGGGCGCAGTTGTAGGCGAATTATTGGGTGGAAAAGAAACGAAATACGCGCTGAAAGCAGGATTCGGAGCATTTGCAGGGTTCCTGTTGGGCACCGTACTGAAGGTAGCCGTATGCGGTTGGTTCATCTTCTGCTTTATCCGTGCCCTCGTATAGCGAAATTATCCGTATCTTTGTCCCCATGAAAGAATATCGACTTACCGATTGGTTACCCACTACCAAGAAAGAAGTAGAGCTTCGCGGCTGGGACGAACTGGATGTTATCCTCTTTAGCGGCGATGCTTATGTGGACCATCCTTCATTCGGAGCCGCCGTTATCGGTCGTATCCTTGAAGCCGAAGGCCTGCGTGTAGCCATTGTGCCCCAACCCAACTGGCGTGACGACTTGCGTGACTTTCGCAAGCTGGGACGTCCCCGACTCTTTTTCGGCATCAGTGCAGGTTGCATGGACTCCATGGTGAACAAATATACAGCTAACAAACGCTTACGTAGCGATGACGCTTACACCCCGGACGGACGTCCCGATATGCGACCGGAATATCCCTCGATCGTATACACCCAAATTCTGAAAAAACTCTATCCCGATGTTCCCGTCGTTTTGGGAGGTATTGAAGCAAGTATGCGCCGCCTCAGCCATTATGACTATTGGCAGGATCGGTTAAAGAAAAGTATACTTTGTGAAAGCGGTGCCGACATGCTGATTTACGGCATGGGAGAAAAGCCTATTTGTGAGTTGGTCCGCCGATTGACAGCCCTGTGTGATAATCAGGATGGAGTGATTTCATCATCCGACATTCATTCTCCGGCATTATCCTCTATCCCGCAGACGGCTTATCTGACCAGAAAATATGAATCCGACGAGAATGATATCACCCTCTATTCGCATGAAGAATGTTTGGCTGATAAAAAGAAACAGGCAACCAACTTCCGTCATATAGAAGAGGAAAGCAATAAATACGCGGCAGCCCGAATCGTACAGGCTGTCGATGGTAAAACAGTGGTTGTAAATCCACCCTACCCTCCTATGACAGAGAAAGAGCTGGACCGTTCGTTCGATCTCCCTTACACTCGTTTGCCTCATCCCAAATACAAAGGCAAACGCATTCCGGCTTATGATATGATTAAATTTTCCGTTAATATCCACCGGGGATGTTTTGGCGGATGCGCTTTTTGTACCATCTCCGCCCATCAGGGAAAATTTATAGTCAGCCGAAGCAAGGAAAGCATTCTGAAAGAAGTAAAAGAGGTAGTTCAATTGCCCGATTTCAAAGGAAATCTGAGCGATTTAGGAGGTCCTTCTGCCAATATGTATAAAATGGGCGGGAAAGATCTCTCCCTTTGCAAACGTTGTAAACGCCCCTCTTGCATTCATCCCAAAGTGTGTCCGAACCTGAATACGGATCACCGTCCGCTATTGGATATTTACTATGCAGTGGACTCTTTACCTGAGATCAAACGAAGTTTCATCGGAAGTGGAGTGCGATACGACTTATTGCTCCATCAAAGCAAGGATGCTACCGTCAACAAAATCACAGCAGAATATACTCGCGAACTAATAGCCCGCCACGTCAGCGGACGCCTGAAAGTTGCACCGGAACATACCAGTGACCGGGTACTGAGTATCATGCGTAAACCCGCTTTCAGCCAATTCGGAGAATTTAAAAAGATATTCGACAGAATCAACCGGGAACTTGGCTTGCGCCAACAATTGATCCCTTATTTCATCTCCAGTCATCCGGGCTGTAAAGAAGAAGATATGGCGGAACTGGCAGTCATCACCAAACAACTGGACTTCCATCTGGAACAAGTGCAGGATTTCACCCCTACCCCTATGACCGTAGCCACCGAAGCTTGGTATACAGGCTTTCATCCGTATACACTCGAACCGGTATTCAGTGCCAAGACTCAACGGGAAAAGTTGGCACAAAGACAATTTTTCTTTTGGTATAAACCGGAAGAACGACGGAATATCATCAATGAATTGCGCCGCATCGGACGGGCGGACCTGATAGACAAACTATACGGAAAGAGGAAATGACAACTTCCTCTTTCCACACTTCACTTACTCTTTCTCTTTCACCGGTAATGCCACAATTTCCAGTAGTACACTGACAGCCGTTTCCACATTCGGAATATCTTTTACCAACATAGACCGACGTCCGTTCTGCTCTCTCAAATCACATCTTCGGGTATACTTCATCATATAGTCGATCATCTTGCCGAAAGCAGCACTCTGATAATACGGGCTTTCTGCATTGTTGACAAAGAACAGTGTCATACGTCCTCCTTTCAAGAACACTTTTTCCACTCCCAATCGGGCAGCCAGGCGCCTTAACGGTACTATACGCAACAATTCTTCAGTCTCAGGCGGAATAGGGCCGAAACGGTCTTCCAATCGTGAACGGAAAGCATCTACATCTCTATCGAGAGTCAGTCCGTCCAGTTCCCGATACAGTAACATACGTTCGCTGCTGCCCGTCACATAATTAGCCGGTAACAGCAATTCCAGATCGCTTTCCACCTGACATTCTTCAACAAACTCTTCACCACTAATGACACCTTCTCCTTTTAATTCGTCAGCATAAAGTTCGGCAAATTCATCCGTTTTCAGTTCATGCACAGCTTCCGACAATATCTTCTGATAAGTTTCATAACCCAGATCGGCGATAAATCCACTCTGTTCGGCTCCCAGCATATTACCCGCACCGCGAATGTCCAGATCCTGCATGGCAATATGAATACCACTACCCAGATCACTGAAATTCTCGATCGCCTGCAGGCGACGTTTGGCTTCGGGGGTTAACGAAGACAACGGAGGAGCCAGCAAGTAACAGAACGCCTTTTTATTGCTACGTCCCACACGTCCGCGCATCTGGTGCAGATCGCTCAATCCGAAGTTTTGTGCCTGGTTGATAATAATCGTGTTCGCATTCGGTATATCGATTCCACTCTCGATAATAGTGGTTGCAATCAGTACATCGTAGTCATAATTGACAAAGCCGAAAATGATCTGTTCCAATTCCGCCGGCTCCATCTGTCCGTGTCCGATGGCTATCCGGCAATCCGGAATGTGACGAAGAATCATTGCTTTCAGTTCCGGAAGATTGGCTATACGGTTGTTTACCAGAAAAACCTGCCCATTACGACTCATCTCAAAGTTAATGGCATCAGCTATCACCTCTTCACTGAACGTATGTACCTCCGTCTGTATCGGATAACGGTTGGGAGGTGGAGTTGAAATCACACTCAAGTCACGCGCTCCCATCAGCGAGAATTGCAAAGTACGCGGAATAGGAGTTGCCGTCATTGTCAATGTATCCACATTGACCTTCATCTGCCGCAGCTTCTCCTTGACCGACACACCGAACTTCTGCTCTTCGTCAATAATCAGTAGTCCGAGGTCTTTGAACTTGACATCTTTTCCCAAGATACGGTGCGTACCGATCAGAATATTCACGTCTCCAGCTTCCAATCCTTTGATTACCGCCTTTGCCTGTGCCGCCGTACGGGCACGGCTGAGATATTCTACCCGGCAGGGAAGTCCTTTCAGGCGATCACGAAAAGTCTGGAAGTGTTGGTATGCCAAAACCGTTGTAGGCACCAGTACGGCTACCTGCTTATTGTCTGCTACGGCTTTAAATGCGGCACGGATGGCCACTTCAGTCTTACCGAAGCCAACGTCTCCGCATACCAGGCGATCCATAGGCATATCCCGTTCCATATCCTGTTTCACATCCGCCGTAGCCTTACTCTGATCGGGGGTATCTTCATAGATGAACGAAGCCTCCAATTCCCGTTGCAAAAAACTATCGGGACTGTATGCAAACCCTTTCTCTTCACGACGTTGTGAATAAAGTTTTATCAAGTCACGAGCTATATCCTTAATCTTTGTCTTTGTACGCTCCTTCAGTTTCTCCCAAGCGCCCGTACCCAATTTGTTCAGTCGGGGGGCTTCTCCTTCTTTACCTTTATATTTTGAAACTTTATGCAACGAATGGATAGAAACAAATACCACGTCTTCATTCTGATAGACCAGTTTCATGACCTCCTGTGTCGTATCTCCGTTAGGAATACGTACCAGACCGGAAAAACGTCCCACACCATGATCGGTATGTACCACATAATCACCGGGGGTGAACTGATTCAACTCTTTCAGCGAAAGGGCGACCTTTCCCGAACGGGCTTTATCACTCTTCAGATTATATTTATGGAAACGGTCGAACAACTGGTGATCGGTAAACAAACAAAGTTTCAAGGTATCGTCTGCAAACCCTTCATGCAGAGTCCGCTCCACAGCCGTAAACTGAATCCGGTCTCCCCGATCCTCAAAAATGGCTTTGATACGATCCGTCTGTTTCGTACTGTCACTACAGATATAAAGTGCATATCCCCGGTTCAGATACTCTTTGAAAGACTCCGCCACCAAATCGAAATTCTTATGAAAAATAGGTTGTGCCGTAGTATGAAATGTCAAGGTAGCATCCGGTGTGCCGGTCGGCTTGTTACCAAACTCCATCCGCCGGAAATCGAGCGCACGAACAGTGAACTCACTCCCATCGATCAATTTTCCTTCCAAAGTAATGCCTCCATTCTCTTCGGCCTCCTGAGAAGCAAGAGCCTGCGGTGTGAGCGATTCATCGTGAACAACCTGAATACGCTCCCGCAACCAAAGGAAATCACGCATCGCCAAAGTGGTATCTTTCGGGATAAAATCAAGAAAAGAAGTTGTAACCTTTCCGGTTACGGCAAGATCGGGCACAATCACAATACTCTCTTTCTTCTCTTTCGACAACTGTGAATCGACCTCAAATGTACGGATACTCTCCACGTCATTACCGAAAAAGTCAATACGATAGGGATACTCGGACGAAAATGAAAACACGTCGATAATACTTCCACGAACGGCATACTGCCCCGGTTCGTATACATAATCCACGTATTCAAACCCGTAACTATGCAATACATCCGTAATGAAACCCGTATCCACCCGCTCACCCACGTGCAGTTTCAGGGTATTCTCGCTCAACTCCTGCCGTGATACGACCTTTTCGGCTAATGCATCGGGATAAGTGACGATACACAATCCCTCCTCACCCTTCTGCAAGCGACTGAGCACTTCGGTACGCAAAATCTCGTTAGCAGCATCTTTCTGTCCGTACTTCACCGAACGACGAAACGAAGAAGGGAAAAACAAAATGCGCTCTGTACCCAACACTTGGGTAAGATCATGATAAAAATAACCGGCTTCTTCCAGGTCACCTAATATAAAAACAAACGGGCAAGGACTCTTTTCAACCAACGCCGAAGCGAACAAGGAAGCAGCGGAAGCATATAAGCCGCCGCAATAGATATGTCTGACTGCGGGCTCCCCCAACAGTTTATTCAGGGCCTCTACATTCGGATGCCCCGCATATTGATGTTGCAGTTCAGTAATTGTCATAAATGCAATTTTAGCCCATCACCGATCCTATGGATTTACACGGATGAAACATGTTTCCGAACCATCTATGCAAATCCCTGTAACCTGTGATGCAAATTCACCGCAAAAGTACTAAATTATCCTTAGTTTTAATGCGCTATCTTTGGTTAGTAGCGGAAAAGCATTACATTTGTCTTCAAATTTAGACACAATATGCAGACATCGGACAGCATCGTAATCATCCCTACCTACAACGAACGGGAAAACATAGAGAACATCATCCGCGCCGTTTTCGGACTGGAAAAGACCTTTCATATTCTGATCATCGAGGACGGTTCTCCTGACGGGACCGCCGCCATTGTAAAGACCTTGCAGCAGGAGTTTCCCGACCGCCTTTTCATGATAGAACGTAAAGGTAAACTGGGATTGGGAACAGCCTACATCACCGGATTCAAGTGGGCACTGGAACATTCATACGAATACATCTTTGAGATGGATGCCGATTTCAGTCATAATCCCAACGATCTGCCACGGCTCTATGAGGCTTGTGCCGTTCAGGGAGGCGATGTAGCTATCGGCTCTCGATACGTAAGCGGAGTGAATGTAGTAAATTGGCCGATGGGACGTGTGCTGATGTCTTATTTTGCATCTAAATATGTACGAATCGTTACCGGACTGCCGATACACGATACGACTGCCGGATTTAAATGTTACCGTCGCCAGGTACTCGAAACCATCGATCTCGACCACATACGTTTTAAGGGGTATGCTTTTCAGATAGAAATGAAATTTACGGCCTACAAATGCGGATTCAAGATTATCGAGGTACCGGTTATCTTTATCAACCGCGAACTGGGTACTTCAAAAATGAACAGCAGTATCTTTGGTGAAGCGGTATTCGGTGTCATCAAACTGAAAGTGAACAGCTGGTTTCACACATTCCCCCAGAAAACAAAAATGAATTAAGATATGAAAAGAACATTAATACAAAACGCTACCATAGTAAACGAAGGACGTTCTGTGCGCGGTTCGGTAGTTATCGAAGGGGAAAAAATAGCCGAAGTACTTGAAAAAGGACAGAAACCTGCTATCCCCTGCGAAGAAACAATCAATGCCAACGGATGCTATCTGATTCCGGGTGTGATCGACGATCATGTACATTTCCGTGATCCGGGACTAACCCACAAAGCCGACATCTCTACCGAAAGCCGGGCTGCCGCAGCTGGAGGTGTAACCTCTATCATGGACATGCCCAATACAAATCCGCAAACGACCACACTGGATGCGCTCAATGCCAAGTTCGATCTGCTTGCCGAAAAGTGTAGCGTTAACTATTCGTGCTATTTCGGGGCAACCAATAATAACTATACCGAGTTCGACAAACTGGACAAGAACCGTGTATGCGGAATTAAGCTTTTCATGGGATCGAGTACCGGAAATATGCTGGTAGACAAAATGAACAGTCTACTGAATATTTTCAATGGAACCGATCTGCTGATTGCCGCTCACTGCGAGAATCACGAAACGATTAAAAAGAATACGGAGAAGTATGTAAAAGAGTATATTGAAAAATATCCTCATCAATATTACCATGTTCATCATGAGACCCTTCCGATGGGTTATCATGCTAAAATACGTTCGATTGCGGCTTGTTACGAATCGTCCGAACTGGCTGTACGCCTGGCACGCATTGCAGATGCACGCCTGCATATCCTGCATATCTCTACAGCCAGAGAACTTTCACTGTTTGACAATGATATCCCGTTAGAGGAAAAGAGAATCACAGCAGAAGCTTGCGTTTCACATCTGTTATTCGACTCTTCCGATTATCCGGAACTCGGTGCACGCATCAAGTGTAATCCTTCTATCAAAACAAAAACCAACCGGGATGCGCTCCGTCAGGCAGTCAACTCCAACCTGATCGATGTAATCGCGACAGACCATGCCCCACACCTTCTCAAAGAAAAAGAAGGAGGGCCGTTGAAAGCAATGTCCGGTATGCCTATGATCCAGTTCTCTCTGGTCAGCATGCTCGAACTGGTGAACGAAGGTATCTTTACGATAGAAAAGGTTGTCGAAAAGATGTGTCACGCCCCTGCACAAATATACAATATTCACAACCGCGGCTTTATCCGCCCCGGTTATCAGGCCGATCTCGTATTGGTTCGTCCGGATGCATTATGGACGGTAAGCGCGGATCAGATTTTAAGCAAATGCGGATGGAGCCCGCTTGAAGGACGTACGTTCGAGTGGAAAGTAGAAAAGACATTTGCCAACGGACATCTATTGTATACTGACGGACAGGTAGACGAAACCTATCGCGGACAAGAGATCTATTTTGAACGATGAACAATAAACGAGGAACGGGGAACAATAAATGCGAGGAGAATGGGAAATATATTGAAAGATAAAAGTATGGCTTTCGCGATACAAATCGTAAACCTGCATAAATATCCGAACAAAAGAAAAGCTTACTCTCTATCCGACCAGATTCTAATATCCGGTACAGCCATCGGAGTTCTGCAAAAAGAAACGGAATGCGCCGAAAGCAACGCCGACTTTATTCATAATATAGCATCGCCCCAAAAGAACGTAACGAAACCCTTTTCCGGCTTGAATTGTTATTTAAAACAGAATATTTATCCGAAACAGAATATTCAAGCATGTTTGCAGACGCAAATGAATTAATGAAACTTATGATTACCAGTATTAAAACAGTCAAATATGGAAAAGCATAACCCGTCATCATTCACCGTTGATAGCTCCTCCCCCGCTCATCGTTCATCATTCGCCATTCATGATTTAACCCCTTATATCAACTGGATTTACTTCTTCCACGCCTGGGGATTCCAACCGCGTTATGCTGCCATTGCCAATATTCACGGATGTGACTCTTGCCGTGCTATCTGGCTGACCACTTTCCCGGAAGAAGAACGGAGCAAGGCTTCAGAAGCGATGCAACTTTATAAAGAAGCTAACCGGATGTTGAACGAACTGGACAGAGATTTTGAGGTAAAAACTATTTTTAAGCTCTGTCCTGCCAATGCGGATGGAGATAATCTGATTATAGACGGTATCACCTTCCCATTGCTCCGGCAGCAAGTCAAGAAGAAAGAAAACGAACCGTTCTTATGCCTCAGTGACTTCGTACGCCCGCTATCTTCAGGCATCACCGATGTGGTAGGAGCTTTTGCCTCATCCATCGATGCGGACATGGAAGGACTTTATGAGAAAGACCCCTATAAGCATCTTTTGGTACAAACGCTATCCGACCGCCTGGCCGAGGCCGCTACCGAAAAGATGCACGAGTACGTCCGCAAAGAAGCCTGGGGATATGCCAAGGATGAAAATCTTTCCATACCCGATCTTCTTGTCGAAAAGTATCAAGGCATCCGTCCTGCTGTGGGATACCCTTCTCTGCCCGACCAATCCGTGAACTTCATCCTGGACGAGATTCTCGATATGAAACAAATAGGTATCCACCTGACCGAGAATGGTGCCATGTATCCTCATGCTTCCGTATGCGGATTAATGTTTGCCCATCCCGCATCCCAATATTTCTCCGTGGGGAAGATCGGTGAAGATCAACTGGCAGACTATGCCGGCCGAAGGGGAAAAACCGTAGAAGAGATGCGTAAATTTCTGGCAGCAAACTTGCAATAAAAGTTTTCTTTCGATATATTTGTAACTGATCCTATTCTTTATAAATAGAAGAAGTTATGAAAAAGGTTCTTATTCTGTTATTATGGTTACTGCCCTCATGCAGTGTAGTGATCTTTGCACAGACTCAGCGCATAGCGGGTACTGTCGTAGTTGGTGACGGCCAGCCTGCCGTCGGTGCCGCCATCGTTGTCAAAGGAACCAATATCGGTGCCGTGACGAATGTAGACGGCAAGTTCGTAATAGCAGAAGCACCCGCTTCGGCACAACGGCTCGTAGTGTACCATGTAGGTATGGAACGCAAAGAGGTAGATGTTGCTCCCAACGTATACATTCAGCTTCAACCCGTAGAACAAGGCTTTTCGTGGAATGTGAAAGCCGGTGTCAGCCTGTTCAGTTATCGCCGCCCGGATGGACTGGACGAACGGACCGGATTCAGTGTCGGTGCCGGTGTGGAATATAATTTCAGCAGACACTGGGCCATACAGTCGGGATTGATGATCACCAGCAAAGGAGCAACTGCCGAATACGAAGGCTACTCTCCACTATCTTCGTCTACCGATCCCATCTCCTACAAAGCCAAGATATCTCCGATCTACCTGGATATCCCCATCCTGGCAGCTTTTAAAATAGATATATCGAACCATGTTAAGTTCGCGATCAATATCGGTCCCTATTTATCCGTAGGTATGGGTGGAAAATACGAACTGACCAATACAGGCGGACATAAAAACGAATCACACAATCCTTTTAAATCCTACTCCTCCACAGCCGAAATGAAAGATAAGGACGCCTTGTTGAAACGCTTCGACATTGGAGTGCAGGGAGGCATCGGATTTGAAATATGGAAGCATTATCTGATCAATGCCTCTTTCCAGCACGGATTCATGGACCCGATCAAAGGAGGAACATTGTATGCCGGTGATACCGAAAAGCACTACCCGATCGGTGGAATCCTGACAGTGGGCTACAGATTCTAAATGAATACTTTATTTAAGCATTGAAAACACACAAAAGAGTGAAGAGAAAAGGGGTGTGCCAAAACTCGTATTCACCACAGATTACATGGAATTTACACAGATAAATATTATGGGTTATCAGTAGATTAAAAATCATTCTGTGTAAATTCTGTGTAATCTGTGGTGAGTTATGAAACACCCCCTTTTCATGGTCTATTATCTCAGAAACGATATCCTATTTCAAAAGCTACATCTATAAAGCCCTCCGAATGATTCCATGAAGTACATCCCACTCTTCCGGTTCCTCCTATCAGGAAACGACCGTATTCTACTCCGATTCCATAGGCGAATCCTCCTGTAAACCGTTTACCGAACAACGACCGGCTATTGGTAACAGACTCGGTTTTATTGCCCTCCATCGTATCGTAATAATGCTTGATATATTCTCTCTTTTCATCTCCACTAAGTCCCAGATCAATGTAAGGGCCGAAACTGAACACCAGGTTCATATCATTCCCTACCCTGTATTTCAGTGCAAACAACAGAGGAATCTCCAAATAGAATGGATTATAAGTGCCACTGACCTGCTCATAAGAAGCGGATGAAGAACCATCTCCGTTATTTTCGGCATAATAGCCATAGAAATCATACCCTTTCATTTTACGGGAAACCAGCAAAAGTGACGGCTGAAAAGCCCAATGTTTCGACATCCGGATATCGGCTCCCACCCCACCATAGATACTGAATCCGTCTTTCAGTTTCGATTCGGGCCCCTGCATGAATTTCCCTGCTCCAATTCCTGCCTTTACCGACCACGAGAAGCGTTGCATCACCTGTGTGCGCATCTGTATGCGCATCGGAAGATCTATATATCCGCTACGTTTTCCTTTTTTCACTTGTAACGAATCAAAATATACCGGTACCTCCTCCAGTATAAATACTCCGTCTTTATCGGTCGTCGCATTCTGATTCGTACGTTTCAGGGTAACCACGGCACCCTCTACCGGATAGTAATCTTCGTCCACAACCTTCTCTACTACCTTTTGCTTTTGTGCCATTACGTCGGTCAATGCCAGGCAGACCCATGCCAATGCTATATATTTTTTCATATCTTTCTGTTTTTTACATTCAACATCCAATTATCCGTTTCCGCTTCATCAGAAACGGTAAATGACTCCCAAGGTAAGTACCAGATTGTGCTCTTTTGCTTCAAAGCCTTCATCATCCTGCCCCAGACACATGCTCTTTCCTGAAATACCGGCCAGCCACTTTTTGTATTCCACCCCTATGCCATAGGCCACACCAAAGCTGAAAGGATGCAGCAAAGAATGTTTCCCACCGGAATAGTCGTATTCATACTCACTGCTATAAATATCATACTCTTCATCGGGTTTGCCTGTCTCGCTAGCTTTCACTTTCCCTGCAAAACCATACGAAAAAACAGGTCCCATAGAAAATGCCAGATTCATTTTGCGGGCTATCGGACAACGAAGAATGAATAACATCGGCAAATCCAGTGATACCGGATTCCAAGTCTCCTGATATTTCACGCCATATCTTTCGGCATTGAACTCAGCTCCGTGATTACAGATTTGCAAGGTAGGCTGAAAAGCCCAACGCTTCGACATACGCACCTCGATACCCAGACCGAATTCATATCCCACTTTAAAGTCGGAACCATATATCGTATATTTACTCATACTAAGACCGGCATGTGCCACAAACGAGACCTTCTTACGTTTTCCGGTCAGCTGTACCGGTACATTCAAGTCAACTTCCCGGGTCTCCATCCCGATGGATGTAACGACTACTTTCTTTACCGAAAGAGGAACCTCCTGCAAGAGGAATTTGCCATCTACATCGGTGATTGTACTGATATTGGTTCCTTTGGCGGTGACCAATGCTCCCACAATAGGTTGCTGTCGTCTATCGAATACTACTCCTTTTACGTCGTGTGTCTGAACCTGAGCCATTACGGTGATTGCGCAAATGCAGGCAATCATTCCTATTATTATTCTTTTCATCTGTTTTCGTTCTTTAAATCCATTTTCTTATTCTACGGGAATCTTAACGGTCTGGTAACCACTGTAAGTAACCCCTACTCCATTTTCCGCATAAACACGGAAAGCATAAAGTATTCCCGGACGCAATCCGGTAATGACTTTACTAAGCTGTTGTCCGTGATTATCCTCAAGTGGAACCTCTATCTTCTGTTCATCCGTCACCGTTCCCGTTTCTGGAGAATAAATGCCATAGCTGTATCCGTAGTGCGTAATCTGATAATTATCTATATAGAAAGTGGCATACAGGTTTACCGACCTATCGGTATCTATATACATCGTGAAATAATCAATAATCGGTTCCGTACCCGGTTCGGTTGTAAACTCAACTACCGGTCCGTAGCCTGTCCCTTCCTCAGTAGTCACATAGGGACGTATATAATAATGTGTATTGGGAAGCAGATCGGTCACCTCTACTTCTAAAAACGAATAGTCATAATTCCGGGTTTCCCGTGCCAATGTCTTCTGATCATCAACCGTAGGGATTCTTTTAGTAGAACTGTAACAAGCGCCCTGTTCTATAATTCCGCCATTGCTTTTGAAACGGACCTCCGCAGATAAATAGAAACTGTATCCTGTAAAATGTGCATCGTGCACAACCAATCTTGGCAACCCTGAAAGGCGGAATGGCTTCACTTCACTGTAACGTTCGCCACGCGTATTTCCGCCCAATACATGGTCCAGCAATCCCGGACGTCCGTTATAGCCATAATTATAATCAACCATGGCGCAATAATAAGTTTCGCCCACGGGGAGCATATTCGATTCCAGGAAAGCATAAAAAGTCCCTTCTGTATCACGATGTACATAAGCTTCCGTAAGCACTTCTTTCATCTCTCGATCTTTAGCTATCAGGAATCTGGGATACTGGTAGAATCCGGTTTCTTCACTTGTCACTTTCCCTATCATGACCACGTCTGTCCGATACAGTTCTTCTGTATTCATCCCCAGAATATTGGACAGCAATTCCACGGAATCTTGTGAAAGCGTAGCCATATCACAAATCCGCTCCAACGTTAATGTTGCTTTAGAAGATTCCATAGCCCCCCAATAATCTCCTTTATTATCACAGGAGGTAGCCAGCAATGTCATCAGACAGAGCAAGCCTAGTAATTTTCTCTTGTTCATCTTTGTCTATTTATAGTGTTAATCGTCCGCAAAGTTACAATATTTATCATAAATATAACAAAATAAAACAATTTGATTCTCTACAAATCCGGAGTATCCTCCAGCCGGTATAAAGGAAACACAACAAATAACATCCCCCCGGCCGGAAACCGTCCGATGTTGCCAACCGGCATATACTTTGCTTCAGGCAAGAAAAGCCCCCCGGAATAATAAATATTCAATATTATCTCCCTATATTTACAGACAGAGGTACCCCCCTGAAGTACCCCCATTGCAAACACCCATAACGATATGATGCAGAACCCCGATTATTTTGAACGTACCCGCAGCCGGTTACATCCCAAGAAATACCGATTTTATTTCTTTGATTACCTTTACTATTGCGGTGACCGGTGGTCGAAAAGAAATTCTCGCGTATGGGGAAGCGGAGTGATATTTAATTATTGGACATTTTGTATATGGGGTCCTGTTGCCTTTGGGACAAGATTAAATGGGATTCATCTTTTTAGCGAGAGCATAGATGTGACAATTGTTTTTGCCGGCATGTTACTCCCTTTCGTTTGTACCCGTCTACGATACCGGAAAGACCGGGTATCGGCTATCAGGCACCATTACCGCCGGAGTGCCTGGAGAAGCATCATTCCTCCCCGGCTGGTGGTGTTCGGATGGTTTATCATCCTATTGCTTGAAGTGATAGGAGCAAAGTTATGCGAGGCATAACGGGAAGGTAAACAGGATATATCCGGAATCTGAATATGAGTGATCATCGATGTATATAGCCACACATTCAGCCTTTATCGTAATACTTCAGGTTGCTTGCAAGCCTGTCAATCGCTTTGGCCATCCTGGCTACTTTTGCCCGATCGGTCTTTGCAGAATAGATCCATTTCACATAATTGTGCCGCTCGTTTTCAGCCAGTGAATTGAAAAACTCCAATGCTCGAGGTTCGTCTTGCAAACACAATTGCAGTTCTTCGGGAATCTCCGACGGCTCTTCATCAAGGTACAAAACAACATGTACATAATCACCCGCCTGCTTTTTGATCTTCTTACGGATTTCAGCTTTTACAGAAAGTCCTAATTCTCCATTCCCCATTGGCATCAAATGGTGCTTTTTGATTTCGACACCATCAATACTTCCTTTTACTTTCACCCAGCCGAAAGGTGCCTTTTTATCTTGCGGCACTTCGGGAATGGGTGCATAAGTCCATCCTCCATTGCCGGGAGTTCTCTCAAGCAAGTAATCTTTATCCACTAAGGGTACTTCCATTTGTCAATGACTGTTTATTTCTATTCTATCTTTTCTATTTCCCCATACTTTCCGCCCCGCATCACTTTTCTTCACCCGGCAGAACGAAAGACCAATGGGTATGGTATGGGTTGATAAAAGCCTTCTGATCTTCATGCCAACGCTCCATTGCTCACTGATCCATATGGCTTCCAAATTTAATAAATATCCGGAGACGAACCCCAATTACCACCAATTTTCACTCTTATTCTGTGATTATTTCCTTTTCTTTGCGACTAACCAAATAAAAGTAATCCTAAAAGAAGATCAATGAACCTGAATCCGGCGCATATCAACGAGCCTGTACAAAAAGAGTTCCTCTCGGTAATCAAGGAATACGAGCGGGTTATCTACAAAGTATGCTATCTGTATACCACCCGGAACGCTACGCTCGGCGATCTTTACCAGGAAGTGATTCTCAATCTGTGGAAAGCTTATCCCAAATTCCGGAAAGAATGCAAAATATCGACCTGGATTTACCGGATAGCCCTCAACACTTGCATCAGCTTCATCCGCAAGGAAAAGAATGTGCCGGAAATCGTCGCACTGACCCGCGAAGCCGACTGGATGACAGAAGAGAAAGACGAACTGACGGAAATGCTGCGGCAACTGTACCGGATGATCAATCAATTGGGACAACTGGACAAATCGATCGTACTGCTTTACCTGGAAGAAAAAAGCTACGAGGAAATAGCCGAAATCACCGGACTGACTGTGACCAATGTAGCCACTAAGCTGAGCCGGATCAAGGACAAACTTAAAAAGATGAAAAAGGAGGAATAAGATATGGAACTGGATGACTTGAAGAAATCGTGGAATGCTCTGGATGAACACCTGAAAAACAAGGAGTTCATTGAAGAAAAAGAGATAGCACAACTGCTGGGACGTGCCCGTAACAAGATGAACAGCATCGACCGGTTCAACAGGAAACTGCGTTTTGCCTCGATCGGCATACTGACATTAGCGGTGCTCTTCTGGATATGCGCCGACACACTTACAGACCTTTTTTATTGGATAACCCTCTCACTGTGCATCCCGGCTCTTTGCTGGGATTTGTACTCCGCCCATTACCTGAGCCGGACCCGGATCGATGAGATGCCTTTGGTCACAGTCATCTCCCGCATCAATCGGTACCATAGATGGATGGTTCGCGAATGGATCATAGGTATCCTCTATCTGCTTGCGATGGCTACTTTTTTCTTTTTCCACAGGCAAGTCTGGCAATATGGTGCTGCGGGAATTATCGTCAGCCTGATCGTCTGGGCCATCGGGCTCGGAATCTGCCTATGGGTGTATCGCCGGAACATAAGACATATAAAAGAAATAAAGAAGAACCTCAACGAGTTAAAAGAATTAAATCATACAGCTTAACTTAAACCGTACTTTACAAATTCTCTCTAACTTTGAAGAGGCGTTCGGAAGTCCCCCCAAAAAAACTTACCTGCGCCTCTTTTTATGTATTCAACTCCATAGTTAAGAAAATATGCTGCAACGAGTTTTAGGCTTTCTGATAGTAATCCTTGTACTGCCGGACATTTATATTTACCGGACATTTATCAAACAACTGACTCTAAGTCTTTTCTGGCGGATTCTGTACTTCTTCCCCACTCTTTTCCTGATGGCAGGAGTCGTGTCACTGGCTTTCTTTGCCAACTATGAATACGCCGAGCAACATACGTTATGGATAGGGCGTTTTGCCGTTGTCTTTTTCCTATTTGCTTCACCGAAACTGATTTTCACGATCTGTTCCATCATCGGACGCCCGTTTAACCGATGGTTGCACTGGTCCCGGAAGCCCTTTGTGGCAACCGGACTGGTACTTGCCACACTCAATGCGGCGCTGATTCTTTACGGATCGATGGTCGGCAAAGACCGTTTCGAAGTAAAGGAGGTCACTTTCCGGTCTCCCCGTCTACCCGAAGCCTTCAACGGATACCGCATTGTCCAGTTGTCCGATATCCACATCGGGAGTTGGCAGGGAAACGCCAAGAGCCTGCAACGGATGGTGGACCTGGTGAATGCACAAAAACCGGACTTAATCGTATTCACGGGTGACCTGGTGAACAACCGGGCTGCGGAATTGGACGGATTTGAAGAGATACTGTCTCAACTGCATGCCACAGACGGCGTCTACTCCATATTAGGGAACCATGACTACGGACCTTACTATCGCTGGAAAAGCAAGCGTGACCAGGTAAACAACCTGAACGACCTGAAGAAAAGACAGGCCGACATGGGCTGGATACTGCTGAACAACGAGCACACCCTGCTACACCGGGGAAATGACAGCATTGCCCTGATCGGGGTAGAAAACGAAGGAGAACCTCCTTTCTCCCAGCACGGCGACCTGACCAAAGCACAGGCAGGAACAAACGGGCTGTTCAAGCTGTTACTAAGTCATAACCCTACCCACTGGAGGCGTGAAGTGTTACCTCAATCGGACATCGATCTGATGTTGGCGGGACATACTCATGCCATGCAACTGGCCATCGGACATCACTCGCCTGCCTCCTGGATTTATCCGGAATGGGGAGGTATGTACATGGAGGACAACCGGGGGCTGTACGTAAACGTCGGCATGGGATTCGTAGGTCTGCCTTTCCGCTTCGGAGCATGGCCGGAGATTACCGTGATAACACTGGATAAATGAAAAAATACTGGCAAATACTGAAGAAGTACCAAATAAGCCTGCTGGCATGCCCGTTGCTGGTACTCGTGTCGGTGATGTGCGAAACCGTTCAGCCGATGTACATGGCGGATATTATAGACAACGGAGTGATGCAAAGAGACCTCTCCGTCATCACTGCCGTGGGCGGAAAGATGATACTGATCTCCATTGTCGGACTGATTTTCAGCATTGCCAATGTTTACGTATCTTCCCATGCATCCATTGGTTTCGGAACCGATCTGCGCACCGGCCTTTTCGGCAAGATACAGCAACTCTCTTTCTTCGACATCGACCGGTTCAGTACGGCTTCGCTTATTACCCGCCTGACCAGTGACATCAGCCGCATCCAGCAAGTCATCATGATGTCGATGCGCCTGATGCTGCGCTCTCCGCTGATGCTTGTCATGGCGGTGTTTTTCGTTGTACGCATCAATCTCGAACTGGCGGGTGTCCTGCTGGCTGCCATCCCTATATTGGGTTTCAGCGTATTCTTTATTCTCCGGAAAGGTTTCCCCTTCTTCCTGAAGGTTCAGCAGAAGGTGGATCAACTGAATGAGGTGGTACGCGAAAACCTGATTAACATCCGGGTGGTAAAGTCATTTGTACGAGAGGACTTCGAAGCACATAAGTTCAAAGACAAAAGCGAGAGCCTGCGTGATACGGTGATTCATGCTTCCAACATCATTGTCTCCATCTTTCCGGTAATGCAACTGGTGATGAACCTGTCTATCATCGCTATCCTCTGGATGGGAGGCCACAAGGTGATGACCGGAGAGCTGAAGGTAGGCGAACTGATATCGTTTGTCAACTACCTGGGACAGGTGTTGATGTCATTAATGATGCTTTCCATGATCATCATGTCTTATGCCCGTGCTTCTGCCTCGTCGAAACGTATTTTAGAGGTACTGGACACACAACCTTCGCTGACCGACACACCCGAAGGCATGCGGAGCACCCGAGAGATTGAAAAAGGAGAGATCGCCTTCGAGAAGGTCAGCTTCCGTTATGGCGGCGGAGAGACGGACGTATTACGAAACATCAGTTTCCACATCCGCCCGGGCGAGACAGTGGCCATAGCAGGTGCTACCGGATCGGCAAAAAGTTCACTCGTGCAACTGATCCCCCGCCTCTATGATGTCAGCGCCGGAGAAATACGCATTGACGGCATCCCTGTACAAGACTATAACCTGCGCGAACTCCATGCCCGCATCGGAATGGTGCTGCAAAAGAACGAACTCTTTACGGGAACCATCGCCGAAAACCTTCGCTGGGGAAAACCGGATGCCACGCAAGAAGAACTCGAAGTGGCAGCCCGTGCCGCCGAAGCCCATGAGTTCATCTGCTCGTTGCCTGCCGGATACGACACACTGCTGGGACGGGGTGGAATCAACCTTTCCGGCGGACAGAAGCAACGCATCTGCATCGCCAGGGCCTTGCTGCGTAAACCCAAGATATTGATACTGGACGACAGTACCAGTGCCGTAGACTCTGAAACGGAACTCCGTATCCGGAACAACCTGAATGCCTGGCTGCGGGACACCACGGTACTTATCATCACCCAACGCATATACACCATGCAATCGGCCAACCGGGTCATTCTGCTGGACGACGGGGAGATAGAATCCATCGGCACCCCGGAAGAGTTGTTGGAACGGTCGGAAATGTATCAGGAAATATATTACTCACAGCAAATCGTTATCTGACCATGGCACACGGAGATCATCTGAAATACAGCGGAAAGCCTAAGGCGGGAAAGAAAACATTTCTACGCCTGATATCGTACGTGGCCTGTGACCGGCGGTTACTGATTGTGATCGGTGTGCTGATCGTGATCAGCATTGCGGCCAACCTCACCGGATCGTACATGCTTCGCCCGATTATCAACGACTACATCCTGCCGGGCGACTTTCAGGGACTGGTGCGCATCCTGCTGTTCCTGGCAGCTATCTACCTGACAGGAGTGGCGGCTACTTACATCGAATATATCCTGCTGAACAAGATAGGACAACGCACCGTGACCCGGATGCGTGAGGAACTGTTCGGCAAGATGGAACGTCTGCCTGTCAGATACTTCGACACCCATCAGCACGGTGATGTCATGAGCCGGTACACCAACGATATTGACCGCATCAGTGACGCATTGACCGACAGCCTGTCCGATATGCTGTCCAGTGCACTGACGGTTATCGGTATTTTCTGCCTGATGATCTTTATCAGCCCGATACTGACAGCGGTAACGCTGATTACCGTCCCTCTGATGTTCCTCAGTGCCAAAGGCATTGTGAAACGGAGCCGGAAATACTTCAAAGCGCAGCAGGAAGCACTGGGAATGATGAACGGCTATGCGGAAGAAATGATCAGCGGACAGAAAGTGGTGAAAGTATTCGGACACGAACAGAAGGTGGAAACAGACTTCGGGATACTGAACCAAAGCCTGAAGGACAAATCGTTGAAAGCACAATTCTACTCGGGGCTAATGATGCCTGTCATGCAAAACCTCAATACGCTGAACTATGTGATCATCACCATTGTGGGGGCTTTACTGGCCATCTTCCGCGGATTCGACGTAGGCGGACTGGCAGCTTTCCTGCAATATTCACGGCAGTTCGGCCGCCCGATCAATGAACTGGCAAGCCTTTACAACAGCATACAGGCTGCCATAGCCGGAGCCGAACGTATCTTCGAAATCATAGATGAAGCGCCCGAGAAAGCGGATGTTCCGGAAGCCGTCACACTGAAAAATATAAAAGGAGACGTAGCCCTGAAAAATGTGTATTTCGGCTACCGTCCGGAGAAAACCATCTTGAAAGGAGTGTCCCTGCATGCACCGGCAGGAAAGAAAATAGCCCTGGTAGGCGCCACCGGAGCCGGAAAGACAACGATATTAAACCTGCTTCCCCGCTTTTTCGATATTCAGTCGGGAGAGATCACCATCGACAATCACCCGATCGACCGGATCGAGCGCAACAGCCTTCGCCGTTCGATGGCTATCGTGTTGCAGGACACCCATCTCTTCACAGGTACGGTACGGGAGAACATCCGCTTCGGACGCCTCAGTGCGACGGATGACGAGGTAGTGGCAGCCGCCCGCCTGACCGCTGCCCATTCGTTCATCAAACGCTTGCCGCAAGGGTACGATACTTTGCTCGAAAACGACGGAGCCAACCTAAGCCAAGGGCAACGGCAGCTATTGAACATTGCCCGTGCCGCAGTGGCCGATCCGGCCATCCTGTTGCTGGACGAAGCAACGAGCAACATAGATACACGCAGTGAAATCTTGATCCAGCGGGGATTGGACCAGTTGATGCAGGGACGCACCAGCCTGATCATCGCCCACCGCCTGTCTACGATCCGCAATGCAGATACCATCCTGGTACTGGAGCACGGAGAAATCATCGAGCAAGGCAGTCATCAGGAATTACTTGCATTGAAGGGAAAATATTATTCGCTGAATGAAGAGCAATTCAAATAAACGGACTACCACGGAAACCGCGCCGGGGATGGAGCAACCGTAATCCCGATTCGGAAGAGGTATCAGATAGAAAGTGATTGATGCAAATAGCGATACATTAAGAAAGCAAATACCCGGTTTCACAAACAGCACCTTTCGATAAAAGCAGTAAACCGGAGAGGGAAAGTCCCCAAAAGTGGGGTTACGGAGGTGAAGAACCGGGATTGAACAGGTGAAGAACCGGGATTTTTCACAAAAGAAGCAAGCATTTCAGGAAAAAGAAGTAAGCATTTGGTCCGAAAGAAGTAAGCATTTCCCCAATATGCTTACTTCTTTTTCAAATATCTCCTATTGTTTTTGTCCATCAGGTCTATTGTCCTGTTTTTCTCCCCTGATTCTTGCGTTTTCCGTACCGGTTGTGAAGTGTCCGAAGCACTTAAAGGAACAACAGAAAGACACAGCTTTCCTTCAAGGAAATACTTCAGCGAAGCAATCGCACCTATCTTGTGACATTCTATCAGAAAGCGAGCGGAATCACCGTCCATAAGACAAACCCATAACTCCCTACAGAACGATTTTTCCATTCGGACCGCACTCCGCCCCGAAAAAACGCAGCCTGACGATTTCCAATTATCAACTTGTCAAAGTGATAGCACTCTTCCCATTCGCCGCGCGATGGAGTTGCACTTGCACGGCGATGCGCTCACTCATCTCCTGTACATGGGAAATGACTCCGATCTTCCGTCCCTGCATCTGCAATTGCTCGAGAGCTTCCATCACCGTGCGCAAACTGTCGGCATCGAGCGAACCGAAACCTTCGTCGATGAAAAGTGACTCCACTTTCAGGTTATTGCTCGAAAGAGACGACAAGCCGAGAGCCAACGCCAGGGAAATCAGAAAAGATTCTCCGCCGGAAAGAGAATAAACGGTACGCACCTCGTCACACATATCGCAGTCGATCACTTGCAGGGCGAGCGTTCCCGGCACCTGCTGCAACCGGTAACGTTTCGATAGATAAGACAGGTGCTTGTTGGCATGCATCAGCAACAGATTCAACGTATAGCTTTGGGCAATCACCTTGAACTTTGTCCCGTCCGCACTGCCAATCAGTTTATTGAGTTTTCCCCATCGGTTGGCTGTCTCCTGTTTTTCGGTCAGTTCCTGCTCCAGTTGCTTCAGCTTCTTCCGGTTTTGCTCCTGTTGCAAAAGACGTGCTTCGACGGTCGACAGACGCCGTTCGGTCTCCTGATTGGTGGCTTGCTGGCGGGCGATCGTCTCCGGCAAATGTTCCGGATCGGCTATCTGTTCTTTCCGGAGCATCAATTCGTCGATGGAGCTGTTCAGTTGTCTGATCTCTCCCTGCATACCGGAAATACGCGACTGGACTTCTTCTCCCTCCTTGCGCACCTGTTCCACGGAATCGTTTAATTGTTTTTCTTTTTTCCGAATAGCGGCTTCCGCATCCTCGACAGATTTGCCTTTCAACAAAGGAGCCCGTTCCTGACGGAGAGTTATCAACTGTTCACTGACCACTCGGAACTGCTCCCGAGCAGTCGTTTCCGCCGTTTTCAGTAGTTCAAATTGCTCTTTAGCAGCCAGAACTTGCTGTATCAACAGATGGCAACGGGCCACCCCTTCGCGCAAAGCCTCACAAGCCGAGCGAACCGTCCTGATCTGCCCCTCATGCTGTTGCCATTCCTTGTAGAGCTGATGGTATTGGTGCATTTTCTCCGCGAGCAGATTTAGCTTCCCTTGCACGGTATGCAATTGTTTCTCAAAATAGTCCGGATTTTGCTCCTCCTCAGACGAAGGACGTTTCTGCTCAGCCTCTTGGAGGAACGCCTGCAACTGTACGGTTATCTCTCCGGACAATTCCGACAGATGAAGCAAATCCTGTTTCAAGGCAATATTCCGGTTATTTAGTTGCTGATACTCAGCAGATGCGGTTTGATATTCCTGTTCGATGTTCTGATACAGACTATGGACTACCTGTTCCTCATTCCTATAAGGATGGTCAGTGCCCCCACATACCGGACACGGTTCATTCTCACGCAAATTCAGCCGCAAGGTCCGAACGTCTTTCCCCATCGCGATACGGACATTCTCAAAAAGGCGTTGCAGCACTTTCAGTTCAGCCTCCTTCTCTGACAACCGGGTGGTCAGAAGGGTCATCTCTTTCCGCATCTGTTCTTGTTTGTGCCCCATCTCTTCCTGTTGTGCTTTCAGACGTTCGGCCTCTGTCCCCGCTTTTCTCCATTCCAACATCTGCTGGCGGGCATTCTGCAAACGGGTTTGTTCCTGCATCCATCGGGCTTGCTCGTCAGTCACCGCTTCAATCCCAAAAGCATTCAGACGGTTCACACGCGCTTCGTTCTTTTCCTGAAGAATGGCAAGTTGGTCTTCCTGCTCTTTCAGCCTGTTCCGGATAGATTCAAGAAATAGCCCGGTCTCTTCCGTAACCGGTAGCTCGATCTCTCCCGTCAGATTCTTCAACGAAAGGCAGGAAGTATGCAGGGCTCCCTGCACAGATTGCAATTTATTGGCTTGTGCATTCGCTGCCTTTTCAGTACCTTGCAGTATCTCCTCTACCTGCTTAGATTGGCTGACCAGTGATTGAATCTGAACATCCAGTTCACGTGCCCGGCTAAGATCGGGTTGCACAGCTTCACACTGTCCCCTGAAGCGAATGAGAGAGTCGGACTGGCGTGTATATTCTTCCCGGAGCTTCTTACTTTTTTCTTCATCCAGCCGCATATCCTGCACTTTCTTATCACGCTGCTCCTGCTGCAATTTCAAAGTATGCAGCACCGATAGCTGTGCATTCAGGTCTATCAATGCTTTGCTTCCCTGTTCACGAAGGTTGGTCAGACTCTCTTTTTCGATCCGTAGAAGAGTGATTTCCTCTTCGGAAAGCAGTTCGATCAGAGTGGCATTGCTCTTCAGCTGATTCAGTTCTGCATCGGCTGTTTTGCTACGCAGATAGATTTCACTGGAAATACGGGAGTATATCTCCGTTCCGGTCAGCTTCTCGAGCAACTCGGCTTTGGCAGACTCACGGGATTTCAAGAAAGTAGCGAAGTCATTCTGGGCAAGCAGCACCGTACGGGTAAACTGTTCGTAAGTCAAACCGACCAAAGTCACCAATTGTGCCAACAACTCTTTCCTCGTTCCCTGTAGTTCCTGATTGGCAGTCAGATCGGTCACTTGTATCGTCTGCGACCGCAAAGCACCGTTAGCCCGGCTTCCTGTCCGGCGTACCGACCAACGAGAACGATAACAGTGTCCGGACGCTCCTAAAAAATCAACTTCGGCAAATCCCTCTCCCGTCCCTCTGCGAAGGATATTCTTCACATCGGCCTGATTCACCCGACTCTCACCGATATCTGACATATAAAGACTCTCAACCGAAGCGGAGAAGCGGGGTGTCTTATCATACAGCGCCAGACAGAGCGCATCCAGTATCGTAGATTTTCCGGCTCCTGTAGGTCCGGATATTGCAAAAATCCCGGCAGAGCGTAAAGGCTCGGCTTGGAAATCAATTTCAAAAGTTCCTTCAATGGAAGCCAGATTTTTTAATCGTATGGTTAGTATCTTCATGGTTATTCGGTTTGCTTTCACCACAGATTACACGGATTAACACAGATCACTACAGGATTCACACAGATCTTTTAATCTTTACTATCAACGAGATCATCTATTAATCTGTGTGAATCTGTGTAATCTGTGGTGAATTCCTGTGTAATCTGTGGTGAATTCCTATTTGATTCATTCTAAATTGATGGTCCGGCAAGCCTCCTGGAACAAATTTACCAGTTCTTCCGGCATCTCCGCCTGGTAACTATTCTCAAAGGTTGCTTTCACAATCTGTAAGGGATTCATCTCCTGCAATCCGGCGGTCAGGGTTTCTTCTTCCACGCTCCCCTCTGCCGCCTGCCGATAGAAAGAAACGATACGGGCCAGCCGGACCGGCTTGCCTTCCAGTATTTCTTCCACTTGCTGCCGCAACATCGGCTCCGGTTCGCTTAGTTTCACCTTGACTTCCAGATAGGGCATCGGTTCATCTTCCGGTAGTTCCAGCCCGCGCAATTCATCCAGCACCTCGTCCGGAGCCGCAGCTTCTGTGGCAGGGATACTTAGCAAACGCACCAACGGAGTATATTCAAGTTTCTCTATCTCAACCGCCCAACCTTCATCCAGGGTCACTTTTACCACTCCGTGGTGATAATGCTTCTCGGCAAACGACATAGGTAAGGGACTGCCGGCATAACGGATATTCTCCCTGCCCGATACGCGCTGAGCCTTGTGGATATGCCCTAAAGCCGTATAAACAATCTGTTCGGGAAAAGACTCGGGCGATACACTCTCCAGACCACCGATGATGATGCGCTCACTATGATCTTTCTCGGCAATCTCCGAACCGGTTGCCAGCAGGTGTCCGACAGCCACCAATGCCTGTCCGTCAGTCCGCTTCTTCAACGCATATTTCAACAAACGGGCATACAGTTCCTTCACCCCTTCCGCATACGGATTGCCTTCAGTCTCTACCACCGGATAGTCTCCCTGTCGCAAGAAAGGTACCGCCAGGCATAGGGCTTCTACCTCCCCCGCCGCATTCTTCAATTCTACCAGTAAATGCTCATAATCTATTTTGCCATTCTGTTTATGGACAATTCCTTTAATCTCCGTACGCATCTCCTGCAACAAAGGCAGAGGAGATTCCAGCCGGGCAGCCGAATCGTGATTGCCGGCCACAACAACCAACTGCAATCGCGGATTCTCAGTCGTCACCCTGTGAATGAAACGATAGAACATCCGCTGGGAAGCAGCAGACGGATTGGAAACATCAAAGACATCTCCGGCAACAATCAGTACATCAATCTTGTTCTTAGTGAGGACACCGGCCAACCAGTCCAGAAAATGTTCGTGTTCCTGTGTGCGGTCATACCCGAAAAAGGTTTGTCCCAAATGCCAATCGGCTGTATGTAGTATACGTATCATGCTATTGAAATTTGAAACAAAGTTAGCAATTATTCAGGACAGCAATATTATTTTGTTTATTTTTGCACAAGCTAAAACCAAAATCATTATGAAGATACTATACTATATTTATCAAATCTGCATTGCATTGCCCATTTTGTTAGTATTGACTATCCTCACGGCGGTTGTCACAATCGTTGGTTCATTGCTGGGAGGAGCCCACATCTGGGGATATTATCCGGGGAAAATATGGTCACAACTGATCTGCCTTTTTCTGTTGATCCCGGTCAAAGTGCATGGGCGCGAAAAGCTACATGAAAGAACTTCTTACATCTTTGTCCCCAATCATCAGGGCTCATTCGATATCTTTCTGATTTATGGTTTTCTGGGACGTAACTTTAAATGGATGATGAAAAAAAGCCTTCGCAAAATTCCTTTCGTCGGAAAAGCATGCGAAAGCGCAGGACATATCTTTGTAGATCGCTCGGGACCGAAAAAGGTACTTGAAACCATTCGTCAAGCCAAAGACTCCCTGAAGGACGGAGTATCATTAGTGGTCTTCCCGGAAGGAGCCCGTTCTTTCACCGGACACATGGGATATTTTAAAAAAGGAGCTTTTCAATTGGCAGATGACTTACAGCTTGCCGTAGTTCCCGTAACCATAGACGGCTCTTTCGAAATCCTGCCACGCACCGGCAAATGGATTCACCGTCATCGCATGATTCTGACCATTCATGATCCCATCCCCCCCAAAGGACAAGGAGCAGATAATATGAAAGCTACTATGGCCGAGGCTTACACAGCTGTAGAAAGTGCACTTCCCGATAAATTCAAAGGAATGGTGAAGAACGAAGATCAGGATCGATAGACGTTCTTAAATAGAAAAAACACTGGTAAAAAATGAACGATGAACAAGCTGCATTGACTATCGCACAGCTCGTTCATCGTTCATCTTTTAAGAGCACCATTGCTCAAAGCATTCACTATTTAAAAGGTATTCAACGCTTACCAACCCTCTTCTTCAACACGAATACCGGGAGGAAGAAAAAGATTCCGATGATAGACATCACCAATCCTCCGATAGTTCCTGCCGCTAATGGGAACCAGAATGCCTCCTTATCCGTACCGACCATAAAGGGAATAAAACCAAGGATGGTGGAAACCACCGTCAGGAAGATAGGAAGGATTTTTGCATTCCAGGCTTTGGTATAAGCTCTCAAAGCCGACATTCGTGGATGACGCCTCCGGATGGCATTGTATTCGTTGAGGATATAGATACTGGCGTTCACCGTAATACCACATAGCAAAACGAACGAAGCAAAGCCACCTTGGTCAAAGTTCAGCTTAAACCAATAGAACGTCAGGAATACCCCGATATACGACACGGGAATGATAAATATGATGGCCAAAGGCTGCTTCAAAGAGTTGAACAGAATACTGGTAGTAAAGAAGATAATGGCAATCACTACCAGCAAAAGCAAGTATTGCTTGTTATCCTTTTTTCCCCAACCCCAGCTCTCTCTCTCCGACTGAGCCGTATACCCCATCGGCAACTCTTTATTGAATTCTTCCAGATCCCGCTTCAGGATTTTGTTTCCCTGCTCGCCCGAACCGATATATTCGTATTGCAGGCATAGCCTGTACTGCTGGTTCTCCTTGGCAACCTGTTGGGGCATCTGCCCTTTTTCCATAGTGGCCAGTTCAGACAGCTTATACTGTTTATCGTCTGTTCCATACGGAAAATATTGCATGGCCCAGATATCATATTCCTGAGACTGCTTGGAAGAAAGCTTTATCTTTTCCGAACCATTTTCCGCCACTACCGAGCCGATCTCCATATTCTTACCATATATCGGCCGGATGGTGGAGAACAGAATATTGGCATTGATATTCTCCTGCGCCATACGTTCACGGTTCAGATTAAAATAGAACTCCTGATAATCGTCTTTCCAATAAGAGAAATACGAATTGATGATGACTTCCTTGATCCGTCGGTGGGTCAGCAACTTGGCTTTCAACTTTTCAGCCCATTCGTACAGTTCATCATAATTGTATCCGTACATCTTCACCTGAAACGAACCGGCTCCCTCACGAACATCATTACTGAACCCCTGATCCTGCAAGCCGTATACACCCCAGCTACCTCCACCCAGTTGCAGGGCCTTACTGATAATGTTGGCTTTCAGTGTATAGGGGAAACCGCTATTCTGATGCTCTTTGGTAAAATAGATATTGATATTACCCCGACGGGCATTGTATACCGAGGTCTGGAACTGCTTAATTTCTTTAAACTGGCTCAGATAGATTTCCATCTTCTTGATCAGTTCGTTCATCTGCTCCAACGTACTGCCGTTCGGAAGATTGGCATATACATACAACACGACTTCTTCGTTCCGGGTAAAATAGCTGCCGTTGTATACCTTCTGGATAAACAGGCGCAAACTACCTCCCAATGCTTTGTCGACTATCGGCTTGATCTTCTCTTTGTAAGTGGACGATCCCAAGGTTTTGTTGTACCACTCCGTGGCACGTCCTTCACCCTCCACTTTATCCGGAAGCATAAACACCGGAAGTCCGAACAATAGTATCAACAAGATGCAGACAGCCACACGCCAACGACACAATTTACGTATCATCCAGCCATAGAAGCGGGTAAAGTAAACCGTTATTCTTCGCGGAAGAGAGGCCCGGAGAAGGAAGAAGCGGGATTGGGTCCGACGACGTTTCCTCTTTTTCAACCCGATCTTTTCGATCAGGGCAGGTACGAAGAACAGAGCGACAAACAAGGATACGGCGAGGTTGATAATCACCACGGCTGCAAAGTCCTGCAAGTTCAACCGTATCTTCTCGTCAAGGAAGAAGATGATCACCAAAGCTCCCATTGTAGTCAGAGTAGCGGCCAGGATAGACATAAAGGCTTTCAGGTTACGCCGGTGCAGTATATGGTCGGTCATCACAATCGTATTGTCTATCACCAGATTGAGCGAAACCGTAATACCGGCCAGCGAATAGAGCTGCATCTCCAACCCAAAAAGATAATAGAAAATGACTGCTACCGCAATATTGATGCTCAGGCTGACTACAATCAAGAATAGGTAACGCGGATTCAGAGTGATAATCAGCACAAAGAACAGCAAGATCAGAACCGTAAGGCCGGTACGCAGATAAATCTTGTTCAATTCTTCGTGAATAAATTCCGTCGCATCATAACTGGTGTGAATTTCATATCCGGCAGGCAACACCTTTTGTATGGCCTCCATCTCTTCTTTCACTTGTTTGCTCAATTGCAATTGATTGGCAGTTTCTTCTGCTGTTATCGACAGATAAATGGAGTTAAGTCCGTTGATGCGATAATAGCTTTGGGGGGCCTCTTCCATGTGGGACACAGTTACAAGCTCGTCCAGACTGATCAATTTACCTTCGGCACTCTTCACCCGGATACGGGATGCATCAAAACCCTCATCTTTTGTTTCAGGCATCAGCGCCAACCGGATCCACTCTTTACCCCCTGTAGATGATTCGACATTATAGGTACCGAGGAACTCTTTCAGATAATAGCGGCTGACAGCCTGCTGGATATCACTCAAAGTAATTCCCAATCGTCTCAGTTGTTCGCTATCATACTCCAAGACCCACTCCATGGGAGTAGCTCCGCTCAGGTCTATCTTATAGATGCCCTGAATCTGTGCCAGTCTTGTTTTGATATGCTCATCGGCATATTGCTGAATCAAGATAGGAGTAGAAGGAGCGTTGAGTGTAAACGACATAAAAGGGCGGGAAGCATTCTCGTCCGGGCGCTTCATCCTGATATAAGGATAGCTCACTCCATCGGGAAGCTGCGGCCAGGTCTGCCGGATAATGGTAGAAGCCTCAAAACGTACCGCATCTATATCCGCATACTTATCCAATTCAATGGTGATGCTTCCCGAACCATTATCGGAGGTAGAATAGATATTCTTTATGCCCTTGATACGTGCCAACATAGCCTCCAGTTTACTGGTAGCCTCTATTTCCACCACCCTCGACGAAGTACCGGGCATACTGAACTGCACCGTAAAACCGGGCAGGGTTCTCGAAGGGTTCAGCTTTACGGGAAGCAGGGGGATTAAGGCCAGACCGATCAACGCCACGCATATAAAGGCGACAATCAGCGTAAAAGAAGAGGCTTTCGTCTGCGTTTTTATTTTAGAAGGATTATCCATCGTTTCAATGTTAGTTAGCACTATCGCACCAATTGTCCTCCCGCATAGTCAAACTTGTCAGTCAGCGAGATTCCGGTAGCAAAGTCATGTAACGTCAGTTTACGTATCTTATAATAGTTCAGCCAATAGTTTTGCAAGGCTGAAATGTAATTCTGTTGTGCCTCTTGCTGACGGTTCAGAGACAGCGTCAGACTGTTGATATCTGCTTTCCCGATGATAAACCGCTGACGAGTCTCGTTATAGGCCAGGATAGAGAGGTCTAGTGCTTCTTCGGCACTGGTGATCATATTCTGTTGAATATTGAAATCGTTCACAGTCATGATCACTTCTTCGTCCAAGCTGATTTCATCCTGGCGGGCAGAAGTTTTCACCACATTCAGGTTATTGCGGGCCATGTTATATTTACCTTTCCTTACCCCCCAGTCAACCAACGGAATACTGACACTGACTGATACCAAATCCTGCTGCATGGGTTTGTGGTACACATCTCCAAAATTATCAGCCACCTGGTTGAAACCGATACAGGCATTCACGCTCGCATTGAAACGCGACTCTTTTTTCGTCTTGTCCACATTGCGTTCGGCTTCCAGTACGTTCTGCTTTAACCCCAGTAACTGAGGATTGTTTTCATGTGCCATCTGCAATGCCTTGTCCACCGGTATCACCAATTCCTGAGGCCGGACAGGCAAGTCGATATCGATAACCGTATTCTTATCCAGGTTCAGGAACGAAACCAGTGAAAACATGGCGCGTTTCAGGGCACTAGCCTTGTTCTGCAACGTATTGCGTGCATTCACCACATCCAACTTCAGTGTCAATAAGTCGGCTTTCGAGATGGCTGCTATCTTCTGGCGTTGCACTCCGATGCTATAAAGCGTATCCGAAGAAACCATATTCTCCTTGGCCAGGTTATACTCGGCCTGCGCCATAGCCAGGTTAAAGAAATACGTAGTGGCCTGCACGGATACGGCTTCCACATTATACACAAACTCTTTCTTTACTTTTTCATATTTCAAGGGTTCAATCTTTCTCTCCCACTTGAACGAATTATATCCGACCAGGCTCTGTGAATATCCCAACCGGATAGGTACACTGGTAAACTGCGTTGTCTTGTTCCCACCAAAACTACGCATATATCCCAATTGCGATTGCAGGTAGAAAGTACCGCCGGTCAAATCGAAGTTCTGCTGGATAGCCAGATTACCCGATGCATAGAACGACTGTTGGCTACGATAAACATCCAAGTCCTTTTCCGAATCGTATCGCTTGGTGATATCCCGGTTATACTCGGCAGGAGTCATATTCAAAGTAAGGCTCGGCAGGCGATTGGCCTTGTAAGTCCGATACTCCCAGTAACCGGAAAGATACATATTCTGCGTACGGAATGCCTCCAGTGAACTGTCATTGGCCAATTGTATCGTCTTCTGCAAATCGAGTTTTATATGATCCTGAGCCTTCGCTACAGAAGCCCCAAACAGCAAGGCTGCTATTACTATATAATACCTTTTCTTCATATCTATCGTTTTTCTTTATTTCTATAAATAAACCAATACAACAAAGGGATGATGAACAAACTCACCAGGGTACCGATTGTCATAGTACCTATCATGGCTATGGACAGCGGTTTCTGAAGTTCGGAACCAAGGTCGAACGAAAACAGCAACGGTACCATTGCAAAAATAGTGGTCAACGATGTCATGATAATCGGTCGTAATCTTCTTCGTCCGGCTTCATGAATGGCCTCCAGTAATGGTACTCCCTCCTTACGCAATTCGTTGATGGCATCCAGCTTCAGGATGGAGTCATTGATCACGATACCGCAAGTCACAATCAATCCGATGGCCGACATCAGGTTCAATGTATGTCCGCACACCCAAAGCAATACCAATGCAAACGCCACGTCAATCGGTATTTCCATCAACACCAGCAAAGGCTGCATGAAACTCTCGAACTGAGCCGCCAAAATGAAATACATCAGCAAAAGGGAGATGAACAGAATGACCACCAGTTCGTCCAGCATCTTCTGATTGGAAAAGAAGCTTCCAGAAAAGGCGATGTCCCAATCTCCTGTCTCGCTAGAGGTTTCTTTAACCTGGGTCATCAACTTCTCCGCATTCTCCACTCCATAGAATTTATAAGGAATATACTCCCCATTTCTTCCGGCTGTAATACTCTTCAAATCTTCTGCGGGAGTTACTTTTATCAGCTCCCGTAAGGGAATAAAGTTCACCTCTCCCGTCTTGCTGTCCGGTTGTGTCTGAATCAAGGTTTCCTGTAAAACCTGGTTAACCGTCTTTTCGTCTCCTGCAATGCTGATAGGCAGATATTGCTGATAAGAGTGCAACATAGCTACACTGTTTTCCTTGAAAGCAGTTCTCAGCACACGATACAACTCGTTATAAGAGATTTGATACAACAATAGCTTTTCCTGATTAATACTGAGGTTCAATTGGTTTTCGAAAGCAATACCTGTAGGAGGTATTCCTGTCTTCTGACCGAATGTTTGCTCCAATCCACGCAAAGTACCGGGGCCGGGTGCCCTGTCCTTATTGCGGGCATATAATTCGGCCACAATATCAGCCTCACCGGTCACAAACAGTTTCTCAAAAACTGTTTCAGGAGGAGAGAATGAAATCACAGCCAAAGGATAACGTTCTTTCAGCTTCTGATAAATTTGTTCCTGTAACGGAGCAATCTCTTTCGAGGTTTCGGTCTTAAAATAAAGTTCCGCCTCCGATGAAGACAACTCTTGTTCCCGGTTCAAGATGTAATCCTGCAATCCGATGGACGCTGTCTGCTCCACAGATGCTCCCTGCAACTCACGGAACAATTCGTCGACCCGGCGTTGATTCTCGTCCACATGAATGTTTTCGTTCCATTCAATACGGGTAATCAATTCATTTTCGTCGATATCCGGCATTCTTTCTTTATCGATAAAGTAGAAAAAGAAGATACATAACGGAAAAGAGATGGCACAGAACAATACACTCAACGTCTTATGACTGAATACCCAGTCGACACCCTTATCGTAGAAGCGGTCCAGAGTATGTTCTTTCAAAGGATTATTAATTTTCAGCCTCAACCACTTCGGACCACCTTTGATCCCGGTACGATAGACCAACATATACAGAACAGGAAGCAACATGATACCGGTGAAATAAGAGACCATCAATCCTACCGTAACGGCAAAAGCCTGATCGTAGAAGATAGCACCCGCGATACCACTCATAAATACCAAAGGTACAAATACAGCAATCGTCGTAAACGAAGAACTCAGCATAGGAGTCACCACCTCACTTGTTCCCGCCACGCAGGCTCTCCGCAACGAATAACCCTTTTCCCTGTATTGCGATATATTTTCCGTTACGATAATCGAACTGTCGATCATCATACCCAGTGCCAGGATCAGTCCGGACAGGGAGATGATATTGAGAGACATTTTACACAGGTAGAAAAACAAGAAACTGATGACAATAGACACCACCATACTCAGCCCAATAATGAATGGAGATTTGACATCTCCCAAGAAGAGTACGGCAACGATACAAATGAAAACAAAACCGAGTGAGAGATTCTGCTGAAGATTGGATATTGTATAGTCCAGCAGTTCGGTTTGATTACGACTCACGCTAAACTCGATATCCGGATAGATCTTTTTGAAATAATCCATTGTTTCCGACAGAGCATCTTTCATATTGTCCATGTTTTCGTCGGCCTGCTTAATGATGGCAAGCGTCACGGCCCTTTTACCGTTCGACACAGATACTCCTTTTTCTTTGACCGGTACTATCGCTATCCGGCAAAATTCTTTCAACTGTATGATGCGATCTCCTTTACGGATATATATATTCTCCACATCTTCCGCAGTACGGAGCAGAGTTGAGAACTTGATGTTATATTCATAGTATCCATCCCGTACGGTCATGCTTCCCGGCTCTACATTGTTTTGCGCCAGAGCCGTCTCAATATCTTCAATGGATAATTCAAGCATAGCCAGTTTATCCATATCGGGTACAATCTGCAATTGTCTTTCCAGCAAACCGGTAACGTCTACCATTGCCACTTCCGGCAACTGTTCGATACGGCGTTTGATTACCGATTCTGAAAACTCACATAAATTCAGGAAAGCCTGCTGATCCGTCTCTTCATAAGCACTGTCTGTCTTTAAAGTCAGATTCAGATAGAATACCGGAATATCGGTAGCACTTGCCTTGATCACCTTCGGACGATCGGTATCTTTAGGCAAATAGTTCATAGCTGCGTCAATCTTTTCGTTAACCTCTATGAATGCCAGGTCCGTATTGGTACCAAAATCAAAACTAAGCCGGATAATACCCGCACCGTCACGCGTTTCACTGGTCATGTCTTTTAGGGCAGCCACCTGAATCAATTGCTGACGGACAGGCTTCACGACTGTGTTTTCCAATTCACGTGCCGAGGTATTTTTAGCTGATACCTGTACGGTAATCTCCGGGATGGAGATATCCGGCAACAGCGATACCGGTAATGTGAAGTACGTCACCAACCCCACTATGAAGCAAGCCGTAAAAGCCATCAATACGGCAATGGGACGTTGTATCAGGAATTTAATCATAATTGTTCTGTGTTAGTGATTCATCCTTATTCAATGATTGTGACCGGAGCTTCGTGTGCCAGGTTAATGTTTCCGCTTACGATGACCGTATCTCCTTCTGTCAGTCCGTCGGCCACACTATAACTGTCTGCATTTTCCAAAGCGGTATGAATATAGTTCCATTGGGCCATCTTCCCATCTTTCAGGGTAAATACAACCTGCTTGCCCGAACGAAGTACGACTGCGCTTTTCGGAATCACCAACTGCTCTCCCAACGAACGATGTACACTGACACGTACATTCATCCCGCTAAACAGCTTACCGGCCCCGTTCACCCGGGCTTTCACCTTCACCATTCCTTTATCATCTACCAAAGGGTTGATTTCCGAAATACTTCCTTCGTGTACTGTTGCGGCATCCGAATAGGGCTTGATCACTACCTTATCTCCATTCTTTATTAATGGCAACTCACTTTCAAGTACAGTAAAATCTACTTCCATCCCCTGCATATCGATCACCGTACAGAATACATCCGAAGTACTGGCCAGATTGTAGGGTTTCGAAAACAGGTTAGCAACTACTCCGTCAAAAGGTGCGGTCAAAGTAGCGTGCTCTGCATTGTATTTCGACATTTCATATTGTGATTTGCTCTGATCATAACCACTCTTCACCTTTGCCAACTTCATTGTCTCTTCGGGTACCTGACTAATATCGTCTGCCGGATAGCCCTGACTGATAAGTACATCCCTCAATTCCAATTCCGACTTTTTTAAAGCGTCTTCCGATTGCGACAACTGGTTGTCAAGTTTGAATTTGTCCAACTCCGCCAACTTCTGCCCCTTTCGTACCCGGTCTCCGTTCTTTACCCAAATATGGGCTATCACTTCACCACTTTCAAATCTCAGGTCAGCCATTCCCCGGGCAGAAATTTTTCCATTACTCACCAATTCATGATTGAATATCTGCTTTTTGAGCGTCATGACAGACACCTCGTTTTTCGTGTCGGGCAACACGGTTTCCACTCCTTTTTCAGAAGCACTCTCTTTCTTCTCACCGGAACAAGCTGTCAGCATTGTCAATGCCAGACAAAGCGTATAGAAGGGATACTGGTTTTTCATAATGTTATTAAACTTTTTCTCTATTAATTATGATTGCAAATATAGTTGGTTACTTTCTAAAACTCAAAATAAATGGTGGACTAATTCCGGATAACGCAGAAACTTAAATCCATTAATTATTAGCAATTTACGATTTTTACGTTACTTACATAGGTGGACAAAAAACTTTTCTTCCAATTAATCCGTCAAGATTCGGATAGGAAAACTGCATTTCATTCCCGAATCTTATTTGTAGTTCGTTTATTCTGTTTATCATAGCAAATTCTATTTATTTGATGTCTTATTTCCAAGACATATATATGATGTATTTCATATTATTAGCATACAGTCACAAATATAATTGCTAATCTTCAGAAACGCAAAAGAAATTGTATACTTTTTCTTGCATTTAAAACATATTAATCATTTACATTTCTGCTATTTACGATTTTTTCGTTACTTACATCTATAACTAACTTCCTTATTTCATCTCTCATTTCCCGTACGGCTGTCGACTGTACTTTGGGTTCCTTGGTCAAGACCAAGTCCGCCATTTCATGGAATTTATCGGGCTGTAAATATCCAGGCGAGGCATATAGCTTCGCCAACAAGTAATATGGATAAATCCTTCCCGGCAATAAGTGAGTGGAACGCAAAAGCCATTTTTCAGCTTGAGCATATTCTCCTTTTTCCTGAAAATTCTTACCAATAATATTTAGTATCATCGGATCGCAACTTCGGGTAGAAGCTTCTTTCAATAATAGAATCGAAGCATCCGCCTCCTTTAATTTATGCAAACAATGCCCATACTCAAACAAAAAGGCCCCTCTTCCCTTTAATTTCGGATACAAACGTTCATAGCCTTCTTTTGCACTTTGATAAGCACCTGCCTGATACAACATACGGCAGTTGGCCCAGTCCTTGCACTCTTGATGCACATCTGCCTGCCACCAATGGTATCCGGAAAATCCCAACACACAAGCAAACGCCAGTTGCCAGGCAAGAAAGCGTCCTGCAATACAAGCCATCAGTAAAATCAGGAATGCAATAACAAAAGCAGGCAATTGCATCGGATAAGAAGAAAAAGCAAATACCAACAAAGAGATCACACTGCCACAAGGCCCCCAACGTTTCAGTTCCACACCTCTCCGTAGACAAAATCCTGCAAAAGCCAGGCAACAAAGCAATACGGGTATCCCCCACTCGAGTGCTATCTGCAAATATTCATTAAAAGCATATTCCGGACTTCCTGCCACCAATTCTTCCTGAGGCGAATAACTCCCTTCGGCAAAATAAGCTTCCTGACTTGTCCCATATGCCAGTGCAAAATTTCCTTGCCCATAGCCTGTAAATGGTTTCTCTGCAATGGCCCGGCTACTGATTTTCCACATGAACAGTCGCCCGCTGGCCGAATCTTTTTTCAGGTTAAACAAACAGACTCCTCCGACCAACACAACTATACATAACACAGAGGTGACGGCCAGCACCTTTGTCTTTTTGCGCATCCACACTCTTTTCAAGCGTACCGGCCAGGATTTATGCACTCCATATACCCAAATACCTGAAATAAGAGCAGCCACCCATGCCGAACGACTCATTCCCGCAGGAAGCACACAGAGTATAAGAAACAATACTGCCACGGCCCCATAATATCCCGTCCATTCCATCCAATTCTTATTCTCCCTTTTCCGTAATCGTAACCATTGATCCAGACAAAGAGGAAATATCATAGCCAGATAACCGGAATACGGTCCGGGATTAAAAAAAGATCCGGTCAAGGAATACAGAGAATGATGGGAAGAAGTAAAACCATAAAGCTGCCTCAAGCCATAAATAGCCTCAGAAGCAGCCAAAACAATAAAACTCCAAATAACGACCTGATAAAAATCAGCCCCCATATCATACCCCTTTCTATAATAGAGAAAGGCCGACACCACCCAACCGACAGCAGCTCCCATAGCAACTTTTGCCAGATAGAGCCATTGCCCCGACAACTCACCTGCCGGAAGCATCGGATCATTTACCCATACCACAGACAGCAGTGCACATACCATTGCCAGAAGTCCTCCACGAAGTATAATATGCATATAATCTACTTTTTCTCTCATCATTTTATTCTTTTAAATACCCGGTTCCAACGAATCTTTCCCCGTAAAGGATCGTCCGACCGCCATATTGTAAATGCCCTACCTACAATATATGATTCGGGCAACATTCCCCAATAACGTGAATCCTTGGAATTTTCCATATTATCCCCCGATACGAAATAGTAATTCTCTGTGAATTTATATTCCGTTATCGCACTATCACCCAGACATACCGCCTCTCCTTTTTGCCGCAGTCTCTTCTTCTGCTCCCAGTGGATCAGTCTTCCGTAAAGCAAACAAGACAATGTATCTATTTTCACCACCTGCCCTTTGGCCGGTACCGGAAGAGGTCCGAATTCCTGAATGGTCCATCCCAGACGTCCGTCCCACGGAAAAGCATCCATCACGATCCCATGTGAATCTTCCCTTCTGACACGTGCAATCCGATGTTGCGCCTGCACATTCCCCACACTGTCTGTGATTCCTTTTATATGATAATAGCCCTTACGTATTTCCAAAGTATCACCCGGCAAGGCAATACACCGTTTCACATAATACTTCATTATATCAAATCCGATGCTGTCGCTCCCATCCTGATAAGGGAAATTAAAAACAAGCACATCGTCCCGCTGAAACGATCCGAAACCCGGTAGACGATAGATATCCACTTCTTCTCCTCGCAATGACGCAAAGATATTAAACAGACGTGCCCCACCGGTCCATTTATCCACCAGTATTTTGTCTCCCGAAAGCAATGCCGGTTCCATTGAATTGGAGGGGATTTTGAAAGAAGTCAGGCAAAACACCTGCAATACCATCCAGGCAACAAAAGCCACACAAGAATAGAAACAGATATTCACAATCCAGTTCCCGATTCGTTTCACCAGTTTTATCCAAACCTCTTTCTTCATATATATATACATTTTAATGCGATCCCCTGTCAAGAACCCAAGGAAAAAGAGACCAGATAAAATTCATGAGTTTCAGAAAAAGCAATCCCATACAGTTTATTTGGTTCCTGAGTTGAAGCACAAATTCTCAAAACGAGGCAATCAGTATTATATTTGATTAATTCCCGGCCATCCCAATCAAAAACGGATAAGTTATTAAATAAATTGGGATTCTTGTCACCTATAAATACACTATAAATCCTTTCATCTGTAACACATAACGCAGAAAAGCCCCAAACAGTCTCCTCTGTGTTTTGGATAGTTCCGGATAAATATTGCACGACCGGAGGATAAAATTTTCGGATTGCTCTTAATTCTATGTTTTGTGATAAATCAAATAATTCAAGGATTCCTCCATATAAAGTTCCTACGGCCATCTTTTTACAATCCGGAGATATCGCAATTGCTGGCGATGACCAAACGGAACGTTCTTTCGGAGTATCTATAGGAAAATCATTGTAATCAGCCACCACTTTTGCATCTGCCAACATCTGAAAACGTTTTTGCTGATCCGACTTTGTTCCCAACTGACCATCTACCAAAAACCTACCATTCCGAAGTTCCCACACCCGGCGTACTGTACCTCCTAAATCATAAAAAGACCGTTCTTCTATCAACGCTCCCCAATTATCAGCGTCTTTATCAAACCGATAAGTCAATAACTTCATAGAAGATTCGTCATACACAGAAATTTTCTTTTCACGTGCATTATAATAGCACATGTTCGCAGTAGTCGCTTCACCCGGTCCCTGCCCTCTTGTTACAAAACTTCCAAGCAGTTGCCCTGTAGTCTTATCATATACCTGCAACCAGGCATTATCTGCCAAAGCCAATATAAAGATATAGTCCTCACTAACAGCCATATCCAAAGGATAGCTGATCAGGAGTTCGTCCGACAAACGATGAGCATGTATTTTCTTTACTTCCGGAAACGTAGGAGGTGCATAAGCACTACATTGTTTCTGACAAGAACACAAAATAGTTATTAAACAAACATACAGCGACAACTTCTTCCACATATATTAGTCAAGGCTACTTATTGCGATATTCTTTTCTATACTCGCAAAAATAATACATTTTAAATTATAAACACATCTTATTCGTAAAAATATTACCAAATGTTTTACTTAAAGTTCCTTTAACGACGCCACAATATCTTTAATCTGCGGTAGCAGTTCTAAAAACAATGAGCAAGACGTAAAACTGATATAATATACATTTTCACGCCCCTGCAAATACCATTCAGCCTTTTGCAAAGCAGATAATTCGTTAGTTTCCGGATGACGCTCTGCCTTATACGAAGTAAAAGCCATCTTTTTAACCCCATTCTTACTATTGACAGACTTATATATCACCTTCACCTGCGTAGTATCCGTCGATGCCCAAATACTGTCTTCCTTAAATATTTCCTGAAAAGATGCACATTTTTGTATTTCCATAATGGTCAATACCGCACCACAACGATCTTTACGTTTTGAATATACTCTCATAAACTTTGTAGTTTCGTATTTCCCATTAACGCGTTTCAAAGGTTCATCATTGCAAGAATGCACAGCAGAAGGACGTTTCCATCCTTTCGGCACCTCAATCACATACGTCTCACCACGCAAAAGGTTTCTATCGGGTCGTGATACTTGCCCAACAAGTTGGGCACAAAACAAAAAATTCAAAAAAATCAAAATCATCCATCTCATAATCGGGGTAAATTAAATACATAAATATGATCTTCGTCTTCAACAAAAGCTCCATAAATCTTATTTGCAACTTCATCAACGACAAAAGTGTTAATAAAACAATCGAGTTTATATTGTGTAAGTGGTTTTCCTTCCCAATCGAATACTTGGATGTTAGGAGTAGTTTTTCGATTCTCAATTTCCTCTGTTGTCATATCCATATTTAATGTATAAATATAACTGTCCGTTGCATAGATACTTATAGGATGTATGAATCTCAAATAATCATCCACATCAGGACGTTCTTGCCCGGGAAGAATATCTAAAATAACATCTCTTTTTAATTCTCCATCTTTACCATAAATTCTGAAACGGCGTATATGTTGGTAGAACGAAACGAAACAACTCTTATCAGGCTTAGCGACGGTCATCTTTATATACGCTTGATTCCTGCCCAAAACAGATCCGAAACGTTCCTCTGTTTCAGGATATTCTCCCCATGATTCATGATTTCCGTCAGGATAAAGAAACCTAAATTCTTTTTCATTCTCAAAACCTCCGTTACAACAATAACTGCTATCGGAAATACTTATCAAGTCATTAAAACAATTAAATCCATAATTTAAAGTCGAAGTCTGTACGATAGCTTTGTCTTTCTCAACACTAATATGTTTCAGGTTAATTCCGTCTAACATGACAAAACCGTTCTTCTTATGTTCCACAGGAGAAATAGAAGGAAGAAAAAAATCACCCGGTCCCTGCCCCTGTGTTCCAAAACCATATTGGAAGGTCAAATCCGGCAAATGGAAGCATTGAAACATGGTATCCATTTTTTCATTGAATACTACCAGATTACTATCACATAAAACCAAACTTCGTGGATACAATAACACCGAAGGGACCTGTATCCTGTCGGATTTCAAATTTATGGTATGTTCAAATCGAACATAATGCATAATCCTATCAGATTCTATACAACTTGATACAGTTATAAACAAAATCCCCCATAAAAAACATCTAACATTCATTATTTATCTCTTTTAAAATATCTGGCTCTCGATTATAAACCGAGACAGAGTCCGGCAGATATTCTTGCTTTAGTAATGACGACATACCATCCTCATTCTCTTCTACCAAAACTGTTGTCTCCCATCGGTCTTCTTAAAGATCCGTTCGTCCTTTCCCTCCGTATGATTCTTTAAAAATAAGGCTACCCCTTTCGGAATTACATAATTTAAAGAATCTGCTTTTGCCACTTGCCGACCTAACGAATTCCATTTCTTGTCATGCCAATAGAATAATTCATATACATCTCCTTTATGGATAAAATTATCCGAATTACGAGGAATATAAGTAAATTTCTTTATCCGGTGGGGAATGCCAAAATCTAATCCGACCCACCCCTCATCAGGAGTCTTATAATCCATATAAGTATAGGGATTGCCATCATATACTTTGTAATAATCATGCGAGCCGTCTTTCTGAAAACAACCCGGAGTTCCGATGATCCGCCCTTTCAACGCCAACGTATCCGAGGTATCTTCAAAGAAAGCCATCTCTGCTATATTGCAATAACTCCCCTTCGGCCCCTTGTACCGAACATAGCGATAAGACTTTTCTTTCTCCGGAAAAATAGTGTTGTTCAAGCGGAAAGGCCATTGTTTTACATAATACAATGTATCTGCAGAGCGAAACTGCGAATCATTACTTCCTTCAAAAACTCCTCCGGGCATACGAAGGATACCTAAGTCGCAGAACAGCGGAAACTTAAAATACAAGGTTATATCTTCTTTTTCACTTTGAGGAGTGAGCAAAGCAATCGTTCCTGACATTTTATCATAGGTAAACGGCTCGGACTGCATCACAAGACGTTTTCCATTCCATGTAGCCAAACAACCAATCACACTACCTTCCGTATCTTGAAAGCGCAATGAGTCTTCTTCAAAAACAGTCCATGCTATAGGTACCCAATCCATCCTTGTGGAAAGGCAAAAATAGACAATATCTCCTTTGTGAACTTCCTTACACAAAATATCAGAAGACACTACCAGATCACGATTCAAGCTGTCGGCATACACAGCCGTGACATCCTGATATAGAGGTTTTCGAAACGCCGGATGCATCATTTTTCCCTGTTGTCTCTTTACATCTTTCCAGTTTAAGCCATACGTATTCCGGTATACCTTTGCCTTAGGATTATACATACTCACAGCCCGTTTCCAATTAGGATCGGGAAATTCCGTAATATGCGTTTTTCCATCTTTATCCAATGTAAAATTCCAGAAATGCGGCACGTTATTATCTCCACGCATCGCCATATAGTCTGTCCCGCAAGGAATACCCAAAGCACGCATTACATACACTACCAAATCGGCGAACTCGCGACAGCTCCCCGCACGCCATGACACTACTGAAGGACCTAAATGAGGACCGGCGGGAAACAGACCGGTAAAATGGGATGGTTCCACAACAAGCGAATCCATCAACACCTTTGCAGCAACCAACGGATCCTGAGCTTGAGGCAACAACCGGATACTATCTAATATTGGATTATAGCGTTTATAAATATCTTCTCTCCAGAATCCAAGTGGTTCATCTCCCAGCCGATAAGGTAGAACAAACTCACAAAAATTATCAAAACTTACATTCTTGCCCCAAGGCTGCTCTCTCCACACCTTAAAAGCCCAATCCACGTTCTGCACCAGTAAAGAAGAATCAATATTGGCAATATCCTCTATCCGTTTTAATTGCGAAACAGAAAACGAATTTTCTTTTAAAGAATCAATCACTTCGTACGGTCCTAATTTTCCTTGCGCGTAAATATCAAAATATTGGTAATAATGCTTCAAAGCATTTCCCTCGTATCCTGCATGAAAAGGCATATTCCTGATTAGAAAGCAAACGGCCTGATACTTCAGGCTGTCATCTTTATAATGATCCAGTACTTTTTGTAGTTCTTCTTTATTGGCGAGCGGAAGAGATAAAACCTCTTCAAGACGTTTCTCTTCTTGAGTTCGACAAGATATGATGCCCCACATCATAATTACCAAGGTTAGCCACATCATCCCACGAACTCCCAGTCTCAACTTCATTATAGTCATACTTTCTACATTGATTTACCTTACAAAGTTTGAGAAAAAATAAGATTAAGGAAGCTAATATCCGGTCAAAAAACAACAAAATCAGACCATTCAGCGATTTACAGTCTATTTTACAAAATAAATAAAAGAAATTCCTCTTTTTTTGATCTGTTTCTTTCCTGTTTTTACCACTTTACAAAGAAAACCTGCCGACCGCCCTCGTTTCGAAATACGGTTTCTTCTCTCCCTCTTGATAAATTCCGAAGCCAAAGTACTGAATTTTGGGGTATATTGTCATAGTGCAATGTTAATTCTGAGGCTACTTGCCTGCCTAAAGAAATCCAACCACGAAATCCATCCTGATAAAACAGTTCATACTGATCCCCTAACCGAATGAAGTTATCATCGTTACGAGGCATATAGACTATTTTTTCAATCTTTTCCGGCTTACCTAAATCAAGTGTAACGAATGCTCCCTTCTCTTTCGTAAGAAAAAAGGTTAATCCATCACCGTCATTCACTTTAAAACGATCAAACCGGTCATCTGCAATAAAAGCATTACTGCCATCGATGACCTTAGCCGCTATTTTCTCTTGATCATCCACTTTTCGGAAAAGCTGTAATTCCGCCAGTTGAAGTGTTTTTTCGGGAGTCGAAGTATAACGTATATACCGGTATCTCTTCCGGGATTGTGGGTAGACTACCTGGTAGCTTACCTTAGGTGTATCCACTATCTGATGCAACAGGCAGGCATCCGAAAAATCCGAATGATTGGCTCCCTCTATCTTATCCCCCACTACAGCGCTGAGATAATCTTTCAGATATTGTCGCAATAAGAATTTACGGCTCAAATCCATACTTCCTTTCACAGCGCAATCGGGTTTATGATACTTCACCTCTCCCTTTTCGTCTACAAGGAAAGGGTATCCGGCTGCCACCCACTTCATCCCGTTATCATATAGCGGTTGAAACAAAATTCCGGGTTCTACATTCATAAAGGTTGCTTTATTTCCTTTCTGCACAGTTATATCTATGGGCATACATCCTTCCAATGTAAACACACCCAGGCAGATATACTTTTTATCAACCTGAGGATCAATTTCTATTGTAACCTGATTTGCCGGGAAATAGTCACTTGTAACATCTTTTAAATATGGATCTTTCAGCGGAAACGGAACAGACCGATCGCGGCGGATACCTGATACTTTCTCCTGCTGTGCTCCAAAACACCGCCTGTATACCTTCCCTTTTTCTCGTTTATCACTTCCGCCCCGCTCCACTTTAGTCTGAATAAACCAGAAAGGAACATAGCCACCGGTTGTATCCCTCAATACATTCCAGACATGACCGGCTCCCTTACCGGGTCCATAATGATAAATATCCGTTGCAGCGGGAATACCAAGCGCACGTAACACATAGACCGTAAAATCACAAGACGCCTCACAGCTTCCAACCCTGTTAGCTAGCAAAAAACCTGCACCTAAATGGGGTAAGTCCAGCTCAACACTATACCTGAAGTCTTTTTCCTGACGCAAATAAGCCCCTAAACGATCGGTGGCTTCTACCACATCTGTCCCTTGATAGAGCGAATCCAATATAGATTCATAACGCTCCCTATACCAACCACGCCATTCCTCCAAGGGTTCATCACCAATCCGATATGGCAAAATCAATTCACAGAAATCATCAAATGGCAAATATTTATTCCAGGATCTTTTTTCAAAAACTTCAAAGGCTTGATCTATGTGATGAATCAAGAACTCAGCTTTAATCACTTTAGCATCATAAACTTTCTTTAAAGTCCGAAAAGAAAAATGTTCCCATTTTTTGCGATCTTTTTTATTCACCCATCCATCCGTATGTTCTGTGGCTGCATGAATTGCTTTTAACGTATCCAATTGCCATCCTTCATAACTAAAATAGCGGGGCATATTTTCAATCAAAAAGCGTGCGGCATCCTGTTTCAGTCCGCTATCATTATAGTGTTCCAAAACTTTTTCAAGCTCTCCCCTATTCTCCCCGGCAAACTCCAACGCATATTCCAATCGTTTATTTCCTGTACAAGAACAGCACAAGCTGCCGACTAACAGCACCCATAATAGGTAAATCTTTATCATTCTTTTTTTCTACATTTTAGTTCTTACATGAACAAATCCTCAACACAACCGAAATTAACAACAATACACTATCATATTTCATTTCTAATCTTTTTTATTCCCTACCACCTTTAATGCATAATTTTCTTGTAAAGTATTCAACTGAACCACAACAGCAACCTCAAAATATCCATTCTTACTAGATGTGTCTACAATCATATATATAAGATGACTCTCCTGTTCTAAGATTACAAGATCGATATATTTTATTTACTTTTATATCATGAGAACTAACATTGGTAAATTTAAAAGAACATTTCAGTAATGTATCATTCATAATAGTACCAACATCAACTCTCCTTTTATTAAAAATAACCTCATCTTTACTTTTCCGACTAAAACAGATATAGGTATTCATAAATAGAAAAGTGATAAGAACATAAAAAAATGTCATTCTATTCGGAATTTATAAAAAACAAAACGTATATCATTCTCTGTTTCTAAAGGTAATTTACGTACTCCATAGTACCAACCATTATTGTATCCAAGAAACATAAAGTAATTGGGTACATCTATATCAGCCAGCATGTTTGAGTTTTGATACAACTGTAGCCCTGTCTTTCTCATAACTCTCTCTTTCACATATGTTCGAATCAACATATTAGTTTCAGGTACATAATCTAATCCAGCACTTGAACCAACAGTTTTATAATCTTTCATGAATGTCTTCCCCTCATCCAGTTCTGTTGTTTGCGTATAATTACGATCAATATCTCGACCTTCAAACCCCATAGTGTAAATAAGTTCATCCGGATACAAATAAACATAAATCAATGAATCTACATAATGATTTACATATACAGTATCTCCTCTCATTGCAAAACGAAAAGATTCAAAATTCGGAATAGGTTTTTCATGATAAATTTCGGGCATTTTTCCCGTGATACGTTCAACTATCATAGTATTTACGTTCAATTCCCCAAAAATATGCAACTTATCATAACGATCTGATTCTATCTCTTTCTCCGAAACGAAACGATCTATTAGGTTTACAGGAAAAATTATAATAGAGTCATTTAGATAGTAGAAATCAACTCCATAGTCAGTTAAATACATCATATTATAAGCTCGCGGGGAGTCATAATCTTTACATACTCCATTCCAACCGAAATTAATTCGACCATGATGAAATAATTCATAATCCTGTTGTTTAAAAGAATGAAGCATAATTGAATTATCAACAATTAAACACTGACCCTTTTTATTACGAATAGGATAAGCAAACATAAATTCATTTAATTCTCCAGGACCATTGCCTTTTCTAAAATGTTCAGCAACAGAATCACCAGAATTAGCTTTATAATCATAAAATTTAGAATAATATGTATCAGCAAATGTAATGATAGAGTCAACTAAATAAAAATTCCCCCAACCACTGGTATAACTGGCATCAACAACTACCGAATCCAAATATATTTTCTTATTTAATAGCCGCTCTCCAGAATGAGGAACATTCTTCGCTTGACGACTACATGCAAACAAAGAACAAAGAAGCAACAAGAATGCTATTTTTTTCATAATATAAACCAATAACTTCATTTTAAAGGCTGAGATTCATATATAATAACAATATATGAATCTTAGTTTATTATTAATCGACTTGTTTAACGACAATTTCTATCATGATTAGAACAAAGGTTAGTTCCACTCCACAATAAGCCAGGTCTCCAAGAGGAGCAAATATATCTGCCCTCTGAAGCCTTACAATAGTATTTAACTGTTTCCCTCTCCTCACTCATATTAGCCAAAGCCTCTACATTAGCTAAAGCCAAATCAGATAAAGTGGAACTCTGATAAACATTATATCCCGTAAACGCAATAACAGCTACAGCTAATAACGCTGCATAAAATTTCTTTTTCATTTTAGCATCATTAAATTTCTTTAAAGTCCGAAAAAAATATTCCTATCCGGCAAACTCCAACGCATATTCCAATCGTTTATTTCCTGTACAAGAACAGCACAAGCTACCGACTAACAGCACCCATAATAGGTAAATCTTTATCATTCTTTTTTTCTTTTCCGCTACTCCTGTCATATACTACCCTTAATCATAAAAAGCCGGCTTTCGGTGAATTGCAGCAAGTTTATCAACTACTCCTAGAAATAAACCATTGAACAAAATCGCCCCCCATGGTTATTTGTCCACTGCGCCTCAACCGTCAGCCGGCAATCTCTTAACTTTTATTTAGCATCTCCTTTTATTTTCAATTGCAAAGGTGAAACAGGCGAGTTACAGTAGACAGTAATCGTCTTGTTAAAATGCTCCGGATATTCAGCCTTATAAACGACAGTAATATCTACCGTCTTTCCGGACTGAACCGGTTCTCTCGAATACTCCACTGTAGTACATCTGCACGAAGTATTGACATCATCAATCACAAGCAACTCTTTTCCCGTATTCTCAACGGTAAAAATACATTTCTGTTCTTTTTTCCAATCAAACATACCCAAGTCCATAGACAGAGCCTCTATCTTCACCTCTGTTTGAGGACGTTTTTCATCTGGAAGAGAAGTGCCACCGGAAATTATATTCAAAAATAAATCTCTGATATTCGGGTTATGAATGGGGTTACCTACTGCTACAACCTTATTCTCCTTATTCAGTAAAAAAGTCTGGAATCTTACATCGTCAGGAAAATGATTTAACTTATTAAAAGAATCGAGTGTGTCAACACAAACCGGATAGGTAAATTTATCCATTCTCATTGTATGATATATGTCTCTTCCATTCTTGGGAAAGAAAAAAAACAAAAACTGTACACGCTCAGACTGAGTAGAATCCACATAATGGATTAACTCTTTCCATTTAGACAAGTGTAATTTACAACTGGTGCAACCGGCAGAATCAACATAGGCGACAATCTTATATTCGGTATCTTTTATACGAAAATCAACATTCTCTTTACCCTGAATACTAAAATACATTTTATTCGGGAAAACAATTTCCTTATTCATCCATTCCCTCAAAACAGATTCCGCATGTTTTTTATTCTCATCTTTACAAGAAAACAAAAAAGAAAAAGCTAATAACACATATAAGTATTTCATAAATATCTACTAATTTATATCTAAATCAAGGAAATAAAAAGACTGCCCATTATTTGAGTTAATACCACAAAAAAGATTTCTATCCGGATCTATAAAAAAGAAAAAAATCTTTTCATCCAATCGATAACGCGCTATTGGTCTACCTTCCCAATCTACTATAACCAAACTGGATTGCTCACCCTCCGGACATAGCAAATAAATGTATTTATCAGTAACAAAACAATCTCTAATAAACGTTGTCCAACGTTTAGGATCTGCATCCACAACATATTTATTAGATGCATAATCAAGACATACATCGTGCAATAATCGGGCACTCAAATCATAAATCCGAAAACGGCGAGTCCTCACATAATTAACTAAGATGCGACTTCCGTCCGGTTTTGGCCATACTTCGTGCGCATAGGCAAACTTAAAGTCAAATATCGTTTTAAATCTTACCTCAGTACGCTCCGGATAATGCCCTTTAGGATATAAGATATTATTCTCAGCATCAAGCATATAGAACTCATTTAACCTAATATCATTATAAGAAGGATCCGTATATGCATGAGCTGTATACATTTTATCATTCAATTTCTTAATTTTAGATAATCGAATCTTATTGCTATTATAAAGGAAATGAGTTGTCGTTTTCTGCAACAAATCCTTATCTGTTAAATGATATAAATATAACGAATCATCTTTTACCAAGTAAAAGCCTTCATTGCATTCGGCTAATATCTGTTTATATTCTGACAAACTACCGGTATAGCTCAAAAATTTCATTTCCGGATAAGCAAACACAGCATAAATAGAATCTGTAGTTGACGTACGAACCAATACCCGCTTATCGCCATCCCACACCATACACCGTGCATTTACCTGCATAGGATCCATTTCTACTTTAGAAAGCATAACAGTAGTATCTTTCAAGAGAAAAGACGAATAATAAGTAATAGGCACGTCAACCTCCGTGGGTTTGCATGAGACAAAAAGTATACAAGCTACCCCAATAATCCCAAGCCAATTTCTATAAATCATATTTCGCCAATGCAAAATCAGGATTAACTCCTATCACATACAGAGCATTACTTCGTCCGTCAGCAGCAATGCGCATTACAGGCATGCCCAAATTTACAATTTTCAGTAATTTACCATCATAATCATACACAAAAACCGTACGGGGACATTTACTTGCATTACGTCCGACAGTCCTTTCATCCAACGGATCAACTTCCCGGTCACGCTCCAGAGTAACAATATAATCTTTAGTCATGCATATATCTCTCACTCCCATCACGCTACGATCAAACCTAATCGCCCCATCAACAACAGAATAGTTTTCTTTTTCAGGCATGCGTTCCCATAATAACTTAAAATTATCCCCTTCCTTTTTATACAAAGCCAAATAAGAAAAATTAAAAGGACCAAAAGCAAGGAGTCCACGATCTTTATCGTAAGTTTTATATGTACCCATATGGTGTTTCACTTCACGAATCGGATAAACCCCAAATGTAGATTTTTTCCCATTTGAACTCACTTTAAAATAATCGTTCTCACCATTTTCGGTTTCAGTCAGATACAGTTGTTCGTCCAATTTAGCCATTCGTATATTCCGATCAAAATCTGATAAAGACATAAAAGGTTCTTTTCCGACAATTAAACTGTCAATAGATAAATAGCCTCTGGTTTTCCCGTTAGCATCATGAGCAGCAATACAGCGATTAATGGAAAAACGATTGATTAAAGGACTTACAAATTCCTGTGGACCTTCTCCCTTTTGCCCCATAGAACCGATATATTTTCCATCGGAAGAACGATGTACATGCAGAAATTTGTTATCAGAGAAAGGATCAGACCAAACTAAATAATCGTCAATCAGCAATAAATCACCAGGCATAGTTGTCAAAAGACTATCATTCATTACCTGGGGTTGTAAACTCACCTTATCAGGTACATCAGTAGTTGTGCAGGAAGTAAACACTGTTAAAACAGAAATAATATATAGAATTATCTTATGCATAACTTTAATAAAGTTACCAAAAGATGTGTCACAAATATTACAACTGACACATCCTTTTTATTAAATTTTAATTTGTATAATGGCTACATCCACTTACTGTATAGCAGCTATTACCAGTCACTTCTATTGCACAAGCATAAGTATAATGAATATAATCACACTTACAACATTCTTGTGACCAAGAACCTTCACAATTTCCATTCGAAAGTTCTCCATTTGCCAATGCTTCTACGTTAGCCATTGCCAAATCAGATAAAGAGGCATCCGCCTTTTGACTCTGATAAACATTATATCCCGTAAATGCAATAACAACTACAGCTAATAACGCTGCATAATATTTCTTTTTCATTCTTTTTATTTTATATTGATAATAATAATTTTGTCTATGTCTCCTTTCCTGGAAGATGTACCTGTTAAACCTCCTTTTCTAAAGGTTGTCAGGAGCGGGAAAATAGCTTCCATATCGACAAGTTGGCTTTACCCGCTCCTTTTCGAACCTGTTACACTTGACTTTAGCCAAAGCGGAACTCCACAATGGGTTGGTCGTTATTAACATCTGTTGCTGTAATAGTCTTATTTCTTTCATCAACATGGAAACCTGTGATATAACGATCTAAGGTATATTTACATAAAGGTTCCCCTTGTAAGTTGAAAACATAAATATATTGTCCACCATCTGTAGCTCTTCCCTCCTTTTGGTGCTGTGCCATAATCTCTTTAAAAGTGTGACCATGGAAAACAGCATAAATAGCCTCATCCGTAACCTGCACATCCGAGAATCCCATGATCCCATCCGGAATAGCATACCCGCCCGCAAGTTTGAATTCCGGTTCCCCTTTAGGACCTAAACAGACCCTATGAAAACCGTTTTGAAGATTATAAATCTCAAGAACTTCACCTAATTGAGTAGCAGCAACCAACACTCCGTTATGAGGATTATAATCTATAAAACTGCGCCAAGCTTGTGCTAAGGCAGGACGCGCCTCTTTCAATGCTTCTTCGTTCAATGAAGGAATCACTCCACTTTTTTTCAAAAACTTTCCTTGTCGGTTCACCCAACAGAATCGGCTATCTCCCGAATAGTCAGGTATCAGAAAAGTCGTATCATTGAATGCCACAAAATCAAGAGCACGCAGAATGCTGTCTTTATCGAAAGAGATCGCTTCTGCACGCAGAAGCGAATCTCTATCCGAAACAAACTCAAACCTAGTTAACTCGCCTTTGTTGGCATCTAAAGTCCAAAATGAACCATCTATACATTTCACTGTTTCTACTGAAAGCATCTCTTCCGGTGAATCCCCTCTCCTGCCAAACGAAGACAGATAATGGAAATCAGGATAATGAAAAAGATGGCAATACACATCAGTACCATGTAAATCCAAGACAACAGCCTGATCACCGGACACATGTACCCGAAACGGATAACGCATATAAACCGAATCAAGCTGAATTACCTTAGAATGTAGTGTCTCCTCCTTAGGAAAAGAAACATACAACATCCGATCTTTCGGCAAATCTGAAGTGCACCCGGTAAAGATTGCCAAAAGAAAGAGAAATGTCAGACAGTATTTCATGATTTTCAATTACCTATAATACAATACTTTGGATCCATCATTAGGGCAAACTACTGAACCTGTTCCCACACATATAGCAGGTGAAGTCCCCTCACCTGTTGCCAACGCTTCTACATTCATCATTACTAATGATGAAGGATCCTCTCTCTTTTCTCTCATAAACATAGAGACTACAATTACTGTAACAACAGCTAATACTGCTAAAATCTTTATTTTCATTTCACCAATAAATTAATAAATATCAGCAAAGATAAGCGAGTGGATAGAAGCACACAAATGTTCTACGTCAACACTTTTATTAACAACGTCATTTTATTTAATGACGTCTAAATATCAATATATTAAGTTCTAATAAGATAGCAATTGTTTTTATCACTAATTCAACAAACAGGATGGTAAATTCAAACTTTTAAAGTAACTTTGCGACACCAACACAAGATCTGGCAAATATGAATAAAAGAATATTCTTAGTAATCGGAGTCATTATACTATTTATTATGATTGCTATAGGTGTTTCGACCTATACAATTATTCATTCCCTCATTCAAAAAGAAAAAGAAGCATTCAAGCCACAAGTTGAAAACATCTTGAAAGAAGCGGTTATCAACAATATAACTCAAAAAACTAAAGACTTAGCATTGAATGGACTTAGTAATTCACCTAATAAAATTGGAACATATGAAACTCGCACTTTCTGTTCAAAAGATACACTGTTCACCTATCAACACCAAGTTCAAGATATTGATACAGAAATATTCTTTGCCCGTCAATTAGGATTGCTTATGATGGATAGTTTACAAAGCACTGATATACAAAATCTAATAATTAATAGTTTAAGTAAGAACAAAATAAAAGGATATATTAATGTTGGCATTATTACTTCCAAACACCTACAAAGAGAAATATGGAGTCAGCCTCAAAGTAGCATTCCTTGTAATGCAGAAAAAATTATCTATCACTTGGAAGATGAAATTGTTAGTGTAGATTACATAATGTATATCGACTATAGTTTCTCAACTTTGTGGAAGCGAATGCCTAAAACCAATATCTACATCAATTTAGTAGTCGAAGTGATTCTCATCTACACCATTACTCTATTTGTACTATACTATAGGAAACAGCAAAAGAACAGATCTGTATCTACAGTTGATATAACATCAGATCCCAATATTATCACGGACCCCATATCAGTTGACAATACTGTAGAAACAGAAAAGCGGACTAATTCTACCATAAAAGAGGAGTTATCATTCAAGGATCAATTTGTCTTTGAGAAAGACTTTGTCCTATTCAATGACCGTCCGATCAAAATGCCTAATCAACAACAAAAGATATTAATATTTTTCTTAAATAGGCCTAATTACAGAGTGAACAAACACGAATTGAAGGAAGAGTTTTGGCCTAAAAACAGTGATCCAACCAATAATATGACAAGCGCAATCAATAAATTAAAGAAAATTTTAGAGGAAATCAACAGTAAGTATACAATTATCACCGACAAGACTAATGAAGAATACTATGTACTAATCAGGGATAAATCAGCAGAAAAAATATAGATATATAAGGATAAAATAATAAAAAGTATGCGGGATACATCACGCACCCCGCACACAACAACCATTTAAGTATTAAACAATTAAACTAAAAACATATGATAGTACTATATAAAAAAACAAGTCCAAATCCAGTGTTGCATCAATGAATGCTAACATAGAGATGAAACTACTCTTAGAATCTTTTCACATACCTGCTTATCTTCATGGAGTAATTTGCCATTGAAAAATATCCATCATCAGATTTAACAGGTTTGTCTGTAAAGCCTACAGCATATTAACTTTGAAGCTCAGCATCTGTAAGATTAATCCATTTTTCACAAGGGGTGGTAAACAAACATCTCCAATTGTCCCACTCTCGTTCACTTACTTCCGACATATAGCTTATCTCCCTTCCAGTAAATGAGCTATATCCTCTTGATTGCCTGATTGCTTATACGTTCCATCGCCGCAGATAATAATATGCTTTTCATCTAAACTAAAATTATTTATTCTACAATAAATTGTCCATATACATAACCACCATTCGAATTGGTAAATTCAAGCAGGTAAGTTCCCGGTGCTAAATCGGCAATAGAGAACGAAGTAGCTTGATTAGCAGCAGTTACATCCACAGAAGATGAATAAACTTCTTTTTTGGTATCATCTTTCACTGTAATATCCACATTACCTATAACCTTTGTAAATTCAATAAATAAAGTAGTGCCATCAATATCTGCAGAAATAGGAATCAACGGATTGATGGAACGATTACCTTCTTCGATAATTTCACCATCTAAAACAATGGGTCTACGAAGAATTTGAGTGGACATAGCACACATGGACTGTCCAATGAACAATACCACAATTAACGATAAAATAACACGCAATTTCATATTTTATTTGTTTTGGTTTCGTCAAATGTAGCGCATATTTTTCAGACAGCCAAAGAAATTACCCGGACAAATTCAGGTAGGGTTAATGGCATCTAATTATCTTAAAATCAATAGATAAAAAATAAGGAACAGATATTTACCCGGACAATTTCCCCTCAAGCCAAACTAATATTTTAGCAAAAAAACGTCCAAATCATCCGAAGCAGATAGATTCAGTCGTTTTTTCATACGTCTTTTAGCTTTTGTCACTGAATCAGTCTCCGTCAGAAAAATACTTCCTAAGACCTCATGTTCAATACCAAATCTTAATAGACAGCAAATTTCAATATCATGTTTGGTAAGAGTAGGAAAATCATTCTTAATACGCGTAATAAAATCACCATGTATAGCATTAGATAGATGAAATAACTTATCCCAATCGGCATCCAAAAGCAATTTCTTACCTGAAGTATTCTCTATATTTTTCCCTCTTAACATTATTAGTATATGAAGTGCTTGCATATAAATAGCATAGAGATCATCGGCTTCACTTTCCGGTATATCATGCTTCTTCTCTGTTAAACGAAGAGATAATGCTTTATTCTGATCTTCAAGGACAGACATTTTCCCATGCAATTCTCCTATCTGATTTCGATAATCCTGCAATGTTTCTCTTTGTAAGTCCTGATAATTGAGTATTTGCCTTTGATACATCTTTATGTCAGCATCATTTTTACGAATTCTTTCATTGATATCCTTAACCAGTTTCTGATTCGTTCTATATTTATAATAAATATAAATAATAACCATTATTGCAATAAAACTCACAAATGAACTTATTAAAAGAATATTCTTTTTCTCAATACTGGATTGTAGACTTTCCCTCTGCCATTTTTCACTATTATACCGACTCTGTAAAGTTGCTATGCTATTTTGAATATCAATATCTTGAGTAATAATTCGTAAAGAGTCAGCTATGTCTTTATACCCGATAGCACCTTTAAAATTATTCAATTCTTTCTCCAAATCATATAAACATTCACAAGCATCTCTCTTTATAACGAGATTAGAACTTCCAAGACATAATAAGAGATATCTCTCTGCATCTTTTAATCTGTCCATATATAAATACAGATTTCCCAATGCTAAATAACCTGAAAATAATTTTTCTGGATCTTTTTCTTTTTCTATAAAAGATAAAAAATATTGCTCAGCACCAACATAATCTTTTTCAGAACGATGAATTACTCCTAATTCTAAAAGTATTGATCCTACAGCAGAATACTTTTTAAGGTTTAAAATATATAATGCTTTATCATAATAATAGTAAGCACTGTCTATTTGATTCTTATATAAGAATCCCCGACCTAAATTCCTATACGCATAAAGCATACATAAAGAATCTGGTATTGAAGCATAAAAATCAAACGATTCTTTATAATCATTTAAAGCTGCATCAAGTAATTTCTGCCGGCGATTTAAATCTCCAATTTTCTCTGTTACAAGTCCCAATAATTTAAACTGATCACTGCTTTGAAGTACATCTTTCGCCTTTAAATAAAACGTCATTGCATCCTCTACTTTATCAAGGCTTTCCATCACCCTTCCATAATAATAAAAAGATTTTCCTTTAGCTACAAGATCTTCAGTATGGCCTCCATAATAACCAACAGCAAATTTAATCAGCGAATCTGAAGTAAAATTTATGTAGTTTTTATCCATAGCCTGTGTCATCAATAGGCTATAGTCCGCCTGCGCTTTACCATGAAGAGTTTCCGGAGTTGGGATATGTTGCAAAATAGCCATTGCACTATCCGGGCGAGATTCCATTATTTTCTCAGCCTGAGACAGAGATGACATGACTCCATCCGGCGTCGAATAACATGATACAACTAAAAGACTAAATAAAGCAATAAAAAGGTAACCAAATAGTGAGTGCGTGTTCATTTTCATTAAGTTTTTTCGCAAAAATACGAAAAAAACTTATTAGCTAATGGTTCAAGGTCGCATTTTGTTCCATGCGCTGATGCTCTTCAATCAGCTCCATATTCGATTTCGCTTTTGTAATAAAATCCTTCACTAATTTGTTATTCTTAAACGAATAAGGAGCATCTTTCATGATGTCCTCTATTTGGGGAGTCATAACAGGATAAGGTAGTGTGCTGCACAGCATCATAAATACACTCGGACCTAAAACTGTTTCGTAGTTATCTGAGATAAATTTTTTGATAAAGCCATTCATATCTTGCATTAACGAATCGCCCTCGTGAGTCAATTGCTCATGAATATCAGCCAAGTCGGCACCATCCATCACCATGCGGGCTTCTTTACGTTGCAATTCTTCTATCTGAACATCCAATGAATTCTTTTTATCAATAAAAGCGTAGAGGGCATTGTTCAGAGCGGTTCCTTTTGCTACCAATTCTGTATTTGTAATTGAAACCTGAATATTACCTTTTTCAATCACTAAAGGCATGATGCTTTCGTCACCGATATAGAGTGTAGCCATTACTACCGAATCGACTTTACCTTTCATCGAAAATAGTCCATGCACCACTTCGGCAGAATCAATATTGAGCCACTCGCCATTCTGAAGCACTTTAATAAAAAGCATTTTACCGTCCAGACTGGTTACAGAAGAGGCGCCTTCAATCTTATACTTGCGACTACAAGAGGTAAAAACAAAAAGCAAAAGTAAAAAAGGCAATACTTTATTCATAGGATACACAACTTTTTCGACGACAAAGGTACAACGGATTCGTATGCAAATGAAACATTTTATCAATATTTAAAACTTGTAAGACTCTTTTCTTTAATAATCCTTATAAACATCTACATAAGGACGGATTTTTCATTTACTTTACCTAAATTTGCACTTTCGGAGTTGACAAATAGTCAATGAGTTATTGAAGCCGTCAATCCGTTAATCCGTAAAATTGTAACCGTATATTATAGAAATGTCTACCTACGCACCCTTTGCCAAGCCGCTATACGTAATGCTCAAGCCCGTAGGGGCTGTATGCAACCTTGCATGTGATTATTGTTATTATCTGGAAAAGTCCCGGCTTTATCAAGAAAATCCCAAACATGTGATGAGCGATGAACTGCTTGAAAAGTTTATCGAGCAATACATCAATTCGCAAACCATGCCGCAAGTACTCTTCACCTGGCACGGAGGAGAGACATTGATGCGTCCACTCTCTTTCTACAAAAAAGCAATGGAGTTGCAGAAGAAATATGCCCGTGGAAGAAGCATAGACAACTGCATACAGACTAACGGAACCCTGTTGACCGACGAGTGGTGTGAGTTTTTTCGTGAAAACAACTGGCTGGTAGGAGTCTCGATAGACGGTCCTCAAGAGTTTCATGATGAATACCGGAAAAACAAGCTTGGCAAACCCTCGTTTGTGAAAGTCACGAATGGCATCAATCTTTTGAAAAAGCATGGAGTAGAATGGAATGCCATGGCGGTAGTGAATGACTTTAATGCTGATTATCCGTTGGACTTTTATCACTTTTTCAAAGAATTAGGTTGCCATTATATTCAGTTCGCTCCCATTGTGGAACGGATCTTCCCGCATCAGGACGGACGTCATCTGGCCTCACTGGCACAGCGCGAAGGAGGAGAACTGGCAGAATTTTCCGTAACACCGGAGCAATGGGGAAACTTTCTCTGTACACTCTTCGATGAATGGGTGAAAGAAGATGTAGGCGACTATTATATCCAACTCTTCGATTCTACCCTTGCCAACTGGGTAGGCGAACAACCGGGAGTATGCTCCATGGCAAAAACATGCGGACACGCCGGCGTAATGGAATTCAACGGAGACGTCTACTCATGTGACCATTTCGTGTTTCCGGAATTCAAACTGGGCAACATTTACAATCAAACTTTGGTAGAGATGATGTATAGTGAACGCCAGACTGCTTTCGGACAAATGAAACAAAAGTCACTTCCCACCCAGTGCAAAGAGTGCGAATTTTTATTTGCCTGCAATGGTGAATGCCCCAAAAATCGTTTTTGTCGCACAGCAAATGGTGAACCGGGACTAAACTATCTGTGCAAAGGATATCATCAATTTTTCAAGCATGTGGCTCCTTATATGGATTTCATGAAAAACGAATTGATGAACCAGCGGCCGCCGGCCAATGTGATGGACGCTATCAAAGAAAACAAATTGATCATAGATTAAAATAGTAAAACAACGAATCATTCTAATTTTTTTATAAACTAATGAACAGACTCAAACTTTACTTACTGGCGCTGACTGCGCTGGCCGTTTGTTCCGCAAAGGCGGACGAGGGTATGTGGTTACTGCAATTAATGCAGCAGCAACACTCTATCGATATGATGAAAAAACAGGGACTGAAACTCGAGGCACAGGATTTGTATAATCCTAACGGAGTCTCACTGAAAGATGCCGTAGGTATCTTCGGGGGAGGATGTACCGGCGAGATTATTTCACCGGAAGGATTGATATTAACCAACCACCACTGCGGATACGCTTCCATCCAACAACATAGCTCTGTAGAGCATGATTATCTGACAGATGGATTTTGGGCAACTTCAAGAGACAAAGAATTGCCGACTCCAGGACTGAAATTTACATTTATCGAACGCATAGAAGACATTACGGATATTGTAAATTTAAGAATTGCCGCTAAAGAAATCACTGAATCAGAATCATTCAGCAGTACATTTCTTAATAAACTGGCTAAGGAGTTGTTTGAAAAGAGCGACTTGAAAGGAAAAAAAGGAATCGTTCCTCAAGCTTTGCCTTTTTACGCCGGAAATAAATTCTATATGTTTTATAAGAAGGTATATCCGGACGTACGTATGGTTGCCGCTCCTCCTTCATCAATCGGTAAGTTCGGTGGTGAAACAGACAACTGGATGTGGCCACGCCATACCGGTGACTTTTCAATGTTCCGTATCTATGCTGACGCGAATGGCGAACCGGCAGAATACAGTGCTTCCAATGTCCCCCTGAAAACCAAGAAACACCTGAATATCTCTATCAAAGGGCTGAAAGAGGGAGATTATGCCATGATTATGGGATTCCCGGGAAGCACCAGCCGTTATCTCACCGTCTCGGAAGTGAAAGAACGCATGGAGGCAAGCAATGCCCCCCGTATCCGTATCCGCGGAACCCGTCAGGACGTGTTGAAAGAAGCGATGAATGCCAGCGATAAAGTACGTATTCAATATGCCAATAAATATGCAGGTTCAAGCAACTATTGGAAGAACTCCATCGGCATGAACAAAGCTATCATCGATAACAATGTTTTGGGAACAAAAGCAGAACAGGAAGCTAAATTCGCTAAGTTTGCCAAAGAAAAAAATAATACCGACTACATGAATGTAGTGGCAAAGATCGACGAGGCTGTAGCTAAAACTTCTCCAATCAAATATCAACAGACCTGTCTGACGGAAACATTCTTCGGCGGTATTGAATTCGGTAGCCCATTTATGGTAATGGACAAACTGAAAGAAGCATTGGAACAGAAAAACGATTCAAGTATTGAAGCTAATATCAAAGTGCTGAAAGAGGTATTCAACGACATCCATAATAAAGACTATGATCACGAAGTAGACCGTAAAGTGGCCAAAGCCCTGTTGCCACTATACGCAGAAATGATTCCTGCCGGACAGCGCCCTGCCATCTACGATGTGATTGAGAAAGAGTACAAAGGCGACTACAATGCCTACGTAGATGCAATGTACGATACTTCAATTTTAGCCAATCAGGCAAACTTTGATAAATTCATCAAAAAACCGACTGTAAAAGCAATCGAAAAAGATATAGCCACTCAATATTCACGTGCCAAGTTTGACAAATACACCAATCTGGCCGAGCAAATGGGAAAATTGCCGGAAGAACTGGCTTTATTACACAAAACATATATCCGCGGACTAGGTGAAATGAAATTGCCTGTACCATCTTATCCGGATGCCAATTTCACTATCCGCCTGACCTATGGCAATGTGAAACCATACAGCCCGAAAGATGGGGTATATTACAAATACTACACAACAACCGACGGAATCCTTGAAAAAGAAAATCCGGAAGACCGTGAATTCGTAGTACCTGCCAAACTGAAAGAGTTGATCGAGAAAAAAGATTTCGGACGCTATGCATTGCCCAATGGTGAAATGCCGGTTTGTTTCCTGTCTACCAATGACATCACAGGCGGTAACTCCGGAAGTCCGGTACTGAACGAAAACGGCGAATTGATCGGTTGTGCATTCGATGGTAACTGGGAATCACTGAGCGGTGACATCAATTTCGATAATAACCTGCAACGCTGTATCAACCTGGACATCCGTTATGTACTCTTTATTCTCGAAAAGCTGGGAGGATGTGGACATTTGATTAACGAAATGACGATTGTTGAATAATGATGAAAAGAAACTTATTATCTGCTGCGTTTGCACTGATGGCATTGGCCGTCAGTGCTGACGAAGGAATGTGGATGCTGACTGACCTGAAAGCACAGAATGAAGCTGCCATGATGGATCTCGGGTTACAAATCCCTATAGAGGAAGTCTACAATCCGGATGGAATAGCTTTAAAAGATGCTGTTGTACATTTCGGAGGCGGATGTACCGGTGAAATCATCTCGGCGGAGGGATTGGTATTGACTAATCACCACTGCGGATATGGAGCAATTCAACAACATAGCAGTGTAGATCACGATTATCTGACAAATGGATTCTGGGCAATGAACCGGAACGAAGAGTTACCCTGCAAAGGGTTGACAGTAACCTTCATCGACCGTATCCTGGACGTGACAACCTATGTAAACGAGCAACTTAAAAAAGATGACGATCCCAACGGCATCAATTATTTGTCTCCCAAATATCTGGCAACGGTTGCCGACCGATTTGCAAAAGCAGAAAATATCCAAATCACTCCGGCAACACGTTTGGAGCTGAAACCATTTTACGGAGGCAACAAATACTATCTATTTGTAAAGACAGTCTACAATGACATTCGCATGGTAGGTGCCCCTCCTTCTTCGATCGGCAAATTTGGAGCTGATACCGACAACTGGATGTGGCCACGCCACACAGGAGACTTTTCTTTGTTCCGCATTTATGCAGACAAGAACGGTCAGCCGGCTGAATACTCTAAAGACAATGTTCCTTTACAAGTAAAGAAACATTTGACAATCAGCCTGGCAGGAGTTAAAGAAGGTGATTTTACATTTGTCATGGGATTTCCCGGACGCAACTGGCGCTACATGATTTCCGACGAAGTGAAAGAACGAATGCAAACAACCAACTTCATGCGCCACCACGTACGTGAGGCACGGCAGGCCGTACTGATGGATCAAATGCTGAAAGATCCGGCAGTACGCATACATTATGCAAGCAAATATGCTTCCTCCGCTAATTACTGGAAAAATGCCATCGGTATGAACGAAGGTTTGGTCCGACTGAAAGTGTTGGATACCAAAGAAAAGCAACAAGAACAACTGTTGGCAATGGGACGTGAGAAAGGCGATGACTCTTATCAAAAGGCTTTTGATGAGATACGCTCGATTGTGGCGCATCGTCATGATGCCATGTATCATCAGCAAGCCATCAGCGAAGCATTGGTAACGGCACTCGATTTCATGAAAATTCCTTCAACCGACGGATTGAAAAAAGCACTTGAAAGCAAAAATGCCACAAAGATTAAAGAAGAAACTGATAAGCTGAAAGCAGAAGCAGATAAATATTTCGCATCTGTTCCGTTTCCGGAAGTAGAACGACTCGTAGGAAAGAAAATGCTGGAAACCTATGCCGGATATATTCCGGAAGATCAGCAAATCGGTATTTTCAAAGTAATAGACAGCCGTTTTAAAGGGAACAAGGATGCCTTTATCGATGCTTGCTTCAAGTACTCGATCTTTGGTTCGAAAGAGAACTTCAACAAGTTTATCGCTCACCCCACTCTTAACAAACTGGATAAAGACTGGATGATCCTCTTTAAATATTCCATCACGGACGGACTGTTGAAAACGGCACTCGCCATGAAGGATGCCAATAAGAACTATGATGCAGCTCATAAAGTATGGGTAAAAGGTATGATGGATATGCGTCAAGTTGCCGGTACGCCTATCTATCCGGATGCAAACTCAACCCTGAGGTTAACTTATGGTCAGGTATTGCCGTACGAGCCCGCCGACGGGACAGTATACAATTACTATACAACACTGAAAGGGGTAATGCAAAAAGAAGATCCGGATAATTGGGAGTTCGTAGTGCCTCAAAAACTAAAACAACTGTATCATGCAAAAGACTTCGGACATTACGCGATGGAAAACGGAGAAATGCCTGTTTGCTTCATTGTCAATACAGACAATACAGGAGGAAATTCCGGAAGCCCGGTATTCAATGGAAAAGGGCAATTGATCGGGACCGGATTCGATCGTAATTATGAAGGCCTGACAGGAGACATTGCTTTCCGGCCTTCTTCACAACGTGCCGCAGTAGTAGACATCCGCTATACTCTATTTATTATTGATAAGTATGCAGGTGCCTCACACATCATCAAGGAGCTGGATATTGTAGAAGAATAATAAAAAGACAGGGTACACTTCCGTTCAAACGGCGTACCCTGTCTCTTTTGATTATCAATGAAGTTTTTTCTCAGTTTCAGCATCTGATATGCTATAAACTCTTGTCCTATATAAAATCCTCTACCAAATACATTTCTTCAACCAGGTCTTCCATGGTCTGTTCCAGGTTTTTTACCGCTTCTTCGGGTGAATCCCCATACGCATTACACTGCATATTTACAGTAAGCCAAGCATAATAACCGCCATCGGATGTGCGCTCAAGCATATAATCAGTCTTATTCAATTTCATATCGGAAAATAATTAGTTAATGTAGGTACAGTGACAGCCGAATGTTGATCAGCAAGTCGTTCAAGTTCTCCAATGATCTGTCGTTCACAGCTACGAACCCAACGAATAAATTCCCGGTTGGGAACATACGTTCCGGCAAAACGAAGCAACGACTCCAAATCGAAAGATTCTCCAATAATTCCGGCACCGGCCTGCCGGGCATCATAAGCATTGCAATCCTGCTCAATATGAGCAGGAACCATCAGTACAGGTTTGCCCAGATACATCGCTTCACAGATAGACTCAAAACCGGCCGTACTGGCATATGCTCTGCAACCGGCCATTCTATTAAGAAACTTCACATCATCAATCTGATGAAAACTCAGTGTGGCATCCACTTTAGTCACCTCGTCAGCATCCTGTTTATCCCAGAAAAAGTGCATAGGAATTTCAGGATGCAAGGCATGGAAAGCCTCTACACTATCTGCAAAACCTGAGTTAACCATATATCCGTGAATGTAGTTACCCTGTTCCGGCTGCATAGCGGTCACTTCCCTGCGAAGCAGAGGAGGAACAACGGATATCCGTTCAGTCCGGTCCGATTCCATTTTACGAAAAGAGAGTGCCAACCGCCTGCTAGCGCGCAGACTCGTCATCCGCGTGAAAAAGCGCAACATGGAGAGTTGAATCACACTTTTTCGGGGAAACTCAAAGTGGTTGTGCAAAAACAGATATTGGTGTCCGATGCAAACATAAGGAACGGAGGGACGGAAGAGTGCGTAGGTAAGTCCGGTCAGAAGTTCGTAGAAGTTGATCACAACTTCCGCCCCTGTTTCCTTAATGCGCTGATTGATATAACACATACTGCGAAAATATTCCGGTACGTGTATCAGATTGTATGCAAAACTCTTTTTCAGATCAGCCCGTTTATTTTCGGCTGTAGGCAAAAAATTCGGACTGGTGAAACGCTTTACCGGTGCCTGGATACTCCGGTTGAAAAAGCCGGGCAAGGTACGTGACGAACTTTTGCCGACAAGAACCTCCACTACCTGGTGCCCATTACGTAATAACATGTCTTCAAGGGTAATGGCTTGGGTGAAATGCCCTCTCCCCTCTCCTTGCACAATAAACAGAAATTTCATGATGCTATTGTTATGGATATAGTTTGTTTTTCCTTATGATTATCTTCCTTTAGTAATCCACTATCAAAATAGCGGATAGTCCAGTTACCATCTTCATCTTCAGTAAGAGCCGAAAGTGTTTCTACCCAGTCGCCTGAATTCAGATAATGGATATCTTCATAAAAAGTATTGGCAGGATGGTGAATATGACCGCATATCACGCCATCACACTTTTTAGCCCTTGCCAGGCCAACAAGCTCTTTTTCAAAATCAGAAATATAAGAAACGGCAGTCTTTACCCTATTCTTAATAGACTGGGAAAGGGAATAATAAGGTTTTCCCTGCTTCATTCTGCGGAGATTGTATACCTTATTCAACCATAACAGAAAAGTATATCCTGTGTCGCCCAACTTAGCCAGCCATTTCATTTGAGTAGTCACCGTATCAAAAATATCTCCATGTGTCACATAATAACGTCTGCCGTGGCTTTCGTAGATACAGTCTTTCACAATCCGGATATTATAAAAATTCAGAGGTGCCAGATTATCTAGAAAATCATCATGATTACCACGAACATAAATCACTTGTGTCCCGAAATTCTCCATCATCTTCATTATTACTTTGAAGAAATCCGTATGTTTAGCTTTCCATTTACCCAAACCGCTTTTCTGCAAATGCCATCCGTCAATGATATCACCATTCAGAATTAAGCGATCACAATTTATTGATTTCAGGAAGTGAGTGACTTCCTCTGTCTTGGAGTGTTGAGTTCCCAGATGAATATCCGAGAGAACTACTGTGGGATAATACGTCCGTAAATGCATAACTTTTGTTTTTTTCGTTACGCAAAGATCCCGTTTCCGGATTACAGGAGGATGAATGTAAGGTTACTATATGATGAACAAAATCGGGACTTCTCTGTTATTATAATAAAACAAATAACTATATTTGCCCCCTGTAAACGAGGGCTCTATATTTATCAAAAGAAAGGAAAAATTATGGAAAAATTTGAAGATTTAATACAGTCACAAAGTCCCGTTTTAGTAGATTTTTTCGCAGAATGGTGCGGCCCCTGTAAAGCAATGAAACCGATTCTTGAGGATCTGAAACAGCAGGTAGGCGAGAAAGCCCGTATTGTAAAAATCGATGTGGACACACACGAAGAACTAGCTGTAAAATACAGAATTCAGGCTGTGCCGACTTTTATCCTTTTCAAAAAGGGAGAAGCTGTCTGGCGCCATTCCGGTATGATTCAAGCCAGCGAACTGAAAGGAGTTATTGAACAATACACATAAAAACAAAGAATGAAGAAAGTATTATCATTAGTAGCTTTGGCCATGATCAGCACCATTATGTTTGCTGTAAACGATGGAGTCAAAGCAGATCAAAACAAAAAAGAGGCAAAGAGCGGTGAGGTTATCGTGATGAATAAAGAGATGTTTATCAACGATGTCTTTGATTACCAGAATTCAAAAGAGTGGAAATATAAAGGTGATAAACCTGCCATTATCGACCTGTATGCAGATTGGTGCGGTCCCTGCCGCATGACAGCCCCGATTATGAAATCGCTTGCTAAAGAATATGACGGAAAAATCGTAATATATAAGGTGAACGTGGATAAAGAAAAGGAACTGGCTGCACTATTCAATGCAACAAGTATTCCCCTCTTTGTATTTATCCCAATGGAGGGCGAACCCCAACTGTTTCGTGGAGCAGCAGATAAAGCCACTTATAAAAAAGCAATCGACGAGTTCCTGTTGAAACAGAAATAGGACTGAATAAATTCAATAATAAAAAAGGCATGGTTTTCTCAACGGAACCATGCCCTTTTTATATGCTGCCGTCTTCACTATCTTCACTCCGAACGAATATCAAGTTATCAATAAAACAATTATTCCCTACATCTAAGATCGGGACATAAAAGCCCTGCCTATCTGATATGTTTACCCAACCATCTAATATTCACCAGTTTGTTTCTTTTATACTTTGCTATTAAAAGCTTAGAATTAACATAGTGTTAAAGTTAGTCTTTTAACTGCAAAACATTAGTTATTTGGTAGCAAAGATCAAGTCTTTTGGCACTAAGAAAATCAAGTATCTCCTGATAAATTAACACTGTTAACGAGATTGGCAGAACATCTGCCAAGACACATCATTTAAAATATCCAACCGGATGATTCATCATCGGCATTTGAGTATCCTTTAATTTCAAAGCAGCTTTGAGCCGTACCAGATCCATCGATGCACGCGGGACTGTGGCCAGACGTGCAGCCGAACAGAACAACGAGATGTTTTGCGAAACAATCCCTGCATCCATAGCTCCCATCAATTGAACATGATTACTCTTCGCATCACCCAGCTTAGACAGATCACTGACCAGCACCAACGATACCGGCGCATTGTTGACAAAGGCCTGACCGCCAGCAACCGCAGAACGGTGATCTCCCTCAGAAATCAGATTGAGCTTATGCCCTTTAGCATCATACAGGTAAGTTCCTTGCGGAAGCACCACATATATGTCGATATCCTGACGATTCATGGCTGACGGAGCTGTACGTTTGCCTTCAGATGACCGGTTAATGCCATTGGCAGCCCAGAGTAAATCGGATAAATCGGTATTACTCAAAGCCTTCGAAGCATATTCACGAGTAGAATGACGTTCGGATAACGCTTTCATTAGCAGTCCGGCACGATTCATGTCGGGCTTAGGTAACTGAATCGTCCGCTCGGCAGCATAACTTGCCACCGACAAAAGCAGGAAACACACTAAAAACTGTAACTTTTTCATAATTATGTATCTTTTTTAGTAAAGCACAAATATAAAAGAATCATCAGTCAACATCTTTATTTCAAAAGAAAATTTAACAAAAAAGGCCTGTATCCCAAACCGGACACAAGCCTTTCTCTATAAATCATTTACGTAGATTATTTCTTACCGAAATAGCGGTTATAAAGTCCTTCGAAACCTTTACCATGACGAGCTTCGTCTTTACACATTTCGTGTACGGTATCGTGGATAGCATCCAGATTCAAAGCTTTAGCACGTGTAGCGATACGTTTTTTGTCTTCGCAAGCACCGGCTTCAGCATTCATTCTCTTTTCAAGGTTTGTTTTAGTATCCCATACGCAATCACCCAACAGTTCAGCAAACTTAGAAGCATGTTCTGCTTCTTCCCAAGCATAACGTTTGAAAGCTTCAGCTACTTCAGGATAGCCTTCGCGATCGGCCTGACGGCTCATAGCCAAATACATACCAACTTCAGTACATTCGCCCATGAAGTGATTGTTCAGGTCTTTAATCATTTCTTCGTCACAACCTTTAGCTACACCGATTACGTGTTCGTCAACAAAAGTGAGTGCACCACCTTCTTCTTCAACAACTTCTACGAATTTGCTTGCAGGAGCTTTACACAAAGGACATTTCTCAGGAGCTGCGTCACCTTCATAAACATAACCGCAGACAGTACATCTAAACTTTTTCATTTCGTCTTAATTTTAAATTAATTAGTCAATACGTATATTATTTAAACATTTCTTACAAACACCTTTATAATAGTAGTGCACTTCGCTTACTTCATGTCCATCCATTTGAAGACCTTCCACTTGTTTCATCTCAACCTGGCATTTCAAATCATAAATACGCCCGCAACGCTTGCACAGAAAATGGGCATGTTGTGAAGTGTCCGCATCAAAATTGGTGTTCCGCTCGTCAATAGTAAGCATTTGTGCCGCTCCCTGCTCAGAAAACAGCCTCAAGGTATTATAGACTGTAGTCTTTGAAAGTGTTGGCATAGAGGAAGATAACTCCGTATATATTTCATCAGCCGATGGGTGTGTCTTATGTTCCATCAAATAATTCATGATAGCAATTCGCTGCATGGACGGTTTGATGTTGTGCTCTAGTAATCGGTTGTATGATTCCATTTTCTTTCTCCTTTCCAAAATTGTATTCATTACAATTTTAAATCTGATGCAAAGATAAAGAGTTCTTTTATTTTCGCAAACAAAATACGAATATTTTTTTGATTAAACAGAAAAACGGCATACAAAATTGCTTTCGTATGCCGTTTCTTATGACAATAATATGTACGTATTAAATTCCTTTAGGGTTTTCACCGTATTGGTTGCTACCCGGCTGTCCGTCCTGAATAGTCAGGAAGAGATACCAAAGGCTGCCGATCACCGGTACGAAAGTGATAAATAACCACCATCCGCTTTTGCCGATATCGTGCATACGACGTATACTAACAGCAATCATAGGCAGAAGCATAGCCAAATAATAAATACCTACAAATACGCAAATCGTACCCAAAATAGCGTCAATAATACTTGCGACAATAGCAAAAATAGCCATGAACAAGACAAACATCCAGTATTCACGTCTTCTGGCTCTACCGTCGAAATCTTTCCACTTCTTTAAAACATCAATGTACTCTTTCATCTTTCAAATCTTTTAATAGTTAATAATTGTTGGTATTTTGTGTTTATTCCTATAAACTGCCACAAATATACTAACTACTATTTATATTTTTTATATTTTCCGCATTTATTTTTAGCAAAAAATAAAAAAAGAGCTAGCCTCTCACCCAACAACATAGTGCCAAAGCCTTATACAAGCCGATCTATAGTCCCCTATTCCTCAACAAAGGTTCTATGCCCGGTTCTTTACCCCGAAAGTTCTTATACATATCCATCGCATCGTCGATGCCTCCGGGAGTGAGAATATAACGACGGAAACGGGAAGCCACTTCCTGATTAAACAGATCACCGGTTTCCTTATATGCTTCAAAAGCATCGCTATCTAACACTTCGGCCCAAATATAACTGTAATAACCAGCCGTATAGCCGCTGTTCATGATGTGATTGAAGTATGTAGTACGATAACGAGGAGGTATCTGACTTAGCAAGCCACGCTCTTTCAGCACAGCAGCCTCAAATTCAGTGACATCCATATTCCGGGGAATCTCTTTCAGTACATGGTAATCCATATCAAGCAGAGAAGCGGCAAGATATTCGGTTGTGGCAAACCCCTGGCCATACTTTCCACTCTTATCGAGTTTCTCAATCAATGCAGCAGGAATCACTTCACCGGTCCGATAATGTTTGGCATATATTTTCAGCACCTCCGGTTCGAATACCCAATGCTCCATAACCTGAGAAGGTAATTCCACAAAATCACGCGGTACACCGGATACGGCATGAAAGTGTACATCTTTAAACAAATTGTGGAGTGCATGACCAAATTCATGGAATAAAGTACCGGCCTCATCGGCACTAAGCAGGGCAGGCTGTCCCGAAGAAGGCTTGGTAAAGTTACACACAATCGTAACTACCGGCGCCAAACGTTTACCGTCACGATAGGTTTGAGAACGATAAGTTCCGCACCATGCGCCTCCCCGCTTACTATTACGAGGGAAAAAGTCCATATACAGCACACCAAGATGGGTTCCGTCTTTATCTTTACACTCAAAAGCCTGTGCCTCTTCATGCGGTTTCGGAATGTCTTTAATTTCGGTGAAAGTAATGCCATAAAGTCTGTTAGCTACATAGAAAGCACCTTCACGCACATTATTCAATTCAAGATAAGGACGCACTTCATTCTCGTCTAAACTGAACTTGGCTTTCTTCGCTTTCTCAAAATAATAGCGCCAATCCCATCCTTCGGGGGTAAAGTTAGCGCCTTCCTTCTTTATTTCAGACTGAATATCAGACAATTCCTCCTTGGCTTTCGCCACTGCAGGAGTCCAGATCTGATTCAGTAAACGATATACATTTTCCTCGTTCTTTGCCATGCGGTCTTCCAAAATATAAGAAGCATAATCGGCATATCCCATCAATTTGGCTTTCTCCAGACGCAAAGCAACCAATTTTTTCACGATTTCATTATTATCGGCCTCATTGCCATTGTTGCCGCGATTGATGTATCCTTTAAAGATTTTCTCACGCAACTCGCGATTATCTGCATATTGCAAGAAGGGCATTACACTCGGATTGTGCAAAGTGAAAAGCCACTTCTCTTCCATACCTGCCCCTTTAGCCGCTTCGGCTGCGGATGCCACAAGACTTTCGGGTAATCCGGCGAGATCTTCCTTCTTATCAATCACCAACTCAAAAGCGTTGGTTTCTTTCAGCAGATTCTGTCCAAAAGTCAATTGCAACATCGAAATCTCACTATTGAGTTGACGCAACTTCGCCTGATCCACAGAATCAAGATTGGCACCTCCACGAACAAACTTCTTGTAAGTTTCTTCCAGTAACTTATTCTGCTCCTTATCCAATCCCAGTTTCTCCCGACGTTCATAAACTTCTTTCACACGGGCAAAAAGAGCCGGATTCAGACTAATATCGTCCCGATGTGCCGAAAGCAACGGAGTAATCTCTTTATTAAAAGCCTGCATTTCATCGTTCGTGTTACAACTGTTCAGACCACTAAACACAGTACTCACCTTATTTAACAACTCTCCACTCTGATCGAATGCAGCGATGGTATTATCGAAATCGGGAACCGAACGCTGATTGACAATAGCATCTATTTCTTTTTTCTGTTCTTCCATTCCTTTCAGGAAAGCTTCTTTGTAATGCTCTACTTTAATCAGGTCGAACGGTGGAACACCGAAAGGAGTTGAATACTCTGCCAGAAAAGGGTTTCCGGCATCGGTGGCTGCTTTCTGTCCGGCTGTGCCGCAAGCAGTCATCACGGCAGCCATTCCGGCAGCCATAAGCATCTTCTTCATGTTTTTGTGCGATTTAATAATATAATGTATCAATTCAATTTTGACAAAAATACAAAGATTCGATTAAAATGTCTACTTTTGCAACAAGAAATGATAAACTCTAATAGAAAATGAACTACGGATTCGTAAAAGTTGCGGCGGCCGTTCCCCGCGTAAAAGTAGCAGATTGCAAATTTAATTCTGAAAGATTGGAGGGTCTTATTACCATAGCCGAAGGTAAAGGAGTACAGATTCTCACTTTTCCCGAAATGTGCATTACCGGATATACTTGTGGAGACTTGTTCGCCCAGCAACTTTTGCTTGAACAGGCAGAAATGGCTTTGATACAGATTCTAAACAGTACCCGCCAACTGGACATCATTTCCATACTGGGCATGCCGGTAGTAGTCAACTCCACAGTAATTAATGCTGCAGTAGTTATCCAGAAAGGCAAAATACTGGGAGTAGTGCCCAAAACTTACCTGCCTAATTATAAAGAGTTCTACGAGCAACGTTGGTTTACATCCGCCCTACAAGTCTCGGAAAACAGTGTGCGGCTTTGCGGACAGATTGTCCCGATGGGCAACAATCTGTTGTTCGAAACTGCGGAAACAACTTTCGGCATAGAAATCTGTGAGGACCTTTGGGCTACCGTTCCGCCCAGTTCCTCACTCGCACTGCAAGGGGCTGAAATCATCTTTAACCTTTCCGCCGATGACGAAGGTATTGGTAAACACAATTATCTTTGCTCTCTGATCAGCCAGCAATCTGCACGCTGCATCTCCGGTTATGTTTTTTCGTCGAGTGGCTTCGGTGAATCGACAACAGATGTTGTTTTTGCCGGAAACGGACTTATTTACGAAAACGGATATCTACTGGCACGAAGTGAACGTTTCTGCATGGAGGAACAGTTGATTATCAATGAAATTGATGTGGAATGTATCCGTGCAGAGCGTCGGGTCAACACAACTTTTGCTGCCAACAAGGCTAATTGTCCGGGCAAAGAGGCTGTCAGAATTTCTACAGAGTTTGTCAACAGTAAAGATCTGAACCTGACCCGTACATTCAATCCACATCCTTTTGTTCCGCAAGGAAACGAACTCAACAGTCGCTGTGAAGAGATCTTCTCGATTCAAATAGCCGGACTGGCACAACGTCTGCTACATACCGGAGCAAAAACAGCCGTAATAGGTATTTCCGGAGGACTTGACTCAACACTCGCCTTATTGGTGTGCGTCAAGACATTCGATAAATTGGGATTATCCCGCAAAGATATTCTGGGTATAACAATGCCGGGATTCGGAACAACCGACCGCACTTATCACAATGCCATCGACCTGATGAATTCCTTGGGAGTTTCAATACGGGAAATCAGTATCAGGGAAGCATGTATCCAACACTTTAAAGATATCGGACACGATCTCAATATACACGATGTAACGTACGAGAATTCACAGGCACGCGAACGTACCCAAATCTTAATGGATATAGCCAACCAAACATGGGGTATGGTGATCGGAACCGGAGACCTGTCGGAACTCGCATTGGGATGGGCAACGTACAACGGAGATCATATGTCGATGTATGGTGTCAACGCAGGTATTCCCAAGACACTGGTGAAACACTTAGTACAGTGGGTAGCCGAAAACGGTATGGATGAAACATCCAAAGCAACTCTGCTGGATATTGTGGACACTCCTATCAGTCCGGAACTGATACCGGCAGATGAAAACGGAGAAATCAAACAAAAAACGGAAGACCTCGTCGGTCCTTACGAACTACACGACTTCTTCCTGTATTATTTCTTACGGTTCGGCTTCCGCCCGTCAAAAATCTACTTCCTGGCACAAACTGCATTCAGTGGAGTTTATGATGATGAAACAATCAAAAAATGGCTGCAAACTTTCTTCCGCCGCTTCTTTAACCAGCAGTTTAAACGCTCTTGCCTGCCGGACGGACCGAAAGTAGGAAGTATATCCATCAGCCCCAGAGGAGACTGGCGCATGCCAAGTGATGCCAGTTCGGCTGCATGGCTGAAAGAAATAGCCGAATTGTAACAAAGACGATACCTCTTTTTAACATGACACTGCGATCTTTGCAGCACCATATTAAAAAGAGGTAAAGTTATGAAAAGACATCTTATTTTAGTATTTGCTTTATTGGCATCCAGTGTTGCCTTAAATGCAGTCAATTCATTGCCGGACGATGATAAATCCGACAATAAGAACAAAACAGAACTCAATTCTGTCGTCAAAAAGACATGGGAGTTCTACTCCACCATCAAACAACCTTCTGCCGATGCACTGGCTAATGCGGGTAACTACAAATTCGGGCAAGAAGCCGGTTATCTCTATAACCAATTCATGAAGATCTATGTAGTCAGGGAAGAAGTGGTTCCCGGAGACCCTACCCGCCGTACCGTAATTCGCAAACCCACTATCTACAACGCAGTACGCTCCATCGAGAAACAGCTGAACAAAGAGCTCAAAAGCAACCAAATGACCAGAGAGCAAGTAGCTGCAGAGTTCACAAATGTACTGAAAGTAGCGATTTCTGCCTATGATTCCGAAAGCGAATCATTTGAAGACGCTTTACAGATAAATCGCAAAAATGCAACCGACCTTCTCTCCGTATTTCAAAATGTAAAACTGACAGAAATCTAAAATTCTTTTTTTCAATAGGTAAATTAATATTAATGGCAAGTCTTGGGCAAAAGAAAACTTTTGCCCCCGCACTCGCCATGACTAAACACTCAATGATTAGTACTTATGAACAGTAAATTTCTCCTGCTACTCTGTAGTATGTTATTGTGCACATCACTTGCATTCGCACAATCAGTCAAAGTAACAGGTACAGTCACAGACAAAATGGGGGCAGTAATTGGTGCCACTATCATGGTGAAAAACTCATCAAACGGAACTGTCACCGATATAGATGGTCGTTACAGCATCGAAGTTCCTAAAAACGCAACACTACTATTCTCTTTCGTAGGTTACAGCACAGTAGAGAAAGAGGTAGGTAACAACACTGTAATCAATGTTGAACTGTCCGATGACATTCAGGCCATCGACGAGGTAGTGGTCACTGCAATCGGTATCAAGCAGCAAAAGAAGAAGATCGGTTACACAACCCAACAAATCAACAGTGAGGTATTGAATGCCACTCCCAGTCTGAATGTGGGCTCGGCCCTTTCCGGACAAGTAGCCGGTCTGTTGGTAGCCAACCCTACCGGTATTTTCCAGGCACCGAGTTTCAAACTGCGCGGCAACGCACCATTGGTTGTACTGGACGGAGTTCCGGTAGAAACCGACTTTTTCGACATCTCAAGTGAGAATATTGAAAGTGTCAATGTACTAAAAGGTACGGCAGCCTCAGCTTTATACGGTTCACGCGGGAAAAACGGAGCAATTCTGATCACCAGTAAAACGGCCAAAAAAGAAGGCTTGGAAATCAACTTCTCTACCAACAACATGATCACAGCCGGCTTTGCAGTGCTTCCCGAGACACAACATCAATACGGTAGCGGTTCAAATGGTAAATATGAATTCTGGGACGGTGCAGATGGCGGCATTTCGGACGGTGACATGACTTGGGGACCCAAATTAAATGTAGGAACCAAAGTAGCTCAGTGGAACAGCCCGATCAGGGATAAAGTGACTGGAAAAGAGATTCCCTGGTGGGGAGATGTAAAAGGTACTCAGTATGATGACAAATCGCGCTATGAACGTATACCTATCGACTGGGTATCCCATGACAACCTGAAAGACTTTCTGCAAACCGGACTAGTAACCAACAATAATATCTCAATAGCTTATAAAGGAGAAAAAGCACGCTACTTCGTCACCGGACAATATGCTTACCAAAAGGGACAGGTGCCTTCTACTGAAATGCACAGTGGAGGTATCAACTTCAACTCTACCTTTGATCTGGCTAAAAACTTGCAGCTGGATGCCAATCTGGCCTACAACAAAATAGTTGCCCCGAGTTATCCGCGCTACGGATACGGACCTAAAAACCACATGTACACCATCGTTGTATGGATGGGAGACGATGTGAACGGTAAAGAACTCCAAAAACACAAATACGTTCCCGGACAGGAAGGGTATCGGCAGGCAAGTTACAATTATGCATGGTATAATAATCCTTACTTTGCAGCCGAAGAGCTCCAGCAATCCGAAAGTCGGGATGTGGTGAACGGGCAAGTCCGCCTGAATTATCAAATCCTCCCCAATCTGAACATACAGGGACGTGCCGCCTTACGCCAGAAAACAATTCTTCAGGAAATGAAAGTACCCAAAACTTACATGAACTACGGTGACTCCCGGGAAGGTGACTACAAAGTATGGAATGACCGTCAAACTAATGTAGACGCTGATGTACTGGCTACCTACACTCAAGATCTGACTCCGGATATCCTCTTCACCCTGAATGCCGGAACTTCGGTATTCTACCGTAATTACCGTCAGGAATATCAGTCTACCGACGGTTTGATTGTTCCATTCGTATACAGTATCAAAAACACACAAGGTCCTTCCATTACCGATGCCAACCGAAATGAAAAATCAATCCGTAGTATTTATGGATCAATCAACCTTGATCTTTACAAATATGCCTATCTGACGTTGACAGGACGTAATGACTGGTCATCTACTCTGGCAAAAGGCAGTAACTCTTACTTCTATCCTTCTGTCGCACTGAGTACTATGGTATCCGAATACATCAAATTGCCAACATTTATGGACTATCTCAAAATGTATGGTTCATGGGCGGTTGTCTCTACCGACCTGTCTCCCTACCAGATCATGTCCACTTATACAAAAGATTCCAATTACGGTTCAAATCCATCTATTTCCTACCCTTCTTCTCTGGTCAACTACTACATTAAACCTCAGAAAACGACATCCTGGGAAGCCGGATTGTCAACTGCATTCTTCCGTAACCGGTTATCTTTCGACCTGACTTATTATCATACGATCGATGAAAACCAGATTATCGACCTGAATATTTCGAATGCATCAGGTTTCACCAGCCGTAAAGTGAACGGTAACCAATATACCACCAACGGATGGGAAATCATGGCCAATGTACAGGCTATCAAAAATAAAGATTTTCAATGGGATTTCTCCTTGAACTGGAGTAAGAGTGTAAAAAAATTGACGGAAATATATGGCGGACAGAAAAAGTTCGGTGACCTGAAAGTGGGCGACCGTGCCGATGCATTTTACGGTTCACAATGGCAGAAAAGTGCTGATGGAGAATTGATTCTGGATGAAAACGGTATGCCTACTAAAGACGCATATAAACAATATCTGGGACATCTGGATCCGAACTTCCGAATGGGTATGCAAAATACTTTCCGCTACAAAGACTTCACACTGTCTGTCGATCTGGACGGCGCTTATAAAGGAGTAATCTATTCTGTATTGAGCGAAAAGTTATGGTGGGGAGGAAAGCATCCGGAATCAGTGGAGTACAGGGATGCACAATATGCCGTCGGACACCCGATATATGTACCCAATGGGGTAGTCGTAACCGGAGGAGAGCTGAAACGTGACATCGACGGTAATGTAATCTCTGACACACGCACCTACAAACGTAACACGACAGCGGTCGATTGGCAACAATGGTGCCAGAACTATCCTTATCAAGCTTATGTATCTTCGAAAGAAAATGCCAAATTTGCCAATGTATTCGACCGTAGCTACATTAAGCTCCGCCGAGTGGCACTGACTTACAACTTCACCAAACTACTTTCGAAACAAAGCCCCGTGAAAGGACTTACAGCTACAGTGTTTGGCAACAACCTAGCTGTCTGGAAAAAAGTCCCCTTTGTCGATCCGGACTACACCGGAGACAGCAACGACGGAGGTGCCAACGATCCAACCGCACGCTATATCGGCATGGGCGTCAACATAAAATTCTAAACGAATAAGAAACTAATAAGAAATTATAAAATGAAAAAGATAATATTACTCATCGTATCTGTGTGGATGTGCGTTTCCTGTGGAAATCTGGAAGAGATGAACATTGATCCGGACAATGCCACCCAGACCCACCCCAAACTCCTGCTTACCCAAATCTGCATGAATGCTTTTAAAAGAGGGACTGACGGAATGTATGCTACCAAAAAAGTAATTCAAGCCGACGGAGAGAGTGCAGATCAATATTACAAATGGACCCGCGGAAGTTTTGGCTACTATGACAATCTCCGCAATGTACAAAAGATGGGTGAAGAGGCAGAACGTGTAAATGCTCCGGTGTATACGGCACTCACTAAGTTCTTCCGCGCCTACTACTTCTATGAACTGACTCTCCGTTTCGGAGACATCCCCTACAGTCAGGCCTTGAAAGGAGAAAAAGAAGAAATATACACTCCCGAATATGATGCACAAGAGGATGTTTTTGCAGGAATCCTCCAAGAATTGAGAGAAGCAGACGAAATACTGGCAAATGACGCATCTGTCATTGACGGAGACATCATCTATAACGGAAATAGCACCCAGTGGAGGAAACTGATCAACTCTTTTCGTCTGAAAGTGCTGATGACCCTCTCCAATCATACAACAGTCGGGAATATAAATATCGCTTCTGAGTTTAAAAACATTGCGACAAACAGCCCGTTGATGAATAGCCTGGCAGACAATGGACAGTTGGTTTACCTGGATCAGCAGGGCAACCGATATCCTCAATTCAATGCCCAATGGTCCGGCTATTATATGGATGATACATTTATCCAACGTATGCGCGAACGTCGGGACCCACGCCTGTTCATCTTCAGCGCACAGACCAACAAAGGAAAGACTGAAGGAAAACCTATCGACGACTTCAGCTCTTACGAAGGAGGAGACCCTGCCGCCCCTTATAGCGATGCTATTATCAAAGTTAGTGAGGGTACCATATCGCCCATCAACGACCGTTTCCGTACAGATCCGATTGTAGAGCCCACCATGCTGATGGGATATGCCGAACTACAACAAATTCTTGCTGAAGCTGTTGTACGGGGATGGATCAGTGGCAATGCACAAACGTATTACGAGAAAGGTATCCGCGCCTCATTCTCTTTCTACGAAACCCATGCAAAAGATTATGCCGGCTATCTGAACGAGAACGCAGTGGCCCAATATCTGAAAGAACCATTGGTTGACTTCACCCAAGCATCGGGTACTGAAGAGCAGATAGAACGCATTATCATGCAGAAATACCTGGTTACATTCTACCAAGGCAACTGGGATTCCTTTTACGAACAACTACGTACCGGCTACCCGGACTTCCGTCGCCCAGCCGGAACAGAAATCCCCAAACGCTGGATGTATCCGCAAGGAGAATATGATAACAACGGTACTAACGTAGAAACGGCTATTACACGCCAATTCGGTGCAGGAAATGACAAAATAAACCAAGCTACCTGGTGGCAAAAAAAATCATAGAATAAAATATATACTCTTAACCCATATTTATAATGAAAAAGATTATTTTAAGCAGCGTATTATTGCTATCCGGCTTCTTTATCCAAGCGCAACAAGCTCCCGATAAAATCAGCTTTAATTCCAATGGTGAATTTAAGATAGCACAATTTACCGATATGCACTTGGGACATGATCAGGAGAAAGACCGAATAGTGGGAGATATGATCAAAGAAGTACTTGATTCTGAAAAGCCTGACCTCGTGATATTTACAGGAGACAATACTACTATGAATGAAGTCCGGCAAGCTTGGGAAGCCATATCTGCCGAACTGTCGGCCCGCCGGATCCCCTGGACAGCCGTATTGGGAAATCATGATGACGAATATGCCGTAAAGCGTGATGAAATCATTCGTATCATCCGGGAACAACCGTATTGTATGATGAAACAAGTGGCAGAAGGAATAAAAGGAGAAGGTAACCATATTCTCCCTATTTACAGTTCGAAAGACGGAAATAAAACAGCCGCATTGCTTTATTGCCTGGACACAAATGCTTATTCGAAGATAAAAACAGTAAAAGGATATGACTGGATCGGACGATCTCAAATAGACTGGTACTCCCGCGAAAGCCGGAAGTACACAGAACGGAATGAGGGACAACCATTACCTGCATTGACCTTCCTCCATATTCCGCTACCGGAGTACACCCAAGCATGGGAATCGTTCGAAACCAAACGTTACGGAGACCGTAACGAAAAAGAATGCAGTCCCAATATAAACAGCGGTATGTTTGCCAATATGCTGGAATGCGGTGATGTTATGGGTGTTTTTGCCGGACACGACCACGTAAACGATTACATCGCTACTCTCTATAACATCGCTTTAGGATATGGACGAGCTTCGGGCGGAAAAAATACTTACGGAGATAAAACACCAGGCAGTCGTATCATCGTATTGAAAGAAGGTAAACGTGAATTCGATACTTGGCTTCGGGAAAAAGGAAATATGGCAAAACTGAATGTATGTACATATCCCGGCTCTTTTGTAAAAGAGAAATAGAAATCACTTTTATGAGTATTCAAAAAGAAACGGCTATAAAAACTTTTTAGGTGATTTACAGATTATCCCTCCAACCTATAATAAACACTTATCGAATTATAGTTGGAGGGATAAATCTATTTGGTAAAAAGTGAATCGTTACAAAACTCCTTTACTGGACGGCAATTCGAAATGATAGATATCCCTCTTCAACGCCATCTTCAACGCACGGGCCAGCGCTTTGAATATTCCCTCTATCTTGTGATGCTCATTCTGCCCCTCAGCCTTAATATTGAGGTTCATCTTGGCTGCATCACTCAGAGACTTAAAAAAGTGTAAAAACATCTCGGTAGGCATTTCTCCTATCTTTTCACGCTTAAACTCGGCATCCCATACCAACCACGGACGTCCTCCGAAATCCAGGCATACCCTGCAAAGGCAATCATCCATGGGCAAAGCATAACCGTAACGTTCAATTCCTCTTTTACTACCCAGCGCCTGATAGATACACTCACCCAATGCGATAGCCGTATCTTCGATGGTATGATGTTCGTCTACCTCGAGGTCCCCCTTCACCCGGATCGTTAAATCCATACCGGAATGTTTACCAATCTGCTCAAGCATATGGTCAAAGAAACCTAACCCGGTAGAAATGTCACAAGTACCCTTACCATCCAGATTGAGAGCTACTAGGATATCGGTTTCTTTCGTTGTCCTGCGTATTTCTGCTCTCCGCTCTCCTGCAAAAAGGAACTCAGCCACCCGATCCCAATCAGTAGTGGCAAGAGCACAATAAGTTTCCAGTCCCTTTTCTTTCAGCAAATCAATGGATTCCTGAAGGTAAATGGCACGGCAACCTATATTTTTGGCCAATTCTACATCTGTCGGACGATCTCCAATGACAAAGCTGCCCTCCAGATCATATTCCGGATTGGAAATATACTTAGTCAACATTCCTGTACGCGGCTTCCTCGTAGAAGCACAATCTTCGGGCATACTACGATCTATCAGGATATCATCGAACGTAATACCTTCTCCGGCCAGAGTTTTCAACATCAGATTGTGCGCCGGCCAAAAAGTTTCTTCCGGGAAAGAAGAGGTGCCCAAACCATCCTGATTGGTCACCATGACAAACTCAAAATCAAGTTTACTGCGAATAAAGCCCAAATTGCGGAAAACTTTAGGATAGAATTCAAGCTTCTCCAGTGAATCGAGCTGATAGTCGACAGGCGGCTCAATGACAAGCGTGCCATCACGGTCAATAAAAAGTACTTTCTTTTTCATTTTTCCTATTGATATTTTTTCAGTGCTCCAATCAGTTTGGCATTCTCAGCCCGTGTACCTACAGTCACACGAAGGCAGTTGCCACACAATGATATGGAATTTCGATTACGTACAATAATACCCTCTCCCACCAGATAATTATAAATTTTCACAGCATCGGTCACACGTGCCAGAAAGAAGTTGGCATTCGATGGAAATACCTGTAATACCCAAGGCAACTCTACGAAAGCTTCTTCCAGATACCCCCTCTCCTCCTTCAATGTTTTTACCCAGCGTTCTATCTCGTAGTATTTGTGGAGCATTTCTATAGCTTGTTGCTGAGTCAGCTGATTCACATTATACGGATACTTGATTTTATTCAAAACACCGATAATCCCCTCGGAGGCAAAAGCCATCCCCAAACGAATAGCTGCACAACCAAACGCTTTTGAGAAAGTCTGTAAGATAATCAGATTCGGATACTTACCCAACTCTGACAAAAATGAGGGTTCATCGGAAAAATCATTATAAGCCTCGTCCAGAATGACCAATCCTTCGAAATCATTGATCACCTTTATTATCTCAGACCGAAGCAGATCATTTCCCGTCGGATTATTGGGTGAACAAAGGAAAATCATCTTAGTCCGTTCATCCGCAACTGCCAACAACTCATCGGCAGAAAACTGAAAATCATCGTGAAGCAGCACTTTGCGGTATTCCACATCATTGACATCGGCACAAACCTGATACATGCCGTACGTAGGATCGATAGCAACCACATTGTCTCTGCCCGGCTCACAGAAAGCACGAAACACCAAATCAATAGCCTCATCACTGCCATTTCCCAGAAAGATATGGGCAGGAGCTACTTTTTTTATCTTGGACAATTCCAACTTCAGATCCCGTTGCATCGGATCCGGATAGCGATTGTGCGGCAGGTTATACGGGTTTTCGTTAGCATCCAGAAAAACAGATGCTGCCGCCCCACTATATTCATCACGGGCCGAAGAATAGGGTTTTAGTCTCCAGATATTCGGACGGGTTAATTCTTGCAATGTTTTCATTTTCTTATCTCCTCCAATCTAACAGTTACCGCATTTTTATGTGCATCCAGGTGTTCATTGGCAGCCATCACCTCGATAGCCGGGCCAATAGCCGACATTCCACTGGGAAGTATCTCTTGAAAAGTGATCTTACGGATGAAACTGTCCAAGCTCACTCCACTATAGGCTTTGGCATAGCCGTTGGTAGGTAAAGTATGGTTAGTTCCCGAAGCATAATCACCTGCGCTTTCGGGAGAGAAGGCACCCAAAAATACCGAACCGGCATTTACTATCTGTCCGGCTACTTCCATATAGTCCTTCGTCTCAATAATCAGGTGCTCAGGAGCGTAAGCATTGGTAAGTTCCAAAGCTTCCTCCATATCCTTCACCAATATCAACTTACTGCTGGCCAAAGATTTTTCGGCAATATCGCGACGGGTTAGATAGCCTAATTGGCGTTCGACCTCGTAAACGACTTCCGTTTGTAGCTTCTCAGAAGTCGTAACCAGCATCGCCTGGCTATCCACTCCATGTTCCGCCTGAGAAAGAAGATCGGCAGCCACAAACACCGGGTTGGCAGATTCGTCAGCCAGAACCTCTACCTCCGACGGGCCCGCAGGCATATCAATGGCGACATCCCGCAGGCTGACAAGTTGCTTGGCAGCGGTGACATACTGATTGCCGGGACCAAAGATCTTATAAACTTTAGGAATACTCTCTGTCCCGTAAGCCATAGCGGCAATGGCCTGTACTCCGCCTGCCTTGAAGATTTTGCTGACTCCAGCCAGACGAGCGGCAAACAGGATAGCAGGATGTACCTTTCCATTCTTATCAGGCGGTGTACAAAGTACAATCTCTTTACATCCGGCAATCTTAGCAGGTATAGCCAACATAAGCACAGTGGAGAATAGAGGGGCTGTCCCTCCAGGGATATACAATCCGACCTTTTCAATAGCAACAGCTTTTTGCCAGCAAGTAACACCTTCCATCGTGTCCACCTTTTTCCCCTCAAAACGCTGTGCAGAATGAAATGTCTCAATATTACGTTTAGCCAGATAAATAGCTGCCTTCAGTTCGATGGGTACCTCCTTTTCAGCTTCTTCTATTTCCGCAGAAGTAACAGCCAATGAGGTGAGTTCAGCTTTATCAAACACAGCCTCATATTCCATGACCACCCGGTCCCCTCCGGCTCTCACACGGTTAATAATATTGCGTACAGTATCGAAAAGATTTTCTGTCTCAAGCACAGGACGCTTCAAGATCTCATTCCATTGCGACCGGTCCGGATATTTAATCAGTTTCATAATTTTTAATTTAAGAGTTCAACCAACAGATTTTCCTATATAATCATCTTCTCAATAGGCAACACCAAAATACCTTCCGCTCCCAGCGCTTTCAGCTTACCTATGATCTCCCAAAACCGTTTCTCATCGAGCACTGTATGTACAGAGCACCAACCATCTTGTGCCAACGGCATCACAGTAGGACTCTTCATACCCGGTAGCACAGCAATAATATCTTCCAGTTTATCTTTAGGAGCATTCATCAGTACGTACTTTTTATCTTCAGCAGTTTTCACAGCATCCATGCGGAAAAGCAATTCGTCCAATATCTCTTTTTTCTCCTTACTCATATTCTTGTTGCCTATCAGCAAAGCTTCTGATCTCATTACGACCTCCACTTCTTTCAGACGATTGCTGACCAGAGTAGAACCGGAACTGACAATATCGAAAATAGCATCCGCCAATCCGATGCCGGGAGCAACTTCTACAGAACCGGTAATGACATGCACTTCAGCCTTCACCCCGTTACTTTTCATAAAAGCATCTAAAATTCCGGGATAGGAAGTAGCTATCTTCTTTCCGTTAAACCAACTCAAACCGGGATATTCAATGTCTTTGGGCATAGCCAAAGACAAACGGCATTTGCTAAACCCGAGACGCTTAATGATTTCGGCATCTTCCTGCCTCTCTACAAATTCGTTTTCTCCTACTATACCCAGGTCGGCAACTCCTGTAGCTACAGATTGGGGAATATCATCGTCACGGAGAAAAAGTACCTCAACCGGAAAGTTGGACGATTGTACGAGTAAAGTACGTTTGGTTGTGCTCAGTTTGATGTCTGATTCTTCAAGAAGGGCCATCGTTTCTTCAAAAAGACGCCCTTTGGCTTGTACTGCGATTCTTAACATAATTACAATATCTTAATTTACAATTTATAATTCGATATATAGAAAATAAAAAAGGCTCACCTTATCGGTAAGCCTCGTATTCTATCATATATATACACAATACCATCTTGCCCACCGAGTTATTCGATTGAGTAATGATGATGACGATGTGTAATAGTAATGTTCATATCTTTATTGTTTATGCGACAAAAATAAAGTATTAGTTCTGAATCACCAAACAATTATCAGAAATTCTTCTATTTTTCTTTCAAATTAAAGGAAGAATCTCTTCATCTTCTACTTCGCATGACAAAAAATGCATCTCTTCTCTGGCTTTCTCCTTCGGAAAAGTAAAGTAAGTGCAGAGAGCTTCTGTACACAATTCCTCATCTTTATTATAAAGACGTGCCTCAATTATCACAATGTTACGCTTCACTTCTTTAATATGCGCTTTGAGCACTACATGTGAATCATTAGTACTGATCGACTTACGATAACGTGTCTCCATTTTTGATGTCACCCCCGTAGTCTGTAACTTCCGGAGAATAACCCATGCACAGATTTCATCCAAAAGTACGGCCTGGATACCTCCATGTAGCGTATCAATCCATCCCTGGTATTCGGGACGGGGACGCCAGATGCTAATCACTTCATCGTTATCCTCATAAAATTCCATTTTCACACCGGCTTCATTGTTAGGGGCACAACCAAAGCAATTATATCCTTCCATCCCCTTCCACGGGTTAATAATTTTTTTCATACCTTTTTCGTTTTAGAATGCTCAAAGATATAAATCTTTTCGCAAAATGCACCCATCTCACCACCAGAACTTTATCTATAATTCGTTTGTTATACAGATGTTCTATTAAGAAAGGAAAAGTATGAAAACAGTAGTAGACAAAGCCTCTTCAAGGGGTTATTTCAATCATGGTTGGCTGAAAACCCACCATACATTTAGTTTTGCAAACTATTATAACCCGTCAAGAATGCATTTCGGCGTATTGAGGGTACTGAATGATGATAGCGTTGACCCTGAAATGGGATTCGATACACACCCTCACCAGAATATGGAAGTCATTTCTATCCCCCTGAAGGGGTATCTGAGACATGGCGACAGCGTAAAAAACACCCGGACAATCACACCCGGCGATATCCAGGTTATGAGTACGGGGAAAGGTATCTTCCACAGTGAATATAATGGAAGTGACAAAGAGCAATTGGAATTTTTGCAAATATGGGTATTCCCGAGAATTGAAAATACAGAGCCGGAATATAACAACTACGATATTCGTCCTTTACTGAAAAGAAACGAACTTGCTCTAATTATTTCACCGGACGGTAAAGTACCCGCTTCCATTAAGCAAGATGCATGGTTTTCTATGGGAACATTTGACGCAGGAAAGAGTTTCGAATACAAGTTGCATCAGGAAGGTAACGGAGTTTATCTTTTTATCATCGAAGGAGATGTGGAAGTTGCAGGCAACCGATTGTCACGACGTGACGGCATCGGTCTTTGGGATACAAAGAGCTTTAAAGTGGAAATAACCCAAGAAGCGACCTTATTGCTAATGGAAGTACCAATGCGATAAAAATGAGTATTCATTTCGCAAAAGAATAAAAGGCTGCCTCCAATAGTGAAGACAGCCCTTTATTTATTGAGAACACTGTATTATCTATTTCTCTTTCCGATAATTTTCAAGTCCTGTTTGCAGGAAATTGATATACTTGGATATATCCTCATCATAAGCATACGACTTGTTCAGCGGATTACCCTCATTGTCTATCAGAACATAGAAAGGCTGGGCATTGGCACCAAACTTCACACGCTGCAGATAACTCCATTTATCACCTACCGTACGCAAAGTGCGTTCTGTACCATTTTCCATGATCTTCACCGGTTCAGTAAGCGGAGTCTTATTGTCAACGTAAAGAGTAATCAGTACGTAGTCATTATTGATGATGCTGCTAACCTTCGGATCGGTCCACACGGCAAGCTCCATTTTACGACAGTTCACACAACCATATCCTGTAAAATCGAGCATTACCGGCTTGTTATGCTGACGGGCATATTCCATACCTAAATCATAATCATCGAACTTGGCATGTACCTCATTGGTATAAAGATTAAAATCCTGGGTTTTCATAGGCGGTGCAAAAGCACTAACCGCTTTCAAGGGTGCTCCCCATAAGCCCGGAACCATATAAACAGCAAAAGCTAATGAAACCAGTGCCATGAAGAAACGAGATACACTTACTTTCGTATCATCGTCATCATGAGGAAATTTAATCTTACCCAACAGATAGAAACCAAGCAGAGCAAAAATAACAATCCACAAAGCAAGGAAAGTCTCACGATCCAGAATTCTCCATCCATAAGCCAAATCGGCAACAGACAGGAATTTTAAAGCAAAAGCTAATTCCAGGAAACCCAATGTCACTTTAATCACATTCATCCAACCGCCAGACTTAGGCATTGACTTCAGCCAAGACGGAAATAAAGCGAATAAAGTAAATGGCAGAGCCAATGCAATAGCAAAGCCCAACATACCAATCGCGGGAGCGACTACACTACCTGTAGTAGAAACCTGTACCAACAAAAATCCGATAATAGGACCTGTACAAGAAAAAGATACAAGCGATAATGTAAACGCCATCAAAAAAATACTCAGTAATCCGCTTGTAGCTTCCGCCTTGCTATCCACTGCCGTACTCCATTTTGCGGGAAGTGTCAGTTCGAAAGCTCCGAAGAAAGAAGCAGCAAATACGATCAACATCAGACAGAACAAGATATTGAAAACAGCATTAGTGGAAAGGGCATTCAAAGCACTGGCACCAAATATCAAGGTAATGGCAAGGCCAAGCGCTACATAGATTACCACGATGGATGCCCCATAAGTCCATGCATCCCGGATACCTTTCTTTTTGTCCTTGCTTCGCTTCAGGAAGAAACTTACAGTCATCGGAATGATAGGCCATACACAAGGAGTGAACAAGGCCAGCAAACCTCCTAAAAATCCTGTAATAAAAATATAGATCCATGACATATCTTCCTGAGAGTTTGCCTCACCGAATTTCTTCAAATCATTAATTACAGGCTTCCATAAGTCAACACTGCCTATCGCAGTGGTAACAGTTGTAGCTGTCGGTTCTACAATACTGTCTGTAACAGTGGCGACTGGCTCTTTTACCGGAGTTGCAGGGGTTTCTTTTGCCGAGACTTCGGCAGTAGCAGCGGCTTTACCCGAAAATTTAAAGGGAACTTGTGTAGGAGGCAGACAATTTTCATCGTTGCATGCACCATATTCCAGATACCCTTCTATTGAATAGTCACTGCCGGTAAACTTTATCTTCTGTATAAATTGAGCCGTTTTTTCAAAATAGCGTACTTTCATTTCGAACAGTTTGTCAAAGTCCGAAACTTCTTTTCCCCGAGGGGTTAATTTACCAACAACTTCGGCACCTGACATCTTCTCTACATTAAAAGTAGCGGAGATAGGACCACCATCACCTAAATCGGTAGAATATACATGCCAACCGGCATCGATCGTACCTGTAAAAACGATTTCCGCTTCGGCTCCCGACAGGGTTTTCAGCTCCGTTTTAAACTTCACAGGCTCTTGTATCTGTGCCTGCGCCGTAAATACGACCAGCAACAAAAGCAGAAAAAAGGATAATTTCTTCATTCTTTAAAATTGTTTATGATGTTTCTAGAAATATAACAGCTATCGGATTTTCCCGGTTTGAGGTTTTGGCTAATCTTAAAAAGCTATTATTTATTTATAACTAAAATTCATAATCTACACAAGCCCGACTTTCTTTTGTCTCTGCCAAAATCTTACCGGCAGCCACATGCTCGGGATGGGTAGCATAGAACTTCACATCATCCAGATTATCAAATTCACTATACAACGCAATATTCCAGGTTTCTCCCGGATTCATATTCAATCCGACTTCAATTTTGCGGATCACAGAGATTTTAGCAGGTAATGCTTCAATAGCCTCCTTAAAACTATTCATCACAACAAGTTTCTCTTCTACAGGAACGTCGTCTCTTAACTTAAATAATACAATGTGTTTTACCATTACGTTGTTATTTTAATTATTTGTTTTTATATTTGTCAGCCAAAGCTGTTTTTTACAGTTGCAAAATTACTCTATTTGTTTCAAATATACACTATAAAAGGATGTTAATAATAGGAATAGCAGGCGGAACAGGCTCGGGAAAGACCACCGTCGTACGGAAAATCATTGAGAGTCTACCAGCTGGTGAAGTAGTATTGCTACCTCAGGATTCATACTATAAAGACAGTAGCCACGTACCGGTTGAAGAACGCCAGAATATCAATTTTGACCATCCCGATGCTTTTGAATGGAGCCTTTTGTCTAAACATGTTGCCCTCCTTAAAGAAGGCAAGTGTATCGAACAACCCACCTATTCTTATTTGACTTGTACCCGCCAACCCGAAACGATCCATATTGAACCACGTGAAGTGGTCATAATCGAAGGTATCCTGGCTTTATGTGACAAAAAGCTGCGCAATATGATGGATCTGAAAATATTTGTAGATGCCGATCCGGACGAACGGTTGATCCGTGTGATCCAACGTGACGTAGTGGAAAGGGGCCGCACTGCAGAGGCTGTAATGGAGCGATATACGCGCGTGCTGAAACCTATGCATTTACAGTTCATCGAACCATGTAAACGCTACGCAGATTTGATTGTTCCCGAAGGAGGGAGCAATCAAGTAGCCATCGATATATTGACCATGTACATAAAAAAACACATCGGTAGGCCATGAAACGGCATCTGATAATTTACTCCCTGCTTTTTCTTCTTTTCTGTGTATTGTCTTGCCGCAACAAACAAGCAGTAGCTACAGAGGAGTCCTCTGCACACGATCTGGAACAAATCAAAGATAGCGGAGAACTCGTTGTTCTGACTCTTTATAGTTCTACTTCTTATTTCATCTATCGTGGGCAAGACATGGGTTTCCAATACGAACTCAGTGAACAATTTGCCAAAAGTTTAGGAGTGAAATTGCGAATAGAAGTAGCCAAAAACGTACCGGAACTCATCCGAAAGTTACTAAATGGCGAAGGAGATATTATCGCATACAATATTCCGATTACTAAAGAATTAAAAGACAGCCTGATCTATTGTGGCGAAGAAGTAATCACCCACCAGGTAATTGTCCAACGAACCAATGGGAAAACAAAACCGCTAAAAGATGTAACTGAGTTGGTCGGAAAAAATATATATGTGAAACCGGGCAAATATTACGAACGATTGGTTAACTTGAATAAAGAGCTGGGAGGAGGCATTCTGATTCATCAAGTAACCAATGACAGCATTACTGCCGAGGATTTGATAACCCAAGTTGCACAAGGTAAAATTCCTTATACAGTGGCTGATAATGATGTCGCTAAGTTGAATGCAACTTATTATCCTAACCTGAACACTAGTCTGTCTATCAGTTTTGACCAACGCGCTTCCTGGGCCGTACGTAAAGATTGTCCGCAACTGGCAGCAGCAGCAGACGAATGGCATAAACAGAATATGACTTCGCCGGCATATACCGCAAGTATGAAACGATATTTTGAGATCAGTAAAGCAATGCCTCATTCTCCCATTTTATCCTTAAAAGAGGGTAAAATCTCTCATTATGACAACTTATTCAAGAAATATGCGCAAGAGATAGGTTGGGACTGGCGTCTGTTGGCATCCTTGGCCTATACCGAATCGAACTTCGATACAACTGCCGTATCATGGGCCGGAGCAAAGGGACTGATGCAATTAATGCCTGCCACCGCCCGTGCAATGGGGGTTCCACCGGGCAAAGAGCAAAACCCGGAAGAAAGTATCAAAGCTGCGGTGAAATACATTGCAGCGACAGATCGCAGCCTAAGCATGGTGCCGGATAAACAGGAACGGATTAAGTTTATACTCGCTTCATATAATGCCGGGCTGGGACATATTTTTGACGCAATTGCACTGGCAGATAAATACGGTAAGAATAAAACCGTATGGACAGACAATGTGGAAAATTACATCCTACTAAAAAGCAATGAAGAATATTTCACTGATCCGGTATGCAAAAACGGATATTTCCGTGGAATAGAGACCTACAATTTCGTCAGAGACATTAACTCAAGATATGAATCGTATAAGAAGAAAATAAAAAGTTGAAATAGGGCAAAAGCTCGCAATTATAAGAATTGCAAGCCCTTGACAGCATATAGTATATTTTATTTTTTCCCTTTCTCTGTTAATAAACTCACAATAATAACGGCTGCTACCGATAATGGCAATGCAAACAATATCGGATCTATCATCGGAAAAGGATAGGCTTCGATCAACACATCCTTACCGAAAAGCCACCTGCATACCCCCATTGCCGCAGCCTCTTTCTGGTGCAGAAAGGCCAGCGCAAACAAACTACCTATAGTCCCTATCCAAAGGCTTGCCATCACTCCCTGACGGGTAGCACGTCTCCAATATAAAGCACAAAAATAGGCCGGCAGGAAAGCTGCAGCACAAATACCCATAAAAATAGAAGTTCCACGGGCTATAATATCGTTGGGCAACATATAGCAGATAATATAACTCACTAAAATTGAAAATAAAACTCCCAAACGGATCACATTAGTCAATTTACCACGTGAACGAGGCTTGTAAGTACCATAAATATCGGAACCAACCGAAGCTCCCATCGTATGAAACTGTGAACTCAGTGTAGACATGCTGGCAGAAAGGATACAGAGCATAAAAAGAGCGGCAAACCAATCCGGCATTGCCTTATTTATAAAGTATGGGATGATTTTATCCATATCTTTGACTGCTTCCGTAGCTACAACACCTTCGGTCTTAAGAAAGAAAAGATTGCTCAATGCACCTGCATGATAAATAGCACCTACGGTAATAATCAGAAAAAAACACCCGATAAAAACCCCACGGTTTAGTTGTTTGCTACTTTCAACCGTCATAAAACGCACAACCAACTGAGGCTGCGCAAGACAACCGATTCCAACTCCCAAGATAAGAGAAGTGACTAATGTATACCATTGAGGTGAACCGGTAACAGGCATAGCCGTCCACCCTTGATGTCCCAACGCCTTAAATTTTTCAGGAACTAAGGGAGCTATGTCCGTCAGAGCCTGATTGGCTTCAGTAAAGCCCATATCCAGTACCCGATACAACGAAAAAAGCAGAAACAGCATACAGCCAAACATAATAACTGCCTGTAAAGCATCTGTATACATTACTCCTTTCATACCTCCTGCGATCACATAGGCAGCTATTACCAACGTAAATATTAAAAGTGAAATATTAAAATCAATCTGGAAAATCTGTTCGATAAAGACAGCACCACCTTTCATAACCACTGCGGCATACAAAGGCATTCCGAGGAAAATCACTGCGGCAACAAAGACTTGTATTCCCCGTGAACGATAATGCCTGCCTAACAATTGAGGAAATGTACTTACATTCAATTTAGCACCCATTCGCCGCGTCCGGAGTCCGAAAAAAATAAAGGCAATCACTACACCTATAAACATATTCAAAAAGCAAAGCCACTGAATACCCATACCAAAAGCTGCTGCTACCCCACCAAAGCCGACAATAGCAGAAGCTGATATAAAAGTGGCACCGTAAGAGAGTGCCATGACAAACGGATTCATCTGTCGACCTCCTACCAGGTAATCACTGGCGGAGGATGTTTTCTTATAACCTAAAAAACCAAGATAGGCCAGTGACAGCAGATAGGCTATCACAATCAGTCCAAGTGTAAATGTATTCATCGTGTTTTATCTTTTTCGTCGTCTTTATTCCAGTATTTGAAGCCAAACCAAGCAGCAAAGAGCACACATACTACCGAAAGCAAGTATGGCAAAATGATAAGTGAGTCGCTAATTCCAAACATTCGTGTATCAGATTTCGATTAATATTGGTGCAAATGTAAGGAATTTATTGAAATAGAGAAACAAAATGCAGAAATTATCAGAAGGAAAGGAATAAAAATAAAAAAGCTGCCTCGTTTTATCAGAAGCAGCTTTCAGAAAAGCCAATAAACGGTTTAAAACTTATCGTAATGAATTTTTTTCTCATCAAATTTCTGTTTAGGCTCTTGGGTAGTTGCCGGATAACCAAACGGAATCACACACAGGGGCACTATATTCCCCGGAAGCTCCGTATATTTACGAACAACCCTGATACGGTCTTCATAAGGATAAGCAGCTGTCCATACCGCACCCAGCCCCTGTGCTTCGGCAGCCAATAATATATTCTGTGCAGCAGCCGAACAATCCAGATACCAATAGGAAGATTGAGCTACATCTCCACATACAACAATGGCATAGCGAGCTTGAGTCAGCATCTTTGCATAAGGTAAAGCAGCGGCCATCGAATCAAGAGCAACCCGGTCGGTGACCAATACAAACTCCCACGGACGAATATCTTTTCCGGACGGTGCAGCCATTCCGGCACGTAGCATCCAATCTATTTTTTCTTTTTCTACTTCCTTGTCTAAATAAGCCCGCACACTTTTACGTGCAAAAATATTATCCAACGCAGCATTGGATGTCGAAGGGACTTCTCCTTGAGAAGCAGATGAACAAGCTGCGAATGAAATCATTCCCAGTATCCCGATCACCCATACATAAACTGCTTTCTTTATTACCATAATTTCTTTTTATATCAAAAAAGTTTCAATCTGTTTTCCTGAGCTTCTTTCAATGAAACGGTTTCACGCTTCATCATGCCACTCTTATCACGAAGGGCTTCATATTCACCGGATAATTCTTTTGCCAACTCTTCTTTCGATTTCGGACTCATCAGCCGAGCAGCAACGCCCGCATTCTGCGAAGCATCCTTCAAGTGAACAACCGGAGCGTGATAAACCGGAGCAATCTTCAATGCTGTATGTAGTTTAGAGGTAGTCGCTCCTCCTATCAACAATGGAATATCCAATCCGGCTTTTTCTAATTCCATAGCCACATGTACCATCTCTTCCAGTGAAGGAGTAATCAACCCACTAAGTCCGATCATATCCACTTTCTCCTCAATGGCTTTTTGGACAATCGATTCAGCCGGTACCATCACTCCCAAATCAATAATATCGTAACCATTACATGCCATCACAACCGAGACTATATTTTTGCCAATGTCATGCACATCCCCTTTCACAGTGGCCAGCAAAACTTTTCCTGCCGAAGCAGTACCTTCCACCTTTTCCGATTCTATAATAGGTTGTAAGATTGCAACGGCTTTCTTCATCGTACGGGCTGTTTTCACCACTTGTGGAAGAAACATCTTACCTGCGCCAAACAATTCGCCCACATGATTCATTCCATTCATCAACGGTCCTTCAATCACATCCACCGCTTTATCATATTTAGGCAAAGCCTCAGCAAGATCTTCTTCCAGAAAATCCCCGATTCCTTTTACCAAAGCATATTGCAAGCGTTCTTCTACCGTACCGTCCCTCCAGGCATCATGTTTTACCGGTTGCCCGGCCGAAGTATTACCCGCAGAAGCCTCCTTTAACCGGTCAGCCAATTCTATCAATCGTTCTGCGGCATCACTTCTCCGGTTTAATACTACATCTTCAATCCTCTCGAGTACATCCGCCGGAATATCTGTATACAATACAGAAGTACCCGGATTCACAATCCCCATATCCATCCCTTTCTGAATGGCATGGTAAAGAAATACGGCATGCATCGCTTCACGAATATAGTTGTTTCCACGGAATGAGAACGAAAGATTACTTACTCCCCCACTGATATGGGCGCCCGGAAGATTCTTTTTAATCCAAGCCGTCGCCTCTATAAAATCTACCGCATAGTTATTATGTTCCTCGATCCCTGTTGCCACAGCCAATACATTCGGGTCGAAAATGATATCATGCGGATTGAATCCTATCTTATCTACAAGCAAATGATAGGCCCGTTCGCAAACTTCTATTTTACGGGTGGCTGTATCAGCTTGCCCTTTCTCATCAAAAGCCATCACTACCACAGCCGCACCATATTGGCGAACCGTACGAGCATGTTCAAGGAATTTCTCCTCTCCCTCTTTCAACGAGATGGAATTCACAATTGATTTTCCTTGAAGACATTTCAATCCGGCTTCGATAACTTCCCATTTCGAAGAATCAATCATTACAGGAACACGAGCAATTTCCGGTTCCGAAGCCACCAGATTGAGGAAAGTTGTCATCTCCTCCTTTGCATCCAGAAGACCATCGTCCATATTTACATCGATAATCAGTGCTCCGTCTTCTACCTGTTTACGGGCAATGGATAATGCCTCGTCATATTTCTTTTCATTAATCAAACGAAGAAATTTGCGCGAACCGGCTACATTGCAACGTTCCCCCACGTTAACGAAATTTATTTCAGGTTTCACTTCCAACAGTTCTAATCCCGAAAGCCACATACAATCCGGTTTACAAACCGGAATATGCGGTTTTGCTCCGGCAATCAATGCAGGATATTCTGCAATATAGGCATCGGTAGTACCACAGCACCCGCCTATGATATTGATCAATCCTTCATGAACATACTCTTTTACTTCATGGGCCATATCTGCCGGAGTCTGGTCATATTTTCCCAAACTATTAGGTAGACCAGCATTCGGATAAGCACTAATATAATAAGGAGCCCGAGCGGCCAATTGCTCTAAGAAAGGTTTCAGTTGCCTGGCACCAAACGAACAGTTTAACCCGACAGAGAAGATATCAGCGTGTTGCACTGAAGCCAGGAAAGCTTCCAACGTCTGTCCGGAAAGAGTACGTCCTCCGGTGTCGGAAACCGTCACAGATAACATAACAGGCACTTTTACTCCTGTAGCCTTCATGGCACGTTCTGCCGCCAAAATAGCAGCTTTGGCATTCAGCGTATCAAAGATAGTTTCTATCAATAAAGCATCTACCCCACTTTCAAGCATAGCTTCCATCTGTTGCTGATAAGCATCAGCCATTTCATCATAAGTCACAGCACGATAAGCCGGATTATTCACATCCGGCGACATAGAACATGTTTTATTGGTAGGACCTACCGAACCGGCTACGAAACGGGGTTTATCGGGATTTAGTGCCGTATATTCATCGGCCACTTCACGTGCCAGCTTTACAGCCGCTTGATTCATTTCACGCACATACTCTTGTACATGATAATCGGCCATAGAAATAGTAGTAGAACTAAAAGTATTCGTCTCAATGATATCTGCACCGGCTTCTAGATACTTACGGTGTATATCCCGAATCACATCAGGGCGTGTGAGACAAAGTAAATCATTATTCCCCTTCAGTTGACCGGGAATATGCGCAAAGCGCTCATTACGAAAATCTTCTTCTCTAAGATTATATTGCTGAATCATTGTACCCATAGCGCCATCCAATATAAGGATACGTTCGAGTACCAGCTGTTGAATAGTTTTTTTCATTGCTAAAGGTACAAACCTATCATCGTTTAAACATCCTGTCCATATCACGACGGTCGTCTTTTTCTTTCAAAGCCTCCCGTTTATCATATTGCTTTTTACCTTTAGCCAAAGCTACAACCACTTTGGCCAAACCTCTTTCATTAATAAACAAACGCACAGGGACAATGGTGAATCCGGCGTCTTTCGTCCCTCTTTCCAATTTATTCAGCTCCTTTTTGCTCAATAGCAACTTACGGTCACGTCGGGCCGCATGATTATTATACGAGCCATAAAAATATTCGGCAATGTGCATATTCTTCACCCACAACTCGCCTTTCGCAAAATAGCAAAACGTATCTACCAAGCTTGCCTTACCCAGACGGATGGACTTAATCTCCGTCCCGGTCAACACAATACCTGCTGTATAAGTATCGATCAACTCATAGTCGAAAGTAGCACGTTTATTCTTTATATTTATAGGAGCCAGTTTCATTTTATTTTCTTAATTTAATATAGCTGTTAGCTTGTTGAACACAACTTGTATTACCGCCGGACATAGTATTAACAAAATCGACGAGAAAATGGTGTAACGCAACCGATTCTTTTCTTCTACCAGCATCACAACCCTTGCTCCTTCCCATACCACATAAACGATATAAAATTGGAGCAGCCAACCGATAATACTGAAATCAGGAAGCAATCCGGTTACTATATGTAACAAAAAAGTGACAACTAACGCATAACCTGCAAACTGCTGTGCCAAAGGGATATCATTGGTCATACCAAACATTTTTATCCCCATCTGATTGATAGCATAAGCCGCCAGAAAATAACCTCCGAACAAAGCTACCGCCACCGCACAACACTGCGTCATGGCCAACTGGAAACTTTGTGGTCCTCCCCAACCATTAGTCCACAAAGCACCAATGAATACGGATAAACCACATAAACCAATCATAGGATAGACAAAAACAGTAAGAACTGCCCGTCTATCCTCTAAACGAATTTCCTCCCAGGCCTTGGCCGGAGAGGAAATCAATGACATTGCTATTTGAAATAATGCTTTGTAATTCAAATTATTCCGCAGTTTTATATTCTATTTCATATACCTTCTCTATAGTAGAAGTATCTTCCAACTTATTGTTGTACTCATTTTGCTGTGCTACTATAGTTATTTTAGCAGGTTTAGTTTGTCCACTCTTCAGAGTATATTCTCTTAAGATTTGGCTGATTTCATAAGCCTTAAAGCTGGAAGTACGTGTTGCACGCTCAGCAATAGCAGCAGGTTCATCCTCAACTTTATAGCGTAAATAAAGTTTCAAAATGGTATCACCAGATTTAATATCATCTGTATAGCAGACAAGAGTAAAAGTATGTTTAGCGAGCTCATTTTTAATATCTTCTGTAGTAGTCACATTTTTCACACGATAAAGTACCGGTAATACAATCGTATTTTCACTAAACTGAAATGGGGCCACAGTTGAATATCCTGATACAAAACTCAACGAACCAACAGGTGCATTAGTAGTCACATCACCTGATTCACCTACTTTCGGAGTGGTTATTGCTGTAGCATCAATTCCTGTAGGATCTGCTAAAAGTGTAATTTTAATTGACTTAGGATTTGTTGAGAGGTCCTGACCTTCATCAACCTGGCAATAAATGTAAGCCATTCTTGCATTCAAAGTTACAGGAATCGTGTTAGTAGGGATCAGTTCCGTACCGGCAGCATCTGTGAATGTAACATAACCCATTCTATCATTCACTTTCACCACACCGGCCCACTGCTGAGGACCGCTTTCTCCAGAATCCATACATGAAGTAAACATAGTACCCATCAACAGGGTTAAGGTCAACACCATTAATTTCAATTGTTTCATAAATCTATTTTTTAGAGTTTGCAAAGATATAAATTCTAATTCACAATAAGTAAATGCAGAGACTTAAAAAATACTGCATCTATTACTTAACTATTTTTGCAAACAACTCTAAATGATCGTCTACATAGCTTGCTACCAGTGCTGTAACCTCCTCCTCAATATCCAGATATTCTTCTTCAAGATCATCAAAGGCCTCGTATTGCTCGTACATAGCCATAAATTCATCCTCTGTACGCTCTTTCTCCAGATCGTGGCGATGAGCATCGTATATCTTCTTAGCTTTATAAACCAACTTCGAGAAATCCTCGGCTCCCCACAGGCGCATTACCTTTGCAAAAGGATTATCAAAGATATAACCTCCATACCCATTCTGAATCAATTGACAAAAGCCACCGAACATGACTTCATCCCGAAAAATCTGATAGGCCAGCAAAGAGTGCTGCTCCCCTGTCAACAGTGGCATTGTTTCGGCAGTAAGTTCCCCGCCAATCACTTCTTTATACTTGTCTGTAAACACCTGGATAAATTCATCCATTCCCTCACCCGCAGCTTTTTGCAAAGAGGCATCCGTAACTTCTATCATTTCCACTATATATAATAAGGTGAATTCTATATTTATAAATATCAGGAAACAAAAATACGGAAATATATGGTTCAGAAAGGCTTTTTGATAAGTTTTTTAGAAACCCGTTTAATTTTCTTCAATAATAATCCTATAACGAATAATTTGATCACCTTCTCTGCCGGATCGCATGTCAGTTCATTGTAGTTCGGTATTGCAACAAGCGTTATCAATTAACGTTGTTAATGCCATCTTCTATGCATTCTGTGCTTGAATACAAAGAACAAGTGTTTTACATTTAAAAGCCTTCTTCTCTATCATCAAAACATTTGTTTTAACAGTGTGTTAAAACAAGCCTTTTACCGACAAACAGCAAGTCATAGTAACCTTCTAATTTACAAAAGAATAACAGGTTCATCAATTTGTTCTCCGAGAATTTCACTAATACCTTCTAAAGGTAGATAATTAAAGATTTGACAAGTATAGCATCTTATTCAAAGCAATCTACACAATACAAAGAAACAGATGGGATTCAATTCTCAATCCTTATAATTGATAATCAATGATGCAATGACATACCAAGATATACGCCTATGCAGTAAGGTATCAACCAAATGCACCACACCACAATACTGAAACGGTTGAAATGTTCCTTGGCTCTTTCACTCCCTTTCACATACGTCCAGATAGCCCACATAGCGTGAATAAACATCAACAGGATAGCGATAATGCCGGTCACAGTATGTATTTCATCATGCAAGTGTGTGAGTCGCGCAATATTCTCCATTAAAGCCGTTCCCACAGAATCAGCCAGCAGTCCCAACAAAAAAAATACCAGATGCCAAAATTTCAACCTCTTCTGCAATCGCTCTCCCCACACTCCTATTGTGTAAAACACCAATGCCGAAGTTATCACACTAATGGCTGCAATTAAATAATGTATATCTACCTCATTCAAATTCATAACCGATCAATTTTTCTCAGAAGAAACAAAGAATCAGAGTAATAGTTCAACAAAACAAAGATTATCTAAAATGTCATCTCCACATTACAATCTAACAAAACCACAAATTCTATTTTTCTCTTTTCATAAAAAAGTAATAAAACCCGATTTGCAAAAACAAATAAAACGACTACCTTTGTGAGCGATTTGAGAATCGTGACTACGTATTTTTAATTATATCACTTAAAAAAGAGCTAATTATGACTTATTCACACGAAGTGGAACACATGTGTGTTGTAAAGAAGGGTCCTAACCACGGACCGGCTCCCATACCCGAAGAAGGAAAATGGGTAAAATCAAAAGAAATTGTTGATATTTCAGGTCTGACACACGGTGTGGGTTGGTGTGCTCCTCAGCAGGGTGCATGTAAGCTGACTCTGAACGTAAAAGAAGGTATCATCCAGGAAGCTCTGGTTGAAACTATCGGCTGTTCAGGTATGACTCACTCAGCTGCTATGGCTGCTGAAATCCTCCCGGGAAAAACTATCCTCGAAGCATTGAACACAGACTTAGTTTGTGACGCCATCAACACTGCTATGCGCGAACTCTTCTTACAGATCGTTTACGGACGTACTCAGTCAGCTTTCTCAGAAGGTGGTCTGATCATCGGTGCAGGTCTTGAAGACTTAGGTAAAGGTCTGCGTAGCCAGGTAGGTACATTGTACGGTACTTTGGCTAAAGGTCCTCGTTACCTTGAAATGGCAGAAGGTTACATCAAGACAATTGCTCTTGACAAAAACGATGAAATCTGCGGATACGAATTCGTTCACATGGGCAAATTCATGGATGAAATCAAGAAGGGTACTGATGCGAATGAAGCATTGAAGAAAGTTACCGGTACTTACGGACGCTTCACTGCAGAACAGGGAGCTGTTAAACACATTGATCCACGTCACGAATAATATAAGGAGGAAAAGAAATTATGATTAGAGAAGTAAAATTTGAAAGTCAGGACCGCCGTATCAAAGGTATCATCGAAGCCTTGAACGCTAACGGTATCAAAGACATCGAAGAAGCTAACGCTATCTGCGAAGCTGCTGGAGTTGATCCTTATAAAACGTGTGAAGAAACTCAACCGATCTGTTTTGAAAATGCTAAGTGGGCTTACGTAGTAGGTGCTGCTATCGCTATCAAGAAAGGTTGCAAAAACGCTGCTGATGCTGCCGAAGCTATCGGTATAGGTCTGCAGGCATTCTGTATCCCGGGTTCTGTAGCTGACGACCGTAAGGTTGGTATCGGTCATGGAAATCTGGCTGCTATGTTGTTACGTGAAGAAACCAAATGTTTCGCTTTCTTGGCAGGTCACGAATCTTTCGCTGCTGCCGAAGGTGCTATCAAAATCGCTGCAAAAGCAGACAAAGTACGTAAAGAACCTCTGCGTTGTATCTTGAACGGTCTTGGAAAAGATGCTGCTCAGATCATCTCTCGTATCAACGGCTTTACTTATGTTCAAACACAGTTTGACTATTTCACAGGTGAACTGAAAGTAGTACGTGAAATTGCTTACTCTGACGGTCCTCGTGCAAAAGTAAAATGCTATGGTGCAGATGATGTACGTGAAGGCGTAGCTATCATGTGGAAAGAAGGTGTAGATGTATCTATCACAGGTAACTCTACTAACCCGACGCGTTTCCAACACCCGGTTGCAGGTACTTACAAGAAAGAACGTGTACTGGCAGGTAAGCCATACTTCTCAGTAGCTTCAGGTGGTGGTACAGGTCGTACTCTTCACCCGGATAACATGGCTGCCGGTCCTGCTTCATACGGTATGACTGATACAATGGGTCGTATGCACTCAGACGCTCAGTTCGCCGGTTCTTCATCCGTTCCTGCTCACGTAGAAATGATGGGATTCCTGGGAATTGGTAACAACCCGATGGTAGGCTGTACTGTGGCTTGTGCGGTAGATGTAGCTCAGGCATTGGCAAAGTAACCACCGTTTCTTGATCAAATGATATAAACTCCTGTAATTTTGACAATTACAGGAGTTTCTTTTTATAAACAAAAACGTAAAAATTAAATACTTTCGGAATAACATAGGCCATTTACTAAGCATTAACGAGAAATACAGAAACAGACTAAAGTATGGTTACCCAAAGAAGTAAAGAAGTAGCAAAAACGCTTGAACCAACAGATACACAAATCAGATTAAGACCTCACTCTTACTAAGAAAATCAGACCTGATTATTTCTTTCTTTTCTTGCAAAGCAACCTATCTTCCTTCATTTAATCATTTCCCTAATTCTATTTCTGTATTATAACTTATCCTAATCTCACTAAGAAATTCAACGCATTTAGATTACAAGATATTGAATAAATCTTTCTTTTCTGTATATTTGCGCCCGGTATTTTAGATGCAATCCGAGAAGTTGTAAGTTTTCGGAGTCATTTTATACTTCCCCCGCTTAAGAACTTACTTATTTAGACAAAGTTAATGAAACAAATCAATGCAGTAATTACAGGAGTTGGAGGATATGTGCCCGATTATATCCTGACTAATGATGAGATATCCAGAATTGTAGATACCACCGATGAATGGATCATGGGACGTATCGGAATCAAAGAAAGACGCATCCTGAATGAAGAAGGACTCGGCACCTCATACATGGCACGAAAAGCTGTCAAACAACTGATGCAACGTACTCAAAGTAATCCGGATGATATTGACCTGGTAATTGTAGCTACCACCACTCCCGATTATCGGCTTCCTTCAACGGCTTCCATTTTATGCGAAAGAGTGGGGTTGAAAAATGCATTTGCCTTCGACATGCAAGCGGTCTGCAGCGGTTTCTTATATGCATTAGAAACCGGGGCTAACTTTATCCGTTCGGGAAAATACAAAAAAGTCATTATTGTTGGTGCCGATAAAATGTCGTCTGTGATAGACTACACCGATCGTGCCACCTGTCCTATTTTCGCTGATGGTGCAGCAGCTTTCTTGTTGGAACCCACAACAGATCATTTAGGAGTTATCGATTCCGTTTTAAGAACAGACGGCAAAGGACTTCCTTTTTTACACATGAAAGCCGGTGGTTCAGTTTGTTCACCTTCTTATTTTACAGTTGACAACCACATGCATTACCTTCACCAAGAAGGACGTACAGTATTTAAATATGCTGTAGCCAATATGTCAGATGCATGTGAGTCGATCATCGAAAGAAACCAACTGACAAAAGATGAAATAGACTGGGTCGTTCCCCACCAGGCCAATCAACGTATCATCAGTGCTGTTGCCCAACGTCTGGATGTACCATTAGAAAAGGTTATGATCAATATTGAACACTACGGCAATACCAGTGCAGGTACGCTTCCATTATGCATTTGGGATTTCGAAAATAAACTCAAAAAAGGTGATAATTTGATTTTCACCGCTTTCGGAGCCGGATTTGCCTGGGGAGCTGTTTACGTTAAATGGGGATATGATGGCAAGACAAATAACGCATGTTAGTCTAATCACAAACGCCGATATCCTTTCTTTCAGTGCTTTTGGGTAAACACAAGAAACCTTATCATACACTTCTTTGTTATTTTCCGATAACTAAATGCATTGGATAATGGAAAATGGTGTAATGATGCAGTATTTTGAATGGAATCTGCCAAATGACGGAAATTTATGGAAACAATTAAAAGAAGATGCGTCACATTTACATGAGATTGGTGTGACAGCAGTATGGATTCCCCCCGCTTACAAAGCCGACGAACAACAAGACGAAGGTTATGCAACCTACGATTTGTATGATCTCGGCGAGTTCGATCAAAAAGAAACCGTAAGAACGAAATATGGTACGAAAGAAGAACTGAAAGAAATGATCGATGAATTACATAAAAATCATATTTCCGTTTATCTGGATGTAGTACTGAATCATAAGGCAGGAGGTGATTTCACTGAAAAGTTCATAGTTGTAGAAGTCGATCCCAATGATAGAACCCAAGCATTAGGAAAACCGTTCGAAATACAGGGCTGGACCGGATACAGCTTCCATGGACGTAAGGATAAATATTCAGACTTCAAATGGCATTGGTATCATTTTTCAGGAACCGGTTTTGACGATGCCAAAAAGCGGAGTGGCATCTTCCAGATACAGGGTGAAGGCAAAGCGTGGAGCGAAGGGGTTGACAATGAAAATGGCAACTACGATTTCTTATTATGCAATGATATAGACCTGGATCATCCTGAAGTAGTCACCGAATTGAATCGTTGGGGAAAATGGGTTTCCAAAGAGCTGAACCTCGACGGAATGCGTCTGGATGCCATCAAACACATGAAAGACAAGTTCATTGCACAATTCCTGGATGCGGTAAGAAGCGAAAGAGGAGACAAATTCTACGCTGTTGGCGAATATTGGAATGGTGATTTGAACACACTCGATGCATACATAAAATCCGTGGGTCACAAAGTCAACCTATTTGATGTTCCATTACATTATAATTTATTCCAAGCATCACAAGAAGGCAAGAATTATGATCTGCAGAATATCCTAAAAAACACATTAGTCGGGCACCACTGTGATCTGGCAGTCACTTTTGTCGACAATCACGATTCGCAATCGGGCAGTTCCTTGGAATCACAAATAGAAGACTGGTTCAAACCATTGGCCTATGGTCTGATATTATTAATAAAAGACGGTTATCCTTGTTTGTTCTACGGAGATTATTATGGTGTCAAAGGAGAAAACTCACCTCATACCCAAATCATTAATATTCTTCTGGATGCCAGAAGAAAATATGCTTATGGCGATCAGATTGAGTATTTCGATCATCCTTCCGCCATTGGCTTTATTCGTACGGGAGATGAAGAACATGTCGGTTCCGGTTTAGTCTTTTTAATGTCTAATGATGAAGCCGGCAGTAAAAAGATGGATTTGGGCGAAGAACATAAAGGTGAAATATGGCATGAAATAACCGGAAATATTCAGCAAGAAATCACATTAGACGAAAAAGGAAGTGGAGAATTTTCTGTTAATACCCGTAATATTGCTGTTTGGATAAAAAAGAATTAAAATGGAAATCCATTCCGAAAGAAAGAAAAGACTTAGTTTATCCCTGCTTTTCAAAATAATAAAAGATACAGTTTGGGGATTCATAGACGACAGCGTTATGAGGTTGAGCGCTTCATTAGCCTATGCGACTTTGTTTTCAATTATTCCTTTTCTTTCCCTTCTAGTCACTGTCGGTGTCTTTTTCCATATGGATTTGGCCAATCAACTTTATGTCCAACTACAACCGATTGTGGGCCCTGAAGTTACCGAGGCCCTTCGTTCTATTATAGAAAATGCAGAAAATACAGACTCCTCCAGGTCGGCCGCCTTTGTCAGCTTAGGTATCTCTATTTTGGGTGCCACCACTATTTTTGCAGAAATACAAAGTTCATTAAATTCAATTTGGGGAATAAAAGCCGTCCCTAAAAAGAGCTGGCTTAAATTTATTAAAAACCGGATACTTTCTTTCTCAATAATACTTGTATTTGCCTTCATTCTCCTGATTACATTCACCATTACCAATATAATCGGAGAACTCAGTCAAAAATTCATCTTTAAGTATCCGGAAGTAGCCGATTCGTTGGTAAAAGTGGTAGGAATCATCATAAATATGAGTGTCACTACCATCATCTTTACACTCATATTTAAAATATTACCCGATGCCAAAATCAAAAGCAAAGACGTTTGCATCGGAGCTGTTGTAACCACCATACTGCTACTGATAGGTCAATGGGGAATTTCCTTTTATATAGGAATAGCCAATGTGGGAACCGTCTATGGGGCTGCTGCGTTCATGGTGGTTTTCGTCACTTGGATTTATTATTCTTCCATCATCATATATACCGGTGCAGAGTTTACCAAAGCATGGGCAAACGAAATGGGAGGTAAAATTTTCCCCGACGAATATGCAGTAGCCACCAAAACCATTGAAATACACGAAGACAAGCCTATCGAATAATCTAGAATAAAAAATCACTTCTTCCGTGACGATTCATTCTCAGTATCACGACATGTTTTCGTATACTGTTTCAGATGCTTTCTCATTTGTTCGAAACGGACAAAGCCCAAGAAAAACAAGAAGATTCCGGCTATAATACATCCCCACGCCAGCCCATCCAAACGTGAAATGCTTTCAATTTGAAATATCCCTATCCCCACAGTCAAAAGGTAAAGTGCCATACGGATATATGCAAACAAAGTTCTTTCATTAGCCAGCTTGGTTCTTTCAAGTGCCAGATGATCACGAAGTATCAACTCTTTATCATTCTCAAAGTTATCGGTAAATGTCAGCATAATTATATTAAGGTAACTGTATCTTAAACGTTTATTTAAAACAATAATTGAGTACAATAGTTCAGGAAACAGAATCTCCATTTATCAAATGACACTGACAGATCCCCCAATCCTGACCAATTTACCGTACACTAAAATCATTTTTAGTTATACTTTTCACAACTGGCTAATTAAATTTATGTAAGTAGAAAAATCTCTTCATAAAAAATAATTCTTGGGATACAAATAACAAGTTATTAAAATACAAAAGACTTGTTATTTGCACACAAGAATCAAATTATAAGGAAATGACGTTAACAATGTTAATTGAAACAAACTCCAATAACAAGTAAAATCTTGCACAATGCTATGCCACTAACCTTTTTTCATTAAACCAACGTACAGGGATCTTTCTGCTTAACAAAACATTGCGACAGTAGTACGGCAAACGGGGTATCATATACTCTGGCTTTCTGTGGGCATCCCTTTACACAGGCACAACATTTAATGCAGCGTTCGGCATCCGTATTCAACTCGTCACCTTTGGCTATGGCGCTTACAGGACACATTTTCGCACACGCACCGCAGTGAGTACACAAAGATTCATCTTCCACCCAAGGAGTACGGGGAAGGGGAACTCCACTTTTACGCAAGGCAATCACTTTCCGCAAAAAGCGAAACAATGGAAAAAAAGGCTGACGCGGACGCCGGATTTTACGGACATCGACCGCATATAATTTTTCCGGTTCGGTAGCAGATGCTATTTTATCTGAAATCTGCTTTCCAAAATCGGCTGCCACAGCAAGGTCACGTTCGTCAGGACGTCCGGCAGCTACGGGATATTTTTCTGTACTATAAGAGTGTTCTCCTATGAAAGTAGCACCGGCAATCACTTTAAACCCCTGTTGAATAGCCCAATAATCAAGTTCCATCAACGATTTTTCGTAAGCACGGTTACCGTATACCACCACGATAACCGCCGGAGTATTACTTCCGCGCACACTTGCCAGACGATCCATGGCCAAAGGGGCTACACGACCTCCATATACCGGCACGACAATAATAGCTAATGCAGATTCGGCAATCACTAAATCCTGAGTTGCCTGTTGTGTTAAATTCGTGTTTATCACATTTGTTATTCCGGTTCCACGAACAATTGCCTCTCCAACTTGTTTAGAGGTGTGGGTAGGCGAGAAATAAATCAAATGGACTTCGTTTGCTGTCATAATAGTTACTTTTTATGCAACAAAGGTACACTTTTATGAAGAAAAAAAGAGTAAACGAAGACAAAAACCAAAATTATTTATTATCTTTGCGGCGTTGAAACATTCCGAACCCCTCCAACGGGAGACAAATTCGGATTTCCGATTCAGCCAAACATCCCTAATTCATCATTTAAAGATTATTGCGTTTGTTAAGTTTCCGACCTCTGCGTCGCAGCTTCAGCCGTACGTATTTCAACGAATAAAATTAAAATATTTAAATAACTCACTATACTGTATGTATAACATCATTCAATTGAACGACAAGAATTTGTCGGAACTACAAGCTATTGCCCAGGAATTGGGTATCAAAAAAACAGACTCACTTAAGAAAGAAGAACTTGTCTACAAAATCCTCGACGAACAAGCCATAGCCGGAGCTACTAAAAAGGTAGCTGCCGACAAACTGAAAGAGGAACGCAAAGAAGATAAGAAAAAACGCTCTCGGGTGACAGTAAAGAAGGAAAACGCCGACAAGGTTTTCTCTTCTACCAAGAATGGAGAAGTAACCAAAACAGATGCCAAAACACCTGCAGCCAAAACACAGCCACAACCTAAAACAACAGAACCGACCCCAGAAACAGCTAAAGAGGCAAATGCCGAAACAAACGCCACTCCGGCCGAATCTGTCAAAGTGACACCTTATGCCACTCCGAAAAAGAAACCGGGACGTCCCCGTAAAAATCAGGTAGAAACAGAAGCTAAACCCGCAGAAGAAACTACCGAAAAACCGGAAACAGTACCATCGGCACAAGAAGAAAAGCCCGCTGCCCAACCGGAAACAGAAAAACGTCCCATCAGCAAACCGATTCTCAAACCCAAACCGGCCGTTGTAGACGAAGAAAGCTCGATCCTCTCGGATATAGATGCAGACGATGATTTTATCCCCATCGAAGACCTGCCTTCGGAAAAAGTAGAATTGCCAACCGAACTGTTCGGCAAATTTGAATCGACCAAAGCCGAAGCAGCAACAGCCCCCGAACCTGTGGCACAACCCCAACGCCCGCGTGTGATTCGCCCACGAGACAACAATAACAACAACAATTACAACAACAATAATAATAACCAACGCAACAATAACCAGCGTCAGCCTGTACAACAGCGTCCCATGCCGCAACAAAATGCCGCCGAAGCCGCACCCGTTCAGGAACGCCGCGTGATTGAACGTGAGAAACCTTATGAATTTGATGATATCCTCACCGGAACCGGTGTATTGGAAATCATGCAGGATGGTTACGGATTCCTCCGTTCGTCAGATTATAACTACCTCTCTTCACCGGACGATATCTACGTTTCGCAATCCCAGATCAAACTATTCGGTCTGAAGACCGGTGACGTAGTAGAAGGTGTAATCCGTCCGCCCAAAGAAGGCGAAAAATACTTCCCGCTGGTAAAGGTTTCTAAAATCAACGGACGTGATGCCGCTTTCGTACGTGACCGTGTACCGTTCGACCATCTCACTCCGCTGTTCCCGGACGAAAAGTTCAAGCTTTGCAAGGGAGGCTACTCCGACTCGATGTCGGCACGTGTAGTCGACCTCTTTTCACCAATCGGTAAAGGACAGCGTGCCTTGATCGTGGCTCAGCCCAAGACCGGTAAAACCATCCTGATGAAAGAAATCGCCAATGCCATCGCTGCCAACCATCCGGAAGTATATATGATCATGTTGTTGATTGACGAACGTCCGGAAGAAGTAACCGACATGGCCCGCAGTGTCAATGCGGAAGTGATTGCTTCTACATTCGACGAACCTGCCGAACGCCATGTGAAAATTGCCGGCATCGTACTCGAAAAAGCTAAAAGATTGGTAGAGTGCGGACACGATGTAGTGATCTTCCTCGACTCTATCACCCGTCTGGCGCGCGCATACAATACTGTATCTCCGGCATCAGGAAAGGTACTCTCGGGTGGTGTGGATGCCAATGCACTACACAAACCGAAACGTTTCTTCGGAGCAGCCCGTAACATAGAGAACGGAGGTTCGCTCACCATTATCGCTACTGCCCTGATCGACACCGGTTCGAAGATGGACGAAGTAATCTTTGAAGAGTTCAAGGGTACAGGTAACATGGAGTTGCAGCTCGACCGCAACCTAAGTAACAAACGTATCTTCCCTGCTGTCAACATTGTGGCATCGAGCACCCGCCGCGACGACTTGCTGCTCGACAAACAGACACTGGACCGCATGTGGATTCTACGCAAGTATCTGTCGGATATGAATCCTATCGAAGCAATGGATTTCGTAAAAGACAGATTGGAAAAAACCAAAGACAACGACGAGTTCCTGATGAGCATGAACAGCTAAAGAGTTCCTTTTGTGAACAAAATATAGTAAAAAGAGTGAGATTCTGTTTGAATCTCACTCTTTTTATTTAGCTTTGCACTACATGCATCATAAACAAGCATAAAACAAACATCGGGAAAACAACATTTACTGTGGGAAAGTCTTTCAATATAGCGCTTATAGTAATAGCAGTAACCTTATACTCTGTCACTACATATGCTGCCGATAACAAAGCAACAAGGCACGTGTCAGCGCTGCTGGACCTGATCGACAACAGCCTCAACTATAGTAAAGAAGCTCCCAACGACAGTATTATCCAATGGGGCAACGAATTGGCTCCTCTCCTGAAAAAGCAGAAAGAATATAAAACTCTATTTCAGTTGAAACAACTGATTGTGACAGCTTATGCCTCACGAGGAGACATGAATATGGCCATCGACCATGCCCGCCGGATGTATAAGGAAGCCAAAGAATTGAATTCCCCCATCGGTATAGCTCTTTCCAGCCGTGCCATTGGGGATGCCTACTTGAATGCCAATATGCAGGAACCCGCCATCGAATCTTATAAAGAAGCTCTGGAGTTGCTTGACAAAATACCGGGTAGCGAAATCCTCGAACAAGAGATTCTTCCGAAATTCATCCTGACCCTGATTCAGACCTCGCACATGGACGAGGTACGCATCTATCTGCAAAAGTTTGAAAACCTGTATGCCGATAACCCTAATCCTACATTCCACTTTTTCATATGTGCGTGCAATGCCTACTATAACATCGAGTCCGGTGATCCCGAAAAGGGAAAAGCCGAACTGGACAAAGCCAGGAAAATCCACGAACAACTGAATTATCTCTACCTGCGTAGTATCTACAACTATATATTGGCCCAGTACTATCAAGCTGTCGGGAAGTATGAACTGGCCCTGCAACAATACGAATGCCTGACAAAGGTCCCTAAAGCACCTGCCCCCAACAAACACATCGGTTTGCAGCTTGAGTGTGCCCAACTGCTGACTCAAATGGGACGAACGGAAGAAGCCTATCGTATCTATCAAAAGGCCAACCGGCAAAAAGACTCTTTGAACGCTCTGAGCTATGCCCGGCAAATCAATGACCTACGGGGAATGTACCAGATAGACCGGATGGAAATCCGGAACCAAATTCAACGAAACCAAATCATCTTGTGGATCATCATAGCTTCCATCTTTATATTGATGCTTGTTTTGCTGTTGATTGTCCGCATCCGGCAGGAGTCCAACCGACTTCTCCGCTCCAAAGAAGAATTGGAAATAGCCCGTAAGTATGCCGAGAACTCGATACGTACCAAAAGTCTGTTCCTGTCGAACATGAGTCACGAAATACGAACACCACTGAATGCACTTTCCGGATTCTCATCCATCCTGACCGACGAATCCATCGACAATGACACACGGTATCAATGCAATGACATCATCCAGCAAAACTCCGAACTGCTGCTAAAGCTGATCAATGATGTAATAGACCTGTCAAATCTCGATCCCGGCAAGCTGACTTTCAATTTTAAAGAATGTGACGCCGTCAATATATGCCGTAACGTAATCAACACCGTAGAGAAGGTGAAGCAGACACAAGCCGGAGTCAGTTTTGTCACTTCACTGGATAGACTGACTTTGCGTACAGACGAGGCACGCCTGCAACAGGTATTGATCAACCTGCTGATCAATGCCACCAAGTTCACTACCGAAGGAAGTATCACCCTGACATTAGAAAAAGAATCGGAAACCATGGCTCTGTTCACTGTGACAGATACCGGATGTGGTATCCTCCGTGAAAAACAGGACCAGATATTCAATCGTTTTGAGAAACTGAACGAAGGTGCACAGGGAACAGGTCTGGGACTCTCGATCTGTCAACTTATCATCGAGCAAATCGGAGGGAGAATATGGATTGACCCGGACTACACCGAAGGTGCGCGATTCCGGTTTACACACCCCGTCCGGCCCGCAAAGGAAAAGGAGGCAGAAAGATGAAGCGACTGATACTTATCATCATAGTATGTTGCCGAGCCTTAGGATGGTGTCATGCAAATACACAAACGGAAACGGACAGCCTGTATCGGGTGGCACAGTCACTTCCGCATGACTCGACTCGTCTGGAAATGTTCAAGAGACTGGCACAAATAGAGCAACTGACTCCCAGGTGTATCACCTTCTCGGGTCTGTTGCGCGAGGAAGCCACCTTGCAGAAGAATGACAGATACAACACCATAGCCGCCTATCTGCACACAGTGTACTACTATAACCAAAACAACCGGGACAGCGTAAAAAAATGGCTTGACACAATGGAGCCTTATGCCCGCAAATCGCAAACCTGGGATCTCTATTTCGATGCGCTCCGCTTTCAGATAGACCTCTGCACCTACGAAGAGCAGTATGAACTTGCCATCAACGAAGCGAACCTGATGTACGAAAGAGCCCAAAAAGTGAACTGCGCCCGCGGACTGATCGGAGCAAAACAATGCTTGGGCAACGTCTATATCAGTACAGAGAGATGGGACGAAGGAATGAAAGCATTGGAAGCTGCCTATCAACTCTCTTTACAAACAGATAATGCGGTAGTACGAATCTCGATTCTCTGTCAACTGATTTCCATAACCAAGGATCAGAAAAACAACCAATTACTCTCCGAATACCTTGCGAAGCTAAAAGAAACACTGCATCACCATACCTCCACGAACCCGATGCTCAAAGAGGCATTTTATGATGTTTACCTGTTCTGCGAAGTATATTACACCTATTATTATCTATATGCAGGCCAGCCGGAACAAGCACATAAAAATCTGGTTAAAGCGGGTAAATTTCTCAATGGCAACACCTTCTTTCTCTACAGGGTGCTCTATTACGATGCCTATGCAGCATACTTCCGGGCTTGCAAAGCGTATGACCGGGCACTTGCCAAGATAGACTCCACCATCATGCTGCTGCAAGAGGACTTCAACAGCAATTACATCCACCAAAAATTGACAAAAGCCGACCTCCTGGCAGAAGCCGGACGAAGTGCGGAAGCCATTCCCCTGTACATCGAAACGCTCCATCTTAAAGACTCTATCGAAACGACCGTTCTCGACAAACAGATGCAACAGATAAAAGCCAAATACAACATCGACAAAGTGGCATTGGAAGAGGAACGGCTGAAAAGCTACATCCAACTCGGCACCTTAATAGTGGTGGTCATTATCCTGATAATTCTGGTTGCTTTCATGCTCCGCATTTCACACGTACGCAAGGCTTTGGAACGATCGGAAAAAGAAACACGGGAAACAACCCGCATGGCGGAAGAAGCCAACGAAATGAAAAATCGCTTTTTGTCGAACATAAGCTATCACATCCGCATCCCGCTGAACGGTGTAGTGGGTTTCTCACAATTGATAGCCTCCGAACCCAACATGCCCGATGAGCTCCGTAAAGAATACTCTTCCATCATTCAGAAGAACTCCGAAGAATTGATGCGCCTGGTTAATGATGTACTTGATTTATCACGGCTCGAAGCCGGTATGATGAAGTTCAACATTCAGGAGTACGGACTGGCGGAACTCTGCAATGAAGCTACCTATATGGCGCGCATGCATAGTGAAGGGTGTACCGTCATCCGGTTGGAAAACGAAATTGACACAGACCTGAACATCCGGGTAGACACCGTCCGTTTCACACAGGCGTTGCTGAGTGCACTGACATATCCGCAGAAGTACAAAGAAAAACGGGAAATCGACTTTAAGGTGACACTCGACACGGAGAAGAACTTCATCAACTTCCGCATCACCAACTCTCCGCTGGCTGACGAAAGATTTACTTCGCAAGAGGTATGCATCCGTCACGAAATCAACCGCCTGCTATTTGAGTATTTCGGAGGAAACTACAAAGTACAGACAAATCCGGACGGAAAGCCGACCATCCTCTTCACGTTTCCCTCAGGAAGAAATTGACTTCTTCCCCTATCCGCTCGTCTACTTCTACAGAAAGTTGTATCTTTGCAACCTGCAAACTTAAACCCTTCTTTATGTATACCAACAAACAGATCTGGAGTGTCAGTTACCCGATTCTCCTGAGCTTGCTTGCGCAAAATGTCATCAACGTCACCGACACTGCCTTTCTGGGACGTGTCAGTGAGATAGCCCTCGGTGCTTCTGCCATGGGTGGGCTTTTCTATATTTGTATTTTCACCATTGCCTTCGGATTCAGCACCGGTTCCCAGATCGTCATTGCCCGCCGCAACGGTGAAGCACGTTACGGCGATGTAGGTCCGGTCATGATTCAGGGAGTCTTGTTCCTGTTGGTCATGGCTCTCCTGCTCTTCGGATTCACCAAAGCGTTCGGCGGAAACATCATGCGCCTGCTGGTCTCTTCCGAAAGCATTTATGATGCCACGATGGAGTTTCTCGACTGGCGCATCTTCGGGTTCTTCTTCTCATTTGTCAACGTGATGTTCCGGGCACTCTACATCGGAATCACCCGCACCAAGGTGCTCACCATCAATGCAGTGGTTATGGCGCTGACCAATGTGGTACTGGACTATGCCCTGATATTCGGACACTTCGGGCTTCCGGAAATGGGCATCAAAGGAGCAGCCATTGCTTCCGTAATCGCCGAAGCGGCTTCTCTGCTCTTTTTCCTGATTTATACGTACATCACCGTCAACCTGAAAAAGTATGGCCTCAACCGCTTGCGGTCGTTCGACCCGGTTTTGTTGATGCGCATTCTCAGTATATCGTGCTTCACCATGCTTCAGTATTTCCTGTCGATGGCCACCTGGTTTGTTTTCTTTGTGGCAGTGGAGAGGTTGGGACAGCGCGAACTCGCTATTGCCAACATCGTGAGAAGCATCTACATCGTTATGCTGATTCCGGTAAATGCACTGGCCACCACGACCAACAGCCTGGTGAGCAACGCCATCGGCGCGGGAGGCATCAACTACGTGATGCCGTTGATAAACAAAATCGGGCGCTTCTCTTTCCTGATCATGCTGGGACTGGTCATCATAACCGCCCTGTTCCCACAAGCATTGCTCTCGGTATACACCAACGAAACGGCATTGATCAATGAATCGGTATCATCGGTATATGTCATCTGCGTGGCCATGCTGATTGCCTCTGTTGCTAACGTCGTCTTCAACGGAATATCGGGTACAGGCAATACTCAAGCAGCCCTGATGCTCGAAGCCATCACGATTGCAATCTACGGATCGTACATCATTTTCATCGGAATGTGGGTGAAAGCTCCCATCGAATGGTGCTTTACGATTGAGATTCTGTACTATACACTGTTGCTCGCCACAAGCTATATTTATTTCAAAAAAGCAAAATGGCAGAACAAAAAGATATAAAGTACGAGAGATTTTTGTACATTTGCGGCTGATTTCACCGCAGATTGCACAGATTAGCACAGATATTCTCTATGTCAGATATAAAATCCGTGTCGATCCGTACAATTTGCGGCGGGCTTTACACATCATTAGTAATTCATAATTCAAAGATATGTTCGACAATTTAAGCGAAAGACTCGAAAGGTCGTTTAAGATTCTGAAAGGTGAAGGCAAAATCACCGAGATCAACGTAGCAGAAACCCTGAAAGACGTGCGCAAGGCACTGCTCGATGCCGACGTTAACTATAAAGTAGCCAAAGGATTCACTGATACGGTGAAGGAAAAGGCACTGGGACAGAACGTGCTCACAGCCGTAAAACCGAGCCAGTTGATGGTGAAGATTGTTCATGACGAACTGACCCAGCTGATGGGTGGAGAAACTGTCGAAATCGACACCAAAGGTCAGCCGGCAGTCATCCTGATGTCCGGTTTGCAAGGTTCGGGTAAGACCACTTTCTCGGGTAAGCTGGCCCGCATGCTGAAAACCAAGAAGAACAAACGCCCGTTGCTCGTTGCATGTGACGTTTACCGTCCGGCAGCTATCGAGCAGCTTCGCGTATTGGCCGAACAGATTGACGTACCGATGTACTCGGAGATCGACAGCAAAGATCCGGTTTCCATCGCCCAGAATGCCATCAAAGAAGCACGTGCCAAGGGATACGATCTGGTAATTGTCGATACGGCCGGACGTCTGGCAGTCGACGAACAGATGATGAATGAGATCGCTGCCATCAAAGAAGCCATCCAGCCCAACGAAATTTTGTTCGTGGTAGACTCTATGACCGGACAAGATGCGGTCAACACAGCCAAAGAGTTCAACGAACGCCTCGACTTTGACGGCGTGGTGCTGACCAAGCTCGACGGTGATACCCGCGGTGGTGCGGCCCTCTCTATCCGTTCGGTAGTGAACAAACCTATCAAGTTTGTAGGTACGGGCGAGAAACTCGATGCCATCGACCAGTTCCACCCTGCCCGTATGGCCGACCGTATCCTGGGTATGGGTGACATCGTTTCGTTGGTGGAACGCGCACAGGAACAATATGACGAAGAAGAAGCTAAACGCCTTCAAAAGAAGATTGCCAAGAACCAATTCGACTTCAACGACTTCCTCAGCCAGATCTCCCAGATTAAGAAAATGGGTAATCTGAAAGAGCTCGCTTCAATGATTCCGGGTGTGGGCAAGGCCATCAAAGATATCGATATCGACGACAATGCTTTCAAAAGCATCGAAGCCATCATCTACTCCATGACTCCGGAGGAACGCAGCAATCCGGGCATCCTGAACGGTTCGCGCCGTACACGTATCGCCAAAGGTAGCGGTACGACTATCCAGGAGGTGAACCGTCTGCTGAAACAGTTTGACCAGACTCGCAAAATGATGAAGATGGTGACCAGCAGCAAGATGGGCAAGATGATGCCGAAGATGAAATAAGACTGCACTTTTCTTCCCGAAAGCTTGACTTTGGCTTCGGGATGATGTATCTTTGTCTATGTAATCATTCAATAAATTCAATTAGAATGCAATAGAAGGAGGAAGCCGCTGTTTCCTCCTTTTTTTATGTACCTACCGGAGTAAGAAACCATAACCCGCCGCTTGAAGTCCCGGAGACGGTTGCTCCACTCCCGAATACCGGCTGCATTGCAGTCAGATGCTTACTGCATTTCAGTAAAACCCCGGCTCTACCCGCATCGGATCCCGGCTCTATTCCCAGAAGTTCCTCTTTGCCTTCGGAACTCCTCCCCACCCTGTTAATAATCTATAAAGCTACTCTTGACAAAAAACAGGGGATGGTAAATGATATTACTTTTGCCTGATACCATAAAAGCATTGAATCAATGAAACACATTCTCTTCACTCTGGCGCTTGCTTCCATAGCCGGGATAGCCAACGCACAACACAATGGGCACTCCTATACGGTAGAAGGTTTGATAAACGATTCTACCCTGAACGGACAGACACTCTATATCAGCCGTTATGACGACGGAATGAAAGTGGATAGCACGCAAGTGACCAACGGGCAATTTAAATTCACCGGAAAAGCGGACATCCCCTGTTTTTGCCGCATCGATGCGGGGAGAGAGTATGCCAACTTCATCCTCGAAGGGGGCAACATCCAGGTCAATGTACTGACTCACAATGACCCGAAGGGAACGCCAATGAATGAGGAGTATACCCACATATCTGATAAGACATCCGAGCTGGTCACAGAGTTGAGAAAAAGACATGCGGCCATCGAACAGCAAACAGAAGACAAATCGGAACAACTCCGGCTTAAAAAAGAATACGCCGATACTTACTGGCATCCGACTTATACCCGACTATACAAAGACATGTTTATGAAGAACCCGGACAATGCACTCGGAGAGTTTGCCATCAGAGAGCTTGCCATGTGCGCTTTGCCCGAAGAGATGGACACCATATTTGCGGCTTCCGGCCCCTGGTTGAAGTCACTGAGCGTATATCACCGCATCGAAAAGCAGTTTCAAGGCATGAAAGCGACGGCAGTAGGACAAAAGTTTACCGACTTCAGCGGTAAGACCATAGACGGCGCCGCAAGCTCTTTATCCGATTTTGTGGGCAAAGGTCAATACACTTTGGTAGATTTCTGGGCAAGCTGGTGTGGCCCCTGCCGTTCCGAATCGCCTCATATAGCCGAACTCTACAACACATACAAAGACAAAGGACTGACTGTTCTGGGAGTAGCAGTCTGGGACAAACCGGAAAATACCAAAAAAGCGATCAAGGAACTCAATATCGACTGGCCGCAAATTATCGACACCGGTATGACGCCCATGGATCTGTACGGTGTAAAAGGTATCCCTTTCATCCTCCTCTTCGGACCTGACGGAACCATCATCGCACGTGACCTCAGAGGAGAAGGAATGAAAAATAAAGTAGCCGAAGTACTAAACAATAAATAACTCAATAAACGAATAAGAAATGACACTGATTGATGGAAAAGCCATCTCCGAACAAGTAAAGCAGGAGATTGCAGCCGAAGTGGCAGAAATAGTGGCTCATGGAGGCAAACGCCCTCATCTGGCAGCCATCCTCGTAGGACACGACGGAGGCAGCGAGACATATGTAGCCGCCAAAGTAAAAGCTTGCGAAGTGTGCGGATTCAAGTCGTCACTGATCCGTTACGAAAGTGATGTGACAGAGGACGAGCTGCTTGCCAAAGTACGCGAACTGAATGAAGATGACGATGTAGACGGATTTATCGTACAACTTCCGTTGCCCAAACACATCTCCGAACAAAAAGTGATTGAGACCATCGATTACCGCAAAGATGTGGACGGATTTCACCCGATCAATGTAGGACGCATGTCTATCGGACTGCCTTGCTATGTATCGGCCACTCCGAATGGAATCCTCGAACTGCTGAAACGCTACCGGATAGAGACATCCGGGAAAAAGTGCGTCGTATTGGGACGCAGCAATATTGTTGGCAAACCGATGGCTGCACTGATGATGCAGAAGGCTTATCCGGGAGACGCTACGGTGACCGTATGTCACAGCCGCTCAAAAGATCTGGTGAAAGAGTGCCGGGAAGCCGATATCATTATCGCTGCATTGGGACAACCCAATTTCGTAAAGGCGGAAATGGTGAAAGAAGGTGCCGTGGTCATTGACGTAGGTACCACCCGGGTGCCCGATGCCAGCAAGAAGTCCGGGTTCAAGCTCACAGGAGATGTGAAGTTTGACGAAGTATCCCCGAAGTGTTCGTTCATCACTCCCGTTCCGGGAGGAGTCGGCCCGATGACCATCGTGTCACTGATGAAAAATACATTGCTGGCAGGTAAGAAGGCGATCTATCAATAACCCATTCCTCCGTTTCCCTCTTCATAGAGGGGGAAACGGAGAATTTGCTTTTCAATACCTTAGTATCATGAATACGATATTTAAAACCACAGGCTTGTGCGTCTTTCTCTTCGCATGTACCCCATGGGCTGCCGCACAAAATTCTTCTATCGACTATCCCTCATATCAAAAAAGAAATACCGACGCACTTGAAATCAGCCGGATCGTCCGTAATGACACAGCTACCATTCTGTATATGGATGCTTACTCGCGCCCTAACTATTGGATACGGCTGGCTTCGGAGCTCTCTCTACACGGGGTGCAAAGCGGGAAGAAATACCCTGTCATCCGATCGCAAGGTTTCGAACTGGACAAGCAGGTATACATGCCGGCTTCGGGCAATGTGACGTTTACTCTGCAATTTGCCCCTATCGATCCGCAGGACCGGACGATAGACTTTGTAGAAAGCAACAATGAAGAAGACTTCCGGATCGAGGGAATTTGCCTTGACGCATCTGTCCCCAAAAAGAAAGTACACTGCCACCTGGCCGGCAAAATGGCAAACCGACCACAAACCAGTCGCCTGATACTTATAGAAAGCAACAAGAATACACGCGGTACCCCGTGGATTTCGATACCGGTGCGCAACGGTGTCTTTGAGTACGACTTCTATACCGACCACGAAAAGGCTTACGAGCTTATTTGCTGGGACGACCTGTTAAACGGTTGCTGGTATCCGGTCACTTTCTTTGCAGAAAATGGAACGGTATCTTTCACCATATCTGCCATAGACGCACGCCCACCCTATCGCATAGAGACCCTCAACTCACTGACGACGGCCCTCCGGCTATTTGAAGCGGAAGGGAAGGATAAGTTCAGTTTCGATGAACTCAACGCACGAAGAGATACGCTCGAAAAATACGGACGTTTTGAAAGTGAAGCCATGCAAGCACTCTGGAAAAAATTCGATCAGGTGAAAGACAATCCCGAAGAAAGAAACAAGCTTTTCAGAGAAAGAGACCGCCTGGAAGAAAGTGGCGAAGCATTCACAAAAGAAGCAAAAGCACTTATAAAGGAAAGGGAACAACTCTTTCGGAAAAAAGTAATTTGGGAAACGGAACAAGCCTCGCAACACCCTTCGCTGGTGGGACTATTTATCCTGAAAATGAAGGTGGAGAACGCACGGAAAGATGAAGACGTCACACCCTATCTGGAAGCATTTCAAAAAGTGTATGCCTCCCGCTATCCCGAACATCCTTATACCCGGGAAATGCAAATGTTTATCGACAATAACCAACCCAAGACGGGAAACCGTTTCATCGACTTCTCCGCTCCCGACCTGAATGGTAACATGGTTCAGTTGTCCGAACAGATACGGGGAAAAGTGGCTCTGATCGACCTATGGGCTTCCTGGTGTGGTCCGTGCCGTACGACCTCCAAGCAATTGATTCCCATCTACGAAAAATATAAAGACCGTGGATTCACCGTCATCGGCGTCGCACGCGAGCAGAACAGCGATATCCGTATGAGAGAAGCCATACGGAAAGACGGTTATCCCTGGCTGAACCTTATCGAGCTGAATGACGTTCAACAGATCTGGTCAAAATACCGGATACCGAACGCTGCCGGCGGAACTTTCCTCGTGAACGCCCAAGGAATCATTCTTGCCGTGAACCCTACAGCCGAAGAGGTGGAACGTATTCTCCAGAAAGAACTTTAATATCGGTAATTTATGAAACATCTGATTCTTCTTTTTCTCTTTTTTTGTTCTGTATCTTGCAGTAGCAACGCGCAAGAGCAACCTGTCCCTACCTCATCGGCCGACACAATACCCGCACAGAAGATCACCCTCCTCTTTGCAGGCGACCTGATGCAGCATCAGGCACAGATAGACGCAGCCCGGACAGCAACCGGGTACGACTATACAGACTACTTTAAACTGATAAAAGAAGAAATCGGCAAAGCAGACATCGCCATCGGAAATCTGGAGGTAACCCTCGGTGGAAAGCCCTATCGGGGGTATCCGGCCTTCAGTGCTCCCGACGAATATCTGACCGCAATCAAAGATGCCGGCTTCAACGTATTGATAACAGCCAACAATCATTGCCTCGACCGAGGCAAAAAAGGGTTGGAAAGAACCATCCTGATGTTGGATTCCCTACAAATTCCGTATGCCGGCACCTACACCGATAGTACGGCCCGTGCCTCGCGGTATCCGCTCTTGCTGGAACAGAATGGCTTCCGCATTGTCCTGCTCAATTATACATATGGCACTAACGGCATCAAGGTATCTGCCCCCAACATCGTCAATTATATCGATAAGGATATCATGGCCCGGGACATCGAAACTGCCAAAGCATTGAACCCGGATGCATTGATTGCATGTATGCACTGGGGCATCGAATACCAATCGCTGCCCAACAAGGAACAAACATCTCTTGCCGACTGGTTGCTTAGCCGGGGAGTCACCCATGTGATCGGCTCCCATCCACACGTGGTACAGCCCATGGAGTTGCGAACCGATACGCTCAGCGGACAGCAAAATGTGGTGCTTTACTCTTTAGGTAATTTTATTTCGAACATGTCTGCCCGCAAAACAGACGGGGGACTGCTCTTTAAACTCGAATTAACGAAAAACAGTATAGGCACATCTGTCAGCAATTGCGGGTATAGTCTGATATGGACTGCACGCCCCACACTCTCCAAAAAGAAAAATTACGTTTTATACCCGGCAAGCATTCCGACAGACTCTTTATCGGCAGAAGAACGTAACCACCTGAAAATCTTTATTAATGACACCCGGGAACTCTTCCGCAAGCATAACCGCGGAATTAATGAATACATTTTTTGAAGAAAAAAGTTCGCAGAATGTTTGCAGATTCAAAAAGAATCGCTACCTTTGCATCGCATTTGAGAGAGATGCTAACATGGTGGCTGTAGTTCAGTTGGTTAGAGCGTCAGATTGTGGTTCTGAATGTCGTGGGTTCGAGTCCCATCTGCCACCCAACAAAGAGAGGAAATTCATTATTGAATTTCCTCTCTTTGTTTATATAAGGCAATTAAGGATCAACGTAAGTGAAAGACCTGTCTGCCAAAGACACAGGATTATAAAAAATCTGCAGAAGCAGGATCAAAATCCCGCCTCTACAGAAAACTGTAAACCATTAAAACAAAATGCACCTTGTCAGACCACAATTAAAAACGAGGCATAACAAACTTGTCATCAGGGGATGTAAAGGATAATCCCGGAACAGAGCGGCGCATATCTTTATAAGCGTATTCTTTAATTAGTGAATAGTCAGTAGCATCCAAAGCATAATAATAGTCATCTTTATCCGTTGATAACTTTACAGTCCAATCGAACATATTTCCAAAGATAGTCAACTCGTCTTTGGTGGGATCGAAACCGGGAAGAGCTGATTTAACCAAACTTCCATCACTGTTGATCACATAAAAATGATGCTGGCTGTCTACCATATACCCCAAAGTCCGGCGACTGCGGAACTCAGTAATAAATACATATTCCGGCAAAACGCCTTCAGGCAGCTGAATCAGTTTCACATACGGACGTCCCTTGGTACACTTCAGATGAAACAGTTTATGGTTGGCATCCAAAACCAGATACCCCTCATCATAGTCTTTACGGGTAGTCGGATTGCCCGAAGCATAGCTTGCGGGAAAAGCAAACCCTTTCTGAACCAGCATCTCCGTAAACAATTTACTCTTCGCCCCATCTATACGATTCGTCTCCATACGAATAAATTCGATACCTTTATCGGTAAAGCGAAAAGCATCTTCGGGCATTTTCAAATCCACCCGCTTGGACATGGACTCCATCAGGAAATAAAGTCCTGTTTGGGGAGCATTGATAGCTGACGGCACACTCTTGAAAGTAAAGTTAGTCAACTGGATGTCTTTCGGACTAACTGCCCTACCGCAAATAGTATCGGGAAAACGTTCGTCTGCCGTAAGCTGACGTACGTAAAGAGAAGGTAACAGACTGTCGACCTGTTGTTGTGTATATGTATTGCCTTTCGTATCATAACGGTGAAGCTGCTTATTCTCATCCAGTTGCGTAATGACAAAATCACCAAGCACGGAACTATACATAGTAAAAGGAGTCTTGGCAGGCTTCAATGTGAGAAAAGCATAGCACCAAGGCAACTGCCATACAAGCAGCACAGCCACAGTAACATAAAAAAACATTTTGCTGAATCGAATCATGTTCGTTTAATTTTTTTGGTAATAAACATTCGGTTAGTCTTGCTTACCGGCTTTGAACCGTACCACAGAAATCCATGAAAGAGAAGCGATAAGCAGCGTATAAAGTGTCAGGCAGGGCAAGAAACTGTTATAAGCCTCTGCTCCCGGAGCCAGGAAATAGACACGAAAAATCAATGCGGCAATAATCAGATTCAAGACCCTCCGCTTCCATGTAGGTTCCAGGCAAATCCATGAAACAAGCAGATACCCGGCAAATCCGGCCAAAAACCACGGAGCAGCCGAGAGTAAGATACGCTGTACCAGCTCACTTGTAAAGTGTTGCGGCAAATAAACTCCCATGATAATAAAACTCGTAGCAAAACATGTAAACAGCGCAAGTACTCCAAAGGCTAACATAGCCATGACCATCTTCTTCTGTGAATAAGGTAAATGTAAGGTAAGTTTCAAACACTTGCGTTGCATCTCAGGGAAAAACTGTACGGCTGCCAGCAATATACCGGTCAGTAAAGGAACAAATTGTAACAGATCGATAAATATAGCATCCTTCTGGACCATTACCACCCATAAATGATCGATTCCCTGTATGGCAATGGTACGACCAATACGAAGCATGGAATATCCTGTGATTCCTATCATAAAAAGGGTTGCCAGCAACAAATACCAGCGCGTTTTTATCCACTCTTTATAAAATATGGCTTGTATCATATTTCTTCTCTATTTATTTACATTATTAATACTTTCCGGTGAGACCGATAAAGGCATCTTCCAGACCTACATTTTCGTGCTGCAAACCAGTAAAGGGAACTTGATTTTCCTTCAATAGCCCCTCGACATCCGAAGGGGGCAAAAAAGAATATGTTTCCAAAGTCTGACGAATAACAGCCGGATGATAGCAAGTCACCGGCAATTGAGGCTGATAACCTTCGGGGACAGTGCAAGTATATTTTCTCAACCCTTTCATCAACGTTTCAATAGGTTGCTGGATAAGGATAGAACCATAATCCATAATAATACAATCATCAATCAGCCGCTCCATATCCTGAATAATATGGGAAGTCAGAAAAACCGTCTTGTTCTCGGAACGGGCATAATCACGTAAATAATCTACAAAAAGACGACGATAACCCGGATCAAGTCCTAAAGAGAAGTCATCCAGAATTAACAACTCCGGATTTTGTGCCAGAATCAGCCCTAATGCCACTTGCGAACGCTGTCCGTTCGACATTCTCGAAATACGTTGTCCCGGAGCTACCTTCAATTTGTTCATCAAGTCATAATAAGCTTCTTTCTTCCATTGTCCCGGATAAAAAGAAGCATAAAACTTTTCTATCTGTGTGATATTCATAAACTGATATTGGACATGCCCCTCCAACAGCAAACCGATGTTCCTGCGTAAAGCAGGATCCATGGTCTGAATGTTCTCACCAAAGATGCGACATTCGCCCGAATGCGGCTGAAGATAACCGCTCAATATATTAATGGTCGTCGTTTTCCCTGTACCATTCTTACCCAACAGTCCCAAGATACGTCCTTGAGGCACTTCAAAGCTCAAGTTCTCATAAATCTTGCGCTGACCGTAATAATGGGTCAGGTTCTTACATTCTATAATTGCACTCATGCTTTATAAATCATTTTTTGTTTGTTACTAGAAACACATCAGGAAAAGAATAGGAATCAGGATACCGCCCACCAACTCGATCCCTCCTCTACCCCATAACCCCTTAGGACCTTTTATCATCACCATACCGCTGACGGTGATAACAATCAGACTGACAGCAAAGGCATCGGCAAACCAAGTCCACCATTTACCCGGATTGAAATGAAGCTGTACCATGGAAGAAATCAGCGGACGACGCTTCACTCCTTCGTAAACAGCATCCTTTGTCCGGGTATTAACCACCAGGCTCGAACCACCTTTCAGAAAAACTTTAATCCGATCCGGCTTTGGATAATAATATTTAGTGAAATTTCCGGCTTCGTTCAAAGGTTCCAGCAAAGCCAAAATCACTTTCTCATTGACTTTACTTTTATCCGACAGGTCCTCTGTTATCTTATATTCCGTTCGTGTCACTGTATAATGAGGATTTATGCTATCCCTATGGTTCATCACGATACCCGAAATAGCATAAATCAAAATCATTCCCGCAAAGAAGAAAGATAAATCACGGTGGATGATCCGGCTCCATTTGCGAAATACAGTACCTTTATTCCGCGATTTCATAAGAACTTGCTTCCATATAATAGAATGATAGGTAATCTTTTCCGGTGGCAGCTTTTCTTTCCGCTATTTTTGCACGAAAGTCTGCAATACGGGCTTCAGGAGTATTAGCTGTTTCGCCACGCGCTTTCTTTTCCGAATCACATCCGGCAGCTGTTTCGCCATGAGATTTTTCGGTCTGCGCTTTCAATTTAGACTCCCAGTTTTGCAAATAGGCTTCATCTACCCGCTGTTCTTTCAATGTCCCGGTCACTGTAACAATGGCATTGATACATTTAGTGTCAAATGAACCCAGCGGTCCGGCTTCCACACGAATCGTTTTGGTATCATCACTGCCCATCAGGAAGATTTTTGTAGCTCCATGCTTACAGGTATGCGTGCAGATACCTTCTATAGTCACCTCCCGGTTAGCCAATGAATCGGCATGTGCCAACAGGTTATCGACACTTAATGCCGCCGGAGCTGCCAGCTCCGTTTTTTCGGACTGACTCTGTTTGTTACTGTTTCCACAAGAAGTAGTAGTTACCAAAGCTGCTATTAAGGTTGCAGCGACCATAAATTTAATTTTCATATGCTTAATTGTTTTTATTTGTTAGAAAAAGATGCCTAGTGAACAAGCGACAGACCGGGTCGTTCCACTTTTTTTATAATATGCGGCCTGCCATTGAACCGACAAAGACAGATTATATTGTTTCATAATAGGATAATCCCCTTGTAAACGAATACCTACCATGCCATAGCTATCGGACAAATAGTCGATATTCGCCAACAAAGCTTGAGAGACCGACTTCGCAAGATTCAGCCCCGGTAAAGAATGTTCGGCCGATAAATTGGCATAATACCCGCCATTGGCCTCCGCAGTCAATCGTAACAGCCTCCTCTGATACTGCAAACGGGCACATAAAGAGCTCTCCAGAGCCGACAGATGAACAAACCGGGATATAGCACTGTAATCTGTTTCCGACCGATGAAAAATTATACTTGGAATGATTGCTCCTCCCCATACTGACTTATCGGTCAAAAGCCTCTCCCATAAACCGCTGGCAGCAATCTGACAATTCGTGACTTTCATTCCCGGAGATGTACTGATTAATGCACCATAAGAACTTCCGCCTGCCTCACCGTACAGATTCTCCGTCCCTTTACGGACTGTATAGCCTGCATCCAGCTTTACTGCAAGGTGCTCCGACTGCTGAAGTTTCCGCATCCAAGTCACATTCCCTTTCAAATCCGTTGTTGCCAAATTCAATAAAGTAAGATTATTGGCATTGCTTAATTTCTTGTCCATCGACATGCGATCGACCGAAACAGTGGCAGATATGCCTTTCTCCGTATCAACCGGCAGGATACCTATACTTCCTCCCCACTCGGTACCTTGATGCTTCGTTCCGGTCTGATTTCCGGCAAAACGCACATAATCCATACCCAATCCCAACATATGGTATACTGAAGTAGAGCCTTTATCCGCAAGGAACGAAATCTCACTTTTCTGCTGATAAAGCCGGAAATCTGTAGAAACTCCCAAACGATACGCTCCCAAACGATATCCTGCTCCCAAAGCAAAAGAAAGATCGGAAGCTGTATTACGCGGACGCGGATCTTTATCCCGATAATTATGGGAAGCCCTATAACCACCAGTGATTCCCCATGTCCAAGAACCCGACTCACTGGCGTAACCTCCATTGAAATAGTAAGTTTCTCCTTTCAAAAAACCTCCAATAGAATCACCGGTCACGTAAGGAGCAATCAGTTTCCAGTCTATATTTTCGTTCCATAGCACATTCTCCTGTTTCTCACTCCTGTATCCTGCTGAACCGAATACACGATCACGTCCCGAAAGAATGACGAAAGAGTGAACATCCACCCCGATATGGGTATCCTTATCACCTTCCTGTTTCAAAGATGCTTTTCCTTTATCATGATAAGCTCCATTTACGTCCAACCTTGTCCATGTATACGGAGTATAGTAATAATAAAGTGCCGGATTCCTCCATACCTCACCACGAAATCCGGTCGCAAATGAAGCGGTACGGATTACCTTATCGGACAGGGAGAGTGTGTCGACAGTCTGCCCGAAGGCTTCCTGCCGACTCTCCACAAATAAAGCAATCAGCAACGTAATGATAATTCGGATTCGCATCATGAATAATAAAGATTTATATATCAATAAGATGGATTCAATTATTTGTTAAATAGGCTCGGAGTGGCTGCAGGTGTAAAATCAACAGTAGAATTATTTGTATCCTGCAATACTTCACGCTCACCATCCTTATAGGCTACTTTACGCATTACGCATTTTCCGATGTTTTCTGCAATAGTATTGTTCACACCGACATAAGTATGTCCCATATCCAATCCGGTAGAAGTAACATTCCACTGCCATTCATTGGAAGCCCCCACGTTTACGGCATCAATTATCCATTCATTGGGGAACTTATATTTGCTTTGGGGTTTGCTGGCTGTCCCGTTTTGCATGATATACGTATAATTGTATGCATAGTCTGAAATATACTTTTCTTTTGTCATGCCTTGGGGCAATCTGCCGATAGCATAAGCACGATTTCCCTGTTTATTCAACACCCAAATAGTTTTGGAATAACAATAATAAATATCCAGATTGGGAACAGCCGGATTATCCACATCTTGTTTTGACTCTATGTACCACTCAAAATTGGCCTTACTTAAATCTATTGAATTCGGATTAGCCTCTTTATGATTGATCGCATTGTCACACAGAATAAAAGATTCTCCCGGTTGTACCGGATGATCCGTTCCACTGCCCGGCACCGCTACAACAGAACCTACTGCAATGGCTTCATTCATAATATCCGGATCTACCGACTGGTATTTTTGGGTAGTTTGGAATTGTGATTCCATAAAGATCAATCCATCGGCATACAAAACTTTATCCGAGTTGTTATAGATACGTACATACTGATCGCCATTATATTGTTTTCCAGCTTCATTATAGGTTCCGGGAATAAATATCTCGGCAATCACAAAACCGGGCTCGCCTGTATTGAGTACATGAACTGTTAGTTCCAACTTGCATGATCCTCCGGAAACAGTCACATTCTGCTGTACTCCCTGTACATCGACCTCCACGGAAGTTCCATTTTGTGAATAAGTACCTTTACCTATAAAAGTCACATTATACAATCCATCTGCCAATTCAATGCTTTGGAGCGGATAGGCAACGTCTGTCTTAACCGATGTATTTATATTTTCAAAAGTATAGGTTCCACCGGTCAGCTGCAGGCCCTCGATAGTGGTATCTACAGTAGTGGTAATGCTTACAGTGGATATATTTACTTTGTCATCATCACTACATGCGGTAAATCCCAGCATGATCGCAAAAAGGATTGCCATTGTCAATTGATTCTTTTTCATTTTCATTTCTATTTTGTTTTATTGTTCATTTACTAAAAAGTCAGGTTCATCTCCATACCGAAATAAGGCGACTCGGAGGTTCTCCGCTGCAACACACCCCGTAGGGTATAATCAGGATAAATACCTAAAAGCCGGTTTACATAAAAAGCCAGGTTCAGATATTTACCGATCCGCTTACTCGCCTTCAGATTGATATCCATATAAAAAGGTACGGTGGTACGCTCAAAATAGGTAGCCGAATATTTCTCTACCAGATGCTGTAACTGAATATTGTTTTTATCTTCTTCACGAAATAGATGTGTTTCACCGGATTGGTCGATATAGCTGACCGGAACGCCATCATTCCATAAGTTCCGTCTGTTGGTATACCAAGTACATTGTGCCGATGTGGAGAAAGTAAGTCCCAAACGCTGTATATAAGTATCAAACATAAAATTCGTATTGAATGCCTGACTTTCTGTCCCGTTCTCCCCCTGGTACAATCCCACATATTTCAACTGTTTGTTGTCCAGCAATATAGAAGAGGCCTTGTATTTGGGAGAATCCGAACTATAAACTGTCTTTATCCAAGCTCCATACACTGTGACACGAGTCTTAAGCGATTCAATTCGTCTGGAAGCGAACTGAAACTCCACTCCTTCTTTATGCACCTTCATTCCATTTCCTTGCGTGGAATACACATCCAGGTTGTATTCATTGGCATAAGTCAACTGAGAAAGTTCGGGAGGGGCTGTCAAAGCCGAACCATCGATACTTGCCGGATCATATAACTTATATGCCAATGATTTATAGTATGTGAGGTCATCAAAAGCATTATTCATCCGTTCGCGGAAATAAGTCGCCGACAAACGGTTTCCTTTGTAACCAATATCCGCCCGCACTTCCCATTTCATGTTACGTGCCGGTTCCAACTGATAATTAGTATTATCCCATTTATACGTCATCATATTGATGCGGCGATAATCCGGATGGTTATGATAATAATTCAATTGAATCAAATCCACATACTTGAAGTCCGGATACAGCTGTGCGGTAGTCGGCATACGGCTGATCCAGCCCAGACCTCCCGAAAAGGCAATATTCCATCCGTTGGATGTAGGCAAACTCCATTGCAGATCCAGACGAAGGTCTGGATAGATCTTACCCTGCATCTCATATTTGCGGTCCAGCCCCAATAAAGACTGCAAACGGATACCGGCTGTAAAAGCCAATTTATGCCTTTTTACGGGAAGACTCAACACCTCTTCGGCATAGAAAGCAAAAGGTTGCAGTCCCGGTATATCTTTAAAACGGCGCGGACGCGTACTTAAACCTTCACTGATAGGTCGTGTCACATCAAATACCTGGCCTTTCCCCAAATTCTTCTGGTAGTTCCATTCCACTCCCAAATTCATCCTATTTTGCAGTCCACCCAGTGGAAAAGCCAAATGTGTACGTGCGGAAACCGTGACATATAAAGGTTTACCGTCAATCTCCATCTGTGCCACATAATTATAAGGCAGATAGATACCGTCAGATTCTCCGGTCTCTGTCTGAGTGGCAATGGCAGCCGGACGATTCAGAGAGACGGATTTTGTTTCACGCATCTTCTCCCACTGCCAACTAACAGAGGTTGCCGCATGAATCTCACGAATCCACGAATGATTCGAAAATTTCAGATTCCATTTTCCCGCCATTTTGAAGCTGCTAAAGTCTGATTTATAGGAATCTTCCTTTACTGTCGCATCTTTATCCCTCTTTGCATCATCAAACGAACCGGTATAATCGGTACTGAGGTTCCAGTGAATATTGCGTTCATTCCATAACCACTTTCCATCCAGGCGTGCGGAAGCTGTGAGACGGGTATAGTTTTTCACACTATTGCGGGGATCTATCTTTGAATCCAGATAACTCAAATCGGTATTCAAAACATAACGTCCGTTCCCATCCAACCGGAATCCTTTGCCTACAGAAAACAGCTTACTGGTCTTATCGGCTTTGAAACGTGCGGATAACGGACTTTCACTGGTTTTACGCTGAATAATCACCGCACCGTTTGCCACGTTACCGTAAGCTACCGAAGGAATACCACGAATGATCTCCACCTTTTCAATATTATCAGTCGGGATAGTACGCATGTCCACCCCTTTTGACATCGTACTCGTTGCATTTACGGCAGAAGTGCTACTCGGCATATATTGCAGATTCGCATCCGTATTCTGAAAGATACCATCAATATAGAATCCGACTCCCAATGAAGAGATATCTTCCGTCTTACCCGTTTCACGTATACGGATCAGATTAGCCTGTCCCATCTGAGGATCAGCCGATTTTCCTCCGGGTACCAATTCCATCAAATCACTGAAACTGCTGGGTTGAAGATGTTTCATGGCGGTACGGTCAACTATGGAAGCACTGGTCGCACGCTTTGATTCGGAAGCAGTCACTACCACTTCGTTCAGCGCCATTTTCGAGGGCTTTAAATAAAATATATCAGAAGTATTTCCCACAACCTTAATTTCTTTCTCGGTAGAATCATATCCTAAATAAGATATGATAATCCGATAGGTCCCAGGATGGATATGAAGAAGTTCAAAATGTCCGTTTGCATCTGTTATTCCTCCATAAGCAAATTGCTTTTCCACAAACAACTGAATGGTGGCATAATCCAATGCCTTATGAGTCTGTTCATCCAATACAGTACCTCGGAATGCAAATGTCTGTCCCCACGCAAGAGATACATTGCAGCAAATTAGAAAAGAAAAAAATGTATATGCAATTTTACGAATCATCTTACTTTCTATTAGCTCGCAAAAGTATAAGATATCCGCAGCAGAGGCAATACCAAAAATTAGGTATAATAGTGTATCTATTCACAAATAGGATACCTACATTTAGGTGTTTACTTAACAATCATCAACGTAGATACAGATACTCTGCCAGACAACGTAGCAATCACCTCTTCCGGCAGTCGATCGGCAAAGTGTAAGACGGTTATCACCTTTTTTACATAACAGAAATCATATCCGGCCGGCTCCATCACTTCGTATAGAAAACAAGATTACTACAGGGGATAATAGACGAAGCGCCCCCTAACAATGGATGTTTATTGTTAGGAGACGCTTTATCCGTCTTGCCTGTCGGCAGAATGTAATACTTTTTAGAGTCTGTTCAGATGATTCTTACCTGTCGACCGTATACTCGGATTTCCTTTATAAGAAATTTCTCCACTACCTTGGATATTGGTTTCAAGTGTCTTCGTGGCTGTACAGGAGATTTCCCCTGATCCATTGACATGAGCCGTTACATTTTCAGCATCCAGTTTTCGCGCACTGAGTTCTCCCGACCTGTTCAAAACCAACGTGGCATTACAAGCAGAACCCGACAAAGTCATGTCTCCTGAGCCATCCAACTGTCCGGATACGCTATTGGCACGAATATCCAATACATCCATATCACCCGAGCCACTCAACTTTGCCATTACAGTCGATGTGATATTAGTACTTCCAACTTTCAAGTCACCCGATCCCTGAAGCATCGCACTGATTTCGCTTCCGGTAACACCTGCTACTTTCAAGTCACCGGAGCCTTGCAAATTCAGATTCACACTTTTAGCACGAAGCTGCCCCTTCACGTCAATGTCACCCGAACCTTTCAACAGGGCAGAAAAATCACTGTTGCAAGTTATATTTTCCGCAACAATATCACCTGAACCGGTCAATGATACATCCAGCCCTTCCACTTTCAGACTTCCTAAATGGATATCGCCAGAACCTTGCAAAGAAGCGCTCTTCAGCATCGGACTGGAAACCAAGATTTTCAGTCGTCCCTCTTTACCATAAGAAATATTGGTACGTGACTTCATATTCACTATCAACGTACTTCCTTCTACACGGCACTCCACCAAATCGACCAAATTATCCGATCCTGCAATTTGTACTTTGGATGCTCCCGGGGACTGCGTATATTCAATCGTGGGACTTCCTTTCAAATAAATCTGATCAAACCGGGTCACTTTGATATTCTTTGTTATATACTTACCACTTGCTGTGATCACTCTCTGTGCATTTACCATAGTTGCCGACATCAGTAACGACAAAAAAAGAAATACACAAATCCCTTTATTACAAATTGCTTTCATATCGATTATGTTTTTTGATTATAGCTATTAGACGTTACAACAACACAAAACGTTGCATGGCCGATCCTCTTTTTTGAAAATAGGTAACGCAGTATCTTTTTTAGTAGAGTTCCAACCCAAATTCTTCCTTCAACTGTAACAATGCATTATTCTTTTGAGCCATCATCTGAAACTTTTCCACACGACTGACAGCACGTACATTTTCGGTTGCTTCACTGACGCGGACAGTCATTGTCACCTTACGATTCTTCAGCGAACCACGCAAGTAAGCTTGTATACCGGGAATCAGAGCCGTGAAATCTTTCGCAATGATTTCATTATCTACCACCACCTCAAAAGTCGTGTCGTTGAGCAATGACAAACGCATATTCTGCATACGCATGGCTATCGCCTTTTGTTCGATCGGCATACGTCCGGCATACTCCTGCCAATAATAATTCAGATCCCGTTCGTTAAAAATAAAATCTTCTTCGATCTGCTGCGTCGACATATGAGCAGTATGGACAACACCCGCTCCCCGCTGTTCTTCCTCCTTTTGCGGATGCTTGATGGAAAGTCCAAGACTGGACTTTTTCATGACAGGAATCTTCTTTTCCTCTTTAAATTGAGCCATCCGTACCGCATCGGGCATAGCACCCGATGGAGAAACTGCTCCACCCGGACGTACATTGACAGCTGGGGAACTGCCAGCCTGTTGAGACACAGCCTGCGGAGCAACAGGTGTAGCAGCATTCATACTCTGAGATGGTGAAGCAATAGGTGCTACCTGAGGCTGCTGAGCAGCGGCGGGTTGCGTGAAAATGGGTTTTATAGCTTGTTTAGGGCCACGCCCACCACTACCATCATCCCCCTCGACGGTAAGCTGCGCAACTTGTATCAAAGTCAGTTCCACCAGCAAACGCTTGTTTTTGCTAGCACGATAATTCATGTCACAATCATTGCAAAGCTTCATGGCCCGGTACAAGAAAGGTAACGCACACTTCTGCGCTTGTTCCTGATAGCGTTGACGAATACCGGCACCTACCTCAAGCAACTGAAGCGTGGCGGCATCTTTACTAACCAGCAAGTCGCGGAAATGAGATGAAAGTCCGGTAATAAAGTGACTTCCGTCGAATCCCTTGTTGAGCACATCGTTGAAAAGCAACAAGGCATCGCTCACTTTATTCTCAAGAAAACAGTCTGTCAAACGGAAGTAATACTCGTAATCCAATACATTGAGATTCTCAATCACACTCTTGTAGGTGATATTTCCTCCGGTGAAACTAACCACCTGATCAAAGATAGAGAGAGCGTCACGCATACCCCCATCCGCTTTGAGCGCAATCACGTTCAAGGCTTCAGGCTCCGCCGTGATTCCTTCTTTAGACGCTACGTAAGTCAAATGGTTCACAGTATCATCTACGCTGATACGGTTAAAGTCGTAAATCTGACAACGCGACAAGATGGTAGGAAGAATCTTATGTTTCTCCGTTGTTGCAAGAATAAATATGGCGTGGCGGGGAGGCTCTTCAAGTGTTTTCAGAAAAGCATTGAATGCCGAAGCTGACAACATGTGTACCTCGTCAATGATATATACTTTATATTTGCCAATCTGGGGCGGAATGCGTACTTGCTCCACCAACTGACGGATATCGTCTACCGAGTTATTGGACGCCGCATCCAGCTCGTGAATATTGTACGACCGTTGCTCGTTGAAGGCGACACACGACTCACATTCATTACAGGCTTCGCCATCTGCCGTAAGGTTCATACAGTTAATGGTCTTGGCAAAGATACGTGCACAAGTCGTTTTACCCACTCCGCGCGGTCCGCAGAACAGGTAAGCATGCGCCAGTTTCTGAGTGGCGATAGCATTTTTCAGTGTAGTGGTCAGTGCCCGTTGTCCCACAACCGACTCAAAAGTGGAAGGGCGGTATTTACGGGCGGATACGATATAGTTTTCCATATTCCGGATAATCTCTATTTTTGAGTTTGTGCAAATGTACGCAAAAAAGTGCAAGGATAAAAAAGGAAGCGAAATAAGTTTTAGAGCGGAAATGATACGTTTTAAGTTATTAGTTTTATCTTTGCAACTGGAATTAATGAGAAAATCATGGGCAAATTAATCACTATCTGGGAGTTCATAGGCAGACATAAATACTGGATTACCGTTGTGGCATTCGGTGTCATCATCGGATTTCTGGACGAAAACAGTATGATCCGCCGCATCGGCTACGCACGCGAAATCAGCCGCTTGCAGGGAGAGATTGATAAATATCGCGCAGAATACGAAGAGAATACGGAGCGCCTCAACGAACTGAGTACCAATCCCGAAGCTATCGAACAGATAGCGCGCGAAAAATACCTGATGAAAAAGCCCAACGAAGACATTTACGTATTTGACGAGGAAGAATGAAACAACTGATACCCGCACTTTTCGCCGTAGGCGCAGTAATGGCCCTCATAGGGGCCGCTGTCTTTATCACCGGATGGGTCTATGCACCTTATATATATACCATCGGGGCAGGTTTTGTCGCATTGGCTCAGGTGAATACTCCGCTTCGGGCTAAAAGCAAGACGCTCCGCCGACTGCGTATCCAGCAGATCTTCGGTGCATTAGCACTGATATTGACAGGAGCTTTTATGTTCACCACACGTGGCAATGAATGGATTGCCTGCCTTACTATCGCAGCCATACTGGAATTATACACGGCATTCCGTATTCCGCAGGAAGAAGAAAAAGAACTTTCCAAATAGAATTTGTTTTCCGATAGGTAAGACAGAGCTCTGGTCAACAAGACAACAGTCGGCAGGATGCCGCATTATCATTTTAAATGAATGACCACCGTAGTATCTCGTTTAAATTCGAAACAACACTTTTCATACGAAGGAGCTCCCATGATACCCTCGGCATCATTGCTGAATCCAAATTTCTCTAAAGGGCGCCCGAATGAACCGGTGTCTAACTTTCCATTTCCGTTTTCATCCTGAAAGAGGGAGATGGCATAGGTCCCGGCAGGAATTCCTTTACAAGGTATTGTCATTGTACGGTCTTTCACAGCCACCCGAAAACCGAAAAGAGGTTTCTTCATAAAGTTCTCTTTGGACGAATAGATAGCCACATAAAGAGTTCCCTCCACATGTTCCACGTCTTTAACTGTTAATGTCAGACTTTGACCGGATACGGCCACACTTGCTAATACTGCGATAATTGAAATAATCATTGTTTTCATAATGGTATAATATTTAAAAATTAGAAACATCATAAGCTACCTTCTTACCCAATGTGATATACACTCCCAGATAGAAAAAGTGGTCGCTTGAAGTACGGACAGCCTCTCCGTCAATACGCCCGTATTCATTCTTACGTCCCAGCAGATTGGTGGCAGAAGCATGTACAATCACTTTTTTGCCCGCCAGAACCGTAATACCCAAATCGAGAGAATGATAGGGTTTTACTTCATCATTCATCAGTCCGGACAGTTCCGGATTGTGGTAGGGACGCCCGCTTGCCACCCCATCGGTCACGCTAAAGATGGTTCGCAATCGGGGAACACTGTATTTCAACACCAGCGATGCGTGATGACGGGTAGCATACTGTGGCACCGTAAGTTCTGTATATTCCCGATATTTACGTTTCGAGAGGTTATAAGAGTAAGACAAACGGTACTCAAAATTCTTCCATAGGACATTGTCACAAAAATACAGATCAATACCTTTACTGTATCCATATCCATCAGGAGTGATACCGTCCGGAACCGATAATTCCAGTTTCTTATAATTTTTATAATAGAACTCTGCTTTGTAAAACCGGCCTCCCTGTTCATATTGGAGACTAAAAAGAACTTGTCTGCAAACATTAGAAGGCAAAGAGATATTCCTTATCAGATAGTCGTTTTCCGGAAGTTGGGTATATTGCCCTGCTACGACCGACACCAGCAGATGATTCCACGTATAACTGACAGCAGCCCGGGGAGACCAGTTCATTGTCCGGTTTAACGAAGTATATTCGGGGCGGAGAGATATTTCAGTTTTAAGATTCTCCGACAGATAAAAAGCAGACGAAAGAAATCCGGCATAGATAGTGGGATACATTTGATGCATATCACGCAATGTTTCCAACTGATAGTGGTTCCGATAAGAACGCACAAAAGTCTCCACACCCATATCCAGACGCAACCGCGAAGTAAACAGTTTGAAGAACTTTGCTTTCAGATGGAACTCTTGTTGGCGTTCGTTCCATACATCCCGGTCCTTCACTGCTCCTTTCACTTTCCGATCATAAAAAGAGTAGGCAGTTCCGATAAACCAATTCCAATCGGAAGCTGTACGTTTGCGGAATGTTGTATTGAGGTATATATTGTTTTCACCCAGGCCGAAAAGATGATGATCGATATCTGTGTAATTCGAAAAATCCGTACGATCATATCCCACATAAAATTTAAAAAGGGTCTTTTCATTCGGTGTGTAGCGAAATTGGGTCGCACCGGATAGCATGCGATACGGCCGTTTAAAATCTGTGCGCGAAGGATAAACCCGATCATAAGGAACCAGATTCTGATAATCGAGATTCAATGACAATGAGGATCGATTGAAAGCCCGTGTACCGCCTCCACCCATTCCGACAGTCGAAACATTCATCCCGAACTTATTAACCGTACTATAGTCTTTGGTCTCCAAAGGAAGAACAGCAGACAAAGCCTCTCCATACTCCTGCGACTGTCCTCCGGAAGCCAGATTGACACCACTGAACATAAATGTAGAATAACGCCCGCGTGCAGGAGTATCAGTCCCTGTAGTAGTATAGGGATTCAACACATGCATGCCGTCTATATAGGTTTGTGTCTCGTTGCTGTTCCCTCCACGTACCAGTAAACGACCGCTTTCACCTTGGAGTTGAACCCCCGGAAGTGTTTGCAAAGCCCGATATAAATCTCCGTTGGAACCTCCTACTGTTACCAGATCGACAGGTTGCAGATCACTCCAACGACTGTTGGCCCTCGGTGTCTTATGTGCTTTGATTACTACCTCGTCCAACGATATACTATCATTGAAAGTGGCCAGGAGAATGGTATCCGTAGCTACACTTTGTGCAGCAATCGGGAGCGAGAGTAACATCAGGCTCAATGCGGCTGGTACATAAAATCCTTTCATGGTGATCTGTTTGCTAACGTTTTCATCGGCAAACATAAAGGATTGGCACAAAGCAAAAAAATATCCGGGACGGACAGCCCGGATATGTGATAAGCAGCACCTCACGTGTGACGAACTGCATCCTTTTGTGATCAATAGTTAGTCGCCAGAGATACCTTCTATCAGTTCTTTAACCTGTTTCGAATAGCCTCGGGATACAGGTATCTCTTCCGGGCAACCCTCCAGGAGCAAACGATGTCCCTGGGAGTTTCCATTCACTTTCACCACCTTACGGACGTTGACCAGGAAGGCCCGGTGACACTTCAGCACCAACGGACAAACGGCTGTTACTTCTTCTGCCTGCTTCATGGTTGCACGCAACAGACACTGAACGTTTTTACCTGCTTTCTGATAATTTACCCGGATGTAGTTTCCATTGGATTCTACATACAACAAGTCTTTAGAGTCCAATTCCAAGGATTCCCGGATGCCTCCTTGAAACAAAAGAAAAGGGCTGTCTTGTTTTGTTTCCACAGATTCGGCCGGCAATACCGAACGTTGCAAATGGAGATTCATCTCGGTAGCCTCTTTCAGATGAATGGCCAACAGTCTATTTTGATTCAACAAAATGAAAAGTACAGTAGGAAAAAGTCCGATGACCAAAGTGAATAATGCAAAGGCACAAAAGACATCCCAACGTAATCCCCAACCAAAAACGAGAGTAGAATAAATCCAGTTCCCGATAGCTATAAAAAAAAGTATCTGTAACAGATTGACAATCTGTTTCCACACAGTCCATGTTTCTTCTTTATAGAACTTCGGAAACAGTTTGCCAAAGACATACATCGGAATACTCAGAGATACTGCCGTCACGCCCATAAAGCCCACAAGTATCCAGAACTTATGCTGCCTAATGCCGGATATCCCAAATGGCTGTAAAACCAGTAATATCAGAAATACAACCAGGGAAGAAATCAACACAACCTTCCATCTTTGATATGCAACCGGATAAAGGCTTTGCAGGTATCTTCGTATTTTTTCACCCCAATGACTTCCCATATATTGTATTTTATTCGCTTTCCCTGCAAAGTAATATAAAATATCGGACAGATACGATAAACAGGGAGATTATCTTAACTAAAAAAAGAGGCAACCCGGTAATTGGAATTGCCTCTTCTATTCTATAGTATAGTAAACCGATTTTATTTCTTAGCCACAGGAGTATATCTTGCGTTAAGTCCGTCTACGATCTCTTTAGTAATGTTCAGTGTGCTATCGGCATACAGCAGATTATCAAAGCTGGTATTGCTGATAATCAGGTTATAACCTTTTGTTTTATTATATTCTTTCAGAAAAGCGTTAATAGAGTCACGCAGAATCTGACTGTTTTTAGCATTCTCCGATGCCATCTCTGTAGCCAGTTTGTTCTGCAGAGCCTGCAAATCCTGTTCCAATTTACCTAAGCGTGCATATTCCTGCTGTGCTCTTTCCGGAGAAATAAAAGCATTACTTTCATATTTCTTCTGGAATTCCTGTTGAGATTTACGCAGTTCATTTGCTTTCTGATTCAGCACCATGCGGCTGTTCTCCTCTTTGCTGATCATGTCAGCATTCAGGTCTTTGCAGAAATTATATTGAGACAACAAAGTATCTACTTCTACATAAGCGATTTTCAAACCAGAAGTGGCATTTGCATTTCCGGAAGCGGCAGGAGCAGCAGCATTATCAGCTTTACCAGCGCATTGTGAAAAAAGAAAGAGGAATGCAAGAGCAGCAAATCCGTTAATGAGGTAATTCATTCTCTTCATACTTGTAAAATATAGTTTTTTAATTAATTAGTTCATACTATCGTTTAAGGCTTTTTCAATTTCATCAATAGAGAAACGTCGTTTCTTCTGTGCTTCCCGGTCTTGGGACTGTGCACAACTTATGCCTCTCTCCCTTAACGCTTTATTGCCGCTAACGTGCCCGTTGGGAAATTTTCCACCCTTTGTAAAAAAGACTTTTATGCCTAATAAACCAAGGCAAATAGCAACTATTAACAGAGTTATCAGTATTGTATAGAGCATTTCTATTAATTTTGTGGGTGCAAATATAGACTTTTGTACTGACTAAGCCTCCTTTTTTACCATAAAAAAAGAGAAACGAGTTCAAAATTCGCAAGTAAATTAACCATATTTAGCAATAAGGGGTTAAAATTGAATTTTTAATTCCATAAAAAGAAAAGAGAATGGAAAAATCAGAACTGAAACCGGCCGGTGTATTTCACTTCTTCAATGAAATCTGCCAGGTGCCCCGTCCTTCAAAGAAGGAAGAGAAGATGATCGCCTATTTAAAGGCGTTCGGAGAAAAACATAATTTAGAAACCAAAGTAGACGAAGCCGGCAACGTGCTTATCAAAAAACCGGCAACACCGGGTAAAGAAAATCTGAAGACAGTGATTCTGCAATCGCACGTAGACATGGTGTGCGAAAAGAATAATGATACGGACCATGACTTCCTGACCGATCCCATCGAAACGGAGATTGACGGAGAGTGGATGAAAGCCAAAGGAACAACCTTGGGAGCCGACAACGGCATCGGAGTAGCGACCGAACTGGCCATTCTGGCTGACGACAGTATTGAACACGGTCCTATCGAATGTCTGTTCACTGTAGATGAAGAGACAGGACTGACCGGTGCTTTCGCCTTGAAAGAAGGCTTTATGAGCGGAGAAATTCTGCTTAATCTCGACTCGGAAGACGAAGGTGAACTTTACATCGGTTGTGCGGGCGGTATTGATACAGTGGCCGAATTTCAATATGAAAATGAAATGACACCCATCAGCCACCTCTGCTTCCGCATAACCGTTAAAGGTCTGAAAGGCGGACACTCCGGAGGGGATATACATCTGGGACGCGGTAATGCCAACAAGATACTGAACCGGTTTCTCTATCAGATGATGACTACTTACCAGGAGGACTTCCACCTCTATGAATTCAACGGAGGTAATCTGCGTAACGCCATTCCGCGTGAAGCTTCGGCTGTATTCTCCGTGCCCGAACATTACAAACATGACATACGTACAGCCTTGAACGTATTCACCGCCGAAATCGAAAACGAACTTCATCGGGTGGAACCGGATCTGAACATTCTTCTTGAAACAGAGCCGCACCGCGACTGGTCCATCGACTCGAGTACTTCCTATCGGCTGATTACTTCGCTATACGGTTGCCCGCACGGAGTATATGCCATGAGTCAAGATATTCCGGGACTGGTAGAAACTTCAACGAACCTGGCATCTGTAAAAATGAAGCCGGAAAACACCATCCGTATCGAAACCAGCCAGCGCAGTTCTATCCTTTCTTCTCGCGACGATATAGCAACAACGGTCCGTGCCGTATTCAGACTCGCCGGTGCTCAGGTCAACTGGGGTGAAGGTTATCCGGGATGGAAACCCAATCCGGATTCGGAAATCCTAAAAGTGGCGGAAGAGTCATATAAACGCCTGTTCGGTGTTGATGCCAAAGTAAAGGCAATCCATGCAGGACTGGAATGTGGCTTGTTCCTCGACAAATATCCTGCCCTGGATATGATTTCATTCGGCCCCACCTTGACAGGAGTTCACTCTCCGGACGAACGGATGCATATTCCTTCGGTAGATAAATTCTGGAAACATCTGCTGGATGTGTTGGCACATATTCCGGCTAAGAACTAAAGCTATTTCACCACAGAGGACACAGAGTTACACAGAGGAGACGGGTAATTGTTGATTATTAACAAAAAGGCTCTGTGTCACTCCGTATTACTCTGTATTACCCTGTATTACTTCGTGTTACTCTGTGGTGAACTTCAACCGAACAGCATTTAAAAGGAATCCAATCTATGCTCCGTCTCTTCTTCATATTACTTATTTCCCTCTCTTCCCTTTTTCTTTCTGCACAGAATCGACCTCCTTTCCGTGTCGTCTTTTGGAATACCGAAAACTTTTTCGATACCCGACATGATTCACTGAAAAACGATATGGAATTTCTGCCCCATTCAATGCGTCACTGGAACCACCGACGATATAAAAAGAAATTAGATAATGTAGCCCGAACACTCACAGCCATCGGAGAATGGAATTTTCCCGCATTGATAGGTCTCTGTGAAGTGGAAAACGATACAGTTATGCGTGACCTGACCCTTTATTCCCCACTGAAAGAAGCCGGTTATCGGTACGTGATGACCCACTGCTCCGATCTGCGCGGCATCAATGTGGCATTACTGTATCAACGTGACCGGTTCAAACTTCTATCCTACTCTGCCCTCTCCGTCGGGAATTTCAAAGGTCATCGCCCGACAAGAGATATTCTGCACGTCAGCGGATTACTGCTCACAGGCGATACGCTGGACATAATGGTGGCACATCTCCCTTCCCGCTCAGGCGGAGTACGGCAGTCGGAACCTTACCGGCTTTACGCTGCACAAAAGTTAAAGGATGCGGCAGATAGTCTTATCAATGTACGTCCCTCCACCAAACTGATCATTATGGGGGACTTTAACGATTATCCTACAGATAAATCAGTAGTACAAGTGCTACAGGCACTGTCTCCCGAAGTGAGTACCCATCATGACCGACTTTACCACCTGCTGGCACGAAAGGCAAAAGACCGTAACTTCGGTTCCTATAAGTATCAGGGCGAATGGGGACTGCTGGACCATCTCATCGTATCAGGAACGCTACTTGATGTTTCGGGCACACTCTTTACCGAAGAAAAAAAGGCAAACGTAGCATGCTTGCCTTTCCTTCTGACAAAAGATGAAAAGTACGGAGGCATGCAACCCTTCCGAACCTATGTCGGAATGAAATACCAGGAAGGATACAGCGATCACTTACCGGTGTATGTCGATTTTGAAACCAATCAATCCGAATACTGATATACCTTTAGTTCAAACTTCGGTATCATCGCAAAAAAGTGATCAAAGATATCGGACTGGATACGTTCGTATTCTTTCCAGATTTTATTGCGGGAAAAGAAGTAAATTTGAATAGGTACTCCATATTCCGTAGCTTCTTTTTGACTGATAATCAAGTCAAGATCCTGATTGACCACGGGCAGGCTGCAAAGATAACGTTCTACATACACCCTGAACACCTGCGAGTTAGTGGGAATCACTCCTTCCTCCGGCTGATAATCGGCCAACAAGGGTATCTCCTTCCGAAAAGTATCAAGCATTTCGGGAGTACAGAATTTCAATGTAGTCAGATCAAGAAAGATACTCTTCATCACCCGACGCCCTCCGGATTCCGTCATTCCCCGCCAGTTCTGAAACGAACCGTTGACCAGTGAATAGGGAGGGACAGTAGAAATGGTATTATCGAAATTCTGTATCTTCACCGTGTTTAGGGTTATTTCTTCTACAATCCCATTGGCATTAGTCGAAGGGATAGTCACCCAGTCACCGGGACGTATCATATCATTAGCCGATAACTGTATACCTGCCACGAAGCCCAGAATACTGTCTTTAAAAACCAACATCAGGATGGCGGCGGATGCACCTAATCCCGCAAACAATGTAGCAGGAGACTTATCGACAATGATAGCCACAATCACAATGCCTCCGATAAAGAAAACAAGTACCTGCAATACCTGGATAAAGCCCTTCATCGGCCGATCTTTCAACTTCTCCTTAGCACTGAGTATATCCAACAACATCAACAGACTACTGTTGAGAGCCAGCAACAAAGCAAAAATCATGTAAATAACACAGATCTTCTGCGAAACCAGCAGCAGCGTTTTTCCATGTACGAACGCCATAGGAAGAAGCATATACATCAGGATACCGGGAAGGATATGGATCAGGTGATGAATAACTTTATGTTTGACCATCAATGTATCCCATTTATAAGAGGTCTTCCGTGCCAGACGCTTCATCCCGCCTACAAAAATGGCCTGACAAAGATAATCCAGTCCGACCGCTATAAAAATCATCAGGATGGCAATAATCGTTTCATCAAAAGTATTTGCAATTTTAGGGTCTACCCCCCAACCGATAAGGATTTTGTTCATCCAGCTTCCTAAATCTATCATAACTATCGTCTTTATTTTAAAATGTTCATTCTATCCAAATAACACCTAAACAGGCTTTAGGTTTAGTCCAAATAAAAAAGGCTGCACTGAAAACGATACGTTCCAATACAGCCTTTTTTTATCTGTCAGCAAGAATTATCATTCATTTACCTTCTTATAATCTTCCAGGAATTTCTTCAATCCGGCATCTGTCAACGGGTGGTTCAGCAGTCCTTTAATGGCACTCAACGGACAAGTTGCTACATCGGCACCGGCCTCCACACATTCCATGATGTGCTTGGAACTACGGATAGAGGCGGCCAGCACCTGAGTAGGATAATTGTAGAAGCGGTACATCCGAACGATATCGGCAACCAATCCGACTCCATCCTCACAGATGTCATCCAAACGTCCCACGAAAGGAGAAACATACGTAGCTCCCGCTTTAGCAGCCAGTAAAGCCTGACCAGTGGAGAAAACCAATGTGCAATTGGTACGGATGCCTTGCCCCGAAAAGTGCTTGATGGCTTTTATGCCATCGGCAATGCACGGTACCTTCACCACAATATGCGGATTGAGGGCTGCCAGTTCCTTACCTTCCCTGACCATTCCTTCGTAATCAGTCGCAATCACCTCGGCACTGACATCACCTTGTACGATATTGCATATCTCCACGTAATGTCTTCGCTGATTTTCGACACCTTTAATGCCTTCTTTCGCCATCAGAGAAGGATTGGTGGTCACTCCGTCCAGAACTCCCAAATCATGTGCTTCCCGGATTTGATCCAGGTTAGCTGTATCAATAAAGAATTTCATACCTACTAGTGTTTAATATCTTACATTCAAACAGATAACCCGGAACAGTTGTTCAACAGAACGACTTACTTCTGCAAGCGGATCCCTATTTCTTTCAAATCTACCCGGGCCGGCGTAGCATCCGGAGTGGTAGCATCAAGTTTAATGTAGCGTGCACTGACTTTGTTACCGAACGAGACAGTCTGCGGTACAGGATTGTGCATGATGTTACTGAATTCTCCGGTAGTCGGCACCTCTTTCCAGTCTCTGCCATTAGTGCTGATATAGAATTTATAACGGAAGGCCATCGTCGGCTTCGCTTCCGCATTAGCCGGGGCATATACAAATCCGGTCATATCCACAGCTTTACCGAGATCAATCACCAACGGAGTGGCAGTTACCTGTTTCCATGCAGTACGGGGCAGATCATTCCAGTTTTCTTTTGCAGCCGACTCTTCGAGCGGACGGGCATAGTAAGCAGCCACTTCGCTGATATTAGCCGCCAGACGACAAGCATCGACCTTCACCCTCAATTGACGGGCTTCGACAGCCGGAATACGTATCAGGCGTTTATAACCGACGGTCGTTCCTTTCGCTATCTCTTTCCATCCATCGGCAGTCAACGCTTCGACTGTGAAAGCCTCCATGCGTTGTCCTTTCGAAATGTCTTCGCGCAGCATCACCACATTGATTTCCGATTTCGGCTTCAACTGGTAGACACGCGTATCACCCGGCCGGGCAGTCCACGCTTTCAAGCCGCCTTTGACACGGTTATCGGCAAAAATCTCTTTACGATAATCGGCAAACTCTTTCAGACGATTGACATCGGCATCACTGATGCGTCCGCGCTGGTCAGGAGGAATATTGAGCAACAACACTGAGTTGTAGCCCACAGATTTGAAATAAATATCGGTCAGGTGCTTGAGGCTCTTCACCTGATTGTCTTCCTGCTGATGATAGAACCATCCCGGACGGATCGATACATCCACTTCGGAAGGATACCAGAAGAGTTCCTTGGCATTGACCAACATGTCGCGTCCGCCCAAGTCCTTGGAAGTCGCCTTCACACCCAACGCCTTGTTCTGCTCTTCACAGCGGGCATACGTACCGGGAGTCAGCACGGTGGCACTCCATTCCGTTTCACGTCCTAATCCACGTTCGTTGCCTACCCAACGTACATCATCGCCCATAATGGCAGTCACAGCACGGGGTTGGAGACGACGGATGGTAGAAAGGATGGCAGTCCAGTCATACTCCTGCTTCTTTCCATTAGGACCTTCACCATTGGCACCGTCGAACCAGACTTCGTGCACCTCACCATAGTTGGTCAACAGTTCGGTCAGTTGTTCGATAAAGAATTCATTGTATTTTGGAGAGTCTCCATAGCAAGAGGCGTTCCGATCCCAAGGAGAAAGATAAACACCAAACTTGATGCCGTATTTATCACAAGCATCGCGCAGCTCGCGTACCACATCCCCTTTCCCGTCTTTCCAGGGAGAGGCCGCCACGGAGTGCCCGGTTGTCTTGGTCGGCCACAGGCAGAATCCATCATGATGCTTGGCTGTCAGGATGGCCATCTTGAAACCAGCTTCCTTGAGCGAACGTACCCACTGCTCCGCATCGAAATCGGTGGGATTGAAGAGTGCGGGATTTTCTTTGCCGTCTCCCCATTCACGTCCTGTAAAAGTATTGATACCAAAATGCAGGAAAGCAGTCAACTCCATCTGCTGCCATTCCAATTGCTGCGGAGTAGGTACAAGACGTGCCGCCATGTCTACCTTTTGTTCCAGAGTGGCTCCTTGTGGAAACTCTACGTGCTTCACATAATAGTCGTTCGTCTCCTGGGCTTGTCCGGCTGTGCAGATAGCGGCAAGAAGGGCCGTCGATAAGATTAATTTCTTCATAAATGTATTGTTATGTTTTTGGGGTGAAATGGATTGGTTAGTATTCTATTTACTTCACTGTACGCAGCGTGAACTCAAAGCTTTGTTCCGTCACAGGAACCCGATATTGCGGCTGTACGCCCGGCCCGCAGGTTGCCGTTCCCACACCGGCCTGTTCGGCATCCAGATGTACGGTGACATGACCGTTACGTTCGAGGTCGTTGATGTGGCGGGCTTTTTCCAATACATCATCGGCAAAGGGGATGACACTGAACTGGAAAGGACGGTTGGAATCGACAAAGATGCCCTGTCCGGTTTCGTCCGTCAGCTTCATCCAGCGGACATCCGTACGGTTCCCGGTAGACTGCGGAGTGACGTAGTAATGAAACATACGTTCGGCCGTAGTCTGATACAGAGCGATCTTGCCCGACTGCATACGGTCGGAATAAGTCTCGTTGTCGCCCCGACCCAGATAAGCTACATTGCCATACGTATCATTCATCTCGAAAGTAAGCCCCAGGCGTGCCATCGATTTCACCACGGCAGTATCGGGCCGGAAAGTCACTTTCACCTTCAAGGCTCCGGCAGAGTTTAGTGAATAGGCGAAATCGGCATCACCCACTTTCATCCCTTTCGCATTCAGAATCTCCACTTTCGCAGTAGCGGCTTTCTTGCCGTCTTTCAGCGACACCACTTTCTGGGTCAACTGATTGAGTCCGGCTTTACGCCAAAGGTATGCACCATTACGATCACGGTTATCATTATCCGTAGCGGGACGGAACAAACTCAGCGTAACAGGAGTTGCCAGCAATTCTTGTCCATCCAGTGTCAATGAGTTGAGAGCACCGGTTTCTTTATCCACCGTGAAAGCTGTCTGCCCGGCCTTAGCAGGCAGATAGGCTGTACTACCTTTGGTTCCGGGCAACACAAATTGGTCGTAAGCCACCTCCCAATCGGTGCCAACCATCGGTGAAGCTTCTTTGCGGGTCCAGCTCAGATTAAGATAACCCTCACGGACATTGGCAGGCAAGGCAACTTTTCCCAAAGTCACATCGGCTGTAGCGTGTGGCGCACAGTTCACCTCTTTGTTACCTTCGGCCAGCAATTTGCCATTGTCACCCACCACCTGCCAGTGGAGGATATATTCGTTGAGGTTAGAGAAGTCGAACCAGTTTTTCACCCTTACGGTCAGATTGTTCTTATTGATCAAGGTGCATTTGATGTTCTGATAGATTTTTTTCACTTCGAGTAAATGCGGATGGGGCACACGATCGGCACTCACCAGACCGTTGCAGCAAAAATTACCGAAGCTCGGAATTCCCTTCGGTCCGTAGTCTCCACCATACGACCAGTACCAGCGACCGTTTGAGTCGATCTCACGGAACGACTGGTCTACCCAGTCCCACACACAGCCACCCTGTGCCATCGGATTATTCTCGAATACATCCCAGTACTCTTTCAGGCCGCCTACACTGTTACCCATGGCATGCACATATTCACAAAGAATGAACGGACGGTAGATATCTTTCTGGGCCAGATAGGCCTTGATTTCGTCGACACTGCGATACATTCGACAATAGATATCGGTATTGTAATTCTGTTCGGCACGTTCGTACTGGACGGGACGGCTTTTCTCTACCGATTTCAGCCAATCGTAGGTACGCTCGAAATTGATTCCGTTTCCGGCTTCGTTGCCCAATGACCAGATAACGATGGCAGGATGATTTTTCGAACGTTCATACATGCGATGTGTACGATCCATGTGTGCTGTCAGCCAAGTGCTGTCTTTGGCAAGCGAAGCGGGTCCATATCCCATACCGTGTGACTCGATATTCGCTTCATCGATCATATAAAGTCCGTAACGATCGCACAGCCGATACCAATACGGATCGGTGGGATAATGTGAGTTGCGCACAGTATTGATATTATACAGTTTCATCAGACGTATATCTTGCTCCATGAGCTCTTTGCTGACGGTACGCCCCAACTGCGAATGTTCATGACGATTGGTTCCTTTGACCAATACAGGCACACCGTTGATGCAGAAACGTCCGTCTTTGATCTCCGAAGTACGGAAACCGACTTCACAACCGGTGACTTCGGTCACCTGTCCTCCTGCATTTTTCAACTCCAACACGAGGGTGTAGAGATTGGGATGCTCGGCACTCCAACGTTTCACATCCTTCAGGCGCTGTTCTCCGAATGTGATGAAGTTACTCAGTCCGCGCGACTTGACAGGCATCTCACCCGACAGTACAGGACGTCCGAGCGGATCGTTCAGTGTATAAGATACGGATGCCACACCGTCTGCAGGCCCTCCGACCGTAACGTCGAGTCCGAAAATACCATCTTTATAACGTTCCTTTTCAAGAGTTGCGTTTACCTTATAATCGGCTATATACTGTTTGGGAGTACTATACAGATACACATCACGCTCAATACCACTCAGACGCCACATATCCTGACACTCCAGATAGGAACCTGAACTCCAGCGATATACTTCGAGGGCAATCGTATTCTCACCTTCTTCCAACTGATCGGTGATATCCCATTCGGCAGCTGTCTTGGAACCTTGGTTGTAACCGAGAAAATGTCCGTTCACCCACACATAATAAAAAGAAATCACACCTTCGCAGCAGAGTACTACCCGGCGGCCCTTCCATCCGGCAGGCACAGTGAAAGTACGGCGATAAGATCCTACTTCGTTCTCCTTATAAGGCACAAGAGGGGGATTCTTCTTAAAGTTGAACATTTTGTCATCAAATTCATAAGTCTCATTTACGTAGATGGCCGTTCCGTATCCCTGGCGCTCCCAGTTTCCCGGAACGTTGATATCTGCCCAGCCTCCGGTATAGAACGAGGGTTTATAAAAGTCTTTCGGACGGAGATCAGGATTTTTCACCCAATGGAATTTCCATTTACCGTTGAGGTTGAGATAATAGGGTGACTGTTCATAATCCCCTTTTTTCACGTCAGTAGCACTGGCATAGGGCCACACATAGGTGTGAGGTGCCAGTTTGTTCAAACCTACTGCATACTGGCTCTGCCATTCGGGAGTATTCTGCGCATTTACAGGCAACAACATCAGACAGGCCAATATCAGCAGGAAGGTTAGTTTGATTGGTTTGTTCATTGTTTATCAGGTATTTAATATTCAAAATCTTAATAAGTTCCAACGTCCCTTAGGTTTTATAAAGTAAAAGCGGACTCTTATTCCACAATTATTTCGTCAAAAAAGATTCGTGCTTCCTGTCCCGGACGGACGTGATCGGGAGGGCATTTTCCGACTCCACGGGCGGTGACGCGTACATATCTGGCCTTTGCCGTTCCCAAATCGAATTTCAAGTCTTCTACATAAGTTCCTTCACGGAAAATCTCTTCGGGAGTGAAATGCTTCTCTCCCACTTCCGTAAAGTTTACGTTGTCCGAAGACAAGGCAACACTAATGGACTCCGGCTTATGAACTGCCATCCCGTACACCGTAATGGAACCCAGCGTAAAAGTATGAATATTTTCGTCTTTCTGCAAATCTAATGTAAAAGAAATGCAATCACTCTTACTCCACGAGCACCATTCGAAGTCAGTTTGCTTCAAGCTGCCCCGCACTCCGTTGGTCAAAACAAATGCTCCGGAAGCTCCTTGAGTGAATATCGGTTTGGCAGTAGCCTTGTTGTGTAACAACGGTAATACGAGAGTCTTTCCCATCTGGCGGCCGGCGGCGAAAGTGGCGCACTTCAGTGTCTGCACAGTATGGAATTCCAACGGCCGGGTGTAAAGGGTGGAAGTTGCTTCCGGTTCGGAACCATCGGTTGTATAACGAATTTCCACATCGGGGCGGATACATTCCAATTTTATCTGTAATGCACCGTCGACAGGAGTCGAGGTATGCTGAATATTGTACATCGAGCGGGCATATCCGATACCTTTCACATCGAGGTGTTCATTATACCGATCCATCGCTTTCAGAAACAAGTCCCAGTTTTTCTGTTCCGGACGACTCCATCCCACTTCGGCAAGCGCCGCCAAACGGGGGAAAACAAGATAGTCCACATCCTCGGGACGATTACAGAACTCAGTCCACAATGAAGCCTGTACCCCCATCAGCAACGAAGCGTACTCAGGTTTCCAGTTCTTCTGGACCGGTTCGTACTGATAAACATCTTTCAGCGTATTGTTACCGAAATAAGTAAGCGGTTCAAACCATTGCGGTCCCTGATAACGGATCAGATACATCACTCGGGCGGGGGTCATCACAAACCGGTGCCCCCGGTCGGCAGCTTTCAAAGCCGCATTGCCCATCCCTTGCCAGCCAAAGATGACAGCACCTTCGGGAATGAAGCTGTTGGTCAGCTCGTCCCATCCCATCACCTCTTTGCCTTTGCTGCGTACATATTCGCCTATCCGCTTCATGAAGTAACCTTGAAGGTCCTCTTCATGGGCGAGGTGCTCTTTCTTCATACGTTCCTGGCAGAGGGGACACTTTTTCCAGTAGGTTTTCTGGGCTTCATCGCCCCCCAAGTGAATATAACGTGACGGAAACAGTGCTGCCACCTCATCGATGACGTTTTGCAGGAAAGTGAATACGCTGTCGTTTCCGGCACAATAGATGATGCTGGCATGATCACCGCCCAAACCCGGCAACACACCGATAAATTGATCTACCACCGGACAAGCCAGTTGAGGATAAGCTGCCAGCGACGAATTGGTATGTGCCGGCATCTCTATCTCGGGAATAATCTCTACCTGACGATCGGCGGCATAGGCAATCATTTCCTTCATATCCTCTTGAGTGTAAAAGCCACCTACAGGGGTGGGTTCACCGGGTAACGGATTCCGCCGTGAATGGAACGGTACGTCCGTATGGTCTACCCGCCACGCGCCTATCTCAGTCAAACGGGGATATTTCTTGATCTCGAGTCGCCAGCCGTTATCGTCCACCAGGTGGAAGTGAAGCTTATTGATTTTCAGCATAGCCATGCAGTCAATGATTCGCAACACACTCTCTTTAGGAATGAAAAAGCGGGAAACATCCAGCATTAATCCCCGGTAACCGAAACGGGGTTCATCCTGAATAGTCAGACAAGGAACCGTCCACATGGCATTTACCGTACGGGAATTTTCAATATCGGGAGGAAGCAACTGACGGATCGTCTGTAAGGCATAGAAGAATCCTTTGGCGTCAGACGCCTCTATGCTGATCTGTTCGGGACTGACGCTCAGCCTGTAAGCCTCGCTTTTCAGCAAGGGGTCGGTGACAAAGCATACATCACCTTTCCCCTTTCCCGTTTTCAGCACGGGGGTGAATCCGGCGGCCCGGGTGAAGAGGTTGACGAAATTCCGTGCCACGCGGGCCTGTTCCGCGTTTTCCACCCTCAACACGGTGCTCCCGGAGAAAAGGAAGTTCCCGGTACCCGGTACCATTTGTACCGGGCAGGGAACTACAGAAACGATTGGTGTTAAGTTATCGGCCTGCAGCGTTGCAAGGGGGCAGAACGCCAACAGGAGTATATATATAATGTGTTTCATATAGTTTAGTCAATGGATTTCTGTTTGGAGTGGGAAAGGGAACTCTATTCTTTATCCCGCTCCGGAGAGAAGCGTACCGGATCATTGTATTGTTCCTGCAACTTCAGCATCTGCTCTTTGAGCTCTTTCACCACAGGTTCATACTCTTTCTGTCCGTACAGATTGTGCATTTCCGTCGGGTCGGCTTGCATGTCATACAGTTCCCACCAATTGATGTCGTTATAGAAATGAATTAGTTTATAGCGTTCGGTACGTATTCCATAATGACGTTTCACCATGTGCTCGGCCGGATATTCATAGAAGTGATAGTATAATGCATTCCGCCAGTCTTTGGGCTGTTCGCCTTTCAGCAATGGCAGCAATGACACACCCTGTATATCAGCAGGAACAGGAGCACCGGCCAGTTCGAGGAAAGTAGGTGCATAGTCAATGTTCTGAACCATCTCGGTGATGTCACCACGACGGTCGAATCCTTTCGGCATACGCATGATCAGCGGTGTACGCATGGACTCTTCATACATGAAACGCTTGTCGAACCAACCGTGTTCGCCCATATAGAAGCCCTGGTCGGAGGTATAGACCACCAACGTGTTGTCCAGTAATCCCTTCTTTTCAAGATAGTCGAGCACACGTCCCACATTGTCATCCAGTGACTTCACAGTCTTCATGTAGTCGCGCATGTAGCGCTGGAACTTCCAGTCAGCCAATTCCTTCCCACTCAGGTTTTGCTTGTAGAAGTCATCGATCACCGGACCATAGAACTTGTCCCATGCCGCACGCTGTCCTTCGTCCATACGTCCCAGAAACTTCTGATAAAGTGATTTCAGACGTGAGTCCTTATCCGGACGCAGCATCTTCAGGTCATAAATCATGTCCATGTCCTTCACGATACTCATCTCCTGTGCCGCAGCAGCCAGACGGCCTTCGTAATCATCAAAGAAGTTATCGGGTAGCGGGAAGGTTTTGTCCTCGTACAAAGCCAGGTTACAGGTATCTGCCATCCAGTTACGGTGAATAGCTTTATGATGAATCAACAGGCAAAACGGTTTGCTCTCGTCACGCTTATTCTCCATCCAGTCGATAGCGTCATCAGTGATCAGGTTGGTGATATAACCGTGTTTCTGAACGGTATCGTTATCTTGTGTAATGAAGTCGGGATTATAATAGTCGCCTTGTCCGGGCACAATCTCCCAATAATTGAAGCCTGAGGGCAGGCTCTCCAAGTGCCACTTACCTACAAGAGCGGTTTGGTAACCGGCTTTCTGAAGCAGTTTCGGGAAAGTTTGCTGGGCACTGTCAAACACGCAAGTCGTATTGTCGTAGAATTTATTGGCACAGCTATGTTTGCCGGTGATCATGCAGGCACGGCTGGGGCCGCTCAGTGAGTTGGCTACAAAAGAATTCGTAAAGCGCACGCCATCGCGGGCAATGCGATCGAGGTTGGGAGTTTCTATATAACGGGTATCGTAGCAGCTCATCATTTGCGCCGTATGATCGTCCGTCATAATATAAACAATGTTCAGAGGTTTTTGCTCTTCTTTCTGTTTGCCCGTGGCACATGAAGTCAAAGAAGCTACAGCTGCCGCACCGGTCAGCGAGTAGAGAATTCCGGATGGTAGATTGTTCATCATAAGTAGTTTTTCTATTAGGGATTAATTAGTGGTGCAAATATAAAGAGTTTTAACAGTCCGTCGAGTTCAAAAACAACTATGATTCTTCTGAAAACGTCTAATAATAGGATAGAAAAGACATAAATAGACGTTTTTGAACATCCGATAGACAAAATCGGAAGCCTCTAACTAACAAGTCTTAGCTGAAATTTGTATATTTGCAGACATGAAAAACCTCCCGAAAACCGGGACATCACCCGATAAAAACGAATCTGTTTCACCACAGAGTAACACGGAGTCTCACAGAGAATCTTTTCTCTCTTAAACGTCTATAACGAGAAATAAACCTCCGTGAAACTCAGTGCTACTCTGTGGTGAATTCAAAATCTAACTCAAATGAACTAAATACCAACCTAATCAACAAACACTTTTATGAATCAAAAATTATTGTTCAGTAGCGCGTTGCTTGTCGGCATAGCAGGAACACAACAGGCGCTTGCACAAAAAAAGAAAGTCCAGGATCAAAAGAGACCCAACGTCGTTTTCATCCTGGCCGACGACCTCGGATTCGGTGACCTCAGTTGTTACGGACAAGAGAAGTTCGAAACTCCCAACATAGACAAGTTGGCTCAGGAAGGAATGCGCTTCACCCAGTGTTATTCGGGTACCACCGTCAGCGCCCCTTCACGCTCTTGCCTGCTGACCGGTACCCACAGTGGACATACGGCCATTCGTGGAAATGTAGAACTCGATCCGGAAGGACAATTCCCTCTACCGGCAGATGCACAAACCATCTTCCACGATTTCCAGAACGCAGGATACAAGACCGGCGCTTTCGGTAAATGGGGACTCGGTTTTATCGGTTCCACGGGTGATCCTAAAAAACAGGGCATCGACGAGTTCTATGGCTACAACTGCCAGTTGCTGGCACACAGTTATTATCCCGATCATCTGTGGGACAATGACAAACGAGTAGAACTGAAAGATAACACACTGGACGTACAGTACGGTAAAGGTACTTATTCTCAGGATCTGATTCACTCAAAGGCACTTGACTTCCTCGATCGGATGGGAAAAAGCGGAGAATCGTTCTGCATGTGGTATCCCACCATCATCCCCCACGCCGAACTGATTGTACCCGAAGACAGCATTATAAAGAAGTTCCGCGGCAAATATCCCGAAAAACCTTTCCATGGAACCGAACCGGGTAATCCCGCATTCCGCAAGGGAGGTTACTGCTCACAATTCTATCCACACGCCACATTTGCAGCTATGGTCTATCGTCTGGATGTATATGTAGGTCAGATTGTACAGAAATTGAAAGAGATGGGGGTTTATGACAATACGATCATCATCTTTGCAAGTGACAACGGTCCGCACATGGAAGGTGGAGCCGATCCGGACTTCTTCAACAGCAACGGAATCTGGCGCGGATACAAACGCGACTTGTACGAAGGAGGAATCCGTGTACCGATGATTATTTCATGGCCGGGACGTGTACAGCCCAGTACTCAAACCGACTTCATGTGTTCGTTCTGGGATGTAATGCCTACGTTCCGTGAAATTCTGAATCCGAAAGCAAAGAATCAGCAAATGGATGGTGTCAGTCTGCTACCGTTGCTCGAAAACCGTAAAGGGCAGAAAGAACATGAATATCTGTACTTTGAATTTCAGGAGATGAACGGACGCCAAGCCGTACGCAAAGGACCGTGGAAACTGGTCCACATGAATGTTCGTGGCAAGAATCCGTATTATGAACTCTATAATCTCAATTCTGATCCGTCGGAACGACATAATGTGCTGAACCAATATCCGGAAAAGGTGACGGAATTGAAGGCTATCATGCAGTCATCGCATATACCTAATCCGAACTTCCCGTTACTTCCGGGAGAGAAATAATATCCGGACGGACCGGTAACAAGATTCACCACAGATTACACGGATTAACACAGATTATTTAATTCCGTATCAATGAAATTAATTACTTATCTGTGTTAATCCGTGTAATCTGTGGTGAACTTTTATTTATGAGTCTTCAAGGTATCCGCCGCGAATACATCTTCCCGATAACCATAATCCAGAGAAGAATAAATCTTCAGCATCTCGGGCAGGCGCTCCATGAAACGCTCAAAGTTCTTATGCTCCGGCAATGTCCATTGTATTTCGGACAAAGCAGCCATTCGGGGCAGAATCTGCCACTCCATCTTCGTTGAATCGGCTGTCCATTCGGTCCAGATACATCCTTGAGTACCTATCACAAACTTCTTTTCCGCATCGGTCAGTTCTGCAGGTACCGGTTCAAAGTTGTATACACGGTTCATCCATTCGAATCCCGTCATTTTATTGATACGCGGATTACTGAAATAGAGCCGCTGAATAGGAGTCATAATGACATCATGATGCTGGCGGGCAGCTTCGATTCCTCCCTGGATTCCTCTCCATGACATGATAGTGGAGTTCGGAGTCAGACCTCCTTCCAATACCTCATCCCATCCCAGCATACGGCGTCCGTGAGCATTGATTTCTTTCTCCAGCTCGGACATGAAGTAGGTTTGCAACTGATTCTCTTTCGAATGTTTAGGCAGGGCTTTGATACCCAACTCCTTAATTTTAGCCTGACATTTGGGGCACTTCTCCCAACGGCTTTTCGGACATTCGTCACCGCCGATATGAATATATTCGGAAGGGAAGATATCCATAATTTCATCCAATACATCTTTGGTGAACTGAAGTGTCTGGTCATTACCTGCACAGAGTACATCGGGGAAGACACCGAATGAGCAAAGTACTTTGTACGGACCACCTGTACATCCCAGTTCCGGATAAGAAGCCAGTGCAGCAGTAGTATGTCCCGGAAGGTCAATTTCGGGAACTACCGTAATGAAACGGTCGGCAGCATAGCGAACAATCTCACGAGCTTCGTCCTGTGTATAAAATCCGCTATGGGGCTTCCCGTCGAATTTCTTGGTTTCCCAATCGATAATGGTAGAGTCTCGTTTAGAACCGATCTCTGTCAGTTTGGGATATTTCTTGATTTCGATTCGCCATCCCTGATCTTCGGTCAGGTGCCAATGAAAGTAGTTGATGTTATGCAGTGCCATCAGGTCAATCATCTGCTTAAGGTAGCTGACCGGGAAGAAGTGACGGCCTACATCGATCATGAATCCCCGGTAACGGAAACGGGGAAAGTCGGTAACCGTACCGGCAGGAAGAGCAGCTGCCACCTTACCGTCTTTCAGGATCGGAAGAGCTTTATGAATAGTCTGGATACCATAAAAGACACCGGCTTCACTGCCTCCCGTCAAAAGAACCTTTTCAGGAGTGATTTGAAGTTTATAACCTTCCGGATGCCCCATTGTGGAGTCTACAGCAAGAATAATAGCATTGCTGCTTTTCTCTTTGTCCGATACATGAACCTCGGTTCCGGTCATTTCTTTAATAAAAGTAGCCAGAAAATCAGCAGTACGATGCATCTTTTCATTGGTTGCCGGGTAGACAATCGTAGTGCTGCGGTCAATAATAAAAGGAGTAGTGTCCCGGGCAAGGACAATCTCCTGCGGTTGAGGGATTACGTCCAAATTACCCTTTACGGTGGCTGCCGGGCGGCAGGCTGTGAATAGCACAACGGCAAACAAACCGGGAGCTAAACGGGATAGTAGTTTCTTGTTCATGGTTTAATTAATTAGAGTTACAAGGGAAGCCTCGCCCCCGCCTCTTCTTCCATAGAACCAGGAAGAGAAGACAGGCAGGAAAACAAGACAGTGCAAAGATAGGATTTTATTTCCATTTTTTTGGTCACGTCTATGCAAACTGTTACTTTTGCCGGTAACGTGATAGAAAAACATCCATGAAAAACAATCCATATACCGGCTTTCTGACCTGGCTGACCGTACTTTTTACTGTCTGTTGCCTCCCGCTGAAAGCCAGCCATTACTACTATAAACAAATTTCCCTGAAGGAGGGACTTCCCTCTACTGTACGTTGTGTCTATACCGAGCCAAAAGGATTTGTATGGATAGGAACCAATGCAGGATTGGGACGATTTGACGGACAAAAGCTGAGAAAATATGTCCACCGGCAAGAGGACGTACATTCGTTGCCGCACAACTACATCCATCAAATTACCGAAGATATTCAACATAATATATGGATACTGACAGACGGTGGAATAGCGCAATATCGCAGGTCAAGTGACGATTTCGCCATTCCGCTAGACGATCGGGGGCATCCGATCCTCGCCTACTCTGCCTGCCTGACAGAACAAGGAGTAATCTTCGGCGGACGCAACCGCATCTATCGCTACGACTATGACAGCCGCTCGATAAAACTCCTGCTGGATTTTAGTTCCGATCCTTATTTCGCTATCTCCGCCATCAGTCGGTGGGATGAAGAGACTCTGCTCTGTTGCAGCCGTTGGCAAGGGCTCCGACTGATCAATCTCCGTTCGGGCGAACGCCGTCTCCCCCCTTTCGACTGCGGAAAGGAGATCATGGCACTCCTGATCGATTCTCACAACCGCATCTGGCTGGCTCCTTATAATGAAGGACTCCGCTGCTTCAACCCCGAAGGCCGACTGCTGGCCTCGTACACCACCGACAATTCCGGGCTCAGCAACAACGTGGTGCTGAGCATGGCCGAACGGGACTCACACATCTGGGTCGGTACAGACGGAGGAGGCATCAACATCATACACCCGGACAGCCATCGAATCACAGTACTCGAACATATTCCGGGAGATAACTATTCGCTTCCGGTTAACTCCATCTTGTCACTCTACAATGACAATTACAATAACATGTGGGCAGGCAGTATCCGCAAAGGATTGATCAATATCCGAGAAGTGTCCATGAAGACCTATACCGATGTCTTTCCCGGAAGCACCCAAGGCCTGAGTGACCCCACCGTGCTGAGTCTGTATCAAGACGAACCGAACGGACGAATCTGGATAGGTACAGATGGTGGGGGTGTCAACAGCCTCGACCCTGTCACCGAAGAGTTCCGTCACGACCGTTCTACCTGGGGTGACAAAGTGGTCTCGATCACCGGATTTACCCGAGAATCCATCCTTTTATCGGTCTTTTCCAGGGGATTGTTTGTTTATAACAAAGAGAACGGTAAGCGGAAACCGCTACCTATCGACCATCCCGACCTCAAACAATATATTTACTATAGCGGTATGGCGGTCAATATCTACCGGGACGAACCGGGCAGCGTACTTTTGTTGGCAGGACATACTTACCGGTATGACATCGGTTCGCAGAAAATACGCGTAGTAAATGAAGAAGAAGGTATGGAGATCGCAGGCAGTATGAATGCCATTGCGCATAACGAACGTTTCACTTACCTGCACGACAGTCGTACCCTCTACGAACTGGATCGAACCGGCAATAGGCTGAAAAAACTTTTCAGCTGCACGGGCGACACACTGCTCTACTCCGTTTCGATGGACGAGAAAGGTGATTTCTGGATAGGCAGCAATACAGGGTTGGGACAATACAGCATCCGGACCCGGCAATATCACCCATTGATCACTTCACTGTTCGGCGAAGCCAGTTCGGTGATATGTGATCATCGGGGAAAAGTATGGATTGGTGCAGACCACATGTTATTTGCCTGGATGCTGCAATCCCGGAAGTTCATTCTTTTCGGTGAATCGGACGGGGTCATTCCGAATGAATATCTTGCCAAGCCCCGGCTCGTCTCAGGGAAGGGTGAAGTCTATATGGGGGGTGTCAATGGGTTGCTCTGTATCGATAACCGCTTCCCGGCAACTTCCTCCAACTATCCGGAAGTAGTACTGACCGATGTACGTGTAAACGGTGAACCGGCCACGAACCGGACGGCAGGAAATCCCGACAAACTCACCCTACCACAAGACAGCCGGGCAATCACCCTGCGCGTGATGTCTCACGAAGAAGACATCTTCCGAAAAAAAAGATACCGCTACCGGATAGACGGACTCAATGAGGAACCGATCGAATCATACGATCCGGAACTGGTCATCCGCTCACTACCGGCAGGCAACTACCGCATACAGGCTGCATGCAGTACTCAAAATGGCGACTGGACTCCCTTCCACCCGATCCTGTCACTGACCATACTCCCTCCCTGGTACCGAAGCGGATGGTTCATCATCTGCTTGTTACTATTTGTGTCGGGAGGCATCACCGCTATCATCTTCGCCATTTTGCGCCGTAGGAAGAACCGGTTGAAATGGGAATTAAAAGAACGGGAATTGCAGGAATATGAAGAAAAGATTCGATTCCTCGTCAATGTCAGCAATGAACTCCTCCCATCGTTCACGGAGAAGGGGGAACGGGAACTGCAAATCGTAGAACTGATACGTAACCGTCTCCGTAACGGCGAAAAAAGCAAAGCACCTGCCGAAATAGCAAGCAGTCCGAATATTGTCAAGGAGGAACTCAGCCAACCCGATGAAACTTTCCTACGGAAGCTGAACCAGTTGATCACCGACCATCTGGACAGTCCCGAACTGGACGTCACATTCCTCTGCACGGAGATGGGATTGAGCCGCGCCTCACTCTATAACAAACTAAAAGCAATGACCAATATGGGAGCCAACGATTACATCAATAAATTCCGTATGGAAAAGGCCATCCAACTGATATCAACCACCGATCTCACTTTCACAGAGATAGCAGAAAAGATAGGATTTACAACATCCCGCTATTTCAGTACATCATTTAAGCAATATACCGGAGAAACACCGACTCAGTATAAAGAGAAAATAAGGAAAAGCAGTAAGGTGTAGCCATCCGCCAATTAGGGTGTAGCCATCCGGACTGCATGGTTACACCCTGTCTGTCGGATAGCTACACCCTCTCTATCAGGCAATGGTGACAGACGCATCCAGATAGACATCCTGAATGGCGTGAAGTAACTCCACTCCTTCGTTCATGGGTTTCTGGAAAGCTTTACGTCCGCTGATCAATCCCATACCGCCGGCACGTTTGTTTACTACTGCCGTAACGACAGCATCCTTCAGGTCGGACGCTCCATGTGACTCTCCACCGGAGTTGATCAGCCCGACACGTCCCATATATCCATTGGCCACCTGATAGCGGCAAAGATCGATCGGATGGTCCGTAGTCAGCTCGGTATACATTCTTTCATCCGTCTTTCCGAAATGAATCGCTTTGAAACCACCATTGTTAGTCGGCAATTTCTGTTTTACGATATCGGCCTTGATGGTAACTCCCAGACGGTTGGCTTGTCCGGTAAGGTCAGCAGCCGCATGATAGTCTATACCATCTTTCTTGAACTCGTTGTTACGCAGATAGCACCACAGGATGGTGGCCATACCCAGTTCATGCGCATAATCGAAAGCCTCAGCGATTTCCACCAATTGGCGGCGACTCTGTTCGGAACCGAAATAGATAGTAGCACCTACAGCCACTGCCCCCATTTCCCAAGCCTCCTTGACGGTGCCAAACAGAACCTGATCGTAAGTATTGGGATAAGACAACAACTCATTATGGTTCAGTTTTACTACAAACGGTATCTTATGCGCATATTTTCGGGCAACAGCACCCAGATTGCCGAAAGTGGATGCAACTGCATTACAACCGCCTTCAATGGCAAGCTTCACAATGTTTTCCGGATCGAAATAAATCGGATTCGGAGCGAACGAAGCTCCGGCCGTATGTTCGATGTCCTGATCGACCGGAAGAATGGATACATATCCGGTGTTTGCCAGACGACCATGCCCCAGCAATGTCTGCAAACTGCGCAAAGTCTGTATGTTACGGTCAGAGTCAATCCATATCTTATCGATTGTATCCGGTGACGGTACGTGAATCAGTGATTTATCAATGGTTTTGCAAGTGTGGTTCAGGTAATATTCAGCCTGATTTCCCAACAGTTCTATTATTTTATTCATAATTGTAATGGTTTTGAGTTCACCACAGATTACACAGAGTTCCACAGAGATTATTTTCTCCTAATATCTTATAAACAAGAAATTAAAGTTCTGTGAGATTCCGTATAATCTGTGGTGAGTTGTATTCATTTCTAAACATTTACGAGGTCTCTCTCCTCTTATTTTTTCTTTCCCTGGTTGGCAACCGCTTCCATCAACTTACGGATTTCTTCGGGATCACCCAGGAAATAGTCTTTTTCCAGATTCAGTTCGTCACTGAACTCAAATACGTAAGGGACGGCAGTCGGCAGATTCAGTTTTACGATCTCTTCATCGGAGATGTGCTTCAAGTGCTTGATGATGCCGCGCAAACTATTTCCGTGGGCAACAACCAGAATTTCATCAGCCGTTTTCAGATTCGGGAAGATGATACACTTCCAATAAGGCATGATACGTTCGATGGTATCTTTCAGAGATTCTGTCCGGGGAAGTTCCGCATCGGGTACTTCCTGATAACGATTCTCAAAGCGGGGATTTCTCGGATCGTCTTCCGACAGGGCATTGGGAGCTATATCATAACTCCTGCGCCAGATAAGCACCTGTTCATCCCCGTATTTAGCGGCTGTTTCGCTTTTGTTCAGTCCTTGCAGATCGCCGTAATGTTTTTCATTCAGGCGCCAGCTTTTCTCTACCGGAATCCAGTCCTGATCCATCCGGTCGAGTACGCAATTCAGCGTTTTCACCGCTCGTTTAAGGTATGACGTATAAGCTTTATCGAAGTTAAATCCATTCTCTTTCAGTAGTTCGCCTGCTTTACAGGCTTCGGCAATTCCTTTTTCTGTCAGATCGACATCTGTCCAACCGGTAAAACGGTTCTCTTTGTTCCATGCACTTTCTCCATGACGGAGCAATACAATCTTTTTCATTCAACTCTCCTTTCTTTAGGTGTTTACTATAGAACATTTGTACTGAGTACAAAGTTCACGAAACTTTTTCTAAATATCTATGCTGAAGTATGCTGATAAAAGTTACCTTTGTACACTGTAAGTAACCTTTTTATTTAATTCCTAAATGAACAACACATGAGAAAGCTCTTTTTTCCATTACTACTATTCGTATCCGGTCTGCTATCCGCCCAAACAGAGATAACACTCTATGTATCACCTTCGGGCAGCGACCATCATCCCGGAACAGCGGAAAAGCCGATGGCTACTTTAGAATATGCCTGGAAAAAGGCCTCACGGCAGGCCGGCCGGCGTTCCATCACCATCTACTGCGAAGGCACCAACTACCTGTCCGCTCCGATTCTTATCACAAACGAGACTTCGGGCACACCCGAACATCCGATCCGTTTTTCTTCGTATCCCGGACAAAAGGCGGTCATCAGCGGTTCGCGTATACTCCGGAACCTGCGTTGGAAAGAGTATAAAAACGGTATCATGCAAGCCAAAGTGGAAGAAGAACTGATCCCCGACCAGCTCTTTGTGAACGGGAAAAAACAGATATCGGCACGGTATCCGAATTTTGATCCGAATATACGCATCTTCAACGGATATGCAGCTGACGCCTGCTCACCCGAACGTGTGAAAAACTGGAGCAACCCCGCGGGAGGTTATCTGCACGCCATGCACAGCAGAGAATGGGGAGGCTACCAATACAGCATCGAAGGCAAAGACGCCAAGGGCGAACTGATACTGGAAGGCGGATTTCAGAACAACCGCCAGATGGGTATGCACCGCACCTACCGCATGGTAGAAAACATCTTTGAAGAGTTGGATGCCGAAGGGGAATGGTATTTTGATAAAGAAACCCATACACTCTATTTCTATCCGCCGCGAGAACTCGACCTGCAAACCGCCTTATTCGAAGTGCCGCAGGCAGAAAACCTCTTTATCCTGAAAGGAAAACCCGGAAGTCCGGTCCGTCACGTATCCGTAGACCATTTGGAACTGACACAAACCCTGCGCACCTTTATGAAAACCAATGAACCCCTATTGCGCAGTGACTGGAAAATCTATCGGGGAGGAGCCCTGATAATTGAAAATGCCGAAAAATGCTCTGTAAACGGCTGCTACCTGCACGATATAGGAGGCAATGCTATCTTCTTCTCCAATTATAACCGCAACCACCGTGTCAGCCAAAATCATATCACCCGTATAGGAGCCAGTGCCGTTTGCTTTGTAGGCTCTCCGGATGCCGTCCGTTCCCCTCTGTTCGAGTACGGAAAGTCGCAAACCTGGGAGCAGATGGATAAAGGGACAGGCCCCCTCACCCCCGACTATCCCTCAGACTGCCTGGTGGACGACAATCTGATTCACTCGATCGGAGAGACAGAAAAGCAGGGAGCCGGTATCCAACTATCTATGTCCGCACGAATCACCATCCGTAACAACAGTATTTACGACCTGCCCCGTGCCGGCATCAACGTCAGTGAAGGTACCTGGGGAGGACATCTGATAGAAGGAAACGATGTGTTCGACACCGTACTTGAAACAGGCGACCACGGGTCCTTCAACTCCTGGGGACGCGACCGCTATTGGCATCCCGACCGGAATGTGATGGATGAATTCGCGAAAGAACATCCTCAAATGGTATTCCGGGACGCTACCGAAACGACTGTCATCCGCAACAACCGCTGGAGGTGTGACCATGGATGGGACATCGATCTGGACGACGGTTCTTCCAACTATCACATCTACAACAACCTCTGCCTACACGGAGGATTGAAATTGCGCGAAGGCTTCGCGCGAACGGTGGAAAACAACATTATGGTCAACAACACATTCCATCCGCACGTCTGGTTTGCAAACTCTCAAGACATTTTCCGTCATAACATCGTCACGACTCCCTATCGCCCCATTCAGGTAAAGGAATGGGGAAAGGAAACAGATACTAACTTTTTTGTCACCAAGCAAGGACTGGAACAGGCACAAAAGAGAGGAACGGACCTCCATTCACTTTACGGTGATCCACTCTTCATCGCTCCTGAAAAAGGAGACTACCGGGTAAAAGAAAATTCGCCTGCCTTGAAGACGGGGTTCCGGAATTTCGATATGGAGCACTTCGGCGTACAATGCCCACACCTGAAAGCTTTGGCGGCTACTCCGGAATTGCCGGTTTTCAAAATTCCGGAAGAAAAGCCGGAGACGGTACAGACGTATTCGTGGAAGGGGTTAACATTGAAAGAGGTGTCGACCGAAGGAGAACGTTCGGCCACGGGGCTCGACAAAATACGAGGCATACTGGTAGTGCAGGTCGAAAAGGGAATAACCGCCCTGCAAGCCAACGACGTGATTCTGCGCATTAACGGCAAACCGGTAGATAACCGGACGGATATGGAAACCGAGATCCGGAAGTCACCCGAAGGCAATAAGTTCCGGATCATCTTCTTCCGAAATCAGAAAGAAAATGCGGTAACGATGTAAAGACATATAACAATAGGTACCAATGTTGTCTATTTGCAAAAAGGCAGTTATCACACGGACAGGAGAGTTTTTTTTCCATATCCGCCACCCAAACGACCGATAACACAGGTTGGAGAATGACAAAATAAAAAACGGCCACGCTCAACGATTTCTTTTCAGGAAAAGGCGGTCGGTGATGGTAGAAGGAAGTTCCGATTCGTAATGGGTTACCATAATCATCGTCTTGTCCTGCCGACGGCAAAAAGCTTCGATAATCTTTTTCACCCGCCGGCGATTATACGTATCGAGTCCGTGCAGCGGCTCGTCCAGAATAAGCAATTCCGGATCTTTCACAAAAGCACGGGCCAATAATGCCAGACGCTGCTCACCGCTCGACAGCTGAAGAAAAGGTTTGTCCTTCAGAGCCGCAATGCCGAACACATCCATCCACCACTCGCAGGCAGCCATCTGGCTTTCCTGCGGGCGTTTGTACAAACCGATGCTGTCATGCAATCCAGAAGCCACAATCTCAATGGCCGGCAGATTTTTGAGATAGGCACGGTGCATTTCAGGACTGACGTAACCGATGTGTTTTTTAATCTCCCAAATGCTTTCGCCCGTACCCCGCTTACGTCCGAAAAGACTGATGTCACAGGCGTACGACTGAGGGTTGTCCGCACAAACCAAGCTGAGCAGTGTAGATTTACCGGCACCGTTTTCTCCACTCAATGCCCACTTTTCACCCCGGCGGACTGTCCAGTCGAGCTCCTTCAGGATAGTGCGGTCATCATAACGAATACTTACCTTATTTAATTTTACCACCTCCCCGGAGTCATAGTTTGCTCCGTCATAAGGTAATCCGGCTATACGCTGTTGCAGTGCGTCCAGGACTTCGGCCTCATCGGTCACACAAAATGAAGCCAGATAAGCCTCCCTTTCCATTTTCGGAAGCACGTGCAGGTCTTCTACCGGAATCACATGGGTAATGAACGAAGGGATATCATCGAGCATCGAAAGCACAAGAATGATTTGCACGGATGACAAGCGGGTGAGACGTTCGAGCAGCGAGAAAAGCAATTCACGGGTAGGTGCATCCAAACCGATAAAAGGATTGTCCATAATCAATACCCGGGGAGCTGTCAGGAGGGTTTTAGTCAGTTGAAATTTACGTAATTCGCCACTGGAAAGAAGAATGATCTTCTTGTCCAACAATGGCTCGATGTGGAAGAGTTCGAACAATTCCTCTTTCAGTCTTTCATCCTTGATCTCTCCCAACATCTCCCGCACCGTAGAGGCATCTTCCTGATCGTGGGCATTCCAGCGTTGCTGATAGTAATAGTTGGCATCCGCCGCCCCATAGGTGTCACGGAAAGCAATATATTTCACGTTATCATATACCGTCCGGGTAGAAGAAGGAGAAAAATCGTAGTCCAATGTACCCTCACGCAAAGGATATTTACCCAAAAGCGTGTCTACAAACAAGCTTTTCCCTCCCCCATTGGGTCCTACGATGGCGATATGTTCGCCGGTAGCGATTTGTGCTGTGACAGGTTGTGCCAAACGCACAAGCGGGTTGCGTGCCACGCCACCCGCTATATTGAATGTGTATTGTTCCATAATCCTATTTCATTATTGGGCGGGGCAAAATTATACCAAAATCCGCACAAAGAGACAGAATAATGCTAAAAAAACAATCTGAACAACCTATTATGTACTTTTATCATCGGATACTCAAACTGTTTTAGACCTATGGTCCCATCAGAACCTGAATTTGGGATTCTCCGGCTCGGTATGTGACTTTTCCATCAACCTCGTCAGTTTCCGGACGATATCGGGATGTTCGGCAGCCACATCATGTTCTTCCCTAAGATCACTCTCCAAGTCATAAAGCTCCATTGTAGAGTTGCCCTTACGGATGTTGTTGACAATTCCTTTCCACTTACCCATGCGAATGGCTTTGAGGCCGATTGTGGGATCGGGATATTCCCAATACAAATATTCGTGTTCTTTCTGGCGTTCCGTTTCGCCAAGCAAAGCAGGCAAGAAACTGATGCCATCGGTCTCCGGACAAGCAATGTTTGCGATATCCGCCAAGGTAGGCATCACATCCTGAAATCCGCAGATATGATCGCTCTGGGTAGACGGTTTGATTTTCCCGGGCCAGGTGACAATAGCAGGGATACGTATTCCTCCTTCGTGAACAAAACATTTTCCCCAACCATACTCAGACCTGAAAGGACCTCCGCTGTCGAACCACGGAGAATCGCTACCGCCATTAAAAGTCGGTCCATTATCGGAAGTAAACATGATAACCGTATTGTCGTACAGACGTTCCTTCTTCAGCTTCTCTATCAGCTTGCCTATTTGCTCGTCAAAATAACTGATCATAGCAGCATAAGTCGCATGCGGATAGCGACAAGGCATATATCCGGCTTTTCCGATGTAGGGGGCTTCGTCTCCAAACTTCCCGACATAATACTTCACCCATTTCTCCGGTGCCTGCAACGACACGTGCGGTAGCGGAGTAGTCCACATCAGGAAAAACGGTTTCTTTCTGTTCTGCCCGACAAACGAAATCAGTTCATCGAAAATAAGATCATTGGCATACTCTTTCTGCGAGAACTTGGCATAGGCGGCTTCATCACGGGGGTCGGCTCCTGCATCCAGCTTGGTCGTGTGAGGATCGAGCACTTTATTGGCCAAGTATACCCGGTCTTCATTCTTATACAAAAAGGCGGGGTAATAACTGTGTGCCTGCCGCTGGCAGTTGTATCCGTAGAAACTGTCGAATCCCTGTTTGTTGGGAGTACCTTCCGTGCCCGGAGCCCCCAGTCCCCATTTTCCAAAGCATCCGGTGACGTATCCGGCTTGCTGCATCATTCTTCCGAGAGTCATGGTATGGGCTTTCAAAGGATACTGCCCCTCCAAACCGGGATGTACATACATGGAGTCGTAATTCATGATAGCGCCCCGATAAGCCATTTCATCATTAGCCCGGATTTGCGCATGTCCCGAGTGCATACCTGTCATCAACACACAGCGGGCGGGTGCCGAAACGGGTGAACCTGTGTAATGCTGTGTGAAACTGATGCCATCCTTATACAACCGATCGATGTTCGGTGTTTCTATTTTCTCCGAACCATAACAACCGATATCCCCGTAGCCCAGATCATCCATTATGATATATATGACATTGGGTCGAGATTCTTTCACCTGGCTTTTGGCCGATAAAGCGAAAACGGACAGTCCGATATAGATTTCTATTCTTTTCATGATTAGTTTCTTTTTTTAGTCCCATTTATAATTTGTACCCGCATCTTCCTTCAATGCAGGCCCGAATGAATACCCCTGCTGTTCAAACCACAGTTGCTTAGAGAGTACTTTGCCATAAAACTCATCAAAATTTTCCGGATTGCCGGAATGCCACATCTGCTCGGCAAGTGCGAGAATACGCGGAAAGACCCGACGATCGATCATGCTTTCCGTCACCCCGTCGTCCGTCCACAAGGCAGAGCTCATTCCGAGAATAAGCGGATTTTCCTCCCGGGGCCTATAAGAAGGATTACGCAAATACACATCTTCCAGATCGAAAGTGCGAGCTTGAGTATATCCCTTCCAGGGGGTAAGCGGGAAGTTCAGATACGTATAATAGTTTGTACCGCAAATCACCGGATAATTATGTCTGACGGCATTCTTCAAGGCCAGATCCCGGTGTCCTCTCCAGTTCCACCACTGTATCACCACATTGTCCGGCAAGGAATAGCCGTCTTTGTAAATCACATCTCCCCAAAAGATGGCCTTCCTCCCTTTTTGTTTCAGATAATCGGCCATCCGGGCCGAAAACCACAATTGTAGGTCATGACTGTCTTTTAGTTTTTCTTTTTCAATCCGTGACCGGCAATCGGGACATTTATCCCAATTCCCTTTAGGTGCTTCGTCGCCTCCGAGATGAATATAAGCGGACGGAAACATCCGGCATACTTCGTCCAACACATTCTTCAGGAAGATGAGTGTACTGTCTTTTCCCGCACAAAATATATTCTGCGTAAATCCGCTTTGGGGAACCTTTACCGCAACATTGAAACATCCCAGCCGGGGATATGCATTAAGTGCCGCTTCGGCATGTCCGGGCATGTCAATCTCGGGAACAACCGTAATGCCCCGGTCCGCCGCATAGCCGATGATCTCTTTCACCTCTTCTTGAGAGTAGAAGCCCTGCTGTTCCGGCCCCTGCCCTACAAAAGCTCCTATACGGGTCAGGAACGGATAGCGTTTTATTTCGATGCGCCAGCCAAGTCCTTCGGTCAGATGCCAATGAAAGTAATTCATCTTCAGCATCGAAGCCATGTCGATATATTTCTTGATCGTAGACACTTTCTGATACTGGCGTCCGGAATCCAGCATAAAGCTGCGCCATTTCACCCGTGGAAAATCGGTGATCTCGACACAAGGAAATATCAGTCCTCTTTCCTCACCCGTGTTCCATTGCCTCAGACTTTGAATGGCATAGATAAAGCCGGCATCATCCGCTGCCTCGACAATTATTCGCTCAGGCGTCACACGGATGCGATAACCTTCTGTCGGCAAAGTAACATCTTTTTTCCAGGAGATGTGGCTGTTTACCTCCTCTTTGCACCATTCCACAGCGCTTTCGGGCACCAGTTTTTCATAAAACAAACGTATGAAAGAGCCGGGAGACTCCTCTGCGTACATTCGTATTTTACCTTGAAGCCGTAACCGGCCATCTGCCCTCTCTATTTTACCGGGGGTAGGCATGATGATTTGTCCGGACAAGTCGATGGAATACGAACACAGGGAAAGTAGTATTAAAATCAGGTATTTCATTTAAATGTAGTATTTTGAGTGCAAAAACTGTCCAAAGATAAGATTTTCTCCGGACAGTTTTTTATCACACGGTTAAAACCATTTGTCAATCAAACATTTCCTACTTTATTCCGTCATCCCAACCCGGATTCTGTTCAAGCTGAGGATTCAGCACCCTTTCGTTGCGGGGAATAGGATTCAGGTAATAATAATCAGGCCAAGTATGGTTCTGTGCAGGATGAAATTCAAGATAGCCTTCCGTTCCTCCACCATCGACTGTCACTTTGGTTCCGGCCGGAAAATCCGATGCTTTGACGTACATGCCCAGTTTCTTCTTCAATGCATAATGACACTTCTTCCATCTCCGCAAATCGTCGAACCTGAATCCTTCGGAAAACAATTCAATGCGGCGTTCGCGGCGAATCTCCCACAACAAGGGATTTACAGCATAATCACCCGGATAAGCAGGGTTACCCAAATCACGTTTAGGATCGAAACTGTCGTTAATTTCCGCCACCTTCATAGGAGCCACGTTAGCACGGCTACGCAATTTATTTACCGTCCGATCGGCTACCGACTGATCGAATTCGCCTAATTCACACATTGCTTCAGCATAATTCAGCATCACCTCTTCCACCCTGAACAGTGGCATATCGGTCTCTTCATTTCGCTGTGATCCCATTGACAGATACGTACAATAATATTTCCAGTTATTATAGCCGAAAGCTGACTTGTACCAAGGCTGATTCTCCAAATAAAAATCGAAATGCGGGACTGCTCCCAGGATCCCCCCGTCATAGCCTTGACGGAAAGGTAAAGTTTTTTGTCTCTCTTTAGCACTGCCATAGCCTATCCCCAAACGGATATTCAAGCTATCGATGAAACTTCTGTCCTTGGCAACTTCGGTAAATTGCCATTTATTACCCCAGGCATCGGTAGAAGCCGAACGGTCTATTCTGTACGGAGGAGTCACTTGCAACCAGAGTCGGTGATCCCGGCAACTAAACTCGTCATACATATCTTTGTCTCCCTTATATAGCGGACTATTCCAACGGGTTTTACCATCCGAACAGAGATAACTGTCCACCAAGTCACGGGTCGGATTATAGTACGAGGCTCCTGTGGTTCCTCCGATACTAGTAGCATGTATTACGTTTTCCGCATTCGAGAACTCCCGATAGAGTATGACTCCGGGGACATCCTTCAATTCAAGCGAACAAAAAAGATCATCGTAGTTGCTGCAAATCTCGGGGAAACTATTCATAACTTCGGCAGACACCCGCTTACATTCTTTCAGATAAGTTTCGGCATCATTCAATCCGTGATATTTCCTCCATGTACCCTCAAAAAGACAGAATCGTGATATAAAGGCTTGAACGACTGCTCTATTAATCGTATTATTACCATCTCCGTTAACATTAATATGCTGTTCGGCATATTGCAGGTCTTCAAGAATATGCTTCGCAATTTCATCTCTGGATGCACGGGGCCCATTAATCAGCTCTGTATCGTTATCACTCAGCACACGGTCTATCCAAGGTACTCCACCATAAGCAGACAGCAATGAGAAGTAGCGATATGAACGAAAGAAATATCCGACACTTTTCCAATGTGCCTTCTCGGCTTCAGTCATCTGAGAGCTGTCTATCCGCCCCAACATCAGATTGACACGACGAATAAAGGCATAATAGTCCCATGCTGTATCATTCCGCTTATCGGGTACAGTGACCAGTCCTCTGATCCAGTTGCTCTCACTGCTTCCACGAGTCTGATTGTACGAGATATCATCTGCCGAGGTATCACCGTATCCCAATTTCGGCAGTGTCTCATACAATCCCCAGGCGTATGCCTTGAAGTTGTCATACGTCACAAAGGCAGTCTCTTCCGTCGGGTTGCCCAACGGATACCTTTCCATAAAATCATTGTTCAGGCAACCGGTAAAAGCGATCGCACAGAATATAAACAGGGCAAATGTATATTTCTTCATACTATTTCGGTTATTTAGAATGTGACATTAAATCCAAGTGAAAACTTCTTCATAAACGGATATTCCCATGCTCCTTTCGAAAGCATATCAGACTCCAGACCTTCCGGCAAGTGATCCCATGTGTGAAGGTTTTCTCCACTGAAAAATACCTTGACCTCATCGAAGCAAATCTGCTTAGCCCAGGTTTTAGGCAAAGTATAGGATAAGGTGATATTTTGCAACTTCAAGTAAGCCGCATTAGCCAGATATTTGGTCTGCTTCCAGCGGTTCGAAGCAGTATTCACACCGTTGTTTGCATATACCCTTGGGAAATAGGCATCCGTATGCTCCGGTGTCCAGAAGTCAAGGGTTTCCTTAAACAGACTTCCCCACGTTCCGGTAGGCCATGCAATCTGATCGGTACGCCAAAAGTCACGTTTGCCCACACCACGAAGAAAGACAGAAAGATCGAACCCTTTCCAACTCAAACCTGCATTGATGCCATAATGGAAACGAGGTGTAGAGTTACCGATGATACGTTGGTCGCCCGGATCGTCCGCTGTTCCTTTTCCACTCCATATAGTGCTGGCATCATCATCAAAGTTTTTATAAAGTATATCACCCGGATATACTTTCCCTACTCCTTTAGGAATAGGAATGCCTTCTTTAAGCGTTCCGTCGGCATTGAAATCATCTTCTCTATAAAAACGATCGGTTACATATCCCCATATTTCACCAATCTTCTGCCCTTTGCGATAGGTGCCCAGCAAGTTGGTCTCGTTGTTAAACTTGGTAATTTCACTCTGCGAATCGTAAAGATTGAATCCGATACGGTAATTGAAATCTTTGATACGGTCTCTCCAGTTCAATTCCAGCTCCCAACCATAAGTTTTCAAATTCGCAGCATTCTGCTTGGCAGCAGCCACTCCCACAACCCACGGCAAATCCATTCCCGGTGCCAGCATACCTTTTGTATCACGCCGATACCAATCGAAAGTACCATTCAGGCGATTATCAAAAAATCCGAAGTCAACACCGAAGTCGAGCGTATATACTTTTTCCCAGGTGAACGCACTGCTGACCATAGGCGGAGTGGACAAAGTCGTAGGTCTTTGACCGTCTACCAGCCAATTGGTAAGCCCTGGAGCCATCTCCGGTATATACGGATAATTGTCCGGTGAGCCGTCTGCCAGCAAGATGATCTGATTTCCGATCGATCCCCACGAAGCACGAAATTTAAAGTTGGATAGAACATCGCGTGTCGCTGTCATAAAAGGTTCTTCCGAAATGCGCCAACCTGCCGAGAAAGATGGGAAGAACCCAAAACGGTTGTTTTTAGGGAATCGTGAAGTTCCGTCATATCGTCCGTTAGCTTCAAGCATGTAGCGATCCTTGTACGAATAATTCACACGGTAAAAGAGTCCTCTGAGGGCATATTCGTTAAAGGTATCCGTTGCCGTTGTGGTCCCGGTAGCTCCCGATATGGACGGCAGGTTACTCAACAATACATCTTTTCTTTCTGTCCACTGCGATTCCGCATGATTCTCTTCCTGGTTGAATCCACCCATAACACTTATATGATGATTACCTATTGAAAAGTCGTAATTAGCAAATATATTGATTGCATTATAGTTAGTAAATCCCTGCGTCAGCGCATACCGTGTATTTTCCGTGTTATTCAGGACACCGGTAAAGTTCATTCCGATGTATTTATACTGGTTCACATACATGCGGTTGTAGTTTGTCACCCGGTTGTACGTATATTCACCTGTTATCTTCAAGTTTTTCAGAGGCGAAATGATGATACGTCCCAAAGCCCGGAGATCCGTCTTTTTAACAATGCGTGGTTCCCCATAACGGATGTAAGTAGCGGAAGTTTCAGCCGGATAAATAATACCATCCTCTTCATAAGGCGATATATTCTGATAAGAAGGAAGTTGCATGGCACTTCCCCAAATTCCGTTTCTACCGCCTTGCTCCACTTTGTTCTGGGTAGAATTGGCATACCGTATATCCAATTGAGTGGTCAGCCATTTGTTGACCTCCACACTCAGGAAACTTGAGAGATTGGCACGCTCATACCTGTCTTTATCAGTAATAAGGATTCCGTCTTCATTGGTGTATCCCAAACCGATACGATAATTCGTTCTTGAACTTCCTCCCGAAACTGAAAAACTATGATTTTGCATAAAGCCATAATTATCCATCATATCGGCAAACATATCGTTCTCTCTCATCAGAAACAGGTTCCCATCTTCATCGAATACATATCCATTGGGATATTGGGAAGGATTAGCCATATAATCACGTATATACGTCTCCCATTGAGGAATATTCTTACCGTCTACATACGTGTCATTGGGCCATCCCATCTCTTTATATGCCAAGATGGACTCCAACGGACCGGCTTTTTGTGGCAGTTCCAATGCTTTCGAAAACGAGAAATTATTATTATAATTGAATTTAGGAGCCATGTCCTTTTTACCTTGCTTGGTGGTAATCAAGATTACTCCAAACGCAGCACGTGCTCCGTAGATAGCTGCAGAAGCGGCATCTTTCAAGACCGAAACCGACTCGATATCCTGCGGATCGATCATATTGATATCCATCGGTACATTATTGACCAACACCAGCGGACCACCACCGTTGATAGAAGTGGTTCCTCGAATATTGTATGATAGATTGTCACCTGGAGTACCGGTCGTTCCCTCTATTTTTAATCCCGGAACCACCCCTTGCAAAGCTGCCGTAACATTTGTTATCGGACGATCTCCTAATGTTTCCTGTATATTAACTGCTGTAACTGCTCCCGTCAGATTGATCTTCTTTTGTGTTCCGAAGCCAACAACCACTACTTCATCCATTAATTGTGAATCTTCTTTCAACTGAATGACGAAATGAGTTTTTCCATTGGTACTGACCTCCTGAGGCAAATAACCGATATAGGTAACCTGCAACTTACTGTTGTCAGAGACCTCCAATGAAAATTCTCCCTCAAGATTGGTAATCGTGGCCTGCTTACCGCCTACGGCAAGCACATTCGCTCCTATAAGAGGTTCGCCGGTAACGCCCGTCACTTTACCCGTTATCTTTTTCATCTGAGTAGCTTGCCCGGCAGCAGCTTTCTCTTTCTTCTGCTCAACAGGAGTAATGACTATATGCTCAGCCTCATAACGGCAAGTAAAACCGGTATTCTTCAAAAGAGCATCCATTACAAAAGACAGTTCCTTGTCTACAAAGTTTCCTTTAATCTTCCTATTTACATCCAGTTTGGTCTGATTGTATGTAATACTCAATTGAGTCTGCTCCTCAATTTGTTCGAATACTTTTTGCAAAGACTGATTGTTGCCATACACGCTTATCCGCTGATTTTGCCCGTACGCAGTGTTATAAATGCATAAAGCGAGAAGTAAAAGAACTATTTTATGAATTTTTACGGATAGAATATTCCTTAATTTGATTTTTAATTTCATAATTTTGTGAGTTAATCAATTAATACTGTTTAAAGTCTCTAAAGGTTAAAAAGTTTTTGATTGATTTCGGGGATCGGAAATGGGTGTGGTAATTTGTTTCCGGTTCCCTTTTTTGCATATGATTGTTCTCCTTTCCTTTACTTTAATGGACAAATAGATATGGATTCGTCCTTCTCCACTTTATAGGTGATACCTCCTACTGTTTTTGTTACAATATCCAAAACATGGAAAATATCATCACGACGCTTAAACTTTATTGTATAAAGGTCCGAATTGATCCGATTCGACTCCATCAGATCAGACGATAACTGAATAGATACTGCATAGCTTCTTTCCAGTGTTCTCAGGATTTCCCTGAGTGACTGGGAAATAAAGTTCATCTCTCCCTTTGTCCAACCCGAATAAACAGAAGCATCTATATCTGTTTTGTTGAATCTACCACTCCGATTTTCGTAATCAAGCTGCTGATTGGGTTCTAAGGTAATAAAACTGTTCGGCTGGTTTTTCTTTCTTACAGCAACAGAACCGGACTCCAATGTGGTAATTGTCCTTCTATCAAAAGGATATGCCTGCAAATTAAACTGAGTACCCAGTACACAAATGTCCAGATGGTTAGTTGCCACCACAAAAGGAAGTTTCTTATTAGGGGCTACCGCAAAGTGCCCTTCTCCGGAAAGATATACAGAGCGGGTATCGCCGGTAAATTGCGTAGGATATAGAAATACGGATCCCGAATTCAGGGTGATGATCGAACCATCCGGTAACGTGATCTGTTTTTGCTCTCCCTTGGGAACGATACATTCTACAAAACGGACTTCCTGCGTGTGATGTTCCACATATATATAGGCTGTTATAATAGATATTAACGGGATAAGAAGAATAGCTGCTATATGCGCCCACCGATGTAGATAGGCCGGCCGGGCAGAAGAAAGCCCCGCTCTTTTTTGAAACTTACGTAAAGAATGCCGGGTACCGGCATCTGCTTCAGGACGATATTCGTCCCATATCTGAAGAAGCGCTTCTTCTTTCCGTTGTTTGCCGGAAGGATCAAGAAGCCATGTCCACACTTTATTTTTAAGGTCCGGACTGGCTATGAAGGCCATAAAGTTGTGTATGATTTTGTATGCGTCAGACATAGTATGTTTTATGGATTATATATATAAGATACGTAACCCGCCAAACACACACAGTTCAAAGAACACTTTTTTTTATATAGCTTGTTAAGTTTATACGAAAGTAGCCATAATGACCCAAAACAATATCTTACGTATATCAGCCAAAGCCTGGGTCAGATGATTCTCAACTGTACGCTTGCTAATGTTCAGTTCACGGGCTATATTTTCATTACTAAGCCCCTGTTCGCGGCTCATCTGATAAATCTTTCTTCTTTGAGAAGGCATTCTTTCAACAGCGATGGCTATAATCAGTTCTAATTCTTTCGCGTTCAGTTCCGATTCTATTTCATACAGATCGGAGTTATCATCCGATAACTGCCTGGATTGATAATTTTTAAATAACAAAGAGCGCTCGATGTACCGGAAAACCGCATTCCGGGCTATACGGAACAGGTATGCATCCAAGTTGTCTATCTGCTTCAGATTTCCCCTGTTCTGCCACAATGACATAAATATATCCTGCGAAAGATCTTCCGCCTCTTCAGCATCCTGTAACAAGCCATTAATGAATCCTTTGACCCGGGGATAATAATCAAGAAAGAAGCCCTCAAACTTTTGGGGACTTTCCAGACTATCCGCATCGGCCACCGGAAACTTCCTTATGAATTTCATTATACAGATAATTTAAAATAGCTCTATAAACACACATCCCTCGACATTCAGAACAGTATTTTAGAGATAATCAATTTAGGTTAACTTTATATTGGTTTTGTATATCAACAAAAGTTATTATAGTCAGAAATCACCACGGATTACATCAATTGCCACAGAATTTTACATTGACCATCAGTCATTTATTTTTTATCTGTGTGAATCAGTGTAATCCGTGATGATTTTTTTTCGCAACACTCCCTACTGATGAATGATCAGTGCAGACTGTGCCGGAACCGTCACCTCAGGTCCGTATAACGAGCCCAACCCTCTTTCATCAATCACACCATCTCTGCATACAACAGTGTATTTACCTTCGGGTATCGCCAGTTTGGCAGGAACAGAACGGGCATTAAGTGCCACGATAATGTTGTCCCAAGTATCTCCGTTAGCGCGGTCTTTCAAGCGGAAAGCCACCAGATTACCACCATCTACCGGGAGGAATTCCAGGTACTTACGTACCATCTCGGCATCTCCCATACGGAAAGCGGGATGGGCTTTACGAATACTGATCAAACGCTTATAATAGGCGAACACATCTTCGTGAGTTGTCTTTCGGTTCCAATCAATGGCATTAATAGAATCGGGACTCTCAAAACTATTATGCACCCCTTTCTTGTCACGCATCACCTCTTCTCCGGCATAGATGAACGGAATACCTTGCGAAGTCAGCACTGCCGTCTGCGCCAGTTTGTCAAGTCGTACGAGTTGTTCGGGTGTGATGCCGGGGATACTCGACTTCAAGCGATCTACCAAGCACATATCATCGTGGCAGGATACGTAACTGATCATCTGAGTAGGCTGGGAAGCCCAAGGAGCTTTACTGTAATTCACCGAATCATTGTTGACTTGAGGGTGACTGACAGCTCCTACAATACCAAACTTAATGCTCTCTTCTTCCCCGGGGATCCCGGCAAGGAACGCTCCCTTATGATTATCATTAAAAGGACCACGCAACGCATCACGCATTTCATCGGAAAAGGCGGCAATACCCGGCATTTTACAAGTATTGACCTTCATTGCCAGCGAATCACCCGGATACTGAGGTGCTTCCGCTGCCCAACCTTCACCATAAATAATGATAGAAGGATCTACAGCACTGACCGCCTTACGGATTTCATTCATCGTCTCGATGTCGTGAATGCCCATCAGGTCGAAGCGAAAACCATCGATATGGTATTCCCTGATCCAGTGAAGCACGGATTCAATCATATATTTACGCATCATAGGCCGGTTGCTTGCCGTCTCGTTACCACAAGCCGAACCATTGGCCAACGAACCATCCGGCTTCTGGCGATAAAAATATCCAGGTACCGTACGTTCGAAGTTACTGCCATCGGTGTTGTATGTATGATTGTATACCACATCGAGCACTACCCGTATACCGGCTTTGTGCAGTGCCTGTACCATCTGCTTAAACTCGCGGATGCGGACAGCCGGATCGTAAGGATCGGTAGCATACGAACCATCGGGTACATTGTAATTCTGCGGATCATATCCCCAGTTGTATTTATTTTCATCCAGCTTGGTTTCGTCTACCGAAGCATAATCATAAGACGGAAGCAAATGGACGTGTGTTACTCCCAGCTCGATCAGATGATCGATTCCGGTCAGCAATTTGGCAGAGTTCATCGTACCATGTTCTGTCAATGCCAAAAATTTTCCCTTATGCTGAATCCCTGATGTAGAATCTACTGAAAAATCACGATGGTGCATTTCATAAATGATCGCATCAGCCGGTGATTTCAACGGCGGTCGCTGATCTGTCTCCCAACCTTGTGGATCGGTGGACTTCAAGTTGATAATGGCCGCACGTTTTCCGTTCACCCCTACCGCTTTGGCATTGATACCGGGTGTATCACCCATCCATTTATCGTTTACCTTGACATTGAATGTGTAGAACTTCCCCATCAGATCCTTTCTGACCGTTGCCATCCAAGTGCCTTCTTCACCCGGTTCCATAGGAATGGTTTCGTAAGCATGCCCACCTTCACCCGAGTCGAACAACATCAGACGGACTTCATCGGCAGTAGGCGCCCAAAGGGTAAACTTGGTAGACTCCGGTGAATATTCCATCTCCGTGAGACTACCCGAACGTACCGGATATAATTCGTAAGACGCATATTCTTTCTTGGCGGGAGTACAACTCACTACAGCTGTAGCCGCTGTCACTCCGATAAAGGCAAGATAGTTCATTTTCATGTTTTTCTCTCTATTATATATATTGTTATCTACTTATTGTCTAAGTTCAGAATCCGTCGCTACTTTACTCTTTCGGGATTTTTGGCTATAAAATCTTTCCAACCGCTATACCCTTTCTCCATTACCGGACGCCCCATCTGCAGGAAATGACAATAAGCAGCTGCCAATCCGTCGGTAGCATCCATAAAAACAGGCATATCCTCTTTGGCAAAATGCAGCATGCGTTGCAACATATCCGCCACTTGTTCTTTAGAGGCCTGCCCGTTGCCGGTGATGGCCATCTTTATTTTCAGCGGGGCATATTCAGTAATAGGAATATCACGGCTCAACGCAGCCGCCATCGCTACTCCCTGAGCACGTCCGAGCTTCAGCATCGACTGCACGTTTTTCCCGAAAAAAGGAGCTTCAATTGCCAGTTCATCGGGCAAGTAACTTTCGATAATACTAAGCACCCGTTCGTGGATATGACGAAGTTTGAGGTAATGATTGCCGAACTTCCTCAAATCGATGATCCCCATAGCGATCATCTCGGGTCTTGTCCCGCAAACACGGAGCACTCCGTATCCCATGATCGTAGTACCGGGATCAATGCCCAGAATAATCTTTTCTTTTACCGGCTGAATCACTCCAATACCTCCATCAATGTGGGAAATCCGACTACTTTATCCTTAAATATCTTCACCAGCTCTTGGTTGAGCCGCGCACCCTGATCCTGATGCCAGCGATGCAGCACGACAGAATCGTCCACCTCCCATTGGAGCGAATAGGAAGTACCTTCGTCACGATGACTCAACACACGACAGATGCGCGGAGCACGGAGAGCACCGTGTTTCTCTACTTCAGGAATATAACTCTCTTTGATCCAGATCAAAAAATTATCATGAACTTCGTCGTCCACCTGAAAAGTAGTATTGTATATCAGCATATTTTTTATCTTTAAGTTGATTATTTCCGCAAACATAGCAATTATTTCAGAATAATACATTATATTTGCAGCACCAAAACAGATAAACGTTCGCAAACGTTATCATTAAGCATGGGGGGTTAGCTCATCTGGCTAGAGCGTAACACTGGCAGTGTTAAGGTGATCGGTTCGAGTCCGATACTCTCCACACCCAATTAATAAAAATAGTAAATATTTCATCATTAAAGTGGGGAAATCCGTGAGGACTTCCCCATTTTGTTTTTCCAGGATTTACCACAGAGTATACCGGTATACAACACTATATACGAAACAGGACAAAAAACGAAGGCGATAGTGTTAGTTATTAGAGTTAACGAAACATGGAACGGAGTCTATTCCAGAAGCCCTCCGTTTTTTCCTCGTCCGCCTTATATTTTTCGATCATCTCGCTGGTTTCTTTCTTATATCTGTCCAGCGATGCCCCCATTTCGTCTAAGCTCGCTATACCTTCTATTATCATCTCCACTTCGTCTTTGGCCGCCGGCTCAGTTCCGGTTTCGCCCTCTTCGTTTTCCAGCTTCCCGGCATCCGGCATTGTCTCCCCGGACATCGCGAACTTCGCCTCCGTCGCCGCCATCATCTCTTTCCACGCCCCGCTTTGAGCATAGTTTTCGTCTACCAGCGCTTTTATCTGGAGCTGCCGTATTTCCTGCGCTTCCTTCCGCGACACCACCTCCACGTCTCTACCAAAATATGTTCGGGCACACCTTTCAAATTCGCTCTCGATTTTCCTCCAAGCGCCCTTTTCGCCCAGTCTGCTTTTGAAGCTGTTTTCCGTGCTATTGTATTTATACATTTCCCTCTCCAGACGGGCGACCCTCGTAATCAGTTCCCGGCGCTGAGCCCGCAGTTCCATTTCACGGATATGCAAATTCCCCACCTCGTCCGACAGTTCCTGCAGGCTTTCATCCTCTCCGGTGTTTCCGGCCTCCCCCACGTTTGGGCACTTTTCCCATTTGAGAAGTCGTTTTTTGAGTCTCTCTACGCGCTTCTCGTTCTCTCGGTTTTTCTCTTTCAGCCGTTCGCACCGTTCAATGTAATATATCTCCTTGTCGCGCAGGTCACTGCACATCCGATTAGCGTCTTCATGGTTCTGCCTTGCTCTCAGCAGCGTATGCTCCATTTCCTTAAAAGAGTCGCGGCTTCGTTCAAGGTCGGTTTGGAGACGCTTGATAAGTTCGTCCGAGCTTTCGGGCAGCCTCCTGGTCACCTTCCTGTACGCTATGAGGTAGTCTTTTACAGACTCAAATCCCATTTCCCGAGCTATCCGATACAGAGGGGCGGCTGTGAAGGCACTGTTGAACAGTTTTCGATCTTCGGTGTTCAGCTTGTCAATCATCACGCAGAGTAGTCGGTGCAGAACGGGGAGGAAACCATCCAGAAGACGCATCTTGAGTCCGGCATCTTCGTCTGCACGCAGTTCCGCCTCGATGCGCTGCTCAAACTTCGCGCAAAGTTGCTCGTAATTGGTTTTCAGGTGCGCCAACCGTTTTTCTTTCTCTACCAATTCGCACACGCTCCCGTCATCAATCAGCACCACGCTGCCCACAACGGAAGTGGTGATTTGGCTTTCACGTACCCACGCTATCACTCTCTCTACACTGATTCCATATTTATCAGATATACTTTTTACTGACTTCCAATCGGCCATATCGATACAATTTAAGGTTTGCAGAAATCAGATGCAGAGTACGAAGCACTCGCAATTTACATAATAATAGTATTAACGGACGGTTCACCCAATCACCCTTCTGCACCCGCTAAATTAATCATTTATTACATAATAACGAATCATTTGTAAATAAAATAATCGCATAGTCCTATCTTTTAACATTCACACGAGGTCCGTACGGCTCAATGAAGGTATCCCCGACGTTTTCTCCAACGCTGAAAACATTTCATCAGCGCCTCCTAGCTGACTTCGGTGATGCGATAACGACGGACAGGACCGGCATGCAGTTTATGATAGGAACAACTACAGTAACCCGTTATGATAAAAAAGAGATTCACTAGTGAAAGAAAGCACCCTCTTACACAAGAAGATGTACGTTATCATAAAAGACAGACGAGCGATTACAACACCTACTGCATGAGGAAGAGAAAACATCTCTCCACCTCCGATTATCATATACAAATAAAGAAAGAGAAAGCCTAAAGATCGGCAAGAGGCAACCAACCGACACATTTTATTTCTTTCTATCCTCTTTGATTGCAATATTATTGTTACTTTTGCAGCAATTTAACGAAAATCGAATAACAATAAATCGCAAGATATGATAGCTAAGATTAATCAACTTCTTGAAGAGGTGGGGGCCTTGAAAGCCGCCAATGCCGAAGAACTCGAAGTTCTGCGCATCAAATACCTCAGCAAGAAAGGAGCCATCAATGACTTGATGGCAGATTTCCGCAATGTGGCTGCCGAACAGAAAAAAGAAGTCGGCATGAAGCTCAACGAGCTGAAAACAAAAGCACAAGAAAAAATCAACGCACTGAAAGAACAGTTCGACAACCAGGACAACGGACAGGACGATCTCGACCTGACCCGTTCGGCTTATCCCGTGGAGCTGGGCACACGCCATCCGCTTTCCATTGTGCGCAACGAAATCATTGACATCTTTGCCCGTCTGGGATTCAACATTGCCGAAGGTCCGGAAATAGAAGATGACTGGCATGTGTTCTCCGCACTCAACTTTGCCGAAGACCATCCGGCACGAGACATGCAAGACACATTCTTCATCGAATCCCATCCCGACGTACTACTGCGCACACACACCTCATCGGTACAGAGCCGTGTGATGGAGGTTTCGCAACCACCTATCCGTATCATCTGTCCGGGACGCGTTTACCGTAACGAAGCTATCAGCTATCGTGCACACTGTTTCTTCCACCAGGTAGAAGCGCTGTACGTAGACCGCAATGTATCTTTCACCGACCTGAAACAAGTGTTGCTACTCTTCGCCAAAGAGATGTTCGGTGCCGATACGAAGATTCGCCTGCGTCCGTCGTACTTCCCGTTCACAGAACCCAGCGCCGAAATGGATATCAGCTGTAACATCTGCGGCGGAAAAGGCTGCCCCTTCTGCAAACACACCGGCTGGGTCGAAATCTTGGGTTGCGGAATGGTAGACCCGAACGTACTTGATGCCAACGGAATAGACAGCAAAGTGTATAGCGGATATGCTCTGGGTATGGGTATCGAACGCATCACAAACCTGAAATATCAGGTGAAAGACCTCCGCATGTTCTCCGAAAACGATACACGTTTCCTGAAGGAGTTCGAAGCGGCCTATTAAATTTTACTGCCGCAGACATGAACACAGAGTCTCACAGGGTTTTCTTAAAATTAAAAGAGGCTCTCTGTGAGACTTTGTGTTACTCTGCGGTCCAATCAAAACCACCATACTATGTCCAAAGATAGGCTTGTCACCCCCAGCTATGTTCTGATACTGGCAGCAAACTTCCTTTTATACTTTGCCTTCTATCTGATTCTGCCTGTATTGCCTTTCTATCTGACTGAAATTTTCCAAACCGGAAATGCAGCCGTAGGGGTCATTTTATCCTGCTACACCGTAGCTTCACTCTGTATCCGCCCCTTCTCGGGCTATCTGCTGGACACGCTGGCACGCAAGCCACTCTACCTGATCGCCTACTTCCTGTTCATCACCGTCTTTGCCGGATACATCCTTGCCGGGGTGCTGTCACTGTTCATCATGCTCCGGGTGGTGCATGGACTGGCTTTCGGAATGGTGACCGTAGCGGGTAATACCATCGTAATCGACATCACTCCTTCTTCCCGCCGCGGAGAAGCGGTAGGCTACTACGGACTGATGAACAACACGGCCATGAGCTTCGGACCGATGATCGGACTTTTTATGCACGACACCTGTTCGTTCGAGACCATCTTCCTGTGTTCACTCCTCTCCGGTACAGTGGGGTTTGCGGCTGCCTGCCTGGTAAAGACACCTGTTAAGGAACCGGTAAAACGTGAACCGATTTCACTGGACCGGTTCGTATTAATTAAAGGTATACCTGCGGGAGTGGCATTGCTCCTACTCTCCATTCCCTACGGCATGACGAGTACTTATATAGCCATGTATGCCAAGGAGATCGGGATCACACTCAGCTCCGGGCTGTTCTTCACCTTTATGGCAGTGGGCATGGCTGTCTCACGCATGTTTTCCGGACGTCAGGTGGACAAAGGACGTATCACACAAGTCATCACCCTGGGACTCTATCTGGTGTGTGCCTGCTTTTTCACACTGGCAGCCTGCGGCAAATTGATGTCGCTGAGTCCCGAACTGACAGATGTGCTTTTCTTTATGGTGGCTCTGTTGCTGGGAGTCGGATTCGGCACCATGTTTCCGGCCTTCAATACCCTGTTTGTCAACCTGGCCCCTAATAGCCAACGCGGCACGGCCACTTCCACCTACCTGACTTCATGGGATGTAGGCATCGGCATCGGCCTGATACTGGGCGGATATATCGCCCAACTGACTTCGTTCGACATGGCTTACTTCTTCGGAGCTTGCCTGACGGTGGTTTCCACCTTTTATTTCAACCTGAAAGTCGCACCCCATTATCATAAGAACAAACTAAGATGACAAAGAAAGAACGTTATGAAAAAGTAATCGCCTGGTTTCAGGAAAATGTGCCCGTGGCCGAAACGGAACTGCATTACAACAACCCGTACGAACTGCTGATCGCCGTTATCCTCTCCGCACAGTGTACAGACAAGCGGGTGAACATGATCACCCCTAGAATTTATCAGGATTTCCCCACACCGGAAGCACTGGCTGCTACCACACCGGAGGTGATATTCGAGTACATACGCAGCGTATCTTACCCCAATAACAAGTCGAAACATCTGGTGGGCATGGCACGCATGCTGGTGAACGACTTCAACAGCGAAGTACCCGATACTCTTGAAGAACTGATCAAGTTACCCGGTGTAGGGCGCAAAACGGCCAATGTCATTCAGTCCGTCGTGTTCAACAAAGCTGCCATGGCGGTAGACACTCACGTCTTCCGCGTGAGTCACCGCATCGGACTGGTAAGTAATTCCTGCACCACCCCGTTCAGTGTAGAAAAAGAACTGATGAAGAACATCCCCGACGAGCTGATTCCCATCGCTCACCACTGGCTGATCCTGCACGGACGTTACGTCTGTCAGGCCCGCACTCCCAAATGTGAAACCTGTGGTTTACAATTGATGTGTAAATATTACTGTGAGAAGTATAAAGTTAGCAAAGACACACCGAAGAGGAAGAATAAATAACGATTTCATAGCAAAAAAGAGAAATTAATACTAACTTTGCGGTCATCATAAAAGAAACTAACACTTTTAAAGTAAATAAATAAAGTATTATGCAGACAATTGACAATTTCAATTTTGCCGGTAAAAAGGCATTCGTTCGCGTGGACTTCAATGTACCCTTGGACGAAAACTTCAACATTACAGACGACACTCGTATCCGTGCTGCACTTCCTACCCTGAAGAAGATTCTGGCAGACGGTGGTAGCATCATCATCGGTTCTCACCTGGGCCGTCCGAAAGGCGTTGCTGACAAATTCTCTCTGAAACACATTGTTAAGCATGTATCAGAGTTACTGGGCGTTGAAGTTCAGTTTGCCAACGACTGTATGGGCGAAGAAGCTGCTGTAAAAGCCGCTGCTCTGCAACCGGGCGAAGTGCTGTTGCTTGAAAACCTTCGCTTCTACGCTGAAGAAGAAGGCAAACCAAGAGGATTGGCTGAAGACGCAACCGACGAAGAAAAAGCCGCAGCCAAGAAAGCCGTAAAAGAGAGCCAGAAAGAATTTACCAAGAAATTGGCTTCGTATGCAGACTGCTACGTAAACGACGCATTCGGTACAGCTCACCGTGCTCATGCTTCTACAGCACTGATCGCTAAATACTTCGACACCAACAATAAGATGTTTGGCTACCTGATGGAAAAAGAAGTGAAAGCCGTTGATAAGATATTGAACGACATCAAGCGTCCGTTTACTGCCATCATGGGTGGATCAAAAGTATCTTCTAAGATCGAAATCATCGAAAACCTGCTGAACAAGGTAGACAACCTGATCATCACAGGCGGTATGACTTACACTTTCACCAAAGCAATGGGTGGACAGATCGGTCTGTCTATCTGCGAAGATGACAAACTGGATCTGGCTCGCGAACTGATGCAGAAAGCCAAAGACAAAGGTGTAAATCTGGTATTAGCTGTTGACGCTAAGATTGCTGACGCTTTCTCTAACGATGCCAATACTAAATTCTGCCCGGTTAACGAAATTCCTGACGGATGGGAAGGTCTTGACATCGGTCCGAAATCTGAAGAGATCTTTGCCGAAGTGATCAAGAATTCTAAGACAATTCTTTGGAATGGTCCGACAGGTGTATTCGAATTCGAAAACTTCACTCACGGCTCTCGTTCAGTAGGCGAAGCTATCGTTGAAGCTACTAAGAACGGCGCTTTCTCACTCGTTGGCGGTGGCGACTCTGTAGCTTGTGTCAACAAGTTCGGTCTGGCAAATGGTGTATCTTATGTTTCTACAGGCGGTGGAGCACTGCTCGAAGCAATCGAAGGAAAAGTTCTTCCGGGTATTGCCGCTATCCAGGAATAAGACTGAAGTGAATCACTATAAGACAGAAAAGGCAACCCCGCTCGGAGTTGCCTTTTTTAAAAGCCGGAAATGGGGAGAGAGCCTCCTTTTCAGTATCCTGTTCCTTTTCTTTCTATCAGCCTGCACAGGAAAGAAAGAGAAGCATTCCGCTTTGCCGGAACTGCAAACTCTGACTTTCGGACTGATGCCTTCTTTCGATGGACTGCCTTCTCTGGTTGCTGTCCGTCAGGGTATTTATGACTCGCTGGATATCAAAATCGATTTCATTACTTATGCTTCGGCAACTGACCGCGATGCCGCTTTTTTATCGGGGAAACTGGATGGTATGCTCACCGACTACCCAGGTGCAACTCTGTTGCAGGCAAAAGGAAGCCGCTTACGTCTGGTTATGGAAACCGATGGCAGCCTCAGTCTGATAGCAAGTAAAAAAAGCAATGTTAGGAATCCGGACGACTTGAAAGGGAAGAATATTTCTGTCTCCGGCAATACCTTTGTAGAATATGCCACAGACGAAGTAATGAAACGGGCCTGCCTGCACCCCGGAGAAGTGAACAAACCTGAAATAAACAATATCCCCTTGAGGCTGATGATGTTGGAGGATGGACAGATCTCCGCATCTTTCTTACCCGGACCGGCAACGGCAATTGCCCTGAACGATGGGCATACAGCATTACTGAACACAAGACAAATGGGACTGCGTTGCACCGGAATTGTTTTCTCAGAAAAAGCCATCACGGAAAAAGACGAAGAGATCAGGCGGTTTATCACCGGCTACAATCTCGGCGTGAAATACTTGCAAACCCGTCCTCAAAACGAATGGACGGAAATTTTAGTAAAAGAATTCGGACTGCAGGAAAAGGCGGCCATGCAGATAGACTTGCCGGACTATCGGCCTGCTACCCGTCCGTCTTACCACGACATAGAAAAAATCATTGCCTGGCTGAAGAGTAAAGGGGCAATCCCCGACTATTATCCGGGAGAAAATTTAGTGGATACCACCTTCATTCCCGGCACACTCAAACCACAATAAATACAACAAAGTAAAGATGAAAAACACATTCCTGTTAACATTCGCACTGATACTCCTGGCAGGCAGCCCCCTGAAAGCGCAGGAGAAAGAAGAGGCTGCTACACTGAATAAAGTGGTCAACACACTGAAAGAGCGAATCACTCTGGCCGGATACGCGCAGTTGGGATATACCTATGACGATGCAGCAAAAAAAATGAATACGTTCGACATCAAACGAATCATTTTCATGGCTCACGGAAAGATCACGGACCGCTGGACCTGTGATTTTATGTACGACTTTTACAACGGCGGCATGATGCTCGAAGTTTACACCGATTACCGGATTCTACCCGGGCTGAAAGTGCGTATCGGCGAATTTAAGGTTCCTTATACCATCGAAAATGAATTGTCGCCCACTACCGTAGAACTGATCAACTGCTATTCTCAGTCAGTCTGCTATCTGGCAGGGGTGAGCGGCAGTGATGTCGCCTGTGGCATGACATCGGGACGCGACATCGGGGCCATGGTTCATGGAGGCCTGCTGAATGATCTGCTATGCTACAAACTAGCCATAATGAATGGACAAGGACTTAACATCAAGGATAAAAACAATCAAAAAGATATCATCGGCAACCTGATGGTGAATCCCCTGAAATGGCTGTCGGTGGGTGGTTCGTTTATCAAAGGGACCGGACACGCCATTGCCGACTCCGAAATAACCGACATCCGGGCAGGAGAAAACTATACCAAAAATCGCTGGAGCATAGGAGGCGTCATCACGACAACACCGTTCAGCCTCCGTTCCGAATATCTGGCCGGAAAGGATGGAGGCGTGAAGAGTGATGGTTTTTATGCCACCGGATGCTACCGGATGCTACGCAATTTCGACCTTGTGGCTTCGTATGACTATTTCAATGCAAACAAAGCCGTCAGTAGGAAACAGACCAATTATATAGCCGGACTGCAATATTGGTTCTATCCCAAGTGCAGGCTGCAAGCACAATACACTTTCTGCGACCGGAATAAAGGCAAAGACAGCAATCTGTTTCAGGCGCAGGTACAGGTAAGATTCTGAAATAATCATAATAACAATAACCAATGGAACACAAAATCAGCGAACCCAATGCCCGTGTAGACGTGGCCGATGTATTGAGAGGACTGGCTGTGATGGGCATCATCATCCTACACAGTATCGAACATTTCAACTTCTATTCCTTTCCGGACACTGTTCCCTGCGAATGGATGAAATTCACCGACAAAGCTATCTGGAACGGACTCTTTTTTGTCTTCAGCAACAAAGCATACGCCATATTTGCCCTACTGTTCGGCTTTAGTTTCTATATACAAGACAACAATCAGCAACGCCGCGGCAAAGACTTTCGTCTCCGGTTCATCTGGCGAATGGCGCTGCTCTTTATCATCGGGCAGTTCAATGCAGCTTTCTTTACCGGTGAGATACTGACGATGTACGCCATGCTCGGTCTGATACTTCCCCTGTCCTGTCGTCTCAGCGATCGGAGCATAGCTATCTTCGCCACTCTGCTCATCATACAACCGATAGACTGGTGCAAAGTGATCTATGCCCTTTGCAATCCGGATTATGTAGCCGGTCCCGGTCTGGCTTCCCATTACTTCGGAATTGCCTTCGATGTACAGAAAAACGGCACCTTCCTCGAAACAATCCGTATGAATCTCTGGGAAGGGCAACTCGCCAACCTGACCTGGGCACTGGAACATGGACGTATCTTGCAGACCCCTGCCCTCTTCCTCTTCGGTATGCTTGTAGGACGTAAGGGATTATTTCTTTATAGCGAACAAAACGAGCAGCACTGGCTCAAAGCATTGGGCATCTCGTTAATCTGTTTCTTTCCTCTGTATGGACTGAATAATATGTTGCCGGAGTTTATCACCCGCAACGCCATACGGGTCCCTCTGCAATTGATCATCAGCTCTCTCAGCAACCTTAGTTTCATGGTACTGCTGGTCAGCGGACTGCTTATCACTTTTTATCGCATCAAAGACCGCAGATTTCTGATGCGCTTCACCTCGTACGGAAAGATGAGCCTGACAAACTATATCGGACAATCCGTCATTGGGTCCCTCCTTTTCTATCACTGGGGCTTCGAACTAGGACGTTTCCTGGGAATTACTTATAGTTTCTTTTTTGGCATCCTTTTTGTACTTCTTCAAATGGCATTTTGTTCCTGGTGGCTCAGCCACTTCAAACACGGCCCCTTTGAAGGTTTATGGAAACGCCTTACATGGATTGGAAACAATAAACGGAAGTAAATTATGAACGAACAACTTATCAATGAACAATATCAATATATTCTCCGACTGATCGGGCAAAAACGCCTGAAGGAAGCATTAACTCAATTGGAATCATTCCTATGGAAGTGCCCCGAATGGTCGCTCCGTACCCGTCTGGAACAAATACAGACTTCGTACAGCTACATGTTGCAATACATGCGCCAGGGCGTAGAAGACCCGGAACGTAGAAAGCTGTATCAGAAACTGCTGACCGACACACTCGAGATTACCGACCAGGCGCGTATTACGTTGCTGGACAGCGTATCGAACCATTACTATCACCAGTACCGTACCCGCCTTTCCGAAGAGGTATCCCCCCTCACTCTGGAGATGCTGATGCATACGCTCGAATCGTTCAATGACGATCTTGCCGTAAGCGGATTCGTCTCAGACCAAAACATGGAGGAAGTGCTGAAACGCCATGAAGACAGTTTGAAGACTTTGTTTTTGCAAACCTGGACCCATACTAACTGGACTGCGGAAGAAGTGGCGGCCGCACAAGCCATGCTTCAGTCCGAACTGCTTCCGGTGAACGATCTTTGCCTCTTCACAAGCGCCGTTACCCTCAGTGTGATGGAGTGTTTCGATCTCAAGAAACTCTTGTGGCTGATAGATGCTTACCGTCATCCCAATGTACAGGTCAGCCAACGAGCCCTGGTAGGAATTACTTTTATCCTGCATGCCTATTCGCCACGCATCTCTTTCTATCCGGAGATCAATCTGCGCATCACAGCGCTGATGGAAGAAACTGCATTTGAAAGAGACTTGTTACGCATACATATCCAGATACTGCTCAGCCAGGAGACGGAAAAAATCGACAAGAAAATGCGTGAGGAGATCATCCCCGAAATGCTGAAAAGCATGTCGCCTATGCGCAACATGAAATTCGGCTTCGAAGAGTCCGACGAAGAGAAAGATGACACCAATCCTGACTGGGCAGATGCCATCGAGAAGTCGGGGCTAGGTGACAAGTTGCGTGAAATGAACGAATTGCAACTAGAAGGAGCCGACGTATATATGAGCACTTTCTCACAACTCAAGAGTTATCCATTCTTCAGAGAGATCTCCAACTGGTTCTATCCTTTCGACAAGCAGCAATCGGATGTGATCAAAGAGTTCCGTCATCGGGGAAAAGAGGGAGGAAGCCTATTGGAAATCATCCTGCAATCGGGTTTCTTCTGCAACAGCGATAAGTACTCACTTTTCTTCACGATGCAGCAATTGCCACAATCGCAGCGGGACATGATGCTGAATCAGCTTACGGATCAGCAGATAGAAGAATTAGCAGACCAGTCGAAAGCCGAAACGCTAAAGAAGTTCTCCGAACGTCCCGATACGGTAAGCAACCAATATCTGCACGATCTGTACCGCTTCTTTAAACTCTATGCCCGGAGACTGGAATTTCGTGACTTATTCAAAGAGTCCATCTGCCTCTACAACGAACCGGATTTGATAGATATTCTATTCAATCCGGAAGCCATGGAAGCCATAGCTAATTTTCACTTCAAGAAGAAGCACTGGGAAGAAGCCGCCGAAGCCTACGATACGATAGTTGATATGCTTATGGATGAAGAAGAAGCAGAAATCTGCCAGAAGCAGGGCTACTCCTTGCAGAAACTAAAACGATATGACGAAGCCATCAAGGCCTACCGGAAAGCAGATATCCTGAAATCGAACAACGTATGGACCAACCATCATCTGGGCACTTGCTATCGCCTCAACAGGCAATTCAAAGAGGCCCTGAAATATTATCGGAAAGTGGAAGAAGTGTTGCCGGAAGATACGAAAGTGATTTTTTACATAGGTAGTTGTCTGGCGGAAATGTGGAATTTTGAAGAAGCGTTGAACTACTTCTTTAAACTTGATTTTCTGGAGAGTAACTGCGTCAAAGCCTGGCGTGCCATCGGTTGGTGTTCGTTCATGATCGCTAAACGCGAACAGGCCATGAAGTATTATGATAAAGTGATTGATCAAAGCCCAATGCCGGTAGATTACCTGAACGCCGGTCATGTAGCATGGTCTTTGGGAGACGTGGAAAAAACCCTCTCTCTATATACCAAAGCCGCAGAACTATATGGCAGCAAAGAGCTGTTCCTTGAAGTGTTCCGTAAAGACGAGGAGATTATCACAAGCAAAGGAGTCACCCTGGATGACATTCCCTTGGTTCTCGATCTGATTTAAAACAAAAAAGAAAAACAGAATGATCAGAGTGTGGCAGGAGTTGATCACTAATTAACAGATTCCTGAGGCACTCTGATCTTTTTTAATAACCCGCTTATTATCATCCATCTGACAACGTAGCATACCCGTTAAAGCTTCCCCTGCAAAAAATAATTTGAAAATAATTTCATATCCGTGCAACTTAATACGATTCCATCACGTCTAATAGACAAAGAAAGATATAAACTAACTAAACAATAAAGGATATGAAAACAATTACATTTTTCAAAAGAGTATTAGCTTCTGCTGCATTAGTTTCAGTATGCGGATTCGCATGTGCAACCAACAATGGAAAACAGTTTATCCATAACGATACGATGGAAGGAGGAAAGTTGGTTTGCCGTGAAATATATGCAATGAACGATGCCGCCTCAGGCATACTGAATCCGGTAAAGATGTATAAATACAGCTACGATACCGATCAACAGAAAACAGTGAAATCCACCTATGCATGGAACATATTCAAGAACACTTGGGAAACAGAATCGAGGACCGTAATCTCCCGGTACGAGACCGAAACATCGGTGGAGTATTCTGTATGGAATAAAGAAAAAGGATCATTCGATCTATCAAAAAAATATATATACATAACTGACAATAACAATCAACTGATTGCCCAATATGCATACAAAATGAACTCCCGCACCAATCAATGGATATTAGAGAAAGACGCCTTGACACCCATTTACGAGAACATCTACGCAACAACCCGTTAACGGAGCCCCTCGGATGCAGGGAAAGTCAAACACCACAATCGGATGAACCGGAACGTAAAAGGAAAAAACCGGATCCGGAAGTTGGCAAAAGAACAATTATCCTATGTTCTCTTTATCGAAACATTGTCAGCCCCCCAAACGATCAATCAAGACATACTATTGGTAATCAACCGACTGAGCAATCTTGAAAGCTAACGGTAGAAAGTTTGTTTTAACACAGTGTTAAAGTTAGTGCTTTGGATATAAACAACAAGTCTTTGATACATCAAAGACTTGTTGTTTATATCCGGAAAAGTAAAAATGAAAATTATGAATTAACAATGTTAACGTCCCCTAGGCTGACTCACTTTTACCCAGTCAATCTCCATCTTTGCAGGCAATTCACTATCCATTATAGTACCGGGCCAAGTTCCGGGACCACCCAAGGCATAATTTAAAATCAAATAAAAAGAGGTGTCGAACGGCCACTGCTTTTTGACGCTCTCATCAGCCAAGTGCAAGTTAGGATAAACTAAAGTAGTAGCTCCATTCACCTTAAAAGTAAGAGCTTCGGGAGTCCACTCGATACCAAATATATTGAATTGCCCTTTATTGTAAGACACTGTTTTTGTCGGAACAGGCTTAGTGAATCCCAGATCATTTTTATAATGACTGTGAATTGTCTGATATACAATGCCATCATGATTCAACTGTTCCATAATATCTATTTCACCGCAAGCAGGCCATCCACTGTAAACGGGTTTGGCAGGCATCATCCAGATGGCAGGCCATCCGCCCTTTGCCGTCTTGGTGAAACGGGCGCATATCTCTATCTTACCATATTGAAATTCCGCTTTACCCAATGATTGCACTCCTCCTGTCTTATATACTCCGTTCACTTTTTCGGCAACCAACACTAATTTTCCATCGTGTACATAAGCCTGATCATAGCTTTCGGATAAATATTTGCTCCAGGCCGGGCTTCCCTTCTTACACAAACTCCATTTATTTCTATCAGGAATACTATCTACCTGGTTGAAATCATCTTGGAAAACGATCTTCTCCGAAACTGCATCCGCCCTTGTCAGAGGCGCATCGATCATTGAATCATCAGAAGACGAACAAGCATGGAAGAAAAGTGCCGATATGGCAACACTGCATGATAAGACAAGAAATCTTTTCATAATACTAAGATTTTAGAGTTAAACATAAAATTACTAATAAGCAACAAACCGTATATTTATTTAGTTCATCGTCCCCCATTGTTTTTTTATACAATCTGATAGAGATGACAAATCTGTCCGATTAGAATTTATGTAAGTATCAATAAAGTATCGTGTTGTCTATCCCATTCAAAGTCGTCGGCTATGAAGCCAACGCTATTTCCCCTTCCGAAAGAGGGAAAGCGAGACCGGGCACGTGCGTACCACACAATTAACATTCTTTAATCGATTGTGCGTAGGGAGATCAGACCATTTCACTGTCATCTTAATAAACGATCTCAAGAAGATATATAAAGAACCCCTAAACCCAAAACATGAATAAAAACTAATGGATATGACAACATCTTCCCAGAAGGATATTATCAATGATATTCTTTCCGCCATGCAATGTTATCCCGAAAACGAAGCATTCATTATTGACGATAAACATTATACTTATGCCCAACTCGGTGAAATAACAGCTTCTATCACCCATTCGCTATCAGAAATAAAAGATGAAAAAATCGGAATCGTAGCGGAAAACCGGATTGAAACCTATGCTGCTATTCTGGCAGTACTAGCCGGCGGAAAGACCTATGTTATCCTGCATCCTGCCTACCCGGAAGAGCGTAATCTCAAAATAGCCGCTCTGGCCGGACTGCGTACTTTGCTCTGTACAAGTGACACTGACCGGTCAGCATTCGGCACCGGACACTTCAGAATCATCGATACGGACCGGCTACCGGGAAAAGCACAGTCAGAACAACAGTCTCATTCATCGAACGAAGAAAGGAACGCTTATATCATTTTTACATCGGGAAGCACAGGCGAGCCCAAAGGAGTGCCCATCACACGGGCTAACTTGAACGCCTTTTACCGGGCATACAGTTTGCTCGACTGGAATCTGGATGAACATGATCGCATGTTGCAAATGTTCGAACTTACATTCGATGTATCCGTAGTATCCTTACTGTATCCTCTTACTTTAGGTGCTGCCGTTTATACGGTAGGCCATCAGGATGTAAAGCACTTCAAGGTGTTTGAACTTCTGGAGAAGTATCAACTGACCTTTGCCACTGTCACTCCCTCACTGCTACAACTCCTTTCACCCTACTTCGATGAAATCAATCTGCCCTCTCTGAAATATCTGGGAGTATCGGCAGAAGCATCGCAAACCGAGCTGTTGGAGCGATTCAGAAAATCGGTACCCAACGCAACGTTCATCAACCTATACGGACCGACCGAGGCTACGATTTACTGCACCTGTTACCGTATTCCGGCTTCGGACAAATGCAAGCATTACAACGGAATGGTGGCTATCGGAAAACCATTTCCCGGCATCCGCGCCATCATTGCCGACGAAGAAGGAAACGAGCTACCTCAAGGAGAGACGGGAGAACTTTGGGTATCCGGCCGGCAGGTAATGAAAGGTTATCTGGACGACCCGGAAAAATCGGCATTGGTTCTGATACACCGTCCCGACGGACAAATCTATTACCGGACCGGAGACTTGTGTATTCTGGATAGCGACGGGGATATTATTTATTGCGGACGTAAAGACTATCAGGTGAAAATACAGGGTTTCAGGATAGAACTGAGTGAAATAGAATATACTGCCCAGTCGTTTTTCAAGACTCCCTGCAGCGTGGCTGCCGTTCCGTTGCTCTGCGACGGAATCTGTAACGAATTACATCTGGCCGTCGAGACAACTGAATGTACCCAAAGCGCATTGATAGAATATCTGAAAGAAAAGCTGCCCAAATACATGCTGCCGAAGCAGATTCATTGTATTTCCCAATTTCCGGTGACCAATAGTAATAAAACAGACCGTAAAAAGATTGCCGAACTGATAAAAGAGAAGAAACTCTAAAAACAATAATAAATATGAATCGAGAAGAAGTATTAAAACAACTACAAAGCATTTTCCGTGATATCTTAAAAAAGGACAACGTATGTATCGACGAATCATCTACCTCAAAAGATGTAGATGGCTGGGACTCGCTGACCCACATGCAAATTATAGCTCAAATCGAGAAACATTTCGGAGTACGTTTCAATTTCAGGGAGGTCATTAAGTTCAAGAATGTCGGCGATTTGTGCAGTGCCTTATTAACCAAAATGGAATAAACGATGCAGTTCCTCTCTTTTAATTTCCTGGCCCTGTTTACCCTCTGTTTCTTCCTCTACTATGCAGTCAAAGGCCGTGCCCGCAACCTTATACTACTGGTAACCAGTTGTATTTTCATCGGATGGTACTATCTGCCTTTCCTGTTGACGGCAGTAGTGGTAGCACTGTTCACCTTCTTTTGGGCACAATGGATGGAAAGCAGGGCAAAAGCCGGAAAAAAGACCAAACCCGTCTATATCGCAGGAATCATCGCCCTGATCGGCGGATGGCTCCTTCTTCATGGCACGGTCATAGATGATATCATCTTTCCACTCGGGATGTCATTTTACACATTTCAAGCCATCAGTTATCTGACAGACGTGTACTGGCAAGAGCAACGCAGCGAAAGAAACTGGGTGGATTTCCTGATCTATATGCTTTTCTTCATGAAGTTTCTCTCCGGCCCTATCGAACGGGGTGGAGACCTGTTGCCACAATTGAAAGATCCCCGCCCGTTCATCTACTCAAACGCGGTGACCGGACTGAAATATATTTTACTCGGACTGATCAAGAAACTGCTGATAGCCAATCAGATCTCCCCACAAACAGATGTCATGTTTCATTCGATTCATGACCTCTCGGGTGTACAACTGCTAATGACTTGCCTACTCTACCCTATCGAACTGTATGCCGATTTTTCGGGTTATACGGATATTGCTATCGGAGGGGCCTATATGTTCGGCATCAAGTTGTCTCCTAACTTCAACCGCCCGTTTGCAGCACGCTCGACTGCCGACTTCTGGCGCTGTTGGCACATGTCACTCTCCTTCTGGGTACGCGATTATCTCTATGTACCGCTAACCGCCGGTACCCGTAACTGGGGACAGTGGGGAATCTACTTCAGCCTCCTCATCACCTTTCTCGCATTGGGTTTGTGGCATGGGGCCGGATTGACTTTCGCCATATACGGCCTGATTCAGGGTGTCCTTATCTGCTGGGAAATGAAAACAGCTGCTTTCCGCAATAATCTGCCCCAATATATAGGAAAATATGCGGCCGACAGCTTGCTGATTGTCCGGACTTATCTATTGTTCGCACTCTCGCTTATATTCTTTCGTGTACAATCGCTGAGCGATGCCTGGTATTTCTTACGGAACATCTCGTTCGAGGTACATTCTTCCTGGAAAGAAATGAACATCGGCATACGCGATCATAATTGCATCGTAGCAGGTTCGGCCCTATTACTAGTATTGATCTACGAATATTATGCATCTAAGTACAACCTGATGGAAACACTTGAACGCCAACCCGCATGGTTACGGTGGAGTGTCTACTATCTGTTGGTATTCGCTCTGCTGATGTTAGGCAAATTTGACACGGAAACTTTCATCTATTTACAATTTTAACCGAAACCCTTTACGCGCATGCTACATCATTCATCGAGAATCTCCCCCAAGACACGTTTTTGCCTGAAGTTGCTTTTACTGATCCTGCCGCTGATCCCGATAGTGGTTGTCTATTTTATGTTTGATCCTTATAGGGTATTACACCCCTACAAACGATTCGATGACTCTCCCATGCTACTCAACGAAGCCCATGTGGGATGGCAGAATTATCTGCAGAATCGCGATTCGATAGTCTATAACTCCTTTATACTCGGCAACTCCTGTACCATGGCATTCCTGACAGGAGAATGGGAAAAATACCTGGATAAGAACGACCATGCCGTACGCTTCTATGACAACGGAGAAAGCCTGGGCGGCGTCCGTCAAAAGCTTCAGCTGCTCGACTCTGTAGGTGCACCCCTGAAAAATATACTGATCGTTCTGGATAAAAAATCACTGGACAAAAACGCTCCTTTATCGGGCAACAATCATCTGTTTTCGGCCGAAGCAGCCGGCATCAGCCAATTGGGATTCCAGTTGAGATTCCTGCAGGAGTTCCTTTATCCGGACAGAATGATTCCTTACATAGATTATCTAATCCGACATAAGTATGCTCCTTATATGAAAGGGGTTATAAATCCGGGAGATCCCGTCAGGGAGCCTTACACGAACAATTTTATCAATCCCAGAGAAAAAGAGATCGCGCAAGATGGCGAAATATACTGGAGCCGTCATGAAAAAGAATTCAAGAAGCGAACGAATGCGGGTATGGAAGAACTTCCTGTTATATTTGCCAGCCAGATTCAGGTACTTCGCTCCATCAAAAAAATCTGCGATAAGCACCACACGAACCTGAAGTTCATTATCGGTCCGGATTACTATCAGAAAAAGACCAGCCGGGAAGACATAAAAATATTGAAGGCTATACTGGGTGATTCCGCTGTCTGGGATTTCACGGGAATCAACGAATACACAGCCGACATACATCATTATTACGAACCCGGTCATTATCGTCCGCTGCTGGGAGCACGCTTACTGAAAGCCATTTATCAGGATCAAGACACCTGCCACAGGCAATAAAAGTTCCTCCCATAACAGTAGCACACACAGAAGAAGAGCATCCTCGATCCGAAAGAAATAATTAGATCAAAGAAAACAATTATATCACATTAAAAACTTAGATTATGAAAAAGATTTTATTATTGCTATCCGTCTGTATTTCATTTTCATCATGCTGTACATTATTCAGCAGTTCCAAACAAGATATCACCTTTACGGGAATGAATGGAACTAAAATCTACGAAGCATCGACCAAACAGAAAATAGCGGAAATCAAAGAAGACAATAGTGTCACTGTACAAATCAAAAAGAAAAGGGAAGACAAACAACTAGTAGCCAAAAAGGAAGGGTACCAAACGACTCCCTTTGTCCTGGAATCTACATTTAACAATGCCTGCCTGTGGAACATTCTATTTTGGCCGGGCTTTCTGGTAGATTTGGGTACGCAAAAGATGAACAAATGGGATAACACAATTATCAATATCGAAATGGAGAAAGAAAATACAGAAAACAAATGATCAAACTATAATTTCGCATGGCACTCTTCTCCTTCCACGGAGGGAGTCGCCATACGGAATCATGCGACCTACAAGGAAGGCATAATTCACCACAAGGCAACACAGAGTTTTTTATAAAAGTTCTTTAGAGAATAAATCTACTCTGTGAGACTCTGTGCTACTCCGTTGTATATACGAGTTTCGGCACACTCTCTATAGTTGTTTCAATTCTCTGTATAATTTCTGAATGGGAAGTCCCATTACATTGAAGTAGCTGCCGGATATGGATTCTACTCCGACAAAACCGATCCACTCCTGCACACCATACGAACCGGCTTTGTCCATGGGCTGATAGTGATCGACATAATAAGCGATTTCATCTTCATCAAGAATCGCAAAACGGACATCCGTCACGGCAGCGAAACATTTTTGCCATTCTCGGGTAGTGAGACACACACCGGTAATCACTTGGTGCGATTTACCGGAGAGGCTCCGCAACATCTCTATGGCATCCTGCCTTCCGACAGGTTTGCCGAGCGCTTTGCCTTCATGCCAGACAATGGTATCGGCTGTGATCAAAAGCTCTTCCGGTCCGATCATCGACTGATAGGCGGCTGCCTTCTCACGGGCTATGAAAAGAGGAATCTCTTCACCTTGCAACGTATCGGGATAAGATTCGTCCACATCCGGCAAAGTTTTTACTACATAATCGACACCCAAGCCCGTCATCAGCTCTTTCCGACGCGGAGAATTAGAGGCCAATACGATTTTATAACGATCTAAGTTAGCAAGCATACTGATAAATAAATAAGGTATATACTGGAAATCACCATCCGAAAGCATCATCGGACAACCATTGGCCTTGTGCTTTAAGCACCTGCTCCACCACATCGCGTCCACAGCCGTATCCTCCATCGGCATATGAAATGTAACGGGCAATCGCTTTCACCTCGGGAACCGCATCTTTGGGACAACAAGGCAATCCGCACTCACGCATCACTTCCATATCGGGAACGTCATCGCCCATGTAGAGTATCTCCTCGTCCGTAAGTCCGTGTTTGTCACGGAAACCACGATAATCGTGTATCTTCACCGCAGAGCCGAAGTACAGATCGGATACCCCCAACCCGATAAAACGTTTCCGCACGACATCGCTCCGCCCACCTGTAATAATAGCGATACGAAGCCCTTTTTTTACGGCCAATTGGATGGCATAACCGTCTTTTACATTTACCGTACGCATCGGTTCACCCGACGGATGCAAAGGGATGACATTGGCGCTCAGCACTCCGTCTACATCAAAAACAAGTGCTTTTATCCGGGTAAGGTCGTAATTGATTGTGCTCATTTTTATTTAATGTTTCGGGATTATTGTCTTTCGTGAATGCTTCGGCTAAGCAACTCGTATAACCGCTGCATGGCAGGATCATCGGCAAGCATCCGCAAGTGATTGCCGATCACATTCTCGTCATAACGGATGGCCGGCCCGGTCTGGGCCGTCTTAGGTTCCAGTTCGTGCACCTTACGGGCGGTTTCATCAATCAACGGCAACATCACGTCAAACGGCAGATTGTATTTCTTAAGCAACTCGGCAGCAAGGGCATACATGTGATTGGTGAAATTACATGTAAACACGGCAGCCAAGTGGAGACTTTTACGCTGCTCCGAGTCGGCATCGTACACACGGTTGGACAGTGTAGAGGCAATGGCTTTCAGAAACGCGGCATCTTCTGTCGAAGAAGCCTCTATGAAGAAAGGAATCTCCTTAAAATCTACCTCCCGCTGCTTGCTGAAAGTCTGCATGGGATAGAACACACCGTAATGCGGGACATGTCCTTCCCAGACATTCATCGGGATGCTACCTGCCGTATGCACCATCAATGCCTCTTCCCGCTTACCTTCGACAATGCCCTGAAGAAGTTCGGCAAAGGCGGAATCTTTCAGTGAAACAATATACAGCTTCGCATACGGGTTCACCTCTGCGAGGTCTGTCGTATATTCGGCTTCCACTTTCTGTGCCAGCTCGCGGGCCGACTCTTCCGTACGGCTATACACCTGTACGATACGAAATCCTTTCCGATATAAGGCTTTTGCCAGATTAGTGGCAAGATTTCCGGCACCGATCAATACGATCGGCGTATCTTCTATACTTCTTTTCATCGTGTTGAAATCAAATACAATATACCTCCGATTATCAATAAAGCCAAAGGCAGCAGATAACCGGACATCGAACCAAGCAACGAAACAATCAGGCCGATGTTCAGCACCAACCACAATCCGAGCAATACCAAGCCGACGGATTTATCCCGCTTAATAAACAGGAAAATCACCGCAGTGTAAAGCAAAAGATTATCCTTATTCATCACCCAAGGTATCCCCAAAGTGGAAAAGTGTATCAGTTTGTCGATCAGATAGAGCACCCCTATCACAATAAGGGTGACTGCCGTGGCTTTGTAGGTATCTTTATTGTTTGCTTTTACTGCACTCACCGTTACTTACCTCCGAACTTATTAATATGGATTTTTTCCCATTGCAAATGGTCTTCATTAAAGGGTTTACGTTCCATCCCTTTATGCCCGATCGCTATGACGGACAACACCTGCAACTGCAAAGGAATGTCGAGCACACCGCGCACAAATTCATCGGAAGGCATCCCGGTGGCAGTATATCGCTCACGCACCTGCACCCAGCAACTTCCCAACCCCAAGTCTTCGGCCTGAAGCTGAATCATAATAGAGGCAATGGAAGCGTCCTCAATCCATACATCGCTCGCCAAGGGATCGGCAGTAACGACAATGGCCAATGCCGCGTCGGCAATAAAGGCCGAAGCCTGCTCTTTGCAATGTGAAAGTTCACCGAGCAACTTTTTATCATCGACTGCGATAAACTGCCAGCTGTTACTGCGCTTTGAAGTAGGAGCCATCAGGGCCGCTTTCAGCAAAGCGACTACATCTTCCTGAGAAAGTTCTTCTCCGGTAAATTTCCGCATGCTGCGGCGATTTTTTATTAGTTCACTGAAATTTTCCATGTATCTATACTTTGCATTATTTGAATATACCGCCAGTCACCATAGAATGCACAAACACACGCGAACCAAGGTACCACCCGGCATGCCCGTCTACATAAGGTATGCCCTGCAGGACTTTGCATGAATCGGCGCGCTCCGTGGCGATTCGGGCGCAAAGATAGGCAATTTATTCCACTCTCGTCAACTCGCCGGTCAGTGAATCGATGATAAAACCATGCACCCGGACATCTTTCGGAATAAGCGGATGGTTCTCTATGGAACGAACCGTGCCCCTGACGGACTTCACCGGATCGTCGAATCCGCCCAGCCACGAATTAAAATCGACCCCGCAGTAGCGTATCATGTCGATTGTTTCGGACTTGATTCCCCGCTTTTTCATGTGAGTTATCATTTCGTCGCTGTTCATGTGGCAAGCACCGCAATCGGAATGGGCAATGACCATCACTTCTTCTACTCCCAACTCGATGATGGCCACCAGCAGACTACGGATGACACTGCCGAAAGGATGGGAAATGACGGCACCGGCATTCTTTATAATCTTTACGTCTCCATTGTGAATCCCCAAAGCGGCGGGCAACAGTTCTGTCAGACGGGTATCCATACAGGAAAGGATAGCGATTTTCTTATCAGGATACTTGTTAGTGATATACTTTTCGTATCCCCTGTTCTCAACGAACTTTTTGTTGAATTCAAGAATTTCTTCTAACATAATCAAAAACGGATTTTATTGTAGTATCTCCACAAAGATAGTCACAAAACGACAGCTCAACAAAATAAGCCCTGCAAATGTTGTAAAGAGAAATAAAAAATGTAAATTTGTCCCGATATGCCATTAAAACTGACTACATATTACCAAGGGAGTGAGATTCCGGATTTTCCCGGAACCAATACGTTTCATTCGAAAGAGTTATTTCAGATCTACGAAGAAACTCCGGGCTACACCCCACTCCTGATTATGGCTTCGGAAGACGGAAAACCCGTTGCGCGACTGCTTGCTGCCATCCGCAAAAGCATCCGCATGTTTCCTCCCGCTTTCATCAAACGCTGCGAAATCTATGGCACGGGCGAATATCTGACAGCGGAAGCCGACAAGGAAAGGATATTCGGCGAAATGCTGGAGCACCTCACCACGGAGGCTTTGCGGAACTCGTTTCTGATAGAATTCCGCAATCTGGAGAACGCCATGTTCGGCTACAAATATTTCCGGTCCAACAGATACTTCCCTGTCAACTGGCTGCGGGTACGAAACTCGCTTCACGGCATCGAAAACGCCGAACAACGTTTCAGCCCCTCCCGTATCCGCCAGATCAAAAAAGGCCTGAAAAATGGAGCAAAAGTAGACGAGGCACGTACGGTAGAAGAGATACGCGAATTTTCGAATATGCTGAGGCATCTCTATTCGTCCCGCATCCGTAAACATTTTCCCAACATCATCTTTTTCCAGCACATGGACACCCGGCTGATTCACAGCCGGCAGGCAAAGATTTTCATCGTCCGCTACAAAGACAAAATTATCGGAGGATCTGCCTGTATCTATTCGGGAAACGATGCCTATCTCTGGTTTTCGGGAGGTATGCGAAAGACCTATGCCTTGCAATACCCGGGTATACTGGCTGTATGGAAAGCCCTCCAGGATGCCCATCAAAACGGATTCCGCCACATGGAGTTCATGGACGCCGGACTCCCATTTAAGAAGCACGGCTATCGTGACTTCGTGCTCCGCTTCGGTGGCAAGCAAAGCAGCACCCGGCGATGGTTCCGTTTCCGCTGGCAATGGCTGAACGACCTGCTGATCAAAATATACGTCTGAACATCCGCCTGTCTCAGGGATCAGCGCCAACCCTCTCCGCCTTTTAAACCACCTCCCTTAGGTTTTAAACCAACGATACCTGCCTTTTAAACCCATGCACCTTAGGTTTTAAACCTATTTTCACCATAATTAATTGCAGAAAAATTTCTTTATTAAACAAGAATTGATTTTCTTTGTGCTGTTTTATACCATTCCGAAAAGACGATTAATACCAAAATTTAAAAATATAGTTATGAAGATTTCACACATTGAACATTTGGGCATTGCCGTAAAAAGTATCGAAGAAGCCCTTCCGTATTATGAAAACGTTTTAGGTTTGAAATGCTACAACATCGAAACTGTAGAAGATCAAAAAGTAAGAACAGCCTTCCTGAAAGTAGGTGATACCAAAATCGAATTACTGGAACCCACATGTCCGGAAAGTACCATCGCGAAATTCATCGAAAACAAAGGTGCAGGTGTTCATCACGTGGCATTCGCCATTGAAGACGGCGTAGCCAATGCCCTAGCCGAAGCCGAAAGCAAAGAGATCCGCCTGATCGACAAAGCTCCGCGCAAAGGTGCCGAAGGCCTGAACATTGCTTTCCTTCACCCGAAATCAACTCTGGGCGTACTGACAGAACTCTGCGAACACTAAAAAGATGTACGATTCGGACGATCCGCGCCACGGACAAACGGAATTTTTCTTTGCATTAAATTCCCCATCCGGGTTGTCAATCGTCCGGTTGTAAATATTATAACCCTTTAAATTAAGAAAAACTCATGAGTAACCAGCTTGAAAAAGTAAAAGAGCTTATTGAACTTCGTGCTCAGGCTCGTTTAGGTGGTGGCGAAAAGGCTATTGAAAAACAACACGCCAAAGGCAAATATACAGCCCGCGAGCGTATTGCACAGTTGCTTGACGAAGGTAGTTTCGAAGAACTGGATATGTTTGTTCAACACAGATGTACCAATTTCGGACAAGAGAAAAAACATTTCCTCGGCGACGGTGTGGTAACCGGTTATGGAACGATAGAAGGTAGATTAGTATATGTTTTCGCACAAGATTTCACAGTATTCGGTGGTTCACTGTCGGAAACCATGGCACAAAAGATCTGTAAAGTAATGGATATGGCCATGAAGATGGGTGCCCCTGTCATCGGTATCAACGACTCGGGTGGCGCACGTATTCAGGAAGGCATCAACGCCCTGTCCGGTTATGCTGAAATCTTCCAGCGCAACATCATGGCTTCGGGTGTCATCCCACAGATTTCAGGTATTTTCGGTCCGTGTGCCGGCGGTGCGGTTTACTCTCCCGCCCTGACAGACTTCACGCTGATGACGGAAGGTACATCTTACATGTTCCTCACCGGACCGGCTGTTGTGAAAACAGTAACGGGTGAAGACGTGTCTCAGGAAGATCTGGGTGGTGCAAGCGTACATGCCAGCAAGTCCGGTGTAACTCACTTCACTGCCGAAACCGGTGAAGAAGGTCTGGCGATTATTCGCAAGCTTCTCAGCTTTATTCCGCAAAACAACCTGGAAGAAGCTCCATTGGTGAACTGTACCGACCCCATCGACCGTATGGACGACCTGCTGAACGAGATCATCCCCGACAGCCCGAACAAACCGTACGATATGTACGAAGTGATCGGCGCCATCATCGATAACGGAGAATTCCTGGAAGTACAGAAAGACTATGCGAAAAATCTTATTATCGGTTTTGCCCGTATGAACGGACAATCGGTAGGTGTGGTTGCCAATCAGCCTAAATACCTCGCCGGAGTACTCGACAGCAATGCTTCACGCAAAGGTGCACGCTTCGTTCGCTTCTGCGACGCATTCAACATTCCGCTGGTGACATTGGTAGACGTTCCGGGATTCCTTCCAGGTACGGGTCAGGAATATAATGGTGTAATCCTGCACGGAGCCAAGTTGCTGTACGCTTATGGTGAAGCCACTGTGCCCAAAGTAACTGTTACCCTGCGTAAATCTTACGGTGGTTCGCACATCGTAATGAGTTGCAAGCAACTCCACGGCGACATGAACTATGCATGGCCGACAGCCGAAATCGCCGTAATGGGCGGTGCCGGTGCAGTAGCGGTATTGTATGCCAAAGAAGCCAAAGATCAGGAAAACCCTGCTCAATTCCTGGCAGACAAGGAAGCCGAGTACACTAAACTGTTCGCCAACCCATACAATGCAGCCAAATACGGTTACATTGACGATGTTATCGAACCGAGAAACACTCGTTTCCGCGTGATCCGCGCCCTGCAACAGCTGCAGACCAAAAAATTAACCAACCCTGCTAAAAAGCACGGTAATATTCCATTGTAACAAATTAAACATCGATTGTTATGAATAAGAAAAGAATCGGGATATTTATCGCTCTGCTGGCAATGGTTTGCATGGGGCTCAGGGCGCAAAGTGCCACCAGTCTGAGAATCAATGAGGTTTTGGTCGTCAACGACCAGAACTATCAGGATGACTACGGACTGCACAATGCGTGGATAGAGATATTCAACACCTCTTTCGCTTCTGTAAATCTGGAAGGTTGCTTTCTGACGAACGATAAAAACAATCCGACCAAATATCCTATTCCCAAAGGCGACGTGCTGACTCTGATCAAGCCGCGCCAACATGCTTTGTTCTGGGCAGACGGAATGCCTAACCGGGGTACGTTCCACGTGAACTTTACGCTCGACCCGAACAAAGAGAATTACATTGCTTTGTATGACTCTAACGGTAAAACTCTGATTGACGAAGTAACCATACCCGCCGGTCAGCTTGCCGACCGTTCATACGCTCGCGAAAAAGACGGAAGTGCCAACTGGGTAGTAAAAGGTGAAGGAGAACACAGCTATGTCACTCCGAGCACCAACAATATGACTATCGACAAAAACCCGAAGATCGAGAACTTCAAGAAACACGACTCTATCGGTATCGGTATGGCCATCATCGCCATGTCGGTCGTATTCATAGGTTTGGTACTCTTGTATCTTTCATTCAAGGCGGTAGGTAACGTAGCGGTCAGACTGGGTAAGAAAAACGCGATGAAAGCCACCGGTATCACCGACAAGACGGAAGCGAAGGAAAAGAACCTGGGTAGCCACACAGGTGAAGAAACCGCCGCGATCGCCATGGCTTTGCATGAATACCTGAATGACGCTCACGACGTTGAAGACATGATTTTGACTATCAACAAAGTGAAACGCACCTACTCACCCTGGAGTTCGAAGATCTACACACTGCGTCAGACTCCGAAAAGATAATTACTAACCCTAATAAAATGAAGCAATGAAACAATATAAATATAAAATCAACGGCAACCTTTACAACGTTACAGTGAACGATGTAGAAGATAACATAGCCAACGTTGAAGTGAACGGAACCTCTTATAAAGTAGAGTTGGACAAGCCCGTCAAAGCCGCTCCGAAACCGGTGACCCGCCCGGCAGCCGCTCCGAAAACGGAAACAGGTGCTCCGGTAGTAACCAAACAACCGACAGCTTCCAAAAAAGACGGTGTGAAATCTCCGCTTCCGGGCGTTATCCTCGACATAAAAGTGAAAGAAGGGGATACCGTGAAGAGAGGCCAGACGATCATCATCCTTGAGGCTATGAAGATGGAAAACAACATCAATGCCAATAAAGACGGAAAAGTAGCAGAAATTAAAGTTAATAAAGGAGATTCTGTACTTGAAGGTACAGACCTCGTAATCATTGAATAATTATGGGAGATTTCGTATCATTCTTAGGGAATAACCTTGTTGACTTCTGGGGATACACCGGTTTTGCGAACGCGACACCCGGACATCTTTTCATGTTGCTAATCGGTCTCTTCTTTATCTACCTTGCCGTAGCCAAAGAATTTGAACCGATGCTGCTGATCCCCATTGGCTTCGGTATTCTGATCGGTAATATTCCATTCAATATGGAAGCCGGATTAAAAGTGGGTATTTACGAAGAAGGTTCGGTACTGAACATCCTTTATCAAGGAGTAACCTCCGGCTGGTATCCGCCGCTCATTTTCCTGGGTATCGGAGCCATGACGGACTTCTCGGCGCTGATCTCCAACCCCAAATTGATGCTGATCGGAGCTGCTGCGCAATTCGGTATCTTCGGCGCGTATATCATTGCCCTGCTCATTGGGTTCGAACCCAACCAGGCGGGTGCTATCGGTATCATTGGCGGTGCCGACGGACCGACGGCCATCTTCCTTTCGTCCAAACTGGCTCCCAACCTGATGGGTGCCATCGCTGTGTCAGCCTATTCTTACATGGCGCTGGTGCCGGTGATACAGCCACCTATCATGCGTGCGCTAACCACCAAACACGAGCGTCTGATCCGCATGAAACCACCGAGAATAGTATCGCATACGGAAAAAGTAATCTTCCCCATCGTGGGTCTGTTGCTTACATGCTTCCTGGTTCCTTCGGGTCTGCCTTTGCTGGGTATGCTGTTCTTCGGTAATCTTCTGAAAGAAAGTGGAGTAACCCGTCGTTTGGCAAATACGGCCAGTGGTCCGTTGATCGATGTGATCACTATCCTGTTGGGACTGACTGTGGGAGCTTCTACCCAAGCTTCACAATTCCTCACCTGGGATTCTATCTTGATCTTTATCCTCGGTGCATTCTCTTTCATCATCGCAACAGCGTCAGGTGTCATGTTTGTCAAATTCTTCAATCTATTCTTGAAGAAAGGCAATAAGATCAATCCGCTGATCGGTAATGCAGGTGTATCTGCCGTACCCGACTCGGCACGTATTTCACAGGTAATCGGTTTGGAATATGATCCGACCAACTATCTGCTGATGCACGCCATGGGTCCTAACGTAGCGGGGGTTATCGGTTCGGCTGTAGCTGCCGGTATCCTGCTCGGATTCCTCATGTAAACGATATTTTTTTCATTAGTAAGGTAGACGTTCTTCTTTTCGCAAAGAAGGGCGTCTTTTTTTTGCGTTAATCTATCTAAAAGATATTACGAATCTTTCGTAGAATGGATATTTTTACTAACTTGCGGACAATAAAACAATACGTCCTATGAGAACAAGAACAATGAAACCACTCTTCCTTATTTTCTGTCTTTGCCTCAGTCCCCTACTGATGGGCCAGAATCAAAACAAAATTCAGGAAGCAATGGCAAACTATGACTACGAGACTGCCGTTGAACTGATAAACAAGGAACCTCCCACCATCCCACTGTTAATGCAGAAAGCAAAAGCCCTGAAAGGAATCGGCAGCAATGCGGAAGCTCTACGTTCCATCCGCCAAGTGATAGCGGAAGACTCCACCAACCAACAGGCACACATCGAAGCAGCGGAATGCTGTAAAGCAATGGCCAAGTACAACGATGCGCTGGACTACTACCGGAAAGCCATCAGCCTGAATCCCAAAAACAAGTATGCCCGTTTGCAATTCATCAACCTGCTTTGCAACACCAAAAACTATGCTGAGGCTTTTGGAGAAAGTTCAATGATGTCCGAAACGGACAGTTCGGCCGTAGTGCTCCACCTACAGGCTCAAAGCCTTGAAGGGATGCAACAGATACTACCGGCTATCGGTTGCTATGAAGTCATTCAGGATAAATATCCGGACGATTATCTGGCTGCGGCCAAACTCGGAAACCTGAACATTGTGGCTGGATATCCCGAATATGCCATCCAAGCTACCGAACGCTATAGGGAACGGGACTCCACCAACCTGATTGTCAACCAGCAAAACGCTCTCGCCTACTGCCACGCCGAACAATATCCGACAGCCATCAAGCGCTATGAAAAGCTGTGCCAACAGGGGGACAGCAGTACACAGACCTTATACTACCTGGGAGTCAGCTATTACGCGGATGAATATTATTACGAAGCGCACGCGTGTTTCAGCAAACTGCAAAAAGAGATGGAAGAAAATCCCAATCTGCTCTATTATCTGGGACGTTGCTGCGCCAAGACTTCCTGGAAAAAAGAAGGCATCGAACACCTGGAGAAAGCTATCGAACTGACCATTCCCAAAGACAGCACCATGATCCGACTTTACAAAGGCTTGGTGGATTGTTGTAAACTGGCTCAGGATACTCCAAAGCAAATCCAGGCTCTCAGAGAACTGTACAAATATGACAAGACGAACCATAAACTTCTTTATGACATCGCCTGGAACTATTCATATCAACTCAAAGACAACAAATCGGCCGAACGTTATCTGCAGGCTTTCTTAAAAACCCGAAAGGCGAATGCCAGGAAAGAAGAACCGGTGAGTGAGAAAGGGGAACTTGTACTCGGACTTGAAAATTATTACAACGCTGCCGAAAATTGGCTGAAAGACTTACAGAAAGAAAAGTTCTTCAAAGAAGGAATACCGTTAGAAAGTCAGAAACAATAGAATCTGTCCCCCCCCCATGAAACATTGGATACTCCTCCTCTATCTGGGGTTCAGCGTAGTGCTGCAAGCCCAGAACACCGCCTCCGTTCAAGAAGCAATGGCAAACTATGACTATAAAACGGTGATCAGACTGATTGATGAAGAAAGTGCATCACCACAGTTACTCATACAGAAAGCCAAAGCTTTAAAAAGTTTAGGGCGTACCGCCGAAGCCCTGTCCACTTTGCAACATATCATTATCGAGCTGCCCGAAAATCAGCAGGCATTGGTAGAGGCAGCAGAATGTTGCAGGCAATTGAGCAAATTTAACGAGGCCTTGGGGTATTATCGGAAGGTGATGGAACTCAATCCCGAACATATTTACGCACACTTGCAATACACCCGCTTGTTATACAACTATCAGCGATACGGCGATGCATTGCGTGAGAGTATCGCATTGGCCAGGAAAGACAGTTCCGCCACCGTATTGCGACTGATGGCGGAAAGCATGGAAGGAGCCGGCATGCCGGTAGAAAGTATGTTTTGCTATCTTTCCATCATCAGGAAATATCCCTCCGACTATCTCTCGGTAGCTAAGCTGGGCAGTATCTTCAATACAATGAAAGATTACGAAGGGGCAATTGCCCTGACAGAAGCATACCGCCGGACGGACAGCACCAATGTAGAAGTGAACCGTCAAAACGCACTGGCGTATTGTCTGCGCAAAGAATATCCCACCGCCATCAAACGTTATCAGGATCTGACCGCCCGGGGAGACAGCACACTGCTGACATGTTATTACCTGGGAGTCAGCTACTACGCTACGAAAGAATACTATAAAGCGCGCGATTGGCTACTCAAAGCAAAATCATGCCAGTCACCCGGCGCCAACCTACTCTACTATTTGGGACGTTCGTGCTCCAAGACATTATGGAAACAAGAGGGAATAGGATATCTGAACCAGGCTATCGCCCTGACTATCCCCGCCGACAGTATCATGGAGCGCTTATACTCAGGCTTGGCAGACTGCTACAGGCAAACCAAGCAAACCCGGGACCAAATCAAGGCTACCAAAGAACAATACAAATATGCCCCTGACAAGCATATTTTACTTTATAACTTGGCGTTCTTATCGGACAAAATAGGAGATACTAAAGCCACAGAGCATTACTTGCAGGCTTTTCTGCGAACAAAATCCAAACAAAATGCAGTACTACAGCAGCCGGATGATGACGAAGAAGAACCCGCACCCTACATAGATTACTACAAAAGTGCCACCAATAAATTGGAAAGCATCCGAAAAGAGAAATTCTTAAAGGGAGAAAAGTGAATTGATCGGATAGATGCATCGTTTCGGACAATTCACCACTGAGTGCAGACAGAGTTTCACAGAGGGAGAATAATGGAAAATAAATTTGAAGATGTGCGGTAGAAGGCACAGTGGCACGTAACCGAAGTCACATCGGCACGCAGCCGAAATTACGGTGCTGTGTAGCTAAAGTTACGGTGCTGCGTAGCCAAAGTTACGGTGCTGCGTAGCCAAAGTTACGGTGCTGCGTAGCCGAAGTTACGGTGCTGCGTAGATAAAGTTACGGTGCTGCGTAGCCGAAGTTACGGTGCTGCGTAGCCGAAGCTATGACGGCATCTCCTTTTCCGGACGTCACGTTCACCTGATTGCATCGAAAAGTGTTCCTTATCGGTTGAGCTCCATCCCGGAGAATTCTCCAATGAAAACGTTTGCATAAATAGATGGCACACAGTAAGAAAGAAAACGGAAAACAATCCGATGATTTACCCTATATTAGCAACATTAAATAATAACGAGCTAATATCATGAAAAAATTATTGTTACTCTTAGGTTCATTCCTACTGTCATTAACCACTTATGCAGCCATGAACATATCCAAAATCGATCCGCCCTTCTGGTTCACCGGTATGAACAATCCGGAACTCCAGTTAATGGTATACGGTGAAGGCATCGGCCAGGCATCCGTATCAGTAAATTATCCCGGTGTATCGCTCAGCAGCGTCGTGAAACTGGAAAGCAACAATTACCTGCTTGTCTACCTGCATCTCGATAAAGAAGTAAAGCCGGGCAAGATGCCCATCACATTTACGGTCGGAAAGAAGAAATTGGTGAAAGAGTACGAATTGAAAGCACGCAGCAAAGCCGGAGTCGATCACAAAGGTTTTGACGCATCGGATGCATTATACCTGCTGATGCCGGACCGTTTTGCCAATGGCAATCCGGATAACGACCGGATAGAAGGCATGGCCGAATATAAAGTGGACCGCAACGACCCGAACGCACGTCACGGAGGCGACCTGGCCGGTATCGAACAAAATCTGGACTATTTTACCGACTTGGGAGTGACCGCACTCTGGTTCACCCCGGTACTCGAAAATAATATGAAAGGCGGCTCATATCACGGATATGCAACAACCGATTATTACAAGGTAGACCCACGTTTCGGCACTAACGAGGAATATCGCTCACTGATAGCGAAAGCCCACAACCGGGGCATTAAGGTCGTGATGGACATGATCTTCAATCATTGCGGAGTAGAACATCCCTGGATCAAGGACATGCCTTCAAAGGACTGGTTCAACCATGCGGACTTCAAGAACAACTTTGTGCAAACTTCCTACAAGCTGACTCCACATGTAGATCCGTATGCCTCGGAGTACGATTTCGACCAGATGAACAACGGCTGGTTCGTGGAAGCCATGCCTGACCTCAACCAAAAGAACCCTCACGTATACAAATACCTCTTGCAGAACAGCCTGTGGTGGATTGAGTACGCCGATATCGACGGCATCCGGATGGACACCTACCCGTATGCCGATTACGATGCCATGAGCAACTGGATGAAAGAACTGAACGAAGAATACCCCAACTACAACACGGTGGGCGAAACCTGGGTTACCGAACCGGCCTATACAGCCTGGTGGCAGAAAGACTCCAAACTCTCCGCCCCGCGCAACAGTCACTTGAAAACAGTCATGGATTTCAGCTTCTTCGACAAAGTCAACACGGCCAAGAATGAACAAACGGACACTTGGTTCAAAGGATTGGACCGTGTCTACAACAATTTTGTATACGATTATCTGTATCCCAATCCGGCTTCCGTACTGGCTTTCATCGAGAATCATGACACCGACCGTTTCTTGGGTGAAGGCGAAAACCTCGATATGCTGAAACAGGCCTCCACCCTTTTATTGACCACCCGACGCATCCCGCAACTCTATTATGGAACGGAGGTGATGATGAACGGAGTAAAGAGTAAAAGCGACGGCTATGTACGAAAGGACTTCCCGGGCGGATGGACGGACGATAAAGAGAATGCCCTGACTCCCGAGGGACGTACCCGATTGCAGAATGAAAGCTATAACTTCTACCGCAACCTGCTGAACTGGCGTAAGGGCAACGATGTGATCGCCAAAGGCAGCATGAAACAGTTCATGGTGCAGCACGGCGTATATGCTTATGCACGCCAATATAAAGGGAAAACGGTATTCGTCCTGTTGAACGGTACGGATAAAGAGGTGAAACTTCCCCTGAAATACTATGCCGAAGTGCTGAAAGACAAGACTCAAGGAAAAGACGTCATTAGCGGAAAAGTAACGGCACTCAATGAAGAACTGACAATGGCACCCCGCCAATCGATGGTTATAGAGCTTTAATCTCACACCGGTTATAACCGCATAAGCAAAGGGCACAAAGGATTTCACCCGACATCCTCTGTGCCCTTTGTGTAGCCTAATGCGAATAATAATAGTCAAACGTTTGACTATTATCGGAGAATATTCCTACCTTTGCAGCGACTAAAAGAATACGACGATGACAAACAACGAATCGGAGCGCGAGCTCGTCCTACAAACCTTACGAACCTGGATGGCATTCCGCCAGGCCGTTCAGCGGGTACTCAAACGCCACAACGTGGATATGACCTTCGAGATGCTGCAAGTAATGAACTGCCTGTGGAACAAACAAGGCATCAGCCAGCAATCCCTGGCTGAGAAAACAGCAAAGGACAAGGCTTGCCTGACCAATCTGATTAATAATCTGGAAAAGAAAAACTGGGTGATACGGAAAGAAGGCCCCTCCGACCGCCGAAACCGCCTGATTTTCCTGACGCCCCAAGGCGAAGAACTTGCCCTCACCGTGAAACCCCTGATCAACGATATCTATGCCCAAACCGGAGCAGAGATGGAGGCAAGCCGGATAACGGAATGCATCGAAGACCTGAAGAGACTGCATGAAGTGCTCAATGAGATCTAAAAGAAATCCGCCATGTCCACCCGTCAGATAAAGCTAAAACAATTGAGAAGACTGAAGTTCAGGAACATCTTTCTCAACACAGTATGCATCCTGCTGGCATTGGCAGGTATTTCATGGACAGTAAACTACTTCTGGAAATACGCCCGCTATGAGATAACCAATGATGCCGTAGTGGATCAATACATCGCTCCGCTAAACATCCGGATACCGGGCTATATCAAAGAAGTACGTTTTACCGAACATCAGTATGTTCATGCCGGCGACACGTTACTGATACTGGACGACCGGGAATACCGGATCCGGCTGAAAGACGCGGAAGCGGCCTTGATGGATGCCTTGGGATCAAAGGAAGTGTTAAACTCCGGCATCCGGACTTCAGGAGTAAATGTAGCCGTGCAGGAAGCCAACATAGCCGAAACACTGGCACACCTTTCACAGCAAGAAGCGGAACTGAACCGATATACCCGGCTCCTGAAAAAGCAGGCCGTCAGCCAACAGGATTATGAACTGGCCAAAGCGAACTTCGAAGCGACCCGGGCAAGATACAACGCCCTGTTGCGACAAAAAGAAGCGGCCCAATCGCAGTATTCCGAAACCAGCAAACGCAGTACAGGCGCCGAAGCCAATATCCTCCGGAAGGAGGCCGACCTGGAGATGGCCCGACTAAACCTGTCGTATACCGTTGTCACCGCACCCTATGACGGATACACGGGACGACGTACACTTGAACCGGGACAGTTCGTACAAGGCGGACAAACTCTTTCCTACCTGGTACGGGGCAATGACAAGTGGGTGACAGCCAATTATAAAGAGACTCAAATTGCCCATATCTATATCGGGCAAAAAGTCCGCATCAAAGTAGATGCTTTCAGCGGACGCACTTTTCACGGGACCGTAACCGCCATTTCCGAAGCCACCGGATCGAAATACTCCCTGGTACCGACCGACAATTCGGCAGGGAACTTCGTCAAAGTGCAGCAACGCATTCCGGTCCGCATCGATCTCAATGACGCCTCACCCGAAGAGATGGAATGTCTCCGTGCAGGGATGATGGTAGAAACGGAAGCGGTCCGCCCTTAGGCTTATGGTGAAGCTCAATCTGCCTACCCGTCCCTGGGTGCCTCAATGGTTGGGCATCGTGACCATGTTTATTGTCATCTTTCCCATCACCCTGCTCAACGGTGCCTACACAGGAAGTATGGTCGAAGTATCGAACACGCTGGGAGTATTGAGCGAAGATATTACCATGGCTTACTATTCAGCTTCGGTAGGGATAGCTGTTGCCTATCCCATCGTACCGAAAATACGCACCATAGCCACTCCGAAAACCTTACTGCTTACCGACCTGCTGCTACAGATATTCTTCAGCCTGGTATGCGCCAAAACCGGTAGTATGGATGTCATCATGGTATGCAGTTTCTGTATGGGATTTCTCAAAGCCTTCGTCATGTTGGAGTTCATCATCCTGATCCGCCCGCTCTTCAGTCCGAAAAACGTACGAAGTGAATTCTATGCCTACTTCTACCCCATCGTTTTCTCCGGAGGTCAGCTATCGATGGCTATCACCGCTCAACTGGCCTATCACTACCAATGGCAGCACATGTACTATTTTGTCACCATCCTCTTGCTGATCGCCATTCTGTTCGTCATCTGTTTCTTCCGCTATGCAAGGCGTCCCATGCACATTCCGTTCAAAGAAATGGACGGAAGAAGCATGTTCATCATCGCCACCGCTTTCCTGCTAACGCTCTATACATTTACCTACGGGAAAACACTCGATTGGTTCGCATCCCCGAAGATCAGAGTATATGTATTCGTCATCCCGCTCCTGATAGCTCTTTTCATCCATCGGCAGCGTACACAAGGCAAACCCTTTGTCAGCCTGAAACCACTCTTTCTGCATAAATCCATCATCGGATATGGCTTCATGGTACTCGCCATGTTCCTGACAGCCACCAGTTCACTGGTAACCAACTATATGAACAGCATCATCCGGGTAGACAGCATACACGCCAATTCGCTGAGCCTGTGGCTATTGCCCGGATATGTGGTAGGGGCCGTCATTTGCTTCTGGTGGTTCCGATGGCAACGATGGCGGTTTCGCTTCCTCATTTCAGGAGGTATGTTCTGCTACGTCATCTATCTGGCTATCCTCTACTTTGGTATCACCCCTTATGGAACTTATGAAATGCTCTACCTCCCCATCCTGTTCCGGGGAGTGGGGATGATGGTCATATTCATTGCGTTCGGTGTGTTTGTTGTCGAAGATTTAGACCCGCGCCTGACGTTGTCCAATGCCTTCTTCCTGATTTCATTCCGCTCAGTATTAGCTCCGGTCCTGTCCGCTTCGTTCTTTAACAACATGCTTTACTATCTGCAGGCAAAGGGGATGAACATTCTTTCGGAAAACATGACGCTGACCAATCCGCTGGCCGAACAAAAATACAATCAGGCATTGAGCAATGCCCTGGCGCAAGGGCACGAATTCGGCGAGGCCGGACAATTGGCAGCCAACAGTCTGTACTCCACTTTGCAGCAGCAATCCCTGTTGCTTGCCCTGAAAACCCTAATCGGCTATGTACTGATACTGGCACTGGTGATTGCTGTCATCGCAGCGTTCATTCCTTTCCATAAAACGCTGAAGGTGGCTGTAGTGAAGACGGGTGACGATATGGTATAATGAGAAGAGATACAAAAAAGCCACCCAATTGCTTGAGTGGCTTCTTAAAATATAAATTAAATCAAGTAAAACTTTTAAATACTAGATTTGGAATTTATTCAGCTAACTTGTTGTCAGAACCCAGCACGTTGATAATTTTGTGCTTGTAGAGTTTTTCCATATTGTCGCGAGCCGGTCCCAGATATTTACGCGGGTCGAACTCAGCCGGTTTTTCTGCGAATACCTTACGGATAGCAGCAGTCATAGCCAGGCGAGAGTCTGAGTCGATGTTGATTTTGCAAACAGCAGACTTAGCGGCTTTACGCAGTTCCTCTTCAGGAATACCGATAGCAGCTTTCAGTGCACCACCAAACTGGTTGATAGTTGCAACCTCTTCTTCAGGAACTGAAGATGATCCGTGAAGAACGATAGGGAATCCCGGAAGTTCTTTCATTACACCGTCCAATACGTCGAATGCCAACGGAGGAGGAACCATACGGCCTGTCTTCGGATCGATGTGGCACTGTTCCGGAGTAAATTTGTAAGCACCGTGAGAAGTACCGATAGAGATAGCCAATGAATCGCAACCTGTCTTGGTAACGAAATCAACTACTTCGTCCGGTTCAGTATATGTGTGGTGGTCAGAAGAAACTTCGTCTTCTACACCTGCCAATACGCCAAGTTCACCTTCTACAGTTACATCGAACTGGTGAGCGTATTCAACAACTTTCTTAGTCAGAGCAACGTTTTCGTCGTAAGGAAGGTGAGAACCGTCGATCATTACAGAAGAGAAGCCTGAGTCGATACAGCTTTTGCAAGTTTCGAAAGTATCTCCGTGGTCGAGGTGCAAAACGATTTCAGGATTTTTGCAGCCGAGTTCTTTTGCATATTCTACAGCACCCTGAGCCATGTAACGCAACAATGTAGCGTTAGCATACTGACGAGCACCTTTTGATACCTGCAAAATAACCGGAGACTTAGTTTCTACAGCAGCCTTGATGATAGCCTGCATCTGTTCCATATTGTTGAAGTTGAATGCAGGGATTGCATATCCACCCTTGATAGCCTTAGCAAACATATCTCTAGTGTTTACCAGACCTAAATCTTTGTAATTAACCATTTTGTTTAAAAGTTTATTGTTAGTGAATTAAAAATTCTATGCAAAAGTAAGAATAATCCTTTGAATAGAGAAACCCTCGGGCGGAAATATCCGTTTGAGGAGCGTAATTCAATTCTATTTCAAATTATTTCCCATCCTTTAAGAGCTGTTTGTAATGTCTACGTAGCAAATAAAGGTTTTTTATTGTTTCCTCATATATATAATGGTAGGCAAATGATCGCTGTAACCATCCAACCACACTCTGCCACCATATGTACGCAGGGGTGCACCCTTATATTTACCATCCTGCTGAAACAGGTAATCGCGCATGAAAACTTCATTGTGATCATATTTCAATCCTTTTGTGGCTTGAAGCAGCGTGGGCGAAAGGATGATCTGATCGAACAGATTCCATTTGCCGCGATAGAGCAAAGTGCCCACTCCCTTATCTTCCAGCGTCACCCACCAGGGGTTGTAAAGGTCATCTTCAGTCATATCTTCGACGTGTTTCTTTGCCCCCAGTACGGCAAGGCTCAAGTCCATCGGATCATCGTTGAGGTCGCCCATGATAATCAGTTTCAAGTCCGGATCCGTACGCATCAGCGAGTCCTTCAATGCCTTCACCTGCATGGCAGCGTGCACGCGTACCGGTTCCGCCGCCCCCCGAGAGGGCCAGTGGTTGACTATCAAGCAGACTTTATCACCCGCCAGCTCGCCGCCTACAATCAGGAATCCACGGGTTTTGTGGATGGTATCTCCCTCGAAAGGAGTGGAAAGCACCAATGCCGTCGCATGGGGAGTGAATTGTTTGGGGTCATACAGCAACGCACAGTCGATGCCCCGTTTGTCAGGTCCTTCATAATGTATGTATCGATAACCTCCGGCAGCCAGTTCGGGTTGGCGAATCAGATCGTCAAGCACGCGCCGGTTCTCCACCTCCGCCACACCGATTGCGGCAGGCCCTGCCGGTACTTTATCACGCGAAAGTTCGCCCAGCACCTTGGACAGATTTTTCAGTTTCGAACGATATTTCTCCGAGTTCCACCCCTTTGCCGCATCCGGAAGATATTCATAATCGTTTTTTCCCGTATCATGAATGGTATCAAACAGATTCTCAAGATTGTAAAAAGCTACGCTGTACAGCCCGTCCGCATGATCCTGTGCCCGGCCACCGACCGCCAGCAACAATAAAAAGTTGAATGCAATAATTAGTTTCTTCATATATTTATTTTTGAGTTCACCACAGATTATACGGTTTAGCACAGATTCTTCAATTTCCAATGAAATAAATCTTCAATCTGTGCCAATCCGTGTAATCCCTTAACCCGTCACCCCTGCAAAAGTCTTAAAAAAAAGCGAGAATACGACTTTTTTTCCAAAACTTTTTTCCTAAGAAACAAAAAAGCATTATCTTTGCAACCTGAAAAATGACCATTACACTATTCTTACCAAATAGTAAAACGATATAATAATTTAAAAAACGAATATTAAAATGAAAAAAGGTCTTCATCCTGAATCATACCGTCCGGTAGTATTCAAAGATATGTCAAACGGTGATATGTTTTTGTCTAAATCAACTGTAGCTACAAAAGAGACCATCGAATTCGAAGGTGAAACTTATCCGTTACTGAAAATCGAGATCTCTAACACTTCTCACCCGTTCTATACAGGTAAATCTACATTGGTAGATACAGCCGGACGTGTTGACAAGTTCATGAGCCGCTACGGTAACCGTAAGAAATAATAGGTCGGATCATCCGATTGATAAAAAATAAGCTGCCCCAATATTGAGGCAGCTTATTTTTTTGCCCTAAAGCCACTCCGCAAAGGAAACTGCTTCCCAAAAACGATCCATTTTAGTTTATTAACTATCAAAATTAGGTTTGCAACTAATATTTTTAGTTCATTTACAGCAAACAACAGAAACCCTCCCGGATCTCCCCTCCTATCCTCGTAAAGTAGCAGGAAAAGCAAAAAAGGTCAGAGATGGATAAAGGTAACTGACCACTACTACAAAAAATAAAGAAAGGAATAATAATGGAGTATCAACGGATATGGCTTTTAGTTTTGTTCTGTCTTTCCTCTTGGGATATGCACGCACAACATTTCGTAATCGAAGGGAAAACCAATGGATATGTTCCCGACGGCTCTATTCTCTACCTCGGACGCTGGAACGGAATGGGAGCAATGATTTATTTCACATCTGACATGATCCGTAACGGCACCTTTCGTTTGGAAGGCAAAAGAGAAAAGACTCCGGATATTATCTATTTGTACGGAACAGAAAAGGCTATCGGTACACTTAACCTACGTTTGTGGGTCGGCGATGACACCATAAGAGTATCCGCCAATTCAGAAGTACCGGAAACCTGGATTGTGGAGAACAACATGCCGCAACAAGCAGAAGAAGACTTCTATAGACAACTGAAAGGCAAGGACAATATAATAAAGACAAGTCGGATGAACAGCAGGCAATTATGGGATAGGTCACTCACTCCGGACAGTGTTCGAATACTAACGAATCAAATCATACAGAATGACCTACCAGGGCAGATCCGCATACTCAGCCATCTGCATAAACAGCCTAAACTGACTGATACAGGGTTGGTGTACTTTTTCTTATCGAGTGGTTATGCCCATTGGATGACCAATCCGAAACATCTCTGTATGGGGAGAGAAATTTATGGCCAATTAACAGGAAAGCAAAAGCAAACCTATTATGGTAAGTTTGCCAAATCTTATTTTTATCCCGACAAAACACCCGAAAAAGGAGACTATTATATAGATGCCAACCTATTTGATCTGAAAGGAGATTCTTGCAAACTGACAGATTATTTAAATAAAGGGAAATATATTCTGCTGGATTTCTGGGATCTATATTGTGCACCTTGCAAGAAGTCAGTGCCCGGCTTAAAGGAACTGTTCTCTTCCTGTGCGGACAAACTGACGATTATCAGTATCAATGTCGGCAGTCGCGAAAGCCAGGTAAAGGGAAGCTCTGATTTTCTATGGGAAAACCTCAGCGACGGGCAAGGCCTGACGGGGATTGCATCCCGCTACGGAATAAAATCCATCCCTTGTTTTATATTGATAGCACCCAATGGGCGAATAGAAAAATACTGGAAAGGATATGCCATGCACCACTCCGGCATGGAGAAAGAGATCATGGAAATTATTCTCCCAAATCCCTCACCTACAGAAGCATCAAAGTAAAAAACAGCTTTCCAGAAGCAATATATACTTTTATAGGGAAAACCCTATGGCACAATAGGAGAAAAAACAGCGCTGTAGGAAACTTCTTTCGTATCTTCGTAACATCTAATCATAAATTCACTAAAAAAGATACGACTATGAAACGACTGACTATCCTATTTATGCTCTTTCTGACCTCGTGCATCCTCTATGCCAAAGACCGGAAAGGAAATGACCTCAGCGGTCCCATTGCACTGAAAGGCGAACTGACCGAAAAGTACCAAAACTACACGAAAGGTACTCCTGTCGTCATCCGGGGAGTACGAAAAATGCGCATTTCACCCGATGAAACGGCAGGCATCACCTATGCCGTGGAAATAGACGGGCTGCAATATCCTGTCGGGGCAGAAGAAGCCGGTAAGATCATCCGGCTGAAACCGGCGACAGTCCTTGAATACTGGCAAGGCGTTTACTTGTCACAAGGCATGTATGATTACTACAATCGGAAAGGTTATCGTTACAAGATGCGACAGGAACTGGACGAGGAGTGCCTGGACTATCTGGATAAACTCAACGAAATAGCCTACAAAGACGCCTACATTCAAGACTATGTACAGGCCATTTTTGCCAAAGTCAATCCCGGCGAAATAGATACGAACCGTCCGGAACGACTGAATGTACGCATCATTCAGTCACCCGAACCGGATGCCTATATGCTACCCAACGGGGCCATGCTGGTAAGCACCGGACTTCTCTGTACCATCGATTCGGAAGAAGAACTGGAAGCTATTATCGCCAACGAAATGGTTCATTTCATCCTCGATCATCAGGTGGATAATGTGTCACGTGCCGAAACCCGCGCCAAACGGGCCGCTTTCTGGGCGGATGTATTGGGGACAGTAGCCATGGCGGCCGACGATACCAACTGGATGTATGGATATGACGAACGGGTGGGTGCCATCGAGTTGGCAGCCAGCATCGGAACCATTGCCGCTCTGATCAACGTGCGTACAGTGAATCGCTTGGGTATGGATTACAGCAGCAAGCAGGAGCTGCAAGCCGACCGGATTGCCCGCGATTACCTTGCCTTCAAAGGGATGAACCCCAATGCTCTCTCTTCTGCCATCAATAAAATAAAAGAGTTTTATGGCTCAGTCCATCGCTACGACAACCTGACACGCTACGGCAGCTACGGTCTGTTGAAGGAGCGCCTTGCCAAACTGGGAGAAACCGAAGGCATACACAGCCATATGTTTGAGAAAATGACCTCGGACATCGTGACTTTCAATGCTGCCATGTATCAGGGAGACAAACGCTATAAAATGGCGGAACAACTGGCTCAGAAGAACATAGACAATCGGGTGGCCTCCGATCATGACTACGTGATCCTGGTCAAAGCACGTATGGCTCAGGAGAATACCCCGGAGAGCAACGAAGCTTGTATGAAACTATTGGAAAAGGCCCGGGAAATTGCCACTGCACGCAATCTGGATATCAACAAACAGGAGATTCTGTTGCTGATGCGCATGAACAAACAGGCAAAAGCCGCCGACAAACTGAAAGAGTATCTGGACCTGCTGGCCGAATATAAACAGCAAAACGACATGAACACCCAGGAATCCGAATGGATCGGAGAAGAACTGGACTGGGCTAGCAAAATGCTTTCAAAAATCAGTCTGCTATAGTTGCTATCTTAAAATGCCATAAAGGGTGTAGCCATACAACCGGTATAGCTACACCCTTTATTACAGATGGCTACACCTTCCGGGGTAAAGGGTGTAGCCCTTTTATAGAATCAGAAATTGATATAGACGCGACATTCGTGGGCAGGTATCATCAGACCGGTCGGTATCGAGGTCACATGAAGTTTCGTACCATCCAGATAGTTTGTCCAGACTCCCGTTACCGGAAAAGAAGTGATTGCCTCTATCGGCTTAGCGGTAAAATTACCAACTACGACCAACCTCTTGCCGTTGGTTGCTGCAAGAGTCAGAAAACGTCCTCCGGTCCAGTTGGCTGTCTTCACCAACCAGGAGAACGTGCTCCCCGGATTAAAGAGTTCAGAATGTTCCCGCCTCAACTTCAACAGTTTTGCATATGTATTGCACAACCCTTTCCGAGCTTCATTGTCCAGATATTCCCAGTGCAGAGGTTTCCTACCTGTCCGTCCCCCTTCTTCAATCGACACATCGTATCCCATTTCACCAAACTGCCATACCATCTTAGGACCGGGTGCCGTGAAAAAGAATGAAGCATTCGCAGCAAGCTGTTTCATACGGACATTTATATCCGATTTTAAAGGTCCCTCGCCATAAGCAATCTGCTTAAAGGCTGTCCGCTCTTCGTCATGGCTTTCCATAAAGCCAACCCACCCTCCGTAGGGCATTGTTGTTCCGAAAGTAACCAATGGTGTAAAATCACTGTTTGACGGATACCCCATTGCCGACTGGCAATAAGCATTGTTCAGGTTACGCCAAAGTTGCATGCCTTCTTCGGCCAATTCGCTCTCCTCTTTTTCGTCACAGAAATGCTCCAGGATGACGACTGCCTCCGGATTCACCTCACGAACTGTCTCGTTATAATCTTTCAGGATGGCAATACGCGAAGCGTCATAACTTCCGGCAGTGGCCTCCGTACTGCTGTTTTGTGTAAAGCCCTTTGTCATGTCGAAACGAAAGCCATCGATGCGATATTCCTCCAGCAGGAACTTCAGGTTCCGTTTCACAAATGCACGTACCAAAGGCGAGTCATGATTGAAATCATGAAAGACACCATAGGGATGAGGTTCTTTCACATTAAACCAAGGGTTATCGGCTGCCGTACGGTTATTTTTGGTATCCCAATACAAACGGGCAAAAGGATGCGAACCACTGGCATGGTTGTAAACAACATCAAAAAGAACAGCCATACCCACTTCGTGGCATTTATCGATAAAAGCCTTATACATATGATCGGTACCGTAAGCCTTGTCCAAAGCAAAATGGAAACAAGGATTGTATCCCCAGCTGTCATTGCCATCGAACTCCTGCACCGGCATCAACTCAACAGCATTGAAACCTAAACTTTTCAGATATCCTATCTTCTCCATAGCACCGTTCAGATCGCCTGTGGCAGTGAAATCACGCAACAGCAGTTCATAGATCATCAGATTATTTTTATCGGGTATCCGGAAGTTTTTAACCTTCCATTCATAAGAATCCCTTTGTATTTTGAATACAGAAGCAATGCCGACAGCACCCTTGGGATACTCTTTCGCATCGGGGTAGGTAGAAGAGGGAATGTATTTATCGTTATCCGGATCGAGTATCTTACGGCTATAAGCATCAGCCAGACGAAGAATCTCCCCGGCCCTTGTACCGACATAATACTGAAAAGCATATTCACGGGTAGGCTGAAGTCCGGTCAGTGTAATCCACCAGCAGCCCGCAGCATCATCCCGGTTCATTTGGCTGTTGCTTTCATTACTCAACTTCCAGTCATTAAAATCACCCACGACATGGGCAAAATCCTTATGTCCCCCTTTCTTGTCTTTATCATACAGCACCAACGTGACTGTGGATGCGTCTATCAGATTGATTCCTTCCTGCAGACCGCCAGGCATAGAAGCATATCTGACAGCCGCGGGTTCAAAGGGTTTATACAGATGATCGGTAACAGAGACAAACGAGTCTCCGTCCGTTCCTTTCTTGCTCCCGTCGGCACTGCGAATCACGACACCCAATTGCCGAACCGGTGTTTCGTTCGAACCAAACCATTGACGGATCGAAGGTGCCAGCGTAATACTCCAGATATTATCTGCCACCCGGACCATTTTACATTTATCCACATTAGTATTCCACTCCGCAGGCACATACATCCAGGTCCCTTCTGACACCACTCCCGTATGTACATACACATCACCCGCATAACCATAGAGCGGGGAAGTTTTCGTCGCTTTAAAATATAGCGTCAATTGCCTGTCAGCATCCGGAGTCTCAGGTCGGAAACTCAGTCCGTCGTCACATCTTCCCTCCTGCGTGATCCGGATTTTTTCCGAAAGGCTGCCGCTCCTGATGACAATCTCTCCTTCACGCCCGGCCACTCCCTCATTGGGAGCCACCGTAAAAGCCAAGTTGGTAACCACCAGTCCGCGGGTATTGGCCTGCGAAATCCAACTACGATCCACTTCCGGAATTTCGACCTCAAATGTTATATTGGCTTTTACTTCCACCTGCACAGTTCCTCCTTCCTTGCCCACTTCGAAACGGGAAGCTGTCAGTGTCAGTGCATCTTTCTGCTTTTGTGAAACGGTAAAACTTTTTTCAATTCCTCCCGCCACCAGGGTCAGCTTGACGCTACGGCTGTCATAATCAGCATTTTCCTGTATACTGATAGTCACAGAAGCATCGCCCGCTGTTCCCGAAGATGGAGACACCGTACACCAGTCTGCCGCTCTGCGTGTATCCGTATCGGTGGTCAGCGAGATCCGCCATGGACGTCCTGACGAGAACGATAGATTCCGGGTTCCCGAAGTAGCGGCAAAATCAATGCCTTGCTCAAAAAAAATCTCACTATCAGAAGAAAGAATCAGAGAATCGGTTTCTTTCTCTTCCGACGAGCAACCGGAACCAATCAGCGGAAGCAGGAGGAGCAGAAACGGAAAAGTTAAATATTTCATAGATTAAAAGGTATTATTGTATATAAAAAAGGATGCCAACCTTATGCAGGTTGACATCCGAAGTATCTTCCTGGCATTTCTCTTCCAGATAGAGAAATACAGGATTATTTTTTAGTCATGGTCGCCGTTTTAGCATCCGGATTCAATACAATGGTATAGGCTCCGGCTGTCACTTTCATATTAGCACCATCCTGAGTCAATGCCCCCAGGCTGCCACCCAGATTGACAGTCCAAGCACCGTCCCATCTGAATTTCATCTCACCGGCTACCAGAGTGACGTCCACCGACCAGAGTTTAGTTGCCGGATCATAATTCATCACAGTTCCTTTGTCCCATCCACCGGGTGTGGCATCACCAATTATCTCCCAACCGGTCTTGGTCAACGAGGCTGTCAGCTTCTTCATATCGGCACCTACCCGATAGTATCCGGCTGTTTCAATCTTGATATTATCGCCGTCGCTGGGCATCAGAACAAATGTCCCTATGTTCTTAGCTTCATCCCAACTGATAGGGCCCATCATACCGATCCATACCCCGGCATCCCAGAATTTAAATTTGGTATCGGCATCAAAATAAAATGTTCCGGTATAGATAAAGTCGCGGGCAGCAGATTGCACTTTGTAACAATCATCTTTAGTAGCGTCCCATCCCTGATAGCTTCCCGGCAATGCCATTTCCGCACTCGACAATTCAATGGTAGTTTCTACCATGCTATAAGAATATTTACCGGCATTTGTCAGATTCATAGTGATCACGTATGGACTGGCTTTCAACACCTTAAAATTATTAGGCCCTGCCACCAGTTCGCCTTCAAGTTCGGACTCCTTACCGGATACCGCTCCGTAATTATCGGAATCCCAGTTATTGTTCGACCTGAATTTAAACTCTTTGTCAAGCAATGAAGTAGTAACCGTCCATAAGCGGGTGGTGGCGTCATAGTCCATTTGTGTGTCCTTATCCCAACCACCGGAAGTAGCGTCTCCCACCACTCCCCATACAAGGGGTTCGGTCTGTTCCACCTTACCTTCGGCATCTACTTTGATCCCGTAGAATCCTTTTTTAGCAGCCGTCTGATCCTTTGCCAGAATCTTGGTAAGATCACTTCCGTCTATAATAGCATACGAAACACCATCCGCATCGAAGTTGGCATATCCCTGGTATACCCCGTCACCATCGGGATCGCCCAACAGGTAAGCATTCGTATAGTCCCAGTCCGGATAGCCCACGGCCACATAAGCGAACTTCCAGTCAACCGCATTCGGATCAAAAAGAGTCGCCTTAAAAGTAATCGAGTTCGAAGCCGGATCAGCAGTCATGTCATACGCTTTAGAAGTCAGCGTAATCGTAAAGTTATAAGTCTGTCCCGGATAAGCCCCCACCTTAGCCATCATAGTGTTCATCTGTCCATTGGTAAACTTCAGGCTGGTAGTTCCGGTTTCACCCAATAAGACAGTTTTCGCATTCGCATCATTCGTCAGTGTAACGTCATAATTCACCACTGCCTTCACTCCATAGTCTGCTGCCGTCCACTTGATCTCGGGAAACTCAGCCGCAGCATTTTCATCGTTGAAAGTAAAGTCGCTTTGAGAGAAAGGCTCAAAAGCAGAGGCTTTCTGCAACTCCATGACGGGCGACTTCTCATCTTCGCAAGCCGTAAAGGCCAGAAGTCCTAACAACAGTGTATAGAAATATATTTTTTTCATAATCTTAATTCGTTGTTTTTAATAGTCATTCGATTTTAGTATCCTTCATTCTGCTTGAGATTGGTGTTAGAACCGATATCGTCTGACGGAATCGGGAACACGTTGTAGAAGTTCTCAACAGCCTTACCTTTGGCTGTACCACCCTTCCAAGGCCATACGTAACCGGCAGTAGTAAACAGTCCGAAACGTACCAGGTCTGTACGGCGTTGTCCTTCAAAGAAGAATTCACGGCCTCGCTCGTCAATGATGAAGTTCAATGTCAAATCGGAATCAGAGATAGGAGCCAGCGTCTTATCACTGTACGCTCTCTTACGCAGATCGTTCACATAACGGAGAGCAGTAGCTCTGTCGCCACCCTGACCGCCTCTGAGCACAGCTTCGGCATACGTCAGGTAGATTTCACCCAGACGGAAAAGCGGGAAGTCTACATAAGCTTCCTTTGAAGGAGGCAGCGTTCCATCCTTATTTACATTGAAGTATTTGGTAACGGGAATACCGTTATTCTGGAATGTATTTTCGTCAATAATTTCAAGACTGGTTGTCAAATCGGTACGGAGCATTGCCTTACGGGTATCCGCATCACTGCCACTCTCTTTGAGGAACAGATTGTAGAGTGACGATTTTGCCCTTACACCCTGCCATGCTCCTTTGGCATTGACTTCTTCCTGAGTCGCCGTAGCCCCCCAGCAAAGGAAGGCGGTCATACCACCCCAGGTCATCGTCTGATCGCCTTCATAGCGTACCGGGAAAATCATTTCGTTGGACAAGTGGTTGTCTGCCTTGAACATATCTACATAAACAGGTTCCAACTGATAACCCGTTTCGATCACTTTCTTAGCATACGTGATACATTCGGTATATTTGTTCTGGCCAACGTAAGTCTCCGCATTAAGGTACAGGCGTGACAAGAGTGCCCACGCGGCAGCTTTGTTGGCATGCCCGTAGTCCTGGCTGTATCCCACTGTGGGCTCCAACATATCCTCTACGCATTCAGTCAGTTCTTTCTCGATCCAGTTGAACAGATCGGCAGCCATGATCTGCTTCGGCGGAATACTTCCGATCGGGCTGTTTTCGTCTACAAACGGTACATTGCGATACAAGTCGAGCGCATATTCATAGCTCAATGCACGCAGAAAACGGGCTTCGGCACGCCATGTCTTGATCGAGGCTTTCAGTGATGCGTCACAACCGCGGGCATCCAGTTTATCTTCGGCAGTCTCACGCAGATAAGCGTTGGCTACATTGATTTGATAGAACAGGCGGTAATATGAACCCTTGATCCACGGACTAGATGCACCCCAGGAGATATGGTTGAACTCAGGGATACCGGGGTCATTCCATGCACAGTGTGCAATGTCCGAAGGCAAATCCTGCATATTCCACAATACACGGAGGAAGGAAGCCTGGCTACCGCCATCGATGCCTACCACATCCTGATCGGAATCACCCCCGCTGTTACCGCCGATGGCCATGCCTGCATAAATCTTAGCAAGACTCTGCTCATAAGCCAAGGGCTCGTTCCCGAAAACAACGTCGGAAACCAATTCGTCTTTGTCCAGTGGAACCGTATCGAGGTCGTTCACACAAGACGCTACTCCTAACATCATTCCCAGCAATGCACAGGGAAGAAGATATTTAAATTTTATTGTTTTCATGTTTTACAGATTAAAAGTTGAGATTAAGGCCGATCATGAATACACGGGGGCGAGGATAGATGTTGTTATCGATTCCTTCACCACTGATTTCCGGATCCAGTCCCTTGTACTTAGTAATGACAAACGGATTCTGTACCGTAGCATATACGCGTGCACTCTGCTTATCATTGAAGAGTTTATTAAACGTATATCCCAAAGAGATGTTGTCCATACGCACGAACGAAGCATTCTGAACGTAATAGCTGGAACGGTATTGAGCGTTCTTGAAATCAGTGCTGCGGGCAGAGGTCAGACGATTTTTCAGGAATCCGGTCTGGTCATACATATTGGCGCCTTCGTATGCCTCACGGTTGGACTGCACATTATTGTAAACATAGTTACCGAAGCTACCGCGCAAAGCAAATGAAAAATCCCAGTTCTTATAAGAAAGTTGTGAGGTCAGTCCCATGAACACATCAGGAGCAGCTTTTTTGAAGCAGATCAAGTCGGCGTCGTTAATCTGGTTATCTCCATTCTGATCTACATAAGCACCTTCGATAGGTTTACCGTCAGGACCATAAATCTGCTCGAACACATAGAAGGAATTGAACGCCTCACCTACCCGATGGATCAGGGCATTGTATCCTGTACCACCATCGATGCCGCCATGGATGACACCGGCATAGTTCGGGTCGTCGTTGAAAGTCATCTTGGTGATCTTATTCTTATTATAAGAGATGTTATAGCCGATATTCCAGTTCCAGTCCTGTGTTGAAACAGCATGGGCATTGATGCTGAACTCAAAACCCTTGTTCTCCAATGTACCTACATTAGTCAGCAACTGATTGCTGAAGTTAGTTCCGGCAGGAGCCGTAACGGTGTTCAGCAAGTCCTTCGTTTTACGGAAGTAATAGTCGATTGTACCCGTGATGCGTCCATTCAGGAAACCGTAATCGATACCTACGTTCCAGGTTGTGGTTTCTTCCCACTTCAGGTTCTGGTCATAAGGTTGCGGAGCAATCAGTGAGTATTCGGTATCACCAAAATAATAGTTGGCACCTGCCTTGGAATACATGTATCGGGCCATATAAGGATAGTCTCCATTGCCCAGATTCTGCTGTCCGGTCACACCATATCCCAAACGTAATTTCAGATCCGAAATAGCGTTCACATTCTTCAGGAATGACTCTTCGTTCAGCTTCCATGCCAGTGCTACCGATGGGAACAGTCCCCAACGATTGTCCGGACTGAAACGTGAGGAGCCGTCGTTACGCAGGGTAAATGTCACCAGATAACGGTTCAACAAAGTATAGTTGAGACGTCCGAAGAAAGAAACCAGATAGCTTTCGCTCGCATAGTCATCTCCTTTTTTATAGAATTCTTCTCCCGTCTTCTCTGCATAGGCAGCCGAGTAAGGATAGGAGTTGGTAGTCGAATTATAGAAATGCTGCCAGGAGTAACCTGCCATGACATCAATGTAATTAACTCCGAACGTATTGGCATAGTTGAGGTAGAAATCAAGCAAAGTGTTGCGTTTCAGCTGAGTATAATGGCTGTTTTCACCAAAGCCGTTTTTGAAATTACCCGTACAGTAAGTCAAAGGTGAATTATCGGCTATAATCACGTCACCTTTACTTTTCGATACATCATAACCTAAGTTCAGGTTAGCGCGAAGTTCAGGCAGGAAGTGGAATTTATAATCAATCTGCGCATTGCCGATGCTGCGGTAAACAGTCGATTTATCATCTTTCTCTTCAAGCATGGCAACCGGATTGGCCAGGCCGATATCAATCGGAGAAGTCTTGTCTCCCTCCTGCTTCATATACATAAAGTATCCGTTTCCATAAGGATTGCCTTCCATATAGACAGGCTGTGTGGGATCATACTGGGTAGCCAGACCGATAGCTGCACGGTCGGCAAAACGGTTCTTATTGTATACCCCCTTCACATTGAGCTGGATGTTGAGCTTCTTGTCGAAAAAGTTGGGGTTCAAGTTGATGGCACCTGTCAGACGTTGCATATTCGAAGTCTTCAGGATACCGTTTTCGTTTGTATACGCCACGGACACACGATAAGGCATATGCGGAACTGCTCCGGATACACTTACATTATGATCGGTACTGAAAGCCGTACGGAAGATTTCATCTTGCCAGTCGGTAGAGGTTTTACCCAGCGCATTGGCCTGAAGGCTGTTTTCGCCAAACTTCTCGATTACAAAATTACGAAAATCTTCCGCCTTCATCACATCAACCGTATTCGATTTCGTACTGATAGAGAACGTACCACTGTAGTCTACCTTCACGCGTCCCGATTGCCCTTTCTTAGTGGTAATGATAATGACACCATTGGAAGCACGCGAACCGTAGATAGCAGTAGCAGAGGCATCTTTCAGAATCGTAAACGTCTCGATGTCATTGGGATGAACAGTAGAGAGCGGGTTGCCCATACCCTTGATCTCGGTGTTATCGACAGGCACTCCGTCAATAACGATCAACGGATCGTTGCTGGCCGACATGGATGAACCTCCACGCACACGGATCGTAGCTCCGGCCCCCGGGGCTCCACCATCGGTAATCACACTGACACCGGCAGCCTTACCCACCAAAAGGTCGGAAGCCGAGGTAGCCATACCTTTTACCATCTTATCCGCATCGATTGCCATCACCGAACCGGTTACGTCATTTTTCTTCACGGTACCATAACCAATCACCACCGCTTCCTGAAGCATCACCGCATCTTCATGGAGAGTTACCGTCACGCTGGGAGCGGCTTTCATTTCAACCGGCTTATAACCGATGAAAGAAATTACAAGAGTTGAATTTTGAGGAACACTCAGAACAAAGTTTCCGTTCAGGTCGGTAATCGTACCGATAGAAGAATTATCCTTCACAACCACATTCGCGCCGATTACGGGTTCACCCGTTGAATCTTTCACATGTCCCTTGACAGAGACTTGTTGTGCATAAGCGCTCAATGACAAGAATAGCCCAAACAATAGGGGCAGAATCATACGACAGACTCTAAGATTAACTTGCTTCATGCATCTAAAAATTAAAGTTAACAATATAAATATTAAATATACTTTCTAAGAGATAGAGAATGAACGACTTCATCCCGATTCTTGATTACGTAGCAAAAATACTATTTAAACAACAGTCGCTTATTTAAATTCAAACAAATCCACGCATGCAACTCCGCAAACGATTGCATCATAAAAGCGGACTTATAACATACTATCACTGAACTTTTCAGTCTCCTTTACACTATTTTTGTGACATATTAAACAAATCCATATATACATTGGTTTTGTCTTTATATAAATTCATTTACCTTTGGCTGAAAACCAATATGTACCATGAGTAAACCGCAAATCACCATCAAAGACATTGCCCGCGAACTGGGGGTATCGCCCTCCACCGTATCGAGAGCACTGAAGGACAATCCGGACATCAGCCAGGAGACGAGGGATGCTATACATAAGTACGCGCGCGAACATAATTATAAGCCCAACGTACTGGCACTGAACCTGCGCACCAGCCGTTCGAACACCATCGGGGTCATCATCCCCCAGTTAGTTCACCACTTCTTTTCGTGTGTGCTGAGCGGCATTGAGAGAACGGCGGCCGAAGCGGGCTACAACATCCTGGTGGCGCAAAGCAACGAGGAGTACGAGCGGGAGGTAAAAATCGTTCACTCCTTCCTCGCCGCACGGGTTTGCGGAGTCATCACTTCGCTCGCCAAAGACACATCCCGATATGACCATTACCAGGAATTGCTGGACAACAATATTCCTATCGTTTTCTACGATCGCATCTGTACCGGTATCAACACCGAACGGGTGGTGGTAGACGATTACGCCGGTTCGTTTGCCGCCGTGGAGTATATGATACAGACGGGCTGCAAGCGCATCTTCTTTTATAGCGCCGCTCCCCACCTCGAAATATCGAAAAACCGGCGGAACGGTTATATGGACGCGATGAAAAAGTATCGGATTCCGGTGGACCAAAGCATGATAAAGTTATGTGACAGCCGCGAAAAAGCGATCGCCATCACACCCGCTCTGCTCGAAAGGCCGGATCATCCGGACGGCTTCTTCGCCATCAATGACGAAACAGCTTCGGGCATCCTCTACTCGTGCAAACTGACCGGACGGAAAGTGCCCGACGAAGTGTCCATCTGCGGATTCACCGACGGCGCCATCGCCCAAAGCACAGATCCGAAGCTGACCACAGTGGAGCAACATGGCGAAGAGGTGGGCAAAAGCACCATCAGGCTGCTGATAGACAAACTGGAAGGGAACGATGAAGGAAAAAGCGGTAATAAAATCGTGCGTACCAACTTAGTGGTACGGGGAACGACGAAATAAATCTACTTAATAAATACACCATGAAAGTAAAGCCTGACTTAAGTTTTTGGAAGCTGTGGAATATCAGCTTCGGTTTTTTCGGCGTGCAGATAGCCTATGCCCTTCAAAGCGCCAACATCAGCCGTATATTCGCCACGCTGGGCGCCGACCCGCACAGCCTGAGCTATTTTTGGATACTCCCTCCGCTGGCGGGAATCATTGTACAACCGATCATCGGAGCTGCCAGCGACAAGACATGGACCCGTTTCGGACGACGCATCCCCTACCTTTTTGCGGGTTCGCTGCTGGCGGTATGGGTGATGTGCCTACTGCCTAATGCGGGAAGTTTCGGTATGGCAGTCGGCACGGCCATGATCTTCGGACTGGTAGCGTTGATGTTTCTCGATACTTCCATCAATATGGCGATGCAGCCTTTCAAGATGCTGGTGGGTGACATGGTGAACGAGAAACAGAAAGGGCTGGCCTACTCCATTCAGAGTTTCCTGTGCAATGCGGGTAGCCTGATGGGCTATCTTTTCCCATTCATCTTCACATTTATCGGGATCAGCAACACGGCGGACAAGGGCACGGTGCCCGACTCGGTGATTTACTCGTTCTACATCGGCGCCGCCATCCTGATTCTATGCGTCATCTATACCACAGTAAAAGTGAAAGAGATGCCTCCCAAAGAGTTTGAAGAGTTCCATGGTATCACGGCGGACGAAAAGAAGGAAAAAGCCGACTTTATCTCCCTGCTGAAGCATGCTCCCAAAGTGTTTTGGACGGTAGGGCTGGTACAGTTTTTTTGCTGGGCCGCCTTCATGTACATGTGGACCTACACCAACGGTGCCATTGCCGCCACGGTGTGGGGCACTACGGACGTCCAAAGCGCCGGCTATCAGGAAGCGGGCAACTGGGTAGGCGTGCTGTTCGCCGTGCAGGCCATCGGATCAGTCATCTGGGCTGTGATATTGCCATTGTTCAAGGCCCGCAAACAGGCCTATGCCCTGAGCCTCGTACTGGGTGGCATCGGTTTCATATCCACCCTGTTCTTCCACAACGAATATCTGCTGTTCATCTCTTATCTGCTGATCGGCTGTGCCTGGGCCGCCATGCTTGCCATGCCGTTCACTATCCTGACCAATTCGGTTTCGGGCAAAAACATGGGGGCTTACCTAGGACTGTTCAACGGAACCATCTGTGTACCGCAAATCGCCGCCGCCCTTGTCGGAGGAGGACTGCTCCACCTCGTCGGGGGGCATCAGGTGAACATGCTGGTGCTGGCAGGCGTACTCCTGATTGCAGGTGCCATTTGTGTATATTTCATCAAAGAGACGATGGCGCATCACGAAGCGTAAAAGTATACTGCGGAAAGACAAAAAGTGCTCCATAAGCAGCTATAGCGCGAATGACTTTTGAGTTTAAAAGAGAGGGGGTATTGGTTTAAAATCAAAGTACCCTCTCTTTTAAACCAAAGGCTACCTGATTTTAAACCAACGCAACCTCCGTCGGCAAGGGATAAAAGAATACCTTCATAACAAAATAAATCGCCCCTTACCTGTCGCTGATCCGGAATCATCTCCCACCATTCGTACCATAAAATAGCACGAAAGATAAAAAGAGCGCAGAGTTTTATCTGTTATCCACTGTCGGCACGGACTTTTTTTGTATCTTGGGTGCCGTAAACAACCGACTCAATCTTAAAAAGCCATGAAACAATTCCTCAAGGTAGACGAATGGAACATCATAGAAGAGGGTTTTCACCCCGATAACATGCGCGCTTCGGAAAGCATATTCAGCCTCGGAAACGGCCGGTTCGGACAGCGGGGAAATTTTGAAGAAACCTATAGCAGTGACAGCCTGCAAGGCTCGTACGTGGCAGGCATCACCTTCCTGGACCGAACCCGGGTGGGATGGTGGAAAAACGGATATCCCCGTTTCTTCTCGCGCGTCCCCAACGCACCGGACTGGAGCGGCATTTACCTGAGACTGATCGATGAGGAGCTGGACCTGGCCCATTGGGATGTAGAAGCATACAGACGACGACTCGACATGCGCGAGGGAATCTCTTACCGCGACTTTCGGGTGACCTCACCCAAAGGCCACACGCTGGAAGTACACGTAGAGCATATCAACAGCCTGGCAAACCAAAATCTTTGTCTGATAAAGTACAGTGTGACGTCGGTGAACTACGAAGGTAAAATCTCCCTGGTACCCTTCCTGAACGGCGACGTAAAGCACGAGAACTCTAATTTCGACGAAAAAATGTGGAACATCCTGCGGGCCGAAGCTACTAACGAGTACGCCTACCTCTGGGTGCAAACCAAGCATGAGGATTCACAAATCTGCCTGGGCATGACTTACCAGTTTTATAAAAACAGCAAACCCACCCATATCAGTCCCATCAAAATAGAAAAGGAGAAATTGACAGGATTCAGCGCCGGTGCCGATGTGAAACCGGGTGACCGGGTGACTCTGGAAAAATATGTTGCTATCCTCTCCTCTCTGCAATGCGACCGTCAGGAGTTGGTGGAGTATGCTGTGGACGAAGCGCAAGCCGCCAAAGAGCAGGGTTGGGAAGCACTGGTCGGCGCGCACAAACAGCAATGGGAAGAAATCTGGGAGGAAAGTGATGTGATGATCGAGGGAGACCCGGCAGCGCAACAGGGCATCCGTTTCAACATCTTCCAGCTGAACCAAAGCTACCGGGGAGACGACGCGCGCCTGAACATCAGCCCCAAAGGATTTACCGGTGAGAAATATGGCGGAAATACACAATGGAACACCGAACTGTGCTGCGTGCCCTACTTCCTGTTATCGACCCCGAGAGAAATATCACGGAAACTCTTGCTATACCGTTACAACCAACTACCCAAAGCCATCGAAAACGCACGCAAACTGGGATTCGGCGGCGGAGCCGCCCTCTATCCGATGGTGACTATCCATGGAGAAGAGTGCCACAACGAATGGGAAATCACATTCGAAGAGATACACCGCAACAACATCATCGTGTATGCCATCATGCAATTTTCGAGGGTAACAGGCAACAAAGAATATATCGCCTACTACGGTCTGGAAGTGATGATCGCCATCAGCCGTTTCTGGAGCCAGCGAGTCTCTTTCTCGGAAGCCCGACAGAAGTATGTGCTGCTCGGGGTAACCGGACCCAATGAATACGAGAACAATGTAAACAACAACTGGTACACCAACTACTCTTGCGTGCAGTGCCTGCAAAGCACCATCGAATGCCTGGAGATGGTGGCGCATGAATATCCGGAAGAGTACAACCGGATACGTCGCTCAACCGAGTTCCGGCATGCCGAAGAGACGGCGCGATGGAAGGAGATCATCGAGAAAATGTATCTGCCCGAAGACAAAGAACGCGGTATCTTTGTGCAAGACGACGGCTATCCGGACAAAGTGCTGGGTACGGTAAACGATATTCCCGTCAACGAACGGCCGATCAACCAACACTGGTCGTGGGACCGGATTCTGCGCTCGTGCTACATCAAGCAAAGCGATGTGCTGTTGGGACTTTTCCTCTATTATGAACATTTCGACCGGGAAACCATCCGTCGCAACTTCCGGTTTTACGAACCCCGCACCGTACACGAATCTTCTCTTTCGCCTTTCGTGCATGCCATTCTGGCTGCATGGATAGGAGATACGGAAGAAGCTTACCGTCTCTTCCTGCATTCCACACGCCTGGATCTGGACGACTACAACAACGAGGTGCACCAAGGCCTGCACGTCACCAGTATGGCCGGAAGTTGGCAAATCATTGTACGCGGATTCGCGGGAATGAAAATACTGGACGGACAACTCGACCTCACTCCCATCATTCCCGAAGCATGGGACAGCTATACTTTCAAAGTAAATTTCCGCAACTGCACCTTGCAGATGAAAGTCGGAAAACAAGAGATAAAAATCTCTCTTTTAGAGGGATATGAATTGAACATACGCATCTCCGAAGTTGTTTATAACCTGAAAAAGGGTAAAGATTTGATTGTACCGAAACAAAATTAAGGCAGGGAGTTCTATGGCAGGACTCAAAGGAACATAAAGGCAAAAAGATATACTTCTTTGATTTTCAAACAGGTAAGGAAAATTACACCTTCTTATGCTCTCTTCGGTAAATCAATATTTCGTTAATAATATGAAATATACAAACCGGAAAACTGTTTTTGGTTTTTTAGTTTTATATCTTTGCGCCCTCAAAATGTGACTAAACAGACTATTAATTACTTTAAAACGAACTAAAGGAGTTCGCCACAACACCATACAGAGTTTCTTTTCTATTGTTTCCACTCTGTGGAACTCTCTGTGAATCTGTGGTGAAAGGAACAAAAAACACTTAGCGTATAATCAATGGGAAATATGAAAAAAAACTATGGATGTATCCTCGCAGCCCTCATTCTACTGACGGCTTGCGGACAAAAGAAAGAAGACAGTGTGACAACAGTACGCCCCGTAAAGACGGCCAGGGTAGAGTCCCGGTCGGAAATCAGAAAAGACTTCTCGGGCATTGTAGAGGCTGTGGACTATGTGAAACTGGCCTTCCGCGTGAGCGGACAGATCATTAACCTGCCAGTCGTAGAAGGCCAAAGGGTCAAAAAAGGACAACTGATTGCCGCTATCGACCCGCGTGATCTGGCTTTGCAATACGCGGCAGACAAATCGGCTTACGAAACCGCCGCCGCACAAGTGGAGCGTAACAAACGATTGCTGGCACGGCAAGCCATCTCGGTACAGGAATATGAAATCAGCGTATCGACCTTCCAACAAAAAAAGTCGGCCTACGAACTTTCAAGCAATAATATGCGGGACACCAGACTGACGGCTCCTTTTGACGGCTCGATCGAGAAGCGGTTAGTAGAAAATTACCAACGCGTGAACTCGGGAGAAGGCATTGTACAGCTGGTGAACACCAAAAAACTACGCATCAAATTCACTATCCCCGACGCTTACCTTTACCTGCTCCGCTCCAAAGACCAACGTTTCCGCGTAGAATTCGACACCTACCGCGGGCACATCTTCAACGCCAAACTGGAGGAGTATCTCGACATATCGACAGACGGTACCGGTATCCCGGTGACCATCACGATCGACGATCCGGCTTTCGACCATGCCCTGTACGAAGTAAAACCGGGCTTTACGTGCAGCATACGCTTCTCTGCCGATGTAGGCCCGTTCCTGGAAGAGAGCATGACGGTGGTGCCGCTGAGCGCGATATTCGGTGAAAGCGAAGGTAACAAAACCTACGTATGGGTATTGAACGGAAACCAAGTGAACCGTCGTGAAGTAACCGTTTACTCTCCTATGGGAGATGCACAGGCTTTCATTTCAAAAGGATTGAAAGCAGGCGAGACTGTGGTGACAGCCGGTGTGACACAACTGGTAGAAGGTGAAACGGTAAAGGAACTGAAATAAGAGTGCCCGTTCAACGCAATAATTAATTTCACCACAGATTACACGGATTAACACAGATTTTTTAATCTTATTATCAATAATATAAATCATTAATCTGTGAAAATCCGTGTAATCTGTGGTGCACTCAAAACCATATACAATCATGAATTTAGCCAAATATTCATTAGACAATACCAAAGTAATCTACTTCTTTCTGGCTGTATTGCTGATCGGAGGAGTCTTCTCTTTCGGCAAACTGGGAAAGAAGGAAGACGCTCCTTTTGTCATCAAATCGGCCGTCATCATGACGCGCTATCCCGGTGCCGAGCCTGCCGAAGTGGAACGGCTGATCACCGAACCCATCTCCCGCGAGATACAAAGCATGAGCGGAGTATACAAAATCAAGTCCGAATCCATGTATGGCATTTCCAAAATCACATTCGAACTGCTCCCTTCGCTACCCGCCTCTTCCATCCCTCAGAAATGGGATGAACTGCGACGCAAGGTACTTAACATACAGCCACAGTTACCCAGCGGCTCTTCGGTACCGACGGTTTCGGACGACTTCGGCGATGTGTTCGGTATTTATTACGGACTGACGGCCGACGACGGATTCAGTTATGAAGAGATGAGAAATTGGGCCGAACGCATCAAGACACAGGTAGTCACTGCCGACGGAGTAATGAAAGTAGCACTCTTCGGCACACAGACCGAAGTGGTAAACATCTCCATCTCCGTGAACAAGCTGGCGGGTATGGGCATCGATCCCAAACAACTGGCCGGCCTGTTGCAATCGCAAAACCAAATTATCAACACCGGAGAGATTACAGCCGGCGAGCAACAGCTACGCGTGGTGGCCAACGGCATGTACACCACAGTGGACGACATCCGGAACCAGGTCATCACCACCCGGGCCGGACAGGTAAAACTGGGAGACATCGCTGTGATAGAGAAAGGATACATGGACCCGCCGAGCACCATCATGCGTGTCAACGGTAAACGCGCCATCGGTATCGGTGTATCGACCGACCCGCAACGAGACGTGGTACTGACGGGAGAAATGGTAGACAAGAAACTGGCCGAACTCCTCCCCCTGATGCCCGTAGGACTGAATCTGGAGAGTCTTTATCTCGAAAACGTCATAGCCAAAGAGGCCAATAACGGATTTATCATCAACCTGATAGAATCCATACTGATCGTTATTGTCATCATCATGCTGGTGATGGGAATGCGCGCCGGAGTATTGATCGGCACTTCGCTGGTTTTCTCCATCGGAGGCACACTGCTTATCATGTCATTCATGGGGGTAGGACTCAACCGAACGTCACTTGCGGGATTTATCATTGCCATGGGTATGCTGGTGGACAATGCCATCGTGGTGACGGACAACGCCCAAATAGCCATCGCCCGCGGTGTGGACCGCCGGAAAGCATTGATTGACGGAGCCACCGGCCCGCAATGGGGACTGCTGGGCGCCACATTCATTGCCATCTGTTCGTTCCTGCCGCTCTATCTGGCACCTTCGTCGGTAGCCGAGATCGTGAAGCCGCTCTTTGTCGTACTGGCCATTTCGCTGGGGTTAAGTTGGGTACTGGCACTGACGCAGACCACCGTATTCGGAAACTTCATCCTCAAATCCAAAGCAAAGAATGCCGGCAAAGATCCGTATGACAAACCGTTCTATCACAAGTTCGAAAAAATACTGAGCGTTTTGATTCGGCGGAAAATCGTGACGCTGGGGTCGATGATCGTACTCTTTGTCGTCTCTCTGGTAGTAATGGGAATGATGCCGCAAAACTTCTTCCCGTCTCTGGACAAGCCTTACTTCCGTGCCGACGTGTTCTATCCGGACGGATATGGAGTAAACGATGTGGCCCGGGAAATGAAAAAAGTAGAAGCTCACTTGCTGAAACTGCCGGAAGTGAAGAAAGTATCGATCACCTTCGGAAGCACTCCGTTGCGTTACTATCTGGCATCGACCTCAGTCGGTCCGAAACCGAATTTTGCCAACGTACTGGTAGAACTGAACGACAGCAAGTATACCAAGGAATATGAAGAGAAGTTCGATGTATACATGAAGGCCAACTTCCCGAATGCCATCACCCGTACCAGCCTGTTCAAGCTGTCACCGGCTGTGGACGCGGCCATCGAAATCGGCTTCATCGGTCCCAATGTGGATACGTTGGTAGCACTGACCAACCAGGCGTTGGAAATCATGCACCGGAATCCCGACCTTATTAATATACGTAACTCCTGGGGAAACAAAATTCCTATCTGGAAACCAATTTACAGTCCGGAGCGGGCACAGCCGTTGGGAGTATCCCGTCAGGGCATGGCACAAAGCATCCAGATCGGGACGAACGGTATGACATTGGGTGAATTCCGCCAGGGAGACCAGGTACTGCCTATCTTATTGAAAGGCAATAGCGTGGCAGATTCCTTCCGCATTAACGACCTGCGCACACTGCCCGTATTCGGCAATGGTCCCGAGACCACCAGTCTGGAACAGGTGGTGTCGGAATTCGATTTCCGATATCGCTTCTCAAACGTGAAAGACTATAACCGGCAGTTGGTGATGATGGCGCAATGTGACCCGCGACGGGGAGTGAACGCCATCGCAGCTTTCAACCAGATATGGTCTCAGGTACAGAAGGAAATCAAGATTCCGGAAGGCTACACCTTGAAATACTTTGGTGAACAGGAGAGTCAGGTGGAATCGAACGAAGCTTTGGCAAAGAATCTGCCGCTGACCTTCTTCCTGATGTTTACCACCCTGCTGCTGTTGTTCAAGACGTATCGCAAGCCGACAGTCATCCTGCTGATGCTTCCACTGATATTCATCGGCATCGTATTGGGATTACTGCTGTTGGGCAAATCGTTCGATTTCTTCGCCATTCTCGGCTTGTTGGGACTGATCGGTATGAATATCAAAAACGCCATTGTACTGGTAGACCAGATCGACATCGAAAATCAATCGGGACTCGATCCGCGCAAAGCGGTGATCAAAGCAACGATCAGCCGTATCGTGCCGGTAGCCATGGCTTCGGGTACAACAATCCTGGGTATGCTTCCGTTGCTGTTCGACGCCATGTTCGGCGGAATGGCGGCTACCATCATGGGCGGACTGCTCGTAGCTTCGGCACTGACCCTGTTCGTGCTTCCGGTAGCCTATTGCGCCATTCACAGGATTAAGGGATAAAGAAACGAATTAAAAATCTAAAAGTATATGATGAAGAATAAACTTATACTTCTATTTGCATTGGGACTCTGTGCGCAAGTGCAGGCACAAGTCCCGCATCTGAGCCGTGAGACATACCGTGAACGTGTGGAAGCCTATAGCCAGGTGCTGAAACAGCAACATCTGAAATCGATGGCAAGCACGGACGCACGGAAAATAGCCTTTACGGGATTTCTGCCCAAAGTGGACATCTCTGCCGAAGGAACACTGAACCTGAAAGAGATGGATTCATGGGACGGACCGGCCGGACAATATCGTAATCACACGTACCAAGGCATATTCGTCGTGTCGCAGCCACTCTATACCGGAGGTGCCCTGCAGGCCCAGAACCGCATAGCCAAAGCCGACGAAAAACTCGACCAGCTGAGCGAAGAACTGACACGTGACCAAATCCACTACCAGAGCGATGCCTTCTATTGGAATGCTTCTTCGGCCCGTGCCATGCTCAATGCTTCGGCCCAATATCAGGAGATCGTTGAAAAACAATATGAAATCATCCAGGATCGCTTCAAAGACGGCGCTATCAGCCGCACAGACCTGTTGATGATTTCGACACGCCGCAAAGAGGCCGAACTTCAATACATCAATGCACGCCAGAACTATACGCTGGCTTTGCAAAAGCTTAATATCCTGATGGGAGAAGAGCCTAACGCACCTGTAGACAGCCTTTGCGCCATCGGTGTCGTATGCCCGCCTGTCACCCTGCTTCCATTGGATGATGTGCTGCAACGCCGGGCCGATTTCGCCAGCACAGAAGTCAACATACAGAAGAGCGAAGCCCAACGAAAAGCAGCCTTGAGCCAATACAATCCGCAAGTAAGTATGTACGTCACCGGCGGATGGGCAACAGCCTCTCCCAATATGGGATATGACGTGAAGTTTACTCCCATTGTGGGAATGAGCGTAAATATCCCTGTATTGCGCTGGGGAGCAAGATTCAAGACCAACCGGCAGCAGAAGGCTTACACAGGTATCCAGAAACTACAGCAAAGTTACGTAGTAGACCAGATCAACCAGGAATTGGCAGCCGCACTGACCAAGCTCAAAGAGACGGAAGAGCAGGTAAAGACAGCTGAAGAAAACAAAGAACTGGCTGAGGAAAACCTGGACCTGATCACCTTCTCTTATAATGAAGGAAAGGCAAGTATGGTCGATGTACTGTCGGCGCAGCTTTCGTGGACACAGGCACACACCAGCCTGATCAACGCTTATCTGGCGGAAAAAATGGCAGTAGCGGAATACCGCAAGGTCATCAGCGAATAAACAGAAGCTTCATTCTATACAAACAGAGGCTCAATTCCGGGTGAATTGAGCCTCTGTTTGTTGTATAGGAAGGCTCTGTTCCATCCAATCAAAGGAGAAAAAGTTGTTCATTTTATCCACATTCCAATATAGACAATCAATATTTTATATAAAATATAATACAAAAAGGGTATAATATACAACTTTTATCGTATATTTGCTGTCACAAACAGAATGAATGACTAATTCTAAACACGAAAAGAATGAAAGCTACGCATTGGATGATGTACACCCTACTGGGAATCACGCTTCTTTTAACCGCGTGTGTTGACGATGACAAAGACCTCTCACAGCCCAAAGAACCGGAGAAAACAACAGATCTGATCATTCCGGATGATGCGGACTGGACTACTACACGAAGTGTCAATCTCTCGATCCACTCTCCTGTGGCAACCCGGGTAGCGATTTATACCGACGCAGCATGTACTGACGAAAGTTTGCTGGCAGAAACACCCGTATCCGATATCTCTAAAAGTATCGAACTGGATGTAGCGAAAGCAAACCGGGCATTATATGTACAGTATCCTGCCGGCAAAGGGAAAGAAGTGATAAGCGTTCCGATCAACAGAGCTTCTACACGTGCGGAACTGTCGATTAAACTGCCGGAAAACGTGAGTGGCTTCGATACAAACGGAGGAGAAGGCGCATATAGCTACCAATGGTATCCCGTCAAAGGGGGAGAAGCTACTCTTATGATGGAAGATAATTGGCCGGAAACAGGAGATTATGACTTTAACGACTTCGTTATCGGATATCGCACACAAGCAACCTTCTTCGACGGACACGGCGGAAGCAAGGAAGATTACGAACAAGACGGACTTGAAATCAAGATCACTTTCCGTGCGATGGGCGGGTATCTGCCCTACCGTTTAGGACTGCAACTGGATAAAACACATGCCCGATACATTGATGACGTGATTGAAATAGAAGGAAACGACCTGGTTAAAATGGAGCTTCAGAATCCCGGAGAAGATGCGCCCGCCATCTTTATCTTTACAGGAACAGAACAATTAAGAAAGCGGAACAATGGCGGAACATTCTATAATACCGAACCTGACCACGCAATAGCGAACAACGATCTGGTGACCATCAAATACAGATTAAAGATAAATTGCTTCAAAAATTTAGAAAAGACTCAGGCACTGTGGGCAGCAGCCACATCAGAAAATCAGAACTTCTTCCTGCAAAAAGAGAAAAACGGAGGACGCGAAATCCACTTGAGAGGCTACGAACCGACAGCTTATTACAGCAATTCATACGCCGGCGAGGCAGGCGGCAATATGCGTACCGATATTAAATATTGCAGTACTGACAACTTTGTGTGGGGTATAAAAATTCCTGTCGCCATCCCGCATCCCATCGAGAAGATAGACATCATGCAGGTCTACAGCAAGTTCAGGAGTTGGATCACCGAACCGAACCATTCGGATCCAAGCAGTCCGGACTTCAATGAAAACTGGTTCAAATATTATGATACGTCGAAAGTAATAGGATAAGCTATCAGACAGACTATTTCCTGTTTTCACATAGATATTTGTTTGATTTGTTTTTCAGCCTACCCGGTCATTCCCCCCTTGACCCGTGGTAGGCTGAAGTTTTTTTATAGTATTTCCTTCTCACCACCAACGAATTTGCTTATCTTTGCACGCAAAGAAAACAAAATCGTATATACACACATGATTCTTTTTTTCAGAACCCCTTCCAAGAGCGTGATTGCCGTAGAGAGCAACCACGAACTTAACGCGAACGACAACAACAAACTCTGCTGGCTTTTTGGTGAAGCCATGCCGGAAAGTGAAGAAAACCTGCAAGGCTGCTTCGTCGGGCCACGACGTGAAATGATTACTCCATGGAGTACCAACGCAGTAGAAATAACCCAGAACATGGGACTCGACGGCATTAGCCGCATCGAGGAATATTTCCCCGTAAAAGATGAAAATGCAGACCATGATCCCATGCTGCAACGCATGTACAAAGGTCTTAACCAAAATGTATTCACTACCAACCGCCAGCCGGAAGCTATTATTTATATCGACGATCTGGAAGCCTACAATGAAAAAGAAGGCCTTGCCCTGTCAAAAGAAGAAATGGACTACCTGAAAAAGGTAGAATCTGATTTAGGACGTCGCCTGACTGATTCTGAAGTATTCGGATTCGCACAAATCAACTCGGAGCATTGCCGTCACAAAATCTTTGGCGGAACGTTTATCATCGATGGCGTAGAACAGGAGTCTTCTCTCTTTCAGATGATCAAAAAGACGACCCAGGAGAACCCCAATAAGATTATCTCGGCCTATAAAGATAATGTGGCTTTTGCCGAAGGTCCGGTAGTCGAGCAATTCGCTCCGGCAGATCACTCTAAGCCCGACTTCTTCCGGATAAAGGACATCAAGAGTGTTATTTCACTAAAAGCGGAAACTCACAACTTCCCTACTACCGTAGAACCTTTCAACGGCGCATCTACCGGTACCGGTGGTGAAATCCGCGACCGTATGGGAGGAGGTAAAGGTTCATGGCCCATTGCCGGAACTGCTGTTTACATGACTTCTTACCCGCGCACCGAAGAAGGACGCGAATGGGAAGACATCTTGCCGGTACGCAAATGGTTGTATCAGACTCCGGAACAGATCCTGATCAAGGCATCCAACGGAGCAAGTGACTTCGGCAACAAGTTTGGCCAACCGCTGATCTGTGGTTCGGTATTAACTTTTGAACATACAGAAAACAACGAAACTTATGCCTACGACAAAGTGATCATGCTTGCCGGTGGTGTAGGTTACGGCACACAACGCGACTGTTTAAAAGGACAGCCGGAAGCCGGCAACAAAGTAGTGGTCATCGGTGGCGACAATTACCGCATCGGATTGGGCGGTGGTTCTGTTTCATCGGTTGATACAGGTCGTTACAGCAGCGGAATCGAGCTGAATGCCGTACAACGTGCCAATGCAGAAATGCAGAAACGTGCCAACAACGTGGTTCGTGCTCTTTGCGAAGAGGATGAAAATCCGGTGGTATCGATTCATGACCATGGTTCGGCCGGACACGTCAACTGTCTGTCTGAGTTGGTAGAAGAATGTGGCGGCCTGATCGATATGAGCAAATTGCCTATCGGCGACAAAACGCTGTCGGCTAAAGAAATTATAGCAAACGAAAGTCAGGAGCGCATGGGACTCCTTATTAAAGAGGAAGCCATTGAACACGTACGCCAAATTGCCGAACGTGAACGCGCTCCGATGTATGTAGTAGGCGAAACAACCGGCGACCATCGTTTTGCGTTCCAGCAAGCGGACGGTGTGCGTCCGTTCGATTTGGCTGTGGACCAGATGTTCGGTTCTTCTCCCAAGACCTACATGATAGACAAAACCGTAGAACGTCACTATACAATGCCGGAATATGAAACATCTAAACTTCACGAATACCTGACCCAGGTGTTGCAATTGGAAGCAGTAGCTTGTAAAGACTGGCTGACCAATAAAGTAGACCGTTCCGTTACCGGTAAAGTAGCCCGTCAGCAATGTCAGGGCGAGATTCAATTGCCATTGAGCGATTGTGGAGTAGTAGCATTGGATTATCGTGGCGAAAAAGGTATCGCTACTTCTATCGGACATGCCCCTCAGGCTGCATTGGCCGATCCGGCGGCAGGTTCTATTCTTTCTGTATCCGAAGCACTGACCAATTTGGTATGGGCTCCGCTGGCCGAAGGTTTGGACAGTGTATCACTCTCCGCCAACTGGATGTGGCCATGCCGCTCACAGGAAGGAGAAGACGCACGCCTCTACACAGCTGTAAAAGCCTTAAGTGACTTCTGCTGTGCACTTCAGATCAATGTACCTACCGGAAAGGACTCTTTGTCCATGACCCAGAAATATCCGAACGGAGAAAAAGTTGTTTCTCCCGGAACAGTTATCGTATCAGCAGGCGGTGAAGTCTCGGACATAAAGAAAGTGGTCTCTCCGGTACTCGTCAACGATGCAAAAACCACACTTTACCATATCGACTTCAGTTTCGACAACCTCAAACTGGGCGGTTCGGCTTTCGCACAGTCATTGGGTAAAGTCGGTAGCGAAGTACCTTGTGTACAGGATGCCGAATACTTCCGTGATGCTTTTCTGGCAGTACAAGAGTTGGTAAATAAAGGACTGATCCTTGCCGGACACGACATCTCAGCTGGTGGTCTGATCACGACTCTGCTCGAAATGTGCTTTGCCAACGTAGAAGGCGGTCTGGAAATCAGCCTTGATAAAATGAAAGAGACAGATATCGTGAAGATTCTGTTCGCCGAAAATCCGGGTATCGTTATTCAGATCAGCGACAAGCATAAGGACGAAGTGAAGAAAATCCTTGAAGATGCAGGTGTCGGTTTCATTAAATTGGGTAAACCGACAGACGAACGCCATATCTTGGTAAACAAAGAGGGTGCTACTTATCAGTTCGGCATTGACTATATGCGTGATGTATGGTATTCTTCTTCTTACCTGCTCGACCGTAAACAGTCAATGAACGGATGTGCTAAGAAGCGTTTTGAGAACTACAAGATGCAACCGCTCGAATTTGCGTTCATGCCGGGATTCAAAGGAAAACTTTCACAGTATGGCATCACTCCCGAACGTCGCACACCGAGCGGTATACGTGCCGCCATCATCCGCGAGAAAGGAACCAACGGTGAGCGCGAAATGGCTTACTCACTCTATTTGGCAGGTTTCGATGTAAAAGACGTGACCATGACCGACCTTATCAGCGGACGTGAGACACTGGAAGATGTAAATATGATTGTTTATTGCGGCGGTTTCTCCAACTCGGACGTGTTGGGTTCTGCCAAAGGATGGGCCGGAGGATTCCTGTTCAACCCGAAAGCAAAAGAGGCTCTTGATAAATTCTATGCCCGCGAAGACACCCTGTCATTAGGTATCTGTAACGGTTGTCAGTTGATGATGGAACTGGGATTGGTAAATCCGGAACACGAGAAGAAAGGAAAGATGTTGCACAACGAATCACATAAGTTCGAATCGACTTTCGTCGGTGTCACCATCCCGACTAACCGTAGTGTCATGTTCGGTTCACTGAGTGGCAGCAAACTGGGTATTTGGGTAGCGCACGGAGAAGGAAAATTCTCTCTGCCATACGATGAAGACCAATACAACGTAGTTGCTAAATACTCTTATGACGAATACCCGGGCAATCCGAACGGATCGGATTATTCAATAGCCGCTCTGGCCAGTGCAGACGGACGCCATCTGGCCATGATGCCTCACCTGGAACGTGCTATCTTCCCGTGGCAAAATGCCTGTTATCCTGCCGACCGTGTACACAACGACCAGGTAACTCCTTGGATCGAAGCCTTCGTTAATGCACGTAAGTGGGTAGAAGAAAAGAAAAAATAATAAGATAAATAATGATGATAAAGGGCGGGCCTACAGATAGGTTCGCCCTTTTTTGTCATTCGTCAACCGTAACAAATCCTTTCCTAAAGTTTGCACTTCTCCACTCTTTTTATTAATTTTGTAAAATCATTCGCCCCCCGAAAGAAAAATCATTAAAGGATTCCAGCTTGTATGAAAAAAATTCTTTTTCTTCTGCTCTTATTGCCTCTTATGGTCTCTGCACAAACTTACAAATATATCGGTGTAGAGGATGGGTTAAGCAACCGGAGGGTATATTACATCCAAAAAGATAAAAAGGGTTATATGTGGTTTCTGACCCACGAAGGTGTGGACAGATATGATGGCAAAGAGTTCAAACGATATAAATTAATGGATGACGGTGAAGAACTCAATTCACTGCTTAACTTGAATTGGCTATATCTGGACCACGAGAGCACCTTGTGGGAAATAGGAAAGAAAGGAAAAGTGTTTCGTTACGACCCGTTACGAGATCAGTTCACGCTGGTCTACAAACTACCAGAAGAGAAAATCAAAGACCGCCCCGCTCCCATCAGTTACAGCTTCATCGATCGGAATAACAACATCTGGCTGTGTAACGAGGAGACTCTCTATTTATATAATACCCATACACTACAGACCCTCCAGATCAAGAACGAAATCGGAGAAGACATCACTGATATCGAACAGATAGACGATACTCACTTCTTTATCGGTACGGAACAAGGTATCCATCATGCGGAGTTGAAGAATCAAGGGCTACATTTGCTTCCTTGCGACAAACTGGATAATCTTCCGATACAAATCAATGAACTTTATTTCCACCGTCCCTCACGTAAACTATTCATCGGGACGTTTGAACGCGGTATTTATGTCTATGACATGAATACCAAACAAAGCACTCAGCCCCATATGAGCCTGACCGACGTCAGCATCACGCGGATAAAGCCGTTGAATAATAAAGAACTGCTTGTCGCTACAGACGGTGCTGGAGTGTATAAGATAAACATAAACTCTTATCTGACTACTCCTTATATCGTTGCCGATTACAACCAGTACAATGAAATGAACGGTAACAACATCTCTGACTTTTACGTAGACGATGAACAACGTATCTGGCTCGCCAATTATCCAATCGGTATCACGGTACGCAATAACCGCCATTCAAGCTATAACTGGATAAAACATTCTATCGGTAACAAACAATCACTTATTAACGACCAGGTAAATTCTATTATTGAGGACAGTGAAAGAGATTTGTGGTATGCCACCAATAACGGAATCAGTTATTACAATTCCGAAACCGGAGTATGGCATTCGTTCATGAGTTCTTTTGAAAAGAATGGAGGCAACAAGAATCACATATTCGTTACACTATGCGAGGTAGAGCCGGGAATTATCTGGGCTGCCGGATATAGTTCGGGCATCTATCAAATAAACAAACGGACCTTATCTGTCGAGTATATCACTCCATCTTCACTGTATGGAGTCAACATCCGGCCGGATAAGTACATCCGTTCGATCATAAAAACAGCCGATGGAGACATCTGGTCGGGAGGTTACTACAACCTGAAACGCATTGATTTTCATAAAAAGACTCTTCGCCTATACCCCAAGCTGAACTCGATAACTTCCATCATGGAAAAAGACAGTAAGCAGATGTGGATAGGTACGGCCACAGGACTATACTTATTAGAGAAAGAATCCGGTAAGTACCAACGTATCGAACTTCCTGTAGAATCAATGTATATTTATTCTCTGTACCAAGCACGGAACGGGCTTCTTTACATCGGAACAAGTGGTTCCGGATTATTGATATACGACCCGGAAAAGAGAACTTTCACCCACTACCACAGAGACAACTGCGCGCTGATTTCCAATAACATATATACCATTCTTTCGGATACCGACGATGACATTATCATGAGTACCGAAAATGGGCTCAGCAGTTATTATCCGGCAGAAAAATTGTTCCATAACTGGACCAAAGATCAAGGACTAATGGCCAGCCATTTCAATGCCGGCTCAGGTACATTGCGTAAAAACGGTAACTTTATATTCGGCAGCTCAGACGGTGCCATCGAGTTTAACAAGGAAATGAAGATACCCAGGAAGTACAGTTCTAAAATGGTACTCAGTGATCTGACAATTTTTTATCAAACGGTCTATCCCGGTGACGAAAACTCCCCGTTAAGTACGGATATCGATGATACCAAAGAACTGGAACTCAGTTACAGCCAAAATATCTTTTCGCTGAAAGTGTCCTCCATCAACTACGATTATCCGTCGAATATTCTATATTCATGGAAGTTGGAAGGATTTTACGACCAGTGGAGCCGTCCCGGAAATGAAAACATCATCCGTTTCACCAATCTGAGTCCGGGAGAGTATACCCTTCATATCCGTGCAGTCTCTAACGAAGATAAACGTATCGTACTCGAAGAACGTACCATGAAAATCAGTATTGCCCAACCCATTTGGCTCAGTTTCTGGGCCATGCTGGTCTATGCAATCGTACTGGCAGTAATTGCCATCATTACTCTCCGCATCATTATTTTGAGAAAACAAAGAAAAGTATCGGACGAGAAAATCCATTTCTTCATCAACACGGCGCATGACATCCGTACCCCGCTGACATTGATCAAGGCACCGCTCGAAGAGATACGCGAACGGGAAGCGTTGACAAAAGATGGCATCAGCAACATGAATACGGCACTGCGAAACGTAAATGCCCTACTGCGTCTGACCACCAACCTGATCAACTTTGAACGGGCAGACGTATATTCGTCAGAACTTTATATTTCGGAATATGAACTGAATACCTATCTGACGGAGACTTTCAACGCATTCCGTCCATACGCAAGCGTGAAGCATATTAACTTCACCTACGAAAGCAATTTCCGTTACCTGAATGTATGGATTGACAAAGAGAAGATGGATTCAATCCTGAAAAATATCATCTCGAATGCCTTGAAATATACACCGGAGAACGGTAGCGTACATATTTATGCTTCGGAGACCAATGACAGTTGGAATGTAGAGGTAAACGATACAGGTATCGGAATACCTGCCAATGAGCAGAAGAAGTTATTTAAAATACATTTCCGGGGTAGCAATGCGATCAACTCTAAAGTAACCGGAAGTGGTATCGGACTCATGCTTGTATGGAAACTGGTTCATCTGCACAAAGGTAAAATCAATCTGAGCAGCGTGGAACATCAGGGATCGTCTATCAAAGTAAGTTTTCCGAAGGACAGTAAGCACTTTCATAAAGCACACCTGGCAACCCGTACCCGTGAACTCAGCACAGAGCAAGTGCCACACGTGTCTCCGGCCGAGATTTATGAAAAGGCGAAAAAGCAACACGACCAGAACCTGCAACGCCTGTTGATCGTTGAGGACAATGATGAACTGCGGAATTATCTGACTCATACATTATCGGATAATTACACCATTCAGACATGTTCCAACGGTAAGGAAGCACTGACGATCGTAAAAGAGTACATGCCCGAACTGATTATTTCGGATATCATGATGCCGGAAATGCGGGGAGACGAGTTGTGCGCCGCCATTAAAAACGATATCGAAACCTCGCACATCCCCATCATCCTGCTTACAGCACTGAATGACGAAAAGAATATCCTGGAAGGGCTGAAAATAGGAGCAGACGAATATATCGTGAAACCATTCAACATTGGTATCTTGAAAGCAACTATTGCTAACTTGCTGACAAACCGTGCATTATTGAAAAGCAAGTATGCCAATCTTGAAGTCAGCGAGGAAGAGGAGGTATCTCCAAACTGTGCTACAGATCTCGATTGGAAATTCATCGCTACGGTCAAGAAGAGTGTTGAAGAGAACATAGACAATCCGGCATTCAATGTAGATGTACTCTGCAATCTGTTGAACATGAGCCGCACAAGTTTCTATAATAAACTGAAAGCACTGACCGATCAGGCCCCTGCTGACTATATCAGATTAATCCGCCTGAAACGGGCGGCGGCATTATTAAAGACCGGTCAGCACTCTGTCACCGAAATATCCGAACTGACGGGATTCAACGATGTCAAATACTTCCGGGAAGTGTTTAAGAAACATTTCAAAGTGAGCCCCAGCAAATATTGTAAAGAGGGCGGAAAAGAGGATGTAGAGGAACAACAAGAATAAGAAAAGAGAATAAGAACAATACGTTAAATGAATATTTATCTTGAAGCATTCGGCATCTTTTTCAAGATTGGTGCCTTCACTATCGGAGGCGGCTATGCTATGGTGCCTCTGATCGAAAACGAAATCGTAACCAAACGGAACTGGATTTCCAAGGATGACTTTATCGATCTGCTTGCCATAGCCCAATCCGCCCCGGGCATTCTTGCCGTAAACATTTCGATCTTTATAGGATACAAGCTACGCGGCATACGGGGAAGCCTTGTCACCGCTCTTGGGACGGTACTTCCGTCATTCGTCATCATATTGGCCATTGCCATGTTTTTTCATAACTTCAAAGACAACCCCATTGTAGAACGAATCTTCAAAGGGATACGTCCTGCTGTAGTCGCACTGATTGCAGCACCCACTTTCAGCATGGCAAAGTCTGCCAAAGTCAATCGATATACCCTCTGGATTCCGGTTATCTCCGCCCTGCTCATTTGGTTATTGGGCTTCTCTCCCATCTGGATTATTATCGCGGCAGGTGTAGGTGGCTTCTGCTGGGGAAAATGGAAACAGTCACATCCCTAATCATTCACATTTACATTGAAACATTATGATTTACCTGCAACTCTTTTATACATTCTTCAAAATCGGATTATTTGGCTTCGGAGGCGGATATGCCATGCTCTCGATGATTCAGGGAGAAGTGGTGACACGCTATGATTGGGTAAGTACTCAAGAGTTCACCGATATTGTAGCTATCAGCCAGTCCACTCCCGGTCCCATCGGTATCAACGCCGCTACCTATGTTGGCTTTACGGCTACAGGCAGTATCTGGGGATCTGTCATCGCCACCTTTGCGGTAGTGTTGCCGTCATTTATCCTGATGTTGACCATCAGTAAGTTCTTCCTGAAATATCAGAAACATCCTGCCGTAGAGGCTGTGTTCTGCGGACTCCGCCCTGCAGTGGTAGGATTATTGGCATCGGCTGCTCTGGTCTTGATGAATGTGGAAAACTTCGGTTCGCCCACAGACGATACTTATACTTTTGTCATCAGCATCATTATTTTCCTAGTAGCCTTTATAGGAACAAAAAAATATCACGCTAACCCGATTCTGATGATTATCGCCTGCGGAATAGCCGGACTAATCTTATACTAGGGGAATCTCACTGCGGAAACTCAAATTCACCACAGAGTAACACGGAGTATCAAAGAACACAGAGTAACATGGAGTTTTTTTGTTACTACTCAATAATTTAGAATCTCCTCTGTGTTACTCTGTGTCCTCTGTGGTGAATGATGACACATCCCCTCATCTTTTGTAATACATTTACAGTTTCACTTTCTTACTTACCGATTTCGATTCATTGTGCAGACGGTCAAGTGCTGTCACAACATAACGGTATTTGTTTTTCCCATCCTTGTAAGGGAGCTTATAGAAATTGTTACGGGTAACGGCAACAATATGCGAAGCATCGTCAATGTTCACTTTTTCTTTATCACCAAAACGATAAACAACGTATTGCACAGCACGATCCATCTCATCTTTAGCTTTCGGAGGAGTCCAGAACAACATGTAACCATCTTCCGTCCATACTTTTTTCACTTTACGGACTTTACCCGGTGCTTTATCATCCATAAAGTCGAAAACGGGAACCAAAGCAGGATACTTATGATACTCCTGCACAAGTGCATCCCGATATTTTCCGGCATTCTCTACCACAGCGCTCGCCGGCCACTGACAACTGCCACCGATCGTCTGATAAGCTCTTTCCAAAGCCATCTTGCGAGGCAGCTGATTCATGGAAGGATTCTTCGGATCGGCATTTTGAATCGTATTCATCACAGACTGGCCAATGAACAAAGGACGGTTCTCCGTATTCTTTGCCCACCATTTCACCAGGGTTTCATAATCGGCGGCAGGATGCCCTATCTGCCAGTATATCTGCGGAATATTATAATCGACCCAACCATTGCGCGCCCAAAGCAATACATCTGCATACAGATCGTCATAGTTCTGCAGGCCGTTGGTCTTGCTTCCGAGCGGATCGTTCTTTTCGTTACGGTAGATACCAAACGGACTAATACCGAACTTCACCCAAGGCTTCAAGCCACGAATAGTCTCGTGTATCTTCTGAATCAATATATTAACATTGCTCCGGCGCCAGTCGGCACGATTGGTGAACCCTCCGCCGTAACGGGCAAAGCTTGCGTCATCCGGAAAGTCCATGCCTTTTGCCGGATAAGGATAGAAATAATCATCCATATGAATAGCGTCTACATCGTAACGCGAAACAATGTCCGCCACCACCATGCAAATATGACGACGACTTTCGGGCAATGCCGGATCAAAAAAGAGTTGATTATTGTAAGTGACAAACCATTCCGGATGGATATTATACAGGTGATTGGCCGACAGCTCACTCTTCAGTGATGTCTTCACCCGATAAGGATTGATCCACGCATGGAACTCCATTCCCCGTTTATGGCACTCGTCGATCATGAACTGCATCGGATCCCAGTAGGGCGAAGGCGCCTGCCCCTGCACTCCGGTTAGGAAACGGCTCCACGGTTCCAATTGTGAAGCATATAAAGCATCTGCCTCCGGACGCACCTGGAATATGATCGCATTGATGCCTGCCCCCTGCAAAGAGTTGAGCTGATCGATAAGTGTTTGTTTTAACTTCTCAGTAGGAATACCACGGAACTGCCCATTAACAGCCTGTATCCACGCTCCGCGAAATTCTCTTTTCGGATAAGGGCTTTGTTGTTGTATTTGTGCCCCCACTCCTGTTGCAAGAAAGAGAGCTAAAAGAAGAATCAGTTTTCTCAGGTTCATAATTGGTTTTCATAAAAATGTGGTGCAAAGATACAATTTTGCTCCTCATTTGCAACGGTTAAGCAAGCAATTCAATCTTCGCAAGTGTTTTTAAGATAAAAGTTCCTTCCACTGTTAGGTTAAACGTTGCTGACTCACTATCTTTGCAGTCCAAGTAACGAAAATGCTTATGACTGATAGTAAATACATCTCTATAAAAGGGGCCAGAGTCAACAATCTGAAGAATATTGACGTAAACATTCCCCGCAACAAACTGGTGGTGATCACCGGTCTTTCCGGTTCCGGAAAATCATCGCTCGCTTTCGACACCCTCTATGCCGAGGGACAGCGTCGCTACGTGGAAAGTCTCAGTAGCTATGCCCGCCAGTTTCTGGGCCGAATGAGCAAACCCGAATGTGACTTTATCAAAGGCATTCCGCCCGCCATTGCCATCGAACAGAAAGTGAACAGCCGTAACCCGCGTTCCACCGTAGGTACCTCGACCGAAATTTACGAATACCTGCGCCTGCTTTATGCACGTGTGGGCAAAACCTACAGTCCCGTCAGCGGAGAGGAAGTGAAGAAGCACTCCATCGAAGACATTGTAAACTGCATGCTCTCTTATCCGGAAGGGACCCGCTATACCGTGCTGACACAGATTTACCTGCATGACGGACGCACGCTCGAACAACAGTTGGAGATCGACCGGAAGCAAGGTTTCAACCGTCTTGAAGTAAACGGCGAGATGGTGCGTATCGACGAATATGCTGCCGGCAAAGAGGACGTGGTATACCTGCTCGTCGACCGAATGACGGCAGCAAAATCCAAGGATGCCATCAGTCGCCTGACCGACTCTGCCGAAACAGCCATGTACGAAGGCGACGGCATGTGTATGCTTCGCTTTTATCAGCCGGACGGAACGACCCGGTTGCATACTTTCAGTACCAAATTCGAAGCCGACGGTATGACGTTCGAAGAACCGAACGACCAGATGTTCTCGTTCAACTCCCCGATCGGTGCCTGTCCCGTATGTGAAGGATTCGGAAAAGTGATCGGTATCGACGAGCACTTGGTGGTGCCTAACCGTTCTTTGTCCGTCTACGACGGAGCCATTGTCTGTTGGCGGGGCGAAAAGATGGGAGAATGGCGCGAAGAGCTGATCCACAATGCCGAAAAATTCAACTTCCCGATCTTTACTCCTTACTACGAGCTAACCGACGAACAGCGCCGGGTGTTGTGGGAAGGAAACCAATACTTCCATGGCATCAACGACTTCTTCAAGATGCTCGAGGAGAATCAGTATAAGATTCAATACCGTGTGATGCTGGCACGCTATCGCGGAAAGACGCTTTGCCCGAAATGCCACGGCACCCGTCTGAAACCCGAAGCGGGATACGTCCGCGTGGGTGGAAAGAACATTTCCGAACTGGTAGACCTGCCTATCACCGAATTGCAAAAATTCTTCGACTCGCTCACGCTGAACGAACACGACCAGGCCGTAGCCCGTCGTATCCTGACGGAAATCAACAGCCGCATCCGGTTCCTGATTGATGTGGGTCTGGGCTATCTCACACTGAACCGCCTCAGCAATTCGTTGTCGGGCGGAGAAAGCCAGCGCATCAACCTGGCCACTTCGTTGGGAAGCAGCTTGGTGGGCAGCCTTTACATCCTCGACGAACCGAGTATCGGACTCCACAGTCGGGATACCGACCGATTGGTTCATGTGCTCCGCCAACTCCAGCAGTTGGGCAACACGGTCGTGGTGGTAGAGCACGACGAAGAAATCATCCGTGCCGCAGACTACATCATCGACATCGGTCCGAATGCCGGACGACTGGGCGGACAGGTAGTATACGAGGGTGACATGAAAGATTTAAAGAAAGGCAGCAACAGTTATACGGTGAAATACCTGCTGGGCGAAGAGACCATTCCCGTGCCGGAACACCGTCGTCCATGGAACAACTATATCGAAATAAAAGGTGCCCGTGAAAACAACTTGAAAGGTGTGGACGCCCGCTTCCCACTTAATGTGATGACGGTAGTGACGGGTGTTAGCGGTTCGGGAAAGAGCACACTGGTACGCGACATTTTTTACCGCGCGCTGAAACGCGAACTGGACGAATGCAGCGAGCGTCCTGGAGAATTTGTGTCCATCGAAGGCGACCTGCGCAATCTGCGCAATGTGGAGTTTGTCGATCAAAATCCCATCGGCAAGTCTTCCCGCTCCAATCCGGTGACCTACATCAAAGCATACGACGAAATCCGCAAGCTCTGGGCTGACCAGCCGCTCGCCAAACAAATGGGATATACCGCAGGACATTTCAGCTTCAACAACGAGGGTGGGCGTTGCGAAGAGTGTAAAGGTGACGGAACCATCACAGTGGAAATGCAATTCATGGCCGACCTGGTGCTGGAGTGTGAATCATGTCACGGAAAACGTTTCAAGGCCGATACACTCGAAGTGAAATTCCAGGATAAAAATATCTATGACATACTGGAAATGACAGTCAACCAAGCTATTGAATTCTTTACGGAACACGGACAGAAGAAGGTTGTGAAGAAACTGATCCCCTTGCAGGATGTCGGTTTGGGATATATCAAACTGGGGCAATCTTCATCTACCCTGTCAGGAGGAGAGAACCAACGCGTGAAACTGGCTTACTATCTGAGTCAGGAGAAAGCAGACCCGACGCTGTTTATCTTCGACGAACCTACTACGGGATTGCACTTTCACGATATACGCAAGTTGCTCGATGCATTCGATGCACTGATCCGACGCGGACACTCCATCGTAATCATCGAGCACAACATGGATGTCATAAAATGTGCCGATTACGTGATAGACCTCGGACCGGAAGGCGGAGATAAGGGCGGCAATATTGTGGCAACCGGAACGCCGGAAGAGGTGGCTGCCTGTGCGGCAAGTTATACGGGACAATTCCTGCAGGAGAAACTGAACCACTTGTAAAACAAGCAAGGGTTCTCTAATCAATTTTATCGGGAACTCACCACAAAGGGGCTGTCAAAAGTCTTTTCACCACAGAATACACAGATTATCAATATGGATAATCAATGACTTAAAATTCACCCTGTGTTACTCTGTGCCCTCTGTGGTGAGTTCCTTTTAAAAGAAAAATCAGAAGTAGAATCCGAAGCCTACTTTCAGTCCGAACTTCGACAAATCACTGTCTTTGAAACTCAAATCATAATAGACAGCCGGTTCGATGGTAACAGTCCGTGTCAGGAAAAACGCATAGCCAGCCTCCGCACCGAAGGCAAAGTCGGTCGTGTCTCCTACTTTCCAGTTATAGCGATTCATCTTCAATCCGGCTCCGAGATAAATGCCGCATTTGTCGAAATAATATCTTCCACCCACACCCAGTGTGTACTTATCTTCCGGTTTGCTCCAATTGGCTCCGGCCGTGAGCATCAGTGCCACATTATCCACCAGGAAAGCACCGCCTTGCGCCTGCAACCCGAACTGGGTTTTCTCAGACTTACTGTACGAAAGTCCAAGTCCCGTCACCGAGGGATTCACAATCCACTTTCCTTTCTCAAACTGTGCCTGTGCCGTCACTGAAACGACAAGCAGACATACGATCCACATTAATTTCTTCATAACGTTTCTACTTTTTCAGGTTATTCATATGTTCTTCCTCCCGGCGGCGCTGCTGCATCTGTTCTTTTTTTCTCAGCACCAGCCAGAGAACCAGAACAATGACATACGAAGCAGCCAGGGTGAGATATTTCTCTGTGTCGCTCACCTCATGATTGCGAGGCAGCAGATAAGCCGCTGTCGCAGATACATAGATCAGCAAGGCGACAGTAACCCAGGTTGACTTTTTTACTTTCTTCATCTTTATACGAATATCGAGTTTATTTTTTATACGAGTATCCAATCCCTTTTTTCCAAACAATAAACCAAACGGCTCCAATCAGTGTACAAAGCCCTCCTGTCACATACGAAACCCAATGTGACAATCCTAATCCTTCGGGGGCGATGCAGATATAAGTGGAACAGACAGCTGTCATAAACAGAGCGGGAACCAATGTCAAACCATACCACTTGCGGGCACGCGCCAAGTAGACTGTGATGGCCCAGAGAGTAAAGACCGATAAGGTCTGGTTGGCCCAGGCAAAATAGCGCCAGATCATGTCGAACCCGTCTTTATCACGCAAACTGTAAAGCAACAGCCCGATGGCGACAATGAACATCGGCACACAAATATACAAACGGCGACGCATGCTTTTTTGTTCCAGTTTCAGAAAATCGGCTACGATCAGACGTGCCGAACGAAACGCGGTGTCGCCCGATGTAATAGGCGCCGCAATCACTCCCAGAATGGCAAGCACCCCACCTACCGCACCGAGCCAATCTTTCGTTATAGCGTCTACAATGACAGAGGCATTGTTCTCTTCCATACCGTGTTCACGATAAAAATAAGTCGCGGCGGCAGCCCAGATCAGCGCCACAATGCCCTCGGTAATCATGGCACCGTAAAAGACAGGACGTCCATGACGCTCAGAAGTCATGCAACGTGCCATCAGGGGACTTTGCGTAGCATGAAATCCGGAGATGGCTCCACAGGCGATACTGACAAACATAATCGGGAAAATAGGTAACACGGCTGCTTCCGGATTAGTATTCTGTAATCCGTCCCACAACTCCGGGATGACCGGATGATGAACATAAAGCATCACCAGGATACCCACTGCCATAAACAACAAAGCTGCAGCGAACAAGGGATATATCTTTCCGATGATTTTATCGACCGGAAGCAGAGTGGCAAGAATATAATAGATGAACACCACAATGATCCAGAAAGTAGTGTCGAGACTGTCGGGAGTCAACTTCGCCAGCAGTCCTGCCGGTCCTGCCACAAAGACCGCACCTACCAGAATCATCAGGACAACGGTAAAACCCCGCATCACCTGCTTGGTAGTCATCCCCAGAAAACGGCCGACAATTTCAGGCAAGCTCTCACCACCGTTACGCAGAGAGAGCATTCCGGCGAAATAATCGTGTGTGGCACCGGCAAAGATACTTCCCAACACAATCCACAGATAGGAAGCAGTACCGAACTTCGCTCCCATAATAGCTCCGAAGATGGGGCCGAGACCGGCTATGTTTAAAAATTGAATCATGAAGATTTTCCAGGTAGGAAGGGGAATATAATCCACTCCGTCGGCATGTGTCAGTGCCGGGGTCTTTCGGTCGTCGGGGCCAAAGACACGCTCCACCAACCGTCCGTAAATAAAGTAACCTGCAATCAGAGCCAGCAGGCAAATCGTGAATGTAATCATGGCGTGTTGAATTGTTAATCAGCGCAAATGTAACATAATCTAAGGAAACTACACAACTTTACGAAGGGTTTTGCTAACTTTGCAAGCCTTCCGCTTACCGCGGAAGGCAGTTTAGAAGACGTTTCACCACAGATTACACGGATTAACACAGATTCATACGAATTCATACGGATTGATACGGATTCTTTAACCGGATTCTCAATGAAATAAATTATCAATCTGTGTTAATCCGTGTAATCTGTGGTGAACATCAAAACCATTAGATTTATGAATACCATCTATAAAAGCCATAACGAATCTTTCTCAGTGAAAAAGAGAGCCGGAAGAGGAACATCCCTCCTCTTTCTTTTTCTCCTCTCCTTACTTCCGCTCCATGCGCAGACCTCCCCGAAACACGAGGTACGGGCTGCCTGGATAACTGCGGTCTACGGACTGGACTGGCCACGCACCAAAGCAACCACTCCTGCAGGTATCCGGCGACAGAAAGAAGAACTGATCGATATCCTCGACCGCTTGAAAGAGGCCAACTTCAATACGGTACTTTTCCAGACTCGTACCCGTGGTGATGTGCTTTATCGTTCGGACATCGAACCCTTCAACTCCATACTGACAGGAAAAACCGGAGGCGATCCCGGATACGATCCGTTGGCCTTCGCCATTGAAGAGTGCCACAAACGAGGCATGGAATGCCATGCCTGGATGGTGACCATCCCCTTGGGAGGCAAAAAACATGTGGCCTCACTTGGCAAGCAATCGGTGACCAGGCGTGAGCGTGACATCTGCGTGCCTTACAAAAATGAATATTTCCTCAACCCCGGACATCCTGCTACCAAGGAATATTTAATGAAACTGGTACGTGAGGTAGTCAGCCGTTACGATGTGGACGGAGTGCACTTCGACTATCTCCGCTATCCGGAAAACGCCCCGCGCTTTCCGGACAGTTACGACTTCCGCCGCTACGGCAAAGGACGCACGCTGGCACAATGGCGCCGGGACAACCTGACCGACATTGTACGCTACATCTACAACGGTGTAAAAGCCATGAAGCCTTGGGTGAAGGTGAGCACCTGCCCGGTAGGAAAATACCGTGACACCTCACGCTACTCCTCTAAAGGCTGGAATGCCTTCTTCACTGTCTATCAGGATCCGCAAGGCTGGCTGGGCGAAGGCATCCAGGACCAGATCTACCCGATGATGTATTTCCGGGGCAACGGTTTTTATCCGTTTGCCCTCGACTGGCAGGAACAAAGCAACGGACGCCACATCGTCCCCGGACTCGGTATCTACTTCCTCCACCCCGACGAAGGTAACTGGACCACCGAAGAGGTGGAACGCCAAATGCACTTCATCCGCTCCAATCGGCTGGCAGGCGAAGCGCACTACCGGGTAAAGTATCTGATGGACAACACCCAAGGGGTATACGACCTCCTGCTGGATCATTTCTATCAATATCCGGCACTACAACCGCCGATGCCGTGGATTGACAACGTCTCCCCCACCGCCCCTTCAGCATTGAAGGCTGTCTCCGCCGGCGACGGATATACCCGTCTCAACTGGAAAGCCGCTACGGACAATGACAAGCAGAATGCTCCCATGTACGTGGTCTACGCATCGGACACGTATCCGGTAGATATCACGAATCCGGAAAATATCCTCGTGCAGAATCTGCGGGATACGCACTACATATATGCTCCCATCCTCCCATGGACAGCCAGGAAGTATTTTGCCGTCACGGCTGTGGACCGCTGTGGAAATGAAAGTAAGGCAGCTCAACAAGAAGAAAAATAACCATCTTTTCTTATTTATATCATTAATATAGTATCTTTGTGAAATAGACGAAAAACAAACCGAACAAACGAACAACACACCGAATGAAAAGTATGCGGTCCATTCATTCACTCATACGTTGCTGTATGATCTTACTGCTATTGACCTCCTGTTATTCAAAAGAAGAGCGGCGGGTATTGGTGATCCACTCTTATGAAAAGGATTACCAAGGATATGCAGAATTCAATAAACTGATAAAAAAGGAATTCGCCAAAGCTCACATTCCCGTAGAACTTACTTTCTTCTATCTGAATTGTGAAATTAACAACGAACAGCAAGAGATAGATAAGATCAATAACTTTCTCGATTCTATTTCGAAATGGAAACCTGAAGTTCTTCTTGTTAACGATGACCAGGCCACTTACTCGTTATTGGAAACCCATCATCCGTTATTGAAGGGAATACCAATCGTATTCTCCGGAGTCAATTATCCCAATTGGGAACTGATCGGACAATACAACAACGTCACCGGGTTTCACGACAAGATAGATTTCAGAAAGAATCTGGAAATGGTGCACAAGCTAACCGGCAAAAACCATATTTACACCATACTTGACTTTACGTTCTTAGACCGGAAAGTCCGAAACGATATTGACAACCAATTGAAATCGACGGACATCATATCCAATCTGGACTGGCATCTGGACAAAAACGACACACGGAAAGAAGCAGAAAAAGGACATATAATAATTAATGCGCTATCTGCCCGTAACCTCTCCAAGAACCAGAATAAGGATCAGACAAAAGGTGGAGACTTCATCTGGTCTATCAGTAAATACAGTACCCTCCCTTATCTGCAGACAAAGTTTGACTACACAACGGTCACTATGGCATCTTTGTCCACCCGGCAACGCTTTACAACGATCAATGAACTTTTTGACTGCGGGCACGACTTTCTGGGCGGATACATCACCCCGATGCATATCCAGGTAGAAGAGTCCGTTCATGCGGCGGCCCGTATCCTCAATGGAGAAAACGTTGCCGACATACCCATTCAGGAAAGCGCCAAAGGATACTTCATCGACTGGAATGCCATGCAAAAAGAACATCTGGCCATCGCAGACATTCCCCATGAATACACCATTATCAACATTCCATTCAAGACCCGGCACCCCATCGTCTGGTGGTTCGCACTATTAGGCAGCATCACCGCCATTGTCAGCCTGCTGTCGGGCATCACTTACCTGTATTGGCGTGAAACGAAAAGGAAACGCTCCATCCTGTACGAACTGGAAGATGAGAAAGAATCGTTGGCGCTGGCAGTCGAGGGAAGCGATACATACGCATGGCGGTTAAAGGACGATACGATGGTGTTTGAATACGCCTTTTGGAAAAACTTGGGCATGGCTCCCCATCCATTGACGATTGACGGGTTCCTGTCCTTTGTGGATGCCGACTATCTGGATACGACACAAGCCTTATTGACAAAGAACGCCACCAACGGCAAACACTTCATAAAGCTGAAATGCGACTTTAACGGTACAGGATACCAATGGTGGGAACTTCGGTGCAGCACCATGAAGAGTGCTCTGGGCGGACAGAAAACCACCGGCCTTTTATTAAACATTGAGGACTACAAGAAACGGGAACAGGAATTGATCGAGGCCCGTAAAATGGCGGAAAAGGCGGAACTTAAAGAATCCTTCCTGGCCAACATAAGCCACGAAATACGTACACCGCTAAATGCCATTGTCGGATTCTCCACCCTGCTTGCCTCTCCGGATGATACGGACATCACCCCCGAAGAGAAGGAACAGTATATAGATACCATCAACCGCAACAGCGAGTTGTTGCTGAAACTGATTAACGATATATTGGAACTTTCGCGCATCGAGTCCGGATATATGTCATTCGACTGTGATGACTATCCGCTGGATGCCCTTATCAGGGATACTTATCAGACACATAAGATTCTGATTCCCGGACAGCTCCACTTCCTGTTGGAAGAAGGCGAAAAGGGCTTGATCGTACACGTCGACAAAAACCGGCTGGTTCAGGTGATCACCAACTTCCTGAACAATGCCTCCAAATTTACCCGGGAAGGCTCCATCAAACTGGGATGGAGCTACATGCCGCAAACCGAAGAAGTGGAGATCTATGTAGAGGACACCGGAATCGGTATCCCGCAGTCCGAACAAAAGATGATATTCGGCCGATTCTACAAACAGAACGAGTTTGCGCAAGGAACCGGCCTGGGACTCTCTATCTGCAAACTGATCATAGAAAAACTTCAGGGAAGGCTATCATTACGGTCCGAAGCAGGCACGGGAAGCCGCTTCTCCATTTTCTTTTCTTGCAAAAAGCAACCTATATAAAACTTTATCCGCCGGTTTCCACCAAGATATAAGCCCGATAGCGGCTCGACTTCCGGACAGGCACCAATGGCAGATAGCCTTTCACCACCCGTCCGTTTCGGGTGTGCAACGGATGCGCAACCTTCATTGCATCATGCTCCTGCAATGCTTGCCCGTCAGACGGATGATAAGAGATACGAAACGTTCCGCCAGCCCCGGGTCGTACATAACGATCGTATAGCATCCGCGACACAAGCCCCATATTCATCCGCAGGTTGATCTCCACACAAGGATGGATGCGAAACTCCGGAAGGAGAGCGAACCGGCAAATCATCATATCTACTCCCAGATAACCGGCATACTCCGTCTCCAAAGAGACGGACAACCGTCTTTGCAACTCCTCCCGAAGCCGGTGTAAAGCCGCCACAGACACATAAGCCGACAATCTTCGTTCAATCTCCGCATCAGGCAACAACCGGTTTCCTTCGTAAGCCCCACCGGCATTGGTACGGAACAAAGAGTATCCGGCAAAAATAATCCGCCCCTTTCCGTCCGAATAAAACTCCATGGCAAAATCTTCTACCTTATTATATATAGGTTCACCGACAACTCCCCCCTGCTGCTCTATAACCCGGGCACACCAACGCTCTATCAGAGGAGTGAACGCTCCCTTGCACCAGTTCAGCCCTTTACCGCTTCCGGACAAGGGGGCTTTGAGCAGACAGCGTTCCAGACTCTCTACAAATGCCCGGCAGTCGGACAAAGCAGTCAGGTAGCAAGACTCTCCACAAAACACTTCATCCACTTGCAGACCGGGCAACAACTGTACGGCTTGCAAACGATGGGACAGATCGCGCAACCGTCCTATATCCTCCATCGAAGGTAGCGCAGCATCGGGTACTCCCAATGAAAGCAGACGTTTCCGGAGTGCCGGATTCCATCCCCAGGGAACCACCGAACGGACTTCCGAAAAATCTTCGGCCTGGGTTCTCAATGATGCGGGAAGCGGAAATAAGTCGAGCATCTCTTCCAGAAAAGACTGATTATAGGCAGACGGAGCAAGCACACTGCACGGCCCGTCCGCAAACCATACGGGAAGCAATGCCAACTCTTCCGCCATTCTGCGGGCGGAGGCAGGCGGCATATAATTGACTTCGCCACTGGCAAGAGCCAGATCCTGATCAGGATTAAACAAGTAAAGCAGATTCGTCATTAGCATCAATTAATTAAACAGGGTTCATCCGGACGCAGGAACTTGTGCGAGTGATGGCAGCGAACAGTTACGTGTTTTTTCACCCTAAGATATATCCATGCCCGGGGACAGAAACCATCATTTAATTCCTTAAATGCACCGTCTCCTGTCCTTTTGTTTCCATTTCCGGTTTTTCACTTACAAGCCCTTTGCTATCCAAGAAACAACCAGCGTTAAAGCCGGTAAGTTTCCTGCAAATATATGCACAAAAACGCATATAAAACCGGGAAACAGGTCACTTTATGCGGGGCAAACCGTCACTTTCCGCCGGACAAAGCCTTCACTTCCCCCGGGTAAAGCCTTCACTTCTTCGGGGCAAAGCCTTCATATCTCCCGGAGTGACGATTGACAGCCCGTCAACAAAGGCTCTTTTCCCTTTCTCCGTCTCTATTTGCTCTCTCCGGAGCAAACATTTCGAACTGACAAAAGAAACCCTTTTTCAAATAAATACCGGCAGAAACTACCGAAAACAAAAAACAATATTTATATTTGCAAGCAAACACTGAAGTAGACAAGCAAAATCACAATTGCCCGATTGAAATGGCTGCGTTTTTTCAGAAGCAGCTTGCCATTGCCCCGAAATAACGCCCCTGCCACCTATCAGGAATACCGTTTTGACAAAGTGAAGCAAAAGATAAACTTGCTAAACGAAACCACAATTTTGCTATCTCTACTTTGCAATCTCTAAAAAAAGGCTTATATTTGCCCCCCGAAAAACCCAAGATAAGAGATGGAAACATTCTACCGCACACATGCCTACCTTGTTGAGCACACCAATGCCCCGGTCCGCCGCGACCTGATGGACGAAATAAACTGGAGTGACCGCTTGATTGGTATCAAAGGAACACGTGGCGTGGGAAAAACCACTTTCCTGCTTCAATACGCCAAGGAGAAGTTCGGAACCGACCGTTCGTGCCTCTTTATCAACATGAACAACTTCTACTTCTCCGGACACAGCATTGTCGATTTCGCCAATGAATTTCAGAAACGCGGTGGGAAGGTTCTGCTGATCGACCAAGTATTCAAGCACCCCGATTGGAGCCGCGAGCTACGTATGTGCTACGACCGTTTCCCCAACCTGAAGATTGTATTCACCGGTTCGTCCGTCATGCGGCTCAAAGAAGAAAACCTGGAATTGCGTGACATCGTGAAGAGCTACAACCTCCGCGGTTTTTCGTTCCGCGAATTTCTGAACCTGCAAACAGGGATGAAATTCCGTCACTACACACTCGAAGAGATATTGAGCAGCCACGAACAGATAGCCAAAGGGGTGCTTTCCAAAGTCCGCCCTCTGGATTATTTTCAAGACTACCTCCATCACGGCTTCTACCCCTTCTTCCTCGAGAAACGCAATTTCTCTGAGAATCTGCTCAAGACCATGAACATGATGGTAGAAGTAGATATCCTGCTTATCAAACAAATTGAGCTAAAATATCTCTCGAAGATAAAAAAATTATTATATTTGTTGGCTGTAGACGGGCCAAAGGCTCCGAACGTAAGCCAACTGGCAAGCGACATACAGACATCACGCGCCACGGTGATGAACTACATCAAGTATCTGGCCGATGCACGGCTGATCAACCTGGTCTATCCCAAAGGGGAAGAGTTTCCTAAAAAGCCCTCGAAGATTATGCTGCACAACCCTAACCTGATGTACTCCATCTACCCCGTAAAGGTGGAAGAACAGGATGTGCTGGACACTTTCTTTGTAAACACGATGTGGAAAGACCACAAAGTGCACAAGGGTGACAAGAACACCTCGTTCATGGTTGACGAAGTGATGCCGTTCAAAATATGCTGCGAAGGAGCAAAAATTAAGAATAACCCCGGAGTGACGTATGCTTTGCACAAGGCAGAAATAGGTCGTGGCAATCAGATACCACTCTGGATGTTCGGCTTTTTATATTAACATCAAATCTTGAACATTATGGATTACGAGAAGCTTGAACAACTAAAACGCCTCCACGACAGCGGAGCGTTGAACGATGAAGAGTTCGAAAAAGAAAAGAAAAAGATATTGGACGAAGAAGCTACGGCTAAACCTACAGCCGTACTTCCTATGGGACTGACGGAAAATGCTTATCTGGCACTGATGAATTTCGCCATGTTCATACCATACGTAGGCTGGATTGCCCCTATTGTATTCTGGATCATGGGTAAAGAGAATTCTATACTCGTCAATCGCCAAGGCAAATACATTCTGAACTGGTACATCAGTTGGTTCCTGTACGGCATCGCGCTGACAGTACTTTTTGTAATATTCATGTTCAGCGGAATCTTATCCATAAACGACATGGATTACGCAAATGATCAGACTTCTCCGTTAGCAGTTCTGCTGGGTATATTCGGCGGAGGTGCCGGAATCTTGCTCCTCTTGATACTTGGAATAGGCTGTTTTCTTTGTCTGCTGTTCCCCATCATCGGAGGTATCAAAGGACTGAACGGAAAAACATGGAAGTATCCGCTTTCCATACCGTTTTTGAAATAAACAAATAAATTACTTACTTAAATATTATTTTTAGTTATGACTAAACAGAAGAAATTCATCACATGTGATGGTAATCAGGCTGCTGCACATATTTCATATATGTTCTCAGAAGTAGCTGCCATTTACCCCATCACTCCCTCTTCTACAATGGCTGAATACGTAGACGAATGGGCTGCCGCAGGACGTAAGAACATCTTCGGCGAAACAGTATTGGTACAGGAAATGCAATCTGAAGGTGGTGCAGCCGGTGCTGTTCACGGTTCTCTTCAGGCCGGTGCACTGACTACTACTTACACTGCTTCTCAGGGTCTTCTTTTGATGATCCCGAATATGTATAAGATTGCCGGTGAATTCCTGCCTTGCGTATTCCATGTATCTGCTCGTACACTGGCTTCTCACGCACTGTGTATTTTCGGTGACCACCAGGACGTAATGTCTGCGCGACAGACAGGTTTCGCTATGTTGGCTGAAGGTTCTGTACAGGAAGTGATGGACTTGGCCGGTGTTGCACACCTTGCCACAATCAAAGCCCGTGTTCCTTTCATGAACTTCTTCGATGGTTTCCGTACTTCACACGAAATCCAGAAGATCGAAATGCTGGAAAATGAAGATCTCGCTCCGTTGGTTGACCAGGAAGCGCTTGCCGAATTCCGTGCACGTGCGCTGAATCCGATGAATCCGGTTGCCCGTGGTATGGCCGAAAACCCTGACCACTTCTTCCAGCACCGTGAATCATGCAACAACTACTATGAAGCTGTTCCCGCCATCGTAGAGGAATACATGAATGAAATTTCTAAGATCACAGGCCGCAAATACGGTTTGTTCGATTACTACGGAGCAGAAGATGCAGAACGCGTAATTATCGCTATGGGTTCTGTAACAGAAGCTGCCCGCGAAGCTATCGACTATCTGACAAGCCAAGGAGAAAAAGTCGGTTTGGTTGCAGTTCACCTGTACCGCCCGTTCTCTGCTAAACACTTCCTGGCCGCCGTACCTAAAACAGCTAAAACAATCGCAGTACTCGATCGCACAAAAGAACCGGGTGCTAACGGTGAACCTCTGTATCTGGATGTTAAAGACTGCTTCTATGGCGCAGAAAATGCTCCGGTTATCGTAGGCGGTCGTTACGGTCTGGGTTCTAAAGATACTACTCCGGCACAAATCATCGCCGTATTCAAGAATCTGGCTATGCCGATGCCGAAGAACCACTTCACAATCGGTATCGTAGACGATGTAACCTTCACTTCTCTTCCTCAGGAAGCAGAAATCGCTCTGGGTGGCGAAGGTATGTTCGAAGCTAAATTCTACGGCTTGGGTGCTGACGGTACAGTAGGTGCCAACAAGAACTCAGTGAAAATTATCGGTGACAACACAGATAAACACTGTCAGGCATACTTCTCTTACGACTCTAAGAAGTCAGGAGGTTTCACTTGCTCTCACCTGCGTTTCGGTGACGATCCTATCCGTTCTACCTATCTGGTAAACACTCCGAACTTCGTGGCTTGCCACGTTCAGGCTTACCTGCACATGTACGACGTAACCCGTGGTCTGCGTAAGAACGGTTCGTTCTTGCTGAACACTATCTGGGAAGGCGAAGAGCTGGCTAAGAACCTGCCTAACAAGGTGAAGAAATACTTTGCACAGAACAATATCTCTGTATATTATATCAACGCAACTCAGATTGCACAGGAAATAGGTTTGGGCAACCGTACCAATACTATCCTTCAGTCTGCATTCTTCCGTATCACAGGTGTAATCCCTGTAGACCAGGCTGTAGAACAGATGAAGAAGTTTATCGTGAAGTCTTACGGTAAGAAGGGTGAAGACGTTGTAAACAAGAACTACGCAGCCGTTGACCGCGGTGGCGAATACAAGACTTTGACTGTTGATCCGGCTTGGGCTAACCTGCCGGACGATGCCAAGGTTGAAAACAACGACCCGGCATTCATCAACGAAGTAGTTCGCCCTATCAATGCTCAGGACGGAGACTTACTGCCGGTATCTGCATTCAAAGGTATCGAAGACGGAACCTGGTATCAGGGAACTTCTAAATACGAAAAACGCGGTGTAGCTGCTTTCGTACCGGAATGGAACGCAGAAAACTGTATCCAGTGTAACAAGTGTGCTTACGTTTGTCCTCACGCTTCTATCCGTCCGTTCGTACTCGACGCTGAAGAGCAGAAGGGTGCTAACTTCGAGATGCTGAAAGCTGTAGGTAAACAATTCGACGGTATGACATTCCGTATCCAGGTTGACGTTCTCGACTGTCTGGGTTGCGGTAACTGTGCCGACATCTGTCCGGGTAACCCGAAGAAGGGTGGCAAGGCTCTGACTATGAAACACCTTGAAAGCCAATTGGCTCAAGCTGATAACTGGACTTACTGTGCAGACAACGTAAAGAGCAAACAACACCTGGTAGACATCAAGGCTAACGTGAAGAACTCTCAGTTCGCTACTCCGTTGTTCGAGTTCTCAGGAGCTTGTTCTGGTTGTGGTGAAACTCCGTATGTGAAACTGATTTCTCAGTTGTACGGTGATCGCGAGATGGTTGCCAACGCTACCGGATGTTCTTCTATCTATTCCGGTTCAGTACCTTCAACTCCATATACTACCAACGCAAAAGGACACGGTCCGGCTTGGGCTAACTCACTGTTCGAAGACTTCTGTGAGTTTGGTTTAGGTATGGAACTCGCTAACGAAAAGATGCGTGCACGTATCGTGAAGTTGTTCAACGAAATCCTGGCAGCCGACAATGCTCCTGCAGAAGCTAAGGAAGTATTGAAAGCATGGATCGAAAACATGTACGATGCAGATAAGACCAAAGAACTGGCTCCGCAGATCGAAGCAATCATCGAACAAGGTATCGCAGCAGGTTGCCCGATCAGCAAAGAGCTGAAGGGCCTGACTCAATATCTGGTGAAACGCAGCCAGTGGATCATCGGTGGTGACGGTGCTTCTTACGATATCGGTTACGGCGGTCTCGACCACGTTATCGCTTCAGGTAAAGACGTTAACATTCTGGTTCTGGATACAGAGGTTTACTCTAACACAGGCGGTCAGTCTTCTAAGGCTACTCCGGTAGGTGCTATCGCTAAGTTCGCTGCTTCCGGTAAGCGCGTACGTAAAAAAGACCTCGGTCTGATGGCTACTACTTACGGTTATGTATATGTTGCACAGATCGCTATGGGTGCTGATCAGGCTCAGACTCTGAAAGCTATCCGCGAAGCTGAAGCATATCCCGGACCATCACTCATCATCGCTTACGCTCCGTGTATCAACCACGGTCTGAAAGCCGGTATGGGTAAGAGCCAGGAAGAGGAAGAAAAAGCTGTTAAGTGCGGTTACTGGCACTTGTGGCGTTACAACCCGGCTCTGGAAGCAGAAGGCAAGAATCCGTTCACGCTGGATAGCAAAGAACCGAATTGGGATGACTTCAAAGGCTTCCTGAAAGGCGAGGTTCGTTATGCATCAGTTATGAAACAGTATCCTGCAGAAGCAGAAGAACTGTTCCAGGCAGCTGAAGACAACGCAAAATGGCGTTACAACAACTACAAGCGTCTGGCTAACCAGGCTTGGGGTGCAGCTGAATAAATCTTTGATCAGATAATAACTTTCGAAGGGGGAAGGGACTAAAAGAGGTTCTTTCCCCCTTTTTGAACAAAAATGAATAGGTTTCACCACAGATTACACGGATTAACACAGAACTCTTAATCCTATATATTGACGAAGATAAATTATTAATCTGTGTTAATCTGTGTAATCTGTGGTGCCCCCCCAAAAAACGGAATAATCATGAATATAACCATACGCCCCACCCGGCTTGAAGAACTCGGCCAAGTGATGCCATTCTACGAACGTGCCCGCCGCTTCATGGCTACCAATGGCAATGCCAACCAGTGGATCAACGGATACCCCTCCCCTGATGATATCCGGCAAGATATCGAAAACGGGAGCAGCTATGTGTTTGTAAACGAAAATCAAGAGTTAGAAGGCTGTTTTGCTTTCATCCGGGGAGAAGATCCCAACTACAAAGTCATCAAAGACGGCGCCTGGCTCAACGATGCCCCTTACGGGGTGATCCATCGCATCGCATCCGGCGGACGGGTAAAGGGATTGATGGACTTATGCCTAGAATGGTGTTCGTCCCACTGTCCGAACCTGCGTGTAGACACTCACCGTGACAATAAAGTACTCCAAAACATTCTCCTAAAGAACGGTTTCACCTATTGTGGCATTATTTATGTGAAAAACGGTACGGAACGACTTGCCTACCAACGCACTGCCGTTACCCGATAGACAGAAATCAGAAGTTGGATTCCCGGACACACATATACCGCTTATGATTCAGGGATCCAGCTTTCTACCAGTTCCCGATGTTCGTCACGCCATTTTCGGACAAGATCTTCTTCATCCATGCGTGCATCTTTAAGTGCTTTCATCAACGAACTAATCTCTTCTGTAGTGAATTTAATATTACTGAAAAACTTTGCCGCAAAAGGATCTTTCTCCGTAAATCCTTTCCATCCGACGACATAGATAGATTCCACATTCCCATAAGTACCTTTCGGATCATGCAGGAACTTCAATGGATAGCGGTCGAACATCCAATGCGGAGTCCATCCGGTGATGACGATCCACGCCTCCTTCTCCATAGCCTTCTGTAAAGAAGCCAACATAGTAGAGCTGCTCGAGGTGAGTAATTTATAACCATCAAGACCATAATCCCCGATAGCCTTATCGGTAGTTTTCATAATACCGGCTCCGGCATCGATCCCGACAATCTCGGAAGAGAACTGCCCTTTGTAGGCGGCAAGTTCCCCAATCGAATCGATAGTGACATATTGAGGTACCACCAGCCCTACCCTCGCGCTATCATATACCTCTCCGATAAACTCTATCTGATCACCGTATTGATCTATATAATCCTTCATTGTCACAGGTAACCAGGCATCCATAAACACATCTGCCTTCTTACGGGAAACCGAGGCAAAAACGGGAGCTACATCTGCATTCAGCAACTCCACTTCGTACCCCTTCTCTTCCAGCACCACTTTAGCCAGATGACTCATGGCAATTCCTTCCAACCAGTTGGCATAGGCAATGCTTATCTTCTTTTTCCCGCTATCCGGGTTACAGGCTACGCACATCACAGCCAGTAGCAACAAACTTCCTATTATTCTATATTTTCGCATATCCTATTCTTTCTCCTTTCTATTTTTTGTCCTTCCGACGGACCATTCCCTGAGTAATCCGGTCTAAAATAATTGCCAATATGACAACGGCTATACCTCCTTCAAAGCCCAGCCCGATTTTCATCTGGGTGATACCTTTCAAAACGATTTCTCCTAAACCGCCGGCAGCAATCATAGCCGCAATGACAACCATGGAAAGAGACATCATAATCGTCTGGTTCACTCCGGTCAGGATGGTGGGCAAAGCAAGGGGCAACTGTACTTTATAAAGCAACTGCCATCGGGTAGCTCCGAACGAGCGTGAAGCCTCTACCACATTCTTTGGCACCTGACGGATGCCAAGCCCTGTAAGGCGAATCACCGGAGGCATCGCAAAGATGATTGTAGCAAATACTCCCGGAACCACTCCCAGGCCGAAAAACAAAACAGCAGGAATCAGATAGACGAAGGCTGGCATGGTCTGCATCAGGTCGAGAATGGGATGTATCACCTTCTCGGCACGATTGCTGTTTGCCGTCCATACTCCGATGGGAACCCCTACGATAAGGGCCAGGCAGGTGGATGACAGAACCAGTGCCAATGTCTGCATAGTGGCTTCCCAGAATCCCATACCATAAATAAGCAACAAGCCTAAAAGGGTGAAAACTGCAACCCCGCGTCCGGCTTTCGCCCATGCCAGCAGCACCATTGCCGCAATGGTCAGATAGAAAGGAATGCCGAACAGTATGTGCTGGAATCCATTAATAAAACTACCGATGCCTAAGTTGAGTGCATCGAAAAAAGTGGAGAAGTGTATCATCATCCAGTTGATGAGCATCTCAATATATTGTCCTATGTTGATCATAATTCTATTGCATTTTGAATGATTTCATTGATTTCTTGTTTGTTCTTTCCGGTTACCTCGTAAATAAGCGATGACAACGGAACAACTCCCTGAAACTCGCGGGTCTCGTTCACTACCCAGATAGGCGAATTGGTTTTTGTCATCAACGGTAAAATATCTTCCAGTATCGTATCTCCCAACACCGAATGCACTTCCTCCCGGACAACCGACTCGATCGACTTCACCTGGTCCTGACGCAATCGGAGCAAATCTTTCAGCCGGACCTCTCCCACAAGCACATTGTTTGCATCGACCACAGGCAACACAGTCAGGTTACGCTCGAGCATTTTACGAATCAACACCTCCGGTCCCTCTTTCTTCAATCGGGCCACAAGGGGTTTATCTACCATCACTGATGCAGCGGTAATAATCTTGCTACGGTCCACACTCTGCACAAAGCGCTCTACATAAGCATTGGCCGGTTCTGTCAGGATCTCTTCCGAAGTGCCTACCTGTACCACCTCACCATCTTTCATGATAGCAATCCGGTCGCCCAATTTAATAGCTTCATTCAAATCGTGGGTAATAAACACAATGGTCTTCTTCATCTTAGATTGTAAAGTCAGCAATTCATCCTGCATCTGTATGCGAATCAAAGGATCGAGAGCGGAAAAAGCCTCATCCATCAGCAGCACCTCAGGATCATTGGCCAACGCACGGGCCAAACCGACACGTTGCTGCATACCTCCCGACAGTTCGCCGACCATCTGGTTCTCGTAGCCCTTCAGTCCTACCAGTTGCATGCTTTCCATTGCCCGCTGCTCCCGCCCCTGTTTCTTTACTCCTTGCAGTTCCAGTCCGAAAGCTATATTATGCAACACCGAGCGATGGGGCAACAACCCAAAATGCTGGAACACCATAGCCAGCTCTTTTCTTCGGATACGGAGCAATTCTTTATCAGTGACGTTAGAAATATCTCTCCCGTTAATGATCACTTCGCCTGAGGTCGGTTTTATCAATCGGTTGATGCAACGCAGCAAAGTTGATTTTCCACTTCCCGAAAGTCCCATAATCACAAATATTTCTCCTTCCCGGATAGATAGGTTTGCATCTTTTACGGCCACCGTACATCCGGTAGCCTTCAATATCTCACTTTTGCTCTTTTCTTCCTTCAACATGCGTAAAGCATGCTGTTTGTCATTGCCAAAAATGAGATACAAGTCTTTAATCGTTATTTTACTCATACATAATAGGGTTTAGATTATTAAAAAAACAGATCGGGTGACCTATACACACGAAAACAAGCACTTCTTTATAGCAAGGAAGTTGATGCCGGGGAAGCGACGGTTCCGCCGTTCCCCGGTCAAATATGATTTCTTTACCCGATTATTACAGACAGGATTCCTGTCAACAGATAGTTTACTATATCCCGAAAGTCAATTTCACATCTGCACACAGCTATCTTCCAAAGATGCGTATGCAGACAATTAAGTAAACAAGCCGAACGTTCAAATGGTTCATCGCATTATTTCCGGCAGGCGCATTACACGTACATAAACCCCTACAAAAGAGTCAGTATCAATCGGCCAGCACACTGTCATCCCTCCACCTGTGAAGCCTGAGGTCGACACATCCATTTTTACGGAAAGAAACACCTTCGGCATCCAGCAGCCGCCGTTGCTCGTCCCATCCGGGCACTAATCGGCCTATGGCATTGACTACCCGATGACAAGGGAGGTTTAAACCGGCAGGCACCTGCCTCAAGGCACGCCCCACCATGCGTGAATATTGCGGCATCCCGAGCAAAGCGGCAATATCGCCATAAGTAGTAACACTACCGGCAGGAATCTCACGCACGACACTGTATACTTCATTACAAAAAGTTTCGGACAAATTAGATTTATTTTCTTTATAATCTTTCATGGATGTATTGCTTTTATACAGTGAGTTCCTTTATAATCCGCTTCTCTTCAGGAACTCCGTCGGACTTTCACCGAACTGCTCCTTGTAACACTTCGCAAAGTACGAAGGAGATGTGAATCCCACTTCATATCCGACCTCCGCTATCGTCATATCCGAAGAAGCCAACAGAGATGCCGCCTTTTTAAGACGTGCCATGCGGAGCAACTCATTGGGAGCGTAGTTCGTGAGCGACTTGATCTTCCGATAAAGCTGAACCCGGCTCAACCCCATCTCCTTGCCCAGATCTTCCACATTAAGTTCCGAATCACCCATCTTCACCTCGATCAGCGACTTGAACCTCTCCACAAAATCTTTATCCATATCGCAAATGTCTTCTTTCGCCAGCGTCTGCCGGTCGCCAAAGAACTGCTTCATACGCTGCCTCGATTCAATCAGATTTCGGATACGGGTCAACAAGAGTTGCGAACTGAACGGTTTTGAGATGTATGAATCGGCTCCTCCCGCATATCCCTGGATGCGTTGCTCATCGAGCGAACAGGCCGTAAGCAGGATAACGGGAATATGGCAGGTTTGCAGTTCTCCCTTCAGCCTCCGACAACACTCTATGCCATCGATCCCCGGCATCATCACATCCGAAATAATCACATCGGGGACGTACTTCATCGCTTTACGGATTCCTTCGGTACCATCCGCAGCTTCAATAATCGAATACTCCGAATTGAGCAACGTATGCACATAAGCACGGATGTCGGCATTATCGTCGATCACAAGGACAGAAGGTTTGGACGGATCATTCAGGTTTTCCGCTTCATCCTCGCAGAGCAGGCTGTCCACCCGGTCCGGAGCAGACTCCTCCATCGGAGCAGTCACCACACAAGCCCCCTCTTCACAAGTCCGCACCGGCAGATCGACAGTAAAGACAGTTCCCAACCGTTCGTCACTCTCCACACTAATACTTCCGCCATGTATCTCGACAAATGCTTTCACCAATGCCAACCCGATGCCGGAACCGGTATGATGCCTGTCGATTTTATAGAACCGATCGAAAATGCTGCGAATGTGTTCAGCCGAAATCAGGCTGCCGGTATTGGCCACCGTGAAACGGAAGAAAGGCGCGCCGTCCTTCTGCAGAGCCGCAAGACGGACAGTGACCTTTCCATTCTCCGGAGTGAATTTAAAGGCATTTGCCAACAAATTGAAGTAAATGCGTTCCAGCTTCTCCGCATCTGCCTGTGTGTGATAATCCGTATCGGGCATACTGTCGAAAGAGAAGTGGATATGTTTCCGCCGGGCAGCCGCCTGAAACGAATCATTCCACTCTACAAAGCATTGCAACAGGTCGAGCGGAACCGGTGTAAACTCCATTTTTCCGGTCTCGTATCTGCGAAAATCAAGTATTTGATTGACCAGACGCAATAGGATCTGCACATTGCGTTGCACCAGCAACAACATTCTACGCCGGTCACCTTCCAGCGACGGATCTGCCAGTAGCTGTTCCACAGGATCGGCAACCAAAGTGAGAGGAGTACGGAAATCATGTGAAATGTTGGTGAAGAAAACCAGTTTGGCATGGGTAGCCTCTTCCAACTGATGGGAAAGTTCGATCAACTGATCTCTTTGCTCTTCCAACTGCTCCTTTTGCCGTGACAGCTCCCGGTTCAGGCGATTCTTGGAACGAAGCGATTTATATACTACAATCAGCAACCCGACGATCAACAGCAGGATGATCAGGCCTCCGTACAACACTATCCGTTGCGTAGCCACCCTCGAGAGATATATCCCCACACGGTCGTTCAGTGTCTCGATCTTTCCATCCAGCTCACCGATATGGTTTGTCTGCAACTCCATCACATGCGCGTTTACCGCATCGACTACAGCCGTCTTCAACTTCGTTTCCCGTTCAAAAGGTTTCTTTTCGAGAATATCCATTGCCAGTTGCACCACTTTATCCCCTTCGGTGGGATAGATAAAGGTGGCATCCAGTACGCTGTCGAGCACCAGTTCCACTCCATTCCCCTTACCCGGCAGGGCATCGATGCCCACAAAAATCATCTCCTTCTCCCGTCCTCGACGACCGGCAGCCCGAAAAGCCCCTGCAGCCATACGGTCATTCATTCCATATACGGCATCGATCTCCGGAAAACGTTGCAAAAGGGAGTCCATCTTTGCCTCGGCAGGTTGTTGCAGCCATCCTGCATCTTCGCTGGCAAGCAAGGTCATGTCCGGATATTGGCTGATGGCACTCATAAACCCCTGATGGCGCTCGATAGCGGGAGTAGAACCGACAAGTCCGCTCAGTTCGACTACTTTTCCGCGCCCTTTCAGGCGATGGGCTATGTAATTGCCGACGGCTTTGCCCAACTCATAATTGTCGGCTCCGATGTATGCGGTATATTTATCGGAAAGTATTCTGCGGTCTACCATAATCACCGGTATTCCTTTATCGAAAGCCTCCTCGACAACCGGAGTAAGAGCCATTCCTTCATTGGCTGCTACAATCAGCAGGTCAACCTTCTGCCGGATGAAGTATCGTATGTCTTCTATCTGACGCCGGCTGTCGTCATGCGCCGTACGTGTCTCTACTTTGACTCCTCCGTAGAACAAAGCTTCCCGCTGTATCTCGTCATTCATCTTGTGACGCCAGGTGTCGTCACTGCATTGTGACACACCGATGGTATATCGGGGAGCATCCGGACTGCACGAGACAAGCAGTCCCGACAGCATCAGTCCGAGTAAGAAAAGTATACGGTTCATGGTCGGTTATTACATAAAAGGTTCCGGAGGCAAATATAACAATTTCCCTCCGGAATCTCCCACCTGCTTGGTTTAAAACCAAAGTCTCGTTGGTTTAAAAAAAGGTGAGTTATGAAACACTCTCCTGATTTTAAACCAAACGGAACTTTCTATTAACCAATCAATAACCCTATATAAACCAACACATTAGTCATTCAAACGATTCCTCAAAGCCTCCGGAAGTACGGGCATCGCTCCACTTTGGGTACATACGTAAGCAGATACCTCTACCGCCAGCCGATGTGCCTCAGGGATACTCTTTCCTTTTAAAACAGATGAACAAAAAGCCGCTGTAAACGAATCACCCGCCCCCACAGTATCGGCAACCGGAACTTTCGGTGTCTCCTGGAAAGAGACCGTACCGGGAGTGAATACATAACTTCCGTTCGTTCCGCAAGTCAGGATCAGCATCTTCAGGTTGTACTTGGCCAGCAGAATCCAACATTTATCCTGCAGGTCAATGCCGGGATAACCGAACATGCGGCTGATAATGATCAATTCCTCATCATTAATCTTCAGCACATTGCACTTCCGGAAAGATTCACGCAAGACCTCCTTGGTGTAGAAGTTCTGACGAAGGTTGATATCGAATATTTTCAACTGTCCTTCCATGTCGGGCATGGTGTCTAGGAAGCGGTTGATAGTGGCACGGCTCACCTCGTCGCGCTGTGCCAACGAGCCGAAACAGACAGCACGTGTACTCAAAGCCAGACGTTTCAAGTCGTCTGTGAAAGGAATATTATCCCATGCCACTCCCTCTTTGATGTCATAACACGGCACTCCGCCGTTATCGAGAGTCACCTGCACCGTTCCGGTCGGGTAGTTCACCCTTTCGAGCTGGTGCTTCAACTGTTTCTCCCGGAATATTTCCAGAATCTCGTCACCCAGTTCGTCATTTCCTACCGCACTGACAACGCGGCTGTCGAAACCAAACTGAGACACATGATAAGCAAAATTAGCCGGGGCTCCCCCGATTTTCTTTCCTTCGGGCAGCACATCCCATAGCGCTTCGCCCATTCCTACGATTATACTGTTCATGGTATGAATTAATTTTTATCTATAAATCCGGTTATTTCTTGATTCTCCATGTATAAAACATCAGATAGAGTACTCCGACCAGCATCACCGCTACCGCTCCGCTTTGTCCCACAGCATCCGAAGCCACTCCCATTGCCAGCGGGAAGATCGTTCCACCGAAAAGTCCCATAATCATCAGGCCGGAAACCTCGTTCTTCTTGTCCGGCATATAGAGCATTGCCTGCGAGAAAATGATGGGGAATACATTAGAGTTGCCAAACCCGATCAGGGCAATACAGACATAAATCATCGCCTGGTCCTGGAAAACGAACAACCCGAACATGGCGGCCAGCATACACAACACACTGATAGCGAAGAAGGTTTTAGCCGCCATCTTCTGCAAAATGAAAGCTCCCAGAAAACAACCTGCCGTACGGAAAATGAAGTAAAGACTGGTCGCAAACCCGGCATCCGCCAGAGTCATGCCCAGACGTTCCATCAGAATCTTCGGTGCTGTAGTATTGGTACCCACATCGATCCCCACATGACACATAATGCCCAAAAACGAGAGCAGGATGAAGGGTTTACCCAGCAAAGCGAGACACTGACCGAAAGTGGAAGGTTTGCCCTCTTCCGGTTCTTCGGTGATCTGCGTGGCGTTGAGTAACAAAATAGCGACTACAGCCACCACCATATAGATGGGGAACAGCACTCTCCAGCCTAAGTCGAAGGTAGGGATGGCCTCAATAGCTCCCCACATAGCGATATAAGGGGCTAGGAAGGAGGCGATGGCCTTTACAAACTGCCCGAAGGTCAGGGTACTTGCCAAGCGCTCGCCGCTCACGATATTCGACAGCAACGGATTGAGCGATGTCTGCATCAACGCATTGCCAATGCCGAGCAACGAGAAAGAGACCAACATCAGCAAATAGCTATCACCAAAGACCGGTAGCAGTAATGATGCGAAAGTGATCACCAGGCTGAGCAACACGGTCTTTTTACGCCCGATGCGGTTCATCAGCATCCCCGTAGGTACAGAGAAGATCAGGAACCAGAAGAAAACGAGCGACGGAAAGATGTTTGCCTGTGAGTCCGTCAGTCCCAAATCTGCTTTGACGTAGTTGGAGGCAATGCCCACCAGATCTACGAATCCCATGGCAAAGAAGCAGAGCATCACCGGGATGAGTTTCATGTAAGAGTTGTTTTTGGTATTTTCCATGATATGTTAATTTAATGAATGTCTCAACGGGAGGCGATAGAGGAACTACAACCTGTATATCTTGCACCGATCCACCTTGAAGGCTCCCCCACGACTGTAGAAACTCATCTGATTGTAAGGAGTTGTAGGGAATATCAGGTTCGTCATAGCAATCTTACCTCCGTTCAGGAAGATTTCTACCGAGCATTTATCTACAAAGATATCCAATTTATAGTTACCGGTTTTCTGCACCGGAGCCCAGGTACCCAAAGCAAAATCGTCTACATAATTAATAGAGTTCTGTTTCCGGCGATCGTGTGCCTCGATGGCATGCGGGGCACTGTCTTTGCCGAAGTCTACGATGCCGCTCTTCGTACGGTCCATCACCAACTTTTTCTCCGGAAGGCTGATGTAGATATCTACATTCTCCCCTTTTTCATTGAACAGCTTCAGTCCCATAATCTCGGCAGAGCCGGCTGCCAGTTCCAACTCTATTTCGTAAGCCCCTTTATTATCGGACAACAACGAATCGACATGATAAGCATCCCCCACCTCAAAAGCCGGAATCTCCCGGGATTCTTTACGCAATGACTTGGTCTCTTCCACCGGGGCGGCAGCCATATAGATATCCCCATCTTGTGTATAAAGGCTCAGTTCGCGGGGCAATGCATTGGCACTGCGGAACTGACGGGTAGGCACAATATTGGCATATTGCCAGTTACTCATCCAGGGAACCGCAATCGTACGGTCACCCGTATTCGAGAAGCAGACCGTCGCATAGTGATCTTTTCCCCAGTCGAGCCATTTCACCGTTTCGGGCTTATTGTCGCAAACAAACTTCTCTCCGTCAAAGTCACCGATAAAGTATTGGGTGGCACTTCCCCCAAAGTAACATCCCGGATTCACGTTGACTATCAGCGCCCACTTTTTATGGTCCGGGTTGCCGTCTACCGGAAGTTCTACCATATCTGGGCATTCGAACTGGCTGGGCTGAACCCCGTAACCTTCACCCCAACCGCTCATATAGGTCCATTCTTTCAGGTTCTCCGACGAATAGAAACGCATCTCTTTATCGGCCGACACCACCATCACCCACTTCTGATCGGGAGCATACCAGAATACTTTCGGATCACGGAAATCTTTCAGTCCGTCAAACGGAGTCAGAACCGGATTCTTTTCATATTTGGTAAACGTACGTCCGTTGTCAGTGCTATAGGCCATACATTGTATCTGCCCGTTTTTATCACTGGCCGAAGTGTAGAAGGCAACGATGGCCCCTGCCCCATATCCGGCCGTATTGGCATCATCCACTACTGAACTGCCGGAGAAAATATGTCCCAGTGTATCGCGGGCAAGTGCCGGCTCCAGATGTTCCCAGTGCACCAGATCCTTGCTCACCGAATGTCCCCAGTGCATGTTGCCCCACATCGAGCCGTAAGGATTATACTGATAGAACAAGTGATACTCACCATCTTTATATACCAGTCCGTTGGCATCGTTCATCCATCCGTAGAGCGGAGTATGGTGATACAAGGGACGGTATTGGTCTGTATTGGTCGTGTCAAAAGTATCCGAAAGCTTGAGTTCTTTCCAACACAAAGCCTCCTTCGGCAAGTGACGGATACGCACGGCTACCTCTTTCTCTCCCTTAGGCAAAGCAAAGGGAACAAAATAGTCCACTTTCTCCCTTGACAGGCGTACGTCCATGTCTACCGGAACCGAGTCCGAAGCAATGCAGACCTGTGCTTCGGGAGTCTTCTCCTCGACGGGCAAAAGTAAATACTGCGTAGGATTTGTAATATGAATCACCGTAAGGCTGTCGCCTTCCTGTTCAAATATCATTTTACTTTGTGAGCTTTGGCAAGACGAAATTCCGAGAGAGAAAGCCAAAGCACCGATCACTCCTCTACTTACATTCATAAAAGTTGTTTTCATGATAACATGGTATTTTTATTAAGTAATGTAATAGCCGTATTTACGGTGGCAAATATAGCGGAGATATCTGCCACCGGCTATTAATTTTGTTTCAAATTGTATAACGATTGATACCAAACTCCTGTCAGAAGCGGATACTGGCAGCCAGCTCCACGGTAAACGGACGAATATAACTGCCCGCCATCCAATGACCGTTATAAGATGCCGCATCTTTTTTGTCCACCAGTTCGGCACCGGCAATGCTTCCTTTAGCCCCGGTCTGATTCAGGAAATTGATAACCGTGGCACTCAACGCAAGATGCTTGTTCACCGTCCAGTTGATACCTCCGAAGGTTTCCCAGCGTCCGTTGAAATAGTAAGCATTTTTAATGTTGGCATACGTCTTGCTGAAGTAGCGGAAGCTGGCCCAGACTCTGAGATCATTCGTGATGTTATAGCTGGGATCCAGTTCGACAAGCACTTTCGGAATCTCCGTCACAATATTCCCTGTGGCATCGATCTCCCCCACCGTACCGTCTTTAAAGGTCACACTCGTTTCATACTTCTTGTAAGTCGGACTTTGATAAGTGAACAAGAAGTGGAAGTTGAAGCCCTTAAACGGCTTGATCACTGCATCCGTCGTCCAGCCGATGGTTTGGATGTCATAACTCAACGGGGCGGCGAGAATCTCAGTCTGGTCATTCGGATTAATCAGGTTCAGTGTCGAGTTGTTATTCGTCTTCGAGATATAAGAGAACAGAGAGGTCAGACTGATCCAATCGGTGTTATAATAGACCCCGGCACGTCCCAGGGGAACAGAGATTTTATCGGTATTGGGCATAGTGGCCGGTGCAAAGTTCGACAAGCCGGGACGCTGTGTGTTGTAAGTGAAATCGGCGGTAAAACCAAATTCACGGGTCAGCTTATAAGTAGCGGCGGCAGTAAAGGCCATGTTCATCCAGTCGTAGTCGAAAAGACGGGGAGTGATCCTGACTCCTTTATCGGACACAGCTCCCAGGTAATAATCCGGGAAACGGCCTACGGCATTCCCTTCGGCATCGTATACAGCCGCATTTTCACCTTCCAGGTGCTGCCATTCCAGACGGGCGCCATAATACACGTTCCACTTGGGCGAAATATCCCAATCGTGAGTGGCATAAACAGCCAGTTTGTTTTCATGTCCTTTATAATATTCCGAAGCATTCTTATTGAAATCGTAATATACACCATCTGTATTCCCTTCACGTACCAGACGTTCGGGATACTCCCCTACCGTATGATCGTACATGGTAGTATTCGAAGCATAATCCACCTTATAGTGCCATTCGTTCACTCCGATTCTCCAGGTCGTATTACGATAGGAACGGGAGAGTTCGGAGGTAGCGAAAAACTCATCGATTTTTCCCCGGTTAAGGCAAGACATGCGGCTCTGCACATATCCTTCATACGGTTTCAATGTACCGTCTACCGCTTTCAGGTAGTAACCGGCAGAGGCATCTTTCTGTTCCATGGCCATTGGAGTCTGGTAGACATACGAACCCAAGGCATGATCATACTTCAGATTGATCTTCCAGTTCAGGCCATTATCCCAGGTGTACGTGTTGAGCAAGGTCAACTGGTTTCCTCTATTCAAAGTGGCATCATAAAGATTGGTCTCCTTCAGTTCACCCGTACGCATGTCACGGTAGAGCATTTCGCCCGTTGTAGGCAGATAGGAACTTGTTCCGAGGCTGAATCCCGGTATTTCTTTCACGCTACCGTCGCCTACATAGATGAAAGGGGCCGAAGTCACTTCGTTGCTTGGCCAACGGCTGTTGCTGTAGTGATAGATAGCCGACAGCTGTCCGCGTCCTTCATTATAATTCTTGGTCAGGGCTGCTTTATAGATTTGAGTACGGTCCTGATTCGATGTAAAACGCAGTTTGAAACTGCCCGGATCAAAATTTTGGTAAACGCTTCCACTGTAGAACCATCCTTTCCCCATACCACCGCTGATATTAGCATCGAACTGCTGCTTGCCAAAGTGATTGGTACTATAATTGACGATTCCACGAAACTTTTCTGTTCCCAACTGGGTGAAAGAGTTTACAGCATAACCGATATTGCCGGTAGTAATGGCGGTTTCGGAGATTTTGAGCAACCCGACGTGCCCGAGACTGCTGTCTCCACGCCAGTGCGTATTTACATTATGCGGATTAGAGGTATAGACTACGGGGAGTCCGTTTTCGAGTACATTTACGTCTCCACCCGGCAAGCCGATAGAGATTTCGCGGGGACCATTGGCGCTCGAAGCGTTCAGCATAACATTACGATTGCCTTCTTCCTTTGATCCGGAAGCTGTTTGAGCAGATTCTTTCTTTTCCTGTGCAGCTGTGAAGCCCGCTATCAGCAAGCAAGCCAGCAAGCAAACAGCCCTTTTCTGGTTCTTCATCATGGTACTTAAATTTTTTAGTTGATTGAGATTGTTTTGATGCCGCAAAGGAACGCGGAATCCCATTTCCCAACTAAAAGATTTGTTTCAAAGGCTGCTAATTTTGTTTCGTCTACTATTTATCCTCTAATTATCAACAACTTACAAAAGAAGTAAAAAGATCTTTTTAGAATTATAAATACGAGGTAATTCCCTTCTTCCTTCTATTTGTTTATAGAAAAGCAGGTGAAAAGAAGATATCAGATATGTAAAATCACTTTCCCTTTCCTTCCAACAAGTCTGCAATCTTCTGTTTCAGGTTCAGTTTCAACATTTCATCGGGACGCAACTCGATCTCTAAACTGATCTTTGCATTTCCCACTTTAAACGGAGACTCTTCGTCCGTAGCAAGGGCATGCTCTTTCTTTATGGAATATAAAACAGCGAAATCATAATCCAGCGCCAACGACAAGCTATACAGGGTATCCGTATCGATACTTTTCCGTGTCAGCAGATAGTCCACACTCTGTGGTTTTACCCCCAACCTACGGGCAAGCTCGGCCTTTGTCACCTGCTTTTCGGCTATGACCTGTTTTATCACTTCACCTATGTATATATTACTCTTTTTCATATTCCAAATACCATTCAGTCTTTCCCAAAGATACCAATCACATAAAAATCCCCGACAGCCGTCACGGACACCGGGGAGGTATAAATAAATGGACTTATTTATTTATAAAATCGTCCACCCGGCCGATGGCCTATCAGCCGGATGGAGATAGAGGTCAAAACTTAAATCCGATCTTAAATGTCGGAGCGGCCAGCACACTGTAGTTGTGGCTGTCTGCCGACAGATCGCCAAGACCTGCTTGCGGGTTATACGTAGTCTTGTTGTACGTATATGCAAACGGATCAATCTGCGCACCGATATAGAGTGCAGGAAGAACAAAGTAGTCGACACCGATAGTCAAGGCGCCGCGAAGATTCCAACTCTCGGCAATAGATTTGCCCATAGAGGTCTCTTCATCATACTTCATTTCATTTTCACCGTAAGCAAAACCTACGCGAATACCTGTATACCACATCAGGTTAGGAACACGCTTGATGTTGAAATAACGATCAACACCTGCTGACACATTATAGGCGAACGACTGAGCATCGGCTACGGCACGATAATTAGGAATCTCTCCCATATTCTCGTCAGCCGAGTTATTCTTATTCGAATCGTCTATTGTGCCGGGAACAGCCGGATAACCGGGGTTATTCGTGAAGCTGACACCGCCACCCAAATTTAGTTTCCACTGATCTTTGAAGAACCAGCCTCCTTCAAAACCAACCATCAGCTTTTTGTCTGCCCAGTTGGTAGAGAGCGCTCTGACTTCATAGTCAGTCAGCAGCCCCGAAGGGGCTGTGACACTTGTGTAACTATTGTATCCAACAGTAGCTGCTACCGTAAAGTCTCCTTTTTTAGGAGTATTGTCTTTACTGGAGTTCTGTGCATTCACTGCAAGACACAGCATGGGTAGAACGGCCAACACTAAAAGTCTTTTTATTTTCATACGATACTTTTTTTAATTTGTTGTTTTTTGCCGTTACTATTGGCGATTATTTCTGTGCTTCGATAGCAGCTTCAATCTGAGCCTTCCAGTTATTTACGATTGCAGTCTGAGCTTCAATCTGAGTATTGATTGTTTCAATCTCAGCTTTCTTGCTGGCAATGGCGTCTTCTTGGCTATTGATCTGAGTTTTATAAGTAATAATCAGTTGTTCACAACCAGCAATACTATATTTCAAATCTTCAATAGCTTTATCAACATCGAAAGCAGAGTTTGCAGCACTTGCAGCGGTCTGCCATTCAGCTTCAGCCTTGGAAGAAGCTTCTTGTGCGGCATTCAATTCTTTAAGAGCTGTTTCCAATGCTTCCGCAAGCGCTTTCTGATCCTCAACCGCTTTATCATAAGCCTTCAAATCGTCACCCGAGAATGTAGCGATCAATGCGGCGAACTCCGCAACATCTGCTTCATTATCCGCTATTAGTTTTTTAGCTGATTCAATATTAGCCTTTACTTGATCAACTTCTCCCTGCCAATAATCTACGTCACTTTGATTTACCGGATCAGCCTTTTTAGCATTCTCTAAATTAGTTTCCGCAGTAGCTAAATCTTTATACAGTCCTTTAGCAGGAGTTTCCCCTGCCTTAGGAGTGCCCAAATAACTTTTATTATATTTCAATGTATTAGCGAGTTCCTGCTTTTTACTTTCAACACCTGAAGCATTCAATGTATAATATGGAATAGATTTATTAGCTGATAACGCTTTATTTTCCTGAGCATATACATTCCACCAACGTTTAGCTTCAAAAGTCTTTACACTGGCAACTGTCTTAATAGGATCTTTTACATAGTTTTCACCATTAGAATTAGGTTCCGGATAGTAGTAAGAATTAAATCTATAGCTAGCTTCTTCAAAAGCTTTGTTAGCATTGTATCTAGCCGTTTCTTTAGGTCCTACCAATGCGTTCACTTTATCGTATTCTTTACGCAATGTGATAGCCTTTTGTTCCAGCTCCGTCTTATCCACCTTCTCGTACTTTTCATACAGTCCGATCTGGAAATTATAGTTTGCTATATATCTCTCTTGACGGGCAATATTGATTTCTTGCTGAGTCTTAAAATCAACTATACCACTCTCCAAAGCAGTAAGTTCAGTGACTGCATTCAGTTTTCTACCGGTATATTGATTAAGCTCACCTACAGCAATAGAATATTGGCTATAAAGTTCTCTCAATCGTTTGTCGGCAAGATCCAATAATGCCTGCTGATCTTGGGCAGCTTGCAATTTTGCTGCGGCAATATCTTGCTCGGCTTTAGCCTTGATCTGCTCAATTTTAACTGCAAACTTTTGTTTAGCTTCTTCAGTCATTTCTTTCTGATATTCAGCTTGTGCATTTTTCAATGCCGCTTCTGCCTCAGCTGTAATTTTTGTAGCCTCAGCTTGTGCATTTGCCAATGCTGCCAAGCCCTTTAACTGTTCAGCTTTCGCATTACGTACCGCTTCTACCGATGCCGATTCGTCATTGTCTACGCAAGCACCCAGTGACAAAGCACCCAGAAGCACTGCAACCATCATGAGTTTCTTTTTCATAATCTCAATTTTTTAGTGTTAATAATATAAGTAATTCAATATTAGTGTAATACCTTAATTCTTCTCTGTTCTATCAAAATTGGCTATATTTGCCAACTGCCAATGGTTAACATACTTTTTAAAGTTCCCTTTAATAATTGGGTATATTTAATTGTTCGAAGCAAATATAGATATTATAATTATACTAAGCAAGAGTTAAGAGAAAAAAAATTCTAATTTTTCAATAAGGTTGAATTTTAATGGGATTTTATCATACAAGCCACATTCAAACTTCTTCTTCATGCGCCTTCAACACGCAACCCCAAAAAACACTTACGCGAATATAATCGTAAAAAAGCTCCCGGATAAAAAGAAAAAGAAACACAACTGCATTTACATATAATAAGGTATACCATATATATATCAGGCAGCTCCATCCTCCCATCTTCCACCTGCCTTTTTCTCAGTTCCATCTACTCTAATCTACTAACGTAGAAGAAAGTGCTGATACAACTTGTTTTTCACGCTCACTTACAGTCTGCCATTTTGTATTTTTAAAATGCGGAGAAGCGCTTTTTTACAGCCCAAAGGGAACGGATAGGATAAAAACGTGTGGATTTTGCAATAGTACAATTCACGCATCTTGTATTTAGAGGATATTTTGATCACAATAAAGGATTGTTGACGGATGTCGTAACAAGATCGAAGCCTGAAGTACCTGAATGATTTCAAAATGCTATTCGCATGCTACCCGTTTGTGATTGGATTCCAGAAAGAAATACCCTTTTTTTTATTCTATTTATTGTTTTTTCTACAACCTGACCTTGCTTTTTTGTCTGAAAGTTAATATCCTGAAAGCAGGAAGTTAACTTCCTGCTTTCAGGATATTAACTTTCTCTTGCCAAGAAGTTAGTTCTTTGTTTTTACGATGTTAACTTCCTGTTGCCGACTTCCGGATTTCATGGTATAAACAGGCTCAATATTTGCATTTCGCTTGCCGATCCACTCCTGTCTCACTATTTTTTTGAAAACAGAGAGTTATCCCAAGATCACTTTTTCCCACTTTTTAATATAGATTTCGAGATATTGCTTACATAATAACAATCGGTAAGTATAGATACCGATGCTACTTTCAATGGCTACCCAAATCCCTATTCAGACACCTGCTTTTATAGATATGAACAATTAATGCCCATCATAGCCTTTTCAACCTAAATTATATATTGGTCTAACTTTGTTTATGTCTTGTATTAGCTAACATAGTTATGAAGTACTCTTTCAAATTTCATTATAATATAGGTAAATAATATGTTTTCACACAACTTTCAAAACAAAAGATTGTTTCCCAAACATGTAATTCAAATGATCTCTTATGAACCAAAAGCGCAATCAAACCAAAGTCGTAAACGTGTTTACCGTATTTATGGTAATGCTGATATTGTATTTTATCGTGGGACTTTTCACCGTCATCAATCAACAATTCCAGATACCGTTACAAACAGCTATGCTGCCCCACGATGGTAATATCACCAATGCATTGGTGACAATGCTGAATTTTTCATGGTTTCTTGCCTATCCCCTATCCGAAGGATTCGGAACACGATGGCTGGAAAAATACGGATACCGAAAAACATCTTATCTTGCCTTACTGATACTTATCGCCGGACTGGCAATCTACGAAGCAGCTGTGCTTTTCCATATATATACGCCCATGCAGGTCTCCATCATCGGAAATCACATTTCTGTCGGCTTTTTCATTTTTCTGATCGGCTCTTTTGTGATCGGTGTAGCCGCAACGATCCTGCAAGTAGTGCTCAATCTATATCTCACAGTTTGCCGGATTGGTAAAACAACAGCCTTGCAGCGACAGATGATCGGCGGAACAAGCAACTCGATAGGTATGGCTATCGCTCCGTTGGTAATCAGTTATCTGATATTTCACGGAACACCTTTGCACGACATCGTGACGAAGCAGTTCATTATCCCACTGATCATATTGATTCTGATCATGCTGATTATTACTCTTTTAGTTGGTAAAACACAAATGCCTTCTATCGACAATGTACGCCAAGCACCGGGAGAAAAATTTGATAAAAGCGTATGGTCCTTTAGAAACCTGAAATTAGGGGTATGGGGTATTTTCTTCTATGTAGGCATCGAGGTGGCCGTCGGAGCTAATGTCAATATGTATGCATCCGAACTCGGAGGATCGTTCGCCTCAAACGCTACCCACATGGCTGCCTTATATTGGGGATTGCTGTTATTGGGACGCTTCTTAGGCTCCTTTATCAAGCAGGTCCCTTCCGAAAAGCAACTGGTGATAGCCTCCATCGGAGCCATCGTACTACTCGTGCTTGCTATGCTGACGGCCAATCCCTGGATATTGACATTGATAGGCTTTTTTCATTCCATCATGTGGCCGGCCATTTTTACATTGGCAACCGACCAACTGGGGAAATATACCACTAAGGCATCCGGAGTGCTGACAATGGGAGTCATCGGCGGAGGTATTATCCCTCTTTTACAAGGAATCTTTGCCGATGTGATGGGTGGCAACTGGCTTTGGACATGGCTGTTGGTCATCGCCGGGGAAGCTTACATTTTGTATTATGGCCTAAATGGATACAAACAACATTAAACTCTATGATAAACTTCATCAAACGGTACTCTGCCCCGTTCACCCCAGATTCCTTTGTTTCCATCCCGTATTCCACAGGCGATCACCATGTTCACTTCCGCCCCATGAGGCAACTTCAATAGTTTCTTCATTTGTTTGCTGTCAAAACCCTCCAAAGGACAGGTATCATATCCTTCGTTTGCCATGGCAATCATAAATGTCTGGGCAGCCAGTGCACAAGATTTGTGGACGACAACACGCATATCACTTTCGGAAACTTCACGCACAATGGGGCGGAAAAGGCCGATAGCCTTAGCCAATACAGATCTCAGGAGTCCCAGTATCCTAAAGAAGCGGGCATACAGAAACGGCATTAGCTTTCCATAATAGAGCTCTCTGTCTTTAATACGTTTTTCCTGACGTTCTTTGGGACTGTTTCGTCTCACGTTTCCTCTTTCAAAATCAAGCACGAACTTTGCCCGGATCCGGTATAAATCCTGACGCGTAACAAAAACAACAACCTCCGAAGCCGTTGAAGTTGCGGTCTGATCAAGGCAGGCTTTGGATATTTTTGCCAGCAATTCCGGCTGTATGACTTGATAAAACTCCCACAATTGCATATTTGAACTGTTAGGCGCCAATGTTGCCAGTTCCAGACAATGTTTCACTTTCTCAGGGTCCAACGGCTTCGTTTTATCAAACACCCGCACGGAACGACGATAATTTAAGACTTCTTCTAAATTCATTTCCTATAATAATCAAAATTACTTTTCGCGACTCAATTGCCGCATTACAACTTCTGCCATTTCTTTTGAACTGAACGGGTTTTGTCCCGTTATCAGGTTACAGTCCACCACTACTTTCGAGGTCATCGGAATCAATGCCTTCTCGTAGTCGGCTCCTCTCTTTTCGAGTGCAGCCTCAAGGTCGAAAGGTACTTCCTTTTTTCTCCCGGCCAAACTTTCTTCAAACCAAGAAAAGCCTGTGATCTTTTTATCTTTGATAAGATACTCTCCTCCGGACAGTTTAACATTCAAAAGCCCGCTTACACCATGACAGATGGCCGCTACTGCTTTATCACTCTCATAATGCTTTTCAATAATCGCCTGCAATACAGTATCGTCAGGAAAATCATACATCGCACCATGACCACCTGCCAAATAAACACAGTCAAATAGCTGTCCGGAAACTTCGGCTAAACTTTTTGCATGCTGCAATTCACGCCTGAATTCAAGATCATCCCAATAATCCTTAGAAAGTTTGTCCAACATCATCGGTTTTAGACTCTCCGGATCAACAGGAACATTGCCGCCCTTGGGGCTTGCGACGGTTATTTCATACCCTGCCTCTTCGGCACAATGATAGATATGGGTCAACTCACTGAGCCATAACCCTGTTTGCAGGTTACCATCGGCATACATATCGGTTCCGGTTACAACAATCAGCATCTTTAAAGCATCCATAATATATTATTTTATAGTGACGTGATATAGAAACGCACCTACAACCGACTTGTTATCTTGCTAACCGGAGTTTTAACTTTATTTTCGGTGGCTACGGTCATCCCTATTTTCAGTACACCGGACACATCATCAGAGAACTTCAAACTGCCGCTTCGCACATTCGTATCCTTCCTCATAGAGATCGGTCAGTTTTTGAATATCACGTTCAATGCGGTCCACCACAACAGGCTTCTGAGGACGGATGACAAGGATGTCCCCCTCCTCTTCCATACGCTCTACCATCTCTAACTGTGCATTGTACGCAGCACAACGCCGACTTAACGCTTCCCGCATCTTGGGGTATTTACGATAGACAAAAGGAGGAATACGGATGTCTTTGTTCTCTTTCCGATAACCACGATTCCGGGTGAGGACAACTACATTATTCCGATATCCGTCGTGTATGGCACGTTGCAAAGGAATTGAATCTACAATACCGCCATCCAGCATAGGGATGCCGTCTACATAAGCTATGGGACAAACGAAAGGAAGGCTGCTGGAAGCACGGACGATGTCGATTACACGGTTCTTATCCTTTTTTTCCTCAAAGTAATCGGCTTCCCCGGTCAGGCAATTGGTAGTCACCATCACATATCGTTCGGGCGAATCAAAGTATGCCTGATAATCGTAAGGAAGAATATGTTCGGGAAATTCCGTAAAGAGAAGATCGAAGTCCAGGATATTCCGTTTCTTGAGCAAATGCTTCAATCCGATATAATGGTACTTCTCTAACAAGTCGATGTTACTGTACTTGGCCCGTCCACGCTGGCGAGACATATACGAAAGCCCGTTGCAAGCTCCCGCAGAGACCCCGATTGTATAGGGAAAACGAATATCATGGTCCATCAGATAGTCCAGTACCCCACAGGTAAATACGCCGCGCATACCTCCTCCTTCGAGTACCAGACCGGTTTGATTATCAATTGTCATCTTTCAAAATAATTAGTCGTTAGAATTCAGTAATCAATACGAATCAGCAGTTGTCGGGTTTGAAACTTCAACCCTTCTTAGGCCTCCGGATGACCAACAGTGAAGGCAAATCGCGGAACACCTCTTCTTCTTCGGACAGCTTCGTATAAGATAAGTGACTCATCACAAGCAAGCCATCCTTCGCTGCCGAAGTCAGATTGGCAGCACCACTAAAAGGCTGCGTCCGGATCTGAGACGAATATTTTGCCAAGATCGGATCGGTCGATTGCCGGAAAGCTTCATCATCCGTATCAAAAAGGAAGAGATGAACCTGTGCTCCCCCTTCCAACATACTTTCAAGATAAGTCAACAAAAAAGCATCAATCACTCCCCCCAGTACGAAAGAGACGGGGGAGCTGCCGCTATAGCCACGATTGACAAAAACAGCAACCGGACATTTCACCTGCTCCATTACATCGTCTATCTTATCGCGAAACAGAGAGAGCCACAGCACCCCATTGCTTCCCGCAGTATCCGGCCTGTACTTGCTACCGGCTCCCAACAGAAACATATCGGGACGCTCTTTTCGTGCCAACCGGATCATATCCTGTACCAATTTATCGGTTACCCGGTAACGATTCTCAACGCTAAGTCCCAATTCGGAAGCTTTTTCGTCCACGAGGGAAAAACTATCTCGGGCATACTGTTCTGCATTCAGGGGGTTCAGATCCGTACCCACTGTAAAATGGGCAGCAACGACCTGGGCAGCTTTCATCTTCTTTCCGAACAATAAGAAAAAGATGGAAAGCAGGCTGCGTCCCGACTCCGGCCTGCCAAAACAGAAGACCAGCTTCAGCTTGGCCGACAAGCGTTCTTCACGACGGGCAAAAATCCGCTCGACAAGGTGTAACAACGGAGTCGTCATAAAAGTAGTTACCAATGCCATAATGACGAGGATTACAAAGATAGAAGGCGGAAGTACTCCCATTTCGTATCCGATATTCAGTGCCACCAGTTCCATCAGTCCCCGTGTATTCATCAGCGTACCGATAGTAAAACTGTCTTTCCAGGACTCACCTACCAAACGCGCGGCAACAGCACATCCTCCCAGTTTTCCTGCTACGGCAACCGTAATCAGCAGCAGGCAGACACCCCAAAGCGCCGGACTGTTGATCAATCCGATCTCGGTACGCAATCCTGTAAAGGCAAAGAAAAGAGGAAGGAAAAAGACAAGGGCAATATCTTCTACTTTTTCCATCATCACCTTGCGGAATCCGATGCTGGGCGGCATCACCACTCCTGCCATGAAAGCACCGAACAGGGCATGAATACCGATAATCTCGGTAAGCGTGGAAGAAATGATGAGAATCAGCAGAATCAGCGCCACAAATGTTTTGTTAATCACCTCCTGATTGGCATACACCTCTCCCACTTTCTTGAGGAAAGGACGTACCACCATAAACATGATAATGATATAAAGAGCCGTCAGCCCGATGGCGTAAAGGGCACTGGCAAACGTTCCCGCCTTGGCTATGGCGATGACTACAGCCAGCAGACACCAGGCAGTGACGTCATCATTGGCAGCCGAAGCAATGGCCAAAGTTCCCAAAGAAGTCTTTGTCATATTCCGTTCCTGAATGATGCGTGCCAACACCGGAAAAGCGGTTATACTCATTGAGATACCGATGAAGAGGGCAAACGGCAGAAAGGCGGTCTGGGCAGCCGCATACTCTTCATAAATCCAGTAGGATGCCACGATGCCGAGGAAGAACGGAACCAATATACCCGCATGGCTGATGACCAATGTTTCGTTTATCTTGTTTTTGAGTACGCTAAAGTCTAGTTCCATCCCGATTACGAACATGAAAAGAACCAGTCCGACCTGGCTCAGCAACTCCAGATTGGTAAGAGATTCGGGAGGGAAAAGGGCTTGAAACACATCCGGGAAAAAATAGCCTAACACAGAAGGCCCCAACACAATACCCGCCACAATCTCACCAATCACCCCGGGCTGCCCGATATGCTTGAACAGAAAGCCGAAAAGCCTTACCATCAGCAGGACAGCAATGATCTGTATCAGCAATATACTCAAGGGATGATGTAAGTTGTCGGTGACAAACTGACAAAACATAGTGAAAGGAGTGTCTTCTGCGACAGTTGACGATGCTACCGCATGGTGTGAAAAACGATCTCCCTCCTCGATAGCCATGTAAATAAGCGCCCCGAAAAGGAGCAACATAACCGCATAAATAAGATAATTCTTTTTGGCTCTCTGCATACAAGCATATTTTTTTGTGAAGTGTGTCTATGCAAAGATAAAACAAACCAAAATAAAAAATAGTTTTAGAGTAAGTTTAAATCTATTCGAAATAGTATTTTCACCACAGAGCAGACAAAGCAGGCGAAGACCGGGATGAAACCGATTCGTGGCGGCACAAAACCATAACCAACTCAAAAGCAGCACTATACAAATACAAAAATAGGTTTTAAATCAAAGGTATTTGGGTTTAAAAGGTAAGCCCCGTTAATTTAAAACCAACGGGGCAGTGCTTCGAAACCTATCAAAAAGAAACCTTAAACTTGCCTTATAAAGACCAAAAGGTATCGCTTTTCATTCTCCTGTTTGCAAATACATTTTCAAATATCGATTTTCAGTGAGCCCTGTAAAGGAATCCATTTGTTTCCGTCACCTGCTCCAAGTCGGAAGCCGATATCGTGAAATCACTTCCCGACCGTATCCTTTCCAGTACCAGCTTTCCGACTCTCCGGGCATCTTCTTCCGAAGCAAACCCTTTCCGTCCGGGAAGTGAAGGTATGTATGGCTGGCAGATCACTACCCGGTCGCCACAAAGAATCCGGTAACCATATCCGCCTTCATTCTCCGTTTCAATTATTTGGAGACTATACCTACAAGCCTCATGCCGATGGTATAAGAAGAAGGATATCAGCATGCAGATAGCGAGAGTCAGCCAAAGTATGCTCTTATTCTTCTTCATATTCATAAGGCTTCAACTCCCAAGTGTCATCAAAGTATGAACTCGATCCACTGCCGCCTGTCGCAATGATCCCCCGGATTCCGGTAGAAAAACAGACAGCATGGATGCGTGTACTGCCTTCAAACGCTGTCAGGTCGTCTCCTTCCCAAAGATCGGTTTCAGGATCATAGATCCAATAGTTCGAATAATAACTTCCTCCGGCAGTAGAGCCCAAAGTCAGATACGCTTTTCCATCGATCACAAAACTGACTCCGTAAGAACGGACAATAGAAGTATAATCGTCATCATAATCATCATCGCTGGTATTGGCAATATCTCTCAATTGTGTCCACGGCGTGGCGGCAGAAGGATCGAAACGCCAAAAGTCCGACACATCGGAATTGTTGTTCTGTCCTCCACAGACATAGGCTTTTCCATCGATCACAAAGGCTGTGGCTCCCTGACGCTTTTGTCCACCGAAACCATTCACGATAGTCCATTGCGAACCGGCTGCCGCAGTAGGATCGAATCGATAAAAGTCCTTCAAATAGTTATCATTGTAACCGGTACCTACATAGCCATAATTATCAATGCCAAACCCAAGGGCATAATAACGGGCTCCCCCTTTGAAGTCATCCATTTGCCGCCAGGTATTTGTCTCCGGATCGTACTCCCACGTATCGGCCAGATACTTCTGATCGGGATTGTAACCGGTAGTGATGTACCCTTTATTCCCCACCGGGAAACCTGTAGCGGCATTCCGAACCGTACCGGGCATATCGGCACGTTGCGTCCACCAGTCATTGTCGATGTCATACTCCCAGGTATCGGCCAGACGGGTTGTTTTCCCGTTGTAACCTCCACAGATATATCCTTTGTTGCCAATGGTGAAACCGGCAGCATCGGTCCGTGCCACCCCGTCGAAGTCCGAACGGCGGTACCAGACTCCTGCCGTATAGGAAGCATCTTCCGTACAGGCGCACAAGCAAAAAAGTATGGCACAGAGCACCAAAGCTCCGGCCCCCGACCTATTCGTTACTGTTTTTTCTATTCCAGTCATTCTTTTATTCTGTTTTTTTAATCGTTAATTACTGACCGCAAATGTAGGCGACATCGGTAAGCGCCAAAAAAAGGATCGACTAACAGGCACATTCTCTCTACCAACGAAAATGAAGTCGATAAATCGTTCCGATTAGTCGATCCTTTTTTTACAGGGAAAATAAATCGTCTTCTTTTGCGGCAAAAATGATCCGATTCATGAAACGAAAAAACTTATCCTTGTTTTTTATCACTCTTTTTATATCACTCCTCGCCTCTTGTCGTGACGAACTGTCGACGGCGGGAGGCAAATGGGTGGAAAGCTCCCTGCGAACCATACAAACCGATACCTGTACCGTACGCCTCAGCACTATCCTGAGTGACTCTCTTGCCACATCGGGTGACACTGTCTGCCAGATAGGAACCATTGACGATCCCGTCTGGGGAAAGATAAAGGCGGCTTTCTATGCCGAATATGACGTACCGACAGTTTCATTCAGTGAAAATGCCGACTACAGATTCGACTCCATTACCATCCGGTTCTATTCATCGGGTAACTATCTGGGAGATACCCTGAGTCCGCAACGTATCTCACTGCACAGTCTATCGGAGAATCTGTCTTTGGACGAAGGTTATCTGTACACTACTTCGAAGGTGTCCTATCACTCCACTCCCCTGGCTTCCTTTACTTTCACCCCCACCCCGGGCGAAACAATCCGGGAACATGAAATCCGCCTCCCCGACGAATGGGGAGTCGAGTGGTTCGAACATTTTCAGGCCGGTTCACGTGAGATGGAGTCGCAAGAGTACTTCCGCGACTATTTCAAAGGTATCGCGTTTATTCCCGAAGAAGGGGGAAATTGTGTCAACGGTTTCATGGTGAACGACTCAAGCTTATGCATCACTCTCTATTATCATCAGACGGAAACGGATGCCACGGAACTGTCCGCCGATTTTTTACCCAACAGCGATCTGAGGTTCAACCAGGTCAGTTGTGACCGCAGCCGGACCGCACTCTCCTCTTTGCAAAGCGGACTCAACAACGGGCTTCCTTCAGAAAAATCGGAGCACCAGTCCTATCTGCAAGGGTTGACCGGCATGTATATCAATATTGATTTTCCATTTCTCAATGACCTGCGTGCCGAAGGCAGGCTGGTGACCATCGAAAGCGCCCTGCTCCGGCTATATCCGGTAAAAGGAACTTATGGCAAACAGTATCCCCTTCCCGAATCGCTGACACTGTATACAGCCGATGAAAACAATGTGACGGAAGATGTAGTGACTGATATTTCAGGCAGTTCCGTACAAACCGGAAGCTTGGTAACAGATGAAATGATGGGAGAAGATACCTATTACTCTTTCGATATCACCTCTTTCCTGCAAAGCAATCTGGGAACGGTAGGATACAACCGGAAGATTCTTCAACTGATGCTCCCGGACAACTTATTCTTCACTACCCTGAACGGAGTCGTATTCGGGGATGCCAGACATCCGGACAGCAATCCCGTGAAACTAACCCTACTTTATAAAACATATAACCCATGAAAAGAAACCTGATTCTATTGCTTACTCTTTGCCACTCCACTTTATTAATATATAGTCAAAATACCACCAACTCCCCGACTTCCATGTTCGGACTGGGCGAACTCTCAACCGGAGAAGGCGGACAATACTCCGGACTTGGTGGAGCAGGAATTGCCTTGCAAAGCTACAACTTCCTGAATACAGCCAATCCGGCCTCACTTACCGCCATCGAGGGACAACGCTTCCTGATAGACGCCGGAGTAATGGGAGCTTACAAGGTATATACACAAACCGGGACGAGCAATCACTCGCTGGTAGGTAACCTGAACAACCTGAGCATCGGTTGCCGCATCACTCCACGCTGGTATGGAGCCGTGTTCATGGCACCGGTCAGTAGTGTAGGCTATGCCATCACACTGGATCAGGACATCACGGGAACCGGCAGTTCCACCGTATCGTCACTCTTCGAAGGCGAAGGCGGATTGTCTAAAATGGGAATCAGTACAGCCTATCGGCTTTTCAAGGGATTTTCTGTCGGCGCTAACCTTTCCTACGTAACCGGGACCATCAAACAGACAGAAACCCAGGGAAGTATCAGTGTGGAAGAAAGCTCATACAAGCATGCCTTTTATGCTGACTTCGGCTTGCAATACAAATTTCCACTGAGCCGGAATAAGTACCTCGTGGCAGGAGCTGTATACGGATATTCGCAAGACCTGGCACAAGACAATACCTTGTCGGTAAGCAGCACATCGGGCAACGAATCGATTGACGAAAGCCAAAGCCATGTGCGCCAATGCCTCCCCCAGTTTGTGGGAGCGGGACTTGCATACAACAGTCCGCGCTGGACGCTGACAGCTGAATATAAATATACGGATTGGAGTCGTATGAAGTCATCACAAAGCAACGTCCGCTTCGAGAACCAACACCGATTGTCGGCAGGCACAGCCTATACGGCAGGCAATATTTACCGGAATCCGGTGAAACTGTTACTCGGAGCGGGCGTCAGCAACTCTTATATAGTCATTCAGAAGAAGAAAGCAACCAACTACTATGTCAGTGCAGGAAGCAACTTCACTCTGTACAACGGCAACGTTCTTTCCCTGGGAGTGAAATACAGCGACCAGCTTCATCTGCCTAACGGCATGCAACGGGAACGGGGAGTCACACTCTTTTTCAATTTTACCTTTTCGGAACGGACGTACCGGGCGAAGATCCAATAAATCAATCGAGGAACACCTCTTCCTGCTTTAATACATAGGCATCGGCCAAAGCACCGGTAGCAGGCTGTTTCTCATTGTTCAGCATCACCAGGCTGCCTTCCTGCACTTTGAAGTAAGACACTTCGCCTCCTTTTTCAGTAAGCGTAAGCAGATTATCCTTCACCGTAAACGTACCGGTTTCATCGAAATCGGCATCTTTACGGTCAATATAAGCCCAATGATACGTATAGGTGCGATCCTTCTTCAATGTCAGGGTCAGTTCTATGCCCGGACAATCGGCAGCCGGAACCGTACCTTTGTAAACTCCATAGTAATCGAGAGAGGTTTCGGCAGTATGCATATCTACCACTTGTGTGGTATCGCTGCCTGCCGCAGATACATTGGCTTTCTTCGCTGTACAACCTACAGCAGTTAAAGTGATGAATGCTGCTGCCATCCAATAAAGATTCTTTTTCATCGGTTTAAGTTTTTATAAATTAATCTTATTATATAATATACCTGCCGCTTTCAAATAAGCCACATAATTCAGATAAAGCTGGAAATGTGCATTCACTTTCGTTTCGTATGCCTGTTGCCATAAGGCTTGTCCTTCCAGATGATCGGAAAGGGTTTCCAATCCCACTTCATATTGGCTTTTGCTGACACGCCTGTTTTCCTCGGCCTGTTGGAGAGAACGGTCGGCAAGCTCGCTTTCCAGTTTCGCCTCATCAAGATTATTGGCCGCCCGGGTTAGTTCCAGCAACATCTGCTCGTTCAGACTTTGCTGTTGCAGGCGGGTCTGTTCCAGCTTGGCCTTGGCTGCACGTACTTTGTTGCTCCGTTCACCGAAATGGAAAAGCGGTATGCTGACATTGAGCAGGACGGAAAAACTGGCATTGTCCAGGAAATTCTTGTCATTCAGTTCCAAACCATGTACATAATCATAAGAACCTTTGATACCGATTTTGGGCAACAATTCACTGCGGTTCAGTTTCACCTGCTGTTTGGCTATGGCAACTTGTTTATCCAGAATAGTATATTCAGGACGGGCAGTGATATCCAATACCTGAATTTCCAATCCCTGCTCTATCTCCGGAAAGTTACCGGAAACATGGATGTCGGCAGTCAATGGCTTTCCAATGAGATGACACAAGTTCATGGTAGCCAGCCGAAACGCATTCTCCGCCTTACGAACAGCCAGCTCGCTCTCGTTCAGCCTGACCTGTACCTTCAATACATCGTTTTGTGGTTTCAGACCGTGTTTGTATGCACTTTCTACATTCTTCTTCAGCTCGGTAAGTACCGTATGATAGGCATCGGCTACTACCTTCATCTCTTTGGCTTTCACGACAAGAGCATAAGCCTGATCGGTTTTCAGAATCACTTCGGTAGCAGTCAGGGTTTCATTCATCTGCGCCATCTGTTTTCCCAGTACCGACATCTTGTAGGCAGCAGTGATTTTGCCCCCCATATAAAGCGGCTGTTCCAACTGTATCCCTCCCATATAGACCCATCCTATCTTATAATCCAGGTTGATACCCGGAAAATAGGCAAAGCCGCCATTAGGTATGAGTTGTCCGGTCGCATCGGGCAGGAAAGTGGGCAGATTGCCACCGGCTATCCCGTAACTTCCGTCGGCATTACTGTAAAGTCCGGTACCGCTGGCTGTAAAATTGGGGAAGAAGTTCCCTTTGTAACTTTTGGCTGTGTAGTGGGTGCTTTCCGTCTGTTTAATGGAGGCCGCCATTTCCTTATTGTATTTCAATGCCATTTCGCGACACTCTTGCAGGCTGAGTGTCTCCTGTGCGAATGCCGGAGCACAGAAGTCCGACAACATAAAGCAAAGAGAAAGTATAATTATCTTTTTCATCAGTTCTCGTTTTTTAATCAGTCGTTTCTTATCTTGAAGAATAAAGCATATAATATGGGTATAAAAAGCAGTGTGATAAGTGTACTGCATAGCAACCCTCCCATAATGGCTGCTGCCAGTGAACCGAACATAGCGTCGGACAGCAATGGAATCATCCCCAGAATAGTAGTGAGCGATGCCATCATTACGGGACGGAGACGGCTTTGCGAACTGTCTATCAACGCGGTGACCGGTTCTATACCGGCATTAATCTGCAAGGTGATTTCATCCATCAGCACAATGCCGTTCTTAATCAACATACCAATCAGTCCCAGTGTTCCCACAATGGCTACAAAGTTGAAAACCTTTCCGGTAAGCAGCATCACGCCCACTACCCCTACGAATATCATCGGCAGGCAACAGAAGATAATAATGGGTTTACGGTAATCCTTGAACAACATAATCAGAATAGCGATCATCAGGATTATCGCTAAGGGGAAGTTCTTGAACAAATACTTCATGGATTGGTCGCTGGCTATCTTTTCACCTTGCCACACCAATGAATACCCGTCGGGCAACCGTATCTGCTCTATCTTATCCGCAATGGTCAATCGTGCCTTCTCCGTTTCAATGCCCGGAGCAGGCGAGCATTGTACACGCTGACTGCGTTGTCCATTGTAACGGGGCACTACAGGGTCCTCCCAACGAATATCGATTCCTTTGCTGATTTGCTGCAACGGGGTGCTCCCCATCATACTTTCTACCAGGTCTTCTTTAGAAAGAGTACCAGTCTTCAACTTGACCATGGTCTCCTCGTTCAGCAACCCGTTCAGGGATGGTAAGGCAGAAAAGACTTGTGTATTGCCCAAGTCCTCTATCGGTTGTCCTTCCTTATCCAGACATTTCAGATAGATATTGTTCTTATGTATGCCTTCATAAAAAGATCCGATAGGAATGCCACCGGCAGCAGTCAATAAAGACATACTGACATCACTGCGGCTCAAACCCAGTGCGCGTGCGGCAGGTTGGTCATATTCAATGGTCAGGACAGGTATTTGAGGCTCCCAATCGGTAGTGATAAGACATACTTCGGGGGTATTCTTCATGATGTTGCGTGCACTGTCGGCCAATTGGTGAAGAACAGCAGGATCGGGTCCCAGAAATTGTGCTTCAATGGGGTATTTCTTGAACATCAGGTTATAGCGCTTCAGTTTGATGTAAGCATCCGGATAAGTTGCCGACAGATAGCGCTGAATTTCATCCATATTGTCTACCAACTCCTCGGGAGAGGTGAAGTCGATGATCAGTTCTCCATAAGAAAGTGACGGGTTAGCTACACTTCTCACCAGATTGTACCGCCCGGGAGTACCACCGATGGAAGCTGTGACATGGGTGATTTCCTTACGCCCTTTCAAGTAAGCTTCTATCTCTTTCAGATCCTGTTCTACGCGGGTATAGTTGTTCCCTTCGGGGAGTTTATATTCCATGTAGAGCTGATCGTAAACCATATCGGGGAAGAAACCCTGCCGCATGTACTGATAGCCAAAAACAGAAAGAGCCAGCAAACCGACCATGGTAAAGACAAAACTCCACCGGTGTGCCAATCCGAAACGAAGTGCCGTACGTAATGCGGCATAAATCTTCCCCTTGTAAACCCGTTTGCCACCACTATCGGCTTCTACGGCAAAATGCAGACGACGGTTAGCCATCAACGGTACATGAACCAACGCCAACACCCAGCTGAGCAGCAAAGAAACGGCAAGTACGATAAAAAGATCGCGCGTATAGACACCTGCCGTATCCGGCGACATATAAATCGGCAAGAAAGCGATGATGGCGATCAGTGTAGCTTCCAGCAACGGCATGGCAGTCTGCCGCCCTATGGCGGTCATTGCCTCCATCCGGTCCTTCCCGGCTTTCAGATCTACCAATATCCCATCGATAATGACAATGGCATTATCGACCAGCATCCCCATAGCCAACACAAAGGCAGCCAGAGATACACGTTGCATGGTTCCCCCTGCGGAATAAAGAAACAAGAATGAACCGAAAACAGTAACCACCAGGCTGATGCCTATGATAACCCCGCTCTTAAATCCCATGGCAATCATCAGGATAAGCACTACGATGATGACTGACTCTATCAGGTTGATGACAAATGTACCCAATGACTCGCCCACACGCTCCGGTTGGTAGAATACCTTTTGATATTCGACCCCGGCAGGCAGACGTTCGGCCTTGAGTTCAGCCAGTCTGGCCTCTACGGCATGCCCCACTTTCACGATGTCCGAACCACTGGTAGCGGCTATCAGAATGCCCAGTGCACGCTCACCGTCATAGTACATTTCGTTACGGACCGGCTCTTCATAGCCTTTCTCTATTTGTGCGATGTCGCTCAGACGCAGTTGGTCGTCATCATGTCCTTGAATAAGCATTTTGCCTATATCTTCTACCGTCTTGAATTTATCATTGACAGTCACACGGATCCGATTGTCACCATTGTCATAATAGCCGGTATAGGTAGTCTTGTTTTGACCGTTCAGGGTAGCAAGAACTTCAGCAGGCTTTACACCCAAATTTGCCATACGATCCTGCAACAAAGAGATGTTGATGCACTCCGGACGCTTTCCATACAGATCTATCCGGTCTACCCCTTCCAGTTCGCCGACTTCACGCTTAATCAGTTCGGCATAGTCCGACAACTCACGATCAGACAAACCATCACCGGTCAAAGCGTAAAACATACCGTACACATTCCCGAAGTCGTCTTTTACAATAGGAGCACTGACTCCTTCGGGCAGTGAAGCCCGGGCATCATTGACTTTGCGACGCAGCATATCCCAGCATTGCTCCACATCATCATCCGGCACGGTGCTCAGAAGTTCAATCTGTATAAGTGACAGATCATTATAAGAATAACTTTCTATATTATCTATATTTCCCATGGTGCGGATGTTCTTTTCCAGTACATCGGTCACCTCCAACTCTACCTGATGTGCCGAAGCCCCGGGATATGTGGTGATCACCATGGCAAGTTTTACCTTTATTTCCGGATCCTCCAGTTTACTCATCTGATAGCAGGAATAAGCTCCTCCGAACATCAGGACGGCTATCAGGAAATAAATCAGGTTACGATTATGGAATGCCCATTTACTTATATCCATTATAACAGTCCTCCTATATTTGTGTGAGTGATTTCAGGCAGAGTTTTTACGGTTTCCCCGTTTTCTATATGATGTACTCCTGAAGATACGATTTTGTCTCCGGGTTGCAGTCCGTCAGAAGAAATAAGGCTGTACCCGTCATTGGTCAACCGCAATACAGATACTTCACAATTGTGTACGGTATGGTCTGATGCATTGTAGATAAAGACATACGACTTTCCGTCTTTCTGCAAGATGGCACTGGTAGGGACGGATAACGTACCGGAGCGATCTGTATCGCAAAAGATAGTCACCATGGCATTCATTCCGGGAGAAGGAACAGCCTGTTTTCCGGGTATTAGCTGAAGTCGCATGGTATACAACTGATTAGCATTTGCTTTAGGAGTGACACTGATCAGTTGTAACGGGTAGGTTTCTCCCGGATAAATATCGAATGTACAGTGATAGCGGTTGAACCGGTTACGCCGGATATATTCAGCTGCCGGCAAGTTGATTTCCACCTCGGGTGCACCTGCACTTACCATCGAGATGACAGGCATGCCGGCTCCTATGGTCTCATGGGCTTCGAACAAACGTTTTTGTACATATCCGCTGAAAGGAGCATAAAGGCGGGTATATGCCAACTGATCTTGATGATGTTTATATTTGGCTGTGATTTGTTTCAGTCCATAGACAGCCTTGTCATTGGCATTGGGTGTGGTTCCGTTCTCTTTATAGAGAGCCATGACCCTTTCCGCTTCGGCCTTTACCTGACGGTATTCAGCTTCCGTAGCGTCCAGTTGTACCTGATAGTCAGTCGGATCCAATTCGGCCAGGATCTGCCCCTCTCGTACCTGCGCCCCGTCTTTCACGTATATTTTATTGATAGTGCCACTTACCCGAAAAGAAAGACTAATGTCCTGAGCGGCTTTTACTCTCCCCGGAAATTGTAGAAATTTCTGTTTATCAGCAGCAATGACTGTGTCTATTTTTACTGTTTGACAATCTTTATTTTCCTTGGTGTGCCGGGCACAGGAAATAAACAGCATAAGAAAAATCCCTGTCAGAATAAGATAAATCTGTTTCATAATTTGCGTACTTTTGTATTTCATATGCAAAGTTATTGGGAAGGGAGGAGATAGAAAGGTTGAAATGAATGATAAATTGTTCTATTTGTATCTTTTTCAGTCTGTATACAGGTAAAAACTTTGCGATTTGTATTTATTTTGTAGCCGGTTTATAATTTAAGAACAGAAGAATGATAGAACAACAAATGCCTTTTCGGAGAATTCTGCTTACCAGTGATACGTTTCAAATACTTAAAGAGGGACAAATAATTTCGACATTCAATAAATGTGGTATCTTCTATTGTCAACGCGGCAGTGTGGAAGTCTCTTTGGAAGGTTGCCATTATCATATCAAACCCGGGGATGTTTATATCTATATGGCTTCTACCTTGGTGCACTTGTTGCATAAGAGTGAAGATGCCGAGGGGATTATGGTTGAAGTGGACTTTTACTATATTCTACCGATTGTAAACAAAGTGATAAATGTGGAAAGCCAGCTCTTTATGCGGAAAAATCCATGTGTCTCCTTGTCCGGTGAACAATGTGCCCATTTTGAATATTTGCTGAATAATCTATGGGATAGGATAAATGCGGAAGACTGCCAGAAGGAGAATGTCCAGTACCAGCATCTGAAACTGGAACTGATAAAATCGATGGGACAGACTATCTGCTATGAAATCTTAAACATGTATTTTACCAACCAGCCCTTGCAGCCTTTACAACAAGGGAAAAAAGATGTTGTCTTTCAGAATTTCATGCTGTCTCTGTTCCGTTTCTATCGCAAGGAACGTGACGTCTCTTTTTATGCAAGGATGCAGCATATCACTCCCCGTTATTTCTCGGCCATCATCAAGGAGAAAACAGGAGATAGTGCCTTGCAATGGATCGTACGGATGGTGATAACCGAAGCGAAACAATTATTGGAGGAATCTGATCTGAGCATAAAAGAGATAGCGGACCAACTGAATTTTCCGACACAGTCTTTCTTTGGCAAATATTTTAAACAATATGTGGGAGTTTCGCCCAAAGAATATAGAAACAATGCTGCGACAACGAGAATAAAACGCTAAAATATAGCAGTAAAGATAGACGTTCATTTCCATATTTGGGGATATTCAGCTATCTTTGTCGCATAAATATTAATAAAAACGACATAATAATGAAAAAGACAATCCTCCTGGCCGCTTTAGGCCTGATCAGTCTGAGTGCATTGGCCCAAGACAAACCACAAGAAGAAGGCTTCGTTTTCACTACTGTGAAAGAAAACCCGATTACATCCATTAAGAATCAGAACCGTTCGAGCACTTGCTGGAGCTTCTCAAGTCTCGGTTTTCTCGAATCGGAATTGCTCCGCACAGGAAAGGGTGAATACGATCTTTCTGAAATGTTCGTTGTACACCACACGATGGTTGACCGCGCTGTTAACTACGTTCGCTATCATGGCGACAGTTCTTTCTCTCCGGGAGGAAGTTTCTATGATATCATGTTCTGTATGAAGAACTACGGACTTGTACCGCAGGATGCTATGCCGGGAATCATGTATGGTGACTCACTGCCTGTTCACAACGAACTGGATGCAACAGCAGGAGCCTATGTTAACGCTATTGCCAAAGGTAATCTGAAGAAACTGACTCCGGTATGGAAGAAGGGCCTTTGCGCTATTTATGATACTTACCTGGGACAATGCCCGGAAAAGTTCACTTACAAAGGCAAAGAGTATACTCCGATGACTTTTGCACAGTCTTTGGGACTGAATCCGGACGACTATGTATCTCTGACTTCGTACACACATCACCCGTTCTATTCTCAGTTTGCCATCGAAATCCAGGACAACTGGCGTAACGGATTGTCATACAACCTGCCGCTCGACGAATTTATGGCTGTAATGGATAACGCTGTAAAGAACGGATATACATTTGCATGGGGTAGCGACGTGAGCGAAGAAGGATTTACCCGTGACGGTATCGCTGTAGTTCCGGATGCAGCCAAAGGTGCCGAACTGACAGGATCGGACATGGCACGCTGGACAGGAATGACTGCTGCCGACAAACGCAAAGAGTTGACTTCAAAACCATTGCCGGAAATGAAAATCACTCAGGAAATGCGTCAGACAGCTTTCGATAATTGGGAAACAACTGATGACCATGGAATGATTATCTATGGTATCGCTAAAGACCAGAACGGCAAAGAATACTTCATGGTTAAGAACTCTTGGGGTACAAACAACAAGTACAAAGGTACTTGGTATGCTTCTAAAGCTTTTGTTGCTTACAAGACTATGAATATTCTGGTTCACAAAGATGCCCTTCCCAAGGATATCGCAAAGAAACTGGGAATTAAGTAAAACATTGCAAGACTAAGACAACAACAGGTCTTAAAGTCTCTTTCACCACAGATGAACAGATTTATAAGGATATACACTTACAGGCAACCGAAATCCCTGTACTGCCCTATACAATCTGTTCATCTGTGATAAACTTCCGGCACATGCTCAAAAAGAGCTTCACCAACCTAACATCCGGTCATTAACTGCTGACACAAATCTTGTTAATATATTCTGTGAATCTTTCCTTATAGTTATCTCCCACCGGTATATATATATTCTTATTGAAAATGATGCGTAACCGGGAAACTTCGGTTATTTTCCGAAGATTGACGATATAAGACCGATGTACCCTCATGAACATCTCCTGTGGTAAGCGTTCTTCCAGCTTTCTCATACTCAGCAAAGTCACTACGGGCTTATCCGCCGTATCGGTATAGATGCGTACATACTCACTCATACCTTCTATATAGCAAATGTCTGCCACATTGATGCGGATAATCTTATATTCGGACTTAACGAACAATGAACCGTCCTTTTCCAATAAATCAGTTTCCGTCCCTCCCCCGTTATCTTGCAAATGATACTCAAATTGCCGACGTGCCTTATCGGCTGCTTTCAGCAGATCCTGAAATTCAAATGGCTTCAGCAGATAGTCGACTGCATCTACCTTGAAACCCTCGACGGCATATTCCGGATAGGCGGTTGTAAACACAATCAGGGGCTTCACCACTAACGAACGCACCAGATCGAGCCCGTTCAAATCGGGCATGTGAATATCGACAAACATCAGGTCGACCTCTTCTTCCGACAACACCTGCATGGCACTGAATGCATCCTGGCACGAGGCTATCAGTTGCAGGAAAGGGACACGGGCTATATAGCCCGTCAATTGCTCGAGCGCCAAGGGCTCGTCATCAACAGCAATGCATTTGATCATAATAACGGAATAATTAGTAAAACATTAAAACTATCGTCACGTTCGTTGATAGATAAAGTATAATCTTGTCCGAATAGCAGCCTCAGCCGCTTGCGGATATTCTCCAACCCGATGCCGTGGTGTTGTTCCACAGATCGCCCGTGGTTGCTGTTCGAACAACGAAAGGCAAGTCTGCCATCCTCGACAGACATAAAAACCCGGATAAACGACTCTTCCTGATAACTTACTCCATGTTTGAAGGCATTCTCGACAAAAGAGATAAAAAGCAAAGGAGGAATTTGCACCTCCGGCACCTCATCGGGCATACAGCATTCGATCCGGACTCTCCCGGTATACCTCAATTTCATCAAGGCAATATAATTGTCCAAAAACTGTATCTCGCGTGAAAGCAAAATCGTCCGGTTGCTGGCTTCATAAAGCACATAACGCATCAGTTTGGAAAGTTCGACAATAGTACGTTTTGCCTTGCCGGCATCCATATCGACCAACGCATGTATGTTATTAAGGGTATTCATAAAAAAATGCGGATTTATCTGATACTTCAGATACTGCAACTCCGATTGCAAATGCTGGTGTTCCAACTCTTTCAATGCTTCTTCATCACGCATCGACTTGAACAAGAGTTTGATAGCCACATTAATGCCTACCACAAGCAATGCCAGTGAAAGTCGTCCGAGAAAATATCCCGGAAGAGGATGCGGGCCCCGCCAGCGCATATCAAGCTCCTGTTTCGGCAAAAGGAGCGGTGACGAATGCTCCGGAAATGTATTGGGAAACTCCCTCTCCCTATCCGGTAACACCTTTCCTTCCGGATAGCGGCGGGGTTGCATCGGCATCAGATTCTGAAATTGTTTATGTTGAGGAGGATTGATAGAAGGATACAAAATAAAAAGCAGAGTCACGACTCCTGCTAATGAAAGTGCATAAGCCCAATACCGTTTCCGAAGTAACAGCCGGGGAGCCAGAAAATAGTTATTGACTACGAAAAGCAGAATGAAAGGCAGAGTCAGCAACCATGCTACCCGTATGGTCTGCCAACTAAACGTATGTACCGGGCTAATGGAAGCAAACAGATAATCACCCACCAACGGCACAGAGATAACCGTCAGCCAAATGACGAGATAAACCATCTGCTCCAGTAACTTCTGTTTATTAATTTGTTTCATACTCCAAAAAGTTCGTCTTGAATGTCTGTTTACAAAAATACCTCCTTTGTCCTACCCCTGCAAAAGAAGTCGACCAAGAAGGCTCTTTTGACGATAAAGTCGCCTGCAAAGGAAATAGAATCAACAAACAGAGGGATTTTATCAGTAATTATCTATCTTTGCAGCCCGAAAAAGATACCTATCAGCAATATGAAGAAAATATGGATACTTGCAGTCCTGACCATCTGTTCGGTTGCAACACAGGCACAAGAAGTTTTTATCAATGCAGACCTTGTCAGCAGCTACATCTGGCGTGGAATGAAGAATGGAAATGCTTCCGTACAACCCACTTTGGGTGTAGAGTGGAAAGGATGGACCTTATCAGCATGGGGATCGACAGAATTCAGAAATGAAAACAATGAAATAGACCTTACACTGGAATACGAATATAAAAATCTGCAACTGTGTCTCAACAACTATTTCTATCAAAGCGAAGACGAGCCTTTCAAATACTTTCACTATACTCCCCGAACTACGGGACATACTTTTGAGGCAGGAGCCGTCTACACAGTCAGTGAACGTTTCCCTTTATCCATAGGCTGGTACACCACCTTTGCCGGAAATGACTATCGGGAAAATGAGGAGCGTGCCTGGTCCAGTTATTGTGAATTCAGTTACCCATTCGCAGTAAAGGGAGTAGACTTGGCCGTCGAAGCAGGATTCACTCCGTGGGAAGGAGAATATGCAGACAAACTGAATGTAGTCAATGTCGGACTTTCGGCTACCAAGACCTTGAATATTTCCTCCGGATTTACTCCGGCCATCTTTGGCAAACTGATAGCAAACCCTTACGAGAACCGGTTCTACTTCGTTTTCGGGATAAGTTTATAGCATGCTATCCAATCTATCATTTATTTATCCATCCAAGCAGTCACAAGCTTAAGAAGCGAACTCACCACCAAGTAGCTAATACCGGACAAACGTCTGACAAAAACAGCACAGATAAGAGAGCAGAGGAAGAAGTAACGCCTACAAAAAGAAAGATATAGATAAAATTAATATAATAAATCCAGCTCTTCGTTTATAAAAATATTGAATATTTTATTCGAAATCATCTCTTCATTCTTCTAATAAGCCTATAACGTCTCTCTTACGTAGCAAACCCTGATTCACATTAGACTTAAATTCATAGATCATTATATTACAATACATTAAGTACAAATCAAATGACATAAATCAGATTATTCCTGGCAGAACTATAACCAAACTAATTGATTTTAAAGAAATACATTTTATAATGTATTAAAAAAGAACAGAATATTTTTCGTTTTTTAGATTAACAACGTTGCAAATATAGCGATTATTTTAAAAATAGATAATAATCACAAAAGTTTTTTTCATTCCAAGGCAATATTCCTTTCTCTTCTTACTCCTTCCGGAAACCAATCAAGAGAAGTACACTGAACCAAGTACAAAGGGTAGACAGAGAGGACTTCAAAAATTTCTGTTTTTGTCATAAAACACTAAATACCAAACACAATGCCAAACCAATCAGTAGAACAACAGGCTATTTCCATCTCTTACTCCCTGCCTATAAAGTCCTTCATTATAAATACAGAGCAGTGATAAAGTATATATATCCGGTGATAATAAGGGAATTACATTTCACTAAGTTCTGCCAGAACTAATCCATTTTTAAAGAAATAAGAAAGGATAATCAACAAGAAAGGAAGAATGTAAAAGAACCAAACAAAACCTTTATTATTAACCCAAAACAAAATTGTTATGTTAAAAATCACTAGACAAGTTACTCTGCTCTTGCTCGCCGGTGCATTAAGCTTCCCAGCTTATTCGTATGCAACGCAAGCAACAGAAGTATTGGTTCCTGAAGTTACTCAAGAGAAAGTGACAGGAACAGTTGAAGATGCATTGGGTCCGGTTATTGGTGCCAGTGTCATGGTAAAAGGCACGACCAATGGTGTCATTACGGACTTAGAAGGTAAGTTCTCGCTGAATGATGTGAAAAAAGGAGATATTATTGTAATATCTTACATCGGATACGTTACACAAGAAATACCTTATACAGGAAAACCTATTCAAGTGAAACTTGCCGAAGACAGCAAGGCTTTGGAAGAAGTGGTGGTAGTCGGTTATGCCACCGTAAAAAAAGCCAACCTGACCGGAGCAGTGTCGGCCGTAGATGGTAAAGTATTGGAAGATCGCCCGATTGTCAACCTCGGACAAGGTTTGCAAGGTGCCATTCCTAACTTAAATGTAACCACCAGCGGACGGCCCGGGCAAGGTTCAAGTTTCAATATCCGTGGTACTACTGCCATGAGTGGAAGTTCACCATTGGTATTGGTTGACGGTGTGGAAATGGACCCGAACCTGATTAACCCGCAAGACGTGAAAAGTGTTTCCGTATTGAAAGATGCCGCGTCTGCTTCCATCTATGGTGCACGTGCAGCTTATGGTGTCGTATTGATTACCACCAAAGGAGGCCGTAAAGACCAGCCGACACAAGTATCGTTCGATGCATCGGTTTCATTCAACGGCCCTACTACCCGCCCCACATATATGAACTCCATGCAATATGCTACCTGGATGAACACTGCGCAACAGAACACCGTGGGACGCGACTATTTCGATGCTGAGTGGATGCAGCATATCGAAGCCTACTATAAAGATCCGGTGAACAATTCTCCGGTATTTATCCATTCGGACCCGAGTATCAGTAAAAACGGCACCAAATACACGTATGCCGGCAATACAAACTGGATGAAAGAATTGTATAAAAAGAACTATCCCGTCCAGAAGTATAATGTCAATATCAGCGGAGGTGGAAAGAAGGCAACTTACTACACATCCTTAGGATATACCGACCAGGGATCACTGATTCGTTTCGGTAACGAACAGTACAAGAAGTTCAATGTGATGAACAACATCAATTATGACGTGAACGACTGGTTACACCTCTCGATGAAGACAAGTTTTAACCGCACCAAACTGAGAGGACTGAATCAGGACAATGTACATGGTGATAACTTTATGGGAGGTGATACCCGTCCTATCATGCCGGTGAAACATCCGGACGGCAACTGGGCAGGACAAGGTGACTTTACCAATTTTCCTGCTATCCTTGAAGATGGCGGTAGCCGGCTCACCAACAAGAATGACCTTTGGAACACGATCACGATGAAACTGACCCCAATCAAAGGAATGAGCATCAACATGGACTACACGTTCAATTACTACAGTGAAAACAATAAGGTTCACATGAAGTCATTTGACGAATATGGAGCCAATGGACAATTCCTGCAAACTTTTGCATGGACGAATCCGAATTCTGTGTCACAATCACAAGCCAACGATACATACAATGCTTTCAACTTCTTCGGTGATTACGAAAAAACATTGGGTAAACATTACCTGAAAGGAATGATCGGTTATAATCAGGAAAGCAAACATACTACCGGATTCAATGCCGGACGCGAACAGCTGATCTCAAACGATCTGGGATCTTTAAGTTATGCTACAGGAGACCGCTGGGTAGGCAGCAGTGATAACTCCTGGGCTACACGAAGCGGTTTCTTCCGCATCAACTACGGATATGACGAGCGCTATTTACTGGAAGTAAACGGCCGTTACGACCTCTCTTCCAAATTTCCCAAGCACGACCGTGCCGTATTCAACCCTTCGTTCTCTGCAGCCTGGAGACTCTCTAACGAAAGCTGGTTCAAGAGCTGGACAAACAGTTTCTTCGACGAACTGAAAATCAGAGGATCTTATGGTAGCCTAGGCAACCAGGCACTCAACAATGGCTGGTATGCTTATCTTTCTAACTATAGTACGGGACAGATCAGCTGGATCATGGGCAGCAACCAACCGCAGTATGTGGTTCCCGGCGGCCTCGTCAGCTCGTCCATCACTTGGGAAACCGTTACACAGTGGGACCTGGGACTTGACTTCAACTTCCTGAACAGCCGATTGAAAGGTGCTTTCGATTACTATCAAAGACGTACGTCCGATATTCTTGCCGCAGGTAAAATTCTACCGGGCGTCCTGGGTGCGAACGAACCTCAGGAAAATGCAGCCGAGTCATTGACAAAGGGTTGGGAATTTGAGATCAGCTGGAATGATCAGCTGGCCAACGGATTCCACTATACAGTTGGGTTCAATCTGTCCGACTATCAATCGGAAGTTACCAAGTTCGATAACGAATCGAAAGAATTGGGCAACTGGTATGTAGGTCAGAAACAGGGTGAGATCTGGGGGTATGAAACCTATGGTTTATTCCAGTCCGAACAGGAAATAGCCGGAGCAGCCAATCAGGACAAAGTATCGGGAGGTATCAAACTGATGCCCGGTGACATCCGTTTTGTAGACCGTAACAACGACGGCGTTATCGACTGGGGTGACAACACCGTAGATAATCCGGGTGATAAGAAAATCATCGGCAACAGCACTCCGCGCTATCATTACGGCATCAACCTGGGAGCCGACTGGAAAGGTTTCGACCTGGGTATCTTCTTCCAGGGAGTGGGCAAACGTGACCTCTATCTACCGGGAACTTCATTCCGAAGCCACTACGGAAGCGAATGGCAAGTACCTTCAGCCTACAACAACGATTACTGGACAGAAGAAAATACGGGAGCATATTTCCCCCGTGCGCGTTTCAATGGTGGTTCTGCCATCAACCAAGCCCAGACACGCTATATGGTAGATGCATCTTACTGCCGACTGAAGTCACTCAGCATCGGTTATACATTGCCTAAAGTGCTGACTCAAAAGGCTTCTATCGAAAAGATACGTATCTATTTCACCGGTGAAAACCTTTTCACTATTTCGGATACCCCCGACGGACTCGATCCGGAATTGGATAACCCATACACATATCCGATGCAAAGATCATTATCTGTTGGTTTAAGTCTCACATTCTAAATACAAAGCATCTTATGAAAATCAAATATCTATTCTACATCGGAGTGGCAACACTCGCCCTATCGGGTTGTAATGACGGTTTCCTGGAAAGAGCCCCGGAAGCGATCAATGACAAAACCTTCTGGAATACCACAGGAGACTTAGAAACGTATGCCAATCAATTCTACAGTTATCTGCCCGGAGGTGTAACCTCGATAGCAGATGGTGAAAGTGACAATCAGGTGCCCAACAGTATTCCTCAGTTCTTCTGGAATCAGTTGAGCACCCCTGCGGAAGCAGCTAGTTGGTGTAATTGGAGTAAAGGCGGATGGCAACCGATCCGGCTAGTCAACTATTTCCTGACTCACTATCAGACCGTAAGCGGTAAGGAGTCGGAAATCAACCAGTATGTAGCAGAAGTCCGCTTCTTTAAGGCAATGCAATATGCCGGACTGATGAGAACATTCGGTGATATCCCCTGGTTGGATAAAGATCTGGGTACAGGCGATACGGATATTCTTTACGGTCCGAAACTAAAACGTTATGAAGTGATGGATAAAATCATTGAAGAGTTTGATTTTGCCATCCAATGGTTGCCCGAAAAACCGGCTACCGGACGTATAGGGAAAGATGTAGCACGCCAACTGAAAGCCAGAACTTGCCTGCACGAAGGTACATACTATAAGTATCATACCGAATTGGGATGGACAGACAAAGCTGACCGCCTGCTGAAAATGGCTGCTGATGAAACAGATGCAATCATGGCAACCGGTAAATACGAAATCTATAACACCGGACATCCGGAAAAAGACTATTATGACGTATTTGTGATGGAAGACAAAACGAATCTGAAAGAGGCCATTCTCCCGGTCACCTATCTGGATGGTAAAAGAAAACATGGCATGAGCCGTACGCTGGCAGAAGCAAACACAGGTTTCTCAAAAGATTTTGTAGAAAGCTATCTGTGCCTAAATGGTAAACCCATTACAGGAAACGACCAGTATAAAGGGGATACCAATATGAAGGATGAAACGACCGACCGCGATCCGCGCCTGAAGCAAACCATTCTGACTTGGGACTTTCCGACACGAGTAACTGTAGCCACCAATGACAGTACATACATCGAGAAAGAAGAAGACTTCATTTCACAATACTGCCTGACCGGATATAAATCCATCAAATACTTCATACCGACAGACAAAGCTTTCGAAGCAAACAATAATACTTATGACGGCATTGCCTATCGCTATGCAGAAACCTTGCTGATAAACGCAGAGGCTAAAGCCGAGCTGGGAACGATTACGCAAGCGGATCTGAACAAAACCATCAACGTATTGCGTGACCGGGCGGGCATGCCGCACCTGACACTGGAAGTTGGTTTCACCGATCCCAACTGGCCGGCATGGGGATACAGCCTGACTCCGCTGTTACAAGAGATTCGCCGCGAACGCCGTATCGAGCTGGCCGGAGAGGGATTCCGTTGGGACGACCTGGCCCGTTGGAAAGCCGGTGCAATCTGTAACAACGTGAAGACATACATCGGAAAACGTGAGCCTTATAAAGAAGGCCAATACGCGATTGTATATCCTGCTTATACCAATGATAACTACTCTTATGAAGCCGGCAAGAGCCGCACCTGGAATGACAGACTCTACTTGCGTCCGATACCGACCGGGGAACTTCAGAGAAATGATAACCTTCTCCCGCAAAATCCGGGATGGGAATAATTGCTTTTTAGTTAGTCCCCGGAACGAGTTTCCGGGGATTTTTTTATCTTTGCACCATTAACCCTTTTAACATATCATGAAAATAAACAAACTACTGTATGCCGGAGCCGCCCTGACCCTACTTGGCGCCTGCGCTCCAACTGTGAAAGCTCCCGAAGCCATCTTACCCGTTCCCGAAGAGAAACAAGTAGACTGGCAGAAAATGGAAACGTATGCTTTCGTTCACTTTGGTCTGAACACCTTCAACGACCGGGAATGGGGATACGGCGATTCGGAACCGAAAACGTTCAATCCAACCAAACTGGACTGTGAACAATGGGTGAAAACGTTTGTCGAATCAGGCATGAAGGGTGTGATCCTCACCGCCAAGCATCATGACGGTTTCTGCCTGTGGCCCACCCAATTGACGGAGTATTGCATCCGCAATACTCCTTATAAAGACGGAAAAGGGGACATCGTCGGCGAGCTGGCTGCCGCTTGTAAGAAATATGGCATCAAGTTCGCTGTTTACCTCTCTCCATGGGACAGGCACCAGGCCAATTACGGCACACCGGAATACGTAGATTACTTCCATAAACAACTGACTGAATTGATGACCAACTATGGTGAAGTATTCGAAGTATGGTTTGACGGGGCCAACGGAGGTGACGGATGGTATGGCGGAGCCAAAGACAGCCGTACTATTGATCGTAAGACCTACTACAATTATCCGCGAATTTACGAAATACTGGACAAGCTTCAGCCACAAGCTATCGTCTTCTCCGACGGAGGTCCCGGTTGCCGTTGGGTGGGTAATGAAAACGGATTTGCCGGAGCCACCAACTGGTCATTCCTGCGTGCAGGTGAAGTGTATCCGGGTTATCCGAAATATCGCGAACTGCAATACGGACATGCCGACGGCAACCAATGGGTACCGGCAGAATGTGACGTCTCCATCCGTCCGGGCTGGTTCTATCATCCGGAAGAAGACGACCGGGTAAAAACCGTAGAGCAATTAACGGACCTTTATTACCGGAGCGTGGGACACAACGCCACCCTCCTGCTTAACTTCCCCGTTGACCGCGACGGTCTGATCCACCCGATCGATTCGGCCAATGCAGTAAACTTCCACAAGAATGTACAAAAGCAGTTGGCACACAATCTGCTTGCCGGCATCCGTCCCAAAGCCTCGGATGAACGAGGAGGACAATTCTCTGCCAAAGCCGCAACAGACGAAAGCTGGGATACTTACTGGGCTACCAATGACGGCGTGACTGCCGCAGATATAGAGTTCGACTTTCCGAAAACAGAGAAGGTCAACCGTATGATGATCCAGGAATATATCCCGTTGGGACAACGTGTCAAATCGTTCATCGTGGAATATGATAAAGACGGGAAATGGCTTCCGGTCAAACTCAATGAAGAGACTACCACCGTGGGCTACAAACGTTTATTGCGCTTTGAAACCGTTTCGACCGATAAACTCCGCATACGTTTCACTGATGCACGTGCCTGCCTTTGTATCAATAATATAGAGGCCTATTATGCAGGTGAAACAGCCGACACATTCACCGTGGAAGCAAAAGAACTGAAAAGTTATCCGTTTACACTTGTCGGAGTACCCGAAGAAGAAACTAAAAAATGCATGGATAAAGACAAGAACACCACTGCTTTTGTCGAGGGAGATGCATTGGTGATCGATCTGGGAGAAGAACGTACCATCACCTCTTTCCATTATCTACCGGATCAGAGTGAATACAACAAAGGATTGATTTCCTCTTATGAACTATCTGTGGGTACCGAAGCAAATGCGGTAAACCGGATAGTAGCCCAAGGAGAATTCTCAAATATTAAAAACAATCCGATTCTACAGTCCGTCTACTTCACTCCGGTGAAAGCACGATACCTCTCTCTGAAACCGACCAAAATGGTAACTGAAGGAGAAACTATGGGATTTGCAGAAATAGGAATCCAATAACAACATTATTCCGGAGGTATGCCGGAAGTTTTCATAAATCTGAGGCATACCTCCAATATTCTACTCTTTCCCTCTTTTCTCAATAGATACCTTATAAGAAAGATCGTACCGGCGGGCAAGAACGCTACTGACCTACTCCGGCAACGAAGATTTTATCAATAAAACATTCCCGAATTAAAAGATCTGAAAGCTGACGATAACCCTGTATTCATGATCGTAAGACCCCGACAAGTTGCTCAGAATCCTTAAACTTGTGCATTTTTCAGATAGATTTCTTGTCAGAACCAAGCGTTTGCTTAAATTTGCAGGCTGATAGTTAACCGGATAGTGAATAGCAAGAACCTTACTACTGACTACTGGCTGCTAACTTGTAGAAATACTAATACTAAAATTAATAACATGAGTTTGAAAATTGTTGTATTGGCAAAACAAGTTCCCGACACACGAAACGTTGGGAAAGATGCCATGAAAGCCGACGGAACTATTAACCGTGCGGCACTCCCTGCCATCTTCAACCCCGAAGACCTGAATGCTCTAGAACAGGCTCTCCGACTGAAAGATGCTCACCCAGGCTCTACCGTTACCATCCTGACCATGGGACCGGGACGTGCAGCTGACATTATTCGTGAAGGACTTTTCCGTGGTGCCGATAACGGTTATTTGCTGACAGACCGTGCTTTTGCCGGTGCTGATACGCTGGCTACTTCGTACGCTCTGGCAACAGCCATCAAGAAAATAGGTGAATATGACATCATCATCGGCGGTCGTCAGGCTATCGATGGAGATACGGCACAGGTAGGACCGCAGGTTGCAGAAAAGCTGGGACTGACTCAGATTACGTATGCCGAAGAGATCCTGAAAGTAGGTGACGGAAGCATCACCGTAAAACGCCACATCGACGGCGGTGTGGAAACAGTAGAAGGACCCTTGCCCATCGTTATCACTGTCAACGGAAGTGCAGCTCCCTGCCGCCCGCGCAATGCTAAACTGGTTCAGAAGTACAAACACGCCAAAACCATTACCGAGAAGCAACAGGGTAACCTGGACTACACCGACCTGTACGACACCCGTGACTACCTGAATCTGGTGGAATGGAGCGTAGCAGACGTAAACGGTGATCTGAAACAATGCGGCCTCAGCGGTTCGCCGACAAAGGTAAAAGCGATCCAGAACATCGTGTTCCAAGCGAAAGAGAGTAAAACCATCAGCGGCAGCGACCGTGAAGTGGAAGAACTGATTGTTGAACTGTTGGAGAACCACACTATTGGATAAGAGGAGAGAAAAGATATGAATAACTTATTTGTATATTGCGAAATAGAAGACGGCATCGTCGCAGACGTAAGCCTCGAACTTCTGACAAAAGGACGCTCGTTAGCCAATCAGTTGGGTTGCCAGCTCGAAGCAGTCGTTGCCGGAACCGGACTTAAAGATATTGAAAAACAGATCCTCCCGTACGGAGTAGACAAACTCCATGTATTCGACGGTGAAGGACTTTATCCTTATACTTCACTCCCCCACACTTCAATCCTGGTCAATCTGTTCAAAGAAGAACAACCGCAAATCTGCCTGATGGGTGCAACCGTTATCGGTCGTGACCTCGGTCCGCGCGTATCCTCAGCCCTGACCAGTGGTCTGACAGCCGACTGTACATCATTGGAAATAGGCGATCACGAAGATAAGAAAGAAGGCAAGGTCTACAAGAACCTGCTTTATCAGATTCGTCCTGCATTCGGTGGCAACATCGTTGCTACCATTGTCAACCCCGAACACCGTCCTCAAATGGCAACCGTTCGCGAAGGAGTGATGAAAAAAGCCATTCTGGCAGCAGACTACAAAGGTGAAGTAATCCATCATGATGTGAAGAAATATGTAGCCGACACCGATTACGTAGTGAAAGTCATCGAACGTCATGTAGAAAAAGCAAAGAACAACCTGAAGGGTTCTCCCATCATCATCGCCGGTGGTTATGGTGTAGGTTCGAAAGAAAACTTCAACTTGCTGTTTGATCTTGCAAAGGTATTAAACGCAGAAGTAGGTGCCAGCCGTGCAGCCGTAGACGCAGGTTTCGTTGAGCACGACCGCCAGATCGGACAGACCGGTGTTACGGTACGTCCCAAACTCTATATTGCCTGCGGTATCTCCGGACAGATTCAGCACATCGCCGGTATGCAGGAAAGCGGTATCATCATCTCTATCAACAACGATCCGTCAGCTCCGATCAATACGATTGCAGACTATGTAATCAACGGAACCATCGAAGAAGTTGTACCGAAGATGATTAAGTATTATAAACAAAACAGTAAGTAAGAAATGGCTAACTTTTATTTAGATACTCCGGAACTCAAGCATCACTTGAACCATCCGTTGATGAAGAGAATTGTTGAGCTGAAAGAGCGCAACTATGCTGATAAAGATAAATTCGACTATGCTCCGGTAGACTTCGAAGACGCAATGGACAGCTACGACAAAGTGCTGGAAATTGTAGGAGAAATCTGTGGTGACATCATCGCTCCCAATGCAGAAGGTGTCGATCATGAAGGCCCGGTCTGCGCCGACAATCGTGTGACCTATGCCAGCGGGACTACCCGGAACCTGGATGCCTGCCGCAAAGCAGGGCTGATGGGCATGGCTATGCCCCGCCGTTTTGGAGGCTTGAACTTCCCGATCACTCCGTACATTATGGCTGCCGATATCGTGAGCCGCAGTGATGCCGGTTTCGAGAACCTGTGGGGATTGCAGGATTGTGCTGAAACCATTTACGAATTTGCCAACGAAGAACAGAAGCAACGTTATATCACCCGCGTATGCCAGGGTGAAACCATGTCAATGGACCTGACGGAACCGGATGCAGGTTCCGATCTCCAGTCTGTCATGTTGAAAGCCACTTACAGTGAAAAAGACCAATGCTGGTATCTGAACGGAGTGAAACGCTTCATCACAAACGGTGATGCCGATATTCACCTCGTACTGGCACGTTCGGAAGAAGGAACACACGACGGACGCGGTCTTTCCATGTTCATCTACGACAAGCGCAATGGTGGAGTAAACGTACGCCGTATTGAGAACAAAATGGGTATCAAAGGCTCTCCTACCTGCGAGTTGGTATATAAAAATGCCAAGGCCGAACTTTGCGGTGACCGCAAACTGGGTCTGATCAAATATGTAATGGCGTTGATGAACGGTGCCCGCCTGGGTATTGCCGCTCAGTCGGTAGGATTGTCACAGGCTGCTTACAATGAAGCTCTGGCTTATGCCAAAGATCGTAAACAGTTCGGTAAGGCAATCATCGAATTCCCCGCCGTGGCCGAAATACTTTCTCTGATGAAAGCCAAACTGGATGCTTCCCGTTCACTGTTGTACGAGACAGCCCGTTTCGTAGACGTTTACAAAGCACTGGACGACATTGCCAAGGAGCGCAAACTGACTCCGGAAGAACGTGCCGAACAGAAAACATTCGCTAAACTGGCTGACGCCTTCACCCCGCTGGGCAAAGGCATGGGCAGTGAGTTTGCCAACCAGAACGCTTACGACTGTATTCAGATTCACGGCGGTTCGGGCTTTATGAAAGATTATGCCTGCGAACGTATTTACCGTGATTCACGTATCACTTCCATTTACGAGGGTACCACTCAGTTGCAGGTTGTGGCCGCCATCCGTTATGTAACGACCGGCGCTTACCTGGCCCGTATCCAGGAATACGAGAATATGCCGGTAGCTCCCGAACTGGAAGGCTTACAGAACCGTCTGAAAAGCATGGCAAGCAAATACGCGGCTTGTGTGACTCAAATCACAGAGGCAAAAGATCAGGAACTGCTCGACTTCTGTGCACGCCGCCTCGTAGAAATGGCAGCTCACATCATCATGGGTCACCTGATGGTACAGGACGCTTCAAAGAGCGATCTGTTCTCTGAATCGGCTCAAGTATATGTACGCTATGCAGAAGCTGAAGTAGAAAAACATATCAACTTTATCCGCAAATTCGATAAAGACGATCTGGCTTACTACAGAAAGTAAAGAGTTTACTCCAATACTAAAAAAGGGATTCGGACGACCGGATCCCTTTTCTTTTTGCATTACGGGAGGGCAACAAGGCATTTTATCCTCCGAAAATACCCAATTAATGTCAAATGATTTGGCTATGTGGCTGGTTTTTACGAATATTGCAACAAAATTAAAGAGATACCGGATTACGGCTCAATATGACACGAAAAACTTCAGTAAATAATCTATTAAAAGAAAAACAATTATGCGGAAAATCACGTTAGGTCTGATACTATGCAGCATGGTTACGCTCTGCTTTGCCGGTCAACGACCTTTAGAGGGATTTAAGTATGCCTCGGAAAAAGCCCCGGTGGGCAATGAATGGGAATCACCGGAGAACATTGCACTCAACAAAGAACAACCACGAGCCTGGTTCTTTTCCTTCCAGGATGTGGAAAGCGCACGCAAAGTGTTACCGGAGAACAGTAAATACTGGTTGTCACTGAATGGTGACTGGAAATTCAATTGGGCACCCGATCCGGATTCTCGCCCCAAAGATTTTTATCAGACTACTTTCGATGTTTCGGGCTGGGACAACATTCCCGTCCCTTCAAGCTGGAATATCTATGGTATCCAGAAAGACGGTAGCCTGAAATACGGAGTACCTATCTATGTGAACCAACCTGTCATTTTCATGCACAAAGTGAAAGTAGACGACTGGCGCGGAGGTGTGATGCGTACTCCTCCCACTAACTGGACTACTTATAAATACCGTAACGAAGTGGGTTCCTACCGTCGCGACTTCGACATCCCCCAAGATTGGGACGGTCGTGAAGTATTTATCAACTTCGACGGTGTGGACTCTTTCTTCTACCTCTGGATCAACGGCCAGTACGTAGGTTTCTCAAAAAACTCACGCAATACGGCCAGTTTCAATATCACCCCCTATCTGCAAAAAGGAAAGAACACCGTTGCTGCCGAAGTATACCGCAGTTCAGACGGCTCGTTCCTCGAAGCACAGGATATGTTCCGCTTACCGGGTATCTTCCGTACCGTAGCTCTCTACTCTACTCCAAAAGTACAGGTACGTGACCTCGTGGTAATCCCCGACCTGGACGAGACATACACCAACGGTTCGTTGGCCATCAGCGCCGACATCCGCAACTTTGGCAAGAAAGCAGCCAAAGGATACCAGATGGCGTATACACTATATGCTAATAAACTGTACTCGGATGAAAACACTCCGGTTGCCAATGCCGTTGCTTCGGCCACTGTGAATCTGGTGAACCCGAACGAAACCGTAGAAGCGGAAAAAGCGATCATGAACGTACAGTCCCCCAACAAATGGTCGGCTGAATTCCCCCACCTCTACACACTCGTTGCAGAACTGAAAGACAAGAAAGGCAAAACAATAGAAACCGTTTCGACTACCGTAGGTTTCCGCAAAGTGGAAATCAAAGATACTCCTGCTTCTGCTGACGAATTCGGACTGGCAGGCCGCTATTACTACGTAAACGGCAAAACCGTAAAACTGAAAGGTGTCAACCGCCACGAATCAAATCCGGCTGTGGGACATGCCATCACCCGTGAAATGATGGAGAAAGAGGTTATGCTGATGAAACGTGCCAACATCAATCACGTACGTAACTCTCACTATCCGGACGATCCGTACTGGTACTATCTGTGCAACAAATACGGACTCTACCTGGAAGATGAAGCCAACATCGAATCTCACGAGTATTATTACGGAGCCGCTTCCCTGTCTCATCCGGTGGAATGGAAAAACGCCCATGTAGCCCGTGTGATGGAAATGGTTCATGCCAACGTAAACAATCCTTCGATTGTCATCTGGTCATTAGGCAACGAAGCCGGACCGGGAAAGAACTTCATAGCAGCTTACGATGCACTGAAAGCATTCGACCTCTCACGCCCTGTTCAGTATGAACGTAACAACGATATCGTCGATATGGGTTCCAACCAGTATCCTTCCATCGGCTGGATGCGCGGTGCTGTGAAAGGCAACTATGACATCAAATATCCGTTCCACGTTTCGGAATATGCTCACTCTATGGGTAACGCCTGCGGTAACCTGGTGGACTACTGGGAAGCTATCGAATCGACCAACTTCTTCTGCGGCGGCGCAATCTGGGACTGGGTAGACCAATCGATGTACAACTATGACAAGAAAACCGGTGAACGCTACCTGGCTTATGGCGGTGATTTCGGCGATACTCCGAACGACGGTCAATTCGTTATGAACGGTATCGTATTCGGCGATCTGGAACCGAAACCTCAGTATTATGAAGTGAAAAAGGTATACCAGCACATCGACGTGAAGGCTATCGATGTAGAAAAAGGCCGGTTTGAAGTGTTCAACAAGTATTACTTCAAGAACCTTTCGGACTATGATGTGAAATGGTCACTCTACGAAAACGGCAAAGAAGCACAATCGGGCCTATTGAGCATAGGCGAAGTAGCTCCGCGTACCCGTACGCAGATTACTGTTCCTTATCAGTTCAGTAAGCTGAAAGCCGATTCGGAATATTTCGTGAAGATTCAATTCCTGCTGAAAGACAACATGCCTTGGGCTGACAAGAACTTCGCACAAGCAGAAGAACAGATACTTGTGAAAGAGGCTACCGCACGTCCTTCTATCGCCACCGTAGCAGCCGAGGGCGACAAACCGGAAGTGATGATGACTAAAGCGAGCGATATCATTACCATCAAAGGCAATGGTTACACAGCTCAGTTCGATATCAAGACAGGTACTATCTACAGTCTGACATACGGAAACGAGAAGGTGATTACTGACGGCAACGGTCCGAAGCTGGATGCGCTCCGTGCTTTCACCAATAACGATAACTGGTTCTATTCACAGTGGTTTGATAATGGTTTGCACAACCTGAAGCATTCAGCTACCGGGTTCAATATGACTACCAAAGAAGATGGTACAGTCGTATTGTCATTCACAGTACAGTCTCAGGCTCCTAATGCAGCCAAGATTCTGGGTGGAACAAGCTCGGGCAAGAACAAGATTGAGGAACTGACAGACAAGAAGTTCGGCAGCAGTGACTTCAAGTTTACTACCAACCAGGTATGGACAGTCTACAAAGACGGTTCTATCGAACTGGAAGCAAGCATCACCTCCAATCAGCCGAGTCTCGTATTGCCTCGTCTGGGATACATGGTACGTGTGCCTCAGCAATATGCCAACTTTACTTACTACGGACGCGGTCCTATCGACAACTACGCCGACCGTAAAGTAGGACAGTTCATCGAGCAACATAAGAATACGGTTGCCGGAGAGTTCGTCAACTTCCCCAAACCGCAAGATATGGGTAATCACGAAGACGTACGCTGGTGTGCCCTGACCAACAATGCAGGCAACGGTGCCGTGTTTATAGCTACCGACCGTTTGTCGGCTTCAGCTCTGCCTTACTCTGCACTCGACCTGATTCTGGCTTCACATCCGTATCAGTTACCGAAAGCCGGTGATACTTATCTTCACCTGGATGCAGCCGTAACCGGCCTGGGTGGTAACAGCTGCGGTCAAGGCGGCCCGTTGGAGCAAGACCGTGTCTTCGCCAGCCATCACAACACAGGTTTCATTATCCGCCCCGCAGGTAAAGACCTGACTGTAACAGCCAATGTAGCTCCCGCCGGAGAGATGCCGTTGTCCATAACCCGCAACCGTGCCGGTGTGGTATCTGTATCATCACAGAAAAAAGACGCCGTTATCCTTTATACAGTAGATAAGAGTAAATCCAAAACTTATACCGAACCGATCGCACTACGCAATGGCGGTACGGTGACTGCCTGGTTCAAAGATGCACCTTTCATCAAGGCAAGCATGACATTCGACAAGATCGAAAGCATCCAGACAGAAGTAATCTACGCAAGTAGCGAAGAATCGGACGGTGGCGAAGCCAAGAACCTGACAGACGGTGATCCGAATACCATCTGGCACACCATGTTCTCTGTAACGGTGGCTAAACACCCGCATTGGGTAGACCTGGATGCCGGCGAAGTGAAAACAATCAAAGGTTTCACTTACCTGCCCCGTCAGGACAGCAGCAACGGTAATGTGAAAGACTACACCATCCACGTAAGTATGGACGGTAAAGAATGGGGTGAACCTATCCTGAAAGGTACTTTCGCAAGAGACCTGAAAGAGAAGAAAGTAATGTTCGATAAACCTGTGAAAGCCCGTTATATCCGCTTCACCGCCTTGAGCGAACAACGCGGACAAGACTATGCTTCGGGTGCCGAACTGACTATCCTGGCTGAATAAGCACAGGCAAGCATAAAAAACAGAGCCTTTATCAGGGCGGAACAGACACTCTGTCCGCCCTTGATAAAGGCTCTGTTTATATGATATAGAGGCTCCGGCCGAAACCATCGGGACCTCAGTATTTCAACACATGAAACAATCTTTTCACCAATCCTCCATAATGCCTTCTCTCTTAAAGACAATAAGCTGGTTCCGGAGCGAACTGATTTCCCTTCGCATGATTTCCATCCTTTCCAGCAAATGATGAATGGCATCGATACCTTCCATATTGATGGACAGGTCATAATACATACGGCTGTATCGTTCCACATCCGGAAGTTGCGACGCAAGCAGATAGTGCTCGCCTCCCTCGGTGCGTACCTCAATCAAGCCACCTTCCTCTAACAGGTCGATAAATGAAGGCTCAATATGACATTTGTGACAGTATTCACTGACAATTATTAATTCGGTCTGCATAGTGCTCTTTCATTATTAGTTCATACTCTGTTGTAACTCTCTGAACAGTTCTTTCTGCCTATCTGTCAGATTGGTAGGTATCTTGACTGAATAAGTGATGATCAAGTCGCCAAACTGTCCTTCTTTTTTATAAACGGGAAAACCTTTACCTTTCAGGCGCACTTTCGTTCCATTCTGGGTTTCGGGCTTTATCTTCAGTTTCACTTTACCTTCCAGTGTATCGATCACCTTCTCACCACCCAGTACGGCAGTATAAAGATCCATCTCCACATCCACATACAGGTCGTCTCCAAGACGCTTGAATACAGAGTCTTCGGCTATCTTGAAAGTGATATACAGGTCTCCTGCAGGGCCACCGTTGATGCCTTCGCCTCCGTATCCCTTCAACTTAATCACCTGTCCGTCGGCTACACCGGCCGGTATCGTAATACGAACCTGTTTGCCATTCACATTCAACACCTGTTTGTGGGTCCGGGCCGCATCGCGAAGAGACAGGTGCAATTCTGCATTAAAATCTTGTCCTCGGAAGCCTGCATTGCCTCGTCCGCCTCCTCCTCTATGTCCGAACATAGATTCAAAGAAGTCCGAGAATCCTCCGGCATCACCACCCGAGAACCCCTCTCCATCGGACGAGTACCAATAAGAACCGCCGTCTCCGCCAAAGCCGGAGAATCCTCCTCCGCCTCCACCGGCATGCTGCCGCGCCTTCTTCTGCGCTTCGAATTCGTCCGCATGTTTCCAATGTTCGCCGTATTCGTCGTACTTTTTCCTTTTCTCCGGATCGCTCAATACTTCGTTAGCTTCATTAATCTCCTGAAACTTATCCTTAGCGCTTGGGTCATTAGGATTCAGGTCCGGATGATATTTACGGGCCAATTTACGGAAAGCCTTTTTAATATCATCCTGAGAAGCATTTTTGTCAACTCCGAGAATCTTGTAATAATCTATATAAGCCATGTTTTTATATATTTAAACCTCTATATTAAGTGTATACAAACAACACGCCAACCTGAGTTTTAGATTCAAGTTTTAGCACAAATTAAGAGCCTATTTAGATTTTACCCGAATAAAATTTCATTGGAGCTTTATCGGTCCGCCTTGAGTTTCCTTTCGGTCTGTTCCACCGTTTGTATTCGTCACATAGCCCGGCTATACTCCTCACAAAACAAGAACATATCCTTGACAACAATACCGGGCCAGATCAAAACAGACCTTCAGGTCCATCCGGCAAATACTTCAAGAGAGTGGTGAATCAAATTCAACGGACAGGGCTTTCGAGCAGCATATCCTCTCTGACAGGAAGACGGAACCAGAAGCAGGAACCCTTTCCTTCCCGGGTCTCCACTCCGATCGTTCCTCCCAACCGTTCGATAATCACCCGGCAGATGGCAAGTCCCAGTCCGGTACCTTTGATAAAAGTATTCAGTTTGACAAAACGCTCGAAAACCTTTCCCGCCTGATCGGCAGGGATGCCGATACCTGTATCCTTTACAAAGAAATAAAGTTCGTCCTTTTGCCTGGTCAGCCGATAGCCCAAAGTAATGGAACCTTCGGAAGTGAACTTCATTGCATTGTTCATCAAATTCATGATGACCTGTGACAAGCGCAAACGGTCGGTATTGATTACGCAACCGGGTTCTTTTTCAGTAAACATGATCTGCACCTCCGGGCGTTGATTCTTCTGCTGCATCTGTAAACAGATGTCTTCCATCAGTTCATTGATATCCGTCGGGGCATAAGAGAAATCCATTGTCCCCGCTTCTATTTTCGACAGGTCGAGAATATCATCTATCAATTGCAGTAAAAGCTCATTGTTCGAAGTGACAATCCGGATATACTCCTCCTTCTCTTCAACATCGTCCGTCTGGCAAATCAGATCGGAGAAACCGATGATGGCATTGAGCGGCGTACGTATTTCATGGCTCATATTGGCAAGGAACGCCGACTTCAGCCGATTGGACTCTTCGGCCTTCTCTTTGGCTTCCTGCAACATACGTTCTACTTTCAGTTTCTCGGTAATATCTTCAAAGCGTAGCAGTCCGCCGATAATTTCGTTTCCCGTATCATCATAAACGGGGGTGGCGGTGATCTCAAAGTCCACATGATCCACATGGGTGATGTGTCTCACGATCTTACCGGTACCGATAGCCTCCCGAAAAGCACATTTTCCGCACGGTTGGGTTCCCTGCCCCGTAGTCCGGTAGCAAACAGTGCCGGGAGTATAATGGCGTCCGGAAACCAGATTTTTAATATTACCGGTCTCTTCCCATTGCACCAGATAGTTCCGGTCGATATAAATCAATCCGAAATCAATGCTTCTCAAAGCCAGTTTTTGCTTACATACGGCTCCTTCCAACTGCTCTTTGGCAGCCAGCAGTTCTCTTTCGTACATTTTCAGCTGGGTGATTTCCCAACGGGCCACCAACAGCCATTTACCCAATTTACCCGAAGATATGATCGACTTCATCACAAGTGTATCGTGCACTTTTCCGTCAGCAGTGACATACCTCTCTTCCGCCTTATAAGGTATTCCGGCCCTGACAAGATCCTCATCTATCTTCCGGTACTGCTTCCCCCTTTCTTCACCAAAGATATCGACATCGGAGAAGCCGACGGCATCTTTGCGGCTGATGCCCGACTGTAACTCGGATTCTTTATTCCAGTAGGTATACTTGAATTGTTCCTGAATATCTTTCACCATGATAGGAAACGGGAGATTATCTAAAATATCAAACAGGAAACGACGATAGTCGTCATCAGCCGAAGCCGACTTACGAAGCAGGAAGTTCTGATAGAGCAGGAAGCAAACGGTCAGAAACAAAAGCAGGGATAATACATAAAGCCACAGACAGTCTGTTACTCCCGTCACCAATAGTAGTTGGATTGTCATAATTGCATGTTGTGATGAATCGACAGTAAATATAGATATTATTCTCCTACTTTCAACACAAAACACAACAAAAGTACCGAAAGGAAGCAAAGTTTCGAGATGCTGACACTTATCTATCCCAAGGTATCTCCCGAAATCAAACCATGCGGCAAATGTAAATGTGTCACAACTCGTATTCACTACAGATTACACAGATAAATATTATTGGTTATCAATCGATTAAAAATCGTTTTGTATAAATCCGTGTAATCTGTAGTGAATCCTGCTCCTTGCCGGATTGCACGTTAGCCCGGCATTTTCAACGTATCCCCATCTTTCCGAACATCTCAAAGTCCTCTTTACGTAACCCGATGTCATCGTACGAACGCGGCTCGTTGTGGTCGTTCAGGTAAAAACGGGGGAACTCTGTATAGGACGGACTGGCCACCGATAATGAATCGTTTACATAGGTGGTGGTCACCCCGGCCAGATCGAGTACCGAATGGAACACCACCCGGTTCGAAGCAACAGATTTGTGACGATTCTTCTGTAAAGCGTCCATATGCTCAGGATACTTCTCCCGATAGGTGTCCGAAGTCCAGACAATGAACGGTACATGCAACTGATAGTAGGAAGGCACGGGAGACGCATGCAGGAAGAGATGACGATGGTCGTCAAAAATATCTTCTCCATGATCCGAAGTATAGAGCATAGCCGACCCGGCATCCTGTTGCTGCAGCAGGCCGATCAGCCTTGACAGAAAATCGTCGGTATAACGGATGGAATTGTCATAGGCATTAATCAGATTATCCCGATACTTAAATTCGGCATCGGCAGGACTGTCGGGTTGGAAAAAGGCAGCTTCGGCAGGATAACGTTCCCGATAGTTGAAGTGTGACCCGTAGGTGTGCAACACGATAAACTGTTTGCGGTTTCCTTTCGCAAGTTCCTCTTGCACCAATGCCAGCAGATAATCATCCGAAAGATTCTGACCGGCAGTCAACGAATCTTCCTTGATGAAGTCACAGTGATCGGCTTCTTTTCCAAAGAAGTCGATAAAAGAGTTGTTGTAACGCTGATTGGAGAAGAAAGCTGTCTTGAAACCTGCTTCTTTGAAAGCGGTAATAATTCCTTTCTGATGATAGATGGAATCGAAATTCTCTGCCGAAACGGCAGACATGAGCATCGGAACACTCTTATGAGTTGTATTCGATTGGGTCAGCACATTCGTAAAAGCCGTCAGGCCGGATACCTCCGACAGTTTGGGATTTGTCTCACGATCATAACCGTACAACGACCAATTGAGCGCACGGGAAGTCTCTCCCACTACCAGTACGTAAATCTCCCGGTCTTCTGCCGGATGCGTGGCGGCGGCATTGAAAGTGAAATCCTTCGAAGTCTCTTCATAATCGAGAGTCCGGGCATTCCGCTCCACGGCAAGCACTACGTTATAGCACACATTGACCGGATATAAATCGGAAGTCATCTCGTACTTCTTATCCAACAGGAAGGCCGCTCCCAACGATACCAGACCTGCACCCAGCACAACCCACGCACGTCTCCGTTCCCTGCGGATAAAGCCGACGGAAAGCGTACGCTTACGGACAATGGAGATCATCCCCAGTATCAGGGCCGGGATGTACAGGATCACAATCGTAATCAAAGCCGGCAACAGGTTGTCGAGCAACTCCATGGCTTCGGAAGAATTGGTAGTCGCCAGGTTCAGGAACATATCCACCGCAATGATGGACTGCCCGAACAGATAGAGCAACACGATCTGAAAGGCCCCGAAGAATACGAAAAGGAATAAAATCCAGAGCATCTTTCCGCAATTCCTGGAAAGGGTCATAATCAGATAATAACACCCCAATGGCAACAGGACATTGGCAATCTTGGCTACAAGCGGCAAAGGTTCGGTGAAACACAATACAACGTTGGGCACTATCAGCACAAACAGGAACAGGTAGAACAAATTCTCCTGATTACCGAACCATTTTTTTATACTATTAAAAAGCTTCATTGATATTAAATATAAATCCGGTCTGGCCTTTTCCAAACCCTAAATCCAATCGTACATTTACTCTCTTCTTAAACTCCCACCGATAGCCAAAGCCATAGTTGGGAAGTATATGTTTCACTTTGAATGAGGAAAAGTCGGGGAAAACATTTCCGGCTCCCACCCAGACGGCTACTCCGTTCCGTTTCCATACGTGCTGGCGGAGTTCCACCTGCATGTCCACCACATTCTTATCGCGGTACCGGCCATCATAATAGCCACGCATGGAGTACGAACTTCCCAAGGTAGCCATCAGCCCCCAAGGCGGATTGCCGTAGGTCAGCAGGGTATGGAATTGTCCGGCAAGTATTCCGCCTTTCCACACCCGGCGATAGTAACTGGTGGTCAGTTCCGTACTACTGAAAGCGTAGTCATTCCCCAGAAATGCCGGACTGAAACGCTGGTCTATGCGCAGATAATATCCTTTATAGGCATTCGTCAGGAAATCTCTCGAGTCGTACACCAGAGAAAGTCCCGCACTGACATTGGAGGTGCGGGCATCCATCCCTTGCCAAAGCTCGGGTTTCTCAAAATTCCTCCCATCGATATAGTCGAAACTTGCCATAGGCCCCAGATAGAAGTTTTTTGCCATCCGGAACATAAAGTCAACCTTTACCTGTGCCTGAAAGCGCTTGTAACTGCTTTCATTCTCGTCATTCACCGCATTCCGGTAGCCGACGCCCCAATACAGACTGGGGAAAGAATAGAAATAAAGGTTATAATTGAGCCGGTACTTGTCTTTCGGAAATATATGACTTCCGCGTACACCGAGCAGATAGAACCCGACAGTGGACACATCGCCATACAGCGAAACAGTAGAGAGAGGAAGCAGTGTATCGGCACGGTCGGTACGGTATAGTCCGGCGGCTACCAAGCCCAGTCCGAGTTTGGTGTCACTGGAATAATGCGGGCCACCGATCACACTGAAGTCAAACTTTTTGTTCTTCTTCTCCTTGTTGGCATCATTGAAGTAGTCCAGGAATTTCTTGAAGAAACTACGTTTCACCGCGACAGAATCAGCAGTGACGGATACAGAAGCAGAGTCCTCTATCACAGGAATATGCGTAATCGGTGAGAGGCTGTCGTTGTGATTCTCTCCTTGTGCCAAAGATGCAGTCCACACGATGGAGAAGCATCCCAGTAATAGCCAGTTTTTGTGTCTAGGTCTCATATATTGTTCCCTCTTTAGAAAACTCAATTTGCAAAAGTAGTTTCATCCCGCCTTGTTACAATCATATTACATTCTCTTTTATCTTTTATTGCCTCCATTTAACACTTAATAAACAGAAAATGTTCAAAATCCAAGGTATGAGACCGTATGGCTCAATCCCAAAAACTTGTAAATAACCTATAATGTCAACTAATAAAAGCTCCCTGCTATTCCTTAAGTAAATTAAATCCGCTTTATTTGTATCATACAGCTTAACACATTCCCCAACCTTAAACAATGCTTCCATGATGCCGGCTGCACTACACCGGATATTAGAGACAGCCCCACTTAGCATTACAATAAGATAAAGGTTAGTTAAGAAAGCTATCATAATAGGTATTTAAGGTAGACAATCAATCCGATTGTTTTCAGTAAATGACCCGTCTCCCCCCCCCAAGGAGAGCGTGGTTTGTATAACCTGAGGTCCGCCCCTGCGAAGGTCCGGACCTTTATTATGCCTTCTTGCCAAGGCAAGTTCCACTCCTTCGGAACATCAGTACGACGAGTTACCCATCCGGCAGCATACGAGTTGTGCAACTCGGGCACTACCAGTTGCACAACTCGTCATGCACCAGTTGCACAACTGGTATTCCCTGCCTTCCCAAGTACAAGAATCTATCTTCCGGACAAAGATAAAGTAACGTTCCGTAAGGTTTTTACCGACAAATCTTTATCTTTACAGTCTCAACTTTAACGATACATATATGAAAAGCAAACTACTCTTCTTACTGCTACTTTTGGGAAGCAGCTACATCACAGCACAGACAGTGATTGAAAATCCCCCTTTCGAAACACGTCAGGGAAGTATACACACCATCTCGAAAATAGAACTCTCGCCAACAGAAACCCGACTGACGATACGGACTGTGTTCCGCCCGCAATGGTGGACCAGTCTGGACAGCCTGACTTACATTTACGCTCCCGAAAGCAAAAAGCAACTGTATCCCCTGCGCATAGAAGGACGTAAATTTGGCGAACAGGTGACGACTCCCGCCTCCGGTATCATAGAGGACGATTGTGTCATCACCTATCCTCCCTTGCCCGAAGGCACTACCCGGATAGACTGGATGGACGACAACCTGAATTCGGAAACCAATACTTACGGCATCTTGCTGGTGAAACCTCAGGAAACCAAAGAACAGGCCTCCCTCCGCAAGATTCACGGCAACTGGCAGCAAGCCGATGCCCAAAACGGATGGGACATCGGAATTTATGATTCACTAGCCATTATGGACAACCGTTTCTGGAAATATGATCTTTGCCGGAAACAGGGAAAAAAATTCAAACTGAACTTAAAAGACGAAACAGGCGAACAGTGCCTGCTTGAAATAACACAGGAAAAAGACGGCAACCTATGTATCGGAAAAAACGGGGGAAAAGCCAATAAGTATATCCGTGCCGGGCGTCCACAAAGAAATTATGCGGCAACAACAGCAGCCACAGCCCCACAAACAGCCTTCTTCCGGAAAGACACGGTTCACATACGCGGATTCCTGGATGGCTACAGTCCCAAACTGGGATTCACTACCGTACTGATTTATACGGACAATCACATAACTAATGAAGGCACTCCCGCCGTAGTCACCATCCATCCGGACGGACGCTTTGAATCGGACTTCGTCGTCAATTATCCCGGAGTACATCACCTCTCTATGGGCAACAACTGGATGACGTTCTATATCAGGCCGGGCGAGACACTGATGCTTTATATCAATTGGGAAGACCATCTGGACTATCTACGCCAGAGGAGACTGAAACCTATGTTGACAGAAACTCTGTACATGGGACCTTCAAGCAGCATAAATCAGGAACTGATGCCTTGTGAACCGCTGTTCTCAAAAGACTATCACATCATACAGAATGCATGCAAAACGCTGACACCCTCTGAATTCAAAACACAGCAGGAACCGATGTACAAGTTGTGGATGCATCGGGTCGACTCGCTGGAGCAATCGAAAACACTACAACCCGAAGCGATGCAAATGCTGAAGAACGATGTGATGATAAATTACGGCGCCTGGCTCTTGGAGTTTATCCTGATGAGAGACATGGATGCCCGTAAAGATACGACCAACACGATATTGAAAATAAAGGAAACCCCGGACTATTATGACTTCCTGAAAGCAATGCCGTTGAATGATGTCCGCAGCATCGGTTGCAACAACTTCTCCACCTTTATCAACCGCATTGAATTTATGAACCCTTTTCTCCCGGCAAGCTGGCAAATAAAGAATGGGACGGACGATCGGATGGAGAAATATGCAGAAAGCTGGAGGAAAAAAAAGGAGATATTGCAGGACACAACAGGAATGCCCTTCCCGGTAGTCGGCGAACTTATCCTGACACGTTCCTATCCGTTCCTAGCCAAAACACTTGAGAACGAGAAGAAGGCTTTTGCCCTGCTGGACACACTGAAGGGATATCTGCACGACCCATTCCTGGTAGCAGAAGCCGAACGTATGTACCGTCAGGTTTATCCCGTACAGGGGAACAAGCCACAAGAACTTCCGGCAGGAAAAGGTACGGACATTATCCGTAAACTGACAGCACCTTATCTGGGAAAATTTGTAATTATCGACTTTTGGGCAACGTCTTGCGGTCCTTGCCGTGCCAGCATCGAACAACATGCTGATTTGAGAAAAGACTACCGCAACAGTCCCGATATCAAGTTTATCTTTGTCACCAGTAATCAGGACTCACCTGAAAAAGCTTACGAAAACTATGTGGAGAAGCATCTGAAAGAGGAAACCATCTTCCGCCTTCCACAAAGCGACTATAACTATCTGAGGGAACTATTCCATTTCAATGGCATTCCCCGTTACGTATTGTTGGATCGGGACGGCAAATTGCTGGACGAGAACTTCCCGATGTATAATATCGAACTGTTCCTGAAAGAATCTAAGATAAGGAAGGAATAAAAAAGATTGTTCACCACGGAGTAACACAGAGTCCCACAGAGTTTTAATTTCTATTATTTTTCCCTCTGTGAGACTCTGTGTTACCCTGTGATGAGCATCTGCCCCTATTGGATATAAAACTAATTTTTCAGTATACGGATAAACGTATCGATATCTTCTTCCGTTGTATCAAATGAAGTGACCAGACGTATTTCGTCGGCTTCCTCATTCCAGAAATAGAAGAAATAAGTTTGCAGCATGCGATCTGTTTCGGCACGGGGCATAGTCAGGAACAACTGGTTGCTTTCCACCTTCTGAGTGAAACGTACGCCGGGAACCTGTTCCAGGGCATCGGCAAGACGCTTTGCCATAGCATTGGCATGGGTTGCGTTTTTCAGCCACAGTTCGTCTGTCAGATAGGCAGTGAACTGACAGGATAGATAACGCATTTTGGATGCCAACTGAGCCGATTGCTTGCGTATGAAACGCGCTTCCGACTTCAACGAATCATCGAATACGATCACACACTCTCCCATCATCAGCCCGTTCTTGGTTCCACCGAAACTAAGCACATCGATACCACAATCCACAGTCAGCGCTCGCAATGAAAGCCCCAGCGAAGCACAAGCATTGGCGATGCGCGCACCGTCCATATGTACCCACATACCGTATTGATGGGCCAACGAAGTGATGGCTTTCAATTCGTCGGGTGTATAAATAGTACCCAGTTCCGTACATTCCGAAAGATAAATGGCCCCCGGCTGGGAATGATGCTGGTCGGCAAAGCCATGCAGATAGGGTGTGATCAGTTGCGGAGTCAGTTTTCCGTCGGGAGTGGCGATAGGACGGATCTGACAACCGGTCATCTTCACCGGAGAGCCACATTCATCCACATAAATGTGCGCAGTTTCGGCACAAAGGATAGAGTTGTAAGGACGAGTCATCAATTGCAGGGCAATGACATTGCTGCCTGTTCCATTGAAAACAAACAGTGGCTCACAATCGGCTACAAACGTTTCTTTAATTTTCCGGACAGCTTCTTCTGTCCACAAATCGTCGCCATAGCCCAAGGCATGATCCCGGTTAGCCCGTGTCAGGGCTTCCATAATGGCAGGATGCACACCCGAATTATTATCAGAGGCAAAACTTCTCATAGTGTGTTAAAGATAAATTATTCTGCAAAGGAAGAAAATTATTCGCAGAAAAAGAAAGGATTTCACCACAGAGTGCCCCCAAAGACTGTTCAGGAATGAAACTTCTTCTTACGAAGCCAGTAATCCAATCCGAGCAACAACAGGACCAACGTTGCAATATAGCTATAGAAAGCCAACAGGGAAGAATCAGCATGAGAAAAATCCATACCGGACAAGTACTCCTTGAAATTGAATTCCAATTTGAAAACAAGCGTATATACTCCCACTCCCAACAATAGCAATATACCCGCAATCATGCCGCACAGCATGACCCTCTCCTTCCGCTTCTGTTGTTTTTCCGCTTCCAGACGGATCTGCTCCATCATCCGATAATTAAAATTGGACGGCAATCTGCCGGGCTGCCTCCTTTGGAGGGCCTGTTTCAACGCATTTTCCGTATGCTTCTTATTTGTTTCCATCATCACTCCTTTCCGTTCATCAATACATAAATCTTTTTGCGGGTACGATGCAACTTTACCTTCACATTTCCCGGCGAAAGTTTCAGCACCTCTCCTATCTCTTCTATCGACTTTTCTTCATAATAGAAAAGTGTAATCAAGGCTTTTTCCTCGACATTCAGTAAATCGATAGCCTGAATCAACCTCGCTGTCCGCTCTTCATCATCAGTAGGATAAAGTATATCGTCAGCTTTTTCATCGGGCACGTTGTTGATCGTGTTCTCTTCTATATAAAGGAACTCCTGCTTTTTCTTGCGTGTGGCAGATACGGCCGTGGTATAAGCAATCCGATAAAGCCAGGTAGAGAAACGGCACTCCCCTCTATAACTACCCAGACACCGGAAAGCTTTCAGGAATACATCCTGGACCAACTCTTCCGCATCTTCGGAACAACCGACTATTTGTACAATCAGCACATAAAGCGGACGGCTGTAACGATCGAGAAATGCAGAAAAACATTCTGTATCTCCATCCAGTATCCGTGCTATATATTGTGTTTCGTCGTTCTGTACCATGATATCCGGTTAGACGCTGACAAATCTGAAAGGTTACAGCCCAAAAATATTTTTTTCTTTGTAACCTTTCCGCAGCCTGCTGCGTCAAACAGTGCAAAGAACGAAATTATTCACTTAAAAACATACGATCATGATGGATTTTATTACAGCCCCTTTAATTGTAGGCATCATTACTTTAGGTATTTACAAATTGTTCGAACTCTTTGCGTGCAGACGCGAACGCATCACGCTTATTGAAAAGTTAGGAGAGAAAATGTCTCAAACCGATCTTGAGCTAAACGGAAAAATCTGTCTGCCCGACTTTAATCGTCCCCAACTATCATTCGGAGCCCTGAAAGGCGGTTGCTTATTGCTGGGAGTAGGCTTAGGGCTACTAGTCGGATTTATCTTGAGCTATGTCAGTTTTTCTCCCTACGATCTCGACAGACTCGACAGAGGGTATACCCGCGAGATGGTTGGGGTCATCTACGGTTCGTGTACCCTTCTTTTCGGAGGAGCAGGATTAGTGGCCTCTTTCCTGATAGAACAGAACTTTGCAGCGAAAAAGAAAGAGAAATAAAAAATAATCCCCGGAATGTAATGCCGGCAATTGATGTGTCCCCCAATATTCGTATCTGACTTTTGGGGTACACTTCAAATGGACTGTTCCGGGGATTTCTTTGTCATAATAAGCAGCATCATCTACCCAATATAAACATTTACACAGAGGTAAACATAGAGTTCTTCCTCTTCCTGTTCAAACTCAATCTTATCTTCTCTGGCCAACCAACCCAGAGCTGCCCCCAAATCCTTGTCCTTCAGTCCGGATTTCTTTTTCAAGTTACCATAACTCCATTTGTCATTGTTACTCAACAATTGCCAAACTTTTCCGGCATTCAAGCCGATTTCATTTTTATCCATTTGATACAAAAGTTTAAAGGTTAAAACACATAAAGTTACTATTTACGCGGTGAAAGTTAACAAAATTATGCACGCATTGTTATTACAAAGACACTAAAAACATATCACATACGATATTTTTAACATAAAATTCGTCTTATATACCCATCTATCAAGGATATTAGCATACGTTAAATATACAACTTTTTATCACAACTACCTGTTATTGCAACATCAAATCACCTAAACTTAACGATAAATATGGCAAAGAAGGTAGCAGAACAGCTTGTCGATACGCTGATTGAGGCGGGCGTCAGAAGAATTTATGCAGTGACAGGCGACAGCCTGAACGAAGTAAACGAGGCCGTGAGGCAAAATGAGGTAATGAAGTGGATTCATGTCCGCCACGAAGAAACCGGTGCGTATGCCGCAGGTGCAGAAGCGCAACTGACCGGACTACCGGGATGTTGTGCGGGTAGCAGTGGTCCGGGGCATGTCCACTTAATTAACGGACTTTACGATGCGCATCGCTCGGGAGCACCTGTGATAGCCATCGCTTCCACTATTCCGACAGGAGAGTTCGGAACCGAATATTTCCAGGAAACCAATACCGTCAAGCTATTCAACGATTGTAGCTTTTACAATGAAGTGGCTACTACTCCCGAGCAGTTTCCCCGTATGCTGCAATCGGCCCTCCAGACGGCAACCACCCGGAAAGGAGTAGCCGTAGTCGGACTTCCCGGCGACCTGGCAAAGAAACCGGCAGTCAAGGTAGAGTCCTCGGAACAGATTTATCCGCTTGCCTCGTCTGTCTGTCCGGCAGAAGAAGACCTGATACGGCTGGCAGGGATGCTCAATCATTACGAACGTATCACTTTGTTTTGCGGCATAGGCTGCAAAGGGGCACATGAAGAAATCATCCGGATGTCTGAAACCTTAAATGCTCCTGTAGCATACACTTTTAAAGGAAAAATGGAAGTACAATATGACAATCCCTATGAAGTAGGGATGACCGGCCTGCTGGGCATGCCCTCGGGCTATTATAGCATGCATGAAGCGGAAGTACTTGTCATGTTGGGCACCGATTTCCCTTACTCTGCTTTTCTACCCGACGATATCAAAATCGTTCAGGTAGACATTAAGCCCGAAAGACTGGGACGACGCGCCAAAGTGGATCTCGGGCTTTGCGGAGATGTACGTTCTACACTCCGTGCCCTGCTGCCTATGTTGCAACAAAAGAAGAATGACTCTTTCTTACGGAAACAACTGAAACGTTATGAAGGGGTTAAGAAGGATCTGGCGGCATATACGGAAGACAAAGGCAAAATGGACCAGATCCATCCGGAATATGTAATGTCCGAAATTAATAATATTTCCTCCGACGACGCCATCTATACGGTAGATACGGGCATGACGTGTGTATGGGGTGCCCGCTATCTGCAGGCAACCGGAAAGCGTCACATGCTGGGATCCTTCAATCATGGTTCTATGGCAAACGCATTGCCACAGGCCATCGGAGCGGCATTGGCTTGTCCGGACAGGCAAGTGATCGCACTTTGTGGTGACGGAGGACTGTCCATGACATTGGGTGACCTGGAAACAGTAGTGCAATATAAACTTCCCATAAAAATCATCGTATTCAATAACCGTTCGCTAGGTATGGTAAAACTGGAAATGGAAGTAGACGGATTGCCGGACTGGCAGACCGATATGCTAAATCCGAATTTCGCACAAGTAGCCGAAGCAATGGGGATGACAGGGTTCAACGTATCAGATCCGGAAGAAGTATTAAATACATTATGTAACGCTTTCGAGCTGGAAGGTCCAGTATTAATAAATGTCATGACTGATCCGAATGCTTTGGCTATGCCTCCGAAAATCGAATTGGGGCAGATGGTAGGCTTTGCCCAGTCTATGTATAAACTGCTGATCAATGGTCGGTCACAAGAAGTTATCGATACGATTAATTCGAATTTCAAACATATCAGAGAGGTATTTTAATGACGGACGGATGGATATGTGATTGACAGACATCCACCAACTGCATTTCAAAACTGAGCAGGGAAACGCACCGAAGGAGGTAGGTATAATTCACCACAGATTACACAGATTACACAGATTATCACAGAGTGAACTTAATCTATTGATAACTAATCATATTCGTCTGTGTAAATCTATGTAATCTGTCGTGAATACGAGTTTCGACACATCCTCAAACCTTTCATTCGCGTTAATTATGTATCGCCTTCAGAAGCCATGCCAACTGCACTCCCAGGTCTTTCATGTTTCTCAACCCTTCTGCGTCATCAAAAACCTCTCCCGGCATTTCACCAATACCGAAATTCCAGTAGGTAGATCCGGGAACAATCATTCCGCTTCCGAGCATAAAACGGTTCAGTTCATCATACACCGTTACAGCACCGCCCCTACGGACACTAATTACAGCCGCCCCCACCTTACGTGTCAGTGTACGTCCCTGACCGATCGTGGTCAGTCCCAACCGATCCATAAATGCCTTCATTTCAGCACTCACACTGCCGTAATAAGTAGGCGAAGCCAGAATAATACCGTCTGCTTCCTGGGCCTTTTGGATGAACTCATTCATTGGATCGGTCTTAATCGCACATTTCCCGTCCTTTGTCTTGAAACAGGTATAACATGAGGCACAACCGCGCAATAGTTTCCCACCCAACTGTACTAATTCGGTCTCTATACCGGCTTCCTGTATCGGTTTAAAAACTTCTTTAATTAAAAGCTCTGTGTTGCCACCCTTACGAGGGCTTCCATTAAACGCCACAATCTTCATTTTGTCTGTTCTTTTATAGGTTTAAAATACAAATATAATCAGTTAAATATGCGATGGTTAAAGTAATATTGTTTCCGAGCCTTCTATTTTGTTTTATTATTGATGCGCACTCTTATTTTAACACTATTTACCGTAATCAATATATTAATAAGAGGGGGAATGAAAAGAAAACAGAGCGGCCCAATATCCTTGACCCGTTAAGGATTAATCTGACTTACGTCAATGGCAATTACATCTCGATGAGGAGCTACATATATCCCTTGACAGTTACACCCACCCACTATGTAAAGCGTATTCCTCCAGTAGAAAAGTCCTGCATTTTCCACATCCAAAGCAGCCAGTTCGTATATACGCATTGTATCTGTTTCAATATGGTAGACCTGTAAGTTGCGATTCTCAAAAATATAAATGTAGCTGCCATCAGAAGCCAGCCCGGGATAGGAAACCCCGTCTTTCAAGTCACACAATCGCCGCCATTCTCCCGTCCGCAAATCGTAGCTCGCTGCTGTCCACATAGGGGCTGTATGATAACCACCCCAAAAATACACCTTATCTCCCACCAGTATGCCATTCATCCTGCCGCACCGCCCGGCAGGAAGAGTACCTTCCAATTCATACCAGACACCTCGTTTTAAATCAAGCGTGTGTATTTTATTAGAATAAGCTTTTTCTCTTATAGCTCCTCCCATCGCATACAAGCAGTCATCGTAAATGAAAGAAGTGAAGTCGACCGCCTGTGTTTATCAGTAACCATTCGGACCAGTGTTTCGTCACCGGCAACCACATAAATTTTTCCTGCATGCAGAAATCCTCCGAAAGAGTATAAAGGCTTGGGTAAAGGAGACAGTGAAGTCCATTCCAGGAAGAATGGTGGACGCTCTCTACTAACCACTACCTCATGCAGCAATTGGGGATGCTCATGTAGAACCACTTTATATCCAAGATGCTGTAATTCGGATAATGTACACTTCAACGGAAAGTAACCGACATGCAAAAAGACAATGGTATCACTTATCGTTATCTGATCACGGCTAAACATAAATTCTCCATTTCGGTCTGTCGATCCGATTCCAACGGAATCTTTCTGCAAGTAAATATTCACATCGGATAAAGACCGGCCCTTCACACTATCGACAACGATTCCTTTAGTCTGGGCATCAACAACCGATGTCCCCCAAAGGAGAACACATAGAAATAGAATCACGCGCAAGTACTTTGTCAACATATCGCCCCCCCAAAAAAAAGATGAACTACAACTCCATCACCATCAATATCGGATTATCATCCTCCCTTATCTTTATCCCGGGAATTTCACCCATAGCTTCATCCGCAGGAATAAAGAAAGCAATTTTATTTCCACTTATATAATCTGGTAATAATCTGATGACAGTACCCGAAGGAAAACGAAACCGGATTCCACGGAGCGTTGTAAATTGATTGGGACGGGTCAAGATACTTCTCGATACGATTTGATTCGTTTTCCGACTCCATATTTCACCCAGGACTTGCTCCTTGTATGTATACTGCAAATAATAATATCCCGGAAAAGTTTTAATAAACAATCCTTTAATGAATGGATCATATTGATTCCATTTCATGAATTGCTTTACATCTTCCAAAGACGGCGCATATTTGCCCTTACGCAGAATAAAGTCAAGTTTCAATCCATCAGGAGTCAGGAGAAAAACACTATCGCTATAAATGTGATTAAACAAACAAATGTCAGGGGCGCACTCTTCTCCAGTGGTATTCAACATAATGGCTCCCCGTGTAATATAATCGGCCGTCGAATCAAAAGGCAAAATGGGAAACTTCACCCGCAGCGTCGTATCCGTCACAATAATTTCTGATTTGCCTTTACTGAAACTGCCACGAAAGAAATAAGTGTCGCTCTGCATGTGCAATAAGTAATTAAACTCGGAATCGGCCAAACTGATCTCTCGGAGAAATTTCCCCTGCTTATTATAAATAATATGCTTATAACTGCCATTATCAAAAATACGAATAGTGGAATCTTTTGAATGATATACAACTGAAGATAAATTAACATATTCTCCTGGCCCATTGCCTACATGCCGGAAAGTACTTAAGAAATTACCTTTATAATCGACACAATTTATCCATTGGCTTTTCCCTTCCATAATAATGCACATATCATCATCGAGATATTCTATTACAGGATGGCCATCCATCAGATGGGAAGAGGCCAATGGTATATAGGTAATCTTTCTGGCCACACTATTCCACATAAACGTATCAGGAACTTGTTTATGGATTGCCGAAGCAAAATCCAATACCGGTATAGTATCTCCTTCTACTTTGTTCTCACCGGTATTAATCCCCGGCTGAGAAGTACAAGCCATCACCCCAAAAGTGATGAACCATAAGAATATAAGATGTGTCTTCATATATAAGTTTGTTTTGCTTTGGATATACGAATGTACACAATTATATAATCTCGACAAAGCGTTCCACGCAATATCCGCAGTAGCCAACAAAAAGAAGCTGCTTCCGTTTCCGAAAGCAGCTTCTTTTTTCAATCTTGGGAACAAATTACATCATTCCACCCATTCCTCCCATTCCGGGAGCGCCCATCGGCATTTCGGGTTTATCTTCTTTCTTTTCTACAATCACACATTCAGTAGTCAGGAACATACCTGCGATAGAAGCGGCATTTTCCAAAGCAACACGTGTCACTTTAGCAGGATCTACCACACCTGCAGCATGCATATTTTCGTAAACATCGGTACGGGCATTGTAACCAAAGTCACCTTTACCTTCACTCACCTTCTGAACAACGACTGCACCTTCTTTACCTGCATTGGCAACAATCTGGCGAAGCGGTTCTTCAATCGCACGCTTGATGATAGCAATACCGGTAGTCTCGTCATCATTCTCACCCTTCAATCCGTCAAGTGATTCAATAGCACGAATGTAAGCTACACCACCACCGGCTACAATACCTTCTTCGATAGCAGCACGAGTAGCACGAAGAGCATCGTCCACACGGTCTTTTTTCTCTTTCATTTCTACTTCTGAAGCAGCACCTACATACAGAACAGCTACACCACCTGATAATTTAGCCAGACGTTCCTGCAATTTTTCACGATCGTAGTCTGATTTAGTAGCAGCAATCTGAGCTTTAATCTGATCGCAACGTTCTTTGATGTTTTCTTTAGCACCGGCACCGTTTACAATTGTAGTGTTGTCTTTAGAAACAGTCACTTTGTCAGCAGTACCCAACATTTCGATAGTAGCCTGTTCCAGTTTCAGACCTTTCTCTTCACTGATCACTACACCACCTGTCAATACGGCAATATCTTCCAACATCTCTTTTCTACGGTCACCGAATCCCGGAGCTTTCACTGCACAGATCTTCAACTGAGAACGCAGACGGTTCACTACCAGTGTAGTCAACGCTTCACTGTCTACATCTTCTGCAATAACCAACAGAGGACGACCAGACTGAACGGCCGGTTCAAGGATAGGCAAGAAGTCTTTCAGATTAGAAATTTTCTTATCGTAAATCAGGATATACGGTTTCTCCATCTCACACTCCATTTTCTCTGTGTTAGTCACAAAGTAAGCTGACAGATAACCACGATCGAACTGCATACCTTCCACCACACCGATTGTAGTGTCAGTACCTTTAGCTTCTTCGATAGTAATCACACCGTCTTTAGAAACCTTACGCATAGCATCGGCAATCAGTTTACCGATAACCGGATCATTGTTAGCAGAAACAGTAGCAACCTGCTCAATCTTGTCATAGTTGTCACCCACTTTCTCTGCCTGGTGTTTAATAGAATCAACCACTTTGGCAACTGCCTTATCGATACCACGTTTAATATCCATAGGGCTTGCACCGGCAGTTACATTCTTCAGACCCTCAGCAATAATAGCCTGAGCCAAAACAGTTGCAGTAGTTGTACCGTCACCGGCATCATCACCTGTTTTTGAAGCCACTTCTTTCACCAACTGTGCACCGGTATTCTGGTAAGCATCTGTCAGTTCAATTTCTTTTGCTACAGTCACACCATCTTTAGTAATGTGAGGAGCACCGAATTTCTTTTCAATAATCACATTACGTCCTTTCGGGCCTAGTGTTACTTTTACTGCATTAGCCAAAGCATCAACACCTTTTTTCAATTGATCGCGAGCTTCGATATTGAATAATATTTCTTTTGCCATAACGATTTTACTATTTAATTAATTGATTAGACACTACGTTTATTAACCCAAAACAGCGAGAACATCGCTCTGACGCATAATGAGGTATTTTGTACCTTCTACTTCAAGTTCCGTTCCAGCATACTTTCCATAAAGAACAGTATCGCCTGCCTTTAATACCATTTCTTCGTCTTTCGTACCGTGACCAACTGCCACAACTTCACCCTTCAAAGGTTTTTCTTTTGCTGTATCAGGAATAATGATACCACCAATTGTTTTTTCTTCTGCAGGTGCAGGGAGTATCAGCACTCTGTCTGCTAATGGTTTAATGTTCATAGTTACTTTTTATTTTTTATATGTTATACTTATTATAGTAATATTTTGTCCTTTTAGCCGGACGAATAACCTATTGCGAAAAGCGTGCCAAAAAGAAAGAATGATTGTTTGTCAGAGAAGGACTGACAAAATGACTGATGACCTTTGGGAAAAAAAGACGCTTACTTAATAGGTAAGAGAATGATAAATCAGTCCTTTTGTTGCTGCAAATGTATGGATTCTTTTTAATGTAACCAAAATATTTCATTTCTTTTTTTATAATGAAACTATTTAATATGCGACTATTATCTCAACTCTTTTAATTAAATTGTTATCTATGCATATTTTTTAAAGTAAATATAATTCTTTATTATAAAATAATTCATATCTAGATATTCATTCCTAATTAGAGATACGGTTTCAGGTCAGAATCATTTGCATAGCCATATATTCATTAAAATTATTCTCTTACCTATTAAGTATGAGAAAAGTCTTTTTTCCAGTCTTTATATTACATTATCTCACATTGCCTCTGTAAGAGGTAAGAGCGTAGCATACCTAATCAACAAATTATTTTCTAATTATTTTCCAGAAGCTCTGCAAGCTCAGCATAGCTATTTTAAACTCATACCCACTTCCTCGGAAGAAGGAAATCGCCCACGACCCGATCATTCACTAAAGAAACAACAAATACTTAACATTATGAAATCATTTAAAATCATGCTCATCACGGTATTATCCGTAATGACTCTGAGTTGTAGCGAGAAAACGACGACAGAAATTCCTGAAACAGAATTGAAAAACATTAGTTGTAGCACCCAATTAGTCACTCATTCATCTGCTCAAACCAGAGGAGCGGCACCAACAACCTTGAATGAAAACGATTTCGTGCTTTATGCATTCAAAAAAAACGGTGAAGGCAACTTTAGTTATGAAGAAGCCAAACATGAAACAAGTGTCATTGATGGCGGAGTTTGGAAATACAATGCAGCTTTCCCGGTAGGCACCTACAAATTCATCGCATTTTATAACCTGGACGAGAAGAACCAAGCCGCTCTCAACACGACCATAACAGGTATCAGTAACCAAACTTGGGAAAACATATTGAAGAGTATTGTTATTACCCATTTTCCTTCCGCCACTGGTCAATACCATGAAGATATGAATGAAATATTCTGTGGCAAAACAACAGATGAAATCGATATCTCCAGTGGAATCGGCGGAGATGACAATGAAATAAAAATCAAATTAACTCTGGAACGCATTGTATCACGCATCGACATTAAGTTTATCAAAGTGGCATCGGATGACGACCATATAGAAGTACCTTATGCTACCGGCAATATTTTCGGTGGAACAGGTACTACTTCGTTGACTTCGTTAATCTTCACATCATCCAACGTACCTCTTAAATATAATCTTAATGGAGAAAATCCGGATTATGTTACAGGAGTTCAATGCCAAGTCACTTATGCTGCTCCATCATTTCAATACGGAGAAGCCAATGCAGATGCAGTCAAGGCACTTGATTACCAGCCATTCCCCCAAAATGCCGATGCCATTAACAACAATATGGAAACTAATATTAAAAAAGGCATAGCCAAGGGCGGAGCTTACTTCATGGGATCGTACTTACTTCCATTTCCCTCATCATCGCAAACACTGAATGCCAACATTCAACTCAACAAGGCTAATCAAGAACGAACCATCAAAGTTCCCGGTTTCGCTGTTACCTCAAATTATGTTTCTATAATTACTGTCAGGCTGAAGTCTTCGACTGATGCCGGAGACAATAACAACGGTAATGACGACGAACACTTATTTAATCCTAAATCTACTTTTATCGTAGAAATAGAAAAGACCTATGTTGGCATTCACAATACGAATGTAGACGTCGAATAAAAATCCATTAGAATTTTTCTGCCAAACCCTATGACAATGAAACGCTACATCCGACAAATACTTTTGGGAACACTTTTGCTGGGGAGTGCCTGTACCAATCACCAGGAAGTTATCGAAGGAGATACTTCTGTCAGTGTCGTGTTTAAAACCCGGCAACTACCTTCTACCAAAGGAGAAAATGACGACGAAATTTCTGTTCTTATATTTAGAAAAGAGAAAGACCAATTTACCAAAGTAGAAAGTATCCAAGAGAGTCCATGGCTTTTCGAACAAGAACAATTGCAGAAGAATATCTTATTGCCAACAGGGATCTATCGATTTCTGTTGGCAAAAGGATTCTCAAACTCCCCGGGAAACTCTGGGAAAATATCATTTGTGACAGACAATAATCCGGGAAACTTAGTTTCCACTTCGTATGATCGGAACTATTATTTTCAATATCCTACCCGAACCTTAAACGGACAAACGGAACTCAATCACTGTACAACCGCTCTATTCACTGACAAAAATGAAGAATCGACACAAAATAGTCAGACAGAATATGACTTATCCCAAACGAACAGGACACTGATTGCCCGAAAAATCAGCCATTTGCAGGGACAAGTGTGTTTCATCATTCAAAGAGCTAAAAAAGAAAACGGACAATACACATTAATAGATTCACCCGAAAACAGCTTCGATAATGCATTGAAAAAAATCAGTGCCATAAATCTCACAATAGAAGGCAGCAGCCAATGTTGCTATTTAAGTGAAACCGGACTGATATTTAAAAGCCCAATGTCATATCACTGTTTGGTACAGCTCCAGAATGGGGACTATTCTTTTAAAAGATTTGATGCAGACCAGTTCGTATCCTTGTTCAGCCCGATTATAGAGAAAACAGATTATCAAAGATATGAGGGAGCCGCTTATTGTGAAGGTCCGTTGCTATTCCCCGCTCCTCTTGATCAGACAATCCGTGTAACCATTGACATCGATTACACAGGAACGTTGAAAAACAAAACCTTTACGTTAGAAAACATCCCCTTGGAGCGCAACAAGATGTATCTGTTCACTCTTTGGCTTCTAAATGAAGATGTTGACATTTCCATCTCTCCCGATGCCGATTTGGACTTGGAAGAACTCAAATTCAATAATCAAATCACCGGGAATGACGGATTCTGGAACTAATAATATATAGTCAATGAAACCACATACACTTTTTCTGACTTTAGGAATCCTATTGCTCGGATTCTCCGCATGCGAGCCACTCAATGAAACTCCCGAGACGCCCGCTTTCAGTCTCAACCTGACATCTCCTGACGGAGAGCCCTCCACCGATAACGACAATGCGGTATTGCAAAAACTGGTATACCATCTTTTTATTTTCCGTTCCAATACTGCCAATCCTTCCCCCGATAATGACGGCTCCAATTACACTTTTTGGAGGCATACCGGAGATCTCACCCTAAAGCAAATCCGGGAATACACTTTATCCATCCCCAGTGAGTCTACAGATCGGTCTTATCTGCTGCTAGTTCACGCCACCCCTAAAGAAAAGCCGGAATCTGAGATCATAAGCAAAGAAGGAATGACTTTCAGTGAGTCAGAAATCAGCATGATAAAAGAAAACGATAACAACTATGTCCCGCTTTCAAAAGATAACTATTACGCCATTCAACAACTCACTCCCGAGGATATAGCGCAAGGGAAAACGTCTATCGAATTCAAATTAAAGCGGGCTGTGGGAGAATTGGTATTTGACGTAATGAAATGCGATGAAAAAAGCCACAACCCGATTGACATTGACACAGAATGTTCTTCAACTTTAGACAGAGTGTTTCGGATCGATATAGAAATCAATGGCGTGATCCCCAAAGTTTCATTAACCAACGAAACCAGGAATCCCGAACGGATCAACATCTGTTTTTCTAAAGAAATAGTTCTCAAAAGCGACTATACCCCTGATTTTGCAAACAACACAGGAGTCATAGAGCCACTTACTAATGCTCCATTAGATACGAATGAAAAAGCCGTAAAAGGTGCGACACGCATCTGCGGCCCCTATCTCTTCTCTAAAATGACATTAGATCATCCGGACGAAGAAGCAACGGATCCGGAAGAAGGTATCAAGACCATACTCAACTTTTCGTACTACGATACCACTCCTCTTCCGAACGGGAGCTATAGCACGAAAAAACTTATTCTTTCTCTTACCGACAAGCCATTGACGGTTGTGAAAGACCATTATACGGTGACCAATATACGTTTGCGGAACAACCGTATCATAGATCTTTCCGTTTCGGGTGACTTCGGAATAGATTGGAAATGGGATTGAAAAACAACAATAAGAATATGATGAAAAACAAATTACTATCTATTTGGATAGGATGTGGGAGTGTATTATGTTCATATACCTCTTGTAGCAAGGAAATGGAATTCATCGACAGCCCCAATGAACAGGTGACCATTCAACTAACCACTACCATCGACGGCCAAGGGTTTTCAACTGACAATGAAATCATACCAATGAAAACCCGAAGCACCCGATCAACAGACTACTACGTAACGGCAATATATGACAGCCGGTTGGTAATTATTAAAGAGACAGGGCAATCTGCCTGGAGCATAGAAAAAATAGAGGATAATGTTATTCCTCAGGGATATATCAAATCCTCCGATGCATGTAAGTATACCATGCAGACAACACTTCGTCCGGGAAACTACAAATTCATGCTACTCGTTAACGGTCCGAAAAACGAAGCATTGCACCTATATCAAAATTTTTCGGAAGAGGATGTACCATGGCTAACGGATACTGAGAAAGACTATTCCGGATATGAAATCTTTTTCGCTACATCGGGCATCGTCACCATTAAGAAAACAGATAGGTTAGAGGAGTCCGGACAGTATCACCCGCTTCCCACCCCATTGGTTCTTAAGCGGTATTCTTCTCTAATCAGACTGTGTGCAACAGGAGACGATTTTTGGGGAAGCCTTGAAAGAGCAACAGATATCTCTTATAGTATAAAAGAACAAAGTATAAATGGAATAAATCTATTAGGACAGATCGTAAGTAAAGACACCGAGCTGTCTTTCGGAACTTTAACGGCAAGCATCAGAAAGAATTTTGAATGTCAACTCGGAGATAAGAAACTTTTTTTCAGTTATTTTGGAGATGAAGACGAAGCCAAGCAATTGCAAAACATATTAACTCCTTCTGACGGTAAAGATATTACTGTAACCATTTTCCAAAAAGAAAAGCAAACACCTCCTATCGAAACAACAACCCAAGCGAAACCCAATCAAGTGACAACCCTTATCCTTGATAAGACAGAATCAGTTTTAAACTGGAATCAACCTCCTATTATAGGCACACCTATCGATTGGGATCCTGATAATATTCCATGGGGACATTTAGAACTCAATTTTTTATAATGAAAACAAAATACATTTTATACCTTCTGTCTTTAGTCTTTCTTCTTAGTAGTTGCTGGAAAGAAGACTTGAAAAACTGCTGGATGGGCGATGTCACCTTGACAATTGTCGCAGAAAAATTCCAGCAACCCGCCACTGATGAAGGAAAACTGGAAGAGAACTTGTCTACCAGAATCAACAGTATACGTTATTATCTCTATAAAGACAACGTGCTTATCCATTCCGGAATCATCGATAACGTTACCGACCTGAATACAGATGCTTACAAACTGACCTTTCCTAAATTAGCATTTGGAGATTATTGTCTGGCACTTGCTACCAATGTTTCAGAAGAAGAGTTGCCTGATACGACTACTCCTGAAGCTCTCAACCTAAACTATCCGGGAGTTGAACAGACCAAAGACTACTTCACGTCTTGTTATGATTTCACCGTCGATTGCGAATGCGGTTACCAGGATTTCGTAATTCTACGACGTACACAGGGCGTCACTCAATTCCAGCTGAAACAGTTACCCGAAAACATTACCGGAATTGGAATAGAGATACACAAAGTAGCAGCAACCTGTCAAATCGATACTCTATACAAAGGTGAAACGATAGCCGAATACCACACTACAGTTGCAGAAGTCACTAACGCCGAAGAAGTTGCCGACTTCAGCATAGGTACTTTCCCGACGTCCGGACCGGAAAATGCCAGTATTACCTTAAAATTATATGCCGATGATCATTCCGGCTTCCCTATCTATCAAAAAACACTGAACAACATATCCATTCTACGCAATCAACTGACCCGTATTAGTACAGACTTTAATCACAGTATCCTCGGCAACTCGGGATTCTCCATAACAATCAATCCCGACTGGGACGGTATACATGACGATGATGAAACAATCATACCTTAACTCCGGTTATTTAACACAACTAATTATGAAAAAGAGAATACAAATCCTGATAATTGTCATATTATATGCTTTGATGTTTGTCCCTCTTTCCGCCCAAACTCCACATACCATCAGCGGTATCGTTAAAGACAGGGCCTCAATTCCCATTTCGGGAGTCAATATCCGAGTAGAAGGGCAGAAATGGAAAGCCTCCACCGGAAAAGAAGGGAAGTTTACATTGGAAATTCCTCAAAACTCCACCATCACCTTTTCCTCTGTTGGTTATGAGCCGGTCACCATCCATTCCGGTGAGAAGAAATGGATAGAAATCACTCTCAAAGAATCTCAAAGCCTGTTGCCCGAAATAACAGTTACTTCCACATTAAAAAACAGCATGAAATTTGTTTTCGCTCCATCCGACCTGGAGCTGATCAAAGACATGCTCTACCTTAAAACGAGATATAAAATCCCCTCCAAACGCTTTCAAAGTGATTCCCGGGTCATCATTCAACCCATTCTGTCAAACAATAGCCGGGGAACTCAAAAAAACTTCTCTCCCATTGTGTACGATGGCAAGAATTATGATATTTTACTCCGGCGAGGAAACGTCTGCGGCGACCGGGCTGAAAAAGAATATTATTCACGCTTTGCACAGGTCATAGACCCTGACTCCATTTGTAACCAGACGTTGACTTATGCGGACTCGTGTACGGTGGACGACATCAACGACCTATATACAACCGAAGTACGCATCAAAATAAGCACTTTCTGCCAGGATGAATATCGGGATACGATTCGTATCACCAACGGCATTATCTACCCGATGCGGTTCTTTAACTATAATCTGAGTGCAATGGACTTGGACAACAGCTACATCCCCAAGCAGACTCCGCTCAACTTCAATGAAAAAGGAGAAATGCATCTTCGTTTTCGCCCTGAAGACGCGAACATCTATGAAAATGAAGGAAAAAACGCCGAAGAACTCAGAAAAATGAAAAAGGCATTGGACGACATAGACAAAGATCGAACAAAGACACTGACCACCTTTCAGATCATAGGATACACTTCGCCGGAAGGAACATATGAATATAACCTAAAGCTGGCCAAAAAAAGAATGAAAAATGCAGAAGGAAAAGTATTCGAGAACATTTCCGAAGAAACCATCCGAAAAGCCAAAGTAGATAACGATGCCGTAGTAGAGTCATGGACAACGGTTTGTGAACTCATGGAAAAGGACAGCATTCAAGAAGTATCACAGCTCAAAGAACTGATCAAACGTGCCCGCGGAAACCATAATGAAATATCCTGGGGAGCCAGACGAATAAAGATTTACCCGCTCATCCGGGACCGTTATCTGCCCCGACTCCGAAGAGTAGAATATTTCTATGAATATTCCGAACTACGTACGCTCAATAAAGACGAAATCGACGCTCTTTATAAAAAAGATCCCCAAAAACTGACAGCCAGCGAGTTTTGGAGTTATATCATGAGTCAGAAAGATGCTACGGACGAAAAACGGGAAGCACTTTACAGAGAGGCTCTCTCGATACATCCCGATTTAATGATCGCAGCCAACAACCTGGCATCGCTCTTAATAAAACAAAATCGTGCCGATACCACTCTCCTGAAACCTTTTATCACACAAGATGCTCCCTCAGCCATACTTGTCAACCAAACTGTAGCCTATCTGCAAAAGCGCGACTTCAAAAGGGCGAATCATTTTGCAGAACTCCTGCCTGACAATAAAGATACTGAAATAGTGAAAGCACTTGCTGCCGCCATGGACGGGAAATATCAGGAAGCCTACCCAATATTCGAAAAACAAGGGGGAATCAATCAAGCAATCTTATTGCTGAGTATGAAGCAAAACTCAAAAGCCTGGGAAGTCCTGAAAAAGATAGAAGATACCTCTCCGGACACCGAATATGTGAAAGCGATTGCCGCAAACAGGCTGAATAACGTCAATGAAGCCGTCATTCACCTACGAAATGCCATCACTCAAAAACCATCTTTAAAGGAAATAGCACAAAAAGATGGAGATGTGTTAGATTTACTGGATTTATTAGATTTAGATAAGAAATAAGGTATGAAAAAGAGAGCATTCTTCCTGCTTTTGTTATTGCTGATTCCGTTGACTTCCATACTTTCCCAAGAGATAGCACTAAAAACAAATGCCCTCTCCTGGGCAACCACGACCATAAACCTGGGAGCAGAATTCAAAATATCACCCCGACTGACAGCCGGGGCAGATATCATGTATAAAGGATGGAGTTTTTTATCCGATAACCGCAAAATGGGCGGATTCTTAGTTCAACCCGAAGCTAAGTATTGGTTTTGCATCCCTTTCTATAAGCACTTTATGGGCCTTCATGCCCACTATGGACAATATAACGGTGGATTCAGTAAATATCGTTATCAGGGAGACTTGTACGGTATCGGTTTATCTTATGGTTACCAATGGATATGGAAAAGACGATGGAACATTGAAGTATCTGCGGGAATAGGATATGCATCTATGAACTACGATAAATATGAACGTCCCAAATGCGGACTATTCCTTGGGAAAGACCATTCCAACTATTTTGGATTAACCAAACTCGGAGTCAGCCTGATCTATATACTCAAATAGCAAATACTTTTCATCAGCAATTTCATAGTTCTCTAAAAATTTTATGTTAAAAAGCAAGCGGATGAATCAAAACTCGTATTCACCACAGATTACACAGATTTACACAGGATGATATTTAATCTACTGATAACCAATAATATTTATCTGTGTAATCAGTGGTAAGTTATAAAATACCCTCTTTTATGCTTATTCATTCAACAATGCTCTTTTGAAATCCTCAATCTGATGCCGCGCCTCAACAGGCATTTCCGGATAATGTAAATCAAGTTCATTCATGCGGTCACATAAAATCTGTCCTACTGCATAACGCATGAACCACTTATTATCGGCAGGAATCACATACCAAGGTGCTTCTTCCGTCGAAGTATGGGTCAACATATCCGAATAAGCCTTCATATAGTCGTCCCAATAGCTGCGCTCTTTCAGGTCGGATACGGAAAATTTCCAATTCTTAGCCTCATCTTCCAGCCTTGACAGAAAGCGCCTCTTCTGCTCTTCTTTCGAAACATTCAAGAAGAATTTAATAATGACTGTACCATTCTCCGTCAAGTAGCGTTCGTAATCATTAATCTGACGATAACGCTTTTTCCAAAATTTCGGAGTAATATCTCCCGGTCCCATAATACCCGGTAACTTAGCGGATAAAACAATTTCAGGATGCACTTTTGCAACCAATACATCTTCATAATGTGAGCGATTGAATATACCGATGCGTCCTCTCTCCGGCAGGCATCTGTTGATGCGCCAAAGATAATCATGATCGAGTTCTTCAGCCGATGGCTGTTTAAAAGAATATACCTGACAACCTTGCGGATTGATGCCGGACATCACATGCTTGATCGTCCCGTCCTTTCCGGCAGCATCCATTGCCTGAAAAATAACGAGGACAGCATAACGGTCCTGCGCATACAACTTATCCTGCAAAGAGGAAAGTTTTCCTATGTTTTCAGCCAGCAATGCCTCGGCCTCCGATTTGGTCAAATCACCGGTATAGCGAGCATCAAACTCCGAAACGCTATGTTCCTCACCGGGCTTGGCCAACAGTCTCTTCAAGATTTCCTTTTTCATTCCGCAAATCAGTTAATTATCCTCACATCTTCTTTTTCTAATCATTTACCCATTCGATAATTGAAGTACTTTCTTGAAATCTTCTGGATGAATAGGCCATAGAAAAAGCAATATAGACCAACAGAGCAAGAGCCGTAACAACCAGTAACGTCCTGATTAGAATGAAATGCTGTCTTTGTTTTAACTCGTTTGTATCCATTTCTGATCCTTTCTTTTTAAGGTGCCTCTCTTTACAGGAACACCTGTTATTATCCGGTAATAAAGATACAAAAAATCGGGCAGAAAAGTTTCATCCGATTAGCTAATTAAAGCAAAGGAGGCTTAAATTCTATTCCTGCTTTCCCGACTTTAAATCCTGCAACGCACGGACAGCATCTCTAAACCCTTTTAACCGGTCACCGGTCTTATGATAAATAAAATAATCCCCTAAAAAGCCGGCCAGTATCATCACGCACAATACTGTTCTAAAAAGAGGATTGTGCCATATATAGAAAAAAGCGATTATAACGGGAGTGATTATCACATACGAAAAAATATAGGTCAGATTCATCAATACCTTATAAGATTGTAACCTTTTATATTGTTGCTCTACATGTTCAGTTACTGTCTTTAAGGTATATATAATCCGAAACATAAGAGTCTGCATGAGCAAAAGCCATATCACCATTCCCAGCAAATACCATGAAATCCAACCTGGAGCTACATTTCTCCAAAAAGTGTAACACACTATTCCCAGAAAGATACCTAAGACACCGAAAGCCATCTTTTCCACACGCAATTGTTGCTGCAGGTGGGTTTCTTTCTTTGACTGTATCATATCAATAATTATCTGACGGTTAAGTAATTCATTTTTTTCTACCTGCTCGGACAGTTCTGTCCATTTTTGTTTTAATTCATCCAGTTCCATGTTCCTTTATTTATTGGTTCGACATCTTTTTTAATTTATCTTTGATCCGATGCAACTTGACAGCTACTGTATTTCGGTTACTTCCGGTAATGGATGCTATTTCGTCATAACTATTTTCATCCAGCCATAGCAGGACAAGCATCCGTTCATATCGGTCGAGTTGACATATCAACTGATACATCTCTTTTAAAGAATCATTGCGCAAACAGTCATCATACACTCCGATATCCACGCTCAATGGTACATAATCCAGTACTTTCTTTTTCCGTAAATCCGAGATACAAGTATTTAAAGCTACGCGATATATCCAGGTAGACAATTTACTTTCATACCTGAATTTAGGATAAGAACACCATAAGTTGACTACTACTTCCTGATAAAGATCGTTCAAATCTTCCTGATTGGAGGCATACATAAAACAGACTTTATATATCAGCGCTTTGTGTTCAGTCAGTAGGTCTATAAAATCTTTTTCTATTTCCATGTTTTTTGTCTCTTTTAATCCATTAGTCGATAAAACCAGAAAATAGTTTCAGCAAAAAAGAAATAAATTAAAGTGGAAGATAAAGGTGGAATATAAATAGCCTCAAAACAGCATCTCCCACTAGGATAGGCATCTTGTAATCAACAACATACATCCTGAAAGGTGGAAGATGGAAGATCGAAAATCATTTTTCGGGTTCTTCTTCAAATTTAGTGGTAAATTCTTTATTTCTTTATTTTCAAGTTGATAATTGTCCTTTTTGCTTGCTTTAATAAGAAAAGACAGACACCGGCTGAATAAGATAGCTCAAGTTTCGGAAATGAGTTTACGCCGTCTGAACCGGTATCTTCATCCTTATACCTTTTTTCAATTAACATTGTTAACGCCTTTTGCGGATTGTCAGGTTCTTGTGCGCAAATAACAAGTCTTTTGCATTTAAAGAACTTTTTATTCACATCCAAAGAACAAGCTTTAACACTGTGTTAAAACAAAGCTTTTGAGGACAGAAATCTTACTTTTTAAAGATATTGATTTTCAGACAGTTTAGTCTAAGATTAGCTTCTTCACCTCACGGATGGACTCTTCGGGCGAAAGCCGGGATACCTGCTTTTTTGTCAACTATAAACGAGGGCTTACACTTCCGAAAACTGAATTAGATTCCATGAGTAAAAGAAAACTTACCACCAAATTTGAAGAACCATTTTTCGTAGGAGAAGTATGTTTTATAAAGACAATATTTCTCCTACGGATACTTTAAAGCATCACACATTTCCCGGAAATTGGTCAAATCATTTCTCCGGATACAAGATAATCAGGCTACTTGTTTATACAAGCTATCTCAATGGCCAGCTCTTTATATTTCTTAGTAGTATTGACCAACGAACTGCCTACATAAAACAAAAACACCAGACTGACAATGGTCATCAATGTTCCTATCATGGCGAAACGACTTTTTTGCTGTAATTCTTCTCTACTCATAGGGGGATACTCTTTTAATTTGGGTATGACAAAGATAGCGGCAAGAATTTACGTTCTTTTTACAGGCTTGTGACAACGTTGTTTAATCTCTCAACTTCTTCACCCAACCGGGAATAATGATAGCACCTATCAGCAAATACATATAATAAGTAATAATCCGCCAAACGAAAGCAACGACCAAAGCCATACCTGCCACATCAAAAAAATCGGCATAATATTCACGAAACATATATTCGCTTACTCCGCTTCCACCGGGAGTAGGGCTGATAGTCATCACTACCCATAGAATCAGCTGACGCACAAAAGCCAACAGTTGGCTACCCGAAGTAGTAAAGGCTATCAGCAAAGCATTGACTACCAGATAACGTGAAGTCCAAGCCAAGCAAGTAATCCCAAAAGCTTTCAACCAAAAGGTAAAAGACTTCTGACTCATCTCTCTGGAACTTAATACCAGATTGTCCGTAAGTGTTTCGATGGCCTTGTGCCAACGGCGAAGCAGTGGCAAGCGGAAAATAGTGAGCAACAAACGTTTTACCCATTCCGGACGGCGGAACAATGCAAGATATAACAGGAAAGTCCAAATCGTAACGACTCCATAGACCAGAAAAAACAGTACCTCTATTCCCGAAGATAGAATCGCCACATTACCAAACAGATCATCGAATGAAAATAGAAGTAAAGCAAACGGACAGGCCAATACAAGAAATAGCTCATCCAGAAACAGGCAGGAGATAGTCAAAGCTGTACTGCGTCCGGCATTAATGCCTTCTTTATTCAAAAATAACACGATCAGGCTACTCCCTCCCACGGCAGAAGGAGTCACTGCCGATGTAAATTCACAAAGCATATTTACCCGGAATGCCTGACGCCAAGTTAATTCCCGGTCAGTAATAAAGCGGAAACGCCACATCAGCCCACCGTCTCGTCCAAACATAAAAAGTACGGCAAGTAGCAATCCGCCTACCAGACGCCAAGAGAAACGAATGCCACTGAAAAGTTCCGGATTGAACTCCCAGTAGAACAACCACCCCACCACCGACAGCCCTATCAGGACGGGAAGCAGGATATAGCCGGTTTTAAAGGTTTTAATAGAATCTGACATAATGGAGGAAGAGAGTTTCAATGATAATCTTATTTATTTCCGTTTCGCTTTATCAACCGGTTATAACGATCGTACACTTCACCGGCCACGTCTTCCCATGACCGGGCAATAGTTCGTGATGCCTCCTCTCCCACCTGTTTTATTATAGCAGTACTGCATAATATTTCACGTATGCGATTGGAATAAGCCTCTGTGCTATTGGGACTCAGAAAACCATTTACCGAATCGGAGATTATTTCCGAAGCGGTAGAATCCCTGATCAATACCGAAGGAGTGCCCAATGCAGCCGCTTCACGTATCACCAGCGGAGCGTTATCGTACAAAGAAGGAAACAGAAACAGATCGGCAGCAACATAATAGCGTTTCAAGATCTCGCGTTCCACAATACTACCTACAAAAGACACTTTGGAAGCCAATCCCAGTTCCACAACCTTTTGTTTCAATTCATGGCTTGCATAGCCTGAACCGACAAAGTACATCCGAAAAGGTATATCAGACAAACGGACAAGCGAATCGAGCAAAAAACCGAGATTTTTCTCCCAAATATGTTGACCGACAAAAAGAAACATAAACTCCCCGGAACGGATACCTAAAGTCCTCCGAGCCTCCTGCCGGACAGATTGGAGAAAAGGCGTACCTGCAAAATCATTTCCGTTATCCACCACTTCTATCCTGCCCTTATACCCATACTCCCGCAACGTCTCTTCGACAGCTGCCTGGGGAATCCACACTTCATCCGCAGCTTCGTAAAAACGAATCACCTTTCTTATCAGATAGTTCACCAACAGACGGGAAGGAATAGCCCTCTCAAAATCCGCCCGGTACTTGGAGTGAAACGTAGCTACAATCGGAACATGCTGTTCTCTGGCAATCTGCATGGCCAGTGCTCCCGAAGAAAAGGGACAATGGGCATGTACCAGCTCGAATGAAAGCCGGCTGATACGCTCGTGAAAAGGCCAATCGATGCGCGGAAAACCCAGTCTATAAGGCTTTCTCATAGGAATGGGAACAGATGAATAGCGGTAAACCGGATATTCTTCCGCATCTCTCGCATCAGGTGACTTAGGAGTCACCACACAAACATTCCCCGCCTTCCTATGCAGCCAGTAGGCATAGTTCTGTGTAGTAAGTGATACCCCATCCATGATCGGAGGGAAACAATCATTAAAAAGACCTATCATTGTATTCCATTATCTGTTTGCAAAGAAACAGCTTACGTATTACAATTGTTTGACGGAAGTATGACGAGAGTGTTCTTCTGCAAGAGATAACGGGTTCCCATCTCCTCTGATCCGTCCGTCTTCTAAATTCCTTGCTTACAGCCTTCTTCCTTTATTCTGTACGATACTGTCAGTTTTTTCCTTATTTTTGCCCGAAAAGTGAAGATAAGCCGCACTTTGGCATAAAAAATGAACGAGTTCATTTTATTCTGCCCTCAGTTTGCTTATCTTTGTCACAAAAATAATTTATCAAGGTCATTGCTATGAAGTTCAAATCAACCTTTATGACTGCATGTCTGGGGATCGGTCTTTGCACCTCCTGCACTCCCGAAACTCCGACAGCACCCCAAGACTACACTCAGTACGTAAACACCTTTATCGGAGCAGCCGACAACGGTCACACCTTCCCGGGTGCTTGCCTGCCTTTCGGGCTGATCCAGGCAAGTCCGGAAACCAACGCCATCGGATGGCAATATTGCTCCGGATACAATTATCAGGATTCGCTGATCTGGGGATTCTCACAGACTCACCTCAACGGCACCGGTTGCATGGATCTGGGTGATCTACTGGTAATGCCTGTCACCGGGCAGAGAGTTCGGGACGACTATAAAAGCGGATTTTCTAAAAAGACAGAAAGCGCTACTCCGGGCTACTATACCGTAGAACTCGATAAATATAAGGTAAAAGCAGAACTGACCGCTACGGATCATGTAGCCCTGCATCGTTACACTTATCAGAATGCCGACTCGGCTTCATTGCTACTTGACTTACAACACGGCTTGGTATGGAATCCCCAACAATACAAATCGCATGTCAAAGCCTGTGAAATCAACTGGGAAGATGCTCAAACACTGACCGGACACGTACGTAGCAGTGTATGGGTAAACCAAGATTTGTATTTTGTCATGAAATTCAATAAACCGGTGACCGACTCCATCTATCTGCCGATGGAAGAGACGGAAAAAGGAAAACGCCTGATCATGAGCTTCGACATGAAACCGGACGAACAGTTGCTGATGAAAGTCGCTATCTCCACAGTCGGTGTAGACGGTGCCCATAAGAATATGGAGAAAGAATTGGCTGACTGGGACTTCGACGGGACAAGACAAAAAGCAAAAGACAGCTGGAACAGTTACCTGAGCCGCATCGAGGTAACAGGTACTCCGGATGAATTGGAGAATTTCTATACCAGTTTCTACCACGCACTGATACAACCTAATAATATTGCTGACGTGGACGGAAGATACCGCAATGCCAAAGATTCGATTGTAAAATCCTCATCAGGCGTTTATTACTCTACTTTTTCAATTTGGGATACCTACCGAGCCGCCCATCCTTTCTATACTCTGGCCGTACCCGAACGAGTAGACGGCTTTATCAATTCGATGATCGAACAAAATCAGGCACAAGGCTATTTACCCGTCTGGACCTTATGGGGTAAAGAAACGAATACGATGATCGGTAACCACTCGGTTTCGGTTATTGCCGAAGCCTACAAGAAAGGTTTCCGCGGCTTTGATGCCGAGAAAGCATTCGATGCCATCAAACAGACACTGACCGTTTCACATCCGAAATCGGACTGGGAAATTTATATGAAATACGGCTACTACCCGACAGACAAAGTAGATGCCGAATCGGTTTCACGCACCCTCGAATCGGTTTACGATGATTATGCCGCAGCTACCATGGCCGGGTTAATGGGTAAAAAAGAAGATGCGGAATACTTCGGGAAACGTTCGGAATTCTACAAGAACCTATTCGATAAAGAAACACAGTTTATGCGCCCGCGTTATGCCGACGGACGTTGGAAGACTCCTTTCAATCCCAGTGATCTGGCACATGCAGAAAGCCGTGGGGGCGATTATACAGAAGGAAATGCCTGGCAATATACCTGGCATGTCCAGCACGATGTACCGGGATTGATCGAACTGTTTGGCGGTAAAGAAGTTTTCCTCAACAAACTGGATTCATTGTTTACTATCGAACTGAAAGGAAGCGGACTGGCCGACGTAACCGGACTGATCGGTCAATATGCTCACGGTAACGAACCAAGTCATCACGTCACTTTCTTGTACGCACTGGCCGGAAAGCCGGAACGCACTCAGGAGCTGATCCGTGAAATCTTCGATACCCAATACAAAAACAAACCTGACGGGCTCTGCGGCAATGACGACTGCGGACAGATGTCGGCTTGGTATATGTTCAATGCCATGGGATTCTATCCGGTCGATCCGGTGAGCGGACATTATGTGTTCGGTGCTCCGCAGATGCCTAAAATTGTTCTCCATCTGCCGGATGGTAAAACGTTTACGGTCATTGCCGAAAATTTATCGAAAGAACATAAATATATCGACAGTATCACACTGAATGGTGAACCCTATACTAAAAACTACATTTCACATGAAAATATCGTGAAGGGAGGTACACTGGTGTACAAAATGAAATAACCAATTATAAACTCAAAACTACAATGGACAAAAAGTTACTGATGATGGCGCTGTTGATAACAACAGGACTTGCCACACATGCACAGGAGAAGCTGACCCGCTATCAGGTGAGGAATGCCATTACGGTGCGTACTCCGATCATGAACGATAGCATCAACCCGAAAGGAGAAAAACACACAGCCAAAGCATTGCTACAAACACCGGTAGTACTCGACCTTGCCAATGCACCGACTCAAATGACAGCTGCCGATACAGCCGGTCTGGTCACCTTCGCGAAAGCTGATAAAGACAATCTGCTTTACCTGATCAAAACCCAACTGCGTGCCGAACGCTTTATGAAAGGTAAACTGAAAGTGACCTCTCCGGTCAGATGGGAGCTTTTCATTAATGGTGAATCGAAGATGGTAAAGGATGCTTCGGAAGACAGCATCTCTAAAGCAGCAACCAAAGAGGTCGCTTTACGCCTCGAACCCGAAATGGATTATGAAATAGCCATCAAACTGCTTTCGACTCCGGACGACAAAACCGTACCTTCACTGAAATGCGAACTGGTAAAAGATGACAAATTCAAAGAAGTGGCATGCAGCACCGATCCTGAACAGAAACATCGTTTCTCACTCGATAACACAGTATACGGTAACCGTGCCATAGCTGTTTCCGTATCACCGGACGGAAAATATCTGCTAACCCGTTATTGGGATAACCATTCGCTGAAACGTTCGCGCACTTATTGTGAACTGACCGAACTGAAAACAGGAAAAGTGCTGCTCACTAATCTAAGAGATGGTATGCGATGGATGCCGAAAAGTAATAAACTGTATTATACAGTAGTGGCTCCGGAAGGAAATGACGTTATCACTCTCGATCCTGTCACACTGAAAGAAGAAGTTCTTTTGCGAGGTATCCCCGAGCAGGGATTCAGTTGGTCGCCCAACGAGGACTTCCTGATATACTATCCCCGTGAAGAAGGTGTAAAAGATGAAGGTCCGTTGAAACGTATTGTCAGCCCGGCAGACCGTATCCCCAATACACGCGGACGCAGCTTCCTGGCCAGATATGACATCGCCAGCGGAACATCAGAACGGCTCACTTACGGTAATCACAGCACTTATATGCAGGACATTTCACCGGATGGTAAATATCTGCTTTACAGCAGTTCAAAGGAGAATATCACGCAACGTCCTTTCTCTTTGAGCTCTTTGTTTCAGGTAAATCTTGAAACATTGGCCGTCGACACACTGTTCTTCGAAGACCGATTCCTCGGAGGAGCCAGCTACTCACCGGACGGTAAGCAATTGCTATTGACGGCAAGCCCGGAAGCTTTTGACGGTATCGGTAAGAATTGCGGCAACCACCCTATCGCCAATGACTTCGACTCTCAGGCATTTATCATGGATCTGGCTACCCGTAAAATCGATCCGATCACCAAAGAATTCAATCCGTCTGTCAACTTCCTGCAATGGAACAAGGGTGACGGTTGCATCTACTTCAGCACCAATGATGAAGATTGCCGGAATATCTATCGCTATTCACCCAAAGATCGTAAGTTTGAAAAGCTGAACCTGGAGACTGATGTCACCAGTGCATTTGCCATGTCGGAAAACAATCCGTCATTGGCTGCTTATATCGGACAGGGATGCTACAATGCAGGAGTCGCTTATGTATACGACCTGAAAAAGAAAACCTCTCGACTGATAGCCGACCCGATGAAACCGACTCTGGAGAGAATTGAACTGGGCGAAATGAAACCCTGGAACTTCACAGCTTCAGACGGAACAGAGATCAAAGGGATGATGTGTCTGCCGCCTTCATTCGACCCGAACAAGAAATATCCTCTAATTGTGTACTATTACGGAGGAACGACTCCCACAGAACGGGGGATCAGTAATCCGTACTGCGCACAGTTGTTTGCTTCACGCGACTACGTGGTATATGTTATCCAGCCGAGCGGAACAATCGGATTCGGACAGGAGTTTTCAGCACGCCATGTCAATGCCTGGGGCAAACGTACTGCGGACGACATCATTGAAGGTACCAAACAGTTCTGCAAGGAACACCCGTTCGTGAATGATAAAAAAATCGGTTGTCTCGGTGCATCTTACGGTGGATTCATGACACAATACCTCCAGACTCAGACGGATATTTTCGCCGCCGCAGTTTCACATGCCGGTATCAGCAATGTGACCAGTTATTGGGGTGAAGGCTATTGGGGATACGGTTATAATGCCATAGCGGCAGCCGACAGTTATCCCTGGAACAATCCGGAACTGTTCACCAAACAAGGTTCGCTCTTCAACGCCGATAAAATAAACACCCCGCTTCTGTTGTTGCACGGCACCGTAGATACCAACGTACCTATCGGTGAAAGCATCCAGCTATTCAATGCTCTGAAAATATTGGGTAAAACAGTAGAGTTCATCACTGTAGATGGAGAAAACCACTTTATTGCCGACTATCCGAAACGCATGCAATGGCATAACAGTATTATGGCATGGTTTGCCCGCTGGTTGCAGGATAGTCCTCAGTGGTGGGAAGATATGTATCCGGAACGTCATTTATAAAACACATTCCACTGAAAAAGACAGGGAGAGCACTGATTTATTACGAAGATAATCTGAAAACAGTTAAAACTCTGTGATCTTTATGGCGGTGGAATCCGATGAAAACAGCAATCATCAATCCAATCAGTATTGGCGTTGAAAAGACTTATAAAAAAGAACGGGGCCTTTGGTTTTAAACCAAGGTCCCGTTCCTTTTATCTCCTTACCTTTTTTACACCAACAGTCCCCGGTTTTAAAAAGGTAAGGGCACTTTCCTTATTTTGTTAAAGCGCCAATCAGTTCTTCAGCAGTAACCAATTGCTGTTCACCGCTTTCCATGTTTTTCAGCATAGCTTTTCCTTCATTCATTTCATTCTCACCTACGATAGCAACGAAAGGAATGTTCTTAACATTTGCATAACTCATCTGTTTCTTCATTTTCGCAGCGTCGGGGAATATCTCGGCACGAATACCGGCTGCGCGGGCCTTAGACAGAATACCCATAGAAAAAGCAGCTTCTTTCTCACCGAAGTTAATAAACAGAAGCTGAGTTCCATTAACGGCCTCCTTCGGATACAGTTCCAACTGGTTGAGCACATCGAAAATACGGTCGGCACCAAACGAAATACCTACGCCCGATACTCCTGCCATACCGAATACACCAGTCAGGTTATCGTAACGACCTCCACCGGTGATACTGCCAATCTGCACATCAAGCGCCTTCACCTCAAAAATAGCACCTGTATAGTAATTCAATCCACGTGCCAATGTCAAGTCAAGCTCTATTTCGTTTTTCAGTCCCATCGTTTGAAGGGTATTCAAAATAAACTCACTCTCTTCCACTCCCTTCAAACCTGTTTCGCTATCGGAAAGTACAGTCTTCAGTGTAGCCAACTTCTCAGCATTGGTTCCACTCAGAAGAATGATAGGTTGCAGTTTGGCAATAGCCTCTCCACTGATACCCTTCTCGGCCAGCTCTTTATTGACATTGTCCAAACCAATTTTATCCAGTTTATCGATTGCTACTGTAATATCTACTATTTTATCCGCCTCTCCTATGATTTCGGCAATACCGGTCAGAATCTTACGATTATTGATTTTAATGCAAACGCGGATACCGAAACGGGTAAACACCGTATCAACAATCTGCATCAATTCAACTTCGTTCAGCAATGAATCACTGCCTACGACATCAGCATCACATTGGTAAAACTCACGGTAACGTCCTTTCTGAGGACGGTCGGCACGCCATACGGGCTGAATCTGATAACGTTTGAAAGGGAAAGTAATTTCGTCACGGTGCATCACTACATAACGGGCGAAAGGCACTGTGAGGTCATAACGCAAACCTTTTTCACAGAATTTACTTGCCAGCTTAGCCGCATTGCGACTCAACAGCTCTTCGTCAGTAATGCCTGAAAAATAATTGCCGGAATTCTGAATCTTAAAAAGTAGTTTGTCACCTTCTTCACCATATTTCCCCATCAGGGTAGAAAGCATCTCCATGGAAGGAGTTTCTATCTGCTGGAAACCATACAGATGATAAACGTCACGAATGGTATTGAATATGTAGTTACGCTTCGCCATCTCTACGGGCGAAAAATCACGTGTTCCTTTAGGTATACCTGGTTTTGCTGCCATTGTTCTAACTGTTTTATTGAATTGAGTTGCAAAGTTATATGAAATAATTGATTATTGAAACAGAAACCACAGACTTTCTGTGAATCTGTAAGCAAATGTATCCGGTGTCCGGTTCCGTTAAGACTGTTCATTTTCGGACAATACTTTTTAATGCCATTCTGCTCAATAAGAGATATTTATTAATTTGGTATACTATTTGCTTTCTGAAAGACAAAGAAATCACATTATCTAACAGAAATCATATGAAAACAGTTTTTTTGATCATTACAATGTTATGCCTTGGACTATCGGGAATGGCACAAAACAACGAAAAAAAAGAATTTGAGAGAAAGTACAGCGCACTCACTCAGGAAGTAGCAAACGCCCGCAAACAGAAAGATTACAAAAAGGCCGAGAAATTAAATTGGGAGAAACTGAAGTTGTATCAAGGATTGCCTCAACAACTTCAGGAAAATGCAAAAAATATAACAGGATTGGTTTATTACGACCTTGCTTGCTATCAGGCACTTCAGGGAAAGAAAAAGGCAGCCCTAAAAAACTTTGAGAAGGCTTTCAACTCCGGATGGAATGATTACAACCATGCTAAAGGTGACAGTGACATCGACAATTTACGTAAAGAGAAGAAGTATCTGGAAATAATGGCTAAAATGCGTCTGGACAGTGACTATCTGTATATTCTGCAACAAGCCGAAGGATACAACAGAACTGAAACAAAACCGATATGTTATAATGAATCAGTAACTGACACTCTACCCCGCTTCACCTACATGAATCCTAACGACAGTAATCTGGTACAGTTACGGAAACATTTCAACCTGGATAGCATCGCCGGAAGCGGAGACGAGATCTCTAAAATCAAAAACCTTCTCTACTGGGTTCACAACATAGTTCCGCATGATGGCAATTCACGTAATCCGGAAGAGCGGAACACAATAGCCATGGTAGAACTTTGCAAAAAGGAGAACCGGGGCGTAAACTGCCGGATGATGGCACAAATGCTGAACGAGTGCTATCTGGCTATGGGATTCAAATCCCGTTTCATCACCTGTATGCCCAAAGTGATGATCAACGATTGCCACGTCATCAATGCGGTCTACTCCAACACCCTCGACAAATGGTTATGGATGGACCCGACATTCAACGCTTATGTAACAGATGAAAAAGGAAACCTTCTGGGCATTGGTGAAGTGCGCGAACGCCTCCGCAACAATCAACCCGTTGTACTAAACGAAGACGCAAACTGGAATAATAAGAATAAGCAGACCAAAGAGTATTATCTGGATTACTATATGGCCAAGAACCTGTATTACGTAACTTGCCCTCTGCAAAGCGAATATAACGCAGAAACAAACTATCCGGGCAAAAAGTGGCCGATGTATATCTCGTTAGTTCCGGAAGGATACAGTAGCAATGGAAAGCCCGGTGCCACCGCCTACGACTCACATAATGACTCTTACTTCTGGCAATCACCTTATCAAGAATAAGCCTAAAAGACCAAACGATATTATCCTCAAGCGTCATAGACAACATCAACTCTAAAACGCCATTTATAGAATCTATGATGTTTGGGGCAACCTTTAAACGACTTACTTCACATGATATGTAAAAATAACCGGATTGTCTCCCTCCTTTATCTGCCCTAGCAAACTGGACATTTTTTCATTAATATCTTCTTCAGCAGACAATTTCTTTTGCTCGCATAGTACTTCAGATGAATAAATGAAGAAAATCCGACTTTGTTTTCCCTCTACCGACATATAATTGGGCAAAGGCAACTGATAATCCGTATTGATAATTACCTGATAATTGTTCACTGTACTAGTGGCTTTTGAAAGCAAACACATGCCAGGTTGGTTGGTTCTAAACAACAAATAGGAAGGAGTATCACATAAATCAGTCATAGTATATACATATTTTCCTTGATAACAGAGCTGATTCAAATCATTACATTGGAACTGACGCTGCTTATCACTCTCCGGAAAAGCCTTATCTTTCCAATCTACCATATAAAGTGGTTCAATCGATTCTCCCGTTATCCGATATATATGATTGTCAAACTTACGGGTAAATAGCACTGAGGCAGTATTCGTAATTTGGTAATTACCAGAAGAACAAAACGGTGCTGTTTCGTATAAAGGTTCTAATAAAGAAGTTTGTTTACCCGTTTCCTTATTAATCACTATCAGAGAATAATCTGATACCACTCCATTAGCATAAGTATCATTCCGCAAATAGATAAATCCTTTATCCACGGCAAAAGATTGATACGTATCGTCTAATGGATAAGAAGACAGGTATGTACCCTCCAAATCATAGTAAAGAATTTGCGAAGGATAGGTTAAAAGCAACAATTTATTTTCTGCTTCATCAATAGCGATATCGAACAGGTCAACATACTCTCCCTTCCCATTCCCCACAGCATGTATCGTAAATAAATGTTTCCCGGAAAGAGTATAACAAAGCACCTGCTTCATCCGCTTATCCAGAATAAAATATCGTCCGTTAGATTCATAGACTCTATCAATGTTATTTATTAAAGCTTCTTCATTTGTTTCGGGCATAAAAAGAGATAAGCTATCTAAGAAAAACGTATCAGCTATCATAGAAGAACCGACTTCAAAAGAAGCCGGCTGCACCCGAGACTCTGTAGCAACTTGCCTACAGGCCCCCGACAATAAAGAAATGCAAAATATAAAAAGGGCTGTTCTAATTTTCATACTTCTCAATCTACCGGAACCCAACTTTCGGTTATACCTGATGTACAGTTTATCACTCTAACTCCAAAACAGGATGTTTCTGTTACCACGCGATATGCAAAAACGTTTTGTCCTCTCAGGGTTATAAGATAAGGACCATATTGATTGGTATTTGAATTTTTACTATATACCCGATCTCCACCATCGGCATTTACAAAGATATATATAAAAAGAGACTATCAACATTTAGAACATAAAAAACACTTCCCTATACACAATAAAAGAGGCTCCGCAGAAAAATCTACGGAGCCTCTTTTATTGTGTATAGATGAAAGATCACTCTCTACGTCCCATAAATATCATAATGTAGTAAATCAGTGTAGCCAACGAACCAAGGGCAGCAACTACATAAGTATAAGCGGCTGAACGAAGGGCATCTTCTGCCTGTCTATGATTATATGAATTCGTTATACCTGAAGCACTCAGCCATACCAATGCACGCTTACTTGCATCGATCTCCACCGGAAGGGTGATAAAACTGAATAACGTAGTCATAGCAAACAAGATAATGCCGGCAAACAACAACTGCGGGAAAGGCTCTAACAGCAAAATACCGGCAAGCAACAACCATGTCATCCACTGAGAAGCGAACGAAACGACCGGTACCAGCTTGCTGCGCAGTGTCAAGGGTGCATAAGCCCGCGCATGCTGCACCGCATGTCCACACTCGTGAGCAGCTACGGCAGCGGCCATGATACTGTTACTGTCATATACTCCTTCACTCAGATTCACTGTCTTATTGGCAGGATTATAATGATCGGTCAACTGTCCGGGAGTATGAGTCACCTGAACATCGTATATTCCGTTATCTTGTAACATTTTAATAGCTACGTCGCGTCCTGTCATTCCATTTCCTGTCGGTATCTTGGAGTATTTTTTGAACTTGTTCTGCAGATTCATCTGCACCAGCCAGCTAACGAGAGCAATGCCAATAAAAATAATCCATTGAAATCCTATTACCATATTCTTTCTTATTTAATTGTTATATATGTGTTATCATACAAATAGCTTGCCAAAAATAAACAAAAGCGACGTACAGGGAGTTTACCGTACATCGCTTTTATGAAGAATTAGCTAAAAATTAGTCAATTGTAAGTTCTACCACGTAGTCTACATCCGTTGGAACTTTAGCAAGTTCCAGTACAATTCCTTCCTTATTCTTTGTGAAACGTACCGGTGTTTTGTCAGCAAAGACCACCGCCTTTTTCACTTTCTTATCGACAATAGGCAAGAAGAGTGCCTTATCCTGTAAATTAAGAATGTGTACATAAAGTTTATTGCCTTTTTGAGTCGTTACTCCCCAATCATGCGGAGCAACCAGACCGCCTCTGGTTCCATAAATAGTTTCACCATATTTCGACATCCACTCTCCCACTTCCTTCAAGCGCTGAACGGCCACTTCCGGAAGTTCACCATCAGGTTGCGGACCGATGTTCATCAACAGATTTGCATCTTTACCGGCAGCTTTCACCAGATAGTGAATCAAAGTTTTAGTCGATTTATAATTCTGATCTGTAATCTTGTATCCCCACATACCATTCATCGTCTCACATGTTTCAAGAGGCAGATGGCTGACGCTTTGTCCCGAAAGTCCTGCAGTATTCTCTCCCGGCAAATCACGCTCGAAGATTTGAATATCTTCTCCGGCAAAAGGTGTCTGATGGTGGTTGTTACCTACCAGGCAAGCCGGCTGCAAACGATGAATAAGTGCATATTGCTCGGGAAGTTCCCAATCGAAATCGGGATTGATGTCCTGATCCCACCAACCGTCAAACCAGATAGCGCCGATCGGACCATAATTAGTCAGCAGCTCTGTCAACTGATTATTCATAAACTGATAATAGCTCTTCCAATCTCCTTTCGGATTGGGACGTCCGGTTCTACGTCCGGTTCTTCCCTGAGGAGCATCTTCACGATACCAGTCTATATGTGAATAATAGAAGTGAAGTTTGATGCCATGTTTGGCACATGCATCGGCCAGCTCCTTCACCACATCACGTTTGAAAGGAGTCGCTTTTACAATGTTATAATCAGAGTACTTGGTATCGAACATCGAGAATCCCTCGTGATGACGAGTAGTGAAGCAAATATATTTAGCTCCGGAAGCCTTGATGGCTGCTACCCATTTGTCTGCATCAAACTTCGAAGGATAGAATCCCCCGGCCAGTTTGGCATACTCTTTATAATTCAGGTTATTGTTTGTCATCGTCCACTCTCCGGTAGCGAGCATGGCATAGAGTCCCCAATGAAGGAAGATTCCAAACTTATTGTCCTGAAATTCACTCCGGGCTTTCAGGTTAGCCTCTGTCGGTTGATACTTTTGCTGTGCTGTCAGGGAAGCTGTCATTCCCACTAATAGCAAAAACGTAATAAAATGTTTCTTCATAAGTATTATAAATAAAAAGGCCTCACTTCGAGCCTCTCCGGAAAGAGAGGGAGGAAGAAAGGCCTCATTTTAAATCAATGCTTTTTATAAAGTCTGCTTTTCCTTCTCCACAAAAAAGGGAGAAAGGTGAGGCTTTCTTATTCTTCTGTATATCTAATGATAGTTTGTTCGCGATCAGGGCCTACCGACACAATCTTGATCTGTACGCCCAACTGTTCTTCAAGGAACGAAAGATAAGCATTGAATTCTTCAGGGAATTCATCTTCACTCTGCATTTTTGTCATATCAGTCTGCCATCCCGGAAGTTCCACATAGATCGGCTCTACCTCATCGGTTATGTCGTAAGGGAAGTAATCGATCTCTTCACCATTCATCTTGTAAGCAACACAAGCTTTGATCGTTTCGAACGTATCGAGTACGTCGCTCTTCATCATGATCAACTTAGTGACACCGTTAACCATAATAGAATACTTCAGTGCAACCAGATCCACCCATCCGCAGCGGCGTTTACGTCCGGTTACCGAACCAAACTCGTGGCCAAGTGTACAAATCTGATCCCCTGTCTTATCGAACAACTCTGTCGGGAACGGCCCCGAACCTACACGTGTGCAATAAGCTTTAAAGATACCATATACATCACCGATCTTATTCGGAGCAACCCCCAAACCTGTGCATGCACCTGCACAAACTGTGTTCGAAGAAGTTACGAACGGATAAGAGCCAAAATCAATATCCAGCATAGTACCCTGAGCACCTTCGCAAAGAATGGATTTGCCGTTATCGAGCAAACCGTTTATTTCATGTTCACTATCCACCAACTGGAATTGTTTCAGGTATTCGATTCCTTCGAACCAGGCTTTTTCAAGTTCTGTCAAATCATATTCATAGTTCAATCCTTTCAGGATCTGTTCGTGGCGAGCTTTTGCCGCAGCATATTTCTGTTCAAAGTTATGCAGGATATCACCTACACGAACGCCATTACGGCTCACTTTATCCGTATAAGTCGGACCGATACCTTTTCCGGTAGTTCCTACCTTAGCATCGCCTTTGGCAGCTTCATAAGCCGCATCCAGAATACGGTGTGTAGGCAAAATGAGGTGCGCTTTCTTCGAAATATGCAGTCTCTCCTTGAGGTTATGTCCCGATGCCTCCAGCGCTTCTGCCTCAGCTTTGAACAAAGCCGGATCGAGCACAACACCGTTACCGATGATATTTACCTTATCCCCCTGGAAGATACCTGAAGGAATGGAACGAAGCACATATTTCTGTCCTTCGAATTCAAGTGTATGACCGGCATTCGGGCCACCCTGGAAACGTGCAACCACATCGTATTTCGGAGTTAAGACGTCGACAACTTTTCCTTTACCTTCGTCGCCCCATTGTAATCCTAATAGAACATCTACTTTCATTTTTCTTTTTTATTGTTGTTATTTACTCTTTTTCTCTTATTTGCCCTGTCGCATTTACTACATATACCATATATATATAAGGAGTAATGCGAAAGTTGGAATTTACTTAATTTGGTGTTTTCAATCGCGTTCTGCAAAGCCTCGTTCTGAAACTCGGTGACCTTGCCGCATTGTGTACATATCTGGTGATGATGCGTCTCGCGATTATATGATTTTTCGTATTGGGAGGAAGTACCGAACTGATGTTTGATAACCAGCCGGGCATTGATAAGTAAGATGATGGTGTTATAAAGCGTAGCTCTGCTCACCCTGAAATTCTCCTGATTCATCATCTGTGAATACAGCATATCGATATCGAAATGCCCGTCAATGGAGTATATGGTGTCCAGTATCGCATAACGTTCAGGAGTCTTGCGATGTCCGTTCGCATTTAGATATTCTGTGAATATCTGCCGTACCGTATCTTTCACATTTTGAGTTTCCATATCGGCGCCGTTTTAGCGCCAACAAAGTTAATTGTTTTTTGCGGAAAGCAAAAATATATCTGTAAATTTGCAGCCAACCACTAAAAAAATGTTTTATGACAAGAGTCCCCTTTACACAAAACTATCGCTGGCACTTGCCTCTCCTCCTTCTCGTTTTCTGCTGTTCTTTCTTCATTAACAATGGAGCTATCTTTGCAGATATCATGGAGTCGAGAAATATCATCACTGCACGTGAGATGGTATACGATCATAATTGGCTGGTGCCAACCATGAACGGAGAATTAAGATTGGAAAAGCCTCCTCTCCCCACCTGGATTGCTGCCATAACCGAAATGATTTCGCCAGACAACCTCCCTTTACAACGCGCCATGGCCGGATTTGCCGCTGTCATGTTAGTACTCTTTTTTTATAAATTCGCCACCAAGCTAACCGACAACCGAACCTATGCCCTGGTATCTTCGCTCGTCTTATGTACTTCGTATAACATTATTCTGATGGGACGTACGGCTACCTGGGATATCTATTGCCATGCGTTCATGATAGGAGCCATTTATTATCTTTATCTTGCTTTAAGGCAGAATACATGCAAGTGGACTTATTTTATTGGTGCAGGTATTTTTATGGGATTATCTTTTCTCGGCAAGGGTCCCGTATCTTTCTATGCCCTGCTTCTCCCGTTCGTATGTGCCTACATCTTATATTACCGCAAAGAGACTCAAATGAAAGGAAAGTGGATTGCACTCGCTGTCATGATTCTCATCGGCATCGTACTCAGCACTTGGTGGTATGCCTATATTTATATCTATCATCAAGAGATGGCTTCCTACGTGTTTCACAAAGAGTCTTCTTCCTGGAGTAATCACAACGTACGTTCCTGGTATTATTACTGGCAATTCTTTTTGGAGACGGGTGTATGGTCACTGCTGACACTGACCACTCTTTTAGTACCCTTCTGGAAGAAGCGAGTAGAATCATCTAAAGAATATCTGTTCTGTCTGAGCTGGATGTTACTGATCCTTTTCTTTTTGTCCCTGCTTCCGGAAAAGAAAACACGCTATCTACTCCCGATATTGTTGCCCGCAGCCCTGACAATGGGACATCTATTTGTATATTGGATTCGGCAGGCAAAACAAAAAATGCCACAACTTAAGGATAGGGTACTCTACCGCATCAATGCTTACTTGATTGTAGTAGCCGCATTGGCTCTACCCATAGCGCTTTATCTATTCATGTACCGGGAAGGACGGATGGGAACGGGAATGTTCGTATGGTTGGTCGTATTGTTCCTGACAGTAGCAGTATGGCTATTCCGATCTGCTTTCAAACTTCAGCCCTTTTCCTTCCTGATGGGAATCGTGGCGTTATTTGCTGTTGCCGAACTATTTGTGATGCCTTATATAGGAAGTTTTGTGAGCAACTCGGATCCCAAAAGTATCAGTGCTACCCGAGAGAATCCGGAACTGCAACCTTTACCGTTTTACCACAGTAAAGACGAAGTGTTGCGCATCGAACTGGTATACGAAGCACATAAAAAGATCGGGGACATGGATTTAAGCAATAAAGAGGAGATCATAAAAGCGCTGCCGTTCGTCCTTATCTCACAAAAGCCGGCGGAACTGCTGATTCCGGATTCTATCCGAAAGGACCTGAACCTCCGTTTTATTGATTGTTATGACAACAACCGCTGGGCAAAAGGACATAAAAGATATGACAGCGTATTTATCAGCAATGTGACAATCGTAGAACCGATAAAGGAACAATAACCAGAAGACAGTATATAAAAACGATGAATGGTGAACAATAAAGGGTATATTCGTAATCAATACCACCCGTTTATTGTTCACCATCCGTCATTTATAATCAATCGTTTATCTCGTCTTTCACCATCGCATACAGCATCTGTTCCGCCTCTTTTTCAGAGTTCTCCATGCCTTCTACCAGACGGCAAACTTGAAAAGCATGTTCCTCACTATGCTGCATATACTTACGGATGGCAAGCATTGCCGCATTGCGAACATGATAACTCCCTGACTGTACGGCACAAATCGCCTGATCGAGCAACTCACCGGCAGGACGCTGGGCCATATCTCCCTTTTTCATCAGCAACCGGGCTATGGTGAGATAGCCACACACTTGTGTATATTCCGCCTCATCCGCAATCCATTGGAAAGTTTTCGCCGGAGCATAAGGCAAATTCTGAAACAGATTCATACATGTCAGTTCAGCGATCTCGATATTCCGAATATCCTCTACCCAAATATCGGCTATCTCGGGAAAGAAAGTATCTATCGGCTGTAATAAGCCTGCCAGAATCTTACATTCACGGATATTCTCTTTCCACAAGGCTTGTGCCAGATCATGACTCTTCTCGTAAGCGGCAGCAATGCTTTTGATACGGGGCAATTCAACACCAAAGTTCAGTTTATAGTCCAGCCCCTTTTCACGCATGCTTTGAGACACGACTCCGTTCATAGAGAGGCGGAGTTGTGTTTTTATATCTTTCAGTTGTTCTTTTACGTCCATAAGTTAATCATTTATAGAAGGCAGCGGCGAATAGTCCCTGCTATAACGCAGCATCTGCTCGGCATAGCCTTCATCATAGGTTACTTGTACATCCACTATATTTCCCTGCTCGTCAATGACCGCATCGTATCTCGGATTCACAAATCCCTTATAAGGTGCCAGGTTCAATTTTTTATAACGAGTCAATACTTCGGAATGAAGTCCCGGGTCTACTTTCACGGCATAGGTCTCCACCAATGAGCGGGCTGCGTCAAAGTCTCCGGTAGACTTGATACGTTGTATCTCGGCCAGCAGTTCGCCGAACAGATGACGAAGCTTCTGATAATCGTTTACTACGACATAAGTCTTTCCATCTTTCTGTACCATTTCCACCACTTTATCAGCCTTTCCTTTCTCAAATACCCAACGGGCAATAAGCTGACGATTACGCATATGCGCCTCTTCAACACTGTTGCCCGGCTCGACACGCACCAACTGGGTCATGAGTCCATTCATCAGATAAGTATAATATTCGGCCTTATAAGCATCTTCACTCGGCACCAGTCCCAACTCCAGCAGTTTGGGATCAGCTACATAATAAAGACCGAACAGATCGGCACGTGCCTCTTCTATTGTAGAGCCATAGGCTTTCAATGCATCCGGATCGACTCCCGGAAGCAACTTTCCGGAACCGTGTCCCAGGCATTCGTGCAGGTCGGTATGCAGTTCACCCGTCAGATCGGCATATTTATCAATCAGCTGCTTTTCTGTGTCACTGTACACAAACTCCTCGTTGAACCCGTTTCCGTGGGCCGCCTTATTATAAGCATCGGTAATATTCCCGATAGTCACCGACTTGGAACCGTGATGACTGCGAATCCAGTTAGAATTGGGCAAGTTGATGCCAATGGCAGTCGAGGGATATAAATCTCCTCCCAAGATAGCGGCAGTGATTACTTTGGCAGTTACTCCTTTCACCTTTTCCTTTTTAAACTGTTTGTCCACAGGTGAGTGATCTTCGAACCATTGGGCATTACTGCTTATCAGTTCTGTCCGACGGGTGGCCTCCAGATCTTTAAAATTCACAATCGACTCCCAACTGGCTTTCATGCCAAGCGGATCACCATAACTTTCGGTAAATCCGTTTGTGAAGTCAACACGGGAATTCAGATCCTTCACCCAAAGAATGGCATATTCGTCAAACGTCTTCAGATCACCGGTCTCATAATATTCAATCAACTTGCCGATAGCCGCTTTCTGAGCATCGTCTTCGGCCACTCCTTCAGCTTTCTTCAGCCAATACACAATCTTCTCGATAGCCTGAGTATAGAGTCCCCCTACTTTCCAGACCTTCTCTATTATTTTTCCGTCTTCTTTCACCAAACGGCTGTTCAGCCCGTAAGAGACAGGAGTTTCGTCTTTAGGATTCTTCAACGCATTATAAAAAGCCTCAGCCTCCTGCTGAGTCACCCCGTCATAGTAATTGCTGGCCGAAGTTAGCACCAAGTCTTCACCATCGGCCTGATTCACACGTTTCGGCATTACCTTCGGATCGAAGATCACGGGAGACAGTTCTTCAAAAAGTTGTTCTACCGTCTGCCCTTGAGCCAAAGGGAGCTTCGAAGCGTCAACACTAAGCAATGCCTGCTTCAGAAACTCCGGTGTAAAGCCCGGAACAAACTTCTCCGAGCCATAATGGTGATGAATACCGTTCGAGAACCACACACGCTTCAGATAGGTGGTCAGATTCACAAAGTCCGGGCTGTTTCTGTCACCCGTATAATCCGTATAGATCGTCTCAAGCATCCTCCGGATGGTAAGATTGTATTTTCCGTTCTGATCGAACAGGATATCTCTTCCTTCGAGCGCAGCTTGAGTCAGATAGTATACCAGCTCTTTTTGTTTGAGAGTTAAATTCTCAAATCCGGGTACGCGATAGCGTAATATCTGTAAGTCTGCAAATTGTTCCACTGTATATTTAAAATTATCTGCCTCAGCAGTGTTTGTTTTTTTGGCGCCGCCGCAAGCAGTCAACAAGATTACGGTTGCAGCCATTGAAATTAAATGTTTCTTCATACTTTAGACATTATGGTTATAAAACAAAAAAGGAAATATCTCAAAGACATAGCCTGAGATAATTCCTTTTTATTCCGTTTCAAGAAATGCAATTATTTCTTTTTTTCTGCGTGTTTTTTACGATATCCGTTGGGTGTTTCACCTACGTTTTTATAAAATGCAGCGTAAAAAGACTGACGGTTAGCGAAACCAACCATCGCACTGATTTCCTCTACATTCTTGTCGGCATATCTTTTATCCGTCAACAAGTGCAAAGCATCTTTTACTCTGTACTCGTTCAGCAGGCAAGAATAGTTCATACCAAAGCGAGAATTAACTACAGCTGAAAGATAACGGGTATTGGTTTTCAGTTCCTTAGCCAAATCCTTAGCTGAATAGTCCGGGTCTCTGTACTTCTTCTGTACAACAATGATGTTCAGGATTCTGTCGTACAATTCATCTGCCAATTCGGGTCTGATCAAAGACCGGTAAGCAGCTTTCTTTTCTTTTTTCTCCCTTAAATTGTAAGGGCGTTTTTTAGGAGTTTCTTCCTGGGTTTTGTTTTCTAAATCACTCATTGAATTAACTGGTTAGGGTTTGTTTTTAAATATCACTATTAATTTGTAACTTTAGATGTCACAAATTTCATACATTATTTTGATATACACAACTTTTTCGTATATATTTTTGATATAAAAACAATCAAAATCGTCGAAAAGTAGGTAAAAAGGGCCGTTAATAAGAATATTTAACTTTTAATAACCCGAAAATAAAGCGTACCTTTGCCTGAAAGATGAACGAAAAATATCAAATGATACAGACCCTCAAAACTTATTTCGGTTATGATAGCTTCCGTCCTTTGCAGGAAGAGATCATCCACAACCTGATAAGTAAAAAAGACTCACTGGTATTGATGCCTACGGGGGGAGGCAAATCAATCTGCTATCAGCTTCCGGCTCTGCTTATGGAAGGCACAGCCATTGTTATTTCGCCCCTTATTTCACTGATGAAGGATCAGGTAGAGACTCTACGTGCCAACGGAATACCGGCAGGTGCACTAAACAGCAGCAATGACGAAACCGAAAATGCCAACTTACGCAGAGCCTGCATCTCAGGACAACTTAAGCTCCTCTACATCTCGCCCGAGAAATTACTATCTGAAGCCGACTATCTGCTGAGAGACATGACTCTCTCACTGTTTGCAGTGGACGAGGCCCACTGTATTTCACAATGGGGGCATGACTTCCGCCCGGAATATGCCCGGATGGGATTCTTACGCAACCAGTTCCCCAATGTGCCTATGATCGCCCTGACTGCTACGGCAGATAAAATTACCAGGGAGGATATCGTCCGCCAGTTGCAATTGAGACAACCGCAAATATTTATTTCATCGTTCGACCGCCCCAACCTGAGCCTGTCTGTAAAAAGAGGCTATCAACCCAAGGAGAAAAGTAAAGCGATCATAGATTTCATTACCCGTCACAGGGGGGAAAGCGGAATCATCTACTGCATGAGCCGTAGTAAGACCGAAACAGTGGCACAGATGCTGCAAAAGCACGGCATCCGTTGCGGTGTGTATCATGCCGGATTGTCCGCCCGGCAACGCGACGAGACACAGGACGACTTCATCAACGACCGGATAGAGGTGGTATGTGCCACTATCGCTTTCGGAATGGGTATCGACAAATCAAATGTGCGCTGGGTGATACATTATAACCTACCTAAAAGCATCGAAAGCTTTTATCAGGAAATCGGCCGTGCCGGACGCGACGGCATGGCAAGCGACACTATCCTGTTCTACTCATTGGGTGACTTGATTCTACTGACAAAGTTTGCAACGGAGAGTAACCAACAGAATATCAATCTGGAAAAATTAAACCGGATGCAACAATATGCCGAATCCGACATCTGCCGGCGGCGTATCCTCTTAAGTTATTTCGGCGAAACGACTACGGAAGATTGTGGCAACTGTGATGTATGCCGAAATCCACCCGAGCGGTTCGACGGCACCATCATCGTCCAGAAAGCCTTAAGTGCCATTGCCCGCACCAACCAGCAGGTAAGCATCACTCTCCTGATAGACATTCTGAGGGGAAACCCAACGACTGAAATCACAGAAAAAGCATATACAGAATTGAAAACGTTCGGAGCCGGAAGAGACATCCCCGCACGTGACTGGCAGGATTATCTGTTGCAAATGCTGCAAATGGGTTACTTCGAGATAGCCTACAACGAAAACAATCACCTGAAAATAACAGGGAGCGGCAGTGACGTTCTTTTCGGCCGTAAAAAGGCAATGCTGGTTGTCATCCGCAGAGAAGAGCCTGCAACTGCCAAAAGAAGAAAAAAGAGTGCAGCCACCCCCACACAAGCATGGGCAGAAGAAAGCAGAAGCAAAGAAGAAGACCTGTTCGAAGCATTGCGCGCATTACGCAAACAGTTGGCCGATCAGGAGGCACTCCCGGCTTACATCGTATTGTCGGATAAAGTATTGCATCTGCTCTGTCTGTCACGTCCCACGACAGTCGAAGCCTTCGGTAACATCAACGGGATTGGTGAATATAAAAAGAAAAAGTACGGAAAAGATTTTGTTGCCCTGATCCGTCAGTTCGTATAGCAAAAACGGAAACCCCAGCTGAATTTTGTCAATAGCATTTTTATGTTTTATTAACCGAATAGAGGAGCTGCCAATTACAATAGGAGATATTCCCGTAACATATATTGTAATATAGCAGAACAAAGCTTCATCTTTATCGGAAGATGGCGTCTGTCCGGGTCGAAGCAACCTTCTGTTTGGGTTGAAAAACCAGACTTTCATCCGCCCCAAACCCAACTTTTCCCCGCGTACACCGGCTTTCCGGGCCGATGAAAAGAATGAGTACGAAAAAAGGGAGAAGCTGTCGGCTTCCCCCTTTTACTGTATTTTAATCTGAATATAGTTTATGATTACGCAGACAAAGATACGACAATCAATAACAAAAGTCAAGTTTTAGGACTCTTATTTTTCCGGATTATTTGCATTGTTGCATCTGTTCGTGAACATCGGCAGGAGGCACTCCCAGCGAAATAGCTTTTTCGAAGTCCGCTTTTGCCAGCGATTTCTTTTTCTGATCGAGATAAATGTCACCCCGCAACAGATAGGCATCGATCGAGTCGGGTGCCAAGCGAATGGCCTCGTCCAGATCGACCAATGCAAGATCATCATGTTTCATATCCCGCTCCACATCGGCACGAGCCACATACAAAACCGCATCTTCGGGAAACTCCACCAGTAATTGGTTCAGGATATCCAGAGCTTCACGGAACTTGTTTTCTTTCTGTTCCAGAGTCGCCAATCCGAGACGTCCGTTATAGTTCTTCGGATCGATTTCGAGCAAACGCTGATAATCCAAACGGGCACCTTTATAATCCCGTCGCAACATATAAATATACGCCCTCATCAACAGCGCCTCCGTATTCTTCTTATCTACATCCATCACCTGACAATAGTCCACATAAGCCTTGTCCTGCATACCCTGTTCCAGATAAATGGCAGCACGATTCAACAAAATAGGTACGGCAAGCGGAGCAATGTTGAGTGCATAAGTATACGACTCGACAGCATCATTATAACGTCCCAACTTGCGTTGTACCAAGCCGAGATTGGAGAACAGCAGAGCATTATGGGCGTTCTTCGGCTCCAGTTTCAAAGCTTGTTTCAGGAGGTCTTCAGCTTGTACCAGACTGTCTTTTCCGACACACTCCACAGCCTTTTCAGAAAGTTCCTGATAGGTCTGGGCAGAAAGGGAAACAGACAAGAGGCAGGAAAAAAGAAGAAAGAGGAACTTCCTCCTCACCCCTTCTCTTTCCCGAAAGGGAATCATGATAGTTTTTCGATTCATAAATAGTATATTAAAAGAGAATATTATAAAATATCAGACAATCGCAGATATTCTTTTCAGTCCAACGGATAAGCGTCAAATGCGAATAGCTCGGTGGTTAGATAGCGTTCGCCGGTATCCGGCAACAGAGTCACAATCATTTTTCCTTTAAATTCCGGACGTCCGGCCAGTTGACGGGCTGCATAAACAGCTGCTCCGGAAGAAATTCCCACCAACAATCCTTCTGTCGAGGCCAATTCTCGTCCGCCACGAATCGCTTCATCATCGGGCACAGGCATGACTTCGTCCACAACCGAAGCATCATAAATGCCGGGCACGAAATTCGCTCCGATCCCCTGTATACGGTGTGAAGCTGCTTTCCCGCCTTCGAGTACCGGAGAGGATGCAGGCTCTACAGCTACTATATATACATTCGGATTATGTTTTTTTAATGCACGGGCCACCCCGCAAACAGTACCTCCGGTTCCTACTCCCGCCACGAATACAGCCACTTCTCCGTCCGTATCCTGCCAGATTTCTTCACCGGTAGACCGAGCATGGACTTCGGTATTCGCAGGATTCTCAAACTGTTGCAGAATGACCGAACCTGGAATCGACTTTTTCAGTTCCTCTGCCTTGGCAATGGAACCGGCCATTCCCTTCTGTCCGTTAGTCAAAACAATCTGGGCTCCCAATGCCTTCAACAGATTACGACGTTCCAGGCTCATGGTTTCGGGCATGGTCAGTATAAGGCGATACCCTTTGATAGTGGCCACCATCGCAAGTCCCACACCGGTATTGCCACTGGTAGGCTCGATGATAGTGGCACCGGGTTGCAGCACTCCTCTCTCTTCGGCATCCTCAATCATCGAAAGTGCCACGCGGTCCTTTACGCTTCCGGCAGGGTTAAACGACTCCAGTTTAGCAACTATATTCTCTTGAAGGCCGTATTTACGACTATAACCGGACAACTCCATCAATGGAGTATGGCCTATCAGTTCGGTAAGTTTCTTTGCGATTTTTGCCATATATCTCTCTGTTTTACCACAGTTAATGCGCAAAGATAAAGAAAAGAATCGTACCTTTGCGACCGTTCAATCTTTTTAAGTATAGAGTTTATGAAGAGAAGACTTATCCAATTCGTTACGACTTATTTTCTTTTTGTCCTCATATTCGTCCTCCAGAAACCAATTTTCATGGGTTACTACCATACCTTATATAATAAGGTGTCATGGACTGATTATTTCTCTGTAATGGGACACGGGCTTCCGTTAGATTTTTCACTTGCCGGATATCTGACTGCCATTCCCGGACTATTGCTGATCGCATCGGTCTGGATACAGCCGGCGGTTATCCGCCAGATACGCCGGGGATATTTCATGATAATCGCCATTCTGCTTTCCTGCATCTTTATCGGTGACCTGGGACTGTATGAATACTGGGGATTCCGCTTGGATGCCACTCCGCTGTTCTACCTCTTCTCCTCGCCCAAAGATGCTTTGGCCAGTGTCAGCATTTGGGTCGTGATGGCAGGACTGGCCGCAATGGCTGTCTATGCGGCTTTACTTTACCTGATATTCTACCGGATACTGATTTATCAAAAACAACCGGTAAAAATACCTTTTCACCGGTTGAGTGTATCCGGAGTATTGCTACTTGCCACCGCCCTCCTGTTCATCCCGATACGGGGAGGTTTCACGGTGTCGACCATGAACCTGAGCAAAGCCTACTTCAGCAGTAATCAGCGGCTGAACCATGCGGCTATCAATCCTTGTTTCAGCCTGATGGAGTCATTGTCACGCCAGGACAATTTCGACAAGCAATATCGATTCATGCCAGCCGAAGAGGCAGACAAACTCTTTGCCGAACTCAAAGACCAGCCGGTTGCCCCCACTGACAGCATCCCACAACTCTTCACGACCGAACGCCCGAACGTGATATTAATCATACTTGAAAGCTTTTCGTCCAAACTGATGGAAACCCTCGGAGGAGAGTCCAATGTGGCAATCAACATGGATCAGTTCGGACGTGAAGGGGTATTGTTCACTCATTTCTTTGCCAACAGCTTCCGCACCGACCGTGGACTGGCAGCCATCATCAGTGGTTATCCGGCACAACCGACTACCAGTATTATGAAGTATCCAAAGAAAACGCAACACTTGCCTTCGATCCCCGGCAGCCTGAAGAAAGCAGGATACGACCTGCAATACTATTACGGAGGTGACGCCGATTTTACCAACATGCGCTCTTACCTGATCCAGGCAGGAATAGACAACATCGTTTCGGATAAAGATTTCCCGCTTTCCGAACGTCTCAGCAAATGGGGAGCGCATGACCATGTGGTGTTCAACCGTCTGCTGGACGACTTGAAACAGCATACACCCCAAAAAACCTTTATGAAGATATTGCAGACTTCAAGCAGTCATGAACCGTTCGAAGTCCCGTTCCGACGATTGGAAAATCCCAGACTAAACGCTTTTGCCTATGCAGACAGTTGTGCCGGCGACTTTGTACGTCAGTTCAAAGAGACTCCCTTATGGAAAAATACGGTAATCGTATTGGTTCCCGATCATCTGGGAGCCTATCCGCAGGACATAGACAACCTGACCGTAGACCGCTATCGGATTCCGCTGATTTTCATAGGAGGTGCCGTAAAAGAGCCCAGACAGATAGGTACTTACGGCTCGCAGATTGACATTGCCGCCACACTGTTGGGACAACTCGGATTACCGCACGAAGAGTTTATCTTTAGTAAAAACATGCTTAATCCGAACTCACCTCACTTCGGATTCTTCACCTTTCCAAATGCTTTCGGAATGATGACACCGGAGAATGAGGTCGTATTCAACTGCGAATCGAACTCCATCGTCTCAGATGAAGGAACACATAAAGGAGAGAATTTACCTAAAGCCAAAGCATACCTGCAAAAGTTGTATGACGACTTGGCTAAACGATAACCACCCTCTTAACCCCAAAATGATATGACTAACGACATGATCCAGTTACTGGTCAACACAGACCAGAATCTACTGCTATACCTCAACGGATTTCACAATGCCTTTGGTGATTATTTCATGAGTACTTTCACCGGAAAATGGATTTGGGTACCGATGTATGCCAGTATCCTGTATGTTCTGCTAAAGAACTTCAATTGGAAAATAACACTATGCTGCCTGACTGCCATCGCACTCACCATCCTCTTTGCCGATCAAGTTTGTGCCAGCCTGATACGCCCTGCCGTAGAACGCCTGCGACCGTCCAATCCGGCAAATCCCATCTCCGACCTCGTCCACATTGTAAACAACTACCGGGGCGGACGTTACGGCTTTCCATCCTGCCATGCCTCCAATTCTTTCGGACTGGCATTCTTTCTGGTCTTCCTGTTCCGCAAACGATGGCTGAGCCTTTTCATTCTTTTATGGGCCACGCTGAATTGCTATACGCGCATTTACCTGGGAGTGCATTATCCGGGCGACCTCATAGTAGGTGCCATCATAGGATGCTGCGGAGCAGCATTCATGTGTTATTTACTGAAGAAAACAGCAAGAGGCGCTTCTTTTGGAAAAGTGAAACATACGGAAATCACGATCTACGTAGGGCTACTTACAACAATAGGAATTCTGGTTTACGCTTCAATCATGGCATAATGAACCCACTTCGTCTCCCATTGTCGGAATTAGGGTACTTACCCTATTTCCGGTAACTTGTATATACGGCATAGAGTAACCGACCAGGTTCTTATCCTCCGGACAATATCTAAAAGGGATATACCTACATATAGGTATTGTACACTACCGCATAAAAACCGATATTTGCCGGACAAATGAAAAGGGTAAAACATATACAGAAGAACCGAGTTTTGGCAGCATATCTGTTGCTGCTGACTCTCATGCCATTCTTTTGGATAAAAACGCTCCATACACATGACCGGTCTGAGTGCATGTCTTCCGGTGTACAGCACAGATGCAATCCGGAGGAAGGTTGTGCAATTTGCCTTTTTACTCTCTCCCCCTTCACTGAAGCCGAAAACTTTGAATATATTTGCTTGCCGGTAAGCGTTCCGGTGGGGTATCTTCAGCAGGAAGAAAGAAGCTTCACGACTTCCCTTATCTTTCATTCCCTCCGTGCCCCTCCCTTTGTGACAGTATAACATTTCTCTCTAAACCCCATTATTTTTTGAAACTACCCGGGAAAAGATCCAAAGGAATATTTCCCGGGCATAGACTTACTATACATGTAAAATATGATATTCGAAACATATTTCAAACATGTGTACCTGTATGTTGCATGCCTGTATGCCACATCCGGCACGGGACTATACGCACAAACGCTGCACCAACATGCGGGAACACAGAGAGATACTGTTCCTGTCACATTTCCGGTACAACATCTGGAAGAAGTCGTCATCACCGCAGGGCGTCCGGGAATAACGGCAGGAGCCGTAAGTAACCGGATCTCTTCCTCCGAAATCCATCGTGCGGCAGGCAGTTCGCTTGCCACATTGCTGGAACGGATCAGTGGTGTCAGTTCTCTCAGCACAGGAACAACAGTATCCAAACCCGTCATTCATGGAATGCATGGCAACCGCATCCTGATCATCAATAACGGTGCGCGCCAGACGGGGCAACAATGGGCGACAGACCATGCCCCCGAAGTAGATATAAACGAAAGCGGTAATATTCTGGTCATAAAAGGCGCGGACGGAGTAAGGTACGGTTCGGATGCCTTGGGAGGTATTATCGTGATGGAACAGCCCCCTTTCGCTTTCGGGCAGGAACACCCCAAAGGCAGAATCGCCACATTCTACGGAAGTAACGGGCATCGCTATGCGGCAACCGGAAGCCTGGAAGGCACACTACCTTTCCTCAGAAACATCGCCTGGCGTATGCAAGGGACCTATTCAAATTCGGGAGACCGCTCTACGGCACATTATTTGCTCAACAATACCGGAACCAGAGGATTACACTTCTCTGCATCTGCGGGATATGACAGCGGGCGATTACAGATCGAAGGAATATACAGCCACTTCGGCGAACAGACGGGAGTGATGTTCGGTGCACAGATGGGAAGTGAGGACCTGCTTGCCGAACGTATCCGCTTGGGACGTCCGGTATATACAGACCCTTTTACACGGCATATCTCTTACCCCTACCAAAAAGTTGTCCACAGAACTGCCATCGGAAAAGTCAGATACAATGCAGGTGCGGCAGGTGTCTTTTACTGGCAAACTTCCTGGCAGAAAGACGACCGCCGGGAGAATCGCATCCGCCGGATGAATCATTCGGATATACCGGCCGTCGCATTGCTGCTGAGTTCTATCCAAAATACTTTCCGTTGGAAACTGGATTATGGGCCATGGCAGACCGAAATCGGGGGACAAATGATATTCACCGACAATCACAGCAAAGCAGGGACGGGAATCGTCCCCGTCATTCCCAACTACACAGAAATGCAGGCAGGCGCGTACGGCATACAGAAATACCGGTATGAAAGAACCGCCGTAGAAGCTGGAATTCGCCTGGATAGGCAAGAGACACGTGCCGGCGGATATGACTGGACCGGAAACTATTATGGGGGAAACAGAAAATTCTGTAATTTCACGTATGGCCTGGGCGGGCACTACCGACTTTCAAAATACTGGGAGCTTACATCCAACTTCGCACTGACATGGAGAGCCCCGCATGTGCACGAGCTGTACAGCAACGGAAATGAATTAGGATCAGGCATGTTTGTCCGGGGAGACGCCTCCATGAATGCCGAACGAAGCCACAAGTGGATAACCTCGGTCAGCTACCGGGACAAAGTGTTCCATATCCGTCTGGACAGCTATCTGCAATGGATAAAGGGGTATATTTATGATGAACCGCTGAAAGAGAACATCACTGTCATTTCAGGCACTTATCCGGTATTCCGGTACCGGCAGACACCCGCCTTTTTCAGAGGAGCGGATTTTGACTTCCGCTTTATGCCTGCCGCCTCCTGGGAGTATCATCTGATCGCCTCCTTTATCCGGGCAAACGAACAAGGAACCGGGAATTACCTCCCTTATATTCCTTCTTTCCACCTCAGTCATGAACTGGCATGGACGCACCAAACAAAGTCACACATCCTGTTTCGCCTGACTGCCCGCCACAAATTTGTAGCGAAACAAAACCGTTTTAATCCGGCAACCGACCTTATTCCATATACCCCTCCCGCCTATCATCTTTTCGGAGCGGAAGCCAGTATGGAGTGTCCCGTAAAATACGGAAACAAACTAACACTGACTGTGACAGCAGACAACCTCCTCAACAGGGAATATAAGGAATATACCAACCGCTCACGCTACTATGCGCATGATATGGGACGTGACATACGTTGCACACTGAACTGGAACTTCTGACTATGATTTTTATTCATTGTATAATATCAACAAACCAATTGAAAGAAAAATGAAAACAATTACATCTAAAACCATCTTAATGCTCCTGACGGGGGCCTTTCTTGTCTTATTGTTTAATAGTTGCACCAAAGATCCGGTGATTCCCGAAGACGAAACAAAAAACAAGTTGCATGAAGACCCGGCCAAAGTAACGGTCCGGCTGGTAGAATGCCACCTGCATGCCGACTGGAACGAGATACAGACCAACGGTGGTCCGCATCAGAATCCCGAATCTCCTGCCCGACATATAAAAAGAATACAGGAAATTACCTATGAACTGAAGGCCGGACAAGGCTGGACACTGGCAGAAGGTAGCCAGAAGAAGTTCTATGTACAGAAAAACGGGGAATATAAAAATCAAGGACGCTTTACGCCTGCTCCCGTCTATCTGATGTTTATCTATTACTACAATGCCAAAGGCGAACTGATGAATAACCAGTTTGTGGAAAACGGGCAAGAGAACATACACCAGCACTTCTTCACGCCGGAAAATATAAAGCCAACCTTCGACGGACAGATAGAAGCTGACGACAACGATCCACAGAAGCTGATAGACTATCTTTATGTAGACACTACCCCCTGGGATAAGACCTATCACAGCGGAGAGGCCGAAATCACGGGACGGGACAATCCGGTAGGGTTAAAAGGAATTATCCGTTTCTTGAAAGACCGCAAAGAGTTCGATCTAAAAGTCCGGCTGTATCACGGTTACGAATCCAAAAAAAATCCGCAGACCGGTACTTTCGATCCTTTCTACAAACCTTCCGGGGTATTGATACAACGGGGAACATGGGATATTAACCTGAATCTGCCGGTCGTTGTATTCTGGAGTCGGGAAGAATTTATCGATATAGATGAAGAAGCAAACTTAGAGAAAGTGGGCGAAGACAGTCTCGACGAGGGCAGCAACCGTACCGTACACTCCATCATGGAAACTTTCAACCTGACTTGGAAAGAAGCTCTGGAAGAATTCATAACCTATACCTATAAGGCCGGAGATGCCGAAGGAGGAGCTATCTGGCTGTAATCTCGTCCCAATAGAAACTACACATTGGTACGACTGATTCAGAATATCGCAAGTGATGTCCTGAGGCAACTCTACCGGACTATGAAGTGAAACCTAATCGGTTATAAAAAGCCGACGGCAACGTATTTCTTCTTTATGAAGAATGATACGTTCCGTCGGCTTATTATCTTTATTATCAACGGTGAGTTTAGTTACAAGTCATATCTTCGGTGTACAGATTGTCATTCATACGCCGGGTCCTGTTTCAATACACCGCCCGCTTTATCTATTTCGGACTGTGGAATCGGGAAAAATTCAAATGCAGGTTTATACACCTTGATGTATCCCGGATAAGCAGGATCTTCTACCCCGTTCACCCGTTTATCCATCAACTTCCATCGTTTCAACTGGAAGTAACGCAGCCCTTCAAAACAAGTTTCAATACGCCATTCGTTCCGGATACGTTCACGAAGATCGTCTTGTGAGATACCGGCTTCGATGGCCGGTTGTCCCGAACGTGTCCTTACTTCATTAATAGCATTCAAGGCTGTTGTGGTAGCTCCGTGTGCTTCGTTTTCGGCTTCGGCTATCATCAACAATACATGAGCGTAACGCAGTACAACGATATCTGCATCCGAAACAGTACTGTATCCGGGTGTCACATCCGTAGGTTGGACATATTTGAGAGCGCTGAAACCGGTAGGCCCTTTATTATTTGATTCGTTCACCTGAACCTCTTCGTCTTTAAACCCGTCATCGACAAAATTGGCCATCATAGAATGGTTGACAGACTCGTACAGACGACGGTCTCTGTTCATAAACATTTTAGCACGTTCCGCTTTCTTCAGGGCATCGTCATTACCATATAAAATACTTTCGTCAGGACGTACCGTCAAAGGAGATTCTCCCCATGGCTTTCCATCCGTACATTCAAATGCGTCCACCATATTGCGGGTGGGGTCCAGAACCGCCCAGGCGCCATAATACAAATCCATAGAATGAGTCAGGTTCGGACGCAGGAAGCGAACGGAAAACATGATCTCCGGTGATGCCAATTGCTTTTCGGAGATAAAATTGTCACGCACACGCGCAGCCAAACTATAACCTTTGATACTCTGCAACAGAGTCAGTACTTCTTCCATCTTGGAAGAAATAGCCTTTCCATTGCTATCGTAAGCATCGAATAGCAGGATTCTCGCTTTCAGAGCCTTGACAGCCGAAACAGTGAACCGACCGGAAGTTTGTGAATCGGAATACAACTTATCGGGCAATTCACTGATGGCTTCGTCATAGTCGGTCATTACACGATTCAACACTTCTGCGCGGGTAGCCTTAGGTTGATACATCGTATTCAGATCGAGAGACTGAGTCACTACAGGCACCTCTTTATAACACTGATACAACCATGAATAAAAATAGCCGCGCAATGCTTTACACTGTGCAAGCATAAACTTTTTTTCATCCGCACTGATATCCGATCCGGTATACTGATCGAGTTGTTCCATCAAGATATGTACACGGGCAATGCCTTTATAGCAATTGCCGTAAATATCGGTAACGAACCCACCTTGATTGGGAGTAAGATCTCCCTGGGCAATCGTCTTGGCCCAACCATACGTACCTTCGCTATGTTGTACGATCGCATTATCCGTCAATCCGTCCAGACAAGGCATAATCTGAGAAAATACGCCGGAGTACATGACCGAATAAGTTCCGGCCAAAGCCGATTCAAAGTCACTCTTTTTCTGCCAGAATACGCTTTGCGAAGGGCTTGACGGAGGATCTTTCTGAAGAAAGTCTTCACACGAGGTGGCACCGAAAAGTAATGTGGCAGCTAACAATATATGAATATTCTTTTTCATTGCATGTCCTAATTAAAATTCAACATTTAAACCAAACGAATAGATTCTGTTTTGTGGATAGATGGCATCTCTTCCATCCCCGTTACGTTCAGGGTCGAGTCCTTTGTACGGAGTCAGAGTCAACAGATTATCACCGGAGAAGTAGATACGCACTTTAGAGATATTCGCCTTTTCGGTCCATACCCGAGGCAGCGTATAGCCCAAAGTCAGATTCTTCAGGCGGAAGAAAGAGGCATCCTTCAAGTAATAGCTGTTGGGACGTGTGTTCTTGCCTCCACCCATATCCTGCCAATAGAGTTTAGGATGTTTAGCACCATAAGGATTCTCTTCTGTCCACATGTGTTTAATGTAGTCCTTGTTGGGAGATGATCCTTGCATAAAGGGCTGTACTCCCCAGTCAGTAGTATAATATTTTTTATCAGCTACCCCTTGACCGATCAGCGACAGGTCAAAACCTTTCCATGTCGCACTGGCATTGATACCATATTCGAAACCCGGAAAACGTCCTGAGAAAGTACGGCGGTCATAGTTATCAATCACTCCGTCCGGTTTTCCATCAGGTCCACTGATATCTTTGTACTTCAGATCACCCGGCTGTGTGTTATCATTAAATTGCTTTGGTGATGCATTGATCTCAGCCTGATCTGCAAATACACCGATACACTCCAACATATAATACTCATCATAAGGTAATCCCTCACGTTTGATGCTGTAACTTCCGATTTCTTCTGCACCAAATTCAGTCAGCTTGTTGCGCGAACGGTCAAAATAAACCCCTGCATTGTAGCGGAATCCCCTGAATGTACCTCCCTTCACCATATTGGCATAGTTTAAGGCAACCTCTATACCTTTATTCTCCACCGAACCATTATTCACCGTCGGAGCAGAAAGTCCGAGTAAACTCGACACTTGTGAAGAACGCAATATGTCATCAGTAGTCTTTTTATACCAATCGAAAGTTACGCTCAAGCCATCGAACACCTGCAGGTCGAAACCGATATCGGTAATAGTAGTGGTCTCCCACTTAATGTTACGGTTGGCATAAGCTGTCTGCTGATATCCGATAATAACACCATCCGAAGTTTTGGTAAACGGATAGTCATCCACACCCGAAATCATAGCTTGATAGGGATAAAGTCCGATATTCTGGTTACCCAACTGTCCCCATGAACCTCTCAACTTGAAATTGTTCAGCCAATTAAGATTCAAATTTTTAATAAACTCTTCTTCTGTGGCACGCCAAGCGACTGAGAATGATGGAAATACTCCCCAACGATTTTCATCGGAGATGCGTGAAGTTCCGTCGTATCTCATATTGGCTTCAAACAGATAACGCTCTTTAAAATCGTAGTTAAAACGTCCGAACAAGGACTGAATAGCCCACTCTTCTTCACCTCCACTGTTACTCCAATCGGCTGTCCCTCCGGCATTGAGTACCGGCAAGTCAAATGCAAAGTCTTTACGATAGGCATTGAGCGTTTCATATTTCTCCGACTCTTGATTGTAACCTACCATCAAAGAGAAATTATGTGCATTATCCACTAACGACAAATCATATTTCAGATAACTATAAAGGTTGGTATAGAAACGGCGGCCATCGCCTACACTTAATCCCAATCCGCCTTTATCGAGTTCGGACGATCTCTCGCCGGTATGGTAATCGTAAGTATAAGTCGTGCTTCCTCGCCAGTCTTTACTTTTGTTAGACTGAAGGCGGGCAGCTCCTTTAGTATACCACGTCAAGCCTTTAGCCAGATTGATCTCTAACCACAGCTGAGCATTTATATCAAAATTATTATCACGCTTCATGGCGTTATCTCCGATAATGGCAGGCATGTTTTTGTTATGACTTTCGAAGGAATAAGCGGAACTTGTCCAGCGGCGAATACCTGTTCCGTCATCCGGTAACCAAGGCATATAGGTCGGTGCCTGCGAAAGCGTAGAGAGGAAAGCATCATTCTGTCCCTGGCGAGGCTGCTCTGTCTCACCATACATCAAGTTGGCATAAGTTCCCACCTTTATAAAATTAGTAATACGCGCAGTAAGGTCGATTGTTGCATTGTATTTTCTATATTTAAATCCACGCATAGTACCCGGCTGATCGACAAAATTCAAAGCTACATTGTAGGTAGTCTTCTCCGTGCTACCGGCCATCGAGAGATTATGTGTCTGCACTACAGCTGTACGGAACATATAGTCCTGCCAGTCAAAGTTAGGATATTGGGGGTCCCCGACATTATTCCGATAAAGATTAATCTGGTCTTGAGTGTATTGTTTACCGGTTCCGGAGTTCTTCCAGGCCAGATTCGCTAGCTCCATATATTCCACAGAATTGGTGACACGATCATATAACTTGGTGGGTGTGTGCAAACCTACATTTCCATGATAACTAATGTGCACCTTATCTCCTACCGCACCTTGCTTGGTAGTTACCAGGATAACCCCGTTGGCAGCTCTCGCTCCATAAATAGCAGCCGAAGCTGCATCCTTTAACACAGAAACACTCTCGATCACGCTGGGATCAAGATTTGTCATGCTACCCGGTACACCATTGATCAGGATCAAAGGATCCGACCCGGCGGAAGAGAAAGTCCCCTGGCCACGGATACGAAAAGAGGTTCCTTCCCCACCTGGCTGTCCAAGTCCCTGATTGACACGAAGTCCCGGAATCTGCCCTTGCAGCAGGATAGCAGCATTGGCAACCGGACGTTTTGAAATATCGTCACCCGTCACAGCAGACACAGATCCGGTCAGATTGACTTTCTTTTGAGTACCGAAACCCACTACGACAACTTCATCCAACTTCTGGGCATCTTCTTTAAGAACAATGTTCATTGGTTCTCTCTGGGCTTTGATACTCTGTGTTTTAAGGCCAATATAGGAAATTTCCAAAATGCTCCCTTCCGGAACATCCAAAGAGAACCGGCCGTTCAGATCTGTGATGTTTCCTAAAGTAGTTCCTTTTACCAATACGGATACACCGATAAGAGGTTCGCCAGCTTCATCAGTAACTACGCCGCTGACTTTTAGATTTTGTTGTTGCATAATGGTAACCGCATCCTGTTTGAGCCCATCGGCCACGGCAAACTGAGGAGAAATACATAATAGCAGTAGACTGGCACCTGCTATTTTGAGACAATTCATTTCACGAGTCTTGATTAAACTCGGAAACAGGTTAGTTCTTTTTGTCATACATTAAATTTTTCGGTTAAACATAAAAATAAGGAATGTTCTATCCGGAAGATTTATAAAACCCGGAATTTGTTTTTAGTCGTTTTTCTAAGTCTTCATAAGCTTTCTGATTTTGATTATTAGTATTCTGTCAATATTAGAACTTTACTGAACTATGCTGATACTCCATTCCGAAAGCAATCCATTGGGGAGTAGTCCTTTCAGAACTTGGAAAAACACAACTTTCATACAATTTGGTAAGATAAAAGCGGAAAAAGTATTGATTTCCTTCGGTACCGTACGCAATATTTATACTTGTTTGTACCCTAATTCTACCTAATAGAGATATAACATATTGATTAAACGAAACTTATACCAGTTAAACAGGAAAATAGAAGGCTGTTTAGATTTACTTCAAATGACTAATTAGCTTGAAGACATTGAGATTTATTAAAAAAAAGATTCGTATTTTGCATTTTATTAAATCTTATTCTTATCTTTGCCGCATAACATCTGCCAAAGACTTAATAGATGTGAATTATTTGTTAGCCTTAAAAGCTCCGAAATGTACTTTCTATGCTGCGGATATAGTTCTGAAAGAACTTAATCAATTAACAACACACAAGAGGCCTCCATTCTGTACTACCTATTTTATACTAATTGACGTCCAATGCCTTATTTAATCAAGAAAATAAGTGCCCCACTACCCAACATCATTATCTGATATTAGTATATCATTATTTATTTGAAATATTATAAATGAATAAGCTACATTTAAAATTACTCTTGGAATGCCTTCCGGAAGAATTGCTTATAATAAAAAAACTGTTTTTGCCATCAATAATTTCCGGATAGCAAAAACAGTTTATCTTTTTTAAAGAGCTGGTATAGGATTATTTATTGAAATAGCCTACATACCAGTCATAGAATTTTTGAATCCCTTCTTCTATAGAAGTAGAGGGTTTATAGCCAAAGTCCTTTTCCAATCGGCCCGTATCGGCATAAGTACATACCACATCTCCCGGTTGCATACCCATCATCTGTTTAATGGCTGTCTTACCTGCTGTTTTTTCAATAACAGAAATGAAATCCATCAGCTCTACCGGTGCAGAATTACCAATATTATAAATATAGAAAGGAATGGGATCGGCAGAAGGATGAGCAATGATCTTCATCAGACCTGCAATGATATCATCGATATATGTAAAATCACGACGCATTTGCCCGTTATTGAATACTTTAATGGGGTCGCCATTTAATATTGCCTTCATAAACAGACAAGGAGCCATATCCGGACGCCCCCAAGGACCATATACTGTAAAGAAACGCACACCGGTAGTAGGTATACTATAAAGTTTGCTATAAGCATGCGCCATCAGTTCATTCGACTTTTTTGTTGCTGCATACAAACTCACCGGAGAGTCTGCCTTATCTGTTTCAGCATAAGGCACTTTATCATTCAGTCCATAAATGCTGCTTGAACTTGCATAAACCAAATGATTTACCGGATAATGCCGACAACATTCCAACAGATTTAAGAAACCTACAATATTCGATTCAATATATGCATAAGGATTTTCAATCGAATAGCGAACACCGGCCTGAGCAGCCAAATTCACCACAATATCAAAATGTTCGTCTTTAAACAAGTTGGTCAATCCTTCACGATCTGTCAAATCCATCTTGATAAAGCGATAGGAAGGATATTTAGCACTCGGCAACAATATGTCTTTCTCGATCGATTCTTTAGTTATGCCGGTATCAGCTAAACGATCATATTTCAACTGTACATCATAATAAGAGTTGATGTTATCCAACCCCACAACTTCACAACCTTGTGCTACCAATGCTTTTACCGTATAAGAGCCAATAAAACCTGCGGCTCCTGTTACTAATGCTTTCATGATTCAATTTAGTTTAGAGTACCATTACAGAAAAACGACCTATAACGTAATGTTCTTTACCATTAACAAACTCTTCCAGTTTCTTGTTCGAACGTATTTTTTTGTTCGAAATCATCAAAATGGTATTCTGATATTTATTATCCAAGACTTCTTCTTCTGTCACTTCTTTCACTCTTTCATGCAGATACACATCCATATTTTCAGAACGACGTACATTCAGGACACAATAACCGGATACGTTTTTCTCCTTAGAAAGTTCCACTGCTTTCCGGCATAACTCGGAATAACCCAACTCACCATTAATAGCCGGTACATCCCAACCTCCCACAAAGACAGCACAAAACAATCCGAGGGCAAGCACATTAATAGTCTTGTTCAACGATTTCTTCCGATAAAGAAAATACAGGGCCGTACCACCACTGACAGTCAATATTCCACCGGCTACATAAAAAAGCTTCTGTCCCAGGAATTCAGTACCCGGCATTCGTCCCAGCACAATAAGAGCCGGCAGCCCTGCCACGAATACGACGGCAGGAAGAAGCAACGTCAACGCCAACCATTGATTCCAGCGGAAATGAGATAACAAAAGTACAGCCAAATAAACAAAGAATGGAAAAGTCGGTGCCAAATAGACAGCCAGTTTACCACTGAAACAAGATAACATCAGTAACGTAGTGAGAATTATGACCATAAAGAAACGCTCCATATCAGAACGAATCAGTCGGCGACAAGCCCCGGCAATAATTATACCGACCAGAAACAGAGCCCACGGAGCTAACGAATACCAAACAGAAATAAAATAATAATAAAACGGAGCACTATGATCGAACGCATTGACAGCACGCCCCACTGTTTGACGGAATAACAAATCATGCAGATAAGTTAATCCCCCCTCTTCCCAACAAACACCACCGAACCAAATGAAACATCCGAGCAATAATACAGCGAACGTTTTCCATCCCCAATAACGTCCAAAGGTCTTCACACGTCCGGTAATCAGCAAAAAAATGAAAGTAGACACCAATGGTACCAGTATCCCCACAGGCCCTTTGGAGAAAACTGCCATAAAAATATAAAAAGGAAACAGAAACTGATTCCAGTTCTTACTGCCTTGCCCTTTCAGCATCTGATAAAAAGTACGAAGAGCAAGCACAATAAACATACACATCAACATATCCATGCGCAATACAACAGCTAACCCTAAAAAGAGTCCACAACTCATCAACATTAATTGAGCCGATAAACGGTTAGCTACAGAGACTTCACGTTCCACCCACCGGTCCATTACCAACATGATCACTAAAGCCGGAATAAAAGAGAAGAGTGAAGCAAACCACATGGCATGATTGCCTAACAGCCACTTGCCCAACATCAGAATCCAGAAATACAAAGGAGGCTTGTCAGCATACTGAATACCATGATTAGTGAACGTAAAAATATCACCATTACGCAGTGCTTCGTCAACAATACTCAAGTAACGTAACTCGTTGGAGGGAGTGTAGTCACGGAAAATCAACACCGGCAGTACAGCCAGCAATAATAAAAACGGAAGAAATTTACTTTTCATAGGCAACTGATTGCTTGGAGCTTTTACGTCCAATCATCAGATTGCGAAAATAGGCAACGAATCCGACGGATTGACCCAAAATCAACACAGGATCAAGACGGAATACACCGTATGCCACAATAACCGATGAACCGACCAGGCTGATAATCCAGAAGCCGGCAGGCAGTAAAGACTCTTTATGATGGAATGAATAAGCCCATTGATATACAAAGCGGAGAGTGAAAATAATTTGCCCCATTGAACCGAAAATCAATAGCCAAAGAGGTACCTCTTCATTGCGGAAAAAACTATCGATAAAATGTTGCGCATCATGCAACATAAAAGCTGCCGCAATTACCGGTGTAATCACTAACAAGGTTTTCAGTGCTCCGTGAAGCTTATTCCAAATACCTTTCTCGTTCAGATTCCACAAATAGATATAATAGGAAATAAACTGTCCGAAGATAATAGAAAAATCATCACGCAACCATCCATAAATACACAACAAGTAAGATCCGGCAATACTCAATATCCAGAATATGGAAGGAGACACTACCTTCTTTGCCTTTTCCGATAATATCCATTGAAATATGATGCGAGCTGAGAAAAAAGCCTGCGCTAAAAAACCGATTACATAGATAAAGCCGCTCCCCTTCACAAATTTACGCTATTAAGTTATTGTCACCGATACGATAGTTAATATATCTCTTTTTCATCCAACGATAGGCAAAGCAATCAAGAAAAGGAGAAACCAACCGGTTCCACAAATGATATTTGGATGTACCTGCTACACGAGGAAAATGGCGAACCGGGATTTGCTTGATTTTAGCATCTTGCAACAAGATCAATGCCGGAAGAAAACGATGCATACCCGTAAAGAACGGAATACGTTTGGCATAGGCTGTATGCAAAACCTTCAGAGGACAACCGGTATCCTGCACACCGTCATTGGTCATCATTCTTCTGAAACCATTGGCAATCTTCGATTGCAGATTCTTGAAAAAAGAATCTTTACGATTGGCACGGATTCCCATCACCAGCTGATAATCAGCAATATCTTTCAGCAACAGATTGAAATCTTCGGGAGTAGTCTGAAGGTCGGCATCCATATACCCTACATATACCGACTCTGTATAGTCGATACCTGCTTTCATAGCAGCACTTAATCCAGAATTTTTTGCTAAATCCATATAAAAGAAATCCTTGTTACGTGCGCATACCTCCATAATACGCTGCTTACTGTTGTCACGCGAACCGTCATTCACAAACAACACACAGGCCGTACAAATAGATTTGGGTAAAAACTCTCCCAATTTCTGTTCCAAAGAGTAGATATTGTCTTCTTCGTTGTATACAGGAACAACGATAGTCAGTTGATAATTGATCGTTTTATTCATTGCCTCATTGTAAATATCCCGCAAAAGTACAAAAAATATGAAATAAAATAGGATTATTGAAACAACAATCCAAATCTAATTTATGTTTTTATAGCACAAAAAGAAAAAAAGGAACCGGATTATAACATTCATACAGAATTAGAATATAAAAAGAATGCCGGAGAAAGATAAGATTTTCTCCGGCATTGTTATCTGTTTTATAAATCTGAAAACTAAATCATGCTTTCCGGATGTAATCAACAATCCATGCCCCTACTTCTTTCGTACCAAATTTTTCACCACCTTCCACTTGAATCTCGGGTGTACGTACATTAGCATCCAAAGAAGCATCAACTGCTTTGCGGATCAATGCACCTTCAGCTTTACAATCGAAGTATTCGAACAGCATGGCCACCGAAAGAATTTGCGCCAGCGGATTAGCGATATTCAAGCCTTTTGCTTGCGGCCACGAACCGTGAATCGGCTCGAACACCGGAGTACTCTCACCTGTAGAAGCAGACGGAAGCAACCCCATAGAGCCACTGATGACAGACCCTTCATCGGTAAGAATATCACCAAAGGTATTCTCCGTCACCATCACATCAAAAAATTTAGGCTCCTGAATCATCTTCATTGCAGCATTATCCACAAACATATAATCAGTGGTCACCTCCGGATACTGCGGCGCCATTTCTTGTGCAATCTGCCTCCATAGACGACTGGAAGCAAGCACATTAGCTTTATCTACAACAGTCAAGTGCTTACGACGCTTCATAGCATATTCGAAACCGACTTTCAAGATACGTTCTATCTCAGGACGTGTATACATATTCGTGTCGTATGCTTTGTCATTATCCTGATATTTTTCACCAAAATACATACCTCCGGTCAATTCGCGAATACACAGAAAATCGGCTCCTTCTACTAACTCTGCACGAAGAGGAGACTTGTGCACCAAACACTTAAATGTTTGGACAGGACGGATATTGGCAAATAAGCCGAGTTTTTTACGCATAGCCAGTAGCCCCTGCTCCGGACGCACCTTGGCAGTCGGGTCATTGTCAAACTTAGGATCACCTACGGCCGAAAAAAGAACTGCATCGGCATTCTTACAAACCCGGTAAGTTTCTTCCGGAAAAGGATCGCCTACTTTATCAATGGCATCCGCACCGCAAATGGCATATTCATAGTTTACTTTATGTCCAAACTTCTCACAGACGGCACTCATTACCTCCACACCTTGTACAGAGATTTCCGGTCCGATACCGTCACCGGCTAATACAGCAATTTTAAAATCCATATTATTCAATAATTAATATTCTTCTATTATATTCAGCATTTTTATGGTAGCTTTAATAGCAGCCTCTGTCTGGTCAGCATCCAACCCACGGGTACGGAACACCTTTTCACCAAAACTCCAGGTGATAACGGTTTGCACAAAAGCATCTGTTCGCCCTCCGGGAGGGATACTTACAGCATAGTTGATCAGCATAGGGAACTTACGTCCCAAAGTCACTTTATAAATCTTACGCAGAGCACGTACAAAAGCATCATACTGTCCATCGCCGGAAGAACTTTCTTCGTAAACCTGACCGTCGATTTCGATACTCAGCGTTGCCATCGGTTTCAATCCGTGTGCTAAAGTGACAAAGTAGCTTTTCAACTTCACTTTATTACTCATGCCATCATGCTTCAGCACGTCAGAGATGATATAAGGTAAATCCTCCTGAGTAACCAACTCTTTCTTATCACCCAATTCAATGATCCGCTCCGTAACTTTTTTCATGGACTCTTCGTCCAACTCGAGTCCCAGGCTTTCAAGATTCTTACGGATATTGGCCTTACCGGAAGTTTTCCCCAAAGCGTATTCGCGCACACGTCCGAACCGCTCGGGAAGCAAATCATTGCAATAGAGATTACTTTTATTATCTCCGTCGGCATGTACTCCGGCCACTTGCGTAAAAACATTCTCACCGACAATCGGCTTGTTGGCTGGTATCACAATACCCGAATACGATTCGACCACGCGACTTACATCATTCAGCCGACTCTCGTCTATATTGGTAATAGCGTTGAAATGATCCTTCAAAATAGCTTGTACGCTTGCTAAAGGTGCATTACCAGCTCGTTCGCCCAAACCATTGATCGTCGTATGCAGTCCTTTGACACCACTTAGCACGGCAGCAAGTACATTACTTACAGCCAGATCGTAATCATTGTGTGCATGGAAGTCAAAATGGGTATCAGGATAACGTTTCTTCATCTTCCGCATAAACTCAATCACTTGAAGCGGATTCAGTATTCCTAATGTATCGGGTAGCATGAATCGTTTAATGGTAGTCTCTTTCAATGCGTCCACAATCCGGAATACATATTCGGGAGAATCCTTCATACCGTTACTCCAGTCTTCCAAATACACGTTGACTTCAATATCGAGTTCGTTAGCATAATCTACTACGGCAAGAATGTCTTCGATATGCTTTTCCGGTGTTTTCTTTAACTGACAAGTACAATGTTTCAGCGAACCTTTACACAGCAAATTAATAACACGACATCCCGTAGCATGAATCCAATCCAGTGAAGTATGTCCGTCGACAAATCCCAGTACCTCTACTTTTTGTAGCAGATTTCTGCGGGCGGCCCAGTCACATATCATCTTTACCGCATCAAATTCTCCGTCGGACACACGTGCCGAAGCCACCTCCACACGATCTACTTTCAACTCCTCCAGCAGAAGTCGGGCAATCATTAGTTTTTCATGGGGCACAAACGATACTCCGCTGGTCTGTTCACCATCGCGGAGGGTTGTGTCCATGATTTCTATTTTGACGCCTTTTCCCATTGTTCTATTTTATCTTTATTAGTCAACAAGAAGTCTATATCGTCAAGTCCGTTCATCAGACAGTGCTTCTTGTAGGCATTGATTTCAAAATGCTCACTTTTTCCGGTGGCTTTATTCGTGATAGTCTGTTCCGGCAAGTTCACTTCCACTTCCATCTTAGGATTTTTAAAGATAGAATCGAACAGTTCGGCTAAAAATTCTTCAGTTACCACAACCGGAAGAACGAAATTATTCAATTCGTTGTTTTTATGAATATCCGCAAAGAAGCTACTTACTACGACACGAAAACCGTAATCAGCGATAGCCCAGGCAGCATGTTCACGACTGGATCCTGAACCAAAATTTTTTCCGGCTACGAGAATTTGTCCCCCATATGTGGGATCATTCAATACGAACGAGTCAATTTTATTCCCCTGTTTATCATAACGCCAGTCCCGAAATAAGTTTTCTCCAAAGCCTTCCTTCGTTGTAGCTTTCAAAAAACGTGCAGGTATAATCTGGTCCGTATCTACATTCTCCAATGGGAGAGGTACACAAGTACTTGTGAGTATATTGAATTTTGCTTTCATCTTTTTATTTACAATTTAAACATTTGCGATTTAAATAACTTCGACTTATTATGCAAACGATCTTTATTCACAAACTCCTTGGCCGGTAAATCTACGATCGCTACATTGACCATTACATCAGTTCCCTCGGGTCAGCTATCACTCCCGTTATCGCAGCGGCAGCTGCCACAAGCGGACTAGCTAATAGTGTACGCGCTCCGGGTCCCTGACGTCCTTCAAAGTTACGGTTACTGGTAGAAACCGAATACTTTCCGGCAGGAATCTTATCATCATTCATAGCCAAGCAAGCCGAACATCCCGGTTGACGAATAGCAAAACCGGCATCCTCCAGAATCTTATCCAATCCTTCTTCGCGGATCTGGGCATCAACCATCCAAGAGCCCGGCACCAGCCATGCTATCACATGTTCAGCTTTCTGATGTCCTTTCACAATAGAAGCAAATGCACGGAAATCTTCGATACGCCCATTCGTACAAGCACCCAGAAACACATAATCAATCTTCTTCCCCAACAATGCTTCCCCCGGCTGAAATCCCATATAATCCAAAGATTTCAGGAATGAAGCTTTGGTTGTTTCATTCATTCCATCCGTTGTAGGAATATGCTGCGTAATGCCCATACCCATACCCGGATTAGTTCCATAAGTAATCATCGGCTCAATATCCGCAGCATCAAAATGAACTTCTTTATCAAAAACCGCATCATCTTCACTCTTCAGAGTTTTCCAATACTGCACTGCCTGATCCCATTCTTCTCCCTGAGGTGCATTCTCACGGCCTTTGATATATTCGAAAGTCACTTCATCCGGTGCAATCATACCTCCACGGGCCCCCATCTCAATAGAAAGGTTACAGAGCGTCAACCGACCTTCCATCGTAAGGCTACGGATCGCTTCACCCGCATATTCTACAAAATATCCGGTCGCACCACTCGTTGTCATTTTCGACATCATATAGAGAGCGATGTCTTTGGCTGTTACTCCCTTGCCCAACTTACCATCCACCGTGATGCGCATGGTCTTGGGACGTGACTGCAAAATACACTGAGAAGCAAGTACCATTTCGACCTCACTTGTACCGATACCAAAAGCAACCGCTCCCATCGCGCCGTGAGTGGAAGTATGTGAATCGCCGCAAACAATGGTCATCCCAGGTAAAGTAAGTCCTCGCTCCGGACCAACCACATGGATAATACCATTCCGCTTGTCCATCATTCCATAATGAGTCAAACCAAAATCAGCTGCATTCTTAGTCAGTGTATCCACCTGAGTCTTTGAAACAGGATCTTCAATTGGTTTATCCTGATCGTGAGTCGGCGTATTATGGTCTGGCATACAATATACTTTCTCCGGACGAAACACCTTAATCCCGCGTGCACGCAATCCGGCAAAAGCTTGAGGACTGGTTACTTCATGACAATATAATCTGTCGATATAGAGCTGTGTAGGGCCATCTTCCACTGTAGTCACTACGTGTGCATCCCATATTTTATCAAATAATGTATTCATCTTTTTATTTATTATTTTATGATTTACAAATTACGTTTGGAGTCACATCATTTAGTAAACTTGTTAATACAGTCGATATAAGCTTCTACCGATGCAGCGATAATATCCGTATTCGCACCAAATCCATAGTACATCTGATTATCATATTCAACCTGCATGTGTACCTTGCCCACATCGTCACTTCCTTTACTAATGGCCTGAATTGTAAATTCCTTCAGAGTCATATGACGGTCAATAATACGCTTCAGAGCCTTGATGGCGGCATCTACCGGACCATTACCACTGGCAGCCGCTTCAAATTTCTCTCCGGCAATATTCAATCCGAGGCTGGCAACAGAACGGACTCCTACTCCGCTGGTCACCTGAAGATATTCCAATTTGATGCGATGGTTACCACTTCTGTCTGCACCCGCCAATACCAGAATATCATCATCATGAATATCTTTCTTGCGGTCGGCAAGTTTCAGGAATTCTTCATATACTTTATCCAGTTTTTCCTGATCCAGTGTCACCCCCAGAATGGAAAGGCGATTTTTCAAGGCAGCACGTCCGCTACGGGCAGTCAACACAATAGAATTATCATCAATACCTACATCATGCGGATCAATTATTTCATAAGTCTGCACATTCTTAAGTACTCCATCCTGATGGATACCCGAAGAATGTGCAAATGCATTGCGTCCCACAATGGCCTTATTAGCCTGTACCGGCATATTCATCAGACTCGATACCATGCGGCTGGTAGGATAAATCTTCTGAGTATTGATATTCGTCTCAATATCAATCTCGTGATGGCTCTTAATAATCATTGCTATCTCTTCAAGGGCTGTATTTCCGGCACGTTCACCGATACCGTTGATGGTAACTTCTACCTGACGGGCACCGTTCAATATACCGGCCATCGTGTTGGCAGTAGCCATTCCCAAGTCATTATGACAATGGGTAGAAATAATCGCATTCTCGATACCTGCTACATGATCTACCAAATATTTAATTTTCGCTCCATACTCTGAAGGCAGACAATATCCCGTCGTATCCGGAATATTCACTACAGTAGCTCCTGCTTTAATAACTGCCTCGATCACACGGGCCAGATATTCATTATCCGTACGTCCGGCATCCTCCGCGTAGAATTCCACATCATCTACAAATCGACGGGCATATTTCACCGCTGCTACAGCACGTTCTATGATTTCCTCTCGAGTTGAGTTAAACTTATATTTGATATGCGAATCTGAAGTTCCGATTCCCGTATGAATACGCTTATGCTTAGCAAATTTCAAAGCATCCACAGCTACATCTATATCTTTTTGCACCGCACGTGTCAGCGCACAAATTGTAGGCCACGTCACAGCCTTTGAAATTTCAATCACAGAATTAAAGTCACCCGGACTGGAAATAGGAAAACCTGCTTCAATCACATCTACCCCCAAAACTTCCAAAGCCTTTGCCACCTGAATTTTTTCCACTGTATTCAATTGGCATCCCGGTACTTGTTCACCATCACGAAGGGTGGTATCGAAAATAAATAATCTGTCGCTCATATTCTTTTATTTTAATCTGATTATACACCATCAAAAAAGCCTTTCACACAAGGAAGTGAGAAAGGCTTTCGTATATTTTCATTATACACATTTACGCGCGACACTCACTTCCCCCGACCTTTGCCAGCAGAATAATAATACCACACAGTAGAATATGTATAAATGATTGATTCATGTTAATTGTCTCTTTTAATGTTTGACGATGCAAAGGTAGAGATTATTTCTTAGCCTCCAAATAATACGTTACTTTTTTATTGATAAAAATATCATTTCATAAGAATAACACCATTATAATAACAAATATATCACAACCAAAGTCTATAGATTCACCTACAAAAAATGGGAATAAAGTACTGTCAGATACCTTATTCCCATTTAATTATACGGTCGCTACTTGCTGATTATTTCTTATCGCAAGCTTTTTTTGCACAATCTTCTTTCTGAGGGCACTCTGTTTTCTGATCGCACGCAGCTTTATCTTTGCAACAAGCTTTTGTAGAATCACAAGCAACAGAATCACTTTTACAGCAAGTAGCAGCAGATTCCGCTGCTTCTACAGCTACTGAAGTCGAGTCTGCTGCAGCATCTGAATTAGCTGTTTTGTTGCCACCACATGAAACCATTGCAAAAGAAAATGCCACCATTGCAGCAGCTAAAAAGAATTTTGTCTTCATACTTAAAATATTTGCTTTAAACGTTTATAAATACTCGATTGCAAATATAAATAAAAATAAGTAATCTACCAAAAACAAGTCATCCCCTCCGGTCTTTCGACCGAAGGGGATGAACCATCTGAAAAAAACGGCGACTACCTACTCTCCCACTGTTACGCAGTACCATCGGCGTGATCAGGCTTAACTTCTCTGTTCGGAATGGGAAGAGGTGGAACCCTGATGCTATAGTCACCTGAATAAGGTAGACATAATGTACAAAAGTAAATTCAGCGGTCTATTATATAAATAGTGAAGCTAAACGGATATATAAACCATTGAAGGCGGATAAAAGAAAGTCATCGGGCAATTAGTAACGCTCGGCTGTGATGTTACCACCTGTACACCTGCGTCCTATCAACGTTGTAGTCTACAACGACCCTAAAAAGAAATCTAATCTTGTGGCTGGCTTCGTACTTAGATGCTTTCAGCACTTATCCAATCCCGACTTAGATACCCGGCAATGCACCTGGCGGCACAACCGGTAAACCAGAGGTCAGTCCAACACGGTCCTCTCGTACTAGTGTCAGAGCCACGCAAATTTCATACGCCCACGATAGATAGAGACCGAACTGTCTCACGACGTTCTGAACCCAGCTCGCGTGCCACTTTAATGGGCGAACAGCCCAACCCTTGGGACCTTCTCCAGCCCCAGGATGTGACGAGCCGACATCGAGGTGCCAAACCCCTCCGTCGATATGAGCTCTTGGGAGGGATCAGCCTGTTATCCCCGGAGTACCTTTTATCCTTTGAGCGATGTCCCTTCCATACGGAAACACCGGATCACTATGCTCTAGTTTCCTACCTGATCGACTTGTAAGTCTCCCAGTCAAGCGCCCTTATGCCATTACACTCTACCGCCGGTTACCAATCGGCGTGAGGGCACCTTTAGAAGCCTCCGTTACGCTTTTGGAGGCGACCACCCCAGTCAAACTACCCACCAAACAGTGTCCTCGCACCAGCGAGTTAGAACTCAAATAACCAAAGGGCCGTATTTCAACAGCGACTCCACAAACACTGGCGTGCCTGCTTCAAAGTCTCCGGCCTATCCTACACATCAATTACCCAAATTCAATGTTAAGCTATAGTAAAGGTTCACGGGGTCTTTTCGTCCCATCGCGGGTAATCGGCATCTTCACCGATACTACAATTTCACTGAGCTCACGGTTGAGACAGTGTCCAGATCATTACACCATTCGTGCAGGTCGGAACTTACCCGACAAGGAATTTCGCTACCTTAGGACCGTTATAGTTACGGCCGCCGTTTACTGGGGCTTCAATTCAATGCTTCTCTTGCGATGACATCTCCTCTTAACCTTCCAGCACCGGGCAGGTGTCAGGCTGTATACGTGATCTTTCAATTTTGCACAGCCCTGTGTTTTTGTTAAACAGTTGCCTGGACCTATTCTCTGCGCCCTCCCGTCACCGGGTAGGGACCCTTTATCCCGAAGTTACAGGGTCAATTTGCCTAGTTCCTTAACCGTGATTCACTCAAGCGCCTGAGTATATTCAACCCGACTACGTGTGTCCGTTTACGGTACGGGTACCTATAAGATTAAGTTTAGCGGATTTTCTTGGGAGTATGTTTACACGCACTATTACCGTTTTCCGAGGAAATTGGTATACTATCAGGTTCGACTCTTATCCCGGATTTGCCTGGGATAATCAACATCTACACCCTTTAACGGACTATTCCGTCAGTCCGCGGCGTTGTCACTCCTCCGTCTCCACATCACTCTTATAGGTAGTACAGGAATATTAACCTGTTCTGCCATCGGCCTCACCGTTCGGCTGAGCCTTAGGACCCGACTAACCCTGATCCGATTAGCGTTGATCAGGAAACCTTAGTCTTGCGGCGAGGGGGTTTCTCACCCCCTTTATCGTTACTTATACCTACATTTGCTTTTCCACACGCTCCAGTAAAGCTCACGCTTCGCCTTCAACGCTGAGTGGAATGCTCCCCTACCGATCCATTAGGATCCCATAGCTTCGGTAAAACACTTATGCCCGATTATTATCCACGCCAAACTCCTCGACTAGTGAGCTGTTACGCACTCTTTAAATGAATGGCTGCTTCCAAGCCAACATCCTAGCTGTCTTAGCAATCTGACTTCGTTAGTTCAACTTAGTGTTTATTTGGGGACCTTAGCTGATGGTCTGGATTCTTCTCCTTTAGGACATGGACCTTAGCACCCATGCCCTCACTCCTGAGATAGAACTAATGCGCATTCGGAGTTTATCAAGACTTGATAGGCGGTGAAGCCCTCGCATCTTATCAGTCGCTCTACCTCACATTAGTAACTCTCAAGGCTGCACCTAAATGCATTTCGGGGAGTACGAGCTATCTCCAAGTTTGATTAGCCTTTCACCCCCACCCTCAGGTCATCCGGAAGCTTTTCAACGCTTATCGGTTCGGTCCTCCAGTTAGTGTTACCTAACCTTCAACCTGCCCAAGGGTAGATCACTTGGTTTCGCGTCTACTCCTTCCGACTATCCGCCCTGTTCAGACTCGCTTTCGCTTCGGATCCACATCTCAAGATGCTTAACCTTGCCGGAAAAAGTAACTCGTAGGTTCATTATGCAAAAGGCACGCCGTCACAGCTTAAGCTGCTCCGACCGCTTGTAGGCGCATGGTTTCAGGGACTATTTCACTCTTCTATTCGAAGTGCTTTTCACCTTTCCTTCACAGTACTGGTTCGCTATCGGTCTCTCGGGAGTATTTAGCCTTACCGGATGGTCCCGGCTGGTTCACGCAGAATTCCTCGTGCTCCGCGCTACTCAGGATACCACTACGCTTCGGTTACCTTAGAATACCGGGCTATCACCGTCTATGGCACGACTTTCCAGTCGTTTCTTCTCAATAACTGTCTTGCGAGAGCGTGGTCCTACAACCCCACACATGCCGTAACATGGGTGGTTTGGGCTAATCCCCGTTCGCTCGCCACTACTAGGGGAATCATTATTTATTTTCTTTTCCTGCAGGTACTAAGATGTTTCAGTTCCCTGCGTTAGCCTCCAACCAAGTTGGATGACATTCCTTCAGAATGCCGGGTTGTCCCATTCGGAAATCTTCGGATCAAAGGTCATTTGCACCTACCCGAAGCTTATCGCAGCTTATCACGTCCTTCATCGCCTCCGAGAGCCAAGGCATCCGCCATGCGCCCTTATTTACTTTCTTTTATCGCCAGATTCATCTCCTTTTCTTAAAAAGGATCTGAACCAAATGGTTCGATATATACTTTTAGCTCTTACTAAATTTACTTTTTTCTGTACATCATGTCAAAGATCGTTTGATTACACGCAAGCCTGTTAGGTCGCGGTATCGGAGTGGAGAATAACGGATTCGAACCGTTGACCCTCTGCGTGCAAGGCAGATGCTCTAGCCAGCTGAGCTAATCCCCCAATCATACAAGATAAAATATCTATCTGTTGGTAGTCCCAGGCAGAGTTGAACTGCCGACCTCTACATTATCAGTGTAGCGCTCTAACCAACTGAGCTATAGGACTAGTTCAACCGTGTCCTGTTTTAGACTCGGCTTCTGTTTTTCTCTTGTTTATCTCTATCTATATTGCTATAGATGGTTGATCTATATTCTATAAATAAACAAGTACCAGTAGTACAATTTAGAACCAATGAACGTCGTTTTCAACATCGCTCCAGAAAGGAGGTGTTCCAGCCGCACCTTCCGGTACGGCTACCTTGTTACGACTTAGCCCCAGTCACCAGTTTTACCCTAGGACGATCCTTGCGGTTACGTACTTCAGGTACCCCCGGCTCCCATGGCTTGACGGGCGGTGTGTACAAGGCCCGGGAACGTATTCACCGCGCCGTGGCTGATGCGCGATTACTAGCGAATCCAGCTTCACGAAGTCGGGTTGCAGACTTCGATCCGAACTGAGAGAGGATTTTGGGATTAGCATACGGTCACCCGCTAGCTGCCTTCTGTACCCCCCATTGTAACACGTGTGTAGCCCCGGACGTAAGGGCCGTGCTGATTTGACGTCATCCCCACCTTCCTCACATCTTACGACGGCAGTCTCTCTAGAGTCCTCAGCATAACCTGTTAGTAACTAAAGATAAGGGTTGCGCTCGTTATGGCACTTAAGCCGACACCTCACGGCACGAGCTGACGACAACCATGCAGCACCTTCACAGCGGTGATTGCTCACTGACATGTTTCCACATCATTCCACTGCAATTTAAGCCCGGGTAAGGTTCCTCGCGTATCATCGAATTAAACCACATGTTCCTCCGCTTGTGCGGGCCCCCGTCAATTCCTTTGAGTTTCACCGTTGCCGGCGTACTCCCCAGGTGGAATACTTAATGCTTTCGCTTGGCCGCTTACTGTATATCGCAAACAGCGAGTATTCATCGTTTACTGTGTGGACTACCAGGGTATCTAATCCTGTTTGATACCCACACTTTCGAGCATCAGTGTCAGTTGCAGTCCAGTGAGCTGCCTTCGCAATCGGAGTTCTTCGTGATATCTAAGCATTTCACCGCTACACCACGAATTCCGCCCACCTCTACTGTACTCAAGACTGACAGTATCAACTGCAATTTTACGGTTGAGCCGCAAACTTTCACAACTGACTTACCAGTCCACCTACGCTCCCTTTAAACCCAATAAATCCGGATAACGCTCGGATCCTCCGTATTACCGCGGCTGCTGGCACGGAGTTAGCCGATCCTTATTCATATAATACATACAAAACAGTATACATACTGCACTTTATTCTTATATAAAAGAAGTTTACGACCCATAGAGCCTTCATCCTTCACGCTACTTGGCTGGTTCAGGCTAGCGCCCATTGACCAATATTCCTCACTGCTGCCTCCCGTAGGAGTTTGGACCGTGTCTCAGTTCCAATGTGGGGGACCTTCCTCTCAGAACCCCTATCCATCGAAGGCTTGGTGAGCCGTTACCTCACCAACAACCTAATGGAACGCATCCCCATCCTTTACCGGAATCCTTTAATAATGAAACCATGCGGAATCATTATGCTATCGGGTATTAATCTTTCTTTCGAAAGGCTATCCCCGAGTAAAGGGCAGGTTGGATACGTGTTACTCACCCGTGCGCCGGTCGCCAGCAAAGAAAGCAAGCTTTCTTCCTGATGCCCCTCGACTTGCATGTGTTAAGCCTGTAGCTAGCGTTCATCCTGAGCCAGGATCAAACTCTTCATTGTAAAAGTATTGTTATATATCCCATAAGGGATGATATTAGCTCTGTTCAGGATGTCGAAAATTTATTGACGGTCATTTTTACATACCTATATAATAAGTATTGACGGTTCTAAATTTGACTTGTACTACTTGTATTGTTTATCAATGTTTCAAAGAACTCTTCTTTTTAAATTCTGCTTCGTTTCAAAAGCGGGTGCAAAGGTAAGGGGTTTATTTTAAACTGCCAAATGTTTTGGGAAGTTTTTTTTCTCAATGCCCGTCTTTTATTTCCAAGCCTCTCTGTGCGAAAGGGAAAGAAAAGACAGCCAAAGGCCCTCGCTCTGCGAATCGGACTGCAAAGATAACGACTTTTATAATAATGATCCAAATAAAAAGGAAATTATTTTTGTTATTCTGTAAGGCAGGTCCTACGCCGTTGCAACATGTCAAAATTAAATGCTGTCCGTCTCTTGGAAAGCGGATGCAAAAGTAAGGCATTAGGAGATAAGAGACAAATATAAAAGGGGATTTTTTTGAAAATATTTTGAATAAAAACGTAAAGAACTGAGGGAGAGGAGGATTTTAATACAGGATGATGGGGGAAGGGAAGGAAGAGAGGAAAAGGGACACATTATTATATTATATAGGGGAAATTTATCGGGGAGAGGGAAAAGGGGATTTGCCGAGAAAGGGAGAAGGAGAAGTGTTTGCGGAAGGAAAAGGGATGTTTCGAGGAAGAATATCGCGGAAGGAATTGGGATTGGGAGAGAGATAAACTGAAAAACAGGTAGGGAATTGACGGGAGTTGGACGGGAAATCAAACGAGGGCTGAACGGAAATCAAACGAGGGCTGAACGGGAATTGAATGAAAATTGAGCAGGGATCACACAGGAATCAAACGCAAATCAAACAAGAATGGAACGGAATCCTGCGTTAACATTGTTAATGCGGTGAGAAAGACTTTTATTTCAGGGATGGAAAGAACAAAGCTTTTGCTTCTAAAAGACTTGTTCTTTGAAAACAAAAGACTTGATTTAACAGTGTGTTAAATCAAGTAATAGGAAGAGAGGAAACAAGAGGAGGAAAAGGGTTGAAGATGAAGATGATAGAGAAACGAGGGAGTATTTTCTGGGAAAAGGGATAAGTGCCGGTCCGAAAGGGATAGTTGCGATTAAAGCAAGTATGGGGGCAATCCGGGAGAACGCATTTGCGGTCCGGGAAGCCAAGTTGCACAATATTTTCATCAGCGAAGTTCGGGGCGGAAACGGAAGAAGGCTACCTTTCAAGCCAAAGACATGTTGGTTTGAAACCAAGAGGGCGTTGATTTAAAAGGTAAAGGGCCTTGGTTTGAAACTAAAAGGAAACAGCCGGAGCACAGTACCCCACCCGCTCCCGAAACCGGCTCCTAAAGCAAATGTCTTCCTGTTAAAATCACCCTTTCAGAAAACAAAATCCCCTACCCCATGTTACATAACCAACTTAATTTTTATAACCTAAACCAAAAGAATTATGGCTAAAGAAAGTGTAAAAATCCTGCAAGGAAAGCTCGATGTAAAAAGTTTGATTGATCAGCTGAATGCTGCATTATCTGAAGAATGGTTGGCATACTATCAATATTGGGTAGGTGCATTGGTAGTGGAAGGTGCTATGCGCGCTGATGTACAAGGGGAATTCGAAGAACATGCTGAAGAGGAGCGTCATCACGCACAATTGATTGCTGACCGAATCATAGAATTGGAAGGAGTTCCGGTACTCGATCCGAAAAAATGGTTTGAACTGGCTCGTTGTAAATACGATTCTCCAACAGCATTTGATTCTGTCAGCCTGTTAAATCAGAACGTCTCTTCCGAACGTTGCGCTATTCTCCGTTATCAGGAGATTGCTAACTTTACAAACGGTAAAGACTATACTACATGCGACATCGCAAAGCATATTTTAGCTGAAGAAGAAGAGCATGAACAAGACCTACAGGATTATCTGACTGACATTGCCAGAATGAAAGAATCGTTTCTTAAGAAATAAATATTAGTTTCTTCAGAAATAGAAAGAGGAAATACCCCACCTGAGGCTGTTTCCTCTTTTTATTGTTTATTTCCATACAATAACTTCTCCTTTACTCCCCGGTTATACTCAAATATTCACATTTTATATGTCGCAACCGTGACAAAACAAAAAACTATGCGACTTATGGGATGAATTTCAACTCAATTATTTATCTTTGTTAGCTTTAAAAGAGCTGGCATAAAAACAATATGTACAATGAAAGATTTCTTTAAATTTACGCTTGCTACAGTGACCGGCATCGTGTTATCGGGCATTGTTTTATTCATTATCGGAGTCGTAACGCTTGTCGGAATCATTTCGTCATCGGATACAGAAACTGTGGTAAAGAAGAATTCTGTGATGATGCTCGACTTGAAAGGTACACTGGTTGAGCGCACTCAGGAGAGTTTAGAAGGTTTACTGGGTAAATTTACCGGTGAAACAGCCGATACATACGGACTGGACGATATACTGGCTTCAATCAAGAAAGCTAAAGAAGATGATAACATCAAGGGCATTTATATACAAGCCTCATGGCTGGATGCTTCGTACGCTTCGCTACAGGCGATACGTAAAGCATTGGATGACTTTAAGGAGAGTGGCAAATTTGTCGTAGCATATAGCGACAATTATACGCAAGGACTTTATTATCTTTCGAGTGTTGCCGACAAGGTGATGCTCAACCCCAAAGGCATGATCGAATGGCGCGGACTCGCTTCAGCACCTATTTTCTATAAAGATCTATTACAGAAACTGGGAATTGAGATGCAGGTATTCAAGGTAGGTACTTACAAGTCGGCAGTGGAGCCTTTCACCGCCACAGAGATGTCTCCAGCCAACCGGGAGCAGGTTACAGCTTTCATCGGTTCTATCTGGAATCAAATATTGGATGGTGTTTCCGCTTCACGTAAAATAGGAAAAGATTCACTGAATATGTATGCTGACCGCATGCTGATGTTCTATCCGTCAGACGAAAGCGTAAAATGCGGACTGGCCGACACGCTGATTTATCAAAATGACGTACGCGACTATTTGAAAACACTTGTAAAAATCGACGAGGACGATCGCCTGCCCATCTTAGGACTCGAAGAGATGGTTAACATTAAAAAGAATGTTCCTAAAGACAAGAGCGGGAATATTCTGGCTGTTTATTATGCTTCCGGTGAGATAACCGATTATGCCGGATCAGCAGCGTCTGATGAAGGTATTATAGGTAGCAAAATGATTCGTGACCTGCGTAAACTGAAAGAAGATGACGATGTAAAAGCTGTTGTATTACGCGTAAACTCTCCGGGAGGAAGTGCTTTTGCGTCCGAACAGATCTGGCATGCCGTAAAAGAGCTGAAGGCTAAGAAACCGGTCATCGTCTCGATGGGCGACTATGCCGCGTCCGGTGGATATTATATCTCTTGTGCTGCCGACAGTATCATAGCCGAGCCAACCACTCTGACGGGTTCTATTGGAATCTTCGGCATGATTCCGAACGTTAAAGGACTAACCGAAAAAATCGGATTGACATATGACGTAGTAAAAACCAACCAATTCTCAGACTTCGGCAATCTGATGCGCCCGGTAAACAGCGATGAAAGAGCTTTGCTACAGATGATGATCGGCCAAGGATATGATTTATTTGTAAGTCGTTGTGCCGAGGGACGCCATATGTCTAAAGATAAAATTGAGAAAATAGCTGAAGGACGTGTATGGACCGGAGAGATGGCTAAAAAAATCGGATTGGTAGACGAATTGGGTGGAATAGGTAAGGCACTGGAAATAGCTGCACAAAAAGCCGATTTAAAAGGATACACCATTATATCCTATCCTGCCAAAAAGGATATTCTGTCTACGTTGCTTGATGTCCAACCCGGTAATTATGTAGAATCCCAAGTGCTGAAAAGTCAACTGGGAGATTATTATAAAGATTTCAGCCTGCTGAAAAATATAAAAGAACGCGCCATGATTCAAGCACGCGTTCCGTTTGAACTGAATGTGAAATAGCAAACTGCATGGAAGAAAACTCTATCAAGATACATAAATGGCTATATCCGGCTTCATGGTTATATGGAGCAGGAGTAGCATTACGAAATAAACTCTTTGACTGGGGGAAACTTCAGTCAAAGAGTTTTAATGTTCCTATTATTTGTATCGGGAACATCGCAGTGGGCGGTACGGGTAAAACGCCGCACACAGAGTATCTGATAAAGTTGCTTCATGATGAATTCCAAGTGGCTGTATTAAGCCGGGGATACAAGCGCCATACCAAAGGATTCATACTATCAACAGCAGAAAGTGACGCCCGCAGTATTGGCGACGAGCCTTATCAAATACAATCGAAATTCTCCGATATCCGGGTAGCAGTTGACGAAGACCGCTGCCATGGCATCGAAAGGTTACTCACACTTAAAGAGCCTCCAGTCGAAGTTATCTTATTGGACGATGCGTTTCAACATCGATACGTGAAAGCAGGACTAAATATTCTTCTGACAGATTATCACCGTCTGTTCTGCGATGACACCTTGATGCCTGCAGGACGCTTACGGGAGCCTGCACAAGGCAAAAATCGGGCACAGATAGTCATCGTAACCAAATGTCCGCCGGATATCAAACCTATTGACTACAATATTATTACGAAAAGGTTGAATCTGTTCCCCTACCAGCAGTTATATTTCTCGTCTTTCCGATACGGAAACCTGCGGGCAGTCTTTCCCGATTGTGCCACTGTACAAGAGAGAAAATTATCCTCTTTACAAACAGAGGAACAGATACTGCTAATTACCGGTATTGCATCTCCCGATACGATCATCCGTGAATTGGAAATACATACACGGAACATCGACTTACTCGCTTTTAGTGATCATCATAATTTCAGCCAGCGAGACTTGGCGCAAATAAAAGAGAGATTCGGTAAATTAAGAAAAGGGCAACGCCTGATTGTCACAACCGAAAAAGACGCGACACGCCTGATATGTCATCAGGAGCTGGATGAAGGGCTGAAACCATTTATTTATGCCCTACCCATTGAAGTAGAAATATTACAAAATCAACAAGATAATTTTAACCAACACATTATTGGCTATGTTAGAGAAAATACAAGAAACGGCAGCCTTCCTGAAAGGAAAGATGCACACAAGTCCTGAAACAGCAATCATTCTGGGAACCGGACTTGGCAGTCTGGCAAACGAAATTACCGAAAAGTATGAAATAAAGTACGAAGATATCCCCAACTTTCCTGTGTCTACCGTAGAAGGGCACAGCGGTAAGCTTATTTTCGGTAAATTGGGTAATAAAGAGATTATGGCAATGCAAGGACGCTTCCATTACTACGAAGGTTACTCTATGAAAGAAGTGACTTTCCCGGTACGCGTGATGCGTGAACTGGGTATCAAAACATTGTTTGTGTCCAATGCCAGTGGCGGCACCAATCCTGAATTCGAAATCGGTGATCTGATGATTATCACTGATCATATCAACTATTTCCCCGAACATCCGTTACGTGGTAAAAACATCCCGTACGGCCCCCGTTTCCCGGATATGAGTGAGGCATACGATAAGGAACTGATCCGCAAGGCAGATGCCATTGCAGCAGAAAAAGGTATTAAAGTACAGCACGGAATATACATCGGTACACAGGGACCCACATTCGAAACACCTGCAGAATACAAACTGTTCCATATCTTAGGAGCTGATGCGGTAGGAATGTCTACTGTCCCCGAAGTGATTGTAGCCAACCACTGCGGCATCAAAGTTTTCGGCATTTCCGTCGTAACAGATCTTGGGGTAGAAGGAAAGATTGTAGAAGTATCACACGAAGAAGTTCAGAAAGCAGCCGATGCTGCCCAACCGAAGATGACCACCATCATGCGCGAACTGATAAACCGTGCATAGATACTTCCTTATCATAAAATAAGATATATGAGAACAGAGATAGCAACCTTAGGTGAATTCGGACTGATCAAGCATCTCACCGAAGGAATTAAATTAGAAAATGAATCAAGCAAATATGGAGTAGGCGACGATGCAGCCGTCCTCTCCTATCCTGCCGACAAGCAAGTGTTGGTGACTACCGACCTCTTGATGGAAGGTGTACATTTCGACCTAACCTACACGCCGTTAAAGCATTTGGGATACAAATCTGCTGTGGTTAACTTCTCCGACATCTATGCGATGAATGGAACGCCCAAACAGATTACAGTTTCACTTGCTCTCTCCAAACGCTTCAGTGTGGAAGATATGGATGAATTTTACTCCGGACTCCGTCTGGCATGCCAACAATATAAAGTCGATATTGTAGGTGGTGACACCACCTCTTCTTTGACAGGGTTTGCCATCAGTATCACTTGTATTGGTGAAGTCGACAAAGATAAAGTAGTTTACCGTAATGGCGCCAAAGATACCGACTTGATCTGTGTCAGTGGCGACTTAGGTGCCGCCTATATGGGGCTACAACTGTTAGAACGCGAAAAAGCAGTCTTTAAAGGCGAACAGGATGCTCAGCCGGATTTCTCCGGAAAAGAGTATTTGTTGGAACGACAGCTCAAACCGGAAGCCCGCAAAGACATTATTGAGAAACTGTCCGCCGCAAACATCGTTCCGACTTCTATGATGGATATCTCTGACGGACTTTCTTCGGAGCTATTGCATATATGTACTCAAAGTAAAGCAGGTTGCCGTGTCTACGAAGAGCATATCCCTATCGATTATCAAACTGCAGTTATGGCAGAAGAGTTCAATATGAACCTCACCACCTGTGCCATGAACGGTGGTGAAGATTATGAACTTCTTTTCACTGTTCCCATTGCCGATCACGAAAAAGTATCGGAAATGGAAGGTGTCCGCCTGATCGGACATATTACAAAGCCCGAATTAGGCTGCGCACTGATCACACGCGATGGTCAGGAATTCGAGTTAAAAGCTCAGGGATGGAATCCACTACAGGAAAATAAATAAAAAATTCCGAAAGAAAAACACTGATAATAAGCAGAATAGCTTATTATCAGTGTTTTTTATTACCCTAAGGTTTGCAAAATCAAAAACTTTCACTACCTTTGCAACCGCAAACAAGAAAGGTGCCATAGCTCAGTTGGTAGAGCAAAGGACTGAAAATCCTTGTGTCCCCGGTTCGATTCCTGGTGGCACCACTTTTAAAGAAAGAAAAACGATGTAAATCCCTGAATTTCAAAGAAGTTCAGGGATTTCTCATTTCCAAGAATAGGTAAAATAAGTGGGATTGAAGCAGACTATACGTCCTTATTCGGGGGACAGTTTTAGAAAGCCTTGAATGTTCCACTGCACAATAGCTACTTCATTCTTTTACAGCACGCTGCGCTTTTTTACACAACAGAGTCCTCGGTTCGATTTCCTAACTTTGTATCATTAAAAATTGAGCTGTATGGAAAGAAAAAGATTCAGTGTTTTGTTCTTCATCAAGAGAAGCAAACTGTTAAAAAACGGGGAAGCTCCCGTGCGTGTGCGTGTTACTTATGACCGCTTGTATGTGGAACTTCAACTAAAACGAAGCGTAAAAGTCCCACTTTGGTCGCAGGACAAAGAGAAATCAATAGGCAAAGACCGCAATTCCATAGAACTAAACCATTACATTGATGCCTTACGTGTGAAATTCTATCAAATCTATCAAGATTTAGAACTGGAGGGAAAGATTATTTCTGCCCGTGCCATAGTAAACCGCTATCAGGGAAAGGACGAAACTTTCAAGACATTATATAATGTATTCAAGGAGCATAACGACAACTGCCGGAAGCTAATCGGAACGGATTATGCCGACATTACCGTAAGACGTTACGATAATTGCCTTAAATATCTTATGGAACTGGTGAAACGAGATTATAAGGTAGATGATATTCTACTACGTGAAGTAAACGGGGAATTGGTGCGTAACTTTGATTTATACCTGAAAACGGAAAAGCATTGCGCACAAAATACTGTTATCCGTTATATGAAGTGTTTCAAGAAAGTGATAAACCTTGCCATTGCAAATGAATGGATAACAAAAAATCCATTTGCCGGAATCAAGTTTCACGAGATAGAAGTAAACAAACAGTTCCTTAGCCAAGCCGAAATAAATAAGATATGGCAGAAAGAGTTCAAAATAGAACGGCTGGAACTGGTACGGGATGTATTTATCTTCTGTGTGTACACGGACTGGCGTTTATAGACGTATATAATTTACGTCCCGAACATATTTCAGAGGATAGCAACGGCAACTTGTGGATAGTAAAAGCTCGTGAAAAGACAAACAATCTTTGTAATATTCCACTTCTGAGTATTCCGAAACAGATACTTGACAAATACAAGGACAATCCGTATTGCCTTGACAAAGGCGTTATGTTGCCAGTTCCCTGTAATCAAAAGATGAACAGTTATTTGAAAGAAATTGCCGACCTGTGCGGAATTAGAAAAAATCTAACCACGCACACCGCCCGACACAGCTTCGCAAGCGTCATTGCACTGGCTAACAATGTATCACTTCCAAATGTGTCTAAAATGTTGGGACATTCTTCTACGAGAATGACACAGCATTACGCAAAGGTATTAGACCTAAGTATTTTGAAAGATATGCAAAATGTTGAAAATCTATTACTACTGTAACATATTAGGGAGAAGATGAAGTTCATCTTCTCCCTACAGTATAGCAATAATTACAAAATAAACGAACCCAATCTCACAAGTAAAAAAATCAATAGTCCGAATATTACTATTATTGATTTAAAAGCAAATATCATTCCAGCAAACATATTTCCAATAGGAGACAGAACTGTTACGATAACACATAAAGTCAACAAAGAACAAATCCATAAAGCTGTATATTTTTTCTTTACCAAATCAATATATCCCATTTGTTCTTTTAGTTCTTCTCCATTTCTTAATATTATATCAATCTCTTTAGGGATCAGTAAATCTGAATATCGTTTTTTTAAAACAACATATCGATTGCTTATGTTTTTCTTCTCTACTTCAATATCACCTCGCATCCAAAGTAAATATAAAAATGAAATAAAAAAGACGGCATAACACAATATGCAAACTTCCTTTGTAAATAAAAAATAAGACTTAGAATTACCACCTAATACTTCTAAAACGATAGTACTAAAAAAGAACGTAATACAGGCAAGAAGATTGTGTTTAAACCCTTCTAAAAAATCTTTTTTAACAGCAGAAGACAAAGAGATTATAGCATCAAGTTCTTGATAAATCTGATTTCTAATAGCAACATATTTATCTAGATTTTCTTTTAAATAGGTCTTAAATGAAGACTGAATAGAAATAAAAACATTATCTTCAATAGCAATATTATCATTTGCAATAAAAAGGCTTAATACATTTCTTGCAATACCGATCTTATCTGTTTTATTACCTTCTCCAATATAAATCCATCTAAATATTTTAAAATACTCGTTTTCGGTATTTTTTAGTAATGAAAATGAATTATCAATATTCAACTCTCCATTAATATTCTTATAACCACAAAGTTTGTAAACCAGTTTTCCATCCTTTGCATTCAATGATACTATATCTAAAATAGAGCACAATGAAAAAACAGCCGATAGAACATCAAATGTTTCTTGAAATATATTTTCCACATTACTTCTTTGAGTTATATGAAAATATAGAGGGGTCAATTTGTATACATCAAGATTTCCCCAATACACATTTTCTCTAATATCCTCTAAACAATTTACTATATGAGGCTTTTCTTCCCTGTTGTGGGAGAAATAGAACCCCTCTGTTTTAAAAGAACATATATCATCCTCCAAAAGATAAAAGACTATCCCCCTCTTCAACTCTTCTTTTGATAAAACAAATAATCGGTTTTCCCATGTCAAGTCATTCCAATAATTACATAAAGCTATAAAATCATAAATATTCAATACCCTTTCTCTAATTTCTTTTCTAATTTTTACTAGAATAGAGAAAGAGTTTACAACTTCTATATCATCAGGATCATTTAAATCTAAACTTGCAAGTTTATCACTAATATGACTTACAAAGTTTTCTACATCAGTTATACTATGCAAAGAATTAATGGTTATTTCAGAATTGCCACAATACAAAAAATCAAACTGACAATCATCCAGTATTTGCGCATAAAATAAGTTTATATCATCAGCTATCACACAAAATGGACGAGGTAATCGAAAGCATACCTCAACTTCATTAAATGATTCTTTCAATAAGAGATCTTGTACACCAATCCCAAATGTTGTCGAAATAAGATTAATCAGTTTCATTGCGTTTAAAATAATCATATCCAGAATCTGTTTTTATCTGAATCCATTTTCCATCTTCATTCTTTAATGGAATAATAAGACTTTTCTCTTCTTGAAAACTCATATCATCTATTTGCAATTTCAACTTTGGACTTAATGGAATATTTCTTTTAACTCTACGATTTATACTTGCAGGTATAATAGAAAAAGATGTATCGAAATTTTTATTTTCAGACATTTTGTTTACCTTATCCTTACACCTGTCAAGAGAGAGCCCTTCAAGAATTGGAGTATAATGCTCCCAAACATGTTGCAGATATTCAGATAAATTAAACTCCTCATGACTTCTAAAATAATAAATTGTATTGTCCCGTAGTACTCTATAATCATCTGGACTTTTCACTTTCACCGAAAAGATAATCTTATCGATCAAATGCGTCAATACTTTCTCAGTATTCTTTGCATCAGAATTACAAAGCTGTACATCCAAATATCCTTCCCACCAATATCTAGCCGAGCGTCCTGAAGGATCATAGATAAAAGCATTGATTAACTGATTATCAACTATCTCACAAAAGAATGATTTATACGTTTTCTTATTCAATGGAATGCCTCTTCTAGTCAACAGCTCTCTCTCATCGAGAAATTTATCATGGTCAGTTTTAGTTATTATGAAATAAGTCTTACCATCGTCCTCTACCAACAAATGAAATAAACTACCTTTAGGTATTTGTGTAATAGAGCCATATAGTTCTTGAGCATCTTTTTCTTTACGAAGCAATCTTTCGGCACTAATGGTAACAGATGAATTTTGTATTTCTACAATATCATTCTCAATTCCTTCAACAATAGCACTCAAGAGTCTATTATCAGGAGGAATCAAACAAGCTCTCTTATTCTTACCTGAGAATATCTCATTTAGAATTGATTGCACTATTGGCTCAATATCACTATAATGTTCTGTTAGATCTACAGCATCGATTGTATTCAAACTTTGTTCAATATGGTGCAGAAAAGCCTTTCTAATGTTCATAAGCATTTATATTTAAGTAACATAAGACAAATGTAGCTCTTTTTCTGCACATAATAATCAAACTCTTTAGCCTATTTTATACGATCATAAAAGAAATGTGTTAATAACTTCTTCGATAATGATTTTCTAAAAGGACACAAATTTCTGATTCTTTATAAATTATCTTTCCTGGAAGCTGTACATATCCCAACAGTCCTGTATCTCTGTAATCCTGCAAAGTTCGCTTGCTGATACACAGCTTTTGACAGACTTCCTCACCTGTCAGGTAATGTTCGCCACCCAGTACCGGATGATAATTCGTTACCATGTATTCCACATTCTCCAACATCCGGTCAAGGGATGAAAACAAGACTTGTGTTATATTGGAATCTTTCGTTATCAAATCCATAGGTTCTATTTTTTAGAGTTATTCTTCACGTGATTTTGCATAAAGGTTTCCACATCCGAAACCTTATAATAAATCTTGTTATTGATTTGCGAATAAGGTAATTTACCCGTATCACGATAGGTTTGCATCGTCCGGGCAGACACGTTCAGCAAACGGCAGGTTTCGCAGTTATCCAACCACTTATCCTGTTTTCTCCGCAAAGGAATACACAGGGCATCCATACGATTGATAAAGTGGTTAAATTTTTCCTGCCAAAGCTCGAATGTTTTCTTTTCAATGGTTACTATTTCCATATTTCATTATGTTTTGATATTACTTCTTTTTTCTTGTTTGATGCAAATATATAGCCTTGAATAATAGCTTGTTTCAGACTGTCCGCAGATGTCCTTATATGTCCTCATTTGTCCCACTTGCATAGAGAAAAGTATAAGAAAAACCCAAAAAGGTAAGCGATATAAAGAACTTCGTTCACATTTCATTCCCTATTATAATAAGGTAAAGAACACAAGCGAACTTTCACAGTCTGATAGTATTTTGAAGCAGAGCCGAGCAAAGCAATTCCCAATGCCTGACGCTTTGTTTTTTACCATTTTTTCTTATTTTATTTGTGGTGCTAATTCAAAAAACAAAGCACCATGAACAATCCTTTTGAAGAAATTTTCAAGCAGCTGGAAAACATCGAAAAGATGATTTCCCCCATAGTCAGTTCTTCATCCAAAGAACCGGACAGCAAGCAATCCGTTTTAGTCAAAATATCCGTAGCCAGTCGGATAACCGGATATTCAGTTAATTACCTCTACCACTTAGCCAGCAGCGGAGCAATACCATGTGTCAAACGTGGACGCTCCTTACGTTTCGATGTGGACGAGTTGCAGCGGTGGATGCAGCAACAATATGTACCAGCTTCCAGCAAACTATCCGATGAAAGAGAAAAGGGATAACGAAGCGGAACACACCGAGGGTAGGTTATCCAAGAACGAGCGCATCGAAAGGCAGCTTAATTCCTTGTACGACTTCCGGTTTAATATTGTGAAAAGCAGGACAGAATACCGGGCTGCAAATACTTCCGGTTTGTATCAGCCAGTCACAAAGTTTGCTTTGAACTCTTTCAGGCGCAAACTGGATGTTACCGCAGGTATTACCACCTCTGCCGAAAACATCCGTATGATATTGGAAAGCGATTTCGCAAATAAGGTGCATCCCATACGGGAATACCTTACTGCCCTACCCTTGTTGAATCCTGCCGGACATGGATATATCAAAAAACTGTTGAACACGGTGCAAGTAGCCAATCCCGGCGAGTGGGAGGAGTATTTTACGAAATGGCTTGTCGGTGTGGTAGCTAATGCCATGAATGATACAGGCTGTCAAAACCATACTTGTTTAGTCCTTACTGGCGACAATCAGGGACAGTTCAAAACATGGTGGCTGGATAACCTTTGCCCGTCATCGCTAAAAAATTATCTATTTACCGGGAAGATAGACCCACAAAGCAAAGATATTCTGACACTGATAGCCGAATATCTGTTTATCAACATCGACGACCAGCTAAAGGAACTCAACAAGCAGAATGAAAACGCATTAAAGAACCTGATAACCACCCCGGCAGTTAAATACCGCAGACCGTATGATATTTACATAGAGGAATATCCGCATTTAGCCAGCTTCATGGCTTCGGTGAACGGTAACGAGTTCTTGACAGACCCGACAGGGAACAGACGATTTCTGCCTTTTGAAGTCCTGCACATTGATAAACCGACAGCAGAAAGTATCAACATGGATAATGTCTACTCCGAAATCATGTACTTGTATCGGCAAGGTGTACGCTATTGGTTTAATGATGCGGAGATTGAAGAACTGCACCTGACAAATGCGGAATTTGAGGTGCAAACGGTTGAGTTTGAAATGCTGATGCAGTATTTTGAGAAGCCCACAGAGGAAGAAGAAAGCCTTTTCTTTATGACAACAGCGCAAATTCTCACTTGTTTACGGGATGTCTGCCCTATGCAGTTATCTGAAAAACGGTTGGGGGAAGCATTGCGGAAAGCCGGATTTAAACGGGTACAAAAGCGTATCAGCAACTGCAACTATTCAGTATATGGGTACAGAATAAAGCCTGTTTCCATACCCTACACCGATAACGATTACGGTTAACACAGCCGTTTTATAATTGGCACAGTTACTCCCATGTAGTAACTACCGCAAAACATCTTACTGTGTTTTATTCATTGAATACCAATCATTTATACAATACGCAGTAAAGAAGTAAGATAAAACCCTGAACTTTCAGGAAATTAAAAAAAAAGAAAAGTCAGAAAACAACATAGGTAATATTTCTATCTCTTTTGTATAGAATAACTTACTTATCTTACTGCATAGAGTATAATCCGTTGAAAGAAAAAGAGATAGGTGCAAAAAGTTGACTATTTTTCTTCTTACTCGCTTCTTACTTCATTACTGCAATTTACAAACATTCAAAAATAAAGATTATGACTTATCAGGAAGCTAATCATATCAGTATCAAAGACTATCTGAAATCATTGGGCATTCTGCCCGCAGTGGATAAATATTATTACGGCATGTACCATAGTCCGTTCCGTCAGGATGATACGCCCAGTTTCAAGGTGGATTACGGTGTAAACCTGTGGTGTGACTTCGGGACAGGCGAGGGTGGCTCGCTCATCGACCTTGTAATGAAGCAGCACGGGTACAACGCCTACGATGCTATCTGTCGGCTGGAACAGTATTCATCCGGAAATTCTTTTTCTTTTCAAGGAAAAGAGGTTTCAGAAAAGAATCAGCATGAAAGGAAACAACCGACCAGCCCGATAGAAATCCGTAAAATCCAGCCGTTGCAGAATCCAGCACTCATAGATTATTTGAGAAGCAGGAACATTCCACCTCAAATGGCAGTACACTATGTGCAGGAAATGTATTACCGTATCGGCGACAAACCTTATTTTGCACTCGCTTTCAAGAACGATGCCGGAGGTTACGAGCTTCGCAATCCACGTTTCAAGGGCAGTACATCACCCAAAGACATCACACACATACGGCAGTCAGGCAAAAAGAACGATAGCTGTTTTGTTTTCGAGGGAGTTATGGACTATCTTTCTTTTATCGCCATCCGGCAGAAAACAAATCCTACCTATCCTTGTCTTGACTGGCAGGATTATGTTATCCTGAACTCAACCACAAATGTAGATAAAGCCTTATACCCGTTAGCCGAATACGAACATATCCACTGCCTTTTGGATAATGACGATGCAGGGCGTAAAGCTACCCAAGCCATACAAAAAGAATATTGTTGGCATGTACGTGATTCATCACATCTGTACAATGAATACAAGGACTTGAACGATTACCTGTGTGGGAAGAAGTTCAACCAAGCAGAGAATAGGATGCAACAGTCAACCCAACAAACGCAGTCGGAGAAACAAAAACAGTCTGCCAAGCAACAACAGCAGGAAGATAAAAATAGACAAACTCCCGATGAAAAAAGAAAAAGGGGCAGGCGGTTGTAATTAGTAGAACAGGCAAAGCATACCAACGGCAAGCGGTATGATTTAGGGGAGCAAGGTTATGTTTCGGTAGACCGAAACACCTTGCTTTGCTCATCGCAAAGGGAAATTTCTCCCGTTGGTCGCAATTTCTAAGATACCACCTAAAAAGCAAAAACGTATGACAGAGATAAGAAACAAATCAGGAGGTCGACCGGCAAAGAACCGGATAGACAAACAAAAACGGGTAGTCAGTACGAAGCTGACAGAGTTACAGTATTACGCTATCAAGAAGCGAGCCGGAGAATCCGGTCTGCCTATTAGCGAATACGTCCGGCAAGCGATTATTTCGACAGAGGTAACACCCCGACTGAACAAGCAGGACGCAGACAGTATCCGCAAGTTAGCCGGAGAAGCCAACAACCTCAACCAGCTTGCGCACCGTGCCAATGCAGGAGGTTTTGCGCTCGTGGCAGTGGAGCTTGTGAAACTGAAAAACAGGATTATTGAAATCATAAACCAGTTATCGGATGATTGGAAAAATAAAAAAGGGAAGCGGATTTAAAGGTTGTGTGAACTATGTACTCGGCAAGGAACAGGCAGCTTTGCTTCATGCGGAGGGAGTGTTAGCCGAAAGCAAGCAGGACATTATCCGTAGTTTCTGTATGCAAACAGAAATGAATCCCGGTTTGAAGAAGCCAGTCGGACATATTGCGCTAAGTTATTCGGTAGTGGATGCCCCAAAACTAACAGACGAGAAAATGATACAGTTGGCACAAGAGTACATGCGTGAAATGAAAATCACCGATACGCAGTATATCATCGTGCGGCATCAAGACCGGGAGCATCCGCATGTACATATCGTATTCAACCGGATAGATAATAACGGTAAAACCATTTCAGACAGTAACGATATGTTCCGGAACGAGCAAGTTTGCAAGAAGCTGAAAGAAAAACACGGATTGTATTTTGCCAAAGGGACAGAGCAGGTGAAACAGCACTGTCTAAAAGAGCCGGACAAAACGAAATACGAGATTTACACGGCTGTAAAGAATGAAATCGGGAAATCAAGGAACTGGCAGCAGTTACAGGAGCAGTTAATGGAAAAAGGTATCAGCATTCAGTTCAAACACAAAGGGCAGACGGATGAAATACAGGGCATTTTTTCCAAAGGTGAATACATGTTCAAAGGCTCGGAGATTGACCGCAGTTTCAGTTTTTCCAAATTGGATAAATATTTCGGGGATGCAAGGTTGACAACAGCCGGAAGCAACAAGCAAACGATTACCCCACAAACACAGGAACCAGCAATAAACAAAAGTGATAATTCGCTACTGGCAGGTTTAGGTGGTTTGTTTTCCGTTTCGTCCTCTCCTGTTGATGAAACGCCTGACAATCCCGATTTGAGAAAGAAGAAGAAAAAGAAACGACAATTTAAGTTATAAGCGTATGGAAGAAAATTTGATTTTAGAGGGGCTTCTCTCTATGGTTACGGAACTGAAAGAGAAGCAGGAACAACAGGTGACACCAGCCAGCCGGGAGGAAACGATAAACCGACTGGATGTTATTGAGCAGCGTATTTTAGAATTACAGGGAAAGCCTGCCATTCTTGAAAACATAGAGCAGGAGATTTTAAGTCAAATCGCCAATATCAAGCAAGGACAGTCCGAGAACCCAAAACAAGACCTTGAAGATATAAAAGGGCTTATCGTAGCTTCACACAGGTATTTCAAGGAGAAAGTAAAGATATTGTTTCCGGCTGACACACAACAATTGGAAAAGACAGAATCCAGTTCTTGGTATGATAAATTTCTAAACTGGACTACTCTCTACCTGAAACCGAAATTCTTTCTTTTTTTAGCAGGAATACTCATTTGCCTTGTGTCGTTAGTCCTGAATATCCGTTTTGCGGAACGGATGCAGCAGTTACAGGACAATGATATAAAATACCGTTATCTCCTGATGAAAGGAAAGGCTGACGGTAGCAGTTTAGATTTGCTGGAAATGAATTTCAGCCGGAAACGGGATAATGCTTTTATTCAAAGCGTAACAGATACGGTTATAGATTTTGAATATCGCAGCCGTAAGCAAGCGGAAGCGTTGGAACGTGCAAGGCTGTTGGACGAGCAAGCCAAACAGTTAAAAAAGGAAGCGGATAAGTTAGGGAAACCATAGAAAAGAGAGAGCCGGAGCAAGTGATACCCACCACTCCGGCTTATCTGTCTTACTTCTTTTCCCCGAACTGCTTTTCAAAGTTACGGAGCATGACCGCATTAAACCGTTCCTTGATAAACTCCCGGACATCCGAAGCCCGGTAATAGACTTTTCCACTAATCAACATATAGGGTAATTTGTTTTTGCTTCGCAGTCGTTGTAAAGTCCTGATACTTACTTTGAATAACAGGCATAAATCCTGATTATCCAGCAGGTTATCATCTTCAGACAACACCTTGTCGACATTACGCAATACCCGTACATCCTTGCAAAGCTCATCCAATTTATCAAATAGCTTTTGCATCCATTCTTTGAAATCGTAGTTTTCTATATACATATTTGGTTCATTCTTCAGATTATACATTAATGATTGTCAATCGATTGATGAAGCAAAGTTGAGAAAACCAGCGTAAAGAAATTACGGGGTAGCACATGGAATCCCCTATAAATTAAAGTTAAGTCATTGATTATCTATATCCTTTTTTATCATGTTCGTTTCGGATAAGGTCAGATAGTCCATTAAGAAATTCGGTTATTTTGCCCAGCTTGCGCTTTATTACATCCTCATGCTTTTGGTGATAGTCTTTCAGTTGGATGTTAAACACCCATTCAAAGGCTTTAGAGAAGTCAGACAAAAAAGCTGGTTTGCCATTTTTATAGACGATATGTTTGGAAAGGAATAAACTGCTGATAATTTCCATTATATCAATCAGGTTTGTTTTGTCTGCCAAATAAAGAGGAGAAAAAGGTTGTTTATTAAAGTGTGGTTTGAACTGTTCAGGGTATTTAATACGCCATTCTACAAGGCGTATTTCATTGTTCAGTAATCCTATCGCTTCATCAATGAGATACAAATAAGGCATTTTTTTCTTGCTCAAACCACACACGGTACGATTTAAGTCTATGTAATCCGAAAGAAAAACAGCGTAGTAAAACGCTATTATCCTGTTCGTTAGTACTAAAATCAGCTAAATGGGTAGCTAATTCGTTGATAGCTTCTGATAGTTTATCCACAGAAGCTTTACGCTGTGGATATTCCGACAATAGACGGAAAAATCTCTGTTGTAATAAGTTGCTCATCATAATATTTGTAATATGGAAGTTCTGCCAGAATTTGACAGAACTTCCCGTTGAGAGGACTATTTATTTACAAATTTGAAATAATGTTCATTATATCGATTACCGATATTGGGATATTTCTTTAGAAGCAATTCTATATTGGAAACATCTTCTGTTGACAAATTAACATTGGCAGCTTCTGCATTTTCTTCCAAATACTTTATCCGTTTAGTGCCCGGAATGGGGATAATATTCTCACTTTGTGCTAATAACCAAGCCAAAGCAAGCTGAGATGAGGTTATTCCTTTATTTTCTGCCATTTCTGCAAATTCAGCAGCCAGTTTCTTGTTATTTTCCCAATATACGCCATTATAACGTGGTAAATGCTTTCGGAGGTCATTTTCTCCTAATGTGTGTACATTGATAGTATTTGTTACCAATCCTCTGCTTAATGGTGAAAATGGGACTAAAGTTACTTCCAATTCTTTTGTCAATGGTAAAATCTCTTTTTCAACGTCACGAGTTAATAAAGAATATTCACTTTGAACAGCAGATATGGGATGAATAGCACAGGCTCTCCGCAATGATTCGGAAGAACATTCGCTTAATCCTAAATAACGTACTTTACCCTCTTTTACCAATTCTGCCATAGCACCAACGGTTTCTTCAATCGGTATTGTCGGGTCTATCCGATGTGCATAGTACAAATCTATAGTTTCAATATTCAACCTTTTCAAACTGCTTTCTACTGCTTGTTTTAGATATTTAGGAGAAGCATCCACATAACTTTCACCACCGGCAAATACACTGCCTTGATTATTACGTAAACGGAAACCGAATTTTGTTGCAATAAAAATCTGATTTCTTTTTTCAACCAATACTTTAGATAATAATTCTTCATTTGCACCATTGCCATACACATCGGCAGTGTCCCAAAAGTTAACTCCGAGTTCCAATGCACGATACAATGTTTTGATACTTTCTTTTTCATCGGCTACTCCATATGCAGCACTCATACCCATACAACCTAATCCGATAGCGGACAAGCTTACTCCTGTTTTACCTAATTTTCTGTACTTCATAATTTATATTTTTAGTCGGTACAAAATTAAAGAAAGGCAATTGGGTGGATTGATACAATTCAAAGCATCACTTGCACAAATCAAATAATTGTTCGTTCCCTGACTTCGCTTGGTGATTTGCCTGTATGCTTACGATAGAATTTACTGAAATAAGAAACTGTTTCAAATCCCAGACTATACGCTATTTCTGAAATAGAAAGATTACTGTGTAATAAGTATTGCGTACACTCTTTGATTATTCTTTCCGCTATCATTTCAGAGGTCGTTTTTCCTGTCGTATCTTTAATCACCTTATTTAAATGGTTAACGTGTACAGACAAGCGGTTTGCATAATCAGCAGGAGTACGTAAATTTAATACCGCATGCGGATAATCAATGGGAAATTGCCTATCTAACAATTCAATGAATAATTCTGTAATACGTTGCGAAGCATTTAGATGTGACTCATACCGATTGGAATCCTGCATTTTTAAGGCTGTATGTATCAACAAATGAAGATAGCATCTTAAGACATCAAACTTATTTACATAGTCTGATTGATTTTCTTCCTGCATTTGCGTGTATATATCCAACACTTTAGCAACTTGCGTATCATCCAAAAAGAAAACTTTATCTCCTGTTACTTTGAATAACGGAGTATTAGCTAATGAGCCGTTTTTTTCTTCCGACTGCACAAATCGTTCATTAAAAATGCAGAACACACCTTTCTGTTCTTCGCTGATTGATTCCCAAGCATAGGGAACTAAAGGATTGGAAAATAATAATGCAGGACGATTTACCAAAATCCATTTGTCTGCATAATATAACTTTCCTACACCTATAATCAATGTAACCTTATAAAATTCCCTGTAACTGAATTGTACTGTTCCAAAATTACATTGACGGGAGAAAATATTAAAATAAGGTTTCTCCTTAGAATAGGTTGTATCCGATTGAAGGTCACAACTTTGTATTCTTTTATAGAATTGCGGAATGCTTTCAGGCATAATACTATGGCTATTTATTGCAAAATAAACAATTATTTACCGAAGAACAGCTTACTTTTTAGGCAATAACACTATTAAATCCTCACACTCTTCTATTAAATAGTATGCTATGAACACTAAAGACTCGGAATCTGATACATTATCAAAATGCAATATCGGCTTATTCTTAGGCTCATAGAATGCTTCTCCTGTTGTTAGCAATTGAGGACTTTCCCCTTCAATCTGAAATAATAAAGTTCCCGAAACAACATGACCTACAACTGGGCAAGGGTGCAAATGATACTCCGCCTTTCCGCTTTGTGGAATAACAACTCTCTTAATTTCAACTTTCGACAAACCTTGTTTTTCCTTCAATCGGACAGAAAAAAGATTGGTTCTTGCTACGTTTTTCTTTTCCATATTTGTGCAACAATTTAAAACGATTAATAAAATGAATATCGCTATCTTATTCATGATTGATTTGTTTTGCTGCAAAGATAGAACGGAACAAGACCTTATTTCATTGACCTATGTTAAGAGATTTAAGGCGGTTTAAAGATTCAGGTTTTATTCCGAGATAAGATGCAATATGATATTGCGACACATCTTGTTCTATATTAGGATAAGTCTGTAATAGCAATTTATATCTGCCTAAAGCATTATCCATAAGTAATGATGTTTCTTTTCTACATTTTTTTATAAAGAGAGTATCTGCTATATACTTTCCTAATTTATACCACTCATTTGACTCTTGTAGTAATTGGTCATAGTCGGATTTAGACAAACGATATATAACCGAATCTTCTAACGCTTGTATACTTCCTACACTTATTTCTCTCGTCAAAAAACTTCTATATGATGTGGTAAATGAACCTTCAAAATAAAAGTCACTGATATAATCATCTCCTTCCTTCTCTATATAAGAACGTAAAACTCCCGTTTCTACAAAACCAATAAATGAACATACTTGTCCCTGATGCAATAAAAATTCTTTCTTCTTCAAAACAACTTCATCGCATACATCCATCAATCTTCCATATGAATTGAATGATAGACCTATTTCCTTGATTATTAAGTCTTCTAATATCATATTTACCGTTTGAGAGTACAAAATTACCCAAAAGATTTCAAACAGATACTCCATTTAACAAACAAAATCACTATTTTTATAGTGAGGTTTTGAAACAATGGAAATGCTAAACAGATTGAAGAAATTCTTTCGTTTCTATATCGTTACAGCTTATTCTATACACTTCGTCTAAGCACCTGTTATTCAACTGATAAAATTCTTATTTTCGTTAAGTGAAAACGTAAATTGAATTAAGGGATTCACAAATAAGCAATTAAAAGCCACAACAACAAATAAAGCTGTATTAATAAAGAGATTACCAAACAAATAGCTATTTTTGCATTATATTTATAGATGTCTATGATAAATACAGAAACCATACAATCACTCATTGATACCGGAGAAGGCTATAATGTAGAATTTAAAGTCCGTGTATCCTCAAAAGTTCGTGAACTAACAGAGGAAATTTGCGCTTTCGCCAATGCAGACGGAGGATATTTACTTATTGGGGTAGATGATAATGGACTGATTACTGGCACAAATTTGGAAAATGACAAACACTCTGCCATCCAAGGCTCTATCAGTGAAATATCTCCGACTCTTCATCGTGAGACGTATGCGGTAAGTATTGAGAATAAGACAAGTTGGATAATTGATGTCCTATCAGGGAAAGACAAGTTTATATATTTCCCGATTTTATCCTTGTGAGGGGAAGTATTTGTTCCCCAAAATATGAATAACAGAGCATTGTCACTCAGCAATAGTCAATATTAATCAAAAACACATATTATGTTCCGCTATATTATTGAAACATTACCAGATTCAAGTTCTTTCAAAAAGTATTATAATAAGACAAGAAGAGCCAAGAATATACGTAATAAGAAAAAGTACATTCCAGAATACTTAAAAGATAATAATTTTGAGGTTGAATTAAATTACAAACTATGGGTTACGAAAGGAGCTAGATTTAAGGCAAGTGAACGATGCGAAGAATTAGATGCTAGATATAATCGTATTGTAGGATGGGTATCCTCATATTTAATTATTTTTAGTGTTTTAAATCTATGCAAAATACCATTTTTTACTCTTCCTGATAATTGCAGTACATTTATATCCATCTCACTTTCCATATTAATTTTAGTTTTTAGCCAATTTGCTTATGCAAAAAATTACTCTGTTCATGCTAAAAATTATCACGAATGCGCTTTGGAAATAGCAAAATTATATAATGAACTACGGTCATTAAAAGTAAAATCAGAACATAGTATGCAGGAAGTTCTTAAAATAAAGGGTGAATATGAAAAGATACTCGATAGATACAATAATCATTTGCCTATTGATTTAATAATGTTCAAGTTGGAGAAAAGAGAATATTTTAATATAAGCTTATATTCTAGTTTTTTTAATCATATAAGATACTTTATATTAGTTCGTTCTGCTTACTATTTTTGTGTATTCATTCTTCCCATTTTGTATTGCTCCATTTGTATAATCAATCTAGGAACATTCCTAAAATAAACGGAAATTTTCATGATGAGATTTTAAAGAGCATCCTGTTTTCAGATTTTCTCAGGTCCATCATATCTAAGATAAAAGAGACTTTCATGACAAATAGGCAGGAGTTTATGAACTACTTACCCAACAAACAATTAACTTTGTACCACTATTTCAGAAAATTATGCTTTACACAGAAAACCTACAGTCACTCATTGATAGCGGAAAAGGCTATAATGTAGAATTTAAAGTTCGTGTTCCTTCAAAAGTTCGTGAACTGACAGAGGAAATATGTGCTTTCGCCAATGCAGACGGAGGATATTTGCTTATTGGAGTAGATGATAACGGGCAAGTAGTAGATACTAATTTAGAAAACGATAAACGTTCTGCCATTCAAGGTTCTATCAGCGAAATATCTCCTGCACTCCACTGTGAATTGTATTCCGTAAATGTTGGGAATAAAACTGTTTGGGTAATTGATGTTCCGTCCGGCAAGGATAAACCTTATATATTTTCCGGTTCTATCTATGTGCGTGAAGGGGCAAACTCACAGAAACTTCGCACAGCCGAAGAAATGCGTAGCTTCTTTCAGGAATGTAACAAAATCTTTTTCGACCATATACCCTGTCATTGGTTCAATATCTACACGGATGCAGACGAACAAATGATTAAAGGCTTTCGAACAGAAGCCAAACTAAGTCCGTCCACACCCGACAAACAAATATTTGAGAACTTGGAACTGTTTATTGAAAATGGAACGGCAAAGAACGGAGCAGCGATGTTCTTCGGAAAACAACCTGAAAGAAAATTTCCACACGCTGTTACAAGATGTGTTCTTTTCAAGGGAACGAATAAAGTCTATATTATAGATGATAAAACTTTCGGAGGTTCATTGTACCAACAGTATTTACAGGCAATGTCTTGGCTGGAAAGCAAACTGCAAGTAGCTTATAAAATAGAGGGAGCAGGACCAAGAGAGGAAATTTGGGAAATACCTCTGACCGTATTTAAAGAAGCCATTATAAACGCCCTGTCGCACCGTGATTACTACGAACAAGGCGCAAGCATTATGATAGAAATGTTTGATGACCGGGTAGAAATTTCCAATCCCGGAGGACTTCTGCCTGTTGTGGCTAAAGATTTCGGGCATAAAAGCATGACACGTAATCCGCTAATATTCGGATTATTTACCCGTATGCACTTGGTAGAAAGAGTTGCATCCGGTATTCCTCGTATGCAGGAAGCCATGAGGGAAGCAAATCTGCCCGAACCGGAATTTCATACGGAAGGGATGTTTACGGTAGTGTTCAAACGGAAAAACACTAACTCTGCCAACCGTGACATAGTAAATGGCATAATAAATGGCATAGTAAATGAGAATGAGCAAACGATTTTAAACCTGCTTAAAGCTAAACCGGGATTAAATGCTTCGGAAGTAGCTGAAAGTCTCTCTAAAAGTTGGAGAACAACTATGCGCTACCTTAAATCTCTAAATGATAAAGGTTTGGTTGAATTCAGAGGTGCCCCAAAAACCGGAGGATATTATTTAACAAGAAACATATAAAAGTATGATAGATAATAAACTATTTACATTTCAACAAATATACGAAGCTTATCGTAAATTGAAAAGCTATATTTATTATGATAATACATCTTTATTTATTAGAAAAGAATTCTCCAGTTTCGAATCTTCAATATTAGCAGGTGAGAATTTTGAAGATAATTTTAAAAAGAAGATGAAAAGTTTGTATGACATCTTGAATTCTGATAATTATCAAACTGATTTAGATAAACTTGTAAGCAAAATAGGTTATAAACTTGTACCTAAATCTATAAAGAAAAAAGAAAGCACAATAGTCACCAATATACCTCATACAGGGAAAATAGAGGTAGAAAGTTATAATATATTAATAGATGCACCTATTGAAATACATATAATATCAGTATTGTGGTTAATAGTAGCAGGAAAAGAACTTTGCAAATATGTAAATGAAAACAATTATGCTTATAAGTTATTGCTATTAGATGAATCTTATCTACCAATGACAGATATTAAGATTGAGACCAATAAGGAGAACTATGTTGTTACTGGCTTGCAACTCTATGAACCTTATTTTATTGGCTATCAAAATTGGAGAGATAATGCATTAAATTCAGCCACAAAACTCTTAGATGATAACAAAGATGCCACCATTCTAAGCCTTGATATACAAAGATATTTCTACTCAGTCAGAATAGACTTGGATTCAATTAAAAACAGATGTTCACATTCCAATAAACAAATTGAGAAATGCTTTCATCTGCTTCAAATTATAAACAAAACTTATACATCAAAAATAAACAAGTTATTAGACATCCCACTAACAAATGATGAATTGAATGCTGGATATACAATTTTACCTATAGGCCTTCTATCCTCTGGACTATTAGGAAATTTATATTTAGAAGATTTTGACAAAACGATAAAAGAAGAATTAAATCCCGCTTATTATGGAAGATATGTAGATGATATTCTTTTTGTATTTAGTGATCGAAAGGTCAAATTAGAGGTGAACAATCCTATTCATGATTTTATTGATCGATATTTTATTAAAAAAAATATATTGGAAACAATACTAGATGAAAACAATATTACCTATCTCTTACCAGTTGGTTCTCATAAGTTAAAAATTCAATCTGAAAAAGTAATATTAGAGCATTTTAATCATAAAGAATCTAGAGCAGCAATTAATATATTTAAAAAAAATCTAGATAAAAATCGGAGTGAATTTCGTTTTCTTCCATATGAGGAAAACATTGATAATGAATTTGATAACGAAGCATTTTCAATGCATTATTCAGACTCTATTAATAAACTTAGAAGTATTAAAGAGTTCAAAGAAGATAAATATGGAGCCTCCAAATTTTTAGCTCATAAAATATTTCTTTCAAAAATATCTCCTAATGAAAAAGATTACAATAGAAAATATTTTTTTCAATCTTCGAAACAGATACTGACTTTCTTTAAAGGTTCTACTGCTCTATCTCTATATACTTTATGGGAAAAAGTAGCGACATATTTTGTTATAAACAACGAATCCAAATGTCTAATTATTTTCTACAATCAAGTACTAAACACAATAAATAATATTAAGACAGTCAATGGTGAAAACAAAATAAAAGAGGATTTAAAAGAATTTTTATTTATCTCTATTGCAATGCCTATTTCTATGCGAATGAATATCAAAATAGATAATAACAATGACGATGTGGTAATACATAAGCTAGCAGATGATATTAGAAAAACAAATATGTTTAGACAGAATTTATTAGGAATAAGTTGTATTAATTATACTGATTATATAGATCATATTACAAATGACTTATTTCATATAAATATCAAAAATATAAAGGACTTAAAAATTCAAATCAATATAGCAAAATTTATATCCCCACGTTTCGTGCACTACCACGAATTCAACATACTTAACATCTATCAAGTATTTTCCAGTATAAATAAAGAGTCCGACATTCGATTATTTGACAAAATACAGGATATCGCTTTTAATCAGTACAAAGAATTCAATTACGATTGGAGATTTTTATATAGTAATACAGATCCAATATATCCTAAAGATTTTTTCACTTTAACACAATCAGAAAACAGTAATTGCAAAAATATAAATATATTAGAAGACAACGAAGTTGAATGCAACAAAAAAATAGGCCTTGCAAATATTGAAGTTTCAGAAAATGATATTTTATCTGCTATAAAAATGATTCCAAATATCTCAAAAGAGAGAAGAAAAAGGATTTTTGAAATAATGAATTATTCACACAAGAAACACGTAGACTTAGTAGTATTACCTGAAGTTTCTGTACCTTTTGAATGGATTGACTTTTTTGCAGAACAAAGCAAGAATAACAATATTGCATTTATTATTGGCTTAGAACATGTTGTTAGCTCATATAACTTTGCATATAATTTTACAGCAACAATTCTTCCAATAAAACAAAAAGAATTTACAACATGTTTAGTTAGAATTCGTCTTAAAAACTATTATTCACACTCTGAAAAAGAACTCCTAAAGGGATATAGACTTATAAACCCCTCAGAAATTAAACCAGAATTAAAACTATACGATTTATTTCACTGGAGAAAATCGTACTTTTCTGTATATAATTGCTTTGAACTCGCCAATATCTCAGATCGTGCATTATTTAAATCTAAATTAGATTTCATTGTTGCAACAGAGTACAATAAAGATATTAACTATTTCTCAGATATTGCAGGTTCATGGGTTAGAGATTTACATTGCTTCTTCGTACAAGCAAACTCCTCACAATATGGAGATTCAAGAATCGTTCAACCAGCAAAAAGTGACTTTAAAAATATGATATCTGTAAAAGGAGGTAAGCACCCCGTTGTCTTGATAGATGAATTACAGATCGATAAACTAAGAGATTTCCAAAACAAAGAATACAATTTGCAAAAAGAATTAATAGATAAAGAAAAAACACATTTAAAGCCAACACCTCCTGACTTTAATAAAGACAATGTTTTAAAAAGAATAAAAGATGAGCCTATATAGAATAATTTTACTATCTTTGCATTCAGAAATCGAACCTAAGACACAAACTTGTGTTGAACGGTGCAAAGCTGTGAAAACCTTATTCAAGGGACTAACATCGTGATAAAGATATAACTTATTGAGAAATAGTGCTATACAAACTTATTTTCGGTTGCTGGTGGCACCACTTCAAAATAAAAAACGTTGTGAATCATCTTTCGCAACGTTTTTTATTTATCTCCACAAACTATATTAGTAACCTTTTTATGGTTCAAACTAGTACTTCAACAAAGTAGAAAATCCCGTAATAACCGAACTGAACTAAAGACATAACCGGAATTATATTTTTCTAACTGCTCACAGTCTGTCGATGCAGCCCATGCCGCTGACAAACACTGTATCTTTACGAAATAGCATGCCTCGATATCAGAAACCGCATCTCCTACATATATCATTTCATTCGACTTAAAGCCATAATATAATAATATGTCCTTCATTGCTTCTGATTTTCTGTTCTTTTCAGAAGAGCCGGTTTCTATTCGGTCAAAACACCCATCCATACCAAATTGTTTCAATGTAATATCACAACTTCTTATACCTTTCCCCGTAATAAGAACTACTATTACATTTCTTTCATGTAATTGCCCGATCAATGTTTTCATCCCTTCAAATGGCTTGGGACATAAAATGGCATGCATTTCTTCATAAATTACATAGAAATCATTTAATGCCTTCTCCCGACTATCACCGTAAACCACTTGATTGATCATACCTTCTTCATTTAATCCGAAGGTCCGCGCTATCTCGTCATCTGATAGTTCATGATCTACATAAGGAGTAGTCGCCTCTCTGAATGCTGCTAAACATAGCGGAATAGTATCTCCTATCGTACCATCCAGATCAAAAGCTACCAGCCGGATCATAATTTTCAGATTTATTGATTTGACGAATCACCCTACATGGGTTTCCAACAGCCAGACTGTTTGCAGGAACATTTGTGGTAACAACACTTCCGGCACCAATAACACTTCCCTTACCAATAGTAACCCCGGGCAATATAATAACTCCACCACCGATCCAGCAACCATCTTCAACAGTGACCGGAAGGGCAAATGTATGACGGACATATCGAACTCCCTCCGGTGCCTCAACAGGTGTTAACCGTTCATTCAAATCAATGGGATGCGTTGCCGTATAAATCTGGACATTAGGAGCAATCAGTACATTATTACCAACTGTAATCTTATTGCAATCGACAAACACACAGCCCATATTTACCGTAACATTATCACCAATATGAATATTACATCCATAATCGCAGAGAAAAGAATGTCCTACGGAAACCTCTGTTCCGATACTACCGAACATTTCTTTCAGAATCGCATATTTTTCTTCTTTTTGTTCATAAGACAGTGAATTGTATCTCATCAACAAACGGTGAGTTTTTCCTTTTAGTTCTAGAAAAACCGGAGCATGGCAATCATACCATTCACCGGCCAAGCATTTCTCCATCTCTGTTTTCATTCGTTCCCTCCCATGCGGATTTATAAGAAAGTAACAATTTCATCCTTGTCCTTTCGGGTAGTAAAATGATCAGGTTGCTCTTGGATATATCCCAATGATACAATAGCTACCGGATATCTTTCGGACGACAGCCTGAAATTAGCTTTAAACAATTCCGGATCAAAGTTGCACACCCAACAACTTCCCAGCCCTATTTCGGCTGCGGCTAAACAGATATGCTCTGTAGCAATAGCAGCATCGATATCCGCATGATTTTTGTTATCGGATTTACGTACCCATGCTATCGATTTATCGGCACAAACAACAATGTATACCGGTGCCCGTGCGAACCATTCTCTATTATAACATTGCCGTAAATTCTGTTTTTGTTCTTCACTGACCACCACCATGAAATGCCAAGGCTGATAATTAACTGCAGAAGGAGCTAAACGGGCACATTCAATGATATAGTCGATTTTATCCTGTTCGACCCTGTCTGACTTATAATTTCTCACCGAGAAACGTTTTTTTGTAAGTTCTAAAAAGTTCATATCCTATCAATTTTTAATATTTAAAGCAAAGTTATACCATTTTTAGGTCTATTATTATGTATTACTTTTCGTTATATCGGTAAAATTACGTTTTTTAGACTATATTTGTCTTATGAAAAGAGAAAACTTACATCAACCGTTTGAGATTAGTTTCAGTGAGTTTGACGAGTCAATGCTAAAAGAACACGACCATACTTTTTTTGAGTTGGTCTACATCTTATCGGGTACAGGTATCCAATGGATTAACAATAATAAATTTTCTTATCACGGCGGACACCTATTTATGATAACTCCCGGAGACTCACATTCATTTGAAATACATTCCACTACTAAGTTTATCGATATTAAGTTCAATGATATCTACATTCATTCCGCTGTTTTCGGTACAGAAAACATAAAACGATTAGAATTTATCTTACAGCATGCCAACCACCAACCTGGCTGTATTTTACGAAATCGAACAGACAAACTACTCGTAAAACCTATGATTGAAGCCATCATCAGGGAATACGTCAATAGAAACTTATATAGCAAAGAAATCATAACGCAACTGATAAACACCATAATAATAGTCGTTGCACGCAATATCGCCATGTTTCTGCCTGAACAAGTCAATGAATGCTCCGAAGAGAAATCACTCGGTATACTGCAATATATCCAGACCTACATTTATCAATCCGAGAAAATCAAAACGAAAGCTATCAGTCAACATTTCGGCATTTCAGAGAATTATTTGGGACGTTACTTTAAAAAACACACAAACGAAACAATGCAACAGTACATACTGAATTATAAACTGAAACTGGTAGAAAACAGATTATTGCATAGTGAAATGAGAATCAGTGAGATTGTAGCAGAATTAGGCTTCACCGATGAAAGCCATTTAAATAAACTATTTAAAAAATACAGAGGTTGCAGCCCCACAAATTTCAGAAAGAATAATGCAGTATAGCCCCAATAATAAGTTATACAAGTTTCAGACGCCCTATTCGTCTGATATCTTCTCCTTCTTTACATTTTCCTTTTGTTGCTCTCTATACTGTCGCGGAGGCATGCCATACCTTTTCGAGAACAGTTTATAGAATGTTCCGCGGTTGTTGAATCCGGTCTGGTCCATAATCTCTTCAATAGTAAGATTCTTGGCTATTAACAGTCGTTCTGCCATTGTTAGACGGTATTCCTTAATGATATCAGCAGGAGACTGTTCGGTTATCGGTTTTAGTTTCCGGTAGAACTGGCGGGTACTATACCCCATCTCACTACTTAGCAATTCCATTTGTAAATCGGGATTTGCAATATTCTTCTCTATAATCTCGAGCATTTTATCCAGGAACTCCTGATCTTCTTTATGTATACAATTGCCATGTTCCATAGTGAAGGAACTGAAAATAGAGCTATAATATTCTTTCAAGTCTGCCTCCCGTTTGATGAGACGATAAACGATTTTCTCCAGATACTTCACGTTAAAAGGTTTGGTAACATAGGCTTCTGCTCCTGACTCGATGCCCTTTACCTGATCGTCTTCGTGATGTAGGGCGGAAAGGAGGATCAGTGGAATGTGACTCCATAATTTGTGTTGCTTTATCTTCTGAGCAAACGATAGTCCATCGATACCGGGCATCATGACGTCTGAAATAATTAAGTCGGGTTGCTTCTGCTCCAGACTGCTCAATGCATCTTTTGCATTATCAAAAGAGCGCACATTGTATTTGTCTGCAAAAAGTTCTGAAACGAACCATAACATGGAATTATCATCATCAATAACCATGATGGTCCGTTTACCCGTATCAAACTCTATGGCAGTCTTTTCTAAAACAATAGGTTCCTCCGTAGCCGTATGTAATAGTCCGGTTTCATAAGTAGTTTGTGTAGTTTCCCGTTCAGTTATGGGAAGATTGGGCAAGGTAACGGTGAATGTTGTCATTTCATAGAGAACACTATTTACGCTGATTTCCCCATTCAACTGCGTAATCATGCTCTTACAAATAGCTAATCCAAGTCCTGTACGAGAATTCTTACCGTTCATCTCAACAGAATCCAATATTTTATAACGATCGAATATTTTGGATAAATTTTCTTTGGCTATCCCTTTTCCAGAATTGGATATACAAAAAATTAACGACTGGTTTTCCACTTTCAACTCTATTGTGATAATTCCTTTGTCGGGCGTGTACTTAAAAGCGTTGGATATTAAATTGCTGACAATCTTATTAAAGCAACTGATATCCGTATTCCATTCAATGCCCGGAGAAATATGCAACTGATAATTCATTTCTTTATTTTCAGCCAGTTCTTCGAAAGATTCCGCTATGCTTCTAACCTTTTCCGACACGGATAACTGTTGAATAGAAAGTACTTTATTGCCGGTTTCCAATCTGCGAAATTCAAGTAACTCTAAAATCAGATTATTCAGTTTTTCAGTATTTTGTTGTATCATCTTTGCATACTTCTGAGTGTATGCGTCAATCTCCGGATTGGCAAGTATCTTCTCACAAGGACCATAAATCAAGGTCAGTGGCGTACAGAATTCATGAGTGATATTAGTGAAAAAACGCAATTTTGATTCGTAGATTTCTTCTTTCTTCTCCCGGTTCATCTTGTCCAACATACGGTGTTGTTTGCGACGGTATATATAAATGAGCCTATATATCCCTGCAGTGCACAACAGTGCAAATAGAATGAAATATACCATATAGGCCAGCGGACTGAGATACCACGGCGGAGTGATACGGATAATGACGGACTGTGTTTGGCTTTCTTGCCCGTTTATATTGTTTTTGTATTTTACTAATAAAGAATATTCACCCGGAGCAAGATTAGAGAAAATAGCGCTGGTGGATGTTCCGTTTTCTATCCATTGGTTGCTCATTTCTTCAAGCTTATAATAAAAAGAATAGTTGTTGCCATTGATGTAATCAATAGCCATAAAATTTAGCTGAAAGAAGTTCTGACTGTAATCCAGTTGAAGGATTGTTTTACCCTCCTTTTCATAAAGAAACTTATGAATATTGTGTTCTTTGCCAAAGATAGACAGTCCTTTCAGGGTGATTTGCGGCATATACTCTTCGGTGATACAGTCATTTGTCTGAATGGAAATAAAACCATTTGTACCTCCAAAAAACAGTGTTTCCGAAACGACATCTTTATAGAAAGCACCATCACTGAACTCGGTGATTTCCAATCCATTTCCACTGTTATAGGTTTGCCCTGTACGAGTCTCGGGGTTGAAACGTATCAATCCCTGGTTGGTACTCAACCAAAGATCGCCTTGGTGGTCCTCTAAAACTCCGTGTACAGTGTTATTTAAAAACAAGTCCGCTTTCGTATATAAGGAATCATCTTGTTCAAGATACAACAACCCCGAGCTAGTTCCTAACCAATAACCTTTTGCGTTTTTGTAAATAGCAAAAATGTCGTTAGCTGTCTGACTGCTTACAATACTGTCAAAACGATGCGGAATCATTTCCCCTGTCTCTACATTCATGCGGTATGCACCGCAACCACGATTGCCAAACCAAAGTATGGAGTCGTTTTCCTGGTAAGAAGTAAAGAAATAGTTCGAAGCCATACGCCCGTTATCAATAACAGTACGGGAAGCAGATTTTACAGTAGGAGTAGCAGTAGAAGCATCAAAGATAACTTTTACAATGCCTTCACCTACCGTAGATACCCATAAGGTCGTATCATTCGGTTGTTTTATAGAATGCACATACTTCACTTTTTCTCCATTGGCAATGATAGGCAGTTCTTTTAATTGCCTGCTTAAGTACGAATAATAATTAATTCCATTTTCGGTTCCGATCCACAATTTATCTTTGCATCCGGGAGCAAAACAATAGACGGAATTATCTGCCAGCGCACTATTATATGGTGTAATCCGATCAGACGACATAGGCATACTGTTATCCGGAGTATACTTTTTAATGCGGAGTATCCCACTTCCTTTGGTTCCTATCCAAAGCGTTTGCTCCTGATCGTAGTAAAGAGCCCTAACCGGATTACTTATTTGATATACAGGAGTGTCTAAAAGAGTATTGGTAATAGAAAAGGTGTCATTATAATACATGTATACACCTTGTCCGTCTGTTCCTATCCATACAATATCTTGAAATTTATCTTTCATCAGACAGAAAATACCGGAATGTATTTCTGTTTTCTGTATCTGATATTTCATCTTTTGAGAGGACATATATTTTAGAACAATGAGACCACTGTTTTTGAAACCGATGTAGTAATCGTTTTTTTGCTTGATGATGGAAGATACTTCCCCATGCACTTCAATCTGACCTCTTAGGTCAGCTATATAGTATGCTTGCCGGTTATTAAAATCATATTCGTAAAGAGCGTAGGTTTCGTCAATAAAGTAAGCCATATCTTTCTCGGCAAAGGCATGGTATAATTTACACGAATGCGTAAAAAGATTCTTACGGGTTAATATCAGCCCCTGTTTTGTATTCTCAATACGATAACTTTGAGTCTCTTCATTGGAGGTAAATATCCATAAAATATTGTTTGAATCTACAGTCATAGAGAGTACATGGCTAAATTCAAGATTGGGAATCTCCAATCTATTGAAAGATTGTGCTTCTCGCTGATAATAATAAAGATAGCCATCATCTTTCAGAATAAAAAGCATGTCATCCTTATTGTTAGCCATAAAGTATTGCCCTTTGAATTCAGTGAAACTCTGACTGGTCTGTTGCTTGGTATCTAAGCGATTCAATCCATAATTAGTCTGCACCCATAATATATCCTTCTCCGATTCGATGATTTGATTTATCAAGTTTCCGGAAAGTAAGGTTTTGGAAGAGTTTATTGGGGTATACAAATGTATGTCGGTTCCATCAAAGATATTCATGCCATCGCAAGAGCCGATCCAAATGATGCCCCGATCATCCTGATGAAGAGAGAGAATAGCACTATTTGAAAGACCAGCTCTATTGGAAAATTGTCTCAAACTGTATGCATGAACCTCCAAAGGCAGGCAAAATAGTAAGCAAAGAAAATACAGTAGTGACAAGTATGTTCGATAAATGTATTTCATGTTAGATATAATGCATTAGTGGGTTCACAAAGATAATACATGCCGGACAAATAATTCTCAAGTGCATGATAAATGTTTTCTCCCGAAGAGATTGCCATTTCTATCAAAATAGTATCCGAATCCGGACTTGCTCCACAACTTCTCCCTGCAAAGCAATATGAAAGGAGAGAAATGATGCAACCAGTCCGGATTGGATAAAGATCGAGATAGGATTATCACTCAATGACAGAGGCAAATCCTCCGTTACGTGCCAGACGCACTATTATTTTATCTCCTTTTTTAAGAGTATATTCTTTTTTTCTGTAATCCATAGCTTGTCGGTTAGCATTAACCCCATCCTCAAAAGAAGTCATCCGATAAGATTGTCCTTCTTTCAGGAAGTCAAAATCCAATTCAAAGGTTCTCTCTTGCTGTCGGTTGTTAGTCATGCCACCGATATACCACTTATCTCCTTTACGTTTTGCCACAATCACATATTCCCCAGCCTTAGCTTTCAAAGCAATGGTTTCATCCCATGTCTGCGGGACTTGAGTAATATATCGGGTACATTCGTCATTGCGATAGTAAAGTGTAGGATTGTCCGCCATCATCTGCAACCCACTTTCGAAAATAACAAATAAAGCCATTTGGTAAGCTCGTGTACCTATACTGGCTGAATTAGGACGTTCGGAACAATAAATTTCCGGTTGCATACTAAGCATGGCACCCGGCGTATAGTCCATTGCACCAACCGCATTTCTCATAAAAGGCAAATATATGCTGTTGTCCGGTCGACATCCACCCATTTGTTCCATTCCTCTTACGCCCTCATAAGACAATACATTCGGATACTTATATTCCAATCCGGCAGGCTTAAATGCCCCATGAAAATCGACAAACAGATGGTGCTTGGCAGCCTCTCGGGCTACTCTTTCATAATAATTCACCATCCACTGGTCACTTCTGTCCATGAAGTCGATTTTGACTCCCTTCACACCCCATTTCTCGAAAGTCTCAAACAGCCCGAAATTGTTTTCTACAGTGAGCCATGTCAACCAAAGCACAATGCCTACATTTTTTTCTTTGCCATAACGAATGAGTTCATGCACATCTACCGCAGGATTTGGTGTATAGGGATCACGGGTACTCATAGCCCAGCCCTCGTCCATAATAATATATGGTATACCATAATTAGCAGCAAAATCAATAAAATATTTGTAAGTATCGAGATTGCATCCTGCTACAAAATTAACATCCGGTCCGTAGGGAGTAGCACCGTTCCACCATTCCCAGCTTGCCAATCCGGGCTTAATCCAGGAAGTATCTTCCAATATGTTCTTTTCGGCCAATCTATAAGACATCGTATTCTCAATGAGTTGGCTATCTTCTGTACTAATGACAAAATAGCGCCAAGGGAAATTACGCTTTCCACTGGTTTGTGCTATATAGTCGGCTTCTTTCAGTATTTTGACACTCCGATCACCGTCTTCTCCAAATTCAAGAGGTACTTTGGGAAATACAGAAACCATACCATTGCTGCCATTACTTTTCAGAAAAACAGCCGGATAATCGGTTAGTGATGTTTCACTGATTAATATCTTACTTCCTTTTTGAGTATCAATCAGAATTGGCAATAAAGCCATTGAGGCAGATGATTTCCATTCTTTGCTATACAAATGGGTATATTCTTCTTCATAAGCCGTTTTAAAACTTCCGGACTGTTGCATGTGTAGCAAATAATTACCAGGGAAGTTCACTTGGAGGGTCTCATTCTTCACATTGATCATTCCTTTTTTATTGGTTATAAAACGGTAGGCAATTCCGTCATTGAAGGCACGAAACTCTACGGAATAACCTCCTTTGAAGTCTAGAAGAAGTTGGTTGTACCGATTACTTACAGACGAAAATTTCAATGGAATAACAGGCTTTAAAGACTCGTCTATATTCTTATGGCTTACTTTAGTCATTTTAGGATTCGTTCCCAATTCCTGGTCACCGATTTCCATTGCAAGGTGACACTGCTTTAACAATGTCTCATTCCGGCAAATGACATCGTAGTAGATTTTATCTGAAAGATTCACTGAAATCTGAATATTCCCATCCGGCGAAGCCAGCTTATGTATGTTCTGTCCCTGAACATACAAAGAAATACTGAAAATTAATAGCAGCAGTAATTGTTTTTTCATACTAAATGATGTGTTTTAAAGTTTTATTATTTGCAAAATTAGCACATAAATAGAACATTCTGTTCTGCATTTGTGACATATATGTATCCATTTATGTCATTATGGGTTCTATATACTTTAATGTCATGTATTTGGGTGCGTTTTTAAGTATAGATTTCTATCTTTGTACAAATGAATAAAACTAAAATAATGTGTATATCAAAGTAAAAACTAAAGGGTATGAAAAACAAATGTATGCTAGTTGTAATTTTACTGATCTTGTCAGGTACAGCATTTGCAAAAATTGTACTGCCACCTATTTTCTCTGATAATATGGTGTTGCAGCAACAAACCAATGCTCCCATTTGGGGTGAAGCGCAGCCTATGAAAACTGTAAAAGTAACCACCTCATGGGATGGGAAGACGTATGCGGTTCAGGCTGATAAAGCAGGAAAATGGAAAGTAACTGTTCACACGCCTGTTGCCGGAGGACCATACGAGATTGCCTTGACAGATGGTAAGAAAGTAAATTTAAAAAATGTGATGATTGGCGAAGTATGGATATGTTCGGGACAATCGAATATGGAAATGCCATTAGGGGGATGGGGAAAGATTACAAATTACCAGAAAGAAATTGCAGAAGCCGGACACTCTAATATACGACTTCTGCAAATAGAACAAATCAACAGTACCCAACCGGAAACGAATATAAAAGTCCGCAATGACAGTTGGCAGGTTTGTTCACCGATAACCATCCCTGAGTTTTCTGCTACGGCTTATTTCTTTGGCAGAGAAATCTCAGAGAAACAAAATGTTCCGGTTGGCTTGATACATACTTCTTGGGGAGGCACAAACGTTGAATCCTGGATAAGTGGAGAAGTCTTGAAGGAGATGCCGGAATTTGTGAAAACAGTGGAGTCCATTCAGAAGATGCCGAATGATAAGAAAATACTCAAAGCAGAATATTTAAAGGAGCTCACTGCCTGGAATAACCGTGTGGACGAAGGTTTTGCTGAAGGAAAACCGGTAAGAGCTGCTGCATCATTAGATGACAAAGATTGGGAAAGTATGAATTTCCCGGGTGAAGTGGGTCCACAATTGGCCGGCTTTGATGGAGTTATGTGGGTTAGAAAAGAAATCGAAATTCCCGCTAGTTGGGCAGGTAAAGATGTACAACTATCCCTGGGGGCTATTGATGATAATGATATTACTTATTGGAATGGAATAGAAATAGGCCGTACAGATGGGCCGACTCTTCAACGCAAATACATCATTCCGGAAAAAATGGTAAAGGCTGGAAAAGCAATATTAGCCATTCGAGTCTTGGATACAGGTGGTAACTGTGGCATTTGGGGAGACCTTTATCTTCGCTCTACAAATGATGAACAGATTAGTCTGTCCGGTAATTGGAAATATCAGGTTGCTGCGGATACTCATAAGGTAGGGGCACTTCCGGTAGACAGATCCGTAGATCCCAATTTACCGACTTCCCTTTATAATGCAATGATTCATCCACTGATATCTTATGGTATTCGAGGAGCAATTTGGTATCAGGGTGAGAATAATTCTTCCAGAGCCTATCAGTATCGGGAACTTTTCCCATTGGTAATAGAGAATTGGCGCCGGGATTGGAAACAGGATTTTCCATTCTATTTTGTGCAACTGGCCAATTTTATGCATGAAGTTTCCCAACCGGCAGAATCAGAGTGGGCAGAGCTTCGTGAAGCACAAATGCGTGCATTGGCAGTAGGCAATACCGGTATGGCTGTAATAATAGACAGAGGTGACGCCAACGACATTCACCCTAAAGATAAACAAACCGTAGGACATCGACTGGCTTTGATTGCCCGTGCCAAAACATATGGGGAAAAACTGCCTTATTCCGGCCCGATCTATCGCTCCCATCAGATTGTAGGAAATAAGATAATTCTTTCTTTTGATCATACCGATGGTGGATTGAAAAGTAGCGATGGCAAGGAGTTGAAAGGCTTTGCTATAGCCGGGCGCAATCATGAATTCCATTGGGCCAAAGCTGAGATAGACGGAGACAAAATTATAGTCAGTGCACCTGAAGCGGTACCTTATCCGGTTGCTGTGCGATATGCTTGGGCCAATAATCCGGTCTGCTATTTGTATAATGGAGCAGGACTTCCGGCTTCACCTTTCCGAACAGATGACTGGAGAGGAATTACACAAAAGGATTAATTGTTCTCATAAAATACCCTCATCCTTTGTCACTGTTAAACGAAAGGTATGAGGGTATTTTGTAAATGCTGATATATGGTCTCCAAGGGTATCCTGAATGTTACATAAATAAATTACCGGATTACTACTTTCTGCACCCTTGTCGTATGGGATAAACATTTATCGTCCACGTAAACTATAAAACCTTTTCCCCTACCATATTTTTTCCCTTTCTTATCAAAAATAATGGTAATGGTTTTGCCTTGGCAATATACATTATCCAAACAAAAATAGTCCCAACATCCATCAGGAACAAGAGGGTTTATGATAATACTTCCATCTTCCTGCGGACGAACTCCCATTAATCCTGAAATAATCAAATTACAAAAAGAAGAGTGGTTATAATCTTTCCCTCTTTCTACACCACCTTTAGAATCATCCCAAGTTCCGTTTTTCCATGATTTCAGGCGAGTCCTCGATATCCAGTCTCCCGTATAGGGATTGATATTTTCATCAATCCAACAAATCGTATCGTTATTGACTGATAAAATACGATGACTATTACTGTATATGTTCAAAAGACTTAAATAATCTTTTTTAGTGATGATGGGAGAATCATAACTATTGAAATAGTTAGCCATTGCTGCCAGTGTCATGGAAGTCAAATAGGGCCAGCTGGGACCATTCCATTGACATTCGTGTCCTTCGTATGAAATCTTGAAATCAGGGCAACGCTGTTCTACAGTAGTTGGGCCATAGGCTGCTTCAAATCCCTTGGAATCAAATAGTTGTTTCCATGCTATGGAATAGTTATCCGGCGGTATATTATAGAACCAGGGAATGTATCCAAGAAGTTCACGTGCATAAGAGAATTCCATCTTGCCATTTAGAGGTATAACCTTATAGAAATCAGCCTGTTTATCCCATAGCCTCCGGTTTATTATTCCTTTTAACTTATCAGCCTTCTTCTGATAGGTCCGGGCTTCCATGTCACGATCTACTATTGAAGCTATTTTTGCCAACGCAACAGCCTCACCGTACATATAGCTGTTAATGGTAGGACGATAACCACGTCCACCTTCTGACAAATGTCCGGAAACAGACATCTCCATTCCATCCCTGTCGTCAACCTGCCAGAACATTCCAGTCGAATCCCGCTTTTCTTCTTCCCACTTTGCAAAGTTATCTTTTAGCTTGGGATACAAATCGGCCAGTAGCATTTTATCATTGTGAATTAAATAGTAATTGTAGATAGCGTCTGCAGCCCCAAAGCTGTATAGCCTCGGATTCCCGCTACCAGAAAACCAGAAAGAAGCATAATCAGATAAAATTTCAGCGTTTCTCAGCCACCGGCCCTCGTAGAAATGATGGTTAGCCGCACAACTGATGGTATTATACTTTCCGGACCAAGGAACATCCGGCAAGAATTCAGTAATAACGAACCCGTCAGGAGTCTTCTTTATATGCTTTCTATAGGTCCACCATCGAAAATAATATGTTTTCTCCAACTCCTTATCCGGACACTCAAAAAATGGAATATTCTTTCTTAAAAAATCAGATGCACCACAGTTAGGGATATCTTGTTTATACAATTCATTATCTTCACGATTGAATTGATTGACGTAAGACTCGATTACTTCCGGAGCATCTTTAATGAGGAAGTTTTGCCCCTGCATGTGCAGGGGCAAAACTATACCTAAAGCTATAAATAACTTCTTTATTTGCATATAGCTTAGAAATTTAAGTCATGATTGTCATAAATAGCCAAACCAATCTGTTCCAAATGTTCATTCCGCCCATTGTACCAAAGCATCCAGCAGTCTTTCTCTTGAATGGCAAATGGCTTGTAAGTGGCACTGGCATCCCACCCACCTTCCGTAGGAGAAATGATTGGGTTTTCGGAGTATCTTTCCCAATCATTGATTCCGTCTTTGGAACGTGCCATTCCTATCTGCGCAAAATTAATGTCATAGAAACCGATATAAAACATTAAATAATCATTTTCGCGTTCTATCACCTGACATGCGGTAACCTTATGCTGTTCCCAACTTTGTGCAGGATCGGCTTTAAATATCGGATTTTTGTCCCATTTAGTCCAATGTAACCCGTCTTTACTCGTTGCATAACCGATAGCATCGGGTTCATATTGTTCTCCTCCGGAATACCACATTTTAAAAATATTCTCGTGTTTATCCCAAATTACATGAGGACACATGACCGCAACTTTCTCCCAAGGCTGTTCCGCTGACAAGACCGGTTCTTTGCTTTGCCGTTCAAAGTTATAGCCGTCTTTACTTATAGCATATCCAATCCATGACTTACCGTCATTTTGTCCCGTATACCACATGTGATACAGTCCGTCTTTGTAAACAACAACCGGACGATTCATATCAGCCTCCCAACTACTGCCTTCAACAGGTGGCAAAACTATTTGCGGCGCACTCCAATTTTTTCCATCTTTACTTGTGGACAATGCAATACTTTTTTGGGGGCGCCAAGAACTGTACATCTTATAAGAGTCATTATCTTTCAGTACACAAATATCGAATACCGTACCTAAATCGCCACCACCCAAGACAGGATTATTTTCATATTTTACCCATTTTCCTGTGGCCTCCTCTTTTTGTGTTGTTTTCTTTGGGGAGGTAGTGCAACTACAAATTCCGATGATGACGGTAAGGCTAATCAATGTCTGAATTACATTTTTCTTCATGTTCATTTTCTGTTTTTTACCTTTGCTTTTCCCCCTCCCTACAGACAGGGAAAAACAAAGGTATGGATATTACATTAAATTTTTAACTTTAACTATTACTATTTTTCCCAGCCGGGATTTTGTTTCAAGTCAGGATTCAACACCAATTGTTCAGTAGGAATCGGCTGAAGATACGCTTTTGTTGGGTCGAAATGAAAATGTCCGTCCGGAATGTGACGTTGATAAGGTTCAAAATAACCTTCACTGTCCACCCAGTAGTTGTCCTGATTACGTTCGGGACTCCAATGCCCCACCTTTTCCATGAAATCTGCCTTATTGATTGCGGCGGGAATGTGGAAGTCGTTTTGGAAATACTTCACTAACCAATCCAGGTTTTCAAACTGAGCAGCGTTTGCCCCCTGTATTCTATCGTGATTCCATAAGTGGTGGGCACGCCAACGCTTTAAGTCATCGTGGCGGTAACCTTCACATGCTAATTCTATACGGCGTTCACGTCGAATCTCCTGTAGCAGATTGGAAACCGGTACCCCCTCATAACCTCTTGCTGCCGTAAAGTCTCCCTTCGGATCGGTATAACCTACGGAAAGTGTGAGATGTGGCATACCTACCCTATCACGCAGTTTATTAATGGTAATGTCTAAATCATTCTGTGTGATGTTACCCAGTTCGGCTCTTGCCTCTGCATAAATCAGCAGTGCTTCAGCATAGCGAAAAATGATACTTCCTTTGATACTTCCCGAAATGGTCTCCTGTTCGTTGGCATCGGGATCAGCACCTTTGGCCAGTTCATATCCTGTGGAACACTTCTCTACACCGGAAAGGGTAATATTCGGCTTTATGAACACAACCGTTGTATCCTTCCCGTTGATAGTTCTCGGACGTCCGGGAGTAAACATTGTTTGTGCCAAGCGTGGGTCACGGTTGGCAACCACATTCAATAAATTAGTATCCCCTGCATAATTTTCGGCCAGGCTTATCGGCAATGCCTGTGTACCGTCTTCACTGATGCAGAGATAGGAATCAACCAATGCCCTGGTCAATCCTACACCGGCACCATTACGTCCGGGATTACGGTTATCATTGTGCCAAAATCCCAGTGAGCGATCAAATTTCTTCCATAGCATAATCTCCTTGCTGCTTGAATAGTCCCAACGGTTGAACAGTGTGTGATAGCCGTCTTCCACGCCCATGTTGTCCAAGTCAAACAACTGGCTGTCAATGACCAACTTCGCCATTCTGGCCGCTTCTTCCATATAAGCCTGTACATTTCCCTCTCCGGCGAAAGGCGTACCGGCATGATACTTTTCCCAAGTGGCTTCGAACAGGGCAATTCGTGCTTTGTATAGCATAGCTGCCTCTTTTGAGACACGTCCGGTCTCCTGCTGACTATATGTCGGTAATCTGTCTATGGCATCATCCATGTCATTCAGAATCTTATCAGCTAACTCGTGCCGCTTCAGGCGAGGGCCGTACAATTCTCCTGATTCAAGATCCAGTGTTTTATCAATCCAGGGAGCACCGCCAAACTTCCGCAGAAACTGTTCATAGTAGAGCATAGCTCTGAAGAAGTAAGCTTCACCAATGTATTTGCGGGCTTTTTCCGGTTCGGGAGACTTGTCACAGTTATCCAACAAAAAGTTGACACTGCGTATTTTTCCCCATTCAGTAGTTCCCCAGCCTTCGCCACTGGAAGGAACCTGGTGCAAACCTTCAATCAAGTCTTTGTTATCTTGATAATTGTCACTAAGCAGGTTATCCGAACCTCGGTCAATATGATAAATATAGTTGTTAGGCGAGCCCCAAAATGAGGTATAAAACTGATTTACGTACAGTTTGCATTCATCTGCCGTATAGGTCAGATTCACATCCGCAATCTGATCCAGTGGGTCTCTTGCCAACCAGTCTTCACAAGAAGAGATTGCCATGCCGGTAAATAGGCAAAGTGTATAGATTAACTTTTTCATCTTTTTGTATTTTTAGAGTTTTAGAATGTAACGTTAACACCAAAGGAAATTGACTTGGAGATGGGATATGCACCGCCCCACGGAGCTTCGGGATCAAAGTTCTCGTTAATACCGGAGAAAGTCAGCAGGTTATCTCCACTGAAGTAAATGCGTACTTTTTCCAGCCCTACCTTATTAATAATAGCTCCCGGTAACGAATATCCCAACTGAATGTTCTTCAGGCGGCAATAAGCACCAGTATCCATGTAACGGGTCTGTTTCTGCAAATTCTTACTGGTGCTCCACAAATAGAGTCTTGGTAACCATGGATCCGGATTACTTCCATCCTCACGCCAGCAGTCCAGTGTGTTTTTCCATACATTGGAACCCCATTGCCCACCTCCGAGTCCAAAGGCAACAGGACCTTCCAGCCATAAGTCACGTTTCATGGTTCCTTGTAAGAACATCGAAAAGTCGATACCGTTCCAGTCTGCATTGAAGCCAAAACCAAAATTATAGCGGGGGGTATCATTACCAATGATAGAGAGGTCTCCATGGTCTTCTAGCGTCTGATTTCCATCGTTAATGTTAGGATCATCATCCAGATTCACATACTTGATGTCACCTACAACCCAGTCACCACCAAACTTGTTCTGTACGCCAGAATCGTTAATGGCTTTCGCTTCAGCAGGATCGGTCATTATATGATCGGTGGTATATCCCCATATGGTCCCCATCTTCTTACCTACGTAGTAGTCATATATCAGCCCCTTGGGATTTGAATATTTCAAAACAGTTCCTTGGTAATCTGAAAGATTGAACGATACACTGTAGTTGAATGATTTGGATGCCAGCGAGAACTGGTCTCTCCATCCGAGTGTCAGTTCCCAACCCTCATTACGTATATCGGCATTGTTCGTATCAGGAGAGTTTACACCCAGCACGGCAGGCAAAGTGACACCCTTTGTAATAAGTCCGATAATATCTCTTCTGTACCAGTCGAACGACATAGTAAGCCGATTGTTCAGTGCGGCGATGTCAACGCCAAAGTCCAAAGTACGATTCTTCTCCCATGTATTATAGGCAATCATATTAGGAGCACCAAAGGCACTGATTCGTTTGTCACCCATAATATAATCGGTCGTAGCGTTATAAGGTACGGTAGAGATATATTGGTAATTTTTTCCCCGCATATTGCCCAATTCTCCCCAAGATCCTCTTAAACGTAATTCGGAAAGTATCGAAGTATAAGGTTCGAAGAAAGCTTCCTTAGCCACATTCCAACCGGCGGAAAAAGCTGGGAAAGTTCCCCACTGGTGTCCTTTGGCATAACGGGAAGAACCGTCTCTGCGCAGGTCGAACTCAAAGAGATAGCGGCTCTTGTAGTCATAGTTGAAACGACCGAAGAAACCGAGAGTAGCATAATGATCCAGAGAATCCCAGGCCTCTATCTTTCCTGTACTGGTAGAAATGGACGGTTGGCCCGGTAATACCATCCCCATTTTATTGGCATAAAGACCGAAGTTCTTCTTATATTCCGACTGCATACCGGCCATTATCTTGAAATTGTGTCCCTTGAACTCTTTTTCATACGTAGTATATGCATTCATTGATGTGAAGTCATCATTGTTAGATTCCTGCCATACACGCGTATCTTCAGTTCCAAATCCACCTTCAAGGTAAGGCTCGTTGCTCACCGAGTAGGAATAAATGAGACCTTTGGAGTAACTACGTTTGTTCATCCATTTGTTGTAGGTAAAGTCGGCATTGATAGTCCAACCTTTCAGTGGCTTGATGACTACGTTAGCAGTGCCCCAGAAGTTATCGGTGTATGAGGTCTGAGGATTGGCATCGGCAATGAATACCATACGTCCGGCCGGAGAGAAATGTCCATTGGGATCACGCACAGGAATAGTAGGCCACACTACTTGTGTCCAACCAATCATATCGTTGACACTGCCACCCGGATTCATGCCGTAAGCGGGAGATACACTCTTTTCGTGTGAATAACGCACATTCAAGCCCACGGTCAGCCACTTCGTCACGTCAGTCGTAATTTTGGCCAACGCATTGTAACGTTGATAATGATCATCGTAATATCTCAGTTTGCCTTCGTCTTTCAGATATCCCAGAGACATGACGTATGTAGTCTTGTCGCTACCACCCCGAATTGAGATGTTGTGTTGTTGGTTCAGCTGGTTATTCTTAAACATAGCTTTTTGCCAGTCTTCGTTGGCATTTGAACGTCCGTCTCCCCAATCAGCCCAACGGTCCGGATTATCTCGTTGCGGCACGTTGTTGGGAATACTGGTCGGATCATAGTAATATTTTTCAATACGCTCCATCGTCTCCAGGTCAATAATACCACTACCGCCCCCATTGATGTCAGCTTCTCTAAAAAGTCTGGAAAACTCCAATGAACCGGCTGTTTTGGGTAGTACGGTCGGACTGTTGAACGAAAAATTATTGTTATAATTGATGACAGTCTTTTCATTCTTCTTACCTGACTTAGTGGTAACCAATATCACACCGTAGGCAGCTTGTGCTCCATAGATAGCACTTGCAGCAGCATCTTTCAATACAGTCAACGTCTCAATGTCATTGGGATTCAAATCATCGAAATAACCGGTTACACCGTCTATGATAACCAATGGACTGTAGGTTGCGTCCAGTCCGGCATAACCTCGGATATTGAACGATGCCTTCTTACCCGGACCACCGTCTCCATTGGAGATATTCAAGTTGGCTACCTTACCCTGAAGTGCTGCGGCAGCATTAGTTACAGGACGGTCCTCAAGTTCCTTCGCCCCCACTGTGGCAATAGCACCCGTAAGGTTGGCTTTCTTTTGTACACCGTAGCCCACTACCACTACTTCGTCTAACAATTCCGTATTGTTCTCTAATGTAATATTTAGAAAATTACCAGTTACTTTTACTTCCTGAGATAAATAACCGATAAAAGATACCACAATAGTAGAACCTTTTACAGCGTCGATGGCAAAACTACCGTCTATACTAGTAATCACTCCGGTCGTGGTCCCTTTTACAACTACATTAGCACCAATTACAGGTTCGCCAATATTGTCTACAACCTTACCTTTTACTTGTATAGCCTGCTCTATGGCGGCCATCGCGTCCATACTTCCAAAAAGTAGCAATACCATTAGAGGTATTAGAATGTGTTTTTTTATTTTCATAATACTAACTTTGATTAAAAAGACATTTATTTTTCAACATCTGATAGTTCCTTGTTTATGTAAACAGGAAGAATGAGCTAGGAAGAGTTTTCTTTTGTCATACCAATTCTTTTTTAATAAGTGTTTATATTTATTTAGTTACTGCTAACCGAGCATACATCTCTACCATAGCAGCTTGCGTTAACAGCCACTTGCGGTCATCATGGGTTCTTCCACTGAAATCGATATCAAAAAGCCCCTTCTCATCACGCACATGTTCCCATGCATAATCCATGTTTTGATTGAAAGAGTTGATATATGTTTTATTATGGTCAGTTTGGTAGAGTTCAATGAACCCTCTCAGCATAACGGCAGTAAACCATACATCCCCCTTTTTAAGGAGTTTGAAAGGTTCCCCTTCTTCAGGTATAAAATTTATAAAAAAATAGTTATAACACGCTTTTGCTATATTTTGAGCATCCTTCAAAAAATGGCTACAACCGGTAAGTTGATATAATAAAGTGGCAGCCTGCATCATTTGTCCACTATTGTAGGCATATTTAGACTTATCAATTTTCCCATCCAAAGAGATATTGTCAAAGTATAAATAATCGGTTGAATCTTGCAGTTTTTTTTTAGTCCACTCATATAGTTCCTGCCCTTTTATCAGGTAAGAACTATCTCGGATAGCTTTGAACATTTTTAATGCGAACACCGATGCCGGTGCGTTAGAACATGTATTTTTAGATACTTTCTTTTGCTCACACCAATAGATACCTCCGCCTAATTTGTCATCTGCTCCACTCTCTATAAATTTCCAGATAAGCTGGGCTTTCTTCAGGTATTTTTCTTCTTTTGTATTTAGATAAGCATCTGTGAAGTCAATACCCAACCAGATATTATCATCGTAGAAGCGGTCGGATTGGGAAGCCGTGTTTATGTACGAGGCATAACCGGCAGGGCTTCTGCTGATATCTAAATATTTTTCAAGTCCCCGCAATACCTTGTTATCGAGTAATGTCTTATAGCTCTCATCCCCGGTTGCTGCCCATAGTGCATTTACAGCAGAAAATGTCCCGGAATAAGGCCATAAGTAAGAATATTGATTGGGGATTTCTTTTTGTTCTTCAGAAGCCAGATACGTGGCTGTGTAATTTCCTACATTGGAAGGATAATTCTCTCTTAACAGACAGGTTCCTGATACAGAATAATTTGCATATAAAGAATCAAGTGTTTGTGTAGCCCGTATCAGAGTTAAGCCACTATCTATAGTAGTTTGTTCTTGTGTATCGCATCCGGTCACAGTCAATGCACAAATGAAGATGATGAAAAGTACTTTTTTTGAGTTCATTGTCGCTCTGTTAGATTATTATTGTGTATCATTACTTTCTTTTAAAGAGGATATTTTTAAGATATCCTCTTTTCCTTTGTTTATAAAACCTCTTTCACCTAATCAATTTCTCTAATAACTACTGAAATCTGCCTGCAAAAGTATAAGATACACTGAAAGGTGTTTTATAAATCCATGACATAAAAGTATAGCTGTATCTTATGACATAAATTTGGATAATTATGTCCCGAAATCGTATAAGAAAAAGTGAGAAAAGAGAAAAAAAGATGATTTATGAAGAAGGAAAGAGAAAATTATATATTATCCATCAACAACCAAAGTACAATTCCGGTCAAACTTTGACGATTGGTAGAGCATCACTTTATCTCTTCCCCCGGTAGTATAATTAAGATCCGAAAGCAATTCATGTTATTTTGATCGCATTTCTTCTTTGGTAACGGGGATTTATTACATCGATTCCTGTTTTTTTGCCTCAAATATGATTAAGCAGATAATAAAAAATGAATAAATATCACCCATTGGAAATAAAATGCCATATTTGCACAATATTATATTCATTTTACCTAAAACAAATTATCAAATCCCATGCATACCACCATTTTAGAAACCGAACGTCTCCTTCTTCGTCCTTTCCGGGAAACGGATCTGCAAGAGCTCTTTGAATGTTGCCAAAACCCAAACTTAGGAAATAACGCCGGCTGGGAACCACATAAAAGTATCGAAGATTCCAAAGAGGTCTTGCATACTGTATTTATGGGAAATGAAGGAGTTTTTGCCATAATTCTCAAAGAAGATAATTCACTGGTGGGTTCTATCGGTATTATTACTGACCCCAAACGGGAAAATACCCGGACACGTATGTTGGGATACTGGCTGAAAGAGTGCCATTGGGGAAAAGGTATGGCCTCAGAAGCGACACGAACCATATTGGATTACGGATTTAACGTACTGGGATTGCATTTGATTTCAGCGAACTGTTATCCGCATAACACCCGTTCCCGACTTTTATTGGAACGGAACGGATTTGTATACGAAGGTATACTCCATGAAGCAGAAATGACTTATGACGGACATGTATACGATCATTTATGCTTTTATCAGAAAAAAGAAAGAGTGCCCATGGACTAAAAAGATCTTACGATGATATCCGCAAATAGAGTACGGACTGAACAGCCAACAAAATCACAAAAAGATATTCCGCTGTCAGATATACTGCCAGAGAGGCGGTATAATGACTTAGCAGATACAAATAGAACAAATAAATAACAATCGTTATCAACTGGAACCAAAAGGCAATACGGGTTTTACCCGTACCCGTCACCGCATTAATATACACATATCCAGGCAAAGCAAACACATAATTCAGCAACATCACTGCAAAAGGGATACTTGAAATATTAATAAGTTGAGAACTGTCCGTATAGAATCCAGTAATCTGCCGACGAAAGACCATAGCTAATACTACCAGGGGAAGCCCAATTGCATAGCCCAACTTTAAAATTTTCCTACAAAGCGGAAACAGGTATTGCCTCTCTCCTGCTCCGATCAAATTACTGACTAATGCTCCCGTAGTGGCAGCAAACGAATTGACAATCACAAAGAAGATTGTAGAGACACTTCGAATAATATTAGAAACAGCAAGCTGAGCTTCTCCCAGTCGTTCAATAACCACGAAAAAAAGAAACCACGGAGCAACACTGATAAAGGCATGGAGCATACTCCATACGGAGAGGTGCCATAGCTCCACTAACAAACATTTGTCAAATATAAATTTTAGTCCAAAGTCTGTTCTATCGATTTTCAGCCAAGTATAAACCATAATAATCAGAAGAGAAGCAGCTTCGGACAAAGAAGAAGCTATCGCTGCACCCGCTATTCCTCTATCAAGAACAAAAACAAACCAATAATTACAGGGAATATTTATTAGAACGGCTGCCAGTGCCGCCCATGACAAAGCATTGGTTCGGACAATACCAATATAAAAAGAACGAAATGCCAGAAAGGGAAAAGAAAAAAGCAAACCGAAACATCTCCAATCCAGATAATCAATCACGGCACAATATATCTCAGAAGAGTGCACAAAATATCTCAAAAGAAACGGAGAAAAAAAATAAGAAGAGAGGCTAAGCAAGATAGCAAGTACACATAGAAAGACTAACCCCTGAAAGAAAGTTCTGCCTGTTCCGGTATAATGTCCCTTTCCATTGTACTGTCCAACCATCACTTGTACTCCCAAGCTAAAACCAAATCCTAACATATAAATAGCAAGATAATAAATACTGCCAAGAGCGGAAGCGCCAAGTTCCACCTCACCAACATGCCCTAGAAAAACAGCATCGGTTATATTGATTAATTGTTCCATCAGAATGCTCAACATCACAGGATAGTTGATAAGCCAAATTTGTCGATAAGTATAATTCATTGCTCAACTTTATGAATACTGCACATTTATGACACAAGGAAGATATCCTACCCAACAGTATCAACATGTACATAACTAATAAATAAATAGATATGAAACTCAGGGAGAGAAGCCGGGGCATCTATCCTATAGCTGAATAATTTTATTTAGAAAAAATTATTCGTCGAGCTTAGCTATATACAAAGTTTCATGTAGGAGATTAATGACTTAATGATGAATACGGAACAAAAGTATAAAAAAGAAGCGGATAAACAATTTTTTCCCTCAAACGTTTTATTCTCACATAGAATGAAAAAACAAATAAGAATATGGAACAGTCATTCAAAAAGGGAATTGTACTCCATCTAGCCTCATTAGTAGAATATTCTGAAGGTGGAATTATCAGTAAGCAGTTAATCAAAAGCCCTGCCGGAAACATTACTTTATTCTCATTCGACAAAGGCGAAGGACTTAGCGAACACAGTGCTCCATTCGATGCTTTAGTACAGGTATTGGAAGGATCTGCGAATATTGTTGTAAATGGACAAGTTTTTACGGTAAATGCAGGAGAAAGTATTGTATTTCCGGCTAATGCGCCGCATGCATTGACAGCTATTGAAAGATTTAAAATGTTACTGACAATGATTAAAGAGTAGAATCCTCTGATACAACATTCTGGATTGAGATAGAAGAATAATGTATTAGGTAAGTTTATTCTTGATTTTTTTAATATCTTTGTTGAAATCAAATCTTACCTCAATACGATGAATGTCAAAATAGAAAGTAGCTGGCAACAGCGCCTGCAAGAAGAGTTCGATAAACCCTATTTCGAAAAATTAGTGAACTTTGTCAAGAATGAATACGGGAAGGCACATATACTTCCACCCGGACATCAAATTTTTCATGTATTCAATTCATGTCCTTTTCAGAATGTAAAGGTAGTCATTTTAGGTCAAGATCCATATCCTAATCCGGGACAATATTATGGTATATGTTTTTCCGTACCGGACGGTGTCGCTATTCCCGGTTCACTTTCCAACATTTTTAAAGAGATACATCAGGATCTAGGCAAGCCGCTTCCCAATTCGGGTAATCTGGATAGGTGGGTCAAACAAGGAGTATTCCCCATGAATTCCGTACTTACCGTACGAGCTCACGAAACAGGTTCACACCGTAATATAGGATGGGAAACTTTCACCGACGCAGTCATCAAAAAATTAAGTGAAGAACGTGAAAACCTGGTATTCATGTTATGGGGATCATATGCCAAAGAAAAAGCATCACTAATCGATACCGATAAACATTTAATATTAACCGCCGTACACCCTTCTCCCCGATCCGCCGATTATGGATTTTTCGGTTGCAAACATTTCAGTAAAGCCAATACCTTTTTACGAAGCAGAGGCATAGAAGAAATTGACTGGTAGCATTTTTATTTGCATTCAGCAACATCGGACAAGTGCCCTCTTTCTTTTCACCCTATCTTTGCAACATTGAAATACCAATTGAATCATGGAAGGAAAAAAGACAACGCAAGAAGAATATCAGAAGTGTGTAAATGCAGTAGTAGATTATATTAATCTCCACTTGGGTGAAGAAATTGACCTGAAATCATTGGCCAGAATTTCCCATTTCTCCCCCTTCTACTTTCACCGCATTATGAAAGCGTTTTTGGGTGAACCCATCGGTACCTTTATTGTCCGGACACGAACTGAAGCAGCGGCACGCCTATTACGTTATTCATCAACTTCCATATCCGATATTGCCTATCGGATCGGATATGCTTCTCCATCGTCTTTTTCCAAAATATTCAAACAAATGTATGGTATCTCTCCAACAGAATATCGTAATAATAAAAACTATGTAATTATGAAACCAGCAATTATTAAACCGGATCTGGAATTGAAAAAGGAAATCAGAGAACTCCCCCAACGAAATGTAATTTATATCCGCCTCTTTGGTGATTATAAACTAAATGACTATGCAGGCACATGGATGCACCTCATTCAGTTTGTGAAAGAACAAAATCTTCCGATGGGAGACCCTTCTCCACTCTGTATCTACCATGATGACCCCAAAGTAACCCCAACCGATAAACTTCGTACTGACGTATGTATGTTGTTACCATCAAATGCAAGGCCGAAAGGAAATGTAGGATTCAAGCAATTGCCTGCCGGACGTTATGCAACCTTCCTATACAAGGGTTCATACGATCAGTTGCAAGCCGTGTATGACACAATTTACGGCAAATATCTACCTGAAATGGAGTGTACACTAAGCGATGAACCAAGTGCTGAAAGGTATCTTAATGATCCATCATGTACTCCTCCCGAAGAGTTATTAACCGAAATCTACATTCCAATCCGGTAAATCTTCAAAAGAATATAGGCAGGCAAGGCATTTTCTCCTCTTGCCGGCCTATTGGTACTACTGCAATAAATATATTCAATACAAATAATACATACTAATCTCTCCCCCAACTACCCTTTCTCTTATATAATAATGTAAGCATCGTATCCAATTAAACAATTATTATATAAATTCAAAATATTATCGTAATTCATAGTAATAATTATATTAATAATACTAGTTTTGTTATCACATAAACCAAACGACTAAAAAGACAAATAAATAACCCCAAAACTAAATCATGAAAAACAAGTCAATTGCATCTTTTATGATAAAAATCGTAATGATGCCTCTACTCTTTACAATCTCATGTGTAAATGAAATTTCAGAAGATCCTGTAGATATTCCCGGAGAGATACCCATCCGTCTTTCTACACAAATTTTATGTAACCACACACGTGCTATCAATAACGAATTTCAGGAAAAAGATGCCATCGGTCTGTATGTATTGACACAATTATCAACCATCAACCAGAAACGATACATTGACAATATGCGTTTCACATGTTCCCAAGCAACCGGTTTCGAACCAGAAGAAACAATCTATTATCCCAAGGGAGACGGTAAATGTGATTTTATAAGTTATTACCCTTTTCAAGAAACAGGTATTAACCAAGACCAAAGTATAATGCAAGTCCAAATACATACCGACCAAAGTTCTGTAAGCAAACACTCGCTCTCCGACTTTATGATCGCTACAAACAGTGATATTACCCCCAGTCAAAATATGGTATCTATGGAATATAAACATAAACTCTGCAAACTGAAAATCACTATAAAACCAGCTCCGGGAGAAGATATAGATGAACTTTTAAATGACAATCCATCTCTATCATTAAATGGATTCCATTCGGACGCATCATATGATTTTCTCACAGATCGATTCGAGCCATCGGGACAAACAATTAGTGTCACACCTCATGGAGAATGGAAAATAGAGAATAACGCTCTGACAGGCAAAGAAGTCATATTAATACCCGAAAAAATAGAATCTGACAATCACTATATAAATATAGATATAAACGGTAAAAGCTATAGTTGTCCATTTCCTGATAATTTTCAATTAGCCAGTGAAAAAAATTGTTCTATAGCCATTATTTATAAATCATCCGAAGGTATCCAAATCAACAATTTCGATCATAGCATTACAGACTGGACAGAAGGGGATTCCGGTGAAACGACAGCCCAGGAAACATCAGGCGTAATTCATCTCTCAGCTCTAAAATTCAGTAAAAGTAACGTTTATAAGGCAATTAATGAAGGAACTCAGGTAGCTGAAATATGTAAAGAGTATCTTTTAGCTGATAACATCGACGCACAAGCCATTGTCGTCTATCCCGTCCTAAACGGAGCAACAGATCTGAATAACGGAACAGTAATTTGTTTACTTGACGAACCAGCATCCATTCATGGAGGTAAAGTCTCTTGGAACAAAGTTAATAACGCATTAGACTACACGCCAGGCAATCAAAGCATCATCAGCGACTTCTATATAACCCAAGACAACTCAATATCAATTTCTAAGCCGGAAAACCCTCTACCGGTGCGATTACAAGAAGAGGTCTTGACAGATATACGAAATACGGAAACCCAAACTTACCCTATAGTCAAAATAGGAATCCAATATTGGATGGGACGTAGTCTAGAAGCGACACACTATACTGACGGTAAAGCAATTACTTTAAAAAAAGATTTTACAACAACAGCAGGCTATTACACCGGCAAATTTAAAGATGCACCTCAAGACTTTTACTTTTACAATTCAGAAGCTGTTATTTCAGGCAAGCTATCACCTCAAGGATGGAGTATTCCTACCGAAACCGAGTGGGAACTATTAAAGCAATATATAAACAACGATGCTTCTAAACTGAAATTCGGACCATGGTCGAGCGATGAAAATGGTGACAAGCTTCCCATACTAAACATTACGGGATTCAATGGAGTACCAGAAGGATATATTCTAAAAAGTAAGAACGGATATACCAACGGCTTATATACGGTGGTATACTGGTCTACCAATTCATCTGGAAATCAAACAAACAGAGCAATCTATTTGCTGCATACCACAAATGAAATAAAAGATGGTAATATAACAGACAGAGCTCTTTCTGTCAGATGTATCCGTAAATAACAAGCATTTTGCATAGCATACAGAATCTAAAGTTTAGGTCAGTAACGGTGATAGCGATCTACCTAAACTTTAGATTTTATATTTTATCGTAAAATTATTCTTATCATCCGAATAGGGAATCTTCTTATTTTTTCTGTCTTTATAATCAAGAAATCAATTATAAAACCAAAAACAGAAAACATATGCAGAAAGTACTCTTTATCACCACAATCCTACTTACATTATTCGCTCTTTCTATCCGTGCCGAACACAATCCTCGAAAAAGGCCCGATGTATCTGCCCAATTCCAAACCGTCTCCGGTCACAGCATCAGTTTAAATGGCATCGGACTAGCCTATAGTTATGAATATGCTTTTGCCCCCAAAGGGACTATTATTTTTAGCGCAGGATCTTCTTATGCTTTTGGAAGAATACTACAGCTCAAAATGGAATCACTCCGCGAATTTCATATCGACACCAAAGACTATCATTTAGTAACCGGAGATTTAGCCATAGAACCACGTTTTTATTATAACCTGAAGAAAAGACATCGCAATGGCAAACGTACTTGGGGCAATTCCGGCGGGTATTTATCTGTTAATTTCGGATATTCTTTTCCAATAACCATTACCAGTGGAGTGAAAGCAGCCCACATATATGTTATCACCCCCTATTGGGGATTCCGTCGCGTATGGAAGCATTTTCTATTCGATCTATCGGGTGGAGTCGGCTATATCGGATCCTCAAATGGAACTTCTGCCGTTTATCCGGGTTTAAGAATAGGTTTAGGATACAGATTCTGATCCTCCTATTTTAATTGTAGAATAAGCAACCAAAGTGTCTTATACAAAAAATGGCTACTCATCCCGAGCAACCAATCTTTTGTTAACCTTAAATCTAATACTTATGAAAAAAACACAATACAAATATACCGAATTTCAATCAATTAGCAAATATCAGATCAAAAATATTCCGTATTATAACACCGTTTAATATTCACGCCTATTTTGTTAATACTTCGCATTAAAAACGTTAACAATTAACACATTCATTCACAATTCTCTTGTAACTCTATAGCCTTTGGGAAAACAATATTGTTCTCCAAATGAATATGATGGTGCAAATTATCTTCAAACGTCCTCAACATCTCAAGTAGCAACCTATAACTACTACAAGCATCACCAGGTACCAGATATCCATGAGTTAACCCGGAAATCCTGCGAAAACGTTCTCCTTCGGCATCATGTTCGCTCATCATTACCGAAATAGGGCTACTCACACTTCCACAATGGAAAGCCGGAATAGGACGATGTTGAGCCACCGCATCAAATAAATCATATATATAAGGAAACAAAACCATCTCCTCCTTAGTAAGATGATTGTTCAAATCTATCCAGGATTCCTGAAACAGTTCACGCACTTCATAAAGTTCCGGGTGCTTTCCGGCATGTGCTTCACAAACCCTATCAAGCAACTGGAGAATTTGCGGCCCCTGATAACGGATATTACGATGATGGAACTTCAAAATGTAATCTACTAATAAATCTATAGGCCAACTTTTAAAGTCAAGAGTTAAGGACTGTTCCGATTTTATTTGCTTCAATTCTTCAAGCAAACAATCTGCGTCTATCCCCATTTTCCCGCAAGCATCAGCCAGGGAAACATCTCCATTACAGCAAAAATCAATACCATACTTATTGAAGACCTTTGCATAATCAAAACAATCGGCTACAATTTGTCCAACCGCCATTAGTTTATAATCTTTCATAACTTTCATCTTTTATTATTCAGTGGGCAAAGGTCGGAAATGAGATACAAATAATTTGTAACCAATGTTACAGGATGGATTTTCTTTCGTTTTTTAAATAAATAGAGCGAGTACACCAAAGAGGATGTGTCAAAACCCGGATACGCCACAGATCAGCATCGTTAGTTATCAATAGATTAAGTTCACTTTGTGGAACCCTGTGTTACTCTGTAGTGAGTTATGACACACCTTCAGTACTACTCTCAATTAAAATAATACAAGAAGATAGCGATACCTTCAAGGGCTTTCTTTGGCTGATCTTTAATCTCAATCGCAAATTTAATCTCGGCTTTAGCCACACCACGCAGATTAGTCAAAGAATGGAGACTTGCTTTCAAACGTACACTTTGGCCTGACAATACAGCTTGTCCAAACTTCATCTTGTCCATACCATAATTGATCATCATCTTCAAATTATTGACCTCAATAATCTGATTCCATAAATGAGGAAGCAATGACAATGTCAAATATCCGTGAACAATAGTGCTATGATAAGGACTCTCCACTTTAGCACGTTCCGTATCCACATGAATCCATTGATGATCCAATGTTGCATCAGCAAAAAGATTGATACGTTCCTGAGAAACTTCCAGATAGTCAGAGACTCCAATCTGCTGACCTATCAACTTCTCAAAATCTTCATAAGAATTAATAATCACTTTATCCATATTTCTTTATTTAAAAATGTACATCTTTGCCACAAAGATATATTTTTTTTAGATAAGTTAAAATTAATCTGATCTTTTAGATTCTTCCGAAGAAAAACCAAACGGTTTTATACATGAATCTGCTTTCCCAAATATTCTATACCGATATTTCGAAACCAATAAATAGATCGCATCCCTCAGCTTAGCCGGAATAAGAATTAATGGATAAAGACACTGCCAGAATCCCCCCAAATCTTTTAAAATATAGAGTATAGCTGTAGATTTGGAATAACAACGATTATTCCGAAAATAATAAAGAGTTTTATTAGTACTTTCAACAGTATATCGTTTCAAGAGGGATTTCCCCGTTTCGGACTGTAATGAAACAAAACGAAACAAGCCTTTTCTATCCCTCTTTACAACAAATGTAACCGCACCATTGCAAAGGTTACATATACCATCGAAAAGTATAACATTCATTCTAATGTTCTAAATGATGGAAGTCTCGAATGCACTGGTCAGCATATCATAATCAGCATCGCTGTATTCTCCTTTTTCCCTTACTTTCTTCACCTGTTTTATAAATGTTTCCACTTGTGAAAGGAAAGCCTGATAAGACTTCATTTCGCCTTCATGACCATTTACAACAGGAAGTTTTTTCGCCGCATCCAGTTGTTTAGTTAGCTCGGCTACCTTCAGATCAATACGTGGACCGTCCATCCTATGTTTACGTGCATAAAGATTCAGAATACTCTGCATTGTGGAAGACATTTTTCGGACAGACATAATTTGTGCTTTTAACGGATTATCCACCAAAAGTACCAGCTCGGCCTGTTCGGTGAACGGACTCAGAATATCAAAAATATTCTGTTTATATTCGGACATCTGCGTGCTTAACTGATAATTCACATCCAACAATTTCTTCGCATTCGTTACATCTTTCTTTTTCAAATAAGAAAGATAAGTATCAAAGTTGGCATAAAATTCTGTCCTTGCCTGAAACAATCCGGTATAGTTCTGTTTCAGATTCCGGCGGGTCTCCTCGTTGAAACAGTTACCCGGATTCAACACTATTGCCGAGTCTTTTGAAACAACGGCCGGAGGAACAATGGCAGAAAGAGCCGGGGTTTTTCCTTTTTGTTCCATATAATCCAATACAGCATTTACATCTTTTTCCTTCACCATATCTTTCAACACCCCAAGCGAAGTATTATAATACTTGATTACTTCTGCCGCATTTTCAATATCTGCCGTACTGACAACAGGAGCTTTACTCTTATCCCCGCCTGAGCAAGAAGCTAACAAAAAAGCACTTACAAGTGCTCCAACTAACAATAGATTTTTTTTCATAATGTTTCCTTTAATAATTAATAAATAGAACAAGCTTATAGAACGTTGATATTGCACTAATAACAATATAAAAATCATTTTGCTTTCAAAATCATCTATAAATTATAAAGGAAACCAATCGGATGGAAGAATAAAGATTAATATAGGGAAACCATATAAAACAAAAAATGGCTACTCATCCCGAGCAACCAATCTTTTGTTAACCTTAAATCTAATACTTATGAAAAAACACAATACAAAAATACCGATTTCCAACTAATTAGCAAATTTACAAGCCATATCCAGTCATAATATAACATGGTTTAATGTTGTCGGCAACTTATTAACATTTCACATTTATACTGTTAACAATTAACAAGTTCTTTTTTACCTCAACAGATATAAAGAAGGCTAATCTATCCCAAACTATTTATTATATCCTCCCAACTCACCGAATATAAAACATCATCCAAAAGCATCGAGTAAAGAAGCACGTATAAATCTATAAAAGCACGATTAATAATCAGATTTCAGCAATTGCAGAGATATGCAATCTGTTACTTCTAAAAGTAGAACAATGAAGTCAACACTGTATTTATAGTCTCTTCATATATGGGCATAAAAAAAGGCTATCTATCCCAGACAGCCAATCTTTTGTTAACCTTAAATCTAATACTATGAAAAACACATTGCAAAGATACGGACTTTTATCAACTTTGCAAATTTACCAAGCGAAACGGACCATCTTATAACATGGTTTAATAGAACGACCGTCCTATTAACATTTAGGCTTTCTTTCGTTAACATTTAACGGATTTATAAAGATTTGGCGGAATAAAAGATATACAGATGCAAAAGTCAGGGAAATGGTGCTAAAGAGGGTTTATTCGAATAACAAATTCTGAAACAGACTGTTTATGTAAGTATCAATCCTCAAAACCATCCTATTATGAACAGATTTGAAAATAAGATAATCATTATCACGGGAGCTGCCGGTGGAATCGGCGCATCAACCACACGCCGCATTGTATCTGAAGGCGGCAAAGTAGTTATTGCTGACTATTCAAGAGAAAAAGCAGACCAATTTGCTGCCGAGCTTAGTAATTCGGGAGCAGATGTACGTCCGGTTTATTTTTCTGCTACAGAATTGAAAAGCTGCAAAGAACTAATCACCTTTACAATGAAGGAATACGGACAGATCGATGTACTGGTAAACAATGTAGGAGGTACAAATCCCAGACGGGACACAAACATCGAAACTCTGGATATGGATTATTTTGACGAAGCCTTTCATCTGAATTTATCTTGTACCATGTATTTGTCCCAACTGGTTATCCCCATTATGAGCACACAAGGTGGTGGAAATATTGTAAACGTAGCCTCAATAAGTGGAATCACGGCCGATTCGAATGGTACTCTTTATGGAGCCAGCAAAGCAGGAGTCATCAATCTGACCAAATACATTGCCACCCAAACGGGAAAGAAAAACATCCGTTGCAATGCAGTAGCACCAGGATTGATCCTGACCCCGGCCGCACTGAATAATCTTAATGAAGAGGTACGCAAAATATTTCTCGGGCAATGTGCGACACCCTATTTAGGTGAACCGCAAGACGTTGCCGCGACCATCGCTTTTTTAGCCTCCGAAGATGCACGTTACATTACCGGACAGACCATAGTAGTAGATGGCGGATTGACAATACACAATCCGACAATAAACTTAGTATAAAAAGAATCTTATCAAGTTACTGAGGTTATATCAAAATCGAGAATAGCTTATAAATCCCGATAATGCATCCGTCGCTTCCGACAAAGGTATTTTTAATCACAAATCATACAGCGAATATTATTTTAACAAAATGTGCTCCTTCTCTCTAGAAGCGAGCACATCTGAATAAAACAAACAATCTTATTTATCTTCATGAGATAAAAATACAACGACACTTTCCTATTCTACCGAACCAAAAAGTATTCTAACTAAAAACATAAACTAAGCTCGTTTCAAAACGTGAATAGACAGTTTTTATACAAAAGCAAATCAAAGAAAACTAATTGACCACTTACTATATCTGTTATATTCCTGTTCTTTTGTAAAGACATCTACGCAGTTCCCCAATATCTCCCGCTCAAAATTACCACAAATCATCCTCTTTAAACAAGCCATATTTCTTCACTAATAGAGATAATTCCGGATCTAGATTGGCTCGGAATCTTATCCGGTCATCCACTTCCGCCGCACTGAGCAACAACGATACAGCCCGCTGCTCATTACCCAGACGAGCATTCAGAATAGCTTGCATATATTGGGTTTCGGCAGTCTGCGACGATTGTTCAAGTATTCGTAAGGCAGCCTTATCATATCCCAAAGACATATAGGCAATTGCAGTATTTACATCCTCGTACGGACGCAGAATTTCCAAAGCTTGCCCATACTTACGTTTCTCCAGATAATCCACAGCTCGGGCATACATTGTATCCGGTTCATTGGTATAGAGTGTGTCCTGCCGCATACCCCGACGGGAGAGACTGAAAAGGAAATCCACCCTACGTACTGCCGGATAGAGTTTGTCAAACATATAGGCATATTCTGTCTTATACTGACTTTTAATCAGCCATTCGCGCCGATCGGGCTCCTGTTCACGATCAATAATTCTCAAGATTGCACCTTTATTGCCTTGAAAATTTTTATCATTTACAATCAGACGGCGCAGTTTCTCCCACCCCTCAGGTACGGTACGTATCTTTATCAACTCCGGCAAGTTCGGAATCCCGTCCTTCATCTCCTGTCGGATGATGTTGCCCGCCTCATCCATCTCGATAGCAGCACCGATAGCCAATGAATCATAAAGCTGTTTGAAGTCCTCCACCAAGATATTACGGATTGATTCCGCACGTTTTCGGGCTATTTCTCCATTAACGTGCCAGTTACCTTCGGGTGACGAGGTAGCCAAAAGTGTCAGACTGTCTATGATATATACCGGATCGGTCATTAATGCCAGAGTAAGGTTATGTACCTGCTTCACTCCCTGCCGGTTTACGTCAATAGTTTCATCCATACGAAAACTGTTTTTTGGAAAGTAAAAGTTTACACTAGCATTTGCTTCCGCATCACGGGTAACTATTTTTCGAACAAAGCGTGGCGTCCTGTCAACAAACTTAGTCATCGAACTCACCAGATAAGTCAGCGTATCCGAGTACGGAAGGGAAAACCTGCTTCCATTACTATTCAGCACATCACCAACTACATATACCTTCATACGTGCCGAATTTTCATCTGCCGGTACTTTCTGCGAGTAGAGGAAATGTACCTGATCAGTAGCATAAATCACCGTATCGAGCTGCGCTTCAGGATTGAACGGAAAACGAACGATATCACGGTATTTTGTATCTTTCATCGCCTTACGCGCCTCATTACGGGCAATTTTCTGTGTATTATAGAACATCTTTATCAGACTGGTCGAATCAAGAGAATTGATACGTGCCAGTCGCTCTTCATAGCTCGCCTGCCGGGCCGCATGCCGCAGAGCAGGCGGATGTATGTTATACAATTTACGTATCAAATGGTATTGCGGATAAGTTGACCGCAGAAACTCGTAACGACCGATATAACGATTAACCGTAGTAGCCGAATCAAACTGGCTGAGTTCAAAATCCCGCCGTGTTTTACGTCCCGGGACACGCGATACTATAGAATCGGGCAAATCACGATGATAGGTATATAGAGGCAGAAGACCACGAAAAGGTCCTATCATTCCCCTATCAGATACCCCTTGTTGCTGCCGGACATAATATTCGTATATATCTTCTTTTGAAAACTTCGACAGCAATGTATGCCGTGTCTGCATTGTATCTATCCGTGTCCTCGTCTCCCACAAAGGAAATAACGTATCCGGATCCGGACGGCGGAAATGAAACATCGGGAAGAAATTTTTCACCTTCTCGTAGCGACGAATATATTTCTCCGTTAATTGGTTGCGGTTCAGGTACGACGAAGTAGTATCACGTCCCACCATAAAAGCTCGCAGAAATCTTACTCCTTCTCTACTTTCAGCACGCGCGCCTTTGGTACGATAATATCGGTAAAGGGTAACATCCAGCCGTTCCATTTTATCATTAAAATAGCCAAAGCGAGAATCATATATTCGTATCGCAGCATCCGGGTCCGCTTTATAGAGTGCGCGCTTTGCCTGCCACATAGGGGTACTCAGTGCTTTGTCGCGAAAATAATTCTTGCGGGCTATCAGTCCATCGGATTGGAAAGCGGCATTATCGGCCCATTTATTGTTGAAGAAGCGGAAACGTTCCAGCAGATGCCTACTTTGAAACTGTAAGGTGTCATTCATCCGCTCCCATGCACGACCGTATCGCCACCACTGCCGGGTAATCATTCGTTGAGAGTTATCCAACATACGACTTTTCATCAGGCTGTCCCGCCTGCCTACCTGACGGTTGAACATATCAAAACGCAACAGCAAAGGGTCCGGACGACGTTTCCTGGCATCCTGTATTGCCCAACGTTTCTCTAACCCGCGTTTATACCACTTCAAACGCTCCAGATAGCGCTCGAAAGAGTGATAGTTTACATAAGTCCGGTAAAAATTGACAGAATCCGGGATGATTTTTTCGACAAAACGGTCATAATGCCGATAATCCCGCTCTTGCGCCTCCCGAAAACGTTGGCCCGTGAAACGCAATTCTTTTAATGAATCGGGCGTATCCCCCCGCATTAATACCGGGCGGATATTAAGCATCCAGTTATCCTTCTGCAGGGCTTGCGGCACCGTTACTACAAATTCTATGTTAACCATCCCGTTGCGCTCCGCCGTGTTACGGGTAGAACGGGCCGACACCACAACCTCATCCAGAGCCAGCGTAGTCAGGTTCTCTTTATGGATACTATCCCATTCTACAGACATACCCACAGGAATAGAATCTCCTTTAGAATTGACAAATGTAAAATTTGAAACCGGAGGCAAGCTAACAGAATCACGCTTTACCACATTCATCGGTCCCGTTTCCTGCCTGGCCGGCAATGCCAGTGTCACCCTGGGCTGATCTTTATGGAGAAGACCGAATGGCGTACATGCAGTAATAACCATTATCAGAAATATAATATAGAAACTTTTAGTATTCTTCATACACTCGTGGGTCGAATAAAAAATCAACCTCAGAATAAATAAACAAGATTAAATGCCAATTTAGGAGTCGGTAAAAAGTAAGTTCCCGATTTTACCTTATCTCCACAATGTTCGCAACGGTATTTTGTGTACGGAGCCACAAGCAATCCCAATCCTGCCTCCACTTCCATATTCCAGCGTTTACTCAGCAACCAGGAACGTCCGTAAGTCATTCCGGCACCATACCCCCATCCCTGATAACGGTAGTCACCACCCAACAGACCATCCCAAGCCACATTGTAACGGGCCCCCATGGCATACATACTGATAAAACTACCTGCATAGGTTTGCCAGAACCAGTACCGTGCACCGGGTTCTATCAGAAAGTGTTTTATCTTACGTGTATCGCTGAAGTTCCACGGATTATAAGAAAAACCAAGATTCAACGTCCAATGGGTACTCAAAAGCATACTGCCCTCGGCATTAAAAGTAGTGGTAGCCAATTTAAGCGTATTGGTCTGTACTGAATAAAACTGTGCCTGCAGATTACTCGTAAGACTACCTGCAAACAATAGAAAAAAGAATAATAAACAATATCGTATGATTCGTCTCATTGATGTTTCAATATATGAAGTTTATTTTTGTCAACAAACAGTTTAGTGCACCATTTGTCATAGCCATTTCGATAGCTATAGACCGTAGGTGGAACGCTAACCTGTATATGGGTATCCGAGACCAGGGTATTGTAATAATCTGAGAGGTTTAACAAACAGGGTTCGGTAACGGGAAGGAAAGGCAGACAGTCTCCATCACTCGTAAAAAATGCCTCGGCAAAGTCATCCAACTCAGGATACATGATACTCAAGTAATACGCAGAACAGCCAAATGCACACCACCTATCATCAACATAAAAAAGATAGATGTGATACAGATTGTCAAGTTCCATCGTTTTTGCTAATACCGGAATTTCCATATTACATTTTATTATTGGTTAATAATCACTTACGCATCTCACATTGCTTGAAGTAGTTTTAAGCTGCCAGGAACACTGAGGCACCCCCTGTTTGAAATCGAAATACCATGCATTGGCAGCATCTTCCTCTGTGGCAGCCCAATATATTTTTGACGATACGTTTTCCATCTGTGCTGCCGGATAGATAACTCCCACAGGCTCACGAAACAGCCACATCAATTGCAGCTCGCGCTGGGTAGGAACACGCCATTTACGGTTTGGGTCACCGGCTATTTTGTAACTACGGCAGCCCGTGGCAGCAGTTGATCTAAAATCTGCATTCAGATTTCCATTTCCATCGCCTGCACCTTCTGCCTGCATCCAGGTGACATTAGCTACATCGGTAGGAGCTATAATGAAACGCATCGGAATCCTGTCATTGACAATCGGATTCCCACCATTTCCACGGGATACCTGGTGACGGATGGTTGCGTCGTTTTTCATCATTTTGAACCCGGAGACCCATTGGGCGGACCCTGCCAATCCTTCCGCATAAATCACGGCATAAACCTGGCTGTTGACAGTCTCTTTTTTGATATACTGCCCGAAAGCATCTGAAGGGAAACAGAGGCATACCCAAACAATCGGCAGGAGGATATAATATTTAAAACTCATAATTTTCACTTTTCAATGGGTTATATTATAATGAATGGTGTTAACTGCATCCGGATCCCGAAAGCCCCGTACATAGTGACGATCATCATTACTATTGACAGGTGCGGTTTTCACTTCTCCTTTATTCGTGATGATAAAAGCATTAGGACTACCAAGGGCGGTAGATGACCAGTAGCTGGCACTCAACTGACTTGCCGTACTTGCAGAAGAAATCCATGTTCCGATCAGTTCCGAGACGGAAGGAAGATACCATGAAAATGATGTATCACCTCCATTAACCAGTCCATTCAATCCTCCATAACAGGCCTGCGCCGCCGGATAATGCAGATAAAAAATATCATTTGCCTCCAGTTGTCGGGTATTGCCATAACCGTCTGTCAGGGAGGTGGCTCCACGATTATTATACGAACCTATAACCTGCCATCTCACATCCTGTCTGCCGTTTTCCTCACCCCCCGCCTGTTGTCCCGTATACTTGCTATCCTGAAAGAAAGCCTCCAGTCTTTTGGAATATTCCCATTTAACGGCAGACGGATCGGTTTTTGAAGCCAAGGCGTTGTCATTTGCATCATACGCTTTAAGTTCTCCGGAGAAATAGCCGGGAATAAACCTTATGACATTGGTGTCGTCGTCCGACCTTCCCTTCAGGGTGATATTATAGGTCAGGTTATTATTGGAGTACACACTGAAATCAGTAGTCAGGTTCTTTCCCAGATAAATCTGATAGAGAACGAAATCTTTTACTACGGGAAATGAACCCACTCCATCAGGAGACATCTCTCTACCCATAATTTGGAGATAAGTACCTCCGATTGGCGCGTTATCACGGCGAGTGCCCGAAGTGGAGATCGCTACTGACTGCTGAAGATTGACAGGGAGATAGGAAGACTTCCCATTCAGAGGAAGAGCCTCGCCTACTGTGGAGGTAAGTGGCTTGAACCAATAAGCCGAAAACTGGTTCAGGGGATCTACAGTGGGGAAAACGGCGAACCGCCCCAATGTGTTAAAGTAACTTTTATTGGGAATACTCATTAATATCAAGTCCCAATTTTTTAAGTTACTAAACGCCGGATTATCTGTCTTAACATTAAAAGTGACCTTCGCTACCGTCCGTTTCAAAGCTATGGATAGCTGTTTGGCTTCACCGGTATTTATGGTGGCATCAACCGAACCAGACATGATTATTGCATCTTTCTTCACTCCGTTTACTGTAACTTTATGCAAAGGGAAGTCTTGGTTTCCTGCTTGCGAAATATGCATATTCTGCAAATCCGAATATGTGGAAGTATTTTCCTGCAAAGTATTAAAATCTGTCCCATCAACGTTCGCTATAACCACGAACCGATGTTTAACGACAGTCCCGCCGGGCCCTGTTGTAGTTGCCTGAAGCTCTACATCCGCTGTTGTGATTACCCCATCCTTACAAGGATAGGTAGCTTTACCGAGTAAAGTGGCAGTTTCCGTTATTCCGGCGAACTGTAATACGGTATAGTTATAGACGGCGTTTTCTTTATCAATGGCTGCGACAGCATCTCTTGTAACGGGTGTTTTCACCAATTCGATGTCCATATCCTGATTGGAAACGGACCAAACAGTACTTTCTCCTCCCGAACGCGTGTCGCCCTGAAAGGGGGTATTAAAAGCCTCGGTGCTGAAATTCAACCTGACGGGAACGGTTTCCGAGGATAGAGGCATTTGGGATGAAGGCATCATGTCGTCGTCCGTACACCCCGCCAACAACGGGCATATCATGCATATTGAGAATATTAATTTTCTAATCATAAGAATATTATTCATTCATGAAATTATATGATGTCGTTATTGAAGTTGCCGGATACAACGTACAGAGAGTCTTGTGCTTTTGTCTTGAGCGGATATGTTAGGGCCTCTACCAACAAGAGTGTTATCATCATAATAGAGCATAGCCCAAGCTTTGTCCTCACTTTCTTCGGTTCCTGTCCAGTAAAGTTTCTCCCGGTTTACATCATTCGTTAGTTTCAAATTTATAAATTGTTTAGTACCGGCACCATATATTGCATATACCAATAGTGCCCTGAGCTCGGATGCCCTTGGAAGCCTCCAGTCTTTAAAGCCCCCCCCGTTATATTTCCTGCAAAGTTCTTTTGCAACCAACTGTCCCATTTCATCTTCCCACGGCACCGGTTCAATGGAAACATCTTTTGTAGTCATCTGAAATAGCCTGCAAGCCGGTTCCTGGGTAGCAACATTAGCATCATCCTCTATGATTATACCTTTGGGAGGAGGCGGATCCGTCACCGGTTTGGCCGGCACATATTCTCCGTTGCCACCATACTTCACAGTAGTAAGGTAATTATAATACCGACGGTCACCAGCTGGCAAGTCTTTGTATTTTGGAGGAAATACTTTGCCATTAGCCGTCGTCCAACCACCATTATCCTCGGCATAGTAGAAACTCATCTCTTGATAATTTGTAGGATTAGTCACATTTTGACCAAAATCTCCATCAATACGTGTTGATGTCCAGTTTAAAAGCCGCATATTCAGAGACGAATTATTGAATTCAACGTTATAAGTATTGACATAACCCTGCTTGAAACCATATGTGTCTCCGTCATTGTTCAGGTGCTCTCTTCCGAGAGAAAAGATTTCTTTCTTTCCGTCAATTATCAATGTGAAAACAAGGTCGTCGTCTTTAACATTTCTATCCATAAATGCAGGAACCAGAAAGTCGTATATTATAGGAGTTGCTGTATCTCCGGAGGGATCCAGTACCTCTGCAGTCCTCACTTCTCCTATCGGTCCCTGAATAGCTCCCTGCATTGCCATACCCGTTGCCGGATTGATCTTTCCTTTGTTTTTAATCCATCCTCCCGATAGGTTGTCTATGGATACGCCGCTCAGCTTGTGACTGCCTTTATCAACAGATTTCGTTACCTTGATACTTATCCAGGAGTAGGCATGCTGAAACTTCAGAGGAATAGTCACCTTGTCTGAGCCACCGGATGAAGGTATCGTATATGAAGTGTTGGTATTGTAGAGTATTTCCTTCTGTTGGGGGTTATTGGTCTGTGTAAAATCAAACGGAATTCCATCAGTGAAGTTCTCGGTTCCGGCAATGGCAGGATAATAAGCGATTACCCTTAGCGGCTTTCCTTCCGGTCCCCGGGGAGTTACCACTGTACCACTAGCGTTATTGCTGAATTCCCAGTTCCAAGGCGCATCGCCCGAAGGTCTACTCATGGTTGCTTTCAGATTACGGGATCCTTCAAAAATCTCACCCCGTGATGCATTATCTTTGGTGACAGACATGCCAAAAATATATTCGTTTTTGGCAAAACCTTCAATGGGAACAAAACTTCTTGTTTCAGTAGTGGTTGCATCAATCGTCGACGCATTGAAATTCAGGAGCACACCGTTTGCCTGAGTCTCTGTCTCGATCCGGTCACTATTATCACAGGCTCCTGCCAGTAATAAAAAGCACGATACAAGGATGATTGTCCCGGATAAATTATGTTTCTTTTGAGTATCCATATTTATTGTATATGATATTTTTTCATTTACTGCGTTTGTCGTACACACCGGATTTTAAATTTTTTCGTTGTTTTGTCATAGGGTGCCGCATTGCCCGGATTCGTAGCATCAAAGTTGATTCCCCAAGCCTGTTCGGAGTGTCTTTTATCTACCTTCGAATCACTTACCAGATATTCCGAACCGCTCCAGTAAGTTCCGCTTAGTGGAGCAAACCCTCTCATTGCCTCCAGGCTCCCTCTGTTTAAATAGAGCAAAGCCAGCTCGGAAAGCCGCGGAAGCCTCCAGTCGCCAAATCCGTCTCCTTCATAGTTGCGGCAAATGTCAAAAGCCGTAAGGGTTTTACCCGTTTTCCACGGATTGGTATCTCCACCCGTCACGTCAGTGACATCATCGGCCGATACCATAAGGGAGGGGTATACTCCCTCATAATCAAAAGCCACCTCTATGGTGTGATATAGCGATCCGTTTCGAGGTTCTATCGGATAGGTTATAGCATAAGCGTTATTTGTTTCGTCATAAAATCCGTTATAGTTAAAGTTCATTTTAGTCCCCTTCCAGGTATCTCTCTTTTTAGGAATAGTAAGTCCGGTTGCTGTATTCCACAACAACATGCCACCATTCGTGTTTTGGTACACCATACGGTAACCGATTATGGAAGGCACGGAAACCGCAGGAGGGAATGTCCATGGAGTAAGCTCGGCAGTAAAGCTTATATCTTTCGGTATACTTTTATAGGCCAGTTCGGCTGTATCATAACCGTCATCCGTTACCTTCGTTACGGTAAACCGATAAACATGGTTACGCAATATGTTCATCGTTTCAGAGGTCTGGTCGTTGGTTAAATCCACCCGGTAAAATGTCTCTTTCTGCGAACCGTTATATTTACCCCCCACGATGATTGCCAGACGGCTCGTATGCTTGGTATCATATACACTTCCCCATTGCAAATCAACTTCGGGAAGATAAATCTTCTCCGCACAGTAAGTGCCGCTTGTTATATATGTATTGTCATAGGCTTTAGTCGCCACAGCACCTACAGGAGAAGGAGCGGTTATGGTCAGTGCACCTCCGGCAGAGGAAAAGCTACCTTCCAAAGGCATGTATGCATACTGTTTTCCCGATTTCCAGATTTGAATCTGGGTCATATTAAATTTTACCCCGTTTTTGCTCCAGGTATTGGTATTGGCATCCTTTTTCCCGATACCGATATCCACACGCGCTACGGCACGCACCAAAGAGACACTCCCCAAATCCAGGGTCTCGTCGATAACTTCAGGAGTTCCGCCTTTAGGTATTCCGAACATCGGAAAACAATTATTTGTATCAAACCCGAGGTTTCCGGTAATCTCCTCGCTCAGGCATGCTTGTTGCACTGCAGCATAGCTTTTGCCTGTCATACCCTGGAAGACACCGTAGCCATTAGGAAAGTTGGCAAGCACAACAAATTTATATTTATCATTTGTATCTACGCTTTGAAGCAGTGTAGCACTGTATTTTCCACCACCTGCCACATTCTCCGTACCGATGCCCACATGCCGCAAGGTTCCGAAATCATTTCCGTTCGCATTAAACTGAAGAATACAAAGGGACTTGATAGCCGAAGCGGGATCATCGGAAACCAATGTCACATCGCTGTTGGAAGCAGAAACAGAAAGGTTTACGAGGGTAGAGCCCGAAGGAGTCCGGTTACTGTACGGCTCCTCCTGCTGGCAGGAAGACAAGGACAGCAACACCAACACCGCAGGAATAATCATTGCCAACCGGTTCAACTTCAATATAGGTTTATTCTTCATATTCTTTACTTTATCATCATTCTATAGTTTTACACTCTATGGAAATCAGTTGTATTCTTTCCAGATATACTCCTCTCCCCACCCGGTGAGTGCCAATTCCACATCCACATCGAGTCTGAAGTTCAACAAAACATTCAGCGTTTTACCCACAACTGGCAGGATGGGTTGATTCCCGCTATCAGTACTTATACTTCTGAGCAGGCTGCCGTTACGATAGATATCGATGGATATTCCGCTACCGACCGTAGTAGGAAAAAGGTTGAAAGGAGGTATGATGTAATCTTTTCCGGCTTCAAAACGGGGTGAGAACGCATAAGAAGCAGGATCTCCTCCGTAACGGCCTTCAAAGTCTACACGACTGGCAGTTTCGTGCACCACAATGGAGTAAACGCCTTCATTGCTCTGGCTGAGAAGCTCCAGACCGCGTATGGTTATATTCATTGACGCCACCATACGGGAAACGGACATTTCCTTTTCCTCAATGCGGTTGGACGTCGAAGTATTGTCTACATTAAGCTCTCCATAGAATAAATCGGTGGGAGAGATGAAAATGCTCTTCTGTGCCCTTGTGACGGCAGAGGGTTTCAAAGAAATGAAACCGGCAGAGAGCGGATCGCCCGTTTTTAGGGGACTGACATACATTGTACCATCCTGTGTGTTGCCCCAAGCAATACAATGAAGGCTGGGTATGCCCGGATAGCTTAAAATGACAGGCTCTAAACTGCGTATTGGTAGTATGTCCAGCAAGCGGTCGCTACCATCAAATACATAGATGTTTATGTCTTGCATTGTTTCGGATAAAATACCTGCCGGTAATTTCACTTGAAGAGGAACACCTCTGAAACAATCGTCATTATTCTCAGCTATGCATCCCGACAACAGTAGCAGTACGAACATAAAGGATAATATCCCCGGTTGAAACCGGAATTTAATGTTGCCTATCATCATAATAGATATTCTTTCTTGTTACCGATTAAAAGCGGAAGTGCGCCCGAATGCAGATTTACAATCGGGCACATACCGATTTTATTGAATGTTCTTTCCCCATTTTAAAGGAAAAAGCTAGTTGTGAAGTTAGTTAAACTCTTTTGTAATTTCAGCAGTCGTTGTCCATTTTGCAGGATGTACCGTAACGGTAATATTTGCATCTACACTCGGCTTAGACGGATCGTCACTACCACCGCCACCATTACCGCCCGGTTTAAAATCACCGTTCAGATTTAAACTGATATCATAAGTTTTTCCAGGCTCAAGATACGGCTGATTAGCTGGAGATGATCCTGCTTTCTTTTCACCAAAATAGATTGTAAAATATTTGGTTAAAACATCAGCACTGTTGTACTCTGCATTGTCTTTAGATCTCCATACTACTTCAACTACAAGCCCAGTCGGTTTATCAGAAGAAGCAGGATTTTCAAACAAATACCAAGGATTATCAGCAATGACATTCGCCACTTGATTTCCGGCAGAACTAGCAGCCAGATCTGTCTTTACTAAGTAAGTATCTGTTTGAAGAGGAGTTGGTGTCGGAACTGGTACCCACGGAGTACTCCCCCACGACAAGCCCCCTGCAAACGCCAAACCCGTAGCTGGAGCAAACGCACCAGCCCATGTTACCGTCCCTGCCGGAACGATTACGGCATCTGCAGGTAAAAGATGTGAGTTTGTCTGAGACATCATTAAGTAGACTTGTTTGATGGCAAACCATTTAGACTTATCTGTTTTAAAAACAGACAGAGTTGAATAGTTCTGGTTTGTATTATCAGCTTTCCATGAAATAGCTACCTTATTAATTTTAGCCGATATGAAATGCAGATTTACTGTTGCAGTACCAGTCAGCCCATCTGAACCTATTGTCACTTTCCCCATTCCACTCATATACAGACGATCCTTAGTTTGATTAATTGTATGTTTGGTTGTGGGATCTGTGGTAGTAGTAACAGAAGAAAATACTTTTGTTTTCAGCTGGTCAATACTGCTCACACCAGCTAATTTTTTACCTGTAGTTGTTTCGTCACCCCCTAGATTAGCTATTACAACCACTTGAGAAGCATCCGTAGTGGTCGTAATCGGTTTAGCAATATCCGCCGCGACACCTATGTATTTGGGAGTACCCACAATAAACCCTGTCGTATTAAAAAAGAATACAGTAATATCCTTAATTTTGGCACCTTCTTCAGTAGCTGGCACATCGGCTCTTGTATCCACAGCGTCTCCCTCCAGCTTAAGGACAACCCTTGCTTCTTCACCGCCCGCCCCAGCAGGAACCACGTCATCATTCTGCGAACAACTTGCCAATGCCGCTATCGCACACATTGATAATAAGATTTTTTTAACTTTCATTCTGTGATTTTTTTAATGAATAAAATTGATAATGTTTATTTGTTTCAAGCTTAAATATTGTTTTTTACTACATCTCTATTCTATAATAGAGATTGAAAGGAGAGTAAGCAAATCATAAAACTCTAGTTATCAACAAATTAGTATCACACAACCGACATAATACCTTATGAAAAGAACAATTAATATAATAAGCTAAGGTTTAATTCACAGTATTTTAGTACAATACGAAAAGCTATCAGAACAAGATGCTGAAATAATACTGAAGTAAAATGAATAAGCCACCAAACTCAATATGATATGAATAAGAAATCTTCACTTAACAATTTGCTCTATATACAAGAGCATCGTTCATGCAGAAATTACCTGGAAAAGGTAGAAAACGGATTCAAATATATTGAATTCTCACATGAAGAAGTTATTCTGGAAAAAGAAATTTCATGGAACTATCTTTTATTTGTTCTCGAAGGAGAATGTATCATCAATTGTAATCAGTTTAGAGAACGTTTGTTTCAGGCTAACTGTATGGTGCTACTCCCCAAAACGGCTATGGTTGAAATTAAAGTCATAGCCGGTACCCGGTTACTCTCCTTATCCTTTGATGTTCCCTTAAACGTATGTGATAAGTTCATATTACAATCGTTAACAGGACTATGCAGGAAACTGGATTATAATTTCCAGTCACTCGCTATCCGTTATCCCCTTCCTCCTTATTTGGAGATTGTTACGTATTGCCTGACCAATAAGATGGATTGCGGACATTTTCACACTTTGTTGCAACAGGAATTATTTTTTTTACTCCGGGGTTTTTATCTGAAAGAAGAATTAGCCTTATTGTTCCACCCGATCATCTCAGCAGAATTAACTTTCAAAGATTTTGTCATTGGCAATTATTTTAAAGTAAGCAATGTAAATGATCTCATCTCCCTCTCCAATATGTGTAAAAGCAGCTTTTACTGTAAATTTAAAGAAGTATTCGGAATGACGGCCAAGCAATGGTTGCTGAAACAACGGAACACACATATATTAAATAAAGTGATGACCTCAGAGACTACAGTCGGAGAGTTGATGGAGGAGTTTAGATTTGAGTCACAAGCTCATTTCACCCACTATTGCAAGCAGCATTTTAATTGCACACCACGGGAGTTGATTATGAAATATCAGGTTGTAAATCAGTAGTTTTTAACTACTTTGTGAAGTTTTGTACGAAATATCAAAATTATTGTTCTTTTTGGCAATAATGGCAAACTGACAATGTCGTACTTTTGTAGCGAGAAAGATAGATTGATGAAAAATATGAAGTATTAATCTCTATTATAGAATAGAGAAATACAGAGGAACTCATTTTCTCTCCAGAAGATTATTTACCATCTTATTGATCCGGTGAAGAGGAGCCAAATCCAATTCCTTAAGATAGACAAGTGTCATTTCTTCTTTGGTATGCCCTAATCCCGCACTGATTGCCGAAACCGGGGCCCCGTATTCTCTGGCCAGTGTTGCCCATGTATGGCGCGCGGTGTACGTAGTCAACGGAGGATCAATCTTCAGTTTCGCAGAGATTATTTTTAAGTGCCTGTTGGTACGTCCTAAAGCTGTACGATACTGAGTATATTCATTTGCATTGTTTTTGATAACCGAGAATACATACTCTTCTGCATTGTTCGTATTATTCCCATGCTCGTCTATAATGGATTTGATCTGGGGTGTAATGACTATTTGTATCAATTGTTTTGATTTATGTCTTCTATAGATAATCCGATTACCACTTATATTTTTCCACTTCAGATATGCAATGTCAACAAAAGCCATTCCCTGGGCATAGAAACCAAAAAGAAAAAGATCCAATGAACGTTTTAACTCTGCATCGGAATGCAATGACAGACAAGCCAATTTAACCATCTGTTCCCGATCTAATGCACGTTTTACTGTTTTACAGGGCTTGGTACATATTTCCTTGAACGGATAATCGCATGGAGGAACCAAGCCGTCCTTTACCGCGAGATTATACAATGCCCTGAAGTTCCTTAAATAGTATCCGATCGTATTTTCCGTAGCCCCATTTTTGGATAAAAAGTCTCTGTAGCAAGTTACAAAGCGGTGGTTCACTTGCGATATTTTCACCTCTTTCTTACCGATATATTTGGCAAGTGAAGCATAGGTACTTTGATAAGCAGCGGCGGTTCCGTTTTTCATTATTGACTTTTTCCATTCTATTTGTGTATCAATGTAAGGCAGTAATAAGAATTTCCCGGTCGCTTTTGAAAACATGACAGTAGTGATATCATTTATTGTATATTCCTCACCACGGCTTTCCAGTCTGCGAACTCGTGCGGTCAGTTGCTTATAGATCCTCAACAATTCGCGACTGATTTTGCAACCGGTATGGCAACCCGAAACAACATTTCCGGCAATAATTATAAAGTCCTCTTCTTTCATACGGTATTTCGTATAAATTATTTTTTTGCGCTTTTGGTGGATTAGCTGGAATACCACCGGATAATTCCCATCTTTCAATGCACGGGTCTTGTTCAATTTTAATTTTACTGATGTCATAAGTTTTAATTTAATATAACAAAATTATCTTTTCGGGTTGCAAATAAAAGATTCCTCCAGCAATTGCGCAAAAGATCGATACCAAATCCTTTATTGAACTTTTGTATTCCGAAATAATTTTGTTAACGAGCCTCCTGTTTACATCAGGAGGCTACAGTATACCGGACGTCAAGTGACTTTCGCAGTTATTTTATTTGTGTGCTTTAAATTCATTTTTTTAAGAAGTTATACTGCATAATCCAGCGACAGAACTATGTGTGTGCTACTTGTCCTAATGCCTATCATATAAGATCTGCGTCTTTATTAATTCTCTTTTCTTCATTACCATAAATACTGAATATGAGTGCAGGTTATGTCTTCTTATTTCTTGAATACAAAATTATGCAATAAAAAGAAGAAGCTTATTACCAATTTGCGTATAAAATCTACCAATTAAGGCAAGGTACTCATATTATCATCCTTATTGCTGTTTCTTATTTGCATCGGAGCGGCACCCAAATGTTGCTTACAATAAAAATTAAAATGCGAAGAGGTTGCAAATTTAAATTCATACATGATCTGCTTCAATGAGATAGCGGGATTCATCAATCTTTGTTGTATCTGCAAAGCCTTCCGTTTCTGCATCCATTTATAAGGAGATTCATCAAAATTCTCTCTGAAAAGCTTTTCAAACGTCTTTATGCCATACCCTAAAAGACCGGCTAACTCTTTAACGGTTTTCACTTTTAAATAATTATCCAACACCCGTTCGTTAAAGAGCGGATTGCTGCCTAATATAAGATAAAATATCTGTATTATCTCCTCATACGTATAGAAGTGCTTGAACATGAGATACAGTTCTTTATGTTTCAAAATGTACATATGATGACAGTTTATTCCGGACTCAAGATAATGCTTCATTTGATTCACTACTACTTTGACTTCGTCCTTCATCACTACTCCACGGCAATCGAACTTCACGCCGGCCTTTATTTTATATAAAATTCTTGCCCTGACACTCGTACATGGGAAAATGGTGGCGTTGTATCCTGTAAGAATCAACACTGTTTGCGTAACAGCTTTCCATTTAAAACAGTTGTTTTTAGGCAGAAAAAACATTTCATTTTCCAACACGGACCGATTAGTGTACTGCTCAAAACTAATTGTAATTTCACCTGAAAGAATAAAAATAAAAAAACTGGTAGTTCTATTATTCAATTCCATGCACTCTCCCTCTTTCATTATAATATACTGAGGTATCACTTTAAATTCCGGAGAGAAATAAGGACAAATATCCGGTTGTTGGTTTAATTTTTGCATGATTGTTTGTATGCGATTAAGTTTTAAAACTAATAAAAAGATAGAAAAGCACCAACTTATAAGATCTTTTTTTGTTTTTAATATCAGCTATCATCATTGAAATGAACACCGTGTATAAAGAAAATACTTTATCTTCGGAATGATGATTTTGCCATATGAACCGATACGGAATGGATTACTATAGAATATTTTGTATCTTTGACGAGAATAACAGAGAAAAAAGAACCCAATGATCATTCGTACCATACTCGATACAGACCTTTATAAATTCACTACTTCGTATGCTTATATCAAACTATTCCCGTACGCAATAGGCACTTTCAGCTTCAAAGACAGGGACGGGACTGAATATAGCGACGAGTTTGTGGAAAGATTGAGAACGGAAATCAGTCAGCTATCACACGTGGCACTGACCGAAAAAGAACTGGAATATATGATAAAGAACTGCCGCTTCCTGCCCAGGGTCTATTGGGAGTGGCTCTCTTCTTTCCGTTTCCAACCCGAGAAAATAGAAATCCGTCTGGACGAGAATCGGCAGCTTCACATCGAAGTGAACGACTATCTTTACAAAGCAACGCTTTATGAAGTACCTCTACTCGCCATCGTTTCGGAGATAAAGAACCAATCGTCCGGCAATGTTGCCAACCTGGAAGACATCCTGTACAAACTGTCCGAAAAGACAGAACTGTCCAATAAGCATCAGCTACTTTTCTCTGAATTCGGAACCCGAAGGCGCTTTTCGTTCGATGTGCAGAATCAAGTCATCGGGCACCTGAAACAGACAGCCCATTACTGTATCGGCACTTCCAATTGCCATTTCGCCATGAAATACGGCATGAAGCCCATGGGTACGCATCCCCATGAATGGTTCATGTTTCACGGAGCGCAATTCGGCTATAAACATGCCAACTATATGGCCCTTGAAAATTGGGTAAATGTATACGATGGCGACCTTGGCATCGCCTTGTCCGACACTTATACATCTGCCATCTTTCTAAGCAATCTAAGCCGCAAACAGGCTAAGTTGTTTGATGGCGTGAGGTGTGATTCCGGTGATGAATTCCGGTTCATCGATCAGCTGACCGCACGTTATAAAGAGTTGGGCATCGACCCGACCACCAAGACAATCGTATTCAGTAACGCACTCGACTTTGACAAAGCACTGGATATCCAGGAGTATTGCCAGGGAAAGATCCGTTGCTCTTTCGGCATCGGGACAAACCTGACCAACGATACGGGATTCAAGCCATCAAACATTGTCATGAAGCTATCGCAATGCAAGATGAACATGAACCAGGAATGGCGCGAATGTGTGAAATTATCAGACGACATAGGGAAACATATCGGCAGCCCGGAAGAGGTGCGTGCCTGTCTATACGACTTGCGGTTGGAGTAACCTCCAACCGCAAATACATTTTATCATAACAGTGCTTTGATGGCATCTGTGATTTCTTCATCGGTCCGCCCCATTCGATACCCCCGGATGACCTTTCTGATCACCCGATCCTGATCTAATATAAAGAATAAAGGTGCCGCGCCATAAGTCCGGTATGACTTGACAATACCTTCATCACCGCACAAAAAACTATAATTTATTTGATTCTTATCCGCATAAGTTCGCAGCGAATGGGGTTCACGTCCCCAGGTTTCTATAGAAACCACTTCAAATTCACCGGCATTGAACTTCCCTTTCAATCCGTTCAGAAAAGGAATGGATGCATGGCAAGCACCACAACCGATACCGGTGAGGTTCACCAATAGCACTTTACTTTTAAATTCGGATAACGCCACCGGTTTCTCATACATATCTTTCAACATCCAGTCGGGAGCTTTCTGTCCTATAAGATCTGTCGCCGCAGGCTGAGTGACCTTTTTTTGCTCGCCATACTTGCGGATCTCATAGTCTTGGGGCACATAATCATATAAGTTTAAACCGGCTATCGACAATTGATTCAAGACTACATCCGAACAAGTAGTAGCAGAAATCTGATGCGACATTTCCCTGCGCATTTTATAAGGCAGACCGTCCGCTTTGCTAATCCACAATTCGTAAATCGAGGTCGGGTCTCCCAAATCAAAAGGAGGCTTCGGTATGTAGTACGCTTTTCCAAAAAATTCAACCTGCCTGTCTTCATGTATCACCAACTTGAAGTAATACGCTTCTCCTAAATCCTTCCATTCGGTGGTGATGCTATCTCCCGTACTCAAAGCATATCCGATGATATTCCGGGTATAACAAAAAAACGGAGGAGCCACCAACCTGAAAGGAAGGGATCTGGTCGTGAAATCATCGATCATAATCCCTTTATGCTCATGATAACTTATCATCCTCACGTTTCCATCATAACCAAATTCAAATCGCGTCGTATCCTTGGCGTCAAGACACACATAGCTCGCGCCGATGGTTGAATCAGAAGGATTGGTGTATTCTTTAATAAAACGATGAAAATTGGTAATGGCAACGGTATCGCCGGGTTGCCAGGACTGAGATTGCTCATGATAGGAAGCTGATTCTATCTTACCAAGATTACCGAGAACTTTTTTCAAATAAGTTCTCATATCCACATCATTCTTACCACAGACATTCATGACTAACAAGAATGAAATAACAGATAACAAAATGGACTTCATAGTATTTTATATTTTAGATACACGCAAATATAGCCAATGAAAACAGAAATCGACAAGCGGTATCCCAACTTTTATACTTAATAATAATATTATAATATCTACTAACTTTTCATAGAAAAGAGACACTTTAATGGCCCGAACACAAATAGACGAAGATATTCCTATTTTAAGATCAGAAAGAAACGATTTCTCTCTTTTTAATAACACACCGTCTATTCAAAACTTATGTAATAGAAAGATACAACGCATAGATATGACATTTACATACAGAAATCTACATTATATTGAGTAAATATACCATTTTACGTACCCAAAGACTTAACTCTTTCCGAAAAAGAAGTTAATGTTTTCCCGGTAAGAAGTTAGTCTTTTCTTCAGAAGAAGTTAGTCTTTTGTCCGGAAGAAATTAATAAAGCAAAAGAAGAGGTAAAATACATGCTTTCTGAAGTTATCAGAGACCTCAGAGGGAGCATTTACCAACTATCATTTTAGAGAACGGAATTGAGTTACATCAACAGAATGCTTCTATACCGGAAGATTATCAATCCATAATATCAGATAAAGAGCCCCAATCACATCATTTTAATTTTGACTAATGGCAAAACAACAGCTTTTTCGGGAGCAATCGCAAAGAAGCCCGGAAAGAAACGAATACAGCCCGTATTAAAAATACAGAATGACAGTTCGACGTGCTTCTGTCAAAATGAAAATTTTCATCTGAATCGTTTGTCTTTCCTCCTCTCTTTACTTACACATGCTTTTTCCGCATCAGGAGTTGTCTGATCTTCTCCCTGTCACCCACTATCCATACCAGATCTCCCAAACGGAAAACCGTACTTTGATTCATGGAAATCAACTCGTCTTCCCGCTCAATGGCAACGATAAGGCTGTCATACTGTTTTCCCAACCGTGACTGGGCAATACTTTTATTCAGGAGCGGAGATTCTTCATCTACCGTGAAAGAGTGAAGCGTCACCTCTTGTCGCACATTCTTTTCGTCCGGAAAATCCTGCCGGATGTCGAGTTCCGAACGAAACTTCTGTAACTGGCCGTCTGTACCGACCACGATCAACTTATCCTGCGGATAAATGCACTCGTCACTTTGCGGAATGTATATCCTCCGTTCTCCCCTGACAATCCCCACTACATTGACACCAAACTCACGCCTGAAAGGAAGTTCCTCCAGCGACTTCCCTATATAAGATGAATAAGGAGATACCCAAACGGAGGTCAACTCAATATCTTTATCACTAAACTCACTGTTGAAACGGCTCTTCAGCGGATAGCGATTCCGGGCTGCTTCCTCCCTTCCGTTCAGATTGGTCAGGAAGTGGTTCTCCAAATGCGAATATTGGGTGAGGTTCTCCCTGAGAAGAAGTATCAGTCCCAACACGGCAACAGCTATGACAATACCTATCCCGTAATTAAGACTAAAATAACTGATGACAACTCCCGCTATGAAAAAAACAGCCACCGAAACACGGAACAGAATCAACGCTACCAGCCTCCCGTGATTGTAATTGTCGTCATTCCACAACTTCAGAAACACGTCCGGAGAATTGTACTTATCTGAAACAAGGGCCCACAAGAAAGGAATCATCAGCAAAAGGGTGAGCAGGCACATCACTACACTCAGCCATCGTCCCGGGGAATCAAACATTCCGTTTATCGTCGGGTATACGGTCTGAACGGACAACAGCCAAATAGCAGTAAGGAGGACACTGTAAATAATCACTCTTCCGACAATCGTTTTCAGTAACCGCTTCCAGTCACTATCATGATTGACGGTCTTCTTGCCGGAAGCGTAACGGTCCAGAAATTCACGGGTCCGAGGGGAAAGTACTTTATAAAGCCATTCGGAAAACGGATTTGCCAACCGGATAAAATAGGGAGTGGTAAAGGTAGTGATAACGGATACCGCAACGATAATCGGGGGAACAAACGGGTCCAGCACCTTGAGCGAGGCTCCCAATCCCGCGATAATAAAAGCAAACTCTCCTATCTGGGCCAGACTGAACCCGGACTTGACGGAAACCTTCAGTGGTTCGCCGGACAGCAAGACCCCCAATGAAGAGAAAATCGATTTACCCACAAGAGTCACCAATGTAATGATAACCACCGGCCAGGCATACTGAAGCAGGACAGACGGATTGACCAGCATACCGACGGATACAAAGAAAATAGCTCCGAAAAGATCTTTCACCGGCTGTATGATGTGTTCTATATGTTCGGCCTCAACCGTCTCAGCAAGAATAGATCCCATAATGAAAGCACCCAGCGCAGCCGAAAAACCGGTACGGGTAGCCAGCACGACCATTGCCAGGCAAAGCCCGAGAGAGACAATCAACAGAGTTTCATTATTCATCAACCGCTTTGCTTTTTTCAGGAAGAACGGAAGGATGAATATACCGACCAGAAACCACAAAATCAGGAAAAAGGCAACTTTCAGGACACTCATCAAGAGTTCCTCACCCACAAACTCTTTGCTCACCGCCATAGTAGAAAGGATGACCATCATCAGGATAGCGATCAGGTCTTCGACCACCAAGGTTCCAAACACAATGCCTGTAAACCGTTGGCTGCGCAAACCAAGATCATCAAAGGCTTTAATAATAATCGTGGTAGACGACATGGACAACATTCCACCCAGAAACACAGAATTCATCGTACTCCACCCCAACAGATGCCCCACCATAAAACCGATCAGTAACATACTGATCACTTCGGTTGTTGCCGTAATAAACGCTGCCGATCCGACATTCATCAATTTTTTAAAGCTAAACTCGAGTCCGAGAGCAAAAAGCAAAAAGACAACTCCTATCTCAGCCCAGGTATTGATGTTCTCCATATCGCCAACAGTCGGGAAGATGCGGACATAAGGCCCGGCCAGCAATCCGGCAACGATATATCCCAGGACCAGGGGTTGCTTCAGCCATTTAAATAAAAGAGTAATGATACTTGCGGACATCAGTATTAAGGCAAGGTCAGCAATCAAGGTAGGTAAATGTGACATAGTATGGTATGTATATTTCGTTAGTACTTCATTCCGTTTTATGCTCGTTTATTGTACCCAAAGAACAATCGGTAGTCCGTTTGTGTTCCGTATATATGACATTTATTTTGAAAAAAAGCTGCGGGGGCATTGCACAAAACTGAACTTTTCGTGCAAAAAGTATCCATCCTATTCAATATTTCTCTATATTTGTCGCCGAATTGGTTCGGAATCCGTGGTCAACGGACGAAGATTAAAAGGGAATCGGGTGTAAATCCCGGACAGTCCCGCTGCTGTGAAACTCTGTATAGCATCTTATCAATCAGCCAATTTCGTACCACTGACAGAAAAAGCAAACTCTGTCGGGAAGGTCCCGGTAAGATGTAGAGTCAGTCAGAAGACCTGCCATTCGTGAATAAGAGCATTCTCTCCTCGTGGGTTAGGAAAGAAAGCATCGTTGTTAAGCCCCAAATCGTAGAAATACTGTGTTTTCATCGGGTGGACGTATGTCCGCAGGGTGGAAAAGCGCGAATATGTATATGCATTTAATTGAGAAATGAATATGATTAAAAGAATCTTAGTCGCCAACCGCGGTGAAATTGCCGTGAGGGTGATGCGCTCCTGTCGGGAGATGGAAATAACGAGCATTGCCGTTTTCTCGGAAGCGGACCGAACAGCGAAACATGTGCTTTACGCCGATGAAGCTTATTGCATCGGACCGGCAGCATCGAAAGAGAGTTATCTGAATATAGAAAAAATCATTGAAGTGGCAAAGTCATGCCACGCAGACGCCATTCACCCGGGATACGGGTTCTTATCGGAAAATGCAACCTTTGCCCGCCGTTGCCGGGAAGAAGGCATCACCTTTATCGGTCCTGACCCGGAAACAATGGAAGCCATGGGAGATAAAATCTCGGCACGCATCAAGATGATCGAAGCCGGGGTACCGGTAGTTCCGGGCACTCAAGACAACCTGAAAAGTGTTGAGGAAGCCGTAGAACTCTGCAACCAAATCGGCTATCCGGTAATGCTGAAAGCCTCGATGGGCGGTGGCGGAAAAGGAATGCGACTGATTCATCATGCAGACGAAGTGGCCGAAGCCTATACAACAGCCAAGAGCGAATCGCTTTCCTCGTTCGGAGACGACACGGTCTATCTGGAGAAGTTTGTGGAAGAACCCCATCACATCGAGTTCCAGATACTGGGCGACAAGCATGGCAACGTAATTCACTTGTGCGAACGTGAATGCTCGGTGCAGCGCCGCAACCAAAAGATCGTAGAAGAGAGCCCTTCGGTTTTTATCACACCGGAACTGCGCCGGGACATGGGCGAAAAGGCAGTAGCCGCTGCCAAGGCCGTGAACTACATCGGCGCGGGAACCATTGAATTCCTGGTGGACAAGCACCGCAATTATTACTTTCTGGAAATGAACACCCGCCTGCAAGTGGAACATCCCATCACAGAAGAAGTAGTCGGCGTAGATCTGGTAAAAGAACAAATTAAGGTAGCCGACGGACAGGTACTGCAACTGAGACAAGAGGACATCCAGCAACGGGGACACGCCATCGAATGCCGCATCTGTGCGGAAGATACGGAAATGAACTTCATGCCCAGCCCGGGTGTCATCAAGCAAATCACAGAACCCAACGGTATCGGAGTACGCATCGACAGCTATGTATACGAAGGATACGAGATTCCGATTTATTACGATCCGATGATCGGCAAACTGATCGTGTGGGCCACCACACGGGAATATGCCATCGAACGGATGCGCCGCGTGCTTCACGAATATAAGTTGACGGGCGTAAAGAACAACATCAGTTACCTGCGCGCCATCATGGATACACCCGACTTTGTGGAAGGACACTATGACACAGGCTTCATCGCCAAAAACGGTGAAGTGCTTCAGCAATGCATCACGCGCACCAGTGAGCGTGCGGAAAACATTGCGCTGATTGCCGCCTACATGGACTACCTGATGAACCTGGAAGAAAACAACAGCGGACTGGCAGCGGATAACCGCCCGATCAGCAAGTGGAAAGAATTTGGATTGCACAAAGGGGTATTAAGAATATAAAAGTATGGAAATACATATAGGAAATCGCGTGGCCGAAATAGAATTGGTCAGCAAGGAAGACAACAAAGTGGTTCTCACCATCGACGGAAAAACGTTCGAAGCGGACGTTGTCATGGCAGAGAACGGGAATTGCAACATCCTGATGGACGGACGCAGCTCCAACGCCCAACTGATTCGCAAAGAGAACGGAAAGAGCTACAAAGTGAATACACACTACAGCAGCTTCAATGTCGAGATTATAGACAGCCAGGCGAAATACCTGCGCATGCGCAAGAAAGGTGAAGAGGAGCAGAACGACCGTATCACTTCGCCCATGCCGGGCAAGGTGGTGAAAATCCCCGTCAGTGTGGGACAAGAGATGAAGGCCGGAGAAACGGTCATCGTCATCGAAGCCATGAAGATGCAGAGCAACTACAAGGTGACTTCGGACTGCCGGATTAAAGAGATTTTGGTGCAGGAGGGCGATAACATTGCCGGAGAGCAGACGCTGATAACGTTAGAATAAAATTAAAGCAAGAATAACAATGGAAGATATAAATAAAGCTTATGCCACGTTCGCCGAACGTGACCGCATCGCTTCTTTGGGTGGAGGCGCAGCAAAGATTGATATACAGCACGAAAGCGGAAAAATGACCGCCCGCGAACGCATCGACATGTTGCTGGATAAGGGTACATTTGTAGAACTGGACAAGCTGATGGTGCACCGTTGCACCAACTACGGCATGGACCGGAACAAGATTCCGGGAGACGGCGTCGTGTCGGGTTACGGAAAGATCGATGGACGGCAAGTATTTGTCTATGCCTATGACTTCACCGTTTACGGCGGTTCGCTATCGGCATCGAATGCCAAGAAGATAGTCAAGGTGCAGCAACTGGCTTTAAAGAACGGTGCTCCGATCATTGCACTGAACGATTCGGGCGGTGCACGTATCCAGGAGGGAATCGAAAGCTTGTCGGGTTACGCTGACATCTTCTACCAGAATACGATGGCAAGCGGGGTGATTCCCCAGATCTCGGCCATTCTGGGTCCTTGTGCCGGAGGAGCCTGTTACTCTCCCGCACTGACGGATTTCATCTTTATGGTGAAAGAGAAAAGCCACATGTTCGTTACCGGGCCGGACGTCGTGAAAACGGTGATCCACGAAGAAGTCAGCAAAGAAGAGCTGGGCGGCGCCATGACACACAGCAGCAAGAGCGGTGTGACACACTTCATGGCCAACACCGAAGAAGAGCTGTTGATGTCGATCCGCGAGCTCCTCTCATTCCTCCCGCAAAACAACATGGACGAGGCACGCAAGCAGAATTGCACCGACGACGTCAACCGTGAAGACGCCTCACTGAACAGCATTGTCCCTGCCGACCCCAACGTACCGTATGACATGAAGGAGATCATCGAAAGAGTAGTCGATGGAGGCTATTTCTTTGAGGTGATGCAGAACTTTGCCAAGAACATTATTATCGGTTTTGCACGCATGGGCGGACGCTCGGTAGGCATCGTAGCTAACCAACCGGCTTATCTGGCCGGAGTGCTCGACATCGACGCCAGCGATAAAGCAAGCCGCTTCATCCGCTTCTGCGACTGCTTCAACATTCCGCTGATTACATTCGAAGACGTACCGGGTTTCCTGCCGGGGTACACCCAAGAGAACAACGGCATCATCCGCCACGGAGCCAAAATTGTGTATGCTTTTGCTGAAGCAACAGTACCCAAGCTGACCGTAATCACCCGGAAAGCTTACGGCGGTGCTTACATCGTAATGAACTCCAAACAGACGGGAGCAGACGTGAACTTTGCCTATCCGAGTGCAGAGATCGCTGTAATGGGTGCCGAAGGTGCGGTGAACATTCTGTTCCGCAAGGCAGACGCAGAGACGAAAGCCCAAGAGCTGAATGCCTACAAAGAGAAGTTTGCCACCCCCTATCAGGCTGCCGAACTGGGATTCATTGACGAAATCATCCTGCCGAAGCAGACCCGCAAACGCCTGATACAGGCATTGGAGATGACGGAGAACAAGATGCAGACCAATCCGCCCAAGAAGCACGGAAACATGCCGCTTTAAACAGCTGGCGGATGGAGTAATCATAAGAGAGAGGAGGGTGAATACCAGTTTCAACACCTCCTCTCTCTCTTTTTAACCTGACTACTTTAAAAAAACGCTTTCACTTATCGCTGCCACATCTCGTTTACAAATTCATCCGTTGTATACACCTTTTCCGCCAACAACGTGAAGTTGATAAACGCTGCCGTATCGGCATCCATCCCCGGAAGCTTGGCAGAAGCCGTAGCATCAAACACCACCGCTGCCTCAAATCCCCGTTCCTGCAACTCGCGCAAATGGGATTCTGCACAGAGATTGCCGGACATGCCGCACACCACTACTTTATTGACCCCGCGCTTACGGAGTTGCAGAATCAGATCATTGTTTTCCGGACCGTAAAGTTTGTGCGGAGCTGTAACGATGATATTCGTGCCTTCGTTGATATAAGGCTTGTAGAGATCCAGCCAGTCGGCACCCGAACCTTCAAATCCCTCACCGGTCAGTTGTCCCCGGCGCTCAAACATCCCCGTGTCATGCATCAGTTTCTCAATAGGCCCCTCAAAAAGCCATTGGTGATCGTGTTTGTAATAATAATGTGGAGAGATGAATACCAGCATACCTTTCGCTTCCGCTACCTCAAAGATGCGGCGGAGGTTCTCTACCGTACCGTTCTTCTGTATATTCTCTCCAAAAGCTCCCCAACCTAAACCGTTCTCACTCAGAAAATCGTTTTGTGGGTCTGTCATTACAATCGCTGTATGTTCGTCAATAACGAACGGGGTATTGATACCTTCCATAATCTTTTTCTGTTTTTAGATGTTTATATTCATTTTCAACCCGGGTGCTGCCGTATCGGCAGCCTCCGTTTTTTTCGACTTTGCAAAGGTCGGTATTCGGTACGGTACGGGAAATGGCCATTCAACCGGATAATTTGGCAATTCTTCCCGATTACACAAAAATATCTATTTTCATCCCGGTAAGGGACCGGTATAGGAAGGAAGCCGGAGCAGGAACACCTATTTATATATAAAACACTTATGTTATAAACCATTAGACAGTAACTCCCGAGAGTTCTTTTTTGTATTCGGGAATAATTGCCTATTCAATATGTGATATCGCTATTTCCCGTGAATTAAAAGCCGCCTATCTTTGCAACATCAGATTGAGACAACTAAAAGAAGACCCAAAACGTTATGAAAAAGAATTTATTAATTTTAGTCGCACTGCTGACATCGGCAACGATATCGGCACAGAACGGAGGAACCATTATGAAGAAGTATGAGAACCAACTACCGCAAGCCGGCAGAGGAAACGTGCATGTTGCCTACCAAGGCAAAGCCATCGACCAAATGATTTACGATTTTATGGAAGAACAGGGAATACCGGGCATGACACTTGCCATCGTACAGGCACCTTATATTCCGCGTGTAGCAGGCTACGGAGTGACGGACCTTGAAAAAGGAAACCTTGCCGCTGCCAAGACTCTTTGGCCCATCGGTCCCATATCACAAGGATATGCAGCCGTGGCAGTGATGCAGCTCTACGAAAAAGGAAAACTAGACCTGAACGACCCGATCGGCAAGTACCTGAAAGATATACCCGAAAACTGGAAACCGATCAGTATCCTTCAGTTGATGCAACACAGTTCGGGCATTGCGGACTATCGTAATGAAAAGGGATTCGATGTATCGGCCGATTATCGCCCGGAACAACTGATCGAAACGGTAGCCGCCATTCCGCTCGCCTTCGAACCGGGGACAGACGTGAAACAGAGCGCCACAAACTTTCTGCTACTGACTTCTATCATCGAAAAGACCGGCAAGATGCCATATCACGACTTTGTGAAAAAGTATCAGATCGACTACCTGGGACTGAAACAGACATTTTTCGGCGAAGACCTGGCGAAAGTAAAACAGGAGGACGTGACCCTCACCGGCAACGTGCATCAGACATTCAAAAAAAATAAAGACTACATCAATCCCTCGGAAACGACTACCGGATATGTGGAAAAAGAGGGTCGCCTTGTCGCCGCACCGGCTGTCAGCCCGACGGCACTGAAAGGATTCTCCGACATCTGGGCATCAGCCGAGAATGTGAGCCACTGGGACATCGGACTGGCGGGAAGTGCATTGATCGAAAAGCCCGAAAACCGTGACATGGTGTACAAGCCAACCCGGCTGGCCAACGGCAAGGTAGTACCTGCCATGGCAGGATGGCAGTTCTATAACCACAACGGCCTGATGGACATCAAAGGCAACGTATCGGGCCATTCGGCTTTCCTGAGTCGATTTACGGACGCCTCGGAACTAGTGTGCGTTACCCTACTGGCCAATAAAGAGGGGGTAGACCTGACAAACCTGGGACGCCGTATCGCAGCCGCTTTCGACAGTGATAAGATGGGTACGGGAGCCAACGACAACCTGCTCTATACTTATGAAAGCCAGTTCAGCGTGCCCGAAACCATGACGCGCATCGAGCAGACCCTCCACACGATGGGCGTTCCCGTCTTTGCCAAGTTCGATCACGGGAAAAACGCCGAAGAAGTGGGATTACAACTCCGCCCCAACCAGGTCATCGTTTTCGGTTCACCGAAAGTTGGCACAAAACTGATGCAGGACAACCCGAGTATCTCGATCGAACTTCCGCTGAAGATCTCCGTTTGGGAGGACAAGAACGGAAGCGTATGGGCCACTTTCCCACAGATGAGGACGATGGCGGCCGAATACGGGCTGGAAGCCGAACCGGTAATCGGAAAGATGCAAGAACTACTGGAGAAAATCGTAATTAAAGGGGCAAGCGTATACTAACTTCCTACTGTAGGGATAAACGCTTTTCCTGCAGAAAATTATTTATAAAATATTTGGAAGAAACACACGGGAAAAGTCACAAGCGGCTATAGAACAACGCAGCATGACTTCTCCCGTATTTTTTTACTGTACTCAGGCATGCAAAACAGGTTTCATTCTTTTGAGTAGGTTTGTTTATCCGAAAAGATAATATTTTTGTCTTCCGGGAACAATCGTTGAGAAATAAAACAACCGACATTTTGCGTTCAGTGAACATCTGATACGGAACAGGCGGACTGAAACGGACCTCCGGAGGGTATGTACCCCACCTGGAATCCGCATCAGTCCGCCTGTTCTACATTTATCTGTATATCCGTATTCTTAACTCGCTATTGCGAGAAACGGAATGACCGTTATTATCCTTTTTCTTTCAGGATCACATCGTGTGCACCACCCTCTACGATACTTGTGGATGAAACCAGCGTGATCTTGGCATTTTGTTGCAAATCGGGAATGGTAACAGCACCGCAACTGCACATCGTAGCCTTGATCTTACTCAGAGTGGCCGCCAGGTTGTCTTTCATCTTGCCGGCATAAGGCACGTAACTGTCTACACCTTCTTCAAACTTAAGCGATTCACTTCCACCCATATCGTAACGTTGCCAGTTCTGGGCACGATTTGAACCTTCGCCCCAATACTCTTTCACGTAGTTGTTCTTGATGCAGAGCTTCTTGGTAGGCGATTCGTCAAAACGTGCGAAATAACGACCCATCATCAGGAAATCGGCTCCCATGGCAAGGGCAAGCACCATGTGATAGTCGTGCACCAATCCGCCATCACTACAAATAGGTACATAAATACCCGTCCGTGCCTGATATTCGTCGCGGGCACGAGCCACATCTTGCAGGGCAGTCGCCTGTCCACGTCCGATACCTTTCTGCTCACGGGTGATACAGATAGATCCACCTCCGATACCCACCTTCACAAAGTCGGCACCAGCCTCTGCCAGATAGAGGAAACCTTCTTTATCTACCACATTACCGGCACCTACCAGCACTTTATCTCCATATTGTTGCTTGATCCATTGCAGGGTCTCATACTGCCATTCCGAATAACCATCCGAAGAATCGATACAGAGCACATCTACTCCGGCTTCTACCAAGGCAGGGACACGCTCCTGATAGTCACGGGTATTGATACCGGCACCTACCAACAATTTCTTGTCGGGACTCGACACCTCGTTCGGATTCTCCTTGTGGCTGTCGTAGTCCTTGCGGAAAACAAAGTAAGCTAGACGTCCTTCTTTGTCGATAATAGGAAGTGTATTGAGTTTATGATCCCAGATAATCTGGTTGGCCTCGCTCAGTGTCAATCCCACTTCACCCACAATCAGCTTCTCAAAAGGAGTCATGAAGTCTTTGATCTTTTTATCCAGCGGGTCTCTGGAGATACGATAGTCACGGCTGGTTACCAATCCCAGAAGATGTCCGTTTGGCGAACCGTCATCCGTTATTCCGATAGTAGAGTGACCGGTCTGGCGCAACAGGCGGAGTACGTCTTCCAACGTATGTTCCGGCGTCAGATTCGAATCACTGGTCACAAAACCGGCTTTAAATTTCTTCACTTTCCGCACCATTTCCGCCTGACTGGCGATGGGTTGCGAACCGAAGATAAACGAGAGTCCTCCGTTACGCGCCAACTCGATGGCCAGTTCGGGACCGGAAACCGATTGCATGATTGCCGAAACGAAAGGGATGTTCAATTCGATTGCTGCTTGTGTGCCTGCCGCATGTTTCACCAGCGGGGTGCGCAAAGAGACATTGGAGGGTACACACTGTTTGGTGGTAAGACCGGGAATAAGTAGATATTCACCGAAAGTTCTTGAAACTTCTTCTACGTAAACTGCCATAAGATAAGTTATTTTTTGGCATGCAAAATTACATCTTTCTTTTTAATTATGTGACTGGGGAAGGGAGATTTTTTCAATAATCCTCTCAAAAGCTTATTTTTAATCACATCAGGGCAATAAAGAGGAGACTCACTCCCTGAAAGCACGCCATGTAAACCACCTTCTTACAATATCACATCCTCCTGATGTCTGTCCATTCAACTACGGATATTATTGAACACAATCTTCATATCAACCTATTTTTAAAAGTTCCTTGAATCCTTCTACCGACTTATTCGGTTCAAACTCTATCACCCGATAGTCTGCCACAGCATTAAAAGGGTCCTCACCGATTATCTTTTCTACTTCTGCACGGCTCTGAGCACGGCAAAGAATAACTCCCCCCGTCCGGGGCACCTGCGGCCCGGAAGCAAGAAAGATTCCGGCAGCATAATACTTATCCAGATAGCAACAGTGTGCTTCCAGCAATTCGATCACCTTTTCGATAGGTGCTTTATAAGTCAATATTAATACGAACATGGCCCGATTTATTTTAGTTCTCCCGCAAAGGTAACACAAATCGGCCTACGTTAGGCTTTTCTTATAAATTTAATCTGAATCCGGAATATTTCTTTTAAATTAACAGGAAACAACACTACTTGGCAAACACTTTCATACCTCCGGTGTTATACATCAACATACAAAAAACAACCGCCTATGTCACAAGAAATGAAAGCATTCCCAGGAATGAAAGCTTCACAGAAACTCAACTTCAACCATTCCGAAGTTATTATCAACAGCGCACCGGACCGGAAGGTTATCTTGGAATCGACTCTGTTAGAGCAGTCATCCGTGGAAAAAGGATGTGGGGAAACCACTCCGCATGCTTGGAAAACAACATCGAAAAAGTCTCTGAAAAGACCCGTGTTTAACGAGATATGGTACACATAATGCCAGCTTGACCTGACACAGAAACCTTATCCTGCCAATTCCGCCCTGTACTCCATCGGCGAAACCCCTTCGTGTCGCTTAAAATACCTACCCAGATACGACTGGTCGGGAAAATTCAGCCGGTCTGCTATCTCCTGAATACTGAGATCGGTCGATTGGAGGAGTACCTTTATTTCAAGTGCCGTAAAATCATCAATCACTTTTTTGGCCGAATGACCTGTCAGCGAACGACAGATGCTCGTCAGGTACTTAGTAGAAATACAGAGTTTGCCTGCATAGAAAACGACATCCCGTTGCGAACAGCAATATTCGTGCACCAGAGCAACGAACTTATGAAAAAGTTCGTTCGGACGACTGCCGCCCTCAATCTCTTTATGGGTGAAAAGGCGGTGTACTTTGTCGTATACATCAAGCAGGAAACTTTGCAGGTGATTGCGCGCTATCTGGTTGCGGAAACGATGATCGGTATCGGCATAAATAGCAGACGTAGCATGCAGGAGACCGTTAATGGGGGCGGTAAATTCGGAAGGAAGTGTATAACAGGGCTTCTCTTTTATAAAATGAAAAAAGGAGGGTTCAAAACGGATACAAGCCTCACGAAACATTTCAATATGTGAAGCGAAAAAGGAGACCCGAAAATCATCGCTCTTCTCATCAAGGCTGATAACAGCTCCCGGAAGGAGTACAACCTGGGTATTTACCGTTATCTCGTATTTCTTCAGATCGATGGCCATTGTACCACGGCCGGCACGGCAATAAAGGATAATGGCACAATTGAGTTTATGCAAACGGTTGTAAAAGGGAGAAAAATCATCGGTCCCTGCCACAAACGGCTGGTCGAGCGTGAGGGTAAGCGGGTTTCTTTTTTCCATATCATGTTCTTTATTTTGCCTACAAAAGTAGGTCTTTTTAGTGAATTAGCCCGCATACTGTTCCGATAATGAACAATACTGGGGCGGGTATGAAAAGCAGTCGACAGTGAAAACGCTCTACCTTTGCCACGACAAAATTAAATAGGAATTATGATTGAAAAGGTTAGTAAAGTAAAGCAGGCTATATTATTCGCCTGCTGTTTGGCCGCCACCGGATGCAAGCAAGCACCGCAGGCAACTGTAGAATCGGGATACAAAGTAATAACCCTTGCGCCTACCGACCGGACGCTATCGAGTACGTACTCGGCAACAATACGCGGACGCCAAGACATCGAAATCTATCCGCAAGTGAGCGGTACACTGACACAGGTGTGTGTCAGCGAAGGAGAACGGGTAAAACGGGGACAGTCGTTGTTCATCATCGACCAAGTGCCTTACGAAGCTGCCCTGCAGACAGCATTGGCAAACGTGGAAGCAGCCAAAGCCTCACTGGCTACAGCACAACTGACGTATGACAGCAAACAGGAATTATATAAGCAAAATGTGGTTTCGGCCTTCGACCTGAGTACGGCCAAAAACTCTCTTTTGGCAGCACAAGCGCAATTGGCACAGATGAAGGCTCAGGAGGTGAACGCCCGGAACAACTTATCGTACACATTGGTAAAAAGTCCGGCGGACGGAGTGGTGGGAACACTGCCCTACCGGGTAGGAACGTTGGTGAGTGCCAGTCTGCCTGAACCGCTGACTACCGTTTCGGACAACTCGGACATGTACGTCTACTTCTCGATGACGGAAAACCAACTCTTAGGACTGATCCGACGCTACGGATCGAAGGAAGAAGCACTGAAACAAATGCCGGAAATCGGCCTCCAACTGAATGACCGATCGGACTATCCGCAACAAGGACGAATCGAGACAATCAGCGGAGTGATAGACCGGAACACCGGAACAGTCAGCCTGCGGGCAGTATTTCCCAACCGGGAAGGATTGTTGCACAGCGGCGGCGCGGGCAATGTGATTGTACCGACAGAAAAAGCGGGTGCATTGGTCATTCCGCAAGCTGCCACATTTGAGGTACAGGATAAAGTATTTGCATATAAGGTTGTGGACGGAAAAGCGCAATCCGCTCCGGTACAAGTGACACGTGTGAACGGCGGGCAGGAGTACATTGTGGAGAGCGGTTTGCAGCCCGGCGACGTGATTGTGGCAGAAGGTGTAGGATTGCTTCGCGAAGGAACAGAGATAAAAACAATAAATGGTGAATGATGAACCGAACTGCCACAGCCGCCCATCCAAGTAAGCCGGCTTTTAATATCCACTTATTAAACGTATTACTAACAAGAATATTATGAATTTACGAACTTTCATTGAACGGCCTGTCCTATCGGCTGTTATATCCATAACCATTGTCGTGGTCGGGATTATCGGATTGTTTACGCTACCCGTAGAACAATATCCGGACATTGCCCCGCCCACCATCATGGTGAGCACCAGTTACTTCGGTGCCAGCGCAGAAACTCTGCAAAAGAGTGTTATCGCACCACTCGAAGAGGCCATCAACGGTGTGGAAGACATGACCTACATGACCTCCAGCGCTACCAATGCCGGAACAGTCTCTATCACCGTCTACTTTAAACAGGGGACTGACCCGGACATGGCGGCGGTGAATGTACAGAACCGAGTTTCCAAAGCTACCGGACAGCTCCCCTCGGAGGTAAACCAAGTAGGTGTCACCACTTCGAAGCGGCAGACGAGTATCCTGCAAATGTTCTCGCTCCACAGCCCGGACGACTCGTACGACGAAGCCTTCCTGGCCAACTATATCAGCATCAACCTCAAACCTGAGATTCTCCGTATCTCGGGCGTCGGAGACATGATGATTATGGGAGGAGATTATAGCTTGCGTATCTGGATGAAACCGGACGTAATGGCACAATACCGGCTGATCCCTTCGGACGTATCGACTGTCCTGGCGGAACAGAACATTGAGTCGGCCACCGGATCGTTCGGTGAAAATTCCGATGAAACGTATCAATATACCATGAAATACAAAGGACGCCGAATCACACCGGAAGAATTCGGTGAGATCGTGATCCGTTCCACCGACGACGGACAGGTGCTGAAACTAAAAGATATCGCCACAATCGAACTGGGACAGGAAAGTTATGCTTACAGTGGTACGACGGACGGGCATAACGGTGTCTCGTGTATGCTCTTCCAGACAGCCGGCTCCAATGCCACAGAGGTGAACAACCAAATCAACCGATTCCTTGAAGAGGCAAGGAAAGAACTTCCCCAAGGAGTGGAACTGACACAACTGATGTCGTCCAACGACTTCCTGTATGCCTCCATCCACGAAGTGGTGAAGACACTGTTGGAAGCCATTCTGTTGGTTATCCTTGTCGTGTATGTCTTTTTGCAGGATATCCGCTCGACACTGATTCCACTGGTGGGGATCATTGTATCACTTATCGGTACGTTCGCTTTCATGGCGATAGCCGGATTCAGTATCAACCTGATTACGTTGTTTGCCCTGGTACTGGTCATCGGTACGGTAGTGGACGATGCCATTGTGGTGGTCGAAGCCGTGCAAGCACGGTTTGACGTGGGATACAAATCATCCTATATGGCAAGTGTCGATGCCATGAAAGGAATCAGCAATGCCGTCATCACCTCCTCATTGGTGTTCATGGCAGTTTTTATCCCCGTATCGTTCATGTCCGGCACATCGGGTACGTTCTATACTCAATTCGGACTGACAATGGCCGTTGCGGTAGGTATTTCGGCAGTAAACGCCCTGACACTGAGTCCGGCACTTTGCGCCCTGCTACTGAAACCGTACATCAATGAAGACGGTACCCAGAAACAGAACTTCGCCGCCCGTTTCCGTAAAGCATTCAATGCAGCTTTCGATGTTGTGGTAGAAAAATACAAAGGCATCGTTCTCTTCTTCATCAAGCGCCGGTGGCTGACAGGATCACTCCTGATAGCTTCCATCGCCTTACTGGTAGTACTGATGAATACAACAAAAACCAGTCTTGTACCCGATGAAGACCAGGGCGTCATATTCGTCAACGTCAGTACGGCCGCAGGCAGTTCGCTACGGACGACAGACGATGTAATGAAACGTATCGAGGAACGCATGGAACAGATTCCACAAGTGAAGCATGTGCAAAAGGTGGCAGGATACGGATTGCTGGCCGGACAAGGAAGCTCCTTCGGTATGCTGATCTTGAAACTGAAACCATGGGACGAACGCCCCGGAAAAGAAGATGATGTGCAGGCAGTGATCGGACAAGTGTACGGACGGACGGCAGACATCAAGGATGCCAGTGTATTCGCCATCTCACCGGGTATGATTCCGGGCTACGGAATGGGTAACGCACTTGAACTTCACATGCAGGATAAGACCGGAGGAGACGTCAATGAATTCTTCCAGACCACACAGCAGTATCTGGGAGCCCTCAACCAACGTCCGGAAATCGCCATGGCCTACTCTACATTCGACGTGCGCTATCCGCAGTGGCTGGTCGAAGTCGATCCGTCGAAATGCAAGCGTGCCGGTATCACACCGGACCAGGTATTGAGTACTCTTTCCGGATACTATGGCGGACAGTATGTGTCCAACTTCAACCGATTCTCAAAGGTGTACAAGGTGATGATCCAGTCCGACCCGCAGTACCGGCTTGACGAAGCGTCACTGAACAATACATTCGTACGCATGTCTAACGGAGAGATGGCTCCCCTCAGCCAATTCCTCACACTGACCCGTACGTATGGCGCCGAATCACTGAGCCGTTTCAATATGTACAACTCTATTGCCGTAAATGCCATGCCGGCCGATGGCTACAGTACGGGTGACGCCATCCGTGCCGTTCAGGAGACAGCTTCCACTTCCCTGCCCAAAGGTTATGGATACGATTACGGAGGCATCACCCGCGAAGAGAATCAGCAAAGCGGTACGACGGCCATCATCTTCGGCATCTGTTTTCTGATGATCTACCTGATCCTGAGTGCACTCTACGAAAGCTTCCTGATCCCGTTCGCCGTCCTCCTGAGCGTACCCTGCGGTCTGATGGGTTCATTCCTCTTCGCACGCATGTTCGGGCTGGAGAATAACATCTACCTGCAAACCGGACTGATCATGCTCATTGGATTGCTTGCCAAAACCGCCATCTTGCTGACGGAATATGCCGCCGAACGCCGTAAGGCAGGCATGGGACTGATTGCTTCTGCATTGAGTGCCGCCAAAGCCCGCCTGCGCCCGATATTAATGACGGCATTGACCATGATCTTCGGTCTGCTCCCGCTGATGGTAGCCAGCGGCGTAGGTGCAAACGGTAACCGCTCGCTGGGAACAGGTGCTGTAGGTGGCATGGTCATCGGTACACTGGCACTGCTGTTCATCGTACCGTCGCTGTTCATTGCCTTCCAATGGCTACAGGAACGGATACGTCCCGTACAGATAGAACCAAGTCATGACTGGCAGATTCAGACAGAGCAGGAAGTGAGTGAACACGAAAAAGAAGAAGCTAAGAATCGCCCTCTAAAATAAATAAACAAGCATGAAAAAGTTAATCATATCCCTTGCCGCTATCCTCGCCCTAAGCAGTTGCGGCATCTACTCCAAATACAAACCCGTCACGGAGATTCCCGACGGACTTTACGGACACGGAGGAACAGACACCCCCGGGTTGACTTCCGCCGATCCGGAAATCCAACGAAGTGATACTGCCGCCAACTTCGGCAACCTCAGCTGGCAGGAGGTTTTCACCGACCCATATCTGCGCGTACTGATCGACTCTGCCCTCGTGCGCAACACCGATCTGCGCACTGCCCACTTACGGGTGAAAGAGGCTGAAGCTACCTTGCTTTCCGCACGCCTCTCCTATCTGCCGGCTTTTTCACTTTCTCCGCAAGGTACGGCAAGCAGCTTCGATGGCGGAAAAGCTACTCAGACCTATTCACTGCCCGTCAGTGCCAGTTGGGAGATCGATATCTTTGGCCGGCTGACCAATGCCAAACGTCGTGCCCAAGCTGTCGTGGCCCAAAGCCGAGATTATGAACAGGCGGTGCAGACCCAACTGATTGCCGCCGTGGCCAACAACTATTTTACTTTGTTGATGCTCGACGCCCAGATCGAAATCTCCACCGCTACGGAAGCTGCCTGGAAAGAGAGCGTCGCCACCACCCGTGCCATGAAAGCAGCGGGAATGGTGACCGAAGCTGCCTTGTCGCAAACCGAAGCTACTTATTATAATATATGTACGACTCTGCTCGATCTGCAAGAGCAGCTCAACCAAGCCGAGAACGCCCTTTCTTTGCTGCTGGCGGATGTCCCCCACCGTATCCCCCGCGGACGTCTGGCCGACCAACAGCTCCCGGAGAATCTATCGGTAGGCGTACCCCTGCAGATACTCTCCAACCGGCCCGACGTACGCAGTGCCGAACAGTCGCTGGCACAGGCATTCTACACTACCAATGCTGCCCGTTCCGCCTTTTACCCCTCGATCACACTGAGTGGCAGTGCGGGATGGACCAATTCGGCAGGTGCCATGATTGTCAACCCCGGTAAGTTTCTTGCCACAGCAGTAGCCTCTCTTACCCAGCCCTTGTTTAACCGCGGAGCAAACATCGCCCAACTCCGCATAGCCAAGGCGCAGCAGGAAGAGGCACGCCTCAGCTTTGAGCAGACCTTACTCAATGCCGGAAGTGAAGTCAACAATGCTCTGGTACAATATCAGACGGCACGAGACAAATCGGCCTATTTCAACCGTCAGGTAGCCTCTCTGGAGAATGCTGCACGCAGCACGCAACTACTGATGAAGCATGGTAACACGACTTACCTGGAAGTGCTCACCGCACAGCAGACACTGCTTAATGCGCAACTCTCCCAGGTGGCCAACCGCTTTACCGAAATCCAGGGAGTCATCACCTTGTATCAGGCATTGGGAGGGGGCAGGGAAACTGCCTCCGGAGAAAGAAATTCTTAACAGAAGAATACAGCCTAACTTTTCAACCTTTCTTAAATGATGACGACTGTCTGTCCGGTACCTTGTGTACCGGGCTGTACAGAAAAAGCCCGTACTACCTCTTCTCTAACAAAAAGGATGTACGGGCTTTCCTGTTTTAAACGGTATCTTATGCGTTCAGCGCCTGTTCGATGTCCGCGATAATATCATCCGCATTTTCGATTCCCACCGACAAGCGGATCAGATCCGGACGAACACCGGCTTCTATCAATTGTTCGTCTGTCAGCTGGCGATGCGTATGACTGGCGGGATGAAGCACACATGTGCGTGCATCGGCTACATGGGTAACGATGGCCGCCAGCTTCAGCGAATCCATAAATTTGATGGACAACTCACGACCGCCTTTCAAGCCGAAAGAGATCACACCGCACGAGCCATTCGGCATATACTTCTGCGCCAGTTCGTAGTATTTGTTACCCGGCAGACCGCAATAGTTTACCCATGCCACCTTGTCGTTCTGCGCAAGATATTCGGCTACCTTCTGTGCATTGCCACAGTGCTGAGGCATGCGCAAATGCAACGTCTCCAAGCCCAGATTCAGCAAGAAAGCGTTTTGCGGACTTTGAATACTGCCCAGGTCACGCATCAATTGCGCGGTTGCCTTTGTCATATAAGCGCCCTTGCCGAAAGCCTTGGTATAGGTCAGTCCGTGATACGATTCATCCGGTGTGCAGAGTCCCGGGAACTTGTCCGCATGGGCTTCCCAATCGAAGTTTCCGCTGTCTACGATGCAGCCGCCTACACTGGTGGCATGCCCGTCCATGTATTTAGTAGTGGAGTGAACCACGATATCGGCTCCCCACTCAAACGGACGACAGTTGATCGGTGTCGGAAATGTATTATCAACAATCAAAGGCACACCGTGACTATGGGCAATGCGGGCGAATTTCTCAATGTCGAGCACTTCAAGTGACGGATTGGAGATGGTCTCGCCGAACAGTGCTTTCGTATTCGGACGGAAAGCCGCCGAAATCTCTTCTTCACCGGCATCGGGGCTGACGAAAGTGACATCGATACCCAATTTCTTCATCGTCACGCCAAAGAGGTTAAACGTTCCGCCGTAGATGGCCGACGAACAAACAAAATGATCGCCCGCCTGGCAAATGTTGAATATGGCATAGAAATTGGCAGCCTGTCCACTGGAAGTCAACATAGCTCCCACACCTCCTTCGAGAGCGGCGATCTTGGCGGCTACAGCGTCGTTCGTCGGATTTTGCAGACGGGTATAAAAGTAACCGCTGTCTTCAAGATCGAACAAGCGGGCCATCTGCTCACTGGTTTCGTATTTAAAAGTAGTACTTTGATAGATGGGCAGCACGCGCGGCTCGCCCTTTTTCGGAGTCCATCCTGCTTGTACGCACAGGGTTTCGGGCTTGAATTGTTTTGCCATAATGATATTGAGTTTACGATTATATTGCCTTAAAAAAGTTATATCGACGCAAAAGTAGAGAAAATTATTGGTTTAAAAGGCTATCTTTGCGAGCGAAAAAGCAAAAATTCACCTTAGAAGTCAAACAATAGCACAGCAGCCCGAGCCTGCATCTTTTATACGTAGCGATATGAAAAGAAAACTCTGTCTTCTCCTGTTCTTCTGTCTTTTATTGACTGCCCCGGCTTTGCGGGCACAGCAGAAAGCCACTCCCAGATCCGGTGAAGGTATCTCTACCTTCCTCCTGCGCCACAACCGCGCCCCGAAGAAATACTACAATGATTTCATCGAACTCAACAAAGCCAAACTAGGGAAGAGCAGAACTCTTAAAATGGGTGTCACTTACCTGATTCCCCCTGTCAAGAAAGCGTCGGCCGCCACTTCCGGAAAAACGACGGAGGCAGCAGCCGAAAAGACATCCGCACATCACCCGCGCCGTACGGAAGTCAACGAGCCGCTCTTCGGGAAGTGGCTTTCAAATGTCAAGGTCACTTCCAATCGCCTTGCCGGTACCTGCTTCTATGTTGTCAGCGGACATGGCGGTCCCGATCCGGGCGCCATCGGACGCGTTGGCAAACACGAACTCCACGAAGACGAATATGCCTACGACATCGCCCTTCGCCTTGCCCGCAACCTGATGCAGGAGGGTGCCGAAGTACGTATCATCATTCAAGATGCCAAAGACGGCATCCGTGACGAGGCTTATCTCTCGAACAGTAAACGTGAAACCTGCATGGGCTCTCCCATCCCGCTGAACCAGGTACAGCGCCTTCAGCAGCGTTGCGACAAAATCAATGCCCTTTATCGTAAAGACCGCAAGAAGTATAAATACTGCCGCGCCATCTTCATTCATGTGGACAGTCGCAGCAAAGGTACCCAGACCGACGTCTTCTTTTACCACTCCAACCGCAAAGCCGAGAGTAAGCGCCTCGCCAAAAACATGAAGGAAACCTTCGAGTCCAAATACGGCAAGCATCAACCTAACCGGGGGTTTTCGGGCACCGTAAGCGGACGCAACCTCTATGTTCTGGCCCACACCACGCCCGCCTCTGTTTTTGTCGAGTTGGGCAACATCCAGAATACCTTCGACCAGCGTCGCCTGGTGATCCCCTCCAACCGGCAGGCACTCGCCAAATGGTTAATGGAAGGGTTTATAAAAGACTATAAATAAACAGAACCTCTTGTTTTTCTGAAAGATTACAAAAGGATGTGAATGTACTGAGAGCAGATGACCGGAGTGAGCCGATAAATCCTATATTTGTTGCCGGATGTAAAGTAAAACTTTTAAAGTCATTTTTATGGAACAGTTATCTTTTATAGAATCATTCCGGACTTCTCCTTTCATTCTCACCGAAGGCGCTATCGTAGAACGTTTGCGTCACGAGTTTCACATTTCACCGGACAAACACATTGCACATGCCGCACTGATCTACGATGACTCCCATCGTGAGATTCTGGCATCCATCTACCGGCAATACCTGCAGATAGCCACTGAGTTCCGCCTGCCACTGATGCTGATGACTCCCACCCGCAGAGCGAACATCGAGCAAATAGCCGCGTCCGATTACCGGCATAAAAATGTACTGGCGGATACTATGGCCTTTCTCTCCCACTTCCGTGACGAAGCTTCCACTCCCGTATATATCGGCGGACTGGCCGGATGCCGCGGCAATGCGTACGACGGCCGCTACTATCTGTCGGTAGAAGAAGCCATGGAGTTTCATTTCCCGACAGTCCGCACGCTGGCACAGTCGGGGGCGGACTATCTGTTTGCCGGCATCATGCCGCAACTGACAGAAGCCATCGGAATGGCCAATGCCATGGCTGCAACAGGACTGCCTTACATCATCAGCTTCATGGTATGTCGTGACGGACGCCTGATAGACGGTACTTTCATTCATGACGCCATCAATGCCATCGAAAAGGAAACTTCCACCCGTCCACTGTGCTATATGGCCAACTGCGTACATCCCGATGTGTTGCACCAGGCGCTGTTGCATCCCCGGAACGATACGCCTTTGGTGCGTCAGCGCTTTCAGGGTATTCAGGCCAATGCCGCCAACCTCAGCCCGGAGGAACTGGACGGATGCGATCATCTGATTTCTTCTTCACCGGAAGAACTGGCAGACAGACTGATGACACTGCTGTGGGACTTTCCGTTAAAAATCTGCGGAGGCTGTTGCGGAACCAACCAACAGCATATGCACCGTTTCGCAGAAATGCTGGCTTACCGCCGTGACAATAAAGCGTGGTAACTGTCTGCTCCGGTAAACGGGACCGCCCGTGCCGGCAATGCAAACTCTCACTCCTTCCTCCTGCGGTTCAGATATCTGCGCAACAATGTGGGAGTAAAGCAGAAAATCAACTGGGCTTTACTCCACTTGTAGCATTGCTGGAACACAAGCATACCGATAGCGATGAACAGGGCAGCGCCCGCAGCAGCTTGCAGAGGCAGCCAATGCACACCCTCTTGCGGGACTATCAGAGGGATCAACGCCAATGCTCCGGCGGGAGCAAAGTACTTTCCGGTCCACTCGAAGACAGCAAACAAGCAGCAGATGATGAGCAAGGCGACCACCGTTTCGGGCAAATGCAAAAAGGTATGCCCGATGATCTGAAAAGCAGTCCCCAAGGCAGCTCCGGTAACCAAAAACAGAAACACCTGCATGGGGCGGTTTCTGAATCCGGCTTTCGAATTGACAATCTCCGTGAATGTCACGATCAACGGAGGAATAATGAAATAACTGCATCCGCAGGAGATAGAAAGGGCAGCTACCAGTGAAACCCAAAAGAGCAGAGCCGCCCAACGGAAAATCTCCTTTTTCCACTCACGCCCGGGCAGGACGTAATCCGTCTCCCGGCGCAAACCTCCTTTTTCCATCAGCCTCTGTCCGGCAACAAGCACGGCGGAAAGCAGGAAAACGGCCGACGGATAGATCCAGGTTTCAGTGTGCAGCAGCACCGGCAGCATACAAGCCGAAATCAGCGGAATCAGAGTAGCCCGGCTGAACAGCAGGCAGCAGGCGGCAAAGGCAAATGCCAGGCATAAATTGCAGAGCAACGGCAGCGTGGAGTAGCGCACGATACAAACTCCGGCAACAGCCCCTGCTGTCATCAGCCCAATCAGCTGCCAACGCCCGACTTTCCAAACCCGCTTATCGATCACCCACAAGCCGACGGCGAGCGCCGCCATCTCCGGAAAGATAATCTCTTTCTCGCCTGTCCATTCGGCTATGCCCACCATCAGCATCACCATGAAAACAGAGAATACATATCTGACTTTTTTCGTTTTGTCCATCATGAAGTCCAATAAAGATCCGCAAAGATAGTCATTTATCAGGAGGTATCCCTCCCGAATGGCTACCGGATGGAAATTTAACCGTAAAAATTCGACGATCGTCCGATCATAACCGTCCCGGATTTGTTACTACACCAAGTGTAACATCAAATTCTTATGACCATGTCCGATTTCAACCCCAAACCGTCCGACAAACTGACGGCAAGTGAACGTAAAGAACTGGATACCTCCGAGTTCGGCATACCCCAATTAAGAGAGTTCCCCATCCACGACGCCGCCCATGTACGCGCGGCAGAAGCCTACTTCAGGTATGCGCCCGAAGAGTATAAAGCGCAGTTGGCACGGAACATCCTGGCCAAAGCACATCTGCTGGGAGTGAACGTAAAAAGCCCCACCATCCTGGAGTGGGCGGAGAAATAACCGGAAATAAAAGCAATAAGGCAGGCGCGCGAAGAAAGATTCCCGGATTATTTCCTACTTTTGTACCCATATACCCCCTCACTTTATAAAAACTGTTGTATATGAGTTTCTCAGGATTCGTTTTTGATATGATCAGGCGCAATAAGGAGAACAGAGACCTGCTTACTCTGCGCCGGGAACGGATGAAGGACCTTCAAGGTAAAATGTACCGGAAAGGGACGCTTCAAAATCCGAATGTAACCCTGGAAGAACTGGAGAAGATAGAAAAGGCCACCCGTGAAAAGGAAAAAGCGGAAACACAATATTATCTGCGCGCCACGCTGATCTTCCTGACCGTGACAGCCATACTGGCACTCATACTCTGGTGGATATTGTAGCACTGTCCCCGCTTTAGAGAACCGTCGGTTCCACATCCGTTACCGTTCACCTCCTCATACCTTTATTCAACCGATTATGAACACAAAGACATACCCTTGGCTGCGTACGGCCGCATCGGTGAAACGATAAAAGAGAATGCTCAGGACTACGGACGGTGTCTGCCCTTCTGAAAACGAACGGGACTTATTTGTAACCGGTATGAAAATATTCTTTCATGCCGGGATGATATTCGTCGGATAAACACTACCTTTGTTGGAATACAACGTTTCTAACCTAATATCAATCCATATAACATGACTCCAGATTTCGATTACAGTGAAGTGCCTTTCGGATTCAACTATTGCCTCAACAAATCATGTAAGCAAGCCTCCACGTGCCTGCGCTACCGGTTGTACACTCATATTCCGGAAGCTTGCCAGACCATAAGAATAATCAACCCCGTTTACGCCGCCACCATCGACAACGTGTGCCCTTTCTTCATGCCCGACAAGAAAGTGCGGTATGCCTTAGGCATCACCCATTTGCTGGATCATGTGCCTTACAGTGACGCAGTCAGCATCAAAAGACAAATGCTGGCACACTTCAAGCAGGCCACTTATTATCGTTGCCGCCGCAAAGAACGGATGCTCGATCCTTCCGAACAGGAATACATCCGTAAATTATTTGTCAGTAAAGGAATCAAAGAACTACCGGTATATGATGAATACATAGAAAAGTACGACTGGTAGCACAAGCATTTATAAAGAAACCGGCAACTTCGGTAAAGGGAAAGGATTGCTTCATAAAAGAGAAACGAATGCTTTGTCAAAGGAGAGAAAACGCCTTGTTGAAAGGGAATGGCAGACCTCTCCCAAAGGAAAAATCGCACGACCCAAAGAAGGCAGTCAGCCTGCCGAAGAGAAAAAATCTACTATCTGAAAGGGAGCAATCACTTCAACAAAAGGGGAATAGTGCCCTCTTCAAAGAAAAATAATCGATCTGTCATAGAAAAGCAGTTGCCTCACCACAGAAAAAGAGCTGCTTCACCACCCAAGAACAGTTGCTTCACCACAGAAAAACAGACATTTAACCGATGACAAACAGATATTGCTTCCATGGCAAATCATCATTTAAATGAAGAGAAACCTTCCACTAAAGTGTCACAATCTTTACTTCTAGGCGACAACTTTTTGTCGCCCGAGAGAAAAAAGTTTTTCACCTACACGACACAAAGTGAAACAATAGAGAAAGGAATAAATACATCTCCATCTACCGGATTCTTCCACTGAATTCTTCCAATAAACTTATCGGATTCTATATTCAAAATAAGATTGCGAATGTACCGTTTTTTACAGAAGCTCCGATTCAATATCCAAGGGTAGCCGGATGTAATTGTGCGATAGTGAACTGCCTTTGTGCGTGTCCGCACAATAGCAAAAGAATGTTCAGGAATATATTGTATTATATAATAGCCATTTAGCGATATGGCATGATTCTTGCAAGCATAAAGAAAAAACAGTAATAGAACCATGATCAAGCATTACTTGAAAGTAGCATTACGCAATTTGATGAACTTTAAAGTTCATAGTCTTATTTCGGCTATTTGTTTAGCGATAGGTATCACCTGCTTCAGTATGATGAATTATTTTATTGATGCCATAACGGGTAAAGTAGAACTGTCCGATAATAATAAATACAGCATCCGGTTGTCCGGAGCATCTTCCCAGACAGCCGCCGATATCTATTTGTTTAAGGAGGATTTTGATTATCTGAAAGAGTTGCCGATAGCAGGCATAGATACCCTTGTGGCTTTTTCCTCTTATAGCAATGGAAAAGAGATTACGGCCATCGACCAAAAACAACGGGAACTGCCGTTTTTGGTGTCGTTCCAAAATGTATCATCCAATTATTTCACCTATAATTCGCTCCAATTGAAGTATGGCAATCAAGAGATAACAGCTCCCGACGAGGTGATCGTCTCCCGATCGTTTGCCCGGAAAGCATTTGGAGAAGAGAATCCGATAGGCCAGGTCATCCGTCAGGAAACAGAGGCTGCCAACCCGTCTGATCTTATGGTGTATAAAATTGTCAATGTTGCTTTGACAGAAGAAAAAGATTCTCATGGGAAAACGATCGATTGTTATTTTCCCTTGTCTGCAAAATCCCGTACTCCACTCTGCATCAGATCACGTCTCACCGGACAAACCACGACCGAAAGCCTGAATAAACAGTTAAAAGGCCTGACCTGGAAGCATGGAGACCAGGATATCTATTTATATGCCTCCCTGGAGTCGGAACAGAATAGCAGTGTTCAAAGAACGATAAGCATTCTGCTCGCCCGGTTTATAGCTTCGCTGATCTTATTGTCTGGTTTGATCAATTTTCTGAAATTCATTATCCAGATGTTCTATAACCGGCAACGAGAACTGGTGCTTCGCAAATGTATCGGTTCGGACATCAAAGGATTGTTTGCCTTGCTTTTCGCCGAAATCTTCTGGATGCTATCTGTCGCTTTCCTTCTGTCCTTGGCCGTGACGGAAATCACGCTCTCTCTGGTATATACGTACATCCGTCCGGAAGACATGATCTCATTCTCCCTGGTAGACTTGTATGGTTCACAGTTAGGTTTGTACCTCGCTTTGTTGTTGATCTGCATGCTCGCCATTCTTTATCCTATCTATCGGTTACGCCGGTTGAGTGTCCTCCATTCGGTCGTGCAGAGACAGAAGCGGCACGTGTTCCGCAATTTCATGATTGCTCTACAATTGGCGATCTCCATCCTTTTCACAGGCGGTGTATTCGGCATAACGCTTTTGTTCAATGAGATGTTTGAAGGAATGTACCGTCCTTTGAGCACGGAAGAAGAGAACCGGGTGATTTCAATATCGGTCAATACCATATGCATGCAGAAAAACATGGATGCCATTCTTTCGGATATCCAGTCTTTGTCCGAGATAACCGATCGGACATCCGCCTTCAATACCTTCGATGCCGATGTTTATACTTATATGACCTATATGAAAGACGGAAAGCCGAGAGGAAATGTGATGATGATCCAAGCAGAGCCTCATTATTTTGAGTTCTTCAAGATCCCGTTCTCCGGAAAATTAGTAGATAAGGATGCTCAAGGCTTTGTTTATATAAGCGAACAGTTTAAAGAACAATTGCAAAGGGATAGTATAGCAGGTAGTGTCACGTTGGATGGCAAAGAATACCGGATTGCCGGGACTTACCGTGCACTGAACAGGGAAGATACTCAGAGCAGTTCAGTCGGTTCTGTCTTTCTAGTTAACCCGCAAGCCTACACCTATTACTTCAAAACTCTCCATTCCGATATTACTCCGGTCGCCCTGGAAAAGATAACGGAGATCTGCCGGCGTTATGTACCCGAGACATTGCCTCTTAACATTCGTAATACGGGTGATTCCAAACAGTCCGTCATGGGAACTGTAGCACTCTTGCAGACAGCATCCCTGTTGTTGGCGATAGTCAGTATCCTCCTGTTGATATTAAGTATTTATTCCGGAATCTCCATGGATGTGATAAATCGGCAAAAAGAAGTAGCCATCCGAAAAATAAACGGAGCCACCCCGAGAGTGATTGCCCTGTTATTCGGCAAAATCTATTTGATTATTTATCTTTCTGTCTTCGTCATTATCTATCCGCTGGTACGATTGGTGTTGATAAGCATCGCACAAAAAAGCAATCTGCAAAGCATATATAGTTGGAGCTGGGGAGTCCTGTTGTTCTTCACAATGGCTCTTTTGATCTTTTTGGTTACGGCATACAAGATTTATAAAGTAATGCACCTGAATCCGGCAAGCGTCTTGAAAAAGGAATAAAAACGATCTCTATTGCGCCTGCCCGTTATAAGGTCAAAATGAGGAGATGTGTCAAGACTCGTATTCACCACAGGTTACACGGATGTATACAGATAAGCAGTATTGGTTATCAGCAGATAAAAAAATCGTTTAGTGTAAATCTGTGCAATCCTGTGTGGTGAGTTATGAAACCCTCTCCTTTCCTGTGCGATGCACAATAACCATGTCAGGGTGTTGATGCGCCCCAAGGCTGTGGTATTTGCATTTCCTGCTGTTCCGGGCATCCATGTGTAACAGTCCTCAATGAACGGCTTTTCAAGTTCACCAATAGCTACATCTTCAATGTTCTTTCGGGTTTTCATGAAAAGGCAAAAGACTTTTGTAGTCGGCAACCGGTTCACAACAGATGTCTTCCGCTTTTCCTTTACCTATCTTTTCCTCATGCTATTCAAGCTGTTCTTTGAAAACAACTACTTGTTTTTTAGCATGCTTACGTTATCTTTGCACATCTTTTAGAAATAGAAAGTTTAAAAGGAAAATGCCGGATTCCTTTATCCGATCTATTTGTCTCCTTTACTTTTATCCCTATCTTTACGGCCCTAAACAATAAATGATATGAACTGGATTATCCTAACGATTGCCGGATGCTTTGAAGTACTGTTCACTTTCTGCATGGGAAAAGTGAAAGAAACAACCGGAACAGAAATGTACTTATGGTTTACCGGATTCCTGATTGCAACCCTGATCAGCATGCTGTTACTGGTGAAAGCAACACACAATCTTCCCATCGGCACAGCCTATGCCGTATGGACGGGGATAGGTGCCGTGGGTACGGTACTTGTAGGTATTCTGGTATTCAAAGAACCTGCCGGCTTCTGGAGGCTCTTCTTTATAGTGATGTTAATCGGTTCGATTATCGGATTGAAGATGGTGTCGCACGGATAGAGAGGAGTAATCTGTAACATACGGTTCCGTTGACGGAAACTTTGGAAATGTGGTTACTGCTTTGGAAGTACACCGCCTACTCTTCAAAGTCATTCTCTTGTGCAACCTCGTTTTCTGCTTTATCCTCTCAGCACTGCCGGCAATTCCGCCAACGAATGAATCATCAAATACTCTCGCTCCGTCCCGGAGATCACCTCGTGTTTCCACATAGCTTCGGCCGGCACATGAATGGCATGCCCACCCAATGACAATACCGGAAGCACGTCCGATTTCAGCGAGTTACCCACCATTAAAAAAGATTGTGGAGCAACGTCCAGTGAAGAGATCAGCCGCTGATAATCCTGCGGTGCCTTGTCGGTCATGATCTCCGTATGATCAAAATAATGGGAGATTCCCGAACGTTGCAGTTTACGTTCCTGATCCAGCAGGTCGCCCTTGGTCGCTACAACCAGTTTATAGTCATCCTTCAGTGTCTCAAGCGCTTCCGTCACCCCGCCGAGCAGACGGATAGGCATCTCCAACAGTTCTTTTCCCATCTCCACGATGCGTCCGATCACTTCGGCAGGCACCCGGTTCCGGCTAATCTTCACGGCAGCCTCCACCATGGAGAGCGTGAACGGCTTAGCCCCGTATTTATAGATATCCATATTCTCCATCTCTATGGCGAATAGGCGGGACGAGATTTCTTCCGCCGTTCCATACCCGGCAAGTAAATGGCAAAATTCACTCTCAACCTTGTCGTAAAACACCTGATTATCCCATAATGTATCGTCCGCATCGAATGCGATCACTTTAATTTGCTGCATGTCTCTCTCTTTTGATTCCTGCAAAAATACGCTTATAAAATGAAAGCAGCCTGCATCCGGTAAATAAAATTAAGTTCTTTTCCAGATTCAAGAACCAACACATACGGCTTTTGTTATTACCGCATAATCAGAGATGTTCAATTTTCAAACAGTAAAATCAATGTATGATAACCTAAAACAACAGAAGTATGAAAAAGTTAATGTTTGCTGTAATAGCTTGCGCGATGGGCCTTTCGGGCTGCTCTTCGGAGGATGACTGTGCTACCAATCCCGAACCTGCGGGAGATGTGACGGAAATCAAATTAAGTGCCGGTATCCAAGGAGTGGCAACCCGCACCCCGGTATCGACCAATGACAATATAACGGCTCCGTTTGTGGCCTCCGCCACCACCGGAGACTATACGACGAATGCATGGAGTTCCACCGTGACGTTTGTGGCATCGCCCACACCGACAGCCGCACTCTCTTTCAGCCCGGCACGGTATTATCCGGTGGATAATTCTCCCATCTATATCAGAGGTTACTACCCGGCAGGGACACTTTCCGGCAAAACAGTTACGCTGGCTGGCGATGGGACAGAAGACGTGATGCTCACCGCTCAAGCCTCAGGGACGAAAGCGACTGCAGGAGCACTGTCGTTTGTCTTCAACCATCTGCTGACGCAATTGCAATTCAAACTTGTGGCCGGTGCAGGATATCCGGCATCGGGTGTCAACGTGACCAGTCTTGTCATCAAGCAACAAAAGACACCTGCCACACTGGACCTGAATACATCCAGCCTGACGTATACCACCAAAGACCTTACCCTTTCGGGTACATTCCCCATCCTAACGGCCGGAAGTACAATCAACAACTATCCGATGGTGAAAAGCGGCGAAGCCCTCACGGTGGCAGTCACCACAAGTGACGGAGTGACTTATCCCGAATCTACCATCTCGGTCACTACCGAAGTCGGAAAATCACATTTAATCACCCTTACCTTTACGCCGAAGGAAATCACGTCCTCTATCAGTGTGACAGCCTGGCAGACAGGAGGAACCGGATCGTCCACATTACAATAAACGTTCTCATAACACGCAGGTTGTGCAGGAGATGGCGACAGCTATATCCGCGCAATCTGTCACATCAAGAAAGAAAGGGGCGATGAAACGGACTATCCTCATCTTATTGGGCTGGATGCTGCTCTCGCAAGGATGCAGCTATGGTGTGGGCGACGACTGCCTCCCACCCGAAGAACCTGTACCCATACGGATGGCGATTGCAGAAGGAAAACTCTCCACGCGGGCACCTGTCACAACGATCGATGCAAGCAATCTGTCGAATGTCGGCATTTACGCAGTCAGCGAAGGGAGCATAGCCGGGCAATATCCCTGGACATCCACTCCTTTCGCCCTGAATCTGGTACCGAGCGGCATCAGCGGCAGCCAGCTCTCTTTCAACCCCAAACTCTATTATCCATTGGGAGGGAAACGGGTCATTTTCTACAGTTATTATCCGCGCACGACAGCCACAAGCGGCAGCAATTACATCACGGCTCCGGGCAACGGTGTCGCCCCTGCCTATCATTTCACGCTGACGGGAACAGAAGACATCATGTATGCCGCAGGCACTCCCACAGGAAGTACCAGCACCATGCCCGTCAGCCTGACATTCAACCATGTGTTGACCCAACTCCAACTGAACACTTCTCTATTGGGCGCACTGTCCAGCATCAAGCTGCTGGGTGTGTACAATAAAGGTATGCTCGACATCGGCAACGGAAATGTCACCTACGACAGTTCCACGACGGATATCACATTGACCGTTCCCCTTCTAGGTTCGGTTACCAATACCGTAATGGTTCCTGCCGGAGTAGCAAGTTATAAGGTAGAAGTCGTTCTGCTGCTTTCGCTGTTGAAAAGGACATATCTGGTGAAACCCACTTCGGGTAATTTCCAACCGGGGGTAATTTATACGATCAGTCTCTGATCAGGAAAAGAGTAACGACAGGAAGTTTGCATTCTCCTCCTGCTCTCCGTCTTCCGGATTATGGCTGTAGCCGTTCTCCATCAACAAGTCACGGTATATCAGGCAGAGCTGCATGGGTGAGTGGTAAGGCTCGTATGTGCTGACCGGAAGTTGCGACACCGCATGCAGGGCATCTGCTATTTTCATTGCCATCCGCCTGTTCTCCTGTATCCGGTGGAAACACTCTTCCCGCTCCTCTACACTTTCGGCATGTACCATCTGCGACGCAAGTTCTTCTATTCGGTTGAGAGGTCCCCGCAGCTCCCTGCTGACGTGGGCAAAAAAGGCTGAGCGCAACCGGTCCGCCTGTTCGGTGCGCTCCTTCTCTATACACAGACGGTTGGCTTCCATCACCTGTGCGGTTATATTCTTGACGTATCCTTTCAGATAATAGAATCCATTGCCCAGCGGTTGGCAGGTCACAACATGATTTTCAAGATAAAAGTCCTCTCCGTTGCCATGAATCTTATAACGGATTCCTTCCTGGGGAGGACGCCCGGCATGAATGTCGGCCATAAATTGAGTGACGGTCTGCAGATCTTCACCGTTCATCAATTTCAGATAATCCGCTGGATCGACATACTGCAATTCGTCGTGCCGATGGATGGTATCGGCGAATCCAATGTAACGTAATCTTCCCGTTTCGGTACTGTATGTCCACATACCAACTCCTGCTATTTTCAGCATTTCCAGCAATACCTTTTCCCTGAAAAGGGCATCAAGGCTCTCTTTACGATGTTTTTTAGCCATTCTGTAATGATTATGAATACTTAGATGGTCCTGAGTTGTTTTACAGTTAAATCTATTTTATAAGTCCATTGTCTATCCAATTGCATAGTACACATCCGAAAGATGTTTGTTGAAGTACAACAATCGGGAAAAGAAAAGGTTCGGTAGCGGTCCTCTACTTTCCGGATGAGGAGCAGGCTGCTAAAAAGAGGATGTGTCAAGACTCCTGCTCACCACTGATTGCAGCGATTGACACAGATAAACATCATTAGTTATCAATAGATTAAGTTCGCTCTACAGAACTCAGTGTTGCTCTGTGGTGAATTTTGACACATCCCCCTATCTTCTATCCTACGCTGTGACAGCGTTACTCATCCCGATATTTGCAGCAGCCGGGCAGAGCATCGTAAACTGCTTTGACAGCCTTGTACTTATCCGTATCATGACCCGCTGCGGCAATGGCTTTGGCAACGGCGTCGGCCGATGTTTCTGACGGGTCGAGTTGCAGGTGGATCATTTGTTTCTCCCGGTCCCAATGAGCGGACCGGACACCGGAGACACCTTTAGCGGCTGTTTCGATGCGTTCCTTGCACATATCGCAAGAACCACGGACGGCAAACGGTACGTGTTCACTTTCCTGAGAGACAGCATGACTGCCAGACATACCGGACATGCTGTGTCCTTGGTGTCCGGTCATGGGAGCAGTTCCCGGAGCATCTTCGTTCATCATTGAGCGTTTGCCTTCGAGTTGCGCACTGGCATCGATGGAGAAGACTCCGTTGGTCACAATCTCCTCACCATCGGAAAGTCCGTCGAGAACCACATAGGCTCCGCCAAGAGCGGGGCCAAGGGTGACTTCACGCATCCGGAAGGTGGGAGTATCCGTATCGGGCAGGCGCACATAGACCACAGCACGCTTGCCGGTCCAGAGGACAGCCGTTTGCGGAACAACAATCCGGTCTTTATACCCCTTTAGAGGAGCAGCAACCTGGGCAGTAGCATACATTTCGGGCTTCATCTCCAGAGTGGGATTGGCTACATCCACGCGGACCCGGGCCGTGCGCGTAGTGGCATTAAGAATGGGATCGATGAATGAAATACGCCCGGAATACGTCTTTCCGGGAAAGGCAGAAAGAGTAAACTCCACCTGGTCGCCTTTGGCAAGAAAAGGTAAATCCACCTCAAAAGCGTCGAACATGGCCCACACACGGGAGAGGTTGGCAATATCGAAAAGAATGCTCCCCTGTGAAACATAGTCGCCCCGGTTAACCCGCTTGGCAATGACGATCCCATTCGTGTTGGATTTAATCTCTACCATAGGAGACGCCTGGCCGGAATATTGGATAGCGTCGATCTGGGCATCCGTCAAGTTCCAAAGGCGGAGTTTCTCGCGGGCAGCCTGCACAAGAGCGGGTTGCTGCATACGGACCGCTTCGAGCAATTCCTGCTGGGCGGTGAAAAGTTCAGGCGAATAAAGAGTAGCAAGTGTCTGCCCGGCACGTACGGTCTCGCCGGTGAACTCGATGTCAAGCCGTTCAATACGTCCGCCTACATAAGCTGTCTGCGACTGCAAACTACGTTCGTCCGGAATAATCTTACCGTACAGCCGGACTTGCTTCACGGGGTTACTGCGACTGACACGGGTAGTCTGAACATCGGCGAGAGCCATGGCCTCATCAGAGAGCCGGATGGCATCGGGATCGGAAACAGCATCACCTCCAGAAATAACGTTCTTCTTAAGAGGGATCAGGTCCATACCGCAGATAGGGCATTTGCCGGGTTTGTCCTGACGAATCTGCGGATGCATGGAGCAGGTCCAGACACCGGATTCGTCCTGCACCAGATCATGAGACGTTCCATGCATATCATGGTTATGAGCTTCAGCATGTGTTCCCCCGGCAGACTCCGGAGAAGATGAAGGGCTGAACAAAAGCCATCCCAGCACAAAGCCGGCAAGGGCAATCAGGGGATAAAGTACTTGCTTCTTACGAAGAATATCTGATATCTTTTTCATACAATTACTATTTTAGTGGTTCTATTTATTTTCAGTCGGCTATCAGCTTTTCTATGGCTGCCACCGTAGTATTATAAGCGGCTACGGCCTCACTCTTTTTCAGTTTATAATCGAGCATCTGGCGCTCCACCTGAATCACATCGGTCAGCGATTGACGCCCGGCGGTAAATTCACGCACCATCAACTGCCAGGTAGAAAGAGAGAGGGCATACTGCCGTTCGTAAAGTGACACCTTACGGGCGGCATCGTCGAGCTGCTGGCGAACGTTAATGTATTCAGCCTGCAACTGGTTCTGTACATTGTCACGTTTCAGTTCGCTTGCCATCCGGTAGTTATGGCTCTCCCGCTGCCGGGCATTGTATTTCCGGCGGAACAACGGAAGACTTACCTTGACCATCGGCATCACCATGTCCTTGCCGTTCATATCGGGCATTCCCATCGGATCGGCCACTTTATTGACCACAGAGTATTGAAGACCGATACCGATCATAGGATAACTCATGCGACGGTCCATCTTTGCCTTGGCACGATAGGCTTCTCCCTCCGCCTCGAGCATGGCAAGCATGGGATTACGGGTGAAGATGCTGTCGAGCAGGAGCTGTCCGTCTATCCGGTAGAAGCGTTGTGTCAGAGAATCGGGTACACAGACAGAAGCATCGGACGGACGGTTGAGCAGGGCGTTAAACCGGGCTTGAACGGTCAGCCGGGCAGAAAGCAAACTGGCAAGGTTATCCTCCAATCCGGCACGCTCCATTTGAATGCGGAGAACATCGGACATACCACCAACAGCAACGTTTCCCATTGATCCGCCTCCCATGCCGGACATGCCTCTACCGGAAGAGCTGCCGGCAGAAACACCTGGAGTCCCCGCAGGCGCCGGGCTGCCCATTCCTCCCATACCGGACATGCCACTTCCCGAAGAAAGTGCAGATGGCATCGAAGCAACTGACGTTACAGAAGTCGACGAGGGAGCTGCCTGTGCCGACGAAGCGGAAAAGCGGTTCAGTGCCAACTGCTCGAGTTGATAAAGAAGACGGATATTAGCTTCCGTAATGTGATATTGCTCGTTGAGGCTACTAAGCTGATACCACTGGGCCTTAACCTCGTACCAGAGATTATTACGTGTATCACGAAATTGTTCGTAAGCCATACGTGCCATCTCAGAAGCTTCACTGCGGGCGGCCTTGCGAGTGCCGAACCAAGGAAACATCTGCATCAACGTAAAGTCGGCTATCTGCTTTCCCATCAGCGTCTCCATAGGTTTAACGAAAAAACCGATTTCCAATTCGGGATCGGCAAAAGCACCGGCCTGAGGGATCTTCTCCAAAGAGGCTTTATAGAGCATGAAGTCGGCATTGACTTGCGGATTACTGCGTGCCGCCTGTTCCAGATAGTGGGACAAGCTGTCGACAGAGGGTTGCACCGAAACAGAAGGCACCTCCACAACGGATGGCTGCGCCGAAGCCGAAACGGCAAAATGACTCAGCGAAAGGAATATCGCCAAGGTGAGTAAAGATATATGTTTCTTGTTTATCATATCTGATTGTTTTTATGTGAATCCGATAGACGAATCGAAGACTGTCGGATTCTGATTCTGTTATTCTTTATAATGATGAGTACGGTTTCAGCCCCATACGACCGGCAGAGGGGACATTCCAAATATCCGGGAATGTCCCGGATAGCCATCAGGGAGTATGCCGGATGCCCATCTGAAGATCAGATACCGGGAGAGCCTGTAACCGGCTCAGAAACTTCACTTCCGTTTTTCTTCTCACGTCTCCTCTCCACAGTCTCACGCCACCAGCATTGTAATACCGGGACGACAAACATGGTCATTGATTGTATCAGCATTCCTCCAAACGTGGGTATAGCCATCGGTACCATGATATCCGCTCCCTTTCCGGTAGATGTAAGTACGGGAAGCAGAGCGATGAGTGTTGTCGCCGTTGTCATTGCAGCAGGGCGGACACGCTTCAGCCCGGCTTCTACTACCGCCTCACGGATGTCATATTTCGTACGGGGATCGCGTTCCAGAAAAACATGGTGAATATACGTTCCCATCAATACTCCATCATCCGTGGCCACACCGAAGAGAGCAATGAACCCTACCCAGACCGCTACACTCAGGTTGATGGGATGCATCTGGAAGAGGTCACGCATGTTTTCACCCGCAATGCTGAAATTCATAAACCACGGTTGCCCATAGAGCCACAAGAGAATAAAACCGCCAGCGAAAGCTACGAATACACCCGAAAAATGAATCAGCGAGGCCGTCACCGTACGAAACTGGAAATAGAGTACTAGCAGGACAATGAGCAAAGCCAACGGAACAACAATCATCAACCGGTCCGTAGCACGTTGCTGTTGTTCATAATTACCGGCAAACTTATAAGAAACACCTTTGGGGAGAACCAGTTCACCGCTTTTTACTTTAGCCTCGAGCAGATTACTCGCCTCCTTCACCACATCCACTTCGGCACGGCCTGAAAGTTTATCGAAGATGACATAACCTACCAGGAAAGTGTTCTCACTCTGGATCATTTGTGCACCACGGGAATATTCGATGTCCGCCAACTCTTTAAGAGGTACCTGTATTCCGGTAGCAGTAGGTACAAGTAGCATGGAAAGAGCCTCCGGACTATCACGCAACTCACGTGCATAACGTAACCGGATGGGGAAGCGCTCGCGCCCCTCTACAGTACGGGTCAACGCCATGCCACCAACAGCAGCACTGAGCACTTCCTGCAGATCGCCCACCGCCACGCCATAACGTGCCATTGACTCACGATTCAGCTTTATTTCAAGATACGGAGCACCTACCGCCCGGTCGTAGAACACAGACGAGGGAATGACAGACGGTACAGACTTTAATGCCTGCTCAATCGCCTTACCTCCCTGCTCTATATCCTCCAGTGTGGGACCGTATACCTTCACCCCCATCGGTGCACGCATACCGGTTGAAAGCATTACGAGCCGTGCCTCAATAGGTTGCAGTTTCGGTGCAGAGGTCAGTCCCGGCAAATGGGTAACATTGACAATCTGTTGCCAGATATCATTTGCATTCTTAATCTCCGGACGCCACTGGCGGAAATAGTCGCCACGCGAATCAGGCACCAGACTATCGGCAGGGATAAGCCGGAAACCATTGGCAGGATTATATGTACCTCCACCTTTCAGCAGGAATGCACCATCATAATTCACACGGAAACGGGCACGCTTTCCGTCTTCTCCGATGATATATTCGGGACGATAATTAATGGTATTCTCAAACATCTGGACCGGTGCCGGATCGAGAGCGGAATTTACACGTCCCCACTTACCGATGGCAGTTTCTACTTCTGGAATGGCCGCCAGCCGCTTATCGAGTTTCTCCACATAATCTAGATTCTGTTCAATACCCGTATGAGGCATACTGGTAGGCATCAATAGAAAAGAGCCTTCGTTCAGGCTGGGCATAAATTCCTGCCCGATACTCCGCCAGATGAGGAAACCACAAACGACGGTTGCTGCAGGAATCATCATAAACTTCCAACGATTGGCCAGACACCAACGCAAAATACGCTCGTAGAAAATGACCAGTATCCAAAGTAAAGCCAGAATGATGGCAACGCAACCGGCTACAAACAGCACATTTACCGACAGTCCCCGTTGCGGTCCCATCGGCAGCCACTCTTCGGACAGATAGAAAACAGCTACCAACAGGGCAATACCGATATTAACATAATTGCCTGTCTTAGGATTCTTCCAACGATATGCAAGCAAGTTATTGATTCCAACCGCCGTCAGTCCCAATGCAGGGACACTATCGTATACGGCGAACAAAACAATACCCGCTGCTATAAGCACACAGTTCATTACGCGCCGGATCAACCTCGAGTCAATCCGCACCGAAAAAAGGATATAAGCCAATGTAGGCAGCAAAATTAATCCCAACACAAAAGCTGATGCCAATGCATAAGTTTTTGTATATGCCAGTGGAGAGAACATTTTCCCCTCTTGCGCCTGCATGGCAAATACGGGTAAGAAACTGACAATAGTCGTAATCATTGCCGTAGCAATAGCTCCCGACACCTCGCTTACAGCTTTATAGATCAGTCCGACAAATGGTTTACCCCGCGTGATACCCTTATTCTCCGGCATCTCCATGTACCGGATAATACTCTCGACAAATACCACACCCACATCTACCATCACCCCGATGGCAATCGCGATACCGGACAGCGCCACGATATTTGCTTCGATACCGGTATATCGCATCAGTATAAATGTAGCCAATACGGCAATAGGCAGCATACTTGCTATTACAACCGATGCCCGCAAGTTAAGTACCAACACAATGATGACAATAATACAGATCAATATCTCGTGCGAAAGGCTCGTCTCCAATGTACCGATGGTCTCCTTTATCAATCCCGTCCGGTCGTAGAAAGGGACGACAGTCACTTTCGACACCGTCCCGTCAGCCAATGTTTTCTGCGGCATTCCGGCATCCATCTCATGTATCTTTTCTTTCACATTATTAATTACTTCCAGAGGATTGGAGCCATAACGGGCAATCACCACGCCCCCCACAGCCTCTACTCCTTCCTTGTCCAAGCCGCCACGTCTCGTCCCCGGCCCGATATTCACAAAGGCAATATCGGAAATACGTACAGGTACCCCTTCACGGACGGTAACAACCGTATTCTCTATATCTGCCACATTTTTCACATACCCAAGACCACGAATCAAGTATTCCACTTTATTCACCTCCATTGTTTCGGCACCAATATCAAGGTTACTCTTCTTCACAGCATTCATCACATCCATCACCGACACATTGAACGAGTACATTGCATCCGGATTCAACTCGATCTGATACTCCTTGATAAAACCTCCTGCTGAAGCTACTTCGGACACACCTTCGGCAGCAGACAAAGAGTACTTGACATAAAAGTCCTGAATAGTACGCAATTCCTCAGCGTTCCAGCCGCCGGCAGGTTTCCCGGTTTTAGGATCACGCCCTTCCAGCGTATACCAATAGATTTGTCCCAATGCTGTAGCATCCGGCCCCAGCGTAGGCTGCACATTTTCGGGCAAAGTGCCCGGAGGCAACGAGTTGAGTTTCTCTAAAATGCGCGAACGACTCCAATAGAACTCAATATCATCCTCAAAAATAATGTAGATAAACGACATACCGAACATAGACGAACTGCGGATGGTCTTCACCCCCGGTATACCCAACAATGAAGTGGTCAGCGGATAGGTAATTTGATCTTGGATGTCCTTAGGCGAACGTCCCATCCATTCCGTAGCCACAATCTGCTGGTTGTCACCGATATCGGGGATAGCATCCACAGGAATCGGGTTTCGCGGCACAATCCCCCCATGCCAGTTAAAGGGCGCAGTAGAAATTCCCCAAACCACGACAAGTGTCAGCAGAAGAATAGTTATCACCCTATTTTCAAGGAAATAACGAATTATTTTATTAATCATACAGATAGATTATTTATTTTAAATTAGTAAACACTTGGCAATGCCAAAAAGGATCAGTAAAGTGATAATAAAATAGAAAGTAGGAGCCAATTCCCCATCGATACATGGGTATGACGACTCCTACCTCACTTTAAAATTAGTAAGGTCTAATTTTCTCTTCTTTTCTGGCCGAAAGAGAAGCTATGTGAAAACTAAATCAGATAAGTACAATGATGAACAAACAGCGGAATATCTGTTTGCCAAGGTGGGAAATTGAAAGAAGCAACACTTCGACGCAGACTTTCTGCCTCCAATGGTATAAAAGCACTATACATCACAGGTAACAGTTCTGTCACTGCCGGTAATAGATTAGTTACCGGTACGTGGTTCACATCCTGATCTACCGCCAGTTTGACGTAATGCGCCTCGTCCTTACAACAATGTGAGGTCATCTTCTTCTCTCCACACGATGCACAAACGGACGCACTTCCCCACTCTACATCCGCCAGACGGCCCATGCAGTAATGGAAATTAATCGTTATGCCTGATGAAACAACGGCATAAAGCAACGTCAAGGTGATTAATATAAACTTCTTCATGTGCATTTTGAGGCTGCGAAAATAAGTATCGACACCGATACTACCGATACCCGTTACATATAATTAACGTATGAACATCCTTTTTGGTTTAATCCTTTTGGTTATCTTTACCCCACTAATTAACATAATAATTGTCATGAAACATACATCTATTAACTATATTCTAACTACTGCACTTGCTTTAGGTATCGGCATCAGCATCCCTGTCCTTGTAGGCAGCACTTGCCTCAGCGAACAACACTCTGTACAATCCGAAGTTCCTTATTGCGTCACTCCTCCCACTGTTCCCGAACAAGCTGTGTTTGATGGTGACACAATCGACCTGCGTCGTTATGACCGCCGTGAACGTATGGACCGCGAACTGATGTCCTTCACTTACATGCACTCCAGCACCATGCAAATGATTAAACGGGCCAACCGCTACTTCCCTGTCATTGAACCATTACTGAAAGCCAACGGTATTCCGGACGACTTCAAATATTTGATGGTAATAGAGAGCAATCTCAACCCGATAGCACGTTCACCGGCCGGTGCCGCCGGTTTATGGCAATTTATGCCTGTCACTGCCCGTGAATTCGGTCTTGAAGTAAATGATAACGTAGACGAACGCTATCATATTGAGAAAGCTACCGCAGCCGCCTGCCGTTATTTCAAGCAGGCTTATGCCAAATATGGCGACTGGATGGCTGTATCTGCCTCTTACAATGCCGGACAAGGACGTATTTCCTCTCAACTGGACAAACAATTGGCGGATCATGCCATGGACCTCTGGCTGGCAGAAGAAACCTCACGCTACATGTTCCGCCTACTGGCTGTAAAAGAGGTATTCGGCAATCCTCAACGTTTCGGTTTTCTGCTGAAGCGGGAACATCTCTACCCTGCCATCCCCTACAAAGAAGTGGCGGTAGATACAGAAATCAGTGACTTGAGCAACTTTGCACAGAAACAAGGCATCACCTATGCACAACTTCGCGATGCCAACCCCTGGCTTCGAGGTTCATCACTAAAAAACAAAACCGGGAAGAAATACGTTTTACATATACCCACGCAAGAGGGTATGAATTATGATTCTCGTAAAACAGTTCCTCACGAACATAAATGGGTGATTGACTAATGGTTAATCAAACGAGTACATTGGTATATTAATATATTGGCACATTGAAAAGTGATTCTTGGCTCCATCGTTTTTTGCATAATCAGCCGCTAAAGCATAAGCTGTATGTCATTATCTTCGAATCCGATACACCCGCAGGGAAAGCATTCGACGTAACCCTTATCATATGTATTCTGCTGAGTATCCTGCTTGCTATAATCGAAAGCCTTCAAGGTCTGCCTTCCTGGCTTTCCACTCCCTTTATCGTGCTTGAATATCTTTTCACAGTTTTTTTTACCTTTGAATATGTCACCCGCATCTATTGCTCACCCAATCCACGGAAATATATTTTCAGTTTTTTCGGTATTGTCGATCTTCTGGCTACATTGCCACTCTACCTTGCCTTCTTCCTGCCCGGAGCACGCTATCTGCTGATTATACGTGCTTTCCGGATTATCCGGGTATTCCGAATATTCAAGTTGTTCAACTTCTGGCTCGAAGGTGAACGTCTACTCACTTCCCTGCGGGAAAGCAGCAAAAAGATCGCCGTCTTTTTCCTCTTTGTTGTCATCCTCGTCGTTGCCATCGGCACTTTAATGTACATGATTGAAGGGACTCAACCCAATACACAATTTAATAACATTCCGAATAGTATCTATTGGGCCATTGTCACCATGACCACCGTAGGCTATGGAGACATCACTCCTGCTACCGCTCTTGGCAAATTTCTTTCTGCCTGCGTGATGCTGATCGGTTACACAATTATTGCTGTCCCTACAGGTATCGTCTCTGCATCCATGATGAAAGAATACAAAAAATTAAAAGACTTACAATGTCCCAACTGTCATAAAACGGGGCACGAAGAGAATGCCACTTATTGTAAATACTGCGGACATAAATTGAAAAATGATGAAATTTACCAGCAAGAAAACACGGCAACTGATCCGGATCGGACTACTTCATAAGTATCTTACCCCCTTCGATCTTTACCTCTTCTCCGTCCAACAGTATTTGCACTCCCCTGCGCATGGCAGTCTCCACATTCAACCCGAAACGTGCATACCCCAACAACTGGGCGGTTACCCGCATTAAGTCAACCAAAGGTAAAGCGACCTGCTGTTCCAGTATATTCCGAGCCGCATTGGCTACCTCACGAGGAGGTAAATCTACGGCTTCACGCTTGGAGTCTATGCGGAATCCGGTATACGAGTCTGCTTCTTCCTTGGTATTCCAGTAGAAAACCAATCCATCAATTTCCTGCTTGTAATAAGGAGTTTTATCCAGTATACCATCCATCCATTCAATCAGGCGAGCTGTCTTCCGAAGAATGCCATAAGCATTAAAGATTCTGCTGCTTAACAATGAACGGCTAATCGGAGCCTCCGTACGCATGATCTCATTCAATTGTTTTCTGATACGGGGCTCCCGGCGTGGCATCATCAATTCCCAAGCAGATACATTTACAGAGTTTAAAAGAGTTTTTTCATAGATCTCCGGTGGCGCAGCCTTCACTTCTTCCCGAATTACTAGCTCCGGCAACTTCACTAAGCAGTGTTGTGCATGGCATAGTAAACCCTCTTTTTGCACTTCTCCCGATCCTGAAGCCAAAGAAATCACCGGAACGGATCGTTGCGATTTTCCGCACTCTGCTCTTTTCAATTCCGCCTCTATATGGTCAATAACTTTCTGTGAGTCTTCCCACCAATCCAGAGTCCATACTTTACAAATGTTCCATCCCAACATTTTCAGTACACTGTCTTGCACAATCTCCCTATCCCGAGCTGTTTTTGCAGCCCGATAATTCTCGCCATCACACAAAATCCCGAGCATATAACGGGAGGTATCATTAGGATCGATAATACCTACATCTACTTTGAATCCGGAACATCCGATTTTGGTTTTCACCTGATGTCCTTTTTCACGAAGTGCCGCAGCAATCAGCTCACCCATTTCGACCTCTTCGGATACCGCTGCATAAGAATGATTCAAAACTCCGGTACCCTTACCTGCATATTCAAGGAAATATTTCAAACCTGCCACTCCTATAGAAGATGTCTTTTTCAGATCAATCTGGTCGGCTCTTAATGTAGAGAAGACTTTCATCTCATATCGGGCACGTGACACTGCCACATTCAAACGACGTTCGCCACCATCCCTATTCAACGGTCCGAAATTGAGACTCACCCTTCCGTTGACATCCGGACCATAACCTACAGAAAAAAGAATAACGTCCCGTTCATCCCCTTGCACATTTTCCAGATTCTTAATAAAAACAGGTTCTTCACGATTGAATGCAAGATTCTCTAATTCTGCGTTCTGTAAAACAACATCCGATAACATGTCTTCTATTAAAGTCTGCTGTACGGAACTAAAAGTTACAACACCTATACTCTGATTTCTCAATTCCGGATCGGAAAGTCTGCGAACAATCTCGTCTACTACCGCCTGTGCCTCAGCTTGATTCTGACGACTTTTACCCTTATCGTAATATCCCTCGATGGGTACTAAAGTAACTTTGGCAGCCAGATCATCCGGAGATGGAAAAGTCAGCAACTTATTATCATAATACTGAGAATTGCTGAAAGCAATCAGGCTTTCATGTTTACTGCGATAATGCCATAACAAATATTTAGAAGGCATAGACAAAGCCAGGCAATCATCCAGGATACTTTCCAGATCTTCTATCTCTATATGTTCTTCATCAACTGAATTACTGGTAAAGAAATTAGTCGGGGGCATTTGTTTCGGATCACCTACAACGACTACATGATTTCCACGGGCAATAGCACCTACGGCTTCACAAGTAGGCATCTGTGAAGCCTCATCAAATACAACCAAATCAAACTTATCGTGGTTCACATTGATATACTGCGCTACTGACATTGGACTCATCAGCATACACGGACACATACGTGACAATAAGTTGGAAATCGAATCGAACAACTTACGAATAGACATTCCACGTCCGTTACTGCGAATACATTTCTGCAAAATACCAACCTCCGAACTTTGGGCAGCCGCAAGTACAAACGATGGGATATTAGAAGCCAGTTTTGTATAAAGTTCCTTTTTTATTAATTCCTGATACTCCGTATTCAATTCACGAAAACGCCGGATACTGTCATTGAACAGCTCCCCGTTAAAAAATTGCAGAACCTGCTCCTTCCCGATGGCATATTCAATAAAACTATGATAAAACCCTTTCAAATAAATATTCATCATCCGTTCGGCAGGCAAGTTACGTTCCGTATATGCTGCAAATACAGAAGTCAAGCCACAAGCCTCGAACCGACGAGATACATTCAGCCAACGATACCAATCTTTCAACTTATCCGTGTTCCTTGCCCAAATCTCACATTGTCGTGACGCTCCTGCCAGCCAGTCGTCTTCACAAGCATGAAGCACCTCTTTGGAAACGCCCAATAATTGCAACATCGATTTTTCCAATTGCTTTATACACTCCCAGTCGTATACCAAACCTTCCAACAACTCCCGATTCATTTGCCGGAACAAAGAATACCCCCCAGAGAGTTGTTCCGCCAGTTTCTCCTTAACTCGCCGTATAGACATAGGATCATCCACTACCTCCACCAGAAGCCTGTTCAATTGGAGTATAGCCTTGCTCATCACTTCTATATCGTCCCATTGCTCTTCACCGGGATGGGATTTATTCCCAAATAAGTCCTCAAACCAACGACTACTGCTATCTACTTCCTGTTTTTGCTGCTGATAAAAGAGCAATTGTTGCAAAGCGGGAAGAACTTGTTCTTTATTGACACGGCCCTGAAGCGAAAAGAGAGACAGTTCCTTACAAAACTTCCGTTGTTTTAACAAGCGAGGCAGAAACCAACTCTGTGTAATATCTTTCCATTCCGAGATCTTTTGCTGCACCGGTAAAGTGAGAAAAGTGTCTTCAAATGATTGTTTTAGCAGATTGCAAAATTCATCTCTTTTTCGTCCATGTTCAATGATCCGGCCTATCTTATCAACATTCTCGTCAAGATCGGTTAACAACATCAAGTTACCGGTCATACCAGGAAGTTGCATTAGGATTCGGATGAACCGAACAAAGTTATCCAATAGCTTCTCTGTGCATTTATTCCCTATTCCATAATTTGAGAAGCATCTATTCATCTTCTCTTCCATCTTCTGCAACAGAATCATATAGTCTTTCAGAAGTTTATCCGCTTCTTCTTTCAGTTGAGAAGAGTACTCCATTATATTGATTCCTGTGAGAGGATGCTGATGGGAATGTCCACTTACTTTTCCAACTCCGATCAACTCTTCCACAGCATGATTCCATTCATTGAATTGCTCCTTAGTCAACGAAGCAAGCAAAGAAGCGGGTATCATTATTTCTTCTGTTTCGTCAATGGAGCTATAACGGGTGATAGCCTCGTAGACAGATATGCCACAAGGATATATTCGGTGTAATGCCTCTACATATCCATTAATCTGCTGACGCATTTTAAACAGCCTTTCCGACTCTTCCTTAAACTCTTCCGGTTCCTTATAACGAAAGATCTCAGTTGATTCTTTCAGCTGACTCAGTACATCTGTCTTTCGTGCTTTATTAGAATGCAGTTCCAGGCAGAACGGAGCTAAACCTATATTCATAAGCCTTTTCTGAACTACGGAGAGTGCAGCCATTTTTTCGGCCACAAACAATACCCGTTTACCCTGATACAGTGCATTGGCTATAATATTCGTAATGGTTTGTGACTTGCCAGTTCCCGGAGGTCCATGTAAAATAAAGCTTTTCTCATTTACAGCTTCATAAACCGCTTCAAGCTGCGAAGAATCGGCACTGACAGGCAACGCAATATCAGCAGGAGTTAAAGCATGATCCAGTTCTACGGCATTGGCATCGACTTCTGCAACCTCCCATTCCATTTTACCACTCATCAAACTGCCGACAATCTTATTTTTACTCAACTCTTCGGCATTCGAATGAATGTCATTCCACATGATGAACTTACTGAATGAAAAAGTACCCAAAATAGCCTGTTCTTCTACGTCCCAACGCTTTTCGTTCATCACAGCTTTCCGAAAGATTGAGAAAATACGTTTCACATCGGTTCCATTTTCATCTTTCGGCAATGAATCGAGCCCAGAAATAGTGATGCCAAAGTTTTGTCTCAACATCTCCAACAAGGTAATGTTAAGCATACTCTCTTCTTCACGGGCACGGATAATATATCCTTTGGATACCGACTTACGGATCATCTCAACAGGAAGTAACAATATCGGGGCATAGCGAGGACGCTCACTATGTTCGGTTTCATACCACCTCAGCAGCCCCAAGGCAAGATATAAAGTATTTGCACCATTTTCTTCCAATGCTATTCTGGAAGAACGATATAAATAAGTAAGCGATTTCTTCAGATCCTGTTCGGTAAGATAGGTTCTCAATCTTTTTTGAGTCAGCTCCTGCTTAATCAAATCAATCATCGGATCCGATTCCGTTAAAGTGCCATAAAGCCCGAAGTCATACAACGGATTATCCCAATCAGAGGGCTTACCCAAAATCTGAAATTCTGTTCCGTCCGAAAAAGCATCTTCCATCTTATCTATATCCGCAGAGATCACTTGAAGGGCATTACGGGTAATACGCAGGTTCAGAAAATTATTACGTAGACTCAGGTCAAGTAACTTTCGTTCCCACAAAAGTTGTTTGGTGAATTCCACATAACTATCCTGATTATCCAAATCATATTGCTTAATCTCTTCCGGAGCACTAACAGGACTAATGTACAACCCGCTTTTAGGAATCTGAGCTACCTCCGGACCCACAGTCCATGCTTTCCCATGCATAACCCGTTGAGGTAAAGGCAAAATATGAGCAAAACGGCTGCGAGCAACATCTATAAAACAAGTAAAGTCATTCACAGCCAACATTTTGTCATTAGCCAGCCCGACTGCGGTATCGAAAGTCACATTGTTTCCATCGGTCATACAAGTGGCTTCCAGCAAAATAACTTCGTTGATACCGTCCGCCGTTCGTTTGGTCAATAACGAAGGGTCATCGTTCACCGCATCAGGAAATGTCCCGTCAATCAACCAGCATCCCACAAAAGCATGTCCCTGAATGATCACCAACAACGGATGCAACCCCATGGCTTCGGCACATGAAGCATACAACAGTGACAGATCCAAACAAGTCCCTAATTTACCGGAAAGTACATTATCCGAAAGCCTGACTCGCTGACCGGCATCACCAAAACTGGACGGAGGCGTGCAGTATGCAATATGCTGTTCTTTAATAGCCTCGTACAGAGCCGCCAATTGTAACTTCACCCGATTGGGATTACAACTCTGATAAGCATCCAATGAAGAATTACCGGACCACTCTTTCAGGATAGATGACGCCCGCGAAAGAACTCCTGTAAGTACCGGATGATTAGGAACCACAAATGCAGACAAAAGTTCAGGCAATACCTGAATGCCTCCCCATTGATCAAAAGCCAGGATATCAACAGGATACTTCTCTTGAAAAAATACGTTTTTTTCATCAGAAACTACCAGAACGATAGTACCGGACAAGCGTTCGGTTTGCTGAATAAAAAAAGAAGGGTCCAGCATCAGATTTAATCCGGTTATTGTAATAATCTCACCGGAAGCTAATTTTTCTACCATTACCGGTGAAACTGATGCAAATTCAGGCTCCAGAGTTAGAAATACCTTTAAATCCGCAAGCGGATGTTCTGTATTATTTTTAATAGAAAGTAACCGGACAACAGGTATCCGGTTTTGCTGCATGGAATAATTGATAACAGGCAAATAAATAAATTCCACATCCAATTGTGAAGAAGGATTCTCTTGACTCATGATAAACGAGATTAATTAATTCACATTCAAACAATAACATGTGGCAAAATTACATATTTATTTATAAAGGAGACCTCTTTAATTTAAAGAATTTACAAAACAAGCAGAAATATATGTATTATTTTCTTTTCTTATCTAAAAAATATTCTGCCAGTAGAATAAATACATATCCGCCGGCATAACTGACCATATCTTTCAAATCGAAAGTAGAACCAAGGGCTATACGGAGTATACGATTCGATATTCCCAACACATCCACCAACTGAAAATATTGAAGTATCTCTATGAAACAGGCAAAAGCAAGCACATACAAAGGTAATTGTGACAAACCGTTCGGAATAAAAATCCGTATAAAACAATAAATCAACACAACAACCAGTGCGTCACCCATATAAGGACGTACAAAGCTATCACGAACATATATACCAATAATAATCTCAACTACCAGTATTACGACAAAACATATCGCATAGAAAAAATTTTTATTCATGGTGTCTTTCGAATTTTATCTTTCACAGGATATACTGAGAATACAAAGTTCGATTGTTGTTTATCAATACTATTAAGAACTTTATGTATTACATCAACTTTATGATGTCAGTATTTCCGATAGAAATAATCTTTTGACTGCGAATATACGTTATTTCTAAAAAACTATTGTATCTTTAGGTAATGAATAAACGATTGAAATAAAGATAGAAAGGAAATTTACGTATGATGTTGAACTTCGACTTTGTATTAAGACTGTTAGTCGCCGGAATCTTAGGTGCCATCATTGGCTTGGACAGAGAATATCGTGCCAAAGAAGCGGGCTATCGCACACACTTTCTGGTGTCATTGGGTAGTGCACTGATTATGATCGTTTCTCAATACGGCTTTCAAGAAATCATAAAAGAAAATAGTGTTACACTCGATCCAAGCCGTGTAGCGGCACAAGTAGTCAGTGGGATTGGTTTTATCGGTGCCGGAACGATTATCTTTCAAAAACAGATAGTCAGAGGACTGACTACAGCGGCAGGGATTTGGGCGACAGCCGGAATAGGCCTGGCAGTAGGCGCGGGCATGTACGTCATAGGTATTGCTGCCATGGTACTGACCCTGATTGGTCTTGAAGTGCTAAGTTACCTGTTTAAAAGCATAGGAATGAAAAGCTCAATGATAACTTTTTCGACCGATAACAAACAAGTACTGAAAGGAGTGGCTGACCGATTTAATTCCAAAGATTACCTCATAGTGTCGTATCAGATGGATACACAGAAGCACGGAAGCATAGAAACCTATCAAGTGACAATGATCATCAAATCCAAACGGAACAATGACGAAGGACATTTGCTATCTTTAATACAAGAATTTCCTGAAGTGACAGTAGAACGAATTGAATAAGATTATTTCTGTTTTTCGGTGATATACTTCCAATAACGCACCGGCATATCCTGTTTATGTTTACGAGGATTCAGTCTTTCTTTAATTGTGATAGATTTAAAATAAGTCTTCCAAAGTTGTTGGAAAAGTTTTTCGTCCTTATCCATCAAACTTTCGTCCAGCATTCCGGTAATCAGATGTGCTGCTTGACCATCATCATCAAATGTCACCTCCTCTACCGTGTGTAGATCATAATAAAAACCATAACGGCGCTTCATGTCATAAATCAGCCACCGCTGATCGGCAAAACGATCTTTAAAGTGACCTACCGTTAAAGGTAAAGCATTGTGCTGTGGTTCAAAAGCAGCAAAAAAGGTACCATCCACCGCTTTCTGAAAACGTACGAACTGCAACATACGCAAACGCTCCCAATCTACCCGCTTCCATATTTTGGAAAGAGCGAGAACATCCGGATCACCGAAATTAGTCTCAATGGAGACGGGAGAGTCAATGGCCTTTCGGATGTATCGGAACAAAAGCATACCTACTTCCGGTAACTCTGAAAGCCAACACCAGGTGATAGCTGAAAGGGCTGATGCCGATATCTTCTTCTGCAATCCCCGCCAGACACGTCCTGCCTTCTCTTCATCAGTGATAACCGTAAAAATGTCATCATAGAAAAGTGGTAAAGTATCTCCTTTCGAGAGTAAGACATCAGGAAAGGTCTTGCGGTTATAAGCATCGAATAGTGCTGTCAGCAAGCCATCAAGTGTTTTATCGTAGATAAAAAGAATCATAACAATCTCAATCGTTAAAAACAAATGATAACTGATTTTCATCCGTCTTTTTCTTAGCAGATTTGGGCAGTAACAAGCTACGTACGGTCTGTGGAGTCATTTCATTTACAGTCCGCATGGGTAATTCGCTGCAAGTAATAAAATATTGTGCTTTTTTCATAACCACACCTATTTTTTTAAGTTGATAATATCCCAACTTCGAATAACGACGGGAAGCTATAATTAATTTTGCCGACTTTACCCCAATTCCCGGAATACGAAGTATCATTTCATAATCCGCCTTGTTGATATCAACAGGAAACTGCTCGGGATGACGTAACGCCCACGACAACTTGGGATCTATTTCCAGATCAAGATCAGGATAGGTGTCATCCACAATTTCATTGACTTTGAACTGATAGAACCGCATCAGCCAATCTGCCTGATAAAGACGATTCTCACGTACCAAAGGAGGCTGTTTAAGTGCAGGTAAACGAGTATCGTATGTATTTACTGATACGTAACCGGAATAATAGACACGCTTCATCGTGGGACGCTGGTAAAGGGCGGAAGAAAGAAAGAGAATATCCTTATCACTTTCAGCCGTAGCACCGACAATCATCTGTGTACTCTGACCCGCAGGAGCAAAGCGGGGCGCATACCGGAACTTTTTTCGTTCTTCACTACTTTCCAGTACGCCCTGTTGAATATAAAGCATCGGTGCAAATACACTTTTATGATCTTTTTCAGGAGCCAGCAGTTTCAAGTTCTCTTCTTTGGGGATCTCCACGTTCACACTAAGCCGGTCAGCATAACGCCCGGCTTCGTTCACCAATTCCCGGCTGGCTCCCGGAATACTTTTCAAATGAATGTACCCGTTAAAGCGGTGCACTTCACGCAGATCTTTCGCCACACGTACCAAACGCTCCATTGTATAATCGGGATTTCGCACCACACCGGAACTCAAAAACAACCCTTCAATGTAATTTCGACGATAAAACTCAATCGTCAAGTCTACCAGTTCGGACACAGATAACGTAGCCCTGGGCAAGTCATTACTTCTCCGGTTAATACAATAGGCACAATCGTATATGCAATAATTGGTAAGCATCACTTTCAGTAACGAAATGCAACGTCCGTCTTCCGCAAAACTATGGCAAATACCCCATCCACCCACCGTATTACCTAATGTACCGGGCTTGTTGGCACGCACCGTGCCACTTGAGGCGCAGGAAACATCGTACTTGGCCGATTCTGCCAGTATCTTCAATTTTTCGAGAACATTTGCATTCATAAGTGGTAAAGAGTTTGCATGTTTTGTATCTCGGCTTTTATCTTATCCCGCAGCGACTGGGGCTTCAACACCTCCACTGCCGCTCCTTTGGATAATAACTCCTGAATAAAATCATAAGTATGCGAAATATAAAGTTCAAAATCAACATAACTCTCTGTAACGGCAATCTCCTTTTGACTGGAATGTAAAGGAAGATTTCTCAGGTATGGAGCCTGTGAAATAGTGGTCCTGAGGACAGTGTGCTGAGGAAGCAGATTTTCATCACGAATAATACCAAAACTATCTCTGAAATGATCCTGAGGAGTAAACTTACGTGGGAAATTGAATGTCTCTTCCGAAAGAGCGATTCTCTTGATCCGATCGAGAGAATAAGAACGAAAAGCTTTATATTCCCGGTTTATTCCTATCAAATACCAGCGATGACGGAATAATTTCACGAAATAAGGCTCAAGTAACACATCTTTGGAGTGTTCCCAGTTGTACGCCTGATATTCCATAGCAAGCACGCGTCCGCTACGCATAGCATCAATAACAAGATCCATGAATTGCACTCCCGAAGGTACTTCCTCAAATACAATCCGGTTCTTCATATCCACATTTTCCTGCAATACATTGTTCAACGAAAAACTATTCAGTAACCACATCTTCAACTTATCGCCCAACATTCCTTCGGCGTCTGCTATATAATAGGTATTGTTCCGTTTATCACATTCAATGTTTATGTCGAATATTTCTTCAATGGCCTGTCGATGGTTATGGAAAGTCCGCAAAGGTATATCAGAACGATTATCATCTCCCGCTCTCCAACGACGATTGATTTCGGCAAATGTCACAGGAGCATTCCGGAAGATAGTATCTACCAGCCAGATTAGTTTATTGAATTGTTGTTTTGCCATACTAAACTTGATTTCTGCTGCAAAGCAAGGAAATGTTTATGCCAAAAATAAGCACAATCCTCCAAAAGATCAAAAGATAATCTCTTTTTAACCACTTCATTGCAGGATACAACAGTTCTTAATAATCCGAAAACGATCTTCGTTTGTTATTTATAAAAGAGACTGAAAATTATGAAGAAGAAGTTTACTATATTTGTCGTGCTATTGGCCGGTATCATTTACACTGGCCATGCACAAGGCGTACAATGGATTTATCAACAAAAACAGGAGAAAAAAAACATGAAGAATCTGAGTGAAATATATTTTGCAGGCGGTTGTTTCTGGGGAACAGACCATTTCCTGAAACAGATCAGAGGAGTAAAATCGACTCAGGTCGGATATGCCAACGGAAACATTGCTAATCCGACTTACCAACAGGTGTGTACAGGAAAAACCAATTTTGCAGAAACCGTTAAGGTGGAGTATAATCCACAAGAAGTTCCCCTAAAACTATTGATCGACCTTTTTTTTAAGACAATAGATCCTACAAGTCTGAATCGACAAGGCAATGACAAAGGTTCGCAATATCGCACCGGTATTTATTATACTGATAAAGTTGACTTGCCGACTATCCGGACAGCCATCGACGAATTGGCTAAAGAGTATTCCAAACCTATAGTCATAGAAGTGAAACCCTTATCCAATTTCTACAAAGCCGAGGAATATCATCAGGATTATCTGGATAAGAATCCCGGAGGATACTGCCATATTAACCCTGCACTATTCGAGTTGGCAAAAAAAGCAAATGCACAGGCTGAGCAGCCCCAGACAAATTACAAAAAGCCGGATGACGCCACACTTCGTAGTAAATTGACGCCCGAGCAATATGCGGTCACACAAAAGAACGCAACCGAACCAGCTTTTCATAACGAATACTGGGATGAAAAACGAGATGGCATCTACGTAGATATCACTACCGGTGAGCCTCTTTTTATATCAACAGATAAGTTTGATTCCGGCTGTGGCTGGCCCAGTTTCACCAAACCGATAGAAAAAGAAGTGATAAAAGAGAAGATGGATACATCACACGGAATGATACGCACAGAAGTACGGAGTAAAACGGGAGATGCACATTTAGGACATGTCTTCACGGATGGCCCTAAAGAAAAAGGAGGATTACGTTATTGCATCAACAGTGCATCCTTACGCTTCATTCCAAAAGAGAAAATGAAAGAAGAAGGATATGGAGAGTACTTGAAACTTCTGCCTCAAAAATAAGTCACCAACAGATATCAAAATCATTGTCGGAATCCCAGTGTACACAAAAAGAGGATATCCACAAGATTATCGTTTCTGAAATATAGACGGATTAAAATTCTGTAAAACAAAAAAGCCGGTTTCAAAATTGAGACCGACTTTTCCATTTTTTCTATTCGTAAGATTACTTCTTTGATTCTTCCAAAGATACTTTACGGAATTCTTTCATTGCTTTTTCGATTTCCAATGAAGCTTTACGGGCACGAGTTCCTGCAGCTTTGTTACCATTTTCAATCTGAGCATTTGCATCTTTGTTGAACTCAGCTACCAAAGTAGCAATCTTTTCTACTAATTCTTTCATAATCCTTATTTATTTCTTCGTTAATAATGATGGGCAAAAATACATCCTTTCCCGAAATAAACGCATAAAAACGATATTTTTTTTGAAATTATCAGCTAAAAATCAGCAAAAAAATAAGGTTTAGTCTTTTTTATCTACTTTTGCAGGCATGAAACCGCTTACAGATACTGATTACATACACGCATTGATAGCCGAAGGGGAGCATCAACAGCAAGACTTTAAATTTGAAATATCCGATGCCCGTAAAATCGCCAAAACACTGTCAGCTTTTGCCAATACCGATGGAGGACGGCTGTTGATCGGCGTTAAAGACAATGGAAAAATAGCCGGCGTACGTTCGGATGAAGAAAAATATATGATAGAAGCAGCTGCCCAACTTTATTGCCGGCCGGAAGTTGATTATTCCATGCAAACATTTCACGTTGAAGGACGTTCTGTATTAGTCGTACAAATAGATGAAAGTGAACACAAGCCCGTTTTTGCAAAAGACGAAAACGGTAAATCACTGGCATATATTCGGATCAAAGATGAAAATATCCTGGCTACTCCGGTACATTTGCGCGTCTGGCAGCAAAGCGGTAGTCCGGCAGGAGAATTGATCCGCTATACCGAACGGGAACAACTGTTGCTGGACTTACTGGAAGAAAATACTTCGCTTTCTCTTAACCGCTATTGCCGGCAAGCAGGTATTTCCCGACGGGCTGCAGAGCATTTACTGGCTAAATTTATCCGGTTTGATATCGTGGAACCGATATTCGAGAACCATAAATTCTACTTCAGGCTAAAATAAAAGAATTTGCCCCTGATACCAATTAATTAATAGATATGAATCTAATTAACGATATATTATGGACCTACATCCTGATTGCAATGCTGTTGGGATGCGCCATTTGGTTCACGATTAAAACCCGTTTCGTGCAATTCCGCATGATCGGCGAAATGCTACGTCTGTTGAAAGACTCTGCCGGAAAAGGAGAACATGGAGAGAAACATATTTCTTCGTTCCAGGCCTTTGCCATATCACTGGCAAGCCGTGTCGGTACAGGAAATCTGGCTGGCGTAGCTACGGCAATTGCCATCGGCGGACCGGGTGCCATATTTTGGATGTGGATCATTGCTCTATTAGGAGCATCGAGTGCTTTTGTAGAATCTACCCTCGCACAATTATATAAGGAAAAAGGGAAGGAATCTTTTATCGGAGGCCCTGCCTACTACATGAAGAAAGGGTTAAAAAAACCATGGATGGGAATTCTGTTTGCCATACTGATTACTGTCACTTTCGGATTTGCCTTCAACTCAGTACAAAGCAATACCATTTGTGCAGCTGTAGAACATGCGTTTGGCATCAGCCATGTGCCTATGGGCATCATCCTGACCGGACTGACTCTATTGATTATTTTCGGAGGTATCCAGCGCATTGCTAAAGTAAGCAGCATCATCGTCCCTGTCATGGCACTGGGATATGTAGGATTGGCATTGGTCATTGTACTCATCAATATCACACATCTGCCGGATGTTATCGGAACCATTGTCAGCCATGCTTTTGGTTGGCAACAGGCTTTAGGAGGAGGTGTAGCAGCTGCATTGATGCAAGGCATCAAACGTGGGCTGTTCAGCAATGAAGCCGGTATGGGTTCGGCACCGAACGTAGCTGCAACCGCATTCGTATCACACCCGGTGAAACAAGGACTGATTCAGACCTTAGGAGTTTTCACAGATACTCTTATTATCTGTTCATGCACAGCATTCATCATTCTTTTCAGTGGTGCTCCGCTCGATGGTTCGACCAACGGAGTACAACTCACTCAACATGCGTTGAACAACGAAATAGGAAGCATAGGAGGTATATTTGTGGCAGTTGCCCTTTTCTTTTTTGCGTTTAGCAGCATCATCGGCAATTACTATTATGGAGAAGCAAATATCCGATACCTCACCCACAAACGATGGATAGTTTACCTTTACCGTCTATTGGTAGGAGGGATGGTATGGGTGGGAGCCATGTCCACTCTCGATTTTGTATGGGGACTGGCAGATATCACCATGGGGTTAATGGCCATCTGCAACCTGATAGCGATCGCCTTTCTGGGAAAATATGCTTTCCGATTGCTGCAGGACTATCGTGAACAGAAAAAGTCAGGCATCAAAAGCCCGGTATTCACCAAAAACAAGATGAAGGATATTGAAAAAGATATTGAGTGTTGGTAAAGAGCCTCAAAAAGAATAGATGTTATCCGTATAATCTGTAGTAATTTAACAACTTATTTAGTAAATTTGCAACCTCAATCTATAATTGACAAAATGACTTATGAGCATATTCGCTAACTTATTTAAAAAACAGGCCGACGCTGACGCAAAAGTAGTAGGCAATGTAGAAGATTTCGTATCACTGACACGTGTATATTTTCAATCTGTAATCGCAGTAAATTTAGGTATCACGAATATCCGTTTTCTGCCGGATGTAGCCAACTTCAAACGTTTATTCAAAGTAGCCACACAAGGTGGCAAATTAGGACTTGCCGAGAAATCAGCTTCCCGCAAGATGTTGATGCAGGATTACGGCATCAGTGAATCGTTTTTTAAAGAGATAGACACCTCTATCAAGAAAAACTGCCGCACACAAAATGATGTACAGGCATATCTTTTCATGTACCAGGGATTCTCAAGTGACCTGATGATGCTGATGGGTAACCTGATGCAATGGAAGTTCCGTATGCCGGCGATATTCAAAAAAGCCTTGCGCTCCATGACAGAAAAAACTGTGCACGATGTATGTACCAAAACAGTATGGAAAGCTGATGACGTACACAAAACGGCTGCCGCAGTACGCCAGTACAAAGAACGTCTCGGATTTTCGGAACAATGGATGTCAGAGTACGTATACAACATTGTTTTACTGGCTAAAAAAGAGCCGAAACATAAGGACGAAGAAGCGAAAGCAAAATGAAAAGCGGAATGTTATTAAACAAAAAAGAATCGTAAAGAATAGCACGAATAGCAAAGCGGAGGTTTTCTACCTCCGCTTTTTTTGTTATATTTATGCAAATATTTCAATTTTAACAATCTAAAAACAATCGCGTATGAAACAAAAGAAAATGCTTTCACTCACACTTTCCCAAATACGGCAACTATACTGTCAGGAGTTACCTGAACTCACAGCAATGGCTCAACAAAGTCTTGACGACACCGACTTTAAAAACCACCTGCAAGAGTTCCTCACTCCTTACATATCCGGAGGGAACAAAGCGGGTGAGCAAATTCGACTCCTTATCAGCTACGACGGAAAGACTGTTCATGAGCTGTCTAACGAACAGGATATGCAAATACAGACCTTATCTCTTCTCCGACGCTTCTTGACCGGGAATTTGGAAAATGCAGAAATACCTACTGACTTATTCCTGGACCTATACTATCTCTTTAAAAGGCTGGAAGAGCCGGAATCCCCACTCCCCTCTCCACAACGAATTAAAAACCGAACCGAACGCTGGGCCACCGGACTGGACGAAGATGTGATAGAGTTACGTTCCGAGAATCAGGAACGGATGCTGCATCTACTGATACAAAAAATAGAAAACCGGAAATCCAAACCATCTTCACGTTTTCACTTTGAAGAAGGAATGAGTTATGAAGAGAAATATCAACAGGTCTGTCAGTGGTGGAACGACTTTCGCTTCCATCTTTCAATGGCCATCAAAACTCCTACCGAGTTGAACCGCTTTCTCGGGAACTCCCTTTCCAGCGAAACAATGTATTTGTTGTCACGGGCCCGCAAAAAAGGAATGCCTTTTTTTGCCACTCCTTACTATCTTTCTTTACTCAATACCAGTGGAGAAGGGTATAACGATGAAGCCATCCGCAGCTACATTCTTTACTCCCCCCGTCTGGTAGAAACCTATGGTAACATTCGTGCTTGGGAACGTGAAGACATTGTAGAAGCCGGTAAACCGAACGCCGCCGGATGGTTATTGCCGGATGGACATAACATCCACCGTCGTTATCCGGAAGTAGCTATCTTGATCCCCGATACAATGGGACGGGCTTGTGGAGGATTGTGCGCTTCATGTCAACGCATGTACGACTTCCAAAGCGAACGATTGAATTTCGAGTTCGACGCACTTCGTCCTAAAGAAAGCTGGGACAAAAAGCTACGCAGATTAATGTCTTATTTTGAAGAAGATACCCAATTACGAGATATATTGATTACCGGAGGAGATGCTCTGATGAGTCAGAACAAAACCCTGAAAAATATTCTTGAGGCTGTTTACCGCATGGCCGCACGTAAAAGAAAAGCAAATCAGGAACGCCCGGAAGGAGAAAAATACGCAGAATTGCAACGTGTCCGTCTGGGATCAAGATTATTAGCTTACCTACCTATGCGTATTAACGATGAATTGATAGAGATTCTAAGAGAATTTAAAGAAAAGGCTTCTGCCATCGGAGTGAAACAATTTATTATTCAAACTCACTTCCAAAGTCCTTTAGAGGTTACTCCCTACACCCGGGAAGCTATCCGGAAAATCCTTTCTGCCGGATGGCTGATTACGAATCAGCTGGTATATACCGTAGCTGCATCCCGACGGGGACACACCACAAGACTGAGACAAGTACTCAATTCGCTGGGAGTAGTTTGTTATTATACCTTCTCCGTCAAAGGATTCAATGAAAATTATGCCGTATTCACTCCCAACAGCCGATCGATGCAGGAGCAACATGAAGAAAAAGCATTTGGCAAGTTGACGCAGGAACAGGCTGAAGAACTGTACTCTCTTCTTGAAACAGGTGAGGACATCGCTACTCGAATACGTCATTTCATGAAGAAACATCATTTACCCTTCATGGCAACAGACCGAAGTGTACTTAATCTGCCCGCTATCGGCAAGAGCATGACATTCAACCTAGTGGGAATAACAGAGGAAGGCAGACGTATCCTTCGTTTCGACCATGACAGCACCCGCCGTCATAGCTCTATCATTGACAAACTGGGAAAAATATATATCGTAGAAAATAAATCACTCGCAGCTTATCTAAGGCAATTAAGCAAAATGGGGGAAGATCCGGAAGATTATGCCAGCATTTGGAGCTATACGGAAGGAGAAACAGAACCTCGCTTCAAGTTGTATGAATACCCTGAATTTGAATTCCACACAACAGAACGGATGAGCAATCTGGAAGTATTATAAACAACAAACAGTGAACAATAAACAGCCTCCTAATATATAATGCGTATCCTGTTTATTATTCACTGTTCATCACTCTTTGCCGAGCGTCCGTTATTCCTCGTTTTCCTCTTTCACCCGAATTACGATATTCGCTATGATAGCAGTCAAACCACCGGTCGTGATGCCAGACGAAAAGATACTACGAATAGCTTCCGGAGCCTGGCTTAACACATCGGGCATCAATTCTACTCCAAGTCCCAATGAAAGACTGACAGCCAATACCAATGTTTCCTTCCGTCCGATATTTTGTGATGCAACAATGCGGATTCCGGCTGCTGCGACAGTTCCGAACATTAACAAAGTAGCTCCGCCTAACACAGGGTCCGGCATCAGTGAGAAAACAGCTCCCACAATCGGAAATAGCCCCAAAAGAATCAACATTGCAGCTATATAGTAACCCACATACCGACTGGCCACTCCTGTCAATTGAATGATTCCATTGTTCTGAGCAAAAATAGAATTAGGGAAAGAGTTAAATATACCTGCCAGAAAAGAGTTAAAACCATCGGCCATCACACCTCCCGAAACTCGTTTGAGATAGTCGTCACCCTCGATCTTCAAACCAGAAATCATCGAATTGGCCGTTACGTCTCCGGTCGCTTCGATAGCTGTAATCATATATACGAGCCCGATGGCAATGAAAGAAGACACATTAAAATCGAGTCCGTATTTAAAAGGCTGGGGAATATTGAAACTCATCAGCATCTCTACATTCAAAGCACTCATATCTACTTTTCCCAAAACAAAAGCAAGGCCGTATCCCAAACAGAGTCCCAACACAATGGAACTCATGCGCAAATACTTATTCTTGCAACGGTTAAAAAACAGCACGCTGAGCAAAACCGCACCTGCAATCGAAAGATTCTCCCAAGAAGCAAACGTACCATTATCCATCGCAGTATAACCACCTCCACAAGAGATAATACCTACTTTTATCAGACTTAACCCGATAAGCAACACCACGATACCCGAAACCAACGGAGTAATAATATTACGCATATATTTGAAAGTGCGGCTGATGATCATTTCAATGGGAGCAGCCGCCATACAGACACCAAAAATAAGAGGAAGTCCACCGACAAGTCCCGTAGCAATGATAGGACCGATAAACGAAAAACTTGTTCCCTGAATACAAAGCAACTTTGCCCCTATAGGTCCAAAACGGCGACACTGGATAAAAGTAGATACCCCCGAAGCAAAGAGAGACATCGAAACCAAGAAACCGGTTTTCTCCACATCCAGTTTCAAGGCACTGGCGATAATCAACGGCGGAGTAATAATAGCTACAAAAATAGCAAGCAGATGCTGCAATGCCGCAAATAATGCATCTTTAAAAGGCGGACGGTCTTCAATACCGTATATCAAGTCTGTTTTCATCAGTTTTTAGTTTATTGTCCATTTCAGTGCCAGTGTAGGGATGACATAAAAACCATCGCGTCCACCAAAATTATTACTCAGCTCAACTTCTGAGCCCACACTCAACTTAAATTTATCACTGATACCTTTTATACGGTTCAGATTCACCCAAAACTGGGGCTCGGTAAGAAAAATAGTCTTCCCATAAGCAGTCTCCTCACGCCACCAGTCAGCAAAGCCGGAAAAAGTGAGCAAGTTATTGCTGAAATTCATATACCAGGTTCCGGTCAGCTGAAAGTTATTGGGAGAATGGTGTTTCTGAATATACTTATACATGGCCGACAATGAAAAGCCACGCGAGAAAGCAGTATTATTATAAGTATAGGTAACTCCCCCCAAATAAGCGTTCTGATAAGAAAAACCTTTGGCAAGACCTCCATTATACTCCACATGTACCGAGAACGGATTCTTCCAGAATTTCAATTCACGGGCTATTTCCCAATAAGCAGCCGCTACTCCGTCAGAAGTATAGTCCATGTCCACAAAGAAATAAGTACTACCCCACTTATCAGGATGAAACTTCTCCACGGTAGAGGTTAATACAGGACGGTCCTTTAAATCTTTATCATACAAAGAACGTCCGAAATCATAGTGCAACTGAATGTTTTGTGCCCTTAATCCGATGCCAACGGATAACAAAAACAGGCAAAAAAGAGCAATAGCAGTCCTTCTCATGTTGAATGTTTTTTTATTAAGGCGCAAAAGTAATTAAAAATCGTGGGAGTACGTTTCTATCAAATAGATATTATCACTATTTTTGCTCCCGATCAAATAGTAAACAATGGACATAGAAATAGAAAATCATCCGTTAGAGCCCTTTCTCCCCGCCAATGCCCGATTGCTGATGCTGGGAAGTTTTCCACCTCAAAAGAAACGATGGTCGATGGATTTTTACTATCCGAACCTGAACAATGATATGTGGAGAATCGTGGGATTGCTGTTCTTTAACAACAAAGACTACTTCCTTAACGAAACCCGGAAAGCTTTCTGCCGCGAACGCATTATCAGCTTTCTCAACGATAAAGGAATAGCTTTATTCGATACCGCTTCGGCCATCCGACGCCTACAGGACAATGCCTCAGACAAGTTCCTGGAAGTGGTGCAGCCCACTGATATAAGCCGACTTCTCGGACAACTCCCGGAATGCAAAGCCATCGTCACAACAGGGCAAAAGGCAACAGATACACTCCGGGCACAATTCGAAGTGGAAGAACCCAAGGTGGGCGATTTCTCTGAGTTCGTCTTTGATGGACGCCCGGTGCGCTTATACCGCATGCCTTCTTCTTCACGAGCCTATCCGTTGGCACTCGACAAAAAAGCGGCAGCATACCGCACCATGTATCAGGATTTACAAATGCTTAATATAGAATAAATATGAAAACTCTCTTTTTGCAATATCCCGCATGCAGCACTTGCCAGAAAGCTAAAAAGTGGCTGATAGAAAACAACATTGAGTATACTAACCGCCTTATTGTGGACGATAATCCCACAGTAGAAGAATTGAAAGCTTGGATTCCACTAAGCGGACTACCCGTTAAGAAGTTTTTCAACACCAGTGGTGTAGTATATAAAGAGCTGAAACTCAGCAGCAAGCTTCCTACAATGACTGAAGAAGAACAGATCGCCCTTTTAGCTACCAATGGCAAATTAGTGAAACGCCCGCTGGTAGTGACCGAGCGCTTCGTATTGGTAGGATTTAAACCCGAAGAATGGGAAAAATTAAAATAATTAGCAACTTCTTTGCATAAAAGCTTGCAAATTCAGAAGTTTATTCTACCTTTGCAGCCGCAAACACGGGAGTAGCTCAGTTGGTAGAGCACCGGTCTCCAAAACCGGGTGTCGGGAGTTCGAGCCTCTCCTCCCGTGCAGAAAAAATCCCGCTTAGGTCACATGACTTAGGCGGGATTTTTCATTAATCAAAAACGGATACTGATTTCTACCGGTTCCTCACCCATTGTCCAGTCAGGTCCTTCCTCGATCAAGCGAATGGCTTCCTCATCAGCCGAAGCACAAAGTCCCTTTTTAACAGTAATGTCTTGTGGACGTCCTTCCTTATCTACCCGAAAAGTAAGAATAACTTTTCCCTTGGCACGCGCACAGTCTTTATCAGACGGATGAACCAGACTCTCTTTCAGATATTTCCGAAATGCCTTTCTACCTATGGTAGGTTGGGGAGTACCGGACATTTTCAGACTCGCTACAGCTCCCGTTATACTCCCTTTCGACTGCGAACCATACCCTACCACTACCACCTCATCAAGCGTGGCTTGATCTTCGTTCATCGCTATCAATAAGCTTTTAGTCGTATCAACCGGAAGCGTAACGGATTCATAACCAATATAATCGACTGCAAGTTCCCGATTTCCACCTGTCTTCAATACAAAATTACCATTTACGTCGGAGATAGTTCCCTGATTAGTCCCTTTCAGCTTAACGGTAGCACCGACAATAGGATAACCGCTGGAGTCTGTCACTCTGCCATGTACTTTACCCCCAACCGCTACCTGAGCAGTAAGGCTGCTGTCATTAGCCGGAATAGATTTCATAGCCGAACTTGTGGTAGCAGCCAAAGGCTCTTCGGCAATAGTGGTTTCCAATGCCTCATCGATCCATCCCTGTGTCATGGCCTGAGGCACCTCTGTGTGGGGAGATACAACAACTTTTTTCTCTCTATTCCCGGTTATCAATCCCTTCTGAATAGTTGCGGAATCTTTTCTCACCGTCGCCACCAAATCCTCTTTCTTTTCTTCCTTTTGTACAGACAAAGGTTCCAAGTGAGATACTTCTTCCATTGCTATCCGTGCTTCATCCGGTAAAGTATTCTCCTGAAGCAGGAAATAAGAACCGATACAAACTCCGATCAGAAGGCTGGCAGCCACACTCCAAGCAATGGTATGCCTGCGTTTTTGCGTTACGCGCATATTCACCCGGCGACGCAACAACTCTATTTGCTCATCGGCTCCACTCTCCACCCGGCTATACCCTTCCAACGCATCGGCCAAAAAAGGATCACGCATCGCTTCTTTCTCCAATCGATGTGCTTCTTTCCCCTTGCGGAATCCCCGTATGTAATCCGATAGTTTCATCCCTTAAGCTGATTTTTAATGCAAATCTTTAAATTTCGTTTTCCATTTTGGATATAACTCTTCACATTGTTCAGAGTAAATCCGTTTTGTTCCACAATGTCGGCATACGACATCTCTTCGAGAAAGAAACGCGTAATACTGGTCCGTTGTTCTTCGGGCAACTTTTCGAGACAGTGATGTAATGCCTTCAGTTGTTCCTCCGAACTTTCCTCTTCACTTAATAGATGCAGAAATTCGTCAGATTCCATAATATTAACCGTATAATCTAACGGAATTTCTTTATTTTCCTTCCGTAAAAGTTGCAGGCAATGATTCTTCGCTACCCGGTAGAGCCATGGCTTGAACACTTTTATCTCATAATTTCCCAACTTAGGTAGTAAATCTTCAAATAGTTGCATGACTGCTTCCTGTGCCCGGTCTTCATCATGCAGGTATTTCAGGCAAAGTCCATACAGTAACGGTATATATCGGTTATATAATTCGCCGAAATATTCCGTATCGCCAGACTTCGTATAGTGTATCAGTAATTCCTCGTCCGATAGTCTCGATATGTTTCTTTTGAAAAACAACATCTATTCCTCTTCTTCGTCGATAACGACTTGATATTTTTCTTTCATTACTTCAAAATCACCTGTAATCTGGTCTAATATTTCATGTGTATCTGTACTCTTTACCAATGTGGGTATACCGTAATAGACGGATGCTTTGTAGGGTAGCAGTATCATTTTGCCTTTAGGCAGTGAACGTCCCATGCCGGTCATGAACACGGGAATATATTTCACTTCAGGTCGCAGAGACAGGATACGGGCTATACCGGATTTTATTTTTCCCATTTGTTCCGACTTTCCTCTGGTTCCTTCCGGAAAAAGAATCAGTGAATATCCGGCATCAATGGCTTCGAGCATCTTGCGAATCGGATCATGTTCCGAATCTTTTTCCCCTTTTCTCCTGATTAAAAGAGTATTGATGAAAAAGTTACTTATCGAAGCCTGAAAGCGAGTTTTCCCGAAATAATCTTCTGCCGCTACAGGTTTGACTTTCCATAAAAGGTTACCGGGCAAAGAAGATAGCAAACTGAGGGTATCCAAGTGGCTGTTATGATTGGCAAGGATGATAAACTGCTTCTCCTTTTTGAGGAACTGGCAATCGGTGAACTGAACCCCTACGATTAATTTCAGGAACCAGTGGAAAACACCTTTATATATAATCCGCATGGCAACAGATTGCATGAATCTTTTTTCCATCTTTTCCTCTTAATAAGCAATATAATAAACTAAATGAAAAAATACGGGGGCAGTGTAGGCCAGAGAGTCGATCCGGTCGAACACCCCTCCATGACCGGGAATACTGTTTCCCATATCTTTGATTCCTTTGTCTCTCTTGATCGCGGAGATGACTACATCTCCCGAGAATCCGGCAATTGCGATAAGGGCACTTACCAGGATGACATTAGGAGCGGAGAGGGGAGTCAGGAAACCGAGAAAGTAACCAATCACAGTGGTACTGATTACACCACCCAGAAAACCTTCCCATGTTTTGTTCGGACTTATTTTCGGAAGTATCTTATGCCGTCCCAAGAGTTTACCCCAAATGAACTGCATGACATCATTTATTTCGGTAAGGAATACAAGGAACAACAGCAGACCTCGTCCTCCTGAACTGAATCCCGGTAGTTCGGGAAGCGACAGGAGATAAGCAAGGTGACTGATACCGAATACCGAAAGCATCAGAATCCATTGCAACAGGGCCATCGACTTGGTAATTCCATGCGTGTCTCCCTTTAAAACCAGTCGTAAAGGCAATACAAGGAACATGACTACCGGAATGAATATGATGAAGGCTCCATACCAGGCCAGGTAGGCAAGGTAATATTGAATGGGAATGGCTAGTATGCCCCAGAACAATGCTCCGCGATCCGCTTCTCTGAATCCCAGTACCGAATAAAGTTCTCTGAAGGCGATAAAAGAGAGAAATGCAAGGAAGAAATAAGAGATGTTATAGCTGATAAATACGGCACCGATAAACATGCCCGCCATGATCCACCATGAGCGTGTGCGTGCAGCGAGTTCACTGATATTTGTTTTCGGAAATATCTTCTTTACGAGAAAGAGAATAAGGCTTGCCGTAACAAGTAGTCCGATGATAAGCGAGATGACAATAATCAGTTCATCGCTTAATGTGGGGAATATTTTATCCAGTAGATCTTTCATTTTATTTCAGTGTTTGTAGTGTGTGATATGAGGTACAAGCGGTGTATCAGTGTTGCGATAAGACCGATGTTGATAATGATTAGAGCTATGAAGCATACCATCTGGTCGTATCCTGAATAAATAGTGCAAGTGGCGACCACGAAGGTAAGAGTCAATAATGCCATACGGTGCTGCTTGGCCATCGGGCCGTTAAAGAAATGCTGGTGTGTCTTGTATGCCCCTATCCAGCGGAAATAGGCAGTCATAACAGCGAGAAAAGCAGCCAACCATCCCAATTCAATGCCGAATCCACCAGCTACATACCCCACGGGAATGATGAACAGAGCATCGGCAAAGCGGTCGGGCATATCGTTATAAAGATCTCCATTGGCACTTTTCTTTCCTCCTTCAATGGCTACCATCCCGTCGAACAGATTGCAGAGTAATCGCGACTGCATACAAACGATAAACAGAATATAGGCTACATATTTATTGAAGCCGGGATAAATGACTGTGCCAATCAGCAGGAGACATCCCACCATAGCGAAGAATACACTCATCATGGAAATTTGGTTGGGTGTGACACCCCAATGAGTAAGTTTACGGGCAATGATATTAGCCCAGGCCGTGTTTCGTGAGGCTATTTCCCGCCTTCCATCAACTTCATTTTTCATATTTGTGATATGTTTATGATTCGCAAATATACACATCATCTGATGAGTTGCAAAGGAATGAGTGAGAATTTTGAAATGAACCTCTTTTGCAGCAAAATAAAAAAAGTTTGGGTTGTTTATGGAATCTGTGTGGAATCTGCATCTCTATAGTAAAAGCGAACTAATAGTAACATTTTAAAATAATGAAGTTATGAAAACAAATCAATTCAGAGCGATGGTGCTCGCACTGCTAATGGCAGTTATCTCTTTGGCTACAGTGAGTGCACAAGCTATTACTGTGTCGGGTACTGTAACAGATGCAAAAGATGGAACTCCGCTTGTCGGCTGTTCGGTACAGATAAAGGGTACTACGAAAGGTACGGTGACGAACATGAACGGTCAATACACGATTCAGTCTAAGAAAGGAGAGACGTTGTTGTTTCAGTATATCGGCTATAAGCAAGAGAAAAGGGTGGTAAAATCGTCCACGCTGGATGTGAAGATGAAAGCTGACGAACTTGTATTGGAAGAATGTGTGGTTGTAGGATACGGACACGAACTAAGGGCCACTAAATCAATGTCTACTGCTTATATGGCAGTATGTCCCGCATCGGGAATCATGTATAATGCTGTAAATGCGGAAGAATATGGCGAGATTCAGGAAAATGGTTTCAAGAATGTGTCGGATGCTCCACTTTCTACTTTTTCTATTGACGTGGATGCCGCTTCTTACAGCAATATGCGTCGTTTTATCAATAAAGGTAAACTGCCTCCAGTCGATGCAATCCGTACGGAAGAATTAGTGAACTACTTTTCCTATGATTATCCGAAACCGACGGGAAGTGATCCTGTGAAGATTACGATGGAAGCCGGAACCTGCCCTTGGAACGCAGATCACCGTCTTGTCCGTATCGGACTGAAGGCTAAAGAAATCCCGACGGACAATCTGCCTGCATCCAATCTTGTCTTTCTGATCGACGTCTCTGGCTCTATGTGGGGAGCGAACCGGTTGGATTTAGTGAAATCCTCTCTTAAACTATTGGTAAACAACTTACGTGATAAAGATAAAGTAGCTATCGTGACTTATGCAGGCAATGCCGGTGTGAAACTGGAAGCAACTCCGGGCAGTGACAAACAAAAGATACGTGAAGCCATTGACGAGCTGGAAGCAAGTGGTTCTACCGCAGGAGGTGAAGGGATCATGCTGGCTTATAAAATAGCCCAAAAGAACTTTATATCAGGAGGCAACAATCGTATCATACTCTGCACCGATGGTGATTTCAATGTGGGCGTATCATCGGACAAGGAACTTGAAAAGCTGATTGAACAAAAGCGTAAAAGCGGTATATTCCTCACCGTATTGGGATACGGAATGGGCAACTACAAAGACAGCAAGATGCAGACTCTCGCCGAAAAAGGCAACGGAAACCATGCCTACATCGATAACTTACAAGAAGCCAACCGAGTATTGGTGAACGAATTCGGAGCAACTTTACACACTGTTGCCAAAGACGTAAAGTTACAGGTAGAGTTCAATCCGGCACAAGTGCAGGCCTACCGACTGATAGGTTACGAGAGCCGTTTGCTTGCAGACGAGGATTTTAATAACGATACAAAAGATGCCGGAGAAATGGGAGCCGGACATACAATGACAGCTTTCTATGAAGTAATTCCCACGGGAGTAAAGAGTGATTTTGCAGGAAAAATAGACGATCTCAAATATCAGAAAAAACAAAAACCATCTACGCCTCTCAATGAATCTGACGAGTTATTAACCATTAAGCTACGTTACAAAGCTCCGGACAGTAATACCAGCAAGAAGATAGAATTGCCGTTGATTGACCATAAAAGCAACCGGGTCTCTGCCGATTTCCGCTTTGCAGCCGCAGTAGCCATGTTCGGACAACTACTGAGAGACTCGGAATTCAAAGGAAACGCCACTTATGACAAAGTGATCTCTTTGGCAAAAACCGGATTAGAAAATGATGAAAAAGGGTACAAAAGAGAATTCATACGGCTTGCAGAAACTGCCAAAAGTCTCTGAGATTGTGGAAGTTTTCCACGGTATCCACACTCCAAAGTCCCGTTTTCCACAGTTTGAACTTTAGGTTATCGTTCATAAACAGCTATATACTAGCACTATAACACATCCACCTTCGTTTTGGCACGAGGCTTGCACTATTATTATCGTAAGCAAGTGGCTTACAGAAAAACAAACTTCATTTATTAACTTAAAACTTACAATTATGAAAAAGGTATTAGTAGCAGTAGCATTGGTTATGGGATTAGGTAGCTCAGTAGCATTCGCACAGAACGCAGAAAACGCTAACGCAGTGGTAGCAACCGCACAAGCTCCGCAAGACGAGTATACAAAGATTGAAGTAAAGGATCTGCCCGCAGCAGTAACCGAAACTCTCGGAAAAGCTTATCCTGAATCAACCATCAAGGAAGCATCGGTAACAACTAAAGAAGAAGGTAAACTTTACAAAGTAGTCGTTACTCAGAAAGACGGAACAGACGTGACTGTGGTATTGAACGAAAAAGGGGAAGAAGTAAAATAAAAGTGCACGTTTAAAGGGCGAAAAGCACTGTTTCCAATCAGGGGAGCAGTGCTTTTCCCGTTTATGGAGGAATGTGGACTTACCATTACAGTTTATTTGCCTCTTATCATCTATTGACTGGCCTCCTCCTGTCCGGCAACGAATGATAGGGACAATAAATATAAGCAACCGACTTCCGGAACAAAATTCAGAGTCACTACTTAAATCAACTCGTAGCTGCTGCTCTGGATGGGCATATCGAGATTGTGAAGTACCTTCTCCAACAGAATACCCTCACGATTGTCGTACTCGTAACCGAAAGTAGCACGAATGCCCTGCAAAATAAACTGCGTAGCACGGTCCAGAGCAATGGGAAGACTGTCTCCCTGCAATAAAGCTCCGGTAATGACACTCGTAAACGTATCTCCCGTACCCGGATAATGGGCGGGCAAATAGGGACATGTGATTTTCCAGTAACGGTTTCCTGTCCGATTGTAAGCATAAACAGAAGTTTTGTGGGGTTCGTCCAACACCGGTACACTGGTGATAATGACCACTTCCGGCCCTTTGTCCGACAAACAACGCAAATACTCTTTTAGTTCCTGATCGGTATTACTCTCTTTATACGGCCGGTCGAGCAGATAGAAAAGTTCCGTCAGATTGGGGGTGATCACATCGGCATGTGTGACTAAATGCTGCATTTCCACCACCATCGATTCATTGAAATTGGAATAGAGCTTACCATTGTCTCCCAAAACGGGATCTATTACAGTCAGACTATCTTTTCTGCGAAAATCACGAATAAAATCAGATACAATCTGAATCTGTCGGGGCGATCCCAGATAACCGGTATAAATAGCATCAAACTCCACTTCCAACCGTTTCCACTCAGCAATGATACGAGGCATCTCGTCCGTCAGATCAAGAAAAGTAAAATCAGGATACTGCGTGTGGTTAGACAGGATGGCCGTAGGCAACGGACATACCTGAAACCCCATCGATGACAGAATGGGAATGACGACCGTCAGAGAGACCCTTCCCATACCGGAAAGATCGTGAATGGCCGCCACCTTCTTTACTTTATTTGCAAACATACACTTATATTAATCAAAACCAATATTCATCCAGGCAACCCGCAGTCGCATCTCCTCTGACACTGCTTCGTTACTTTAATATTACCAATACATCTCTCGCTCCATGAGCTCCCATCACCAATGCCTGTTCAATGTCGGCAGTCTTTGAGGGTCCCGAGATAAATGTACCGAATTTATATTTTTCATCTTTTATCCGTTCGTAAGCCTGATGCATATTGCTCACAATACGATTTTTGTCCAGAACAATCACCAGCTTCTCAGCAATAAAATAGAGTGCCTTGTATTTCACTGTCTGAGGAATCCAGACAGCCGCATTCTCGGCTACTCCGATTTCACCTTTGACAACGGCTATATCGGTTCCGTTCAGATCCTGCGCACGACCTAACAAATCAGGATTGAACGTAGCACACGTGATTTCCTCCAAATCGGAAGCAATGCTGCCGGCATCAGGGTAAGTACGGCGAATGACAGCATTGATATCTTCTCCCTCACCGAGCACAATAGCCTCACCACCGACGGCAAAACTCATTTCACAGAATTTGGCAACCACGTCCGGATAAACAGTTGCATTGATCTGCCAATCGGGATATTCGTAGCGGTTCTTCGTATTTTTACGGATACTCGCTAATATGTCTTCTTTACTACTCATTTGTTTTCCTCCTTTCCCTGCACTTTATTTTTCTTCCACATCTCGTTAAACGATTCGCCCGCGAATTTAGGAAGTTCTCGTCCTTTTCCCCACGCATCCAAATCGTTATACTTCATAAAACGTGGCAAATGGTTAACTACCGGAGCAGCCCAAAGCGCCGCATTGAAAAGCGTAGGATGATCCATCAACACCTTCATGCCACCGGACATTATTTTCTTACCCGTATTAGCTTTTCCAATCTTATCCAGATCCTGCCTCCATTTATAAATCTGTTCGGCCAAGTCCACCTTTGCCGGACAAACATCCGAACAAGACATACAGAGAGAACAGGCTGACAGATTATCGTAATACTTTTCCGGATCATGTGCCATTCCCAGATTGATACCGATAGGTCCGGGAATAAAGTAAGTGTAAGAATATCCTCCACTCCGACGATACACCGGACACGTATTCATGCAGGCACCACATCGGATACAGTTCAAAGTCTTGATATGATCGGGATGGGCCAGCAGGGCACTCCGTCCATTATCTACAATAATAATATGATATTCACCTCCTTCACGGGGATTCCGGTATTGAGAGGTATAAGTAGTGATCGGCTGTCCCGTTGCCGAACGTGCCAACAGACGGGTAAACACTCCCAGAGCCTCCATGTCCGGCACAATCTTTTCCATGCCGAAAGCAGCAATATTCAGTGTCGGGCACGATGTACCCATATCGGCATTTCCTTCATTGGTACAAACCACAATATCTCCGGTAGACGCCACAGCAAAGTTGGCTCCCGTCATAGCGGCTTCCGCATTCAGAAAGATATTTCGTAAGTTCTTTCGGGCGGCATGGGTCAGATAAGTGGGATCAAAATTCCCTTTCTCCGTTCCCATTTCTTTCTCAAAAAGTTCTCCTACCTGCTCACGCTTGATGTGGATAGCCGGAAGTACAATATGACTCGGTGCCAGATTCATCAATTGCAGGATACGCTCACCGAGATCGGATTCCACCACATCGATTCCTTTCTCTATCAGAAACGGGTTCAGTTCGCACTCTTCTGCCAACATCGATTTGCTTTTTACAAAATGCTTTACTCCGTGACTGCTCAATATTTCATAAACGATGGCACGATACTCTTCCGCATCTTTTGCCCAGTGAACGATGGCTCCATTGGCTGTGGCATTCTTCTCAAACTCCAGCAAGAGTTCCTCAAGGTGGCTGTTGGAGTAGAGTTTCAACGCACATGCCTTATCACGCAATTCTTCCCACTCGGGTACTTCCTTGCTCATCTTGTCTCTCTTGGCACGAACCATCCAAAGGGTCTCGTTGTGCCATGCTGCCATCACCGGATTTTCCAGGAATTTTTCGGCAGCTTTTGCATGCTTGGTACTCATAATTGTGATGCTAATATTTCTACAACATGAATCATTCGGATAGGCAGGTGCTCACGTTCGATGATACCCTGCATATGCATCAGGCAGGAGCTATCCGCTCCGGTGATGTATTCGGCACCGGTCTCCATGTGATGCCGTATCTTATCGCGTCCCATACAGACTGAAACAGCCTGCTCCTCGACTGCAAACATACCTCCGAAACCACAACATTCGTCCACATGGGAGGGCTCAAAAACTTCAATTCCTTCGACCATCTGAAGTAAATCACGCAATTTATTAAAATAAGGTATATTCAGTTCGCTCGGAGCTGACAGGAAAAGTTCACGTACACCGTGACAACTGTTATGGATGCTGACTTTATGGGGAAAGCGGGCAGGAATTTTCGTAGGTTTTATCACATCGTGAATGAAAGCGCAAAGGTCATATATCTTACCTGCGCTTTGGCACTGATGGCCTTCTTTGGCCAGAATGCCGGGATGATTCTCTTTCACAAAAGCCACACAACTGGCAGAGGGACCGACAATGTAATCGTACTTCCGGAATAAATCATCGAAACGAATAGCCATTTTTAAAGATTCATCTTGAAAACCGGCGTTCGCCATGGGCTGTCCGCAACAGGTCTGGTCAAGAGGATAATCAACATCCACCCCTAAGTTCTTCAGTAATTTATATGATGCCACCCCTACCTGCGGATAAATGGCATTGATATAACAGGGGATAAATAAACCTACTTTCATAATATATCATTAATTAGTTACAAGTCACGAGTCACAAGCTACGAGTCACAAACGATCAATAACACACAAGACACAATACGGCTGCCTATATCTTGCAGCTTATCACATATATATAGCCCGAATCAGATCCCACAGCTTATAGAATATTTATCAGTTTGTGCGTTTGCAGGCTAAGTCTCCATTTAGGATGTCGCATCACGCAATCCACCGTTTCTGCGGTGTTATTACAAGAACAAGGCTGAAGGAAAAAATGTTCGGCGGGAAGTTGTTCATAAACGTCAATATTTTGTCCTTCGTAAACAACTTTAACTTCATCCATCCGGTTTAAAGCTAAATTGACACCCTGCTTGGGAGAGCAGGTCACCCAATCGATAGCAACGGGCAAGGGTTTCGTACCATTGGTTTCGATACATACATACTTGCCTGCACGGTGCAAAAGGTCTATAAAAGCATCGTCAATCCACAAAGAAGGCTCTCCTCCGGTAAGAATCACCATGACAGCCGGATACTTCCCTATTTCATTGACAATATCTTCGTCTGTCATCATTTCACCCTCTTCGTGTCGGGTATCACAGAAGTCACATTTCAGATTACAGCCCGAGAAACGTATAAAAACAGCAGGGGTACCCGTATGATACCCCTCTCCCTGTAAACTATAAAAAATTTCGTTAATCTTTCTCATAAATCACCGTATTTGCTTCCGATTCCTGCACTTCGACCTTATAACATTGAGGTATTTGCTTGCATACCCAACGGGCAATATTTTCTGCCGTGGGATTAAAAGGAAGTACCTCATTCAGATTCCTGTGATCCAGTTTCTCCTTAACGGCCTGCTTAATCTGGGTGAAATCCACTACCATTCCATCTGCATTGAGCCGCTCAGAACGGCAGTAGACAGTGATAATCCAGTTGTGACCATGAAGACTGGCGCATTTGCTCCGGTACGGAAGAATCAGCTTATGTGCAGCCGATATCTCCATTCTTTTGATTACTGTAAACATTGTTGTAGATATTATTAATGGTTACTGCACCTAATGTCACCTCGGTGCGGGCACAAAGATAATACAAAAGATAGTTTTCATTCAGCGAGAAAAGTTATTTTTCCTATTTTTGCCGAATGAAAACTATCTGTATTATATTAGGTACCATTTCGCTGGGGCTCGGCATTCTTGGCATTTTTCTGCCATTATTGCCCACTACCCCGTTTCTGCTACTCACTGCCGCCCTCTATTTCAAGGGATCTCCCCGGTTATACCAGTGGCTTCTGAATCACAAATACTTTGGTACTTATATACGCAACTTTCGGGAAAATAAAGCGATCCCGTTACGCGCCAAAATCATCTCACTGCTGCTCATGTGGGGCACAATGCTTTATTGCATTTTCTTCCTGATCCCGTTGGTCTGGGTCAAGATACTCCTCTTCCTGATAGCCGCAGGCGTAACTTATCATATACTTTCTTTTAAAACATTGAAAAAGTGAGATAAGCCTGCACGGGCATCTTCCAAACGGTCTTCCCAGTGCTTCACAGAATTCTGTCCAATCACATCCGAAACATACTTAACCGAAATAAAAGGAATTTCTTTGGCTCTGCATACAAAAGCCTGCGCATAAGCCTCCATATCAACCACATCTCCCTCAATATCCGTCAGCTCAGTCAGGAAGCTATCACCGGTATTGCAGGTTGCCGATTCGGTCCAGTGTTGGCAAAAGCCCTTGGCAGCAAGCAATTCCGACGAATCAATACGGTATTCCATTCCCAATCCGGTCATCTTATGCATATCCCGATCGACAAAATGACGGCAGACAAAAACGTCCCCTACCTGATGATTAATAGTTCCGGCTGTTCCCTGATTGATCACAATATCGGGCTTCACTTGCTGGATAGCCTCGGACAAATGAAAAGCCGATTTCACTTTTCCAATACCGGTCCGCACATAATATACCTCCACGTCGGGCCACTTGATTTCTGTAAATTCGCCTTGTACGGCATAAGTCACCAATATCTTTAACATGATTACTTTTTTTGAATTTCATACATTTATATCGCTGCAAAAGTAATCAATTAAAGCCAAATTGACCAGATATTATCTTTAATTGGTCAGAATCTACATATACCCGGCTCCTTTTCATCCTATCTTTGCCCGAAACTTAAAGCACAAATATCATGATTCAAAACTCTATCTCCGACAATCGTATCGTCTGGCTCGACGTCATCCGCTGTGTTGCAATGATAATGGTCATAGGCGTTCATTGTATCGACCCTTTTTACATTTCTCCCACAATGCGGGCTATTCCGGAATACACGCATTGGGCAGCGATCTATGGTTCACTGCTCCGTCCGTCGGTACCTCTGTTTGTTATGATGACGGGACTGCTTCTGCTCCCCGTAAAAAAACAACCACTGGGTAAATTCTACAAAAAGCGCATTTACCGTGTTTTGTTCCCTTTTCTTATATGGTCGGTGTTGTATAGCATGTTTCCTTGGGTTACAGGCGTACTCGGACTACCGAAAGAGATCATCGGTGACTTCTTTTGCTATACACAAGGGCAGGAATCACAAAGCCTGATAGACTCTCTTAAAGATGTGGCAATGATTCCATTCAACTTCAGCCATAAAGAGAACCACATGTGGTATATCTATCTACTTATCGGTCTGTATCTCTACATGCCATTCTTCTCGGCATGGATAGAAAATGCCGACCGAAAGACCAAACGAGCTTTTCTCCTGATATGGATTATCTCACTCTTCATCCCTTATTTGAAAGAGTATGTTGCCAATTGTTTGTTCGAAAGAAGCGGATATGTATTCGGCACGGACACGTGGAATGAATTCGGGCTCTTCTATTACTTTGCCGGATTCAACGGCTATTTATTACTGGGGCATTATGTCAAAAAAGGAAATGACTGGAGCCTTATGAAAACATTCATACTCTGCATACTCATGTTTGCCGTCGGATATTATATCACTTATACAGGGTTCAGCACCACAGCGTCAAATCCCAATGCGACGGAAACGGAGATGGAACTCTTCTTTACCTTCTGCAGCCCCAATGTGCTACTAATGACTTTGGCTACCTTCTTACTATTACAAAAGGTTGTCATCACCAACTCTACTGTCATTAAAGTATTGGCCAATATGACCCAGTGTGGTTTCGGCATCTATATGGTACACTATTTTGTCGTAGGTCCCTTCTTCCTTTTAATAGGACCTTCGTCATTGCCCATCCCTTTGCAGGTTCCACTGATGGCTATCTGCATATTCCTTTGCAGTTGGGCATTTACTGCACTAATTTATAAGCTGATGCCACAAAAAGCCGTTTGGTTTATGGGATAAAGAACAAGCATTTACGGGTGAATGGAAAGATATTCGGACTCCTTCCATCCACCCGTAAATCCATAATATGAAGAAAGCTACAAAAAAGTACCGGGGCCCAATATATCACCCATATAGCTCACATTGCGAGTACGCAGCAATGTCCCATTCGGACTATAGAACAGTTGATACTGGATGTCTACATTTTGCTGTCCCACCTTAATGACAATAATCGGTTGCCATTTCGGAAATTCTACGTAAGTGACGTCCTCTACCTGCCAGCCGGAATAGGGTCCGGAAGCATACGCATTATATACCGTGGCAGAAAGTTCATCGGTATCTCCCCACTCTGTCTGCGTCATCTGCCATTGTCCCTGTGCATTGAACCAGACATTCTTTTCATAACCATTCATCATAAAATCGGCACAATAGTAACCACCGTCCTGCGACCAGGCGATTCCATCAGCCTTGGGATACATTTTTTTCAGGGCTGTCTGCACTTTGGCAGGTGCATTATCCGCAAAAACCGACACAGCCACTACCAACAAAGCCATCAACAAGCTGAATCTCAATTTTATCATAGCTAAAGCATTTTAATCGGGTGAATACTTTTCGCTAACTAACAGTTTGCAGGGATGGTTTGTTTCGAAAAAACGGCCGACACCCATTCGAACCGGCTCAAATACTCTTTTAAAGAGAAGAAGTAATACTCTCAATCGTATCTTTCACGCGTTTCACTGTCGTCACGTTCCGCTCATACTCACTGATGTGGACAGTTCCTCCCATGGATACCGCCTCATTCTTATACTCCATTCCGCTCTTAATGCTTTCACGAGCCGAGAAATGGAATTCCTGAATACCGGTCTCTTTTGCAATCCGGCAGATATTCTTTTCGTTCACCCCACAACCTGCAAGGAGAGTAATTCTGCCGTTCGCCCTTTCACGGAGTTCCTTCAACAAAGGTATTCCAAGTTCCGCCGTTGCCTGTTGCCCCGAAGTCAGGATACGGTCGCATCCCAGATCAATTATCTGTTCCAAAGCTTCAGACGCATCACGGCAGACATCAAATGCCCGATGGAAAGTGACAGATAAGCCTTTTGAGGCCTCCATCAATTGTTTCATCACCGGTACGTCTATCCCGCCATTTGTAGTCAGGCAGCCAAACACCACCCCGTCGGCTCCAAGTTGACGAGCCATTTCTATATCCTTCAGCATGGTCTTTACCTCGACAGGAGAATAAAGAAAATCGCCGCCGCGCGGACGTATGATGACATGCAGCCGGGTGGTCGTCAGTACCTCACGTGCCATTGCTATCTCGCCATACGACGGAGTAGTTCCGCCTTCGGGGATACCGGCACAAAGTTCCACACGGTTTGCTCCACCTTCCTGTGCAGCAATGCAACTCTCTACAGAGTTGGTACAAACCTCAAATAAGTAATTCTTCATATTTTATCCATATTAAAAACAACTGTTGAACGGAGAATTAAAAAAGGGCGAATTGCTTCGCCCTTATCCTAAACATTTTCTTTTTCAATCTTTACTTTGCAAAGCTCACCGCACGTGTTTCGCGGATAACGGTTATCTTCACCTGTCCCGGGTAGGTCATCTCATCCTGAATCTTCTTCGCAATTTCACCCGACAGATTCTCCGTCTGCTTATCGTCTATCTTATCCGCTCCGACAATGACGCGAAGTTCACGTCCTGCCTGAATGGCATAAGTCTTGGTCACACCCGGATAAGACATAGCCAATTGTTCCAGATCGTTCAGACGCTTGATATAAGCTTCAACAATTTCACGGCGTGCACCCGGACGTGCTCCTGAAATAGCATCACACACCTGTACGATAGGTGCAAGCAGACTGGTCATTTCTATTTCATCATGGTGAGCACCGATAGCGTTGCAAATATCCGGTTTTTCCTTAAACTTCTCAGCAAGCTTCATACCTAACAAAGCATGTGGCAATTCCGGTTCTTCATCGGGCACCTTACCAATATCGTGCAGCAATCCGGCACGTTTTGCCTTTTTCGGATTCAGTCCCAGTTCGGATGCCATCACAGCACAAAGATTAGCCGTTTCGCGAGCATGTTGCAACAGGTTCTGTCCGTAAGACGAACGATATTTCATTTTACCGATGATACGAATCAACTCCGGATGTAATCCGTGTATACCAAGGTCGATAGTGGTGCGTTTACCTGTCTCGATAATCTCTTCTTCCACTTGCTTACGCACTTTGGCAACCACCTCTTCGATGCGTGCCGGGTGGATACGTCCGTCAGTAACCAACTGGTGCAATGCCAGACGGGCTATTTCACGGCGAACAGGGTCGAACGCAGAAAGAACGATAGCCTCGGGGGTATCGTCTACTACGATTTCAACACCGGTAGCAGCTTCGAGAGCACGGATATTGCGGCCTTCGCGTCCGATGATGCGTCCCTTGATTTCGTCCGATTCAATGTGGAATACAGTTACTGAGTTTTCAATAGCTGTTTCTGTAGCCACACGCTGTATAGACTGTATCACGATGCGTTTAGCCTCTTTACTTGCGGTCAACTTGGCATCATCCATGATATCATTGATATAAGACTGTGCCTGGGTTTTCGCTTCTTCTTTCAGTGACTCTACCAGACGTTCTTTGGCTTCGTCGGCCGACAAACCGGAAAGTGCTTCCAGCTTCTCAATCTCCTGATGCTGGAGTTTGTCCAGTTCTTCTTTCTTCTTGTCTACAATACCCAATTGAGCTTCCAGATTTTCTCTGACCGCATCAGCCTCGGCTCTTTTACGCTGAATCTCTTCCTGGCGCTGGCTAAGCACCATTTCACGTTGCTTCAACTTATTTTCGGCCTGTTGGATCTTTTGGTTACGTAGAGCTACCTCTTTCTCCAAATCTGCTTTCTTATTGAGAAACTTCTCTTTCACTTCCAGCAGTTTGTTTTTCTTAATCACTTCCGCTTCTGTCTCTGCTTCTTTCAGGACATTATCATATTTGGCCTTTAGTCCGTATTTAAACAATACGTACGATAAGATTCCTCCTACGATGAAGCATGCAATGGATGCTACTATTGTTACTAACATTGTAATTTAATTTAAATATAAATAAAAACGCACTGCCAAATACCCGAGAGCTTCCTCTTTCGGGCATCTTTAGCAGTGCGTGGATTTTCTTTATAAAAATGGAAACAGTTATTCCTCGTTCCTGAAATACTCTTCCAGCATTTCCGTAAGTTCTTCTATCTTGGCCGTATACGGTTGGGTATCATTACGTTGCAGCAACTGTAGTTTCTCCAGTGAAAACTGATATGCCACCATAGCTATAATCTTCTCCGGAGCCACGTTCCTGTAGTGCTCCCGATACGCATTGAGCCTGATATTTACCTGCTTTGCCGCTTCTCTTACGGTCTCTTCCTCATCACGGTTAATGGTGAGAGGATAATAAGAATCCGCTATTTGCAGGTTTATTTTTATTTTATCGTTCATACATCCTTTTTTATGTTATTCATTCAACAAAGCGATGCATTTATCGACTTCACGCACTAATTTGGACAATCGCAGCTTCGTCTCTTTTACGTCGCTGCCGTTAAGGCTGATTGTCGTAGCTGTTTTTAGGTCTGTGTAGCTTGATTCTAACGCTTTGTATTCAGCTCTCGCCTTTTCGAGTTCGGACTTCTCATCTTCGAGAAGTTGCTTTAACTCAGCATTTTCGCGCTTTAATTCATCGTGCAGATAGATTAAATGCCGCAGCCTTGCTTCAAAGGTACTTAATAGCTTCTTTTCTTCTTCTGTCATCACTACACCAAAATTGTACACAAAAATACGATTAACTCTGATATTACAAAAACTTTTCGGCGGAAAATAGTCATTTATAGTGAAAATAGTTATCCGGGGGACTTCCTTTACCTCCCCCGACTCCTAATTATATAAAAGCCCGCTACAAGCACAATTATCCAAAATCGACAACCGATTTGTTATAAATATGCAATAAGAGTGCAAAAAACCGGATACATTTTCATCTTTTTGTGGCTTTTTGTTATTAATTTAATAGAATTTATATCAGATAGACTACGATTTCGAACTTTTATTCCTACATTTGCGGGCAAATGATAACCTTTATTAAAACGCATAATCATGGCTAAAATAACCAAAGAAGCCGCATTGCTCTATCATTCACAGGGCAAACCCGGTAAAATTGAGGTGGTACCTACCAAACCCTACAGTACACAAACCGACTTATCTCTCGCTTACTCTCCCGGCGTGGCAGAACCATGCCTCGAAATAGAAAAGAACCCACAAGATGCTTATAAATATACAGCCAAAGGCAATCTGGTAGCTGTTATCTCAAACGGTACAGCTGTTCTGGGATTGGGTGATATCGGCGCTCTTAGCGGCAAACCGGTAATGGAAGGTAAAGGTTTGCTTTTCAAAATCTATGCAGGAATCGATGTATTCGATATCGAAGTCAATGAAAAAGACCCCGACAAATTTATCGAAGCCGTCAAAGCCATCGCCCCTACTTTCGGGGGTATCAACCTGGAAGATATCAAAGCACCCGAATGTTTTGAAATAGAACGCCGCCTGAAAGAGGAACTCGACATTCCCGTAATGCATGACGACCAGCACGGAACGGCCATCATCTCCAGTGCGGGATTGGTCAATGCCTTGCAAGTAGCCGGTAAAAAGATTGAAGATGTAAAAATCGTAGTTAACGGTGCAGGTGCTTCGGCCGTATCGTGTACGAAGCTTTATGTATCATTGGGCGCACGCCTTGAAAACATTGTCATGCTCGATAGCAAAGGTGTTATCAGCAAGGCACGCACCGACCTGAACGAACAGAAGCGTTATTTCGCAACCGACCGTACCGATATTCACACACTGGCCGAAGCCATCAAAGATGCCGACGTATTCTTAGGACTCTCCAAAGGAAACACTTTGTCGCAGGATATGGTGCGCAGCATGGCTCCGATGCCTATCGTCTTTGCCCTGGCAAACCCGACCCCGGAAATCTCTTACGAAGACGCCATGGCAGCCCGTCCGGACGTATTGATGGCAACCGGACGTTCGGATTATCCCAATCAGATTAATAATGTAATCGGTTTCCCGTATATCTTCCGCGGAGCTCTCGACACGCAAGCGAAAGCGATCAATGAAGAGATGAAAATTGCCGCTGTACACGCCATTGCCAATCTGGCCAAACAGCCCGTACCCGATGTAGTGAACGAAGCCTACCATGTGAACAACTTCACCTTCGGTCCGGAATATTTTATTCCGAAACCGGTAGATCCCCGCCTGATCACGGAAGTATCCATCGCCGTGGCCCGTGCCGCTATGGAGAGTGGTGTTGCCCGTAAGAATATAGAGAACTGGGATGATTATAAAACACATCTCCGCGAATTGATGGGACAGGAATCTCAGCTGACCCGCCAACTCTACGACACGGCCCGTCGCAATCCGCAACGTGTGGTATTTGCCGAAGGCGGACACCCCAACATGTTGAAAGCTGCTGTCGAAGCCAAATCGGAAGGAATCTGCCATCCTATTATATTAGGTAACGAAGAGCGCATCGAGAAACTGGCCAAAGAACTCGACCTGAGCCTGGACGGAATCGAAATCATCAACCTCCGCCACGACCGTGAAGCGGAACGCCGTGAGCGCTATGCACACATCCTCTCTCAGAAGCGTGCCCGCGAAGGTGCTACATACGAAGAGGCCAACGACAAGATGTTCGAGCGCAACTACTTCGGTATGATGATGGTTGAAACCGGAGACGCAGACGCTTTCATCACCGGACTGTACACCAAATACAGCAATACCATCAAAGTAGCGAAAGAAGTTATCGGCATCCGTCCGGAATACAAACATTTCGGAACCATGCACATCCTGAACTCCAAAAAGGGAACTTACTTCCTGGCTGACACTTTGATCAACCGTCATCCGGATACTTCCACTTTGATAGATATAGCCAAACTGGCCGATCAAACTGTCAGATTCTTCAATCATACTCCGGTGATCTCCATGCTGAGCTATTCCAACTTCGGTTCCGACCAGGCAGGAAGCCCGCTGAAGGTACACGAGGCAGTGGCCTATATGCAACAGGAATATCCCGAACTGGCAATTGACGGTGAAATGCAGGTGAACTTCGCCATGAACCGCGAGCTCCGTGACTCTAAGTACCCTTTCACCCGCCTCAACGGCAAGGATGTCAATACATTGGTATTCCCCAACCTGAGTTCTGCCAACGCAGGATATCAGCTGCTGCAAGCCATGGACCCGGATACCGAATTCATCGGCCCGATCCAGATGGGACTGAACAAACCTATCCACTTTACGGATATAGAAAGCTCGGTACGCGACATCGTAAACATCACAGCCGTGGCTGTGATCGACGCTATTGTAGAAAAGAAAAAAGCTAATAAATGAAACGGCCATTATCCAAATCACAAATAGTTTGTATCATTCTGCTTTGGGTGGCGCTTTGTTACATAGTATTGGTATACGCCGAACGTATTGACGGTCCTACCATACTTATGCTTATCATTTCGGCAGCATTAGTGTTTATTCCCGTCTATAAATCACTTAAAAAGAATAAATAATATCTTTTTATTCCTTTTTTGCGGCATAAAATATCAATTTTGATGTTTTATGCCGTTTTTCTTTATAAAATGCTTGCTAGTTCGATTTTTATGTTTACTTTTGCAACGTCATCAACAGAGACGATAGAATTTAAAAACAATCATATTAAAAAGAAAAAAGAATTATGAATGCAGCTAAGGTATTAGAAGATTTGAAGAGAAGGTTCCCCAACGAACCGGAGTATCATCAGGCAGTAGAAGAAGTTCTTTCTACCATTGAAGAAGAATACAACAAACATCCTGAATTCGACAAGGCCAATCTGATTGAACGTCTTTGCATTCCAGACAGAGTATACCAGTTCCGTGTAACTTGGGTAGACGATAAAGGCAACGTGCAGACCAACATGGGTTACCGTGTTCAGCACAACAACGCCATCGGCCCGTACAAAGGAGGTATCCGCTTCCATGCTTCTGTAAACCTTGGTATTCTGAAATTCCTTGCTTTCGAACAAACATTTAAAAACTCGCTGACCACATTGCCTATGGGTGGCGGTAAAGGTGGATCGGACTTCTCTCCACGCGGAAAGTCAAATGCCGAAGTAATGCGTTTCACTCAAGCCTTCATGCTCGAACTGTGGCGCCACATCGGTCCTGAAACCGACGTACCGGCCGGTGACATCGGTGTAGGTGGCCGCGAAGTAGGCTTCATGTTCGGTATGTACAAGAAGTTATCTCACGAATTTACCGGAACATTCACCGGCAAGGGACGCGAATTCGGCGGTTCACTGATCCGTCCGGAAGCTACAGGTTACGGTAACATCTACTTCCTGATGGAAATGCTGAAGACCAAAGAAACCGATCTGAAAGGTAAAGTATGCCTGATCTCCGGTTCGGGTAACGTGGCTCAGTACACTGCCGAAAAAGTATTGGAACTCGGTGGTAAAGTAGTTACCATGTCCGACTCCGATGGTTACATCTACGATCCGGACGGAATCGACCGCGCCAAACTGGATTACATCATGGAGTTGAAGAACCTCTATCGTGGACGTATCCGCGAATATGCCGAAACTTATGGTTGTAAATATGTTGAAGGAGCCCGCCCCTGGGGTGAAAAGGGTGATATCGCACTGCCTTCAGCCACTCAGAACGAACTTAACGGAGACGATGCACGCAAGTTGGTTGCCAACGGGGTGATAGCCGTATCGGAAGGTGCTAACATGCCTTCTACACCTGAAGCCATCAAAGTGTTCCAGGATGCTAAGATCCTGTACGCTCCGGGTAAAGCAGCCAATGCAGGCGGTGTATCTGTGTCAGGATTGGAAATGACTCAAAACTCTATCAAACTGAGCTGGAGTTCGGAAGAGGTGGACGAAAAACTGAAGAGCATCATGAAGAACATTCACGAAGCTTGCGTACAGTACGGTACCGAACCGGACGGATACGTAAACTATGTGAAGGGTGCTAACGTTGCCGGATTCATGAAAGTAGCCAAAGCAATGATGGCACAAGGAATCGTATAATCAGCAAAGAATCCAATAATGTCATAGTAAAAGAAAGCCCGTTTCTCCTAAAAGGAGGACGGGCTTTCATTTTAAACAATCCACACTACTTCTTTACAATAACCTCCGGTTCGAAACTCTCCCTATCGAACAGCTTTCACACATATGTCCCCCCCTTTCATACCTCCGCAACCAATCAGGCAGAGCCATCCGGCGTTGCGAGTACAACTATCCCTCATCTGGTTGCAACCATACGAAAATCCGAATAGAAAACGGCTTGACAGGCATTACCAACTATATTGAAGAGCCAGTAGTGCTTTTTTAATTCCCTTCACGCGTCCACCATTTTACCGACCTCCGTCCGGTACTCCCAACGGCACCGGAATATGTCTCCCCATTCAGTTCCTGCCGATATTCCGCCAACCGTTCAGTCACAAAAAATAATATTAACAGGCGGTTCAAACAGATGCCTTATCAGTTTGCTATAAAAGAAGTTGCCGGCATCACAAAAATAAAAACAATCGTTTCAATCTTTCATAAAACTAAAAAGAGGTCTCTTTTTTTAATCTATTAAAAATTTGCTTGTTTGTTTTAAACCATTTACTTTTGGAATTTTAAAAACCAAAGCCTTATTTTTGAAAAAATCACAATCAGCCTTATATTCTACTAAATGATTTTAAATAACGAGTCTAATAAGAAGAAGAAATTTGAGCAGTTTTTCATTATGACTTATCCCAAAGTCAAAGCGTTTGCATGGAAATTGTTGAAGTCAGAAGAAGATGCAGAAGATATAGCCCAGGATATATTCGCAAAACTATGGACTAATCCTGAGATTTGGGAAAATCAGGAAACTTGGAACAGCTACATATATACTATGGTCCGCAACCATATCTATAACTTTCTAAAACATAAATCAATCCGGCAGACCTATCAGGAGCAATGCACAAAAGAGGAGCCGGCTATATCCGAAACTGACATTCACGATCAACTTTATGCCAAGGAAAGTGAACTTCTGATAAAACTTACGATTGCCAATATGCCCGAACAGAGGAGGAAAATCTTCCGAATGAGCCGGACACAGGAAAAAAGTAATCAGGAAATCGCCGACGAGCTGAATATTTCGATCCGCACTGTAGAGCGCCACATCTATTTGGCACTAATCGATTTAAAAAAAGTACTCCTCACCCTATTTTTTTTCTATCTCGGTTGAGTAATCAGTCACACCTAATTGTCTTATCTATATAAAGGCTATAAAAATGAAGAATTATATTCAGAGAATCATCCGTTTGTTTGCCACCTCCGACCCCGACCCAAAGCTCACCGGAGAGATCCACCGATGGCTGCTCGATCAGGAGCATGCCGGGGAAAAGGAGACGGCACTGCACGATTTATGGAACGAAACGGAAGGAAAGGTGGACAAAACTACCTGGGATTCTCTTGCATCGGTATATACCAAAGTCGGAGCCAACTCCGGGGACAGACATCAGCCACGTATCCGTTTCGCACATTATGCGGCTGCCATAGCGTTGCTGATCGTATCAGTTTCGGTCACTTTTCAAATGACCAAACAGCACTTTGCCGAAGCTCCCCTTATTGAAAACATAACACCGGACGGACGACTGAGCAGCCTTCGTCTTCCGGACGGCAGCATAGTACAAACCAACTCGGGCAGTATCTTGCTCTACCCCGAAAAGTTTAAAGGTGAAACCCGCACAGTTTACCTAATCGGTGAGGCCAACTTCAAAGTAAAGAAAAACTCCGGTCAGCCATTCATTGTCAGATCGGGTACCATGTCGGTGACAGCCTTGGGCACTGAGTTCAATGTCGCTGCTTATCCGGAAGAGAACGAAATGATTGCAACTTTGATCCATGGAAAAATAAAAGTGGAATGCGACAATGGGAAAGAGAGTTATATCGTCACTCCCGGACAACAGGTCACTTATCGTAAAAGTACGGGAGAAAGCCGGCTCGCCGAAGCAAACATCGAAGACGTAACAGCCTGGCAAAAAGGAATGTACGTATTCAGAGGCGTCACCATGTCAGAAATCCTGAACGAGCTGGAAAGACGCTATGCAGTCACCTTCCAGTATAACGCCAATTTATTTAATGATGATAAATTCAACTTCCGTTTTCGTGAAAAATCCACTTTGGAAGATATCCTGAACATTATGCAAGAAGTTGTGGGAGGATTCAGTCATGAACTGAAGGGAAATATATGTTATATAAAACCGGAGACAAAAAAATAAAATGATTTAATATATTGATTTGTTTAACCTTAAAAACAATTGTTTAGTATGTAAAAAAGTATCCGGAAAGAGGCGGCCACCTGATTCCGGATATGAAATCTGAATTCTTTGCGTTAAAGCTTATGCTTTACTTTTTGGGAAATAAATATTATGATTTAACACTAAAATTCGTTCAAATCTATGAATTTTTATCGATTAAAGTCTATTTTTTTTATAATTTTTAGCTGTTTTATTCTACAAACGGCTGCCTTTGCTCAAAACAACGTAAAAATAACAATCAAGAAAAAGAATATCACGTTGCAGGAAGCATTGCGGGAGGTTGAGAAACAATCTGATTATCTGATCGCTTTCAACGAATCCAAACTTGAGAAAACCAAGCGCGTTAACCTGAATATTAATGCTGAATCTCTGGATAAGACACTGGCTTCTATCCTGTCCGGAACGGGGCTTTCCTACAAAATCAAAGACAAATATATCATGATTATTCCGCAATCAAAAGTGGAAGTCGAAAGCAAAAAACTGTCGGGGATAGTGAAAGATGACAAAGGAGATCCCTTGATCGGAGTCAACGTCTCCTTCAAAGGCAGCCCCACAGGAACCGTCACCGGTCTTGACGGACGATTTTCCATTCTGGCTGCCAAAGGAAATATCATTGAATTCTCCTACGTAGGCTATACCACCCAATATATTACAGTGGGCGATGCTTCTTCGCTAACTGTCGTATTGGAAGAAGACGCCAAGGCACTGGACGAAGTAGTTGTTACCGCACTGGGTATCAAACGTGCGGAAAAGGCATTGAGTTATAGTGTTCAGCAGGTAAAATCGGATGCTATCAACGATGTGAAAGATGCCAACTTCGTGAACGGATTGACCGGGAAAGTTGCAGGTGTATCCATCAACCGGAGTTCCTCGGGCATCGGCGGGGCGACCCGTGTTGTCATGCGCGGAGCCAAGTCTATCGTAGGAAACAATAATGTGCTCTACGTGGTGGACGGTATGCCTATCGGCAACCCTTCAAAAGGCGAAATCAACAATGACTATAGCACTCCGGGAGGAGGTGAAGGTATTTCCGACTTCAACCCGGAGGACATCGAAAGTCTATCGATACTGACAGGTCCGGCCGCCGCAGCCCTGTATGGTTCATCGGCAGCCAACGGTGTTATCCTGATTAACACCAAGAAAGGGCAGGAAGGCAAACTGAAAATCTCGATCTCCAACAATACGGAGTTTATGACCCCGTATGTAATGCCGGAATTTCAAAATCGATACGGTAATGCAAAAGGATCATACAAGAGTTGGGGTGAGATGCTGCAACAGCCTTCAACGTTCCGCCCGAAAGACTTCTTCAAGACAGGAGCCAATATCATGAATGCCGCCAATTTTTCAGTAGGAAACAAAAATAATCAAACGTTCGTATCGGTGGCAACAACAAACTCCACCGGCATCATTCCCAACAACGAATACTATCGTTACAACTTCACATTACGCAACACCGCGAGTATGCTGAATGACAAACTCCATCTCGACCTGGGAGCCAGTTATGTTCTGCAGGGAGACCAGAATATGCTGTCGGCAGGGCGTTACTTTAATCCGCTGGTACCTCTGTATCTCTTTCCGCGGGGTGAAGATTTCGAAGCAGTCAAAGTGTACGAGCGCTATGACACCAACCGAAAATTCCCCATACAGGAATGGTCTTATGGCGATCAGGGCCTGAATCTGGAAAACCCGTACTGGATTGTGAACCGCGAAATGTTTGTTTCCAAAAAGAAACGTTACATGTTTTATGCCAACGTAAAATACGATATTCTCAGTTGGCTGAACATAGCAGGACGTATACGTGTGGATAACACCAACACTACTTCCGAGCGCAAATTACACGCTTCGACAATCAAGCTGCATGCCCAATCGGACAAAGGAGCCTACAACCGGAGCATGGAAGAATATCAGCAGACCTATGCGGATATTATGCTGAATGTGAACAAGAATTTCGGTAACTTCAACCTGACGGCAAATGCCGGATTCAGTTATGAAGATCACCTGACCACCGGCATGGGCATCGGAGGAAAACTGTTTACCGTCCCCAACCTGTTCTCTGCCTATAACTTCGATCCGGCTTCCGGACCCGGTTCGCAATCGCACACCCATACACGTAACAATTCGGTCTTTGTAAGCACCGAGCTGGGATATAAAAGCATGCTTTACCTCACACTTACCGGACGACAGGAATGGGCTTCCCAGTTAGTCAACTCTGACCAGCCCACCTATTTCTATCCTTCTGTCGGAGTGTCGGGCGTAATCTCTGAGATGATAAGTCTGCCTAAATTTATTTCATTCTGGAAGATGAGAGCTTCCTTCGCCGAAGTAGGAGGACCGATCAACTATACCGGATTGACTCCCGGAACTGTCACCGATCCCATGAAAGGCGGAGTCATCAATCCGATATCTGTCTATCCTTTCCCGAACTTCAAAGCAGAACAAACCAAATCGTATGAGTTGGGAACTAACCTGAGACTTTTCAACAACAAAATCAATATCGATGCCACGGTGTACCTGACAGATACCTACAACCAGACCTTCCTTTCCAGCATGTCTCCTGCTTCGGGATACTCGGGCTTCTATGTACAGGCGGGTAAAGTGCGCAACAAAGGTATCGAACTGTCATTAGGCTATAACGACCGGTTCGGAAAAGTGGGATATGCCACCAATCTGACTTATACAGCCAACCGAAATAAAATCATGAAGATGGTGCATGACTATAAGAACCCTTCGGACGGTTCGCTGTTCAGCATCACTGAACTGACCCTGCAAGATAAGGGAGGAGTTTACCTGCGGGAAAAGGACGCCATCGGAGACGTATATGTAAAAGGCATCCTTGCCAGGGGCAAAGACGGTAAACTGATCGAAGAAGAAGGAGGATATAAAGTAGACCGCTCACAACGCATCAAGATAGGATCGGTCAATCCGGACTTCTCGATCGGCTGGAGACACAATGTCACCTGGAACAACATTACTCTGGACCTGCTGTTCAACGGACGTTTCGGGGGTATTGTCACTTCTTCCACCCAAGCATTCCTTGACGACTACGGTGTATCGAAAGACACTTATAAAGCGCGTCAGAACGGTGGTGTATGGGTGAACGGAACCCAATACGACGCGGAAAAATATTATACGACCATCGGCGGCGAACAACTGATGGCATATTATGCATACAAAGCAACCAATATTCGTCTTCAAGAAGCCAGCCTGAGCTATACCCTACCGGGCAAATGGTTCGGAAATGTGATCAACCGGCTGACAGTTTCCGCCATCGGGCGCAATTTGTGGATGATCTATAATAAAGCCCCATTCGATCCGGAAATGACCTCTTCGACAGGTACCTATAACCGGGGAGATGTCTTTATGCCACCCAGTTTGCGTAGTGTGGGATTTAGCGTGAAGATTGAATTATAACCTTTAAAAAATGCAACACTATGAAATTAAATAAAGTAAAGAATATGTGGAGAACTCTATCGGTCATAGCCCTCTTGGGTTCAACACTATGCACCTCGTGTATATCCGAAGATATCAACCGGAACCCGTTGCTTCCGACGAAAGAAGATGAAAAGATGGACGGAGTTATTTACGGAGCCTACCTGCCCAATCTTGAAAAAAGTGTAATCCCCATCGGCACCGCTTCAGAAAGTACAGAACCGGTAAACCGCTATCAGATCGGAGTAAATCTGGCCGGTGACGCCTGGGCGGGATACATGTCTCCCCGAGACAACAAATTCAACGGCAGCAAGAATTTCACCAACTATTTCATGTACGAAAACTGGGTGAACTATGTGTATTCTTTTATGGTGACGGATGTATATTCGCCATGGATGCAGATAAAACGCATCTCGCAGGATGAAGGGACAAGAAATGACGAGATTTATGCCTTGGCCCAGATCATCAAGATCGCGGCACTGCACCGCACTACGGATATGTTCGGCCCGATTCCCTACTCACAAGTGGGCAAAGGTTCTTTTAAAGTGGCATACGACTCTCAGGAAAGCGTATACCGCTCTTTTCTGAAAGAACTGGAAGAGGCTGTCCAAACCCTGGACGATTACTCGAATAAGAGCAAAGAAGTATTGCCTGCCTTCGACATTGTTTATAACGGCGATGTCAATAAATGGATGCGCTTTGCCAATTCGCTGATGCTCCGCCTGGCCATCCGTGTCCGTTTTGCCGATGCGGGACTCGCCAAAGAATATGCGGAGAAAGCCGTGAAGCATCCCGCAGGCCTGATCAACAGTAAAGAACTGGCAGCCCAGATGGGTAAAGGAGCCGGCCTGCAGATGAAGAATCCGCTGAAAGTGATCAACGAAGAATACAATGACACCCGTATGGGGGCCACCATCTATTCTTACCTGGCAGGATACAATGACGCCCGCGCTGCCGTATACTTTGTCAAAAACAATGGTTTCAAAGCCGTACGTTGCGGGATCGCCAAGTCCGGAGACGCCTATAACGGATTCACACGCCCGAACGTGCATGAAGACGACCCTCTCTATTGGATGAAAGCATCCGAAGTATGCTTCTTGAAAGCCGAAGGGGCACTGGCCGGATTCGATATGGGCGGCAGTGCCGGCGACTTCTACAACGCAGGCATCCGCATGTCGTTCAGTGAGAATGGACTGGACAATTCGTCGGCCGAAACCTATCTGAAAGACTCCACCCGCAAACCGGCCAACTACACCGATACCTCCAACGGCGAGTTGAGCGCCAATGCTCCGAGCAGCATCACCATCCGTTGGGAAAACGGAGCTACGGAAGAAGAAAAGCTGGAACGTATCATCACTCAAAAATATCTCGCCATCTTCCCCAACGGTCAAGAGGCATGGACCGAGTGGAGACGTACCGGATATCCCCGCCAAATAGTCGTTGCCGAAAATAAAACGAACTCCGCAGTATTGATCGGAAACGGATACGACCTGGGAGGCGTAAGGAGACTGCCCTATCCCCGCACCGAATATGAACAAAACGGCGAAAACCTCCACAACGCCATCAGCCAGTATTTGGGAGGAGTAGACAATGCTGCCACCAAAGTATGGTGGGACAAAAAAAGCAAATAATAATGAACCTGAAAATTAAAGAAACATGAATATGAGAAATACCATTTTTACATTTATCGGAGTAGCATTGTTGGTAGGCTTCGTCGCATGCGATGACTGGACCTCACCGGAGAAACTCGATGTAGAAAACGAAGCAGTGGGTGACCTTTACTCCAAACGCGACTCCATCAAGTGGGCCGAAGAAGAAAAAAGGCATAAAGAGAACGAAGCTGCCTACGAAAAATACCTGGAGAACCTGAGAGCTTACAAAAGCACCAAGCACCCCATTATGTTCGGGTGGTTCAATGCCTGGCAACCGGACGGAGCGGGAAAATATCCCCGCCTGTCTCTTTTGCCGGACAGCATGGATGTTGTTTCGATATGGGGAAACTGGCACTCTCTGAGCGAAGAAAAAATCAAAGAGTTGCGGAGCGTACAGGCCAAAGGAACCAAAGTCATTATCGGCTGGATTATAGAAGATATAGGCGACCAGATAAAATGGGGACGCGACCAATGGCCCGCCGATGATACTCAAGCCATCAAAGAGTATGCGCAAGCCATCGTAGACACAATCAACAAATACGGCTACGACGGATTCGATTATGACTATGAGCCGTCATACGCATCACCGTTCAAGCCGGGCAACCATTGCGGCAATTTGACTTCTTGCTCACGCGATTATAATAAAGAGAAAGAAATCTTGTTTATGAAGACCATGCGCGAGCTGCTGGGCCCGGACAAACTGTTTCATCTGAACGGCTCTATCCACTGGCTGGACCCGCGTGCGGCACAGTATTTCGACCGTTTTGTCGTTCAATCTTACAACGGATCGGCTTCCAGTTTTGAGAGATGGACCAATGATATCCAAAACCGGTTGAATATCAAACCCGAACAGCTCGTATTTACGGAAAGCTTTCAGAACAAGCCCGGTGCACGAAGCAGATTCCCGGGTACATACGCCGGTTACGTGGCTTCCAAACAAGGCAATGTGGGAGGAATCGGAGTCTTTCATATTAATGAAGACGCATTTGAAGACGAAGCCTATGTTAACATCAGAAAGGCCATCTCTATCATGAATCCTCCCGTAAAATAATTAACCTAAAAACAGTTTGAAACATGAAATGTAACGTATCTTACAAATATCTGTTTATTGCGATCGGCATACTTTGCCCGCTCTTTTCCGCCTGTGACTATGCCGACGGAGAAGGTTCAGGCTCGGAAAACGCAGTATACATGGAAACACCCGATAATAAAGGCATCGTCAACTTCACTTTAGAGCCCGATGGCGGAATAACCTATCTGACACCCCGGCTGGCCAATATCAGCCAAAGCCCGGTGACTATACAAGTGGGTTATGACAAAGAGGCCTTGGATAAATACAACAAGGACAACGGGGCCTCGTATGAACCCCTTCCCCCCTCCGCTTTTAAACTGGCAGATGCAGAGGGAAACGAGCTATCCGCCTCCGAAGGCATACGGGTACCCGCCGGTGACTTTTCAGCAAAAATAATGGTGAAAGTAGGACAACTGAATTCCAAGGATTTCCCCGACAGTAAGAAATACGCCATTCCCCTGAGCATCACGGGTGCTTCCAACTATTCGCTGATTCCCTCACAACGCAGCGCGATCTTGCTCCTGAATCGTTCCATCCTTTCGTCGGTAGCCAAAGTCAGCGGTGGAGAAGGCATCCGGATAAAACCTGTCGGAATGCACACAAAGGCCGAATGGACCATTCAAATGAGCGCCATCTATTCCAGCCTGACCCGAAGCAACCTGACCACAGCCTATCTAAGCAACGGAACAGGAGGAGCATTCTATACCCGCATTTCATCTACTGCCGGCATACAAGTGAAAAACGGACGCGACGGGGACGACACATGGACTCAAATGCCTCTGCAAGCGGGTAAATGGCTGCATATCACCTATGTGCACAAGGATAAGAAAACGACAGTCTATGTCAACGGAAAGGTCCAGAAGGTCTTTGAGAACAGTGCCATCACCTTTGGCGAGAACAGCATGATCGTAGTCGGAAACTCCGGTTACCGTAACGACTATCTTCGCGAGATACGTTTATGGGACAAGGCGCTGACAGAGTCGGAAATCAACGATTACTTATACCTCCCGATGGACCCTGCAACCCCGCATCTCATTTCGTATCTGCCACTGAGCAAAGAGATGGAGACCAAAGACCTGAAAGCCCCCGCCGGTACGGAGAATGTAACCACGAAAGCCCGCATTGAATATGTGGAAAACGTTAAATTCCCGGCAGATGAATTAGTAATTGTAAATCAAGAATAAAAGGAATTCAAAATGAAAAGAAGAATAAAATCCGCCCAAAGCATTTTATGGGTTCTATTACTCATTTTGTCAGCATCGTGCAGTAAAGACGAAATACAGATCGTAGATCAGGATACAAGTTGGCAAATGGACAATAAGTATATCGAAGAAGATATCCGTGAGCAACTCGGCATCGATCCGTTCACAGATCTGGTGTACCTGGGATATTACGGCAATCCTTATACACAGTTGGAGGCAATCAACGACCTGGTAAATACCACACTGGTGGGAAAGAACGAACTTTCGTTCAAAGTAAAAGTGACGAAGCCTTACAAAGAAGATATCAAAGTCAATCTTATGAAAGAAGACAAACTGGTAACCGATTTTCCAGAGATGGCGGAGGGAATACCTCTTTTTCCGAGCGAAAACTGCACCTTTGAAGGCGGTGTGCTGAAAGCCGGCGAACTGGAAACAACGGTGAAACTGACCCTCAAGGATGTTGAGAAGTTAAACAACCTATCGGGTTATGTGATGGCCATAAAGCTGACGATGGAAGGATCGCATGAACATTTGGCCATCGCCCGAACCCGCTCGTCATACTTTGTGAAACTAAATCTTTCTATACGCCTGGACAATATCGATTCAAGCAATAAAAAGATCGAAGGAAAAGGATTCAACAAAGAAATCAGTTTTAAATCGGACATACGCCCGGATAAATTAGGTTCGCTAAACGATGGCAACTTCACAGCCAACAACTGGTATACCTCCAACGCGAACAATTATCTGACGATAATTCTACCGGAAAAACAATCGCTCAAAGGGTTCAGGCTGGACACCAACACCTCTCCAAGCGGCTCGTATATGCTCAAATCCTGTAGAGTGATGGTTGAAACACCGGATGGGAATTGGGTGAACCATGGAGTATTCGACCGCAAGAGTATGGATGGAATTGCTTATATAAGCTTTAAAAAACCGGTGGAATGTACTAAAGTGCGTTTCGAGAATATGATGGCCTTCAATGGCAGATTTTCCGTTGATGTAAATGAAGTCACAGCTTTCCGGTAAAGCAAGATTTCATTACTTTTTATTCACGCCGTGAAGGGGCGGGACTGTTATTTCATAAGTCCCGCCCCTTCCTTAAAACCATGTGACAGCACATTCAAAGCTACAATACAACTGTATTATATTTCTTTTTAAATAGGTATATTTATTTGATTTTTTGACATATAATCTCTACTTTATTGTTACTATTTGGATACTGTAATGCACTTTAAAACTCAGCATAAACGTCTGTGTTTTAAAACAATAAACATAATATTTATATTTTTTATTATGAAGCAATATGATGCCCCCATAGATAGGGACTGATTTTATAGCTTAGTATATATGAACAATATGTATATTCTTGTAAAGATTCCAAGCTTCATTTCTTATGGGAATCTACAAACAGCAACTATGATAATAGGTACTCCATTGAGTATAGCTGAAAGCTACGTTCACAAGAACATGGGCGAGATTTTGCAACAAACCATGTCTATTACTCAAATTAGGATTAAACCAACTGATAAGAATAAATTGTTTTTAAATATCAATCATATCAATGTAAGTGACTGGTTTAAGGAACAATTGAATAAGCTAAATCAGTCTGTACGAATGAAACAAAGGCAAAAGATAGTTAGGGTACAAAGCTCTAATGATTCTATTTTGTTAGATTTCAGTAAAAAAGTCAAGTTCAATGCTGCATTGAATTTGGCTTTTTGTATTTTTGCATAAAATAGAATGTTACACAAATGAATTTACTGGGAACTAATAGTTATAAGATTATACATGGGGATGCCATTGAAGCATTGAAAAATGAAATAGAAGATAATTCTGTAGATTTGATTTTTGCAGATCCTCCATACAATATAGGCAAGAACTTTGCTGGTTGTATAGATAAATGGGAGACTGATGATAAATATTTATCATGGTGTTATCAATGGTTAGATTTATGTATTCGTAAATTGAAGCCATCAGGTGCTTTTTATGTAATGACCTCCACTCAGTTTATGCCTTTTTTTGATCTTTATCTTAGAGAAAAGTTAACGATCCTGTCACGTCTGATATGGTATTATGATAGTTCCGGAGTTCAAGCAAAAAATTATTTTGGTTCGATGTATGAACCTATACTTTTTTGTGTGAAAGATAAGAATAACTATACATTCAATTCTGAAGCTATTTTAGTAGAAGCTAAAACTGGTGCTAAAAGAGGTTTGATCGATTATAGGAAAAACCCACCTCAGCCATATAGTACTGAGAAAGTACCAGGTAATGTCTGGGAATTTGCTAGAGTACGATATCGGATGGATGAATATGAAAATCATCCAACACAGAAACCTGTTGCATTGTTAGAACGTATCATTAAAGCCAGTTCAAATGAAGGTGACTTAATATTAGATCCTTTCTCAGGAACATTCACTACAGCTTTTGTTGCAAAAACTTTAAACAGAAGGGCCATAGGTATAGAGCTACAAGAAGATTATGTAAAAATAGGATTGAGAAGGCTCGAATTAGCATCTGAATATAACGGGGAAGCCATCCAGAGAGAGTTAAAAACCTATCAAAGACAAGCTATAGATGGAGACAAACAAACAACATTAAATTTTATGTAATATATGGAGCACAATTTTACACCTGTAATAAAATCAGTTCTTAATAAATATTTTGGGGAGCATGGAGAAGATATATTTGAGAATAGTATGCTGATAAAATATATCAATCAGAAGACAAAATCAGCTAATAAAGGTTCTAAATCGCGAGGTAGTTTTGCAAATCTGTATGCTATTTATGTTATTGTTGAAGATTATATTCAACAAGGATTTGTTGATACCAACGGGTATTCCACATATGAGGGTGCGCAATATACGAATTTATTTCGTAGACAAAGAGAGTTACCATTTGGTAGTAAATTGCAGAATCATGCTTTAAATAATCGTACCAATGCAGAATTCCAAAAATTTTTTCCCACAGCTGATTTTGTTCCAATAATTAGAAACCTAACTAATAATAGATATTGGATTAATGAAAATCTACTTAAGATAAAAGTTCATGGCTCAATCGTTAATATATCCAATGCCGTAATAGAAATTATTGACGAATATGTAAAAGCAAAACAAGATTCTTTTCAACGTTTTATTGAACAATGCAAGATTCTTCAGGACATAGTTTCTACAGGTTCAGAACAAATTCATGATTTTGTATCTAGTTTACTAGCTCCTACTGCTGATGCTCGTCTTTTCGAAATTGTGAGCTATGCTATATTGAAGCATTATTATAAAGAGCAAAATATTATTTGGGGATATGATATGGAAAACCTAAATACTGAAACTCTGAAATTGTATAAAACAGGAAGAACAAATGCAAATGATGGTGGTATTGATTTTGTCATGAAGCCTTTAGGACGTTTCTTTCAGGTAACAGAAACTTTAGATTTTAAAAAATATTTTCTAGATATAGAGAAAATTGAAAAGTTTCCTATAACCTTTGTGATTAAGACACTTGAAGATAATGAATGTATTATATCGCAATTGAGGGCAAATGCCACTAAGACTTATGTTATAAAGTCTATTGTGGATAAGTATATGGAGTGTATTGAAGAAATAATAAATATCCATCGATTAAAAGAATGTTTTGCTGAAATTGAAAAGAATGGCTGCTTGAATGCAGTACTTGATGAAATTGTTATTCAGAGTAAAGTTGAATTTAATTACGATGACGAGGAAGAAGGCGAAGAGGATTAGTTTTCTATTCTCTATATTGCTTTTCTATTTATATATTCAAAGCGGACCAAACTTATGAGTACTGGTAAGCAAATAGATGCTGGGGAAAGAAAGAAATAATATCTCTTTCTTTTCGTCAACATTTATTTTAGTTAGTCTATAAATGAAGGTATTAAGTAAATTAATGGCATTATCATTATTCCACATTAATATACAAACAGGTGAAGCAGTACCCTTCTCCATGTTATGCCTCTGAACGCATTTCATATTCCTTACTATCTTTAGTGAAAATGGTCTGCCATTGATCCGGCCTGATCGTCCGGCTGAGATAGTTCTCCTTCGGGAACAGCCTCAGCTACTTCACGTTCGATAATCTCCTCGATCCGTTTTCTGTTTTTGCGCAACAGATCATAAATCTCATTTTCATCAAAGCTGTCCTCAAATATAATGGGATATTTTTCCACATCTTCGCTGTCACCAGCACAAACAAGAATACGCAGTTCGCTACAATGACCGTAAGATATTATGGCACTGTATTCTTTTAAAAGTTCAGCCAGTTTGGTGAGGAAATCAAGTTCTTTAGTTGTCAGTAGTCCGATCATAGTGTGTAATAGTATTGTTGTTATTTCAATAGCTGTAAAATAAGCGTAAAACAGTTGATTCTGCAAGCATATACGTATTCCTTATATTCTATTTTTAAGCAAAGTAATATTCATTTTATTCATCTTATTCCATTTTTTCGTATATTTGCTTCGAACGGAACATTTTAACGGAAATCGTTGTTCAAAAAGCAAAAAGAACATGGAAACAGAAGAAGAAATACAGAATGTAAATGTCCATCACGGACATAACATAAGGCGCACCCGGATCGAGAAAAACATCAAGCAGGACGCATTGGCAGCACTCGTAAACATGACACAACCGAATGTATCCAAATACGAGAAGATGCGGGTGATTGAGGATGAAATGCTAAATAGATTCGCAAGGGCACTGAATGTGCCGGTAGAATATCTGAAAACGCTGGAAGAGGATGCACCTTCTGTGGTATTTGAGAATATCACAAATAATGTGCATGACAATAAAGACAGCTCAATGGGATCTACAGGATATAACAACGATAGTATAACTAACACTTTTAATCCGATTGATAAAATCACCGAACTCTACGAGCGTCTTCTCAAAGAGAAAGATGAAAAATATGCTGCGCTTGAAAAACGGATTCAAGGTCTGGAACAGCAAAATAACAACGGAAAGTAATTCCGCAAACATATCTCTCCATATAAATGGGTATAGCCATCCGATGCTTAGGGTGTAGCCATACCGGGGTTAGGGTGTAGCTATCGGTCCCGGATGGCTACACCCTACTTATTATGTGCAAGTTCCATCGGGGCGGGCATCCCTCACCCGTTTCTCCGGACAAATCTTCGATCCGGGTATATTCCACATGACATTGTATACATGTATCTGTTTCCGCTAACACATCATTAAATACATAAAAAAAGCAATGGAATATGCTTGGCGTATCCAATCAGAAACTTCTGCCGGCATGTGGTCTGGAAAGAAAAAAAGAGTTTTAATCAGTTTATAACTGACAGACAGTTATATTAGAGCTATAAAGAAAGCATCAGGAATTGACAGTTATGAAACGATTTATCGCTTATTTGACGCAAAAGAAGATATTATCTTCTCAGTCCAAATTGAGAAAAGAATGAATTCTTCCTCTTTCTCACTAGCTAAAAAGGAGCTTTGGTCCCTATTGGCCAACTCTCAATCAAATTTCATACAATTCTATTATTCCATTAATAAAATACCAACTAATAGGTATTTTGCTAACAAGAAAAAATTTGTAAGTTTGCATAAACTAAACTAATTTTAATTATGAAAAAATTTGATTCACTCTGTTTATCTCTCGTACTTGTTGCCTTATCCCAAAAGAAGAATAATAGAATCGTTGAATACCGAGTATTAACAAGTGAGAATATATCTAAGCTCTTTAATTGTTTAGGAAAAAATATAGTATTACAATCACATTATTAAAAAACACTAATAAGCAGTGCGCCAGACTCAAAAGCACCAATTATCCAAGATATTTCTATAGAGTTTGGATAAACATTTTATAGATTCTGACTTTCGTAAAAAGAAGAAAAGAGTTCCTTAAATATAGTTTAACCTAAAAAATTAATTATGAAAAAATTAGTTATAAAAAATTTCCCGCAAAATAGTCATCACTATTTTATAAATAACTGCGCTATAACAACGGATATATCCCAAATAGTGAGATGGAATATTTTAATATTTTTTTTCTTGGTTTCTTTAACAGGATGTAAGGATGAATTATTTATTGAGAATGAAAGTACACCAATAAGTACACGTGCTATTCCGACCCCAGAGTTTGATTGGGAGAATTGTGATTGGATGCCTACCCCCAAAGGCCAAAGTCCTATACCCAGTCCTTGGGTAGGGCAAGGTAGTATAGTATCTGTCTATGGAATAGATGTTGTTAATGATCGAAAGGCATCAGATGGCTGGTTACTTTTATATAATTCTTTTAATTCAACAGCAACAGGCCCGTTGATAAATCCATATTTTATACTTTATAATAAATATCGTGGTTTAATGCGTATTTTTCTTTATACCACTACACCATTTATATCCCCATCAACGTATATTCAGGATGGCCTTTCAATTACTTCCAGTGGTTATAAATCCTCTATGCTCAATTTTATGGGGGAATATATTATAGATACGGATAAACCAAAGCAAACTTATTCACAAATGCAACCGGCTCCGGATGATGGTTCTCTTCCTTTAGCCTCAAATAAATGGTATATGGTACAATATGAATTAGCTTATGATAAAGGAATAAGCAAGCTACCCTATAACTCCATTCAAATGGCTTGGTATATGAATTATCATAATGTCGAAAAAATAAAACTGGGTGGAGATCTTGTTGGAACGATTAAGGGAACAATTGGTAGTTCCTCTGAAAATAATATTTTTTCAAATCTAGGAAAAGCTGTAGGTGATGTTGCCAAAGTGGCGGGTACAGGAGTTGTTGCAGGACTCGGCGAGAATTTCCTTACCAAGAATACTATAAATGAAGATACCGGACAGAATAACTTGGGTTTACCCAATTCTATTTTTAAAGCTGCCCTAAAAGGGATAAGAAGTGCTATAACTAATAGTGCAAATGGATTACCGAGACAAATAATTGGTATTTTTAGTGCTATGTTTAAAAAAGGTGAGAGCCCACAACTTGTTAGTTTGAATATTAAAGCTAATATCAACTTGGAAGGAACCGGATTAAATAGTGGCTCTTTCCCATCAAGTCCTACATCTTTTTGGATGCCTGGAACTTCAATACCACCAACTGCGATAGGCTATCTTCCTTTGTATAATGAAAGTTTAGGGATATTTAATTTTGTAAAGGGGAATATAACAATTACCGGCAAGAGGGATATACGGATTCTTAATGTTGTTGACGAAGGAGAAACTGTAATAAATGAGACAGTTAGCTTTTCTCCCAGAGATTTTTCGCAATATCTCGAATTTAATCCTTCTATTCGAGATATTGTAAATATAAAAATACAGAAACAAGAATTGTTGATTTTTGTAGAAGACAAAGCAAGAAGTGTTACTACCAATGCTAAGGTAGAAGAATTTGGTGACGAGAAGGGGTATGTTGATCCCAATGAAATTAAGTGTGGACTTTATTTTGGGCAATCAAGCCCTGAAGAGGTTCCTCCATTTGATGAAAAACCATTTAAATGTGCAGTACGCTTCACGCTTCTAATTGAACCGCATGATGGTGCGGCTGCAACAGTAGTAACGAAAACATTTTTGTTAAATCCCATTTATAGTATAACGGAGAACGTTTATATCCGTCATTAAGAATATATTTAATTTAAACCGATAAGAATAATGAAAAAATTAAGAATTACGTGGTTGTGCCTGATATTGGCTGGAATACTACTAGGTGTATCATCATGCTCTAACGATGCAGAGGAGTTACAAGGTAAGCTCGTTATAACATTCGCCAAACCGACAAAGGGACTCAAAGTTGCTATTTGTTCGATGGAGAATACTAAGTACCCCATTTTAGTAGAATCCCCGAATGTTAATGGAGTATTGAAAGTATCGTTGAATATAGGGAATTATTATATAAAACCCTCTGATGATTCTTCTGATATGTATTCGGACATCGGAATACAGGTTAGACCGGATAAAACAACAACAGTGACATATGGCGAATCTCGTCAGGTCATTGGAAGAGAATGATTATAATATTTAAACCCAGAATGGTTTTGACAGATTCAGCTTGAACCTGTCAAAACCATCTTTTAATAAGGAAAGAAGATACCCCAGACCTTTAATATGAAGTGGTAATATGTTTCTGCGCTTTATTAAAAACATGAAATTTCTAACCAGCAATAAAAGTATAACTTCCTCTAATCTGCAAGGACGACTACAATACCGGAACATGGTTATCTGGATATATTAGACTTACTGACATAGGGTTGTCATAGAAAGTGTTTGAGAGCAAATGTCAAAGTGCCAAAATGTCAAAATGATAATCCAATGGCTCTATATCCCGTTCTTTCGGGCACGTCTCTGATGAAGTTCGGAAAAACGGCTCACAGACGATTCCCCGATTATCATTTCAACAGGTCATTCAGCTGCTTCCTTATCAAATAGAAACAATAAAGGAGTATTATCCGCCGTAATCTCCTTGTTAGAGTAGAATACCATTCTTTTACACACTTCGGACAGGATACTTTCCGGCAAGCAACGGGAAGAAAATCCGTGCTCTTATCGCCCGATTTGCATAACAATATATGTAATCTGCCAAAACATTAGGAGATATTTAAAAAAGAAGTAAGCAAATTAGGAAAATGTAACCGTCTTTCAAGGCAAATGCTTACTTGTTTTGAGGTAAATGCTTACTTGTTTTCCGGAAAAGCAAGGCTCTACCGACTCAAAAGAGCGGTTCTTCGCCAAAGAAACCAGCCATTTCTCACTTCTACCGTCCTAGTTGATCCGGAGAAAGAAAAGTACGAGTCTGTAAAAAGAAGAATTTTATTGCTTTTTATCTGTATTACAGCAGAAACGATATAATTTTGATATTCCCCTTCTACATCATCAGATTTATATCTTTTCAGTAATAGTGTATACGTCTCTTACTTAAAAATAATTTCTCTAACCAGATTCAAACGAATACCGTTTTTCTGATAAAATGATGTCATTTTGTCCTTATAGTTGACCCTAAAGTTAGGATGCCTTTTATTACATACAAATGCACGCTTATATTTATATCTCGATAAATCGTGGTTAGCCTTGAAATGATCAATGGTAGTTTGTAATTGTTCGTCCACCGCATGAAAGATCCAATCGGCTGCTTGTACTTTCAGTTCAACGAAAACAATATTGTCATCATTGGTTAACATGGCATCACAACGAAAGTCCATTGTTCCGTCACTTCGATTCATCTCTACGCAATTATCGACTGCTGTAAAGTTGATAGATTGATTCGTTTGGTTCTTTACCACAGCAACCCATTTATCCGGTTGATTCCTATCTACATAAGCAGGGGTCTTTTTTTCTTCGTCTTCATCATCGCAAATGCCAGATTCCTTATCAACGATGTTCTCTGTCTGACACTTTGCTATAAAAAAATCAATGGACATAGTCACTTAGTTTTTATAATCAAACTCTTGTTCTATTTCAAGTAACTGATCGAACAATTCATTAGTCACTCCCAATTGGATATTCAAAAAGTTCTCGTCAGAAGGCAAGCCCTCGTAAGTACTTAACCTAAATACTCCTCCGTCTTTCAGTTCGTAAATCCGGAGTCGCGCCGGATCTATCGCACTGTCCGCAGGAACTACCTCTTTTATTCTCTCTTGCAAAGTTTCATTTGCAGATACTTTTTGAGTCAGCAAAAAAGCTTTTGCGGCTAAAGTGAGATAATTGATGACATAAGGACTATGCGTAGTAAGCACAAGGCGGTTCAACTCTATCTTATTGGCATAACTTAATAAATCGAAAAGTACACTTCGCTGTGACTCCGGATAGAGATTCAGTTCCATCTCTTCAACAATGTTCACAAAGCAGGAATATTTGAACCGGGATGAGATATTGCGCAACATAGCGAACTTTACCCCATCCGTAAGTGATTTATCATTCATAACTTTATTCACTTCCTTTTCAATCTGCTTCTTCTCTTTAATGCTCAAGTCCTCTTTATTGGCATTGTCCAGCACTAGGTCGGATAAGAATCTGGTAATTAAAGAAAGAGGTAAAACAGACTGATAACCACTGGAAGCTGCCGACAAACGAATCTTGTAATCGCTGCCTTTAATCCACGATATCTTATTGAGTGCGTCATATTCAAAATCAGTGTCATTGAATGGAAGCCGATATCCGGTTTTGAATGCCTCCTTAGCCTTATCAAACTCTTCAAGCAGGGTTTCTAAAGATTCCGGCAGACTTTTCAATCCATCCGTATCATCGGCTGTACTCAAAAAATTTCGTTCAGCTGGAACATACATTACCTTCGCTACCTTATAAGACTCCGGAAGTCCTTTGGCTTCGACATGAAATTTTTCATTTTCATAGAAGAAGTTATAATGTAATCCATAAAAACGGATAACCGTTTCTCTCTTAAAGTATGATTCCAAACGGTGATAGGCACAATATATTTTCTGGAATCGTGAATATTGGGTAATGTATTTTTCACTGGTGATACGGCGTGCCAGCCCCTTCTCCAACCACGTAAACATGGAGTATAATTTGGCAATGGTACTTTTTCCCGATCCCTGTTTTCCTATCAAAACCGTATATTTGTCGAACACGACATCCGCCTCGGATATAGGTCCAAACTGATATACAGTAAGATTAACTGTTTCATTCATAAATAAACCCCTATTGATATTTACATTCAAATATACTACAAAAATACATTATTAACCCGTTTTCTCACAAAAGTTAATAAAATAAGATCGGGCAGCCGCACAATCGTCGTTTGATCGAAGACCGGCAACGAAGGTAAATATGAATCAATCGCAGATATAACATACTCCAGAAAGCTCCTACCCTATAATAAAACTTTGCGTGCAAACTATTAACTGTTTATCGCTAAACCATTAACCGTTTGCACGCAAAGAGTCATTTTTGGGTAGTGGTCTTAATGCCCCTATTCTTTTTTTGATATTCCTTTACTTTGTCCTCAGACATCAGATGCCTGTTCTTTTCATATTCTTCATGGATCTGCACTTCCCGGCTCTCCATGTCCTTCTTCAATTGCCTGTCTCTATTCATACTTTCTACGTTTTAAAGATTGGCAATATGACAAATCCGGAAGAAGAAAGTTTGGAGGTTTAAGGAAGTTTAGGAGTAGCCGGACTGCTTTTCATCGACCTTCCTTACTGAACCAGGCCGATCCGGACTTTATAATTTCCGGAAGTAAGTTCCGCTCCCGATTCCTGAAGGATGGAACGCGCTTCGGAAGTCATTGTTTCTCCATCGGCATTGGTGGCGGTAAGCGTATAACTTAAATGGGTTCCACCGGTCGGGACATTAAAATATAAAAGGTCTGTCACATTACCTGCCAGGCTTGCCTGACGTCCTGTAGGACTACTTACGGTAACGGAGAAGTCTGTAAAGTTTGCCATAAATTCATCCGAATACTCAACGCCAACCCCGATATTAACTTGCGGTGCTTTCACCGAAATCAGAGTAACATCCTCCGATACAATAGCGAAAGGATAGTCGACGCTGTAGATGGGTGTACCCGATTCATTGTCCGGCGCCTCGGTCTGATCGGGAGTAAAGGCCTTCAGGGTATATTCACCAACCGGAAGAACGATCCTTTTGGAAAGCTCCGCTGCTCCAGGATCATAACTACGTACACACTCAGAACCTTGCCAGATCTCAAGCTTAAGTCCGGCATCGACGGCACGAGTAATGGGCAGCGTTTCGGTATCACAACTGAGGATGATATTTTCTACACGGAGATAACCGACGGAATGATCGGGAGCAGTTTGCTCGCTACAGGAAGCCGTAGCAAGCAAGAGGAGAAAGAGGTATATATAGGTTTTCATATTTATTTGTCATAAATTAGTTCTACATCGTCAATGAATAGTTCACTACCACGAAACATAGGGTTAGCCATATTAGAATTTGTTAATTCCGGTTGCCACCAAGATCCACTAAAAGATTCCCGCTTCTCAACCTCTGTGTTAAAACCTGATTTAAAAAGCAGAACTAATTTATCTGGCTTTAAATCAATATATTCATTCAAATAATTTATATTAAGTAAATATGGTTGATATGAGCTGATTACTTCGTCCGTTTGCAACTGACCATCACCGATAAGAGTTTCTCCATTATATATTTCCACCTTTATGTCAGTTTTATCTCCTTTATAAGGAGCATATTTGTACCAAAAACGGACACCTGTAGGATGTGAACTATACGAAATATCTTTCTTTAATTCGCTTTGAGTGATATTCTTAGGTTTATTATTAGTACCACCATATCCATAACCAATTGTCATAATCCAGACAGCCGATTTATCTCCTGTCTCTGCACCCTCAGGTACATCCTCAGTTGGTCGCGTTCCAGAACGAGAATTATACGCATACGCCGTTATAGCACATTCACCTGCTGTCATTACATTCAATGTAGTCCAACCACTCCATTCATATTGGGCGCCATAACTACCTGAAGCCTTGCCATCCTCACCTCTCACAATTGAATATACAGCCAAGTTACCATTCTCCAACGGTGTCTGAGGATACGTTTTCACCTCCACTTTCTCTCCCGGTACTTCTCCCCTATATTTCGCTCTCACATAATAAGAGGTTCCCGGACTCAGCCCTGCCTTTCGCAAATCTCCGGGCATCGCCTCCCAACTATTACCATCGGCACTAAATTCGTAAGCAATATCGGTAAACTTATCTAAATTGCCGGTTTTCACGCTATCGGCAGTGAGTGTGTTCAAAGTAAACTCTTTCGTCCAAACATTGCCCGGATAATAACCCACTTTAAAGACAGGTTTCACAGTCCGGATGGTATACATACCGGCATCACTCCAACGGTCATTTGCTTTTACCCGAACGGCTATTATATTATCCGTATCCTGTCCTCCATCGTGAGTCAGCATGCCGGAAGTTACTCCGGCAAAGTCGATAACTCCCTCAGTACTTCCTGCAGTCAGATCGGGCAAGACAATATTCACAGCAGCCAAAGCCCGCCGATCTTCTTCGGAAAGTTCCGACAGCAGATACGTCTTATTCAGATGTTCCAAATGCTTATCCGCAAAGTTAAAGGCAAACTCCACATCCTGAACCGGACGCAAAGCTGTATACGCAATGCCGGCTCTCGACAAAGCATCTGCCGTCTCGGTATAAGTCAACACATGATTTTCATCGAAATCCTCACTAAATACCTTAGCCTTCGGCAACCAGCTGTCGGGTACGGTTTCGTTGATAGTAATAGGTTCCTGTTGAGTTTCCGTAGTGACCTCTAGACTTACATTGGAAGCCTTCATGGAGAGCTTATAATTATACTTAACACCCGCTTTCACTGTCTCGATCGGATTCAAAGCATAACTTCCCTCCTGCCCTGTCTCTACAGAAGTACCAATCAATGCCATTGTCACCCGGCCTCCGGCTTTAAAGTAGGGATGTGTGGCGTCTCCCGGTTTCCAAGTAACCGACTCCCCCCCTGCGCTGACTTCCACATAATAATCTTTCAGACGTTTATCAAAGACCTCTTGATTCACAATCTCAAAAGTAGCCAGCGCATTGGCTACCTTACAGCCGACAGTAACCGTCGTTGCTTTACCCTTCTCGATGGCAATGTCTTGAACTTCTCCATAATAATAGGGTGCATCCAATGCCAGTGACGGATTCTCTCCAAGATAAGCCTTCAGTTGATAACTGCCTACCTTGAATACCCTTTGATCTCCGAAATCTCTCAATGCACCTTTGTATTCGGGCACGATTGTCCCTTCTCTGTCACGCAGCAACTCAATCGTGAACTGTTGCCGCAATTCATCTGACAAAGCCTCCGGCAAAGTCCGGGTAACCGCCGCTTCATCCGTCAATACGATATTCAAACTGCCGTTAGGCATCGTTTCTATTTCTTCCTGACACGACAGGAAAAAGAACAAACAACACACTAAAGATAAAACAGATTTATGCATAGCTCTCTTTCTTATTCATACAATAATTCAAATTCATCGACCCACAGTTCACTGCCTACACCTACCGAACCGGTCACCTTCATCCCGGTAAAGTCACCGCCATAATGGCTCGAAGTGGCAACAATCGTTATCTTGGCAGGCTTCGCCGTTTTATTGGTATAAGTCACATCGAACCGGAACTGAGTATATTGGGTCACCGTCTCTTTTCCGATGAACTCTCCGTAACCGATCTCGTTATCTTTATCGTCCCACAGACGGAGATAGATATGGCATTCATCATTTTTCAGATTATCCGGATTACCGACATAATCCACCGGTTTAGAAGTATATTTATACCACCCCTTCAATCCGGTGGGACGTGCCCCCGTAAACGAACGTCCAAACTTGGGGCTATCCTTGGGACTTTGGGCATTCGTTTTATAATCACCGATAAACAGATTGCCGGCAGCCACCCCTACCAGCGGCACACTACCTAAAGTGACCATATAAGCCGCCTTTCCGTTCACAACGCTCTTTTCTTCCGGGCGGGTACTCGAATCACGGCTGCCCGCCAGTGAAGAGGTCACTCCATCATTTCCGGTTGCCCAGAAAGAATTTGAGCCATCGGCATTAGGATACCAACTCTTCTTAAAGGTTCCTGTGGGATTCTGCGACCAGGTATCGAAGTTTAAGTTAGGTATTTCCTGTATCTTTTCGGTAGTAAATCCGGATTCCGTACTAGGAACTTCCTCGACCACTACCCGCCAAACGTAATCGGTACCATCTTGCAATCCGGTCAGCGTCGTACTGAAAGTTGTACCACTTTCCAGTTTCACATCTGTTTCGGGTACAACGGTCCAGGTATCTTCCGACTTCTTCCTGTATTCCACACGGGGAGTGGTTCCTTGCTTCATACCCCCGTTCAATGTGGCTCTTGTAGCCCACACATCGGCACTTCCCGTGGTACCTGTCGATGTGGTACGTACCACATCGACCGTCCATAGCTCTTCTTTATCGAAACGGTTGACAACAAACTCCTGCGGTCTCCTGAAATTGGTTACAGTGGATGGATCGGGAGTGATGGTAGCCTTACTGCCTCCCAGAATCATCTTTGTTATCTTGACAGCAGACAAATCCTGTTTCTGCGAGACATACACCAATACCGTGTGATTCTTATCATCGATGATGGCAGGTAAGGCCTGGTTCTCGACTTCGACTACTCTCTCGATTGTCTGCTTAACGGTTATCATCCACTGATAATCCTGATAAGTACGCAACAGAACAGGAACGGTCTTACTGAAATCGACCCGTGTATCTGCTCCTGCCGGCAAGTCGGCTAAAGCAGAAAAGCCGGCCGAAGGAAATTTATTGGGGCTGACGCAGTATTGTTCGTCTATGCTGTAAGTGGCCTCTTCGTTCACAACGAACCTGGTAATACGTAATTCTTCTATATCGACTTCATCACCCACTTCCACTACGATGGTGCGGCTGTTCTTGTTTATCTCGGCATCACCGGTCTGCCCTTCTACTTCGAAAGCTGTAATTTCGCCTTTGATGTAAGGGTAAGGAATGTCATTCTGTATGCAAGCACCCAGAGCAAAGACCGACAGAAACAGGAATAGATAAATTTGTAAACTCTTCATTTCTCAAAACACTGCTTAAGTTAGAAATACATCGTCATTCCGAGATTAATCGAGAATAAGTCTATCTTAAAATTACCACTTGCACTATGACGGGACGCCTTGTTTACCTGATTGTGTATCTGATCGACCCATTTATAACTGAATCCCATCACTCCTACCGAAACTTCTACCGAAGCAAAATCGGATACGAATGCCGCCAATCCGGGAGCCGCACCGATCTCAAACGTGTGAGAACGCTGATAGTATCCCGTCAAGTCGTTACCCGTACCATTGGAATGTTTCCCCTGCCCGTAAGCATAAGTCAGACGTACTTCATTGAAGAAGCCGAACACTTTACTGCTGCCCAGCCCCATATAGGTACGCAGAAATCCGGATGCGGAGTAGTTATGCTCCAGATACATATCGTCTTTGATGTGGAACGAAAGATCATCGCCCAGATTAATGTCTACGTTTCCTATATTGAAGTAGGTACGGGAGTAGGTGAACCTGCCTCCCGCTGCCATATTATCAGCAAAAAAGTATCCTCCGAAAGGACTCAAACGGAATGTATAACCTTTGGCATCGATGTTTGCCAATACCAAAAACTGATATTGATCAGCACTCTGCTCCGAATACGAAACTGTAGAACCCATAAACCATTGCCCTTTCGGGACAAACACACTCTTCACGATTCCACGGTCAAACTTCTTCTTTGCCTGGACCAGTACCGGACAAAGAAGAAGTAGAAATATGATTATTTTTTTCATTCGCTATGGATTAGTTGGCGGTAACAGGTGTACCGTACACCAATTCAAAATCATCAATCAACATGACACTGCTTTCACTGCCGGTAAAGAAGTCACCATATTTACTTGCAGAAGCAACGACGATAATATATTTGGGTTTACGGGTCAAATCACGGTATTTCAAATCAATCGTAAACTGCTTCCAGACTACATTTCCGCTTTCATCGAAAGAACCTTTAGACTCTTCATCGGTAATGGAACCGTAAGCTATAACATCTTTATTGGCTTCAGAAAGATCAACCGTATAACGCGTAGGACTGCCTTCTTTGTTATTGTTGACTTCGTAAGCCGTCTTCACTCCATTATCATCAACCAAACCTTCATTGTCAGTCAAGGCAATATAGATAGCACATTTATCACCACCCGAGTTTTTCAATTCCTCCACATTATGATCTCCACGATCTATACTGGTTCCACGAGTGTATTTGTACCATCCCTTCAGCTGCGTAGGACGTGACGTAAACTCACGGCCGAAACGTATACGTGCTCCCATCGGGCTTGTATACGTTTCCATATAACGCCCGATATAGATGTTACCGGCAGCAAATTTTCCGATACCAAACATTCCCACAAATTGCGAAGACAATTTGGCCGATTTACCACCTACGGTATGTACATCGTTACTTTCTCCGATACTTGGATTTTTACTCATGGTAGCTGCTCCCACATTACCGGTATCCCAATACGAATTCTTTGCAGAAGCCTCAGCCGCAGTTCCCGGGAACCAAGTTTTTCCATTCTGATTCCATTCATCAAAACTTCCATTTTCCAGTTGTTTCTGGAGTTCGGTGGTCGCAGTCGTTATTTTTCCGTTTACTCCATTTATTGCAAAACAGAAATCATACTCCGTACCGGGAATCAGACCGGTTATGGTTGCAACAAGCTTTCCATCGGCCTGTTCAACATTGGACACCGTATTCCAATCTTCCGTTCCGGAAATGCGATACTTACACTCTTTGGTAACGACGCCGTCAGGAAGAGGAAGAGTTACGTCTGCAAAATCAGACCAAACATTTACACTCGGATTACTTTCTTTAGGAATGGCTATATTCACATTATACTCTTTGGTAGAAGGATCTAAGGTGACTGATACCCCACCAATAGCACCATTGGCCTTCATAGTATAGTTAATACGATAGTGCTGACGTTCTTTTACATCTGTAATCGGTTCGGATTCAAAAACAAAAGAACGCCCATCCGTATTTGTCAATGCCAACGAAATATTCAACTTATCCACCGCAAAATACCCGGAGCGTGTCTCGTCCTTACCAAAAACCAGCTTACCGGAAGAATTACCCACAGAACAGTTCAGTTTCGAAAAATACTTCTTCACATCAGCACTGTAATTGACTGTCACTTTCACATTGGCCAAACGGCACTCTATGTTAACACTCTGATTTACTTTCGGAACAACCGTTACTTCACTTTGCCCCCAGTAATAAGGCTCGTCAAATCCGGCTGTCCCTACATCAACCCCTTTTGAGAAAGCATTAATGGTATAGGAACCTAATGGCAATTCAAGAGGAGTAGATGTCCAGTTATGCCAATCATCAGTCTCCTTTACAACGGTCCCGGCTCTGTCAACTACCTGCAAGGCAATCGGCAACTCTTCTGCTCTTGTTGCCGGAACTAAAATCGTACTTGTATTCTTCTCCACGGAAAACTGGAGAAATCCGGTCTTACCATTGGAAGTCTCCTCTTGTTGGCATGATGCCATCACAAGAGTAAAGACAGAGACGAACAAATATATATATCTTTTCATTGAAAATTCAAATTAGTTTTTCACCACTTTTACTGTCAATTTCTTGGCTAACTCCTTACCATTATTATCAATCAGTTTAATAGTAAAATAGTGTTGCTGAAGCCCAAACGGCGATAACATAGGCATAAAACCGGATACATCAAAGATAAACTCTTTTTTATCTTTAATCGGATCATTCGGGTCAATCAGGCCTATACCGGATCCGTCTTCTAAACTACCTCCAAGTTTATCCTCCAAATCACCAGGATTAGCTAAGTCGAACGTTTCGCCCAACCCCATTTGAGAAATTAAACCTATAAACTCGTTGGAATCTGAAGTTATCGTCACAAGTAAATTCTGAATTCCAGCCGGAGCTTTCATTGTAACCTGAACTGTTGGAGGATTATTGGTATCCACTTCTACCACTTCATCCGCCCCGATAATCTCCGGTCCGTCTACTGTCGGCTGATCGGGATCTGTTGGTTGATCCGGTTCGTCCGGTTTCGATTCTTCTATCAGTTCAGTCGGTACTTTCACTGTAATGCCAGTTTCATCCATGGTCAAGTCAATATCCAACTGTATCCCCAACTTCGGATCAGAAGGAGTTACGTCGGGATTGTTCGGATCTTCACCTTCTTCTACCGGTTTCACCGTGACATTAAAAGAATCACCGCCTTGCAGACCTTCTGCATCGGGCTTCGTCACTGTATAAACAGTCTCAATGTCTCTACCACTGTCCTTCTCCGTTACTTTCGCTACAATTTTGATCGAGGTAGAGCCGTCAGGAATACTGAGATAAATCGAACTTAAATCTTCCTTCTTTACATAAATGACTCCGCCGATTCCGTTTGAAACAGTGAACACGTAATCATCGGCAAACATATTGAGAAACTCTTCTGATATATTCAAACTAACCTTCACAGTTGCCGATTTACAAAGAACTTCTGCCTTAGACTCCATTCCTTGCTTCACTTCGATAGAAGAACTTCCTTCAAAATAGGGAGTACGCGAAGCATCTTGCAAAACACCGCTTTTAGCCACAATCTTATAGTTTCCTACCGGAACGACCAACGGCAAAGCTTCTTTCAACTTTGCATAGCTGGCAAATGAACGGACCACGGCTTCAGTGGCATTATCAACAATCTCCACCTTATAGGTATTCACATCCAGTTCATCAGTAAGTGATGTACTTTCAGCCTTTGTAGTAGGCGTAGCCTGAGTCTTGTTCACCAGATCCAATGTCAGAAGCCCCTCGTCATTCTTCAAATTATATTTGCCTTCCAATTCATTCTTCATCTCGCAGGAACTCAAACAAAGTGCTATCAATGCCAGCACCGCATATATGTTTTTTATCGCATTCATATATACCAATCTTTTTATATTTACTTACTTGCATTACCCGGCCAATACTCTTCCGGAATCTCGATATTCACATCCTTATCTTCTGTACCGGTATCTACTGTTACGTCCAACGACGCCGTACCCGTGGAAATAGTAATAACTTCCGGATCGACTGTAATAGTAAGGTGTGTTTTGGGAGCCACTTTTTTCTCAGCAACCAAAGCTTCCATCACCACCTCATTGCCTTCTTTATCTCTGAAACCTCCTACAGTGATCGATACCTTCTCGCCATCGGCATTTGCTTTCAGATAAGCATCCTTGCCGGAATCTTTTTTCATATTCACTTCAAAAGGAGCAGTCAGGTGTGAAGTAGAGAGCGATACGGTACAATCCGAATAATATTTCAGAAAATCTTCGGTATAGACAACCGATACTTTGACATTAGCCGGTTTGCAGTACAAAATAACATTCTTTTGTTCGCCTTCACTGACCGTGAACTCCTGACTACCTTCCACATATAGCTTGTCGAAGCCTGCGTTCACATTCTCGCCATAGAAAGCTTTTACGGTATACCCCTTACCGGCAGTCAGATCAATGGACAAGGGCATGTCTTTGTACAAGCCATTGTATAAAGAGGCACCGTCGGCATCCTTGACCGTCACTTGATAATTATCGGCTTTTTTATATTCCGCTTCGTTGACGGAACGGGTTTTCGTGGAAAAAGAAGGATTGGCAGAGAGCCCGAGGCTCAATGTTCCTACACCGTATGAAACAGCATCACTGCCGGAATCACACGAGGCAACACATGAAATTAGCATCGCCATACTAACCATAAAAGAGAGTCTTTTCATAATGATAACTACTAATTATTACTCATAAGTTGTAAAAACCGAACGCAAAGTTATAGTTTTCCTTTATTATAATAAATGCACAACATGCGATTCCTTACAAAATCTGAAAAAAGAGCCACAAAAAGTTGTTTAATCATAAAAACAGACCACAAAAAGGAGGTAAAACAAGAAAGTCCTGCATTTCTTATGAAAAACAGGACTTTTTTTATACAACGTTATTCAATTATTTATCGGGCATAAGGACTACTCCAAGTTTCTTTTTGCCATCCATTTTCACAACAATCGGCCTTTCAAAGCGTACATGACGGAGATATTCGGTTTCAAATACAGCAGGTTGCGTATTCAGGAATTCCTGATTGTATACTCCATCATTCATAAACGCGTTAATCGTGAAATATCCCACACCAAAAGAAGTCAGGTTCTGGAAGAAATGTGTTCCCTGACTGGGATCTACCCGATAGTTAGTAAGTCCGGCCTCCACAATGACACGCGCGGCAGAAATATGTGGCCACTTCACCGGAATACCCAACCAAGTATCACTGCTTCCCCATCGTCCGGGGCCGACAAGCACATAGTTCTTGCCTTCATTCAGAAATTGCTGGTTGATTTTCTCTATTTCCCAAGCTATATTCTGATTGTTCGATGCACTGTAATGATCGGTTTTGACATACACAATATCGTGTATCTCGTTCATAATGCCATGCCCCAAAGAGTTGTTGGAACGAAGCAACACGTCTTCGTCAGGAATAGTCGTAAGATCCTCGTCCAACATATCTTTACTGTCCACAATAGGACGCACCTGAAGCAGATAGAATGTACCGGTCTTATCACGGTCGTGATTGAGCGTCACGGCAAATTCGATCTCTACCGGACGGCGCATCTCCTGCTGACCATAACGAAGTACCCAGCGCAGGATGCGTGCCAACGGAAATACATCGTGCTGCAGGATGTTGGCAAACGTGATCACTTTGCGCCCTCCGGGATACAAACCGTCCCGAATCACCTGATCGTAAGGATCGTAAGTAGAGGCAATATAACGCAACGAACCGTCTTTTTCGGCTTCCTTCACATGTAACTTCAAAAGATTGAAGCCATCGTCAATCGAGAAGTTATCACCGGCATTCTTCAGGTCGAGGGCATAAAAACGGGTCTGCGTCTCTTTCAAGGCAATATCCAATTCACTGGTCTGTAGCACTTTCGAAGGATGGGCAGGCGAGAAACGCAAAGTCATGCCTCCATCTACGATATACTTGCCCAAACCGAGAGCCAGATTTACCGTACCTTCTTCAGCCTTTTCGTCACCAATGGGATAATAATTGAGAGAGCGGGCTACACCGGACATGGAAGGATAATAACGGTCACCATACTGATTGCCGACTACCTGTTGCAGGATAACGGCCATCTTTTCCTGATCGATCACATTCGAAGTGGCTTGCATATATGCCTTACTGTCACGAAAATAGACTGATGCATATACTCCCTTAATAGCATCGGACAACATGCGAAGCATCTCATATTTATCGTCCAGATAAGGAATCATATAAGTGTTATAGATGCCTGCAAAAGGCTGATAATGGGAATCTTCAAGCAGAGAAGAAGAACGGATGGCAATAGGGGACTTCACTACATCGAAGAAAGTAAAAAAGTCCTCAACCAAGCGGTCGGGTAACTTTGCTTTCAGGAAATATCTCAGAATCGTATCGTCATCAGCATCGGAAAGGGCAACCTGATACAGATTATTCGTATCCATAAACTCGTCGAATACATCGGTACAGAGCACTACTGTTTTCGGGATAGCTACACGGGCATTCTCAAATTCTTCAAATTCCGGATGGCGCTTCACCATATTGTCAATAAACGCCAGTCCGCGCCCTTTTCCTCCCAACGAACCGTCTCCGATACGGGCAAAGTTTGAATAACGGTCGAAACGGTCGCGCTTGAATACGGCTACCACTCCCTGGTTTTTCATCTTTCGATATTTCACGATGGCCTCAAAGATGATTTTGCGGTGTGCATCGACATCCTGCAGACTATGCCAGGTGATGGGACGAAGAAATTCGGCTACCGGAAACATGGCGCGTGAATACAACCAACGTGAGACATGGTTACGGCTGATATGATAAAGGAAAGATTCGGCAGGAACGGCAAAAAGGATATTTTGCAACTCTTTCAGATTCCGTACGCGGGCTATCTCGACTCCCGTTTCGGGATTACGGAACACAAAGTCACCAAAACCGAAATTATCGGAAACAATCCGGCGAAGATCGACATCCATCTTCTTGGAATTCTTATCGATAAACGTGGCCCCGTATTTTGCCGCATAGGCCGCATTCTCCGTCTCGGACGACTGGATGATTAAAGGAACAAACGGGTCTTTCTTTCTTACCTCGGCACACAACTTGATACCTGCCATACCGTCCTTCTCTCCCTTATCCACACGAGGAAAACGGACATCGGTAATAACTCCCAATATATTGTTAGTATACTTATTATATATATCCATCGCTTCCTCGTAAGTACGAGCCAATACAATTTTGGGACGACCACGCATACGGAGTGTACGTTGATGGGCATTCAAGGCCTCGGTAGAAAACTCCTGACTCTGCTTCAATACAAATTTATAAAGATTGGGAAGTACGGAAGAATAGAAGCGGATACTGTCTTCCACCAACAGAATCAACTGCACGCCCACCTCTTTTACGTCATGCTCCAGATTCATCTTGTCTTCGATCAGCTTAATGATAGACACCAGCAAATCGGTATTTCCCAACCAACAGAACACATAGTCGAATGCACTCAGATCTTCGTTTGCAATCCGTTTGGTAATACCATGACTGAACGGTGTCAGGATAACAATCGGTATCTGTTCGTACTTCTCCTTAATATGACGCCCGATATCAAAACTATCGTTATCTCCCGTACCCGGCATGCAAATCACCAGATCGAACGATACACTTTCAAGCTGCCTCAACGCCTCTTCTTCGGTGGAAACTTGTGAAAAACGGGGGGGATAACGGAGAGAAAGTGAGGTATATTCATTGAAAATCTTTTCATCGATACGCCCGTCATCCTCCAGCATAAAAGCATCATAAGGATTAGCTATCAGTAAGACGTTAAAAATTCGCCTTGTCATCAGGTTAGCAAACTGGGTATCTTTAAAGTAGAGCTGGTTTAATTTAAATTTGCTGAGCATGGGCTTCCCGTAGTTTTAAAATTCAACAGACAAAAGTCGCTGTTTTTATTGGGAAAAACAAGAAAAAACAATTCACTTTATTGCTGACTATCCATATATGCACAGATTGCTTTCTCGTTTTCGGCTTAAAATCTCTCCTACTCTCATACGTATCGACCACAAGGCCGGACATGGTTCCAACAAAGCCACAACAAAGTTAGTAAAGGAGCAAGCAGACATCTATGCATTTATCATGTATAACCTGGGGATGAAAATGAAATACTGACATAAATATCCGAATAGGTATTTTTGTCATTTTATCATTATTTAATCAAAATAATACGCCATTCCGAATGACATCAGAAAACTTTTCTTATATTTGCATATGAAACAAGTTACATTTTATCAGAATCAACCTTTTTAAAACATACTATTATGAACATCGAAAAAATCATGTCCTCTCTTGAGGCAAAACATCCCGGTGAATCTGAATATCTTCAGGCCGTAAAAGAAGTATTACTCTCTATCGAAGATATCTACAACCAACACCCAGAATTTGAAAAGGCCAAAATCATCGAAAGACTGGTAGAGCCCGACCGTATTTTCACATTCCGTGTAACATGGGTGGATGATAAAGGTGAAGTTCAGACCAACCTGGGATATCGTGTTCAGTTCAACAACGCTATCGGCCCATACAAAGGCGGTATCCGTTTCCACGCTTCTGTCAACCTCTCGATCCTGAAATTCCTGGGATTCGAACAGACTTTCAAAAATGCACTGACAACTTTACCTATGGGCGGTGGCAAAGGAGGTTCCGACTTCTCTCCACGAGGAAAAAGTGATGCGGAAATCATGCGTTTCTGTCAGGCATTCATGCTTGAATTGTGGCGTCATCTAGGGCCGGATATGGATGTGCCTGCCGGTGATATCGGTGTAGGAGGACGTGAAGTCGGCTATATGTTCGGTATGTACAAGAAACTGACCCGTGAGTTTACAGGAACTTTCACGGGTAAAGGACTTGAATTTGGCGGTTCACTGATTCGCCCGGAAGCCACTGGATTCGGCGGATTGTATTTCGTCAACCAAATGTTGCAGACCAAGGGTATCGACATAAAAGGTAAAACTGTGGCTATCTCCGGATTCGGAAACGTTGCCTGGGGAGCTGCTACCAAAGCTACCGAACTGGGAGCCAAAGTAGTTACCATCTCCGGACCGGACGGATATATCTATGATCCGAATGGAATCAGTGGAGAGAAGATCGATTATATGCTTGAGTTGCGTGCTTCGGGCAACGATATTGTGGCTCCGTATGCAGATGAATTTCCGGGTTCTACATTCGTAGCCGGTAAACGCCCATGGGAAGTAAAAGCAGACATAGCGCTTCCTTGCGCCACTCAAAACGAATTGAATGGCGAAGATGCCAAGAACCTGATCGACAACAACGTTCTTTGTGTCGGAGAGATCTCCAATATGGGTTGTACACCCGAAGCTATCGATCTCTTTATCGAACACAAAACAATGTACGCTCCCGGCAAAGCTGTCAATGCAGGCGGTGTGGCAACATCCGGACTCGAAATGTCACAAAATGCAATGCACTTGAGCTGGAGTGCAGCCGAGGTAGACGAGAAACTGCATTCTATCATGCACGGCATTCATGCACAATGTGTGAAGTATGGTACAGAGCCCGACGGATATATCAATTATGTAAAAGGTGCCAATATTGCAGGTTTCATGAAAGTAGCCCATGCAATGATGGGACAAGGAATCATCTGATTATTACTTGTCCACTAACATAAAAACTTTGTTTAGTTGTATTTGTATTTATGGTTTGCGTTATCCATCTCCTGAGACAGGACATGGGTAACGCTACTTTTTTATAAAAAGGTTTCATTTTCAACTAAAATCGCCTAACTTTGCACCTCGAAACCAAATAATAATACAAAATGTTACAACCCGAATTAAAGATGCGCCGCGATAAAATTCGTGTGCTTATGGCTCAGCAAAATATTGAAGCCGCACTTATCACTTGTAATGTAAATTTGCTCTATACTTACGGCCGTATCGTCAGCGGATACCTCTACTTACCTCTCCACTCACCGGCTTTATTATTCATCAAACGCCCCAACAATATCACCGGCGAACATGTATTTCCCATCCGTAAACCGGAACAGATTCCAGACTTGATCAAAGAAAACAATCTGCCGATGCCACAAAAGTTGATGTTGGAAGGCGACGAACTTTCGTTTACAGAATACAATCGCCTTGCTGCTATTTTCCCTGAATCGGAAATTGTAAACGGTACTCCTCTGATCCGTGAAGCGCGCAGCGTTAAGACTCCTGTAGAGATAGAATTATTCCGCCGTTCGGGTGTAGCTCATGCCAAAGCCTACGACCAGATTCCTTCGGTATATCGCCCGGGAATGACTGATCTGGAATTCTCCATTGAAATAGAAAGGCTGATGCGTCTGCAAGGTAACTTAGGTATCTTCCGCGTATTCGGTCAAAGTATGGAGATTTTTATGGGTAGCGTACTGACGGGTGACAATGCAGCTTATCCTTCACCTTACGATTTCGCTTTGGGGGGCGAAGGGTTGGACCCGGCTTTGCCAGGCGGACTGAATAAGACTCCTTTAAAAGAAGGACAAAGTGTTATGGTAGATTTAGGCGGAAATTTCAATGGATATATGGGAGATATGAGTCGTGTATTCTCTGTCGGAAAGCTAAGTGACGAGGCTTATACAGCTCATCAGGTCTGTCTTGACATTCAGGAAGCCGTTTCATCGATGGCTCAACCCGGCGTTGTATGCGAAGACTTATATAATGCAGCGATCAACATAGTAACCAAAGCCGGTTTTGCCGACAAATTTATGGGTATCAGTCAACAAGCCAAATTCATTGGCCACGGTATCGGCCTGGAAATCAACGAGGCCCCTGTACTTGCTCCCCGTATGAAACAAGAATTGGAACCGGGGATGGTTTTCGCTCTCGAACCGAAAATCGTCATTCCGGGTGTAGGTCCCGTAGGTATCGAAAACTCTTGGGCAGTAACTCCCGAAGGTGTTGAGAAACTGACTATCTGCAACGAAGAGATTATTGAGTTGCAATAAGACAGCTCTCTCTACGGATACTGATAACCGAGGGATGGTTCACACTATTGATGAACCTGAAGTGTAAATTAAAGCCGCAACAATAAAAAGAATCGGGAGAGCACTTTCAAAAAAGTGCTCTCCCGATTCTTTTTTATACCACTACCGGCTGTTATGCTACTAAGGCGTCACAACCGGAGTTTCCAGTTTTATATCTTCCCAGCCTATCCACGTAGGAGAAGCCATACATTGAGGTTCCTGAATCTTATCGATCAATGCGGTTGCACGTTTCACGGCAGCACTGGTTCTGTCAAACAGTTCTTTCATGGAGATATTCCCTTTTGCGTCCCGAATGGTCTTAATCAGGAAGTAAGTATAATATCCCTGTTTCTTTTCATGATAAACGCTTGAAGTCTGGTCACCGCTACTGGACGAGAAGCTCAATGTGTTTCCTTGTGGTAAACCCACCTTTGGTACCACACGCACCCCTTTCTGTGCCAATAACGGAGCAGCACTCTTATAACCACCGCTAAAGCAAGCATCGAGGAATACATAAGCCCCTTTCACCGGATATGTAGCCAGTTTTTTATACAAGTCACTCAACGAGATACCCAAACGAATATTCTTACCGGTAATATCTACCGGCAACAGATAAGGTTCTTTGGTAGCCTCGTCGTTATTTCCATGTCCTGAATAGTAGAATATCAATTCCGCCTGCGGATCCGTACTTGCCATATTCACCAGCCAGTCGAGTTGCTCGTGCATCATACCGGCTGTGGCATTCGGCACTACCTTGATTTGTCCGTCGGGCACCCCAAAAGTACGCACGCAATACTCACGGAACAACACAGCGTCATTGACCGCATAAGGTACGTTTATTTCCGCATTAGCCCCTGTCATGCTATAATCCTCGTTACCGATAATCAATGCATACCGATGGCGATTGACAGCTCCCACAGGCACATCCTCCATCAGTTCACTCTTAAAGCCGAGTGAGAAGTCTTTCACATTCACTTTACGTGCAGCTACATTTCCACTCAGGTTCATCGAAGCGGAAGCACTCAGGTACTCTCCGACTTTCACCTTATAAGCTTCATTCAGAGAAGCCGAACGAGTAGATTCCGTGACAGCCAGCATAACTGCAATCGAATCTCCATCAAAACGTTTATTCACCAAAAAACCATAGTCGAGTATAGCTACATCTCCCGGGGCAATGCTATCGACAATAATTTCCGGCGTATCAGTCGTATATACATTCTTCGGCAAAGTAAAGTTCACTTTCACCTTGCGTGCAGTCTGCGTACCGAAATTCTGTAAGGCAACAGTCAGCTTACCGTTCTTACCCAAAGTGATGGAAGAACCCTCGGAAGCGAAGAATTGGTGATCGGCAACACGCAGACGAGGCATTGCATATTCCTGAGTGTTCACAATCAGCTCGGAAGGATCCGCATCAAATCCATTCGCCTCGAACGCATAAATATTAATCTTGGCCAGACTTGTCGGCAACTCCTTCTTGGCTATATAACGGAAAGTGTATTCCTTAGACTTCCCGGCAGCAATATTACCACCGTCCAGTTCACGAGGGCCGTCAAAATACTGATCATAGCCCTGCTGTTCAGCCAGGCGAAGCCGTACATTGTAGGCATCTCCCTTACCCTGATTCTCTATGGTGAACCGTATAGCAAAACTTTCGCCGGCATCGATCACCTTATTGTTATTAGCATCCGTAAACTGGTCTACTTTGATAACCAGCATAGCCGGTTCAATAGGCACGGGAACCGCTTGTTGCTCTTGAGCCACATTCTCCGTTTTTTTCAATGCCTCTTTATAGGCCGCAAGACGAGACGGAAAGGCGGTATAAGAAGCCCCATCCTGAACGATTTTGTTCAGCACCTCATATTCCGGTTTCATATCCATATACTGATACACCCCGGCCAGTCCCTGCATATACATTTTGGAAGAAGGATCTTTCTGCAAAATTTTCAGGAAGAGGTCTTTGGCATCCATCAGATAACCCGATGCACGTTGACGTACCAAAGCATATTCCGTATCGTTGGCAATAGTGGCACCATTGTTCACAATCTCCGTAGCACAGTTAAAGTTGGCACGTGCCACTCCCGTCATCAATTCAAAACTCTCAGGGTGCAGTGCATAAAGACGTTTATAAATATCCAATGCCTCCACATTCTTTCCCTGACGCTCCAGGATGCGTGCCTTGATAGGCAACACTTTATCATTATTCGGGTCGACAGCCAGAATACGGTCTATTGCTCCAATCAGCTTCTCCATATTATTGGTAGCAATATGCACATTCACCAGATTGTATAGGAAATCAAGCGAAACGGGATACTTGGCAATAGCCTGTTCCAGCACACGTTCCTGGTCCGCATACTTCTTCTGCTTCTGATAAATCATATTCATATAAACATAGCAGTCTTTCTGCTGGGCCTCCGTACCGGTATTGAGATATTCCTGAAAATATCTCAAAGCTTTTTCGTTCTTCTCCAGATTGAAGGCCGCTACAGCTGCGTAATACACCACCGAAGCATATCGGTTATCTTTCGGCAACAATTCACTACGGAACAGTTTCAGCTGCGGCATATCGATATAAGCAGCAGCAAAATCCAATGCTTTGGACGGTTGTTTCTGTTCCGAATAGTACACTGCCCCGTTCAGCAGATAAGGATACAACGCTCTCAGTCGATTCTTGGCGCCTCCAATATACTGACTGTTATCCGGTGCCTCTACAACCTTCATGAAATTTTCGTAACTATCCATCAAATAATCATACATGGCCGTTACGTTCGTTCCCTTATCCCGCTCACTTTCAAAAAGCACATACTGTTGGTTAGCACGTTTTGAAGCGGAGGCAGCTTCTTGTGCCCCCACTTTACCTGTTACAACAACAGTAAGAATGATTGTCAGTAAAAAAAATCTCTTCATTGTTTATTGTTGAAATGCATCCATAATTACAAACTCTACGTTGATCTTGCGGAATTCTCCACCACGCTCTTTGGCTACTTCCACATGATATTCGTATTCGTTCTTTGTATTACCCAATGTTGTCACGTTCTTCTCAATATAAGTCTTTACGCCTGCTGCACGCATCAGGGCCAACTGTTCATTCTGAGTGATTCCTCCGGCCTTGGTGACTGTGATATTATCGAGGTTGCCATCCTTGTAATAAGGTTCGTCCACAAATTCTCCATAACGTCCGTCATAAGCCAGACGTCCGCGAATCGGGGCTGCGTCTGCCGATCCCGTAATAATCACCTTCACCTGCTTACCTTCAGAAAGATATTTGGCAAAGTCACCTTCAAACGCATTCTTGATAATCTTCATCAATGACATGGCTGCATTCGAACGTTCGATATTATAACCTCCCGACGGGAAGTCTTCCTTAGCCGAAAACTCTTTATTGATCACTTCATATTGGTAACCCACCTTGTAGTTCAGAATCTTTTTACCATTCGCATCCACTCCCGGGATTACCTCTGTCTTCACATTGATCTGCGTATTATCAGTGATCAGTTTATCTTGTTTTTTCTCCTCGATGACCTGTTCTTTGATCTCGGCCAATTGTGCTTCCTCACGGGTAGCCTGCTGCATAATTTCCAGAGGAACAAAGTTTTCATCTGCTTCCAGAGCAGTCAGTTTTGTACGTCCGATATTATCATAAATATAAACCTTGTTCGTCGTTTCGTTGGTAACTTCAACATAGGCCAACTCAAATTCATCTTTATCATTCAGCACATATACGGCATTCGAGAATTTCATCTTACCGTCTTTAAAGTCGCCCGCTTCATTGGAGGGAACTTCCAGTCCGATAGACGGCAGTCCCTTAAAACCGATATTCAACATATTATTCGAAGCATCATAACCATCTATAAAAGGATTATCCATAGAAATACGGTCACCCGCCAATGCCGTAGCAACTTCCTGAGCAAACAGCTGTTGCTGTTTGATACGGGTTTCATCGTTTACACGAATCGCATAATCTTCCATCGATTCCCCCTGCATCATCTTCACCCATTCGTTCATCTTGGCATCCACTTCCCTACCCATAATCTTACCATAGAACGGGTTCAGTCCGTTTGCATCCCAGAAGACCATTTGTTTCGTACGATTGGTCAGCAGAAATACCTCGCTGTTCTGGTTGTTCTTAAAGAAACGCCCACCGGTAACACCGCCTGTAGGATCAACGATATCTTGTTCCACAACACCATTCTTCAGGTTGATGATCTCTATATTCTTTCCATCTTTCACCACACTGATATATTTTCCTTCCGGATGGAATGACGGAGAACTGAGTGTTCCACCCAGCTTATCAAATATATCTACCTTATCCCAGTTTTTCGTATCGATAATGGTCAAGTGATTGTCATCTGTAGTTACAGCCAGCAATGCAGCATCCGGAGAGAAAGTCACCTCTTTAACGACTGCCGGCATAGGAATCGCTTTTCTCAACTCCTTTGTCTGGAAATTCCAGATATTAATATTCTGTCCTACCGCTGCGGCGATAAAATAATTGTTCGAGCTCATGGCCAGGGCAGTGGCCGGAGCCTCCCCCTGAATATAAGCTAACGGCATATATTCTTTCGTATCATAAATCACAATTTCTCCCAACGAGTTACCCACAATAAAACTACGGGCGTCAGCAGAATAGCACATCGACACCGGCATCGGTTTAGCCTTCAATTTCTTACGTTTCTCCTTCAGTTCGAAAAGCTTCTTATTCCTGTCGCGAAAAGAGTAAATACTTATCGGATTCTTCGCCCTCAACAGAGCGATGGAGCTTCCCGTCGGGTTAAACACGATACGCTCAATTTTTCGTACATCATTAATAGCGATATCACGCATGGTATACAGGGCTCCGTCAGACAAATAAGCAGTACAAAAAGTCGTGTTATCAAATGCATTAATCTTTTTCTGAGAGTCGAATCCCCTTTTTTCTACAACCTGTGCCATTGTTTGTCCGCAGAACATCGCGGCTACAAAACAAAAAGCAATACCTCTGTAAGTGTAAAATCCACATTTCATCCTATTCATACCTTAAAATGATTTAGTTTATGTTTAATAGTGTTTTGCAAAATAAGCACTTATTCCGCAATCTATCACTAACAGAAACTCCTTTTTTTTTATTTTCTCGAAAGTTTGGTTGTTTATACACAGAAATGAAAAAAGAATAGACAGAAAGAGTAGATAAAAAAAGCAGTTTTGTAACGGAAAACCGTTACAAAACTGCTCTATGGCATATATAATCCTTTCCGGCATGAATCCCCGGAGATCACTAAAAACAAAAACTTATTGCATCTAAACCTCTTTGTTTTGTACGGGTTTCAATCCCATTTTTTCGGCTTTTTGAAGCATAAATGCATAGGCGGCTTCGTATTCATTGGGAATCACTCCGTCCAAAATAGCGTCTTTTATAGCACTTTTTAACGAGCCCACTTGCCTGCAAGGTCCCAGATTGAACACCTCCATAATCTCTTCCCCACTCACAGGTGGCTGGAAGTTACGGACACGGTCTTTTTCCTCCAGATCTTTCAATTTCTGCCTCACCAATTGAAAATTATTCAGGAAGCGCTGTTTACGTTCCATATTTTTCGAAGTTATATCCGCTTCACAAAGCGTCATCAGATCGTCTATATCATCTCCGGCTTCAAAAAGCAGACGCCGTACAGCCGAATCCGTCACCACATCATCCGCTATCACAATGGGACGCATGTGCAGGCTCACCATCTTCTGTACATACTTCATCTTCTCGTTCATCGGCAGCTTCATCTTCCGGAAGATATTCGGAATCATCTTTTCACCGATGAAATTATGATTATGGAAGGTCCATCCCGCTTTCGGCTCCCAACGTTTAGTCACCGGTTTAGCAATGTCATGCAACAGAGCACTCCAACGGAGCCAAAGGTTATCCGTCACTCTGCTGATATTGTCGAGTACTTCCAGCGTATGATAGAAATTATCCTTATGGGCACGCCCGTTCCGGGTCTCTACTCCCTGTAAAGCCACTAATTCAGGAAAAATCAATTCCAACAGCCCGCTCCTGTCCAGATCGATAAAACCCTTCGAAGGTATAGGTGAAAGCATGATCTTATTCAATTCGTCGGCAATGCGTTCACGTGAAATGATCTCAATCCGTTCTCTGTTACGGCAAAGAGATTCAAATGTATCATCATCGATGTAAAAATTCAGCTGGGTAGCAAAACGGATACAGCGCATCATGCGCAAGGGGTCGTCACTGAACGTTATGTCCGGATCGAGAGGAGTACGAATGATCTTCTCCTTCAAATCATTCATGCCGCCGAACGGATCGACCAGTTCTCCAAACCGCCCTTTGTTCAGGCAGACAGCCAGTGCATTGATCGTAAAGTCCCGGCGATTCTGATCGTCTTCCAACGTCCCGTCCTCCACAATCGGTTTACGGGAATCCCGTTGATACGACTCCTTCCGGGCACCTACAAACTCCACCTCCGTACCGTGACACTTCACCTGGGCCGTACCGAAATTCTTAAAAACAGAGACATGCGCACCGCGTCCCAAACGTTTTCCCAACGCTTCGGCCATCGCAATGCCACTCCCCACCACTACTACATCTATATCTTTAGAAGGACGTTGCAGAAAAATGTCACGGACATAACCGCCTACCACATAACACTCCAATCCCAACGCATCAGCCGTCTCTGAGATCTGACCGAAAATGGGCTCACTGAAATGCTGCTTCAATTCCTCCTGAGTCAACTCTATCATCTTTTATTTATCTTTTTTACAGTTATTGAAAAAGGCCTGCCTAAGCCCTCTGACGCTTTTGGCATACCCTCTTTATAGCTAATCAGTCTGCAAAGGTACAACTTTTCGCTCTTCACTTTCCACTCTTCACTCTAAATTTGTATTTTTGCCCTCTATAACAAAGAACAACAAAATGAAGAAACTGATTGTCCTGACATGTACATTGTCACTACTGACAGCTTGTGGTGACAGCATCGAAAAGAAAGCGGGTGAAAAGCTTGCCGCTGCCCGTGCAGCCTTTGAGCATAACGACTACAACGAAGCCAAGTTGCAGATCGACAGTATTAAAATTCTCTATCCTAAAGCTTTCGACACCCGTAAAGAGGGCATCAAGTTGATGCAACAAGTCGAACTGAAAGAGCAACAGGAAAGCCTGGTTTATCTCGACAGCATGCTTCAGGTCAAACAGGAAGAATTCGAAGCGATCAAGAACAAATATACTTTCGAGAAAAACGAAGAATACCAAAAAATCGGTAACTACTTCTGGCCTACCCAGACCGTAGAGAAGAACCTGCACCGCTCTTTCCTCCGTTTTCAGGTGAACGAACAGGGAGTAATGACACTGACGTCTATCTACTGCGGACCAAGCAACATCCACCACGTAGCCGTCAAAGTGATAGCACCGGACGGAAGTTTTGCCGAAACCCCAGCCTCCAACGACAGCTACGAGACTACCGATCTGGGAGAAAAAATCGAAAAAGCCGACTACAAAATGGGAGAAGACGGCAACGTCCTCAGTTTCCTCTACATGAACCGCGATAAGAAAAATATCCGTGTCGAGTATCTCGGCGAACGGAAATTCTCCACTACCATGACTCCTTCCGACCGTGAAGCACTCGTCGGTACTTACGAGTTGGCCAAATTACTTTCATCCATACGTCAGATTCAGCAAGAGAAAGAAGAAGCCAACCTGAAAATCGAATTTGTGAAAAGAAAAATGGAACAGAAAGCCCAAGAAGAGGCTGCGGAAAAACAAAGATAATAAAGCACCCCAACTGTCTGTTTCACCACGGATTAACGGATCACACAAAATACAGCTCACAAGCTATCGTATTTATTTGTCCCATCCGTCAATCTGTGGTGAACTCTTTCCGTCCTATCTATTTTTATCCCCTCCGAAAAGGCCGTCCCGATTATTCCCCACTATCCTGTCGCTATCAATGATCGACCGCCTCTCCATGCTCTCACTCTTCATCTCATGAATTTCCCCAATAATACGGAGTTCAAATTAAAATAAAGATAGCAATTTTTAGGTATTTTCAGAAACAAGTTCATTATGTGTAGCGATTACACAGACTATTCATAGTATCTATCTTTGTCCCCCGAAACATTTGAGTACATATGATAGAACGCTAATATGAAAGCAGTAATCATTTCTTTTTTTATCACCCTTTCCACCCTTACTAGTCATGCTCAGCAAAGAGATATTGTATTGACAGGAACAGTTACGGATCATCAAAACGGACCGCTTCCCGGTGCCACTATCCGCATTAAGGGTACCCAATTCGGCACAGTAACAGATACCGACGGGCATTATCTGTTACGTGGCAAATGGAAAGAAAACGATCTAATTCTTTTCTCTTTCATAGGAATGAAAGAGATACGTGTGAAATACACCGGTCAGAAGGTACAAGATGCAGCCATGCAAGAAGATCCCAAAGCACTGGATGAAGTGGTCATCGTTGCCCGGCAGAATATCAACGAATTGGATATTCGTGCCAAATCCGGCGTTGTACAACGAGTCGACGTAGAACGTCTCAACAGTAAGCCCATGATCGATATGTCCCTCGCCCTACAAGGAGCCGTACCCGGCCTGATTATTACCAATACCGGCGACCTGGGCTCCAAACCGGAAATTCGTATTCGAGGCAATTCATCTTTCCGTAAAGGAGATATGGCTAACGAACCCCTCTACGTCATGGACGGCAAAGTAATATCATCTGATGCCTTCATGACTCTTAATCCCGCCGATATTCAGGAAATAAAGGTTCTGAAAGATGCTGTGGCTTGTGCCTTATACGGAATAAAAGCAGCCAATGGTGTAATAGAAATCACCTCCCAGCGTGGCAATCCCGACGGAAGACTAACCACCAGTTACAGTTTCAATATAGGTATCACCACCCGTGGACGCAGAGGAGTCAAGATGATGGATAGCGAAGAAAAGTTAGAATTAGAAAGACGTTTACAGAATATATCGACTCCGGGATATCGATACAGTGAAGATTACTATCGGAAATATTATGCTACCGCCCCCAACCTCGACGAGCTGATCGCAGAAGGACAACAAGTACTCGACTCATTAAAGAATATCCATACCGACTGGTTTGATGAACTGATACATCGTAGCATCTACCAGCGTCATAACCTTAGCATAAAAGGAGGAACAGATAAGACATCTTATTATATATCCACCAATTATGCCAAGCAGGGAGGACGAGTACCGGGTAATGACACTCAACGTTTCACCGCCCGTATGAGCCTCGATCAGAAACTGGGAAACTGGGGATATTTTTCCTTAAGCACCGATGCAGGTTATTCGGCAACCGATACTCCCAACGGCAGCACCCATTCCCCTACAGATCTGATTTATCAACTTAATCCTTATGAAACCAAAACCGGTAAATTAATCTCCTACTCCGAAAAATCATCCGAATATACATTAAATGATTTGATGAGCCAATACCATAGTAAATCTACCGATAAGCGTGGCGGAGTAAGCGGAAGTTTCAACTTAAGGCCACTCGAAGGTTTGGAGATAGATGCAGTAACCGGCATCGATTTCCTTCTGAACGAAGCCCTTACGCTTGTTCCTTCCACGTCTATAGCAGAGCGGGAAATGGGAATAGCGATAGCCGAACGTGGAAAATTAACAAAAGAAAAAAATACAACGACCAATATTTCCTCCAATATACGTATCACTTACAACAAGACATTCGCCGGGAGACACGACCTGACAATCGGTGGAAACATGGACTACTATCTGACCCAGACAGACAACATGTCTGCCACCGGATACGGAGTAGGGACACAAATGTCACTAAACGCAATCAACCACTCCATCACCGGAGCCCGGAAGCCGACAGCCAGTTCGCTTCTGGACAAAACGGCTCAGTTAGGATTCGGGATAGTCATGGGCTACAGTTTTGATTCCACCTATGACCTTTTTGCTACTTACAAAGCCGATGCTTCTTCTGTTCTCCCTCCGGACAAGCGCTGGAATGCAGCATGGGCAGTAGGCTTGGGGTGGACCCTCAGCCGATACTCTTTCCTGAAAAACAATAAGGTCATCACTCTCCTGAACCTGAAAGGTTCCCATGGACGTATGGCAAACCTATCCGGAGTATCTGCCTCCGCCACAATCGGCACCTTCAGCTACTCCACCAATTATTACGGAAATGCCCGTCTGCTACAGTTACTCGGATTTTATAATACCGATCTGAAACCGGAACAGACTTCCACAACAGACTTCAGTCTATCCATCGAATTCTTCAAACGGCTGACATTAGGTCTCAATCTATACCGCCGCGAAACGAGTGATGCACTGCTGGACGTCCCCATCCCCCTTTCCAACGGTTTCAATACCATGAAACGTAACATCGGTGTATTACGCAATGAAGGCTACGAGCTGACCGCCGCACTAAAAGTGCTCGATACACCGGACTGGCGTGTATCTTTACGCGGTTCACTGGCCTACAACCGTAATAAGGTAATCAGCCTGTACTATACCGACCGTTTATACACCAGCGAAACCGCCCTGACTCCCGACTATGAAGTCGGAAAAGCTTATAACATGCTTTATGGGCTGAAGTCATTAGGCATAAACCCTATCACCGGTCTTCCGGTATTTCAAGGAGCCGATGGAAGTGAGATTTCCCCGACACAAAATCCGGCCAGAGAAAACTTCATCGTTTTGGGGCATAGCACTCCTCCCTACAGCGGTACATTCAACCTGAATTTCTCCTATCGGAATTTCGATTTGGATATGGACTTTTACTATGTGTTCGGCGGCATTAAACCCTACAATTATTCTTATGTCCGTTCAGCCGACAGTGCCAATAAGAATGCCATTCAAAAGCAATTAGAAAACATGTGGTTCCACCGAGGAGATGAAGGAAAAATATACCATTCTCCATTTTACATATCTCCTGCCAATGCTTCACTCCAACAGCCCAATACAGAAACCGTCGGGAAAAGCGATTATCTGAAATTGGCCATGTTGTCGCTACGCTACCGGGTTCCACACACCTTTCTGGAGAAGAATTGTCATTTCATAAAATATGCCAATATCGCCTTTCAGGCATCCAACCTTTTTATGATTACTCCTTATAAAGAGTCCGATCCCGAAACAGGTTCATTGGCCGGAGCTATGCAGCCCGTATTAACCATCAATCTTAGTTTGACCTTCTAAATACAAGTAATATATGAACCTAAACCCAATAATAAATAATTTCCAACGCCCAATACGCAAAGTACAAATCTGTTGCATATTGATATTCAGTTGTGCAGCCTGTTCGCTCAATATCCCCTACGAGAATCAGTATTCAGATCCGGATGCCATTACCACAGTAACTGCCGCACGCGAACTATTGGCATCAGCCTATGATGCAATTCCCAAACCGGAATTCAGTTTATCCGTATTGAGCGACGACTTCCAGCCTACTTTTTTAATAAACTTGAATGCCGACCTGAATAACCTGTATAAATGGCATCCTAAACCGATGGAGGACTTATCGAACTCTCTGTGGGAAAAATATTACTCAGCCATAGCCATAGCCAATACGGTACTGGAGCGCATCCATTATGTATCCCCTATTTCAGACAGTGACAAGCAAGAGTTGCAATGTATCGTTAGCGAAGCGAAAACCCTAAAAGCGTATTGTTACTTCAATCTGCTCAGACTTTTTGCCCCCACCTATCCGGAAGGTCCCGAAAAAGACGGAATCATCTTAAAAGAGCGGTTCGAACTTGCTTTTCTAAAACGCTCGAGCATCAGTGAATGTGTGAATGCTATCCGCCAATTGCTGACCGAAGCAGTTACCGTAGACAACCGTCCTTCACAGGTCTACTGGTTTTCCCGGCAAAGTGCTTATTATCTATTGGCAGCCTTAGAACTCTATGCCGAAAATTACGATAAAGCCGAAGAATATGCCTTAAAAATCCTGTCTTCAACCAATGCATACAATGTCTTGGCCCCCGTACATTATAAAAAACTATGGGAACAAGAACCATGCGAGGAATGTATTTTTTCTCTGCATACCACCAATTCATATTATACCGATATGAATTACGAAAGGAAGAAAGGAGACTACTTCACGATCAACTCCACACTCACCCAATTATATACTGCCAATGACATCCGTTACGAAGCAACGGTCTATCCCCAAGAAATGCCTGGTGAAAGCATCGGCGAGACCTTACCGGTACTATATCTGGGAAAATACAACAAACAGAACTGGAATTATAAGCCTATACAATATATCAACAAACTTCGTGTATCCGGCATCTGTTTTATTCTTGCCGAAGCCTATTGTCAAGACCAGAAAGGTCACGATGCATTGGCCCTGGAAGTAATAAACAACTACCTGGCCCAACGTGAAGCTCCCTTGCTTGACACATCACTTTCCGGCGCTCCCCTATTGAAAGCTATCCTTCAGGAAAAGTGGAAAGAATTTGCCGGTGAAGGTGAACGTTACTTTGATTTAAAGCGCTATCGGAAAAGCCTGCTTTCCGATTGGAATCTCTCTGCCACAATGAAAAATAAACCAATCAAACCAGATGACTACCGCTGGCTTTTCCCCATTCCGAAAGGCGAATATCTATATAATGAAAATATATCGCAAAATGCAGGATGGACTAAAGTCGAAAAATAAATAAAATGCTAAACTAAATGAAAACTAGAATGAAAAAACTGTTTATCTACACAGTAGGCATCTGCCTACTGTCTGCTTTCACGTCATGCAAAGACGATAGAGAAGAAAATAAATATACAGGAATCAACAAAATCTACCTGTCTGCCGAAACCCCGGTTATTACCGAGTCCGAAAACATTCCATTAACAGTAAATGTAGATTTAACATTGACCTGTGAACAGGACCTCGTACTCAACTTTGAATTGCCCGATGATAAAAACGGAGTTCTAAGATTAGAGAACAATCCCGTCACGATTAAAGCCGGAAAACGTTCTGCAACATTCGAAGTAGTTTCCAACCAAAAGAATTTATTAACCGAGGATACATACTTTCAGGTCGGAATTTCTCAATTCCCTACCGATAATTTAATGTTAAACGAAACATTGCAGGTACGTGTCAAGCCTAACCCTAAAATTCCGGAATTGTCCCCTCAGCAAAAAGCGTTAATCAAAGGTTATAAGACCAAATACGGCATTGACCTGAATAAATGGCTCGGAGTCCTCTCTTGCCATACCACTGTGCAAAGCCCTGCAGATGGGTATCTTCAACCCTTTGCAGCAGCATTTACGAAAGAATATGATGGCAAGACCGTCATCACTCTCAGTGAGCAGGCCACAGAAGACATGCCGGTATTAAAAATGACAGACAATCCATTCGGACTGACCGAATATTTATACTTTGTACTCCGTTCCGAGACCGTAGCAGATCCGGAATTCTGGACTCAACAGCCGGAACCGCAAAAACTGATGAAACTACTCAACTGGAATAAAGAAAGTAAAGAGACATTTGCCGTATCATTGGATGCAATCAGACTCAAAGACATCACTTCCACTTCAACCCGGCTGGAATATCTGGGTCCGGGAAAAAACTATTATGGAGCTCCTATTACCATCGTTCCATTTACCTACCAATTCAGTGCTTTAGACCGTCAAAACAAGCTCCTGGAAAGTGGAAACGCAGAAATTAAAGAGATCAATGACCAGGGAGCTTCCGCAGATCCGGCTTACTACCTCAACTGCTACGATCTTGTCAATTCCGACAACTATGATACCCCCGAAAACTTTATCAAATCCACCGGAAACATAGACTTTGCCACAGATAAAATGACTTATCAATTTCTCCTGAGCCATGCTAACGCCGGAGGATATACACGCATAACCGTAGTTTATGAAAAGAAATAATAAAAACAGATATTTATACATAGCAGCTATATTCATAGCTGCTATGCTCCCATATACAGCCTGCCCGCAGTCCACTCCAATCCTTCTTCCACCCGGAACGGTAGAGGGACGCCTTCCCAACGGACTGCACTATCTTATCCTGCACAATGCTTCTCCGGCATCCAGAGTAGAGTTCAGGCTGATCATGCGGGTAGGTTCCGTACAAGAAACAGAGCAAGAGAAAGGTTGTGCCCACTTCCTCGAACACATCACTTTCGGCGGTACCCGTCATTTTCCTAAACGCTCTTTAGTAGAGTACCTCGAGTCCTTAGGAATGAAGTACGGACAAGATATCAACGCTTTCACCGGTTTCGACCGTACAATCTATATGTTCGCAGTTCCCACCGATTTTGCCAAAGACGAAGCTCTCGATCGTTCATTACTAATCCTGCACGATTGGTTGGACGGTGTCACTATAGATCCGGAAAAAGTAGAGAATGAAAAAGGAATCATTCTTGAAGAACTACGCGGATTCGACCCGGAAGACGATTTCTATCCGCTCAAAATCGGACAAGGCATATTCAGTCACCGTATGCCTTTGGGCACAACAGACGATATCCGCAAGGTCACCCCGCAGGTGCTCAAAAATTATTATCATAAATGGTATGTGCCCTCTTTGGCAACATTGGTCATTGTAGGCGACATATCTCCCCTGGAGATCGAATCTAAAATCAAAGAACGTTTCAAATCCTTGCCCGGACGTCCGGTCAATGACTTCCGGAACTACCCGTTAGAGTACACCCGGGGAATTCATCTGGCCTCCATACGAGACTCTCTGCAACCCCGTACAAAGGTCGAACTAATGATTCCACACCCTTGCACAGTAGAGCGTACCATGGAAGACGCCATAGCAAAGGAGAAAGGGCGCCTGCTCGTCAGTGCCATTTCTTCACGATTCCGTGCACGAAAACTAAAGACCGATGTTACAGACCAATGGTATTTAAGTGACAAGAACCATTTTGTTCTGACAGTGGAAGGAGAAAACAGAAAAGAAATACTTACATCTATTTCTACAACCGTATCTCTGTTGAATGATCTGATACGCAACGGATGGCAAGAGGACGAATTACAAGATATTAAAAACAATTTTTGCCGCCGGATGAAATTGTCCACCGATGCCCCGTCACGTCCTTCCTCCATGTGGTGTGACGATTTTGCCGATTACGTTATATCGGGAGACCGCTATCTGACCGATCCATCCCAACAGCAGCAACTCAAAGAAGCCATGTCCCGTGTCTCCGGCCAATCTTTGCAAACATTGCTCAAGGAGTGGATGTCTTACCGTGAAGAAACTCTATTAGTAGCCTGTTCAACCCATCCGGGACTGGGAGCCCCGTTATCGGAAACCGAAATAGCGTCGGCATGGGCCCAAGGCGAGCAAGTCGAATGCACTCCCTTTCTTTATTTCCGTCCTGAAAAACAAGAAGAGATCGACATTGAGACTCCTCCATGTCTGGCAGCCCGTTTTCCTTTCGATCCTGCATCCGTATTACGACAAACAGAATATCCGCAAAACAGGATTCGTGAAGTAGAACTGAAGAACGGCATACGGTTAGTCCTCAAACCTACCCTCGAAGCAGATTCCACCCTGCTGATCACTTCTTTTGCCCCTTTCGGCACTTCTTCCCTATCCGATGAAGAATATCCTTTATTAGAGGGATTTGCCGGATACATAGATATGGGAGATATCGCAAAAGTAGATGGACAAGTTTTGTCCGATTACCTCTTCCGGAAAGAAATCTCACTTTCCATGGCAGTCGAAAATCACTGGCATGGCTTCATAGGCATGTCTCCCACTGCAAATGCTCCCGAGCTATTCAATCTGATTTATGAAAAGATATTCGATCCCGAATTAAAATATGACGAATTTGAGGAAATACGCCAGGACCTTTTAGAAAATCAAGACAAAGAAACGATATTGGAGAAAATGCTTCAACGAAGTCCTGACCGGTTATTATCTGCCCGCATAAACGAGTTGACCGGAACCGGTTTCGCCCGCTCTTCCCAAAAGCTTTCGTCCGAACAAATCAAAAATCTGAATCTGGATTCCATCGCAGCTTTTTATAAAAAGCTCTATACGAATCCCCAAGGAACCACCTATGTCATTTGCGGCAATTTCAATGCGGACACTCTCATGCAGCAGTTTGTCTCCGTTTTCGGACGTATTCCTGTTTCGTCACATTTGTCCCGATTTTCTTATCCGCATTTCAATTTTCCAGTCAGAAAGCATATAGAAGGCTTTCCCAATGATAATGACACTCAGACACTGTTCGACTATCTTCTCCCCGGCCACTATCAACCGGGATTAAAAAACACACTCACTTTAAAATTGATGCGTGACCTTATTCGCAACCGTTTGATCTCCGTCCTCAGAGAACAAAAATCCCTTGTCTACTCTCCTTACATTTCATTAATGTATGAAGGCATCCCACAAGGAATTTTCTACTTTGACATCAATGCATCCGCCGATAACGATAACATGCCTCAAATAGAACAGTTGCTGAAAGAGATTCTCCACCAATTAAAACAGCAAGAAGTGGATAATGAAGAACTGAATACCCTTAAACGTTCATTTCTGATAGCCAAACGCGAAGCGTTAAACAAAGAATCACCTTCTGCCTGGCGAACCGCCCTGGTCGGTTTACTAAAAAACGGTGAAACCATCAGCGACTTCGATCACTACGAACAATGTCTCGACAGCATCACTCCCGCCATGCTCCGCGAAGCATTCCGTCGCTATCTGGATACCGAGAATTATATCCTTTTATATTTAAGCAAAAACAAACTGAAAAATGATACTTCAAACCATTAAACAGATTTCATGCCTGCTCTGCCTGTGCTGTTTCCTTCAGCAGTCAGCCTTCTCTCAGGATGATAAGGACAAACCGGCCTATACCCTGTTCGACAACACAGGAAAACAAATCAGCTACGGAGAATTAATCAAACGACTCTCCGGCTATGATGTTATCTTCCTCGGGGAACTGCATAACTGCCCCATCACCCATTGGCTGGAATTCGAAATAACCCGTTCCATCTATAACATTCATAAAGATCAACTGATGCTGGGAGCCGAAATGTTCGAAAGTGACAATCAACTGATTTTTGACGAATACATGCAGCAAAAGATCTCTTACGACCGCTTTGAGGCCGAAGCCCGTCTATGGGATAATTACCGGACTGACTATTATCCGGTTGTTTTCTTTGCCAAAGAACATCACATTCCGTTCATTGCAACCAATATCCCGAGACGCTACGCCAACATTGTAAAAGATAAAGGGTTCGAAGCACTCGACTCGTTATCCGAGGAAGCCAAACGATATATAGCTCCTTTACCGATCGATTTCGAATATGATGAAGCCCAAAGCGCAGCAGCTTTCAGTATGATGAACATGATGGGAGGACGCCGGGCCGGCAACAATCGGAAGTTGGCACAGGCACAAGCCATAAAAGATGCTACAATGGGATGGTTCATAGCCCGTAATATCAAAAATAAATTCCTGCATATCAACGGTAGTTATCATTCCAACCGACAGGGAGGCATCATCCCTTATCTGCTCCGTTACCGCCCCAATACGAGTATAGTGACGGTAACCTCGGTACGTCAAGAGTCCATCCGGAAACTGGATGACGACCATAAAGGCTTGGCAGACTTTTACATCTGCGTACCCGAAGACATGGTAAACAGTTACTAACTACCGAAGCCTTCGTCCCCCCCCGGATAAAATATCTGCCTCTTCTTCGGCATCAATATCGTTTTTTTAAATCACTATATCGATACCGGAGAAGAGGATCATCGCTTTGGTATTTCATTTTTTGTATAACCTAAGTTCAAACAAAATTCTTATAAAGCGTTCATTTCAAGCAAAATTCAATATCAAGGTACGATTAGGGCCTGGAAATAAAGCTACGGAAAGTTCCTGCTATTCAGTCACTATTGATATTCGTACAGCGTTCATTCCACGCATACCGCGCTCTATTTCAAATGTCACTCTATCACCTTCCGCAATTGTCGCAGGGGCAGAAGAGATATGGAAGAAATACTTTTCGCCATTATCCGCATCCTTCACAAAGCCATAGCCTTTCGCGGCATTAAAATACTCGATACGTCCCATAAGGGGAGCCACTTCCACATCCTCTTGTTTGGGTACAGAAACCTCGATATGAGAGGCATCCACTTCTTCCTCAAGCCTTTCCTGCGGCACTGAATGCAAAACACCGAACTGGTCTACATATGCAATCATATCCTCAAAAGAACTCGGACCGTTACTTTGGCGTTCCTCTTTACGTTGTTGCTTCTCCTTACGTTTCTGCTCCTTTAGCTTCTCCCGGTCACGTTTACTTATTGTTATCTTTTTTACCATTCAATAATTTTATGTCAGAATCAATACTGCCTGTTTTCCTTCATGTTGATTGTCAATAGGCAGTTTTATGTCACGCACACCAATAAATAAACGATTTCATTATTATATCCAGACTACACACCACGCTGAATGCTTGTAACACATAGGCGCAATTACTATTATCCTGAACAAAACAGCAAATAATGATGTCGACTGGAGAATGCCATAGTCCGCAGAATAAAGCGGAAAACAACCATGCACAAAGAAGATTTCAGTATAAACTCAATGTTAGTAACGGCAAATATACACATTTTATTCGGTTATTCCTAATTCTCCGGCCCCAATCGTGATGGAACCGGAATTGCCAGATAGCGCAATCACTTAACGGCACTATCCAAATCGACCTTCTCTATCAGTTCCTGATCCTGCCAATAAGATATTACCTTTAGATGTTGCAGCCTTCCTACTATTATGGCAGGGTGAGTACAGAACTTCTCAGCAAAGTAACGGATATTTCCCATGATAATTACTTATTTGCACAATTTCAATTCCTTTAATTTATACTGAGCATATCAGTAGATATTGATTCCTCAAGAGGCTCAAAGATATTATATAAAAACAGCCGGAATCACCTGTTACGGTAATCCCGGCTGCCGCCTAAAACACGAATAACCGCCGTTACCCGTTTTCCATAGCAGCCCACAACAGCCTGCTGTTTCTTTCTATCTCCTGCAATTTCATCGCCAAATCATCATCATCCTCTATCGAAAACGATTCACCATAGCGCATCACTTTCGTATCCTCCCTACCCGAACAGAGATATGTATACCACTCCTTTCTCAACAACATACGGCTGTAATTCAACGCTCCGTCACCATTATAACCGAACAAGGAATATAGATTCAGCATCAGCCTGCATCCCGATTCCCGCAAGTGCAGATAGTCTTCCGTTCCCCAATAAAGCGAACGTTCCGGTTGCATCAGGACAGGGATATAACCCGACCGGCAGATGGCATGAATCATCTCACTGAGTCCTTCCGGCTGTTGTAAAGGAGACACATCTACCAGTAACTCCTTCCCCCCTCCTATCGCCAACAAATCTCCCTTCTCCAACAAAGCCGGAAATCCTTCATCCAAACGATATCTTGCCGACAAACGCAGAGAGATATTACCGGAGTATTGCTGCTGTAAATATTGAAAGGCATCTTTCAGAAAAGAAAAAGCATTCCCTTCATTTTCCACCTTTACCGGAGGTACACAGTAGATCTGCCTGACACCTTGCTGTTCAAGATAAACCAACAATTCCAACGCCTTATCCCCAGGCAAAGCCCATGCATCCGTATTAGGAAGTAAATAAGGCTGAAAATCGGTATGTACCAAAGAAGAGAGAATCATAAATTTAAATCTTTCAACCGGGGATGCCTGCTGTCCTTCTCCGAGAGAATCACACGATCTGCCGGAATACGCCAGTCAATACCCAAATCCGGATCATCCCAGGTAATGGCACCCTCACTATGCGGAGCATAAAAATTATCACACTTATACTGAAAAACGACTTCCTCGCTCAATACACTGAATCCATGTGCCAACCCACGGGGAATGAAAAATTGACGATGATTATCCTCCGTCAACTCTACTGCCACATGTTGTCCAAATGTAGGAGATCCTTTACGGATATCAACAGCTACATCCAATACCGCTCCTTTCACTACACGCACCAATTTACTCTGAGCAAAAGGGGCCTGTTGAAAATGTAAACCACGAAGTACACCATAACTCGATTTACTTTCATTATCTTGGACAAATGTAGTCTTGCATACTTTTTCCTCAAACTCCCTCTGATTAAAAGATTCAAAGAAATATCCCCGGTCATCTTTAAAAATACGGGGTTCGAGGATAACAACCCCATCGATAGCAGTCTTTATTACATTCATTTCAAACCAAGTTCCTGTATCACTTTCAACAAATACTGTCCGTACTGGTTCTTCAGCATGGGCTTTGCCAATTCACGCATCTTATCGGCACTGATCCAACCTTGTCTCAAAGCAATTCCTTCCAAACAAGCTACTTTCAATCCCTGACGTTTTTCTATCACTTCAATAAAAGTAGATGCTTCACTTAAAGAATCATGCGTACCGGTATCCAACCAGGCAAAACCACGACCTAGCAACTGGACTTTCAGTTTCTGATCTTTGAGAAATTCCTGATTCACTGTCGTTATCTCCAATTCTCCGCGTGCAGAGGGCTCTATTTTTTTTGCTACTTCCACCACCTTATTCGGATAGAAATAAAGCCCTACCACTGCATAATTAGACTTCGGTTCCTCAGGCTTCTCTTCCAGACTCAAGACATTTCCTTCTTTGTCAAATTCAGCCACTCCATAACGTTCCGGATCACTTACCCAATAACCGAACACCGTTGCCTTTTGCTCCACCTCTGCCATACGTACAGCTTCATTCAGCATACGGGTAAAACTCTGCCCATAGAAGATATTATCTCCAAGCACCAAACAGACCGAATCACTCCCAATGAATTCCTCACCAATAATGAATGCCTGAGCCAAACCATCCGGAGAAGGTTGTTCCGCATACTCTAAACGTATTCCGTAATCAGAACCATCTCCCAGTAAACGTCGGAAAGCAGGAAGATCATCCGGAGTAGATATAATCAAGATTTCACGGATACCGGCAAGCATCAACACCGAAATCGGATAATAAATCATCGGTTTATCAAAAATAGGAAGAAGCTGTTTACTAACTCCTTTGGTGATGGGGTACAGACGAGTACCGGAACCACCGGCTAAAACAATGCCTTTCATAAAGTTACTATCATTTCCACAATATTATCTAAGTAATTTCAAATAGACAAATTCCCGAACCTTATTTGGAATCAAACGAGATACAAACCTTATTGTTACATTTCGAAATAATTCGTAATAATTAATAAACCCCATTCTTGCAAACTCTCTTTGTAAATTCAATTCGCTGATTGCATATTTTAAACCTCCACGTCGCTTAAACATCTCTTCAGAAGATCTAAAAAACAAAAGACTTTCTTGAATATTATAAAACATAGCACCATTTATTAACATTCTAGCCCAAAGATAATAATCTTCAAAAAGTGGAAAATGCATATATCCTCCAACAGCGAGCACAGCGTGTTTTTTAAACATAACCACCGGATGATTTAATGGACATCTTTTCTTTGCATAACAAAATATACTGTTATGGAGTTCTGGAAGTGCTCTTACAGAAACAACATTAGAGACATCGTCTCTAAACTCATCAACCCAAGCTCCAACAATATCTAACTTTGGATATCTTTCAAACATCTCTATTTGTTTTTCAAATCTTTTAAATTTCGATATATCATCAGCATCCATACGAGCTATCAAATCACAAGAACAGTATTTTAAACCTTCATTAAGTGCCCTACCCAACCCTTGATTATCCAACAATTCAACGATCTTGACAGACGAGTATTTCTCAACAAAGTAGTCAATTACACTATTTAACTCCTGAGATAACAAACCATCTTTAACCAATATTATTTCAGTCGGCAAAATACTTTGGTCAAAAATACTATTTAAAGCCTCCTTCAAATATACGGCATTATCTCTATGATAAACCGACATTAAAACACTAAATTTTTCCATTTAGAAGATTACTATATATATCCAAATAATTACTAGCCATTTTATATCCAGAGAAATTATTTAAAGAATAATTTAGTGCTACTTTAGCCTTTAATTTACCAATTGTTGAAATAGCAATATTTATTGACTCTAGAAGTGATGAAATATTATCTAATTCAAAAAAAGAGACTTTAGTATCATCGAAAATCTCTTTGAATATAGATATATTAGAACATACCACAGGAGTTTGCATTAATGTAGCTTCGACCGCTGCAAGTCCAAAACCTTCACTACGTGAACACATCGCATAGACATCAAAAAGGGATAAATAATTATATGGAGTGGGTAAATAATCCAAAAATAATGTTCTATCTATTACATTTAAAGTTCGACTCAGTTCAATCAGTTCGTTTTTAGCCTCTCCTTCGCCTATTATAACTACAGCCAAATCCTTTCGTTTTTCTAGCACTTTTATTAATTGTTCTAACCCTTTAATCCGAGTTAAATAAGCATAGCTTCCAATAATCTTATAATTTAAATCTCTAAATTTATTTATTTGTGCTATAATTGAAGGATCATTCTTATCTGGTCTATACGTTATATCAATCCCATTATATACTCTACTAATAGATTTTAGTTTACATTCATATATCTTTTTTAGTTGATCTGATATCACCACTACAGCATCAAATTTTTTAATATAATGCAACCATATCTTTGTAAATATAAAAGAGACGAAAAAATTATAATTATAGCATAAATCGCAAGCTATATCAGAATGAATAGTAGTAACAACTTTAGCATTAGAAATATTATTTTTCCACTTAGCAACATATTTATCAGGACGAAATCCATGAGAATGAATTATATCGTAATTATCAAAAGATATTGGTGTATCAAAATCAATTCGATATGTCTGACAACAAAAATCAATCCCATATTTTTCATCAAAATAGAAAAGATCTACTTTTTCTACCTGATTAATAAGATTTCGAACTAAAGTATCAACGACTATTATAGGCCCCTTATTTATGAGAGAAGGTACTATGAAAGCTATTTTCATTATTCTAGAAAAAAGAATTTATATTGATAAAATTCACCATTATCAAAATTATGGACTCTATAAATAAAAGAAAATGCAAAAAAGATTACCACAAGTGTATATATAGTTATCCGAGAAAAACGAGTCATTGATATTTTATCAAAAAGAATCGGAATAAGAAACAATATAACTAAATCAAAATACATAGCAATTCTAAAAAAAATCTCAATATCACCGAATGCAAAAATCAATATAAAAAACACACAATATGATTTTATCAATATTTCATTAAAATAATCTCCAATTAGTTTAGGAAATAATATAAGAATAGCACAAATAATAATTATCATTTTTATATACTCCATGATATTTAAAGTGAATCCATCTCCAGCAAGATAATTAGCCATTCTTGATTCTATAACTCCTCCTACAAACATTACTAAATTAATCGCTCCTACAATTTTCAGAAAAACTCCTATTATTAAAATAAAAATAATATTCCATATATTCAATTTAAAATATCGTAATACAAAAAAAGCAGGAAGAAAGACGATCATCGATAAATGAAAAGACAGACCAACCAGAAAGCACAATAAACATTTTATATATTTTTTTTCAATAGTATAATTGATACAGTACAAAAACATAACTACAGAAACCATTTGCCGCATAAGTACCATATTATAAAACAAGAAATAAGTTCCAAGGTATATCATTACGCTAAGCATCGGATATTTACTATATTTAAAAATCAATTTTAACAATAATAGTAAACATATAGAAGTTAAAATAAAAACAAATAGGTTAAAGCTTAATCCTACTATATTTCCCAGCCAAACAACAGTATTATACCCTGGTTCAAAAAGTTCATAAGAATATGATCCCAATTCACCATTATAATGATTTTTATATATAGCATAGTCTGTATCAACACCTCCAACATTCCGAAATCCAGCCGTTATTGACAATAATATTCCAACAATAACAACAGAAAAGTAATTGACCTTTTTTCTATCAAAATCAGAAAAAGATAAAAAAGAAACAAACACTATTACAAATAAGAGCCAAAGCATCTCAAAAATGAATAAATAATACACTGAGATAATCTCAGTGAAATTTTTAAAATATCAATAGGATTTTTCCGTATACATGATAAATTAAATAAGCTCTTATAGTAAAGAATTCCACCCTTAGGGTTTCTTTTCATAAGTTTTATAAAATTAGCGGTCAACCCATCTGGTAGATATTCACACATATAAATACCTGTATTCACACATCTTAGCAAAGGAGAATCACAGACCGAAATTTTATTCCAGACAATAGCTTCTGATATAAACTTCTCTCCTTCGATTTCAGGAAATGGGAACCGACGTATCAGCTCAGTTTTAAAAACTTCAGCTTTATCCTCATATATCTTCCATTTATAACATATTGTCAAACTTGATGCATCAATAGGCGATACAGGAAAATCTGCACCAATCATTTTTCCTGTATTATAACAAATTTTCCTAAAGCACAATCCAGCACTCTGCTTTTTATTCTCTACCTTTTCCCATTCCTTACAAATAATCTCAACAGCAGTTAAGGTTAAATAGTCATCACTATCTACAATAAAAAATAACTGCCCTTGTGCTTTTGATGCTGCAAAATTAATGGCTCGATGTTTTCCACCATTTTTTTTCTTAAAATAAGCTATTTCAATAACATCCTCCTCCAACCACTTATCAAACAATTCACTTGTTTCATCTTCACTACCATCATCTACAACCAACCACTCAAAATCTTTACACGTTTGTAATTTCAAACTTTCGTACAACTTTGGCAAAATATATGCTCTATTGTAAGTTGAAGTAAAAACAGTTATTTTTTTTGTATCTTTTTGTTGTGCCATTTCAATAATACCTTTCTCATCGTTTGTGGTAATTTTATGATAGTTAACTTAATCTGTATAGGAACTGGTAGTTTACATTTATAAAAGGTCACGATTCTACATATTCTATCCACCTTTAATTCATAATTTACCACTTCCATTTCTGTCAAATTATGCTTTCCATACAGTGACAACAATATAGAATAAGAAAATCTAATTATTTGAGCATATTCAAGTGTAACACTAGAAGTCGAATATTTTTGCATGACAGAATAAACCATATATTCCAATATACAAATAAATGAATCAAAGTTTTTCCTACCATTTGATGACGTAATAGCTCCTGACATTCGCATTTTATAAATATAAGTAGGTTTATTAACTGTAGCCATCGTCAAAGCAGTAGTAGCTAACTGATATGAAAATAATTGATCTTCATGTAATAGTCCTTCTTTGAACCATAGATTGTTTGAAACAAAATATTCTTTTCGAATAAGTTTATTCCACGCCATCTCATACCACATTCCGCTAATATAACATTTCAAAATATTATCATTTCCTATAACATATTCAGAAGTAGTAAGTCTATAAGAAATATTTCTTCCTATAACTCTAATACCGCCAACAATAAAATCAACAGAAAGATACCTTTCAGCAAGTCGCACAAAACATTCTATACAATCCGGAGTTATTTCATCATCAGAATCTAAAAAGTATACCCATTCCCCAGTGGCTTCTTTGACCCCAGAATTTCTAGCAGCAGACAATCCTTTATTACTTTTGTGATCTATAATTTTTACATTAAATCTTTTCTTTAATTTTTCAATATTAGAATGTGCAATTAACATTGAATTATCAGGAGTACAATCATTCACTAAAATGACTTCTATTTCTGAATAAGTTTGAGTATAAACGCTATATAAACAATCATTTATATAATCTTGTACATTGTATATTGGAATAATAATTGAGACCATTACTTTAAGCGTTGCCCTATTAATTTTCTATTTTTACAAAGCCATATAAAAGGTAATACTTTTATAATAAATGATTTTATATTTGTAGCATGAAATGTCCAAGCAATACTAAAGGCTTGAGAGAATTTTTTAAATTGAAAGGCTTGAGTCAAATAACGAAGTTTACTTGCATTCTCTAACTCCTTTATTGTTAGCTCTCCTTTACCATATTTACTTACAACATATTGAACAATAGCATCTATACTTTGATTAAATGCCATAGAACGTTGATAACTATTACTATTACTTATTGAAGTTGACAAACACCTATATCCTGCAGTATAATCATCTAAATAAATAATATTTGAATGTGCACTAATAGATAACCATACAGGATAATCTAATGTCTTAAAGTTACGGAGTATATATTCATCAATATCACAGTATAAATCAAACATGTTTCTTGAAAATAACACAGTTACAGCCGCAACCATATTGCTTTTCAATAAATCAGAATAACCTATTGTCTTTAAAGTTCTTTGGGATCGTGTTACTTCCTTTGAATCAGCATCTATAACGATCCAATTAGAAAAGACCAAACCGCAATTGGGAGTTTTTTCTATTATTTCAACCTGTTTATGAAGTTTAAAGGGGTCAAGCCAGATATCATCGCTTTCTAATATTGCTATATATTTACCCTTAGCTTGATTAAGCAAATATTTATAATTATGCATTAGCCCTCTATTCACCGAATATTGAAATAAATGAATTTTATTTGGATATTTTTCAGCATAAATTCTTGCAATAAAAGAGGTATTATCAGAAGAGCAATCATCACCTATTAGCAATTCTATATCAAAGTCAACCTGTTGCTGAATAAAACTCAAAATAGCCTGCTCTATAAATCTTTCATGATTATAAGTAGGCATCAACACACTAACTACCATATCTCAAAATAGAAATTATAAAATATAATTATTTTCTATCAAACAATTGAGAATAATATTCAATAATTCTTTGAAGTTTAAATTTACGTTCACATCTCCCCCAAAAGCGTTGTTCATTTCTATACTTTCCAGCATGACCATAATTAACCAAATACTTCGCATCCTTATATGATTTCATCATAATATTATTAATAAAATTTAACAGCAATTGTTTCCAATCCAAATATGTCTTATCGAGAAGCCAAGGTTTTTCCAACATTTCCAGATATTTATCCTTTGAAGAATCCAATTCTATAATATACTCAACTAATCTTTCTAAAGAATCAAAATCATGAGCATTTACAAAGGAGTCCACATTAAAATCTTTACCAACCAAAGGATTTCCCCAATATACTGGAATAGAATTCACCTGCATAGGTTCCATTATTTTTTCTGTTGTATATCCCAGTACCCTACTATTTTCAAAAGCAATATTAAACTTATATTGGCTAATAAAATCCAATTTATTATCAACAGGTCCTCCTATATTATTCCAAGCTCTTCCACCAGAGTCTACTTTCTTATAACTAGATAGTAATTTAAAGAAAGTCTCACGAATAGGATCTGCCCATTTATTATTTGAAACAACAATACTACAAAATTTACGGTCTAAAGCTTTATTTACATCAATCTTTTTATTCTGCAAGTTTGAAAATCCATCATATATAGCATATAAAGGCAACCTCAAGTAACGGTCCCCAAAATCAATATAATTAAAACCTATGGCATAATCACAAACGTTAAAATCAGGAACTATATTTTCACCTATAAACATGATTTTTATACAATCATATTCTAAATGTGACGTTCCAAAACATGAATAGAATAAATAATCTGGCTCATTAGATAGTACTACTTCGTATTGAATGGACAAAGCATCCACAATAAAGTTAGAAATAGTATCAAATCCATCCCAAAAATCAACAAATTTCAAATAAATCTTTTTCATTTTGACTAACAATATGATAGACAAGCAATCACACAAAACATTTTCACATACTTCTCAACTTTTTAATCAAAAAATCAAAAGTTTTTCTAGCAAGTAATTTTGCTTTTTTCTTACCATCATATAATACATTTAGAACACTTACACGATCTAAATACATTTTCCAAATCTTATCTATAACAATTTTATGATTTTCAAATGCATAAGAAATATCGATTGAATAAGAATCTAAAGAAAGTATTTCCAACATATTTTTCATTTTATGTTCATAAGATAAGCAAACAAAAGGAGTCTCATTATTAATAGAAAAAACTATAGTATGGTAGCGAGCGCCAACAACAAACTGAGCTCTCTTTATTATGGCTTGTTGTATATCCGAATCGTAATAAGTTGGAATCACTATAACTTTTTCGTTTTCTGCTTTTAATCTGTTAAAATAATCTTCATCTTCCATATTTGGCTGATAGAACAACTGAGGTAACAAAACAACAGTCAATCCGTTTGATGTGAATTTATCAATTAGACTAGAATAAAAACGATCTATAGACCTTTTATCATAATGAAAATAATCTATATGCCAACTATATAACTCATTAGGAACTAATACTACATATTCTTTAGGAAGTAAATTTAATAGCTCTAAAGGTAAGTCCATTCGTGGGGTTTCCAAATAAGCAGTATCAATTGATTGAATATAATGTACTGATAAATCTTCAGCATATCTATAACTCTGTGTATCTCGCAAACTTACAAAAGTAGAACGTGTCAAAATCTCCTTTGCTATTTTCCTAAAAAAATCATTCGTAGTAAAAGGACCGATTGAAGGGGAATAAATTACTAATGACTTTCCTTGATATAAAACCTCCTTCAACCTCCAAACATATCCATAATCACGATATAATCCCATATTTACCCCGCCCGGAGCACTAATAACAATATTAGCTTCTTTTATCATTTTAACTTCTCGACGTCTTTGCAAATACATTAAAGTTAAAAACCTAGTAATAAAACAAGGGCATTTCAAATATAGTTTTGTTATTTTATCTAATCCTCTAGCTTTCTTCTTTGTAGGCAATATTTGTTTTACATTTTTATACTTAAATAAACAACTTGCATCAAAATCATTCATATTATATGAAACTGCTATATCCTGAAATCCTCTATCATATAACGTACGAATTAGAGCCTTTCCCGCCGCCTCATCTCCATGATTCATGCTATGTTGATTTATAATTAATATTTTCATAACTAATGTCTTATAATTCATTTAATAATGATACGTATTGGTAGTTGAAACATCCCTTCGCATAGATATAGCTACATTAAAATGATCCAATAGTTCACCAACACCAATGATCATTATAGGTACTTCATTTTCTGGAATATAGAATTGCTTCTTCAACATCCTTAATTTACTATACCCAAAACCACATGATAAAGGTATTGTCCCTAATCCTAATGAATGTAAAGCATTTAGCAAATTCATAGCATATAAACCACCATCCACATAAGCTTGATGAACCTCATATGATAAAAAGGCATTCAAATTAGCAGTTACTAATATTGAACAATGAATTTCCTTCTCAAATCCATTCGATCCACCCTGCCATTGTAAAAGTGAATAACTCTTTTCACCTATAAAAATATGAGTAAGCCATCCTTGACGATTGCAAGCCGACGGAGTACGAGATGCTAGTTTCAACGCTTTTTCAAGCATTTCTTTAGAAGGTATTTTATTATCAAAATATCTAATAGAATGCCGACTATACAACAAAGATTCAAAAGTCTTATTACATTCCTTTAATATATCACTCTTAGCTATAGATTCTATTCCTGAATGTCTATTCAGATTTTGGAATCCAGTTCTAGATACTAAGTTTAAATATTGTTGTTCTATCTTGGTAATATCTATCCCCATTTCATTAGTATATTGTATATAACTGCCAACTGTAGATATAGGGAATTTAAGAAAATCCAAATCTTCTGTGGAATATAAATCATAATATCTATTTAAATTCTGCAGCATTATTAAAATCTTAGCTTGACCAAATCCTTTGCGTGGATTTCTCATAGACATGCCTTTTTCTATAACATGTGCCTCACGCAATAAAATATATTGCATTTTTTTCATACTTGCTTCTGTATTAACAGAAGCATTATGTCTACAAAGCAAGAGCCAAAAATAATAAGCCTCTTCCAAGAATTGCAATTTTAATCTTAGCCAATTATAAAATGGCTTGAGCATTTTTTTCACAATAACAACTGATTTATATAAAAAATTAAATTGATTTCCCCCTTAATTCTTTCAAGCGAAACAACTCTTTCCATCCTTTTAAAATGGCTTTAACTTCAATAAAAAATATTGGACGATAAACAGGAATTAAAAAACAAGAAAAGAATCCTGCAAAAAATATTGTTATTATTGTAACCCAAGCAGATCCAACTATACCACAAACTGGTATTAATAATAAATTTCCACACACGCAGACACAACAACCTATAATATTACGGACAACAGCCCATTTTTGAATGTGTTCCATTATCATAATCTGACCTGAGCATACAGATAGAGCCATTCCGACTGTTTTCCAAGACATTATTTGTAAAACAGGTACCGCTGCTAGATACTTCTCACCATAAGTATAATAAATTAACCAATAAGATATAAGAGAAACTGATATAGCTATAACTATAGAAATCCAAACAACTATGCTTACAAATAATATTTTCTTTTCTTCATATTCAACAATATTCTTTTCTTTCACTCTCACTAACAAAGGAGTTATAGTCTGTACCAAAATCATTGGTAAAAATAAAATAATATCTAAAAAGCGTCCTGCTGTTGCAAAATATCCAACAGACTCATTATCAATCATATTTTTTATCATAACCTGATCAATACGTTGATAAATAACTACAGCCGCACCAGATAAGACAAGCGGAAATGATTCTTTTATTAAAAAAAAAGCTATTTTCTTATTAAAATTCCAATAAGATACTTTCCCGATTTTTCGATAATAAGATAAAAAATATCCTCCAGAAACTAAGACAGTATCAAACATAGTAGCTATAATGAAGTACTCCAACGGAGCCTTATACCATAAAAGTATTATCTTTAAAAAAGCCCCTATAATAATCCTAAAAAGTTCTGATTTAACAATATATTCATTCTGCAATATGGATGTAAAATAGTTTCTTATAACATTAAAGCAATTTGAAAAAACAGTTACTGCATATATTAATATTATAGTAGATGTAAAGAGATCAGTTTTATAAATTAATAGACTTATTCCTATTAAAATATATGCTAGTAAAGCAAAACAAAATCGTATACAAAATGCAGTGCCTATTATTGTTTGATACTTTTGGGGATTTCGTGAAAACTCCCTAATTTCAATATCATCTAAACCAAAAGAAGATATAATCAAAAAAATAGAAACATAACTGATAACATAGTTCATTAATCCATAATCACTCGGTCCTAAATAACGAGCAACTAAAATACCAACAAACAAAGCTCCTAACATATTGGCTACCTTACCTAGTATAGCCCAAAAGACATTCAAGAAAACTCTTTTTTTTGTATCTGATAAATTTAACAAATAATTTCCAACAAGTAATTTAAACATTCTATTTATTCATTTCTACTTTAATACAAAATAGAATTTACAATGTCAATAATTATCTCTTACCCTGTCGAACCATAAATTCAGTCCCACCCACACAGTAATATCTCCTATTAACATTATTGTATTATTTACATAGGGCATAAACAGAATATTCACCGCACTAAACGCACAAGAAATCAGCAAGATCGTTATCATCGCCTTTCTTGGTGTGAAACCCATTGCCAGGAACTTATGATGAATATGGTTCTTGTCCGGTTCGAAAGGGCTCTTGCCACTGCGAACACGAACCATCACCACACGGATCACATCGAACGCAGGGACAATCAGCGTACTGAAAGCAATCACGAAAGCACCTTCGGTATACGGGGTGACATCCGGATTGTACTGGCTGTATTTGATGGCAAGGAAAGAGAGCACATAGCCCAAAGTCAGGCTGCCCGTATCACCCATAAAAATCTTACGGGCACGTTCCGCACTGCCGAAGACGTTATAGTAAAAGAAAGGGACCAGCACACCGAACGTGGCAAAGGCGAGCATGCTGTACGTCCAAAGTTCTTTCTGCATGAACAGGAAGCCGAAGACAAGCAGGGCAACGCTGCTCAGACCGGAGGCAAGACCGTCGATACCGTCAATCAGATTGATGGCATTGGTGACAAAGACAACCAGAAGAACCGTAAAAGGCATACCTATCCAGGCAGGAAGGGCATACAGGCCGAAAAGACCGTAGAAGTTATTGATCCAAAGGCCGGCCAGGGGAAAAAACGAAGCACAGATGATCTGGATCACAAATTTCTGACGGTAGCGCACTCCGACAAGGTCATCGGCAATACCCGTCAGGTAGAGCAAAGTCATCCCGCAGACCAGAAACAAGCACTCGGGCAACAAGTACACCGCACGGAGGGCGGGAACATCATAACCCATCAGGATGCGAAGGGCGAACACGCCACAGGAGGAAAGCAGGATGGTGGGAAAGAAAGAGACACCGCCCAAACGGGGAATGGCACGTTTATGAACCTTGCGCTCACTCGGCATATCGAAAAGCTTCTTCCGCAAAGAGATAAGCAGGATGCGGGGAATGATAAGCCGGGCAACCGAAGCAGAGATGACAAAAGCCAATATGATGAAAAGGATATTCAAGACAAAGGGGATTTAGGTTATATACAGTGTTGTGTCGAAAAAGAAAAGAGTTTACTCCTCTACTTCCCAGTTGGGATAAGGATTCTCTTCAAGACTGCGGAGTTGTTCGGCAATCTCACATTCATCGCCGGAAAGGGCACGCTCTCCCCAGCTGTCGATGATGCTATGCGCCTCACGGGAGAGGTCGTCGTCAAAGACTTCACCATAGCAATAAGTCAGAAGGCGCACCTTCAGCAAGGAAGCGGGCAAGCGGTCGAGCACTTCCCAACAACGGTTCAGGATCTGCTGGATGCGGACTTCCTTGTCACCGTTATTGTAGATCGTCGCGTTATAACCCATCAGAAGCGAAAGGCACAAACGGGCTTCTTCCTCGTCGGTGGAGCCATGATGGGGATATAAAGTATTGGCACGACTGAGTACATCACCGTTCAACCGGCTGAAGTGGTCGCTGTAGATGGGGCTGCCATCGGAACCGAGATAAAGAAGTTCGTGCGCCAAGGTGTACAAAGCGGTAATTTGAGAATCTAAAGAGTTCATGGAAATATTTACAATTTACGATTTATTGTCTGCTATTTTACTGTTTAAAGATCGAGCGGCTCGATTAGAGAGGGATGGATGTAGGTGGTGGCAACGGCCATGACACCCTGGATGGAAACCATCACACGCCGATCGTTTTTCACACGGATAAACTCACCCTCGACGCCGGCAAAGATGCCTCCTGTCACACGCACACGCTGCCCTTTACGGAAAGCTACGGCTGAGGGTTCGAGATAGACCAGTTGCTGGTCGTAACTGCCGGCAACCGCCATGAAGCTGCGCATCTGAGAAGTGGGAACAACAATGGGCTGGCGGCTTTCACGATCCATGATATAACGGATCGGAAGGGTCATGCCCATCTCGTCTTTGATACGATCGATACGTTCACGGCTCGAACGGATAAACACCAGGTTGTGGACCGCAGGAACCAATTTACGCACGCGGCGCTCGTTCTTGACGATGTATTCGTAGTGCATGGGGATAAAATTCTCGATACATTCACCATCGAGATACTCTTTTAAAGCAAGCTCACGGCTGTAAGTGACACGAACGGCATACCAAAACAGCTCTGGGGATTCCTTCACAAAAGGATGTTCTTTGGGGACACCGGAGTACGAAAGTACCTCCCGGTCAGGTGATGTAATGCGAATATCAGTCTTGCTTGCATTCATGTGATCTCAAAACCCTCCCCTATCACAGTAGAAGGATGCTGAAATGTTATGTGACCGCCTCAAAAAACAGCCGATTTCGTAAAAACGCTGATTTTAAAGACTAATTAGCTATGAACGAAGATATTAGATACGGTTTATGTTTCAAAAAACGTTCGTCTTTTGAAACATCATTTTTGATGAAATTCAGAACCGGATAAAAAGAAAAATTCAAAAAGAAAATCTATATTTTTTAGATTCCAATAATTCATTGATTTACAGCATCATGAAGAAGATAAAAATAGAATAAATGAATTTATTTATAAAAATATTTTGCTATAGTAAAAATACTGTTTACCTTTGTTCCATTGAACGAACGTTTTTTGAAACACGCCTTCTTTTCTTTACAATTCGATTTTCCTGAAGCTTAATATATTATATATAATCGCGCGTACGCCTATGCGCATAATCTTTTCTTTTTTAATCTATTTCACCCCGTTAAGTAAATAGGTCAGGTATACCTTACCTATTTGTTTAACGGAGCGAAACATCAATATAAAATAAACAATATACGCGTATATATAGAAATATCCATATAAGAACCACTAATTTTGCATTCGTAATAAAAAAACTTATTAGACGAAATGAGCAAAAAAAACCGAATGAAGGAGTGGTATTAAACATGGGAAATACCCCTTACGTAGTAATCGTCAATGAAAAAAGTGACGAAGGACAGAAAGTGTTGGAAGCACTGGAAGAAAACATAGAAAAGATGGATATAGGCTCGCATAGGGAGCTTGTCATCTTCTTTTTCGTATGGCTGAACCATCAGCAGAAAGATCCCAAAAAGAGAAAAAACATACGGGAACTGGCAAAGATCATGCACCGGTCACTGTTCTTCGGACAAAAACACAACAGCAACGAGGAGATGAAGCCGGATTCCATTGAAACTGAGATATTTAAGATACTAAGGATATTAAAAAGCATGAAAAAAGCGGAAGATAAAGACTTGATTATAAATCTATTAGACGATATCAGCCTGTTTCTGGATGAAAACGTCTAACAGGGGTACAAAAAAGCCCCGTACTTTTGCAATCAAAGATTTATGTTAAACTTAAAAAATGAAAGATGAAAAGCATTAGTATTACCACTTACAGGGGTTTCAGCAAAGTGAAAGGGAAATGTTCACTGCAGGAATTGATCGGATGGGTACGGAGCAGACAATACGCCAACCTGATAGAGAAAATAGGAAGGCTGGTCAGTGAAGGAAAAACCAAGGAGGCGGAGAATGTGAAGCGGCAACTGGACTACTTCACCGTCACGGCAAACTATCATGAATGCAGGCTGGCGCACAGCATAGCCGCATACAACGACACCAGCACCATCGACATCGACAAGCTGCGGGAAGAGGAACTGGAACGCATACGGGCTCTGATAGAAGCCGACGAAGCGACGCTCGCCTGTTTCCTCACCGCCAAGCAGCACGGTTTCAAAATTCTGGCTTACCTGACAGACCTTGAGGCGGAGGCGTGGAGAAACTCGTTCTTCAAGACAGCAACCATCACCTACGACAGACTGGAACAGTATCACGCAGGCATCTACGAACTGACCCGGAAACACTACGAGAAACTGCTGCAAACAGAGGTGGACACCAGCGGAAAAGACTTGTCGAGAGGTGTCTTCGCCTCGTATGACCCGAAGGCATTTTACTCTGCCGAAAGGGTGGCACGCATCCCCGAACGGACACTCACCATCGAAGCTCCCGAACCTGCACAAAGGGGAAGGAAGAAAAAGAAAGAACCCGAAACGGGACAGACGGGAGATATCAGCGCCTATACGTGTATGGAATTCAACAAATGCCTCTGCTCCACGCAAAGGCTGATGAAATATACGGAAGGAAGCCGCAATTCGTTCCTCTTCACCCTGGGAAACAAATGTTTCCGAAAAGGGCTCGAAGAGTCGGAAGTGAAGCGCCTGGCGGCGGAAAGGCTGGGAGACGGAGGAGGGATGGACACGGACACACCCATCGGAAACGCCTACACATATACCGACAGGACGGAACGGGCAGAGGAGAAGAAAAAGATACCACTCGTGGAACAGGTGATAGATTATCTGAACAAGAATTATGCTTTCAGGCGAAACACGGTGCTCGACCGCCTCGAGATGTGCGACTTATCCCAAACGGAAGAGAAATCTTTCTATGCCATGCGGAACAAGGATTTCAACTCCATCTTCCTGAACATCAGCAGGCAGGGCATAGCTTATCCGCTCAACAGCCTGAAATCGGTCATCGACTCGGACTATTCACCGGAGTTCAACCCCTTCACGCACTACTTCGAAGGAAATGCCCGGTGGGACAGGAAGACTGACCACATCAGAAAACTGGCGGACACCATACAGGCGGAAGATCAGGAGTTCTGGAGGGAGGGATTCCGGCGGTGGATCGTGGCCATGGTGGCCTCGGCCCTCCGACCGGGCAAAGCAAACCAAGAAGCACTGGTGTTGCACGGAGCACAGGGAAAAGGAAAAAGTACCTGGATAAGGCATCTGCTGCCTCCGGAACTGGCAGAATATTACCGAAACGGAATGATAGATCCGGCAAACAAGGACGACCTCTTACTGCTGTCCACCCGCCTGCTGATCAACATGGAAGAGTTTGAGGGTGTGAAAACGGGGGACATCGCCGAACTAAAACGAATCATCGGGCAAGAAAACGTCACCATCCGGAAAGTGTATGACACCCAGGCACAACTGTATCCACGCAGGGCATCGTTCATCGGAAGCACCAACAACATGCAGTTCCTCAAGGATTACGGAGGAAACCGGCGCTTCCTGGTCATTCCTGTAAAGACCATCGACTACCGCACCCCGGTAGACCACAAAGGGGTGTACGCGCAGGCGGTGCAACTGATAGAGGACGGTTTCCGCTATTGGTTTGAAGGAAACGAGATAGACGACATCAACACCCGAAACGAACGCCACCGCATGAAAGACCCACTGGAAGAGAACCTGTATGTTTACTTCCGTCCGGCAGGAGAAAAGGACTTTGAGGTGAAATGGAAACCCGCCGCCGCAATACTGGCTACTCTATCTGTATACGGACGGACACAGGCCAACGCGCAAACGCAACAAGTGTTGGTACAGATTCTGGAAAGGGATACCTTCGGCAAGCGTGTAAACATCCATGGCATCATGGAGTATGCCGTAGTGGAACTCACACAACAGGAGGTGAGCGAAAACTTCAGGAAAAGGGATAAGGGAAAGGAAATGGATGAACTCCCGTTTTAAAAGTACCGGAGGGAAGGAAATAGAAGAGAAATGCCCCGTAAGAATATATGTAATCGAAATAACATATATTCTTACGGGGCAGGACATATATTGGCGTTTTATTGACAAAAAGATATTAGCTATTTTAATTAGACTCCACACCTACTACAAACGACATACATATCAACAATTTTATCCTTATAGGCTTGACATATGAACAACACAACAACTCCCAATTCAAACCTTGTAATGGATTCTAATGATTCAGTTAAATATATTCAGATAGTATTATTCTATTAAAAACAACATATTTAAGAACAATGTAGAATAATCCAATAATTGTATTTTTCAAAAACAACTTTCATCTGGGTCGCAAATACCTAAATTTAGGTATTTGCGACCCAGATGAAAGTTCGTATTTTTGTATTCAGAAACTATTTAGGATTCATTAATATTTATACATTCATATTATTATTGGTTTCATTAAACCTTAGCAAACTATTTATTCATCATTAATAAAAAAACTATGAAGTATTATCTGCTGTTTTATTCACTTATTTTTTTATTTATTTTTTGTTCGTGTTACGATGAATCTCTTAATTTTGATCATGATATAATCCAAAAAGATCTTGATTCCAATTACACCTTTATTATGAACGAAGCAGATGCTCTAGATCTTGTTTCGTATTTTATAAATAGTATGGAAAACAGCCCAGCCACTCGAGTAGCTTCTTTAGATACCAGAGAAGTTGAAGGCATTGTTACCTTTCCTAAAACAAGGGCAAATCTCCTTCCGGAATGGTTACAAGAGTTCAATAAGAGATTTTATATTGTAAATATGAAAAATGACAAGGGATATGCTATAATTTCTAAAGACGAACGTGCATTCCCATTTTATGCTATTTTAGATCATGGACGGTTTAACTTTAATAGCATTGATTCTGTTTCAACATCTATCTATCAAGGATTTATAAGAAGAAATAAGATAGATATTGAAAGATCAGATTCTCTATATTTAAACAAATCATTATTTCCCTTAACGCGTAGTAGCTTAGATGATAAAACCTTTTTTCAAATCAAAGAATTAAAGAAAGGACTATTCCGTGGGTTTGGAAGATCTTCTAATTATCTTCTAAAAACGAGATGGACTCAAAATGTTACGAGACCCAATATTTATTTGCAAAAAAGTGGAGCAACCTATTATGATGTATATGGTAATACCACGAGAAGCGCTACAATAAATACAGGTGATGGTAGTATTCAAAGTACAAGATTATTTGGTTGTACTCCAGTTGCTTTTGGTCAAGTTTTGTATGGACTAAGAAGTCATAAAGGTGTCAAAGATTTATGCTATTCTAATGGACAACCAGTCTTATGGGACAGAATGGAAAAAGGTATGAATCCAGAGGTTGAACGTTTTCTAGGCTGGATCACAATGAACTGTTCTCCAAAAGTTGTTGATATTACTTTTTTAGGAACTTCATTAACTAAACCCGGAGTAATGGTCCACAATGTAGATGCAAAAAATTTTATTAAAAAAATTCTAGGAGATTATTTAGATATTCAATATGATAATTGCGTTATATGGGCTGGTGATTTAAATGGCTTTACAGGAAATAATGAAGGAAAAAAAATCGCAGAAAAGTTTTATACAACAAATAAAGAATGTTTTGCAATATTCACCGGATCCCAAAAGACAATGCCTTCCGACTACCACAGTTACGTTGTCGACAGAATGTGTGAAATTCTAATGAAACATAGAGGGGTAATTGTTACGCCGAAGGAAATTGTTGAGAGCTTTACACCAACACAAACCAATATAATGAAAGAACAAGGATTGTTAGTAATAGAGACTAATCCTAATCGCATTATCTATCATGAACCTTATTCAGTGACAATTTGTCATGTAAACTATGGCTGGGGCAATAAACATAATGGTTATTATTATTTTAATGAGAGAACCGATGGTGGATTAAAATATGAAGGTAATGAAGGGTTTAATAATAATTTCAACCACAATCTTGCTTATACTATTATAACTCCGAAATAAAGTAATGAAAGAATTAAAAAGACAGAACCAAATGGAAATATTAAAAAAAGGATATAAAATCTTTGTACTATTATTCAGTATAATTATTATTGCCTATTCTTGTAGAGACGGTGGAGTAGCCGCTGTGGTTAATTTCAAGCCGAATCCTATCCGATTTTCAAAAGAAGGGGGAGAATATACCATCAAGGTCAAAGGGAGTCGCGGTCCGCAATGGGATTACACCAACTGTACCACCCATTCAGGTAAGGAGGAAACAATGAAAATGGATACCATTGATAATATTGTTCATATAAGCAATGATTGGATTGAGTTTATGTTTAATTCTGGAGCAAATTGTAAATACATTGATGTGAAAGTAAAGCCGAATAATTCTGATATGAGAAGAAGTTTGATATTCAATGTCTGGAGTGTCGCTTTACCTACACAACTGGCTGTTTATCAAGATTAAAATAAAAAAGCTTCATTACCACAAAAGAGAAAAGTACGAACAAAATTTATTCCGGCTACTTTTATCTGTTTGATTGCTGAATACATACAGATGATAAAGGTATTTGTATCATCTTATTTTTGAACTTGTGCATAAATTGCACAAGTTCAACTTCTTATCAAATCCTCCGAACCAATACCGGTATTGGTTTCTCTCTAATTTTATGCTCCCGGTTCTCCCATATATCGAAAGATCAGACGAACTTCCTTGGGCGTAAATGAATGGCGGTATTTATAGTATCCCACCTCCTCGAGCGCAGCCATCAGGAGTTTGTTGTGCCGCATCCAACGGCTGAGATTATTGAGGGCGGCATTTTCAGACAAATGGGGTGCATAAAGCAGAGCCAACTCGACTTTTGTATATACACGGATAGGAAACTCTCTCTCGTCATCTTCTAAATCTTTCATGTTTTTCAATTTTAAATTAATAAATAATCGGAACTTTACAATAGCATAAAGATAACAAAAACAAACGACATATCATAGCAGAAGTCATACTATTTCACAAAACATTCATTGATTTTCAATCTTTTATCCATACCGCCTCAACCCACGTCAACAAACACAAAACAGAGGTTACAAAGCGGTATCTTTGACATACCGGAAGAAAGGGAAAGAGCTCGTCCGACCTTCCGGATGCATTCTTAATTATTAACCATAAAAAACTATCAGACAATGGCAGTTCCATACAAAAAAATCGCGAGAAAAGATCCGCGAAAAACGGATGCTATAGAGAAATTTTATCCGCAACTGGTCACTTTAGGCCAAAGTGCAAGCCTGGAAAGCATTGCGTACGAAATGAAGGAGAAAAGTTCGTTATCATTGGGAGATATTAAAAGCGTACTCACCAATTTTGTAGAAGCGATGCGCACCTCCCTCTATAACGGACAATCAGTCAATATCCGGGATTTTGGAGTATTCAGCCTTTCGGCACGCACCAAAGGGGTGGATACGGAAAAAGAATGTACGGCCAAAAACATAATGGCAGTGAAAATAAACTTTCGTCCGTCATCGAGTGTACGTCCGAACCTGACATCGACCCGGGCCGGTGATAAAATCGAATTCATCGATATCAAAGCCGCACTGGAAGGTAAAGAATCTGAAAAAGGTGGAGACGGAGACATTGTGGATGACCCGACGGCATAAATCAGGATTACATAGAAAGGAGGTGTTGAAGAAATGAAAAAGTCAGGCTGGAGTACGGTTCTAAAGGTAATGATCGCAGTGGCATCTGCCATACTGGGAGTCCTTGGAGGTAATGCAATGAACTTGTAGGCAACGAAAACTAAATGGGAGAGGTGATATCCGCGTGGTATCACCTTTCCCATTTAGTTTTCATACTATCAACCGCTCCTGATCTTATTTTGCTACCATCACCTCGACATCATATCCCATAAACAATCCATTCTCGACAACTCCTGTGATTGATTTTATCTCTTTCTCGAGAGACGAATGAATATTGCCGAACCAGGCATCGAGAATCAGATTTCCATTTTCGGTAATTACAGGACCGTCTTTACCTTTAGCAAGCCTCAACTCCGTACGCAAAGCTCCCATAGTAAGCACTTCCCGCTCCACATAAGGCAGAGCCATCGGAAACACTTCGATAGGAACAGGAAAACGGCTTCCCAGAAAAGAAACCTGCTTGCTTTCGTCCACCAAAATGAAAGTACGATTACTGCTGCATATCAAAAGTTTCTCCTTGAATAACGCTCCGCCTCTACCTTTGATCAGGTTATGATCGGGATCTACTTCATCGGCGCCGTCGAACGTCCAATCGGGGCGACACATCCATAAAGTAGTCTGCGGAATGCCCAAACGGACACACTCCATCGATATCTCCATCGAGGCAGGGATCACGGTGACATGCAGATTCTCCGTACGTATCCTTTCGGCAATAGCGAGCAATGCCAGATATACGGTCGATCCGGAACCTGCCCCAATAATCTCCCCTTCTTGCACACGCATGGCAATCATACGGGCTAACTGCTCCTTACTCTCCCGGTTGGTGATCGTGTCCGACCATTGGAGATGCTCCACCAAGCTACTTTCCCATTTCATACTAACACTTGTTTATAACAGGTAACAACTTATTTCACCCTACGGTTCAGTTGGTTATTGGCTTTTGAGGGCTTTGATTTTCCGATCCGTTTACCGGAAGGTTTCTTACCTCCCGAGGCTTTGGGCCGTCCGCTACCCGGACGGGCACTGCTATTTCCGCTCTTCTTCATAAAAATCTTCATTATAATATTTGCCTAAATATCTGCGGGCTATAAAATCCCAGTTCTCGTGCAACACCCTCCTGCCATCCTCAAAAGGAAAAGTGACCTCGGACAATAAATCATGCTGCATGGCATAGTGCAACAAGTCGATGGGACAAAGTCCGGGAACATAAAGCAACTCGGCCCCTTCTTGTTCGGCAATCCCGGGATTATATGTCGAGTTTCGTTCATCCCGGAAGCAAGCACCGATATTGGGAGCAAGCAAGATGCCTTTCGGATTGGCAAAAAATACAAAATTTTCTTCATCGGCCAATTCGGGCATTAACGAATCGTCTTCGTCGGTCCACTCCAACGCATCGACACAGAAACGGCGCAAGCCCGCATAATCCTCAAAATAGACAAGCTGCTTCCCTTGGGTGGCATTCAGGAACTTGGTCACATCATGGGGAAGCTCCATTTCCGGGAAAATATCCAAAACAGGTCCCGGAGGAGGCAACAGGGCACGAATCTCCGGAAGCCAGTCCATCGACTCGTCATCGGTAAGAGGGGCTTGTTCAAAATGGGCTTCAAGTAGCGCATAAATATCAGTCGCAAGTCGAAGCAGAGATTTATCCGTCGGATTCCAAGGAACCGGAGAATCGTCTGTGACAGGAGAAAGAAGCGACCATAACAGGAACGACACATCCTCAAAATTTATTTCATCATCGGCATACGCCCCTGTCAGGGTATAAAAGGGCAGAAAACGCCCGTACAACCGCTTGTGCAACCGGATGAACTTATTCCATCCACCGGAATTATTCACACAATCTTCCAGATACCAGGTGAAATAAAGAACGGCCCGGTTTTTATGAATCATCTGTCCGGTAAGCTCCGACTTCTCAAATAGGGGCAGCAGCCTGTTGGCAAAATCGACATACCATTGATCGGTATCTGCCGATTGCGGACGCGGATGGACTTCCATCCACAGTTGACGATATATTTTTTGCAGTTTCATGAATTGGAGTGTTGATTTACGGAAACAAATGTACTTCTTTTCTGATAAGATTGGCTACATTTGCACCAATTTATGAACTTTACGGCAATGGATATTACGCTCAGAACGCTCACGGAAAACGACTTGCCTTTTGTAAAAGACATCTACGACTATTATACCCTCCACACGACAGTGGTGTACTTTGTACACTGCGCCAGCATCGACGAACTAAAAAACTACATACCCGTAGGCGATCCCGTCTACCGGTCGTTCATCATTGAAACTCCCGAAGGAGCACCCTGCGGATTCTGCTATTTCGCACGCTTCAAGCCCCGAGAAGCCTTCCGCATCTCGGTAGAGCTGACCCTCTACCTGAAACCGGAGTTTACAGGAAGAGGATATGGAAAACAAGCCATACTCCGACTGGAAGAGATCATCCGCCAAGAAGGCTTCAGCAACATAATGGCACTGATTTCGGGAGAGAACGAAGCCAGCATCCGCCTGTTCGAAAAATGCGGTTTCGAATGTTGCGCAAACATCCGGCAGGTAGCGGAGAAGTTCGGCAAAAAACTGGATTTGAGGATGTATCAGAAAATTATTTCAGACAATTCACATCTCACTCCCTGAAAGCCGATGATAGAAACACATCCACACAAGAAGTTCTCTTCAAATCTGAAAGCACGATTAGATAAAGAACTATAAGTGAGCAAACATTGTGTGGCAATATTTGTATATACAAGAAATTATCGGTACTTTTGCCACAAAAATCAGAAGAAGAGCAGTAATGAAAACGGTTAATCAAATTATTGGAGAGAATCTAAAAAAAATTAGAGAGTTATCCGGTTTTACACAAGAACAAGTAGCCCAATCTATTAAGATAGAACGCTCTACTTACAGTAATTATGAAGGAGGAACCAGAGAGATTCCTTATACCATTTTGGAAGATATCTCAAATTTATTCGGTTGTGAACCTTTTATATTGTTTGAGGACAATATTCAGACGAATAATGAAATTATGGCTACAGCTTTCAGAATTTCAAATTTAGGAGAAAATGATTTGAAAGAAATAGCAGCTTTCAAAGATATCGTAAAGTCTTATCTCAAAATGGAACGCATTGCCCAAAATGAAGCCGAATAAGTTTATCATAGAGAAGCAAGTCTCAGAGTTTCGTATGGACAATGGACTTAGCGCTACGGAGCCTATCACTTTGAAAAGCTTACTTTTGAAACTAAACATACTCACTGTTTTCAGACCTTTATCCGACAACTTCTCAGGAATGTGTTTAAAAGATAATTCAGAGCACCGTTTCATGCTTATCAATTCTAATCAACCACGAGGAAGGCAACACTTTACGATAGCTCACGAATTATACCACCTTTATATAGAGAAAAAACCGACTCCTCACAAATGTAATCCGGGATGTGCCAGCAAAGATCCGATAGAACAATGTGCCGACATGTTTGCTTCCTCTCTATTAATGCCGGAGGGCGGTATATGCCAGTTAATACCCGAAATGGAATTAAAAACCAAAAACATTTCGATGGCAACAGTCCTAAAACTTGAACACTATTTTTCCGTTTCCCGTTCCGCTTTATTGTATAGATTACAAAATATCGGACTTATAACAGAAAGTACACGTTCCCAATTGGCAGAAATAAAAGTAAAATACTCTGCCAAATGTTTCGGATATGACACAGCTTTATACGAACCGGCCAACGAAGGACTGGTTATCGGTGATTTTGGTGAAAAAGCCCGCAAGCTATTCGAACAGGAAAAAATTTCAGAAGGTCACTATATAGAGTTACTCCATAAAATAAACATCAATGGAACACAAGAAAACGAAGATAGTACTCGATGCTGATGTAATTATCCATTTCATGGAGGCTAATTATTTCTCAATATTACCCGATATATTTCCTGAGTACGAATACTTGATATTGGATGTGGTATATAATGAAATTTCCCAAAATTCCGGTACAAAAGATTTTATAGATAAATATCTCCATTTCTTCCATAAATTGAAAAAAGAAGTTTTTTCCCCAAAGAGGGAATCAATGAAAGAGTTCTTTTTATTGCAACGCACTCTGGGAAAAGGAGAAAGTGCATGCATGATCTATTGCAGGGACAACCGAGACGTATTGGGAAGCAGTAACCTGAAAGACATAAAAGAATATTGCTCCAAGAATAATATTACCTATCTGACTACACTTGATTTTTTATATTATGCTTACTGCAGAAAGAAAATGACAGAGCAAGAGTGTAAGGAATTCATGCAGGAAGTAAATAATGCGGGAAGCAAACTTCCGATCATCGATATAACCCAATATACATGTACCGTACAAATTTAAACTCACACATTTCAAGAAAACAAGGCCAACACAACGACAAAGCCCTATCGCAGATTACATAAACAATCACATTCCCTTCCTCTGCGCTGTAACTCTATTATGCAATCTGCGACAGCAATGCCCCCTCCGTCCGTTCTCAAAGTCTTTTTAAAGCCAGCTTAATGACTTTCTCCACCGGAGCATCGGGTTCTTCTTTCAATATGGCAAGCACCGCCTTCTGTGAAGGTGCAGCGGCAAATCCGAGCATGGTCAATGCAGCGATGGCCTCTTCCTGTACTTCCGCATTCATTGCCGGCAACAAAGCACCGGCAGCACCTCCCACGGCAGTTGCAGCCATGGCACCGGTTTTAATTTTATCTTTCAAATCGACAATGACACGCTGTGCGGTCTTCAGTCCGATACCTTTCACCGTCTTCAGCATATTGGCATTTTCGGTACTGATCACATTCACCAGTTCGGCCGGTGAAAGAGCAGAAAGAATCATACGGGCCGTGTTTCCTCCAATACCCGAAACGGAAATCAGCAGCAGGAAAAGTTCCCGTTCCTGCTTGTCGGCAAAGCCATATAAAACGTAAGCATCTTCGCGGATGGCTTCGTAGATATAGAGTTTACAACTGCTCTTACCCTGAATGGCAGAATAAGTGTTGAGTGATATATTAACGGCATATCCTAATCCGTTACAATCGATAACTGCGGTTGCCGGACTCAGTTCGGCAATTTCGCCTTTGATGTATTCTATCATAATGGTTATAATCAGAACGCAAAGATAATAAATATTGTGCTTCACGAACCTTGAATAACAAAAACTAACTTTAACACCCTTAAGAGACCTGAAAACAAAGAAAATGACTAATTTTGCAACCGAAATAAAGAAATGTGTTAAACAAAACCAATAAAAAGATGAAAAAAGTAAGAGCAGCCATCGTAGGTTATGGCAATATTGGTCGTTATGTGCTGGAAGCCCTCCAAGCGGCTCCCGATTTTGAGATAGCAGGTGTGGTTCGTCGTGCAGGTGCCGAGAACAAACCGGCTGAACTGAATGATTACGCAGTAGTTAAAGATATAAAGGAACTTCAAGGAGTAGACGTGGCTATTCTTTGTACTCCGACCCGCAGCGTTGAGAAATACGCAAAAGAGATTCTCGCAATGGGCATCAACACAGTAGACAGTTTTGATATTCATACAGGCATCGTTGACTTGCGTCGTGAACTGGGTGCTTGCGCCAAAGAACACGGAGCTGTATCGATCATCTCGGCCGGATGGGATCCGGGAAGCGACTCGATCGTACGCACCATGCTCGAAGCAATTGCCCCCAAAGGAATCACTTACACCAACTTCGGTCCGGGTATGAGTATGGGCCATACGGTAGCCGTCAAAGCTATCGATGGAGTGAAAGCGGCTTTATCGATGACTATCCCTACCGGAACAGGCATTCATCGCCGTATGGTATACATCGAACTGAAAGACGGATATAAATTCGAGGAAGTGGCAGCAGCCATTAAATCGGACGCTTATTTCGTTAACGACGAGACACACGTAAAACAAGTGCCGAGCGTAGACGCACTGCTGGACATGGGACACGGTGTAAACCTGACCCGCAAAGGTGTATCCGGAAAAACCCAGAACCAACTGTTCGAATTCAATATGCGCATCAACAACCCCGCACTGACCGCACAGGTATTGGTATGCGTAGCACGTGCTTCGATGAAGCAGCAGCCGGGATGTTACACCATGGTGGAAGTTCCGGTTATCGATCTGCTTCCGGGCGACCGTGAAGAATGGATCGGCCACCTGGTATAAAAAAGCCAAGTGTCTGATACAAACTATTTCCAAAGACAAGGAAAGGACGACCGCAGATTCTCTTTTTAATTATCACCGATAATCGAAAAGATAAAAATCTGCGGTCATCTTTTATTAGATAAACACTCCGGCTTACACACAATGAAGAACAAACGGTACTCACGCGGCGAAGAGCTGTCCAATACTTTAAGCCATGGCGCAGGCACCCTGCTGGGCATCACCGCAGGATATTTTCTTTTGGAAAAGGCGCTCGCCAACCCTCACCCCTATTGGGCAACAGGCTGTGTACTGGCTTATCTGGTGGGGATGCTGGCATCGTACATCAGTTCAACCTGGTATCACGGCTCCAGGCCCGGCAAGCGGAAAGAACTTCTGCGCAAATTTGACCACGGCGCCATTTACCTGCACATAGCAGGGACTTACACTCCGTTCACCCTGTTAGTGCTACGCCATGCCGGCGGATGGGGCTGGGGAATCTTCACTTTTGTATGGCTGTCGGCTATTGTAGGATTCATATTAGCCTTCAAAAAACTGAAAGAACACAGCAATCTCGAGACGATCTGTTTTGTAGGGATGGGCTCTGCCATCCTGGTGGCCCTCAAACCACTAATGGACTGCCTATCCGCCATCGGAGCCTCTCCCGCCTTCTGGTGGCTTCTCGGAGGAGGAGCTTCGTATATCATGGGAGCCGTGTTTTACTCGTTGCGAAAACCTTATATGCACGCCGTTTTCCACCTGTTTTGTCTAGGCGGAAGCATAGGCCATATCATAGCCATCTGGTTGATTCTTTAGCAAACCCGATTCGCTTTTTCTCTCCAAAAGTTTCCCGTTTTGGAAAACTTTCTGTATCAGGAAGAAAGAAAAGTTCTCCAAAAATTCTTGTTAAAACAAGAACAACTTATTGCTTTAACTGTTACCTTTGTAGCAGATTTCAGTACTAAAAAGAGGTTTAGTCATAAGGGAACGCTGTGCAAATCGGCGACAGTACCCGCTGCTGTAATTCTCTGAGAATCCGCACACTATGCCACTGCGCCCAGCGTGGGAAGGCGTTGCGAGGGAGAGATAAGTCAGAAGACCTGCTGAAAAAGTAAACATATTTAAAAAAAATCTAAAGCTTTCGGGAGTTAAAGTTATGAACTACGCGGAAATTTGTATCATCAAACGAGATGGTAAAAGGGAGGACTTCTCCATCAGTAAAATCAAGAACGCTGTATCAAAAGCGTTTAGTGCCACAGGAATCAATGATGAACAGCAATTGATTGCTGACATCACGATGAATGTAATCGGACAATTTGCATCTCCTACCATTACGGTAGAAGAAATTCAGGACCTGGTAGAAAAAGAGCTGATGAAGGTTCGTCCGGAAGTAGCCAAAAAGTACATCATCTATCGGGAATGGAGAAATACCGAACGAGACAAAAAGACCCAGATGAAGCATGTGATGGACGGTATCGTAGCCATTGACAAAAACGATGTCAACCTGAGCAACGCCAATATGAGCAGTCATACTCCCGCCGGACAGATGATGACATTCGCCTCGGAAGTAACCAAAGACTATACATATAAATATCTGTTGCCGAAACGTTTTGCCGAAGCCCACCAACTGGGAGACATCCACATCCACGACCTGGATTACTATCCTACCAAAACGACGACTTGCATCCAATATGACATGGATGACCTCTTCGAACGTGGATTCCGCACCAAAAACGGCAGTATACGTACCCCGCAAAGCATTCAAAGCTATGCTACCCTGGCTACCATTATTTTCCAGACTAACCAGAATGAACAGCACGGAGGTCAGGCCATACCGGCATTCGACTTCTTTATGGCAAAAGGTGTGAGCAAATCATTCCGTAAACACCTGGCATCATTCATCAGCTTCTATGTACAAATGAACAAGGGTGAAGAGATAGAAGAAAAGGCTATCCGTACAGTGATTGCCGAACATCTGTCGTCCATCAAAGCATCGGAACTGGAACGCGAAACGCTGCGCATGGCTCTGACTGCCCTACAGATCAATATCGACAAAGAACATCTGAACCAAATTATAGAGAAAGCATTTGTGCAGACTCAGAAAGATACGCACCAGGCCATGGAAGGCTTTATCCATAACCTGAACACAATGCACTCACGCGGCGGAAACCAGGTAGTGTTCAGTTCGATCAATTATGGAACAGACACTTCGGCCGAAGGACGCATGGTGATCGAAGAATTACTGAAAGCAACCGTAGAGGGACTGGGCACAAGGGGAGAAGTGCCGGTGTTCCCCATTCAGATATTCAAGATAAAAAACGGAGTATCGTACACAGAAGCCGATTATGAAAAGGCTATGGCTAATTTCGATGCTGCCATGGAAGGTAAATTAAAATTTGAAGCACCCAACTTCGACTTGTTCCTGAAAGCTTGCCACACTACGGCAAAAGCACTCTTCCCTAACTTTATGTTCCTGGATGCCCCGTTCAACCAAAACGAAAAATGGGACGCCAACGACCCGCAACGTTACCGTTACGAACTGGCCACCATGGGATGCCGTACGCGTGTGTTTGAGAATGTAGCCGGCGAGAAATCGTCTTTGGGACGCGGAAACCTTTCGTTCACCACGCTGAACATGCCTCGCCTGGCCATCGAAGCCCGTATCAAAGCAGAAAACATGACGGAGGACGGACACAATAAAGATGCCGTCGAGAGAAAGGCTAAAGAAATTTTCATCGAATCGATACATGAAACGGCTACCTTGATAGCCGAACAACTCTACGAGCGATATCAATATCAGCGTACAGCCCTGGCACGCCAATTCCCCTTCATGATGGGAAATGATGTATGGAAAGGAGGAGCTGCCCTGAACCCGAACGAACAAGTAGGCGACGTGCTGCGCAGTGGTACGCTGGGTATCGGCTTCCTGGGCGGACACAATGCCATGGTGGCTCTCTATGGAGAGGGACACGGACACAGCCAGAAGGCATGGGACACCCTTTATGAAGCCGTGCTGGAAATCAACAAGGTGGCTGATGAATACAAAGCCAAATACAACCTGAACTATTCGGTACTGGCTACACCGGCCGAAGGACTTTCGGGACGTTTCACCCGTATGGACCGCCGTAAATACGGAAAAATCAAAGGAGTGACAGACAACGATTACTATGTCAATTCTTTCCATGTGGATGTAAAAGAACCGATCAGCATTGTAGAGAAAATAAAAAGAGAGGCTCCGTTCCACGCCATCACCCGCGGAGGACACATCACCTATGTGGAACTGGACGGAGAAGCCCAGAAAAACGTACGCGCCATTGCCAAGATCGTAAAAGTTATGTTTGACGAAGGAATCGGCTACGGCTCAATCAATCATCCGGTGGATACCTGCCACAATTGCGGATACAAGGGCGTGATCTACGATAAATGTCCGGTATGCCAAAGTGAGAATATTTTGCGCATGCGCCGCATCACAGGCTACCTGACCGGAGACTTGAGTTCATGGAATTCGGCCAAACGTGCAGAAGAAAAAGACCGTGTAAAGCACGGATAAGGAATCATGAACATCTTGTACACGTATCCCGAAACAATCGTTGACGGAGAAGGTATCCGCTATTCGATCTATCTGGCAGGATGCAGGCACGGCTGTCCGGGTTGTCATAACCCGGAAAGCTGGAACCCGCAAGCCGGTGAGGAACTATCCGAAGGACGGCTGGCTTCCATCATCCGCGAAATAAACTCGAACCCGTTGCTCGACGGAGTGACTTTCTCCGGGGGCGATCCTTTTTATGATCCGGAAGCATTTTTGCCTGTCATCCGGAGAGTAAAAACAGAAACGGGACAGAATATCTGGTGCTACACAGGATATACTTACGAGGAAATAGAATCGGATCCGAAACTGGCAGCCATATTGCCCTACATAGATGTACTGGTGGACGGGCGCTTCAAACAGGAACTTTATTCACCGCATCTGGAATTCAGAGGAAGCAGTAATCAGCGGATTATCAAACTGAAATAGATATAAATAAACAAGCGTCGAAAGCACCACAGATTGCACAAATATCAATGGTTTATCGGACGGACTATCAACGATAACATTGGAAGTCGATCTGTGAAATCTGTGGTGAAGACGACCTTCCACTCCCTCCCCATCAAGTTTCAATGTGTAAAAAAACTTATATATCACTACCTCCCCCAACCGAAAAAGTCCGATTTTGTTTATTTTTGTAGCACTTCCATAAAAAAGTTCTTTATGATTCTACATACACAAACTCCGGTAGTTGACGAAACAGACGGCCTTCCTCTCCCGCACCGTATATGGGCAGTTGTCGGTATTTCTTTTGCCTTATGCATGTCGGTACTCGATATCAACATTATCAACGTGGTACTCCCGACACTTTCTCACGACTTCGGAACTTCTCCGGCAGTCACGACCTGGATTATCAACGGCTACCAGCTTGCCATTGTCATCTCTTTGCTTTCATTCTCGTCACTGGGAGAAATTTATGGATACCGCAAAATATTTCTTTCGGGAATAGCTATGTTCATCGTCACTTCCCTGATCTGCGCTTTGTCCCATTCATTTTGGACATTGACCATTGCCCGCATTTTCCAGGGATTCAGTGCTTCGGCCATTACCAGCGTCAACACGGCTCAGTTACGTACGATTTACCCCCGAAAACAAATCGGCCGGGGAATGGGGATCAATGCCATGGTAGTGGCCATATCGGCAGCAGCCGGCCCCTCGGTAGCCAGCGGAATTCTATCTGTCGCTTCCTGGCACTGGCTATTCGCTATCAACGTCCCTCTCGGATTAGTTGCCCTGACTTTGGGATTAAAGTACCTGCCCCGAAAAGAGGAACGTTCAAACAGACAATTCGACAAGCTGAGTGCCATAGCCAATGCAATCACCTTCGGACTCCTGATTTATACTTTGGATGGATTTGCCCACCACGAAAACAATGATTATATAGTGATACAACTTGCTGTATTGGCAGTTGTCGGGACTTATTATGTGCGCAGACAGTTGAACCAACCGTCTCCTCTCCTTCCCCTCGACCTGTTGGGAATTCCCATTTTCAGGCTTTCCATTCTTACCAGTATCTGTTCGTTCACCGCTCAAATGCTGGCAATGGTCTCTTTACCCTTCTTCCTGCAAAACTCTTTGGGATACAGCGAGGTCATGACCGGGCTATTGTTAACTCCCTGGCCTATAGCCACACTGGTGACAGCACCGGTAGCCGGATATCTGGTGGAACGCATTCATCCCGGCATACTGGGCAGCATCGGGATGGCATTGTTCTGTATCGGACTTTACTCTCTGTCTACATTAACGGCGGATTCATCGGTCACCGGCATCATCCTGCGATTGATGCTTTGTGGTGCAGGTTTCGGTCTTTTCCAGACACCGAACAACAGTACAATCATCTCTTCCGCCCCTACCCGACGTTCGGGAGGAGCCAGCGGAATGTTGGGTATGGCACGGCTCTTGGGACAGACATTCGGTACGACACTGGTTGCTTTGCTCTTCAGTTTTGTAGTACACGAGAAGAGTACGGCGGTCTGTCTGATAGCCGGCAGCGGATTTGCTTTTGTCGCAGCAGTGGTAAGCAGCATGCGGCTTTCACAACCCTCCACATTAAAGACGAAGCCCCGATAACCATCTCAATCCACGTATATCGTCCCACCGGAAGCCAGAGTAACACAAAGTGACACAGAAAGAACTTAAGCTATTCATAATATTGATCTGTGCAAATCCGTGTTATTTTGTGGTGAATATAAGTTTTTTGAAGCCACCTCCATGTCAATCAATGAATGAAAAATTTAGTACTCAGTCTCTCTAACCACCTCCACCAGACGGGCAAAGTCCTCCGGATGTACATCTCCGATATTACCGATACGGAAAGTATCCGCTTTTGAAATTTTTCCGGGATAGATTACAAAACCCTTGGATTTAAGGGCGGTATAGAAGGCCTTAAAGTCGAATCCGGTTTTCGGATACAAGAATGAAGTGATAATAGGTGACTGGATTGCGTCATCGAGCAAAGTTACAAAACCGAGTGAACGCATACCCTCTACCAGTACCCGGTGATTCTCACAATATCTCCGGTGACGGGCCTCCACTCCACCTTCTTCAATCAGTTCGGTAAGGGCCTGCTTGAAAGCACGCACCACATGGGTCGGTGAAGTAAAACGCCATTTACCATGCCCTTTTTCCATCGTTTCCCACTGGTCGTAAATATCCAGAGAAAGAGAACGGGCTACTCCCTTACAACGCACCAGTTCCGAACGGCGGGCTATGATAAATCCGAATCCCGGAACTCCCTGGATACATTTATTGGCACTGCTGATCAGGAAATCGATTCCCAACTCACTAACATCCATCGGGATACCTCCAAAGCTGCTCATAGCATCCACAATCAGTTTCTTGCCAGGCATCTTCACTACATGTGCCAGCTCCTTCAACGGATTCAGGATACCGGTAGTCGTTTCGCAGTGAACGAAGGCCACATGAGTAACATCTGAATTATTGCTCAGATAGTCGTCCACATAGTCTACCGATACCTGTTCCGTTTCATCAAAAGCAAGGAGCTCGTAGTCGATATGATAATATTCGGCAATATTCCCCATCCGGTCACCATAAGCACCGTTACTGCAAATCAGAAGTTTATCATTCTTACCGATGGCAGCACCAATCACGGCTTCTACACAATAGGTTCCGCTTCCTTGCAAAAGAACAGATGTATACTCTTCCGTATTGCGGGTAGCAATGCCGACCAGCTCTTTACGCAATGATTCGACAATGTGCAAATTATAGTCTTCATCCCATGTACACCAGTCGGTCATCATGGTTTCCTTTACAGTCTCTGAGGTAGTAAGTGGTCCGGGGGTCAATAACAAATAAGGTTTCATATCGATTAATGATTTAGTTTTGAGTTAATTAGTTGAATCAGTGCGGGAAGTTCTTCAATGCTTCGAATGACATACGAGGCTCCCGCAGCCAGCATACGTTGTTTCACTTCAGCAATACGGTTCTCGAGTTCGGCAGCCGGCAAGGCGTGCGTCTCTTCTTCGGTGAGTGCCATCTCGTTACTTCCGAGAACCACTCCCACACTCCATACTTTGGCATGTACACCTTCCTGAATATCGGCAATGGTGTCGCCTACCTTCACCACTGTATCCGGATCGGGAACCGCCAGTTTCGTGAGATTCTCAAAAATCATATAGGGAGCAGGACGACCGGCGGGCAGCAGATTCGGAGTGGCACAGTAATCCACCCGGTATCCTTTGGCCTGTGCCTCGGGTAGTACCACATCCATCATCTCGCGGGTATAGCCTGTAGTAGAACCTATTTTCAGTCCTTCGGCACGCAACTTCTCCAACGTAGGGATCACACCCGGAATAGGATCGGTATACTCTTTCAGTGAAGCAAAAAGATATTTCTCGAACAGGTGGTTCAGCTCTACGACATCCTCCTCTGTCCAGGCACGTCGATAACGGTTTATGAATTGTTCGTTTACTTCGGGCATAGTCAGCAATTCACGGATGTGCTGAATTTTCGGCAACCCCATAGGCTTACGAGTCTGCTCGACATCGATCGTGAGTCCCTTCCCGGCAAAAGCCTTGATGAAAGCAGCCACCGGAGCGAAACATCCGTAATCGACTGCCGTTCCTGCCCAGTCCATAATGATACATTCAATCTTTTTCATTTTATGTCTATAATTTCCTTGTTTTTGAATCTGATGCAAAAGTAGGGCATCCCGTACAGAGCAAAAATGAATTCCGCATGATTCATTTCATTCATATTCCGCACATTTCTTCCGAAATATTAATGTAACATTCATATCATGATTATATAATCCAAAAGTCATATATTTGCAATGTAAACAATGCGTCGATGTACTTATGAACGAACTGGAAGATATATACAAACGAATCGAATATCTCCGTAACAACGGAGTGAAAATGAAAGAAATAGCCGACTGGATACACATGGCTCCCAGTGTGCTGTCCGCACTCTACTCCAGTGTGCTGCCCACCTATCTGAACCTGCAAAAGACCAAGCCCCGGGAAGAGGCTCTGGACGAGGCACTGGCACTGGTAAACAATGTGTCGAAGAAACGGCTGCTCGGCAATCTGGGAGAAATGAAAGAACGGCTCTTCGATCTGGAACCCAATCAGGAAGCCAACATAACAGGAAATGCTTTTCTGAAATTACTGGAAAAGGAAATGCAGGAATCTGTGGGGGAAGTCTACAATTACAGTGGCACGTACCTGAGCTACAGCCTTTCTTCATCGACAGACAGCCTCAAGGCAGAACCCTATCTGATCTGTGCATCAGAAAACAATGATTATGTGAAAGTAGGCATGATCAATGCCTATAAATCAGTGCACTGGGGAAGTGGCATTATCAGTAATCATCAAAATTCATACCTGATGTTCAATGAACGGGAACTTCCGCAGTTTGCCCTGGTAACCATCTATCTGCAATTACCCCATTATGAGTTTCCGCATATGCTGAAAGGATTATATCTCTGTCTGGACTATAACCATAACCCGATAGCCCGGAGAATTGTCCTGGTGAAGCAATCGGACAGCACAGACATAGACGAGTTCCTGAAAATGGAAGGAAAGTTAATCTCCAGATCGGAACTGACCCCTGAAGAAGAGATCTATTATAATTATACATGCCAGGAAGGGGACTATATCAAGACTTGTACGGTACCCTCACCCAAACTGGATGAATCGGATCTGGAAAGAGAAAAAAAGATGCTGAAAATATAAAGCGACATACCCTAAAAACACCACAGGCTACTCAGATTTAGTTATTGAACAGGAGTTATCCGAATAGATCCCCCCTGAAAACCTGAGTAGCCTATGGTAAAAAATACTTTTCCGAGAACTCTCCTATCAGAAGAAGAATCTCAATATATCATTGAAGTTAGCCCAAATCAAAAGGCCGAACAACAAAATCATACCCGCCATTTGTGCGTATTCCATAAATTTATCACTCGGTTTGCGACGGGCAATGATTTCATAGAACAGGAACAAGACGTGTCCGCCGTCCAACGCAGGAATAGGCAGAATATTCATAAAAGCAAGGATGATAGACAAGAATGCCGTCATATACCAGAACTGATGCCAATTCCAGGTTGCAGGGAAGATGCTTCCGATGGTTCCGAAACCGCCCAATTGTTTAGCTCCCTCTTTTGAGAAAAGATATTTCATGTTGCCTACATAACCTTTCAAAGTCTTCACTCCTAATGCTACACCGGCCGGGAAGGATTCAAAGAAACCATACTCTTTCCTGATTACAGGAAGAAGTCGATCCGTATATGGATTGACCGCTACTCCTATTTTGAAAGCTGAATCCGTAGTCAAAGTCAATACATCGGTCTTTCCGTCACGCACATAAGTCAATGAGATCTGGTGCGGATTGATACTGTCATTTTGTAACGCTTTCGCATTTTGTCTTCTTTCAGCCATAGCTGCCAGGAAGTCTGTATAAGAAACCGGCTTTCCGTCGAGAGCAATGATACTGTCGCCAGGCTGGATACCGGCCATGGCTGCAGGTGAATTGACCATCACGCTATCGACTACATAGGGGAAACGGAATTCGGCAAAGCGAACACTGTCACCCAACAGACGCTGCATCATATCTTCAGGGATATATACAGATGCCTTCTTACCCTCACGCAACACCGTTACCTCCCGGGCATCAGCTATCTGGCTGAGCATATCGGGATCGTAGCGTACAAAATCGACTCCGTCGGCAGACAACAAAATATCTCCGTCCTGAAATCCCACCGCTTTGGCTGTTTCATTAAAGTCCATACCCAATGGGGCTTTCTGTACGGGAATGTATTGATCACCCCACTTAAACAGAATCATTGAATAGATGAACAGAGCCAAAAGGAAGTTGAACAACACACCTCCCACCATAATCAACAGGCGCTGCCACGCAGGTTTAGAACGAAATTCCCACGGCTGTTCCGGTTGCTTCATTTGCTCGGTATCCATCGATTCGTCAATCATTCCGGCTATTTTGACATATCCCCCTAAAGGTAACCAACCGACAGCATATTCTGTCTCACTTTTCTTTGGCTTAAATTTAAATAGTGTGAACCAAGGATCAAAGAATAAACAAAACTTTTCTACCCGTACTTTGAACAGGCGGGCAAAGAGAAAGTGCCCTCCTTCGTGAATGATGACGAGCAAAGATAAGCTCATAATCAATTGCAGGGCACGGATTAAAAATGTTTCCATCAGATTATTTACAATTTATTTATTTACATATTAATTCACGGGCAATCCGGCGTGCTTCCGCATCGGTTGCCACATAGTCGTCGTAAGTAGGAGTCTGTACGAAAGACACCTGCCCCATGGTATGTTCTATCACATCACTCATGCCGAGAAAGCTGATTTCATCACGAAGAAAAGCCGCCACAACCACCTCGTTGGCCGCATTTACGATGCAAGGCATATTCCCTCCCCTATACATCGATTCATAGGCCAATGCCAGATTACGGAACCGCTTGGTATCGGGTTGCTCAAAAGTAAGGTTCGTACATTTCGAAAAATCAAGCCGGTCGAAAGACGAATTGATACGATCGGGATAAGAGAAAGCATACTGAATGGGCAGACGCATATCGGGCATTCCCAACTGGGCCTTTATTGCTCCATCCTCAAACTGCACCATCGAATGAATAACCGACTGCGGATGTACCACCACCTCAATCTGGCTGGGCTGTACGCCAAACAACCATTTGGCTTCGATCACTTCGAACCCCTTGTTCATCATCGAGGCAGAGTCAATAGTGATCTTAGCTCCCATTTCCCAATTCGGATGTTTGAGAGCCTGTACTTTTGTCACAGTCTTCAACTGTTCCATAGTACATGTACGGAAAGGACCTCCGGAAGCAGTCAGGATAACTTTCTCTATCGGATTGCCTACCTCTCCGGCCAAACACTGAAATACTGCCGAATGTTCGGAATCGACAGGAAGAATCGGTGTACGGTATTGCCGGGCTAACTGATTAATCAACTCTCCGGCAACTACCAGTGTCTCTTTATTGGCAAGGGCAATGGCTTTTCCGGCACGAATGGCATTCATGGTCGGCTTCAATCCCGCATACCCCACCATAGCGGTCAGAACTACATCGATAGGGCCGGACTCTACAATCTGGCATAACGCAGCAGCACCTGCATACACCTTAACAGGCAGGTCGCTGAGAGCCTCTTTCAGTTGGGCATATTTCTCTTCATTGGCTATAACTACAGCCTCAGGCATAAACTTACGTGCCTGGGCTATCAGGAGATCTACCTTATTATTGGCAGTCAGTGCATACACCTCGTACAGTTCGGGATGCTCTTCGATAACCTGCAAGGCCTGGGTACCAATAGAACCCGTAGAGCCTAAGATAGCTATTTGTTTCTTCTTTATCTCGTTCATTATTAGAATACAATGTATTTTTCAGGATTAACCGGCCGTCCTCTGTGCCAAAGTTCAAAATGAAGATGCGGACCGGTAGTGAGCGTTCCGCTATTCCCAACCAAGGCAATAGCTTCACCTCCCTTCACAGTATCGCCTTCACGCTTCAGCAACGAACCGCAATGTTTATAGACTGATACAAAATCCTGGTTATGCTGTACCTCGATCAGGTAACCGGTTTCGGCCGTATAGGTACTCAATATGACTGTACCGTCCAAAGTGGCCAATACACTTTCGTTGGGATTGGCGGCAATATCGGTTCCAAAATGTTTCTTTTCGGCATCAAAATGATCGGAAATCATGCCACGGGTCGGACGATAAAAAATCAGTCCGTTGACATCGGGCTGTGCGGTAATAGAGGTCAGATTATATTTTTCGGTCTCTTCATATTGACGACGGAAAGCTTCTTCACGTTCGGAACGGGCAATCAGCGAATCTTCACGCATGGCGGTCAATGAGTCCATTGACTGTACAGTATCCACCCGCACGGTGCCGCTGAAGATATCCTGTATATTCATGATATACATATTCTGACGGTCTACCAACTGTTGCAAAGAATCTACCCGCAAGGCATTTTCCACAACCTGAGCACGAATATCACTATTCATATATCCCGGCAAATAGTTGCGTAAAGGAGTAAAAGTGATAATGGCAGCGGCAAACAGGAAAAGCACGGTCAGAACCGAAAGTAACACGGAAAGACCATTCAGCTTGGATACATGAAGTCCCACCACCTCTTCGAGTGTATTCTCGTTGATGATAGTGAGTTTATACTTGAACTTGATATTGTTCCAAAAGGCTTTACTACGTTTCTTTTTCGGCATTATTATAGAATATCACGACAAATGTAAGCATTTCGCTTTACTTGCCGTCTGTTTCTTTATGCTATTTAACTTTCTTCATCATCGCACTCGTCCAAAGACAGCAGGCCTTCGGGCAAATCGACTGTAATGATTTTGTGCTTCTGATCGATACCGGCAATTAATTCCTCTTGTGCAGGAATCAGCAATTCATCGCCATCACGGTCCACTACAAACAGTGTATTAACGGTAGACGTATCCACATCCGTCACCTTTCCCAAAGCACCGTGACGGACATCTTCCACCCGGAATCCGACAAAGAAATCCCAGGACAACTCCCCGGGACCGGCTTCTTCGGCATGTTTCACCGGAAAATAAACTTCCACGTTGGTGAACATACGGGCACGTTCGGCAGTGTCTACACCTTCGAGTTTCACCAAAGCTGTGGAATCGGACCGGAAACGATACTCTTCTATAAAGAAAGGAACAAAAATATCATCTAACCGGCAAATCAGATAATCACAATCCGCCCGATCGAAAATATCGTCGGTAAAGGTGAACGACAATTCACCGTGTATGCCGTGTGGCTTATTGAACAAGCCTATCTTGTATACATCTTCTCTTTTTATCATATTCGTGTAATTCTTGCACCGATAGCGTTGAGTCGACCTTCGATATTTTGATATCCGCGGTCTATCTGCTCGATGTTATGAATCCGGCTGATACCTTCGGCGCTCATAGCCGCAATAAGCAAAGCGATACCGGCACGGATATCCGGAGAGGTCATATTGCCTCCCCGCAAAGTAAATCCATGATTATGTCCGATAACAACCGCACGGTGCGGATCGCAAAGAATAATCTGTGCGCCCATGTCAATCAGTTTATCGACAAAGAAAAGACGGCTCTCGAACATCTTCTGATGAATCAGTACACTACCTTTTGCCTGGGTAGCCACTACCAGCATGACGCTCAACAAGTCCGGAGTCAGTCCCGGCCAGGGAGCATCGGCAATGGTCATGATGGAACCGTCGATAAACGACTCGATCTGATAGCAATCCTGTGCCGGAACAAAAATATCATCTCCTCTCTGTTCGAGTTTAATACCCAGACGGCGGAAACTTTCGGGAATAATACCCAGATTTTCGTATGACACATTTTTGATTGTGATTTCGCTACGGGTCATGGCAGCCATACCAATGAAGCTACCCACCTCGATCATATCCGGCAACACAGTGTGATCGGTACCGTGAAGTTCCTCCACTCCTTCGATAGTCAATAAGTTCGAAGCAATTCCACTGATCTTCGCTCCCATCCGGTTCAGCATCTTACAAAGCTGCTGCAGATAGGGCTCACAGGCCGCATTATAAATCGTCGTTTTACCTTTGGCTAGTACAGCGGCCATCACGATATTGGCAGTTCCGGTCACAGAAGCTTCATCGAGCAACATAGATGTACCTTTCAATTCTTCGGCCGAAATTTCGTATATTTCCCGCTCTTCATTATAAGTAAAATCGGCTCCCAGATTCTGGATTCCTATAAAATGCGTATCCAGACGCCGACGCCCGATCTTGTCTCCTCCCGGCTTTGAAATCATGGCTTTACCGAAACGGGCGACCATAGGACCGATCAGCATCACAGATCCCCGCAGGCTGGAACACTTCTTCAGGAAGTTGTCACTTTCCAAATAGGCCAGATCGACATTCGCGGCCTTAAAACTATACGAATCGACACCTGTTTTTGCAACCGTCACGCCCATATCCCGCATTAACTGAATCAGGTTATTGACGTCCAGGATGTCCGGAATGTTATTCACTGTTACTTCTTCGGCAGTAAGCAATGTAGCGCAGATAATCTGCAACACTTCGTTTTTGGCACCTTGGGGATGAATTTCCCCACTAAGTCTGTGCCCTCCTTCGATTACAAATGAAGCCATGTTTCGAGGTGATTAGTGGTTAATGATAATGCTAATAATCACTTTGATCAGAATTTTCTTCTCTGATTATTATTTCTCTGGTTATTGTTGTTATTCGTACGTGGACGGTAGTTCTGAGCAATACGTTCAGACATCAGACGCAGAATCTCGTCATCCATCTGCAATTTGCCTCCCGAGAATTCGGCCAGGTCTTCGGCGATTTTCCGGTCGTCTACCGTATCTTTATTCCATGCCATATAGTCTTTCTTCATGTGATTGCAGATAAGGGCTACCAGATTCTTCTTTTCATCCCCTTCCTGAAATTCACACGCTTTTTTGATTAATATTTCCAATGTACGACCATAGTGGCGGTAGCGGATCTTAGTACTTGGATAAGGAATCGGATCCGGTTTCGTTACCAGATTGTCTTTACGGATAATCTCGTAAGGATAATCGATATCAAGCTTAAAGTCGGCCATAATAGCCAGATGATCCCATAATTTATGCTTGAAATCGGGTACATCTCTCAAATGGGGAAACATATTACCCATGATATTGATAATGGTATTGGCACAACGCTGACGTTCGGAACGATCCTGGATAGTCAACGCAAAGTCAACCATATTCTGGATACTGCGACCATATTCCGGCAGCGGCATTCTTTTCTGTTGAGTATTATACTGCATGTAGTTAAATTATATTTTAAAAATAGTAAATCAAAAAAGGAGTGAAAAGCATTAAAGTAACTTCTTGGGTTGCGAAGCCACAAACTCTTTCAGATAGAAAGGCTCAAAATAGGCCACATCTTTATAGTCGTTGATTGCAACGGCCTTTTCTGCAAGCGGGAACATCATCTTTGCCAACGGATGAAGATCATCTATAAAATGCGCATTGGGGTGCGTAATCTTTTCACGGCACTTTGCGGCTCCATTTCCAAAGAAATAGACAGGATGCTGTTCCAGATATTCAAGATAAGAATTCTCGTCCACGATATCGGCGGAAATCTCACGCTTCACATTCAACGCACGGTCATAGATAGCCGCATATACCTCCATCCGCCGTGCATCAATCATCGGGCATAGCAATGCATCTTCCGGCAATTCATGATAAAGCAGCACAGGTACACTCAACACTTCCAATGTCGGGATACCGATCAACGGGACATTACGTCCGTAACAAATACCCTTTGCCATCGAAACGCCAATGCGAAGCCCGGTATACGATCCGGGACCACAACTGACGGCTACCGCATCCAAAGGAATGGCATGACTATCGATGAAAGACAACGCTTCATCCACAAATACTCCCAACGAAACGGCATGTGAAGGCCCCTTAAGGTCTTCTTTCACAAAAATATTCTGCCCGTCTTCACTTACTGCTACCGAACAAACGGCGGTAGAAGTCTCAATATGTAGGATACACGACATAAGAATCAGATTATTAAATTGACGCAAATTTACATGATTATTTTCAGATTACCGCACCGAGATATAAATAAAGCGCATTTCCCTTCAAAATCATTGCATTAAATTAAGTTTTTACATACTTTATCAGACTGTTTTATACAAGCAAAAGACAAATATAACAAGTTTTAAAACCTGCAATGAAACAGATACACTACTATATACTATTTCTATTTACTCGCAAGTCTGACGGGCCTCTCGATCACATTAACAAACAGACCCAACGGATAAGGATCACATCGCTTTCTCCCGTTCAAAAGGCAGAATATTCGAAATAGTTACTATCAACTAATGGAATATGCAAATTTCCAAAAAACTACCTTGCTTACTAAAGCATTAAATATCAGAGCACTACATTAGCAACAACAAGGGCGTTTGATACTGCGATTTTAGGAATGTAGAACTGGATACTCCAACTCATAACTCAAGTTTAAGAAGTGAATTTACACCGTCTGAACCGGTATCTTCATCCTTATACCTTTTTTCAATTAACATTGTTAACGCCCTTTGCAGGTTGTCAGGTTCTTGTGCGCAAATAACAAGTCTTTTGCATTTAAAGAACATCTTATTCACATCCAAAGAACAAGTTTTAACCCTGTGTTAAAACAAAGCTTTTGAGGACAGAGATCTTACTTTTTAAAAGTGTTGATTTTTAGATGGTTTAGTCTGAGGTTCGCTTCTTTATCTCACGGATGGACTCTTCGGGCGAAAGCCGGGATACTTGCTTTTTTGTCAACTATAAACGAGGGCTTACACGTCCGAAAACTGAATTAGATTCCATGAGTAAAAGAAAACTTGCCACCCAATTTGAAGAAGAACCTTTTTCGTATGTGTTCGGTTGCCGCACCTTCGTTATCGAAATACCGGATTCTAAGATTATTATGGCAGAAATTTCAAAACAGTTTCTTCTAACCAAGATGTCTTTTTTATCCATTTACAGCGATTATCTTAAAATTATCCCGTATTTTTGCACAAAACTTTTGGTAATATGATACAATCCATGACGGGATATGGCAAAGCAACTGCCGAACTTCCCGATAAGAAGATTAACGTAGAGATAAAATCGCTTAATAGCAAAGCGATGGATTTGTCGGCACGTATCGCACCGGCATACCGTGAAAAAGAGATGGAAATCCGCAATGAAATTGCACGTGTGCTGGAACGTGGAAAAGTTGACTTCAGCCTCTGGGTGGAAAAGAAAGAGTGTGCAGACGCTGCCACTCCCATCAACCAAGTATTGGTAGAAGGATATTACAACCAAATCAAAGCTATCTCCGAAAACCTCCACATTGCAGTACCTACTGACTGGTTTCAGACTTTACTCCGTATGCCGGATGTAATGACCCGTACCGAAACACAGGAGTTGAGTGAGGAAGAATGGGGAATAGTGTACGCAGCAGTCAAAGAGGCTGTTTCACATTTAGTCGATTTCCGAAAACAAGAGGGTGCTGCTCTGGAAAAAAAGTTCCGGGAAAAAATCGCGAATATCCATCGTCTGCTCGAATCGGTAACCCCTTATGAAAAAGAACGGGTAGATAAGGTTAAAGAACGTATCACCGATGCACTGGAGAAAACACTCAATGTGGACTATGATAAGAACCGTCTCGAACAGGAACTGATCTACTACATCGAGAAACTCGATATCAACGAGGAGAAACAACGTTTGGGCAATCATCTGAAATACTTCATCAGTACGCTTGAAAGTGGCAGCGGACAAGGTAAAAAGCTGGGATTCATCGCTCAGGAAATGGGACGGGAGATCAATACACTCGGCAGTAAATCGAACCACGCTGAAATGCAAAAAATCGTGGTACAGATGAAAGACGAACTGGAGCAGATCAAAGAACAGGTGCTGAATGTGATGTAATAACGATAGATTATGAACCCAACTGAAAGAATAACTACCCCACACAAAACGGGTGAAGCCAAAGTAATCATCTTTTCTGCTCCTTCCGGATCGGGTAAGTCAACAATCATAAATTATTTGTTGGCTCAAAAGTTGAATCTTGCATTCTCGATCTCAGCCACCAGTCGTCCCCCCCGGGGAAACGAAAAGCATGGAGTAGAATATTTTTTCCTCTCTCCCGATGAATTCCGTCAACGCATTGCAAACAATGAATTCCTGGAATACGAGGAAGTATATACCGACCGGTTCTACGGCACTCTGAAAGCACAGGTAGAAAAACAGCTTGCTGCCGGACAAAATGTTGTATTCGATGTAGATGTCGTAGGTGGCTGTAACATCAAGAAATATTATGGTGAACGGGCACTTTCGCTTTTTATCCAGCCTCCCTGCATTGACGAACTGCGCCGCCGTCTGATCGGACGCGGAACAGATACTCCCGAAGTGATCGAGAGTCGGATAGCCAAAGCCGAATATGAATTAAGTTTTGCTCCGAAATTTGATAAGGTTATCATTAATGACGACCTGGAAACAGCCAAGGCACACGCATTGAAAGTGATCAAAGAGTTTCTGGGCATCGATACAGAATAATCTCCTACTCTTTCTTATTCGTGATTATAGCATATGGCAAAGACTAAAACCGGAATCTTCAGCGGCTCTTTCAACCCGATCCACATCGGACATCTGGCACTGGCCAACTATCTGTGCGAGTTTGAAGGGCTGGATGAAGTCTGGTTTATGGTCACCCCGCACAATCCTTTCAAGAATCAGGCTGATTTATGGCCGGACGAACTGCGTCTGCAACTGGTACAGCTTGCTATTGAGGGATATCCGCGATTCCGGGTATCCGATTTCGAATTTCATCTGCCCCGTCCTTCTTATACGATCCATACGCTCAATCGCCTGAAACAAGAATATCCCGAAAGAGAATTCCAGTTGATTATAGGCTCTGACAATTGGATGGTATTTGACCGATGGTTCGAATCGGAACGTATCGTCTCAGAAAATAAGATACTCGTTTATCCCCGTCCGGGATTCTCTGTAGATAAGTCACAGTTACCCCCGAACGTACACGTAGCAGATTCTCCCATATTCGAAATCAGTTCTACCTTCATCAGAGAAGCCCTGGCTACCGGAAAAGATATACGTTATTTCCTTCATCCGGCTGTATATAAAAGAATTATACAACAGACCGACAGCATTGATTCTTCCCACTCCTGCCATACCTGAGAATTATTCATTCCGGAGACGATGCAGTGTAATTATCACAATCTCGGCAGGTGCACCGATACGGATATTCTTATTTGAGGTACCGATTCCATTGGTCACAATCATCGGAATCTTAGCCGAGTTATACTTCAATCCTGTCAGAAAACGGCTGCCATAGTGTGAAGGAATAATGGGAGCATATCCCAAAATCCGGACTTGCCCGCCATGTGTATGCCCTGCCAGGACCAAATCAGAATTAGCGACTGACACATCCTCGGCATAATCGGGTGTGTGTACCAATAGTATTACGAAATCAGACGGAGAAAGGGACAAAGTAGGCGAAACTCCGTTATTGGCAAGGTCAAACGGATTGCGTACACCGGCCAAGATAATTTGTGCTCCATCACGTCTCAACGTATCGATCTGATGTTCAAGAGGTCGCATGCCGTAACGTTGCATCTCACGGATAATTTCATCATGGCAACGTTCATAATCGTTATTTCCCATCACTCCATAAGTCCCCATTGGAGTTTTGACTTTAGCCAACGCCGCAAAGAGCTCGGGCACGTACTGACATCCCTCCTGGTAGTCACCTCCCATCAACAGTACATCGGCATGCTGGGCATTCAACAAACGTACCAGACTCTCCAGACCTTTCTCCTTGAAAAGACTCTTATAATGTAAATCCGAAATAAAAGCAATACGGAAACCGTCAAAAGCATCAGGCACATCACGATGGGTGAACTCGTACTTTTTCACCCGGTCGATACCCGGATAAACGGAAGATACGCTCACCGCAGAACTGGTAATACGAGTCCCCCGGGCTACAATGGAAGGAGCAGAGCGCGTTATAACAGGAGAGGCAACATGCGTTTTTTCTCTCTTCCGCTTGACTGAGAATTTTTTGAGTTCGGAGGTATCCGGCGAGAACAGCCGGGCCACTACATCGGAGCTATCCGGACGGACAGAATCAACATTCAATACCGGACGAGGAATCGGAGAAACCAGATTCTTCTTCGATTTACAAGAGGAAAGCAGCAACAAAAGTGCCGCCAACAGGTATATTATCTTCTTCATATTCTCTAATATCAGGAGCGCAAAGATAGACAAAAAAGCAAAAATATACGTTTTTTGCCCTATCTTTGTTCTCTCAAAAACGGATGATAGAAAAAGAAAATGGAAGAAGTGAAACGTAACTCGTTGCAGGCATGGATACTTGCGGCCCGCCCCAAAACACTGGCAGGTGCCATTACTCCGGTAATGATAGGTTGTGCATTGGCTTTTGCCGACGGAAAATTCAATTGGATACCGGCATTGATCTGCTGTTTGTTCGCCGGACTGATGCAGGTTGCCGCCAATTTCATCAACGATTTATTTGACTTTCTAAAAGGGACCGACCGCGAAGATCGTCTCGGACCGGAACGTGCCTGTGCACAAGGCTGGATTTCGGCAGCCGCGATGAAACAAGGTATCTTCATCACGGTAGGCCTGGCCTGCCTGATCGGGTGTACTCTCCTGTTTTATGCAGGATGGGAGTTGATTCTTATAGGTGCGTTGTGTGTATTGTTCGCCTTCTTATACACCACAGGACCTTATCCATTATCCTATAAAGGATGGGGAGACGTATTGGTCATTGTATTCTTCGGCTTCGTTCCGGTAGGGGGTACTTATTACGTACAGGCTCTCAATTGGACACCAAACGTCACGGTTGCATCACTGGTATGCGGACTGATTGTAGATACATTACTGGTAGTTAACAATTACCGGGATCGGGATGCCGACCGAAAAAGCGGAAAAAAGACCGTTGTAGTCCGTTTCGGTGAATCCTTCGGCAGATACTTTTATTTACTGCTCGGCATTACAGCTGCCTGGCTTTGTTTCTGGTTTCTATTCAACGGGCACCTATACGCAACTCTCTTACCCCAACTTTACCTGTTCTTCCACATTCGGACCTGGAAAAAAATGGTACAGATACATAGTGGCAAAAAATTAAACAGCATATTGGGCGAAACTTCACGCAATATGCTGTTAATGGGAATCCTATTGTCAATAGGACTTGTTATAAACGGTTAGCAAGTCAACGTTTGCTATACATCCGTTCGTAATATTTCTGATAATCACCACTGGTTACTTCTTCCACCCATTCCTGATTATTCAGATACCATTCGATTGTTTTCACAATGCCGACTTCAAATTTCGTTTCGGGATACCAACCCAAGGCATTAGTGATCTTTGTCGGATCGATGGCGTAGCGCTGGTCATGCCCCAGACGATCCTTGACAAACGTAATTAAATCTTCGTTTATCCAGTCGATTGAAATTTCACCATCGGCATTTTTCTCTTTTTTCTTCAACACCTCACGATATTCGGGATGTTCTGCCATCAGGCGATGAATCGTTGCGATTGTTAATTTTACAATCTCAAGATTAGTCTTCTCGTTATGTCCGCCCACATTGTATACTTCTCCTTCCACACCTTCACGAACTACCAGGTCGATAGCCTTGCAATGATCTTCCACGTACAGCCAGTCGCGCACATTGCTACCGTCTCCATACACAGGAAGTTTCTTACCTTCAAGAATATTCTTGATAATCAGCGGAATCAGTTTCTCCGGAAAATGATACGGACCGTAGTTGTTTGAACAGCGAGTGATAGTCACCGGCATCTTATAGGTATCGTGATAAGCCATTACCACCATATCGGCACTGGTTTTCGATGCACTGTACGGGCTATGCGGACAGAGTGGAGTCGTTTCATGGAAATAGCCTTCGGCACCAAGCGAACCGTAAACCTCGTCGGTAGATACCTGATGATAACGTACCCCTTTACGCCAGGTAGGATATCCGTATTCATCTTTACCGGTTACCCATGCGCGACGTGCGGCATCCAACAGGTTTTGTGTTCCCAGAATATTGGTCATCAAGAAAAGTTGCGGATTCTCAATGCTACGGTCTACATGGCTTTCAGCAGCAAAATTCACTACATAGTCAAACTTGTACTCACCAAAAAGGCGGTCGGCCAGTTCACGATCGCAAATGTCACCTTTCACAAAAAAGCAACGTTCGTTATCAATGTCGTTGGCAATCGTTCCAAGATTTCCGGCATAAGTCAGTGCATCGAGCACTACCACCTTGATATCACTGTGTTTAGCCAGAATATACTTCAGATAATTGGCACCGATAAATCCGGCAGCACCGGTTACAAGATAAGTTTTCATATTCTTTATGATTGATTTATTAATTTGCTAAGTCTATCAGATATTTACCGTATTCGGTCTTTTCCAATTTCTCGCCCAAAGCTTTTAACTGAGCAGAAGAAATCCATCCGTTACGCCAGGCTATCTCTTCAATACAACTGACATAAAATCCCTGACGATTCTGGATAGTAGCCACAAAATTAGAGGCTTCGAGCAAACTGTTGCAATTCCCCGTATCCAACCAGGCAAAGCCACGGCCAAAGAGTTCGACTTTCAGTGTTCCTTCGTCGAGATATAGCTTGTTCAAATCAGTTATTTCATATTCACCCCGGGCAGAAGGCTCCAAAGCAAGCGCTTTTTCAGTCACCGTAGCATCATAGAAATAAAGTCCGGGGACGGCATAATTGCTCTTGGGGACAGCAGGTTTCTCTTCCAACGAAACAACCTTTCCACTTCCATCAAATTCCACGACGCCATAGGCGCGAGGGTCCTTCACATAATATCCAAAGATGCAAGCTCCCTTTTCAATGGTAGCCGCCCGGCGAAGCATAGCTGAGAAACCTTGTCCGTAAAACAAATTATCTCCTAATATCAAACAGCCCGGTTCACCATTCAGAAAATCGGCTCCCAGCACAAAAGCCTGGGCAAGTCCGTTAGGCTGCTCCTGCACCAGATATGAAAAGGACATTCCAAACTCTTCACCGCTCCCCAGAAGTTCACGGAACAACGGCAGATCACGAGGAGTAGAAATAACCAACACTTCCCGTATTCCGGCAAGCATCAATGTAGAAAGCGGATAGTATATCATCGGCTTGTCATACACCGGCATCATTTGCTTCGATATGGCCTTTGACAACGGATAGAGTCGGGTGGCACTACCGCCGGCAAGAATAATTCCTTTCATATTTTGAATGTTACAAGTTACGAGCTACAGATTACAAATCACAAGCTACAGTAAATTATATATAAACTCAATGCAAAATCCGCTTATTCATAACGGGTTGCTTATAGCTTGTATCCCTAAACCTGTGACAAAGAACGGAAAGAATTCTGACGTGACAAAATAAAAATACAAATTTATTAGCCGGCCAGTTCAATCACTTCCAAATCCTTAAACACACCATTATCTATGGCAAAACGAACCATGGTACGTACTTTATGAAATCCGGACATCCCTGCAGCACCGGGATTGATGTGAAGCATATCCAGCGTCTTATCATACTTTACCTTTAATATATGCGAGTGTCCGCTGATAAACAACTTGGGTGGATGCACCAATAGGCTTCCCTTGATGGACGGATCATAATTTCCCGGATACCCCCCGATGTGCTTCATCAGAACTTCGGCACCGTCCACCGTAAAACGATTCACTTGAGGAAACATCCGGCGAATTTCCTGACCATCAATATTACCGTACACAGCACGGAAAGGACGGAAAGCTGCCAACTTCTGTGCCACCTCCACTGAACCAATATCTCCGGCATGCCAGATTTCATCACAAGTTTCGAAATATTGCAAATATTTTTCGTCCCACCAACTGTGTGTGTCGGACAATAAGCCAACTTTTGTCATACTTTCTTTGTTTATCTCTGCAAAGGTAACTATATTTGGGCAAACCTTACGTGCAAATGGAAAACAAATACCAATACTTCAAAAGAGATATTAGTTGGCTATCATTCAACTACCGGGTACTTCTGGAAGCTGACGACGACCGGCTCCCACTCTACGAACGTATCAATTTTATCTCTATTTATTCCTCCAACCTGGAAGAGTTCTACAAAATCAGAGTAGCCGACCACAAAGCTGTAGCCTCCGGCGTAACAGATGGAACGGAAGAATCCCTGCAATCGGCCAAGGACCTGCTGGAAGAAATCAACCGGGAAGTGAACCGACAATTGGAGGATCGTATCCACATCTATGAAAAAAAGATCATACCTGCATTACGCAAAAATCACGTTGTCTTCTATCAAAGCCGCAATGTAGAGCCTTTCCACCAACAATTCGTAAAAGACTTTTTCCGGGAAGAGATATTCCCTTACCTGCAACCGGTACCGGTATCCAAAGACAAAGTAATCTCTTTTCTGCGCGACAACCGGCTCTACCTGGCAGTTCGCCTGTTCCTGAAAGGTACAAACAAAGAAGATGCTGATCATCTGCAATATTTTGTGATGAAACTACCCTACAGTAAAGTGCCCCGCTTTATCGAATTACCCAAGCATGGCAGAGATTATTATCTGATGTTTATCGAAGATATTATCAAAGCGAACATAGACGTCATTTTCCCCGGATACGAAGTAGATTGCAGTTATTGTATCAAAATATCGAGAGATGCCGATATTATGATAGACGACACGATCAACAGTGTCGACCTGGTGGAACAAGTAAAGAAAAAAATCAAAAAGCGCAAGATAGGTGCCGTATGCCGTTTCGTCTATGACCGCGCCATGCCCGATGATTTTCTGAACTTCCTGGTAGACGCTTTCCGAATCCGGCACGAAGAGTTGGTACCGGGAGACAAACACCTTAACCTGGAAGATCTGCGTCACTTGCCGAACCCCAATCATTCCATTCCCCGGATTGAGAGACCGATCCCAATGAAACTGAATCGACTGAACGACAAGGAATCCATTTTCAGTTATGTTGAAAAGAAAGATTTATTGTTATACTATCCTTACCATTCTTTCGACCACTTCATCCACTTCCTTTACGAAGCAGTGCACAATCCCGAAACCCGTGAAATCATGGTAACCCAATATCGGGTAGCAGAAAACTCGGCTGTCATCAACACCTTGATTGCTGCTGCACAAAACGGTAAAAAAGTCACGGTATTCGTGGAACTCAAAGCCCGTTTCGATGAAGAGAACAACCTCGCCACTGCCGAAATGATGAAAGCGGCCGGTATCAACATTATCTATAGTATACCGGGGCTGAAGGTACATGCCAAAGTAGCTCTGATACGCCGTCGCAGCTTCACCGGTGAAAAGATTCACAGTTACGCTTATATCAGTACCGGCAACTTCAACGAGAAGACGGCTACACTGTATGCAGACTGCGGACTGTTTACCAGCAATCCGGTCATCGTACATGACCTCACAAACCTGTTCCGTACCCTCAGAGGCAAAGAGAATCCCCGATTCACCCGGTTGCTTGTGGCACGTTTCAACCTGATTCCCGAACTGAACAGGCTGATCGACAAAGAAATAGAACTGGCCGAAAAAGGAAGAGGCGGAAGAATCATCTTGAAGATGAACGCCCTGCAAGACCCGATAATGATAGACCGGCTCTACGAGGCCTCACAAAAAGGTGTAAAAATAGATCTGATCGTACGAGGCATTTGTTGCCTGATACCCGGACAAGAATATAGTTGTAACATACGTGTCACCCGTATTGTGGACAGTTTTCTGGAACATGCCCGCATCTGGTATTTCGGTAATGCCGGACACCCCAAAGTATATATGGGTTCACCGGACTGGATGCGTCGTAACTTATATCGACGAATCGAAGCGGTGGTACCCATTCTCGATCATGAATTACGGGAAGAAATCGTCGATATGCTTCATATCCAGTTATCGGACAATCAAAAGGCTTGCTTCGTCGATGATAAACTGAATAATATATTTAAATTCAAAACAAATGCCGCGCCCGTCAGAGCGCAGTATACCTTCTATAATTACCTAAAAGAGAAGAATGAAACATTTCTGTAACATGTATGACATTTCTCTGCAATACGAAAATCCGTCCTTTGCAGCCAGAAATAACATACACATTTATGGAGACAATTTATCTATGTATTATTATCTTCCTATTCGTACTTGCCGTATTCGACTTGATGGTCGGTGTAAGTAACGATGCGGTAAATTTCCTCAATTCGGCTGTCGGAGCAAAGGCGGCATCTTTTAAAACAATATTGTTCATTGCAGGTGCCGGTATCTTCATCGGAGCGTCCTTATCAAACGGTATGATGGACATCGCAAGACACGGCATCTACCAACCGGAACATTTCTATTTCGCCGAAATCATGTGCATCCTGCTTGCCGTAATGCTGACAGACGTCGTTCTGCTCGATGTATTCAACTCTATGGGAATGCCTACCTCGACCACCGTTTCAATGGTATTCGAACTTTTGGGAGGTACTTTTGCCCTGGCACTTATCAAAGTGCACAACAGTGATACACTGGGATTGGGTGATCTTATCAACACCGACAAAGCCTTGTCTGTCATCATGGCCATCTTTGTCTCCGTTGCCATTGCCTTCTTTTTCGGTATGCTTGTACAATGGCTGGCACGCATGGTGTTTACATTTAACTACAAGAGCAATATAAAATACAGCATTGCACTATTCGGTGGCATCGCTTCTACTGCCATCGTTTATTTCATGGTGATAAAAGGATTGAAAGACAGCTCTTTCATGACTCCTGAGAACAAGCAGTGGGTACAAGAAAACACGATGATGCTGGTAAGTTGTTTCTTTGTCATCTCTACCATCCTGATGCAGATATTACACTGGCTGAAAGTAAATGTATTCAAGGTAGTCGTTCTGCTGGGTACATTTGCATTGGCACTGGCATTTGCCGGTAATGACCTCGTCAACTTTATCGGTGTACCTTTAGCCGGTTATTCTTCGTTCATAGACTATACCGCCAACGGAACTTCTGTCGGACCGGACGGTTTCCTGATGACCTCTCTGATGGGTTCAGCCAAAACACCGTGGTATTTCCTGATAGGTGCCGGAGCCGTCATGGTATACGCCTTGTGTACTTCCAAAAAGGCACATGCCGTAATCAAGACCTCGGTAGACCTCTCCCGTCAGGATGAAGGTGAAGAAAACTTCGGAAGCACACCGATAGCCCGAACACTGGTGCGTTTCAGCCTCACACTGGCCAACGGTATTTCCCGCATTACTCCGCCGAGTGCCAAACGCTGGATAGATACCCGCTTCCGTAAAGACGAAGCCATCATTGCCGACGGTGCGGCATTCGACTTGGTTCGCGCTTCTGTCAATCTGGTATTGGCAGGTCTGTTGATCGCCGTGGGTACTTCGTTAAAACTTCCTCTTTCTACAACCTACGTCACTTTCATGGTGGCCATGGGTACCTCACTTGCCGACCGTGCCTGGGGACGTGATTCAGCCGTTTACCGTATCACCGGTGTACTAAGTGTCATCGGCGGATGGTTCATCACTGCCGGAGCTGCCTTCACCATCTGTTTCTTTGTTGCCATGGTCATCCACTTCGGAGGAAGCATAGCTATCATAGCCCTGATCGGTCTGGCAGCATTCACTCTGATCCGCAGCCAGTTGATGTACAAAAAGAAAAAAGAGAAAGAGAAAGGAAACGAAACTTTGAAGCAATTGATGCAAGCCACAAGCAGCCACGAAGCTTTAGAGCTAATGCGTAAGCATACACGCGAAGAGTTGAGTAAAGTACTGGAATATGCAGAACAGAACTTTGAGCTCACCGTGACTTCATTCTTGCACGAAAACCTCCGCGGATTGCGCCGGGCAATGGGATCTACCAAGTTTGAAAAACAACTGATCAAGCAGATGAAGCGCACCGGAACCGTAGCAATGTGCAAATTGGATAATCACACCGTACTTGAAAAAGGACTTTATTATTATCAGGGAAATGACTTTGCAAGCGAACTGGTATACAGTATCAGCCGCCTGTGCGAACCCTGTCTGGAACACATTGACAACAATTTCAATCCGCTGGATGCTATCCAAAAAGGTGAATTTGGAGATGTAGCCGAAGATATCACCTATCTGATCCAGCAATGCCGCCAAAAACTGGAAGGCAACAATTACAGCAATCTTGAAGAAGACCTGCACCGGGCCAATGATCTGAACTCACAGCTATCACACCTGAAACGCCAGGAACTACAGCGTATCCAGAGCCAGACCGGAAGTATTAAAGTAAGTATGGTTTATCTGACCATGATCCAGGAAGCACAAAACGTAGTCACTTATACGATCAACCTGATGAAAGTAAGCCGTAAATTCCAGATAGAAACAGATATTTAATAATCCCCTTTAAAATAGGAAGGTATTTCATAACTCACCACAGATTACAGGGATTTACACAGATAAATATTATGGGTTACCAGCAGATTAAAAATCGTTTTTGTGTAAATCCCTGTAATCTGTGGTGAATATGAGTTTTGACATCTATTTTAATCAACGTCACCTCACCACTTGATCTCCGGAAAATAGCTGCTTAAACAACCTCGAAGTGCACTTACCGTAATGGGCTTCACCAATACTTCGGATGCACCGGCTTGCATGGCATTCTCCCGGTCTGAGCTAAAAGCATAAGCAGTCTGCATAATAATAGGGAGGGAAGCTCCTTCTTCACGAATAATCCGGGTTGCTTCCAATCCGTTCATAATCGGCATTTTAATATCCATAAGGATAGCATGTGCATCTTGAGTGTGTTCACGGTATAAGTTCAACATTTCTTCACCGTTCTTCGCCCACAGAATGTCACATTTCTTACCGATAATAGCTTTAATCAATTTGAAATTGCTATCATCATCTTCGGCCACAAGAATAAGGGGACGAAAATCTTTAATTTCTTCAATATCCATTTTATATAATAGGTTTGCTTTTTATTTCATCTTATTCGATTCAGCCCGCAAGGTATAAAAAAAAATCATAGATTTGATTATCTTTGCGGCTAAAATTTAAAGAAGCGATATGATTTCAGTAGACGGACTGGCCGTGGAATTCGGCGGAACCACATTATTTAGCGATATTTCATTTGTAATTAACGAAAAAGACCGCATCGCGCTTATGGGAAAGAACGGTGCAGGTAAGAGTACCCTACTCAAGATTCTGGCAGGCGTACGTCAGCCTACCCGTGGCAGGATATCTGCTCCCAAAGAGTGCGTCATAGCCTATCTGCCCCAACATTTGATGACAGAAGACGGGCGAACGGTTTTTGAGGAGACTGCCCAGGCCTTTGCCCATCTGCACGAAATGGAAGCTGAGATAGAACGCATGAACAAAGAGCTGGAGACACGCACAGACTATGAGAGCGACAGCTACATGGAACTGATAGAGAACGTGTCGACTCTCAGCGAAAAGTTTTATGCCATCGACGCCACCAACTACGAAGAGGACGTAGAAAAGGCACTTCTCGGATTAGGCTTCATGCGCGAAGATTTCCACCGCCAGACCAGTGACTTCAGCGGTGGATGGCGGATGCGTATCGAGCTGGCTAAACTTTTATTGCAAAAGCCGGATGTGCTTTTATTGGATGAACCGACCAACCACCTGGACATCGAGTCTATTCAATGGTTGGAAGACTTCCTGATCAATAACGGAAAGGCAGTAATCGTCATCAGTCACGACCGCAAATTCGTAGATAACATCACTACCCGTACCATTGAGGTGACTATGGGACGCATTTACGATTACAAAGTGAACTACTCCAAATATCTGGAATTACGCAAAGAACGTCGTGAACAGCAACAGAAAGCCTACGAAGAACAGCAGAAATTCATTGCTGAAACCAAAGATTTCATCGAACGTTTCAAAGGTACCTATTCAAAAACACTCCAAGTGCAAAGCCGGGTAAAGATGCTCGAAAAACTGGAAATACTGGAAGTGGACGAAGAAGACACATCGGCATTGCGTCTGAAGTTCCCGCCTTCACCCCGTTCGGGCAACTATCCCGTCATTATGGATGGTGTAGGCAAGAGCTATGGTGATAAAGTTGTCTTCCGCAACGCCACTCTGACAGTAGAACGCGGTGATAAGGTGGCATTTGTCGGCAAAAACGGTGAAGGTAAATCGACACTGGTGAAATGCATCATGAACGAAATAGAGCATGATGGAACACTGACTTTAGGGCACAACGTACAGATAGGATACTTTGCCCAGAATCAGGCATCGCTTCTGGATGAAAACCTGACTGTATTCCAGACAATCGATGATGTAGCCAAAGGCGAAATACGTAATAAAATACGCGACCTGCTGGGAGCGTTCATGTTTGGCGGACCGGAAGAGTCGATGAAAAAAGTAAAAGTACTCTCGGGAGGTGAACGTACCCGCCTGGCCATGATCAAACTGTTGCTGGAACCTGTGAATCTGCTGATTCTTGACGAACCGACCAATCACCTTGACCTGAAAACCAAAGATATCCTGAAACAGGCATTGAAAGATTTCGACGGTACACTGATCGTAGTATCACACGACCGTGACTTCCTGGACGGACTGGTGACCAAGGTATACGAATTCGGAAACCAAAAGGTGACCGAACATTTATGCGGTATCTATGAATTCCTTGATAAAAAGAAAATGGATTCGTTACGTGAATTGGAGAAATGATATCTCCGGATCTTATTCCCGTAAATTTAATATTCGATAACTAACATACGGCAACTTTTACCTGTTAAGTAAAACAGAGAAGTACAAAACCCATTTAATCAATTAAAAAAGAAACCGTATGAAGAAATTAGTTTTCTGTGCTGCTTTTATCGCAGCAATGTGCATGGCAGGCACTACTACTGCCCAAGCTCAGGACGTAAAAAAGAAAGAAGTCAAGAAAGAGCAATGTGACAAAAAAGACAGCAAAGCATGCTGTAAAAAGGAAGAAAAAGCATGTTGCAAGAAAGAAGCAGATAAGAAAACAACTGACGGATGTAAACACAAAGCTGATTGCAAGGCTAAAGCCGGATGCAAAGACAGCAAATGTACCAAAGACAAAGGAGGCAAAAAATAACAAACGTTTCCGACATTTCATTTAAGACAGGTATGTCGAAACTCACCACAGAGGACACAGAGTAACATGGAGTCGATTTTCGGTCGTTGATCATTAACAAAAAAAGGCTCTGTGATACTCCGTGGTAAAAAGTACGACGCATCTGTCTTTTTGTTTTTTAAGTAACACCGTTTGTTTTTTATCCAATGATAGACTATCTTTGCCTCGCAATAATCTAAATTAAGAATGAGGAATAAACGGTACATAGTCTCTTTTCTCCTTTTCATCAGCATGATCATGCTGGTCGTACCTGTTATCCCCCATCATCATCATGCCGATGGCGTGATTTGCATGAAGAACGACTTGACACCGGAACCCCAGTGTCCTAAACATCATCATCCGGGCAACGATTCGTGCTGCAATGACGGATGTATGACACGCCTCAACTCACCAACCCCTTCCGTACAGGCAGACAATAATCCTCATTACCTATTTACTGCCATCTTATTTACGGACTTTATCATAGAGAATTTATTCAGGCCCCAGGAGCGACGTATTAAGAATTATTACGCATACCGGGAGTCTCTCCACGGTACGGCTGTCAACCGTGCATTTGGCCTTCGTGCCCCTCCATACCCTGTTGTATAGGCTTCTAAGCCACATTTGGTAAGGTTAGGAATATCCGGACGGTTGGTTTAAAACCAACGGGAAGTTCCTTTAAAACCAACGACGCCTTGGTTTTAAGCCAAAGGTCTTTGGGTTTGAAACCTACAGAAACTCACTTTTCCGAATCATTAAAAGTAAAGAATTTATATCATCATGAAGAAACTTATCTTTATGGGAATCCTCGGATTGTTTATCCTGGGTTCCTGCAACAGTAAATCGGGTGGCAACCACGAAGGGCACGACCATGGAACAGAAGCACACGACCATGAACACGAAGCACACGACCATGAACACGAAGGGCACGACCATGAACACGAAGGCGAAGACCATGAAGGACATGATCACGAAGGTGACGAACACAGCCGGAGCAGTGAACCGGCTACCGGTCACAGTGACGAAATCATTCTGCCGAAAGCCAAAGCAGAAGCAGCCGGAGTGAAAACAAGTATTATAGAACCGGAAGTATTTGAACAAGTGATAAAAACAAGCGGACAAGTACTGGCCGCACAAGGTGACGAATCCGTAGCAGTAGCCACCGTAGCAGGAGTAGTCAGCTTTCGCGGTAAAGTGACCGAAGGCATGAGTGTAGGCAAAGGTACTGCACTGGTGACCATTTCATCCAGTAACATTGCCGATGGTGATCCCGTACAACGCGCCCGTATCGCTTACGATATATCCAGAAAGGAATATGAACGTATGCAAGCGCTGGTAAAGAATAAAATCGTATCCGATAAGGAATTCGCACAAGCCGAACAGAATTACGAAAATGCCCGGATCAGCTATGAGGCCCTTGCCAAAAATCATTCGGCAGGAGGACAGGCCGTAACCTCTCCCATCTCAGGATTTGTAAAAAACATCCTGGTGAAAGAAGGTGATTACGTAACCATCGGCCAGCCATTGGTCAGCATCACTCAAAACCGTCGCCTCTTCTTGCGTGCCGAAGTTTCGGAAAAATACTATCCGTCTCTGCGCACCATCGGTTCGGCCAATTTCAAAACTCCTTATGACAATAAGGTATACGAACTGAAAGAACTGAACGGCCGTCTTTTGTCATTCGGTAAATCGGCAGGAGAAAATTCGTTCTATGTACCGGTCACTTTCGAATTTGATAATAAAGGAGACATCATCCCGGGCTCGTTCGTTGAAGTATATTTGTTGTCGTCTCCCATGGAGAACGTACTGTCGCTTCCCCGCACGGCGCTGACCGAAGAACAGGGGCTTTTCTTCGCATACCTGCAACTGGATGAAGAAGGGTATAAAAAGCAGGAAGTCACCCTCGGAGCCGACAACGGCAAGAGCGTACAGGTACTTTCGGGTATCAAGGCCGGTGACCGGGTAGTGACCCAAGGTGCCTACCAGGTGAAACTGGCTTCGGCAAGTAACGCAATACCTGCACACAGCCACGAACACTAACGACAAGGCGCCACAGCCCGGTTTCCATGTGGTGCATAACAACTAACGAAAAAAGAATATGCTAAATAAAATCATACATTTCTCACTTCAGAACCGTATCTTGGTACTTGTAGCCTCGGTACTGTTACTGATTGGCGGAACTTATACCGCCATGCATACCGAAGTAGACGTGTTCCCCGACCTGAATGCACCGACGGTGGTCATCATGACCGAAGCCAACGGAATGGCAGCCGAAGAGGTGGAACAACTCGTGACTTTCCCCGTTGAAACAGCCGTAAACGGTGCCACCGGTGTGCGCCGGGTACGTTCATCTTCCACGAACGGATTCTCTGTCGTATGGGTAGAATTCGACTGGGGAACCGATATATACCTCGCCCGCCAGATTGTAAGCGAAAAGCTGGCCATCGTAGGTGAAGAACTGCCTTCAAATGTAGGCAAACCGACACTGGGTCCCCAATCCTCCATTCTGGGCGAAGTCCTGATTATCGGATTAACCGCCGACTCGACCTCCATGCTCGACCTGCGTACCATTGCCGACTGGACCATACGTCCGCGCCTGCTCTCTACCGGAGGTGTAGCACAGGTAGCTGTATTGGGAGGAGAGTTAAAAGAATATCAGATTCAACTCGATCCGGAACGTATGCGTCATTATGGCGTATCTATGAATGAGGTGATGACCGTCACCCGCGGCATGAACCTGAATGCCAACGGAGGTGTACTTTATGAATATGGTAACGAATACATTGTGCGTGGTGTACTCTCCACCGCAAACATAGAACAACTGGGTAAAGCGGTAGTAAAGAGTATCGACAGCGTACCTGTACTGCTGGAGGATATCGCTGATGTCCGGATCGGACCGAAAGCCCCCAAACTGGGAACGGCTTCGGAAAGAGGAAAACCTGCCGTACTGATGACCGTCACCAAACAGCCCGCCACCAGTACTCTGGAGTTGACCGACAAACTGGAAGCTTCGTTGCAAGACCTCCGGAAGAATCTTCCACCGGATGTAAAGGTATCTACCGATATCTTCCGTCAAAGCCGTTTCATCGACAGTTCCATCAGCAATGTAAAGAAGTCCCTTTTTGAAGGCGGTATCTTTGTAGTCATCGTCTTATTCCTGTTCCTTGCCAACGTGCGAACCACGATTATTTCGCTGGTGACCCTGCCGCTCTCACTGCTGGTATCCATCCTGACTCTACATTTCATGGGACTGACTATCAATACCATGAGTCTGGGAGGTATGGCCATCGCCATTGGTTCGCTGGTAGACGATGCCATTGTCGATGTAGAAAACGTATACAAGCGCCTGCGTGAAAACCGTCTCCTCCCGGAGAATGAACGTCTTTCGGTCATCCAGGTGGTATTCAACGCCTCCAAAGAGGTCCGTATGCCTATCTTGAACTCTACACTGATCATTGTGGTCAGTTTCGTACCTCTCTTTTTCCTTTCCGGTATGGAAGGACGCATGCTGGTTCCGCTGGGCATTGCCTTCATCGTAGCATTATTTGCCTCGACGATAGTGGCATTGACCCTGACCCCGGTACTTTGCTCCTACCTGCTGGGCAAAGAAAAAGGTGATAAGCTTCCGAAAGAAGCATTCGTAGCCCGCTGGATGAAAGGGGTATACGAAAAAGCACTGACTTGGGTGTTAATTCATAAACGCCTGACCTTGGGAAGCACCATCGGACTGTTCATCATTACCCTGGGATTCTTCTTCACGTTGGGACGCTCGTTCCTCCCTCCATTCAATGAAGGTTCATTCACCATCAACATCAGTTCGCTGCCGGGCATCTCACTCGAAGAGAGCGATAAGATGGGACACCGTGCCGAGGAACTTCTGCTCTCTATCCCCGAGATACAGACAGTGGCCCGCAAAACCGGACGTGCCGAACTGGACGAGCATGCTTTGGGAGTCAACGTCTCGGAAATAGAGGCACCGTTTGAACTGAAAGATCGTTCGCGCAACGAACTGATGGCAGACGTACGCGAAAAACTGGGTACTATCACCGGAGCAAACATCGAGATCGGACAACCGATCAGCCACCGTATCGATGCTATGCTCAGCGGTACCAAAGCCAATATCGCCATCAAACTGTTTGGTGACGACCTGAATAAAATGTTCTCACTGGGCAATCAGATAAAAGAAGCCATCGGCAATATCCCCGGCATTGCCGACCTGAATGTGGAACAACAGATTGAACGCCCGCAGCTCAAAATCACTCCCAAACGTGAAATGTTGGCTAAATACGGCATTACCCTGCCGGAATTTTCGGAATACATCAATGTGGCACTGGCCGGAGAGGTGATTTCGCAGGTTTACGAACAGGGTAAGAGTTTCGACCTGATTGTGAAAGTAAAGAATAACTTCCGTGACGAAGCCGAAAAGATACGCAACCTGATGGTCGACACCCAAGACGGTAAAAAAGTGCCCCTGAGTTATATTGCCGACGTAGCCTCGTCCATGGGGCCGAATACCATCAATCGCGAAAACGTAAAACGTAAGATCGTGATTTCCGCCAACGTAGCCGACCGCGACTTGCGGAGTGTGGTCAATGACATCCAAAAGCAAGTGGACGAACAAATCAAGCTCCCCGAAGGTTATCATATCGAATATGGTGGTCAGTTTGAAAGCGAACAGGCAGCCAGCCGTACATTGGCACTGACCTCCTTCATGTCCATCGTAGTGATCTTCCTGCTGCTGTATCATGAATTCCGCAGCGTGAAGGAATCGGCAGTTATCCTGATAAACCTGCCGCTGGCACTGATCGGCGGTGTGTTTGCCCTGCTGATCACAACCGGTGAAATCAGTATTCCGGCCATCATCGGTTTCATTTCGTTGTTTGGTATCGCTACCCGTAACGGTATGTTGCTTATCAGCCATTACAACCACCTGCAACAGGTAGAAGGTTTGGGAGTATACGAAAGCGTAATCCGCGGATCACTCGACCGTCTGAACCCGATTGTTATGACAGCCCTTTCGTCTGCCTTGGCACTGATACCGCTGGCATTGAGCGGAAGCCTGCCCGGTAACGAGATTCAGAGTCCGATGGCAAAAGTGATTCTGGGCGGTCTGCTCACATCGACTTTCCTGAACGGATTCATTATCCCGATTGTTTACCTGATGATGAACGGAAAAAGAAAATAATAAGAACTTCAATAATTATATGAAACGAATAACCATACTTGCCGCTACCCTCTTCGCGCTATCCGGACTGCAAGCGCAAACCGGTATAGACGGGGTGCTGCGCAACATTGAAACCAATAATAAAGAGTTGCAAGCCAATGCGCAATTGATTGCCTCTCAAAAACTGGAAACCCGGACAGACAACAATCTGCCTGATCCGACTCTTTCGTATGCCCATTTGTGGAATAATAAAGACAAGAATAATACGATCGGAGAACTTGTAGTCTCCCAGAGCTTTGATTTTCCGAGCCTGTATGCTACCCGCAATCAACTGAACCGGCTGAAAGCCGGTGCTTTTGACGGGCAGAAGAGTGTATTCCGTCAGGGCATCCTGCTACAGGCAAAAGATGTGTGCCTGGATATCATCATGCTGCGAAAGCAACAGCAGATACTGACCGAACGGCTGCGAAACGCCGAAGAGCTCTCAGCCATGTACGCCAAGCGTTTGCAAACAGGAGACGCCAATGTAATCGAAACCAATAAGATCAATCTGGAATTGCTGAACGTGAAGACAGAAGCGTCACTAAACGAAACTGCTTTACGCAATAAGATTCAGGAACTGACTGCACTGAACGGAAACATACCGGTCGTGTTTGAAGATGCTGACTATCCGGCTGTCATCTTCCCTTCCAACTACGAAGAACTGAAAACTGAAGTCCTGGCATCGGACTATACCCTCCAGGCACTCAACAGCGAAAGTGCCGCTGCCCGCAAACAGATTGCGGTCAACAAGTCGCAATGGCTACCCAAGCTGGAACTAGGTTACCGTCGTAACACTGAATCGGGCGAGCCGTTCAACGGAGTTGTAGTAGGGTTCTCGTTCCCACTATTCGAGAATCGCAATAAAGTAAAGATAGCTAAAGCCCAGTCGCTCAATGTCGACCTGCAAAGGGCTAATACTTCGGTACAGGTAGAATCGGAACTGACCCAGCTCTATCGTGAAGCCCATACCTTGCGCACTTCAATGGAAGAATACGAGAAGACTTTTCAGGCGCAACAGGACTTATCCCTGCTGAAACAAGCATTGACGGGCGGACAAATCAGTATGATAGAATACTTTGTAGAAGTATCGGTAGTCTATCAGAGCAAACAGAACTATCTGCAACTGGAGAATCAGTACCAGAAGGCAATGGCAAAGATATATAAGAATAAACTGTAGAGAAGGAGGAATGTGCCAAAAATTGTATTCACCACAGATTACACGGATTAACACAGATAAATATCTCTGATTATCTGTTGATTAATTTCATTCTGTGTTAATCTGGGTAATCTGTGGTGAATTATGGCACACCCGGTTATAGCTCCTGCCCGTTCATTGTTAGTTATTCCTCCATATCGGGCAAATAGAAATTAAACTCAGGCGAACGGTCTGCCACCAACTGCCCGTCCTTTATCAACAATTCTGCCACCTGTGCCGATGAACGGCGCAAATGATAAGGGATGTTACCGTCTTCATCTTTGGTCTCTTCGGAATGTGCCTTACGCCCGGGATGGGTAAAATAGATAACATAAGCCTTATCTCCTACCACAACCACATCACCATGCGCACCGCTCGGCGTATCTTCGGGACGGGTACCGGGTTTATCTAGAATCACTCCCTGCTTCTCCCATGTGGTGGCATCTTTTGAACGATACACACGCATGCCGTGCCATTCGTCGGTAAGCATCCAGTAATAACCTCCGAAACGGAATACCTTAGGCCCTTCCTGGCGACTTTGGTCAATCACCGGTGTATCATTCAGCGTCCAGTGGAACAGATCATCACTTTCTGCCGTCATGATAGCCGCATTACGGGTTTCATCTTTATACCAGGCACGCCATTTTCCATCGGGCATCCGGAAGAAAGTCGCATCGATCGTTTTATCGGATGACAGCTTCACAAAGCCTTCAAATTTCCAGTCCCACATGTTCTTACTTGTATAGTGAGCCATGCGCGCATGTCCGCCCCAATCGGTTCGTACCCCCTCGATATAAGATACGAACAAATGATATACCCCATTGAAGTTTACCACCTCCGGAGCCCAGAAAGTGTTCTTTCCTCTCTCCATATTGAGGTCGAGTACTCCACGATAAACCCACGTCCTGCCATGGTCACGGCTGGAAGCGATACCGATATCATTTCCATAGCAATAAGCTACGTTCCCGGCATTCACATTGGCCCGGCGCTGTGTATACAGCATCCACCAACTGCGGTCTTCTTTATTCCAGACTACGACCGGATCGGCCACTCCGTCATAAACAGGATCTCTGTAAAGAGGAGCCGGAGCAGTTTGTTTCACCTCTTCGGGATTTCCACCCGTCATTTGTGCGGATACGAACCCGCTGCATGCCAACAGGCATGACGCAATCATTGTTCTAATCATTTGTGTTTTATTTTGAGAATTAAGTTTGTGTCTGTCAGCCGCTCCGTCACGGAACGGGCACGAATTTAAAATATCCGGTATGATAACTGGAAGTTAAGCACAGGATAAGCTTTAAAGTTTTTCAGGAACTTATTGAAACGGCTCAGGTCCTGATCGATCGCCTCTTCCACAATCTTTCCGGTAGTGGCTTCAATCTTCGGATTACCATGGAACATAGCTCCCAATTCGAACTTGAACCCTACGCGTGAATGAGCTACTGAACGTCCGAATCCAATACCTACATAAGGTTTCACGGCATTGGTCTTCAAAGCTGCTTCCACACGTCCGTCCGCTCCCGGCTCGATAATGATATCTCCCACCTCTATCCGTTCGTCTGTCTGTCCCGATACTTTCAGGATGGATGAAGTACCGAACAGCAGTCCGGCGGTCACATGAAAGACGAATCTCTTGAATGGAAAATAGTCGAGCAAAAGCATGCCGTTTGTCATATTTGCTTTTGCTTTCAGAGGAACGGTATAGTATTTATCCGGATTGTAACCGGTACGAGTACCGGCATCCTGAATCAACTGATCATCACGAATTCCGTCATAATCGTAATTACACTTGAACTTCAGTAAAGAGAATCCGGCACGAAGTCCCAGATAGTCATTCAACAGAGCAGCAACCTGGAGTCCTCCCCCAGTGTTCCGGCATTCAGCGAAACGGATAAATGGCTGAAAGGCTTCACCTTATCCGGTCCCGTCTGGGCCATAACCGGGATGCCGACAACAAAGGCAACCAACCCAATTAAAAAACGACAGAAGTTTGTTTTCATAAGTAAGTTTGTTTGTGTGAATAATAAATTAACTGTCACAGAGTTCGTATGTCATCAGGCAGATATCCGCTTCGGATACGCCACTCCTGCGGATAAAGATTGTTGGCGCGATTGCCGATGTTCTTCACAAATCCCAAAGGAATCTCTTTATAAGTGACCAGTACATAACCTTTGGGAACAGAAGGCGGAAGGACGATAGCCTCTTTCCGCAGATAGGCGATGGCTTGTTCGTAAGTCAATGCTTCGGTTGAAAAAACCGACGTTTTCAACAGACGACTCATAGCAAGTCCATGTGCGGGAATCAGATCTTTGCCTTTTACTTCAGCCACTTCCGTACCGGCCTGGACGATGCGGAGAGACTGACGAAGCAGTGCCAGATCATTTTGGTAGTACACCGGAAAAGCAGTAATCGCAGTGCCGTTCACCAATAGATTATATTCGTCGGAAGACGCCAACCAACTTTTGGCAATAGCCAGATTTTCTTTAGATACAGGTGAAGCAGCAGTGTCCCCCTTCGATTTCTTTTTCTTCGGAGAAAAAAGATCTGTATCCGCCTCCCTGTCTTCTTCCGGCTTACGAAGAGCGGCGAGAAAGAAACCTTCTCCCTGAGTCTTATGAGGCAAGAAACGATAGACAGGTGCATCGACCCCGACAAGCAAGCTACCGGTAATGTTCCACTCCGTGGGAACGGCAAGCGGTAACGGCTCAGCACCGAACTCCTGCCTGATCCAGGTAATATTCTCTTCGTCTTCGCGCGTATTATAGGTACAAGTACTGTATATCAGGATTCCTCCCGGCTTCAGGCAAGGCCAGATGTCAGTGATAATCCTGCGTTGGCGCTGCCAGCAAATCTCTACATTCTCGGGACTCCACTCTTCTATGGCACCGGGATCTTTACGGAACATTCCCTCGCCCGAACAAGGCACATCCGTCAGTATGACATCGAAAAAAGAACCGATCCGGGAAAAATCAGAAGGATCGTTATTGGTAACCACAACATCGGCATATCCCCATTTCGTCAGATTTTCCGCCAGTATCTGCGAACGGTTGCGAATCACCTCATTGGCTACCAGCAGACTGCCTTCGGGCAATACACTGCGGGCATGGGTCGACTTTCCACCGGGAGCGGCACAGAGATCGAGCATCTTGACAGGGGTTGTAACGTAACGGCGGAGCACCTGTTCCACAAACATCGACGAGGCTTCCTGCACGTAATAACATCCGGCATGAAAAAGGGGATCGAACGTAAACGTCAGGCGTTGGTTCAGATAATAGCCTTCTGCCGCCCAGGGGATACGTCCTGAGATGGATGAACAGGCAGCTAAACCGGGAAACTTACTATTCAGCCGGACACTGGCAGGAGGTTCTTGCTCCAAGGCAACAGACAATTCTTGATACTCTTCATCTCCCATCAACGCACGGGTCGATTCGATAAATGATATAGGTAATTTCATTTTTCCTTATTATAAGATATAAAACCGATCGGATTACGAGTTTTTCCGCCTGCCTGTTTGTCTTTGGCCTGCAATTCAGCAATTGCCTGATTAATTAATTCAAGTTGCATCCTCGTATCTTCATTAATATCATTGTAATCGGCAAATGCCGCTTCTACATATTCTTTTAACTCTTTTATTTCATCTTGCAGCCTGGTGATGTCATTCACCGGAAGAGCCGAGACCAATTGGCGGACAGCTACAAAAGCTCGCATAATGGAAATATTCACTTCGATGGCGATCACTGTTTAACACTCCGGAGAGCATGGCCAGTCCTTGCTCGGTAAAGGCAAAGGGAAGTTTACGGGTACCTCCCCAACTTGATATCACAATTTGTGACTTCAAGATTTCCCATTCTTCCGTATTCAACTGGAACATAAGATCCGTAGGAAATTGTTTGCTGTTCCTCTTTACAGCCTGATTCAGGACACGGGTTTCCACCTGATATAATCCGGCCAAATCAAAGTCCAACATCACTTTCTGTCCCCGTATCCCGTAAATCTTGCTCTGTATGATCTGTAGTTCCATCACTTTTGTGTATTAATACCTGCAAATATCAAAAATATTTCGTCTCTTTGCAACTTTCTGTGGCATGAACTACGTCTAACAGACAAATAAACAAAAACAATTAAAAAACAACAGTAATATGAAACGTATCATTATCGCTTTGATGGTAGCCATAACTTTCTGTTCGCTGGCAATGGCACAGAACCCAACCATCACCCAAGACAACAAGAACTCTTCCGACTCCACCATCGTGACCGAATACACTGACATAGTGGACAGCAGTACGGTTGACACCGACTACCAAAGCAGCAGTTTCGACTTCGGCAATGAATTTCCGTTCAACATAGACAAAGGGGCCATTAACGGAGGCATACTGACAGGATTGGTAGTTATCATACTGATATTCGGATTCCCCTTCTTTATCGTATTCATCGCCTTCTACTTCCGGTATAAAAACCGGAAAGCAAAGTACAGACTGATGGAACAGGCACTGGCAACCGGACAGCCTCTGCCGGAAGGTATCTTCAAAGATACTCTGCCGCAGGACTACCGGACGAAAGGCATCAAGAACATCTGTACCGGAATCGGACTGTTCATCTTCCTCTGGGCCATCACAGACGAATTCAGCATAGGATGCATCGGATTGCTGGTGATGTTCACCGGAATCGGACAGTGGATCATCTCACGCAATCAACAGCATGAACGGCCGGAAGACCCTTTCACACGCCCTACACACAAAGACGAAACTTTGAATGAACAAAAATAATGAGCCAGCTCAATGATATATCGTTAGTCGCACAGGTCGTGGTGTTCAGAAACACCAGGGCCTTCGACCAATTGGTACAGAAATATCAGTCGCCTGTACGGCGCTTCTTTCTGAACCTGACCTGCGGCGACAGCGAACTGAGCGACGACTTGGCACAAGATACGTTTATAAAAGCCTACACAAACATTGCAAACTTTAAAAATCTCTCAAGTTTCTCAACATGGCTTTACAGAATTGCTTATAACGTATTTTATGATTATATTCGCAGCCGAAAGGAAACAACAGACCTGGATGCCCGCGAGGTAGACGCTGCCAATAGTACCGAACAAGTAAACGTGGGTGAACAGATGGATGTTTACCAATCACTCAGAACGCTGAAAGAAATAGAACGCACCTGCATCACTCTGTTCTATATGGAAGACGTAAGTATAGACAAGATTGCGGGAATAACGGGGTGCCCGGTAGGAACGGTCAAATCGCACCTTTCAAGGGCTAAAGATAAATTAGCTATTTACTTAAAACAAAACGGTTATGACGGAAACAGATGATAAACTCCTGAAGCAATTCTTCGGCGAGCAAAAACAGGAAATAGAAGACAACGGATTCAGCCGCCGCGTCATGCGTAACCTCCCGGGACGGAACCACCGGCTGGTTCAGGCATGGGGAGCAGCCTGCGCAGTAGTATGCGTCATTTTGTTCTTCACTTTGGGAGGTCTGCAAGCCACCATCAGTACACTGCGCGAAGTATTTGTCTCGATGGTCCAGCAAAGTGCCACAACAGGATTCGACCCGAAGTCCCTGTATATCGCCGCCCTGGTACTTGCCTTCTTCGGGGCGCGCAAGGCATGGTCGATGGCATAACACGCAGAGATCATACGAAAGCAATGCAGGATATTCAATATAACTGCCCGAAAAACAGACGAAAAACTTGCTTTCGGACTCGGGATGTACTATCTTTGTAAACAAGATACATACAATATATTCAATTTAATATGAGGTAAAAGGGAGAAGTTTCAGCTTCTCCCTTTTTTTATGGTATCATCGGCAAGTCTTCCGGCAGACGGTGTGTCCGGAGAGAATAGACGGTATCTTGGGGGGCGGAAGACGGTGAGTTTTCGTTAAAAGCAGTAATCATTCACCTCCGAAGCCCGGTTCTTCGACCCGATATCATCAGGAGATAAATGATTATCTCCTGATGATATCGGAAGTTACTCCTATTCTTTTCCAAAGAAGTGCCAAATTGTTAATCTATACTAAATCTGCTCTTGACAAAAAGAAGGCAAGAACAGAGATGTTGTATCTTTGTTTTCTTGTAAACTAAATAAAGACTGAGGTTTTGAAATTATACGTTTTAATAATAGCGATCATTCTCTCTATAGGCACTGCCCGAACACAGAATATTGACAGCCTGTTGATGCAGCGGGAGGACACCACACAATTCATCCGAAGCGACTCCCTCGTGTTACAATTTCTGGAATACTCGAATATCCCCATAACCGATAATAATAAGGTGAAACTTATCAAAAGCGGACGGGAAAAATTTGAGGACTTGTTCGAAGCCATCCGTGGGGCAAAACACCACATTCATCTGGAATATTTTAATTTTCGCAATGACTCCATAGCCAATGCACTGTTCGACCTGCTAGGCGAAAAAGTGAAGGAAGGTGTCAAAGTAAGGGCGATGTTCGATGCATTCGGTAACTGGTCGAACAACAAACCACTCAAGAAAAGGCATCTGAAAGCAATCCGGGAGAAAGGAATCGAAATCGTAAAATTCGATCCGTTCAAGTTCCCGTATATCAATCATGCGGCTCACCGCGACCATCGGAAGATTGCAGTCATCGACGGCAAAATAGGATATACCGGCGGAATGAATATTGCCGACTATTATATCAACGGACTCCCCAAGATAGGCACCTGGCGCGATATGCATATCCGCATTGAAGGCGATGCGGTAAACATCCTTCAAGAAATCTTCCTCGACATCTGGAATAAAACCACCAAGCAAAACATCGTGGGCGAAGAATATTTTCCGAACCACCCGGAGCGGGCCGACAGCTGCAATACGGTCATTTCGATTGTAGACCGCACTCCGAAACGGAATTCCCGCATGTTGAGCCATACGTATGCCATGTCCATCTATGCAGCGCAACATGATGTACGCATCGTGAACCCGTATTTCGTACCGACTTCATCCATCCGCAAGGCACTCAAAAGGGCTTTGAACCGGGGGACGAAAGTGGAAATTATGATTTCTTCCAAATCCGACATCCCTTTCACACCGGATGCTTCGCTCTATGCCGTACAGAAACTGATGAAAAAAGGGGCAATGATCTATTTGTACAACGGCGGATTTCATCACTCGAAAATCATGATGGTGGACGACCTGTTCTGTACCGTGGGTACAGCCAACCTGAACAGCCGCAGCCTGCGATATGATTACGAAACGAATGCGTTCATCTTCGACAAGGACATTACGCAACAACTGAATGACGTTTTCGAAGCCGACATGCTGCACTGCACCCGCCTGACCCCGGAAATGTGGAAACAAAAATCAGCCTGGAAGAAGTTTAAGTGCTGGTTTGCGAACTTATTCACACCATTCCTGTAAGTTATTCAGGCTGTTTTTGTAACTTTGGCAGGAATTTTTAGTAACCCAAGAAGTATACCATTCGCATGAAACAATATTTAGACCTGCTCGACCGAGTGTTGACGGAGGGAATAGAAAAAGGTGACCGTACCGGAACGGGAACCATCAGTGTCTTCGGACACCAGATGCGTTTCAACCTGGACGAGGGATTCCCTTGCCTGACTACCAAGAAACTTCATCTGAAATCAATCATTTACGAACTACTGTGGTTCCTCAAAGGAGACACGAATGTGAAATATTTGCAGGACCACGGCGTACGCATCTGGAACGAATGGGCGGACGAAACAGGCGATCTGGGACATATATATGGATACCAGTGGCGTTCGTGGCCAACCTACGACGGAGGATTTATCGACCAGATCAGCGAAGCTGTAGATGCCATCAAGCACAATCCCGATTCACGCCGCATCATTGTCAGTGCATGGAATGTAGGAGACCTGGATCACATGAACCTCCCTCCTTGCCACGCATTCTTCCAGTTTTACGTAGCAAACGGACGGCTGAGCCTGCAACTCTATCAACGCAGCGCCGATATCTTCCTGGGGGTACCTTTCAATATAGCATCTTATGCATTGCTGCTGCAGATGATGGCGCAAGTCACCGGTCTGCAGGCAGGAGACTTTATCCACACACTGGGCGACGCACATATCTACCTGAACCACCTGGAACAGGTGAAACTCCAGCTCAGCCGGGAACCGCGCCCACTACCACAAATGAAGATCAATCCGGACGTGAAAAACATCTTCGACTTCCAATTCGAGGACTTTGAATTAGTAAATTATGATCCGCACCCGCACATCGCTGGAAAAGTTGCGGTATAATCCCCATCGGACTATGAGTAGAATCAGCATTATCGCCGCCGTAGACAGCCGGATGGCTATCGGCTTTCAAAATAAACTTTTATTCTGGCTGCCCAATGACCTGAAACGTTTCAAGGCGTTGACCACAGGAAACACAATCATCATGGGACGCAAAACGTTCGAATCACTCCCGAAAGGGGCATTACCCAATCGCCGGAATGTAGTCCTTTCTTCCAATCCGGCAGCCGAATGTCCGGGAGCAGAAGTATTCACTTCGCTGGAAGCCGCTTTGGAAAGCTGCCAAGCCGAAGAAAAAGTATACATCATCGGAGGGGCAAGCGTCTATCGCCAGGCCATATCCCTGGCCGACGAGCTGTGCCTGACCGAAGTAAATGATACAGCGCCGGAAGCCGATGCCTTCTTCCCGGCTGTAGACACAACTATATGGCACGAAAAAAGCAGAGAAGTTCATCCTGCCGATGAAAAACATCTCTGCTCGTATGCTTTTGTAGATTACGTACGGGAGATCGATTAATCCTCGTCCGTATCTACCATAATCGGCATCTGCCGCTTGATGGCTTCATGGAATGAAATCAGCGTCTCGGTGCGAGCCAATCCCAACGGCTGGAGTTTATCATGAATCACACTCAAAAGATGGTGATTGTTCCTTGCGTATATCTTGATAAACATATCATATTTCCCGGTAGTGAAATGACATTCCACCACTTCCGGTATTGCTTCCAAAGCCTTGGTTACAGAATCGAACGACTCAGGATCTTTCAGATAAATCCCAATATAAGCACATGTCTCGTACCCGATCTTCTCCGGGTCGATGACATACTCCGAACCTTTCAATATACCCAGATTAGTCAACTTCTGTATGCGTTGATGAATAGCCGCACCCGAAACATTGCACGCTCTTGCCACTTCCAGGAACGGAATGCGGGCGTTGTCGGCAATCAACTTCAGAATCTGCTCGTCTAAAGTATCTAATTGATGATGTCCCATTTTAAATCAATTTGTTTTAATATATCAATGTCTTATGCAAAGTTAGCTATTTCCCCGGCAATAAATACTATAGTTTATTACTTTTATTTGTAAAAATAGAATAAATCGGCAATAGTTAGTACCTTTGTAAAAACAATAAATTCACACGATATGAAGCTGATATTAACCCTATTCACCTGTCTTTTCGTGACAGGATGTGCATACGCACAAAATTTCTCGGACTACTTCACGAACAAAACCCTACGCATCGATTATCTATTTACGGGGAATGCGGACAAGCAGTCGATCTGTCTTGATGAACTTTCGGAACTGCCCGTATGGGCAGGCAGGCGCCATCATCTGTCGGAATTGCCTTTGGAAGGAAACGGACAGATTGTGATGCGCGATGTGGCAAGTGGAAAAGTAATTTATACGACTTCGTTTTCTTCGCTCTTCCAGGAATGGCTCGAGACAGATGAAGCCAAAGAGGTCACTAAAGGATTTGAGAATACTTATCTCCTCCCCTATCCCATAAAGCCGGCCGAGGTAGAAATCACATTACGCAATAACAAACGCGAAGTCAGTGCCAACCTGAAGCACGTCGTTAAGCCCGACGACATTCTGATACACAAAAAAGGGCTCACACACATCACTCCGCACAAGTATCTGCTGAAAAGTGGAAATGAAGAACAATGTATCGATGTAGCCATCCTGGCAGAAGGGTATACCACAAGTGAAATGGAAACTTTCTATAAAGATGCCGCCATCGCATGCGAAGCCCTGTTCTCACACGAACCGTTTCAGTCGATGAAGAATCGCTTCAACATCGTGGCTGTGGCCAGTCCTTCGGCAGACAGTGGGGTCAGCGCTCCCAAACAGGGAGCATGGAAGCACACGGCCTTCGGTTCCCACTTCGATACTTTCTATTCCGACCGCTATCTGACTACCAGCCGGGTAAAAGCAATAAACGACGCATTGGCAGGCATCCCTTATGAACATATCATTATCTTAGCCAATACGGAACAATACGGTGGGGGCGGCATCTACAATGCTTTCACACTGACCACCGCACACCATCCCAATTTCCGTCCGGTAGTGGTACATGAGTTCGGTCATAGTTTTGGTGGCTTGGCCGACGAATATTTTTATGATGAAGACGTCATGAACGGACTCTATCCTCTCAACATTGAACCATGGGAGCAGAACATTACCACCCGCATCAACTTTGCCTCTAAATGGGAAGATATGCTCACCAAAACTACTCCTGTTCCGACTCCGGTAGCAGATAAGGCCAAATATCCCATAGGCGTATACGAAGGAGGAGGCTACTCAGCCAAAGGTATTTATCGCCCGGCATTCGACTGCCGCATGCGTACCAACGAATATCCTACCTTCTGTCCGGTTTGCCAAAGAGCTATCCAACGGATCATAGAGTTTTACACAGGTAAATAACCTGAACTTAATATAGGAGTAGTGATGGAACTATCGTCTTGCACGCCAGCCAAACAGAATTAGAGAACCAACTTCCAACCGGTCAACAGGCGTATTGAACTTTAGCCCCTAAGACCGTAAGTCTGATCACTACTCCTATATTATCTACTGTTCATTCGCCTCTACAATGCCTCCACTTTCCTTATTCCGGCTATCCATCATTTCAATCCACCACCTGGCAATAATCCTCCCCTGCGTAATCCAATCGCACCAAGAACAGTAAACCGCTCTTCCTCTGAATCCATACAGATATTGTATACACAACTCTGAATAAAGCCTACGAATGAGATGATTCTACAAATACATGGCTCTACGAATAATATAGTTCCTATAAATACATAGCTTTACGAATGGTATAGTCCCTACGAATAACACAGCACTACGAGAACCTCTGCAGCCCCCAAACATACTCATAAAAAAAAAGCCGTCTGATTATCCTCAGACGGCCTTTTCTATGTGTAGAATCAACTTATTCGCGAGCTCTCGCAGAATAGTTAATTTTCAGTGCATAAGCTTGACGAAGAGCCTGTTTAATATCGGTAACGATACCCATCTTAGTATCCTGGTCAATTTTCAAAGACACAGTCATAAAGGGTTGGTCTTCCTCTTTCATACTTGAGCGCTCGTTAGTCACGTAAGCCTGAATCTCGTCAACTTCAGCATAAGCATCATTCAACTGGATACGGCTTTCAGACCCCAGTTTTTTACGAAATTCTGCTGTCGGTTTACCTACGTAGATAAACGTAACCAAAGATTTCTTTTCAAGCTTTTCCAACTCAGTACCTTGCGGAATCTTAAACTCAACCTTCAATGAAACTTCACGCATTGTTGTTACAATCATAAAGAAGAACAACAATGTAAAGATCAAGTCAGGCAGTGAAGAAGTATTCAGCGTAGGCATCCCGCGCTTACCTGTTTTATTAAATTTTCCCATTAATTATTCTTTTTTACTCCTTTAGGTTCAGCCTCAGATATCTTCTGAGGAAAAATATCACGAATAGCCTTCTGCTGATCTTCATTTAAATCAGCATAATTCTTCTGCCACTTTTCCTGAGCCAATTCATCTCTTAACTCGTTATAAGCAGCAACCAGCTCATTCTGAACATCAAAATAGGCCTGATAAGAAGATCCACGGTCACTCTGCAAAGAGATTACATGATTCTCCGTAACCATGACATTACCAAAGAAAGGCACATCTTTAGCGTGTTTTTCCGGTAATTTTTCATCGTTATATGGATTGGCAATGAACTCTTTGGCTTTTTCTCTCAATTGCTTCACATCAACAATTTCGCCACCGCACATCAGCTGATTCTGAAAGTTCAGAAAAATCTGCAAAACGTTACGGTCCTTAACAACTACGTCATTATCAACCTGATCCTTTTCAGGAGGTGGGGGCAACTGTCTTGCCAAACCACGGTCAGTATCCATAGATGTCGTAATCAAGAAGAAGATAAGCAATAAGAAAGCAATATCCGCTGTTGAACTTGAATTAATCTCAGGAACTTTTCTATTTCCTTTTGCCATTGTAGTTACTGTATTTTATTGAGTTTCCTCAATTAGTTATGATAATTTCTTTTTGATACTACTTCCGATGATAGCAAGAACTGTTACCAACATTAAGAAATAGATACTATAAAGGAACATATCAGTCAGTTTTAACCAGAAAGGAACATTATCCGTTCCCTCATATCCTTGAATGGTCAGTGTTTCACCACTACCCATAGACCATGCTACGACCAATACAAGAACCAGAAGAATAAGTCCGAGCAATGATCTGATAGCACCTTTAGGGTTATCTTTCAAAGCAGAACCGAACTGGAAGATAGCAGCAACCACAGTTGCAACTACAGCAATGCCAAACAGACCATACATCAAGTACAGCAAGGCATCTGTGTTTGCGGGATTATCCATGTCGTATACAATTGGAGTTTCCATTTGTCCACCGAAGTAGAACAAGCCCAATACGATCACGATAAGAGCAAACATCGCGTACAGTACGTAATACGATACTTTATATGTTAACTTACTCATCTCAGATTATTTTTTGTATTTCAAGTTATATTTGATTACCATGTCAAGCAAAGAGATAGAAGAATCTTCCATTTCGCTTGTAAGAGCTTCGATTTTAGCAAGGATGTAGTTATAGAATACCTGAAGGATCAAAGCTACAACCAAACCGAAGATAGTAGTAATCAAGGCAACCTTCATACCACCGGCAACAACTGTCGGAGAGATATCACCCTGCTGCTGAATCTTATCGAACGCCATAACCATACCTACTACAGTACCCAAGAATCCTAATGACGGAGCCATTGCGATAAACAGTGTGATCCAAGAACATCCTTTTTCAAGGTAACCGGCCTGAACACCACCATAAGATACTACTGATTTTTCAACAACATCGATACCCTGGTCGATTCTCATCAAACCCTGATAGTAGATAGAAGCAACAGGACCTCTTGTGTTACGAGCGATGTCTTTTGCAGCTTCAACATCACCTTTTTCCAGAGCTGCTTCGATAGAAGACATAAATTTCTTAGTGTTGATTTCAGCCAAGCTCAAGTAAATGATACGTTCAATACAGAAAGCCAAACCAATAACCAATGCGATAGCAACCAAACTCATGAAAGATGCAGTACCTTCGATGAATTTTACTTTAATTTCTTTGTGGATACCACCTTCTTCAGCGCCTGCAAGAGGAGCAGAAGCTTCAGCAGCCTCAGCTACAGCATCAGCAACCGGTTTGTCTGCTGCAGGAGCAGCTTGTTCGGTAGCAGCAGCATCCTGAGCCTGAACGAGTTGAGTTGAGCCAAATGTTAAGACTCCCATCACAGCAACAATTGCAAATAACTTTTTCATTGTGTGTCTAATTTTTAAGATTAATTAATTAAATTATTATTATTGTATTTACTTATCGTCTCTTGTTTATACTTCCTGCGGAGAGAGCGGGATTCGAACCCGCGATACACTTTTGGCGTATACACGCTTTCCAGGCGTGCCTCTTCAACCACTCGAGCATCTCTCCAATTGGCGCTTTCTTCAAATCGGGTGCAAATTACAAAAAAAATGCGAACCACAAGCGTTTTCAGCTACAAATGTATTCTTTTTTTTCTTCTTCTGCAGCATTATCCTTCTTTTATCTTTAATAAATCAACTAAATTAATAAAATTTAAAATCTTGTGGAGCTTATTTGAGCATTCCAAACACTTTTAATGCGCTAACAGCGGTCAATTCCGCAACTTTTTCCGGATCTTCGTTATATATTTCGGCAACTTTTATTAATGTATCTTTCACATTCGCACTCTCATTTCTCTTTCCACGATTAGGAACCGGAGTGAGGTAAGGCGAATCGGTTTCCAATACGATACGTTCCAACGGAACAGACTTCAATGTCTCCGGCAACGTTGACTTTTTGAAAGTCACCACACCGTTTATACCGATCTTAAATCCCGGAAACTCCATCATCCGGGCAGCTTCACCGGGAGTTCCCGTAAAGCTATGAAAGATTCCGGTCAGTCCACTATTTTTATAAGGTTGCAATACCTTATATATATAATCGAAAGCTTCGCGGCAATGAATCACTATGGGCAATTGATAATGAAGGGCCCATTGCACTTGTTTTTCAAAAGCAATCAACTGTTCTTTCAGCCAGGTTTTATCCCAGTAAAGATCGATTCCAATCTCGCCCACAGCAACGAACCGGCCGGAAGTTTCCAGATTTGCGGCAACGATTTCAAGCTCTTTTTCATAGGACTCGTTCACGGAGGTAGGGTGCAATCCGATCATCGGAAAGCAAAAGTCCCGATAGGTATCACAAACCGACAGCATGGGTTCAATCGTCGTACTATCTATGTTAGGCATAAAGATATGCGTCACACCGGCAGCACGGGCACGTTCCATAACGAAAGGTAAATCTTCGGCAAACTCTTCCAGAAAAAGATGGGAATGTGAATCGACAAGCATATTTTAAAGAATCTCCTTATTCTGTTTTTCTCCGGTCCGATAATAATAAATCAGACCATAATCACGACATTTTTCCAAGCGTTTCTCATTGGGCGATACATCCTGGAATTTGGCTTCCACCTGATTCCAGATATCCAGAATCAGCCGGTCGGCTTGCACACGCATGGATGCAAGTTGCTCTAAACTACGATTGGTGAGAGACTGAAGGCTTTTCTGTTTTTCATATCCTTCCATGAATATATCATAATGCACTTTCACTTTAGCAATCGTGGGGTTATAAATCGGAATACCGCCTTGAGAGGTGCGTTTCCGCTCCCCTTCTATAATTTTTTGTCCCCACTCGGCCAGAGACGCTTCACTACTTAAATCGGGTACACTGAAATTATCTACGGGCAAGCCATACAAAGCCTTATGAGATTCTTTGATTTCCATACGAATCACAGCCAAATTCAAGACTTGTATGAAGTGAGAAATATAAAGCCGGGCCGTTTTTACATTCGCCTGGTGTTTCTTACTGTTCCTGCTTTGCTCTCCGTAACAGTGTACATAATAAGAATGCGCCGTTTCAAATTTAGACAGAAATATACGGGCTTCTCCCAATGTCTTGAGTGAAACAGGCAAATCATAGACACCACACATATCGCCCTTCACGACCGCTGTTTTCAGCGCCCGTATCCTGGCTTGATCTGTATTTGGCAAACGTCTATAGGGCATCTCGATATTACATCTCGCGGTACATTAAATGCTTCATCAACTTTTTCAGCTCACTCTTCTTATCCTCAATGACAGACACGGCGCCCAGGCTTGTCATCGCACGAGTGTAATACTCACGCATCTTGTTTTCGCAAACAGCCTTGATGCCAATCTGAGTGTACAATTCGGTCACAGCACTGATTTTTTCTTCGGGACAGAATGAAGTTGCACTCAACCAATGATTTAATCCCTCCAACTGATCCCGGTCGGCACGTTCCAGTGCTTTAATCAGCATATACGTCTTTTTATTGCATAGAATGTCTCCACCAATGTTTTTACCAAACACAGCAGGATCACCATATACATCCAGCAAATCATCCTGCAATTGGAAGGCTACTCCGATCTGCATGCCAAAATCATACAGATTTTCGGCATCCTCAGGAGAAGCTCCACCTAAAATAGCTCCGATTTTCAAACTGGCAGCCAACAAAACCGCCGTTTTCAAACGGATCATTTCCAGATACTCCTCTTCCTTTACATCCTCACGGGACTCAAAATTCATATCCATTTGCTGTCCCTCACAAATTTCAAGTGCTGTCAGGCTGAACAAATCCATCACTTCTTTGAGGTGTTCCGATGAACTGGCAGCCATATACTGATAGGCCAGCACCAGCATAGCGTCTCCTGACAAAATCGCAGTATTGTCATTCCATACTTTATGGACAGTTGTCTTGCCGCGGCGCATATCAGCCCGATCCATCAAATCGTCATGCAAAAGAGTATAGTTATGATAAACTTCAATAGCCGTAGCAGGGTCATAAATAGAGGACACATCCTCCTTGTAGAGGTTGTATGCCATTAGCATAAGAACCGGCCGAATACGTTTCCCTCCCATGGAAAGAACATATTTAATAGGGTCATACAAACCTGCCGGAGTACGTGTAAACCGGATATCTGAAATGTGAGAATTGATCTTATCGAGAAGCTGAGATGCTGTATACATAATAAATAAATTATAAAAGAGAGATTGAATGAAAAGAGGCTGCTTGGACGGCAGCCTCTCTTCTTATACTATACAATGATTATTGCAGTCTGAATCGTACAGGTAATGTAAACCGACAACGAACCGGTTTACCTCTCTGCATACCCGGCTTCCACTTAGGCATGGTCTTAACCACACGAAGAGCTTCTTTATCAAGGTAGGGGTCAACGCTCTTTACAACTTTAATATCACCTATGCTACCGTCACGTTCAACAACGAACTGGAGGACAACCTGTCCCTGAGTACCGTTTTCCTGAGCGATCGGCGGATATTTGATATTCTTGTACAGGAACTGGAGACAAGCAGGCATACCACCCGGGAATTCAGGTGCATTTTCTACTACTTCAAAAATCTCTTGTTCCGAGGGTTCTTCTTCTTTTACCTCAACCGGTACATATTTTACTTCCACTTTCTGTCCGGTATCCTCTGTTGAAGCAATGGCTGTTTCTTGTACATCAGCCTCGTCATCAACAATCTTCAGGATTTCAGCCTGTTTGGGAACCTCGACAGGAGGTGGGGCCGGTTTTTCTTCCTGTTGTGTGATAGGAATCATTTCCTCTTCAAACTCAATCTGGGCTACCGCCTGGCTTGTATCGATCTTTATATCACGCTCCGTCCATTCGAACGCAACGAATATAAAGGCGAGCACCACCACGTAACCGATCAGCAGCCACTGGGTTTTCTTACCTTCGAGGTCTGCTTTGGGCGATTTTTTTACTTCCATAAAATTAGTATATAAAAATTGGTGTTCTTCTGGTTTTTAAGCTGTTATTGCTTTTGTGGCACAAATATAACGCAGATATTTTAAAAATACAGTATATTTGGCGAAAAAATTTAGATAATACGTTAAAAAAGGGAGTAAACCTGCTGCATAACATAATGAAAAAGATAACAATTGCAATTGATGGCTTTTCCTCGTGCGGGAAAAGCACCATGGCTAAAGATTTAGCCAAAGAAATAGGATACATCTACATCGACAGTGGAGCGATGTATCGTGCCGTTACATTATATAGTATAGAAAATGGCATCTTTCACGGTGATACAATCGATACGGATGAATTAAAACGACGTATCGGCGACATCCACATCTCTTTCCGGATCGATCCGGAGACAGGACGCCCCAACACTTACTTAAATGGAGTGAATGTAGAGAACAAAATCCGCACAATGGAGGTTTCTTCTAAAGTAAGCCCGATCAGTGCACTCGGTTTTGTCCGGGAAGCGATGGTGGCTCAGCAACAGGAAATGGGAAAAGCCAAGGGTATTGTTATGGATGGTCGTGACATCGGGACGACCGTATTCCCGGATGCGGAATTAAAAATATTCGTAACCGCCTCCGCCGAAATCCGTGCCCAACGCCGCTATGACGAACTGAAAGCCAAGGGTCAGGAAACCGGCTTCGAAGAGATACTGGAAAATGTGAAGCAACGTGACCACATCGATCAGACACGTGAAGTCAGCCCATTGAAGAAAGCCGACGATGCTTTGCTATTAGACAACAGCCATCTCACCATCGCCGAGCAAAAAGAGTGGCTGATGGCAGAATATCAGAAAGCGATAAAAGCATAAAAACAAAAGGGTGTAACCATCCGCCTGTTAGGGTGTAGCCATCCTAAAGAAAGGGTGTAGCCATCCGGTCAGTATGGCTACACCCTTTTTTAATCATACATTTGTAATCATTATGGTAAAAGTAGAAATAGATGAAGGTTCCGGTTTTTGCTTTGGAGTGGTCACAGCTATCCACAAAGCCGAAGAGGAACTCGCAAAAGGGGTAACACTCTATTGCCTGGGAGACATTGTACACAACAGCCGTGAAGTGGAACGCCTGAAAGAGATGGGGCTGATTACCATCAATCATGAAGAGTTCAAACAACTCCATAACGCCAAAGTGCTTTTGCGTGCCCATGGCGAACCACCCGAAACCTATATCATTGCCAAAGAAAATAATATTGAAATCATCGATGCCACGTGTCCGGTGGTACTCCGCCTGCAAAAACGAATCAAACAAGAGTATATGCAGGAGGACCTCGACGAAAAACAAATCGTAATTTACGGAAAGAACGGACATGCGGAAGTCTTAGGTTTGGTAGGGCAGACAACCGGCAAAGCTATTGTGATAGAAAAGCTCGACGAGGCTCGCCGGCTGGATTTCAGCAAAAGCATACGCCTGTACTCGCAGACAACCAAATCACTGGATGAATTCTGGGAAATTGTGGAATATATCAAGGAGCACATCTCTCCCGACGTAACTTTTGAGTACTACGATACCATTTGCCGCCAAGTGGCCAACCGTATGCCCAACCTACGAAAGTTTGCCGCATCACACGATTTGATCTTCTTCGTCAGTGGTAAAAAAAGTTCAAATGGCAAAATGTTATTCGAAGAATGCAAAAAAGTCAACCCGAATTCACATTTGATAGACAGTGCCGACGAAATTGACGACTCTTTACTACCCGGTGTCAATTCTATCGGTGTATGCGGGGCTACATCGACTCCTAAATGGCTGATGGAAGAAATCTCTGAAGCTATAAAGGCACAGATTAAAAGACAATGAATTAACGTTATTTAATCATACAGGGCACTCCTTTTTGTTATCTTTGCAACGTCAATTAAAAAACATGATTGTTATGGGAACAGTTAAGTGTGTTGGTATTTTAACTTCCGGTGGTGATGCACCGGGAATGAACGCTGCTATTCGTGCAGTAACGCGTGCAGCAATCTACAACGGACTGCAAGTAAAAGGTATATATAGAGGATACAGAGGCTTGGTAACAGGAGAGATCAAGGAGTTTAAGAGCCAGAATGTAAGTAACATCATTCAACTGGGAGGAACGATCCTGAAGACAGCACGTTGCAAAGAGTTTACAACTCCCGAAGGACGTAAAATGGCATACGACAATATGGTGAAAGAAGGAATCGATGCCCTTGTAGTGATCGGTGGCGACGGTTCGCTGACCGGAGCACGCATCTTTGCACAAGAGTATGACATTCCATGCATCGGACTTCCGGGAACCATCGACAATGACCTTTACGGCACCGACACGACCATCGGATACGATACGGCGCTGAACACTATTTTGGATGCTGTCGACAAAATCCGTGACACGGCCACTTCTCACGAACGTCTGTTCTTCGTTGAAGTGATGGGACGTGATGCCGGTTTCCTGGCATTGAACGGTGCGATTGCTTCCGGAGCAGAAGCTGCCATCATCCCCGAATTCAGTACAGAAGTCGACCAATTGGAAGAATTTATAAAGAGCGGTTTCCGTAAATCAAAGAACAGCAGTATCGTACTGGTAGCCGAAAGCGAACTCACCGGAGGAGCTATGCATTATGCCGAACGCGTGAAAAACGAATACCCTCAATACGACGTCCGTGTCACCATTTTAGGGCACTTGCAGCGCGGGGGTAGTCCGACGGCACACGACCGTATTTTGGCCAGCCGTCTAGGCGCAGCCGCTATCGACGCTATTATGGAAGATCAACGAAATGTCATGATTGGCATTGAACACGACGAGATTGTATACGTTCCGTTCAGTAAAGCCATCAAGAATGATAAACCTGTCAAGAGAGATCTCGTCAATGTATTGAGAGAACTGTCTATTTGATAGCAGTACAACAGTAATAAGATAAACGGTGGACGGTAAACATACATGTTTATGGTTCACCGTTTATCATTTATCGGCAAGAAGCCCTTTTCCGACAAGATCCGTTCCGTCTCTTCCCATAGCTGTGCCCTTCGGTCAGGACGGGTATATTTTTCCGGTAGAAGACGACAATGATTATTCAAATTAAACGTTGCCGTCCGTCCCTCCACTTCCGCATCGAGCAATAATCCGATTGCAGTAGCTGCTCCCTGGAGGGGAGTACGTATAAAAGGACGGAAAAAAATGTCTGTCAGCGGATCGAACCACTGGTCCATCCGTATGATATTGGTAGACACAATGCCCGGATCGGCCGCATTGACAGTAATCCCGCGTGCCCGAAGACGTTCAGCCAGTTCAATGGTAAAAAGCAACAAAGCAAGCTTGGTATTGCTATAGATAGGAATACGCCAGAAACTTCCCTTTCTCCCCCAAAGAAAAAAATCCGGGAAATCCAGTTTACCGATTGCATAGGTACAAGACACCATATTGACAATGCGGGTTCCCTCTCCCATCAAGGGAAGCAAAAGACGCGTCAAAAGATAAGGACCTACATAATTTACACTGACCGTCCGCTCTAAACCATCTTCCGTAATGTGCAATCCGGTTTCCATGGTCCCGGCGTTATTCATCAACAAAGCGACAGGAGTCTTTTGCCGTAACATCCGGTCGGCAAAAGCCCTCACCGAAGCCAGTGAAGCAAGGTCGATCTGCCATACCTCTATCTTTTCATTTCCCGTTTCTTTCACCAACTCCCGGCATTTGGTTTCAGCTTTTGACGATGAATAGCAGGCCATAATTACATCATACCCCGCACAAGCCACGGCACGGGTAATCTCCGTTCCCATCCCGCCGTCGGCACCGGTAATAACAGCAAGTTTACGTTCCATCATTTATTCTCCAACTGTTCTATTTCTTTTTTCAGGCAAAGAGGAAGTTCTTCTGTCAGATGCTGATGGCAAGCCATTTCGATCGTGTACATCCTCCCAATGCAATAATTACTATGACCGCAATTACAGCGTGCTTTCTCTTCCCGACGCATCCGATTGACAAACCCCGGTTCGTTGAGTAAAGCACGTGCCATCTGCACGGCTTCGAACCCTTCGTTCAGCACTTCATCTATTTTCTCACGGGAAACAAGTCCGCCGACATAGATCAAAGGAATTTTAATTTCCGAACGAAACTTCAGAGCATCTTCCAGAAAATAGGCTTCTTTGAAAGGAACAGTCGGTATCATCATCCTCCCCGCCAATTTGACGCCGAACTTCAACCACCAACAATCCATATAATGTGTCAGGGTCTTGATAGGCATGGCCCCACGCATGACGTACATAGGGGCTTTACTGACAAATCCTCCGCTCAAAACCAACGCATGAGCCCCCAAAGATTCGAGTCGCCTGGCTACCTCGAGCGTCTCTTCTATTTCCATTCCGCCCCGAAAGCCATCACGCATATTCATCTTCACAAATACTGCCAGATCCTTACCGGCCGCCTTCATCACCTCGTTCATCACCATCGTCATGAAACGCATCCTATTCTCCAACGATCCTCCGTATTCATCTTTCCGGTGATTGGTATAAGGCGACAGAAACTGACTGATCAGATAGCCGTGTCCCGTATGTACCTCGACGGCATCAAAACCGGCTTCGCGAGCCAGGCAGACAGCACGCCCGTAAGCTTTTGCCATCTCCGGCAACTCTTCGCGTTTCATCCCCCGCACCCAAGTAGGCGAATAAATATTGAAACCTGACGAAGCAGAAATTGGGGTAACTCCGCAAATACTCTTATGAGACATATTGCCGCAATGCCCTATCTGTATGCTGGCGGCGGCACCTTCGGCATGAATAGCGGCAGTCACTTCACGCAAACCGGGAATAATTTCCGGACGGAGCCACAATTGCCGTGGAAACGACAGTCCGCTGCGTGTTACCGAAGCATAGGCAATGGTAGTCATTCCCACGCCTCCGGCGGCCACAGAACGATGGTAATCGAGTAACATGGGGGAAGGAGCATTTCCCGGGCACATGCCTTCAAAAGCCGCCGAACGGATGGTACGGTTACGCAAAGTGAGCGGTCCGATGGTAACCGGCGTGAAAAGCTTAGAAGCAGAATGTGTGTTCATAAGTACTGTGTATTTTAATATAAGAAAGGAAAAATTCGTTTCTTCAATCCGACCTGCGTCCCAAACTCTTCCCGATAGCGATGCCAGATAGCATCTGCTCTCGGAACAAGATTGGCAACAGTCCACCAGGCGAAAATACATCCGGACAAAGACCAAGTGAGAATAGCCCAGCCTACCCACTCTACAATTTCACCCAAATAATTGGCAGAGGTCACATATCGATACATGCCTCTTTGAGGAAGGTAATGACGGGTATCTCCGGGAGCACGCAGATGACGGATGACTGAATCCGAATGCCAGTTGATCCCCATTCCGGCAAAAAATAAAAGGGTTCCTATCCAAAAGCAAGGAGTCAGCAACCATCCGGGTGTATAATAGTCCGAGGGAGCAAGATAGAATATCCATTCTCCCTGCATCAGTCCGTTGAGAATATTAAAGATCACTCCCATCAAAAGAATGAGTACCGGCATCTTGCTCTTTCCTTTCATCAGGAAAGGAAAAACAAAAGCCCTTTGGAAGTAATGTAGTTGGAAAAAAAGAAAGAAAGTGAGTTCGACAGGTAAAAAACGTCGGTCGGAATGCCACCACAACCATCCCATAACCAGAAAGACAGGAGCTTCCATCAGAATCCAGGCTATCTTATTATTCACCGAGATTCCCCAGGAACGGCTGCGAAACATGCCATATCCCGCCCTGACAAAATAAAGGGCTATGAATACGACCAAAGCCACCAGGCCCATTACTAAAAGAAGCAGATTAAAGCTTTCTATACTCATATCCAAGATTTTATACAAGGACAAAGTTAAAAGAAAAACTTTAAAGGGACAAATAGTTTACGAAAATAAAGCAAGCGTATCACAAAAGTCTGTTCTACCACAGATTGGCAGACGGTACAAACATAGAACTGACAGCTAATCAATGCCGGTACCGGTCTGTGCAATCTGTAAATCTGCGGTGAACTTCTGACTTCAAGCTTCTCTTTTACCGTTTCTTTAACGGTACATATTGTTCTTCTTCCAACACATTTTTATAAGCCGGACGAATGATACGTTTACCTTCAAAATTCAACTCTTCGTTGCGATGGGCACACCAACCCACGATACGCGCCATGGCAAACAAGGGGGTATAGATTTCCTGCGGCAGGCCAATCATCTCATAAACAAAACCGGAATAAAAATCAACGTTGCTGGATACTGTTTTCCCATTATTCTTAATCTTACCGAAAGTAGCGATAGCACGTTCTTCCAAAAGTTCAAGAAAAGCAAACTCCCGTTCACGACCTTTCTCGTGTGCCAAGTCACGTGCGAGTTCCTTCAGCAACACAGCTCGCGGATCGGAAATGGTATATACGGCATGCCCGATGCCATATATCAATCCGGTCTTATTGTAAACCTCCTTATTCAACATACGGGTAAAGTAAGTATCGATTTCGTCTACATTGGTCCAGTCCTGAATATTTTCCTGTAAATGATGGAACATATCGGCTACCTGAATATTGGCTCCTCCGTGAAGCGGGCCTTTCAGCGACCCGATGCCTGCGGCAATGGCCGAGTATGTATCTGTACCGGTAGACGAAGTTACCCGGACAGTAAACGTAGAGTTGTTACCTCCTCCGTGCTCTGCCTGAAGCACCAACAAAAGGTCGAGTGTACGCGCATCCAGCTCGGTATAATCGCGTTTCAGCATATAGAGAAAGTTTTCGGCAATCGACAGATTCTCCTGCGGATGACGAATGTGTAACGAACGCCCGAAGGTGGCATGACGCAACATGTTAAAAGCATAAGCAATAATGGTCGGGAATTTCGAGATCAGATCGATGCTCTGACGCATCAGGTTGTCACGTGAAGTATCATCCGGATTAGGATCGAAACGATACATCTCGAGTACGCTGCGCGCTAGAATATTCATAATATTGTTTCCTTCAAGTTCAATGATATTCATCTTGGTCTTCTGCTCCAAAGGCATATTATCATTGATCAGCTCGCGAAACGAAGCCAGTTCTTCCTTATCGGGCAAACTGCCGGATAACAGCAGGTAGGCCACCTCTTCAAATCCGAAACGTTTTTCTTTTAAAATGGCGTGGGCTAAATCTTCCAGGTCATATCCACGGTAAAATAACTTTCCCGGGATCGGCTTCAGACCACCTCCGGGGATTCGTTCGTATCCTACGACATTACCAATCTTAGTCAATCCGACCAATACACCTGTACCGTCTTCATTGCGAAGCCCCCGTTTAACGTCAAATTTTGGAAACAATTCGTTATCAATCCGGGTACAATCCTTCATTGCCTCGGAGAGTTTATAAATCAAATATTCTTTTTTCATGTCCTGAAGGTATTAATTTTTAATTCGGTTAATGATTTCCCGGGTAAATTCCGAAGTAGAGAGCGGCTGGCCTTTGTGCATGAAACGTGCCAGGTCATTAGTGGCTTTCCCCTCGGCAAAACTGGCTTCAAGCGCCTCGACGATAAGATCGGCGGGTTCTTGCCAGCCTATATATTCAAGCATCATAACGGCCGAAAGTATCAGTGAACAGGGATTCACCACATTCTTTCCGGCAATATTGGGGGCTGTCCCATGAGTGGCCTCAAAGATGGCGTGTCCGGAATCATAATTGATATTGGCTCCCGGTGCAATACCAATGCCACCTACCATCGCAGCCAGTTGGTCGGAAATATAGTCTCCGTTCAGATTCAGAGTGGCAATGACCGAATATTCTTCAGGAATCAAAAGAGTGTTCTGCAAAAAGGCATCGGCTATACAGTCTTTGATCACCAGTTTACCTGAGGCAAGAGCATCTGCAAACTCCCGCTCAGCCAATTCGTACCCCCACTTCTTAAAACCTCCTTCTGTGAATTTCATGATATTACCTTTGTGCACCAAGGTGACCGAGGGCAATTCATGCTGCAACGCATAACGGCAGGCAGCGCGTACCAGACGCTCCGTCCCCTCACGCGAAACCGGTTTCACACCAAAAGAAGAGGTTTCGGGGAAACGTACTTTACTGACTCCCATCTCTTCGTGCAAGAACCGGTAGAACTTCTTAGCTTCCGGAGTGCCTGCTTCCCATTCGATACCGGCATAGATATCTTCCGTGTTCTCACGAAAGATGTACATTTTCACCTTTTCGGGCTCTTTGACCGGAGACACCACTCCGCGGAACCAACGTACCGGACGCAGGCAGACATATAAATCGAGTGTCTGGCGCAAAGCCACGTTTAACGAACGTATTCCTCCTCCTACCGGAGTAGTCAACGGTCCTTTGATGCCTATCAGATACTCCTTGAAAACCTCCATCGTTTCGTCCGGCAACCACGAACCGGTAGCCCGGAAAGCACGTTCACCGGCCAGTACTTCTTTCCATTCGATGCGCCGGACACCACCATACGACATGTCTACCGCCGCATCTACTATCGCCTGCATGGCCGGAGTTATTTCCGCTCCTACTCCATCACCCGTTATAAAAGGTATTGTCGGTACATCCGGCACTGACAATACTCCATTTTGCTGTTTGGTAATTTTACTCATCTATTTATCTTTTTATATACTCCTCCAATCGTGTTCCGAAGTAAAGGTTCGTTGGTTTAGAACCAACACTCCTTACCTTTTAAACTAAAGGCCCGTTGGTTTTAAACCTAAGTCCTATTGATTTTCAAACCTAAAAGCGGGCCGCTGAAAGCCTCCTGAAGGCTATTTTGCATTCAAAGCAGAACCGGCACGGAACCAGCTGATCTGTTGTTCATTGTAAGTATGTTGTACAGCGAACCGTTCTTCCGTACCATCTTCGTGGTGCAATATCACCTCCAGATTGCGTCCGGGTGAAAACTCTTTCAATCCGACTACCGAGATCAAATCGTGCTCACGAATCCGGTCATAATCGGCCTTGTCTGCAAATGTAACAGCCAGCATACCTTGCTTTTTCAGATTAGTCTCATGGATACGGGCAAAACTCTTAGCCAGGATCACCTTTACATGAAGGAAACGCGGTTCCATAGCGGCATGCTCACGACTGGAACCTTCACCGTAATTTTCTTCGGCCACAACGATGGAAGAGATACCGTCCGCCTTATACTGTTTAGCCGTACCCGAAACAGTTTCATAGGTATTGGTCAAACGATTCCATACCTTATTCGTTTCGCCATTGAAAGCATTCACCGCTCCCATCAGCATATTATCAGATATATTCTCCAGATGCCCCCGGAACCGAAGCCAGGGACCCGCCATCGAAATATGGTCTGTCGTACACTTACCCTGTGCTTTGATAAGCAACGGCATATTGAGAAAATCATTGCCATCCCACGCGGGGAAAGGAGTCAACAACTGCAACCGTTGAGAATCGGGAGCCACTCTGATCTCGTTTTTCTCACCGCCGGGAGCCTGATATCCCTGATTACCAGCTACAAATCCGGCTGATGGAAGTTCGTCACCTTGAGGTTCACTGAGTTTCACCTTTTCACCGTCATGATTCACCAAACGGTCTTTCAGCGGATTGAAACAAAGGTCTCCGGCAATAGTCAATGCCAAAACAATTTCAGGAGAAGCCACAAAAGCAAAAGTATTCGGATTACCGTCGGCACGTTTGGCAAAATTACGGTTAAAGGAAGTCACTATCGAGTTTTTACGGGTCGGATCGTCCGTATGGCGTTTCCACTGTCCGATACAGGGACCACAGGCATTAGCCATAATCGTAGCTCCCATCTTTTCGAACACATCCATCATGCCGTCACGCTCGGCCGTAGCACGAATCTGTTCGGATCCCGGATTCACAATCAGCGGTGCCGCCACTCCCAGATTCTTTTCATTCACCTGCCTGGCAACAGAAGCGGCACGGCTGATATCCTGATAAGAAGAGTTGGTACAAGATCCTATCAACCCCACTTCCATCTTCCGGGGATAACCGTTTGTTACCACTTTCTCTGCAAACTCTGAAATAGGAGTAGCAGCGTCCGGAGTAAACGGACCATTAATATAAGGTTCCAGTTCGGAAAGGTTTATCTCAATAACCCGGTCATAAAAATCGTCCGGTCGTGCCATCACTTCGTCATCTGCACGCAAGTCGGCAGCTACACTGTCAGCCATCGCAGCTACTTCTTCACGTCCGGTTGCTTTCAGATAAACAGCCATCCGTTCATCATACGGGAATAGTGAAGTGGTTGCCCCCACTTCGGCACCCATATTGCAGATGGTGGCCTTTCCTGTAGCCGATAGCGAAGCTGTACCCGGGCCAAAATATTCGATAATGGCATTCGTCCCACCCTTCACGGTCAAGATGCCCGCCAGTTTCAGTATCACGTCTTTCGGAGCTGTCCATCCGTTCAACTCTCCTGTCAAACGGACTCCAATCAGTTTTGGCATCTTAAGTTCCCACTCCATACCTGTCATTACATCCACAGCATCGGCTCCGCCTACACCGATAGCTACCATTCCGAGACCTCCTGCATTGGGAGTATGTGAGTCTGTACCGACCATCATCCCACCCGGAAAAGCATAATTTTCAAGTACTACCTGGTGAATGATACCCGCTCCCGGTTTCCAGAAACCGATGCCATAACGGGAAGAGACATCACGCAGAAAATCGTACACCTCCCGATTGGTTTGTGTAGCAGTTTCAATATCACGTTCAGCCCCCCGATAAGCTTGTATCAGGTGGTCGCAATGAACCGTGGAAGGTACTGCCACCGCTTCTTTACCCGCATTCATAAATTGCAACAGAGCCATCTGAGCAGTAGCATCCTGCATAGCAACGCGGTCCGGGCGAAAGTTGACATAGTCTTCACCCCTTTCATAATTTTTTAAATCCGCCACATTATACAAATGTGTATACAAAATCTTTTCAGCCAACGTCAAAGGACGTTTCAAGGCTGCACGAACATGCTCCATCTTCCCTTTATAGGAAGCATAGAAGCTCTTCAACATATTCAAATCATATACCATAACAATTTCGGTTTTATCTGTTCTTCTATTTATTATAACCAATAATATGAAAGAAAGGTTTAACAAATTGAAATGTTTATTCCAACCCGGAAACAGAATTGTTATCTTTGCGGGAAATTTTGTGAGAAGCTATAAGTATAGCTGCTACAAATCAGATGCTACAAGCTACAAGTGACTGTGACAGGTTCTGCATAATTTTCGTAATTTGTAGTCATTCCATAACTATAGTTCTTAGCATATAACTTACAGCCAATCAAGATGAATGATAATAAAATAAAGTCTTCTTCTCCACTCAGTGATCTTCAGCATCAGCAACTTTTGCTACGCATGGAATATGAATACGAGAAAGAAGAATTCCGCCGGCAGACAGAGACGATGGGCATTGCACGGAAAGTAAAACGAGGGCTCTGCTGGTATCCGGTCGGGACGGGACGGAGTTTCTACAATTCACTGAACCAATTGGTCATCGAAATAGAAAGGAAAGAAGATAAAGACATCGAACATGTATTCGAATTCGGACGTCCGGTTTGCTTTTTCGAACAGGGATATGACGGAAAAATACATTATTTCAATTCCATCTGTACAGTCAGTTATGCCGACGAGGAGCGTATGGTAGTAGCCGTACCCGGTGCCGGATCTCTACTTGAAATACAAGGAGCAGAACGTCTGGGAGTACAACTCTATTTTGATGAAACCTCCTATCGTACCATGTTCGAAGCGCTGGAAGATGTGATTCGCGCCAAAGGCAACCGCCTTGCCGAACTACGTGATATATTGCTAAGCAAGCAACCCTCCTGCTGGAGGGCAACCTATCCGGTCCGTTTCCCTTGGTTGAACAGCACTCAGGAAGCAGCAGTCAACAAAGTACTTTGCGCCAAAGACGTAGCCATCGTTCACGGTCCTCCGGGGACCGGAAAGACCACCACTCTTGTAGAAGCCATCTACGAGACCTTGCACCGCGAAAATCAAGTCCTGGTCTGTGCACAAAGCAACACGGCCGTCGACTGGATTGCCGAGAAGCTGGTGGACCGCGGAGTACCTGTATTGCGTATCGGCAATCCGAGCCGGGTAAATGACAAGATGCTTTCATTTACTTACGAACGCCGTTTCGAGGGGCATCCGGCCTATACCGAACTCTGGGGAATACGTAAATCGATCCGGGAAATGGGAAACCGGATGCGCAAAAGCAGTTACTCGGAACGGGAAGCTGCACGTAGCCGCATCAATCATCTGAGGGAGCGTGCCACGGAGCTGGAAATACAAATCAATGAAGATCTGTTTTCGGGGGCACGGGTCATCGCTTCCACATTGGTCAGCAGTAACCACCGTATCCTGACCGGCCGGCGATTTACCACACTCTTTATCGACGAGGCAGCACAAGCCCTTGAGGCTGCCTGTTGGATAGCCATCCGAAAAGCAGACCGCGTCATCTTTGCCGGAGACCATTGTCAGTTGCCTCCCACAATAAAATGCATAGAAGCGGCCCGGAACGGGTTGGAACAAACATTAATGGAAAAAGTAGCAGCCAACAAGCAGGAAACGGTCTCACTCCTGAAAGTTCAGTACCGCATGCATCAGTCTATTATGCAATTCTCCTCCGAATGGTTCTACCAAGGCGAACTACAAGCCGCCCCCGAAGTGACCAACCGGGGGATACTCGATCTGGACCTGCCCATGAGTTGGATTGACACCTCCGAAATGGAGTTCCACGAAGAATTTGTAGGAGAAAGCTTCGGCCGCATCAATAAACCGGAAGCAAACTTATTGTTGCAAGAACTTGAAGCATACATCCGCAAAATCGGTGAGAAGCGTGTATTGGAAGAGCGTATAGACTTCGGCCTTATCTCCCCTTACAAAGCGCAGGTACAGTATCTGAGAGGAAAACTCAAAGGCTGTTTATTCTTCCGCCCCTTCCGTAGCCAGATCACCATCCATACAGTAGATGGTTTTCAGGGACAGGAGCGTGATGTCATTTTCATCAGCCTCGTCCGCGCTAACGAAGATGGACAAATCGGTTTTCTCAACGACTTGCGCCGAATGAACGTAGCCATCACCCGCGCCCGAATGAAACTGGTTATATTAGGAGATGCGGTCACAATGAGCAAGCATGCTTTCTATAAGAAATTGATCGGATATATCCGGCACATCAGCCAAGGACTCTGATGCCGATCTCCTTATTTCAGTCGTAACTTCTGTTTCCATTTAAAACCATAAAATAAGGGGCTGTCGGATTTTCGGACAGCCCCTTGTTCTATAGCATAAAAACGACATCAACTTATTTCTTCAAATACCAATCCTTATCTGTCGTTCCGCCGGATTGTGCCCATGAAGCAAAACGAGGATACGACTTATCAATAGCTTCCTTCTCCGTTGTACTGAATGACTCGACATCCGACAGATGAATGGCAAACGGATAATTCTGATCGGACACATAATAGATGCCTTTATCTTTATCTGACAAATCCTGCTGGGTATTGAACAGATCCATATTTTCTTTAGAGGTTGGTCCGTGATTTACCAAATGCACCTCTGTACGGTTCTTGTCCGTATTCTGATGCAAGAAGATAAAAGGATTGTAGGGTGCCACTCCGAAAGTTTCATGATCGACTGGCTGTTTAAATTTGTTCTGAATCTTAAAAGTAGAAGTCTTAGTGTTCTCTCCCGTCTCTTCAATCGCATTGGCAAACACCGAAATGGTGGCCTGCTCCAAGTCTTTGTCTAATCCTTGTTTGTCCCATCCCGACTTTCCTTCCAATATGCTGCATTCCACATTGCTTCTATCGGTATTCAACTGATAGGCAAAGCCATTCTTAAAGAGAGCTCCGGACCACATCGCCGTAAACGTATCTTCAGCGGAAAGCACCTGATTCTTGGTATTGAACTCTAATATAGAGCTATATTTCACAATTACATCGTTCAAATCGTAATCACCCTTAGAAGGCCAATTGTCTTCAAAAGCCAAAATACCTTTATAAGTCATGCGATAAGCAACCGACGCATCATCCGGATCTATCGGATCTACCGAAGGTACATCCGGAGCAATAGCTTCAATCGGATTAGACCAGATGTTAAACATCACATCATTGTAATCCTGATCAGTCCAATCTTCAAATGATAAAACTATAAAATCATTGATCTTGAATGCAGCCGTATGGGTACGACCATCCGAATTCAAGGCAGTGGTCGAATAAAACATTCCGAGTCCTTTACCAACACTGCCGGTCTTTTCACCCTTTTTCGTAAATGCATCATTACTGATAAACCAACCTATCTTTGTTCCTTTTGGAAAAGTAGTCCCTTGGTCTTCACCATTTTCATCGATATAATGCAGCTTCACACACTCTCCGCCTTTTATGCCGACTCCGGTTTTCGTGTTGGGAAACACCACATATTTCCTAGCATTCTCTATCTGTTTTTTAGCCGCTCCTTCCGGATAACAATAATATCCGAAAGCACTGTACGCAGCACTTGTACCTCCGACAAAACGTACCTTCACTTCAGCTCCCAATTCATCGTTGATAACAATGTCAGCCGATTGTCGATATTTCGGAGGACAATTTCCACCTTCCGGAATTGTTTGATTAATCGTCTGATAAAACGAAGAAGTCAATTCTATTACCCCTTCACTATCCAGATAATTAGGGCGTCCCTTCACGTTCCAACTTCCTAAAGTATAAAATCCCTGAGGCACTGTCTGATACTCGCCTTCGGCACGTGTCTGAACAGACTCCTCTGCCGCCGTATCCCAATTTATATCGGCTGTAATCGTATTCCCTACTACTTTAGTCTTATACAACATCGGCACTCCGATATAAGAAGTATAGATATAAACCTCCTCCCCATAGGCCGGTACCGTCTCCTTGGCACGATATTTTCCGGTTCCATCAGTCATTCTCACAACTTTAGGAGTGACATCAGTACGTTTCACCACCTGCCCATCGGCATCTGTCGTCAACGGATTTTCAAAATAGAGTTCAAACAGAATCTGATAATCTTTCGCAGGAACATCATACTTTAGATCCAATTGGACATCCTGAGTAGTCGCAAAATCAAAAGAGTTAGGCACTCCTGATGTTTTATCGTCCGGTTTATAATGATCTTTTTCATCAATACAACCTGTTACTGCATACCCTAGTAAAAAAGCACTCAGTAATGTAGCCAGCATCCCTTTCATTGTATAAATACGATTTTTCATATGATATAATATTGTTTGTTGTTTGATCAGGGCACAAAGATATATATTAAACTTGATTTATCTATCCAAACAATCTATCTATTTTTCATATTCTACAACATACCATTCTAACAACTCAGACACAAAACACTAATTACAAGCAAAATAAAAGGAGGAAACAGCAGTTTCCTCCTTTTATCATAAGTTGTATAATCTATTCAGATCAATTATTCTCCGGACGAAGTTTACGAACAGTAACAGCTGTCTGCCACATTTCGCTTTCACGCAATGCCTTCAGTTCGGCCTCCAGTTTCTCGCGATAATCCGGTTTTGAATTAGAGTCGATAGAGATCTGTGCCTCGTTACCGGTCTTTACACTATTATATAATTTCTGAACAACGGGTTTAATAGCATCGTGGAACGGGCCCATCCAGTCAAGAGCACCACGCTGAGCCGTAGTCGAGCAGTTGGCATACATCCAGTCCATACCATTCTTAGCAAACAGCGGCATCAATGACTGAGTTAACTCCTCAACCGTTTCGTTAAATGCCTCAGATGGAGTATGACCGTTCTCACGCAAAACCTCATACTGAGCCAACAGCAAACCTTGTATAGCTCCCATCAGCGAACCACGTTCACCTGTCAGGTCGGAAGTAGCTTCACGGACAAAAGTCGTTTCAAACAGATATCCGGAACCTACACCGATACCCAATGCGATGGTTCTCTCCATAGCTCTGCCGGTAGCATCCTGATAGATGGCATACGAAGAGTTCAGTCCGCGACCTTCAAGGAACATCGTACGGAGTGAAGTACCCGAACCCTTCGGAGCGACCATAATGACATCGATATCTTTCTGTGGAACAACACCGGTGCGATCGCTCCATGTAATTGCGAAACCGTGAGAGAAATAGAGTGCTTTCCCGGCAGTCAGGTAAGGTTTGATAGTAGGCCATACAGACATTACGGCAGCATCTGACAACAGACACATAATAATAGTACCTTTCTCGCATGCTTCTTCGATGCCGAACAGTGTTTCACCCGGAACCCAGCCGTCTGCCACTGCTTTTTCATATGTTTTTCCCGGACGCTGACCAACGATTACATTGAAGCCATTATCGCGCAGGTTCAGTGATTGACCCGGTCCCTGCACACCGTAACCGATAACAGCGATTGTTTCATTCTTCAATACCTCACGAGCTTTTTCCAAAGGAAATTCTTCACGGGTTACTACATTTTCCGTAACACCGCCAAAATTCAATTGTGCCATTTTTCTTTTTGTTTTAAAAGTCTTGTTCCGTTCGGACGAAAACAAAACCGATTATTAATAATTAAACTTATATTCTTTATCTTACAGTGCAAAACGCCAACCGACATTTAGCTGGACCACACTATTGTTTGCTTTAGGATTAGAGTCGCTTGCCCAAGATTTGTTTACGTTAATCAGTCCGATGTTATAGTTTAGAGAGATCAGCAGACCACGTTCAAACTGATAACCGGCTCCAAGCCCCACTCCACAATCAAACTTGCGAATCACATTCATGCCTATGACTGTGGTACCATAGTCGGAGGATGATTTGTTCTCTGAGTTCACATTGAAACTGAACTGCGGCCCTCCAAACACATACAGCCCCTTATATATAAATTCTTTCGCATATACCGGAACATTGATATAATCCAGTTTATCCGTATAAGAGACTCCGCCCCCTTTATATTTGCTTCCCTGCATGGAGTAATACACTCCTGTTTCTATTCCAAACCGTTCGGTCAGCATGACATCACCTCCCAGACCGATATTGAGTCCGGGACGCACTTTAGAATCCACCTCCCCGGTAGTATTTGCCAGATTCAAACCGACCTTCGGAATCAGATGAAACTCCTGTGCATTCATGCAGCAAGCAACACAGAGCAGCAAAAGAAAAACAATCTTCTTCATTTTAATCACATTTTAAACTACACAAACTTCACTTTTGCCCGGCATACAACTTCACTGCCGTTTTTCTTAATCTCGACGTGATATTCATTCTCACTTACTTCCTCTTCAAAAAAAGAAAGCTCGTCGCCATAATAACTTTCTGCCACATAGGCCATTTCAAATCGCTGAATCCGTTTCGATTTATACAAATCGATCGGAAACAAATCGAGGATATGTTCTATATAACGAATGCTGTTCACATGACCATTGATGTCGATATCGCTGTATTTAGCTGTCAACTTAGCACAAGGTTGGTCAGTAGCCACTTTGATACGCGAAGGCTTTTCGATCGGACAAGGTTCGTCACATACATAGTCCACAATACTACCGCCATGCAACGTCAGCAAATCAGCCGGCTTGCGGGTATTTAAATTAATCATGGCCCATACCGAACGGGCATATCCGATCTTCTTGCCGTCCTTGTCTATAATGGCAAAATTACGATCAGTAAAAAGACGATATACATTCTCCACCCATGTCTGTACAGTAAACTCCTCATATTGATAAGGCATCTCTTCCAGATCGATGGCCAGACGAGACAATACCCATGTATAATTGTCCTCATTCAATGTAGCGATTCCAAAGCCGCGTTCACTGGCATGAAAGCCGGCACAGTTCAACAGATGGTTGCCAAGCACCCCCATTGTCAAACGTCCGTTGAAATCTACATGAAAAGGCTCCGCAATAAACTTATAACTCCCTATCTTCTTATCGTCACTCATTCACTTTTCCTCTTTCTTGCTTAAGTTATATTTGGTCTCACGATCTGCCAGAAACTCGTTCACACGTTCAAAGCAACTGGTAGTGATTGCCACACGTCCCGAACGCACAAATTGCAACACACAATTCAATGCACTCAACTCTTCGTAGAGAGAAGTAATTTCTTCACTGATTCCATTTTTCTCGACGATGGCAAATACCGGATTCACTTCCACAATCCGTGCATTATAGCGACGAATCACCTTCGAAGCTTCCGGCTGTGACTGAAATTCGGGCATAGACACCTTATAAAGAGCTATTTCATGAAAATAGATTTCATCTTCAGTGAAATAATGTGCCTGAAGCACATCGATCTTCTTCTCAATCTGTTTGACAACCTTCTCTATCGTATCTTTATCGGTCCAAGCCGTAATAGTATATTTATGCACCCCCTTGATAGATGAAGCCGAAACATTCAGGCTTTCTATATTAATCTGCCGACGGGTAAATACTGCCGTAACTTGATTCAACAATCCGGCAAAGTTCTCTGAATGAACAATTAATGTATATAATGTCTTATCCATAATTCCTAACTTATTAGCATTCCAACAACATCTGGTTAACTGAACCTCCCGGAGGGGTCATCGGCAACACATTTCCCTCTTCAATCACACAAGCTTCCAACAGGAACGGACCGTCTGTCGCAATCATCTCGTCAATCGCATCAGCCAGTTCTTCACGGGTAAAGACTCTTTTGGCCGGTATATCATAAGCAGAAGCAATCTTAATATAATCGGGATTCAGCATGGGTGTGAACGAGTATTTACGGTTGAAGAACATTGCCTGCCATTGGCGTACATTGCCCAGGAAATTATTGTTTAATACGATAATTTTAACCGGTGCCTTCTGTTCCATAATGGTTCCCAACTCCTGAATGTTCATTTGCAGACCACCGTCACCCATAAATACACAAACCGTACGGTCCGGTCGGCCAAAGGTTGCACCGATAGCAGCCGGCAACCCGAATCCCATGGTACCAAGTCCTCCGGAAGTAATCATACTCCGGTCTTTTGAATATTTAAAGTATCGGGCAGACATCATCTGGTTTTGACCGACATCGGTCACCAATATCGCTTCATGATTGGTCGCATCGCTTACCGCACGCACCACTTCCCCCATCGAAAGCGTATCTCCCATCGGATGCAATTCCGGACGGATTACCTTTTCTTCTTCCACCTGTTCATAAGGCAGGAAACTATCCAGCCATTCTTTATGCTCGTTGGGCTGCAGCAATGCCGTAACAGCAGAGAGCGTCTCTTTACAGTTACCCAGAACCGCTACATCTGCATGTACATTCTTATTAATTTCAGCCGGATCGATATCAAAATGAATCACTTTCGCCTGCTTGGCGTACGTAGCCAGGTTTCCGGTCACACGGTCGTCAAAACGCATCCCGACAGCAATCAGGACATCACATTTATTAGTGTTCATATTCGGTCCGAGATTACCGTGCATTCCCAGCATACCTTTGTTCAAAGGATGCTCGGTTGGCAAAGCCGACAGTCCCAACAACGTACATCCGGCGGGCATATCTGCCTTTTCGATGAAAGCACGCAATTCCTGTTGTGCGTTGCCCAGTTCCACACCTTGCCCCACCAATACCAACGGGCGCTCTGCACCGTTAATTAATTCGGCAGCCGCTTTCACGGCCTCCGGGTCAGTCTCGGGTACAGGCACGTAACTGCGTATGAAATCGAGTTTCGCAGGCATATATTCGGCTTTCTCTACCTGGGCATTTTTTGCAAAGTCGAGCACTACCGGTCCCGGGCGTCCGCTTTTCGCTATATAAAAGGCGCGGGCCACCGCCCATGGCACATCTTCGGCACGACGGATCTGATAACTCCATTTTGTAATTGGCTGCGTGATGCCTACCAAGTCGACCTCCTGAAAAGCATCTGTCCCCAAAAAAGCTGTTCCCACCTGTCCGGCAATGACTACAATCGGTGTACTGTCGATCATTGCATCTGCAATACCGGTTATGGTATTGGTAGCACCGGGGCCGCTCGTCACCAGGCAAACTCCGACCTCACCCGAAGCACGGGCAAATCCCTGAGCCGCATGTGCCGCCCCTTGTTCGTGGCGAACCAAAATATGATTCAAAGTCTCTCTATGATCGTATAAGGCATCGAATACGGGCATGATAGATCCTCCGGGATAACCAAAGATCGTCTTTACACCATGATATTCCAAAGAACGCATTAATGCTTCACCGCCTGAAATTATATCTTTACTCATGTACTAAAATTTACGATTTTACGATTTACAATTTACGATTGAAACAACTCTGTGGTTAATCAATCAGTCTCACCGCTCCTTTATCGGCAGAGCTTACCATGCTGGCATACGCTTTAAGACTTTTAGGCACATAGCGTTCACGAGTGACCGGAGTCATCGGACGTGCAGCCAGTTCTTCATCGGTCAGTCGCACGTTGATAGTCCGTTCGGGGATATTGATTTCGATGATATCACCATCCTTAATCTTTCCGATATTACCTCCGGCTGCTGCTTCGGGAGAGATATGCCCGATGCTGAGTCCCGATGTACCTCCGCTGAAACGGCCGTCGGTTATCAGCGCACACTCCTTGCCCAAGTGGCGCGATTTGATATAAGAGGTAGGATAAAGCATTTCCTGCATACCGGGACCTCCCTTCGGACCCTCGTGCGTGATGACGACTACATCTCCGCTGACAACTTTTCCTCCGAGTATCCCATTGCAGGCTGCTTCCTGTGAATCGAACACCTTTGCCGGACCGGTAAACTTCCAGATGCTCTCGTCCACTCCGGCCGTTTTCACCACACAACCATCCTGGGCAATATTTCCTTTCAGTACGGCCAGTCCTCCGTCTTTGCTATATGCGTGCTCTATGTCTCGAATGCACCCTTCGGCACGGTCCGTATCCAGCTCTTTATAATAGACGTCCTGAGAGCCGAGCACCAGATTGAACTTTCCGGCAGCCGCACTCTTATACTTTTTAATAGCCTCTTCACATACGTTCGGGCTAGTTATATCATATTTATCTATCGCCTCACCCAATGTCATCCCGTCGATACGCACTACAGACGTATCGATCAATCCGGCTTTGGCAAGTTGTCCCATAATCCCCATGATACCTCCGGCACGGTTTACATCCTGAATATGATACTTCTGTGTATTCGGCGCCACCTTACACAAGCATGGGCTCTTGCGTGAAAGCATATCGATATCGTCCATTTTAAAGTTCGCCTCCGCTTCATGGGCTATCGCCAGCAGGTGAAGTACCGTATTGGTAGATCCTCCCATCGCGATGTCCAGCGTCATGGCATTCAGGAATGCCTCACGGGTGGCAATGCTCCGGGGAAGTACGCTTTCATCACCGTCCCGATAATATTTATAGGTATTTTCTACAATCAGTTTCGCAGCATCTTTGAACAATTGGGTACGGTTGGCATGAGTCGCCACAATCGTTCCGTTTCCGGGGAGAGCCAGACCGATCGCTTCGTTCAGGCAGTTCATCGAATTGGCGGTAAACATTCCCGAACAACATCCGCAAGTGGGACAGGCCCGATTCTCGATCTTGGAGACTTCTTCATCACTCACACTTTCGTCGGCCGACTTAATCATCGCATCAATCAGGTCCAAATGCTGTCCATCCAGTTCACCGGCTTCCATCGGACCTCCGGATACAAATACAGTAGGAATATTCAGTCTCATAGCCGCCATCAACATCCCCGGAGTGATTTTGTCACAATTGCTGATACATACCATGGCATCCGCTTTATGGGCATTCACCATATATTCCACACTATCGGCAATGATATCCCGGGAAGGAAGGGAATAAAGCATTCCGTCATGTCCCATGGCAATACCATCATCAATGGCAATCGTATTGAATTCCGCAGCAAAGCATCCCAGCTTCTCAATTTCTTTTTTCACCAGCTGACCTATTTCATGTAGATGTACATGTCCCGGAACAAACTGAGTAAACGAATTGACGATGGCAATGATAGGTTTGCCTAATTGCTCTTTTTTCATACCATTGGCTGCCCAAAGTGCCCGGGCGCCTGCCATGCGGCGACCCTGTGTGCTGAACGAACTGCGTAACTGCTTTTTCATTTCAATATTCCTTTTAAGTAAAGAGCCTTCCCCACTGTAGTGAGAAAGGCTCTAAATCATATCTTCTATCTGTACGAATACATACATAACCTTTCTCACGCTCTTGATGGAATCACCACGACGCGAATAATATGCAGGACTGCCAGGTTAATTGATGTATGATTATTCATAACTTCTATTTTCTATTCTTTGATTGCTGCAAAGGTAAGTGCTTTTTTATAAACTCCAAACAAATTGAAGAAAAAAATCACCTAAAACAAAATAATTGTAAGCAAAGCCCATCTTTAAATATGTATTTATCATTCAAAAACCTATATTCCCAACTATTTCTTATTATAATGTACTAATTTAAAACGCCGGAATCTCAGTTTGTTTTCATCAAAAGACGGATTCTTGTAATGGCTGTCACTTAAATACAAGCCGTCTTTACCTATATAGTGCAAGGTAGATATATACGTAAAATCCGGAAAACGAGTCTCCCCGATAACATCAAAATCTTCATTCAGAATCATTATAGAGAAAGATTTACGCCCATATTGCCATATATTCAGATAATTTTTCTCCCCGTCCAAATCCGCTTTCAAGTATACAAAACGGTAATAGACTTTCCGATATTTATCATAAATCAGATTTCCGTAACAAGGAATTTCTGAGCTTGCTTTCATCGCCCCATCAAAATCCTGTGGAGGATTCTCCTTGATTGCAGGCTTATCGATATATCGACTCTTTACTTTGATTTTTTTCATTTCTCCATCTTGTAGAGAAACTACGTAAATATCTTCATCAAAAAAGAAAGAGAATACAAATTGATCCTTGTCATTTAAACAGCAACTATATGAGAGTTCATTACCTAAGGATGGTTTAGTAACATCATCCGAAGACATAATAGGAGGAAACTTAATTGAAAAAGGACTGAGCACATTTTTAACCGTATCAACCACGACGTAGACAGGAGATTTTTCCATCACTTTGTTCCCTAAACGCATATTGACGGTTTGGGGTATATACATTTTCCCGTTATTAAAGTAAATAGGGCGATATGCAAAGGTTATGGCTCCGAAAGGCAATAGAGGTATCCCATCATCCGTTTTCTCTGTTATAATCTCACGTTTTTTCTTGCCCGACTCTTCCATCACAAACACTTTACTTTGTTGCAAACTGGGCAAATATATTTCATCAAAATCAATAATATGATATCCTCCGAACATACCAACACCATTAGCCCCCTCTCTATCAAAGAAGATGCTTTTCACAAACTCTCCCGACTGCAAATCATAAACACAAATCTCTGGTTCCAATTGATTCTGAAAAGTTAGGTATTCATGCCCATCTTTATCAATAAAAGGGAATAGAGCCTTTATTCCTAACGTCACATTATCGGCCAATAAATAAACAACAGAATCTTCTGTCAGTTCCAGACCGGCATCCGCAGACTCCTTCTTACCGCCGGAACAGGATATTGCCAAAATAAAAACTCCCAGAATCCCAATTATATTTTTCATGTTTACTATTATTAATCATGTAATCACCTATACCAAAGCCATTATTATTTTCCCCTAAATTAAACAATTATTTAACTGAAAATAAAATCAACAGATAAAAAATGCCCTGAGACCATTAATTAATATTTCCAAGAGCAAGACACAATGCATCCTAAACAATTATTTTGCGATAGTTCTCTCAGGAACAAAGCAGAGAAACATCAATCATAAACAGAGAAAGAAGAAAAGAGCGGAAAGAGCAGATTAAGACCAAACCAATAAAACATGGGGATGTTGTGCAGTAAAACATCCCCATGTTATAGCACAAAACATCCGGATGTTTTATACAACAACATCCGGATGTTTTTACGCAAAGAGTCTAAAGTTTCAAAGTAAACAATGGCATATTACTGACGAATAAAACGTATGCTAAATCCGTAACCACGACTATATGTATTCGTAGACTGTGGTACGGATACATTCGAAGGATTGATGGAGAGCGCCCAGCAATTATACCCATCGACACTGCTAAACCACCAATACCCGACTTCATCTTTTTCCTGGAAAGCAAAAGGTTCATCAGCATCACGCCGTCCACCGGGTTTTCCCACAAACCCGGCAATACTCAATGCCTCGGCCACTTTAGAATCCCCACCCAGGAAATTCCGCAATTTATCCCAATCGCCCAAATGATTCGGTATTTTCCAGCCTTCAGTAACTAAAGACGTAGAACCGGAAAACACACCTGCATTGTACAACAGTCCATATTGATTGCGAATGGTCCGGCTATCTTCCGTAATGCCGGCGGGAAAACCATATACAGCATATCTCGGGTTAGCATCTTTTCTCCATTCCGAAGAAATGACTCCTGCACTGTTTGTTATCGTCCGCAGATTGTCCGCCATCCAATATTGGGTACCGATTTTCATCACCCGATATGAGTTGCCTTCATTATCAGTAGTCAGATAAGGACGGAGTCCGTTTGCCTGACTATCCGAGTAGCCGATATAATCGCCGGTTATAAAACTCACTCCGTCTTCTGTAAACAGGGAGGTGAATGGTTGCGTATTGGTACCCGGCGTATAAACGGTAGTCAGATAGTCTACTTTCCCTCCGTTATCCAATACCATTCCTTCGCCAAACGCTTTGTTATAAACATTATAAGGATAAAAGACCGAGGCACTTTTACCCGATCCAAATGAATAATCGGGAATAAACTCATGACATAGTTCTCCTACTTTCACTCCCTCAACATAAAGTTCATAAACAAACGAACGGGAAGAATCGGGCACTTTAAATTCAAGCAATAAAGTGACTCCGAGCGTTGCCGACAACTTCTTGCCGTCCTTGGCTGTCAATTCAAGAATAGCAGTACCGGACAAGGCTCCATCGGCCGAGCTTTTATCAGGAGCAATCACCGTCATCTCCCCGGTGGTGTCCGACGTATATTGGGCCGTAACTGTCCAACCGACCGGAGCCGTACATACCGGAGCAATACTTTTATTTACGCCACTGCAAGTAAACGTAAAGGTCAGAGACTCACTCCGATGAAAATACGTCACTCCCGAAGCCGCCAATTCTACCTGTGCCCCTCCCCACTCCGGCACTTTAAATATGGTTCCATCAGTCAGATAAAATACAATATAACCGTCTTCACTGACCACCTTCCGGAACATAGGATCACCGGACGCACCTTTCGCTTTCATCGGATTGCCCGCAGCATCTTTCAATTCGACAGGACCGCTCCCATAATCAAGCGTCCAGTATCCTGCCGCATTGACCCCAATGACCGGAACAATACCATCGGTTCCCGAAGCTCTGACCTTTTGCCCGTTGTTGTCCAAAAGAAAAGAAGATGTTCCATCGGCATTCTTGATAGCCCAATACAGATGTCCGTCCGTATCCATTTTCATAGTGACGACGGGAGCTGTCCCATTCTGTCCTTTGTCTCCTTCCGGACCGTCCGTACCGTCTGTTCCATCCTGGCCATCTTTACCATCGGTACCGTCCTGGCCATCTTTGCCATCGGTACCGTCCTGACCGTCTTTACCGTCAGTACCATCCTGTCCGTCTTGCCCATCGATACCGTCTTGACCGTCTTTACCGTCGGTACCATCCTGACCGTCTTTGCCATCGGTACCGTTCTGACCATTCTGACCATCCTGACCATCTTCTCCTTTTTTACCATCGTCTCCTTTCTCGCCATTCTTGATGACAATCGTACCACTTTTGAAAAAACTGATGGTATAGCCGCTTCCGTCTGCAAGTTCCTTGAAACCGGTAATATAATCACCTGATTCAGACGAATTAATGATCAGCTTCAAAGCAACGATATCCCTATTCATATTTTTGCACAACTCCTCGATAGAGTTTGCCTGCCCCTCCATTTCCGCGTGATTCTTCAACACCTCGTTCATCTCCTCCTGGCTACAGGCGGTTGCGAAGAACAGACAGAGAAACAATAGTTTGATTATATGATTCATATTCATTAGAGTTAAATTAATAATTTGCATCCCGGACACAACGAATGCTGTTACCTTCACCCGCCAACGCATTGCCAGAAGTCAACAGTTCTACAGAATTAGATTTGTAGGACATCCGGATGCGATAACTCGTTTCCGTCGACCACCATTGCCCTGTTGTTTCCTGGGCTCCGGTACTGCCATTACCGCCATCAACCGTATTAGCAGGCAAAGCCGTAAAACCGGTCAGATTGTTCGCCTCTATTCCCGTATCCTCCAACCAATTTCCAATTCCTTTCCCAACAGCTGTCGACTTCAGTTTACGTGCATCTGCCCCCACAAAGTCTACCAATGCTTGCAGTTCTGCTTTAGAAGGAACATGCCATCCTTGGGGAGCTATATTTCCTTTCATTGCAAACTGATTGTAAAGTACACCGTACAGGTTGCGATATTGCATAGCTCCCGGAGCATTGGCATTAACCGCCCGGTCGACCTGACAGGCCGGAAAACCTTTCCCGCACTGAATTCCCCAATCCAGAGATGTGGCAAAACCGGTAGGAATAGGAGTACCATCATTAAATTGGGTTGTCTTCAGATTTTCTCCCATCCAGTAGAGACTACCTATTTTTACAACCCGGTAAGCATATCCCTGCACATCGACAGCCAAGGAAGCTTTCAGCCCGCAAACAGTCCCGCTCACCAGTCCGTCTGCCCCATCTGCCGCCATCACATACCGGCTACCGTCTTCCGTAAGTATGGCAGTGGACGACGGATTGCCGGCCACCGGCATATATCCTGTTCCGTCATGCTGTATCGATGCTCCGTTTTCCAAGATCAGTCCGGAACCAAAAGTACGCGAAGCAGCATTATAAGAATAGACTACTGTAGCCCGGTCCGTCGTGGAATACGCCGGCACATACTCCCGGCATATTTCTCCTACTTTAACTCCCTCCATCAATACGTCATAAACCAGAGAACTATTGAACTTCGGAAGTTCAATACGATAATACAACGTTACCAGGATATCTGCCCGGACAGTATTTCCCAAAGCATCTGTGCCTTCTATCGTTATTCTTTCCGAAGCCGGCAGAGTCGAACCGGCAGCAGGTGCTTTCACAGTCAGCGTCCCTTGCAAAGCTTTCGGCTGATAATTAATCGTAGCATCCCATGTTCCTGCCACTTTTACTATCTGTCGGAAACTGCTACAATCAAACGTAACGTCCTGCGTTACTCCACGATGGAAGAAAAGTGGCCCCGTTTCATTGAATATCAATTTACTGTCTCCGGTTTTGGCCACTTTATAGATGCTCCCGTCAGTCATGGTAAACACGACATATTCAGGATTACCGGTATTCACAGAAGCAAAGATGGACGGGCTGCCATCTGTCACCGTAGCCACTATCTTCTCTCCGCTTCCTCCTGTGATCCATTTCGTTACACCTCCGACAGTAACCTGCCAATAGTATTCACCATCGGTATCTTTAGCTATGCCGACAGATGGAGTGACACCATTCACAGGAGTCATGATCACCTTGTTACCTTCTCCATCCGTCAGCCACTCTACCGCTCCGCCACCTATTTGTACAGTCCAGTAATAATTGCCATCCGTATCCCGTTTGGCACCCAGCAACGGAGTATCTCCTGCAGGACCTTTCACGCCGTCTTTACCGTCGTTACCGTCAACTCCGTCTTTGCCATCCTCACCATTGACACCGTCCTGTCCGTCACTGCCATTATGCCCATCGGTACCATCAGTTCCGTTCGACCCGTTTTGACCGTCGGCTCCGTTCTGACCGTCAACGCCGTCTTTACCGTCCGTACCATCCGTGCCGTTTGCTCCATCACTGCCATTCTCACCATTGGCACCGTCATTGCCATTTTCTCCTTTATTCCCCGTCAGGCCATTCTTTATAAGAATATCTCCTCCTTTATGAAAAACAATCAGTGTACCGCTTCCATCAGGCAATTCGGTCACACTCTCAATGTAATCATGAGTCGGTATCGTATTCACTATCGTGGCAAGCAGCCTCACTTCATTATTGGTATCGGATATCCATTCCCGGAGTTTTCCCATCCGTACATTCAGTTCGGCTTCCCGGCGCAGGGCCTCGTTAATGTCCTCCTGAACACAGCCTCCCGCCAACAGAACCGACAAAATGATAAACATATATTTTTTATATCTCTTCATGATTTCCTGTTTTAAAGATTAATCTTCTTTCAAAAGCCGTACACTGTAGCCTGTCGAATTATTGTCTCCGCTGTTAAACTCGAGTACGGATGAGTTTGCGGACAATCTGAACACAGCACCGACACTCTCCAGACTGGCACTGCTCCACCAGATACCGACTTGCTGAAAATCGTTGAACGAAAGACCGTCAGCACCTCTGTATCCTCCTCCGACACCGGAAAAACCTGTGAGATCGGTTCCACCCCCTGCCAGCCAATGCTCTGTTCCGGACTCTTTCAATAATGTACCGGCATTAGAACCCAGAAAAGCCCGTAATGTGGATACGATATCCGATTCCGTTGGAAGCTTCCATCCGGCAGGCACCACTTTTCTGGCAGCAACTCTATTGTACAAAACTCCATAAGATACCTTATTGGCAAATGCCCCTGCTGCAGCAGCATTCTCATAATCGTACACGGCACAGGCACCCGAACCGCTATCATCAAATCCACTCTCTCTCCAGGCACGCCCCGACAAGCCGGTGGCAACAGGAGTTCCGTCAGGATAAGTAAGTGTCCGTAAATTCTCCGCTGTCCAGTACTGTTTACCTATTTTCACAATGCGGTAGGCATTGCCATCCGCATCAGTCAGCCTTTCCGCCTGCAGGCCGTCTCCGAAATCCGGTTCACGTCCTTTCAACGAACTGTCGGTATAGAATTCCGATCCATTTTCAGTATAGATATACATAACTGCCGGCCTGTCAGAAACTGAAGCATGATAACCCGTACCGTCGTGCTTCACCGAAGCACCGGTATTCGTGATAAGTCCCGATCCATAAACTCCTCCTGTCAAATAAGGATAGACAACCGTTGCAGACAATCCCAGTTCCCGCTGGTATTCACGACAAAGTTCTCCTACCTTTTTACCCCAAAGACGGATGTTGTACACATAAGAACCTCTAAAATCCGGAAGCATTATCTTATAAAGCATACTCACGGTGAAAGAAGTCCGCGCCGTTTCTTCTGCGGTATTCGTACTTCGCAGTACCACATCTCCTGATAATGCTACGTCCGCTGTTCCCGCCGAAGGGGCCTCAAGAGTCAAAGCTCCCGCTTCAAAATCGACTGTCGCTTTCCACCCCTTCGGAACATCTACCGACAATTGCTCTTTTGAGATACCCTTACAACTGAAAGCAATCGCCTGAGACCCGCCCCGGTTGAAAAAAAACAGTTTACGTCCCTCCGGAACCTCAATAACCGGTCTTCCTATAGGTAATCTGAACCGGGTTGCCCCACCGCTTAAAGTAAATTCCACATAATCCGGCTCCTTCAAGTCCACCTTCTCAAACACGGACACAGCATTTTTTGCATTGGCAACTATTTTCTTTCCATCCGCTTCAATCCATGTCTCGGGACCGGTTCCAATCTTTTGCGTCCAGTAATAGTTATCGTCGCCCCCGTCGGACGTTTCCCATTGCTTCACTCCCAGTTGAGGGGTTTGTCCATCGTGTACCGTAGAGGTTGCCTTTATTCTGTTTCCATCATTGTCGGCCAGATAATAAGGTTCACCGGAACCTATTTTTATAGTCCAGTAATATTCCGAATCAGCGGGATCCTGCATAATGCCAACCACCGGATTCTGTCCGGAGTCACCTTGCTCCCCCTTACTCCCGTTGGTACCGTCGACACCATCTTTGCCATCGGTACCATCCACGCCATCCTTACCGTCCGTACCATTCGTACCATCTGCACCATCTTTACCATCGGTACCGTTCTCACCATCTTTTCCGTCCGTACCGTCGGTACCGTCCACACCATCTTTACCATCCGTACCATCTACGCCATCCTTACCGTCTGTACCGTCTATGCCGTCTTTCCCGGCATCTCCATCCGGACCGGTATCTCCTTTCTTCCCGTTACGGATAGTAATCGGAGCACTTTGGGAGAAGGAGATAGTATACCCCGCACCATCCGCCAGTTCCTCGATATGAGTAATGTTATCTCCTATCCTGTCGGTATTGACAATCACCTGAAGATTATAAATATCCTCATTCAGTTTTTTACATAGATCTGTCAATTCCTGCAATTCTTTCCTCTGATCACCCTGTCTGTCAAGTAAATCGTTGAAATCGGACTCTTTACAGCCATGCAGCAAAGGTATCAATAACAACAACAGATATATTTTCTTTTTAATCATAGTTTTCATTTTTGGATTTCAACAATAACTCGCCTGGCAAGTACGCTGTAATTATTCGGATCGGAAGTAAGCATATCTATGCACTCTCCTTTCACGGCGATACGTTTGCCATCTATCCCCTTCTTTTCAAGATAGGCTGCCAGTGCTTCGGCACGCTGTAAAGAGATTTTTTGATTAATATCCGGATTCCCGGTATGGTCGGCATGCCCTGAAAGAATAACTTTCAGCTCAGGATACTTTTTCAGGGTTTGCACGATGCGGCATAATTCATTTTTGTACAAGGCTACATTCAGATAAGCCGATCCTCTCTTAAAATAGACCGGAGGCAATTCGTTGAATCCCAGTATCGGATCAGAACCGGTCTTCTCCTTCACTACCGTGTGCGCCTGTTGCAACTGCATATTTAAAGAAGCAATCTCCCGTTTCATCCGCTCCTTCTCTATCGAATCTTCAACGCAACAAGCAGGGGCAGGCAAGCTGACCGCACGCTCCTCTATATATCTGATCTCCACATCCGCCGCTCGTCTTGAGGCATAGAGAACATTGTCTTCTTTCTTTTTACCCACCTTCCATATCAAAGAGAGTCCGGCACTGGTCATAAAGTGGTCTTTCGACTTAATCAGCGTAGATATACCATCCATCTTATTGTTATTGACCCATATAATTCCCGTACGCAACTGTACATCAAAAGCCCGGGAAATCTTATAACGCAAAGACACATCTCCCCCTATCCCGATGTTCCACTTATCCGTCTTTTTTCCCGATAATGGGCTTTTATCTGCCTTATTTATTAACTCTGTAGAGAAATGTTGTGCATAGACGGCAGGACTCAGTAATACCGTCCAGCGACGATTTCCCCGGTTAGGGCCAAAGAAATTATTCACATTCAGATTCATCTGCAAACCAATATTCGTAAAGTGTACTTTCGAAAACACATCCTTGTACTTCCAGGTATTAAAATCCTGATTCGTATAATAAGTCATCCCGTCGGCATTCATAAGGTAATCACCCGCGTAAGATTTCGCCCCCATTCTGGTATATCCGGTTCGCGCAGATGCCTCTATGCCTATCCACGAATTGACCTGATAACCGGCAAACCCTCCAAACTGAGATCCGACATAGGTTTTATCCGCCGAGAATGAAGTAAAATCGCCAAACAGGAAAGGGACACCATATTCTGCTCCAAAATACCAATGTGAATACGATTTAAGAGGTTTATCGACCTTAACCGGCGTTTCCGTCTGGGCAAACCCGATACCAAACAGCGGAGAAAAAAGAAGGAAAAGGATGGCTCTTCTGCATCCTGTCTCCATACAACAATGATTTTTTAACATAAGCTTCAATTTAAGAATTATTGTTTGTTTTCAATTTCTTGCGAAGTTCGCAAGGTGTCAGTCCATATTGTGACCTGCAAAATTTATTAAAGTGTGAAGGAGATGAAAATCCGAAGTCATCGATAATCTGACTAAACTCATCACCATATACGGTAATACGGTAAATGATATGTTGCGATTTCCGATTGAGAAGCCAACGGTAGACCGACACTCCGAACTGTTCTTTAAACTTTGCCCGAAAATTAGTGACACCATAGCCTAACAGGCTGGCCAACTCACCCACATTTTTTGCACTGAGATAGTTCTCCAGTATCTGTTCTTTAAACCTGGACGACTGTTCCGTCAAGGAACTGAACAAAATGGCGAGTTCCTGCTCATTATAAACAGAATTCAGGATATAGAACAGTTCCCGCTGCTTCGCTATATACAATGAGAGATCATATAAATTCATCTCCATGTACTGTGCAAGAAGCTGTAAAAAAGAATTCAAAGGCTCGGCAAATTTAAGTCCCACATCTTTTGAAACAGAACTATCCGAAATGGCTCCGAAAGGACGGAATGTCAATAAATCATGTACTATTAAATCACCAAATGCAAATAAGATGACCTGTGAGTCCGAAAGCATCTCGCAGGTATAGTCATCTTCTTTATCCCAGAAAAAGATATGCCGCTCTCTGACGGTAGCCAACTCTTGCTGAGCAGAAGAAACTTTCATAGTACCACTCATAATAAAAATCAAAACATTGCTATCCAACTTCAATAAGGAGTTCCCTTTTAAGATGATTAAAAAGCTAAATCCGGTTTGAAAAATCTGATTGGGTAGCAAATCAGAAGTCAAATTTTCAATTAAGGTTTTCATAGGTTGATGTATATTATAAAAAAACAAAAATGTACCAATATCTTACATTTAGAAGTACAAAGGAAGGCTTTTAACAGGTCAGTTCGTTTATACATTTTATTTAATTTGTTATATATAATAACAAATGGAAAAACTTTTTTTTCAGTTTAACGACATATAGATATACTACTTCTTTCATTTTCGTTATTCATCGCCTATCAGCCAACAGGTATTAATTTCTACTACGAAAGAATAAACTCCCCACCAGTCCATAAATCTCTGACGATTAATTCGTATATTTGTCCCCACGGAAAATCCGAATTTTATTAATAACATTATAAAGAACAGATGGAAACAGCAGAAAACAAGTACATCACTGTAGCTTACAAACTGTATACAACAGAAGATGGTAAAAGAGACTTAGTAGAAGAAACAGCAGCCGAACATCCTTTCCAATTCATTTCAGGTTTGGGCACTACGCTCGAAGCTTTTGAATCACAGATAGTAAACCTTCATAAAGGAGACAAATTTGAATTTACTATTCCTTTTGCCGAAGCTTATGGTGAATATGACGAAGAACATGTAATCGATCTTCCCAAAAATATCTTTGAGATTGACGGAAAATTCGATAACGAACATATCTATCCGGGAAACATCATTCCTTTGATGAACTCAGAAGGCCAGCGCCTGAATGGTAGTGTAGTTGAAGTAAAAGCCGATACGGTAGTGATGGATATGAACCATCCGTTGGCCGGTGAAGATTTGACTTTCGTGGGCGAGGTTACCGAGAGCCGTCCGGCTACAAACGAAGAAATTCAGGAAATGATTAAAATGATGACCGGCGAAGGCGGATGCAGTTGCGGAAGCTGTGGCGACGGTTGCGGTGACGACTGCGGAGACAGTTGTGGAGACAGCTGCGGTTGTGGACATTGCCATTAATCCCGAGCGGTAATTTATAAAACGAAAAACGGTGAACATACTGCAACTGCATCGTATGTTCACCGTTTTATTATACCTAAGGACAGACAATCTATTTCACGATCTTTATCAGGAAAGAATCCTTACTGTATTCTTTGTCATTCAAGTAAAGCCTTTTATGTATTGTAGGGTTCTGTTTCTTCCAGGTGATATATAAGTCGAATTTTACCACATCTTTCGTTCCATCTCCCCAATGAATCGTAAAGGTCTCTCCCTTATATTGATGTTCCGGAGAAAACTCACCAAAAGAAAGCACACGCTCTTTCGCTTCACCCAGCACTTCTTTTCTCAATCCCAACGGGCGGGGCATATTAAAGCGGGTATCCACAGAATTTTCCAATGGAAAGGATTTATCCCCATATTCCACAGTAATCTCATTACCCAATATATTCGACGCAACCTGTGGGTCCAGCAAGTTATTGCCGGCGGCATCCTTCACAGAAAAATAAATATTATAGTTTATGAAATCCCAAATATAATCTCCCTGGTCCTTCTCTTTATCTTCTTCTCCATAACATCCGGTCAGCAGAAGCGGAAATAATAAAAGCAACCATACAAAATGTTTTTTCATATATACAGCATTAATAGTTCGTCACTCCAACAAGATTCTTTATATCAAGAAAATGAAAGAATTAGTCTTTTACTGCTTGTCTTCTATTTTTTAACATATAGTTTAACATTAGCACCCTTTATGTGTCATGATGTCGAGCACCACCCTGTCTGTTTCATTCATACCCTGTGATCCAATCCGCGTCAGATTTCGGATGCTTTGATCGACATCCTCGTCAATAATCCCCTCGACCGAAGTAACACAACGATTCTCCATTGCCATTACCGCCGACAACACAGCTGTCGACACTCCTGTCGTCACCTTCAGAGCACAACTGGGTTTAGCTCCGTCACAAATCATTCCGGTCAGATTGGCTATCATGTTTTGAACGGCAAAAGCCACCTGCTTATAAGAGCCTCCCATCAACCAAGTAATGCCACAACTCGACCCGGTTGCCGCCACTACACAGCCACAGAGGGCGGATAGGCGTCCCAGACTCTGCTTAATATAAATCACAGTCAAATGACTCATCATCAAAGCACGAATTAATTCTTCTTCCGACTTTCCGTTTTCTTCGGCATATACCACTACGGGCAAAGTCGCAGAAATCCCCTGGTTACCACTGCCCGAATTACTCATAACAGGAATCATGGCTCCCGCCATACGGGCATCACATGCTGCCGACGTATACGAAAGAATATGTGAGAAAACGCTATCCCCCATAATTTTATGTTCATAAGTGCCCCGAAGCATCTTACCCAACGCATGTCCGTAATCACCCTGAAAAGACTGTTCTGCCGCTTTTTTATTAAGCCGTGCCGTCTCAAGAATAAAGCGGATTTCATCCAACGGAGCAGTCAACGCAAAATCATACACCTTCCGTAAAGTAAGTTCCAGAGTCTCTTCTTTCTCTTCCTCCCCGGAAGTCTGCTGTTTATTCAACAGTACTTCATCTCCCTTTGCCACGTAAACAAAGGTGGTATGCCCACCGGAAATGATAGCCGTCGCCTGTTCACCACCGGCTTCGCACGTCACCTCTATATAAAGTTTCTCCGTAATGTCTTCCTTCAACGAAATACAGATACGCTTTTCATCAATCAGTTTCTTTCCCTCTTCTACAGCTTCCGGAGTACTGTCTTTCAGCACCTCGAGCTGATAATCGGACTTCCCGATCAACGCACCCAAAGCCACAGCGATGGGCAGCCCGATCATTCCCGTACCGGGGATTCCTACTCCCATTGCATTTTTCAAGATATTAGCACTCAACAATACCTTTATTTTCTCCGGTTTGGCCCCCAAAGTCTCTGTAGCTTTTGCTACACACAATGCAACTGCAATCGGCTCTGTACATCCGATAGCAGGAATCACCTCCCGCTGTATTAAAGCGATTATCTGTTTTCTTTCTGATTCAGTCATCTGTCCAAGGTTTATATTTTGCACAAAAGTAGGAAATATACTCTTATAAACCATCCATTTAACCAAAGAATATCCTATCCGGATGAGTGAATGGTTTTACACTCTATCCTCTGGTTATTTAATAATTATCATGTATCTTTGCCTCTCAATTACAAATACTTAATAAAAAAGAGTAATGAATAAAGGATTTATACTAAAAGCCCTGTTTCTGTTATGCTTTCTTTTCTCACAAACAGCCCAAGGACAATCTTTCACTCCCGGAGAGATATGGCCCGATAATCACCAGGTACATATCAATGCGCATGGCGGAGGCATTTTATATGAAAACGGAACCTATTATTGGTTTGGCGAACACAAAACAGAAGGTGAAGCCGGAAATTTAGCCAATGTAGGGGTGCATTGCTACTCGTCCGATGACTTATATCATTGGAAAGACTGTGGCATTGCACTATCAGTGATAGAAAATGATCCCGGACATCCCATTTCTAAAGGGTGTATTCTCGAACGTCCTAAAGTTATATACAACCCTCTCACTAAGAAATATGTCATGTGGTTTCATCTTGAACCCAAAGGTGCAGGATATTCGGGAGCACTAAGCGGAATTGCCCTTAGCGACCGGGTTACAGGCCCTTACACCTTTCTAAAAGCTGTCCGTCCCAATGCCGGTTCATGGCCCATCAACGTACTGCCCATTCATAAAACCACCCGCAGACCTTCTGCAGAAGAAGAACGTCAATGCACCGGAGGTAGTCTTCCTGCCCATCCGGACAGCCTCAACATATTGGGCCGCGACATGGAGCAGGGGCAAATGGCGCGTGATATGAATCTGTTTGTCGATGATGACGGTAAAGCTTACCACATCTACTCCTCCGAAGAGAATAGTACGTTGCACATTGCCGAACTGGATCCGACCTATACAGGCTATACAGGCAAATATATCCGGGTCTTTATTAACCGGTTCATGGAAGCTCCGGCCATGTTCAAGAAAGATGGTAACTATTACCTTATTATGTCCGGCTGTAGCGGATGGAATCCCAATGCCGCACGCTCTGCCATAGCTTCTTCCATTTGGGGAGAATGGAAAGAGTTAGGAAATCCTTGTATAGGTCAGGATGCAGACCTTACTTTTCATTCTCAAAGCACTTATATCCTACCGGTACAAGGTAAGAAAAATCAGTTTATATACATGGGTGACCGCTGGACTCCGCAAAACGCTATTGACGGACGCTACATCTGGCTTCCCATCCATTTTGAAGGTCCCAAACCGATTATCGAATGGAAAGATTCATGGACTTTAGACTAAAAACATACCATTCTGAACATTATGACCGTTATAAAATGTTGTATTGTAGGCATTCAAATGTATCTTTTCAAAAAAGAAACTTAACTTTGCAGCCAAGTTTACAAAAAATCAACTAAACTAAAAGGATTATTAATCAAAAACAGAATCGAATGAAATTAAAGAATCTGATAGCCTGTTTCTTTCTGGGCTTTATAATGGTTTCTTGCATACAAGACGAAGCACCTAATGCAGAAGCAGACATTGAGACTTGTACAGTACCGGGTGATGTGCTCAATCGAGATCCGATTATCGGAAATGACCAAATAACCTTGCCACTAAAAAAAGGAACGAATATCAGTAAACTTGCTCCGGAATTTACACTCACTCCCGGCGCTACCATTAATCCGGAAAGTGGGGTTGTACGCGACTTCTCCACACCACAAAAATATGTGGTTACTTCCGAAGATGGAAAATGGAAAAAAGAATATGAGGTAACAGCCCTATTCTCTGGTATACCAACTAGTTATCATTTTGAGAATGCTTTGCCAGTAAAAGATAAAAAAGGTAATATTCTATATTACAATTTCCAAGAATCTGATGCAATAGGCAATATACTGAATTGGGCAAACGCCAATGAAGGTTTCAACTATACAGGAGTACAAGCCAAGCCGGAAGAATACCCCACCAGCCCGGCCCCTGACGGTGTACAAGGTAATTGTGTGAAATTAACAACTAAAGACACGGGATCATTAGGAGCTTTACTCAAAATGTACATTGCCGCAGGTAACCTATTTATGGGAAGTTTCACTCTGGATATTGGAAATGTATTAAGAGCGACCAAATTTGGCGTTCCTTTTACGCACATTCCTACTTCGTTCAAGGGGTATTACAAATACAAAGCAGGAGAAGTATTCACCGTAAAAGGAGAACCTGTATCCGGAAGAAAAGATATTTGTGACATATATGCCGTATTTTATGAAACAGACGATAAAGTAAAGTCTCTGGATGGAACGAATGTATTTACCAGCCCTAATCTTATTTCAATAGCACGAATTTCAAATGCTAAAGAGACAGAACAATGGACCGAATTTAATTTACCCTTTATCACACTACCGGGTAAAACCGTTGATTCACAGAAATTGGAAGATGGAAAATACAATGTTGCAATCGTATTCTCTTCAAGTATCAAAGGTGACTTATTTGAAGGTGCAGCCGGTAGCACACTATACATTGATGAAGTTGAACTAAGTTATAGGGATATTAAATAGGAAAGTAACAATGAAAAAAAGTATATTATTTATTTGTCTTCTCACTTTAGCAAGCACACTTGCTAAAGTACAGGCGCAAGAAGAAAGAAATCACGGCATCATTTGGTCATCATTGCACGGACTGGAGTATGGAGTGAAAGCAGGATTTAATATCGGAGGAACATCTCCCTTACCTTTGCCACAAGAGATCAGAGCTATCACTGGATATAGTCCGAATGTCTGTTTCGCAATCGAAGGTAATGTCACCAAATGGTTTGATAAAGATAAAAAGTGGGGAATGATTTTAGGACTCCGCTTAGAGAACAAAGGGATGGAAACCAAAGCTCGTGTAAAAAATTACGGGATGGAAATCATTGGTGATGGTGGCGAACATTTGGCCGGGAACTGGACAGGAAAAGTAAAAACTAAATTTAAAGCCTCCTATTTCTCAATTCCAATCTTAGCAGCTTATCAGTTAAGTCCCCGTGTCAGACTAAGTGCCGGACCCTATGTGTCATTCATGACCAGCGGTGATTTCAATGGATATGTATCCGATGGTTATTTAAGAAAAGGTGATCCCACTGGTACTAAAGTGGAATTTAAAGATGGAAATACAGCCCCTTATGATTTTTCAAAGGACTTACGAAGTTTCCAATGGGGCATGCAAGCCGGAGCAGAATGGAAAGCCTTCAAACACTTGACAGTACATGCCGATTTAGAATGGGGCTTGAACGATATTTTCAAAAAGGAATTTAAAACAATAACATTCAATATGTATCCGATATATTTGAATGCAGGATTTGGCTATGCATTCTAAAAAAATAGAATACTGAAAATAATTTAATCATTTTCCGCAAATTATCGAGTAGGAGGATAACAGTCAAAAAGTTTTCCTCCTACTTTTGTTCTCGGACCTTCTGCAACTACTGTAGTGATTTCATATACAATAAATTCACAATCAGATACGCTATCCTTAGGTTTACCCACTCCTCTAGATTATCATTAGTCAGCAATATCGAAAAAGCATACCATCTCCACCCCATGACAGAATCATACTTATAGTTTTACACACGAAGTAATTTAAGACTTAGTTCTGCTACTGAAATACATTAGAAAACAGAGTCTCGCGATTCATTTTGTCAATGTATCTCTTTAATCATCTGCCTGTCCATATCTCGCATTAAGATTAATAGAAAAAAATATCATAGTTTACTATTGCTAAATAAAACTCAAATTCAAGTAATGACAAAACAAGAAGGGCCACCCAATTTCTTGTGCGGCCCTTTTTATTCATCGACTTACAAATTATATTTTTAATTCTGATCGTAGTTAAATCAACGGGTTACTTCCAAATACTTCACCCATAATTTACTTCCATCAGCTCCCATAAACTGATCTCCTTTTTTACTTGAAGAACAAACGATAGCTAACTTATACTTCTTCTTAGTAGGATCAAAACTTCCATTTCCTGTTTCTTTAAAAGGAATGGTTAAAGTCACATAATCAGCTTTAGCGGAACCATCTTCCAGTACAGCTTTCATAATCACTTTATTAGAAGTATTAATATTTGTACCATCCAAAGTCTCAGCATACGAGTCTACTTCATAAAGATAAGCATTGATCGAACATTCATCTTTTTCATTAGGCACAACCTCTGTATCATTCGCATTATTCTTCACTACGGTTTTATAAAATGTTGTTCCCGGAGTATACTTATAAGTAATCTTGAAATTGACAGGTTTCACACGGTAAGGCACACCAAAATGAGTACTCTTCAGCGTGTTAGTGATATCAACCTTAAATTCTCCCAAGAACATCGTTCCAGCAGTTACTCCCGGAACCAAAGTACTTGGTAATGTAGCACTTACTGTACGAGAAGTAGTAATTTCAGCAGCGTTATCACTTGCTTTTACCACAGGAGTTGGTACATCTATCCCAAACATAGGGAAGAAAGCAGCTGCTAAATTAGATGTAGTCAGACCATTAGGTTTTTCAAAATCACCGTCAGCAACCCAAGTTGCCATATCGTACACAGGATTCAATTCTGCAATACGAACCATTTTCAACATTTTCTTTGACGGATAACGAATATCTTCCGGAGTTACATGATAACCTACATAATAATTTTCCTTCAATTGAGAAAAATCAATAGCTGTATTGGGTTCCACTGCACTAACTTTCTTATTTCTATTATCATAAATAATAATAGAATCCAAGACTGCGGTAGCAGGAATTTCGATTTTAGGAATAAACACTAATTGATCATCCGGAGTCGATTCCCAAACTTTAAAGGTATAAGTATTTCCAGATACTGTAACTCCTTCTGCAACAGCATCACCTGTTACAGTAATCGTTGCCTTCGTATCTGTTGATTCTTCTACTATATTACCACTGAAGTCTACCCCTACAGTCAATCCGGCAGTAACAGCATTTACATTCAGGCTCAGCTCCATTTTCTCACCAATAATAGTACCATTTGCATCAATCAATACTTTGCCAACAGCTTCCAATGTCATTTCCTGACTCTTTGTCTTAAAACCATAGATCGGTTTACCATCTTGTTCACCTCTATGACGTACAGCAACAGTATCTAATGAGATATCACCTAATTTCAATCCCTGGAATGCGAAATCATTAATTTTCAACTTAATAGCAGAGGTATCTTTACTTACTACAGAAGTATAAACCCTCTGTTCCATCTCAATAGGAGTCGGAATATTAGACACATTAATGGTCATCTTGCCTTTGAAAGTTTTTCCAGTAAGTCCCGCTTTCTTCGCATTAATGCTGTCACCTTTAATTTCAGTAGCTGTAATACTTGCAGTCAGTACACCTTCATCTACCACTCCTTCAAAAGTAACATCATAACCAACTACTGCATTAGATACTTTTCCACTCAACTTACTAATATATGCACTACGAGTAGTTGCTTCAAATTCTGCATTGGGTATAGAAAACTCCTTTACATCCGGAATTATATTCAGCAACTTTATAGTAAGCGATTTATCATCCTGTTGTACCAAGTCAATTTGTGCATCACCCGATACTGCCTCTCCACCTAATGTAACCTTTACCTTATCACCAGTATATTGAGCTACTACATCTTCTACCACAGGAGGAATTTCCTTCTCATCATCCTTACAAGATGATAAAAAGCCTAACATGCACATAAGAGCGCAAGATAAATACAATAAATTTTTCTTCATAAATTAATCACGTTTAGTTAGTAATTTTTAATTTTCATTCTAAAACGGAGCAAAGTAACAGCTTTATTTCCATCCAAACAAGGTCTATCTTACGTATTTTATGTTCTAAATTTAAGATTAAGTTGGTTATCGAGCGAAATCGTATTAAAAAAAAATTAATCTATGATTCGAATCGAGCAAATATAATATATCTCCATCATCATCTTTAATAAGATAATGATAGAATTGTTTTCTCCTGCTAATTACTTATATTACACTGATTATACGAAAACAAGGGTAGGAGATCCTATCTATCAAAAAAGATCTCTTACCCTTCATCTGCTTTCACACATAATAATATAATTGTATATATGCGTTTTTAATTACTGCTACCGATTATCCTATTTTTTAAGAATCAGTATATTTCGTCCAATACTTTCACCCGAAATGCGAGGTATACCGGGACCGTATGCTCTTGTCTCATAATCTCACCAATCTTTTTGACAATCTCAGGATACTTAGGACTGTGAATGAATTTACACCGGCCAGCTCATGAAGGTCTGCCGTTGCACAAGTAATGCAGAACATACATATCTAATATTCATACAAACTCAATATGAAACAGTCCGGCACTATTTTTCTAATGGTGATATCTTAAAAGTAGTCATCACAAAGCCGTGATCGGAAGGATAAAAGAACTCCTCTCCCATAAATTTCAAAGGCTTGGTCAACTCCTGATTATAAGATTCGGAGGTAATTGCACGAATGGTCTTGCCTTGGTAATAGATAAAATCAATACGGTCGGATCGGAGTGGTTTATCTTCATTATCATAGATCCATGTAGTCCCTATATTTTTTTCCGGTTCGGGATGTATTTCGCGGAAGCTGTCTTTGAAACCTGCATTTTGCATCTCTTTAGATACAGTCCACTCCACAACTGCACCACCATGATGATACATGTCTTTCGTTGCATCAGTCCAATCAAGATGGGAATGCACATTGAAATCTCCACCCATAATCATGGGAATACTGTCAGTCTGACGAATCATCGGCTGCAAGACAGAGAGTATACGGCGTATTTCATTATCCCGGGTACCGGCATCATCCCATGCGAGAATATCTGTTTCCGATTGTTCGGTAGGTACCAAGCGCATATCAGGTAAATAATGCAACCAGGTATCGAATAAACGGACCGGTGTGCCATCCATGTCTATTTCGACTCCTCCAAAATTGAATGTAGAAATGGAGTCAGGGAAAAGATATGTTTTTTTAATCGGATAGCGGCTATAAATACACAGATTGTCCGATAACAATACATAATCATATCCCAAAGAGTCTGCAACCATTGGAGCCGCACCATAAGTCTCAATCATCAAAATAACATCGGCCTGACTCTTTCTCAGAATCCCGATAGTACCTTCACATCCTTTTTCAGGATAATTTTTAGCATGTCCCGCATGCCATACATTCCATGACAAAACTTTTAATTCTTTCTCTTTTGCACGTTCTTGCGTACAGGAAGCAAAGCTTATTGCAACAATAGCAACAAAAATATATATAAACTTATTCATACCTATTCTATTATTGAAAATAATACATGGAGATATGACAGAAGTTACCTCCTGTCACACCTCCACAAAAAGAATTAATTATTTAGTAAAAAATGCAGTTGTTACCGGATTGCCCAACCAAGCTTCGTGAGGCTCTACGCCCAACAACCAGGCTTCTGTGGCAGGTACGTCAATAACCATCGTGCTTTCAGTAATCTTATAATTCTTTTTCACACCCTTTCCATAAAAGACAAGTGGAGTCTCCATTTCATTGAGCGTTTTTCCTCCATGATTGGTACCGATGCCACCATGGTCTGCAGTCAAAATAATCACTGTTTCGTCCATCATACCGGCTTCTTCAATAGCTGCTACTATTTCACCTAAATACCCATCCAATTCATCTAACTTTTCATAATACTCTTTAGATTCCCATTTATAGGTATGTCCGGTATGATCAGGATATTCAAATATAACAGCACAATACATCGGCTTTTTCTCTTTCAGATAATTGACGGCGAATTGTGTCGCTCCCTTGGGATGATCTTTTGTCTGTGGAGCATGTACGAAATGATTGATGGCAAGCGAATCGACTAAATACTTCATGCCATCCCATTCGTAAATATAACCGAGTTCCGCTTTAGGATGTGTATCGCGCAACAATCCGTACAGTCCCGGAAAACGGCCATATTGGTTGGTGATAAAAGGAGGAATTTCCGGCGTTTTGCTTCCCCAAGTAGTGTAACCGTGAAGTTCCGGTCCTACTCCGGTAAACATGGAAGCCCAGTTAGGAGCACTCGATGAAGGGAGGATAGAACGGTTATTCAATGTAGAAGCTCCTTCTTTCATCAACCGATTGAAATTGGGCATGGGATGATTACGGATAGCAACAGCACTCAATCCGTCAAAAGCAACCAATACCACATGCTTGGGACGTTTCTTCAAACGTGGGCCGGCCGCGCTTACTTCACTGACAAATAAACCAAGAATCAAGGAAAATATAAATAGTATAGATATCTTTTTCATTTTGTATATACATTTAATTGTGTAACTTAAAATTATAAATATTGCCGCCAAAATCGGCAACAAACAGACAGTTACCACTAACTGCCACGCTTGAGAATACAGGTGCTCCCAAGGCCCGCTTACCGCGATAAGCCCCCGTATTCAGGTCAACGGCATGCAAATATCCATCGCTGGCGCCAAAGAGAACAGCCGAACCTACAAGGACAGGCGAAACCTCGACCGTACATTCCTGATTATGTGAATACGGAACGGTATAGAAAAGACTTGTCCCGGTACGATAATTCCAGACTTCCTTAAAAGTGAGGCGGTCAAAAGCGACCACACCTTTATTGGAAGTAGAAACAATCAGATATTTATCCGTCACAAGCGGAGCGCAAGCCGAATTAAATTCATAAGAAGTTTCTGCCATTTTCAGAATATCTCCCGAACGGGGATTGATTACATACAGATTCTCACATGAAGCTAAATAGAAATTACCATCATAGAAAGTAGCTGATCCGTCTCGAAAACGAATCTTACTATCACGCTTCTTCCACAACAAAGCACCATTACTGATGTCATGTCCGAAAAGCCCGTTCCAATGGGCCGATGCAACTAACACTCCCGCACCCACGGTAAAAGTGGAAGTGGTTCCCTCGCCTCCGTCCCAGGCTTTATTCTGCCATAAAATTTTTCCGTCGACAGCCTGCACAGCACAAGTACCTTTTGCATGTCCGGCATATACCACACCATCGGCTACGGCCAATCCTTCGTCGAGAAGCGGCAGCAAAGAAACCGGCAATTGCGTTTGCCAGCAAGCTGTTCCTTTTTCAGCATCTATGGCATAAAGCATTCCCGAAGCATCCGAAGCGAATATACGGCCATCTTCATAGGCAATGGTATTCTTTATCGAATTGGAAGTGACAAAGGTCCAGCAAAGATGTCCTGTGGTCGCATCATAGGCTTTTACATAGCATTTCTTCGCTTTGTCATCATCAATGGTTCCGATAAAGACTTTGTTCTGCGCAACAATCGGCGAGCACATGTAAATGTTGCTGCCGACATTCTGAATCCAGTTGGTTTGCAAGGGTAAAGATACACTGTCATTCACCAGTTGGTTGTGTGCGGCATTTCCACGAAGCCCTGCCCAGACATCAGATGTCGCAATGACCGATAGCGGCTGCTTAGTTACAGTATAGTCTACTCTCTTCGTCAAACGAGTTCCATCTTCAAACTCAGCAGTCACCAACAGGCGTTGCTTACCGCCGGATACCCGGACCGCCCCGCTCCATCCCCAGTCTGTTTCAGGCATAAGCGTCACAGTCGATACAAGCCTTCCGTTTCGTTCAACAGAAGCTGTCACCTTCTTCGCATCCGATATAGTACGGTAAGCATTGATCCGGACCGTCATTTTTCCGTCAGGAACTGAAACAGTTTCACCTTCCGCCGGATAGGCAGAAGTCAATATTCCGTCTATATAAGTATAACGAGTTGCTGAACTTAATTTACCTTTGGTATCAGCATTGTAAATTCTGAAACAAGAAGTTCCATGGTCTATTCCTCCTTTGTCCGGAGTGGATGAGCAGTAAGTATGAAGTCCTGACTTCAACTGCTTATAATAATGATTGTGCCAGTGTCCGTAAATCATGGCATCCAGATTGTAATCAGCAAAGTCTATCTGTTCGCCATTTTTATCTTTGAAGAGCAAATCGTCTCCCCAAAACCATAAGTCGTGATTAAATAAAACAATTCTTTTCCCTTTATCCGTTTGTGCAAGATCATTCTTCAGCCAACGGATGATGTCGGAACGCCTGTACGAAGGTGCATGATCACCACCCAGCATCGGAGTTACTACATAATGTACATTACCGACATCAAACGAATACCATGAAGGACCAAAATGACTTTGCCACAACTCTTCACCGTATTTTCCGGCACGCAGATCATGATTCCCCACACAATAGTAGGTCGGAATTCCCAAATCTACGGAACGAAGATAACGTCCATGAAAATCCTGATGAGCTTCATAACAAATATCACCGGTATGGATAATAAAAGCAGTCGGATTGGTTTTCACGTACTCTTTCAAGTTATCGATCCAATCACCGTATAGAGAAGTTTCCGTATCTGTAATTTGTACAAACGAATATCCATTCCCGGTATTTACCGAGGTCTTGCAGATACCCAATTCATACTTTTTTCCGGTTCCGTCAAAAGATAGGTAATGGGAGGTTGATGCCTGATACCCATCGGGAACAGTCAAAGTTACAAAACGTGTATCTTTATGTCCCGGAAGTATGAAATGACCATCATCTGTGGTTTTCACCACATTGAGACCATCTTGTACGCAGACTCCTTTTAGCCCCCTCTCTCCCGCATCACAAATGCCATTACCGTTCGCATCGATATAAACTTTTCCTTCTATTTGTGCGAACACAGAGCTACCGACTCCCAGGAATAAAGCAGCCATGCTTATAAATAATTTCAACATATTTATTAATTTATCATATTAATTGCCCTTGTCACTTAACGAAAACAAGAGGGCCCCTTCATTACTGCCGAAGCAGCCCTTCCTGTTTTCTGATTAAGATAAACCTATTCCCAGAATGGATTCTGATAGAGGTTCTCGTTAACAGTTATATCTTTGGTAGCTACCGGATAGTAATAATATTTTGGAGATACAAAAGTATACTTATTATGTTGGGCAACCAAATAGATATAGCCTTTTGTTCCTTCGGTAAGTCCGATGGTATTACCTTCCAAAGCATAAACTGTCAGTTTATACTTTTGCTTGTCTTCTTCGGGAATTTTATCTATATCTGCTTTCTTTTCTACTATAGCGACATCCGGTTGACCGTCACCTGTCACATCATAGTATCCCATCCCCGGAATATAAGCTCCTTCGGGAGCTGCTTCAAACAACTTTCCACATCCCCAACGCATCAAATCGCCATATCTGAACCCTTCGCATGCCAACTCGATTCTCCGTTCACGGCGCACTTCCAAAACAGCACCTTTCTGTGCTGACTGTACATTGGAGTAACGTTCATCCTGTACCGGATCAATATTAGCCAACCAATCATCCAACGAAGCATCCGGCATGCCTGCACGCTGCCTGATCAGGTTAATTGTCTGGTTGACATCATCTTGTGTGAGTATACCCAGCTCGGCTTTTGCCTCTGCATACATCAACAAAACCTCGGCATAACGGATAATAGGCAAATCTGTATACGATTTTCCCCAGTCAATCTGATCGAATGTCAGCGGACGGAACTTAATCTGAGGATATCCTCCCAAGTTCAATTTCGTACGATGAGGTTCAGTGGTTCCCACATTCAAAACACCCGGTTTCATAAATGTTTGTTCCAGGCGGGGATCTCTGTTTTCAAAGACTTCAAGTACTGTCTTCGTTTTATAGCCTTCCACTTGATGAAAATACTCGGTATGTCCATCCTTAACAACTAAATAATCTTCCATCAGGCTACGGGAAAGACCGGTGTTGTAGTCAAACTGAGCCTGAGCATTGTGCAGACGTCCTAACGCCTTGTCGTAGTCAGCTACCAGAATCATTTCCGGATTCTGTGTAAGATCCGTACTGCAAAAAAGTGACTGATAGGCCGGTAAACCACTCTCTTTGGTTGTAGACAAACTGTAACTTTTTGTGTCCATAATCTTCTGGCATGCCTCTACCGCTATTTTCAAGAATCGGTCGCCGTCATTCAGCTTCAGTTCCGGATGATATTTACGGAACGTTCCTTCATGCAAAGCAATCCGTGCCTGTACAGCCAAAGCCGCATCACGATAAATACGAGTCGTGCTTTTAGTCGTTTTCATATGAGTTACGGCAAAGTCAAGATCTGCCATAATAGAGTCTACCACCAATGTTCGGGGGTCCTGCGGCTTATACAATAAATCAATGTCTGTCGTTTGCAGGTCATGGCTATACCAAGGTACATCCGAATAATCTTTCACCTTTGAATAATAGACCAGTGCACGAAACATACGTGCCAACCCAATATAATGATTAATCTCACCGCGATCTCCTTCTACACGACCTGTCCGAGCCAACATAAAATTGACTGTACGAATGTTGCTCCAGCTCCATTTACCTATATTATCCGCCCGATATTCGCCGCGCATCATTTTATAAATATCGGTATCTTCTGGGTAAAGCATATTGTCGGAAGGAGTATCCGAATAGCTTGCACCGATATAGCCGTACATGCCATTGGTATAAGTCTCCAAATCAGCAGGAGAAGAAAAAAAGACTTTCTCTGTAATACTCGTTTCCGGAAAGCGATCCATAAACCCGTCATTACAACTTGTCATCAGTCCTGCGCCTGTGAAACAGCACGCAGCCAGTAATATATGTTTTATTTTTGAACACATAGTTTATCTAAATTAGAATGTAACATTTAAACCGAATGAATAAGAACGCTGAAGAGGATAGACAATGTTACCTAAGCTCTCCGGATCTACTTTGTAATGCTTGTATAAACCCGAAAATTCACACAAATTATCACCGGAGAAGAAAATGCGCAAGCGCTCAATTCCTATCTTATTCAACAATACCTTAGGAAGTGTATAACCTACTGTGAGGTTTTTCAGACGCATATAAGCTGCATTCTGTAAATATCTGGTCTGTACCACTCCACATTCTCTATCCGTATTTTCCGCCACATAAGCTTTCATACGGGGGAAGTACGCATCCGGATTTTCCTCCGTCCAATGGTCATACATATTACCTTTGGTGATATTGGTCCAAGGCTGTGCATAGATACCCCAGAAATAGAGGTCACCGGTACCCGGATAATAATCCTTCTTACCTACTCCCTGGGCAAACAAGCTGAGATCGAATCCATTCCACTGTGCATTGGCCGATAAACCAAATGTATAACGAGCACGGCTATTACCTATAATTTTATAATCGCCATGGTCTTCCAAAGTCCATGCTCCGTCAGTAATTTTACCATCCTTGTTTTCATCTTTAAACTTCAGATCACCCGGTGCCAAAGGACGGGTACCCGGATAAGAAGTACACCATGACTGATCGGCATGATTCTTAATGTCTTCTTCGGAAGTAAAGAACCCTAAAGTTTCTACACCCCATATCTCACCAATCTCTTTTCCTACATAATAATCGCCCAGCAATCCCTTGGGATTTTCGTACTTTGTAATATAAGCACGGCTATCCGCCAGATTGAAGTTTACATCATAATAGAACGGTTTTCCGGCCAACTTGAACTGATCTTTCCAACCCACAGTCAATTCCCATCCTTCCGTCTTTAAATCGGCTGCATTCTGTTTGGGCACGTCGGTTCCCAAAACACTTGGAAGCGTAACTCCGGGGGTTAACATATCTTTTGTACGACGTACATATACCTCACCTGTTATGCTTAAACGGTTATCAAAGAAATTGGCATCCAAGGCAAGATTGGTAGTAGTTACCTTTTCCCAGGTTAAGTTACCGGCAACCAATCCGGGAGCTCCCACATATACCGGTTGCTGCTTATCCAGTATCTGACTGATTTTTCCTGATCCCATCGTGGCAAGATATGCATAAGCATCCACATCCTGGTTTCCTAAACTACCATAGGAACCTCTCAACTTCAGAAAACTGACCACTCCGGTCAAAGGCTCAAAGAACTTTTCACGTGAGATGACCCATCCTAAAGAAACAGAAGGATTAAATACAAAACGGTCATTCTTAGGGAAACGTGAAGTACCGTCATAGCGTCCGTTGAATTCAAAAATATATTTGTCGTTATAAATATATCCCAAACGCGCAAAAGCACCTCTCAGAGCCCAGGTCGTTATACTCTGGGACATATTCATATCACCTGTAGCCAGATTAATAGTAGGCAGTGAACTTGAAATCAGTTCTTTACGATTTGCTTTTACGTAATCATATTTATACTCTTCCTGATTGAAACCCACAACAGCAGTGACAGCATGCTTCTTCGCAAATGTTTTTTGGAAGGTACCATATACATCAAATAGAATATGTTTCGTATCGGAGTTACTGCTTGAAGCATCGGATACGGTCGAAATCGGATTAAATGTCAAAACAGGTAATTCCGGTCCGTTACGGTAAGTCACAGGCAAATTATACCAATTACTTCTGGTTTTTGTATTTGAAAAGGCAAATGTTCCTTGTACAAAAAAGACATCTTTGATCACATCTATCTTAGTCGACAAGTTGATATTTGTATTTGTTTTCCAGTCGGTAGCACGACCACCTTCGGCCAATGCTCCCAATGTACCGACACTGGCATCTGTCCAAGTTCCATCAGGATTCTTAACCATATCCATCGGATTCTTACGATACATCTGTTTATAAGTGTTGGTCATGGCATTTGCATAATCATAATCGGAAGTCGTCAGGCTGACATTACTGTTCAAGCTCCACCAGTCTGTCAGTTTAAACTGTAATTTGGTACGCAGGTTATATCGGTTATAAATGTCATTACCATACTTAAACATACCGTTCTGCCGATTGTATCCTCCCGAAAAGTAATAGGAAATACGATCTGTTTTTCCGGAAATATCAATGTTGTGGATAGTTGAAAAACCTACATCGTTGTAAGCCTCGTCAACCCAGTTTGTCCGACCAAAGTAAGTATAAGATCCATCCGGATTCAAGAAATAAGGAGAAGTAGAAGGATCCTCAGAACATTTCTTCGCATAGGCCAGTTGCTCCTCGTTATAAAGATTATACCATGGATATGCCATCGTATTTCGAGTGGTTGCCACCAGATAAGGATCTGTTATAATTTCCGGCATGCGGGTATTGGTACGTAATACAAAATTATTGTTATAATTGACGGTAAGTTTTTCATTGCTACCATCCTTGGTTGTCACCAGGATGACACCAAACGCAGCACGTGAACCATATATAGCAGATGACGCAGCATCCTTCAATACAGAAATATTTGCTATATCAACAGGATTCATACGATTCAGTTGATCACTGGTAGAGACCACACCGTCGATGACAACCAACGGAGAACCTCCATTCAATGAGGTGGTACCACGAATATTATAAGAAGGAGAATCATCTGCTTCACCATCACCGACCGATACATTGAGGTTGGCAACAGCACCTTGCAGCGCTTGTCCCATATTCAATACCGGACGGTCCTCGATCGCTTTGGTAGAAACAGTTGCTACCGAACCCGAAAGATTAACTTTCTTCTGAACAGCATAGCCAACTACCACGACTTCATCCAGCGCTTTACTGTTTTCTTCCAATACAATGTCTATCACTGATTTATCACCTACTTTTACAGTCTGGGCGATATAGCCGACGTATGAAAACTTAAGTGACTTACCTGCCGGAACCTTCAACGAATATTTCCCATCGATATTAGTGATAACACCGGTAGTAGTTCCCAATACCGTTACATTTACACCTATCAACGTTTCGCCTCGTGTGTCTGTAACCGTACCGGTTATCTCTTTCGTTTTCGCAGTATTATCATTTGGGGTATTTTGTTTCTCCGCACCGGGAACCAAAATAATCTTTCTATTCTCCACTACACATTTGCAGTCCGGAAGAATTTTGGATAAAATCACATCAATACGTTCGTTATTGGCTTGTACCGTAACTTTACGGTTCATGTCAATTTCGGCATCATTGTAGAAGAAAGTGTATTCACTCTTCGATTCGATCGATTTAAGCACTTGCTTTAGGGGAACTTGTTTCACATGAAGATTGATGCGGGTTTGCTGAGCATAAACTCCCTGAAAAACAAATAGAAACAAAATAAAAGACATTAGTCTAACTAAACGAATGTTTCTTTCTGTTAAGAAAAAGCTTAAAAAGCTTCTCCATTTAAATTTATTCATATCTTTGTAAAAGATTTAAAGTAAATAATTGCGCCTCCTGCAAGAGACGTGATTAAAAAAACTCAGAGATAGGTAAGTGCTGCAACATTTACCTATTTTTTTGCTTGGATGTGTGTTTCTACATATTTTCAATTCATTTTAAGATTAATACTTGTGTTGCCTATCGCTTTCTGGGAAGAATATGTAAGATACCATTCTCCCAGTAATATCTTATTGGAGCAACCAAAGTCATCGCTTTCAGAATTTCATCCAGATTCTCTCCATTCCTGACAGAGAACGACATAAATACTTTTTCAGCAAACTCTGACGGACATTCAATATCCACCCCATACCACTTATTTAAATTAATAATAATATCAGCCAACTTATCATTATCAAAAGTCAGTTCATTTTGAATCCAACTGATATAATCATCCGTATTCACCATTTGTACTTTCGTACGTTCACTCTTCTTATCATAATTAATCAACTGCCCGGGAGTCAATACTACCGAATGATTCATCTTACAACCGGCAATCTTCACACTACCTTCTACCAATACTGCTTCGACCCCGGATTTCCGTCGATAGTTGTCAACAATAAAACGAGTCCCCAATACCTCTACTTTCATCTCTCCGGCTTGCACACGGAAAGGAAGCTTCTCATTCCTCCGTACCTCAAAATAGGCTTCACCGGACAAACTGACTTCACGGGCTGATGAACTAAACGTTTCAGGATATTCCAATAAACTATTGGAATTAAGCCATACAACCGTACTATCCGGCAAAACAAATCGTCCCTTACTTCCATTGGCAGTCAACAAACGATTCATGACATCCGGCTGTTTCGGGACCGAACTGCTACCCCAATAATAAAAGACAGACCCTACAGTAAATAACATCAAAAAGACAGCTGCCACACGCAAGAACGGAACGAAGTGTTTCCTGAAAACGAATCTGTTTTTACGTAAACCGGATTCTGTTGACTGTATCCGATTTTTAAATCGCTCTAGCGCTATCTCTGTTTCCAGATCGTCGGTAGCTATCGTGTTGCCTAAAAGCCATAAATCACGGACTTCGGAAAATTCATTCCGGTTCTTTTCTGATTGTTTCAGCCAGTTGAACAGAAAAACTTTCTCTTCACCGGTAGCCGTACCATCCAGAAAACGTATGATAACTTCATTTATGTCTTTAATTTCATTCTTCATTTTTAGCTCCTCTATTAGTAATACAAGTGAAATTTAAAAAACCCTCCTCCAAAAACATACTTTTTTTTAAATATTATTTAGAGCAGAGATAAAGCAAGAATAAAAGACTCATTAAATCCTTGTTTTTAAGATGAGTACGTAGTTCCAACAAAGCACGGGTCAAATACTTTTCTACGGTTTTTGGAGAAAGATCGAGCTGAACGGAGATTTCCTTTATTTTCAGACCATAGCTTCTACTTAATATAAATACCTTTTTTACTTGCGTAGGAAGTGTTTCGATAAAAGTTTCAATTTCACCCTGGAGTTCTTTCATGAACAACGAGTTTTCCTGATTATTCTCCAGAATTTGCAGTGCTTCGATTTGATCGGAAAATTGTTCTACGGATTCTTCTTCGGTATATTTCTTACTGGAAAGGATATTAAGCGATTTATTATAGACAGCCTTAAAAAGATAGGCTTTTACCGCGCCATCAAATTCAATATCTGTACGTTTATTCCATAAAGCAACAAAAACATCCTGCACTACGTCTTCTGCAATATCCCAATCATTCACAAAACGGAACGCATATACCCGCAACACCTTATAATATTGCCGAAATAATTGTTCTACCGATTCAAGATTCGAATACATTGTATTTTCCTTCATTTTAAAGTATTAGTTAATAAAAAGGCATTGACAAAGTAACAAATAATAATAATAATCTCAAAATTTTAAGAAACGGTTTTAGCAATTGCAATAAATAAGTTGTGACAGTTTTCAAACAAACCGTTTTTCTCATCTCTATAAAAGCAGGTATCTGCATAAGGGCTTAGATAGCCATAGCCATTGAAAGCACTGTCCGTACTCATACTTACCGATTGACATTATAAAAGCAATATTCCGAAATCCGTATTAAAAAATTGCAAAAAGCCATTTTATACTAACTATTCATTTTACCAAAAACGGCGAAACAGGAGCGAATCGGCAAACAAAATGTGAATATCGGGTCTGTTTATACCCTGAAATCCGAAAGCAGGAAACAGGAAGTTAACATCGTAAAGATAAAAAACAAACTTCTTACCAAGAGAAAGTTAACATCGTGAGAGCAGGAAGTTAACTTCCTGCTTCCACGATATCTGTCTTCCAGAAAGAAAAGCAAGGCCACGTCGTAGAAAACAGAATAAATGGCCCTCGAAAAAGAGTATTTTCTTCTAGAATCCAATCACAAACGAGTATCACACAAATAGCATTTTGAAATCTTTCTAATATTTCTGCCTTTCATTTTATTACCTTACAAAACCAAAAACTCTTCTTTATAATCAAGATATCACCCAATCAGAAGACGCGTGAATTACACTATCGCAAAATTCACACATTTTTATTCAGCCCATCTCCTTCGGACCGTAAAAAAGAGTTTCTACACATTTTCAAAATACAAAATGACAGGATTGTAAGTGATCATGAAAAAACAAGTTGTGATACCTATTATGTGCGTTTTCTCTTACCATCCGGGATTCTGTACCAGTTTTTTTGACTTTTGTATCTCTGCCAACGGAATGGGATACAGATACATACGTTTTTCAAAAATACGAGTTTCAAAAGCAGTACGTTTCATGAAACCTTCAAGATCGGTAGCATTCATATCCATACCATGAACCGGACCACCTTGTTTATAACCCTCCTCTTCAGCACACATCCAACGGCGCACATCAAAATAGCGTTGTCCTTCGGCAAACAATTCGATACGACGCTCGTGACGGATCGCTTTTTCCTGCAACTCCCGGTTACCGATAATTTCCGGCTTAATATCTTTCAGCAAAGGAATACCGGCTCTATAACGAACACTGTCCACATACTGAATGATGCGTGCATCACCCGGATTTACATGATTCAAAGCTTCTGCATATAACAAATAGAAATCGGCCAAACGGAACAACATACCTGCTCGATATTTGGATTTCGGATTGTTTCCCTGATTCAACAAGTCACGGTTCATGCCTTTATAAAGTAAGTATCCCGAATAACTCATATCTGCTTTAGAATTATCGTCAGGCATTCCTTTATAAAAATAAATTTTCTTATCTGTTTTTTGCCATACTTTGCCGGAATAAGTTATATCCTGGTAAAAACGAGGTTCACGGTTCTTATACATATTCGGTATACCGTCTTCACCAATGCCCTCTTCTTTATACAAACCCGATTCTTCAATGCTCTTGCCATCACTCATCAAAAAGTCATCGATGGCTTCCTGGAGGACTCCGACACAACTGAATCCGCTAAAAATTGCACGCGGTGTACATCTACGCTCACGACCCTCACCATTTACGCCTCCCCAGGAGTTCTTACTACTTTGCCAAACAGCTTCGGAATTGTTAACGCTTACCTGAAACAACTGATAAAGTGACTCAGCCGGATCGATTTCACCATTTTTCATTACTTGGTATAAAGAGTAGCGTCCCTTTGAATAATCGATAAAACGTTGTAAAGCATCCAATGCAGTCTTCCATTTCGTGTCATCTTTTGCCGGGAAAAGTTGCTTGCCTTGATTATCCTTCAAAGCAATAGCTTCGGGATAACCACCATTGAACAACGGACTTGCCGCATATACATGCAATTTAGCCAAGATAGCCAATGCCGCCCCTTTGGTTGGCGCTGCCGCACGCTCATTATTGATGGTGCCATCCGGATTCAGTTCTTTCTCCGGAAGTAGGTCATAGCATTCATTAAGTTCTTTATCGATAAAAGCGACTACTTCATCTACCGAATTTCTGTAATAGTCCAAATCAGCGGCCGAGGGATCAGCGATTTCGGTCATAATAGGAATTGGGCCATATAACTCAAACAACAGGTAATGATAATAGGCACGTAAGAAACGTGCTTCATTTTTCAAAAGAGCCAGTTCTTTTTCATCAATAAAGTCAGCCACATCGCCATTCTGCGGAATAACGTGGGCATAGGCAATGAACTCATTCGCCTGTCGTATCTGTTTATAAAGACTCCAGCGTGACAAAGTTGCCGATCCGGCATGATAACCGATTGTCGGAATCGTCTTCACATTGTTCTGTGCAGATTTCAATTCATCAGAAACAGCCGGCCAAGGATTGTCCAAACCGGTCAGATCGGCATAAGCACTCGTTATAATGATGTTTGACACATCGGGAATACCCGTATAGATGTAGCGATGAAACCGACGTGCATAACTTGTGTTATTAAAAACTTCTTCCATAGTCATCTCCGCAGCCAGATCATCAGAAACATTCAGATAATCTTCACAACCGGAAAAGAGAGTCGCACTAAATCCAAGTGCCAGTATATAGGTGGATAAATTCTTAAATACTTTCATATAAATACTATTATTAATTTAGTTAGAATGTAAAGTCAAGACCAAAAGTAAATGTACGGTTCAAAGGATAAGGGAATCCTCCATTGCTGTTTCCTTGTTCGGGATCCCACATTTTAATATGATCCCATACACACAGATTGTTTCCTTGCACATAGAAACGTAATGCCTCTATATTCAACTTTTTCAGCAACTTTTTATCAAAATTATAACCTAATTCGATGTTCTTCAATCTCAGGAAACTTGCGTCACGCAACCACCACGTACTGGCTACCGTATTATTCTGGAAGTTGTTACTATGCATACGGGGAAACATTACATTCTGACTCGGATTCTGTTCTGTCCAGCGATCGGCTACCACCGAACGCACAGCAGATTCTTCAACTCCCCACTGGAAAGGGAAAAAAGTTGCGTCAGCTCCGGTTCCCAATACTGTCGAAGTGTTACCGGCTCCCTGAAAAAAGATACCTGCATAAAAACCTTTCCATTCAGCATTAAATCCAAAACCATAGACCACTTCGGGAACAGTAGGATTTCCTACATCTTCCTTCTGGTCATTACTGTCAATCTTACCATCACCGTTCAGGTCTTTGTATTTGATATCACCCGGACGCACACCGCTTGAAAGGCCGGAAACGACCCCGGGTTTTAATTCATAAGTACGGTTGAGCCCCTCACCATTGATGATAAAGTCATCATATGTATAAAGCCCCTCGGCAATATATAGTTTATTTGAGTTGAGTCGGGTGCCTCTTTTCTCCAACCAAGGATATACCTGTGGCACTTGATCGTATTCGATAATTTCATTACGGGCAAACGTAAAGTTTCCACGTGCACTCAGATTGACCTGCCCTATTTTCTGGTTAAGGATCAGACTGGCATCCACTCCATGATTCTTCACAATACCGAAATTCTGCCAAGGCATCTGCTGGAAGCCGGTTACATTGGACACTGTATTACGCTGCAACAAAATGCTTTTACGCTTATTATTGAAATAGTCAACTTGCAAATCAATACGGTTGTCGAATAACCCGAGATCAATACCGTAATTCTTCTTTTCCTCAATTTCCCATGAAAGGTAAGGAGCTTCAAACCGGGCTTCGGTTATTCCATTACCAATACCTCCCATACCTCCCGTATCGCTGAAACCGAGATCATATCCTCCATTATCCTGTTTCATCGTACCACGATACAAGAAACGGTCGCCACCGGTATCATCATTTCCCGTACGGCCGATAGAAAATCTAAATTTCAACTTATTGACCACCTTCTTCAATACCTCCGGATAAAAGGGTTCGTTACTGACATACCATGCCAATCCCATTGCCGGGAAAAAGCCGAAACGATATCCTTTGGCAAAGGTTTCGGAACCTGTATAACCGAAGTTTCCTTCTATAAAATAACGCCCGTCATAGCCATATGTAGCACGTCCCACAAGTCCCTGCTTTCTGTAAGGTAGAGCATTATTATGATATTGAGTCTCTTTTTGCATGTAAAGAACCATAGCAGTCACATCGTGTTTCTGCGCAAAAGTCCGGTTATAGTTGAACGAAGTCTCAAAATATATCTTTTTATTCGAAGAGTTTTCCAGTTTCTCGGTCAATACGTCGCTGCCTTCCACTACTTTCTTAAATTGCAATCCACCGTTTTCATCACGTCCGGTCGCCAGATATTGAGTAGGTGTCTTTGTACGTTTTGCTATATATTTCATGTCTGCATCGAAACTGATCAGACCTTTCCAGTTCAGTCCTTTGGTGATAAAGTCTAATTTTTGGTCTACTTCCAGTTTCGACTGGATAGATGTTCTCCATTCTTTGGCATATCCGGAATTCATAAGCAAGTTATACGGATTCACCCGATTACCCGAAGGACGCGGATGTCCGGCAATTGTCCCGTCTGAGTATTCAGCAGGCATCAGGTAAGACGGGGTGCGGCACATCGAATTAAAAATAGTATTTGTACTTGTCCCCGGATAGTTTGTCTGCAAATATTGCCCACTTATATCTACTTTTACTAAAGTCGTTTTCGTTGCATCAAAATCAATATTACTACGTAAATTATAACGTTTTAGCCCGATATTATTGTCATACTCGTTTTTCTTACCTTCTTTAAAGATACCGTTCTCCTGATAAAACGCTCCGGAAACAAAATAACGCGCACGTTCGGAACCTCCCCTTACATTAAGAGTATAACGCATATTGTAAGTATGCTCTCTCAACATCTCCTTCAACCAGTCGGTATCGGGATAAAGATCACGATCGGCTCCCGGACCATACATGGCAATTTCTTCCGCTGTGCGTATACTGGCTGTTCCTTCATTATTTAAAGCTTCATTATACAGATCGAGTGTCTCCACCGAATTCATGAATTTAGGTAGACGAGTCGGAGTAAGCAAAGTGGACTCGGCACGAAGAGATATTTTGGGCTTCTGTGAATTTCCACGCTTAGAAGTGATCAAAATAACTCCGTTGGCACCCTCTGCCCCATATACAGCCGTCGCAGCAGCATCTTTCAGCAAAGTAAACGATTCAATCTCGTCGGGTTCGATATCTTGCATATTACGAGGCACACCGTCAACTAAAACCAACGGATTCGTACCTCCCTTAAAAGAACTTACACCTCTAATCCAAAACTCAGAGTTATCATATCCCGGCTCACCCGAACGTTGAACGGCAATCAGGCCCGGCACCTGTCCGGCCAAGGAATTAGTCAGATTTCTGTTAGATGATACTGCCAGTTCTTTAGGCCCGATGGCATTAATAGAACTTACTACACTATTTTTTTTCTGTTTGCCGTAACCAATTACCACTACTTCATCCAACAATTCGGTGTTTGGAAGCATTTTTATAGCCAAAATCTTTTCACCTTTATAGGTTATCCGCTGTGGTTCGTAGCCCACATACGAAAAAAGAAGTATGTCCCCTTTTTTGGCATTTATCGAAAAATTGCCATCTACATCGGTAATAACTCCTGTAGTAGTTCCTTCCAATTTAATTTGTACTCCAATCAAGGGCTGGCCATTCTCATCCACCACAAGTCCGGCGGCATTACGGACTTGGGCAAAGGCTGAATTGAGTCCGATAGATAATAAAAACAGAACAAAGCAAATTGATCTTAATACTTTATTCTTAAGCGCATATTTTTCTGGTATCCCACCGATACGATTACTGGCAGTATCGGTATCATGACTAATATGAACAGTTATCGGTAAAACTGATATTAGCATAAAAGGTTTTCTCATAAGCTTAAATCTTTTTTGTTGTGTAGGTTTTAAAATTAATTTTCAAGAAAAGAGATACTATCCATCTATCGATGCATAGTTCTGTCTGGGATCGGGTCTTTCTTATGTTTTCATAGGCGTAATAAATATGGTTTATACTTCATCTATACTGAACCATGCTGATATTAATTTGCACAAAACGGCTGATTTTATCAGAGTTCCTGTAGAACTTAAGAAAAGAAAAAACCTATGAAATAAACAGGTAAACGATATAAACGAAAAGGAGAAATTGTAAAGTGTAGTTCAGAATCCTAAAGAAATATACCTATTTTCCACCCCTGGATATTTTCTATGAAAAAGTATATAATCAAAAGCTAGATGGTCAAATCATTGATAGTAAATAGTATAGAAAGCCATCTTATAGAAAGGAACTTTTAGAGTCATAATTACGATATTTTAAAAAAAGATATGCTTAAATAATTGTTTTATTAAAGTTATTAGTATATTTGCCACGAAAAAGAACCATTTATTACGAACTTTTAAAACTGTTAACTTCACAATCTAAAAGGTAGCATCTGTATGTATAATGCATAAAACTTTCCAAGTTCTACAGGAACTTTTCTCAAGTACTTTTGAATTTATTTATTTCCCAACAGAAGTGCATATTAATAACATTTTTATAGAAGATCATTGTAAAATAATTACTAAGTCAAAAGTTGTATACGGTATATCTTTGGTAGCATGAAAACAATCTGATGACATTACACTAAAATATAAATGCGAGTTAATAATTGAATTTACAACTATTAACTCGCATTATTAATTTATTTATATCAGTTGACGACTGTACCCCTTACATCCAATTCACGAATCGCAGCTACTGTACCATTACCCACCCCATCCGGAATGACCAATTTGATATAGCGTGCCGTGGATGATTTTACATAATATTTTAGTGCGGCATCCTGATTCGTAAAACCAAACTGACCGATCGATTCCCAATTCGTCCCGTCTTCACTGGCTTCAAAACGTACCACCTTTATCGGATTATTACTTCCTCGCCCACGTGGCAATAACTCTATCTGAGCTATTTTGACCCGATGATTCATATCGATAATTATTTCATAAGGTAAAGGATCAGATCCTCCCTGCCAACGCGAATGCCAGAAAGTCTCGATATTTCCGTCAATTAAATGTTTGGCATGTCCATTATTGCTGCCTTCACCCGAAGCCTCTTCGGTAGTGAACGATACAATTTTCCAATCTGTTTTAGAAAGTTTATCCCCTTCTTTAATAATGCTATAAGCTGCATAAACATCCTTATCAGCCCGTATAGTAGCATCAGAAGTTACCTCTGCTATTTGCACGGGTAACATATAATTTCCCGGCAGGATATCGTCTTTCAGTTTATAAGTTGCTGTAACCTGATTTACTCCACTATGAAGAATCGGAGTTTCGGGAGTCACATAGGCATCGGACGGAAGCATGCTGAAATAAGTACCGTGAGCCGTATTATAGGCATCAATCACCGACTGGCGGCTTTCCAAGCGACAGCTGATTTCCCATTTATTGGTGAATGGGACCCCGATCTGTACAGGTAACTCCTTTACTTCTGCCAGGTTGATCTCTTCTACTCCGGCATTCATAATAGTTACAATCGGCTCTGAAACTTTAAAACCCAACAATAAAACAGAACGTCCTGAAACAAAAGGCATTCCACTGGATGTAGCACGTAAAGGCAACACATATTTCAAATGATCATATCCGGAGAGCTCTTGTATCTTAGCCGGGTCGTAAGTGAGCTCACCTTTCAACAGCCTTTCGTTTGCGGGAATATCGACAGAACTTTTTGTTAATTGATAACAGTCAGCAGGAAGAAGTTCATATGAGGTTCCATCGGCAATATTCATTGAATCGAGCAAAGCTTTGTCCACAGAAAAACTTACTACACTGGCAGTTGACTTCAAGCCCCCCTGCTGTATCCATAAATCTGCCGTATACTTTTCGCCTACATTATAAGATTGCAATGTATTAAACCCTTCCTGAGAAACAGCCAAAACCCCATCGGCTTTGGAACTTACATCAAAACTATCATCACAACTGCTCATAGACAGTGCGACGTAAGCTAACATTCCTATGTAATTAAATCTATTCATAAGTACATCTTTTTTATTTATTCAAAAATCACCATCCCGGATTCTGTACCAGATTCTTGGTCTTTCTCATTTCGGAATCAGGCATGGGATACAGATACATTTTCCGGTTAAATACAATCTGGCTTGCTTCCACTATGCGATTGAAATCTTCTTTATCATTCGACTCACCGCGTACATTCATTCCGTGCACATAGCCATTCTGACGACCTTCCCCGTTTTTATCAGCAATCATCCATCTTCTCACATCAAAATAGCGCTGCCCCTCTGTGGCCAGTTCAATCTGGCGTTCACGTTGAATGGCAGCCCGTTGCAATTCCTGATTACCACGAATAGCCGGATTCAAAGTCTCTATATCGGGTAATCCTGCACGCTCACGCACCAGATTGAGGTATTTCAAAACTCTCGCGTCATTAGGATTGACTTCATTGGCTGCCTCAGCATACATCAAATAGAAATCTGCCAAACGGAAAATAATAGAGGGACGGAACTGGGAGGCTACTCCCGGATTAGTTAAACTGACCGAACGATTGAAACGTTTGAAAAGCATATAACCGGTCAGGGTAGCCTGTCCTTCCTGTACGCCGGAGTTACCACCATTGTAAAATAATACCTGATTACAGCTCACTGGCCATTGACGTCCATTGAAAAAGACTGTATTATAAAAACGAGGTTCACGATTGAGATAGCGATTGCTGACAGTCACATTGGTATACTTCTTAGAAAAGTTATCATTCTGATCTTTGTAAGTCCCATACCCTTCTTCCTGATAAAGTGTAGACTGCGGCAAATAGGCTGTAGCCGAAACAGGGAAACCGTCTTTCATATAAAAAGCATCGACCAGTTCCTGAGTAACTCCAGTGGAACCTAAGCCATTTTTTTCGCAACGGGGAGCAATACGACGGTCGAAAGCATCACCATTCATTCCCCCCCAATCATTATTTGCCGTAGCCCAGATAATCTCATGTGTATATTTCTGAAACAGATTATACACAGACTTATCCGGATCAATGACAGCACCGTTATCGTCTTTATACTCTTTGTATAATTCATATCTTCCGGCCTCAGCATAGTCAATAAAGTCTTTACAAGCAGCAAGAGCTTTCTCCCACTTACCGGCGTCATAATCAGGAAACAGACGGGTACCATCCGGATTTGTCACCGACAGAGCTTCGCGGTATCCACCGTTTAAAAGAGGACTTGCAGCATACAACCACAATTTTGCCCGAACAGCCAAAGCAACTCCTTTAGTCGGCCAGGCACGATAGTCCTTATCTTCAAAAATAGGCTCCTGAGTCAATTCAGAAGCAACAGCTGTGAGCTCGGAATCAATATACTCTATTACTTCATCTACTGTATTCCTGGGTACATCCTGATCCTCAGTCGCATTGTATATTTTGTCCTTTACCAAGATGATCGGACCGTATTGTTCAAACAACAAATAGTGATAAAATGCCCGCATAAAACGCACATTGGCTTTCATCTGTGTCAGCTCGTCTTCCAACAACTGGTCTCCTTGGGTTCCCGTAGTCATTATCGGATGTGCTTTCTGCAAAAAAATATTAGCCTGACGAATGTATTTGTAACAGTCACCATAACGATGAAAACCCATGTTGGCAGCATTTCTATCCGAATTATTGTATTTGGAAGAGTTTCCATACCCAACGACCAGCTCATCACACATACCCGTCCAGGGATTTTTGAAAGCTCCCACATTCACGCTGTTAATCCCTGAATAATCGGGGATACCGGCAAAAACATTGGCATACCATCTCTTTGTATACGATACATTATCAAACACCTGTTCGGTATTCTGCAAACCTCCTGCAAGTTGATCGGAAACTCCCAAATAGTCGCAAGAACTAACAAAGCACAATAGCGCTATCAACAAAGTGTATATAGAATTTTGCTTTTTCATCTTTCTATTTATTAATCAATTTTGTCTTTTTAGAATGTAAAGTCTAAACCGAGAGTGAAAGTACGGGGCAAAGGATAATTCAAACCCGCATTGGCATTACCGGCTTCCGGATCGAAATATTTAATGTCATCCCACACAGCAAGGTTATATCCCATAATATAAATACGGGCAGCCTCAAAACCAATCTTATCCATAAATTTCTTAGGAAGCTGATAACCGAACTCTATATTTTTCAGTCGTAAGAAGGAACCATTACGCAACCACCAAGTGCTTGCCACCCGATTATTGGCATTATTGGCATTGTTCTTATGCAAACGCGGAATAATAACATCCTGACTGGGATTGTTTTCAGTCCAGCGGTCTAAAGCAAACGTGCGATAATTGGACTGGTCGACGCCCCAAGAGAACGGATACCATCCTTCGGAAGTGGCTCCTCCCAGAAGAACAGATGTATTGCCTGCTCCCTGAAAAAAGATACTCGCATAGAAGCCTTTGTACTCAGCGTTAAGACCAAATCCATAAATAATTTCAGGAGTACTCGGATTACCCACTCCTCTTACCTGATCATAAGAGTCAATCACGCCATCACCATTTACATCGACATATTTGATATCACCCGGGCCAATCAGTCCTCCTAAAGTAGGACGTGGAAGTTCCGAACGGAGTTTATAGGTTTTCAATCCGTTAGCATTGGTACTGACTATAAAATCGTCTTCTGTATAAAGGCGGTCGGCTATATAAAGAGTATTCTCACTAACTCTTGTACCGGTAACAGCTTGATATCCATACTTCTGAGGTAGTTCATCATATTCAAGAATTTTATTCCGGGTAAAAGTAAAGGTTCCCCGAGCACTAAGTTTCAGTTTACCTATCTGTTGATTGAGATTCATCGACATATCTATCCCCTGATTACGTACTTTACCAAAATTCTGCCACGGGTCTTGACGAAGCCCGCCCAATTGTGGAACAGTACGACGCTGTAACAAAATATCCCTACGTTCAGAACGGAAATAATCGAAGATAATATCGATGCGGTTATCAAACAGTCCCAGATCGAAACCGTAATTCTGCTTGTCCTCAATTTCCCAAGCCAGATAAGGAGCGGCGAAACGTCCTTCAACAATTCCGTTACCAATTCCGTTAGTTCCGCCCGTATCACCGATACCCTGCGTAAATCCGCCGGCATTGGTAGTAAAAGTGGGACGATACAAAAAACGTTCCTGTCCGGTTTTATCGTTACCAGTCCGCCCGACAGACGCTCTTAGCTTTAGTTTATTTACCACTTTTTTTATTGCTTCCGGATAAAATGATTCATTGGAAAGGTAATAAGCAGCACCTATTGCCGGAAAAAAGCCAAAACGATTGCCTTCAGCAAATGCCTCAGAACCGGTATAACCAAAATTACCTTCAATAAAGTAACGCCCATCATAGCCATATGTAGCACGTCCTACGAATCCTTGCTTACGGAATGGAAGGGGAACATTATGCTGTTGCGTTTCTTTTTGCATATATAGTAACATTGCTCCCACATCATGCTTTCCAAATGTACGCTTATAGTTGATAGATGCATCGATATAAATTTTCTTGGTAGCAGATGTCGCACTGTTTTTGGGATCTTGAATATCCGGATTACCCGATACTACTGTGGAAAAAATCAGCTGCCCTAATTCATCACGGCCTGTGGCATGGTATCGTGTCGGATTATACTCGCGACGAATAATCATCTCACTATCGTAGTCATAACTTACATTTAAGTTTGCAGACAAACCTTTAGTAATAAAATCAAGTTTCTGGTTGACATTTACTTTCGATTGTATACCTGTCCTATATTCTTTGGCATACCCGGAATTCATTAATAAGTTATAAGGGTTACGCATGTTCGCATCTCTTTCCTGGGCATACGTGGCTACGGTACCATCACTGTACACTGCGGGGAAAGCATAAGGAGGCGTGATTAACATAGAACGGAAAATGGTGGAAGTACCCGTTCCCGGATAATTATTAATAAGGTATTGCATAGCGAGATCTACCCCTACAGTAGTGGTGGAAGATACAGCCATATCGATATTCGAACGCAAGTTAAAACGGTCTATACCAATATTGGTATCATAAATCCCATTCGGCCTGTTCTTGAATAATCCGCTTTCGTTATAATAGGCTCCCGACACAAAATACTTGGCTTTCTCAGTACCGCCGCGTACATTGAGTGTATAGCGATGACTAAAGGTGTTCTTCCGGAGAAGTTCGTCAATCCAATTGGTATTGGGATACAAATCCGGATCGTCGTTGTTACGGTAATGGGCTATCAGTTCATCTGAAAACTGCGGTCCTTCACCATCATTACGCAATGCCTCATTATATAAACTAAGATAATCGGCAGAACCTACAAACTCAGGAAGGCGGGTAGGTGATGAAATGGTGTGTTCGGTCTTAAAAGATATTTTAGCTTTTTCAACACGGCCACGTTTAGTAGTCACCAATACTACACCGTTAGCTCCTTCTGCGCCGTAAATAGCAGTAGCAGCTGCATCTTTCAGAACAGAAAATGTTTCTATTTCATCCGGTTCAATATCGCTCATATTTCTCGGCACTCCGTCGACAAGTACGAGCGGAGAAGTTCCCCCGGCAAAAGTACTGACTCCACGAATCCAGAATTCAGCATTGTCATAACCGGGTTCTCCAGAACGTTGTACGGCGATCAGACCTGCTACCTGACCGGCAAGACTATTATTAAGGCTGCGGGAAGGAACAACAATATCTTTGGGCTTGATAGAACTCATGGAGACCACCACACTTTCCTTCTTCTGCTTACCGTAACCAACTATCACTACTTCATCGAGTGCTTTTGAGTCCTCATGCAAAACAACGTTGATATTACGACGTCCCTTTACTTTGATTTCTTCGGTATTATATCCCAAATATGAAACCAATAAAATGACATCGTCCGAGGGAAGCATCACTTCATAACGTCCTTCCATATTGGTAATGGCACCTATGGTAGGATTCCCTTTTACGACAACGTTAGCACCGATGATAGACTCACCTTTTGCATCAGTAACAACCCCGGTTACTTTAATTTTGTTTTTTTGCTGTGAAACCGAAGGTGTCGCAGAAGTCTCTTTTTTATAAATGATTATTTGACGGTCTTTAATGGTGAAACCATTATCGGTATGTGCCAGTAACTGCTCCAGTATTTTATCAACAGACTGGTTAACCACATTTACACTAACCTTCCGGTTTAAGTCAATAACACCGTCTCTATAAAAGATTATAAACTCACTATTCTTCTCTATTTCTTTAAAAACCTGTAATACGGTTTTCTCGGCAGATTGCATAGTAAAGACTTTGGTTTGAGAGTAAACACTTGAAGCATAAGCCATTTCGAATGCAAAAGTGAATAACAAAAACAAAAAAATACTTTTTATTGATAATAAAGTTCTTACTTTAGTCCTATCGGGACTAAAAATTCCATGATTATTCATACATTTGTACGATTTGATTAACAAATTTGTTTTTACGTAGTTTAATCTAATCAGGGGTTGGATGATATGAGGGTATTATCCAACCCTTTCTTTTAAAATTTAAGGTCCTTGTTTCATAGTATTAAAAATCACTTGGTTAATAAAAAATAATTATCTCTGGTCTCTATTTGTGCAGGTATAGTTTTACTTAATACTTCCAGAACATCCCGTAAATCGTCTCGTAAATCGAGCTTACCACTACAAGTCAATCCTATCAATCCGGAATCAGGTATGACACGCTTTCCATAATATCGAGATAGCTTTTCGGTTATGATTTCAATCTTCTCATGGTTGAAACAATAATAACCATCCACCCAACTTATATATTCAGACACATCTACTGTATTTACCCGTAGCCCGTCGTCTTGTCCGTCATAAGTCAACATATCATTGGGCTTCAGAACTTTTTTAGGATATTTATATGTATCCACTTCTACTTTACCTGATACTAGAACCACCGATTGATTTTTTGTAAAATCGTAAGCACTTACATTAAATTCCGTACCCAACACTTCTACTTCCATGCGATTGGTTTTCACAACGAAAGGATGCTTTTTATCAGGAGATACTTGAAGATAGACTTCTCCATTCACATAAATTTCCCGCTTATGTCCCGAAAACTCTGACGGGTATACTACACGGGTATTGGCATTTACGGCTACTCGGGTACCATCGGAGAAAGTTATGAAAGAACGTTTCCCCGAAGGAACAATTAATTGATTGTAACCGGTTTCATTTTCTTCGTCCAATTGGGTCTTTCCGGAACTAATAGCTATCTTACCACCTTCCTTGTAGTGCAACCTGCTTTCTTTCCCATCCATAACCAACTTACGTCCTTCCGATAAAATCAGCTGTATGTCATTACTGCTATCCGGCTCGGAAATACCGGCCAAACTGTAACAAGAACTTTCTTCATAAAATGAAATAAGTGAAAAAACAAAGTAACTGCTCAATGCCAACACTGATATGCAAGCAGCAATCCCGGCCACACGTAAGAAAAGCAACTGTTTTTTTCTTTTCACTCTTTTTTCCATCGCTACCTGCCGGCTAATTCGCTCCCAAAGTGTCCCCACTTCATCGTCTGTCATCCGTTTTTGAGGGCTTTCCGCCACAGCCATTAAAAAGCTTCGGGCCATACGTAATTCTCCGGCAAAAGTTTCATTTTCCTTTTCCAGTTGTGACCAGAACTTTTCACTTTGCTCCGTAGGGTGTTGCATCGAATCCAGGAAAGTCCCGTCATTCAACAAATCGGCAGCAGTATAATGTATATAGTGATTTTTCTCCATTTTCTTCTTTTCATAAAAAGACAAACAGAGTTTCGAAATCTACTCAGTGTAAATGGATTTTTTTATTACTTTTTTATTATCTACTGATAAACAGAATATTAAAATAGAAAAAAGAATGGTAATATACCATACATTTCACGTAATCTGGAGAGAGAACGCTGAAGTAAATTATAGGCTGACTGATAATTAAGCCCCATCAATTCACAAATGGCACTGTAATCTAATCCTTCAAAAAAACGATAGTAAATAATCTCTCGCTGTCTGGGAGAGAGTGTATTTAGCAAATGAGCAACAGTATGCTTCTGAGAGGTTTCATCTTCTGTCTCAATCAGTTTTTCTTCAACCGACAAATCGAATTCATAATTGATATTGGAGATATAAGTGTCATGCAAATTCCCTTTATTGAAAACATTAAAAATAGAATTTCTTAATGAAGACATTAAGTAGATTTTAACATTATCCGGAGGAGAAGAGTACCTATCCTTCTGCCTATAAACATTCACAAAAACATCTTGAACACAATCTTTCACCATCTCTGTATCCGTCGTAAAACGGCATCCGTACTGATAGAGTTGCTGAACATACCGGGAATATAGCCATGCATAGGCATCATCATCTCCTTTCAGAAACAACTGCCATTTTATCTTACTACTTTCAATAAGTTCATCATTATACATATTGCACGGCTTCTAACAATATCAGTTGCGCAAAATAAATAAAAAATCATCAAATGTAGTTAATGCAGCTCTCTTTTTAATTATAAAGTTCCTTTATAGTTGCTAATTTCCTCTATCGGAATAATTAGAGAGCGGACTATGTTTGATGCCAATTACAATAAGATTCATCTTCCACGGATAAAGGAAAACTTAAGAGAACAACTCTTTCCTGAATTTTATTGTTATATTTGCATATACTAAATTTTAAAGCCTTATTCAATATGTTCAATTCATTTGGCAATATTTTCAGACTAACCAGCTTTGGCGAATCCCATGGTAAAGGAATCGGAGGAGTGATCGATGGATTTCCAGCAGGTATCGTCATCGATGAGGAGTTTGTTCAGCAGGAACTAAGCCGTCGTCGTCCGGGACAATCGGTAATTACTACCTCCCGAAAAGAAGCTGATAAAGTAGAATTCCTTTCAGGCATTTTCGAAGGAAAGTCTACCGGATGCCCTATCGGGTTTATCGTATGGAACGAAAACCAACATTCTAATGACTACAATAACCTGGAGAAAGTATACCGTCCGTCACACGCCGACTACACATACACCGTAAAGTATGGAATCCGCGATCACCGTGGCGGTGGTCGTTCTTCGGCACGTGAAACCATTTCAAGGGTAGTAGGCGGTGCATTGGCCAAATTAGCATTACGCCAATTGGGTATTCACATCACGGCATATACTTCACAGGTAGGTCCTATAAAACTGGAAGGTAATTACACGGATTACGATCTGGACTTGATCGAAACCAACCCGGTGCGCTGTCCCGATCCGGAGAAAGCAAAAGAAATGCAAGACCTGATTTACAAAATCAAAGGAGAAGGAGATACCATTGGCGGTGTACTGACTTGTGTCATCAAAGGTTGTCCTATCGGACTTGGGCAACCCGTATACGGCAAGCTCCATGCTGCATTGGGCAATGCTATGCTAAGCATCAATGCCGCAAAGGCTTTTGAATATGGAGACGGATTCAAGGGGCTCAAACAAAAGGGATCGGAACAAAATGACGTATTCTACAACAATAATGGCCGGATTGAAACACGTACCAACCACTCCGGAGGTATACAGGGAGGCATCAGCAACGGACAGGACATCTTTTTCAGGGTAGCGTTTAAACCGGTGGCTACTGTTTTGATGGAGCAGGAAACTGTAAACATAGACGGTATTGATACAACACTAAAGGCCCGGGGACGCCATGACCCGTGTGTATTGCCACGTGCAGTGCCTATTGTGGAAGCTATGGCAGCAATGACCATACTCGACTATTATTTATTAGATAGAATGACACAACTTTAACAACTATTGAACGTGAACGAAATTCAGAAATACATTGCAGAGAATGAATCGACGATGATGGAAGACTTGTTCAGCCTCATCCGTATTCCCAGTATCAGTGCATTGCCGGAACACCATGATGATATGCTGGCATGCGCACAACGCTGGACACAATTGCTACTCAAGGCCGGAGCAGACGAAGCCATCGTTATGCCTTCGAAAGGTAATCCGATTGTATTTGGGCAAAAGATAGTGGATCCGAATGCTAAAACAGTGTTGATATACGCTCATTATGACGTGATGCCTGCCGAGCCCCTCGACCTGTGGAAGAGCCAACCGTTCGAACCGGAAATACGTGACGGACATATTTGGGCGCGCGGAGCCGACGATGATAAGGGACAAGCATTTATCCAGGTGAAAGCATTTGAATATCTCGTAAAATATAACCTGCTGGAGAATAACGTAAAGTTTATCTTTGAGGGAGAAGAAGAGATTGGTTCACCAAGCCTGGAAGCTTTCTGTGAAGAGCATAAAGAATTACTAAAAGCCGATGTTATCTTGGTATCAGATACCAGTATGTTGGGGGCCGACCTTCCTTCACTAACCACCGGACTGCGTGGTCTGGCTTACTGGGAAATCGAAATAACAGGTCCTAACCGTGACCTCCATTCGGGACACTTTGGTGGAGCGGTAGCCAATCCGATCAACGTACTTTGTGGTATGTTAAGTAAGGTAATTGATACCGACGGACGTATCACAATACCCGGATTCTATGATGCTGTAGAAGAAGTTCCACAAGCAGAACGAGAAATGATTGCCCACATCCCTTTTAATGAAGAAAAATATAAGGAAGCCATCGGAGTAAAAGAACTTTTCGGTGAGAAAGGATACAGCACTCTCGAAAGAAACAGTTGCAGGCCTTCATTCGACATTTGTGGTATTTGGGGAGGTTACACCGGGGAAGGTTCTAAAACTGTACTCCCTTCCAAAGCCTATGCCAAAGTATCATGCCGCCTGGTTCCCCATCAAGATCATCATGTGATCTCAAAACTTTTTGCTGACTACATCCGGCAGATCGCTCCTGCTACGGTAGAAGTAAAAGTGACTGCCATGCATGGAGGCCAGGGATATGTATGTCCCATATCACTGCCTGCTTATCAGGCAGCGGAAAAAGGATTTGAAATTGCTTTCGGGAAAAAGCCATTGGCAGTACGCCGAGGAGGAAGTATACCTATTATATCAACTTTCGAACAGGTGTTAGGTATAAAAACTGTATTAATGGGATTTGGCCTAGAATCGGATGCTATCCATTCTCCTAACGAAAACTTCTCTTTGGATATATTCAGAAAAGGAATTGAAGCTGTAGTAGAATTCCATCTGATATATGGAAAGAAATAATATATCCACTGCGGATAACACAGATTAATACAGAATTTTTTAGTTGAATTCTGTATTAATCTGTATCTGCCTCGGTAGACATTTTTATTTGGGTAATTCAAACATAAATGTAAACGATCTACTGTCTTTGAAATCTTTCACTACATCTCCTGCATAAACCTCTCCGTGAGTCAAAGACAATTTCTTAATACTTGCATTCGGACTAAAATCGACTTTATGTAAATCTATCCAGAAAAGGTTAGGAGTTAAAGTAGACTCAAAATAGTATACCCGATTTTTTTGATCGGAAACCGAACGCCAACGAGTGGAAGAAATGTAAGGCTTATCCAGAGTCGTAATTCCAAAAGGAACAGAAACATTACGCATGACGCTCAACACACTCGGTACGGCAATTTTTGCATCTGAGGTCTGCGGAATAGCATGAATATAGAAAGAAGCGCGTACAAAACGATCACTTGAACGATTAGTGCCCGGCAGCATATTTAAACCACCTACTTCCTTCCAATAATCATTCACAGCCAACTGTAGATCATAACGGGGTGAATTAGTCATCACCTGATACTCCTTACCTTCATGAATAATCAGATTTCCATCGATATATTCCAAAACAGCGGAATTACCCGTTTCATCAGTGATAGCCATGTGCAATGTAGATGCCGAACCATTAGGCATATCCGGAGCATCAATACGGAAAGTCTGTTTCTTCAACTCTTCTACAGCCTCACTTACCGTAGCAAAATTATCCAGCACATACTGCGTCCAAATGCTGATACCCATAACAGGACGAGTATCATTAGGACGGACATAAATAGATTCCGGCAAGAATAATAAGCTGGCAACCAGTCCTTTTTCGTTCATGCCGTCACAAGTACCGATATCATATCCGGTTGCTACAATGCTACCGTACTTCGAAATCCACTCTACCGTATTTCCTTTATTATATCCGGCCCGTTTGATACCGCGAGGGAAAAGATACAGGTTAGACTGAATATCCTCTTTCCAATCCATTGTACGCCCGGTGATTACCATATTGTCCGGACCAATATATACTGCACGCGTACATGCTTTTACCGGTTGTCCACTCCAGATAAAATTTACAGCTATGACAATCAATGTTGCCATCATTATTTTTCTTCTCATACTCTTTATATTAAAATGGTTTTGTTATCTGCATTTAGATAACAAAACCATAGAGTATTAGTTTTATTCAAAGGCGGGTACTTCCGAAATACTTCCGTATCTATGATATTCAAAGGCAATACTTTGCTCCTTAATATAATGTATCAGCTCTACCCTTCCGTTTTTCACCGGAGGCGCCGCTGCAATATGTTTGTCAGCCTGTGCAGCCGCCTTATATATTTTCATCGGTATCTCAAGGGAACAAGTACGGTACTAACCATGATTCTCCCGGTTCCAATGTCAATGCCCGCAGTAATTTTTCATTTTTTATTCGTTATCATTGGCCCCACTACATTACCCGGATTCCAAACACTTCCCACTTTCATGCTGGTAGCCACATCAATCAGTTTCTTTTGGAAGTTCTTATCTTCATATACCGAACGCTCAACCAACAACAACGAACAAGCAGAACACTTCTGTCCCGCATTACCAAAAACTGATGTGGCAATATTCATAATAGTATGATCACGATCCCCCGAGGCAGTCAAAATAATGACATTCTTCCCTCCGGTCTCTGCCGAAAGCGGAGTAGCCGGAATAGCTTTTGCTATGCTACGGGCCGTATCCGTTCCACCAGTCAAGATAATATGTTTCACCTTACAATCACAAAAACATCGTAGGGCTGAACATAACGGCACGATAGCTATGCAAAGTCTGCAATGCCTGCTGTGAAAACCGATCAAAAAGAAGATGTCGGTTCATAATAACATATTTAAGGAGATGTGTATCTGCAAATGCATAGATATTTCACCAATAATCCATCATCTTTTTGATGTTTTTCCAGAAGTCGGAAATTACATTCCTTTTTTGATACCCGATTTAATCAACCATGCATTCACCGGATAGGACACCATGAATCCCAAAAGCATGGCAATCTGCATCATAAACCAGAATGTCCAGGATGTTTTTTCCAGAGATTCATCTTTAAAAAGTATAAAAGTAGCAACAGCCATCCAGCTATACATCCCTACCTGCCAAGCTAATAATGAAAAAAAATCGGCCTTAAAGGCACGAGAAACAGCTTCACGAAAAGAGATAGCTTCCATTTCGCGAATTGCAATAAATTGAAAGAAAACACCGAGAATCAATGCCAATACAAAATCGAGTGCCCAGCTACCTGCTATTAAACTTCCTCCTATCTGCAAAGGTACCCAGTATGTAAACCATTCTCCGATAATATCCGCCAAAGTGCAACCGGCTCCACAATGAAGTGCCGACAAAGTGATAGACTGCCATTGTGGACGTACTTCAGACATATCCATCTCCATCGATATCTTCATATCCATTTTCATATTCTCCATAGGTACTGTTGCCACCATATTATCTTTTCGGACACCAAAAGTATAATAAGCAAACAAAGCGAAATAATGGCCCCACAATCCGGTAAGTACCCACACTATATTCATTATTTTCATGGATTGCCTGTGAAATATTACATTAATTGCCAGAATAAGGGCTATGATAAGACCGGCGCATACAAAAAAACAAGATACCGCGTTGAAAAACATTGTATTCATAAGGCTCGTTATTAATTGATAAGTGGTATTAATAACGAGCTTTTTATAAAATAGTTCAGTTAAAATTATGTATTAACAAAACAGAAGCCCTATTCAAACGCTTTCCGATAAGTGCATCCATTTTTCCATTCGGAACAGCCATAAGCAGTTTTACCCTTGATTATCATTCCCTTTCCGCAAACCGGACAAAGTTTCCCTACCAAAGAATCTGTTTCTTTTAAGGCATCCGCCCGAACAGATTGACCGGTAGAAGACACATCGACTGTTGCAGGCTCCGATTTACCTTTCTTTTCCTTCGGAGTAGCAGATTTCCGTTCCCGTCTTTTCGGTTCTTTCTTTTTCTTTTCTTCTTCTACCACTGTAGCCTCCTGAATGGTGATACGACGGTTCGTATTATCAGATAGCACACTATTTACTATCTCAGACACCATTTGCTTCAATTCTTCCAGGAATTGACGAGCATCGTAAGTTTTCTTTTCTATCTCACGCAATTTCTTTTCCCAGATACCCGTCAGTTCAGCCGACTTCAGCAACTCTTCATGAATCAACTGAATCAATTCCACTCCGGTAGGGGTAGCTATCAGATTCTTCTTTTCCTTACGGATATAGTTACGTTTAAAGAGAGTTTCGATAATAGCTGCACGAGTAGAAGGACGGCCGATACCATTTTCTTTCAATGCATCCCGAAGTTCATCATTATCCACCAGCTTACCGGCTGTTTCCATCGCACGAAGCAGGGTAGCTTCCGTATAGGGTTTAGGCGGCTGAGTCCATTTTTCATTCAAATCCGGTATATGCGGACCACTTTCCCCTTTCACGAAAGCAGGAAGCACGTTTTCATCTTCACCTTCTTTTTCTTCATTCGGATCTTTTACGTCTTTGGCAAATACTACCCGCCATCCCGGTTCCAGAATCTGCTTACCGGTTACCTTGAACTCGATACTATCAACCTCTCCCATCACTGTTGTAGTAGAAACTTTGCAATCAGGATAAAAAACCGCTATAAACCGGCGAGCTATCAAATCAAATACCCTACGCTCCATATCCGTCAGGTTTTGCGGATGAACTCCTGTAGGAATAATGGCATGGTGATCGGTTACTTTCGAACTATCAAAAACCTTTTTCGACTTAGGCAATGAAGCTCCTGCCAACGGCGTAGTAAGTACTTCATAATCTTTCAGTCCTTTCAGGATATTCGGACACTTAGGATAAATATCGTCACTCAGGAAAGTAGTATCTACACGTGGATAGGTGGTCACTTTCTTTTCATAAAGAGATTGGATAAGTTTCAGAGTTTCATCGGCAGAATAGGCAAATTTCTTATTGCATTCCACTTGAAGAGAAGTCAAGTCGAACAGACGGGGAGCATACTCCTTTCCGTCTTTTTTAGCCACAGAAGTCACGACAAAAGGCAGATCTTTAATGCGTTCCACCAATGCCATCCCCTCTTCACGATTAGCTATCGGATCAATGCCCCGGTTCTCTGTTTTCTTAGCCTTACCACCGGACTTTTCTTCTTCAGCCGCCAGCTCTTCATCACTTTTACGAATAAGGGCCGAGAAAGTTGTATCACGATACATGGTTTTCAGTTCCCAATATTGTTTAGGCTGAAAATTTTCAATATCCAGTTGCCTGTTGACGATCAGTGCGAGTGTAGGGGTCTGTACTCGTCCGATCGAAAGCACTTGCCGATTCTGCCCATATTTTACAGTATAGAGCCTCGTGGCATTCATCCCCAGCAACCAGTCACCAATAGCCCGGGACATCCCCGCCTCATAAAGTGGTTGAAAATCTTTCTGATCTTTTAGTTTCGCAAATCCTTCTTTAATAGCTTCTTCTGTCAGTGAAGAGATCCACAAACGTTTTACCGGACACCGCGCTCCGGCTTTCTGCATCACCCACCGCTGAATCAGTTCCCCCTCTTGACCGGCATCACCGCAGTTTATTATCTCATCAGCCTTTTGCATCAATCCCTCAATAATATGGAATTGTTTCTCGTAAGTAGGATTCTCTATCAGTTTGATGCCAAAACGTGGAGGAATCATAGGCAGGCTGCCCAGGCTCCATGACTTCCAGCCGGGAGTATATTCGTGAGGTTCTTTCAGGGTACAAAGATGACCGAATGTCCAGGTAACCTGGTATCCGTTTCCTTCAATATACCCTTCTTTCCTTTCGCGGGCTCCTAAAATATCAGCAATATCACGTGCCACAGAGGGCTTTTCGGCTATGCAAACTATCATTTGTTTTTCTTATTATAATGAGAATTGAGCAGACAAAGGTACAAAAAAATAGGAAGGGAGAAGTAGTAATCCGTCTCCATTTATTTTGTAGCTTTGCTTCGTATAATCTTTAAAATCCGAAAAAACATGAAAAGCTACAAATTATTATTGGCATTTACCTTATTCCTTGCATTTGCTTTCAATATGAAAGCACAATACGTTCACGAACGTTCCGACCAATATACGCCTCCTGAAGATAGTCTGGTAATACAAAAACTACATCACTGGCAGGACCAGAAATTTGGAATGCTGATTCACTGGGGTTTATATTCCGTTGCAGGAATCGTAGAATCATGGTCTATCTGTTCGGAAGAGGCAGATTGGATTCCACGCGACAGCACTATGGCCTATGAAGACTACAAAAAATGGTATTGGGGGCTGAAAGATTCATTCAATCCTACCCGTTTCGATCCGGAGCAATGGGCACAAGCGGCGAAGTCAGCAGGTATGCGCTATGCAATATTTACAACTAAGCACCACGACGGATTCAATATGTTCAATACGGCTTTCTCCGATTTTTCAATAGCCAAAGGTCCCTTCCAAACAGATCCCCGGGCAGACGTTGCCAAATACGTGTTTGAGGCTTTCCGTAACAATGATTTAATGGTAGGAGCCTATTTTTCTAAACCGGACTGGCATTCGGAATATTATTGGTGGCCACGCTACGCCACTCCCCGACGTACACAAAATTACAACATTGACAAGAATCCCTGGCGTTGGAATCAGTTCAAAGAGTTCACTTACAATCAAATCGGAGAGTTAATGCATAACTACGGTCCGATCGACATTTTATGGTTAGACGGCGGATGGGTAAACAATCCCGGAACGAAGTCAGTTTTAGACATGGACCGTATTTCACAAATGGCACGACAGGCACAACCGGGTATTTTATTCGTAGACCGTACCATCCATGGCAAATATGAAAACTATCAGACCCCGGAACAGCAAATTCCAGACAAACAACTCCCCTACCCGTGGGAAACTTGTATGACACTGGGAGTAGACTGGGGATATACTCCGCATGCAGTATTCAAATCACCAGTTACAGTAATAGCAAAACTAATGGAAATCGTAGCAAAAGGAGGAAGTTTATTACTTGGTGTAGGTCCTACCCCCGAAGGGATATTACAGGATGAGATTGTCAGCCGTCTGCAAACCATAGGAGGATGGATGAAGAAGAATGGTACGGCTATTTACAACACTGTTACAACACCCCAATATTATAGTGAAGGTATCTGGTTTACCATGAATAAAGATGGAAAAACGATGTATGCATTATATAGTAATCCGGAAACTGAAAAGTTTCCCGACTATATAGAATGGGAAAACAATATCCCTGCAAAAAGAAGTGCCATCTATTGTTTACAGAACGGGAAAAAAGTAAAATGGGAAATAAAGAATAACCGAGTACGTGTCTACCTGCCTCAAAACCTAAAGACAGAAGTTAATGCACTCGCATTCTCTTTTACCAGACAAGCTATTCAATAAAGCGCAAAGGACAAACATCCGATAATAAGCCAACGGATAGAACCCAAAAGAGGCGAAGTATAAAAAAATACTTCGCCTCTTTATTGTCATTCTTTAAAGATGGTCTTTAATCCTCATCCATCAGGATTTCCAGAATCTGACAAGCAGCCTTGGCCACCGGAGTACCCGGACCAAAAATAGCAGCCACACCAGCTTTATACAAGAAATCGTAATCCTGAGCAGGTATTACACCACCGGCAATTACTACGATATCTTCACGTCCCAGTTTTTTCAGTTCTTCAATAATCTGCGGAACCAAGGTCTTGTGTCCGGCCGCTAACGAAGAAACTCCCACTACATGAACATCATTCTCTACCGCCTCACGAGCTGCTTCGGCAGGAGTCTGGAACAACGGTCCCATATCCACGTCGAAGCCACAATCGGCATATCCGGTAGCTACTACTTTGGCACCACGATCGTGACCGTCCTGGCCCATCTTTGCAACCATAATACGGGGTTGACGTCCCTCTTTCTTTGCAAACTTCTCAGTGAGTTCGCAAGCGCGCTTAAAGTCAGCGTCGCCTTTGCTTTCTGATGAATACACGCCTGATATAGTTCTGATTATTGCTTTATAACGTCCTACTATTTGTTCGCAAGCATACGAGATTTCACCCAATGTAGCACGAACACGGGCAGCTTCTACCGCCAACTCGAGCAAATTGCCCTTACCGGTTTTCACACATTCAGTGATAGCGGCCAGTGCCTTGTCCACTTCGGCCTGATTACGACCTTCTTTCAAACGTTTCAGGTTCTCGATCTGCTCTTTACGAACAGCAGTATTGTCTACTTCAAGAATATCAATCGGATCTTCTTTTTCAAGACGATACTTATTTACACCGACAATGGTCTGCGATCCGCTGTCGATACGTGCTTGTGCACGGGCAGCCGCTTCTTCGATACGCATTTTCGGAATACCGGTCTCGATAGCCTTTGCCATACCTCCCAACTTCTCGATTTCCTGAATATGCTCCCAAGCACTGTGAGCCAATTCATTGGTCAGAGATTCCACATAATAAGATCCACCCCACGGGTCTACGTTCTTGCAGATATAAGTCTCTTCCTGAATATAGATCTGAGTATTACGGGCAATACGTGCAGAAAAGTCTGTCGGCAAAGCAATAGCTTCATCGAGAGCATTGGTATGCAACGACTGGGTATGTCCCAGTGCAGCAGCCATGGCTTCGATACAAGTACGTCCCACATTGTTGAACGGATCTTGTTCTGTCAATGACCAACCGGAAGTCTGAGAGTGCGTACGCAGTGCTAGAGATTTCGGGTTCTTCGGATTGAATTGCTTCACAATCTTCGCCCATAACATACGTGCTGCACGCATTTTGGCAATTTCCATAAAGTGATTCGTTCCAATGGCCCAGAAGAAAGAGAGACGCGGAGCAAAAGCATCAATATCGATACCTGCGGCAACACCTGCACGGAGATATTCCAAACCGTCAGCCAATGTGTAAGCCAATTCGATATCGGCTGTCGCACCAGCCTCCTGCATATGATAACCGGAGATAGAGATAGAGTTGAACTTCGGCATCTTTTGTGAGGTATATTCAAAAATATCAGAGATGATTTTCATTGAGAATGCAGGTGGATAAATATAAGTATTACGCACCATAAATTCTTTCAAAATATCATTCTGGATCGTACCGGCCATCTCCTCGAGTTTAGCTCCTTGTTCCAGTCCGGCATTGATATAGAATGCCATGATCGGGAGTACAGCACCGTTCATAGTCATAGATACGGACATCTTGTTCAAAGGGATACCATCAAACAAGACTTTCATATTCTCGAGTGAACAGATGGATACACCGGCCTTACCCACATCACCTACCACACGTTCGTGGTCGGGGTCATAGCCGCGGTGTGTAGCCAAGTCGAACGCAACCGACAGACCTTTCTGTCCGGAAGCCAAGTTACGGCGATAGAAAGCATTTGACTCTTCAGCTGTAGAGAATCCGGCATACTGGCGGATAGTCCAGGGACGAAGAGTATACATCACTGAATACGGACCACGCAAATAGGGAGGAAGACCGGCAGCATAGTCCAGGTGTTCCATTCCTTCAAGGTCTTCTTTGGTATAAACAGGCTTTACGCAGATGTGTTCCGGAGTCTTCCAGTTGGCTTCGATTCCGTTAGCCTTTTGCCATTCCGCACCGTTAGCGGGCTGGAATGCTGCGTAGATATCTAAGTTTTTAAAATCTTTTCTCATCTTACTTCAATAATTTAGCGTTGAACTCTTTAAGCGTTTCCAGTACATTGACACGTACGTGGATGAAGTTCTCGATACCGGCAGCTTTCAGCTCTTCGGCACATTCCGGATTTCCGGCAATGATGAACATGGCACGACCGTTCAAGGCCCGGAAGGCCGGAATAGCGTACTCTGCATATTCGTCATCGCTTGAGCAAAGCACCACAATATCAGCTTTGGCAGCCATCGCTGCTTCCACGCCTGCTTCAACCGTTTCAAAACCAAGATTATCAATCACCTCATATCCGGCACAAGCCAGGAAGTTACAAGAGTATTGTGCACGTGCCTGACGCATAGCCAGATTACCGATTGTCAGCATAAAGGCCTTCGGACGTTTGCCGCTGGCTTCCGTTTCCAGGCGTAATGCCTCAAATTGACTTGCAGCACGATCGAAGTTCAATGTAGCAACATCTTTTTCGCAAGTATCGTGCCCGCCACAACAACAAGTCGCTTCTACCGGTTTCTTATCACCGGCTTTTTCATTGAAATTAGGGAACTGGTTAGTACCCAACAGGACTTCACGACGCTGAGCCACCGCTTTATGGCGCGCTTTGTTACTTTCGTTTACAGCCGCCTGAACAGTACCGGCTTTCAAAGCAGCATAGAAGCCGCCTTCTTCTTCAACGGCAAGGAAGATTTCCCATGCCTGCTTAGCGATAGATACCGTAAGGTTTTCAATATAGTAAGAACCGGCTGCCGGGTCAATCACTTTATCGAAGTGTGATTCTTCTTTCAACAGCAACTGCTGGTTGCGGGCCAGACGTTCGGAGAATTCATCGGGAGTTTCATAGGTTTTATCGAAAGGAACTACCGTCATTGAATCTACGCCTCCCAATGCAGCAGACATTGCTTCTGTTTGTGTACGAAGCAGATTCACGTGAGCATCAAACAATGTCAGATTGAAAGTAGATGTTTCGGCATGTACCTTCATCTTGGCAGCACAACGGCACTCACCGTTAGGTCCCTTGTTTTCGCAATCACGCAGACATTCGGGATTGTAAGAAGCCACAATGTTCGCCCACAACATACGGGCAGCACGGAATTTTGCAATTTCAAGGAAATAATTAGAACTGATACCAAAATTAAACTTAATTTTCTTAGCCACGATGGCAGCGGGAATCTCGGCTTCAGTCAACTGATTCATATATTCATTGCCCCATGCCAATGCATATCCCAGTTCCTGAGAAATATAAGCACCCGCATTATTCAGGGTCAGTGCATTCACATTCAGCACACGATATTTGGGTAATTGTGCAGTAGCCTCGATCAGGGCTTTGGCTGTTTGCACCATGTTTCCCTTTTCTTTGCCTTTGGCCAGCATCTTATTGAAGAAGTCATAATTGATAGAGCCTTGCAACTTCGTCAAATCATAATCCTTTTTCTGGAAATAAGCTACCAACAAATCGGCAAGCTCCACTACATGTCCCTGACAGGTAGAAAAATTCAGTTCAACACATTCTGCACAAATGTCGTTCAACAATGTCTCAATGTATTCCGCATTGAGTTCTTTTGCTTTTACATGGAAAGAAAGAGAATCGATGCCTTTGTTCAGAATATCCAGAGCTTTCGCATTGGCTTCTTTCGGAGATTCCACCTTAATCTCCTGACGAACCAACCACTCATTACTATTCTTCTTCGTGCCTCTTAAATAAGGGAATTCTCCGGGAAGCGCATCGGTTGTTTTAAGTCCTTCCAGGTCTTCCATCCGGTAGAAAGGTTTTACCTTGAATCCTTCGTTTGTCTTCCAAACGAGTTTCTTCTCAAAATCAGCTCCTTTCAGGTCAGCTGTGACCTTCTCCATCCACTTCTCGGTGGAAACAGGAGAAAAATCTGAGAAGAGTTTTTCTTTACTGTCTGCCATAGTTTATTTATTTTAAATTAAAATAAGATTGTTATCTCAATTTATGTCTCTAATTCTTTAATCAAAATGTAAGATTGCGACTTGCAAATATACTGAAATACTCTAAACCTCACGCTTTTTTTAGGGAAAATTCGCACTACCTGCTACCCCTGTGACTTCCCCAAATAAAAGGCAGGCAAATATTTGATTACCTCCGAGGTTATAGCTAATTTTGCACCCGTTTACATAAAATTATAAACTACTATATTATGGATTGGTTACAAGATTTATTATGGAACCCCAACTCCGTAGCCCACATCGTCTTCCTCTACGCTTTCGTAGTGGCGGCAGGTGTCTATTTGGGAAAGATCAAGATCTTCGGAGTCTCTTTAGGGGTTACCTTTGTTTTGTTTGCCGGCATCCTAATGGGACATTTTGGCTTCACAGGCGATACCCATATCCTACATTTCATCCGCGAATTCGGATTGATATTGTTCGTATTCTGTATCGGTCTTCAGGTGGGGCCTTCTTTCTTCTCTTCATTTAAGAAAGGCGGAATGACCCTAAACATGCTGGCCGTAGGAATTGTGGTATTGAACATTGCCGTAGCAATGGCGCTCTATTTCATTCTGGGAGGCAGAATCGAGCTCCCCATGATGGTAGGTATCCTGTACGGCGCAGTCACAAACACCCCGGGACTCGGTGCCGCACAAGAAGCACTGAATCAATTGAGTTACTCCGGCCCGCAGATTGCATTAGGTTATGCCTGTGCTTATCCGTTGGGAGTAGTAGGTATCATAGGCTCTATCATCGCAGTGCGTTACATCTTCCGCATCAACTTCGCCAAAGAAGAAGAGAACTGGAATCAAGAGACTGACGGCACTCACCACAAGCCACACCTTATGAGTCTGGAAGTACACAACGAAGCCATCTACGGAAAAACCCTGGGCACAATCAGCAGCTTCCTCGGACGTCCGTTTGTTTGTTCGCGCATCCGTAAAAACGGGCACGTCAGCATTCCGAACCACGGCACTATCCTGGAACAGAATGACCAGTTATTTGTGGTATGTTCAGAAGAAGATTCAGATGCCATTGTAGCCTTTATCGGACGCGAAGTGCAAGTAGACTGGGAGAAACAGGATATGCCGATGGTATCACGTCGTATCTTGGTAACCAAACCGGAAATAAACGGAAAGAAGCTCGGTATGCTGAACTTCCGCAGCATGTATAATGTCAACATTACCCGTGTCAACCGTTCGGGTGTCGACCTGTTTGCTAACCCCAACCTGATACTGCAAGTGGGTGACCGTGTCATGGTAGTAGGCTCCGAAGACGCTGTAGAACGGGTAGCCAGCGTGCTTGGTAACTCTTTGAAACGCCTCAACGAACCGAACATTATCACATTGTTTGTGGGCATCTTCCTGGGTATCCTGTGCGGTAGTCTTCCCATTGCATTTCCGGGTATGCCGACTCCTGTCAAGCTCGGCCTTGCCGGCGGACCGCTGGTGGTAGCCATTCTGATAGGACGTTTCGGACACAAACTACATCTGGTAACTTATACAACTCAAAGCGCCAACCTGATGATACGTGAAATCGGTATCGTTCTCTTCCTTGCCAGTGTAGGTATCGAAGCCGGAGCAAATTTCGTGGATACGGTAATCCATGGAGATGGTCTGCTTTATGTAGGTTGCGGTTTCCTGATCACGATTATTCCTTTGCTGATAATCGGGGTCATAGCACGTTCGTATTATAAAATCAATTACTTCATGCTGATGGGATTGATTGCGGGTAGCAATACCGACCCTCCCGCATTGGCCTATTCCAATCAGGCAACCGGTAGCGACGCACCGGCAGTAGGTTATTCTACCGTATATCCGCTATCGATGTTTCTCCGTATCCTTGCGGGACAAATGATATTGTTGCTAATGATGTGATAACTATACACCCTGATACAGCAATGGCCAGTTACCATGTTTTTATTTACATAGTAATTGGCCATTTCTATATGGTAACAGCTTCTATTACAAAGCCAGTTTCTTCACCACAAATTCTTCTATAAACCTTACCGTTTCATCAATTCCCAATACCGAAGAATCGATGCAAAGATGATAGGTCGCAGCTGCTCCCCAGGTTTTATAGCTATAGTAATTATAATATTCTGAACGCTTCTTATCCGCCTTATTCATTTTTTCTGCGGCTGCTTCTTCAGAAATTCCGTGGATGCGACACAGACGGGCTATACGATCCTCTTGCGAAGCAGAAATGAAAATATTGGCACAACGGGGATGTTCACGCAAGATGTAATCGGCACACCGCCCCACAAACACACAGGATTTATTTGCCGCAAGATGCCGGATGACATCACTCTGGATTTTAAAAAGAGCATCATTGCTCAGGCAATTGGTGCAAGGCATGGCACCATCACTAATAAAAGGAAAACGCATCCCAAACAACCCGCCGATAATACCCTGAGAGGCTTTCTCGTCGGCTTTCTCGAAAAACTCCCGACAGAGTCCGCTTTCCTCCGAAGCCAGATTAATCAGCTCTTTATCATAGAAATCGATGCCTAACCTGGCTGCCAATTTTTCTCCGATCTCTTTTCCGCCACTGCCCAACTGACGGCCGATATTGATGACATAATTACCATTCATAGTACTTTTGTATATTGGTTCAATAGCAAACATACACATTATTTCCGAAAGAAGAAAATAAATAATGTACCAATATACAGAGTGCCGCATTTCTTATCAATTGGTAACTTTTATCCATTTTCAGAGTCGTATCTTTGCAGCCGCAAAAAAATAAACATTGTTTTTATGAAGGACAGCATTGACTTCGGAAATATGGAAATTCCGAGACTATTCAGGAAATTATTGATTCCAACAGTACTTGGAATGGTCTTTTCCGCCGTGTTTGTAATCACCGACGGTATATTTGTCGGTAAAGGTATAGGCAGTGATGCCCTGGCAGCGGTCAACATCACGGCTCCGCTATTTATGATAACCACCGGCATCGGACTGATGTTTGGAGTGGGCGCATCTGTTGTAGCTTCCATTCACCTGTCACAAGGTAAACGAAAAGTTGCGAGTATCAACATCACACAGGCACTTGCCTTTTCGGCCTTACTTATTCTAGTGCTATCGGCACTCTGCTGCTATTTCGCAGAGCCTATCGGCCGATTACTCGGCAGCTCGGAACGGTTGTTGCCTCTGGTGGTGGAGTATATGAATTGGTACGTACCTTTCCTCGTATTCTACCTGCTCCTAAGCGCCGGCATGTTTTACATCCGCCTGGACGGATCGCCCAACTATGCCATGATGTGCAACGCCGTATCGGCCATTATCAATATCATACTCGATTATGTCTTCATTTTCCAATTGGGCTGGGGAATGATGGGAGCTGCTTTTGCCACCAGCCTGGGCACTATGGTCGGCGGATTGATGACACTCATTTATCTCCTCCGTTTTTCCCGTAACGTAGGTATTTACCGTATCAAGCTGAGCCGGAAAAGCATGCGGCTTACCTGCCGTAACATCGGCTACATGATCAGGCTGGGATCTTCCGCCTTTATCAGCGAGGCATCCATTGCCAGCATGATGTTCCTGGGGAATTATGTATTTATCAGCCATTTGGGAGAAAGCGGTGTAGCCGCATTCAGCATTGTATGTTACTTCTTTCCTATCATTTTTATGGTATACAATGCCATCGCCCAATCGGCACAACCCATCATCAGCTATAATTTCGGACAACAGAACCCGGGACGGGTCGCACGTACCATCCGGTTGGCATTGAAGACAGCTTTAGGCTGCGGCATTTTTTTCTTTGCTGCCACTCTGGTATTCAATCACCAAATAGTCGGGCTGTTTATCGATAAAAGCTACCAAGCCTATGATATTGCGGTAAACGGTATTCCTTACTTTGCAGTCGGCTATCTGTTTTTTGCGCTCAACATAGTGGGCATCGGCTATTATCAAAGTATCGAACGTGCCCGGCGCGCCACTGTCATCACCCTTTTCCGGGGAACATTGTTCATGCTGGCAGGTTTCCTGCTCTTGCCTCCGGTGCTGGGAGTAAGGGGCATTTGGCTGGCCGTTCCTTTGGCCGAACTGCTGACCTTATTGCTTATTATCGGAATTTACCTGAAGGACTCTTTCGCCGTTCGCCGATGATACGTATCTTTGCATCATTCAAACAGATGCAAAGAGTCTTATGGAAACATTTATTGAAAAGTTCAGAAACAGCTATCATCTTTCAGAAAACGACACGCAAACCCTGCTCAGCTATATGGAGGAGATCCGTTTCAAAAAGAAAGAAGTCATCGTCCATGAAGGCTCCAAAAACGGAAATCTGTATCTGATAAAGCAGGGCATCTGGCGTGCCCATTATCTGAAAGATGGAGTGGACACTACCATTTGGTTTGCCGGTGCAGGCGAAGCTGCCTTTTCGGTATGGGGATATGTGGAAAATACTGCATCGCACATCACGATTGAAGTCATGTGCGATAGCATAGCCTACTGTATTCCGGGATCAACCCTGAACAATCTTTATGCTTCATCGCTCGGACTCGCCAACCTGGGACGGCAACTGATGGAACGGCAACTGCTCAGCCTCGAAAACTGGCTGATCAGCGCCGGAAGCCCCAAAGCTAAAGAACGTTATCTGACCCTTATCAAAGAACATCCCGAACTATTACAAAATGTGCCTTTAAAGCATATAGCCTCTTATTTGTGGATTACACCACAGTCGCTGAGCAGAATCCGGAGAGAAATGAAAATGTAATTTCGGAGCTTGACACAGCGACAGAGCGGGTGAAGACCTCAACAGAGGCTTTGCCATACTCCTCTTTCCATATTTCTCTCGTTATACCAATCATTCGCTCCATTTAGTCCTCAATCTCTTTCCTTTCTATCTCTTTTTAGTTACCTTTGTAAGGAACCGAATACGAGTTGCACAACTGGTACATGACGAGTTGCACAACTGGTATACGACGAGTTGTACAACTGGTAACGTACAAGTTGTGTAACCGGTACATCGAATCATATTAACCTTTCATACAAAGCACTATGGGACTCATTTATTTAGTCAGAAAGAAAAAGTTCAGAACAGCCGAAGGGATCAGAGAACTCTATTTTGCCATCCAGCGGAAACTTCAGAAAAGAGGCGGCAAGAACGAAGAAGACCTTGCCGAAATCCTTTCGGCAAACAGTTCACGAAGCAAAGGGGAAGTATTGAGCATCCTCACCGATCTGCCGGACGTGATAGAAGAGATATTGAAAAATGGAGAATCCGTATCCATCAGAGGGTTGGGATCGTTTCATGCCTCCATTACAAGCAATGGCTTCGAGCATCCGGAAGATGTATTGCCTCACGAGGTACGGGTATCCAAAGTATATTTCATTGCCGACCGCAAGTTTACCCAACGTGTCAGCCGGATGAAATTCTTTCGCTACCCACTATCCAAATATTTCCCAAAGGACTTGTTACGACCCGAAACAATCAGGGAAGAAGAGACTCGGGAAGAGGAACCGGAGTTCATTCCTGACGATGACGAATGAAACGGATACCGCATAAAAAACATGGAGCTTGTCCGGCATCTCTGCCCGATCAAAAGAGGAATCTGATACACCCCATTACAGCCAGATGACAGCAGCCCTCCGGATTCATGAGTAAACTGACGAACCGACTTGAACTTCAGGCCTGCGTCATCCGGTGGTCTGCGGCAAAGGAGACCGGTCCGGGACAAGCTCTCTGTCTCGTTCCCGAACCGGTTTATCAAAAGACATATCCCAGATTTACATAAAATCCCACCTTGTGAGATCTGCTGGAGTATCCCAAAGAAGCCTCGAGCGGACCGAACAGACTATCGTAACCATATCCCACACTACCGCCCCAAACCGGTTTTGCTCCCCAGATATCAAAAAAGTTATCATTCCGGAAAGCCACGTTTCCGGTAAAGGTGACATAGTTCTTGCTACCGATACGCTGCCGCAACTTCAGGCTTGTCACCAGAACAGAGTTGTCCACAATCTCCAGATTCGTGATGCCGGCAAAAGGAAGTTGTTGAGGCAGATAGTGCCCGAAATTCTCGCCTCCCATGGCATTCAGATACGGATAAGGTATATTTTTACCGATAAGCACCCGCCCATACAAAGAGGGAATCAGGGCAAAACGATCGGTCAGTGAAAAGACACCGGCCCATGATGCCGCAAGGGCAGAGAAGGGAGCATGGCCTTTATAATGTGTCAGATTATCGGTATAGAGCGAGTAGCGTCCCTGCACATCGGTCCCCTTGGAAGGGAAATATCCCTTGTTGTACGTATTGTAATGCAACTGTGCAAAATAGCTGAAGAAGTGTTGGGGCTTCACCTCCAGACGCTGCCCGCCGGTGTTGTAAAGAAAGTCTTTATACTTAAAGAACTCAAAATTCAGCCCGGCGCCAAAGCGCAGGTTGCGAAACCATACATCCGAGAATCCAAACTCACCCGAATGATACTTATAAGTAGTGTTATAGGAACGCCTTCCGTGATCGTAGATATTGATATCGTTGTACTCAAACTGATAAGCAAAATTGAAATTGCGCATCTGCATCGGTGCCAATGTATATTCGACCCGGGCGAGATAACGTTTTCCCAGCCTTCCCGTCACCGAAACCCACGAAGGAACACGCGTATCGAGCCGGCTCCTGACGTTCAACAGAAGCGAGGCAATCTCTTCCGAATCAAAACGGATACCCAGATTAAGATTACGTTCATACTTCTCTTCCAGGATGAAGTGCAACTGATATCCCTGAGGGGTGTCGGTCAGTTTATAGCTGACATTGGAGTAAGCCTGACTGCCGCGCAAGGTGGTCAGAGCTTCATAAAGCTGTTCCATACGCATCTTGCTGTTTTCCTTCAGGTGACAGCGATGCATGATCCATTTCTTGTCACTATCCTCGATGCCGTCAAAAGTGATCTCCTTAACAAAAATGTCTTTCGAAGACCACAATGAACTGAACGGGCCATGACGCGGGGCAACATAGTTCTCAGGCAGTCCTATTCCCTTCTTCAGCTTTTGCAAAGCGGTCCACTGTTCACGGGCAGCCTCTTCGCCCCGGTTCACCAAAGTATCGAGCGCGGGAATATTGAAACTTGCAGCAGAATACCCTTTCACATCCACCTTGATATAGACAGTGGCCAGTTTGATATTCTCTTCGTATCGGGTCTGCCCGGTCAGATTGATAATCTGATTGAAGATTTCACTGAGGTTGTTCAGTTCATCGGCAGTCCGGAGATCATTCTGCACATCGACACCGATAATGACATCAGCTCCCATGGTACGGGCTATGTTGGTCGGGAAATTATTTTTCATGCCACCGTCCACAAGAATCTTATCACCCAGGCGCACCGGAGTGAATACGCCGGGAATAGCCATACTGGCGCGCATGGCGGTAGCCAACACTCCGTTATGAAATACGACTTCATCTCCGTTTACTATATTCTCCGAAACACAGGCAAACGGGATAGGCAGTTTATTGAAGTTGATGGAGTCGTGATAACCGACTGTCAGTTCCGAAAAAAGATTGGCCAGATTCTGGCCTTTGATAACGCCTCCGAACACATTGGCCTTCAGATTCTTCTTTAAAGGAACAGAGAGGACGTAGGTTTCCGAGTTCTGACGTTCGGTCATGGTCTGGTCTTCCCAACTGATACGGTCGCTGAGCAAGAGAGGCCAATTCTGATGATTGACCATGCTATCGAGCTGATGGGGAGTATAACCGATGGAATAAAGCCCGCCGATGATGGACCCCATACTGGTTCCGACAATATAATCGATAGGGATACCTGCTTCTTCAATCACTTTCAGAGCGCCGATGTGGGCCACTCCCTTGGCACCTCCACCACTCAAGACCACAGCAACACTCTTACGCTGCTGGGCATGTACAGGTGAGAAAACAAACAGACTGATACACAGGATAAGGACAAAACAGATTCGCTTTTTCATGACTACTACATTGGTTTCTGATCATTACAGATAAAAGACAAATGCCGGCTGCAATTTGTTTAGCCCACCGGCATGAAAGTAGTCAATCCTTATTTTTGTTTCAACCGAAAGAATAGAATAAGGTGTGCATGAAGGAAGACGGTCCGCATGGTATACGCCGCAACGTTCTCCGGCAGTTGCCACCGAAGTCAGGCAGCCTGTCTGCCATGGATACGGAACAAGCGGAACTGCCACCACAACATCCCTGCCGAGATCAGACTGGCTATCAAGTCGGAAACAGGCATACTTACCCATACGCCTGTCTGACCGAAATACCGGGGCAGGATCAACAGGCAGGGAATCAGTATCAGCACCTGACGGGTGATAGACAGAAAGATAGCTTTACTCGCCATCCCGATGCTTTGAAAGAAGTTCGACGTCACCATCTGGAACCCGACTATCGGGAAAAACAGCACCACAATCCGAAGTCCTTCGGCCGACTGACGGATCAATTCTTCGTGGGAAGTAAAGATAGATACGGCCAAGCCGGGGATCAACATTCCCATCAGGAAACCCGTAGTTGTTACAATGGTGGCTCCATAAATGGTAAGCTTCAACACACGGGTCACCCGGGGATAGAGCCGGGCGCCGAAATTATATCCGGCTATGGGCTGCATCCCTTGGTTCAGCCCCATCACAATCATCACAAACAAGAAAACAAGACGATTGACAATACCAAACGCACCGATAGCAAGATCTCCGCCATATTTTTTCAACCCCTGGTTAATCAGGATTACGATAAAACACGACGCAAGGTTCATCAGGAAAGGAGCCATACCGATGGCGAGCGAGTCGAATACGATTTTCCGTTTCAACCGGAAAATGCCCCGATGAAAATGGAGCAACTCTTCCTTATTGCTGAATAGCCTGAACTGCCACATCAGAGAAATGACCTGTGCCAGGATAGTGGCTATGGCTGCTCCTTGAATGCCCCAGCCGAAGCCGTAAATAAACAGAGGATCGAGAATCGTATTGATAACCACTGTAGCAATAGTGGCATACATTGCCTTTTGCGGATGACCGGCCGAACGAAGCACGGCATTCAGTCCCAGGTAAAGATGGGTAATGACATTACCATAAAGGATCACTTTCATATAATCGCGGGCATACCCCACAGTCTCGTCGCTGCCTCCGAAAAAATAAAGGATAGGATCGAGAAAAATAAGGGTAAGTATCGTAAAAGCAAGCCCGATGATGATATTCAGCACCAATACATTTCCCAGCACACGTTGCGCCGTATCGTAATCTTTTTGTCCCAGCTTTACCGAAACCAGCGTGGCAGCCCCCACTCCGACCAGCGAACCGAAAGCCGCCGCAAGATTCATCAGCGGAAATGTCAGAGCAAGCCCCGAAATAGCCATCGGACCAACCCCGTGACCAATAAAAATGCTGTCTACCATGTTGTAAAGTGAAGATGCGGTCATAGCGATAATAGCCGGAATGGCATACTGCATCAAGAGTTTTCCAATCTTTTCGGTGCCCAGCGCAGTGGGCGTCTTTTGTCCTGTCATACCTATTATTTTGAGGGTGCAAAGATACAAATCTATTTAGAATTAAAGGTGAAGAATAAAGAATAAGAGTTACAATGCCGTATTTCTAAGAAAAGTTTCGTATTTTTGCCTCCAAAATTGAGTTAATATCTAACGAAATGAACATATTAGAACTAAGTGAACAGGAAATCATCCGACGTAACAGTCTGAATGAACTTCGCGCGATGGGCATCGAACCCTATCCCGCAGCAGAGTATGTAACCAATGCTTTCTCAACTGATATTAAAGCCGAATTCAAAGATGACGAGACACCCCGCCAGGTATCCGTAGCCGGTCGCATGATGAGCCGCCGCATAATGGGTAAAGCCTCTTTCATTGAATTGCAGGACTCTAAAGGCCGCATCCAGGTATATATCACCCGTGATGACATCTGCCCGGGAGAAGACAAGGAAATGTACAACACTGTGTTCAAACGCCTGCTCGACTTAGGCGACTTCATCGGAATCGAAGGCTTCGTATTCCGCACACAGATGGGCGAAATCAGTATCCATGCACAAAAGCTGACGGTGCTCGCCAAATCGATCAAACCACTGCCTATTGTTAAATACAAAGACGGCGTAACTTACGACTCTTTTGAAGATCCTGAATTGCGTTACCGCCAGCGCTATGTCGACCTGGCTGTCAACGAAGGTGTTAAAGATATTTTCATCAAACGCAGCAAAGTATACAGTTCCATGCGCGAATACTTCAACTCAAAGGGATACATGGAAGTGGAAACTCCGATCCTGCAGGCCATTGCCGGAGGAGCAGCCGCGCGTCCGTTCATGACTCACCACAATGCTTTGGATATTCCTTTATACATGCGAATCGCCAGTGAGCTTTACCTGAAACGCCTTATTGTCGGCGGTTTTGAAGGTGTATACGAGATCGGTAAAAACTTCCGTAACGAAGGTATGGACCGTACACACAATCCAGAATTCACCTGTATGGAGATATATGTAGCCTACAAAGACTACAATTGGATGATGGAATTTACTGAAAAAATGATCGAAAAGATCTGTCTGGACGTAAACGGTACTACCGAAGTAAAAGTAGGCGACAACATCATCAATTTCAAAGCGCCCTATAAGCGTGTCACTATGCTGGGAGCCATCAAAGAGCACACCGGTTACGATCTGACAGGAATGAATGAAGAGCAGATTCGCGAAGTTTGCAAGAAACTGAACATGGAAATCGATGATACGATGGGTAAAGGTAAACTGATCGATGAGATCTTCGGTGAGTTCTGCGAAGGCACTTATATACAGCCTACATTCATCACGGATTACCCGATCGAGATGTCTCCTCTGACCAAGAAGCATCGTGACAACCCTGAACTGACAGAACGTTTCGAGTTGATGGTAAACGGTAAAGAGTTGTGTAACGCATATTCTGAGTTGAACGATCCGATCGACCAGTTGGAACGTTTCGAAGACCAGATGAAGCTGAGCGAAAAGGGAGATGATGAAGCGATGATCATCGATAAGGACTTCGTCCGTGCATTGGAATATGGTATGCCTCCTACTTCGGGTATGGGTATTGGTATGGACCGTCTGACTATGCTGATGACCGGTCAGTCGACCATTCAGGAAGTATTGTTCTTCCCGCAGATGCGTCCGGAGAAAGTCGTACCGAAAGACAGTGCTTCCAAATTTATGGAACTGGGCATTGCCGAAGAGTGGGTACCTGTCATCCAGAAAGCAGGATACAATCAGGTGGCCGACATGAAAGAGGTTAATCCGCAGAAATTCCACCAGGATATTTGTGGCATCAACAAGAAATACAAATTGGAACTGACCAATCCGTCAGTTAACGATGTAGCCGAGTGGATACAGAAAATTAAATAAATTAAGAATGAAGAATGGCGATGAGGAGCCGGAGCATTTGACCTCCGGCCTTCCCTGCACCATTCTTCATTCTTCATTTTTAATTCTTAATTTATAGAAATGAAATTACCCGGTAAGATAGCGATAATGGGCGGAGGAAGCTGGGCTACAGCCATCGCAAAGATGTGTCTGGCTCAGGAAGAGTCTATCAATTGGTATATGCGGCGCGACGACCGCATCGCCGATTTCAAACGGCTCGGGCATAATCCAGCCTATCTGACAGGCGTAAAGTTCGACATGAAGCGCATCAATTTCAGCTCCAACATCAACGATGTGGTGAAAGAGTCTGATACGCTAATCTTCGTCACCCCTTCTCCATATCTGAAAGCTCACCTGAAAAAGCTGAAAACACGGATCAGAGACAAGTTCATTATTACCGCTATCAAAGGTATTGTCCCCGATGACAATCTGATTGTTTCGGAATACTTTAACAAGGAATATGGCGTTCCTCCCGAAAATATTGCCGTACTGGCCGGTCCATGTCATGCCGAAGAAGTGGCTCTGGAACGTCTCTCTTATCTCACCATCGCTTGTCCGGACAAGGATAAAGCACGCGTTTTTGCCCGTCGACTGGGCAGCAGTTTCATCAAGACTTCTGTTAGCGATGACGTGATAGGAATTGAATACAGTTCCGTACTGAAAAATGTATATGCCATAGCAGCAGGCATCTGTAGCGGTTTGAAATATGGAGACAACTTCCAGGCCGTACTGATATCAAACGCTATCCAAGAGATGAATCGATTCTTAAATACGGTACATCCGATAAACAGAAACGTAGATGAATCTGTTTATCTGGGTGATTTGTTGGTGACCGGCTACTCTAACTTCAGCCGTAACCGTACGTTTGGTACCATGATCGGTAAGGGATACTCTGTAAAAAGTGCCCAAATCGAAATGGAGATGATAGCGGAAGGATATTATGGAACAAAGTGTATTAAGGAAATCAATAAACATCATCACGTAAATATGCCGATACTGGATGCTGTATACAACATCTTATATGAGCGCATATCTCCGATGATTGAAATAAAATTGCTGACTGACTCGTTTAGATAAACAAGAAAGCAGACAAATAACTCTTTAACTCCTAAATAAAGAAAGATATGATTAGTTTGAACATTGAAAAAACTTTTGGATTCATTTCCAAGGAATCGGTTTCTGCCTACGAAGCTCAGGTAAAAGCCGCACAGGAAGCGCTGGAAAACGGCACTGGTAAAGGTAACGACTTTCTGGGGTGGTTGCATCTGCCCTCTTCTATCAGTAAAGAGCACCTGGCCGACCTGAAAGCTACCGCACAAGTATTGAGAGACAATTGTGAGGTAGTGATCGTAGCCGGTATCGGAGGAAGTTACCTGGGTGCCCGTGCGGTGATCGAGGCATTGTCAAACAGCTTCACTTGGTTACAGGAAAAGAAAACAGCACCGGTCATGATTTATGCCGGCCACAATATTGGTGAAGATTATCTGTACGAACTGACTGAGTTTCTGAAAGATAAAAAATTCGGTGTAATCAATATCTCTAAATCCGGTACAACTACAGAGACCGCTCTGGCATTCCGCCTACTGAAGAAACAGTGTGAAGATCAACGCGGCAAAGAGATGGCAAAGAAAGTAATCGTAGCCGTTACAGATGCCAAGAAAGGTGCGGCACGCGTTACTGCAGATAAAGAAGGATACAAATCTTTCATTATCCCTGACAATGTAGGAGGACGTTTTTCCGTGTTGACTCCGGTAGGTTTATTGCCCATTGCAGTAGCCGGATTCGATATCGAGCAACTGGTAAACGGTGCTGCCGACATGGAGAAAGCTTGTGGAGCCGATGTTCCTTTCGCAGAAAACCCTGCAGCGATTTATGCCGCTACTCGTAACGAGTTATACAAGAACGGCAAGAAGATAGAGATTCTTGTTAATTTCTGCCCGAAGCTTCACTACGTAAGCGAATGGTGGAAACAACTTTATGGAGAATCTGAAGGAAAAGATAATAAAGGTATCTTCCCGGCAGCAGTCGATTTCTCTACAGACCTGCACTCGATGGGTCAGTGGATTCAGGAAGGTGAACGCACAATCTTCGAAACAGTGATCTCTGTAGACAAAGTGAACCATAAGTTAGAAGTACCTTCGGATGAAGCTAACCTGGATGGCTTAAACTTCCTGGCCGGCAAGCGCGTAGACGAAGTAAACAAAATGGCCGAATTGGGAACCCAATTGGCTCACGTAGACGGAGGAGTTCCCAATATGCGTATCGTGATTCCGGAACTGAGCGAATTCAGCATCGGACAATTACTCTATTTCTTCGAAAAAGCTTGCGGTATCAGCGGCTATCTGCTGGGCGTAAATCCGTTCAACCAGCCGGGTGTAGAAGCATACAAAAAGAACATGTTTGCTTTACTGAACAAACCCGGATACGAAGAAGAATCAAAAGCTATTCAGGCAAGACTGTAAGAGCCCAATAAAACAGGTATATAATAGAAAAGAGCGGTACTATCGGAAGTATCGCTCTTTTCTATTATATACCGATCCGTCAGATCAATCGTCTTGTTTATCGGAAGTTTTGATTTCCAATTCATACTTGGCCCCTTCACAATTAACAGGTTTGGAGAAAAGGTAGAATTTAAGTTTCACTCCATCTTCGGTCACTTGCTGCACCTTTGCCCTGATACCTATTTGAGTCTGAGAAACTCCATCCTTAAACCCTAACTTGCCATTATCCTTATCCGTAAACTCTTTATCATCACTGAGCGTCTCTTCCGGCAAATCATTAAAATCAATCTCCACAGCAGTCTCTTTACTACCCGGAGTTTCCTCTTTTACCAGAAACGTATTCAACTCCTCTCCATTGCCGTCCAGTTTCAATGAAATTTCGAGTTCATCATCTACTTTGAGAGGAGGTAAGGCCTCCATTTGCCGGGTATAATCCATCTCTCCGTCATTGACGTACAGTCCCTGCATTTCGATCGTAGGACTTGGAACAGAATCTTTGCAAGCGGTAGTCAGCAAGCATAACGACAGTAAAGGGAAAAATAGTTTTTTCATGCAATCATATCACTTAATAGATTTTGCAAAAATACATATTCTGTTCGATTCACCAAAATAATCGTATCTTTGCACTCCAAATCAATAGGTATATATCATGTTTCAGGAAGCAATTGCGCAATATCTCAAGCAAAATCATTATGAATCTATCCAACTGAAATCCGTGCTTTTCGATATGGACGGCGTACTTTTCGACTCCATGCCTTATCATGCCGAAGCATGGCACAAGACCATGAAGGCCCATGGGCTGAATTTAAGTCGGGAAGAAGCTTACATGCACGAAGGCCGTACGGGGGCCGGAACTATCAACATCGTATGTCAACGTCAATTGGGACGTGACGCCACTCAAGAAGAAATAGAGAGTATTTATCTCGAAAAGAGCATCGAATTCAACAAGCATCCCCAAGCCGAACGCATGCCGGGTGCATGGGAATTACTACAAAAAATCAAAGCGGAAGGTATCATCCCGACCGTGGTTACCGGTTCCGGACAAGCCTCACTGCTGGATAGACTCGAGCATAACTTTCCGGGAATGTTTCGTCAGGAATTGATGGTGACTGCCTTCGATGTCAAATACGGAAAGCCGAATCCGGAACCCTATCTGATGGCATTGGAAAAAGGAGGATTGAAACCTAATGAAGCTATTGTCATCGAAAATGCCCCTTTAGGTGTAGAAGCCGGACATAAAGCCGGAATATTCACCATTGCTGTCAACACCGGACCTCTGAACGGGGAAATACTGCTGAATGCCGGTGCCGATTTATTATTCCCTTCAATGCAAGCCTTATGTGAATCCTGGGAGAAATTAGTCCGACTCCTACATTAATTGGCCAATAAAACTAAAATGGCTGATAATTGTTTAATTATCAGCCATTTCTTTGTACTCCCGAAGGGAATCAAACCCTTATCTTAGGTACCGGAAACCTACATTCTATTCGTTGAACTACAGGAGCATTGTTTTTATGCGACGACAAAAGTATAAAAAATCTTCGCATTTTCCTAATGATTCACCTTTTTTTGTAGTATTCATCTACCGAACGCTATATTATCAAATATTATTTTGCAACTCTTATGCTATATAAAACGATCAATTTGATAACATTTTAGCCTATTGTTCATACAGATATAGATATTATTCATATCTTTGCCGACAAATAACAATCAATAAACCTATGAGTTACCTAATAAAACCTCAGAATTATAAACCTTTGCTTGACCTGAAACAGACAGAACTGGGCATCAAACAAATTAAAGAGTTCTTCCAGCTGAATCTTTCTTCGGAGCTGCGTCTACGCCGTGTCACAGCCCCACTCTTCGTACTCAAAGGAATGGGTATCAATGATGACCTGAACGGTATAGAACGTCCTGTCTCATTTCCCATCAAGGACCTGGGCGATGCACAAGCGGAAGTAGTACACTCACTCGCTAAATGGAAGCGCCTGACCTTGGCAGATTATCACATTGAACCGGGTTATGGTATTTATACGGACATGAATGCCATCCGCTCGGACGAAGAACTGGGCAATCTGCATTCACTTTATGTAGACCAGTGGGACTGGGAACGGGTAATTACTGCCGAAGACCGTAATGCCGACTTCTTAAAAGAGATCGTAAACCGCATTTATGCCGCTATGATCCGTACGGAATATATGGTGTACGAAATGTACCCGCAAATCAAACCTTGCCTGCCACAGAAGTTGCACTTTATCCATTCGGAAGAATTACGCCAGTTGTATCCCGATATGGAACCTAAATGCCGCGAACATGCCATCTGTAAAAAGTATGGAGCCGTATTTATCATCGGCATCGGTTGCAAGCTGAGTGATGGCAAGAAACATGACGGACGCGCCCCGGACTATGACGACTATACCAGCAAAGGGTTGAACGACCTACCCGGACTGAATGGTGACCTGTTGCTCTGGGACGATGTGCTGCAACGCTCCATTGAGTTGTCCTCAATGGGTATCCGTGTAGACAAAGAGGCTCTTTTACGCCAGGTGAAGCAAGAGAATCAGGAACAAAGACTGGAACTCTATTTCCATAAAAGATTATTGAATGATACGCTTCCACTCTCTATCGGCGGCGGTATCGGACAATCACGCTTGTGCATGTTCTACTTACGCAAAGCTCATATCGGCGAGATTCAGGCAAGTATCTGGCCAGAAGAAATGCGTCGTGAATGTACAGCCCTTAATATACACCTTATTTAATAGCCTATGAACGTACAAATAGAAGAGAGCTGGAAAACTCATTTAGAACCAGAATTTGAGAAGGATTATTTCCGCACACTGACTGAATTTGTCAGAAGTGAATATAGCCAGTATCAGATCTTTCCTCCGGGAAAGTTGATATTCAATGCATTCAATTTATGTCCGTTTGATAAAGTAAAAGTAGTCATTATCGGTCAGGACCCCTACCATGGTCCCGGTCAGGCACACGGCCTTTGTTTCTCGGTGAATGACGGAGTAGCCTTTCCACCTTCTCTGGTGAACATTTTCAAAGAAATAAAAGAAGATATCGGCACGCCAGCCCCGTCCACCGGTAACCTGACAAGATGGGCTGAACAGGGTGTCCTGTTGCTGAACGCCACCCTGACAGTACGCGCCCACCAGGCCGGTTCACACCAACGTCGCGGTTGGGAAGAGTTTACAGATGCTGCCATCCGTGTCCTGGCCGAAGAAAGAGAAAATCTGGTATTCATCCTTTGGGGAAGTTATGCACAAAAGAAAGGTGCCTTCATTGACCGTAACAAGCATTTGGTACTCAGTTCGGCACATCCTTCTCCCCTCTCTGCCTACAATGGCTTCTTTGGGAATAAGCATTTCAGTAAAACAAACGAATACCTGAAAGCCCATGGAAAAACAGAAATAAACTGGTAAACAGAGCAAACTATCAAACGATAGTCGATAAACAGCCGGCAATTTATGCTATAGAAATTTTAAGCATAAATTGCCGGCTGTTTATCGTTCGTCCATCAGATATTTAATACCACTGAATATTACTTTGAGTCTGACTTCTCTTATCCCACTTCAAGTCACGCAGGATACTTGCCGTAGCCCGAATCGTAAAATTATAATAGCGATAACGGCCGAAAGGCGAAATACTGGCAGACATATTGAAACAATGCAAATCACGTGTAATCGTGCAAGAAGTCTGAGTGATCTCCTTTGCCTCGAAATCATATCCGGAATTGAATGTAAACGACCAATTATTGGAAATCTTCAGGTTACCCGACATGTTGATATTTTGCGTATACTTAAACGGATAACGCATCGTATTACGATTGATCGGCTTACTGCGATCCTCGGAAATACGGAACGAATAGTTCACATTCAGCGACCATGGCATCTTAAATACCTGATAACCGTCACGATCCGCCTGTGCTTTTTCTACCCTCTTCTCAGTAACCGCTTCGTCACCGGTAGAATTTCCTTTTTCTTCGTCGACACCGTCCTTTTTCTTCTTTTGATCGTTATCCTTATCTTTCCCGAACAACTTCTTCCAGGTATCATTATTGAATGTATAGTTGATGGAAGATCCCCATCCCTGGAAACGCCCGAAGCGGCCATAAGACCATTCGGTGCGGTCACCCACTATTACATTACCCGACTTATCGAATGTATAGGCATAGGTTGCGAATACCGCGTTCATATTCAGCGTATAGTTATTAAACTTCTTGAACTTCATACGCAAACGCATATTCAGGTTACTCCATGGTTGCTTCTTTGCAGCCATATTATAAGAAAGATTGAAACCGATTTCATCAATCAAACTGACTTTCACAAGAGAGTCTTTCTTGTTACGGTATTTCATCTCCAAGTTGTTCGACACATCAAAACTAACCGTTCCGGACTTTTCACGCGGAGCTGTACCAAACTGCTGACTGGAATAAGGCGAGTAATACTGATCATTACCGTCTGCATCACGATAATATTCCCAGAATTGCCCGAAACTTGGAGAGCCATTCAATGAAATCTGCGGGGTAAAGACATGGCGAATCTGTATCTCTTTTTTCTTCATAAACAGCGGCTGGTACATACCATACATCTTGGTACTTAAAGCCAGGCTGGCCGAATAGTTGAACACCCGATAGAATCCATGAATCGTATCGCCGGGGTGTGTATCCCATTTCTGGGTAGTTTCGTCATAGCTCTTCATCACCTTACGGGTATACCAACGTTCAGTGTAATTAAATGAAGGTACCACCTGCAAATACTTGAAAAGAGTGAAAGTTGCCTGTACCGGGATGTTATGCTGCATTGCATTCTCCCATTCCCTGAAACCGGCTTTAAACAAACGGTCGTCTTTTGTCTTCAGGCTGTTGGTCAAACGTCCCGAATAACGCAATGAGATCTTTTCGTACCAACGCTCCTCACCTACCGCACGTTTACGCTTAAAAGGGAAAATAGTACTCAGAGTAATATTCAAGTCAGGCAGGGTGACAGCAATAGAAGAGTCACGCATGGTTTGCGCTATGTTGAAAGTACCCGCGAGTGTCAGCTTCTGATCCGGGAAACTACGAGAGTAGCTTACACTCGAAGTTTTTGTATTCTGGGTCATCAACTGAGAATTATAGAGGTTGTTGATATTGGTACGTTCGTAACTACTGGTAGCGAAGTTTACACTTGCCGAGAAAGTGCTGTTGGGACTCGCCTTCTGGTCTTGCCGGTGATTCCACACAATCTTGAAGTCTTTAGCAACCGAATAGTCCGGCATACCTTTATCCCCAAGTTTGGTTACCTGATAGCCGGCCTGTAACGAGCCGGAATATTTATAACGCTTGTTATAATTGGTTTCCATATTGGCGGCCCATGAACCTTTGGTAAAAATATCGGCAGTCAGCTTGAGGTCCATCAGATCACTGACAGCAAAATAGTAACCACCACCGGTCAAACCGAAACCACGGCTGGAGTCATCCATATAACTCGGCATGACAAAGCCCGAAGAATAGCTGCTGGAAAACGGAAAGAAGAAAAACGGTACGGCCAAAGGCAACGGTACATCTTCCACTACCAGATAAGCAGGCCCCGTTACCACATTTTTCTTAGGACGGACCTTGGCTTTGGTCAACTGCATATAGAAGTGCGGATGATCGTGGTGGTCGCAGGTCGTATATCGTCCATTCTCCATGAACAGTTCATCGTTTGCGCCTTTCTTCGCATTGTTACCTACCACGTAGCCTTCCCCCTGCTGGGTAACGACGTTATTGATAAATCCTTTTTTACTCTTGAAGTTATACCGGATAGCCTTCGTTTCATAAGGAGTCTCTCCATCCTTAAACACCGGTTTCCCCTTCTCCACTCCCACAGAGTCGATCACTCCACGGGCATAGACCGTACTGCTGTCCATGTTCATGGTGATAATTTCGGCTCCCAGTTCGATGTTCTCGTAGTTCACCTTTCCATCTCCATACAAATGGGCAAATCCTCCTTGTGTAAAGACAATAGAGTCATTGGCAGAATATACAACGGGAGCGTCCAGGGGTTGTTTCTTTTTCTTCACCGATTCCGCCGACAATGTATCGGCCTTCAATACATTGGCTTTCAATGTATCGTTTTTCAGTGTGTCGACTCTCAGTGAATCGTTCTTAGGGGGTGAATAGACCACCGGCCCTTTCAACTCCCTGACACGGCGACGCTGAGCCATAGCTTCGTACGGAAGCATCAGGAGGATCAACAGTAGTATGGATGATATTATCGTATTTGCTTTCAATGGCGTCATTAACTAATAGAGTTTACGCTTGAAGGGGCAAAAGTACACAATCTTCACCAAATATACTTGAGAATCTTCATTTTTAATTCTTTTTTAGGCACTAAAGAAATAGCTTACACCAATTGTTAAAACGTTGCAAACCTTCATCTCCATACTTGGCGATGCTCTTACGAGCCCCCTCCACAGTTTTCTCACGGTCGAGATGGGTTTTCGAAAAAAACTTGTCGGCAAAGCAAATCACTTGTTCTTCCATACTCACCGGCAACATTTCGCGATGGGGGACAGGAAGTTTTTGATCCATAATATCTTTCAGTGAAAGTCCCGCCCCGGTATGCCGTTCACAGACTAATGCGTGTCGAGGGAAACCTTCCTTACGGACAAGCCCGGCTCCGAGATATCCATGACAAATGTAAGGTTCCGTCCCAAAACATTGAATACCCGGAGCATGTGTCAGGAAGATACCAATATCATGCAGCATGGCGGCTTCTTCCAGAAAGACAGTATCCAGATTCAGTTCCGGATGTTTTCCGGCGATCCATAGAGCTTTATCAGCCACCGACCGGCTATGCACGTTCAAAATATGTTTCAGTTCATTATCCTGAGGATAATATTTGTCTATCAAATCAAGCACTTTCATATTCTATTATTCATTAATTCAAAAACCACTTGCCATTGGTTTCCGGAATGGAACCCCTTCATAAGCCAAGTGTGTTCGATTGGTTTCTTAAGCACATTTCTTTCCTTCTTTACCCCTCTTTCCCGGCCTTGTTTAGTGGGCCCGGGTTCATGTACCCATCAGCTCGGATACCCGAACCCGCTGATGAACAAGTCAAAAGTCGTTAATACTCCCATTCAGGCTTATCCAAGAGGGCAAACCGGCTAAACAAATTAACTTCTCCCACATAGAAAACAAGTCATGAATGAGGAAGGTTCCTGCCAAAGGCAAAGATAACAACTGTTTTTTAATACGGAATGAAGATAATCAAAAGAATTGATTGTATATTTGTGCATTTCATAGTAACCCGGAAAACGGATCTGATATCATATTAAAAACAATCCAATATTTATTCCTATGACAAAACCTTCTTACAAACAGTGGATAGCAGCCTGTACTCTCACGAGTACATTGCTATTGGGAGCTTGCGGTTCCGCTCCCGTTACCAGAGACGCATCAATCGTACCGTTGCCTAACCAAATTCAACAATCCGGCAACGCTTTTGTACTAACCCCGAACACTACAATCGGTACCACCGACCCGGAATTACAGCCAGCCGCCCAATACCTGAAAGAAATTCTTTCGGCCGCCACGGGCTACGACCTTCAGGTTAAAGAGGGCAAGGGGACAATCACTCTTGCGAAAGCCAACATCGAAGGAAAAGAAGGTGCCTATACACTTTCGGCAAAATCAGACCGGATAGACATCACAGGCAACTCTTATGGAGGGGTGATAGCCGGTATCGAATCGCTTCGCCAGTTATTCCCACCGCAAATCGAATCCAAACAAATCGTAGACAGTGTGGCATGGGCCATTCCCACGGCAGAGATTCAAGACGCCCCCCGATTCGAGTGGCGCGGGATTATGCTCGATGTATCCCGTCACTTCTACACCAAAGAGGAGGTAAAAGAATTACTCGACCTGATGGCACTCTACAAAATGAATAAGTTCCACTGGCATCTGACAGACGATCAAGGTTGGCGCATCGAAATAAAAAAATATCCGTTACTGACGGAGAAAGGCGCATGGCGTACCTTTAATTCACACGACAGATCGTGTATGAAGTCCGCTAAATCAGAAGACAATCCGGATTTTCTGATTCCGGAAAACAAACTCCGCATCATCGAAGGCGACACATTATATGGCGGATACTATACGCAGGAGGATATCAAAGAAGTGATTGAATATGCCAAAGTACGCGGGATAGATATCATTCCCGAAATTGACATGCCGGGACATATGTTGGCTGCTGTCAGCAACTATTCCGGAGTAGCCTGTACCGATAAAGTAGGCTGGGGAACCACTTTCTCCTCACCCGTCTGCCCCGGAAAAGAATCGGCAATGGAATTCTGTAAGAATGTATATAGTGAACTGATCGACCTGTTTCCCTACAAATATGTACACATCGGAGGAGATGAAGTTGAAAAAGCAAACTGGAAGAAATGTCCCGATTGCCAGAAACGTATGCGGGATAATCATCTGAAAACCGAAGAAGAGCTGCAATCCTGGTTTATCCACGATATGGAGAAATTTTTCAATGCAAAGGGGAAAGAGATGATCGGCTGGGACGAAATCATCGAAGGCGGACTGAGCCCGACGGCTACCGTAATGTGGTGGAGAAGCTGGGCAAAAGATGCTCCCGCAAAGACAACTCAACAGGGGAACTCCATCATTTTCACTCCAAACGGACAGTTCTATCTGGATTATCAGGAAGACAAAAACTCTGTACGCAATATTTATAACTTCAATCCGGCAATCGAAGGATTGACTTCCGAACAACAGGCATTAGTCAAAGGCGTACAAGGAAACATCTGGTGTGAATGGATTCCTTCACGCGAACGCATGCAGTATATGGCTGTTCCACGCTTGCTGGCTATTGCCGAACTGGGTTGGAGCCAACCCTCACAAAAGAACTGGAATGACTTTGCACAACGCATGGCAAACCAATTCGAACGCCTCAACATCATGGGTATCAATTATCGCATCCCCGACTTGGAAGGCTTCCATCGCAACAATGCTTTTATCGGTGAAGGAACCGTAAAGGTAACCTGCCTCGATCCCAATGCCGAAATTCATTATACGACGGACGGCAGCACTCCTACTCTGCAATCGCCTAAATACGAAGGGCCTATTCAAGTAAAAGAAACAACGGACTTTACGTTCCGCACCTTCCGTCCCAACGGAAAAGCCGGTGACATCTCCCGGACACGCTTCATCAAGAGCGAATATGCTCCGGCTACGACTGTCACTCCCTCTGCCAAAGGATTGCAGGCTGAATGGTATGAGTTTAAAGGCAACAAGTGTGCAGACATCACTAAAGCACCGCTGAACGGAACTTACCCGATAGAAAAAGTTATGATTCCCGAAAAGGCAAAAGGAAATATAGGACTGGTTATCAAAGGGTTTATTAATGTGCCGAAAGACGATATCTATACCTTTGCCCTTTTGTCGGATGACGGCAGTACGCTGGTAATAGACGGTGAACAGGTGATCGATAACGACGGACCGCACGGGCCGCGTGAAGTTATCGGCCAGAAAGCATTATCGAAAGGGTATCATCCGATAGAAGTACGCTATTTTGACCAAAACGGTGGCCAACTGAAAATGACGGTAACCGGCACTGAAGGAAACGAAATTCCGACAAGTGACTTATATGCAAACTAACATTATTGCTCAAAGGATAAATTGACATGACACACAAGGGTGTGTCATGATCCACCACAGAGTAGCACCGAATTCGACAGATCGAACTTAATCTATTATTGATAAATGATATTTATCTGTGTAAATCGGTGTACTCTGTGGTGAATACGAGTTTAGGTACACCCTCCGATACACGGATTATAATTCAGTTCCGCTCCATAACACAAAAAATCGATATCATGATAAAACTTAAACTAAGCATTCTTGTATGGGCGATCGGCCTATCGATGACCGCCTTTTCTCAAACAACTTCGTCCTTGCGGGCGAAAGTGTTAACCTTGAACGACTATCCGGATGCTCTCCGGTTGTGGGAGTTATATAACGATTCCGCTTCTGTAGAACAAAAAAATCCGTCATAGAAGGCAACCGGGAATTTATATTTCTTTTTGATAGACACGTGTATGCTCCCCCCAAGGGTGATAGCAATCTCCTATATATACAAAATTAAAATGTTCATAATAGCCTGTATGAGTTGTACACAAGTATAAATTCCCGAAGCCTAACCGCCGGGTATCCTCTTCTACTGCTTTGATTAGTAAGTTTCCGTAATTATGCCCTCTATACTGCTCTTCGATGAATAAAGCAACCAACCACGGGTATAAGTCCATACGTGAATTAAAATCATTTGTGGCAAGTCCGGCACAACCTATAATTTCTCCTTCTCCATTTATCAGAAGATACCATTGTGGCAGAGGAGATTCCGACTCCAAACAAGTTCTGAAACAGTTATCATAAACCATTCTACTATTTTCGTCAGCCCACTTCCTTTGGAAATAAGCAATTGCCTCCTCTAAATATTGAGGGCTTTTCCGTAATGAAATGATATCCATAATTATAATCTTATTTATTAGCCGCTTACATTATTACTGCATTTTTCACTCTCTTTCTTTCTCTTCTTCCAAAGTTGCCAGCTATTAATAATGTTTTGCCACAATACATAGCTTCCCGGCCCTACAGCAGAAAGTGGATTCAGATAAGTATGAGCCATCCAGATGGCAAGAATAGTATTCTTTTGCCCTAAAGCCTGTCCACCACTAATACGATCGTTGTATATACTGCCCAATGTTTTGCCCAGAAAAAATTGAAGACAACATGCTATCAGGGCGACAACCGCAATCATAATCTCCGTAAGTCCGTCTGCCGGATCATTAATCAAAGAATAAAGCGTTTGTGCAGTGACAATAGCAAGAGAAATTCCCCATAAATAAAAGGCCAGTTCATGATAACCCAACAGCACTTTATGCACCTTGGGAATAAACCTCTGCAAGAACCAGGCTGCTAAGAAAGGACAGATCAATAAAGGAAAAACCTTACTGAGAATCACCAGAAAAGCATCTATAAAACTAATACCGGGATTGGCCTCTATCAATGGAAACAGGATCGGAACAGCAATTGCAGCTCCAATATTGGCTATCAATGTATAAGTTGTCAGACTGGCGGCACTTCCCCCCAACTTCGATGTAATAACGGCAGCCGCAGTAGCCGTGGGGCAAATAACACAAACCATCGCTCCTTCTGCCACAATTTTATTAAAACGATAAAGTAGCAGATAAACAATCAAAGATCCGAATATCTGAATCAATAAAAGCCATAAGTGTAACGGCTTCGGTTTTAAGTCACGCGGAGATACCTTACAAAAAGTGAGAAGCAACATAGTGAAAATCAGTATCGGAGTAAGGAAAGAAAAGCTGATAAATACCGGATAACCAACAGCACCTACCAGCATAGCTATCGGAAGCGTCCAATTTTTCAAGAACTTCAGCATTGTTATATCGTTTAAATTTCAGGTGCAAAGTAACGTAAAAAACTCAAAACTTAACACTAAATAGTGAGTTTTCAACAAATTTCTGCTACATTTGCACATTATTTTATATGGAACTACGTAGACCACACATATTATATATATTGATTTGCCTTTGGCTACTCGTTTCTCCATCAAACGTCAGTAGCGTCTGGGCAAAAGATTTCGTTGTAGTTATTGACGCCGGACATGGCGGTCACGATCCCGGAGCCATCGGAAAGATATCCAAAGAAAAGAATATCAATCTGAAAGTAGCATTGAAATTGGGTAATCTGATCAAACAAAACTGCAATGATGTGAAGGTGGTCTATACCCGTAGCAAAGATGTATTTATACCACTTGACCGCCGTGCAGAGATTGCCAACAATGCAAAAGCCGACCTGTTTATTTCAATCCACACTAACGCTCTGGCCAATAACCGGACCGCAAAAGGTGCTTCTACATGGACATTAGGTCTAGCCAAATCAGACGCCAACCTAGAAGTGGCCAAACGGGAGAACTCTGTAATCTTATATGAAGATGATTACAAAACTCGTTACGCCGGATTTAATCCCAATTCCGCTGAATCGTATATTATCTTCGAATTTATGCAAGACAAATATATGGAGCAGAGTGTACACTTGGCTTCATTGGTTCAAAAACAATTCCGCCATCACTGTAAACGGGTGGACCGGGGAGTACATCAGGCCGGATTCCTTGTATTGAAGGCTAGTGCCATGCCAAGCATTCTGGTTGAACTCGGTTTTATCTCTACGCCTGAAGAAGAACGTTATCTTAATACAGAAGAAGGAAGTTCTACTTTGGCAAAAGGTATATATCGGGCATTTCTCTCTTATAAAAGAGAACACGAAATCCGTTTGACAGGCAGCAGCCGCACTGCACTTCCCAATGATGATGAAGTAACCGATACTGAGGTTGCACAGATAGACAGCACAGAAAGCGAAAACAAAAAGCCCCAAAATACTCCACGCACCGACAAGCTTGTAACAGAAGCAAAAACTCAACGCCCAATTGTTGTAGAAAGCACAACAAACGACTCTGAAATTACGTTTAAGATACAAATACTGACCTCTTCACGTCCACTATCTAAAAATGATAAACGACTGAAGGGATTGAAAGATGTAGATTATTACAAGGAAAATGGACTATACAAATACACTTACGGGGCATCGTCCGATTATAATAAGGTATTACGGACACGCCGTAATACAGTCACTCCATTATTTAAGGATGCCTTCATCATTGCATTCCGCAACGGAGAAAAGATGAATATCAACGAGGCTATAGCCAATTTTAAGAAAAGAAGAAATAAATAAAAAGACTAAATAACAAAACATGAAACTCATTACAAAAGAAGTCAGGATAGGAATAGCAGGTGTTGCGGCCTTGTGCTTACTCGTCTTCGGGATCAATTATCTGAAAGGCATCAACATGTTTAAGCCTGCCAGCTATTTTTATGTAAAATTCCATAATGTAAACGGTCTGGCACAATCGAGTCCGGTATTCGCTGATGGTGTCCGTGTAGGTATCGTCCGTGATATTGCTTACGATTACAATCAACCGGAAAATGTAATAGTGGAAGTAGAAGTAGATACTGATTTACGCATACCGAAAGGAAGCTCAGCCGAACTGGTACCCGAACTGATGGGAGGAGTAAGAATGAATATTTTATTGGCCAACAATCCTCGCGAACGCTATACAGTAGGCGATACGATTCCGGGAACGCTAAACAACGGCATGATGGAGAAAGTTGCAGCAATGATGCCCGCTGTCGAAAAGATGTTGCCCAAATTAGACTCTATCCTTACTTCACTGAACACAATCATGGCAGATCAAAGCATTCCGGCAACTCTGCATTCTATTGAAAAGACAACAGCCAATCTCGAAGTTACCAGCCGTCAATTGAAAGTATTGATGAACAATGATATCCCACAATTAACAGGAAAGCTCAATACTATCGGTGATAACTTTGTTGTAATCAGCGGCAATCTGAAAGAAATTGATTATGCTGCCACATTCAAAAAAATAGACACCACTCTTAGCAACGTAAAAATGCTTACAGAAAAACTTAACAGCAAAGACAACACTGTCGGATTACTGTTAAACGATCCACAATTATACAATAACCTGAACCAAACAACCATTAATGCAGCAAATCTGCTTGAAGACCTGAAGGAACATCCGAAACGATATGTTCACTTCTCTTTGTTTGGTAAGAAAGATAAGTAGAGAATACGCCTTAAATAGAATTTATCTAAATAAGCGTGTACCAAACGAGGATAGGATGAAATCCTTTAAAAGTCTATTCATAGACAGAAAGGATACGTGCACCAACTATCAGGTTAAAGAATAACAGATGGGCCGTCACGTGATAAGCAATTAATTAACAAGTAGTTATAAAAAAGCAATAGCTTCCCATAAGAAGTATTTTATAGGGAAATGATAAGTCACTGAAAGTAAACACATTATTCTTTCAGTGAGAAATACAAGAAAAAGGAGATTTGTTTTTCTCGAATAAGATTCCCAATTTTGCAACCGTAGAAGTTTTGCTTAATTAATAAATGTATTACAGCCGCTATGAGTGAATCGAGTCATGTCGGCCTATGGAACCGCTGTCTTGAAATTATTAGAGACAATGTTCCTGAGTCGACATACAAAACATGGTTTGTTCCCATTGTTCCTTTAAAATATGAGGACAAAACGTTAATCGTACAAGTTCCCAGCCAGTTTTTCTATGAATTCCTGGAAGATAAATTTGTGGACTTGCTACGTAAGACGTTATATAAGGTTATAGGCGACGGCACGAAGTTGATGTACAATGTGCTGGTGGACAAAAGTTCAGGGGCAACCGTGAACCAGGAGTCTACTACCCGCTCTACGGCTATTCCCCAATCCGGACTTCCCCGTGTTGATGAAAGGAAAGCTCCGGGCTTGCTGCGTGCACCGGCCGTTCAGGATCTTGATCCCCATCTAAATCCGAACTATAACTTTGAGACCTTTATTGAAGGATACAGTAATAAGCTTTCAAGAAGTGTTGCCGAAGCTGTTGCCGAGAATCCGGCAAAAACAGTCTTCAATCCGCTGTTCCTCCATGGAGCATCGGGAGTAGGAAAGACCCATTTGGCCAATGCCATCGGTACCCGCATCAAAGAGTTGTATCCGGACAAAAGAGTGCTTTATGTTTCAGCACATTTATTTCAGGTACAATATACCGATTCCGTACGTAACAATACAACGAATGACTTCATCAACTTCTACCAAACAATCGATGTATTAATTATTGATGATATTCAAGAATTTGCAGGTGTCACCAAAACACAAAACACTTTCTTCCATATCTTTAATCACCTACATCAGAATGGCAAACAGCTGATATTGACTTCCGACCGTGCTCCTGTATTATTGCAGGGTATGGAAGAGCGCTTACTGACCCGGTTTAAATGGGGAATGGTAGCCGAATTGGAGAAGCCTACCGTAGAACTGAGAAAAAATATATTAAGAAATAAAATTCATCGGGATGGATTACAATTCCCTTCGGAAGTAATCGACTATATTGCTGAGAATGTTAATGAAAGCGTGCGTGACCTGGAAGGTATTGTCATTTCCATCATGGCCCACTCTACCATTTACAATAAAGAAATCGATCTGGACCTGGCACAACGCATTGTTCGCAAAGTCGTTCGTTGTGAGACAAAAGCTGTCACTATCGATGATATCATCAACGTAGTTTGCAAGCACTTCGATTTGGAGTCATCTGCTATCCATACCAAATCAAGAAAAAGGGAAGTCGTACAGGCACGCCAAGTAGCCATGTATTTAGCTAAAACACATACAGACTTCTCTACTTCCAAAATTGGAAAATTCATAGGCAATAAAGATCATGCCACCGTTTTGCATGCATGCAAAACAGTAAAAGGGCAATGTGAGGTTGACAAAGGATTCCGATCGGATCTGGAAAACATAGAAACTTTACTCAAGAAAAGAAACGTGAGTAACGGTGAACGGTAGACGATGAACGATGGACATACTGCAAAATAATGTAAGATGTTCATCGTCCATCGCTCGCCCCATTTATCGCTCACTGTTCATCGTTATTTAATCCATAAAGCCCTGCCGGCGAAGTACCTTCAACAGATTCTCAGACATAAATTCATTATCCTTCTTTGTATAGCGGACATCCGTGAATACTTGGGGCAGAGTCTCTTTCTGATTCTCTTCTATAAATAACTTGTTCTCAGGCAAAGATTCCTTATAAGCATATAACCGGTTTATATCTTCGGCGGTATAATCGTGATAGCTCTCTTCATGTATAATGCCCTCTATCGGCAGACGGTCTACCTGTTTCGGAGATTCCGCCGGATATCCCACAGTCACTGTAGTAATGGGAAACACCAACTCGGGCAAGTGCAAAGCATCGATGATCATTTGAGGATTATAGGTAGTAGTACCCAAATAGCAAATACCCAATCCGGCTTCCTCGGCAAGCGTACAGAAAGTCTGTGCAACCAATAAAGTATCCATAGCGGCATTCAAAAAGGACATTAAATTACCATATCCCGGCACCGCATTCCTTTCCTGACAATATTTGCAAAAACGACGAAAATCCGCGCAAAATGTCAATACAACCGGAGCCTCCTTTACCATCGGCTGATTAAAATGAGCCGGAGAAAGTATTTCTTTTTTCTCGGCATCACGGGTGACAACCACACTATAAAGCTGCATTCCACCCATCGTAGAAGCGCGAAATGAAGTTTCAAGCAAATCATTTAACAAATCCGGCGTAATATCTTTTTGCTGGTATTTGCGGATTGTCCTTCTGTTCTTAACTGTATCCATCATATCTTTTTTCTGCAAAGATATAAAAAGAATAATCATTCTATCTCATTTATAAAATAGAATAATTTTCTTTTTGGAAAACTTCAAGCGTCGAACAAAAGCATCATTCATTTGTTTATCAATTGCTTATCGTTTATAAACGGATAACTTAGTACCGGTTAATAAATTATCTCGTTTTTATTTTGATATACCAAAAAACATTCATAGCTTTGCAGGCACGTTTGTTAATGATAAGTAAGCTTCTACATATTTACTTATTAATAAAGAAATCTAAGACACATTGCATCGTGGAAAAGCAAATTTACTCTTACGAGGAAGCCTTCGAAGAATCTTTACGATATTTTCAGGGCGATGAACTTGCTGCGCGAGTTTGGGTAAACAAATACGCAGTAAAAGACTCTTTCGGAAATATTTACGAGAAGTCACCGAAGGATATGCATTGGAGACTTGCCAACGAGGTGGCTCGCATTGAAGCAAAGTACCCCAACGCACTAAGTTCCGAACAGTTGTTTGAGCTGTTTGATCATTTTAAGTATATCGTACCGCAAGGTAGTCCGATGACAGGTATAGGTAACGATTATCAGGTTGCTTCACTTTCCAATTGCTTTGTGATTGGTATTGATGGTTCTGCCGATTCATACGGTGCCATCATCAAAATAGACGAAGAACAGGTGCAACTGATGAAAAGACGTGGTGGTGTAGGTCATGATCTCTCGCACATCCGTCCCAAAGGTTCTCCTGTGAAAAACTCCGCTCTGACTTCTACCGGTCTGGTTCCGTTCATGGAACGTTATTCCAATTCCACACGTGAGGTTGCTCAAGACGGACGTCGCGGCGCACTGATGCTCAGTGTATCGATCAAGCATCCGGACTCGGAAGCATTTATCGACGCCAAAATGACAGAAGGTAAGGTAACAGGAGCCAATGTTTCAGTTAAGCTGGACGATGCATTCATGTCAGCAGCCGTAGAAGGCAGAAAATATACCCAACAATACCCTATTGACTCCGATCACCCGACTACGGTAAAAGAGATCGAAGCTTCCAACCTATGGAAAAAAATTGTGCATAACGCATGGAAATCAGCAGAACCGGGTGTATTGTTCTGGGATACCATTATTCGCGAATCAGTGCCCGACTGTTATGCGGACCTAGGATATAAAACGGTTTCGACAAACCCTTGTGGTGAAATTCCATTATGCCCCTACGATTCTTGCCGACTGTTGGCCATCAATCTATATTCATACGTAGTCAATCCGTTCACCAAAGATGCCTACTTCGACTTCGATCTCTTCCATAAACATGTAGCACTGGCTCAGCGCATCATGGATGATATCATCGATCTGGAATTGGAGAAGATAGAACGTATCATCGAGAAAATCGATCAGGACCCCGAAAACGAAGAAGTGAAACACACCGAACGCGGACTGTGGGAAAAGATCTATAAGAAGAGTGGTCAGGGACGACGTACCGGTGTCGGTATTACAGCCGAAGGCGATATGCTTGCCGCTCTCGGAATGCGTTATGGAACAGAAGAAGCGACAGAGTTTTCAGAGAAAGTGCACAAAGCAGTCGCTTTGGGCGCTTATCGTTCATCAGTGGATATGGCCAAAGAACGCGGAGCATTCGATGTATATGACTCGGAAAGAGAAAAGAACAATCCGTTTATCAACCGCTTGCGCGAAGCCGACCCGGCATTGTATGAGGATATGAAAAAATATGGTCGCCGTAACATTGCGTGCCTGACCATCGCTCCTACCGGCACAACCAGTCTGATGACCCAAACTACCTCGGGTATCGAACCAGTATTCCTTCCGGTATACAAACGCAGAAGAAAAGTAAACCCGAACGATACCAACGTACGAGTCGACTTTGTTGACGAAACCGGAGATGCCTTTGAAGAATACATCGTATTCCACCACAAGTTTGTGACTTGGATGGAAGCAAACGGCTATGATCCGGCTAAACGATACACTCAGGAAGAAATAGACGAACTGGTAGCAAAATCACCTTATTACAAAGCAACGTCCAACGATGTGGACTGGCTGATGAAGGTGCGTATGCAAGGTAAAATTCAGAAATGGGTAGACCACTCCATCAGTGTGACCATCAACCTGCCGAACGATGTAGACGAAGAATTGGTAAATCGCCTGTATGTGGAAGCCTGGAAGTCAGGCTGCAAGGGCTGTACGGTTTATCGTGACGGTTCCCGTTCAGGAGTGCTGATCTCTGCGAAGTCCGACAAAGATAAGAAAGAGGAACTCCCTCCTTGCAAACCACCAACGGTAGTCGAGGTACGCCCGACAGTGCTTGAAGCCGACGTCGTACGCTTCCAAAACAACAAAGAGAAATGGGTGGCCCTGGTCGGCTTGCTCGACGGCAGACCTTATGAGATATTCACCGGTCTGCAAGACGATGACGAAGGAATCATTATTCCGAAAAGCGTAAATACCGGACGCATCATCAAGAACGTCGATGAAAACGGAAACAAACGCTATGACTTCCAGTTCGAGAACAAACGCGGATACAAAATGACCATCGAAGGTCTGTCTGAGAAGTTCAATAAAGAATACTGGAACTATGCTAAACTGATTTCAGGCGTACTTCGCTGGAGAATGCCGATCGAACAGGTGATCAAACTGGTAGGTTCGCTGCAATTGGACAGCGAGAACATCAACACCTGGAAGAATGGTGTAGAGCGTGCGCTGAAAAAATATGTGCAGGACGGAACAGAAGCCAAAGGCAAGAAGTGCCCCAACTGCGGAAACGAGACATTAGTTTATCAGGAAGGTTGCCTCATCTGTACCACTTGCGGTGCATCCAGATGTGGATAAACTTAGCCAAGTAAATGATTAATATGTAAGCAAAAAGTGTTGAAAGGAGCCCATAGGCTCCTTTCAATGTTTAATCATACAAAGAGCACAAACGTTTGCATACTATTTTAAAGTAGTTCGACGAAAGTAAAGATACGACATATGTAGAATATTTCTATACTTGCAAAATCATTAGTCAATAATTAAATCTAATATATATGATAGTTACATTTCATATTGAATATCGCACAAGCTGGGGAGAAGAAGTCAGAATATTAGGTTCTGTCCCCGAACTTGGGAAAAATAATCCGGAGCAGGCTGTAGCCCTTACCACAGTAGACGGCATTCATTGGAGCAATGAAATATCCATTCAATTGCCGGCCGAAGGGGTTGTCGAATACAGTTATCACATATACCGTGACGGTAAGGCCATCCGTACCGAATGGAACTCCTTTCCGCGACGCATCTATCTGCCGGCCGACGTTAAGAAAAGCCTGCGCATCAACGACTGCTGGAAGAATCTTCCGGAGCAGCAATACTTCTACAGTTCGGCATTTACCGAAGCACTGCTGGCGCACCGCGAACGAAGCGCAATCCCCAAAAGCTACAAAAAAGGATTGATGATCAAGGCTTATGCTCCACGCATCAACAGCAAGTACTGCCTGGCCATCTGTGGTAACCAGAAAACACTCGGCAACTGGGACCCGGACAAGGCATGGCCCATGAGTGATGCCAACTTTCCGGAATGGCAAGCCGAACTGGATGCTTCCAAACTGGAATTTCCGCTAGAATACAAATTTGTATTGTACAATAAAGAAGAGAAACGTGCCGAAGCTTGGGAGAATAACCCCAACCGCTATCTGGCTGCTCCCGAAATCAAAGCAAACGAAACGTTGGTCATTGCCGACCGATATGCCTACTTTAATATTCCTTCCTGGAAAGGTGCAGGCGTAGCTGTCCCTGTATTCTCACTAAAGTCGGAAAAAAGTTTCGGTGTAGGAGACTTCGGAGACCTGAAGAGAATGGTGGACTGGGCGGTCAGTACCAACCAGAAGGTAGTACAGATCTTACCGATCAACGATACCACCATGACTCATACATGGACAGACTCTTATCCCTACAACAGCATTTCCATTTATGCCTTCCACCCGATGTATGCCGACCTTAAACAGATGGGCAACCTGAAGGATAAGGAAACTGCGGCCGCCTTCAACCGGAAGCAAAAAGAACTGAATGCACTTTCCGCCATCGACTACGAAGCTGTCAACCGGGTGAAATGGGAATATTTCCATCAGATATTCAAGCAAGAAGGAGAAAAGGTGCTGGCTTCGAAAGCCTTCCGCAGCTTCTTCGAAGCCAACAAAGATTGGCTGCAACCGTATGCTGCATTCAGCTACCTGCGCGATTTATACCATACACCGAACTTCCGCGAATGGCCCCAATACTCGGAGTACAATGCTCAAGAGATTGAAGAACTGTGCCGCCCCGACACGGCGGACTATGCCCATATCGCCATCTACTTCTATATCCAGTTCAATCTTCACCTGCAATTGCTCGAAGCCACCACTTATGCCCGCGAGCATGGAGTAGTGCTGAAGGGGGACATCCCCATCGGTATCAGTCGCAACAGTGTAGAAGCCTGGACAGAACCTTATTATTTCAACCTCAACGGACAGGCCGGTGCTCCACCCGATGATTTCTCTATCAACGGGCAGAACTGGGGTTTCCCCACCTATAACTGGGATGTGATGGAGAACGACGGTTATAAATGGTGGATGAAACGTTTCCAAAAGATGGCTGAATACTTTGACGCCTACCGCATCGACCACATTCTGGGATTCTTCCGCATCTGGGAAATCCCGATGAATGCCGTGCATGGATTGCTGGGACAGTTTGTACCCGCCCTTCCCATGAGCCGTGAAGAGATAGAAAGTTACGGACTCTCTTTCCGTGAAGAGTTCCTGCGGCCGTATATCCATGAATATTTCCTCGGACAAGTGTTCGGACCACATACCGACTATGTAAAGCAGACGTTCATCGAACCGACTGAAACTTACGAGGTATACCGTATGCGTCCGGAATTTGATACCCAACGCAAGGTAGAAGCCTTCTTTGCCGGCAAGAACGACGAAGACAGTATATGGGTCAGAGACGGATTATATGCCCTGATCAGTGACGTATTATTTGTTCCCGACCGCAAAGACCCGAACCTGTACCATCCCCGCATTGGCGTGCAGCACGACTTTATCTACCGTGCCCTGAACGACTGGGAAAAAACAGCATTCAACCGCCTTTACGACCAGTACTACTATCATCGTCACAATGACTTCTGGCAACAGCAAGCCATGAAGAAATTGCCACAGCTTACCCAGTCTACCCGCATGCTGGTATGTGGCGAAGACTTAGGCATGATTCCCGACTGCGTGGCATGGGTGATGAATGACTTACGTATCCTGAGTCTCGAAATTCAGCGGATGCCCAAGAATCCGGCAGAAGAATTCGGGAGGCTGAACGAATATCCGTACCGTTCGGTCTGCACCTTCTCCACCCACGATATGTCGACCCTGCGGGGCTGGTGGGAAGAAGACTATCAGCAGACCCAACGCTACTACAATCAGATGCTGGGACATTATGGTACCGCTCCTGCCATAGCAACGCCGGAGCTGTGCGAAGAAATAGTACGCAATCACCTTTACAGCAATTCCATCCTCTGCATCCTATCCCTGCAAGACTGGCTGTCGATGGATGGAAAATGGCGCAACCCGAATGTACAGGAAGAACGGATCAATATCCCCGCCAATCCGCGTCATTACTGGCGCTACCGGATGCACCTGACACTGGAACAACTGATGAAAGCAGAAAGCCTGAATGAAAAAATCAGGGAATTGGTGAAGCAGACAGGCAGAAATCCGGAAAAGTAACATCCGCCTGTCACTTTAAGAAGAAAAAGAACAAAGAGAGAAGAGTGAAACCAAGTGTTTTTCACTCTTCTCTCTTTGTTTTCAGTAATATTCAGTATCTTTGTCAGACCAACTACACAAACATCCGGAATGGGAGATGACAAAAACAAACGAATAGATTTTGTGGACTTAACGAAAGGAGTCTGCATCATTCTGGTAGTAATGGCACACATAGGTGGAGCCTTCGAAAAACTTGATTATCACTCGATGATTGCCAGTTTTCGCATGCCTCTTTATTTCTTTATCTCAGGCATTTTCTTCAAATCCTATGAAGGCCTTTTCGGCTTCTTCATCCGAAAGATAAACAAGCTGATCATCCCTTTCCTCTTTTTCTATCTCAGCGCGTTCTTTCTGAAATACATTGTATGGAAAATCGCTCCCGGAGTCTTCCAGCTTCCGGTCAGCTGGACGGAACTCCTAGTTGTGTTTCATGACCATGCGCTGATCAAGTTCAACCCTCCCATCTGGTTCTTGCTGGCACTCTTCAATTGCAACATCTTGTTCTATCTGGTTCACAGTTTGCGCAACCGGCGGTTAGGTCTCATGTTTGCCCTCACTTTGCTGATCGGGACAGCCGGATTCTATATGGGCAAGCATCAGATAGAATTGCCCCTTTATATGGATGTAGCCATGAGCGCCCTGCCTTTCTACGTAGCCGGATTCTGGATTCGCCGTTACAATTTCTTCCTCTTTCCCCATCGTTTCGACAAGCTGATTCCCTTATGTATCCTGGTAGCCCTGGCAGTGATGTACTTCACCGCCACATTCGTGGGCATGCGCACCAACAATTATGCCGGCAACATTTTCCAATTTTGGGCCTCAGCCTTTGCCGGCATATTTATGATCATGCTTTTCTGCAAGAAGTTCAAGAAGCTGCCCGTCATCTCGTATATGGGGCGTTACTCGGTCATAACACTGGGCATACACGCACCTTTACTCCATTTTGAATATCCGGTTGTCAGCCGGTTTATCCACAACGAATGGGGACAGGCCATTGCCTTACTGCTACTGACGCTGACCGTCTGCATCATTGCGACCCCCATATTCCTGAAACTGATTCCGCAAGCAGTGGCACAAAAAGACTTTATTAAAACCAAACAATCGACACAACAAGGATCATAATTGCATTAATTATCCTATTTTTGCCGGAAGATACATCAATTATAAAACTTATGACTACCCAGCATTATATCTTCCTAGAAAACGTACGTTTCTACAGTTATCACGGAGTGGCCCCCCAGGAGACCGCCATCGGCAATGAGTTTATCATCAACCTGAGACTGAAAACAGACTTCGGCAAAGCGACCGAAACCGATGAAGTGGAAGATACCGTGAGTTATGCCGACATATATGCCGCACTGAAAGAAGAGATGGAACTGCCTTCAAAACTGCTGGAACATGTATGCGGACGAATCGTAAAAAGGCTCTTCCGGGACTTTCGGAAAATCAGGGAGATAGAAATCAAACTGGCGAAAAGAAACCCGCCCATGGGAGCAGACATCGACTCTGCCGGAGTAGAGATGCATTGCACGCGAGACTGAATCGACATTAAAACACTAATAAGATGAAAAAACTTTTATTAATCCTCCTACTGGTACTGGCAGGAGAAATCAGCGCACAACAAGCAGCAACGATTGTAGTCAAGACTACCCCGGACAACGAAATTGCTTATTGGCCTACAGGCAAAGAACACCTGTTCTGCATTGCTCTGGGAACCAAAGCACAAGCCGGCCCTCTGGGAGAATTTGTCCATCAATTCCGCACCGACCGCCCCGGCATGGTGCAGGTATGGACCCAAGGGAGTGATTCTTTTACACTCTACCTGACACCGGGAAGCAAAGACACCATTACCGTGACCAAAGATACCCTGATCATCAGCGGTACAAACTCGGCCTATAACCGATGCCTGAAAACAGTGAACGATTATCAGAAATACAGCGATAAACTGGTGTACATGCAGCCGCACGAACTGCGAGGAATCACTTCACTGGAGCAATATCACCGGCTGGCAGACGCCAGAATGCGGCAGGCACTCGACGCTGTAAATGCTTCCGGACTCAATGAAGAGTTTCTCGCGGAACAGCGTGCACACATCGATTACATCCGCCGGTCTATATTTATACATATTGCAAGGCAGCTGTCGAGAAAAGAAAAACTACCCGAAGATTGGCAAAGAGAACTGACAGAAGTCATCAATTCATCTGTCAACGGTGATTATCTGCGTTCCTACCGCGGAATCGGATTCTTTGTAAACGACCTGGTTATGATGCAGTTCACCAACCTCGAAAACGGTGACCTCAAAGAGATAAAGGAGTACGCCTCCTTCCTCTTCGACCGGTATCGGAAGTTCTTCACAGGAGACAATCTGCAATACATGCAGGCCCAGCTTATCTACGAAGATGAATTTCAGGGTAGCAAAACTCCTTCGATCCCCCAACTATACGAAACTTATAGGGCAGAGTTCCCCAACAGTCCTTTTTTGAACGTACTCGAACCGGGCGTTAAAGAAAACCTGCGCTTTCAGAATAGCCGTATCACCGACAAAGACTATCATATTCTGACATGCGACTCCACCATCACCAGTCTGGAGGATGCGGTAAAACCCTTTAAAGGTAAAGTTGTCTATATCGATGTATGGGCTACCTGGTGCGGTCCCTGCCTCAAAGAGTTCCAATACCTGCCCACCCTCAAGGAAAAAGCGCACAACATGGACGTTGTATACCTATACATTTCGATAGACCGTCCGGAGGAGCGGAAGAAATGGGAAAAGACCATCGCATACCATCAACTGAAAGGTTATCATTTATTAGTAAACGAAAAGTTAGGAAAATCGCTATACACCGAATTGGGAAACGAACGGCAAATACTGAGTATCCCCTGCTTTGTCATTATTGATAAGACGGGAAAGATAGTCATTCGCCATGCCGCAGCACCGAGTGAACCCGAAAAAGTGATCGAACAGTTGAGCACCTATTATAACAAGTAAAAACAGACTTCGGAATAAGCTGATCAAGAAAAGAAAAACGGGCAAAAGCTTGACTTCCGCAAAGAAAAAGAGTATCTTTGCCTATGTAATCATAAAGTATATTCCAATTAAAGTACGGTAATAGGGAGAAGCATTGGCTTCTCCCTATTTTTTATACTACTAACAGTGCGTTTCCGCAGAGCCGGTTTCCAAAGCTTGCAGAGCCGGTGTTCACCTACTTTAGAGCCGTTGTTTTCCACATTTACACGGTTGCTTCCGCTACTTTTCCCGGTATGTCGGCTCCCATTTCCCGGCATGAAAATCGTTTTTCACCAGAAGATAATTTCTTATCTCCTATTGATAATGAACAACGGAAAGGATGAAGTCCCGAAAGTTAACAATACATAAATCTGCTATTGACCAAAATAGGCGGAAAGACAGCAGCCGGAACCGATACATCACAAAGTAAACGCGCCACAAAATACACAGAGAGCACAAAGTTATTATATAGTGATTCTACATAATTAAAACTCCGTGCTCTCTGTATACTCTGTAGTGAAATATATTTCGTAACCGAATAGGCTCTTATTTCTTTCTCTTTCTTTTCTTCACCGATTCTACCGCCTCGGTCACCACCGGTTTATTCTCGAAACGTTTCGTATAGCCCGAGTAGTCCGGATGTGTCCGTTCATAGTCCGGATCAAGGAAGAGCGGACTTGAAATAATATGATCGGCAGTGGAACGGTTGCAACAAAAGACGATGTTTTCCACACTTGCCAGACGGGTCAGTGCCTTCACATCCGTATCGTGCGGCTGAAGAGTCATCGGGTCGGTAAAGAAGAAAAGATAATCGATCTCTCCATCCACAATACGCGATCCCATCTGCTGGTCGCCGCCCAGAGGACCGGATTTCAGGATAGTAAAATCCCACTCCACATCGGGATGTTTCTCTTTCAATGCCTCCTGTATCAGCGTACCGGTGGTACCTGTACAATAAAACTTATGTCCCATCAATAACTCCGAGTTCCAAAGAACCCATTCAATCAGGTCTTTTTTCATAGCATCGTGCGCTACCAGCCCGATTCTTCGAATTAGTTTTTCCATAACGTCATCCTTTTAAATCTGATAATTGTGAAAAGAACTTCCGCCCTTTCACATAGAATTGCACTAAGATACTACTTTTTATCCGTTCGGGAATAAAGTGTGAGGAAGTTTTTCTGAGATTCTCCGCTCTTGCATCCCGGAAACTGTCACGTAACAACTTGAATTCGCGACGGGCACGAACCACCGCTTTCGCATTGGCCGGCTGCCCTTTAAGCGCAAACGTAGCAGCCGCGATGTAATCGAGCCAGCAACGTACACGCATCACTCCGGCCAGTTCTCTGTCCGGAAGATTCTTGTAAAGCATGACAAGGTTATTACGAAAATTGAGGAAGGTCTTGTGCGGATTCTCCTTCTTCAACGTGGCTCCTCCTACATGATAGACCACACTTTGGGGGATGCAAACAATTCCACGTCCGCGGGCACGGAGTCTCCAACAAAGATCGATCTCTTCCATGTGGGCAAAGAAGCGTCCGTCCAGTCCTCCCGCTTCGCGATAGTCCGCCAGACGGATGAACATGGCGGCACCGGTAGCCCAGAATATCGGCAGTACGGTGTCATATTGCCCTCGGTCCGCTTCGACTACTCCCATCACCCTTCCCCGACAAAACGGATATCCGTAGCGGTCGATGAATCCGCCGGCAGCTCCGGCATATTCGAACCATTCTTTTTGTCGCCAACTGCGTATCTTCGGCTGGCAGGCAGCCACCTCAGGATGGGCGTCCAAATAGGCAGCCATCGGTTGCAACCACTGTCCGGTCACCTCGACATCGGAATTGAGCAACACCACATACTCGGCCTCCACCTGCCGAAGGGCAAGATTGTACCCATCTGCAAAACCATGATTCCCATCCAGCAGAATCCGGCGTACCGAGGGAAACTCGCGGCGCAGCATCTCCACCGACTGATCCGTAGAACCGTTATCAGCCACACAGACTTCCACACCTTCAGCCTCCGAATATCGAAGCACGGAGGGAAGAAACGAACGGAGCATCTCGCAACCGTTCCAGTTCAATATAACGACAGATATCCTATTCATTTTTCTTTTCGGGGCGTTTCAGTTTCCAACGCTTATGCGACCATAGCCAATAGGCCGGTTCTTTCCGGATGGTCTGTTCCAGTCTGCGGGCAAATATTTCGGTAATCTCCCCGTCGGCTGTCTCCTTCGGACGGTCGGTTACCAGATCGAAGTCTACCCGGCAATATCCTCTCCGCTCCTTCCGCAGCTCGCAATAGAAAACCGGAAAATCCATCATCTTGGCGATACGTTCGGCACCATCCATAAATACCGTATCCTGATTCAAGAAAGTAGTCCAATAATGGGCTTCATGCATATTGGGCGATTGGTCGGTAATCAGTCCGATGGCCATCTTCTTGCCGGCACGCTTCAACTTAATCACTTCGCGGGCGGTAGAGTGTTTCGGAACATTATATCCTCCGAAACGGGCACGGATGTATTTAAAGAGTCCATCCAGATAGACATCTTTCAAGGGCTTGTATACCTGCACGGGCACATCGCCCGGACGCATAATCATTCCCATACCCGTAATCCACTCAAAATTAGCGTAATGGGGTATCAACAGGACAATCCCGCCCCGTTCGTCTATCATCCGGAGGTAGGTTTCCTTATTCTCGTAGGTCATCCGTTTGCAAAGTTCTTTCTCCGACATGCGCAGCATTTTCACATCTTCGAGCATATAGTCGCAAAGATAATGAAAGAACTTGCGTTCGATGGCCTTCAATTCTGCTGCCGACTTTTCCGGAAAAGAGTTCTTCAGGTTGGTACGTACCACCTTCCTCCGGTAACCGATCACATGATACAGCCAGAAATAGATAAAATCGGACAGTGCATACAATACCGGAAACGGAAGAACAGCCAAAAGCCACATTCCTACATAGGTCAACAAATAGAGGAGTTTCGATTTCATGTTTATTGTGTTATAGTTCCTTTCAGTGCGGTACCCTCTTCATTAAAATCTCCCAAAAGAACATTCACTACTTTATTATCCAACGCGGCGTCACTCTCCACTTCCACACGGATATAGTTTGCCGTAAATCCATGCATCGGCGCTCCCGCTTTGGGCTTTTCCATCAAGACAGGCATGGTCTGCCCGATGTAACGGGCATAAAAGGCTTTTGTTTTTTCATCCGACAGTGCAAGCAGACACTGGCTTCGCTGGTGTTTCTCTTCAGGAGTCACCACATGGTCTATTTTCAGGGCCTGGGTTCCCGGACGTTCCGAATAGCTGAACACATGCAGCTGGGTGACGTCCAGTCCGTGAATAAATTCATAAGCTTTCTCAAAGTACCCGGCAGTTTCGCCCCGGGTACCTACAATCACATCCACACCGATAAACGCATCGGGCATCACCTCTTTTATCTTCGCAATCTTCGAAGCAAAAAGTTCTGTCCCATAGCGGCGACGCATCAGTTGGAGAACTTCGTCACTACCGGACTGCAAAGGGATATGGAAATGTGGCATGAAACTGCGTGAACGGGATACGTATTCTATAATTTCATCCGTCAGCAAATTGGGTTCGATGGAAGAAATACGATAACGTTCGATACCTTCCACCCGATCGAGGGCCTTTACCAGATCAAAGAAGGTCTCTCCGGTGGACTTTCCGAAATCGCCGATGTTGACTCCGGTCAGCACTATTTCCTTTCCGCCTTCGGCGGCAGCCTGCCGGGCCTGTTCCACCAAAGAAGCAATGGTACCGTTACGGCTTCGTCCGCGGGCAAAGGGAATAGTACAATAAGAGCAGAAGTAATCGCAACCATCCTGCACTTTAAGGAAAAACCGGGTACGGTCACCTCGCGAACAAGACGGTGCAAACGAACGGATATCTTTTGTAGCGGTCGTATAGGCTTCTCCTCCTTCGTGCTTATGCAGGTCGCCCAGATACTGAAGCAAATCTTTCTTCTGTTCCGCACCGAGCACAACGTCCACTCCCTCTATCTTTGCCACATCGCCGGGTTTTAACTGGGCATAGCAACCTGTCACCACCACAAAAGCGCCGGGATGTTGTTTCACCAGCCGATGAATGGCCTGACGGCATTTCTTGTCCGCCATCTCGGTCACCGAACACGTGTTGACAATACAAAGGTCAGCCTTTTCACCTTTCCGGGCTGTACGTACACCTGCCTCACGCAGGATTTTACCAATCGTCGAAGTCTCTGAGAAATTCAGTTTGCAGCCTAATGTATAATAAACGGCTGTCTTATCTTGAAATACAGTGGTATCTATCATAATCTGTAAAAACGCATATTCAGCGCAAAGTTACACATTATTATTAGGAGTAAAGAGGTGAAAGGAGTTAAAAGGAGTTAGAGGGGACCGAAGAAGAGGTACGGGACGTGAAGGACACCGGAAAGAAACATTCCACGTTTGTAAATCCTTCTGCCTGCATCAAAAGGCATCCCTCTTTGGTTTAAAACCAGGGAAGCATTGACTTTAAGCCAAAGACACCTGCCTTTTAAAGCAAGAGCCCGTTGCTTTAAAAGGTATTTCCGTGAAGGATAGAATGCTATATTTCAACCGATTAGAGAAGAGTACGGACAGTTATCGTTTCCTCTTCATGTAAAGATATAAATAAACAATAAGCCTAATTAACACCTAAAGGTTTCTTAATCTGGAAGTTTATACCTACTTTTGCACAAATCTTCAAAAAACGTGCAATGATAAAAGAAAACTTCATTAAACTCTACGAGAACAGTTTCCGTGAAAACTGGGATTTACCTTGCTACACCAACTATGGCGAACCGGAAAGTTATACCTACGGTGAAGTAGCCGAAGAAATAGCCAAACTTCATTTACTGTTCAAGCACTGTAGTTTGCGACGGGGAGATAAAATAGCCGTTATCGGAAAGAATAATGCCCGCTGGTGCATCGCTTACATGGCTACCATCACATACGGAGCCATCATAGTGCCCATCTTACAGGACTTCAATCCGAACGACGTACACCATATTGTCAATCATTCCGAATCCGTTTTCCTTTTCACCAGTGACACCATCTGGGAGAATCTGGAAGAAGAACGCCTGACGGGTATCCGTGCTGTCTTTTCACTGACCGACTTCCGTTGCCTGCACCAGAGGGACGGAGAAACAGTACAGAAATTCCTGAAGCATATCGATCAGTACATGACAGATACTTATCCAAAGGGATTCCGGAAAGAAGATGTGCTCTACACCACCCTGTCCAACGATAAGGTGATGCTGCTGAACTATACTTCCGGCACCACCGGATTCAGCAAAGGAGTGATGCTGACAGGCAACAACCTGGCCGGCAACGTGACTTTCGGTATCCGCACGGAACTGCTGAAAAAGGGTGATAAAGTGCTTTCTTTCCTTCCGCTGGCCCATGCTTATGGATGCGCCTTCGACTTTCTGACAGCCACGGCAGTCGGTACGCATGTAACCCTTCTCGGTAAAGTGCCCTCACCCAAAATCATCATGAAAGCATTCGAAGAGGTAAAACCGAATCTGATTATTACGGTACCGCTGGTCATCGAGAAAATCTATAAAAACGTGATCCAGCCTATCATCAGCAAAAAAGGAATGAAATGGGCCTTGAGCATTCCTCTACTGGATAATCAGATTTATGGCCAGATCCGCAAAAAGCTGATCGATGCGCTTGGCGGACGCTTCAAAGAAATCATTATCGGTGGAGCCGCCATGAACCCGGAAGTAGAAGAGTTTTTCCACAAAATCAAGTTCCCCTTCACCATTGGCTACGGCATGACGGAATGCGGTCCGCTTATCAGTTATGCTCCTTGGGACAAATTCGTCCCCTCTTCATCGGGCAAAATACTCGATATTATGGAAGCCCGCATCTATAAAGAGAATCCCGAAGCCGAGACCGGAGAGATTCAGGTACGGGGAGAGAACGTAATGACCGGATATTATAAGAACCCGGAAGCCACTCAGGAAGTGTTCACTAAAGACGGATGGTTGCGCACCGGTGACTTAGGCACCATGGATGACGAAGGCAATATCTTCATTCGCGGCCGACTGAAGACGATGATCCTCAGTTCAAGCGGACAGAACATCTTCCCCGAAGAAATCGAGGCTAAACTTAATAATCTTCCATTTATTCTTGAAAGTCTCGTGATCGAACGAAACAAAAAACTGGTTGCCCTGGTCTACGCCGATTATGAAGCTTTGGACTCTTTAGGACTCAACCACGAAGACAACTTAAAAACGATCATGGACGAGAATCTGAAGAATCTGAATAATAATGTAGCCGCCTACGAAAAAGTAAGCCAGATCCAACTCTACCCCACTGAGTTTGAGAAAACTCCGAAAAGAAGTATCAAACGCTATCTATATAACAGTATAGCAGAAGATTAGATATGTTTTAAAACATACAAAAAAACATAATGAAACATTCTTCTAAAAAAAAAATAAAAAAAAGTTGGGCTTAGGAGTACAACATATACAAAAAGTACATACCTTTGCAGCGTTTTAATAAGCAATTGATTGTATTACAGATTTAAAAAGCAAAGAAAATGAAAAAATTAGTTTTGATGTTCGTAGCTATCGCAGCAGTATCATTCGCATCTTGTGGTAACAAAGCAGCTGACGCTGAAAAAGCAACTGCAGATTCTATCCGTATCGCTGACTCTATCGCAGCAGTAGAAGCAGCTGCAGCTGAAGCAGCAGCTCAGGCAGCTGATACTATCGCAGCTGACACTACAGTAGTAACTGAAACTGTTGTAGCTGAATAATCTCGAACAACATTAGAGAGAATTGAAAGTCTGCCGTGCCAAAGCACGTACAGACTTTTTTTGTGTCCTTACCTCTCCCCTCTCCTCAAAACAAACTCTTCCGGACGGCAACAGACAGTGTCCCCATACCGTAATCGAAAGAAGTTAATATCGCAGCAACAGGATATTAACATCCTGACTACAGCAAGTTAACTTCCTGTCATCAGCAAATTAACTTCGTATCAGCAAAGAAGTTAATATCGTAACGTCACATAAGGATACTAAAAAAAGGGCATTCTCTTTCAAGAATACCCTTTCCTTATATCTCGGTATTGTATGCTACTTATTCAGCTACTACTTCGAAAGGAATTTCTACAGAAACTTCTTTGTGCAGTTTAACGATAGCTTTGTAAGCACCAACTTCTTTCACAGCGTCTTTTACAACGATGATCTTTCTGTCGATCTCGTGACCCAATTTAGCCAATTCCTCAGCAATCTGGATGTTACCAACAGAACCGAAGATAGTACCGGTTGAGCTAACTTTTGTAGCGATAGTCAATGATACGCCTTCCAACTTAGCAGCCAATGCTTCAGCATCTTTCTTGATTTTCTCAAGTTTGTGAGCACGTTGTTTCAGTTCTTCAGCCAACATTTTCTTTGCAGAAGGAGAAGCAATAACAGCTTTTCCAGTGGGGATCAAGTAATTACGACCATAACCAGACTTAACAGTTACGATGTCATTCTTATAACCCAAGTTTACTACGTCTTCTTTCAATATAATTTCCATACTTTTCCTCCTTATTTCATCATGTCAGTTACAAATGGAAGTAACGCCAGGTGACGTGCTCTCTTTACAGCCTGCGCAATACGACGCTGGAACTTCAAAGAAGTACCGGTGATACGGCGCGGAAGGATCTTACCTTGTTCATTCAAGAATTTCTTCAAGAATTCAGGATCTTTGTAGTCGATATACTTGATACCGCTCTTTTTGAAACGGCAGTATTTTTTCTTTTTAACGTCTACTGAAGGCGGAGTTAAATATCTGATTTCTGATTGAACTTGTTGTGCCATGATTAATCCTCCTTTTTGTTTGATTTAACACTTCTTCTCTTTGCAGCATATTCTGCAGCGTATTTATCCATTCTGAAAGTCAAGAAACGGATTACACGTTCATCACGACGGAAATTTAATTCCAACTTGTCAATTACAGTAGGTTCTGCATTGAACTCAATCAACTGATAGAATCCTGTAGACTTCTTCTGGATTGGATAAGCCAGTTTCTTCAGTCCCCAGTTTTCTTCATTGATAATCTCAGCACCTTCAGCCTGAAGAATGCCTTTGAATTTTTCTACCGCTTCCTTCATCTGAACATCAGACAAAACGGGAGTTAAAATGAAAACGGTTTCGTATTGATTCATACTCGTTTTAATTAAATAAATAAATTATTTGATTTTAAAAATGCGGTGCAAAGGTAGGCATTTTATTTTGAACTGCAAACATTTAATCTTTTTTTGTGTTACGAGATAGGATTTGTCAAAGAAGACATCTATCTTTGCAAAGTTGCTTAAACAATAATTTCATGATCGAACAATTTAACTTTGATATCAGGCTGATCTTTGCCATCTTGAATGGTAAGGTCTCTGCTGCCATTAATCGGAAACTATACCGGAACTTCAGACAGAACGGTCTGGAAATCAGTCCGGAGCAATGGACGGTTCTTATTTTTCTCTGGGAAAAAGACGGAGTGACACAACAAGAGTTGTGCAATGCAACTTTTAAAGACAAACCGAGTATGACCCGCTTGATTGATAATATGGAACGCCAACATCTGGTGGTACGCATCTCCGATAAAAAAGACCGCCGTACCAATCTGATTCATCTGACCAGAACAGGAAAAGAGCTGGAAGAAAAGGCCCGTATCATAGCTAACCGGACCCTTAAAGAGGCGCTGCATGGCATCACAGTCGAAGAGCTAAGCGTAAGCCAGGAAGTATTAAGAAAAATATTCTTCAACACCAAAGATTAATCGACAGGAGGAAGAAGTGAGAGCAACAAAATCAACTATTTATGGCTAATTAATGGTTTTTTTGCGAAAAATATTTCGTCCGTTAAAGAATTATGCGTTAATTTGTGACTGGAATATAATAATCTATTAAAATACACACACATGAAAGGCTTATTAAAGAATTTAGGATTGCTATTAATCTTAGTCGGAGTAATCATTCTGATTGCTTGCTCTCTGACCGGAGAAGTAAACAACAACGCTGTCTTGGGAGGCTCGATAGTATTGGTGGTACTCGGACTGATTACTTATATTGCGATAAACAAAAGAATTGCAGATTAATAGTTTCAGCAAGAAATAAAAAAGCCGGAAAACGAATGTTTTCCGGCTTTTTTATTTCTATACACTCCCCTATCCATTATGATTCGGGTTCGGGGGTGATCAACTTGTAACCTTTTCCGTGGATGTTGATAATCTCAATCGAATCATCATCTTTCAGGTGCTTGCGCAGTTTAGTGATATACACGTCCATGCTACGCGCATTGAAATAGTTGTCATCGATCCAGATAGTCTTCAAGGCAAAGTCGCGCTGCAAGATTTCGTTAGCATGCGCACAAAGCAATCCCAGCAATTCCGATTCTTTGGTAGTCAGTTTCGTTTGTTTGTCGCCGATAGCCAGGATTTGCTTCTGGGTATCAAACGTAAACTTACCAATCTTATAAACATTGCTCTCCTTGTTCTTCTTTCCGCGAACACGTCTCAGGATAGCCTCGATTCTGAAAGTAAGCTCTTCCATACTGAAAGGTTTGGTGATATAATCATCCGCACCGATCTTAAATCCTTCCAGGATATCTTCTTTGAGTGTTTTTGCAGTCAGGAAGATAATAGGAATTTCAGCGTTGGCCGCACGAACCTCCTGTGCCAGTGTGAAACCATCTTTTTTAGGCATCATCACGTCAAACACGCATAAGTCATATTTATTCTTCAGGAAAGCTTTAAATCCGGCTTCTCCATCAGGATACAACTCAGCAGAGTAACCTTTAGCCTGTAAATATTCTCTTAAAAGCATGCCAAGATTTTCATCATCCTCGCATAATAAAATACGCAGTTTCTCGTCCATATCAATCATTTTTTAATAAAGGTAATGCAATAATAAATTTAGTTCCTACATTCAGTTCACTCTCTGCCCGGATGGTTCCCTTATGATCCTGAATAATCTTTTTCACATAAGCCAGTCCCAGACCGAAACCTTTTACATCGTGCAGATTACCTGTATGCACGCGATAGAACTTATCAAACACCTTCTTCAGGTTTTCTTTTTTAATACCAATACCGTTGTCCTGTATCGAAATCATCAGTTTACCGGGCTCGTTCCAGGTTCTCACGTTGAGCACCAGGTCTTCTTCGGGCTTCTTGTATTTCACCGCGTTATCCATCAGGTTGAATATCACATTGGTGATATGCATTTCGTCCGCAAATATAACAGGATTGGTAGCCTCAAGGTTCGATGTAATCTTACCATTATAGCGTTCCACCTTCAAAGCGAACGTATTGATAACTCCGGTAATCAACTCATTGGCATCGAGTTCCTTCATCTTCAGCGTTGCTTTCTGCCTGTCGAACATAGACATCTGAAGCACCTTCTCCACCTGGAATCTCAACCGCTTCGTTTCATCATTGATGACTCCCGATATATGCTGGAACATCTGCGGCGACTTCCCGACTGCGGGGTCTTTCAGCATCTGGGCAGCAAGCGAGATGGTCGATATCGGTGTCTTGAACTCATGCGTCATGTTGTTGATAAAGTCATTCTTCATCTCTGTCAACTTCTTCTGACGGAAGACGATGTAGATGGTGAAGATGAATGTAATCAGCAGTACGATAGTGAATATCATCGAAGGAATCATAAAACTAACCGAGTCGAAGATATAATCTTTCTTACCGGGAAAGTGCACCTTCACAATACTCATCTTCGCAGGCGGATCATTCTGGAACAGAGGTTGCGTATAAGAGTCTTCACTCCCTCCGTCTTCGTAGTCCGAGCAACGATATACTTCACGTCCATCTTTATCGATCACCGAAAAATGGTAGAGCAACTCTACACCATTATTAATAAAGTTCGATTTCAGATAATTATCCAGCTTTTTAAAGTTCACCCGTTCGCCAATCGATTTATCGCTTGCCTTGTAAATCATCCGCAAAGCCACATCGTCGAGCAGAAAACGCTGATACATATACCTATTTTTAATAGCATCAGTCAAGCTCCGTGATGTCTGCGGAATGGTATTCCGGCCATGCCTTTCGGAAATCATGGCTTTGGGCACTTTCGACGGCTCGGTGGTAATCATCTTCAGTTCAAACTCCGAATACAGGGTTCCGTCCGGTGACTTGAACCTATAACGCTCCGATTGCTGAATTAAACCGTTTTTCTGTTCGGTAGTAGAAGAAGACTGAGCCAGTGCTCTGCGTTCCGCTTCAGTGATATCCTCTAACAGCCAACGTTGCGTTTCATCATACTCTACATCCTTTGAAACCTGAAACAAAGCATTTCGCACGGATGTATTAAATTGTTCTTTACGCATCTTCACCATTTCTTCGATGTAGCTCACTTGTAAATAGAGCAAACTCAGAAAGGAAAGACCCATAATAATGCCTAATATCCAGATTGTTGACTTTTTCATAGCAACAAAATTAACACTCCCTAATTAACACTCCTAACAGCTTAACCTGTTTTAACAGGACGTTCTCTATAATTAACCGAAAGGCGTTTTTTAGGTCGTATTCTGACCACTATAACAAAACGTATACACCTTTGGTTTGCAAATTTAATAAAAAATTAAAGATTTCTCTTCAGAAAATCTACTTTCTTTAATCATTGTTAATGGACGGGAAGGCTATAAGATACCGGTTACGTCCTCTCTCACAACCGCCACACCGGACAAGCACGTCCCAAAGAATACCTAAAAAAGTAAAGCTACGAGTAGCTGCACATTCATTGCACACTTCTCGTAGCCTTATCATTTAGTAGCACAGCCACTTATAGCCTAAGCCCGGCAGCTTATGACTATAATTACTCTTCTGTTTGTTTGGATTCGAAGTCTTTTATTAACTTATCCTGCACATCACTCGGAACCAGTTCGTAACTTGCAAATTTCATAATGAACGAAGCACGGCCTCCGGTAAGCGAACTAAGAGCGGTTGAATAAGAAGACATCTCTTTCAAAGGCACTTTAGCCACCAGTTTCTCATAACCGTTTTCGCTGCTCATACCCATGATCATGGCACGGCGTCCCTGAAGGTCACCCATCACGTCACCCATCTTATCGGACGGTACGAAGACTTCCACATCATAAATTGGCTCGAGAATCTTCGGTCCGGCGTTCTTAAACGCTTCGCTGAAGGCATTACGTCCGGCCAGCATGAACGAAATTTCATTAGAGTCTACCGGGTGCATCTTTCCATCATATACAATGACGCGTACATCGCGGGCATACGAACCGGTCAGAGGTCCCTGTTCCATGCGGGACATGATCCCTTTAAGGATGGCCGGCAGGAAGCGGGCATCGATAGACCCCCCGACAATACTGTTAACAAATACCAATTTTCCGCCCCATTCCAATGGAACTTCCTCAGTACCCTTCACGTTAATCTTAAATTCCTGTCCACCGAATTTATACATATCGGGCACCGGCATTCCTTCATAATAGGGTTCCACTATCAGATGCACCTCGCCGAACTGTCCGGCACCACCCGATTGCTTTTTGTGACGATAGTCGGCACGGGCAGCTTTTGTGATGGTTTCACGATAAGGGATCTTCGGTTCTTCAAATTTCACCTGAAGCTTTTCATTGTTCTCCAGACGCCATTTCAACGTACGGAGGTGGAATTCTCCCTGGCCATGCACGATGGTCTGTTTCAGTTCCTTCGATTGTTCGATGACCCAAGTCGGATCTTCCTCACGCATACGGTTCAAGATGGCCATCATCTTTTCCGTATCGGCCTCGTTCACCGGCTTGATGGCGCGTGAATATTTAGAATTCGGATATTTGATAAAATTAAACCGGTTCTCGGCACCTTTACCGTTCAGTGTATTTCCGGTATGAACATCTTTCAGCTTCACCGTACAGCCAATGTCACCTGCCACCATCTCTTCTACTTTGATACGGTTGGCACCGGCGCAAGCATAAATCTGCGCCACACGTTCTTTCGAACCGCGATCGGCATTGGTAAAGTCGTCTCCTTCATGCACTTTTCCGCTCATGACCTTGAAATACTGAACGTCACCAATGTGTGGTTCCACACCGGTCTTGAAGAAATACAAAGAGGTAGGTCCGTTGGGATCGGGTTCCACCACTTCACCACGGGTATTATGCACTTTCGGCATTTCCGATACACCGGGCACTACATTACCCAGAAATTCCATCAAACGACGTACCCCCATATCTTTGCCTGCACATACGCAGAATACGGGGAACATGCCGCGTGCAGCCAGACCCTTACGGATACCTTCGCGCATTTCGTCTTCTGTCAGTGAATCCTGTTCGAAGAATTTTTCCATCAAGCCTTCATCATTCTCAGCAGCGGCTTCTACCAGGGCTTTGTGCATTTCCATAGCCTTGTCCATCTCTTCGGCCGGGATCTCTTCAATAGTGGGTGCTCCACCTTCGGGTCCCCAAGAGTATTTCTTCATCAGCAGCACGTCGATCAGTGAGTTGAAATTCGGGCCTGTAGCCAAAGGATACTGGACGGGAACCACTTTCGGTCCGTAAATGGACTTCAGTTGTTCAAGCACCATATCATAATCGCACTTCTCGTTATCGAGTTGATTCACCAGGAAGATTACCGGTTTACCCAGTTTTTCGGTATAGCGGAAATGATTTTGTGTTCCCACTTCCGGTCCATATTGTCCGTTCAGCAGCAAAATAGCTGTATCGGTTACGTTGAGTGCCGTCATGGCAGCGCCTACAAAGTCATCGCTGCCCGGACAGTCTATGATGTTCAGTTTCTTTCCATTCCATTCCACATGAAAAATAGTTGAAAAGACGGAATATCCATATTCCTGTTCCACCGGAAAGTAATCGCTTACGGTATTCTTGGCAGTAATCCTGCCGCGACGTTTTATAATACCACTCTCATAGAGCAACGCTTCTGTGAGAGTGGTTTTTCCTGAGCCGTCATTGCCAAGAAGGGCAATGTTCTTAATTTCGTTAGTCTGATATACTTTCATGATATATAAGATTTAAATGAATGATTCAGTATGTGTTTTTCGCATACCCTTTTTTTACTGAGGCGCAAATTAGGCATTAATCAAATGAAAAGCAATAAAACGGACAGTGTTACTAAACAATGTTATGTAACATACAGCCTTCGACAAGCGCGAAACAGGCTATCTGACAGAATGGAAGTATTCTTTCCGATTCCCGATTAAAAAGAGCAGTTTGCCTTACATTTACTGACTCCTTCTTCTTCCGGACAGGATGAAATAGAATGCAGCAGCAGACTTTTCGGTGCAAAACGGAGGTTTTTCCAACCAAAGAAGGGGGCATTTCGGGTTGAACACGGTGCATTTTCCCAAAAAGAAGCAAACATTCCGTGCAAAAGAAGTAAGCATTTCCGGAAAATGCTTACTTCTTTCGGGTGAGATGTCTATATGTTTTGCCTCATCACATATATTGTTATGTGCAGAACCCCGCACCGGCGCCTTTTTTTCTCCGGTTGCCCCGCAGAAGCATACGGAGAGAATATAGCAAAAGCATCGGGACAGAGACAGAACGAAAGCAAATTCATCGGATTCCGCCCCAAGTCCGTCCATTTGCACACATATACCATAAATCTGTGACACAGGAGAAAAGTCTGTTGGCAAATGCAGGCGTTTTTCCGGCCAACCTTCAGGACGGCACGAAACGAAAGCATTCTGAGGCCATCGGATTATCAGATTGTCAAATGGTCAAAAAGGAACTTTCCTCCCGTTAAATAAAAGAGAATATCTACCCTACAGGGTTGTTTACTAACACGAAAACCTTACTTTTGCAATTTGAAACGCAAAAATAACTCAGACCATCATGGCAGGCATATACATACACGTCCCCTTCTGTAAGACACGCTGTATCTATTGCGATTTTTACTCAACGACGCGAAGCGAATGGAAAGGACGCTACATCGAAGCACTCTGCAAAGAGCTGGAAATGAGATATACTTACCTGAAAGGAAAGCCTATTGAGACGCTCTACTTTGGTGGAGGTACTCCTTCGCAGCTCGACGAAAAGGATTTCCGGAAAGTATTCGACACCGTCCGCCGGGTTTATGGGATGGAGAATTGCCATGAAATAACACTTGAAGCCAATCCGGATGACCTCTGTCCGGAATACCTGCAAATGCTCTCCGAATTGCCGTTCAACCGCATCAGCATGGGCATCCAGACATTTGACGACACTACGCTCAAGTTGCTGAAACGCCGCCACAATGCGGCTCAAGCCATTCGTGCGGTAGAGTTGTGCCGTGCCCACGGTTTCCGCAACATCAGCATCGACCTGATCTACGGGCTCCCCGGTGAAACAACGGAACGCTGGGAAAAAGACTTGCAACAGGCTATTGCCCTAGACGTGGAACATATATCGGCTTATCACTTGATTTACGAAGAAGGTACTCCCATTTATAAAATGTTGCAAAAGCATCAGGTCGAAGAGGTGGACGAGGACAGCAGTGTCCGGTTCTTCACCTTATTAATAGACCGGTTGCGTGAAGCCGGATACGAGCATTATGAAATATCCAACTTCTGCAAGCCGGGCATGTATTCGCGCCACAACACTTCGTACTGGCAGGGAGTAAGTTATCTCGGCTGCGGCCCGTCGGCACACTCTTTCGACGGACAAACCCGGGAATGGAACTGCTCTTCGATCGAAAAATACATGTCCGGCATTGAAAGCGGACAACGGGACTTCGAACGGGAAGAGCGGGATCTGACCACCCGATACAACGAATTTATCATTACCTCTGTCCGCACTCAATGGGGAATTTCACTCGAACGCCTCAGTAATGATTACGGAACGCAACTGGAACAATATTGTCTCAAAATGGCACGTCCTTCTTTAGAAAACGGCAAATTAGAAATATACGAAGGTGCTTTGCGCCTCACCCGCGAAGGAATTTTTATTTCCGACAGCATCATGAGCGACCTGCTCTGGGTGGAAAACTAAAATTATAAAGTCATGACCGAATCAGAGGTTCGAAAACTACTCAGACGAATGAAGGAGCTGGATTCGCAAACAGCGTTCCGGGCCTTCTACGATATGACGTACGACCGTCTCTACCGCATCGCCTACTACTATGTAAAACGCGAAGAATGGTCGCAGGAAATCGTACTCGATGTGTTCCTGAAACTCTGGGAACAGCGCAGCTCGCTTCCCGAAGTCAAAAGCATTGAGGACTATTGCTTCATATTGGTTAAAAACGCTTCACTCAACTATCTGGAGAAAGAAAACAGGCGTACCACGGTATCTACCGAGACATTGCCGGAACCCGAAGCACAAAGCGACTCACCCGAAGAATCGATGATCAGTGAAGAGTTGTTTGCCATTTATGTGAAAGCACTCGACCGCTTGCCCGAACGTTGTAGAGAGGTATTCATCCGCATCCGGGAAGAGAAGCAAAGCTATGCACAGGTAGCAGAAGAACTGGGTATCAGCACCAAGACCGTAGATGCTCAACTCCAGAAGGCAACCATCCGGCTGAAAGAAGCAATATCGATGGTGAATAATGATCGATAAACAATCGACAGTGAATAATGCCCGGCGAACAGCAAGAGAGGTTTAACTTTTATTTGCACACTTCCGATAGGGAGATTCTTCAAACGCTCTGTCTTTATCTATGAAGTTCATTTAAACCAAAACACAAAGACTTAGCTTATGAAGAAGTTATTAAGACCTACAACCTTTGCACTGCTTACAATGGCACTGTGTTTCACTGCGTGTGAGAACGGCAACAACTCTTACCCCAAAGAATACCTGGGATTCGAAAAGAAAGCGCAGGATTTCTCTTATCAAAAGAATGCAGAGGAAACGGAACTGCAAGTAAAAATCGTTGCGGCTGATAAAACAAGTGAAGACCGGATTGTCTTCATCGAGTCGCCCGCACGGCCAACGAAGCCCGGAAGCTCTTCGGCACCGTTTTATAAAATTAAAGATAATAAAATCACCATCAAGGGCGGCAGCAAATCTGCCAAAGCCACAATCCTGGTTTATCCCCGGAAAGTGGGAACGAATGAATACATTCAGCTTATCTGCCGGCCTCAGAACGGAAAGTCGGAAACGACCAAGATGTCTATCCGGCTGGTGAAAAAATAACGAAATAAACAATGAAATATACAGACCGGGAACTTGACCGATTACTGGAGAAACTTATCGCATCCACCCGCTCGCCCAGAGGAAAATTCTCGGCAGCGGCAAGCTATCAGATATTAGAGAAACGATTGCCGCGTCCGGCACTTCGCCTCTTCTCTTTACGCACCTTGTCGGCAGTAGCTGCCATCGCTTTGCTCTGCTTCATAGGATGGAACACTTACTGCTATCTGAAACCTGCCGCCCTACAGACAATTTCCACACTGGCCGATACGCGGACCATCAAACTGCCCGACGGAACGGAAGTGACGCTGAACCATTTCTCGTCACTCACCTATCCCGAAAAGTTTAAGGGAGAACACAGGGAAGTGAACCTGAAAGGAGAAGCGTATTTCGAAGTGACGAAAAATAGGAAACACTCTTTCATCGTACAGACAGAGTCGGTCAATGTAGAGGTACTGGGCACTCACTTTAACGTAGAGTCCTATCCGGACGATCCGGAAGTGAAGACCACGCTACTCGAAGGTTCTGTAGCCGTGAGCAATAAAAGCAATTCTGTACGTATCGTCTTGAAACCAAACGAAAGTGCTATATATAATAAGGAGAAAAAAAGCATGACCCTTGAAGTTTCAGACCGCGTTGCCGAAGAGATAGCCTGGCGGAACGGAGAATTGATTTTTACCAATCTCCCCTTGCAGGAGATTGCCCGCCAGTTGTCCAACACATTTGGCGTAGATATCTCCATAACAGACACTGCTTTGCAGAATTACCGGATCACGGCACGGTTCTCCAGTGAAGAAGGCCTCGACCAGATTCTCGATCTGCTACATACTGTTGGCAATTTCAACTATTCATACAATAATAAAGAAATAACGATTACTACTAAACTTAACTAGACATGAGAAAATCCAATCCGGATTTCCACCACATCAGAAGTTACATTCTGATGTGTGTGGTTTCCCTAACCTTTTCGACAATCTATGCGCAAACACCGGAACCCAAGCTCACACTCAAACTGCAAAACACCAGCTTGTCAGAAGTCATCCGGCAGATAGAACAGGACACCGGCTTCTCTTTTATCTATGGAGAGGAGGTGAAGCTCGACCATAAAGTCAGCCTCAACGTACAAAAGAAACCTCTCAGAGAAGTCCTGAACCTGCTATTCGCCAATAAGCCGATAAGCTATAAAATAACCGGGAAGCATATCTTATTACAAAAAACGCCCCCCAAACCCGTAAGCCGGAAGTTCACTGTCAGTGGATACGTGACCGACGGAGCGTCTGCCGAAACGCTGATTGGTGCAAATATTCTTGAGAGTCGTCATCATCAGGGAACTACCACCAATCCTTACGGTTTCTACAGCATCACGCTGCCTGAAGGAGAAGCTCGGCTGAGTTTCTCCTATTTGGGATATACCGGCCAGCAACATGTGCTGAACTTAACCGCAGATACTCTACTGAACATCCGGATGAAAGACAACAATATGCTGCAAGAAGTAGTCATCGTGTCGGACAAAGCCGAATCGGGAGTCATGGCCACCCAGATGGGAGCCAGCGAAATACCGATGACCCAGATAAAAAACACACCCAGCATCCTGGGAGAAGCCGATGTGATGAAAGCCATCCAGCTGATGCCGGGCGTACAAGCCGGAATGGAAGGCTCTGCCGGACTCTATGTACGCGGCGGAGGCCCCGACCAGAACCTGATCCTTCTGGACGGAGTACCGGTATACAACGTAGACCATTTATTGGGCTTCTTCTCCGTCTTTACACCTGAAGCCGTGAAGAAAGTGACACTTTTCAAAAGCTCCTTCCCCGCCCGCTTTGGCGGACGCCTCTCTTCCGTTATCGATGTGCGCACCAACGATGGCGACATGAAGAACTATCACGGAGTGGTCAGCGTGGGGCTTCTGACCAGCAAAATCAATTTCGAGGGACCGATCATAAAGAACCGGACTTCGTTCAACATTTCCGCCCGCCGTTCGTACATCGACCTGCTGGCCAAACCCTTCATGCCCAAAGACGAGAAATACAGCTATTACTTTTTTGATGTCAATGCCAAGATCAACCATAAGTTCTCTGATCGCAGCCGCCTGTTCCTCAGTGCATACAATGGCAAAGACCATTTTATGACAAAGTATGACGACACTTACTACGGTGACGAAGACAAGTACAGGGATGGCGGAAAGATGAACTGGGGAAATACCATCGTTTCGGGACGCTGGAACTACATCTTTAACAACAAGCTGTTCAGCAATACCACAGTCGCTTTCAATAACTATAAGTTTGACGTCAGTACATTCACCAAGAATGAGATACATACAAACAACCAAATCACCTGGAACCGCTATAAGGCCGATTATAAATCGGGAATCCGGGATTGGAGCGCTCAGATAGATTTTGACTATAACCCTATCCCCACACATCATGTCAAGTTCGGAGTGCAATATCTGCACCATAGCTTCCGTCCGGAAGTCTCCACCTCGAAGATATTCGACAAGACCGGAGAAACCATCGAGCGGGACACGACGTATTATACTACCTCCAACAGTGAGATCCTTGCCCACGAAGCATCTGCCTATCTTGAAGATAACTTCAATCTGAGCAGTCGCCTGCGTATGAATCTGGGCCTGCACTTCTCGACTTTCCAAGTGCAAAAGAAAAACTACTTCTCCGTGCAGCCCCGCATCTCCGCACGCTATCAGCTCAGCAAAGATGTAGTATTGAAAGCTTCGTATACGAAAATGAGCCAATATGTACACTTGATTTCATCCATGCCTTTTGCCATGCCCACCGACTTGTGGGTACCTGTCACCAGCAAAATCAAACCCATGCAGGCCCATCAGGTCTCGTTAGGCGGTTACTATACGGGAATCGACGGATGGGAATTCTCAATAGAAGGATACTATAAAGGAATGAAAAATGTACTCGAGTACAAAGACGGTGTCAGCTTTCTCGGTTCTTCTACCGGATGGGAGGACAAAGTGGAGATGGGACACGGCCGCTCTATGGGTGTAGAGTTCATGGCGCAGAAAACCATAGGAAAGACAACGGGATGGCTGGCATATACCCTGGCTAAGAGTGACCGTAAGTTTGCCACAGGAGGAATAAACAACGGCGAACGCTTTCCATATAAATATGACCGCCGACACAACATCGACCTGACACTCAATCATCGGTTCAACGAACGGATCGATGTAAGTGCTTCCTGGATATTTACCACCGGAGGTACGACAACGATCCCCACCGAACTGACAGGTATTATCCGTCCGGGCGACAACGACTCATCGATAGAAGAGGGAGACTACGTCAAGCATCGCAACAATTATCGCCTCCCCGCCACCCACCGGTTAAATGTAGGGGTCAACTTCAGCAAGAAGACTAAACATGGCATGCGCATCTGGAATGTCAGCATATATAATGTATACAATGCCATGAACCCCACTCTGATATATCGCACCTACAAAAAGACTGAATATACTCAAGGCGAACAAGCACAAGGCAACCGCATACCGGTCATTCGGAAATTCACTCTGTTGCCTTGCATTCCTTCATTCAGTTATACATATAAATTCTAAGTATTTATGAGACGATCTATTCTTGATATATTCCTTTTCTTGCTGGTTATCATATCCACTGCGGCATGCAATAACGATCTTCCTTTCGACTTGAAGGAGAATCCGCCCAAGTTAGTGATGAATGCCATTATCAACGCCGACAGCACCTACAATACCTTGTTTCTGAACCTCACCGGCAGAAACCAGATCGGACAAATAAAAGGAGCCACCGTAGAAGTACGCATCAACGGTTCTCTCAGTGAAACTCTCCGTCCCGATCCGCATAGCAGCGATAAAGGGCGCTTTTATATAAACAGTGCTTTCCATCCGGGCGATGTGGTCCGTATAGATGCTATGACGGATGACGGCGAACACCACGCATGGGCCGAAGTCACCGTACCTCAACCCATCGGGAAGATAGAAAAGGTGGATACGGCCTCCATCATGAGAAAGCCGAGTAACTATGGCTACGGAACTCCGCCAAGACGGCATCTCCGTTACCAAATCAAAATAAAGGACCGCCCGGGAGAGAAGAATTTTTATCGGATCATTGTGGAACAACGGAAATACTGGAAATACTATTGGGAACAAAATGACCAGACCTGTTGGAGTTCGGCAATGCAGAAAAGCTTTAAACTGCAAACAAACGAAGACGTGGTGTTGACCGACGGCAAACCCAGTACGGAAGAAGATGATGAAAACGGACTCTTCGGCACTGTCAATAACAAGTATGCCATATTTGACGACTCACGTTTCACCGACGGAAGTTATACGATGAACGTCTATAACGATATCTACGGATGGGGATTCTGGGGACAGGAGTATATCTGGATAAAGACGGATGTCTACATCCGCATACTCAGCATTACCGAAAAAGAATATTATTATTTAAGAGCGTTGAATCTGCTCGACTCCGATGCCTACGACAACACCCTGAGCGAGCCTATCGCTTTCCCAAGCAATGTGAACGGAGGTACCGGAATGGTAGGGTTCAGTACAGAAACAAACTATATGCTGACAGTTAAAAACAACGCAGTTCCCCCAATGGTACCGGATTTATAAAGAAACCACTATCTTTGTGCCCTAAAAGCACATTTATATGTTTATAATTATCGGAATCATGCTCACGGGCATGCTACTGGGTTACCTGTTACGTAGCAAAAGGCTCACGTGGATACATAAAGTCATCACATTATTAATATGGCTGTTGCTCTTCCTGCTCGGCATCGATGTAGGAGGCAACGAAGCCATCGTGAAAGGATTGCATGCCATCGGGCTGGAAGCTCTCATCATCACGGCAGCTGCCGTAACCGGAAGCACACTGGCTGCCTGGGGACTTTGGTATCTGCTCCATACACGCTATCAGAAAAAGGAGGCTAAACCATGAAAGGCAGTCTCATTATCGTCTCTTTCTTCATTGTCGGCACTCTGTGCGGACTTCTTCAGCTGATCCCGTACGATTTCAGCCAAAGTAAACTCAGTTTTTATGCCTTATGCGGGCTGATGTTCTGCGTCGGCATTAGCATAGGCAACGATCCGCAGACACTGAAAAGTTTCCGGTCACTGAATCCCCGCCTACTCTTCCTGCCCGTCATGACCATTCTGGGAACATTGGCTGGATGTGCCGTAGTCAGCCTCTTTTTGTCCCATCGTTCACCGTCCGATTGTATGGCGGTAGGTTCCGGATTCGGGTATTATTCACTCTCAAGTATATTCATCACCGAGTACAAAGGAGCCGAATTGGGTACCATCGCATTGCTTTCAAACATCATGCGCGAAATCATCGCTTTGCTTTGTGCCCCCCTATTGGTAAAGTTCTTCGGAAAACTAGCCCCCATTTCAGTCGGAGGAGCCACCACCATGGACACGACTCTTCCTATTATCACCCGTTGTTCCGGACAGGAATTTGTCATCGTCTCCATTTTCCATGGATTCATTGTAGACTTTAGCGTACCGTTTCTGGTGACATTATTCTGCTCCATATAGGCATCATATTACAAAACGATTTCAGTTTTCTCTAATATCCCATCTTTTTTACAGCATATTTTTGATATACATCAAGAAATGGTATCATTCTGCTCACTTTTCTTTCTTTGCGCTTTTATGTTGAATAACATATTTGTATATTTGCATAGGTAAAAAGAAAAAGCTAAGCGCTTAGCAATTGTTTTTAATAGGTATTAGGGTCCTTATGACAAGGATAAGGACAAAGATTAGTTTTCAGGAATAACAATTAAAAAAGTAGGTATTATGAAAAGATTAGGATTAACATTAGTGGCAGCGCTATGCCTTGTTGCTACTACATTTGCAGCAGGCAATCAACCTACAGTTGCAAAATGGGAAGGTAACATCAATGTGAATAAATTGGGTAAATACCTGAATTTATCTTCTGTACAGGCAGAAGAAGTAGCCAACATTTGCAACTATTTTGACGAACAGATGGGAAGAGCCACCACTGCGAAAAAGAACAAGGATACCATGGTTCGTAACGCTGTTTACGGCAATCTGAAATTGATGAAAAAGACGTTGACAGATGCTCAGTACACTAAGTATACTACAATATTGAACATGACTTTGAAGAACAAAGGCATCGAAGTAAAGTAGGAACTTGATTGATGAATAAAAGGATAAAAGACCGGTGTCGTCGAATGAACTGACATCGGTCTTTTATTTTTATGCCAATCACTGACAGCCGCGAAGATGGTTAACACTGATGTTTCCGGTTAAATCAGTAATTCCTCCTAAGCCAGATATTGAAAAGTCTATCATACACCTGATACCCTCCAGACTCCTGAGTCAACATGTCTTTTTCCAGTAAACCCTTCAACCCCGACTGCACCGAACTGGCAGAAGTCAACCGATATTTTTTAATAAATGCAGCAGAAGTAACTCCTTTTGCTTTCTGCTCCTTGGCAATGGCAATCATTATCTCTTTTTGCTTTTCCGGAAGACGAGAAAATATTTCTTGAAAAGTAAAGTCTTGTGTAGCAATTATATTGTTTAGTGCCAGATTTATCATAGGTACATCACAGATACCCTTTTTGTCTGTCAAAATAAAAAGTTCATTCAATATTAACTGCACATACCAAGTGTGCCCATCAAACAGGGTATATACATTCTCTACCAATTGATCTGTCACTTTCTTACCATTCTCCTCAAACAATCCCTTCACAAAAGGTTTATATACCTCCAAAGGAATTGCTCCTAAGTGCATCATACTCACGCTTTGATAAAATGGCCTGGAAGGACTGTTGAATATATTCATCATTATATGCCTCTGACTTCCTGCAAAAACAAAATTAGAGTTACTGCAATGCTGAACTTTAGTCCTTAAAATAGCTTCCAGATTTTTCTCCGGATATGAACTGATTTGCTGAAATTCATCTATTGCTACAATACAAGGCTTGTCTGCCTGCTCCAGATAGATAAAGATTTCTTCTAGAGTAGTTTCAGGAGCATGAATATCTCCCAAACCAAGTTCTAAAATCGGTTCTCCTGTAATACTATCTAATTTAAATCCAATCCTTAAAGAGGTAATTATAGAAAAGAAACGATCTATGAATTTATTCCCCTGGGGCTTTAACTTCTCAAAAATCCCTTTACCCAAAGCAAAAACAAACTCTTTCAAACTTGAAGTCGCATATATATCAATGAAGAAAGTATAATAGCCTTCTTTAATCAAAGGCTGATAAAAACAATGCCTTATCAATCCCGTTTTTCCCATTCGGCGAGTTGAAACAAGAGCCACATTTCTCCCATTTATCAAGTTACGGATCAAATTTTCTGTTTCAGCAACTCTATCACAAAAATAACGAGGAGAAACGTATCCTCCAACTACAAAAGGATTAATAACCGCCATAACTAAAATTATTATATTTATAATTATTGCAAATATAATAATTATCTTTTAGGTAAAAGATGCAAGTGAAAATATTTGCGCATAAGACCAATATATATTCCACTCAGCAAAAGGATACAGCCCAATAAATACCAATCACCATAACCCCGGCAATATAAATACCCAATAATAATCACAATTTGCACAATCATATACACCAACGATACCACCACGTGCGGTATTCTCAATTCATTAACCATGATCTGATACAAATGTTTCCGGTGAGGCAAACCAATATTTTCATGTAGCAACAACCGGTGTATGATTGTCAACACACTATCCACTCCATATACAGTAAGCATCACAAGCCAGCTGAAATCTTTCGTTTGAAGAATCAAACTCCCGATCAGGAACAGGACTACAAAAGCTATACTGACCGAACCCACATCACCGGCGAAGCATTTCGCTCTCTTACGGAAATTAAAAAAGTCAAACACCAACACAGAACAAATCATCGTATAAATAAAATTCTGTTCTGTGAAGGAGATCACTTCTGCATTCACATATGCCAAAGAAACCAAGATAACCAATGAATACCCGCCGGTAATGCCGTTAATGCCATCCATAAAGTTATAGGCATTGATAATCCCCGTACAGACGATCAGAGCGACAAGCAACGTCCACCAAGGCAAGCTGAACAACCCCCATTGATAGAACATCAGGGCCATTGCCGTAAAATGGAAGACTAAACGCAAACCCTGCGAAGTAGAACGGATATCATCTATAAAACTGATAAAAGTGATCAAGGTCAAAGCCAATATAAACCAAGGATATTCAAACTGATTCGTCAGAAAAAAAGTCAATGCACTCAAATAGAAGATGATTCCTCTTCCTCTCAGAGTAATCCGAGTGTGTGAACTCCGCTCGTTTGGCTTATCGATAATATTGCATTTATCAGCAATACGGAAATAAAAAAGTTCTGCCAGGAATAGCAGAACTAAGATTAGCAGATAACACATAAACTATTCGTTCTTTTTAATGAAATAAAACCAAAGTTGAAGTCCTAAAAAGGCAAAAGAAATACCCCCTATTAGGAGTCCTATAATCCCCCAAAAATCCACTCACAATACCTCCTTATTCTATCTGAAAATTCTCCAAAACATTCATAGGTTTCCACCCAAGTTCACGCATAGCCTTTTCATTACTAAAAGTCAAAGAGTGCGTAATCTTACGAAGTTTTAAACTGTTTATTGGGATATTTTCCCCAAGACAATCACCAAAAACAGCCATACTTTTAGCAAACAATAAGGAATAGATATTGGTCTTTTTTTATTCAATTGCTTACATATCACCATCTCTAATTCACGAAAACTCAGCTGGTAACTGTCACAAACATTATATATCCCTCCCTTTTCAATCAATAGAGGAACAAGATTTGCTATATCCTGAACCATCAAAACGCTTTTCCGAGCCAATACTTAAGTACTTACCATTTCTAATCCCATGAATCATCGCTCCTAAATTTCCCGAAGGATTAGGTCCGGCAATTTAGGCTACTATTGACGGAACGATAGATTCAGACGCAATGCTGAATAATTACTTATACGACTTCTTGTCGCACGAGATACCTAAAGAGACAAAAAATCAAACGATTTTCAACAATTTGATTATGAGTGAATTGTAAAATTTTATAATATTTTCTCATAACTACGGTGTTGCATTGATACTGTTACACTATTGGTAAGTGATGTACTTCCTAGTAAGGCTACACCATTGGATTAATTCTTTTATTTGCTCAGAAAGAGCGAGAAAAATCTTCAGCTTAATCTAATAAATGATGCCTGTTTGCTGCAGAAGAAATTTCTTCCTAGTAAAGATGGAACTCGAAGAGGTGTAATACAAAAGAAAAAATACAAGAAGCATAAAAAGAAAGAAAAGCCTATTCTCAAACTTATTGATCCGCCTTTCCTGTTGGTAGAGGAGATTCATCTTAGCATGAAAAAGACAATAGATAAAAAACGGTATTCAGAAAGATCGTTTTGCTAAAATCAGAACGAGTATTAGTCCTTGTCTACAACTTTAAATTTTATTTACAGAATAATATATTTTAAAACAAAATCTAAGTAATAATTGGAATATGAACTATAAAAATTAATATTCTTTTTGTAATCTGATTTTTTCGTAAGATAGACTAAAGTGTTAAATTACGCAAAATATATCAACATATATTTACAATCAAATTTATTTTGACTATATTAGAAAAATGTTCCTTCAATCTTTAAATATAATATGAACAATGGCACAGTTAGAATCTAAACAATTAAACAAAATTGGTTTACATGAGAATGCTACCAATAGAAACATGGATGAAAAATTATTATTAAAGTGCGAAAATAGTATTCGCGCTTACAAAATTGTGAATTTGCTCAACAAGCATAATATTGCATTACGACAGCATGACGAGAGTCAGGATCCTAGGGTTGGTGCATATGGCGCCGTAACTGGTATTGCTATATATGTATTTGCTAAGGATTATGAAAAGGCTTTATCTATAGTTTCCCCTATTCTTAAAGATTTTAATACCATCAGTACATTCTGTCCAAAATGTGGAAGTGAAAATGTAAAACCCATTACTGGTAATCACAAATATATTACTTATTTAATTTTCCTTTGCCTGTTCCTTATACTTACTCCTGGTATTTATATTGCTTTGCCTGAAGATTTTGGACTCAGGTCTTCCTTAATAAATAAAATAGCTTTAATGATGGTTGCGCTAGGTTTTATTTTAATGCCAATTATTAATCATTATAATGTTAATTATAAGTGTAAAAAATGCGGCAATAGATTTAGGCATTATTAGCTTTATTGTTCATAATCGATTCTATTGTTTTATTACAACAGAATCAAGTTAATAAAAAGCGATTGTCTTACATAATAAATGTTTTTTATTATGAGGTTTAAAATTCTGACCTTATCAGAAGCAGAACGGAAACTTCAGGCTGGTGAAAGCGACACTGATTTACTATGAAGCGGAATTCCACAAGAAATACGATCCCATAAAATAGAAGGTCCTGTAGTCTATTGGAATGTAGATGAACAGCGATGAACGACATTCCAGGTGGAGAACTTTATGGAAGAGAACGCAATGGAAGTGATAGAGGCAAAATACGGAATAAAGGGCCCGGCAATCGTACTGAAGCTGCTTTGTAAAATATACAAGGAGAGATGCTACATACTTTGGGATGAGGAGCAGTGCCTGATCTTTGCCTACAAAGTAGAAAGGGAAGTGCAAACTGGGGAGGTACAGGGAATTATCGTAATTCTCTTTATCAAAGGAATACTGGACAGAAGCAGTTGTCAGGAAAACGGAATACTGACCTCGGAAAACATACAGAAGGTATGGATGGAGGCAACAAAGCGGAGAAAGAAAGAGCTGTCGAAACTCCCCTACCTGATGGTGAAAACGGAAAAGGAAAACGGCAAACCGGACAATACATCCGCACAACAGGAAATAGAACAACCCAAGCCGCTTAAAGAAGGAAAAGTAGCTGTCGGCACAGGAAATGTAGCCGTTAGCCTGGGAAATGTAGTACGTCATGTAGCCGTTAACTCAAAAAATGCATGCAATTCCAGACAAAGTAAAGTAAAGAAAAGTAGAGCAAAGGAAAATAAAGAATTACCCCCTCAGCTCCCCCTGAGGGGAAGGAGGAAGAAAGGATGGAGGATTCTGCTTCTCTACCGATACCGGGATACGCCTTCAATACGATGACACACAATTATCCGGGACTGAAGGATACGCTCCAAAGATTGGGAATTAACGAGGTAAGTGAAGTAAATGCCATTCTCAGACTGTCGGACTATGGAGGAAAGGGAACGACGGTGTGGCGGCTGATTACCAACACTTGTTGGAGTGACATAGTGTCAAAAGGAAGGTATCTGATAGCGGCACTGAACAAGGCAAAAAGGAAATAAACGGATAGGGTAAGTTCCCTGTGTATAGTTGACAAAAAAGCAAGTATATCGGCTCTAACCTGAGAGACCTTCAGTGAAGCTAAAAAATAAAAATCAAACTTAACAAGCTAAAATACAAGCTATTCAAAGTTCAAAACATCTGTCAGTAAAAACTTGTTTTAACACAGTGTTAAAGCTTGTTCTTTAGATGTGAATAACAAGTTCTTTAAATGCAAAAGATTTGTTATTTGCACACAAGAATAAAATGAACGGAAATTGACGTTAACATTGTTAAACAGCCGGTTTTCCCATACAATTTAGCTCAACAATACTCCCTCTTAAACCAACGTTCGAATACAGGATCAGAAAACACATACAGTTCCCCCTCCTTCTCAATAAAATCACGCTCGGTCAGCATGCGTTTGTTGCGGGTGATGGTTTACGCGCTTCCCAATTCATATTTCCGCACTACAGGAATAGAATTGAAGCGGTATTCACCATTGGCTACGACACGCAACATGGCTGTTTGCACAGCGGTCAGATTTTCAGTATCATTCATGCACATAGGCATATCGGTATCTATCAATTGCCGGGTACGCATTTCAATGGTTTCCGAACCTGTTCATCTTCATGCATCAATTCGTCCATCGCTACTTTGACAAGTGAAGACTTTCCCCAACGACGTGGAGAGATGAGAACAAAGACACAAATTATACATCAACGTATAATACATCGATGTATAATTTTAAAGATTATCTATTTCAAAAACAGGCATAGAAGCATCATTTAATGGTCACCATGGTTGCTCCGAAACCATATTCCTGAAATGAAGCATCCTGATAGCGGCAATTACTATATTTTCGCTTTAATTCATCAATCAATGCTTTACGAAGCACTCCGTCACCTTTGCCATGAATGAAAACTATTTTTTGTTCACGTTTGGCTTTGTACTTCTCCATCACTTCACGGAATTTATCCAACTGATAATTCAGTATCTCGGCATTCCCCATGCCACGTGTGTCATCCAGCAATTCGTTGATGTGCAAGTCTATCTCAAGAATTTCATTCTTTCCGCCACGTTTCACAATCGGTTGTGACTTAGGCTTATCCACTTCCTTCTTCTGGATCAATACAGACTGCAGTTCCTCAGCCGAAACAAATACCTGACGGGTAGGAACATCGTCTTTCACAATATCATAAACCAAAGCCGGCTGTTCAAAGAAGTCCGACTCACGGAATGTATGCAGTTTATAGAACTTCACCGTATCGATACGCAACTCCACACAAACCGCAGGTTTCAAAGGCGCTGTCCGTCCATCTTTAAAAGCAATGAACTGAACGGCCACATGCTCCATTTCATTCAGCATATCCTTAGTAAACTCTTCCAGCAAAAGCTTCGTATTGGGTTCCACCAGTCCATGCGAACGGGTTTTCCAGGCCTTTCCTTCGGCACTCTGATACGTATAATACAAATAATAATTGCTGTCATTTACCAAATAAGCCTCAAACGAAGTACTGCTGATAGCTTTCACGTCTTCGGGCACATAAGCCAGAAAAACATTTAAAACATCACCACCCCGCACTTCGGCCGAACGAACTACCGGAATCTCAGGCTTTACCGGTTTGACGGGTTCTTCGGGTTTCTTTGGCGCAGGAGCAGCCTTCCGGGTCATATTATAATCATCCGTATCGATCACCACACACTCGCGTATCTGCATCGGGATATCAAATCCATCAGCATCTTCCACCAATACAATATCTTTTCCCCGGAATCCTTTTACGATTCCTCCGCCCACCTCACTGAGGAAGCGCACTTTATCACCTATTTTCATTGTTCTGTTTACAATTTACCATTTACAATCTACAAATTAAGGCAAATATAACTACTTTTGTCGTCGCAAAGAAAGAAATGATGAAAGAAAACCCGAAACATATCCGTATTAGCGAATACAATTATCCATTGCCGGATGAACGCATCGCTAAATTCCCGTTGCCTGTGCGCGACCAGTCTAAGTTACTCATTTATCGTCATGGCGAGGTCAGTGAAGATGTATTTACCTCTCTACCGGAATATTTGCCAGCCGGAAGCCTGATGATATTCAACAACACCAAAGTGATTCAGGCACGGCTCCATTTCCGCAAAGAGACAGGAGCACTCATCGAGGTATTTTGCCTGGAGCCCATTCAACCCAATGACTACGTACTCAACTTTCAGCAAACGGAACATGCCGCCTGGCTTTGCATGGTAGGCAATCTGAAAAAGTGGAAAGACGGTCCGCTATGTCGTGAAATGACTGTAAAAGGATTCCCGATCACGTTGACCGCCACCCGCGGTGAATGTCGTGGCACCAGTCATTGGATCGATTTCCGGTGGGACAATCCGGAAGTAACATTTGCCGATATTCTCGAAGTGTTCGGTGAGCTACCTATCCCTCCCTACCTCAACCGGGATACGGAAGAAAGTGATAAGGAGACCTATCAGACAGTCTATTCAAAAATAAAAGGCTCGGTGGCCGCTCCTACGGCAGGTTTACATTTCACCCCTCGTGTACTGGATGCCCTGACCGAAAAAGGGATCGACCTCGAGGAACTGACTCTCCATGTTGGCGCCGGTACTTTTAAACCGGTAAAAAGTGAAGAGATAGAGGGGCACGAAATGCATACGGAATATATATCCGTATCACGCAGTATTATCAAAAAGCTGATAGACCACGACGCTTGTGCCATTGCCGTAGGAACAACTTCTGTGCGTACCCTTGAAAGCCTCTACCACATCGGCGTAACACTGGCTAACAATCCGGAAGCCACAGAAGAGCAATTGCACGTAAAGCAGTGGCAACCTTACGAAACGGAATGTGATGTTCGCCCCGTAGTAGCCTTACAGAAAATATTAGGTTATCTCGACCGACATGGAATGGAGGCACTGCATACCAGTACACAGATCATTATTGCTCCGGGATATGACTATAAGATAGTCAAGGCAATGGTTACCAATTTTCATCAGCCACAGAGCACTCTGCTATTATTGGTTTCGGCATTTGTGAAAGGCAACTGGCATACCATTTATGATTATGCACTCGGACACGATTTCCGCTTTCTGAGTTATGGAGATTCATCTTTATTAATACCTTAAAACATGCAAAGCGATAATAATCAGGAAATGTTCCCCATCGTAGACGAACAGGGAACTATTACAGGAGCTGCTACACGCGGCGAATGTCATAGCGGAAGCAAGCTATTGCATCCGGTTGTCCATCTGCACGTATTCAACTCAAAAGGTGAACTTTACTTGCAGAAGCGCCCTGAATGGAAAGATATACAGCCGGGCAAATGGGATACTTCCGTAGGCGGACACATCGATCTGGGAGAGAGTGTAGAAATAGCTTTAAAGAGAGAGGTCGCCGAAGAGCTGGGTATCACAGACTTCACACCGGAACTCCTGACAAGCTATGTCTTTGAGTCTGCCCGTGAACGGGAATTAGTCTTTGTGCATAAAACGGTGTACGACGGAGAAATACATCCCAGCGATGAATTAGATGGCGGACGTTTCTGGAGCTATGAAGAAATCAAAACGAATTTAGGAAAGGGTGTCTTCACACCGAACTTTGAAAGTGAAATAGATAAAGTAGAGATTTTCTCTTCTACTTCCCCCAAAGAAGCTGTGTAGAGACACTTTTCACCACAGAACACAGAGTAACACAGAGTTTTTTTGTTAATAATCAACAATTTAAGATTGCCACTGTGTTACTCTGTATCTTCTGTGGTGAGTTTTAACACCTTAAATTACTTTTTTTCTATCCAACTGATTATCGTCTCTGAAAAAGGACTCTCTTTGGGAGCTACAAAACCAACCCAATTTCCATTCTCATCAATCATAAACTTCTGAAAATTCCACTGTACCGGCGCATCTTGCTTTCCGTTCAGCTTCTTCTCTGTCAACCAGTGGTAAAGCGGAGCCATATCTTTACCCTTTACCGATATCTTGGCCATTATCGGGAAGGTAACATCATAGTTCACCGAACAAAATTTGGCGATCTCTTCGTTTGTCCCCGGCTCTTGTCCCATGAAGTTATTGGCAGGAAAGCCAATAATCACAAAATTCTGATCTTTATACTGATCATACAACTCCTGCAACTCTGCATATTGCGGAGTCAGTCCACACTTGGAGGCGACATTCACTACCAGCACCTTCTTACCTTTCAGACCTGACAGTGGATACTCTTTGCCATCTATGGTCTTCACTGTGAAGTCATAGAATGATTTATTCTGAGCAGCCATCGACAGTGAAAGTACCAAGGCTGCTACGAAAGAAAAAAATGCTTTCATATCTTATTATTTGGTTTATCAAATAATTAACAAGCAGCCCCGACAGAATGTTTGAAAGCAGCCTACTCTTCAGACATGGAATAAGGTTTAGCTTCTTTGGCAAGCCCCCTCTTTTTATTCGGAGAAGCAGCCATATCAAACTCAAGTGTTCCTCCCGCCAAAAGGTCGGCATGAGTAATATACATCTTATCGTAAACCTTTCCGTTCAGCTTCACCTGCCGGACATAGCAGTTACGATCGCTCACCTTTGGCGCTTTTATTTCGAAAGTGCGGCCATTGGGCAGATTCATACGGATATACGGCAGATAAGGTGCTCCCAATACATATTGGTCAGTACCCGGGCAAACCGGATAAAATCCCATTGCCGTAAAAAGATACCAGACAGACATCTGGCCGCAATCGTCATTGCCGCCCAGGCCGTCAATATCATTTTTATACATCCGGTTCATGACCGTCCGCAGCCAGTATTGCGTCTTCCAGGGTTGGGAAGTCCAAGCATACAGATACGGAATGTGATGACTAGGCTCATTGCCATGTACATACCCTCCCACCAAACTTACTTCAGCAATATCTTCATTCTTTTCGTAATATTTGCGGGGAAGTGCCATTGAGAACAGTGTATCCAACCGACTGACAAACTTCTTCTCACCTCCCATCAAACGAATCAATCCGGCCACATCATGGGGCACGTGGAAAGAGAAATTCCATGAATTTCCCTCTATAAATCCTTCCCCGTAAGTCTGCATTGCATCAAATTCCTTCCTGAACTCTCCGTTGCTATAACGGGGACGGGCAAAACCAACCGAAGTGTCGAAAACATTCCGGTAATTATTCGCCCTTTTCTTATAAAGATCGGCCAACTGGTCGTCTCCCGCCAACAGAGCCGTCCGGTAAATAGTCCAATCGTCATAGGCATATTCCAATGTAGTGGAAGCAGCCGTCCCACTTTGATCGAAAGGTACATAACCCAATCTTTTATAAGCTTCAACTCCTTCGTAATAAGGAACATTAGCTGTATGATCCATTGCCATCAAAGCCTCCCCGACAGATATATCCGCTCCTTTGGCAACCGCATCAGCCAAAGCAGACACTGCATGATAACCGCTCATACACCAGCCTTCATTGCCCATCAGGCTCCAAACCGGCAACATGCCATGTACACTTTGCTGCTGATGACGGATCATAGACTGCACCATGTCCGTATTCTGCCGGGGTTTTAGCAAGTTCAAGAAAGGGTGCTCCGCACGATATGTATCCCATAATGAGAAGATAGTATAATTGGTAAATCCTTCGGAAGTATGGATATTATGATCGAGTCCACGATACCGACCGTCTACATCCATATAAACAGACGGGTTAATCATGGTATGATACAATGAAGTATAAAACATGGCCAACTGATCGAGAGTTCCTTTGGCTTCGAGTACATCCAACTCACGATTCCATGCAGAATTTGCCTCGGCAACCAATTGATTGAAAGTTTTTCCGGCAGCCTCTGCCTGTAAATTCTTTACTGCACCTTCTGTGCTCACAGCCGAAAGAGCGACTTTTATCACTAGCTCCGGATTCTGCCGGGTATCGAAATTAAAGTAAGCCACCAGCTTCCGACCGGTCATTTCCGGGAAATTACGGTCGGTATTAAACCGCCGCCAAAAGCCTTTATACAGAGCTTTCCCTTTATCCATATACCCATAATCCTTGATGGGCTGAGACAAAGAGATGGCAAAATATGTGTAATTGGTACGTGCCCATCCGTTCGTTATACGATAGCCCGTCAGTAATGTGTCATTTTCCACACGTAAATTAGCCCATAGAGTTTTTCCATCATAGTTGTAGATTCCGTGTATCAGGTCAAGAATGATGTGCCCGTCCGCATTATCGGGAAAAGTATATTTATGTATTCCTACCCGTTGAGTAGCTGTCAGTTGTGCCTTTATGCCATAATCAGCAAGTTCCACTTCATAATACCCCGGACGAGCAACCTCTGTGTCATGACTGAAACGGGAGCGGTATCCCTCGTCAGGAGTACCGGCTCTTCCGGGATTCAACTTCAGTTGACCTGTGGCGGGCATAATCAAAATATCACCCAGATCCGAATGTCCCGTACCACTCAGATGGGTATGGCTGAATCCCACAATTGTCGGATCATGATACTGATATCCGGCACAATATTCATACGCATTTTTTTGATAAGTTCCATCTATGTTGTGAGGAATCGTATCTGTATCCGGACTTAACTGTACAAGTCCGAACGGAGCACAAGCACCGGGAAATGTATGCCCCATACCATTGGTTCCGATGATCGGGTTGACAAATGCACATACATCCGGCACTTCTGCCGTCTGCTGGGCCATCACTGTCGTAAATGCCGGAAGGAATGCCAGCAAGGAAAGTACTTTTTTCTTCATAATCTTATCTTTGTGATGTGTTGTTGATATGCAAAGATAGTTTTTTTTCAGCTATTCCAATTCACTTCATCTCCACATTTTGACATTTCACCAGTCAATCTTTCCAACTCACAGTTTTCTGTTAACAATAAATATCCCGGCAACTTACCTTTGTACCGACATTCAAACACTTAAAGACTATGTTTAAAGCCATTGTACGTTTTTCCATAAAAAAGAAATTATTTGTAGGACTTACTACACTCTTCCTTCTTATCGGAGGCATATATGCAATGTTGACTCTGCCGATCGATGCCGTACCGGACATCACCAACAATCAGGTACAGATCGTAACAGTCTCTCCCACACTTGCCCCTCAGGAAGTAGAACAATTAATCACGATGCCCATCGAAATTGCCATGAGCAATATCATGAACGTGGAAGATATTCGTTCGGTAAGTCGCTTCGGATTGTCGGTGGTAACAGTCGTATTTAAAGAAAGCGTACCGACCCTCGATGCCCGACAGTTAATTAACGAACAGATTCAATCGGTAGCCGGAGAAATTCCACCGGAACTGGGCATGCCGGAAATGATGCCCATCACTACCGGATTGGGAGAAATCTATCAGTACATCCTGAAAGTAGAACCCGGCTACGAAGATAAATATGACGCCATGGAACTACGCACCATTCAAGACTGGATGGTGAAACGTCAGTTATCCGGTATACCGGGTATTGTAGAAATCAACAGTTTTGGCGGCTATCTGAAGCAATATGAAGTAGCCGTTGACCCGGATGCCCTTTTTTCATTGAACATCACCATCGGTGAAGTATTCGAGGCGCTGAGTAAAAACAACCAGAACACCGGAGGGAGCTACATCGAAAAAGCCAAAAACGCTTATTACATCCGTTCGGAGGGCATGATCAGCCGCACTAAAGATATCGAGCAGATTGTGGTTGCCAACCGCAACGGCATCCCGGTACACATCAGCGATGTGGGCATTGTCCGTTTTGGAGCACCCAAACGTTTTGGAGCAATGACCAAAGACGGAAAAGGCGAATGTGTGGGAGGTATCGCCATGATGTTGAAAGGGGCCAATGCCAATGTAGTCACACAAGAGCTGGAAAAACGGGTAGAAAAGATACAGAAACTATTACCCGAAGGAGTAAGCATAGAGCCGTATCTGAACCGCTCGGAACTGGTAAACCGGAATATCTCTACCGTAGTGCACAACCTGATTGAAGGAGCTATTATCGTATTTGTGGTACTTATCATCTTTTTGGGCAACATACGTGCCGGACTTATCGTAGCTTCAGTCATTCCGCTGGCTATGCTGTTCGCATTCATCCTTATGCGTATTTTCGGAGTGACAGCCAACCTGATGAGCCTCGGCGCTATTGATTTCGGTATCGTAGTAGACGGTTCCATCGTGATAGTAGAAGGCATACTTGCCCACCTATACAGCAATAAACTGAAAGGACGCACTTTATCGGGAACCGAAATGGACGAAGAAGTGGAGAAAGGTGCTTCGGGTGTAGTACGTTCGGCTACATTCGCCGTATTCATCATCCTGATCGTATTCTTCCCTATACTGACACTGAGCGGAATCGAAGGAAAATATTTCACTCCGATGGCAAAGACATTGGTATTCTGCATTATCGGCGCACTGCTTCTCTCCCTGACTTATGTACCCATGATGGCTTCTCTTTTTTTAAAACACACCATTATGGTAAAACCTACATTTGCGGACCGTTTCTTTGAAAAACTCAATGTCATATATCAACGGTGCCTGCATTTCTGCCTCCGCTTCAAATGGCAAACAGTTACCGTGGCCTTCGCTACTTTAATTGGTTCTTTTCTGCTTTTCGGACGACTGGGAGCTGAATTTATCCCTACTTTGGACGAAGGGGACTTTGCCATGCAAATGACATTACCGGCCGGCAGCTCACTTTCGGAGAGCATCGAAGTTTCCAATCAGGCCGAAAAATTATTGATGGACCGGTTCCCGGAAATCAAACATGTCGTCGCTAAGATAGGTACAGCCGAGGTACCCACCGATCCAATGGCAGTAGAAGATGCCGATGTAATGATTGTGATGAAACCCTTTAAAGAGTGGACCTCTGCATCGAGCCGGGCGGAAATGGTAGAAAAAATGAAAGAAGCCCTCCAGCCCCTGGAAAATCGTGCAGAGTTCAACTTCTCACAACCCATTCAGTTACGTTTCAATGAACTGATGACCGGAGCCAAAGCCGATATAGCTGTCAAGTTATATGGTGAGGATACTCACGAACTTTACGCAAAGGCGAAAGAAGCCGCCCGCTTCGTCGAACAAGTTTCCGGGGCTTCCGATGTCATTGTCGAACAGACTATGGGACTGCCCCAACTGGTAGTGAAATACAACCGCGGAAAAATAGCCCGATACGGCATTAATATCGAAGAATTGAATACAATGATCCGCACAGCCTATGCAGGTGAAGTAAGTGGCGTCGTATTCGAAAATGAAAGAAGATTCGATTTAGTAGTACGCCTTGATCAGGAAAAAGTGGCGGACCTCAACCTCGACAAGCTCTTCATACGCACTTCGGAAGGCATACAGATTCCTGTCAGCGAAGTGGCAAGCATCGACTTGGTGAACGGACCGCTCCAGATTAACCGCGACGCCACCAAACGCCGCATCGTAATCGGAGTCAACGTACGTGATGCCGATATTCAGCAGGTAGTATCAGAAATACAACAGATACTGGATAAGAATATCAAGTTACAACCCGGATATTACTTTGAATACGGAGGACAATTTGAAAATTTACAGAATGCCATCCGTACACTAACCATTGTAATACCGGTAGCCTTGATGCTGATTCTGCTGATTCTGTTCTTCGCCTTCAAGAATGTGACCTATACACTGATGGTATTCTCTACAGTACCATTATCACTGATAGGCGGCATTCTGGCACTCTGGTTACGCGGACTTCCGTTCAGTATCTCAGCAGGAGTAGGATTCATCGCTTTGTTTGGCGTAGCGGTACTAAATGGAATCCTGATGATCAATCACTTCAACGATTTAAGAAAACAAAATAAATATGCCATGACCACCAATCAGATTATAAAAAGAGGGACACCCCACCTGCTACGTCCGGTATTTCTCACCGGACTGGTAGCCTCACTGGGCTTCGTACCAATGGCCATCGCCACATCTGCCGGAGCAGAAGTACAACGCCCTCTGGCAACAGTTGTAATCGGAGGATTGATTCTATCCACTATATTAACGTTGATTATCCTTCCGGTCTTTTATAAAATAGTCAATGCGGCAAGTGCCGGTTGGAAACAGCCTAAGAGACGGTTGCATCTGTTCATCCTGCTACCGGCACTTCTGCTGAGTGCCACCGCCACGGCACAGGCCCCACAAACCGTCAGCCTGGAACAAGCGATAGAGATAGCCAAGCAAAACCACCCAAGACTGAAGATAGCCACAACAGCCATCCGGCAGGCACAAGCCGGACGGGGAGAAATTGTAGAAGCGACTCCCACCACATTCAACTATTCGTGGGGACAGTTGAATGGTGAAAATAAGAAAGACAAGGAAATGGCTTTCGAACAGAGTCTGGGTTCATTGTTGACGCCGTTTTACAAAAATGTACTTATCAACCGACAGGTACAAACAAGCACTTACTACCGCCAAATGGTCGAAAAGGAGATTACGGCAGAAGTAAAGCGCGCATGGGCCTATTATCAGTATGCCTCCGGGATGTCTTCACTCTATCACGACCAAGACCGGATGGCTGCCGAATTAAGGCGTATCGGTGAGTTGAGATACGAACAGGGAGAAATCACCTTATTGGAGAAAAACATGATGACTACACTGGCAGCCGATTTACACAATCGACTCTTCCAGGCACTAGAAGAGAAAAAAGTAGCTTTGGCCCGATTTCAATGGAGTTGTTATGCAGATGACCCGATTACACCGAAAGATACGATAATGACACTCTTCCCCACCGATTGTGAGCAGAGAAGTACCTCCGAAGCCCATCTCGGATTCTTCAATAGCCAAGCTTCCGAAGCACGGGCAATCTTGAATGTAGAACGCAGCCGTTTCTTTCCGGAATTAAGTATCGGATACAGCCGCCAGGATATTTTGCCACTGAAAAATCTAAATGCCTGGATGGTGGGTGTATCCTTCCCGATCTACTTCCTGCCACAAAAAAGTCGGATCAAACAAGCGAAATTAGCAGTTTCGGCGGCACAAATACAGGCCGAAGCCAACATCCGAGAATTGAACAATAAAATAACAGAGTTGAGTGCTGCCTTGCAACGTTACGAAGAAAGTCTCCGGTTCTATACTTCGTCGGCACTCAAAGAGGCAGACGAACTGGTCAAAACAGCCAACTTACAATTACAACACAGCGAAACCGGTATTGCGGAATTTATCCAGTCGGTCAGTGCTGCCCGTGAAATACGCAAAGGCTATATCGAAACTATATATCAATACAACATAGCTTCTTTAGAATACGAACTTTATCAATAACCTATTGAAACATAAAAAAAAATGAAAAAAATATTTTATCCGGTCCTCTTATTGGTTCTTGCGGCATGCAAAAACCCTGAACAGACATCCGAAACCATAGTTCCGGCTCCTGCTATTGCCGACATCCCGACCGATACTGTTACGACCCAAGTAGACGGAATAACATCGGCTACTTCAAAGCCCAATCAAGTATCTTTCAACGGCACCATTGTATTGCCTCCCCAACGTCAAGCTACGGTGGCCCTCACTATGGGAGGAGTAGTGAAACACACCTCACTCTTACCAGGGCAACAAGTACGGCAAGGTGCCCTGCTGGCAACACTCGAGAATCCCGACTTCATCGCACTGCAACAAACCTATCTCGACAGCCATGCCCAAGCAGAATATCTGCAGGCCGAATATGAACGGCAAAAAACTCTCTCGACCGAACAAGCCGCTTCGCAAAAGAAGTTTCAACAGAGCAAAGCAGACTATCTGTCAATGAAAAGCAAGCTGGAAGCTACGGCAGCACAGCTTACCCTATTGGGCATCGTCCCGGAAGAGTTGCTGAAAAGCGGCATTCAGCCCTTGCTACAGGTAAAGGCTCCCATCAGTGGTTATATCAGCGATGTAGCGATGAATATCGGTAAATACATCCAACCGGGTGAAGCACTTTGTGAGGTCATCGACAAATCAGCCCCCCTGCTTTGCCTGACAACTTATGAAAAAGACCTAGCAGATATGAAAGTAGGTAGTCCCGTCCAGTTTCGGGTCAACGGTATGGGCAAAACAGTGTTCAAAGCTACCTTGGTCTCCATCGGTCAGAAGGTGGATGAGGTAAGCCGTTCGCTCGAAGTATATGCCCGTATCGATGATGTCAACCAACAGTTTCGTCCCGGCATGTATGTAACGGCGAGAATACAGAAATAATCCGGTGTATTGTCTTATCTTTGTCCCCATGAAACGAATCCGAGCTATATACAACGATAAATACCTCCTATCCACCCTCATCATCTCACTGGCAGTGGCGGTGCTTATCCATTTTCCCGAATCAGTCTCTCTTTTTGACGGATTTGAGAGTCATACCCTTTTTCCCGGGATGAAATTCGCTGATGTAGCCAACGAGATCCTCTTTACCTTTTTGTCATTGCTGATTCTGTTTGCAGTCAACACCCGACTGTTTCATTTCAATCAGACCTCAATGAAAATCACATGGCAAAAGATTATTCTCTCTTTTGTACTAACCTGGATATTAAGCAATTTCCTGGGACAATGCTTTGTATATTTGCACAAGACATTTGATATTCCCGCTATAGATGCCATGGTGCACCACTACCTGCATCCATTACGCGATTTCATTATGTCTAGCCTGGTGACCAGCAGTTGCTATATCATCTACCTGATTCGTCGCCAACAACAAGTAATTGTTGAAAACGAACAATTAAAGGCAGAAAACATACGCAACCAGTTCGAAGTGCTGAAAAACCAACTGAACCCACACATGCTTTTCAATTCGCTCAATACGCTGCGTTCGCTCGTTCGTGAAAATCAAGACCGGGCACAAGATTACATCCAGGAGCTGTCACACGTACTACGATACACATTGCAAGGCAACGAGTCGCAATGCGTCACTCTACGTGAAGAAATGGACTTTGTGTCAGCCTACATCTTTCTCCTTAAAATGCGTTTTGAAGATAATCTGCGATTCGAGATCAATATAACTCATAATTCCGAAGAGTATTTGCTTCCTCCCATGTCCATACAGATGCTGATTGAAAATGCCGTAAAGCATAATGAAATCAGCAACCGCCGTCCTCTTACCATCACAATCGCGACCGATTCGGAAGAAGGACTCCTGGTAAGCAATCCCCTACAGTCTAAACTGACAGCTACAACCGGTACCGGCATTGGGCTGGTCAATCTCGACAAACGCTATCGCCTCTTGTTCCGACAAGAAATACAAATCACAGAAGACAGAAACTTCACCGTTCGTATACCCCTCATCCGGAAAGACCTATGAAAGCAATCATCATTGAAGACGAAAAAGCAGCGGTACGAAACCTGACTTCACTACTCGGTGAAGTCTGCCCGCAAATAGAAATCGTAACGGAACTCGACAGTATCGCCGATACCATCGAGTGGTTCACCGATCATTCAATGCCCGATCTGGTATTTATGGATATCCACCTGGCAGATGGGTCGGCATTTGAGATCTTTGAACACGTCCACATCACCTGCCCCATCATTTTCACTACTGCCTATGACGAATATGCCTTACGGGCTTTCAAAGTCAACAGCATCGATTATTTACTGAAACCTATCGGAAGACAGGATATAGAACAGGCATTAGAAAAACTGACCCTGTTCAGTTCCGGCAATTCCAAACCTACCGGTCCGGAAACAAACGAACTTGTGAACCTGATGCGTATGTTAAAAAAGCAGGAAAGCTATAAAACCCATTTCCTGATTCCGATAAAAGGCGATAAACTGCTCCCCGTTTCGGTTGATATGATCCTGTTGTTCTACATCAGAGATTGCCAGGTGAAAGCTGTTCTGACAGACGGGACGGAATATTCATTCCCACAAACCCTCGACGAATTGACCGAATGTCTGGACCCGACACTCTTTTTCCGGGCCAACCGCCAATATCTCCTTTCACGGGAAGCCATCAAGGATATAGACCTCTGGTTCAACAGTCGTCTTTCCATCAATCTTCGTCATTCGGTATCAGGAGAGAAGATTTTAGTCAGTAAAGCACGTGTAGCTGAATTTAAAGAGTGGTTCAGCGTTAAATAATTAAGGAATAAAAAACAAATATTAATGCACGCTTGCAGAATACTCCTACAAGCCGTATCTTTGTAACCCTAATTCTAAATACTCAAATATGGCTTTCACCAACAACGTAATGATTGTGCGCCACAAGTTGCTGGCTAAATTGGTAAATCTCTGGAAAGAGAACAAATTAACGAATGAAATTGACAGACTTCCCATTGAACTGAGCCCTCGCCGTTCACGCCCGCTCGGACGCTGCTGTATCCACAAAGAGCGTGCTGTATACAAATATAAACTTTTCCCGTTGTTGGGTTTCGATATGACAGACGAAACGGACGAGCTCACTTCACTTTCGGAATACGCACGCCAGGCGTTGGAACGTAAAAACAAACAGAAAGAAAATATACTCTGCGTCATCGATGAAGCTTGTTCATCTTGCGTACAGGTTAACTATGAGGTGACCAACCTCTGCCGTGGTTGTGTAGCCCGCAGTTGCTATATGAACTGCCCCAAGGATGCCATCCGTTTCCGAAAAAACGGACAGGCAAAGATTGACCACGACGCTTGTATCAGTTGCGGGAAGTGCCATCAAAGCTGTCCGTACCACGCCATCGTATTCATTCCGGTTCCTTGCGAAGAAGCCTGTCCCGTGAAAGCTATCAGCAAAGACGAGAACGGTATCGAACATATTGATGAGAGCAAATGTATCTACTGTGGCAAGTGCCTCAATGCTTGTCCTTTCGGAGCCATTTTCGAGATTTCCCAGGCTTTTGATGTCCTTGAAGGCATCCGTAGCGGTGAAAAGATGATAGCGATACCTGCTCCCTCTATACTCGGACAATTCAACACATCCATCGAAGCAGTATACGGAGCACTTCGCCAGATGGGATTTGCCGATGTAGTCGAAGTGGCGCAGGGAGCTATGGACACCGTAAGTCACGAAGCTGCCGAACTGAAAGAAAAGCTAGAGGAAGGACAGCCGTTTATGACAACCTCTTGCTGCCCGTCTTACATCGAATTAGTGAACAAGCACATACCGGGAATGAAGCCTTATGTTTCTTCTACGGGATCCCCGATGTATTATGCCGCCCGCATCGCCAAGGAACGCCACCCGGATGCAAAGATCGTGTTTATCGGCCCGTGTGTGGCCAAACGTAAAGAAGCCCGCCGCGATGAATGCGTAGACTATATACTTACTTTTGAGGAAATGGCTTCGATCTTTGAGGGACTGGACATCCAACTTGAACAGACACAGCCATTCTCAGTACTCTATACTTCGGTACGCGAGGCACACGGTTTTGCTCAGGCAGGTGGTGTAATGGGAGCTATTAAGGCCTACTTAGGCGAAGAGGCTAAGAAATTCTCCGCTATCCAGGTCTCGGACCTGAACAAGAAAAACATAGGCTTGCTGCGTGCTGCTGCCAAAACAGGCAAAGCACAAGGACAGTTCATTGAAGTCATGGCCTGCGAAGGCGGATGTATCAGCGGCCCCAGTGCCCATAATGACGCTATCGGTGGACGCCGGCAGTTGAACCAGGAACTGATAAAACGCCGTGAATCATATGAAGAAACTCATAGATAAATTAAGGGAGGAGCGCACCCTCACCTCCGAAGAGTTCGCACACCTGTTGTCGCACTATGATGATGAAGCCTTGGCATACATCAATCAGCAGGCACGGGAAGTAGCGACCGTACACTTCGGACAGGGAGTCTACATACGCGGACTGATCGAAATAAGTAATTATTGCCGGAATAACTGCAACTATTGCGGTATCCGGAAAGACAATTGGCGAGCCGATCGCTACCGACTCAGTAAGGAGATGATTTGGGATTGTTGCGAACATGGCTACAAACTCGGATTCCGCTCATTCGTTCTCCAGGGAGGCGAAGATCCGAAACGGTCGGACAATGATATGGAGGAGATCATTGCGGAAATCCGCCGGCGATATCCCGAATGTGCCATCACGCTGTCTATCGGTGAAAAACCGGCGAAAGCTTACGAACGCTATTTTATGAAAGGCGCCGATCGGTATCTGTTACGCCACGAAACATTCAACAGAGGGCATTACTACTGTCTGCACCCCTATGAAATGTCCAACGAAAGACGTATCAAATGCCTTCAGGAACTCAAACGAATCGGTTTCCAGACCGGGACAGGCATCATGGTGGGAACCCCTCATCAAAGAGTGGAATTTCTGATAGAGGATATACGTTTTATTGAAAACTTCCAACCGGAAATGATTGGTATCGGACCTTTTATCCCTCATCAGCGAACCCCATTCTGTGACGAAAAAGCAGGCAGTGTAGAGCTGACCTTGTTACTGCTCTCTATCTTCAGGCTGATGCATCCCAAGGCACTGATCCCTTCGACAACTGCGTTGGCAAGCCTGGCACCGGACGGCAGAATACGGGGTATTCTTGCCGGCGCCAATGTGGTCATGCCCAATCTGTCGCCTATCATTGTAAGAAACAAATATAACCTGTACGACCAGAAAGTAGCTTTCGGTGCCGAAGCGGCCGAAGGACTGGCCTTATTGGAAAAGCAACTGACAGCGGTCGGATATCACATCGACTACAGCCGGGGAGATTATAACAACTAATCAACAAAAGACATGTATAAAGTAGATTCACCTGATGCTGTCGACTTTATTAACCATCAGGAAATTATTGAAACACTGGAGTATGCCCGCACCCATCGGAATGACCGGGAACTTATCCGAAATTTAATAGAGAAAGCCCGCCTTTGTAAGGGGCTCACCCACCGGGAAGCCGCCATATTGCTGGAATGTGCTGAAGAAGATCTTACTAAAGAGATTTTTCATCTTGCCAAAGAGATCAAGCAAAAATTCTATGGCAACCGCATCGTCATGTTTGCTCCGCTTTACTTATCCAACTATTGTGTCAATGGTTGTGTGTACTGCCCGTATCATCTCAAAAATAAAACCATCATCCGCAAAAAGTTAACTCAGGAAGAGATATGCCGGGAAGTTATTGCCCTGCAAGATATGGGACACAAACGCCTGGCACTCGAAGCCGGTGAAGACCCTGTGCGTAACTCAATCGATTATATACTCGAATCAATCCGTACCATCTACAGTATCCATCATAAAAACGGAGCTATCCGCCGGGTAAACGTGAACATTGCCGCCACTACGGTAGAGAATTATCGCAAGCTGAAAGATGCAGGTATCGGTACATATATCCTCTTTCAAGAGACATATCATAAAGAGAATTACGAACAGCTGCATCCCACCGGGCCCAAAAGCAACTATGCCTATCATACCGAGGCCATGGACCGTGCCATGCAAGGAGGAATCGATGATGTAGGCATGGGAGTCCTGTTCGGCCTGAATACATACCGCTATGATTTTGTAGGATTGCTGATGCATGCCGAACACTTGGAAGCCGTTTATGGCGTGGGACCGCATACCATAAGCGTTCCCCGCATCTGCTCGGCCGATGACATAAATGCCGAAGACTTTGAAAATGCCATCTCTGACGAGATCTTCCAAAAGATAGTAGCCGTTATTCGCATCAGCGTACCCTACACAGGCATGATTATTTCCACACGAGAATCGCAAAAGACCCGTGAAAAAGTGCTTGACTTAGGTATTTCGCAGATCAGCGGAGGATCACGGACCAGTGTAGGCGGTTATGCCGAAGCAGAAACTCCGGAAGAGAACTCCGCCCAATTCGATGTCAGCGACACCCGGACACTGGACGAAGTGGTCAACTGGTTACTGAAACTGGGCTATATTCCCAGCTTCTGTACAGCCTGTTATCGTGCCGGACGCACGGGTGACCGGTTTATGTCACTTGTCAAATCGGGACAAATAGCCAACTGCTGTTCCCCTAATGCACTGATAACCTTACAGGAATATCTGGAAGATTATGCCTCGGAAGAGACGAAAGCTCGCGGAGTAGCCATGATAAAGCAAGAAATGCAACATATCCCCAACCCTAAAATCCGAGAACGGGCTTTAGAAAACCTGAAGCAAATTGCGGCAGGAGAAAGGGACTTCAGGTTTTGAAAACGTCGCCCCGCTCCAATCGCCTGCACATTGCCTTGTTTGGTAAACGAAACAGTGGCAAGTCGTCATTGATCAATGCATTGACCAATCAAAACGCTGCTTTGGTATCGGACATCGCCGGTACCACTACCGACCCTGTATATCAACCGATGGAAATACATGGTATCGGTCCGTGTGTATTCATCGATACAGCCGGATTCGACGATGAAGGTGAACTGGGCTCCCTACGTATCGAACGAACCTTACAAGCTGCGGACAAAGCCGACATCGCACTGATGGTTTGTTGCGATACGGAACTTTCCGAAGAGCAACGATGGATAGAGTTACTGAAAGAGAGGAATATCCCCTACCTGTTGGTACTGAATAAAGCCGATCTGTTAGAGAAACCGGATGAAGTCGCCGATAAATTGGAACAACAGACAGGACAACACCCTTTAATTGTCAGTGCCAAAGAAAAAACGGGCATAGACTCAATCCGTCAGTCTATTCTTCATCGGTTACCGGAACTTAACGAGCAACCGGATATTGTGGGAGATTTGGCCAACGAAGGCGATGTGGTACTACTCGTGATGCCACAGGATATACAGGCTCCTAAAGGGCGACTTATCCTGCCACAAGTACAAACACTACGCGAACTTCTTGACAAAAAATGCATCACCTTGAGCTGCACAACCGACCAGTTGGACAATGCCCTCAAAGCCTTGTCAGTTCCCCCCTCATTGATCATTACCGATTCGCAGGTTTTCAGAACCGTCTACGAAAAGAAACCGCCACAGAGCCGGCTAACCTCCTTCTCGGTATTATTTGCCCGCTACAAGGGAGACATTGACTACTATACCGAAGGAGCGTATATCATCGACCAACTGACAGAAAATTCCCGGGTCCTGATAGCCGAAGCCTGTACTCATGCTCCACTGTCCGAAGACATCGGCAGAGTGAAACTTCCACGAATGTTGCGCAAACGTATCGGAGAGAAACTGCATATCGACATTGTTTCCGGAAATGATTTTCCTAAGGACCTGAATTGCTACGACCTGATTATTCATTGCGGAGCCTGCATGTTCAATCGCAAACATGTCCTGAATCGGATAGTCAAAGCTAAAGCACAAGGTGTCCCAATGACTAACTATGGAATAGTTATCGCATATATCAATGGCATTCCTTTCCACTGACAACAAACGCCTTATGAGACACGATCGTATTTCATAAGGCGTTTATGCTCCTGTCATCTAATGAAACCAAAAACTTGAAATTTATTCAAAGAGTCTGATATAATAAAACAGTTAATAATATTATTTTATCTTATATATGATGAAAATCGGATTTTCATTGGCATTTCTTTTTTGCAATTCTTGTGGTACAGTAATTTGAGTTTGTTCTTTAAATGTTTCTATCTCATAAGGTGTAACAACCTGTACCAAATTATTTCCTAAGACACGTCCCCATACCGGGAACCGGTTATGCCCCTTACTACCTACCATACCTAACTGCATATTGATATCAGCCAAGTTATAAGCACTTGTCTCAGGGATATCACACTGCTCCACAACAGTTTCTCCACTGTGTTTGTCCACCGAAGCCACATAATACTTCTCATTCAGCATCATGCGCAGATAAAAACGGCGAGGCGTCTCAAAAATATCACTTACAAAAATATCACCGTTAGCAGGGAATCTTTTAATATCGCGAATATTGAGCCCACGAATAACCTCTTCATCCGAATTGCTTAGACCGGCCACTAAAACAGGCTGTATGGTGTCTGCCGACAAACGGTAAATGGTATCATTGCTAGCTGTTTTAAACAAGACTGACGCCTGCTTCCCATCCGAAGGTGAACCCATTACTCCAAAAGTAAAGCCTGAATCTTCACGGGGTACCAACGGCGAATAGAAATCGTTTTTGGTAATTATCGCCTCACCGTCCTCTTGAAATACCCCAATACCAAAACTACCGTTCTGAAACGGCATAAGAGGCATAGCGATGGCACCAATGCGCTTGTTACCAAGGTGATGAGCATAAATAATGGGAGAATTTACAGGCAGGTCTTCCACAAACGTGCCTTCCAATGTATATATGCCAACCTTATTGCCGATAACATAGAAACGATTATCAGCCTCATCAGCCTGTATAAAACCTATCATACCATTAAAGTCATCGGGACCTTGGCCTTGGCGAAGGAATGTACGTAAAAAGTGTCCTTGACGATCGAACAGTACGATACGGGCTTCCTTGCCCACCAATACATAAATGTATTTGCTTGTGATGGCAAAGTCTACCACACCGTCTATCAATGAGGCATCATCATTGGTCATTTCCAAAGGGATATATTCAACTGACTCTATCTCATCAGCAATAGACAAAGTTGCCGGCGAATTAAGTGCATCACGAACGGAAGCGGTTAACAGACCTGTTTGGTCGACTTGATTTAAATTACAAGATGCCAAAACAAAAACGCCAATGGCAACCATGAAAAAAGACTTTGTGTTCATCATGTTTTAAAGTTATATTTTGGTCAAAGATACAGAACATTTGTTATTTATCATTTCTTTTTCCGGATATTTTTCCATGAATCCACAAAACATATAAAGCTGAAATTCCTATATTTGTAATAAAAAAAAGATTACTTTCCAAAAGTATTATAACTAAAAAAATCTTTTACTTTTACTTATATTTCTCCGGAATCTTCCTCTCGATGATGGCATCAAATACCCGTGACAACTCTTTAATAACCAAAAAACATTTCTGTCACTTGAAAATTGGGTAATATAATTAGGCTGTGAATGTCAAATGATAACATTCACAGCCTATCACTATCCAACTAACTTTCAGTAGGATATATTACCTAAAATATATAGTTCCGGTTCTAATAAAACCGGCTATTCACTTTCTCTATAGAACAATACCTCTGTCAGTATTGAAAATCTTCCCCTTTGACGTACACCCGGTAATCTTTTATCATGCCGGGATATCCCTTTTCGGCACGGGGCAAATAGCGGAAACCGGTTACGGTATAGTCTCCACCCAGATCGATGACTAATTGATGAGGATAAGCATCTTTAGCCACCGTCATCCAGTAAGTGGATTCCTGAAGGTCAAACACTTTATCTCCCGTACAGTTACCGCTACGTGTCTCTTCGCTGTCGGCATAGCGTATTCTCCACTTTTCACGTGAAATTGGCTTACCGTCGGCACCCAGTACATCAAGTTCGGCGATGGCTGCTATCTTCTTTCCTTTTTGTGCCGAAAGGGCCTCAAGGCAGAAATAACGACCGATACTCTGACGATCAAAGCAAACTTCCTGCCATCCGTTGCCCGGAACAAACGTACCTTCGGCAACGGGAGTTTCCCGACTCAAGTCCAGTTGTTCACCCTCTTTGCGATGGGTAGAAGCCCCTTCATTGCGTAACCAATCCAAGATGGGCTTCTTCAGTCCGCGGATAGATGCTTTCTCAGGGCCTTTCAAATCAAGAACAATAATTTCATTTTCTCCCTCTTTGAGCCAACAACCGGGCATGAAGAGTGTCTGCTGCGGACCAATCTCCCAGAAACGTCCGATAGCAAGGCCATTAACCCATACCATACCTTTACCCCAAGTACTCATGTCAAGGAACGTATCGCCAACTTTATCCAAACGGAAGGTAGTCCTATAATACGCAGGCATAGTCTGAGCTGTCCCATTTTTATATCTTTTATCTTGCACAAACGAATAATCCACCGGAAAACTATAAACCGTCCAATTCTTTAACTCTGCAGATTGCTTTCCACGGACAAGTTCTACTTTTTCAGTGATACCTTTGCGATCGTGAATCGACTCATCAAAGTTAACGCGTCCCATAGCTTCTACCAGGATGTCGATACGCGTTCCTTTCTTCAAAGCCGGCAGTTGCAAGACAAATTCACCACGACGACGGTCCAGACGAGCCAACAATTTACCATCGGCAAAAACTTGTGCCCAATCATGTACTTCTGTGATCTTCATCGTAGTGCCATTTTCGACAGGCTCCTGCAAAGTAGTCCGATACAAAATCGTTCCCCACCCCTGATCAAAAGCCTCCATCGGTTGTATATCCATACTCTCTTTAGCCTCGGGCAAATTGGAAAAGAGAGGAGCAATCTGAGTAAACTCCACTTCAGGTATCTCAATCACCGGAAAAGCTTCGGGAATCTCAGGCAATTGTTCTCCTGCAGGCAGATAATTTTTCAGCAGATCACGAAGCTGGAAATATTTGTCCGTAGTCCATCCCGGCTCACTGATAGGCGCATCGTAATCGTAAGAACTACACATAGCGGAGTAAGACGGATTGTTGGCACCACCCCAATGCCCGAAAGTAGTACCTCCATGGGCCATATAGAGACTGAATGAAATATTACGGTCAAGCATATCTTTGATACCCTGCACCATGCTTTTGGCAGGACGGGTCTCATGCTTGCGTCCCCAATGATCAAACCATCCACTCCAGAACTCACTACACATTAATGGAGTCTCCGGACGAGCCTCTTTGAGACGCTTGAACTGCTGTTCAATGTTGGCTCCCGTACCAAAATTGATAGTCCAGAGCAAATCGTCCAATCCATTCCGATCAAAGGTACTGCTCCAGTCACATTGAAAAAGAGGAACTTCGGTAAACCCGGCACTTTTCACTATATCACGAATAGCCGAAACATAGGGTTTGTCAACTGCATAAGCACCATATTCATTTTCTACCTGCACCATGATAATGTTTCCTCCGCGAGTAATCTGCAAAGGTGCAAGCTGTTTTCCGACTTCTTTCATAAAGATTGCAGTGCGCTCCATAAAATAAGGATCGAGTGTACGAAGTACAATATCTTTCTTCTTCAGTAACCACCAAGGAAGTCCGCCCATCTCCCATTCGGCACAAACATAAGGACCCGGGCGTACAATCACATACATCCCATGCTTCTGAGCCAGGCGGCAAAAAGCGGCTATATCATTTTGTCCGGTAAAGTCAAACTGTCCCTCAGTCTGTTCATGGATGTTCCAAAATACATAAAGACAAATCGTATTCATCCCCAATGCCTTACACATCTCGATACGATGCTCCCAGTAAGGAGCCGGAATACGGGTATAATGCAACTCGGCAGCCTTAACCGTAAAAGGCTTGCCATTCAAAAGGAAAGTGCTCTTCCCGATTGTGAAATTTTGTGCTGCAACAGGCAATGAAAAAATCAAAATGAGAAGCAGAATCAGTTTTTTCATGTTCTTATTAAATTGTTTTGAGTTTTTGAGTCGTCTCACTAAAGCCTCCTTTCTTCAAAGAAAGACAGTGTTTCCGATATCCGACAAGGGTTTCTCCCATGATATTTCCGAAAACAGAAGGTACAAAGAAACGGGAAATATTATTTCGAAAAAATAGACTTTGTTAAAAAAAAGATGGATTATATTATGATAAAAAAAGGCTGCATCGTTACCAATACAGCCTTTCGTATATTTATTAAATGACTTACTTAGCCAATTCGTTGATTACGTTCATAATCTTCTGCCCGATCTCCTCAGCAGCCTCCATAGTCGATGCTTCGCTATATATACGGATGATCGGTTCGGTATTACTCTTGCGCAAGTGTACCCACTTATCGGCAAAGTCAATTTTCACACCGTCAATATCATTGATCTCTTCATTCTTATAGATATCTTTCACTTTAGCAAGAATGGCATCTACATCGATTTCCGGAGTCAGATCGACACGGTTCTTGGCAATGAAATAAGGAGGATAAGTTGCACGCAACTCACTAACCTTCTTACCTTCGTGTGCCAAATGGCTAAGGAATAATGCGATACCTACCAAAGCATCACGTCCGTAGTGACTGGCTGGATAAATCACTCCACCGTTTCCTTCACCACCGATCACGGCATTTGTTGCTTTCATCTTGGTCACAACATTTACTTCGCCTACAGCAGAAGCATTGTATTCCATACCATATTTGCGGGTTACGTCGCGCAAAGCACGGGTAGAACTCAGATTGGATACAGTATTGCCCGGAGTATGTTTCAATACATAGTCTGCCACCGTAACCAGTGTATATTCTTCACCATACATCACACCGTTTTCGCAGATCATCGCCAAACGGTCTACGTCCGGGTCAACGACAAACGCTACATCAGCTTTTCCACCCTTCATCAGGTTCATGATATCTCCCAGATTTTTTTCCAACGGTTCCGGATTGTGGGCAAAGTTTCCGGTCGGTTCACAATAGAGTTTTTCGACGTGTTTCACCCCCAGACGTTCCAACAATTCGGGCAGGATGATACCTCCTACAGAGTTCACACAGTCGATAGCCACTGTGAAATCAGCTTTTTTGATAGCCTCAACGTCTACCAAATCGAGTGCCAATACACTGTCGATATGTTTTTTATTATAAGTCAAGTCTTTGCGATAAGATCCCAAATGATCGACATCCGCATAATCGAACTCCTCGGCAGCAGCAATACGAAGTACTTCTTGCCCTTCGGCTGCATTCAGGAATTCTCCATGCTCATTCAGCAATTTCAATGCATTCCATTGTTTGGGGTTATGTGATGCAGTCAGAATGATACCGCCACAAGCCCCTTCCATTGTAACAGCCAGTTCGGTTGTCGGAGTAGAAGCAAGATCGATATCAACTACGTCCCAGCCCATACCCATCAAGGTACCGACTACGACATTCTTTACCATCTCACCGGAAATGCGGGCATCACGGCCCACTACTATCTTGTTACTTTTTGATTTGCATGTTTTGCGAATCAAAGTGGCATAAGCCGACGTGAATTTTACAATGTCAAGCGGGTTCAGTCCTTCGCCTGCGCCTCCGCCAATGGTTCCACGGATACCAGAGATAGATTTGATTAGAGTCATAGGTTGTTGTTTTAGAAAATTGGTTATTTAGTAGTTTTAGTTCAATGCTTTCTGAAATTTACGAATATCGTAGAAATAGGGGTTTACATATTGGTTTGCACTCTGATGTCCCATCTTCGAAGGTACAATCATTCTCACATGGGCATAATTGGTAACATACTTTAAAGCAAGCAGCCATCCGGGAGGAACATCCGTCGTACCATATTTGGCATACATCGACCCCTCTGTAAATACACCGGCTACTGAAGTACCGTTATCCACATAACGGAAAACGTCCGGATAAGTATAGTAGTTCGGATAATTTTCGAAACCGGGAAGCACCACATTGAAGCAAGTGGTATCGTTCGCCTTAATGTCGTGCTCTACAAAGCGTACGGCTACAATATTGTTATTCTTGATAGAGTCATTTTCCGGTTTATCGGTAACTATACCCTTATCCACAATTTGCATGTAGACTCCGTTTGAGAAAGCCACGTATTCGTTCTTGGTCGTATCCGTTTTATATCCGTTTGCTTCAAAGTCACTCTCGGAAATAGTCTGGATATTGTGTTTTTTAATAAAGGCGTTTACTGCGTCTTTCTCTTCATCCAGCATTTCAGCATAAGTCTTCGAATTGTCGCAAGCCTGGAACATATATCCAAAGGCTAACAAGGAAAAAAATAACAATAGAAGTTTTTTCATTTCTGTATCTTAAGTATATTCCGTACAAATGTATTTTAAATTAGTCGAATCTATAGATTTAAAAGCAGAAAGTTCAAGTCTTTTAACCTTTGACTTTCAACTTTTAACGGAAGAGCGATGAGCCAACCGTCAACTTACCACTTTATTCTTTCAAAAGTGGTTTATATTTCTCCAATGCTTGTTCAAACACTTTTACAGCCTCTTCCATAGTACCGTAAAATTCCCCTCCGGACGCATTGAGATGCCCGCCGCCATTGAAAAATTCCGCAGCTAACCGATTACAAGGAAACTTACCTACTGAACGGAGAGAAATCTTAATCATTTTCTTTTCAGTGTCCTCACGTAGAAAACAAGAAAAACAGACATTCTTGATAGACAGAGGTATGTTGACAAACCCCTCGCTATCCCCTTTGATATAATCAAATTTGCCCTGTTCTTCCTTTGTCAGTGAAATAAGGGCGGAATTGTAATCTTTATACACCTTCATATTCGATAACACATATCCCATCAGACGCAAACGGCTTTCAGAATAAGTATTGTAGACTTTCCGGTAAATATCATCTTTATCGATTCCTTTTGAGAGTAACTCACTGATGATGAAATAGATTTCACGATTATTAGAGTTATAAGTGAACCCTCCGGTATCTGTCATCATGCCCGTATAGATACATTCGGCTCCTTCTTTGGAGATATCACTAAAATATCCCATCCGGCAAATCAATCGAAACACCAGTTCGGAAGTAGAGGAAATCTCAGGATGTGAAATGGTGATTCTGCAAAAATCTTCAGGATAAAGATGGTGGTCTATCATTATTTTGCGCCCCGGTGAAGCGGCCACTATATCACTCATTTCATCAATACGCTTCAGCGCATTAAAGTCAAGACAACAAATGACATCCGCCTCCATAATCAGCTTGTCGGCAAATTCCTGGTAACGGTCATACAGCAAAATATCCTTACTACCCGGCATCCATTTCAAAAAATCGGGAAAAGCATTGGGGACAATCACATTAACAATTTTATCTTGAGAATCCAAAAAATGATACAATCCCAATGATGAACCAATGGCATCTCCATCAGGTGACACATGAGATACAATTACTATTTTGTCGGCCCGTTCAAACCATTTGGTAAAATGATCAATATGAGCCTGAGCAATCACTTTAGTCAGCATAACTTGTTTGTATAAATATTGAGTTGGCAAAAATACGATAAATCTTTGTACTTAGAGCAAAAACCTCACAGAACCTTCGTCGGAAAGGGAGATAAAATGCAACCCCAACCGGCGACATTCTTCACTATAAGCCTCTTTATAATAAGCAGACAGAGAAGAATCCAAAATAACTTCCCGGCAATGAAACAAACCTACCAATGACTCCAACTTCCCTGTATAGCCTTTGCATACATACAAATAATCTATGTTTAACGATTCAGCAACGGTTTTGTTCCGCCAACGATTGTCACTAACCATACAAATACGTTTATTACCGAACATAAGCAAATGATCCTGCATCCAAAAACCGGACGAATGAAAATTGTCTGTTATAGCAACCGGAACATCCAGATGCAGTCTATTCCAATATCCGGCTACTGCACGCGAAAGCCGTCTTTCATCCGGAATGCTGTCCGCATAAGCCAACCACGACTTACCACAAGCTTCGATACAATGCACCACCGGACATCCCCGGACATTATAGAAAACAATGCTTTGCACCGGATGGTCCATCATTCTGCTCACCCAATGAAAACTTCCCATAGCCAAGATACAAATACCAAAAACATATAAACATTTCAAACTGCGCACTACTTTATAACGTATACCGATCAACAAGACCAGATAAAAAGCAAAAGCTTCTGTCGGATAGATCCAGACACGATCTATAGATGCCAACGGTAAATGTTCCACCCAACGGACCATAGTATTCAACCAATCAACAAGAGATCTCACTACCACTGAACATCCTGTATAAAGCATAGGAAAAGGGGTGAGTACCAGCAATGCGACCGTTGCATACATGATGCCTGAAACAAGTGGAATTACCAACAGATTAGTCAACAAAAAATGAGTAGGAAATCTGGAGAAATACAATAAAACCAAAGGAGCAGTACCTATTTGTGCAGCAAGCGAAACACTCATTAATGCCCATACCTTCTTTAACAAGCTATTACCGACCGGCAATTGGCGGAACAGCCAGGGATATAATAACAGAATAGCTGCAACTGCTGAAAATGAAAGTTGAAATCCTACATCGAACAGCCAAAAAGGATGAACCACCAACATGATACATGCAGTCAATGCAAGTGTATTGAGTGAAATACCTGTACGCCGGGATAAAACCGACAAAGCCAACAGTGAAAACATGATAACGGAACGGACGACCGAAGGAGAGAGACCGGTAAAAAAAGCGAATCCCCACAATGCGGTAATTATCACTACCGCACGAAAAAGTCTCACACCAAAAGCATTCCCTGGCAGCCACTTCAGAAAAAACAGAAGCATCATATACAGAAACCCGATATGAAGTCCGGAAAGTGCCAGTACATGACTGGCTCCCGATACAGAGTAAGTTTCCCGAATATCTTCGCTCAACTCCTCCTTATAACCTACCGTAAGTGCGGCAAGTACGGCAAATTCATCCGGATTAAACTTCAAAGCACGATATTGGTCAAGAATCCGATCCCGGTATTCCAATGCAATCTGCCTGCATGATCGGGAAAACCGATATCCGGTAATTTTCCAATTCCCACTTGCAACAAAAGCAATCCCGCTAATCCCTTTGTAGCGCAGATAACGCGCATAATCAAATTCATCGGGATTACCATTATTTGAAGGTGGAGATACATGGGCAAAAAATATTAACTCATCCCCACTACGTAACCCTTCGGACAATGAATCCTTCGATATATAAAGCAAAACTTTTCGATTTACCGGCATGGTGCACACTGAATCCTGCCTTTCCTCCAAAAATGCCCGACAAAGGAAGCTATGTTCCTTAGGCTCCGGTTGTTCCGACACTACAGCCCGGTAAACACATTTTTGTTCCGAAAAAGAATAAAGCGTCTGTTGCAAAGCCTGATTTATTCCACCTGCTCCGCCAAAAAACACGAACAGGTACAAAATACAGCCGAACATCCAACGTAAAGAGTAACGGTGAGAAAAATAAACGACTAGGAGCAGAAGAAATAATCCTGCCAGCCCTCCTGCCAGCACGCCCTTCGAAACACAGACTCCCCTAAAAAACAACCCATTGCCAACAAGAAAGCCTGCTATCAGAGGGAATAGCAGGCGTATAAAAGGATATCGGTGTAAATACTGAAAGTTCACAAGACGGCTCTACAGCCCTTTCATGGCGTGAATCATTCCTTCCGGATTCTCAGCAGCAAAGATAGCATTTCCTGCCACCAATGCATCTGCCCCGGCAGCTATCAGACGGGCGCCTGTTTCCAGATTTACCCCTCCATCAACTTCGATCAGTGCTTTAGATCCGGTACGCTCAATCAGTTCACGAAGCTCTTTCACTTTCTCTACCGAGTGTTCAATAAATTTTTGTCCGCCAAATCCGGGGTTCACACTCATAACCAGCACCATATATACATCCCGGATAATATCCTGCAACAGGGTTATCGGAGTGGCCGGATTGATAGTGACCGCTGGTTGCATACCTGCTTCACGAATCAGTTGCACGACCCGGTGTAAGTGAGGACATGCCTCGTAATGCACATTCATGATGTGGGCACCCAATGCCTTCACTTCAGGAATAAACTTTTCCGGATTGACTATCATCAGATGTACATCCAACGGCTTTGAAGTTAACTTAGCTACATATTTCAGTACCGGAAAGCCGAAAGATATGTTCGGCACAAATACTCCGTCCATAATATCAATGTGTACCCAGTCTGCTTCACTACGGTTGATCATCTCAATGTCCTTTGCCAGATATGCGAAATCTGCAGAAAGGATAGAAGGGGATATAATTGGTTTCATATTCATCATTCTTAAAATAATAGCACAAAATTAACAAAAAAACATCAGGGCTCCCCTCAATAACAATTTATTTGGCAGAAATTCTTTTTCTGCTATTTCAAATTCATAATTATAATCAACGGGATCGGCTCATATCCCAAAAGGATAATGCACTATCTGTTATTACACAGCCTTCATCTTAAATGCTTCAGTCAGATGGAATCCACGTAAAAGTTCATCTGTCTTCAGTCTCTTTTTACCTGGCAACTGCAACGAAAGGACATTTACAAATCCATCCGGCACAGCCACTCTCAAAAAGTTTTTTCCATCAGTAACAATGCTTCCGGGAGCCAACGTATGCACCTTTGGCAACTTCTCACTCTCAAAGATTTTCACGACAACCGCTTCCCCTTCCGGATTCACCAACTCACTCCATGCAGCCGGATAAGGCGAAAGCCCACGAATAAAATCATAAACCCGTTTCACCGGCTGATTCCAGTCAATTCGGCAGGTCTCTTTAAAAATCTTCGGAGCCGGACGAAGTTCGCCTGCCACTGCCATTTCTTCCTGAGGAATTGATTTCACCTTTCCCTCCAGAATAGCGTCTACAGTTTCTATAACCAACCGACCGCCCAAATGCATCAACTTGTCATGCACAATCTCTACATTGTCCGTATCGGCAATGGGAATACGTACTTGCTGGATTACTTCCCCCGTATCTATTTCATGTTTCAGGAAAAAAGTAGTAATACCTGTTTCGGTGTCTCCGTTGATCACTGCCCAGTTTATAGGCGCTGCTCCACGGTATTGCGGAAGCAGAGAAGCATGGAGATTAAAAGTTCCCAGACGTGGCATATTCCATACCACTTCCGGCAACATACGAAAAGCTACAACAATCTGTAGATCGGCTTTCCACTCACGTAACGCCTGAATGAATTCTTCATCTTTCAGTTTTTCCGGTTGCAGCAAAGGCAGTTGATGATCCAGTGCATATTGCTTTACCGGAGAATACTGAATTTTATGTCCGCGACCGGCAGGTTTATCGGGCATCGTAATCACTCCAACCACATTATAACCGCCTTCAACCAGACATTGCAGGGCTTCCACGGCAAAGTCCGGAGTCCCCATATATACAATTCTTAAATCTTCTTTCTTCATAATTTATAAGTTATGAGTTTCACACTGCAGATTACGAAAGTAACGAATTGCCTGCAAAGCACACTATCCGTTACATACGGCCATCGCCGTTCCGTCAATCTTCCGAGAAATGTACCAATACCTGGCGATATGAATTAAATATCTTAGATTTGGATACAAATCCCAGGTATTTTCCCTCTTCATTGACCACAGGTAAGTTCCATGCTTTTGTATCGTCAAAAGTCTGCATCACCTGTTCCATGCTATCTGTATCATACAGACGGGCAGGGACCGAGGTCATCAGTTTACTAACGGTAAAACGATGATAAAGTTCCTGACGGAACATGATGTTCCTGATATCGTCCAGTAGCACGACGCCCAGCAAGACCCCGTCTTTATCCGTCACAGGAAACATATTACGATGCGAAGTTGAAATCGCCTTCACCAATTCGCCCAGATCCATTTCCGGACGCACGCTGACAAAGTCAGTTTCAACCACATTTTCGACTTTCATCAGTGTCAATACTGCTTTATCCTTGTGATGGGTCAGCAACTGTCCCTTTTTAGCCAAACGCATAGAGTAGATACTATGCGGTTCAAACACGATGATTGTCAGATACGAACTGACCGAAACAATCATCAGAGGCAGGAAGAGGTCATATCCGCCCGTTAGCTCGGCAATCAGGAATACTCCAGTCAGAGGTGCATGCATGACTCCACTCATAACCCCTGCCATTCCCATCAACGCAAAGTTCTTTTCGGGCAAAGTAGAGGTAAAGTCAAAATCATTGCTAAAGTGCGAAAACACAAAACCGGCAATACATCCCAGATACAGCGAAGGTGCAAAAATACCGCCACATCCGCCTCCACCGTTGGTCGCACTCGACGCAAAGACTTTCAACAGAATGATCAGCACCAAATAGACCAGCAACAGATTACCGTATCCATAAAACAACGAGTTATTCAGTACCGTATCCCAGTCGGCATTGCTCACGCCGTTCAACAATAGTTCGATCGTATCGTAACCTTCACCATACAAGGGTGGAAAGAGGAAGATGAGCACACTCAGCATCACACCTCCCAATGCCAACTTCTTATACGGATTGGAGAGTTTGCCAAATACTCCTTCCACAGAGTTCATAGCGCGAGTGAAATAAAGCGATACCAATCCGCAAAAGATTCCCAAAAGAATCACATAAGGAATACGCTCCAATTCAAAAGGCTGATCCAGATGGAATTTAAACATAGCCTCCTGTCCGGTCGTAATATACGAAACAGTGGCAGCCGTGACAGCCGAAATCAGCAATGGTAATAAAGACGACATGGTAAGGTCGATCATCAGTACTTCCAGCGTAAACACCAGTCCGGCAATAGGCGCTTTAAAAATACCTCCGATGGCACCCGCCGCTCCACAGCCTACCAGCAACATCAGTGTACGGTGCTCCATCTTGAACATACTTCCCAAATTCGACCCGATTGCCGATCCGGTCAACACAATAGGTGCCTCGGCTCCTACCGATCCGCCGAAACCGATGGTAATGGCACTGGCAATGGTCGACGACCAGATATTATGTCTTTTGATACGCCCCTGCCTCCTCGAAATTGCATAAAGAATCTTCGTAACTCCATGGCTGATATCATCCTTTACGATATTGCGTACAAACCATCCTGCCAGAAAAATACCGACCACCGGATAAACCAGATACAGGTAGTTGGCCTCCGTCGTATTAAAGTTATCTGTCAGGAAATTCTGTATCGTATGAATAAAGAATTTTAGGAGCAGTGCAGCAATGGCAGTAAAAATACCGACCAGAAAACTTAAAATGAGAATAAACTGCTTTTCTTTGATTTTATTCTCGCGCCAGATAATAAAGCGCTGTAATAAACTTATCTTTTCTTTTTCCATCATTCGCGAATAATCTTGATCACTCCACCTTTATCCAGTTTAATGATACTCGATGGTTTAGGACGACTCATATCATCTTGTCGAAAATTGACAATGTAATCCACCGACGATTTTATTTCTTCGCTGATTTCATTAAAATTGGCTGCTCCCGGTTGTCCGCTGACATTGGCAGATGTCGAGACAATCGCTTTGCGAAACTGCTGGCACAAACGACGGGAAAACGCCTCGTTTGTCACCCGGATGCCTACGCTTCCATCCTCTGCAAGCAGATTTGAAGCCAGGTTGCGGGCACCGGAATAAATGATAGTTAATGGCTTATCGGCAACCTCAATCAAATCCCAAGCTACCGAAGGAACATCCTGCACATAGAATTCCACTTTCACCGGCGAGTCTACCAATACCAGCATCGCCTTACTGTCAGCACGTCGTTTTATCTCATACACCCGGCGCACAGCGTCTTCATTGGTAGCATCACAGCCAATTCCCCAAACCGTATCGGTGGGATAGAGAATCACCCCGCCTTCGCTCATCACTTGACAAGCTTTTTTAATGTCTTCTATCATTTCTTGATCTATTTCTTGTGAGAATAACGTGCAAAAATACTAATTTTGCCCAATAATAACAAAGGTTAAGAGAAAACAAATGGAAGAAATCGAATTTCATCACAGTTTACCTATACAACTACGATTCAACGACGTAGACAAATTCGGACACGTCAACAACACCGTCTATTTTTCATTTTACGATCTCGGCAAAACAGAATATTTCGCTTCTGTATGCCCGGGAGTCGACTGGGAAAAAGACGGCATTGTAGTCGTACACATTGAAGCCGACTTTCTGGCACAGATTTTTTCATCGGACCACATCGCCGTACAAACCGCAGTTTGCGAAATCGGAACCAAAAGCTTTCATCTGCTGCAACGGGTCATCGACACCGAAACAATGGAAGTGAAATGCATCTGTCGTTCGGTCATGGTGACATTCGATCTGGAAAGACACGAATCCAAGCCACTGACCGAAGAATGGATAGAGGCAATCTGCCGGTTCGAAGGGAGAGACTTAAGAAAGAAAAAATAAATAATCCTCCGTAGATACCTTTTTTCTACGGAGGATTTTGTTTTTCTCCTTAATATAAGAATTCCTTATTCACGTTCCCCGACACACTCGCGTCAAACCAGGAAAGATTGGATTGATCAAGCACCCATTTCTCATAATTAGGATATGCTTTCGTAATGATAACTCTTTCCTTGGGATAATTCCAGGCCGGTGAAGAGTCTTCCTTCCGTGGGAAATCAAGAGCCCATGGATATCGGTTATCCATACGATAATAAACTTCAGCCCCAGGATCCGATCTGTCATTTTCTGTCCCGAAGAGTGAAGTGTCGGCATGTTTTGTCGGCTTATAATCTACCAGATGTATTTCTCTTTGACGGCTGTTGACAAAAATAAACGGATTAAACTTCTGAGTTAACAAGTTGCTGACAGGAGTCTTCAGTCGTACGGTTACTTCAACCGGAATAGCGGAAACTCCGACCGCCGCACCCTCCGTATTCACATATCCTTCAGTCGTACCGAAAGCAGTATTAACATCATTCCAGACAATAAAAGTGGCCCGGTCATTACCCTCTTCAAGTGTAGCACCTTCCGACTTTGCTTCGTCGATATTGTCAGCCGAAAGCGGCAGTTCGATGCCTACACCGATATGCGTCCATGAAGCTGCTCCCTTTGCAATCGGCGTGAAAGTCAACTTTAGAGCAGTAATCATATTATTATCCCCTTTCTCCAACTCATAACTGTAATTCATCACAAAATCGTTGAAGTCATAGTCCCCCATCTTAGGCCACTGGTCTTCAAAGGCCAATGTACCGTAAACAGCCTCCGATGGAGTAAATTCATCGATCACCGGAATGTCTTCTTCCGGTTTTATGGCAGATACCGGTGATGCGGTAAGCTTTATCATCACATCATTAAAATCATAATCAGCTTTCGGATCATCATAAGGGCGAATATCGAAGCCCATAATGCAACAGTTATAATCGGGCACATTTCGAATCACCGCATTCGTCCTTTTCGTTGCATTCAAAGATGGGGTAGAATAATAAAAGCCATTAACATCTCCATTCGGGAAGGTCTGATTCTTGAACTTATAGGAACTTTTTGAATTCACTCCTCCATTGGCAGCATTTACATTAGCTATATTCAATCCGTCACGTGCCATAGCAAAACCGATACGTGCACCTTTCGGGAATACCTTACTATATTGTTTTCCGTCCCAATACAACAATTGTACTTTTAAACCCGAAGGACACTTTTGCTGATGAGTATTCGGAAGTAACAAAGTCATACGATGTCCCTGTATATCTTCACGTCTGCCAAGCTCCCCTTCCTGGTAGCTATAATAAGCCAACACATTGTAGACGGTCGCATTATTTACATAAAATCCACCATCACCGACATACGTAGCCCACACTTCCGCTCCCAATTCGTCAGTCACCACCAGGTCAGAACTCTTTTTCAAATCCACATCCTGCACATTCTTCTGTTCCGGATACCAACTATTCATTAAATTTAGAAACTTAGCAGATAATTCCTCTTTCGTAACAAGTGGAGAAGCATTCAAAAGTGGTATACCGTCTTTTCCAATCTCCGAATCAGTATAAGGGCTATACAATTCATAAAGATTGCTTAGTTTCTGGTCGACGGGAACATCCAATCCTGTTTCACTCCGGGTAGCAACCATACGGGTAGTAGCAGTCTTGATTTGAAAGGCTGTTGCAGTCAAGTTGCACGTCATCGAAGGTTGCACATCCATCTCCTGCACTCCGGGATAACCGGCTGTCAACGAAGCGACATACAACTTATCACTGTTTGCCGGAACAGAAATAGTAGCATCAATCTGCCCATTCCCATCTGTATAGCCCATATAGAGAGGCTTACCGGAAATAATCCCGTCTTCTTCATAAGGCTGTTGAAGATACACTCCAACCCCTATCCCCTCAGCAGCTTTTCCATCTGCCCGGGTAACAGATATATGAATCTGTTTATCGGATCTCAAAGCGAATTTGAACGATAGGTCCAACTCTTCCGTTTCGCCAGGATCCTCCCCCGACGGTTCATACAAATCTTTCTCATTTACACATGCTACACAGCAAAGTGCTATCAGCAGTGCATACTTCAGCAATGATACATTTCTCTTCATAAGACGATGTTTGTCTGTTTGTGTAAGGTTACTATATTCAGTAAATTAACAACCTAACTTGAATACAAAAATAACAAAAAAACAGAAACTTACAAAATCTAATCATCTTAATGTAGATTTTATTCTTTTTATATCAATTTATATAGCCATGTGAAGCTTACAGTCAGTCCACGATCCAACTATCAATATTCCTTGTTTTCGAGCTAAAATTCACTCCTACCTTTATCAGTTGGCGGGAATCATTGGCAAACGGAGCGGCATATCCCTTTTCTTCTATCTGTTTCAAAGCCTCTTCCGCACTCCCGTCAAATTTGAACTCCATCACATGCTACCCCGCATTTTTCATCCTCTAAACTGAAGATTTAGAGGTTTTCAAATGAGAATCTATATAAAAGTAATTATCATCTCGCAAACTTTCAAAGTTCTGTATCCCAATCGGGTAAAGTTTAGCCATAGCGTATTCCTATTAATGGCTTCACTCACAAATATACAAGATTATTCCTAATTACCGATTCCGTAAACCATATAATAAAATGCCGCTATCCATTCTTTCAAACAGACAACGGCATTTATTATTTCAACCGAAATGATCGGCTGACCGTCAAAGTAATCCCTGACCTCCTATTACCCCGGCAATAGCACTTGCCACAGCAATGATTACTTTCAAAAAGATGTTCCAATTATTTTTCCTCATATTCTAATCCTATAGAACCGCTAACTACGCAGTCGGATCATCTACTATGTCTCCATCACCACCTCCGGAACCATTATTGCCCGAAGCACCGATCCCACTCGCTTTCTGGAACTCAACACCCTGAAACAAAGCCCGGGTAGTACCGATAGCCGCAGGACGAGTATATTCAGGAGTAAAATGACAAAGAAGGGCTGCCACCTGATTCGGGTTCACCTCTTCCTCTTTGTCCACTCCCCTTCCTCGTGTACGCGCTTTCATCGTAAAAGTACCCAATCCGTCCAGACGTACCGTCTTACTGTCCAGCAATGCACTACGCATCGCTGTCATCAAGTTCCGAACCACATTATGCACATCACCCGGAGTCAATGACGATTTTTCCGCAATCATCTCAGCCAATTGCTGAGTAGATACCACCTTGCCTACCTTCACCAAGTTCAAGTGCCATTTCTTATCACCGGACTTAGTTGCCATAGTCGATTTTACTGCTTTATAAAATAATGCCATATTCCTGCATCTCCTTTTTTTAATGTTATTACTACTGATTTTATTCACATTGCGTTGATCAACATTGCAAAGGTGAACATTTGCAGGAAGATGACAAAAGAAAACAGGGCATCCGGATCAAGTTATGCAGAATAAGTTATAATCATCACATTATCAGTATTATTACTTAATTCTTTCTTATACATCTACTTCACATACTCTGCTATTGTCCGATTATTCATATTATACCCGTTTAACGAAATGTCCCCGGTTTTATACCTGGCATGGCATAAAACCGGGGACGAAACAAAAATCTATACTCATTAGGGCATATCTCTTTTCTACTTCGTAAATCTCCGATAAGCCTCTTCCAGTTTTTTATCGTAGTGATTCTGAGCATATCTGGGACCATTATATCTTTTGGCAAAACCGGTCCAGTCTTTCCGCTCCAGATTGGGCCGTAACTCAGCAAGTTTAATGAACCTGGCAAATGCCTCCAGTTGCTTATCTTCTCCGGAACACATATCTTTCACCATTTCATCTACACTGCCGTACCCGCACATCACATAGTTAAAGCCCATCACCTGAAACATTCCCCATGAAGTGGAAGCGTCAGCAGCTTCTTTATGTATTTCTCGGGCCTTTTCCAGACGTTCATACTCTCTTATCCCTCCATAATAATGACCCTTCTCCAACTGGGATAAAGAATATTTTCATTACCGACAACATACCTCTCCGGATCAAGTCCCCGCTTCTTGAGTTCTCTCCAAAAGATGTGACCTTCAAATAAAATTATCGGCCTCCCCGGCGCCACAAAGCCCCCACGACCACCGGTTTCAACTGTCTGTACGGCTTTTACCACTGCCACTTCAACGCCAAGCCAATCTGCCACACGTTGAAAATCATTCTCTGTTAAGTTTTCCATGAGTAATTAATTTGATTTATGTAAATAGAAGAATCTCTTCATAAATAGGAAGTATAATAGCCCCAACACCAAGATGCTCCCTAATAAATACCCATATCCATACTCCCGTAACAGCAAATATCCTACTAGAACTACGGTTTGCACCGACATATAGGTCAATGCCACTGCCACGTGTGGTATCTTCAGCTCATTGGCCATGATCTGATACAAATGTTTCCTGTGAGGCAAACCAATATTTTCATGTAGCAACAATCGGTGTACGATCGTCAACACACTATCCACTCCGTACACAACAAGCAATACAAGCCAGCTGAAATCTTTAGTTTGAAAAATCAAACTCCCGATCAGGAACAAGACTACAAAAGCTATACTGACCGAACCCACATCACCGGCAAAGCATTTCGCTCTCTTACGGAAATTAAAGAAGTCAAACACCAACACAGAACAAATCATCGTATAAATAAAACTCTGTTCTGTGAAGAAGATCACTTCTGCATTCACATATGCCAAAGAAATCAGGATAACCAATGAATATCCGCCGGTAATGCCGTTAATGCCATCCATAAAGTTATAGGCATTGATAATCCCCGTACAGACGATCAGAGCGACAAGCAACGTCCACCAAGGCAAGCTAAACAATCCCCATTGATAGAACATCAGGGCCATTGCCATAAAATGGAAGACTAAACGCAAACCTTGCGAAGTAGAACGGATATCATCTACAAAACTGATAAAAGTGATCAAGGTCAAAGCCAGTATAAACCAAGGGTATTCAAACTGATTCGTCAGGAAAAAAGTCAATGCACCCAAATAGAAAATGATTCCTCCACCTCTCAGAGTAATACGGGTATGCGAACTCCGTTCATTCGGCTTGTCGATAATATTACATTTATCAGCAATACGAAAATAAAAAAGTTCTGCCAGAAATAGCAGAACTAATATAAGAATATAATACATGTAAGTTAACCGTTTTTATAAATCAGATAAAACCAAAATTGAACACAAAGAAAAGCTACGAGAATAATTACAATAAGTATTCCCAAAATCCAGCAAATAATAGTCATAATTCAATTTACTCTATCCGAAAACTCTCTAACACATTCACAGGTTTCCATCCAAGTTCCCGTACTGCCTTTTCATTACTAAAAGTCAAAGAGTTCGTAATCTTACGGAGCTTCAAAGAATTAATCGGAGCTTTTTCTCCCAAACAATCACCAACAACTGCCATACCTTTAGCAAAATAATAAGGAATAGACAAAGGCAATTTTTTATTTAACTGATTACATATAATCTCTTCCAACTCACGAAAACTAGGTTGATAAGTATCGCAAACATTATATATCCCTCCTTTTTCTACTAATAAAGGAACAAGATTGGCAATATCCTGCACCATCAAAACACTCTTCCGGGCTTTTCCTCCCGCAATACTCAGATACTTGCCACTCTTAATACCATGGATCATTGTCCCTAAATTTCCCGGAGGATTAGGCCCGGCAATTAAAGAAGGACGAAGTATACTCAATTTTACATTGTGCATACTACACCACCCTTCGAGATATTTCTCAGCTTTAATCTTACTTAAAGCATAAGGGCTAGTTCCATTCAACGAATATTCTTCGGTAATATTCTCACCAAAATCACAGCCATAAACAGCAACAGTACTAATGAAAATGAAGGCCTTAGGCGTACAAAAATTTTCCAAAGCCGTACACAAATTCTTTGTACCTTGCAGGTTGATATCAAAGAAGGTTTGTTTTTCTACCTCCGTTTTAGGTATTGAATGGGCTTTTCCTGCAGCATGTAAAACAACATCATATGGCATATTTAGTGTCGGGATTTCTTGCGCTATATCCACTTTGTAATTATCCTGCAGAGCAAGTCCCATAGTATCTATCTTATATTTTTCTTTTAGCAAAAAACAAATATTTCTCCCTAGAAAACCAGAAGCACCCGTAAAAAGAAGATTCATTTTAAATATTTAAAAAGAGATTTATTCAAATCTGACAATGAGTAATACAAACTTAACCAGATTGTTTTTTTCTGTTCCACTCTATAAATATGCCAAATCCATTTTATAACTCTCAATTTATTTGAAGAGACAGAACCTTTGCGTATTCTATACAACGCCAAACAAATATTTGTATTTATAGCAATAAAACCTTCTTTGAGAATATCTAACCAAAGATTGTAGTCCTCATGTCCAATAAACTTAAAATAACGTTTCCCTATTTTTTGCGTATCATAAACCACAGTTAAACATCCTAACTCATTTCCACACAATAAAGATTTATAATGATGATAGGGATCTGATTTAACGATTCTTCCCGTACGATTTCCTTCTTCAGATATTTTCTCATAATCAGAATAGACAATTGCAACATTATCATTAATAAATAAAGGAAGTTGAGTAGACAATTTATTAGGAAGCCAAATATCATCGCTATCTAAAAATGCTATAAAACGTCCTTTTGCAGCTTGTATCCCGACGTTACGAGGAAGAGTTGGTCCCCCAGAAGGATGCTCTGTTTTCAAATAATAAATTCGAGAATCCGTATCCATAAATTCCATTATAATTTTCACAGAATCATCATTTGAACAGTCATCAATTATCAACAACTCCCAGTTAACATAGCTCTGTGCTATGACAGATCGGATCGTTTCTCGTATAGTAGCCGCAGAATTATAACAGGGAGTAATAATAGAAACAAGTTCATTCATTATTCAACAATATTAAACAAAAACACAAGACAGACAAAACTTTACTAAAAAAAAGCTGTATTACGTGACAGTTTTATGGCCCCTTTAATGGACCCTGGAATTCTAGAAGCAAAAAGTAAGAAATTATACGAGAAAGGAGAAGACAAATAAATAGATACATATGCTTTTATTAGCATAAAAGTATCCCAACACAATTGTCCTCGTTTAAGAGGTCTTCTTGAAGCAGAGCCAGCTCTCTCTCTCACATAATAAGTAGTATATTCTTTCGTAAAACGAAATCCTCCAATCAAATCCGATATTTCGGTCATAAAAAGCGCATCCTCTCCATTTTTAAATCGTGGATTAAACCTTCTATTTCCAATAATATCTCGATGTATCAATTTAGCGACAGGAAATGCTAATATAGCTCGATTTCTAAACAAAGAATACTGACACTCTCTTTGTTGAATAATTCGGCAAGCAAAAAAATTATCCTCCTTCTCTTCTATCGTTTTTCTAAATGTATGCACATTACTAACTCCAACTATATTCCGAGAAGATATTTTACACAATTCTTCAAGGTAATCAGAAGAGACAATATCATCATCATCAACGAAACCAATATATTGCCCTTTTGCAGCATCAATGCCAAGATTCCTCGCATTAGATACGCCTGCTTGATCAGTTTTTATCAACCTACAATACAAGCCAGCTGGTTTATAAGCAAATATATCTAATATCATATCCGTGTACTGTGTGTCAATATCACCATTCAATACAACTATCACTTCATATAAATAGTGAAACATCGTTTGGTTAAATAACGAAAAAAGACACTCCTCAAAATAAGTTTTTTGAGGTTTAAATGTGGGAACAATAATAGATAAAAGCATTGTCATTAGATTATAGATGCTCAGTAATCTAATTCTAAATCAACCACGACCTATAAGGCAGATAAACATCCTTCCCTATATTTATATATCTAAAGAAAAAATAGATTACCATCAAATTCAATATAAAAAGCACCATCATTCTATTCTTAACAGAAAAGAACAGAAACAATTGCGAGATAATAAAAATTGTCGACAGTTGAAATATGAGTACAGTCCTCTGCTGAAATACATACGTTTGGAAAAAGGCATAATAACAAATAATACTCAATACAAACAGATTAAAAACCAGATTAAATGAGATGTTTTTTTGCTCCAATTTTTCCCGAAGCCTCAAACACATTAAAAGTAATATAAATTTTTCAGCAACTGCTATATTTATCTTACCAGTCATACCGCCCCACACGTCTGATTCCGTATAGCTTGTTAAACTGCTCTGTATAAAAGGAGGAAAAAAACTAAGAATAGCTCCCATCCAGTCAAAGAAAGACAATAGTACAGAAATAAATACAACTGTACACAAAAAAATGTTACTATATCTTCTGTTAATAACAAAATACAGAGGAAGAACTATTAATAAACTCGAATGAAAAAGAGAGGATAATATATTGATTAATAAATACTTTATTATTTTTTTATCTTCTATATATTTTAAAGAATAAAAGAAGATAGATATAGCTATTCCTTGTCTGACAAACATCATATTAAACTGCATATACCCATAACGCATATAAAGTAATACAGCTAAAAAAGGAAGTAGTGTATACCTTTTTTGAAATACAAAAAATAAGGAAATAACAACTATTGACGATAATAAAAAGACTTCATTTATACTCCCACCAAAAGATTTAATTACACTATTAAATAGAATGTAACCAGGTTCCATTCTGAACAAAAGAAACATACCGTTATCATTCCATAAATCGCTTACTAGTGGAATTTTATCAAACACCTTTGTATATTCGCCCCAATCATCACCTGTTTCAAATCGTGTTCCAACAAATAATATTAGAATAAAGGAAAGAAAAAATAATAATATTTTCTTTTTAAAAACATTTAAATTAGAAAAATCAAAAACACTGAAAAACACAACTAATAATATAATGAAAGCGTAAGGTATCATTTCTTTATCTGAATCTTATAATACAAGAATTTAAAAAGATACATAATAAAATAGAAGCCTCTGCTCTCTGAGTACCATCTCGACAAACTCAACCCTCTTTTATTCACTAAGAAAGCAATATATTTATAATTGCTAGCCCCTCTATAATGAGACAATATTTTTGTAAGGTGAGCATTTATTTCTGATGGTCTTATTGTTAAAGCTTGATTTCTAAATCTATTATTATCCGAAATGATGAAATGCAAATACAACTCTTTTTCCGTATAATCTATCCCTTTATTTCTAAAAATATCTTTATAAATTGACTTGTGAACATCAAAACGCGACTGAAAATTTTTATTTGCTTGTCTAGTGACACTTGATTCTAATATTCTATATTTCAATAATACTTCCCTAATATTAGAAATCTTAGTATATTTAACTGCCTGACACCAAATAGCATAGTCCTCTGCATGCAAATATCGGTCATCATAACGTAACTTATATTTATCTACAATAGATTTACGGATAATAACGGATGGATGAGCTAAACAAGTAGAAAATAATAGAAAAGCTTCATTCACATTGACATTACTTGGGAATCTTTGTACTTTCCGCTTTATTGTATCACCAAAGATCTCAATATAAGAGCCACAAACCCCAACTTCAGGCTCTCTCTCCATAAACTCGACTTGTTTTTCAATTCTATTTGGCAAACTGATGTCATCAGCGTCCATTCTAACGATATATTTACCAATAGATTCCAGTAATCCCCTATTTAATGAATAAACAAGACCCTTATTTTCTTGATTATTTAGGACTTTAATTCTTTCATCATCATATAATTCCAATATCTCCGAAAAATTATCCGAGGAGCCATCATTTATTATAATGAATTCAAAATTCTTATAACTTTGACTAAGTATACTATTGATAGCGTCTTTTAAAAACTCCCCTCCATTATATACCGACATTACAACTGAGACAAAAGGATTACTATTCATACACAAATCCAATCAGAAGGAATAATATCACTTACTTGTACTCTGTCATCATTAATCCACTTCCCAGGGGCAATAACAATCCTCTCGGGATTTGTGTTAAGCCAAGCTCCCCACCAACTAAAAGAACTGTTTGCTATTATATTATGTTTGCAATAAGTCATTAAACACATATCCCAATACGATTCTTCTTTGTTATTCCAATCTATAATATGGCAATTAGGTATTTTTAGATGATCCTTACACCACACAGTATCATCTGAGAAAACAAAAAATTTTGGTTCTGAGACTTTGCTTTGAATTATATTTATGGCTTTATTATAATAAGCAGAAGTACAAATATTAGAATAAGCAGGATTATTAACATAGTCTCCTAATCGAACATGAAGGCTCACTGAATTTGAATTTTGCATTTGCTTCTTTATGAACTCATTCTTATCGCTTAAAACTTTAGAAAAATGAAACTGTCCACGAATAGCCGCTTCTATATTCGTAAAATATTTATAGCTTTGCCAATATCCTATATAATATTTATCACACGATAATGATATAGCATTCTCATCAAAACACAAATATGGCTCTACATATTCTGTTTTTTTTCGTTTCAATAGTTTACGCAACACCCTTATCCATATTTCACTTCCCTGGTAAGACAATTTTATTCTTTCTCGGATGGACGCCTTTAGATATTCAACATGAAAAACTTTATCAAGTTCAAATCCATTGTGCGTATAAGCACCAAACGAAGAAGTGTCTAATTTTACATTAACATACTTTTCCTTTAATGCTAAATAAAATGCAAACTGAAACATTTGGTTGCCTAATCCACCAATTATTTGTACTATTTTCATACAACATCTAAAAAACAAATTAATCTAACATATAAAATGGCTCACATATAACTAATAAAACAACCTGTATATTCTATTTCTAATTCTATCAAAAACACTAAGCCGCATAGGAGAAAGAAGTAATTTTTCCTTATCTAACTTAGCAGGTATTGAATCCAGTGTACTCGAAATTAAAGAAAACATATTATATTTATCTAAAATTTTGTCTCGTGCATGACAAATATTCTCATATTGCTTCTCATAAACATTATTATCTATTATTTTTTTTATAGTCTGCTTACTTTCATCAAAATTCCTAATATCAATCACAGCCATTTCTTCCTTTGAAAAAAAATCTCCAATATGTGGATCACCAAAATATATCGGATAGCATCCTGACAAGAAAGTATCAGCCAATTTCTCAGTCCAATAATACGGATATGAACAGTTTTCTATTACAATGGCATACTTATATTGTACCATCACTTCATATTTATAATCAACATTAGTAAAGCCAGAACCATATATATCAATCAAATCAGGCATTTCCTCTTGCAATTTCAACGCAAACTTAATGCGTTCAATATGCCCCTTAGATATTTTTTTATTAGAAGTAAATAAGCAGATTTTATTTTTCCTCTGTAATGTTGGTCTATTTTTCAAAAAATCATAATCTATTAATAACTCTTCTTTTTGTTTGTCATTATAGAAATTGTAATATAGCATCCAAGGTAATGCAGGATAAGATAAGCAGGCATTATCTCTTTTTAATACACTGGATTGGCACGTATAAACATGCCCAAATTGGTTTAAATATTTACGAGGATAAAGCTTAACATATGGAGGTTCTCCTGTAAATAAACATATATTTTGCTTACAGCACATCAAACGAAGAGAATATTCAATGTCATCTAATACCACAACATAATCGTATTCTTGCTCTGGTTCTTTAGTAGATATAATAAACTCGTAATTTCCCCAAATAGGAACTCTATTAGGGAACTGCCTTTCAACAGGAATTTTGGTATTTATAGGAATGAATACTTTTTTCATATAGAATCACTTATTACAACAAACAATTTCAACGCTCAATAGAATAAATCTTCCTTTCTCTTACGATACTCTATTTTATATTTATCCATATCAAATCCAACTAAATTTTGTAGATAGTCTTTTTTTTCTTTTATCAAGTCATCATCCCAATCCCACCACTTGATTTCCAACAACTTTTCTCTTACTTCAAACGGAAACCTCCATTTTATAAATTTAGCAGGATTTCCACCTACTATAGCATATGGTGGAATAGATTTAGTAACGACACTTCCTGCTGCAATTACAGCACCATCACCAACCTCTACGCCTCGCAAGATTGTGACGTTAGTACCAACCCATACATCATTACCAATTTTAACCCAATAATCTTCGAAAGAACTGATCCCTGGTGGCATTATGTGATCATTATCTTTATAAACGAAATCGCAAATTAAAAAATTAGTATGTATATGATCTCTTATTCCTATTTTAGCCCAAGAAGAAATATTTGTAAAATTACCGACAAGAGTATCTATAATTTCGGCATAGCCTCCAATACCACTATGTTTACCCCATTTAGTATTTATAATGCAAATATTATTACCTCCATAAAAATAATTAGATGAGTCAAAAGAGTTTTTATTTTTTCTCAACTTAAATCTAATACTTGCTCTATATAAAACAAGCAAAATTAGATTTATACACTTCTTAATATTTAGCAATATCTTCGACATAGTTTTCTTTATTAATATCAATGGAATACATGCCATATAATTTAATCGTATTTTCTATCCAGTTATCACAGTATGGTGCATCATTTGGTGACTTATCCTTTAAAAAAGAAACACAACTATTATTATTAAAAACTATATTAGCTTTTTCTCTTACTCTCTTTGACCATTCAACGTCCTCTCCTTCACCCCATCTTAATTTCTCATCAAGCAGATTGTTAATAAAAAAATCTTTCTTCACTACAAAATAGGTACCACTAATATATTGATATTTTTTACACTGAATCTTATATGGCAATAGAGCTGGCCCTATGTTAGGATAATCATAGACTAACCAATCCCTGGTTCTATTCCCATTTTTCAATGTGATTCTATTCATGCAAATGTCAAAATCTCGACCAAACTCTTCAAAACCTACTTTCCAGCCCCTATTTAGCGACACATAATCATGCATTATCACCAGTTTATTATAAATAGCAGCTTTAGCACCTATGTTCTTTTTAATTGTTATCCAACCGGCTAAAAATGGAAGGCTATAATATGATATATACTTAATTTTATTATTTAATTGAGGATAATCTCTATTTTGACCAATAACAATAATCTCATAGCGATCCTCACCAAATTCGTCTAAAATACTTTTAATAGTAAAATTCAGCATTTCTTTACTCTTTCCATCTGTTATAATTATGAATGACCACCCTTCATGATATAAATCATTTTCCATACGAGAGTTTATATTACATCGGCGTTCGATATAGTCTAAGAAATACCTTATAAAAACAGTATGTTGAATAATGTTCTTTAAAAAACTACCTAGTATTTTCATCGATGATTATTTAAATTATTTATAATGACATTTTTACTTCTATTAAAATAAAACAGCATACGTTGAAACTCCTCTGTTTTCCGGTATATAATATAATTCATCACGCTAATCACAGAAATACAAACAAATAATTTAGCAATAAAAAAAATTATACCATTCCCCAAAAAAGAACAAATTACAAATGTTATAAAATAGCCAACAAGCAAAACAACAATTCTCAACAACTGCCTTTTTATATATCCGGTAGATATATTACCAAAATATTCTTCTTTCAGAACTTTATAACGACCAATCCAAAACCCCAACATACCTATAATAGTTCCAATATATACCCCAGCTATACCATAGCTATTAACTAACATAATCGATACAAATAAGCTTAACAACGCACCTCCCAAATTGTAAAATCTATCAATTTCAAATCTGCCAAAAACCTCCCTATAACACGAAACAAAATGAGAGGCAAAACCAATATACAATTTCATAGATATCAATATTACAATGAAAAGGGACAATACGTATTTCTCGCCTATCCAAATGGATATAAAAGGATTTATTAAATTTGCAAAACAAATAGAAACTGTTGATCCAATAATAAAAGAAAGTAATTCAAACATTCTGAATAGTTTAAATCCTTCCGCTTTATCTTCAGAATACACATAGTTTCCTATGCTGCCTTGCAAAGGTGAAAATATCTTTGAGAACGCAGCGGCAATAGCTTCTGATATCAATGTATAATTTGCTAACATTGCGACAGACTTTACCCCTAACGATGAAGATAAAACCAAACTATTAGTACTGCCAAAAATTGTACCAGCTATTTTAGACATATATACATTTTTCATATCCATGAAAAAATTTCTCTCTCTAAAATCAGGAATACTAACCTTGACTTCTTTTGAGTATGGATATTTCGTATAAGACATTCTAGCTATAATGATATTGGCAACAAATACAGAAATAGTCTGAATAATCAAATATGCGATATAGCTTTGAGTAGCAATAATTACAATAAACCAACTCAAATATTTAAAATAATTAGTTATTGTATCAATTTTAGTACATACATACTCACATTGATCAACTTTAAATAAAAGCCTTCTATAAGAGAAGCAATAAGAACCAACCATAGCTATTCCTCTAATAAGATATATTACTATAATATAGTTCCAATCAAACCCTTTGGACTTAATTAAAATGGGCAACAATGGGATTAAAAAGATGCTAATTATCCCCATAGCAACAGCTATGAATAGATACATCTTTTTGTACATTGACATTAAAACAGATACTTCCCTTCTATTATTCTCCGAAAAAGCTTTATACAGTAAATATGATATTAGCGACCCTGTCCCTACATCTACCAGTGCCATCAGAGAAAACATATTCTCAAACACACTGTCAAGCCCCAAATATTCAATATCTATATATTTTAAAAATACTTTTCGCAATATTAAGGACAAAATAAACAAAGAACCGTATGAAAAGACAGAGTAAAATATATTCTTTAAAGCTTTATTTGTCCTCATCTCAATTTATCACTGATAATCACAGGCAGTATTTATCATCATTTGCTCCAGGTAATTTCACAACTACATTCTGTGTACCATTTTCTAGACACTCAAAATCAGTCGCCTCATTGGGCTCCATAACTACTATATCTCCTTTGGAGTATTCTATTCCGTTCATCTTCACCTTACCACTGACGATAACAGTTATTTCCGTAGCAATTTTATGATAATGCTTCTCTTCATAGTCACCTTTGTTATAAGACTTAACTGCTACTTCAACATCGTTCGTTCTTAAAAGAGTTGGTTCAAAATTTCCTATAAACCAACCTTTTATCATATCCTCAAGTTTCGCTGTTTTCATTTATTTCTCTGCACTAAATCAATATATACATTTAAGTCTGTTGGAGTGCCGATTCCATGCATTTGATTTATGTTTATATTAAATATTCCGAATTTAAGTCCCTCTTGTATTCCAAAATTGTAAACCGGTGCAACATAGAATTCATTTTTTACACGTTCATTACGTATAATCATATCAATTGCATTTTTTACAAAAAAACCTCCTTTCGCAAAATAGTAGATACCGACAGTTGCAAATTCCGAAATAACAACTTTCTCTCTTATCTCAGTTATTAAACCTTCACCATCTATTTTGGCATAAGACCATTTTGTATCATGATCTTTAAAACACAACACTGAACCATCTAAATTTCGATTCTCACTATCATTGATAAATTCAGCAATGTTCATATCCACTATCTGATCCGAATTAGCAATTAATAACGGAGTATTATTATCAATAAGTTTATGAGCATGAAGCACTGTACAGGCTGCTCCTTCCGTCAAATTATCTATTAACACAAATTCGACATTGTATTTTGATTTTATCCAGTTCACAGTTTCTTGTTCATTCTCAAAATGCTCTTTACGAGTTAAAAGAATAAACCTAGCATCAGGCATATTCAAGTTATCCAAAACATGACAAATCATAGGCCTACCTAATACATCAATGAATGGCTTTGGCTTTTTATAACCGGCTTGTGCGAAGCGACTACCCGCTCCGGCCATAGGAATCACAATATTAATCATCTTTATTTCTTGTTTATATAGTTTTCATACATTTGAGTCGTCGCAAACGATATATATTCCTTTTTATCAATTTTATATACACCTACTTTTTTTTGTCTCAATATCAATTCATTAAAAGTAGAACTTATATAATAACTACCATTTAGCTGAACATCTTTTTTTAGAACCGAAAAGCATGATTCCACTAAATCCAAGCCCCTTTTATAATAATAAATTCCAGCTGTTGCAACATTAGAAATAGGACGTTTTTCACTTGTTTGCACCACCAAGCCTTGCTCGTCCAAACAAACATAGCTCCATCTGGGATGAACGGACTCAAAAGTAACTATGCCGCCGTCTAAGTTTCTTTCTCTAAAATCAGCAATAATATCATTTATATCGTACTTCACCAATTGATCCCCATTAATCAGCAATACCTCATCTTCATTATTTATTGAATCAATAGCAAACAAAGTGGTACATACAGCTCCTTTTGTGGAACCAGAAATACAAACGACATCCGCAAATGGTGCTAAAATCTTCAATGAACTTCCTAAGAAGAACTGATCATTATCTTCCTTACGAATAATAAAAGTGATTTTACAGTCTATCTTTTTAAGAGACTCCACAATGTTCTGTACAAGAGGTTTATTATCTAGTTCTAAAAAATATTTAGGATAAGTATAGCCTTTCTCTTTGAAGTCATTACTGTCTCCAGCCATCAATGCAATTACGTTCATATATTATTCTCTATTTCATTTATACGATTAATTATATTCGAGTAGGTGACGTCATTGATTGTCTCTACTTTGAGAAGATTAGCTCCACTGGCTAAAGCTGCTTTAACCCCATTCTGATTGTCTTCCACTACCAGACATTCTTCAGGAGACAAACCCAGCCTGTTTATTGCCGTAATATAAATTTCCGGATCAGGTTTGGATTTTTTTACATCTTGATTAGATAAAGAGAAATCTAAATATTGATTCAAATCTGCTTTCTCCATCATCATATCTATGGTAACCCGTACCGAATTCGAGGCCAGTGCCAAACGAAAACCTTCCGATTTTAAGCGTGATAAAGCATATTGATGAACAAAAAGAGGCTTACATTTCATATATACGTACTCCATCGTATATATTTGCTTCATATCATTGATCAATTGATGTAAGCTTTTCGGAAGCCCCCTCTCTACCGTCATCATTTCGAGTTTTTTCGCTGTCGGCAAACCATCAAATGTAACCAAATGGTCATATCTAGATATTTCAAATCCAAAAAGCCTTAAAGCCTTATTCAAAGCCTCATAATGCCATTCTTTGGCATCAATAAGAACCCCATCCATGTCAAATATAACAGCCTTAATTTTATCCATTTTTACATTATTTATTTATTAAAAAAAAAGTCAGCTTCCATAGGAAAATCTGTACATAACATCAAGTTAGCATGATTGAAACTTGCATACTTGTTCCAAACTTCTTTATATGGACGTCTGTGCAATTCTGGTGAGACAATACATACTTTTTTACCACTTTTAAGATGCTCTTCCAAATTACCCCAGCTAATCCACTCACTTTTAAAACAATCCATCCAAACATAAGAGGATTGACTGTAAAAAGGAAATTCTTTTTCATATTCTGAGTGCCGGGTAGCTATATTCATATTATCAAGAATATAATCTATTGTATCAGGTATAGACATATCAAATAAAAAATATTTCTTTATCTGATATGTATTTAGCATGTCCTTTAATAACTCTTGCAGGCCATCTGCTTTTATATTCAAAGCTAGGGTGCTTTCCGTACCACTATCACGATACAATCTGAAAATTTCCTCAGCAGTAGGCTCATTACCCAACGGCATATTATGAGATATTACAATTGTACCGTTATTATCTCTATAATCTGTTTCAAAGCCATAACCATTATCAATAGCACGCTTGATTGCAGTTAAGGTATTCTTCTCAGACTCTTTATTCCAGAATCCTCTATGAGCTATTATTTCCATTTTCTTTCAATAAATTAGTTCAAAATACATAAGTTATAAATCACACAATTACACCTAAAACATGTAGAACACAATCTACAATAGATTATTACAATAAATTAATCAACTATATCCACATATGGATACGGATTTTCCTCCAAACGCCTTAAATGCTCCACCATCTCAAACTCTTCCCTCGTCAATTCCCGCTCCTTCCAACCGTCTATTATTGCATGTGCCTCCGCCGCCAGCTCTTCGTCAAAGACCTCGGCGTAACAGGCTACCAACAAACGACATTTCAGCAGAGAGACGGGAAGTGTATCCAAGAGATCCCAACTACGATTGAGGACCGACTGGATTTTATCTTCCTTATCACCGTGATTATAAATGGTAGCATTATAGCCGGTCAACAAAGCGATACAAAGAGAAGCTTCCTCTTCGAGGGTACGTCCATGTGAACCGAAAAGATGCTCACAACGATGATACACATCCGTATTCAACTGACGGAAACGGTCGGAGTAGATGGGTTCGCCATCCAGACCTAAATGGAGAAGTTCGTGCGAAACGGCGCACAAAGAATCGATTTCTGATTGCAAAGACAACATGGTGATTTATTTACGTATTGGAATATGCACCACAGAGGGCACAGAGTTCACAGAGTTTTTAATTCTTTATTAATTCGATTAAAGAGGGATGAATGAAGGCCGTGGCAACTGCCATAACCCCCTGGATGGAAACCACCACACGGCGGTCACCTTTGATACGGACAAACTCACCCTCAACTCCCTCGAAGATGCCACCGGTGACACGGACACGGTCTCCCCTTTTCATGGAAACGACTGAAGGATCCAGATAAACAACCTGTTCATCGTAATTACCGGCAACGGCGATAAAACTACGCATTTGGACTTCAGGAATGGTAATAGGCTGACGGGTCTCACGGTCCATGATATAACGAATAGGAAGAGAAGCCCCGACAGTGGATTTCATTTCGTCAACCTCACTGCGAGTGGCATAAACAAAAACCAAGTTGTGAACAACAGGAACCAATTTACGGATCTTACGCTCACCACGGAATACGTATTCATAGCGCATGGGAAGAAAATTCCTCACTCCGCGGGAGTCCAGGTATTCCTTAAAGGCAAGCTCACGGCTATAGGTGATACGAAGAGCGTACCAGGATTTATTAATGCTATTGTTCACAAAAGGATATAATTGGGGGACACCGGGGTAGTGAAACACCTTCCGGTCAAGTTTGCTAATTCTGTTGTTTGCCTTGCAGCGTATATCATTTCATCAGGTACTCCCCTATCGCAGGAGAGACAGTTTGAAAAAGAAGAACAGAAAACGAAGTTTTGAAAGAACAGGGCTTTACTGATCTTACAATCTGTAAACGAGTCTATTATGAAGCAAAACTGTTTCAATAGACGATCGTCTATTGAAACACACTTTTTTAAAGATCCAGACAATTAAAATACATATAAAAGCAGACAGATATTAAAGCGTTTTTTGTTAGTTTATAGATATTTGATTACCAGATAGTTAAATAGAACAAGCCATGAGAAAAAATATTTTTTTTATTAAACATTTTGCAGTTATGAAAATACCCTCTATCTTTGCGTTCAATTAGACGATCGTTTATTGAAACACTCACTTTTTTAAGAATTATTTCATTTAATGTCAGACAATTAAGAAGAGAAAAGGTTTCATTTTCCCTTTGATTCCCACTTTAATTCCACATTCATTTGCCCACTGAAAGATTACTCTCTACCTTTGCAACATATTAACAACATTTAGTTATTGATTAAATAAAAAAATCATGAACAAAGAAAATGAATTATTACAGACAGTGAACAAAAGTGTAAAAAAACGCTAACGCTAAAGCACAACCTCCTATCACAGAACCTATTAAAGAGACAAGAGGCAGAAAAGCAGGAGCGCAGATACCGGGAATTATCTCCAACAATGAAGGAGTTATAAAAGCGCTGATAGAATCCTACATATTGGACGCAAAAGAACAAAATATCAAGACGTGCAAAGATTCATTGGCACGCTACATAGAGGAAAAAAAACTTTTTGGAAAAATAAGAAATGGAGTATTCAAACCATTAGTTTTCAGCACAATCAGAACTTACGTCAACGAAATCTGGAATAAGATGGAAAGAAAGAAAAAGAACCAAGAAGGAAAGCGCTGAAATACCTACAATGAATTTTATCAAACCGGAATACATTCGATCCGACTTACCTTTGGGGCGATAATTTATCTATTAACCCTTTAAATCATATACGTATGAAACAGAAGAAAAGACCGGCATCACAAACTGAAGCCATGAAACTGAGATGGAAAAAACGGATTGTCTTTGAGAAAGGATACACTGAAATGTGTGCCGAATGGATGGCGGAGCGCCTGGAAGCATTGACCGACCACCTGCAATACGGGCACGCAGCCATCGCTTATCAAAAGCAGAACGGAGACTTCAGGTTGGTGAAAGCGACACTGATCTACTATGAAGCGGAATTCCACAAAAAGTATGATCCCACACAAATAGAAGGCGCAGTAGTCTACTGGAATGTGGATGAACAGCGATGGACGACATTCCAGATGGAGAACTTCATGGAGTGGAGACCGATCGTATAGGGCGCCACCACAGATTACACGGATTTTCACCGATGAATTATTTTTATTTTGAGAAATCAAGTGAAGACATCTTTGGGAATCCGGGGTAATTTATGGTGAATGTATTATTGAAAGTACAAACGACTAATCTAAAAAACAATGGCAATAGCATATGACGGGATCAACTATTTCCCGGTGGGCGTAAACTTCATGGAAGAGAACGCAATGGAAGTGATAGAAGCTAAATATGGAATAAAGGGTTCGGCAATCGTACTGAAACTGCTGTGCAAAATATACAAAGAGGGATACTTCATCCGTTGGGATGAAGAGCAGTGTCTGATTTTTGCCAACAAGGCGGGAAGAGAGGTGCAGGCCGCTGAGGTACAGGGGATCATTGAGATCCTCTTCATCAAAGGGATATTGGACAGAAACAGTTATCTGGCAAACGGAATACTGACTTCGGCAAACATACAGAAGATATGGATGGAGGCAACAAAGCGAAGAAAAAGGGATCTGAAAGCATTGCCCTATCTGCTGGTGAACGACTTGACTCAGCAGGAAACAGAAGCGCCGGAAGGTGAAAATGTAACCATTAGTCCGGGAAATGTAGTACATGATGTAGCCGTTAACGCAAAAAATGCATGCAATTCCGGACAAAGTAAAGTAAAAGAAAAGAAAGCAGAGGAAAATAAAGAATTACCCCCCTCAGCTCCCCCCAAGGGGAAGGAGAAAGAATGGGAGGAGGTTTCTGCTCCTCTCCCGATACCCGGATACGCCTTCAACACAATGACACACAATTATCCGGGACTGACGGATACACTCAAAAGACTGGGGATTACCGAAGCAGGAGAGGTGAATGCCATACTCAGGCTATCGGATTATGGAAGGAAAGGAACACGGGTATGGCAACTGATTGCCAATACTTGCTGGAGTGACATAGGGGCAAAAGGAAGGTATCTGATAGCAGCACTGAATAAGGCAAAAAGAAAATAATCCGGATAGGAAAGTACAGTTTGCAGTTGATAAAAAAGCAAGTATACCGGTTTCCATACGGAAGGTTCTCTGTCGGGAATGGAAAACGGGACATACATTTAAACAAATGATCTACAGCCACTTCAGAGCACAATATTTCAATCTGCAGAAGCTTTATTTTAACGTTACGTTAAAGTTCGTTTTTCGTCTGCAAATAGCAAATTCTTTAAATGCAAAAGACTTGTTATTTGCAGACAAGAACAAAGCCATCGGAAAATGGCATTAACAATGTTAACGGGCAAAAGGCATAAAATATCCTCTTCCACTGTACACAGTTATATTGTTATTTACCTCTTCCGGCAGATGCAATCCGCCAGATGATCATTCATAAATCCGGAGGCCTGCAAGTGAGCATAGCAAATCGTAGTTCCAAAGAATTTAAATCCCCGTTTTTTCATATCCTTGCTCATGGCATCAGATTCGGGAGATGATACCGGAATCTCACTCAATGATTGAAATGTATTGACAATCGGTTTTCTGTCGGGAAAGAATGATAGAGTATAGTCATAAAAACTACCGAACTCCTTTTGTACGGCGAGAAATGACCTTGCATTTGTGATGGTCGATTTGATCTTCAGACGATTTTTCACAATGCCATCAAAGTGCATCAACCGTTCAACATCTTCATCGGTCATTTGTGCCACCGACTCAGCATCGAAATTGCAAAAGGCTTTGCGATACCCCTCACGTTTCTTAAGGATGGTTATCCAACTCAAGCCGGCCTGAGCACTCTCCAACACAAGAAACTCAAACAGCGTCTTGTCATCGGTCACCAATTTTCCCCAATCTTGATCATGGTACTTCACATACAGTTCGTCACTTCCGCACCAACCGCAACGCCCGTTTATTATATCTTGCATAATTATAACACTTAATAGTACGATACAAAGATAGTAGATTCACCATGTCGCACCAAATATCGATAAACAAAACACAAGCAATTATTTTTTTCAGTATATCCCCCACACTTCCGGTTTTTTTCGTACTTTTACAGCTTGTTGGAAAGTTATGCACTTCCGGCATCAGAGAACAGATAAAAAGAAAAAACAATATATAAAATGAATCACAAATGGAATTATCGACCCATCACACAAGAACAGGCAGAGATAAGCCGGGCATTGGCTCAGGAACTAGGCATTAGCCCCGTCCTGGGACGACTTTTGGTACAAAGGGGAATTACGAAGGCACAGGATGCCAAGAAATTCTTCCGTCCGCAATTGCCCGATTTGCATGATCCATTCCTAATGAAGGATATGGACATCGCAGTGGAACGCCTGAACATGGCGATGGGAAAGAAAGAGCGCATTCTGATTTATGGAGATTACGATGTGGACGGTACCACGGCTGTGGCACTGGTCTACAAGTTCATTCAACAGTTCTATTCGAACCTTGACTATTACATCCCTGACCGTTATAACGAAGGATACGGAATTTCCAAAAAAGGAGTTGACTACGCCGCTGAAACCGGAGTAGGGCTTATCATCGTACTGGACTGCGGCATTAAAGCCGTAGAAGAGATTGCGTATGCCAAAGAGAAGGGAATTGACTTCATCATCTGCGACCATCATGTACCGGACGACATATTGCCCCCTGCCGTTGCCATCCTGAATGCCAAACGACTGGATAATACATACCCATACACTCATCTTTCGGGATGTGGCGTAGGCTTCAAATTCATGCAGGCTTTTGCCATCAGTAACGGCATTGAGTTTCATCACCTGATTCCGTTGCTCGACCTGACCGCCGTAAGCATTGCATCGGATATTGTACCGATCATGGGCGAAAACCGTATCCTGGCCTATCATGGGTTGAAACAGCTGAACGGCAATCCGAGCGTAGGACTGAAAGCGATTATCGATGTATGCGGATTATCGGAAAAAGAAATTACGGTGAGCGACATTGTATTCAAAATAGGTCCCCGCATCAATGCTTCCGGACGTATACAGAACGGAAAAGAAGCGGTAGACCTATTGATTGAGAAAGATTTCTCGGCAGCACTCGAGAAAGCCGGACAAATCAACCAATACAACGAAACCCGGAAGGATCTGGATAAGAGCATGACGGAAGAAGCCAATAAAATCGTAGCCGAACTGGAAGGCTTGGCAGACCGTCGTTCGATAGTGCTTTACAATGAAGACTGGCACAAAGGAGTGATCGGAATCGTTGCCTCACGATTAACGGAGATTTACTATCGTCCGGCAGTCGTACTGACCCGGACGGATGATATGGCAACCGGTTCGGCACGTTCCGTATCCGGTTTCGATGTTTACAAAGCTATCGAACATTGCCGTGACTTGCTCGAAAACTTCGGAGGGCATACCTATGCTGCCGGGCTATCGATGAAAGTGGAAAACGTACAGGCATTCACCGAGAGATTCGAAAGTTTCGTGTCGGAACATATACTGCCGGAACAGACCAGCGCAGTGATCGATATCGATGCCGAAATAGATTTTAAAGATATCACGCCGAAGTTCTTCAATGAATTGAAACGATTCAACCCGTTCGGTCCCGACAACCAGAAACCGGTGTTCTGCACACATCACGTGTACGATTATGGAACAAGCAAGGTAGTCGGTCGCGATCAGGAACACATCAAACTGGAACTGGTAGACAACAAATCGAACAATGTGATGAACGGCATCGCCTTCGGACAAAGTTCGCACGTGAGATATATCAAAACCAAGCGATCATTTGACATCTGCTATACCATTGAAGAGAACACCCACAAACGGGGGGAAGTGCAGTTGCAGATTGAAGATATCAAACCGATAGAGTGACTTACCAAGAGATTTTAAAGCAATACTGGGGTTATGATTCCTTCCGCGACCTGCAGGAGGACATCATAACCAGCATTGGCAATGGAAAAGACACACTGGGACTGATGCCCACCGGAGGCGGAAAGTCAATTACGTTTCAGGTTCCGGCCCTTGCCAAAGAGGGATTGTGCATTGTCATCACCCCACTGATTGCTCTAATGAAGGATCAGGTGCAGAACCTGAAAAAGCGCGGAATCAAAGCGATAGCCATCTATTCAGGAATGACACGGCAAGAGATTGTGGTGGCATTGGAGAACTGCATCTTCGGCGACTATAAGTTTCTATACATCTCTCCCGAACGGTTGGATACCGAAATCTTCCGGGCCAAACTCCGGTCCATGAAAATCAGTATGATTACGGTAGACGAAAGCCATTGCATCTCACAATGGGGATATGACTTTCGTCCGGCTTATCTGAAAATAGCGGATATCAGGGATCTCGTACCGGATGCTCCGGTCTTGGCACTGACCGCCACGGCCACTCCCGAAGTAGTGAAGGACATACAGGAGCGCCTCCGCTTCCGGGAAGAAAACGTGTTCCGTATGAGCTTCGAACGAAAGAATCTGGCATACATCGTTCGCCCCACTGATAATAAAAACGGGGAGTTGCTGCACATACTGAACCGGATACAAGGCAGCGCGATTGTATATGTACGAAGCCGGCGAAAAACCAAAGAAACAACCGAGCTGCTGGTAAACGAAGGAATCACGGCCGACTTTTATCATGCGGGACTGGATAACGCAACCAAAGATCTTCGCCAGAAACGATGGCAAAACGGAGAAAGCCGGGTGATGGTAGCTACCAACGCATTCGGTATGGGCATTGACAAACCGGACGTACGTATCGTCATCCACCTGGACCTGCCCGACTCACCGGAAGCCTACTTTCAGGAAGCGGGACGAGCGGGACGAGACGGACAAAAGGCATACGCGGTGATACTCTATGCCAAGTCGGATAAAACAACGCTCAGCAAACGCATTGCAGATACTTTCCCGGATAAAGACTATATAAAAGATGTGTACGAGCATCTGCAATATCATTATCAGATGGCGATGGGCGACGGGCTGGGATGCATGTATGACTTCAGCCTGGAAGAATTCTGCCGCAAGTTCAAATATTTTCCCGTACCTGCAGACAGCGCACTGAAGATATTGACACAGGCAGGATACCTGGAATATACCGATGAGCAGGACAATGCCTCACGGATTATCTTCACGATCCGCCGGGATGAGTTATATAAACTCCGTGAGATGGGAGAAGCCGCAGAGAAACTGATACAAATGATTCTGCGATCTTACACGGGTGTCTTTACAGACTATGCCTACATCAGCGAGCAGACTCTGGCGGTACGTACGGGACTGACCCGGCAACAGATTTACGACTTGCTGGTGATGCTGAGCAAGCGCCGTATCGTCGACTACATCCCGCACAAAAAAACACCTTACATTATATATACACGTGAGCGGATAGACCTCCATTATCTGCAAATACCCCGAGCAGTATATGAAGAACGGAAAGAACGCTATGAAACCCGTATCCATGCCATGGTGGAATACGTCACTTCGGAGAATGTCTGCCGTAGCCGGATGCTGCTCCGCTACTTCGGAGAGAAGAACGAACATAACTGCGGGCAATGTGACGTCTGCCTCAGCCACCGCGCCGAACCGGATATATCACAAAGCACCTTCGACGGACTGAGAGAGCAAATATGTGCTCTGCTGAAAGAGCATCCGATGACTCCGGCGGAGATAGCTTCACACATAAATACAGATAAAGAGCAGTTGAGCGAAGTGATACGGTTTATGCTGGACGAGGGCTTACTGAGCTCTGAGAACGGACTGCTTACTGAAAAAACTTCCTGAAAAGCAACAGGGTTATGTGATGAAATTACTACATTTGCAACCAAACTAAAAAAAACTTTGATCATGCCGAACTTCTTTAAATCTTTTTTTGCGGGGAAAACAGAAAACCCTGAGGAAGAAAAACAAAAAAACGCCAAAAAGAACTTTGAGATATTTAAATATGACGGCCTGCGTGCCCAACGTATGGGACGTCCGGACTATGCCATTAAGTGCTTTAACGAAGCGCTGGCCATTGAAGAAGATTTCGAAACACTGAATTATCTGAGCCAGCTTTACATCCAGACCGGTGAATTCGGGAAAGCACATGAGTTGCTGGAACGTATGATCGCGCTGGAACCAGAATTGACAAGCACGTACCTGACCCTGGCCAATCTCTGCTTCATGCAAGAAGATTATCAGGAGATGGCCGATGCCGCCCAGAAAGCCATCGCACTGGAAGAAGGAAACGCAATGGCACACTACCTGTTGGGCAAAGCCAATCATGGATTGGATAACGGAATAATGACCATCGCCCATCTGACAAAAGCCATTGTGCTGAAAGATGATTTCACGGAAGCCCGACTGCTCCGTGCCGAAGCACTGTATAAGATGCAGCAATTTGCAGAGGCTATGGAAGATATTGAAGCCATACTTGCACAGAATCCGGACGAAGAAGCTGCCCTCCTGCTACGTGGCAAAATAAAAGAAGCCACCGGAAAGGAAGAAGAAGCAGAGACGGACTATCTCCATGTGACAGAGATAAACCCCTTCAACGAACAGGCTTACCTATATCTGGGACAACTATTTATCACACAGAAGAAATTGACAGCTGCTATTGAGTTGTTTGACGAAGCTATCGAGTTGAATCCGAACTTTGGAGCCGCCTATCATGAACGGGGACGTGCCAAACTATTAAACGGGGACAAAGACGGTTCGATTGAAGATATGAAGAAATCGCTGGAGCTGAACCCGAAAGAGGGAGAGAACCTGAACGGACAGTTCAACAATCAGCAAGCAGAAACAACCCCAAACGTATTGGGACTGTAAACTAACCGTTCTGATACAGTCATTTCCCGGACCGGAACCTTACTCCCTGTCCGGGAAATGATTTGTATCATTCCATATTATCCGTGTGCGGACGAAGAAAGCACAACTGCATGCCCAAAGCCAACAATACAATACCTCCCAGAATAGCAAATCCCAATCCCAGGTTGCCACCGTCCGTCCATTTTCCAAACAAGCTTGTTACAACTGCTCCGGCAAAAACTCCGGTCATATTCATTATACCATAGGCCGTTGCCCGATATTTGGCCGAAACAAACTGGCACAAAATAGGCATATTATTGGCATCGAACATACCGAAACCGACCCCAAACAGAAATCCTGCACCTATTATACTGATGAAACCATTGCCTAAGCCCAATAAAAGAAGCGCAGGTATGGTCAACCCTAACCCGATTGCGCCTGTATAGATACGTCCGCGTATGTCTTTGGATACCCAACGGTCTGACAATAACCCTCCCAGAATAACTCCGATAAAAGAAGAGACAGCAATCGTTATAGTGGATATAGGCCCTGCCTCAGCCATAGGGATATCGAGATTCTCAGCGTACAGGGTAGGCAACCAATTCTTCGTAGCCCATCCGGGAAGACTGGGAGCCGCAAAATAGAACAGAATAATCCAAAAAGCAATATTACCGAATAAAAGAGTCACTCCTTTAAACAACGGAATCTTTTTTGATTTATCTGTATGCATGGCCCGAATGACCCTGGCATGTTCTTCATTCTCACGAAGGAATATAATCAAGACCAATGCATAGACAATGCCTACAATACCGAACCAATGGAATGTAGTATGCCACGAATAGGCCGCAGCTACCGTAGCACCAAACCCGCCAATAGCCTGACCGGCATACAATCCCGTCATATGGATACCGACTGCCAGCGAACGTGATTTCTCCTGATGCCAATCGGCTATCAAGGAGAGGCCCGCAGGAATGTATAATGCCTCACTGACTCCCATCAATGCGCGCAACCAGTAGATTTGATTAAATGTATCGGCATACCCCATGCCATAAGTGACCGCCGACCAGACAAAAAGACTCCCGACAATCAACCATTTACGACTGACGCGATCGGCAATAATTCCTGCCATCGGACTCATAAGACCGTAAATCCAAAGGAAGACTGCCATTAGCCGCCCAAAATTGGTAGCCGACTGCAATTCTATAATATCTATCTGCATCGCATCTTTCATGGTTGACAGCATCTGACGATCCATATAATTTAATAATGCCACAAACCATAAAAGTCCGACAACGATCCAAGGATATATTTTTCTATTTTTCATACCAACTATCTCTCTTTATATGATTTACCTTTACCTATGAGCTCTTTCAACTGTATTTGTTGGAAAACCATCTGTGCCTGGCTACTTTCATAAAAAACACCAATCGTAGAATCATTGACCGAAGTTATGCAGGAATAGCCAAAACTTCCCAACTCATCCAACATGATTTTCCGGCCGGAATCCCAGGTATTTCCATCATCCAGGCTGCACTTTAGCGTCATGTGGTCTCTACTGTCATAAGACTCCGGATTGCAGAATAGAAGAAGAGTCTTTTGCCTGCCGTTTTCCTGATAAGTATGTCGATGAATACTTGCCATACAAGTAGGCTCTATCAATGCTTTTCGGGAAGTGGAATGTTCCGTCCATGTGCTTCCCAGATCGGAGGTGACACAAATACGGCGTCCATTGACCTTTTTATTACCGTGATTACGGTTATCACGCATATTCAACATGACACTGCCATCCTGTAATTCGACTGCCATGCACTCCGTAGTGTTGTGATAAGCCGGCTTAGAGGCTATCCATGTTTTTCCCCCATCCTTGCTATACGTAATATTAGAGAATGGTATTCCATCTTTATCACGGCCTTGTGTGGGAAATATTAATGTACCGTCTTTCAAAGTAATGCCATGCCCCGGTGCCGGAGCATACAGCCACCATTCCGGTTTCTTGGTTTGTGCTGTTATATTTACAGGGTCACTCCAAGTCAGTCCGTCATCCACGCTTTTCGTAATCAAGAACTGACAGGTCTCTTTAACCCCGAGCCCGGGCTGAGAACCTTTCGCATGCCATTGGTGTATCCAACGGGTACTGTCCTGCGTCATTCCTTCCACCCATTTACCCGATCGGGGATCTAAGACTCCATACATCCAGAGTCCCGCCACATAAATAGTACCGTTCTTTTCATCGGTCAGGATACAAGCATCACTGATTCCATTATATTTCTCTGGCAATCCACCCCACTTTTTGCGGTCGAGCACTATCTGCATCGGCTGCCAGCTCATTCCACCATCCAGGCTTCGCATCATCGCAATATCGATATCACCTTGCAAGTCACGCGAACTATCGTAACGGGCATCAAATATGGCCATCAAAGTTCCTTTCAGGGAAGTAGTAATGCCGGGAATACGCGAAGTATGAACTCCGTCTTCCCCTCTTTGCCGTACAGCGACTCCGGTACGGAGTGCGACAATCGGACGAACGGAAGTTACAGAAGCCTTACCACAAGTCGTCGTCACATGATCACAACTGACCGTCACACGATGGGTTAAGTCAACTTTATCTTTCAATTTAACAGTTACCCACAGTATGGTAGTATCTGATTTCAATTCCAACGGAGTGTCTAAAACCGTTTTTAAAGCGGGAGCAACTGAGTCGACACACTTTTCCCAGTCAGAAAGCCCCCTCTTTCCGGCAACTCTATATAAACTCAAATGAGTTAAATCGGTCAACAAAGTAGTACCTTTCAGGGATAATCCGATCTCCTTTACAAAACATGGTCCCGGACAGCTCTTTATCAACTTTAATTGCAAAACCGGATTAATCTCCTTTTTTGTCAAGACCGGTACTATGGGCTGTCTAACAATAACTTTCACCCGCTCGGCACGTAACGGAGTACTGAGTAAAAAACAACTCAATAAAAACAATATCGAAATATAACGCATATTGGTAAAATTGGGGATAAAAGTTAATATAGCATTTTATCAGTTTCTTCAAGTTTGAAGCGTACGCCGACAATGGAGTGTTGTTCAGGGCCCGGCCGCATTTTAACATAAGTGATGGCGACAATAGTCCCATCCGGAAGGATTTCGAGACCGGGATATCCACAATCCGAACCGGCATAACTATGTAAAAGCTTTATTTTATATTGTCCGGAAGTTCCCTCAAGCAAATCTTTATAATTACCGACCCAGGCTACAAAATGCCCTTTCGTCGGACTGTTGGGAGCCATATCCCGAAAGACGGCAATCATACGACCGTCAGGAGTAAACTTTATTACATGCCTGTCTCCGGTCAGGCCCCAGGGAGTTTTTTGCAAAGGAGACCAGGTGGTTCCCTCATCATCAGAAAACATCATCAGAGAATTGCCTACCCGGTTATTTTCACGCGCTACACAGACAAGCCGTTTGCCATCGGGAGCGCGGAAGACACAGGGTTCACAGGGTGAACGCCCCTCCATCTCGCCTACTTTCACCGACTCGCTCCAGGTCAATCCTCCGTCATGTGAGACAGATTGCCACAAAGTCAACGGAGGACGATCCCGATCATTCAGTCCACGGTGATACAACCCGAGATAATCGCCATTCTTCAATTTTACAATGCTTGAAAACGCCATCACACAAGGTTTATTCAAACTACGGACCGGACTCCAGCTCTTCCCTCCGTCTTCACTATAAGTCATAGGCATGTCCGGCCAGGCACTAAACACAAAGACACGCTCTTTCCCCTGCTTATCCGTCAGTTTATAAATACTGGGACAATTGCTCATCGTCTGCCAGTCAGCAGGGGTTTTACCATTTTTCCAAGTCAGCCCGGCATCCTTACTTTCGGCTATGAAAGACGCTTTACCTCCATGCCCGTAAGACCAGGTACAAAGAATAGTCTTATGATCATCCATCATTACAGTAGTAGGATGTCCGTTATATAAATCCGGCCTGCCCGGAGCTATTGTCACCTGCCGTTCACGCTGCCCCGATATGTCGATCCAAGGCAGATTGGGGTGGACATTTTGTCCGATTGAAGGAACAGCACAAAACAATAGAAACAGTTTCAAGATTGTGTTCTTCATAAACTTATGCTTTAAATTATTATACTTCCGTATCAAAAGAACTGTGTAAAAGTATATAACAGCTACTCCACACAGTTCCTTCTTTTTATATTCTATCTCTCTACATTACTTTCGTACCCATCTGTCTGCACCAGTTTGTCATTTAAGACCATATCATTATAATTGATTGGGAAATACAACGGATAACCGGGTTTGTCATTCAAATTGGGCACCTCCTTATAAATGTCAATGGTCCCGCCACAATGGAAACGCACCAAATCAAACCATCGTTTTTGCTCTATAAAAAGCTCTCTTAAACGTTCGTCACAGATTTCTTTCTCTACAGCAATCTTATCTTTCGGGCCATCATAGGGCTCCAGGCCCGCCCGGTCACGAACCTCATTCAGATCGACAAGAGACTCAGATATCTTATTGAGTGCAGCATTGGCCTCAGCACGCAACAGAAGAAGATCTCCCCAACGATAAGCTATCAAGTCATCGTCAAAATAACGATCGTCGGAATAGGCCTTCCCCCTGAATTTGTTTGTCTGGGTTAAAATCAGGTTACCATCTTTATCCACCAAATCAATCATGGCGACTTTATAGCGCCTATCGCCCGGATACTTAAGATACAACTCTCTGGCCTTGTCACTTGGGGCATAGACATGGCGGCTCTGATTGGGTGAAGTTGCCGCATCGGCCAAGTTGACAGCCATCGATAAATTATCGGTTCTCGATGTAGTGTTGGTTGCAATAGAAAGATTTCCAGTTTCATAGCGTTCAAAATAAAAAGAGAAAATGATCTCATTATTCTTTTTATTATCATTGGCAAATACCTTTGCATAATCCGGTAGCAAAGACACTCCACTCCCGCCTACCTGATCGATTGCCTTGATCGCTTCTTCCAGATCCGCATTTCCACCATTCAGGACCTTTGCTTTCCACATTAAAACATCGGCTTTCAAAGCATAGGCAGCCGGCTTTGAAGCTAAATTCTTATTGATATATCCATCCTCCGGAAATAACAGGACAGACTGTTCTATATCTTCAAGGATCAACTTCATGACGTCTTCTTTGGGAGAACGGGGTTTAAGCTCAACGTTGTCCGAAAGCACAGGATCAGTAATGATGGGAGCATCTCCCCAAATACGCACTATAAGAAAATAAGTATATGCTCTTAGAAAGTGACACTCAGCTTTTATACGATTCTTCTCAGTCTCATTAGTAAACTTCAGACTTTCAATTTTATTGAAAAGAAGATTGGCGTGATGAATGATATTATAAGCCGAACGATAAGAAGGAGCATTGCTCTCAAGCAAAGTATGGGCCCATGCCACACTCGTAGGGCCGATCTCACCGGCTTTAAAAGCATCTCCCCGGTCTTCACCGTAATAAGAAGTATTATTCAGGGAACGCACCTTATTGTAAATGCCCGTAAGATAAGCTTTGGCATCTCCCGGAGTTTTCCAGAACGACTGTGAAGTGATGGTAGAAACCGGATCAACCTCCAACAAGCTACAACTGCAAATCCATGTGCAGCAGAGAATACAGATCAATATTTTTGTTGCTTTCATAGTGAAAATCATTTTAAAAAGTTAGTCTTACACCAAAGTTAAATTGAATCGGGAGAAAGTATTCACCGGTCTCTTGTCCATCGTACTGTTCAGGATTTAATCCGTCAAAGGCTGTAATGTATCCGATATTTGTCACACCGGCATTCAAAGACACCCCTTTCACCTTCATTTTAGAACATACGGAACGCGGCAGTTCATAACCTAACGAAACCTCACGGAAGCACAAATAATCTCCCTTTGAATAATAAGCCGTATTGTCGGCATTTCCATTTGAATTCATTCCGGCATAAGCTATTGTACGCATGTGATTGCGATATCCGTTATCCCAGTCCGAAGCAACATCGTAACGCGGATACTTGGCTGTTGCAGCATCACCCGTCTGCCACCAGATGTTTCCATTCGTAACGTCAGTAGTCGTTATAATGGCATTGCGTGCATTGGCATTGGCACGGCATCTCCATATATTGGCAATGGAATGTCCTAAAGCAAAATCGACAACCAAACGAAGAGAAAAATTCTTGTAAGACAAATTATTAATCAAGGCTCCCTTCTTATCCGGATTGGCCCAGCCAATAAAAGTAATATCCTTATCATCGATAACTCCATTATTGTCAAGGTCGGCCCAGATAGCATCTCCAGCAACCTTTTTCTTATTCATCTTAGAACCGGAGACCTTGGTGTCGACCGGAGCTTTTGCAGCTTCTTCATCTGTATCGTATACCCCCAGATACTTATATCCCCAACGTCCGCCTATCCTCTCGCCTTCGGCCAGGCCGCCGGTCTCAACATAAGTACCCGATTTAGCATCCCATACAAGTCCGCCCTGTACCCGATTTTTGTCTCTCCCATTATAAGGAAGCTTTTTCATATACGTCCTGTTCATACTGAAAGTACCCGTAACATCCCAATTCACGGGGGAAGTTGTTGAAAGAGGATGTGCTGTCAGCGATAACTCAAAACCTTTGTTCTGTACAGTCCCCAAATTGGCCTTTATAGAACTAAAACCTGTCTGTGCCGGAAGAGCTTTGTCATACAAACGATCGGAAGTCAATTTATTATATCCGGTTACCGACAGTTCAAGACGATTATCAAAGAAACCGGCATCAAAACCATAATCCACATTAGAGGTTGTTTCCCATACCAAACTGTTATTGGCAAGTACACTATTCAGTACCCCCGGATTTCCGGCATAAATATATGAAGCATATTCGCCTTGGGTATTAGAATACGACAACTTATTATTTCCGGTCTGTCCCCAACTCGCCCGCAATTTCATCCGGCTGACAACGGTTTTGGGAAACCAGTCTTCATAATGCATATTCCATCCTCCGGATACGGCCGGAAACAATGCGAATTTATGATCTTCGGCAAATTGGGAGGCTCCGTCATAGCGTGCTGAAACCGTCAGCAAATAGCGGCGCTTATAGTCATAATTGACACGGGCAAAGAAACCTACCAGTACTTCTTTATCCAAAGAGGAAGTGGTACGCTGTAAATCGGGCTTGGTAGGCGCCAACGTAGGTACATAATCCGTAGGGGCTTCCGAGCCTGTTCCTTTCAATTTATAAGTATCGTCCTGGGTATAATTCATACCTATCATTGCATTAAGAGTGTGTTTATCACTGAATACTTTATCATAGGTAAACACCGCGTCTGCCATGATTTGCTTATACTGGTCGTGTTTCTCGAGTGTCTTACGACCTTTATTAAACTCGTTATACTTCTCAAAAAAACGATAGATATTTTCCTGCATATAATAGGAGGCTGACGGCTTAAAATGCAATCCCTTCAGAATCTCCCAATCCAATCCTAACTGAATCGTGTTTCGATAAGCTTTGTCCGAAATATCCTGATAATATAATTCGTGCAGTCTATTCCGGGGTGAGCCTCCGGCTTCACCAATACCGGGAGTTCCATCGTCATAATACAGACGGAAGGTCGTAGGATAGCGAGAAGAACGGTCCATTGTGCTTGTGCCCGAGTTCTCCGGATCAGTCGCTTTATTCGAAATTGTGGAATGTTTCAATCCGACGGTTAATTTTAAATTACTGCGAAGATTGTAATTTCCATTGGCAGTAAGGCTGAAACGATCGTATCCCGTACCCAGAACAATACCTTCGGAATTAATATACCCCAAACTCACATAATAATTACCTTTGTCATTTCCGCCGGAAACACTCAGATCGTAGTTGTGTGTCAATGCAGTCTGAAACAATACATCTTTTTGATAGTGATTGTCTTTAAATATCAACTGTTTTCCCGAATAAGGATCGGTCATCGTTTCATATCCTTGTCTGTTCAGCAAATCATCGACATAAGACTGTCCCATATTGGAAATCAAATCATCTAAATATTCGGTAGTGAAACGAGAATAGCCATATCCTTCCAAGGCTCCATTTTTATAATTGATATTACCTGTTGAATAAGGATATGCGCCGCCTTCCAGGCGTCCGCTGACATTGGCGTCATTGATTCCACGGGAACCGGCTAAACGGGAAGCATACAGATAGTCGCGTGCACCGGAAAACGGATAATGCTGCCGAATCTGCTCAACTCCCAAACGGTAGGAAGCGGAAATAGTGGCTTTACCATCTTTTGAAGAGCCTTGCTTGGTAGTAATAAGAATGATACCATTGGCGGCCTTAGCACCATAAATTGCAGCGGAAGCGGCATCTTTCAGTACTTCCATAGACTCAATATCTTCCTGATTGAGTCCATTCATGTTGCTACGGACAACCCCATCAATGACAAAAAGAGGAGAGTCGTTAGCCGGATCGGTTGACCCGCCACGGATCAGCACTACCGGCTGTGCACCGGGCTGTCCGGTAGTCTGTCGAATATCCAGTCCAGCAACCTTTCCCTGTAGATTGTTCAAAGGAGATGCAGAGACAGAAGACATTAACTCCGCTTTCTTCACAGATACAACTCCTGAAGTAACGGTTGCCTTAGATTGAGTTCCATAACCGATGGCTACGACCTCGTCAAGTAGAACCGATTCATCTTCCAAAGTAATTTCATAAAATGTATTATTGGTTACTTTCAGATCCTTGGTTTTCATTCCAATAAAGGAGATTTGTAACAAAGATTTATGTGGAACCTTCAATTTAAATTTTCCATCGACATCGGTAGTTGTACCTATTTGTGTGTTCTTTACAATAACTGTAGCACCTATGACCGGTTCTCCGGATGTGTCCTTAACAACACCACTAATCTCAAAATTGCCACTTTGTTGAGCATGAACGGGTGCTAATGTCCCAATAAATGTCAATAAAACAACAATGAGACACTTAATTCGAGTAATTTTTCTCATCTTTGTATGCTTTTAATATAAAATTTAAGGCGTAGGGCGAAGGGGGTATATTCCGTCCAAAGTCTATTTCCCCTTCCCTACTTTTATTTTTTAATTCAAGAAACCTATTTTTTCAAGATCTCTTTTGAGCGAAGAATATTCATCATCGCCAAACGGTGTGACGGGCAGACGACACCGGCCGCAATCAACACCTATTAAATTCATTATTGCTTTTCCTCCACGTACACCTCCTCCGTATTTAATTATTATTTTTACTATTTCAATCGACTTCTGCTGCATCCGGCGAGCAGTACAGATATCACCTTCCTTGAACGCATCAAAAAGATTCTGATATACAGCAGGTAAATAATTGTAGGTACTACCAACACCGGCAACGGCTCCTAAAGCCAATCCGGCAATCAGAATTTCATCGTATCCATGCAGCACTTCGAATTCTCCATTATTGAGTTCCAAACATTCACCCATCTCCATCAGGTTATTGTGTGTGAATTTTGTTCCAACCAGATTAGGCATCGTTTTCTTTCCCTCTATAAGAAAAGAGGGAACCGAAAGAGATACTCCCGTCATAGACGGCATATTATAATAATAGAAAGGAAGATCGGGAGCACTTTGAGCAATTGGAGTAAAAAAGTCCACCAGATCCTTTACCGAAGAGGGTTTAAAAAAACAGGGAGCCATAGCGGCAAAAGCATCAGCTTCCACCTCTTGTGCATGCCGAGCCAGCTCCATAGCTTCCAATTGGCAGTTACTACCCACATGCGCAATCACCTTGAAGCGTTTCCGGGCAGACTTTATCCACTGAGCAAGAATAGCTTTACGCTCACCCGTAGTCAGTGAATGAGATTCTCCTGTGGTTCCACAAACAAATACACCTGCCATTCCTGATTCAGCCATCAGGTCGGCGTATTTGTCTATAACAGAAAGATTGATATCTCCCCGCGCATCCATAGGAGTAAAAGTGGCGGCAACCATTCCTTCCAAACGTTGATAATGTTTCATTTTATTATTTAATTAGATATTAATAAGAATAAGGAATCTCTGATTGGAAACCCATTTCTCAGTGTCGATAACAAAGGTATAAAATGGCTGCGCAGCTACAATAAATGGTTATTTACCCGGTTACCTGCAATAAAAGAACGGCCATCCTCCAGATATTCCCCAAGGGAATGCTAAAATTCTGTTTGACTTCTTGCAATCCCCCCGATTATTCGTTAACGATTCTACGTTTCATAAAAATCTTGTATACGGCAAAATGTTTCTCAAGCGCCTTTCTATAACCGGCCTCATCATGTTTTTCCAAAAAGCCGAGAAGGTCAGCGTGAGTTACCAATTCTCCCCGCTCTTTTATCTCTATATTAATAGGTTCGAGCAACTCTTTGAATTTGTCTTTCACAAAAACCATCACGGGATGGATGATCTCCTGAAATTCACGGATAGTGGCATTACCGGTTATCTCATAAAGTTTAGCATGAAAAGTAAATTCACTGATAGGGGCATATTCATTGTTCTCAAAAGCGATTCCCAACCGGACAATCTCCTTCAGTTCAACAATATCTTCCGGAGTTATATTCTGGAAAAGATCACTGCAAATTCCCAATTCCAAAGCAATCCTGAAACCTAAAAGATCAAACAGGGAATGCTCACTCAGAATGCGAGGATCGACAACCCGCTTCATGCCTCCAAGGATAGAAGGTTCGGTCAGAATCATTCCCCGCCTGGTACGTGTCTCGATCATCCCTACCATTTTCAATCGGCTGAGGGCCTCCCTCAGCACACTACGTGCCACACCCAAAGCAGCGGCCAGTTCCATCTCATTGGGAATGGCATCTCCTGCCCGCAGATCTTTGGTTCTAAAATAAGTAAGTAGGTTATCTTCGACCTGATCGACCAAAGTTATCGCCTGACCATGTAGTTTTAATGTATCCATAGTATAACAATTCAGTTTAGTTAAAATAAGATTAATCTTATTTGTCTGACAAATAAAAGAAGTTTTTAGGAGAAAAACTAGCATCTTAAGAACTGAAACGTCCCATTTAGCAAACATTAACAAAGACAAGCCTATATACTATATTATAAAGGCCATTTATAGTCATAAAAGCACAAATTGGGAATATAAACACATAAATCACAAAAAAAAGTTTGTTTTTTATTTGCGTTTAAGATAAAAGCATTAATTTTGCCTCAGATTTAAAACAAAAAGAAAATAGATCTGATGAACGTATTCACTTTTACATATTACTTCTTTTTTTACTTTTACTTTAGCCAGAAAGTAGAGCGGGAGTTTGTATGTATCAAGTGACAGGGTGCTTAAGAACTGAAATTAAGAGAAACTAATAATATGAATCCCGCTCCGACATGGACGCGGGATTTTTTTATACCATATACTCAATAGGAATGAAAAGAATAGCAATTCAAGGAACACTGGGCTCGTATCACGATATAGCCGCACACAAGTACTTCGAAGGAGAAGAGATAGAATTAATCTGTTGCGCCAACTTTGAAGATGTGTTTGCTGCCATCCGGAAAGATAGTCAGACCATCGGGATGCTGGCCATTGAAAACACGATTGCAGGAAGCCTGCTGCACAACAACGAATTGTTGCGCCAAAGCGGCACACAAATTATCGGCGAATACAAATTACGCATTTCGCATAGCTTCGTTTGCCTGCCCGAAGAGGACTGGAATGACATTACCGAGGTGAACTCTCACCCGATTGCCCTGATGCAATGCCGGGAGTTCCTGAACCAACACCCACGTATCAAAGTGGTAGAAGCCGAAGATACGGCTTTGAGTGCCGAAATCATCAAACGGGAAAACCTGAAAGGGCACGCCGCCATCTGTTCCCGTGCCGCTGCCGAACGCTACGGAATGAAGGTACTGCAGGAAGGCATCGAAACCAACAAACACAATTTCACCCGTTTTCTGGTAGTGGCAGATCCGTGGCAGGTGGACGAGATACGAAAGCAAAACACCGTTCTCAACAAAGCAAACATCGTTTTCACTCTCCCCCACTCCGAAGGAAGTCTCTCACAGGTTCTGTCTATTCTATCTTTTTATAATATCAACTTAACAAAAATACAATCGCTCCCTATCATCGGACGGGAATGGGAATACCAGTTTTACGTAGATGTAGCTTTCAACGATTACCTGAGATATAAACAATCGATTACAGCAATCACTCCATTGACGAAAGAACTTAAAATATTAGGCGAATATGCAGAAGGAAAATCAAACGTATAAGGTAGCGCCGGCCGACAGACTGGCCGGTGTAAGCGAATACTACTTTTCGAAGAAACTGAAAGAAGTGGCACGGATGAACGCAGAAGGTAAAGATGTAATCAGCCTGGGAATCGGAAGCCCGGACATGCCTCCTTCGGAACAGACCATCGAAACGCTATGTAATAATGCTCACGATCCGAACGGACACGGTTATCAACCGTATGTGGGTATACCGGAACTTCGCAAGGGTTTTGCCGACTGGTATAAACGCTGGTATGGAGTGGAACTGAATCCGGCAACAGAAATTCAGCCGCTGATCGGATCAAAAGAAGGCATCTTGCACGTGACACTCGCTTTTGTCAATCCGGGAGAACAGGTACTGGTGCCCAATCCGGGATATCCCACCTACACTTCGTTAAGCAAAATACTGGGTGCCGAGGTGGTGAACTATAACCTGAAAGAGGAAGACGGATGGATGCCGGACTTCGATGAACTGGAAAAGATGGATCTGAGCCGCGTGAAACTGATGTGGACCAACTATCCGAACATGCCTACCGGTGCCAACGCTACTCCGGAACTGTACAAACGCCTGGTGGAGTTTGCCCGCCGCAAGAACATCGTGATTGTGAACGACAATCCGTACAGCTTTATCCTGAACGATAAGCCGATCAGTATCCTGAGTGTGCCGGGTGCCAAAGAATGCTGTATAGAATTCAACTCCATGAGTAAAAGTCACAATATGCCGGGATGGCGTATCGGCATGCTGGCTTCGAACGCAGAGTTTGTACAATGGATTCTGAAAGTGAAAAGCAACATCGACAGCGGAATGTTCCGTGCCATGCAACTGGCAGCTGCCAAAGCACTTGAAGCGGATTCGACCTGGTACGAAGGCAACAATGTAAACTATCGGAACCGTCGTCACCTGGCCGGCGAGATTATGAAAACGCTGGGATGCACGTACGACGAAAAGCAGGTGGGCATGTTTCTCTGGGGAAAAATCCCCGCAAGTTGCGCCGACGTGGAAGAACTGACAGAGAAAGTGCTGCAGGAGGCCCGCGTCTTCATCACTCCTGGATTTATATTCGGAAGCAACGGAGCAAGATACATCCGCATCTCTCTCTGCTGCAAAGACGCCAAGCTGGCAGAAGCGCTGGAACGAATCAAATCAATAATGAAATAACAACTAAACGAATTAGATCGATATGGAACTCGAATCAATCTTATTGCCGGGTGTGGAAGATAAACGCCCGATGGTAATAGCCGGCCCTTGCAGCGCCGAAACAGAAGAGCAAGTAATGTCAACAGCTACCCAACTGGCAGCCAAAGGAGTAAAAATCTTCCGTGCGGGAATCTGGAAACCGCGCACCAAACCGGGAGGTTTCGAAGGAATCGGTGTGGACGGACTGGCCTGGCTGAAAGAGGTGAAAAAAGAAACCGGCATGTACGTATCTACCGAGGTAGCCACCGCCAAACATGTGTACGAATGCCTGAAAGCGGGTATCGACGTACTCTGGGTAGGAGCACGTACCACTGCCAATCCTTTTGCCGTACAGGAAATAGCCGATGCACTGAAGGGAGTAGACATTCCTGTACTGGTTAAAAACCCGGTAAACCCGGACCTGGAATTATGGATCGGTGCTTTGGAACGCATCAACAACGCCGGACTGAAACGTCTGGGAGCCATCCACCGCGGATTCAGCAGCTACGACAAGAAGTTATACCGCAACTTGCCTCAATGGCACATTCCTATCGAATTGCGCCGCCGCATACCCGAACTACCTATCTTCTGCGATCCGAGCCACATCGGCGGAAAGCGCGAACTGGTAGCTCCTCTCTGCCAGCAGGCTATGGACCTGAACTTTGACGGATTGATTGTAGAAAGCCATTGCAACCCGGACTGTGCATGGAGCGACGCTTCACAGCAAGTGACTCCGGACGTACTGGACTATATCCTCAACCTGCTTGTCATCCGTAAAGAAACGCAGACAACGGAGAATCTGAACGTATTGCGCAAGCAGATTGACGAATGTGATGACAACATCATACAGGAATTGGCAAAACGTATGCGCGTAGCACGCGAAATCGGTACTTACAAAAAGGAACACGATATCACAGTGCTTCAGACCGGACGTTATAACGAGATTCTTGAAAAACGAGGTGCTCAGGGCGAACAGTGCGGCATGAGTGCAGAGTTTGTGAAAGTGATCTTCGAAGCCATCCACGAAGAATCGGTTCGTCAACAGATGGAGATTATCAATAAATAGCAAATCATTCATATTATGCGAATTCTAATTTTGGGAGCCGGCAAGATGGGCTCCTTCTTTACTGACATACTAAGTTTCCAGCACGAGACGGCCGTGTTCGACGTCAACCCGCATCAGCTTCGGTTTGTATACAACACCTACCGCTTCACCACTCTGGAGGAGATCAAGGAGTTCGAACCGGAACTGGTGATCAATGCTGCCACAGTGAAATACACGCTGGACGCTTTCCGCAAAATTCTGCCGGTTTTGCCCAAAGACTGTATCCTGAGTGATATTGCTTCGGTAAAAACCGGATTGAAGAAGTTCTACGAAGAAAGCGGATTCCGTTATGTCTCCACTCACCCGATGTTTGGCCCTACTTTTGCCAGCCTGAGCAATCTGAGCAGCGAAAGCGCCATCATCATCAGTGAGAGTGATCATTTGGGGAAAGTATTCTTTAAAGACTTATACAATAGCCTGAACCTGAACATCTTCGAATATACTTTCGACGAGCATGATGAAACAGTGGCTTACTCCCTGTCCATCCCGTTTGTTTCGACATTTGTTTTTGCAGCTGTCATGAAGCACCAGGAAGCTCCGGGAACCACATTCAAAAAGCACATGGCCATTGCCAAAGGGCTGCTGAGCGAAGATGACTACTTATTGCAGGAAATCCTGTTCAATCCGCGCACACCGTCACAAGTGGAGAACATCCGCACAGAGCTGAAACAACTGCTTGAGATCATCACCAACAAAGATGCGGAGGGAATGAAAAAGTACCTGACGAAGATACGAGAGAAAATTAAATGATAATCTTTATCATAAGTATGAGGGGATGTCATCATTCATCACAGACATCCCCTCTCCTTTCTTTTCTAATTCGCGGGATAAGCAAAATGTCAAAATGATAATAAGAAGCGCCCAGTTTTCATTCTTTAGCCCCAAGGGAAAGGCAAGAAGGAAAAAACGGCTCTAATTCATTTTTCCTCCGATCCGATTGATCGCATTTATCGATATAAGAAGCATATTGAGCAGTAAAGGGTTCTTTCTGTATCATATCATCCACCCGGAAGCAACGGGAGTATCTTTCTGGCAGAAAAGAAAGCTCCGTATCAGCCAAGCAACCGGAAAGAAATACGGAGAAAAATCCGTCCTTAAACAGAACAATATATGTAATCATGGAAAACATATAGAGATATTTGAAAAAGAAGTAATCATTTTCGGGAAATGCTTACGTCTTTCGGGGAGAATGCTTACGTCTTTTCCCAAAAACACAAGCTCTTTTTACCCTGAACACAAGCTCTTTCTACCCCAAAGCCCGGCTCTCCGACCCCAAAAGGCCGCCATTTTGCACTTTCTTCCTCCGGTTGGCAAGAAAAAGATCGGGCACTCGTCAGACTAACCCCCTATTTAGTAACTTTTTAATGCGAAACAGCGCGTACAGAGATCATTAAGTAAGCGGCAGATATATCGGCAGGTCCTGTCGAATCCACTGAAAAGTCATTTGATTATCCAAGAAATATCACGTACATTTGCATCCGCAAGGAGATAAAACAATGATAGATCAGGCAACCATAGACCGTATACTCGATGCCGCACAAATCGTAGAAGTGGTTTCGGACTTCGTCACGCTGCGCAAACGCGGTGTGAACTACGTGGGACTTTGCCCTTTCCATAACGAGAAAACTCCCTCGTTCAGCGTGTCTCCCTCCAAGGGACTTTGCAAGTGTTTCAGTTGCGGCAAGGGCGGCAACGCGGTGCACTTCATCATGGAACACGAACAGATGTCCTATCCCGAGGCACTCCGCTACCTGGCCAAGAAGTATAACATAGAAATCAAGGAACGGGAGCTGACCAATGAAGAGAAAGAGGTGCAAAGCAACCGCGAAAGTATGTTCATTGTCAACAACTTCGCCCGCGACTACTTTCAGAATATCCTGAAAAACCATATAGACGGACGCAGCATCGGACTGGCTTATTTCCGCCAACGGGGTTTCCGTGACGATATTATTGATAAGTTCCAGTTGGGTTTCAGCACCGAGGGGCGCGATGCACTGGCACAGGAGGCATTGCGCAAAGGGTTCAAACAAGAGTTCCTGGTAAAGACCGGACTCTGTTATGAAACGGACGACCATAAGTTGCGCGACCGCTTTTGGGGACGTGTCATGTTTCCCGTTCACACGCTTTCGGGCAAAGTGGTTGCCTTCGGCGGACGTGTGCTCAGCACGGAGAACAAGAAACTTGCCAAGTACGTCAACTCTCCCGAATCGGAAATCTATCATAAAAGCAACGAACTATACGGCATCTACTTTGCCAAGCAGGCCATCGTAAAGCAGGACCGCTGCTTCCTTGTGGAAGGATATACGGACGTTATATCGATGCACCAGTCGGGAGTAGAGAATGTGGTGGCCTCGTCCGGTACTTCTCTTACACCGGGGCAGATCCGGTTGATCCACCGTTTCACCAACAACATCACGGTGCTTTATGACGGTGATATGGCGGGCATCAAAGCTTCTATCCGGGGGATCGACATGCTGCTCGAAGAGGGAATGAATATCAAAGTATGCCTCTTACCCGACGGAGACGACCCGGACTCTTTTGCACGGAAGCACAACGCTACGGAGTTTCAGAACTTCATACAGGAACACGAGACGGACTTTATACGCTTCAAGGCACAACTGCTGATGGAGGATGCCGGCAAGGACCCGATGAAACGTGCCGAGCTGATCAACGACATCGTACGCAGCATTGCGGTGATTCCCGAAGCCATCGTCCGGGATGTGTACATCAAGGAGTGCGGGCAGTTGCTGCGGATAGAAGATAAGTTACTGGTATCCGAAGTGGCCAAGCGCAGGGAACTTCAGGCCGAGAAGGGGAATAAACCCATAGCCTCCAATAATGCCCCGACGCCGCAACCGGGCGAAATGCCTCCTCCTTTCCCTCCCGAAGAAATGGAGGCAGACACCTACCAATCGTTCATCCCACAGGAAGGTAAAGAGGGACAAGAGTTTTATAAATACGAGCGCCTGATTATTCAGATGATTGTGCGCTATGGAGAGAAGGTGATGTGTAACTTAACGGATGAAGAAGGCAACGAAGTCCCGGTCACCGTTGTCGAGTATGTCATCAATGACCTGAAGGAGGACGAACTGGCTTTCCATAATCCCCTCCACCGCCGTATCCTCTCGGAGGCCTCCGAACATATCCACGATCAGGAGTTCGCTTCCGAACGCTTCTTCGTGGCGCACCCCGATCCGAAAATCAGTACGATAGCCACCGAACTGGCGAGTGACCGGTATCAACTGAGCAAGTATCACTCCAAAACACAGAAGTTGGTGACGGATGAAGAACGGCTGTACGAGATGGTCCCGATGCTGATGATTAACTTCAAGAACGCCATTGTCGCAGAAGAGCTGAAGCACATCATGTATGCCCTGCAAGATCCTTCGATTGCGAATGACAACGCCCAGTGCGACGCTGTCATGCAACGGTACAAGGAGATGAAGGAGATACAGAATCTGATGGCCAAACGACTGGGCGACCGGGTGGTGCTGCGCTGACCATCCGATTCCGCTCTTTCATAATTTCCCGTCCTTAATCTTTCGTTTCGCTCCCCCACCAGTCTGCATTAGGCTTGAAATCTTTGCCTAACTGCTTCTTGCGGGTAGCTTCCAAGGTTTTCATCATTCTTTCGCGAGTCTTTTTCTTATAGAGAGCCTCCGCTACCGGATTGTATTGAGGATCGAGTTCAGGATATCTGGCCCCTACCTCAGTCAGCCATACAGACAGCTTCTTACTCAAGAACTCCACCTTTTCGGGATATTGCACATTCAGTGGTTCCGACTCGGTTTCGTCTATCCGCAGATTATAAAGTTCATCCCTGCCGTCTTCGTAATAATGAATCAGCTTCCAGTCGCCTTGCCGTATGATGGAAGAAGGTTCGCCACCCTGATTGCCATAATGAGGATAATGCCAGTATAAAGCACGCTCGGGGATGCTCTTGCCCTGTAACAGAGGAAGCAGGCTTACACCGTCCTGATGTTGGCCGGGCATTAATGGGATGCCTGCCATATCGAGAAAAGTAGGATACAAATCGGCACCGGTGACAGGCACCACGCACGAATCTCCCTTTAAAGTATTACCCGGAAAATCGATAAATAACGGTACGCGTATTCCACCTTCCCACTGCCGCCCTTTTCCGCCGCGAAGAGGGTAGTTAGAGGTAGCGTATGCATCGCCCGAAGACACTCCGCCATTATCACTGGTGAACACAATAATCGTATTTTCATCCAAACCCAACTCATGCAGTTTGGCAAGCACCACTCCCACGGCATCGTCCATCTGCTGTATCAGTCCGGCATATATGGGATTATCCTGCTGCAAACGTACAGGCAATGTACGATCTACTTCGAACCCCATCGGAGCGATCCCCATCGAATCTGCTTTATTCCGGAAATGCCTCCACTTGGCTTCAGTGGTCTCAATCGGCGCATGCACAGCATAGAAAGAGAGAAAAGCAAAGAAAGGCTGCTTTTTATTCCGGCGGGTATGGGTTTCGATAAACGACGCTGTCTCGTGTGCCAGACGCATGGATAAATTCTCACCATCCGGTCCTTCTTTCATTTTCGGATTGCCATAGGGAGCAAAATAGCCGCCGGGATAAGGACCTCCCGCTTCATGCCCGCCTATATTGATATCGAAACCATGATCTTCGGGATAAGAACCCTCACCTCCCAAATGCCATTTGCCGGCCATAAACGTTTTATAACCGTGGGCTTTCAATGCTTCGGGCAGAGTAATATCTTCTTTGGGCAATTGCCATACGTATTGGGCCGGAAGAAGCTTGGAATGTCTTCCCATCTTGCGCCACTCTTCTCCACTTCCTTCACCGATCCAATTGGTTATTCCGTGGCGGGCGGTAAACTTGCCTGTCATAATGCTGGCACGGGAAGGACTGGACACCTGACAGGCTGCATATCCTTGGGTAAACCTCACGCCATTACGGGCGATTCCATCGATATTGGGCGATTCATAATAACGGCTGCCCGTACATGCCAGATCTCTCCAGCCAAAGTCATCAGCCAGAATAAATAAGATATTGGGCTGCTTGGAGGAACGTGCCTGCTCGGCGGCATTTCCGCCAACAGTCAACGCAGTGGCTAACAATGATAAGGTAACGAATTTCATATCTGTTATATTTTAAGTACAAACGATTATTTATTTTCAAAAGAGTCGGAATCCTTCACAGGAGAAACATAGTGGGGATTATCAACAGGCATTCGGGCACCGACCTCCTTATACCACAAATATAGTTTCTTCCTTAGTCCATCTGCTATCTCAGGGTATATTTGTGACAGGTCTTTCTCTTCGGATTCGTCCTGAATCACATTGTACAACTCGACGTGATGGTCTTCAAAAAACTCAATAAGCTTATAATCCCCCTCACGTATAGCCGCAGAAGGCCGACCACCCAGTCCACCGCTATAATGAGGATAATGCCAGAATAAGGAAGGTCTGGACAGCCGTCCGCCCTGTAAGACGGGTTTCATGGAAACTCCGTCCACGTGTTGTCCGGGCAGTAGAGGCAATCCGCAAAGATCGAGCAAAGTCGGATAATAATCCGTACCGATGATCGGAGTATCCGAAACCTGTCTTCCTTTCAGGTGTCCACTCCACCGGATGATGGCAGGCACTTTGATGCCTCCTTCGTACAAATATCCTTTTCCGGCACGCAAAGGCAGATTGGAGGTCGGGATATTACGAGTAGTATTGCTGGTGGCCATTCCCCCATTATCGGACGTAAACACAACAATGGTGCGTTCATCGAGTCCCGACCGATGCAGGGTATCTAACAGGCGTCCTATGTTTTCGTCCAGGCTCTCGACCATCGCGGCATAAGCCGGAATGTCCTGCACAAGTTTATGATACGTCTCTCCTTTTTTCACAAAAGATGAATCCGCAGGAACCGCCCGGCTCAACTTTCTCCGGTATTTGGCTATCTTTTCCGCTTTTGCCTGTAAGGGCAGATGAACCGTATAATAGGACAGATAGACAAAGAACGGCTTTTCCTTAGGCTCCGAGATATAACGGATCACTTCATCAGTCAGGCGATCCGTCAGATACTCTCCTTCGGGACCGTCTTTCAGTTGTGGATTACCATAAGGCGAAAAATATCCTTTGGAGGGATGCCCCGTATTATTTCCTCCGATATTAATATCAAACCCATTCTGCTCAGGATAGTATTCGGCAGACTCGGCCAGATGCCACTTGCCTGCCATAAAGGTAGAATATCCGTTCTGCCTGAAGGCCTCGGCCATCGTTATTTCGTCTTTCGACAGATGGAGATTGAACGGCAAAGAAGCCAACCGCTGATTCTTATGAGGACCGTACGCCCGGTCTCCGGGAATATAGTCGGTCAGGTTGATCCGGGCAGGGTATTTACCGGTCAACAGAGCAGCCCGGGACGGCGACGAAACCGGACATGCGGCATAGGATTGAGTAAAACAAACTCCTTCTCTTGCCAGCTTGTCGATATGAGGAGTTTCATAGAAACGGCTTCCGGTACAACTCAAATCCTTATATCCCAAATCGTCTGCATAAATGAAGATCACATTGGGATGCGGTTGTTTGTCGGTCTGTGCATCAGAGGTAACAGTGCAAATGCCACATGCAATTGGTAAAATCAGTCTTTTCATGTTTCCATTTTTTTATAAGACCATTCAAAAGAGGAGCGCTTGACGAACGCTCCTCTCCAAACAATCACTTTACCAGAAACTAATTACCAATTAGGATTCTGCTTCAAATTCGGATTCAGCGAAACTTCGCGCAGCGGCAAAGGGAAAAGATAATCTTTCGAACTATCAAACGTACGGCTTTCGGCATTCTGTACCAATATGAAACCGTTCTTATCCAGAATGACATCTTTACCGGGAACTGTGGACGGATAGAGTTCCGGATCGAACTTGGCACCCAAGATAGCGGCAGGCAACTCCGTTTCTGCCGTTTTCCAACGAATGATATCGTCATAACGGAACGATTCGGCGGCAAGCTCCACTCTGCGCTCACGGCGAATCTCATCACGCATGCTTAACCCGTGTTCTGCTACAAAAGCATTGGTCAGATCCGGCAGCCGGTTAGGATCTCCCTCGAAACGATTACGGAGTGCATTGACAGAGAGGTTCAAGTCTTCATCGGAAATCCGGTCGTCCAGTTCGAAACTGGCTTCGGCAAAGGTCAGCAATACTTCTGCATAACGAATCAGAATCTCATCAATCCGCGACTTCATGTTAGAGTAAGACTCCTCGTCGCCATACTTCTTAAACATATATCCGGTACGTGTCTGGCTCGTGAGATTAGGCACAAACGGTTTGCCTAAAAAAGGATCGCCGGGTTTCCAGATAGTCAATGCCATGCGAGGATCACGATTCTCGAACTCTTTTCCCGCAGGAAGATATTCCACCCGGTAGGCCGACTTCTCAAGAGGAAGTCCGTCTTTGCAAAGAAAAGCATCAGCCAATACCTTCGTCGGACTATGAGACAAGTCGGCTATTGTAGCACGGATACGGGGATTGTACGTATCGGCTTCGGCAGAATAACGAAATGACAGAATATGTTCATTCGAATCTTCGCCCGGAAGCAAAAACAGATTACGGTAATCGGCGTACAGCGAATATTCTTTAGAGTCAATCAGTCGCTTGCTGGCTTCTTTAGCTATTTGAAGATAGCTCTTATACTCTCCGCTACCATGAAACTTATTCCAGGTACCGATATAAAGCGCCACACGGGCAAGCATGGCTTGAGCGGCTCCTTTAGTCAAACGTCCTACATCTGTAGGCAACTTACTTTTCAGTGGAATATGTGTTTCGGCAAACTCCAGGTCTTCTATGATGCCTGCAATCACTTGCTCTTTGGGTACACGCGGTCCCATCAGCTCTTCCGAGTCCATATCGAGTGTACGCAATACGTATGGAACATCTCCAAACCGCTTCACCAGATTGAAATAGAAATATGCCCTGAAAAAACGGGCTTCACCTGCATAACGGTTCTTTGTGGCCTCACTCACCTCAGCTTTCTCATAATTCTCCAGAAAATTATTAGCATGTCGTACCTGTTTATAGGCTGTGGTCCATATCCCATCAGTATTGCCTGGAGCGTGTGTTCCGGAACTTACCAGGTTTCCTACATTGGCAAAACCGTCGGCACTCTGATTATCCAGCGTATAAGAACGGTTCATATTCTGGTAAAACACGTTCGCTGCCAATCTTAAATCTTCTTCCGACTTCCAGAAGCTGCCGGGAGACAAATTTGTTTTAGGTTCACGATCCAAGAAATCGTTACAGCTGCAAAGAATTACTACGCTTAACAAAAAAAGATATATATTTTTCATCTTACTCCAAGAATTAAAGTGTCACATTGATTCCAAAAGAAAAGTTTCTCATAATAGGATATACATATCCGTTAATATCAGACAGTTCCGGATCGAAATTATCGTTCAGTTTACTATACTCACAAAGATTATCACCGCTAAAGTAGACTCTCAAACGCTGAATCCCCCATGACTTAGTAAGCTTCGGACTTATCGTATAGCCCAATTGCAGATTCTTCAAACGAACATAAGCGGCATTCTGCAGCCAATGATCCGATATCTGGTAATTATGATTGGCACCGGCGTAATAGCGGGGGAATGCGGCATTGGGATTCTCCGGAGTCCAATAGTCATTATGCATTTTATACGAGAAGTTATTCCAGGTAGCGTAGTACGGGTTCATCACTTCGCTCGACAGATAAAAATTTCTTTTGCCTACCCCCTGCAATAACACTCCCAGATCGAATCCTTTCCATGCGGCAGTCAGATTCAACCCGAATGTATAACGGGGAGTCGTAGTTCCCAGATATTCCAGATCATTGGGAGCCGAAATCTTTCCGTCGCCGTCTTTATCGATGTATTTAATATCTCCCACACCTGTAATGGCCTTATTGAAGGCAGCCGAATTCTTCACCTCTTCTTCAGAAGTAAAATACCCGTCCGTACGGTATCCAAAGATAGACCCCAGGGAATACCCCTGCACTTTCTGATTGACACCGGCCACAAAACCATTGTATTCTACACCATAATCCACCAGCTTATCTTTCTGATCCGACAAATTAAAACGGGCTCCGTAAGAGAAATCCTTAATCTTATCCTGCCATCCGACCGTAACTTCCCAGCCTTTTACTTTAAGTTCTCCGTAGTTTCCTGTGGGCACATCGATACCTATTATACTGGGTATCTCGATGCTGACCAACATATCTTTGTTCTTCTTAATAAAATATTCACCCGTTACAGTCAAACGGTTTCTGAGGAATGCCATGTCGACAGCAATATTTTTCACCTCTACAGTTTCCCAGGTTCTGGACTCTGAAGGCAATTTCGAGATAACCGCCCATTGTCCCAATTCCGACTTAAAAGGATAATATCCATTGATGTTATAGCTGGCAATGTGGTCGTATAGCCCCAATCCATTCTGGTTACCCAATTGTCCCCACGAAGCACGCAATTTCAGATTATCAAAGATGTGCTGATTTTGCATAAACTTCTCTTCTGTGATTCTCCATCCGACAGATGCCGAAGGGAACACTCCCCACCTGTTTTTCTTTGAGAAACGGGAAGAAGCATCCGCACGGAAATTCACTTCTACCAGATATTTGGCAGCAAAAGCATAGCTTGCACGCATAAATCCGGAGAGCAACGCCCATTCATTTTCATCAGCGGCGTTCGACCATCCGTCGGTATCTCCCAGATTCAGTGCAGGCAGTTCATTGCCGACAATATTGGTACGCTTTCCCTGAAGATCTTCATACAGGTTTTCTTCGGCCGACCATCCGCCGAGGACATTGATATCATGTTTTCCAAATACCCCTTTGTATTCGGCAATCAACTGTCCGGTCAGATATTGTCGATGGGAGTTGTTCTGCGTAACCGAGTTCGGGCTTTTCTGGCCAAAAGCTGTTGAAATCAAACCATCCACTCCATATTTTCCGTAAGCTCTGCGCCATTCTTTCTTCTGTCCATCCAAAATATTGGCGCCTCCTACGGCCCGGAGAGAAAGACCTTTCACCGGTTTATACTCTAAAGTAAATACTCCCTCGATACGTTGATTGCGAGTACGCCCTTCGCCACCTTCCTTCAGAGCCTGTATCGGATTCAATTGCATACGATGCCGCGAATAATTTCCGTTGGGATCATAAACAGGCATATTGGGACCCGCTTGTATAAAGGTGATATAAGGAATCGACCAGGAACCCTCGGCAGCATGATAAAGATTCACTCCACGTGAATAGCTGATGCGACTGTCCAGTGACAGTTTGTCCTTGATCAACTCGACACTGATATTGGAACGGAGATTAATCCGGTCATAATTGTCCGGCCCATACTCAGAGAACATTCCGTTCTGATCGAGCCAACCGATAGAGAAAAGGTATTTCAAACGATCAGAAGCTTTCGAAATGGTTAAATTATGAGTTTGCTGGAAACTATGGTCCATCATCAGGTCAATCCAGTCCATATCCGAAGTGTATGTCCACTCCTTACCGTTGGGGATGGCAATCGTATTCGGATCTTTAATGGCATCGATTGCCTTTTGAGAAAAAGGAACGGCCAGTCCGGCATTGGTAAACGCGACATTGGATAATAATGCATGATCCAGTCCTGTATTGCTTTCGGGCAGACGTGTAGGAGTATTGAAAGAGAAGTTTCCGGTATACTCTACTTTCACTTTCTCCGAAGTTCCTTTCTTAGTAGTGACAAGCACGACTCCTTCCGCAGCCCTTGCACCATAGATAGCGGCAGAAGCGGCATCCTTCAAAACCGAGATTGTTTCAATATCCTGTGGGTTTACCGTATTGATATCTCCCGGCATTCCATCAATGATCACCAATGCGCCGGCACTGTTCACAGAAGTGTTGCCTCGTATCTTAAAAGAGGCAAACTCTCCGGGCTTGCCTGTACCCGAAGTTACCGTCAATCCGGATACGGTGCCTTGCAGGGCATCGGTCGCGCTGCGTATCGGACGGTTCTCGATGACATCCGCATCGACAGTCTCCACAGCACCTGTCAGATTCACTTTCTTCTGAGTTCCATAACCCACTACAACAACTTCATCCAACAACTCCGCATCTTCTTTTATCTTTATTTTCAACACCTTCCCGGGGATGACTTTTACTTCTTGTGCAGAGTAACCGATATACGAAACCACCAGCACGGCACCGGGATTTACATTCAGGGAGAAATCACCGTTGAAATCGGTTACGATACCATTGGTAGTTCCCTTCTCCAATATACTGGCGCCAATGACAGGTTCACCGGCCATATCTGTAACATTACCTTTCACCTGGATCTTATTCGCCTGCTGGGCAATTGCAGTTTGATTCTCTCTCTTATCTGATAGAATGATGTGCATGCCTTCCATCTCATAAGCAATCTTGTTTCCAAGCAACTTCTTTAAAACTTCCGAGACCGGTTTCTCCGAAACGCGGATAGAAGTACGTTCTTTCACATCAATGTTATTCGAATACATAAATAAATAATCTGTCTGATGTTCGATCTCATTAAGTATTTCTTCCAAAGGGACATTAGTTTTATGTATCGATACCTTGGCATTTTGAGAATTGACAGTACCTGCGATTGTGCTGAACACACAAAAGAAAAGTAAGAATATAGTGACTCTCATAGTTTTTAATAATTGTTTGATAGACGAATTTTTAGGTACACAAAAATCCGTGCAACGAGTATTTTTCATATCTTTGCTTTATAAATTCGATTAATATTTTTCTTTTTAGGGAAAAGAAGAATGTTTCTCCTTTTAGCTGGCAGGTATTGCAGTACCTGCCGGCTTTTTTATTTCAGGTTAGATTTAATAAGTGTTTTCCATAGGCTGCATGTATGTTTTTAAGGGTTAAACAAATTATTTTATAACGAATGTGTTTTCTTCATCATTCCGCACATATTTAAATTTCACATCTTTCTGCAAAACCCGCAACGCATATTCAATGCCGTCAGACAAGCGGAACTTAACAGTCAGCACCGGGTTATTTATTTTAGCTGCGTCAAACCGGATATGGACTCCATAATACTTTTTGAGCTCTTCCAGTATTTCAGAAAAATGTCTGTTTTTAAAGCAGATCAGTCCCTCACGCCAACGATAAATATCAAAATCAGTGATCTTCTCTACACTCATCTTGCCTCCTTTCAGCACTGCCTTATAAGAGGGTTGCAATATGAACTGGGAGTTAGCTGCCCTGACACGAACACTGCCTTCTATCAGTGCAGTCTCAAACTTCTTTGTACCTGAGTATGCTTCTACATAAAATTTAGTACCCAGTACCTCTACCTGTTCGTCATCCGGAGTATAAACAATAAAAGGTCTTCCGGTATTCCGTACGACTTCGAAATAAGCCTCTCCGTCAATCTGCACTTCCCTTTTATCATCAAAATGCTGCGAATACTCAATTCTCGTATTCGAGTTAAGCCACACCCGGCTTCCGTCGGGCAAGGTTATATTGGCCATTTGTCCCTTCAAAGTATTTACCACACTTTTAGTTGCGGGCTTCTCGGACTGATTGTTCCAGAAAAATGCCGTTCCAAAAGCAATCAACAAAACGGCGGCCACCTTCAGGCATTCAAGACTTATCTTCCGAATCAGCTGCCTGCGCTTCATCTGTTTCTCCTCAGACACAACCTGTTCTTTCAATATAATGGTATCGAAAAACTTTCGCTCACGCAAATACTCTTTCCAGTTTTCATCCGAAGCTTCAAGATATTGCCGGATTTTATGCTCTTCTTCCGGAGTAGCGTCTCCATTAAAATATCGATATAATATTTCTTTTTCTATTTTCATAAGTCGGTCTTAATTGCATTCATTATAATAACACGCCAACAATTAATCCCCCTAGTAAAAAAGTTTTTTTTATTTTTAATTTCGGGACAGAAAGTCACATAAGAAAGGAAAAAGGACAAGATAATCTTTTAAAGCAACACGCAACTCTTTGGTAGCCTTAGAGATATGAAACTCGACTCCCTTCACGGTCATTCCCATAATTTCAGCAATTTCTTTATGGGACTTGTTGTCGTAACGGCTTAAAAGAAAAATTCGGGCGGTAGTAGCAGATAAACGGGAAATAACACGATCGATAATATCCTGCACTTCACTGGCAAACAATGCATTGGGTTCACAGGCATCCAGTGTGGCAATACGATTGGACAACTCCCACTCAGAATGTGAGGCGACACGGTCAGAAACGTCATTAACCAACTGTAAATGGCGCAGATAATTGAGACATTTATTTTTTACGACAGTAAGTACATAGGCAGCCGGATTGATTTCCGGAGTCATATGATCCCGATTCTCCCAATAAGCCATCAGAGACTCCATAACAATATCTTCCGCCACAACTTCGTCACGGGTGTAAGTCCATGCAAATCGGATAAACCGATGTTGATTCTCGGTAAAGAACTTATTAAATGAAGCTAAATCATTGATAGTAGCTGACATAGAATTTTGCTACGAAGTATTACTTACTGCGGCAAAAATAGATAACTATAACTATATAACCAAACTAAAATATAAGTAATTGAAATAAATAGTTATTATTCTGTATAATATCAAAACTCCGAGTTTATCATCTCTGGCGGATCAGGTTCATAAACTCTTCACGGGTCTTAGCCTGATTAAAAGCTCCTGTAAAGTCGGAAGTAGTAGTTACGGAATTCTGTTTTTCCACTCCGCGCATCTGCATACACATATGCTTGGCTTCCACCACGACCATTACGCCCAGCGGATTCAACGTTTCCTGAATACACTCTTTAATTTGCAGCGTCATCCGTTCCTGCACTTGCAGCCGATGAGAGAAAATATCGACCACACGGGCTATTTTACTTAATCCGGTGATATATCCGTTAGGTATATAAGCTACATGAGCTTTGCCATAGAAAGGCAACATGTGGTGTTCGCAAAGTGAGAAGAAATCTATATCCTTCACAATCACCATCTGACTGTACTCTTCCTGAAACTTGGCAGAACGAAGAACTTCATGCGGGTCCATGTGGTAGCCTTTGGTCAAGGTCAACATGGCTTTAGCTACACGTTCGGGAGTTTTTAATAATCCTTCCCGTTCAGCATCTTCGCCCAACAAAGTAATTATACTGCGATAGTGATTCTTTAAATCTTCCAAAGCCGGAGAAATGATTTCTTCTTTTTCTAACATGATTACAGAGGAATATTAATTTGATCTTTAACAATAGAGACTTCTTTAAACACACCGGTTGCTTTCAGCTTACGCATCATGGCATCAGCTTCTTCGATGCTGCGAAAATCACCGACTCTACACAACCACCGGGGAGGATTGAAAGAAGTATAAACCGAAAGTTCGGGAAAGTACTCCTTGACACGGGTACCTACCTGATGGGCTTCATTCTTGGCCTGGCGGGTATTATTACCGGCATAAGCCTGCACCCGATAACCGGACGACTTTATAACAGTCTGCTCTCCTGTGCCGGTGCGGGCAGTTCCCAGCAAAGCTTCGATGCGGGAATCCTGATGAATAGTTACTTTCCCTTGCCCCGGTACATTACGTTCCAGACTTTTCACGATATTGCTTTGAGCCCGGACAACCGCAGCACAAACAAACAAGAACAAAAGTAAACCCAGTTTCTTCATAAATTTATAAGATTGAGAATTGGGGTATTAAAAACCGGCAAATTACTATTCTCCGGCTTTTAACCCCCAATTTTAATTAATTGAATGCGTCAATGATACCTTTGAAGTCAGCAACTTTCAGGGCAGCACCACCGATCAGACCACCGTCAACATCAGGATTAGCAAACAGTTCTTTAGCATTAGAAGGTTTGCAGCTACCACCATAAAGGATTGAAGTGTTGTCAGCGATTTCTTTTCCGTATTTCTCAGCAACAGCCGAACGGATGAACGCATGGATTTCCTGAGCCTGAGCAGGAGAAGCTGTTTTACCGGTACCGATAGCCCAAACCGGTTCGTAAGCCAGAACGATCTTAGAGAAATCTTCCGCCGAAAGATCGAATACAGATGCCAACTGAGCAGCAACAACCTCGTTCTGTTTGTTAGCCTCGCGTTCTTCCAGAACCTCACCGATACAGAAAATCGGAGTCAGACCATTTGCCAAAGCCAGTTTCACTTTGTCCTTCAGGATCTCAACCGTTTCACCATAGTAAGCACGACGTTCCGAGTGACCCAGAATAACGTATTTAGCACCGGTAGAAGCTACCATAGCAGCCGATACTTCACCTGTATAAGCTCCGGATTCTTTGTCAGCACAGTTCTCAGCACCTACACCGATCTTAGCTGCATCTACCAAAGGAGTAACAGAAGCAAGGTGAATAAACGGAGTACAGATAATGACATCACAGTTAGGCTTTTCGTTAGCCAAAGCTTCATTCAGTTCTTTTGCAAGAGCAATACCCTCCTGAAGGGTTTTGTTCATTTTCCAGTTTCCTGCAACAATGTTCTTTCTCATTTTGTTTTTTATTAAAAGGGTTAATAAATTTTCAATTCTATTATTCATCTACGCCTCAGAAGAGGATTTTGAATTTTCGACAGCTTTTTCAGCAGCTCTTTTCCGCCTCTTTTCCAAACGCTTCACCACCAATATATCGACACCGAGAACCATCAATAAAGGAATAGCAAACCAAAGGAGCACATACCCAATCGTATGCACATCACTTTCTTCTTTCTGTTTTCCCAATTCCAGATTCTCCAGTTTGTCAGTCAAAGCATATTCGTCGGGCAGCTCACTATCACTCCATTTATTAAGGATAGTACCTTCTTTAATCAACATCAGTCCGGGGTTGGAACGTATCATTGTTTTCAACGTAATATCATCCATCAGGCAGAAAGGGTATTCCGCACCTGTTTTATCTTTCCATTGTTCTATCTGATCATCCAACGAAGAAGTCAGGCAGTAAAAGCCATATCCGTGTTCCACCGCATAGTCGTAAATCTCATTGATCAGGTCGATATTACTGTCATCGGCCTCTTCTATGCGATGAGCCACCAATAAGAACGTATAGTTTTTATCAGACAATACCTCCTCTGTAATATCTTCACCCGTTTCAAGATTGGTCATCGAGAAATCGTGGATAGAAGGTTCATAGCCCTTTTCTTTTACAATGGTCCGTGCTTCAATGAATTTCCAGGTACTATCCGGATAATTCTCCAAAGAAAATTCTTTCTTCTCGCCATTTTTTTCCAGTACAAACACACTCTCGTACACCGTAGGCTTTGCTCCTTCCGGAACACCCATACTTTCCGGAATGTTTTTTCCTATTTTATAAGGACGGAAATCTAATATCGGCAAGTTTCCCAAACAATAAAACGAAAGCGCAAACACATATAGAAAAGTATATAGAGATACGAGCCATTCCATTTTGGCACTGATAAAGCGAATCATCTGATGCTTCCACCTAAAAACGGAAATTGCAGCTATCAACAAAATAATGTTCTTCCAGAACGTTTGCCAGTTGGTCAAGACCCATGCATCACCAAAACAGCCGCAGTCAGACACCGGATTAGCTAAAGCCAGATACAGGGTCAGCGGTGTCATAAAAATCATCAGCAACAAAGCCAACCATGTAGCAGTCGTTTTCCGGATGCCAAAAAACAAAAAGATACCTACCGAAAATTCAATGGCTGATAAAACAATACCTGCCAGCAATGGAAAAAAAGCCGGGAACCATGTCCCCATACCGAAAGCATCAAGGTAGTCTTGTATTTTATACTCCGAACCCAATGGATCGACCGCCTTCGCAAATCCTGAAAAGATAAACACCCCTGCCAGCGCAAAGCGGCACAGGTTAGTCCATACTTTCTGAATAATATGTAGTTCTCTATCCTTCAAATTCTATCTTAATCAATCCGAAAACAGAATAGTTAATCATATCCATATAATTGGCATCAATGCCTTCCGAGACCAATGTCTGACCGGCAAGACTCTCAATCTGCTTGGTACGGTAAATCTTCATCAATATCAAATCGGTATATGAGCTGATGCGCATACTCCGCCATGCTTCATCGTAATCGTGATTCTTGGCAAGCATCAATTCCAATGCTTCCTTCGCATGCTTGTCATAAAGAGCCAATGCCTCTTCCACTGTAATATCAGCAGACTCTGCATATCCCAGTTCCAACTGTATCAACCCGACAATACCATAGTTGACAATAGCGATAAACTCGGAACGGATTCCCTCATCGACAAGAGTCACCCCCTTTACTTCAATGCTGCGAATACGATTGGCCTTGATAAATATTTGGTCGGTCACGGAAGCAGGACGCAAAATACGCCATGCAGGACCGTAATCATGCAGTTTTTTAGAGAATAGGTCACGGCATAAAGCAATGACATGTTCAAATTGTTGCTTGGTATCTTTCATTTCCTTACAAATAGTGTGCAAAGGTAACAATAATTAAAGTAAAAAGAAAAGAGGGCACTCTAAATTATATTAAAGTGCCCTCTTCCGACTATGTAGTATAACTATTATGAACAGCGCAATACTTGACCCGGACGAAGTGTGGTCTTTGTAGTAATACGATTCAACTTACAAAGTGTGCTGACGGAAACGCCACGCAATTTAGCAATTCGGGACAAACTGTCGCCTTTCTTCACCTTGTAATATCTGATTTCACCGTCCGATGCTATATTAGTATCGTGAGAACCGGCTCTGTTACGTTCGTAACCTCTTGTTTTTCTGAACGTATATGTATCTGCAACAATATCCTGTTTCGGGAAGTCAAACATCAATGCCGGATTGATGGCAATACCCAGGAAACGTGTTTCAAAATGGAGGTGAGATCCTGTCGAACGACCGGTGTTTCCACCCAAAGCGATCGGCTCCCCGGCTTTCACTAACTGATTTTCCTCTACCAACTGTTTAGATAAGTGGCCATATACAGTTTCCAGACCATTGTCATGACGAATAACGACATATTTACCATATCCTCTACGCTCGTATTTCACAATACGTACCTTTCCGTCAAAAGCTGCAACAATGGTATCGCCAATATTCACTTTGATATCAAGTCCGTTGTGCATTCTTCTCCAACGGGGACCGAAAGGAGATGTAATACGGGTACTCGGAGTAGGCATATGGAAGCCGGTCAGATCGATCGTATAAGAATCGGGAATAATAGCATCCTTTCCGTAAGCATGTACGTACTGGTTGTTCCAATTAGGATATAGACTCAACGCAGGATATTCAGATTGTTCTGCACGGATCTGTTTCTGCAATGCTAATGAATCTACACTTTTTAATTTTCTGTCAATCGGTGCCTGACGGGCAATCAAATCCTGAGAAAAAGAATTCAGGCTGACCATAGCCGCAGCGGCAATCATTACTGTTTTAATGCAATTGAAATTCATTCGTCTTGTTAATTCAATTCAATCAATATTCGTCATTCGCATACAGGTAATCAAAAGTAGCCTGCTTGTAATCGAATATTTCTTCCGGTTTAAAGAATCTATTTAATTCGACAGCTGCGGTTTCAGGCGAATCAGAGGTATGAACAATGTTTTCTTGAAAACTCATACTGTAATCTCCGCGAATGGTCCCCGGCGCTGCCAGACGTCCGTTGGTTGGTCCCGCCAATGCACGAACGGCTTGAATAGCATCCACACCTTCAAAACAACAAACGATAACGGGAGCCGTCATCATGGAATCTTTCACTCGCTGAAAGAATGGTTTCGAACTAAGGTGTGAATAATGCTCACTTAACACTTCATCAGTCAACTGCACCATCTTCATTCCTGCCAAACGCAATCCTTTACGCTCAAAACGACGAGTGATCTCGCCAACCAGCCCCCGCTGAAGGGTACAAGGTTTCAGAATGACTAATGTTTTTTCCATCATAACGTACAGTTTCAAAAGGTTAAAGTGCTCATTTATTTAAAAATTCCCCCAAAGATAGCATTTCCAGACGAAACAGAAGGCATGTTCTTAACTATTTTTTATAAGAGTAAGGCATGGAATTAAAGAAATATTTCTCCAAACAACCGTAAATAAAGGGAATAAGAGAAAATATGTTATGCAACATGTTTATGTAAAAAAGCTACATGTTTAACCGTTTTTCAACTAATAGCAGCCCAGTTAACATTCGTCTTGCGCAATGCTCTCAACTGTTGCCACAAAATCGCATTCTCCGGTAATACTCCGCCAAGATCGGCATCTGTTATTTCTTCAGCAATAGTGCGCACATATTGCAAAAGCTGTCCGTCACGGGCTATGTCCGCGATCTTCAGGTCGAAAGCAATGCCACTTTGTTGCGTACCCTCCAAGTCCCCGGGACCGCGTAGTTTAAGATCTGCCTCGGCTATTTCAAATCCGTCATTGGTGCGCACCATAATTTCAAGCCGCTTCCGGGTCTCTTCGGTAAGTTTATACGTAGTAACTAAAATACAATAAGACTGATCAGCTCCACGCCCCACTCGCCCACGTAGCTGATGTAACTGGGATAGTCCGAAACGTTCGGCATTCTCGATAATCATCACCGAAGCATTGGGCACATTCACACCGACTTCAATTACTGTGGTGGCTACCATGATCTGCGCATCACCCGAAATAAAAAGTTGCATCTGTGCATCCTTCTCAGCAGGCTTCATCTTGCCATGCACTTTGCAGACCTTACAGTCGGGGAACTCTTCACAGATATGCAGATATCCTTCTTCAAGATTCTTTAGATCAATCTTTTCACTCTCTTTAATCAGTGGATAAACAATATAAACCTGGCGGCCTTCCTCTATCTGTTTCCGTACCGAACGATACAAACTTTCTCTACGGTTATCAAACTGGTGAATCGTAGCAATCGGCTTACGGCCGGGAGGTAATTCGTCTATAACCGAAACATCCAGATCACCATAAAGTGTCATAGCCAATGTACGTGGGATCGGAGTAGCAGTCATAACCAACACATGAGGTGGCTGAACACTTTTACTCCACAGGCGGGCACGTTGTGCCACTCCAAAGCGGTGTTGTTCGTCGATGACAGCCAATCCCAGCGAAGCAAAATTTACAGTATCTTCAATCACGGCATGGGTACCTATCAAGATGTGTACATCTCCGGTCAGGAGTCCCGCAAGAATAGCTTCCCGTTTCTTGCCTTTTACCGAGCCTGTCAGCAACTCCACCCTTACATCCATCCCAAACAACAGTTCTCTGATGGTATCGTAATGTTGGTTAGCCAAAATTTCGGTAGGCGCCATCATGCAAGCCTGAAATCCATTATCCAGTGCCATCAACATGCTCATCAATGCCACCAATGTTTTTCCACTTCCAACATCTCCCTGCAATAGCCGGTTCATTTGCTTTCCACACCCTACGTCTTGTCTGATCTCCCTTAAAACTCTCTTTTGAGCGCCTGTCAATTCGAAAGGGAGATTCTTTGAATAGAACGTATTAAAAATCTCTCCTACCGTTTCAAAAACATAGCCGCGATATTTGCGTTGCCTGTCTTTGGCATACCGCAGAATATTGAGTTGTACGTAGAAGAGTTCTTCAAACTTAAGACGATATTGTGCTTTTCGCAACAATTCCGGATTAGAAGGAAAATGAATATTCCGCAATGCATCCGTCAAAGACATCAAATGATGATCGGCAATCAGTTTAGGTGAAAGTGTTTCGGACAAAGGCTCCTGAATCTGTCCGATAACGGTTGCCATCATTTTTTCAATCGCATGGGAGTTAAGAAAGCTGCGCTTCATCTTCTCCGTCGTATTATAATAGGGCTGAAGTCCCATTGACGACAATTTCAGATCGGCGGGACTATCTATATCGGGATGGGCTACATTGATTCTTCCGTTAAACACCGTTGGCTTACCGAAAACAATGTATTCTTCATGAAGTTTATATTTATTGGTAACATACTTTATACCTTGAAACCATACTAGGTCAACCACTCCCGTACCATCCGAAAAATGCGCCAACAGCCTCCTCTGACGTCCTTCACCAAATGTTTCGAATCCTAATATCTTCCCTTTCAATTGTATATACGGCATATTTCCATCTATTTCATGAATGTAATAGATGCGACTCCGGTCTACATATTTATAAGGGAAATAATAGAGCAGGTCATGCAATGAATAAATCTCCAGCTCTTTATTCAAAACCGCAGCTTTCTGCGGGCCGACACCGGATAAGTACTTTATGTCTCGTGTAGTTAAATCGAACATTACAACAAGGCTGAAGCTACTTTCAAATCAAAAGGAGTAGTTATTTTTATATTTTCACGATTCCCCTCCACCAGGTAGACAGGAACACCCATGGCTTCCACCACCGAAGCATCATCTGTAAAAAAGGGAGTAAATTCCTGTTCATAAGCTCTCTTCAGCAGATCTGCATCGAACACCTGGGGAGTCTGCACTAATTTATAGTCATTACGGCTTACGGTTTCACTGCCCGATTCGGTGAGATGACGCACAGTTTCTACCACATCAATGACGGGTATGACGGCTTTTCGGACTACTGCTTCCAGGAAGCAGCGGGCAATCACTTCCTGTGAAACGAAAGGACGGACACCATCATGTATTCCCACTACACCGATACCGTTCACAAGAGCCAATCCATTCTTGACCGAATGGAAACGTGTTTCACCTCCATCGGCAATCAGATGTTTAATGTCAAAGCCATGCTCTTCACAAAGTTCACGCCAAAAGTCCTGTTGCTCCCGAGGTAATACAAGAATAATCTGCATTTTTTCATCGAAACGGTGAAAAGCTTCCAGCGTACGCATCAATACAGGTTTACCACCGATGGGAAGAAACTGTTTGGGAAGTTCGCTCCCCATACGGAGTCCCTTCCCTCCGGCTACAATCAAAGCAGTCCGACACATAAGCTTAACGTCTTACGCACATAGCCTCTACCAGTTCGTTCACTTTTTCTTTGCCCAACAATGTATCCACAATAGTCAATGCAAACTCCATGGCAGCTCCCGGTCCCATCCCGGTAATAATATTACCATCTCTTACAACCGGTTCGTTAGTGCAGTCCGCCCCATCCAGATATTGTTCGAAACTGGGGTAACAAGTAACTCTGCGTCCTTTCAGGAGTCCCAGTTTCCCAAGTACCATCGGAGCAGCACAAATGGCTGCAATAGGCTTGTTTTTCTCTGCAAAACTAAGAATTAATTTACGCAACCCTTCATGTTTGTCCAAAGTGGCAGCTCCCGGCATACCTCCGGGTAAAAACAGCAGCTCAGCATCAAAGAAGTCACAATTTTCAAAATTCTTATCGCAAAGCACAGATACGTCATGCGCTCCGACTACAATCTCGTCCGGAGTAACAGATACTATTTCGACATCTAAACCTGCGCGTCTCAATGTATCAATTGTAGTAAGCGCTTCAATTTCTTCAAATCCATCTGCGAAAAATGCATAAACAGTTCCCATAATCTATATCATTTAGATGTTACAAACTTAAAGCGACCGGCCTTTTAAGGGTGCGGCACCCTAAGCATTAATTATTTCAAATTAAAATAATAAGTAATTGTTCCCGTCTGGTTGTTTACTCCGTCCACAGCATTAAAACGAGCCTTCTTAGCCGCATCTTCAGCTGCCTTACGTAAAGTCGAATTTACCGTATTTGTCAATCGGTTGATGCTCGTAGCAATCACATGACCGGCAGGGTTTACCGTGATAGAAACAACGACACGTCCCTCTTCCTGAACATTGTATACCGGACGAGGCAAACCACCTTCTCCTATAGAACGTCCTCCAAGATTAAATGTTCCATACCCTCCGACTCCGGATTTTGCTCCGGTCAAAGAATTACCGTCTTTACTTCCTTCAACTCCTTCTCCTGAAGTAGCCGTACCTTTACTTCCCCCCATTTGCGAACCTTTACCAAAAGCACCGGCCACTCGTTTACTGGCAGCTTCCGCTGCAGCCTTACGTTCACGTTCCGCCTTTTCCTCGGCAAGCTTTTTAGCTTCGGCAGCTTTTTCTTCGGGAGTTTTCTCAGGTTTCTTTGCCACTTTCGGTTTTTCCTTCTTAGGTTCGGCCTTAGGCTTTACCACAACCGTTTCTTCTTCGGTCTGAGTAATCATTTCCTGTTCAGTCTCCACTTCCGGTTCGGGCTGCGGAGCCGGCACTTCTTCCGGTAAAACCTCCACGTCCACCATGGTAGAAGGATCATAGTTTCCATAAGCAGCATCCACATCTCCCATCATAACAGGTACTCCCCCGGCTTCTTCGTCCGGATGCGGGATAGCAAAACTTACGAGAATCAAAAGAGCAATAATAGCCACATGCACCAACAATGCACCCAACGCCCCTATATATTCACTCTTTCTTTTTATGTTCATTTCTTCTTTGTTTCCGGCGGGCGTGTAGCCAACACCATTTTAAAATGATTCTCATTAGCGATGTTCAGCACTTTAACGATTTCGCGATAAGGCACAGTTTCATCTGCATAGAGAGCAACATACATCTCAGGTTCTTTATCCGCACAACTTTGGAGGAATGGAGTTAACTCTTCCAACCCCAAAGCATGCTCTTTTTCATTACCAAACGCTGCATAATAGTTCAGGTCCTTATCAATAATAACCCTTGTCAACGGCTTGGCCGAAGTTTGCTGTTTCCCCTGTGGCAACAGCACTTTAATCGCATTGGGCGACACAACAGTTGAGGTTATCATAAAAAAGATAAGCAACAGGAATATGACATCCGTCATAGATGCCATACTAAAGTTGGGTGATATTTTTGCTCGACGCTTTAATGCCATAAAATAATTCTTCAAGATGCCAATCTGTCAATGTGCTAATTGGCTACGCACTTTATTTTATCTCAGCACTTTATTTTTGTGCAGGTTCATTAAGCAAATCCATAAACTCCATAGTTCTGGATTCCATCTTATTGACCACTCGGTCTACCAACATCACCAGGTAGTTGTAAGCAAACATAGCAATAATACCCACAATCAAACCACCCACAGTAGTAATCATGGCTTCATAAATACCTCCTGAAAGCAATGTTATGTCTATGTTACCGCTTCCGGCATTCGCCATTTCGTAAAATGCCCGCACCATACCGGTTACCGTACCCAGGAAGCCAAGCATCGGTGCACCACCGGAAATGGTAGCCATTACCGTCAGTCCTTTCTCTAACTTGGCCACCTCTATATTTCCCACATTTTCAATAGCAACCTGCACATCATTTACCGGACGTCCCAAACGGCTGATACCTTTCTCAATCATGCGGGCTGAAGGAGTATTTATCGTACGACAGTAATTAATGGCCGATTTTATCTCCCCACTATGGATATAATCTTTAATCTTCTCCATAAACATCGGATCTTCTTTACCGGCTTTCCGAATCATATAGTTACGTTCGAACAGAATGTAGAAACAGACAACAGACAGTACGGCCAGTACAATCATAATCCATCCACCCTTGATAGCCATATCAAGCATATTCATTTCTGCCGGTGCAGATACAGGAGTCAATACAGGATTGGCCGATGCAACGGAGTCAGCCAGATTGGTAGCCACTTGGGCTAATAGTAGCATTGCATTCATTAGCGAAGACAGTTTTTATATTCTTGGATGGTACGTTCCAGTCCCAGATACAGTGCATCGCTTATCAAAGCATGACCGATAGAGACTTCGTCCAACCAAGGTATGTTTTTATAAAAATAATTCAGATTCAATAAACTCAAGTCATGACCGGCATTCAGACCGATCCCCAATCTACGTGCCGCTTTTGCCGCTTCAACAAAAGGAGCAACAGCCGCAGCCGGATCTTTCGGATAGGCAGTAGCATAGGGCTCGGTATATAATTCTACCCGATCGGCACCTGCTTTCGCAGCATATTCAATCATTTCCGCATCGGGTGCCACAAATACGGATGTACGGATACCTGCCCCGTTAAATTCATCCAATACTTCTGTCAGGAAATCAAAGTTAACCTTGGTATCCCATCCCGAATTAGAAGTTATCTGAGAAGGATCATCCGGAACCAAAGTCACCTGATGAGGTTTCACCTTCAACACCAAGTCAATAAACTCAGGAGAAGGATATCCTTCAATATTAAATTCGGTCCGAAGCAACGGACGCAAATCATACACATCCGAACGACGGATATGGCGTTCATCCGGACGGGGGTGAACCGTTATTCCGTCAGCACCGAAACTCTCACAATCCAACGCCACCTTAACCACGTTCGGAACATTTCCCCCACGGGCATTCCGAAGGGTAGCCACTTTGTTTATGTTCACACTTAATTTAGTCATAGTTCTATGTCTTAATATAATACGGAGCTTTTACCCATATGTTTTGCGCAAAAGTACAAATATTAGCGATAAGATAACAGCAATACCGAAAAAAAATCCCAAATTTGCGACATACTAGAAACTTTTATCAACATGAAATTTGCCATTTTCGGAAATACATACCAAGCTAAGAAGTCCTCACATGCTGCCACCCTGTTCAAATTACTCGAGAAACATGGAGCTGAAATCTGCGTATGCAGGGAGTTTCATCGTTTTCTGAAGTCCGATTTAAAACTGAACGTTAAGGCAGATGATTTGTTCGATGAAAACAATTTTGATGCCGACATGGTGATCAGCATTGGCGGTGACGGCACTTTTCTGAAGGCAGCACGCCGTGTAGGCAATAAAGGAATCCCTATTTTAGGCATCAATACCGGACGATTAGGGTTTCTGGCAGATGTATCTCCGGAAGAAATGGAAGAAACGATTGAAGAGGTTTATCAGAACCATTATACTGTTGAGGAACGAAGTGTACTCCAGTTACTTTGTGACGATAAACATTTACAAAATTCGCCTTATGCTCTCAATGAAATAGCCATTCTGAAACGAGACAGTTCATCAATGATCAGTATCCGTACAGCAATCAACGGGGCACATCTCACTACTTATCAAGCAGACGGTTTGATTATTGCTACTCCAACAGGTTCTACTGCCTATTCATTAAGCGTAGGTGGCCCTATTATCGTTCCACACTCCAAAACGATTGCAATCACTCCTGTCGCCCCACACAGTTTAAATGTAAGGCCTATAGTAATCTGTGATGACTGGGAAATTACTTTAGATGTAGAAAGCCGTAGTCATAACTTTCTGGTAGCAATAGACGGTAGCAGTGAAACCTGTAAAGAGACTACTCGTCTCACTATCCGTAGAGCAGACTATAGCATTAAGGTGGTGAAACGCTTTAACCACATCTTTTTCGATACCTTGCGTACCAAAATGATGTGGGGGGCTGACAGTAGAGTGTAAAACAGCTCACAAAAGCACCTTCCTTATATCCCTCTACTCTTACGACACATTTTTTCCTATATAAAACCCATTCATTCGCTTGAATCGCCTCTTTTGCAAGGCTCCGTGCCCCCAAGGGATGCGGAGATACCCACCTCTTCCAATAACCGTTATATAGGACAAGAAAAGGCTATCGGATTTCCCATAGCCATCTCCATTAAGAAAGTGTTATCCGGAGGGCAGCCTGGCGCTCCCTTTCCTTCCCCCCTGTATAAAACAAGTCATCCCCTCCGGTCTTTCGACCGAAGGGGATGAACCATCTGAAAAAAATGGCGACTACCTACTCTCCCACTGTTACGCAGTACCATCGGCGTGATCAGGCTTAACTTCTCTGTTCGGAATGGGAAGAGGTGGAACCCTGATGCTATAGTCACCTGAATAAGGCAGACATAATGTACAAAAGTAAATTCAGCGGTCTATTATATAAATAGTGAAGCTAAACGGATATATAAACCATTGAAGGCGGATAAAAGAAAGTCATCGGGCAATTAGTAACGCTCGGCTGTGATGTTACCACCTGTACACCTGCGTCCTATCAACGTTGTAGTCTACAACGACCCTGAAAGAAATCTAATCTTGTGGCTGGCTTCGTACTTAGATGCTTTCAGCACTTATCCAATCCCGACTTAGATACCCGGCAATGCACCTGGCGGCACAACCGGTAAACCAGAGGTCAGTCCAACACGGTCCTCTCGTACTAGTGTCAGAGCCACGCAAATTTCATACGCCCACGATAGATAGAGACCGAACTGTCTCACGACGTTCTGAACCCAGCTCGCGTGCCACTTTAATGGGCGAACAGCCCAACCCTTGGGACCTTCTCCAGCCCCAGGATGTGACGAGCCGACATCGAGGTGCCAAACCCCTCCGTCGATATGAGCTCTTGGGAGGGATCAGCCTGTTATCCCCGGAGTACCTTTTATCCTTTGAGCGATGTCCCTTCCATACGGAAACACCGGATCACTATGCTCTAGTTTCCTACCTGATCGACTTGTAAGTCTCCCAGTCAAGCGCCCTTATGCCATTACACTCTACCGCCGGTTACCAATCGGCGTGAGGGCACCTTTAGAAGCCTCCGTTACGCTTTTGGAGGCGACCACCCCAGTCAAACTACCCACCAAACAGTGTCCTCGCATCAGCGAGTTAGAACTCAAATAACCAAAGGGCCGTATTTCAACAGCGACTCCACAAACACTGGCGTGCCTGCTTCAAAGTCTCCGGCCTATCCTACACATCAATTACCCAAATTCAATGTTAAGCTATAGTAAAGGTTCACGGGGTCTTTTCGTCCCATCGCGGGTAATCGGCATCTTCACCGATACTACAATTTCACTGAGCTCACGGTTGAGACAGTGTCCAGATCATTACACCATTCGTGCAGGTCGGAACTTACCCGACAAGGAATTTCGCTACCTTAGGACCGTTATAGTTACGGCCGCCGTTTACTGGGGCTTCAATTCAATGCTTCTCTTGCGATGACATCTCCTCTTAACCTTCCAGCACCGGGCAGGTGTCAGGCTGTATACGTGATCTTTCAATTTTGCACAGCCCTGTGTTTTTGTTAAACAGTTGCCTGGACCTATTCTCTGCGCCCTCCCGTCACCGGGTAGGGACCCTTTATCCCGAAGTTACAGGGTCAATTTGCCTAGTTCCTTAACCGTGATTCACTCAAGCGCCTGAGTATATTCAACCCGACTACGTGTGTCCGTTTACGGTACGGGTACCTATAAGATTAAGTTTAGCGGATTTTCTTGGGAGTATGTTTACACGCACTATTACCGTTTTCCGGGGAAATTGGTATACTGTCAGGTTCGACTCTTATCCCGGATTTGCCTGGGATAATCAACATCTACACCCTTTAACGGACTATTCCGTCAGTCCGCGGCGTTGTCACTCCTCCGTCTCCACATCACTCTTATAGGTAGTACAGGAATATTAACCTGTTCTGCCATCGGCCTCACCGTTCGGCTGAGCCTTAGGACCCGACTAACCCTGATCCGATTAGCGTTGATCAGGAAACCTTAGTCTTGCGGCGAGGGGGTTTCTCACCCCCTTTATCGTTACTTATACCTACATTTGCTTTTCCACACGCTCCAGTAAAGCTCACGCTTCGCCTTCAACGCTGAGTGGAATGCTCCCCTACCGATACTTACGTATCCCATAGCTTCGGTAAAACACTTATGCCCGATTATTATCCACGCCAAACTCCTCGACTAGTGAGCTGTTACGCACTCTTTAAATGAATGGCTGCTTCCAAGCCAACATCCTAGCTGTCTTAGCAATCTGACTTCGTTAGTTCAACTTAGTGTTTATTTGGGGACCTTAGCTGATGGTCTGGATTCTTCTCCTTTAGGACATGGACCTTAGCACCCATGCCCTCACTCCTGAGATAGAACTAATGCGCATTCGGAGTTTATCAAGACTTGATAGGCGGTGAAGCCCTCGCATCTTATCAGTCGCTCTACCTCACATTAGTAACTCTCAAGGCTGCACCTAAATGCATTTCGGGGAGTACGAGCTATCTCCAAGTTTGATTAGCCTTTCACCCCCACCCTCAGGTCATCCGGAAGCTTTTCAACGCTTATCGGTTCGGTCCTCCAGTTAGTGTTACCTAACCTTCAACCTGCCCAAGGGTAGATCACTTGGTTTCGCGTCTACTCCTTCCGACTATCCGCCCTGTTCAGACTCGCTTTCGCTTCGGATCCACATCTCAAGATGCTTAACCTTGCCGGAAAAAGTAACTCGTAGGTTCATTATGCAAAAGGCACGCCGTCACAGCTTAAGCTGCTCCGACCGCTTGTAGGCGCATGGTTTCAGGGACTATTTCACTCTTCTATTCGAAGTGCTTTTCACCTTTCCTTCACAGTACTGGTTCGCTATCGGTCTCTCGGGAGTATTTAGCCTTACCGGATGGTCCCGGCTGGTTCACGCAGAATTCCTCGTGCTCCGCGCTACTCAGGATACCACTACGCTTCGGTTACCTTAGAATACCGGGCTATCACCGTCTATGGCACGACTTTCCAGTCGTTTCTTCTCAATAACTGTCTTGCGAGAGCGTGGTCCTACAACCCCACACATGCCGTAACATGGGTGGTTTGGGCTAATCCCCGTTCGCTCGCCACTACTAGGGGAATCATTATTTATTTTCTTTTCCTGCAGGTACTAAGATGTTTCAGTTCCCTGCGTTAGCCTCCAACCAAGTTGGATGACATTCCTTCAGAATGCCGGGTTGTCCCATTCGGAAATCTTCGGATCAAAGGTCATTTGCACCTACCCGAAGCTTATCGCAGCTTATCACGTCCTTCATCGCCTCCGAGAGCCAAGGCATCCGCCATGCGCCCTTATTTACTTTCTTTTATCGCCAGATTCATCTCCTTTTCTTAAAAAGGATCTGAACCAAATGGTTCGATATATACTTTTAGCTCTTACTAAATTTACTTTTTTCTGTACATCATGTCAAAGATCGTTTGATTACACGCAAGCCTGTTAGGTCGCGGTATCGGAGTGGAGAATAACGGATTCGAACCGTTGACCCTCTGCGTGCAAGGCAGATGCTCTAGCCAGCTGAGCTAATCCCCCAATCATACAAGATAAAATATCTATCTGTTGGTAGTCCCAGGCAGAGTTGAACTGCCGACCTCTACATTATCAGTGTAGCGCTCTAACCAACTGAGCTATAGGACTAGTTCAACCGTGTCCTGTTTTAGACTCGGCTTCTGTTTTTCTCTTGTTTATCTCTATCTATATTGCTATAGATGGTTGATCTATATTCTATAAATAAACAAGTACCAGTAGTACAATTTAGAACCAATGAACGTCGTTTTCAACATCGCTCCAGAAAGGAGGTGTTCCAGCCGCACCTTCCGGTACGGCTACCTTGTTACGACTTAGCCCCAGTCACCAGTTTTACCCTAGGACGATCCTTGCGGTTACGTACTTCAGGTACCCCCGGCTCCCATGGCTTGACGGGCGGTGTGTACAAGGCCCGGGAACGTATTCACCGCGCCGTGGCTGATGCGCGATTACTAGCGAATCCAGCTTCACGAAGTCGGGTTGCAGACTTCGATCCGAACTGAGAGAGGATTTTGGGATTAGCATACGGTCACCCGCTAGCTGCCTTCTGTACCCCCCATTGTAACACGTGTGTAGCCCCGGACGTAAGGGCCGTGCTGATTTGACGTCATCCCCACCTTCCTCACATCTTACGACGGCAGTCTCTCTAGAGTCCTCAGCATAACCTGTTAGTAACTAAAGATAAGGGTTGCGCTCGTTATGGCACTTAAGCCGACACCTCACGGCACGAGCTGACGACAACCATGCAGCACCTTCACAGCGGTGATTGCTCACTGACATGTTTCCACATCATTCCACTGCAATTTAAGCCCGGGTAAGGTTCCTCGCGTATCATCGAATTAAACCACATGTTCCTCCGCTTGTGCGGGCCCCCGTCAATTCCTTTGAGTTTCACCGTTGCCGGCGTACTCCCCAGGTGGAATACTTAATGCTTTCGCTTGGCCGCTTACTGTATATCGCAAACAGCGAGTATTCATCGTTTACTGTGTGGACTACCAGGGTATCTAATCCTGTTTGATACCCACACTTTCGAGCATCAGTGTCAGTTGCAGTCCAGTGAGCTGCCTTCGCAATCGGAGTTCTTCGTGATATCTAAGCATTTCACCGCTACACCACGAATTCCGCCCACCTCTACTGTACTCAAGACTGACAGTATCAACTGCAATTTTACGGTTGAGCCGCAAACTTTCACAACTGACTTACCAGTCCACCTACGCTCCCTTTAAACCCAATAAATCCGGATAACGCTCGGATCCTCCGTATTACCGCGGCTGCTGGCACGGAGTTAGCCGATCCTTATTCATATAATACATACAAAACAGTATACATACTGCACTTTATTCTTATATAAAAGAAGTTTACGACCCATAGAGCCTTCATCCTTCACGCTACTTGGCTGGTTCAGGCTAGCGCCCATTGACCAATATTCCTCACTGCTGCCTCCCGTAGGAGTTTGGACCGTGTCTCAGTTCCAATGTGGGGGACCTTCCTCTCAGAACCCCTATCCATCGAAGGCTTGGTGAGCCGTTACCTCACCAACAACCTAATGGAACGCATCCCCATCCTTTACCGGAATCCTTTAATAATGAAACCATGCGGAATCATTATGCTATCGGGTATTAATCTTTCTTTCGAAAGGCTATCCCCGAGTAAAGGGCAGGTTGGATACGTGTTACTCACCCGTGCGCCGGTCGCCAGCAAAGAAAGCAAGCTTTCTTCCTGATGCCCCTCGACTTGCATGTGTTAAGCCTGTAGCTAGCGTTCATCCTGAGCCAGGATCAAACTCTTCATTGTAAAAGTATTGTTATATATCCCATAAGGGATGATATTAGCTCTGTTCAGGATGTCGAAAATTTATTGACGGTCATTTTTATATACCTATATAATAAGTATTGACGGTTCTAAATTTGACTTGTACTACTTGTATTGTTTATCAATGTTTCAAAGAACTCTTCTTTTTAAATTCTGCTTCGTTTCAAAAGCGGGTGCAAAGGTAAGGGGTTTATTTTAAACTGCCAAATGTTTTGGGAAGTTTTTTTTTCAATGCCCGCCTTTTATTTCCAAGCCTCTCTGTGCGAAAGGGAAAGAAAAGACAGCCAAAGGCCCTCGCTCTGCGAATCGGACTGCAAAGATAACGACTTTTATAATAATGATCCAAATAAAAAGAAAATTATTTTTGTTATTCTGTAAGGCACGTCCTACGCCGTTGCAACATGTCAAAATTAAATGCTGTCCGTCTCTTGGAAAGCGGATGCAAAAGTAAGGCATTAGGAGATAAGAGACAAATATAAAAGGGGATTTTTTTGAAAATATTTTGAATAAAAACGTAAAGGGCTGAGGGAGAGGACGGTTCTGATAATTGATTATGGAAAAGGGAAAGGTCGGGGAAGAAAAGGGACACATTATTATATTATATAGGGGAAATTTATCGGGGAGAGGGAAAAGGGGATTTACCGAAAAAGGGAGAAGGAGAAGTGTTTCGGGGAGGAAATTGAGGAGAAAATAGAGATTTTAACAGGGGGTAAACAGAAAATACGACGGGATTGTGACAAGGATTGAACGGGAATTGAATGGGGGTGAACGGAGAGTGAACGGGAATCAGACAGGAATCAAACAAAAATTGAACGGAAGACCGCGTTAACATTGTTAATGCGGTTGGGAAGACATTTATTTCAGGGGCGGAAAGAACAAAGCTTTGGCTTCGAAAAGACTTGTTATTTAAAAACAAAAGGCTTGATTTAACAGAGGGTTAAATCAAGTTATAGGAAGAGGAAAAACAAAAGGAGAAAAAGGATTGAGAATGAAGAAAATAGAGAAAAAAGGGGGTATTTTCTGGGAAAAGGGATAAGTGGCGGATGGAAAGGGATAGTTGTGATTAAAGCAAGTATGGGGGCAGGGAATTTTAAAAAGCAAGGTTGGGAATGGAAGCGGGAGGAGCTTACTATTAAAACCCACAGGACATTGCTTAAAAACTAATCTTAAAAGTGCTCCAGTAGCCACTAAATTGTAAATAGTACCATTTATTTATTAATCACATCTATTATATCCAGATTTTCCGGTGATACAATATAATTCTTTCTTTCAGTTTCAATCAAAATCCAGTTCTTATTTTGAGAAGCATAGATATAAAGGTTCTTGTGTATTTTTGAAGCATAAATACCACAATACCCCCAAACACCTTCAACTGCAAACTTACGCCACAGACCATTTCTATCCTTTGCAGTGACGCTTCTTGCTTTCAATATATCGCACTTGGGAATTTTTCTTTTAAATCCATGATTATAAAGCACAATATCCGTATCGGTCACAATAATTTTCCGAGGAATACAAAAATAGGTTACAACCATGATAACTAACAGCAGTAATATTATGCTAATTCCTAACCAATATCCTCCACTGGCAAATACTATAATAGCTGCGATAATGAAAAGCATCGCAACAATTATGGTCTTAATAATTGTGGTCGTATTAATCGGACAGTTTGTGCTATAATATTTTTCCATAAGTACAAAGATAAAAAAAAATCAAATATCGGTTCTTCAATCTAAAGTATTTTTTGAACCGGACCGAATTATAAACTCTCCCACTCAATTATTACTAATCCTGAAAGATGTGTTTCGCCTAGTTTTCATAATCCTCTATGTGTTAAGTGCTATAAACAATAGAACTTAAACGAACTTCAAAAAAGATGCTCCACAATAAACAAAATAAAAATTAAAACTACTCTCTCACATTGCAAACAATTTAGTTATATTTGCATTTTAAACGTATCTTATACTATAGATAAAAGAAACAAGTTCGATAAGCAGAATGCAATCTAATCATCTACTGAAAACACAAAAAAGTTTTTCAGACATATATTCTATATATTATGTGAGAATGCTCCGTTTCTCGCAAACCTATGTTATTGCGGAAGAGGATGCAGAAAACATAGTGCAAGATACCTTCCTTTACCTATGGGAACATCTGGAGTTATTGGAAGATATAGACCATCTGGATGCCTTTCTTTTTACTCTTATCAAAAACAGATGTCTGAACTTTCTGAAACATCAGTCGTATATCCAGGCCAAAACCTGTTCGCTCAAAGCAGACGAAGAACTGGAGTCTCAATTGAACCTATATGCTTTGGAACAATTTGACGAAGCTGTTTCCTCTATTTCGGAAGTAGAAAACCTGTTGAGCCGAACGATGCAAAAGCTGCCCGAACGTTGCAGAGAAATCTTTTTGCTCAGTCGCATAGAAGGATTAAAATATAAAGAAATAGCCGAACGCCTGGATATATCCGTAAACACCGTTGAAAATCAGATATCTATCGCACTTCGCAAACTCAGATCAGAACTCAAAGAATATCTTCCTTTACTGGTTTTTATCATTTAATACTTTTTTTTGTATTTCCTTTGGTGGTAAATGCATTCTCGATTGTCTTTACTATAAAACCACTCAAGGAACCATGAATGATGAATTAGAAAAATATTTCGCAGGCACCCTGTCTGCCACCGAAAAAACAGAATTTCTGAATAAACTCCGAGATAATCCGGAAGCTAAAAAAGAATTCGCACGCATGAAGGCAGTATGGGCTGTCTCCGGACTGATGGCACAGGAAGGAGACCCTCAAAAGACTGTAAGGGGTATAGCAGAGTTCGATAAACGTCTGAAACGCCGTTCTGTACATCGATTCCGTATAGGGTTCTTTAAATATGCGGCTATGATTGTTTTGCTTATTTCCACTACTTGGTTTATCGCTAACTGGTATACACAAAAAGAGCAAAAAAAACAATATACGGAGATCAATGTTCCCAAAGGGCAACGAGTGAACATGACCCTTCCGGATGGTACTTCCGTATGGTTAAGCCCACAGAGCAAAATCAAAATCCCCAATGAATTCAACCGGAAAAACCGTATGGTAGAATTGAACGGTGAAGGATATTTCGAAGTTACCAAGAATGCCAAGAAACCTTTTATCGTGAAGACACAGTTGTTCAATATACAGGTATTAGGTACCCGGTTCAACGTATTCGCCTATGCAGGAAAAGAGAGTAAGTTTGAAACCTGCCTCGTAGAAGGGCGCGTATTGGTCTATAACAAAAATAATAAAAACGAGAAAGTCTATCTGAACCCACACGAAAAAGTATCGTTAGTAAACAACCGCATGGTAGTGTCTACTTCCAACTTCGACAATGAAGAATACCTGAAGAGTGGTATTTTCAGCTTTCGCTCAAAGCCTTTCGGAGAAATCCTGAGCTATCTGACCCTATGGTACAATGTGCAATTCAATTTTACCGGAGACGTGAAACTGGACGAACGAATCTCAGGCAAAATCCGACAAAGCGAAGATGTGGATAATATCCTGATAGCCTTGCAGGGAGTATATCCTTTTAAATTCAAAAAAACAGATGATGAACATTATGAGATTTACTAAATACCCATGTCTAACCTTTTAAAACAGATCAGCGCTATGACTTAAAATATCCCCCATCCAAACAAAATAGATAGTGCGACAAAAAAGGGTGAGCGCTACCAACACTCACCCCAAAAGAGTCAATACTATCTTTATCCATCTCGAAACAGACCTATAGTATTAATCTTTAAACGTACGACAAAGTTATGAAAAAAAACTTGTTGCAGAAATGGTATGTCCATCAACAACTTGAATTAACACATATTATACGAATTATGAAACTGTCCGTGTTCTTTATATTCGTTTTTCTCTTTCAGCTTCAGGCTGGTAACGTAAAATCGCAAGAGGTCCGTGTGACTCTTTCTAAGAGTAGCCTGACTTTCGGCGAATTGATGCGCGAAATCGAAAAACAGACTAATTATCTGTTCATGTATCGTGATGCAGAAATTGACCTTTCTCAGAAAATAGAGGTAAAAAACACCAGTGCTACGGTAAAGGAAATCCTGACAACGGCGCTCAGAAACAAAAAGTTGACGTATAAATTCTCTAATAACTACATTTCTCTTTACGTAGACAAAGAGAAAGCCCCTGAGACCATGGTCACCCAGCAGGAACGAAAAATTAAAATTAAGGGTGTAGTAATCGATCAGGTCGGTGAGCCGATTATCGGAGCCAATATCTCACTAAAAGGGCAGCCGGGAACAGGAGATATCACGGACATAGAAGGAAACTTCACATTGGAAGTGCCGGAAAAGGCTGTATTAGTAATTTCGTATATCGGATATCTGACTCAGGAAATACCTGTGAATGGAAAAGCATCTTTCAACATTCAGATGAAAGAAGATACTAAAACCCTGGATGAAGTGGTAGTTGTAGGCTACGGTTCTCAGAAAAAGCAAACTGTAACCGCTTCGGCTTCTACACTAAAAGTATCTTCACTCAAAAATGTGCCAACCGCCAACCTGGCTTCTTCACTCGGCGGACGCGTCAGCGGCGTATTGATTCAGCAGACTGGTGGCGAGGCCGGATATGACGATCCGACCATCATCATCCGCGGATCCAGTTCGCCTACTTCCTCTTCTCCCCTGATCGTAGTGGACGGCATCATCGGACGTAGCATGTCGCAACTCGACCCCAGCGAAATAGAAAGTATGACTGTACTGAAGGATGCTTCTGCAGTAGCTCCTTATGGTGCACGAGGAGCCAATGGCGTAATCCTGATCACCACTAAACGTGGTAAAAGCGGTAAAGCACAGGTAGACTATAACTTCAAAATAGGATTTGGTACCCCTACCCGTATGCCCGAAATAGCCAGTTCTTATGACCATGCCCGCTTTATGAACGATGCATGGCGCAACAAAGAAATGGACTTGGGCGAAGATCCGGGTATGTATGGCATTTATACTGAAGAAGAGTTGCAGAAGTTCAGAGATGGTTCCGACCCTTACGGTTATCCCAATACGGACTGGAACAAAGAAGTATTGCTTCCGCGTGCCTGGCAGCAAATGCACAGTCTGACAGCAAGCGGCGGTTCGGATAAGGTGAAATATTTTGCAGGATTCGGCTACGTGAAGCAGGATGCTCTCTATGGCGACACACGCACCAATAAATCAACATCCGGCTTCAACCGATACAATGCACGTGTTAATATAGACGCCAACATTGTAGACAAATATCTGAATTTATCGGCAGACATGGCTTATCGTCAGGAAGACCGGAACAGCATTGCAGGCAGTACTTCGGATGTATTCAACAATATGCACCGTAACCCGCAGACCGACCCGGGACGCTTTCCTGACGGCAACCTGGGTAAAGTGTCACTGGGTGTGAATCCTATCGGACTGGCTACCGAAGGTGGTTGGGTGAAAGACCGTAAAAGTGTATTGAACACACGCTTCATGCTGGACTTCAATGTTCCGGGACTCGAGGGCTTGAACCTGAAAGGTATTTTCTCCTACGATAAAATATTCAATAGCATCAAAAGATGGACTACTCCGGTAGACTTCTATGTATGGAACAAAATTACAGGAGAATATGACGGACATTCACCTAACCGTGAAGGTGCCGAACTAAAACAGACATACTCAACCAGTCAAGCCATGACATTCGAGTTCCAGGCAGCTTACAACAAGACCATTGCACAAGATCACCAATTGGGAGCATTATTCGTGTTCTCACGTTCGGAAGGGGCAGACGAAAACTTCTGGGCTTCACGCACAAAATATCGTATCTATTCTATCCAGCAATTGTTTGCCGGACCGGACAAAGACAAAGACAACAGCGGCAGTGCCTCCGAAACCGGTAAAGTAGGTTCGGTCTTCCGTCTGACTTACAATTACAAAGAGAAATATATGCTGGAGGCTAACGGTCGTCTCGATGGTTCGGAAAAATTCCCGAAAAGCAAGCGTTATGGTTTCTTCCCATCTGTATCGGCAGCTTGGCGCATATCGGCAGAACCTTTCATGGAACCTTTCTCCGGAGTACTCAGCAACCTGAAGTTAAGAACTTCATGGGGACGCGCCGGAACAGACAACATCGGTCAATTCCAGTATATGTCCGCTTATGGTACCGGCGGTGATGCCGTATTTGGCGGTCAGAATCCGGAAATAGCCCCGGGATACACTGAAACCCGTTTCCCGAACCCCAATATCACTTGGGAAACTTCTGAAATGTTCAATATCGGTATAGATGCTTCGTTCTTTAACGGAAAACTTAATCTGGAAGCAGACTGGTTCTATAAAAAGACAAACGACATCCTGCGCGAACGTACGGATATGCCGGCCATCCTGGGATATAAATTGCCGGCAGCCAATGTAGGTAAAGTAGACAACAGAGGTATCGACCTGAATATCACACATCGCAATCACCTGCGCGACTTCAACTATTCTATTGCAGGCAATCTGACTTGGGCTAGAAACAAAGTCATTGACCTGCTGGAGCCGGCCGGTGAGAAAAACAATCCGAGACAGCGCAGCACGGGACACTCTATGAGCCAATATTTCGGTTATGAAGCATTGGGATTATTCCAGTCGGACGAAGAAGCCAACAACTGGCCTCAACCGCAATTCGGCAAAGCAAAGGCGGGTGATATCAAATACAAAGACCAGAACGGCGACGGTATCATCGATGCGGAAGATGAAATAGCTATCGGACGCAGCAACTATCCGGAATTGGTATACGGACTCAATCTGAATGCCGAATGGAAAGGTTTTGACATAACCTTCTTCTTCCAGGGAGCAGCACTGGCAGACTTTTATTACAATGGTTACCTGGCCTTCCCATACATCGAAGGACGCGGAGGAGCCCTGCTCGAACATCACATCGGCAACACGTGGACGCCCGAAAATCCGAAAGCTGAATTTCCACGCTTGTACTATGGAGGCAATGCCAATAACCAATTGTTCTCTTCTTTCTGGATGCGTAACGGTTCATACCTCCGTCTGAAAAATGTAGAAATAGGTTATGACTTCAAGAAGTTACTGTTATCCAAGGTATCGGAAATTCAGGGACTGCGCCTCTACTTCAGCGGCTCCAACCTGCTGACCTGGTCGCAGATCAAGTACTTCGACCCAGAATTGCGTTCCACCGACGGAAGCGCTTATCCTCAAATGAAAACCTTTGTGTTTGGTGCTAACATTACATTCTAAACTTAAAAATTGAAACGTGATTATGAAAAAGATAAATACAGCCCTGTTTTGCTTATTTGTATTGCTCTTCTGTTCGTGCGATGTACTGAACAAAGCTCCACTGGACGAAATAGCGGACGACTCCTTCTGGTCGGACGAAACACTGGTGAAATATTACGTAAACGATCTATATAGCGAAATCTCCGTAGACGGACTGCAACTACAAGAAAACCGCAGCGACAATTCCGTCTCGGCACAGCGTGATAAATACCGTGCAAGCTGGTTTAAGTTCAACTATGACATGGTCAGTGCTTCCGATCCGCAAGATGACGACGTATGGGAAGATTATTACGTAAAAGTACGTAAATGCAACCGTTTCTTCGAACGAATCGGTACATCGACCATCGAAGAAAGTGAGAAGTCAAGGCTAACAGGAGAAGTTCATTTCTTGCGCGCCATGTTCTATTTCGAAATGGTAAAGCGCTATGGCGGAGTGATCTTGTTGGATAAAGTGCTCACCATGGAAGATAACTGGGAAATCCCCCGTTCATCTGAGAAAGAATGCTATGACTTCATTCTGGAAGACCTCAAAAAAGCAACAGAAATGTTGCCTGCCTCGTATGGTTCGAGAGAAAAAGGCCGGGCTACCAAAGGTGCCGCTTATGCACTGAAATCAAGAGTAGAGTTGTATGACAAACGATATGAAGACGTTATCAAAAGTTGTGCCGAAGTATATAAATTGGGATATGAACTGGTAGATGGAACCACCCCGGAGAAATATCGCTCTATCTGGTGGACTACCAATAAAGATAACAAGGAAATTATTTTCGATGTACAATACAAAAGCCCGGACGTATACAACAACATGATGGTGTGTAACATGGTGACGTATATCAACGATAAATACGGTGATCGCGGATGGGGTGGACTCGGTCCTACTCAGGAACTGATTGACGCATTTGAAATGGCAGACGGTACTCCCGCTACACAATACTCTCAAGCTCCTGCCGATCAGGTATTCGATATAAACACTTGCGGTATTTACGAGGGACGGGAACCACGATTCTATGCAAACATCGTGTTCCACGGTTCGCAAATTTTCTTTAATGCAGATAAAGGTGCCGTGACAGTAGACCGCTATCTGATGGATACTCCTGACAAGGGAGACGGTTCGCTTACCGGATATAATGTCTGGAAATGGATTGATTATGACAACTATAACTATCCGTACGCAGGTGCCGGCAGCCCGGACTTCAGTACTAACTGGATCATACTCCGTTATGCAGAGATTTATCTGAATGATGCAGAAGCGCGCCTTGAAACAGGCGATGTGGAAGGCGCACGGAAAGCAGTCAATATGATTCGTCAACGAGTGGGATTACCGGACCTCACCGAATCGGATCCGGAAAAATTACGTGAATTGATCCGAAAAGAACGCCGTATCGAATTTGCCTTCGAAGAACAACGCTTCTACGACGTCCGTCGCTGGAAGATCGGCCCCGAGACACAGACCACCCTGCACGGAGTACGTTTTGTTTCTCCTACAGAATTTAAAGTTACCAAGACGGACATTCGTACCTGGAATGACCGGTTATACCTGACACCGGTACCTCATGACGAGATTGTCCGCTCCAGCGTTCTAAAACAAAATCTGGGATATTAACGATTGATTTCATCACACTTTTAAATATAGCATAATTATGAATAAGATAATTTCTATACTGATTTGCTGCTTCATTGCCGGCTGCCTCTTTGTTTCATGTGAACAACCCGACATACCGGACGTACCGAATTATGATAAAACGGAGATATTGACATTTAAAGTTTATAATCAGGATAAAGAAGAAGTCGGTACTCCTGTTATTCTTTCGGATGAAGGAGTCGTTACCATTACGGTAGATGAAGGTACCGATCTGTCCAATGTCTTTGCCACCTGCACCCTCTCTTCCGGAGCTACCTTGTCTCCCGCACTCGGAGGTTATCAGGACTGGAGCGGGCTGAACAAAGAATTTACTGTAACCTCGGCCAGTGGCAAACGTTCGAAACCATGGACCGTAATTTTCAAAACCAAGTAACCGCATAATGAAATATGTAATAATACTTATCCTCTGCATCTGCTCCTCTCTGCAGATGCAGGGTGCACTTTCCGCCTTAAAAGGCGGAAAGTCTAACCTCGCCCTCCACCTCGACGGGAAAGATAATAACGTACGGACAGGTATGGGAATATTGGAACCTTCGTGGACACTGGAATCCTGGATTAAAGGGGATGATTGCCAATGGGATAGTCTCGAAGTGATCATCGGAGGAGGAGAATATAGTGAACTGAACTGGGTGGATTATCTGCCTTTGGTTGTGAAAGAAGGCAAGATTCACTCTAGCCGTGCCAATCTCTCATCACCCCAAACACTGGATGACCAATGGCATCACGTGGCACTGACCTGTGACGGAAAGCAAACCATCCTCTATCTTGACGGTAAACAAGTAGACAAAGCTGACACGGCGACAGCTATTCTTCCCGGAGCCATCGGAGTGCATGACGTATATTATACTTTCGGGGGATTAATCGACGAAGTACGTGTCTGGCGCAGCGCACTTCCGGAGCAAACCATCCGTCGTTGGATGAACCGTCCGGTAGAAGCCACTCACCCGGCATTTAAATCTTTGTGGGGATATTATAACTTCGATGACCTGAAAGATGAAACATCTGTCAATTGGGTAGGTAAAGGACATCAGGCTTATCACATCCGTAACGGACGTAACAAATACAACGAAAAAGCTCCACTGGCACATGCAGTCCCCAACGACAACCCTGCTTTTAAAGAGTTTGACGGAAACCAACAGTTGTTCAATGCCGTGATTATCCAAAGTGAATGGGATGCTGATCAGGGAAGTAAAAACGACCAGGCGCTAAAACTGAGGATTGCCGTACAAGGTTCCAAAAACCCACTGAAACTAACGGAACTGAAACTTGACTTCACCGGAACTACCGACCTTGCAGACATTGAGCAAATCCATATCTATTCTACCGGTAGTGAAGCACGTTCCACACAGCGCAAAGAGCTGTTCGGCAACGGACATACTCCCGAACAGTCATTGACACTCCGTCCCACTCACGGAGAAGAGATTCTGCTGCAACCGGGCATCAACTATTTTCTTCTCACATTCGATGTCCGCTCCAAAGCAACTCCCGGACATACCTTATATGCCTCAGTACCTTTCTTCAAGTTGAACGGGAAAAAAATTATTCCCGAAACATCTGCCGAAGAAGTACGTAAACAAGTGACTTGCAACAACCAAACACAATCCAATATAGTAAAAGTACTCCAATGGAACATCTGGCACGGAGGTATCCATCTGGGTAACGAAGGCCAACAACGAGTACTCGATCTGATTCGAAGCAGTCGTGCAGACGTTATCATGATGCAAGAAGCTTATGGCATCCAACAAATGCTGGCAGATTCGCTAGGATACCACCTCAAGACACATTCTCTCAAAGATAACCTGGCCATGTATAGCCGTTTCCCATTGGAAGCAATCGCCTGGAGAGAACCTTTCAAATCGAATCCTGCCAAAATCACCTTACCGAATGGTAAGCGGATAATGTTTGTTGACTGCTGGTTGCGCTATGCTTACCGCCCGGAATATACTAGCGGCTATGCTGAAAAAGGTCTCGACCCCTCTGTATGGGTTGCAGAAGATTCCATATTGGCATTACCCGATATCCGAAACATCTATACCAAGGATATAGCCCCGAACCTTGAAACGGACATGCCAGTCATTGTCACCGGAGATTTTAACTCGTGCAGCCATCTTGACTGGACCGAACGGGCTAAACCATTACACCACGGATATGGTCCGGTAGCTTTCCCGGCCTCTCGTTATATGCTGGAGAATGGCTTCAAGGACAGCTTCCGCGAGAAGAATCCCGACGAAGTTGCTTATCAGGGAGGTACAGTTGCAGCCATTTACGGGCAAATGCAAATGTCCCGCATTGACTTCATTTATTATAAAGGAGGACTCAAAGTATTATCTTCCAAGATCGTACGTACTGCTCCTGAAATAGACTATGTATGGGCATCAGACCATGCAGCAGTACTGACCGTATTCGAAGTGGAATAAAAATAACAGGCACGGATGTAGCCGAAAAACAGATATTTATAATCTTGTGAAATCCGCATCATCCGTGCCTAATCTATCAGCATAAGAACACCATGCTACAAAATCACGCGTTTATAGGGTTCTTTCTGATAATCTTTTATCTTGATTTTCCACCAGTTCCAACTGCTTCCGTTAGTCGGCGAAATAATTCCCGCATCCGGATACTTGTTATAGAAATCAATCGTTTTTACCCTCTTGGGAAGTTTTGGAAACACAAGTGTCAGTAAAACAGAGCTCCCCTGACAACCTTCCACCCACAGCAATTTATTCATTTCAATGCCATGTGCTTCTTCCAGAACCGGATATTCATCACCAGTCTTGCAATCTACTATACACAATCCTTTATTGATGACTAACCAATTACGATCATAATGAATAGGTACACTCAAAACAACCAACGTCTTATCAGGCAAAGTTTCAATCTTCTGAATCTGCGTTCTTCCACCATTGTGACGAGAAGAAACAGACAGCTGATTCGCATTAAGAGTCACTTCTTCCAATTTATCAGAACGTAGAGGTCGTCCCTCTCTGTCATATTCGGCTTGACGGACAGCTGTCGGCTGAAAATTATCAACTTTCAGATTATCCAACGTCCATGCGCCTCCATTGGGCGGCGTCAATCCTTTCTCTTCCGGAAAACAATCCCGGATACTTACTGTCTTTACTTTCCGGTCAAGGGGAGGAAATACAAGAGTAAATTCCAACATTTGCCCTTCTTGCCCCACAACCCAATAAACCCGGTTTAACTCAATCCCACGGGTAACCGAACGAATACGGTAAACATCCTTCGAATCTTCGTCAACGATGGACAACCCCTTTTCAAATTGCAACCAATGCCTGTCAAAATGTATTGGAATAGCCAAAGTAACACGAGTATCTTCTTTAGACCGTTCAATGAACCGCACATATGCATTATTTTTACGTGGAGCACGAGACAATACAACCTGATCAGCCCGTAAATCGATATCCACAGTATGATTTATGTTTTGCTCCTGTGAAAAAGTTCCATCCGAGCTCTCTGCCGAAAGTGTATCCAGAACCTTCGGTACAAAAATTGAGACTTGCGCAAGCGGCTGTCCGGCCCCGGATTGAACGATGTGAGCATCCCTTGATTGTACATAGTGAACTATCTTTGGAGTATCCAGCAATAAAAAGTTTTTCTCATTACCGGCACTGTCTACTGTTACTTCGGGTAATACGACTTTCGGAGTTTCTGCCTTTATCGTCACAGATACCATTGGCAATACGGGTTCGACCAGCACCGGATTTTCCGTAAAAGAGAATAAAGCCAGTACACCTATACATAAAGGAAGCAACGCTATCTTGCGTACCCCTGCCAAACGTTCTTTATATTGATGTTTCATCATGATAAATCGTTTTTTAATTAATGAATTATGAAAACCATTTGCAACCTTCGGGCTGTATCCCATCAACTCTTCGAATAAGATGCTTTGATATTCAAATAATTCAATCTCGCCGGAAAGCAAACAACGATCCACCTGAAATTCATGGAGGGCTCGCAGTTCACGTTTTACCAGCCAGACAAACGGATTAAACCAACATAAAATAGACAAACCTTCAATAAATAAAGTGTCCCGATAGTGATGATTACGAATATGCGCCTTTTCATGAAGCAGAACTACACGCAACACTTCGCCTTCTAATTTCCGGTTGATAAAAATCATCCGGTAGAACGAGAACGGCGAAACGACCTCATTGTTACGTACGATGCAAATCCCATCGGCATCCGTAGTACAAGTTCCCCAACGCTTTAAACGCCAGATCCGCACCATTTCGACCAATAAATGCACCAAAAGGATAAATACTCCCGAACCGTATACGATCCAGGCTATTTGCCAATAATTCCACGAAACATAAAAAGGTTCTTCGACTATTTCTTCTTCCGTCTGATGCGTGACAGCTTCATTCACATCCGTCAGCATTGCTGTTGCAAGCGTATCCGGTTGTATCCCATTATTATCTATTTGCATCAAAGAAACTTTATCCGTTTGCGCTTCCTGCGCCACCACTATTTGTTCCATTTTTACCGGTTTCACCACCTCTACCGGGTAAACCGGAATACGTAACACCGATACTGCCCCGGCCAACAACACCGAAAACAGCAAATAATTCCGGCATTGGTTGAAGGGTGCTTTACGATCGAACAACAAGTAATAACACAGCCATAACACAAATGAAGCTCCTATGAAACGAAGAATAGCCCATTCGCTATAATCAAAATCGATCATACCTTATTCTTTTTTGTTTTCCTTCAGCATTTCAATCAGTTCGTCGATTTCCTGCACCGACATTTTCTCTTTTTTGGTAAAGAACGAAACCATTGCTTTCACCGAACCGCTAAAAAAGTTGTCCACAACCCGATTCATAAAACGATTGGTATAACTCTCTTTTGAAACCAACGGATAATATTGATAATTCTTTCCGAAACTACGATAAGCTACAAAACCTTTGTTTTGCAACACACGCAACACGGTAGAAACTGTATTATACGCCGGACGTGGTTCTTCCAGCTCCTGCAAGATTTCATTCACAAAAGCATTTTCTTTCTGCCAAAGCACCTGCATGATCTGGAGTTCTGCTTTTGTCAATTCTTTCTGTTCATTCATACCAAGTAATTTTAGATTATACTTCTATTCATCAAGTATTTGGGATACAACCTGAATGGAATGACACAAATATATAACTATAAATATAGATATAGAACTATATTTATAGTATTTCACATATAAAAGTCATATTTAATAAAACATTCACATATAAGAAGAGGCCGCCTTTAAATAAGACGACCTCTCAGTTCAAATATACAATATAGTTAAATCATTATTTCTTTGGCAGTTCTTTCAATAAACAATCTACTGCAGCTTTCAATTGTGCATCTTCACCCTTCAACGAAGCGGCAGGCTCGTTATAGATCAACACATCCGGTTCAAGTGTATGGTTTTCCAGATAATTACCCTGCATATCCATACAACCTACCTGCGGAATGCCAAATACAAGACTCGGATCGATCTGACGTTCCCACCACACAGCTGTCATAGTTCCGGCCACCGGAGTACCTACAAGTTTGCCGATACCTAATGTTTTGTAAACATATGGAGTACCATGTGCATTACTATAGTTATCTTCACAAACCAGCATACACGAGGGCTTCAGCCATTTATTGAACGGATCGCTACCAATATACTGTCCGCGGGGAACAAAACGCTGATATTCTTTTCCACTCAGAAGCGTCACCACATCATCGTGCAACCAACCACCTCCATTATGACGGACATCTACGACTACAGCTTCTTTATTACGGTAGCGTCCCAATAATTCAGAATACATCTTACGGAAACTTTGGCTGTCCATACCTTTAATATGCACATATCCCAAACGGCCACCCGACAATTCTTCTACTTTCTTGCGATTACGTTCTACCCAACGTTTATACAATAATTCACGCTGCGCGCCATAACTGATTGCTTTCACAGTCTCTTCAAAACGCTTCTTTGTAGCAGGATCATAGACAGAGAGCAGCACCTTGCGTCCTACTTTCCCCTCAAATAACGGGAAATAGTCTTCACCTTTCTTAATAAGAGTACCGTCCACTTTCTCGATAATGCAACCCGGCTTCACATCCGTCTTTTTCAATGTAAAGGGACCTTGCTCGATAATTTCTTTTATTTTTAACCCATCACCGTTATATGTATCGTCATAAAATACACCCAGTGCTGCTGTTGCCAATGCACCTCCTGCACCGGAATAACGGGCTCCGGTATGTGAAGCGTTCAACTCACCAAGCATCTCACTCAGCAGTTCGGCAAAATCGTAGTTATTATTGATATATGGCAAGAACTTTTCATAGCTCTTCTTATACAAAGGCCAATCTACCCCTTGCAGATCTTTCACATAGAACTTATCATCGACCTGCTGCCACACATGATCGAAAATATAAGCACGTTCGCCACCCGGCTGATAATCAAAGAAAGATTCAAATGCAATCGGTGTTGTTTTACTACCGGCTATCTCAATTTTCTTCATACCCCCACCGGTACACATAAAGATGTTCTCACCTTTTTTATCGGGCAATAACGAACCGCCTCCAACACCTTTCAACAGAATCTTGGTAGAATTCTCTTTCAGATCATGTTCCCACAAATCATAACCGCTTTCAAAAGCTGCCAGATAATAGAGTTTATCACCTTTCGGTGTCAATACAGCATCACCCATGAAAGAAGAATTGACGGTCAGGCGTACAATACGGTCAAACCGATTGTCGAGATCGAACTTCAAAGGTTTCACCTCTTCTTTCTTTTCTTCATCCCCATCTTTCTTGTTTTTCTCTTTGGCGTCTTTTTTCTTATCGTCTTTTTTATTCTCTTTCTTTTTCTTTTCTGCTTTTTCTTTCTCGGCCTTTTCAGCTTTCTCTGCCTCTTCAAGCAAAGCAAGATCTTCCTTATTCATGCGGAAACGGTCGTAAGCATCTACATCGAAGAACATAATGTAAGCATCGTACTGAGCGCCCCAACTACCATGACTGCGATAGCCTGCACGGTCACTGAACCACACCATTGCTTTACCACCCAACACCCATTTTGCATTTCCATCCGAATATCCACTCTCGGTCAGATTGTGCATTTCTCCTTTACCATCGGCATTCAGAAGCACAATGTCTTTATTATTCCAACCACCGATACCTATAAATTCAGAAAGAATCCATTTACTATCGGGACTCCACTCAAACCACTGATCACCATCACTATAAGAATACTGATATTGTGCATCCATCACAGTACGTACCTTCTTAGTCTTAAGATTGATGACGCGGATTGCCGTACGATTTTCAAGAAATGCGATTTCTTTTCCGTCCGGACTATACTTCGGATTGAATGAAGCGATATCCGAATTAGTCAGACGTTCTTCTTTCAATTCCGTAGCATAAGTGAACTGTTTTTCGTCTTTCCGTACGATAGTCGAAGTATAGAGTTGCCAGAGTCCGCCACGTTCCGAAGCATACACCAGAGTGCGCCCATCGGGTGCAAAATCAATACCCCGTTCCTGGCAAGGTGTGTTCGTAACCTGTTTAGTAGTCTTATATTCCACCGAAGTGACATACACATCTCCTCTCAGAATAAAAGCAACTTCCTTACCATCCGGAGAAACAGCCATCTCGGTAGCCCCACTGGTCTTAATCTGGCGAATCAGGTCTTTATCATTTCTATCGGATAGAATCTTTACAGAAACTTTCTGCGGTTTACCGCCGGGAGCCAACGTATAGATCTCACCATCGAAACCATAACAAAGGTTACCGTTGGAAGCCATACTGAGAAAGCGCACCGGATGTTGCTTGTGGTGAGTCACTTGCTTGGATGTATCCGAACCGGGAGTACGCTGGTAAACATTAAACGTTCCATTCTCTTCACTCAGATAGTAGAATGATTTTCCGTCCGGTGCCCACACCGGTTCACGGTCTTCACCAATGAAAGTAGTCTGTTTTTCGTAGCGCGGAGTCTGTCCCGGCCGGAGCATCCAGATATCACGGGCAATCGGTGACTTCTGATGCTTGCGCCAGTAATCTTCGTATCCTTTCTTGTCCTGATAAAGAATTGTTCCTTCTTTATTTATAGAAATACATTCCATCGGCATGGACGAGAACATTACAGGACGTCCGCCCGAAACCGGAATCTGATATATCTGCTGAAATTGTCCGTTTGAAGGGAATCCGGCATCTTCGGTAGAAGGCATGATATCGGCAGTAAATAAAATATGTCCGGCATCAGTAAAAGCAACCGGAGTTTCGCCCCCCGAAAAAGTTGTCAAACGGCGAGGCTCTCCACCGTCTTTCGACACAATAAATACGTCCATACTTCCCATGCGGTCGGAAGCAAAAGCAATCTGCTTACTATCAGGACTCCAAATCGGTGTCGTATCAAAAGCTGGATTGGTAGTGATTTGCGTAGCCTTGCCACCGGATACGGGTACTGTAAAAATGTCACCTTTGTAGGTGAATGCAATGGTAGTTCCATCGGGAGAGATAGCACAATGACGCATCCACAACGGATTCTCTTGTGCCCAAAGTGCTCCGGCAAACAGAAGGGCCACAGCACTCATGAAGAGTTTTTTCATTTTGTATTATTTAAGCATATTAAAAAAAGCAAGACCCCACAGCCCTTGTAAAAAGAGTTGTGAGGCCTGCATATTCTATTTTCAGATTAAAAATCCGGCATTCAGATTAGAGAGCGCCAACTTCTTTCAAAGCAGCATTTGTTTTGTGAACAGCAGCGGCACTGGCAGCAAATTTAGCTTTTTCATCAGCATTCAGTTCCAGTTCAACGATTTTTTCGATACCGTTTTTACCCAGAATTACAGGAACACCGATGCAAAGATCAGATTCGCCATATTCGCCTTCAAGCATTACTGAGCAAGGAACCATCTTTTTCTGGTTGTGGATGATAGATTCTACTACATAAGCTCCTGCTGCACCCGGTGCATACCATGCAGAAGTACCCAGCAACTTAGTCAGAGTAGCACCACCTACCATAGTAGAAGCAACTACTTCGTTCAGTTTTTCTTCGCTCAGCAATGTGCTAACCGGCTGTCCTTTGTAAGTAGCCAGACGAGCCAACGGAATCATAGTAGTATCACCGTGACCACCGATCACCATACCTTCTACTTCGTTTGCGTTGCAACCTAAAGCCTGAGACAAGAAATATTTGAAACGTGAGCTATCCAAAGCACCGCCCATACCGATTACACGGTTTTTCGGCAATCCGAGTGATTTCAATGCCAAGTAAGTCATTGTATCCATCGGGTTAGAGATAACTACGATGATTGCGTTCGGAGAGTATTTCAAAAGATTTTCTGCTACTGATTTTACGATACCAGCATTTACACCGATCAGTTCTTCACGAGTCATGCCCGGTTTACGAGGAATACCAGAAGTGATCACAACCACGTCAGAGTTAGCAGTTTGAGCATAATCATTTGTGCAACCAACGATTGTTGTGTCGAAACCCAACAACTGAGCAGTCTGCATCATATCCATTGCTTTACCTTCTGAAACGCCTTCTTTTACGTCCAGCATTACTACTTCGTCTGCCACTTCATTGAAGGCCAGTACATTTGCACATGTAGCACCTACGTTACCTGCGCCTACTACGGTTACTTTTGACATAATACTTATATTTTAATAAAGTTGATAATTAGTTCGTATCGTTTTCGTGACGACAAAAGTACAACGATAATCGAAATTAAAGAAATTTTTCCATAATAATTTTAGTTAAAGAAAAGTGAATAGACTGTGTTACTCTGTATTGAAATGATTACTTTTGCAGCGTTTTATCATTCAACCTTATAGAATATGAATAAAAAGAATCTGCTGATCATTGCCGTATCTGTTCTGGTGCTTGCACTCATCGGTCTTACCTATCTGTTATTCTCTGAAAAACAGACTAACCGTGAACTGGTTCAGGAATTCCAACTGGATAAAGAAGACCTTGAAAATGAATACACTCGCTTCGCACAGCAATATGACGAATTAAAACTGACCGTATCGAACGACTCTCTGGCAGACTTGCTGGCCCAGGAACAGGTCAAAACGCAACGCCTTCTTGAAGAGCTCCGTACGGTAAAGAGCAGCAATGCCACAGAGATAAGACGCCTGAAAAAAGAATTGGCAACACTAAGAAAAGTAATGATCGGTTACATCAATCAGATTGACTCACTAAACAAACTGACTGCCCAGCAAAAGCAAGTAATAGCCGAAGTAACGCAAAAATACAATGCCGCTTCACGACAGATCAACAATTTGTCTGAAGAAAAGAAAAACCTCAATCAAAAAGTTACGTTAGCCGCCCAACTGGACGCAACTAATATCTGGATTGAACCTCGTAACAAACGTGGCAAAAAGGCTAAAAAAGTAAAGGATATCGTGAAACTGGCCATCGGCTTCACCATCGTAAAGAATATCACAGCCGAAACCGGAGAGCGTACACTTTATATCCGAATCACCAAGCCGGATAATGATGCGCTTACCAAGAGCCCGTCAAACACATTCCCTTACGAAAACCGTACGCTGACCTACTCCATCAAAAAATATATCGAATACAACGGAGAAGAACAGACCATCAACGTATTCTGGGATGTAGAAGAGTTCTTGTATGCCGGTGCCTACCGGGTAGATATTTTTGCTGACGGAACGATGATTGGGTCGCAGAAATTCACATTGGACTAAAATTTTAAAAACATATACTTTAAAGAGGATGTGCCAGAAGCCGGTCACTTAATAACCGGTTTCTGGCACATCCTCTTTATTACTTTAATTCTATCTCATTGAATGCTTTCCATTTCAACAACTCAGGATAGTGGTGATACGACTATTTTATCCCCTTCCACTATGAATCTCGCAATTTGCAAATCATTCAAAACATTTAATATTTCCCCGACAGGAAGGTGACGACTGGCAGAAAAATAAATCCGTTCCTCCAGCAAAGAATGGGAACGGAAAACAATATTTGTGTTATACCAAGCCCCGATTTCCTGCATAACATATCTCAGAGTGACATTATCAAAGATAAACAGACCTTCTGTCCAACTCTTTTGCATACAGATATCAGCCTGAGAAATACAGATATCACCTACTCTATCCAGATAAACCTGTTCACCCGGCTTTATCTTACAGGCTTTCGTATTGGCTTTATCACTGACTTGCACCGAACCTTCATACAGCACAACTTTAGAAGTCGTACCACATCCATAGGAATCAACATCAAATACCGTGCCCAATACACGCGTTTGTAAACTCCCGGTTTCTACAATAAAGGGATGTAAAGTATCTCTTTGAACATTAAATCTCGCAGCACCTTCCAACATTACCCGCCGAAGATCACCGGTAAACGCTTTCGGGTATTCCAAGCGGCTATTGGCGTTCAACAGCACTTCAGTACTGTCAGGCAAATGAATAGTAATAGTGGCAGCGGGTGGCGTTCTGACTGCAATGATCCCTTTATCCTCTGTCATCACCAATTTATCAGGCGAATTTACAGAAGCAAACACTTCGACTTCTTGGGATAGAAAGTTTTCCTGAGAAAAGCCCCAAAACAAAAGTAATGCCACGGAAGTAACTGCTGCAAAGCCGAATACCAAAGTTCGGACTCTTTCCTGCCGTCGGCGAGAGGCAAATGCCTGCCAAGCGGTTTCCGTCTCTTCAACAGAAGACAGGTCACCAAGAGCCTCTCCGAAAAGATTTTTGAGCCTACGGGAGGCTATATCGTTTTTATTATCCTCTCTCTGTTCCATTTGTTTCCTCCTTTCCGTTCATTTCATTACGTAAAATCCGTAAAGCTTTCGAAATATGTTTTTTCACCGTATCCGGACTTATTTCCAACCGTTCTGCAACTTGCCGATAGGTCAGTTTCTCCCAATAACAAAGTCTCAAAATGGTACGCGTCGGTTCCGACAGACTGCAAGCAATCGTTTCCGCTTGCTGCAACTGTGCCTCATGCTGCCGATATCCGGTATTCACATCCATCCGGGTCACCTCACGTAAAGTATCCAAATGCTGCTGTTCCACACGCAGGTGCTTTAACCGATTCAGGCACGTATTACGTGTAGCTGTATAGAAATAAGCGTTCTGCGTTTCCGCCTCCAGTCTATCAAAACATTTCCAAGCCTCTTCCATCACTTCGCCAACAATATCCTTCGCTTCTTCCCGATCGCTCATTAGCTGAATGGCATAACGCAACAGGCGGGGATATATCTCCACAAACAATTGCCTGAAGCGTTCTTCCCGTGAAATATGTCCACGAAACCGGAATATCGTTAATTTTGCCATAAGCCGACAAAATTAGCGATAATTCTTTTATCAGGCAGACTAAAGGCGCTGCTTTTCACTCTGTCCCGCACCGGTACCTTTATACTTACTCTTAGTTGCATTAAATTTATAAGATATCTGAATACCAAAACGTTGATTATCATTATATGAACGGGTCAGTATATGACTTCTGACTCCATATCCATCCATATAATGATAACGGGTATGAAAAATATCATCGGCTGTAAGTGTTATCATCAGAGCATCTTCCAGAAATGATTTCGACAGGCGGGCATTTACCGTACCCTCCCTGTGTATCAAAGAATAGCTTTGTTTGGCGGCTGTCGAGATATTCCCGTTCACATTCAAAAACCAACCATCAGGAAAAGTAAAACTATTATCAAGTTCAAAATAAAACTGAGGTTCATTCCAATGCCGGGTTATCCCTAAAGAACGAACATCGGCATCATAAAAATACATGCCTCCATTCAATTGCGGTTGCCAGCACCCGATTTTAGGAGAAACATTAAGATTCATCCCATAAGTATCTGTAGTAGGTATGGAGGCCATGGTAAACAACAACACTCCCGGATGGGTTTCATCATTATAAGGTTTGAGGAACCTCGTATATAAATCCAATGTTCTATCAAAAAAGAGATTTACAAATGCCCATCTTGATCCGGCATCCAATATAAAGACATGGTGTTTTTGTGGAACCAGTAGGGGATCTCCGCTACGATACATATATTTACTTGAATATGTAATTGAGCTTGAAAGCATGTGATAGTCGGGATTATTCCTTATTAAGCGATAAGAAAGGGATGCATGCCAACCTTTATCTTCATATCCTACTAAAGCGACAGGAACTATATCATTATACACCGGACTTTGTTCATCTTGGTGAACCCCATATTCATAATAATCCGTTTTTTGATGTTCATAACGCAGCCCCACAGCAACATTGAATTTATCCAAATGCAACGAATAATCGGCAAACACAGAATAAATAGACTGTTTGATATGATCATCGGCGTTGTCAGAAAAGCCACTTTGAACAAATACGTCGTGCCTGTTCGTAAACGTTTCCTCGGTACCAAACGACAATGTCCCTTTTCTGAAAGATCGTTTTACAACCATACGCATAGCATACAGATAGTTCCGGACTTCATTTTCAGATTGAGCGGCTTTATCATCATTGTTGAAAACTTCATTCGTGGAATTATTCTTTCCCAATAAATAATCAGCATTGAAATCCACATTCCATTGGCCGAACACCCCATTATAGTATCCATTCACCGAATGAGTCCAGGTAGGATAAGTATGTGCATGCTGCAAAGAAGATATTTCTTCTATCTTTTCACCATCCTTATACACAAAATTATTGCCAAGGTTAGTCCGATTCACAGAACCGACATTTGCACCCGGCATATATCGAGCACCCAAAGAATTCTTGTCATCCAACTCATAGTTGAAACCTACCTCACCGGAGAAATAAACAGCTTTATGAAAACTGGTAGCTCCTCCTTTGACCTCCCATCGGGAAGAAGCGTCAGTTTCCTGATTTAAGATTGATTCCTGATAATAATTTCCATGTTTCAAGTCACCTTTCACAAATAAATCCAATCCACCCGTACGGTAATTCAAGTATAGATTCTCACTGGCATTATAGTCATGTCCCTGAGAAAAAACACCTCGAAATCCACTGCTTATCCCTTGTCCTCGCCGACGGATCGTGCGGATACGAATGACTGAAGATACATCCGAACCATATTCCACTCCTGGTGTAGTAATCACTTCCGCCGATAAAATATCATCGGCACGCAAACGTTCCAATTCCCCCTGATCACGTATCTTACGGCCATTGATGTAGATAACAGGGACCCCGTGTCCCAGAACCATGTATTCCCCTACCCCTCCCGTTACAAAAGGAAGATGGGATATCATTTCTGCAGCAGAACCCATTTTAGCTAAAGGAGTACCAACGACATTAGCCAATAAGCCATTATCTTTATGTACTATTAAAGGATGATCGACACTAATAACCACTTCTTTCATTAATTGGGTATCGGAAAACAGACATACTTTATTCATTGCACCGCAAGGTTGGATTTTAGTCTGATAACCGATGTAGGACGTTTTCAAAAGATAATCTCTCCCTTCTTCACCCGGTATCCGGAACGAACCATCCTGATTCGTAACCACTCCATTCACAAAAGCAGAGTCTGCTTTGTCCAGCAATAGCACATTGGCGCAAACTAACGGTTCATTGTTTTCATCAATCACACTTCCTCGAATAGTTATCAAGCGTTTGTCAATGCTCCCTTTCTGAATGACAAAATAGTTTTCTCGTTCTTTATAAATGAACGGGGTACTTTTCAGAACGATGGAAAGTGCTTCCGATTCGTTTCTTTGATGGATAGAGGCAGTGACATGGTAAGTCTCAGTCTCGTTATAGGAAAAAATGATATGCTTCTCCCCCGCTTTCTCAATCAGTTTCAAAACAGCAGGCAGTGGCTTGTTTCTAAGTTCCAACGTGATTTGACCGGTATTCTGAGCCGAAAAAGGATATGCGCACAATAATAATACCACAGCCATCCAGCCTCTTCTGTCGTGTATTCCCCAATTCATTGTTTTTCTATTTTTTAATTAGTTGTTTATTATACTACAACCAAAGTATGCAATCGGGTACGCAATATTACAAAAAAAATAATCCGGAAAGACATGATCAATCCGTAGTTGATAAATAAGCAAGTATACAGGCTTTCAGCCTGCTAAGTCTTATTGGATAGAGAAAAGGCATGATAACACTTAAACGTATGAAAAACAAGATATTCAAAGCACTAAATTCTTGTAGGGAGAAGATTTGCTTTAACACAGTGTTAAAGCTTATGTTTTAAATCTAGACAACAAGTCATTTACATGCAAAAGGTTTGTTATTTACATTCGAAAAAGGAGAGACCTCAAGATGACGTTAACAATGTTAATTGAAAAGCAAGAATACATCACCCGGAATTCAAATACAGCACTATATAACAAAAAAAATTAAATCGTTTTGCTTTTTAAGATTAACCCTTTATATTTGCATCGTTGTTTATGCAATTATTGTTTCTTGTCCTAACAAGGATAACAAGAACAAAACCGGATAAACAAACAGCTCGCAAGCATTGTTCTTTTAAATGAAGTATCACCTTTATAATGTATAAGATGCGATGAAAAAATTACTGTTTCTGTTTTTTCTCCTAACAACTCCCTTTTCCCTGAAATCACAGGGGATTCTATCCTTAGATAGTTGCCGTGCATTGGCCATTGCCAACAATAAAGAGTTGCTGATAAGCGGAGAGAAAATAAATGCTGCACACTACCAAAAGAAAGCAGCCTTTACCAACTACCTGCCTAACTTCTCCGCCACAGGAGCTTACATGCGTAACCAAAAGGAATTCTCATTGCTTAACAATGACCAGAAAGCGGCTCTATCCGGCTTGGGTACAAGTGTGAGCGGTCCGTTGCAACAAGCCGCCCAAGTCATCGGACAGCTGCATCCGGAACTGGCCCCCATGCTTTCACAATTGGGAGGAGCCATTGTCCCGGCGCTCAACGAAGCCGGAACTGCAATTGTAGACGCATTCCGCACCGATACCCGAAATGTATATGCAGGAGCCATCACCCTCACCCAACCGCTATATATGGGTGGCAAGATACGTGCATACAATAAAATCACCAAATACGCCGAAGAACTGGCTCGTCAGCAACATAACTCGGGTATGCAGGAAGTGATTCTCAGCACAGACCAGGCTTACTGGCAAGTTATTTCCTTGGTCAACAAGAAAAAACTCGCGGAAAGTTACCTGAAGCTATTACAAAAACTGGACAGTGATGTAGAAAAGATGATTGCCGAAGGAGTAGCCACCAAAGCGGACGGCCTGTCGGTTCGGGTAAAAGTAAACGAAGCCGAGATGACACTGACAAAGGTAGAAGACGGATTAAGCCTTTCCCGCATGCTGCTGTGTCAACTGTGTGGCATCGACCTAAGCACTCCGATTGTCCTGGCTGACGAACAAGTAGACGATCTTCCGCTGATTCCGGCTACTACCAACTTTGAGATAGAAACAGCCTATGCCAACCGCCCCGAGATCCGCAGTCTGGAACTGGCTGCTAAAATCTATCAACAGAAAATAAACGTGACCCGTTCGGAACATTTGCCTTCCGTAGCATTAATGGGAAATTACATGGTCACCAACCCGTCTGTATTCAACAGTTTTGAAAACAAGTTTAAAGGCATGTGGAATGTAGGCGTTATGGTTCAGTTGCCTATCTGGCATTGGGGAGAAGGCATTTACAAAGTGAAAGCGGCCAAAGCCGAAGCACGCATCGCCCAATACCAACTGGAAGATGCCAAAGAGAAAATCGAGTTGCAAGTCAATCAATCGGCTTTCAAAGTAAACGAAGCCGCAAAGAAACTGGCTATGGCCAAAAAGAACCTTGAAAAAGCGGATGAAAATCTGCGTTATGCAACTCTCGGATTCGAAGAAGGTGTGATCGCTCCCAGTAATGTACTTGAAGCACATACCGCCTGGCTGTCGGCCCAATCGGAAAAGATAGATGCACAGATTGATGTAAAACTGACAGAAATCTACTTGCAAAAGTCACTGGGAACGCTCAAATAAGGTCAACGACCGAGTGCAAACATTCCTGAAAAGCTAATCTCAATAGTAATTTGTAAATCGTAAAAACCGTAAATAAAATGACATCACAAAAATCACAGAACAGCAATATGCTGCTTGCATTCCTCACCCTGCTGGGAGTTATTGTACTGGTTGCAGTTGTCGGTTTCTTCATGCTCCGCAAAGGTCCGGAAATCATTCAGGGACAAGCTGAGGTAACTGAATACCGCGTCTCAAGCAAAGTGCCGGGACGTATCCTGGAGTTCCGTGTAAAAGAGGGACAAAAAGTCCAGGCAGGAGATACACTCGCCATCCTGGAGGCTCCCGACGTAATAGCCAAAATGGAACAGGCTCGCGCCGCCGAAGCGGCTGCACAGGCACAGAACGAAAAAGCCATCAAAGGAGCGCGTCAGGAACAAATTCAAGCGGCTTATGAAATGTGGCAGAAAGCAATCGCCGGTGTCGATATAGCTGAAAAATCATATAAACGTGTCAAAAACTTATTCGACCAAGGAGTTATGCCGGCACAGAAACTGGACGAAGTCACCGCACAACGTAATGCAGCCATCGCAACCGAAAAAGCAGCAAAGGCCCAATACACGATGGCAAAGAACGGTGCCGAACGTGAAGATAAAATGGCTGCAGCAGCTTTGGTGGACCGTGCCAAGGGAGCTGTTGCCGAAGTGGAGTCGTACCTCAAAGAAACTTATTTGATTGCCCAGGCAGCCGGAGAGGTTTCCGAGATATTTCCCAAAGTGGGCGAATTGGTAGGTACCGGCGCCCCCATTATGAATATCGCCATAATGGACGATATGTGGGTGACTTTCAATGTACGTGAGGATCTGCTAAAAAATTTGACCATGGGATCAGAATTCGATGCTATCGTACCCGCATTGGACAATCAGACCATTCGCCTGAAAGTGCATTATATGAAAGATCTTGGTACATACGCTGCCTGGAAAGCAACCAAGACCACCGGCCAGTTCGACTTGAAAACATTCGAAGTAAAAGCGACTCCGCTTGAAAAAGTAACTAATCTGCGTCCTGGAATGTCAGTCATCATCAAGAAATGAAAGAAAGAGAAAAGAAATATATAGCCCTGTGGTTAGTCATGAAACGCGAATGCCACCGTCTCGTGTCTCGCCCGCTCTATCTCTTCTGCATGGTGATAGCTCCGCTGTTTTGCTATATTTTCTTCACCACGCTGATGGACTCGGGGTTACCGACCAATATGCCCGTTGGCGCTGTAGACCTGGACAATTCTGCCAGCTCACGAAACATTCTCCGCAATCTGGACGCATTCGGGCAAACAGCTGTCGTGGCGCGTTATAGCAGTGTTAACGAAGCACGTACAGCTATGCAGGAAGGCAAAATCTACGGATTTTTTTATATACCCAAAGGAATGTCGGCCGATGCCCAGAGTCAACGCCAACCCAAATTATCTTTTTATACCAACAACTCCTACCTGATTGCCGGCTCATTATTGTTCAAGGATATGAAGATGATGTCCGAACTTGCCTCAGGAGCTGCCGCCCGTTCAGTTTTATATGCCAAGGGAGCAACGGAAGATCAGGCGATGGGATATTTACAACCCATTGTCATCGATACACATCCGATACAAAATCCTTGGTTAAATTATTCGGTCTATCTATGCAATACGCTTGTTCCGGGAGTATTGATGTTGTTGATATTCATGGTAACAGTATTTTCCATCGGTGTGGAAATCAAGGACCGCACGGCCCGGGAGTGGCTGCGACTGAGCAACAACTCCATCTACATCGCATTGGCCGGTAAGTTGCTTCCACAAACCGTGGTATTCTTTATCATGGGTATATTTTACAATGTCTATCTGTATGGATATCTGCACTTCCCATGTAACAGCGGAATTCTTCCGATGCTGTTGGCAACCCTCTGCCTGGTATTGGCATCGCAATGTTGCGGTATCCTGATGATAGGCACACTGCCTACCCTTCGCCTCGGTCTGAGCTTCGCTTCGTTATGGGGAGTCATTTCTTTCTCCATTTCAGGCTTCTCTTTTCCGGTGATGGCCATGAATCCGGTATTGCAGGCACTCAGTAACCTGTTCCCCTTGCGCCACTATTTCCTGATCTATGTAGACCAGGCACTCAACGGATACAGCATGGCTTATTCCTGGTCAAACTATATGGCATTACTGATTTTCATGTTACTTCCGTTCTTCGTGGTACATCGGTTGAAGGAAGCTTTGATATATTATAAATACGTGCCCTAATGAAAGATATAAGTTTAAAAGATAAGATAACACAAGGCATCAATGACCTGTTTTATATCTGGAAGCGGGAATTTCGTACTACATTCCGCGACCAGGGGGTATTGATCTTTTTCGTACTCGTTCCATTGGTATATCCACTGATCTACAGTTTTATTTATACCAACGAAGTGGTTCGTGAAGTGCCTGCCGTGGTAGTAGATGACTCGCGTTCATCACTCAGCCGCGAATATCTGCGTAAAGTAGATGCCACCCCCGATATACAGATTGTGGCTTATTGTGCCGATATGGAAGAAGCCAAACAAATGCTCAAAGACCGGCTGGCATATGGCATCATTTACATTCCGAAAGATTTCAGTTCGGACATAGCTCAAGGCAAACAGACACAAGTCAGCATCTACTGTGATATGAGTGGACTGCTGTACTATAAAAGTATGCTTTTGGCCAATACTGCCGTGTCTTTGGATATGAACGAAAATATCAAAATAGCCCGCTCGGGCAATACGACCGACCGACAGGACGAAATCACTGCCTACCCTATCGAATATGAAGACGTAGCGATGTTCAATCCGACCAATGGCTTTGCCGCTTTCCTGATACCCGCTGTGTTGATCCTGATCATTCAGCAAACCTTGTTATTGGGTATCGGACTTTCGGCCGGCACGGCACGCGAGAACAACCGCTTTAAAGATTTGGTACCCATTAACCGCCATTATAACGGTACTTTGCGCATTGTATTGGGTAAAGGATTAAGTTATTTCATGGTATATGCCTTGGTATCTGTCTATGTACTATGCGCCGTCCCCCGTATGTTCAGCCTCAACCAGATAGGACAACCCGGCACACTGGCCCTGTTCATACTCCCCTATCTGATGGCCTGCATCTTTTTTGCCATGACTGCATCTATCGCTATCCGTAACCGGGAGACATGCATGCTGATATTCGTATTCACCTCTGTGCCTCTATTATTCATCTCAGGTATTTCCTGGCCGGGAGCTGCCATACCTCCATTCTGGAAATACTTCTCTTACATATTTCCATCAACTTTCGGTATCAACGGATTTGTGAGAATCAACAACATGGGAGCAACACTGAGTGAGATTCCATTTGAATACAAAGCGTTATGGATACAGACCGGCTTCTATTTTCTGACCACTTGCTGGGTATACCGTTGGCAGATTATCAAGAGCCGTAAACACGTCATAGACAAATACAAAGAAATGAAAAATAAAGGGAAAGAATTCTTTTCATAATCACATACGTGTGCATATTTATTCCGGATTTACCCGGAAATGTCTGCTATGACAGTTCTGCATAAAAATATATCGAATAGCTTTTGCTTGAAACAAAGATAATTAGTACATTCGAAGCGTCTATATCTTCATGCAGAAGATGTAAACAGAGCACATACAATAATAAAACACATGTTATGAAAAGAAAAATGATGTCCTTATTACTCGCATTGGCGGTAATAAGCGGAAGTAGCGTGTACGCTAAAGTGATTGACGTAATGTCTCCCAACGGAGCCATTAAAGTATCGGTAGACATCAAGGACCGGATTTATTATTCGGTGTCCTATGATAATGACCAGTTATTAAAAGATTGCTATCTCAACCTGCAACTGCAGAATGAGACGTTAGGTACGAATCCCCACTTACGGAGCACCAAACGTGGAACCATTGACGAAAGTGTAAAACGTGAAATACCTTTCAAGAATGCGATCGTAAGAAATCACTGTAATACCCTGAGAATGAATTTCAGCGGAAATTATGCCGTTGAATTCCGCGTATTCGACAATGGTATCGCTTACCGTTTTGTGACAGATAAAAAAGGAGATAACATCGTAATGGGGGAAGACTTCGCAATTAACTTTCCAACCAATTATAAAGCTCATCTCTCCCAACCGGATGGCTTTAAAACCTCATACGAATGCCCATATACTCATGTAGATACCGAAAAGTATGCTGCTACCGACCGCATGAGTTACCTGCCTGTATTGATAGAAACGGATAAAGCATATAAAATACTGATATCTGAAGCCGACTTATCCGATTATCCCTGTATGTTCCTTAAAAGTACCGGTAAGAACGGAATGCAGTCTATTTTTCCCAAAGCACCTTTAGCCTTCGGAGAAGATGGTGACCGTAGCCTCAAGATTACCGAAGAAGCCGATTACATTGCCAAGACGGACGGCAAACGTTCATTCCCCTGGCGCATGATGGTGATTTCGAAAGAAGACAAAGAACTGATTGAAAACGAAATGGTGTATAACCTGTCTGCTCCTTGTGTTCTTGAAGACTACAGTTGGATCAAACCGGGACAAGTGAGTTGGGAATGGTGGCACGACGCACGCCTCTATGGGGTAGATTTCCGTTCGGGTTTCAATATGGATTCCTATAAATACTACATTGACTTCGCATCCAAGTTCGGTATTCCTTATATCATCATGGACGAAGGATGGGCGAAAAACACACGTGATCCGTTTACCCCCAATCCCACCATCAATCTTACCGAACTGATAAAATACGGAAAGGACCGCAACGTAAAAATCGTACTTTGGCTGCCATGGCTGACTGTCGAGAATCATTTCGACCTCTTTAAAACATTTGCCGATTGGGGCATCGCAGGAGTGAAGATCGACTTCATGGACCGCAGTGACCAGTGGATGGTAAACTATTATGAACGTGTAGCCAAAGAAGCCGCCAAGCATAAACTGTTTGTAGATTTTCATGGTGCTTTTAAACCAGCCGGACTTGAACGCAAATATCCGAATGTGCTTTCCTATGAAGGCGTATTGGGCATGGAACAAGGTGGTAATTGCAAACCTGAAAACAGCATTTATCTGCCCTTTATGCGTAATGCCGTGGGACCGATGGATTTCACTCCGGGTTCAATGATCTCTGCACAGCCGGAAGACAACCGTTCCACCCGGGCCAATGCCATGGGCTCAGGAACACGTGCTTTCCAAATGGCTCTTTTCATCATCTTCGAAAGTGGTCTGCAAATGTTAGCCGACAATCCGGTTTACTATTACAGAGAACTTCCCTGTACCGAATTTATCACAAGTGTTCCCGTCACCTGGGATGAAACCAAGGTCCTCTATGCCAAAGTAGGTGAAGCAGTCGTCGTAGCCAAACGAAAAGGAGAACAGTGGTTCATCGGAGGTATCACCGGCAATCAACCACAAAACATCGAGATCGACCTCGGATTCATTCCGGCAGGACAATCATTCACATTAACCTCATTTGAAGATGGCATTAACGCTGACCGTCAAGCAATGGATTACAAGAAAAAGGAGTCTACCGTGAACAATCAAACCCGCATGACATTGAAAATGGTACGCAACGGGGGATGGGCCGGAACAATTAAAATGAAATAGAATATAAATCAAGTTCATCATAGAACACACAGAGTCTTCATCTCCTGTTAATGGAATATTTATGAAAAAGTTTCTCTGTGAAACTCTGTGTCACTCTGTGGTGATATGACATATTACAAAAATGAAAAAGCAAATCATACACCGCTGGATGCTGATGGCTGTCTTCTGCCTCGGAGCATCATTGATAGGAATAAATGCCCAAGAAAAAGACTGGGCTAACCTGCAACGTTATGCACAACAAAACGCCGAACTTCCGAAACCGGACAAAAACGAAAAGAGAGTGGTCTTTATGGGCAATTCCATCACAGAAGGATGGGTAAACACTCATCCTGATTTCTTTAAATCCAACGGTTACATCGGCCGGGGCATCGGCGGACAGACTTCTTACCAGTTCCTGGTACGTTTCAGGGAAGATGTCATCAACTTATCTCCTGCACTGGTAGTAATCAATGCAGCCACAAATGATATTGCCGAGAACACAGGAGCATATCATGAGGACCGCACTTTTGGCAATATTGTTTCGATGGTGGAACTGGCAAAAGCCAATCATATAAAAGTGATATTGACCACCACTTTACCGGCTGCCGCTTTCGGTTGGAATCCTTCCATTAAAGATGCTCCTCAAAAGATAGCTTCACTCAATGCACGTCTGAAAGCCTATGCCCAAACAAATAAAATTCCATTCGTCGACTATTACTCTTCTATGGTGAGCGGTAGCAACAAAGCTTTGAATCCGGCCTATACCAAAGATGGTGTGCATCCCACTTCCGAAGGATATGACGTTATGGAGAATCTCATTCAACAGGCTATAAACAAGACTTTACGATAACCATATTTAAAAAGGAAATTATGAAACCGTTTATCTCTTTTTGTCTTTTATTATGTATTTGCTTAGGTAAACTATATGCGCAAGGCATAAATATCGTATACATAGGCAACAGTATTACCCAAGGCGCATTATTGAAAACTCCGGCAACGGAAGCACCGCCGGTACAGGCAAGTCAATACATCGAACAAGCAACCAAGCAATCGGTCGCTTTTCGAAATTGTGGAGTAAGCGGAGCGACCACTTTGAATTTTCTTCCAATCGCAGAAAGACAATTTCCGAATGTAAAATCTGCCGCCCAAGAATTGAGTCAACGTAAAGGAACACTGCTTTTTTCCATTATGCTGGGCACGAATGACAGTGCTTGTAACGGTCCATTCGGTTCTCCGGTGGAACCGGTGTCCTACTATACCAACATGAAAACAATTATCGACGAACTCCTTTCTTTGTATCCGGAATGCAAAGTGGTGATTCATCAACCAATCTGGTATAGCCCGAACACATATAACAGTGCCATGTATCTGGCTGCCGGCCTCAAGCGACTGAAAAGCTACACTCCCATGATCCATAAACTGGTAGACCACTATTCACAGGCAAACCCCAATCAAGTCTTTTTGGGAGATACGGCTGCTTCCGATTTCTTCCGGAACAATTATCAGAGTTATTTCACGCCGGAGAATGGAAATGCAGGTACTTTTTATCTGCACCCGAATAAAGAGGGAGCCGGTATCTTGGGTAAATACTGGGCAGAGGCTATCCTAAAGGCAATATAAACAAATACATCCTCTCAAAGGGGCGCCGCAGATTCGCACAGACAACACCGGTTACTGACCAGTTCTTTATCTTTTAAACCGTGCGGATCTGTGGTGCCACCCTCAAGTAATTCCTTCATTTACATCATTTAACACACTTCACTTTGTTTAGTTACGACCGTTCCGTAGCTTTGTAATATAAACGTAATTAAATATACTCCATGGAAAAGTTGACAATGCAAGAAGAAGAAGTGATGATCTACATTTGGGAACTGGAAAGTTGCTATGTGAAAGACATCGTTGCCAAGTTTGAGCAACCTACTCCTCCCTACACCACGGTGGCTTCCATCGTGAAGAATCTCGAACGGAAAAAATATGTAAAGGCACAGCGTGTAGGAAACACGTATCTGTACACTCCGTCTATTAAAGAAAGCGAATACAAACGAAGTTTCATGAGTGGAGTCGTACGGAACTACTTTGAAAACTCTTACAAAGAGATGGTTTCTTTCTTCGCCAAAGATCAAAAGATATCGACCAACGACCTGAAGGAAATCATCGACATGATTGAGAAAGGACAAGAAAAATAATCGCTAATACCCTGAAAAACATGACTCCCGAACTGGCATATTTTCTGAAAATAAATATAGCAATTGCTTTATTCTACGCCTTCTATCGGTTGTTTTTCTACAGAGACACCTTCTTCCAATGGCGAAGGACAGCTTTGCTTTGCTTCCTTGTCATTTCTCCGCTCTATCCGGTACTGAACATTCAGGAATGGATCAGATCGCACGAACCGATGGTAGCAATGGTCGATTTGTATGCAACAATCGTATTGCCCGAAATCGAAATAACTCCCGAGGTTAGGGCTGCGGACTGGCAAAGTATCATTTTATCTACAGTAAATATCATCTATTGGTCAGGGGTCACTTTACTTTTAGTACGTTTCTTCGCTCAGCTTGCCAGTATTCTACGGTTACGTCTTCGTTGCCGGAAAGATCAGATAGAAGGAATACCCGTCTATCTGCTGGATAAAGAAAGTGGTCCTTTTTCTTTTTTTCACTGGATTTTCATTTATCCGCAGGCACACCCGCAGAACGAATTAAGTGAAATCCTGACTCACGAAGGAACACATGCCCGCCAAAGACATTCCATAGATGTGATTATCAGTGAGCTAATGTGTATTGCCTGCTGGTTCAATCCTTTCATGTGGTTGATGAAGCGGGAAGTACGGAACAATCTGGAATACATGGCGGATAATCGGGTGTTGGAAGCCGGACATGATTCAAAGTCCTATCAATATCATTTGTTGGGACTGGCACATCAAAAGAGCGCGATCACCCTTTCCAACAGCTTCAATGTGTTGCCGCTGAAGAACCGTATCACGATGATGAACAAAAAGAGAACCAAGGAGATAGGACGCACCAAGTATCTGCTATTTATCCCCTTGGCTCTTGCTTTGATGATAGTAAGTAACATCGAAGCAGTGGCACGTACCACTAAAAGTATTGCACAGGAAGTGATGCAAACCGTAGAAGAACAGATGGAACCCGAAAACACTGTTGCTGTTAAGGAAAGCACTTCCTCTCCCCAGGCAGCCAATCATATTTCACAACCTCAAGAGAGCGGCATAGCCGAACAGCCCGCCCAAGAAGAAAGCCGGGAGCAAATCGTATTCGAGGTTGTGGAGAAAATGCCGGAGTTTCCGGGTGGCGTAAGGAATATGAATCATTTCATCAACAGCCATCTTCGTTATCCGGTGATCGCCCAGGAAAACGGAACACAAGGCCAAGTCATCGCACAGTTCGTAATTCAGGCAGACGGTACACTCTCTGACCTGAAAATAGTGAAAAGCGTAGACCCGTTGCTGGATGCCGAAGCCATGCGCGTGATAAAAGAGATGCCTAAATGGCAACCCGGGAAACAAAGAGGAATAGCTGTTGCCACCAGGGTCACAGTGCCGATACGATTCCGACTGATGGATTCCGATTCCGCTCCGTCAACAGACAGCAATAAGAATCAGGAGAATACCATATTCGATGTGGTTGAACAAGCACCGGAATTCCCCGGCGGAATGGAAGCCTGCCTGAAATATATGTATAAAAATATAAAATATCCGGCAGTCGCAATGGAAGCGGGAATACAAGGACAAGTTGTCATACAAATAGTCATTGACAAGGACGGGAAAATACATGATCCCAAGATAGTTCGGGGAGTATCGCCGGAACTGAATGCCGAAGCGGTCCGCGTGATAAGCAACATGCCTCAGTGGATACCCGGAAAACAAAAGGGAAAGAACGTGGCAACCCGATTCACACTTCCGGTCCGCTTCCGTCTGGCTTAGTTCCTAAGCACCTAACCTGAAAATCATTTTAATAAAAACAATATGAAGAAAATCACATTTATTGCTATTCTTTTGCTGTGTATCTGTAGCCTCACAAAAGCTAAAGAGAAAGTTATAGAGCAACCCCCATTCATCGCCTGGACCAGTACCTCTATTCAAGTGGACAAAGTTGTTCTCAGCGATACAGCTACGGTGCTTTATATCAAAGCATTCTATCATCCCAAGCAATGGATCAGGATTTCCGGACAAAGTTTCCTGAAGGACAATAACGGAGAAACTTACACTCTGCGTTCGGGAATCGGTATCAAGCCCGACACGGAATTCTGGATGCCCGAATCCGGAGAAGGAGAATTCCGCCTGGTATTCCCACCGATCCCGGTCTCGGCTACTTCGATCGATTTTTCAGAAGGAGACAACGTTCAAGGTGCTTTCAAGATATGGGGCATTCAGCTGAAAGGCAAAGCCCTCCCGGAACTTTTGTTACCTCAAGAAGCCATCGTACATAAAATCGACATCAACGATGAATTGCCCGAGCCCAAAATTGAATATAAAGACGCTACTATAAAAGGACGGATTCTGGATTATCGCCCGGGACTCGTCAGCAAAATTGTACCGATTATATTCGATCCGGTAAAAGGTGCCTACGAAAGCGAAGAAGTAAAAATAAACAATGACGGTACATTCGTCACGAGAGTGAAAGTGCCGACCACCACATCGGCTGCCATCCGCCTTTTTGGTAAAATGATAACTTTCTATGCCGTACCGGGCGAAGAGAGCAGCGTCATTATCAATACCCGTGAACTTTGCCGCCAGCAATCCAAGTTTCATAAGGATGACAAACCTTATGGCGAAGCCGTTTATTTCGGCGGAACATTAGCCGGCCTGTCACAGGAATATTCGAACTGCACCCTAAAAACCTCCATTCTAAATGATTACCGCCAATTATTCAAGGATGTAGCAGGAATGGACGCCGGCGCTTACAAAGACTTTATCTATGGAAAGCGGGCTAATCTCCTGGCATCCATAGAGAAAGCTCCAATCAGCAAGGCGCTCAAGGCAGTGTTGGGCAATCAAGTGGATGCCGAGGCTGCCCAAGCCATCTCCCTGACGGAAATGGTTATCAAGCAAGCCTACACTATGGAGCACAAAATGAGCAAAGAAGAGGCCAGGGAATACTTTAACACGGCTCAGATAGAACTGCCTGAAAATTATTATGCGAATGCTTTCAGACCGCTCGCTTCCATCAACACCATGGCAGCACTCTATAATTCCAAGCTCTCCGAACTGATTCCGTATTATCTACGCCGTCGAACCGATGAACTGACCAAAGCCTGGGGAACCGACAAAGGAATCTACTTCGATATCAACAAAGCAGGCGAACTCTATTCGTCCATCAAAGAGTTCACCCCGCTGACTGCCGAACAGGAAGTGATACTTGCCACTCTTCCACCTGCCTGTCAGAATGAAGTGCGGGACGCCAACAACCAACTGCTGAAGACCCTTGAGGCCAATAAAAAGAAGACAGGGTTCACCATCAACGAAGTTGGTGACGTCAGCAATGAAGAGCTGTTTTCATCCATCATCTCTAAGTACCGGGGCAAAGTGATTCTGGTAGACTTCTGGGCAACCTGGTGCGGCCCCTGCCGCATGGCCAATAAAGCAATGTTGCCACTGAAGGAAGAGTTGAAAGGAAAGGACATCGTCTACCTTTACATTACCGGCGAAACCTCCCCCCTGAAAACATGGGAGAACATGATTCCGGATATCCACGGTGAGCATTTCCGTTTAACGGATGCCCAATGGAGTTTCTTAGGTGATAAATTCGACATAAGGGGCGTACCCACCTATCTCATCATCGATCGGGAAGGAAATGTCAAACATCAAAAGACAGGATTCCCGGGTGTAGCCCAAATAAAAGAGGAATTGATGAAAGTATATGATTAACCCTCCGGACAACAAACAATAAACAAAGAACGATCGGCTCCTGCCTATGAGACAAGGAACCGATCGTTCATCATTTAAAAGCGCTTATCGTTACTTATGTAACTCCACAATCTTCGTGGGAGCCATTTCTACATTCCGCTTATCTACCTGACGTACCACGCTGGCAGCCAGTGCGAGGAATGCACGACCTGTAACCGTATTTTCATCCAAAGCAACCGGAGTTCCTTTATCGCCTCCTTCACAGATACTCTGAACAATCGGAATCTGTCCCAACAGCGGAACGTTCATCTCTTCGGCCAACTTCTTGGCACCTTCTTTTCCGAAAAGATAATACTTGTTTTCCGGAAGTTCGGCCGGAGTAAACCAGGCCATATTCTCCACCAATCCGAGGATGGGGACGTTCACTTTATCATTAGTGAACATGTTGATCCCCTTGCGGGCATCGGCCAAAGCTACAGCCTGCGGAGTGCTGACAACAACAGCACCTGTCAGTGCCAGTGTCTGGACTACCGTCAGGTGAATATCGCTCGTACCCGGCGGAAGGTCGATCAGGAAATAATCGAGATCTCCCCAGGCGGCATCCCCGATCAACTGTTTCAACGCATTGCTCGCCATACCCCCGCGCCATAAAGTGGCCTGGTCGGGATCGACAAAGAAACCGATAGAAAGCAGTTTCACGCCATACTTCTCGACAGGAATAATCATATCGCGTCCGTCTATCTTCTCAGCGTAGGGGCGGGCATCTTCCACTTGAAACATCTTAGGCATGGAAGGACCGAAAACGTCGGCATCCAGTAGACCGACTTTATAACCCAACTTAGCCAACGCTACAGCCAGGTTGGCCGATACGGTAGACTTACCCACTCCTCCCTTACCGGAAGAGATGCCGATGATATTCTTCACATGGGGCAGCAATTTGCCCACTTCGGGACGTGCAGCCTGTACTGTTTTCACACTGATATTTCCAACTATCTCCACCTCTTTGCCCACATGAGTAAGAATAGCTGTTTCGGCAGCTTTTATCACCGACTTCATAAACGGATCGGTCGGTTTTTCAAAAATCAGGGAGAATGAAACCTTCATTCCCTCTATACGGATGTTATCCTCCACCATACCGGCCTCCACAAGATTCTTTCCGGTTCCGGGATAACGCACTGTAGCCAGTGCATCGAGTATTAATTTAGGATAGATTGTCATAGTTTGTATTATTTAGATGTCTGCAATCCGCTCCGTTTGCTACGATTATAGCTCCGGTACGAATCGAGTTCAATTTCAATATCCGGTTCTCTGAGTTCTCCTTCCTGCGGCAACAGGAATTTGATGTACTTAATGCTTAAACCGCGATCGAGCCACTGTTGTTCATAATAGGTCTTGATACCCAGAATATCGTCCACCAAATCAGAATGATAAAGATCTTCGGTGATAAACTCTACCGGCAGTCCGTTCTCCTCAATCATATATTTGGTATAAGTGAACATGAAGTTGCTGTCAGTCTTCAGATGAATGATTCCATTGGATACCAAAAACTTACGGTAGCGTTCCATAAAATAGGTAGAAGTCAGTCGCTTGGTAGCTTTCTTCATTTGCGGATCAGAAAAAGTCAGCCAGATTTCGCTCACTTCCCCTTCTGCAAAAAAGCGGTCGATGATCTCGATGTTGGTACGCAGGAAAGCCACATTCTTCATGCCGGTCTGAAAAGATTCGGTAGCTCCCGTCCACATACGGGCGCCTTTGATATCTACCGCGATAAAATTCTTATCGGGAAACATCCGCCCCAGTCCGACGGTATATTCGCCACGTCCGCAACCCAATTCGAGTACAATCGGATTATCGTTCTTGAAAAACTCTTTGTGCCATTTTCCCTTCATGTCAAAAGGCACATTGTCCACTGCCGAGTAAGGATACTCAAAGACATGCGGATAACTTGCCATATCGGCAAACTTCTCTAATTTATTTTTTCCCATTCAATAAAATTAAATCGTTTCTACCCAACCGGTATAGTTATAAAACACCCGGTCGTTAAATTGCTGACGGAACAACGCATATTTGTCAATGCCGGTACAGTGACAGACTCCCAGACGTTTGGGAAGTTTCATACCCAGAAAGGCCGAAATCACATTGAACTTCTCTTCTTCCGCATTGTGAATATGAAAGCCTCCCATCACCAGTTTGAGTCCCAATCCCGGAAAGGCATTCTGCACGGCACGAATGATATTGGTAATCCCCCGGTGTGAACAGGCACTCAGTACCGAAAGAGACTTTTCGCCCTTCAACACCAATGCCAGTTCATCTTCAAAAGTATCGGGACGCATCTCTCCTTCTATCTCCGTAAAGAAGTGTTCGAAGTGAGTGTCGTTCCTGTCCACCACCTTGACGTCCGGAAACGCAAATACGCCCGGCACAATCTCCGTAGTTTCGTCAACCAGCCAAAAGCGCGACTTATCCAATGCTTCGGGATGAAGCATTCCGTTCTCACGCTCGTTCTTGAACTTTTTCCGGAATACCTCACGCTTGCAAACCACCTTCGCTACACTGTTCATCTTCAGAAAGGCATAAAGCCCCCCTGTATGGTCACGATGTCCGTGAGATAACACCACATATTCCACATCGCTCAGATCGAGTCCCAACAGGCGGGCATTCCGGAGAAACAGATCCGAAGCACCGGTATCGAACAGCACTTTGTGTTCCCCCGCTTCAACAAGCAGGGAAAGCCCATGCTCTCCCTGTAATCCCTTACCGTAAACACTGTTTTCCGCGAGGGTTGTTATTTTGTAGTTCATTTATCGAACGTTTATTCAACAATAGTCACCCATCCGTGAGTATCGGGTTCGTCACCATACTGGATGCCACGCAATTTATTATAAAGCTTCTCACAAACCGGTCCCGGCTTTCCATCTTTCGAAATCACATACGACTTGCCATTCTCAAGGTCGTCAATACGTTCGATCGGACTGATAACGGCAGCAGTACCACAAGCTCCCGCTTCTTCGAAAGTGCTCAACTCTTCTTCGGGTACCGGACGGCGCTCTACTTTCATGCCCATATCTTCCGCCAACTGCATCAAGCTCTTATTGGTGATGGAAGGAAGGATGGAAGTAGACTTCGGAGTGATGTAGGTATTGTCTTTAATACCAAAGAAGTTGGCCGCACCACATTCGTCAATGTATTTTTTCTCTTTTGCGTCCAGATAGAACTCGCAGGAATAACCCAAGTCGTGAGCCTTCTTATTGGCGCGCAGACTGGCTGCATAGTTTCCACCGACTTTGTAGATACCGGTTCCGTGAGGCGCAGCACGGTCGTACTCGCGGATAATGACATAAGGATTGGTAGAGAAGCCACCCTTGAAATAAGGACCGACCGGTGTGACAAATACAACAAACATATATTCATCTGCCGGATGGACACCCACCTGGGCACTGGTTCCGATAAGCAACGGGCGAATGTAAAGAGAAGCTCCACTCTCGTAAGGAGGAATAAAGCGTTCGTTCAATTTTACCACCTTCAGGATAGCTTCCTTGAAACGTTCCGTCGGCAATTCAGCCATCATGATGCCCTGACAGGTGGACTGCAGACGCGCAGCATTCTCCTCCAAACGGAAAATACGCACTTTGCCGTCTTTACCACGGAAAGCTTTCAAACCCTCGAAGGCTTCCTGACCATAATGCAGGCAAGTGGCAGCCATGTGCAGGTTCAACACCTCGCTACTACTTATTTCGAGTTCGCCCCATGCGCCATTACGGAAATTGATTCTCACATTGTAGTCTGTCTTCATATAACCGAATGACAGATTAGCCCAGTCTATTTCTTTCATATCGTTAGTTATTAGTTATTTTCGATTGAGCAACAAAAATAACCTTTATTCTTCAGATAGCCTCTTTTCTTGCAGTAATTTTTCAATTTCCTGATCTGCCTTTGTCAGCTTTCCGGTACAGAAAGCTATTATTTCATTGGCTTCTTTTATTTTTTCACTCAGTTCGTCAATCTCCAGTTCGTTACTGTCGATCTGCCGAACAATCTTTTCCAGGCGTTCTATAGCCTGTGAATAGGTCTCTTTCTTCTTGGCTGGCATATTACTATTTTACTATTATACAGGAAACCCCTCCTCCGCAGAGCAGGCAGAGAGGTTACCGGATGATTTGGAAAAACATTTCAAACGGCATGGACTTATTCGACTCTCGACTTCACTTCTCCTTCGTAAAGGCGGGTTATCAGCTCGTCTCCCGATTGCAGGCAGGCAGCACTCTTCACCGCCTTCCCGTCTTTCAGAGTGATGCTATACCCTCGTTTCAACAGTTTCTGAGGCGAAGCGTCCGCAATGCGGTTCTGTAAAAGTTCCAGCCGGTGGTGCTGGCGGGCCAATAAAGTTTCGGCAGCATGCGAGAGATTGCTTTTCGCCATCTGCAACTTTATCCGCGATTCCGACAGTTTACGCATCACTTGTGACGGTATGCGTGCCTGTAGCAAAGCAAGCCTCCTGCGTTCTTGCTCCAGGCGGTAGAAAACACGGGTATGCAGTTCTTCGGCCAACGCCCCGAGCCGGTCTGCCGCCTCTTCCATCCGGTCGATCAGCAGTTCGGCCGCTGCTGTCGGAGTTTTCACGCGGGTATGGGCTACAGAATCGAGTACGGTATCGTCCCGCTCGTGTCCGATGCCGGTTATGACAGGCAACGGAAACTGTGCACAGGCAGCAGCCAGCAGATAAGTATCAAAGCCGGACAAGTCGGAAGTGGCACCTCCACCACGGATGATAACCACCACATCGAACTCGTCCACCCGGGCATTCACTGCATCGAGGGCAGCCAATACAGACTCCTCCACCTGGTTGCCCTGCATCAGGGCGGGAAAAAGTTCCGTACGGAAGTAGAACCCGCGCGGGTTGTGCTGCAACTGATGGCAGAAATCGCCATAACCGGCTGCCGTAGCCGAAGAGATGACCGCAATGCGTTGTGGCAATAACGGCATCTCCAACTCTTTGTTCAGCGTCAACACCCCTTCTTCTTCAAGCTGCCTGAGTATCTCCCGGCGGCGGCGTGCCATATCGCCCAATGTATAGGTAGGGTCGATATCCTGCACGGTCAGGCTGTAACCATACAATTCATGGAAAGCAACCGTCACCTTGACCAGCACCTTTATGCCGGAAGTAAACAACTGTCCGGTGGACTCCTCAAAATAAGGCTTCAGCAGCCGGTAGATGTTAGCCCAGATCGTTCCTCTTGCCTTGGCTATCAGATTATTGCTGCGGGGATCTTTCTGGACAAACTCCAGATAGCAATGCCCGGTACTGTTTGTACGGACATCGCTCAACTCCGCCTGTACCCAGTATTCATCGGGCAGGCACTGCTCCAGACTCCGCCGGACCAAGGCATTCAGTTCATAAAGAGAAAGCGTGTCTTGCATATCTTATTTTTTCTTCGAAACAGATTGATAAGCTTTCCACAGATCGGGCACTCCGTATCCGTAGATATTGTCGGGGAAATCGATCCGGTCACCGGATTGACGCACCAGTTCGATGATTTCCTTTGCAGTCAGTTGCGGACAAGCTTGCCACAGGCAAGCCACCATGCCGCACAGGATCGGTGAGGCAAACGAGGTTCCACTCGCTTTACGCAGATTACCGTTTGTCCCCATCACATCCGAGTTCAGCCCCACGGCAACGACATCGGGTTTCACGCGATTATCGGCTGTGTTGCCGATAGAAGAAAACGAAGCCAACACGCCTCTCCGGTCGATAGCACCTACCGTCAGCACATTCTCCGCATCCCCCGGTGTCGTGATTTTCTTCCATGAAGAGGCACCCGAATTACCGGCACTGCACACCAGTACGATTCCTTTATCCGCCATTTTCGACGCCTGGCGGGACATCAGTGCATGGTGTCCGTCCAGGTCACGATACTTATAGTTCTTGGTAGAATCATCAAAGGTGAAATATCCCAATGAAGTATTCACCACATCTACTCCGACACTATCGGCAAACTCGACAGCCGCCGCCCAGTAGTCCTGCTCCACCAAATGCTCGGACGCTTCATCTTCACTGCGGAGCAACCAATAAGAGGCTTCGGGAGCCGTACCCACCATTACATAAGGATCATTCATCGCCATGCAGGAGAGAACGGCCATTCCGTGCGATCCTTTGGCGTAGATATCGCTTCCCGGTTCCACGAAATCTTTCGTACCCAGGATGCGGATGTTTTTCATAGCCTCTATCTTGTCCACGTTATGATATCCGGCATCGATCACGGCAATGGTCATGCCTTGTCCCTTAAATCCGGCCTCATGCAATTTTTCGCCGTTACTGATTTCTATCTGCCGGAGGGCAGGACCGTAGTAGTTCTCACTCTTGAGCGGACTGTTCGCCAGGGAGTCCCGTTTATCTTCCGCTGCAGGTTTCGACGGGGCAACCCATACCTTCTCGGTAGCACGCACAAAAGGCAGTGCGGCAATTTCGCCTATCACGGCACTGTCGTTACATGACACGGTGACGAAATTATCCCATTTTCCCATAGCCACAATCTTCACTCCCTTGTCGCGGATGGCATCCACATACCGACGGCAGACCGGCAGATCGGTAGAGTCGACAGGCAACTGTTGACGCTGGCGGCGGGCGATGGCTTTTTCCGACAAGAATTTCTCGGGATGATCCAGTGAATAAGTGGTCGCAGCCTTATCTTTCAGGCTGATGCGATACTTTAACGTATCCTGTTGTGCCGACGCTCCCAAAGCAACGAAGACCAAGGCAATAAGTGCTAATTTTTTCATCTCGTATTTTTATTTTTGTTTTTGTTTCTATTTCCAGTCTTTGTTCTGTTCAATCACTAACCCGATACCGCGTTGCGAAGCGATAAACGCACCGCCCAACACCCGCCGGCCTTCATAAAACACGGCCGACTGCCCCGGAGCAATCGCCGACGCCTCCGCCAAGAAACGAACCAGCAGACGCCCGTCTTCAAGCCTCTTCACCCGGCAAGGAATCGGACGGCTTCTGTAACGGATGCGCACCGCCAGGTCCGGACACGCAAACAATTCATCCTCATCCACAATGTTGTCTTGCTCCGCCACCATGTATTCGGCTCTCAACTGCCCGGCATCACCCAGCATGACGGTGTTCTTCTGCGGATTGATTTTCAAGACATAGGCCGGTTTTCCCAGTGCGATCTCCAGTCCTTTACGCTGTCCGATGGTATAATAAGGGAAGCCTTTGTGCTGCCCCAGCTTTACACCTTCTGAACTGACAAACCATCCCGGACCTACCTCAGCATCCAGCTCCGGACACTGTTCGCGAAGAAAATCGCGATAGTCTCCTTTAATAAAGCATACCTCCATACTCTCCCCTTCCTTCGACTTGGCTTCATAGCCTTTCTCACGCAGATAGTCACGGACGGTCTGCTTGGTATAGTTACCCAAAGGAAAAATGCAACGTCGCAGCACGTCCTGTCCCAGTCGCCAGAGGAAATAGGACTGGTCTTTCTTGTCATCATCACCGGCAACGATATAGATATGTCCGTTCCGCTCTTCCAACCGGGAGTAATGACCGGTGGCTATCCAGTCGCACCCCAGCTTGTCAGCCCATTCTATCAACATCCGGAACTTAAATAACGGATTGCACATCACACAAGGGTTCGGCGTACGCCCCTGACGGTACTCGTCTATAAAGTTTTTGACAATGGTATCTTTAAAAGGAACGCGTTCATCGGCCACATAATGCTCTATCCCCATACGTGCCGCCAACTCCCTGGCATCCTGCGGCTCGTCACCCCAGACACGCATGGTGACCCCCACTATCTCATATCCCTGCTCTTGCAGCATCAGGCAGGTGGCGGTGCTGTCTATCCCCCCACTCATACCGACAAGAACACGCTTCTTGGATTCTTTCATATTCATTCTCTTTTTACGAAGAATGCAAATGTACAAGATTCCCGGCAGAATACAATCAATTGGACAAGTTAGTATACAAACTTTAAAACTACAGGGGGCATAACAGACCTCATGTCATGGCAATGTCTCCTACATATCCATGAACAGAACACTTGTAGAACGATGCTTTTGTCTTTCTGTCAATTTGATATCAGAACCTCCCTACATTTCGGTTTTTCGGGCCGACGGAAAGCTTCGTAAGAAAAAACGGCCTACACGCAATCAGCCGATTGTCCTTTTAGCAGCCAATCGGACAATAACCATACAATAAGAAGCGGAAAGACACAGAAAGAGACCAGTAGAGAAGGCGAATCGTAAAAGGAGGAGCTTTTTATCACCTCCCAAAGCTCTCTTAGCGACTAACAACCGGAGAGGAATCGGGCACTTTAGAAGTAAGATTCCTGAACAACAGGAGATATGAGTGAAAACATTAGGAGATATTTTGAAAACATATAAGCATTTTCGGAAAATGTAACCGTCTTTTGGAGCAAACGCTTCCTTCTTTTTCCCGGAAACAACCGTTCATTTTCCCAAAAGCCCGGCTCTTCCCCCTCCCGACCCCGGCTTTCCGTCCTTAAAAGCACTGTTTTCCCGCTCCATTACATCCGGTTTGCCGATCCGGAGAAAAAGGGCTGTCACGCAAACACCGACTTTAATTACTTTCTGCGCACGAAAAGCGGCCACAAGTAGCAAAAGAACAATAGGAAACCTATGAATGCAGTCGCCGAAGTCCTCCCGGCATTTCCGCCGGGGCACACAAGTATATATCCAAAATGTTATTACATAGTCCTATCCTTTAACTCAACCACAAAAGGGATAGAGCAGAAAAGAGAAATAAAAAAAATAGCTAAAAGCATTTGCCTTCTTCAAAAAGAATCAGTATATTTGAAGTATAAGAAGACTCAGATATGGCAAACCCCAAATTACCGGGAATACCCGAAGCTGAACAAGCTCTGTTGTATGCCAAACTGAATGAATACAACCGGGGCCGCATGTCTTACAAAGAGGCAGGAGCCTATTTTGTGGTTCTGCCAAGACCGGGACATCCCACTTACTCGGTCTGGATCTATTCGCCTACACTCGAGAAGAACAGACTTCTGTTTATTCATGAACTCTCAGCAGACATCAACGAATCACTGCGGATGGCAAGCACGCTGTTTTTCTTTTCCAGGCGTTGCCTGCTGATTGTGGAATACAACGAGAAGAGGATGCAAAGCAACGGAGACGATATCATATCGTTCGGAAGATATCGCGGACACTATCTGCACGAAATCCTGAAAGTCGATCCGGCCTACCTGAGCTGGATAGCCTACAAATACACACCCAAAATCCCCAAGCAGGAGCGTTTTGTAGCCATAGCGCAAGTATATCACTCTGTACATCTGGACATCATGCAACGAAAGGCACGGCAGAAACGCGAAGCCGGCCGTTTTCTGGGCAACGAGGGTGAAAAGTTGGAGGGCCTGAATCTAAAAGTGGTAAGAGTGCGGCTTGAAGACGATCCGTATAAAACAAGGGTCATGGGTACTTCCGTTCAGTTCTTTGTACGACAGATAGTAACGTTAACCGATCCGTCCGGAAATCTGGTGGTCCTAAGGATTTCTTCGAAAACACCCAGCCCCGTATCCTGCCAACTTCCGGCACTGGAACATGAGTTCCGCCCCGGCGAGATAGTCCACATCGCCTCAGCACGGATAGCGCGCACGTACGAAAGTTATGGCTCAAAGTATACACGTTTGAGCCATGTGAAGTTTCATCCGGCGGATTAACGCTTTCTCCAGTCATCCTTTACATAGTCAGACGGATAAGAAGTAGAATCCACGACTCCACCTTTCTGACGAATCCAGGTCTCAAACGTCCGGGTACCCTCATTAAGTACAATAACACGAGCACCATTGGGTAAATGATTGTACTCCGTATTCCCACCGGTAAAACGGCCGTAAGCTAAAAGAATATTCTTCCACATCACAGCGTAATCATTATCATGATCGTGTCCTACAAAAACGCCCATCACATCTCCTGCCTCTTTCATGGCAGCAAACATACCGGTATTCAACTGTGGCGCACAAGCCTTTTCCATACGGGTACCACGAAGAATGGCATTCTCGTTGGCAGCAGCTTCATTATACTCCGGAAGTGGAATATGGAAGAAAGCTAATGCCGGATAAGGTTTGCCACCATTCCGGGCAGTATAGGCGGCACTTTGAGCACGATACCATGAGACTTGACCGAAAGTCAGCCACGCATATCCGTCTACATCTTTAAGCGAAGAGTAGGAGTGTGAATCCATACAATAAAGCAGTGCAGCATCCTTTGAAGCGTCGGCAGAGGATTTCATTGTCAGTATATAGTCCGGCGAAGGAGAAGCACCACGGTCGGGCAACAGATTTCCGGCTACTCCACGAATCAAATCATAAAGTTCGGCACGGGTCTTTCCCTGTTCATTATCATGATTCCCAAAAGTAACAACGAACGGAAGGTGCCGACGTTCCACTTGCCCAAGCACCTGAAGCATACCTTTATCAGCAGGAGAAGAATAAACGACATCACCGGTAAAAATCACAAGATCGGGATGTTCGGCATCCAATACTTCCCCTATACGTTCAAGAGCTACATCCGAAGCCGGATTACCATACTTGAAATGTACATCGGTGAACTGGACAATTTTGAACTTACCGTCTTTATTAAATCGCAAAACGGTATTTTGGGCAGCACTATCATTTATTGCCATGAAAGAAAACAAAACGGCCAATAAGGTCCCAAGAATCTTTTTCATACTATGTATGTTTAGGAGATGAATTCAATCACACGCGATTGATCAGCACGGTTGCATAGGCGGAAATACCTTCTTCCCGCCCGGTAAAACCAAGTTTCTCGGTGGTAGTGGCTTTAATGGAAATATCATCTGCATCGATCCCCATCACTTCGGCAAGCACTTGCTGCATCGAAGGGATATGGGCTTTCAGTTTAGGGCGCTCCGCACAGATAGTGGCGTCGATATTACCGATCTGATAGCCTTTGGTAGCAATCAGCTCCACTGTTTTCTTTAATAAAATCTTGCTGTCTATATTCTTATATTCACCGGCATTGTCAGGGAAGTGATAACCGATATCACGCATGTTGGCAGCACCCAGCAAGGCATCACAAATAGCATGCACCAATACATCGGCATCCGAATGTCCCAACAATCCTTTTTCATGTTCCAAAAGAATGCCTCCTAACCAAAGTTCACGTCCTTCGACCAATTGGTGGACGTCGAAACCAAAACCTACTTTTATTTTCATAAGAGTTATTTTATAAATGAATAAAGGAGTATCCGGACTTACCGGATATAGAAATCAAGCAACTTCTCGGTTTCAAGGTATCCCTCCAAATGCTGGCCGATACTGACCGGACCGACCCCTACAGGCGTACCGGTGAAAAGAAGGTCACCGATTTTCAGAGTCACAAAGCGGCTGACATAAGCAATGATATCGTCTACCCGGAACAGCATATCGGCAGTGTGCCCCTGCTGTACCGTTTTCCCGTCTATATCCAGGTGGAAATGAAGATTCTGCACATCGGCCAGTTGCTCTACCGGTACAAATGTGCCAATGGCAGCGGAACTATCGAAACCTTTACATAATTCCCAAGGATTGCCGGCTTCACGAAACCTGCGCTGTAAATCGCGTGCAGTGAAGTCGATGCCGACTGTCACCGCATCATAATAACGATGAGCAAAGCGTGAAGCTATATTCTTTCCCAAGCGATTGATGCGCACTACCAGTTCTGTTTCATAATGCACTTCATTCGAAAAATCGGGAATAAAGAAAGGTTTGCCATCTTTAAGGATGGCCGAATCGGGTTTCATGAAAATTACCGGCTCTTTATTCTCCAACGTATGTCCCAGTTCCTCGTTGTGCCGGGCATAATTCATTCCAACAGCTATAATCTTCATGCTCTATTCTATTTCATTAAAATTCAAACGATTAAACATAACAGCGAGGTGAGCGTAAAGTGATGTGTTCTGCACCACGATATCTTCCGGAACACGAATACGGAAAGGAGTAAAATTCCAGACGGCTTTAATACCACCGGCCACCATCGTATCTGTAATGCATTGGGCAATCTCGATGGGCACGGTCAGTACACCGATGTGCACACCGTACTCCTGCATCTTCTTCTGAAAATCGTCAGAGTGGAAAATGGGAATCCCATTGAGCGTAGTGCCTACCAGCGACGGGTTTACATCAAAAGCAGCTACAATCTCCAAGCCGAAATGGCTAAGTCCGGAATCACGCAATAAAGCTCCTCCCAGACTTCCTACACCGAACAGGAAAGCCTTGTGCATATTTGTAAAGCCAAGAAAATCTTCCAGAACGGCAATCAGCGCATCCACTTCATACCCCACCCGCGTACGACCGGAAATATTAACATACGACAAATCTTTCGCAATCTGCGAAGCATCGATGTTTATTTCTTTGGAGATCTGGGTAGAAGAGACGTAACGTTCACCTTTCTGCTTCAGCAACTTTACATTCGAAAGATACCAAGGCAGCCGACGCAAAGTAGGCTCCGGAACCTTTGTACTGTCTTTATGCTGTATCTGATTGTTCATAGTCACTTCATTCTGCTTTTACATTAGCGATTGACAAAATTACACTATTTTTTCCGAAATGCCATAAGGATGTCATAGAAGCTTAACATAATTTCTACATACAAAAACGCCCGGGGACACTTAATAGTTTGCAAGGTTCGGAACAATATATTATTTTTGAACTTAATTAATAGACTGGAATAATGAAGAACAGCGATTGGAAAGACCGGCTGAACGTGGTTTACTCCACCAACCCGGATTATAATTATGAGATGGATGATGACGAAGAGCAAGTAACCCTGGAACCGTCACAACAGAACTTACGGGTGCAATTGGATCGGAAAAACCGGGGCGGCAAAGTCGTAACCCTAATTACCGGCTTTGTCGGCACCGAGAACGACCTGAAAGATTTGGGAAAACTCCTCAAGACGAAATGTGGAGTAGGCGGATCGGCTAAAGACGGAGAGATTATCGTTCAGGGAAACTTCAAACAAAAAATAGTAGAACTGCTGAAGAAAGAAGGATATACGAAAACAAAAGCAGTAGGAGGATAAGGGGAAACAAATCCCACTTGAAACAGGTCCGGCAAAATGTAAACAAGTTCCGGATCCATTCACTTCATACGCAAAAGTTCTTGTCCCGGATTCTGCGTAAACAGATAACCGTAACATTACGGACAGTCACAAAAAACGGCCGCTACAGACTTTCTGTGCGGCCGTTTCTATATTCTTGATTCCTTGAGATTATTCAGCTCTCAAAGTGAAACGTTTGAAATCAACAACCTTCAATTCAGGATCAGCTTCTTTCAACACTTCTCTCACTGTCTTCTTGGCATCCATGATGTCTTCCTGATTCAGCAAGCAAACTTCTTTCAAGAACTTAGCCAAACGTCCTTTAGCAATGTTCTGAATCATTTGTTCAGGCATATTTGCAGCCTTCTCAGCTGAAACAGTAGCAATGATTTCTTTTGCCTTTGCAACATCTTCAGCTGTAATCCAGCCTTTAGCCATGTTGCTTTCCATGTGGTCTTCACTGTCCACATGAGCCGGATTGATATTAGCTTTCTTCAAAGCAGCTTCTACAGCTTTCTGCACCTGTTCTACTTTAGTCTTTTCAACAGCCACTTCGATTTCTTTCTGCTTCACTTCTTCAGAAACACCATCTTCATCAACTGCGATCGGATTCATAGCAGCAACCTGCATAGCTACTTGCTTAGCCAGCTGCTCGTCAACTTTCTTGTTGAAAGCAACCATGGTGCAAAGACCGTTTCTGTTCATATGGTTGTAAGCAGCAATTGTAGCGCCTTCCAAAACCATGTAACCATCCAACTCCATCTTTTCACCAGTGATACCGGTTCTGTCTGTTACAGCCTGAGCTACAGTAGCATCACCCATCGGAAGAGCCAAAACTTCTTCCAGAGTCTTGCACTTGTTAGCTACAGCAGCGTCCAGAATATCCTGAGTCAGTTTCACGAAGTCAGCATTCTGAGCAACAAAGTCAGTTTCGCACTTCAAAGCGATGATAGCACCGAAACCTTCTTCTACTTTTACCAAAACACAACCTTCAGAAGCCTCACGGTCAGAACGTTTTGCAGCAACTGCCTGTCCTTTTTCGCGGATGATCTTCATTGCTTTGTCGAAATCGCCTTCAGCATCAGTCAACGCATTTTTGCAGTCCATCATACCAGCACCGGTCATTTTGCGGAGCTTGGTTATATCAGCCATTGTTACAGCCATAATATCTTTTATATTTTAAAATGAATAATCGTTTTGAATAAACAAAATGTGCCAATCTGCCAATCAAAATGCCCACACCCTTACAGATGCGTCGGCACATTAGCAAATTGGCACATTATTATATTAAGCCTCTTCGTCTTCTTTCAGGAAAGCAGCAGCTTTAGCTGCGTTGATTGCTTCTTCGTCAGATTTATCGAGTCTAGCCTTAGCTGATTTCTTTTTGCCCTTGTTAGCAGGAGCTTCACCGGCAGCTTCCATATCGATCTTTTCAGCTTTTCTTTCTTCCAGACCTTCGATCATTGCAGCACAGCAAGCATCGAGGATAACTTCTACTGATTTAGTAGCGTCATCATTTGCCGGAATTACGAAGTCAATGTTTGTAGGATCCGAGTTAGTATCAACGATACCAAATACAGGAATACCCAAACGGTTAGCTTCGCGAACAGCGATATTTTCTTTCATTACATCGATAACGAACAAAGCAGACGGCAGACGAGTCAGGTCAGCGATAGAACCCAAAGTCTTGTCCAGCTTAGCACGCTGACGAGAAATCTGAAGAATTTCTCTCTTTGACAAGTTTGAGTAAGTACCATCAGCAGTCAACTTGTCGATAGTAGTCATCTTCTTCACTGCCTTACGGATAGTAGGGAAGTTAGTTAACATACCACCCGGCCAACGTTCGATAACATAAGGCATGTTTACAGATGCAGCTTTTTCAGCCACTACCTGTTTAGCTTGTTTTTTAGTAGCAACAAAAAGGACTTTCTTGCCTGATTTTGCAATCTGTTTCAGAGCCTCTGCGGCTTCATCAACTTTTGCAACTGTTTTGTGGAGGTCAATGATATGAATACCATTGCGTTCCATAAAAATATAAGGAGCCATTGCAGGGTTCCACTTTCTTTTAAGGTGTCCGAAGTGGCAACCGGCTTCCAATAATGTATCAAAATTTGTTCTTGACATCTTGTTTTTTCTTTAAATCGTTTACTTTCTTTTTTGTTTTTTCTAAACCAACCGCCGGGTAGCCTGTATAGTAAGAGTCCCGGTAGTTTAGATACTAAACATCTTCCGTCAGGCAGCCCATTAACGCTTGCTGAACTGGAATCTTCTACGAGCTTTCGGCTGACCCGGTTTCTTACGTTCAACAGAACGAGGATCACGTGTCATGAAGCCTTCAGAACGAAGTGCCGGCTTATCTTCAGCGTTGATCTTAACCAGTGCACGGGCAATAGCTAAACGCAAAGCCTGAGACTGACCAGTAAAACCACCACCGCACAGGTTCACTTTGATGTCATACTTCTCAGCAACACCAAGCTTGTTCAATGGTTGTTTAACAACATACTGAAGAATAGTTGATGGAAAGTACTCTGCAAGGTCTCTCTTGTTAATAGTAATCTTTCCTGTACCTTCGCTTACGAATACGCGTGCAATAGCACGTTTACGTCTGCCTAATGCATTTACTACTTCCATTATATCTTATTTAAGTGAGTTTATATCAATTGCTTTCGGGTTCTGAGCATCGTGTTTGTGTTCGCTACCTGCGTAAACATACATATTGCTCAGCAACTTAGCTCCCAGTCTGTTCTTCGGAAGCATGCCCTTCACTACTTTTCTCAGTAATCTGTCTTCACCGTTAGGTTTGGCGATCAAACGAGCAGGAGTCATTTCTCTCTGACCACCCGGGTAGCCAGTATAAGACAAATAAACTCTGTCATTCCATTTGTTACCACTTAATTTAACTTTGTCTGCATTGATGATAATAACGTTATCACCGCAGTCTACATGAGGAGTAAAGTTTGGTTTATACTTTCCTCTCAACAGTTTCGCAACTTTTGCTCCCAGACGACCTAAAGTTTGGTCTGTAGCATCAACGATAACCCATTCTTTGGTTACAGTTGCCTTGTTTGCAGAAATGGTCTTGTAACTTAAAGTATCCACTCTTAATTTGTTTTTTAAATGTTACTACTAAAAATTTTCTTCACCACTTATCAACCTTCCCCGGACAAAGGAAGATTAACTTGCTATGAATTAATCTCTTATCCTTTTGAGATAATAATCGGCTTGCAAAAGTACGGCTTTTCTTTGAATTGGCAAACTATTTCTGTCTTTTTTTGGATTTATCCGGTTGATAACGAGCCACAAGCTATCTGCCGTAAAAGCGCCCAACAAGACAAAAAAAGACTGCAGGCAACAAGCCACACACGATCAATGCTACAATACATAATCGGCAGCTTGCTACCTGCAGTCCGTAAGTCGATCTTATAATCTGAATTATCTTACAATGTCTTCCGGGAATTTGTCCGGCATCTCAATACGTTTCCAAGTCTCTTTATACCAGCAATTCAGTTCATTGCCATTCAGATCCTTCTCTATAAAATATTTAAGATGCAATACTTTATCATCAACGAGTTCGAAAGTAAGAACATTATCCTGATTGTCGAGCATCGGCAAATGAATATTCTTTTCAATGCTTTCAGCGTATGTATGATCCGACAACTGCTCGTAGCTACCATACCCCGTTATAATAGCATCTGCTCCGGGACGAATCGTGAAATTCACAATTCTTCCATCGTCACTCAGTACTTTGAAAGTATTACTCGGTTTAAGTACACCCGGAGCATCCGGACTTTCTGAAACATAGTGGCACAATTGCCAGATTCCTTTCAGATTAGCTGGCTTAAAGTTAGCCTTTTGTGCCATCACATTTGTTACCGCAAACAGCATCGCCGCCAGCATGGTAAAGAAATAAAGCTTTTTCATATCTGTACGATTTTAGTTAACACTTTAATTCATCTGTCTGTCACAAATATAAAGATTTCTTTTATAAAAATAGCAATCTAAAGACATAAAAAAACTCGCATAATCAAAAGAATATGCGAGTTTCTTATCATTTGTATGAATATTCAGATATGATTCATTAAAAATCGGCATTACGTGGGGTACGCGGGAACGGAATTACATCGCGGATATTAGACATACCCGTCACGAAGAGCAACAAGCGTTCAAATCCCAGTCCGAATCCGGAGTGAGGACAAGTACCGAACTTACGAGTATCCAGATACCACCACATATCCTTCATCGGAATATGCATTTCTTCAATACGCGTCATCAATTTGTTATAATCAGACTCACGTTCCGAACCGCCAATGATCTCTCCGATTTTAGGGAAAAGTACATCCATGGCACGCACAGTCTTACCATCCTCATTCTGTTTCATATAGAAGGCCTTTATTTCCTTCGGATAGTCAGTCAGGATCACCGGACGTTTAAAGTGGTCTTCCACCAGATAACGCTCGTGTTCAGAAGCCAAATCAACTCCCCAGTAAACCGGGAATTCGAATTTATGTCCTTTGGCAACAGCTTCTTCCAGTATTTTAATACCTTCCGTGTATGGCAGACGGACGAAGTCTTCTTTAAGTACACCTTCCAAACGTTCAATTAATCCTTTATCGAACATGTCGTTCAGGAATTTCACATCATCTGCGCAGTTATCCAAAGCCCATCTCACACAATATTTAATGAACTCTTCAGCCAAATCCATATTCTCCTGAATTTCGTTGAAAGCTACCTCCGGTTCAATCATCCAAAACTCGGCCAAGTGACGCGGAGTGTTAGAATTTTCGGCACGGAAAGTAGGACCAAACGTATAGATTGCACCTAAAGCGGTAGCAGCTAACTCACCTTCCAACTGTCCCGAAACAGTCAAACTGGCTTGTTTGCCAAAGAAGTCATCATCATACACGATAGAACCGTTTGCATCTTTTTTCAGATCATACAGGTTCATGGTAGTCACCTGAAACATCTGTCCGGCACCTTCACAGTCAGACGCTGTAATGATAGGTGTATGAAAATAGAAGAATCCCTTTTCATGGAAGAATTTATGGATAGCAATAGCCATATTGTGACGAATACGGAATACTGCTCCAAAAGTATTGGTACGCGGACGCAAATGGGCTATCTCACGCAAAAACTCCATAGAGTGCCCTTTCTTCTGTAGTGGATACGTATTGTCACAAGTTCCCAGCACTTCAATTTCACGAGCCTGCACTTCAGCCTTCTGTCCGGCGCCTACCGACTCCGTCAACACACCGTTCACGCTCAGACAAGCACCGGTCGTGATTTGCTTCAGCATCTCTTCATCAAAGTTCGCCAGATCGACTACGACCTGCACATTATTTATTGTAGAACCGTCATTCAGTGCGATAAAGTTAACTTGTTTGCTGCCTCTGCGGGTGCGAACCCATCCTTTCACATTGACCATAGCGCCAAAATCTTCGCGCTTCATCAGGTCGACAATTTTTGTTCTACTAATCTTTTCCATACAACTATTTTATATACATTATTATATATAGTAGCCAGAAGTCAGCAACCGGGAGTGACAAACGCCCGGTTACTGACCACTGACTGCCATCTTCTAAATTCTTTTATTATTCAAAAGATCCCATCCGGAGGAAGTTAACTTCCTGTTCTGTAAGATAACGCCACTCACCACGGCGCAATCCTTTTTTAGTCAGTCCGGCAAAGAATACACGGTCAAGTTTCACCACCTTGTAACCCAACGATTCAAATATACGACGGACGATACGATTCTTTCCGGAGTGGATTTCGATACCCACTTGATCACGTTTCACCTCGTCAGAATAACTGATGGCATCCGCATGGATTTCACCATCTTCCAGCTGAATACCGGCTGCAATCTGGTCCATATCTGCCTTAGTCAGATTCTTATCCAAATATACATGATAGATTTTTTTCTTCAGGTATTTCGGATGTGTCAGTTTAGAAGCTAAATCACCATCATTAGTCAACAGCAATACACCTGTTGTGTTACGGTCCAGACGTCCTACCGGATAAATACGCTCAGCGCAGGCCCCTTTTACCAGATCCATAACAGTCAGACGAGCCTGAGGATCATCTGAAGTAGTTACACAATCTTTCGGCTTGTTCAGCAACACATACACCTTACGCTCAATACTAACGGTTTCATCGTGAAACTTCACCACATCAGCGCGCTTGATCTTTGTACCCAACTCTGTAACAACCTCTCCATTGACAGAAACTACACCTGCCGTGATAAATTCATCAGCTTCACGACGAGAGCAGACTCCTGCATTAGCCAGGAACTTATTCAGACGGATCGGTTCATTCGGATCAACAAATTGTTCTTTGTATTCAATCTGTTTTTTCTTACTGTATTTAGCATTCGGATCGTAATCCCCCGTACGACGTATCGGACGTGAGAATCCCTGCGATCTGTTATCGTTATTGTATCTCGGACGATAGGGACGGTCACCGCCTCCACGATTGTATGAAGGACGTTGCGGACGGTCGCCATAGGAACGCTGAGGACGATCACCACCTTCGCTGTTAAAGCGCGGACGGTAGGGACGGTCGCCACCTTCACGGTTATATGAAGGACGTTGCGGACGGTCGCCATAAGAACGCTGAGGACGGTCACCACCTTCGCTGTTAAAACGCGGACGATAGGGACGGTCACCACCTTCACGATTATATGAAGGACGTTGCGGACGGTCGCCATAGGAACGCTGAGGACGGTCACCACCCTCGCTGTTAAAACGCGGACGATAGGGACGGTCGCCACCTTCACGATTATATGAAGGACGTTGCGGACGATCACCATAAGAACGCTGAGGACGATCTTCACTATTACTATTAAATCTCGGACGATAAGGACGGTCGCCACCTTCACGATTGTATGAAGGACGACTGTATCCGCCTTCTCTGTTAAAACTTCTGTTACCATCACGGCCGGCGTCCGTATTCTCACTCTTGGAGTCTTCGCGCCATTCTTCGTTTTCTGTGCTCATTTTCTTATTCGAATAAAAATTAAACTTTTGGCCTCACGGCCTGATTTTAGACACTTATATTATATATAACAATAATCACCCTTAAATTCCCGTATACGAATGGGGAGTAATTACTCTTAATTCTTTTTTGATTTCTTCGTTCACATCCAATCCTTCAATAAACTCCTTGATAGAAGTTTCTGTGATAGCCTGATTCGTACGAGTCAGAGCCTTCAAGGCTTCGTACGGATGCGGGTAAGCCTCACGACGAAGAATAGTCTGGATAGCCTCAGCCACCACACTCCAGCAATTATCCAAATCACGATAGATAGCCGTTTCGTTGAGCAACAACTTGCGCAATCCTTTCAGCGAACTTTGAATAGCAATCACAATATGCCCGAACGGAGTACCTACATTACGCAGCACAGTAGAATCTGTCAAGTCGCGTTGCAAACGTGATACGGGAAGTTTCACTGCGAGGTGTTCCAGAATGGCATTGGCAATTCCGAGATTACCTTCTGCATTCTCAAAATCAATCGGATTTACTTTATGCGGCATCGCACTCGATCCCACCTCTCCGGCTTTTATCTTCTGCTTGAAATATTCCATCGAGATGTATTGCCAGAAATCACGGTTCATATCGATCATCACCGTATTGATACGCTTCATGGCATCGAAGATAGCCGACAGATTGTCGTAGTTCGAAATCTGTGTTGTATATTCCTCGCGTTCCAATCCCAGTTTCTCTGCAACAAACTGATTTCCGAATGCTTTCCAATCATATTCGGGATAAGCCACATGGTGTGCATTATAATTTCCGGTTGCACCGCCGAATTTAGCAGTTACAGGGCAAGCCTTCAAAGTAGCCAGCTGACGTTCCAGGCGATAAACAAAAACCATAATTTCCTTTCCCAAGCGAGTTGGAGATGCCGGCTGACCGTGAGTTTTGGCAAGCATCGGAATGGATTCCCATTCAGTAGCATACGTCTTCAACTGCGCAATCAGTTCTTCAATCAGCGGATAATAAACTTGCTCCAATGCTTCCTTGATAGAAAGAGGGATCGATGTATTGTTAATATCCTGCGAAGTCAGTCCAAAATGAATAAACTCTTTGTACTCTTCCAATCCACCCAACTTATCAAACTCTTCTTTCAGGAAATACTCTACGGCTTTCACATCATGGTTGGTCACACTTTCAATATCCTTGATACGCTGCGCATCGGCTTCCGTAAAATTACGGTAGATATTGCGCAATGACTCGAACACACTCTTATCAATTCCCTTCAGTTGCGGCAACGGCAGTTCGCACAAAGTAATAAAATACTCTACTTCTACCTGCACACGGTATTTAATCAACGCATATTCAGAAAAATATGCAGCTAAAGCTTCAGCCTTGCCTCTATATCGGCCGTCAATCGGAGAGATGGCCGTAAGTAAATCAAGTTTCATATTGTCGTTTAGATAATTATCAGGCTGCAAAATTAACTCTTTTTCCTGAGTTATAAGGCATAAGGGGAGAGAAAGTTTGTATAAAAGAGACTAAAATCACGATGAACGGCCAAAGGTGAACAGTCTTTAAACAATCAACGATGAACTACTTGCATTTTACCATCGTTGCAAGATAGTTCATCGTTGATCATTCATCATTCAAAAACCGTTCATCGTTTCACTCAGCCCTTAAGCTTCATCAACACCGGTGTTTTCACTGTTTTCACTTCTGTTTGAGGGGTTTCATTCAATTGTTCAAAGATAACAATCTTATTTTCACCCTTCTTCAGCCATACACCCGGAACATAGAGTGTTTGCTGAGGACCTACTTTCCAGTAACGTCCGATATTAACACCGTTCACAAAAACGATACCCTTTCCCCAGCTTTCCATATCCATAAATGTATCTCCGACTTTATCTAACGTAAAAGTCCCCTCATAAAGCACCGGACAGCCTTTCAGCTTAGCCACTTCAGACGGTACATTTTTATGTGTATCAGCTTTCAATTTGGTCAAATCGGGCATTTCGTCCATCGGCAACTGATACATATCCCATCCACCGACAATTTCCTTACCGGCTATCTGAACCGGGCTAATAATTCCCTTGGTATTATGTACGATCTCGCTACCATAATTAATGCGTCCCATATTTTCAACCAGAATCTGCAGAGTAGCATTAAACGGCACCTCTATCTCCATGGAGTAGGTCTTGGTATTCCGATTCAGCACTCCTACCTGTTCACCATCCACATAAACAACGGCATAGTCACGCAACCCCGGAATTTCAAGTGTTCCGCTAATCGGCTGATTGAAATGACGAGTATACAATACATATCCATACCCCTGATTCAATTGTTCAAAAGTCAAGGGAGTATCAGACGACACGGGTTTCTGTTTTTCTGCAAAAGCAAGTACATCCGCAACTTTATTCAATTGAATAGAAGGTATTTCGATAACAGGATTAGGAGCCGGAGCTTCAGGAATTGTATATTTAACATATTTCTTGATCACATTGCGAATCGAATCATACTTTGGAGTTACCCAGCCTGCCTCGCTAATAGGAGCATCATAATCATAACTGGTCATATCCGGCTGAATATCACGCTTCTTATCATAATTAGCACCACTCGTAAAACCAAAATTTGTACCTCCATGCACCATATAGAAGTTGAAAGAAACATCATTTTGCAGATACTTCTCGGTTTGACGAGCAATCCCGGAAGCTCCTATCTGCGGGAACGGCTCTGCCCAATGCGACAGCCAACCCGGATAAAATTCTGCAACCATATACGGACCTTTGCCGTCGTGATATTGATCAACCACTTTTTTCAAATTCTCAATATCACTTTCGCCATTCGCCGTAGGCAAAGCTCCCGGAGTAGCCCCACCCTCAAAAAGCCAACTGCCATCAGAAGTAAACAGAGGTACATTAAATCCTGCATCAGCCAACTGCTGCTTGATTTTAGCATTGTAAGCGCGATGTTCTTCCAAAGGTATATCCTTACGCTGGGCAACGTATGAACCAAATTCATTCTCACACTGCACCATTACAATCGGACCACCCTTTGTACACTGCAAACTACCGACCTCTTTATAAAGACGATCGATATACGCTTTTGTATATTTCAGAAACTCCGGATTATCTCTCCTGATTTCCATTCCTTTCACATTTTGCAACCACCAAGGATAACCACCGAATTCCCACTCGGCACAAACATAAGGACCGGGACGCAAAATAACCATCATCCCCTCTTCACCTGCGGTTTTTATAAATTCAGCCAAATTCTTGTCACCTGTAAAATCCCATTTTCCGGGCTCCGGCTCATGAAGATTCCAGAACACATAGGTAGCCACTGTATTTAACCCCATACCTTTCATCATCTGCAACCGATGACGCCAATATTGATGAGGGATACGGGCATAATGCATCTCACCGGAAAGAACAGGCGTTATCTTTCCGTTACGATAAAAATGTCCATTCTTGATTTCAAACGTAGATTTCGACTGCGAGAACACGCACAATGGCATGACAGCCAACAACAAAAGTAAAAAAAACGATTTTGTTCGCATGGTAGTATTAATAGGTTTATTGATGAAGCAAAGTAAAGAAATAAATCACTTTCCCGCCAAATTTCCCTTTGTTTTCTTTTAAAAAATAACTTGAATTAATACACCATTGTATCGGGTAAAGTACAGAAAAAGAAAATCCTTACAGAAATATTCTGCAAGGATTCCGTATAGAGTGGGCGTTGACGGATTCGAACCGCCGACCCTCTGCTTGTAAGGCAGATGCTCTGAACCAGCTGAGCTAAACGCCCGATGTATCTTTCTTCGAAGAATATATAGCAAAATTGAATCTCTTTTCAATGTGGGCGTTGACGGATTCGAACCGCCGACCCTCTGCTTGTAAGGCAGATGCTCTGAACCAGCTGAGCTAAACGCCCATATATTCTTCATTGAAAGTGTTCGGTTGTGGGCGTTGACGGATTCGAACCGCCGACCCTCTGCTTGTAAGGCAGATGCTCTGAACCAGCTGAGCTAAACGCCCTTACACTTTCTTTTCAAAAGCGATGCAAAGGTATGGCTTTTCTTGAGACCTACAAATTATTTGCGATATTTTTTTTCAAAAAGTTTTCAACTGGTATAATAACAAACTGATTTTCAATTATAAAAAACAAGCATACAGAGTCTCCCCGAACGTATGTCCGGAAATACAATGGAGGCTTGACTTACAGGATTACATCCGACACCTAATAACACGTGCAGGATTACCTACCGCCACACAATCGTCCGGTATATCCTTTGTCACCACACTGCCGGCTCCGATCACACAACGGTCACCTATCGTCACGCCGGGACAAATGACAGCCCCGCCACCAATCCAACAGTCTTCGCCAATAGTTACCGGATAAGCGTACTCTTTGGGGTTACGGCGTTCCAGATAGTCCATTGGATGATGTGGAGTATAGATTTGCACACACGGACCTATCAATGTATGACTTCCGATGGTGATGAATGCTCCGTCAAGGAACGTACAATTGGCATTCACAAATACATGCTCACCCAAACGGATGCCATCGCCATGATCACAATGAAAAGGCGGGCAAATAACGGAAGTAGCCGGAAGATCAGGTATCAATTCTTCAAGTAGTCCCCGATAAGTTTCGTCATACGTACTCAAGCACCGCATTCGTGCCAATAACTTCTTGGCATGTTCAAATCTCACCTGTAATTCAGGTGCCGACATATCCGCCAATTCACCGCTACGCATTTTTTCTATTTCTGTCATCTCGATTCATTCTGTTTTTCCGTTTGTAAATACATATTTTGTCTCGTCCGAAAGCTGTTCGTTAAATTCAAACCCTTCCCAAGCGAATGTCTTCAATTGTTCAACAGATTCTATCCGGTTCTTCAGAATATAACGAGTCATCTCGCCCCGCGACATTTTAGTATAAACCACTACCGTAGCCAATTTTCCGTTTTTCCAGACGTGAAACTCGGGAGTTATCACACGAACCTCCTTCTCAACCCGCTTCCAATCGAAAAGTCCCCGCATTTCGTCACTTGCCAGATTACAAAGCACCCCACCGGCTTTCTTGATATCTGCAATAAACCGGTCTGTAAGGATTGGCTTCCAATAATCAAACATCGTTCTGTTGCCGGGTTCAGGCAACCGTACATCTCCCTCAAGCCGGTAAGGCCTAATCATATCGAGAGGACGCAACAACCCATAGCAGAATGAGGTCAATCTCAGATGATCCTGGGCATAGCAAAAGTCTTCTTCTGAAAAGTCCTGGGGGTGAACTCTTTTAAAAACAATCCCTGTATAAGCCAACAATGCAGGCAATTCCCGTGTACCCTCCGAGTGAAAAGCCTGATAGCGTCTATAATTTTCAACAGCAATCTTAGGATTCACCTTTAACAGCCGTTCCAACTCCTCGACTGAAAATTGTGACATCTGCAGAGCAACCTCCGCTGCCTCCTTCCGGAAGCCGGGAAATGTAGTGAGAGGCGTTTTTGTCTTCGAAACGTCACTCATAGTTTTGGCACAAGATAAAAGTATCAGCATAGGCATTTTTCCTTATTTCAATGTTTCAAAGGAACAAAATTAATAGAAAAACGGCAGTATGCACTTTTTTTCTTATTTTTGTGCAGTCACTAAAACCTGAAAAACTAACATTTTACCTAAAATGAAGATTAAACGACTCTACTTACTGGGAGCCTGGCTCCTTTTGGGCGTCAGTGCTTCGGCCCAAATCACAAGTATTCAACCACAACCACAGCAGGTCCTTTCACAAGCCCGAAACCTGAGCTTACCGGACACCTATCTGATTGTTGGAGATACAGAGGCAAACACACATGCCGTCAGTGCCCTGAAAACCCTGCTTGCCGGAAAGCATTCGGATAAAAACGGGTTTCGCATCTATATCGGTGAAAAAGGGGACAAAGCTATCCGCAAATTCGCCCGACAGATTCCTAATCACAAAGAAGGCTATTATTTGGCCATCAATGATAAAGAGATTGTCTTAGCCGGCCAGGACGAAAGGGGAACTTTCTATGCCTTGCAGACGTTAGCACAGTTACTGAATGACAATCAACTTCCTGTAGTAGAAATCAAAGACTACCCTTCAGTCCGTTTCCGCGGTGTAGTCGAAGGATTTTACGGAACCCCCTGGAGCCACGAAGCCCGTCTCCGTCAGTTGAAGTTCTACGGAGAGAATAAAATGAATACCTATATCTATGGGCCTAAAGATGATCCATACCACAGTTCTCCCAACTGGCGCCTGCCATATCCCGAAAAAGAGGCCCTCCAATTACAGGAGTTGGTAAAAGTAGCCAATGAGAACGAAGTGGACTTTGTATGGGCTATTCATCCGGGACAAGACATCAAATGGAACCAGGAAGACCGCGATCTGCTACTGGCAAAATTCGAAAAAATGTACGATCTGGGAGTCCGTTCGTTCGCTGTATTCTTTGACGATATCTCGGGAGAAGGCACCAATCCGAACAAGCAAGCCGAACTGTTGAACTATATCGACGAGAAATTCGTAAAGGTAAAACCGGATGTCACTCCTTTGGTCATGTGTCCTACAGAATACAATAAAAGCTGGTCGAATCCCAAGGGAAATTATCTGACTACCTTAGGAGAAAAGCTGAACCCTTCTATCCAAATAATGTGGACGGGTGACCGTGTCATTTCTGATATAACCAAAGACGGCATAGCTTGGATCAACGCACGCATCAAACGTCCGGCGTATATTTGGTGGAACTTTCCGGTATCAGATTACGTACGCGACCATCTTTTACTCGGACCGGTCTATGGCAACGACACGCAGATTGCCGATCAGATGTCAGGCTTTGTCACCAATCCCATGGAACATGCCGAAGCATCCAAAATTGCAATTTACAGTGTAGCCGACTATGCATGGAATCCTGAAAAATACAACAGTGAACAGACATGGAAAGATGCTATCCGTACCATTCTGCCAAGTGCCGCAGACGAATTGGAATTTTTTGCAGCACATAACTCCGACTTGGGACCGAACGGACATAAATACCGTAGGGACGAATCTGTCGAATTGCAGCCGTTATCACAACGTTTTCTCGATAGCTACCTGAAAAACGGTTCATATACCGAAGCTGACTTCAACGCTTTGGAAGCAACTTTCGGAAAGATGGTAGAGTCCGGTGACATTTTGATGACCAACACAGGGAATCGTCCCCTCATTGTTGAAATGATGCCTTGGCTCCGTCAGTTTAAATTATTGGGCGAAACCGGGCAAGAAGTTCTGGCTATGGCCAAAGCTTATAAAAAAGGGGACAACTCACTCTTTATCCGGAAATACCGTCATGTGAAAGCACTGCAACAGCAAATGTTCCAGGTAGATCAAACCTATAACCAGAATCCTTACCAACCGGGTGTAAAAACAGCAACTAAAGTGATCAAACCACTGATAGATCAAACATTTACCACGGTCACCGAACGCTATAATAAGGAGCACGGTACACAATTGGATGCCGCAACAGACTATATGCCCCACAAACTGGTAAGTGACGTAGAGCAATTACGCAATCAGCCGTTACAGATCAAAACCAACCGTGTATTGGTATCACCTGCCAACGAAGTAATTAAATGGGGAGCCGGATGCACGCTGACCATCGAACTGGATCAAGCTTATCCGGGAGAAAATCTGGATATAGATTTCGGTAAACCGGACGTGGCTGCCTGGGGACAACTTGAAATTTCGGCTGATGGCAAAGAATGGCAGAAGGTCGATTTCAAACAGGAAAAGAACCGCATCACCTTGAACTTGAAACAAACACCTGTGAAAGCTGTACGTTTCAGTAATGTCGGCAATGCGGAACAAGAAGTTTACCTGCGCCGCTTCATGATTACTCTGGACAAATAGAAATTCATTAAAAACTTATCTGTGCAAAAGCCCCTTCCGATATTTTCGCTAAAATACGGAAGGGGCGCACACAAACAAAACAAACAATAATTCATCAACAGCCTTCACAGGCTATACCGATGAATATCACTAAAGATAGCATATAAAGAATATGCTCGTGAAAAAGCCGCCTTTCCAGGCTGCAGAGGATAAGATTAATCATTCAGCATGTTCATTTATCTTCGTACAAGAGCTTTCTCTTTCCTGTAATACACGAAATTTCATTTGTTGCTGTTCCCGCCAATAATAAAAACCTCCACACGAAATCTTACACAAAACAACATATTCTGTTTTACGCTTCCGCATCAGACGTAACAAAGGAGTACACAAAAACTTATCCGGTTCGGAAACACGTACCCTGATTGTTTTCTGCCCGGAAGAGACTCCATCGGGGCAAGGCAACCAGTCGATATCAAGTATGCCCAGAAGAGAATAACAATAAAAAGCAGAATGTTCATAAGCATACCATGCTCCTTCTTCCTGATACAGAAAAATACAATCAACATTCTGTGCTTCTATTTGCAATATCTCTTCTAGGGTCATACTACCGCAACGTTCTATTGAATAACTACTATCTTACGGGCTACAGTTTCCCCGCTGGAGGCGGAAGTCATCTGTACAGTCCCTCTCCTGCTCGCTCCGAAAGCTACATGCAAATAAGCATGCGAACTGTATTTGCTACTGAGCTCCGACACCATGCCGTCTCCCGGAAGAGCTCCGGGAGATGCGGCGGATGGGTGTAGAAAGAGCCAGCCGGGAGATGTCGGATTCAACACCCGTACCGTCCAGTTACGATCGGTTGAACCGACCAAATCGAGGACAAACGAATCGGTATCTTTCTGATCCGATATGATGGGATTCCAACTGACACGAACCGGCTGAGACAGATTATCACACGTCATAGTCAAGGTTGTAGCTACGGCATCATTAGCCGCTGAGGTAAAATCCCCCGTAATTTTATATTTGTTACTTCCCAAAGCCTGGGCAGACAGGTTTGTCAACCAATTACAATCGTCAGGAAGGGTCAGAACCGGCTGAATACCACGACTGGAATATACGGTACAAATATCCACACCAGTTGCCGATGTAGTCACACCTGTTTTTCCATATAGGCTGAATACATTATTAGACGATGCCATACGGTATTGACCGTCGGCCACAATACAGGGCAGATCCGTGTCTTCATCCGTCAACTCCACTTTCAAAGCATTCGAAGGTGCAGAAGCCACAGCAATATCCGGACTTTCATATCCCGGACCATTGACTCCCACCACTGTAACAATATAGCGGTGGTTGCGTACAATGTTCAAAGGACTTCCGTCATTACCGTTCATCACTACCTTATAGTAGCCCTTTTTCCCCTTATACCGGGCTGCAATCACTACTCCCATATAGTCGGAAGCCGAACAATTGCGCTCATAAATGTATAAAGATGGTTCCGCACCATTAACCCAACCCTTACGATAATCCAGATAGATTCCACCGGTAACCGGATTTGTGACAACGGGAGTATTTACTTCTCCTGTGCAATCGGTCGGAGCCAGGAAGCCATGACAGGCCCCCTGATGTACAGTAATTCCCTCGATGACAAAATCATCCAGTCCGGTATTCCCACCTCCATTACCCTTCTTCACTTGTATACATGCTGTGGAACGCAACAGTTTCACACCCTCTGCTTTCGTTACGATATTGATTCCGTTCAATGCAAAACGTCCCCACATGACCAAAGGCATTACATGGTTTAACAATGTGCTCTCTCCTTCATCCACATGTTCGAGCGAGGCTGTCTGCAAGGAAGAGATAGCCGCATTTTCTGTCATACCGGGAGTTATATCACCAAAGTTCAAGCGATCCGAAGTGCCATCAGCACTCCGACCGTTTGCAACCAGATGAATGATACGCCGTTCTGAAGTGGCATCCAAACGGACTGTGAAATTAATCCCCGTTCCGGTGATCACCAACCTGTCATTCTCTACTTTGACGCGTTCCATAAACTTTGCGTCTTTGTCGAATATCAACAAGTCTGCGTTCTTAATATCGGTATCCGTATACGGACCACCGGCACGAGTAAGAGTATTTACTGACTCCGGTTGCGGTAGGGTTACCGAAACAGCAACATCTATCTTTCCATAAGCGGGTTTCTGTTCCTCCTCTTCATGACTGCACGAGGCAAACAGAAAAGCAATCAGTATACCTATTATATATTGTATTTTCATATTATAGCGCATTTTCATTGTTTACACTAAAATCTATCTCCTCTCCCCCTGATAATTATCGGAATAAGTATTCACGATTACAGGAGTCCAGAAGGGCTTTTCTTCCGGTCGGAACGGAACCTTAACCGAATGAGACGAGCGAGTATTGGCAGGGGCAGCAGCAAGTACTGTTACAGATGCCGAATGTTTAATACGGTCATATACAATTGTTGCAACTTTTGTATACCCCCCTTGATCATACGTTCCATTACCTCCGGTAGTAGTAATAAGTACCCGATAAGTATCATTATACAACCTTTCACCACCTTCATTATAATAATTATATTTATTATAATCCCCGGTTTCAGCAGTTCCTTTAGACATTGTTCCTCCTTTATAAGCAGTCATCTCAAAAGTCATAGGAGCAGGTGCTATCCCTGAACTATACCATGTTGCATAAACATCCAATTTTATTTTTCGGGGAGAGTTTACATCGCCTTCCAATACAGGGGCATTAAAAAATGCAGTTTCTCCCTGTCCTTGACGTGCATCACCACCCCACTGTAGCAGCAGTTTGCCATTATAATTAACAGTCTGATTCTTGCTCCATCCAACGGGCTTTTTATCATAAGAAGAATTATTACTTCCATCACCAGATACATTATTACCTTGGAATTCAACCGCAATATCCACATCAGCCCTATCCCACATAAATTTAACAACAAAATAGTCAAAAGGAGGAATTGTTACAATAATATCCTGGTGTACTTTTACCGTAACCTGATAATCCGGGCAATCTGCATGATGGAAAGTTAACGATCCGTCACGGGCCTCATCAGAAGGTTCACGGTCTGTTGTCATAGTCAGCACTTGTGTTAACGGATTCCATCTCAAATCACTATGAATCCAAGACTCCCATGAATCGAAAATAATATTTCTACTACCACCCAATACAGTCACATCCTGTGAATTAGTGACTGCAGTCTGCGCTGAACCTGTTGGAGCAAGTGCATTTATTACCCCATCATCCACATGAATATAGCAGTTCACTAACGAAATCGTATCCGTATCAAGCGTTGTTTTATTCTTCACAACAATCTGACCATCTCCATAACAAGTATCAAAATCATCCGGCTTAATCGTCGAAGTACGTGTAAAGTTAACTGTGGTATTTCCTTTTACCCCATTCTGTATGTCTGAAGTCGCTTTGGGACTACTACCTAAGAATATCCAGTCACCTCCAATACTCTTAACTTCCACCGAACGTTTTTCGTGTACTTTAGGACAAAAGATAAGTTTATGTTCACTAACTTTAATCGTACCTCTATCCGGTCTTTGTGTTACCGGTATTTTCTTGGTCACATTATTGGCCTTAATGGTAATATACGAAGTACGCGGATGATTATCCACATAGCTATCCAGATCAGCAGTAATTTCCACCGCATTCCCATCCAACTTTTTCACCGAAGTAATCCACGTGGCCTCAGGTGCCTTCTCCACTGTATATTCGCGAGCATTGGTATTTACATGTATTGTATCTTTAAATGCCATCCCCACCGAAGCTTTATCCGTATAAAGTTGGGTCTGTGACAAATCAGCTTCCAACTGTGTATCCTGCCAGTTCAATATCTCAGTGGAGACATCGAGCTTTCCACCAAGGAAAATGCGTACCAACAAAATTCCGTTTACTCGTGGAACCCGAGGGATTACCACATCCGTCTTCTCAAAACGTGTTCCTCCTTCACTGGCCAGATCGACACTCAGTTTAAGATGACTGGTAGTTGTGTCGGTCGGAAGTGCATTCAGATAATCAGTTCCTTTATGAGCCGGCACAATAAACCGAAGCGTATCACTGTACTGATGACCGGCCATTGCAGTATTATTATGTATAGTAAAAGTACCGGTCATAGGCTCCGCACTCACAGTAGGATTGTTTTTATTGGGATATAACCCTCCTTCCCAGTTAAGAGTCGTAGGCACATTAGTCAATTTCATCGTGTGAGTGCCATTAATATCCAGTCCTCCGGCATCGGCTATCACGACTTTGACCAATGCAACGTTCCGTGAAAGCAATGCTGTTTCGGAAGCGACATTATCCTGACCGGCAATAACCTGCTGTCCGGTAATATAAGCCGTACGCAGCTCAGGCATAGACGGCAAACTCCCACCGGCAGAACGTGTTTCCCACATTTTCAGTGACGAACGTGCCTGTCCACGGACAGGTTGTACCAATCCACTGTTTACATCTCCGTCAGCACTGACCAATGTAATATCCCATGTCCCCGCCGCAACCGGCATAGTGAGGCGGTCTGCAGCGTAAGTCACATCCGGCACTTTCTGCCTGAATTGTCCGGCAGTAGCTCCATCTCCATCAAACAGATAGACTTGCGTATTATTGATAATGTCTGCTGAAGCTCTTGTCATCCTGAAAACCAATGAAGGATTACCATTGGTTTCCCCCGGCGATTCCCTGTCATCCGTACAAGCAAACGCCAGAAAAAGCAGCAAGCCCATCAACCCTGTATATATTCTTTTTCCTGTCATAGTTCTTTTTTCATCCATTTTCTTCTGAGCGGACAAGAATACCTTACACTCGAGATGCAAGGCATTCTTCTCCCCAAGAATCATTTTATTTCCGAATCGTAAACTCTGCCGTACGTTCTGCATCCGATACACTGATCGGCTGTGCACCTGTAGGTTGGTTTACAGATTTGATTTTCAGTTTCACCTGTTTTTCCAAAGTATCCGTGCTGAACAATACCACTCCATTCACATTGGCGGAGCTATGGTTACCGTCTCCACTGATACGTAGGTCATGCAGGTTGGTAAAGACAAAGTCTTTTCCTTCTTTTGCCGTAGCATCGGGCAATGTCACACAGTTAACAATGATATCACTACCTGTGGCATTGGTCAATAAAGCTCCGTCTGAAGCACGCAACAGCGAAACAGTGAAGAAGCCCGACACCACATTATTATTCACTCTGTGGTCACCCAATGAAGCAATGGCCAGACGTGCCGGCTGATCGACGACAATTCCACTGCAACTCAACAGTTCACCATCAAAAGCAACATTAGAACCACTCAGGCTATGTACTTTATTAAAATTCACTACCACGGTTTTAGGAAGTTCATAGCGGGTGTCCTCCAATGTCCTGACATTAAAGGATGATTTTTGCGAACCATTGGCAAATATCACTCTAGGAGTCAATCCCATATCGAAATCGAGCGCATCGGCTGTGCCTTCTCCATATATACCATCTACTATAATATTTGCCCCCGTAGCATTGGTCAAAGGAGTTCCGTCGGTTTTAAATAATCCCAGTTCATATAAAATATCTTTGGATCCCTCTTCTCCACGCTCGGTACGTACCAACTTCACAACTGCCTGCTGATCTTCGATAACCGCTTTCCCTACAGGCTTCACCAGATAACTCTGCTGAACATCCGACAATAGCAGTTCAAAGTCTTTCACGCCTTCGATCAGATCATTCGCTTTTACCGGAACCTCGATATCCTGTTTCACCAGATAGCGATCCGCCGTCCCGCGTGAAGGGGTGAAAGACAGTTTTCCCTTTACCGGAGTAAAATTATTAGCTGTTGTAGCAGATGCTTCACGAGTGGCATATCCTACACTTACAGGAACAGGAGCCCCTTCCTTTGTAGTGGCATATCCTGTCAGCGTGACAGTAAATACCGCAGTAGCCGTTCCGTTTACCGGCTTGGTTATTTTCACATCCGAAACATAGAGTCCATGTCCCAGTTTGACAAGGCGACTGCCACTGCCCAGAAAAAGTAACTCACCGGACGATGCAGTCAATGCCTGACGATAAACAGTAGGTTTATTGTCCGTCACATAACGGTCAAATTCTTTTTCACCCGTAGCAGAATACATACAAACCCGACCTTCATCCGAAGACAGCAGTAACACTTCACCGTTATTAGTTACCTTAACCTTATCAAAATTACCATCAATAGTGCGGTCAAACTCAGCTTTACCCGTCGGCAATATACGGACAAACGTTCCTCTGCGTGCATTGACATCATAAGTTGTTACCACCGATTCACCCGTAGTCCGGTTCATACCCACACCTCTCACACCTCCATTCGAGGTACCGGAATATAAAGCTGTTCCGTCATTTCTCAACAAGGCATAGTATCCTTTACTGCCACTTCCACCTACCAATATATTACCATTGCGAGCCACCTGAAGCTGATTAAGCATCACCGATCCCTGGTTGGCGGGTATCAGTGTTTTGGCAAAAACAATATCACCTTCCGGCCGTATTTTATAAATGATGCCTCCATCAGTCGATGAATTACCGGTAACAATCACCGAACCGTCATTGATATTGGCATTCATACCTGTCACGATGAACCGCTTAGCCGGAATAACAGTTACATAATAAGGCTTCCCTTTATCATCTAACCGGACCACTGTTGTCTGTTCTTTCTCCTTGTCTCCGGAGAAAGCCGCACATATATATTCAGTCGTATTGCCCAGCACCTCGAATTGATCACAATAACCACTTCCGGCATTCTTGTACTGATAAATCACTCTACCCGATTTATCCACTTTCAGAAGAATACCTTGCCGGCTATTTCCTCCTTTCGGCTCCATACCGGAAAGTATCAATGACCCGCTACGCAGCAAGGCTCCCTTCATGAGTTCACTCCCTTGTCCTCCTGCATAAATATTGGTAACAATATGACCGCTACGATCCAATATGACCGCCCGTCCGCTTAGTGTCACATTGTCTTTTCTGCCTTTTGTATTCATCACAGCAGATTGCCCGACAAGCAGGATACGGTTATCCTCCAACTCTGTCAACTCGTTAACAGCGGTAAATCCGGCCAGCGGCAATGAAAAGAGCACTTCTCCCTCTCTGCCTATCCAGGTAAGGTTATACTTCTGTCCCTCTTTACCCACCATGGCCACTTCGTCACCGGCTAAGGGACAAACCAGCTGAATCTGATTCTTATCGCCATACTTCTTATCGAAAACCACCGGCATATATTGGGCTCTCACTTGCAGACAGGCCATGATGCCCAGCAGGAACAGTATCCACACTCTATGAATTCTTGTCTTCTTCATATATCGTTTACTTTTTTATATTTCTACCTCTTATTATATATTTCGACACGCCTTGCCCTACGGTTCACCTGTATCCAATCGATACCTCCCTCCGGCCAGCGATGATACTCAATTTCCTCTTTCACCTCTTCTGGAGAAAGCTTTATCCTTCCATGAGCCTGTATGCCGAAACGTACGTTTAAACCATGATTGCGCAGAAACTCCGCAACACTTTCCGCCCTTCGCTCTGACAATGAATAGTTATAACTGTCACTACCTATCTCATCGGCAAAACCATCAAACCTAAGTTCGGAAAATTGGTAAGTACCCATTTCATTGATAAATTGCTCGAGTCTCCGTACAGATTCATCGGTCAACTCATCCGAATCGAAATCAAAATAGAGAGTCATCAGCAATCCTTCCGGCGCATACTGCTTCAGTGTGACAGACTCCGGAGAAACAGTTTCCGTAGTGCCGTTCAACAACAAAGCGCCACCTAAAATTGCATTTTCCTCACTCATCCCGTAAAAAGGCATCCCTTGCTGGGTTCCCAGATCCTCTACTGTACGGAGGTAATAGATATCGTCTCTTGAAGCCATTTCACGATCGGATACAAAATAGGCTGTTCGCAAGTCAAGCGGACACATATAATAATCGTTGAAGACGGAATTTACCGGATAAGGAAAATGGCTGATACTGCCCGGAATCACTCCATCTTTATCATAATAAGCACTGAACAGATCATAACCACCGAATCCCGGCAATCCGTTAGACGAAAAGATAAGACGTCCTTTATAGATTACAGGAAAGATCTCATCGCCTTCCGTGTTGACATCCGGTCCCAGATTAACAGGAGTCCCCCATGCCTGAGCCTCTTCATCCCAATGGACAACATACAGGTCGAACCCACCGTATCCTCCGGGCATGTCAGAGGTAAACAACAATGATTTGCCTTCATTAAACAGGTAAGGGTGGGCATACGAAGACATCTCTTCCTGTGGAAAAGCCGGAACATACTTCGTAAATCGTTTCTTCTTGTTCTTTAGCACAGAGTAAAACAACTTTGTACGGAAAGGACGTAGCTTCCGGTTTGCCATCTCTACGGTTGTCTTCTCTTTATCATACTCGATAACCGTAGCTACCATCGACTTCATATCCGGCGAAAAGGTCACTGGACCATTCTGTAAGTCAGCAGGTATTTTCCGGAAATAGCCATAATATCTTGGAGGTTTCTGAGTCTCAACACCGGTTTCACCGGGTTCGTCAAGTGCATAATAGTGAGTACGATGGAAGAATAATTTCCCCGGATCATTGAATTTACTGTAACTAATGGCATAAAACGGTTGTTCCCCATAATTACCAACCCAAAATTCAGCGTTCGATGTATTCAGTAATAAGCGTTTTGCCGAAAACCCGGGATCTTCCTGAACCGAATGGCGCATGGCAAGTGCCTCCAATGTATTCTGATAGCGCTGATAGCGGCTATATATGTCTTTATAGGCATTATCCAGGCAAATGGCTTCTGCTTTGCGGGCTTGTCCCTGAAAACGCAGAGCATCCACATAATCACAGACATCATCTACCCCGAGCAAATCCGGACGCAAGCTCATTGCTTTATCATAATGCTCCGAGGCGCGACCATATTCCCTTACCATGAAATACAAACGCGCTGTTTTGAGATGAAGCGCAGCCTGACCGGCCTCATCTTTTTCACGCCTGATAGCCGTTTCATACTGAGCCATCGCTTTATCAAATTTCTGCCTGATAAAATTACGGTCTGCCCGCCGTTCTACCCGCCCTATCTTCCGCTCCTGCGCAACGGAAGGCATAGTCCCTCCCATCAGAAAAAGGAATGCGGCAGCCGACAGGAGAATCTGTATCTTCTTCTTTCTCATTTCAGCAACTTTTTATCAGTAACATTATCGGAATATATTATAGGTGAGATTTATACCGAACTTAGTCGGACCTATCCACCTCTTCGTCTTTTTACGTTCCAAAGGGAAATTCACATATTCTCCACCCAAATAATATTTATTGTATTGGAGGTGCGCATATCCCAGGCCAATATTCAGATCCAGCCCCCAACGAGAGTTGAAAGCAAATTTATACCCGGTCGAGATACCTCCCGATACTCCCCAACCTTTACGACGATAGCTCTGCAACGGATCGTTATGCTTTAATAAACCGATATTAAAATTACCGTACATAGCATAGGGACCAATATAAAATCCATCCCATGAGTCGTTAGTATAAAAGTTACGAGGATTCACATAATAGCGCAATTCAACACTGCTCTGGAGTGCCCGAAACACTTCTTCATGTTTCTTGAATAAATACGGCATCCATAGCACTTCACCGTTCACCGTGAGTTGCCTCGTCAATGTATACTCAAAGCCGACGTTAGGCGAACCGGTCAGCCAAAAAGGAATATTCACTTTGACACTTTGTGCCTGTACTCCGCTGATTAAGCAAAATAAAACGGCGACACTCAAAATATGTCGTATAACTGATTTCATTCTAATTCTCTTTTATATGTATATATGTATCATTCCATGTCCGTATCTCCACTCTCGATATCTTCGTTCCATCCTACAACCGATATCTTAATAACGGTATAAGATTCGATCTCAATAATTATACGTTTACCATGCAATAACCGTAACGGCAGTCCTGTCTCCCTTTCCGTAACTTCCACGGGCAGATGGTTGACAACTGCTCCATTTTCATCGAGAAATGTATAATTCAACCTCATCGGTTCATTCTCCACAGAAGGAATAAAACGATGATCTACCTCTAATACATCGGCTTTCTCCTGTACGGGTAATGTTCCGAAATGAAACATTTTGTCCTCGGGAGTCAATCGGCCGGTCAGAGTATCATTTTTGAGGTATTGCATTACAGGTGCTCCTTCCGCAAGCAATTGTACCTTCTTTATATGCGATACATCACCGGGAAATTTCTTAAACCGAACCGTTATACGTCCGGTATAGCGTTCCAGTGCTGCGGTATCGGTCTGTAAAATGCCCGGATGTACAATTGCGGGTACGAACTTCTGGAATAATATATCCGAAGGCTGTACATATCTGTTCGGTCCGGTAGAGCTGCTTTTCAGAATAAAAGCAGAAGCATCCAGATGTTGCCCGTCCACAAACGTAAGACTGTCCGTATTGGTATAACAGTATACTTTATATTCGCCGGGAGTTAACCTAAAACTAAACAAGCCCGCCTCCATGCGCGGATCTTTATCCCATGGAGAGGTTGCATAACGTGCACCGACCAATGTTCCGGCATCGTTATAGACCAGCACTCGACAATCACTGACAGTCTTGTTCAGAACTTCGGGTACAAAAACCTGATAATTCGTTTCATCTTCAAAATAATCATATGTACACGACGCAAGCGAAAGTAAGACTGCTACACCAGTAAATAATACTATGAGAAGTCTGTTTTTTCTCATGTTCTATAGTTTATTTCATTAATCACCTCCGAGGTCCTCGGGAGCAGCAAGCATTTCTGCTTATTCTCTGCTCCCGGACCATAATTCCGAGGGGAGTAAAAGAAAGTTTTTACATTATAATATCTGAATTTACAATATTGCTATCCCAAGGTGTAGGAGCTCCTACAGTAATTGTCAGGCCACCATATTCCGTAGGAGTTACAGGCACAGTCGTGCTTCCGCCGGTACGTAAAGTCAGGTTTACTTCACGAATCACGTTCGGCACAAAATTCTCTTTAACCACTCCGGACCAATAAACAGTAGCATCACTAGGAAGTGCAGTACCATCTCCCAAAATATGTCCGGCTTTACCACGTCCTGATACCACTATAAAATACTGACGCTGTCTGTCAGCCGTACCGGTAGTTGCAGAATCATTAACGCGTCCACCGTTATTGGGGAATACAACCACATCTCTCCACATCGTGAAGTTTCCGTTCAAAATCGTTCCTCCTGGATTATAACCGGCTCCGGGCTCAGCCGTTTTAAAGACTTCACCATCCGAGATAGACAATATATTAGTAGCAGTCGAGGTAGCACTTACTCCTCCGTCATTCCCTGCCATCACTTTCAGATAGTCCGGCAAGCGATAAATCATAATAGAAGCGTCTTGTGTAAAATCAACTCCTTTGGCAGTATTCTCATTATTCGTATTTCCTTCTTTATCCTTTACGTTCAGACGGACACGCATCAAAGAAACTTCACGCTTCAAAGCAATCGGAGATGGAGTTGCAGTCGCATCCGAAGAAATAACCACATTCGAAACAGCTCCCATAAAGATTTCGGCCGGTTCCGTATAGGCTGTATTGCCAGCCAAGGCAGCAGAACAAAAAGCAGGGAATGTACCCGTTTTATACTTCATCACCATGTTCTGTACCTGTTTCTGACGTACGTTCCACATCCCCCACTCTACAGGAGTCGTGCCTCCATCCAAATAGGTATTGATAGCATCCGCTGAACTTTTCGCATTTGCTATGGCTACCATTGTATAAGTTCCAGCAGGTACATCTGTATAAGTAAAGGTTGTATTCCCAGCTGTTGGAGTAACTACATCGGAAAACCGCACGATATTGCTTGCGTCATATAGCAAAATCTGTACCTGGTGGATATTACTCCACGAAGTTTCCGGTACTGCAGTAGATTGTGCGGCTCTCGTCTTACCGCCCTGTTCCATACTTGTTCCTTCAAAGTTCAACTTGACTATAAAGTTAGCCTTCGAGTTCCCTCCGGGAACTTCTCCTGAAGGCAGTTCATTGTGCTCCGAACAAGCACTCATAGTCATTGCAGCAAGCAAAGACCATAAAAACATAGATTTTTTTCTCATAAACAATTCACTTTAGTTTCTACTTAATAGTTGATTCAGACAGAATGTTAGTTTCTGATCCATTTGGCCTGCCCGTTACTTCGTAGGTAACGGGATTACACAAATTCCGAGATAAAGAAGTGTCTTTAAAGGAGTTGTTTTTACTAAAATGAATCTTTACGGTCTTAAAAAAGACAATAAAATCCTTTCCCATCTTTCAACCTGAAAAATGGAAATATCTTTTGTTGCCTTTTCCGAAAGACAACCCGCTAAAAATGTTCAGCTATTTAATATCTATTGCAAAAATAATTGTTTTATTATGCGTAATTCAAAAAATATATTTAAATTTGCCGCCGATATCATCTCCCGTTACCTACGAAGTAACGGATATTTTTTCAATTAGCAATCAAGCTATTAGCTTCTTATTTTTTTATCTGTCCCCCTTTTCTTCTTCGATAAAATATATGTAATAAGAGAGCTATTCATCCGGTTTACCTCATCGTCTCTGTAGGGTTGAAAATAGGTTTCGGTTACTTTAACCGAAGAATGTCCCATAGCGTCACAAATCAAGCTTGAATTATAATTCTGCCGGAGGGCCGTTGTCGCCCAGGTATGACGGGCGGTATAAGTACTGAGTCGGTCTCTGATTCCCAATATGTTTGCCACTTGTGTCAACCGATAGTTCTGAAGGCGTAACATTCGGGCATATTGTCCATATTCATCTTTACCGGGATTCTGTATAATAGGGAAAAGATAAGGTGAGTCCGGAATTGCATACATATATTTCTGTATAATTTCCATGGCTTCCTTACCCACCACCACAGTCAGTTTACGACTGGTCTTGCGCCGGTGATACGTGATCACATTTCCCTGCAAATCACACCTGCGCAAGAAAGCAAGATCCACAAACGGCATCCCTCGAAGCAGGAACAAAAGCACAAACAGATCACGGCTGAAAGCCAATTTTCCAGGCAACGGTTTTCGGTCTGTCATCAGTCTGCATATAACTTCCGGCGAAACAGCTCTTTTCACCGGGCAATCAATACCGGTATGTACTTTATTGAAAAGACGTGGCACGTAAGTTGCCACGCCCCGTTCCAAAGCCTGATTATATACAGATCTCAACATACGCATGTAAGTAGAAATGGTATTCCACTTAAGCTGGTCAGCCAATAGTTTCTGCTCAAACAAAGCCAGCCATTCCGGAGTCAGTTGGCTAAAGGTGATTTCACGTCCATTCATAAAATTTTTCAGTCGATTCAAAGTACTCTGATATACATGGGCAGTACCATTGCGTTGTTCTTTTTTCAGTTCGACTATTCGCTTCTCCATAAATCGAGTCAAAAGTTCTTTTTTCATTTTAAGTCTGTTTAGATTACAAATTAAATTATCGCATGCTTTTGCTTATCATTTCATATATCGGACTGATATTTCAACAAATCGCAAAAAGCGTAGTGCCATAACAAACCAACTGCATGATTATCTCTTTTTTTTAGATAACTTTGCAGCCTTCGAAAAACTTTTAACCACAATTGGAATAGACCGAACCGGCTCTTCTCAAGACACCGCTTCAATCATTTCTCAGTATCCACAGTCTCAGGCTTCACAACCTGACTTGTCACAAGTGTATCTTTCTCAGTAGTATTACAAGTACCATTAAACCTGGCTTTCGATTCTATTTCAAGTTTACATGTATAAACATCACCATTCATTGTACATCCCGATTTCATTATCAAATCTTCTGCCACCTGAATATCTCCCTGTAACATCCCGTGTAACACAGCACCGGTGCACGTCACATTTCCTTTGATCCTTCCTTGAGGACCAATCACCACTTTCCCTCTACAGGAAACATTTCCCTCTATTATTCCATCTAAACGTAAATCCCCTTCTACCGTGATTGTTCCTTTCACCATTGTTCCCAATGCTATTGTAGTCAGTTTATCAACACCGACTTTCACAGTCTTTACAGAATAATCTTCATTCTTCTTTTTTCCAAACATATTAAAATCTGAATTATGTAAATAAAAAAAGGACGAACATTCTTCTGATACCAAATATTAAGTAGATTACAAATATAAGTTAATTATAAGACAGGCAGAAAAAAAGACGGGAAAATGATCGTATATAATCATAAAAAAGGGGAAAAACCGTTTATCGGTTTCTCCCCTCTCTCCTATTATTTAATTGTTGCAAACAGAATTATTTATATTCCTGCCAGCTCTTTATCTGAATATCTTCCAGTTTCAGATCGCAGAATGCCTCGATAAACGCACTTGCCAGACGAGCATTAGTGATCAACGGAATATTGTGATCTATCGCACCGCGACGGATACGGTAACCATTTGTCAATTCACGCTTCGAATGATTCTTCGGAATGTTTACGATCAAATCAAATTTATGATCGGCAATCATCTTCATCACATTATTCTCAGCTCCCGGTTTCTCATCCGGCCAGTAAACCGGAGTAGTATCTACCCCATGTGCATTCAGGAAAGCAGCAGTACCGGCTGTTGCATAAATCTTATACCCTTGGTTGAACAACATGCGGCTTGCCTCCAACAAATCGACTTTCGACTTCATTGCACCTGAAGAGAACATAACTCCCTTTCCTGGAATCTTAAAGCCTGTAGCGATCATCGCATTCAGCAATGCTTCCGAAAAATCATCACCGATACAACCCACTTCACCGGTAGACGACATATCTACGCCCAGAACCGGATCGGCCTTATGCAGACGCGAGAAGGAGAACTGAGACGCTTTTACTCCGATCCAATCAATGTCAAATGCGGACTTATCAGGACGACTGTATGGGGCATCAAGCATAATGCGGGTAGCTGTTTCGATAAAGTTGCGTTTCAACACCTTCGAAACAAACGGGAAACTACGTGAAGCACGCAAGTTACATTCAATCACTTTGACTTCGTTGTTACGAGCCAGGAACTGAATATTAAACGGACCCGAAATATTGAGCTCTTTTGCAATCTGACGACTGATTTTCTTAATACGGCGTGCTGTTGCAAAATAGATTTTCTGTGCAGGGAATACCAAAGTAGCATCACCGGAGTGCACACCGGCAAATTCAATATGTTCAGAGATGGCATATTCTACTACTTCTCCGTTCTGAGCTACTGCATCAAACTCGATTTCCTTGGTATTCTCAAGGAATTGAGAAACAACCACCGGATACTCTTTGGATACCTCAGCAGCCATCTTCAAGAAGTTCTCCAATTCTTCGTCGTCATAGCAAACGTTCATTGCAGCACCCGACAACACATAAGACGGGCGAACCAGCACCGGATAACCTACTTTCTCCACAAATCCCTTCACATCTTCCAGACTGGTCAGCTCCTGCCATGCCGGTTGGTCTATCCCCAGTTGATCGAGCATTGCAGAGAACTTATTACGATTCTCGGCGCGGTCGATAGAAATAGGAGAAGTACCCAATACCGGAACAGACTGACGATAGAGTTTCATAGCCAGGTTATTCGGAATTTGTCCGCCTACAGATACAATCACACCGCGAGGTTGCTCCAGGTCAATGACATCGAGTACACGTTCGAACGAAAGTTCATCAAAGTACAGACGGTCACACATATCATAGTCAGTAGACACCGTTTCGGGGTTATAATTAATCATAATCGATTTATATCCCAGCTTACGGGCAGTCTGCACAGCATTTACCGAACACCAGTCGAACTCAACCGAACTACCTATACGATAAGCGCCTGAACCCAGAACAACTACTGATTTTTCATTCTTATAATAGTTCACATCATAGCCCTGAACCGCATAAGTCATATACAGATAGTTTGTCAATTCAGGATGTTCGGAAGCGATTGTATTAATGCGTTTCACTGCCGGAAGAATACCCAGTTCTTTACGGCGTGCACGTACCATCAGATTCTCTTTCTCCATATTTCCCACCGGATTCAGCACAAATCGTGCAATCTGGAAGTCGGAGAAGCCCAGAACTTTAGCCTCACGCAACACATCGGCCGGGATATCCTCTACTTTATCATAGGCAGACAGCTTAGCCTTATAGTCAACAATATTTTTAAGTTTACCCAAGAACCACGGATCGATCTTTGTCAGTTCGTGAATACGCTCTATGGTATAACCTTCCTCCATAGCCTGAGCCAATGCGAAGATACGCAGATCTGTCGGGTGAGAAAGTTCCTTGTCCAGATCCTCAAAGTGTACGTCATCGTTACCGACAAACCCATGCATGCCTTGTCCGATCATACGGAGCCCTTTCTGGATAATCTCTTCAAACGAACGTCCGATTGACATAATCTCACCTACCGACTTCATGCTCGATCCGATCTCACGGGATACACCGGCAAACTTGGTCAGGTCCCAACGAGGAATCTTGCAAATATAATAATCAAGCTGTGGAGCCACATAAGCGGAATTCGGAGTTCCCATCTCACCGATCTGGTCGAGTGTGTAACCCAATGCCACTTTTGCAGCCACGAATGCCAACGGATAACCGGTAGCCTTCGAAGCCAATGCCGACGAACGGCTCAAACGTGCATTCACCTCGATCACACGATAATCATCCGTATCCGAATTGAACGCATACTGAATGTTACACTCACCGACAATACCCAGGTGACGGATACATTTGGTTGACAGTTCCTGCAACATTTTCAACTCTTTGTCGTCCAATGAACAAGTCGGAGCTACTACGATCGATTCACCGGTATGAATGCCCAGCGGATCAAAATTCTCCATGCTTGCCACTGTAAAGCAGTGATCGTTCGCATCGCGGATCACCTCAAACTCAATCTCTTTCCAGCCCTTCAGCGACTCTTCTACCAAAATCTGTTTAGAGAAAGCAAACGAACTTTCGGCCAGTTTCAGGAACTCTTCTTCATTGGCACAAATACCGCTGCCGAGTCCTCCCAATGCATAAGCCGAACGAACCATCACCGGATAGCCAATGCGTCGCGCAGCAGCGATAGCATCTTCCATGCTCTCCACCGCCTGGCTGATCGGAGTTTTCATCTCGATTTCATCGAGTTTCTTCACAAACAAGTCACGGTCTTCCGTATACATAATAGCCTCAACCGAAGTACCTAATACTTTCACGCCATATTTATCCAGAATCCCCTTTGTATAAAGTTCCGCACCACAATTCAGGGCAGTCTGTCCACCGAATGCGAGCAGAATACCGTCGGGGCGTTCTTTCTTAATAATCTCTTCTACGAAATAAGTAGTCACGGGCAGGAAATACACCTTATCAGCAATTCCCTCGGAAGTCTGAATGGTTGCGATATTCGGGTTAACCAATACCGAATTGATACCTTCTTCTTTCAAGGCCTTCAATGCCTGTGAACCGGAATAATCAAACTCTCCGGCTTGTCCGATTTTGAGTGCGCCTGAACCCAAAACAAGAACTTTTTTCATTTCCTTTTCCATTTCTTTTATTGTCATTATAAGTTGTTATTTCTAAGTGTCCGCATAAAAAAAATGCGTTGCCCTCAATAAAGGACTAACGCATTACCAAAGAACTAAATATCGTTTTTGGAGAAAAGAGAAGAAGTAGACCGATTCCGGGTGAAATACACTCGAATGGAGATAATACTTACTTCTGATTTCCTGTTGATTCATTGTTGTTTCAAAGTTTGTGCAAAGTAACGACTTATTTCTATAATTACAAAGGAATCTGGTAAGAATATTCGTTTTATTTGTTACTTCTGCCGATTCTGACTATCTTTGCCCTTCGATTAAAAACAAAAGTAATGGGAAAAGAAAAAATCATATTAACAGGCGACCGTCCTACCGGAAAGCTCCACATCGGACACTACGTAGGCTCGCTGAAACGGAGAGTCGAACTGCAAAACTCCGGCTCGTTTGACAAAACTTTCATCTTCATTGCCGATGCACAGGCACTGACCGATAATATCGACAACCCCGAAAAAGTACGTCAGAACGTAATTGAAGTAGCTCTCGATTATCTGGCTTGCGGACTCGACCCGGAAAAATCAACCATCTTCATCCAGTCCCAGATTCCGGAACTGTGCGAACTGACTTTCTATTATATGGATCTCGTCACCGTATCGCGCCTGCAACGTAATCCCACTGTGAAAACAGAAATCCAGATGCGTAACTTTGAAACCAGTATTCCGGTAGGTTTCTTCACTTACCCCATCAGTCAGGCTGCCGACATCACTGCCTTCCGTGCCACAACCGTACCGGTTGGTGAAGACCAGGAGCCCATGATCGAGCAAGCCAGAGAGATTGTCCGCCGTTTCAATTATATCTATGGAGAAACCCTGGTAGAACCGGAGATCCTTTTACCGGATAATGCAGCCTGCCTGCGCCTGCCCGGTACCGATGGAAAAGCCAAGATGAGTAAATCGTTAGGCAACTGCATTTATCTGGCCGAAGAAGCTGATGAAATCCAAAAGAAAGTGATGAGCATGTTCACCGACCCCGATCATCTGCGCGTGCAAGATCCGGGTAAAATCGAGGGTAACACCGTATTTACATACCTGGATGCATTCTGCCGTCCCGAACACTTCGAACGTTACCTGCCCGACTATCCGAATCTGAACGAGTTGAAAGCCCACTATCAGCGTGGCGGTTTGGGTGATGTAAAGGTAAAACGTTTCCTCAACTCCATTATGCAAGAAGAGTTGGAGCCTATCCGCAACCGTCGGAAAGAATTCGAAAAAGATATTCCCGCCATCTATGAAATGCTGAGAAAAGGCTGTGAAGTAGCAAGAGCTGCCGCTGCCGATACCTTGTCGGATGTTCGCAAAGCCATGAAGATAAACTACTTCGATGATGCCGAACTGATCAACGAACAAGTGAAGCGATTCAACAAATAGAAGTTAGATACATAAGTAAGCCCAGATTACTTATCTATAAAAAAAGAACGCCCTGTTACCGGATCGATAACAGGGCGATTTCTTTTAAAGAAAGTCAAGTCCGAACTTATTTAACAGACTCTACTAATACAACTCGGTTTAGGTAAATAGGTTTACCGAATTTATCCACACCACCACCGGCATCAACCTTCAAGCGGCTGGAATCTACTCCGTATTTCTTAACCAATGCATTGACAACAGCCTGAGCACGTTTCTGGCTCAACTCCTTATTGAATGCAGGAGTACCGGTTGCTGAGTCAGCATATCCGTATACGGTATATTGTGTATCCGGGAATTCTTTCATCTTGGCAGCAAGATAAGACAAGTTCATCTCTTCACGTGGTGACAGTTCAGAAGATCCGATTGTGAAGAATACGGTACGCGGAGCAATGTTAGCATCCGTAACGACTACCTGTTCGGCAACTTCTGCCACCGGCTGATTCTGTGCGTCAACCAACTGCTGTTGCAGTGACTGGTTAGCAGCAGCCATGTCATTCATCTGACGACGCATATTAGCCAGTTCGATTTCAGAAATAATCTGTGGCATCGGACGGGCAAATCCGCGAGCCGGGAAACGATAAGTCAAACCGGCAGTCAGGCTGGCAACACCGTCATATCCATGTTTTCCGCCAATTTCTCCGTCAAACTTATCTTCGGCCAGCATACCACCGATTTCGATATTGATATCTACCGCACTCGAAACGCGGAAACGGTTGATAATACCTGCGTTCATAGCAAACGCCTCACGATGAGGTTTCGAATATGAATGAGTAAAACCGGCTCCCAAATAAGGGATAATTTCATATACACGGTGAGAGTTGTATCCGCCAAACAGTGCATTCAAGTTGAACATCACGTCCCCGTGAAGATTCATATAGTTGAATTTCTGTTTATAATACCCATTAGCCAGTTTACCACTCTTCACAAAATCAGCTGTTTCCGAACCGGCAAAGCCACGTCCCTGTAAGCCACTGTACTGCAATCGCAACCCCAATCCCGGAGTAAACCATTTACCGACAGCCACATTCAATGTCGGACTGATACGGTCCCTGAATTTCCCGACATGGTCATTATCGCCGAACAGTGCTTCAGCACCTCCGCCGATAGAGAAAAACCAATTATCCCAGAAAGGGTTAGTGATCACTTGATATTTGTCTTGTACCTGGATAACTTCGTATCCCGTAATTGTAGTCTGCTGCGCAGAAGCAACAGATGTAACGCCGGCTAAGGCCAGCAGCATTAGAATCTTTTTCATATACCTTAATAGTTAAAGTGGTTATTACAAATCTTCCTATTTATTATTGAAACTATTTAAATAACACCAACGAAACTAAAAGGTTTTGGATAAATAGAAATTTCCGAGGCATTTTCTACAAAGTTCGGGGGATACACCTTATTATATATGGTCCTAAAGCTAGTTTGACCTATTTTTGTTCCATGAAAATTTTTCGTAACGGCATAATCAATCTTTCCAGCAGGCGAAGATCATCCGTGATAATTTCCGCACTTCCCTTCATCTCACGAGTCAACGGCAAGGTCTTCCCATAATTGGTTGTCAGTCCGTCCGGTAAGGCAATATCGACCACATACATGCCTTCCGCCGTCGGCAGGGGCGATACACTTTTCACCTTCCCCTTTACATAGCCGAACTCCTGATCCGGATAGTTGTTCAAACGCAGATTTACCCGCTGTCCGGCTTTCACTTTACCCGACCCCTGCAAAGGCAGCAACGCCGTCCCCACAGGCAAAGATTCTTCTTCGGGAGCAACCACAAACACTGTAGCCCCCGATTCCACGTACTGATTCACACTCCATACATTCAGGAAAGTAACCTTTCCCCCAACCGGACTTCGAAGCAGATAACGCTGCTCCCAGGCGGTGAGCTGACTCTGCAACTGATCCGTAGCATTTCTCAGATTCACGGCCTGTGTCTGCTTCTCCTCAAACGCCTGTTTCTCCAGATCGAGCAATGTCTCTTCCGATTGTTCTATCTGCATATCCACCTGAGTTAACTGCATGCGGGCCGACTCCCTTGACTGAAGACTTTGCAGGTAGCGACTCCCAGACTGTTCAAACTCCGTAATAATCATCGCCTGGCGATGATAGAGAATTGAATCTCGCGTATACGAAGCATGAGCCAGGGCATACTCTTTCTCTATCAGAAAATACTGGCTCCGAACCTGACCATAATATTTCTTCTGAGTCTCCAAAAGTTCCCTCTGCGACTGTAACTTCTTTGCATAATACCCCAATTCATTCATACGCACCATTTCGGAGAGAGTACTCACAAACGCCGCATAGGCCGACTGTATCTCTCCCAGCCGCCAGCGATCTGTTTCCGAATGTAGAAAAAGCCCTTTACCCGACTCAGGCGTATATCCTTCCTGTTTCCACTTCCGCATCCGCTCTTGCAAGGAGAATACATCCGACGCACAAGCTGTATTCTCTATTGTCCCCAGATTCGTGTCGGGTTCCACCTCCTGACCGTTTTGTACATACAGATTCTCCAGTCTTCCGGCTGCTCGGGCCACTACGTAAGCCGGAGGATCTTGTGTGCTTACCGTCACCTCCGCAGCAATCACATCCGGATATTTAAACCAATAGCTTCCGGCAACCAATGCCACCACTATGACAAACAGCACCGTAATGCCACTGCGAAGAATCCATGCCGGAACACGATTCATCACTTCCTGCACCTCTTCGCTACGAAGCTCGATCTCTTTATGTGTGTGCTCCTTTTCCATATCTAACTTCCTAATTCCAACTGATTCTTCACCAACTGATAATACAATCCTTTCTTTTCCGTCAGTTCCCTGTGGGTTCCCTCTTCGGCTACAGCACCCCTATCCAGCACCACGATCTTATCCGCATCACGAACCGTACTCAAACGGTGTGCCACTACCACAACCGTCTTACCACGATAGAACGTGTGCAGATGCTCCATAATCTCGCGTTCATTGTTGGCATCCAATGCATTCGTCGCCTCATCGAAAAACAGGAACTCAGGATTTTTATAAACAGCGCGGGCTATCAGCAGGCGTTGACGCTGTCCCTGGCTGATGCCGTTTCCCTCCATGCCGATCTTCGTATTATACCCCAAAGGAAGAGAATCGATGAAGTCACGAATGTTGGCCACTGTCACCGCATGGCGAAGGCGCTCCACATCCACCTGTTCCTCCCCCACGGCAATATTATTTGCAATCGTATCAGAAAAAATAAAGCCATCCTGCATCACCGAACCGCTCTTCGCACGCCAAAGGTGCGGATTTACCACATCCAGAGGGGTCTCACCTATCTTGATATCCCCCTTATTCGGAGTATAAAAGCCAAGCATCAGCTTGATCAGCGTAGTCTTGCCGCTACCGCTCGCACCCACAATCGCCGTCACCTTGTGTTCGGGTATGTTCAGGTTCACATCATTCAGCACATAGTCACGATCCGCACCGTCATAACTGAACGAGAGATTCTCGATACGTATATCACGCCGTTCCGGAAGAACCGTCAGCTTAGAGGCAATATCCTGCTCTTCATCCTTCTGTCCATGAATCTCGTTCAGGCGCTCCAGACTGATCTTCGCATCCTGCAACTGCTGTGCAAAACCGATAAAAGAACCGATCGGACCGCTTAACTGACCGATAATATACGTCAGTGACATCATCATACCCAACGTCATATTTCCCTCCACAACCGATTTAGCAGCAATAAAAGAGATGACAATATTCGTAGTCTGATTAAAAAAGACAGAACCCACCTGTTGTACCTGTCCCAGTGCCAGACCTTTTACGCTGATCTTGAAAAGTTTCACCTGAATACGTTCCCACTGCCAGCGTTTTTGTTTTTCACAGTTGTTCAGTTTGATCTCCTGCATGGCAGTCACCAACTGTATCAAACTACTCTGTTCGCCCGCCGCCTGGGCAAAACGGCGGATATCCAATTCGCGCCGGTACTTCATAAACACAAGAATCCAGCAGATATAGAGTGAATTGCCCACCAGAAAGATAGCAAGAATACCCAGATTGTAATAAGCCAGCACAAAAGCAAAGATAAAGAAGTTCACAAAAGAGAAAAGCGTACTGATGGACGATCCCGTCAGAAAACTCTCGATACGTCCGTGATCGCCTATACGTTGCATAATGTCACCGATCATCTTCGTATCGAAATAATGGAGCGGAAGCTTCATCAACTTCGCCAGGAAGTCAGAGATCAACGAAATATTGATACGCGTATTCATGTGAAGCATAATCCAGCTACGGATAAACTCGACCGAAAGTTGTGAAACGGAAATCACCAGTTGTGAAATCAGGATCAGAGTGATAAAGTTCAGGTTACCGTCGCGAATACCCACATCCACCAATGACTGTGTCAGAAAAGGGAAAATAAGCTGCAACAAGCTCGCTGTCAGCATTCCCAGAATCAGTTGAATCAGTTGTTTACGATAAGGAGACAAATATTTAAGAAAGAAACGAAGACTGCGACTGCCGGATTCTTCTTCGTCGCCCTGCCCTTGGAATTCCGGACCCGGTTCAAGCGCAAGTGCAGCCCCTTTCTCCTCTCCATTCACCTTAGTAGACAACCAGCATTTCTTAAACTCCTCCTCACTGTACGAAATCAACTGACGGGCGGGGTCGGCGATATAGAAACGGTAGCCGCTACGTTTCTTCTTTATATCATAACAGACCACGAAGTGATTCTGGTTCCAATGCAGAATGCAAGGCAACGGTACATCCTTCTTCAGTTGCTCCAAAGAGATGCGCACCCCCGAAGTACGGAAACCGATCGATTCCGCCGCATCGCTGATGCCCAGCATGGAAACTCCTTCGCGGGTAATAAAAGAGCGTGCACGGAGAGTTTGCAGGGAGTAGCTCTTACCATAATACTTCGCAATCATGCGAAGACAGGAAGGACCGCAATCCATAGCATCCAACTGGAGGTAATGAGGAAAAGAATTTAATTTCATTGATTCATAATATTAGTCTACGTAACAAAAATACATCACATATCCGGAATATAATGCGCTTCTCCCGGAATTTGTGAAAAAAACTCCCCGAAAGGATAATTTGCCCTTTTCCCATTCAGAAAATCCAGTAACAGAAGTATCCCCTCATACCGCCCTTTTTTTAAAGCTTTCTCACAAGCACTTTTCAAATCAGACAGATAGTTTTTTGCCCCTATCCTTACACCTTTATCTCCCGAAGAGAGTCTAAGCAATACATACCATGAAATTCCTTCCAATCCTGTAGCTAAAGAGTAATCGCCCAAGCGCCTGACATCATACTCCATCACTTTCTCATCAATCTTATTGCGCTCTTCATTATCATCATCTTCCACAAATCCCTTCCGGACCAGATATTCCACCCCCCAACCTATACCACACCATCCGAAAGACCGACCGACCGGCATCCCTAAGCAGACACTCTCCATCACTTCATCCAGCAATTCTCCGGCCAGTTCCTCAAACGCCCTCAATTCAGTGACACGTGAATAATCAAAAAAGAAAAGGCAACGTCCCATCTTTCCATAAAATAGCCCTATATCAAATTGTTTGCAAGAGAAGTAAAGCGATTTTGCTATTTGTTCTATATATGCATCCATCTTATTCTTTTTTTAACAACCAACAGGTATTTCATAATCAAGACGATATAGTTCTTTTATCTTTGCTATCTGTTTTTCATCCTTCAGTTCAAACCGGACAGATGTGGCATTTGCCTTTTCTTCCGGCATATCCACTCCCCTTTCGGCTAAAAAACGGTTCAACTTGCTGAGAGGTACAATACAGTCCACATCAGCAGAAGTATAAAAATCAGATTGCCTGCGTATATGTTCATCCTGCCACAACGGATTTGCCTTCCCCAATTCAAACTCAACGAACGAAAGAAAGCGTTCAAAAGAACAATCCTGATACAGATTACACATGTACATGTATTGATTGAAGGTACGTTCAAGTATAAAATATTTATAAGCAGAAACCAGCCTTTCTACCGGATCCCTCCAAACCGCTACCTTCAAATACGATTTATGCTCCCTTTCATAACCAGACATCTCAGAAACCGGTACCAAAAAACGTTCTGGTTTTACCCGGGCGATATAAAAATGAGTCTGATCTTCGGTATCAGGAATCATACCTGCTGACGCATAAATAGCTATGTTTTCCAAAAAAGTAAGTCCACATTTCGAAATAAGGACAAAAGCCATACGATGCTTCTCTACAAGACAAAAGTTGCATCCGAAGAAGTCTAATGGTGGTTTGTTTAGCATTGCAATATCTTTCATGACATACTATGATTTTCAAGGTCTAATATACATAAAATGAAGTTGTTCAGCTCCCTGCCATCCCCCCTCATCCTTCCATCGTTTGGAGCCGGTCATAATACAGTTTCATCCTGTTGAGGATTTCCTCACTATACCATCTACCAAGAGACTCTTGCCGCCTGAGTTCCTCACAAACACGAAGCATCTCTCCCGCCCTATCGTACAAAGTTGTATAAGTTCCGTCCGGATGCAATGTACAGGCAGTAGAATATATCTGCAACAGCCTTACATAGAGTGCTTCCTTTGCCTCTCTATATTTTTTCTCAAACAAGTGCTTACGGCTATATTCCAGTAACTTCTCAATAATCAATTGAATGGAAGCAATCCGCCTGCCCGCTGCCGTCGCCGTCATAATCGATCCTTCCCGTTGCCGGTAATAATAAAAATCAATATCGGCAACCGTTATTTTTTGAGCGGTTGTCAGCACCTGAGGAGTCCATAATTCATCTTCATGAACCAACCCCGGTTCAAAGCGAAATCCATTCTGTTCAATAAAATCCCTCCTATATAAATAATTGTATACCATGGGGACATAACACCTGCAATCCATCACTCTTGAAAAATATGTACTACCGGACACTACGGTGCCTGTCGCAAACAACTCTCTGCCCCTTCTTTCCCAACTTTGCACCTGTCCATCGGCATGCACCGCCAGTGTGTTTCCCGAAACAATATCAGTACGGGTCTTCGCTGCAATAGCACATAACACCTGCAAAGCATTCTCTGCCAGCCAGTCATCACTGTCCAGAAATGCCAGATAATGCCCGGAAGCATGTTCCATTCCGGTATTTCGTGCAGCAGAGAGCCCTTGATTCTCCTGTTCCACATAAACGAAACGAGCATCCTTACCCGCATACTCCCGCAGCAACCTCCCGGAATTATCCGTCGATCCGTCGTTCACCAAAATGATCTCAATATCCGTTAAAGTCTGCTTCTCTAAAGAGTGCAGACATTCCGCCAGAAAAGGTTCCGTATTATAGACCGGAACCACCACCGAAACTACCGGTCTTTTTACCTCTTTCATATCCCTCCCAATTTTAGTTCGTGTATTTTTTGGCAAAGCCTGATTAACGGATTGCTCCGGACTTGCTCTAACTTATTTGTAAACGACAATAATAAAGGCCGTTTCCTCCATGCATAAAAACGTTCATACAATGCCTCGTCATCATAGCATTGATTCATAAAAGCGGCTACTCCCTCGGGAGAATCGAAAGTACAAATATCCAGAAAACAATTTTCTCCCGGAGCAAATTCCCGAATATTGGGAGCTCCCAGATAGACCGGAACAGTACCGGCCAACAAAGGATTGAAAAACTTTTCTGTCACATAATCCTTCCCTATCGCATTCTCAAAACTTATCACAAACTGATAATCCCCGATCACACTAAGAAGTGTATCCCGTCCCCGATCCTCAACAGGTAATTCACAATTACGGTATAGTTTCCCATACGAATCGATGTCGGTATACTGCATCAATTCCTTAAGATACTCTTGTCGGTGACTCCGGTTCATATCACTCGAAATAAACATACATGCCTTCTTCTTATAAGGCTTTTCCCTCCGTGCCGTAACCAGCATCTTCCCATAATCCGGTCCATAATAAGGATACACAATATCATCCTCCTGATGATACCCCATCCATAAGTCAAAACTCTCTCTGAACTCGGGATCCTTCGTCCAACTATAATTCTCTTCACATTCCAGACTCCATCCCACCCAAAGCTGTCCTTCCCGCTTATCGATTTCATCCTCCATCACCGAAGGCAAATCGGGCAAATGGAAAACCACGGCATCCGCCTTTGCAATGAGGTTTCGATCAGTCGTTATCACACAGCCCCCAGGTAAATCTTCCTTTCGGAACTCGAGTGGAAATCCCCACATCGTATTATAAAAAAGAATCAATATATCCATCTACCATCTATCTTTTATCAAGCTGCGAAACACATTTATCTGCCACTATTCATTCTATCTCTTTCAACTTTTTCCACGGAATCCTCCCTTTACCCGTCATGAAGAAATAAGCGAATACCGGTTCCGCCCAACGTACGGCAACAAAAGGTTTATATCTCTGTTGTAAATTTCTATACGACAGCTTCACAAAGGTCCCTAAAGGTATAAACCTCTCCGGATGTTTCCGGTAAGACTGCCGATAGCCCTCTTCATGCTCCTTCATCAGGGCACGCAAATGAAACCAACAAAAGCCGACATCCAATATTTCATTCGGACAACGCATCACCTCCACCCCCCGATGACGGCCATCCAGCTTCGTTTCCGTCATATACCTGAATATCCGGTCCTCAGACACCTCAAAAAAGAAAGTATCACGCACGCCATTAAACGGAGGGAGTATCTCTTTGCTATCAGGCTCCGGATGTTCCTGCCCCAACCCTACCATCCACTCCCGGTCTTTCCGGAACAAGTTAATGCCCGACATCGAGACAGGCACTTTATACCGGATGATCATCTTCTCCAGATAAGAAGCATACGACGCATGTGTCCACAACGCAATTCGTTCCAGCCACCTGAACGGTCGCATCTCTATACGGTTGAAAGAGTCCACATAAGCCCGATACAGGTTGTAAGAGATACATTCTGCCACGTTGAACCGCACTTTTTTATCAGAACGGTAAGCATCACAGATATGTTTCAGCCGATCCGTAAAATAAACCTGATCGGCATCGATCTTCACTGCGTACCGATAGCTTGCTTTCGACAATGCATAGTTGCAATAGCCTGCCAGCGTATGGATAGAGTCCGGCGGCAACAGCTTTGCCTTCTCCAACTCCTCCTCATCCAGATCGATCGGATATACAGACGGCTGATACTCAAAGACCCTGATTTTATCCGGATATTGTGCCGCCTTCTGCCTGAGAATCTCCGGCGTACGATCCGTACAATCATGATAGACAGCTATCAACTCATCCAATCCATCGATACACGAATCAATGCACATCTCTAAAAAATCCTCACAATTCTTACAGCGCAATAACCCCGATACCCCGACGGGCCGTTCGCGTGTCAACGTATCCGTATCAACCACATAAATCTCCTTCAACGTAACAGGAGGCATTTTTTCTTTAATAAACCCTACCATATTTCGGAGAGTTTCTTCTCCTGTTGCCTGAAACCACAGAGGTTGTTCCTTCTCTATCCTCTGTTTAAAATCTTCATAATTCCCCAATATCCGGGACAAACCGCCGGTCAACTCCTCTTTCGTTTTCGCTATCATCCCCAACCCCTCGGCTTCCACATCCGGAGAATACCGCGATCCCTCAGTCGGATCGTACACCAACGGGACAGCACCGTGTGCCACTCCCTCCATCAAAGAAGAAGAATAGTGTGCCACCCCTACCCGTGTGCGGGCAAATACCTCTGCCAGCTTTCCATCCGTTACCATTTCTATATTGGGAATCTGCTCCCATTCCATGCGTACCTCCTCACCTATCCTGAACTCAGGATGTTCACGCACCAGAAACCGCCGGGCGGGAAATTCCGCGGCAACCGTCCCTATCAGGCGGATCATCTCTTGAAGATACCTTTTGTCACTCAGAAAAAAAGGTCCCTGCAAGAAAAAAGTAACACACTCCTTTTTCGTTTCATTACGTGGTTCCACCTGATACATATAACCCGTCGGGACAAAGTCCGGCAACGGATTATGCTTCTCCCACAAAGTCCGGAAGCCTTCCCCCCACATCAGATAGTACCGGTAAGGCATCCTCCTGAAAGCAGTGTGCATCAATGACGGCCATCCCTGCTGGATACACAAGGTCGGTATTCCATAATCACGCCCTATGGTGGCAAGCAATAACTGCTGGTAATGGCAGCCTTCCAGAAAAATCAATCCTTTAGGTTGCAAGATCCTCATCAATATATCAAATGTATTCGCATATTGAAAAATCAAGGGAAACCACTCTTTCAGAAATGGATTAACCAATGGAACTGTTTTGGTAAATTCAAGAGTAATGGCCGTTACAAAGTCCGGCAACTCCGTTTCATCCGGAATCTCATATTCCGACAAGAGCAACACCGGTTCTTCCAGACGTTCAATCAACGGAGTCAGATAAACCAATTGACGGGCATTATAAATATAGATCACCAACTGCCCGCCATAAGGTGCCAGTGCCTCATACCATTCATGGTCGTAGATTTTGTATTCCTCTTCCTGTCGCTCCCATTCTTCCACCTGCTTATCGGCCAGTATCTCCTTTACGCTACCCAATGCTTCCCCACAGCTCTTTCCTTCTTTACGTAACCGGTCGTACTCCTCTCTATGCCATGTGAACTGCCAGAATAGTAAATTGATCAAAGGCACGCCCACATCATGCCCCCCCATTTTCAGCCAATGTTCCCTCTTTTCCCGCAACTGATTCACGTAGTCAGACAGCACCCTATCCAGCACCTCATAATACTCCACATAATAGTCCCGTCTATCCATATCTTTTTTTATTAAAGCCCGGTTTCAATATAATGTTCAGCCAGTCTCCAGTCCGCTTCTTCATCGACATCTATCATCCCTGCAGGACCAACCTCCACCACCTTCACAACTCCCGAAAGAAGCTGCCCGGAGTCCAGTATTCTTCCCACCGTAGAAGCATAGAAAGCTCCCGACTCTATCAGAAAACCTTTGTACTCCTGTCGGCGAGGTTTAGTTTCGAATGAATAGTCCAAAGGTCTCCCCTCATCACTCCAACGAAACTTCTTCAAACGGCAACAGGCAACATAGGAATCCGCCTCCCCCCTTTTCATCTCTTCTACAAGCCCCCTTAGTTCTTGTGCAGTCGTAAAAGGAGAAGTAGCCTGTAACAAAATAAAATCATCATTCCGGTCCGGCTTACGATAATTAAGATATTCCTGTACAACTTCCAGGCTGGAAGCCTCATCCCTTGCACTCCACTCACTGCGCCTGAATATCTGTACAACTCCTTTGTAACGGCCTCGTATCAGACTCTCCATTTCATCACAATTGGTCGCTACACATACCTCGTCCGCTATGCCGGAAGCAAGGATGGTATCGATAATCCAACATACCAGAGGTTTATCCCCCAGCAGACGCAGGTTCTTACCGGGAATACCTCTACTCCCTTTGCGAACCGGAACAAAACAGAAAGTACGATTCATAAGCTATTATCATTTATGGTTTCACATGACAGAGGTTCGGTTTTCCAATAGCCAATTCATAATTAGAGGGCGAAGGACACAGCCATTGGTAAATGCAGTCACAACAAGGATAATCATTTCGTATTTTCCGCCATGCTGTATTATCAAGCATTTCTTTGTTAACAATATCAATCAAACTATCTTTATAGATATTTCCCAAAACTAAACTATTCAAATTAGCATATACGTCTCCATTAACAGAGATTGATAACGAACCGAAAAAATGTGAATTCATTTTTTGATGAGCAAAAATTTGGCTCATTGAGTATTGAGATTGCAGGATATCCCCTTTATCCATATAAACATATTTTTCAAAATAATCCAAATTACATCCTACATAGGTCGAATGTATTGAATAGTCATTAATAGCATATTTATGTACAATCTCCTCCGCCTTAGCATATTCATCTATTTGCGTAACATAAAAATGAATCTTTATTTGTAAATCTCCTAATAAAAAGATACAATTTCGCAGTAATTCTTCTTCCATGGGAAAAGGAACAATCACATCATAAAAAAAATCTGAATCTAAGATTTTATTACCCACAAAATCAGCATAATGACTCCAAATATGAATTTGACCTTTAAAACCTGATAATAAAAAAGGAATATCATTATAATTAGGATACTTCCAAATATTTCCACCAAATAAATTCAACCGACCTACCACTCCATATCGAATTTGTGCTATAATAGACTTCAAAGCAGAGATATCAAGAACTTGAGACGTCTCTGTTTCTGCTACGCGACAGCACAAATTTTGCTGTGAATATTTACTGCAATATAAACAATGATGATCACAAACATTATAAAGAAAAACATTTATTTCTAACAAATTAAACAAAATATCTTCTCCTATACCCCTATCTTCTATTTGCTGTAATTTATCCACATCACATTGTAAATTAAGAATAGGCATCATTTGTATCGGTTTATCGGGAAAAGATGCCACATCTATAACACCTCCCATTTCCTTTAACACAAAATCAGATATAAAATTTGAGTAACATAGCTCTGTCAACATTTTCCCTTCACAAAACACCGCACCAAGATTATCTCTTTTATGTAACTGTCGTAATAGCCCTATTACATTCTCATTTTCCACCTCTAAATACTCCCAATTCTTAGTATTATATAATAGAGCCTTCTTACCCTTTATACAACAATATACATAAGGCGCAATTACCAGCCAATAATTCTTATCTACTTGAAACATATTATACCCTATTTTATTCAACCATCACATTTTCCATAATTCGATAATATTCTTCCGGATGCTTTCTTAGAAAATCTATTTGTTTTGCTTTATAGATTTCAAAAGCTTGTTTACTAGTAAATCCATAGCAAACAGGACAAGTATCCAAGTTATTAAGATTGAAAATACATTGTATACAAGATTCTGCTTTGTAACATTTACTACATTGATTTTCCATTTTAGCATAATAAGTATTATACTTATCTGCAATTGCTTCTAAATCAAGTTCAACACCGCTATCTGCCGTTACCTTTCCCAATGCAAATTGTTGTCCTATGCGTTCGCAAGGTAAAATCTTACCAGTAACAGTGACAAACATTCTTTTACCAAAAGGGATACAAGTACCGGTAGGAATTGTTTTTTTAGGTTTACCATATTGCAAATCAACATAACTTCGAAAAACAAACCCACTATACTGATGGAGAAAATTGGTAAGAGTCTGATAAGTAGCTGATTTTAGAAACATATCCTGCTCTATTTTTTCATAATTCTCTGCTTGGTGTAAACTTTCTTGTGAATTACGATACGTTTTTTGGAAAAGTTCTACCTTATCCGGTCGAATCCCCATATTATTCAACTCTCCAATACTGGGTACTTTATTGTAACGAGTTTTAAAGAAGTGATAAATAGAAGTAACCGAATTACGATTATGTAATACAGCATTAAAATTTACTTTTCTTTCAAAGAACTCAGGGTATTTATTTCGTAAAACATCTATATTTCTGATAATATTGGGATATGCAGGATCACCCACCTTATTCACTCTATAGGAAGTGCCATATTCATCACCATCCAAACTGATAAGCAAATTGAAATCATGTGCCACCAAAAAATCCATATGACGTTCAAGCAACAAAGCATTCGTTGTCATTGAAAAAGTAAAATTGCGATATTGGCAATGCAGTTTTTCAATATACGTCACCACCGATTCAATAAATGGCATATTTAATAAAGGTTCTCCCCCATAGAAACTGATATATACGTTACGTTTAGCTGACGTATTATATTCTGAACCCCATAAATCAACTAAATAATCAATTAATTTCAAAGAAGCGGACAAACTAATTGTGCTATTTTCACGCTTATCATAATCATTATAAAATTCACCATACGCACAATACTTACAACACAGATTACAAGCATCTGTCACTTCAAAAGTCAGCTGACGCAGGTTAGCTAATTGATACTTAATATCATCAACTGTAATATATTTTTTTTTCATCGATTATATTAAATTTCTTTGTTTTGCCATTTCTATCACAAAAGAAGACAAACTGTATTCAACGTTATCATATACACAAGTAAGCTGTTTACAATTTATAAGTGCATCGTAATTTTTTTGTATACATGGTCCCATACACAAAGGTAAAACTCGACAATTTTCACAACGTTCATTCTCAAATGTAGCCTTTACAAACATCTTACTCAATATTCCATCGTTCCAATCAATCTCTCCAGATTTTAACAAATGGCCAAGAGTTAGTTCTTCCCCATAATCACGTGCTGTACATTTAAAAATTCTACCATCGTAATTGACAACATAATGATTGATACTATCCGCATAACAACACTTATATCTAAATGGCCTATATGCCCAAAAACGCGAACGAAAACCAGCCTTCTCAAATTCAACTTTTGCCTTCTCTAATAACTTTCGCATTTCTTCTGTACATGAAATCTGCCACACTCTCTGAAAATCTACAGTAATGCACTTTATACTTTTTTCCGTAAAATCATTTATTATATCTTTTATATTCTTCAAAGTTTGTTTATCATAATTTACACGCAAACAAATTGAAACATCTGGAATTACCTCAGAAAGCAAATTAATATTGTCAACCACATCTCTATAAGTACCATGTTTATCAGAATAACGTTTAATCAGGTTCTGGCGGCACTCATTACCATCAATAGATATCTGAAAGAAATCAAAGTTCATGTCCTTCATATATCGAATTCTATCTTCACTCAATAAAGTAGCATTAGTAGTAATTTGTTGCCTAAATTTCACATTATTCTGTAATAAAATTGGGAATACTGAATCTGATATCTTTTTGATTACTTCATCAAAATACATTAGGGGCTCTCCACCAAACCAATCCAATAAAATTGAATTTGCTTTTTTTTGTGTCACTAATAAATTAATGTGCTTAATCAAATTATCAACTATTTCATCGCTCATTCGTTCTCTATCATATTTTGCCCCAGCATATGCAACAGAACAATACCAGCACTTTAAATTACAATCTAAAGTCGGATTTATTGTAAGATGATAATCCCGATTCATAAATATACACCGCTTATTTTGTAATTTCAAATACGCCAACTCATCAAAATCTGGACTTATAATAAATCCTGACCTCTGAAAAGCAGAATACAATTCAGGAAATTTCTGTCGAAATGTAGGCAAATGTTCCATCAAAGTCTCAATTATAGAATAATCCTTAAGACTAATTGGTAGTATCCTGTTAGTAAGCGAATTATAGAGCAGGATTCCATTATAGTATTCTATTTCAATATTGTATCTACTAGCTTTATCATTCATATCATTACCTATCTAATATTATTATTTCATTCAATCACCTTGAACCTCTTTTTTATCAATAACCACCGGTATCTTATAAGATTTACCTTGACGGACAATATCGTATATCAATGTGTCTTGCCGGCTTAGCTCCGCATCCTCTTCCAAAGAGATCATTTTAATAGGAATTTCATTTATAGCAATAATTTCATCACCTTCTAACAAGCCAGATTCTTTAACATAATTACCTTCATAATCGGCAATTTTAGTAATAATAATTTTTCCATGGCTATTCATACGGGATGACATGTGGAATCGTTTCTTCCGAGGGTTGACCACTCGTTCGTAATTCTTTATTGGCTGCAAACCTAATCTTTGTGATTTCATGTCGAAAAAAACATTAAATCTTTTAAGAAAATTCAGACCAATAAGATAATCACAAGGTACTTGATTAGGTTGATCAAATATATAAATCCGCAAAGAATCAAGTTGTATGCCACTAAACAAAGTAACATTTACATTATGATGACTATAATATCCAGATGGTGCCTGCGTCCAAACGGCATTCTTTTTCTTAGAAAAAAAGGACAATTCAGAAGCTTGAGCCATCAGAGCTATGTCTTGTGGCATACCTGTATCTACAAGATAAGTATGAGTAAGCATCAGTGTGTCTCCATCAGCACATCTAATATTTAAAGGCAGATTAACATAAAAAAGTGAGCTTTTATCATTTCCTCTTACAAAAGGAATCAGAATACAATTCTTAGGCATAATAAAATCTTGAAATGAATGGATAACCATATAATTATGTTCAAAGTTAAACTCCCATATATTAACAGTATCATTTTGTGGAATATTAAACAAACCATCTGATTGAGTACCTCCCATGTAATCTCTCCAATTATAAACTAACATTTTATCATATATCAAATTGGAATTCCCTACTTTTATAGTCGGAACAATTGTATACATAGATGCGGGCATACGTAATACAGACCATGCACACCCATATGGAGCAATAGTGTCAGGAGACAAATTCGATAAGATAGAAGAGTGAGCTGAACAAAAAGTAGAGTCAACAATAAAAGCTCCCAAAGAAGCCCCACTATCAAATGCCAAATTTGAAACAATGCTATCATTAAATAACACGGGAAGCACTATCTTTCTATCTAAAGAATCAATTGTAAAGTAAGTTCTTGCATCTCTTTTATTCCCTTTGGATATTTTCGTACAACTACCTAAAACAGTAGCTTGCAAAAAAAGAAAAACAATACACTTTATCAGCCCATTGCCTATAATTAACTTCATATTCTTTAATTTAGCTTTCCACAAGAGTAATACTGCTGAAAGTTAATTTCAGCAGTATTACAAAATAAAGGACTACGCTCAATTGTTCATACAAACAAATATAAACGCCCAATCAATTATTTTCATATACCACACGAGTGTCCTTGAGTCGCCCCACAAAGAGCATCTTGAGGCATAACAGGAAAATCCGGAAATTTCGGAAATTCCGGTTTGGGGTCAGTAGTAGAACAACATGGATGAGAACCATCTGATGTATACCCATGAGCATTATTGGCACTATCATTAGCACTAGTACTAGAACCACCGGGTTTACCTTCATAATTGCAACCACATTGGCAGCACCCAATAGTACCACCTCCCAAAACACGACACATCTCACGTTCATTCAATTCAGCTTTTGAAGCTTCATTCAGTTTCAGTTTTCTTAATTTCATACTTTAATCATTTTAAAATCAATATTTAATGTTCTTCGTAAAAATCACATAGATTTCCAATGTTACAGGTATTTGTTAGAACAAAAAAGAAAGAAACTTAATAGTCCAATATATAACAAACAAGCCATATTCAACAATATATTTCAATCACCTTGTATTTCTTCTTTATTAACAGCTACAACTATTTTAAGAATCTTCTCTTTACGAATAACTTCATATAATAATGTATCTTGCTTTTCAAACAAACGATGATTTTTATAAAGATAATCTTCATAATTTTTTCCATTCACAGTTTTAATTTCATCGCCTTCTCTTAACCCAGCAGCTTTATAATAATTGTCCTTAGAATCAGCGACCCTAGTAATGACCCACCTCCCATATCTATTTTTTTCAACCAAAATATGAAATCGCTGATGCAAAGGATTAACAACACGAGTAAAATTAGGTATTGGCTGAAAACCAATTCTTTGATGTTTCATATCAAAGAAAACATTAAATCTTTTAAGAAAATTCTGCCCAATCAAATAATTAGATGGCGCTCTATTAATAAAATCAAAAGTATAAACTCGTAATGAATCCATTCTCAAAGTATCAGCTAAAATAGCATCTACAGGACAATAGCGATGATATCTATTTAGATATTTAGTCCAAACAACATCCTCCTGTTTATTAAAGAAAGAAAACTCATTAGCTTCTTGCATTAAGACGATATCCCAAGCCATTCCCGTATCTATCATGAACATACGATTTATCATTAATGTGTCACTACTAGCACATTCCATCTTAATAGGTAATCTGACATAGAGTAAATTAGGATATTCTTTTTTTCTAACTAATGGAAATATCAAACTATTATCAGGCATTCGATAATTCTGCGCCAAATGAATCTCCATATAATTATGCTCAAAGTTCAGCTCCCACACATGCATAGTATCGTTAGGAGGGATATTAAACATTCCTTCTGAAGAACTATTCATATACCATTTCCAATTCATAATTTGAGTAACATCATATTTCAAAGACACCTTTCCAACCCTAACAATTGGGGCATTAGAATAAATAGAACAAGTGACAAGAAAGTTAGCCCAACCAGAGCCATTTCGTAATTGCGCATCTGAAAACAAACGATGTTTAATACTAGAATGTGTTGCACAAAACATCGAGTCTAACACAAATTGTCCTCCAGTATCAAATCCTAAGCGAGCCGTGATACTGTCATTCAATTGTACAGGTAAAACTATCTGCCTATCTTTTGGATTTATACAAAAATATACCTTTCCCCCACCATTTATAATCTCTGTATATTGTTGAGGATAACCACAACTCACACAAATTATGAAAAACAAAAATACAGAACACAATCCTTTATTCATTGGAAACATATAATTATTAAGAACAGTACTATTAAATATTTCATATAACAGTACCGTTCTATTTTACCCTATTTAAAAATGTCCACAAAGAGCATCTTGGGGATTCCAAAATGGCGGTGGTGTTATTTCAGGAAATTCCGGTTTGGGGTCAGTAGTAGAACAACATGGATGAGAACCATCTGATGTATACCCATGAGCATTATTGGCACTATCATTAGCACTAGTACTAGAGCCACCGGGTTTACCTTCATAATTGCAACCACATTGGCAGCACCCGGGAGTACCACCTCCCAAAACACGACACATCTCACGTTCATTCAATTCAGCTTTTGAAGCTTCATTCAGTTTTAGTTTTCTTAATTTCATACTTTAATCATTTTAAAATCAACATTTAATATTCTTCGTAAAAATCACATAGATTTCCAATGTTACAGGTATTTGTTAGAACGAAGAAAAAGAGCCAAACAAATACCTTAGTAACTCAAATTATTTTTCCCCAACATCCAGATTGTGATGGAAAAAGTAAAGCGTAAAACATAAGTCAACTCTCTCATATACATTCTTTTTTAATTTCTATTTTGAATCGTCACAAGATCACCACATAATAGTATTCAAAAAACTAAATCAAAGACAGCAATTTATTCTTAACTATAAAAAGACTCAAATGCCATCCTCATTTTTTCTAATGAAAAAGCATCTTTATATCGACACCTATTTAACTTACCAACCTCTCTCGCCCAACAATCATCCGTTACTATTTTCAATAAACATTTCGACAGTTCTTCAACTGATAACCTTAATTCATTTTGATCTTCCTTTAATATCAATCTGCACTCTACATTTTGATGATGAATCATTTCACTCAATCCTGTGGTATTAGTGATAATTAATGGTAATCCATGCATCATCATTTCTATGGCTACATAACTGCATTGCTCATGAAAAGACGGCATCACTCCAACATCTGCAATTTGATAAAATTCATATAATTTCTGTTTACTAATTTTCCCTATAAAAGTAATCCTACTCCAAATGTCTGCAGACATCTGTAAATACCTACTATAATTCCCGTCTCCCACTATTAACAAACGAGTGTTCGAACTCTTTTTTATCACCTTTGCGAAAGCTTCTATCAAATAGTCAACCCCTTTTATATCATCCAAACGCCCTACAAATAGAATTAATTTCTCTCCTTCTCCAAAAAATAAATCTCTTTTTCTTTGCATTCTCTCCACTTCATCCAAGAAGATAGCCTGATCAATTAAACCATTGTATATCAACGTTAGTTTACATTCTTCAATTCCATAAAATTCATTCAGCAACATCTTAGTATATTGAGCCAAGCATATTATCCTATCTACTTTTCTGTAAAAAGATACTTCTTGCTTATATTCGTCATATATGTATTTTTCTTCCTCAGTTCTATCGTTCTCAGCTTTATCCAAAACGGTTTGTAACCTCTTTATATTCCCTTTCAAAGTGAAGCACCAGTTCAAATAATGTAAAGTCAACACAAATTGGCTGGTAGGATATATTTTCTTCAACAAGTCAACCAATGGTTCATGATGTAAATAATTAAAATGAAATACATTATCTTCACTTGAATCTACATACAATGCCAACAAGAAAGCAACACTTCTATAATATCGTTGAATTTCTTTCTCACTCCTCCAATCATACACTTTAGGAAAAGTTAGATAACGAACATTATTATCTTTTTTTTCAGTCAGTATCCCATCCTCTGAGTTCATACTAACTACAGTCAAACGCAAAGAATCAATACTGCTAAGACAGTTTATAACTTGAATTATATATGTCCCAATACCATATTGTGCCGCACGACTATCACTATTTATCAAATATATATGCCTCATCGCAATAAGTATTTTAATCCTTCAACCCACAACAAAGCTTCTTTCTTCTCTCCGCCAGTTCTCTGTGACGTTATCTTTCCCAGAACAACGAGATACCAATCATCTATTTGTTTACCCACTAAATAGTCTAACAATAAAGAAATTCCAGGATGGCAGACTTTATTCGGAACATTCTCACAAACACCTCTTAAATCATCCAAATACATCTTATCGAATGGTTTCTGCAAATATCTCTCAGATGACAATAAGCGTATTAACACATACCACGCCAACCCTTCTATCCCCGTATCAAATGAATAGTCTTTTACACGTCGTAAGTCACGTTCCATTATTTTATTATCAAGTTCTGTTAAGATATCATTAGAACCACATTCAACAAATCCTTTCTGCATAAAATACTCTAATCCCCATCCAATTCCTAATAAGCCATTTCGAATCCCCCATGGAGTATCTATTCTAATATCATCATACACATCCCCAATCAGTTCATTTGCATAGTCACTATAAAGCGAATCTCCACAAAAATGAGCATAATGAAAAAAGAAAAGTGAAATGCCTATTTTGCCACGCAATAGCCCTAAATCCTTACAACAGGCACTATATAGTATCTGATAATTAGCTATTTGTCTCAATAATTGTCCATTCATCTCAACTATATTTTTACCAGGATTTAACATATGCACGTAATTCATTCTGACCCATGCTACAAACTTTTATAAATTCCATTCGATTAATAAAAGCTAACTTTTCTATAGAATATCTGGAGTTCTCTCCCCTAGGATGCCATAAGTGGTATAATGGTCCTCCATTTGTCCAATGTACAGATTCTCCCAATATTTCCATCCTTCGAATACGCTCAGCATCTTCAGGTCCCCAACTGATAAAACGTTCATTATCTCCCCCATATCTCAAATACTTTTCACGATCTACAACAAAAACTCCCCCACAGGAAGGACGCCACATCAAACGAGCATACATATCATCATGCGAAACTAAATGATCATACCTTTGTCCAGAAAGTATATATGCTTCACTTTGTTTTTTTGAAAGCATTTTTACCACTCCATTATATGGTATACTCATCACATATTTTCGTTCTATAATTGCTTGTATTGAGGCCTCCAACTGCGACAAAGAAAATATAATATCAGCATCCCAAATAGCAACTATAGGAGTAGAAATTTCTCTTAATAATAAGTTAACATACCTCGTTTTGTGATAAACTAAATTTTCATCACGTTCATAAGTATAAGTAATTTTACTACAGATATCATCAGGGAACTGACACTCTTCACTTCCTGCATCCCAAACATGTACCCTCATCCCAGACGAGGATATATAGTGTAATAAGGCTAAAAGATTTCTCTTCCTCTCCCAACTGTCTATCCTCACAGGAATTCCAATAGTAATTTGCTCCAAATAACTCATAGATTGTACCTATTCATACATTTTTCAATTAAAACTGATACTTTTGTCCGATAAAAACCTGTAGGGTATAAGTCAAACAAAAAATCAAGTAAATCATCAATAGATTCGTTTGTATATTCCAATCTTTCCTCCAACCAATCAATCAAATAAATAAGATACTCTTTCAGGAAAGCACTTGAAACCGTATCACCTTTCAAAAATGTTGGAATAATCCTAATTAGAATATATCGTCCTAAACCTACAATTCCGTTATTTAATGAAAGTCCCGACATACCATAGGCATGTATACAGCGTGCAGCACATTGATCTATATCCTTTAAGACTTCATCAGCATCACCTTCCATATAACTATTTTGAATCAGATATTCAATCCCCCAACCAATCCCCCATAAACCACTACCAAAAGAAATAGGTATAGACGAATCAAGATGTTCATAAATCTCATCAAGGAGTTCACAACCAACATCTTCACATGTCAACTCACCGGAAAGGCGTGCATAGCGAAAAAGAGCAATGACAATCCCCATTTTTCCGTTGGTGAGTCCTAAGCAGGACGTTCTACGTCCTGCCTGAACTAACTCCCTAACCAAAGAGTTGTGCATAATGAACTACTCTATTATTCCAACCGGAAATCTCCATAAACATCAGTTCCACGCGGAGTAGTAAACTTTAAGGAATACTCACCCACGCCCCAAAGCGTCAGATCAAAAGTCTCTGTATCTCCAGAAGATACCGACAATGACTTCTGTATCACTATCACTCCATCTTTATAGAGTGTAATGGTCATATCCATTATAGGAGCTTCAAAACTAAGAACCAAGTATTCAGAGCCTGAAATTTCAGCTCTAATGGGAATATCTTCAACGATCGATTTCTGGAGCTTATCATTAAACAAACCTTTTAAATCAACTGGACTCGTGCTTCCGTTTGTCTTTGCCATCATTTGAAGCGGCAAGACTACAAGTAATAATGTAAATAGCATACTTTTCATAATCACTAGAAATTGGTTAATATCGCAAACATAAGTTTTTGTTTTCATAAAAACAAACAGTTCAGGACTTATTTTGGAGGTTACCAGACCACGACAAGACATATAAATCGCCTATATAATATGCCATAAAGCAGAAATACATCTTTCCACGAAGACGTATAATTAACATAAAAAAAGGTATTAATATTTTAAGTCAGAACTTCGTCCGCAAAAAATCTCCCAAAGAATTTATATTCTTTTTTAAATCCATTTTTGCGTCCAATTTCTCTCTTATTCGGAAAATTGCTTTATTTAGGGTATTCTTGCTTTTCCCTAATTTTTGTTCCATTTGTTGGGTGGAAAGATGTTCATAAGAGAGTACACAAAGAAGCGATTCATAAGGGGTAAGCTTCAAATGGGGATCACGCAGGAAAGCAACTAATGGAGCATTGTAAAGTTTATAGATAGTAACCACAGCTTTATAACAATCCTCCGAAATCACTCCCTCAGCATCAAAGTAACGGTAAACGTCCAATTCTGCCAATAGTTCTGAACGAGCGTCATCAACCTTCCGCAACTGTTCTTGTAAAACAAGTAAGTCTTGTTCCATTTTGTTATTAGTTTGACTCACATCATCAGCTCTTTGTTTAATTAGAGCGAATTGCTGTTCAATGCTCTTTTTTTCATCAGTCAAATCAATCAGACTTTTATTATAATCCTCTTTCATTGTAGATGCCTCTTTACGGATTCGTTCAATCTGATCATTCATCTCTTTTATAATCTGCTTCCCTTCATCCAACTCTGCTCTCTGAGTAATAAGTTCGCGCTCCTTCGTCCTTTTATAACGTTTGTATACATGAAAAACGTAAGCCAAAGATATCGCAAGTAAAAGTAAGCAGAGAATAAAGCAATATAATAACAATCGGCTAATTTTATTTTTCTTAATTAATATCTCCTGATCGTATTTAGCCTGAACCTCTACGATGCGCTTTGCTTGTGAAAGTTGATAAACAGAATCCGCAGACTGGATATAAAGCGGCACATAGTGTTCTATATCTTGAAGATTCTGTTTACTGACAGCTTCGTTCAGCAAGGAGGCATATACTGCCTTTCGGGTATAAATATTCTCTGAATTCAGGGCTTTATGCCATAAAGAATCAACTAAATCTCCACGATTTTGTTTTGTATAGATTGTAGCCAATACAGCATATGAACGGAGTTTGTCCTCCGGAGTACTTGGTAATTTCAAAGAAGTGTTCACTACTTGTTCCGCTCTACCAAATTGATTGGTGAGCATATAAAAGACACCCACATTATGATAAATATTAGCTTGCCAGGCAGCATCAATATCCGGCACATAAGACAAAACCTCACTAAAAAGAGAGTCTGCCCGATGCGTCTCTCCTAAATAGACAGATATCTTAGCCATATCCTGTAATCCGGAAGCCGTCAAAGTTGGATTTTGTATGGTTCGATAGCAAGGCAAAGCCTTTTCATAATAAAATAATGCCTTCTTATAATGCTCTTCATCCCTATTCAAATGTCCCAGATAGCTGTAAATCAATCCTACTAAATAATAATCAGTCAAATCCGGAATCATAGATTCCGCTTTTTTATATAGGAGTGTAGCACCCTCTAAGTTCCCTTGTTGCTGAAACACCCTACCCTTATAAAACAAAGCTTTAGCTTTACACTCCGCATCACCTTTATTTGAATAATAGCCAACAGCTATTTGTATCAACGAATCCGAACTCAACGGTAAATCATTCTTATCCATTGCCTGGGTCAACAGTAGGCAATAATCAGCTTGGTTTTCTCCCGTCAACTTTTCCGGATCCGGTATTTGATGAAGATACACTAAAGCACTATCGGGACATTCCTCCATACACATTTCGGCCTGACGTAACAAACGGGCTACTTGCCCCTCAGAACGCCCATCGGTGCAACTTACCAAAAACAAAACAAATAACAATACGCAGCAGATATAAGATGATTTCATCTGTCTTCAAATATAATCCAAAATAAAGAATAAAATAAGTTCTATGAACCCATTCCTCAAAAGTACAATTATATTTTTAAATATCAACAATAAGTAAAATAAAGAATAGAACAGACCTATTCTTTTTCCGGAAAAGTATATATCTATCCGGTGGATCATTTAATAATTTTATCGCAAATACCTTGTCGGTTATTACAGCATATTGTTTCTTTAATAAGAAACCCGCCATTGATGTGGACTTTGTCAATGACGGGCAGTTTAGATTATTCTAAGATTGTATCGAATCACGTTAATATTATTATTTCATTCAATCACCTTGAACCTCTTCTTTATCAATAACCACCGGTATCTTATAAGATTTACCTTGACGGACAATATCGTATACCAATGTGTCTCGTCAATTTAACTTTGTATTCTCTTCTATAGTGATCATTTTAATAGGAATTTCATTTATAGCAACAATTTCATCACCCTCTAACAAACCGGCTTTTTTAATATAATTACTCTCATAATCGGCAATTTTAGTAATAATAATTTTTCCATGGCTATTCATACGGGATGACATGTGGAATCGTTTCTTCCGAGGATTGACCACTCGTTTGTAGTTGTTTATTGGCTGCAAACCTAATCTTTGTGATTTCATATCAAAGAAAACATTAAATCTTTTAAGAAAAAGCATTAGTTTTTCAGTGGTTCTACCAAAGGCTATACTATAAATATTATTCCTTAAATTTAGCGATAAGCAACACCGGATTATCTTCGTCATTCAATTTTGAAGCAATCTCTTTCAACTCTCCTTTCAACTTTCCTTGCCCGTTAAGTTCGATGAGCTCCTCGGCCGGATAATATTGTATGGCATAGTTTTCAGGCACTACATGATAATTGGCGGACAATCGCATTTGGAATGCCGGAATATTGGTAGCGGACACTACATCCCTGTTTACCAGATCGACCCGGCAATATTCATTAGTGAACCTGTCATACAAATAAGATACCGGATCAGAAACACGGTTGTTCTTCACATCTATATCCTTTACTATCGTGTACCAAAGCAAATAACGGCCGGTCATCACATCAACCGTCGCTAAAATCGGAATATTGTTTTCGCTTGTATGGTTCCGGCGGACAGTCAATGGAATCAAATGGTCATCACGATATACATACGCCGTATCCAATGAATAATCGGCAATCAGAATATCCGAACCAAAACGGGCTACGGGAGACATTAATAAACTTACATAACCAAACGCACCGTCTCCTACTGTATAAGACAGTCCATCCCTTATTCTCTCCTTGACCGTGATGGGAATCGACGTTAATTTCCCGTCTTTCTTGGAAATCTTGTAATAAGGCGTTTTATTAACAGGATACTTCCCAATCTGAGAGTCGACAAGGCGATAATCTTCGCCAAACAGGAAATTTTCATCATACTCAAATATCGAAGAAGCAAACATGCGGTTTTGCGGCAGTTTAAGCGTGCGCCTGTATGCGCCGCCATAACCATACACCTGAATTCTGCTTTGTAACCCGTCATAGATGAATATCTCCCGGGCTTTTTCATCGATGCAATAACCGCTGACAATATCTCCATATTCTTCCCCGCTCATGCTTGTATGGTTAAAAGAATGAAGGTATTTTCCTGACTTGTCAAAGAAGATAACATCACTTTTCTTGTTTACGGTAACAAGAAAGCTGTCCGTCATAAGGATGGGACGGATACCGACCAATGAGCTGTCACCTGTTTCCAACACGACATATCTTACATCTGCGATATCCTGAAGAATGATTTCTTTCTCGGGGTATTGCTCCTGCAAATCAAAAACAGGCAATCCGGTGAACGGCTCGACAGGAGTATTTACACATGCCGGCTTCTCTTTTTGAGAACTACCGGTACAGGCCACCAACGCACTAAGCACTAAAATCAAATATAGGTTTTTCATTATAAATCTGTTTAAAAATGTATAAAATATTTCTCAGATAGAATCTGCATGAACAGCTTTTTCCTCCTTCTCCACCTTCACTCCGACCTGTTACAGATTTGTGCATAAAGCCCAAATATACCAACAAATAGATGACTTACTTTCATTTATATCAAATTATGATTGTATCAACACCATGAACCCATCCTCAAAAATACAATTATATTTTTAAAAATCAACAATAAGTCGAATAATTCCGGTTGGTGAAATTCAAAAAAGGTATCAAATTCTTTTATTCAAATTAACACTGTTAACAGTCATTCCAAAATATCTTTTTTGGAGGATGCAAAGAACAAGTCTTTTGCATTTAAAAGAGCTGTTCCTTATCACCAAAAGACTTGCTTTAACAGTGTGTTAAAACAAGTCTTTTACCGGTAAACAGCAAATTGATATAAGCATCTAACTTACAGAATAATAATCAAACAAATCAATTCATTTTCCAGAAGTTTCACTGATATATTATATAGGAAGATAATTACTATTTTGACAAGTAGAACACATAGTATCCCCAAATGTCATTTATTAACAAAGAAGAGCTAACTGCTTCCAGCGGTATATACTCTACATCAGCTACTTCACGTATTTCAATACATTTCACTGGATAATCACGGGCTTTATCAATGCCAATCACCGATAGAGAGAAATCTTTATTTCTCAAAAGCCTATTTTAGCCTTTCTTTATCATAACGCCCAAACCATATTCTCTAGCTTTGCATTGATTCTACTTATTTATATTTACATATCATTAATATATCATTATCATCTATACTCAATCGGGATGCAATATCCTTCAGCTCCTCCTTCAACCCGCCTGCTTGATATTGTTCAATAAGCCTTTCCGCTGTAAACATGCTTATACCATAATTTTCTCTATCAGCAGACTGAAGTATCATAGTCGGCACAGGCCTTTCTATATCGGAGGAATAATTATAATCATACATTTTCCATTCCGCAATCTTGCCTGTATGCCTGTTTAACACAAGCTCAGGAGCATCCGCCATAGGAGACATAGGAGCAGAAGGATTATAGTACATCGGAATTATTCTAAAATGCAAATATGAATCGGTGTATAATTCACAAGCGACAATGACCGGTGGATCTGATGCATATACCGAAGGAGTCTGCACGGCGATAGGAACCAGTTTGTGATGACGATAGCTGTAAATAGTATCCAAAGCATAGTCGGCAATCAAGAAAGCATCGCCATTTTTTATCAGCGCGGTTATGAGAAAGAGGACCTGATCTTTATAAGCCCCTCCGGGAAATTTGACGATCTCTGTATGTACCTTCTCACTGATAGGTTTATCCACAACAATCCCGATGGAAGACATCTCTCCGCTCTGTTTATCGATCAGATAGTAAGGATGCGTATCCACCTTTTTCTTTTTACGAAAGTCATAAAACCGATTATAACCTATCAGATAATCCTTATCATAATTATACAGATCGATAAATGTGCAATCCTTCATAGGCAAAGCATGACTACGCTTATACCGCCCATCAAAAGAATAAATATATATCTTTTTCCGGAACGAATCATAGATGTATATTTCTTGCATGCCAAAATCGGCATCCCATGCGGTTATAGAACTGTACTCTTCAGCAGATCCTCCTCTCCGGTTAAAAGTCCACAAGTACCTCCCTTTTCTATTAAAGAAAAAGATATTGCCATTATCAACACCACTTGCGACAGTTATATAATCATCTGAAATCCGAAAAGCGGAACAATCCGACGCAAGTAGTGAATTACGTGTCGTTTCTAAAGGAACATACTCTACATCGGCAACATCATGTATATTCACTTTCTCAACAGGATATTCACAAGTAACATCTATGATACACAAAGAGGAATCCATGTCATTAGAAACCTTTTCTTTAGTATGAGAGCAACTACATGAAATGAGAAGCAGAAACCATAAATAGATTTTATCCATAAACCTAAATTTTACAAGTATTATTATACTTACTGATTACGTCCAAAGAATCTCAGGTTACATACCGTTATACCAGGTCTTTCGTCTAAAATATATTCCGTTTCAATCTTTCAATTTATAGAAAGCAATAATCGGATTATCATCCTCGCCCATTTCATCAAGAAGCTTCAGCAGTTCGGCCTGCTTCTCAGGGAACTTGACCTTAGCTTCAGCGACGTTGCGCCTTACCTGATCCAAATTATCCGGTGTGATTGCAAAATAAAAACTATTTTCACCTGTATACCTAATTCCATCGAACGATTGAGAACCGTCAATATCATTCGTTATACCCGGACTTTCGATCGCCATCCAACCGATACCTTTTAAAGGAGTCTGTTCCCAGGAATCTATCTTTTCTGTCTTTTTATCGTACCGGCTGAACCACATCTTTTTATTATAGGAAAATTTAAAGAGCAGACACTCTTTATTTTCACAAACACTCTGCATCATTATAAAATCTTTCAGACCAAGATCCTTAACGTCATATCTTCCCAAAGGCAAACCATATTTACCAAGAGATAAATGATAACGAGGATAAATGGAGTCACAGGTAATGCCGTAGATCGTATCGTTGATTTGAGAATAGACATTACTCCTCCCTTGATAGATCCACGAAGCATCAGAGGAAAGATTCATCTCCGACTTATCACCTCCAGCAGGCAAGTAAGGAATTTGCTCCATCAATGTCTCCCCTTTTCCATTCACAACACAAGCACTTATAAAGACGCGTTCATTTCCATTAGAAACAGTGCCGGGATAATAAATCAAGCAATCCTCCATCACATCAATGGCCTCACTATAAAAATTCGGCCATTTTAAAGGAATCTCTTTAACAAAGATATTATCCCGCATATCATAGACTGTCAGACTGCCATTACGGCTGAACGGATAAATAAATACCAAACTGTCACTGACTGTGAAAAAGTTAATATTAGTTACCTCTCCGGGGCCCTGACCTACACGACCGATTTTACGGATAAACCTTCCCGAAGTATCAAACATCATGACATGGTTCTGATTTCTTGAATAAATAAAGACAAACTTCTCCGTCCGCTTTAGCTGCTTTATATCACCGACTAATATACTATCCTGCGTTTCCAGCTTCACATACTCCACACCTTTCACGATGTCACTCAGCAGTAAAGGCTTGCCGCAATCTTTCAGGTTGTTAGCAAGATCAATGTCTTTAAAGGTTTCTTCAACCGGTAAGGTATCATCTTCTATAGTAACAGAAGAAGAAGGCTTACTTGTGCACGCGCTTAAAAAAACAGTGCACAGAATAATAAAACGATATTTGTATTCATACGCATTATTTTAAATAAAGATTTAAGAAGAAGACATTGCCAAAGTTTCCTTCAATATAGATCATATAAGATACACTGAAATAGATTCTAATGAATTAATATTTTTAGTTTAACAGTTGATTGGGTGAGTCACTTACTCAACTGATATTTGTTTTAAATTATAGATTCCATAAAGAGAATTCAATCTTTCAATTTATAGAAAGCAATAATCGGATTATCATCCTCTCCCATTTCATCAAGAAGCTTCAGCAGTTCGGCCTGCTTCTCAGGGAACTTAATCTTAGCTTCAGCGACGTTGCGCCTTACCTGATCCAAATTATCCGGAGTGATTGCGAAGTGAAAACAGTTTTCGCCTACATTATCGAAGTCTTTGAACGATTGAGAGCCGTCAATATCATTCGTTATACCCGGTGCATCGAGTATCATCCAATAATGAGCTTTAAAAGGAGTTTGCTCCCAAGAGTCGATCTTCTCCGTTTTTTTATCGTATCGGCTGAACCATAACTTTTTATCAAACCAAAATTTTATGCTTTGAAACCAAGTGTTTTTAAAAGATGTGCAAGGATAATGCAACTACGCTAAAAATCAAATGGTTATAAAACATATTTTTAGCAGCGAGGCAAAAGGAAAGCAAAAAAAAGCAGATTTGGAAAGGAGTTAGGTTACCAAATCGTAACTCCGCCAAATCTGCTATAAAAAGAAGCGTAATATATTGTATTTCAGTCTATTGCTTGTTTTTGCATAATATCAGATAACTCAACAGAAAGTAAATTTGTAACTAAAAAAAGTTGAGTTATGCGAAGTACATTCAAAGTATTGTTCTACACAAAGAACCAGTCTGTAAAAAATGGTAAGGCCCCGATTATGGGCCGTATTACAGTCAATGGAACCCAAGCGGGTTTCAGCAGTAAAAGAACAGTGTCCCTTTCCTTATGGGATGTAAAAGCCAACCGTGCGAAAGGCAAGTCCGAGGAAGCACGCACGCTGAATCAAGAACTTGACAACATCAAGGCGCAGATAACAAAGCACTATCAGTACATTTGCGACCATGACAGTTTTGTTACGGCCAAGAAAGTATATAACCGCTATGCAGGTTTCTCAGAGGAATGCCATACTCTTATGGTGCTCTTCAGAGAACAGATTGAATCGTATAAAGAAAAGATAGGCAAAGGAAAGGCGGAAAGCACCTACCGTGGATTGGTTGCCGACTACAAAAGTCTTTTGCTTTTCATGAAAACCCAAAAGAACATTGAGGATATAGCTATTGACGAGCTTGAAAAGTCGTTCATTGAGGATTATTACACATGGATGCTCGGCACGGCAGGCAATGCGAATGCCACCGCTTTCAACCGTGTCAATACCATGAAATGGCTGATGTACATCGCACAGGAAAAGGGTTGGTTGAGAGTTCATCCTTTCACATCCTTCGAATGCAAGCCGGAATACAAGAAAAGATCTTTTCTTACTGAAGAGGAATTACAGAGAATCATCCACGTGGATCTGAAATACAAACGCCAGCGTGCCATGCGGGACATGTTTCTCTTCATGTGCTTCACCGGTCTTGCATATGCCGACCTCAGAGCCATTACTTACGATAACATCCATACCGATTCCGACGGAGGCACATGGTTGATGGGCAACCGTATAAAAACCGGAGTGGCCTATGTCGTGAAGTTATTACCCATAGCTATTGAACTTATTGAGAAATACAGAGGTGTGGACGAGAAGAAGGATTCCCCCGATTGTGTTTTCCCCGTAGGTGAATACAACACGATGTTCCTCAGCCTCAGAATCATCGGCAAGAAGTGCGATTGCCATACCGAAGTCACCCCGCATATCGGACGTCATACATTCGCAGTTCTGGCCATTCTCAAAGGGATGCCGTTGGAAACCCTGCAAAAGGTATTAGGGCATAACTCCATCCTTTCCACGCAGGTGTATGCCGAGCTTATCAATCCAAAAGTGGGCGAAGATACCGACAAACTTTGCGAGAAGATAGGCCATGTTTATAAACTGGCCGTCTAAGACCGACCAAAAGGAATGCCCCTTCAGCCGGCAGGCCGGAGGGACATTCCTTTTGTCTTTTTCTTTATTTCCTGAACCTTCGGAAATCCCGGTAGTTCTTTTTTAACACCTCATACAGTCCGCTTTCGGGATAAAGAATCTTTCCACCGATGGTAGTATAGGACACCATGTTCTCATCACGCAAGGTTTGCAGTGTCCGCCGTGAGATGTGCAGTCTCTCGCATACGTCATCTCCAGTCAGGTAATGCTCATCCGCAATCGTGGGACGTATCCTTGCCATGGCTTCCTCAGCCGCCTTACCCGCTCTCCTTATCCATCCAGTCAATTCCTTGAACTCTTCCGAATCCTTTGTGATAATGTCTGCCATAGCCTATTTCCTTTTTACAAGTCCTTCACTTAATATCTTCTGAATATCCGTTTCCCGATAGAAGAATTTCCCGCCTATGTTTGAATAAGGAATAAGGCCGTTGTCCCTGTAATTTTGCAGGCATCTCTTCGATATTTTCAGAGCCAGACATACCTCTTGTGCGTCCAATCATTTATCCGGTGTGGGTGGGGCAACCTTTTTACGGAAATCTTCCAATTGTACCGCCAGCAGGCTGAACTGTTTCCTCATTTCCAGATACGCGTTCGTTTCGATAATAGTCAGTTCCATACATGATGTTTTTAGTTTATACATTTTAATGTTTTCTCCAGCAAAATAAGGCATACTCTCCGCTAAAAACAAATGTGCGGAATCAAAGTCGGATTTTGTCGTGCATTGTCACAACGGTAAAGTAAACGGTATGAAGAAAGGCTTGTATCCCTATGTTTCCACTATGGACAAGCCTTTCCTCTACCATCTGCTACCTTATATTCTCAGCCCTTTATTCTTCCGCTCTACTATAACATTTTCTATTTTTCCCTCTTTCATTTCCGTATTCTGACGCATATTTGGAAAATGCTCATTCAGCAAATCGCCTGCCAATCTTTTGGCTTTCTCCTGCATTTCGTCATGTACATTCAATCTGTCCGGTCCTAACAGTTTTTTTTCAATCTCTTCAAATTTGTCGTAAAAGCTGAACTCATCCGGATATTCATCGACCAGCCCGTCCTCCGGGTATCCTTGTTCCCGGATGAAAAGCAAGGTCATCCGGTCATAATTATCCGGACTTCGTGGCAATCCCAATCCTTCCCCTATTTCAGTCAGATTGAAGTAATTTTCCCATGTAGGCGCAAGGTCAAAAATCTTACTTTCCACTACATTCTTCAGAACAGATCTGTCCTGATACGCGCACCGTTTCATTGTTTCCTCATCTACCCAGTCTCCCCGCTCATTTTTACAGAGGTTTACCTTTCCTTCCATTAAGGAAGGCCATCCGCTCAGATCATGAACAGCCAGAGATTTTAAAGGAAAATCAAGTTCAAAGAAACTGTTCTCCACATATTTATACATATAACTGTTGAATTGCCATTCTCCATTTGTATTGTCGTCAAAGAGAAGTACACCCTTATCCGTTTCAACGGCAGAGTAATAATGGTTCCCGCGTTTCAGGTTATCCAGCATTTTCTCCACCATTTTAGGTGAGGATTGTATTTCCTCCCACATACCGGGTGTCAGTATCCGTTTAAAATGCTCATCTTTTGACAACGGGTCTATATCTTTTCACAGGCAATACACCACTTCCGATACACGCAGGTAACTTTGCAATCCGATTCCCTGCCCATCCATTGCTTTTTCCAATGTTTTCAAATAGTTACTGTTATTTCTCTTCCGCAAAGGAGGGACCATTGCCAGGTCAGGCACATCATAGTATAAAACGCCTGTTGTCGGTATCTCTTTTCCTCTCAGAGCCTTTTCCACATCTTCCTGCATGAAATCCAAAAAGCCTTCTTTGCCCTTGCCTTTCATACTGATGTGTATCGGATTGAAATGTCCGTCCACTGTGACATACACACTGCCACTCTTGTTCTCTTCTTTTTCCATATATCAAAACTAAATTTTCATTCCACGCCTTTCCCTTTTCATGGGAACTTTCACCGACATGTTCGGACCGGAGAAACGGGTATTGTCAGGTCGCGCCACCAGTTGTGACATGATCCGTTCCTATTCCTTCGCCAGTGGGACCTTCACCAAAGGCAGATTTCTCAACCGGTTGAAGTTTCTTAATGTGGGTGCCATATCCAACCGTTTTATACAAATCCCGTAATTTAATATCTCCGGCGAGGCTACCTGCCAGTCACCCATTGTACCCCGGTATCTCGCATCCAACGGTGCTACTTCATAAAATCCCAGTTCCTTCGGTTTCCCTTTTCCCTCAAAGAACTTTTCAGTTATTCCGTCCAATAATTTGGCCAGTTCCTTATCACCTGTTTCTGTCTTATCAAACAGCAATACCTTTTGTCCGTATTCCACTGCCGTACAAGTAGGGAATACAGCCAATCCGTTTCTTATCACATGGCCGTCCGTTCCGAAACGGTGTGCCAGCCGTTGGTAGTCCTCATTCTCTACCAGTGCCGTATGTGCTGCCGAGACGGACAGTTGCCTGACCCCCCTTTCCTCGCAGAATGCCGCATCCCGTAGTCTCACCACCCCCGAAGGATGAATCTTCTCCTGTTCCAATACCGGAGTGAGCCGTTCCAGATAGTCCCTGTTGTCCGTTCCGAGGATAGTGGGAATCATGGACTTGTCCCTGAAATCGAAACGGAACATTCAATGGTCGGGGATAAACTCCCTGCCAGTGGCATGAAAGGTTACATTATTGCTGATATAGCGTGCGAACCCTTCTTCACCTTGTCCCCGCATACTTAGATATACGGGACGATAGAAAGCATCCAGCGTCATGTACAGGCTGCCGTTTTCCACACAGTCTGTATTCATTCTCTTTTCCATAAGCATATTATATAATCAGTTGTTTTTTTTCTTTCTTCTGCGGAACAACGGAAGAGGCATGCTTCGCAGCCTGACGCCCCGTTTTTTCCGGTTCCGGCTCTTTGGACTGTTGAGACGAACACTTTTCCGGAGTTTTTGCCCTTTGTGATGTCCGGTTCGCTTTTCCGCCCAGCCTGAACTCCCCGTCTGTAATGTGGAACTCCGATTGTAGGATGTCCCTCGCCATTGTTTTGGCTTCCATCTGCAAGGCCGCATAGCCGAAGTCGTGCGCAGAGAGCGGGGCTTCTCGTCTCGCCTTCATACTGTCCCCCAGCTTCTCCGCCAGTTCCTTGAACTCATACTGATAGCTGAACGGATGGAAATGGTCCGCTTCCATAAGGCCGGCATATCCGTTCTCCGAGATATACAGCAGTGCCGCAACATCATAATTACGGGGTGAGATACCCAGGCCGAAGTCCTTTGTCAAACGGTCAAAGTTATTGAAGTCGGGACGTAAGTCATATTTGCCGGTGCAGACGGCACCTACCAGCATCTCCTTTCCTGCCATCTTTTCGGGCGTGAAGCTGCATACCGATTTTCTTAATTGTATATCATCCCTGCGCAAGTCTGCTTTTGAGAGTTTGTCGATACAATTATCGGCCAGTTCAACCATCTGCCGCATGGGAATCTCTATTTCATACAGTTTAAGTGTTTCCACTTTTTTACTGAAGTTGAAAAAACTGTCTGCCAGATGTTGTAAGTAAGTGGTACGTGCTTTCATTCCCTTTACACTGTCCGAGAAGAGAAGTACACCCTCATCCGTTGCCACAGCAGACATGCGCTGATTCTCACTGTCTGCCGAAACGGGCAAGTTACCCGTTTCGGCTGTCCGGTGATGTAACCAACGGTCTGCCCAATCTTTCAATAGTCCCATAACTTGATTCTTTTTGCATAACTTAATGCTTGCAAAGAAAATACATCATCGGACAACCCACAATAAAGAGGGAATCCGAGTCAGGCTTTGGCGTTCGTTGGCGCATGACTTTTAAATTAACCGTTTCTCCAGCATCCGGTTATAACTTACACGCAAGGAATCAATAAAAGGAGTAGTGTCCGTACAACGGTCAAACACTTTTCCCCGTTTGGTATATAGTGCATTTATTTTTAGATGAAACATATCCTCAAAAGCTCGAATTACACTTATCACAGTTAGTTTATCTCCATTTCTCGAACTTATTGCATCGGCTGCCATCAACGCAGCCACCAGTTCAATCAAATCACTGTCTGTTCCATTCCAAGTTAGCATGACAACTGATTTATTTTCCTCATCTTTTATTATTTCAGATTTCAGTTCCGGTACAATATTTCCATATTTAAGCAGCTCTTTAACCATTTCTATTTCTGCATTGAGAAGAGATAATGCCTTACCAATAAATACATCATACAAAACATGCCTTTTTCCCAACATTTGCTCCGATGCAATTTGCATATAATCCAATTCTATTTTGGTATAATTCAAGCGTCGCAATTTTACTATCTGATTCTCATCCTGCGGGAGCCCTGCAAGCAGGGTTACAAAATCATCATAAGCGGCAGGCAATTCTTCTGCCACCTGTACCATACCATCCATATAGGAGGTGAATAAAGTAAAAAGAAGCGCATTCGTTAATGTTTTCATCGCATCACATTTTAAGTTCTACAAATCACACCCCCAGCCAAATCATCATAAAAATATTATAAGCAAGTACTATACCATTAATCATGATAAACATAAAACATTGATAATTAAAAGTATATATAAAAAGAAAACACATCTGTGCAGAATATGAATGTAGATTGTATAAAATTCGTCCGAAAATCGGACGAATTTTATATTAGGCGATATTTTTTTAATTTAAGATAAAGTGTACTTCGACTTATTCCCAATAATTGTGCTGTCGCTGTACGATCATTATCTGTAGCATTCAATGCTTTTATAATATTATTCCGCTCTACTCGTTCATCTTTCAATGTATATTCTTTGGGGTGCTTATTGGGAAGAAGTTCTATATCCTCCATCGTTATCCAGTCGTCTTGTGCCAATAAAGTTGCTCGTTTCACGACCATCCGTATTTCACGTATATTCCCCGGCCATGAATATGATTTGAATTTTTTCTGTGTTTCTCGGTCAAAACCTTTTACCTCTTTATTTAATTCACGATTAGCTATATTCAACATAAATTCAGCTAATGGGATAATGTCTTCCGGACATTCAGCTAAAAGAGGTACTTGCAGTGGAAATTCATTTATGCGATGAAATAAATCTTCTCTGAATCGCCCTTCCATTATGGCTTTCTCCAAATCTTCATTCGTAGCAGCTATCAGTCGTATATCTACTTCTATCTCTTTCCAACTACCTATAGGACGAAAATGCTTTTCTTGTAATGCACGTAATAATAACATTTGTACGTGCATATTCAGATTTCCTATTTCATCCAAAAACAATGTTCCATGATTAGCCCGAGCAAACATGCCTTCTCTGTCTTCCACCGCTCCCGTAAATGCACCTTTTACATAACCAAATAATTCAGAAGCTGCAAGTTCCTTTGGTAAAGTACCACAATCCACAACAACGAATGGAGCATTCGCACGTCCGCTTAATGCATGAATTTGCGATGCAACCCACTCCTTTCCTGTACCAGATGCACCTCTTATGAGCACAGTCATATCCGAAGGAGCTACAAGGCGAACATAGTGTTGTAGTTTTAAAGACAATGGACTTTGTCCAATATAGAATGCCTGTTTTGTTTTAGAGTCTTTTCTGTTCCGCTCTAATACTTCTTGGATAATACTAAGTGCTTTTTCTGTTTGAATCGGCTTTGGCAAATAATCTTCAGCTCCCTTTTTGATAGCACTTACGGCTCCCGGTATATCTGCATATCCGGTCATAATAAGAAATGGAATTTGATAACCTTCTGCCTTTATCCATTCTAGTAATTCTATACCATTACTTTCTTTAAGTCTAAAATCCGATAGTATCAAATCCACTTCATTATGATACAAAAACAACTTTGCTTTATCTACAGACAATACATAACGGGCATCTATACTATGTTTTTTCAACCAATTCGCAGTTGTATATGCATATGTCCGATCATCTTCTACAATTAATACCATTTTAGCAATCTCTACAATATAGGCTATTAATAAAATACTAAAAGGTAATCCCTTCTTTTGTTTCTTCAGTGATATGTTGAAGAATGTTTATTCCTTCACTCAGATTACCATATATTTCCACTAATGTTTTGTTTTTCCTTCCTTTATTAACAGATATTCTTTTTGTTTTACCATCTATTATTCCCATAACGTATGTCCCTGTATTTCCATCTACAACAGCTGATTCAGGGACAAAGAACGAAGCAGATTCCGCTTTCAAAGAAAGCGTTGCATCCACAACCATTCCCGGCAATAAGGCTTCGTGAACATTGGTGAAATCGGCCTCTATCTCTTCCGAACGTAATCGGCTGTCTATTGCATTAGAACGGCGAACTATTTTCGCTATGAACGTATTACCCGGTTTGGATTGCGAAGTAAAACGAATCGTGTCTCCTACATGAATATAAGATGTGTATTTTTCCGCTACCGCCAATCTGATTCGTAGGTTACTTTTATCTTGCAGTACAAGAAGCGGCTTTCCTGAAGGAACAGCAAGCGAACCTATATCTGTATTTCGTTCGGTTATGACTCCTGAGAATGGGGCACGTATAACCAAATAATCGAGTAAACTCTGCACCTCTTTATAACCGGCCTGCAAAGCCGTTAATCGAGATTCATCGCTCTCTTTTTGCGTTCGTGCCTTGTCTATCGCATCCTCCGATATTGCTCCTTGCGTTTCCGATGCGGCTAACAGCCTATTGAATGTGGAACGGGAAAATGACACTACCGATTCTTGCGATGCGATTTGCGCTTTTAGGACGGATGCTTTGGCAACGAGTTCTGGTGCTTCTAATTCGATCAGAACATCCCCTTTGTTTACTTTAGAACCTATATCAACTTTCAAGAATTGAACAAAACCACTCACTTTGGCATAAATGTCGGATTGTCTGTCTGCGACAATTTCTCCTGGTAATTTGATTGGGATTGCAGGACTACTTTTTTTCAATGTATAGCTCTGTATTTCGGGCTTCTGCACCTTAACGACTGTGTTGGAAAAAGCTGTATTCCGATTTTCCATACCAATCCAAATTATTAAGCCTGCAATCAACAGGCAGACTACACAGATAATGTAAAACTTACTCTTTTTCATATTTAATTTACTTTTTTTCTTGATAGTATTTACTATTATGATCTTCCGGGTCAAGAGAAACGGAGAGCGTCGATGATTTTTCCTGTACCCATGCAAAAGCCAGAGGCAGAACAAATAATCCGATTAAAGTGGAAGCAAGAATACCTCCTATCACAGCTCTTCCTAAAGGAGCTGTTTGTGCTCCACCTTCCCCAAAACCGATAGCCATCGGAAGCATACCGACAAGAGTGGCGATACTTGTCATCAAGATAGGGCGCAAACGCAAAGAAGTTGCTTGTAAAGCTGCTTGGAGGCTATTTCCACTTGTTTTGCGTATTGTTTCAGCCGCCGTTACCAGCAACAAAGCATTGGAAATGGAGACTCCGACAGACATGATAATACCCATATAGGACTGTAAGTTGAGAGTAGAGCCAGTTATCCATAACAAGGTAAGTGCTCCCATAATAACGGCAGGGACACTGGTAATTACGACCAATGCCACTTTAAAAGATTGGAAGTTTGCAGTCAATAGAAGCAATATGACAATGACTGCAATAAGCAATCCTTCCTGCAATCCGCGTTGCGTTTCTTCCAGAACAGATGCCAATCCGGTCACTTCGACATTCAAACCTTTCGGAAGTTCCCCTAAAGAAGCAATGGCATTGCGAACATCTTTCAATGCTGTACCCAGATCCACATCGTGAATATTGGCAACAACAGTCGTATATGACATAGAACCTTCATTGTAGGTTTCTCCATAAGTCGTTCCTTCTGTTATATTCGCAACATCACCGAGTACCTTTCCCGGAGCTTTTCTCGACAAGGGTAATGCCTCCAGTTCTTCTTTTGAAGACATCTTATTAAGCGGTATCTGTACCTGCACGTTATATGCCATATTCATCATGCCACCTATCCAAAAATTCTTATTAGTAAAACGCGACGATGAAGTGGAGGGAACAAGTGAACCTGAAATATCAGCCATATCCATACCGATTTGAGAGGCACGTATGCGATCCACTTCAATATTATAAGTAGGATAGTTCATCGACTGTGGCATTTTCTGGTCTCTCAGGTAATCAATCTCCTTCAATTTGCCCAAGAGTTTTCGTGCATACGCTTCATTCTGTTTTTTCATCATGCCTGAAAATCGCACTTCAATAGGCGTGTTGGCTCCTTGACTCAATACTTTTTCGGATAATTCCATCGGCTCGAATGTAATGCTCATTTCCGGCATAGACTCATTTATTCGGCAGCGAAGTTGTTCTTTCAAATGCTCCATATCACCATGCCAATCTTGCAAGGCAACTTGCAAGGTAGCTTCATGAGGTCCGGAATTATATATATAGACCGGACTCACGGCAAATGTGGAAGAATGTTGTCCCACAAAGGCTGAAGATATGCGTATGTGTTTCTCTCCGATTAATGTTTCGAGTTCACCCATGAACTCCCGGACTTTGTCCTCTGTTATCTCAATTCGGGTTCCCTGTGGAGCAACGAGCCTTACTTGGAACTGACTGGGATTACCTTTGGGTAATACATCTGTCCCGATTATTCCGAACAATAATATTACTATTGCGACAACTCCGACAATATAGGTGGATACAATCTGTTTTCTTCGTTTCAGCAATCTTTCCAGTTGTCGTTCCAACAGTTTATTACTCCCGCTTTCATTATGTCCGTTGGTTGATATAGCATGATTTGGTCTGATAATCCACGATGCCATGACAGGCACGAATGTCTGGGAGAGGATGAATGAAGTTATCATTGAAAATCCTATTGCCATTGCCAAAGGACGAAACATAGCACCGGGAATACCGTTCATTAAAAATGCCGGAACGAAAACTGCCAAAACACACAGCAAAATAAGGAATTTCGGGAAAGCGATTTCTCGGCAGGCTTCCCATACGGCAACAGCTTTGGGTTTTCCTAATTCCAGATGGCGATGGATATTTTCGATGGTAACGGTACTTTCATCCACCAGAATACCTACAGCCAAAGCCAAACCGGACAATGACATGATATTGATTGACTGCCCGAACAGATGAAGAAAAAGGACACCGGAAATCAGTGATATAGGGATAGTCAGAATGACTATAAAAGCGGAGCGCCTGTCCCGTAGAAACAACAATACCATGAGTCCTGTCAGAATCACACCGATAAATCCCTCGGTAAGCAGGTTTTTAACGGCATTGATTACATAAACGGATTGGTCAAACTCAAAAGAAACCGTAACATCGTCAGGCAGGTTGTTTTGAATGACAGGTAGGCGTTTTTTCAAATTTTTCACCACATCCCAAGTTGAAGCATTCCCTGATTTGGCAACATTGATGTATACCGAACGTTTACCATTGACCAACGCATATCCGGTTGCAATATCGGCTCCGTCGGATATGGTTGCCACATCCCTCAGAAAAACTGTTCCCACGCTACCTTTGACAAGTGGAATATCCTCAAACTCCCGGACGGTTTTCAGATTATTATTGGTCGGAGTGATATAGTTTTTATCTTCCGTGAATATATTACCGGAAGGAGCCGTTATATTGTTACGGCTTATAGCTTCCACAATTTGCTCCGGAGCCAATTTATGAGCACGAAGTGCCTGCGGATCAACATTAATCTCAATAGTACGGGGACTTCCCCCGAACGGTGGAGCAGTCGTTATTCCCGGTACGGAAATCAAAAAAGGACGTGCCGTAAAGTTCGCAATATCCTGCAATTGATTGTTGTTTTTCGTAGGACTGCGGAAAACGACCTGACCGACGGGCTGGGACGATGCGTCGAATCGGATAATAAAAGGATCGGGAGTACCCGGCGGCAGGAATATCTGCGAACGATTGGATAAGGCACTCAGTTCCGCAATCGCCTGTCCCATATCCGTATCCGGATAGAATGTAACCTTCATCAAGGTAAGACCTTGCGAATTTTTAGTCTCTATATTTTTGATGCCGTTGGTAAACAGCATCATGTTGGTATACATTTTTGTAAAATAGCCTTCCATTTGTTCCGGAGTATATCCGTTGAAGGCGTGTGCTATATAAACTACCGGAAGATTCATATCCGGCAAAATATCTACACGAATGTCCCGGACGGCTTTTATTCCGAAGAATAACAATCCGAATACCAGTACCAGTGTCGATATGGGTCTGCGTAATGCTCCGCGAATTATATTCATAAATACATTATTATATGTTATTGATTTGAGCGATAAAGGCTTCTATATCTCCGTTATTTGCAATCTTCAATAGATAAGCCTGCCATATATTGATAGCCATGATTTCCTGCTCGGACTCCGCCGCAGTCAAGGCATACATGGCTTGGGCAAGATCGGAAATGGAAGTCAGACCATTTCTATACATGGCTAAATATTGATCGTAAGAAATTTGTGCTGCCTTTTTTCGGGTAACTGCTTCATTGTATTGACTGTATGCAAGTTGCAACTTTTTGTCAGCATAATGAGTTTGTTCTTTCAATTCTCTGGAAAGCAGATTCCGTTCTATTTCTAATGAATATGAAAGCTGTTTTTGAGACGCAACTTTGGAGCGGTTCCTGAACAATGATGTAAAGTTCCAGTTCAGTCCTATCCCAATAAGAAAATTGCTTCGGTTTATACCTACTCCTTGAGTGTATGAGTGAGAGACAGCCTCCGGTACTTGGGTGTAATTATATCCGAACCCAGATCCCCTTCCTGAAATAGTTCCGACAAGGCTAATACGGGGTAGGGCTTCCGACTGGAAGATTTTCATCTTGTAGGTACTTGCTTCAACTGCATCTTGTGCATGGCGTAACGAGGGGTGGTTATCGGATACTTCTTCAGCAGATGTTCGGTCGATTGGAAATATACACATATAGGAAGAGTCGAGCAAGAATTCCTCATCTTCGATTCCTGTTATCAATGCAAAGTCTTTTGACAGTTCATAAACTTTGTCCTGCGCCTTCAGTAGAGTAATACGCGAAGTTGCAACTTCTGCTTCTGCCATTGCAGCTTCTGCTTTGGGTCTGATATTGTTAGATGTCAGGGCCTGAGTAACGGAGAAAAGCGTTTTTGCCCTATCTATGTTCCGCTCTTGTATTTTTACAAGTTGCTGCATAGCAAGAAGATTGAAATATGTAGCTGACACCTGTATCTGATGTTTGAATTTTTCCTATTCCAATTCCGATTGCCGTAATTCATATTCGGACTCAGCGAACCGTATATTGTTTTTCGTTTGACCGAAAGAATAAAGTGTCCAATTAAAACCTGCCATATAAAGTGAACCGAAAGCAGCCTCCCAATTTTGTTTGTCTTGTGGCATACTTGTGGTTGTCATCCCCTCACCAAAGCTATATTGTGGTCCATGCCATGCGTTGGCTGTACCATATACTTGCTGGGCCGAAAATTTTATATCAGGTAAAAGCATTGTTTTGGCATGATTAACCAGTTTCTTTTGTGCTTCTACTTGTAAGGTTTTCGATCGGATTGTTTCATAATTCTCCATACCCTGTTTTAAAGCCTGTTGAAGGCTTATCTCTTGTGCATATATTCTATTTACATTCACAAAGCCTACAAGTAAGACCATTAGTTTTATTGTCCTTCTTTTTATTATCATATGAACTATATTAAGTTATCGGTTATTTTAGGGATGCAGATAAAGAAATAAGCAAGCAATAGATAACAAGAGATAGATATATAATCTTAATAATCAGACAAAAAAAGGAATAGCACCTTTTTACAAGATACTATTCCTTGTTCCTAATCCAATCTTTTTCCTTATTAAACAGTACCTTTTATATTTCGACTGCAAAGTAACAGGAAAAACACTCTCTGATTGTTACATCATTTTCAGATTCATTTATATAGTTATAGTTTATCCAATGGTTTACGACATTGTGTACTCATTTGTTTAAAATAAGTAGGGGTAAATCCTGTAACTTTCTTGAACTGATTGCTTAAATGTGCTACACTTGAATAATTCATAATATAAGCTATTTCGCTAAGTTGCATATCATCATAGACAAGCAACTCTTTGACTCTTTCTATTTTCTGATAGATGAAATACTTTTCTATCGTCCGACCTTCATTTTCAGAAAACAAGCCAGACAAATAAGAATAATCCAAATGAATGTTTTCACATAAATAATCAGATAAATTAGTCTTCAACATACCGTTTTTGCGATGCACCAACTCGCGAATACAAGTCTTTATCTGCTCGACTATCCGGGAACGTTTGTCATCTATAATTTCAAAACCAACTTTCTGTAATTGATCTAACAATTCCTGCATTTGTTTCTCTGTTGGCGGACATAAAAGAACTATTTCTCCTAAAGCGATATGGGCAACCTTCAATTCAAGTTGGGATAAAATATTTGTTACCACCATTATGCAGCGGTCACACACCATGTTCTTTATATAAATCTTATTCATATTTTTAACAATTATCCTATTTCTACATACTAAACAATCAAACTTCCTAACTGATATACTGTAAAAGCCAGCCCCCATGCCAGAACTAAAGTATAACCCATGGAAAACAGTGCCCATTTCCAACTTCCTGATTCTTGTTTTATCGCAATCAGTGTTGCTATACATGGGAAATAAATCAGCACAAACAGCATATAAGTCAAAGCGACGAGTGGAGTGATAGGAATACGATTTGAAAGATTCACGTTCTCAATATCACTTTCATTCGTATAAAGAACTCCTAAGGTACTAACCACCAACTCTTTTGCACCAATACCCGAAATCAATCCGACTCCAAGTTTCCAATCGAATCCCAAAGGTTCAATCATCGGTTCAATAGCTTTTCCGATTTGACCAATATAGGAATTTTCCTGCTGTTCTGCAACTGTTTCGTAATTATCATGTGGATAATAACCCAAAAACCAAATAATAATAGAGGCAACCATAATAATACTGCCCATTTTTCGCAAATAGTGGTTCCCTTTTTCCCAAGTATGGCGAAAGATGCTTTTTGCTGTGGGCATACGGTAGGGAGGAAGTTCCATTACAAAAGGAGCATCATCGCCTTTCATCAATAATTTACTAAAAATACGTGCCATGAAAACAGCTAATAGGATTCCCGTGGAGTAAACGCATAGCAATATAAAACCGGCATGGCTTGGAAAAAAAGCCTGAGTCATGACCAAGTAAATGGGTAAACGAGCACTACATGACATCAATGGATTAATTAACATGGTTATAATTCTACACTTGCGATCTTCAATGATACGCGATGACATGATTGCCGGTACATTGCATCCAAACCCCATGATAAGAGGAATAAATGATTTACCATGCAATCCCATACGGTGCATAATCTTATCCATAATAAATGCAGCACGTGCCATATATCCCGAATCTTCCATAATGGATATGAAGAAATACAAAATCAGAATATTCGGTAGAAACACGATAACTCCTCCCACTCCTCCTATGATGCCATCGACAAGCAGAGCTTTTAATGGTCCTTCGGTCATATTGTTGCGTATTTGATTTCCTAATTGCTCTACCAACCATTCGATACCTTGCATGGGATAATTTCCAAAGACAAATGTAACCTCAAACATTATATAGAGGAAAAGGAAGAATATAGGGTACCCCCAAATATGATGGGTTACAATCGTATCTATTATGCGAGTCACCTGCTCTTTTTCCTTTTGGTTATTTACAAATGTCTCTTTTAATGCTCCGGCAATGAAACCATACTTGGCATCAGTAATAGCCTGTTCGCTATCTTCATTTATTGCCTTATAGAGACGTTGAGTTTCTTTATCCCGCAGAGCTAAAATTTCACTTCCATTAGGCAGCGTCTTGACAAATAATTCTATGTCCTTGTCTTTCTCCAATAGTTTGATGGCTAAGAAACGAGTGGAATATTTGTGACGAATCTGCTTGTTGTCACTAATCAACTTCTTTACAGCCTCAATGCTACGTTCCAATTCTGGTCCATGATTGATATGGATATGACGGAAATACGCATGAGATTTAATATGTACTTCCTCGCTATGACTTCCAAATTCATGGTCAGGAACGTATGTTTCATGCCATCCTTTTAAATCTTCCAACACTTCTGTACGAACATCCAACTTTTCCTGCGTGAGAAAATCAATACCTTCGTAAAGACTGATAATAATGTGGAACAATTTATCAACACCTTCTCCTGTACGGCAAACGGTAGGTACCATAGGTACGCCTAACAATCGGCTTAACTTAAGATAATCTAGTTGATTACCACTCGCTTTGAGTTCATCAAACATATTTAGGGCGACAACCATTCGCACATTCATATCAATAAGCTGGGTCGTAAGATAAAAATTGCGTTCTAAGTTTGATGCATCTACTACATTGATAATCACATCAGGAGTTTCTTCGATAATGTATTTGCGCACATATACTTCTTCCGGTGTATAAGTTGATAAAGAATAAGTACCAGGTAGATCCACTATGCGAAAATGGTATCCTTGAAAGTCAAAAGCGTTTTCTTTGGCATCTACGGTAACTCCGCTATAATTTCCTATGCGTTCATGGGCACCGGAAGCGTAATTAAATAACGAGGTTTTCCCACAATTAGGGTTTCCTATTAATGCCACATTAATAGTACGCCGTTTCCCTTTTGCCAACGTCGCCATCTTGTTTTCAGGTATCATGGTCTCTTCTATTATAGGACCATAATAAGAATCTTGAGTGGTGCGCGTTTCTTGTTCGCTCACCACCTCAATCATCTCGGCCTCCTGCCGTCGAAGGGAAATTTCATAACCCAACAAACTGTATTTTATCGGATCTTTCAAGGGGGCGTTTAAAATAACAGCTATAGTCTTTCCTTTGATAAATCCCATTTCCACGATGCGCTTGCGAAAGCCACCATGTCCCAAAACTTTGACTATTATCCCTTTTTCTCCTGTTTTTAGTTCAGATAAACGCATATCCTTAAAAAGTGCAAGATAGTTTTATTAAAGGACGTGTTAAATCTATTTACAAAAATGAGTAGATACAAACTGGAGAACTTCAGGCAGTACTGAACGCCAGTATCTCCAATCATGTTTTCCATTCTGCATTCTGAACTCATGAGGAATTTCCATTTTCTTCAAATCTGCATGTAGTAACACATTATTGGGTGATAAAGCATCGTCATCCCCACAAGAAATATACCATGATACAGTTTGCTTTTTTTCTTCTGGCAATTGTTTGAATAACTCGTAAACATTATACGGTTTGTACCACTCCATCAGTTCTTTTTCTGTAATATTAGGGTATCTGGATTTTATATAATCTTTTTCATACCCTCTAATGGCAGCACTTAGCGGACAAGAGGCAACAAACATCTCTGGTTGATGCAAAGCATAGAAAAAAGCGGCTCCACCTCCCATAGATGCACCGGCAATGGCACGGCTACCTTTTTCTGTACGACAACGATATGTCTTTTCTATATATGGAATGAATTCTTGAAAAAAGAAATCCTCAAAATTGAAATTGTTATCAGGGTCGTTAAAGTAACTAATATGCCTATTCCCGAAATTTGCATCCGGTGTTACCACAATCATAGGAACAATTTTTCCTTCCTTAATGGCATTGTCCATATAATGTTTCAAATTGCCATAGTTAATCCATCCCTGTTGATTGGGAACAGTTCCTTTCGGACCAGCTGGATGGAGTAAATAAAGAACCGGATAATTTCTTTCTGACGAATTGTAATCAGGTGGTAAATAAATACCATATTTCCGTTCTCCACGCAAAACTTCACTGTTTAATGTTCTTTCATCATATACGACCCCTTCATTTTGGGCAAACAATAGCCTGCTACTTGCAAGCAAAACAGAAAGAAATAAAAAAATCTTTTTCATTTGTTCTATCTTTTAAATGGTTATATGTAATATTGCAGACAATCGTGATAAAAACTCCTGAGCTTCGTCCATTGTTAGGCAAAGAGGCGGTAAGATACGGATTACATTGTTTCCTGCAACTCCGGTAAAAACTTTCTGCTCAAATAATAGTCTTTGACGAATTTCTCTGACTGCCACATCAAATTCCAATCCTATCATCAATCCTCGTCCACGTACTTCTTTTATATATGGCATTTTGCGGAGTTCATCAATCAGAAAATCACCTACCTGTTTGGCATTCACGACAAGTTCTTCTTTCTCCATAATGTCCAATACGGAAATAGCGGCAGCACAAGCCAAATGGTTCCCTCCGAAGGTTGTTCCTAATTGACCATATATGGATGTGAATTGGGGAGAAATCAATACGGCTCCCATAGGGAAGCCATTGGCGATTCCCTTTGCGACAGTGATTAAATCCGGACGAATACCATCATACTGATGTGCAAAAAATTTTCCACTACGCCCGTATCCTGATTGTATTTCATCGAGAATTAAGATTGTATCGGTCTTATTGCACTCTTGTTGTAGTATCTGCATAAATTGCGATGTAGGTAATTGGATTCCTCCGATTCCTTGTATTCCTTCTATAATGACGGCACACACATCGCCCTTAGAAAGTTCCCGCACCAATGATTCGGTATCATTCAATGGCAGATAGGTTACATGCCCATTCTGATTAATAGGGGCTATAATCTTGGGATTATCGGTAGCCTCAACCGTCAATGAAGTCCGACCATGAAAAGCGTTTTTAAAAGCTATAACTCTGGTTCTTCTATTATAAAAGGAAGCTAATTTCAATGCGTTCTCATTGGCTTCTGCCCCCGAATTTACCAGAAAAAGTTTATAATCCTCGTATTGGGACATTCTCCCCAAGCGTTCTGCCAACTCTTGTTGTAGTTCGTTTTTTACAGAGTTTGAATAAAAAGCCAATTTACCGGCTTGTTTGGTAAGGGCATCTATAAAGGAAGGATGCGAATGGCCTACCGAAATAACGGCATGACCTCCATAAAGATCCATATACTTGGTTCCTTTGTCATCCCAAACAGAGCATCTTTCTCCTTTGACAATGTTTATGTCAAAAACAGGATATACATCAAATGGTTTCATTGTTTGTCCCATTAAATCAGATTCTATACCAGAAGTTCCAAAGCACTCTTGATTCTTTTCATTGCTTCTACAATGTTCTCATCACTTGTCGCATAGCTGATACGAAAATATCCGGGTGCGCCGAAAGCGTCTCCACTGACAGCTGCCACGTGTCCGACTTCCAGCAAGTACATCACCAAGTCTGTGGAATTGTTGATTACCCAGTCTTTGTATCTCTTACCAAAAAAACTGCTGCATTTAGGGAATAAATAGAATGCCCCTTCAGGTATATTGACTTCCAGACCTGCAATTTCTTTTCCTAGTCTCACTACCAAATCTCTACGTCGCTCAAATGCTAAACGCATTTCTTCCACACAGTTCTGCAAACCTCTATATGCGGCTTCTGCGGCTTTCTGAGAGATAGAACAAGGACCACTGGTATATTGTCCTTGTAATTTAGAACATCCTTTTACAACCCATTCCGGACCGGCAACGAATCCTATTCTCCATCCGGTCATAGCATATGCTTTGGATACTCCATTGATAATGATAACCCGTTCTTTGATAGTCGGAAATTGAGCTATACTTTCATGCTTGTCCACATAATTTACGTGTTCGTATATTTCATCGGATAAAATGAGTACATGCTCATGTTTGGATAACACGTTTGCTAATTCTTGAAGTTCTTGCCGGGAATAAACAGTTCCGGTGGGATTGTTGGGAGAACTCAGAATGATTGCACGTGTCTTTGAAGTAATGACGGCTTCCAATTGTGAAGGTGTTATTTTAAAATCTTGTTCTATTTCAGTAGGTACAACTACAGGTACACCTTCAGCCAGTTTTACCATTTCCGGATAGCTTACCCAATAAGGAGCCGGAATTATCACCTCATCTCCCGGATTCACTACTGCCAATATAGCATTGCAAACAGATTGTTTAGCACCATTTGAACATATAATTTGGGAGGCTGAGTAGTTCACCCCATTTTCATTATTCAATTTATTCGCAATGGCTTCCCGTAAAGACAAAAAGCCCATTACGGGCGAATAATAAGAATAGTTCTGTTCTATGGCTTCGATTGCTGCCTTTTTAATATGTCCGGGAGTATTAAAGTCGGGTTCTCCCACACTCATATTAATGACATCTACTCCTTTAGCCTTCAACTCTGCACTCTTTTGGGACATCAAGAGTGTAGCTGAAGGGGATAAACGGGTTACATGACTGGAAACTTGATTCATCTGTTCTATCTTTTAGTTCAACATTACGTTTTATCCTTTAAGCAAATTCAACAACTCGTATGGCTCTTCTATTATATATTGGGCGCCATTTGTCAATAGCTCGTTTCTATCTCCATATCCATACAGGACACCAATAGTATCAATACCTATTTTTTTGGCAGCCAACATATCATACTTTCTGTCACCTATCATAACCACATTATCAGTGGCTGATATGTTGTTTGCAGATAGTACATATTGTATCACGTCTGCCTTGTTCGAACGGGTGAATTCTTCGTTATCCCCACCTATAAATTTGAAATAAGTATCTAACTTGCAATCAGCCAAGAGTTGTTTTGCGGCATATTCCGGTTTTGTTGTTGCCACATATAATTCCTTGTTGTCATTTTGTAATTGCGACAAAACTTTCTCAATATTTTGGAACACCTTGTATTCATGAATACCTTTCTTCATATAATATTCGTCATACAGCTTGCAGGCAATTTCAACCTGTTGAGGTGAGAAATTGTATATTTCCCGAAGAGAATCCTGAAGAGGAGGACCAATCATTGGTTTGAATTCATCCAAACAAGTAACTTCGATATTGAAATATTTTAAACAATATCTTATTGACTCGGAAACTCCAATCTTAGAATCAATTATCGTTCCATCCAAATCCCATAATATGTGCTTATACCTTTTCTGTGCCATTTTTATTTTTTTTGCAAAAATACAACCTCTTAATTCTTTGCCTGTTACATAATTCGGGTATTTATTTGTATAATTTCAGTTGTTTGTATTCCCCTCTAAATAAGTTCATAACTACATACTTGAATAGGCATATCAAGGTTGTGCAATACTTTTTCGAGTTGTATTCCTTCCCGATTGTCATATTCATATCCGAAAGTGGCGCGAATACCTTGCAATATGAATTGAGTGGCACGGTCTAAGGCAATGGGTAGGCTATCGCCTTGCAGCAAGGCTCCGGTGATAACGCTTGTAAAAGTATCGCCCGTTCCGGGATAATGGGCAGGCAGGTAAGGGCAGGTCACTTTCCAGTAACGATTGCCGCTACGATTGTAGGCATAGACGGAGGTTTTGCTCTTGTCGCCCGCAACGGGAACGCTGGTAATAATCACTACCTCTGGACCGTAATCGGACAGTTGGCGAAGGTAAGATTTCAGTTCCTCATCCGTGTTCGTTTCCCGATAAGGGATGCCCAATAGATAAAATAGTTCCGTCAGATTGGGAGTGATGACATCTGCTTTGGTAATGAGATGCTTCATTTCATCAATCATGGACTCGTGAAAGTTGGCATAGAGTCGCCCATTGTCACCCAACACCGGATCTACAACGACCAGACCGTCCGGCTGACGGAAGTCTTCAATGAAATTGGAGACGATGTGTATCTGGTGCGGAGAACCCAAATAACCGGTGTAGAAGGCATTGAACTGCACTTCCAACTTCTTCCACTCGGAGATGATTTTAGGCATTTCGTCCGTCAAATCAAGGAAAGAAAATTCCGGATACTGGGTATGATTGGACAACACCGCCGTAGGCAGTGGACACACCTGGAACCCCATTGAGGAAAGAATAGGGATAACAACCGTTAAGGATACTCGTCCCAATCCGGACAAGTCGTGAACGGCAACAACTTTCTTTACTTTATTTGCATACATAAGGCTTATACGGATTTGATGTTTAGCTCTGATAAAATTTTACGCATTGCCTCCATGGTCGTAATGCGTGTAGGTACCAAGGGAAGACGTAACCGGTTTTCAATCATCCCCATGGCATTGAGCATAGCTTTGACACCTGCCGGATTTCCATCCACGAACAATAGTTTGAATAGTTCGGTAAATTGGTGGTGAATGGTAAGGGCATTGGCATAATCGCCATGTAGAGCCAAACGTACCATGCGGCTGAACTCACGCGGGAAAGCGTTACCTATTACAGAAATGACACCTGTTGCCCCCAAGGTAAGCAATGGAAAAGTAATGCCGTCGTCACCCGAAATCACATCAAATCCGTCAGGCTTGTTCTTGATGATATCGTCCACTTGAGTAATGTCACCGGACGACTCCTTAACGGCTATCACATTTTTGAAATCACGTGCAATACGCAGGGTCGTTTCCGCTTTCATATTTGTACCTGTCCGTCCCGGAACATTGTATAAAACAATAGGCAGTTCGGTAGATTCGGCAATGGCTTTGAAATGTTGGTATATTCCTTCTTGGGAGGGCTTGTTGTAGTAAGGTACTACTGAAAGAATAGCATCTACACCGGTGAAGTCCTCATTTTTCAGTGTCTCTACTACGGTAAGCGTGTTATTTCCACCTACGCCTAAAAGAATCGGGATGCGTCCGTTCACACGTTCAATAACCGTATGTCTTATTCTTTTTTTCTCCTCTTCGGTCAATGTGAGTGTTTCGGCCGTAGTGCCCAATACACACAGAAAGTCCGTACCGTTCTGTAGCAAATAATCTACCAAAAGGATAAGCGCATCATAATCTACGCTTCCATCTTCTTTAAATGGGGTAATCAATGCTACTCCCATTCCTGTCAACCGAGTTCGTGTCATATCTTCTAAAATTCTTATTATTCTCTCAACACGTAATCACCGGCTTCTTGGGTAACCATGTTCTGTAGCTCTTCCAAAGTTTTCTCGCCATTGGTAAATTCAACGATGGCTACCGATGGATTAAGAGTTACCGTAGCACGTATTCCTTCCATTTTGTTCAATGCTTTTTCCACACGCATACGACAATGATTGCAACTCATTCCTTCTACTTTAAATTCTTTTTTCATAAATTTTTCTGATAATGTTTCTACTTTCTCTTCAAGTTCTCTATCTTGCTCTGTGACGGATAAATTAACCGAAACATCTGCATTTTGTATCTTCTTTTTTCTCAGCCGTAGGCTGTTGCTTACCACGCTGACACTACTGAACGCCATAGCTGCTCCGGCTATCATTGGGTTTAATAAAAAGCCGTTGATGGGATAAAGGATACCTGCCGCTACAGGTACACCAAGCAGATTGTAGATAAATGCCCAAAACAAGTTTTGGCGGATGGTTCGTACCGTTTGCCTGGACAATTCAAGAGCTTCTGGTATCTTTGTCAAGTCGGAAGAAATAACAGTCATTTGGGCTACATCTATGGCTATGTCACTTCCGCTTCCCATGGCGATACCCAAATCTGCTTGTGCAAGAGCTGCGCTATCATTTATGCCATCGCCCACCATCGCAACCTTTTTACCTTTTTTCTGCAACTGGCGGACAAAAGCTGCTTTGTCTTGCGGCAATACTCCTGCTTTATAATGCTGTATTCCTGCTTTACGGGCAATCTCCCTGGCGGTAGTTTCATTATCTCCGGTCAATAAATGCACTTCAATATTGGCAGCTTTCAGTTCCGTTACAGCTTGTATGGAGGTTTTCTTGATTTGGTCTGTAATAGCAACGATTGCCAAGGCATTTGTGTCATCCGCAAACCAGATAACGGTTTGTGCTTCTGCCGTCAGATGAGTAAAGTTGTTGAACAGGACAGAAGAGATAGCAATCTTATGTTCTTCCAGTAATTGGCGATTACCAGCATAATAGGTCTTGCCTTCCGATTCTCCTTTCACACCCTTTCCGGTAATACTCTCGAAATGTTTGATTTCGATTTGGCGAGTGTCCTTAAAATAGCTGGTAACAGCTTCGGCAAGTGGATGTTCCGAGAGTTTCTCCAAACTATAAAAGATACTTTCTGCGTTTTCCGACAAGTTATTCCATACCACCGTGCTGACCTTTGGCTTACCTTCAGTCACAGTTCCGGTCTTATCAAGTACAATGGTGTCTATTTTCTTGGCTGTTTCCAGACTTTCGGCATCTTTTATCAGAATACCTCTTTCCGCACCTTTGCCGATACCTACCATAATGGCGGTGGGGGTCGCCAAGCCCAAGGCGCATGGGCAAGCGATAATTAATACAGTAACCAAAGCCAGTAAGCCGTGTGTGAATCCGTTTGTTCCCCCCAGCATAACCCATACCACGAAAGACAATACGGCAATGGAGATAATAGTAGGAACAAAAATACCTGCTATCTTATCCACTATTTGTTGCACGGGTGCCTTACTTCCTTGCGCATCTTGTACCATATGGATGATTTTAGCCAAAAGCGTGTCGGTTCCTACTTTTTCAGCCCGAAAACGGAAACTTCCTTTTTGATTGATGGTACCGGCAAAGACTTTAGAATCTTTATCCTTGGATATGGCTATCGGTTCACCGTTAAGCATACTCTCATCCACATAGGATGCACCCTCTGTAACCACACCGTCCACCGCAATACGTTCACCGGGTTTTACTAAAAGAATATTTCCTGGTCGGATTTGTTCGATGGGAATTTCCTTTTGTTCGCCTGTAGAGGTGATAATGGTTACGTTTTTAGGTTGCAATCCCATTAGCTTTTTGATGGCTGATGAAGTGTTGCCTTTGGCCTTTTCTTCCAGAAGTCGTCCCAATAGGATGAAGGCAATAATAGTACTTGCTGCCTCGAAGTAAACGTGCGGATGAACACCCCTTGACACCCAGAACTCTGGAAAAAACAGGTTGAACAAGCTGAACAGATAGGCTATTCCAGTGCTGTTTGCCACCAACGTATCCATATTGGCACTGCCATGCTTTAATTGCTTCCATGCATTGGTGAAAAAGCCTCTTCCCAACCAGAAAACAACCGGAGTAGAAAGTATCCACATAATTAGGTTGGCGTATGGCATATCCATGAAGAACATACCGATAATGACAATCGGTATAGATAGAATGATGGCCCATATCGTGCGTAATTTGAGTGCATGGTATTTTTGATCGTGCACTACTTCGACCTCTTCAAGCATATTGGGAGTCTGTTGAATCAACAGGTCATATCCGGCAGCCTGAACAGCTTGTTGCAATGCATTGGGAGTACATACGGAAGGGGTATATACCACAGTAGCAGTACCGGCCGCATAGTTTACAATAGCTTTGCTGACACCCGGTTGGCGATTGAGTACCTTATCTATTCGTGCGGCACAAGAAGCACAACTCATACCTATAATAGGAAAGTTTTCTTGAGTCAAATTCTGATTTTCCATAAAGCGTGATATTTTTGATGTCTTATTTGGCTACAAAGATAAGATGGGCTATTCTTTTGGCTGTTACAGAATTTAGGAATAAATTTATAAGATTGTATGCTGTAGCTTTTGTATAATTACCGATTTCTTCAAAGTTAAGTTTATATAGACATTATAGTAAGGCGAAATAATTACTTTGAATTTTCTGTGGAGGAAATAATACAATTGTCGGTGACAATTTAATCTACAAAAAAATGTATTTATTCACGAAAAATAATACATAAACAGTTTATCATAAACTATGATTGTTATTTATAATTGGTTATGAAGCAGTCCTCTCGAATCTTGCTATATTTCCTTATCTCTTATTTCCTCAAATAACAATTTCCTCATTTTTATTACCCCGTCATGACTTCCCCTTGCATGGTTCAGGGTGCGAAGCTACGGCCGGGGCCCCTAAAAATCTGCAAGGCCGCTTCGCGCCCTACGGGTTTTGGCGAAAATTTTTCAATCCGTCCAGCCGGGCGATTGAAAATTTTTCACCAAAAGCCTTGCACATTTTCTCCCCGTCCGTATCTGCCCCCTGAAACGAGCAAGGTGAAGCCACCGACAAGGCATAAAAAAAAAGTCAATGTTATGAAAAAGAGAACAGAAATACAGCAAGATTTGAAACGAGGCTTCGGCTCCGCTCCAACCGGCATAAAAATTTTGGTGAAGTGGTCGCTGGTCGGTTTCATGGTGTATGTGGCGGTGCGTTTCGTGTGTGCCTTCGTCGGTGGTGTGGTGACGGGGTTAGGCGGTATTCTGCCCACGTTGGTAGTTTTGGCGGTGGTGTTTTTCCTCATCCGTTCAGTATGGCGCATCCTTTTCCTTTCCGTTCTTCTCCTTTTCATCATCCTTTTTTGCGTGATATTCTGAACCGAAATATTAATCATTAAAACAATTCATTATGAACAAAGTACATTTATTGGGAGCGAACAGAAGCTATGACAGAGACGAACAGACCGTTTCAGTCAATCAAGTGGTAATGCTGGAAGGTTACAGCTACGACAGCTATGTAGTGTATGAAGTAAACCGCAGCCAGTGGGGAATAACCTATCATCTTATCAATTTGCGGACACACGAGTTTCATACTTCCGACCTTATCCGACCCTTGTCGGAAAAATTCGGGATAGGCATGTATTATGACGATGCGAACCCCAAGTTTTTGGATCCGTTGGAAACAGCCGCCCTGCTTTCCAAAGCGAGGGAGAAGAAAACGGAGGATGACAGAAAAGCGGAGGAAGAACGGCAGAGGAACAAACACACCGCAAAAATCGGAGCGGAACGCTTGCGCCCCCTTATCCCATCGGATGCGAAAGCCGTCATTATCGGTGAACTACGGGTGAGCGAGTGTGACAGCTATACGGACTACTACGACTACCGTATAGAAAGAACCGTGATTTTAGGCTTTTCCACCCATACACGAAACCTCTTTTCCGAAATGCGCAAATATGCCGCCAATTTTGAGGGAACGGCTTATCTGGCAGAGAACGACAAGGAATACGAACACCGTGAAAATTACAGCATGGGGGACGGCATGTATTTGGGGCGTAACAAGTACAGCGGTTGGACGATTTCAAAAGAGCGGATTTACGACCTTGAAAAGTTCATCGAACGATACGCCCACACCGCAGGGGACGAAGCCAACATTTGTCTGAAAGCACCGCAAGGGGAAACTGAAGCGCAGCAGCCGACAACATCCGCAGACCTCTCAACGCTCAATCTTGAAATTGTGGAATACAGTGAAAAGGCGATAGCCGTATTCGGGGACACCAAGCCGATAAAGGACGTTTTGAAAGGCTTGAACGGTCTGTTCCGTGCGAACCTTACCTATAACGGTGAAAGGCGTGCAGGATGGATATACAGCAGGAAGCAGGAACAGAAAGTACGTGAGACACTCGCAACGTATGCCAACGTATAGAGACGTAAAAGGCAGGGCGGAACAAACCGCCCTACCTATCGAAAGTAATTCAATCAATATCAACCCATTAAAATTTATAGTTATGAAAACGAACAAGAATGCACGGAAGAACAACAAAGTTCAGAAATCAGAGAAAGAAACGGCAGTAAAGGTAACCGCTTTGGCAATCATCCCCAAGCCAATGACGTTAATCTGTGGGCAGGACATACCCACAACTGCCGGAGTGACGGAAGCACCCGAAACGGCAACCGTTCCCACCATTGTGGAAGAAACACCGCAGCAAGCCACGCCCAAGACACCGCTTGCAACGGCAACGGCTGAGACAGACCTTGACATCACAGCCGTACACCCAAGTGCGGACAACCACCGCAAGACCTTCAATGACACATCCTTGCAGGAACTTGCCGACAGCATTCGGGAAGTGGGAGTCTTGCAGGCCATTGCCGTACGTCCACGCACGGCAGGCGGTTACGAAATCATCTACGGCGAACGCCGCTACCGTGCCTCACTGCTTGCAGGAGCAAAGACGATAAAGGCAACCATATACGACCATATAACGGACGATGAAGCGGAGGACATGTCACTAAGCGAGAACTTACAGCGTGAGCAGGTATGCCCCACCGAGGAAGCGAGAGCCTTCAAACGCCTGCTTGAAAAAGGCAGGTACGACATGTACTCACTCGTCAGCCGCTTCGGACGGAGCGAGAAGTATATCTATACACGTTTGAAACTGAACGAATTGTATGCGCCTATCGGTGAACTGCTGGATAACGGGACAATCACCGTCAGTGTGGCCGAGGAAATAAGCACCTATGAAACCAATATCCAAAAGGACGTGTACGAGAGTCACCTGAAGCAGGGCAATAGGGACGATTGGAGCGGTTACACGCTCAATCTGTTCAAGAAACATTTTGAGAAATATTACACAACCGACCTTGAGCAATACAAGTTCGACAAGACGGAATGCAAGGCGTGTGCACACAACGCAGCCAACTACAACCTTTTTGCCGAACATAACGGGTGCGGACATTGTACCAACCGCAAATGTCTGGAAGCCAAGAACTCTGCGCATGTGGCAAAGGAAACGGAGAAACTGTTGAAATCCGATCCGAAGCTGGTGATCGCCCGACCTTATTACGGAAGCCGTAACGACACGGCACTCCAAAAATTGGACAAGAAAGGGCATGAAATCAAAGAACTCGATTACAACGTATCGGCAAGGGAATTTCCCAAAGCACCCGAAGCACCGCAAAAGGAGCAGTTCTCCGAACCGACAGAGTATGAACAAGCGGTACAGACCTTTGAACAGAAAAACGAGGAATACGCCCGAAAGGTGGAAGAACTCAACCGTAAAAAGGAAGAGGGCAAGATAAAGACGTACGTCAAAGTGGGACAGACAGAACCCGAACTTTGCTATGTGGAGATAAACAGGAAGGAAATCGCCCCCGTTACCATTGAGACATTGCAGGAGCGGGACAAGCGTTTCAAACAACTCTCCACCGAGAAGATTGTTACCGATACGAAAAAGATAGTCCGTGAGAATGACTATCCCGAAAGTCCGTTTACGCAATACGAGGACGGAATGCTTTATTTCATCATGCTGACCAAACTGCAAAGGAAGCATTATCCGCTTTGCGGCATCAAAGACCAACCGATGCCGTTGGACGAGAAACAGCGGATGAAGATTGTAGCCAAACTGACGGACGCACAAAGGACGGTCATCAAACGCGATTTCATCATCCACTCCCTCTGCGAGGGCGGCTACGGAGACAATAACGCATCCAAGCTCTTGAGGGACTTCGCAAACATGCACTTCCCCGACCAGTACGGACTTGCCAAAGCCACCCACGAGGAAGAATATCAGAAAAGGCACGAACGTTTGGGAGAGAGGATAAAGGAGATGAAGAAAGCGGAAAAAGCGACAGCGAAAAAGGATGAAAAACAAAAAGTTTCCCCTGCATTGCCCCATGATGATAAGGCCGCTTGAATGTATAGTATTGAAAGGTGAAAAATTTCACCTTTCAATACCCGATCCGATTTTTATAAGATTGTAACATTATGGAGAAAGAAGAAATGATTGATACCATCAAACAATTTGCGTGTTCTTTGGCAGAAAAGGAACTGATAGACAAGTACGGGAAATTGCCCGAACGACTGATGACTAAAAGAGGGACATATCGTTCAAAGTATCAGGATGAATTTAACAAGCTATACGATAAATACGAAGACAGGCTTATCCGTTTATCGGGAAAGAATGCGGATGAACTGTTCGTATGCGAGTAACTATTTTATGTGCCGGGACTATTATCCGGCACATATTTTTTCCGTATTGAAAGAACAAAGGGCGGACGACCCCACCCACACCGCCACCGTAATTATCATCCCAACCGTGAATATATGAAATATATAAGAATCTCCCCGAATGTGGAATACTCCACAGACATGGATTTTTTCCTTGAGAACCAGATACTCTGTATTGTGGACAAGGAAGGCACGAAGTTTTGCAGTCTGATAGAAAACAGACTGTTCATGCGTTCCAAGAACCGCCGCATCAGCAAACGGATGCAGGAGCACATCATGCGTGAAATCCATAGTGACATCTGCCGTCTGTGCTATGGCGGAGAACCGGTGGACTGACCTGCCACACCCCACACCTGACAAGTGACCGTATTAAAAAGTCGGGCCGTCCTTATAGGATTGCCCTACTTTTAATATTCTTACGTAGTTGAATAGAATATCAAGAAAGTTATAAGATTAGAAATAGTTGAATGATAACATATAAGAGCAGCCTTTAGCTGTTTAATCAGGCAGACAGGTCTCTGTCCACTTATCTGTTTTGTTTGATAGCTATTTAGCTATAAAGCTATCTGTCTATTCAGCTATATAGCTATTTAGCTATCCGGTTACCTATGTAAGCATCCGCTTAATAATCCGTTCTCCTATTCATCTATCCGAACATCTGTTTGCCTATACATCATTATATATGTATGGCTGTATAAGCGGATAGGCAGCCTTATGAACGCTTGCCTAAAAACATACTTAATCGAATAGCTGTTCAAAAAGAAAACTACCCGGACATTTATTCGGATAACTGTTTTTTCATCTATCCGAATAAGTAGCCGAATGACTATCCGGCTGCAAATAAACCTCAAGAGAGCTATTCATAATTCCAAAGTCATTTATTGGCGGTTGTTGGCGGGAACCGCTATAATGCTCAGACAGAAAAAACTATCTACCTTTGTCGCCGGGAGAACGCAGCCCGTTCTCGGAAGAGAACGTAAGACAAATCCTTTAGACCTATAATCCGGCCGGGCCGGATTTTTATATGCGTCAGCATATAGCGAGGTGTACTTTGAGGCCCTCACTTGAAGTTCAGGCCCTCAAAGTCTCGCCCGAAAGGTCTTTCGGGGACGGCGGTTCTCCCAAGTCGAACCTTTTAAAATATTCATGTCATGAAGAAAAGAATGCTTGTCAGAAACGGAGCGGGGCACAAAGTGCTCGCTGACCCACGGGTGCATCGCCACTCTGTGCGGTTGAGCAGTGAGGAAAATGAAAAATTCCTCACGATGTTTGAACAATCGGGTATGAAGAACAAGGCCGAATTTATCTTCGCCCGCATCTTCGGTTGAGAGTTCAAGGTGGTGAAGATTGACAAGGAAGCGCAGGAGTATTACGCCCAGCTTACCGCTTTCTATCAGCAATTCCGCAGGATAGGAAATAACTATAACCAATGTGTAAAGGCCATCCACACCATTTACGGAGAGAAGAAATCGCTTGCGTTTCTCTACAAGCTTGCCGAAGAAACCCGTAAACTGGAAGAAGTATGCAAGCTGGTCATCGAACTTACAAAGCGATACGAAAAGAATTATCTCACGAAAAAAGAGTAACCTGATGATTCCGAATATCAGTTCCGGCAGTTCCTTCTATGAGTAGCTTCCTCGATGAAGATAGTAACGATATGACGGAGCAACAGATACAGGTCAACTATCGGCAAATCAAGCAGGATATCGTTGAACTGGTGAAAAGGAAGTTGATTCGGATTGAGAATAATACGAAGTTCAAGCATTTGTCTGGAGGAGAAGGGTAGTTCTATATCTAATCTTTAGTTTAGGAGGTAATATTTAATCGTTGGTGACTATATACTGCCTTACAGCAAAGTCCCCTATAAACATTATAATTGTTTATAGGGGACTTATCTTTTAATACGTTCTACTTACTTAACAAGGATTCACACTGTAAGGCAATATATAGTTACCTAATCGTTATCTCCTATTCTTATCTTATTGGCTTTGTTTCTATTGCTTACAAAGATAGTTTATGTAGTTTGAAAAGAGTTATATCCGAAAACTTACACATAACCGAGTTGATTTTTTATTCAAATCTTATATTGTATTATCATAAAGTGCAAAAATTCTTTTCAATATCATTAACAAAGAAAAGAATATGTGGATAGATAGAAAATAAATCAAGGATGATAAAATATTAGTAATACACCCCAGCTCCTTTGCATAAGTAGAGATTAGTAGTAATAATAATTCTATAATACAAATAAGTATTATGTATGAAACATTATAAAAACTCTCCTTCTTTGTTGCAAGAAGCAGTTCTTTCTTTTCTTTATCTATGTTTGCTGGCGGAACATATGAAATCAATAGCATTAGTAGATTTAGAAACAATCCTATAAATATAGATAAAATAACACCAAGTAAATTTTCTAATCCAGACGTGATTTCAATTTTTAGACTTAGAAATACTGAAATAGCACAAGGGATAATATAGAAAGTCCATAAATCAGCCATATTCAACTTCTTTGAATTTCTCAAAGTTGAAATATGACTTTTTATAATTCTAATAATATTTATCTTACTTGATATAAATTTCATTTACTTATAATTTACAATATCTTTAAACAGTTTAAGTGATTCTTCTCTCATAGAATTAAATTCAGCATATCCATCTTCTGTTTTTGAAACTGTTATCAATTGGGATATATTGGGCGTTTTCAGTTTTGAAATAGAAATAGGACGCTTATTACCATTTAAAATAGAATCAATTACAATTTCAGAATCCTCATTTAGTCCAAATGGCTCCAATTCTTCTATAGTTTTAAAAGATGGATGTCCATCTGCAGCTATAGATTTTATTTTATCAACTAGTACTCCTGCTATATTTTTCTTCTTAGCAGTTATTTTTACCTCAATAGTACATTCTTCATCTTCATCAATCTTAATATTTGTATATTTGATCCGCAATGTCAGCAGGAACACTTTTTCTCTTAATCTTAATTCGAGAATATTCTCCATCTTTTATATAATCAATTAATTTGTCATGACCTAAAACAATTTCACTTTTCATTGTAAGTTTGTCGGTCCCCAAATGAGCAATAATACTTGACCTAATTGCATATACTATATCAGAAAAAATATTTTCTGATGCATCATTTTCTGTAATCATGAATAATGAATTCAATTTCCATGAAAAAATTAGCAAAAAGAATACTGGGGACAATACTGCCTCAGAGGGTTTTATTTCACCTACTAATTTATTCTCATTGCTATCTAAAATGATTTTGCGTTTTCCAGTAATGCCTTTTTCTACAATGCCACAAATACATTGATCCAACTCTGAACCTTTGTACAATGATTCTATTTTATTATTGTTTTCTTTTGTTTTAATCATCAATTGAATCTTTTCCTCTTTGTCTACATTCGTGTACTTATGTACATCTAACAAATATTGAGGTAGAGTTGTTAGAATGTGAGTGTACAACTCTTTAGTTATATTCATAGGTTCTGATTTCTTTCCCTGTTTTACTTTCCCTACAAGATTGACTATTTTAACTTTCTTATCTATTTCTGCCATAAAAATTGATTTAATGATGATACAAAGCCAAAATTATAAAAAAAGAATAAAGCACAAAAGAAAATAACAAAATATCAATTTAAATTAATGACTTAAACCAACTTGTGCCATTTCCCACCATCTCCCACCAACCATTCCTCACCGCCATAAAAACGTAATATCCTGCATTTTTTATGCCATATCTTCTCAGCCACAGTCTAAAGTTTTCCCGTACAAATCAATTATTCTACAATGTATGGCTAAAAAAGAAGCAAGAACAAGAAGAGGTGAAGGACGAGTACATAATGGCGGTCCTTGACAAGAGAACGAACAAATGGCACTTTTCTTCTCCAATTTCAAAAAACAGTATGACAATCCCTACAGTTTCAGTTTTTCTTTGTACCGTTGGTATCGTTGGAAAAGACACTTAACGCAGTGGTGCAAATCCCCAAAGTGGAAGATCCCGGCATGGATGGTAAAAAATTGGTAGAGAACAGCGAACTGAACGATGAAGAGGGCATTGCCAAACTCGCTCAACGTTACAAATTCGACGAATATCAATTATCGTAGAAGGACCTGAACACCGTTGGCATTGACAAACTGCTGCTATTTGAAAACCATATGATAAGCGAACTGCTGAAAGATACAATCACCTCTACTTTTTTATTGTAGCCTCTCTTAATAAATATCTGATAAATACATTCTAATAAATCACCTTGTAAATGTTGACTTTATAAAAAATATCGCTTTAGCAAATTTAAATGTCATTTTTTTGATTTGCTGATGTTTGTTGCTATTTTTATACACTGAAACTAACCATTAAAAACATAAAAAAACAGTATAAAATTAACGTTATGACTGCTGAAACATAATCTAGGGGAGGGGTGAAAAATCCGTTTTCTATTTGTAAAATCAAAATATAACTGTATCTTGACATCTGAAATCAATGATGGCACATGATTAATGGTGTAAATCAAACATGTGATAAATCATGATTTTTTAATGCAAAGCATTAGAAGACCAACACTCTAAGTCCTGAAAATCAAAGCATTAGATTTATAAAAGAAGTTTGGGTTCGAATCCCTGAAGGTGTCGTCCACCCGATGTAGTATAATGACCTTATTTTTATTGTTCATGACGCACATTACGGAGATATTATAAAGCCATTGGCTACTCAACCGTTGAACAACCGCCACAAAAAGACAGAAAATGTCAAATTGAGACAAAAATAGCCAGAGATACTCTTCACGACTATTCTATAATAAACAAATAAGTTATACCTTATTTTTTTAAGGTGTTAATAATCAGATTTGTATAAAAATGGATGTCTGTATATTTTGTTATATTCCAAATATTGCCTACCTTTGTATATGAGTTATTTGAAACTATGCAAAGCTGTGTAACCGAAAGCAAAACTTTTGCTACTAAATCGTTACCTACATTTTTTAATAATGTAGTTGTCTTTTGATTTACAACAAGTTACAACAAAGTACCAAGTTCCAAAAAAAGAAACTCTTTAGTTTCATAAACACTTTGCATCAGAACAAAATCTCCCCAACCATAATCATGAGTAGGATCATATCTTCCGGAAGGCAATTTATATTTTCCAAGAGAAAGATGGTAACGAGGAAAGATAGAATCACAAGTTATGCCGTAGATCGTATCATTAATAAACGAATAAACGTTACTTCTTCCACGATAGAGCCAAGAAGGATCAGAAGATAATTGTACTATTTCCTTATCACCAGAAGATAAGTAAGGGATTTGCTCCATCAATGTCTCCCCTTTTCCATTCGCAACACAAGCGCTTATGAATGTCTTACTATTATCAGGCAAATAAACAGTACCGGGATAATAAACCAAACAATCTCCCATTACATCGATGGTCCAACTAAAAAAGACAGGCCATTTTAAAGAAAACTCTTTGACAAAGCTGTTATCCCGCATATCATAGACTGTCAGGCTACCATTACGGCTGAACGGATAAATAAATACCAAACTATCACTGACTGTGAAACAGTGAATATTAGCTATCTCTCCAGGACCCTGACCTACATGACCGATTTTACGGATAAACTTTCCCGAAGTATCAAACATCATGACATGCCTCTGATTTCTTGAATAAATAAAGACAAACTTCTCCGTCCGCTTTAGCTGCTTTATATCACCGACTAATATATTATCCTGCGTTTCCAGTTTCACATACTCCACATCTTTCACGATGTCACTCAGCAGTAAAGGCTTGCCGCAATCTTTCAGGTTGTTAGCAAGATCAATGTCTTTAAAGGTTTCCTCAACCGGTAAAGCGTTATCATCCACCATATCCGGAGAAGAAGACTTGCTGCCACAAGCAGCAAGAAAAAACAATACCAAAAACAATGCGATATAATCTAACTTCATAGGACGATAATTTATAGGTTATTACTAATAGTTGGATTTAAGTTTCCCAATCATAAGAATGTCATTATCATTTTCGTGCAAACTATTTCTCAAACCAGTGGCTCGCTTACGTATTTCAGGCTTTAAATCAGTTTGGGCAAGAACTTTATCTAAAGCATCCATCAGTTCAAGAGGATCGTAAGAGATACAGACATAACCGTTGCGCATAGTCAAGAAAGGATAAGAAAGTCCCAAAAAGTCATTTGTAAAACGATCAATACGCTTCACACTACCATCTTTTTTAGAAACACGAACATTAAATACAGTCATACGAACGGGAGAACCATCTGATGGCATTTTAGCCGGTCCAATAGTTACTCTACTCCAATAATATTCCGGAGTCTCATGCAATGACGTTACAATATATTTATCCTCCTGCATTACATTATCCAAAGTAAAACAAGGTTTCAATACATTATTAGCAATATTATAGTGATATAGAGTATCAGGGCGTGTACGCCCGACAACCTGACAAAGGGAAAAAGAATAGGCATCAACATTCCGGGGAGCCAATACTTCATTGCTATAATCCGGCACAATTGCATAATTTACAGCAAATATTTTTTGCAAGATATTCCCCTTAAAATCTTGTACCCAACATAGATTCTTACTGATCGGTGCTTTTGGATTTCCTATATCAGTAAAGGGAAGAACGACCACTACAGCTTTTTCATTTTCCAAATCTATCCAAATGGAACTCTTCGTTATCGTTTCCGGCAATGAAATACTCTCTTTCGATAAAAATCGGCCTTTAAGATCAAAAAATAACATTTTTTGATTCTCAGCAATAACTACACGTCCCTGCTTTTCATCAAGAAATCTATTCACAGCATATTTATACTCTCCGGGGCCTTGACCAACTCCACCTATATCAGCCACATATCGTCCTTTACGAGTAAATAATTTCAAAGCAGAAACGCCATCCGGCTCTATTAAAATATAATTGCTTGAAACATCAATACCAGAAGGATAAGTGGCAACCAATGCCTCTTCTCTACCATCCAACTTAATAATTTCCAATGATTCTATCAAATCAGAAAACAACATTTCCTCACCCTTTAATTTCTCTATTTCCAGTAAATCGACAGCGTAAAAGGCGGAACCTTCTTTTATATCCCTCTCTTGGGGTATAAACAAAGAACATGAGGAAGCAGACATTGCAACCGATAAAAGAAAGAGAAGCGGATATAAAAGGTATCTTGTCTTCATATAAAAATAGATTTTGGCTGAAAGTAAAAAACTACTTTTCATAAAGCATATCGCAAGATACGAATTATTCGTAGAATGTTATTCTTTTAGGGATATGTTAAAAAGCATCTCACTCAAAATTCTTCAGTCTTTCAATTTGTAAATGGCAATAATTGGATTATCATCCTCGTGGACATTTTGCACGATCTATCAATATCACATATACTTGAGAACCTTCAGTGATTCGCCTGATAGCATTTAGAGATCCAACCGAAATTTATAGATTACTTATAGTTATTGTTTCAATTTCCCAATGATAAGAATGTCATTATCATTCTCGTGCAGACTATTTCGTAAATCGGTGGCCCGTTTACGTACGTCAGGCTCCAAATCTGTTTGGGTAAGAACTTTATCTAAAGCATCCATCAGTTCAAGAGGATCATAAGAGATACAGACATAACCATTCTTCATAGCTAAAAAAAGATAAGATAAACCTAAAAGAGGATCAGTAAAACGATCAATGCGCCATACATTGCCATCCTTTTTCGAAACGCAAACATTAAAGGCTGGTAAACGAACAGAAGAAACACTTGAGGAAAGATCATTAGGATATAAAGTGACTTGCGCCCAATAACTCCTTGAAGTTTCATATAAAACAGTACAAGCACTTTGATTTTCAGAAACAACATGATCTATTGTAAAGCGTGGAGTTATTATATTCTTTACTGCATCATAGTGATACAAAGTATCAGGGCGAGTACGCAACATGGGGTCTTCAAAAATAGAAAAAGAAATCGCATCCACATTCCGACATGCCACTAAGCCATTACTGTAATCTCCAATTAAACCGTAATGATTTGCAGAAATCCGATGCACGATATCACCCTCCCTATTTTGCACCCAGCACACATTGTTACTAATTTCAAAATTGGAGTTCTCATTCTCAGAAAATGGCAACCCCACTACAGTTACATGCTTTTTATCATGGTCCATCCAAATACAAGGCTTATGTACTATTTCCTTGAAATGAATAGCTTCATCTGACAGATAATTCCCCTTCAGGTCATAAGTAAGTATTTTATTTGCTCTTCCCGGACCTAAGTAAATACGTTTTTGTTTTTCAGCTATCATACAGAAATGTATCGTTTTGTACTCTCCAGGGCCCTGTCCTATACCACCAATATCCGCCACGTATTGACCTTTACGCGTAAACAACTTAATAGGAAATATAGCGTCTGGATTCAGCAAGATATAATTATCTGTCACAAAGATCCCAAATGGATAAGTTTTAACAAGAGCCTCATCCCTATTCTCCAACTTAATAATTTCGTATGTCTCCATTAAATCACCCAAAGACATCACTGTCCCTTTTATCTTCTCTATTATACGCAAATCAACAGAACGAAAGGCGGAATCTTCTATTATATCCCCCTCTTTGGGTACATATGAAGAGCAGGAAGCAAACATTGCAACCGAAAAAAGAAAGAGAAGCGGGTAGAAAAAGTGTCTTGCCTTCATATGAAATAGATTTTAGTTTAAAACAAAAGCATACAGTCCTAAAAACATGCCGAAATATACGAATAATTCGTAGAATATCATTTTTTAGGAATATGTTTATTAACACTATTAACAAAATTACCAAAAACGTGAATTCAACAAGCAAGTGCAAATTTACAACAAGTAAGAGGAAAACATCTCAAATGGTGTTGAGAAATCCAATTTTTTTCTTGGTCTGTTATTGATTTTATTCATAATAGCGTCAATATCGGTGTCATTTATTTTTTTATAGGTGAAGACTTTGGAATATATTGTCTTATGAGTCCATTGGCATTCTCTATGGCTCCCTTCTGCCATGAAGAGTATGGATCAGCAAAATACACAGTGGAATCAAGCCCTTTGGCAATAGCTTTGTGGGCATAAAACTCACATCCGTTATCCGTGGTAACGGTCTTGATGTTTCCTTTGTATGGTGACAAGAGTTGTATTGCTGCTTTCGCAAGTTCTTCAGCATCCTTTCCAAACTTGAGCTTCTTCATGAACAGCATGTTCGTACTACGTTCCACTATCGTAAGGATGGCTCCTTGATTATTGCCGCCAACGATGGTATCCATCTCAAAGTCTCCGAATCGCTTGCCGTCAGCCTCAGGAGGCCGTTGGTGTATACTTGCCCTGTCCGGTATCATGGTACGTTTTCCGACAGGTCTGCGACGGTGCTTCAGTTGATGCCGGCAATACTTATACAAGCTACCTCTTTCGATGTACTTGTCTTTACGGATGATGGCGTAGATTGTCTCATGTGAAATTCTGACACCGTTTCTTGCCAAATAGCCTGATATTTGTTCCGGAGACCACTGTTCATGTTTCAGCAAGTCTATAGCCATAGTACGGACATAGGGCTTGACAGAACGGTTGCCGGGAGCCTTATGTCTGCGTTTGTCTGCCTGACGCTGCGCCTTGTCCCACTTATACACTCCACGTGAACTGGAATTGCGCTCCAGTTCGCGTGTAATGGTGGAATTACTCACTCCAATAGCTTTCGCTATCTCGCTTTTCCTACACTTCTTTTGAAGTAACACGGAAATTGTGTATCTTTGTTCTGAGGTTAGTTGTTTGTACATAAGCAATGCAAAGTTAACTAATCATGAGGAGATTTCGGTCTCCTCTTTCTGTTTGTTCACATTGCTTGTTGTATTCTCTTTAACGGTTCCGCTCTCAGGAGACTTTGCGTCTCCTGCCGCTGAGGCAAACCAATGCAGTGTTTTTCATGGTTGAGGGCTTACGACACACTGTCGTTTTTGCACTTCTATCTTGAACTTACAAAAGCAAATGGTTCTTCAGAAGTATTAGTAATCAATTATAATGCTTACATTCAGGAATCTTTCCAATCAGCATTATCAAGAATATTTTATTTCCATATATAAGAGATGCTATCTATCACCTATATTTATTGAAGATAGAAACACAATACTAAACTATTTCTCACTTTCATAAGAATCACTCAAAAGTAATAAATATGTCCACGTTATAAATGTACGAGTCATCAATACAACGAAATCTACTTTTCTTGTTTCGTAATGATAATTGCCTCCTCATATGCGGTATCTATTTTTTTCTTTATATCATTAATTTTAGGTTCCACGGTATAATCTACACGCCCCCCTACTCGTTGGGTAAGAGTAAAATCAAGATAATAGATTCCTATTCCAGAATAGATTGTCCTACCTTCTCCGGGAAATGTAAAAAGTGAAATATTCCCATCTGCTCCTGAAGTGGAATTACCCACAGTTACCGTTCGTGGATTCATCTGTAGGACCATAGTTGCATATTCAGAAAAACTTCGCGTCCATTCATTGACTAAAACTATGATTCTACCTTTAAAATGTTTTTTTCATCACCAATATTATTTTCTCAATTTAAGTAATACTAATATGGGATTATCTTCTTCATCAGCATTTGCTACAATTGCTCTCAGCTTATCTTGCTTTTTTTTGTTCTGAATATCAGGGTGGGCAGCAAAATATTCTTCTGTCAGAATCTCTTTCATATCGGAAGGATTCACATATGCAAGCCAATAAGTTCCGCTACTACTCACAGATTGGGGATAAAAAGGAAGTCCCCCATCAATATCATTCTCAAAACCTTGGGCTAACGGAGTCCCTCTTTCATTCAAACAGATAGTCATTGGTATTGAAATATCTCATAATTAATATTTAGCATCACATGTTTTGTCACACTTTTTCAACAGACCCTTCTTAAGGTAAAATAAACACAATTTTACTAAATAAATCTCAAGGCTACTGTAATATATAATAATAAAGAAAAACAGATAACTTATATTTGTCCCATATTATTTTTAAATATAAAAACAAATGAGATTTATTAAACAAGTACTTTTGACTATAACATTATGTAACATAATGTTATTTGCATTGCCATCTACTGTAAATGCAATGCAAGTTTTTATAAAAAACAGATATGGCTGGACCATAACATTAGAGGTATCACCTACTGATACTGTAGAAAACGTAAAACAAAAAATTCAGGATAAAGAAGGTTTTCCACCTGATAAAATAAGGCTTATATATGGAGGAAAACAAATGGAAGATGGACGAACTTTAGCAGATTATAATGTTCAAAAAGACTCAACTATATTAATTTGCATAAGAGATGTCGACTGTTAACACTAAGAAAGAAAATATAAAAAAGCATGTCATTATTAACAACATTAATTTTTACAGACTATAAAAATTAACTTTAAGATATATGACACCGTTCTAAATTACGCATAAATAGAAAACTACAATTTCGTCTTGTGGTTTTCTATTTGCTTTACAACCCCCATTTATAGTATCATACAGACACGGTATTAACAGGACATTCTGTCGATCATTAATATGAGACACAATTTTTCCAATAGCGTGTTTAACTGAAAACTTCGTTTTCGGTTTTTACATCACTTTTCTATAGAAACAAACTCACATTTTACAAACCGATAAATAGGCATATTATAGGCTAAATGTTTTTTTCGTAAAACTCTAAGTTAATCTTATTATCAACATACTTTATTCTGACCTTTACCTAATATAATCAGAGAACTTTAGAAGTATATTTATTTCGGTAAACACATAGGTATTTTCTTAGATTCTGTTTTTCAATACTCCATTTTACAGAGAAAAAAGTAGATATTTCATATCTAGTATAAAATTCACAGTCCGCATTGTTAGCATTGATAAAATTTACCTTTAAAGTTCTTATTTTCCATCTATTTCTGCACAGGCAGACACTCTCTCTCAGAGGTGTTTTTATTGAAAAGTTTGAAATGGGAAACATTCAATAAAAAAATTGTATTTATTGACCTTAGCACAAAACTTCACTCTTTTACTTTTTTATAGAATGGATATAATACCTGTTCACACTTGCTATACGGTCACTTATCTTAAAGTCATTAAATAAGAGGTTTCTCTAAAATAGTTGGAGTTATTTTGTTTTCAGTATATTGATACATGAAAGCTTCTGCTTAATTTTTTTGCAATAAACCGGATAGACACGCTTCAACATTGTCATATCTGTTTAATATACAGCAGATATAGAGCACCACACTATTCAAAATATAATGACGTAACTACTCCTGATAATTCTTACAGCAATTTATTGTCTACAAAGAAACACATACGATCTTATAGCAAATGACGATGGTCGTATATAACTTATTCGATAAATAGGGACACCAATGTATACCCCAAATATCTTAGAGAGACTATAATATCTATTTTATACGTCACAGAGAAAAACGCAAAGAAAAAATGAGAATGTCCCAATTTCATCATATTGAAAAATCTTTTATTTTTTCTCATTAAGTCGAACTCAGCAAGGTATAAACTAACTTTATTCCGAAAATATACTATATATCTAATCTCTATCCTTTTAAAGTCTATTTCCATCGTTTTGCCATTCCCTTTTATTTAAGCAGAAATAAATTAGGAATACAAAAGCCAACTAATCCATAGTAGATTAATTGGCCTAATTCATTTTATTTTCGGGAATTATTAATTCATCAAAACAACAAAAAAGACAAAAAATAGAATAAACTCATCTATATAAAAGAAACAGAATGCAGTCGACGTAATACTTATTCTGATAAGTACAGAAGAATGATAATTACCGGAAAAGCTTATCGATCTCTTCTTCTTTTATGGTAGTCAGCACCACGCGTCCGTCCGGCGTATAGTTGGGTGAAGGACAGGCAAACAGATTATCGACCAAACTGACCATCTCTTCGTTGCTCAGCACCTGCCCATAGACAATGGCAGCCGCACGGGCAAGAGTCAACGCAAGGATATCCTGAATTTCTTCTTTGACATCATTGCCTTTCTCCATAGCGGTGTGCAGCATGCTACGTACCAAATCGACCGGATTCAGCCCGTCGATGCCTGAAGGTACTCCGTTAATGGCATAGCTGCCGCCACCAAGATCACTGAGATCAAAGCCCACTGCGGATAAATCGTCCATGATACTTTGCAACACAGCCGCCTCGGAAGCCGGAAGTTGCAGGATTTCCGGGAAAAGAACACCTTGTGAGAATCCCTGCTTCTGCTGAATCTGGGCACGATAACGGTCAAAGAGCACACGGATATGTGCGCGATGCTGATCGATCAACATCAATCCGGACTTCACGGACGTAAGGATGAAGCGCCCTTTGAACTGCAAATGCTGCGTACCTTTTTCAATCACGGCCAGCTCACCGGCATAAAGAGTTTCGGGAGCCGCTGTAGCAATGCTCTCTTCTTCGATCACCGCAAACTCTTCCGATTCAGGATCGGAGTCGGAGAAAGGCTGATTCATCTTACTGGCTTTCTCAAGACCGCCATACAAATCTTCCCAGTCCACTTTCGGACGGGAGTAGTTGCCTCCACCGGAAGAAGAGGAGGGCTTGAACGGGTTGAAATCGGAATTGAAATGTACCTTAGGCGGCGCGGGAGGCAGATTCTGTTCAAAAGCAGGAATATCGGGCATGTCCTCCGTATCGAAATCGATAGAAGGTACAGCATTGAACTTGCCCAATGACTCCTTGATCGAAGCAGAAAGAATCTGCCAGATAGCCTGCTCGTTTTCAAATTTGATCTCTGTTTTGGTAGGATGGATATTCACATCGATGTTGGCAGGATCGACTTCAAAGTAAATGAAATAAGAAATCTGTTCGCCTGCGGGAATCAACTGTTCGTAAGCATCCATCACTGCCTTATGGAAATAAGGATGACGCATATAGCGCCCGTTCACAAAGAAATACTGATGGGCGCCTTTCTTACGGGCTGTTTCGGGTTTGGCTACATAACCCGAAACTTTCACCATTGTAGTGTTGACTTCTACACTGAGCAGTTGTTGGTTAAGTTTCTTGCCAAAAACAGAAAGAATACGTTGCCGCAAATGGCAAGCGGGAAGATTGAACAGTTCGGAGTCATTGCTATACAGTGAAAAAGCAACCTCAGGATGTACCAGGGCAATACGTTCAAATTCGGCCAGAATATTACTGAGCTCGGTGGAGTTAGCCTTCAGAAACTTACGCCGGGCAGGAATATTGAAAAAGAGATTCTTAATAGAAAAATTGCTTCCTTTGGGACAAGACACCGCTTCCTGACTCTCCACTTTGGAACCCGCAATGATAATCTTGGTTCCCAGCTCTTCGGATTCGGGACGTGTCTTCAGCTCGACCTGAGCAACGGCGGCAATGGAAGCCAATGCTTCACCGCGAAACCCCATCGTGCGAAGGGCAAACAGATCGGATGCTTCACGGATCTTTGAAGTGGCATGCCGCTCGAAAGAGAGGCGTGCATCGGTTTCGGACATTCCCTTACCGTCATCAATCACCTGTATACAGGTTTTACCTGCATCGGTGACCAACACATGAATATTCTGCGCCTCAGCATCGATGGCATTTTCGACTAACTCTTTGATGACAGATGCCGGACGTTGTATCACCTCTCCGGCAGCTATCTGGTTGGCAACCGAATCGGGTAATAAATGAATGATATCGCTCATAATAGATTTAGCTTTGACTGTTTTAGTTTATAGGACTTAGAAAGACCAACTGCCGGTCTGCAAATAATGCCACAGAAAAATAAGCAGGGCAATGATAGCCAGAATTACTCCCAAATGGGCGGGTTTACGTCCGCTCTCTTTACGACGCTTCAGGTGTGTGGTACCTTCGATAAACTTCCCGCGAATATCTTCGGGAGAAAATTCTTTCTCGGGCAATATTCCCAGATCACGCTTGGCATCTTCTTCCATTTTTGCCAGTTTTTCTTTCCTCTCGTCCACATAGATATATTGATGATTAAATCCACGCGGCTTTCGTACATTGAACATTCCCATAGCTATTTCATATTAATTATTTCACGTTTCGGACCACTAATAGCTTTACGTTCGGTTTTACGCAAAGCCTCACCGGCCTTTTTCCCTCTCCAGTTGAAAATGTCTTCTTTGCTTAAAGGACGGACATAATCAAACCAACTAAAGGTGGGCAGTTTCATTTTGTCGGGCGGAATCTGATTCATCGGATAAAGTGTACCATTCGACTTTGGACTCATTACCATTCTCTCCATTTTCCGATCCTTGAGATACATATTTAGCAAACTGGTTTCGGATGTGTTCATGCCAATCATCGTACTATCTTGCTCCTGAGGATAATAAACTACCAGGACATTTCCTATCACATCTACCTTGCGAGCTTCACCTTCGGCAAAGTAAGCCTTGATCTCTTTTCCCGAAATCTGATTAAAATGAATGGAGTCTTTCTGTTCTACCGTAAGTGCCTGATTGATGATATGGGCCCAATCAATCGTACTGTCATTCATATAGACCTTAATCTCTTCACCCAACAGTTGTTGCCCTTCGTTCCAAAGAATAGGATCGCGATACATAGTAAGGCAGGAATCTTTCGTATTGAAAACCAAAGAATCGCAAACACCCTGCAAATCGATGCTGTACATACGCACTTTGTGGAAAGCACGCATCTCACGGAAAAGAGAATCTGTGTCAAGATTATAGCTATTCATCAGTAATGTATCGGCATGCATGAAAAGACTGTCGCCACGCGAATAATCCACAGCCACGGCACGCTTGGTGGCGAGGGCATTCTGCTTCAGCTCGTCATAATAACAATAATCGCCGGTAAGCATGTTCTTATTCACCGTATCATTCATCTGCACATTATCGAACGCTTCGCCATAGCCGGCTTTACGGTCATAGAAAAGGCTGTCTCCGATCAATCGCTTGCCATCATTGGTCAGTACTGAGCGATCCAGCAGCTCGGCTTGTCCGGAAACCGTATTGTAAATGCCACGTTCGGAGTAGATGTGATTTTGTTCACTGACAATATCAGAGGGTCCCAGGATGGTGGCAATCTTCGTATCCGTGCTATACTTCAGGGTATCGGAAGTCAGTACAAAACGGGGATTAACAAGCTTGACGTCGTGATTGAAAACGGATAGTTTGGTGGCGGGACTGTATTCGCCCCAATCAGAAGTCAGCACGTTTTCTTCATCCATCAAGGTGCCTCCATCAAAATAATAGCCCAAATTGTACAAACGGTCATAATTCAGACTATCTGTCAACAGGGTAGTATTCCGGTTGATCATTTTTACATTCTCACGAAGCTGCGCTATCTGGGTCATGCCGTCATAAAACAGATAATCACCATAGATGAAAAGGGTATCCCCCTGCTCCATACGTACATTACTGAATGCTTCGAAAGAATTGGTTTTCTCGTAAATCAAGGCACTGTCACAATACATGTACATGCTGTCATGACGCAACTTGACCGAACCGATCAGCACCTGAACATCGGGGCGGGCTAACTTATCGGCCTGTCCCTGATCGGCATGAAGCAAGTCGACACGTGTTTTCTTTTTACCCTGTGCCTTTTCCGGTTCAACTTTCTGCTCCGGCTGCGCTTTCTTGTCATGCTGAGGTTTCTTGTCCTGAGCCATCAGAAAACATACAGCAAGCAGGCATAGAGTACCCGCTAAGAGAAATCTATGCCTGCCTTGGAATTTATTTTCTTTATTGAATCTAAACATATCAAAATAGGATCAGTCTTTTTTAATCCACCCCGGATATTTAAAATCGCAACGCTGCCATGCCGGATTAATACGTACGTATGTATGCTTCTGTTTTTCAACGATCCATTTCTGCAACGCTTCTTCGCGACGCTTGTCGAGCACGATTTCTTTCAGGTTCTGGTAGTCATCGGTGATCGTGGCTTTATGCCCGTTGATACGTGACTTCAGTTTAACAATGGCACAAACTTCCTTACCATCTTTAGGATTAACCATTGTGAAAGCTTTGGAAATCTCACCGATATTCATTTTATCCACCACTTTAGCAATCTCCTGCGGCAAATCCTGCATTTCGAATTTAGCGGTCTGGTTCTGCGGGTTCTGCATCAGACCGTGGTTGTTGCGCGTATCTTTGTCCTGAGACAAAGCAGAAGCAGCCTGATCAAAGGTAAACTTATCGCTACGGATATCGTTGGCAATAGAGTCGAGACGCGCATTGGCTTCATCCAACTCCTTATCCGACACTTTGGGCTTCAACAGGATATGACGGGTGTTGATACGGTCGCCACGTTTTTCGATCAACTGGATGATATGGAAACCATACTCAGACTCTACGATTTTAGAGATCTTCTTGGTATCCTGCAAGTTGAAAGCGACATTGGCGTATTCGGGAACCATCTGCCCTTTACCCATAAAACCGGTTTCACCACCTTTGATAGCAGAGCCGCGATCTTCGGAATACAGCAGGGCAAGCGTAGAGAAATCACTTTCACCCTTATTGATACGGTCGGTGTATTCACGCAAGCGTCTTTTTACATCTTCAATTTCGGCAACAGGTATTTTAGGCTGCTGCGTAATAATCTGTACTTCTACCTGGGTGGGGACGTAAGGAATACTGTCCTGGGGAAGCTCCTTAAAGTAACGGCGTACTTCCGCCGGAGTCACTTTGATATCACCTACCAGTTTCTGCTGCATCCTTTGTACAATCAATCCGTCACGGGCATTCTCGCGCATGGCTTCACGAATCTGTGTAGAGGTCTTATTAAACTCTGCTTCCATTCTTTCTCTGCTACCCAAAGCCTGAATATAATTACTGATCTGATAGTCGACACGCTGTATGACTTCTGCCTCGGGCACTTCAATACTGTCGAGCACAGCCTGGTGCATATAAAGTTTCTGTACGGCCAACTCTTCGGGAATCACACAATAAGGATCACCATCAAACTTACGCCCTTCATACAAAGCGGCCAGTCGTGCTTCTTCCACATCGGACTTCAGGATAGCTTCGTCGCCAATGACCCAAACCACTTCGTCAATCACATTGTCCTGTGCATAGGATGCCACGTTAGCAACCAGTGCCAGGGCAAACATAACAACAAACTTAAAGTTCACAAACTTCTTCATTCTGTGTATTTAATAATTTATAATCTTCTTTCTTTTTACTGCACGCTCGTACAGATCGTCTTTCACTTGTTTCATAAAGTCAACCCGCTTGATGTTGACAAGCATATCCTTGACTTTCGGCTGGGCAAATTCATAAGGTTCCTGTTCGCCCGCCACACGGAAATCACTGATATTCAGAAAATAGTAAAATGCCGTATCTTTCAGTTCAATATGGCGGTTTTTATCCATATAGGCTTCAGGGGATTCCGCTTTCAACGGGATCATATCCAGCACATCGGCCACCCGCACCCATTTATCATAAAAATACTCATACTTCACTGCGTTTTGCAAACTATACTTTTCCAAATGCTCAACGGCATCCTGAGTCTCCGTCTTGTACCACTTACGCACGTTGCCCAGTTGGGGAGCGGTCAGAGGAACTTTGATAAACAGACCTTTCATCAATGGACGGTCCAGCTTAAACAGTTCTTTGTTCTTTTCGTAATAGTCTGCTATTTCTTGTTCGGGGATCTCGCCCGACAATTTCTGGCTGATTAGTTCTTGCTGATAAGTATGCATGATCAATGCTTTCCGGTAATTCTCGACCAACTTATCGATTTCTCCGTTATCGGGAATATTGCTTTGCGCCTGATTGAACAACAAAACATCTTCTACCCAGCTACGGACGTAGTGCTCGGCGAAAAGAAGACTGTCATCTTTTGACAAACCGGCAGGGAGCACGGCCTGAAGGTCTTCTTTGTACAAAAAGTTTCCATCGACCTCTACCAAAGGAGTCTGTCCTTTGTGGTCATGCTTGTCGGCACACGACGCACAGAAAAGGAGAGAGATTAGCAGAAGGCCCGTTTTTCGCATTGTCAACTGAATTATACTTAATTTAAGGTACGAAGATAATACAATAATTCGTTGCATCAGTGATTATTAACCGTTTTTAAAACCTCTTGGTTAATTTCAACCTTAGCAGAAGCTCTGAGACGTTCTGTCCAAAGTGCATCCAGATGATTCTGATAATCCCGGATCAATTGGGGAATGATCTCATGGTAGGACTCCGGCCCTTTCTTTTTCTCACCTAGAACAACAGTAAAAGGATAGGACTTTAAGGGTTCGAAATCTCCTTTTTTAAACACTAACTTATCAACAAAAACATTGTCACCTTCGGCAAAAGTTCCTTGTTCTATCCGGATAGTGGCTGGCGAAGCAGGAGTATTAAACGTCAGGCGGATGGCGTCTTTCCACTCTTCCTCGGGAAGTTTCTTCAAGAATTTACGTGCACTTTTCAGAGTCTTTTTATGGGTTCCATGCAATACGGCACCCCTGTAACGGGGCGAATCCCAATTGTAATCGGTCCGGTGTTCCTTAAAAAAGGCTTTCAGCGCAACAGAATCGGACAGACTGACCTGACGCGATTCGCGACGGGTTATAGCGGCTAAAAGCAGATCGTCACGGCGCTGTTGCAAGGCCAGTCGGAAATCAGGATATTTCTGTTCAAGGCGATTGTTTTCGTAATCAAGAATTGATTTCACTACAAAGGCATTCAATTGTCGTTTTATCCCCATGGGATGGGCATCGGCAAACCGTTCAAAGTCTTTCCCGGTAAAGCTTTTTCCGTCCAGCGTAAAAAGAGTGCGGGAAGTCCTGCCCGAGGCAAGCAACTCTTCCATCCCGGCCTTGTCCGGAGTATATTGACAGATACTCTTCAGCTTGTTCACCCATAACTCAATTTCTTTATCCGTACCCGGACGACGGGAGAGTTTATGAATCAATTCTCCGCGTATCTGTTCGAATGGAGGAATTTCCCGCCTGCCTGTCACCTTGATAATCTGTATACCCTTGGGTGTAAAAAACGGCTTTGAATACTCTCCATCTTTTAAAGAGAAGGCTACTTCTTCAAACTCCTGCGAAGTCTGCAACCAACCCATCCAAAACTCTTTCTTATCATCCGAGTACTTGTTTACCAGAGTCTTAAAGTCAATATCGGGATGAGTCTCCAAGACATGATAGAGTGAATCCATCAAGATCTGTGCCTCCCGCAAATGATGGGGTAAGGCAGTCTGCGGAAGATAACGGAAAATACGCATAACCTTAACTTCGCCGGCAGCAGAGCGGGTTTTCATCTGATCGTAGAGTTTCTTTGCGTAGGCCTCATCGGTAGCAGAATCGGTAAGATAGGACCTGGATAAGGCTCGATGATAATTCTCCATCTCTGTACGAAAATCAGAAACAGTATCCAATCCGGCTTTTTGCGCTGCAGACAACTTCAACTTCATATCGACAAAAAGATCGGCACAGCGTTTCAGAGTCTCCTTCCCGGCTATTCCCGAAGGTTTATTCCGGTGGCAGAAACGCTCAAACTCCGAACGGGTAATATCCTGCCCATTAATCCGCATCAATACCGGATCTTGCTGGGCATGGCCGGCAATCGCCCCAAACAAACAGGTCAGTGTTCCAACCAGAATCTTCTTCATATCATTCTACATTCAGATGTTCATATCAAAACAAAAAAAATGAGCGGATGTTACGGAGCACCTCCAAAGGTGATCCGTTCAACCCGCTCAATCGATATTTTCAAAGAATATCTGCCAATATTCCTTTTGTCTTTTTACTATCTATTACTCCGGACGGCTGTAATTAGGCGACTCACTCGTAATCGTCACATCGTGCGGATGGCTCTCCATAACCCCGGCATTGGTGATGCGGGTAAACTTGGCATCATGCAGTTTCTCGATGTCGGGAGCACCACAATATCCCATACCGGCACGCAGACCACCGGTCAATTGGTAAATCACTTCATACAAAGTTCCTTTATAGGGCACGCGGGCGGCAATTCCTTCAGGAACCAGTTTCTTTACGTCCATCTCGCCACTCTGGAAATAACGGTCTTTTGAACCATTCTCCATTGCTTCGAGCGAGCCCATACCACGGTATGACTTAAACTTACGGCCATTGAAAATAATCGTTTCACCCGGACTTTCTTCTGTTCCGGCAACCAATGAACCAATCATAACGCTATATCCTCCGGCAGCCAGGGCTTTCACCACATCGCCCGAATAACGGAGTCCGCCATCGGCGATCAAAGGAATGCCCGTTCCTTTCAAAGCTTTCGCAACATCATAAACAGCCGAGAGCTGAGGTACGCCCACTCCGGCGACAACACGTGTCGTACAAATGGAACCCGGACCGATACCTACCTTCACACCGTCGGCTCCGGCTTCCACCAAAGCTTTGGCTGCATCCCCCGTAGCAATATTACCAACTACGATATCAATGTCGGGATAGCGTTTTTTAGCTTCGCGCAGCGTGTCGATCACTCCCTTTGAATGTCCGTGGGCCGTATCGATCACGATGGCATCGGCGCCGGCATCTACCAATGCCTGCATACGGTCGAATGTATCAGCCGTCACACCCACACCGGCAGCAACACGCAGGCGGCCTTTCGAGTCTTTGCAAGCCATGGGTTTATCCTTGGCCTTTGTAATATCTTTGTAAGTCACCAGTCCGATCAACTTTCCTTCTTTGTCGACTACCGGTAATTTCTCAATCTTATGGTACTGCAAAATCTGTGAAGCCGCTTCCAGGTCGGTTGACTGATTGGTAGTCACCAGATTTTCTTTTGTCATCACCTCGTCGATACGCTTATCCATGTTACGCTCGAAACGAAGGTCACGATTTGTTACAATACCGACTAAATATCTATTGTCATCCACTACCGGAATACCACCGATTTTATATTCGGCCATCAATGCGAGGGCATCGCGTACGGTAGATCCTTGCTTAATAGTGACAGGATCATAAATCATACCGTTCTCGGCACGTTTCACGGTAGCCACTTGCTTAGCCTGTTCTTTAATGGACATATTCTTATGAATCACACCGATTCCTCCCTCACGCGCAATGGCAATGGCCATCTTAGCTTCGGTAACCGTATCCATGGCAGCAGTTACAAACGGAATCTTTAACTCAATGTTTCTTGAAAACTTTGTCGAGAGATCGACAGTGCGCGGTAAAACTTCAGAATAAGCGGGGATCAACAATACATCATCATAAGTCAATCCGTCCATTACAATCTTATCAGCAATAAATGACATAGGGCTATGCGTTTAAAAATTATTGCGTGCAAATATACAGTTTTTATTCAAGACTGCATAAGTGCACGCAATTTTTTTCGCTTTTTTTAATTAGCCATTTCGGAGATAAACTTGATACGAACCAGACGAACTTCTTCTTCGGTAAATTCGTCACCGAGTTCGTCGAGCGCATCGTCAATCTTATCTGTTGTCGACTCCTTGAAATAATCATAGATGTCGAGCATGTGGTCTTCGTCCATAATCTCATCCAGGAAGTAATCAATATTCAACTTAGTACCCGAATAAACGATTGCCTCCACTTCATCGAGCAATTCGCTGAACTCAATACCCTTGGAAAGCGCAATATCATCCAGGGCTACTTTACGGTCGATGGCTTGAATGATGGCCACTTTCATCTTCGATTTATTGGCCACCGTGCGTACCCGCAAATCTTCCGGACGTTCAATCTCGTTTTCTTCACAATGCCTCTTTATCAGCTTGCAGAACTCTTCGCCGTAACGTTTGGCTTTTCCGGCGCCTACACCGGGAATGTTCTGAAGCTCCTCCAGCGTCACCGGATAGATGGTAGCCATCGCTTCGAGAGACGGATCCTGGAAAATCACATAAGGAGGCACTTCCAGTTTTTTCGATAGTTTCTTCCGGAGATCCTTCAGCATGGAATAGAGAACCGGATCGACCGCACAGGAACCTCCGCCTCTTGCCGGTGTTTCTTCTTCTACTTCCTCAAAGTCATTGTCTTCGGTTATCTTGAACGACTTAGGATGTTTAAGGAATTTCTTTCCGGCATCGGTCACTTTCAGTAATCCGTAATTTTCGACATCCTTGCTCAGATAACCGGCTATCAGTGCCTGACGGATCACGGCATTCCAGGTTTTGTCTTCTTCTCCCATTCCTGACCCGAACACTTCCAGATCTTCATGTAAGTGCGCCTGAACTTCGGACGTTTCGCGTCCCTGCAGGACATCAATAATATAATCTGCCTTAAAGTTTTCTTTTACCGCTATGATTGTTTCGATCACAGCACACAATAATTCTTGAGCCTCCACTTGTTTTTTAGGGTTTAAACAGTTGTCACAATTTCCACAATTTTCTTCCGTGTACTCTTCGCCGAAGTAATGTAGTAATGTCTTACGGCGACAAACGGAAGATTCAGCATACGCAGCAGTTTCCAACAGAAGCTGCTTGCCAATTTCTTGTTCTGCCACAGGTTTGCCTTGCATAAACTTCTCGAGTTTCTGCAAGTCTTTGTTTGTATAAAAGGTAATGCACTGGCCTTCTCCGCCGTCTCTGCCGGCGCGGCCCGTTTCCTGGTAATACCCTTCCAGGCTCTTTGGTATATCATAGTGGATGACGTATCGCACATCGGGTTTATCAATCCCCATTCCAAATGCGATAGTAGCTACAATTACGTCGATCTTTTCCATCAGGAAATCATCCTGATTCTGCGTTCGCGTTGCCGAATCCATACCTGCATGGTAAGCACGGGCGTTAATCCCGTTGGCTTGAAGTATCTCAGCAAGCTCTTCTACCTTCTTCCGGCTCAGGCAATAAATGATGCCCGACTTTTCCGGATTGTTCTTGATGAACTTTATGATGTCCTTATCTACATTCTGAGTTTTAGGACGTACCTCGTAATACAGATTCGGACGGTTGAACGAAGACTTGAAGACGTGTGCATCCACCATTCCCAAGTTCTTCTGAATATCGTGCTGCACCTTCGGCGTGGCCGTTGCGGTCAACGCAATAAGAGGCGCTTTTCCTATTTCATTAATAATCGGACGTATCCTGCGATATTCCGGGCGGAAGTCGTGTCCCCATTCGGAAATACAATGCGCTTCGTCGACAGCATAGAACGAGATCTTTACTGACCGCAGAAATTCTACGTTTTCTTCCTTCGTCAACGATTCGGGAGCAACGTATAGCAATTTTGTTTTTCCGGCAAGAATGTCAGACCGCACCTGATCAATCGCACCCTTATTCAAAGAAGAGTTAATGAAATGAGCCACACCATCTTCTTCACTGAAGTTGCGCATCGCATCGACCTGATTCTTCATCAGGGCAATCAACGGAGAAATAACAATGGCCGTACCTTCCATTAATAAAGAAGGCAACTGATAGCACAGAGATTTTCCACCGCCGGTAGGCATCAGCACAAAGGTATCATTACCATCAAGCAAATTCTGGATGATCGGCTCCTGGTTCCCCTTGAAATTATCAAATCCGAAATACTTTTTCAGTTGGTCTGTCAAATTAATCTTCCCTGCCATCTTAATCTAGGTTGTTTTATTCAGTTCATGGTTTAACTTAAAACACTCGCTTTGCTTGGAAAGCGCTCTAACAAAGTTATAAACAACTTCTTAAATATCAAGCATAATCAGACTAATATTTTTCAAGAAAAAACGGTAACCGCCTCCATCATCGCCCTTACCTTTTGATTTTAAGCAGTTTGCAGTCTCGCAAGATTTGCTTTTTCGAGTTGATGCTTCGCATAATCCAATGTCACTTCATATTCTTTCTGGTCTTCAGAAGGAATCTCGAACATGACATCCATCATTATGGTCTCTACAATAGAGCGCAATCCACGGGCACCCAGCTTATATTCCACAGCCTTGTCGACGATATACTCGTAAACTTCGGGCTGGAAGGTCAGCTTGACGCCGTCCATCTCGAACAACTTGATATATTGCTTGATAATGGAATTCTTAGGTTCGGTCAGAATGGCACGAAGCGCGTTCCGGTCGAGCGGATTCAGATAAGTCAGCACCGGCAGACGGCCGATAATCTCCGGAATCAGTCCGAACGACTTCAAATCTTGCGGTGCGATATATTGCATCATGTTGTTTTTGTCGATAGTAGCCGTCTTGCGGGAAGCATTGTATCCTACGACATGGGTGTTGAGACGCTGGGCGATCTTCTTCTCGATGCCATCGAATGCACCACCACAAATGAAAAGGATGTTTTTCGTGTTTACGGGAATCATCTTCTGGTCGGGGTGCTTGCGTCCTCCCTGAGGCGGAACGTTGACCACAGAACCTTCAAGCAGTTTGAGCAATCCCTGCTGCACCCCTTCACCGCTGACATCGCGGGTAATGGAAGGGTTGTCTCCTTTACGGGCAATCTTGTCTATCTCGTCGATAAAGACAATGCCCTGCTCTGCTTCGGGGACATTGTAATCGGCCACTTGAAGCAGACGGGTCAGAATGCTTTCGATATCTTCGCCTACATATCCTGCCTCTGTCAGCACGGTTGCATCCACTATTGTAAATGGAACATGCAGCAGCTTGGCGATGGTACGTGCCAAAAGTGTTTTACCGGTTCCGGTGCTGCCCACCATGATAATGTTCGACTTCTCGATTTCCACATCATCGCCACTGTCTTTCTGCAACAGGCGTTTATAGTGGTTATACACCGATACGGCAAGAAAGCGTTTGGCATCGTCCTGGCCAATCACATATTGGTCGAGGAAATTCTTTATTTCTACCGGTTTGGGTAGTTCCTTTAAGTTGAGTCGGGTAGCCCCCGCGCTCTGTTTGCCGGCTCCCATGGCTTCCTGAGTGATCTCATAAGCCTGGGTTGCACAGCTGTCGCAGATGTAGCCGTTCATTCCCGTAATCAGGAATCCGACTTCATTCTCCGAACGACCGCAAAAGCTACACCTTTTTTTATTATTCTTTGATTCAGCCATGTTTATTTCTTAATCAACACTTCGTCAATCATACCATATTCTTTTGCTTCCTGGGCAGTCATCCAGTAGTCACGGTCCGAATCGGCCCAAACCTTATCAAAAGAGGTACCCGAATGATCGGCAATAATGGTATAAAGTTCTTTCTTTAATTTCTGTATCTCGCGAGCCGTGATCTCAATATCCGAAGCCTGACCCTGTGCACCGCCCATCGGCTGATGAATCATCACACGTGAGTGAGGCAGCGCCGAGCGTTTGCCTTTGGCACCGGCCACCAACAGCACAGAAGCCATAGAAGCCGCCATACCGGTACAAATTGTTGCCACATCGCTCGAAATAAACTGCATCGTATCATAAATACCCAGTCCGGCATATACCGATCCGCCCGGCGAATTGATATAGATAGAGATATCTTTACCCGGATCTACCGAGTCAAGATATAGCAACTGTGCCTGCAGCGTATTGGCTGTATAATCGTCAATCTGTGTACCGAGGAAGATAATGCGGTCCATCATCAGGCGTGAGAACACGTCGAGCTGAGTGACATTCAGTTGTCTTTCTTCCAAAATATAGGGATTCAAATACCCGGCTTGCGATTTAATCACATCGTCCAGCACCATTGCATTCATACCTAAATGCTTGGTTGCGTATTTTCTAAAATCATCCATTGTTACGTTCCTTTCTATTATTAATAATGTAACTGCAAAGAAACAAAAAAGAACACAGAGACACAAAAAAACACAGAGTTATAATTTTATAAAAACTCTGTGTTTCTGTGACTTTATGTCCTGTTCAAAAGAAGAGTTTATTCAAACATCTTATTGAATTCTTCCATTGAAACGGTTTTGTTCTCCAATGTAACCTTGCCTTTCAGTGCAGCGGCCAATTTGGTTTCTACTACGCGGTTTACCAGACCGTCGATGCTTTCTTTCTTTTTCAGCATCTCTTTTGCATAGTTCTCGAGGATATCATCGGGTATAGTCAGCATACCGTATTGGGCAAACTGAGCTTTTGTAGCTTCTTTCGCCATGTTGATCACGTCGTCTTGCTCTACCTTGATATCGTTTTCTTTCACCAACTGTTCCTTGATCAGGTGCCATGTCAGCTCTTCGATGCTCTTATCGTAGTTTTCGTTTACGAATTCTTCGCCTTTATCTTTGTTGTTCACCAACATGACACGCTTCAGCAGTGCATCGGGGAATTCCAGTTTGCCTACTTTATCGGTCAATACCTTGCGAACGTCGATCAGGAATTTATAGTCGCTGTCGGCAACAAACTGAGCTGCGATGCTTTCTTTTACTTTAGCACGGAATTCTTCTTCAGTCTTCACAACATCTTTGCCGAATACCTGGTCGAAAATCTCCTGGTTCAGTTCGCCGTTTACGAAACGGGTAACCTCTTCCACCTGGAAGCTGAAGTTGCCTTTTACTTCGGCAGCAGCTTCTTTATCGATTTTCAGCAGTGATGCCATTTCAACGGCATTGCCTTCGTATGCAGTGTTCGGGTTGAACACCAATACGTCATTTACCTTTGCATTTGCAAAGATAGCCTTCTGCTCGTCGTTCTTCATGTATGAAGGCATCATTACAGCACCTTCTACCTGAATACCGCCTTCCTTGGTGTTACCTTCTTCATCGAGTTCGGCCAACAGACCTTTCAGCATATCGTTCTCTTCGTAAGCATCTACCTTTTCGTATTTACCGTTACGTTGAGTATAAGCCTTAATCTGGTTTTCCACCATCTCGTCAGTTACCTCGATTGTATAGTAGTCTACCTTGTCCTGGTCGCTAACCTCAGCTTTGAATTCCGGAGCCAAAGCGATATCGAACACGAATTCGAATTCTTCCATTGTATCGAAATCGATATCCGGCTGCTTTTCTTCGTTAGGCATCGGTTCGCCAAGGATGTTGATGTTGTTATCCTTGATGTATGCGTATACTTTCTCAGAAAGCAATTTATTCACCTCGTCGGCAATAACTGACTTACCATACATCTTCTTCACCAAGCTCATGGGAACCATACCCGGACGGAATCCCGGAACCTGAGCTTTCTGACGGATGTTCTTCAACGATTTGTCTACCTGAGGCTGGTAGTCAGCTTTTTCAAGCTTCACGGTAAGCAATGCGCTTACTTTGTCAATGTTTTGTAATGAAACGTTCATTCTGACAATTATTTATTTGATTTATACTTTATTCTATACTCAAACGAGGGTGCAAAATTAGTGCTAATCTTTCAAATTTCAAAAAACATTGCAGAATTATTTCATTTGCAGAGAAGCGCCATTTTCGGCCGGAAGTAGCCAGACACACGCCTGAAAAGCCATTGGTCTGTTTCCGAAGGAGCCGGTTTTACTTTTTATTAACCAAAAAAGGAGAATGCGAATATTGAAAATTCCACAGAAGCCTCCCGAGCAAAGATCGGCAAACGGATGAAACTCAATCCATCTGTACATTAGAGAGATGCCGGGATATGAATGGATCGCCCCGTAGAGATTCGCAAATAAGCAATGATAACGATAATCGGGGTTTATGCTGACAAAAAGATGACAAATCGCCGTTTTCACCGACTCTCCTTTCCTTGATTTGGAACCAACGGGAAGAAAAGGATCAGGAAAAAGCTGTCTTTGACTCCCCAAAGAGAGGTTTCTGATGGAACAAAGCCCGCGTTCCGGGTAAAGACAAGCTCCTTCCCAGGAAAAAGACGGGTACATTCTGCCCGAAAGACGTAAGCATTTTCGGAAAACGCTTACGTCTTTTTCTAATTTCTCCGAATGTTTTGTCCGGTCGCACTTATTGTTGTGGAAAACGAAGCCTTCGGAAAACTTTTCCACTCTGGTTGCCTTCCGGAGAACCTTACCATCGGAATATCCTAAGAACAGACATCTACCGTAAAAAAGCACAAAATGAATCAATGGAGCGGATTCATCTTATCAGAATGCTTCGAAATCAATCTGTCTGAAAGAAAAGAGATAATACCGGAATCGCCTGGAATGTGTTTTTTCCGGCCCCGGCAAATACTCCTCCGAAATAAACAAATATGAGAAGAAACAATTATCATTTTGACAAAATGCCATCCAAACACCGATACCTTATCTATAAAGCCGGGAAGTTCGTATCTTCTTTACAATCCATATTTTCTATTTTCACCCCGAAAACGTTCCAAATCGCTAAAATTCATAGGTTTCGTATACAAAAAAAGAGAAAAAGTTATTGCAATTCCGGTTTTTATGCGTTTCTTTGCTGCGGAAAGATGATCGATTAGTTTCTCGATTTCAATTACAAGGTTTTTACTTCCGGCGCAAAGACGCTTTTGTAAACTCTCTGTTTCTTTAATCCTTTTATTATTAAATCATCTTCCGGAGAGTTTTATTTCATTTATTTCATTTTTTATCATTTTCACTATGAACATTTATGTTGGAAACCTTAGCTACCGTGTTAAGGAAGCAGATCTGCAACAAGTTATGGAAGACTACGGAACAGTAACTTCTTGCAAAGTAATCATGGATCGCGAAACAGGCAAATCAAAAGGTTTCGGTTTCGTAGAAATCGCTGACGATGCAGCCGGTGCAAAGGCTATCGCCGAATTGAACGGAGCTGAATACGAAGGTCGTACCATGGTGGTTAAAGAAGCCAGACCAAGAGAGTAACGACAGAAAAACGAAATTAAAAAGAAACCTTTTACCCAAAGAGCCGGTAAAAGGTTTTTTTTATGTATTCTATGTCCGGTGACTATTCTCCGGCAGAACGGAAAGCGGAAACGCTTGGCTAATCTTTCAGCTGGAAGTCCTTGCGACGCAACACAAAACTGTTACTCAGGTATTTCTCACGCACAATTTTATTTTCTGCCAACTCCTCGGGAGTGCCTTGGAACAGAATCTTTCCTTCGAACAGCAGATAGGCGCGATCGGTAATACTCAACGTTTCCTGCACATTATGGTCCGTTATCAGGATACCTATATTCTTATCCTTCAATTTCCAGACAATCTGCTGAATATCTTCTACGGCAATCGGGTCTACACCGGCAAACGGTTCATCGAGCATGATAAATTTAGGGTCGATGGCCAGGCAACGTGCTATCTCCGTACGGCGACGTTCACCACCGGACAACTGGGTACCCTTGTTCTTACGCACTTTCTGTAAACGGAACTCGGCTATCAGACTCTCAAGCTTATCTTTCTGATAATCGAGAGGCTTATTAGTCATTTCAAGCACGGAGGCAATGTTGTCCTCCACCGTCATCTGCCGGAAAACCGAAGCTTCCTGGGCCAAATATCCGATACCGGTTTGGGCACGTTTGTAAACAGGATATTTTGTTATTTCAAGATCATCCAGGAAAATACGGCCTTCATTCGGAGTAATCAATCCTACGGTCATATAGAACGAAGTAGTTTTCCCGGCACCGTTCGGCCCGAGCAAACCAACAATCTCGCCCTGCTTCACATTGATGGAAACATGGCTCACCACCGTACGCTTACCGTACTTTTTCACCAAGTCTTCAGTACGAAGCACCATCTTGCTTTCTTCCATATCCTTTGTTATTTTGCGGCAAATGTAGCAAAAATAAGCCGAAAAAACGTACATTTGCAAACAAATATACGAGTTATGATTAAAGCATTAAGAACCGTCGGCAGATACATCATGCTTATGGGGCGGACTTTTTCACGTCCCGAGCGTATGCGTATGTTCTTCCGGCAATATATCAAAGAGATAGAGCAACTGGGAGTAAACTCTATCGGCATCGTGCTGTTGATTTCATTCTTCATCGGAGCGGTGATCACCATCCAGATAAAATTAAACATCGAAAGCCCATGGATGCCCCGCTGGACGGTGGGATACGTCACCCGAGAGATTCTTCTGCTTGAATTCTCCTCCTCCATCATGTGTCTGATCCTGGCCGGTAAAGTAGGGTCGAACATAGCTTCCGAGCTGGGCACCATGCGCGTGACGCAACAGATTGACGCACTTGAAATCATGGGAGTCAACTCCGCCAACTATCTGATATTACCCAAAATTACGGCAATGGTCACCATGATTCCTATTTTAGTGACTTTCAGTATCTTCGCAGGTATCATCGGAGCGTTTGCAACCTGCTGGTTCGGTGGCATCATGACGGCTACCGACCTTGAGTACGGACTTCAATACATGTTTGTAGAGTGGTTTGTGTGGTGCGGCATCATCAAATCCCTGTTTTTTGCCTTTATCATTGCCAGCGTCTCCTCTTTCTTCGGCTATACCGTAGAAGGCGGTTCGATAGAAGTGGGAAAGGCATCTACCGATTCGGTGGTTTCCAGCAGCGTACTGATTTTGTTTGCCGACCTGGTATTAACTAAACTTTTAATGGGATGATCGAAGTAAAAGGACTCTATAAATCATTCGAAGGCAAAACGGTATTGCATAATATCGACGCCACTTTCGAAAATGGAAAAACCAGCCTGATTATCGGACAGAGCGGTTCGGGAAAGACTGTACTGATGAAATGTATCGTCGGATTGCTGACACCGGAAAAAGGAGAAGTGCTCTATGACGGACGCAACTTCCTGGCCATGGGGAAAAAAGAAAAGAAACACCTGCGACGCGAGATGGGAATGATTTTTCAAAGCGCGGCGTTGTTCGACTCCATGTCTGTTTTGGATAATGTTATGTTTCCGCTCAACATGTTCGGCACCGACACTTTGCGCGAACAAACCAAACGGGCTATGTTCTGCCTCGACCGTGTCAACCTCACGGAAGCTAAAGATAAATTTCCCGGCGAAATCAGTGGAGGTATGCAGAAGCGTGTAGCCATTGCACGGGCCATTGCACTGAACCCGCAGTATCTCTTTTGCGATGAACCGAACTCCGGACTCGACCCTAAAACTTCTTTAGTGATAGACGACCTGATTCATGACATCACACGGGAATACAACATGACTACTATCATCAACACCCACGACATGAACTCGGTAATGGGAATCGGTGAAAAGATTATCTACATTTATCAGGGAACCAAAGAATGGGAGGGCACAAAAGATGACATTTTCACATCCACCAACGAACAGTTGAATAACTTCATTTTCGCCTCCGACCTGCTACGTAAAGTTAAGGATGTAGAAATACAAAACCTCGAAGGATAATCCACTATCAGACTGAAATAGAAGGGCTCATGAATCATCACAATTCACGAGCCCACTTTTTGTTATAAAAAAACCAGTTAATAGAATCGACATATATCATCACGACATATTGACTGTCCTAAAGTTCTCAATAAAACTTAAAAAGAGAATAATTCCAATTACACTTCAAAGATAGCAAAAAAAATGCAGCAAAACATCACCGAAAACCGTGACAAATCAAAATAAATAGAATCATTCGAGTTCTATCCATCCTTTTGACATTGCTTTCACTACCATATCAATAGCATTCTTTGCACAGAACTTTTGAATCAGCCTCTTACGAAATGTCTCAACAGTATTCTCCGAGATTTTTAATTCGGCAGCCACTTCGTGCGTATTACATCCCCTCGCGACAGCTTTCAGTACATCGAGCTCTCGCTTTGTAGGGATATCTTTCGAGTGAATTTGTACAGGACTGAGACTTAGCTTTTGACGAATAGATTGAAACCGCGGACAAGTATAGGGATTTCCTTCAAGCACGCTTTTCACGGCATTTTCAAACTCTACCGCTTCGGATGATTTAAGGATCACAGCATTCACTTTCTGGCGAATCAAACGATTGATAATCCAGATTTCCTCATGCATAGTACTAATAATAATACGCGCACTCTCGTTAATCTCACGAATCATATCAACCAGATCGAATCCTGATATATCAGGAAGATTCACATCCAACACATAGATGTCATAATCCCGCTCTCCAATCAGCTCGGCAGCTTTTGCCCCCGAAGTCACCGCATCGGCAACTCTGACATCAGGGACCGACTCCAGCATACGCCGCATTCCTTCAAGAACCAGTGCATGATCGTCAACTAATAGTATTTCTGCCTTCGCTTCCATGTAGCCTTTGTCTGTATTTATGGTTTGCTTCTTTTTGCTCTGTACAAATATAAATAAAAAGCATTACATAAGAAACAAAAAGAATCAATTATTTCAATTATTACGGGCAAAAAGAAAGCCGGATTCTTCATCATCCGGCTCTTATATTCATATATCAATTAAATTCGACACAAAATTTACTTCTGTCTGATATAAATATTAATGGGAGTTCCACTCAAATCCCACTTTTCACGCATCTTGTTTTCCAGGAACCTTCTATAAGGCTCTTTCACATACTGCGGCAGATTGGCGAAAAAGACAAACGAAGGTACTTGCGTATTAGGCAACTGAGTGACATATTTAATTTTGATGTATTTTCCCTTAGTTGCAGGAGGCGGATAAGCCTCGATCAACGGAAGCATCTCTTCATTCAAGCGGGCTGTAGGGATTTTAATCATGCGATTCTCATAAACCTTGCGTGCTTCTTCAAGCACTTTGAGGATTCTCTGCTTTGTCAATGCCGACGCAAATACTATAGGAAAATCAACAAAAGGAGCAAAACGTGAACGAATGGCTTCTTCGAAAGTCTTCATGACTTTATCAGTCTTGTTTTCTACAAGATCCCATTTGTTGACAACTACCACCAACCCTTTCGAGTTTTTCTGAATCAACGAAAAGATATTTAAGTCTTGACTTTCTATACCACGGGTCGCATCCACCATCAAAATACATACATCAGCTCCCTCGATAGCACGAATAGAACGAACTACAGAATAATACTCCAGATCCTCGTTCACTTTATTCTTTTTACGAATACCGGCTGTATCTACCAAGTAGAAATCGAAACCGAACTTATTGTAACGAGTATAAATTGAGTCACGGGTTGTTCCGGCTATTTCCGTAACAATGTTACGTTCTTCACCGATAAAAGCATTCACGATAGATGACTTTCCGGCATTGGGACGTCCTACCACTGCAAAACGTGGGATATCTTCATCCAGAATCTCATCAGATTCTTTCTTGAATTTACTAACAATCAAATCCATCAGATCACCCGTACCACTACCACTAATCGCAGAAATACAATACGGATCGCCCAGTCCTAACCGATAAAACTCAGGAGCATTGTATCGTAGCTCATGGTTATCAGTCTTATTGGCTACCATAATAACCGGACTCTTGGCCCGGCGCAATATAGCGGCTACCTGCATATCCAAATCTGTCACTCCGTTTGTCACATCCACTACAAACAGAATTACGTCCGCCTCGTCCACTGCCATCAATACCTGCTTGCGTATTTCCTCTTCGAATATATCGTCAGAGTTCACCACCCATCCACCGGTATCAACAACAGAAAACTCCCGTCCTAACCATTCGGATTTACCATACTGCCTATCACGGGTAGTACCCGCTTCATCGTTCACAATTGCCTGACGGGTCTTCGTCAAACGATTAAATAAGGTAGACTTGCCCACATTGGGTCGTCCTACGATTGCAACTAAATTTCCCATAGTTTACACACTTTATTTTTGCGACTATCACAGTCGTATGAATTTTCTTTTTTTAATCTAACTGATAGCCAAAATTCCGCAACTCCTTATCTGAACTGCGCCAATCTTTGTCTACTTTCACATACGTTTCCAGGAAAACAGTTTTTCCGAAAAAACGTTCCAGATCGCGTCGCGCCTCAGTAGCCACCTTCTTCAGGGCCTTACCCTGTTTTCCAATAATAATGCCTTTCTGAGAATCACGTTCTACATAAATCACAGCATGAATATGTATCTTCTTTGCATCTTCCTTAAATTCCTCCACTACTACTTCTACCGAATAGGGAATCTCCTTATCATAATACAACAAGATCTTTTCACGGATTATCTCGTTGACAAAAAAACGGGCTGGCTTATCAGTCCATTGATCCTTATCAAAATAAGGGGGGGAATCAGGCAAGAGGTCTTTGATCCGCTTCATCACATAGTCTACATTAAACTTCGTAGCTGCCGAAATCGGAATAATTTCAGCTTGCGGAAGCAACTCTTTCCACTCTTCTACCAGTTTCACAAGCTTTTCCTGATCAGTCAGGTCTATTTTATTAATCAACAATAAAATAGGTGCCGACTGCTGACGTACTTTCTGAATAAATTCGTTATTCTTATCAGGAGTTTCAATCACGTCCGTCACATAAAGCAAGACATCTGCATCAGCCAATGCTGAAGTAGAGAAGTTCAGCATAGATTCCTGTAACTTATAATTAGGTTTCAATACCCCCGGAGTATCCGAAAAAACAATCTGCATATCATCCGTATTATAGATACCCATAATCCGGTGACGAGTAGTCTGCGCCTTAAACGTAGCAATCGAGATACGTTCGCCTACCAACACATTCATCAGTGTCGATTTACCCACATTGGGATTTCCTACTATATTTACAAAACCAGCTTTATGCATCGTCTTCCATTTATTGATTGAGACAAAAAAACGCATCGAATCGAAATAGGATGCGTTTTATGTGATTTATATTAGCAACTGTCGTCACTATTCTTTTTTCCCGTCGTAACCCCATTTCACATACACGGCTCCCCAGGTAAACCCTGCACCAAACGCAGTGAAAATGATGTTATCGCCTTTCTTAAGTTTCTCTTCAAAATCCCAGATACACAAAGGCAGAGTACCTGCACTCGTGTTACCGTAATGCTGAATATCTACCAGAACCTTCTCCATCGGAACTTCCATGCGATGAGCTACCGCTTCGATGATGCGCATATTGGCTTGATGGGGAACAATCCAGTCGATGTTATCTTTCGTCAGACCATTCTTTTCTGCTATAGCTGCACTCACATCAGACATGTTTGAAACAGCATATTTAAATACTGTTCTACCTTCTTGGTGAATGTAATGCATCTTATTGTCAACAGTGAAATAGGAAGGAGGACAAACCGAACCGCCCGCTTTCATGTGGAGGAAAGGCAATCCCTTACCATCAGTTCTCAAGATAGCATCCATAATTCCCAGATCTTCTGTAGTCGGTTCAACCATAAAGGCTGCCGCTCCATCGCCAAAGATGGGACATGTTGCACGCTCTGTGTAATCTACCATTGATGACATCTTATCTGCACCAACAATGATTATCTTTTTATATCGTCCCGAACGGATAAAATTGGCTGCTGTTTCCATCAAAAACAAGAATCCGCTACAAGCGGCTTGCAGATCGAAAGCAAAAGCATTTTTTAGTCCGAGTTTATCACAAAGAATAGAAGCTGTTGAGGGGAAATGATAGTCAGGAGTAGTAGTTGCAACGATAACCAAATCAATATCATCAGGATTCGAACCCGTTTTTTTCATCAACTGTTTAGCTGCCTTACGGGCCATGTACGAAGTACCTAATCCTTCTTCGTTCAGTATTCGTCTTTCTTTTACTCCAATACGAGTCATAATCCACTCGTCATTGGTATCCACCATCTTAGATATCTCGTCATTTGTCAAGACATAATCAGGTACATATCCTCCGACTCCTGTGATTACTGCATTTATTTTTTCCATCAATTCTGTTTTAATTTAGCAATACATCTAATACTTAAAGCAGCCGGAGAGCAATGCCCTCTGGCTGTTTGATAAGTATAAGCTTATTCAGACTGCATTATACAGCAGCTTCTTTTTCAATTGCCAGCTTACCTCTATAGTATCCGCAAGCGCCGCATACTGTATGGTAAACATGCCATTCACCGCAGTTCGGGCAAATAGCCAATGTAGGAGCTACTGCTTTATCATGAGTTCTTCTCTTTGCAGTTCTTGTTTTTGATTGTCTTCTCTTAGGATGTGCCATTTTCTTTTAAACTTTAATTATTATCTAATATTTTTTTTAATTCATTCCAGCGCGGATCAATCTGTTCCTCCGCTTCATCTTCCACAACGATATCCTCACCAGCGCCAAAAGATTCTTCAGCATCGTCATCACCACTTGTTCTCAGGTGTTTATTCAGCTTACTGGTCACAGCTTTATTACACTTGCCCGGGGCATGTACATGCTTCATCGGAATAGCCAAAGCTATAAACTCATACATAAACCAAGCTACATTGATCTCCCCTTCTTCTTCAGGGATCACAATCAGGTTATCTCCCTCCTCAGCATATTCATGGCCAAATTTTACCATCAACTTATCAGAAGAAGTAACCGGTTGTTCCATTTCATCCAGACAACGGTCACATGGTACCCATACGATACCTTCAGTCCGGAAACTCAACTCAAAAGCACGAGAGGTCTTTTTAACGGTCAACTCTACATTGACTTTACCTTTCTGAACTTCAGGGCCATCAATATGAGCGAAAAAAAGATTGTCAAGTAGAAACTCATATTTGCATGAGTCTGCTTGCATTCCTTTCAAATCAATTTTGTATTTATCAAACTTTCCCAAAGCTTCTCTTTTTTAATCGTTGCAAAGGTACAAAAAAAGCCCAAACGTTATGTACTACTTAACTAATTTTCATCTGAATCTTAAGTTAGTAGACATAATTCGGGCGACAAAGATACGAATAATAATCCTCATAACATACAAATTATCAGTAAATATTCGTATTTTAAATAGTATTTTATTTATAACCCGCTTTCCCTACTCCCAGGGTCAGAGTAGAAACAGGGCAGCCTGGCGCTCCCTTTCCTTCCCCCCTGTATAAAACAAGTCATCCCCTCCGGTCTTTCGACCGAAGGGGATGAACCATCTGAAAAAAATGGCGACTACCTACTCTCCCACTGTTACGCAGTACCATCGGCGTGATCAGGCTTAACTTCTCTGTTCGGAATGGGAAGAGGTGGAACCCTGATGCTATAGTCACCTGAATAAGGCAGACATAATGTACAAAAGTAAATTCAGCGGTCTATTATATAAATAGTGAAGCTAAACGGATATATAAACCATTGAAGGCGGATAAAAGAAAGTCATCGGGCAATTAGTAACGCTCGGCTGTGATGTTACCACCTGTACACCTGCGTCCTATCAACGTTGTAGTCTACAACGACCCTGAAAGAAATCTAATCTTGTGGCTGGCTTCGTACTTAGATGCTTTCAGCACTTATCCAATCCCGACTTAGATACCCGGCAATGCACCTGGCGGCACAACCGGTAAACCAGAGGTCAGTCCAACACGGTCCTCTCGTACTAGTGTCAGAGCCACGCAAATTTCATACGCCCACGATAGATAGAGACCGAACTGTCTCACGACGTTCTGAACCCAGCTCGCGTGCCACTTTAATGGGCGAACAGCCCAACCCTTGGGACCTTCTCCAGCCCCAGGATGTGACGAGCCGACATCGAGGTGCCAAACCCCTCCGTCGATATGAGCTCTTGGGAGGGATCAGCCTGTTATCCCCGGAGTACCTTTTATCCTTTGAGCGATGTCCCTTCCATACGGAAACACCGGATCACTATGCTCTAGTTTCCTACCTGATCGACTTGTAAGTCTCCCAGTCAAGCGCCCTTATGCCATTACACTCTACCGCCGGTTACCAATCGGCGTGAGGGCACCTTTAGAAGCCTCCGTTACGCTTTTGGAGGCGACCACCCCAGTCAAACTACCCACCAAACAGTGTCCTCGCATCAGCGAGTTAGAACTCAAATAACCAAAGGGCCGTATTTCAACAGCGACTCCACAAACACTGGCGTGCCTGCTTCAAAGTCTCCGGCCTATCCTACACATCAATTACCCAAATTCAATGTTAAGCTATAGTAAAGGTTCACGGGGTCTTTTCGTCCCATCGCGGGTAATCGGCATCTTCACCGATACTACAATTTCACTGAGCTCACGGTTGAGACAGTGTCCAGATCATTACACCATTCGTGCAGGTCGGAACTTACCCGACAAGGAATTTCGCTACCTTAGGACCGTTATAGTTACGGCCGCCGTTTACTGGGGCTTCAATTCAATGCTTCTCTTGCGATGACATCTCCTCTTAACCTTCCAGCACCGGGCAGGTGTCAGGCTGTATACGTGATCTTTCAATTTTGCACAGCCCTGTGTTTTTGTTAAACAGTTGCCTGGACCTATTCTCTGCGCCCTCCCGTCACCGGGTAGGGACCCTTTATCCCGAAGTTACAGGGTCAATTTGCCTAGTTCCTTAACCGTGATTCACTCAAGCGCCTGAGTATATTCAACCCGACTACGTGTGTCCGTTTACGGTACGGGTACCTATAAGATTAAGTTTAGCGGATTTTCTTGGGAGTATGTTTACACGCACTATTACCGTTTTCCGGGGAAATTGGTATACTGTCAGGTTCGACTCTTATCCCGGATTTGCCTGGGATAATCAACATCTACACCCTTTAACGGACTATTCCGTCAGTCCGCGGCGTTGTCACTCCTCCGTCTCCACATCACTCTTATAGGTAGTACAGGAATATTAACCTGTTCTGCCATCGGCCTCACCGTTCGGCTGAGCCTTAGGACCCGACTAACCCTGATCCGATTAGCGTTGATCAGGAAACCTTAGTCTTGCGGCGAGGGGGTTTCTCACCCCCTTTATCGTTACTTATACCTACATTTGCTTTTCCACACGCTCCAGTAAAGCTCACGCTTCGCCTTCAACGCTGAGTGGAATGCTCCCCTACCGATACTTACGTATCCCATAGCTTCGGTAAAACACTTATGCCCGATTATTATCCACGCCAAACTCCTCGACTAGTGAGCTGTTACGCACTCTTTAAATGAATGGCTGCTTCCAAGCCAACATCCTAGCTGTCTTAGCAATCTGACTTCGTTAGTTCAACTTAGTGTTTATTTGGGGACCTTAGCTGATGGTCTGGATTCTTCTCCTTTAGGACATGGACCTTAGCACCCATGCCCTCACTCCTGAGATAGAACTAATGCGCATTCGGAGTTTATCAAGACTTGATAGGCGGTGAAGCCCTCGCATCTTATCAGTCGCTCTACCTCACATTAGTAACTCTCAAGGCTGCACCTAAATGCATTTCGGGGAGTACGAGCTATCTCCAAGTTTGATTAGCCTTTCACCCCCACCCTCAGGTCATCCGGAAGCTTTTCAACGCTTATCGGTTCGGTCCTCCAGTTAGTGTTACCTAACCTTCAACCTGCCCAAGGGTAGATCACTTGGTTTCGCGTCTACTCCTTCCGACTATCCGCCCTGTTCAGACTCGCTTTCGCTTCGGATCCACATCTCAAGATGCTTAACCTTGCCGGAAAAAGTAACTCGTAGGTTCATTATGCAAAAGGCACGCCGTCACAGCTTAAGCTGCTCCGACCGCTTGTAGGCGCATGGTTTCAGGGACTATTTCACTCTTCTATTCGAAGTGCTTTTCACCTTTCCTTCACAGTACTGGTTCGCTATCGGTCTCTCGGGAGTATTTAGCCTTACCGGATGGTCCCGGCTGGTTCACGCAGAATTCCTCGTGCTCCGCGCTACTCAGGATACCACTACGCTTCGGTTACCTTAGAATACCGGGCTATCACCGTCTATGGCACGACTTTCCAGTCGTTTCTTCTCAATAACTGTCTTGCGAGAGCGTGGTCCTACAACCCCACACATGCCGTAACATGGGTGGTTTGGGCTAATCCCCGTTCGCTCGCCACTACTAGGGGAATCATTATTTATTTTCTTTTCCTGCAGGTACTAAGATGTTTCAGTTCCCTGCGTTAGCCTCCAACCAAGTTGGATGACATTCCTTCAGAATGCCGGGTTGTCCCATTCGGAAATCTTCGGATCAAAGGTCATTTGCACCTACCCGAAGCTTATCGCAGCTTATCACGTCCTTCATCGCCTCCGAGAGCCAAGGCATCCGCCATGCGCCCTTATTTACTTTCTTTTATCGCCAGATTCATCTCCTTTTCTTAAAAAGGATCTGAACCAAATGGTTCGATATATACTTTTAGCTCTTACTAAATTTACTTTTTTCTGTACATCATGTCAAAGATCGTTTGATTACACGCAAGCCTGTTAGGTCGCGGTATCGGAGTGGAGAATAACGGATTCGAACCGTTGACCCTCTGCGTGCAAGGCAGATGCTCTAGCCAGCTGAGCTAATCCCCCAATCATACAAGATAAAATATCTATCTGTTGGTAGTCCCAGGCAGAGTTGAACTGCCGACCTCTACATTATCAGTGTAGCGCTCTAACCAACTGAGCTATAGGACTAGTTCAACCGTGTCCTGTTTTAGACTCGGCTTCTGTTTTTCTCTTGTTTATCTCTATCTATATTGCTATAGATGGTTGATCTATATTCTATAAATAAACAAGTACCAGTAGTACAATTTAGAACCAATGAACGTCGTTTTCAACATCGCTCCAGAAAGGAGGTGTTCCAGCCGCACCTTCCGGTACGGCTACCTTGTTACGACTTAGCCCCAGTCACCAGTTTTACCCTAGGACGATCCTTGCGGTTACGTACTTCAGGTACCCCCGGCTCCCATGGCTTGACGGGCGGTGTGTACAAGGCCCGGGAACGTATTCACCGCGCCGTGGCTGATGCGCGATTACTAGCGAATCCAGCTTCACGAAGTCGGGTTGCAGACTTCGATCCGAACTGAGAGAGGATTTTGGGATTAGCATACGGTCACCCGCTAGCTGCCTTCTGTACCCCCCATTGTAACACGTGTGTAGCCCCGGACGTAAGGGCCGTGCTGATTTGACGTCATCCCCACCTTCCTCACATCTTACGACGGCAGTCTCTCTAGAGTCCTCAGCATAACCTGTTAGTAACTAAAGATAAGGGTTGCGCTCGTTATGGCACTTAAGCCGACACCTCACGGCACGAGCTGACGACAACCATGCAGCACCTTCACAGCGGTGATTGCTCACTGACATGTTTCCACATCATTCCACTGCAATTTAAGCCCGGGTAAGGTTCCTCGCGTATCATCGAATTAAACCACATGTTCCTCCGCTTGTGCGGGCCCCCGTCAATTCCTTTGAGTTTCACCGTTGCCGGCGTACTCCCCAGGTGGAATACTTAATGCTTTCGCTTGGCCGCTTACTGTATATCGCAAACAGCGAGTATTCATCGTTTACTGTGTGGACTACCAGGGTATCTAATCCTGTTTGATACCCACACTTTCGAGCATCAGTGTCAGTTGCAGTCCAGTGAGCTGCCTTCGCAATCGGAGTTCTTCGTGATATCTAAGCATTTCACCGCTACACCACGAATTCCGCCCACCTCTACTGTACTCAAGACTGACAGTATCAACTGCAATTTTACGGTTGAGCCGCAAACTTTCACAACTGACTTACCAGTCCACCTACGCTCCCTTTAAACCCAATAAATCCGGATAACGCTCGGATCCTCCGTATTACCGCGGCTGCTGGCACGGAGTTAGCCGATCCTTATTCATATAATACATACAAAACAGTATACATACTGCACTTTATTCTTATATAAAAGAAGTTTACGACCCATAGAGCCTTCATCCTTCACGCTACTTGGCTGGTTCAGGCTAGCGCCCATTGACCAATATTCCTCACTGCTGCCTCCCGTAGGAGTTTGGACCGTGTCTCAGTTCCAATGTGGGGGACCTTCCTCTCAGAACCCCTATCCATCGAAGGCTTGGTGAGCCGTTACCTCACCAACAACCTAATGGAACGCATCCCCATCCTTTACCGGAATCCTTTAATAATGAAACCATGCGGAATCATTATGCTATCGGGTATTAATCTTTCTTTCGAAAGGCTATCCCCGAGTAAAGGGCAGGTTGGATACGTGTTACTCACCCGTGCGCCGGTCGCCAGCAAAGAAAGCAAGCTTTCTTCCTGATGCCCCTCGACTTGCATGTGTTAAGCCTGTAGCTAGCGTTCATCCTGAGCCAGGATCAAACTCTTCATTGTAAAAGTATTGTTATATATCCCATAAGGGATGATATTAGCTCTGTTCAGGATGTCGAAAATTTATTGACGGTCATTTTTACATACCTATATAATAAGTATTGACGGTTCTAAATTTGACTTGTACTACTTGTATTGTTTATCAATGTTTCAAAGAACTCTTCTTTTTAAATTCTGCTTCGTTTCAAAAGCGGGTGCAAAGGTAAGGGGTTTATTTTAAACTGCCAAATGTTTTGGGAAGTTTTTTTTCTCAATGCCCGTCTTTTATTTCCAAGCCTCTCTGTGCGAAAGGGAAAGAAAAGACAGCCAAAGGCCCTCGCTCTGCGAATCGGACTGCAAAGATAACGACTTTTATAATAATGATCCAAATAAAAAGGAAATTATTTTTGTTATTCTGTAAGGCAGGTCCTACGCCGTTGCAACATGTCAAAATTAAATGCTGTCCGTCTCTTGGAAAGCGGATGCAAAAGTAAGGCATTAGGAGATAAGAGACAAATATAAAAGGGGATTTTTTTGAAAATATTTTGAATAAAAACGTAAAGGGCTGAGGGAGAGGAGGATTTTAATACAGGATGATGGGGGAAGGGAAGGAAGAGAAGAAAAGGGACACATTATTATATTATATAGGGGAAATTTATCGGAGAGAGGGAAAAGGGTATTTGCCGAGAAAGGGAGAAGGAGAAGTGTTTGCGGGAGGAAATTGAGGAGAAAATAGCGAATTTAACGGGAGGTAAACAGAAAATACGACGGGATTGTGACAAGGATTGAACGGGAATCAAACGGAAGTCAGATAAGAGTCAGATGGTAGTCAAACAGGGTTAAACTGAAAAGTCGGTAGGAATCAGGCGAGGATTGGACCGGAATCAAATGGAGAGTGAACGGAAATTAAACGAAAATCAGACGGGGAGTGAATGGAAATTGAGCAGAAGTCAAACAGAAATCAGACAAGGATCAAACAAGAATCAAACGGGAATTGAACGGAATCCTGCGTTAACATTGTTAATGCAGTTGGGGAAACATTTATTTCCAGGACGGAAATAACAAGGCTTCTGCTTCTAAAAGCCTTGTTATTTGGAGACAAAAGACTTGATTTAACAGGGTGTTAAATCAAGTAATAGGAAGAGAAGAAAAGAAAGGAAGAAAAGAATTGAAGATGAATACAATAGAGAGACAAGGGAGTGTTTACTGGGAAAAGGGATAAGTGCCGGACCGAAAGGGATAGTTGCGATTAGGACAAGTATGGGGGCAGGGGATTTTAAAAGCAAGGTTGGGAATGGAAGCGGGAGGAGCTTACTATTAAAACCCACAGGACATTGGGTAGTGTAAAATGAAGTAAGTATAGTTGTGATCAGAGCAGGTATGGATGCAATCAGAGCAGGTATAGGTGCAATTAAAGCAAGTGCCGGTGCAATCCGGAAGAACATTTGCGATCAGGAAGGTTTCATTATAAAGTATTTTCATAAGCAAAATTTAGGGTAAAAACAGGAGAAGCCTACCTTTCAAACCAAAGGCATGTTGGTTTAAAGCCAAGGGGTGTTGTTGGCTTAAAAGGTAAGGAGTCTTGGTTTTAAAGATAAAAGGATGGCTGTGTAAAGAGGTTATAGGGGTATTTTTAGGGAAATAGAGAGCTGCTCAAAGAAAGAAAGAAAGAAAGAAAGAAAGAGAATAAGGAGATGTATAGATTTGAGAAGAGACTATACAGGATTCAAGTATAAAACCTGAATCCTGAAGTTTTCTATTTACACAAAATTCTGGACAGTGCCAGACTATATGAATCAACCTTAGCCTACTCTATAAACCACACTCACCCACTCCTTGTCCCTATGCCTAATCGTTTTGCATCAATCATCCCCATTATAGCATTAACAACATAGAAAAGTTCCCTCCACTGAAATAATGTTTAGCCCGATACAGATAATGATGTTTGAATCATCTTGAAGTAGAAACTTATTTCTCCATTCCGTCCATTACAACTCAAGCTGAAATAGCCACCGCTTGTATGTAAGCATTATACAAACCAGCTAAATATCTCCAAACAAGTTACAATAAATATCTTTCTATAAAAGTTTTGCCTCCTATTCATTAAAAGTTCAGGTTAACAACAGAAAAAGAATCATAACTGGGACCAAAGGCAATCTTTTCAGGTTCTACAACGATTTCGTTTCATCTTTTTTTCGTATTTTTGTCCCAATATGCATGCTTCTGCAAGGATAGCAAAGACGAATAAAAAAATAATGAGAGTAATTGATTTAATACATAGCAACGAAAAAACAGCTTTCTCTTTCGAAATACTCCCTCCTTTAAAGGGTACGGGCATCGAGAAGTTGTACCAAACCATAGATACCTTACGTGAGTTCGACCCAAAGTATATCAACATCACCACTCATCGCAGTGAGTATGTATATCGGGATTTAGGCAACGGACTTTTTCAGCGCAACCGCCTGAGAAGACGTCCGGGAACCGTAGCTGTAGCTGCTGCCATCCAGAATAAATACAACATCACAGTAGTACCCCACATTTTGTGTAGCGGGTTTACACAGGAAGAGACAGAATATGTACTGCTCGACCTTCAGTTCCTGGGTATTACAGATCTATTAGTGCTTCGTGGCGATAAAGCCAAACATGAAACCGTGTTTACTCCTGAGGGAGACGGACATCATCATGCTTTGGATCTACAGCAACAAATCAATAACTTCAACAAAGGTATTTTTGTAGACGGATCGGAGATGAAAGTGACTAATACTCCTTTCTCATACGGTGTGGCTTGCTATCCGGAAAAGCATGAAGAAGCTCCTAATATCGATATGGATATCTATTGGTTGAAGAAGAAAGTGGAAGCCGGTGCAGAATATGCCGTTACCCAACTGTTTTACGATAACAAAAAGTACTTTGAATTCGTAGAAAAGGTACATCAGGCAGGTATCGACATCCCTATCATCCCGGGTATTAAGCCCTTTAAAAAGATATCACAACTGAATATGGTGCCTAAAACGTTCAAGGTAGACCTTCCGGAAGAGTTGACCAAGGAAGCACTGAAGTGCCAAACCGATGAGGAAGCCCGTCAGGTAGGCATCGAATGGTGCATCAGCCAATGCAAAGAGTTGATGGCAGCCGGTGTGCCCAGTATCCATTTCTACTCCATCGGAGCAGTGGACAGTATCAAAGAAGTAGCCAAAGCAATTTACTAAGCCATGTTTTTCAGAGACGTCATCGGACAAGAAGAGGCCAAGTATCGACTGATACAAGAAGTCAGCGAAGGACGCATCCCCCATGCCCAGCTTTTTTGTGGGCCCGAAGGGGTAGGCAAGTTTCCGCTGGCACTGGCCTATGCACGCTATCTGAGTTGCACCAATCGTAGTGACACTGATGCTTGCGGAGTCTGTCCGTCATGTGTGAAATTCAATAAGCTGGTTCACCCGGATGTTCATTTCGTCTTTCCGGTAGTAAAAAACGGGAGAAGCGATGACTACATTGTAGAATGGAGAAAATTGGTGTTAAACAATCCCTATTTTACCATCAATCATTGGCTGAACGAAATAAATGCAGAAAATGCACAGGCCGTAATCTACACCAAAGAGAGTGATGAGATCATGAAAAAGCTCAGCCTTAAATCCAGCGAGGGCGGATTTAAGATTACACTCCTCTGGCTGCCGGAAAAGATGCAACAGGCTTGTGCCAACAAGTTATTGAAACTGCTGGAAGAACCACCCGAAAAGACAATCTTCCTTTTGGTTTCGGAGGCTCCCGATTTAATTCTCCAAACGATATTGAGCCGCACACAACGCTTCAATCTACGTAAAATTGAGGAAGAGTGTATGGCCGAGGCTTTACAAAGCAAATACGGGGTCCAGCAGGCAACCAGTATTTCGATCGCCCACCTAGCCAACGGAAACTTTATCAAAGCCCTCGAGACGATTCACCTGAATGAAGAGAATCAGTTGTTTTTCGAACTGTTTGTCAGTTTGATGCGACTCTCTTACCAACGGAAAATCCGGGAAATGAAATTATGGAGTGAACAAGTGGCAGGCATGGGACGCGAACGCCAGAAAAATTTTCTGGAATACTGCCAACGAATGATCCGGGAGAATTTTATCTACAACCTACACCGGAAAGAGTTGACTTATATGACATTAGAAGAACAGAACTTCGCTACACGGTTTGCCCCTTTTGTCAACGAACGAAATGTAATGGGCATCATGGATGAACTGAGTGAAGCTCAAAAACATATTGAACAGAACGTAAATGCTAAAATGGTATTTTTCGACTTCTCGCTGAAGATGATCGTACTGTTAAAGCAATAACTCTAAAATAAAGTATATGGAATTTAAACTGCATAATGGGAGCGGAGGTCTTTGTTGTAAAAGCTGTTCCCGACAAGATAAAAAACTAAATACCTATGATTGGCTGGCCGACATACCAGGCAATGCAGAGGAGAGTGATATGGTAGAAGTTCAATTTAAGAACACCCGTAAAGGCTACTACCGTAACAGTAACAAAATCAAATTGGAGAAAGGCGATATCGTAGCTGTAGAAGCTACTCCGGGACACGATATTGGTACTGTCACCCTGACAGGACGATTAGTCCCCCTCCAGATGAAAAAGGCAAACTTTAAACAGGATGCCGAAATCAAGCGTATCTACCGCAAAGCAAAAGCTGTAGATATGGAGAAATATGAAGAAGCAAAAGCCAAAGAACATACCACAATGATTCGTGCACGGCAGATAGCAGCCAGTCTGAATCTGGATATGAAAATTGGTGATGTAGAATATCAAGGAGACGGCAATAAAGCTATCTTTTATTATATCGCCGACGAACGCGTAGACTTCCGCCAATTGATTAAAGTACTGGCCGAAGCTTTTAGAGTACGTATCGAAATGAAGCAAATCGGTGCACGGCAGGAAGCCGGACGCATCGGAGGTATCGGCCCTTGCGGACGTGAGTTATGCTGTGCCACCTGGATGACCAGTTTTGTATCCGTATCAACCAGTGCGGCAAGGTATCAGGATATTTCACTGAATCCTCAAAAGTTGGCCGGACAGTGTGCCAAGTTAAAATGTTGCCTGAACTATGAAGTGGACTGCTATGTAGAAGCACAAAAACGTCTGCCCTCAAGAGAAATCGAACTGGAAACCAAAGACGGAACCTATTACTTCTTCAAAGCAGATATCCTCAGTAATCAGATTTCGTATTCAACCGACAAAAACTTTGCAGCAAACTTAGTGACCATTAGCGGAAAACGTGCATTCGAAGTGATAGGGCTGAACAAAAGAGGTATTAAACCGGACAGTCTGTTGGAAGCCGAACGCAAACCGGAACCTAAAAAGCCTGTTGATTTGCTGGAGCAGGAAAGCTTGACGCGTTTCGACCGTGACCGCCGCCGTAACGCCAAAGACGGAAATGGAAAGGACGAAGGCGGAAACGGAAACCGGAAAAAGAAAAAGAAGAATAATAACCGCCCGCAACAAGCTACCAATGGCGAAACACAGAGTTCACAGCCCACTCCGATTAATGCACAGGAGAACAACGGTTCTCAGCCTGTACAAAACCAACAGCGTACACGTGGTGAACGTCCGAAAAACAATAATCGCAACAACAACCAACCACGTAAAAATAATGAGTCTCGTGAACCGCGTAGCAACGAGAACCGGGAAACGCGTAAAAACGAACCCCGTGAACAGCGCCCTCCTCGCGAACCACGCGGACCGCGCAACAATGAACAACCTAAACGTATCGAGAAAGCTCAGGAAAATGAAAAGCCTGCTCAAGAATAGCATTTGCATGCTCCTTACCACATGGGTTCTGACTGCATGTGACGAAAATACTGTGTATCACTCTTACCAATCCACTCCCCCGGATGGATGGAAGAAGAGTGATACACTCTTTTTCAACGTGCCTCTAAAAGATTCCCTAGCCAACCTGCGACTGTCCGTTGGTGTACGCAACAGCAGTAACTACCCTTATCAGAACCTGAATATCCTCATCCATTATAATCTGGAAGATTCAACTGTATGGAAGACAGATACCCTGAAGTTTATACTGACTGACCGGGAAGGTAAATGGACAGGAACCGGCTGGGGAAGTCTCTACCAATCGGCACTCCCTTTGAAGGACTGCTTTGTTAAACATCCCGGCAACTATACTTTCAAAATAGTACACGAAATGAAGAATGAACAACTAACCGGGATCAGTGATGTGGGATTGAAAATAGAACATTTATAGCCGTCTGCTACGCCCCGCATCGATACGCAGAAAGATAAAAAGCAGAATCGTAAATCCCCATAAAGATGACCCGCCATAACTAAAGAAAGGCAACGGAATACCGATTACAGGAGTCAGACCAAGTACCATTCCGATGTTAATAAACAAATGGAACAGGAAAATGCTCACAACCGAATAGCCATAAACCCGCCCGAAAGTAGAAGTCTGCCGCTCTGACGTCGCTATAAGACGGAGTATCAATGCCAAGAAAAGCAAAAGAACGGCTGCCGAACCAACAAACCCCTGTTCTTCACCCACAGTACAGAAAATGAAATCGGTATCTTGTTCGGGCACATATTTCAACTTGGTTTGTGTACCATTCAGAAAACCTTTACCCGTCAACCCTCCGGAACCAATCGCAATCTTCGACTGGTTAACGTTGTAACCGGCTCCGGCCAAGTCCTCTTCCATCCCCAACACCACTTTTATACGAATCTGCTGATGAGGTTCAAGAATGTTGTCGAACACATAATCACTTGAATAAAGAAAACCGATAGAACCCAAAGCAAACAATCCGATCAAAAGATAGGCACGTTGCCGTTCGCTCAAAGATAAGTAAAGTAGATAACCTATGGTCACCACACAAAGCCCCCACTCCACCCAAACCAAATTGAATGGAGAGAGATACTCAGAAACGAGATAAGCGATCAGCAGCACAAGCAAACTACCGCCTATCATATTCCGTACAGGTTCCCACTTTTTCCTATACACCCAAACCATGGAACCGGCAAATAAAAGTATCATCAACAACACGGCAAACTCTCCGATAGGCGTAGGCGTATCGGCTATAAATACCTGATCGAAACGAATACCGACCACAAAATAGACTACGGCACATACTCCCGAAAACAAAACTACTCCAGGCATACCCTCGCGATATAACACCAAGAAGAAGGCAAGATAGACCAATGCCGAACCGGTTTCTTTCTGCAAAATAATCAGCAACATCGGAAGTAAAATAAAAGCTACCAAGGGTAAAAAGCACTTCCACTTCTTGATATTAAATGAATAGGCATTCATAAACTTTGCCAGAGCCAAAGCTGTGGCAAATTTTGCAAACTCCGCCGGCTGCAGACTGACCGGACCTAATATTAACCACGAACGGGAACCTTTCGTATCGGGTGCAATAAAAATGGTTACGATTAACAGAAGAATCATACCTATATATATCAGGTATGCAAACATATCGTACATTCGTTCTTCAAGCATCAGGAGTATAAAACCAAGCCCAAAGGAACAGATAATCCACACAAACTGCCTACCGGCACGTGTTGAAAAGTCCAGAAAGTCACGATCACCATAATCATAACTGGCACCGCACACACTAAACCATCCACCGATTATAAGGAGCAGGTAAATGACGATCGTTACCCAATCCAATGTTTTCCATAAACTAACGCTCCTCGTTTCCATACATAATCACTCTATTACTATATTCTTCTGCACGTATCTCATTCTCCGGAGAGAGTTTCCCTTTTAAATATTGTTCCATCATCAATGCTCCGATCGGTACTCCGTAGACTGCGCCAAAACCACCATTCTCAACATATACGGCGATGGCTATCTTTGGGTTATTCATGGGAGCAAATCCCATAAAAACGGAGTGGTCATGTCCTCGGTTCTGCGCCGTACCGGTTTTGCCACATACTTCAACGTCCGGTAAAATGGCTCCTGCTACCCGGCAAGTACCTCCTGTGACCGCAGCACGCATGCCTGTAACCACATCTTCATAGTGTTTCCGGTCGATAGAGGTTTTTCTGGGAACTCGATAGAGGCTGTCGAGTTGTTCATCTTGAATTTCCTTCACAATATGTGGAGTAATAAAATGTCCCCGATTGGCTATTGTCGCACCCAAATTGGCTATCTGCAAAGGAGTTGCCAGAATCTCTCCCTGGCCAATTGCGATACTGATCACCGTCAACCCATTCCAACGTCCACGATAGGCCTTGTCATAAAACTGAGCATTAGGAATCAATCCCCGCTTTTCACCCGGTAAATCCACCCCGAGTTTATAGCCAAAACCCTGAGACACCATGTGGTCTTTCCATACAGTAATGGCATTTTGTGAGGAGCCATACTTGCGATCGCCAAACATCCGGAACAAGCCCCAACAAAAATAAGAGTTACATGAAGTCGCAATGGCCGGTATTAGCGGCAACGGCGAACCATGGGCATGACATCCCACATGCAAACTCCCGTAATTGAACCCATGAGCACAAGGGAAAGCCGGCGTATTGGTCTGAATAATCCCTTCTTGTAAGAAAGTCAGCGCTTGTGCCGTTTTAAACGTCGATCCCGGAGGATATACTCCCATAATCGAACGGTTTAACAAAGGTTTCATCGGATCTCTCTGGAGCATCAAATGGTTCTTTCCGCGCTGACGGCCAATCATCAGTCTCGGATCAAAATCGGGTGAAGAAACCATGCAAAGTATTTCTCCCGTCTCCGGTTCGATAGCAACAATACTCCCGATTTTATTTTTCAACAAGCGTTCTCCCAACATCTGGAGATCGATATCGATTCCGAGCTTCAGGTTCTTTCCGGGTATCGGACGCTTATCATACTTTCCATCCATATAATGTCCCTGTATACGTCCATGCGCATCCCTCAACAATACCTCAACGCCCTTTTCACCCCGTAAATAAGATTCATATGATTTTTCAATACCCTGTTTCCCGATATAGTCTCCCCGGATGTAGTAATCATCATTTTCGATGTCTTTCATTGATACTTCACCAATATCACCAAGCACATGGGCAGCGGAGTTATAGCTATATTGACGAATGGTACGTCGCTGGATATAGAATCCGTGAAACTTAAATAGCTTCTCCTGAAATACGCCACATTCTTCTGCCGAAAGTTGAGACATGAATACCTGATTGGTATAGCGTGAATAACCGGGATTCCTGCGACGATCTTTCATATCGCTCATTATCTTCAGAAACTGTGCACGAGTGATATTCAGCGTCTGGCACAAGTCGAGTGTATCGAGGTTCTCAACTTCCTTCGGCACCATTGTTATATCATACGCAGGCTGATTAAACACTAACAGTTTATCATTCCGGTCGTACATTGCCCCACGTGACGGGTACTGAATCTTATTCAGGAAAGCATTACTGTCGGCATTTTTTTTATAGTCATCAGTAGCTATCTGGAGAGAAAACAGACGCAGCAGATAAATCAGGACAATAGCCAATGCTACTCCGCCGATCACATATTTCCGTTTCTCTAAAACATAATCTTTTGCCATACCTATCTCCTCACTCCTTCAACAGCCATAATACAGGTTATAGTCAAAATGGTGCTCGACACCACCCTTAACAGCAACAACGGTATGCTGGTAAATGAGAAGAACTCAAGAGTCAGTAACATAAAATGGTGAACAAAGACACTTACCACCAAATATTTAAGGAAAGAAGCAATTCCCATACTTTTCAGCGAAGGTACGATACTATCCAAAGTATCTCGAGGCGTAAACAAGCGAAGAAACAACGGACGTAGAAAAGCCAGTAGTACTGTCGCCGCCGCATTCATACCCGGGGTATTAGAAAAGATATCGATGGCAAGCCCCATACAGAAACCCCATACCATCAATTCGTTTCGGGAAGTACCGGAGTTAAATTTTAATATAAAATAAACGTATAGAAAAGGAGTAGCCACACCGGCTATGTGCACATTATTCAAGATCAGCACCTGAAGTAATATCAGACCGACAAACCATCCTACTCTATGTATATAGTTGATAATCATTGCGCCAAACTCTTTTGTTCCAACTCTTTTTGCTCTCTCTGACCAGTTCTTGCAATCACACGCACCTCACTCACCTTACCAAAATCCGTTGCCAGTTTTACCTTCAACAGATAGGAAAGGCCATCATTCGAATCGGCCATATCATCTACCGTACCAATCATAATACCTTCAGGAAAAACCGTGGAATAACCACTGGTCACAACTGTATCTCCCAAATTGAATTCGGCATGACGAGGCAAATCTTTCAAATAAGCATACCGGGCATCTCCATATTCCCACTTCAGGTAACCGAAATACTCACTACCCACAATTTTACAACTAATGCTGGATTTGCTGTTCAACACCGAAATCACCCGGGAATAGTGAGAAGAAGTTTCATATACGATGCCGACCACCCCATTACCGTCGACCACGCCCATCTCAGGACGGATGCCATCCTTCGATCCCCGATTCAGAGTGATGTAGTTATCTACCAGATTGAGACTGTTATTGATAACCCGGGCTTTGAAGATTTCATAGTCTGTATCCGACAAGTTTCGGATACTATTCAGCTCGGTTGAGTCAGAGAGATGTTTTACTAATGCATTCTCCAGATTGCGGTTCTGCTGCTCCAACTCCATGATGCGATCCAATAAATCCTCATTGACCGACTTCAGATGGAAATAAGAAGTTATTCCACCGGATACTTCATATACTTTGCCGGCAACTACATTGGCCGAACTGAAATAAACACTGTGTTGGTAGTGGTTAAAGCGAAATAACAAAACAAAACTGATCACCTCCAACAGAATGAAGAGGAACCAGTGATTATATTTCAAAAGAAAGTTCAGTAAATTCCGCATAAAGACATATAAGTTACAAACTACGATCTACGAGCCACAAGTTCGTGCAGCAACTTACGCAACTGCCTCTCACTTATAGCTCGTAAACCGTAGTCAATTATTTATCTCATCAAGAATGAGAAACGGTCTACATTCTTCAATGCAACCCCTGTACCTTTAGCTACTGCATGCAACGGGTCTTCTGCAATGTGGAAAGGAATATTTATCTTATCAGTCAGACGTTTGTCCAAGCCACGAAGCAGCGCTCCACCACCGGCCAAATAGATTCCATTATGCACAATATCGGCATACAGTTCAGGAGGTGTATTCTCTAACGCACTCAGAATAGCTGTTTCTATCTTCGAGATTGATTTCTCAAGACAGTGTGCCACTTCCTGGTAGCATACCGGCACTTCCATCGGAAGTGCAGTGATACGGTTCGGTCCGTGAACGATATAATCTTCAGGAGCATCCTCACCCAGTTCGGTCAAAGCAGCACCCACATTTATCTTAATACGTTCGGCCATACGCTCACTGACTTTCACGTTATGCTGACGGCTCATGTATTCCTGAATATCGGCAGTCAGATCATCTCCCGCTATACGAATAGAGTTGTTCGAAACAATACCTCCCAATGAAATTACAGCAATCTCGGTAGAACCACCACCTATATCAACAATCATGTTTCCTTCCGGTGCTTCTACATCAATACCGATACCGATAGCCGCAGCCATAGGTTCAAATACCAGATAGACATCACGTCCGCCGGCATGTTCGGCAGAGTCACGGACAGCACGAAGTTCAACTTCCGTACTACCCGAAGGCACTCCGATCACCATACGAAGCGATGGAGAGAAAAGGCGGTTACGAGTATTTACCTGTTTGATCAGTCCGCGCATCATCTGCTCGCAAGCATAGAAGTCGGCAATCACTCCGTCGCGCAACGGGCGGATGGTACGAATATTCTCGTGCGTCTTTTCGTGCATCAGCTTGGCCTTTTCACCTACAGCAATCATCTTGTCTGTCCGACGGTCAAGGGCCACCACCGAAGGCTCATCTACTACAATCTTACCACCGGTAATAATGATAGTATTGGCCGTACCGAGGTCCATTGCTATTTCTTGTGTAAAAGAGAATAATCCCATAATGAATAAATTTCTAATGCGTCAATATACCAGTGTGCCCATAACGGGTTGTCCGGCATACAACAAGTTTTTAATTAGTGCTTAAAGTGGCGGATACCCGTTGTAACCATTGCCATGCCATGTTCGTTGCAATAGTCAAATGTCAACTGGTCTTTCACCGAACCGCCCGGCTGGATCACAGCTGTCACACCTTCCTTATCCGCAATTTCCACACAATCGGGGAAAGGGAAGAAAGCATCCGATGCCATCACCGCACCCTGCAAATCGAAACCAAACGACTTAGCTTTTTCGATAGCTTGTTTCAGTGCATCCACACGTGAAGTCTGTCCCACACCGCTTGCCAGCAATTGTTTTCCTTTGGCCAAAACAATGGCATTCGACTTACTGTTTTTTACTATTTTATTAGCAAACAGCATATCTTCTACCTCTTCCGGTGTCGGAGCTTTATCAGTTACCGTTTTCAGGTCTGCAGTTGTTTCAATATTCAAGTCTCTGTCCTGAACCAATACACCATTCAATAAAGAACGGAATTGCTTTCTCGGCAATTTAGCCTCTTTACGAACCAAAATGATACGATTCTTTTTCTGTCCCAGAATTTCGAGTGCATCTACATCGTAATCAGGAGCAATCACAACTTCAAAGAAGATTTTATTGATCTCTTCCGCTGTCTCTTTATCAATAACCGCATTCGTGATCAGCACTCCCCCAAAGGCAGATACCGGATCACCGGCCAACGCGTCTTTCCATGCTTCGAGTACAGTAGGACGAGAAGCCAGCCCACAAGCATTATTATGCTTCAGAATAGCAAATGTGACATCGTCAAACTCATCGATCAAATCGACAGCGGCATTGATGTCAAGCAGGTTGTTATAAGAGATCTCTTTTCCATGAATCTGATCGAACATCTCATCCAGGTTTCCATAGAAATATCCCTTCTGATGTGGATTTTCGCCATAACGCAACGTCTTCTGGCTATTGGCAGAGCAACGGAAAGCAGAACCCTCTTCAGCATCAAAATAGTTGAAGATAGCCGAATCATAGTGTGAAGATACGGCAAATGCCTCTTTAGCCATCCAACGACGTTCTTCAAGAGAAGAAGTGGCCCCGTGCTCCATCAACATATCGAGCAAAGGTTTATATTGAGCTTGTGAAGCAACAATAATTACGTCATTGAAGTTTTTGGCAGCGGCACGAATCAAAGAGATTCCGCCTATATCAATTTTTTCGATAATAGCAGCCTCATCAGCACCCGAAGCAACAGTCGCTTCAAACGGATAGAGGTCTACAATAACCAGGTCGATTTCAGGGATTTCATATTTCTCAATCTGCTGGATGTCTTGTTCCAGTCCACGGCGGCAAAGAATTCCTCCGAATATTTTCGGATGCAGCGTCTTCACTCTACCACCCAAAATAGAAGGATACGAAGTCAAATCTTCGACAGCCTTACAGGGATAGCCCAGCGATTCAATAAACTGACGAGTTCCGCCTGTTGACAGGAACTCTACTCCTTCTTCATGCAGTTTGGTAATGATTTCATCCAAACCTTCTTTGTGATAAACCGATACCAAAGCGGTTTTTATTCTTTTAGACTCAGACATTGATTTGCTTATTAAGTATTTGGTGCGCAAAGTTACGAAATATTGTTTATCGTACGTAATAAATAAGGTGTGAATTATTAATAAAAAAGCGCTGACTCACAATTGAATGAGTCAGCGCCATTTTTACTTTTATTTTATTTGCAACAATCTATTACCAAATTGACACCCGCTTATCTACCGGCAAGTACATCGGATCTTTTTCAGTAATATTGAAAGCTTCATACCATGCACCGATTTGAGGCAGTGCTCCATCTACACGCCATTTACCCAACGAATGCGGATCGGTCTTCGTACGCTTCAGGATTTCTTCAGGACGGATGTTTCCGGCCCACACATTGGCATAAGACAAGAAGAAGCGCTGTTCGGGTGTAAATCCGTTTTCAATTTTCAGCGGAGCCGCAGCCGTCGCTTTTTTGAATGCCTGATATGATACCTGAAGTCCACCGTGATCGGCAATGTTTTCGCCTAAAGTAAACTCTCCATTGGCATGAACACCGGGAGCTACTTCAATACTGTCGAAGAAGTTAGCCATCACCGCCGCACGAGCCTCAAAGTTCTTGGCATCTTCTGCCGTCCACCAATCTTTCAAGTTACCATCCTTATCATACTGACGACCCTGATCATCAAATCCATGGGTCATTTCATGTCCGATAACTACACCAATCGCTCCATAATTGAAGGCATCATCCGCATTCATATCAAAGAAAGGATATTGAAGTATACCGGCCGGGAAACAGATCTCATTCGTCGTTGGATTGTAATATGCATTTACTGTCTGCGGAGTCATATACCACTCGTCCTTATCGACCGGTTTACCATATTTGCCGATCATCTCGTTGTAACTCCACTGGTTGGCACGCTCAATGTTGGCCCAATATGAATCATCCTTTATTTCCAGAGAAGAGTAGTCTTTCCACTTATCCGGATACCCGATCTTGACATGGAAAGTCGCCAGTTTTTCAAGTGCTTTTTCTTTGGTCTCTTCACCCATCCAGCTCAGCCCCTTGATGCGCTCTCCCAAAGATTCCTGCAAATTCTTGACCAGCGCTACCATACGCTCCTTAGCCGCAGCAGGGAAATACTTCTCTACATACATCTGTCCGACAGCCTCGCCCAATGAACCATCAACAGTGCTGACAGCACGCTTCCAACGAGGTTGCATCTCTTTCTTACCCGACATGGTACGGCCATAGAAATCAAAATCCTGGGCTATAAAGTCGTCACTCAGATAGTTGGCAGCCGAATTGATCAGATTCCACTGCAAGTACAAAATCTGGTCCTCGAGTGATACCGTATCGATGATGGCATTCACCTCCTTCAATGCATCAGGCTGACCAATATTAACTTCTTTCAGGTTATTCAGTCCGGCAGTTGAGAAAAATACATCCCATGCAAAAGAAGGATACTCTTTTTGCAATTCTTCCAAAGTCTTCTTATTATAGTTGGCATGCGGATCACGCAATTCTACTTGCGAACGTGCCGACTGGGCCAGGCGAGTCTCGATATTCATCACTGCTTTCACAGCTTTCCGGGCAGTAGCTTCATCATATCCGGCCAGTTGGAACATCTTACTTACATGCTGCTGGTATTTATCACGAATTTCTTTCGTCTGCGCATCATCCTCCAAATAATAATCCCGTTCGCCCATGCCCAGGCCACCTTGCATGGTATGCACCATATTTTCATTGCTATTCATGTCATCAGCACTGACATACAGAATGAAGTACGGATACATCCCTCTCTTCTGCATTTCTACAATCAACGGATAGATTTCAGCTTTATCTTTGATGGCACCTATTTTCTCCAGTTCGGGTTTAATGGGGGCAGCGCCTTCCTTATTCAGTTTTACGCTGTCCATAGCTATATTATAAAGTTCACCGACTTTCTGTGCAATGCTGCCGGCTTCATGTTTTTCGGCAGCCAGCCCTTCAATCAGTCCTCGCAACTGCTGACGGTTGTTTTCGGCGAGCATATCGAATGAACCGAAACGTGAATACTCATCTGTCAGAGGATGGTTTTTCATCCATCCGCCACAAGCATACTGATAAAAACTGGTGCCCGGCAGGGCAGTTGTGTCAAGGTTGGCAAGGTCAATGCCGGACGTAAGTACGGCCTCTTTCTTACTGTTGCATCCTGTTGCCATACAACAGATTGCAAGAATTGGTAAATACTTAATTACTTTCATACACTTAATAAACTATTATTTTTCATTCATCTCTTCCAACTCCATCGAAACGCGCTCCCACTCTTCCACCGTATGGTCAAGTTGCTGTTTCAGTTTTTGGTGTTGTTCATATAGCGACATGTCCGAAGCACCATCGGGCGTAGCCATCTTTTCTTCAAGAATAGCAATAGCCGACTCTGTCTGTTCGATAGCAGCTTCACAGTCTGCTACCAGGCGCTCCAGTTTCTTTATTTTTTTATTGAGTTCTTTTTGAGCCTCGTATGATAACTTATTCTCGGATATTCCTTCTTCGGCTCCTTCCTCTTTCTTACCGTTTGCGGGCGAGGCGGATGACGGATTCGCCTTCTGAAGTTCATTCAGGTTCTCTATTTTCTTCTTTTGAAGAAAATCATAGATACCTCCCAAATGCTCTTTCACCACGCCACCACCAAACTCATATACTTTAGTCGCAAGTCCATCCAAAAAATCACGGTCATGACTAACTATAATCACCGTTCCGTCAAACTCTCGGATAGCCTCTTTCAGCACATCCTTCGAACGCATATCCAAATGATTGGTAGGCTCGTCGAGAATCAGGAAGTTGACAGGTTCCAAAAGCAACTTTATCATTGCCAGACGTGTACGCTCACCTCCCGAAAGCACTTTCACCTTCTTATCCGATGCCTCTCCACCAAACATAAAGGCTCCCAGAATATCACGTATTTTCAGACGGATATCTCCCACTGCCACCCGGTCGATAGTATCGAAGACCGTTAGATTCTCATCCAACATCTGTGCCTGGTTCTGGGCAAAATATCCAATCTGCACATTGTGCCCCAGTGTAAGTTTACCCTCATAATCAATCTCACTCATGATACACTTCACAAGGGTAGACTTACCTTCACCGTTCTTTCCTACAAAGGCCACTTTTTCACCACGATTAATGGTCAGGTTGACATCATGGAAGACAACGTGTGCCCCATAGGCCTTTTTCACGTCTTCGCAGATCACCGGGTAGTTTCCGCTACGGCTGGAACAGACAAACTTTAATCTCAATGCGGAGTTATCCACTTCGTCAACCTCAATCCGTTCTATCTTTTCCAGTTGCTTCATGCGGCTCTGCACCTGCACAGCCTTCGTTGCTTTGTAACGGAAGCGCTCGATAAACGCCTCTGTATCCTCAATCTGTTTCTGCTGATTCTCATAAGCACGCAACTGCTGCTCACGACGCTCCTGACGCAAAACGATATACTCATCATATTTCACTTTATAATCGTATATCTGCCCACAAGTAATTTCGATGGTACGAGTGGTTACATTGTTTAAAAAGGCCCGGTCATGGCTGACCAGCACCACTGCATTGGCACGGGTAGAGAGGAAAGTCTCCAGCCATTGGATACTCTCGATGTCCAAATGGTTGGTCGGCTCGTCAAGAAGCAGCACATCCGGTTTCCTGAGCAGAAGTTTGGCCAGTTCGATTCTCATACGCCATCCTCCGGAAAACTCACTGGTCGGACGATTAAAATCTTCCCGGCTGAATCCCAATCCTATCAGCGTACGCTCTATCTCCGCATGAAAGTTAGTGCCTCCCATCATCAGGAAGCGGTCATTCTCATGCGTGAAACGGTCTATTAGTTTATGATACTCTTCCGAATCATAATCGGTTCGGTCAGCCAATTCCTGATTCATGCGTTCCAGGTCGGCCTGTAATTCAAAAATATGTTCAAATGCCAATTCCGCCTCTTCCATCACGGTATGGTTATCGGCAAGAATCATCACCTGTGGCAAATAGCCGATCGTTACATCACGCGGAATAGCTATAACACCTCGTGTAGGACTTTGCAATCCGGCCAAGATCTTCAACATAGTTGATTTCCCGGCACCGTTTTTACCCACCAGGGCTATTCGATCTTTTTTATTAATGACATAACTAACGTCCTCAAACAATGGTGTGGCGTTAAATTCTACTGTTAATCCTTCTACTGAAATCACTTCTTTCTATAAATAAGGGAATTGAGGCAGCAAAGATACTCATTTATACAGACTGCGAAAAAAGAAACGGAATAAATATACACCCCCTCTAAAACTGAAAGCCAAACAGACATACACTACAAAACACGATGAAATGATCTACCTCACAATGATCATTCATGTAGCAGTATGAGACAGAACAGAAAGACAACACCCGATTACTCTAAATATACTGATAAAAAGACTTATTATTCATTACCTAAAGTCCGAGTCAAATTTATCAACTTTCCATCTGGTGTGATTCCCTGAACAACAAGAGTCAGTCGACCCTGTTTCGGATTACCGAACTCCAAATGAGAAGCCGCTTTATCAAGCAGAAGATCCGGTGACCAGTATATTGTTCTGAAACTATTCCCACCGTTATTTATTGCACCATAAACAACCGGATAAGAAGGCGAATAAGACTCACGCTTCACCTGATATCCTATGGGACGAATTATCCTAAAATTGGATGCTTTCTTACCAACAGTGCCTAAACCTGATTTTGTACTAATCAAAATAGCGCCATTCGATGCTTTAGATCCGATATATGCCATCTGAGCGGCATCTTTTACCAACTCGATGGATTCAACTATGGATACAGGGATACCGACAAGTTCGGAATAAGAAGTTTCCAGCCCATCTACCATTAACAGAGCCGGAGGAGGAGTGGAACTTCTTCCTGCACGCAACCGTGTTATATAAAAGAAATCTCCTGAGTTCGAATCGAGTGCCCACCCTACTCCGGGAGTATTAATCAACAAATCTTTAGTAGATGAATAAGGCGAAAGAGTCATTTCGTCCACATGATAAGTCTTATTCCAATCGGAGTGAGCCATTAAAGACTCGATTGCATACCGTTTCTTTTTCTCAATCTTTTTAGTGGAAACAACAACTTCGTCTAAATATTGCTCCATGGAAAAAGGGGCGGTAGAAGGTCGTTGAAACACATTCGCACTGGTCGGAGAAGGATCATTGTCGGATTGTTCGGGAACAACCGGTTCATCCATCTCTGCACGAAACCAATCCGCATAAACGGGAAGAGAAGAATGTACAGAAGGAACGGAATCCCGATCGACCAACAGCGCCACATCTGTACCTCCCTTTTTCTTACGCGCCTGAAGAATGAAATGCGTACCCCGGGGAAAGGAAAGACTGTCGAAACGGAAACAGCCCGAAGCATCACTCGTCGTCTGACGCATAATCTTTTTATCGAAAGAGAATAAAGAATATAAATATCCGACACATACCGGACATTCACCCTTTTCTCATCTGCCCCGGAGCCCTGCACACTTTATTTCCTCATAAAGAATTGACAGTCATTTGCAGACATAGACATCAAAAAGACACTGAATCGCAGAATTCGCTTACAAGCCCTTTTCATATTCGGGTGAAAGCAGAAGAAACAGAGTACAGTAAAAAGCTTTTTCTACAGGAAATCCGGGCTTTTGAGCCGGTTGCACCTTTGTTTTTTCGGAAAGAAGGAAGCATTTACCCCAAAAGAAGTAAGTCTTCGGGTGAAAAGAAGTAAGCATTTCCCGAAAATGTTTACTTCTTTTCTGAATATCTCTATATGTTTTGGCAGATTACATCTATTGTAATGCAAATCGGGCGACAAGAGTGACTGATTTTCTCCTGGTTGCCTCCCCCCGCCCGACCGCTGCAAAGTGTCAGAAAAGCAGGAAAAGCTCCGCAAAGAAAAGATTAGGAAACAAAAAAATCATATTTCCTTTCCTTTTATTTCCATTAGGGATGAAACAAGATCAAAACCATGAATGGATATTTGCCTGTAGGCCGTTTTTATAGACTTTACCGGATTGTGGCCCGAAAAAACGAGAAACAGAGGGTTACGATTATCAATTTGACACATTGACAAACCGACCATCTCCTCCCTCGCGACTCCCGGAGGGTGATTTAAAGTTCACCGGCAGGGAGCGTACCAAAGAGGTGTGATCCGGCCTGATATTAAAAAAGGGACATCTTCGCAAAGACGCCCCTTTCAAAATCTACATTATAGAAATAAGCAAATTAGCTTTAGAACAGTTTATCAGGATATTCGCCTGCATCTACCAATGCCTGAATCTTATCTACTACACCCTGACGGTCGGCAGCATAAGTCACGCCGAACCATTTGCTTGTAGTATCCAGAACCTTTACGCGGGCAGTACCTTCGTTCACCAGTTTGTTTACCATCAGCGGAATGAAGTATTCTGATTTCAGGTTTCCTTCGTTTTCTTTCAGGAACTCTTTGAAATACTCTTCCGAATAAGCGAAATAGTCGGGAGTGAATCCCCACATATTCATTGAAACCGGAGTGTTATCGCCGATTGTCTGCATTTCGCCGTTCTCATCCTTGAACGATACTTTACCATCGATACGCTCGATTGCAGTGCGTTCTACCACTGTAGTCAGATAGCCTTCCGCATTTGTCTCACAAACGCCACGAGCCACAGATCCGCTTTCTGAAAGCGTATTGCCTACACGGTAACCTACCATACAATAGTCGTTCTTTTTACCGTCCATCTGAGACAGTTCGGCACCCAATACAGCAAAGCTGTCGCGTCCGTAGAAGTCGTCAGCATTGATAACGGCAAACGGTTCTTTGATGACGTCTTTACCCATCAGGACAGCATGGTTGGTTCCCCAGGGTTTTACGCGGTCGGCAGGGCAAGTGAAGCCTTCGGGCAAGTTGTCCAATGCCTGGAATACGAGTTCCACCGGAATATGATTTTCGTATTTACTCAGAATCTTTTCACGGAAATCCTGCTCAAAATCTTTACGGATAACGAATACTACTTTACCAAATCCACCACGAATGGCGTCGTAAATAGAATAGTCCATGATAGTTTCGCCGTTGGGACCCAGTCCGTCCAATTGTTTCAAGCCTCCGTAACGGCTGCCCATGCCGGCAGCAAGCACAAATAATGTTGGTTTCATAACTGTGAATATTAAAAGGTTAGTGATGTGTCTCATCAGATATCGTTGCAAAAGTACAAAATAGAATGAAGAATGAAGAACGAAGTATGAAGAATTTTCTTACGCCGCCCATCGTCATCGACTATTTTAGAACGGATAGCCTACGGCAAAGTGTAGTCCCAACCCCTTCCAGAAAGAACCGGTCACATTGTAATATCCCTTCTTGCCGGTATCGTACGGATCATGCAAAGGCACACCACAATCCAGACGCAGAATCAGGAAGTCGAGGTCGTAACGTATACCGGCACCTGTTCCCAACGCAATCTGTTTGCCGAAAGTCTTCCAACGCAGTTGCTTTTCCGGTGCCTCTTCATCTTTACGCAACATCCAGACGTTACCGGCATCCAGAAAGACAGCACCGTGCAAGTCACCGTAAATGCGGAAACGATATTCCACGTTGGCTTCCATCCGGATATCTCCCGTCTGGTCCAGATAGAGCCCTTTCGAAGTCTTTGTCGGCCGGAATCCACCCGGTCCGATACTGCGTGCAGTAAAAGCACGTACACTATTGGCACCTCCGATATAGAACTGCTCGCTGTAAGGTGCCGTATTTGTATTGCCATACGCCCAGATAATTCCTCCAGCCACACGGCTGGCTATGGACTGGTTCTTATCGATCTTCCAGGTATAACGGAAGTCACTGTTCACCTTCAGAAACTGTGCGAAAGGAACACCGAACAGTTTCTTGTCTCTTTGGCTGAACTTCTTTCCGAAAATACGATAAATACCGGAAGTTATGTTACCGGCGGAAGTAAACGTAGTCTGCCACCAGATAGGATTACGCACTCCGCGCAAAGCCGCGTTATCAAAAGTATAGGTATATTCCATTGCCGGAATAAACTGATTCTGCAGACTACGGTACAAGGCTTTGTTCTGATCAGCAATTTCCTCAAAGGCCTTCGTTGTGTGTTGCAGCACATTGAAAGTCACCCGGAGAGGTGTCAGGCTGTGACGACTGATACGGGTCGGCTGAAAGTCATAAGTGGCATTTCCTCCGAACGCCAATAGTTTATAGTATTTGGCACGGTTAAGCTGATCGATATACAAACGGAAAGTAGTGGTTGCCGGGAAGTCATACTCACGTCCTCCGAAAGAAGGGAACACGACCCGGGGAAAAGTCAAGGCAGTAGATACTCCCATCTCCCAACTATTCATCAATGAACTTCCTTTATTCTGTCCGGTCTGCCATTCGTAAGAGCCCTTTAACTTGACATTCCACGTCTCTCCTCCCCCAAATACATTGTAACGGGTCAGGCCGAAAGATGCACCGGGGCCTGTCTGGTTATTGCTCTTGGTGGTCAGGTTGAATTCCAGTTCCGCGTCATACGGTTTATCAAACGTAGCCTGCAAACGCACGTTCAGCGTGTCACAAGTTGCCGTAGAGTCCTGAGGGATATATTGCAGATCGAGATAGCGGAAAATACTCAGTTGCGAAAGGCGTTCCTGGATACGCGTTTGCCGATACTGGCTGTATAAACGGCTATGAGCAGAGTTGCGCAAAGAATCATTGCGGACATAAGCCTGATAATTCAACCAACGGTAAAGCATATTCGGACGCACCTGCATCTTCTTATAATAATGAATATCGAGTCCCCGGTATTCGAGTGTACTGTTCGGCACTTCTCCACCCTTTCCGTACAAAAAGACCGATGTCTTACCGACATAATACGGGCGCTGGGCCGCATCCGGAAGTCCCGGTACAGGTATCAACCGGAGACTGACATGCCCGGGATTCAACAGAGTATCCGCCTGATACTTCATATAGTCCGGACGAAAGTAGAAATACCCGCGATTACGCAATAAAGTACTGATACGGCTGCGCTCTGCATCCAGATCACTCACGTTGAACTGTTCACCGGGGGTCAACAACGATCCTCTGCGTCCTCTCTCCATGATTCTCAACGTACGCGGATTGAAACGAGTGTAATAAACCGTATCGATGTAATAAGGGTCTTTCATATCAACCGTATAGCGTATACTTGCCTTCAGGCTGTCTTTCTTGTCGGGCACGGTCTGGAATCGGACCGTCCCATTAAAGTAGCCATAGTCGTGCAACAGGTTGGTGCCTACTTTGGCACGTATTTCCGGATTGACCGTAGAAATGAATACGGGAGGATTGGCGGCAAACCGGTTGAAGAGCCAGTGTCCGAAACCTTTCTTATAGCGAACCAGACTGTTATAAGCCCACATCTTGAAAGGGATGGGGACAAAGCCTAAAATTTTTGTACTCGGAGCTTTATCGAGTGCGGCATCAAGTTCGGTCAGCGCATCCTCTGTCAAAGGCGCTTGTGGCTCGTTTTCAACAATAGTCTTCGATCCGGTGTAGAGTATTTCCCCTTCGGGCAGGTGCTTGGTTGTGGAACATGCTCCCAACAACAACATTACAAGACCGGCTTGTATGGTACCCCATATTATATGAACTGTTTCTTTACGTATCATCCTGTTTAAATCTCTGTTGTTAATCAATTACTGATGTGCTTCGCCGTCAGACGGGGCTTTTTGCGTCTCAGGAAGTGTCTTCTTCTTTTTACGGAAAATAAATAACTCACCCAATCTGTCGATACGTTTACGCAGTACCAGACCGATACCGGTTTCCGTTATCTCCCCTTCAAGCACACTTTCGTAATTCTTATTGTGGAAAAGGCGAATGTAACGGGTGCCGGATGTATCGAGACGATATTCGAGAGAGATATTGTCGATAAACGACTCGACATCATTCGTAGCCTGCGCTCCGGTAGACACCTTACCACCCAGTACGATCTGGAAACGGTCATTGAAGAAACGCTGCGAATAACGGAAACTGTAGTCGGTACGTTTTCCTCCCGCATCAGCCGCATCGTGGTCTTCTACTCCCATCGAGAAGCTGGCATTCTTCAGGTTTCCGGCCAATGCATTGATCTGGCTGGAAAGTATACTGTTCAATGCCGATCCCATATTCAGTCCCCCACCTCCGGAACTTCCCGAATTAGCCAGATAGAGCCCGGTAGCCAACATTGCAATGGCCTGTTTACCCCGTTCATCAGCACTCATAGAAGCCAGCTGATTCTGCACTTCCGCATCATCGGGCGCATCGATCTCAAAGGCCAGTGAAAGGTTATCCAAACGGTTCTTAACTACAATCGACACATCAAAGTTGACCATACGCGATTGCCCGTTCTCACTGCCTACGGAAGCGCGAAGGCGCTCGGTAGCTTTGAGATTGAGCATCGGGTCCATCGGATTACCGGTCCATTCCACGTAACTGCCATTGTTTATATTGAATTCTTTCAGGGGTATCACGGGAAGTGCATACTTCATCATACCACCCGTAAGGGTATACCGGCCTGATAAGGACAAATCACCTTGCGGTGTATATTGCATACTCAGATTGCCTCCTCCCTGCAACTCTACCCGGCTGCTACGGTCAGCACTCAGATCGGCCTTCAACCGGACTCCGGGATCGATTTGTACAGTCATAATCATGTCGAGTCCGCCAAGTGACACAACAGGGGCTTCTTCTTTCTGTACGGTCGTCGTATCACTGAAAGAAGTAAAAGTAACCAGGTCTCCCAACCGGTCCTGCACGGTAAGCGGCGAGTCCATCAATACATAAGTGACATCCGTATTGCCCAGCAAATTCATATTGCCGCGCATCACCAACGCATTTACCGGTCCGCGCACGGTTGCATTGAAGTCGACAAACACTTTGCCATATACCAGGCTCTCCTTTGTACGGGGAGCATTGAGCAGCATATAGTTTTCTGCCAGCATGGACAGATTAACCCTGGGATCGGTCAAATTCCGAAAATCGACTGTACCATCAATCGTGAAAGGATTCTTTCCGGTAGTGAATATAGCGAACTTATCAAAAGTCAAACGGCTGTTTTTGATTTGTACAGGACGATTGTCGAACGTAAACCGTGCCCCTGCCTGACGGGCAAAGACCGACACACTGTCCAAGACCAGATCTCCGTTGACCAACGGCCGGTCTGTATCACCGGTGATGTGAAGCCCACCGTCCATATCGCCGGAAAGGGTGACTACCTGATCCGGTACAAAGGCATTGGCTATCTTTAACGGAAAATGTTCCATGATGGCATTCACCTCAATACTGTCTTTACCGGTCACCGAAGGATGAAGCGAACCGTCAGCCATCAATATCTCCTCGCCCTCATGGGTCAGATAAGTACTGATATAATGTTTTCCTCTTTCACCCGGAAGCCAGGTCACACCGAGTGCAACGTCGCCGATGCGTTGACGTTCATAAGTCAATTCATCAATATTAGCCTCAGCCGATACTTGCAAGGAAGTAGCTGTCTGCACGTAATTAGCCTCAGCCGAGAAGAGCCCGGACAAGTCAGGCAGATAAGGAAGCACTTCACTGATCTCAGACAGGCGGATGCGTTGCAACTCCACATCAATGTTCTGCAACGATACAGTATCGCTCCGGTTTGATTTTATCCTGAATCCCATGTCTTCGTCATCCGCCATATCGACATTGGCGTACAAGCGCATGTTTTTATGGAGGTATATCCAGTTGTGATGATCGACGAAGTGGAACTTTCGGAAGGCAATAATGGGATTTTCCGGTATCAGCGTAAAAGCAAGCCCATCGCCTTTTCCGTTTCCTTCGACCAATGGACGGACGTTCACACCGAAAAGTACCCCGGTTTCGCCTTTCGCATTTTCATAGCGTAGCGTGAGTTCGGCATCATCGTTGCGTATTTCTCCGGCAAAGCTCGATTTAAAAACGATCTGCGGATTCTTGGGGCCGTTGATGACCCCTCCGTGCAAACTCATGCGAGTCGTGTCCTGCTTGACAGTAAAGTAGATCGTGTCCAGTTGCAAGGTATCCATCTTCAATGCATGAATAGAGGCTTTTCCGTTGATCCCCCAGTCGGGAGCAGTGCCAAACTTCACACCCACATCGTGAAAAGCGATATCTTTCGTTGCCAGATAATAGGCCAACGGATTTTCTTTACCGGCCGACATCGAGAATATAGCGGTCGGCAACGCCTCTCGCAATTCCCCGTGATCAAGTTCTTTCTTATCTATTTGCTTGACCAGCACATCAGCAAAATGTGCTGACTGTTTAATCAGCTTATCCAGGCTGGAACGTGCCGAAAGGTTAAGCTTCATATCACCGGCCGTAAGATGAGTGAAAATACGGTCGCGCCGGGCTTCTGCCGTAAAATTAAAAGCTAAAGGATATTTCAGGGGTTTAGGGGCAATCCCCAGTTCATACAAATCAAGTTGTGTAACATCCATATCAAGCTTTCCGTCCATATAAGGTTTGGCAAGGTGATATTCGGCATTGGCATTCATCTTTAACAAGCGGTTGTCACTCACTAAACGGGCTGTGGCAAGTGCGTTCTTTACATCACCGGTCACTTCAATTCCCGAAATCTGATAACGCCCATAATGCAACGATTGCAGTGAGGCCTTCAAAGAGGCAGTCGTACGATAAGAAGTGAAATCGATCCCTCTTCCCACAGCAGCGACCGATGTAGTCAGTTCGTAGATCGAGTCTTTGGGCAGGAAATGATGAAGTTGCAAAGCGTCCACCTTCAGGTCAGCCCGATAAGCCTCAGTGCTTCCATTGTAGGCAGCATCTAAATTCAGCATTCCCTCTCCTTCTTTCAGCAGGAGTTGCGCCATATATTGAGGCCCTTTCATTCGGGCTTTCGCAACCAACGACATCTGATTGGGAATAACAAGTAAACTATCCGGCCTCGTTCCGCCCAGAGCGGTCAGGAAGTTAAGATTCTGTGTCTGCATCCTCAGGTCAATAATGGCGGACCTCTCCAGGCTATCGGTCAGATTCAATAACTCTCCACCGCCCGAAAGTGAAAAAGCTCCGGGCAACTCGGCACTGAACCGGGTTATCTGCATCTCTTTCAGGTTTCCTTCCGTACCGGCACGTATCACCAACGGACGGAAGGGATAGGCCTCTTTGAAGCTATCCGGCAATCCACCGGCCAGCAACAACACGTCTTGTTTCCCGATCATCGCATTAAAGCGGGCAGTCAGACGTCCGGTAGTAGGAATATTCACCAACTCCCAATAAGTCTGTGCAGTAAGATCCATTTCGGAATGTGGAGTCAGCAGTTTCAAACTCGGCACTTGGATAATGGTATCATTGGCAAACACACGTCCGGTAAGCGAAGTGACACTTAATCCGGAACGGTCGTTCATCGAAAACTCACGGATAACAGCATTCATATTGCGTCTGCGATAATACATCGAATCGAGTCCGATACGAATATCGCGCAAAGCGATGTGTGAAGGATCGAAACCTTCCGCCGGCTCCGCGGTGCCCACATCATAATTGACCGAGGTACCCGATACCAGAAAACTACGAAGCCCGTAATGCAAATTCTTCAAATCGGCTTCCGCATCATTCACTTGTGCTTCTCCAACATGAGCCGCCAAACGCATACTGTCTGCCGGTAACTGCATGCTGAAAGAGACATTCTTCAATTTCAAATGACGCAGGTCTACTTTCCAGCGGACCTCACTTTGAGTAGTATCTTTAGGCGTAGCAGTGGTATCATTCAAAAGCAACTGTACATGAGTATCAGAGAGTTCGGCCCGGTTTATAATGGCTATTTCATTGGGTAGATCCACTCCATGGCTCTCCAGCCTAAAGCTACCCAGAACACCTTTCAGCCGCATACCGTCTATCAGGTTGGCAGAATTAACGGCTACCTGCTGAAGGCTGATGTCATCTACCTCAACCTTGCCACGGAAAAGCGGAAGTGCCTGCACATGTACATTGAGGCTTTCAAGTGAAAGCAATGTATCGGGAGCCTGGATGACTTCAACTCCCCGTACCAACAGATTTAAAGGGAACCGTAAATCGATGCGACGTACATTGATCTGCATGCCGGTTGCTTCGGAAACATAAGCAGCAGCCTCCTTTCTCAGAAAATTCTGTACGGGAGGGATATAGAGTAATACCATCAGTATCACAAAGAGTATGAGGGGGGTAAGCAAAATCCAGCTTACCCATTTGATCCATTTTCGTTTCATGAAGCTTGTCTCTCAATGTAAAAAGTGATACAAAGGAAACAAAATTTTCCGGAAAAAGATTAAAGTGACGACGATTTTGTATACGAATAGACACTTACGGCAATCACCGATTGTCAATCTCCTGCTGCATATCGTCGTGCCTCAGCCATTACGATATCTACCTGTCGAAGAGCTTCATTCGCCTTTTGTATCATTTCGTCCGATACGGCTTCGCCACGACGCTGCTCCAGCCATAACAGCAGAGGAAGTGCCTCGGAAGCCCCAAGCAATGTAAACAGAGGCAATAATTTGTGAGCCATGCCGGCTATCCCATCCACATCAGTGGCTCGGATAGCGCTTTCCATCCGGTTCCGGTTCTTCTCCGTTTCTTCAATAAAGGTTTGAATAATGGTAGAGGCAGCTTCCGGATCATCTTCGGAAAAAGCAGTCAGCGCCCGAAAGTTAAGGGAGTCCGGTGTCAATTCAGCTGACGAACCGGTCATTTCTTCACCACTGATAATCGTCAAGAGTTCCTTTACCGTAAAAGGCTTATGCAAACATCCTGCAAAGCCGTGTTCCTGAAAGTCCTGTTCATTCATCTCACTCCGGGCGGTAACAGCAATTACCGGAATAGTACGCGCCTGAGGTATATTGGATGCACGCAATAGTTTCAGTAAATCGAAACCATTGATGGCAGGCATTTGAACGTCAGTCAGCAACACGTCGAATGTAGCCGTACGAAGTTGCTCAATCAACTCATCCGGCTGTTGGCAGCAAACAGCCTGAATGCCTTGTTGTTCAAGCATAGCGGCAGTCAGAGCCAATTGAATCCGGTCGTCATCAATCAATAAAACACGGTTTAATTTTGGAGATGCCATTACCCCGTCCTCACCGGCTTGATCTGTCGTTGAAACCGAAGACACATTTCCTTCCCGCTTCTCTCCTGTCACAGGCCCCACAGGATAGAGCGGCAGAATGACAATAAAACGACTCCCTTCACCCAAGGTACTTTGAACACTAATCGATCCTTCGAGCAAGGTCACAAGTTTGTGTACAATGGAAAGCCCCAGTCCAAAGCCTTCCTCACCTTGCGCTCCCGGCAACCGGGTAAATTCCTGAAATATCTTTTCACGGTCACCGGGTGCCATACCTTTACCAGTGTCCACCACCTCGATGCGGACACTGGACGAATGATAGGTAATATTCAATGCAATGCTACCCTTAGCTGTGAATTTCACAGCATTGGAAAGCAGATTATTTACAATTTGCCGGATACGGAGCGGATCACTGATGAAGCGTCCGTCCAGTTCGGCGTCTATACTGCAACTTAAAGTCAGATGTTTGGCATCGGTCAGTGGTTTAAAGCTAATACGTATCTCTTCAAACAGTTGTGCCGGATTAAAAGTAACCCGGTTGACTTCTGCCTTATTCAGATCCAACCGGTGGAAGTCGAGCAAGTCACTTACCAGTTTAAGCAGATGTTGCGAGGAACTTTTCATATTGTCCAGATAGAAACGCTGTCTTTCATCCGTAGTCAACCCGGTCAATAAATCCGTATATCCGATGATAGACCCCAAAGGAGCTTTAAAATCATGAGTGATGGCAAGCATTAACTTTTCACGAGCCTCCAACAGCGCCTCCGCACGCTTATTGGCCTCCTCCAATTCCTTCCGGTAACGATTGCTCCGGGTGATATCCCGCCAGATCATAATCAGGAAGCAGGCGGACAGCAACACGGCGGCAATGGCAATCCCGCCAATCGTACGAGTTGAACGGTTCCGAAGTTCTTGCTGTTCGGATGCGTTGTCCATAGCACGTTGGGTGACTACTTGCTCATAGGTCGTAATCATGCTGTCAATACGAGTGGTTAATTCCTTATTCATCCGGCGAAGACGGGCATTGTAGTTGGGCCGTACCACAGGCCTGGACTTCCGTTTGGTCACCGTTCGTATGCGCTGATGTAGTGAATCAATCGGATTGTAAGGTTCAAGAATGGTGTCGGTCGCAAATTCCACAGCTGTATTTACCAGCACAGCCGTATCTTCTTTCGAAGGAGCGAACACCTCGCCCAACCTCCTGAAAAAACCCTTTTTCTTTCGTTTCGTAATCACAGAGTCACGCTTGGTGATGATACGATGTTGCACACGCTGTTGAGTGATCACTGTATCTTGTTCGGCAATGATGGAATCCAATTCAACCGGAGTAATCATACTCTCGTTCGCTTCATTAATGATCTGAAGCATCCGGATGGTATTTTCATCTTTCTCTTTCAGTAAAAGCAGCAAACTATCCGTCTGCAAACTCTGTACATCGTCCGTATCAGACAGTTTCTCCATCTCCCTGTGTACAAACAACAGGGAGAGCAGCAGCACAACCAGCAACAAAGTATACCCCGCCGCGATCTTTACTTTTGTGAAACGGGAAGGAATAGCCATAACTTATCTTGTTTTATATCTGAAACGTAACCATAACATAATGGCCGCACTACTCAGTCCGAAAGGAAAAGCCATCCAGACCCCGAGTAATCCCCAGCCCATAACAAATCCAAAGAAATATCCGGCCGGGAGAGAAATGATAAAATAGGCGATAAAAGCAATCAGCATCATAGGCTTTACATCCGAAATACCACGCAGGGCATTAGCGAAATTGATTTGCATCCCATCGCCGAACTGATAAGCCAGAAAAGGCACCATCAGAACAACTACCATCGCAGAGACTTCGGTATTGTCGGTAAACCATCCTCCTACCTGATAGCGGAACAAGAAGACAATAGACAGCAGAACAACTCCCATAGCTAATATGATATGTGCCCCGGCATACGCAGTACGACGTACATTAACAATATCGTTTTGACCCTTGAAATTGCTGACACGCACAGCTACTGCCGCCCCCATCCCATAAAACATCATAAACGTGAACTGTGAGATAGTAAGCATTACCTGATGTGAGGCAAGGGCGATAGTCCCCAACCATCCTACCATCACTGTGCTCAAGCTAAATGAAGCGGTTTCCATCCCCATTTGAAAAGCTACAGGCCATCCTAAGGCATTCAGCTGACGGAACAATGTACGCGACCATCCCAAGCGAATAAATCCCAGTTTATAACGTAAGAAACGGCGGCTGCTAAAAAACACGAATGCAAATACCAGCACCATGACAATACGTGAGAACAACGTGCTGATTCCGGCACCCAATAATCCAAGTTCGGGAAATCCAAGTTTACCGTTAATCAAGATATAGTTCCCCACGATATTCAGTACATTTCCACCCAAAAGTATCCACATAGCTGTCTTAGTATCGGTTATTCCATCGGTAAACTGTTTGAATCCGTTAAATAGCAACACAAAGACCAGCGAGGCAAGTAGTATCAGATAATAGGGCTTGATCAAGGGTAATAACTCTTCCGGTTGCCCCAATCTTTCAACATTCAGATAGAGAATGCCCATAATTACGGTTAATAAAATACCGACCAAAAGATTGGCAAGCAAACTGCAACGTAATGCCTGCCCGGCAGACGCAAATCTACGAGTCCCATAAAAGCCCCCTACAATAGGAGTCAATCCATATGAAAATCCGGTACTGAAAATAATGGCAAGCGTAAACATGTTATTGACAAAGGAGGCTGCTCCCAGTTCGTTGGTGCTGTGATGACCAATCATTAAGGTATCGGCAAAGCCAAGCACAATAACCCCCACTTGCCCGATAACAATGGGAAGGCCAAGAAGAAACAATGCTTTATAATGATTCTTATATATAAGTCTCATCCTTCTCTCCTCTACTACTCTTATAATAAAGTACTACTCCATTTTCTTCTCGGAATGCAGTTTGTGCCACCGCGTTCAAACGGTCGGCAGTCACGGCACGATAGCGTTCAACCTCCTTTTCCATATCTTCAGCCCGCCCGTTCAATTCGAACCAGGCAAGATTGGTGGCAACATTCAGATAATTGATATTTCCGAATATCTGGGTAGATTCAAACTTATTCTTTACCTTCTCGAGTTCCTGTTCTTGGATCAAAGCAGATTGCAGTTCATTCAACTCTTCACGCACCGCAGCCTCAGCTTCTTCCAACGACACACCGGCTGCCGGTTTCCCACTGATATGGAACAAGCCGGCATCAAGTGTTCCCGATATATAAGCATCGATACTCGAGAACAATTGCTTTTCTTGCACAAGATGCTGGTTCAAACGGCTGGAACGTCCGTTACTTAAGATATCCGACAAGATATCAAAAGCATAATAATCGCTATCCGCGCGGTCACACATATGGTACGCCATAAAAAGCGAATCAAGCGGTACATTTCTCTCCACTACCAAACGGCGTTCTTCCGTTTGTACCGGCTCCGGAGGCAATTGCCTCAAAGGAACTTCCCGGCGGGGGATAGGACCGAACCACTTTTCTGTGAGATGTAAAGCCTCTTCAAACGAAATATTGCCGGTAACAGCCAGAACAGCATTATTAGGTGCATAAAAACGAAAAAAGAAATCTTTGACCTCTTCCAATGTAGCATTGGCTATGTGAGACAGCTCCTTACCGATGGTAGGCCATTGATAAGGATGAACCCGATAAGCCAGCGGACGCAACAAATGCCCAACATCACCATAGGGCTGATTAAGGCAACGCTGCTTAAACTCTTCCATTACCACTCCCCGCTGAACCTCCAGACTGCGTTCACTGAAATCGAGGCTCAACATTCTATCAGATTCAAGCCAAAATCCGGTTTCCACATTCTGTCTGGGTACAGTGAGGTAATAATTGGTAATGTCATTATTGGTCCAGGCATTATTTTCCCCTCCTGCCAATTGTAACGGAGCATCATAATCGGGTATATTCACAGAACCGCCAAACATCAGGTGCTCAAAAAGATGGGCAAACCCGGTATGCTCCGGGTTTTCATCTCTGGCTCCCACATTATAGAGAATATTGAGCGCAACCATCTGCGTACTGGTGTCCTGCGCATGAACCAATCTCAAACCATTATCCAGAATATGCCTGTTGATTTGCAGCATATTTATTCAATAACAGAAACATTAATAATCTTCACATCCTCTTCCGGGCGATCGCTGCGGTCTGTTTTTACCTGCTGGATTTTGTCAACAATGTCCATGCCCTCGACAACTTCGCCAAAAACAGTATATTCACCATCCAGATGCGGAGTACCTCCGACGGTTGTATAAGCTTTTATTTGCTCAGGAGTAAAGTGGAAATCGGGTTGTTTGGCAGCTTCCGCTTCAGCCTGTATAAACAGAGTATCTTGTAAAGCATAAAGTCCGTCCTGATCATTGGCCTTACGCATTTTATAGATTTCTTTCATGTGTTTTTGCGCCAAAGCATTAAAAGCCTCAGTTACCTTATTCTGATTCTTCTGTTGTTCCATATTCAGAAGTGTCGAATCATTGAACACTTTTCCGGTAACAATATAGAATTGACAACCGGATGACTCTTTCTTGGGATTCACTTCATCTCCCTGTCGGGCAGCAGACAAAGCGCCTTTCTTATGAAAATACTTCGGATATACAAATTCAGCCGGAACCGTATAACCTACATCACCGGAACCCAACATCTTACCTTTCGGAGCATTTTTCGATTCCGGATCACCCGCTTGCACCATAAAGTCTTTTATGACACGATGAAACAACGTTCCATTATATGTTCCGTCTTTAGCCAGTTTAATGAAATTATCTCTATGTTTCGGAGTCTCATTATACAACTTTACTTTGATATCCCCCATAGAGGTCTCAATCTTCAATACAGTTTCTTTTTCCATGTTTCCATCTTTCTTTTGTCCCGACTTACAAGCTACTGCGCTGCAAGCCAGTATAATTAATAATATCCAAAAATTCTGTTTCATAACGCTTTTATTTAATTTAAGTCTGCAAATATACGACTTTACCTCAAAACCTCTTACCTTTGTAGCTCACAAAAAGAGGCAAAAGCTAACATCATGAGATCCATACTGATAGTTGAAGATGATATTACGTTCGGGATGATGCTAAAAACCTGGTTAGGCAAAAAAGGGTTTAATGTATCATCAGTGAGTAACATTGCACGTGCGCAAAAGCACATCGATGCACAACCGGTAGACCTGATTCTTTCCGACTTGCGACTTCCCGACCACGATGGTATTCACCTGTTGAAATGGATGGGTGAGAAAGAGCTCCATATCCCATTGATTATCATGACAGGATATGCAGATATCCAATCAGCCGTACAAGCAATGAAACTGGGTGCACAAGACTATATTGCCAAACCCGTTAATCCCGAAGAGCTGCTTAAGAAAATGAGCGAAGCACTTCAAAAGAAAGAAGCTCCTCTTCCCAAAACTCCCCTCACGGAGAAAAGCCCTAAAACCAAACAAGAATCTCATTCCTATCTGGAAGGAGAAAGTGATGCTGCCAAACAACTCTATAACTATGTCAGCCTGGTAGCTCCCACCAACATGTCAGTCCTGATCAACGGTGCCAGTGGAACGGGAAAAGAGTATGTAGCCCATCGTATTCACCAATTAAGCAAACGTAGCGACAAACCGTTTATTGCCATCGACTGTGGCTCCATCCCCAAAGAGTTGGCCGCTTCTGAGTTCTTCGGTCACATCAAAGGCTCCTTCACCGGTGCTCTCTCTGATAAAACCGGTGCTTTTGTAGCAGCGAACGGGGGTACCATCTTTCTTGATGAAATCGGTAACCTGAGTTACGAAATACAAATTCAACTTCTTCGTGCACTACAGGAACGTAAAATACGCCCTGTTGGTTCAAACTCAGAAATTACTGTCGATATCCGTCTGGTGTCTGCAACCAACGAGAACCTGGAACAAGCCATCGAAAAAGGTACATTCCGCGAAGACCTCTACCACCGAATCAATGAATTTACTTTGCGCATGCCTACTCTGAAAGAACGTGGCGGAGACATCCTTCTTTTTGCCAACTTCTTCCTCGACCAGGCTAATAAAGAGCTTGACAAGCAACTGATCGGCTTCGATGCCAATGCTTCAAAGGCATTACTCGAATATCACTGGCCCGGCAACCTAAGGCAGATGAAGAATATCATCAAACGCGCCACATTGCTTGCTCAAGGCAGTTTCATAGGCCTTGCAGAACTGGGTAGTGAAATTCTGGAAACACAACTATCAACTCCCAAAATGACATTACGGGATGAAGATGCCGAAAAGGAACATATACTGGAAGCACTCCGACAAACAGGAAACAACAAAAGCCGTGCTGCACAATTACTCGATATTGACCGCAAAACATTATACAATAAACTGAAACTATACGGAATCGACCTCTAAAGAACACCAAGGTGTGGAATATTTCCACACCCTTTTCCACATTTTCCACAACATTCCACACTGCATCCCATTTCCATTCATTTTTTACTCACCTACAAATCAACAGATTAGTTCACACGTATTCTTTTTGGCACAAGATTTGGGAAATACTCAATACAAGTGTTTAACCAAATGAAAGATAAAACTAAAGAGTTAGTTTTATAGTAGTAGCAATGTTTATGTTTGTTTGTGATGGTTTTAACCTAGACCTTAACATGAAATTAAAAACAGACAATCAGAACTTTAACAAGAAAATAATTATGAAAAAGTTAGTTTTAGTAGTAGCTATGTTTATGTTTGCTTGTGGATCGTTCTTTACAATGGCACAGGATCCGGTGAAAAAAGACCCAAAGAAAGAGGTCAAAGACACTGCAAAAACTGAGCCTAAGAAAGAAGTAGCCGACACAACCGCTATAACGGTCGCAGCATCAGGAGCATTTGCACAGTTTGCCGAATAATAGTAAGCACACTACAACAAAAAAGCCATTCCTACTTCGTCTATTCAGGGAATGGCTTTTTTGCGTTTATATAGGAAAGTAGATAACCAAAGTTGTGCTCCGGTTGAAATTATTTGAGGATCCATCTAAATGAAACCATCACTCTTTTTCATTGAAATCCATGCCATAAGTTACTATCCGGTACAGGAGCATCGAGTTCAATCAATTCTTTAGACACCGGATGAACAAAACGCACATGCCGGGCATGCAAACAAATACTTCCATCCGGATTGGAACGTGCAGAACCATATTTCAAATCACCTTTGATGGGACATCCCATCTTTGCCAACTGGCAACGAATCTGATGATGACGTCCGGTCTTCAGATCAACTTCGAGTAGAAAGTAATGATCCGAATGTCCGATAAGTTTATAGTTCAGAATCGCCTTTTTACTGTTGGGAACCTCCTTATCATAAGCGTAGCTTTTATTCTGCTTCTCGTTACGCACCAGATAGTGAACCAATTCTCCTTCGGGTTGCTTCGGACAATTCTTCACGATGGCCCAATAGGTCTTTTTCACTTCACTGTTCTTAAACATCTCATTCAAGCGGGAAAGAGCCTTACTGGTCTTCGCAAAAATAACAAGACCGCTCACGGGGCGGTCCAGCCGATGGGTTACACCGATAAAGACATTTCCGGGTTTCTGATATTTATCTTTCAGATATTGCTTGACAGTTTCTGAAAGAGGAGTATCACCCGTTTTGTCTCCCTGAACGATTTCGGAAGCGGTCTTGTTAACTACTATAATATGATTGTCTTCGTATATGACGGTCATACCGAATATTACATATTCATACCACCATCTACCTGAATCACCTGACCTGATACATAAGAAGACATATCAGAAGCAAGGAAAGTAGCGATGTTAGCCACATCTTCAGGAGTACCGCCACGACGCAATGGAATCTTCTTAGCCCATTCTGTTTTCACTTCTTCCGAAAGGCCGGCTGTCATGTCAGTAATGATGAATCCCGGAGCAATGGCATTGGCACGGATACCACGAGAGCCAAGCTCCTGAGCGATAGATTTAGCCAAACCAATCATACCTGCTTTTGAAGCTGAATAGTTAGCTTGTCCGGCATTACCGTGAACACCCACTACAGAAGCCATATTAATAATGCTTCCGGCTTTCTGGCGCATCATGATCGGAGTACACGCATGCACAAAGTTAAAAGCAGATTTCAGGTTCACATTAATAACCATATCCCACTGCTGTTCGCTCATACGCATCATCAATCCGTCACGAGTGATACCTGCATTGTTTACCAGAATATCGATACGGCCGAAATCTTTATGAATCTCTTCCACTACTTTTGCAGTATCTTCAAAATTGGCAGCATTCGACGCATATCCTTTGGCTTTCACACCCATTGCTTCGATTTCTTTTGCTGTATTCTGTGCATTCTCATCGATAACAAGATCTGTAAATGCAATATTTGCTCCTTCAGAAGCAAATTTCAAAGCAATAGCTTTACCAATACCACGAGCCGCACCGGTCACAATGGCTGTTTTTCCATCTAATAATCCCATACTAAATTTAAATTATTGATTAATTTCTGTTCTATGTAGTGCGCCAAACACGATGTTGGCAACATATCTTTTTCGGGTTTCCATATCCAGATTAGCTCCTATATGTCCCCGGATATAAGGCACTTCGATACCTTTTACGCAATAGTGTACCAATGCAGCAGTCATTTCCACATCATCTACATGAAACACTCCTTTGTCCTGTCCTTCCTTCAGCACGCTTTTAAATAGTTGCATTTCTTTTGCATCAAAGCGCTTCCGAACTTTTTCCACACGCCAAATATCTCTAAAAAAATTAGCACGAAGGGTTCCATTGCGATATACTACTTCCTTTACCGCATCCAGCCGGGTGTAAATCATCTCTATAATCTTTTTATCAGGAGAGATATCTTTATCTGCCACACGCTTCATCATATCCGACAGAATATCCAGTTCAGACTCTACAACAGCCAAATAGATTTCATCCTTACTTTTAAAATAAGTATAGAGCGTACGTCTACCCTTTTTAGAAGCAAGAGCGATATCATTCATTGTAGTATTCTCCACTCCCATCTTTGCGAAAAGCTGACGGGCAACGTCTACTAACTTGGCTTTTGTCTTTGATACGGTCATAGGTTAATTGCACATTGCTGAATTATTTGTGCAAAAGTAATTCTTTTCTTTCGTCCACACAAGAAAACAAATAAATTATTAACAATTGTATGTGAAAACAGATAAAAAAAATCAATCTAGTTCAGCACTGATCCTCAAGTATATAGTATAAAAGTAGCTCTTTTATAAAAAAATAAATGCCGAAATATTTGGTAGTTCAAATAAAAGCCGTACCTTTGCACTCACAAAACAGAAACATCGCGGAGTGGAGCAGTTGGTAGCTCGTTGGGCTCATAACCCAAAGGTCGTCTGTTCGAGTCAGGCCTCCGCAACTAAATAGAAGAAGAAAGGCTGATAATCGATTAATTATCAGCCTTTCTTATTTTATATCGAGATAAGGAGCAGAGCCGGAATCAGGATTCCGGGATCTTCCATAATTCCTGAGGGATTCTATAATAAGAATGATGAATTCGGAATATCGGCTTGCTCTCTTACAGAAAATGAATTTCAATCTTCCATCTTCCACCCGCATCTTCCACCCGCTGATTTGGGAGTATATCAATAGCTAAGATACTAATTAATAATGGTAAGATGGGCGTTTCTTAACCAGATATCCTGTTTAGAGCATTCTGTTTTTCATTACTATTTAATAAAAAATGGTATGTTCTCTATCTGATCCCCCATATCCGAGCCCATGAACCCGCGTATCTGTGCTGAGGTAAAGAAACCGAGATTTGTTATAATAGACTTAAAGGCAAGATGTTAAGAGTAATGATGTATCTGTTTGAAATCTTAGTGAGAGACCAGATTCGTATCCTTCAACTACATAACCCTTATCACCATCCCCGGATCAGAACAATCTCCTTCTGAAGCATTCATAAGTCCTACCCGGCTAATTACTTCTCCCGGAATTATCAATCGATTATCCTTGATTACAACATTGGAAGTAATGTCCACCGGATTCTCACCGGCCAGATCCTGCGCAAAAACCGTATGCTTTCCTGTTTTCAATGGAGAAGGAAACACCATTGTCACTTCTTTGAAATAACCAAATAGTCCGATAGGTATGTCCCAACGGTCGACGGATATCGAAACAGCAACCTTTTCGGTTACATACTCACGTCCTACATTACGGCCTATAGTAGAAACGGCTACAGCGCCATTGGGGTATCGGGAAGCCAACACAAACGGACAAACCGACAAAGGAGCTCCGGATACCTCCGGTAACTTCATATTCCGAGCAACCCGCGCCGGTGCATCGGCCGTTACATCTGCACCCACCGTACGCCCCTTATTCCAAGTCTCATTTTCCTGTAGAATCCAATGATCGGTTAACTTCACACTGTCGATGGCGAAAGTCCCGTAACCCACTGCAAACGGCTCAGCTATCCGATGCCATCTGACACCACGCACGACTTCATCCAGACGCCGCTTAATATCACGTCCGACCGGAGGAAACACAAAATCTTGTGCCCCATCCGGCAAAGTCTCTGCGAACGGATGTCGCATCACACCGATAGCACAGCCCAAACCTACCGCAATATAAGGTTCATCTTCACAATTAATAATTCCTTTCGCTCCCTCGACTGTCTTATAAGGCAATAAATCACAAATACGCCGGATAGTTATCGGCTGCGCCGTAATATTTTCGACATCATAGGTCCGAAAAACATCGCTAAACTCAATAAATTCATTTCGCAAAGCATGTTCTATATATAAATGGGGAGCATATCGCTTGCCGATAGCTGTCAACTTTCTTCTCCATTCCCCATTCCTGTCTTCCTTCCCCCAATCAACTTTCCAATAATCAAATCCGGCAGCATTTGCCGCTTTAATTCGTTGTTTCCAATACTCCTCTTCAGGAATAGCTGCATGCGTCTCTGCCTTCTGGGCACAAATCCATCCACCGACACCTTTCCAGCCTTTACTCTTGATCTGTTCCGATAATTGTTTCAAACGCTCCACTGCATCTCCACGAAAAGACGGAAAACGATCAGAACTCAGTTCTACGCAACCTAAATAAAGATTGGGTGAATCATTCACATCTTTAGGAATATCCCACGAATCGTCCATTACAAAGTAAAGATCTTTTCGGATTGCAGGATAACAATCCACCCAATTCTGATAAAGCCCGTCCCCAAATAAATAATCTTCAGTCATAGCAGCCCTGGTCAGTTCAGTACTTTTATAGCTGGCCACATAGCCTTGTAAATTCCACGTGCAAAAGTAATCGGGAGCTTGCGATGGCATATCAGGCACAAGGCTTTTTACTAAGCGCGGCTGTCCGGCAGCAGAAACAGCCATACTACAAAATAACGATATCAGTAAGTTTCTATATCCTATCATGGTAAAGTAAATTTTAGGTTAACAAGAACGAATATTGCAAATATAAGCATTCTTACCACTTGCCGAACAAAATCACTTCATTCATTTCGGTAAGCTGGAAAGAACTTCACCCCTTCACTACCAGGAATCATCCTACCGCCATTTTTTATACCTATATAAAATATAACCCACGATAGAAAAGACTATAAAATAACTGATATTAATGGTTTCAAATGATTTCCAATAATAAACCGTTTGCTGCATAAATGAAGAGTATGCATGTAAAATGGAGGAATACGGAATAAAATTAATGTAACGCCAATTACTCGCAATCATCGAAAACACAGTCATAAAAAAACTAAATCCCAGTGCTAAAGCATAATTCTTAAACAAGAAACTAAACACATATTGAATAACAAGGATAGGCAATAGCCCAATAAAAACACGAAAGAAGACAGAAATCACTAAAATTCTCACATCAAAATTTTGAAAGCCCATTGACGGTAAACAAACGCCCAAAATAAAGCCTGGTAACATAAAAGCAACATAGGCGATAAGAACTGACAAGAATGTCATTGATAGAAGGTAAATAAGTTTAGCTACATAAACAGTGCCTCTGGGAACAGGAAATAAAAACAAGAGAAGGTAATTGTCATTTTTAAACTCTTTTCCTATATAGGCCGCACAAAACAAGGCTGCCATTAATGGATACAACATACCGTAAAACATGAATAACGTACGTCCGATATTGTATATCCACAAGTTCGTACCGTCATAGCCTTCCTGACTCAGATTCCATAAATCATACACAATGAAAGCTACTGTCAACAACACCGGGAAGAATAGAAATAACTTTGCAGCTACATCGTGACGTGTTTTATAATATTCTGATGCTATGACATTTTGTAAGTCTCTTAATATCCTCATTTTGTTTGTGAAGTTAATTTTAAATAAACCGATTCCAAAGTATTCTCCAAAGGTTGAATAGCAGATATATGATAACCGCCCTGCCCCAGTAGCTCAATAAGCCTGTCATAGGTAGTATCATTGGAAAGGATAACTTCCAATATTGACTCCGACTTGATCCGGCTGTCAATTTGGACCTCTTTACATACCGAATGTAACAAATCCACCTTGTCCAACCTGATATGGATTCTTTTCTCTATACTGTTTAGTAATTCCGATAAATCTCCTTGATACAATAAACAGCCATGCTGAAGGATACCAACATGGGTACAAGTTTTTTCTACTTCATCAAGTAAATGACTGGATAAAAAAACGGTCTTACCCTCTTGATGCAGCTGTAAAAGTAACTCTCTTATAGAATGTATCCCCTCCGGATCAAGTCCATTGAGCGGTTCGTCCAGAAACAGTATATCCGGATCATGCAATAAAGCCATAGCCATTCCCAATCGATGTATCATACCCGTGGAATAGTGTCGAAGCTTCTTGTTTCTGGCATTCTCAATTCCCGTGATTGCCAATACTTTATTGATAGCGGTCCTTCCACAATGATAAATATGGTCTAAATACGCAAGGTGTTCATACCCCGTAAGATTATCATAATAGAATGGTTCTCCCGGGCATAAGCCTATCTTCCTTAATTGTTTTTCTCTCTGATCTCGAAATGGCTGTCCATCATATAATACCTCACCTTTAACAGGACGAGCTAAGCCAAGTAATACTTGAATCGTAGTTGTCTTTCCGGAACCATTATTACCTAAATATCCATAGAGTGCATTTTCCGGAATATCCAGATTCAGATTATTGAGTACCATCTGTTTGCCGTATCGGAAACAGAGATTTCTTATCTCTATTTTGCCCATTTATACATTTTATTTATAAAAGTTTTATCGTAATATACATCATAATTCAGGTCGATATAGAATAGCATATCCATTTGTTCGCTCCAAACTTCCGAAAGACTTGCACCTTGATCCAAACCCGAGATAAACGCTTGTCTCCATCTGCTATCCACGGGTAGTTCATTGAAATTTAAATAAGCAAACCCGACTTTTCTCTGATGTAGCAAATACTCGAGTGACAACGTACTAAGCGGATCCCGTATGCCGCCGTCAGTGTTTCTTCGTGCATACGAAGTAAATGCTATTGTATACATCCGGTCTCCAAAATGTATTTTTAACCTTTGTCCCATAGAGGTGAATCTGGTCGAGTCAACCTGCATCCTCCCCCGGTTGAATACATGCACATTAGCGCACCATACAATCACTTTTTGGTCTTTATAAACCGAGTCTACCAACCAAGTCAAATTATCGGCCATAATAGAATCGCGTAGGTTCATTCGTGTTAAATCACCGACATTCCGATACTTCCATATGCTCTCATACCGTAGTTTCAGTCCTGCAATATAACGCTGATGCAAACCATCTTCCATAGAATATCTTGACTCCTCATGAATTCTATTTTCCAATTTATTAAAATCCTGAGCAATGGAGTCTTTTAACATCCTATCAAGCCGGTATCCGAAATAATTCCAGTTTCCATTAAACTCACTCATCTGCAAGAAGAAGCGTTGCACATACGGGAAATCCGAAAGAGAAGAAGAGTAACCATTTAAATACTTCTCAACGGATTCCATGTGTTTCCTTCCTTGTCCATAATTGGTTAACTGGCAGTCGAAGCCATCCAAGGCAATAGAAGGATGGGAGCGATAATATTCCCATAATGATTTTGTCTCATTACTCCCCCACCAAAATGTCCATACAGCTTTAGATGGATTCATCCGCTGACGACCATCCTGATTCATAAGATACATGTCATATAAGCCAGTTTCATATAGTATAACATTATATCCTAATTTCTCGTGTAAATAACGAACCATCCTGGTTTTCATTTGCAAGGTGGCTCCATCCTGATGCAACTGCTCACCTAACAATAAGATTTGCTTGTTTTTTAACTCTTCATCCAAGAAGCACAAGAAATCAGTAGCGGTATCCGGCATCTGTACAGTACATGGCACGGAATGAACATACCGATCAATTTCTATAGCCGATTCTGAAGAAAGAGCCGGTATTTCCAAAGGATACAAAAGATAGCATACCAATGCCAAAAGCAAAAGGATGACCGATAAATAAGACCTCCGTATTGCCACTCGAAAATTCTTCATAGCTTTCAACTTCAAATAACTGAAAAAGGATGCAGCAAGAAAACTAAAATACTCTCTACTACATCCTTCCTTCAATTATGTATTAATAATTTCTTCTTTTATTCTTCTTGAAGTATCAAACTTCCCTTCTCCCGTATAGTTAATCTCAATTCGGCGTCCTCTTTCTTCGGAGTCCAGATCATCTTTTTACACTCACCCCTCTGCAAGTTATTATGATAAACTCCACTTCCGGTCAGATGTTCAGTACCAATTACAGATTCATGAACGCCCCAATTCCTGACGCCATCCAAATCTAAATAGAGATGGGGAATAATTGATTGATGAGCATTAAATGTCACTCCATCTCCATCGACACAAAAAGCACGTATCTCACAAGAGTCCAAACGTAATTCCCCTCCTCTTATATATGTAGTCAAAGAGTCGGCATGCAACCTATCGATTCTCGTACGTAATCCACGAATAGCATTAGCCACAAAAGCCAGATTAGAGTCGGCTTCTATGGTCAGTTGTAATCCTTTAGCTTGCAGGGCCGGAATAAGATACTCCTTTTTTTGCTTAGGAAGATCATAAGTTGTCAAATCCAGGCAAATGACCAATGTATCTGCATTCTGACTGATTTTCAGATATTCGGATTCCGGACTTAAAAGTCTGGTTTTTCCATCTGTAGAAGAAACAACATTCACACAAGCTTCGTCCAACCACACACGACGCGTGTCGTTTGCATACACTTTGACAGCACGGATACCGGAAAACTCTGTTCTAAGTATCTTCTCCGACAAAGTGAGTGTATACGAATTAGTTTCTGATTTCTGGAAAGAAATATAAACGACACCTGCCATCAGTATCACGAGTACCGAAACAAGTATGCCAATAAATATATATGTAGTACGTTTCATAAAATTTCGTTTTTATTTTTGTTTCATCATAAAGTTACGGTACATAGTCAACAACTCGTCATCCGAAACTCCAAGTGTATAGAGTTGACGGAATACATGCTCAAGTTCATCCTTCAGAAAAGTCTCCCGACGAAGTGAAAAAATCAGCTCCTTTGCGCCGGAAGAAACAAAATAACCAATACCCCGTTTATTGTAAATGATATCTTGTGACTGAAGATAATCGAACGAACGCATGGCCGTGTTGGCATTTACCTCCACCATAGCTGCATACTCCCTTACAGAAGGAATTCGTTCTTCCTCCTGATACTGTCCGAGAAGAATCTCGTCACAGATTCGATCTGCTATTTGCAGATAAATGGCTTTACTTTCTTTAAAATTCATAAACGTAAGAGTTTGTTACATTCGATTAATAATCTCAGATTCCTTGAAACGGAAATACGCAAGTGTCCAGTTAGTCAGAGTGAAAAGAACAGCTATTGCCGAAAGACAAGCAAAAGCAGTCTCCTCGCTCATATCCGGATTGTAACTTATTTGATCCGGCCATATCAACTTGGCAAATCCGACCACAATCAATACATAAGCAATGAATATAATCATTCCGGCAGAAAATGTTTTGATAAACGAATTCTTAGGCCAGACAGAACTGCCCAGTACAAAGCAAGACTGACAGAAGAAATAGCTTGCAATCATTAATACAAATGTATGGGTATGCTTGAATACTGTATAATAATCCGTATTTTCACCAAACAGATGAGATAACGGAGTAATCGCAATTGCGTTATTTTCCGGATAAACCAAAGAGTATACCAATACTTTTGTATAATCCGCCAGTTTATAAGTAATCAGAAAAACAATTAAGAAAACAACCGTAAATACCAACCAACGGGAAAAGTATTTTTCAAACGATGTAGCAGGAGTCATCAGAACAGAGAGCCGCCCGGTTTTCGATTTCATCCTCTCCATTGTGAACGAAGCACTCAAGCAACCGAATACACAAAGCCCCCACATAAAAATCACCAGATTGAACTCCCAGGTACTATCTGTATCTTGACCTACTGCCCGGTAACTTAAATATCCGCTCCATAACATTATCACCGCCATAGCACCATACATCAACGCAACACGAAGCAGATTGGACTTCCAATTCTCCACCATCTCTTTACGGCAAAGATTCACAAAACGCGTTTGACTGAAAAAAGTATCTCGTATCATAATTCTATTTGTTTAGAGTGGAACAATGCAGAAATCCTTTCGGGAACTGCCAAGGTAGCATTAAATAATAATTCCAGGTTAATCTCTGAATCTTCGCCCGATTCATTAGGCAAAAGCAAAAAATTACCTTGAATAGAGGGAGTGGAAAACAAAGACGACTGTAACAACTCCCGGTTTTCGCTTTCAGTAAAAAACAGTTTATCGCAAATACTCATAGTAGATTCATTCAGCAATACCCGACTATTGTCCATAATCAACACATGATCGAGCACCTTATCAATGTCACGCACCTGATGGGTAGAAATCAAGATCGTTTTATCATCTGTCATACCCGAAGCAATAAACTTCCGGAACTGACTTTTACCAGGAATATCAAGTCCATTGGTCGGTTCGTCCATCAACAACAAAGATGTATTAGTGGCTAGCGCAAAGCTCATGAATACTTTTTTCTTCTGCCCCATAGAGAGTGCCCCCAGATCAATATTGATATCCATTTCAAAATAGTGCAGATATTTCACCATATCCTCTTTGCTGAAACGGGGATAAAACGGACTGTTTAACTCTATATAGCTAATTAGCGAAACCGGAGGAAGATCAAATTCTTCAGGAACCAAAAACATATCCTGCAAAGTGATGGGAAGCCGGCGGCGTACGTCAACATCATGATAGACCACTTTTCCACTTTTAGGAGTGAGCAGCCCACTCATCAGATAGAGTAGTGTAGATTTGCCTGCACCATTTTTGCCAAGTAATCCGTAAACCCGCCCCTTTTCAAGTGACAGAGAGAAGTCATGCAAAACGGCACGCTTCGATTTACGATAAAGAAAGGAAAGATTTTCTACTGTAATCATCTTCATTTATTTATGAGTTTATGTGTATTAGTACAATAGTACACCACAAAAGCAGATAAATATATGAATATTACAACCGAATTGGCAATGTTTTTTTAGATAATTTTCTTATTTCACTTATTATCAGCGCTATACATTCGATATTCTATCGATACGAAAGGAAAATCATAAAATCAAAACCAATACTTATAGCAACGCTCTAAAAGTAGAAGATGAAACCAAAGCGGATATAGGATAAGAAAGAAACTAAAAAAGGAGGAGCTAAGAATCACTCTCCACTCCTCCTACACGACAAACAACTAAAATTATTACTATTTGATGCCATCCAATGCACGTTTAGCAGTAGCATTAGCGGGGTCTATAGCCAGAATTTTATTCCAATACTCCTTAGATTCAGGAAGTTTGTTAGCTACCAGATAATAATATCCCAAGTAACTATAACACTCAATCAAAGCAGAGTTGTACCTCGGGTCATTTTTATCAATCAAGAAGGCAGCCACCTCTTCATAATAAGGTTTAGCCAACCCTTGAGTGGTCTCCGGGTCTAACGCGGAATTAGTACGTGCTCTCCAGAAGTTACCCAGATAACTATCCGGAGCCACTTTAGCAATCTCAGTAAAAATGGAATCGGCAGAAACAAGAGCCGCCTTCCGCTCATCCAGCGAAACGGTTAACGTATCCGATTGCGTACCCTTTTCGTAATAAAGCTTTCCTATTTGGAACTGTACGTCAGGGGTACGCTTGTCGGCACTCAACGATTCGCTATATTTTTTATAGGCCTCTATTGCCTTTGCAAATTCATTATTCAATTCATAAGAAGAAGAAACTTCACGCCACAAATCTGTTTTAGCGGGATCAAGCGTGATCGCTTTCATATAAGCTTCAACTGCCTGATCATACTTCTTCACGGCATTGAGCAGATGGCCGAAATACATATAATCAAGATAAGAAAAATCTGCCTTATCGGACTCCTTAAAGAACGCATCCGCCGCTTTCATAGCTTCATCATAGCGTTTCAGGTCGGTATAGTTATACATAGCCAAACGATTGAATGCAGCATCACGCGGATTCTTCTGTAAACCCATCAAAGCTATCTGAAGTGATTTCTCAAAATCATGGTTCAAAAAGAGCGCAAAAGAGTATTTCGTCAAATCATCTTCCGTAGCCTCCGGTGTATTGATAAAATGCGCATAAGCTTCGGCCGCTTTATCAAATTTATTATTCAGATAATAAACCTCTGCCAATTTTTTATCGGCAGCCACGCACGAAGGATCAAGGTTTTTCAGTTGTTCCAGCTTCTCGATAGCAAGTTGCGGACTAGCCCCCTTATATACGTCAGCGAACTTCAGATAGGCTTCTTTATAATTAGGATCAAAATAGATAGCCTGCTCATATAACTGACAAGCTTTTCCGGCATCTTTCTTAGCTACGGCAATGTCACCTTGCAGCACCGAAACCGCAGCAGATTTGCTGTTAGCTTTCTGTCCAAGAGCAGCATAGGCTTCGGCCTCATTAACTTTACCGGCTTCCAAATAGGCTTGTCCAATGGCAATCAGAAGATCCGTATTTTTTTTATTTTTACCTTTCAGCAATTGTGCGGCTTCCTCGGAAGCTTGCGCCGGATTAGCCTGAATAAGTTCTTTCACTTTGGCAACCTCACTGTGCCAATCAGCATCTGCCGATTGCGCAAAAAGCGGACCGGCTGCTACAAATGCTCCTACTAAAAACAGTTGAAATCGTTTCATTGTAATTCAATTTTAGTTATTATTCGTCTTTCACGTCCACAATACGAACCGGCTGAGTAGCCGGAACGAGTCCGGACTTTAATATAATCCGCTGCCCTCTGTCAGATGTGAGAAAAGAAGCGAATCCCCAGGGCAGTGCATTACGGGGATCGTTCAATAATACATAAATAGGCCGTGCCAACGGATAGTTACCATAGTACAGATAAGCCTGATAAGGCTTATAACTGTTCTCTACCGTAGCCACATCGTCTGCACTGACAGACATCACTCTGATCTCATCACGGAAAGACAAGTTAGTGGTATCACTTCGGTTTCCAAGCCAATTGACTCCAATCACTCCGATTGCATCAGGTGTATGTGCAACATAGTCAATCACCTGCTGATTTGTTTTCAGAGCCTTTACGTCTTTATCAGACAGAGGAGCTCCCTTACAAATGGAGTCAACCGCAAAGCGTACCGTGCTTGAGTTTTTGTTATCAAAGACGAGTTGGATATCACCCAACCCCGACGCAGGATAGAGCTCTTTCCACTTTTGTACCTGTCCCGTCAGTATACGGCGGATATCACGCACTGAAATCAACGAATCGGCGTTTTGTCTATTGACAATCAGAGCCAAACCGTCAGTAGCCAGTTTTATCTCCCGGGGAAAAAATTTCCGGCTATGAAAAGAGTTCATCTCCTCCGGAGTCAGTGTACGCGTGGTGATAGCCAAACGTACACTGTCCTTCAGGAGCTGGTTGATAGCGTCTACCTCAGTAGTATAACGGGGAACAATTCCGGCCAAAGGAAACAATCCCTCGAACACATCAATTTCCTCCTGAACAATGGGTTGGAAACTTTCGTCAGCAGTAATAGCTATTACACCCGATGTATAAGTGTCTGTCAGTCCGTCTTTGGGTTTCGAGCTACAAGCAGATAGTGCAATCAAGGACCACGCACCGATCAGCCAAAATTGTTTTTTAGTCATAATTACTGTAGTTTAAAGACAATAGGTACTGTGAAATTTACAGCTACGGCTTTACCGTTCTGTTTTCCGGGAATCCACTTAGGCATTGATTTGATAACACGAATGGCTTCCTTGTCGCAATATGGATCCAACGAACGCGCGATGGTTACATCCCTCACTTGGCCATCCTTACCAATCACAAAACGACAGATCACTTTTCCCTGTGTACCGTTTTCAGCCGCAATGGGAGGATATTTCAGATGTTCACCGATGTACTTCATCAATTCTGTAGTTCCACCGGGGAATGTGGGCATCTGTTCTACCATATCGAAAACTTGTTCTTCGGCCGGCTCTGCCTGAGTAACCACCTGCTTCAAATCGGCAATATCCTTACCGTTTGCTTCATCGTTACCCTTCACGTCGGCAATGGATATAGCGACTTTGGTTTGTGTAAGTTCTTCCTGACTCTTAATCTCGTCATCCTCATGTACCTCTTCGTCTTTCTTGATCACCGGAGCGGTAAATTTAATAGAGCTCTTCAAAGCAGGCGGTGGTGGTGCCACCGGCTCTACTCTTTTCATCTCTTCCTGCTTCACTTCCGGTTCCTCCAATTGCGACAAAGTGGTAACTTCCGTCATTACCTCTTTTTGCTTCGGAGTAGCCATTTTGATTAAGGTCGGAAGACTAAAACCTACTAAAGCTATTATCAACACAATGACCATTGCCACGTTGTGACGCTTGGGTGAATCGGCACGCATTTTATAGGCACCGTAAGCTTTATTTTTGCCTTTAAAAATCAGCTCACACCATTCAAAAGAAGTTAAATCTATTTTTGCCATTTTACTTTTCTATTTTTTGGTGTTACATTTTAGTCGGCAATATTCTGTGAAAGTTCACCCTTGCTTTCAAAGTTCTTCACCAGAAACTCGTCGGCTTCAGCGATGTTCGTTATCACATATTTACCAATATTACATATTTGCATTTCATCGAGAGCGTCAATCAGATTTTTATACGATGCATTATCCATTGCCTTAATGATGACTGTAGGAGTATTCTTTCCACTCTTTATTTCAGAAAGTTGCTTCGTAAATTCATCCTCTGATATCTTAAGTTCCAGCTTTTTCTGTTTCAGATCATTGACTTGTCTGACAGCAGTCGCATTTTTCTTCAGGAGTATCCCCCGTAATCCATCCGGTTTATACGTCGTCTCTTTCAGCGAAGTATAATCCTTGTAATTAGGTTCTCCTTCATAATAATATAGTTTGTCATCGGGGCCCAGTAACAGAGTGATTGCCTGTGAAGCTTTCACCTTGCTTTGCTGTTCTTCGGTGATGTTTTTATCATTGCTCGGCATGCTTATCTCCATCGTCTGAGGTTTACTCAGCGAGGTACAAAGCATAAAGAAAGTGATCAACAACATATTCATATCCACCATAGGCGTAAAGTCTACGCGAACCGTCATCTTCTTCTGTTTGCTATTCCCCTTCTTTTTACCGCTTTCTTGTACTTCAGCACTCATAGTTGTTCGTTTTTAGTTTTCAGAAGTCGTTTTCAGAGAAGTAATCAGGTTGTACCGATTCTCTCTGAGGTCCTGAAGTGAATTCATAACATTTTTAATCACAGAATAAGGAGTATCCGCATCGGCCTTGATTGCAATACGTAAATCAGAATTCACCGCGCGTGCATTACGCACCCATGATTTGAATTGGTTATCAAGACTATCACAAGGAATACCTTCGTTCTTCAGTACTGCGTCCTGTTTGTCGGTCGGCAGGTCGAGATAGGTTTTCATGTTTTTCATCGGCACTCCGAAAGTAGAGGCCAACATGAATTTCTTTTCCTGTTCCGGAGTAAATGTGACACCATATTCCTGTCCCATGCTCTCCAATACCGCTTTCAGGTCGGACTGCTTGTCCATACTCATAAATATCTTTCCGTTCGGATCGACCAATATCTGAAGAATATTTTTCTCGGGAATCTTAATTTCCGAAACCGAAGCGGGTGTTGTCACTTGTACCGGCTCTTTCTTCACAAACGTAGAGGTCAGCATAAAGAAAGTAAGCAACAGTACCGTAACATCACTCATCGCTGTCATGTCGATGAACGTACTTTTCTTTTTAATTTTCGCTCTGCCCATTATTGTCAGAATTTAGTAGATTCTAAATTATTTATGAGTAGCTGCAAAAGTCTGCACAATAGAGAAACCGACCTCATCGAGACTGTAAGTCAACTTATCGATTTTGTTTGTATAGTAGTTATAAGAGATAACTGCCAACGCACCGGTAAGAATACCAAAAGCTGTGTTAATCAAAGCCTCAGAAATACCTTGCGACAAGGCCATTGAATCAGCAGAACCACCTGCAGCCAAAGCGGCAAACGAACGGATCATACCGATAACCGTACCAAGCAATCCCATCAAAGTACCCAAAGTAGTAATAGTACCAATGATCGGAAGATTCTGTTCCATCATTGGAAGTTCAAGCGCCGTAGCTTCTTCCAGTTCCTTTTGGATGGCAAGTAGTTTCTGATCTTTTGAGAGAGAAGATTCATTCTCCATTTCCTCATACTTCCGTAGTGTAGAAGTTACAACGTTTGCTACAGAGCCACGCTGTTTGTCACAGATTTCCTGAGCTTTCCGAAGGTCTCCTACCGACAAAGCCTCTTTAATGTTAGATACAAATTTAACCAAAGAACCTCTACCGAAAGCTGAACGAAGAGCAAAATAGCGTTCAATGCTCAATGCCAATACAGTCAGCAATAACGTTTGGATAACAGGCACAATCACACCACCTTTGTAAATGGTTCCCATAAAGTTTCCCGGAAGCGGATGGTTGTTAGGGTCATTGTTCATAAAGTTAGTGGGATTTCCCAAAATAAAATGATAGATACACACTGCTATAATAAAACAGCAGATAATAACCAATCCGGCATTCTTGATACCTACAATCTTAGTTGACTTTTTTTGAGTAGTTTCCATAATAAAGTTTTTTTTGTTAAAGAATTTGTTATTAAGAATTTAAAGTAAATACGATTAGACACACCACAGGCCAAACCCTACTGCCTCATGCTAAAAATGAGGCTGTATTGTCAAACACAGCAGTATAGTAAGTTAGGAATTAAATAAGAATACGTCTCAAAGCAAAAATGTAGTAGTGGCAGCTTATAGACGCATAATGCGGATCTTTATCCGAATAATAAGACTTACTTTGGTCTAATACCAACAAATTCTCTCTTACCAGGCACCACTTACGCATGGTGTCTTTGAAAAGGTCAGAATCTTCAAGAATTCTGCGCAGACGGAGGTTATTAGAAGAGTATGTTTCAGAAACAGGTTTAAAACCCAATTCAACATCAGAGACAGATAGAGTTTGTGATTTATCAAAACCGGTGATATCACTGCCATAGCGATAAGAATAGTTAGTATCCAGAGAAGATGCGGAAACCTGGCAGGAATTAACCGACTTATGAGAGCATTCCGTAATATTCAATGCATTTCCACTTATGCTAAAGGATAGCATCAGCAGAACAAACATTAATATGAATTTTACAGAAGTTCTCATCGTCCTATTTTTATTGATAAACTCTCTTTTCGATTTTCGGGACAAAAATAGTAACTAATTGCATAGAGTCACCACAATTTACATCTTTTAATTATCAAAAATTGAACTCTATCATTAAAACACTCTCAATCGGTTTTTGTTTTAACTAAAAGATTCTTTCTTTTATATAAAAGATTAATCAAGTTAAAAAAAAGTATATTGGAAAAGGTTCTTTTGACTTCGCCTCCTATAAAACAAATTATTCAAAGCAGTGAAACTTCCTATATAAAACCCATTCATTCGCTTGAATCGCCTCTTTTGCAAGGCTCCGTGCCCCCAAGGGATGCGGAGATACCCACCTCTTCCAATAACCGTTATATAGGACAAGAAAAGGCTATCGGATTTCCCATAGCCATCTCCATTAAGAAAGTGTTATCCGGAGGGCAGCCTGGCGCTCCCTTTCCTTCCCCCCTGTATAAAACAAGTCATCCCCTCCGGTCTTTCGACCGGAGGGGATGAACCATCTGAAAAAAACGGCGACTACCTACTCTCCCACTGTTACGCAGTACCATCGGCGTGATCAGGCTTAACTTCTCTGTTCGGAATGGGAAGAGGTGGAACCCTGATGCTATAGTCACCTGAATAAGGTAGACATAATGTACAAAAGTAAATTCAGCGGTCTATTATATAAATAGTGAAGCTAAACGGATATATAAACCATTGAAGGCGGATAAAAGAAAGTCATCGGGCAATTAGTAACGCTCGGCTGTGATGTTACCACCTGTACACCTGCGTCCTATCAACGTTGTAGTCTACAACGACCCTGAAAGAAATCTAATCTTGTGGCTGGCTTCGTACTTAGATGCTTTCAGCACTTATCCAATCCCGACTTAGATACCCGGCAATGCACCTGGCGGCACAACCGGTAAACCAGAGGTCAGTCCAACACGGTCCTCTCGTACTAGTGTCAGAGCCACGCAAATTTCATACGCCCACGATAGATAGAGACCGAACTGTCTCACGACGTTCTGAACCCAGCTCGCGTGCCACTTTAATGGGCGAACAGCCCAACCCTTGGGACCTTCTCCAGCCCCAGGATGTGACGAGCCGACATCGAGGTGCCAAACCCCTCCGTCGATATGAGCTCTTGGGAGGGATCAGCCTGTTATCCCCGGAGTACCTTTTATCCTTTGAGCGATGTCCCTTCCATACGGAAACACCGGATCACTATGCTCTAGTTTCCTACCTGATCGACTTGTAAGTCTCCCAGTCAAGCGCCCTTATGCCATTACACTCTACCGCCGGTTACCAATCGGCGTGAGGGCACCTTTAGAAGCCTCCGTTACGCTTTTGGAGGCGACCACCCCAGTCAAACTACCCACCAAACAGTGTCCTCGCATCAGCGAGTTAGAACTCAAATAACCAAAGGGCCGTATTTCAACAGCGACTCCACAAACACTGGCGTGCCTGCTTCAAAGTCTCCGGCCTATCCTACACATCAATTACCCAAATTCAATGTTAAGCTATAGTAAAGGTTCACGGGGTCTTTTCGTCCCATCGCGGGTAATCGGCATCTTCACCGATACTACAATTTCACTGAGCTCACGGTTGAGACAGTGTCCAGATCATTACACCATTCGTGCAGGTCGGAACTTACCCGACAAGGAATTTCGCTACCTTAGGACCGTTATAGTTACGGCCGCCGTTTACTGGGGCTTCAATTCAATGCTTCTCTTGCGATGACATCTCCTCTTAACCTTCCAGCACCGGGCAGGTGTCAGGCTGTATACGTGATCTTTCAATTTTGCACAGCCCTGTGTTTTTGTTAAACAGTTGCCTGGACCTATTCTCTGCGCCCTCCCGTCACCGGGTAGGGACCCTTTATCCCGAAGTTACAGGGTCAATTTGCCTAGTTCCTTAACCGTGATTCACTCAAGCGCCTGAGTATATTCAACCCGACTACGTGTGTCCGTTTACGGTACGGGTACCTATAAGATTAAGTTTAGCGGATTTTCTTGGGAGTATGTTTACACGCACTATTACCGTTTTCCGAGGAAATTGGTATACTATCAGGTTCGACTCTTATCCCGGATTTGCCTGGGATAATCAACATCTACACCCTTTAACGGACTATTCCGTCAGTCCGCGGCGTTGTCACTCCTCCGTCTCCACATCACTCTTATAGGTAGTACAGGAATATTAACCTGTTCTGCCATCGGCCTCACCGTTCGGCTGAGCCTTAGGACCCGACTAACCCTGATCCGATTAGCGTTGATCAGGAAACCTTAGTCTTGCGGCGAGGGGGTTTCTCACCCCCTTTATCGTTACTTATACCTACATTTGCTTTTCCACACGCTCCAGTAAAGCTCACGCTTCGCCTTCAACGCTGAGTGGAATGCTCCCCTACCGATCCATTAGGATCCCATAGCTTCGGTAAAACACTTATGCCCGATTATTATCCACGCCAAACTCCTCGACTAGTGAGCTGTTACGCACTCTTTAAATGAATGGCTGCTTCCAAGCCAACATCCTAGCTGTCTTAGCAATCTGACTTCGTTAGTTCAACTTAGTGTTTATTTGGGGACCTTAGCTGATGGTCTGGATTCTTCTCCTTTAGGACATGGACCTTAGCACCCATGCCCTCACTCCTGAGATAGAACTAATGCGCATTCGGAGTTTATCAAGACTTGATAGGCGGTGAAGCCCTCGCATCTTATCAGTCGCTCTACCTCACATTAGTAACTCTCAAGGCTGCACCTAAATGCATTTCGGGGAGTACGAGCTATCTCCAAGTTTGATTAGCCTTTCACCCCCACCCTCAGGTCATCCGGAAGCTTTTCAACGCTTATCGGTTCGGTCCTCCAGTTAGTGTTACCTAACCTTCAACCTGCCCAAGGGTAGATCACTTGGTTTCGCGTCTACTCCTTCCGACTATCCGCCCTGTTCAGACTCGCTTTCGCTTCGGATCCACATCTCAAGATGCTTAACCTTGCCGGAAAAAGTAACTCGTAGGTTCATTATGCAAAAGGCACGCCGTCACAGCTTAAGCTGCTCCGACCGCTTGTAGGCGCATGGTTTCAGGGACTATTTCACTCTTCTATTCGAAGTGCTTTTCACCTTTCCTTCACAGTACTGGTTCGCTATCGGTCTCTCGGGAGTATTTAGCCTTACCGGATGGTCCCGGCTGATTCACGCAGAATTCCTCGTGCTCCGCGCTACTCAGGATACCACTACGCTTCGGTTACCTTAGAATACCGGGCTATCACCGTCTATGGCACGACTTTCCAGCCGTTTCTTCTCAATAACTGTCTTGCGAGAGCGTGGTCCTACAACCCCACACATGCCGTAACATGGGTGGTTTGGGCTAATCCCCGTTCGCTCGCCACTACTAGGGGAATCATTATTTATTTTCTTTTCCTGCAGGTACTAAGATGTTTCAGTTCCCTGCGTTAGCCTCCAACCAAGTTGGATGACATTCCTTCAGAATGCCGGGTTGTCCCATTCGGAAATCTTCGGATCAAAGGTCATTTGCACCTACCCGAAGCTTATCGCAGCTTATCACGTCCTTCATCGCCTCCGAGAGCCAAGGCATCCGCCATGCGCCCTTATTTACTTTCTTTTATCGCCAGATTCATCTCCTTTTCTTAAAAAGGATCTGAACCAAATGGTTCGATATATACTTTTAGCTCTTACTAAATTTACTTTTTTCTGTACATCATGTCAAAGATCGTTTGATTACACGCAAGCATGTTAGGTTGCGGTATCGGAGTGGAGAATAACGGATTCGAACCGTTGACCCTCTGCGTGCAAGGCAGATGCTCTAGCCAGCTGAGCTAATCCCCCAATCATACAAGATAAAATATCTATCTGTTGGTAGTCCCAGGCAGAGTTGAACTGCCGACCTCTACATTATCAGTGTAGCGCTCTAACCAACTGAGCTATAGGACTGAGTTCAAACCCTTGTCTGTTTGTTAGACTCGGCTTCTTTCATTTCTCTTGTTTATCTCTATCTATATTACTATAGACGGTTGATCTATATTCTATAAATAAACAAGTACCAGTAGTACAATTTTAGAACCAATGAACGTCGTTTTCAACATCGCTCCAGAAAGGAGGTGTTCCAGCCGCACCTTCCGGTACGGCTACCTTGTTACGACTTAGCCCCAGTCACCAGTTTTACCCTAGGACGATCCTTGCGGTTACGTACTTCAGGTACCCCCGGCTCCCATGGCTTGACGGGCGGTGTGTACAAGGCCCGGGAACGTATTCACCGCGCCGTGGCTGATGCGCGATTACTAGCGAATCCAGCTTCACGAAGTCGGGTTGCAGACTTCGATCCGAACTGAGAGAGGATTTTGGGATTAGCATACGGTCACCCGCTAGCTGCCTTCTGTACCCCCCATTGTAACACGTGTGTAGCCCCGGACGTAAGGGCCGTGCTGATTTGACGTCATCCCCACCTTCCTCACATCTTACGACGGCAGTCTCTCTAGAGTCCTCAGCATAACCTGTTAGTAACTAAAGATAAGGGTTGCGCTCGTTATGGCACTTAAGCCGACACCTCACGGCACGAGCTGACGACAACCATGCAGCACCTTCACAGCGGTGATTGCTCACTGACATGTTTCCACATCATTCCACTGCAATTTAAGCCCGGGTAAGGTTCCTCGCGTATCATCGAATTAAACCACATGTTCCTCCGCTTGTGCGGGCCCCCGTCAATTCCTTTGAGTTTCACCGTTGCCGGCGTACTCCCCAGGTGGAATACTTAATGCTTTCGCTTGGCCGCTTACTGTATATCGCAAACAGCGAGTATTCATCGTTTACTGTGTGGACTACCAGGGTATCTAATCCTGTTTGATACCCACACTTTCGAGCATCAGTGTCAGTTGCAGTCCAGTGAGCTGCCTTCGCAATCGGAGTTCTTCGTGATATCTAAGCATTTCACCGCTACACCACGAATTCCGCCCACCTCTACTGTACTCAAGACTGACAGTATCAACTGCAATTTTACGGTTGAGCCGCAAACTTTCACAACTGACTTACCAGTCCACCTACGCTCCCTTTAAACCCAATAAATCCGGATAACGCTCGGATCCTCCGTATTACCGCGGCTGCTGGCACGGAGTTAGCCGATCCTTATTCATATAATACATACAAAACAGTATACATACTGCACTTTATTCTTATATAAAAGAAGTTTACGACCCATAGAGCCTTCATCCTTCACGCTACTTGGCTGGTTCAGGCTAGCGCCCATTGACCAATATTCCTCACTGCTGCCTCCCGTAGGAGTTTGGACCGTGTCTCAGTTCCAATGTGGGGGACCTTCCTCTCAGAACCCCTATCCATCGAAGGCTTGGTGAGCCGTTACCTCACCAACAACCTAATGGAACGCATCCCCATCCTTTACCGGAATCCTTTAATAATGAAACCATGCGGAATCATTATGCTATCGGGTATTAATCTTTCTTTCGAAAGGCTATCCCCGAGTAAAGGGCAGGTTGGATACGTGTTACTCACCCGTGCGCCGGTCGCCAGCAAAGAAAGCAAGCTTTCTTCCTGATGCCCCTCGACTTGCATGTGTTAAGCCTGTAGCTAGCGTTCATCCTGAGCCAGGATCAAACTCTTCATTGTAAAAGTATTGTTATATATCCCATAAGGGATGATATTAGCTCTGTTCAGGATGTCGAAAATTTATTGACGGTCATTTTTATATACCTATATAATAAGTATTGACGGTTCTAAATTTGACTTGTACTACTTGTATTGTTTATCAATGTTTCAAAGAACTCTTCTTTTTAAATTCTGCTTCGTTTCAAAAGCGGGTGCAAAGGTAAGGGGTTTATTTTAAACTGCCAAATGTTTTGGGAAGTTTTTTTTCAATGCCCGCCTTTTATTTCCAAGCCTCTCTGTGCGAAAGGGAAAGAAAAGACAGCCAAAGGCCCTCGCTCTGCGAATCGGACTGCAAAGATAACGACTTTTATAATAATGATCCAAATAAAAAGAAAATTATTTTTGTTATTCTGTAAGGCACGTCCTACGCCGTTGCAACATGTCAAAATTAAATGCTGTCCGTCTCTTGGAAAGCGGATGCAAAAGTAAGGCATTAGGAGATAAGAGACAAATATAAAAGGGGATTTTTTTGAAAAAAAATTGAATAAAAACGTAAAGGGCTGAGGGAGAGGAAGGTTCTGATAATTGATTATGGAAAAGGGAAAGGTCGGGGAAGGAAAGGGACACATTATTATATTATATAGGGGAAATTTATAGGGGAGAGGGAAAAGGGGATTTGCCGAGAAAGGGGGAAGGAGAAGTGTTTGCGGGAGGAAAAGGGATGTTTCGAGGAAGAATATCGCGGAAGGAATTGGGATTGGGAGAGAGATAAACTGAAAAACAGGTAGGGAATTGACGGGAGTTGGACGGGAAATCAAACGAGGGCTGAACGGGAATTGAATGGAAGACCGCGTTAACATTGTTAATGCAGTTGGGGAGACATTTATTTCAGGGGCGGAAAGAACAAAGCTTTGGCTTCGAAAAGACTTGTTATTTGGAAACAAAAGGTTTGATTTAACAGAGGGTTAAATCAAGTTATAGGAAGAGGAAAAACAAAAGGAGAGAAAGTATTGAGGATGAAGAAAATAGAGAAAAAGGGAGTATTTTCTGGGAAAAGGGATAAGTGCTGGTCCGAAAGGGATAGTTGTGATTAAAGCAAGTATGGGGGCAGGGAATTTTAAAAAGCAAGGTTGGGAATGGAAGCGGGAGGAGCTTACTGTTAAAGACCAAAGGACAAATTACAAAATATTATCCAATTAACAAACCGATAAACAATCTATTAAATGGTTATTCACAATTCGAAACAGCTTCTAATGGTAACTATATTTAAACCGTCTAATCAGATACACTTAGTAGCATACTTTTCAATTACTAAGTAGAGTACTTTTTAATTATTATCTACACCATCATAAACAGCATATACTATCTGATGAAGACAAAGCGATGCGTTATGATTTACTTTCAAATTAGTATCTTTGAACCATTGGAAACAGCGATTCGAAGATATGCAAATGTAGCAAGTATGTTGTGATTTGCTTTCAAATTAGTATCTTTGAACCATTGGAAACAGCTGATTTGGCATCTGCTATTTGATCAATCAGTTGTGATTTGCTTTCAAATTAGTATCTTTGAACCATTGGAAACAGCGCAATTACCCCAATCCTTCATGCCCTGAGAGTTGTGATTTGCTTTCAAATTAGTATCTTTGAACCATTGGAAACAGCTTTGCCGGATACCTTAGTAGTGGTAGTCACGTTGTGATTTGCTTTCAAATTAGTATCTTTGAACCATTGGAAACAGCGATAGCGGCGGGGGAGCGAACGGCAACGAAGTTGTGATTTGCTTTCAAATTAGTATCTTTGAACCATTGGAAACAGCAGAACCATCACGAATCAGATTCCAATACTGTTGTGATTTGCTTTCAAATTAGTATCTTTGAACCATTGGAAACAGCATCCTGCGAAATTTCGACCTTATCGCCGGGGTTGTGATTTGCTTTCAAATTAGTATCTTTGAACCATTGGAAACAGCGTTATTGTAAGAGTCATAAAAGCGTGTACGTTGTGATTTGCTTTCAAATTAGTATCTTTGAACCATTGGAAACAGCTTAAATACCTCGTCAAAAGCGGATTCCGCAGTTGTGATTTGCTTTCAAATTAGTATCTTTGAACCATTGGAAACAGCGTCTTGGGAATCTGTACGATTGTTGCAGAAGTTGTGATTTGCTTTCAAATTAGTATCTTTGAACCATTGGAAACAGCTCTTAACAATGCGCTGCATCTCTCGAATAAGTTGTGATTTGCTTTCAAATTAGTATCTTTGAACCATTGGAAACAGCCCACAAATCTTTATTCCAGTTGGCGTACCGGTTGTGATTTGCTTTCAAATTAGTATCTTTGAACCATTGGAAACAGCAAACCATTCAAATATCTGCGCAATTGGGTAGTTGTGATTTGCTTTCAAATTAGTATCTTTGAACCATTGGAAACAGCACTGTTGAACTTTTTACTCGTAATCCTAAGTTGTGATTTGCTTTCAAATTAGTATCTTTGAACCATTGGAAACAGCTCAATTGACCCGAAAGTGCAACGGTCAGGTGTTGTGATTTGCTTTCAAATTAGTATCTTTGAACCATTGGAAACAGCTAAGGATAGGAATATTCAATCTTATACAGGTTGTGATTTGCTTTCAAATTAGTATCTTTGAACCATTGGAAACAGCGCATAAAGAACTGGCATATTACCACTGACGTTGTGATTTGCTTTCAAATTAGTATCTTTGAACCATTGGAAACAGCAACAGAACTATCAGACACTATCTCTGAGTGTTGTGATTTGCTTTCAAATTAGTATCTTTGAACCATTGGAAACAGCCGAATGGTCAAAACTATGCTGCTCAGGTTAGTTGTGATTTGCTTTCAAATTAGTATCTTTGAACCATTGGAAACAGCCTCCAACTCTCGAAGAGCAGCAACAATATCGTTGTGATTTGCTTTCAAATTAGTATCTTTGAACCATTGGAAACAGCTTCTTGCGGTTTAAACACTTCATTAAAAGCGTTGTGATTTGCTTTCAAATTAGTATCTTTGAACCATTGGAAACAGCAAACTTAGTAACAGAACCGACAATATTAGAGTTGTGATTTGCTTTCAAATTAGTATCTTTGAACCATTGGAAACAGCTCTTTTAACCTTTTATTAGCATTTCTCAAGTTGTGATTTGCTTTCAAATTAGTATCTTTGAACCATTGGAAACAGCTGCTTAGTTATAACGCAGAATATGCACATGTTGTGATTTGCTTTCAAATTAGTATCTTTGAACCATTGGAAACAGCAGTGTCTTAAAGAGGTGATTAATGAAATGGTTGTGATTTGCTTTCAAATTAGTATCTTTGAACCATTGGAAACAGCAGACTTAGCCATTTGTGTGGCATTCACCAGTTGTGATTTGCTTTCAAATTAGTATCTTTGAACCATTGGAAACAGCTTACTCCGCATAACATAATGTTCTTCAACAAGTTAAGAATAAATTAGAAAAAAGAAAAAGAAGACTGTTTCCAACACAAAATCTCGCATTAATGCGAGATTTTGTATTCTAGAACAACTCCAATTGCTGTCCCGGCGTATTGACATCTTGCACTTTCTTTCCATAAAAAAGCTCTATATCTCCAAATTGTTTATCTGTAATACACATGATTCCGACATGCCCAAATTCTGGGAGAAATGATTTAACTCTTTTTATATGTACTGCTGCATTCTCACTACTGCCACAATGACGCACATAAATGGAAAACTGAAACATCGTAAAACCATCCTTTTGTAGATTCTTTCTGAAATCGGCATAAGCCTTTTTTTCTTTCTTAGTCTCAGTTGGCAAATCAAAAAGAACAAGCACCCACATAATACGATATTCATTAAAACGATCCATAATCTATCGTTCGGGATAGGAAATTCTCCGAAGCTCTCCATTGAAACATTTATAAAGTGAAGCAGTAGTTTGCCCTACCGCAACCATCAACGGACTGCGCTTACCTCCAATTATCACTTCTAATGTCGGAACAGTCAGTAATCGAGTTTTCATCTCTTTTGTCAACTCCGCATTTTTTCCATACTCTTGTATCAAACTAAACACTAACTCATCCACATAAGGACGATAAGGTTCCATTATATCGTCCGCCAAACAATAAGCGTTGTAGCGATTGTGATGATGGATACCCAACGTAGGAAGCAACCCGCTTATTACCAACCCACGCGCCACCACCGCACGAAGAATGGCATATCCATAGTTTAACAAGTTGTTGGGAGGAATTCCCTCACGTTCCCGAGTGAAACTATCAACATCTGAGAATAAAGACTTCCAATAATATGCAGCAGCGCGTGCTTCCAAATTGTCAGGATCGCCACTACGCACATTGGTAGCCCAAATACGCATACACTTTACTTCCTCGTCCATACAATCTTTAAGCACAGATGCCTGATTGTTGATTTTCGCTTGAATAGTTTGTTGCCAGAGTTGTTTCTTCAAAGGAAGCGAAGTATCCAATTGTTTACGAAAACGCTCATTCTGCGTAGTATTTCCATAAAGAGGAAGCATTAATCCGACTGGCATACTCCTGCTATCACAAGTGATTACGGAACAGTTGTTCTCAAGCAAAGCCTCCAGCACACCGGAAGTGATAGTTATCTGCTTGTTATCCAACACGACGATTCCAATATCCTCTATAGGTTTCGTTACTTCCGCCTGCTTTTTCAACGTTTCCGGCAAAACCGTTGCTTTTTCTACATCAGGCAGTTTAATAACTAGCTGCGCATTTCGTAACGATAGATAAACCGGATTTCCGAAATAAAGTGTTTTCTTAATCATGACTCATTCCTTTTAAAAGTTTGTCAAAGTTCAATTTGTAGCTCTGAAGTTGTCTAACATGGAATTTGTCATATTCCTGTTCCGCTAATGCCTTGGCAATCTCATAGCTCACCCGTCCGCTATGTTGTAGGACGGCTTATTCGTTGAACTGCAAAAATGCGTCCAACTTTTTCACCCAATCTCTCGTGTACATCACTTGTCCTTTTTTTTGCTTGACGCTCCGCATAATCCAAATACATCGAAACAATGCGGTTCAAATCATCCATTTCCATTTCATTGAGATAGTTCTTTGCAATAGAAACATCCGGATTGCGTATCATTCCGTTGGGTGCATTCTTCCAAGTAGTTAATGCCATATTAGGCTTATCAGCGTCCACACGAGAAACAATAATCTCAACCGCCGTTTGCCTGGAAATTGCCCAATGCAACTTATTCTGAACAATTGCAAAAAACTTCTTAGTAACATCGCTACCCGCTTCATAGTCGGCACTGCATTACGAATAAATATCGGTTATTTTCTGATAGAAGCGTTGTTCGTTGCCACGAATGTCACGAATACGGGCTAACTGTTCTTCGAAATAATCCTTACCAAACAACATTTGCGGATTCTTCAATCGCTCATCGTTCATGGCACCCCCCTTAATCAGATATTCTTTCAGCACACTGTTCGCCCAAATTCCAAATTGTGTGGCTTGAATACTGTTGACACGGTAGCCTACGGATAAGATAGCGTCGAGATTGTAAAACTCAATCTGTCTTGTGACCTGCCCTGTGCCTTCGATTTGAACTTGTGCAAAAATTGCACAAGTTACCCCTTTTGATAATTCCCCGCTTTTATATACATTCTTCAGATGTTCAGTTACTATGCTTCTGTCCACTCCAAACAATTGTGCGATCTTGTCTTGCGGTAGCCAAACCGTCTCATTAAAAATATAGATTTCGACTTTCACCTCTCCATTGCTGTTTTTATAGAGAAAGAAATCAGATGGAATTGGAGGATTATTATTGTTTTTGTCCATAAATCATTCATTATATTAATATTCTCCTACCGACACTATCTGGCCGATGTGATTAACACGGACTTTAACAATAGTGTCCAGGCCTTTTGAGCTACGAAAATCTATCCATGTAATACCTCTCAAAATAGAACTTGTATCCTTAATTGTTGTTTCTAGATGGTGTCTAAAAACATAATTCTTAAGAGAGAATTTCTGTACCCTAAACAAATTAGGACTTATCAACCCATAATTCTCCACATCAAGTAAATCGATCTCTTTCGGATTAAATCCAGTCTTTTCATTTGGAAAAACAAAATACTCGTTTTGTTTCATACTGAAAAGGAATTGCCAGCCTTCAGTCGTTTTATAATCCTTGTCAATAATCGGCAGACCAAGATTTGCCCTTGTCACTGCTTCAAAGAAACTAACCACAACTTCCTCCAGTTCATACTTGGGATTGCCAGCTTCGTCAACCACTAATTGTCCCCTCTTATCTATAACTGGTCTATAATAAACTGCCACATGATGATTATTGCCTGTATTAACAAAATCCACAGGAATATTTCTACCATTCTCATCCAATATAGGTTTACCGTCCTTATCCTTTTTCACATGTAATGACTGCGCATTACTGATTCCTGAAATTGTAACTCGCTTAATAGATATACCTTTCTCTTTATTCAGCCAAATAGGATTTTTATCAAGATTGGAGAATGCTTTTTTTGCATCATTGCCATACTCGTTTAATCTGTCAATTAGTATTTTACGGACACCTACATCTATTACCTTATCAACTTTTAAATCAGGAGAGATTTCCTTACGTATAGTATAAATCGCTTCAAGTGTTACAATTTTCACTTTTTCAGGCACTTTCCTCATTTGTTCCTTATCTAACCATATGGGCTGTTTATCCAGCGAATTCTTACCGGCAAACGCTTTCTTCGGATCATTATCATTTTCATACAAACGTTTCAACAATGCATCCCTATAAGCTGACTTGCTTACAGTTCCAATTTTTCTCATATCAAACGAAGCATTAACCTTTTCTTCTTTTGTCAGATATTGCTTGCCACTACCATAGATTGTTTCTAAATGCAACTGCCCACGTGGTGTCTGTTGCATATTCTTGTTCACGCCACCCTTTTTCCTTGTCTTGTTAATATTACCCGTAATGACCTTGTTCTTCGCTTTAATCGAAATCAAAGTATTTTCCAGATGCTTTTTAGCTTCTGCGCGAAACTCTCTCAATGGCATGGGCGCAATCGCTCTGCCATTTTGAAAATATTTGTTCTTTATTGCATGCTCATTTGCATTAGGATCCAGACTGGCATTTTTGTTATTAAAATACTGAATGAATACATCCTTTGTAAATGCTACCGTCAACGCATCCATCGCATGATGACGATGATCATTCCGTTTCGTCCAATCCTTGATTCTACCTATTTGCCTTCCATCTCTATCTTCAAAATATTCAACCAGACCTAATGCCTTATACTTTTCCCAGTTCAATTCTTTCATCACATCAATCAATTGCCAATCTTCACGCAACTTGTCAGTTACTGATCCACTTGTAGCAACCACACGATGCGAAATTTCATTCAACATGGACAAAGCCTTTTTGGCAATATACTGCGTATTACGTAGGTCACGTTCAATAAAGCCGTCAGGAATATCCTGCTCAGCCATTTTCAGTTTATTGTATTTTGTTTTCGATATTTTCCCCGACTTAAACAAGTCTTCGATATTATTTAAATAGTGTTCTAAACTATTGTCAGCTCCGCTTTCACCAAATTTTTCTTTCACAAAATCATACGCTGTTTTATTCCCTTTTTCAATATTTACACTACGAGCTTCAAGTGTTTTATTAGAAAAACTATCATCGAAAAGCCGTGCTTGCGGAATGATATGTTCAATATCAAATTCTTTACTAAACAGTTTTTCTCGTGAAATATACGTATTAGAATAAAGTGTTTTATACCCACACGACTCTAACTCTTTGTAAAGTTTGTAACGCAAAATATCAGTACGGCTTACATTGGTTAAACCAAACTCAGTCTGTAAAAGTGTCTTATATTCCTCATGCGCTTTGGTAGTTTGTGCAATAGATTTAGTCAGTTCTTCACGCTCTTTGGCATTCTTCTTCAACTCACGAGCAAGTTCTACACGTATTTCATCCGGTTTACCGTAAATGTCTATAATGACATTAATAACGTTTACCATCTGATTCAGAATCTTTTCCACCACAGGATTGTGCAAACTATTCTTGGGAAGAAGCATAAGTCTGTCTTTCAACACCTTATTTGCTATCTCTTCCCTGGTTAATGACGATTCTGAATGCCTGTATCCGGCATATACACAAGCCACATCATACCGATTACCTTCTTTCAAATGAGGTAGAATCTTATGAATAGCCTTCGCGCTCAGACTGCCATAATCATCTTGAAAAGAAACATTTGCTAGTATAGTAGCATATTCTTTTTCAAAGCCATATAGTTCTGTCATCTTTTGAATCAAACGACCGTTTCCTGTTGGTGTATTGTCCCCCTCAAAAGAATACAATAAATGCCAGAGTTTGTAATAAGGCTGATTGTCTAACTCTTCATTCGAGTTGAAACCTAGAATGTCCGTATTCCAATTAAGAAGATCAAAGACTGCTTTTATATACTCAACAACCTTCTCAACCGGTTTCTTGAAGTCAACTGGTTCATGCCCAGACATCTCAATCATTTTACTGTAGGCCTGAAACAACGCATATCCCGTTTTATTACCATCAATCGTTTTAAAATTTAAATCCAATTCTTGTGGATTATCAAACAACAATTTTAAAACTTCAGACTTCGTCATCTTATCACGAATAAAAAGTTCTTGGGCAAGCAATTCTTTTTCTTCTTGACATAAACGACGGCTACCATTCAGTTCTAATTGTTCCGCATCGTTAAGTTCCTCAAAAAGAGCAGAATAATTCTCCTTCAGTTTTCTTCGTTTCCTTTTCTTTCCGACAACAGTTACTTCTATATTGTTTAATATCTGCCATATTTTAAATTCTTGAAACAAGGGAGAAGAACGGGATATCACCCTATTACCTACAGTTTTAATCTTTTTCTTACCATCTATATCTACCTCTATCTGCCGACTTTCAAACTCGCAAAAACCGATTAATCCTTTCTGACTCTTCAGTCTGCGTTGATAGAAAATGATAATATCACGGATTTCTTTTTTCAGTTCCTCTGTCAGTTCTTTATGATATACAGCTTGCTTTTCCCAAAGCATATTAAACTCATCCAAATAATCTTGGCGATAGAATACCATATTTCGCAAGCTCGCATTGGGATTCTTATCCAGCATTTCCATTTGATACTGCCCGACAGTCTGTTTATTGAAGTACAACTCCTTACTCCTATCACTGATTGCGCCGAGATAACCGCTTGAGTTATTGATTTGGGTATTCATTTCTTGGAAAACAATAACCAATTGTTCCAACGACAACTTTTCCTTCAAACCATTTACCCGCCATTGCAGATTCTCTCTTTTCGCTTCATCCCTTTTCCGTTTACTATAAATACCTTCCAACTTATGTTCTCTTTCTTGTTGTTCTGTTTTGCCTTTCTCTTTGTTCCATTCCGTATAGTTTTCTTTCCAAACGAAATATTTGGCACAAATAGCCCAAACAGCATCACGTTTTTTCCCTCTCAACTCTTCTTTTAATACATCAGTAAGAATCTCCGGATAATATTCTTTTTGTTTTTCCCAAATTCTGTCAAGTTCATTCTGCAAATCAGAACGATAAAAATCGGGCAAAAATTTCTTACCAGCATCAAGAAGTTGCAGGCATAATTCACCAGGTGTAAGGTTATTGTTATAAAGTTCACGAGCTATATCCATACCGTCAATCAACGTACCTTCTTCCACTCCCTTTGCTTTCCTGCTACTTTTATAACCCCGTTTCTTGTTAATCATGAGCAATACACGCGCAAACTCTTCCAACGAGATTTCCTCTGTTACCGCCTTCGCCCTTAATCGGTATGTCTCAAAAGTTGTTCGGTTACCATTTTCCGAAAGTATTGTATCTTCTGTTATCAATTTGTGTTCTTTCAACACTTCCGTCAAAGTTTCACGACGAAGTTTGTAACGTTGTAGATTACGCCTCATTCCTCTCTTAAGTGTTCTATCTGCGTTAGTCGTAATACTCTTTCCTTTCTCGAAGTTGGTCAATTCATCTACTGTCAGAGGATTTACTCTCACACCAAGCTTAACAATTGACGATCTCTCGTCTTTATTTTCCGCCTCGTTCACCAATGCCCAACCGATACTATTAGTACCCAAATCCAATCCCAATATCCTTTTCATACTTAACTCATTTTATCACAACACCCCAAATATATTAATATTTTTCCATAAATAAACATGATAATAAAAATTATTCATTATCTTTGGGTCACTAATTTGAAGCAAATCACAATAAGGACTATTCCGTTGTGAAAACATTTAGGATGGGGCATTTGCCTCGTCCTTTTTTGTGCTACTAAAGTCTCCAGAACAGCTTCATAAGCCAGTTTCTTGTGGAAACGGTCAATAACTCGTTTGGCGGTAGGAAAGCAACTACGAACAATCTGCTCCATATTGGGAGTCATATCCAATTTGATGTCACGCACTTGATAACGACGACGGGACAGTCTGAATAACACAGAGCTTACCATATAGATATCCATACCTCTTATTATGGCGACAATACTGCCTTTGCCACCATGGGAAGCCTTGTTGCTGAGTATGGAGAGTTCACCGCGCGAAAGGGCAACTTTATCAATACAGACGTAAGCACCGATATTCTTTTCAAAAAGCAGCTAATCCTGTGCATGGGTAAACTGATCCCAGTGAAGATAACCACTAATGATTGCGGTATTACTGCTTCGGAAGAACACCGTCAACGTTATACGAAATCCTCAATAACTTACAACTAACCGGATAATTATCAATATAACTCTTTTATAAAAAAGACGCAAAATAAATACTGTGCCATACGGATACCTTCAGCCACCATACGCCAGTTACGGTTGATGTACTGATTACTCTGCTTCAAAATCCTGTGACGACAACGGATATTCAGAGTTTTTTTTACTGCAAAGAGGGAAATCTTGAACAACGACAAGATCATAGAATCTCTTGTTGCAGGTTTCCCGTCCAGAATATTGCTCAGGAATAACATTCTTCTATTCAAAATAAATAACAACATCACTAGGACTTTCCTGCATATTGACAAGATCAAAATAAGCTAAAATACTTTCAAGAAGTAAAGGCGATAACTACTAGAACTGGAAATAGATGAACGGCTGAATCTCACTGCTCTTCATCTGGATGACCAGATAAATCATAGCCACCATTACAATAGCTTTACCTAAGAAAGGAAGCTTGATCACTCCACGGCAAACGGCATTTTCCCAACTATCCGGAGCAAAATGGAGCAGGAAACCAACTGCCATCAGTGCAAATACCCGCCAATACCCTTCTATCAGTTGTGGGAAAAGCTGTGGACGGAAAGCAGTAAAAATCTGATTCAGCATGTCCATCGAATTGTGAAAGTCAGCATTACGGAAGAAAATCCAACAAAAGCAGACAAAGTGGAAAGTAATGATAACACCCAATACCCGGCGAATACCGTGACTGGTCTCCCCCTTTTTACGCCCAATAATGGACATCCATGCTTTATGAAGAGCAAGTGCCACTCCGTGAAAAGTACCCCAAAGCACAAAATTCCATGAAGCCCCATGCCATAGTCCACCAAGGAACATGGTAATAATCAGATTGAGGTATTGACGGAACTTCCCGTGACGGTTACCTCCCAAAGAAATATAAAGATAGTCGCGTAACCAACTCGACAAAGAAATATGCCAACGTCTCCAGAACTCAGTGATCGACGCTGATTTATACGGAGAATTAAAGTTCAAATTGAAATGGAAACCAAGTAAAAGAGCAATGCCGATTGCCATATCACTATATCCTGAAAAATCACAATAAATCTGCAAAGCATAACCATAAAGCCCCATCAGGTTCTCGACTCCCGAATAGAGTGTCGGGTTATCAAAAATACGCTCAACAAAGTTAATACTTATGTAATCGGAGATAACCGCTTTCTTGAACAAACCTGCCACAATAAGAAAGATACCCCTGCCGAACATTTCCTGCGACACATAGAGCGGTTTACGAATTTGCGGAATAAAATCACGTGCCCGGACAATGGGCCCGGCCACCAACTGTGGAAAGAAAGAGACATAAAAGGCATAATCCAGCAGACTGGTCAAAGGTTTGATCTCTTCCCTATAGACATCAATGGTGTAGCTTAACGACTGGAATGTGAAAAAGGAGATGCCGACAGGCAAAAAGATGTCAAGTGCCGTAAACTCCCCTCCCATCAGCGAGGCAATGACCCCACCCAGAAAATTGGTATATTTAAAGTAGCAGAGTAATCCCAAATTGACCGATACACTGAGTACCACACAAAACTTACGTTTCCAGCGGACATCGGTTCGATCCATCAGCCAGGCTATCACAAAATCGGTAACAGTAACGATGGCCAACAGGAAAAAATAGGTTCCACTACTCTTGTAATAAAAATAATAGGAGAAAAGAGCAACAAACAGAATCCGTGCCGTATTGCGATGTTGCAACAGTGTATAGATTACCATAAACGCAGCGAACAGCCAAAGAAAAATTCCGCTGCTGAATATCATCGGCGCATCCGGATTATATTTGAAAGCCTCCAACAGGCGGCTGAAATCAATATCAATGGGAAACATATTCATTATAGGCTTTAATAATGGCTTCATATAATAATTCTCCCTGAAGCGTATAGCCTTCAGGCAGATAATGTACGTGATCCGGACGCATTAATTGGGCGTCTGACCAGTTCTTGCAGGCGCGCAGGCTTCCGCCCACAACATTATACATATCCCACACCACCAGTTTATGGCGGCGGGCAAAATCATGAATCGTGTTCACTGCCGTTACCGTTCGGGGATTAATAGCGTATGTGCGACGCCGACGACGTTGACGGAAACTTTCATAAGATCCCGGAGGCGTAGTCATCAGGATAGGAACATCAGGCAGACTGTCATGCAACAGTTCAAGCAATTCCTCCATCTGCCGGTAATGTACATTCGAATTGTATTTTCGGTTATGGCTTTCGTTCGTTCCAAACGAAAGTATTAATAGTTCGGGTTTCAGGGCTGCAATGGCTGCAATACGGTCGGGATGCGTAAAAGTCAGGCAAGTGGCTCCGTTCACCCCCATATCCGTATAGGAGATCGCTCCGAATGTTTCGGTCAGACGGGCACCGGTAGTACGAGGAAAAATATGCCCGCGAATGTGACTGTCACCAATATGAACAATGCGCACAGTATCTTCCGAACTCCCGTTTTGCACCAGCCGCAAATGTTCGAGCACCGGAGCCAGTATCCCAAGACTATCCACGACCTCATTCCTCCCTACACCTTTGAAAGCTACGGGAAAAACAATTTTTACCGAAACAGTATCCCCCAATGATCCCGGTTCACGCATCGGCTTACAAGCCTTCGTGCCTTTATCCACCTGCGGACAGGCTGGCAAAAGGTCCTGTGCCCGAACCGACCAAACACCGGAAAGCAAAAGGATCAACACCCCCAGCCATCTATTCAGCCTCATAGGCCTTTCTCCTTTCATACTGTTCTTTTCCATAAATCAATGTTTCGTATAGTAGTCCTGCCAAGTGACGTCCACCCCGGAAGTTGATGTGTGTATAATCATAATTAGCCAAAGAGGGCTTGGCATGCACCAGCTCGGCCATACTACCCTCTCCTCCCATAGCCTCGAACATGTTCCAAAAAGCAATACCACTCTCTGCCGCTATATTCTGCTGGTAGCGGATCAGATTCTTCACTCCGGGCATTGTTCGCAGTTCACCGGTATCAGTCTTATAGTCACGATCGCCCACACTCAACAAAAGAAAACCGGCCTGCGGAAAGCATTCTTTCAGGTGGTTAATGGCTGTGAGAAGTCCTTTCTTATAAGGGTCGTAGTTTCTTCCGCGTTCGGTTGCAACGTTCAGTCCATATTCCAGAATAATCAAATCATAAGGCCGCTGGGCATTAAACTCTTGCAGCATTTTGGATGGTATGCTGCGAAGGGAAAGTCCTGAACTACCACGCAAAGAGAAGTTGTCGACAACAACTCCTTGTGTGCCGTCCATTGCCACCCCATAGAACAAAGTGGAATCTGCCCGATTGATATCCCAGCGTACCGAACCGATACGACCATTCACTTTCATCTGCTGCAAACGACCAGTAGTAGAAAAGTCCCGCGCTTCAGCTTCCCCACGGTTGACACATACAGAAAGATTGACCTCGCCCTTATTATAGAAAAAGATGGATGCTATCTGGCAGGTATCGAGTAAAGAAGCATATTTATTTTGTCCGCGAAGTTCAACGTAAGCTCTTTCACGGGGAACAAAATAGTGCCCGGAAATACCTTGTTTCTTTTTATCAAAGTAAACACTGTCGGTCACTGCATGACTAGACCATCCGCCAAAAGAATGACGTACCGTCGGACGATAGCCGCTGGTCATCGAAGTTATGGTGACAAAGCCTACACCACATCCGCCGAAACGCTTCTGCAACATCTCGCGCAGATCGGCTGTGAAAATATCCGCCTCAATAAAGGAATCACCGAACACAGCTATACGGACCAAGCGACCTTTGGACTGAATTTCGTCCAGCGCACGATAAAAAGGAGTCATCCCTCGCATCGTCGAGTCACTATAATCTTCGATACAAGTCATTCCGCTGCGGCACGTATCTACAAATGCAGGTTTCACAACCGGGACCGGCGGCAGACTGTCTGCCACTACTTCATCTTTATCAGGTTCAGGCATACGGACATCACTCAGCAAATCGACACGCCTCATCGTATGTCCGTCGATCGTTATAGCAGGCAGCCAGTGCATTCCAATTAATGCGAACAGGACGATCAATGTCAGCCATAACGAATATTTCAAATAATTTTTCATGCACGCTCTTAATTTAATAAGAAGTTGCAAAGATAGATAAAACCCATAAAAAGAGAGGAGAATCTGCATGAAATTCACGCAGATTCTCCTCTGATGTTATCTGTGTAGGCAAAGGATTAAATGCTTCGCTCCACGTTAGTGACAAAAGCCCGCAGACCGAGCTGTTCTGTCTGCATGTCCATCCGATGCAACGCATCCAGCAACGGGTCCACCTTCTTGTCATCCACCACCGTTATGATGGCCGAACACATACTAGGCCAGGCGTGGCTGCCGAAATGCGGATCACCGGTCTTCGAACCACGTCCCTGCACACGCTCCAAATAGGTGAAGCCCCGACAACCCAAACGGTCCAGCAAAGCAATGATACGTTCGTAATAAGCCTGATCGAATGTGATTAATACTGATTTCATATCTTGATTTCTTCTTTATTATTTCTTAATCATTTCATCTTTATGCTCTTCAAAGTAAGCCTCCAGCTCACGTTTCCGTCTCAATACCTTACGCTGATGCTTGATACCTGTACCGGCAAAGACGCAGTACAAAGTAGGAATCAGGACCAAAGTCAGAATAGTGGAAACAGTCAGACCACCGATTACGGCAATCGCCATCGGGCTCCACATCTCCGAACCCTGTCCACCACCAATTGCCATCGGGATCATACCGAGAACTGTAGTAGCAGTGGTCATCAATACCGGACGAAGACGGCTCTTCCCTGCTGTTACGACAGAGTTGAGCACAGCCAGTCCACGTTCGCGGCAAAGAGTGATGTAGTCGATAAGTACAATACCATTCTTTACAACGATACCGATCAACATGATGGCTCCCAAGAGGCTCATTACACTCAGCGTGCTCTTTGTAAAGAAAAGGGCCATCAACACTCCACTGAAGGCAAACGGCAGTGAGAACATGATGATGAATGGATAAGTCAATGATTCGAACTGTGCTGCCATCACAATAAACACCAGTACCACAATAAGAATAGCCAGCGTACCCAGGTCGCGGAACGAATCTTGCTGGTCTTCGTACGAACCGGCTACCTGAATCGTTACGTTCGACGGAATATCCATCTTATCGATGATAGCATTACCCGCATTCACTACATTACCCAACGCTTCGCCCGAGATAACGGCCGAAACGGTCACAATACGTTCGCGGTCTTTACGTTCGATAGTAGGAGGAGCAAAGCGCTCGACAACTTTACCCAACTCTTTCACACGTACGGCTTCGCCACGACTGTTATAAATAAGAATGTTCTCGATACTTTCAATACTGGTACGATACTCCGGTGCATAACGCACTTTGATATCGTATTCGTCTCCATCCTCACGATACTTGGAGGCAATGGCACCATTGATACGGTTGCGCAGATAGTTACCGGCAGTTGCCAGGTTCAGTCCGTGCAAAGCCAGCTTCTCACGATCGAAGTCTACCTGATACTCCGGCTGATAATCACTACGGCTGATGTTTACTTCCGATACACCTTTCACATTCAGCAGTTCACGTTTCAAACGTGCAGCTACACTGTCGGTTTCTTCCATACTATAACCATATACCTCGAAGTCGGCACTTGCCTGAGCAGACATACCCGTGTTGCTACCACCCAGGATCACCTGTGCTTTGCTGAACTCCGGATATTTCTTCAGGTCCTCACGCATCTCGTCGCAGACTTGTTCAAGGCTGATGTCACGATCTCCCGGATCGACCAGACTGATATTGAACGAAATGATGTGGGAACCATTGTCCTGCATAGAGGCCCAGGTATTGTCTGAGTCGGCCTGACCTACGGTATAGTTACATACGGTCATTACACCTTTGTATTTATTGAGCCACTGGTTAGTCAGTTTCTCTGAGACCTCCTGTGCCAGCTCCTTGCGTGTTCCGATAGGCAACTCCAACTGAACCGCGATACGGGCATTATCCTGTGCCGGGAAGAACTCGGTTCCGATACTCTTGGCACAGAACAAGCTGACCACAAAGAACACGATACAACCGAAGATGACAATCGGACGATGGCGAACCGCCCAATTCAACATGCGGGCATAGCCTGTATCCAGAGCATCCAAACCTTTCTCAATAGGACCGAAAAGAAGTTTGAAAGTCTTAGACTGTTTCTTCTGCAAACGTAACAATTGCGAACAGAGCATCGGTGTCAGTGACAAAGCAGCTACTGTAGAGATGAACATGATGGCACACATCATCCAACCCAACTGCTTAAACATCACCCCCGACATACCGCTTACCATTGTCAGTGGGAAGAACACTGCAATCATGGTCAGTGTAGAGGCAATTACGGAAATAGCCACCTCATTCGTTCCGTGCACGGCAGCCTGTTTCGGATCAGAACCGCGCTCGATATGGGTAGTCACATTTTCGAGTACCACAATCGCATCGTCCACCACCATACCGATGGCAATAGAGAGAGATGAAAGCGAGATAATATTAATTGTATTTCCGGTGACTGCCAGGTAAATAAACGAGGCGATCAGTGAAAGCGGAATAGTAATACAAATAATCAATGTGGCACGCCAGCGTCCCAAGAAGAGGAACACCACGATAACTACAAACAAAAGGGCGTACAGTACGGTTTCGGCCAAACTGTCGATGGTGTTGAGAATGTTGTCGGATGTATCGACAATCACTCCGAGCTTCACGTCGCTCGGCAAATTCTTCTGCAACTTCGGTAAAGCCTCGGCCACTTTCTTTGAAATATCCACAGAGTTGGCACCCGACTGTTTCTGCACCACAATCATGGCTCCTTTTACCCCATTATTATATGTTTCCTGAGCACGCTCCTCCACGGTATCGACCACGCGGGCCACATCGCGCAGATAGACATTCGCTCCATTGTAGCTACCCACCACAACATCTTCCAATTGTCGCGAATCGTCAAACTCTCCTTCGACACGCAACGAATAGGTCTCATTACCGATATCGAAGTTACCGCCCGGAATATTCTTATTCTCGGCTCCGATAATCGAACTGATTGTTTCGATAGTCAGATTATAGGCTTCCAGTTTGCCGGGGTCGCAATATACCTGGATCTCACGTTGGGGAGCACCACTGATGGATACCGTACCCACACCGGGAATACGTGCTAACGGGTTCACAACGCGATCGTCCAGGATTTTATAAAGTGCCGACTGACTTTCATTGGCCTGTACCGACAGCAACACAATCGGAATCATGTCGGTGCTAAACTTAAAGATGATGGGATTCTCCACATCATCCGGAAGCTGCGAGCTGACCATATCCAACTTGTCACGCACATCATTAGTCAGTACGTCGATATCATTACCGTATTCAAACTCCAATGTAATCAGAGACATATTTTCAGACGAACGGGAGGTGATATGCTTCAGGTTACTGACAGCATTCAGCGTATTCTCCAACGGACGAGTCACGTTGTTCTCTATATCCGAAGCACTGGCTCCGGGATAGGCGGTCATTACCATAATCGTATTTGTATCGATGTCCGGATACAAGTCGATAGGTAATTTTGACAAAGAGAAGAGACCAAAAATCACCACTGCAAGGAAGCAGAGGGAGGTCATAATCGGTTTTTTTACCGCTCCTTCGTATAAACTCATTTTTGCTAATTATTAAAATGTGGATAATGCGCCGTATGTCATCGGATTGTATAGCTTTCAACTTATAAAGCTGTACACAACATACGGTTACATTGATTCATTATTTTTCTACCTCTACCTCAGTGCCGTTGATCAATCGGGTCTGACCGGCAATGACTACCTGAGAATTATTGGGTACACCGGATTTCAATTCATACTCGGTACCCATGCGGCGTCCCAGTTCCACTTTGTTGTATGTCACTTTTCCATCCTTGTATACATACACATAACGGTCGCCGGCACCAGCTTGCTTCACAATAGCCAAATCGGGAACAACGACGTTCTCTTCCGTACCAAAATTCAGGCTGGCACGGGCAAACATTCCCGGACGTACTTTCTGATTCTGGTTAGGCAATTGAATCTCCACCTGGAATGTACGGGTAGACGGATCGATCGTCGGATAAATCAAGCTGATCTTGCCTTCGAAAGCCTCATCACCGTAGACATCGAGCTTCACATTCACGGGAGCACCTTTCTTCACCTTGGTGAAGTAAACCTCGGATACATTGATCAAAAGTTTGACCGGAGTAATCTTTTCAACGGTCAGCACCGGATTACCACCGCTATACATATCGCCGCTATCGTAATTGCGGGCAGTTACCACCCCACTGATAGGACTCAGCAGAGAAGTATTTTCCAACAAGTTCTGATAAGCAGTTTTCTTCACGTCATAGGCCATCTTTGCAGCATCCCATTCCGATTTTGAAGCACCACCTACCTTATACAGTTCATCGATACGATTGAATTCCACTTCCTGATTGTCCAGTTGCAGCTTAGTCTGTTTCAAGTTGGCAGCATCCATCTGCACTAGTTTCTGGCCTTTGGACACATGATCGCCCACTTCCACAAAGATTTTATCAATACGCACCGGTGATGACGGAGCAATGTTATTCTTCACTTCAGCTTCTACGGTTGCCGTGTATTCCTGTATCTGTTCTACCGGGCGTGCTGTCACATCGGCCAATTTCACTTTTGGCTTTTCCTCTGTTTTTTCAGCAGCACTTTTGTCTTTTCCTCCAGTGCACGAGCCCAATAGCACAACGGCGAGCAGGGCTACTAATTGGAAACATCTTTTCATATTCAAATTTTAATTGTTGTGTGTTTAGTTACTCTGTTACTTCTTCTCTTCCCAATACCTGATCGAGATCAGCCTTAGCAACCAAATAGTCGTAGATAGACTGGTTGTAAGTCAACTGGGCCTGTGTCAGCGCCACTTCCGAATCGTTCAATTCAAGGATAGTCCCTTTACCTACTTCATAACGTTTTTGGGCTATCAAACGTCCTTTTTCCGCCTGTACGATTCCTTCTTTGTTGCTGACTACCTGCTCGGTACTTGCAGCCATATTATCCAGATAACTGGTGGCTTGCATGGTGAGTTGGCGATATACGTTGATGCGGTTCTCGGCCAGTTGCTGCATCTGGATCTTAGTTTGCTTTACCTTCGTAAAGTTACTTGCCTTAAACAAAGGGATACTCAGACTCAGACCGACAGTAGAATATGGGAACCACTTGTAATGCGACATCTTGAAGTCATTATTCAGCGATGTATACGAATAGTTGAACGATGCAGCCAATGTCGGCATGAAATTGGTTCGCTGCACAGCCAGTGTTTTCTTCAACAAGTCGGCATTTAAGTCCAACTGCTTCAAATCGCTGTTGTTATTCAGATTCAACTGGTTGCTTTCCATCTGACGACGGAACATCACCATTTCATAGTCCTTCAGATTACCATCGGCAGCAATTTCCACCTCCGTATCCATACCCATCAGTACCTGCAACTGCAAGCGGGCAAGATTCACTCCGTTACCGGCAGATACTACCGAGGGTTTCAGGCTACGCACCTGTACGTCGGCGCGTATCTTATCATACTCGCTAACCGTTCCCTGCTCATATTTGGCTTTCACCACTTCATAGTTGGCTTCTGCCTGCGCATAACTCTGCAGGAGCACTTTGTAGCTGTCCTGGGCCAACAACAACTGATAATATGCCTTGGTCACCTGATTCACCAAGTCTAGTTTCGACGAGCGTGCTTTTTCAACAGCCAGTTCCACATCTGTCTTGGTCAGATTGATACTCTTGTAAAGCGTCGGAGCAAATACAGGGAGACTCACATTGAGTCCTCCGTTATACGAGTTGTCCGAACCTACCTGGATGGTCTGCGATTCTCCGCCAAAGTCCATCACCATTGTCTGTTTTTTTAGTGTCCGCGAGTAAGAACCCGTCAATGAAACCTCCGGAAATAGTCCGCCGTATGCCTCCTTCTTAGCCTCTTTTTTCAGCTGAATCTCTTGGCCGGCCACTTTCATTGTGGGGTTTTCGCTCAATGCAATTTCCAGTGCTTTGTCAAGCGTCAGTAGCACGATGTCCTTTGCCTCCTGTGCCTGTACATAACCCACCGAGAGCAGTACAACCACCGCCAAAAGCATCTTTTTGCTTAAGAAACATTTCATTTTGTTCATACAATAATTTTAGTTGTTTATCTTCTTTGGGAATCTCTTTATTCCCTGTCTTAGTGTATCCTTTGTTTTCTATATTCCGTTATAAAATCTTCCAATACCTTTGCCCCTTTCTCTGTCGAGATTCCCCGGATGTAGGTAAACATAATCGCTTCGTAAACCTCAAGGAAGGAGTATTTGTTGCAAATATCCGTATTCATCAATAAGTCGAGCTGTTCGTGAACCAGCAGGTTGACAATGGCAAAATTGACATCATCCCTGAATATGCCCTGTTTAATGCCCATCTTAAAAAATTCGATCGTACTGTCCGAGTCCCGCTCCCGATAGTTCTTCAGCAGACTGTGTACTTTCGGATACTTCTTTATATCTTCAAAAAAACGCTTGTTAGTCCGATGGAATGTCTCAATGCTCCGCTGATAACACACAAGAATGACTTCAAGAACATTCTTTGAGTTGGCCAAGGTCTCTGCCAGAAAAGCATTCATCTCTTCCTGACGTTTTAAAATACACTGGGTCAGCAAGCTCTCTTTATCCTGAAACACTTCGTAAAGTGTACGTTTTGATATACCCAAGGACGCGGCTATGTCGTCCATCGTTATACTCTTGATACCATGTGTAGTAAAAGCCTCCGAAGCTGTCTCAATAATTCTGTCTTTCAATTCTACTCTTTGTGAGTTCTCTTTCGCATTCTCAATCATTAACCCGTTCTTTTGTTGTTAGACTATCGATTATCAGCGTTTTCGTCCAATAAAAACGAAAAACTGAACAAAGATAAGCAGAAAACTCGACGAGTTAATTCAGTTTCCTGATTTAAGCACACATATTTGATAAATATTATAACTTCCGAAACAAATATCAAAACAAGTGTTAACAGAGAATGAGGATACAAAGATAGGGCGAGGAAATACCCTTATAAAGGTATTCCCGCCCATCGGAAGAGAAAAATCGATAAACAGCGGATATACTTCGATGAATGAAGAAGTGAGAGGAATGACAAAGAAGACTCTACTAATACTCGGATCTGGTCCGATTGAGAAAAGCTACCGTTTTATGAATTTCTTTGTACATCACGATATCATCCTTTACAAACGGAACCTCTTTACGATATGCAGCCAGATAGCGCTCAAGGATGGGAGAAGTTTTTGCCGGACGACGAAACTCAATTCCCTGCGCAGCATTCATCAACTCGATGGCAAGGATGTGCTCCAGATTATCCATGATCCGGAAAAGTTTGGTAGCGGCATTGGCTCCCATGCTAACATGATCTTCCTGACCGTTGGAAGAGACTATTGAATCACTCGAGGCCGCATAGCAGTACATCTTATTCTGGCTGACCATAGAGGCAGCAGCGTACTGAGGAATCATAAAACCGGAATTAAGTCCCGGATTGGCGACCAAAAATTCTGGAAGACCACGCAACCCCATAATTAACTGGGCTACACGCCGCTCGGAAATGTTGCCCAGTTCGGCCATTGCGATGGCAAGAAAATCGAAAGAGAGGGCCAGCGGTTGTCCGTGAAAGTTGCCGCCGGATATGATCTGATCTTCATCCGGGAAAATGGTCGGATTGTCCGTCACTGAATTTATCTCAGTCAACAAAACAGAAGAGACGTACCGGATGGCATCTTTCGTTGCCCCATGCACCTGAGGAATACAACGAAAAGAGTAAGGGTCCTGTACATGTTCTTTGGTACGGGCTATCAGCTCACTTCCATGCAGCAGGCGACGAAATATCTCTCCCGTCTCAATCTGACCAGGATGGGGACGAATCTGCTGAATACACTCCATAAAAGGATCGATGCGCCCATCGAACGCTTCAAGTGAAAGGGCAGCAATCATATCTGCCTTCTTTGAAAGCCTCCGGGCTTTGAGCAATGCAAAAACTCCGTTGGCACTCATGAACTGGGTACCATTCAGCAAAGCAAGTCCCTCCTTACTCATCAATCTCACAGGCTCCCAACCAAACTCGTCGAGCACACTGATGGCTTCCCGCTTTTTACCTTTATAATAAACATCGCCAACTCCAATCAAAGGCAAAAAGAGGTTGGCCAACGGCGCCAGATCACCCGAAGCCCCCAAGGATCCGCGATCGTAGACAATAGGCATTACGTCGTTATTGAAAAAGTCGAGAATGCGCTGTACGGTGATGACCTGTACCCCGCTGTGACCCAGGGAAAGAGCATGGGCTTTAAGCAACAGCATCAGCTTGATAATGACCGGGCGTAACTCCTCACCCACACTGCACGCATGGCTTTTCACAAGATTCTCTTGCAAGGTGTTGAGTTCATCGGACGATATGTTTTTACTGCACAACGAACCGAAACCGGTAGTGATGCCATACAGCGGCTCGGTGGAAGCCGCAATTTTCCGGTCGAGATAATCACGGCATTTCCGGATGCGCTGTTCGGCTTCGGGAGCCAGTTCAAGTTTCAGGTTTTCGTTAATGATGCGTTCGATGATACTGAAAGTCAGTTCACCGGAGCCTACATAATAAACATTGTTCATTGGTTCAGTTCTTGGTTGACAACTTCAAGTAATTCTTTCTCACGCATGCATGCCAATTGTTCCAAATGGTCGGCTTCCCGCTTCAGCTCGTCAACAAAGGTTTTATCCTTGAGCGAACCCAGATTGATGCGGACGTTCAGCAAAGCGCCCAATACTGCCGAACGGGCAGCCATCATGGCTACACATGCGTCCGTAATGGCATTCTGATTGCCTAAACGCGCTACATCAGCTATGATCTCCATCAGCTCACAGGCATTGCGCGCCACCTGCATCGGAACGAGGGCCGCAAAACGAGTGGCCTCCTGGATAGCAGCACTACGAGCGGCCTTTTCTTCATCTGTAGATTTGGGTAACTTGAAACAACCGAAAACATGGTCGTATGCCTCGGAATCACGGTCAATGTATTCAACAAAAAGCTCCTGCTGCCGGATGCTCAGACGGGAAATATGCTTCATCAACTCTTCATGTTCTTCGTATCCTTTCTTCCCGATGGTAAGTCCGGCCACCATTGCAGTCAGCGCCGAGGCCACCGCACCGTTAAGAGCAGCCACACTGCCGCCTCCGGGTACAGGATCACTACCGGCTACTTTATCTAAAAATTCTTTTACGGTCAATTCTGCTAACATAATTCTTCAAGTATTATCGGGTTTATATCTCAATTCAGACAGACGGATAAAGCATTCCGCCTTTGATAGTCGTATTTACACAATTCATCCCGACATAATAGGGAAGAATATGGTAATTATCGGAGTCGAGCACTACGAAGTCGCCTTTTTTACCCACTTCGATACTGCCGATAGAGTCGGCACGGTTGAGTGCAGCCGCCCCATTCAGGGTAAGGGCCGTAATTGCTTCTTCTACAGTGAGCTGCATGTGAATGCAGGCTAAGGCAAACGTCAGTGGAATGGAACCGGAGAAACAACTGCCCGGATTCAGGTCGGTAGCCAGGGCTACGGCACATCCGGCATCAATCATGTCGCGTCCCCGTGCATAAGGCTCCTTCAAGGCAAACGCTGTGAGCGGGAGGAGTGTGGCAACCACTCCCTTACGCGCCATGGCTTCGATACCGGCATCGGAAGCATGAAGCAGATGGTCGGCAGATACAGCTCCCAATTCGGCAGCCAGTTCGGCACCTCCCAAAGGGACAATCTCGTCGGCATGAAGTTTTGGTAAGAGACCATAATCTCCGGCAGCTGTAAGCAAACGACGTGACTGTTCGATGGAGAAAACGCCTTCTTCGCAGAACACATCACAAAATTCAGCCAGTGAATCCCGCTGAATCACCGGAAGTAACTCACGGATCAGGAAGTCAATATAATCATCAGGACGCTCTTTATATTCGTCAGGCAACGCATGTGCACCCAGGAAAGTAGGCACAATATCCACCCGTACACCCTCATCTTTATTCAGGCTGCGCATCACCTTGAGTTGCAACAATTCCGTTTCGCGGTTCAGACCGTATCCGCTCTTGCCTTCGACGGTCGTAATTCCCATGGCTGTCATCTTCTTGAGGAGTCCTTCTGCCTTAGAGCGCAAATGAATGAAAGAGAGTTCACGGGTAGCCTGTACTGTACTGGCTATACCGCCGCCACGTTGCATGATAGACATATAACTCTCCCCTTTGAGGCGCCACGAAAATTCTTCGGCCCGCTCTCCCCCAAATACGAAATGGGTATGTGAATCGACAAAACCCGGCAAGAGACACTTCCCACGAGCATTGTAATGCCAGAAGTGATGATAATATCCATCACGCACTTCACCCCGGTTGGGACCGACATAGGTAATGATCCCATCTACAACTTCGACTGTCGCTTTCTCCAAAATTCGCAGTTCCGCCATCTCTTTCCCTTTCCGAGCCGAAAAGCCGAGCGGAGTCACTACTTTGGCATTGAATATAATTAAGTTCTCACTCATGATTCTCTATTCCATTATACGTGATTCAAGCACTTGCCGCATGGAGAAATTCTCCAGACCGAGGTAGTAGGAAGCAGTATCGATCAGTGCTTCCATCGGGACGAGCCCTACGATTTCGCTACCGAGAATGGTCACTCCATAGCGACGGGCTTCGATGCGCACCAACTCGAAAGCACGATAAAGTGCCGTACGGGTATAGTCGGTAATGTTGATAGACACCTGGGTAATGTTCCGTTCCTTCAGTTCTACCCCCATCGCTTTGACATAACGCAAACCACCATTGATATGACGGATATTTTTGGCTATCTTGGTTGCAATTTCAAGATTATCAGTACTCAGATTGATATTATAAGCCACCAGCGGCATACGGGCACCGATAGCGACTACCCCGGCTGTAGGATGGCATCCGGCAGGACCGTAATCGGGATGCCATTCGGGCAGTTTCATCTTCTCGGCCATCCCTTCGAACTCTCCTTTGCGAACAGCTGCCAGATTTTCACGATGAGGGGCTGTCGCCGATTTCTCATAAAGGAAGACAGGAAGGTGATAAAGCCCGGCTACCTTCTCTCCTATCTCCCGGGAAAGAGAGACGGCTTCGTCCATCGTCACGTTTTTAATGGGAATAAAGGGCACTACATCAACGGCCCCCATGCGGGGATGCTGCCCCCGGTGGTGATTAAGATCTATCAATTCCACAGCCACTCCAATAGCCTCGATAACAGCATCACGCAGAGCTTCCGGCTCGCCGATAAGGGTTACTACCAGTCGGTTGTGATCTTCATCATTGCTATAATCGAGCAATTTCACCCCAGACCGGGCACGGAACGGAGCGACAATACGATCTATCTTTTCCAGATCCCGCCCTTCACTGAAGTTGGGGACGCATTCTACTATTTTATTCCAGTTCATACTACATCGTTTTAAGGGCACCACAGATTACACGGATTCTTACAGATCAAGATTTATTTTTATTCTCATTATTCCGCAACTATTCTCTTTATCAACTCTTCATCTGCCAGATAAGGCAGCGTGATGTGGTAGGCATCACCATGTGACAGATTGAACGCTTCGCTGGTTTCCATCGCATGTTCATTGCGGGCCCACGAACGGCGGGCCACTCCCCCCATCACATCCCAAAGCATAGAAGAACGAAGGATTTCGTCTACTCTCAGGCTCCCGTCACACACCATACCGAAACCTCCGTTGATAGCTTTGCCAATGCCAACTCCGCCTCCGTTGTGCAAAGCTACCAGGCTCATGCCCCGGGCACAATTCCCGGCAAAACACTGTACGGCCATATCGGCCATTACATTGCTGCCATCTTTGATATTAGAGGTTTCACGGAAGGGTGAATCCGTACCACTCACATCGTGATGATCGCGTCCCAGCATAATAGGCCCGACTTCTCCGTCACGCACCATTTGGTTAAACCGGAGAGCTATCTTCAAACGACCGACAGCATCCTGATACAATATACGGGCCTGTGTACCCACCACCAACCGGTTCTTGCCGGCATCCCGTATCCAGTTATAATTGTCCAGATCCTGTCCGCGACGTTTCACATCGATACATTCCATCGCAGCACGGTCCGTTCTGGCAAGATCTTCGGGGTTACCACTGAGACATACCCAACGGAATGGACCGTAACCATAGTCGAAAAGCTCCGGCCCCATAATATCTTCCACATAACTCGGCCAGATAAAGCCGTCTTTTTCATCGGTTCCGTTTCGTGAAATCTCTTTGACTCCGGCATCATAGACAGCTTTCATAAACGAGTTGCCGTAATCGAAAAAATAAGTTCCGCGGGAAACAAGTTTCTTGATCACTGCAAAATGACGATGGAGGGATTCGTCTACCAACTGACGAAACGCTTCGGGAGATTCATGCAACAACCGGGTACGTTCTTCGAAAGTAACTCCGGCAGGACAATACCCACCTTCGTAAACAGCGTGACAGGAGGTCTGATCGGATAAAAGTTCAATAGGAATATCTTCCTGAACGGCATATTCAAGCAGATCTACTACATTGCCATGATAGGCCACCGAACAGGATTCATGCCGTTCAGCAGCGCTCAGTGCCATCCGGAAAGCGGTATGGAGATCAGTCGTGACATGCTCCACCCACCCTTGCTTGTAACGAGTTTCAATACGCGAGCGGTCCACTTCGGCTATAATCGAAGCAGCACCGGCTATTTCGGCCGCCTTGGGTTGGGCACCGCTCATACCACCCAAACCGGAGGAAACGAACAAATGTCCACTCAAGTTCTTATCTTGAGGGATGCCTAGCTTGAGCCGGCCGGCATTCAGCAGAGTATTGAATGTGCCATGCACAATACCCTGCGGACCAATGTACATCCATCCGCCGGCTGTCATCTGGCCATAGTTGGCGACTCCCATCTGGGCTGCCTCATGCCAGTCATGCTGATTGTCGAACATGCCTACCATCATTGAATTGGTGATAATGACCCGAGGGGCATCGGGACGGGAATGGAAAAGCCCTAACGGATGTCCCGATTCGATAACAAGCGTCTGTTCACGCGTCAGGAGTTCGAGGTATTGTTTTATCAACCGGTATTGCATCCAGTTCTGACATACCTGCCCGGTCTCGCCATAAGTGACGAGTTCATAAGGATAGAGAGCGATATCAAAACAAAGATTATTGTCGATCATCACCTGAAAGGCCTTGCCTTCAATGCAGTTCCCCTGATATTCGTCGACGGGTTTGGCTTTGAGGTCGCCTGCCGGACGAAAACGGTACCCATAGATTCGTCCCCGGGTCCGCAACTCCTCCAGAAATTCAGGAGCCAGTTTTCTGTGCAGTTCCACAGGGATATAACGCAATGCATTTTTTAAGGCCGTGACGGTCTGTGCCGGCGAAAGGGTATATCCACGGTCGGGCGCCCGGCGAATACCTTCGGCGAATACCGGATATTCAGGTAACTGATTGCTGAGAGTCATTTTCATAATAAGAGGAATTAAGGATTACAAACTGTCAGCTCTACAATTTGATAACTCTTCGCAATATAGAAAAAAGGTGGGAATCTACCAAGATTTCAGCAGATTTATTATCAAAAGGTTAGAATAATAAAAAGAAGCAAATGAGTAGCCGCCTGTTAGGGTTGTATAGTGGCAAGACAGCAGTCCCTGCTGCTGATCGAAACGCTACTTCTCTTCCGCCTTCAGCAGTCGCAGATATTTGTCGGTAACTTTGGCAGACTCGCTATTTTCATTCAGATAGGCGGCTTTCCAATCAGGATGCCCCCCAAGCAGTTCTTCCATCCGCTCTTTTCCGACAAATCCTACCTTATTGGTTTCAGGATCTATTTCATAATATACCCGTTTGGATATTAAAGCGGAAGCAGCAATCGCATCGCCGAATTGACCACCCAGCATCACATCCATCGTGGCATCGCTGCCGGCAGCTACGGAACCTAAAGGAATGGCACTAAAATAAATATGGTCTCCAATGCGCAGGGCGGGAGCATACCAACCTCCGAAACGAAACTTCTTATAGCGTAATCTCTTGCAATTCACATAAAGGGAAGTGTCCGCCTGCACGGCATAACAGCGGGACTTCAGGTATTTGCACATGGAATCATCCGGACCAGCACTGATCTTATAGTCGGCACCACCGGTCATCAGAATATGATTCTTTGTACGTTTCTCCACTTTCAGCGAGGCAACCGTATCTCCTTCACAAGCGAGCAGCCCTTTCAGATTGGAATATACGACATTCTGCGCAGTAACATCCATCACTACCCAACTCATCAACAGCAGGAAACACAATTTCTTCATAAACGCATCCTATTAAAGACTTTCATGGCGGAAAGGTACACCTTTTAACGAATCGGAGCAAGTTTTCAGAAGAAAAGTTTAAGAAAAAGGAGAAAACACTTGACTTTTGCTCTCCAATGTCGTATCTTTACTATCAGAATCATAAAGTACGTTCAATTTATATTAGGAATGAAAAAGGGAGGCTATTGCTCCCTTTTTTATGGAATCACTTTACCAACCTCCCCATAACAGACGGAGCTAAAGATGAGTTCAGGCTCCGTTTGCCCTAAAGCAAGGCTCTGCCGAAACGAAACAGCGGCTCTATTTCACTCGGATCCCAGCTCTGCAAACTCTCTACCCGGCAGCTTCGGCAAGAAAAGACCGGGATATCCGGAGATATACCAAGAAGAATATGAAGAATCTCCGGAAGAGACGGGAAATGTACCTGAAAGGAAAGCGGAAACCGGCTCCAACGTTAATAATAAGTAAATCTGCTCTTGACAAAAACAAGCTCATGCCAAGAGAGCGCCGTACTCACGCTAAATATATTATTTTTGCGGGTCAAACAATCAAGGAAATATGGAACAACTAAATCTCATCATAGACACTTATCAACGGATTATTCTCGAATCGGAATCGAAGCTGGCAAAGGTAAAACAACACATTTACCGTATCGGTACACTCCGACTGATACTTTTCGCGGCAGGAATTGCAGGTATCATTTATTTCTGGGACGAGGGCAGGCTGGTGATCGGCGGTATCGCGGCTATCACCTTCATCCCCTTCATATTATTGGTGAAACTGCACAACCGGTTGTTTCATCAGAAAGATTACCTTGAAAAGAAGATAGAAATCAACCGACAGGAATTACAAGCCCTTACATACGATACGTCAGCTTTCGATAATGGGGAGGAGTTTATCAATCCATCACATCTTTATACTTATGACCTGGACGTATTTGGAGAACATTCACTCTTTCAGTACATAAACCGGACTGCCACGCAACCCGGTAAAAAAAGACTGGCAGAATGGATGAATATGCACCTGAAGAGCAAAGCGGAGATAGAGAAACGACAGGAAGCAGTACGGGAACTGGCTCCGGAGTTAGAAATGCGCCAGCATTTCCGTGTACTCGGATTGCTGCATAAAGGTAAAACTGCTGACGAAGAAGAAATCAGGAACTGGGCTTCGAGTCCGGAATATTATCGGAAGAAATGGTATTTCCGAACTTTGGCTATCCTTATCCCCACCGCCAATGCTGTCTGCATCGGGCTGGCCATAGCCGGAATCATCTCATTCACCACATGGGGAATCGTCTTCGCAAGTATAGGATTGTTCAGTTCTTCATTCTCAAAAGGTATTAGCCGGATGCAGTCTGTTTACGGTAAAAAGATGCTGATACTGACAACCTATGCACGACTCATTCACATTATTGAGGAGAAAAAAATGCGATGCAGCGCATTAAAGGAAATCAAGGAATTGGTGGGAGGTGAAAAACAAACGGCTTCACAAGCCGTAAAACGCCTCACCGAACTCATGAATGCACTGGACCAACGAAACAATATGTTAATGCAATTTGTCCTGAACGGACTATTTTTCTGGGAATTGCGGCAAGTCATGAAGATAGAAGCCTGGAAGGAAAACTATGTAGCCCACCTGCCGGATTGGCTTGAAGCCATTGGCGAAATAGATGCTTACTGTTCGCTGGCCTGTTTTGCGTATAATCATCCCGGATATGTGTTCCCCGAAATTGCATCCAAACCATTTTGCGTGGAGGCCGAAGCATTGGGTCATCCATTGATGAATCGAAATAAATGTGTACGCAATGATATCCGGATCGCAAAGCGTCCTTTCTTCATCATCATAACAGGTGCGAATATGGCAGGGAAAAGCACCTATCTACGTACCATAGGAGTAAGCTATCTGCTGGCATGTATCGGAGCCCCTGTCTGGGCAGAGAAGATGAAGCTATATCCGGCACAACTCGTCACCAGCCTGCGCACGACCGACTCATTGGCAGACAATGAATCGTATTTCTTTGCAGAACTGAAACGACTGAAACTCATTATTGATAAACTGAACTCCGGCGAGGAACTGTTCATCATACTCGACGAAATTCTGAAAGGAACGAATTCGATGGATAAACAAAAGGGCTCCTTCGCACTGATCAAACAATTCATGGCTTTACAGGCGAACGGCATTATTGCCACTCACGATCTCCTGCTAGGCTCTCTTATCGATCTATTCCCCAAAGATATCCACAACTATTGTTTCGAAGCGGACATCACTAACAACGAACTGACTTTCTCCTACAAGCTCAGAGATGGAATTGCGCAGAATATGAATGCCTGCTTCCTGATGAAAAAAATGGGAATAGCCGTCATCGACGACTAATCCCCATTTCGTATTGAAGCTTGAATTAGAATCAGTGTCCTTTTGTCTTAGTCAGGAAAGCGGCAATAGAAGCTGCTTCACCATTCGTGAAATAACGTACGGATGTAACCGGGTTATAAGTATAGGGTACAAATTGGAACAATTGTACGGCGGCAAACTTTCTGTCTTCGGACAGCATTACATCTAAACGCAGATTTCCACTTGTACCACCTTTGGCAGTCGATTGCATAGAGAAATCACCCGACTTCACCATGTCTGTCAATTCATCCAGATGTTTCAAATCAAAAAAGATACTTTGCTCTTTAGCAACACTGCCCGTCGGCAAGTAAACAATCTCCTTGGATTTCCAGAACAACCGGAAAACGCCAATCAAAAACAAGGCAGTGCCTAGTACCATAAGTCCCATACTGATAGTCGATGAACGGTCTTCCATCTCAAAAGTAGAAACAAATGCAATCACTCCTGCCAATAACATAATGCAAGAGAAGATAAGTCCGGAAACACTGGTGCGTTTTGCAATATCTGGGTGTGAAGATGCAAAAATTGTTGCATCGATAGCTTGGGTTGTCATAATATTGAAGTTTAAATTATTAGTAAATAATAGCTGATAAATACTACCACACCTATAACTAACAGGCACGGCAACATAAAATAATAATAGAACTAATAAGTTAAACTCCTATACAATAATACGCCTTAGAGCGAAAACATAGTATTCGCTTACAGGATGACAACAATAAGAAGTAGTGGTTTCATAAAGCTTCCCCCAATGCTGAGATAAAACAGCATCACGGTCTGCCAACCTTTGAGCAAGGGCTTTTAAAGAAAAAATAGATTCGGCCGCCTGTATACGCTGTATGCGCGACATTGCGATCTGATGCGTCTGAATACCGGTCCCGGCCAATTCGGCATCAGGGAAATAGGGTGTCTGGGGACTGCTGAGTGTTTCGTGCGTATCCCCTTTCATTGTTGACATAGCCATATAGATATCTTGTTCCGCCTGTTTTTCTGCGAAATAGTCGTTAGCTACACTATGAAGTGCCACAGCAAACAACATGAACAATATAATTTTAATGAACTTTGCCATATCTGCCTGCAAATATAACAGATTATTCAGTCCGACTGTTCACCTTCAAATGTTTTTAATGTATCTTTAGTAAAATCAACAAAAAAGGCCACTCTTTTCAGAGCAGCCTTTTTTATATCTATAAGAATAATAGTTGAATTATTCTGCTGATTCAGCTTTCGGTTCTTCAGTTGCAGGTACTTCGGCAGCAGGAGCAGCTTCAGTAGTTTTCTTTGAACGACGAGTACGAGTTGCTTTCTTAGCAACTTTCTCTTTAGCCATGTTTTCGTTGTAGTCAACGAGTTCGATGAAGCACATTTCAGCGTTGTCACCCAGACGGTTTCCAGTCTTGATGATACGAGTATAACCACCCGGACGGTCAGCAATCTTCACAGAGATTTCCTTGAACAATTCTGTTACAGCGAGTTTATCCTGCAAGTTGCTAAATACAACACGACGAGAGTTTGTAGTGTCTTCTTTAGACTTTGTGATCAAAGGCTCAACGAATTTCTTCAGAGCTTTCGCCTTTGCTACAGTCGTAGTGATTCTTTTGTGCTTGATCAAAGAACAAGCCATGTTAGATAACATAGCACTTCTGTGAGAAGCAGTACGACCTAAATGATTGAATTTCTTATTATGTCTCATTTTTTATTCTTTATCTAATTTATATTTAGAAATATCGGTTCCAAACGACAGATTCAGACTTTCCAGCAAATCATCAAGCTCGGTAAGCGATTTCTTTCCGAAGTTTCTGAATTTCAGCAAGTCAGTTTTGTTGAACTGTACCAAATCGCCCAATGTTTCAACATCAGCAGCCTTCAAGCAATTGAGGGCACGTACTGACAGATCCATATCGACAAGTTTAGTTTTCAACAGCTGACGCATATGCAGTACTTCTTCATCAAACTCTTCATTACCGTCAACGTCATTACTTTCAAGAGTAATTTTTTCGTCAGAGAATAACATAAAGTGATAAATCAGAATTTTAGCAGCTTCTTTCAGCGCTTCTTTCGGGTGAATGGAACCGTCGGTAGTAATTTCAAGTACCAGTTTCTCGTAGTCAGTCTTCTGCTCTACACGGAAGTTTTCTACAGCATACTTAACATTACGTATCGGCGTATAGATTGAATCGATTGGAATTACATTAACATCGGTACAATATTCGCGGTTTTCGTCAGCGGGGACATATCCACGACCTTTGTTAATTGTAATGTCAATCTGCATAGTTGCTTTAGAATCTAAATGACAAATAACTAATTCCGGATTTAACACTTCAAATCCAGTCAAATACTTACCTATGTCACCTGCTTTAAATTCACTAGAATTCTCGATAGTGATGCTCACCTTTTCGCTCTCGAATTCTTCAACTACTTGCTTGAATCTCACTTGTTTCAGATTCAAGATAATGTTGGTAACATCCTCTTTTACTCCAGGAACACTAGAAAATTCGTGCTCAACACCTTCTATACGGATAGTGGTGATAGCAAAACCTTCTAATGAAGAAAGGAGGATACGGCGCAAAGCATTACCAACGGTAATACCAAAACCGGGTTCCAAGGGACGAAATTCGAATTTACCGAATTTGGCATCCGCTTCCAACATTAATACTTTATCAGGTTTTTGAAATGCTAATATCGCCATGAAATTAATTATTATTTAGAATACAATTCAACAATCAAATGCTCTTTAATGTTTTCAGGAATGTCTGCTCTTTCAGGAATGTGCAGCAATTTGCCCACCTTTGAAGCTTCATCCCATTCCAACCAAGCATATTTGCTGTGATTGAAACCAGCGAGAGAATTAGCAATTACTTCCAAAGATTTAGATCTTTCACGAACGCCAATCAACTGACCCGGTTTAACTGCGTATGAAGGAATGTTTACTACCTGTCCATCAACTGTAATGTGTTTGTGGCCTACCAACTGACGAGCTGCTGCACGCGTAGGAGCAATCCCCAAACGGAACACGATGTTGTCAAGACGACCTTCAAGCATCTGGAGAAGTACCTCACCGGTAATACCTTTAGCTGTAGCTGCCTTTTCGAACAAGTTGCGGAATTGTTTTTCTAATACTCCATAAGTATATTTAGCTTTCTGTTTCTCACGAAGCTGAATACCATATTCAGAAGTTTTTCTTTTTCTTGAATTTCCGTGCTGTCCGGGAGGATAGTTTTTCTTCGACAAAACTTTATCAGCTCCAAAGATACCTTCACCGAATTTACGGGCTATTCTTGATTTTGGTCCAGTATATCTAGCCATTTCTTTTTAAATATTTAATTGTTTATTCATGAACTCAATTTGTTGCAGCCGCGATTACAGAGAAGAAATTAATGCAATCCAAAAACAAAATCAAGTATCATTTTTATTAAAGGTAAATCTTAAACTCTACGTCTTTTCGGAGGACGACAACCGTTATGCGGAAGCGGAGTTACGTCAATGATTTCTGTAACTTCAATACCGGCACCATGAATCGTTCTAATAGCAGATTCACGACCGTTACCCGGACCTTTAACATATGCTTTTACCTTTCTCAGGCCAAGATCGAATGCAATTTTAGCACAATCCTGGGCAGCCATCTGAGCTGCATAAGGAGTATTCTTTTTAGAACCTCTAAATCCCATCTTTCCTGCAGACGACCAAGAGATAATCTGCCCTTCACTATTTGCAAGAGAAACAATAATATTGTTGAAAGATGAATGAACATGCAATTGTCCATTAGCATCTACCTTAACATTTCTCTTCTTAGCTGCGACTGTTTTTTTTGCCATATCAACAATTATTATTTAGTAGCTTTTTTCTTATTTGCAACGGTTTTCTTTCTACCCTTACGAGTACGCGCATTGTTCTTAGTGCTCTGACCTCTTACAGGCAGACCAATACGGTGACGTACACCACGGTAGCAACCAATATCCATTAATCGCTTAATGTTCAATTGTACTTCAGAACGAAGATCACCTTCAACCTTATACTCTGCACCGATGATCTCACGAATCTTTGCAGCCTGATCATCTGTCCAGTCTTTCACCTTCAGATCTTTGTCTACACCAGCTTTATCTAAAATTTTTGCTGAACTACTACGACCTATTCCATATACATAGGTCAACGCAATCTCACCTCTCTTATTTTGAGGTAAATCTACACCAACTATTCTTATAGCCATATACTAAATTATTTTTTTTGCAAAAATAATAAATTATCCTTGACGTTGTTTATACTTAGGATTTTTCTTGTTAATAACATACAAACGGCCATTACGTCTAACGATCTTACATTCTGGCGTACGTTTCTTTAATGATGCTCTTACTTTCATATCTTATTTTATTTATATCTAAATACAATTCTTCCTTTCGATAAGTCGTAAGGAGACATTTCGACTCTGACTTTATCACCCGGTAGGATTTTAATGTAATGCATTCTCATCTTACCAGAAATATGAGCAGTAATCTCATGTCCGTTTTCTAATTCAACACGAAACATTGCATTAGACAATGCTTCAACTATAACTCCATCTTGTTCTATTGCAGATTGCTTTGCCATATATTATATCGCTTTATCTCCTAAAACTTCTTCTATGAATTTAAATGATGACAGAATATCAGCCTCGCCTGCACCTACCGCAATGGTATGTTCAAAGTGTGCGGCACATTTCCGATCTCTGGTTCTCACTGTCCATCCGTCACGTTCCATAATAACTTGTCGGTCACCTTGCGTAATCATCGGTTCAATCGCAATGCAAAGACCTTTCTTTAAAAGTGTTCCGTATCCTCTTTTACCATAATTCGGTACCTGAGGGTCTTCGTGCATGTCTTTACCAATACCATGACCGACAAATTCACGCACAACACCATAAGAATGGGACTCACAATATTGCTGAATAGCATATCCGATATCACCGATTCTTTTTCCCTGCACAGCATTTTGAATGCCAATATACAACGCCTCTTTAGTTACCTTCAACAACTGACGAACTTCTTCGTCCACTTCACCAACGCAAAAGGTATAAGCTGAATCACCACAGAAACCATTCATGTAGGTACCACAGTCGACCGATACAATATCACCGTCTTTCAACACGATATCTCCCGGAATGCCATGCACTACCTGTTCATTAACCGATGTGCATAAAGAAGCAGGAAACGGATCTCCATATTGATTGGGAAAACCTTTAAAGGTAGGAACAGCACCATGATCTCTGATAAACTCTTCCGCTACCTTATCCAGCTCTTTAGTGGTAACTCCCGGTTTCACAAGCTTGGCAACTTCAGCCAACGTTCTACCAACAAGTAAGTTACTCTGACGGAGCAGCTCTATTTCATCTTCAGTTTTAAGAAATATCATTTCTACTCAAAGAATTAATATGCAGCTACACTACTACCGGTGCGTCCTTTGATACGACCAGACTTCAACAAACCATCATAATGTCTCATCAACAAATGACTTTCGACTTGTTGCAGTGTATCCAAAACAACACCTACAAGAATTAACAGAGACGTACCACCGAAGAATTGAGCAAACTCAGCCTTCACACCAAAGATACCGGCAAATGCGGGCATGATAGCAATGAAAGCCAAAAAGAAAGAACCCGGCAAAGTAATACGTGACATGATATCATCGATATACTCAGCAGTTTTCTTACCTGGCTTAATTCCCGGAATGAAACCATTATTTCTCTTCATATCCTCGGCCATTTGAGTCGGGTTAATGGTAATCGCAGTATAGAAGTACGTAAATAAGATAATCATTACTGCAAAAACAAAATTATACCAGAAACTCGTATGGTCAGTAAATGCATGAACGAAACCACTCACATTGTTAGTGTTAGAAAAACCAATGAAAGTGATCGGAATAAACATAATTGCCTGGGCGAAAATGATAGGCATTACACCGGCAGCATTCACTTTCAAAGGAATGTACTGTCTTGCACCGCCATACTGTTTATTACCAACGATTCTCTTTGCATACTGTACAGGAATTTTTCTTGTACCTTGTACCAAAAGAATAGCTCCGGCAATTACGATCAGCAGGAATACTATTTCAAATAAGAACATGATCAAACCACCAGTCTTGTCGGTCATACGGGAAATCAACTCCTGGAATAATGACTGAGGAAGACGAGCGATAATACCAATCAAGATAATAAATGAAATACCATTACCAATACCTTTATCTGTGATTCTTTCACCAAGCCACAGGATAAACATACTTCCAGCTGCCAAAATAATGGTAGAAGTAACCATGAACAGAGTCCAATCTAATGAAGCATTTAAGGAAGGTCCAGCCTGCATTTTAAGATTGAGCAAATAAGAAGGGGCCTGAACCAACAAAATAGCAATCGTCAAATAACGAGTATATTGATTCATCTTTCTTCTGCCACTTTCTCCCTCTCGCTGAAGTTTCTGAAAATACGGCACAGCGATTCCCAGCAACTGGATAACGATTGATGCAGAGATATAAGGCATAATTCCTAATGCGAAAATAGATGCATTAGAAAATGCTCCTCCTGAGAACATGTTTAACAAGGCTAAAAGGCCCTCGCTTGTTTGTTGATGCAATTGTGTCAGCATACCCGGGTTGATTCCAGGAAGCACGACGTACGAACCGAAACGGTAAATCGCCACAAACAATATGGTAATGAGGATCCGTTGTCTCAGATCCTCAATTTTCCATATATTCTTTAATGTTTCAATAGCTTTTCTCATTGAATCAGAGTTTTACTACATTTCCACCAGCAGCCTCGATAGCAGCAACTGCACTCTTAGAGAATGCATGAGCTTCTACACTCAACTTAGCAGTCAAAGTTCCGTTACCTAATACTTTAACCAACTGGCTTGAAGAAATGAATCCAGCTTCAATAAAGTCATTAACACCTACTTTTTCCAACTTCTTAGCTTCAGCTAATTTCTGGATTGTTTCTAAGTTAATAGCTTTATATTCAATTCTATTGATGTTCTTAAAACCAAATTTAGGTACTCGACGTTGAAGAGGCATCTGACCACCTTCAAAACCGATTTTCTTAGAGTATCCAGATCTTGATTTAGCACCTTTATGACCTCTTGTAGAAGTACCTCCTAAGCCAGAACCCGGACCACGTCCGATTCTTTTTCTTGTTTTAGTAGAGCCTTCTGCAGGTTTTAAATTACTTAAGTTCATATTGTAATTCGTTTTATATTCAACAAATAATTACTTAACAATGGCAACCAAGTGTTTAACCTTATCTACCATTCCAAGAATTGAAGGAGTGCTTTCGTGTTCAACCACACGGTTCAATTTGCGAAGTCCCAGTGCATCAAGAGTTCTTTTCTGATCAGCCGGAGCACCAATTCTACTTTTAACTTGTTTGATCTTTATAGTTGACATATCTCCCTCCTTATCCTCTAAATACTTTTTCAACACTAATTCCTCTGTTCTGAGCAATCATTCTTGCATCACGCATCTCGCCTAAAGCCATGATAGTGGCTTTTACAAGGTTATGCGGATTTGAAGATCCTTTTGATTTAGCCAAAACGTCAGTTACACCAACACTTTCCAATACGGCACGCATAGCACCACCGGCTACAACACCAGTACCGTGAGAAGCAGGTTTGATGAATACTTCAGCACCACCAAACTTAGCTGACTGTTCGTGAGGAACAGTACCTTTCAGTACAGGCACTCTTGTCAGATTTTTCTTAGCCGATTCAACACCTTTAGCGATAGCTGCTGTTACTTCACCAGCTTTACCAAGTCCCCAACCGATAATACCTTCTTCGTTACCTACAACTACAATTGCAGAGAAACTAAAAGTTCTACCACCTTTGGTTACTTTAGTAACACGATTAATAGCAACTAATCTGTCTTTCAGTTCTATATCGTTAGTAATCTTAACTCTATTATTAACTCCTGCCATAATGATTAAAATTTAAGTCCACCGTTACGAGCAGCATCAGCTACTTCTTTTACTCTCCCATGATACAAGTAACCATTACGGTCGAAAACAACAGTCGTAATACCTGCTTCCTGAGCTTTTTTCGCAATAATCTCACCCACTTTAGCAGCAACTTCTTTCTTAGGCAACTTCTCAGTCATACCCAGTGAAGAGGCAGCAGCCAATGTCTTACCAGACAAATCGTCGATAATCTGGACATAGATTTGCTTGTTACTTCTAAATACACTCATACGCGGACGTGCAGCAGTACCTGACACTTTATTGCGTACTCTATATTTGATCTTAATTCGTCTTTCTATTTTTGTTGTCATAATAATACAAATTTACGTAAATTACTTAGCACCGGCTGATTTACCAGACTTTCTGCGAATTTCCTCGCCAACAAACTTAATACCTTTACCTTTATACGGTTCGGGCTTACGGAAAGAACGTATCTTAGAGCAAACTTGACCAAGCAATTGTTTGTCACAAGACTCTAAAAGAATAAGAGGATTCTTATTTCTTTCTGATTTTGTCTCTACTTTGACTTCAGGAGGCAACTGTATAAAGATATTGTGTGTATATCCTAATGCTAATTCAATGATATTTCCTTGATTAGAAGCACGGTAACCAACACCAACAAGCTCCAATTCTTTCTTATATCCTTCAGAAACACCAACAACCATGTTGTGTACTAACGAACGATACAAACCGTGAAATGCATGTTTCTGCTTGGGATTATCCAGCATTGCATTTTCGTTTTCAGTTAAAGTGATGTGTCCATCTTCAATAGCAACATTGATAGCCGGGTTCACATACTGGCTAAGTTCACCTTTGGGTCCTTTTACGGTAACCACATCATCTTTCAGAGTAACTGTTACTCCAGCGGGAATACTAATGGGTAATTTTCCTATTCTTGACATTGCTTTATCCTCCTATTAATATACATAACACAATACTTCACCACCGATTTTCAGTTCAGCAGCTTCTTTGTTTGTCATTACACCTTTGGAAGTAGATATTATAGCAATACCCAAACCATTAATAACACGCGGCATATCTTTGTAACCAGTGTACTGACGCATACCCGGAGAAGATATTCTTTCAAGTTTTTTGATTGCGTTAACTTTGTTAACAGAATCATACTTCAAGGCAACTTTAATAGTTCCTTGAGGACCATCTTCTACAAACTTATAATTAAGGATGTAGCCTTTTTCAAAAAGAATCTTAGTGATTTCTTTTTTCAAATTTGAAGCAGGAACTTCTACAACTCTGTGCTTTGCATTAATTGCGTTCCTTAACCTCGTCAAATAATCTGCTATTGGATCAGTCATATAAAAAATAATTAAATTAATCAGGACTACCCTGACAATATTTAAACAATATATTTACCAGCTTGCTTTCTTAACACCTGGGATCAGCCCATTAGATGCCATCTCACGGAACTGGATTCTTGAAACACCGAACTGACGGATGTATCCTTTAGGACGACCAGTCAATTTACAGCGATTGTGCATACGAATCGGATTAGAATTCTTAGGAAGCTCCTGTAATTTCTGTGCAGCTTCAAAAGCTTCAGCAGGATCTCCGGTTCTCACAATCTGCTTCAAGGCAGCTCTCTTTTCGGCATATTTGGCTACTAATTTAGCACGCTTTATTTCGCGTGCTTTCATTGATTCCTTTGCCATAATTTATCAGTCTTTTTTAGCGTTTTTAAACGGTAAACCGAATTCTTTCAATAAGGCATAACCTTCTTCATCTGTTTGCGCAGAGGTTACAAAGGTAATATTCATTCCGAGAATTCTGGTAATACTATCGATATTAATTTCAGGGAAAATGATTTGTTCCTGAATACCAAGGGTATAGTTACCCTTACCATCGAACTTAGTTTCAATACCTTTGAAGTCACGGATACGCGGCAAAGCCACACGAACCAATTTTTCCAGGAATTCGTACATTCTTTCACGACGCAGAGTTACCATAACTCCGATCGGCATTTTCTTACGCAACTTAAAGTTAGCGATATCTTTACGCGAAATAGTAGCTACGGCCTTCTGACCAGTGATAGCTGTCATTTCGTTGATTGCCACTTCGATAATCTTCTTATCAGCAACAGCCATACCTAAACCCTGATTGATAACAATCTTCTTAAGTACGGGTATCTGCATTGTAGAAGAATACTGGAATTGTGACTTCAATGCAGGAGCAATGCGCTCTGCATATTCTTTCTTAAGGCTTGCAGTATTACTCATTACTTAATCTCCTCTCCTGATTTTTTAGAATAACGCACTAAAGTTCCCTCAGAACTTACTTTTCTACCAACACGCGTTGCTTTACCAGTTTTTGGATCAACCGGATTCAAGTTTGAAATGTGGATAGGAGCTTCCTGCTTAACTATACCACCCTGCGGGTTCTTTGCATTTGGTTTTGTGCTTTTAGATACCATATTGATACCTTCAACTATTGCACGTCCTTCTTTAACAAGAACCTTCAATACACGACCAGTTTTACCTTTGTCTTCACCAGCATTTACGTAAACTGTATCGCCTTTTTTAATATGTAATTTACTCATTACTTAAATCTTTTACAAAATTAAAGTACCTCAGGCGCAAGTGACACAACTTTCATGTTTGTAGCACGAAGTTCTCTTGCTACAGGACCGAAAATACGACTACCTCTAATTTCACCTGCATTATTCAACAACACGCAAGCATTATCATCAAAACGTATATAAGAACCATCGGGACGACGGATCTCTTTCTTAGTACGTACGATCAAAGCTTTTGACACTGCACCCTTTTTAACATCACTTGAAGGGATGACGCTCTTTACAGAAACGACAATAACATCCCCCACTGAAGCGTAACGACGACCTGTACCACCCAAAACACGGATACACAGGGCTTCTTTAGCTCCACTGTTGTCACATACTGTAAGTCTGGATTCTACTTGTATCATAATTACTTAGCTCTTTCAATTATTTCTACTAATCTCCATCTTTTAGTCTTGCTCAAAGGACGAGTTTCCATGATGCGTACAGTATCACCTACATTGCATTCATTCTTTTCATCGTGAGCATGGTACTTCTTCGTTTTGCTAACGAACTTACCATATATAGGGTGTTTTTCCTTGAACTTAGCAGCAACGGTAATGGTTTTTTCCATCTTATTGCTCAGCACAACCCCTGTTCTTTCTTTTCTTAAATTTCTTGCTTCCATCAAGCTGATCATTTATTGTTAAGTTCTCTTTGGCGTAACTCTGTTCTCATACGCGCAATCGTCCTGCGTAATTGTTTGATCTGCGCAGGATTTTCCAAAGGAGAAATAGAATGATTGATAACCATTTGGTTGTAATTAACCACTTCTGCTTCTACTCTTTCTACCAAATCATTAGTAGACATTTCTTTAATTTCTGCAATTTTCATAAACCTTACGCATTTTGATTTTGAATATCATAATCACGTCTCACGACAAACTTCGTAGTAATCGGAAGTTTCTGAGCTGCCAAACGCAAAGCTTCTTTCGCGATCTCGTAAGATACTCCTTCAGCTTCAATAATAATTCTACCTGGTGTAACCGGAGCCACGAATCCTTCGGGGCTACCCTTACCTTTACCCATACGTACATCAGCAGGTTTTCTAGTAATCGGTTTATCCGGGAAAATACGAATCCAAATCTGTCCCTGACGTTGCATATATCTTGTCACTGCAATACGAGCAGCTTCAATCTGTCGGCCTGTGATCCATTTAGTTTCTAAAGCCTTAATACCAAAAGATCCAAAAGCGAGCTGGTTGCCTCTCTGTGCATTACCTTTAGCGCGGCCCTTTTGTTGTCTTCTGAATTTTGTCTTTTTCGGTTGTAACATAGTTTCCTAAAATTCAAATTCGTTTAGCGATTATTTTTCTTTCTTTTGAAGTTCTTTCCGCCGCCGTTGTTTCCACCATTGTTTCCACGACCACTCTCTTTGCTTTGTGTAAAGTTGGGAGCTAATTCTCTCTTACCAAAAACTTCACCTCTACAGATCCAAACTTTAATACCGAGAAGACCCACTTTTGTCAATGCTTCTGCATGGCAATAGTCGATGTCTGCTCTGAAAGTGTGCAACGGAGTTCTTCCTTCCTTATACATTTCAGAACGGGCCATTTCAGCTCCATTCAAACGTCCTGAAATCTGAATTTTGATACCTTCCGCACCCATACGCATTGTATTTGCGATAGCCATTTTAATGGCACGGCGATAGGCAATTTTACCTTCTACCTGACGAGCGATGTTGTTAGCAACAATCACAGCATCCAGTTCCGGTCTTTTCACTTCAAAGATATTGATTTGAATATCTTTGTCGGTAACCTTTTTCAACTCTTCCTTCAACTTATCAACTTCCTGGCCACCTTTACCGATAATAATACCCGGACGAGCAGTGCAAACAGTAATAGTAACGAGCTTCAGCGTACGTTCAATTACGATTCTTGATACACTTGCTTTCGCAAGTCTTGCATTAAGATATTTACGGATCTTGCTATCTTCCAGCAAAGAGTCACCGTAATCATTTCCACCATACCAGTTAGAATCCCATCCTCTGATAATTCCTAAACGGTTGCTTATTGGATTAACTTTTTGTCCCATCTACCTTAATTTTGATCTTCGTTATTACTTTTAGAACCAACGAACAATGTTACGTGATTTGAACGTTTGCGAATTCTGTATCCTCTTCCCTGCGGAGCCGGTCTCATTCTTTTGAGTGTAGCACCACCATCAACAAAAATCTTCGTTACGAATAATTCGCCACTTTCAGCTTTACGTTCGTTTTTCTGCTCCCAGTTAGCAATTGCAGAGCGCAACAATTTTTCCACTCTTGCAGCTGCTTCTTTTGAAGAAAACTTCAAAACGCCAAGTGCTCTGTTCACTTCCATCCCACGAATCATGTCAGCCACGAGACGCATCTTACGAGGAGAAGTAGGAACATTTTGCAATTTAGCAAAATACATGGTTTTAAGGGCTTCTTTTCTCTTTTCAGCCGATATTTTTTTTCTTGCTCCCATTATATTTATTACTTTATTATTTCAGATAAATCCTGTTATTTTTTCTTGTTACCAGCGTGTCCTCTGAATGTACGAGTTGGAGCGAATTCACCCAACTTGTGACCTACCATATTTTCGGTAACATATACAGGAATAAATTTATTTCCGTTGTGAACTGCAACTGTATGGCCTACAAAATCAGGCGAAATCATTGAAGCTCTGGACCAAGTCTTAACGACAACTTTCTTGCCTGATTCATTCATAGCAAGCACTTTCTTTTCGAGTTTTACGTTAATATATGGACCTTTTTTTAATGAACGACTCATAGTTTACTCAATTAATCAGATTACTTTTTTCTTCTCTCAATAATGTACTTAGACGATTGTTTCTTCGGAGCTCTAGTCTTAAGTCCCTTAGCGTACAATCCCTTACGAGATCTTGGGTGACCTCCGGAAGCACGTCCTTCACCACCACCCATCGGGTGATCAACCGGGTTCATAACAACACCACGGTTGCGAGGACGACGGCCCTGCCAACGAGAGCGACCTGCCTTACCTGAGCTTTCCAATCCATGATCTGAGTTACCAACACTACCGATAGTAGCTTTACAAGTGCTAAGTATTTGTCTTACTTCACCTGAAGGCAATTTGATTACACAATACTTACCTTCTCTTGAAGTCAGCTGAGCGAAGTTACCTGCTGATCTAACCAGAGCAGCACCCTGACCCGGACGCAATTCAATGTTGTGAATTACTGTACCGACCGGGATATTCTGAAGCGGAAGCGCATTACCAATCTCAGGCGCAGCGTTCTCTCCCGACATCAAAGTCGCACCAACTTGCAATCCATTGGGAGCAATAATATATCTTTTTTCACCATCAGCATAAAATAACAATGCGATACGAGCCGAACGGTTCGGATCGTATTCGATCGTTTTTACAACTGCCGGAACACCGTCTTTATTTCTCTTGAAATCGACAATTCTGATCACTTTTCTATGACCGCCACCTAAGTAGCGCATTGTCATCTTACCTTCGTTGTTACGACCGCCAGATGATTTTTTACCATATACAAGCGACTTTTCTGGTACTGATGCAGTAATTTCCTCGAAAGTACCAATAATCTTATGTCTTTGCCCCGGTGTTGTGGGCTTAAATTTACGTACTGCCATTTTTATTAAATATTGCTATAAAAATCAATAGTATCTCCTTCTTTCAATGTCACGATGGCTTTCTTAAAAGCGTTCGTACGACCATTGATGATACCTGCTTTTGTATAACGGCTCTTATTTTTGCCAGCATACTTCACAGTATTCACATCAACTACCGTAACATTATAAAGGGCTTCAACTTCACTCTTAATTTCCAGTTTATTAGCTTCAGGACGTACAATAAAGCCGAAACGATTCAGCTTATCAGTTATTGCAGTCATTTTCTCTGTCACCAACGGTTTAATAATAATTCCCATTATTTAAGCCTCCTTTTTAGATTAAGATATTGTCAATAGCCTTCAAAGAGCTTTCAGTAAGCACAACAACCCCAGCATTCAATACTCTGTAAGTATTTAATCCTGAGATAGTCTGAACGTTAGCACCTTCGATGTTACGAGCTGACAAATATACATTTTTATTTGCTTCTGGTAAAACTACAAGCAGTTTTTTGTCAGAAACTTTAAGATTTTTTGTCATTTCAACGAAAACCTTAGTCTTCGGAGCCTCAAAGTTGAAGTCTTCTACCACTACGATTGCGTTGTCCTGAGCTTTATACGACAAAGCTGACTTACGAGCCAATGTCTTAACTTTTTTATTCAGCTTGAAGTAGTAGTCTCTTGGTTTAGGACCAAATACACGTCCACCACCTACGAGTACCGGTGAATTCATGTCACCACGACGAGCACCGCCGCCACCTTTCTGACGACCGATTTTACGAGTAGATCCGCTGATTTCGCTTCTCTCTTTTGACTTGTGAGTACCCTGACGCTGGTTAGCCATAAATTGCTTTACGTCCAGATAGATAGCGTGGTCATTGGGCTCAATTCCGAAGATAGATTCGTTTAACGTAACCTTTCTTCCAGTGTCTTCACCTTTAATGTTATATACGTTAACTTCCATTATTTTTCAATTAATACGATTGAACCTTTGCAACCCGGTACAGAACCCTTGATCAAAAGAAGATTGTGTTCCGCGATTACTTTTAATACCTGTAAGTTTTGAACAGTAACTCTGTCGCCACCCATTTGTCCGCCCATGCGCATTCCTTTGAACACTTTTGCAGGATACGAACAAGCACCGATAGAACCCGGTTTACGGGCACGGTTGTGCTGACCGTGAGTAGATTGACCTACACCACCAAAGCCATGTCTTTTAACTACACCCTGGAAGCCTTTACCTTTAGAAGTACCAACAACGTCTACATAGTCTGCGCCGTCGAACAGTTCTACTGTAACAGTATCACCCAGATTTAACTCGTTTTCAAATTCCTTGAACTCGGCCAAGTGTCTCTTCGGTGTTACTCCAGCCTTTTTGAAGTGACCCATCAACGGTTTAGTTGTATGTTTTTCCTTTTTGTCCTGGAAACCCAACTGAACGGCTGCATAGCCATCTTTCTCTACGGTCTTTACCTGAGTAACAACACAAGGACCTGCTTCGATAACAGTGCATGGTACATTCTTACCATCGGCACTGAAAACGGATGTCATTCCGATTTTTTTTCCTAATAATCCTGGCATTTCACTAATTTTTAAATACTACACTTTAATTTCTACTTCTACACCACTCGGCAACTCTAACTTCATCAGAGCATCTACAGTCTTAGCTGTTGAGCTATAGATATCGATCAGCCTCTTGAATGAAGAAAGTTCAAACTGCTCTCTTGATTTCTTGTTAACGAAAGTAGAGCGGTTTACTGTAAAGATACGCTTGTGCGTCGGAAGGGGAATCGGTCCGCTAACAATAGCACCGGTAGCCTTCACTGTTCTAACGATCTTCTCAGCTGATTTGTCAACCAAGTTGTGGTCGTAAGATTTCAGTTTAATTCTAATTTTCTGACTCATTAGTTCTTTTAATTAATAAATTTATAAATAAGATAAAGCGGCAGGCTAAGAGTCATTCGCTAGCCTGCTGCTTAAGATATTTTAGAGTAAATCAGCACGTCCTTTTACTTCTTCCAATACCGCTTTAGCGATAGAGCTAGAAACCTGAGCGTGATGAGAGTATACCATTGATGAAGTGGCACGACCAGAAGTGATAGTACGCAATGCGGTTACGTAACCGAACATTTCTGCCAACGGAACCATTGCTTTTACGATACGGGCTCCTGAACGGCTTGACTCCATACCTTCAACCTGGCCACGGCGTTTGTTCAAGTCACCGATAACGTCACCCATGTTTTCTTCCGGAGTAACGACTTCCAGCTTCATGATAGGCTCCATCAATACAGGACCTGCCTTAGCACAAGCATTCTTATATGCCTGGATAGCACAGATTTCGAAAGACAACTGGTCAGAGTCAACCGGGTGGAATGAACCATCGACCAAAGTCACTTTCAATGAATCCAGCGGATAGCCAGCCAGCACACCATTCTTCATTGCAGTCTGGAAACCTTTCTGAACTGAAGGAATGAATTCCTTAGGAATGTTACCACCCTTCACTTCATCAACGAACTGCAGACCACCTTGAGTAAAGTCTTCATCAACCGGGCCGATGTTCACAATAATATCAGCGAACTTACCACGACCACCAGATTGTTTCTTATAAACCTCACGCAAGTTAACTGTCTTAGTGATAGCCTCTTTGTAGTTAACCTGAGGTTTACCCTGGTTACATTCTACTTTGAATTCACGTTTCAGACGGTCGATAATGATATCCAAGTGAAGCTCACCCATACCGGAAATAACTGTCTGACCTGTCTGTTCGTCAGTTTTCACTGTGAATGTCGGGTCTTCTTCAGCCAGTTTAGCCAAACCGTTAGACAGTTTGTCCATATCCTTCTGAGTTTTCGGTTCCACAGCAATACCGATTACCGGTTCCGGGAAGTCCATTGACTCAAGAACGATCGGAGCTGTTTCGTCACACAGTGTATCACCAGTGTGAATATCCTTGAAACCTACACCGGCACCAATATCACCGGCACCAATCACTTCTACCGGATTCTGTTTGTTTGAGTGCATCTGGAACAGACGAGAAACACGTTCTTTCTTACCTGAACGAGAGTTGTAGATATAAGAACCGGCTTCAATCTTACCAGAGTATACACGGAAGAAAGTCAAACGTCCTACATACGGGTCAGTAGCGATCTTAAATGCCAAAGCTGAAGTTTTATCGTCTTCGCTCGGTTTACGATCTTCTTCGGCACCGGTATCAGGGTTTGTACCAACTACGTTTTCAGCATCCAACGGAGAAGGCAAGAAAGCACAAACATAGTCAAGCAAAGTCTGTACGCCCTTATTCTTGAATGAAGAACCGCACAACATCGGAACTACAGCCATCTGAACAGTTGCATTGCGAAGAGCTCTCAATACTTCTTCTTCTGTAATAGTAGAAGGATCATCAAAGTATTTTTCCATCAACGCATCATCAAATTCAGCTACTTTTTCAAGCATTTTATCTCTCCATTCGTTGGCTTCGTCAACGAGATTAGCAGGAATTTCTTCTATGGTATAGTCAGCACCCATTGTTTCATCGTGCCAGTAGATAGCTTTCATTTTGATCAGATCAACCAATCCTTTGAAGTTTTCTTCTGCACCGATAGGAATAACAACCGGACACGGATTTGCACCCAAAACAGCCTTCATCTGGCGAACAACTTCAAAGAAGTCAGCACCCGAACGGTCCATTTTGTTAACGTAAGCGATACGCGGTACGTTATATTTGTCAGCCTGACGCCATACAGTTTCCGACTGAGGTTCTACACCACCTACAGCACAGTAAGCAGCAACAGCACCATCAAGGATACGAAGTGAACGTTCTACCTCAGCAGTAAAGTCCACGTGTCCCGGAGTGTCAATCAGGTTGATTTTATAAGTATCACCAGCATACTTCCAACGAGTAGTTGTAGCGGCAGAAGTGATAGTAATACCACGTTCCTGCTCTTGCTCCATCCAGTCCATTGTTGCAGCACCATCGTGTACCTCTCCGATTTTGTGAGTCAATCCGGTGTAGAACAGGATACGTTCAGAAGTTGTTGTCTTTCCGGCATCGATGTGAGCCATGATACCGATATTACGAGTCAAATGTAAATCATTCTTTGCCATTTTCTTTTTCCTTTACTTTAAGTTTTTAATCAAATAGGTATTTCTTATAGTAATTAGAATCTGAAATGAGCAAATGCACGGTTAGCTTCAGCCATTCTGTGCATATCTTCTTTACGTTTGAAAGCACCGCCTTGTTCATTGAATGCATCCATGATTTCAGCAGCCAATTTATCAGCCATAGATTTACCGCCTCTCTTGCGAGCGAACAGAATCAGGTTCTTCATTGAGATTGATTCTTTACGATCCGGGCGAATTTCGGTAGGAACCTGGAAAGTTGCACCACCCACACGGCGTGATTTTACTTCAACTTGAGGAGTTACGTTATCTAACGCTTTCTTCCAGATTTCAAGAGCAGTTTTTTCTTCGTTAGGAAGTTTTGCTTTTACTGTTTCCAGTGCAGCGTAAAAGATTTCATAAGAAGTGTTCTTCTTTCCATCATACATCAGATGGTTTACAAATTTAGAAACCTTCTGGTCATTGAACACGGGATCCGGAAGGATAACGCGTTTTTTTGGTTTTGCTTTTCTCATTTGTTCGAAAAATAATGTTTTTGTTCTTGGTTGTCTATTTCTTGACGTCTTCAACTCCCCCTCCGGGGAATTTACTCAACCTTTATAGCTTATTCCAACAAACTAAAACGAAAGTTATTACTTTTAATTAAAATAAATCGAATTCGGAATCACTCCGGATTATTTCTTCTTAGCCGGTGCTGCTTGTCCCGGTTTCGGACGCTTAGCTCCGTATTTAGAACGTCTCTGAGTACGTCCGGCTACACCTGCTGTATCAAGAGTACCGCGAACGATGTGGTAACGTACACCCGGAAGGTCTTTCACACGACCACCGCGAACCAGTACGATTGAGTGCTCCTGCAAGTTGTGTCCTTCTCCCGGAATGTAAGAGTTCACCTCTTTCTGGTTAGTCAAACGCACACGAGCTACTTTACGCATTGCAGAGTTCGGCTTTTTCGGAGTAGTAGTATATACTCTCACGCAAACGCCACGTCTTTGAGGACAAGAATCCAAGGCCGGAGATTTACTTTTCTCGACCAGCACTTCGCGTCCTTTTCTTACTAATTGCTGAATTGTAGGCATTTTAAATTGTTTTTTAATTTATATTATTGTTATATTAATTTCGTAACTATACATTTTGGGCTGCAAAAATACGAATAATATTTGAATAATCAATGCACTACATCTTTTTTTTAATTTTTAAGAGCTTATTTCCGGAAAATCATTTCATCAGAAAGATTTTTAGGTGTAGCCATCCGTACATTAAGGCTACACCCTCCCTCTCGAATGGCTACACCCATCGCACCGGATGGCTACACCCTTTTTATTTTCAGGCTTCTCCTTTTATATCTAATATAGGAGGAGTATCCACTCCGTCTTCCTGCAATCGGATAGGACCGAATGCACGTTCATATTTAGCTATATTTTCTTCAAGCGCCCTTTGCAAACGTTTGGCATGTTCGGGAGCAAGAATCACACGCGACTGTACCCCTGCTTTTGGCAACCCGGGCAATACACGCACAAAGTCGAGTACAAACTCCGAACTTGAATGTGTAATGATAGCCAGATTCGCATAGGTTCCTTGAGCCACTTCCTCTTTTAATTCTATTTGTAATTGATTATCGGGATTTTGATTTTCCATATCTTTTATTATTGATTGATTCTAATTCTTCTGCTACAAAGATACAGATTATGTTTTATAGTAAAGACAAATGCCTTGCACTCTTTTCCATAGAATGCAAGGCATACGAAAACAATTTTTTATTTGAATCCAAAGCATTTTTTAATCAATATCTGGAAAAAGCAGATATTTGAAGAAAAAACAGGAATGGATTTTAAATTATCTCAGGCTATATTAAAAGCGGTAATCAACAATAAGCAGCGAACGATAAACTCAATACATTAATTAGTGTATTCCAATTTACCGTTCACCGTTCATTATCTACCGCTCACTATCAAGAGTTAGGTGTCAATTTTTCTTTCACCTCAGTCGCTTTATCAGCTACTTTTCCGGCTACTTTGGCACCAGCCTTCACGGCTTTGTCTTTTGCTTCGACTACTGCCAGTTCGGCATCAGCCTCTATTTCATGAAGAGCATTGAACACATCATTTTTCAGTTTTTTAGCTTTCGCCGTGCGCGAAAAATGATAAACCAGCGCACCGATGGCAGAACCGATTCCAAGTCCTACCAGGAATTTTGCATTTCCACTTCCCATAAACTATTAATTTTTATATAACCACAATAAACGATACTGTCTCGTTGCGAGAAATACTCCCCTCACCGGGAGCGGCTGAAGAAGGAGGCTATCCAGAGAAATAAGATCGCGCCGACAACCGAAGTAATCAGACTACCGATAATTCCGGTTGCTGCCAGTCCTAGAAGGGCAAACACCCAACCGCCCAGCACACCGCCTATAATCCCTAATAAGAGATTGACCAAAAGGCCGAATCCTCCTCCACGCATTATCTTACCGGCAAAATAACCGGCAAGGATACCTATCAAAATGTACCAGATAAAATTCATAATGCTTGATTTATATTGTTTTGATATAGGAACGCTGCAGGCACAGGAATGTTCGGTAAATAAAGAGGGAATTAACGACTATTGATAAACCGGACGCTGAAAACAGTAAAATCTGATCTGTTTTTCGAATAGACACATTGTAACACTTGATAAAAGAGATTATCTTTGTCCAAAAGAAAATCTTAAGGCCTATGAAAAATATTAATTACAGTATAAAAAAGCAATTTAAAATATCGGACGAAGGAATCTGTTTGTTGCCCATGCTCCTTAGAGCGCTCTGTCGGCTTACTAAAAAACAGCTGTTACTACTGGAAGAAATCTATTCCAATTACTCCTCGTCCACAGAAGGGGAAATCATCACACAATCTCACCGGACGGTGAATGCAAAAAGGATCCCGACTTCTTTTTCGTATGAAGGAGGCATCACACTCGACACGGAAACATTACACTATAGCAGCCCAAGTGAGAAGTTTGCAACAACTTGGAAAAATATATTATTTCACACCATTTCTATCAGAATAATTATCGGACTCCATAAAAGTAATATGGAACCGTCCGAGTGGAGAGAAATCATTCACCAGAACACATATCAGAAATTTCACCGCAAACATAGAAGACGATTGCCATTATCATTCCGTGAACGGTATACACAATACAAAAACAAGGTTTCCGACGCATTCAACCAAGACGCTCCAAAGTAAACCGGCTTCTATCGGGGGAACACATTACCCAACCTGAACAAAGTAAAGGCAATAGAATGAATTTAATAATAATGACAGCAGCACAGATTGTACATTTTTCACATTAACACATTTAAATCAATTATATCATGGAATTAAAAAAGAAAGAGAATATAGGTTGGATTGACCTGTTAAGGGTACTCGCCTGTTTCTTTGTTGTTTTCTCGCATAGTTGCGATGCATTTATCGGCCAATTTGATGCCAATCGGGAATCGTTCTTAACAGGAGTGTTTTTGGGAAGCCTGATGCGCCCGTGTGTTCCCATTTTTGTTATGATGACCGGAGTATTGCTATTACCCGTACAAACCGACATGGCAGCGTTCTATAAGAAAAGGATAGGACGCCTGATCCCTCCAATGATTTTCTGGTCACTAGTCTTGCCTGTTTTGTATTTCATATATCTGAACTATATCAATCCCGATACTCAAAATCCACTGATCTCGATGCCAGATCACAGTCTTGAAGCTTTATGGTTCAAACTATATACATTTATATTTAATTTCAATTTTGACACAGTCCCGTTGTGGTATCTTTATATGTTGATTGGGTTATATTTGATAATGCCTATTATCAGCGGTTGGTTGGAAAAAGTTTCAAAGAAGGAACTAAAATTATTCTTAGGCATTTGGGGAATCAGCCTGATTGCTCCGTATGTAAAAATGTTCGCTCCAGCACTAGGCTATCAGGGCAATTACGGGAATATGGGTCTATGGGGAGTATGTGACTGGAATGACTATGGTAGTTTTTATTATTTCTCCGGTTTTATCGGATATCTTCTGCTAGCTTATTATCTCACAAAATATCCACTGAAATGGAGTTGGAAGAAACTATTGAGTATTACCATCCCAATGTTTCTGACAGGATACCTGATCACATCTTATGGGTACGTCATCACACAAAATTACTTCCCGGGAAATTATGCTTATCTGGAAATTGTATGGTACTTTGCAGGTATCAACGTATTTATGATGACCTTCCCGGTTTTTGTAATCGTACAGAAGATAAAAGTACCTTCAAACCACAGATTATCACACATGGCATCACTCGCATTCGGCATTTATCTGAGCCATTATGTATTTGTATTCATTGCTTACGATTTACTGGATACAGAGTTGCTGCCGTATACTGTACGAATTATTTGTATGGCCTGTATTGTATTCCTGACATGTTACGCCATCGTTTGGCTAATGTCAAAAAGCAAATTGACCAATCGCTTCATCCGGTAACGTAACATAAACTAAAAAAAAGAGCAATCACCTTTACGGCAATTGCTCTTTTTCAGCTATAGTCAATTGAATTGTATTATTCTACTTCATTATAGTCAAGCACTGTCTTCTTATTAGCCAGAATACGATCGTATTCTTCTTTAGAACCTACAATGATCTTGTCAAACTCGCGAAGACCTGTACCGGCCGGAATCAAATGACCGCAAATTACATTCTCCTTCATACCTTCCAACTTATCTATCTTACCATTGATAGCAGCCTCATTCAGTACCTTAGTTGTCTCCTGGAAAGAAGCGGCAGACATGAAGCTTGAAGTTTGCAATGCGGCACGAGTAATACCCTGAAGAATCTGGGTAGAAGTTGCAGCAACAGCATCACGCACCTCAACCGGTTTAAGGTCACGGCGTTTCAGCATACTGTTTTCGTCACGCAACTTGCGGGCTGTGACAATCTGACCGGCTTTCAGGTTTTCAGAATCTCCGGCATCTACAACCACTTTCTTACCCCAAATGCGGTCGTTCTCTTCCATGAACTCGAGTTTGTCCACTACCTGCTGTTCAAGGAAGCGTGTATCACCCGGTTCGTCAATAGTCACTTTACGCATCATCTGGCGAACAATGATCTCAAAATGCTTATCATTGATCTTCACACCCTGTAAACGATATACGTCCTGAACTTCATTCACGATGTATTCCTGTACAGCCGTAGGACCTTTAATAGCCAAAATATCAGCCGGAGTCGTAGCACCATCGGACAATGGAGTACCTGCACGAACGTAGTCATTCTCCTGTACCAGAATCTGCTTAGACAGCGGAACAAGGTATTTCTTCACTTCACCGGTCTTAGATGTAACGATGATTTCGCGATTACCGCGTTTCACTTTACCCATAGTAACCTCTCCATCGATTTCGGATACGACGGCAGGATTCGACGGGTTACGTGCTTCAAACAACTCAGTAACACGGGGAAGACCACCGGTAATATCACCAGCCTTACCCACAGCACGCGGAATCTTAACGATTACCTCACCTGCTTTCACCTTTTGGCCGTTTTCGATCACTACGTGTCCACCTACAGGTAAATTATATGTACGGATAAGATCACCATCTTCGGTCAGGATGTGGGCCGAAGGAACTTTAGTCTTATCTTTAGACTCAATAATAATAATTTCTCGAAGTCCGGTCGCTTCATCCGATTCAATCTTATAAGTAACATTTTCAATGACACCCTCAAACTCAATCTTACCGGTAGCTTCGGTTATGATAACAGCGTTGAATGGATCCCATTTCGCAATCAGTTTACCTTTTTCTACCACTTCACCATCGGCTACATAAAGTGTAGAACCGTAAGGAACGTTATGGGTAGAAAGTACAATGCCTGTATTGACATCAATGAAACGAACCTCAGCCAAACGACCTACTACCACTTTGGCAGCCTCACCAGTTTCGTCCACAATATCTACCGTACGGAGTTCTTCAAATTCCAAACGGGCATTATTTTTAGCAACAATACTTGCATTGGCCGCAATGTTGGCAGCCGTACCACCAGCATGGAATGTACGCAATGTCAACTGTGTACCTGGTTCACCGATAGACTGGGCAGCGATTACACCGACAGCCTCACCTTTCTGAACCATATGGTTCGTAGCCAGGTTACGACCGTAGCACTTCGCACAAACACCCTTCTTCGATTCGCAAGTCAATACCGAACGAATCTCAACGCTTTCAATCGGAGATTCCTGAATCTTCTTGGCGATATCTTCTGTAATTTCTTCACCACCGGCAACCAGTAATTCACCGGTCTGAGGATGAATAATATCGTGTACGGATACACGTCCGAGGATACGTTCGTACAGAGTAGCAATAACTTCGTCATTGTTCTTGAGGTCAGTACAAACCAGTCCGCGAAGCGTACCGCAGTCTTCTTCATTAATAATCACATCGTGCGAAACGTCAACCAGACGACGAGTCAAGTATCCCGCATCGGCAGTCTTCAAAGCGGTATCGGCCAAACCTTTACGGGCACCGTGAGTAGAGATAAAGTACTCCAACACAGAAAGTCCCTCTTTAAAGTTAGACAAGATAGGGTTCTCGATGATCTGACCACCTTCAGCACCTGCCTTCTGCGGTTTTGCCATCAAACCACGCATACCGGAGAGCTGACGGATCTGCTCTTTAGAACCACGGGCACCGGAATCAAGCATCATGTACACAGAGTTGAAACCCTGATCATCTGAAGAAATAGTCTTCATCAAGATATTAGACAATTCAGAGTTTACATGTGTCCAGATATCAATTACCTGGTTGTAACGTTCATTATTGGTGATGAAACCCATATTATAGTTATTGATCACCTGCTCTACCTCTTCATAACCTCTCTGAACGAGTGTCTCTTTCTCTTTCGGGATAATGATATCACCCAAGTTGAATGACAGACCACCCTGAAAAGCCATCTTGTAGCCTAAATTTTTAATTCCATCAAGGAAGTCAGCAGTCCGAGCAACACCACAAGCTTTGATTACAGCACTAATAATGTCACGCAATGATTTCTTTGAAATAATAGTATTGATGTATCCGACTTCAGGCGGAACTATTTCGTTCACAATCACACGACCTACTGAAGTCTCACGCATTACATCAACGATATTTCCATTTTCGTCAAGGTCTTTTACGATAACCTTCACCGGAGCATGAATATCTACTTTGCCTTCATTGTAAGCTATCAACGCTTCTTCGGGGCCATAGAATGTGAGTCCTTCACCTTTTGCGCCTTTACGGAGTTTGGTGATATAGTACAAACCAAGCACCATATCCTGTGAAGGAACGGTAATAGGAGCACCATTTGCAGGATTCAGAATATTGTGAGAAGCCAGCATCAACATTTGTGCTTCAAGTACTGCCTCATTGCTCAAAGGCAAGTGAACAGCCATCTGGTCACCATCAAAGTCGGCATTGAACGCTGTACATGCCAACGGATGCAATTGGATAGCTTTACCTTCGATCATCTTAGGCTGGAAAGCCTGAATACCCAAACGGTGAAGTGTCGGAGCACGGTTCAACAATACTGGATGACCTTTCATTACGTGTTCAAGAATATCCCAGATCACCGGCTCCTTACGGTCCACGATCTTCTTAGCAGACTTCACAGTCTTTACGATACCTCGCTCGATCAACTTACGGATAATGAACGGCTTGTACAGTTCGGCAGCCATCAGTTTAGGAATACCACATTCATGCATTCTCAACTCCGGGCCAACAACAATTACCGAACGGGCCGAATAGTCAACGCGTTTACCCAGCAAGTTTTGACGGAAACGTCCTTGCTTACCTTTCAGGCTGTCAGACAAAGACTTCAACGGGCGGTTGGCATCAGTCTTAACTGCACTGGATTTACGTGAATTATCAAACAGTGAATCGACAGATTCCTGAAGCATACGTTTCTCGTTACGGAGAATCACCTCGGGAGCCTTAATCTCAATCAATCGTTTCAAACGATTGTTACGGATAATCACACGACGATAAAGATCGTTCAAATCGGATGTAGCGAAACGCCCTCCATCCAACGGAACCAACGGACGAAGTTCGGGCGGAATTACCGGTACAATACGTACAATCATCCATTCAGGTTTATTCCGTCCACGTGATGCACGGAATGATTCTACCACCTGAAGACGCTTCAAAGCCTCATTCTTACGCTGTTGCGAAGCATCATTTCCGGCACGGTGACGCAACTCATAGGATAATGCATCAAGATCGAGACGGGCAAGCAGATCATAGATCGCTTCGGCTCCCATTTTAGCAATAAACTTGTTGGGGTCTGTATCTTCCAGATACTGATTATCTTTAGGAAGAGTATCAAGAATATCCAAGTATTCTTCTTCTGACAACAGATCAAATTCGGCGATACCGTCTTCAGCTTTCACACCCGGCTGAATGACAACATAGCGTTCGTAGTAAATGATAGAATCGAGTTTCTTGGTGGGGAGTCCCAACAAATAACCGATCTTATTAGGCAGCGAACGGAAATACCAGATGTGAGCTACAGGCACGACAAGCTGGATATGTCCCATACGTTCGCGACGTACTTTCTTTTCAGTAACTTCTACACCACAACGGTCGCAGACAATACCTTTATAACGGATGCGTTTATATTTACCGCAATGGCATTCGTAGTCTTTGATCGGGCCGAAGATACGCTCGCAGAACAAACCGTCACGCTCAGGTTTGTATGTACGATAGTTGATGGTTTCAGGCTTTAATACTTCACCACTCGAATTCTCAAGGATTTCTTCCGGAGAAGCCAAACCGATAGAGATTTTCGAGAAATTGCTCTTGATCTTATTTTCTTTTCTAAAAGCCATACTTTTATAATTATATAATATGCTAATTAACTAAATAATGTGCCGATTGGCTGATGCCAATGTGCCAATAAGAAAATATGCTAATTATGAAATGCCACAGCCAATGTACCTTGATCGATACATTGGCATATTGGCACATTAGTTCATTATTCCAAATTGATGCTCAGGCCCAATCCTCTTAATTCGTGCAACAACACGTTCAGAGATTCCGGAATACCCGGCTGTGGCATGGGTTCGCCCTTTACAATGGCTTCGTAAGCCTTAGAACGTCCAACAACGTCGTCCGACTTGATTGTCAGAATCTCCTGGAGAATATGCGATGCACCGAAACCTTCGAGTGCCCAAACCTCCATCTCTCCGAAACGCTGACCACCAAACTGAGCTTTACCACCAAGAGGTTGCTGAGTAATCAATGAGTATGGTCCGATAGAACGTGCGTGCATCTTGTCTTCAACCATGTGACCGAGTTTCAACATATAGGTAACACCTACGGTTGCTGGTTGGTCAAAGCGTTCGCCTGTACCACCATCACAAAGATAAGTTTTGCAATAGCGTGGTAGACCGGCTTTGTCTGTCCACTCGTTCAAGTCATCCAAAGTTGCACCGTCAAAAATCGGCGTAGCGAACTTCACACCCAAATTCTTTCCGGCACGTCCGAGAACAGCCTCAAAAATCTGACCGATATTCATACGAGAAGGCACACCCAACGGGTTCAATACAATGTCTACCGGAGTTCCATCTTCAAGGAACGGCATGTCTTCTTGACGAACAACACGTGACACAATACCTTTATTACCGTGACGTCCGGCCATCTTATCACCTACACCAATCTTACGTTTTTTAGCAATATATACTTTCGCCATCTGAATGATACCTGCAGGCAGTTCATCACCAATTGTGATAGCGAACTTTTTACGCTTCAGTTCAGCATCAAGTTCTTTGTACTTCTTGATAAAGTTCAGGATCAAGTCACGAATCATACCATTCGCATGATCATCATTGGTCCAGTCGCTCAGCTGAATCGCAGTGAAATCAAGTGAATCGAAGTCAGAAGCACTAAACTTAGAGCCTTTAGCTATGACTTCAGCTCCCAAGTAGTCTTTCACGCCCTGAGATACCTTTCCTTCTGTCAATACCATCAATTTCTTTACCAAGATACGTTTCAAGTCAGCTACCTTAGACTCAAATTCATCGTCAATTTTCGGAAGCAACGCCTTATCAGCCAACTTAGAACTACGATTCTTGATGACACGTGAGAACAGTTTCTTATCAATAATTACCCCCTTCAGAGAAGGAGATGCTTTCAAAGAAGCATCTTTCACATCACCGGCTTTATCACCAAAGATAGCACGAAGCAATTTTTCTTCCGGAGAAGGATCAGATTCACCTTTCGGTGTAATCTTACCAATCAATATATCACCCGGCTGAATACGTGCACCGACACGTACGATACCATTCTCGTCCAAATCCTTAGTGGCTTCCTCACTCACGTTAGGAATATCAGAAGTCAACTCTTCCATTCCTCGCTTGGTTTCACGAACTTCGAGTGAATACTCTTCTACGTGTACTGAAGTCAGCAAGTCTTCACGAACCACACGTTCATTCAACACGATAGCATCCTCGTAATTATAACCTTTCCAAGGCATGTAAGCAACCAACAGATTCTTACCCAAAGCGAGTTCTCCATTTTCAGTAGAATAACCTTCTGTCAGAATCTGACCTTTCGTCACACGATCACCTTTATTGCAAGTTGGCCGAAGGTCGATTGTCATATTCTGGTTCGTTTTACGGAACTTCGGTATTCTATATTCTTTTAATGCCGGCTCAAAACTTACAAACTCTTCATCTTCTGTACGATCGTATAGAATACGAATAGTAGTAGCATCTACAAAATCAATCACTCCATCACCTTCGGCAGCAATCTGAGTACGTGAATCACGTACCAACTGGCGTTCAATACCTGTACCTACGATTGGAGCTTCACTTCTCAGCAAAGGAACAGCCTGGCGCATCATGTTCGATCCCATCAACGCACGGTTAGCGTCATCATGTTCAAGGAAGGGAATCAAAGATGCAGCGATAGAAGCAATCTGTTGAGGAGCAACGTCCATCAACTCTACTTCCGAAGGTTCTACAACCGGATAATCGGCATCCTGACGAGACTTAACCTTATTACGGATAAATGTACCGTCATCATTCAACGGAGCATTACCCTGTGCTATGATCTTAGCTTCTTCTTCCTCAGCCGTCAGGTAAACGAGTCCGTTCTCAGACAGATCTACCTTTCCGTTATCTACCTTACGGTAAGGAGTTTCAATAAAGCCGAGATCATTGATCTTGGCAAACACACAAAGTGACGAAATCAAACCGATATTCGGACCTTCCGGTGTTTCAATCGGACAAAGGCGTCCGTAGTGTGTATAGTGAACGTCACGAACCTCAAATCCGGCACGTTCACGAGACAAACCACCAGGACCAAGAGCAGACATACGACGTTTGTGAGTGATTTCAGCCAACGGGTTTGTCTGGTCCATAAACTGTGACAATGCGTTAGTTCCGAAGAATGAATTGATCACAGAAGAAATAGTCTTCGCATTGATCAAGTCAATCGGAGTAAACACCTCATTGTCACGAACGTTCATTCGTTCGCGGATGGTACGTGACATACGTGCCAAACCGACAGCGAACTGATTGGACAACTGTTCGCCTACAGTACGTACGCGACGGTTGCTCAAGTGGTCGATATCATCTACATCTGCTTTTGAGTTAATCAGCTCAATCAGATATTTGATGATCTCGATAATATCTTCTTTAGTGAGGACACGCACGTCCATGTCTGTCGTCAGGTTCAATTTCTTATTGATTCTATAACGACCTACATCACCAAGGTCATACCGTTTTTCAGAGAAGAACAGGTTATTAATAACTTCACGGGCACTGGCATCATCGGCAGGGTCTGCATTACGCAACTGACGGTAGATATAAAGCACAGCCTCCTTTTCCGAGTTACTCGGGTCCTTCTGAAGGGTATTATATATAATAGAGTAGTCGGACTGGTTCGGTTCTTCCTTGTGAATAAGGATGTTTTGAACGCCCGAGTCAATTATTTCATCTATATGTTCCGGTTCGATTACTGTTTCACGGTCGATAATGACTTCATTACGTTCAATAGAAACAACTTCACCGGTATCTTCATCAACGAAATCTTCAATCCAGGTTTTCAAGACACGCGCAGCCAGTTTACGACCTACTACCTTCTTGAGATTAGTCTTATTAACCTTCACATCTTCAGCCAGGTTAAAAATCTCAAGAATGTCCTTGTCGTTCTCAAAGCCGATAGCTCTTAACAGCGTAGTAACAGGCAATTTCTTCTTACGATCAATATAAGCGTACATTACGTTGTTAATATCGGTAGCGAACTCAATCCATGATCCCTTAAACGGGATGATACGGGCTGAGTACAACTTTGTACCATTAGCATGTACACTCTGACCGAAGAATACGCCCGGAGAACGGTGAAGCTGCGACACAACTACACGCTCAGCACCATTGATGACAAAAGTTGCCTTGTCAGTCATGTAAGGTATAGGACCAAGGAACACATCTTGAATCACTGTATCGAAATCCTCATGATCGGGGTCTGTACAGTAAAGCTTGAGTTTCGCTTTCAATGGAACACTATATGTGAGCCCACGCTCTATACAATCATCAATGGTATAGCGCGGCGGATCAATATAATAGTCCAGAAACTCAAGAACAAAATTGTTTCTTGTGTCGGCAATTGGGAAGTTTTCGGCAAATACTTTATACAATCCCTCTTTTTTACGCTTCTCAGGTGGGGTATCTAGTTGTAGAAAGTCTTGGAATGACTTCAATTGTACTTCCAGGAAATCCGGATATTCAAGCGGATTCTTAGTCGAAGCAAAATTAACTCTTTGATTTACAGTATTTGAAGACATCTGTCAATGAATTTGGAGAACTTAATTTTAAATATATACACAAAAAGGTTAAGAATCCTCTTGTGAAGGATTCTTAACCGAATTACCTGATAACCAGGCTAATGTTATTTAAGTTCAACTTCAGCTCCAGCTTCTTCCAATGTTTTCTTCAATGATTCTGCTTCGTCTTTAGCCAAACCTTCTTTTACTACACTAGGAGCACCGTCTACCATGTCCTTAGCTTCTTTCAAGCCAAGACCACAAGCTTCTTTAACGGCCTTAACAACCTGAAGTTTAGCTGCACCAGCGCTCTTCAATACTACGTCGAAAGAAGATTTTTCTTCTGCGGCAGCAGCACCAGCTGCAGGACCAGCAGCAACAGCTACAGCTGCAGCAGCAGGTTCAATACCATATTCTTCTTTAAGGATAGTTGCAAGTTCATTAACTTCTTTTACTGTCAAGTTAACTAATTGTTCTGCAAAAGCTTTCAAATCTGCCATTTTTTGTATGATTTTAATGTTTAATTTACTAAATAAAATGTGTTATAATTATCTTTCACCAAGAGTTTTGAGAACTCCGTGAAGGGTGTTGCCACCTGATTGAAGAGCAGAAATAACATTCTTGGCCGGTGATTGCAACAGGGCAACGATATCGGCAATAACTTCATTCTTACTCTTAATAGCTACGAGAGCATCCAACTGGTCAGCACCAACATAGAAGCTTTCTTCTGCGTATGCGGCTTTCAGTCCCGGAATACCATCTTTAGATTTATCCTTGATCAGTTTAGCAGGTGCGTTTGCAACATTGCAAAACATCACAGCTGTTGTACCTTTCAAAGAATCGTAAAGAGGAGAGAAATCACCTTCAATGCTTTCAAGTGCTTTATGAAGCAATGTATTCTTGACTACCATCAATTTGATGTCAGCCTTGAAACAAGCTCTTCTCAATTCACTTGTTGCAGCAGCATTCATAGCTGTTGTATCTACCAAATAGAAGTGACTATATTCCTGTACTGTAGCAGCAATCTGCTCAATAATCGTATTTTTATCTTCCTTTCTCATTGTTACTCTGTTTTATTAGATTTCCTCTACTGATTTCGGGTCAATTTTGATACCCGCACTCATTGTACTAGAAAGATAAATACTCTTAATATATGTACCCTTGGCTGCAGTCGGTTTCAACTTATTCAATGTAGAGATGAATTCTTTCGCGTTGTCGCGAATCTGCTCTGCAGTGAATGAAACCTTACCAATTGAAGTATGAACAATACCGCTCTTATCAACTTTGAAGTCAATCTTGCCTTGTTTTACTTCTCTTACAGCTTTAGCAACATCCATAGTTACGGTACCACTCTTCGGGTTCGGCATCAATCCACGAGGACCGAGTACACGACCGAGTGCACCAATTTTACCCATGATAGATGGCATAGTGATAATCACATCAATATCAGTCCATCCACCTTTGATCTTTTCAATATATTCGTCAAGACCAACATAGTCAGCACCAGCTTCTTTTGCAGCAGCTTCAGCATCCGGTGTACAAAGTACCAATACACGTACTTGCTTTCCAGTACCGTGAGGAAGTGAAACGACACCTCTCACCATTTGGTTTGCTTTACGTGGATCAACACCTAAACGTACATCAATATCTAATGAAGCATCAAACTTAGTAAAAGTGATTTCCTTTACCAAAGATGCAGCTTCTTTCAGTGAGTATGCTTTCCCTGCTTCAATTTTTCCTGCAGCTAACTTTTGATTTTTTGTCAGTTTACCCATTACAATTGAAGTTTATTAATTATTAACCGGGAACTCCCCTTTTACAGCGATACCCATACTTCTAGCTGTACCTGCAACCATTCTCATGGCAGCTTCCACAGTAAAACAGTTCAAGTCAACCATTTTGTCCTGAGCAATCGTACGAACCTGTTCCCAAGTAATCTCGGCAACTTTCTTACGGTTAGGCTCAGCAGAACCACTCTTTACCTTAGCCACTTCAAGCAACTGAATGGCAACGGGAGGAGTCTTGATTACAAAATCGAAAGACTTATCTGCGTAGTAAGTAATGATAACAGGTAAAATCTTACCTGCTTTGTCTTGGGTTCTGGCGTTGAATTGCTTGCAAAACTCCATGATGTTGATTCCCTTAGAACCTAATGCAGGTCCAACGGGAGGTGATGGGTTTGCCGCGCCTCCTTTAATCTGTAATTTGATTAGTCCAGCAACTTCTTTAGCCATTTTTTTATTAATTTATATATAACATTAAACGAAGGACAACTACAGCGTAACAATTCTGCGTTATTCCTTTTCCACTTGCATAAAGCCTAATTCAAGCGGCGTCTTGCGCCCGAATATCTTTACCATGACCTTCAGTTTCTTTTTTTCACTATTAACTTCTTCAATGATGCCACTGAATCCGCTAAAAGGACCAAAAGTAACCTTTACAGTTTCGCCTACAATATACGGAACATTTAAGTCTTCACCCGTTTCTTGCAGTTCATCCACTGTACCAAGTATACGATTCACTTCCGACTGTCTGAGGGGAACCGGTTTATCGGAACCTCCCAAGAAACCTATCACATTAGGAGTATTTCTCAGATGGTGAGAAACCTCACCAACCAAAGCAGCCTCCACCAAAACGTAACCAGGAAGATAACTTCTTTCTTTCACAATTTTCTTACCATTGCGAACCTGATATACCTTTTCGGTAGGAATCAATACCTGAGACACATATTCGCCAAGGTCGCTGTTTTTAATATCAGCTTCAAGATACTCTTTCACCTTAGCTTCTTTTCCGCTAATAGCACGCAAAACGTACCATTTCTTTTCAATCTCAGACATCGTAATTCCTCTCTTTTTAATGTGGATAAATTATTTTTTCCATAAAATTCTGGAAACAGAAGTCCATCGCGAACACTACCAATGCGATAAGCAGGGAAGCATATAAAACAACTACCGCACTGTTAGTTAGTTCTGAATACGTAGGCCACGACACTTTATGAACAAGTTCGTCGTAAGATTCTTTAATATAAGCTACTACTTTTTTCATTTCATAAATATTAGCACGGGAGGAGAGGCTCGAACTCCCGACACCCGGTTTTGGAGACCGGTGCTCTACCAACTGAGCTACTCCCGTTTGTACATAATCAGTTCCCGATATTACTACCGGGAACTGATTAATATTTGGTTTTAGTCGATAATTTCAGTAATCTGACCAGCACCTACTGTACGTCCACCTTCGCGGATAGCGAAACGAAGACCGATGTTCAGTGCAACCGGATAGATCAACTCTACAGTGATAGTTACGTTATCACCCGGCATTACCATTTCAGTTCCTTCCGGAAGAGTGATTTCACCTGTACAGTCCATAGTACGCAGATAGAACTGAGGACGATATTTGTTATGGAATGGAGTGTGACGACCACCTTCTTCTTTCTTCAGGATATAAACCTCTGCTTTGAATTTAGAGTGAGGTTTAATCTGACCCGGTTTACAAAGAACCATACCACGTTTGATTTCGTTCTTGTCAACACCACGAAGCAACAGACCTACGTTGTCACCAGCTTCACCCTGATCCAGAAGTTTGCGGAACATTTCAACACCTGTTACAACTGATTTCTTATCTTCACCCAAACCGAGGATTTCGATTTCATCACCTACATGGATAACACCAGTTTCGATACGACCTGTAGCTACAGTACCACGACCTGTGATAGAGAACACGTCTTCTACCGGCATCAAGAAAGGTTTATCAACATCGCGCGGAGGCAGTGGAATCCAAGTATCAACAGCTTCCATCAGTTCCATTACTTTGTCTTCCCATTTTTCTACGCCGTTCAATGCACCAAGAGCAGAACCCTGAATGATCGGAGTATTGTCACCGTCGAAATCATAGAATGAAAGCAATTCTCTCATTTCCATTTCAACAAGTTCCAACATCTCAGCATCTTCAACCATATCGCACTTGTTCATGAATACAACCAGCTTCGGAACGTTTACCTGACGAGCCAAAAGGATGTGCTCACGAGTCTGAGGCATCGGACCATCAGTAGCAGCAACTACAATGATAGCACCGTCCATCTGAGCAGCACCAGTAACCATGTTCTTTACGTAGTCAGCGTGACCCGGACAGTCAACGTGTGCGTAGTGACGGTTAGCAGTTTCATACTCAACGTGTGAAGTATTGATAGTAATACCTCTTTCTTTTTCTTCAGGAGCATTATCGATAGAATCGAAAGAACGAAGTTCAGAAAGACCTTTCTTTGCCAACACAGTAGTGATAGCAGCAGTCAAAGTGGTTTTACCGTGGTCAACGTGACCGATTGTACCAATGTTTACGTGCGGTTTGGTACGTTCAAATTTCTCTTTAGCCATAGCTTTACTTGTTATTTATTTGATTAATAATCAGCATTTACATCTTACAGAGCTGTTACCGGGATTTGAACCCGGGACCTCTTCCTTACCAAGGAAGTGCTCTACCACTGAGCTATAACAGCGAAAAAAGAGAGCGGAAGACGGGGCTCAAACCCGCGACCCTCAGCTTGGAAGGCTAATGCTCTATCAACTGAGCTACTTCCGCATTTGCCAAAGTTTTCACTCTGTCTTCTTTGTGGGCAAAGATGGATTCGAACCACCGAAGGCGTAAGCCAGCAGATTTACAGTCTGCCCCATTTGGCCACTCTGGTATTTGCCCTTTATACGAAACCCAAACATTGAAATAGATAATAAAACTCCCGATTCCACTTATTTAGGTTCTTCTTTTTCTTGAGCCTCTTGTCGGATTCGAACCAACGACCCCGAGATTACAAATCACGTGCTCTGGCCAACTGAGCTAAAGAGGCGTTTTTACTTAAAAAATGCAACCGTCACGTCCTAACGCGAGCGAAACGGCTGCAAATTTAGTTATTTATTTCTTTCCCGCAAAATATTTGCGATATTTTTATTTATTTCGTTGCTTTTCCTTGTATTTAACCAACTGTTTTTCCAATGCTTCCACACACAAGTCGACTGCTTCCTCAAAAGTATCGCATATTTTACTTGCATGAAAATCATTATTCGGAACCAGCACCGTAATGCCGGCTTCTTTATTCTCCGCAGTTTCTGGTTTAACTACCTTTAATGACACCTCCACTTTCTTTATATCTTCGTAATATTTTTCCAACTTAGACACTTTCTTCTGAATGAAAGCCTGCAATTGTTCCGTTGCATCAAAGTGAATCGATTGAATTCTAATTTCCATACTTACCTCCTTTTTTAGGCTCGTGGATGAGCTTGTTTATACACTTTTTTAAGTTCTTCAAAAGTGGTATGCGTATAAATCTCCGTAGTCGCCAGACTACTGTGACCCAAAAGCTCTTTCACCGCACCCAACTCCGCATCATTATTCAGCATCGTTGTGGCAAAAGTATGTCTCAACACGTGAGGACTACGCTTTTTAAGCGTTACCACCTTCGAAAGGTTCCGTTTCACTAAATTATAGACCAGATTCTTATAAAGCCGCTCACCATTCTCTCTTACAAAAAAGGCATCCGACCTTCCGGAAATCATTTCGTTTCTTATATCAACATACTCAAGCATCGTCTCTTTCAACTCATCGCCAAAAGGTATCAAACGCTGCTTATTCCTCTTCCCCGTTACTTTCAGAAGAGAAGCAGAGAAATCCACATCCTTATCATCCAGACCGATCAACTCAGAGAGACGCATGCCCGTAGCATAAAACATCTCAATAATCAGACGATCCCGACAACCTTTAAACCCTTCACCAAAATCTGTATCATCCAGCAATTTATTCATTTCACTCTCTTTCAAGAAAGAGGGAAGTGGCTTTTTATTTTTCGGTCCTGTTATTTTACGCAATGGATCGACGCTCACCTCTCCCTGTCTGAGAAGATATTTATAAAATGACCGGAGAGAACTTAGCTTACGGTTTACCGAAGTTGAAGTATACCCCTGATCCATCAGTGAAACAATCCACTCACGAACCAGTTCTGGCTTCACCTCCGCCGGATCAAACTTCTCCATCCTTTCCTGAGCAAACTCCCGCAACTGCGAAATATCCTCGCCGTAAGCCAGTACGGTTTTCTCAGAATAATTCCGCTCGTACCGGAGATAATCAAGAAAAGAATCTGTTAACATAATATCGCTACATCTATAATTCTGCAACGAATGTATGAAAAGAATTCAATAATTCAAAGGAAATTACGAATTATTAATCTTCTACTTGCTGAAGTTTTTGCACGTAAACTGCACGTTCTTTCTTAAGTCTTTTAGTTACAGACGGTTTATCAAACTGTTGTCTGCTTCTCAACTCTTTAACGATGCCAGTTTTTTCAAATTTTCTCTTAAACTTCTTCAGCGCTTTTTCAATGTTTTCGCCTTCTTTTACAGGTACTACAATCATTTTGTTATTATTAAATATGTTATGGTTTAAAATTTCCGCAGTCAAATTGCGCCGCAAAATTACACATACTTTCTTTATTCACAAAACTTTCGGCAATTATTTCTCAAAATCAATGCAAAAGGTACAGAAAGTAGTTATCTTTGGAGAGTATAACGATATAATATATATAATGTATGAAACAGTCAATCAGTGAACGGATACATGCATTACGCATGTGGTTTAAACCCAACATTCAAGCATTCATCATTCCCAGCACAGATCCTCACCTCAGCGAATACGTAGCACCACACTGGAAATCAAGAGAGTGGATATCAGGATTTACCGGCTCGGCAGGTACGGTAGTGATTACTGAAAAAAAAGCCGGACTTTGGACTGACTCAAGATATTTTCTACAGGCAGCAGAGCAATTGCAGGGAAGCGGTATCGATCTATACAAAGAGATGTTACCGGAAACTCCAAGTATCACAAAATTCCTTTCCGACGAGCTACAGCCGGGCGAATCCGTAGGTATCGATGGAAAAATGTTCTCTGTTGAACAAGTAGAAAGTATGCAAGCGGAACTTTCAGCAAAGAACATTCAGATTGTGTTCTGTCCCGACCCCATGGACGAGCTTTGGGAAAACCGACCGCCCATGCCGGAGTCTCCCGCTTTTGTATACGATATCAAATACGCCGGCAAAAGTTGCTCTGAAAAGATTGCAGCCATTCGTACAGAGTTGAAAAAGAAAAGCGCAGAAAGCGTGATGCTGTCAGCTTTAGACGAAATAGCCTGGACTTTGAATCTGCGTGGCAATGATGTACATTGCAATCCGGTAGTAGTGAGCTATCTGCTTATAACAGAAAAAAAAGCAGTATTATTCATTGCACCGGAGAAAGTGACAGAAGGGGTACGGAACTATTTAGAAGAGCAACAGATAGAGATACAAAACTATTCAGATACAGAGATTTACTTATCTGATCTCAATAGTTCAAGTATCTTAATGAATCCTGCAAAAACCAACTATTCTGTTTTCTCTTCGGTAAATCCCCGATGCCGGATTATACGGGGAGAAGCGCCGGTAGCTCTATTGAAAGCCATACGTAACGACCAAGAAATCAAAGGCATTCATGCAGCCATGCAACGTGATGGCGTAGCATTAGTCAAGTTTCTGAGATGGCTGGAGTCGGCTGTTCCCTCCGGAACAGAAACAGAATTAAGCATTGACCGTAAATTGCACGCATTTCGTGCGACACAAGATTTATATGCAGGCGAAAGCTTCGATACCATCGCAGGCTACAAAGAACATGGAGCTATTGTACACTATTCGGCAACCGAGGAAAGCAACGCAACATTGCACCCGAAAGGTTTTCTTCTCCTCGACTCAGGAGCTCAATACCTGGATGGTACTACGGACATTACACGTACCATTGCGTTAGGTGAACTGACTACAGAAGAAAAAACAGATTATACATTGGTTCTGAAAGGACATATCGCACTGGCGATGGCCGTATTCCCTTCAGGTACCAGAGGGGCACAGCTGGATGTCCTCGCACGCATGCCGTTATGGAGTCATAAAATGAACTTCCTACATGGTACAGGTCATGGTGTAGGTCATTTCTTAAGTGTACACGAAGGACCGCAAAGCATTCGCATGAACGAAAACCCCATTGTATTGCAACCCGGAATGGTCACCTCAAATGAACCGGGAGTGTACAAAGGCGGTAGTCATGGAATCCGTACGGAAAACCTGACACTGGTATGCAGCGCCGGTGAAGGCCTGTTCGGTGAATACCTGAAGTTCGAAACAATTACGCTCTGCCCTATCTGCAAGAAGGGAATCATCAAAGAGTTATTAACTGCCGATGAGGTCGACTGGTTGAATAATTACCACCAGCAGGTATACGAAAAGCTGTCTCCCAAGCTGAACGAAGAAGAAAAGGCATGGCTGAAAGAAGCTACAGCAGCAATCTGACAAATCGGAAAAATAGCTCAGTCCTTACTGGCTGCAAAATAGTTATTTATGCAAGTCAGCGGCTGAATTTGAAATAAGTATAAAACAACAATCTATGGCTTTAATAAAATCAGTAAGAGGTTTTACTCCCGAATTTGGAGAAAACTGTTTTCTGGCCGATAACGCCACCATCATCGGCGATGTAAAAATGGGACAGAATTGTAGCATTTGGTTCAGCACCGTGTTGAGAGGAGATGTAAACTCGATCCGCATGGGTGATGGAGTGAACATACAGGACGGAAGTGTCTTACACACTCTTTACGAAAAATCAACCATCGAAATAGGTAACTATGTATCGGTAGGGCACAATGTGACAATCCATGGTGCAACAGTAAAGGACTATGCTTTGATCGGCATGGGATCGACCTTGCTCGATCATGCAGTCATTGGCGAAGGCGCAATCGTTGCCGCAGGCTCACTTGTACTGAGCAATACCATCATCGAACCGGGAAGTATTTGGGGAGGTGTACCGGCCAAGTTCATAAAGAAGGTAGATCCGGAACAAGCTAAAGAACTGAACCAGAAAATAGCTCACAACTACCTGATGTATTCTGACTGGTATAAATAATTCCACCTCTACATAATATACAAAATAGAGGGTGTTCAAAACTCGTATTCACCACAGGCTGCACGGATTTACACAGATAAATATTATCGGTTATCAGCAGATTAAAAATCGTTTTGTGTAAATCTGTGTAATCTGTAGTGAGTTATGAAACACCCTCTATTTTATTTATCTCCTTTCGAACAGGAAACTTAAAAGTTTATCATATGCAGTACTTTCTCCGTTGCTCCGGAATTACCAATGACATAATTACCGGCATTCGTGCCGGTCTTCTTCAGGAATGCTTCATCGGTTAAAAGTCTGTCGAGCAATATTTTCAGTTCATTGTAATCCTTAATGGAATAGGCTCCCCCGGCTTCGATCAGTTGCATAGCTTCCATAAATTTCTGGTATTTGGGTCCGAAAATTACCGGAATGCCATATACAGCCGCTTCAAGCGTATTGTGAATCCCGACTCCAAAACCACCACCGATATAAGCAATTTCCCCATAACGATAGATCGAAGAGAGCAAACCGAAACAATCGATTATCAAGCAGTCCGCCTTCCGGACATTCTTTTCATCTGCACGGGTATAGCGTACAGAAGGACGTTTCAATTTACCTATAATCTCTACCAGATGATTTTCATCGATTACGTGAGGAGCTATAATCAACTTCATCTCAGGGTGACTATTAAAATATTCGATGAAAAGATCTTCGTCCGGCCCCCATGAACTTCCTGCCACAAAAGTAAATGCACCGTTTTTAAACTGCTCCACCAACGGCAACTCTTTTGCCTGCTCCCGAATCTGCAGGACGCGGTCGAAGCGGGTATCTCCCACTACCGTTACCCTTGTGATACCGATCTTGGCAAGAAAACGCTTTGAAGCCTCATTCTGCACAAACAGATGATCAAAATCTTTCAGTACATTTCGATAAGTCCCTCCGTACCATTTGAAAAAAATCTGATCTTTGCGGAAAATAGACGAAACACTGTAAACGGGAATACGACGTTTGTGCAATTCGTCCAGATAGTTCTTCCAGAATTCATATTTAATGAAGAAAGCCATACAAGGATTCACGATATCCAGAAACTTCTTCACATTACGAGGTTTATCAAACGGCAAATAGCAAACAATATCTGCTCCTCTATAGTTCTTCCGGACTTCATATCCCGAAGGAGAAAAGAACGTTTGCAGTATTTTATAATCGGGATATCGCTCCCGTATACTCTCAATTAAAGGACGTCCCTGCTCAAACTCCCCCAGAGAAGCGGCGTGAAACCAAATGTAACGCTCGTCTTTCTCTACCTGTTGGCGAAGAAGATCGTACACCACCCAGTGCCCCTTCATCATCTTCCGGGGTTTGCGACTGAATGGTGCAGCCAAATGCACCAGAAGGTCGTAAATTCCTATTGCCAGATCGTAAAACATACCTCCGGATCCTTATTTCAAAACCTCTACGGCACGTTTCATGCGAGCCAATGTTTCTTCTTTTCCCAACACCCAGGAAATATCGAACATATGAGGACCTTTGCCCTCACCTACCAGTGTCAGGCGGAAAGCATTCATAATATTACCTGTATGATACCCCTTCTCGGCAATCCAGTCCATTACTATTTTTTCTTGACCTTCAATGCTGAAATCTTCAATTCCGGCCAATACCTCCGCCAGTTCGGTCATACATTTAGCCGAATCCTCTTTCCAGCGTTTCTTAACCGTCTTTTCGTCATATTCCGTCGGAGCCACAAAGAAGAAACTGCATACCTCCCATAGTTCTTTAACAAAGCTGACACGGTCTTTCATCATACCAACCACCGTCACCACTTTTTCGAAAGGAGCTTCTACTCCATGCTCTTTCAGCACCGGTACAAACAGCTCGGCTATCTCTTTGTCAGATTTCTGCTGAATGTAAGTATGATTGAACCAGATACCTTTTTTATAATCAAATTTTGCACCCGACTTGCTGCAACGATGCAGGTCGAACAGACGGATCAGCTCGTCCATAGACATCACTTCCTGGTCGTTACCCGGATTCCATCCCAGCAGAGCAAGGAAATTGATAACAGCCTCGGGCAGATAACCTGATTCACGATAACCGGAAGAAATCTCACCGCTCTTCGGGTCATGCCACTCAAGAGGGAATACAGGGAATCCCAAACGATCACCGTCACGTTTACTCAGTTTTCCATTGCCTTCCGGTTTCAGCAGCAAAGGCAAGTGGGCAAAAGCCGGCATAGTATCTTCCCAGCCGAATGCACGATACAGCAGCACGTGCAGCGGAGCGGAAGGCAGCCACTCTTCACCACGAATCACGTGTGACACCTCCATTAAATGGTCATCTACGATATTGGCCAGGTGATAAGTAGGCAGTTCGTCGGCCGATTTATATAAAACTTTATCATCAAGGATAGACGAATTGATAACCACTTCGCCACGAATCAAGTCGTTCACATGGATATCCTCGTTCGGTTCTATTTTGAAACGTACCACATATTGTTTTCCGTCAGCGATCAGCGCTTCCACTTCTTCTTTCGGGAGCGTCAACGAATTGCGCATTCCCACACGGGTAGATGCATCATACTGGAAATTAGCTATTTCAGCACGCTTGGCATCCAGTTCTTCCGGAGTATCGAAAGCGATGTAGGCCTTTCCGTTATCAAGTAACACTTGTACATACTTCTTGTATATTTCACGACGTTCCGACTGGCGGTACGGTCCGTATTCTCCTCCGAAGCTTACACCTTCATCAAACTGTATTCCTAACCATTTGAAAGACTCCAGAATATATTCTTCCGCACCCGGAACGAAACGGTTGGAATCCGTATCCTCGATACGGAAAATCAAATCTCCCCCATGCTGGCGGGCAAACAGATAATTATACAAAGCGGTACGCACACCACCTATATGCAATGCTCCTGTTGGGCTCGGAGCAAAACGAACTCTTACTTTTCTTTCTGCCATAATTTGCGTTAGTATAGGTAAATCGTGGCAAAATTAAACCTTTTTTTCCACACTATTGTTTTTTTTTGTACTTTTCGCAAAAAATTCAAGGGTTATGGAACACTGGAAGAAGAAAAATAGTTTCTCATACAAAGATTTGTTATATAAAGCGCTGATTTTCGTCGGTACTGTGGCGTTCATTGTTTACTTCCTGCCCCGTGACGGGAAGTTTAACTATCAGTTTGACATTAACAAACCATGGAAGTATGGCCAGTTAATGGCAACTTTCGATTTTCCGATCTACAAAGACGAAGCGGTAGTAAAACGGGAACAAGACAGTCTTCTGGCTTCTTTCCAGCCTTATTTTGAACTGGACAAAGAAGTGGAGAAGAGTGCCCTTGCCAAACTGAAAGAGAATTATCATGCCCATCTGAAAGGCATATTGCCTTCGACGGACTACATCCGATACATCGAGAGAGGCCTGAAAGCCATCTATCAATCGGGAGTCGTATCGACAGAAGAGATGCGGACCCTCCTCCACGACAGCATCTCTTCTGTCATGGTGATTGAAGATAAGTTGGCCAACCAACGGACGACCGACGGCATCTATACCGTAAAGAGAGCCTACGAGAATCTTATATCGGGTGATACCGCCCATTATAACAGAGACATCCTGCGGCAATGTGCACTCAACGACTACATTACCCCCAATCTCATTTACGATTCTGTGCGTACGGAGACAGCCCGGAAAGAATTGCTCGACAACTACTCCTGGGCAAACGGAGTAGTACAAAGCGGCCAGAAAATCATTGACCGTGGAGAGATAGTCAACAAACAAACCTATAACATCCTGGAATCTTTGCGCAAGGAATCTATCAAGCGAAGCGAATCCATCGGACAGAAGCGACTGATCTTGGGCGGACAAATCTTGTTTGTCGGCATATTGATACTCTGCTTTATGCTTTACCTGGAACTGTTCCGCAAAGATTATTATGAACGCAAAGGCAGCTTATCGTTGCTCTTCGCCCTGATCGTGTTCTATTGTGTCATCACGGCGCTTATGGTGACAAACAATATATTCAATGTGTACATCCTACCCTATGCCATGCTCCCGATTATTATCCGGGTCTTCCTCGATTCGCGTACGGCATTCCTGACACATGTCATCACCATACTGATCTGCTCCATCACCCTGAGGTATCCCCACGAATTTATCCTGACACAAATAGCCGCCGGCCTGGTAGCTATCTTCAGCTTGAGAGAACTGTCACAACGTTCGCAGTTGTTCCGCACGGCCCTTCTGGTCATACTGACGTATGCAGCTATCTATTTCGCTTTTGAGCTGATCAGTGAAAACGATCTTTCGAAGCTGAACGTAAGTATGTATATCTACTTCATTATTAACGGTGTACTATTGCTTTTCGCTTATCCTCTGCTATTCCTGCTTGAGAAGACTTTTGGCTTCACGTCGAATGTTACGCTTGTAGAATTATCGAACATCAATAATGATCTGTTGAGAAGAATGTCCGAAACTGTTCCGGGTACCTTCCAACACTCCATGCAAGTGGCCAATCTGGCTGCTGAAGCTGCGATACGTATCGGAGCCAAAAGCCAGTTGGTACGTACCGGAGCATTGTATCATGACATCGGCAAAATGGAAAATCCGGCTTTCTTTACCGAAAACCAGTCCGGAGTGAACCCCCATAAGAATTTAAGTTATGAACAGAGTGCCCAAGTGGTTATCAGCCATGTGACGGACGGATTAAAACTGGCCGACAAGCATAATCTGCCTAAAGTGATCAAGGACTTTATCAGTACTCACCACGGGCGCGGAAAGACCAAGTTCTTCTACATATCCTGGAAAAACGAACATCCGGGCGAAGAACCGAACGAAGAAGTTTTCACGTATCCGGGTCCCAATCCGTTCTCGAAAGAGACAGCCATACTGATGATGGCAGACTCCGTAGAAGCCGCCTCACGCAGCTTGCCGGAGTATACCGAAGAGAGCATCAGTAATCTGGTAGATAAGATTATCGATTCGCAAGTACAAGAGGGGTATTTCAAAGAATGCCCGATCACATTCAAAGACATCGCGACGATAAAAGCTGTATTCAAAGAAAAACTGAAAACGATTTATCACACACGCATCAGCTATCCTGAGTTAAAGAAGTAAGGAGTCCGGCACAAGCATCCTCAAGTATGTCGAGCACGTATTCAAAGCCCTCCGCACCTCCATAATAAGGGTCGGGCACGTGATCGGCGGGGATGCGGGTGCAGTATTCCGTCATCCGGTGGATCTTTTTCCACTCTGCCGGAGAGGGTGCTTTCTCCTTCAGATCGTCCATGTTCCGATCATCCATACCGATTATAAGATCGAAGTTGTAAAAATCTTCCGTACGGACAGGACGCGAACGATGTACCAGTTCATATCCTCTGCGGGCGGCATGGGCACGCATACGGCTATCGGGCAGTTCCCCCTGGTGATAAGCCAATATACCGGCTGAATCAATCACAAACTCTTTTTCCAGGCCGGCTTCTTTAATCAGATGAAGCATCACGCCTTCTGCCGTAGAAGAGCGGCAAATGTTGCCGAGGCAAACAAAAAGTATTTTCTTTTTCATGCTTTCTTACTTTTGAAATATAAAGATATAAAAATCCGCATGCAACAACGTGCCGCATGGATCTCCCAGCTACGCGTTTCTGCATGCGGTATCATATAAGTACAGTCAATAATTCTACAACGAATTCAGTATTTTGTTCGCCTTATTCACTGTTTCGGCAGCCGGAACTTCAGGGAAGTCTCTCAAGTTAAATGTGGAGAGCATTTTTTCCAGCTTCTTAAATCCGGTCTTGTTTTTCTTATCCGTAAATTCCTTGCGAAGGATCGTTATCTTTTCGTGAGCCTGAACACCCTCGATCAATTTTTCGAAACGAATGGAAGAGCGTGCTCCCGGATAAACCAGATAAGTGTCTCCACCGGCCCAGGCCTCAAAACGTGAATCGAGCAGCGGCTCTTTCGGCCAACTATTATAAGCCCAACGCAGATAGCCGTCAAGATGATCTTTGGCAGAATAATAACTCATCCAGGCAGCCTCGGCAGGATCGGAGAAGGTAAAGGTATTCGGGAAAGCTTCCGTACAGCACGTATAATAGGTAGTAGGAAGATTGTTTTGTGCACGACGTGCCAATACCTCCGCCGGATAAGAAGCTCCGATAGGAATACAATAGTCGTAGATATCCGCTTCCAGTTCTTTGTGGAAGTTACCCGCCAGCGATACTTTAAACTCAGGATCGGCTTTGCGGATCACCTGCAATGTTTTCTGCATAACCTCCATCGGGCGTTCGTCCATGGCAATGGTACAAATATCGAACCAACCTTTCTCACGTAAATGTTTAGAGAATGACTTCAACATAGCCACCCACATCTCTTCGTAAGCTTTTTCGCCCGGAGCGGTTTTCACATACTGCATACTGTTTGTAGCCTGATCGAAATATTGGAAAGACAACTTCCACGGAACCATCGAGTAGCAATTGATCTGCTTGTCGATGCCCACGCTCATCATCATCTCTACCCACTTGTCGAACACATCATAATCGAAAGCCCAAGTGCCGTTCACTTTCTTTGTCCAGGTGACCATCGATTCAAAGTAGTCATAAGTCTGTCCGTTCCAAGGTTTATGCATGATGGAAGCCGTAATAATCTTCTGTCCGGCATCCGCCAGCATCTTCATCACAGGACGCATGGCATCTATGTGTGCCTGACTCCAGAGCGGAACCTGATAATAACGTGCCACGGCAAACGGACTCTGCCACAAATCGAGGTGGAAAGCCCACTGAGACGGGGCAGGCAACACGCGTGAAGAGACTTTGATATCCATCTTCAAGGTAGACAGACGGTTATCTCCGTCTTTCACCTCGACCGTACCACGATAGACTCCCGGTGACACAGTCTGGGGAACCTGGCAATTGATCCAGATGGCCTGAGTGCTTTTAGCTTCCATAGGCATCGAAGTCAGCAAGTGGTCAATCGGATCGGCAACCAACAGAGAGTCGTAAATGGAGTGATCGGGACGATAACCACAGCCGCCACGTCCGTCTTTATTCAATTCGTCGGTCATCACATAGCGGACAAAACCTCCGCTGAATGCATCGGCCGGAAGTACATCTCCCTTGGAGTTTTTAAATTCGGAGAGAGAATAGTTCAATCCTTTCAGGTCGGTACCGGTCCAGACAACAGCCTGCGCATGGAGTTTCTCACCGCGCCATCCCTCCAGCGTAATGCTTTTCTGCGACTGGATCACAGGTACGGCATGTTTCGCATACCGGGTATCGGTATTTCCCCATTGTACCTGAGGGGCTTTGACTGCCGCCCATTCTTTTTCGGAAGGAGCAACCGGATCGGGCAATTCTTTATAAGACTGGATGGGGAACGGGGCCTGTCCGGTCGGTGTTCCACATTGTGTCACTCCTTGCTGGGCAAGAAGCGGGCCTGTACTAACCAGGCAAGAAAGCAAAAGTGTCGTGATTCGCTTCATGGTTTCATTTTTTAAGGGTAATATATTAAGATTGGTTTTCATTACATAGGATCTACATCATAGTAAACAATCAGCGATTTAAACCGTTCGTCTTCTATCATTTCACGTTGTACCCGCAAAAGTAATTCACGGGCACGACTCATCGGCGCATTTTGTTCTATTTTAACAACTATTTTTCGTATGAACAAAGTTTGAATACGGGCAACGGGCGGTTTATCCGGTCCCAGTATCCGGTTTCCGAACAATGCGCGCAGTTTCTCGGCCATGGTGTGTGCCATCACATCAAGCAACGTCTCGTTCCGGTTTTTCAGATAGACATACACCATCCGGTAATACGGAGGATAATGAAACATCTGCCGCTCAGCCAGTTGTCCCGCCACCATATCTTCATAATCGTTCGTCATCACCTGACGGATGATGGGATGGTCTATACTTTTGGTTTGCAACACTACCCTGCCCCGTTTATTTTTTCGTCCGGCACGTCCGGCAACCTGCGCCATCAACTGGAAGGCACGTTCGTACGAACGGAAATCGGGATAATTCAGCATCGTGTCCGCATTGAGTATCCCCACCACGCTGACGTGGTCAAAGTCGAGTCCTTTGGATACCATCTGGGTACCGATCAGTATATCGGTCTTTCCCTGTTCAAAGTCTGCAATAATTTTTTCGTATGCCGACCGCGTACGTGTAGTATCGAGATCCATACGTGCTACGGAAGCTTCCGGAAAAATCAACTTCACATCATCTTCTATCTTTTCCGTACCAAATCCTCTGTGCATCAACTCGACCCCTTCGCAAGCCGGACACGAACGGGGCAACTGGTAAGTATACCCGCAATAGTGGCAAGTCAGCTGATTGATACCTTTATGATAGGTCAGGCTGACATCACAGTTCTTGCACTTTGGCACCCATCCGCACGTGCGGCACTCTATCATCGGAGCAAATCCCCGGCGATTCTGAAACAGAATCACCTGCTGTTTATTATCGAGTGCCTCGCGGACATATTGCAGCAGCAACGGAGAGAACTGCCCCGTCATCCGCTTCTTGCGGTGCAACTCCTTTATATCTACCGGAATAATCTCCGGCAATTGAATTTCCTTATAGCGTTCTTTCAGTTCCACCCACCCGAATTTGCCGGTAGTGGCATTCTGCCAAGTCTCCACCGAAGGAGTGGCAGTACCCAGCAACGTCTTTGCCCCATACATCGAAGCCAGCACGATGGCAGCATTCCGGGCATGATAGCGCGGTGCGGGATCTTGTTGCTTATACGTATTTTCGTGTTCCTCGTCCACAATGACCAGTCCGAGATTCCGAAACGGGAGGAACACCGAAGAGCGTACCCCCAGAATAATATCGTAACCCTCCTCCGTCAACTGCTTTTGCCAGATCTCTACTCTCTCGGCGTCGGGGAACTTGGAGTGATAGATTCCCAACCGGGAGCCGAACACCCGTTTCAGCCGTTCGGTGATCTGGGTAGTCAATGCTATTTCGGGCAACAGATAAAGCACCTGCCTGCCTTGCCTCAACGTCTCTTCTATCAGGTGGATGTATACTTCGGTCTTTCCACTGGAAGTCACTCCGTGGAGCAGACAGACATTCTTCTCCTGAAAGCTCTGCATGATTTCATGATAAGCCCGTTGCTGGTGCTCGTTCAGCACGTTCAGTTCTACCGTCTTTCCGACCAAACGGTTCAACCGCCCGATTTCCTGATAATAGACCTCGAATATCTGTTTTTCTACCAATCCGTTGAAAATAGCGGGAGAAGCAGAGGCACGTTGCAGAAGTTCTTTCTTGGACACTTCTTTGGATGCACCGTCCCCCAACACGCCGGAAAGCTCCACATACTTCATCAACAACGCCAACTGTTTCGGAGCGCGCTCCAGCTCGTCAAAGATACGCCGGAGATTCTCTTCACCGGAAGCGTCTGCCACCAGCCGGACCCGGGCTTCCGTTTTGGGTTTATAGGTGCGGCGGAGCTCTTCTTTTACAAACAGAGCTTCCTTGTCGAGCAGCGACTTGATAACGGTGAGAATGTTTTTCAATCCGCTCTCTTTCTCAAGTTTGGTGACACATTGCTCGGGTTCTTTGGCAAGCAGGTCGAGCACCAGTTGCTCGCGTTCAGAAAGAGGAGCATCCGCCTCGAAGTCGGGATTATACTCCACAATCGTCTCGCTCTCCAACTTCAGGCCGGAAGGCAATGCGGCTTTGTAAACATCACCCTGCGTACAAAGATAATAATCGGCCAGCCATTCCCAGAACCGGAACTGACCGGGCAGCAGTATCGGAGAGGTGTCAAGTACAGTAGAGATCTCTTTGACTTCATATTCGGTCGGTGCATAGTGATGCACATTGCGAACAATGGCTGTATAGTACTTCTTCCGCCCGAAAGGTACAACTACCCGGCAACCTATTTGCACCTCTTCAGCCCCTTCGTCCGGAAGGGAATAGGTAAAGCAACGGGGCAGAGGCAAAGGTAATATGACATCTACATACTTTTTCATTGTGAGGACAAAGATACAAAAAATCCCCGACGCAAGCGCCGGGGATTCGTTTATCATAAAATGATTCTGTCTTCTTAGAAAATGTAAGCTGCGGAAATCTGCCACATTTTAGTCTTATAAGAGAAATCAGCCTCTTTCCATTCTGCCGTTTTATTCAACGGAATGTTATAATTGGCACCTACTTGTAAGTGTCTCAACAGCTTCACACCAGCACCTACATTGATTCCTACCTGAGCATTTTTTTTATTCAACCGTCCAAGCTCTCCATAGTTTTTATCACCGGAGAAGTTGAAATAGAAATCCGGACCGGCTGCTACATAGATACCCAATGCGCTACCCAAACCGATAGTATACTTTAAGTTGATTGGAATATCAAGCCCATTCTGTCTGATAGACTCATCACCGACTTTTACACCTCTCTGAGCAAATAAAAGGGCACCGTCAACACCCAGACCTACCAATGGAATAGTAACCTCAGCCATCGGACCGATAAAGAATCCGGTGAAGTTGTCTGTTTTTAAATCAGACTTATTAAAATCAGCTTTTGCCAGGTTTACACCACCTTTCACACCAAACTTGATAAGTTGTGCCTGAGCAGGCATAGCCATACCGATACATACAGCTATCATTAAAGCACTAATAATCTTTTTCATAACTAAGTTGTGTTTAAAATTCGGGACAAAGATATAGTTTTAAATTAAAAAAACATTAAATCTGTTTGCATATTTTCAGCAAAGCTTTCTATTCTATAACATTACGCTACCCTATTTTGTTTTTTGATAACGTTCATATAAAGGCACATGCAATCTATCGGAAAGCCCGTGTGAGCATCTTCCTAAGGCAGCATATACCAGTTATACAACTCGTCATACACCAGTTGCACAACTGGTATCGTCCGGGTTGCCCATCCGGTAGTTCCTTTCCTTAAAAGATACCCTTACCGTCTCAGGATGGAAACATTCAGATGCAGGCAAGAAGAAAAAAATACCTTTCCCGGAACAACGGACCGAAAATCCATGTACCTTTGTGGTACTTCAAGGAAAGATGCCAGAGTGATCGAATGGGCCGGACTCGAAATCCGGTGAACGGCTTGTCCGTTCCGTGGGTTTGAATCCCACTCTTTCCGCAATAATTTTGTTGTTTGTCCGTCTCCCCCACAAGTGGAGTCACCAAAAAAGAAGAGATGCACCGAGAAATAAGAATCTACGGCACATCTCTTTTTTTATGTCAAATGCAAGCGGAAGCTTTCTATGCCGGACGAGAGCATACGACGCGACTTTCTTCTTGCGTCCTCGGCGAGGAAGGCTTCCTTACTTTTTGAAGTGAATCAACATCAATACCGGGTTGTCATCGGCTTTCAGGCCGGCTGCTATCTCTTTCAATTCACCGCTCAGCTGACCGGCTTCGTAAGCATCCATCAGGTCTTCGGACTTCAGAACAGCCAAGCCGCAATCTTCGGGATAGCAAAAGAACATGATACCTTCCACACGTTTCGAAGCATCGTCTTTATTCTTCAACAAGTAACGGCAGACTTCCTGCGTGCGACAGTCGTACAGCCACTCTTCACTTTTCAGATCCAATGACTCGATACTGTTCATCGGCACTTCCATAGGTTGCTTAGTCAGAAAGAAATAAGCCCCCGCCGCTCCCCGTAAAAACAAACCATACTTGTTTCCCTCCTCCGAATGTGAAGGAGTACGGACGAGCAATGGCTCTAAGGTGCGGTCCGGATTCATTGCAAACAAGGTATCCGAGTCGGGATTGCCGATATAAAAGCGGGAGCCATTACGAATCAAAGAGGGTTCCAGAAGATAAGCGTATGAATGGTTTTCCGCATTGACAATAAGCTTGACGAGAATATTTCTTTTCTGCACATAGTCCAGTGAATCCAGATGCCCGTCCCGGGTGGAGACCAAAAGATAAGGATAGAAGTTGGCATCCTGATCGTCCGGCACCTTTGACTCCTGTTCCGCTATCAAATAGTCGGGAGAGAACAGGCACATGCGACTCATCCGTTTCCCTTCAGGGAAAGTAAAAGAGTGCTTGAACTTTCCGTCCAGAGAATAGACGTGAATCTGCTGACGGTTCATCTCCTTCAGGTAAAGTTCGCCGTTCGCCGGGTTTACATCTATCGAACCGATATCCTTGTATTCACCCGGGCCGTTACCGACCCTGTGGATGCGGTTGAGTACTTTCCCCTGCCGGCTGAAGAAGCAAACGTCGTTTCCCCGATGTCCTTTGGTTATCACATATTGATCGGTGACCACTTCTACCGAACCGTCGAACAGAAATTCGTCGTTAGTCTCCAAAGGAATATAGCTTATGTCAGCAATATCCTGCAACACGATCTCCTTTTCGGGATAATCTTCATTCATATCAATCACAGGCAGAGCCTGATTCACTGCTTCCTTGCCACCCTGACACGAAGCCAATGCAAGGGATACCCAAAAATAAAACGGGAGTCTTTTCATAGTACAAATTATTAACCGACGGGAAAGATACATATTATTACTGAAACCGATGTACTACTATACCCTAAAAATAAAAAAGAAGGAGATACCCGAACGGTCATCTCCTTCCTCCTACTTACTGAAAATTATACTTCATATTCCTGATATCAATGATTGGGCTTAATATCGAGTTTCACCGGATGAATCATATTTTCCGGTTTAAGGATCGTATCGAGGTCTTCTTTTGAAAGAATGTCATGTTCCAACACCAGTTCATAGACTCCCTTACCGGTCTCCTGTGCTTCTTTGGCAATCTTGGTAGAGTTTTTATATCCGATAACAGGATTCAGTGCAGTCACCACACCGATACTGTTGTGAACATCTTTCCGGCATTTTTCCTCATTGGCCGTGATGCCGTCTATACACAAGGTACGCAGCGTATCGAAACCATTCATCAGCAAATCGGCAGATTCGAAACAGCACTGGGCCATGACCGGTTCCATCGCATTCAGTTCCATCTGGGCCGCTTCACCACTCATAGCTACACAAAGGTCGTTACCTATTACTTTATAGTCAATCTGATTCATCACTTCGGGAATAACCGGATTGACCTTACCCGGCATAATGGACGAACCGGGCTGCATGGCCGGCAGATTGATTTCGCCCAACCCGCAACGCGGGCCGGATGCCAAAAGGCGCAAGTCATTGCATATCTTATTCATTTTTACAGCTATACGGCGCATAGCAGAAGAGTAACCTACCAGACAAGAAGTGTCGGAAGTAGCTCCTATCAGATCATCGGCCAAACGGATATCCAGTCCGGTAATCTTCCGGAGAGCCGCTATGCATTTGCTTGCATATTCCGGCTCGGCGGTGATTCCGGTTCCGATGGCAGTAGCTCCCATATTGACGGTCAGGAAGTCCTGAGCAGCAAAGTCCAGGTTCTTGACTTCATCCTGAAGGATACTGGCAAAACCATTGAACGTCTGTCCGAGCGTCATCGGCACCGCATCTTCCAGCTGGGTGCGCCCCATCTTGATCACATGTGCAAACTCTTCGCCCTTTCTTCTGAAAGCATCGATCACCTCCTTAAAATGTTTCACCAGTTTGAGGTGCGTATAATACATACCGATATGAATAGCGGTCGGATAAGCGTCATTGGTAGACTGCGAACGGTTAACATGATCATTGGGCGAACAATATTGATATTCCCCACGTTTATGTCCCATCAACTCGAGTGCGCGGTTGGCTATCACCTCGTTGGCATTCATGTTGGTGGTGGTTCCGGCTCCACCCTGGATCATGTCTACCGGGAACTGGTCATGATGCTTCCCTTCCAGAATTTCTTTACATGCACGAAGAATGGCATTTGCCTGCTCTTCGGTCAGCAGTCCAAGTTCAAAGTTAGCCATAGCGGCTCCCATCTTGGTAATGGCCAGTGCATTGATAAATAAGGGATACTCACAAAGATGATATTTGCTAATGCGGAAGTTCTCTATTCCCCGAAGGGTTTGTACGCCATATAAGGCGGTTTCGGGTACTTCACGTTCACCTATTAAATCACTCTCTGTACGAGTTGCTTTCGATAATTCTTCTTTCATAATATATCTTTATTAACAATTACATTCTTAACTGTGTTTACAATAACCAAACTTAAGCAATATTGTTTTGAAAGCATACATATTCGCAATTTAGTTAACATACTTTAAACAAGGAACAGTTTTTATACATGAAGACAAATAGATGTATCATATTGTAAACCTCCCCTCCCAATAGGGATTTTAACAAAATATCCTTCATAATGAAAAAATATACTAATAGGCAAAAACCTATTAACTTCTTTTTTGTTGATTAGCATATCATTTACCGATTCAGAGACAATTTATTCAATTATCTTTGCCAAAAATAAAAAAGAAAGATATGATTCTACAATTGGCTTTTGTACTGACAGCTATCATTATCGGTGCCCGTCTGGGAGGTATCGGACTCGGAGTAATGGGCGGCGTAGGTTTAGGAATACTTACTTTTGCCTTCGGATTGCAACCCACAGCTCCTCCAATCGACGTGATGTTGATGATTGCCGCAGTCATCTCGGCCGCCTCCTGCATGCAAGCAGCCGGCGGGCTGGATTATATGGTGAAGCTGGCAGAAAAGTTATTGCGTAAGAACCCGTCACATGTCACCATATTAAGTCCCATTGTGACCTACCTGTTTACTTTTGTTGCGGGAACAGGGCATGTCGCTTACTCCGTATTGCCTGTGATTGCAGAGGTAGCCACCGAAACAAAGATTCGTCCGGAACGTCCCCTCGGCATAGCCGTCATCGCTTCGCAACAAGCCATCACGGCAAGTCCCATCTCGGCAGCCACGGTCGCCTTACTCGGACTGTTGGCCGGTTTCGACATTACCCTGTTCGATATTCTCAAAATAACGATTCCCGCAACCATTATCGGCGTACTGGTAGGTGCACTTTTTTCTATGAAAGTAGGTAAAGAGCTGGTAGACGACCCGGAATACCAGAAACGATTGGCTGAAGGATACTTCAACTCAAAGAAAATAGAGATTAAAGATGTACACAATAGGCGCAATGCAATGATATCGGTGTTGATTTTCATCTTAGCTACCGCCTTTATTGTATTTTTCGGCTCTTTCGACGGCATGCGCCCCACATTTCTGATCGATGGCGAAACAGTCACCCTGGGCATGTCTGCCATTATCGAAATCGTCATGCTTTCGGCAGCTGCGCTTATCCTGCTGATCACGAAGACAGATGGTATCAAAGCGACGCAAGGTTCTGTTTTTCCGGCAGGGATGCAGGCGGTAATCGCTATTTTTGGTATAGCCTGGATGGGCGATACGTTTCTGCAAGGCAACATGGGGCAACTGACCGAATCGATCGAAGGACTTGTCCGCCAGATGCCGTGGTTGTTCGGCATTGCCCTGTTCATAATGTCCATCCTGCTCTACAGCCAGGCTGCTACGGTACGTGCACTGATGCCGTTGGGTATTGCTCTCGGCATTTCACCGTATATGCTGATCGCCATGTTCCCGGCTGTAAACGGATATTTCTTCATTCCGAACTATCCGACAGTAGTGGCCGCCATCAATTTCGACCGGACCGGTACAACGAAAATCGGTAAATACGTATTGAATCATTCGTTTATGATGCCCGGACTGGTATCGACCGTTGTAGCCATCGCGCTCGGATTGCTCTTTATCCAGATATTCTAAAAGAACGGAACTATCTATTTTTTTAACCTAAATAACAGTTGAGTCATGAAAGAATTAAAAAGACTAAGCTTTGTAGTGGTCACACTACTACTTTCCACGATGATGGCTTTCGCGCAAAAGCCTAATATTCACATCCTTGCTACGGGTGGCACAATTGCCGGTACAGGCGGTTCTGCCACTTCCACCAACTATACGGCCGGCCAGGTAGCAATCAGTACGCTGCTCGATGCAGTACCCGAACTCAAGGATATTGCCAACGTGACCGGTGAGCAAATTGTACGTATCGCATCGCAGGACATGAGCGATGAAGTGTGGCTGATACTCGCCAAGAAGATCAACCAACTCCTGAAACGCCCGGACATCGACGGTATCGTTATCACTCACGGAACAGATACGATGGAAGAGACTGCCTATTTCCTGAACCTGACCGTAAAAAGTAACAAACCCGTGGTACTTGTAGGAGCCATGCGCCCTTCTACCGCGCTGAGTGCCGATGGCCCGCTGAACCTCTACAATGCCGTAGTCACTGCCGGAGCCAAAGAATCTATCGGCAAAGGTGTGCTGATAGCCATGAACGGACTGATTCTCGGAGCTGAAAGCGCAATAAAGATGAATACGATCGACGTACAAACTTTCCAGGCACCCAACTCCGGTGCATTGGGCTATATCTTTAACGGAAAAGTATTCTATAACCAGGCTCCGCTCAAGAAACATACGACCCAATCTGTTTTCGACGTAACCAACCTGAACTCTCTTCCCAAAGTAGGCATTGTCTACAGCTACTCGAACATCGACCCCGATATGGTGACCCCACTGTTACATCATGACTACAAAGGTATCATCCATGCGGGAGTAGGAAACGGCAACTTCCACAAAAACATTTTACCGGTACTGCTGGAAGCACGCAAGAAAGGAATCCTCGTGGTTCGCTCCTCCCGCGTACCTACCGGTCCTACCACAATGGATGCCGAAGTAGACGATACTCAATATCAGTTTATTGCTTCTCAGGAACTGAATCCGCAGAAGTCACGTGTATTGCTGATTCTCGGACTGACCAAAACCAATGACTGGAAACAGATTCAGCAATATTTTAATGAGTATTAACCGGACATCGGACCGATAAAACCTGAACACTTATGAAAAAATTAATGGCCATGTTGCTCCTTGCGGGCAGCATACAAGGAGTCTATGCCCAAAAGACGGAAAAGAAAGAGATGTTTCTTGAAAATAAATCGTTGTATGAAGAGCTGACCAACGTGCAGAAGAAGACGGATAAGTTCAATCTGTATCTCAATATGCAAGGTAGTTTCGACGCCAACTTCCGCGACGGTTTCGACGAAGGAGTATTCAAGATGCGCCAACTTCGTATCGAAGCCAAGGGCAACCTCAACAGCTGGCTCTCCTATCGTTATCGCCAGCGTCTGAACCGTTCGAACGAGGGAGGAGGAATGATCGACAACATACCGACTTCGATTGACTATGCCGGTATCGGTGTAAAGCTGAACGACCAGTTCTCTTTCTTTGCCGGTAAACAATGCACCGCTTACGGCGGTTTCGAGTTCGACCTGAATCCGATTGACATCTACCAATACAGCGACATGATCGAGAATATGAGCAATTTTATGACCGGATTGAACATCGGTTATAACATTACACCTACCCAGCAGCTCAACTTGCAGATCCTGAACAGTCGCAACAGTTCGTTCGACAAGACGTATGGAATCACCGAAGACTCGGAAGGCAAACTTCCGGACCTCAAGTCGGGCAAGATGCCTTTGGTCTATACCCTGAACTGGAATGGTAACTTTAATGAGGTGTTCAAGACCCGCTGGTCGGCTTCCGTCATGAGTGAAGCCAAAGGCAAGAACCTCTATTATTATGCAGTGGGCAACGAACTGAATCTGGATAAGTTCAATATGTTCGTCGATTTCATGTATTCGCAGGAAGGCATCGACCGTAACGGTACCATCACCGGGATTGTGGGCAATGCCGGCGGACACAATGCTTTCAACGCCGGCTACTTGTCGGTAGTGACCAAGCTCAATTACCGTTTCCTCCCCAAGTGGAATGCTTTCGTGAAAGGCATGTACGAAACGGCCTCCGTCACCAAAGCAGCCGACGGCATTGAAAAAGGTAACTACCGTACTTCCTGGGGCTACCTGGCGGGGGTAGAGTTTTATCCAATGAAGACTAATTTGCACTTCTTCCTGACCTACGTAGGGCGTTCATACGACTTCACACATCGTGCCAAAGTACTGGGACAGGAGAATTACAGTACTAACCGATTGTCTTTAGGCTTCATCTACCAACTGCCGATGTTCTGACCTGAAATAAAATAGTCCCGATAAACCGGATGGTTTATCGGGACTATTTTATTATTTTCAATCAATTCGTTCGTATCAATACTCCTCCTCGTTAAAGAAATCAATTAGCATTGATTTTCAATTTATTGTATAAATTACATCGTCGTTTAGCCAAATAAACTGCGCCATTAGAGACGGTCTGAGGCGATAGAAAGAATGGGCGGACAAACAAATTATTAGTTGGTATAACACTACAGCATTTAGAGTCCTATTCCATGATAAGCATTAAATAGGAATATAATTGACGTTTTTATCATATTTTAGCGAGCCAAGGCTATATATCGCCTGTTCTATCAAGTATATTCTCTGAATTATTAGTATCTTTGCCTCTATATTTGAAAAAATTCATTGGATATAGAGCATAAATTACTGAATCGAATCAAAGTCGTCCTCGCGGAGAAAGATAAGAGCAATAAATGGCTCTCCGAACAATTGGATAAAGATCCTGCCATACTACTATGATTTTTGCAAATTATTTATGATAAAATAGGTTTATATCTCTCATTTCTTTTGATGACCGCAAACATCCTCGCCACGATTTTTGCTCGTAGGGCATTGATTACGGACATCTTGTTTTTGCCTTCGGCAACTTTTCTTTCGTAATACTTCTTCAACTCACCTCCAATCCGGTGCGTTACAGCCACGGCAGCCAAATGCAGCAATCTTTTCATCACCTTGTCTGCCCGGTGTGATACCCTTGCTTTCGAGTGTTGGGAACTTCCGGAAGAATAAGAGAAAGGTGCTACTCCGGCATAACAGTTGAACTTCCTCGGATCATCAAAACGTGTAAAGGCTTCCGTTGCGATTATCATGTTGGTTGCCACCACACGCCCCACGCCATCTATGGACATCAACAGTTCCCTCTGCCTGAATAGTACCGGACAAGAAGCTATCACTTCATCCATTTCGTCAGTAATGGACTGTATGGCTTCCTCCAAGTCGTCCATCAATGCCTGCAAACGCTTCATCTTGCGTTCATACAGGGATTTGGGCATATACTCCTTTTGGTCTTTCATCTGTCCTTTATATTTGGCAAAATCCGTCACATACAAGGTGCGTTCGGATTCAAGCTGTTTCAATCTTTCAATATCCTCCGTGGGACGTTCGTAATAGCGCACTTTGTCTTGAAAACGGCTGGCATAAATGGCGATACGCTTGGCATCCACCTTGTCACTCTTTCCCCGTTGTACACCGGAAGAGTATTTGATTTCCGCTGCATTTTCAAGCCATAGCCTACATTCTACTGCTTTGCAGGCACAAGCCAAAGGGAACGTGTACTGCCCCGTATGCTCCGCACAGACAAGCATTTGACCGCTTGCTATCCCATAATCCTCTTCCAAATGATGCAGCAACGACATGATCGCGCCTTGATGGTTGCTTGTTTCTTCTTCATGTACAACCTTTCCCTCAAACATTACGCAGAAGTTCAGCTTCTTTTTCAACACGTCCACACCGATAAAATAAAAATTTTCCATTCTTTTGTCTTTTACTGATTTAAGAAAGAAAGGGCTTGAACTTAACCCAATTACCTTAACAATGGATGCTAACCTACTATCTGGGTCTGGATTCAAACAAGCAGGAAGTCCGCTTATGGCAATGAAGCTCGCAAACTTCTTAATTCTAACTGGTTCACTTTCTGCATTCTTTCTTTGTATCACAAATTTATCCTTTCTATTTTATCTGTAATCTTCAGATGCAAATCTAAGGTAATATTCAAATGGGTTACAAACACAACTCAGCCTAATGTGGAGACGCTAATTCAAATATCCAAAGTATTGGGTGTCACTGTGGATGAATTATTGAGGACGGAATAATAAGTTGATGGAAACAGAGAAATTATATAAGTATCTTGATTTCAATGATGGAGTGATGATGTTGCATTATAGTAATCTTCAATTTACCAATGCTACGCAGTTGAACGACCCGTTTGACTGCCACCCATCGTTAATTGATTTCTCCAATGTTCCGAAAGAAGCATGTGGAGGATGGACTCCGGAAATAATTGAAGAATTAAGAAGAGATCCATTTCGTAGAACCAGAGAAGAGGTGTGGATATGTAGCCTTTCCAAGATACATGATTCAATCTTGATGTGGAGCTATTACGTAAGCATAAAGGTGTCTGCATCGGTTTGGACATGGAGAAAGTTCGAAAATACCTTTTTTGCATGTATGGCGGAATTATGATTGGTTGTTCCGAAGTGGAAGTCCAATATAAAGATATTGTAGAGAAGCCTGATTATTTCAGGGATGCAAAAGATTTCTTCCATTATCAATTATCCACAAAGGCAAAGGCTTGGGAGCATGAACAAGAGGTCAGGCTATTTATTTTAGACCCTAGTCCTACATATATGGCATTATTACCTGGTCAGAATGATGATAAAGGTCCGATTGCTTGGAAGGAAGTACGAGCTTTTCCTAAAATCGGAGGAGAGTGTTTCGAGTCCGTTTATTTGGGAATCAATATGAATGCAGATGAGAGATCAAAAATAATAAGTGTTGTCCAGAAACTGAATTCAGACATTAAGATTTACCAAATGGGGATTGATGCAAATGCTTTTAAATTAAATACAGAACTGATAAAATAATAGAATGGCTAAGAAACAGAATAAACCGGTAAAGGAAGAGACCCTTGAAACGATACTTTTCAACTGTCGTAACAGTCTGCGTGGGCGTGCAGCCATGACAGATAAACGCGACTTGCTGTTGACTCTTGTATTCCTGAAATTCATAGGAGAACGGTTCAAACAGCAAAAGGAGAAGATCAGGTATGAAATAGTGGAAGTGCAGGGCATTGATGATAAGGATTTCATTGAGTTGCAACTTTCGCGCCCCAACCAATATATGTAGGACGGAGTGTTTTTCCTAACGGATGAAACATTTTGGGACAAGTTGATTCTTACCTTGCCTACTGGTATGGCCATAAAATCGTTGGACGACAACGAGCCTAAGCTGAAAAATGCCCTTCCGCAGCAGATTTTCACAAAAACAGCTCTTGAACCGGGCGTTTTGAAAAGCGTTGTGGATGAAATAAACAAGATAGATCCTCAGAAATTTAATGACCATGACCTCATAGGACGTGTATATGAGTCTTTTTTACAGGCTTTCTCAATCAACGCAGACAAAGAGGAAGGGGAATTTTACACTCCGCATTCTATCGTAGAGCTTATCGCGTCCCTTATAGAACCTTTTGATGGGACGGTCTATGACCCTTGCTGTGGTTCCGGCGGTATGTTCGTTCAAGCTGCAATATTCATAGAGGCTCACGGCGGAAATACTAAAGCTGTCAATGTGTATGGGCAGGAATCCGAACCGGCCACCTATCGCCTTGCAAAGATGAATTTAGCTATCCGAGGCATCTCTTACCATTTGGGGGATAGAGCCGTGTCCACTTTCTCTGATGACCAGCATAAGGAACTCAAGTTTGATAACACCATGGCTAACCCATTAAAGAAATATGCCGAATATGGAGGTTTTGAGACTGATCCTCGATGGCAAGGCTATGGAGTCCCTCCGACAAGTAATGCCAACTATGCGTGGATTCTTCATATCCTAAATAAACTGAATGTCAGTTGCGGAATTGCAGGATTCCTGCTTGCCAATGGTGCTTTGGGTGATAGTGATACGCAGGGAATACGCAAACAGCTAATCGAAAGCGACAAAGTAGAAGCGATTATCGTTTCGCCGCGAAATATGTTCTATTCTACCGATATATCATCTGTCACCCTTTGAATTTTGAACAATAACAAGAAAGGCGGTCCATGGCATGGCAGACAACTTCGCAATCGTACGGGTGAGATTCTGTTCATCGATTTGCGAATCTGGAACACAAGAACATTACCACCACGCAGATTTACTCCAAGATGGCAGCGCAGCAGATGTGTGAGGTCGTGGACAAGATAACCTTGAAACGCAGAGAGGCATAAGGCGATTTGAATATTCAGAGAGAGGTTATTGCTTGGAGCTTTAACCACTCCTTTTATTTTGGGTGGTAACCAATAAGTCCTTAAAGTATGATAATTGAGTATGATTTCGGATATTTGGTGAAAAACATTGAAAAAGAAACCGCTAACAAGGATAATGAGTAACAATTGAAAGAAGACTATTAAATTTGCGAAAACAGTAACAAGTAACAACCAGATAAGACAATATGGAACCGTCCGTAAAGGACAAATATATCATTTTAGGATTCATCGGCTTTGCCATTCTCTTGATCCCATTTATCGCAACGCTGATTGTTGCCAACAAATTCAATCAGGATACTTTTGTAAGGCTGATTGTCTTTGTATGCAGCAACCTTTTAGGCTGGCTGCTCTACTTCTCCTTCTAGACAGTCATCTTCGACGCATACGAAATCTACAAAATCAAGTTCGGCAAGAAAAAGACGCCTGCCACCGAGATCATAACAGTTCAGGAAGAGCCGTCCCAAGAAGCGCATGAGCCTATAACACCGTCATCAATGCCGACAGGTGGAGAAGCGACCCCGAAAATAAAACCGGTAGAGATTGCCATTGCCTCGGAGCTTCACGAGAAGAACCGTGCCAGCTATGAGGACAAGCAGAAGCAGGAAGAGGAGGAGCGTATCCGCATGGTCATGGAATACATCCATTTCGTCATGCCCCGCATTGCAGACCAAGGGACCGTGAACCATATCTGTGGCGAGGTCAACAACTGGATACGCCTTCACAGTTACAAGCCCAAGCCGATAAAGGGACGGCTAACCAAGGATGTTTCAAACATTCCGCTCCTCCATTTCGTGTGGAATATCTCCGAGCGTTTCATGTACAAGAAATACTACACGGGGGACACCGTGCCCGTTTCATCAGCACCCTTTTCCCACGGGAGTTCGCCGATACGGACTTGGCGACCATCAAAAACTTCAAGGTAGAGCCGTTAAAGACACAAATTCCCATAGACGAGCCGGAAAACGGCAAGCCGGATTTCCAGTATCCTGCGGATTATGTACGGGAAGAGTATAGCCAGCCTTTCCACAACCAATAACCGCAAGTATTCAACAACAGATAACTGTCTATATCACACCGTTTCCCGAACAGCTTTGTCCGTCAGTCACGGTTGGGCATCGTTATTCGGGAATTATTTTGCAATGACCTTTCGTGGAGGTGTTCACGGCTGTATCATTCCAGTCCTTTGCGCCAAGCCTTACAAAAGAGGCGAGTACGCAAATGGAAAAAACAGTGATTACATTCAACGACCTCCCGGAGGTTGTCACCCAGCTTCGGGACGAGGTGATGGGCTTGAAAAGCCTGCTTAGAGAGCAGCGCAGTGTGAACAATGCAAAAGCGGTGGACACCCATGTTCCCATGTCGGTGAAAGAGGCGGCGGAGTATCTGGGCATTCCCAAAGGCACGCTCTACATGAAGCTGTCAGAGGGAAGCATTCCTGCCACCAAGCCCGGCAAACGCTATTGCCTTTACCGGGACGAGCTGGACAGATGCTGGAATCCTCCCGGAAGAATCCCGTACCCTTGTCCAATGAGGAACTCAGCGAATCCATATCCTCTTCCCACCGCCACAAGCCTAATCCCCGTAACTGGTAAGAACCCATGGAAGAGGATAAGGATTATATCAATCTGATACATGGCGACCTGACGAGGGCAACCCAAATACAGAACGGTATGCCGGACAGCATCGGCGTGATGAGTATCAAGACCGCCAACTGGACGATACTCGAAGCGTCGCTGCTACCCACGCCCCGTGCGTTGTGGAACAGTTTTGGGTATGAGGGGGAGCTGTCCTGCGTCTTTGCGGATTCCAATGTGGGCAAGTCTATCCTTGCCGTGCAGATAGCCGACCGTATCGCTCGGACTGACAATGTGCTGTATCTGGACCTCGAACTATCCGAAAAGCAGTTCCAGCTCCGCTACACGGGCGAGCACGGAAAGCTCTATACCTTTCCCGACAGGCTGTACAGGGTATCGCTTGACTCTAATTCGTTGCTGGAAGACAATTTCGAGGAAGCCATCATCGGCGGCATGGAGCAAATGGCACTGCAAACCGGCTGTAAAATCTTCATTGTGGACAATCTTACCTACCTGTGCTGCGCCATGGAGAAAGGCGATGCGGCGGGACGGCTGATGATACAACTCAACAACCTCAAAAAGAGATACGGGCTGTCCATCCTTGTTCTGGCGCATACCCATGTATCATTTATTACATTTTTCATTTCTAAATTGTTTTGGAGTCATTCCTGTCATGCTTTTAAACGTAGAACTGAAATATCGGGGATAAGTAAAACCCACTTCGCAACTTATTTCATTTATATTTAAATTTGTGTTAACAAGTAGTGACATCGCTTGCTCTATGCGTAATCTGTTTATATAGTCATTTACTCCCATACCTGTTATAATTTTTATTTTGCTGTATAATGAAGATCGGCTGACTATCATTGCATCCGCCAATTGCTGGACGGAGAACTCTTCGTCAGATAGATTTTCATGTATGACAGCATTTATCTTTTTCATGAAATCCTCATCGGCCTTACTGTTTGTCAAATCTAATAAGGAGAGTGAACCAGTAACCGTTACATATTGACTGTGTATTTTTTCTCTGTTTTTTAAAATATTGCCGACGACGACCTTTAAAAAGGCCAAATCAAAAGGTTTAGGGATATAAGAATCGGCTCCGGATTTATATCCGGTTGTTATTCCTGTTTGGTCATAACGTGCTGTCAGCAATATTACTGGTATATGGCTTATCCGGATGTCGTTTTTTATTTGACGGCATAATTCAAAACCATCCATTTGGGGCATCATTACATCGCTCACAATGATAGACGGTTGTTTCTTTCTGCATGTTTCCAGTGCCGAGATTGCATTGTCTGCTGCATAAACTTTTTTAAAAGTTTCTGTAAAGGACTCTATTAGGTATTCTCTTAACTCCTTTTCATCCTCTACGATAAGTATGGTCTTCCCCGTACAATCGAAATGTAAATCTTGAGTTGTGTTCACAATGGGGGCTTCTTTTTGTAGTAACTTTGTGGCTTCTGCCTTTTCATTGATATCAAGAAGCGGCAACTCTAAATAAAATGTCGCCCCTTTGTCGGTATTATTATAGGTCCCAATATCCCCTCCATGCATTTCCATGATTGTTTTGGCATAATATAATCCGAACCCGCTTCCTTTTTCCTTATGATTACCTTTATAAAACCGTGTGAAAAGGTTTGTTATATCCGAATCTTGTATACCGATTCCTTCATCTACAACTGATATTCTGACTTTGTTTTCAAGCTTCCGTGTGTTTATTGTTATACAACTTTCGGGCATGCTGAATTTCAGTGCATTCATCAGCAGGTTTGACAGTACGGTATGACATTTTTGCTTATCAAACCATACCTCTTCTATATCGGTGGTCATTTGTAATTTTATGCATATCCCTTTCTGCCTAGCTTCTTCTGTAAAATCTTTTACAATATTAGTTATCCATTCGTCTAATTTGCATTTTTGTATTTTCAATTTACTATAGCCTGCTTCCATACTGTTCCAGTCTAGTACCATGTCCACTATTTCCCTCATATATTGTGCCTGATTGAATATTAATTGCAATTGTGGCATCAGATATGAAGGTAACCCTTGTGTCTCGTTTTTATCTATCAAACATTTTAGTGGAGCATAAATCAATGTCAAAGGGGTCCGTAATTCATGATTTATGTGAATGAGAAAATCTATCTTCTTTTCATTAAAATATTGTCTATATTCTTTTAGTCTCTTTTGTATTTTGACTTCTTTTCTTATATTAAAAATAGACATTCCTACAATGATTCCTCCTGTAAGAAAAATGCAACATAGGATTATAAACCAGTCCGTTTTATACCATGGTGGGGTGACATGAATGTCAGTTAGGTGGATGGGCATGGTATAATTCCCGTCTTTTGTCATGCATGATACTTCAATGTGGTATTTGCCTGGGGAGAGATTGGAAAGTTCCAGCATCGGATGATATGAGTCAATGCTTTTATCAACGTCTCCTTTTATAATATATCGAAATGGAACCCGCTGGAAAATATCTTTGTTTTTGATATGTACCTGTAGTATGAGTGTATTATATTTCCATGGAATCTTTATGTTGCGTATATTTATATCTGATGTTTGTAGTTGTCCGTTAAGCTCTACTCCACAAAGATCTATCTCAGGATATGGCTCATTAGGCTCTGGAATATCCGTGTTAATTTGCACCAGCCCTTCTATACCACCGAAATAAAGATATCGGTGTTTTTTCATAGTCCGTTGTTGATAAGTGAATATTATTTCATTGGGATGAAATCCGTCGCTTCTGTTCCATTGGATAAACTTGTCGTCTTTTATACAATACGAGTACAGCTGGTTTTGCGCGCAAATCCATACCCTTTCAGAGGAAGGGTCATAGCGGAGTGCACTAATGTCACTGAACAATTGTGAGTCTATTTTTGAGTATCTTTTTTCTTTTAGATTGTAATATCCTATCCCGGCTGTTGTTCCCACCCATATCCTATCTTGTCCGTCACAATCGATTGCAGTGATGGTCTCTTTTTCGTCTATTTGAAAAAGAGGTTGGATGCTATCATTTTTATTAATGATTTGGAATACTTTATTGCCACTCATCGTTAGAGACATCTTTTCATCAGAATACCCCATTACTGAAGTTGGTAATTGGTAATTCTTGTCTGTTTTGATCGGAGAGAATTTTCTATTATTTATATCATATATCCATATATCTTTGCTTAGTATATATATTTTGTTCTTTGTCACCCGATGGGCGCGTGGAATATATCCGTAAAAGCATTGCCTGAAATTGATACTATCATTTATTATTAAAAATGGTCGGTAAGCTCCCGTGTGTGTGTCGAATAAAAAGAGTCCTTTGGTATAAACAGATACTATCAGCTCTTTTTCTGATATAGGAGCTATGGAAACCACTTTATCTCCATAGGTGGAGTAAAAATGCTTGAAATCTCCCGTTTGAGGCTCATACAGGTTTATTCCGCCACCGTCTGTACCGATCCATAGCCTTCCATTAGGCTCTTCGAATAAACTTGTTACCGATTTCTCGCTCAGTCCGTTAATATATCCTAATGGGCAGTCTTTATATGTGCGTATGTAGCTTTCTTTAATATTGAAAACCCCTCCTCTGACACTTCCGGCCCATAGGCCTTCATTTTCATCCTTATATAATATAGTAACAGAATTTACGGGTAACGAATTTTTATCTCCAGCAATATGGTAGAGATTGGAGAAATTCTCATTAGACAGTTCCAGACGGTTGATTCCTCCTCCGTCAGTCGCCAGCCATAGAAACCCTTCCTTCTCTACGATATCCAATACATAATTGTTTGTTAGGTCGGAGTTTTCTTTTGTATACCGTTTTATAAACTTACCTGTTTTTTCATAACAAAACAAACCTTGTCCCCAAAAGGATAAATATATATATCCGTTTGACGATAGATACGCCCCTTGCAGAATATTGTTTGAACCAGAGAAAAGCCTTTTCAGTCGCATGGTCTGATAGTCCAATACGTATACCCCATCTCTTCTGGTGGCGACTAGTGCCTCTCTTTCAGAAAATGCTATAATTTTTTGTACCCTGTACTTTGTAACATCACTACCTTTATCCTCTTGCTTTTTAATATTAATGGATTTAAAAGAGCGTTTTTTATAGTCATATTTGTATATTCGGTTTTCGCTTCCGAAAAGTATTCCATCGGTTATGCATAAAGAGGAGTATATTATATCTCGATTAACAAGAGTAAAATTCCCATGTTTCTCATCATATGTTACCATCCCCTCCCGGGTGGATATCCATATATTGTTTAGAGAATCTTGAGTTAGATGTAGAATCTCATTGTCGGGTAAAGAATATCTGTCTTCCGGGTTACTCTTGAATATTTTTAAATCTTGTCCCGTATAAGAATTTAGTCCATTCCTCGTTCCTATCCATAACTTTCCCTTTTTATCCAAGAGAATGGATTGGACAGTTGATTGTGAAAGCCCTTCCTCAATGGAAATGGACGTAAACTGATAGTTTACGCCGCGGCCCAGGGCAGAGGATGCACAAAGTAATATTACTATAATAAGTAGGGCTGTGTTTCTATGCATTTTTATCTTTATAGTGTTATTTCAAGTTTGTATTTTATTAATAAACGATATTGTTACATAAAATGTTTGTTAAATCCATGTTTTTAAGACAAAAAAAATAATTATTGGATGTACCGAGCAAATTTACAGGTCCCTTTTTTGTGCAATTTAACAGTATCCACTTTCCTTAGTTCTCTTCTTTACTTTCATTAACTTTTTTTTTTTAAGATGCAGTCCCTATCTGTTGATTGCTAAAAATTGTTTTCCTGTTTTCCATGCGGTAGCTTTTTCCTGATAGCCTGATTATCTCACAACAATAGAGTAGTCTGTCCAGTAGAGCTGCCGCACAAACTTCGTCTCCTGCCATCTCCAGCCATCCGGTAAGATCCCGGCTTGCGGTAATGATAAGTGATGTCTTACCTTGAACGCAATTCACCAGTTTAAACAGTAGCAGTACATCTTCTCCTTTCAGGGGAAACAGCGTAACATCATCGATTGCCAGCAGCTGCGCTTTCATTATTCGTTTGTATGTTTTCATCGCGGGTCGTGATATCTCCTTAGTCTTCAAACAGACAAACAGTTCTTCCAAGGTCAGCAGGTATGCCTTATAACCCGCTTTCACTGCTTCATGGATAAGTCCTGAAGCAATGAATGTCTTTCCGGTTCCGGAATCTCCTACCAGCAGAAGATTATATGTCCTTCTTATCCATACCAGTTCACGCAATTCGCGCATCTGCCTTTGGTCAATCCCTTCGGTACGTGAGAAATCATATAGATCCAGATCATACCTTGCAGGCAATCCTGCAAATTTCAACCTGGTCAGATAACTTCTCCTTTCCTTGTCCCGAAGTTCCCGCATCAGACAAGTTGACAGAAACTCGGAGTAAGTCTGTTGCTTTTCCTGTGCTTCATGTAGTATTTCATCCAGGTGTTCTGCCAGGAATGGCAGCTTCAGGTTGCGGGCACATTCGGTCAGTTCTTTCTTATACCTTGCCATTGTTTCTAAAGATTTCATTATATGTTTTTACCAATCCGGTTGACTGTGTCCGGGAGGCAGGATTTTTTCCTACATCCGATTCTCTCATTTTCTTCTTCCATATATGTCCGCACAGGCTTTTAACGGACTCACCATTATAGATTCCCTTGTCCAGACATACACTAACCGCTTCTGTCAGGATGGCTTTGTCATATCCGGGAATTATGCGTAGAATTACCTCCAGATTCTCCCTGTAATAACGTTCCTTCCTTCTCTGCAGGTTCTCAAGCCATAAGGCGACCTCTCTATTGTACGATACATAGATAAGAATGCGTTCAGCCAGCTTTTGTGCTCCGATATTTCTTTGCCTTCTGTGTCCTTCACCATAGATAGTCTTTCCCTTGAGTTCGCACAGATCATGCCGGCAGACAAGCTTTCCCGTCTCCTTATTATAAAGTTCCAGGCATCCGTCTGTTTCATGGAGCCATACTGTCGTTTCTCCTCCCCGATAGGTTCCGCATGGCAGGCTATAGTAGTTTCCCCTGTACTGTACGGTATTGTCTTTACGTACATGATATTCCTTCATTTCTCCACCGGGTGAGTGCGGAGTACCGTGATAGGGTACAAGGTATTCTCTTTCCTGTGCAAATTCCTCAAGGGGAATCCGGTGTGTGGTACCATATTCCTTCCCGTTTCCCGTTCTTTCAAGCCAGAGACGTGCTTCTTCATTAAGTCTGTCTACATTCTGAAAAATACGTGCCGTGAGGAAATTCGTCTTCACATATTTCACAACATTCTCTACCCTCCCCTTTGACTCCGGATCGGCCTTGTGACAGAACACGGGATGGAAATGCTGCTCTTTTACAAATGCCTGAAATTTGCCGGTCAGTATCAAATCCCCCATGTTCGCCCGTGCTATAAGTACTTTATCCTGGTCGTAAATGATCTTTTGCGGCCTGCCTCCGAAGTATTCGAAGGCAAGTTCATGGGCATAAACCGCAAGCCCGGTGTCAAAGGGCCTCCGGCTAAAATAGATAAATTTATATCGTGAACGGGACAAGACAATAGCAAAGAAGTACACTTTGATGGACTTCCCGTTTTCAGTGCGCATACATTTCTCCCCAAAATCCGCCTGTGCGTATTCCCCGTAGGGAGTATCAGGCTGCTTCTCGTAGTTTCGCTTATGCGTTTCAACCTTTTTCCCGATGCCGTATTTTTTGCGTACCCTTTCCACGAAACCGGATATGGTTCTGTTACATACACGGGGGAAGTCCGGATAGCATTCCTTCAGCCAGTCATGTATCCTGGCGGCCGATATATACGGGTATTCTTCCAGGTTTGCACGTACATATTGCTCGTAGTTTTCCAGTTTCAGCCTGTACTTGCGGTGAGAACTTTGTTTTTTAACAAACTCCTCCATAGTCATATTCAGATACCGTCGTACAGTCTTACGGTTCACACCCAGATATATTCCAATTTGTGTTTTGTTCAGTCCTTTCAACTGAAGCTCCCTTACTTTATGCCACATATATTGTTTCTCCTTAAAATATTGTTTCCTTATTTCCATTGCAGTATCTGTCTATGCTTTGTTTGAGCGGCAAAGATAGACATTCCCCGACATGCAAAAAACACTGTATTCGTCTCTATAAAAGTGGTACCTTTGCTTTTTCCACTTTTTGAAAGATAAAGTTACAGCCTACATTATTGGATTATACATGACTTTTTTTGCATGATTTTTGATCTTTTTTTTTACGCTGCTACATACTTTTACTACAAATAATTAACTGTTTTTAGAATATGAAATTTTATTTGCTTTTTATTTTTATCTCCTTAAATCTGTGTTCCTTTTCTGCACGAGCTACAGATACTATTTTTGTTTATGAAACACAAGTTCCAATTTTGATAGAACGCCAAGATAACATGTTATTTTTAATGCGTTTGACTACTGCTAGAAGTGATACAAAATTAAATGAAGTGGTTTTACGATTGGGTCAAAATGTGAACTTGTCAAACATCCAATCTATCAAGTTGTATTATGGAGGTACGGAAGCACGTCAGAACTATGGTAAGGAGCTTTATCTTCCTGTTACCTACATTTCTCGTGATGTGTCAGGGAAGACATTGGCTGCGAATCCTTCTTATTCGATTAATAAATCACAGGTAAATAATCCCGGGCGGAAAGTGATACTGAATGCTAATCAGAAACTTTTTCCCGGAATCAATTATTTTTGGATCAGTCTGCAAATGAAACCGGGCGCCTCTTTGCTGGATAAAGTGTCAGCTAAGATTGTTACTGTTAAGGTTGATAATAAAGAAGCACTTATATATACGGTTTCACCGGAGAATATAACTCATAGGGTAGGAGTAGGGGTACGCCATGCCGGTGATGATGGTTCGGCTGCTTTCCGTATTCCGGGATTGGCAACTACTAATAAAGGAACATTGCTGGGAGTTTATGATGTACGTTATAATAGCAGTGTTGATTTGCAGGAACACATGGACGTCGGTTTGAGCCGTAGTGTAGACGGTGGTAAAACATGGGAGAAGATGCGTTTACCTTTAGCTTTTGGTGAAACTGGCGGTTTGCCTGCTGCTCAGAACGGCGTTGGCGACCCTTCGATCTTAGTGGATACCAAGACCAACACAACATGGGTGGTGGCGGCTTGGACACATGGAATGGGTAATCAGCGTGCTTGGTGGAGTTCTTATCCGGGAATGGATATGAATCATACGGCCCAGTTGGTATTGTCAAAGAGTACGGACGATGGTAAAACGTGGTCGGAGCCTATTAATATAACAGATCAGGTGAAAGAGCCATCCTGGTATTTCCTTTTGCAAGGACCGGGACGAGGTATCACCATGCAAGACGGCACATTGGTATTCCCGATTCAGTTTATCGATTCTACCCGTGTTCCGAATGCGGGAATTATGTATAGCAAAGACCGTGGCGAAACATGGAAAATCCATAACTATGCGCGCACCAATACAACAGAAGCTCAAGTAGCGGAAGTGGAGCCTGGCGTACTGATGTTAAATATGAGAGATAACCGTGGAGGTAGTCGTGCTGTCGCTACTACCAAGGATCTCGGTAAGACTTGGACAGAACATCCTTCTTCCCGTAAAGCTTTACAGGAACCGGTGTGTATGGCAAGTTTAATCAGCGTGAAAGCGGCAGACAACACATTAAATAAGGATATTCTTTTATTCTCCAATCCGAATACGGTAAAAGGTCGTCATCATATCACGATCAAGGCCAGTCTGGATGGAGGTATCACCTGGCTACCCGAACATCAAGTGATGCTGGATGAAGGTGACGGTTGGGGATATTCTTGTTTGACAATGATTGATAAAGAGACAGTCGGCATATTATATGAAAGCAGTGTCGCTCATATGACTTTTCAGGCAATCCGACTGAGAGATATAATACAATAGGAATTATCATACGACCTGTAATCATGAAAAACAGACTCATATTATTTATATATATTATAATTAACTTATGCACAATTTCAGTGGTAAAAGGGGCTGTCCAAAAAGTCGGATAGCCCCTTTTTCTATTGTTTATTTCGGTAAAAATCAGTATCTTACCGTTGAAACAAATAAACATTATAGCAATGGCTAAGATAGTATTTAAAGAGTTAACTTCCAACCAAAATGTACTTTTTCCTGTCAGTTTATCGGAAAAGATCGCTCCCAATCATCCCGTTCGTGTTGTAAACAGTGTTGTAGACGCATTGGATATTAGTTGTCTGCTTTGGGCATATAAAGGCGGAGGCACCAGCAGCTATCATCCGCGTATGATGCTCAAGGTCCTGTTTTATGCCTACCTGAACAATATCTATTCCTGCCGCAAAATAGAAAAGGCCTTGCAGGAGAATATTCACTTCATGTGGTTGTCCGGTAATAGTACTCCCGATTTCCGTACAATCAATGATTTCCGTGGCAAACGTTTAAAAGAACACATAAAATCGTTGTTTTCAGCCATTGTTCTACTACTACAGGAATCCGGCTATGTCAGTTTGGATGTACAGTATATCGATGGCACCAAAGTGGAATCGGCATCCAACCGCTACACTTTTGTCTGGCGTGGCAGCGTGGAAAAGAACAAGGCAAAACTGGAATCGAAAATACAGGCAATCCTTAGTGAGGTTGACAGACATATCGAACAGGACAAACAGGAAAGGACCCCGGATGCCTTACCGGATATGGATTCCTGTGGCTTGAGGGAAAAAGTGAGCGCTTTAAACAAACGGCTCTCCGGGATGAACAAGGCTGAGCAGAAGCAAGTCAGAAAGCTACAGGAAGAATATCTGCCCCGCCTTGCCAAATATGAATCGCAATTAGAGAAATTAGGGGACCGTAATTCTTTCAGTAAGACCGATGAGGATGCCACCTTCATGCGCATGAAGGAGGATCATATGAAAAACGGGCAATTGAAACCCGCCTATAACATACAGATTGCTACAGAGAATCAGTTTATTACAAACCTAGGGATTTACAGGCGCGCCGGAGATACGGGAACTCTAATTTCTTTTTTGAAAGATTTTCGAGAGACTTATCATAGGCAATCCTCTATAGTAGTGGCCGATACCGGTTATGGAAGCGAACAAAACTACGAGTTTATGGAGAATGCGAGTATAGAGGCTTTTGTCAAGTACAATTATTTCCACAAAGAGCAGAAGCGTGCATGGAAGAAGGATGCTTTTGCCATACAGAACCTTTACTATAATCAGGAACAGGATTACTACGTATGCCCGATGGGACAACATCTGGAACATACAGGTCAAAGGAAAAGCAAGTCCGATTTGGGATATGTATCCGTACTGAAGCGTTATCAGGCACAGAACTGTGAGGGTTGCCCGCTGAAATCTCAATGTCATAAATCAAAAACTAACCGGATCATAGAAGTTAACTATAACCTTAACAGGCATAAACAAAAAACACGGGAAAAACTCATGAGTGAGGAAGGTATTTATCATCGGGGCAGACGATGTATAGAACCGGAAGCTGTCTTTGCGCAGATAAAGCATAACTCGGCATGGAACCGGTTTAGATTAAGAGGGTTGGAGAAGGTAAAAACAGAGTTTACCCTGGCTGCTATTGCACATAATCTAAGGAAACTGGCTAAAAAAGTCAGTGCTCTTTTCTTTTTTACTTATTTCTGTAGGATAACTTCTCGGAAAAAGATAATTGAGAAAAACAAAGATGGTTTTAAAATAAAAATGGATAATAGAAGAGCGGCATAACAAAAAAAAGAAGGCATCCTTTTCAGACACCTTCCGGGTGCTTCGTTTCATTACGACCCCAGGAATATTGTCTCCGAAATATTGTGATACCCTTTCCTTGCGGGGGCATTCCATTACGATGATTCTGATCAATACAGCTTCCCGTATACGTGAGGCTATTGACAATCCCGTATTAACAGCCAGAATCGATGATTCGCTTTCCGATTTGAAGACTTTTTTTATGCATCCTGAGTTTCATGCCCTGCTTGAGACTGTGGGGGAAAACGGTGAGTTTATAGATACCATTAACGGACGTATCATCAATCCCGGGCATTGTATTGAAACGGCATGGTTCATACTTGAAGAATCCAGATACCGTGGCTGGGACAAGGAGATGCTTGAAACAGCCCTGACCATTCTGGACTGGTCTTGGGAGTGGGGCTGGGATAAGGATTTCGGCGGTATCATCAATTTTCGTGATTGTAGGAATCTCCCCGTACAGGATTATTCACAGGATATGAAATTCTGGTGGCCGCAGACGGAAGCAATCATTGCCACTTTGTATGCCTATGAAGCTACAGGAGATGAAAAATACTTGAAAATGCACAATCAGGTTAGTGATTGGACATATGCACATTTCCCGGACCGGGAATACGGAGAATGGTACGGGTATCTGCATCGCGACGGCAGTGTGGCCCAGCCCGCCAAGGGGAATATCTTCAAAGGGCCTTTTCATATTCCCAGAATGATGATTAAGGGCCATGTTCTGTGTAACGAGATCTTATCCGGTCTGTCCGGTACGGAAAATATAAAATTGTAATTGGACATAATGAAAAACAACAGAATATATCCCTGGATATTGGTTGGTTTGCTTTGGGGAGTGGCCCTTCTCAATTATATGGACCGCCAGATGCTTTCCACCATGAAAGAAGCCATGCAAGTGGATATCTCGGCGCTTGAGTCTGCGGAGAACTTTGGTCGTCTGATGGCGGTCTTTCTTTGGATTTACGGATTCATGAGTCCTGTTGCGGGCATGATCGCTGATCGTCTTAATCGCAAATGGTTGATTGTAGGCAGTTTGTTTGTCTGGTCAGCGGTTACTTATGGAATGGGATACGCTGAAACGTTCACACAGCTTTATTGGTTGCGTGCTGTAATGGGGATCAGTGAGGCTTTGTATATACCGGCCGGCCTTTCCCTAATAGCGGATTGGCACCAGGGAAAGTCACGTTCGCTAGCCGTGGGTATTCATATGACGGGCCTTTATACCGGTCAGGCTATCGGGGGATTCGGGGCCACCGTGTCTGCCGTCTATTCCTGGCATGCCACTTTTCATGGCTTCGGAATTATTGGGATCATATACGCAGTCGTTCTGATCCTTTTTCTTCGTGAGAACAAGGGGACAGGCACGGCAGAGCAGGTGTGTCGCGAAGGGGTGAAAGCACCTTCCCCGTCTATCTTCAAAGGAATGTCGCTGTTATTCTGCAATATCGCCTTTTGGGTGATTCTGTTCTATTTTGCGGTGCCCTCCCTGCCTAGCTGGGCTACTAAAAATTGGCTTCCGACCCTGTTCTCTGACAGTTTGGATATGCCTATGTCCGAAGCCGGTCCGTTGTCCACGATCACAATAGCGCTCTCCTCTTTTCTCGGAGTAATTGCCGGAGGGATACTGTCTGACCGTTGGGTCCTAAAAAATATTCGTGGTCGTGTGTATACAGGGGCTATTGGATTGGGGTTAACGATCCCTGCCTTGCTATTGTTGGGGTTCGCTCATAGTGTTTTCGGTGTGGTCGGGGCAGGTCTGCTGTTCGGTCTGGGGTTCGGCATCTTTGATGCAAACAATATGCCTATTCTTTGCCAGTTTGTTCCTTCCGGATACCGTGCTACAGCCTATGGAATCATGAATATGACAGGCGTCTTCGCCGGAGCGGCCGTGACCCATGTGTTGGGGCGGTGGACTGACCAGGGGAATCTGGGATTTGGGTTCGCCATACTTGGTGTCGGTGTTTTATGTGCCCTTGTCCTGCAGCTTTATTTCCTAAGGCCCCAAACGGATAACATGGAGTAGTATGAGTTTTGCGGAGTCTGTCTCTGCTCGGAAATATATCATGATTTTACGAATTGGCCAGGAAAGATCTTTGTCGCTCCGTTTAATAAAGTGTTTATGTGGAATTATCAGAAAAATATACTTGTTTGTATGATTGCAGGTTTAGGTTTGTCAACTTGTACCCCGTCAGATGTTAGTATTCCCGGGGCTGCAACAATTGATGTCATGAACGGTTTTCCCGATGGAGAATCCGGATATGCTTTGGGAGTATCCGGTTGCTATGCCGGAAAGTTAGGAGATTTCTTGTTAATGGCCGGCGGATGCAATTTCCCGGATAAACCGGTTTCGGAAGGGGGGATCAAGCATTATTATAAGGGCATTTATATAGCCCGGGTGGATGACTCTTCTTCCTTGCGTTGGGTGAAGGCTGGAGAACTTCCTATGGAGGCGGCCTATGGAGCTACGGTATCCTTGCCGGATAGGCTTATTTTTATTGGAGGAAGCAACTCTTCCGACCGGTTTTCTTCCGTACTTTCCTTTTCTTTTGATTGCATGAAGGATTCAGGCTTGATATGTGAGACTTTGCCTCCGCTTCCTCATGCGGTTGATAATATGTCGGCAACCCTATTGGGCGATACATTGTATGTCCTGGGTGGGAATAGGAACGGGATTCCTTCCAGTTCCATGTTCTCTCTTTGCTTGGACAATTATTCTGCAGGATGGACAGAGGTTCCTTTTCCCGGGAGGCCACGTGTGCAGCCTGTGTGTTCCTCTCTGCTTGGCAAATTGTATGTTTTCGGTGGATTTACCTCCGGAGGGGATGCGTCTGTTTCAACAGATGGATTATGTTACCATCCTGAATCTGGACAATGGCAGGTGGTTAAGGCACCTCTCACCACAAAAGGTGAACCTCTCACATTGACGGGCGGTGCCTCGGTCTCCTATGGGGATGTTCTGCTTATATGTGCAGGCGGGGTTAATCGGGATATTTTTGAGGATGCCATCAGTGCCCGTTATCAGATGGTTCGTGAATCAGAGTATCTCCTACAGCCTATAGAATGGTATCGTTTTAATGATCAGCTGCTGGCGTATAACGTACGGTCGGGTGAGTGGATACGGATTGGTGTCCCTTCTCCGATGCTGGCTCGGGCCGGTTCCTCATTGGTTGTATTTGGAGATATTTTGTTCTATATTGGGGGAGAGCTTAAGCCCGGCGTGAGAACTCCTGGTATCTGCCGTATATCTCTTCAAAAATAACAGCGGAATTGAAGATGTAAGCTTGGGCCCTTTCATTCTGTTTTGTGGTTCTTTTTTTGATGGAATTTTCATGTTCTGGATGTTAGATGAGTTTTTTTAAATGATTTCTGACTCTTTTTTATTTTATGCAGATTTTCTTTGCATCCATAAATTAACCTACAAATTTAATTGATATGTGTTTATTTGTATCTTCATGAACTGTGACTTTTGGGGATCTGAATCCCCCTTTATTACAAAATTAATTTTTAATGAAAAACATCAAATTGCATGAAAAAGAATTTTATTTTATTTATTTTCCTTTTGTGCTCCATTGTAGCTGTAGCACAGAAGAAGAGTATTACGGGCATAATAACGGATACTGCGGGAGAGGCCGTTATTGGTGCCAGTATTGTGGAAGTCGGGACAACGAATGGTACGGTCTCTGACGTTGATGGCAATTTTACACTTTCTGTTTCTGAGAATGCCAGTATTCAGGTATCATTCATCGGCTTCTCTTCCCAAACCTTGAGTGTGAAGGGAAAAACAAATTTTAAGATTGTATTGAAAGAGGACAGTGAACTTTTGCAGGAAGTTGTTGTTACGGGTTATGGCGGTAAGGTATCACGATCCAAACTTACGAATTCCATTTCGACAGTCAATCCCCAGATGTTGGACAAGGGTATATACACCAATCCCTCTCAGGCCTTGTCAGGCTCTGTTCCCGGTTTGAAGGTCTCTCTCACCTCGGGGAATCCAACCTCGTCTCCTAAAATTATATTACGTGGTGGTACAAATTTCGATGGTTCCGGGGGGCCCTTGGTGGTAGTGGACGGGCAGCTTCGTGATAATTTTGATGATATCAATCCTCAGGATATTGCATCTATGGATGTGCTGAAGGATGCCGGGGCTACAGCCATCTACGGCGCCCGTGCAAGTAATGGTGTCATTTTGATTACGACAAAGTCAGGCAAGGCAGGACATCGGGAAATAAACTTTAGGGCCAATGTGGGGCTTGGTTACGTTAATAATCCCTATGATTTTCTGGGCGCGGAAGACTATATTATAGCCCTTCGTACCGCCTATAAAAATACCCCGTGGGCACCTCAGGCGAGTTTGACAGGTTCCACTGCCTTGGGTACGGGAAATCAGATTGGACCGAAAATGGTATGGAACATTATGGGAAAAACAGATGCAAACGCCTACCTTTTGGATAAGGGATGGCGTGAAATGCCGGACCCCTTGGATCCTTCCAAAACAATCATATACAAAGAGACAAAGCCGGAGGAGTATAATCTTCGTAACCCGGTAGTTACGCAGGATTATACAGTCAGTATGTCCGGTGGTAATGATAGGGGTACTTATTATGCTAGTTTGGGCTATAATGATTCCCCAGGAGCTCCTATCACTACCGAGTATACACGTTATAATTTCACATTTAATGGTTCATACAAAATTGCGGATTGGTTGAAAACGACTTCCAATGCAACTTTCAGCCGTGCTAATTATGTATGGTTAAACAACGATTGGGGGACGGAGGCGGATTATTTTGGTCGCGTGATGAGCTCCCCCCCCACCGTCCGTTTTGAAGACGAAGACGGTAATTCGACGTTGGGTCCATCTCCGGGCGACGGTAACCAGACCTATGTTGCAAGAAGTTATGACCAGGACAATGAACGGACCAAATTGACCCTTATGCAGTCCGTGGAAGCAAATTTATTCAAAGGGTTGGTTTTGAGGGCCTCTGCCAGCTGGTATTATTTTCATACTGTAGAAGAAAATATGCGCAAGGATTATGAGACGGTTCCGGGACAATGGGATCGAACCCGTTCAACCAGTGCGAGCTATTCCCGCCAGTTCTCTCAGACTTATAATGCCGTTTTGGACTATACAACAACATTTGCCACTTCACATAATTTGAATGTTATGCTTGGTAGTGAGTTTTATGATCAGTATAATAACGGTTTCTCAGCATCCGGTTTTGGTGCCTCTACCGATGATTTTAAAAAATTAGGCTTGACCGATGCGGGTGAGGGAAAACGTTCTATAGATTCGAGTCATAGCCGTTACCGTATCCTGTCTTATTTTGGTCGTTTGAACTATGACTATGAGGGTAAATATTTATTCTCTGGAGTATTCCGTTATGACGGTTATTCTTCTTTGTTGGGTAAGAACCGGTGGGGTTTTTTTCCGGGAGTTTCCGGTGGCTGGGTTTTCACGAAAGAGGATTTTGTGAAGGAGTCACTTCCTTTCCTTTATTATGGAAAGCTGAGGGCTAGTTACGGTTTGAACGGTAATGCCAGCGGAATCGGTCCATATACCCTTCAAGGTTCATATAATTCAAACAAATATCATGGTAATAACGGTTTCCTGATAGGAGCCTTACCCAATCCTTCCCTTCGTTGGGAAAAGACGGCCAGCTTTGACATAGGCTTGAATGTAGGACTTTTGGATGGACGGTTGAATCTGGATATCGATTATTACAACCGTCTGACCTCTGACAAATATGCGGACCTCACACTTCCCTCAACCACGGGATTCTCTTCTATAAGGAACAATAATGGGAAACTGCGTAATCGTGGAATTGAGCTACAGCTTTCCGGTAAAATTATGGAAACCAGGGATTTTACTTGGGACGCTTCCCTTAATATAACTTATAACAAAAATAAGATCATAGCCCTGCCCTATAACAAAGAGCCGCGCAACAGACAGGAAGGACAGCAGGTGTACACAGGACGGAAGATAGCAAATCCGGAAACAGGTGTATTCGAAGATGAGAAGGTGTGGGTCGGAGGTTTTCAGGAAGGAATGGAATATGGCGTGCTTGTCGGTTATCAGGCAGAAGGTATTTACCAAAGTATGGATGACATTCCCGGAGATTTGGTTGTAAAGTCTGGTAATGCTCAAGGTAAATATCAGTATGGTCCTGATGCCTGGAAGAGACTTTCTGCTGCCGAGCAGGCAAAAGGTGTAGAGATTAAGCCGGGAGATATGAAATGGAAGGATGTGAATGGAGATGGCATGATTGACCAGTATGATCAGGTGGTAATAGGAAATACCACTCCTCGCTGGTTTGGTGGTTTTAATACCACAATGTCTTGGAAGGGACTTAGCTTGTATGCCCGTTTTGATTTCGCGCTTGATTATTGGGTTTACGATAATCAAACCCCATGGCTCTTAGGATGTATGCAGGGGACTTACAATACGACAAAGGATGTCTTCAACACCTGGAATGAAAGCAATCCAAATGCAAAATATCCCCGTTATGTATATGGTGATCAGCTAGGAACCGCCAACTACAACCGCACCTCTACCTTGTTTGCATCCAAGGGCAACTATTTAGGTGTCAGGGAGTTGTCTCTGTCATATACTCTTCCTCAAGAATTGTCTAAAAAACTGTATATGCAGAAGTTACAATTCTCAATTACAGGACAAAATTTGGGTTATTTGACATCTGCCAGGACAGTGAGTCCGGAAATCTCCTCGGGATACCCCTTGCCACGGACCGTCATTCTTGGCGTTAATGTTACATTTTAAAAAATTGGAATAAGATGAGAAAGATAAAATTTATAAATCATATGGTGTTGTGTGTAGCTGCTATTGTTACAACTTCATGCGGGGACCTGCTCGATCTCGCCCCGATAGACAATTATGGAAGCGGCAATTTCTGGAAGACGGAGGCCCAGGTCAGTGCATATGTGGATGGGCTTCATGATGCCTTAAGAGCTAAGGCCGGGCAGCACGTCATCACTTTTGGAGAATTGAGGGGGGGGCATTACAAGGATGGTGTAAGTGCAGATGGACTGACTATTTCCAACGGTGCAATTATTTTACAGAATTTATCCAGAGAGACTCCTGGAGTTAGTAAATTTGGAGATATTTATGGTTGTATAACTAATATCAATCTTTTTATTGCCCATGTAACAGATGCCGCTTTTATGCCGGAGAATAAAAAGAATTATTATTTGGGACAGGCATATGGTCTTCGCGCCTTTTACTATTTTGATCTTTATAGGGTCTATGGTGGGGTGCCCATTCGTTTGGGTGTGGAAGTTGTCGAAGGAGAGCTTGACCCGCTCAAACTTTCTTTGGGGAGGGCTAAACCCAGTGAAGTCATGGCACAGATTAAAAAGGATCTGGACACTTCACTTCAGTATTTTGGAGAACAATCAGGTTTCGACCCATATGGACACGGCAATAAGGTATACTGGTCAAAGGCCGCTACGGAATGTCTGGCCGGCGAGGTCTATTTATGGAATTCTAAAGTGACCATTGGTGATAACAAGGCCGATATATCAGATTTGTCAAAGGCCAAGCATTTCTTAAAAAATGTAGAGGGTAATTATGGACTCCAGTTGCAACAGGATTTTAAGCGTATATTCAGCACCGATAACGAAGGTAATAGTGAAGTGATATTGGCCGTTTCCTATATGGAGGGTGAAGCTGAAAATTCACTTCCTCGCGCATATACTTATTCCCTTGTTTCCGGGACGACCAATAAAGATAGTTACAGGGCGGATGGAAGTGTTTGGAATGATGCGCTTGATATACAGAATAACGGGCAGCAGCAGTATGAGTATAAGTTCGCCCTTTATGAGAAGTTTGAGGATAGTGATTCTCGTCGTGAAGCTACATTTATGCCTTCATATCGGAAAAAGGAAAGTGGAGAATTATACATATATGGTACCCATGTATGTAAGAATTTGGGTTCTCTCAATGCTCAGGGGAACAGAGTTTATGATGGTGATTTTATTCTTTATCGTTTATCCTGGGTATATCTGGCATTAGCCGAGATTGCTAATATGGAGAGTGATAATGTAAATGTTGAGAGATATATAAATTTAGTCAGAAATAGGGCGTATAAGTCTGAGACAGGTTCGCATATATATAAGGCATCTGATTTTCTAACTAATGAATTAGCTATTTTACATGAAAAGGATAAGGAGTTTGTACAGGAAGGACAGCGTTGGTGGGATTTGTGCCGCATGAAAAATGCAAAGGACGGAATTCCATTAGTGTTCTGCAAAGAAGGGGATATTGAAGGTAAACGAGCGGTGCTTAATCAAGAAACTGAGGCATATAAAGTTTTGTGGCCGTTGGATAATGAGATACTTAATAATGATTCGGCCTTGGAACAGACCCCCGGTTACGAAAAGCAAGAAGAATAAATGAGGGTATCCGGTTGGAGGGGAAGGTATGTCTTATTCCAACCGGATGTACTTTTCCGTGTATTTAATTATATAAATAGAGATTGTATGAAAATGAAATATTTTACTTTATTGTTTTTTTGTAGTTTATTTGTCGGATGTTCAGATGAAACCTCTATCTCTTTTGTTAACAATCAAAACCAACAGGCTAGGGATACCATTGATAATGAGGATGATAATTCGTGGGTTTTAATTTTTGCAGATGAATTTAATATCGATGGGGCCGTTGACTCCAAGAAGTGGAATTATACTCCCAGGGGAGATGTTGCTCATGCCTATTATTATAAGCCGAATGATACATCCGTTGTTTGGTGTGAAGATGGCATGTTGAATCTCAAGTTTATGAAGGATGAAACAGATCCCCGCGGATATAAATCCGGAAGTATACGCACTGATGGGGGGAAATTTGATTTTACTTATGGTAAGGTAGAGGTCAAGGCCAAGTTTTCATCAGGGGACGGTTCATGGCCGGCTATATGGATGATGCCCGCCAGCTCAAAATATGGGGGATGGCCTGCAAGTGGTGAAATAGATATAATGGAGCATATAAAAGATTTAGATGTTGCTGTACAAACGGTACATACTACTGGTACGGAGCAAAAGACATATCCTTTTGGTCATTCAGGGTCTAAATTCAAGCGGGGTGAATGGAATATATGGGGAATAGAATGGAACGATAAGAAAATTGATTTTATGGTAAATGGAGAAGTTTGCGCAACCTATTATAACAAGGGTTTGGGCGCTGTACAATGGCCCTTTGATATTCCTTTCTTCTTGATATTGAATGTTGCAGGTGGAAAGGGGATGGCTGGTCCTATAAATGAGAAACATTTACCTTTTACCATGCAAGTTGATTATGTGCGGGTATATCAGTGGAAATAGATTTTGTAAAGCACGCTGGTAGAGGTTGACAAGATATATTCTATGATGTGATATGATAGGTAATTTATATTTTTCATTTTTTGACGTAAAAGTTTGTTTTAGGGGTGATCTCTATTGAAAGGATTTGTCGGCATTGTTGTGTCGACAAGTCCTCTTCGGTATTCTTGGGAAAGACGGATAATAATATTTCTCCACTCTCCCATAATGTGTTCTTGTCCTTCAAAGAGAAAAAGTTTAATGCAATAATTGTATCTTGATGAATATTAAAAAAAGTATCTTGTTTTTATGCGCAGGCATATTCTTGATTTCGTCACTCTCGTGTAGAGAGGGCGGACATGTTGCGAAATCATATAATGCCGGCATTAATATCATTCCCACGCCCCGCTCTTTAGAAAAGCGTGAGGGAAGTTTCAAATTGTCCGATGGTGTTTCTATAGGAGCCATTACCCCTGAGGCAAAAAAGATTGCAACGTATTTTGCCGCTAAAATCAGTCTGGCAACCGGGTACGATGTCAAGGTGGAGGATAAAGGAGAAATTACTCTAGTACTGGATTCTTGTGCAACGTTCTCTCCGGAAGGCTATGCATTGGATGTGGAATCATCCCGTGTGCAGGTAACAGCGTGTTCTCCCCGGGGATTATTTTACGGGATGCAGAGTTTTCTGCAGTTGCTTCCGGCAGAAATAGAAAGTGCCGGGATCGTGCGGGATGTTGACTGGGAGGCTCCTGCCGCCAATATTATCGACTCGCCACGTTTTGCATACCGCGGAATACATATGGATCCTTGCCGCCATTTTATGACGGTTGAAGAAGTGAAGAAGCAGATAGATGTTTTATCCATGTTCAAAATAAATACGATTCACTGGCATCTGACGGACGACCAGGGATGGCGTATTGAAATAAAACAATATCCAGGATTGGCGGAGATCGGCGGCAGGCGTATTGAAGGGGAAGGCGTGGAATACGGCCCCTTTTATTATACTCAGGAAGAGATCAAGGACATTGTCTCGTATGCGGCCGAGCGTTTTATCACCATTATTCCGGAATTAGAAATTCCGGGACATGAACTTGCGGCTATATCCGCCTATCCCGGGCTGTCCTGTAAGGGAGACCCCGTTACCCCTCGGAATATTTGGGGAGTGGAGGATATCGTAATGTGTCCGGGTAAGGAGAGTGTTTTTACATTCCTGGAAAATGTCATTGATGAGATGGTTGCCCTTTTTCCGGGCACCTATTTCCATATTGGCGGTGATGAATGCCCCAAAGAGAGTTGGAAGTCCTGTCCCCTTTGTCAGAAGCGTATTCTGGAGGAGGGAATAAAGCCTGATGGCAAGCATACTTCAGAGCAGTTGCTGCATACTTACGTTGTGGAGCGCATAGGGAAATATTTAGCCCGATATGATAAAAAAATAATCGGTTGGGATGAGATTCTGGAAGGCAAGCCTGACTCCACGGCGACCATTATGTCATGGCGGGGTGATGCCGGCGGTATATCGGCCGCTTTATCGGGACATGATGCGATAATGTCTCCCGGTCCGAACGGGCTCTATCTGGATTATTATCAGGGGGACAGCAAGATTGAGCCTATAGCTATCGGCGGTTGTTCGACTTTGGAAAAAGTGTATAATTACAATCCCGTACCCGACACATTGGTGCTTATTGGGAAGGACCATCATATAATAGGGGTTCAGGCTAATAATTGGAGTGAATATTTTTATAATAATGATATCCGTGAGTATCACATGTATCCCCGTTCCTTGGCTTTGGCGGAAGTCGCCTGGACTGATGCCAAACGCAAGAATTACGTGGATTTTGAACGGCGTATCAACAACGCGTATGTCCGTCTGGACGGACATGGCGTCAATTACCACATTCCATTGCCGGAGCAGCCGGGCGGTTCTTGTGACCATATCGCTTTTACAGACAGTGTGTCTCTGGAATTTACCACGAGCCGTCCTATTAGCTTAGTTTATACGCTTGACGGTACTGAACCTGGAGTATCCTCGGAAATTTATACTTCTCCTCTTTCTTTTTATCAGAACGGTATCCTTAAGATCGCTTCGTTGCTATCCTCTGGAAAACTGAGCAAAGTGCGTACAATCCAGATAGAGAAGCAGGTACTTTTGCCTGCTGTGGATGTAGAAGGGAGTTTTCATGGGTTAAATATGGAAGTGACATACGGTATGTTTCTTAATATGCAGGAGTTTATGAAAACGGGCAAGAGTGTGGATGTCAGTACGGATATCAGAGAAACGGGGGAATTAACGTCATTCGTGCCTTCTACGAATTCTATGCGAGACGTAAGACAATATGCTGCTGTGGCCACTGGATTTATTGATATTCCTGAAAATGGTGTTTACTTTTTCTCCTCTGATCTGGAAGAGGTTTGGGTCGGCGGAAAATTACTTGTAAACAATGGTGGAGAGGTGAAACGTCATTCCCGAAATGACCGCTCCATTGCTTTGGAGAAGGGGATGCATGAGTTGAAACTCGTTTTCTTGGGGCACATCATCGGAGGATGGCCTTCGAACTGGAATAACGGAGTTGTCATGCTGCGAAAGTCTGATGAGAAAAAATTCCGAAAAATAACAAGTGACATGCTTTGGAGAAAAAAGTAGAGCTTATAATCTTTTTAAAAATATAATCATATGAGACGAATTTTATATTGTTTTCTGTTTATTGCAGGCGGGGGTATTATCCATGCATCTGCCAGAGAAGAAAGAGTAGGGACAGAGGATCGGATTAAACCGGATAGTGTTTTATTTGTTGACAGTTTTGACGGTAGCTCCGTCGTGCCCGATACAGCAGTCTGGAAACTTTGTACGTATGCTAACAATGCCTGGTCACAGTGGTTTAGGGATGTGAATGGTTATGAAAACGTAAAAGTGGAGGATGGTTATTTGAAGTTGAGGGCCTGTAAGGATAACGGGACTTATAAAAATGGCGGGGTATTCTCCAAAATCGGTTTTCCCTGTGGTACACGTTTGGAAGTTAAAGCCAGATTAACCAAATTGGTTCGTGGAGGTTTTCCCGCTATCTGGCAAATGCCCATAGGAGCACCGGAATGGCCCAGAGGGGGAGAAATAGATCTTATGGAATGGGTTCAAGGAACTCCCTTGCAGATCTATCAGACAGTACATACTTATTATATAAACGGAGCAAACGGTTCTGCGGGCGTAACTAACAAGAATCCTGATAAAAACTTTGATGTGACTAAGGATCATGTATATGCAGTGGAGCGTACTGAAAAGGAAGTTATATTCTATGTCGACGGCAAAGAGACCTGGAGATATGGGAATCAATACTTGGATGAGGGGAAATTACAGTATCCGTTTTGTGAATATCCCTTCAATATAATTCTGAACTTCTCGTTGGGAGGCGAATTGAATGGCAGGATGACATGGTCGGGAGAAATCTGTGATGAAGATTTGCCGGGAGAGATGTGGGTTGACTGGGTGCGTGTTGTGTCGTTAAATAATGAAAATCAGTCCGATACGGGCGATAAATAAATATCATTTGTTACAAGGCTGTTTTAAAACTGAAAGGTAATAAGTGTAAACAATATATGTGTATAATTTAATTTTATAAGATTTCATATGAAGATTTTTTGCCTTCTACTATTGTTGCTTTGCTCAATGAATTCCATGTCTCAGGAAAAAATTCCTTTCGAGATCAGGGATGGACATTTTTATCGGTATGGGGAGAAACCCCTATTCTTTCTAGAGAGATGCATTATGTCCGTATACCACACCAATATTGGCGCCACCGCTTGCAAATGATGAAAGTAATGGGCTTAATACCGTGGCAACGTATGTTTTTGGGAATCTCCACGAGGTTGAACCAATTTTTCCGAAGATGAGAATCTGGCGGAATATATAAGGATTGTCGGGGAGGAAGTGATGATGGTCATCCTTCGTCCCGGACCTTATGTTTGTGCCGAGTGGGAATTCGGCGGGTATCCTTGGTGGCTGCAGAATATACCAGGTATGGAAAATAAAGAGGGATAATACGGAGTTTCTGAAATATACGAAAAAATATATTGATTGTCTGTTTCGGGAACTACTCTCTTGTAATATATCAAGGGTGGCCCTATCATTATGGTACAGTGTGAAAATGAGTTTGGCTCATACGTTTCCTAGCGTAGGGATATTTTTATCAATAAACAATATATGTGTATAAATGTTGCTAAACATATGTCTATTAGTAAAAAAGATAGTAACATTGGACAATACATGAGTTATTTTACATGATTTTTGATCTTTCTTTGTGTGTTCCAATTTAATTTTGCAAAAAATAAATGATATATATATCTTATATTTTTGTTTCTTAAGATATCATCTTGGTTCGTGTGGGATAGTGCGCTAAGGAAATATGCTATTTTTAATGCGTTTGACCACTGCAAATCGGATAGTGTTTTACTGGCAGGCAGTTATGATGAGTTTTTCGTCATAACAGATAAGGGGGGGGGGAACTTTATAGGTACGCTAATGTCTAGCCATAATATTCCAAGGATGTGAAGGAGTACGAAAATGTAAAAGTGAAAAAATGGGAATGAGTCTGATACGGGCGATAAATAAATATCATTTGTTACGTAGGACTGAAAAGTAAAAGTATAAACAATATGTGTATAATTTAATTCTATAAGATTTCATATGAAGATTTTTTGCCTTCTACTATTGTTACTTTGCTCAATGAATTCCATGTCTCAGGAAAAAATTCCTTTTGAGATCAGGGATGGACATTTTTATCGGTATGGGGAGACAACCCCTATTCTTTCTGGAGAGATGCATTATGCCCGTATACCACACCAATATTGGCGCCACCGCTTGCAGATGATGAAAGGAATGGGACTTAATACCGTGGCAACGTATGTTTTTTGGAATCTTCATGAGGTTGAACCTGGAAAATGGGATTTTTCCGGAGATAAGAATTTGGCAGAATATATAAGGATTGCCGGGGAAGAAGGGATGATGGTCATCCTTCGTCCCGGACCTTATGTTTGTGCCGAGTGGGAATTCGGCGGGTATCCTTGGTGGCTGCAGAATATACCAGGTATGGAAATAAGGAGGGATAATACGGAGTTTCTGAAATATACGAAAAAATATATTGATCGTCTGTATCAGGAAGTGGGCCCCCTGCAATGTACCAAAGGTGGTCCTATCATTATGGTGCAGTGTGAAAATGAGTTTGGCTCATACGTTTCCCAGCGTAAAGATATATCGTTTGAAGAGCACCGTTCCTATAATGCAAAGATCAAAGGGCAGCTGGCTGATGCCGGATTTACCGTTCCGTTGTTCACCTCCGATGGAAGTTGGTTGTTTGAGGGCGGGTGTGTGGCAGGTGCCCTGCCTACGGCCAATGGGGAGAGTGATATCGCTAATCTTAAAAAGGTGGTGAACCAGTATCATGGTGGCAAAGGACCGTATATGGTTGCAGAGTTTTATCCGGGCTGGCTGTCGCATTGGGGAGAACCGTTTCCTCAGGTCTCTGCCTCGGAAATCGCCCGCCAGACTGAGGCTTATCTGCAAAATGATGTTTCATTTAATTTTTATATGGTGCATGGAGGAACGAACTTTGGTTTTACCAGCGGTGCCAATTATGACAAGAAAAGGGATATACAGCCTGATTTGACCAGTTATGACTATGATGCTCCTATCAGCGAGGCCGGTTGGATCACTCCAAAATATGATTCTATACGTTCCGTCATCCAGAAATATGTGAAATATCCCATACCTACTCCTCCTGCCCCTATACCGGTTATAGAAATCTCTTCGATAAAACTGGAGAGGGTAGTTGATGCCCTGCTTCTTGCACAAAGTATACAACCAGTGAACGCCTCTACTCCTCTGACGTTCGAGCAACTTAATCAGGGATATGGTTACGTTTTGTACACCCGTCATTTCAATCAACCTATCAGTGGAATCCTTGAAATCCCAGGATTACGTGATTATGCCGTGGTTTATGTAGATGGTGAGAAAATAGGTGTTTTAAATCGCAATACCAGAACATATTCTATGGAGATAGATATCCCGTTCAATGCCACTTTACAGATTTTGGTGGAGAATATGGGACGTATCAACTATGGAAGTGAGATTGTATATAACACAAAGGGGATTATCAGTCCTGTCACTGTTGCCGGTAAAGAAATTACGGGTGGCTGGAATATGTATCGGTTACCAATGGATAAATGTCCTGTATTGACTGAATTTGGCGATAATGTCTGCAGGAACACACCTTTGCAGGCTGTTCAATTCAAGGATCGCCCGGTTATTTATGAGGGAGAATTCACATTGGATCAACCGGGAGATACCTTTATCGATATGCGTGCATGGGGAAAAGGGGTTATTTTTATAAATGGTAAACACATCGGCCGTTATTGGAAAGTGGGACCACAACAGACTCTTTACATTCCGGGTGTATGGTTAAGAAAAGGTGAAAATAAGATTGTAATTTTTGAACAGTTGAATGAGGTTTCCCAACAGAACGTCAATACGGTCCGAAAACCCGTGTTAATGAATTTAAAATAGTATTATCGATATAATGGTTGTATTTATAAGCACTGATATTTGTGCTGTTTGTGTCTAGGTTGAAAATGGATGATCGGAAAAATCTGCTGGTGGTTTCTTCCAATTGTATTAATTTATTTTGATGTTTTTAGTGTGTTCAATCAAAGAAATACGAATAGGGGGGGATTTTAGTTTTTTGATAAAGTATAACGCTGAAATAGTTTTTTATCTTTTAATAAACAATCTATGAATAACATTTTAAAACAAGCGGGAGCAATTCTGTCGCTCTCGCTATTGTGTGGGATGCAGGTTTATGCGTTCCCTGACTACCCTTCCCTGAGGGGACAAATTATCGAACAGAGTGATATCTGTCAAGGAGTTGTCAAAGATGCCAATGGCGAAAGCATTATCGGCGCATCCGTACTTGTCAAAGGGACGACAAACGGCAGCATTACGGGACTTGACGGTGATTTTTCCCTTAGGAACGTAAAAAAAGGGGATATAATTGTTGTTTCTTATGTCGGCTATCAGAGCCAGGAAATAGCCTGGACAGGTGAACCGTTAAACATCGTTTTGAAGGAAGATGCCGAAGTCCTTGACGAGGTGGTTGTTATTGGCTATGGTGCTGTAAGAAAAGCGGATATGGCCGGTTCCGTAGCCGTGCTGGACAACAAAAATTTCAAGGACCAGCCTATAACCCAGGTTGCAGACGCTCTTCAGGGGCGTGTCAGTGGCGTTCATGTTGAGAACAGCGGCGTCCCCGGGGGAAGCGTGAAAATCCGCATCCGCGGTGCTAACTCCATCAGCAAAAGCAACGACCCTTTGTATGTGGTTGACGGAATCGTCCGCGAAAGCGGTTTGGACGGTATCAATCCTGAGGACATCCGTTCGATGCAGGTTCTCAAAGATGCATCGTCCACTGCCATATACGGTTCCAGGGGTTCGAACGGGGTCGTTCTGATCACTACCAAGAGTGGTAAGGCCGGTGTGCGTGAAATTATGTTCGACGCATCAGTGGGAGTTTCCAATGTATATAAGAGATACGATATCCTTGGAGCATACGATTACGCTCTGGCGCTCAAGGAGGTCAAAGGTATTGATTTCTCAAACGAAGAGATGCAATCCTATCAGAACGGAACGGCGGGCATCGACTGGCAGGATGAGATTTTCCGTACGGGGATCACCCAGAATTACAAGTTGGCTCTTTCCAATGGTAGCGAGAAGACCCAATATTACATTTCCGCCAACTACATGAGCCAGGAAGGTGTGGTCATTGAATCGAAGAACGAGCGTTATCAGGCGAAGGCGAATCTTTCCTCACAGCTTACCGACTGGCTGCATATCACGGCTGACATCAATGCTTCCCACGGTGTGCGTCGCGGGGGATCTTTTGCCTCCGGTAAGGATAATCCGATCTGGATTGCTTTGAACTATTCGCCTACCATGACGATGATGGCCGAAAACGGGAACTATAACACCGATACTTATAATTCCATAGCTTCCAACCCGGTCGGTATCCTAAAGTTGCAGTCGGGAGAGACAATGACCAATGTTTTCAACGGACGTGTTGATTTGCGCCTTGATATAATGAAGGGGCTGACATTCACCACAACCAATGGCGTGGACTATTATGACGAGAAAAGTTATAGTTTCAGCTCCAAACGAGTGGGGACCAAGAGTGGTATGGGCAACAATGACACTTACCGCCTGATGCTGCAGAGTTCCAACAACCTGACATATACGGGTTCTTGGAACGACCATCATCTGACAGCCACGGCCGTATATGAGGTGACCTCCTCCGAAACCAGGACAATGGGTATAACCGGTAACAACCTGCTGACCGAGGGTGTGGGCTGGTGGAATGTGGGTATGGCTTCCTCTCGTGATGCAAACAATGGTTACGAGCAATGGGCGCTGATGTCGGGAGTGGCCCGTGTCATGTACAATTTTAAGGATCGTTATATGCTTACCGGAACATTTCGTGCCGACGGTTCTTCTCGCTTTGCCAAAAAGAAATGGGGGTACTTTCCTTCTATTGCCGCAGCTTGGACGTTGAGCAATGAGGATTTCATGAAGGATGTTTCCTCGGTTCAGGACATTAAACTTCGCGCCAGTTATGGTATTGTGGGTAGCCAGGCCATCAGTCCTTACGCAACCATGGGCCTTATGAGTGCTACTGCATACAATTTTGGAACCAACAGTAATTTTACCGGTTATTGGGCAAATGACATAGCAACTCCCGAGCTTACGTGGGAGAAGACCAAGCAGTTCGACCTGGGCCTGGAGTTCTCCCTGTTCGACAGGCGGCTGAATTTCAGTGTGGACTATTTCTATAAGCGTACTACAGATGCGTTGCTTAAAAGAAGTATCCCCGGATATGTCGGCGGTAACTCTTTTTGGGTGAATGACGGCGAAATCAGTAATCGTGGTATTGATTTGAGCGTGACCGCCCGGATTATGCAGAATGACCGGTTCCAATGGACCTCCACCTTGAACGGTACTTATTTGAAGAACCGCGTGGAACGCCTTTCCGGTGGTGAGAATGATTTCATCAACGGCTCCAGTCCGGCTGCCGGTATGGTTGATTATGCCACCATTATCAAGCCGGGTGAGGCCATCGGTACTTTTTGGGGATATGAATGGACCGGCTTGGATGAAAAGGGACATGACACTTACACGGATGTAGATGGAAATCAGATGATAGACGGTGGCGACCGCAAGGTCATCGGCAAGGCCAATCCCGATTTCACCCTGGGATGGAATAACTCCCTGTCTTATAAAAACTGGGATCTGAACCTGTTCTTCAACGGATCTTTCGGAGCCAAGCGTTTGAATCTTGTAAGATATACTATGGCTTCGGCCGAAGGGAATTCCCGCTTTGTAACTCTGGCAGACGCCTATCTGAAGGGATTCGACAAGATTGGCTCTTCGGCAACATACCCGAGCCTGACCGAAGGTGGAAATAATCTGCAGCCGGTTTCAACCAAATGGCTGGAGAACGCGGACTTCCTTCGTTTGGAGAATATCAGTCTTTCATACACTTTCCCCAAAAAGACAACGGGATTCGCTGATTTGCGGCTTACTTTCAGCTGTCAGAACCTTTTTACAATAACCGGGTACAAGGGGATGGATCCGGCCGGTACTACCTTCTCGAACAGCAGCGTTGACGTTGACGCGGGTATTGACATGGGAGCCTATCCTTCCCCAAGAACATTCACATTCGGTCTCCGGATGAATTTTTAAATCTAAAATAGAAGAACTTATGAAAATAAAAATAATAGCAGGCACTATGGTTGCCCTGTCATTTTCACTGATGTCGTGCAGTGATTTCTTAACGGAAGATCCCAGGGGAAAACTCACTCCGGAAAACTTCTTCTCTACCCAGGATGAATTGAACATGAGCATATATGCCCTTTACCAGAAAGTCAATCTTTCACAGGTATATACGAACATGCAGCTGCCCCAGTGGCAGGGGGATGATATAACGACCAATCCGGGGAGCAACAAACAGCCTGCCGCAGAAATGGACAAGTTTGCCGTAGCAAACAACAACAAGGGTGTCAAAGATGCGTGGAACATGCATTATGCCATTGTAAAGGCTGCCAATTTGATCATACAGGGGGCCTCTAAAACACCTACCACTCAAGATGAGATAAATATCGCCCTCGGGCAGGCTAAATTCTGGAGGGCATACGCTTATTTTACCCTGGTGCGACTTTGGGGACCGCTGCCGATGAATCTGGACAATGTCAACGATGATTATACCAAACCTCTATCCCCCGTGGAAGAAGTGTATGGTCATATTGTGCAGGACCTGACCGAAGCTGAGGCCGTATTGCCTACGGGTTACAGTGGCAGCCCCCGCTTTCTGAACGGAGTGAATGTGTATGTAACCCGGCAGGCAGCCAAATCTACTTTGGCAGCAGTGTATATGGCTATGGCCGGCTGGCCGATGAACAAAACGGAATATTACGCAAAGGCTGCTGAAAAGGCGAAGGAGGTCATTGAGGGTGTGAACAGAGGTGAATACGAGTATAAGCTCGATAAGGATTACAAAGATGTGTATGCTATGAGCAATAACTATAATAATGAGACGGTGCTCGGCATAAACTATTCACCGTTCGTGGATTGGGCCCAGGATTCGGAGCTTACTTCATGTAACCAGTTTGAATCGCTGGGCGGTTGGGGAGACGCCTGGGGTGAAATTCGTTTCTGGAAGGAGTTTCCTGACGGTCCGAGAAAAGATGCGACTTATGATCCCAAGATTCGTCTGAAAGACGGAACGTTGGTTGACTGGTGGGAGTTGAAGGAGGACGGTACCCCTGTCGTTCCGGAACATCACCCCATGTTCAGTATATTCTCCGTCAACTGGGATCCTGCGTCAAAAGTGAATATCAGTGCCCCGTATGATTATACAAAACCGGCCAGTCAGAACATGTGTAATGACCATCGGCATAGAATCATTCGTTATTCGGAGGTTTTGTTGTGGTATGCGGAGGCCAAGGCCAGGACGGGGCAGACGGACGAGTTGGCATTCAAGTGTCTGAATGATGTCCGCAAGCGTGCCGGACTGGAACCGCTCACCGGACTTTCTGCAGATGACCTTGCCGAAGCGGCTTATAAGGAGCATGGTTGGGAGGTGGCAGGCTACTGGGTGGCCCTTGTCACACGCCGTGCGGACCAGTTCCGTATGAACAGACTGAAAGACACCTTTAAGGAAAGAGCGGAGAACACGGCTGTTGAAGTCGCCGACGGGATTCAGGTAAAGGAGTCTGTAGAATATACGAACAGGACATGGAGTGACAATCTGATGTATCTTCCATATCCTGATATGGATTCCCAGAAAAACCCGAATCTGGTAAGGTGATTTTTTATTTTAAGCCAGAGGGCTACCCGCCAATCACCTGTTGATTGGCGGGTAGCTCCTCTGATTTTCAATGTATATTTTTTTAATATCATGCACTAAATTTTGAATTGTTTTTTCCGTGTTCTCTGCTCCTGCCTTTCCGGTCATATGTTTTCGGAAAGAAGGGTATGTGACCTGCACGTGACTTTTGAACTGATAGAGAAATGGGGTGTGGAGATCGTTCCCGTGACATTATTGTTCATTCTTATGTTTTTCTCCCTTTTGGAAACTCAGGAGGTATCATTCGTGTTCCGATTAATGTCCTTTTTTTGAATAGTCATTTGTGACCTGTTTCCGGCATGGCAGTGCTGGGAATTATTGACAAAGGTATAACAAGTACACATTCGATTCCTAGTAATAACGGATTGAGATCACGAACATTCTGAAGTGGCAGGAGGCCGACAGTATGCTTTTTGATTTCTACCCTTTAATAATGAATCCTACTGTACTACTGTAAAAAATAGGGTATTAATATACATCTTTTTTGGAAACGATCTGGAAAGTATACTACGCAAGGGGCACGGTGGAATTCCGTAAGGACTGCGAGTGGAAGGGAGTGGTCTGCCAACTCGATATTTGTCCTTATTGCCATCGCACCCTAGCCTGAACACATTATCTAAACAGCTATATTTGCAAATTGGAATGTGACCGTAAGTATTATAAGGCAAAGCAGGGAGATAGGCTGGAGCTGAGCAGCAACCCGATATCTCGCATGACCGAGATAAACAACTAAAGTGAAAGGCAATGAATATTCTCATCCTAAATACTATTATAAACAACCTACAAAAGAATAATCGTATGAATGACAAGAAAATGACAAAAAGTATGATTCTGAAAGGCGTGACAGCGGCAATTTGCATCACGGCAATACTACTTGCAGGCTGCTCCACTGTCTATGAGGAAAAGATGGTATACAATAACATCGAAATTCCTTTCAAGAATGATTTCCCTACGGACACTGTGACTTACGACAAGCTGCGAGCAGAACATACCCGAATCCTCCTGAACCTGAGCGATCCTTCATCAAAAATCGTGAACAAGGCAGACTGCACTTTCCGTACAGACCAACTTGTTACCGTAACAGGGGCGGAAGAGGACGACTTGCTCCGCATCACCAGCTGGTCGGCAAAGACTATTCATAAAGTGAGTCTGGAGATGTATATACCTGAGGCCGAGGAATATTTGCCTGTGGCTTACCTCGACTCTATTCCTGCGTTCTCCAGTTTCGAATTCAAGCCCTCGTTCGTGGGTAAGAGGAGCGTGTGTCGTACGATGGATGGGGGCTTCGTGAGTTTAGAATGTCCTCACCTTGACATGGAACGGATGAAGGTGCGCCTAGTGAGCGACGACGAACATCTCGAGAAGCTGTCAAAGATAGATGCTAAATGGACATGCAGTTTTTCTAACTACAGCTGGACACCTACCGCTGGAGATAACTGTCCCTACCGAGAACTGCGTCCCATCTACGCCCGCGAGTGGGTGGTGATTGTGACTAACTACGCCTATATGATGACTACACTCGAATATAATTATGTGATGTCCCACTTCAGAGAGGTGATGGGCGGCGATCTGTGCGATAACGACAGAAATCTGTTCAATGCTGAAAAATACCAGACGGAGAAGGAACGCTTCAAATCAGAAAAGACATTCCGCTTGGGACAGAGCAGTCCAGCCTATGGCGGACTGGGAGGTGGATACATTTGGGCAGTGACAGACTGGAATTTCTACGGGCACTACGCCTCGTTCAGCGGCTGGGAATCCATTGCACACGAGTTTATGCACTGCATGGGCTACTCTCACAACAGTAACATGACTTATGCTGCCAATAACGGTGAAGGGGTGAACGTGGGCTGGACAGAGTTTATCTGGCAACTGCACCTGTGGCTGAGCTACAAGGGTGACCTGCCCTATCCCAACCGCAATCTGTTGGGTTTCCATAAGCCAGAGAATGCCTCGTATAGGGACTGTGATATCAGTGCTATCTTTCAGGACGATACAGTGCTGAAGCAGAATATTGAGAGATTCTGCAGGCAGAGCCGGCTAGTGAAATACTTCACCGAGCACCCGATAGATACAGTCACTATACCTAAAGAGAAGGAGGAAATGAGATGAGAAGCCGAATGATGATAGGCGTAGGGGTTGCGTTAGCGTTGACGGCCTGCGAGCAGACTGAGGTAAGGGAAATCACAGAAGACCGTTACCTGCCACAGCCAATGGATACAGTGAAGATAACGGACAATTATTATCTAGACGGCTATATATCACGTGGGGCAGAGGATATAGGTGAGGGACGCACGTTGCAGGCAGTGAACCTCTTCCTTGATGGGGACGAGCTATACGTGGCAAACTTTGCCGAGAGATGCGTGGACGTTTTTGACGTAAAGCGCTTGACTTATAAACGGAGCATCTCCAACGGAGAGCGCACTTTTGTCCGTGATATTTATGTGGAGGATGGGCACCTGTTTGTAGCTGCTGGTGACAGTCGGGAGGTGCAGGTGTTCGATAAACATTCTGGGACGTACTTAACTCGTCTGGGTACAGGCATATGGCCGGTAAGTAACGTGTCGTGGGCGGGCTGTGTGGCTGCCACGAAGAACTTCGTCTTCGTACGTGACTCGAAGGAGACTAACGTACGGGTGTTCGACCGTAAGGCGGTTCTGTTGACGGCAGTGAACAACAACACCGTGTTTGCCAAGCTAGGTACTGGCAGCGACTTTATTGGTAGCAGTACAGAACCGCATGGTGAATCCTATGACATGGAGGTCATCGGTGACTCACTGTATGCCTTCATTCCTCGCTCGGGAACAATCTACGCATGGAATATACATGAGATAGCAGACAAGAAGAATGATACGCCTACTTCTGTAACCTGGTCAAGCGGCGTAAAGATCTGTTCGGTAGCGAAAGGAAGGAACGACAGCTTATTGTTTGTAGCAATGGTAAAGGACGGGAAAACACAACTTGCGGAAATAGCCTTATCGGACTTTCAGAGCCGGAATTTTGACCGCCCTCTCCGGCTGTTCGTTTCGGACAGCCGGGTGAGGCTCTCCCCACAGCCTATAGTTACTTACCTAGAAGAGAGAATAATACTGCCCAACGGAGATAAGCTGGAATGCTGGGAAATACGGAATAATCCTTCGTTTGTGATATTGCCGACGAGGTGATATATACAATGAGTTATTTTTTATCTAAATTACTTCAAATATCAAAATGAAAGGTCAACTATTTAAGTATAACTTTGCCTTTTGTGGAATAGGCTTAATTAGAGAAATCCAGTAAATACCATAAAATTAGACAACTAATTTATAGCCAGATTATTGCGAATTAGTTGGCCTTTTGGTATCTTTAGGTATTCCGTGTGACAAGAAGTCGTACAAGTAATTGTTCAGCACTGTGCCTGAACCTATTGTTCCGTCAATAGTAGTCTAAAGAGGCGTACTTTACCAGTAATGGTTTAGTGCGAAGTCCTCTTGACAATGCAGTCCTTTACAAAAATATCCAATGTATAGGTTGTTAGGCTGACTGATATGAGTAACATATGTGAATCGCTATACCATCGTAATAAAGAAATAGCTTACGGATATTTATAAGCTATAACCAAAAGGTGGGTAGTCAGGATAGTCTTTTTGGAATGTAAGGCTACACGGACATCATACTGGCGGTGGAGGGGCGGGCTCTAAGTCGGGCGTCAGTTACTTGTACGGAACTTGGTAAACCCGTATTTCTCCTGTCTATGTCAGGCAGGTAAGCCAATTGCAAGAAAAGCCGAATGTGGTGCGGGTAAAGGATTGCGGAGAAAGTGAATGATTCTGTGTAATGCGGAGGATAGAGGTTTAAACATCACCCCATGCGAAATCAGGCAGACTTCCGCAGGGTAATTCTTTGTGAAACGATTGTAGAACTTTAATAAAATGAAGAAACTGCAAATGAGCAAGGCAAAAGCCGAGTGTGCATCTTTAACCGTACGAAACACGACATGAAAAGATATCGATTCTTCCAAATATGAGCGTAAGGTGAGAAAACTGCAGGTCCGAATAGCAAAGGCCCACAAAGAAAAGAGGTACAACAAGGTAAAGGCCTTACGGTACCTACTTGCCACTTCCTACGAAGCCAAGGCATTGGCGATAAGGAAAGTAACTTCCAATAAAGGTAAACGTACGGCAGGGGTTGACCATATGAAGTGGGACACTGATGCCAAGAAAATAGAAGCTATATGTTTATTGAAAAGGAGAGGATATAAGGCCTTCCCGCTGAGGAAGGTCAACATAGCCAAAGCAAATGGCAAGACAAGATCTTTGGGAATACCAACCATGAAGGACAGAGCCGTGCAGGATATATCTTATGGCTTTAGAACTTATAACTGAAAGTGAAGCGGATGCGAACTCATATGGGTTCAGAAAGTTTAGAAGTACTGCAGATGCAATAGACGCACTTCATAGATGGTTGAGTAGAGACTGTTTACCACAATGGATACTGGAAGGTGACATTAAGGGTTGTTTTGATCATATTAATCATGAATGGCTTCTCAACAATGTGTAGATTGACAGGCTGGTATTAAGGAGATGGCTGAAAAGCGGAGTAGTATTTAATTTCCAAGTATCAATAGATACGCTACACTTTTTCTTTTCGTTGGCAAATCTTAATCCGTATCTTCGTAGCATGAAAGAAGATATACGGATGCGCCAAAAATGGCTTGAGCTATACGTCGAAACGGGTTCTGTGACAAAAACTGCCTTTCGGTGCGGGATTACCCGTTCCACGTTATACCGTTGGATAAATTGCGAGAAAGAACAAGGCAAGTCGGAATTGTCCGATAAGTCTAAACGTCCATCAAGACTTGCCAATATGAAGATAACACCTGAAATTGAAACCATTATCCTTAATCTGTGCGTGAGACAAGAAGATGGGGAACGCAACGGATTGCCAACTATCTGCTTAGGAAGAGAATAAAGCTCTCAGGCATGACGGTGTGGCGTGTGTTGAAAAGCATCAGGTCAAAGCTGTTGTGAAACGTTGCGAGAAATTTATTTCTTCTTCCAGCCGATTTTTTCCATCGGCAACATCCGGATAACCATATACCCCCGCCGTTGTTCATGGCGGCAGGAAAAACATGCCTGACGGCGATACGTGACGCGCGACTCGTGCCCGCGTGTCGCCATCGGTCGTTATGTCTAACCCCGAAAAGTCAAACAATATTATGGATCAACTCAAACGAATCGCGTTCACATTGCTGCTTGCCCTGGCGGTATTCCCGCTGTCCGCACAACAAGACAAGGTGGTAGACAGTGAAGCCTACCTTTTGTAACTCGTAACTTTGCCGCATCACTTTTTCGTAACATTAAATATTTCACTTTACGAAAACTATATTTATGTAGAAAATGGATGCAAAAAAGATTACAGAAGACTATCAAGACTGGCATAACATTGCCGAACTTCGACTTCTTGGCTTGAGCCGTTCTCAAATAGCAAAGAAGCTGCAACTTCCTCCTGGCAGAGTCATGCGGCTTTCCCGATTAAATGTTGATGAGCTTCTTCAACATGGCAATCGTCCGCGCCCTTCTTATTCCTGCCGTCTCGATCCTTATGAGGAGTCAGTTAAGCATTTGCTGATAACCTGTCCTTATTATTCTTCCACCCAGATTCATGAATATCTAAAGGAGAATAATCCCTCTTTTCCAAAAGTCTGTGAAAAGACTGTTTTCAATTACGTAAAAAAAATACGTAAAAGATACGATATACCTGCAAGAGTATAATTTTTTGCAGCAACAATCTTTTGTTCAGAATTCAATAAGAATCTGAACTGCATCCTTATTACCGAAATTTAAATAAAAGACATTATGAAATCCGTTATTTCAGACAATAAGATTATTCCATTCCTGCCTTGTTATAAAAGGACATCACAGTTGCATGAAACCAAAGTCAGTGATCTGAAAACTGTATATGGATGTAATGGATATGCGGTTTATGATTATATAGAAAATGAGATATTCCGTACAGGAAACCATTCATTGTATTGGTGTAAGAATATGCTTTGCAGAGTAGCGGACTATTGGGCACTCTCTCCGGAAGAAGTGGAGAAAATCGTGGAGTATTGTATTCAGGTTGACTTGTTCAATGCTGAGTTGTATACCAAGTATCATATTCTTACATCCGCAGAAATCAGGCAACAGTATAATAATGCCGGTTTCTTCATGGCTGCCAATTCATAATCACTAATCCGAAAATACTATGTTGATAAGATGTGAAATGTTAAAAAAACTGGCAAACGCTTTTATAGAGGTAGCCAAAGAGGAGAACCTGCCTGTAAATATCACAATGGGCAGGTCTTATACAGACGGCGGTTCCAGACAAGTTGGTATTATTCTTGAATTTGACAGTTGGAACTCGAAAATCATCAATGATAAATTAGCTGACACCATCAACAGAATCTTCGAACTTAAATAATATATATGTAGATACTAATTGAAAAGTGCGCCGTATTCTAATTGAAAAGAGCTCCATCCATAACTGGTTACAAAATTACTATAAGTTTAAAATATTCATTTATCTTGTCTCATTTTTTGTGTTTCCTTAAGCCTATAAGACAGTCCGGTCATATTAACCAGATAAGCTTTATGTGTAAGCCTGTCAACCATTGCCGCCACAAGCACCTTGTCCTTTATGATTTCATTCCATCTGTTAAAAGCCAAATTAGTAGTAATGATTGTAGCCTTTTTCCCGGCTCTTAACGACAGGTGGTTAAAAAGCAGTTCTCCTCCTTCCTTGTCACAACTGACATATCCGAACTCATCACAGATGACCAGATCGTATTTTTCAAACCTTAATTGTAGCGTCCTCAGTGTCTTTGCTGATTTAGCCTCCCTTATCTGGGTAAGCAGGACCGGCACTGAAGTAAACAATACGGTAAAGTCCTGTTGGCAGGCCTTTATTCCTAAAGCCGTAGCAATATGCGTCTTTCCCGTTCCCGGATTTCCATACAGGACCAGGTTTCTTCCCTGTCTGATGAAGTCCAGTGTCTCCAATTCAGGTAATATTACCTGTGCCTCTTTGGGCATGTCTTCCATAACAAGCTCATGCAGATACTTCATTTGTGGGAATCCCGCAGATCTTATCCTTGATCTTCTTCTACACTCCCTTCTCCTGGCGCTTTCCTTTCCAAGCAATTCCGTCAAGAACTGCAGATGGTTCCAGTTTTCTTCAGCTGCCAATGAAAGGGTGCATTCCAGTTCCTCTTTAAAGGACAGCAGCTTCAGTTCTGCAGCATAGTCATAAATGGTTTCTTTTTCTGATTTCATATATTATAAACTTAAATGGTTGGTATTATATCATGCACTTCATTGTATCCTGTCATGAGCGCCGTGATGCCTTCAAGCATATCCACAGCTTCTCTTTCTATATTCTCCTGTTGTGCCGGGAGAACAGGCGGTTCCATGGTTTCTTCTGTTTCTCCCTGTACGCTACCATGCAGCATGGCCTTTACCTGGTCCGGAGATATCTTTCTGACACCACGTCCGGTCAGCTCCTTGCATGCCGTGACAATGTCCGTTCCGGAAAATCCATTTTTTCGGGCATAGTCCAGCAACAGAACAAACGTCCTGTTGTCCTCCTTAAAATGGATGTCATACAGCCTTCTCAGTTCTTCCGGTGCTCTTTGCCAGACCACAGAGTGGGGCAATGCCCCCGGTTTACGGGAAAGTGTACGCAAATAGTGCTCCAGCTTGATGCACCAGTCTCCACCGCAATAACTGCGTTGATGAGAGGCCACTTTCTCCTTCCCGTACAGGATGACGATTTTTTCACTATAAACCTTGACATGTACTTTTTCTCCCACAAGAGAATCAGGTACGGAATAATGAACATTTTTCATGCTGATAGTTGACCATTTATCCACAATGTACTCATAGACCTCAAAACAGCCCAGATTACCGGGAAAAGACTTCAGCGATGACAGGTCAGCTTCCAAACGTGATGTTTTCTCCGCTGTTGAAAGACTGCCTTGCTCGTTGTTGACCTGCATACATACCCGGTTTAAATGCTCCTGGGCAGAATGTATATCACCAAAATGGTCTGTCAGGCAAAAAGCTTTCCTTCTGACATATTCCACGCTGCGCTCCACATGTCCTTTCCCGTACATTACAGAAACGGTACTCAAAACAATAGAAACCGGACATCTTCATCAAAGCTTCTGTAGGTTTCTTATCACCACCGACAAAGCTCTTGACGGCTACACGCATATTGTCATAGACCATCATAGCGGGGACACCATGTATATCCCTGAAAAAGTTACGGTGGGACTCCATGAAGGCAAGCGTATTCTGATGCCTGAAAAGATAGGCGTATCTGCCATTGCTATGCCCGAAAGTGAATACGGCCAGATAAAACTTGGTTTTGACACCGTCAATAAAAAGAAGAACTTCACCCCAATCAAACTCGGCAATGCATCCAGGCTCATAGAACAACCGGATAAAGGCTTCGCTCTTTTTCTTCTCTTTGTATGACTCTATATTTTTTATATAACTGCATACTGTGGCGTAACTGATGGTGTATCCTTGAGATAACAGAAACTGGTGGATATCCTTTTTCAACATGCGCTGTTTGCGAAGTCCGGTAGCTATCTTAACGGCATTCTTCTTCAGGCAAAATCCTATCTTATCCTTAATCTCTTGTGTGAGCCGGCGAGGACGGCGTCTGGAACTGTCATACCTGGGCTGGATGGTAAGCAAATCACTCAAAGCCTCTTCTGGATTGTCCGTGCGGATGGCTGATTCGTACTCTGAAAGAATATTGTCAACGGTATGACGGCTGACATGAAGTTCACGAAAGATACGCCGTTTGCTATAACCGCATACTCTATACATGTGTATTATTGATTGTCTTTCTACCATAGTCTTCATTTTACCTTTGCATTTGGATTATACAAAGGTCATTATACTTATCCTATGGTGGCGCACTTTTCAACTGGAATATTGGCGCACTTTTCAATTAGTATCTACACCATTAATTTAACCTTCAGCCAATTTTGTTATTAAGTCACTGTACCATCTTACAACATCCATTACTTGATAAAGGCAAGACCTAAAGATAAAAGGAGACTGGGTTTCTTTTACATATTCTGAAATTTGTAAATTTAAATCAACCCTTTTATGTGAACCATCTTGCGTAATATCTATCAGTTTCTCTATGGTGTGAGATATTGCTTTAGGGATGATGGAGTCGTTCGGCTTATTGACAAAATTATTATTCCTATAACCGCTTTTACCCACAATTAATCTTTCAAACATCCAATAGGAACAACATAAACACCATCTGTCCGTCTATAGGCAAAATCTCCGACACCAGTTAGTACCATACAAAAAGCAGGTGCCTTCATTCGGGAAGTATCAATAATATTGGTAAGTGCAGTTAATGTCTTAGCTCCATCCTCAATAAGTTTTTCTCCGCCTAATTTTATCTCAATTAAACCATATGCACCATTACGCAAATGCACCACAGCATCACATTCCAAACCATTTTTATCCCTATAATGGTAGACTGAACCATCCAAAGCATCTGCATAAACGCGAAGATCACGGATACACATCGTCTCAAAAAACAATCCAAATGTATTCAAATCATTAACCAGGTCATTAGGCCCAAGCCCCAAAGCAGCAACTCCCAATGAAGGATCTACATAATATCTTGTGTCAGATGTGCGCACTGCTGTTTTGCTTCTCAGATTTGGATTCCATGCCGGCATATCTTCTATCACAAATATTTTTCGTAAAGCAGTAAGGTATGCTCCTACTGTCTCATCGCTGATGTTTCCAGTATCATTTGTTGATATATCAGCAAGAATTGTTGCTATGCTTGCTTGAGAGCCCTGATGTCTAGCATATGAACGCATAATTCTTTTTGCTCGCTCCTCGTCTCTTTTCACGTTATCTACTCGCGATATATCACTATTTGTAATGGCTTTATAATACTCCGTCACTTGCGATAATGCTGCCTTTTCCGTTTTCTTTTGCAGAGACTTAGGCCAACCGCCACGACAAGCGGCAAATGCAAGCATTGGCAATGTCAGTTTGTTTAATGCTCCTATTCTATCAGGAGTAAGAAACAAATCCGACAAACTAACCTCTCCTGTAGATTCTCCTGACTCCCAAAGACTCATAGGACGCATAGTAAGCCATCCGTATCTTCCAGTTCCAGTATGATGAATTTCTTTCATATCAGCTGGAACTGCAGATCCTGTAAGCATAAACTGACCATCGTCATCTCTATGATCAACTTCAAACCGAATGGCATCCCAAAACTGAGGAACATGTTGCCATTCATCAATCAAACGTGGCGTTTCTCCTTCAAGCAAAAAACGGATATTAGTTTGCGCCATCTGTTTATACTGTTCTTGCTTTACTGGGTCGTCCATATAAATGATGCTTTTAGCTTGTTGTTCAGCCGTAGTCGTCTTACCACAAGCCTTTGGACCTTCAATTAAAACAGCCCCCATTGCCTCTAACTTATCACGCAATAATTTATCTGCTATTCGATTTTTATATTCCATGGATACATAGTTTTTGCAAAGATAGGGAAATAGTTTATGAATCATATAAATTGCAACACAAATTTGGAAATTTGGATAAAATACATTTGGAAATTTGGCGTATTTTTGTTTGGCAATTTGGCGAATTATAATTATTTCCTTCGACTTTTCGTTTGCTGCTTACATACCGTTACTATCGCAAACATCAAACACCTCCTCCGATAAGCTTCTTCCTCTTCGTCAGATCTCCGGCCATCCCAAGGCAGGTCAGAGGTCGAGCCACCACCTCCGGAGGAAACCGGTACGGGTTGTCCACCGATAAGTGCATCGGCAACGGCAAAAATCAGATTGCGCGCCGATGGTATAGCCAGCTGGTCAAGCAGTGTATTCAACTCTGACTCCAAACTTTCGTTTGTGTCAGAAAGAGATTTGTTCTCCCGTCTCAGTTGATAAAGCTCCCCATAATCCGCCAATACATTACGCTGGGCGGCTTCAACCTGCCGTGCAGCATCATTCCTGTACAGTGATTCTATCTTGCGGACAATTTCGGTAAACTGCTTGGCAATACGTTGGTTCTGCCGCTCGACCCATTTGTCAGTACCGAACAAGGGTACTTTCTCGGTAATTTGAGGTGGCATGAAATCAACTTTGTGGTTGCGGAACGGCTGAACAACTGAACGTGCTTTTGTCGCATCTGCGGTCAGCCGCTCCAGTTCCTGCTCCTTTGCGTGGAGCTTGTCGGTCTTGTCTTCGAGTTTGGTCTGATACTCGGCAATGAGTTTCTGTATATCCGCTTTCTGCGCTTCATATCTGTCGAGTGTGATCTTGCCGGAAGCCAGTTCCTTTTCCGTCTCTTCAAGTTGCAGCCTATAACTGAAAATCTTTGATTCCAGATTCCGCATCATGGATTGAAGTCCCTTGACGGCTTTCTCCGCCTGTTTTGCCTCCTTGGTCAGTTTGCGGATATAATCGCGTTTGTGCAGATGATGCACGTTACGCCCCTCAATACTGTCACCTCGTTCGAGACCGTATTTGCTACCGACATCTTCATACAAGAATGTGTGCATTTCTTTCAATATCTGACCATATTCATAGCGGTCTTTCCCGAACTTTGCCGACCACATCACACACTTCCGTCCGCTTTTGGGGCGAATACCAACAGGAACAACCAAGGCATGAATATGCGGACTGCTCTCATCAAGATGTACCTGAAACCCGACAATGTTCTCCTGCCCGTATATTTGGACACACCAGTCATAGACATCTTTCGCCCAATTCTCGATTTCCTCGCAACGGTGCAGGTGGCTGTTGTCCGCACCTTTCTCCAGATTGACGGACTGATTCCCGAAAGCCATTTCAAGCGTCCGGTCATGGTTTCCTCCGAAGACAAACTTAGCGCAACAGTTCGGTTGGATTTTGCTGTCCGCCTTGAACGGCTTCCAACCCAATTCGTCCAGCCGTTCTTGCAGACGGACTTCAAGCGATTTCTCCTGATAACCCAACGGATGTATCTTTCCGTCAGGACCGATCTCGAAATTCAATTTCATTCTGGTCCTGTCGTAGTGGTTGGTCGGATCCTGATTCTTTCTGTCAATCTTGTCATCGTTCCAACGTCTTTCATTTTCATTGGCCTCTGCCGTGCCGAATGATTTGCCGGCTCCGACGTGCATAGCTTGTTTTATATCTGTATTCATATAGGTATTCTTTTTATAAATGATTTATGTTTGAGCTTGCTCACTCCGAACCGGATTCTGCCGGATGCCGGAGGAACTTTATTGCTGTCAGGCAAAAAGTCCTTATTATGTTATGGACTTTCTTATAAATTCCCGAAGTAAGACTTCGGATTACTCCACCAATGCCAGATCCAGTCCGTCAATGAGCAACTGCAAAGCAGGGTTACGCTGTATCATCAGTTGAAGTATTTGACGTTTGGACGGTGAAAAGAGAAAGAAATCTGCAATGTCCAACCCTTGACTGCGTTGTTCTTCAGTCGCTGTACGTTCTAGAATGTCAGAGACAGTAACCTTTTTACAAATGCCAGATAATAAAGCGGACTTCGCGTTCCATTGTTCGGTTGCTCCTAAATCAGGGATGAGAGTAACCTCCCTGCCTTTGAGAACCTGCATAGCTTCACTGTTGAAACAACCGTTCTTTCCACCTGTTGCCAGCCATATATAATCGGGGATAAAATGGCTCATTACAACAGCGGTCTTTTCACTTTCCACCAGCATTACCGGAGACGATGAATTTTTCAGAAGATGTTCTCCAAACAGACACTGCTTCAAACGGAAATCATGCAACTTCAACTCAGAATGCGCCCAGCTGACAAAAGCCTGAGGCCCTTTAACCCGATGCCCTGTCTCTGCATTATAGCACATTACCTTTCCGGTTCTTACCTGCCCATTTATATCTATCTGCCAGAAAACCGCTGCGCCTCCCCATTTTGAAGATGTCCCTATGCGATACATTTCAAACAATCTGGTTGTCTCATCTTCACCAAATACATGACAGAAATACTGATATAAAGGGTTGATTGAATAATGCGACAGACTCCTTAACACATAAGATGATGGAATATACGAAGGAACAATACAAGACGGAGTTTTATCTGCCTGCTTATAAGGGGCAGAAAGGAGCGACTTGCCGTTTCCCTCATCCATTTCCAACACATCAGGATTATCCTTGAAGTATTCTTTAGGTGTATAGTGGTAGCCACAACTGTTTTCACGATCACACTTACCGACATTTTCGGGAAAGCAAATGTTGCCCTGTTCATCAATATACCTGACAAAACACCGGCTTTTACCACAGCTCGGACAAGTAGTCTTGCTTCCAGGTCGGTATTTCTGTAAATGGAATCTGTATTCACTCATGGTCCTCTGATTTTAGTGTGGTTGCACTCTGCACTTTTGCACTTTGAGAAATTTGCTTGGTATCTTGGTAAGACGAAAGTGCAATAGTGCAAGGTGCATCAGTGTTTTCTGTCATAAGTTTGCGATAGACTCCATGCTGAAGTTTTTCTATTAGAGGGTGCTGAAGTCGACACAATTGGTCAAGCGCATAATAGACGGTACGTCTGGACATATCGACTTTTCTACCAGCAATAACAGCATCCCCGGAAGTAAACCTATCTCCCAATAGGGAAAGCCAGACTTCCTTCGTTTCGCCGATACTGTTTATGACAATGGTTTCCTGGATCCTCCTGTATGTTTCCTCATAATAATCAATCATACGGATTGCCGATTCTACGGAATCCCACTCAATATATTGCATATCTCCACTATCAGTAGCCCATTTCATTACCTGAAACAACAGGGCAAGACGTGCTACATGGCCGTTGAGTTTCATCTTCCGGCTTTCAACATTCGCATCATCCTCAATGGCATTTACAGCATCGATAATTCCATTGTACCATTCATAAAAGTATTCTTCCGCATCGTCAGACATTGTAAGGATACGGGGATTTACCGTTGTGCCCTTGTCATCAAGGATACAAGGGATGCTTAAAATTCTATTGATTATTGTCCTCCATTGATTCATGACGTCAGGGCGGACTGTATTCCTTTCTTCCCGTCTCCATCCGGATATCTTCCTGTTTTTGGGATAGACAAACAGAAAACGGTCAAGCAATCCGTTGGCAAGAAATTCTGCGCGGAAGACTTCCTGCAGCATATTCGTCTGTACTGAACCGATGACATTTACACACGGATTCTTGATTAGAACAGGACGTGATTCGGACTTGCGGATAACCTTTAACGGCTGTCCGCTATACGCTGTCAGCAAATCTTCAATGAGATTATTCTTACTATTGTACCTTTTGACCGAATTGAATAAAGCCAGAATTTCATCGACTACCAATGTTATCCCACGTTGATTATGCTGATGAATATTCATCATCGCCTCCGGAGTGGAGTCATAAATAACCGTCGTTACAAAATTCGGTTTTTTGAGCAACTGCCCTTCCCCGTCATTCCCGTGCTTGCCGACAGACATGGCTCTTTCATATTCGTCACATTCCAATTCATATTTTTCATGCAGCCGGTCATCATACTCATTAATCGGTTTATATATAAAACCAAGAGGAGGTGTCTTTCCAAGACCAGGACGACCAACCAACATCATATAAATGGACGGACAGGTCTTCCATTCTCCTTTTATGCGGATATGACAAGAATTACCTACCGCAGTAGCAACGGCAGAAAGGATAATCGAAACTGTATATTCCACATTGAAATTCTCGTATCTGGCAAGATTTAGTATAATCTCTTGTATCTTGTCTGGAAATGCATCCAACGGAAGACCTGTCTCCGGAACGCTTTCAACTTCCGAGCGAAGCATATTGGTCAAATGCAGATTATCAAACATAGCCACCTCCTTCCTGTTTAGGCAGTTCATCACCAATAGCAAAAGCGTCATAATGGAATCGGCGCAGAAAACGGTCTACGTCTTCCTGTGTATACCAGTATTTGTCACCTTCGCGCGAATAACCGAGATAACCGTTGTCACGCAACTTTTTCAGATACTTCTCTTTGATGTGCAATTTCTCCATCAAAGACTTGTTGTCATAGAGACAGTACCCACCTGCCTCACTTGGAAGTGGTAATTGCAACTGTTTCTCCACTATGCCGAGAATCTTCTCAAGGAGTTCCCGTTCACATAGATTTTTATCTCCATCTAATTTTTTAGCCATAGTTTTCGTATTATGGCTTCCTTCCTAATGCACACTCGGACTGTAAGCCGGGTTTATGTTATGGCACGACTGTGCACATCGGCCATAACGGCAGCGAAGGTAAAAAGTTCTTAATACTTAAGAAGTTAGTGTAAATTAGGCTAATGAATTAGACTGAAGTTAGGATTGTATTAGATAATATTAGAGTTGGAGATTAAAGCATTGATTATAAACAAAAAGAGTAGCCAGACAGCTACTCAAAAAACTTATCGATTTCCTTGGATTTTGCAGGAACGGCAAGGTCTTTCCTATTCGACCGAGATTGCCCCAAATCAGGCATTTCAAACAAGTTGCTCAGTTCTGTATCGGGGAAGACTCCCATTCTGCCAAATTTCCAGTATGATTTCTCATCCATTTCGGAATATTCAGGCTTGTCTCCACAATATATCCGCCCACACATATATGCCAACAGAACTTTGGAATCATTCCACTTATAATGGGAACCTTTTTCGCCTATATAACCAGCCTCTATCGCTTTGGCGAAAACTTTTATAGCCAGTTCAGTATGCAACATCCCAATCAAAACAACAGTTTCCTCGTTATCTGCCGTCTGCTTCCCTGAAACAGAGGAATTGCCATTTTGCACCTTTGTTTTTCCCTTATTTCCCTCTTTCAGCATTTCAGCACAAAAGGCGAGAGCTGCACCTGAAATCAATGTTATGATAGTACCCCAAAACGTTGTAGAGCCAGTATTGTCTCCATCAATCGGATTTATCACACCGATTCCGACAAGCAATAGTGTACCAGCAAACAAGGTGATTGCACTTGACCACAGAATCAGCCTTGCATATCTTTTGAAAGCAAAGGACAATGCAAGAACGATAATAAAAAGACCTATAACCAAGAATATTATTTGTAGCATAAATATTTCAATTACATAGAAAATAGAAACAAAAACTAATTATCTCAATACCATTCTAAAATCAGATTATTTCAAGCGGAGTTAACTCGTCTTTCAGTCGGGCTACTTCTGCAGACAAGGTTTCCGGCAAGAAACGAGCATAGACTTTCTCTGTTACATCCGTACTTCCATGACCGAGCAATCGGCTGACTACAGACATGGACAATCCCTTATTTAGGGCAAAAACCGCAAACGAATGTCTGGCCGCATGCATTGAAAGACTGAAAGGTAGCCCAATCTGCTCTCCCACGACCGCCAATGACTGATTGATACATTTAGTCGCATTATTACGTGCCTTATAAAGTGCCTCCGCATCATCCAGATCCAAAGTTTCCTTCACAAGGTCAAATACATACCGGCATCCTGCACGTTTTTCCTGCCATTGTTGCAATATGCGCAATGCAGGTTCAGTCAGAGGGATCACATGACGTTTGTTTGTCTTTATCATAATCTTCCGTAACTCTTTCCGGGCAAAATCGATATGCTTCCATTGCAGGGTCATCACATCCACCACACGAAGTCCGCAAGCATGAAACGCAAAGAAAAACATTTCCAAAAATTCCTTTCTACGTGGTTCCTGACAGGTCTTGTAATATTCTAAAAGAGCAGAGACCTGTTCTTTGGCCAGGCTCTTTCCGTCAAACTCAACTTCTTCCTCTGAAAGTGAAACTTTTGTAACGATACGCATATCCTGAATCCTTGCATTCACAGCAGGATCTATCATGCTCATTTCACTTGCGTATGCACACGCCTTCAATATCGGTGTCAAGGCATGATTGATTGTCGCATCGCTATTCTGTTTGATTTCCTTGCGCCAAACGATATAACTGTCCAATAGTTCCGGAATCATATCGCCAACATATATTGCGTCCGACCGATATGTGCCTTGTTTGGTCGCCCGTAAAAAAGTCTGGAAAATATTCATGCAACTCTTTCCGTTCTCGTATCGGCTTCTACCGATTCTGTTTCTCGAATAATCCGAAGAAAGGCGTTCCAATGTGAAATCCACAAAATCTTTTCCCTGATCACGACGTGCCAAAGGCTTGTCTGCAAGAAGACCGGAAACGACATCCGCTGTAATTTGGTTCGGATGCTTTTCGTGATACTCGGCAAGTTGCGAATCTATACGTTCAACACGTGCAAGCAGAAGTTGGTTCAGCCGTTTGAACTCCCCACCATAGCTTGCACGGATTTCACCCCGTCCCTGATTGCCGTTCTGATTCCAGTCTGCAACCTTGACAAAGACATTTGTAGTCTTACGGATTATCTGCCTGTTCCAAGTATATTCCAACTCGACAGGATAGGCTTTATCTTTATCAACCTCCTTTGGTGTGCGAAGTCGATATTTGCCCAACGGATATAGTCTTTTCGGTCTTCCCATATATCATCCTCCTTTTAGCAATATTCCTGAGGAGAAACAAAGGTATGGAATTTTAGACAAACAAACTACATTTTTGAGAAGAAAAACCGCAATTTAGACAAACAAACTACACCACCAAGCACCCTTAAACACCAGCGCGACAAACAAATTACCTTTATCTGTCGCGCTGATATTTAATTGTTTAGACTATTCGAAGACTATTAATACTCTTCCTCGTTAAAGAAGAAGTCCTCTTTACTGGGGTAATCCGGCCAAATATCTTCTATGCTTTCATAGATTTCGCCTTCATCTTCCATTTCCTGAAGGTTTTCAATCACTTCAAGAGGAGCACCCGACCGCATGGCATAATCAATCAGTTCATCCTTAGTTGCCGGCCAAGGAGCATCTTCCAGTTTAGATGCTAATTCCAATGTCCAATACATAAGCTTTCGTATTTAAAATGTGAATATTAATCCTACTCTCTATTTTTCGGCAAAAGTATAATAAAATATTTCACTTGCAACTATTATTCCAAAATATTTCGTCTTTTCCTTCATTAAAATTCATTTTACGGGACAAGACAAATAAATAATCCGATAAACGGTTGATATAGGCCAGTAAATCGGCTGAGATTGTACAGCTTTCGGATAATGCAAGAATCCGGCGTTCGGCCCTCCGGCAAACGGTACGGCAAACGTGGCAAACCGCAGAGCCACGACTCCCTCCCGGAATAATAAAAGAATGTAAAGGTGGAAGAATTTCGTCGGCGGCATCGATTTCGCGCTCAATGGCTTCCACCTCAGCGGGAGTAATAATACTGACATCATTCAATTGCACCTTCTCCTGATCAGTGGCCAGATGCGACCCGATGGCAAACAATTTATCCTGCACGGACTGCACAAAATTCAAATCATGCTCGTCCATCAAATAAGTTGCCAGCAAGCCCAGATTCGAATTCAGTTCATCGACCGTTCCATACGCTTCCAGACGGATATGGGTTTTCGGAACACGTGTCCCGCCTATCAGGCCGGTCGTTCCCTTATCACCCGTTTTTGTATATACAAGACTCTTTTTCATAATGATAGTATGTTTATTATTTCTGTAAAGGTTAACACATCAAAGGATTCAGAAGTTGACGAGATAGTGCTGTTTTATCTTGGTACGGTCGAAAAAGACAATTCCCAAATCATACAAATCGAATGTAATGCCTGTCCGGTCGTCCTGCTGTATCTTTTTCCAGAGTGCTTTCATCTTCTTCGTATAGCGGATGCCCTCAATAACAAAGAGTCCTCGTCCGGTGGTTCTCGATGCACAAAGGTCAAACACCTGCTCCACAAACTCCTCATTCCGATAATGGTGCAAATACAAAAAATCGACAGGCGTATCTTTCTCCAGAAAGAGCTCCGACAAATCGGAAGCACCCACATAATCGGCTTTAGCATGTCCGGCCTGCAAATACAAAGACGATGCCGATAATGTTCCGGCATCCACAATCGTATCGGGCTGAATATAGTTAACCAGCCGAAACAGCAACCGGTTCACCTTCTTCGATTCATGCTTCCATTTCCTACCGGAGTTTGCCGACATTTTTTTCTGTTCGGCTTCCAACGAACTGTAGGCATAGTAAGGGGTACGCTCATAAATGACGTTGGTTATCAAGTCGAAAGCAAATGGTGAATGAACCCCATATCCACAACGGTGGCGAAAGCGGGCCAACCAGATAAAAGGACGTTTCAAAAGAAAAAATCCGTTCATAATAAATTGAAATATATCGCGTTCAACGCACAAAGATATATAAAACCATTTGAGAAGTAAAGTGTTATATGCAAGTAATTAAAAACCTAAACCTGGAGATTTATGAAGAAGTTAATGTTACTGACCCTTTTGAGTACCTTTATATTTTACAGTTGCTCGGATGATGATTCATGCACAACCTGTAAGGAGGATAATGGAAGTTTGGTCACCCCCGATTTGAGCGTTACCCTATCCGATACACAGAGTCCGATGACGGGTGTATTGGAAGCCTACCCTTGCCAGGCAGGAGGTGCCATTTATTACGGCAATTATATCGAAGGCAAACTGACCTCCTTTCCGGGAATGTATTACCTCCAGAACGGAGAGATCTATGGAGATAAGAACAGGGAAATATCTCTCCCGGTGGGCACTTACAACATGATATACTGGGGTACCCCGAAATATGAAGAGCCGATTTACAGCAACCCGGTCGTCGTCGACCCCCAAATCACTATCGGAGGAGACCTTTCACAACAGTATTTCGGGCTCCGGAAAGTTTCGGCGGATACGACCTATTATCCGGTATTCGACTTAGTGTATACAGTGAAACCGGCACATATCGGCACGGAAGAACTGAGTGCAGCCATGCAGCGTGTTGTTGCCGGTCTGAAAGTAATCGTCAAAAACAAAAACAACGGTATCCTAAGTTCCAGTATTGCCGGCATGGAAGTACATGTAGGAGGCATTGCCGAGAAGCTGAACATGTATACAGCCGCTCCGGTCAACCAAACCAAAACAGTATCTTTCCCGCTTGTACTGTCGGCAGACGGTACACAGATGAGCAATGCCACGGTCATGCTTTTTCCATCATCCGCCAAACCAATGTTCAAGCTGATCATCAAGCTTAAAAACGGAAATACCAAAGTCTACCAGCAACCACTCAATGCTCCGTTAAAAGCTAATAACAAGTTGACTCTGACATTAACCTTGGGTGATATCTTCTCGGAAGAAACTTCCGGGGGATTCACCATCGATAACTGGCAAGAAGAGAACGAAACAATAGATATACCGACACTGGAATAACCATCAGACTGGCTTCACCGGCATCCGGACTCCACCCGATTGGAGATCAGACTGATCGCTCTTTTAGCGTACATTCATGCCGGAAATACCAAAAAACCGGAAACCTCCTCACGGAGCCTTCCGGCGTAACACTAAAAGTACCGGGCAGGCAGAAGCACTAGGTAAAACTCCCGCCTGCATGTGTTCCGGTATGTTTTTCTAACCGATGCCGAGCGTTTTCCGTGCCTCGGTCTGTTGATTTTCGCTTAGTTTGTTCTGATAGGCTTCGTACAGATAGTTTCCTACGGGACTGCCGGCATGTTTCACAATCTGTTCCAGCACGAATCCGCCGAAAGCCTCTTTAATTTCATTTATCTCTTTCCCGGTAAAGTCCCGCCCTCTGAATTCGTCGAGAGCCATCAAGGTTTGCATCATCTCCTCGTTCAGTCCGGTTCCTTCCACCAGTACGATATCTCCTATTTTTGCGTTGATCTCTCCCGGTTCCAAAACCACGGGCAGAGTAACGGGAAAGCGGTCACTGTCAGTCTCCTGAATAAAGAGCTCCCTCACTTGCGGGGCAGTCACTTTTCCATTGAACACAAAGCGTCCTTCACTGACTGTAGTGCTGTCATATCTCACCACACCTTCTATAGCGTCCCGCAAATAAATCGTCCTGCCTTCCAATTTCTCGTTAGTCACCACCCCTCTGAGGTGGTAGGCCCCCTCTTTAGGCGTATGATTACAGGCTCCCATGATGAGGCCCATCAGTAAGACCCCTGTCAAATTCCTTTTCATCTTCTTTATCATCCTATAAGTTATAAAAAATCACCCCATACGTACCCGAGGGCAGAACGGGGTGATCTTTTCGCAATATTCTGGACTTATTTAAAATCTAAATCCGAGTTTCAGGTTGGGCAACGCAAACAAGTTGATGTTGTGATGCCCCACCTTGTAGGCCGACATGCCTTTGGGGCATATCTGAATCATATCGTAGCGGTAAGCTACCGGCTGAACTTCAAATCCCAAAATCAGTCCCTTACCAAGGCTGTATTCGATACCCGCTACAGAGGCTGCGCGCAGTCCGAATATCTGCCCGGTCCGGGTGTTAGGGATATAGACTTCTAACGGAGTGCCGTTGACATCGCTGCCATCGACTACCGCCGCATTGTCCTGCGAGTTCGGGTTTTCACTCGGGTTCAAGTCAGTTCCTCCGGGCGCGTCAGCATCGTCTGTACTCATGTCCGGATCCTCGACCATAATTCCCGTATAAGGAGTTGTTGTCTGGATTCGTCCCATTTGCCAACCTAAAAGCCCACCTACGTACAGATTGATACGTTCGTTCTTTGTATTGAAATAATAGTTTGATCCAATATTGATCGACCAATTGTTCTTGATTTTTCCTTCCAGATATTGTTTTGCCGGAATTTGCATATCTTGAACGGTTCTGTCTCCCTCAATATAATCTTTCTTGGGCGTAACACCAATATTCATGCTGAACATCAGGTTGATGTCCCAACGGTCAGTCAGAAAATACTTTCCCTGAACACCTATGATATTAACCAAACTGTTATTATTCAAATCTCCTAAAGTGAGGTAGTAGGCCGGATCTGCCGACTGGTGTCCGCTTCCGTTTCCTATTCCTATGTTCGGTGCCAAGGCACTCTTCCCATCCCAGTATCTGGGCAGCAGATAGTCTTCCGTACTGTTGTTGAACATCTGCGAACTACCGAATACCATGGAAACCTGCCACTGACCTTTTTTAGGAGCAAACGACGCATCATCGCTGCTGCTGTATTGCTGCGCCGAGAGTGGCGCAACAGTACATACAGACAGAAGGATTATGCATAGTTTCTTTATCATACTATTTTTCTTTAGAGTTTTTTATTATTCAGCTGCATAAGCATCCAAAAGTTTCTTCAGTGTAGCGTTCAGGCGATCAACCTCAGCCTGTATGAAAGCAACTTCCTGTTCTGCATTCGTAATAGCAACTTGTAAATCAGACTCGAATCTGCTCTTATCGTCTTTACCCAAAGTCTGGTAAGCTTCAAGTTTTCCTTCAGCGGTAGCAACGGCATCTTTAGCTGTCGCGATCTTGCTTTCCTGGTCGGAAATCAATTTCTCAATAGTACCTTCGACTCTTTCAAATTTATGATTCACCGGATCGTAAGTTACATAAGTAACCTGTCCACCATTAGTGATCGCATTCTTGATTGTTGTCATTAAACTGTTTAATGCCTGAATTTGGCAAGCAGAAGGATTGCTGACAGAATAAGGATTGCCAGAGCTCAGACTCTGATTGCAATCAAGCAATTGCCGTTCCAATTCAGCTTTCCAAATAGCATCTTGCTTGTCGGCGATACCGGCTTGCAGTGTGGCTACATTGTCTGCTATCGTTTTCTTGGCATCATCGAATTTCTCCAGATCAGCTGTCAGGCTGTTGTCTAAAGCAATCCATTTCTCGATATTGGTAAAGATGGCCACATCCTTCATAGCTGTTGTATATAGATAATAGCTGCAAGTATGGTTTCCGGCTTCTACGTCTTCCGGAAGGTAGTATTTGTCACCTACTTTCTTCGGTTCAATAATATCGGTTAACTGACCACCTTTTCCAAATAAGGTATTGGAAGCAAGAATCAAACGTTGGATAGCTCCATCAAAATCTGAGAGAGTACTGTTATAGAAAGAAGTTGCTAACTGCTGGCTACCTAATATCCAAGCAGCATTACTCTGAATAGTTGAATTAAAGTTACTAAGTGTCACTTGATTGCCTGTCGGAGTTTCGCTATCGTCAACGATTGTGACATTATAAAGTCTGATTTCTTTATTATCTACGTTGTATATTTTTCCCGTTGCTCCGTCCACAGCGTCTCTCAACTGTCCGTAGGCTTTCAAGTCGGCGAGCAATGCGTTGGCTTTGTCTTTAGTTTGCTCGGCAGGGGCTAATGCTTTATATGTATTCACTTTGGCAGCAATAGCATCCCAAGTAGTAGTCTGCTGATAGTTCTTGTAATTAGTCAACGCTGTCATATAAGCCAGGTAAGAATCCATCCATGCTGTAGAGTCTTTCTGGAAAATCGCATATTTGTCTGCTTTATCGATAGCCATTCTGGCCAGCTCACCTTTGGCTTTAGCTATTTCGGCATCGGTAGGCTGAGTGTTGTTTCTGTATATGCTGAATACAGAGTTATAAGCATTGTTAAATAATTGAATATAACCAACATTCTGACTGCTGGAACTGGAATAAGTATATCGAATATAGCTTACCACACTCGTTGCCTCGTAATAATTATTTAATGACAATCCGGACAGATTTAAATCAGCGATCATCGTATATTCGCCCGTTGCACCATCTTGTTTGAACACTTTGTTGAACTCATCAGATGTTAAAACGTTGCTTTCTTGAACAAATCCGGCCAGATCATTCTGCAAAGCTGCGTCTACCACCGGTATGGTGAAGCTTTTATCTTTCGTATCCAACTTGGCGTTCTCTCTTTCGATATCGGCAAGTACCGGCTGAATCTCCGCTGTTTGCTTAGCGATAGCCTCACTCTTCGCTACCACATCAGCATTGACTGCGGCAATCTGCTTAGAGATTTCCGCCAGTTTCGTGTTCCATTCTGAGGTCGGAGTAGCGGCGAAGGTCTTCATATCTTCCAATACCTTTTCTTGAGTAGCAAGGGCTGCTTTGGCTTCGTCAATACCTGCATTCAGTTTGTCTTCCAGGTATTTGTTATCTGAAAGGAAGTCCAACAAATCACTTTTGGCTTTTAGCAAGCGGGCATTAGAATTTTTGAGGTAATCTAATGCTCCATAAGTGTGCGATTCTCCTTCTGTAATACCTGCTAAAGCTTCTTTTACGTCCTTGATAGCTTCACCGAACGCTTCGTCTTTTGCAGTAACCATTGCCACTTCTAATGCAGCCAATGACGCTTGAAGATCTGCGTTAGTATCAGCTTCTTTCTTCTGGATAGCTAGCAGTTGTTCTTTTAGTGAAGCAGCCAAGGTGTCCTGACGTGCCTGAAGAGAGTCTTTCAACCAAGCGGTAGAAGCCTGTTCTTTTTCTAAGTTTAGCTTTTGTAGATCCAAAGCCACTTTGTCAGCCTCCAATGCTACTTGTTCTCTTTCTACCTTGACTAATTGGATTTGGGTCAGTGCGTCTTCAAAGGCAGCCTTTGCCTTAATGAATTCCGCTTTCGCTCCGCGAAGTTGTTCGATTCCCGCCGGTTCATCGTTATCGATACATCCGGTGAATGTTGTAGTTGCTCCTCCCACTAAGAGCGCAGCTACGAGATAAGTCCATTTTCTCATACCTCTGTTTTTAAGTGTTAATAAAAAAAATGTTATGTAAGTAAATCAATGTTTTCTCTTGCCGATGACGGCCTTGCCTCTATCTTATGTAATACCTCTATCTACAGTTACTTTGTAGGTAACCCCAAACAGACTATTGAAGGATGCAAATGGCGTTTTGCCAAAAGGAATAGCAGTAAAAGGGAATCCTTATTTATAATAAGGTATAAAAAAGAATAGTTCTTTGTTTCTGTGTGAAGCAAGGAAGGGAGAAGTATGCAATTCTCTGGATAACTTCCCAACAAACCGAAGTCTGTAGAAGCTATTATCTGTCTATGAATGAATTATTTTCTCTCTGTCTTTGAAAAAGATGTTTTTTAATTTGCTTTTTTGTGAAAAATGGTTTATGTTTGTCGGACACTTACAATAAAGTTACCTACAAAGTAACTCCACATAAATCAGCGATTTAACCCTCAAAAGATCGTTTGGCATAACCGATAATACTTAAATTTGTTTCATCCAGTTTCTTTATATTGAATGGTTTCAAATAAGTCTCTGTTACTTTGATAGACGAGTGCCCCATCGCCTCCCGGATAATACCCGGGTGCACTTCCAAATAATAGGCTAAAGTGGCCCAGGTATGGCGGGCTGTATATGAAGTCAATTCGGTAGTCAGTCCCAACAGTTCTCCCAATTTTGTCAGTTGATAATTGAAAATGCGCAATGCCTGCTGATACTCCCGATAGATGGTATCCTCTCCTCCCTCTGCACTCAGAATAGGGAATAAATAGGGAGACTCTGTAGTAGTATCCATATATTCCCGAATGATATTCATGGCATCTTTAGTAACTGTAATGGTGATCTGACGTCCGGTTTTCCTACGATGATAGGTCAGGATATTCCCATTCAGGTCCTTCTTCTGTATATAAGCCAAGTCGACAAAAGGAAGCCCCCTTAAAAGAAACATCAGCACGAACAGGTGATGAGTTTTCTGCAATAGTTCCGATTGCTTCCGGGTGCACTTCGTGTCGAGCAACTGCCCCATTTCTTCGGCTTTCAAAGCTCGTTTGATATCGGCCTGAGTACCGGTATATACAGCTTTGAACAGATGTGGCACGTGAGGTGCCAGACGCCGGTCGACCGCCCGGTTATAGACAGCCCTGAGCACCCGCATATAAGTAGACACCGTGTTCCAGCTGTTTCCCCGCCGTCTGAGAAACCGTTCGAATTGCTTCAATAACTCAGGCCTTACTCTTTTGAACGGAATGTCGTGTGCTTTCAGAAAAGCAGAAAGGGCATTTCTGCTCGCTTGATAAATGTGAGCCGTACCTAATGCATATTCCGCTTTTCGCTCTTCAATCATGCGATCCATAAAACGGATTAAATCTTTTTCTTTCATCTTATTTTTGTTTTACCTAGTTTATCCGATCAAGATATTGATTTTCGTACACAAAGAAAAATTATCCGCAGGGTTTGTATGTAACCACAGTACTACGATTGAGTACGTTTTATTATAGTCTCATTCGATATACTTTCCTAATATTGCCATCACGAATCATTAATCGAATTATGGCATGAACACAAAATCAAAACGCCCCTTACTATCGTTCCCGAAACCCAAGTTTACAACAGGAATGATAAGGTTGAGCATCACCTTGCTCTTTTCCACTCTATGCATTGGTTCATTTGGACAGAAGAAGTCACCGATCACCGTAGAAACCCTCTTGGAAGAGATGACTTCATACGACAAAATGACCCGCTATCCCGCCCTGCCCTACCGCAGCATGCAGCAGAGCAGTTACGATCGCAGATCCGTTTCTCCCGATCGGCCCGGCTGGTTTGCCAATGACGATGGCGAAGGATTTATCCGCCTTGAAGAACACGACGGACGGAAAGAAAAAGTTCTTTTCGAAGACGAAGGTCCCGGCGCCATTACCCGTATATGGCTCACGACCTTTGGCAGCATACATACAATCTTGCGTTTCTACTTTGACGGAAAAGACGAACCAGGCTGGGTGGTACCCTCTTATGATCTCCAGAAGTTCGGTGTACGAGGACTCAAGAAAGGATTAATCGAACCGGACGATAAATGGATCAGGGGCAGCCTGATTTATCTACCTGTCACTTATGCCGACGGTTGCAAAGTAACCATGGAGGAACTCACTCCCGAACGGACAAACAGACATTTTCTATTCAACTACCGCAAATATCCTACAGGCACTCCGGTCGAAACCTTCTCCCGGAAAGTTGCAGAACGTATCCCTCAATCGGTCGAAAAGACATCGGCTACATTGTATAGAAATATAGATAAGGGGGTTGATCCACAGGCCCGCTATGGAAAAGGTGCACTGATCCACCGGCAAAATCTGTCATTAAACAAAGGAGAAAAGCAGCAACTAAACCTCCACAAAGGGAAAAGAGCGATCAGCCTTCTCCAATTCAACGTGAAAACGGATCCGGATCTGAAACCCGGAACAGATGATTTCGCCCGGTTGATGCGCAGTCTGATCATATCCATAAGCTTCGACGGACAGCAAACCGTATGGGCACCATTATCCGATTTTGCAGGCTCCGGTATGGGAGCATTTGCATCCCGGAGTTTTTTCTTCTATTCTGATGGTAAAGGAATCGTTTGCAGTAAATGGCTGATGCCCTATCGACAGAATTGTGAGATCTCTGTTTTAAACCTCTCACCCTACAAAACCGATGTACATATCGATATTGTATCACAACCTTACAAGTGGGACAACCGTTCCCTCTATTTCCATACAGCCTGGAAACAAGAACGCGGACTGCCCGTTGTCACTTGGATGGAACATGAAAAATGCATGGACTGGAATTTCACCACTATCTCCGGCAGAGGAGTCTATCGAGGAGACCTGCTGTCTCTTTTCAATCATACGACAGAGTGGTATGGAGAAGGCGATGAAAAAATAACAGTAGATCACGAAGCGTTTCCCTCCCATTTCGGGACAGGTACCGAAGACTATTACAGCTTCGACGGATACTTTAAAAGCCAGACTCCATTTGCCGGACAGCCCCGACAAGATATGAAGGACTTTTATGGTTATAACAGTTTCTTCAGAGTCAGATGTTTGGACGGCATACCTTTCAACCAGCAACTAAAATTCGATTTTGAATTACTAGGTTGGGAAAATGGCACAGTAGACTATTCCTCGACTGTATTCTGGTATGGAGACTTAAACTCTCAGGCAGCGGGTTCTTCCGGTATAGAAGAAATAGAAGCAGGTTTGCTACCCACCCCCACCCAGTCCCCCGTCTGTAGCATAGCCAATGCTATCGACTTCTGCCAAATCCAACCAACCTCCAAATCTGAAAGGCTGCGTTATGACAGACAAAGGCTCAGCGGACATCCGGGCAAGTGGAATTTAAAAGACCATCTGGTGTGTCATGGCGGTAAAAAAGGTGACTACATCGAATTCGAATTCTCCGGTTTTGAGGACCGTGAATACAGTTTGAATCTATTCTGTACCAAAGCAGCCGACTACGGTAATATAAAGTTTTACGTAAATCGTCAGGAAAACGGTAAACAGCTGGACTGTTACAGCCAGGAAGTCGAGGCCACAGGTGCCATAAACCTCGGAATGCACAAACCCATAGATGGTAAGTTTATCCTAAGGATAGAATTGACCGGACAGAATGCATTATCGACGGGCACTTTATTCGGACTGGATTGTATACGGATTGAATAAATATCAATGCAGTTATAATGCACAAATACGTTCAGCCGATAACTAAAAACAACGACCGGACGAGTAAATCAGTATACCATATTTCCCACTATGCGGGAGCTGAATGTGGGAGGATTTGCGGCGTGCCTTTCGGTATATCCCGAAAAAGCACGCCGCAAGAAAAATAAATTTAAAACGGTATGTAACCAAATACGCAACGCAATGAACAGGACTGAAACCTACAACTCCACCACACAATAGAAATTCCCATTTTTCATTTTCTTGCAAGGCACTCCCAATTTACGAAGTATCCTGCCCAAATGCACAATTTTCGTAGCCGACAGTTTAAAACCACTTTTCTTTTGTATGCGCCCCAAAATATCGACAGCGAGCAGCGTTTCGCACTTTTCCCCCTCATCGGCAGAGCGAAAATACTGTTGAAAGAGGTGTCCAACCGGGGTTTGCAGCTCAAATTCCTGGTTGTTCTCCATCAAAACGGCCTCTTCTTCGGGAGAGAAATAAAAGCACTCACCCTCACGGAGTTCCTGCACTGCCTGCGCATAGGGTTGCAGATAGTTGATGGCAACACCATTACGGATCCTGCCGGTGATATTGATACAAATGAAGCGGCGGCTTCCCGAAGGATCGGAGAGTAAATCACTGTGATTGCTGATCGCTATGAACGAAGCATAACGCTTCAGTTCGCTTATAGCCGATTCGTCGAAAGGTACGTACGTAGCGGGCCAGCGCCCGGATGCAGTCCTTCCCGTCCCAACGAGGCAAGTCATACAAGAAGTCGGTAATAGGAGAGTACACCGGCACACGTTCGGAGTTAATCCAACGTTCCACATCCCGGTCCCAAAGTTCAAGGGTTCTTCTTCAAATTTGGTGGTAAGTTTTCTTTTACTCATGGAATCTAATTCAGTTTTCGGAAGTGTAAGCCCTCTTTTATAGTTGACAAAAAAGCAAGTATCCCGGCTTTCGCCCGAAGAGTCCATCCGTGAAGTGAAGAAGCTAATCTTAGACTAAACCATCTGAAAATCAATGTCTTTAAAAAGTAAGATTTCTGTCCTCAAAAGCTTTGTTTTAACACAGAGTTAAAGCTTGTTCTTTGGATGTGAATAAGAAGTTCTTTAAATGCAAATGACTTGTTATTTGCGCACAAGAACCTGACAACCTGCAAAAGACGTTAACAATGTTAATTGAAGAAAGGTATAAGGATGAAGACACCGGTTCAGGCGGCGTAAACTCACTTCCGAAACTTGAGCTATCTTATTCAGCCGGTGTCTGTTTTTTCTTATTAAAGCAAGCAAAAAGGACAATTATCAACTTGAAAATAAAGAAAGAAAGAATTTACCACCAAATTTGAAGAAGAAACAAAATCTTTTAAACGAGACATGAAGTCCTCTATTCACAAGAATCATTTACCACAAACTGCCTGATCTGGCAGGACGTACCCTTACTCTGCGGATGATGGTCTTTCGACATCCGAAGAGTCAGGCGATGTTTTCCCATCGGTAACTCCGTATCGAACATATACACCCAAGGGATATACAGTCCGCCACTCCAGGCTGTAAACGTATCTAACTTTTTGAATGGGGCACCATCGACACTATATTCCAGTATCCCGGCAGCCGGACCACTCACACAAAAGATACCGACAGCAGTCCCTTCAAAGTCAAGTGTTAACTTCGCTCCGGGACGATTGGTCTCAAGCATAGGTACGTCGACAAAGCCCGGACGCGTTTCGGCAGCAAGCCGGGGAGTCCATGGAGCAACCAACTGCCAACCTTTACCTATATGGGCTTGCCGGATATCGACCAATCTGCCATTTGTATAACTATATGCATCCAGTGGCACGGCAGGAAGAGCATGAGGCTTGGCAGCATCTTTGGCAGTAGCGCAAGGGGCATACATTTCATCGAGTACCTTGTTTATGGTAGCTGCATAATAGGCATGTCCCAAAGGGTTGGGATGTGTGCCGCCAAACTGTTCCCATGTGAATTCACCACTCCGCATCCGCGCAGCAATCTCAGAAGCAAGATTAACAGAAGGAAGCAGGTAATGATTGGCCACCCGCTCATGGTTCAGAATTACATCAGGCATCTGCCCTTTATCCAACTTCGGAATAAAAGGATCGTAAATGAAATGTAACATCATGATATCCATTGACGGATTGGAGACCAAGGCATGCCGGACAATGCCTTCCATGCCTCTTACCTGCTCAATGGCACTAAATCCATTGGTGTCATCGTTCACCGCAGCCTCTACAAAAAGCAGATCGACTTTGCCTTTGGACAACACATCATCCGTCAGGCGGAATGCCCCGGGAGTACTGCCGGTCGAAGGAATTCCGGCTGCAACAAAAGTGAACTTTGTATAAGGAAAACGCTGTTTCAAGTCTTCGCAAATCATATCCCGCCATCCCTTCATTTCGGTGATGGAGCCTCCCAGGAAAGCAACCGTACCCACCCGTTCTTTCTCAAACTTCCGATATGAATTCTGATAATTGCCTCTCAGCGTATAACATTGTCCGGCTTCATAGCCTGCCTGATGGCGAACAATAAAATCGACTACCGGAGTGGGATTCTCCAGACTGTGGGGATGATGATCCACCCCGGGTTTCAGAATAAGTTCGAACGGAGCCCCCATTGCTGTATAACGTTGACGAACCACTGCCGAGTTTTCGGAAAACGGCACTACCCTGTCACTATCGCCACATACACAAATCACCGGAATACGAGCATCCGCCAGAGGTTTCAACCGGTCGATCGGATTACCGGGAAATGTATTCATCCGGACTTCTGTCAATCCCCATTCGTCCAACATTCCTTTCCATAATCCGGCATTTCCGGACGAACGTCCCGGCCAGCTGAACACATCGCAAACCGGAGCATCGACATAGATACAAGCCACTTTATCCGGATGATCGGCTGCCCAATTATAAGCAAACAATCCTCCCCGACTAAAGCCTTCGAGTGTCACACGGGGAGAGAGACCGTACATCTGTACCATATTCCAATAGAAATCGGTACCTGACTTCCGGGCACGCGGACTTCCGTAAAGGTGGGTCAAGTCATAATAAGCCACATGAAAACCCCGCTTCAGCAAAGCCTCATCTACCGAAGCAAAAGCACCGAAAAAAGCAGGACGCCAAATCCAGGGATTACCTGCCGCCGCCCGTTCGGGGCAAACAACAATCGCCTGACGATCCTGATAGGTAAAAGTATATTGATCGAATCCCTGCCACTTGCTTTTATGACCGGGGAAAGGCTGGGAGACGTGTTCAGGTGCTTCTTTACCCGTCAGTTGCCGATAAATGACCCGGGCAATGCGGGCTGCAGCTTTTTCATTGGGATGCACATGATCGGCAAAGCACTCTTTCATACCTGTCAGCGGAGTATGCAGATCGATTACTTTCAATCGATATTTAGCAGCCAGCTGATCGATAACCGGCATCACGCCGTGTACAATCGTACTGTCATTAATCCCCCACTGTACAGCATAGGCGGGAATAGGGTAACACAGGTAGATTTCAGGTTTTGAGGGTAAAGCGCGAATCGTCCGTATCATCGTTTCCATATCCTTCTTAAAATCCGATTTGTACCGCCAGTTCTGCGGTTTCGTATCATTGGTTCCAAGTTTGATGGTCACAATATCGGGATTATAAGCCAATGCCTGCCGATAGCGTTCCTCCTTCATATAAGGATGGTCACCCTTCATCAACATGGTACGGGCACTGACTCCAAAGTTCCGGACTTCATAACCGTCGCCCAGCATCTGCCCCAGCACAGCGGGATAACTGTCTTTCGCAGGATTGCGCGTACCTACACCATACGTTATACTATTGCCGATACAGGCTATCTTAATCACTTTTTTCTGTGCCGTCACATACTGGGTGACCATCAAAAGCAGGAGTAAGGAAATAATTGCGTTTTTCATTTTTCTATTTGTTTATTCGCCCCCAAAGATACACAACGATTTTCAATAAACGGACGCAATCCTCCTCAAATATCACCTTGATAGAAGAGCCCAATCCGACCATACATTTTACAGATACCACTTTATAAAATGAAATAAAACAATCATACAGTTATGTGAAGACTTATTCCATCATTATACAGAAAGGGAGTCCATGCCGATATCTCTACATGTACTCCCTCTCTTAGAATAGTGTTTAATCCGTGATAGCCACCTGGCTATCTCCTCAATAAATTCCCTCGTAACGAAGGTTTTGTTGCATAATACCTCTCCAAAAATAACTTATGTTTATAGATTTGCATTGCCAGATCCATAATCGATTCGCGCAAATTGAGTAAAGCCTGTTTGTATTGGGGTGAAATAGTATGCACAGAGTTAATCAGGCTATCAGCCCGCAAAGTCAACTCCTCTGAAACTTCAATCATCCGACGTACTTGAGCCTCCGCTTTTCGGGGACGAAAACCCGCTTTCCGGTAACGAATAAAAACATTGATAGAATCAACCGCCCGATTTTGCAGATCGGTAGCGGCCGCATAAACATCAATGGCTTCCGAATCTTTCCCTACCTGTGTATTAGCCTGATTTAGCTGCAAAAAATAATCAACTAAATCATTACCTTTTCCATTCGCCAGGATTCTACTCCGAGCCGCCTCCAGTTGTTCCACCCAACTCTGCCGATCGTACACTTTCAGGGAGTCTTGCCAACAGAAAAACGGCACATTCCGTCCGGATTCCAAAACTCCCTTTTCAAATTCACTATACGAATAAGGACGTTTCAGGAATTGCCACAAGGGGTCAAAAGGCATATGAGTCTGAATGAAGCGTTCCGGCAACTGTTTAAAGTATACATCATCCGGCGCCGATACAAACCGATAGTCCTCAATATATCCCGTATCATAAGTGGGATCAAAGAAATACCATTCTCCATTCACCTGCGCAACGCACCACTCGTGCACTTCTGGAAGCACCACATTGCCACTCTTCCCGTAACCGTCAATCAGATATGCTTTTATCCCGACTTTACCGGCTAAAGTTTTAAAAAGCAGGGCGAACTGCCGGCATACTCCTTTTCGGGTCGAAAGTGTCTCCTGCACCTCCTTTTCCTCGCTATAAACCTCGTTCCGGGAGGTAAAAGTAGTGAAAACATTATAGGCCATACGGTGGGTCATCCACACATAAATAGCACGCATTTTCGCTTCATCTCCCTTAAATTTCCGGTTAATATACTCCGCAAAAGTATCTACCTTCTTCGTATATTCATCCGGAATACTTAAAATAGCGGCATCTACCCGTGCATATCTGTTAGAGGAAGGCTGAGCCTCTCCATAAAAAGGCATGCAAATTGCCATAAGTGACAGAAACCAAAACCGTTTTAACTTCATATCTATCTTTCAATAAAGAAATGATCAAAACATGATGCCTATACCTATATTAGCTTCGACTTGCTTAAATTGGTTGGTCTGTACCCCAAGCGAAACAGCCACTCCGCCAAAACGAGCGACAGCGCCCAGTTCCGCCTCAACACCTTTGTAACAGTCACTGTTAATCTTAACATATGGATTTTGTATCCCATCGACTTCCCCGTCTACCTCTTTCGCATAATTGCGGGATCCATATCCGACACCCGCATAGAGATAAAGCGTCTTCCAGTCACGTTGAAAAACCCGTTGAAGAACACCCGCAGTAATGGCAAAACGACTTTGTTGTTCTCCACCGGTATACCATCCGGAGGCCTTGTCCACCGGATCTAAATCAGAAGAGACACTGCCAAAGTCAGTCTTTACTTTCAAATATCCTCCAGTCTTTTTCACTACGCCCACCATCAGTCCGTAAGAAGTCTGCTCAAACGAACCGTAACTAAACACCGGCATCACCAAGGTTCTGATTTTGTTGTTTTTATCTTCAACCAACTTGATAGACAGTTCATATACCACTTGCTTCTCTATTTTTTCCGGAAACTCGTACCGTAACACACCATACTTTTCGTGCTTCAACGTCAGTCGGCGACAGCCTTGAGTGACATATACCTGCACTTCACCTTTTCGGTAAAGAGGAGCACCTATCACATTTCCTTCAAATTCAAAGTCCCTACCTGTAGTCTCTATTTTAATAAGCGCGCACGGATTATCATTCAAATCCAGTCTCGGTCTGGTACGGGCCGTTAAATCACGTTCCAACTTCTGAAAGCTCTTCACTTGTATCTCCTGAGCTGCCACGTCAGCAAACATCAGTACCGAAAAGAGCATCGTAAACAAACAAAATTTCTTCATAATCATCATTCTTTATCAAAATTACATATCCGTAACAGAAGGTTTTGAGCCTAGCGGATGACCGGCACGGGTAGAAGCATGCGAACCGACAATGCCGATAAAGCCGCGCGTCGATGCCGATGGGTTATTATTCTGCAGATAACATTCAAAAGGAGCGACATCACGCAATGATGGGACAAACACACTGCCTTTTTCGTAGTAAACGCTACCATCCGACCAATTATCCAGATTCAAAGCATACACCTTTCGGGTACCTGTTACCCAGTCATAAGTGCCATACATGGAATATGCACCGCCATCCGTGGGAACTATTTCCGGGGTTTCGCCAAGAGACACATTGTCAGCCTCGAAAGTGACATTACCCGAGATGCAATACTCACTGGCATACTCTTCCGCATTGGGCATAGCGATCAGATATGGTTTGTTGGCCTCAATCGCAGTGACATCTTTATAGGTTCCGTCCGCCTGCAATTCACGAAGCCAAAAGCGCTTCCAGATACCATCTCCCTCTGCCATGAAAGGAGCCAGCCGATTTCCGTCCTTATCAGTAATGGTCTGTACAGAGAAAGGAAGAATGATCGTCTGCCATCCGGCAGCTTTTCCGGGAATGGTTTTCATCGTAAACTCACGAGTATAGGATATTTTGTTAGCCGTAAAGGCTTTTGGACACAGATAGCGCTTCTCGTTTTTCAATACAATAGTCTGAGCGACCCCACCCGGCTCTATTACATTCTTCCAGGTACTGGGACATTTCACATCGTGAGAAAGATACAGCAAACAACTTGTGGAATTCAAATCAATAATATTGGGAACATCTCTATTACATTCCCAAAAGATAGAAGTTAAGCGGGAGCATCCGTTCAGAATACCTCCTCCCACGGAAGTGACCGTTTCGGGGATTGTGATAGAACTTAATCCTGAATAAGCAAAAGCTGAACTATTAATCTCAGGGGTTCCTTCTTGAGAAAGATTCATTTCATTCAGACTGGAACAATATTCAAAAGACTCATCACCTATGGACGTGACACTTTTAGGAATCGAAACGGACACAAGACTAGAACAGCCTTGGAAGCTTTTCCCTCCTATGACTTGCAATCCCTCATGGAAAGTTACGGTCTTAAGATTGACACAGTTCTTAAACGAAAAAGAGTTAATCCACGATACAGATGCGGGAATATCAATAGAAGCCAAATTTTGACAACCCTCAAAAGAACTGCCGCTATAATGATCATTTTCTGCTCCTATTCTCTTTAGATTATCGGACAACTTTACGTCTTTTAAGTTAGTACAGTTCTGATAAGTACCGTTTTCAAGCGTTGTAACCGTATTGGGCATATCAACAGAAGTCAAGCTCTTACAATTAGCAAAGGCGCCAGTTCCAATACTGACTAAAGACGAAGGTAATGGTACATCAACAAGACTACTACAATCCCTAAAAGCAGAAACTCCAATACTAACTAAGGACGAAGGTAATGGTACATCAGCAAGACTACCACAATACTGAAAAGCATAGTCAGGAATAACCTGTAAGTCAGGAGACAAGGTTACCTTAGTCAGTTTGCCACAACTTTCAAAAACTCTTTCACCTAAAGTTTCGACATTCGGAAGGTCTACTTTTTGCAAACTGCTACAAGATTTAAATACATGTGCTCCCACCTTCTTCACAGTCACCGGAATTTCAATCGAAACAAGGTTTTTATTACCGTAAATGCCATAATCTTCTATCTCGGTTATATCTTTAGGCAATACCAAAGTCACTAACAAAGAAAAACATTGCAGCATTTTGGGGGTTATAACTCCTTTCTTTAGTTTATAATGCTCCCGATGATCCTCCGCGCCATACGTTTTATCACTTTCTATCAACTCTACCTCTTTCATATCCAACACCTCCAGTCTAGGCATTTGATAACGAATCGCATCGATATCACTCGCATCCAAAGGGCCGGATACCCTCAATTTTTGGATCGTTTCCAGCTCTCCCTCCTGAAAAAACGATGCAAACTTACCGGCTTCCGTCATCGCCACGGTTTTCTCCACCAAAGCTGCCTTCGTCACCGGTTGAGATGTACTCTGATCAGGATTGACCCATTCCTCCACATCACCCTGGCATGCGGAGAAGCTTCCTATAGCTGTTGCTAACAGCAAAATAAGTAATGATAAATTATTTCGTTTCATCTTTTCTAATTTTTACTTGGATTGTCAATGTCACCCGGCTCCGGCGCTCTTTTCGTTGAGTATTGTTTCACAGGACCATAACTTAGCCCATGTTCATTCTTTGCATAGGCCCGGATATAATAGGTGGTACCTAACTTCAACCCCGAAATGGTAGTTTTTATCTCATTTCCTGCCGCTGCCGTAACAGAACCTCCTTCCGCGTTCGACTCAGTCGTTACCACAGGCTCTTGGCTGGAAGTGCTATAACAGAATCCCTGATCGGAGATGGTTCCTTTGCCGGACTCTCCCACCGCATTGGTTCCATTATTATTTATATAGGTACTGGCGGTAATTGAGCTGCCGGTGCTGCTAAAATTAATATCATTCCGTAAAGTAGGTTTCATCCATGGAGTTAATTCCGTCACACTTCCAAAGCAACCATTGTCCATGAACTGACTTTGAGCGAATGCTCTCACACGATACGTTACTCCCACTTCCAATTGGATGGTTGCTGTAAACCCGTCATCGCCACCGGTTCCCTCTAAGAAAACACTACTTGCGGAAGGCTCGCCGGTGGTACTGTAATAAAAACCTTTGCGAGCCAAAGATCCGTACCCAGTATTGGTCACCTTCGCTTTCAGCGTCATAATCCCATTTACCACACTGGTGGTCACTTGCGAAAGGACCGGATCATTGATCACCCACTGATCACCACCGAATGTCTCCGTATCGCTATATCCGGTCATATTCCCCGAGTTTACCACATAAGCACGTAGATGATAGACCGTGTTCGGCTTAATGGTGATACTGGCGGTGAAGCCATTCTCGGTATCTGTTCCGGGCACTTTGGTCATAGAGTTAATATCATCATTCCAGCCGGTTCCCCAATAGAAACCTTTCTCGCTGATTTCTACATTGCCGGCACTAACTACGGATGACGAGAGTGTGAGTACGTCCGGAGTAGCTTTGTCCCATGTGTAAGAAAGTTTTCCAGCCACAGGAACAACCGCCTTGGTCGGTTCAAACGAGTAATAATAACTATACCCTTTTCCGCCTTCATTAACCGCATATGCGTACACGTAATACACCGTGTTTGCCTTAATGTCTTTTACCAAGGCGCTGAAAGTCGCATCAGTACCTTCCGCCACTACTTTATTCATTTTAGGGATGTCCGTTTCCGGATATCCTGAGACCGAAGCCGTGCTCCAATAAAATCCCCTTTCGCTCACCGTTCCTCCTCCTGCATCAGTTACCTTAGAGCTCAGTTTCATCTCTTTTCCTTGGGTTGAAGAAGTTATCTCACCCAAAGCAGGTACACTGACAGGAACAGAAGTTACTTTCAAAACCTCTCCAAACCCTATTTGCTCAGCATCATTCACCGCAAAAGGACGGATATAATACACTTGATTCTTCGCTAACTCTTTTATCACTGCAGTGAACACATCTCCTTCTACCTTTCCCTCCAAATGAGTATCCTCCTGATCCGGAGTCTGGTGGGTGGTACTATAATAAAATCCTGCCCGACTGATCGTCCCGTTTCCTGTATCCATGATGCGGGCGGAAACAGTCAGAGTCATCTTATCAACGTCCATATCATAGGTCGGCTCACTCACAACCGGTGCCTTCAATGACTGAGTTGTAAATTCTTTCCGCCCGCCAAAAGCCAGTTTGGTTACCTCGCTTCCAACCCTGTTCTTCGCATAAGCCCTCACCGAGTAGGTCGTATTAGGAACCAAACCCGACACTTTATAACTATATATATTGTCGTCCGATTTCTCTTCGACTTTATAAGTCGTCTCTTTATCCGGACTGTTCTTCTCACTCAGATAGAACCCTTTTTCAATCATTTCTCCTTTACCCGGATCTTCGATAACCGCCATCAAGGTTACCCAATTGGCCCCTACCTCACTTATCTCCTGTGTAGTGAGCCGAGCAGCTTCCTGAGAGCTGGTCGCTTGGTAGATCACACTGCTCTTTCCCTCGTCCTTAGTGTTGATGGCATAAGCATAAATCTCATACGTTGTTTCAGCCGACAGACCTTCAATCGTAATCTCAAAAGTATCATTGGTTCCATCCTTGAATTTAGAGGTTGCTTTTCGAGTGGGCTCTCCGACCTCCCCTTTCACCTTATAAGCAATTCCGAATTGCTGAAGCTTAGAGCTACCCGAATCCTTTATCTTACACTCGATCGTCAAGCTATTTTCCCCAATCCCGATAGCCAAAGGCTCTTCCAGTTCTGGGGCCGAATTAGACAAGGTTCTGAACTCCTTAATCGGTGCGCTTCGAATAATAGCGGAACCATTACTGGCATACATACAATAATAATATTTAGTATCGGGTTCCAGATTGGTCAAAGCTACTTCGCAAAGCCCACCCGTATCAGGAGTGGCAGAAACTCGTATCGCATCTTTTGTAGGCACTGTGGAAGCAGTGGAATACATAAATCCGCATTCAAAAGAACCCAATCCATCGGGAATGACGATACGCCCCCTTAAAACGACCTCCGAACGCCCTACATTGTTATGCTCTATCTCCCCGTTGTCAAACTCGGGCTTAAACACCGAATTATCTCGATCATCACTGCTGCACGCTCCCAGTACAACAAAGACAATCACATTCAACCAATTCCATATTTTTTTCATATTTATATTCAATTATTATATTTCACATTTAGCCCATTACTCCACTTCAAAATCATCACACGTAAATATCTCCTCTTCGGGCAGCTTCGTTGTAGCATTCAGCATTTCGGGTTGCCAGGTACGAACATGAATTTTAGGTGCATCCTCGTTTGTAAAATCCCACAACAAAAACAGATAGCCTTCGTCGTGATAGCTGTCTGATGTGTATCCCTGCTTCAAAGTCACTCCATAAAAGCCCTCTTTGGCGGGATGTTTCACTACATTTATTTCATCAAATATCACATGAATCCGTTTATTAGCTCCAAAAATCGTTTTCAACCGCGAGAGGTATTCTTTCTTTGACTGTTTGTTATAGACCACCTTCTCAGAGGCTACAAAATGATTCATCTCAGAAGGTACAGAACGAATCACCTTACCGGTAATGATCAGAGCATCATCACTGAATATCTGATTCAAGAAAATAAGATCTTTCGTATTGTAAGCTGTACGGAACTGTTCGACGTAATCCAGAATCAACTGACGGTAACGAAAATCCGCCACCTCTTTCCCTGCCACTAGAACTTTAGTATACAGATTAGTGCTAATAGCCAAATGAAAATCAGTAATCTTAGCTTGAGAGTCAAAACCAATCACTCCCTCTTGATATTCGTCTTTCGAACCGTCAGGCTGCGATAAGAAAAGAGGAATATTACGTACCTGATAAGTTCCGTTCATATTCAGACAACGTTCTATCACTTCTGTTTCGGCACAACGAAAAGGAGTATTTTCCCATAGCATGCGAATGCTATTCTGCACCTCCATCGCCATGCTGATCTTTGAAAAATCAGGCAAACGCTTTTCAACGTAAGCACTATTTATTTCCGTTAATAAATTGGTGATATTAACTTGTACAGCTTCTTTTAAATTTGCATTATCCATATCTGTCAAATGAAAATCAGTAGCATATTGTGCTTTAGCAAAGACAGATAATTGAAGAAAAGCAATTAATAAGATAAATTTGATTTGTATCGTTTTCATGACTATATTCTTTTTATTTATGATCCATTCATTTAAAAAACTTGAAACCAAATGACTCCATGCCCTTTATAATTTTTCAAAGCATCAGCCGTATTTGTTTTAAGATTCGTACGCTCTTTAGCCCCTTTATTCAAAACTGTTATCAACCGCTTATCTTTAATGATAACCAGATAAGAGGCTTGAGGATTCTTTATGGTTTTCACATTACCGTATATTAATTTACCTTCTCTTTGCCCTTTCTCCAAGAATGAAAGCACTTCATCGAAAGAGTTCAGAGCCAATAAGTTCGTAACAAGAAGCCGGTCTGTGTCAGGCAAAGATTCTACTGCAGATGGAAGCTCTTCTATTTCAATCGGTGACTCCACACTTGAGGTCTTGCCAGTAGTAGTTGCCGGAGTTATCACTTTGGAAGGCGCTTCGGGCGTAGTCATAACAACTGTAGTTGGAGCAGATGAATATAGGGTAGGAACCGTATCAGCCACCACCTGCTCCGGCTTATTTACTACCGAGCCATCTTCCGTCTCAACTCCTACTTGATTCAGCAGACTGACTATACCACCTACTTTACGTGTATCATCAGCCGTCAACTTAAGTTCCGATTCCGCATTATCCTGCTTTAAAGAGTCTTGTTGCACTCGTTCAGCCTCCGCTCTCTTCCATTTCTCCAGTGCCTTGCCCGGATTTTTATGAAAAGCAAAAGCATCTTTCAGAATATAAGTACATACTCTAAATAAATCCCCATTCTTAATCACTACATTCTGACATTTGTCCTCAATCACATCCCAAATCTCCTCTACATCTTTTGGGTCCATCTTAAACCGTTGAGAAAAAATCCCAATCACATGTACATGAAGTAAGTCCAACGAATATTGCTGAGCCTCTGACATCCCTACTGGAGTAGTAGCTTCTGCATATACATACTTCTCGCTTAACTTGATATCTCTCACTTTTTCGCGAAGAGAATCCTGAGAAACAGTAATTCCCTGTGAATACACAAGGAGTGGCACTAGGCCCATAGCTAAAAATAGTGTAATACCTCTGACCATAATTATCTTATATTTATTAATTTTGTCCACCAAATAAATTACGCAAATTGTGTATAGGAACAAATCCGTACAATTGCATATTCATTTTATATCTATCGGGATACAGCAAAATACGAATATCCGTATCAAAATAGAGCAAATGATTATACCCCAAAGAGCGATTTACCATAAAAGCTATTCCCCAAAAATGATTTCCAACAGAACGTTCCATACCTACGTATACATCGCAACCACTATTTTTACAATAATCAACCAGCTCACACAACGGTAATTCAAAGCTGTTTTTCCGATTACCGTACATACATTGGGTCACCTGTACTTTACATCTTTCATCCGCACTAATCGTAAATAAATTAGAGATAGATTCTACAGGTGAATGAATATCTAAAATCGGAGTAAATTTACCGTCAGTTCCTTTTTTATAATATTGACTGGAAGAAATAGCTTCAATGCCATAAAAGTCTTCCCCCGTCACATAGCAAGAGTCGTTTAAAGCTTTCAATGATTGGGGTATGCATGCCGGAGAGGGCCTCCGACCAAGACGATAATTTTCCAAATTCATGTAAAACAGATTTTCTGCTTCAACTTTATTCATTCCCCAAATTAATTCATATTGAATAGGGAAACGCAAAGAAAAAAGCATTTCTTTATCATGATACCATACCATAGTATAACGACTATTATCAGTAGTAATAATAAAAGAATGGGCTGAATTCATTTCCCTTAACACTGACAATAATCTGGCATGAGTGAGCAAACGATTATTTTGTCCCAAACGAACCATCACTTTACTTTCTTCTAAGAGATGCCGCATCCCTTCATCATTATCTGTTAACAATAACTCCAATAAATAACGTTCAACAAATGTATATACAGGGGAAGGATTCTGTTCCATAACCGTACGATCGAATAGTTCGAACCCGATATGATTAACCGTACGATACAAGTCAGTAGTAACAATAATTTGTTTATCCGGGCATAAAGGCTTTAATAAGATACGTTGTTTTACCGAACAATCAGCCTGATATTGTGAAGAAAGCTGGAAGGCTATATTTTCAAGTTTTTTAGATACAAATTTTCCCTGTTCTTGCGAAAGCAAAAATGTTATATCACAAAAACAAAATAAAATGACCCAAGAAATTCTACAAGTCATTTGTTTCTTATCGATACTACCATACATGTGTGTTTTCCAATTCAAATTTAACACAAAAAGCGCAAGCTTCATCAGTCATTTTGTCTCTCAGGTATCGCCAAACACCTCTGCACTCAATGACCAACTTTGCTTGCGCCTATTTTACTATAAAACAGATTTGCATTTTACTTCCAAAGCAAAACACAAACACAGATACGGTAATATAAGGTAAACAATCGTTGAAGCATTTTTCTTGTGCAGTCTCAAAATTTGGCGATTTCAGAGACAAGAATCAGCTCACGCTCGTTAACTAACACAACTAAGTTTCACTTAACTTAGCAATATTCGCAAAAATAGATAAAAAAAAGCAAGTTGCAAAAAATTCCCTCAAAATAAAAACAGCACGCATCTCGCCCACGTAAAAACATGTGACGAGATGCAATGCTGCTAAAAACGTCCCTGTACAGTCTTTAATATTTGGCGATTCGGAGAGACAAGAACTTTTAATTATATTATATATCTATTACCCACAAACATTATCACAAATATACAATAATTAAACAAGCAACAAAGATATAAAAAAGGAAAAGAAGAATAAATGGTAATAAAAAGGGGATATAGTAAAAAAATAGAGATTATTTAGCAATATTTTAAGTTGTGAACTTATCACATCGTCATTTTTCTTCGATATTTTATTAATGATTCTGCACCCGTCAAAGAATTAGCACTATATTTGCCCTACTTTAAATCATTATCTAATATCCCAATAATGGAAAAAAAAGACGAAATCTGGCAGGTAGTCAGCAGTAAATATCTATTTCGGCGCCCATGGCTAACCGTACGTTGTGACGACATGCTTTTGCCCAACGGCAATCATATTCCGGAGTATTACATCCTTGAGTATCCCGACTGGGTGAACACCATCGCCATCACCAAAGAAGGAAAGTTTGTATTCGTCCGCCAATTCCGTCCGGGAATAGGTAAACAGCTATACGAACTCTGTGCCGGCGTATGTGAGAAAGAAGACGCTTCACCACTTGTTTCGGCGCAACGGGAGCTACTTGAAGAGACCGGATACGGCAAAGGCAACTGGAAAGAGTATATGGTAATTTCGGCCAATCCGAGTACTCATACCAATCTGACACACTGCTTTCTGGCTACTGATGTGGAGCAAATCGACACACAACACCTGGAAGACACGGAGGCGCTTACAGTACATCTGCTCAGCCTTGAAGAGGTAAAAGAACTACTGGAAAACGGACAGATCATGCAGTCACTGCATGCAGCCCCACTTTGGAAATACATGGCAGAACATAAACAGATCTAAATAAAAAGCCTTGGAGCGTAGGGAGTTTCTCATCGGATGTTGTCTTTATAGGAAAGAACCTATAAAACCAACAAACATTATGAAAGAATTTATGCTGATCGCTTCTCTCGTCTTGTCATTCTGCATTCTTATTTTATGTAGAGACTATATCGTATTTATGCTGAAAAAATGAAAAAGTTTCGCTTTTATGCTTCTTTTTTCGTTTTGACATGACATTACAAAATAAGGAATCATTATTTTGCTTTTCTTTGCAGTGAGAAAGAAGAGCATCATGGATTCCTTTGATAAATATATATCCCGGAACCTTCCGCTGGTCAGCCTGATCAGTGCGGTTTTCATCATATATCCCAATATAGCCTGCACCCCGTGGGAGCTAAACTCTTTGGAACCATCGGAATACCTTGGTTTCTTTTCTTACTTCATATACCGTTTCCTCTTCTTTTGGGGGATGATCGGTTTCCTGATAAACTACAATCTGCGGCAGATCCCGACAGCGCTGTTCAGGAAACGCCTGACTCACAACTTCCTGTTTGCACTGACCGGTTATCTGTTCTTCGCATCCGTTTCGTACACCATCTCTTCGCATGGTTTCCATACGGATTTTCTGGGAAGCACTTTAATCTCCCAGTTCTTCACGCTCTGCTTTTTATGCACTTTGGTAGGATACATCTCCATGCTTTATACCCGGCAAAGAGAAAAAAGAACAGGAAATAGAACGTCTCCGTTTTGAAAACTTGCAAAGCCGTTGTGATGCACTGGCCAACCAGGTAAACCCGCACTTCTTCTTCAACTCACTGAACGGAATATCTTCACTGATCCGAAAGAAGAACGATGAAAACACGCTGACGTATGTCAACCAACTATCCGATATTTTCCGGTATATCTTGCAGAGCGACCGCAAAGGAGTGGTTACACTGAGAGAAGAACTGGAGTTCATCCAGTCCTTCCGATACGTAATGGAGGTACGCTTTGCCAATAAACTGAGTTTTACTATCGACGTGGATGAAGCACAGAAAGATGTACTGACACTGCCTGTACTCTCACTCCTGCCATTGGTAGACAACGTCACGGTACACAACAGGATAGACAGTGAACACAAAATGGATATCTCCATCCGGCTGAACGAACAATACGAACTGGTGGTATCCAATCCCATTTACCCCAAACTGTCACCTCCCGACACCAACGGAACGGGATTAAGCAACCTTGAAAACCGCTTCAACTTATTAATGAATAAACAAATCCGGATAGAAACTGATGAAAAAGTGTTCCGGGTATATTTACCTCTAATATAGTGGCTGTTATGAAAGTATTGATTGTAGAAGACGAAACTGCTGCCTATGAAAATTTAACGGATATTCTCACAGAGATAACTCCCGACATCCGGATCATGGCAAATACGGAAAGTGTCACACAAACCGTCGGGTGGTTACAATCTAATCCGGCTCCGGATCTGATATTCATGGATATTCATTTATCGGACGGATCGGCTTTTGCTATTTTCGACAGAATAGAACTGGAGACTCCCATCATATTCACAACCGCTTATGACCGATATGCCATCGAAGCTTTTAAGGTGAACAGCATAGATTATTTATTAAAGCCGGTCAAAGTGGAAGATGTAGAACACGCATTGGAGAAATACAGTAAGCTGACCCGGCAGGACTTATTACAATATTTGTCACAACTGACTCTATTGAAACCTGCACCCAGATACAAAGACAAGTTACTGATTGCACACAAAGACAAGCTGTTACCGGTAAATATAAAAAATATTTCTTATTTTTACGCAACCGGCAAAAATACGTATGTATGCTTAAAAGACGGCAATCGTTATCCATACTCCAAGACTTTGGAACAAATTGCTTCCTCACTGAACCCGGAAGACTTCATCCGGGCCAATAAGCAGTTTATCGTAGCGAGGGATAGCGTAACGGATATAACCATCTGGTTCGACAACCGTCTACTTATCACGCTCGATACAGAAGTACCGGAACGTATTTATGTCAGCAAAAACAAAGCATCGGAATTTAAAACATGGCTTGTAAACGATAAATAACAAACTCAATAAAAACAAACGCAATGTTACGAAAAATCAGATTAACATGTGGCATCATCTGCCTGACACTGATCACCTTGCTATTCCTTGACTTTACCGGAACCCTTCACGGTTGGTTCGGCTGGCTGGCAAAGATCCAGTTCCTCCCTGCAGTACTGGCATTGAACGTAGGGGTAGTAGTCCTTTTAATCATCCTGACAGGAGTATTCGGCCGAATCTATTGCTCGGTGATTTGTCCGTTGGGGGTATTTCAAGATGTAGCAGCCTGGATTGGCAAAAAGCGGAAAAAGTTACCCTACTCCTATTCTCCCGCTCTCTCCCTCCTACGCTACGGGGCATTGGCAATATTCATCATCACCCTGGTGGCAGGAGTAAGTTTCATCGCAACTCTATTTGCTCCCTACAGTGCTTACGGGCGTATCGCAAACAACCTGTTCCAACCCATTTGGCTGTGGGGAAACAACCTGTTCGCCCATTTAGCCGAACGGGCCGGCAGCTATGCATTTTATGAAGTAGACATCTGGATAAAAAGTCTGCCTACTTTCATTGTAGCCGCAGCTACTTTTGTCATCCTGATATTATTGGCATGGCGGAACGGACGCACTTACTGCAATACAATCTGCCCGGTAGGGACGGTACTGGGATTTCTTTCACGTTACTCCTTGTTCCGCATCACAATAGATACGGAAAAATGCAATAAATGCGGACTTTGTGCACGCCATTGTAAAGCGACCTGCATCAATGCTAAAGAACATACGATCGATTACAGCCGATGCGTGGTTTGCATGGATTGTCTTGGTAAATGCAAGCAGAAAGCGCTCAGTTACCAATTGCGGACAACCAAGGCCCGGCCAGCAAAAGCAGAAGAAAATGCTCATGCAGCCTCATCCAAGGAAGTCAATGAAGCACGTCGCAATTTCCTTACCGTAACGGCAATGGCCGCTACGGCATCAGCCCTAAAAGCACAAGAGAAAAAAGTAGACGGAGGACTGGCGGCCATAGAAGATAAAAAGATCCCGAACCGCCAGACTCCCATTACACCTCCCGGTTCGTTGAGTGCACGAAACATGGCAGCACATTGCACAGCTTGCCAATTGTGCGTATCAGCTTGTTCCAACCAAGTATTGCGTCCTTCCACTAACCTGATGAATCTGATGCAACCTGAAATATCATATGAACGCGGATACTGCCGTCCGGAATGTAATGACTGTTCACAGGTATGTCCGACAGGAGCCATACACCCCATTACAACAGCCGACAAATCTTCCACTCAAATCGGACATGCTGTCTGGATCAAAGCAAACTGCGTGTCGCTGACCGATGGAGTGAAATGTGACAACTGTGCCCGTCATTGTCCGACAGGAGCTATTCAGATGATTGTCGCCGAACCGGAAAAAGAGACTTCTCCCCAAATTCCGGCGATCAACACCGAGCGTTGCATCGGCTGTGGAGCATGCGAGAATCTTTGTCCGGCACGTCCGTTCAGTGCCATCTACGTCGAGGGGCACGAAAGGCATCGTATCATATAACACATCTCAAAAATAAAGACATATGGAAAAACAGAATAATCATATAGACCGAAGAGGATTCCTGAAAATTGTGGGCATCAGTGCCGCTACAACGACAGCAGCTCTTTATGGCTGCGGCTCCGGAACTAAAAGCAGCCAGGGACGGAATGCCTCCTCTCCTGTTCCGACAGACCAGATGACTTACCGCTCAGTAGGCGGAATCAAAGATAAAGTATCCCTCCTGGGATATGGCTGTATGCGTTGGCCTACCGTTCCTTCACCGGAAGGAAAAGGAGACCTTATCAATCAGGAAGCTGTCAACGAATTGGTAGACTATGCCATTGCTCATGGAGTGAATTATTTCGATACATCACCTGTATACGTACAGGGCTGGTCGGAAAAAGCAACCGGTATCGCTCTCAAGAGGCATCCGCGCGAGAAACTTTATATAGCCACCAAGCTATCGAATTTCTCTAACTTCTCACGCGAAAACTCACTTGCGATGTATCATCAATCATTCAAGGATATGCAAGTGGAGTATTTTGATTACTATCTGCTGCACGCCATTGGCGGAGGCGGGATGAAGGTATTCAATGAGCGTTATATCGATAACGGTATGCTGGACTTTCTTCTCAAGGAACGAGAGGCCGGACGCATACGTCATCTCGGCTGGTCATTCCATGGTGACGTTGAGGTTTTCGACCAGGTACTTGCCATGCACGATACGGTGAAATGGGATTTTGTACAGATTCAGCTCAACTATGTGGACTGGCGCCACGCAACCGGAAACAATGTAAATGCGGAATACCTGTACGGCGAACTGGCCAAACGGAATATTGCCGCTGTGATCATGGAACCGCTATTGGGCGGACGGTTATCGAATGTACCGGAGCACATCGTGGGACGGCTAAAACAACGACGTCCCGAAGACAGTGTGGCATCGTGGGCATTCCGCTTCGCCGGTTCACCGGAATTGGTACTGACCGTATTGAGCGGTATGACTTATATGGAGCACTTACAGGATAACATCCGCACTTATTCACCACTGGTTCCGCTGACCGATGACGACAAAGAGTATCTGGAAGAAACCGCGCAACTGATGATGCAATACCCTACCATCCCCTGTAATGACTGTAAATATTGCATGCCCTGTCCATACGGCATCGATATTCCTGCCATTCTCGTACATTACAACAAGTGTGTCAACGAAGGGAATATTCCGCAAAGCCAGACAAGTGAAAACTACAAAGAAGCACGACGCGCTTTCCTTGTAGGCTACGACCGCAGTGTACCTAAATTGCGACAAGCCAGTCATTGCATCGGATGCAACCAATGTACCCCGCATTGTCCGCAATCCATCCACATACCGGAAGAACTGCATCGCATCGATCGTTTTGTAGAACAGCTCAAGCAGGGGACACTATGATGGAAAAGATAATTGATCTTCTACACTCCGGAGGATATTCCTGTGTCATCGGAAACGGAACAGAGATACGAACCTTCACCCAACGGGGCGTTGCCGATTTATATGACTTATTTCGGCAAGACCCCTCCTTTATGAAAGGAGCCTGCATCGCCGACAAGGTAATTGGAAAAGCAGCAGCAGGTCTAATGGTATTGGGAGGAATCCGACAGGTATACGCGGATGTTATCAGCCAACCTGCACTTGCACTCCTGCACAATGCCAATATAGAGGTAAGTTATGTACGGCTGGTGCCTTTCATCGAAAACCGGGATAAAAGCGGATGGTGTCCGTTGGAAACAGCTTGCTATGGAATAGAATCCATACAGGAAATATTCCGGATCATCGAAAACTTCCTTTCCAAGATCAGGATGAAGAAAAACCTGCTCGGCATTCTATTGGTATGCGCTTTTCTCAGTTCATCTTTACAAGCACAAGTCCGGAAAGATACGACACAAGCAGGGCATAATTATGAAATAGACGGCGTGGTAGTGACCGGCACGAGGAATGAAACCGATATCCGTCACCTGCCAATGACAATCTCCGTGGTGAACCGTGAAACCATCAGGCAACGCTCCGAACCTTCCCTGCTCCCCACATTGACAGAACAGGTTCCCGGATTGTTCACCACCAGTCGTGGCGTGATGGGATATGGAGTGTCAAACGGTGCGGCAGGCGGTATCAGCCTGCGTGGTATAGGTGGCAGCCCCACTACAGGATTATTGGTATTGATTGACGGGCATCCCCAATACATGGGATTGATGGGACATCCCATTGCTGATGCTTACCAATCGATGCTGGCCGAGAAAGTGGAAGTTGTGCGCGGCCCCGCATCCGTACTTTATGGCTCGAATGCCATGGGTGGAGTAATCAACATCGTAACCCGCCGGCAACGGGAAGACGGAGTGAGAACCGGAGTCCGACTGGGATATGGTTCGTATGACACATGGATGACCGAAGCTACCAACCAAGTAAAAAAAGGACGTTTCAACAGCATTATCACCGGATCTTATAACCGGACAAACGGTCATCGCCCCAATATGGAATTTGAGCAATATGGGGGATATACGAGGTTGGGTTATGAACTGGATCACAGCTGGAACGTATCGGCCGATCTGAACCTGACACATTTCAATGCTTCCAATCCGGGAACTGTCAGTACACCGGTTTTTGATAATGACTCGCGCATTACACGCGGCATGACTTCTTTTGCTCTGGAAAACAGATACGAACGTACATCGGGGGCACTCAAGTTTTTCTATAATTGGGGCAAACATCACATTAATGACGGATATGGTACGGGAGAAGAACCGCTAGACTACCGCTTCAATTCCAAGGACCGGATGATGGGAATCTCCTGGTATCAGAGTGCCTCTTTATTTTCCGGCAACCGACTGACTGCAGGAATAGATTATATGCAATTCGGCGGTGAAGCCTGGAACCGTTTCATTGCGGACAAACATAAAGAAGGTATCTCGGATAAATCGGAAAATGAGATTGCCGGATATCTCGATTTCCGCCAGGCAATCGGCAGTTACCTGACAATGGATGCAGGGCTCCGTATAGATCACCACACCGTCACCGGAACGGAATGGATACCACAAGTCGGTTTGTCGGTACAATTGCCACAAGACGCAAGCCTGAAAGCAATGGCCAGTAAAGGATTCCGTAACCCAACGATTCGTGAACTGTATATGTTCCGACCGGCCAATCCCGACTTGTTGCCGGAACGGCTGTGGAATTACGAACTATCTTATTCACAACGCTTACTCAAAGGTACTTTTTATTACGGAGTCAACCTTTTTTACATCAACGGGGACAATATGATTCAGACCATTCGCACAGACGGACGCCCACTGAACGTAAACACAGGCAAAGTCGAGAATTGGGGAGCAGAAGCCGACATAGCATATCACATTCACCCCATGTGGAGACTGACAGCTAACTACAGTTGGCTTCATATGGAGCATCCCCTGATAGCCGCACCCGAACATAAACTATATACAGGCATCGATTTCACACAGAAGAAATGGAGTTTCTCCACCGGAATACAATATGTGACAGGACTCTATACGGCAGTCGTCCCTCAGGAAAAGAAAGAAAACTTCCTCCTGTGGAATCTTCGCGGCAGTTATCGCATTTGCTCTATTGCCGACCTGTTTGTAAAAGGGGAGAATCTGCTGGCACAACGTTATGAAATAAACGCAGGTTACCCCATGCCGAAAGCTACATGTATGGGAGGAATTAATATTAACTTTTAATTATTACATCATAATTATGGAAACAACATCTATCAAGCTTTATTCATTGAATTACAATGATACGAAAACGTATCTGGCAACACTGCTATTCGTAGTGGGCAATATGGCACTCCCCCAACTTTTCCATCTCATTCCGCAAGGTGGTATCACTTGGTTACCCATCTATTTTTTTACTCTGATCGGAGCTTATAAATACGGATGGAAAGTAGGGTTACTGACAGCACTTCTATCGCCTGTTTTAAACTCATTATTGTTCGGCATGCCTCAACCGGTGATCTTACCCGCCATACTCTTAAAATCGACACTTCTAGCGATAGCTGCCGGTTATGCAGCCCACCGCTACAAACGCATTTCCATCCCTATCCTCCTCCTGGTCGTGTTATCCTATCAGGTGGTCGGCACTTTAGGCGAATGGATCCTTGTCAACGATTTTTTCAGTGCCGTACAGGATTTCCGTATCGGTCTGCCGGGAATGGCTCTGCAAATATTCGGAGGCTATCTGTTTATAAGTCGTTTGATTTATAAATAAATGCGATAACAGACAATCTGCTTGATATAGCCCAACCACAAAAAAATGGAAGATATGACTTTCCGAACCGTCTATCTTCCATTCTGCTTATTTATTCTGCATTCTTCTTCAGCCATTCCACTCTGCGCTGGTCCGGCAGATGCTTCACCTGGAAGTATTCAAACTTAGCATTGAATCCACTACCATCGGGACAAGCCGCCATCAGTCCAACTTTCACAGGAATATGATCCTGCAACCAGGCATTACGCATCAGCGTGTAAGTTTTATCATCAAATGAATAGAAAACCTCTACTGCATCCAGCCGCCTGACAGCCTTTATCCAGATATAAGGTACCGTTTTATCTAACGTTATCACACTCCAGTCACTCGTTTTATGAGTAACAACGGTACTTAAATTAAATTTCCCATCGACAAACTCAATACCCGCTTTAATGTAATTTTCATGATCGATACGGAGCATCAGACCGGCCTGATCGAAACGTTCTTTATACTCTCCGACAACCTTGACTTTCGCTTCAAATTCACCGCCATAAGTGGCATAATAGAAAGGTGCGTCATCTACTGTAAAACCGTAGTGAGAAATACGCCAGTAATCACTTTGCGGAGTAACGGACATGGACAATACATTATTTTTTATCTCCCATTGTTCCGGTTCGTTGAACCATTGCATTTTTTCCAGTGTCTGCCCAAAGGTCATTTGTACCATCAGTCCCATAAGCAGGCTTAAACATACTTTTTTCATTTCTACTTTTTGATTATGTTTATTCTATAATAAATATTTTGTTTTATCTTCTTCCGTAATTTCCCGAATCACGCGACAAGGATTACCCGCAGCAATCACATTGGCAGGAATATCTCTATTTACTACACTTCCCGCACCTATCACTGTGTTGTCACCAATCGTCACGCCCGGTAATACGCACACTTGTGCCCCAATCCACACATTATTTCCGACACGAATGGGACGGGCATATTCCAACCCTCGATTTCTCTGTTCCACATCCAAAGGATGCCCCGCGGTATAGAAGCCACAGGATGGAGCGATAAAGACATTATCACCGAACGTTACTTTAGCCTCATCCAGAATGACACAGTTCATATTGGCATAAAAATTTTCACCAATCTCAATGTTATAGCCATAGTCACAATAAAAAGGCTGTTCCAACAGAAAACGTTCTTTCGTCTTGCAAAACAACCGACGGATAATGGCCTCCCGTTCAGCTATCTGCGAGGGAGGCAAATGATTTAAGGTATAACACAACTCTTTGCAAGCCTGACGTTCGGCTATCAATTCTGTATCATAATTAGCATCGTAAAGCCTGCCTGTACCCATTTTTTCTTTTTCACTTTCCATAAATAACTATGTTTTATGATTACCTTTGCAAAGGTAAAAGCTTGTATCTAAGTACACAATGCTTATTAATAACCATTTCTTTTCCCGATATGGACATTGTTGACAAACTGAACAAAGAGTTCCTGACTCAACCCTTCTGCAAAAACGAACAGCTGCCGGAAGAACTGAATGAATATAAACGAATCGCATACAACTATGCACGAATAGAAAATTCAATCGCCGTTCTAAGTGATATGCATACCAATATCAGCTATATCTATTATGGAGGAACAGCTGAGACATTGGGCATAGCCCGAAAAGGAGACAATCAAAATCTTGAATCAATCTGGGAAAAAGAAGTCTTTAAATATATCCATCCGGATGACTTGGTGGAAAAGTATGTACAGGAACTTCGTTTCTACCATTTTCTGAAACAGATTCCACACAAAAAACGTGCAGATTACTTTCTTATGAGTAAACTCCGTATGCGTGATCCTTCCGGGAAATATATCCCTATCCTACACAGGATGTTCTATGTAGCTACCCACTCAAACGACAGTATGTGGCTGGCTCTGTGTCTTTACAATTTGTCGGTCGACCCTACTATGAGTTGTAGAGTGATCAACTCGACAAACGGACAGGTCATAGAACTGGAAAAGCAAGATTGCAGCAGATTGCTATCCGATAGGGAGAAAACAATATTACAGTTGATCGATATGGGGAAAACAAGTCATGAGATCGCCCGGGAACTGTTTATAAGCAAAAATACCGTCAGCCGACACCGACAAAATATATTGGAAAAGCTTCAGGTAAAGAACTCCATTGAAGCTTGCAGAATTGCCAAAGAACTTAAGTTACTCTTCTAATCAGTTTAGACTGCCTTTCATTAATAATGCGGTCAGTCGTTCATAAGCCTGAACAGTTAGAATAACCTATCGGAAGACTCCAGGTCAAGCAAGATCTTCTTAGCAGGCAGCCCACCGCCATACCCTACTAATTTACGGTCACTGCCGATCACACGATGACAAGGAACAAGTATCGAGATAGGGTTCGCTCCGTTGGCGGAAGCTATGGCACGGATAGCTTTAGGATTCCCCAACTTTTGAGACAACCCTGCATAAGAGATTGTTTTTCCATAAGGAATGTTCAACAGTTCGTTCCAAACAGTTTTCTGAAAATCAGTACCTACAAGAAGCAAAGGAATATCGAATGTAGTTCTTCGTCCGGCAAAATATTCATCCAGTTGACCGATCGTTCGTGCGATTACTTCAGATATGCCCTCCTTATAAGAAGCTTGCAACTCTTTTTGTATTCTTCTGTCGATGATGATCCTGCGTTCTTCTATCTTCCAATCACATAAGCAAAGTTTTTCCCGATATGCCCCCAATATCAGTTCCCCACATGGCGATTGATAATATTGTATCTGAATAACATTTTCCATATTTTTTTTTCCTTTCTGTTTAATAAGAAATTAATGATCACCTTACATACCACATACCCGCAATCTATGCCCTACACAGCAAATGTACAGAATTTCCGGATGAAACCAGCCGGAGAGTTACTAAAATTACTTTCTATTTTTTGTTTTTACCTAAAGATCTTACCACAGCTAAAAATATTAATATCCGAATTTTCTCTACTGCCATAGACTTCCATTATATCCAATCCCTACAGTTGCTCACGCTTCGGAGCCATACTCCGTAAAAATATCTAAAAAGGCTGCGTCATCATGACTCTTCATCATGAACACAGCCCTTCATTTTACCGGTTTTATCAACTATTTTTTATTGTACGACTCCATCAGTCATAGTATAACCTTCCAAGGAGCCTGCTTTCACCTGAATACAAAGAAAACCGATAGGACTGTCAGAGGCAGCAGAAATCTGACGTTTTCCATCCGGAGCAATACGGAGCCAATCCCCAGCCTGCAATTCTATCTTTTCGCCATCAATAGTGATAAAGCCCTTCCCCGAAAGGATGCCGTAAATTTCTTCATTCTGTTTATGTGAATGAACAAAAGGGACTCCGGCACCGGCCGGAAGATGATTGATAGATACTTCGGCACCCGTCAGGGCAAGACTGTCATGCAACTCTACACGTGCATCTTGTGCTACGCTCATTTTTTGATAATTCTTCATAACTCCTTTATTTATTAATCAATAATAGTATTAAAAAGATCTCCTTTTCTGTGTTTGAGAGATGATACAAAGGTAAGTAGTTTATAATCATCTAGCAATAAGGTACTTCTATGTCAGTCACTTACCTCTGTGTTACTAATATTGTTTATTAAGTTGTTCAGAAAAGCAGATTTAACCCTCATTAACAGAAAAGACTCCAAAAGCTATCTATCGTAGCATTCCACTTTTATCCCAATGATAACAAATTATGGCAAGACATACCTCTTCTTACACAAATTACAGATTTCATAACCTTGATTACGGATATCAGTGACAAGGAAGAACAATATTGGCCGGAACATCCTATCTTCGCAGGAAATAAGTGACTCCTATGAAAGAAAGAATATTAAATATAGAGACCGTCCATCAATGCAACTGCTGCCTGGGCTGCAAAACACTCCATCCGCTGGTAAGTGTAATCGACCTGTCAAAGAGCAATCTGGAACAGCAAATTATTAAATTTGATTTTTATACCATCCTGATGATGGAAGGGGAGATCGATGATGTTTTATATGGGCGCAAGTACTATGATTATTCCAATGCATCATTGGTATTCCTCACGCCGGGAGAATCTATCAAAATAAACAAAAGCAAAGCACTTCCCTCAAAAGGGTGGCTGCTGGCATTTCATCCGGACTTGATTTCTCAAACCTCTTTGGGAGAACATATAAAAGATTACTCCTTCTTTTTTTACAATCCGGAGGAGGCACTCCACCTATCTCAACGGGAGAAGGCCAAGGCTGCAGAATGCATATGCAACATCGAAGAGGAACTTCGTCATGCGATAGACTGCCACAGCCAAATCCTGATTTCACGGTACATAGAATTGTTATTAGATCATTGCAACCGTTTCTACGAACGTCAGTTTATCACACGTTGCGAAGCTAACAAAAAGATTATGAAGAAAACAGATGTATTGTTGAAAGATTATATTCTATCCGGAAAATTAAAATACAATACATCGCCTTCATTGGGATACTGTGCAAAAATACTTCAACTGTCATCTCATTATTTCAATGACCTGCTAAAATTTGAAAGTGGAAAAAATATCGATGAATATTTCGAGTCAAAACGTTTGGAAATGGCTAAAAGCATGCTGCTCGACTCTAATAATACGGTAAGTGTAGTTACGGAAAAACTGGGATACCCCAATATACGATACTTTAGCCGTTTATTTAAAAGAATTACCGGAGTGGCTCCGAATAATTACAGACTCTCACAGAATTAGAAACTTTTTCTGATAATAATGGAGGAACTACATCACGTAACTCCTCCATTGTTTCTACGACAACAGCCTATGCTGGATATAAAGCCAGCGTCGCACCCAAATTCTTTTTCATAATATCTCTTTTATTCTGAATTTTCATCCTTTTTACTTATTCCACAGATTGTGAGTGTTCTCACATAACGTGCTCTCTGCATACGGATTTTATATCCTCTATTATTTGCTCTACGGATAATCCATTCTCTCTCATCAGTTCTTCAGGCCGAAAATCTGTGGGGAATGATTTCTTTATTCCATAATTTTTAACCTTCATATCCGATAAACCATAAAAACTTGCAATTGTTTGCCCGAATCCTCCTTCCACTATGCCGTCTTCAAGAGTAAGCACAAGTTCATGGTCCGTTTTTAAGCACTCCAGCAGCTCTTCATCAATACCTGTGATGAATTTAGGATTTATCAGTGTTACATCATTACCCGTCAGGATTTTATATTTATCGGCAATTTGTACGCCCAGTTCAAAGAAATCTCCAAGTGCAATAATCGCAACACCTGAACCTTTTCGTACGACCTGATATTTATTTAGTAAAGAGTAATCCGTGGTATCCTCAATTCCCGTCTCAGGCATCATCATTGGAATTCTGATAGCAATGGGATGCGCTTTCTGTGTAGTGGCATACTTAAACATGGCAAGATACTCCTCCTTGCTCGTCGGAGCAAGATATACCAGATTGGGTATATGTGAAATCATCGGAATATCATAGATCCCCAAATGAGTATTACTGTTCATCCCATATACTGAAGCCATAAACACCATGATTACAGCCGGATTATTATTTAAACACAAGTCTGACGAAAGTTGGTCATACGTTCTCTGCAAGAACGGACTGAAAACTCCAAAAATCGGTGTTCCTCCATTCCTGGCAATACCACTTGCCATTGCAACAGCATGTTCTTCCGCAATACCTACATCAACAAACTGTTTGCCGGCACGCTTCCGATAGTCTTCCGTAAATCCTATTACAGACGGTGTTCCCGCAGTAATTGCAACTACATCCGACCTCTTTTCAATCAAGTCTAAAACAGACTCCCTGACAGTTTCATTCACCGGCCATCCGGGTCCTTTGGGAGAACCGTCTTCGATGTGAAAAGGACCTCCTGCATGCCAGTATTCTTTATTTTCTTCTGCATATTTCAATCCCTTACCTTTGATCGTATGGATATGCAATACTACTGCACGGTCTATATCTTTGACTGACGTAAATAATTTTATGAGTGCTGACACATCATGCCCATCTCCAAGGTAATAATACTCCAGCCCCATAGCCTTAAAAATATTATCAGGACTCTCCCCATTCGTGTCTCTAAGCTCTTTCAATCCTTTATAAAGTCCTCCATGATTTTCAGCAATGGATTGATCATTGTCATTGACTATAATAATCATGTTAGAGCCAAGCATTGCCGCATTGTTGAGTCCTTCCAAAGCCTCTCCCCCACTCAACGAACCGTCACCGATTACAGCGATGATGTTTTCTTTGCCACCTGTGAGATCACGTCCTTTTGCAAGTCCCATTGCCAGTGAAACAGATGTTGAGGTGTGTCCTATCGTAAAGAAATCATGCTCGCTTTCATCCGGATTAGTATATCCGGTAACATCATCATATTTAGCCGGATCAAGAAATGCAGCCATTCTTCCGGTAAGCATTTTATGAACATAGCTCTGATGGGATACGTCAAAAACTATTTTATCAATGGGAGAGTTAAAAACATAATGCAGTGCAATTGTAGTTTCCACCATACCAAGATTCGGGCCGATATGCCCACCGTGTTCACTTAATTTCCTGATTAACGCAGTTCTTACTTCCTCAGCCAGCACACTTAGTTGTTCAACTGACAATTCTTTTATATCTTTCGGTGAATTAATATTTTCTATATACATTTTTCATACCTCCATTTAATTTACAACCTAATTTTTTCAAACCATTCCGTAACCAGATCCCGCGTTATCTGTCCATTTAAAAGTTTTCCATCTTTCCACACGATATCCGGATATGCTTTATGAAGATTCTTTTCACAATTTCCTATGCCGCTGCCTCCCGATGTAGCGAACGGAACAACTATTTTACCGGCAAAGTCATAACTTTCCAAAAATGTATTAATTATAGTAGGGGCAATATACCACCAGACCGGAAAGCCTACAAACAGAACTTCGTACTTTTCCGGATGAAACAACGTACCGGAAATGGCAGGACGCGAGAGAGCATCTCTCATCTCCACCGAACTACGGCTTTTCTTATCATTCCAGTCCAGGTCAGCCTCCGTATAAGGAACCTCCGGCTTAATTTCATACAGATCTGCTCCAGTAATTGCAGCCAATTTCTCTGCCACAGCTTTAGTTACGCCGCTACATGAGAAGTACGCTACTAAAATCTTTCTGTCATTCATAACTCTTTCTCCTTGATCTAATTCTAATAATATTTAGTACTCTACATTCACTATGCAAAAGTATGCCGTTACAACAAAATCTACCGTATACAAATTACGGATAAGTGTAACACGATTACGGATTTTGCAAGATATCCGGACGGAACTTGAACAACAGACCTTTCGACAAATTCCCGATAGAAGAATGTACATACGGTACACCTCATTACATAACACTTGAAGAAAAGGACAGAATTATCAATGCCGACCTATCAGCCACTCCGCAACTGGCAAAACAGAGGGATATATTTATATTCCAAACACTGATAGGCTGTCGAGTGAGCGACCTATACCGCATGACGCAGAGCCGACCCACGCACGTTACCCGAACTTCTGATAGAAAGGCATGACATTCTAATTGAAAAAATTGGCACACAATTGAAAACCCATGCCACAGAAACAGATATAGTACGATTGTTGATCGCATTAGTGGAATACCGTTTCATGCGGCAGTGTCCCATCAAGACTTTCAGAAATGCCTGTACAACCAGTTTAATAAACAAGAAATCGTTCATGAAAGAGATATTCAGAAAGCATACAAAAATCTCATTTCGCCACTTGGAAACGGCAAAAAGTTGATAAAAGACGTTGGCGAAGACCATGATGCCATCGAAGAATTGAAAACCTATCTATCCGATTAAAACTCGTTTAATTCGCTTTTGGATTTTACAAATTTATCTAACTGAATATCATTGTTTTACGATTTATTTTCATTATATATTTGCGCCACTATCCTAATCGGGGTAGTGGCTTTTCGTTTATAATACTGCCAGAACGAGGAGCCTTACAACCGATAGTTTTAAGAAGGCTATGACAGACTTATTGGCAATTATCCAAAACGGAAACGGCAACATCAAGCTGTAAATCAATGACGAGGGATATGGCAGCAATGCAGACTTTGGCTTACGACAGTCTGCGGAAGAACCCAGAAAAAGTAGAGGATTCAAGTTATAATTCCGTTCTATATAATACAAAAGATCAATTAAATAGCTAATTTTGTATTCGGATAAAGGCAACTCTTTCCAAGACATTAGAGAAAAGAAGAAACGTTATGTTTATCTTGTAGGTGAAAACGTAGGAAATTTTCAGACTGATGTAAGAGATAGCATAGTGGTTCTCACGCATATAGCGTGGACCGTTCTTGTTACATCTGCATCAAAGGTTTCCTATGAACTTCACTTAGACGTGGCATAGGTGGCTCACGTTCTTTCATTATAAATTTAATAACCCAATAGAGCCATAGGGATTATTACGAATATGAATAAATTGCTTATGCCATTTATGACGCTTGTTTGCTTGCTTTTTACGGCTTGCAACAAGGATGATATTTTACCCGGTGGACCGATGCTCTGGACGTATGAGATTCTGACACCGGAAAGTGTAGAGTATGAAGGTGGTACCGTAGGTTGGATACCTAAAGAATGTTTCAAGGCAAACGGTAATGAGGGATATATCGTGATGACTTGCAAGAATTTCGATATGCTCAATCCTATTTCGGGCGGTTCTTACACATACGATTGTGGATGGGCAACGCTCAAGGTAGAAGCCAATCAGTTGAAGATTCATTTTCCCCGTCAGGTTTCGGAAGCCCCGGATGCATACGAGGAGATTACAATCTCGACAAATGATGGAAAGAGAACAGCAAGTACAATTATCTGTTTGTCTAGAACCTTTAAGGACGAAGGGCAACCCGATCCAGAGCCGGAACCTCTGCCCGAAGAAGCCAAGTTCAAGATGAAAAAGGCATACTTCACTCCGTTTATGCACCTTGACACCCAATTCCCGGCACCGCTCGATCTGGTGACGTTCAGAATCACGGATATAAACGACAATTACACCCCGCTGGGCTTTCCTGAGTTTACACAATATTACGACTCTATTGTTTGGAGTGCCGAGGGTTTCCCTCATACGTTCAGAGTCTATGAAAGCAATACAACGGAGGGAGGGATGGAAACACATCTTGCTACGGAATGGAGTTCGCACTTCTTCAAAAGCGGTACCATCAAAAATTACCTGAAAGGCTATCGCAAAGGAAAGGTTGAATATGAGACCTCACTCGCTGTGAGACTGTACGAACGTGATTTCTTGGGGATTGAATGGGGGACAATCGTGTTGCAGAGCCCACAGAACCTTACAACCTATTGCCTGCTGGACACAGATTATGAGTATCAGGTGTATGACATCGTGGCAAAGGATTATAACCCCTTTTCTAAAATAATCCCAGTGAACCATAAGCAACTCTCGGATTCAGACTTCCCGGCAGCAGCGCAAAAAGCCATCAAAACACTGATGGAGAATAACATTGGTGAAGGGCAAAATGCTGGTGGAAAAGAGAACCTGTTCAAATGCCTGCCCGAAGAGGGTGTGAAAGCTGAATTGTATTGGGAAAACAAGACTACCCGTATACTGATGTTGCATCAACTCTCCACTGCCCCCGATGACCTGACACAAGAGAAGTATTATCTACACGTTGAACCTAAACAATAAAACAATGAATAAAGTAATAGTCACATTCCTCCTTTTAATTGGTATAGTAGCATCATCTTGTACAACCTCTAAAAGTGTAATATCACAAAAGGCGGACTTGTCGAGGTATGAATATGCCTCAATTATCAACAACGACACTTATCATATTCCGGCTCAACTGATGGAATATGAAATACAACTATTTGATGCCATAGAGAGTTCCCGTCTTAAACTTGTCAATGATAGACGTATTGGCGAACTTTCTCCGAATCAACAATCAAAGTTGCTTATGGTAAAATATGGAGTAGATATTTTAGAAGAAGAATCTGTCGTAACTGTAAATTTCATAGATTATCTCACTGGTCGCCCGATAGCTTCATGCCGTGGCGCATATACAACCTTAGGATTCAGCGTATCAGCAGACATTAGAGGTGCTATAAAACGTGTTGCTAAACAAATAACAGAAACATTTCCTAAGTAATTTATTTCATACAGCGAATTTATAATGGTAAATGAATTGAATAAATAAATGGATGTGGATAAATACAAAATAAGAAGTTGGTCTAAAGACGATTTTTCCACTTTAGCTAAATATCTTAATAATAAAAAGATATGGGATAATTGCCGTGATAGCCTACCATATCCTTATTCTGAAAACGATGCGCAACAATTCATCCTGTCCGTTTCAAGTCAAAACGAACAAAATAATTATTGTATCGAAGTAAATCAGGAAGCAGCTGGTAATATAAGTTTTGCTCGTGGTATAGATGTAGAGCGCTACAATGCAGAATTAGGTTATTGGCTTGCTGAACCATATTGGGGTAAAGGGATTATGACCCAAATGTTAGCATTGGCTATTAGCTGCTATTTTCATCATACAGATGTGATGCGCATTTGTGCAAATGTTTATGCTGGCAACATAGCATCGATGAGAGTATTAGAGAAAATAGGTTTTCGTAAATGTGGCATACATCGTAATGCCTGTTTCAAGAATAGAGTATTTACAGATTGCCATTATTTTGAATTGCTAAAAGAGGAATTTAGGAATTTGGTTAAATAGTACAAAAACACCCGGCTTTACATTATTGGGTATAAAACTGGGTGTTTATTTGCCAATTACTAATTTTCAACGTTTATTGCGGAAAGATAGGCTCTCAGACCTCTAAAACATAAAACTGAACCGTCTCTTTTGTGAAGCATTGAAACGTTCAATCTCCAAAGAGAGGGATTTCTTTAATTGCCTTGCCATAAAGTCCAAGAAAACCTGATTGGTTTCTTCATCCTGACATTGGCGTAGGGAAAGGATATATTCTTCTCTATCCTCTTTAAATATCTTCGTCGGGAAAAGGTGATAGCAAAATTGGATGTAGTTCATCAGCAACCGAGCCATTCTGCCATTACCATCCACCCACGGATGTATGGTTACTAAATTCAGGTAGGCATTGAAACTCAGTTCATATTGTTCCCGAAATGTCCCCACTGTCTTCTACTTCGCTTGCAGTATAGCACAAAGTTCATCTACCTTAGCAGGAACTTTCAGATAGTTCATATAAGCATGTCCACCGACACCAGCCGTAACACCACATAGAGGAAAATCCCCTTTCGAAGAATCGAAAGAACCGCCCATTACACTGCGTACACTGCCTGTAGTGCGCATCAGTGTTGCATTCAACCTTTGTAGCAAGGCAGGAGTTATCTGTACAAGGCTACTGGATTCGGTTTTGGCAAGTTCATACGCTTGCTTCAAATCCTCATTCATCAGATGATGCACAAGCGGTTTCCCTTTCGCTGTTACTCCCTCGTCAAAAAGAAGCTGCGTATCAAGTTCCGTAAGCGTTGAGCCTTCAATGGCTGTGGAATGAGCAATAAGAGAATACAGGTAGTACTATCATAGTCCACCGCTTCATTGATACCAAGTTTCTGAAACTTTTGGCATAACTGTTCTATCTCTTGCCAAACGCCTTGTTCCATTGCTTTTTATTTAATAGGCTTTATTCTTTTTAAAGGTAGTGTATTTACTATGTTCAGCCAAAGAAAAACATTCATTTAATATCGTATTTTTTGCACGTATGGGGAAAATATGAGGAAAATTCAGATAAAAGAAAAAGCTAAGTAATTGACTATTCAATACTTAGCTTTTTTCTTCGTACCTAGACCCGGTACAAACTATAGAAATCATAGGAAAATAAGAGAAAATAGCCAACTGATTATCAGACGATTTATATTTTCCATTTTTGCCATTTTACACCCTTATTTTGTTACTTAGTACACTTTGAATTCTCATTTTCTTTCGCACCTTTGCAACATCGGAAAACAAAAGAAAATCAATCACTTAGCACTTTTTACCGATTATGTACCCAAATCGGAATAAAACCAGTAGCGTATGGCAAAGATAGAGAATAAAACGAAAGAAAACCCCAAGTTAGAGCAAAATAAGCTCTCGGATGGTAGAATCAGCCTGTACTTAGAGTATTATTTAGGTAGAGAAGAGAAGCCCGTTTTAGATGCGAATGGCAATCAGGTATATTATGAAGATGGCAAAATGCAAGGCAAACCCAAGTTTTCGGTGAAGCACAACAGGCGAAAAGAGAACCTGAATCTATATCTTATGGATAAGCCCCGTACTCCTGCCGAACGTCAACAAAATAAGGAAACACTGGAGCTTGCCACAAAGATACGTGCCGAACGTGAACAAGAGTTTAAAGAAAGTATGTTGGGATACCGCCTAAAGAAAGATTGTACCATCAACTTTCTTGATTACTTCCAAGCCTACATAGATAGCTATACAAAGAAAGATTGCGCATGGTGCAAATTGCACTTAGCCGTTTCAAAGACTTCCTGAAAGAGCAATATCCTCTTTATGAATGTAACATCAAACCTAAATTTATCACAAAGGATATGATAGTACAGTTTGTGGACTACCTGCAATCCCGTAGTGTTGGCGAAGGAGCGAAAAGTATCTATCAGCGTTTCAAGAAAGTGATACGCTATGCCATCGAACACGATGTGATACTAAAAGACCCGTGCAAAGAAGTAATTTGCAAGGTAGACGACCCAATGTTACGGAAAGATGTGCTTTCACTGGAAGAAATTCAGTCTCTTATCAACTGCCACTATGAGAATGAGAACCCGATGGTAAGACGTGCCTTTATCTTCTGCCTGTATTGCGGTTTACGCTTCTGTGATGTGAAAGACCTTACTTATAAGAATGTAGACTACTCAAACAAGCTATTGAAGTTTGAACAGAATAAGACCAAAGGGCATTCTTCTGCCAGTGGCGTAGTCATTCCTTTGAATGATGGTTTACTCTCTATCATCGGTGAAGCTCCTGCGAATGGGAACAAAGATGTTCTTATTTTTGACCTGCCGACTTATGAAAGTTGCTCCAAATCATTAAGACGTTAGGTAAAGAGGGCAGGAATTGATAAGCACATTAGCTGGCATTGTGCCCGTCACTCATTTGCAGTGAATATCCTTAACAATGGTGCTAATATTAAAACAGTAGCCGGTTTACTCGGACATAGCGGGTTGAAGCATACGAAGAAATACACCCGTGCAGTGGATAAGTTGAAGGAAGAGGCAATTAATAGTTTGCCCGAGTTAAAGCTTTGAGAATAAAAATAGTAACTTTGCACAAATAGTAAAAATATGAACTTTGAATCGTTGGTTAATCATGCCAATATTAGACTATGATATGCTTGGCTTAGAGATTTGGCGGTCGGCAACCGCCAAATTTACTACACCCAAATTGGCGGATACCATCCGCCGAATTAGAAAAGCAAGATTCGGCACACGCTGTGTGCCAAATTCATAATGCTTAAAAATAGGCGTTCTCTTATACTAAAGATTGAATAGTTCCTTATATAAACAGCTTATAAATTATGGAATTACAGGTTATTCAGAATAAAATATACGAAGTCAGAGGTCAAAAGGTAATGCTTGACTTTGATTTAGCTGAACTTTATGGGAGTGAAACCAAACGACTGAAAGAAGCAGTAAGAAGAAACCTCAAACGCTTCCCCAGCGATTTCATGTTCGAATTAACAAAAGAAGAGTTTGAAAGTTTGAGGTCGCAAATTGCGTCCTCAAACAAAAGAGGTGGTACACGATATATGCCTTTCGCTTTTACTGAGCAAGGCGTTGCTATGCTTTCATCTGTACTAAACAGCGAATCTGCCATCGAAATAAACATATCTATCATGCGTGCTTTCGTTACAGTACGTCAATACTTGTCTTCCTTAAATAGCACAACTAAGGAAATCGAAGAACTAAAACAACGCATGAAAATGTTGGAAGAAGGCAACGAAGACACAATAGCAGCAGTCAATGACCTTAGCGAAGATACCCGAAAAGAGCTTGACGATATTTACTTAGCATTGTCACAGTTAGCAGAGAAACAAAAGCATGTTAATAAACAAACAGAACGTAGACCTATTGGATTTGCTCACTATAAAGAAAACAACAAAAAATAGGTACTCAAATAAAAGTTGGCGAAAAGTCTTCTTTCTCTTTCGCCAACTTTTATTTTGCGATATCGATACAAATAAGTTTAGCTTATCTTAAGCACAACCTTGTTTTTTCGAGAAGAAAATAGAAATTCTTTCAAATATTATGTTGGATAAAAACTTCACTACTAAATTTAGCAAATACGAAATCCATCCTTCTAGCAAAAAGGGTATTTGTATTACGCTTAAAATTAATGTTGTGGTAATTCTAATACTTTAAACAAATTGAAAGGACCATTCATACATTTGTCCTTTTCAGCTATGTATTGTTTTCCGTATTCACTAATTACAAAACAACTCCATCCACTATTATATGTAGAGTATCCAAAATCACAGCCAAAGTCACTATATTCTAGGAAAATGGGAAGGAAGATGCTGGGATATAGAAGACTTCATTATTTCATTGAATTATCAAAGCAAGTTACAGTTAACAATCTATCCCCAACAATATCTTGCCCAGTCAGAACGTGAAGTTCAATTACAAACCAACTCCAATAACAATACAAATTAGCAAAATACTTAAATATACACCTATAATAAAATGTCCAAGAGAAGAAAAATCAAGAGAACAAGTTGATTAATTCTAAATATAAAGACCTGCAAACGACCAAAGTACACATTAATCTATCAGCAAACCAACGAGTTACGGGGAGTAGAAAAGAAAAGCGGAGAGAGTTTTTCAACTTTCTCCGCCTCAGTACCCAGACCCGGGGTCGAACCGGGATGGAAGTGAATCCACTGGTGTTTGAGACCAGCGCGTCTACCGATTCCGCCATCTGGGCATTGGTTTCAAATGCGGTGCAAAGATACGGCTTTTTTTTGAACTTGCAAGAGTTTTATAAAAAAAAGGAGAAAAAAAGAATAAAAGATCGCATAAACACTTCTATTTTCAGAGAATAAACCGTATTTTAGCAGAAACATTTAAAACAGTCAATATCATGACAAGCAAAGATAATTATTGTGTCATTATGGGCGGAGGTATCGGCAGTCGTTTCTGGCCGTTTAGCCGCAAGACAATGCCTAAACAGTTTCTGGATTTCTTTGGAACAGGTCGTTCACTGTTGCAACAGACTTTCGACCGATTCAACAAAATTATTCCTACGGAGAACATACTTATCGTAACCAATGCGATATACGCAGACTTGGTAAAAGAACAACTTCCGGAATTAGATCCAAAACAAATCTTGCTGGAACCGGCAAGAAGAAATACGGCTCCGTGCATTGCATGGGCATCATATCATATACGTGCTTTAAATCCAAATGCCAACATCGTAGTTGCCCCTTCCGATCATCTGATCTTAAAAGAGGGAGAATTTTTAGCCGCTATAGAGAAAGGACTGGACTTTGTATCAAAATCTGATAAACTTCTCACTTTAGGTATAAAGCCCAATCGTCCGGAAACCGGATACGGATATATCCAAATAGCAGAGCAGGAAGGAGACAACTTCTACAAAGTAAAGACATTTACTGAAAAACCGGAACTGGAACTTGCTAAGGTTTTTGTTGAAAGTGGAGAGTTCTATTGGAATTCAGGCCTTTTCATGTGGAATGTCAATACAATCATTAAAGCAGGAGAAACTCTTCTACCGGAATTAGCATCTAAGCTGGCTCCCGGAAGAGAGATTTATGGTACACCTGAAGAAAAAGACTTTATCGAAGAAAACTTCCCGGCATGCCCTAACGTTTCGATAGACTTCGGGATTATGGAAAAGGCTGATAATGTATATGTCTCTTTAGGAGACTTCGGATGGTCAGACCTTGGAACCTGGGGATCATTATATGATTTATCACCTAAAGACGAACAAAGAAATGTAACTCTAAAATGCGACTCATTGATTTACAACAGCAATGACAATATCGTTGTATTACCCAAAGGTAAACTTGCAGTGATAGAAGGTCTGGAAGGTTTTTTGGTTGCCGAATCAGATAATGTATTACTGATCTGCAAAAAGGACGAAGAACATGCCATACGCAAGTATGTGAATGATGCACAAATGAAATTAGGAGAAGATTATATTTAGTACTGTACGAAGTTAATTTCCTAAGTATACGAAGTTAACTTATTACAGCTAAGAAGTTAACTTCCTATAATTACGAAGTTAACTTTATAAGTGCCACGAAGTTAATAATAGTAAAGGGGCTGAACGTTGCCGTTCAGCCCCTTTACTATTATTTAATGAAGGAAAAATTTTATTTGGCTGTTTCGTAAGCAGAACTAATAGCTTTGGCAATAGAAACAAACTCGTCGTCTGCCAGTTTCAATTTTGGATTAGAGAAAAGCATATCCGATTCTTTTTGAATAGGAATCAAATGAATATGAGCATGTGGAACCTCAAGTCCGATCACTGCTTCACCCACTTTTTTACAAGGAAAAGCTTTTTCAATAGCACGGGCTATTTTTTTGGCAAAAACGTGCATTGCAGCCAGATCTTCATCACTCAAATCAAAGATATAATCAACTTCCTGTTTAGGAACAACCAAAGTATGTCCCTTCACCAACGGATTGATATCAAGGAAAGCAAAAAACTTTTCGTTTTCAGCTACCTTATAGCATGGAATTTCACCCGCTATGATTCTACTGAATATTGTTGCCATAATCCTAATATATAAAATAGGGCAAGCCCGAATATGGACCTGCCCTCATGTTAAAACGAAATGTTTACTACTTCAAGACTGATTTTACCCTGTGGAACTTGGATCTCAGCAACATCACCTACCTTTTTGCCAAGTAATCCCTGAGCAATCGGTGTGCTAACGGAAATCTTTCCTTCTTTCAGATTTGCCTCGCTTTCTGAAACGATGGTATAAGTCATTTTCATACCATTCTTGGTATTCTTCAATTCTACTTTATTCAGAATCTGTACTGAATCTGTTTTCAGTTTCGATTCATCAATAATCTTAGCATCTGCTATAACAGCTTTGAGTTTGTTGATTTTCATTTCAAGCATACCCTGAGCTTCCTTCGCAGCATCGTATTCGGCGTTCTCCGATAAATCACCTTTATCGCGCGCCTCAGCTATAGCCGCAGAAATTTTGGGGCGTTCCACTGTTTCCAGTTCTTTAAGTTCCGCCATCAATTTCTTGTAACCTTCTTCTGACATATAAGCCATGATGTTTTCCTCCTTTTATTTTTAACGGTCATATAAAACAAAAAAGAATTCCAACATGAGTCATGCTGGAACCCTCTTTTCAATTATTTCTTCGCAAAGATAACCTTTTAAATGACATGTGTCAAGCAAAAAGCAATGCTATGTAACATATTTAAACGAAATCTTCTAATTTATAACAACTTAAAGCATAGACTTGATAGTACCTTCCAGATCTTTCACCGTCTCCCCACGGGCCCTCAGTTCATTGTTTCGGTTGATCAGGAAGAAAGCCGGCAGGTTCTGTACGCCATACAAAGCTGCATTGGTTGAGTAAATTCCATTCTCATCGCGCACGCATACCCAAGGCAGATTATCAGCTGATGTTTTCCAAAAATGCTCGTCTGCATCCAATGAAACCTGATAAATCTCCAAACCCTGACTTGCATACTTATTGTATAAATCACGCAGCATCAAGTTATGAGGAGCTGCCACCGCACTTTGATAAACAGTAAAATCAAGCAGAACCACTTTACCTTTCAAGTCAGTCAGCTTACGGATATTACCTTTCATATCTCTCAAAGCAATATCAATCACACCGGTTTCTGCAATTTTTTCTTCCGGTATCTCAATGGTCTTCTGTTGTGGAGTACGGGTATTCTTCATACCTTTTATCACTATATTATATAGATTCTTTGAACGCACCGCGTGCGGATAAGTATTGTTCAGACTGGTAGCCACTGCACCAAAACATTTAATATCATCCTTATTATTCAACGGATCAAAGATCATATAATTGTTTAATTTCTGAAATAGTGCAAAATAAGCAGAAGCAGTATTGGGTGCCGCAAAGATATAATTGATTTTCACATCATCTTTATAATTTTTCAGTAGTACGGCCAAGCTGTCTTCAAAAACATCGTTACCCAATTGATGAGCCTGTGCAGCCTTTACCAACGCATCTACATCTTTTTGCAGACGAACCTGTTTCAGAGTCAGCTCTTTAATTTTTGCAGAGTTCTCCGATCCTTCCACTGTATAAGCAGTAGAGAAATCTGTATAAGGTGCTTGAATGCTAACAGTTTCTGTTGAGTCAACCGAGAAATTAATTACTTTATCTTCAACCCGTAAACGATAAAACTCAGGAGATTCGGGACGCAATTGTTTAAAACTGAATGAACCGTCTCCTTTCAATTTTATAGAATCCAAAGGCACAATTCCTTCAAGTCCGGAAGCTTCCAGATAAAGCATTTTTCCATCTGCTCCCGAAACATCTCCCTTTACATTAAATTTAGGGTCAGAATTACAAGAACTTAAAGCAAGAGCCACAAGAGCTACTAACGTTACTTTTTTCATAATATGCGTGTTATTTTTCAAGCTGCAAATATACTTCTTTTCAAGATTAGTCAAAGCATTTTGCCGCGTTCTTCGTTCCAAAATTGAAAAAAATCAAATTCCTGCTAACTTTTTATCTCATTTTCACGATATTAGTGCAATAAATGTATATCTTTGCGGGAATTTTGAAAGAAAGATATTAGATAAAACAATTTTTATGATTAACCCAATTGTTAAGACGATCGAGTTGGGAGATGGCAGAACCATCACACTCGAAACGGGAAAGCTGGCAAAACAGGCAGATGGTTCTGTGATGCTTCGCATGGGAAACACCATGTTGTTAGCTACTGTTTGTGCCGCTAAAGATGCAGTTCCCGGAACAGATTTCATGCCGCTTCAGGTAGAGTATAAAGAAAAATTCGCAGCATTCGGCCGCTTTCCTGGTGGTTTTACAAAAAGAGAAGGAAGAGCATCTGATTATGAGATCCTTACTTGCCGTTTAGTAGACCGTGCTCTCCGTCCTTTATTCCCCGATAACTATCACGCAGAAGTTTACGTAAACATCATCCTTTTCTCAGCAGACGGTGTAGATATGCCTGATGCATTGGCCGGATTGGCTGCTTCCGCAGCACTGGCTGTTTCAGATATTCCTTTCAACGGACCAATTTCAGAAGTACGTGTTGCGCGTATCGATGGTAAATTCGTTATCAACCCGACTTTCGATCAGCTTGAACAAGCTGATATGGATATCATGGTTGCCGCTACTTATGAAAACATCATGATGGTAGAAGGTGAAATGAGCGAAGTGTCGGAAGCCGAACTACTGGAAGCAATGAAAGTAGCTCACGAAGCCATCAAAGTACATTGCAAAGCACAGATGGAACTGACTGAAATGGTTGGTAAGACTGTTAAACGCGAATATTGTCACGAAGAAAACGACGAAGAACTCCGTAAAGCCGTTCATGATGCCTGCTATGATAAATCATATGCTATCGCAGCTTCCGGCAACAGAAACAAACATGAACGCCAGGATGCTTTCGATGCAATCCGCGACGAATTCAAAGCACAGTTCTCGGAAGAAGAACTGGAAGAAAAAGGTGCTCTGATCGATCGTTATTATCATGACGTAGAGAAAGAAGCGATGCGCCGTTGTATTCTTGATGAAGGAAAGCGTCTGGACGGACGTAAAACAACTGAAATCCGCCCGATTTGGTGCGAAGTAGGCTACCTGCCCGGACCTCACGGATCGGCTATCTTTACTCGTGGTGAAACTCAATCATTGACTTCAGTGACTCTGGGTACTAAACTGGATGAGAAAATCATCGACGATGTTCTCGCTCACGGAAAAGAACGCTTCCTATTACACTATAACTTTCCTCCTTTCTCTACAGGAGAGGCTAAGGCTCAACGTGGTGTAGGACGTCGTGAAATCGGACATGGAAATCTGGCTCACAGAGCATTGAAAAGAATGATTCCGGAAGACTATCCTTATGTAGTACGTGTCGTTTCAGATATCCTTGAATCAAACGGTTCTTCATCGATGGCTACCGTATGTGCCGGAACTTTGGCCCTGATGGATGCCGGTGTGAAAATTAAAAAACCTGTATCGGGTATCGCTATGGGATTGATTAAAAACGCAGGTGAAGAAAAATATGCAGTGTTGTCTGACATCCTTGGAGACGAAGACCACTTGGGCGATATGGACTTCAAAGTGACAGGTACTAAAGACGGTATCACAGCTACCCAGATGGATATTAAGGTAGACGGTCTGTCTTACGAAATCCTGGAACGCGCCTTAAATCAGGCAAAAGAAGGACGTATGCACATACTCGGTAAAATAGAAGAAACAATTTCCGAACCACGTACTGAGCTGAAAGATCACGCTCCTCGTATCGAAACAATGACTATTCCGAAAGAATTCATCGGTGCTGTAATCGGCCCGGGCGGAAAAATCATTCAGGGAATGCAGGAAGAAACAGGTGCAACAATCACTATCGAAGAAATCGACAACGTAGGTCGCATCGAGATCTCAGGAACTAACAAGAAATCGATTGATGACGCAATCCGCTTGATTAAAGGTATCGTTGCTGTTCCCGAAGTAGGTGAGGTATACAAAGGTAAAGTTCGCTCTATCATGCCTTACGGTGCATTTGTTGAATTCCTTCCGGGAAAAGACGGTTTACTCCATATCTCTGAAATTGACTGGAAACGTCTTGAGACTGTAGAAGAAGCCGGCATTAAAGAGGGTGACGAGATCGAAGTGAAATTGATCGATATTGACCCGAAGACAGGTAAATTCAAACTTTCAAGAAAAGTTTTATTGCCACGTCCGGAAAAGAAATAAATAACAATACTCTTTACTGACAGAGTGATAACCTGGCTATTATTAATAGTCAGGTTATTTTTTTATGGACAATCAGTATAAAAGTCATTCTTTCATTTTGATATTACGAAAAGTTTATGTTGCTTTGTCATAAGAAAATCCAATTAACCTTTAAAATCTATTCATGCCAAGCAACAACAGCCTTCACACCATGGACTTATTCAGCCAGTTCTTTCAAGAAAACCAGAAGAAGTTTCTGTCGTTTGCTTATTCATACACCCGAAATAAAGCCGCAGCCGAAGATATTCTGATGGAAGCAATGGTCAGCCTGTGGGAGAATCGCGAAAAATGGGAAAAAGATTCCAACCTGCATGCATTGCTGCTTACTATCATCAAAAACAAATCACTCAATTATCTTGAACACGAACAAGTGCGTATGAAAGCTGAAGAGGCGATCAATACACATAAGCAACGTGAACTCGATCTCCGTATCTCCACCTTGGAAGCATGCGAACCTGCGACTATTTTCGATACTGAGATACAACGCATCGTATATAAAACACTTGAACAGCTACCGGAACAAAGCCGCCACATTTTCATATTAAGCCGTTATCACAATACTCCCAATAAGAAGATAGCCGAACAACTCGGCATTTCTATCAAAAGTGTAGAATTTCATATCACCAAAACATTGAAACTGTTGCGTCTCGAACTCAAAGATTATCTTATATCCCTACTTTTTTAAAAAAAACTTCATTTTCTTTTAGGGTTGTCCCAGGGTATCCTGTTATATATACAGAAGGAGGAAATAAAGCCTCTGACAATACATAAACTAAAAACATTTTATGGAACAGGAACTGCTATACAAGTATTTTAAAGGAACCACTTCTGAAGAAGAAGAAAGGCTGATTCTGGATTGGGTGGATGCCTCCCCCGAGAATCGGAAAGCATTTCAAAAAGAACGCATGCTATATGACATAGCCTTATTCACAGACGAAAAACAGATGAACCGGAAAGATAGAAAAGCCCGGATCATCCCTATGCTGAGGTGGAGTGCACGTATTGCCGCCGTAGTCATTGTAGCCATCAGTTTCGGATTCTTGTTTAAGAACTATCAGTATGAAAAATCAGCCTGCCAACAAACCATAACAGTACCTGCCGGACAACGTGCACAAATCACACTGGCGGATGGAACCAAAGTATGGTTGAACTCCAAATCGACCTTAACCTATGCATCCAACTTCGGTCGTAAAGAAAGAAATGTAGAGCTGGATGGAGAAGCCTATTTTGAAGTAGCCAAGAATAAAAAAATACCATTCTTCGTCAATACGGAGATTAATCGGGTGAAAGTGGTAGGAACCCATTTCAATGTCTGCGCCTACAAAGGCAGCAACGAATTTGAAACGACTTTAATTGAGGGAATTGTCGACATCTATCCGATAGGGAGTGATCAGGTAATTACCCGGTTGACAAAAGACGAATTTTTCGGATCGTACAATGGAAAATATAAAAAGACCACTTTGCCTTCGTACGAATATCTGAGATGGAAAGAGGGATTATACTGTTTTGATGATGCACCCTTTAACAGCCTGCTCAACAAACTGGAAAAATATTATAATGTGAACATCAGCGTGAGAAACCTGAACATACTCAACTACCGTTGTACCGGTAAGTTTAAAGAACAGGATGGCATAGAACATATCCTGAAAGTTATTCAGAAAGATCATAAGTTCACCTATAGTATCAACGAAGAGAAAGACAGCATCATCATTGAATAGAAATAAGGAAAGAGCTCAATATAAACCTTAAATTAGTACGAACCATTAAAAACCAGATACGCATGAAAAAATAGAAAAGAAAGTCCATTATTCTCAAAAAAGAGAATCGGAAAGTACCCCCATACTTTCCGATTCGAAACAGTCAAAAATCGACCTTAATCAATTTATTAACTTAACACGTTACAAAGATATGAGAAAAATTTCTTTGCCGAGGCATTTATGCCCAAAAAATTTTGTTTCAAAACAAATATTGTTAGCCATGAAGATCACTTTATTCCTTCTCTTTTTCGTAGCATTCCAAGCTTACAGTGAGAATGGATACTCTCAAAGCACTAAAATAAGCATACCGCGTTCTAGTCTGAAAGTAAGCGAATTACTATCAAAAATCGAATCTCAGACAGAGTACCTGTTCGTCTACAATAAAAAAAACGTAGACACCAGACGCTGGGTGAACGTGCAAGCCGATAACAAAACTGTATCCGAAGTTCTCGACCAAGCATTCAAAGGTACCAACATTAAATATGTGATGGAAGGTAACAACATTGTTCTGACCAGAAACAATGATAATGCCATAACTGCACAACAGGACAGAGTAACCGTAAAAGGAGTTGTTACTGATCAGAATGGTGACCCCATCATAGGTGCCAATGTACTCGAGAAAGGTACTACCAATGGCTGCATCACCGATATGGAGGGTAATTTCACCCTCAATGTACCCAGTAACGCCACTCTTACAATCACCTATATCGGTTATCAGCCACAAAATATCCAGGTGAACGGACGGCAGAGTTTCAACGTTAAACTGCAAGAGGAAGCCATGGCGCTGGAACAGGTAGTGGTAACCGCTATGGGTATCAAGAAGAAAGAAGCTTCCTTGACTTACTCAACCCAACAAGTGGGCGGTGACGAATTGACCCGTGCCAAAGATCCGAATATGATTAATGCCCTTGCCGGTAAAACAGCAGGTGTACAAATCACTAAAAGTTCATCCGGACTGGGTGGTTCGGCCAAAGTTTCCATTCGCGGTAGCCGTTCGATCAGTGGAAACAACCAGCCTCTGTATGTTATCGACGGTGTACCGATGCTGAACAATAGCAATGAACAAGCTTCCACAGCTATTGGTGGTACAGCCGATGCAGGTAACCGTGATGGCGGTGACGGTATCTCAAACTTAAACCCGGACGATATTGAAAGTATGAGTATCCTGAAAGGAGCCTCTGCAGCAGCTCTCTATGGCTCACAGGCTGCCAACGGTGTGATCTTAATTACCACAAAGAAAGGCAAAGCCGGTATCCAAAAAATCACTTTCTCTTCTAATCTGACTGTAGACCACGCCATTTGTTTGCCCGAATTCCAGAACAATTACGCCATGGACCCTGAAGCCAAAAACAGTTGGGGAAAGAATCAAACACTGAAAGATTATAATAACGCCGATAATTTCTTTCAGAATGGTGTAACAGCCATCAACTCCGTATCTTTTATGAACGGCAGCGAAAAGATGCAAACTTATTTCTCTTATGCCAATACTACAGCCAAAGGTATCGTTGAGAAAAATAAGATGCAAAAACACAACCTCAACTTCCGCGAAACGGCTAACTTCTTTAATGATTACCTGAAGCTGGATGCCAACGTGAACCTGATGACACAAACTATCAAAAACCGTCCCACCTCCGGTGGCTATTATATGAATCCGTTGGTAGGTCTCTACGGTTTCCCGAGAGGTGAAGATTTATCCGAATACAAGAATAATTTCGAAGTCTTCGATCCTGCCCGTAACATGAACGTACAGAATTGGTATACTTCTTATCAGGACATGGAACAAAATCCCTACTGGATCACCAACCGCATCAACAGTAATGATAAACGCACACGTGCGATCGCTTCACTAACAGCCAACGTAAAAATTACCGACTGGCTGAATATCCAGGCACGCGGTACAGCCGACTACACACACGACCAGTATCAACAGCGCATGTATGCCTCTACCGCTCCTGCCTTAGCGGGGCAAAACGGACGTTACATCGACCTGAATCATACTGAAACATTGTATTACGGCGACGTCATGGCTATGGTAAACAAAAAATGGAATGACTTTTCATTGAACGGAGCCATCGGCGGCAGTATCAACAGTACAAATGTAAACTCCCTGAGACTGGATTCTAAAACAGCTTCCCTGTACTATCCGAATGTATTTACGGTAGCCAACATTAAAATGACACAGGCTGCCTACATCGACGAACAAATGAATCAGAAGCGAGTGTTGCAGTCTTTGTTCGGAACCGCTCAGTTGGGTTGGAAAGAAAGTCTGTACCTGGATGTTACCGCACGTAACGATTGGTCGTCGACACTGGCCTATACCAAGCACAGCAGTTTCTTCTATCCCTCGGTAGGTCTGTCATGGGTACTGAACAATACAGTGAAACTTCCCGAATGGATTTCTTTCGGTAAGATCAGAGGTTCTTGGTCTAAAGTTGGCAATGACCTTCCATTGTTCATCAGCAACACGATCCCTGGCAGCAATGATATCATCGGAGCAGGTGGTGCCATCGTGACTTACTCCAAAGCCCCCTTCAACGATCTGAAACCGGAAATGAGTACTTCTTATGAAATAGGTACCGAATGGAGATTCTTCAATTACCGGCTCGATTTCGATATTACTTATTACCGCACCAATACCAAAAATCAGTTATTCACATTGCCTTCATCGGCAGGTGCCGACTATAAATACTATATGGTAAATGCCGGTAATATACAAAACGAAGGTGTTGAAATCACTCTTGGAGCTACTCCGGTAATGAACGATGCTTTCCGTTGGAAAACCCAATTTAACTTCTCCACCAACAAAAACAAGATTATCAAGCTTCATCCGGATCTCAAGACATTCGTTTATGGTGACGAAAGCTTCTCTTCTTCTTACTCCATGCGTTTGGTAGAAGGAGGTTCATTCGGCGACATTTACGGTAAAGCATTCGAACGTGACGAAAATGGCAAAGTGGCATTTACTACAGATAAAGACGGAGACAAGATCCCGAACGTTATCGGTGGCGGCAATACAGAAAAAGTAGGCAACTGTAATCCGGACTTTATGTTAGGATGGAGCAATACATTCACTTACAAAGGTTTCTCACTCTACTTCTTGATCGATGGACGTTTTGGTGGCGATGTACTCTCACAGACTCAGGCCGAACTCGACCAAAGAGGTGTCAGCCTGAACAGCGGTAAAGCCCGAGATGCAGGATATATCAATATTGACGGAACACAAGTGAAGCCGAGAAAATTCTACACCGCAGTCAGTGGACGTGACGGATGTACGGAGTACTATATGTACGACGCTACCAATATTCGCCTCCGCGAACTCTCTTTGGGCTACTCACTCCCCCAAAGCTGGTTGGCTAAAGCCGGCGGTGCATTTAAAGATGTCCAGTTGTCATTTGTAGCCCGCAACCTGTTCTTCATCTCAAAGAAAGCTCCGTTCGATCCGGATGCCGTTCTTTCGACAGGTAACGATAATCAGGGTATTGACGTATTCGGCATGCCGACTACCCGTAGCTTAGGTTTCAATATTAAGTTCACATTCTAAAAGAGATTCATCATGAAAAACAATATCAAATATATAGCAGGCATACTCTTAGGAGGATTGATCGGATTTTCAGCTTGTACTGATTCTTTTGAGTCGTTCAACACCAACGAAGCAGGATTCGATAATGATAGTAAAAAACAGGATTTCAATTATTATGGCATCCCTTTGGGAATCATTCAGCAAGGAATCTACTTCAACTACGACTGGGGAAGCGGCAAGAACTGGCCTTTTCAGACCATGCAAAACCTGGGGGCAGATCTATTCTCGGGATATGTGCATGACTTCAATCCCTTCAACGAAGGAAAGAACAACAGCACTTACTACATGATGGACGGCTGGAACGGTTCTACATGGGATAATACCTATGGATACATTATGCCGGAAGTACAGAAATCAGAGACTATTAATGAAAAAGACAATATAGGGTTCTTCGGTATTACCAAGATACTGAAAGTGGAATTAATGCACCGCTTATCCGACCTGTATGGACCGATCGTCTATACTCAGTTCGGATCAAAAACGGGTTCTACACCCGATACGCAACAAGAAGCATACAAAGCTTTCTTCAATGACCTGGATACAGGTATTGCCAAGATACGTGAATATCAGAAAGCCAATCCGGACATTGAGAGTTTTGCAAAATTCGATATCCTGATGCCGCAGGGAAAACGCACATTCAGCGAATGGATACGGTTCGCAAATTCTCTCCGTCTGCGCCTGGCTGTCCGTATTGCCATGGCGGACTCTAAGCTGGCTGTGGCAGAAGCCCAAAAAGCACTTACGGATGAAGAAGGATTGCTGGAAGGCAATGATGAAGTCGTAGCCGTTTCTACCTCATCAGGTTATACTAATCCTTTCGGAGAAATCAATAAAGCATGGGGCGAAGTGTTTATGAACGCCAACATGGAGTCTCTATTAGTGGGTTACGAAGATCCCCGCATGGAAAAGTATTTTGATAAAGCAACCGGCTCTGATGCAACAAGCCTTATCGACTATAAAGGTACTTACAAAGGTATCCGCCAAGGAACAGGCTTTAGTCATAAAAACTACAACGGACATTCAAAAAGTACCATTACCCAACAGACAGACGCCGTACTGATGACTCCTGCCGAGGTATGGTTCCTGCGTGCCGAAGCAGCTCTGCGAGGCTGGAGCAGCGAATCGGTGAAGGATTGCTATGAAAAAGGTGTAAAAGCATCATTTGCACAATGGGGTGCTGCCGGTGCCGAAGCATATCTGGAGAGTGACAGAAAGCCATCCGACTATGTAGACGCTTTCAAAGCAGCCAATAATGTGAAAGCAGTCAACACACTGACCCCCAAATGGGACGATGCCGCCGGCAATGAAGACAAGCTGGGACGCATCATTACACAGAAATGGCTTGCCATGTTCCCTGAAGGAGGAGAAGCTTGGGCAGAACAACGTCGTACAGGCTATCCGAGACTATTCCCTGTATTGGTCAACCAAAGTGAAGGTACGGTAGATACCAACCTCGGACCACGTCGACTGAACTTCTTCGTAGGTATCAAAACGACCAATCCCGAGCAATATACCCAATTGGTAAATGCATTGGGCGGAATCGACAACTGCGGCACTCGCCTGTGGTGGGACACCGGAAGAAATTTCTGACACACAAAGGTATAAATTTTAATTAGTGGGTTTTCTTCGTATTAGTTGCGGGGAAAAGATTGGGAAGGGGCAAAGTCGAGGGGGACTTTGTCCCCTTTTTTATTAAAAACAGAATCAAAATAACAAAGAATGAAGAATCCAGATCATGATCTATAACAGATTAACAATAAGCACATTACTCGTCACAAGATGTTTCAAAAGACGTTCGTCTGATGCAACAAAGATAAGATGCTTTTTTTACTTGTGCAAATCTTTTCGCATCGTTTTAATTATCAGTCATTTATCTATTCCCTTTGCATTTTGTACAGAGAGCAAGAATCCTGTTTCAAAAGACGAACGTCTTTTGAAACACCACCTGTGTATTCAAGACAGTTATATCTGATTGGAATACACAAACTTACGCATAATAAAAGTTGTATCAAACAGTCTTTACCGACTTATACCCTTATGTATAAGTCGGGCAAGAGATTTTGATCTGATTATTCATTAAATAAATTTAGAATGAACAAACTTTTGATTATGCGGACACACCTCCTATGGATCGGAGTAATGACGGCATCCAGCCTTTGGTTGAGCGAATGCACGCAAGAAGAAAAGTATCCATTTTTTCCGGAAAAAGGTTATGATTCCGGTACTGTAATCCCTATTAAAATCAGTATGGCTGAAAATGGAGAGTACGATTCCTATACTCCGGAAAACGACATGGCTCCTCGTTACAATGCTCCTCTGATTGCCGAATGGGCAGGAGTACAAACTCTAAGCCGTACCCGTACAAAAGAATCTCCGGAATATAATGGCCCCAGAATCGCATCTATGGAACTGACAGAAAATACTCCTTCCACCCTAACTACCCGTGCAAACACTCTGTCTACAGGTGTTTACTTTCGTCTGATCGTGTTCCGAAAGTCAGGGAATAACTATGTGTTCCAATCGGCTGCAGACTATACCTCAAATGGTGCTTCTTCACCTGTACTGAAGAAAGGAAAATTACTCACACGCTCAGGAACGATCCGGGTCATCGGATACTCATTCAATACAACTGCGGCATTGGGGGATATCCCCGCATCATATACATATAATACCACCAAGATAGATATCCCCAACATGAATAATGACTTTATGACTTATGATTCAGGAGACATAGCCAATGTGAACAGTCTTAATTACAATCTTCCGGTAACATTCAAACAGAAACTGTGTAAACTGACAATAAGCATTAGTGTAACCGGCTTCACAAGTAATACCATCAGCGGGTGTACAGGGGTATACGTAAAGCAGGGAGGTAATTCAACCTCGTGGGTAATTGGCAGTTCGGCAGTGGCTGCTAATACCAGCAACACAGCTTCATTCAACCCAAACACTAACCAGACTACTACGATACACATGGTTCCTTTCGCAAGTTCCCGGACAATAACAGTACACTTCAACAAGCTGACAGTAGGAAATCTAATTGCTAATAATGCGGATAATATCGATATTGCTTCAACTCAGAGTGTCCAATTGAAAGAGGGAATGAGCTATACAATGAAAATCCAGTTTAAGAGAAGCCCCGGAATAAATGTTCCGGCAGGTAGCATCAATCTGAGCAATCCGAAAAAAGCATGTACCAATGATGATAAGCAAAAGTTATCAAAATTGGTATTTGCCGACGGCAATTTAAAAAGTACCGGTGCAAGCAACAATTATGTATGGGCAACCAACAAAGAATATGGCTACTATTACCAATGGAAAAAAGACTATAATGGAAACAACATCGATCCATGTGCCAGACTAAATCCCACAACTTATGGTAGTGGTTGGCGGCTGCCTACACGCAATGAATTAGAAAGATTGGGAAGATGCAATAATGTAAAAAAGGTCTCTAATGGAGTGAATGGTGTGTGGTTCCTAAATGCCACAACCGGTATTTTTTTACCGTTAGGTGGCTGGCGTAATAATAACTCGGGAACAACGGCAGAAGACTGGCCTGGAACGTATGGTCAATATTTTACAGATGAATCAATTAATACTAATGATTGTTATAGATTGGATATATCTCCCGGAGAAGGTAAAACCGATGTCAATAGCACACCAAAGAAAATGGCATACCAAACTCGTTGTGTCAAAGGACCTAAACTATAATATTTCCCCTTAAATATAAAGAAGAGTAAAAAAACAAAGACAGAAACAGTGCTGATAATCCACTGTCTAATTTTTTTGGAGATATTCCGTAAATTACAAAACACAAGGCAACTAATTCATTTCGAATCAGTTGCCTTATTTATATTTTAATCATTCCTCCCAAAAATTCAGAACGCCTCAATCGAAGGAAAAGTCTAAGACAAATCACCTACTATTAGATAGTCAGCACAATTCGTCAGGAATCTATTATGAACCAGCTTTGCAAGCATTGCCATACCCTGGATACACCAAGTATTTCGATATTAGCAACCCTACATACTCTGATAGTAACCGTCCAAAAAGCAAGTATAAAGCTCAAACAAAAGAAATGTTCACTTCTCTAATAATAAATATCTTATGTTATAAGAATCATGTTTCAAAGGACGTACGTCTGATGTAACAAAGATAAGACGCTTTTTTTATCTGTGCAAATCTTTTTGCATTGCTTTAATTATCAGAAGTTTATCGGCTCCCCTTGCATCCAGTGCGGAGGGTAAAAATAGTGTTTCAAAAAACGTACGTCTTTTGAAACACAACAGGCGTTCTATCTGTCTAATTTACACAAACTTACTGCAAAATAAAAGCTGTATTCACAGCCTGCCATAGCCGGCCTGCCCATTCTTAATGGGAAGGCCTTGCTGAGTATGATCTATTTTATTCATTTTTAAACATTTGAGTTATGAATACGAAGACAAAACTTCTGTATGTAGGCTTTCGTGCGTTAAACACATGCTGTCTGTACGCGGCTTTTTTAATGATAACATCGTGTGGCGACAATGTTGTGAACCCCGACAGCCCGGAACCGGACGGGGAGGATATGATTCCTGTTACGGTCAGCCGGGTTGAGGATGGCAATTATATGGAAAGCCATGTTGATACTCCCGACACAACCGGGGGAAGAACGCTTGTAGACGAATGGGTGCCGGTGAAAGAGCCACCCGCCAGCAGGGTCATACCCGCTGCCGTGCCTTACGAGGGGCCTCCAGCGGTACGGATGACGCTCCGCGAAGAGCCACAGGTCACTACCCGTGCCGCTACATTGGGCAACGGCATTTATTTCCGGTTGATCGCTTTCCGTAAAGTAGGCAGCAATTACGTATTCCAGTCGGCTGCGGATTTTACGACAAACGGGGCTTCCGCTCCCACACTCAGGCAAGGAAATCTGCTCACCAGAGCAGGAACTGTCCGTGTGATCGGATACTCGTTCAATAGTACGGCAGGGATGGGAACGATCCCTTCATCCTATACTTATAACAGTACTTCCGTCACTATCCCGAATATGAACAGTGACTTTATGGTCTATGACTCGGGGGACATAGCGAATGTGAGCACAATCAGCCACAACCTGTCGGTTAGTTTCACGCAAAAACTCTGCAAGCTGACGGTTAAACTCTCCTTGTCGCAGTTTGGGAGCAACACGTTTACCAACTGTACGGGCGTATATGTTTCTCAAGGGGGCAATGCGTCCTCCTGGACGATAGGCCCCTCTACAAATAATGTAAGTGCCAATACCGGAAATACACCTACATTCAATATAGCCAATAATTCTACTGCCACTGTGCGGTTAGTTCCTTTTTCGGGTTCCCGGACGATCACGGTGCATATCGGTACGCTGACTCTCAGTAATTACTTCAATGCAAATAACCGGAATATCATCTCGAGTCAAAATGTCCAGTTGCTACCGGGAAAGAGTTATACCATTACGCTGAAGTTTGAATTGGGGATACAATTGGCGGCAAGTAACATTAACCTGACACAAAACGGATGCACAACGAATGATAAGAATGATTTGGCAAAGCTGAGATGGGCCACGGGAAATTTGAAGAGTACGGGAAGCACGAATTATATATGGGCACCTTCGCAGACAGAAATTGGGTATTACTACGCTTTCAATAAACTTTATAATGGAAGCACCGGAGATCCGTGTTCTAAATTGAATACTGCATATTACGGTACAGGCTGGCGGACACCTTCTAAAAATGAACTGGAAAAACTGTCACGATGTACAGATAAAGTGTTTACGAATAATGGTATGTGGTTTATGAATAAAAGCCTGGGGGTATTTTTAAAAGCTGGAGGAGTGCGACAGGAAAGTGGATCAGGCACAAATGGAGCGACATATACAGATCATGGGTGTTACTGGACCTCGACAATAGGGACTAGTAAAAATGCTTATAATATGGAATTTTGGAACACAGAGGCACATGTAAATAATACATCTTCTTGGTTTGGTCTCCAAACTAATGGTTTACTTATCCGTTGCGTAAAAGGTACCAAACAATAATATTCACTTTTAAACTTAACAAATCATGAAAACCGAACTCAAAGGCTGGCTTGCGGACAATACCGTAACCACCGACAACAAAGAAGACAAAATCCTGGTATTGGAGAGCGCCGGAAACCTGACACTATCCGATGTACTGGATGAAATGAAGAAAGAAGATACCGGCTTGCGGGCAGAGACTTTAAAGCATGCCGTCGATCTTTTTCAGCGTACAGTATCGGAATTGGTACTGAACGGATACTCTGTCAATACGGGGTTATTCCGTGCTGTTCCCCAGTTTCGCGGGGTAATAGACGGTGGAGTATGGAATCCTGAGAGAAATTCGATCTATGTTTCCTTCAATCAGGATAAGGATTTACGTGAAGCTATCGCACGAACCGGCGTAAAAATCCTAGGAGCCAAAGGCGATTCGGCCTATTTCATCGGTGGTGAAGACGCCGCCACCCGTGCTACGGACGGTAGTGCGACTGCAGGACGTAACTATCGCTTACAAGGCAAGAACATCAAAGTAGCAGGTACAGATCCTGCCGTAGGTATCGTCTTGATTGATGAAAAAGGCACGGAAACGAAGCTACCGATGGATATGATAGCAGTAAACAACCCTTCGGAAGTACTGGTACTCCTACCGGCAGACCTGACAGACGGAATATACAAACTGCGACTGACTACGCAATATACCAGTGGCAACCGGCAACTGAAGACACCACATGTCATCAGCCAAACCATCGTAATAGGCAATACAACCGAGGGCGACGGAGATATTGTGGACGACCCGACAGCATAAATCATACCGCATCGCTTCCCTTATGCAGGGGTGCATCGATATCTTGTGCAGTTCTGCACAAGGTGCCGGTGCACCCCTGCACAATGCGGCAATGCAACCAAGCTCTAAAATCACTGATAGACCTGTACCGGAAGTTCTCCCCTTAAAGCCCCCAAAGCATTCAATGCCAAAGCCTCCATCTCATCTTCTCCCGGATACACGAAAACGGGAGCAAGGAAAGAGATACGTTCCCTTAAACGGGAAATTACATAATCGGAATAGGCAATGCCTCCGGTCAGCAGAATGGCGTCTACCTTTCCACATAAAACAGTAGAGGCAGCACCGATACTTTTGGCCACATTGTAGATCATGGCATCGAGCACCAACCGGGCATGGTCATCACCTGCCTCAATGAACTGAATAATGGCAGGAATATCAGTAGTTCCCAAATGGGCGGTAAGCCCGGCACGACCCGAAATTCGTTTCTTCAATTCATCTTTGGTGAATTTCCCGCTGAAACAAAGGTCTATCAGTTGTCCGGCAGGAAGAGTTCCGGCTCTTTCGGGTGAGAAAGGCCCTTCGCCATCCAATGCATTATTGGCATCGACTGCACGCCCATGACGATGGACTGCAACGGAAATGCCTCCTCCCAAATGGCAGACGATCAAATCAAGATCTTCATAACGAGTGCCACGTTCGGCAGCATAACGACGGGCAATAGCTTTCTGATTCAGTGCATGCCAGATAGTGATACGCGGCATCAAAGGCGAACCGGTAATACGGGCAACCTCTTCCAGTTCATCCACCACACCCGGATCTGCAATAAACGCCCGGCATCCGGGTAAAGCTGCGGCCAATTCATCGGCTATCAAACCTCCCAGATTGCAGGCATGTGTACGCATAGCGTGAAGGGTATCCCGCTTCATGGCTTCGTTAACCTCATAAACTCCACCGGGAATAGGCTTCACCAAGCCTCCGCGTCCAATGACAGCATCGAACCGGAAAGGAATATCGTTTACCTCCAACTCTCGGAGAACAAGCGATTTACGAAATTCGAACTGATCGATCACCCGGGGGAAGGCAGACAACTCTTCCACCGTATGGCGAATGTTGCGTACCAACAAAGGAGTTTCATTTTCATAAACAGCGATCTTTGTTGAAGTGGAACCGGGATTGATAACAAGGAGCCTTTCCCCCCGTCCATTCTTCACAGAGGACGGAGTAGAGTTTATATTCAGTTTATCCATATTCTTAGTTTAATTATGATCATCATTCGGAGCATCTTCCTCTCTCTGCCGACCGGGTAGAAGCTGTCAGACACGCCATCGCAATACTATAATACTTGGAAAGTCCGGAATCACTGCGTGACGGTAACACCACCGGGCAAATGGGGCCTTGCAGCAACCCTGCCATATCGGCTTTGGCAAACAACGAAACAGATTTATAGAAAGCATTGCCCGACTCGATATTGGGGAATATCAATACATCGGCCTGTCCGTTGATGGGCGATACAATTCCTTTAATATCCCCGCTGGCCTGCTCGCAAGAGGTGCGTACATCCAACGGACCATCGATAATCACATTACCAAACTCTCCGGCTTCGGCCAACTCCACAATATTAACATAATCGAGCGAATGGGGAAACTTGGCACTTACCTTCTCCGTACAATGGATCAAAGAGATACGGGGTTGTTCTATCCCAAACCGCCGGCAAGTACAGATGGCATACCATATCATCTCAATGCGTTGTTGCAAAGTGGGACGAGGAATAACAGCAGCATCTGAGAAGAACAATAATTTATCATACGTCGGAATCTGCATTACGGCCAAATGAGTCAGAATCTTCCCCTTAGGCAGCAAGCCTTTCTCCTTGTCGAGAATGGCATGAAGCAAATTGTCAGTATTGATAATACCTTTCATCAGAATATCGGCTCCCCCTTCCCGAACAATACGAACAGCTTCACGCGCTGCCTCATCGGGATCTTCAATGTGGAGGGTCTTCACATATTCCGGGTACTTCTGCAGACTGGGATACTTTTGCAGGATGGCCGAGTCACCAATCATCAGGAATTCCGCAATCTCTTCGTCGAGTGCACGGGCAATGGCATATTCTGTATTCGGATCGTTGGCACAGACAACGGCAATCCGTTTCCGCCGGTTTAAGGTTTTGAGATGGGCTGTCAGTTGGTCAAAGTTTCTAATAGGTTCCATAACGTTAGATTTTTAGCAAATATCAGAAAAAGGATCGAGAAGTACATCATGGAATACTGAAAAAATAGACAAACCGAGTAACATTTTGATATAATACAACGCTTTCATTTCTACGGATGCAGGTAATTTCGTTTTTTAATGTAAATTTGTGTCCTGTTAAACTCCTATAATCAAACAGAACCATGAAAACAAAAACATTTCTCGCTCTTTTCTGCCTGTTGTGTATCAGTTCAGGCTTTTCATCGTGCCAACGTCATTCATCCGACCAGTGGAAATTGGTTTGGGAAGATAATTTCGACCAGAAAACAGGTTTTGATCCACAGGTCTGGAGTAAAATACCACGTGGCAAATCAGACTGGAATAACTATATGACCGACTTCGATTCCTGTTTCGACATGCGTGACGGCAATATGGTGCTGCGAGGCATCATCAATCACAGCCAGCCCAATGATACAGCACCCTATCTGACCGGAGGAATCTACACCAAAGGAAAAAAAGCATTCAGCAACGGACGCCTCGAAATACGCGCCAAACTGAACGGTGCACGTGGTGAGTGGCCAGCCATCTGGATGCTCCCGATAGATGCTCCCTGGCCGATGGGTGGAGAAATCGATATCATGGAACGTCTGAATCACGATACAATCGCTTATCAGACTATACATACCAATTATACGTACAATCTGGGTATCAAAGACAATCCGTTATCACACTCCGTAGGTGCGATCAATCCCGACGACTACAATGTATATTCAGTAGAAATGTATCCGGACAGCATTGCATTCTATATCAATGACACACATACTTTCACCTATCCCCGCATCGAAACAGACAAAGAAGGGCAGTTTCCTTTCGACCAGCCTTTCTATCTACTGATCGACATGCAGTTGGGTGGCTCGTGGGTAGGGGCTGTAGACCCGAAAGAACTTCCGGTGGAGATGTATGTAGATTGGGTAAGATTCTATCAGAAAGAGAAATAGAACCTTTTTACCCTACAAGCGTTAAAGACAAATCAGATATCAGCTTATTAAATCACTTTATTAAATGAACTTACAATTTCCCCCATTTCTGCACGAAGGCGATAAGGTAGCCATCGTATCGCCTTCAAGCAAAATAGACAGTATATTCCTGAAAGGTGCCAAGACGCGTCTCAGCTCCTGGGGACTTACTCCTGTCATGGGAGATCATGTCCGAAGTTCATGGGGCTCGTATGCTGGTGCCACCCATCAGCGCCTCAAAGATTTTCAGGCAGCCATGGACGATGAAGAAATTAAGGCCATCTTGTGCAGCCGTGGTGGTTACGGAGCGGTTCACTTGCTGGATAAGCTGGACTTCACACGCTTTCGTAACCACCCGAAATGGCTGATCGGGTTCAGTGACATCACTGCGCTCCACAACTTATTTCAATACAATGGTTTTGCCTCACTCCATGCTCCCATGGCACGCCATCTCGCTGTAACAGGAGAGGAGGATCCATGTTCATTATATCTCCGCGACATTCTTTTCGGTAAACTGCCCGGATATAAATGCCACCGCCATAAGTTGAATCATCTGGGACAGGCCAAAGGCATCCTGCGAGGCGGCAACATGGCTGTGTTCCACGGTCTCCGCGGAACACCATACGATATTCCTCCCGAAGGTACGATCCTCTTCATCGAGGATGTGGGCGAACGTCCTTATGCCATCGAACGCATGATGTATAACCTGAAATTGGGAGGCGTACTTGAAAAGTTATCCGGACTTATCATCGGACAATTTACCGAATACAAAGAAGACTATTCACTGAAAAAGGACCTTTACAGCACACTGGATGCCTTGGTGAAGGAGTATGACTTCCCCATATGTTATGACTTTCCGGTGGGACATGTGACAGAGAACCTACCACTAATCAACGGTGCGGAAGTGGAGTTCGTATCCGGAAAGAAAGGAGTGGAATTGTTAATAAACCCTCCTATCTGACTCACCCTACAGTGAAAATCATTAATTTTGAGGCTTTAAACTCCAAAAGCATAATTATGAAAAGAAACTCTATGTTCATACTGTCAGCTTTCATCCTGTTTTCTGCTTTCTCCTGCGGAACAAACGGCAGCAAGACCACTTCGACCGACATCACCGAGAAAAAGGTAATTGTCCAAGTGCCCCAATTTGACGCAGACAGTGCTTACAAGTACATACAGGCGCAAGTCGACTTCGGACCGCGCACACCAAATTCTAAAGGTCATGTTGCCTGTGGAGACTACCTGGCCGCCAAACTGGCCGAACATGGAGCCAAAGTGATCAGCCAAAACGCTGAATTACCCGCATACGACGGTACACTGCTGAAAGCACGCAACATCATAGGATCTTTTAAGCCCGAAAGCAAAAAACGCATCGCACTCTTTGCGCATTGGGATACCCGTCCATGGGCCGACAATGATCCGAATGAAAAGAATCATCACACACCGATACTGGGCGCCAATGATGGAGCAAGCGGAGTGGGTGTATTACTCGAAATTGCCCGCCAGATCAATCAACAGCAACCGGAACTGGGAATCGACATCATCTTTCTGGATGCGGAAGATTACGGAGCACCTCAGTTTTATACAGGCGAACATCGGGAAGACCAGTGGTGTCTCGGCGCACAATATTGGGCACGAACCCCGCACGTAGATGGCTATAATGCCCGCTTCGGAATTTTACTCGATATGGTGGGCGGCAAAGATGCTACTTTCTTTAAAGAAGTATATTCCGAGAAATATGCCAAAGGTATCAACAAGAAGGTATGGAAAAAGGCTAACGACGCCGGATACGGACGTTACTTTATTAACGAAGTAGGCGGTCAGATCACTGACGATCATCTGTTTATCAATCGCCTGGCAGGTATCCCGACTATCGACATCATTCCAAACGACGAAAATTGTGAACTGTCCAGCTTCGGACCGACCTGGCACACCGTGAATGACAATATGGATGCCATCGACCGCTCTACACTCAAAGCTGTGGGACAAACGGTACTGGAAGTTATTTATAACGAGAAATAATTATTTATCATGTCAATCAACGAATTACAAGACGAAGTCGTTGCTGAATTCAGCGACTTTGATGACTGGATGGATCGCTACCAGTTACTTATCGACTTAGGAAACGAGCAGGAACCGCTCGACGAGAAATATAAAACGGAACAGAATCTGATTGAAGGTTGCCAAAGCCGTGTATGGCTTCAGGCAGACGAAGTAGACGGGAAAATTATCTTTAAAGCAGAAAGCGATGCACTGATCGTGAAGGGCATCATAGCACTGTTGATTAAAGTCGTATCGGGACATACACCCGACGAGATTCTTAATTCGGAACTCTACTTTATCGACAAAATCGGTCTGAAGGACCACCTATCCCCCACTCGTAGCAACGGATTGTTGTCGATGGTGAAACAAATGCGGATGTATGCACTCGCATTCAAAGCCAAAGAGGCCAAAGGCTAAATCTCCAAATAAGGATGTGTCAGGACTCGTATTCACCACAGATCACACCGATTTACACAGATAGATATCACTGGTTATCAGCAGATTAAAATCATCCTGTGTTAATATCTGCGTAATCTGTGGTGAATTATGACGTACCTCCATCTTCTTCATCCACCTGATACTCCAGAATATCCCCCGGCTGGCAATCTAGCACTCTACAGATCGCCTCAAGGGTAGAGAAACGAATCGCTTTGGCCTTTCCCGTTTTCAGGATAGAAAGGTTGGCAGGCGTAATGTCAATCTTCTCTGCCAACTCCCCCAAAGATATTTTTCTTCGGGCCATCATTATGTCAAGGTTTACTATTATAGCCATAATTCTATTAATTTTTCAATATTCGGATTCAGATAGTAAGATCTTGTTCTTCTTTCATCTTCAACCCGATGGCGAATACCTCGCCTACAATTAGTGAAACCAGTCCCAGAATGACCAGCATCACAGAATCTATGCTTGTCTCCATAGAATATCCGGACAACGAGAAGACTGAAGACAACTCATAATCATTCATCAGGGCCGGCACTGCCTCACTAATAAAGTTCAGCAACAAGGCGACTCCCAACCATCGCAACCGACGGACATTCTTCCAATTAAAAATATCCGATTTATTGATAGCTACAATCAGCTGAATAAAAAGCACTGTTGACGCAATGATGGCAAAAACAGCCAGAAGCCCGGAAATCACCTGGGCAACCATCATCCAGGTACTCCTGTCGACTTTTACATTCGTAACCATCTGTGTATAGGCAACGGGGACATAAGAGCCGGTCTTTTCATTATAAACAGAATCTTTAAAGGACGAAAAATCCTTGGGCATCAGTGTGGCAATCCGAAAGTTGATAGCCTGCTCTACACTTTGATTACCGGAATGACTTATCTTCATCCCTTCGGAAAAGCCATGACCGAAATCACGCCCCATATTAAACACCGAATAACAGAATACCAGAAAAACCAGTAAACATAGTATGTTCAATCTTCTTTTCATATTATGACTTATTATTCAATCTTTATCGTTTATTTTCATTCATCTTTCCGCCACGTTCCCGGAACCGTAACCTGCTTTATCCGAAGAAAACAGCCTACGAACACCATAGCCGCCACTGCTATCAATAGATAATAGGGAGTCGTACCCGTCACATCCCTGATTGTATCTGCATCGGGATAGGTCAGACTCAGCATGACAGAAATACTGTTGTTCACAATGTGTATCAGGATACAAGGAATCAGACTTCGTGTCCGATAATAAACCCATGCCAGCAAAAGGCCTCCAAAGAAGGCTGCAACTATCTGAGCCGGATTCAAATGAAATACTCCGAAAAGCAGTGCCGAAAGGAAGATGGCTTTCCGGGGAGAATAGCGTTCAAGCAATGCCTTAGTGGCACCACCACGGAACAGAAGTTCCTCAAGAATCGGCCCCAACAAAGTAATGGCCACAATGCCTAACCAACCGGACTGGAGAGCGTCGAACTGCTGTTCCAGAATATCAGGTACCCAAGATAAGACGGCAGTCAACAGATCCATCAGGACAGTCATCGACAAGCCTATTAGAAACGTTATGATCAGAAATGGAAATGAAATGAATGACCAACTTGTCTTGTCTTTGGGTATATAGTGTGCTTTCCATAAATAAAAAAACATCACTGCCATGGAAAGCAGCATCGAAGGAGCCAATGTCAACTCCGAAACCCGGGTGGCATCTACGCTCCCACCATTCATACGGGCAATGATAGTAAAAGGAATACCGATCAGCCCACCGCAAATAAGCTGGATTCCCAGATAAATCAGAATTAATTTGATCGCCGTTTTCATTCAGTCTTTTGTTTTAAATATGTACAAAGATAACGGTTTTAATTGACTACCGCTTCGGTAGAAGAGCTATTTGTATGGTGACCATGCAAAACTGAACTACATACAAACAAAGCTAACATGGAGATGGATACTACCAACATCGTAATGCTCATCAATGACTTTCTCATAAAACTTACTTTGAAGATTCGTTATGTTATTCAATAATAATTTATCGTTTTTCGATATGCAAAGATTCATATTAATTTTCACCTAAACAAGTAATTCGATAATTATTTATCGATAAACAATAAATATAGAATGTTTTTCGATATTTGTAGAGGATAAACACTGATATAAAGAAGCCTCAAAGAACCAGCGTCAGGGAGAGTATATCCATTTGATAGCGTATTACACCTTTAGACGTCACTCTGACACTATTCATCCTAATCTACTGACACGCACTAAAACACAAATCATCAAACAGGAAGAAGAAAATGCATACAAGACGCATATAACATGCAATAAGATGCAACATCGACCGAAGATTTCCAATAAATATGCATGATATCTTTAGAAGAGAGGTCACATACCATTAAAAGAAAGACATCATTGGGTTAAAACAAAAGCTTCATTAGTTCAAAACTTCACCTGCATGAAGCCGGAAGAGAGACAAAAGAGGACATTTACATGCCTGCAATCATTTTTCAGCACGCATAGAATGATCAGGGAGAGAATAACGATTTGCACCTTAAAACAGAATATTCTGCAAATTAAAGAACACAGAACAGGCTCAAAACAGAACAAGAGACATGTATTATCCGCAATCAGGATGACTATCTGAAAAGCCGAATTCACAAAATAAGCTCCTATTTAAGAGCCGGAAGATAACGGGCCGAATATAACTCACTCAGTGGCAAACAAAAAATACAAAATGTCAATTGACATTTTGTATTTTCCCCAAAAGCGCTTCCACATCGGCTGCATCCTGATGAAGCTGCGCTATCAATCCTTCAATCCCATCGAACTTCAGCTCCGGACGGAGATATTTTACAAAAGAGAGCCGGATAAATTTATCGTAAATATCGGAATGAAAATGGAGGATATTCACTTCTATCGAACGTTCGGGACCATTCCCTATCGTGGGACGAGTACCGATATTGAGCATACCATTATAAGTATGCCCGTCGAACGTGACATGAACTGCATAGACACCATCGGCAGGAACCAACTTATCAGGATCGTCTACACTGAGATTGGCCGTAGGGAATCCGATTTTCCTTCCTACCTGATAACCGCTCACCACCGTACCATCCAGAAAATAGTCGTAACCCAGACAACGTGCAGCCCGATCTACTTCGCCCTGATGCAACATCTTACGAATGACAGAAGAGCTTATATGGAGATCATCACACACACAGGCACGAGCACGAATCACCTCTATTCCCATTTCAGAGCCATAACGGCAATAATCCTCAAAGCCTTCACTACGATTGTGTCCGAAGCGGTGGTCATATCCGATGACAAGTGTCTGCACCCGATAACGGTCTCTCAGGATATCGGACATAAATTCATGGGCAGTCAGATGTGATACTTCACGTGTAAAATCAAGCATAAAGCAATAATCCACGCCCGTTTCTTCAAGCAGCGCCAGTTTCTCTTCCGAAGTGGTCAATAACTCCGGACGATAGTCTGCATTCATCACCTTACGAGGATGAATGGGAAAAGTAATCAGTGCAGAACGCAATCCACGAGCCGCAGCCAACTCTCTGACTTGTTCTATCAGAAAGCGATGCCCCATATGTACTCCATCGAAGAAACCGATGGTGGCAACACATGGTTCGGGTAGAACTCCCGGTATATTACGGATTATCTGCATGCTGTTTCTCCTATTTATTTTAATTCTCGGCAAAAAGCGGCCTCCAGTCTTCACCGGGTTTCACTGTATAGGTAGAGATGCCCAATGCCTGGGCGCCCTGGCAGTTGGCTTCGGAGTCATCTATGAAAAAAGTTTCGCGCGGATCGAGGTTTGCATCATCAAGCACTCCCCGGAAAATCTCTTCAGCGGGCTTTACCATTTTCATTTCATACGAGAGGTACATCTTTTCAAAATAGTCTTCTACACGGAAACCCCGATACGGAAACGCATGCTCACATGCCCACTTCCAATGTATCTCGTTGGTATTGCTCAGCAGATAGACCACATATTTCTCGCGGAGTTTCAATAACATATCAAGCTTAAAACGTGGAATATCCACCAAGAAACTATTCCAAGCAGCATCAATTTGCTCATCCGTCACCTCCTGAGTTATCTGCCCGCGGATACTATCACGAAACTGGGCTGACGAGATCAACCCTTTCTCATGTTGCATAAAGATTCCCTGCTGAGAATACATGCCTAACAATTCGTCCACCTTCTCTAATCCCAACTTCCGGAAGTTTTCTATACAACGCTGACGGTCGAGATTAATCAATACACCACCAAAATCAAAAATAAGGTTTTTAATTCCTTTTCTTTTCATCTCTATTCTGTTTTTGAAAGCTTATACACGACAGAGCACGCAAAGGAAACGGAGTTTTTATATCCTGTTCATAAAAGACACTTTCTTTGCGTCCACTGTGATAAATAGCTTTCATTTTCATTTCTGAGTTAAACGTTTGACCAAGCGAATCAATTCTCCAATCCACAAGACGAGAGAAGAAGAACCGATGATGATAAGCCATGTTTGCCAGTCGAGCGGTTCTGTACGGAATACAGCTCCACCGAACTGCACTATAAGAAACTGCCCACCCAGGATGGCCAGTACAATCAATTCCATTCCGTACGACTTCGTAAGACCCTTGAATGCTGAATCGGTAGTGCCAAACACACGGGCGTTGAACAGATTCCAAAACTGAAGCATTACAAAGAAGGTGAAAAAAATGGTCAACCGCTGTACCGTCATTCCACCGTCGGCATTTGTAAAGTAGTATATCATCGCCATCAGTACTACCAGAAAGAGTGTACCGACACCGAATATATTATGTTGCATCGCTTTACTAATAATAAAATCAGTACTGCGACGCGGTTTATCGTTCATAACACTCTCACTTGGCGGAATAGAAGCCAAAGCTAAAGCGGCAAATGTATCCATGATGAGATTTACCCATAACATTTGGGTCACAGTCAACGGTAGTTCTGTTCCCACAATAGAACCGAGCAATACGATGAGAAGTGCCACAAAGTTAATGGTCAGCTGAAATACGATGAAACGCTGGATATTCTTATAAAGTGACCGCCCCCACATCACAGCAGTCCCGATACTGTTGAAAGAGTCGTCCAGCAAAGTGATGTCACTGGCCTCTTTGGCAACTGAAGTTCCGGTACCCATCGAAAGTCCTACCTGTGCATGATTGAGCGCCGGCGCATCGTTCGTTCCGTCTCCGGTCACAGCCACAACGGCTCCTTTCTGCTGCAGCAATTGTACCAGACGTTGTTTGTCGGTAGGACGGGCACGCGACATAATTTTCAAGTCCATCACTCTATCCAATGCTTCTTCATCACTCAATTCGGCAAAAGCAACTCCGGTAATGCGATTGCGTTCCGTATCTTCCGGTTTCCACAGCCCGATCTGACGCGCAATCTCAGTTGCGGTGCCCGGAGTATCCCCGGTCACAATCTTGATACCGATACCTGCCGACTGGCATTTAGCTACTGCCGCAGGCACATCGGGACGTATAGGATCGGAAATGGCAACGACTCCAAGGAAATTAAGATTATTTTCTGAAACAAGTGCCACACAGTCATCCGGTTCGTTATCTTCCACCAAACGGAATGCAAAACCAAGTGTACGCATAGCCATATTCTGATAACCCAGTAATTGTGCTTCGACAGTCGAACGATATTCCACACTATCCACACGACGGCCATCGAGAATCACCTCCTTACATTTGCCAAGCACGATTTCGGGCGCACCTTTTATATATAATACCTTTTTGCCTATCAACGGCGACTTCACCAAAGTAGCCATAAACTTACGTTCAGTCGAGAACGTCAATTGGTCGAGCACCCGTGCTCCTTCTCTGAGTTCAAGATAGTTACGTTTCTGGCTATTCAGCCACAGCAACAAGGCAACTTCCGTAGGATTACCCACTCCTTTCGGCTTCTCACCCTCTCCCGTTTCTTCAAGAAAAGCAGTGGAGTTAGCACTAATCCCTTCCGCAATCAGTCTGCTGATATCGTCATCTGCCAGTTTCCCACCATCTTTCAAACCATAGAAATTGGGCTCGTGCACCTGCATCAGATTTTGTGTCAACGTACCGGTCTTGTCTGTACAAATCACGGTAATCGCCCCCATTGTTTCGCAAGCGTGCATCTTACGCACCAAATTGTTAGTGGCAAGCATACGGCGCATATTCAGTGCCAGGCTGAGGGTCACACTCATAGGCAATCCCTCGGGAACGGCAACCACGATCAGGGTAACCGCCATCATGAAATATTTCAATGTACGCTCCAACACCGGCAACCAGTCATGCCAACCGTTCAGAGCCCCAAAATCGAAATACAGTACAACGTCTTTTATAAAGAAAATAAGGAAAGCAAGTCCGGCTACGGTAAAACCGATCTTACCGATCAGGTTGGCCAATTTGGTCAGCTGGATATTCAATGGTGTAGGCTCCGTAGTTTGTTCCGTACTCTGACGTGCCACTTTCCCAATCTCCGTAGCATCTCCCACACGAAGTACCTTCATCGATCCATGGCCATCGACCACAGTTGTACCACGCATCACCAGATTGGAAGCATACGTAGCTTCTTCATCAAAATCGGCTTCGATTATTGTTTTATTAATCACCGGTTCCCCGGTCAGGTTCGATTCGTTCACCTGCAAAGAAATAGCTTCTATCAGTTCGCCATCTGCGGGAATCTCTTCACCGGTCTCCAATACCACAATGTCACCTACTACCACATCTTTACGCGGAATCTCCTGAATACGCCCGTTACGAATCACCTTTACTAAAGTCTCTTCAGTAACGGCATTCAGTAAATCGAATTTCTTATTGGCATCGTATTCGAAATAGAAACCGATACCGGTTGCCAACAGGATAGCGGCTATAATACCGATCGTTTCGGCATACTCATTCTCGATAACGGAAATGATAAGAGAGAATACAGCTGCAATAAGCAGCACACGTACAACAGGATCTTCAAATTTTTCCAAATAAAGCTTCAGGAGCGAAGGACGCTTAGGAGGCGTCAGTAGGTTGGCACCATATTTCTCCCGGCTTTGGAGAACTTCTTGATCAGTCAGGCCCAAATGAAAATAATCGTCGTTCTTTGCAGTCATGCAGATACATACATTAAATTAGAAGTTGCAAAAGTACAACATAAATCCGGTATAAGATGTTTCTTAAATCTTTTTTAAGGATTCCAGTTTTCCCAACAGTACTTTTGACGAAATGGGCTTCGTCAGGAAATCGGTAAAGCCGCTATGCATGATTTTCTGGCGGTCTTCTTCATACGCAAAAGCAGTAAGAGCAATGATAGGCACTGTAGCCGACATCTGTCGGATAGCCTCCGTAGCCTCGTAGCCATTCACCTCAGGCATACGGATATCCATCAAGATAATGTCCGGTTGGAATTTCAGGAAAAGAGAAATGGCCTCTTCACCATTGTGAGCCCAATGTAATTCGTAACGTGAAGCGAGGATAGCTTCGCAAAGACGATAATTGTCTTCCATATCTTCGGCCACCAGTATGCTCAGTTTTTTATCACTTCCCGCATCGATAACCGGAACCCGTACTGCAGAAGGCAATTCTTCCTGCTCTTTCTCAATGATGACTTTGGGTTTAATATCGGAATGTTCGGGCAATGTAAACCAAAAGGTACTTCCTTTGCCTACCTCAGATTCGGCTCCGATTTCCCCACCCAGCTTATTTACAATCGTCTTACAGATAGAGAGTCCGAGTCCGTTACCGTTTTTATCACTTTGCAAACGCACAAAACGATCGAAGACACCCTCCAATTTATCCGCCGAAATACCCGAACCGGTATCGCTAACATAAAACCGAAGTCCATTCTCGGAAGACTGATATCCGATACGGATACTACCCTCTGTAGTAAATTTGATTGCATTAGATACAAAATTGGACACAACCTGAGCAATTCGGTTACGATCCGTATGAACCATACACGAGGGCAACCCGGACTCTGTTATAATCTGTACAGGCGAGTTAGAGCCTATCTTCATACGGAACAATTGTTCCAAATCATTCAGTAACAAGTTGATATCGACATCAGAATAAACAAACTCCAATGTACCGGCCTCAATCTTCGACAAATCAAGAATATCATTAACCAGCTGTAATAGCAATTCGCTGTTCGTATGGAGTATCTCCAGGTATTTTTGCTTTTCTTCTTCTGTATTGGCCGCTGCCAGCAGTTCGGAAAAGCCGACGATGGCATTCAGTGGCGTACGGATTTCATGACTCATATTGGCTAGAAAAGCGGACTTGGAACGATCTGCATTTTCCGCTTTTTCCTTCGCTTCGGCCAACGCCTCTTCCGTTTGTTTAATCGAAGTAATGTCATGCACCGTCAGCACCATGCGCTCTTCACTATCCAGAGTCATAAATACTCCCGAGATCATTACGTCGCACTTTACAAATTCATGCTCGTCTATGGCAATATTCAGTGATGATTGCAAATCAGTAAATTCTTTCTTCTGGCGGAAAGCGTTTCCTATTGCTCCCCTCACCGGACATTCCTGGCAAAAAGCATGGGTTCCGCATCCCCCTTTGGCAGACAAGGCATTCCGGCATTGCAACAGATCACCTACACGCTTCTCTTTACCGTCCGGACTGAGATGAGTCAAATCATAATAATTAGTTTTCAGGACTTTGAAATCAGAATCGATTACCAAAACATACGCATGAATATGCGTCAGAATCGCATCAAACAGACAATTTACATTCTCCAGTTTCCGGTCCGATGCAGATTGCATTAACTTACCTTGTCTCTTTTCCCACAGAATAGCTCCTAAAAAAGCCACACATACCAGTGATAATACAATCTGCCACATCATAGTTTATAATTCCTTGATTAATGTTTTGTTGCTACAGACAAAGGTAGTGCTTTATTAATGAAAAAAGAAAAAATAAATGAACAATACGTCCGATACTTTTGTTATATTTGCATAAACTTAAAAAAAGAGACGACATGAAGTACATTTGCACCGTTTGTGATTTCATTTACGATCCGGAGATAGGTGATCCGGAAGGCGGAATCGAACCCGGAACACAGTTTGAAGATATTCCTGATGATTGGGTATGCCCTCTGTGTGGAGTTGGAAAAGAAGATTTCGAACCGTATAATGGCTAAACGATTCATTAACGATGAACGATAAGCGATGAGCACTCTCAATTACACGCTTTATCGTTCATCGTTCATCACTTTTCTCAAGACGCTTTCTTTTCTTTTACGTCACTGCTCGCTTCTACTACATTTACTACATAGTCACCGAGTTTTTCACATTCGGCGATAATATCCATGTAATAAACGCCCATCTGATAATCATATTCTTTATTATTCACATCCAGGATATTCTGATTCTTCAGTTGGTTACGATAGTTATTAATTTCATTCTCAATATTGAATGACTTATTAACATCGATACTCTGATGTTCGGGTTTCTCGACCACGACAATCATTTGCGACAGAGCATCATTGGTCAGTTTCATCATGAAATGAATGTGCTCATATTGCTTCTCTGTGAAATCCTGATTGGTCTGACGCTTCCGGCTGATGGTACGTGCCAAGTTATAGCAACTGTCACCAATACTTTCAATCTCGGTTACCTCACGAAGCATGGCACGTATCTGAAGCTTACTTTCCGAGCTCAAACGCCCTTCAGATACCTGATTCAAGTAATTGGCAATCTCCAATTCCATATTATCACTGATATTCTCGTATTTCTCAATCCGGCTGAAAAGTTTATTGAAGTCATCATCCTTTTCAGTATGCAACAGATCTTGTACCATACCAAACATACGATGAATACGCTCGGAAAACAGATGAATCTCCTTACGGGCCTGAAGTATGGATAATTCGGCCGTAGAAAGCATACCTCCGGTAATAAAGCGCAAGCGTGGCTCTTCATCTTCTTCCTTGGGACGAATAATGGCACACACGGTACGCTCAATCAGTTTCACTCCCCAAATCAGCAGACAGACGTTACATATATTAAAAATAGAGTGGAAAGCGGACAACTTATAAGAAATAGCCACCTCTGCACTTCCCGGATGGAAGAAGGTATCGACCACCCAATTGACGAATACCATAAAAGGATGGAAAATAATCAGCACCCAGATCACACCAAAAACATTGAAAACAAAGTGAGCCAAAGCAGCACGTTTTGCTTGTGAATTAGCAGTCAGGGCAGCCAGATTGGCTGTAATAGTAGTTCCGATATTCTCACCCAAGACCAATGCGGCACCCAGTTCCAGGCTGATCCATCCGTTGGCACACATAATTAAAGTAATAGCCATCGTCGCGGCGGAAGCCTGTACGATCATAGTGAGAATAGTACCGATAAATAAAAAGAGCAGAACCGAGAAAAATCCCATATCTGTATAGTTCTGTACAAAAGCCAGCATTTCCGGGTTGGCATTCAGGTCGGGGGCATTTGCTTTGAGGTACGAAAGCCCCATAAAGAGGAAAGAAAAACCAAAGATAAATTCACCGATAGACTTACGGTTACTTTTACCCGAAAAAATAAGAGGAAGGGCAATGGCTAAAAGAGGAAGGGCAAAAGCAGCCATGTCGACTTTAAACCCAAAAATAGAAATGATCCATGCGGTGACTGTCGTACCGATATTAGCACCCATTATCACACTAATGGATTCGGCCAATGTCAGCAGACCGGCATTTACAAAACTGACCACCATCACCGTCGTTGCCGAAGAAGATTGGATAAGGGCGGTGATCAACACACCTGTTAAAACTCCCGTTACCCGGTTTGTAGTCATTGCTGTCAGAATTCCTCGCAATCTGTCACCTGCGACTTTCTGTAAGCCCTCGCTCATGATCTTCATTCCATAAAGAAAAAGTCCTAACGAGCCAATGAGCTTTAAAAAATCATAAAAAGAATATTCCATCTATAATTATTTTAGTGGTTGTTTGTCTTCTTAGCAATTATGTGATATATTTATCCGTACTATTCACCCCAAAATGACGTGAAATGAAACAGATGTTACAAATATATTGCAAAAATAATAATATTTCTAAAGAATTCCCTATTGGGAGCTCACTTTTGGATATTTATTACGGCTTTAATCTTAATTTTCCTTATCAGGTAGTCAGTGCTAAAGTAAATAATCGCTCTGAAGGACTCAATTTTCGTGTATATAACAATAAAGATGTAGAGTTTCTGGATGTAAGAGATTCTTCGGGAATGCGTACGTATGTGCGTTCTCTCTGCTTTGTGCTCTACAAAGCTGTCAGCGAACTCTTTCCGAATGGCAAACTTTTTGTGGAGCACCCGGTATCCAAAGGATACTTCTGCAATTTGCGGATCGGGCGCCCCGTCACACTTGAAGACGTGTCACAAATAAAGAAACGTATGCAGGAAATTATAGCGGAAGACATTACCTATCACCGCATTGAGTGTCATACAACTGAAGCCGTACGTGTATTCAGTGAACGGGGCATGAATGACAAGGTAAAATTACTCGAATCTTCCGGTTCTATCTATACCTATTATTATACTTTGGGAGGTACTGCCGACTATTATTACGGTAATCTGCTCCCAAGTACAGGATTTATCCACTTATTCGACCTCGTTAAATACTACGACGGACTGTTGCTGCGTATTCCTAACAAAGAAAACCCATCTGTACTGGAAGATGTGGTAAAACAGGAGAAAATGCTCGATGTTTTCAAAGAGCACCTGCGATGGAACTACATCATGGGATTGAACAATGTAGGAGATTTCAATATTGCTTGTGAAGAGGGACATGCCACGGACCTGATCAATGTGGCAGAAGCTCTGCAAGAGAAGAAAATAGCACAAATAGCCGATAGCATTTTCCACCGCGGAGAAAACGGGACTCGTGTAAAACTGGTGTTGATTTCCGGACCGTCATCATCCGGGAAAACAACTTTTAGTAAGCGACTCTCCATCCAGTTAATGACCAACGGCCTGAAACCATATCCCATCTCACTGGACAATTATTTTGTAGACCGTGAAGACACTCCATTGGATGAAAACGGCAATTATGACTATGAATCCCTTTATGCCCTCGACCTGGAGTTATTCAATACACAACTACAGGCTTTGTTGCGTGGCGAGGAAGTAGAACTGCCCCGCTATAACTTTATGTTGGGAAAAAAAGAATATAAAGGTGATAAATTGCGGATCGACGAACATACGGTATTGATTCTTGAGGGAATACACGCCCTTAATCCGGAACTGACTCCGCAAATCCCGGCAGCAAATAAGTTCAAAATATACGTCTCTGCCTTGACAACCATCTCGCTGGACGATCATAACTGGATCCCAACGACGGACAACCGACTTTTGCGCCGTATTATCCGGGACTTCAACTATCGCGGCTATTCTGCCCAAGAGACTATCTCACGCTGGCCCAGCGTACGCGCCGGAGAAGATAAATGGATTTTCCCTTATCAGGAGAATGCCGATGTGATGTTCAACTCCGCCCTTTTATTTGAATTTGCCGTGCTCCGCTGTCATGCCGAGCCCATTCTTACCAGCGTGCCACGTAACTGTCCGGAATATGCTGAAGCATATCGGTTGCTGAAGTTTATCAAATATTTCACTCCTGTACAGGATAAGGAGATTCCTCCAACCTCACTTTTGAGAGAATTCCTGGGAGGAAGCAGTTTTAAATATTAGATAGAGCCATATTCCAAATCATTATCAGACATAGACTTTACAAATACCGGCTCCGGAGAGAGCCTTATTTGTAGAATCTATGCCTGAATTATCAAATTTTATCCACCTTTCAACCAACCGGTAATGCCCGCCATTCCTCTTTGAAGAAGAATCAAAGAAGAAATGAAAAATAAGAGGGGGAAATGAGAGGTTTCTACAAAGATTTTTTAACTTTGTCACTGTTTAAAACCAAATCGCATGAAAATATCGACTTTAATCCTGACCATCCTCGTTTGTTTTAGCACAATCGTCGATGCACAAGGCACACAAAACAGAGCAAATGAACTGATGAAACAAGCGCAGAGTAGTCTGGAACAAAAAGAATACACTAAGGCGCGTTATCTTTTCATCCAGGCCTATGGCGCTTTCGCAACGCAGGAGAATTATCCGAAAGCCGTGGAATGCGGAATTCAGGGAGCAGCTCTGTACCATCGTGAAAATTATTACAAAGAGGCATTCGACCTCTGTAGAGGAATGGATCAGCTAGTCTGGGCCGGTGAACAAAAACAGCAGAAACAATTTTACCCGCTACGTTTCCAAATCACCAAAGAGAGACTGCAGATGTACATCGGACTAAAGAATGCGGCGCAGGCTAAAATTCAATTGGATAAGCTGGCAGAAACCGCAGGCCTGGCCAAGAACGATTCATTAAGCGAGAACCTACTATACACACAGGCAAGTTATTACTACACATTCGGGCAAAACACTCAGGGAGACGCGTGTTTTCAGAAATTAATCAACCAATATAAAGCCCAAAAGAATTACGATAAGGTCAACGAATGCTATAAAAAACTGATTGCCATCGGACGTAAATCTAACAATGCCTCACTGGTGGCCCGCACTTACGAGAACTTCATCGTCTGGACCGATTCAGTAAAAGCAATGACGGCACAAGACGAACTGAACGTACTGAAACGCAAGTATGACGAAAGCCAGCAGATCATTCAGGAGAAAGAAGACACACTTTCGGGCAAACAGTATATGATCGTCGGGCTGTGCACACTGGTAGTAATCCTGATTGCCGGTCTGATATTTGTGGCCATCGTACTGCTTCGTTTCATTGCCGGTAACCGGAAACTGAAAAAGAGCGTACAGATAGCCAATGAACACAATGAACTGAAGACACAGTTTATCCAGAATATTTCAGCACAGATGGAACCTACGCTGGATACACTCGCCTCTTCTGCCGCCGAGCTGTCGGACAAAGCACCTCAACAGGCACAGCAGATGCAAGGACAAGTAGCAGCCCTGAAGAAGTTCAGCAATGATATACAGGAACTTTCCACATTGGAAAACTCTCTGACTGAACCTTATGAAATGAAGGAGATCAACGTAAATACTTTCTGTGAAGCTACCATGGATAAGGTGAAAGAGTTTGTACAACCCGAAGTTTCGACCGTAGTCAATGCTGCCAAACTCCAGATCAAGACCAATCCTGAACAACTGGAACGGATCTTGATTCACTTGCTGAAGAACGCTGCGGAATATACCGAAAGCGGAAAGATATTCCTTGATTTCAAAAAGAGAGGCGCACATACGCACCAATTCATTATATCGGATACCGGTACGGGTATTCCCGTTGAGAAACAAGAGAACCTGTTCAAGCCCTTCACTGAAATCAAAGACCTGACAGAAGGAGACGGTTTAGGACTACCCATCTGCGCCCTGATAGCAACCAAAATGAACGGCAGCCTGACACTGGATACCAGTTACACCAAGGGGAGCAGGTTTGTACTCGAATTACATACATAATTAAATAAAAGAAGTGAATGTGCCGCAACTAAAGTGAGCACTCTAAAAAGTTACAGACTGTAATCCATAAACATAAAAGAGCCATATCATTACTCAAAAATAGAGTTTGACATGGCTCTTTTCATTGTTCATAAGGGCAGACAAATTTCAAATGAGAAGCTCTCCCTTTCTAAATCAGGATTTAAACACATCCTCTCCCGCTATTTTTTTCGGAAGGGAGACGTTATCAGACGGTAAGTTCCAACAACACTTCTCCTTTGGTATTGAGTACTTTCACCTTAAGTACGTCCTTCTTCTTCTCAATCACCATTACCGTTGCACTTTTCATGCTATAACCGCCACCGATAATCACCGGGAAGTTATTGCCAAGGCTGCCTTTGGGATGATAGGCATATTCATGTGTGTGCGCGTTAAGGCTGATATTGAAAGGTGCTTTCTCCAGAAGTTTACCCCAAAGCCCGGAACACAGATTCTCGTAGTCGTTTCCGTAAAGCGGAATGTGATGAATCAGAATCCGCTTAGCGGCTTTCTTAAATTCTTTGGAAGCGAGCTCACGCTTCAAAAATCCTACCTGGTCATTACGCAGCTTCGTAAAGTCGTTGAGTCCGTAGTATACCCAATGATCATCCGGCTTATCTTCACCGCAATCGAGCATTACGATACGGGTATCTCCCCAGTTGAAGGAGCCGTAAGTCTTATCGCCTACATAATCGAACAGGCTGTGCAGGCCTACCGAATAGGCATTCCGGATCTCGTGATTGCCGCGCATAAAGAAGACAGGTACGCGGTCACCCTCCACGCCTTCGGTCAGTTCGCTGATAAAGGCTGTTGCCTGATCGTGATTGGCGGGGTCGTCTACACAATCGCCGTTGAACACTACAAAATCATAGTCAATCCCCTTTATCTGTTCGCACAATGCCTGAAACGTCTTCGATTGTTTATGCAGGTCGTTGAACACCACGGCCGTAAAACTGTCATCACCGGCTGCGGGCAACGTGAACTCCCTGAGTTCTGTACGGGCTGTATTGCCAAACATCTTTTTGTAGGCCTGGTAAAGCAGGATCTCCTGCGAACAGGTACGATAATAATATTTCTGTCCGGGCTGCAAACTATCGAGGCGAATCTTGTGAAGAGTATTGCCACAAACAACTTGACCATCCAGAAGGGTACGTGCGCGCTTCAGGTTGGAAGGGTCCGTGCCGTACTCCACCCAGCAATAGGCCGGCACGTTGGTCTGCCACATCACCGTGATTCCACCTCCTACGGGATTCTGAAGATAGGGTTTGGTACGGCAAATCCGATTCTCGGGTACCGCCATCCGTACTTCTACCAACAAAGGACGATGATCGGACGCCAGAGGCTCATCGATCACCCGGGCCGAGTTGACAACAAAAGTAGGCGTTTCCTGTTTCAGAGCAATCAGGTAGTCGAGCGTCTCCTTCGGTTCGGAAGCCGGATAAGTGGGCTGCTTCGGGTTGGAAAGTATCTGGAATGTACTCTTCAAATCTTTGATAAAGCCGGAGTCGGCATCCGAGTTGAAGTCACCGGCAAGGAAGAAAGGTTTCCGGGTATTGGCTGTAACGGACTTCAGGATTTCGAGAGACTTCATCCGATCCTCTTCGGTCAGAGAAAGGTGCGTACACGCAAAGACATACTCCGGGAACTCGGCTACAAGCAGCGTGCGTGCCTCTTCACGTCCCGGAAGGGCGAAGGTTTGCACACGGAGCGGAGTCTCTTTCGAAAGTATACCGATGCCATACTTTCCTCCGTCATAATCGATGGCAGGCGCAAAGCAGGGATGCAATTGAGTGCGTTCCGCCAGTTCCTTGAGAACATCGGTCCGGTTGCTCCGGGCAGTCATGCTGTCCAGTTCCTGGATGGCAACGATGTCCGGACGGGCGTTGTTGATCACATTGGCTACACGCTGATAATTGCATATACCGTCCATGCCATTGGCGTTACGGACGTTGTAGGTCATCAGGCGCAGCACATCTTCAGCCTGGGCTGACAGCACAAAAAGTGCTGAAAATAAGAGCAATAATAGTTTTCTCATAAGGGTTCCTCCCTAAAAGATGTTGCGGAAGCCTGTTTCGCCACAGAGCTGCATAGGCAGAGAGGCACAGGAGAGGAGCTCTACGGAGCGTGACCTGCAGAACGGGGGTATGCCATAACTCACCACAGAGTGATACAGAACTTCACAGGACGAACTTAATCTATTGATAGATAACAGTATCCAACTGTATACATTCGTGTAATCTGTGGTGAATGCGAGTTTCGACATATCCTCATTCCACGAATCACCGCTTATCGTTTGGAGACCGTTCCGCCGGATACCGGCCTATGTCCTTTGCGGGCAGCTCCCGCTACATCTTCATTGTTATATTTTGAGTTATTAAATCTGAATAATAGCACATATACTGTCTCTTCCTGTCGAAAAGAGGGATCAGGGAAGAGGTTTTCTGTACACCAGCGTCAGCCCGTCCACCGCCCCGTACTCTGTCATCAGTTGACGGAAAGCGGCATAATCCGCCGGGCGAATCATCTGTTTCTTCAACTTCAGGCTCCGGATCACTCGCGTTTTCGCTCCTTCGGGACGGATGGAAATGGTTAATGTACCTACGGCATTGTCCATCTTCTTCTCCATCGGCCGAGTGACAGGTTCCATACCTGCAGGAGTATCTACGGTATAGGTGAAAGATTCATCCGCCAGTCCGGGCAACAAAAGGTTCGAAGTGCGCTTGCTATTGAACCGGACGTACTGGGAACCGGCCAGGCTGCCACGCTCTACGGGGAGGGTGAAGACCAGATAGCCATCTTTGGCATTTGCCGCGTCGGGCTGCAATGCATAGTCTTTTCTCAGGGTAACCGGTGGAAGATTCAGTTCAAACGGCTGCGTCAATGAAGCTACATAGGCATAATCTTTCTGCCAGGAAACGGCTGAGGGAGTTTTGCCTTTCAGTGACAGAGCCTGTTGGCTGCCTCCGGCGTCGGTCCACACAAACAGTTCGCGGATGCTGCCTACTCCCAGTGATGCCGTATTCTCGGACGGAGCGCAGACCGCCCCTATCCCGGCTTTCAGTCCGGCCGCTTTCAGCAATGCGGCCATCAGATTCGCCTTCTCGGCCTCCGTGCCGTATGCCGAACGGATCACCTCTGCGGCGGGACGGATGCGATAACCGCTTTCCGCCAACGGGAGGGACGAATAGTAAAGATTATCAATCACATAGTCACGTATCGCGGTTACTTTTTCTTTATCGTCCTTCGCTCCGGCAGTCAGTTTTCCGGCCAGCGCACGAATCCCTGCATCTCCTTCCGGTTGCCATTGTGACGTCAGAAACGACAGGGGTTTCTCCTCAGTCGTGGCAGTCAGCAGAGGCAAATCACCGCCGATCACCGACACCTGCGGCTCACGGCTGAGGGCGGGCAGATTTTTCAGGGTCCAGCTGACTTGCTTCATCCCTTCGGATTCGGTTACGGAAGCTTTCTCCTTGTGGTTGTTAAGGGCATATTCCAAATGTTGCCCCCGGGGAACGGTGATGCTGATCTCGTACTCCTTCACCGGCGAAGAGTGCTCCAGCAACCGGCAGATCTGAATCCCCGGCAAATATCCCGGTTTGGTTGTAATGGAATAGTCCAGATAGATGGTAGCTCCGAGTTCCAGCCCGGTGTGTACGACTACCATCTCGCGCAAAGCATTGAATGCCGGCGCATTGGCTGCTGCCGAGGGGAGCACTTCGACCAGAGCATTGGCGGGGGTCTTGACGATATTTCCGTCTTTCTGGCGGGTATACGACTCGTGAATCTGCAAAGTCTGATAACGGGGATCGTACGTAATGAACGACTCCCCATACGTGCGGTTCATGGCCGTGTGAGTGTACAGCGTCAGGACTTTCGACTGACGATAAACCTGCGTACCATCAGCCTGCAGGGTCCAGCTTTCTTTGATTTTCTTAAATTCCGCTTCCCGGGCGGTGACCGGAAGAGTCAGCGCAAACAGGCAGAGGAGCAGAAGGGTATATATTTTAGTCATGTGTGACGATCATCTTTTTAGAGTTTAACAATCAAATAATCCGCAAAGCTTTTGTAGGCATTCACCGCAGCACGGAATCCTTCCCAGTCGGCTGCCCGATAGATGCGCTTCTTCAAGGCGAGTTTCTGTTTCAGCACCAGTTTGTTGCCAACCTGCTGCAACGAGCCTTCGAAGTCGGCTGCCGGAGCGGCCTTTTGTTCGCTGCGCGGCTCTCCCGCCAGGCGATATCCCCGCGGCAGGGCAATCGTTTCGTCCAATTCGACCAGACGAGAGCAAGCATCACGGAAGCCGTATTGGCGGGTTTCCAAGCCGGTATCGATGCGCAGGAACGAGAGAACGCTCGCATAGAGGTTGTTCATCACCATCGGTTTCAACAATAATTCCCGGTCACCGACCAGCGCATAGTCCGGTATCTCGTAACGGAACGTGATGCGAATGGGGCCTGTCTGATAATCCTTCGGCGCCTTTCCGTAGTCCACTCCGAGCATACGGGCTTTGGGAGATACGTTGAGCAACTGGCTTTCCATCGTGCTTTGCCATTCGGTCTGCCAGCCCTGCGTAAAGATGCGGCGGATGCTGCTGTCCGACTGACCTTCGGCGGTGATGGTAAACGAACCTTTCAGCGTGCCCTTTGCATCGATTTTGTTATCGGCAGTGATGCGGACATAATGATTCTCGGGAGCCGAAACCGGAGTCAGGCACAAGTCGGAACCTCCCGGAATGCCGGGCAGATAGTTCTGCTGCTGCTCGGCACTGCTCCACAACTCGCGGCAGAAAGGAACCCAGGTAGGATCGAGGGGCATATACGTCCCATTCGCCAGCTTCACCACTGCCACACAGTGGTTAAAGTGATCGGCAGGGATGCTTTCGATGCGGCTTCCCGCCATCGTCATGGCCGGATAGGCCTCAAATCCCGCCATACGCAGGAAAGAGATCAGCGTGCCGGCAATGTCCTTGCATACTCCGCAGCGGTCGGTGTAGTTCATCTTCGTATTATGGAGCGTAAAGCCCTCGCCTTCGCCCATGGTGATGCCTGCATAACGGATATTATCGGCTACCCAATGGGTCAATACGGCGATTCTCTCCATTTCGGTCTTTTTTCCCTTTATCAGTTCGTCCACTTTCTTCTGAGCCTCGGGCAGTGCGGCAAAACTGCCGTATGCCTCGTTCAAGTCGTGAAACCAGAGCGACTTATCCTCCCATTTCGGGGTAGACGACATCATCAGCTTCGGGGCTTCGTCAAAAAGATCCATCATATTGGGCTCTTTCCGGAAAGGAAGCACTTCGTCCACGGCAAACGTATATACCTTTCGCCCGTCCTCATAACGCATTGACGAGGTACAGGCACCGTTATAGAACTGGAACTGAAGCTCTTTTTCCATCGGCATACTGACAAGGTATACCTTGCGGCGGGTGGGTTCATTCACCCAAAAAGGAACAATGTCGTAGAACTGCCCGCGCATGGGCGGAATGAAACGCGCGTCATCATCTTCAGCTCCTGCCAGCAGAGCATAAGTAAAGCCTTTCTTACTGATTTCGTAGGAAACGACATCTCCCGGCTCCAGGCGTCCGAGTTCGAGCATGATCTGACGGGCTCCCCAATAAATAGCCCTTGCCGGAGCGGCATAATCGCAGGTCTTGGTCACGTCCACCTGTATGGTTTCGCCGTTGGCACGCTGCACGGTGACTTGCTTGAAACGGGCAAAGGCCGTCAGCGGATCATAATCATACTTGATCACATGGTTATTCACTGCCCCTTTGGGAGTCTGTACTTTAAACGATTTGTACACGGCAAAACTTCCGGAGCCGTTTGGCTGCACGGTTACCGAGGTACTGTCCAGCAGGGTCACGCAGTCAGCTTCGCTCCATGCATTCTGCCCGGCGGCCGGGAGACACATTAAGATTGAAAAAGCACAGCATGAAGATGCCCGGAGGACATTTTTTAATTTACGCATAGTTTATGAATTGAATATTTGTGAATGGTTTTATCGTTTTTCTGTCTGTAACGGACAAAAGTAGTGTATCGATGCATAAAAAACAAGAATTATCAGAAGAAGTAGAGAGAGAAAGAAAGAGAAAATATCCGGCAAAAAAACGAAGCTCATATATTGTATAAATATAGCACCAAGACAGCCAAACAGAAAGAATAAAGATATATTACCAATCCGCCAAAGCAAGCGTTTAGTCCCTTTTAAATCATCGCTTAAGCGATGATTTTTCAAGATTTAAATCTTCCCCCGCCAAGACTTAAGTCTCGAGATGGAGGCCTTTTTGAGAGATTTTTCAGAGAAAGCCTATTTGTAATAAAAAAAGCCGCTGTTCCCAGCGGCTTATCTAAAGTTATAAATAAATATTTTATACTGACTATGCAGTAGGATCATCCACGATTTCACCGCTTGGATCCTTCTCTTTAATCACATCATTTGTATTTGTTAATGAGACACTTCGGGTTAACGCACAACGACTCAGCACTAAGTCAGTCTCTTCCTTAGCAGAAAAGCGTAGATTGATAGCCTTTATTTGTGACGCTTTCGCCTCATCAAGCGTTTTCACGCCGGTGCTGCTCGCAGTCAGATTAAAAGTACCCAAATGCGGAATATCAACACTTTGCCCGTCTTTCAGATAATTGATGACAGCCGCTCCCAATTTCGAGAGTACTCCCAGGCATATAGCCTCTTTTATTCCGGTGATCTGGCTCAGATAATTGACAAACGTATCCTGATCCACCATTCCTCTGTTTTTTAAAACACAATAATACAGCTTTTCAGAATCTTTATCTCTCAGATCACTGTTTCGCAACGCCAAGTTATAATACAATCCACTCATGTTTTTATAGGATTAGTAAAGGTTAGTATTAGAAAATTATTTAATTCTCCCAAAGGTATGCCCTTAAAATTTTAAAAACAACTCTTTCTTCTCTTTTTTTTCAAAAAACAACAAAAAAAAGATTGCCCGGATTCACATCCAAACAATCTTTGTCAATTAGAAAAATTCATTAATATTATCTTATTATAAAAGAGATCTGCCACCCCGATTCACATCTAAGTGACATCATAATGCTATGAAAAAAAAAAGTTAAGTTATCTCCGTATAATGTCTTATCAGAATCAGTAACATTCTTATTTCGTAAACGGCAAATATCCGTTTCAATGACTAAATTCCGCCTAAGACAGTAAACGATTCAGATTTTCAACAAAAGTATCTTATTAAAATCAGAAAAACAATCCTTTCCTGATTTTATTTAAAAAAATCGATAAAAAAAAGATTGCCCGGATTCACATCCGGGCAATCCCATATTAACAAAATTTAAAATAAATCGACCGGATCACTATCCGGACATAATAAAAACTTAATATGTATTACCTGGATTCACATCTTAGTAATACTTCAACTAATGAAAAAAAAAAAACTATCTTAACGCTTCCACCTCGTCCGGTGTCAGCGGAATCTTCTTTCCTAAGCGGCGGGCACCTGTCTCGGTTATCAGATAATCCTCCTCATTGCGGATGCCTCCGAAGTCTTTGTAAGTCTCCACTTTATCGTAATTGATAAAGTCGGTGAACTTCTTCTGGCCCTTCCAGAGATCTATCAGTTCGGGAATAAAGTAGATGCCCGGCTCCACGGTATGTACAAAACCCGGCTCCAACGGAATGGCCAGACGCTGCGACTTACGGCCGAACTGCGTGCTCTTGGGCTGTCCGTTATAGCCCACCCAGAGTTCACCCAGATTCTCCATGTCATGCACGTCGAGCCCCATCATGTGTCCCAGCCCGTGAGGATAGAACAAAGCATGTGCACCCTCGCGCACGGCGTCTTCGGCATTTCCCTTCATCAGCCCGAGTCCTTTCAAACCTTCGACCATCACACGTGCCGACAAGTCGTATACATCCATATAAGGAATACCCGGACGAAGTGCTTTCACCGACTCCAGGTGCATGGCGTTCTGTATCTCGTAAACCTCGCGCTGGCGCCGGGTAAACTTTTTATCGGCAGGAACGGTAGACGACATATCGCCTGCATAACCCATCTCCGTTTCTGCGCCGGCATCGATCAGGAACAGATCGCCCGGCTTGACGATATTGCCATGATAATGGTTGTGGAGCGTCTGTCCGTTCACCGTAGCGATGGTAGCAAACGAAAGGTCACCCCCTGCGGCATGCGCCACGGCTTCCATGGCTGCCGATACTTCCCACTCGCGCATCCCGGGACGCAGGATCTTCATGGCCGTAATGTGCATATCCGCCGTAATGTCGCAGGCCTTCTCGATTTCGACAATCTCCTCGGCCGACTTGTAGTTACGCTGCGCGATCACCGCACGGATAAATGGCACCGAACCCTCCTGACGCGCGGAAGGCACTCCCAGCCAGTCCATCAACTTCAGTTTATGCTCTGCACGGTAGGGCGGCAGGTAATGGATGGCCTGTCCCTTCTGTACCGCCTTGTGCAGATAGCTCACAATGTCGGCCGAAGGCATGGTGATGTCCACTCCCACCCGCTCACTCTTTTCCTTCAGTGTGGGCTGAGTCCCCATCCATACGATATGATCGATGGTCAGTTCATCACCGAATATAATTTCCTTATCTTCATCAATGTCGATTATAGCCGAAAGCCCGGCAAACGAAAGGCCGAAGTAGTAGAGAAAGGTAGAATCCTGACGATAGCGGAACGTATTGTCCTCGTAGTTCAATCCACACTCGTCGTTTCCCAGAAACAACAGTACTCCGGAGCCTAATGTTTTTTTCAGCAGGGCTCTGCGCTGCGTATATGTCTCTTTGCTGAACATAATGGTATATATTAAAGTTATGATGGCAAAGATAGGAACAAAGGATGAATTGACAAAGGAGATAAAGCAAATAAGATTCGCAGCAGAGCAATAACCGTCCCGCCATGGAAGAGGCCGGGAATATCTTTCCGGAACACCCCCTCCATGTCTTCCCCGCTCCCTCCGGTTTTTCCTTTAACTCCTTTTATCGGATAAATCATTTCGCTATATCGAACAATTCATTACTTTTGTAGCGAGAAACAAAAACTGTAAAGCATTAAACGTATGGCACAAGGTTCCCGTCAGATACAATCGCAGGCGCAGCAGCAGATACAAACGCTCTCACCGCAGCAGATTCTGGTAGTGAAACTACTGGAGCTACCGGCTGTGGAACTGGAAGACCGTGTACATGCCGAACTGCTGGAGAATCCCGCCCTTGAAGAAGGCAAAGAAGAAAGCACCTCCGACGAGACCACCCCTGCCGAAACCTCCGAAGGAGAGACGGAAGGCGATACGGACTATGACTCGCTGAGCGACTATCTGACCGAAGACGACATCCCCGACTATAAACTTCAGGAAAACAACCGCTCCAAAGGCGAGCAGGCAGAAGAGATTCCGTTTTCGGACGCGACGTCATTCTACGAAATCCTGAGAGAACAGCTCGGCGAACGCAACCTGACCGAACATCAGCGCGAACTGGCGGAATACCTGATCGGTTCGCTGGACGACGACGGCCTGCTCCGCAAATCCCTCGAAAGCATCGGTGACGAACTGGCCATCTACGCCGGTATCAACGCTACGGAAGAGGAACTGGAGGAAGCCCTGAGAATCGTACAAGATTTCGACCCTCCCGGACTGGGCGCACGCAGCCTGCAGGAATGCCTGCTGATACAGATCCGCCGCAAAAAACAGTCCCACTGCACAGACCCTCTGCTGGAGACGGAAGAAGAAATCATCAGTGAATGTTACGAAGAGTTCACCCGCAAGCATTGGGAAAAGATCATCAAAAAGCTGGGACTGGACGAAGAACACTTCTATAAGGCACTTGAAGAGATCACCAAGCTCAACCCCCGTCCGGGCGCATCGCTGGGTGAAGCCATCGGACGGAACCTGCAACAGATCGTCCCCGATTTCATAGTAGACACCTACGATGACGGAACCATCAACATCAGCCTCAACAACCGCAATCTGCCGGAGCTGCGCATGAGCCGCGACTTCACGGAGATGGTCGAGGAACATACGAAGAACAAGGCCAACCAATCGAAAGAATCGAAAGAGGCCATGATGTTCCTCAAGCAGAAGATGGACGCCGCACAAGGCTTCATCGACGCCGTGAAGCAACGCCAGAATACATTGATGACCACCATGCAGGCCATCATCGACCTGCAACGCCCCTTCTTCCTCGAAGGCGACGAGTCATTGCTCCGCCCGATGATTCTGAAGGACGTGGCGGAACGCACCGGGCTGGACATCTCGACCATCTCACGCGTCAGCAACAGCAAATACGTGCAAACGAATTACGGCATTTATCCCCTGAAGTTCTTCTTCAGCGACGGATACACCACCGAAGACGGTGAAGAGATGTCGGTACGCGAGATACGGAAGATCCTGAAAGAATGCATCGACAGCGAGGACAAAAAGAAACCGCTGACCGATGACGAACTGGCCGAAATACTGAAAGAGAAAGGATATCCCATCGCACGCCGCACGGTGGCCAAGTACCGCCAGCAACTCAACATTCCGGTAGCGAGACTGAGAAAATAAAAAAGCATAATAAAAGAAACAAAATGGCTGAAGAAGAGAAGATAGAGCAACATATCATAGCTGACAGGACACTGATCCGTACGGCCAGAATCATTTCGGGAATACTGACTCCATTCTCTATCCCCTTCCTGGCTTTTCTGGTATTGTTCCTGTTCTCTTACCTACGCATCATGCCGTTGCAGTACAAACTCATCGTATTGGGAATTGTCTACTGCTTCACCATCCTGATGCCTACCATGACCATCTTCCTGTTCCGCAAAGTGAATGGCTTTGCCCGCCAGGACCTGAGCGACCGTAAGAAACGCTATGTACCGATCCTGCTTACCATCATCTCGTACGTATTCTGCCTGATGATGATGCACAAGCTGAACATTCCCTGGTACATGACGGGCATTATACTGGCTTCACTGGTGGTGCTGGTCATCTGCATCATTGTCAATCTGAAGTGGAAACTGAGCGAACACATGGCAGGTATGGGCGGCATCGTGGGCGGACTGGTTTCGTTCAGCGCGCTGTTCAGTTATAATCCGGTGTGGTGGCTATGCCTCTTCATCCTCGTGGCGGGGATATTGGGTTCGGCACGCATCATCCTGCAACATCACACCCTAGGCGAAGTACTTGCCGGCTTTACCGTCGGTTTCGTCTGCTCACTGCTGGTGCTCCATCCGCTCAGCAATGTTTTGTTCCGTATATTTTTATTTTAAACATAGTATCAATCCTAAAAACTAATCATTATGAACTTCCCACAGAATGTAAAGTACACTAACGAACACGAATGGATCCGCCTCGAAGGCGATGTAGCTTATGTAGGTATCACCGACTACGCTCAGGAGCAACTGGGCGACATCGTATTTGTCGATATTCCTACTGAAGGCGAAACACTGGAAGCGGGAGAAGTGTTCGGTACGATCGAAGTAGTTAAAACAATCTCTGACCTCTTCCTGCCCGTAGCCGGTGAAGTGGTAGAACAAAACCCGGCACTGGAAGAGAATCCGGAATTAGTGAATAAAGATCCGTATGGCGAAGGCTGGCTCATCAAAATGAAACCTGCCAATGCAGCAGACCTTGACAACTTGCTGGATGCCGAAGGATACAAAGCAGTGGTAAATGCATAAAGGCTTTCCCGATTCATTCATTACCACTTGCTTAGTCTTGAATGGTCTCACCACAGATTACACAGATTCTCACAGAACTTTTAATCTTATTATCGATAAAGTAAATCATTAATCTATGAGAATCTGTGTAATCTGTGGTGAAGTTGATTCATTCCATCTCGTTATCAATCAATCTCAAAAGTAGAATAAATATGACTCCAATCGTAAGCATTATCATGGGTAGCACTTCCGACCTTCCTGTCATGGAAAAGGCCGCACAGTTGCTCAACGATCTCCATGTACCGTTCGAAATGAACGCCCTCTCGGCTCACCGCACTCCCGAAGCTGTGGAAGAGTTTGCCAAGAATGCCCGCTCACGCGGCATTAAAGTAATTATTGCTGCTGCCGGTATGGCTGCCCATCTGCCGGGCGTGATTGCCGCATCGACCCCGCTTCCGGTCATCGGTGTACCCATCAAATCGTCTCTTGACGGAATGGACGCCCTTCTGGCGATCGTACAGATGCCTCCGGGGATTCCTGTAGCGACTGTGGGTATCAATGGCGCACTGAACGCCGCCATCCTTGCCGTACAAATGCTTTCATTGGAAGATAAAGAACTCGAAACAAAATTCATAGCCTATAAAGAAGGACTGAAAAAGAAAATCGTAAAGGCTAACGAAGAACTGAAAGAAATTAAGTACGAGTTTAAAACAAACTAAAAAGATGGATTTATTCAACTACTCCCGACGGGAAACTTCGGAAGTGAATATTGGGGCCGTTCCGTTGGGCGGCCCCAATCCTATCCGTATCCAGTCGATGACAAATACCCCCACACAAGACACCGAGGCTTGTGTGGCCCAGGCAAAGCGCATTGTAGATGCCGGCGGAGAATATGTCCGTCTCACTACACAGGGGGTGAAAGAGGCCGAAAACCTGATGAACATCAATATCGGCCTGCGCAGTACCGGCTATATGGTTCCGCTTGTGGCCGATGTACACTTCAACCCGAAAGTAGCCGATGTAGCGGCACAATATGCCGAGAAAGTGCGTATCAATCCCGGAAACTACGTAGATCCCGGACGCACTTTCAAACAACTGGAATATACCGACGAGGAATATGCCGCCGAACTGCAAAAGATACGTGACCGCTTCGTCCCCTTCCTGAATATCTGTAAAGAGAATCATACAGCCGTCCGTATCGGGGTGAACCACGGCTCACTGTCCGATCGCATCATGTCACGCTACGGTGACACGCCGGAAGGTATGGTAGAGTCGTGCATGGAATTCCTGCGCATCTGCGTAGACGAGAAGTTTACGGATGTCGTCATCTCAATCAAAGCATCCAACACGGTGGTAATGGTAAAGACCGTACGCCTGTTGGTATCAGTGATGGAACAGGAAGGCATGTCATTCCCTCTCCACTTGGGTGTTACGGAAGCCGGCGACGGAGAAGACGGACGTATCAAATCGGCTTTGGGCATCGGCGCATTGTTGGCTGACGGGCTGGGCGACACGATCCGTGTCTCGCTGAGTGAAGAACCGGAAGCCGAGATTCCCGTGGCACGCAAGTTGGTGGACTATATTACAAGTCGCCGGAACCATCCGTACATTCCCGGCATGGAAGCTCCGGATTTCAACTACCTTTCTCCGGTACGCCGTAAAACACGGCCGGTACGCAATATCGGCGGAGACCATCTGCCCGTGGTACTTGCCGACCGCATGGACGGACGTATGGAGACCCATCCGCAATTTACACCGGATTACATTTATGCCGGACGTGCTTTGCCCGAACAGACAGAACCCGGAGTTCAATACATCCTCGATGCCGACGTATGGAAAGGAGAACCTGATACGTGGCCTGCCTTCAATTATGCACAATTGGAGTTAATGGAAACATGCGCAGCCGAACTGAAATTCCTCTTTACCCCTTACATGGCGCTTACCCGGGAAGTTGTCGCATGCCTGAAGCAACACCCCGAAGCAGTCGTTGTCTCACAAAGCAACCACCCGAACCGTGTAGGCGAACATCGTGCCCTGGCACATCAACTGACGGTGGAAGGATTACAGAATCCGGTTATCTTCTTCCAACACTATGCCGAAGATACAGCCGAAGACTTGCAGATCAAAGCCGGCGCGGATATGGGAGCCTTGATCTTTGACGGATTGTGTGACGGAATTTATCTCTTCAACCAAGGCAAACTGAGCCATGCAGTGATTGATGCCACTGCTTTCGGAATTCTGCAGGCAGGACGTATCCGTACCAGCAAGACTGAATATATTTCTTGCCCGGGATGCGGACGAACACTGTTCAACCTGCAAAGTACGATTGCCCGCGTCAAAGAAGCCACCTCGCACTTGAAGGGGCTCAAGATAGGCATCATGGGATGCATCGTCAACGGACCGGGCGAAATGGCAGACGCCGACTACGGTTATGTAGGAGCCGGACGTGGCAAAATCAGTCTCTATAAACAGAAGGAATGCATTGAAAAGAATATTCCGGAAGAAGAAGCCGTAGAAAAGCTGATAGAACTGATTAAAGCAAACGGGGACTATGAAGAGAAGACTTCTTCCCTGTCCTCTCCCAAAGAAAAGGAAGACAAATAGTTCTTGCGGACGATGGATAACCGTTACCTCAAAGAGAGTGTATCATAGTTCACCACAGATCGCACAGATTTACACAAAACGATTTTTAATCTACTGACAATCAATAATATTTATCTGTGCAAATCTGTGTAATCTGTGGTGAATACGAATTTTGACTTCCTCTTTAAATAGTATACTTAACTATAAAGTTCTTTATCTCTTACGCTGAGCAAAGAGCCACTCCATGAATCCGGGATAGTTGAAAGCCGGATTCCAGCTTCCATGATTGCAACCGGGAAACTCAATATATTCCACTTCCGCTCCCAAGTTCTTCAACGCTTTATAAGCCTCACGCGAGCCTTCTACAGGCACTACATTGTCGGCATCACCGTGAAAAATACGGAAACGAACATTTGCTGCATCGGCCAGACGCACCGGATTCACGGTCCCGCAGATGGGAACGGCAGCAGCAAACGTATCGGGAAAACGGACAGCAAGATCGTACGTCGCCATGCCTCCCATAGAAAGACCGACCACATAGATACGGTTACGATCCACCTGAGGCAAATCAAGATAGGTATCCAACAACTCTTTTACTGCACGCAGTACAGGAGTGATCTCTTGTCCTACCGGCATCTCCGAAGGAATAAAGGAAGAGGGACGGGAGGTATACGCCCAATAGTCTTTTTCGGGACATTGAGGTACAAGGACAAATGCCGGATACTTCTCCCGGTTCACCGGATTGAGAAACATCTGACCACCATGTGTCAACTGCTTCTCGTTATCACTCCCCCGCTCACCGGCACCGTGCAGAAAGAGTACCAAAGGATATTGCAGTCCCGTCTTTTCCACCTCCGGACGAAGTAGACGGTAATTGAGAGAATCACCCCGGGAAGAGATAAAAACTTTCTTTTGATACATCTCTTGCGAACGGGCACCCACGCCCAAAAGAAAGAGACTGATAAAGAAAAGGACAAACTGTTTCATGGTTATTCGGTATTATTCTACATATTTAGTTTCGGAAGGTAAAGATACACCATTTTCGTTAAAGGCTTCCACAGCAAAATAATAATCCTGATCGATAGTCAGCGATTTCATCTCCAACTCATTGCCACCGTACACCATCCACGAACTGTATAACTTATCAGGGGCGATCCCCCACAGGACGTTGTATCCCTGAGCCCCTTTCACCGGCTCCCAGCGAACAGTAACATCACGACGGTCGGTGTGCCGATCCAGAGCCAGCTTTTGAGGTGACCGGGGAGCCTTGCCGAACCCGAGTCCGAATACACGCAGTTCAGAAATAGCCAGATTCGGAGTAGGTACGTCTATATTCTTATAGCGGATATAGCGTGCGGTAGTCGGGACTTCAAGTTCTACATAGTCATTCGGCGTATCCTTATAGCTGCTCCGGCGATCGACCAGTATATTCCAGGTCTCCCCGTCGGAAGAGCCCTCAATCACATAGCGGTGACGCAATCCGGGAATCCGACCGTATAGATTACTCCGATAGTCGTGATAATTCACTTGTACGGCACAGACACGGGCAGGTTTCTCCAGGTCGATCAGTACCCACTGACGTTCATCATTTGCTTCCGCCAGCCAGAAAGACTTGGTTCTTTCATCCGTCAATGCATCCGGTCCGAACTCACCTTTCGCAGTAGATGCCGTCACCGGTTTGCGATAAGAAAGGAGCATCCATCCACGAAACTGCCCCTTCTTGCCGGGTACGGCCGGAGCATAGCGGGGATAATCACCGAAGCGGGTGTCCACGTACATAATACCGTCTTTATCGAATCCGGCAGGAAACATGCAGAGCCGGCGTTCCCAGTTGACGTTGATGGAAAGAGCCATCGAAGCAAAATGCCAATACTCTCCGCCGGGTCCCTGAACCGTACTGCCGTGTCCGGCTCCGTTCATATATCCCCCCGGTTTGTATGACACGGGATTGTGCTTCTGATAGGTGTAAGGCCCCATCGGATGATCGGCTACATAAACACCGTCGGCATAGACATTGAATTCTGTACCGGGAGCACCATACTGCATATAATACTTCCCATTGTACTTGGTCAGCCACGGGCCTTCGATATATCCTCCTAAAACGGTATCGCTATGATTCTCACCGAAACGTTCCCAGCCGTGGCGCTGCATGTCGAGATTGAAAAGCTCCTTCACTTCTCCTTTCGGAAGGAACCGGTGATTCTTATCCAGTTCCATACCCCGGATGGGATAAACATTGGACGAACCCCAGAACATATAGGCTTTGCCATCGTCGTCGATAAAAAGATCGGGGTCCTGCAGGTTATGAAGGATGGCGGGTGTAGCTTTCCATTCGCCGCTCTTCGGATTGTCGGAATAGAGAATACTCATAGAACCCGAAGGATCACCGGTGACATAAAGCACTGAGTCTTTATAGTTATGAGCGGCCGGAGCGTTGCTCCCCTGCGGATACCAGTCTTTGGGGACGATAAAATCCCAGTCCAGCAGATCTTTAGAGTGCCAGTATCCATTGGAACGGGTGACGAACATATAATACTCTCCACGGAACCTGACCACTGCCGGATCGGCACCCGAGCGGTAGGAAATGTCCTTGTCGGAGTTATAGATCATATAGGTATAATCTATGTTCAGCGGGTTGCAATAAGTATCTTGCCGCATGTCTTGCGCAAGGGCAAGGGTGGGAGACCCCAAAGCGAGTAAAAGAAGGAATAGTTGTTTCATGGTTGTAATCTATGGTATATCTTATTCTTCTGAGCCGAACCCCAGTCTCTTCAATCCTCTCTGTACATCGGGATGACTCATGAAGAGTTTCCATATCAAGCCTGAGCGATAGTTTTCAATCATCACAATAATCGGTCCCTGATCGATGGCGAGATAAGAGGAAGCAAACCAGTTTTCTGTCAGGTTGAAGGCATCCTTAAAGCCATATTCTCCCCACAGGCGGTCGCCCAATTCTTCGTAGAAATAACGCATAGCCTCCAGAGAATGTTCCGGAGTATAAGGAATGGAAGAGATGGCTGCGGTCGGGGTAATCACTCCCAAGTCGTTCTGCGGGCAATGTGCTGAGTAACCCTGATGATTGTCGCTCGCTGTCAGTCCCCAGCATTTGCGGCCGTATCCTTTATACTTCTTCGGATTATCGATGCAATAAGCACGGTTGATCAGGGTATGTGCTTTCATCTGCTCACCGTAGTCGGCATAACTGTCTTTGAGTCCGCGCGGATCGAGGCCGAGATAGGAATAATGTGTAAAGAAGAGAGGGCCGCCAAAGTCGGTGCCCAGGGGCAAGCGGATGCCGTAATATTCTTTTCCGTTCTTGAATGTAATAGAGTTGGCCCACCCCTTATGATACACCGATTCACGAATCGGATAAGTAGGCGAAGAAGCCGCCAGAATATAAGTGATATGGCACTCGTTCTGCCCTTTCAGCTGATGGTTCATCGCCCATCCGTTATTGGGTGACCAATGCCAATAAAGCACATCTTCACCTCCACGGGTGAACCAGTCCCACTCTGCCTGATGCCACAGGGTATTGATCAGCCCTCGTATCCGATTCTCTGTCGGATTATCGTGAGTGAAATACTGGTGTGCCGCCAGCAGTCCTTCGAACATAAAGGCAGATTCTACCAAATCGGCTCCATCGTCTTTCCTGCTGAAAGGAATGGTCTTTCCGGTAGCCCCGTCCATCCAATGTGCCCAGATGCCATGATAGCTATCGGCTTTATTGAGGAACTCCACTATTTTGAGCAGCCGCTCAGCGCCTTGCTCACGGGTGATGAACCCACGTTCCACACCGACTATAATTGCCATTACCCCAAAGCCCGAACCACCGATGGTTGCTATCTCGAGACGGTCATTGCTGCGCTCACGGGCCAGACCGGACTCGGGATGGGCAAAATCCCAAAAGTAACGGAAAGTTTGTTTCTGGACAAGAGTCATCAACTCATCATCGGTCAGTCTCGGCTGTTTGCCTGTAGCGGTGGCTTGCAACGTACAAGCACAGATCATAAGAAGAAATAAAAGGGTATGTTTCATTGTTGTTGTTAATTCAAGATTTTATCCCCCGAGAGGGCGTGTCGAGACTCATTTTGGTGAATAATGACACGCCCTCAGGTGGCTGCACGTCAGAGACACGGAGATTCCATCGTGCAGTGGGGATAGCGGCTTCCGTTGCCGCAAAGGGCAATCGGAAAGACGCTGTGTGTAATCATGGAATTGATATTATTGGAATGATTCTATTTTAATGAACTGGTTATACATGTTTCATATCAGTTTTTGAGGACTCCCTGCGAGATATCCACCTGCTTCTGCGGGATGAAGAACGTTGCATGTTTTGCTATCGAGAAGTTTGTCTTCCCGTGTGCCTTCATCATCTTCTCCGCATAGCCCGGCACCACCTTGTCCGCACGGATCAGGTCGAAGAAGCGGTGTCCCTCCAAAGCCAGTTCGATGCGGCGTTCGTTCCAGATGATCTCGCGGAGCTTCTCTTTACCGGTTTCCGTAATCTCGGGCAATCCCACTGTCATATCCGCCGGATGCACCGTTCTGCGGGCACGGGCGCGCACCATTTCCAGCTTGTCGAGTGCTTCCCGGCTTTCGCCCAGTTCATTGCAGGCCTCGGCATACATCAGCAGTACATCGGCATAACGCAGGAAGATCAGGTGACAATTCTGTTTGGCAAACGAGTTCTCGTTCCAGTAACCGGTAGGCCAGATGGTCTTTTTGTTGGCACGGGGCGGCACTTCTTTCTTGAAATGAATCTCGCCCTTTCCCTCCAATGTCTCTCCATCGTAGAAAATGGTTGCCGTGCGTCGGGGATCTCCCGCTTCATAGGCTTGGTCGAGAGCTTCGGAAGGAGAGAACATCCCCCAGCCCATCTCACCGCGAATGCCCTGCCATTTCACATACTCCGACTCGAGGTTGCGTTCGGTCGATTCGCCCCAGAGGTATTGGTCGGCAAGCATCACTTCGTCCGAATAGTAAGAGTTCGGATTGAACAGGTCGCGATAATCCCGATGCAGGCTATACTCGCCGCGGGCAATCACCTGACCGGTGTATTTCTTCACGTTGGCATAGTCCTGGCGGAAGAGATATACCTTGGCCAGCAATCCTTCGGCTGTTCCCTTGGTGGCGCGTCCCGACTCTTTCGCACCCCACTCCTGACGGGTAGGCAGATGCTCGGCTGCATAGGTCAGGTCTTCGATGATCTGTTGATAGACAGCCTCTTCGGTTGCACGGGGCTGATTGTATTCGCCGGGCTGCAACACCTTGGTCACCAGAGGCACCCCGCCGAAGGCGCGTACGAGATTGAAGTAGAAGAATCCCCGGAAAAAACGGGCCTGGGCGATGCACTTCACCCGGAGTTCTTCGTTCTTCACCGCACCCAGATTGTCCAGAGCCACATTGCATGAAGCGATAGCTTTATAATTGCCTTCCCACCAGCCGTTGATCTCGGAGGTAGAGGCGTCGTAAGTAAAGTCGTTGAACTGGTTCAGACGTGCCACACTACCGTCCGCCAGTTCGCTGCCTGTATCGGAGTTATCACCGGGTAGCTCGGTGATGGCAAACCATGAGAATCCGATGATGTCCCACGCCCGGAGTTGGGTATAGATGGCGTTAATACTCATCAACGCGCCTTCTTCTTCGCCGAAGAAGACATCTTCGGTCAGCTTTCCCTGCGAATCTACATCGAGGAAATCGGCACAGGAAGAAAGGGTCAGTGCCGAAGCCAGTAATATTGAATATATCTTTTTCATTGTAATGGTTTTGGGTTCACCACAGAGTAACACAGGGTCTCACAGAGTTTAATCTCATAGAATGTTTAAAAGGAAATCATCTCTGTGAGACTCTGTGTTACTCTGTGGTAAATCGTATTCATGTCTATATCATTTAATATTAGAAAGTTACGTTCAGGCCGAAGCGGCAGGTAGCTGTCACCGGATAGATCTGACGGTCGATGCCGCCCAGCACTTCGGGTGTGAAACCGTTATAGCCGGTGAAATAGGCCAGGTTGTTGCCGGAGAAGTAGACTCTCAGATTCTGCACGGATACCTTCTGCATCCATGATTTCGGGAAAGTATATCCCAGTTCCACCGTTTGCAGTTTCACGTACGAACCGCTCTCTACGTAGCGGCTCGACACCTGATAGTTATTGCCTTCCAGAGTCATTCGCGGTGTCATGGTATTTGGATTTTCGGGTGTCCAGCGGTCGAGGAAGGAGCGGTCCCAGTTGTCCGAACCGGAGAAACGTTCCACCTGCTTGGCATTGAATATCTTGTTTCCGAAGTTGCCTTGGAAGTCGATAGAGAGGTCGAATCCTTTCCAGAAAGCACTGATGCCCAGACCGCCGATGAACTTGGGAGTGGGACTGCCCAGATCCTTGCGGTCGTTGGCCGTGATGTATCCGTCACCGTCTACATCTTCGTATATCAGGTCGCCGGGACCTACGTTGTTCTGATACTGTTGTCCGGCATTTCCGGTGGCAGCGGCGGCACGCTCGTTGTAGTCTTTGATCTGTGCCTCGTTCTGGAAGATGCCGATCACGTTGTAGCCATAGAAATATTTAATCGGCTTTCCCTCTTCGGTCATCTGTACGGATTTTCCGGCGCCGATGTCACCGCTGGCGATGCGTTTGCCGCCCAGGCTGATGACTTCGTTTTTGATGGTCGTTCCTGTCAGACGGATACCGTACCGGAAGTCTTTCAGCGAATCTTCCCATTTCACGGTAAAGTCCACACCACTATTGCGCACCGCCCCCACGTTTGTTTCTACCGGGGTGAGGCCTACGGAAGCCGGTACATCCACCGTCACCAGCATGTCTTTCGTGTCCCTGCGATAATAGTCCAGTTCAAGTGAAAAGCGGTTGTTCAGCAGTCCAAGGTCGAAGCCGAGGTCCATCTGCTCCGAACGTTCCCAATGGACGCTCCGGTTGGAGAGTGACGTGATGGTTCCGCCGGGATAGAACACGCCGCCAAACACAGCATCATAGGACGGAGAGATATTGGCGAGCGCCCGGTATTTGTCGTTACCTATCTTATCATTACCGATCTGTCCCCAGCTTCCTCTGAGCTTCAGGTTGCTCAGCCACTGCACGCGGTCTTTCAGGAACGCTTCTTCGGAGACTCTCCATCCGGCAGCTACTGAGGGGAAGTAGCCCCAACGGTTGTCAGGACCGAACTTGGATGAACCGTCGGCACGGACCGAGACAGTCAGCAGATAGCGGTCCATCAACGCATAGTTGGCACGGAAGAGGTAAGACATCATTGTTTCGTGGTATCCGTTGTTGGCCACCGACTTGGAGCCGGCCGAAGCCTGGTCGAGATACCAGTAGTTTTCGTTATCGGAGAAGAAATCGCGTCCGGTGCCTTCCAGCAATTCGTAAACACGCTTCTGCGCCGTGATACCTCCCAAGAGGTTGAGCCGGTTCTTATCATTGATCTTCCAGTCATAAGTCAGCAGGTTTTCCCATAACCAGGTGAAGTCGCGGTCCCAGGTTTTGGAGAGGCTGTTGGTTTCGTTCTTCTGTGTTTCCGAAACGTAGTATTTCGGCACGAAGTTGCGGCGGCGTCCGTTGATGTAGTCGATGCCGAGGCTGGTTTTAAAGTCAAGCCCGTTCAGGATATTCCAGTTCAGGAAGGCGCTGCCCACGATACGTTCTTTCCAGTCGTCATTGTTTGTATAATGGAGTGTGGCGACGGGATTGGCAGAAGAGGCGCTTTCGGAATCCATAAAACTCCCGTCTTCATTGTAGGGACGCTTCACGGGACTGATGGTATAGGCAGCTTTCACCACCGCGCTGTTTTCGTTCTTCTTATGGCTGAAAGAGGCCGACAGATTGTGCCCGAGGGTCAGCCGTTTGCTGATCTTGTAGCTATTGTTGGCACGCAGGGTGAAGCGGTTGTAGGTGTTTCCGGTGATGATGCCGTCCTGCTGGTAATATCCAGCGCTGAGGTTGTAGCGCACCTTCTCCGATCCGCCGCTGACGCTGAGCTGATAGTCGCGTACGGAAGCCACACGGAAGATTTCGTCGAACCAGTTGGTTCCTTTGCCCAGTGAAGCAGGGTCGTCAAACTTGGGTTTTCCACCTGTGTTGACCAGTGCTTCGTTCAGCAGTGTCGCGTATTCGGTGGCATTGGCCATCTCGAAGCTGCTGTTGTTGAACTGGAATCCTTCGCTGGCGGTGAAGTTCACCACCGCTTTTCCTTCCGTTCCCTGCTTGGTAGTGACGATAATCACACCGTTGGCACCGCGCGAACCGTACATGGCGGTCGCCGATGCATCTTTCAGCACCTCCATCGACTCGATGTCGTGTGTGCTCAGGAAAGAGATGTCGTCCATAAACATTCCGTCCACCACATAAAGGGGATTGCTGTTATTCGTTGTGCCGATACCACGGATACGTACTTCGGGCGAGCTTCCGGGAGCACCGTTAGCCGAGATATACACACCGGAGACACGTCCCTGAAGGGCATTCGCCACGTTGGGAGTGGCAACTTTCGTGAGGTCTTTGCTCTTCACCGCACCTACCGAACCGGTCAGGTCGGACTTACGTTGTATACCATAACCGATCACGACAACTTCGTCTATCAATTGGTTATCTTCTTCAAGAGAGATATCCAGCTTCGAGGAGGCAGTCACCTTGACCTCCTGCGTTTTCATGCCGATATAACTGAAAACAAGAGTGGCGCCCGAAGGAACATTCGGAATAGAATAGTTGCCGTTAAAGTCCGTAATGGTTCCGGACGATTGACCTTTCAGCAGGATACTGGCGCCAATGATAGGCTCCCCTGTCTTTTTCTCGGTAACAACACCCGAGATGGTCAGACTGCCCTGCGCAAAAGAAAGCATGGAGAGCAGCAACATCATACATAGGGTAAACAGATTTTTTTTCATCGTTTGGTACTGATTTAAAATTCTGCTGCAAACTTAGACGGTAAATTGATGTAAGTCAAAAAAAGGGGTACTACAAGAGTACCATGCAGAAAAAAACAAGATTTCCACACTACTTCATCCCTACTGCAAAGGAATATAATTAATTAATATTCAATAAAATAAAAAATAGATTCTGAAAGGAGACCGGAATATGACTACTTCATCTGTTCTACTCCTTTCCGTCGATGAAATATTTGCTTTAAAGACTCCGGAGAGGGAAAAAGACTTTTTAGATTCTGCACTCCGGGATGAAAATATCAGAACCGGTTGGTGCATGAACAGGACTTTTTCCAAAAGGAAAAAGGAGAAGAAAAAACGCTAAGGACATAAGGTAGTTTTGTACAAATAAAGAAATAGGATTATACCTTATTTAATGTTCGAACTAATTACTAAAAGCTATATAAGAGCATTTCATCCATTAAAAATTGAGATCTCGACGATGATTTTTCATCATCGAGACGATGTCTTTCTGTCGTCTCGATGACAGCATATCGGTATCTGAGCGACAATTTTCATTTTTTTGAATTTTGTATAAAAAGAAAACCGCTACTTGTAGCGGTTTTCCGTATAATATATAATTATTTATGATTTAGTATCAGATTCTCTTTTCCGATCATGTTTTATCGTAACAGGGAGTACATTCGGATTGATTCTATGGTTCTACAAAGATAGGACAATAAATCAAAAATACAATCTTATTTTCTTTATTATTCTCCCTTCAGAAGAAATCGTGCCTTTTTTACATCCCGGCTGTTTCCGCCAATCATTACATCGAAATCACCCGGTTCGCAGACAAACTGCAAATCGTAATTATAGAACTTCAACAATTCCGGCGTGATGCTGAAGCTTACTTTACGAGACTCTCCGGCCTTGAGGAAAATCTTCTCAAAACCTTTCAGTTCTTTCACCGGACGGGTGACGCTGCCCACCAGGTCGCGGATGTAAAGCTGAACCACCTCCGCTCCGTCACGGCTGCCGGTATTGGTGACGGTAACAGTCGCCGTCAGTTCGCCATCAGCACTCATCTCCGTGCTGCTCAGGTGAATATCACTGTAGGCAAAAGTCGTATAAGACAATCCGTAGCCGAACGGGTAGAGCGGCTCGTTGCTCACGTCGAGGTAATTGCTGCGGAACTTCTCAAACCAACGTCCCTCTTGCAACGGACGCCCGGTGTTTTTATGATTGTAGAACAATGGAATCTGGCCTACATTTTGCGGAAAAGTAGCGGTCAGCTTTCCACTGGGATTGACATCGCCGAAAAGCACATCGCTGATGGCATAAGCGGCTTCACTCCCTCCGAACCATACGTTGAGGATGGCAGGCACGTGTTCTTCTTCCCAGGTGAGCACCAGCGGGCGACCGGTAAAAAGCACAAGCACAACGGACTTTCCGGTTTTGAGTAATTCCTGCAACAGCGCTCTCTGTACATCCGGCATCTCCAGGTTGGTACGCGAACTGCTTTCTCCACTCATTTCGGACGACTCGCCCAGTGCGGCGACAATGACATCGGCCCCGGCAGCTACTTTCAGAGCTTCGTCCAGAAGTTCGCGATCCGTACGGTTATCCCGGTGCAGTTCACGTCCGAACATGGTGGCACGCTTCTCATAGTCGGCATCGCCAATCAGATTACTTCCCTTGGCGGTTACCACTTTTGCCCGGTCACCGACTACTTCCCTGAGTCCTTCGACCAACGAGGGAGCGTTATCCAGCACAGCAGCTACGCTCCAGGTGCCCGGCATGTTGGAACGGGTGTTCGCCAACGGACCGACTACGGCAATGGTTCCTTTCTTGCTGAGTGGCAACACACCTTCATTCTTCAGCAGCACAAAGCTCTCCGAAGCAGTCTTACGGGCAATGGCACGGTGTTCCTTGGTGAAGATCTGCTTCTTGGGACGATTCACGTCGCAATACTTATAAGGATCGTCAAACAGTCCCAGCTTATACTTCGCTTCCAGAATACGGCGGCAGGCGGCGTCGATGGCAGCTGCGGATACTTTGCCTTCCTCCACCGACTTCTTCAGAGTGCCGCTGAAGGCATCGCTCACCATGTCCATATCCACCCCGGCATTCAGGGCGAGGGCAGCAACAGTCTGCTGGTCACCCATGCCGTGGTCTATCATCTCGTTGATACCGGTATAGTCCGTTACCACAAACCCGTCGAAGCCCCACTGTTTGCGTAGCACATCGGTCATCAGCCACTTGCTTCCGGTGGCAGGCACACCGTCCACTTCGTTGAACGAAGCCATTACGCTGCCGACACCTGCCTCGACTGCGGCCTGATAGGGCAGCATGTATTCATTAAACATACGCTGGCGGCTCATATCCACCGTATTATAATCGCGCCCCGCCTCTGATGCTCCATAAAGGGCGAAATGCTTCACACAAGCCATTATCTCGTCATTCCGGCTCATATCCTTTCCCTGGTATCCGCGTATCATGGCACGGGCGATGGCTGCGCCGAGGAACGGGTCTTCACCGTTTCCCTCCGACACGCGCCCCCAACGGGGATCACGACTGACGTCCACCATCGGGCTGAATGTCCACGAGATACCGTCGGCACTGGCTTCAACGGCAGCTATACGGGCGGACTCTTCGATGGCTTTCATATCCCAGGTACACGACAGGCCGAGAGGAATAGGGAAAATGGTTTCGTATCCGTGGATTACGTCCATACCGAACAACAAGGGAATGCCGAGGCGGCTCTCCTCCACCGCCTGCCGCTGTACTTCACGGATGCGTTCCACTCCTTTCAGGTTGAACAGTCCTCCCACCTCTCCGTTACGGATTCGTTTGGCTACATCGCTGCTTTTCGCCTGTCCGGTAGTGATCTCTCCGGTCACGGGCAGGTTGAGCTGGCCGATCTTCTCCTCCAGCGTCATCTTTTTCATTAACTGGTCGATAAAGCGGTCCATATCCCGGGGAGCCTTCTGTGCCTGTAACCCGGCGGCCACTACGACCAAAGAAGCGGCAAGCGCCTGCATTCTTCGTACAAAATGTTTCATGGTCTTTACAGTTTTAGTATCTATTTATGAATGTTCTGACTTTCCGGATGCAAATAAAACAAATCTGCGGCAAACAGACTCCATTTACCCATACGGCAAGAATACTGCAAACCGGGAAAAACAAAAAAAGAAGTACTGCATTGGTACTTCTTTCCATATCAAACAGTTCATTGCCAACTATTTGAACGCAATCATAAAATCCGTCAGGCTACTCTCCGGAGGAAGGCCCAGCTTCTTGCGCAGACGATAGCGGGCAGCATCGACACCTCTCACGGAGATGTTCATCAGCTTCGCAATCTCCTTTGTCGGCAGATTGAGCCGGAGCAATGCGCACAAACGCAAATCGCCGGAAGTCAGGTCAGGGAACTTCTCTTTCAGGTTTCGGAAGAAGTTCTCGTGGATGCGGTCAAAATTGGACTGGAACATGTTCCAGTTCTCTTCATCCGAAACCATATTCTGGTTGATCATTGAAAGCAGCTTATCCAGGTTCTTGCGCGTATATTGCCCCGAGAGTTTCTGCTGTTGCAACTCCTCTTTGAGTGAATTCAGAAATTCCTGATGCGCAATATTGGTCATCACTACCCCCGAAAGCTCTTTGCTTTTGAAACGGAGGTCGGCCTCGAGTTGCTCTTTCTCCAGTTCCATGATCTTCTTCTCCTGCTGCTCTATCTCCGCTTCGTGACGGGCACGTTGCCGCTCAATGACGGCATCTTTTTTCTTCTTGGTGTATACGTAGACTCCATAGAGCAGCCCCAGCAGCAAGGCCATCCCGGAAAGCGCATAGACAGCGACAGCCGGATACGAAAGATACCAGGGCCTCAAAATGCGGAACGGAAGGTCGACAGAGGAAATCACTCCGTTCTCGTCGTATACCTCGGCACGGAAACAATAAGAGCCGAACGGAAGACGGGTAAATTCTTTCTGCAAGTCCGGAAGCCCTTCGGTCCACTTACCGGAGGCGGACAGCCCTTCAAGCCGGTAGCGCACGTTCAGCGCAAAATCGTTGTAGACAGGATAGGCCAGGGAAATGCTGATATTATTGAAAGCTGAAGCTATCTCGTCGGTACCGGAAACGGGCAGTTGTATCCGCTCTCCCGTCTGCTCGTCGGATGCCAAAAAACCCGAAACCCACAAAGACGGCTTCTGACGTGACTTGTACAAACCGGTGCTGTCGGCAGCAATGCGGGCAAAAGAGTTGTTCAGGCAGAGGTAGGAGCAGTCGTTCCGCCTGTCGTATACCATCCGTGCCAGTCCTTCGATGGGAAGGTTGCCGAACATGGAGAAAGGTATTCTCCTCTCAACTTTAAAGTCGCTTACGGTACATCTCACCAGATAGGCTTCGCGGTCACTGAGAAACCAGTAGAGATCTCCCTTCATGACGTCGACGGTATGAATGCCCCTGAGCGTTGCCAACTGTTCGTTCATCGCTTTGTAGGGGATGATGGAATCTGCCATGTCATCGTAAGTGTAGAAGTTTCGCCCATCCGAGAAAGCGACACGCCCGTTCACCTTGAACAAATAGCAGTTTCCACCCTGATTGCCGGACAAGGAATCATACTGTTTCAGGTCCGTCACCTGCTTCAGCTCTTCATCGAGACGTAGCCGGTAGAGCCCCTTTCGCATGTGTTGCACCCAGATATTCCCATGAGCGTCCACTTCGATATTCTTCGCCATGTGACTGAAGTTGCCCACCGAGTTAGCGAAGTACCATTCGCCGGTAGCACTCTTCTTGTAAATATTCAAAAAGGTATAGGTGCCCTGTATCAGAAGTTGCTCGCCGTTGATCTGCGCCTGCCGCATACACATAGCCCCCCGCACATCGGAAAGAAGCCGGGCTTGCATGCCTTTAATCTGGAAAGTACCTTTATTATGACCGCAAAGCACCTGGCCGCCCCACTCTCCAATGGTCCATGCCTGCTCTTCAAGGCCCGGAACCAACTCCAGACGGGTATCTTCAAGCCGGTACAGTCCTTGATTGGATGCGATGTAAGCGTCCTTATCGCGTACCAGCACATCATAAACCATCCCGACTTTGCGGCGAACCGGCTCGAAATGGTAAATCAGCGAATTATTGCGGACATAGGCAATACCATTGTCAAGGGCTGTCCAGATATTATTGTCCATATCACAATACAGGCCCAGAACGGTATTATTCTCCAACTGGTTATCAGCATTCTCCTTCCAAAGCAAGTGTCCCTCTTTGCTGAAAGCATACAGCCCGTTGGAGATAGTGCCTATCACGTAACAAGAGTCTTTTGTCATTACCGCGCGATTAACAGTATGGCGCTTCAGTTCTTCATCACTATCAGTGTGCCAGGGGCGGATGCCGGAAGAAGTATGGATATATCCTCCGCTATTGCGGGTCAGCAACAACATTCCGCCGGGATAAGGCAACCCTGCCAGAACATCGCTATCACCCAACTCTTGACGAGAAATCAGGGGAATAAACTTATCGCCTGCAAAAGTACAGACGCCTCCATTGATCAGTTGGGAATACAGCGTGTCCCCGATCCGGAAAAGGTTCAGGGGAAGTTCAGGGCAACGGACTCCCTTCGTTCCCTTACCGTCATATATAAAATAGGATCCGAATGACTGGAAGATTATATTTCCTCCCTGCTCTACAATGGTCCATATCTCGTCATTATGGAAATCGAATCCTTTTACCTGCTCTTTCAGAGAATGATACTCCAGCAAGTTCAGGTCGTTCTGTTCAAAATAACCGAACTCTTCGAACGATCCGACATAGATCCGCCTGTCGGAAGCCACATAGACCGCACGCACAATACCCGAAGTCGGCAGTGGAAACAGCTTCCATCGGCTTCCGTCGTACCGGAGCAATCCACTGTTGTTGCCAAAGTACATCACCCCGCATTCATCTTGGGCAACCGCCCAGTTTTCATTTCCGGCATTATAGTCAAGAACAGAATAGTTGCGGACAATGGGTGAGAAAGGGACAGGACTCCCCAGGCAAGAAAAAGAAAAGGTACAGGCAAAAACTAGGAACAATAACAGATTCTTCATCAGTCAGTCGTCTTTAGAAAAATTCTTTGTGCGGAAAAAGCAGAGCTACCCAATCGAACGTTGATAGTTTGTTTTCACCACAGATAACCCGAATGCACAGAATGTATGCTTCCTAAAGGAACTTCTACGAAAATCGGAGTTATCCGTGGTGTTCTGATCCGGCCGGCCGGATATTTATTTCTTTACCGGAGCACTCAAGGTCTCTTTATATTTCACCGGATCGGCCAATATCTTAAGAGCAGCTTGTAGCCCGTCGTCATCTTTTAATTGCTGGATGATGCCGCCACGTGTGTAGTAGTAACGCTTAATGATTTCATCGGCGATCATCGACCTGATATCTTTAGAGAAATAGTCGAGGTCACGGTCCAGGTTATGAGTCAGCTTCTTCTCCAATGCCTTAATCTCTTCCGAAGCCTCATCCAGATAACCTTCGAACTTGGCAGCCTCTTTTAGCGTCTTCATAATCTTCTCACTTTGCTGATCGTACTTGAAATCAGCTTTCTTCACCATCGCTTTAAAGTCGTTATAGTCGGCATCGGTCACCTTGAACTCCTGTGGAGAAGGAATACTCGGATGCTTCAGGCAATACTGCGTCGCATAGTCGAAAATCAGGTTATCACGTACCAGATAGAAAAGAATATTAGGCAATTTCTCCTGCTTGACTTCGATGTCCGGCATCACTCCTCCCCCATCACGAACTTCACGACCGGCTGCCGTATGGAACACGGTAGTCAGACTATCGGGGATAGTACCTACACTGCCATCTTCATTGCGGTGTTTATAGTCGATGGCCTGCACACAGCGTCCGCTGGGAATGTAATACTTGGAAGTAGTAAGCTTCATTACTCCTCCATAAGGCAATGGGCGGGTGGTCTGCACCAGTCCTTTTCCAAACGTACGGCTACCTACAATCACAGCACGGTCGAAATCCTGGAAAGCTCCGGAAAGGATTTCGGAAGCGGAAGCCGTAGCACCGTTCACCAGTACAGTAATCGGGATATCGAGATCCAGCGGTTCACGTAATGTCTTATAGGTATTGCTGGCCTGTTTGGTCTTTCCCTTCGTCGTTACAATCACTTTACCACGAGGCAAGAAAAAATTAGCAATCTCTACCGCTTCTTCCAAGCGTCCGCCACCGTTACCACGCAGGTCAATCACCAATGAAGTGATACCTTCTTTCTTCAGTTTCAGAAAGGTCTTCTTAAAATCTTTCGAAGGAGTGCCGGAAAAAGTACTCAGATTGATGTAACCTACATTATTAAAAATGGTATCATAAGGAATCATCGGAGTCTGGATGGTTTGACGCACAATATCAAATTCCAATGGTCGTGTCCCTCCTTTTTCGTCCGGACGCTCCACTTTCAGCTTGAAACTGGTACCTACTGCTCCCCGGAGCATCTGGCTGACTTCCTGGTTATTTTTCCCCGCCAAATCTTTTCCGTCAATCTCCATCAGTATATCACCGGCCTTCAATCCGACCTTAGCTGCAGGAGTTCCCTCAAACGGTTCGGCTATCATCGAACGTTTCAGCTTTTGATTGTACGTGATCAAAGATCCGATACCTCCGAACGAGGCATTCAACATTTGCTGCAGTTCGGCCTGATCGTCCTCCGGATAGTATTCCGTATAGGGATCGAGCGAAGACAACATATAGTCGATCCCTTCACGAACCGTCTTATTCGGATCAAGCGTATCTACGTAAAACATATCGAGTTCTTTGACGATAGAATTAAAGGTATCCAGATTTTTAGCAATCTGGAAGTTACGGTCGTCACCGCTCTTGAAACTAAAGAATGCTACAGCAACCAACACTGCTGCCAACAGGACACCATTTCGTCTATTCAGAAACTTTTTCATACACTTTTCGTTAAAATGAGACGTAAAAGTAACTCATTGCCTGCTTACTCTGACAGAACTTCGTTAATATTTAACTTTATTTCATCCCAACGCTCACCGGGAATCGTGGTTCCAACTATCTGTATAACATTTCCGGAGAGAATTGAACCAATCTTAGCACACTTCTCCAAAGAATATCCGCAAGTCAGTCCGTACAGAAATCCGGATGCGAAATAGTCGCCTGCTCCTGTTGTATCAATCACTTTTTTCACCGGAATAGCTTCTACCTTAATTTCTTCAGTACCCTTACGAATATAAGAACCATTGCCGCCTACCTTTACAATGGCAATACTGCATTTCTTACTGATCAACTCAAGAGCTTCTTTCGGATCTTCTTTGCCCGTAAACGCTTTCGCTTCTTCTTCATTGGCAAAAACAATATCTACATATTTATTTATTAATAAGGTGAAGAATTCAAGATCACCCGCTACGATATTATAACTGGCCATATCCAGACAAACCTGCAATCCGGCCTCTTTTGCCAACTCGATGGCATGAAGAATCATATCATGATCCTGTACCAGATACCCCTCGATAAGCAGATATGCATACCCTTTGAACATATCCAGCGTTAAATCTTCGGCTTTCAGCGTAGAGGCAGCACCGAGATAAGTACCGAAAGTACGTTCTCCGTCCGGAGAAATAAAAGTAGAAGCAACTCCCGATGGCAGATCAGACACTAATAATTTATCTTCGATGCCATTTCTTTGCAGATTTGCCCGAAAAAAGTTTCCGTAAGCGTCATTTCCGATTTTTCCGATAAAACCGGTCCCGGCACCCAAACAAGCGAGTCCGAGGATCGTATTTGCAGCCGCTCCACCGGTTGCCAAGTGGGTTTTCATTCGGCTAAATCGTTCGTTAATCTGCTGTAACTTAGCATCATCAATAAGTTGCATGCTTCCCTTGGGTAATCCCATTTCATCAAGGAGTGTATCATCTTTCAGGGTTGCAAGTACGTCTACCAGGGCGTTGCCCAATCCAATTATTTTATCCATTTCACTAATTTTTTTTGCAAAGATATTGCATATTTCAAAATATCCTATTACTTTTGCATCGCAATTGAGAAAAACAAAACATTCTTCCTTAGCTCAGTCGGTTAGAGCATCTGACTGTTAATCAGAGGGTCCTTGGTTCAAGTCCAAGAGGAAGAGCAGATATTCACATTCTCAGTTATTTAAATTCTTCCTTAGCTCAGTCGGTTAGAGCATCTGACTGTTAATCAGAGGGTCCTTGGTTCAAGTCCAAGAGGAAGAGCAAAAAAGGTTCGTCAACAAGACGAACCTTTTTTTGTTTATACACCCTAGAAAAATAGAGAAAGAGAATGTTGCCTCTGCTGCACAACACTCTCTTTCCAGCTGATAAAAAAGAACCTACTCAAACCTTATCTCTGAAACACCTATTGATTTTCCTTTCTGAGGTTCTATAAGAATACGAACGGATTCCACTTCAAGACTACCGGATGGATGTACTACGTTGAACCGATCGGTACCCATCTGATAAGAGTCCGTCACATAGAGTTCAAGGGGAGTCCAACCGGCATCCGACTTATATTCCACCGACCAACCGGACGGAACAGTTATTTTGTCTTGATCATCCAGCCAATACACGGAAAGTGAATTTAGTAGGAATGGCTCTCTAAAGTCTACCTGCACCCATTGTTTACCCGATCCCTCAGACACCCACTGTTCTGTAAGCTTGTCTGCAGAAGATTCAGATACTTTTCCATCACAAAGTGCACGCACGGAGATATTCTTCCCTCCGGCAACAGATGAAGCATTCACTCCTTTTACATTACGCAGATAAGCCATGGTCTGCTGACCGATACTGGCTGTAGAAGCCTCTTCGTTTAGCCAAACCAGCATTGTACGGTTATCTCCCCGATTACACCAAGCATAATAAGGAATCATCGTAATCTCTCGTGAAGTGATTCCTCCGACCTTCTTTTCCATTCCGGGCAAAGTGATCCTCTCCAATCCTTGCAGCACGCCGGAAGAGATGTTTGCTACCTTAGCCTGTGCTTCGTTCGTATCCCCCAGATAGAGCCGCTGAACAGGTCCCGCATTATCTACCTCTTCCGCACAATAGACCAGTGGTCCGCGAGTTACAGCAGTTTTACCTATATTTTCACTGACTTCGGGAATACAATCAACAAAACGTACGGGCATCGGTATGTTAAGTTCAACTACGTCACCGGGCTTCCAGTCACGTTTGATAACGGCAAATCCTTTCTCCATCTTGAAGTCGGTTTTCTGCCCGTTGACACTCAATTCTACTTCCGCCTGCTTGGGCTGCTTGTAGGGATAAAGTCCTCCCGGCACAAATTCGTCGGATCGTGCCCACGTAGGAATACGCATACAAACCGAGAATTTGCTTCCCTTTTCAGGTTGTACCGTCAAGCGTACTTTCCCATCAAACGGATAAGCAGAAGTTTGCTCCAGTTTCACACGGGTTCCTTCCAGAGGAATAGTTGTCTGACTGCCACCATAAAGGGTCAGGTAAACTCTGTCTTTACTGTAAGCATACATATAACCCGGCACTTGCAGAATCAAACGAGAAATATTAGGAGGACAGCAGGCACACCCGAACCATTTGGCACGTCCGCCATTCCCATGATTAAAACGTCTCACTCCATCTGCTTCAAGAGGATTGACATAGAAGAAACGATCACCATGCAGATTGATCCCTGCCAACGAATTGTTGAAAAGTGAAAGTTCCGCTATATCGAGAAACTTAGCATCGCCACTATCCAGATACATGCCATAATTAAAGAAGACATTTGCTACTGCCGCACAAGTTTCATTATAGGCTGTTAAGTTAGGAAGTTCGTAGGGAGCTCCAAAACCTTCCATTCCTTCTACAGCCCCGAGTCCACCTGTAATATGCATGCGGGTCGTCACCAGATTTGTCCAAATGGAATTGAGAGCCTTGGTATAATCGTTCAATCCGGTCAAGGCATCCACCTGCGCCATAGCCGTGTACAAATAAGCCGCACGGACCGCATGTCCCACAGCTTCCGTCTGCTCCTTCACCGGTGCGTGTTGCTGTGCATAAGTGGGTGCCATCACTCCTTCACCCTCAGGACGATAGGTCACTCCCCTGATCTCCAGAAACTTCTTCGCCATATCGAGGTATAGCGGATCATTAGTCACCCGGTATAGTTTACAAAGTGCCAGTTCAATCTCTTCATGTCCCGGAGCCTGGTTAATAGGTTTACCCCCATTATAATTCGGATCACCTCCTTCAAAGAACACTTTATTCACATGCTTGGCACTTTTGATAGCAACGTTCAGTAGTTTATCTTTACCTGTAGCTTGATAGTAAGCTACTGCGGCTTCGTACAGATGCCCCACATTATAAAGCTCGTGACTATGAACCACCCATGAGTAAGGCTTCTCACCCATCTCACGAGGATCGGGATTACCACAAATATGTGAAATATATAAATATCCGTCGTCTTTCTGCGAAGCAGTGATCAGGTCTGCCACTCGATCCATGAACTCTTCCAACTCCTTATTTGGTTGAATCATCAATGAATAAGACACCCCTTCCATCACCTTATAAAGATCAGAGCTTATAAAACGATGAGTTTCAGGAAGAGCGGTAGAGTCTCCTGCCAAGAAAGCGGCACAACGCCGGAAACGCTCTACTGCCGGGGCACTTTGTTCGACAGAGAACGGTACTGTTACATTGATTTCCGTCTGCATCCTATTCTTCCAAAACCCATCGGTCAAAGTTACCTGATTAAAAGGAACGGGTGTTATTGTCTGCGGCTCCTCCTCCGAGCAAGCTGTCGCAAGGATAAGCAGAAATAGCCCTGTTAGTACATTTTTCATTCTAATTTGTTTTTAAAAGTTTCACTTGGGTATGTTTGTCCGTAACGGGTACCTCTATATAATAAGGATGATGTGCATTACCCGCCTCAATATTGAATGTCGTTATCATTTTGTGATCGGTCATGACAGTATATTTACCTTCAGGCATTCCCTCAGCCCGGATAGTTGTGTTATGAGGTTTATCAGAACGGTTTTCTATGCAGAAACTCAGTTCTTCCGTCCCTCTCAGAGTGATCGGGTAATCTTTCCGGAATCCGTCTTGCATCAACTCGACCGAAAAACGGACAGGAGTCATGATACGGACCTGACGACGTACTCCGTCAAAAGGAATGATACTCACTGTTCCATCTTTATCCATTCGGACATTTCCTCCATAACCGATTAATCCGAAATCAGGATCATCGAGCAGATAAACTCCTGAACCGTGAATACCTCCGGTAAGCCCATGGTCTATCTCACCATCAAACCGCCAGGGAGCACGCCCCACTTTGATATAATTCATATAGGTACGTGAGTTCTGATAGGGTGAAAAAGCCCAGCCTACAGCACCGTCATTTTGTTCTCCCCGATACCAATAGCCAAAATCTGTCTTTTTAGTCCCGGTATTCATCAGTGCCCACGAAGCCAACAAAGAATTATATCCATAATTAATATACCTATCCGGCCGGTCCGAAAACCGGTAAGCATAATCGAGTAATGCCACTCCGCCCATTTGGGTCATATAATCCAGATTTACATATTGTCCACTCCATGCTGTACCCAGATTAGCATAACCTGGTTCAAACAACCCTCTCAACGCCAGGTTTCCATCCAACTGATTCTGCATGAAACGATCAATCATCGAAGTGTCAAACGAAGTATACGAGTACCATTTTTTCCGATTCTTATCATACCAGAATTGTTCTTCGGGTTTTATGGGATTTAACTTTGCATACTCTGCCACATAATAGGAGGACTCAAAAGCTGTACGGTCAACAAACATCTCGGATCCAAAAGGCCAGGGATCTTCGTAAACCATATAAGTTACCTTTTTCTCCCATTCACGACGCAACTTGGCTGCATCTTTTAATCTACCTTTCTGTTGCAGGGCATTGATAATATCCAGCAGATATCGCTCATGAAAATTACCTTGTTTATAGGCCCAGTCCGTCCAACCATGAAAAGCCCATTGTTTACCCATCAAAATATTATAGGGTACTTCAAAATAAGCCATCGCTGTCCGATAAGCACGTTCCAGATAGCCATCAGCATCCAGATAAGATACCATTTCAGGATTATCCTCTGCTATCCGGTAGAGATTATAATAGATGGCAAAATGAGTGGTATAATCAAAAGTTCGCCACATACGCCCCTTACCGGAACCCCCGTCTTCATATCCGCCATATTTCCCGCTGCGGTTCTGATACCAGTTTTCACTGCCGTAAATACCATATGGATAGGGATATTCCTCATCCGTACGTTGCAGCTTGCCCCACACAAAATTTTCTTCATAATACTCCAAAGAAGCAATTTCTTCTTTATTAGGATAAATGACATTCTTCTCACTCACATAGACTGGTTTACTATTGGACGGATCATCAGATCCGCCTACCATAAACTCCTCCCGCAAATCGCCCAAGTGATCAGGTGAAAGTAACTCGGATTTCTCCATATCCCAAAGACTATAAAGTCCATTATACCATTTGGAGGAATCACGATGTTGTTGTTTGTCCACAATGAAACGCGCCCGTTTTTTTATCAGGGTTTCCAAAGGCTCGGTCACAAAGAAATCGAGAAAGCATATCAAATCATCTCCATAATGAACCGTAATCAGGTTTTCTCCCAAACGGGAGAAACGGAACTTATAGATATATTTATCTCCTTCCTTTTGTCCAAGACTGGTTATCTGTATCTCCTCAGGATATTCTGCCACTAATTCAGCAACAGGCAGTTTCGATTGCAAGGCACAATAGACCTCAAACTCAGGAGTGACTACCATACCGGGAGCAACTTTCACAACCACTCCGTGTTTATCATAAATCTTCGTTTTTACCTCTTCATGATTTCCAGTGAGTGTGAAGTTGAAACCTGTCATGTAATGCTCGTAAGGCTGTACGTTTTTTGAGGTAGACGGTAATCTCCAGCTATCATTGGTACGATCTACAGCATTCATTGAATGCAGATAGTACTTGCCATCTTGTGTAGCATATTCTATCGCAGTTCCCTTATGCATAGTCATCAGCAGAATATCACCTTGCCCTGTCAGCGGAGTCCAATAAAAGAAAGAGGCATTTCCATTCAGAGAGAAATGACGGTTCAGGTTCTGATGTGCCTGAATAGACTCATCCAAAGCGCCCACAGGCAGAGCGAACCACATATCCGTCACCTTCACCGGATGATGACTGCGATTAAAAAAATCAATCTCCCAGTCTACTTCTTCTCCTTTAATAGTAAAAGTTTGGTAAAGACGCACATCCGAAGGAAGCTGCCAGAATATCTGTATCTTATCCGGAGTATTCGACAAGACCAGAGGAGTAATATCAGCCAAAGAAACGGCATAACTCTTCCCTCTTACTTCATAAGTCAGACTCAAATCGCCCAGATATTTCCCGTGGTCTACATAATTCCGAACATTGCCCGCACCTTGAAAAACGAGCGAACTCACACCTCTCTCATCCGGACTGACTTCCATCTGTGGTATTACGGCCTGGATAGAAGAAATATTCAGATAAAAAAAGAGTAGAGATAAAATACAATACTTAAGTTTCATAGGCACTATTCTTTATATTAATAAAGTAATCTACAGTAGTTGAGTATTGCTGCCTTCCACAGGTCCTAAAAGGATTGTGCAAAACCCCTTATTAATGGATACCGCGACCGGGCAGACACTCAACTACTGATTTACATTCTACCGAAGGATACTACGGTTTTACCGAAACCTTCACACTGCTAAGTGCTCTCTTATGACTATAGTCATCCAAAGAATTACTTCTTTCCTCGCTATAATCTATTCCTTTATAATCTTTATCACCTACATTGGTAGCAACAGCAGTAATTGTAAAGTCACCGGCTCCGGTGTAAATATACTTATAAGTTTTCTGAATTCCTCCGGTAGTATATACAGAACCTAATGAAACACCGGTATTCCACGGTTCATATTCATCAGTTCCCATCTCTATAAAAGAGAGATAAACATCTCCCTGAAAACCTTTGTACTTTGTATAGTCGGCTTCATGTACCGGAAGACCGGTAGCAGGATCGAGTTCACATTCATACGATTCCAATACTCCGTCTCCGTCCAAATCATATTTATAAGGCGAATCATCAGCTGCCACAAAAGTCGAACGACCATTCACGTACATATCCACTTGACGAAGAATGATTTTTTCTCCATGATCCAAAAAAGGCTGCAAGTAAGTATCCCGGTTGTACATATCACCCAGTTTATAAAATCCTTCCGTAGGACGGCGGGATAATGGATCGTTAGTCTGGAACGCTCCATACGAACGCTCATCTTGGAACGTATAATATTTGTATCCTGCACTATATCCCTGAAAGTCTTCCAACTGTTCGGTATGTAAACCAAAATAAGCAGCTACCCATGCATCATTAGAGTATTTACGTATTGCACGATCAGCATCACACGCTACAAAGCGACTCTCGATAATTGTATTACCCGGTTGATTGGCAAGTCCTCCAAAGATATGAATATTCGGCTTCATCCGGATACCCGAAGGAATCCGCCGATCTGTCACCGTAAACTTCAATTGATTCGTCCCTATATAGCTCATTTCCATCAGTGCCTCCGGAAAGTCTCCTTTTTTGTAGGGCACTAACTGGATATTATCAATCGCTCCGAAAAACTCAAAATCCTTTTTTACGTCTTCTATACTCTGATAGTCCTTAAAATATTTATAAAACAAGGTCTTCTCCCCATTCTTTGCATAAGAGACCCGATAACATTCTTCATAAAAGCTATCCCAATCATGTTCCATAATAGCTTTAATACGCGAACGCTCAAAGTTTTTTCCTTCATCACCCGTAAAAAGTGTCAGGTACTGAGCATCGGTATTGATCGTTACCGTCACCTCTTCACCGACTTTCGGATTTTCGGGAGACACAGAGATACTGACAGACGGTGTTTCTACATCTGCACCAAATTTCTCACAAGAAACCAGTGAAGTAGCTGCCACAGCAAGCAGCCCTATAATCAGTTTATTTGTTTTCATATCCATTCGTTTTTAACATTAAAAATATCCCGGATTTTGTTTCATTTCTGGGAAGAACGATAACTCGGTAAACGGTATCGGCATCAGCACACGGTACACTTTCTCTTCATTAAAAAGATGCCAAAGGTATTCCCCACGCGCCGGATCACCAAACGGATCAAAGAATTGTAGAGGATCGCGATAACGGCAGATATCAGCCAGATCAACCATTGAAACATCAGGGAAACGTGCTACATCGAGCCATCCGCAATCATCCTCGGCTGCCAATTCGCGTAAACGTTCATACATCAACTCTTTCAGTGCATTAGCCGGACTGATATTAGTCGGAATCATCATAACCGAACCCGGTTGATAAGTATAAGGAGCATCTCCCTGAGAAACAAACATATCTTTAATAGATCCTTGATGGCAAGCACGATCACGGATAATATTCATCGTTTTCACTCCTTCCGAAACATGGCCCTGCATGATTTGTGCCTCCGCTTTCAGCAAGTAAATCTCTGCCAAACGTAAAACAGGATAGTCCACTCCACCATAATTAATATCAAAGGTTGAACTCAACTCACTCGGGTTCAGGTTACGGAATTTACCTAATTGCCACCAATTACAGTTCCACAAGTTAGGCTTGTTCTGCCCATTCGTTTCATTCTTCCACCACGCCCGTTCATGACTTTCAAGAGCTACATCCATTACTTTGAGCTGTTCTTCGGTGTAATCGTTCACCTTACCCGGCTCAATATAAAACTCGGGGCCTAATTCACGTCCGGCAGGTTCAAACACCCACAACCCGATAGGAGCTCCACCACTGTTAGGACCGGTTACCCAGCCTTTCACCGAACTCCACATACGACGGGTAATGTCTCCGGTTATGGTGTACTTTCCGGTACGATCATAGAGATTCTGCAAGTCATAAGGAGTCGTTCCGGGCTTCGGACTTTCGGCATTGAAACGATCTACCTGGCCATAGTCCATACATACGTCCTTGAAGCTGTAATTATGTTCCCACATCGGTATATCATACAGCAACGTCAGCCACGAAGTAAGATTGCTTCCACCGGTTGCTCCGTATTTACCTTCACCGGCAAACCCCATAGGTATCTTGTTTCCTGTACCGACTCCTTCTTCTGCCAATACACTGAACATAATCTCGTTATTTCGTTTGGTAAATACAGCAGGGAAATATTCTTCCAACTTATAAGTTCCGTACACGCCGGCAATGATATCGTCACACAACTTCACTGCATCAGCATATAACGTTGTCTTATCTACACCATCAGCTGTTGTTTCATTAATCTTGTTTCCATACATTTCTGCACGGCGGATATAAGAAGCGTGGAATATTTTCATTTTTGCCAACATACCGGCTACGGCACCTTTGGTAACACGACCATAAGCAATGCCCGAACGGTTATCCAAACACTTGTCCAATGCATAGGCCATCTCGTCATAGAGGAACTTGAACATCTCCTGGCGGGTTGCTCGCGGCACATAATCCGGCTTCGGTCCGGTAGGCTCTATAATCAGAGGTACACCGCCATAATAACGATACAATGTAAAGTAAGCATAAGCCCGGAGGAAACGAACTTCTCCCATCAGCATTTCAGTAGCTGATCCGGTGATCGTAGCTTTATCCAATGCAGAATGTCCTGCATTCTCATCAATCACCTCTTTATTGGTTTCCAGCCTCTCAAGTATCAGATTTGCCTGTGCAATATACGCATAATGCTTTGACCACAAATTCAGTACACTACCCGATGTCGAAGTCAGGTCGAACGGACCTTCATTCATCAATGAAGGCATCATAAACCGGTCACTGGTCATAATTCCATCATTGACATGCCCTGCATTAGCATACAATATAGCTACATTACGTAAAGCAGCATCATAGGAAGTATAGAAAGTTTCAGACGGAAGTTCTGTTTTCGGTAACTGGTCGAAATACCCCTCACACGACACTAAGGCGCAAGAGGTTAAAAGGGCTAATAATATTTTTTTCATGGCAGTACCTTATTAGTATTTAAAATTAAGTGAGAATATATGAGACCGGGCATACGGATAAGCCGAGATATCGACTCCCGGAAGAATACGATTATTTACAGAGCTGCCACTACGTACCTCAGGATCATATCCCGAATAGTTCGTTAAACAGAAAACATTGTTAATCGTATATGTCAGAGCCAGGTCCTTAATTTTCCAAGCCTTTAATATATTTTTCGGCATACGGAAAGTTACAGCCAGGTTATTCATCTTCAGGAACGAACCATCTTCCACCATTTCAGAGTTGGAAGCAGCCCACATATACCCGGACCAATCAATTGCACCAGGACCTGTAAAAGTACCGGTAGGATTATTAGCAAACCAAGCATCTTTATAGTATACGGCCGACTTATTACGAATATCGCCATTGTTCATCAGATTGTATACATTACCATTGATTATATCATTTCCGTATGACCAGCTGAAGTCCATAGCCAGTTCAATGAATTTCCAGCGCAAACGGGTGTTCAAGCCACCGATAAATACCGGATTCACATCTCCTATCACGACACGGTCACTCATATCCACTTTCCCGTCTCCATTGGTATCTGCAAAAGATGGGAATCCGTATGGCATCTCTCTTTCAGTGGCATACCACCAAGGAGAATCAGCACTGCCTATACCATTATAGTCAGAATGCCAATTACTGCGAATACCTTCCATTTGCAAACCATAGAACAGTCCGAGAGGATATCCCTTTTTTATCAGGACATTTTCCGAACCCGAAGCAGAACCCACCGGACGCCCTTCCAACATCTGTGTCTCAGCACCTAGACTCAGTACTTTGGACTGATTGGAACTAAAGTTCACTGTTGCATTCCACGTAAAGTCTTTCTTATCAATCAGCACACCGCCTACACTGATTTCAAATCCACGGTTACGTACCGAACCGATATTCCTGGTTACTTTTCCAAAACCGGAAGTACGTGGCAGATTCTGTTCAAGCAGCATATCACGAGTTGTCTTGGTATAGAGATCCAATGAAATATTCAGCCGGTTATTAAACATATCTAAATCGAGACCGCCGTTAAACTCTTCCGTTACTTCCCAACTGATTTCGGGGTTTGCCATACGGCTGGTGTACAAGGCCGGAATAGCTCCGTCACCAAAAATGGCTTGTCTCTGGCTGGAAGATAAGGTCTGTGCATAAGCATACGGAGCAATCTGATCGTTACCTACCTGACCATAGCTAAAACGTAGTTTCAAGTTATTAACGTTCTTCTCCAACCAAGATACATTCTTAAAAAATTCTTCTTCTGAAACTCTCCAACCCAATGCTCCGGACGGGAAAAATCCCCAACGATTATCAGGGCTGAATTTAGAAGAACCGTCAGCACGCATAGATGCTTTCAATAAATAACGCCCTTTATAAGAGTAGTTAGCCATCAATACCCCCGAAAGCATTGCTATCTTCTCGTAAGATACACCGGGAGATTTCACATGATTACCACTTTTTGCATCATAAATACCTTCCCATCCCAAATCGGTATTAAACTGAGAATATTCCTGATTAAAGGTTTCATACTTGTTGGTATTAGCCTCGTATACGGCATTTACCGAGAGACTATGTACTTTGTTGAACACTTTATTAAATCCGGCCTGGACTACTCCACGCATATTTAATCCACTTTGCGTAGCGTATGTGGCCAATCCGTTATTATCGTAGCCTCTCTGAATGGTTTTCGGGATAAATTCTTTCACTTCACCTTTGGGTATACGCACACCAATACCTCCTTTTACAAACCAGTTATCATTGATATTGTAAACCAACTCTGCCTGACCGAAGAAAGTATTATTCTTGTTAGAGTAATCAATATCTTTTAATTTTCTATAAGGGTTATCCATCTTACCTGTATAGTAAAGGTTATCATCTATCTCCTGAAAAGTCCATTCTTTAGGAACAAGCGGAGAGAAAGTCTGTATTTCGTTAAAAATATTACCTTCTGTCCAGAAAGCACCGCTACGAATATTGTGTTCATATGAAAGATTTGTGTTCAAAGTCAATTGCGGAAGCAATTTAATGCTATTATTCGTTTGGAAATAGAATCGTTTAAATCCGGTATTGATGGCAATACCGTCTTCATTCATCAACGAAAAGATTGTAGAGTTCTGTATGCGGTCTGTTCCCCCTCTGTAAGAAACTTCATAATTCTGTTTAGTACCATTCTGCAAACAAAGATCGGGATAGAATTGGAAACGGGAAGGATTGGTATTCCATATCTGATCTTTATATTCCTGATAGAAATCAGCATTTTGCCAGCGTCCGCTCATAATCATATCACGCATATACGCACGCATATAGTCTTCCGCACCCAGCATTAGAATAGAATTTGCCAGTTTACTGATACCGTAAGTAGCCTTCACAGAGATTTCACTCATACCGGCCGATCCTTTCTTCGTAGTAATCAACACAACGCCATTAGCCCCCTGTGCCCCATAAATGGCAGTTGATGATACGTCTTTCAGGATAGAGATACTCTCGATTGCATCAGGAGAGATAGTAGCCAAAGGACTTTCCAGAGGATCGTCCGAAATAGGGAGAGGAAAACCATCGATGACATACAGAGGTGAACTACCTGCCGTAATAGAACTGGCTCCACGAATCTTAATCGTAATTCCACCACCCGGCGCACCATCATTGTTCATTACCTGCACACCGGATATTTTTCCTTTCAAAGCCTGCTCCAGACTTAACGGGTTGGTTTGCATGAACTGATCGGAACTCAAACTGGATACAGATCCGGTCAAGTCCACTTTACGCTGAGTCTGATAACCGGTCACTACCACCTCGTCAATCAATACTCCCGCATCCATCAGTACATCTATCCGATTTTGGCTACCTACAGTTTTTTCAACCGTATTCATACCAATCATTGAGAAAACAAGTACTTGTCCCGGAGATACATTTTTAATTGTATACTCCCCATTCTCATTAGTAATCACCCCATTGTGTGTTCCTTTCACTTGTACAGTGGCACCAATAACAGTTTCATTACTGCCTTTCTCTCTCACCGTACCCGAAATGCTCTTTGTGTTTTGAGCAAATCCACCTGCAGACACCAGCACAAACATGCATATTAAGAAGACGGTTTTTATCCTGCCTTCCGTATCTGCTCTAAGGTTGTTCAGATCTTTTAGATTCATAATATTAGTAATTTAGTCATTAAAAAGGATTCATACATTTTTAGTTTGTTTGTTAAGTCCCGAAGTCGGATCAGGACGAGTCCATTTTGTGTGGTTCCATACTGAGTTGTTGTTTCATGCATATTTTACTGTTTGTTGTTTCAGCAAAAGTAAGCGAAAAGAGAACCGAACCGTAAAACAATAGATTATTCACTGATACGCATATTCATATTTACATTAAATATTTCTATAGTGAATATAAATATCAGTTTGTGACCATAAGTATCTTTTTGATTCGTTTTTATTTCAGACTTTTGTGTTGTACGTAATTAAGAGACGAATGAAGAAGAGCACTTTTACCCTGATTTTATTTTTTTCTTCTGTTATCCTATATGCACAACAGAACGAACTTATGTTCCACTCCCTGGGTAGTCAACACGGACTTACCTATAGTGCCGTACGGGATATTCTGCAGGATTCAAAAGGATATATTTGGATTGCAACCCTCAAAGGACTGAACAGGTATGATGGATACAACATCAAACAATATTATAAGTCAGATGACGGACTCTCTTCAAACTGCATCGAGAAACTGCTACTCCTCGGTCAGGATACTCTATTGATGGGTACCAATGAAGGACTGTGCTTGTATGATATGATGAGAGAGAAGTTCACCACTATTGTTCCGCAAACCAAGGCCCCACTATATGTATTGGACATGGCCTACGACGGACGTTCAGTTTTCATTGCGTCCGATTCCGGGCTATATGCATATAGTAAGACAGAGCAAAGTATGCCACTACTCCATAAGGGATTGATTGTAAAAGTAACGCTGGATATGAATGGAAATGTATGGGCAGTGAGTCCAAATACGATTTATTGTTTCCGCCCAAACGGACAAATGACCAGAAAAATCACAGCTACTGAGGTTTCTCCGGATTATCCTGTCGAGTTTACTTCTATTTATAAAGATTCGCAGGGGACTCTATGGCTGGGGACGACCGAAAACGGACTGTACCGATACAACAAAAACTATAATCAATTCGTATCCGTGGAGTTCGCTTCACAAGACAGAAAGGATATGCGTTATATTCGCTGCATCCAAGAAGATATGCGTGGAAATTTATGGATCGGAACCGAAAACGGACTTTTCATCTATGACTATACAGATAACAGCTACATACAATATCGGCAGCATGCAAAAGATGTCCAATCCGGACTGACCGATAATGCGATCTATACTATTTATAAAAGCCGGGGTGACATTATGTGGATCGGCACTTTCTTCGGAGGGGTCAGTTACACCAGCCTGACCGAAAATAATTTCCACTACCTGATAGCAGATAATGGGAAACAATACCTGAAAGGAAAAGCAATCAGCAACATCATTAAAGATAAAAACGGAGCTTTGTGGTTTGCATCCGAAGATCATGGAATTTCTATTCTTTACCCGGATGGTCACATCAGGTATTTAAACAAATCGACACACCCGTCATTAAACGGAGATAATGTCCATGCATTAGCCGAAGATCACTCCGGTAATATCTGGATTGGCAACTTTATCGATGGGTTGCAAAAAGTCGATTTAGCAAAAGGCTATATTCGTTCATATAAAAACATAGCAGGGGGACACGCGGGACTATCCAATAATTCAATCTATAAACTTTATGTTCATAATCCTGATACTATGTTTATAGGAACCAGCCAAGGTGTCAATATCTATCATTTCCGGACCGATTCATTCACTCCCTTCCTTCCGGATGTATTCCGGCTTATACGTATTGACGACATCACACGTGATCTCAAAGGAAATATCTGGTTTTCCACACATTTCAACGGTATTTTTCGGTATCATATTCCGACCCATAGTATCCATCGATATCAAAAAGGAGTGACAGGCTGTAAAACAATGACCAGCGATAATATTTATTGTAGTTTTGTTGACTCCAAAGGAGAGGTCTGGTTCGGTACCAGCAACGGAGGATTGATGAAATACAATGCACGTGCAGACAGTATACAGGCATTCGGAAAGGAGAATGAACTCCGGCAAAGAGATATTTATTCCATACAGGAAGATAGCTTTGGCTATTTATGGATGAGTACGGATAACGGTATCTTCTCTTTCAATCCGGAAAGTCGGAGTTTTGCCCATTATAAAGTATCCGATAATCTGGTTTCCAACCAGTTCAATGCCTGTCCGGGCTATAAAGATCCTGACGGTACCCTTTTCTTTGGCAGTATCAATGGGGTATGCTTCTTCCGACCGGAAGGACTGAACCATAACAGTCCTACAAACGATATTCATCTGACTTTCTCGGATTTCAGGATTTTTAATAAACACGTACAACCATCACCGGACGGCATTCTACAGAATAATATCGACAGCACATCTGTCATTCGCTTACCTCACGGTATGAATACCCTGACTTTTGATTTTCTGGTAATCAACTATAATGAAAATTGCCAATCACAACTTTCCTGTGAATACTATCTGGAAGGTATGGAGACCGAATGGAATGCAACACAACAAATCCCACAATCAGTCACATATACCAACCTTGATCCGGGCACCTACCAATTTCACGTACGGGTCATAGGAAAAAACGGAGTTGTATTCGACCGTCGGAAAATAACCATTAACATTCGTCCTCACTTTTTGCTGAGTGGTTTCATGATCACTATTTATTCTCTTATCGGACTTCTTATCAGTTTTATAATTGTCCGCTTCTACCAAGTGCGTATGCGAGACAAAATGGATATCCGCATCGAAAGAATGGAAAAAAACAACCTGCGCGAACTGAATAAACACAAGCTGAATTTTTTCACTTATATCACCCATGAGTTTAAGACTCCTTTATCTATCCTTATGGCTGTATTCGAAGATATATCAATCGGACGAAACAATACAATTACCGGTGAAGAAATGAAAATCATCAATCGGAATATCCAACGGCTTCAATTCCTGATCAATCAACTTTTGGAATTTCGTTCTGTAGAAACCGACCATGCACGCATCGAATATGTCAAAGGAGATATTATGACTTATGGACGCAGCATCTTCGAACTGTTTATTCCCGTCTTCAGACAAAAGCAGATTGTTTTTCAATATGCAACTTCAGCCGACTCTTATTATACGGTATTCGATAGAGACAAGATAGAGAAAATCATCAGTAATCTGCTCAGCAATGCTTTCAAACATTCTGATCCTCAAAGTGAAATAAACTTCAGGATTGATGTAGACAAAGCTTCCGGACAATTGATTCTCTCCTGTCATAACAGCAGTTCATATATTCATCCGGAACAGCGGGAAGCTGTCATGCAGCCTTTTCACAAAACCGATTCATCCGATCAAAAGTATTCCAATACGGGTATTGGACTGGCTTTGGTGAATGGTCTAGTTCAGCTGCTTTCAGGAACAGTTGAGATAGAAAGTCATCAAAATAGCGGTACGACCTTTAAAGTAAAATTACCTTTGGTCGAAGACTCTAAGGATATGATTGCACCGGACGAAACTTTGGATATCGTTAACTCACCCGACGTAGTGGCAGATACTGTATACCTGCTCAATAACTCCGGACTAAAAGAGGATATGAATGCTGCAAATGCCGAGAAAAAGATGACTGTACTTTTGGTGGAAGATAATCCGGATATCAATAACATTTTAAAAAGTAAGCTACTCCGTTTATATAAGGTGAAAACGGCTTATAACGGACAGGAAGCTGTAGAGTTGCTAAAAACACATATCATCGACATTATCATCAGTGACATTATGATGCCTTATATGGACGGATATGAATTGAGTAAATATATTAAAACTTCTCGTGAGTACTCCCATATCCCGGTCATTCTCATCACTTCACAGCCTTCGAAAGAAAACGAATTGCAAGGTTTATCTGCAGGAGCCGACGCCTATATCGAAAAACCATTCACTTTCGATGAATTGAATCTTAGAATTACCAACTTGCTTAAAGCCAAAAATAATATCCGCGAACATTATCACGACATGAAAATATTCCAACTCAATGAAGAACTCAACAACAAAGACGAGGAATTTATCAAATCATTGACACAATTCGTCATCGAACACATTGAGAACCCGGAATTGAGTGTCGACCAACCGACCACTCACATGAATATCAGTCGAACTCAACTATACAATAAACTGAAAAAACTATTAAACCTGAGTGCAACCGAGTTTATCAATAAAATCAAGATCGATGTTGCTAAAGTAAAGATTATAAAGACTAATCTGACTATTGCTGAAATCTCATGGCAACTCGGATTCAATAATCCCAGCTATTTCAGTAAGACATTCAAGCGTTTTTGTGGAGTGACACCTAATGAATTTAAAAACGGTAAAAGCCAATAGACAGACCGTTTTGCCACTTTATTCGGTCCATTACGCCTTAACAGTGATCTGAGACATCCATTATTTGTAAATGTCGAATAATCGTCTTTACTCCCATAAACATTACCTATAAAGGTAATTTGAGCTATTAATATTCTTAATATTATATGAATATATGCTCAACAACATACATACCAGTTCGTACCTGTTTAAAATATTATGTATATATTTGCCATTGTTAATCCAAACACAATGAAAACAGGAACAATATTCAGTGTCGAGGAATTTGCCATCCATGACGGACCGGGAATCCGAACAACGATATTTCTCAAGGGATGTCCTCTACGCTGTGCATGGTGCCATAATCCCGAAGGTATATCGCCACAGCCGCAATACATGATTAAAAAAGGAGTTAAAAGTATTTGTGGATATCAGATAACTGTGGAAGAATTGGTTACCATGATCGAAAAGAACCGGTCCATTTATACGCTCAACCGGGGAGGAGTTACACTAACCGGCGGAGAACCCTTATTTCAACCGGATTTTGTTATCGAACTGCTCCGACAACTTCCGGACATACATACGGCTATCGAAACAAGCGGATACGCAAACACTCACATTTTCAATGAGGTTACTTCTTTAGCTGATCTTATTTTATTCGACATCAAACATACGGACCCGGAAATGCACCGGAAATATACAGGAGTGGATAATGCGATTATACTGGAAAATCTTGCTTTACTCTGTAATTCCGGACGAGATTTTATCATTCGGATACCTTTAATCCCGGGTGTTAATGATACCCGGGAAAACATGAGTGCCATTCTTGAAAAAATCAAAGATGCCAGGAACCTGATACGTGTCGAAATCCTTAGATATCACCGTACAGCAGGTGCCAAATACGCAATGATCGGAGAAACGTATCATCCTCCGTTCGATACCGGAAAGGCGCCACAAATCTATAATGTATTTGAAGAAAATAATATCAAAAATCTAATTGTATGAACGAAAGAATTAACTATCTAAAAACGTATATTTTAGATAAACGACACCATTCACAAAGGAGAACACCGTCAAGTATCGGGCTGGACAAATTGAACACAATTTATGCCCAACAAGGTTTATCTCCTGTAGAACGTGCTACAGCCTGTTTCGCAGCTTTGATGAACGCTGAACTCCCGGTTATACTTCCGGGTGAAAAGATCGTTTTTACCCGTACCCTTACGCAAGTACCGGATATATACACCCCTGAAGAATGGAACGAAATAAAAAACAAATATTACATCCACGAAAAAGGTACGGTATGTAATATCTCCCCCAATTACGCTTATACCATTCAACACGGACTGGAAGCGAGAAAACAGGAGATCCGAAAGCGTCAGGAAAATCCCTCCTTAAATGAAAAAGAGAGAGTATTCCTCAATAGCATGTACCAATGCATCATATCCATACAGAAACTAATTGAGAAGTATGAACAATATGCATTGCTCAATAACGAGACAGAAATTGCGCACACTTTACATACCATAAAGACCGAAGGCGCTCAAAACTTCAGACAAGCTCTACAGCTTTTGAGAATTCTCCACTTCTCCATTTGGGAAGCAGGCAACTATCACAATACCCTCGGCCGCTTCGATCAATATATGTATCCTTTCTATCAGAGGGACCTGGAAAATGGAACACTCACCAAAGAAGAAGCATTCGATCTGCTTGAAGAATTTTTCCTTGTATGCAATAAGGACAGCGACCTGTATCCAGGTATGCAACAGGGTGACAATGGGCAGAGCCTGGTTTTGGGAGGACGCGATCCGGAGGGCAAATACTTATTCAACGACCTGTCCCGAATGTGCCTGCAGGCAAGTTACGAATTAAAACTAATTGATCCTAAAATCAACATTCGTGTAGACCCAAAGACCCCTGACGAAATATTCTCTTTAGGTTCCCGTCTGACCAAAATAGGGCTGGGTTTCCCCCAATACAGCAATGATGATATCATCATTCCGGGACTTATACGGAAAGGCTATTCCAAAGAAGACGCATACAATTACGTAGTGGCTGCCTGCTGGGAATTTATCATCCCTAACCGAGCCATGGATATACCTAACATTGATGCCGTTTCTTTAATCGGATGTGTAGACCGGTGCCTTGAAAAACTAAATACCTGTTCGGACTATTCATCCTTTTATACATTGGTGGAGCAGGAAATACAAAAGGAGGTCAATGCGATCTGCGAGAAACACCGCAATCTCTACATCATCCCTTCTCCAATGATGTCTTTACTGATGGACGGCACCATCGAAAGAGCCAAAGATATTTCGGAAGGTTCCTACTACAACAACTACGGAATCCACGGAACAGGCATTGCAACCGCTACCGATACCCTTGCTGCCCTGAAAAAATACTATTTCGAAGAGCAAAGCCTGGATTATACAACCCTGCTTACTGCCATAAGAAGCAACTTCAAAGGCTACGAAGAGTTACAAAAAAAATTAAGAGAAGAAGCGCCCAAAATGGGACAGGATAATGACTATGCCGACTTGATAGCCAAAGATCTTCTCGACTCTTTTGATCGGTCATTGGCCGATAAACGAAATGAACGCGGAGGGGTTTACCGGGCAGGTACGGGTACCGCTATGTACTACATTTTCCATTCCAATCAATTACGTGCCACCCCCGACGGACGTAACGATGGCGAGATAATTCCTGCTAATTACTCCCCCAGCCTGTTTTTAAAACAAAAAGGTCCTATATCCGTCATAAAATCTTTTACCAAACAACATCTGGACCGTGTTGTCAACGGTGGTCCCCTCACCCTGGAGTTCGATCAATCCGTATTCAGCAATGACGAAACCATTGAAAAGCTGGGTATGCTCGTGAAAACCTACATCGTTTTAGGCGGCCATCAACTACAACTAAACACAGTCAGCCGGGAGACACTGCTACATGCCCGGAAACATCCCGAACAACACAAAAATTTAATTGTCAGAGTATGGGGATGGAGCGGATATTTTGTGGAATTAGACGAATGTTACCAAAATCACGTTATCAATCGGATCGAATTCGGTCTATAATACATCTGCATTATGAAAAATACAGCAAAGAATTTCATGTTTTACGTTGCCTTCGTGGCATCATTGGGAGGATTACTTTTTGGATTCGATACCGCAGTGATATCCGGAGCCGAGAAATCCATCCAGGTGGTATATGATCTATCCGACTTCAGCCATGGCTTCACCATTGCTATCGCTTTGATCGGTACAATCATCGGAGCTTTCGTCTGTAGTAAACCGGTAGAAAAACACGGACGTCTGAAAGCACTGAAAATTATTGCTTTTCTCTACTTTGTTTCTGCAGTGGGCAGTGCTGCCATCATCGATTGGTATTCCTTTTTATTCTTCCGTTTTGCCGGAGGTTTAGCTGTCGGAGCCTCATCCGTAGTCGGTCCCATGTACATTGCCGAAATATCCCCCTCGCGTTGGCGCGGCCGTTTTGTCGCATTCTTCCAGTTTAATATTGTACTGGGTATTGTACTGGCTTACTTTTCCAACTATTGGATTCATGGCATTGCGCATGATTGGCAATGGATGTTAGGAGTTGAAGCCATTCCTGCCATCGCATTCGCTCTTCTATTATACACCGTACCTGAAAGTCCTCGTTGGCTGGTAAAGCAAGATCGGGAAGCCGAAGCCCGACACGTCATAAAGAAGGTCAGCAATGCAGATATTGAACAGGAAATTCATGAAATCAAAGAATCCCTGGTAACAATAGGAGCCAGTGGCGAAAAACTGTTTCAGCATAAATACCGGAAACCGATCCTCTATGCTTTCCTTATAGCTACTTTCAACCAGTTATCAGGTATCAATGCCATTCTCTATTATGCTCCGAGGATTTTTGAGATGTCAGGTGTATTTACCGACTCAGCCATGATGCAGTCTATTGTTATCGGACTGACCAACCTTACTTTCACTATGATCGGAATGATCCTGATAGATCAGGTAGGACGAAAAAAACTCCTCTATATCGGTTCCATCGGTATGACCCTCTCTTTGGCCTTAGTAGCCAAAGGTTTCTACCAAGACGCATTTTCAGGTTACTATATGCTTATCTGCCTGATGGGGTTTATCGCTTTCTTTGCCATTTCACTGGGTGCCGTCATTTGGGTATTAATCTCCGAAGTCTTCCCAAACAATGTGCGCTCCAAAGGGCAAGTATTAGGCAGCATGACACATTGGGTGTGGTCCGCCCTCCTTTCATGGATGTTTCCCGTTTTCATCCGTACAGGAGGTACCTTCATTTTCAGTTTCTTTGCCATTATGATGTTCCTAAGCTTCTTCTTTGCTCTCAGGCTACCCGAAACAAAGAACAAGTCTCTGGAGCAGATACAAAAGGAATTGACCAATTAACAACTTACGAATAATGAACTAAAAATATGAATCGTATGAAAACAAAACTGATCATTTTATTAATACTCACAACCATGATACACACAAACACCGTAAATGCCCAACATTCACAATTGAAAAGAGCCGATTTTCAACAAACAATTGACGGAAAGCAAACCGATCTCTACTTTCTGAGAAACAAAAACGGCATTGAAATTGCCATCACCAATTTCGGAGGACGAGTCGTTGAATTCTGGACTCCGGATAAAAAAGGGCATTTTGAAGACATCGTCCTCGGACACGATCATGTGGACAAATATCTCCATTATAAAGGTGAAAGATTTTTGGGAGCCACTATCGGACGGTATGGCAACCGGATCAACAAAGGAAAGTTTACCCTGAACGGACAAACTTACCAGTTACCCATCAATGATACTCCCAACAGTCTACATGGTGGCTTTAAAGGATTTGATATGGTAGTATGGGATGTTGAGCAGCCGGACAGCCAGACTTTACAACTCACGTATTTATCCAAAGATGGTGAAGAGGGGTATCCGGGAAATCTCCAAGTATCCATGAATTACAAGCTTACGGATAAAAACGAATTTATTATCACTCACCAGGCTCAAACAGACAAAGAAACGGTCATCAACCTCACCCATCATTCCTTCTTCAACCTGCACGGTGCAGGCAATAAGGATATCAATGACCATATACTCATGATCAATGCGGATAAGTTTACTCCTGTCGATCGGACCCTAATCCCCACCGGTATTCTCCAGGATGTAGAAGGGACCCCGATGGATTTTCGTCGCCCCACACCTATCGGAAAGCGAGTAAATGATTCGTTCGAGCAACTAGAGTTCGGTCACGGCTACGACCATAATTGGGTATTGAATCGCAAAACCTCCAACACCCCCGAACTGGCAGCAACCGTTTATGAACCCGCCTCAGGAAGATATCTTGAAGTATGGACCACCGAACCCGGACTACAATTCTATGGCGGTAACTTCTTTGATGGTACAATGACCGGAAAGCACGAAAAGAAATACAACTACCGGGCTTCCCTCGCATTGGAAACCCAGCACTATCCGGATAGTCCTAACCAACCGGCATTCCCGTCAACAACCCTCTTACCCGGAGATACTTACAAACATATATGCATCTATAAAATCAATGTACAATGAAAACCACAAAACATTTATCTGTCGCAGCAGTACTAACCGTACTGATGCAAATGGGGTGTCAGTCTCACACAGACAATACCCGGCAAACACTCCACTTGCCCGAGCTAAACGAAGTCCGGATAGAAGATGCTTTCTGGAGTCCGAAACTCGATATCTGGAGGAAAATAACCACTAATGATGTATTAAACAAATTCGAAGGGAAATACACTCCTTTTCCCGGATCGACCGACACGCGTAATGCTTTCCGGAATTTCGATCGTGTAGCTGAAGGGCAGAGAGATATCAAACAGCACGATGGTCCCGAATGGTATGACGGACTCGTTTATGAAAGTATCCGGGGTATCGCCGACTTTCTTGCAAGCCACCCCAATAAAGAACTGGAAAAACGAATCGACGGATATGTAGACCGCATCTATGCCGCTCAGCAAACAGAGCCGACCGGATACATCAACACCCATACCCAACTTATGGAAAACAACCATAGATGGGGAGACAATGGGGGACTCCTTCGTGGACAACACGATGTATACAATGCCGGGATGCTGATCGAAGCCGGAGTACATTATTATCAGGCAACCGGCAAAACACGTTTGCTTGAAATTGCAACCCGCTTTGCCAATTACATGGCAGATTATATGGGTCCGGAACCACGCAAGAATATCGTTCCCGCACATTCCGGCCCCGAGGAAGCCGTAATGGCATTATACTGGTTGTATAAAAACGAACCGGAACTGAAAGATAAACTTTCCATACCGGTCCGGGAATCAGATTATTATAATCTGGCCACTTTTTGGATAGAAAACAGAGGGCATCACTGTGGCTTTCCATTATGGGGAACGTGGGGATACCGGAAATCGGAAAAATGGATTAAAGACGCTTGTTATCACCAAGCTGAATTCGGCACACACTCTCGTCCCAGTTGGGGAGAGTATTCACAAGATTCGATCCCTGTACTCGAACAAAAAACAATTGAAGGGCATGCTGTGCGAGCTACCTTGATGGCAACCGGTCTAACCGCGGCCGCACTTGAGAACCAATCACCCCAATACATCGAAACAGCTAAACGTCTTTGGGAGAATATGGCAGGCAAACGGATGTTCATCACAGGTGGAGTCGGCGCTATTCACGAAGACGAAAAGTTTGGTCCGGACTACTTTCTGCCCACCGATGCATATCTGGAAACCTGCGCAGCTGTCGGAGCCGGTTTTTTCAGCCAACGCATGAACCAATTAACTTGCAATGCCCGCTATATGGACGAAGTGGAAAGAGTGCTTTACAACAATGTACTGACTGGCGTTTCTTTGTCCGGTGATAAATACACCTATCAAAATCCCCTGAATACCGATAAGCCCGACAGGTGGGAATGGCATGTATGTCCATGTTGCCCACCGATGTTCCTGAAAATCATGGCTGCCATGCCCGGTTATATCTATGCCTATCAGGGAGATAATGTCTATGTCAATTTATTCATAGGAAGCGAAGTACGTGTCCCTGTCGGTAAAAGCAACAGCGTCCGATTGAAACAATTAACCTCTTATCCCTGGCACGGCGCTGTTTCCATTCAAGTCAATCCCGACAAGGCAAGTACCTTCTCTATAAAAGTCCGTATTCCCGGATGGGCACAAGGTACAGAAAATCCATACGACCTTTACCAATCGAATCTAAAAGCACCGGTCAAGTTAAAAGTTAATCAAGAGGATGTACTTTTGAGGATCGTAGACGGATATGCAGAAATCAACCGGGAATGGAAAAAAGGCGATCACATTGAGCTTGAACTACCCATGCAACCTCGCCTGATCACTGCAAATAAAGCAGTCGAAAACTTACGGGGACAAGTCGCATTGGCGTCAGGGCCTATCATTTACTGTTTTGAGGATGCCGATAATCCGGAACTGCAGACATTCAAACTTCAGGCACAAACACCTTTGGAACTCTCCCATGACAGTAATCTGCTCAATGGAGTCAATATCATCAAATGCCAGGGTGATATTCCGGCAAAAGCCATCCCATATTATGCTGTGGCCAACAGGGAAGAGAGCCATAGCTATAAAGTATGGATTCCTCAGAAATAAGAGCCAGACGATTCCTACAAACAAATTTATTCAAGATGAAAAAGAAAGTATCACCATTTATACGTAAATTTGCGGAACGAGAATCATCTTAATTATAGATTATCATTATGGAAAAGAAAACAATCGTAGCACGTGTAGAAGTGCTACCCGGCAAAGAACAAGCATTTCTACAGGCGGCTGATGCTCTAATCAAAGGTACAAGGGCAGAAGAGGGGAATATTAGTTATAACTTATATCAAAACCCATCACAACCCGTAGCTTTCATTTTCTACGAAGAGTACAAAGACCAGCGTGCCATGGATATACATGCGGCATCCCCCCATTTCCAGGCTTTTGGAAAGGCGATCAAGGAAATGCTGGCATCCGATTTGATAATTGAAACTTTTTAAATAGATACGAGGGTGCTTCAATGCACCCTCATATTTATCACTTCATTTATTCGGCCACGGCCAATGTCAACACACTGATCCGTACTCCTTCAACTTCAAAAAGCGTAGATGCACAGGCCACAGTTGTAGATCCGGTAGTCAGCACATCATCAATAATCAGTACATGTTTCCCTTGGAAACAAGCTACATCACACAATTTGAAAATACCTTCCACATTTTCCGAGCGTTCAAAAGTCGATTTACGGGTTTGAGTCTCTGTATTCTTTTCCCGTATCACGCTCTTCGCATTCAGCGGAATCCCCGTCACAGAAGATATACCACGGGCAATCCATTCACTCTGATTGTATCCTCTCAGCTTCTGTTTTTTCTTATGCAAAGGTACAGGAACAATCACATCCACATGATCAAAGAAACCACAAGAAATTAATTCTGCCGCCATATAGCGTCCCATCACTTCGCCCAGTTCTTTATATCCGCTATATTTCAGCAGATGCAAGATGCGTCTGAAATCACTACCTTTACGATAAAAGAGAAAGGAAGAAGCTCTTTCAAGAACCGGAATACGTCCCCAGAAAAGACACTCAACCGGATTATCCTTTCGCAGATGAAATCCGGTACGGGGTAAGTTCATATTACAACGAATACACAAGCACTCCTCTTCTTTCGACAGCGGAGCTCCACAAACCACACAACAACGTGGGAACAAAAGAGACCAAAAAGAGTCGAACCAAGTATTCATGTGATGTTTTTCAGTTTAGTCAATACCCGGAAAGTTACATTTCCAGTGGAGGCATCTCTTTCAGCAGCCGTTGAAAGACAGGATGTAAAGGGCCATTCGTCGCAATGATATGATGTCCTTCAATAAAATATTCACTTCCAAAGAAATCAGTTACTTTTCCGCCGGCTTCCAACACAATCAGTGCCGCAGCCGAGTAATCCCATTTCCCGATAAAAGCTTCCGCCCAGGCATCAAAACGTCCGGCCGCCACATAACAAAGAGCCGATGCAGCCGAGCCATTCATACGAATTCCTCCTACCACTCCATACAATTGTTTCAGTAAATATTCCGCAGTCCGTTTGTATTGCCGATGGTTATAAGGAAGTTCAGTGATTACAAACGCCTCTTCTATGTTTTCTATTTTCGAGACATGCAGTTCATCTCCGTTCATCCAAGCCTTCCCACCTTTCCAGGCGTAAAAACATTCATCCCTGCAAACTTCATACACCACTCCTAAAAGTAATTCTGTACAGCTCCTCAATGCGATACTGACACAATAAGGAGCATTGTCATGAATGTAGTTAGTCGTCCCGTCCAACGGATCAATAACCCAGCAATAAGGCTCATTCTTATAAACGGCAGAACCTTCTTCCGCAATAAACCCGGCTTCGGGCAGCAATGCAGACAGTTGTGCCACTAACAAGCGTTCAGATTCTTTATCAACATACGACACATAGTCATGCGCATGCTTTTCCACCACACGCTCCCGACTAAAGCTCCTCCGTTCTTTTCTCAAAAAATTCCCGGCTTCAGTTGCTATCCGGCATACCTCAGTAGTAAGTTGTTGAAGATCCAGTTCCATATTCGATTTTTAACGTATTTCGGCAAAGATAAATGATTCTTTTGAAAAAACATTGCAGCATTCGGCATATCTCTGCGTCTAAAAGACATAAAAGACTTAACTATGCAAAAATTCAGATTGACAATGCTATTTATCATTTGCGGCAACGGATTTGCTTATGCGCAAACATTCAACGAAACGCCCATACCTGCCTTTACACTGCACAAAGAAATGAAAACCCCTCAAATCTTCAAACTACCCGAAATAAAGAATACTTTGTCAGAAACCAACCCTGCTTTCAATAACAGTATGCCGTTAGTCAAACAATACGAACTGAGAAAAAAATTCTCCTATCTGGATCCCGTCTTCACCGGTTATTTTAATCAGCAACAGTACCGATTGTTCAATTCCCGCTATTTCGGATACGAATTATACGGTTCCAGTTATTCACTCCGGGGAGTAGGTACTCAGAATATGGCAGGTGGCAGATTGGTATATCGTCTTAACAGACAACTGGCTATCCGGATAGGTGGCAATGCCTATCAATACCGCTCTAACGGACGGATGTTTAATGATTTTACCCTTAACGCAGACCTTACCTATCGTCTGAATAATTGGCTGACCGCTTATATTTACGGACAATACCGGCTGGACTGTAATCCCAACTCCGGTGTACAAGGTTTCCCGTTATCTCCACAATCCCATTACGGCGCTTCATTCCGGATAAACCTCCTGGAAAGAAAAGAATATGGTCTCGACCTAAATCTGGGTACCGACAGAAGTTACAATGCTGCTACCCGGCAATGGGAAAATACTTATAAGATAGGCCCAACCATACGATTAAAATAACCAACCCAATATAAACCTGACTATGAAGAAAGGGCTATCCGGTACCGCCAATTTTACCGGATAGCCCTATTTTACAATCAATCTTATTTACATATAAACACTTTACACTCACCGGGAGCAAGCTTTACGACCCATCCGGTAGAAGCCTCAGCCACAAGGCTGCCTTCTATAACATCATATACCCGATCCAATGACAATCCTTCTACCGTCTTTACATTCAACTCCACGTCTACGGGTCCGGATATCCGGTTCAGACAAGCTATTGCTTTGCTTCCGTCACTCAACGGCTTCACCCAGACATCATAATGATCGGCACGAATGGCACGCTCTGCCTGAATGCCCAGCGGATCCTGATTGATAGCAATCAGATCCTTATTCAAAAGTATTTGTAACGTACTATCATTCATCTGCCGTACATCATTGCCACAGAGTAATGGAGAAGCCATCATGCACCAGAGAGCAAAGTGGGACTGATATTGTTCATTCGTACAACCTTCCGATTCATAACCGATACTCTTACTTTTTCCGCCAATCCCCACAACAAGCATATCCGGATCATTCCATCCGCCGGGTCTTGCATATTCACTAAGCGGTGCATTTATTTCAAGAATGTTCAAAATGCCACGTAAACCTCCCTTTTCGTCTGTCGAACGATTCCACAAGTCGCCAATATCACCGGATACTCGCCATAAATGTCCGCCGACTTTCTTCGCCCATTTCCAAGGTTCACGCTGTCCCCACTCACAAATTGAAAAGACGATAGAACGGTCGGTCGCTCTCAATGCCCTCCCCATCTTCTCATATCTTTCCATCGCTTCTACTCTTCCGGCAGGTGCATTGCAATAGTCATACTTCAAAAGATCAACACCCCAGGATGCGAAATCCCGTGCATCAATTTCTTCATATCCATAACTGCCACAAACCCCACCACAAGTTTTATCAGCGGCATCCGAATAAATTCCAAGTTTGAATCCTCGCTCATGCAAGTAATCGGCCACATATTTGATGCCTCTCGGGAACTTTGTTTTATCAATTTGGATATGACCGTCAGCTCCCCTTTCAGGCAACTGCCAAAAGTCATCGATATTAATATAAGCATACCCCAAATCACGCATTCCGTTTTCTACCATTGCATCTGCAGTTTGCAACAGTAGCTCCTCTGTCAGGTGACGTCCGAATGTATTCCAACTGTTCCACCCCATCGGAGGAGTCAGCAACAACTCATCTCCTATATTAATCAGTAGTTCCTGTGTATCGGTTCCAAGGGCATTCTCAGCTTTCAGCATTACTTTGTACGTTCCCTTTTCTACTACTTTTCCCTTGATTATCCCCGTTTCTTTATCCAGCTTCAATCCCTTGGGAAGATTTTCAGCATGCCACTTTATCGGTCGTTCTCCGGAGGTGGGAATATAAAACAAAAAAGGGGTAGCAGGATAGTTTCCCACCACATGAGGGGGATTAATACACGGTTTCCCCTCAAAAATAGCGGTTCGCACTTCGCTCGCCTGTACTGTCGGACTCGCCAGCATCAGACATAAGCAATATAAAAAAGAAACATAACTTGTAATTTTCATACGTTTAAAAAGAATTTATATAGATTTTATTTTAATGTTACAACAACCATTACCGGATTATCCTCTTCATCCAATCGGTTTATCAATTCATCCAGTTCTTTTTTTCTTTCCGGCAGTAAAGCTTTCGAATAGCGTTTACCTTTACTCAGATAACCTACCATCCGGGCATTTGCCAACTGATTTCCCAACCCTGTTCCGGGAGGAGTAAAATCAAATCCTGCCGCCAAATCATCTTTTATAATCACATTTGAAAAACTCTTCTTCTGTTTATCATACAATCCCACAAAGCTTTCATTCTTCAGGACATAAAGCACAAAGAAATAACGGTCTGACTCAAAAACCTGTTGTACTGCAATTGATTGAAAACGTTTTCCGGGATCTATTTCATTGGCAGATACATCCACATCCTTCCCCGAACAATCAAATTTCCATGCCAATGTCTTTTTTCTGTTGGCATCAATTTTATAAATCAGATTCTCCAACGCAGGTTTAAAGTAAATATCGCCCCCATAACAATACATTACATCGCGGGTAGATAGGTTAACACCATATTTCTTTCCAGGTTCCATATATCCTTTCCAGATCTTTAGTTTCTTCCCATTTTCATCGATAAGGAACAGTTGTTGGGGATTATCCTTTCTCATAAAATAATTATTATCACAATAGAGAATAGATCCCTGACCGTCTACAGCTCCGGTACCCATATTCAGGTGAGGAGCCGGTATACGACGGAGAAATTTACCATTGAAGCCATAACAGATTATATCCTGGAAATCCTGAACATACAGTTTTTGGTTATCAGGGTCAGTAAAAAACAATAATCCTACCGCATATTCTTCAGGCCCCTGTCCTTGCCGGCCTATCTTATTCATAAACTTACCATTTTTATCGAACCGATAAAAACTTCTGGTCTGTGCGTCACCCGCAATAATCGAGTTTCCGGCATAAATAATACTACATTCATTCCCCAGCAGACAATTATCAGTAGTCTCTAAAGGGAAATAACGTACATCAGATGCCAGTTCACTCATTAATACCGTCTTAGGACTTTGTGTAACAGCCTTTGCCAAATTCAGCGTGACGGCAGCTGCATTCTTCTGAGCAAATAGTGGAAAAGCCAACACATGGGCTAATAAAATGCAAAATGTAAATGATTTCATAATACCTCCTATCTTTTAAATTTATAAAGAATCACTACCGGATTGGCTTCATCCCCGATATTCAATACATCAGGAGCCTGCTTTAGATATCCTTTTTCACGTAAAGCCAAAAGAATATCAGCATTCACCACTTGTGCGCGTCCCCCATCCGCCATTACATACTCCGGCCAGAAAGGTATCCCTCCATCTATATCATTATCCATGCCAATTACATTGCCGCCTGGAATGGCAGCACTACATTCCAAATAATCATCCGGAATACGCTGCGATTTCAGTTCACCGGTCTTCTTATCGAATCTTTGTATAAAAATAGCATCTCCTTTGTACAGACGCAAGTAAAGATAGTGAGGAGATTCGAACAGATCATAGACTCCAATAATCTGATCCGTTTCAACTGTATTATCCCTGAATTTATTAATATTAGCAATATCCACATAATATTCAGTCGGGTTTTCCCGTTTCAGAACATAAGCCGGCTCTATTCCATTAGCATAAATCCCGGCCACCGTATCATTGCATGCAGTAAACAGCAGTACCCCTTCTGTAGAAGGAGAAAAGCAGATTTCTTTCATGAAACAAACATCCTGAGAGAGTCCTTGTGGAAAAAGAGACTTAGACTTTAACAGCAAACCATCAGCCTGTTGCAATGCGCCTGCCCATGGTGCTTGTTCAAAAGGCTTCATGACCAATCCTTTCAATGCTCTCTTCCCATCCGCAAAGACATACATTCCACCGGCCTGCTTCACCGTTGTATCATTCCGTAGAAAACTTCCGTCATACGAATACACCAATGCATCCCCTCCATACTGGAATATAGATAATTCTTTATTGCTATCATCAACCGCAAGTTCACTTATCATACTATACTCTCCCGGCCCATTTCCCTGGCGGCCGACCCGACGTATGAACTTACCCTTTCGATCAAATTGCAACACTTCTTCAGTCTTTCCGTTATACATAAACATGTAATCCGTCGTCACCTGCAGATTCAGCAGATTGCTAATCAGGCATGAGTCTGTTGTTTCCAAAGGAATATATTGTATGCTCACCACATCTTCTTTCATGGAGATAGGTGTCTCTTTCTGCAAAGCAGAGCGTACATTGACAATCGGGCATTCGGATAAAGAAGAAGATTTTGGCTGGCAGGCCACCAGCCCGAGCAGCCATAAACCGTTTAACAATAATATTGTGTTTTTCATAATGACTGTCTCTCAATATTTATTTTTCAGGGATATGTATACAAAGATACATTTTCAATTTGAAAAATCACTTAAAATCAATCATTTTTATCCCTATTTATAAACCCGACAATCAAATACCATATAAATTTAGTGTGATCAGTCCGGAAAGGTTGGTTGTTCAAGCCACCTTAGCATCTCCGCCTTACTCCTTCTGCAAGTAGCCAGCAATGCTTCTAAATTACGTTTATCCCGTTCACCCATATCAAACCCCGAATTGATGCCCCTCGGATGATGAAGATGATATAACGGTCCTTTTACACGTGCAATGGGCAACTCTAATATCTCCAGACGCTTCACTCTTTCGGCATCTTCGGGACCCCAACCATAAAACGCTTCATTCTCTCCGCCTGCCCGCAGATAGGCAACCCTGTTCACAAGAAAAGCTCCTCCCACCGAAGGTCTCATCCCTATTGAAGTAGCATCCACCTTTTCCAACACTGATACGTCCTTGCGGATTCTGTCACTCATAGCTTCATTCAGAAAGATAAAACGCCCGTCATACGGGAAACACATCACACAGCCCGAACAAATCCTGCCGACCGCTTCTCTCAACTGAACCGGCGGAATAATCACATCCGTATCCCAGATACCTGCAATCGGGAACTTAGCCGATCGCAACAATATATTTAAATAACGTGTCCGGTAGAACACCGGATCATCATCTTTCACAAACCGATAGCGTAACCTCTCACACGTCTCAGACAAATAAAAACGTTGCTCCGTATCCGCCTCAAGAATATCCACAGACACCTCTGTCTGCTGTAGCAGCAAAGAAAGGATAAACCGAAGATTCTCCGCCCTCTCCGGATTATCTACCCGCAAGGGGATGAGAATGCTAACCTCTCTTGTCAGATCCATACCGCCTCCCTTCCAGATGTAATCATGCCCTTCTCACAGTACTCCATCAGTTTCTCGACTTTTGCATTGAATACATCCAACCGATGCAACAGGCAAAGAATAAAAAACACCTCTTCGAAAAGTGAACTTTCCCTGACTCCGGGCAGTGAGTCTGCTATCCAGTCAATCAGGTAAATTAAATGCTCTTTCATTCGTAGCACCTTGATGTCTTCCTCACCTTTCCTCCGGGACAACCGGTAATACAGATAATAAGCGAGACCACAAATACCTTTCCCGATGCCTAAAGTTCCGATCGCCCTACTATTAATCGTGTTAAATACCCTGCAATCGATCTGCCATAGAATCTCGTCGGCATCCCCTTCCACAAAGCCCTCCTGCAACAAATACTCAATTCCGACACCTACTCCGCACAAACCGTCACCATAAGTCACCGGAAGTTCCAAAGAACAATTCTCCATCACCTCATCCAGCAACACTTCTGCTTTCTCTTCCCACTCTTCTTCAGCCGTCTGCCGATAAAGACGATAGAATCCGATGATTTTTCCCATTTCTCCCATCATCCCCGGATTTTCTATCCCTCTTACGCTTTCCATATTTTCTTTATTGACGTAATCAATCATTTTATTACACCGACCAGGCAACCACTTCCGGAATTTGCCTTTCCTCTTCCGGGGGAAACGTTCTATAATCTCCATAACAACGGGTCAGATAAGCATCGTATCCTGACGGAACCGGAAACTCCACTCCTTCAAATCGTGCAGTATCCAGATATTCCACCTCATCCAGCCGCAAATGAATACGGCTCTCACTCAAATTCCGCTCAAAACTGTTCGACAAAGCATTCTCATACTTACCATCCCAATCATAAATGAAAAGATCCAACTGTAATCCACCGAACTGCATCGGCTCGACCGGAGTCTTTTTATCCGGAACATACCGGCTGTGCCGATCTCTCAACCGCGCCTCAACCAACCAGCTCCATGGAGCCATGGCCGGTTCTGTTTCCGGAGTCTGAAAGAAAATATCCTGAGGCAGTTCCGGTACACCCTTCTCCAGAAAGAGTGCATAATCACTCCTTAACATCCCCACATCCGTATCTGTATCCCAAGGAATAAACCCCTGATGCCGGATAGCTCCCAGCAGTGTACCATAATCGAGCCAATAATCAATATCGTGCTTCTTGCAGACAGTATCGAAAGACTGCAATAAATAAAGCATCCTCCGATGTGCCTCCTTTATATCTATATTCATAATTTATATTTTAATATTCCGGCCAAATACCGGTTTTCCTCTTTACTCCTGATAGCAATACGAATATACTGCTTTCCATACATTCCCCTCTTCAAGCTACAGTCTTTTACCAGAATATCATGCTCTCTCAGCAAAACTTCCGCAAGCTCTCGGGCGCTGTACTTATGGGTCACTTCACATAAAAAGAAGTTTGCTTGTGAAGGAAATACCGCTAAATAGCCTACCTCCTGAAGTTCTTCAAAAAAGAGCGCTCTTTCCTCTCTAAAGCGGGCACATGCCTGCCGGTAGGCGATGGTGTATTTGTCCAGAATCTGTAAATAGTACTCCGCCAAAGAGTTTATATTCCAGACCGGAAGTTTCTGCTGTAATTCATCCATTAATTTATGGTCACCGGAAACAGCAATTCCCAATCGTAATCCGGGAATTCCATGTGACTTAGACAGGCTCTTTATCACCACCAGATGATTATACTCCTTCAATATCTTGTCATCAATCAGAGAAGTTTCCTCTCCGCCCTCCGAAAAGTCAATAAAAGACTCATCCACAATCAGCCGTATCGAACGCTCCTGAGTCCATCCCGCTAATGAAATCAAATCCTCGTAAGGAATACTATTTCCGGAGGGGTTATCCGGATTCAGCAACAGTAATGAAGTCACTCCCTTATCCTCAAAAAATGTTTTCAGGTCGCTTACGGTATAGCGATAACCTGGCCCCAACGGCAAGAAAGTCTCTATCCGGTCATCACGCACCAGATATTCTTCAAATGTAGGAAGAATCACCCCCATTCTACCGGGAAGCAGCTCCATCAGCTTTCTTATCAACTCTGCCGCGCCATTCCCCACCGCGACAGCCTCCGCAGGAATGTTCCAGTGCTTCGCCACCAATCGCCTGTTTACATAACTCCCCGAAGGGTATTGCCTGAGCAGTTTATCAAAATTAGCCTTCAGTTCTTCCAGCATCCTTTCTGTCGGGAAATGTGGATTCACCAGATAAGCAAAATCAAACAAGAAAGGAAAACGCCAATACCCTCCATAACGTTTTTGGTAACCGGACAAAAGCCCTTCTTTCTTACCAAATAGCGTTTCGGCAATATCTAAATCCTGCATGTCATCTATCTCATACCACTTTTCACCCTCAAGCGGCAAAGCCTTCAACCCGGCTTTATCCAACAAAGACAAAACGGCCAGTATTTGTTCGTAATATGCACTATTATCAAAACATTTGCAATAGGCTTCCAGAAAAGGTACGTACTTACCTACAGAAAACTCCTTACTAAAACGATAGATATTCACCGTCTTAAAATAAGTAGAAGTTTTTTCGTACGAAAAAGTATGTTTAGATACAAAGTCCACAATAAACTGCTTTTCATCCACAGTCACCATAGTCCCGTCCATCCAACTCTTATAACGGTCTACTACTGCTACATCAGGATACGGTTCTTCGAGCACTCTTTCAAGTATTCTCTTCTCAAAAACAATATCCGATTCTAACAATAAAGTATCATCAGACGCTAAGTGGTGCCGTGCCAGAAACAGAGAATAAATATTATTAGTATATGCATAGTAAGGGTTTTCCAGATAATAAATAGGAATTCCGCAATATTCATTTCCCAGATACGCCCGTAGTTTGTCACCTTGAAAACCAATCACAAGCACAATCCTCGATAGTCTTGCGACTGCCAGGTTTGCCAGTAACCGATCTATGATCCGGATACCGTTCACCTCAATCATACACTTAGTGTCGTACCGGGTCAATTCTCCCAGACGCCTACCCATTCCTGCTGCCAATATAATAGCCTGCATATCTGCCCCCTTATTAAGTTCCTAACTCCGGCTGACTCTTCATACAATTCCTCTTTTCCTATCTCAAACAGGAAGTACTGCCACGACATCCAACCGAGTATTATGAAGATAAGCTAGCATTTCCACGGTTTAACATGACACAAATTAGGTTTTCCAATTACTAATTCGTAATTAGAGGGTGAAGGACAAAGATATTTGTATAAACATTCTTTACAAGCAGGCAATGAATCACGAGTCCAATGCCACATCTTCCCTTGTTTCATCTCTTGAAATACCCAGTCCTTTACATAACCATCAATTGTTCCTATTGACTTTGAATTAAAATTTGGGTATACCTTTCCGTCACAATCAATGTATAATGTACCAAAAAAGTGCGTATTCACTAACTGGTGAGCAAAAATATCTTTTTTCGTTCGACACAAAGCCATCACATCCTCAAGGGTCTGGAAAACATATTTTTCAAAGAAATCCAAGTTATCAATTGTATAAAATGGATAAATATTAGCTTTCAATTTATAAACATCAATAATTCGGCTCACTTCTTGAAATTCTTCTTCAGAAGTCACTGCAAAACAGTATTCTACACGTTCATTAGGTAAAGCAACACAGGCACTTATTGCATATTCATTTACAGGATAATCAATCAAAAATTTTATAGACACAGATGGGTCATTCAATAGCTTAGCTCTAATCTGCTCATAATCAACAGATTGTTTATAATAAAGATAAAAACACTTTCCAAAAGAATGTTTTTTAAGTTCATTCAACAACTCATCTAAGAAAGGATATGACAGTACATTTCCACCTACAAAATTAATTAAAGTGACTGGAGTGTGTTTAAGCTGTTCTAACAAACGACATATCTCATTGTAGGAAAGCCGATTATCTTGTTTACGGCACCATACAATTTGTTTATCAACAGTTTGACAATAACGACAATTTATGGAACATTCACCGGTCAGACGCATCGTTACAACACGTAGATTATTTACAATTTTTTGTCCAAAAAGCTCCAAATTATTCATTGTTTCGACATCATTTTCCAAATTCTCATTCACACTAACTTCAGGCACAATAACTAATGGTTTCTGCCTAAACTCTTCCTGCGAATATAAGTCACCGATAAAATTTCGCCGAATTTCGGACACAAATTCCGTTACTTCAGGAACATTCAAATCATCCTCTGTTAGTTCCATACAATACAAATTCTCTTTTTTCATCAATTCCATAACAATCGTACGGACAGGATCTGTAAGTTTCCATGTCACTCCTTTCCCAGACAGAGAATCGTATAGCAATACGGCTTCATGGTTTGTCCATACGAAAACATACGATTCTAAAAAAAACCAAAATCTCTTCATCACGCAAAAATCATTGTATTAACACTATTATATAAATCTGGAGCGATCTCCAACATAGAAATCTTATCGCTTAAATATTCTTTATATTCGTTCTCATCCATAGCAACTTCACAGACAGGAAGACCGCCTTTAAAATCGAATTGAAATAGACAGTGAGGGCAAAAATCCGCTTGATAGCAATGCTCACATTGCTTACTTATCGCCTCATAATAGCGATTGTACTTTTCCGCAATTTTTACACAATCAATTTTTACGACCTCCTCTATCTTCCCCAATACATGTTGAAACCCAATTCTTTCGCAGGCCAACAAATCACCACTCGGAGTCACAAAAAGCTTTCTTCCAAAAGGCAAACACGTACCCGCAGGTATACGTGATTTTTTTTTCTTCTTATTCAAAAGTAACTCTACGTAATGTCTGTACGAGTTACCTATATGATAATAGAAAAAATAACCTGCCTCCTTTATTTGAACTGAATTTTTTTCGCGAGTCCTTAATAACTCAGTAGACTCTATAAAAGGACGATATATCCTCTGAAATAATTTCAATTTATCCAACTTTATTCCAGAATAGGTAATCGTTTCTATCCCAGGAACTTTATTAAACTCTCCATAAATAAACCGATGCACTTCCTCTATATCAGAGTAATGATTCAAAACAGAATTAAAATGCACCTTACGTTTAAAATAGTCAGGATAACATTTTGCCAATAATTTCACATTAGCGTAGACCCTGTCAAATGAGGGCTTTCCTCTTTTATCTATTCTCAACTGATTATGCACACGGTTTCCATCTAAACTTATCAATAAAGAAATCTCATTTTTCACCAAAAAATCCATATAGCGATCTAGCAATATGGCATTAGTTGTCATACTAAATAAAAAAGTCAAATGATTTTTTAATTGAAACGTTTTTGCATATTTTACAATTTGCTCAATTAATTCAAAATTAACCAAAGGCTCCCCACCATAAAAACCAAACATGATATTTCCACCTTGTGACAAATTTAGATCTGAATTCCAACAATCAACTAAATAATCAATCACTTTCTTAGCTTGCTCAAAACTCATAGAATTATTTCGTGTATTCATACCTGCATGATCATATAAGTCTCCGTAACAGCAATAGACACAATTTAAATTACATTGATGTGTAACTTGGAATACTACATTATTCACATTAGCCAACTGTTGCACTACAATTGCATCAGAAATTCGCCCTGCCAAATATTTCTTCAAATCAACACACTTAAAAAAACCATTTTCTTTTAAATAATTATATTTTCTATAATAAAACTTTATCTCCTCTATCGGCACTGAAGGAAATTTCTCCTGAAGAAAACCGTATATATTACTCCTATTTTTATCTGATGGCAATTTCATTAATTCTTCAACTATGGGATGGCAATTTACCATGGATGAATTTTGCATATCATACAAATATCCATTCCCCCTTTTACTTTCAAAATAGATAGTAGATTCCATATATACTTATTTTTTTAAATGAGCTATCACAAGAATTGGATTTTGTTCATCATCCAATGAATTTACAAAAGTTACTAAGCGTTCACTTACTGTTCCTCCCTCCTCTTTTTTCCTCTGAACATAATCTTTCAGTTCGTACGGCCAAACAGAATATACCATCGTATTACCAGACACCCCAAGTGAGGGATAGAATATCATTCCACCATCAATATCATCTATTAAACCATTTCCTGCAACAGCTACTGTCTTTCCTGACAGCTTGTCATAAAAAGCTAAGTGCGGCCCCTCTTTTATTTCTCTCCAACCTGGAAAAGCTTTTAAATTGACCCAAGATATCAGTACATAACGTTCACTTTCATATACACGACTTATCCATTTCTTATCATCAATCAAGCGAGCTAGTTCACAATTTTCAGCTTTCGATCTTATTACATTTTCATTCCCATTTGAGGAACGAACAATTTTAGACATTTCTCGCAGATACAATCGATTATAATCATTTAAAAAACAACGATTGTCTGGTTTTAATCCTTTTAAATCCAAGTCCCATCGTTTTTGTAGACCAACATCAGCTACAACATAAACAGCATCCGTGAAACAATTATAAAAAAGAGTTGTATCTTTATACTCCGAAAAAGTATATGACATTCCATTAGCATCTCCCGGAGGATCAAGGAATAAACTATCTGGAATAATTCGAATACCTTGTATTATCTCTAAATCAGAATTCATCCAAAAGATAGAATCCGGGTAATTTATCACCACATATTTTGTATTTGCTTTCAACAAAGCAACAACATTTTTCAATCCCCTAGCTACTTGCATTGCATTTCCTTCACGATAAGATATTCGAGTTTCTTTTCCAGTGAACTTCCCATTGGTATCAAACTGTATGATTTTATCTCCAATTGTATAGAAAAACATCCGATGGTTATCATAGAAAATACTATATCCCCAGCCATTGGTTTCCTCACCACGACCTTGACCTAATGCACCAATATGTGATATAAATCGCCCTTTTTCGTCAAATACATCTCCTGGAAAAACAATCCAATATGGCTTCACATAAGAAATAAGCTCCTTATTTCTTACATAACTTTTAGTTGTTTCTAAAGGAACGTAAGTAATACTATCTACAAAGGAAGAAAGACTCATCGACAGAGGGTTAGCTATGGCATCTCCAATACGAATAATAGAATCAATAACCTTAACCTCCTCCCGCTTTACACTATGTGAAGAACAGGACAAGAATAGAGAAACAAATAAAAACAAATATATTTTTTCCATCTACAATAATATTTAAATAAGCAAGAAGTGGAAAACGCAATCGCCCCCACTCCTTCCTATCATTCTTTCTAAGCATAAACTACTTATTTACAATAAGCACAGATTTTTCATCATTTTACTATTGTTCCATTAGATTTATATAGATGAGCTTCCGAGTTAATTGTATTATAGTAAGAGTATACCCCACTTCCTTCACACATACAAGAACATTTACCTGCGTAAGTATTGGCCACCTGATTTGCAGTAGTACCCGCACAATAATTACCTCCAACCAATCGATCCATTTCTTTCTCCTCCAGACATTTTTTGTCTAGATTACCAAGTTTCAATACTGAAATTTTTTTCATAATAATAATTTTTATAAGTTAATACTATAAATTCAGCAGAGTGGCCTTTCAAATCCACTCTAGCTCTTTCATTCCCTCTTGCATGACATTCAAAGTATAGTGTTTCAAATAGACATTTCTACTTTGCTGCCGCATAGCATTCTTTTCGTCAATTGATAAAGACAAAATTCGAACCATACTGGATTTCAATTTCTCAATAAATACTTCCGGGTAAGCATCCACATCCTCTATAGATATAGCATATCCATTTAGCCCTTCCTGAATCATATCTTCTAAACCTGTAGAAGCTGTGCCAATGAGAGGTATTCCATGCATCATCATTTCTATAGCAACATAACTGCATTGTTCTTGAAGAGAAGGAAGAACACCTATATCTGATATTTGATATAACTGATATAATTTCTCCTTTCTGATTCGACCAGTAAAAGTAACATGGCTCCAAATACCCTCACACTCAGACAAATAAGCAGAATAATCCCCATCACCTACCACTAACAAATGAACATTAGGCAAGCAATCTAAAAGCTTTCGAAATGCATTAATTAGATAGTACACACCTTTGATCTGATTTAGTCGTCCCACGTAAAGAATTATTTGATCTTCCACTTTAAATGACAAATTACCTTTTTGAATTTTACGCTGTTCTATATCTAAAATCCGTGCTTCGTCCACCAGACCATTATATAATAATCTTATTTTTTGTTCCACAATCCCATAAACATTTCGAAGCAAATTATAAGTATGCTCCGATAAACAGACCACTCTGTCTGCTTTCAGAAAAAAGTCCTTATTTGCAACAAATTCTTTATAGACAATTTTCTCTGTAGCATCCCTGTCAGTGGATACTTTACCCAGAAGACATTCCAAATAGCTTCCGTTTCTCCTTTTCATGGTGTACCATCCAACGTAATGTATTACAATTATAATACGACAACTAGAAATAATCTTCTTTAGGTTCAGAATGAGTTCTGAATGACTCAAATAATTTACCAGAAATATATTATCTTCTTCTTCATTCATACAAAATCTCAGCGACTCTGCTAAATCCAAACAGTAACTTTCATGTCGCATCTCTTCTTCCTCTGTTTCAGAAGGAAACCATAAATATCGAACTCCATCTGACCACCCTTCTTCTATTACATTAGTGCCAGATTCCAACTTTACAATTGTCAACGCACTACAAACATCCATTCTCCAAATATTAATAATTTGTTGAATATATGTGCCTATACCATAAAGGGATGCAGAACTACATTGATCAATTATATATAAGTGTTTCATAATATAGATTTTCAACTTCTTATTAACCGGCTACAATATTATTCTATTAGATTTGCAAGGTATGCCCACCTTACTTCATATCCAAATATTATCAGAAAAGATGTACCGAACGTAGCCTTTTTTTATACCGAACGTCATATACCTATAGAAATAATCCTTATAAACAGAAATATATCTAAAAAACAGATATATTTGCCTCTGACAAATAATCCTTTTTAACCACACAAGCATGAAAAACATAATACCAATCTTCTTTGCAATCAATGAAGAATACATTGACCATTGCTGTACCTCTATAGTATCTATTCTTGAGAATAATAGATATTTGAATATAAGCATATACATTCTGACAGATTATATTTCGTTAGAAAGCAAAGAGCTCCTTCAGGAAATAGAAAATGTATTTACCTGTGTAACTATCCAATGGGAAATGATAGATTCAGAATCATTCAAGCAACTCAAGAAAAAAGGAGGATACATCACCGAACACACTCTTTATCGTTATGCCATCGCAGATCTTTTTCCCAATCTGGATAAAGCCCTATATCTGGATGCAGATTTAGTAATCAATGGCAGCATAGAGCCATTGTGGGAACTGGATTTGGAAGGTTATTATTGTGCAGGAGTGGATGATATCTTTATAAGACGAATCAATTATAGAAAGATACTGGAACTAGCGGAAAAGGATGTATACATCAATGCAGGCGTACTGCTGTTGAATCTGAAAGACCTTAGAAAAGATAAAATACAGGAAAAGCTATTGCAACACACATCAATTTATATAAACCGGGATCGATATCAGGATCAAGATGCAATTAATTGTATATGTAAAGGCAAAATAAAGCTAATTCCCAATATCTATAATTTCACTACCAGTGAAACTTTGCATACCCCTGAAATGTTATCCGACATCATCATCATTCATTATACCGGAAGTATAAAGCCATGGCATCAAGAGTACACTTGGCAAGTATTAAAAGAGCTATATTGCAAATACAATAGCTCTATGGACAAAATCAAAGATCGACTTTTATCAAGGTGGATGGAGCGAACGATTGAGCTTTTTCAATTAAGCCAAAAAACGAACGATACAGAATTAGAAGAGGAGGCAGATAAATTACTGAACAAGATAATAGACCACTGCTCTCTGGCTGTTCCTATCACTTACGAGAATGGGTTATGTGGCATTGGAACGGGAATTGAATATTTACTGCAAAAGAAACTGGTCGAAGGCAATAGTGATGAAATACTACATCAAATAGACTCCGCTGTATATTCAGTCATTGAACAAAAGTCTTTGACTGACCTTGGATTAGGAAAAGGAGTTTCGGGCTTAGCTTACTATTTCTATTCACGTCTATGTACAAGAGAAAACTTCAACACTCCCACAGCCTTAAAAATAAAAGAATATCTCTTCCACCTGATAAATTGGATAGCAGAGTTGCTTCCGGATACAAATAATCGGCCTGTATTATGCGAAGTTTATCTGGTTCTTAGCCTGTTACACGAACTAAACATCCCTCAAGCACCAATAGAGACATTAATGCGCAATAGCCTGTCCCAAATAACAGGCTATTAGTTCCGCAGCTACTAATACTTATATAAAAATCAGAAATCTATCAGTGTCAGGCCATATTCATTATTTCAGCTTCACTACAATCAACGCAGGATTCAATTCTTCTTTTAAAGGTTGAGTTCTGACAGAAATCAAATAATTGCCATCTTGGGAAATATACTCCGGGAAAAAAGTATCACCCTCCAGATAAGGAGGAAGCTTACCTGTAGGTTCACCAAAATAATCCATCTCTTTTTTTGATAATTTTAGTTCGAAAAGATCCGCCTGATGATTTGCCTTATCATAGAATGCAGTTAAGTAATATTGCTTCTTCTGATCTATGTCTACTGTAATAGCCCCTAAGACTAATCCATTAGCAGTCATACTGAACAAAGGAACGTATGGCATGTGCAAAAACAATTCTTCGTCCGGATTTTCCAAAGAGTAGCGCAATCTATCGTTAGATCTCAGCTTTCCCCAGTCGATTATATATTCAGGAGAAAGAGAGTGCTTTACCGTATCCACAGAGAAAATAGTGTCATTAAGCAACTGCTTAAAGTACAACTTATCATGTAAAGATGAAAATTGGGCTTCATGAGGGAAGAAACAAACTTTTTTTGCCTGATAGTTTTGTTGATATGGAATAGCCCCCCTCTTTTCATCCCGTCGATAGAACACAAGACGTTCTTTTTCATCTCCTCCACTCTGAGCTTTAAAACCTATAAAGTTCTTGTCCGACATTGGATAAATGGCAGAAAACATGTCCGGAAGTGCCTGATAGGATTCAATAAACTTCCCATTTAAGGAGTAAACATTAACTTTATTATTTAAGTCTGTAATCAAAACACGATTGTTTATATAAAGCAAATTCATCAACATTGTATATTCCTCCGGACCACTTCCTTTCTGAGCTATATCACAAACAAATTTTCCGGAATGAGAAAAAAGAGAGCACTTCTTACCATATCCTATGATAAAATACTGATCGGTCATTATTAACTGGCTCACGTATGGAATCAGTAACGAATCATTCGTCTCTAATTGCACGACCTCTACACTTTCCGCAATATCATATACAGATTTCTCCACCGGATTCTCGATGGCATCGGCTAAGTCTATTACAGGATAAAGACTATTTTCTTTCTTACTACACGAGTAAAAGAGAAATGTACTTAAACAAAAAAATAAAAGTGATTTCATAATACCGGTAACTTTAAATGATTAATAATGATAATATATCAAAATGGGATTATCTCCAGGTTTGTTGCTTCTCAGTGTTTCATCACTATTTGCATTGATATACCCCGACTTTCGCAATTGCTCTATTTCGCCAGAATTAATACTCGATACATAAATCTTTTGAAGAGGAAACGAATACTGGAAACGGATTGGAATATCACCATTCAAATGGTTTATATATCCTCCGGAAATACCATTAGGAGGATAATTGACTCCCTGAAGAACCTTATTTTTTATATCATATCGCATAAAGCATAAAGTTGGACACGGATGTGGAGCTTTTGGATGATAACAACATAAATAGAGACTGGAGTCTGTTTCTATGGCCAAAGAGTTCCCACTGACTCCAATTCCTTGAACATGATCTATTTTATCGCGTGTATTACCATTAAACAAACGATACACCGGAAAAATAGAATCAACAGTTACCTTATACAAAGTGGTATAAGGCTGAACAATTGGGCTGCCACTTCCCCCATTATTCCAAACCAACATGCTTCCATCTGATTGATAAGTGAAACTATAATAGCTAACCTTACACAAAGCCAAAGTGTCAGACGGAACAAAATAGTTCAACTGATGTACCATTTCCCCCTTTTCTGAAAATACGGCTCCGCCAAAATAATTCTTATCAGTCAATGGCATACACCATGGTGAAAAAGCAGCCAGGAATTTTTCATTCAGTCGATGTACATATTGAGAATGATATGGCATATTATACAATTCAGCAATATTTCCTTGATAGTTACCATCATAATCATAGACTTCTGTAGTGCCCTCTGAACCGCCTTCCTGATTCAGATAAAGCAATTCCTTGAATTCATCAGCTCCAATCCATAATTTTAAAGACGAATAATCGTTGGATATAATCTTCTTTATAAGCTTTCCTATCGTATTTAAAAACTCCCGCATCACTACCGGCCAATACGAAAATATAATCTTTAGTTACCGCCATACTGAGTATACTGGCACGAACCGGCAATTTCACAAAATTATCCAACTGGACATACGAAATGCTATCTACCAATTCCTTCACTGAGATGGAGTCCTCTCTATCTAAAACACTGGTCATCTCAACAATCGGACAATCAGATGGCACCTGAGCTAACAAATCAATCTTCTCTGAATGAAAAGAAGAGCAACCGATCAGATGCACCAATATACCCAAATACAAGGCCAATCGAACTTTATTCATACCAATTTATATTTAAAACAACAATCCAACATTCTAGATTTCGATAAACAGACAAATCTATTTTTTCAAATGAGCTATTATAAGAACCGGATTATCATCTTCTCGCACGCGCTGCATCAAGTTCAGTATTTGTGGAGCCACAGTCCGTCCGGCAGACTGTTCCTCTTCTATAAATTCTTTCAACTTATAAGGCCAGATGGTAGCTAAAAGCTTTTCATTATACGCCCCCCAAGAAGGAAAGAAAGCCTTCATTCCACCCAGATCATCTACAACCTGTTTCACGGCAAACGTCTCACCCGTACGTTTATTGTAAATAGCTGTTAATGGAGGAGTCTCAGGCAGTTTGCGCAGCTCCCTGAATGGCATGCATTCATAGACAGATAAAAAAACAAAACGCTCTGTTTCAAAAACACCGGATACCATATATTTGTGATCCAGCAGTTTAATCATTTTTGCGTTTTCCAAATTACCCGATTCCCAACATTTAAAAGCTTCAGACAACAATCCATCTTCATATAGATACCGGGTAGGAAACCGTAATTCTTCATCTAACTCCACCACCCAGCGAGGCATCAGGGAAGTGGGGGTAACAGTAAAAACTGTATCCGTATAAAAATTATAAAATAAGGTCGTATCTTTATAGTAACTCGTGTACTTAAAACGAGGATCTCCGCCACTCATGGACGGTGCGCCCCCTTTCCTGCCCCACGGCATCATACTGCGTTTGGCTACAAACTCGTAATCCGTATTTATGAAATAAACCGTATCCGGAAAATTATAAAACATCAGGTTTTCTCCTGCCGGAGCAAAGCAAACCTGATTGACCAAATGTCCAACCGGTGCAGTGTCCATTGTTTTCTGGGTAAACCAGCTAAGCTCTTTCCCTGTACACTTCCCCCGGTCATCATATTCTATTATTTTAGAGGCATTCCCATAGAAATGATTATTCAAATACACTATATCAGCCACATGCACATAGATATCTTCACAAGCCCCTTGACCCTGGCTCCCAATACGGAACAAGAACTGCCCATTCCAATCAAAACAATAGTTTGAGTAAAATATGTATTGGGGAGAAAAGGTCAAACGCTGATAATTACCTAACATACAATTCGGATTCGTTTCCAAAGGAATATAACTGACACTATCCACCAGCTCCGAAAGCATCATTTCCTCCCGAACATTCTTTATCGCAGTTGACAAATGAATAATATTATCTCGAACAACAGGATTAGGATCCACTGTTTTTTTGTTACTACAAGCCGTGAAGCCCAATACCATAACACCCAGTATCAATATCATTCGCATAGCTTTGTCCATCATTAAATTAGAAGTAAAAATACATAATATTTTTCACACAAGACCAAATAACAAACTCTATATTTAGCTATTTCTTTAAATGAGCAATTACAAGAATCGGGTTTTGCTCATCATCCAGTGAATCAGCAAGTGCAATAAGACGATCACTCACGGCTTCTCCTTTTGCTTTCTTCTCTTGAATATATTCTTTCAGTTCAAACGGCCAGACAGAAGAAACCATTGCATTATTACAAATACCATATCGTGGAAAAAATGTCATTCCATTATCAATATCATCTATCAGACCATCTCCGGCTATGGCTACAGCCTCCCCTGTCCTCTTGTCATAAAGAGCTATATGTGATTCATTATATCCTCTCCAGGCCGAAGAAAAAGCCTTTAGATTCAACCACCATAAAAACAAATACCGTTCTCCCTCACTGACATGATATACCCACTTTTTATTATCAATTAATTGAGCTAATTCACTATTCTGTGCTTTCTCTTTCATTGTTTCTACATTTCCTTTTGACGAAGAGACTATTTTAACATACTCATCTAAATACAATTTCTTATAATCATTCAAAAAGCACCGATTATCCGCCTTTGAACCTTTAAACTCAAGAGTCCACCGCTTTTGGAGCCCTGTATCCGTTACTGTATAAATAGCATCTGTAAAACAGTTATAGAAAATTGTCGTATCTTTATAATCAGAAAAAGTATAAGGCATTCCTCCACCAACTCCCGAAGGGGTGAGAAATAGGCTATCCGAAATTATTCTATCGCCATGTCGAACGTTTAATTCGGCATCCATCCAAAAGATAGAATCAGGATAATTTACGATCAAATAGTCCTTTCCAGACTTTACCATAGCATATACATTTTTTAATCCAGAAGCTATTTTTCCCTCAATACCTTTATCACGATATGCAATCCTAATTTCCTTTCCTGTAAATTTTCCTTTTGCATCAAACTGGATAATCTTGTCTCCTTGTGTATAAAAGATGTTGCGATCACGATCATAGAAAATACTATATCCAAAACCACTTTCCTCACCTGGCCCTTGCCCCAGTGCACCAATATTTGCTACAAATCGTCCTTCTTTATCAAATAAGCTTCCCGGATAAACGCCCCAATAGGGTTTTACATAAGAAATAAGCATCTTATCTTTTACATAACTTTTTGTTGTTTCTAAAGGAACATAAGTAATACTATCAACAAAAGCTGAAAGTTTCATTGGAACAGGATGCTCCATTGCATCGCCAATGCGAATGGTACGATCCACAACCTTAACTTGCTCTTGCTTGGCACCCCCTGAAATACAGGAGGTAAACAGGAAAATGAATAAAAATAAAAAGATCTGCTTCATTTACACTACCTATTTAATGAATAAGAAGGTGAATACGAGTATTCCAACTTCTCAATAATAATTCTTCTATTTTAAAGTTGCAATCATCAAAATCGGATTGCTATCCTCAGTCGCACTTTCCAAAACTCGGATTAGCTCCTTTTTCTTGGACTCATCTATTACGGTAGATGATTTTATTTGGTCGATATCAATCCAGTTCTCATCACCGCCGGGTTCTAATATATCTACCCAGTATTTACCGGAAGAACGGCTGTCAACAGTAAAATCACCTCCACCTAAATCATTATCTAACACAAAATCACGTTTCATTTGACGCAAAGGAAAGCTAAACCAGGGGACATCACGCTCGGTTATTGCACTTTGTCGCTTCTGCAGTCTAACACTTCCATCTTTTTTATTATAGCAATAGGTATATACCTCCTCGCCTTTACTACCCACCAAATAAATGAAAGCTTTAGTCGGATAGTAGGACTTGATCGAAAAATAATCGAAAGCCTTTCTATCTTTAAACCATAAGTGAGTAACCTCATAGTCTCCTTTCTCTTCTCTTGTACAAATTACATATTGAGACAAGAGGTCATTCGTCGCATCGTCATAGCAATAAATTGTATCAGTATCTGGATATTTAAGGGTCAGTTGATTATTGTAAGTGTCTATACTGGTTTGATATTCCATCCAAAGATTAATCATTCTACCTTTATCGACACAGTTAGCTATAATTTGCTCTTCTCTACCCATATGTGCTGGATTCTTAAATAATTTTTTTTCTTGAAAAGCCGTGTCCAAAAAAGCAAAAGACCACAATGAATCTTTATCTATTAATTTATATAAAGCTATATTCTGAGCAGCAAAGAAATTTCCATTATATAAGATATATTGACTATATACAGATGAGAATAGATTATTGATTGTCTGCTGATCAACTATTTTCTTTTTAAACTCTCCCTTGAAATTATATACCAAAATACCATTGTTATTAGAAATAATATAGACCTCCTTTTTATATTCATCAACGAGAAAGGTTGAAAAATTGACATATTCTCCTGGAGCTTGCCCTATACTGCCAATTCTATTCAAAAATTTCCCCGTTCGGGAAAAACGATAAATATAAAATTTATTAAAATCATGAATCCATATATCATGTTCTGTCACTTGTATTCGTCTTATTTCACCTAACATAGATTGATCTGTCATTTCCAAAGGAACAATTTCTAGTTTTTCAGCAGATTCACTCAGCAAAAGTGAAGGTACAGTCGATACATCCTCAGAAAGATTAATGACAGGTATTCCTGACTTGGATATAGGCTCTTGCTTCATATTGGAACTGCATCCCAATAGCGTAATTATTAGTAATAATATAGACTTCATCACAATTTATTTATTAGAAACAACATATTTTTCCATCATAGGAACCTACTCTATTATTTTAAAGTTGCAATCATCAAAATCGGATTGCTATCCTCAGTCGCACTTTCCAAAACTCGGATTAGCTCCTTTTTCTTGGATTCATCTATTACAGTAGATGATTTTATTTGGTCTATATCAATCCAGTTTTCATCACCGCCAGGTTCTAATATATCTATCCAGTATTTACCGGAAGAACGGCTGTCAACAGTAAAATCACCTCCACCTAAATCATTATCTAACACAAAATCACGTTTCATTTGGCGCAAAGGAAAGCTGAACCAGGGCACATCACGCTCGGTTATTGTGCTTTGTCGTTTCTGCAATCTAACACTTCCATCTTTTTTATTATAGCAATAGGTATATACCTCCTCGCCTTTACTACCTACCAAATAAATGAAATCTTTAGTCGGATAATAAGAAAAAATGGAAAAATAATCGAAAGCCTTTCTGTCTTTAAACCATAAATGAGTAGCTTCATAATCCCCTTTTTCTTCATCTGTAAAGATTGCATATTGAGGCGAAAGTTGGTTTGTCGCATCATCATAACAATAAATAGTATCGGTATCCGGATATTTAAGGGTCAATTGGGCATTATAAGTATCCATACTGGTTAGATATTCCCTCCAATAATTAACCATTCGGTCCATATTGGCACGGTTGGCTATAATCTGTTCTTCTCTACCTACATGCGCCGGATTTTTAAAATATTTCTTTTTTTGAAAGTCGTCGCCCAAAGAAACGAATGACCACAATGAATCTTTATCTATCGGCCTATACAATCCGAAATTTTGAGTAGCAAAGAATTTTTGATTATTCAAGATATATTGATCATACGGAGATGAAAACAACTGCAAAATCATTTGAATGTCAATAATTTTTCTTTTAAAGTTTCCTTCAAAATCGTATGCTAAAACACCGTTAGTATTGGCTATAATATACACCTCTTTTTTATCTTCATCGACAAGAAAAGTTGAATAAGTGGTATATTCACCCGGACCCTGGCCGATGCTACCTATTTTATTAAGAAATTTTCCCGTACGGGAAAAACGATAAATATAGAATTCGCGTCCATGATCTATCCATATATTATGATCAGTTACTTGCATTTCCGTAATATCACTCAATACAGATTCATCTGTCATTTCCAAAGGAACAATTTCCAATTTCTCCGCCGCCTCACTCAAAAGAAGTGAAGGTACAGTCGATACATCCTCAGAAAGATTAATGACAGGTACTCCTGACTTGGATATAGGCTCTTGCTTCTTATTGGAACTGCACCCCAATAATACAAATACGCCGATTAGCAATAAGGACATGTGTTTCATAGCCACAATTGAATTAAGATTTATTGTTTGTGCATAAGGTCCCCACTATCCAATATTAGAGACGAGAATCTCCCTGCAAATGTTTTCACGGCTACAATATACTACATTTTCGTAGTATATAATCTTTTTTTGCAGTTTTTTTTCTCCCATACATCTTTTATAACCTAAACCTAAATAGTATCATTTTGTACCATAAAATATTTCTTAACTGTAGCCAGCTTACGAGTGCTAATCCTATAAATTTTATTATTATCCATCTTTATATGATATGCCCCGTCCTGAAGTACACAATCTACAATACGCTCTTTATTTACTATAATTCCTCTATTTATCAGCAGAAAATCGGCAGGCAATTTTTCCAGAATCACACGTAGGCTTATTAAAAACAGAATACTGTTCCTACCTCCTATTTGTAATATACAGTAAGGCTTGCTATATTCCACAGCAATTAAATCCTGATACAAACATTCTCCATAAGATTTCTTATATGAAAACGTTATCTTATCTTCTCTAAACTCTATTTTATCCATGGCTAACAGATTTGAATTACATCACTCAAAAAGGGACCTCCCTCCTTGGTTCAAAGTTAAATCATGTTGAACCAATTCGCAAATTATCTACCCGGACAAATTCATGAAAAATAATGCGATATAAACCACTGTATATAAGTACAATAGACATGAAGCGCACGATTTTAACCCTAAATACCCGGACAGTTACAAGCTTGTAATACAAGTCAATTTTACCATTATACCTACTTTAGCCCTCTATATCCACCAATATAATGCCAACGGTTCTTCCAAAAACCTTCTTATGGTCCACTCCTATAAAAGACAATATTTAGTCTATACCTTCTTTTGAATTTTATAAAAAAACATTCGTTCTTTTACTCCAATATTACCACTATAGGATTGTCTTCTTCTTTACTACCCGTTTTCTTTTTCACTTCATCACACAACTCATCAGGTTGCAGCAGAGCTATAAAACAGCCATCAGAACTTACTCCCCTAACTCTGAGAGATTGTCTATTAACTGTATCCAACAGTCTATCTCCGCACATCAACACAACTCTATGATCAGCTTTATAATATAGTCCACAAAAAGCCTGCCTATTTTTAGTATAGAACCCTGTATGAAAATGAAAATAAATACATCTCTCATTTTCCAAAGCATAATCAATCATGATTTTCTTTTCACATCCACCTTCTTCCAACCGATCTTGATATTGCCAAGCCCAATCCCCTAGCTCGAAAATTAAATAAGGTTTAATTTTACTATCCGACAGCGTATAGATCGTATCGTTGAATGTTTGTTTTAATCTAATATCATTCTCAAACCGCCATAAGGAAGGACTATTAATGGCTGTGTAAAACTTTCCACCATTGGCAAATGAAGCCATTGTCAAATCACCGCCATAAGATGCATAATCCCCTAAAAGTTCCGATATAGATTGTAAATCATCCATAGGAAGTAAATCTATCGGTAAACCTACTATATCTGTAATGTGATTAGAGTTTTCGTCTATACAAAACAAGGGTGACTTGGAAATATCAAGTTTATTATGTCCCCATAGTTTACCATAAGTAACATATAGATAGCTTTGCTGCAAATTATAGCGTACATTATCATCTATACAAATTCTATCTTTATAATTACCAGCTAAATCATACAATATTAAATCATTACCCCAACCTAAAACATATATTATGTTTTGGTCATAATCAACCCAATAGTTCACTTTTCCCCAAGCATCTTTAGCATATCCCTGCGGGTCTGTTCCGACATGACCTATATCCCGAATAAATTTACCGGTAGATCGATCAAAAAGTTTCAGGCATTGATTTACGGAAGATACAAGTATGGCATGCTCTAACACCCGCATATCCGGCATTTCTCCCACAAGGCTACTATCATTTGTTTCCAATGCTACATATCTCACATTAGAAGATATTGTCTGTGCCGTTATCTTTCCTAAAGCATTCATTGCTGCACCCACATTTATCTTATTATCCGGCTCAACATTTTGCATACATGAATACAAAACACATATAAAAATTACATACAAAACTTTCATACAGAATTCATTTTAAGATGTCATTATTATATCACAACCTTTGATCTGTATTATACAGATCAAATTCAGCAGACCACATAAAGTACAATGACGAAATAAACAGTTTCATACCCTATGAAATTAAATTAATTAACGGGAGCGCCTCCAAGCAGTCCTTTCCACAACTACTATTCTCTATATTGCAGTCCATAAAAGCACATATTGTTTTCACCGATTTTATCACCTCCCGTATACGGCAACAAGATCAAAGAATCTGTAAAAGCCAAATCGGGATAGATAGATGCACCGGCAGGAATCACATACTCTGCACTATTCAAAAAATCAGGTGATATACACATGACGGAAAAGGGCTTTCCTCCCACTCCATGACCATCTAAAGGCCCCTGTTGAATACGCCAGAACACATTATGATAGGCATCGTAACACAATGGGAAATAATAACCGGTTTTGAGGCATCCGAAACCGGGCTCCGACCCATTTATATCCGGTAAATGGAAAAAAGGATCTGTAAAGGTAGAAGGAAAATCATATTCTTTACTCTTTTTTGCAGACAGATCGTAAACATAAACTTTGGAAGACGCAGGGAAATTATAAATCAACCGGTCACCGTAGGGAAGCACGTTGACACAACCCAGTAATTGCATATCTCCCTCTTTCCTTATCACATCAGGACAATGTATCTCCACTTCATCCCGTATATTCCAATCGTCACACGAAACAATCAGCACTTTCTTCGGATATTCTCCCGTAGTATCTTTCTCATAAAAGTAGAGGGGTAAAGCCACTCTTCCATTCGCAGCATCAAATCCGAAGAAGCTATACACGCTAAAGTAAACAGTAAGATCGGGAACGGCTATTCCATACCCTTCTTCCTTAATCTGCGGAAAATCATTGAGAAGTTTCTTAGACACCACTTTTCCATCCTGACCAACCCGATACAAACCACCGGTATTCAGTATGATAAACGAATCTTTATAATAGCCGATCCCTTTGGGAGCAAGTATCTGATCCGGACCATCCTTAGCCAGAGCTATTTGCTTTAATGGCCGGCGATCAGCCAGATTCAGGATGTCAATGGAATGAAGTTTTCCATTATAAACAATCAGACACTCTTTACCATCGATCCGGGCTGAAGTAGAATAGCAAAAAGTACCGGCATAGCTTTGTAAATAATCATCATTAACATCAAATGCAAAAGCTTCTATTCTCTGAAGTTCTGTTTTCACCTGCGTTTTTTTCTCTCCACAAGCAATAAGACCCAGAATCAGCATCAAGGTCCATACATTAACAAAAAAGGTGTTCTGTTTCATATTAGTCGTTTTGCAACAAAGCTTTGGGTTCATGAGCAACGTATCAATCCCCTAAGGCATCAAGTAAAAACATATATTCCGCTTCATTCTTCTGCCTGTTTATCAATAAATAAGGCTTAAAATTATTTCTCCAAAAATAAGGATTGCATTTAATAAAAGCAAACTTTTCAGCGAGAAACAATACATATATTTATTTGCGAATCAATAAAATACGAATATATCGTAATTTAGTGTTGATAATCAGGCGGGTATTAAACAAATCATAGAGACGACCACACACTCAATAGACAAAGCTCGACCAAAGAAATAGAGAAACGTAAGGAAACAGAGTGTTTCTATGACAAATAGTTGCAATATACCGTTCCCAGCTAACCGAACATTGGTAGAAGCGGCAAGAAATAGAAATAAAAATGAATAAAAAAAGCAATGATATACAACAAAAGCGAATAAATCCAGAGAAATGGCATAATCATGCAAGCAGGATATGAATAAACAGAATATGGTAAGTTAACTTCATGAAAGGAGTAAGTTAACTTCCTGTCGGTAGAAAACTAATTCTTTGCCAACAGGATGTTAACTTACTAAAAACGGAGGATAAATCAGTGACCCAATTGGGGAAGAAAGAGGCTGGTTGCATACTGAAAAAGAAAAAGCACCGATAGAAGAAAGAAAGCAAACAGCAAGCACAGGAGACAAGTAGACAGACGGATCAAGGAATATCATATCCAAACATCCGCCAATCAGCAAAACAGCTACAATATAGACAAACACAGAAGCCAAATGCAGCGCATTTTTTGCGCTGCATGAATCTTCATCCGAATTTATCCGGTTACAGACAGAGCTTACCGGACAAATTGTAAATTTGACAAAATGAAATTAACTCGTCATTTAGGAGGGAAATCGACTACAATAACGAATTTACTTCTGACTGGTATTTTTTTATCTGTCATTCCGGGTAAAAGTTTAGCCTGCCGGATCAGCCTTAAGGCTTCTTCATCCAACTCTTTCAGCCCACAAGTTCCCTCGCTCTTATTCTTCATAGCCCCGCTCTGAGGATCGAGATCCCATCCATAACTGATGCCTACACCTGTAATTGTTCCGTCTTTTTCTGCTATGCCACGCACAAGGACGCGCTTGCCCTTTTTCGGATCCCAATCTTTATATTTATTATGAGTACGGAAATAATCAATGGCATCAGGAAGTATAGCTGAATATGGAGATACACTCCACACTGTATCCGCCTCCGATGCTACTTCGGACTGAACGGCAGTCTTTACCGGTTCCTCTTTTGCCGGTTGTTGTTCCTGCTCCGTTATTTTCTGAACCGGATTAGCAGAAAGTATCAGACTTTCTCCTTTTGACTTAAACTTACCGACCAGAATATAGTTATTATCGTCAACGGAAATCGAATTCTTTAATTTTGTAAGTCGATCTGATTCTTCTTTAGAAAAACGTTCGGGTCTAGCAAGGACTTTTTCCAATTCATCAATCAAATCTCCCGGATCGAGATTCATCAGAAAACGTCCGTCCTGAAAACAGTCGTACGGATACTCGACCGGAATGCCCCCAAGTTCATCAATCACCAATGTACAATAGGTCCCTTTCAGGCTATGCTTATCTATCAAAACATTCATTGGAGGCATACCCTGCCCATTAACAACCTCTGTTATGATGTTGACCCAATAATGTCCGGGAAACTCCGTATACGTATGCTTGGGAATATCCTGAGTCCCGAAATTGGCGGTAAAAACAGGAACCAAACGATTCTCTTTCGCATCATAGTGATACAAGGAATCTTGTACGGCAGACCAATTAAAGATGAAGAAGTCAAAAGAACCGGCATTCCGGTTACTGCTCACTTCATTGCTGTAATCATCATAAGTATAATAAGGAGTCGAACTGATGGATTGCAATACATTTCCTTTGAGATCTTGTTGCCAAAGCACAAATTTATTTTCTAAATCCTGGAAAGGCAAGATGCCCATAGTCAATAGATTCTTTTTCGTATCTACCCGGAACACTCCTTTAGGAACTCGGGCCGGCAAAGGTATCGGAGGAAGTATATTTCCATCCAAGTCAAAAACCAATAGTTGATTTGAAGTCCACGGAAGCATATAAATCCGATTATTCACTTCATCGATCTGAGCATCATAAATATTGGTATACTCACCGGGACCTTGCCCAAGCCCGCCAATTTGACGCAGGAAAGTCCCATTCTTATCAAATAGCTTACAAGGCATTAAATAACTTCCCAAAAGCATGTACCGGTCAGAGACCGCCATATATCCGGACTTGACTAATGCCGTATCCCGGGTTTCAAGCTTGATAATCTCCAGGTCGTCTACCAACTGGCTGAGCCGTATCTGCATGGTATCTTTTATCAACCCGACGTCCAATACCACTATACTGTCAGTACCGGCCTGTTTCCAGGTCGCTACCAAAGGACAATCATCCAAAGATTTCTCATCTGATGTTTTTATTCCCGAACAAGAAGCATGCAAAAGAAGTACTCCGCAAAATAAAAGAGAATGAAGTGATTTCATAGTTTGTGTATTAATAAATAAATCAATGGCAAAGGTAGAGAAAGAAAAAGGAAAAGAAGAAAAAGGAAGCGGACATTACAGTAGTCATTTCCCATTCTTTATCAACACTTTATATTATCAAACATACAATACTGGCGGACATATCACCTGAAACTGCTTCTTTTTCGTTATTTTTGCCTGCACAAAAACAAATAGAATGATGGAACATCCACTTAATCAATTTAAATACTGTCCGAAATGCGGTTCTGCCGCTTTTGAGATTCACAACGAGAAGTCTAAACAATGTACCGATTGCGGGTTCGTTTATTATTTCAACCCGTCATCGGCTACAGTGGCACTGATCTTAAACGAAAAAGACGAGTTACTGGTATGCCGCCGTGCCAAAGAGCCGGCGAAAGGGACGCTGGACCTTCCGGGTGGCTTCATCGACATGAACGAAACGGGTGAAGAAGGAGTAAGCCGGGAAGTAGAAGAGGAGACCGGACTAAAAGTGAAAAAGGCAACCTACCTGTTTTCCCTTCCGAACATTTATATCTATTCCGGGTTTCCTGTACATACGCTCGACATGTTTTTCCTTTGCCAAGTGGAAGATACAAGTCACTTTGAAGCAATGGATGATGTGGCGGACTCGTTTTTCGTCCCATTGTGCCAAATTAATCCCGAAGAGTTCGGGTTGGGCTCTATCAAAAAAGGGTTAAAAAGATTCCTGAAAGAGAGGTAAAATACATAAAAACAAGTACTTTTGTCAAAACTCTGAATTATGAAAAAAAAGATATCACGATTGATATGTGCCGTGGCATGTTGTGTGCCTGTCGCCTTGCAGGCACAAACCAGCGAGAAAATAACGTCTCCCGTAAATCTGTATAAAGAAGGGAAAGAGCTGTTCCTGCAAAAGAACTATGCAGCCGCAATGCCTCCCCTGCGCACATTTGTCCGCCAGAAAGCGGACGTGAACCTGAAAGAAGAGGCTGAATACATGTTGGTATGTTCGGCGTATGAATTGAAAGACCGTAATGCCATCGCGCAACTACGCAACTATCTGGACACCTATCCGGATACTCCTCACGCAAACCGTATTTATGCACTGATTGCCTCTGCTTATTTTTATCAGGGCAACTATGATGAAGCTCTCGCCTTGTTCAACTCTTCCCGCCTTGATTTGCTGGGCAACGAGGAACGGGATGACATGACCTATCAATTGGCTACCTGCTACCTGAAAGTCGGCAATGTCAAAGAGGCCGCCATCTGGTTCGAAACCCTGAAAGCAAGCAGTCCCAAATATGCGAATGACTGTTCTTACTATATCTCATACATACGTTATACGCAAAAACGGTATGACGAAGCACTGAAAGGCTTTCTCCCCCTGCAGGATGACGCAAAATACAAGGCATTGGTGCCCTATTATATCGCTGAGATTTACGCCGTCAAAAAGAATTATGACAAGGCACAGATCGTAGCACAAAATTATCTGTCTGCCTATCCGCAAAACGAACACGCCGCGGAAATGTATCGGATTCTGGGAGATGCCTATTATCATTTTGGAGATTATCACAAGGCGGTCGCCTCTTTCCGGAATTATCTGGAAAAGGAAAATACTCCACGAAGAGACGCACTTTATATGCTGGGACTGTCTTACTTTCAGACCGGCGTATTTTCCAAAGCTGCCGAAACACTCGGAGAGGTCACTACCGAGAGCGATGCACTCACTCAAAACGCATACCTGCACATGGGACTCGCCTATCTGCATCTGGCTGAAAAAAACAAAGCCCGCATGGCATTCGAGCAGGCTGCCGCCTCGAACGCAAACCTGAAAATTAAAGAACAGGCCGCCTACAACTATGCATTGTGCATCCACGAAACATCTTATTCGGCTTTCGGCGAGTCGGTAACTGTTTTTGAAAAATTCCTCAATGAATTCCCGAACTCAGAATATGCGGAGATGGTAAGTAGCTATCTGGTAGAAGTGTATATGAACACACGGAGCTATGAGGCGGCCCTGAAGTCAATCGACCGCATCGCACATCCCGGTAAACGCATTCTGGAAGCAAAGCAACGTATCTTATTCCAACTGGGCACACAAGCATTCGCCAATACACAATTCGAACAAGCCATCGGTTATTTCGACCGCTCGCTCGGACTCGGACAATACAACCGCCAGACCAAAGCCGACGCCCTCTACTGGAGAGGCGAAGCTTATTACCGCTTGAACCGTATGGAGGAAGCTAAACGGAACTTCACCGATTATCTGCAATTGACCCAGCAGACCCATAACGAGATGTATGCCCTGGCACATTATAACTTAGGCTATATCGCATTTCACCAGAAAGACTATACACAGGCACAAAACTGGTTCCGGAAATATATCAGCCTGGAAAAAGGGGAAAACAAAACGGCACTGGCCGATGCTTATAACCGCATCGGAGACTGTTATCTGGATGTGCGCAACTTTGACGAAGCCAAACATTATTACTCACAGGCAGAAGCGATGAATACTCCTTCGGGAGACTATTCATTCTATCAACTCGCACTTGTATCGGGCCTGCAAAAAGATTATTCAGGCAAAATCACTTTGTTGAATCGCCTGGCAGGTAAATATCCCGCTTCCCCCTATGCCATCAGCGCCCTGTACGAAAAAGGCCGTTCTTATGTATTGATGGACAACAATCAACAGGCCATCGCTTCGTTCAAGGAACTATTGGCTAAATATCCCGAAAGTCCTGTCAGCCGCAAAGCAGCGGCAGAGATCGGATTGCTCTATTACCAAAACGAGGACTACGACCAGGCTATTAACGCTTACAAGCAAGTCGTCCAAAAATATCCGGGAAGCGACGAAGCGCGTCTGGCCATGCGTGACCTGAAGTCGATCTATGTGGATATGAACCGTATCGATGAATTTGCGGCGCTGGCTTCGGCTATGCCGGGCAACATCCGCTTCGATGCGAGCGAGCAGGACTCACTGACTTATATGGCAGCTGAGAAGATTTACATCCGGGGACGAGTGGAGCAGGCCAAAGAGAGCTTCGGAAAGTACCTGCAAACTTTCCCGGATGGAGCATTCGGACTGAACGCACACTATTATCTCTGCCTGATAGGCAAAGAACAAAAGAACTACGACATGATTCTGGAACATTCGGGCAAGTTGCTTGAGTATCCGGACAATCCTTTCTCGGAAGAGGCATTGATTATGCGTGCGGAAGTACAATTCAATAAAGTACAGTTTGCCGATGCACTGGCAAGCTACAAAATGCTGAAAGAAAAAGCAACTACCGCCGAACGCAGACTGCTGGCCGAAACCGGTATGCTCCGTGCGGCTTATCTGCTAAAAGACGATACGGAAACCATTCATGCGGCAACTGCCTTATTATCGGAAGCCAAACTAAGCCCGGAACTTAAGAACGAAGCCCTGTATTACCGTGCCAAAGCTTATCTGAATCAGAAAGCAGACAAAGCCGCCATGGGCGACTTGAAAGAACTGGCCAAGGATACACGTAACCTATACGGTGCAGAAGCAAAATTCCTGGTAGCCCAGGAACTGTATAACTCACAGAACTATGCCGCTGCCGAGAAAGAGTTGCTGAACTTCATCGATCAAAGCACACCGCATGCCTACTGGCTGGCGCGTGGCTTCATCCTCCTGTCCGATGTATATGTGGCTATGGATAAAAAGTTGGATGCCCGCCAGTATCTGCTGAGCCTGCAACAAAACTACCATGCTGACGATGACATTGAGAGTATGATTGAAAGCAGACTGAACAACCTTAATAAGTAACAGAGTATGAAATATAATAATTATATCCTTTTAGGAATTGCTTTTACTGCACTGCCCGTTTCGATACAGGCTCAGACGCAGCCCAAAGATACGACTGTAAACCGCACCGTAATAGTGGAGCAGCAATATAATCCGGACATAATGGATGCTGCCAAGGTAAATGTCCTCCCCAAAGTTGAAGAGCCCTCCGTAAGCAAAAAGGAGGTGGAGTACGCTACATTCACAACTCCCGCCACTTCGATTCCGGCAGGGACTATAGGCGCTTACACCGGCAAAGAGATACAACCGGGATTCATCCCGGGTTATGTTCGCCTGGGATATGGCAATTACGGTAACCTGGACGTTTTAGCCAATTATCTGTTCCGTCTCTCGGACAGGGACAAACTGAACGTGAACTTCAAAATGGACGGAATGGACGGTACGCTGGATATGCCCTTCGGTGATACCCGAAAATGGAACGCTTTCTATTACCGTACACGGGCCAATGTAGACTATGTACACCAGTTTGCAAAACTGGATTTGAATGTAGCCGGTAATTTCGGCCTGAGCAATTTCAATTATGAACCTTACGGATTCAAAAAGCAGAAATTCACCTCCGGTGACGTACACTTCGGAGTAAAATCAACAGACGAAACCCTGCCCTTGCAATACCGGGCGGAAACCAATCTGATGCTATACGGACGGCAGCAATGCCAACTCTTCGGAGGGGTAAACGAAACAATGGTACGTACTCTGGCAACCGTAAGCGGTTCAGTCAGTGACGAGCAGACAGTAGCTATCGGATTTGCCATGAACAACCTGATCTACGGGAACGAACTGAAAGAAAATAAAGACCGGATAAAGGATATTTTCAAAAACCGTACAACACTTGATCTGAATCCTTACTACGAATTGAATAATGACAGTTGGAGAGTACATGTAGGCGCCAACGTAGACCTCTCTTTCGAAAACGGGAAAGCTGTCCGCGTGTCTCCGGACGTGAAAGCTCAATATGTATTCTCGGACAGTTACGTACTATATGCCAAAGCAACAGGAGGCAGACAATTAAACGACTTCCGCCGGCTGGAAACTTATAATCCGTACCTCGATCCGGGACAGGAGGTAAAAGACACTTATGAACAACTGAATGCCGGACTGGGATTCAAAGCCAGTCCGACACCCGGACTTTGGTTCGACATCTTCGGCGGATACCAAAATCTGAAAGATGATTTATACCAATCGGCAGACGCCTGGGAGGGTGGAGACGGAGCAAACTACATTGGTTTGGGACAGACCCATACAGATAACTTTTACGCAGGTATCAAAGCCAGCTATGAGTACAAAGACTTATTTGCTATTTCAGCAGGCGGAACTTATTATCATTGGAATGCGGACGCTCAAACAACCGGTTCAAAATCCTCCGATTATAATGAAGCGTTACTGATGAAACCGGAGTTTGACCTCGGAATTCACACGGAAATTCATCCGATAGCCGCGCTTTGGCTAAACGCAGGCTACCAATATACCCGCAGGGCCGAACGTTATACCGGACTTTACGCGAAAAGTATTCCTGCCGTCAGCAACCTGAGCTTGGGAGCCACATACAGAATCTTTAAAGGAATTTCGGCATATGTAAAGGCTGACAATCTGCTGAATAAGAAATATCAGTACTACTTATACTATCCGGTTGAAGGAATCAATTTTGTGGGGGGACTGAGCTTCCGGTTTTAAAAGATCCTCAAAACCAGATCCGGTTATTTAGTAAAACTCAGGAGTTAAAGAAGTCATCGGTCTGACCGGAGGTAAAAAGGCCGAAGTGAATTATTACCGGGAATTTACTTCCGATTAAAGGCTTTCACTCCTCTAACTCCTGAGTACAAAAAATTTAAAAGATTCTTATAAAAAAGGTCTTTTTTTGCAAAAAAAATCAGATTCTCTCTATATTATAAGGTAAAGAAAACGTTTTTTTCTACTTTTGCGGGCAATTTATATGTTTTAATATCACAGATATGCAGAAAAACCTTGTCATTGTCGAATCTCCAGCAAAAGCAAAAACGATTGAAAAGTTTCTTGGGAAAGATTTTAAAGTCCTCTCAAGTTACGGACATATTCGCGACCTGAAGAAAAAAGAATTTTCTATCGATATAGAAAAGAATTTCAAACCCAAATACGAAATACCCGCAGAGAAACAAGAGCTGGTTAATAAACTGAAAGAAGAAGCAAGCAAAGCAGAAACCGTATGGCTCGCATCCGATGAGGACCGGGAGGGAGAAGCCATTTCATGGCACCTTTACGAAGTCCTGAAATTAAAACCTGAAAATACGAAACGTATCGTTTTTCACGAAATCACCAAAACAGCTATACTGAAGGCTATCGAACAGCCACGCGACATTGACATCAACCTGGTGAATGCTCAGCAGGCACGCCGTATCTTAGACCGTATCGTGGGTTTCGAACTTTCACCTGTTTTGTGGAAAAAGGTAAAACCTGCACTTTCTGCTGGTCGGGTACAATCGGTTGCCGTACGTCTGATCGTAGAACGCGAACGTGAGATACAGGCTTTCAAGAGCGAAGCTTCTTATCGTGTCACAGCTGTTTTCCTCGTACCGGATGCTGATGGCAAGCTGGTAGAAATGAAAGCAGAACTGGCACGCCGCCTGAAGACAAAGAAGGAAGCCCAAAAATTCCTCGAATCATGCAAGGCAGCCACATTCTCTATCGAAGATATCGTAACCCGCCCGGTAAAGAAAAGCCCGGCAGCCCCATTTACCACCTCAACCCTACAACAGGAAGCTGCCCGCAAACTCGGCTTCACTGTAGCGCAAACCATGATGGTTGCACAGAAGCTTTACGAATCGGGATTAATCACCTATATGCGTACCGACTCGGTAAATCTGTCCGAATACGCCACAGAGGGAAGCAAAGTTGCCATCGCACAGATGATGGGCGACCAATATGTGCATCCACGCCATTTCGCTACGAAGACCAAAGGAGCTCAGGAAGCGCACGAAGCTATCCGCCCGACTTACATGGAAAACCAGACCATCGAAGGATCGGCTCAGGAAAGAAAACTATACGACCTGGTTTGGAAACGTACCATAGCCTCACAAATGGCAGACGCCGAACTGGAAAAGACAACGGCAACCATCGGTATCAGCAACGGTAACGATAAATTTACCGCTACCGGAGAGGTGATCAAGTTCGATGGTTTTCTGCGTGTATACAAAGAATCGTATGATGACGACAATGAACAAGAAGACGAAAGCCACCTGCTGCCCCCTTTGAAGAAAGGACAAATGCTGGAACATCAGGGAATCGTAGCTACCGAACGTTTCACACAACGTCCGTCACGCTATACCGAAGCCAGCCTGGTGCGCAAGCTGGAGGAACTGGGAATCGGACGTCCGTCAACCTACGCACCGACCATCTCTACCATCCAGCAACGCGAATATGTGGAGAAGGGGGATAAACCGGGAGAAGAGCGCTCGTTCGATATACTGACCTTGAAAGATAATCAGATTACGGATATCAAACATACGGAAATTGTCGGAGCAGAGAAATCAAAACTATTGCCAACGGATATCGGCACTGTAGTCAATGACTTCCTGACCGAATACTTCCCCAATATCCTGGATTATAACTTTACGGCAAACGTTGAAAAACAATTCGACGAGATAGCTGAAGGCGATAAGAAATGGACAAGCATCATGAAGGATTTCTATAAGGACTTCCATCCTTCAGTAGAAACGACACTGGCTACCAAAACCGAACACAAAGTAGGTGAACGGATTCTGGGAGAGGAACCTAAAACCGGAAAGCCCGTATCGGTGAAGATCGGACGTTTCGGCCCGGTAGTACAGATCGGTACGGCCGATGACACAGACAAGCCACGCTTTGCACAGATGAAGAAAGGACAGTCTATGGAGACCATCACTCTGGAAGAGGCACTGGACTTATTCAAACTGCCGCGCAAAGTCGGAGAATTTGAAGATAAAACCGTAACAATCGGTACCGGACGCTTCGGACCTTATGTATATCATAATTCTAAATATGTGTCTTTGCCCAAAACTTATGACCCGCTGGAGGTCACACTGGACGAAGCTATCGAGCTAATCCTGGCTAAACGTGAAGCGGAAGCGAAAAAGCACATCAAGAAGTTTGATGAAGATGCAGAAATGGAAATCCTCAACGGCAGATACGGACCATACATCGCTTACAAAGGAAATAACTACAAAATACCCAAAGACGTGGTACCGGTCGATCTGAATTACCAGACCTGCCTGGAAATCATAAAACTGCAAAGCGAAAAAGCAGAAAACGCTCCGAAACGCGGACGCTACGCTAAGAAAAAATAGCCACATTCGGGCATCCCGACTGAAAAGTACAAATAATACAGATTATACTTACTTTCTCTAAAAAGTAGATAAGGTCTGTATTATTTGTACTTTTTTTGTTTTTCAAACTATTATTCAGCAAGTTATCATTTTAATTGTTTATCTTTGTAGAACAAACAAAACGAACAGTCTATGAAGAAAGTCATTTTAGCAGTCGCCTCCATTGCATTGTGGACTTCTTGTATCGAGGATGAGAAAGATTATTCTCAGATTATCGAAACACGTGTAGCAAATTGCGAAACATCCAAAGATTTCAGCGTACCTGTCAAAGAGGGATATACCACCTTTGTCACCTCCGGAGAAGATACCCTGGCAATGGCTAATGAACCTATCACCATCCGTATCCCCAAAAACGCCACAATATCGACTCGTGCCGAAGGAGACGGTATCAACATCAGTTATACGATTCTGGACGAAGGATCGGAAACAACTTACGCAAAGGTGTGGCAGGCCATCATGTTCGAAGATACGCAGAATGGTGATTACGATTACAACGATTTGATTATCCATGTAAAGAATACCGCCAGTAATCACGCCTACCAGCATCCCACCGAGACTTGGCAAACGATAGAGATCCAGCCCATCGCATTGGGAAGCACCAAGACGATCAAACTAGGGTGTATCCTATCCGATGGCTCAACGCACATGATCAGCGATGACGTCAGAACTGATTTATTCGGCGGAAGACAGGGATTCATCAATACAGTCAATGACAATGACCCGATACGTTACAAACTGGCTTCAACCAATATAAAAAACTATGCCATGCCCAAGAAAGAAAAAACCTCAGCAGCGTGGGTAGCCTGGTTCATTGAGGTAGACGGAAAACGGATGTACGCTGCCAGCTCAGACATCGATTACAAATCCTACGATATGGTAAATAAGGAAAATATGCCTTATGGCCTGGCCGTTTCGAATGGTAATGGCACGTTCAGCTATCCACAGGAAAAGAACAGTCTTTTTGAGACGTATCCGGGCTTTAGCGATTGGATCAACGGTAAAGTAAGCTCCATCGGCAGTTTCCAAAAAGAACTTGTCTACAAATATTGCTCCGGCGGCATTATCGGCGAAGACGGTAAATCACATAAGATCTGGGATTATCTGGATTTAAACTAACCTGAAATAACCGGTCATTATTGGCAGTGGCGATCCATGGCATAAAAAGTGCTTGGATCGCCACTGTCTGTTTTATCCCCTACCTTATGGCAAGACTCCCCCGTAATACAACATACGGGATCTCTTTAGCAGTTGTGTCCCGGCTAAAGAAACCCCGTAGTTTCTATTTTTGTTCAAAGAACTTCTTACATTCTATCCGGCACCTCAATGCCCAGCAATCCCATACCTAAACGGACAACCTTGGCAATATTGGCAGACAGAGCAATACGGAATAACTTCACGTCTTCATTTTCTTCACGCAAGATACTGAAATCATGATAGAACTGATTGTACTCTTTCACCAGGTCGTAAACGTAGTTGGCGATACCCGACGGGCTATAATCTTCACCTGCCTGGCGCACTACCGCAGCAAAATCGGCAACCATCTGAATCAATCCCTCTTCCTTCTCGCTGAGTTCGATATTGGCCGGAAGTACTTCCGGAATCACGATACCCGCTTCGGCGGCTTTGCGCAACACAGACCGGATACGTGCATACGTATACTGGATAAAAGGTCCTGTATTACCGTTAAAGTCGATAGACTCTTTCGGATTGAAAGTCATATTTTTACGGGCATCCACTTTCAGGATAAAGTATTTCAGTGCACCCAATCCAACGATACGTGCAATATCGTCCGCCTCTTCTTGTGTCAAACCGTCCAGTTTGCCCAATTCCTGAGAGGTTTCTTTGGCTGTCGCAATCATTTCGGCCATCAGGTCATCAGCATCCACCACCGTACCTTCACGTGACTTCATCTTGCCTTCAGGCAGTTCGACCATACCATAAGAGAAATGCACCAGGCTCTTGCCCCACTCAAATCCGAGTTTATCCAGCAAGATAGACAATACCTGGAAGTGATAGTTTTGCTCGTTACCTACCACGTAGATCATTTTATCGATGGGATAATCGGCAAAACGCAGCTTAGCCGTACCGATGTCCTGAGTCATGTATACCGAAGTTCCATCGCCGCGAAGCAACAGTTTGTGATCCAATCCTTCGGCTGTCAGGTCAGCCCAGACAGAACCGTCTTCCTTCTTGAAGAAGAAACCTTTCTCAAGGCCTTCCATCACTTTCTCTTTACCTTCCAGGTATGTATTGGATTCATAATAGATTTTATCGAAACCGACTCCCATCTTACGGTACGTTTCATCAAAACCGGCGTATACCCAGTTATTCATCATCTGCCAAAGCGCACGCACTTCCGGATCACCGGCTTCCCATTTCACCAACATCTCACGCGCTTCATTCATCAACGGGGAGGCAGCTTCCGCCTCTTCCTTCGACATGCCTTTCTCCATCAGTTCAGCTACTTCAGCTTTGTAATGCTTATCGAAAGCGACATAATAATCACCTACCAGATGATCGCCTTTTTTGCCTGATGATTCGGGAGTTTCACCCTTGCCATACTTTTGCCATGCCAGCATCGACTTACAGATATGGATACCGCGATCGTTGACAATATTGGTTTTAACCACCTTATTGCCGTTCGCCATGACGATATTGGCCAACGCATTACCCAACAGGTTATTACGAACGTGGCCCAGGTGAAGGGGTTTATTGGTGTTGGGAGAAGAGTACTCAATCATCACCAGCGGGGCATTTTCATCTGCCGATACAATGCCATATTGCGCATCGGTATGAATTTCATTAAGCAGTTCGATCCACGTAGCCGACGCAACGGTCAGATTCAGGAAACCTTTGATCACATTAAAAGCTGCCACAGCCGGTTCATTGGCTTTCAGATACTCACCGATTTCCTGTGCGGTTTGCTCCGGGCCCTTCTTCGACATTTTCAGGAAGGGGAATACCACAAGGGTGAGGTGTCCTTCAAACTCTTTTTTCGTCTTTTGCAGCTGCACCTGCGCGGCAGGTACATCCTGTCCGTAAAGTGCTTTGAGTCCGCTGATTACGGACGTCACAAGTTTATCTTCTATCTTCATATCCAAGTTATTATTCTGCGCGCAAAGATACAAAAAAAGGAGACGCTAAAGCGCCTCCTCTCTTAATTTCTTTTCAACTATAAATGCTTATTTTATAGCATCTGTCAGCTCAGCACCCGGTTTAAATTTAGCAACTTTCTTTGCAGGAATCTCAATTGCCTTCTTGGTAGAAGGATTGATTCCCATTCTTGCTGATCTTTCAGCTACAGAGAATGTACCAAATCCAACCAAGGAAATTTTGTCACCAGCCGACAAAGCTTTTGTAACCGAAGAAAAGAAAGCTTCAAGCGCTTTCTTAGAATCCACTTTACTCAAGCCGGATTCCGCTGCCATTGCATTAATAAGTTCAGCCTTATTCATAATACGTAAATGATTAATTAATATATGTTACACAAAAGATATCCTTAAAATCCTCACAAATATAAAGTAACAAAACAATATATCAAATAAAAACATCAAAAAAACACATCAAATTGTTGAAAAAGAACTAATAGTAGATTATTTTTCTGTTGTAGAACAGAATTTATTCGTATTTTTGCGTTCATTATGATGTGCGAAGAAGCTAATACGCACATTATCACATTAATTACATTAACAAATAAGAAGGATGCCTACTGTAACAAAAAACCTGATAATTATCAATGTTCTCCTGTTCCTCGCACAATTTGTAGCACAAAGCTATGGGATCAACTTATCCGACTATCTGGGTCTGCACTTTTTCCTTGCCGACAATTTTAATCCGGCACAGCTATTCACTTACATGTTTATGCACGGGGGATTCACCCACATCTTCTTTAATATGTTTGCGGTATGGATGTTCGGACGGATTCTCGAACAAGTATGGGGCCCGAAACGTTTTTTATTTTATTATATCCTCTGCGGCGTGGGCGCAGGCTTACTTCAGGAAGGAGTACAATACATACAATACGTGACCGAACTGTCGCAATATACCAGTGTAAACATCGGTACGGGTATCATCCCTATGAGTGAATACCTGAACATGATGACTACAGTGGGAGCTTCGGGAGCCGTGTACGCCATCTTGCTGGCTTTCGGAATGCTGTTCCCCAACCAGCAGTTGTTCATCTTCCCGCTGCCTTTCCCTATCAAGGCAAAATTCTTCGTTATCGGATATGCCCTGATAGAACTGTATGCAGGTTTTGCCAATAATCCGGGCGACAACGTGGCGCACTTCGCGCATCTCGGAGGAATGATATTCGGATTCATCCTGATCATGTACTGGAGAAAAAAGAACAGAAACAATGGGACATATTATAACTGACCTGAAAGAAGCGTTTCGTAGAGGGAACGTCTATATTCAACTGATATTCATCAACGTTGGGGTATTTGTCATTACAACGCTGATCGGTATCTTACTGCAGTTGTTCAACCGGAGTGCCGCCGGTATCTTCGAGCTGCTGGCTTTGCCGGCTTCTTTTACCCGATTTGCATGGCAGCCATGGTCTATCTTCACCTACATGTTCATGCATGCGGGATTTCTGCACATCCTGTTCAACATGCTATGGCTCTATTGGTTCGGGGCGCTGTTTCTGTATTTCTTCTCGGGCAAGCACCTGAGAGGCCTTTATATAGTAGGAGGAATCTGCGGCGGACTGCTTTATATGATTTCTTATAATGTTTTCCCGTATTTCCGTCCCATGACCGCCTACTCCACCATGGTAGGCGCATCGGCTTCGGTGCTGGCTATCGTCGTGGCAACAGCCTACCGGGAGCCGAACTATCCCGTACGCCTTCTCTTCTTCGGCAATGTACGGTTGAAATATCTGGCCCTGATCGTGGTGCTGACCGATCTGCTGTTCATCACATCGAGCAATGCGGGCGGGCACATCGCCCACCTGGGTGGAGCACTGGCAGGACTCTGGTTTGCAGCAAGCCTGAACAAAGGGAAAGACATCACTTCATGGGTCAACAAGGCGCTCGATGCCATCGCCGCCCTGTTCAGCGCCAAAACCTGGAAGCGGAAACCCAAGATGAAGGTGCATTACGGAAACAATACCCGTCAGAACGACTACGATTACAACGCCCGCAAGAAGGCACAATCGGACGAGATAGACCGGATTCTCGACAAGCTGAAGAAGTCGGGATACGAGAGTCTGACAACAGAAGAAAAAAAGAGCTTGTTTGACGCAAGCAAAAGATAGCACATGAAGCATATAGGCAGATTAGCCCTATTCTTATGTCTGGCTGTCAACGCATTCTTCATCGGAATGTTACTGTTGACAGCTTACAGCCCGTATATCAATCCCGAAGTGCATCCGGTGCAGTCATGCCTGGGACTGACTTTTCCCATTTTTCTCGTCATCAACTTCTGCTTTCTGATCTTTTGGCTCATCGTGCGTTACCGTTTCGCACTGGTACCCCTACTGGGTTTCCTCCTTTGCTATCCGCAGTTGCGCACCTATATGCCTGTCAACCCGGGAACGGCCGGACAACCGGAAAACAGCATCAAACTCCTTTCGTACAACATCATGTCCTTTGGGAACATGAAGAAAGAGAACGGACAAAACCCCATCCTGAATTATATAAAAAACAGCAACGCCGACATCGTCTGCATGCAGGAGTATGCCGGCTCCGAAACCGCCAAGATACATCTCAGCAATAAAGAGATCAGGCAGGCATTAAAGGATTATCCGTATCACAACATCAAGCAAGTGGGAAAAACCGGAGCAGGCAGTCAACTGGCCTGTTACTCGAAGTTTCCGATTCTATCGGCACGCATGCTCGACTACCGGAGCAACTACAACGGCAGCATGGTTTACGAGATCAAGATAGGAAAAGACACCGTGCTGCTGATAAACAATCACCTTGAGTCGAATAAACTTACCCGAGAAGACAAAGTGGTGTATGAAGACATGCTGAAAGATCCGAAGGCGGGAAAAGTGAAAAGCGGTGTACGGCAACTCGTCAATAAACTGGCAGAAGCTTCGGCCATCCGCTCGGCACAGGCGCGCACCATCGCTCAGGAAATAGCCCATTCACCTTATCCGTCGGTCATCGTTTGCGGCGACTTTAACGACTCCCCGATTTCGTATGCCCACCGGGTCATCTCGCAAGATATGGACGATGCTTTTACTGAATCGGGATGCGGGCTGGGCATCTCATACAACCAGAATAAATTCTATTTCCGGATTGACAATATTTTGGTCAGTAAAAACCTGAAAGCGTCCGGATGCACGGTGGACAATTCCATCAAAGACTCAGACCATTATCCCATCTGGTGCTATATTACGCTCCCCGATTAATCGCAAACGACAATCCCTTTCAGAAGAATCTGAATAGCTTCGCCCGTTACGGCTCTTCCCCAAAGCACGCAAAGGAAGAATTGTTCTTTTGTTCATGATTCATCAGCCTTGCAAGCAAAAAGACAGGAAAAAGACCGATCCGCTAACTCGTCTTTACAAAAAGAATGCCCAACCGGAGGCCGAACAGGAAGAAAACCGGGTCATTGAAGGGTCAAAGCCGGGGATTAAGTAAGAATAAGTCCGGATTCGATACTAAAAGCCTCTTCGTTTTCCGAAAAAGAAGTAAGCATTTCCTTCAAAAGACGGTTACATTTTCTAAAAACGCTTACTTCTTTGCACTGACATCTCCATACGTTTTGAAAACTACGTTTACTGCTCCGGAAAACACGACTTATTCCGGCTCTTCATGCTCTAACCGGTTGCTCTCCGAACCACCTACCGGAGTATCAAAAAGCCTAAAATTCCCCTCCCTGAAGAGCACCGGGAATATTTACTTCCAGATCGCTTTCTTTCTGACGGAAAATAAAAACCGGACAAAGCAAAACGATAAACCGGGAAACGAAATAGAGACGTTTTTCCGGCCCCTCCTGTCCCGAGAGTCGAAAAAAAGAAAACTGGGAGGTTTCATTTGACATATTGCCAAAAAGACAAACGATACTTCCGCCAATATCTGTCGAAGCGTCCCAAAAATCCCCTTCACATTCAAATATTTGCCTCCTAATTACTTCTGAATGTGAAAAAAAAACTATATTTGCAGCCTTGTATGCGACAGAAATCAATTAAAATGTAATCATAATAAATTAAAAGTAAAATGCAAAACAAAGGATTTGTAAAGGTTTTTGCGGTATTACTCACGCTGGTATGCGTGTTCTACCTCTCTTTCTCCTTCGTGACTCGCCATTATACCAATAAGGCAAAAGAGTTTGCGAAAGGCGACGTGAAGGTAGAGCAGGATTACCTCGACTCTCTCTCCAACGAGAAAGTATGGTTGGGTAACTATACGCTGAAACAGTGTCGTGAAATGGAAATCAGTTTAGGTCTGGACCTTAAGGGAGGTATGAACGTTATCCTCGAAGTGTCTGTACCCGATGTTATCAAAGCATTGGCTGACAACAAGCCCGACGAAGCTTTCAACAAAGCACTGGCCGAAGCTGCCAAACAGGCAACCACCAGCCAGGACGACGTGATCACACTGTTTATTAAAGAGTATCACAAAGTTGCACCGGGTGCCAAACTCTCTGAACTCTTCGCGACACAACAGCTCAAAGACAAAGTAAACCAGAAATCATCAGACGCCGAAGTTGAAAAGGTGCTGAGAGAAGAAGTAAAAGCTGCCGTAACGAACTCATACAACGTGCTTCGTACACGTATCGACCGCTTTGGTGTGGTTCAGCCCAACATCCAGAGCCTCGAAGACAAAATGGGACGTATCATGGTGGAACTTCCGGGTATCAAAGAACCCGAACGTGTAAGAAAGCTGCTTCAGGGATCGGCTAACCTCGAATTCTGGGAAACATACAACGCCAAGGAAGTAGCTCCTTACTTGCAGGCTGCCGACTCTAAACTCCGCGCAGTCCTGGCACACGAAGCTACCGTCAACGATACAGTTGCCGCAGTAGATTCAACCGCCTTGGCTGCAGCAGAAGCTACTCCCGATAAAGCAGTCAGCGCTGCCGACAGCCTTGCTGCCGCACTGAAAGGCGGAGAAAAGAAACAGCAGGCTTCTTCTGCCGATCTGGAACAACTGAAGAAAGAGCATCCGCTACTGGCTATCCTGAGTGTAAATCCGAACGGAGGCCCTGTGGTAGGTTATGCAAACTATAAAGATACAGCGACTGTCAATTCATACCTCGCTATGAAAGAAGTGGCTGCCGAGTTGCCGAAAGATCTTCGCCTGAAATGGGGTGTTTCTCCGTTCGAATACGATCCGAAAGGACAGACTTTTGAATTGTATGCCATCAAATCAACCGAGCGTAACGGTAAAGCACCGCTCGAAGGTGACGTTGTAACCGATGCTAAAGACGACTATGACCAATACGGCAAACCGTCTGTAAGCATGTCGATGAACTCTGACGGCGCACGTCGCTGGGCATTGCTGACCAAGCAGAACATCAATAAGTCCATCGCCATCGTATTGGATAATTATGTATATTCCGCTCCGAACGTAAGTAACGAGATTACAGGTGGTAACTCACAGATCACCGGCCACTTTACTCCGGAACAGGCAAAGGACTTGGCTAACGTATTGAAGTCCGGTAAGATGCCGGCTCCTGCACACATCGTTCAGGAAGACATCGTCGGTCCGTCACTGGGTCAGGAATCTATCAACGCAGGTATCTTCTCATTCGTTGTCGCTCTGATCCTGTTGATGATCTACATGTGCTCTATGTACGGATTCATCCCGGGTATGATTGCCAACGGTGCTTTGGTACTGAACTTCTTCTTCACACTGGGTATCCTTTCATCTTTCCAGGCTGCGCTGACCATGTCAGGTATTGCCGGTATGGTGTTGTCACTCGGTATGGCGGTGGATGCGAACGTGTTGATCTACGAACGTACCAAAGAAGAGCTTCGTAGCGGCAAAGGCGTGAAGAAAGCATTGGCGGACGGTTACTCAAATGCCTTCTCTGCTATCTTCGACTCCAACTTGACTTCTATCATCACCGGTATCATCCTGTTCTATTTCGGTACAGGTCCGATCCGTGGTTTCGCCACGACTCTGATCATCGGTATCCTCTGTTCATTCTTTACAGCCGTGTTCATGACCCGTCTGGTTTACGAACACTTCATGAGCAAAGACAAACTGCTGAATCTGACATTTACTTCACCTATCTCTAAGAAGATGCTGGTAAATACACACTTCGACTTTATGGGTGGCAACAAGAAATGGCTGACTATCACAGGCGTGATCTTGCTGATCTGTATCGGTTCGCTGGTAACCCGCGGTTTGAGCCAGAGTATCGACTTCACCGGTGGACGTAACTTCAAGGTTCAGTTCGAAAATCCGATCGAACCGGAACAGGTACGTGAGCTGATCTCTAACAAGTTCGGTGATGCCAACGTAAGCGTTATCTCTATCGGTACCGATAAGAAGACTGTACGTATCAGTACCAACTACCGTATTCAGGACGAAGGTAACAATGTAGACTCTGAAATCGAATCTTACCTGTACGAAGCATTGAAACCGATGCTGACTCAGAACATCACACTGGCTACATTCATCGACCGCGATAACCATACGGGCGGCAGTATCATCAGTTCACAGAAAGTAGGTCCGAGTATCGCTGACGATATCAAGACTTCAGCCATCTGGTCGGTTGTATTCGCTCTGGTTGCTATCGGTCTTTATATCCTGATCCGCTTCCGTAACATCGCTTACAGTGCGGGTTCTGTAGCAGCACTGACCAGTGATACACTGATGATCTTAGGTGCTTACTCACTGTGCTGGGGCTGGATGCCGTTCTCTCTGGAGATCGACCAGACTTTCATCGGCGCTATCCTGACTGCTATCGGTTACTCAATCAACGATAAGGTGGTAATCTTCGACCGTGTGCGTGAATTCTTCGGCCTGTATCCGAAACGCAACGTAAAACAGTTGTTTGATGACTCTCTGAACACAACTCTGGCACGTACCATCAACACCTCTTTGAGTACATTGATCGTGTTGCTGTGTATCTTCATCCTGGGTGGTGACTCTATCCGCAGCTTCGCCTTCGCAATGATCCTGGGTGTTGTCATCGGTACACTGTCATCTCTGTTCGTAGCTTCTCCGATTGCATATATGATGCTGAAAAACAAAAAAGGTTCGGCACCTGCAACTACTACAGAAGAATAAAGCCTAATATATAAGGTATAAAAAAGCCTCCTCCGCGTAATTGTGGAAGAGGCTTTTTATTTTCTGACAGACCTTCCCTTCACAGAGACACGATCGAATGAAAAAGAAATAAAGGGGCGTGAATACAAGTGCAGTTTACTCAATCTTCCTCATGGTCATTTGACCAAGGTGACCACATCGCATACAAAAAGTAAGTGCATTCTTGCCCCGCCGGGAAGAATGCACTTGCACACAAACAAAACAAACAATAAGCCGATCTGTCACAGATGGGCATTGGCCTTAATTAGAACTTTCACAATCTCACCGGGAGGTATCCTGATGCTTCTTCTCAAGATTCATCTTTGCACCCGGTTTGAATCTCACCGTCTTTTTCCCCGGAATAGTCATTATCTCTCCCGTAGACAGATTATAACCTTTACGGGCTTTGCGCTCTTTTACTTCAAAGGTTCCGAAACCTACCAATGTGACGGATTCTCCCTGATGTAGCGCCTCGGCAATAGCCTCCATCACACCTTCCACCACAATGGCAATCTGCTCTTTCTTTAAATTGCTTTTAACAGCAATACTTCTAATTAAATCAATCTTCTTCATGTTTAGCTTTTTATCAATTATTAAATAAACGTTTCAAAAACTACTGTCTCACACATCGAATCTGGAAGCCGGCTGCAGAATGATATACAACACCTTCTTCTATCACCTTCTCCGATGAAACTTTACTTCCTCTACCCATATACTGCTTACCAAAATCATCGATAATCGTAAAGTAATCACTCAACCAATAATATCCGACGCCTGATTCACGGAGTTGACCGTCAGCAACACTACGCATTCCTGAAGCCGGAAGAAATTTACCATTGTTAAAGTTCCAGCCATTAGCCCAACTGCCAACTTTATTTTCCGGTGTAAATCCATACTGCATATACTCCCGTCCTTTAGGCAGTCTCCACGTTCTATTATCAGGTAGTTCCCCTTTGGAGATCTGCGTACTTACATACTTCTGTGAATACCCAATCAAGCGGCACGGGTCCCCGCCGCCATTTCTGAGGTTAGCATAAGTATGCAACTCTTCCGACGCGAAAGCCATCCAATTGGAAGACCATGTACGCCCGGTGCTTACCGGATCAAACCAGGTAACGGGACTTCCCGTATTGCTCCATGCAACGACTCCGCGACTTTGAAAGAACGCTCCGGTCTCTTCTTTACTGTCCGTAAATACCAATGTGGCATTATCGGTTCCACGACCTGAATTAGATACGGTTACATTGAATTCCATAGCTTGAGCATATTTCCATACTGCATAGACATCTGTATCCTGACCGGGTAGCGGTGTGTAACTTGAACCTAAACCATAGAACTGCCCATTAATCATCCAACCGGTAAAGAAGAAATCCTCATTGCTGCATTTGAGCCTGGGAACTGCCAGAGTCACGTTCTGTCCAGGCATCACATATTCATCCTCAGGTAGCATATCACCAGCATGACCGGTTCCTGAAGGCAAGTTCAGATGATACTTGATCTTAAATCTTTTTGTCCATTCGGCAGATACCTGCATGTTACTTAGAACGGGTATATTGGCCCCAAAAATGTAATGCACACCTCCGACGCTCCAGCCGGTATGTATCCACGCCGGATCACTGCATACCAAACGGGTAGCGGATAAAGTCACCATCTTGCCCGGAGCTATCTTCTGTAAAGCGGGTAAAGGAGTTACCGAAGTGGTCCCTACCGGAGCATTTGCCAGATAGCTTACTTCATAAAGCAGCCACTTAGCAGTTATGGTCATATCCCCATTGACAATGACCGATGTTCCCGGTGCCTTCTCTTGTCCACCTACCAGCCACGCCTGATGTACCTGCAAAGGATCACTGCTATGCAGTTGAACCGGCAACATCACGCTACTTCCCGGCGCCACAATTTCAGAACGCGGATAGCCGGGTACTGTTCCGGACGGTGGCTGCGGTGAGTAAGTTACTTGATAATACCGCGTCCATTCGGGATATATTTTAAGGTCATTTGTCACGATCGTATTTCCGCCAAAAGCGCCTGCCGTCCATGCAGTGTGTTTCCACCTCGGATCACTGCAAACCTGTAAACCTTGGGCTTCCGTTGCTAAAGTAACCGATGAATTCTGGGCTACTTTCACAGGAGACGGCAAAGTACCGGTGACAGTAACACCGGCAGGGGCACCCGCAGGCGCCTTTGCCAGATACTCAACCCAGCAGTCACGTGACCATACGGCAAAAGCCTTCCTGGAACCGGATGCATGCATCACATAGTTTGCACCCAATCCATGATAAACTCCATCGATGCTCCATCCGGTATGCACATAACCTGGATTACTACATACCAACTGGTTCGTCGAAAGTTTGATACTCGTACCTCCGGCAGCAACATAGACTCCCGGAACCGTTCCGGACACTAAAGCCGTACCTGCAGGAAGATTAGAGTCATACTCTAGAGAAGCACCTTGGCTAAAAGTCGCATAAAAACTGCCAACACTAGTGTTTATAGTAGTATTTTCTCCCAATCCAAGATTATTGCCCCAGCCGGTATGAGCCACAGACGGATCACTGAGAGTCAAAGGGGTAGAGGGCAGCGCAAAAGGTTTGCGTTGCTCCACAAAATGATTGGCCGGCAGTTCCGAGGTTAATGTTGCTCCTCCCGGCGGATAAGCATAATAAGTGACAGTAGCTAATTCCGGCCAATCGGTAGACGTATTATCTACGACACAACGAACCGGAAGAGCCACGTCCAAAGCAGTTGCTTGTATTGCAGCATCCCCTCCCTGAAACCACAGCGAAGCAGGTTGCCATCCGATACTGCCGGAAATGACAGAAGAACTCCAGTAGTGTCCGGAGACACCCGGTTGCTCGATAAAGGTTCCATCTTCTTTGCGTGAACCCGATGCCGGAAAGTAAAATCGATCCTTTATCAATCTCCCGTGAACAACTTCACCAGTACCGTCTGTCGCAAGTCCCCCTATCGGTAACCAAGATCCTTCAGTTCTATATATACTGTTCAAGACAGCTTCTAAACGTTCTTTCACAGGCATCTTCCATTTCTTTCCCGGAGGAGCCCATCCGCGCTGCGTAAGATAACGGCAGATATCACCAATACGATTACCCGGATTATGAATATGTATCAATACATTCTCCAGATCTGCTCCGGGAGCTAAAGAGGCGGGATTAAACTTAGGAATGTTCGGAGACTGATTGGTTTTCCATACAGGATTCACTTCTGCTGCATCGAGCTGACGCACATCAGTTGCGCTGCTTCCTCCTTGCAGTGCAATTAAGGAACCATACAGAAAATATACTCCCTGTTTTTGGTTTCGGGCAGCAGGAACATACGACGGAACATCATCGAACGTCAATCTGCCTTGTGCCGCGTCCCAATAAATATTAGATGCGGCAGGGAGATCGTTATACACCCGATTCTCTATAACAACGACGGATTCTCCCGCAAGGCCCGACAATTTAGCACTTTGTGGGCCCGCAGCCTCCTCGACAAAGAAGTAAACAGGGACAGAAGGAGAAGTAACGGAAGAGATGACCTCGCTATCCCGGTCCGGAGATGCGGGAGATATTGCCAGTCCAGACTTAGACGTACTTTCAAGAATACGGATCTGGTTGAAATCTCCCAACAAGAGTCCTTGAGAACCTGAAGCATAATTACCGGAAACACCCATACCGGCAGCTTTCAGCTTTATTTCCCTACGCAATCCTCCAACCTGAACATCAAGGGTCGTTTCTCCCTGCGCCCCCTTGGCAAAATCCAACTTAATGGCAGTCGAGTCTGCGGAGATCGAAGTAGTTTTAAGAGTCACACCGGCTATCCCGGACGACATGCTTACCACTCCCGGAGTAACCGTACTTCCCGGACGGCTGTACGCATTGGTCCCTATCACACATACCGTAACATCCTTCTGTTCTTCATCCGTATAAAGCACATAAGAAGAATTCGTCAGCCCCAAATAATAAACACCATTACCTGTTATTTCATGCGAATCGTCTACCACCGTAACATTGCAAAGAATTCCGCTACTACCCGAAGGAGCAGCAATCGCCTCATCCATCGTAGAATAGCCTCCTCCTTCCACACGTACCAGATTTAGCGTATAAAGATAGTTTCTTTTAAATGCCAGCTTTTCTCCTTTACTGTTTTTCAGGCTTGCGCGATAATAGTGAATCGGTCCGTTATCAAACTTACCGGCAAGAATAACATCCGAACGGTCAGCCGGGCCACCTGCCGTTTCATATACATAAACAGGATAGTCTTCACTTCCCATACCTGCGGTTGTATGCCCGGCGAATCCTGTTGAAGAGGCTATAATCGGATTGTCCAACCGGGAAGCACTACCCGATTTATGACCATAATCGGTAAATTGAGCCGTAATAGGTAAAGTTTCATTCGCATTTCCATATTCAAAAGCAAGTGCTCCTTGTACCGGTACGTTAATAACAGATACTCCAGTCAAAATAAAACCATCGGAAGCATGTGCACCGGAAGCATCTACGTATAATTTAGATACGATCCGTTTTAGGCGAAGAGGGGTACCGACAGTTCCTACAGTAGTACCTGTAATAATCTGTGGCAATGGACAATAGGCCGACATCGGGATCTTCTTCCCTGTAAAAGGAACTGTCGCTTGCGGAATTGCTAATGCAGAATTACCCGCCACAGGAGAATCCGACGGATTGCCATACAGAAGAAGATTGGTAACTGCATCGGATAAAGTTGTCGTAGTCGTAAGACTTCCCAACTTCGCCTGTATCAATTCATCGGCATTTGAAATCAACAGCAAAACCACTGAAGAATTGCAGGCACTTAATTGTGCATAAAGCTCTCCGGCCGAGGTCATATTGGCTTGTACGGCTTCCAAGAAAGTCGCATCTTTATCATTCCCCAGAAAAACCAACACCCAGGGAGGTCCCATAATAGTTTCATCGGCCGCTGTCCCCGAACGTGTGGCAGGAGATTCATAATCACTCCCTTTATGAAGAGAAAGAAATACGTTCACTTTACCTTCAGGAGCCTCCGGAAGCAAGGGTGAACCTGTTACCGGAGAATCATCTGAACAGGATACCGGCAGAAAAGCCAATATCCCACACATAAGTATCCCAAGAAAGGATTTAATATTTTTATTCAAACACATTGTATCTTACTATTTTAAGTGACAGATTTTCCATTACTATTGGCGGATGCAACGAGCATAATCAGAAGTAGCACTGAACATGCCACCAGTAATACCGCCGTCTCCTTGCGAAATCGTTACAGTAACCACACGGTTATTATTTCTACTACCAGCGGTTATATAAGAAGCCGCAATACCTGGGATTCCTATATATACTGTATGATACGGAAAATAAGTATTTAAGATAGGATAAAACCTTCCTTCCGAACTATCTTGATATGGATGAAGTAGAGCAGCCATTTCGTACACGGCAGGTAATCGCCATGTTTTGTTGTCCGGCAACTCTCCGGCAGCCAATTTCGCATTTATTTCATTTAGAGGGATACCTACTAAACGACATACATCACCAACTCCTCGTTTTAGCCCCTCTACACTATGTATCAACCTCCTAGCGTTATCATAATCAGTCGGCAGTAGTGACGGAATAGTTACACCATTTATGGGAAAGTTAGAATTAGCAACCTGATGGGAGCACTTACTACCCTTACTGCCAGTAGGTGCAAAAATAAAGGTTGCATCAGTAGAACCCGGATTAGAAAGTTCCAAATTAGTTGATGCAAACGGGGTCTCCGGTGTATTTGCCCAATAAGGTTCTATCTTGACATCAGTGCTAGCAACTATTTCATCTCCAAAGCTATAACGAATACCATTAACCAGCAGTCCGGTACACATCTTGACAGGCGAAGAGTTTACTGCTGATTCAACATAAAATAAGGAATGTTTCTCTCCTATCTTTACGAAGATAGTAGTGCTGGGAAAACGCCAATAAAAAATAGCTCCGGGATATGGAGGAGTAGCAACATACTCTATTTTACAAAGTTTAGTCCATTCAGGCCTAATCTCCACTTCAGTGTTTCCTATCCCATCAGCACCGACCACATATGAATCACCAAAATCAAAATGCCGTCCATTTACAAGCCATCCGGAATGAAAATACTTTGTTACCACTTTACTCCCTTCACGTACTTCGTAATCATTGAATTTTGTAGACAGCGCTGGCAATGTTATCGTTTCTCCTTCGTTCAACAATGCCGGTGGCGGAACGCTATACAAATTATTTTCTTGATTCAGAGGATCGGTATTCGAATAAACAACACGATAAACTTTTGAATAATTATTCTCAGAATCAACAACGCAACGAATGGCTCCAGACACCAACGCAGTGGTCCAATCTTTTATGGAAGTACTTGAATATCTAAAGCAAAGTCCTCGGGCTGAACCACTAATCGCGGCAGAAGCAGACCAATACTCCCCGCTATCCCCATATCTATTAGCAGGAAGATAATAGCGGTTATTCGTACGAATTCCATTGCTAATAACAAAACTACCATCATCCGAACTGATAGAAATAGAGTTCCAATTCGGAGTAGAAGAAATAGTTTCCCGAATCCCATCGCCCAAAAGCTTCAGTTCATCTAAAGTAGGCATCCGCCACTTCTTATTCCCCGGCCCCCATCCTCTTTGGGTTATAAAGCTGCAAATATCGCCTTTCAGATTCTTAGGATCATGTAATCCTTCCTGAAGAATCAAATTCTCATCATCTCCCCCAACAACAGAAAATGAAGAGATGTAAACAGGAGAAGAGATATTGCCCCATTCCCTATCGCTCCTACGTGGGGCCAGAAAATCATACCCTCTTCGGTACCCTTGTAAAGACCCCCAATAAAAAAACGCCCCCTGAAATTTCTCATGTTCCGCTCTGCATCCCGGTGCAGGAGTATCATCAAAGGTAAACCTCTCGAGAACCCTATCAAAATAGATATTAGAACCAGCAAACTCCACTCCTTCCACAGCGATTGTATGCGCAAATCCTCCTGCCATCAATAGCAAAGTGTCCGCAAGAGAAACTTTGTTCCGTTTTATGGTAAGAGTTCCCATGCCTGTTCCTGTATCCTGGTCATAGCTGTAATTGATCTTAGTCCGTGTCATATCAAATTTAGAACTCACAGGATCACCTGTAGAATTATAAGTATATAGTACAGGAGATAGGCTGACAGATACAGGAGGCAAGTTTTTGGTTGTAAACGTAACAACACTCTCAGAAGCATACGAATAACCGACATTGACCCGTGAGAAAACGATCTTTGCTCCGGGAATCGTATCATAAGCAGCCGTATTCTGCCATGGTTCTACACTTACATTTACATCGACATTCAGCGGATTCACGGTCAGCATATATCGATAGTAAGTGTTACGCCCAAGTGAGTAGTCAGCCGGAATATCCGTACTCTTTCCCAATAATATTTGCCATGTTTCTGACGCTCCATTACGTTCAGCCTCTATTTCCATAAAAGAAGCACGCCCCTTCCCTGCCGTATTATCCCAAATGTACTCCGGCAAGATAAAGCTATTCTTTCCCTGTACAACAGATGTATACGGATATCCTGAGGGAACATCTTTCTCTCCGGCGATAGAAACAGGTGTAGAAAACGAACGCGTATCAGTAACCGTAAGCCCGCCGGAAAGCGGATAAGCAGAGGGGGAAAGAAAAGAGAACGAAGGTAACTGTTTAACAGTGACCTGCCTGATCTTTATATCTTCATCCGTATTTTTTCGTATCTCCAGACTCGCCTTTGAAGCAATGCGCTCCAACTCAACCGAGAACGCTGAATTCCAGGTTAATCCTTCATCCACACTGACTTCCCCTGTGACCGGAGTTGAAGAGGCTGCATTTCTTATCCGGATATCCAGATGCTTGCATACCACAAACTCTGCCGTATCTACAGGTAGAGTAACCGGTACACTTTTAATTTCTGATAAAGATGGCTCTCCGGTTAATGCGGAATTCATGCCCGTCGTTTCATTACCGATCACAAACAAATCGTAATCACCCGGACGAAGATAGAGTTTAAACACTCCCCCTGTATGCTCTAAACCGGATGATGAAGGATCACTTAAATCGGCACGGCGATTCATTTCCACCTTTCCACTGTTTTTCGCCACAGCAATTACACGCAAGCGCTTCAGAGTCACTCCGGATTCACTTCCTCCTAAAGTGACATTACGAGTCATAAGTTCTACTTCTACCGGATTGTCTCCCGAAGTATATCTTCCTATTTTATCTTCCAGTTCACAAGAGATAAAAGACAGTAGCAAAAAGAATATATATATTCCTTTTACACATCTCATATACTTTTTCTTTAATAAGCTCATTTTATGCAATCAATTTAGATTCAGTTCATTAATAGTATACTCCGCCCTCTACTTTTAAAACTTTATACACTCTCAAAAGAAGGTGTTTTGTGCCGGCCTACGCCTACCTTGTCCTGACAAAGTAGCTTCATCCCGACGACAAAACAACCTTCCAACACGAGAGAGGCACGAATTCACTCTAAAAAACAAATTCTATTTACCCATAAAAACATCCGTAGCCACTCCGTTTGAATTCTCACTTTCCTTGTCAGACCTCCGGAGTAGTACTGACAGTTTCCCAGCCATTTACCCGCAAAGAGATAATGACTCCGTCTTTAGAAAGCACCAATTCAATCAGATAGGTATCCTCTCTATCCAAATCCTCCTGAGTATGGTATGCGGGAGAGGACATAATAGCATTGATCAAATCTTTTGTAAATCCCGGAATAACATCTGTTCCATCGGGATTCAGCAATTTAAGGAACAGATGCCCGTCAGTATACAGGCGCAATACATCAAACTGGAAAACACGGGTATCATCCGCTTGAGATGCGCTATAATAAGGAACATATATAATCGTACCGGCATCGGCCGGCGTAACATTTTCTGAGTTAAAGCGTCCGTTATCAGAGGTGATACGGGCTGATGAACCATCAGCGATTCCCTTCACACGGACTTCTATCTTATTCGTGTTTTTCATTAAGTCTACTACACCTGTCCCACCGTTATCAGCTGTGATCTCCACGGAGTCCAGGCGCCCAAAGAACAACTCACCAAGTGAGTATTCCAAATTTTCTTTCTGCTCAAAATACGCTTTTACACGAAAATCCGAAAGAGTGGTAATCCCCGGAGAGACAGCCGGGCTAAACTGTTGAGGAATACCTGTCTTAAAAATGCCAATCTCGTAATCACCAACCTTACCTCCCAAGCATAAAAAGGTCCATTTCCCCTCAGGAAGGTCAATAGGCATCCGGTAGCCATTCTTCAAATGTGCTCCTTTGTCCCGAAACATTTTGCGATAAATGCCGAGGGAGTCGAACGCATACACATCTATATGGTGGACAGCTTCTCCAAAACGATCGCCTTCACCCGTATGCAAAAGATAACGTGGCTGTAACATAAACATCCGTGAACATTTACTCAAGTCCTCGTAAACACAACTGCTAAATAAGGCTGTATAGAGAGCCAGTCCTAAAATGAGTGAAATAAGTAGAAAAAACGAAGTGCTGTTTTTCTTCCCGACAAATATCATATATCAACTAATATAAAATAAGAAACATTCAAATTGTATCCGGTGCGGGGTATTTCCCGCACCGGAAAAAGACAGAGTAAAGTTAAACTTCAGGCTTAACCTGAACTACAGTCCACTGACCTATGCTTACAGTAAGATCTACAGAAACAGTTTCCGGATCGGGGTTCGGAGTTACAGGAGGAACCGGAACATCCATAATATCCTTGATATCGGCAAGGTCAATAGAATAGACGTTGCCAGCTTCAAAATCTGTAATATAGTTAGTAGCTGTATTATCCTTTAAAGCGACCACATTAAGCCACTGTGGACCTACAACTGGAACACCATCTGCTCTAGTAAACTCAACTTCCATAATGATATGAATTGAGTTCTTCATAACATCTTCTTTAGTAGTAGGGAGAGGCAAAGTGTTATCCTTTTGAGGGAAGAAGTTATATCCATCAGCCTGTCCAGGGGTAATTTGAGCTACTCCGGCTCCTGCCCCCACTCCTCCTAAATTATCATTGAACATTTTCTCAAACTTACCAGATGGAGCGTATTCTGTATTCCAAGCAGCCGATGCAATTCTAGTCAATGAAGAAACACCTCTAGTAAGCTTGATATTATTAATATAAATACCTTTTACCTTCAAATCTGTAAGGTGTGTCCAAGAAGTACCCAGACTACCCTTTACTTCCACACGCGCCATATCAGGGCTTATTGTCGGAGTGCAAGTTGCATTTCCACCACTTCCTGGATTTATCGTTGCTCCTCCAAACAAACGCACTTTACTTGATGTAGCTGATCCTTGACGAGTGTTTACATTATCAGTTTCAGTACTATTATCACCATTAGCCTCTACCTCAATCCACTGTGCCGCACCAGAAACTGTAATAGTGGACATTGAACCAGCTGTAATGTTTTCACTAATTGTATTGGTAATTGCACCACCTTGTGAAACACGTGCGATAATTTTTACAGGTCCATTAATAGTCACTTTATTCCCCGTAGTAGTCTCAGGATCAATAGCTCTACTCGAAGCTCCGCCGAACTCTGGCAGCTTCACAGTTAAAGCTACCGTCTTAGGAGTACTCTCCGTAATTTTCTCATCGTTGCTACATGCAGCGAACGTCATGGTTGCAGCCATTAAGGCCAGAATCGATTTTGTAATTCTCATTTTAATAAAAATTTAAATTCAACAATAAATAAAGAATCATTAAACTTCTTATAGTATTAAGGTATAAGTATAGTGTACTTTACTCTTCAGAAGCTATTCGCTCCAGCTCCTCCTTCAGGCCCATAAATCTGGGAAGAAGTGCTGCAATATCAGAGTCCATTTCTGTACGGTATACATATTTAGTATCTTTACGGCATGCCTCCAACAGAAGTTCTGCTGCCGCTTGGTAGTCTTCCAAGCGCACATTCACAATCGCTCGGAGATATTCAACCGCAGCTGTTTGAGGCAGTTGCTTTAACAAATCTTCCGACTTTGCATGATAGCCCAAACAAGTCAAGGCAACAGCTGTATTGTAGTCCGGATATTTCTCCAGGATACCCAAAGCTCTCTGATATTCACGATTGGACAGGGCCTCAAGTCCTTGGGCATACTCCTCACGCTCAGGAGTAAGATGGTTCACACTGTCACCCGCTATATCAAAACGACGCGCCAGAGTAGCATCAGCCAAGTCGGCAACAGACGCAATTACGAATGTCAATGTATCCGCCGGAGGAAGACTCCATACGCTATGGTCCGTAGCGAGCACGTTTCCCCGAAGAGTTATATGTAATTTCTTCATTCCCTCACGTACCGGGATGCGATACATATACAGATAGGAGAAGTCTTCCGAAGGATCAGCTGTTTGATTGACCATTGCACTGTCAGCATAAGGGAAGCGGATAATACGGTCACGAATCAAATCCTGATGATCCCGGTTATATTCATTCTCTGCAATCGCTTTTCGGAAGTAGCGATGGGAAGCGATCTCAATAGAATCCCGGCGAGTGAAACTGTAGTTACGAATATCCTCAAGACGCCCACCGGACAGATAAAGTTCCTGAAAGCGGGAAGGAACATCTTTAACTGTCATTGCACGAGGCAAACGGTAAGCCGGCCAAAAATCCGTACGGCGATCGTATTTTTTCTGGTACGAAGCACGTATACCAACCGTATCATAACCGGCGATGAATTTTTCCACGCTGCGTTCCAAGACATTACGCTGCATACGTTGCTTCAAAGTATTACGGTTTCCCTCTGCTTTCGTACTGATCCATCCATGACGCTTATCCATAAGTGCCTTCCACCTCAGATAAGCCAGACGTCTACGTCGCTCTGCTTCATAGACCTTCCAGAAAAGCCTCTGCCGTGCAAAAATATCTTTGCGGATACCTTCACGATCCACAAAAGCACTGTCATATTTACTCTCCGGTATAATACCCTTTAGGAAATCATCGTATGCTTTATACTGGCTTTCCTGTGTACGGATAAATTCTTTTCCCCGCAGAATAACAGGAGACAGCAAAACAGAAGAGTCTTTTTCTATCAGTTCCGGGTACATTGTCAACTTCCAGCAACTGTCCAATAGGACTTTAGGAGCTTTTACATAAAACATCAGGGTGACCTCGCCATTACGTTCCAAGATTCGCTCTATACTTTTACGCTGAGCAACAATATCAATGCGATCCATATCAATTGATTTCCAGATATCTTCTTCAAGAGAATCAACCGAAGAAACGGGATTGTCAACAACCACACTATCCCGGAAACCGACAGTTTCGGAGACTGTAAAAACGCTATCCGCAGAAGAAGTATTCGGCAGCTCGACAGTAGCTCCGCCAGCCTGCATAAACAAACGCATAGTCAAAGGAGATTTTGAACCGCATGAATATACCAGCACACAGAGACAGAGCACCCCTAACATTTTATAGATACGATACCCTATCGATATAGTGACGAACTTTTTTTGATGTATCATCTTACAACAGAATAAGAAATGAGATTAATAGAATTAGAATAAATAGACTATATTCACTGCCAACTTGGTCGGAATCAGACGTGCTCCCTTAAAAGTAGCCACTTTCTGCCCGCATGCCTTACAAACATATTTATCATAATGGGTCCACAAGACCCCAAGACCTGCCTCAAACTCTAAATTCCAATGAGGAGAAAGAGGACGATTGTACCCCAAAGAAAGTCCGCCTCCAAAACCGTAGCCTTCGTAACGATATTTATCGCCAAAAACTCCACCGACATTATACATGGTGCTCACTCCGTGAATTCCAAGAAAATAAGAACGCCCATAAGATTCACGGATCCAATAACGCACTCCGGGAGAAGCAGACAAATTGCGAAGCCTCGCATCTCCAAAAGAGAAGGGATTATATTGAAGAGGAAAGTGGAAGGTCCAACGATGGGAAAACTTCAGCCCGAACTCAAGATTCATATTGGTAGTACCCCAACCCAAAACATTAGTTTGCAAAGAATAAACCTGCCCACGAGCTATTTCGACCCCTAAAAACGTAGAAGAAACAACCAACAGAAAGAGAAACACAGATCGCTTAAACGCCATAACTATTATTCAACTTGTTTTGCTTAAAAAAACATTAAACTTATCGGATACATAAAATCCGCAATATCTTATACTCCTCTACCGAACCACATCAAGATTCAATTGTTACGGTTACAAAAACCATAGAACATCTATTTTAATCTTCTTACACAGATCAAGTTCATCTATCTCAATAGGATAGATAGTGATAGAAAGTACTCCTGATTATCAGCGTTATATACATAATATTGTTTCAGCAAATGTTTTTCTATGCGATAGGCACATGTCGATTTTAAATAGATCGCTGTATAATAATATATTATATCAAAATCCGGCGAAACATATTATGAAACATTTTAATAAAAACATAAATATATCAAGCTATAATTTACAAAACTAAAAATGAAACTACATTACAAAAAAGAGCACATCTCATGCACCAATTATAAAAGTGAATCGTATGAGGGATTCGGGATTGGAACGCTTACAAGCGGCAGTAACTTCAATAGTCAGACCTTATCTGTTAAAACTAATTTCCTGATCTTCATTCTTGAAGGTGAAGTGGAGATTATTCCCAAAGAAGGCAAAATAAAAAGGGTAATAGCCCAGGAATTCTTTTTCATCTCGGCATTATCCACTTACGAGATACAGGTACGAGTCCCCGGACGCTACATTTATATGAGCTTCCTATACAATGACATTAAACTATGTGAGAAACACATGTTAGAGAGCTATCTAAAAGAAGTGAGAGAAGCATCTGAAGAGGTCGGAATACTATCGGTACGCCACCCGCTGAACTTATTTCTGGAATTAATAGATGCCTACCTGAGAGCCGGAGTCAACTGTAAGCATTTGCACTCCATTAAGGAGAAAGAACTCTTTATTATTTTGAGAACAAGCTATAGCAAACAGGAAATAGTAAATTTATTTCATGAAATCATAGGAACGAATATGAGCTTCAAAGCTGCTGTTTTACTGCATGTTGATCGCGTGAACAATCGTGAGGAATTAGCACAGGCAATGGGAATGAGTATTACCGATCTTGCCAGAAAGTTCAAGGTAGAATTTGGCGAATCAGTATATTCATGGTTGCTGAAACAAAAAAACAAGAAAATTATTTATCGGTTGGCGCAACCCGGAGCCAGTGTAAAAGAGATTGTGTATGAATTCGGCTTCTCTTCAGCGGCCAGTTTCAATAAATACTGCAAAAAGAATTTCGGTAATTCCCCAAGAGAGTTGGTCAGGCAGCTCAAAGACAAGCATATTGATAATCAGAATCTTAAAATATAATCTCGGAAAAGGTGAAGTAAATGGTTGCTTTGGATAAGTGATTCTTTTTGCAGGTGCATTATCTTTGCCCTGTCAAACAAGAATCACTAAAGTAGAGTTTTGTAGTTGAAAGAGCAGAAAGCATGTTTTGTCAGGGTTTTACCCTCGTTATCTATCCTATTGAGATAGATGGAACAGCAGAGGTCCCAAACGGGACAAATCATTTAAAATACCTGCTTACACACGATATACCTTTTCAAAAAGCAATCAGATATGCCTTCCTATGGAGGCTACGACCTGCTCGTTAATCTTATCAATGACCTCACTATTAAAAGACTGAAGATAAATCTGGGTCGTTGCCTCAGAAGTATGCCCAAGCCCTTCGCTGATAGATGCGATAGAAAATCCCTCCTCTTTGGCAATAGTCGCCCAGCTATGGCGGGCAACATAGGTAGTCAGTACAAGAGGCAGGTGCAATCGCCTGCCCAACCGTTTGAGTAGGCGGTTAACATTACCCAATGCATAACGATACTGCATATAAGACGTACGGTCCGAAAAAGACGTTATATACGGCAATACATACGGATAAGAACTCCGATACTTCTCAATCAGAGCTGCGAGAGGAGGAATCACACGGACTTGCATGCGTTGCCCCGTTTTATTACGCTCATAATAAATGATTCCATTGATTATCGAGTCATGTTTAAGAAAGACAATATCGACAAAAGGCATACCACGGGCATAGAAACTAAACATAAAAAGATCCCGGGCACGATCCAATAAAGGTTCGGAGGAAAGATCAACAGATACTATACGGGCAATATCATGCTTACACAACGCACGCTTCGCAGTCTCCTGAGTTTGAAGCTTAAGCTCCCGGAAGGGAGACTCACAACCCATATTTATCCCCTGCTTTTGGGCTTTGTTATAGACAGCGCGGAGATTGCGAATATACATATTCACAGTATTTTCAGAGATACCGCGCATACGTAGAAAATGAATATAATCCGTAAGAAAACAATAAGTCAACTCGCGAAACGTAATCTTCTGACCACGCAAAAAACGTCGTAAAGAGTACAATCCGCTAAGGTACAGGCCGGCAGTACCAGAACGCCCCTCCTGCCGAAGCCTCTCTATCTCACGCACAATAAAAGCATCGACATAACGCAAATTGCGCTCCATACGATACTTATCCATCAACTGAGATAAGCTGAACCCCGGCATATTCTGTTGAAGAAAAGCAAAAATCTTCAGCAATCGTTCACGCTCCTGAGAAATGGCATCATTGATAAGTCCCAGATCCTTGCGCTTAAGATTACCGGTTGATGAATAGACAACACGCTCACGATCTGCAGAGAAATTAGAAGTATGAATCTTCCACCCAAGAGAATACTCACTTTTACGCCTGTGATAAACCACACGGATAATCAGAGGATAAATCTCACAATCATTTCTACGATGGGTATTCAACAACACCCTGATACTTAACTTTCCAATTTTCTTCTCCAAAATAAATTATTATTTATAGATTCATTATATTAAATATAAAATGCAAAAATAGAAATTCTCAACGTCCCTATAACAAATAAAAAAGAAAATAGATGAATTAGAATTATAGATAAGAACTGAATTAACATAAAATGAATAAATAGCATATCATAATCGGGTATCGAATCTAAGGAATGATATGTATCATCCTTATTATCATTTGAAAAGTTGAGAAATCTCCAAACTGAGAATACCCTTGTATTGTAGAACACGACACACATCAATATAAATCGGCTATATATATAATAAGGTATAAATCACATCCAGTCCGTCATCACAAAAAGGAAAGTGGATCCAAACAAAAAACGCAGTTAATCGCTATTGATTAACTGCGTTTCTATCATTGTAGCCCCGAGGAGAATCGAACCCCTATCTAATGTTTAGGAAACATCTATTCTATCCGTTGAACTACAGGGCCATGATAGATATCGGCTGCAAAGATAGCGTATTCTCCTGATTTGGCAAACCCGAAAGAACAGATTTATAAAAGAAGAAGAAGCAAACACATTCATTTAATCCATAAGATAGAAGAGAGATAGTAGAATAGGGCAAGAGACGCCAAAAGTGAAAGAAAATTCAAATAAAATACAGACAGATATCTATCTATTAAACGAATTAGAAAGCAATAAGTCAAAAAACGATCTAAACAGAGATATCAAACTGTTGTAGTCAGAGCCCATATCTGAACAAAATGTAGACAATTTGCTTACTCCAGAGAACAAAATTGCAATAAAACAGTTCTCTTTTAACAAAGCCCCACAGATAAATCAGAAAAGATTTTGTTAAGTCACTTAACTTTGCGAACTTTGCCTGCCACATATACAGGAAAGTGACAAACAAAAAAGACACGCTGGTGGTTAATATTCAAAGAACACACTAACACCGGTTCATGTTAATCCTAAATTTAAATATATAAATAGAATTATGGCAGACGAAATGATGGTTAAAGAATTGGAAGAAGTGGTTGTCCGCTTCTCCGGCGATTCCGGCGACGGTATGCAGTTGGCCGGCAACATCTTCTCGAACGTGTCGGCTACGGTTGGAAATGACATCTGTACATTTCCCGATTATCCGGCAGATATCCGTGCTCCGCAAGGGTCACTGACGGGCGTATCAGGTTTTCAGGTACACGTCGGTGCAAGTAAGATATTCACTCCGGGTGATCATTGCCACGTATTGGTAGCTATGAATCCCGCCGCACTGAAAACACAAATTAAATTCTGCAAACCGCAGGGGCTGGTCATCACAGATTCCGACTCTTTCGGAGAAAAAGACTTGGAAAAAGCACAGTTCAAGACAGGCAATCCTTTCGAAGAAATGGGAATCACACAGCAAGTGCTTGAAGTCCCCATCTCGTCGATGTGTAAAGAAAGCCTCAAAAATTCAGGGCTGGACAACAAAGCCATGTTGCGTTGCAAAAACATGTTCGCTCTCGGTTTAGTATGCTGGTTATTCAACCGCAACCTGTCTGCTGCCGAAAAAATGCTGAACGAGAAATTCGCAAAAAAACCGGAAATTGCCGCTGCCAACATCAAAGTGCTAAATGACGGCTACAACTATGGAGCCAACACACATGCCTCTACTTCCACTTACAAGATTGAAAGTAAAACGCCGAAAGCCGCAGGACTCTATACCGATATTAATGGTAACAAAGCCACTTCATACGGTTTGATCGCCGCTGCCGAAAAAGCGGGATTGGAACTTTATCTGGGATCTTACCCCATCACTCCGGCTACCGATATCCTGCACGAGCTCGCCAAACATAAATCGCTGGGCGTGAAAACCGTTCAATGTGAAGATGAAATCGCCGGATGCGCTTCGGCTGTAGGTGCAGCATTTGCAGGCGATCTGGCTGTAACGACTACTTCAGGACCGGGTGTCTGCCTGAAAAGTGAAGCCATGAACCTGGCTGTCATTGCCGAATTACCACTGGTTGTGGTCAACGTACAGCGTGGAGGCCCTTCTACCGGTATGCCGACCAAGTCGGAACAAACAGACCTGTTGCAAGCCCTTTATGGACGTAACGGTGAAAGTCCGATGCCTGTCATTGCAGCTACTTCACCCACCAACTGTTTTGATGCTGCTTATATGGCTGCTAAAATAGCTCTTGAACACATGACTCCGGTAGTACTGCTGACCGATGCCTTTATCGCAAACGGTTCTGCCGCATGGAAACTACCCAACATGGATGAGTACCCGGCTATAAATCCGCCGTATGTAACACCGGATATGATTGGCACATGGACCCCGTTCCAACGTAACGAAAAGACCGGCGTACGCTATTGGGCCGTTCCCGGGACCGAAGGATTCATGCATCGCATCGGTGGGCTCGAGAAGAGCAGTGAAACAGGCGTTATTTCCACAGAACCGGAAAATCACCAGAAAATGACACTTCTGCGTCAGGCCAAAGTCGACAAGATAGCTGACAGTATTCCTGAACAGGAAGTACAAGGCGATGCTGATGCCGACCTGCTGGTAGTAGGCTGGGGTGGTACTTACGGCCATCTTTATTCGGCTGTAGAGCATATGCGCAAAAATGGAAAGAAAGTGGCACTCGCTCACTTCCAGTACATCAACCCGCTGCCTAAGAACACAGCCGAAATACTGAAAAAGTATAAAAAGATTGTAGTAGCCGAACAGAACTTGGGACAATTCGCAGGATATCTGCGCATGAAAGTACCCGGACTGAATATCAGCCAGTTCAACCAGGTAAAAGGCCAGCCGTTCGTTACGAGAGAACTTGTAGAAGCATTCACTAAATTATTGGAGGAATAAGAGATGAGCGAAACAGTATATACAGCAAAAGATTATAAATCAGGTCAGCCTCGCTGGTGTCCGGGATGCGGTGACCATGCTTTCCTGAACTCCTTGCACAAGGCTATGGCCGAACTGGGAGTAGCTCCGCACAACATTGCCGTGATCTCCGGTATCGGCTGTTCTTCCCGCCTACCTTATTATGTCAACACATACGGCTTCCACACCATCCACGGGCGTGCCGCCGCTGTTGCGACAGGTGCCAAGGTAGCTAATCCGGATTTAACCATCTGGCAAATCTCCGGTGACGGTGATGGTCTGGCCATTGGCGGTAATCATTTCATCCATGCGGTACGCCGTAACATCGACTTGAATATGATCTTATTGAACAACCGCATCTACGGGTTGACCAAAGGTCAGTATTCCCCGACTTCCGACCGCGGATTCGTCAGCAAATCATCTCCTTACGGCACTGTAGAAGATCCATTCCACCCGGCAGAACTCTGTTTCGGCGCGCGTGGCCGTTTCTTCGCACGTTGTGTTGCGGTAGACGGACCGGCTTCTGTCGAAGTATTGAAAGCTGCAGCCAACCATAAAGGAGCATCGGTTGTGGAAGTTCTGCAAAACTGCGTCATCTTTAATGACGGCACACACGAATCGGTCGCAACGAAAGAAGGACGTTCTAAAAACGCAATCTATCTGGAACACGGCAAACCGATGTTATTCGGCGAAAACAAAGAGTTCGGCCTGATGCAGGAAGGTTTCGGTTTAAAAGTGGTAAAATTAGGTGAGAACGGCGTGACAGAAAAAGACATTCTTATCCACAATGCTCACAGCATGGATAATACGTTGCAACTGAAACTGGCATTAATGGAAGGACCGGATTTCCCAATCGCACTCGGTGTGATCCGTGATGTGGAAGCTCCTACCTATAACGATGCAGTCGCCGAGCAGATTGATGAAGTGAAAGCCAAAAAGAAGTATCATAACTTCCAGGAATTGCTGATGACCAATGAAACATGGGAAGTAAAATAAAATCCCCCTGTTAATCCCTATAAAGTAAGAAGGAGTGTCATATAACGTTTGTGACACTCCTTTCTTTTTTAATTCGGCTCTAATCCGTATCGCGGAAAATGACCGGCAATTAACAATAACTTCGACAAAAAATTTTCTCAGATGCCCCCTGTCTGAATGATCTTGCTACGTTGGGATTAGGAAAATGAACACATTACAACATTGACAGAAAAAGCGATTACAATTGAAGAATAGAGAGTTAATTCTCTTTTTCTTTATATTCCATAAAGATCTTTTTCATTTCATTCCAAGCCGCCCCGGCTCTTTTCTGTATCTCCATGTCTTTATGAATAGAGGGATTAAAATAAAAGCAGAATCTCGAATCTGCCGTAACCGCATAGTCATCAAAGAAATACAATGCCAGAGCCTTGTCACCTTTGACAATTTCTTTCAGTACAAAGCTGCAACATTCATCGTCTTCACCCACAACCATTGATTGCTCGCCAATTCTCACCCACATCCCGGTATCCAAACAACTCAATTCCAAAGCATCTATAAAAGAATACATTTGCTCCACGTTCCCTAACTGAGTAAAATCAGACAAATATATCTTACGCCATTTATATTCGTCCGTATTTACATATACCGATATTGCATGCCCATTCACACCGCCTAATTTATAGTATTCATCCAGCGGAAAATCCAGGCTACTATATTTTCTCAATGAATCGGGAGAAGCAGTCTTACTTTCAACAGTAACAAAAGAGTCTATTATGAGTTGTTGGGGTAAAGCGTATTTTCTATTTCTTGCCGCCGGATCGTATGCCTGCCCATAACGAGATTCCATATCTATCACTGTATCTGTTTGATGGAAATCTTTTATATTCCATCTTACCCTGCCTGATTTATCGCAGAAACCTAATTCGTCAAATTCTATTGTTTTCTCTCTTTCAATATGAAATCCGGTTTTCCGGTCATACGTATAAGTACGTGCTTGTTTCACAATCCCATTTCGATGATAATCAAACTCTTTTCTGTACAGCGCTCCTTTTTCAGTATATAGAAACACGCAATAATCTCCTTCTTTCATATAGAGTGCATCTTGGCAATCGGACATAAAGTTACTCAATAATGGCTCATAACTACTATGTATAAAGTCACATGTTGAAGCTTTTATCGTGTCATCCACTTTAAATCCCGAATTGACTATTTCATGACTCTCATACATGCTGGCACTATAACCGACATACTCTTTTTTATCATTGAAACGAAAAACACCTATTACTCTCGAATCGAAGGGATTTATATGCAGTTTCGAATGATGAAAAAAGACAGTACCATTTTTCCCCTTCTCCGGATACGCATCTTTCCAGAAGAGTTCTTCAGGTATAGGAGAATAAGCGCCACATACTGTCGACAAACAGACTGTAATATAAACAAACGCTACGATGGCAAATGCCAAAATCGAACTTAAACGAAGAAGTCCACCGGCTTTAATGCCATAGCGGCATAAAATCCCGACAGAAAGAATTACTCCCAAGAATATAATGGCACCCACTGCTTCCCGCCACAACGTCCCGGGTTCAACCCAACTAATAAATGATTGCCATAAAAAAAACCCTAAAATCAGCAAAAGTACAAGAATAATAATACCACCTCCTGTTTGTGCCTTATATCCAAGCAAGAAACTATATGAAAAGAAAAGGCTATAACATAGCAACTTTAAGGATAACATCCCCCCGACAAAAACACTGAGCATATCACTAGTTAAGAAAATAAGCCCGTTAATTATCAATAATGGAATCAAAACCCATAACAGGACTGTTATATATATACTCATATTTTTTCTTTTATTATTCATGATATTTTTCTGTCTTTAAATATAACGCCCATACCATATTAACAAAAAAGAAAGTGTCTCACTGAGGTAACAAGTTAGTGAAGCAAAGATACACAAATAAACAGGGAAATATATTTCTGCTAATCTATATTTTAGAAAGTATCCGGATTCTCTTCAAACTTTGATATGATTCTTATCCGCCTTAGGATAAAGTTGTTGATATATAAGGTGGTGCCCGATCTGCTTTGTAGTAAACGCCTCACTTTATCGAGGCGGAAAAATCCGATTCCGCATGATAGCATCCTGTAAAAAAGGAGTACGGTCAAAATCCAAGATAACTCCACATTCGGTCTTTATGAATACGACAAGTCCCCCAATGATATGCGCAAAAGAGTAAGACGCCTTTTCAATTATCAGAGAAGGGAAGCGCATTGTTTCTATTCTGTATATGCCGGAATACCCGGATCATTTTGTCCATGTATGCTCTGGTCTGTATTTCTTTACAAACAGCTCCGGTCTGTCCGTGGCCAGCACATCCACCCCGAGTTCAATAGCTTTCCGGTCAGACTCTTCTACATCGTCAGTACCCAGTGCCAATGCAAGCACCTTCAATCCTTTCTTATGGCACCGTTCCACCAGGAGCTTATCCAGTGAATCGATCCGAATAACCGCAATATTGGGATTTATTTCAGCTATAACCTTATCAAGTTCGGCACCACCTCCTACATACGCCTGTAATGTCCGAATTTCAGGAGCCACTTGGCGAAAAGCTTTTGCCTCCTTGTCCGACCAGAAAGTAAATGTACAATTCTCTAACATTCCTTCCCTGCGAACCAGATCCAGCAACTGTCCAAAGTCTCCCGTACGATAATCGAGCGTCAGCTTCAGACCGTTCTGTTTAGCCTTCCGCAATAAAACGTCCAACCGGGGAACACACTGTCCGCTGAACTTTTCGCCAAACCATGAACCTGCATCCAATGTATCGATGTCTGCCGAAAGCCACTCTCTAATCAGCCCGGTTCCATTCGTCGTACGATCCAAGGTAGAATCATGCAATAAATAGAATACGCTGTCCTTACTGATACAAATATCACATTCCATGAAGTCAATCTTATACTTTATACATGAATCCGCCGAAGCCAGCGTATTCTCCGGAGCAATACAGTCCGCTCCCCGGTGTCCGCTCAGTTCCGGCAAGCGGATAGGTTCACTCTTACATGCTCCCATCCATAAAGCTAAGAATGCATAAACGACTATTGAAAATATCTTAGAAAATCTTTTTTCCACTCTGACTATACTCTATCAATGTTTTATAATAGTAGCGGCAAAGATACACAAATCTCTCCTTGCTTGTTTACCTTCAGAAAGCATTTTATAAAAAACAACCTGCCTTTTTTCTCCCCAATCCACATTCCGGGAGCAAAAAGACAGGTTGTCTTACAATCAGTTATCTGACCGGTTTATTCTTTCTCGCCAAAAGCAAGATCACCCGCATCACCCAATCCGGGAACAATATAAGAGTGTTCATTTATCTCAGGATCGATAGCTGCACACCAGATTGTAGTTTTATCCTCCGGCAGAATACTGGCTATATGATCGACAGCCCTTTGGCTGGCAATAATCGAAGCAACATGAATTTCAGACGGATGTCCCTTCGTCAACATGGCCTGATAACTCAGTTCCATACTTCCGCCGGTGGCAAGCATCGGATCTGTAATGATAAGAGTTTTCCCGTCGATACGCGGTGAAGCGATGTATTCAATATGTATGTCGAATTTCAACGTATCCTTGTACTTACGATAAGCAGAAACAAAAGCGTTCTCGGCATAATCGAAATAGCTCAGGAATCCTTGGTGGAAAGGTAACCCGGCACGAAGAATCGTACTAATAACCAATGGATTGTCCGGTGTTCTGACAGGTGCTATCCCCAATGGAGTTTGTATCTCCTTCACCGAATAAGCAAACGTCTTGCTCATTTCATAAGCCATTACCTCGCCGATACGTTCAATGTTGCGACGAAAACGCAAACGGTCGTTCTGAACCTCAACGTTCCTTATCTCTGATACATACTGATTCAATATTGAGTCTGTCTCACTTAAATTAATAATCTTCATCTTTTCAACTGCGTTTTAATATTCAGGTTTTATACGGTGCAAAGTAAGTGATAATCTTTCAATTTGCAACGTTCAGTTTGCAGATATTGTTACGTAAACATAAAACGGTTTCTATTAAAGAAAAATTTCTCTAATATATTCTTTGTTTCCAAAGAAAGCATTACTTTTGTAGTCGATTTACAAGGGGATGTTTAAAAACATTCCATTCGGAACGCCAGAAAGAGATAATAAACAATATACCAATTTTAATTAATTCAAAAGAAAATGGCAAATTTAGATTTAAGCAAGTACGGTATTACAGGTGTAACTGAAATCCTGCACAACCCGTCTTACGATGTTTTGTTCGCTGAAGAAACAAAACCAGGTCTGGAAGGCTTTGAAAAAGGTCAAGTAACAGAATTGGGTGCTGTAAACGTAATGACTGGCGTTTACACAGGCCGTTCTCCTAAAGATAAATTCTTCGTTAAGAATGAAGCTTCTGAAAATTCAGTATGGTGGACTTCTGAAGAATACAAGAACGACAACAAACCTTGTTCAGAAGAAGCTTGGGCTGACCTGAAAGCTAAAGCCGTTAAAGAACTTTCTAACAAACGCCTGTTCGTTGTTGATACTTTCTGTGGTGCTAACGAAGGTACTCGCATGAAAGTACGTTTCATCATGGAAGTAGCTTGGCAGGCACACTTCGTAACTAACATGTTCATCCGCCCGACAGCTGAAGAACTTGCTAACTACGGAGAACCTGATTTCGTATGCTTCAACGCTTCTAAAGCAAAAGTTGATAACTACAAAGAACTGGGTCTGAACTCAGAAACTGCTACAGTTTTCAACCTGAAGACTAAAGAACAAGTTATCCTGAATACTTGGTACGGTGGTGAAATGAAGAAAGGTATGTTCTCAATCATGAACTACATGAACCCGCTTCGTGGTATCGCTTCTATGCACTGCTCTGCTAACACAGATATGGAAGGAACTAGCTCTGCTATCTTCTTCGGTTTGTCTGGTACAGGTAAGACTACTTTGTCTACTGACCCGAAACGTAAATTGATCGGTGACGACGAACACGGATGGGACAACGAAGGTGTATTCAACTACGAAGGTGGTTGCTACGCTAAGGTTATCAACCTGGATAAAGAAAGCGAACCGGATATCTTCAACGCTATCAAACGTGACGCTCTGTTGGAGAACGTAACAGTAGCTGCTGATGGCAAAATCAATTTCGCTGACAAATCAGTAACAGAAAACACTCGTGTTTCTTATCCTATCTACCACATCGAAAACATCGTTAAACCGGTGTCTAAAGGTCCTCACGCTAAACAAGTTATCTTCTTGTCAGCTGATGCCTTCGGTGTATTGCCTCCGGTATCTATCTTGAACCCGGAACAAGCTCAGTACTACTTCCTGTCTGGATTTACAGCTAAATTGGCTGGTACAGAACGTGGTATCACTGAACCGACTCCGACATTCTCTGCTTGCTTCGGTGCTGCATTCTTATCATTGCACCCAACTAAATATGCAGAAGAATTGGTTAAGAAGATGGAAATGACCGGTGCTAAAGCATACTTGGTTAACACTGGATGGAACGGAAGCGGTAAACGTATTTCTATCAAAGATACTCGTGGTATCATCGACGCTATCCTTGACGGTTCTATCGACAAAGCTCCTACTAAGGTTATTCCTTTCTTCGACTTTGTTGTTCCTACAGAACTTCCGGGTGTTGATCCGAAGATCCTTGATCCTCGTGATACTTACGCTGATCCTGCACAGTGGAATGAAAAAGCAAAAGACCTTGCCGGTCGCTTTATCAAGAACTTCGCTAAGTTCACTGGAAACGAAGCTGGTAAGAAGTTGGTTGCTGCTGGTCCGAAACTCTAATCAGACAAAGTTAACAACTTTAAATAATCGAAAGGCGACTCTGCAAAGGGTCGCCTTTCTTTTTTTGTCCTGTACCGCACAAGAACCTACCGACTAAAAAATCTCTTCTCAATTAACATTGTTAATGCCGCTTGCATATCACTTTCTTCCTATATGCAAACAACAAGTCTTTTGCGCCTAAAAGATTTGTTATCTGTCATCAAAACACTTATTTTAAGACCATGTTAAAACAAGTATTTCAACAACCCAATGTACATTCTTCATCTTGCTGATTTTCAATATGACAGATAGAAAAGAGCCCTATTCCTGAAAGATATCATCCATTTGCTCTTCAAAGACATAATTATCATTCTGATAAGTACCTCTCGCTTCGAGATCAAAAGAAAATATCAACCGAACGATATAATTCCCCGGTACGGAGACGAAATAAATCATACAAAGAATGAAATTTGCGTAAAGAATGGAATTATTTAATTTCCCAGAATACAATCAGCCCATTGGCAAAATCAACAACCTGATAAACGATATAATAAAAGTAGTGATAAACATTTCAACGGAAAAGTCGGCTAAGTTCTAACTGGACTTATTCTTTGTCCTATATATTGTTTGTTCTAAATCAGTTTTCTCAAAATTCCATCTACTACCGATGGAATACAGATTCGCCTCTAAATCCTTATATGGGACAAAAATAAAACGAATTTTAATAAGAAGCAAGAGATATTAATAAAATATTAAAAAATATAGGTTCACATTTACTATTTTATTTTTGATATATAGAGTGTCCCTTGTAAAAAAATGAAAGAATAAATCTTTTTGGGTAGAAACTTTGAATTGATTATTCGCTTATATTATTACTTTTTTCTGTAATATTTTCCGTAAAACTAACCATTTGTCTATTGCATATTTACGCATATCTATCTTTTCATATCACATTTCGTGTGATAATCAACCATATATATTCCTTCTATCCAAGTTCAGTTAGAACTGAGATAGCATTTATACCTATATTGCAAATAAACGAAATATATATACACTATTATAAAACATGACAAAATAATCCAAATGCCCCCTTTAAATAACTAAAATATAATTTTTAAGAAATGCCTATGACAAAGTAAAGACACAAAAAACTAAATGATACGGAGGAACACATTTCCATCTGTACAATCAAATCTTGAAAGAATTAACAAACGAATGTTTAACCGAACAATTTAGTGTATGACAGAAAAAACTAACCTGTTTCCGAGCCTAATCCGGTTTCGAGAAACAAATCGCCTGAAAATGGCAATCGCTGCTTCTATTATGCTATGGTGTGCTACACCTCAGCAAGCGGCAGCCGATACTTACGAAAAACACGAAATCGCCTCCGTACAACAGCAGAAAGTGAAAACGACAGGTACGGTAGTGGACCAGAACGGAGAAGCCATGATCGGTGTATCCGTCAAAGTAAAAGACAATGCTACCATGGGTGCCATTACTGACCTGGAAGGAAAGTTCTCTATCGACACCCCTAAAGGCGCTACACTCGAAATCTCCTACATTGGTTATAAAACCGTTACAGTCAAAGCAGAAGGTACAGCTCTCAACATTACGATGCAAGAGGATGCCGAAGTATTGGATGAAGTTGTTATCGTGGGCTATGGTTCACAGAAAAAAGTGAACGTAACCGGCGCTGTAAGTATGGTAGACTCTAAGGTAATTGAGTCACGTCCGGTCTCTAACGTATCACAGGCTTTGCAAGGTGTGGTTCCGGGTTTGAACTTGACAGTTCCTACTGCCGGTGGCGCATTGGATGCAGGAATGAATATCAGTATCCGTGGTGCGGGTACGATCGGTGACGGATCCAGTTCTTCTCCTTTAATCCTTATCGATGGTATGGAAGGAGATATGAACAGTATTAATCCTAACGATATCGAAAATATTTCTGTATTGAAAGATGCTGCCGCATCTTCTATCTATGGTTCACGTGCCCCGTTTGGTGTTATCCTGATCACTACCAAGAGTGGTAAAGCAGGCCGCACAAGCGTTAATTATAGCACTAATGTCCGTTTCAAATCTCCTATGTCGATGCCGGAAATGATGGACTCATGGAGTTTTGCCAACTATTGGAACGAGGCCGGTATCAACCAGAACGGTAATATCAAGTTCACTCAGGATGTAATGGATAAGATTCTGGCATTCCAGCAGGGAACCTTAACAGGACCGGATGCTGCCGGAATTTCCTGGCAAGACGGTGAGTGGAAGAAATATGCCGGTGCATGGGCCAATACAGACTGGTTTAAAGAACAGTATCACAGCATCGTATCCAATGAGCACAACATATCAGTGAATGGAGGTACAGATAAAGTGACTTATATGGTTTCAGCCGGTTACATGGGCGATAAGGGACTGACTCGCCATGGAGATGACCGCCTGACTCATTATAACCTTTCAGGTAAAATCAACGCAACACTTTCTAAATATGTGAAGTTAATGTATAACACCAAATTTATTCGTGAGGATTATGACCGTCCCTCTTACCTGACGAGTAATTTCTACCACAATATCGCTCGCCGCTGGCCGACCAATCCGGTAAAAGACGCCAATGGATATTATCTGGATCATAGTGAAATTATTCAGATGGAAGAAGGTGGACGTGATGTGACTCAAAAAGATCAATTCTATCAACAGATTCAGTTGGTTGTTGAGCCTTTGAAAGACTGGTTGATCCATGCTGAGGGTAACATGAAGATTGTCAATAATCAGAATCAGTGGGAAGTATTGCCTGTATATTATCACGATGGCGAGGGAAGCCCTGTTGCCATGGCATGGTTCGACGGATATACTCCGGGAATGTCACGTGTCAACCAAAGTTATTGGAAAGACAACAATTATTCTCTAAACCTGTATACTGATTATTTCAAGCAGATCGGTGATCATTACTTTAAAGTGATGGGAGGTTTTAATGCCGAATTGTATAAACGGACAAACTTATCAGGACAGCGTGATGAGTTGATCACTCCGGATGTTCCGACATTGAATACCGGTACTACTGAACAGAAAGCAAATGGTGGTTACTCCCACTGGGCAAATGCCGGTTTCTTCGGTCGTATCAACTATAACTATAAAGAACGTTATTTGTTGGAAATCAATGGTCGCTATGACGGATCTTCCCGTTTCATCGGAGACAAACGTTGGGGCTTCTTCCCATCATTCTCTGCCGGTTGGAATGTTTCTCGCGAACCCTTCTGGAGAGATCTGGAACACATTGTGAATAATTTCAAGATCAGAGGTTCATGGGGTGAATTGGGTAACTGTAACACAACTGCTTTCTATCCTTTCTATCAGACAATGCCTACAGGTGTTGAAAACAGCGGTTGGCTGATCAATGGAAAGAAACCGAATACAGCTTCTGCACCGGGCATTGTGAGTGCTGAAATGACATGGGAAACCGTTCGTTCATGGAATATCGGTTTTGACTTCGGTTTACTCAACAATCGTTTGACGGGTTCATTTGACTATTTCGTTCGTAATACACTTGATATGATTGGTCCGGCTCCACAATTACCGGCAACACTGGGTGCTACGGTTCCTAAGGTAAACAATGCGGATATGAAAGCATGGGGTTTTGAAGTGGAAGTTTCTTGGAGAGACCGTATTAAAGATTTTAATTATGGAGTGAAATTCGTTCTTTCCGATGACCAGAGAAAGGTAACACGCTATCCGAACGAAGAACTGAATAGAAACCAGTGGTATGCAGGAAGAATGGATGGTCTGGTTTGGGGATATGAGACAGTAGGTATTGCCAAGACAGATGCGGAAATGGAAGCACACCTGGCTTCATTACCCAATGGAGGACAAAGCCAGCTAGGTAGTAAGTGGGCTGCCGGTGACATCATGTACAAAGACCTGAACGGAGATGGTAAAATTTCTTCGGGAGACGGTACTTTGAATGATCTCGGCGACTTAAAGGTGGTAGCCAATACTCAATTACGATTTAAATATGGTTTGACACTAGATGCATCCTGGAAAGGTTTCGATTTCAGTGCTTTCTTCCAAGGAGTAGGCAAGCGTGATGTTGTTGTCGGAGGACCGTATTTCTGGGGAGCTAACGGACAAGGAATGTGGCAGGCTGCTGCTTTCAAAGACCACATGGATTATTTCCGTCCGGAAGATACAGAAAGTGTATTTGGACCGAATGTAGATGCCTATTATCCGAGAGTCATCTTTGGCGGTGGCAGCAGTGAAGGTGGAAAGAATACTCTGACACAGTCACGTTACGTACAGAACGGTGCTTATATTCGTTTGAAGAACTTACAACTGGGTTATACTTTACCAAGCACTATCACAAAGAAATTTGCTGTAAATTCACTTCGTGTATATGTTTCGGGAGATAACTTATGGACAGGTACAAAGATGAGGGTATTCGACCCTGAAGTACTGGGTAGCACCGGTGATGCAGGAAAAGCATATCCTTTGGCAAGAGTGTGGTCTGTTGGTCTTAACGTAAACTTTTAATTGATACTTTTTATGAAAATAACATTCAAATATATAACTCTATCTCTGTTGGCCGGAGCGTCTTTACTGACCTCTTGCGAAGATTTTCTGGACAGAGAGCCGTTGGATTCGGTTACTCCGGATACATATCTTAAGAATGAAAGTCAATTGGCTGCCTATGCTATCAATGCATACAGTTTCAATATTCATAGTGGATATAATGGAGGTCCGATCGTATCAGACAATGGCACTGACAATCAAGCTACTGCATCACCCAATACGACTTATTGGGAACCGGGACAGTGGCGTGTAGGTACTTATGACGCATGGGGATTCGGCACTATCCGTAACCTGAACTATTTCCTGGAAATCGTGATCCCGCGTTGGGAAGCAGGAGAAATCGAAGGTGTTGAAAAGAACATTAAACAATATATCGGCGAGATATATTTCCTCAGAGCATGGGAGTATTTCAGCAAGCTACAGAATCTTGGAGACTTCCCTATCCTCACTAAGGTATTATCTGATAAGAAAGAAGATCTTATCGAAGCAAGTAAGCGTCGCCCACGCAACGAAGTGGCACGTTTCATCCTTAGCGACCTGGATAAGGCTGCCGAACTGATGACTAACAGCCCCGTAGGTGGAAAAAATCGCCTGACACGTAACGCAGCATTACTGGTGAAGTCAAGAGTTGCTTTATCTGAAGCTACCTGGTTGAAATATCATAGAGGTACCGGACGTGTGCCGGGTGACGATACGTGGCCGGGAAAACAAAAAGATTACTTGAAGGACTTTACCATTAACGTCAATCAAGAAATTGACTTCTTCTTAACAGAAGCCATGGCTGCTGCCAAAGAAGTAGGAGATCAGATCACATTGACTGTGAACAGTAAAGAGGTGAATCCTACCTCTTCAGCTTCGGGATGGAATCCGTTCTTTGAAATGTATAATTCTAAAAATCTGGAAGATCTGTCAGAAGTTGTATTCTGGAAAGCTTATGATAAAGCACTCAGTGTAAACCACAATGCTACTTATTACACTTCTCGTGGAGGTGGTAATTATGGTTTTACAAAGGGATATGTCAAGACGTTCCTGATGGAGAACGGTTTGCCATGGTATGCTTCGAACAGCCAATATCAAGGAGATGACCATATCTATAAAGAGTTTCAGAACAGAGACTACCGTTTGAGACTGTTCTCGGCTTCGGAGTTGGATAGACTGCAAATGAAACAAGAGCCGGTAGAGAGTGATCCGACGACATGGAACGTACCTAAGATCCTGGAATTACCGGAAGGAAGAAACGTAACCGGTTACCACATCCGTAAAGCCATGTCATACGAAATAGCTCAGGGAAGCGGTGGTGATACTCACTTCTTGTCTGATTACGGCTGTGTTGTATTCCGTGGTGTAGAAGCTATGTTGAATTACATGGAAGCTTGTTACGAAAAGAACAGCAACCTGGATGCTACCGCAGAAAGTTACTGGAAAGCAATTCGTACACGTGCAGGTGTAGATCCGGATTTCAACAAAACAATTGCTGCTACTGATTATACTAAAGAAGATGACTGGGCTATTTATTCAGCTGGTCAGCCGGTAGATAAAACATTGTATAATATCCGTCGTGAACGTAGATGTGAGTTCATTGCAGATGGCATGCGAATGTGGGATTTGAAACGTTGGCGTGCGCTCGACCAAGTGAAGAATTATGTTATCGAAGGATTCAACCTGTGGGGAGGCGGTGCTGCTGAACTTTATAAAGACGATAAAGGTGAAAGTCGGTTGATTACAACCGGTGATCAAGCAAATGTTTCAAGTCAGGCTGCAAGCGGCAATAACTTGTGCCCTTACAGAATGACAGAAAAAAACAATACAATGTATAATGGATATACATGGACACCGGCTTGCTACTTGTATCCAATCGTATTCAGTGATTTCATGCTTTCATCTCCTGATGGTGATGTGAACAACTCACCTATTTATCAGAATCCGGGATGGCCTATTGAGGATGGTGCTTCAGCATTGGAATTACCGAATTAAGGATAAAGAAAAACCTAACATTTTTCAATAGGTTATTTTCAATAAGCGATTTATCGCTACTACGTGAGGCCTGTAAAAGGAAATCGAATCCTAAGGTCTCACTAAGCTAAAAAATCTTACCCAAGTTTACGCAGTTCAGCGTATTCTTGGGTAAGTTGTTTTTAAATGGTATTAAGTGCCATTTGGGTTATTCCTTATTATAGCTTTTATCAGAGACAAGAATGGGATGGTAAAATATGGTGTATCGGAAACACTATAAAGTCACACCGTCCATCTCCACTTTCAGTTACATTCAAGTGCATGACCGGTGACTCCATCAATCTAATATTTCTATTTTTATATTTCTTCCTTGGAGAGGGTATGGGGGAATCCGATTGTGTTTCCGTGCCTTTTCAAATTATTAGCAAAATAGCTTGTGATTTTTTCCAAGTTCTTTCAGTACTTAGGAATTATACGAAAAGACAACAGATAGCTCTTAGGACCAGTTAACCATTGCATTTGCAATTATTAGTATTTATTATGGGGTCAAAGATAATAAGAAGTTAATATCCCCGCAACTTTTTACTATATTTTTTTATACCAACATAATTTATATAATAAAGATTTAATAGAATTAAGATTTTTATTTATCCGGTTAGCACTGAGATGGCAGAAGAAACATGCGGATAGCGTTCACAACTCTTCCCATAAACAATAATCAACTATATTTCAGATGCATATATAAGTAAAAGGTAGAAAATAGGTATTATACCTCCCACTCAGAAGCATTAAAATATTCGACCAAGCATCTTCACCGTTTTACACTCCGTTTAGTACACCATTAATAATCAATCTAATACAGATGGTAAAAGTACTGAAAGAACCTATCTCATGTAGCTCTATTTTTTCCAGATAGCAATCAGCATAGTTCAGCAAGGTTATTGAACAGACTTAATATTATAAACCAAAAGCTAATGCCTATGAGAACCTGAAAAAATCCCCTCAAACCGATGTAGATTAGACAGTCTGATCTATATCCTCCAAATCACATTTTATGTTTAACCGAATAATTTAATGTATGACAAAAAGAACTTGCCAATTTCCGAAGCACACATGCCTTCGAGAAATCAACTTTTTGAAGATAGCAGGTATCAGTCTCCTGCTATTCTGCACGACATCACAAATTGCCGTAGCAGACAGTTATGAAAAAAATGCTGTCACAGCCACACAGCAGAGTAAAACAGAGAAAATAACAGGTAAAATAGTCGATGAGAGCGGAGAGGCCATCATCGGTGCCTCGGTAAAAGTACAAGGAAGCACTATCGGTACCATCACCAATATGGAAGGAGAGTTTATGATACCGAATGTCCCCAACAAGGCCGTACTCGAAATCAGCTACATCGGATACAAGCCCTTAGAAGTCGCTGTCGGAAAATCCAAAGATTTACGCATCACGATGGAAGAAGACACTAAAACGCTGGATGAAGTCATCGTAGTAGGTTACGGTACGACTTCTAAACGTAAAACAACCGCCGCCATTGCCAGTGTCAATACAGAAGACATTATCAAAGCACCGACGGCAAACATCACCCAAAGCCTGGCAGGACGTGCTCCCGGTCTGTTGGTCACAACCAGCGGAGGCGGTCTGAATAACTTTTCCAGTGTCTCTATCCGTGGAGGGGGCACTCCGCTTTATGTAATAGACGATGTGATTTCCGAAGAGCGGGATTTCCGCAATCTGAATGCTGAAGACATCGATCAGATCACAATCCTGAAGGACGCCGCTTCTACCGCCGTTTACGGAGCACGTGCTGCCAACGGTATCGTAATGATAGTAACCAAGCAAGGCAAAGCAGGGAAAATGAGCGTCAATTATAACTTTAACTATAACTGGAGCCAACCTGCCAATATGCCCAATAAGCTGGATGCCCACGATGCAGCCTTCTACAAGAACATGAGTATGACCAATGACGGATTGGCACCGGCCTATACGGACGATGAACTGGAACTGTTCCGCAACGGATCAGATCCACGCAGATATCCTAATACGGACTGGCAAAAACTCTGTTTGAAGAACTTCGCACCGGAAATGCAACATACCCTGACTGTCACCGGTGGTAGCGAAAAGATAAAAGCATATACCTCTTTGGGGTTCTACGATCAGAAGTCACTCTATAAGTTCGATGTAAACAGTTTCAAACGCTACAACTTCCGCACAAATATCGTAGCAGATTTCAAAGAAATAGGTTTGAAAGTAACTTCCAGCATCGAAGCTTACAAAACGGACTTAAGATCGCCTAATGCCAAATCGGGAGACAGCTATTATCACACCTGGGGACACATCCAGAATAAAGCCCCCTGGGAAATAGCATACAATCCGAACGGACAAATATTCAACACACCGGATAACCCATTGATGGAGATCTCCCCCGACGCCGGATACACTAAAAACGAAAACCTCAGTGCCATAGCAAACCTCGCACTGGAGTGGAGCGTACCTTATGTACCGGGCCTACGATTGAAAGCACTGGGTAACTACCGTATCAACAACGACAAGTCAAAAAGTTGGAAAAAATCACCTTTAGCATACGATTGGGATGGCAACCCCAACGATCCCGGTAAACCTTCACTGAGCAAGTCTTATTCAAACTGGTCATCATACACCGTACAAGGCTTTGCCAATTATGACCGTACTTTCAATCAGGTACACACAATCAGCGCCACAGCCGGTATCGAAGCCTATAAACTCTTTAAAGACGATGCCTCGTTATCCCGCGAAGAATATTTGCTGGACGTAGACCAGATCGGTGCAGGTCCTGTATCTACAGCCAAAAACAGTTCTTCGGAAGGTGAAGAAGCGCGTGCCGGTGTAGTAGCCCGACTGAGATATGACTATGCCAGCAAATATGTGGCCGAAGCCAGCCTCCGTTACGACGGTAGCGACAATTTCCCGCGAGGTAAACGCTGGGGAACATTCTATGCCGGCTCTCTTGCATGGGTCATTTCGGAAGAAAGTTTCTGGCAGACATTAAAAGACCGTCATATTTTCGACCAATTCAAGGTAAGAGCTTCTTATGGCGAGATCGGTTCAGACGCCATCAGACGCTATGCTTACCTGCAATCATACGGACTGAACGACCGTGGCTACCTGCTTAACGGAAGTTGGTATCCGGGATTTTCCGAAGGTGCCTTGGTCAGCAAAGACATTACCTGGTATACTACCTGCGACTTTAACATCGGATTCGATTTCGGATCGCTCAACAACCGTCTTTCGGGTTCTGTAGACTATTTCCGCAAGAGCACCAAAGGTTATCTGACCTCTCCGTCGGCAGTAGCTTATACCGACCCGTTGGGCATCGCATTACCCCAAGTAAAGTCAAATGGCGAGTTCATCCGCCAAGGTGCCGAGTTCATCCTGCAATGGAAAGAGAAAAGAGGTGATTTTGAATACACACTTTCGGGCAATTTCACCTACTTCGACCAATACTGGAACATCAATCCGAACGAAGCGGAAACCGATACCAAGAACCCATACAAACGTACTACACAAGCCAAAGGATATTGGGGTATCGGATACGACTGCCTGGGTTATTATCAGAATCAGGAAGACATCATGAACTCACCCAAACGTCAGAGTTCCGTCAACTTAGGTGCAGGCGACCTGAAATACAATGACTTCAACGGCGACGGTATCATTGACGGTTCCGACCAGCACCGCATCGGCAAAAACAGTATGCCCCGCGGCCAATACGGCTTCAGTGCCGACTTGAACTACAAAGGCTGGTTCATGAACATGCTGTGGCAGGGAGCTACTCCGGCCGACCTTTATATGGGCGGTATGATTCAGGGAAGCCAAAGCGGCAGCGGTTATCCTCCTGTTATCTATGACTTCCAGACCGACGTATGGACTCCGAATAATACGGGAGCCCGCTATCCACGTTTGAGAAGTACGGCAAGCTACAACGGCAGTAACAACTACGGCAGCTCAGACTTCTGGCTGATCAACACAGGCTATCTTCGCCTGAAGACATTATCCATCGGCTACGACTTCAAACATAAACTACTCAAAAGAGTGGCATGGATGAATAAATGCAACGTTTCTCTGAATGGTTATAACTTACTGACTTTCAGCAAAGCGAATAAGTTCGACATCGACCCGGAAATCGGCGACGGCAACCTCTACACCTATCCGGTTTCAAGAGTATACTCCATCAGTGTCAACGTAGGATTCTAAATAGTATGAACTTAAAAAGAAGACAATATATGAAATTCATAAAATACATCACTCCTGCGCTCTTTTGCGCAGCACTGACACTCCAGAGCTGTGAACACTTCCTGGATACGAAGCCTATGGAATCTTATTCGGAAGACCTCGTCTGGAGCCTAAAATCGACAGCGGACGCTTTTGTATTGCAAACCTACAACAATGTCCTCCCCTTCTATCACGATATCCGCACGGAGGAGCAATGGACCTTGAATTCGGTCATGCGCCAGAACTGCCCGAATGAAGCCAGAGATCTTATGAACCGTGACTGGTCATGGGGATTCAACCAGTTCGGCACCATCCGCCGATGTAACCTGATCATCGAAAAATCGCAAGCATCTACAGGTTTGTCCGATGCAGATAAAAAAGCATTGGTAGCCGAAGGAAAGATGCTGCGTGCAATGACCTATTATTATATTGCCAAGCATTGCGGACGTGTGATCTGGGTAGACCATGTATTGGCTGAAACGGATGAATTCAACTTACCGCTCACAGAATCTATCGACAAAACGTACGACCTGATCCTGAAAGATATAGATGATGCCATCGCAGGACTGCCCGAAACCTCCCTGCAAGGGCGTATCAATGCCAATGCAGCCCGTGCGCTGAAATCAGAAGTATGCCTGACAGCTGCTGCCTACAGCACAGACGACACCCGCAAGAAGTCACTCTTCGAACAGGCCGTAGCTGCAGTAGACGGTATACAAGGATACACACTGGACAGCAATTACGGCAGTATGTTCAACCAGGATGGTGCCAGGACATCTCCCGAAATCATTCTGGCACAATATTACAGCAAGGATAACACCAACGGTGCAGGTACACTTATGCAGGAGATGCTTCCCAACCAGAGCAACAAACGCCTGGAAGACTACGGAGGACGTCCGTTCTTCAATCAGGACCTGGTGTTTGAATGCTGGCTGCAACACTCACCTTCCCAGAATCTGGTGGACGATTATTTAGTAATAGACCAGATTACCAACCAAGGAGTGAAATGGAATGAGTCGACCCAGTTCGTGAACAACACGACACCATTATCCAATGCCGACGTAGCCGACATGGCTGTAGATGCCAAGGAGCTGGATGACAACAGCCTGGCATATCAGACAAACAGCAACGCTCCGGACGTGCAGATCAATGACTTTATGTACAAGAACCGTGACCAACGCTTCTATCACTCCATCCAGTATGATTCGTGCATGTTCTACAATGAGCTGATCACTCTTCATAAGGGCGGAAACCTGCATAGGACAGCCGTAGACGGTAAGACACCGGGCAACGGATACATCCCCATAACGAACTACATCTGGCGCAAATATATCTATGTCAATGCCGAACGCATCTTCTGGAACAATCCGACCGACTACCATTATGTCATCTTCCGCTATGGACGTGCATTGTTGAATAAGGCCGAAGCCTTACTCGGACTTGCCCAATACGATGCCTCCAAAGTGAGCAGTGCGGTAGCCACATTCAACCGGACACGTACCACTCACGGCAATCTGCCTCCTTCCATCGCCACTTCACTGGCCGACGCATGGCACGATTATAAGATTGAACGTCACGTAGATCTGGCTCTGGAAGGCGATTACTACTGGAGTCTGTTACGCTGGGGCATGTACGGCGGCGAAGCCAATCACGGGAAACCCGCAGGAGACATCATTCCGGAATTGAGTTCACCGGCCACCTTTGTTGAGATCAGCCAAGACAGACATCGCATGTTTGTAGGTACTGTAGGATATACCAATGCCGACCGTACATTCTCCAAGAAACGCTACCTGTTCCCGATCACACAAAGCATCATCAATGCCAACTCCGCCATCAATGACAGCGACCAGAACCCGGGATGGTAAACCTAACAGTTCATTCATTAAATAAATTAAGAAGAAAATAATATGAAGAGAATCAAATTATCAGATACTAAATGGTTTATGTTACTGCTGCTGATGTGTGTTCCCATCATCAGTTCTTGCAGTAAAGAAGATCTGCCCGCCTACGAAGAGGCGGAAATAACCAAAGTAGGTGCTTATCACCGCTTCTACTCCGGTGATAAGGATGCCATCACGGGAGAAAACATTGTAGCCGAAAAAGAGCTGGACCGTACAAACAATATCGACTCGGAGCACGGTGTAGCCACTGCCGTATTTACAATTCCTGCCGCAGGGGGCAAATTCACAGAGGCCGAACGCGCTAAAGTGTCATTGAGTAACCTCGTGGTTTACGTCAATGTATCTACCGCCGCCCGCGTCACCCCATTGGACGGTTCACCCAAATTCGGTGTTCCTGCCGATTGGACCCGGGAGCATAAATACAGCGTAATGGCTGCCGACGGTACAAAGAAAATCTGGACAGTGAAAGTTACTCTGAATAAATAAGTCCCCCACTCGATTATGACTCGTAGAAGTCACAGATTCAATAGGTAAGTATTGCTTAATTATCAGATGTTCTCTGAAGCCGTCGGGTAAACATATTTATGGAAATAAATAGTAACCCGGCGGCTTCTATTTAGCCTCAAGTGATCCACTAATACAAAAAAATCATATACCTTTGGATACCCAATTCATCTTATTCAATAATACATTTAAAGCAAGAGACTACATACCATGAAAAAGTATCTGCACATCCTACCCGCCTGCTTTTTATTTTACGCTGCCGCCCATGCACAGCAGAAAGATACTGTCTACGTCACCGACTTCGGAGCAGTCCCCTACTCGTACGAGAACTGTGTTACACAAATACAGGCTGCCATCGACGAATGTAAACGCACGGGAGCCAAAGTGCTATCGCTGCCCGAAGGCCGCTATGACATCTGGCCCGAAGGAGCCATCCGCAAAGAATACTACATATCGAATACATCCACCGAACAGGAATGTCCCTCAAAAGTAAAGACCGTGGGACTGATGCTCCATGAAATCGATGACCTGACCATCGAAGGAAACGGAGCCACCCTGATGTATCATGGGAAAATGACGACCATCGCCCTGGAACATTGCAACGGGGTGAGAATAAACAACCTGCACATCGACTTTGAACGTCCTGCAGGATCTGAGATTCAATACCGGAAAGTGACCGGAGGAGAAACTGAAGTAACCCTGCACCGCGATACGCGTTATGAGATTGTGAACGGAAAGATCCGGCTGTATGGCGAGGGATGGCGTTCCAACAGGAATCACTGCATCGAGTACGACCCGGATACGGAATCTTTCACCTACAGCCAGGGGTGGAATACACTGTCGGCATCCGATGCCAGAGAGATTGCTCCGGGCATCGTCCGCTTCAATACCCCGGCGGAATTTATGCCCAAAGCAGGAAACACACTGACCGTCCGCGATATTATCCGCGACCAGGTGGGGCTTTTCATTCTTGAAAGCAAAAACATCACGCTGAGCAGGCTACAGATGCACTACATGCACGGGTTGGGCATCGTCAGCCAGTATACCGAAAACATAACGATGGACAGAGTCAAGTGTGCTCCCCGCCCCGATAGCGGCAGGTTATTGGCAGCCTCAGCGGATATGATGCACTTTTCGGGATGTAAAGGAAAAGTAATCATAGACAGTTGTTATTTTGCCGGAGCACAAGACGATCCGGTCAATGTGCACGGAACCAACCTGCGCGCCCTTGAGAAAATAGATGCGCAAACCCTGAAGTTACGCTTCATGCACGGACAGAGCTATGGATTCAACGCTTACTTCAAGGGAGATACCGTCGCCTTTGTCCGGGCAGCCACCATGGAACGCTTTGCCTCGGCAACGGTCAGGGACGTAAGGCGAATATCGGACAGAATAGTGGAAGTACGTTTCGACCGGGACATTCCGACAAGCCTGGAGCTCAATCACGATTGCGTAGAGAACATGACCTGTACCCCCGAAGTGGAAATACGTAACTGCTACTTCACACGAACCAGTACAAGAGGAACTCTGGTCACCACTCCAAGAAAGGTGGTGATAGAGAACAATACGTATTACAAGACGGGCATGAGCGCCATACTGATTGAGGCCGACGCCGAAGGCTGGTACGAATCGGGACCGGTCAAAGATGTATTGATCAAAGGCAATACCTTTATAGACTGTGCCTATAATGGAGGCCCCGGCCATGCTGTGATCGCCATACATCCTTCCAACAAAATCATCGATGCCGAACGCCCGGTACACCAGAACATCCGCATAGAGGATAACACGTTCAGAACATTCGACTACCCGGTGCTCTACGCCAAGAGTACGGCAGGACTCTTGTTCAGGAACAACACCATCGTCCGCACGGAAACTTTTCCTGCCGTATCCGGCAATCCGTACGTTTTCTATCTGAACGGCTGCAAGAAGGCAGTGATAGAAGGCACCGTATTCGAAGGAGAGACTCCCCGGCAGAGTATAAAAACAGAGAATATGAAAAGAAAAGACCTGAAAACAACGATCAAATAATCCCTTACGCTTATGAAAAAGCCTTCATCAACCCCTGCTCCCCGCCTGGCCTCACTGGACATCCTGCGCGGTTTCGACCTTTTCCTGTTGGTCTTCTTCCAGCCGGTATTGTGGACATTGGCACATCAGCTCAACCTCCCATGGCTGAACAGTATTCTTTTCCAGTTCGATCATGAAGTATGGGAGGGGTTCCGTTTCTGGGATCTGGTAATGCCTCTTTTCCTCTTCATGACAGGAGCCTCCATGCCGTTCTCGTTCTCCAAGTTTAAAGACAATCCGGACAAAGGACCCGTTTACCGCAAAATCATCAAACGCTTCATCCTTCTGTTCATCTTCGGAATGATTGTACAGGGCAATCTGCTGGGCCTCGACCCGAAACATCTGTATTTATACTCCAACACCCTTCAAGCCATTGCCACAGGCTATCTGATTGCCGCCATCATACAGTTGCATTGCAACTTCCGCTGGCAGCTGATCGTCACAGCCCTGCTATTACTGATCTACTGGATACCGATGACCTTCCTGGGCGACTTCACTCCGGAAGGAAACTTTGCCGAGAAGGTGGACAGGCTGGTACTGGGGCATTTCCGCGACGGAGTGTTCTGGAATGAAGACGGCAGTTGGAGCTTCTCTGCTCACTACAACTACACCTGGATCTGGAGCAGCCTCACTTTCGGGGCTACCGTGATGCTGGGAGCTTTTGCCGGAAAGATAATGAAAGCAGGCAAGGATAATCGCCGGAAAGTGGTACAGACCTTGCTGATAATCGGCATATCCCTGATAGCCTTCTCGCTGATATGGAGCCTGCAAATGCCCATCATCAAACGGTTGTGGACAAGCAGCATGACGCTTTTTTCCGGCGGACTTTGCTTCCTGCTGATGGGTGCATTCTACTACCGGATAGACTACAAAGGACACAGCCGCGGGCTGAACTGGTTGAAAATATACGGCATGAACTCCATTACGGCTTATATCTTGGGAGAGGTCATTAACTTCCGTTGCATAGCAGCATCCGTCAGTTACGGACTGGAGCAATACCTAGGTGGTTATTATCAGGTGTGGTTAAGCTTTGCCAACTATCTGATTGTATTCCTTATCTTACGGATCATGTACAGGCAGAAGATATTCCTGAAGATCTGAGTGGAAAGATTGGAAGTGTCAGCCATCTGCAGAATCATAGCGCAAAAAGAAACCGAATAGCACTTTTCGCTAACAGAGCTCCTATTCATTTCGGATGCTTCAGGAGAAAAAAGAGCCGAACGGCAGCTTTCGGCAGTGAAAAGTCGGGCTCCGGGGGTAAAAGAGCCTTGCTTTTCGGAAAAAGAAGTAAGTATTTACTCCGAAAGGAGTAAGCATTTACCCGGAAAGAAGTAAGCATTTTCCTAAAATGTCCTTATGTTCCGGAAATATCTCCTATTGTTGTCCGGAATATCTCCTATTGCTATCCGAAACGGGTCTTGGCGGAAGAATTTTTCCTCCCGTTGACCATTGCAGACAAAGCGTTGTACACTGACAGAAAAGCAGGAAGGAGACCGGGAAAGGAGCCATTTACCGGCAGAACCGTCATTCCACCTTCAAAGTAAAAGCAAACAAGCTCAAAGATGGGAAATGTGATATCGGACTTTACACGCAGGGCGCGTTTTTTTCGCCCGGACTGCCAGTCGGTCCGAAAGAAACGATTCTGAGGAGGTCCGATAATCAAAGTGACACTTTGCTCACGGGAGATCCCGGGAAGGGGAACACGCATAATAAAATAGAACGTTTAACAGATATTTTTTATAAGTATGAGACTACATGTACTATCACTCACATGCCTGCTGCTTACAGTAGGAGGCACAGGGTCGGTCGCAGCCCAAAAGCCACAAAACTATCCGTACGGTGTTCCTTCCGAACCCTGGGAGGAATCTTTCGGAAATCATCGGGCGGTACTGCAAATAGAAAAGCCGGCACAAATCGCGAACCTCGACTTCCAATGGCGGCGTCCGGACAAAGATGCAGGACACAGACGATTTCTTATCATCCACGCTGCAACGGGAGATACCATCCGGAATATCCGCCGGATAGAGGTGAACGACGAACACTGCCGTTTGCAGTTCGGTCCAGTGGAACAAAAAGGCACTTACTACTTCTACTACCTCCCCTACCAAGTGCAAAAGGGATACGGATTCTACAGTGGCGGATACCTTCCGAAAGAAAACGAACCGGATGCAGCTTGGCAGGCTCAAGGCGTGTCAACCCTGAAAAGCACTCGGGCCAAAGTGGTCAGAGTAGAGTCGCGGCAGGCTTTCGACAGTTTTTACCCGATGGAAGTTGCCGCAACGGCCCGGGAGAAAGAGAACTACATCAACCGGCACAAAGCCTCCCTCTACCTCTTTGCCGAAGATCGCAGGTTCCCCATCCGGATGCGCAGCAACCTCCCCACCAAATGGCTGGCAGACAAACAGGGAAAACTGTTTCGGGGAGAAGCAGCCCCCAATGAATACTATACTTTCCAGATCGGGCTTTGGGCAGCCGTGAACCAAGCAGACAAGATTGCTTACCGGGCTTCTTCCCTGAAGTGCGGCCGGGAAATAATACCGGCAACAGCCATTACCTGTTTTAATGTCGAAGGTACCGATCCTTACGGAAAAGCGTTCAAAAAAGAAGTAAACGTCCCCAAAGGAGAGGTACAGGCTCTCTGGTTCGGAATAGATATACCCGACGGGCAGAAGGAAGGTATCTATACAGGCACCATCACCCTCAGCGATGCCGACGGAGCACAAAGCTCGATCCCCTTGAGTATACGGATTGCGGGAAAGGCATTGCCCGACAGAGGTGACAGTGAATTATGGAGATGCAGCCGCCTGAGATGGCTTAACTCGACATTGGGCATAGCCGATACACCTACCGCACCCTACACAGCCATGACTGTGAACGAGAACCGTATCGGTTGTCTCGGGCGTAGCATAACGATAGACGAAGGCACAGGACTGCCCGCACAAATCCGTTCATGGAACAACGACGTGCTGAGCAGTCCCATAGAGTTTGTCATCCAAACCGCCGGTGGAGTGAAAAGCCTGAAAGCTGTCCCCGAACTGACGGAGCGGACAGAAGGCCATGTAGCAGGCAACTGGAAAGCCGAAGACGAAGATATGACAGTCAGCTGCAAAGCAATCATGGAGTTCGACGGATGGATAAACTACATATATACCATCACCCCAAAAAAGCAGATACAGGTGAAAGACGTCCGTCTGGTATTGCCGGTCAGGAATGAAATAGGAACTTATTTTCTGGGCATGGGGCTTCCGGGGCAACCTACTCCTCAACAGTATGACGGTAAATGGGATGCCCCCGAGAAAACGGTGAACAACTTCGGAGTGTCCATCCCCACCTCCAAAGAGCAACAATGGCTGTGGCCGTTCGACAGTTTCTGGATCGGGAACGAGCATGCAGGTATCCACTGCGAATTCAGGGGAAGCACCTACAGCGGTCCGCTATTGAATCTGTACCGTCCGGCCTATCCGGAAAGCTGGTTCAACGGGGGTAAAGGCGGATTCGCCATACGGAAAGAGGCAGACGGAGTGAAAGCTGTGGCATACAGCGGAGAGCGCATGCTCGAAGCGGGCAGTTCCATTACATTTGATTTTGCCATGATCATCACTCCGGTGAAAATGCTGGATATGAAAAGCCAGTTTACAGACCGCTATTACCACAATGGCCCCAAACCCACACCTTCACAAGCCGACATCGAAGCAGGAGTACGCATCATCAATGTCCATCAAGGCAATGACTACAATCCGTTTATCAACTACCCCTTCCTGACGGTAGACAAAATGAAAGAGTTCACCAAAGAGTGGCATGCCCGGGGATGTAAAATAAAGATATACTATACGCTGCGCGAACTGAGTAATGCCACCGCCGAGATATGGGCCATCCGCAGCCTGGGAAACGAAATCCTGAGAGGCGGAAACGGCGGGGGATTCCCATGGTGCCGCGAGCACTTCGTGACGAACTACACACCGCAATGGTACGAACACTTTGACAATGCTGACAAGCAGGGTATCACTGCCGATGCATCTATCCTGACAGCCGAAGGAGACTCCCGATGGTACAACTATTATATAGAAGGATTGCGCTGGATGGTGCAGAACATGGACATCGACGGTATCTATCTGGACGACGTTTCCTTCGACCGCCGTATCCTGAAACGAATGCGCCGGGCTATGGAAAGCGTTAAGCCGGGATGCCTCATCGATTTACACTCGAATACGGGATTCTCAAGGGGACCCGCCAATCAATATACGGAGTTTTTCCCGTATGTAGATAAGCTGTGGTTCGGCGAAAGCTTCCTTTATGATAAAATGACACCGGCCAACTGGCTGGTCGAGTCATCGGGCATTCCTTTCGGACTGAGTGGCGACATGCTGTACAGAGGTGGGAACGCATGGTTGGGGATGCAATATGGAATGACCGTCCGTTATCCATGGTACACCGAAGGAGTCAACTGCGATCCGCGCCAGGTATGGAAGATATGGGATTCATTCGGCATTGCGGAAGCCACCATGCTCGGGTTCTGGGAAGAACATCCGGCTGTAAGCACATCGGACGAAGCTGTCAAAGTCACTGTCTATCGCAAACCGGAGAAAGTACTGCTGTCTTTAGGTAATTATTCGGATGAAGTGAAAACCGTAAAACTGAATATAGACTGGAAACAGATCGGCCTGAACCCACAAAAGGCAAAGCTGACAGCACCCGAAATACCGGACATGCAACAGGCGCATGAATGGAATGTAGACACACCGATAGTGACAGCCCCCCGGAAAGGTTGGATAATTTATCTTACCTCCGAGTAAACGTCACGTAGTCTGCACAAGATTCAAGGTTTTTCTTTATCTTTGTGCAGACTATGACAAACCAATACTAACTCTAATAACACCCAAACATGAAGAAACTTTATTCACTTCTCCTCACCGCCCTGTTTGCCTTGCCGGCGGCGCATGTCCATGCCACCGACTACACGCAAGGGCTCTCCATCTGGTTCGACACACCGAATACACTACAAGGCAGAGCCATCTGGTATGGCAGCCGCCCCGATCTCTGGAAAGGAGAAAGCAAACCGGAGAGTGCAGGAGACACTGCCCGGAACCCCGATGCCAACTGGGAGTCGCAATCATTGCCCATTGGAAACGGAAGCATCGGAGCCAACATCATGGGCTCGATAGAAGCGGAACGCATCACCTTTAACGAGAAAACTCTCTGGAGAGGAGGACCTAATACTTCGAGAGGAGCCGATGCCTACTGGAATGTAAACAAACAGTCGGCACATGTACTGAAAGAAATACGCCAGGCCTTTACCGACGGAGACCAGAAAAAGGCCGAAATGCTGACACGCAAGAACTTTAACAGCGAAGTACCTTATGAGTCGAACCGAGAAAAACCTTTCCGTTTTGGTAACTTCACCACAATGGGAGAGTTTTATATAGAAACCGGACTCAGTACAGTGAACATGAGTGACTATAAACGTATTCTCTCTTTGGATTCGGCATTGGCCGTTGTACAATTCAAGAAAGATGATGTAGCCTACGAACGCGATTACTTCATTTCCTATCCTGCCAACGTGATGGCAATCCGCTTCAAAGCCGACCGGCCGGGCAAGCAGAACCTTACTTTCAGTTACTCCCCCAATCCGGTATCGACAGGAAGCATGTCGGCAGACGGTGCCAACGGCCTCGCATACACTGCCCACCTCGACAATAACGGCATGCAATATGTAGTGCGCATTCATGCCATTGCCAAAGGCGGAACACTATCGAACGCAAATGGAAAAATCACCGTAAAAGACGCTGACGAAGTAGTATTCCTTGTCACTGCGGATACCGATTATAAGATCAATTTCGACCCGGACTTCAAAGACCCTAAAGCATATGTGGGAGTAAATCCTGCCGAAACCACCCGTCAATGGATGGACAATGCCGTAGCCATGGGATATGATGTACTCTTCAAACAGCATTACGACGACTACGCCGCTCTGTTCAACCGGGTAAAACTACAACTGAACCCGGACGCACAAAGCGCCAACCTGCCCACCGGCAAACGCTTGCAAAACTACCGGAAAGGACAACCGGACTTTTATCTGGAAGAACTCTATTATCAGTTCGGACGTTATCTGCTCATAGCCAGCTCAAGACCGGGTAACATGCCTGCCAACCTGCAAGGCATCTGGCACAACAACGTAGACGGTCCGTGGAGAGTGGACTACCATAACAACATCAACATACAGATGAACTACTGGCCGGCTTGCTCGACCAACCTCTACGAATGTACATTGCCGCTGATCGACTTTATCCGTACGCTGGTAAAACCGGGACAGAAAACAGCGCAGGCTTACTTCGGAACAAGAGGATGGACAGCATCGATCTCAGCCAATATCTTTGGATTCACCACGCCGCTTGAAAGTGAAGAAATGGCCTGGAACTTCAATCCAATGGCAGGCCCCTGGTTGGCAACGCATGTCTGGGAGTATTATGATTACACCCGCGACAAGAAATTCCTGAAAGAGACCGGATACGACCTGATCAAAAGCAGCGCCCAGTTTGCCACAGACTTTTTATGGCGCAAACCGGATGGAACTTACACCGCAGCTCCGTCTACCTCACCCGAACACGGACCGATTGACGAAGGAACCACTTTCGTTCACGCCGTAATCCGCGAAATTCTGCAGGATGCCATTGAAGCAAGCAAAGTACTCGGAGTGGACAGCAAGGAACGTAAACAATGGCAAGAAGTGCTGACACATCTGGCTCCCTACAAAGTGGGCCGCTACGGTCAGCTGATGGAATGGTCGAAAGACATCGATGACCCGAAAGACGAGCACCGCCACGTCAACCACCTCTTCGGACTGCACCCGGGACATACGCTCTCACCCATCACCACACCCGACCTTGCCAAAGCTGCCAGAGTGGTACTTGAGCATCGCGGCGACGGAGCAACCGGATGGAGTATGGGATGGAAACTTAACCAATGGGCACGTCTGCAAGACGGTAACCACGCCTACAAACTTTTCGGTAATCTGCTGAAAAACGGTACACTGGACAATCTGTGGGATACTCACCCGCCTTTCCAGATCGACGGAAACTTTGGAGGTACCGCCGGTATCACAGAGATGCTGCTGCAAAGTCACATGGGCTTCATCCAACTATTGCCCGCACTTCCGGATGCCTGGAAAGACGGAAGCATCAGTGGAATCTGCGCCAAAGGGAACTTTGAGGTAGACTTGTCATGGAAAAACGGACAGCTTGCAGAAGCAACCATCTTCTCAAAAGCAGGCGAACCTTGTACGGTGAGATACGGAGATAAAACTCTCTCTTTCAAAACAAGTAAAGGAAAAGTTTATAAATTGGCTTTAGATGCAGACCGACTGGTTATCAAATAATACTTTATTATAATTCTATCAAATAAAAATATCCCCGGAAGAAAAGTATTTTTTCCGGGGATATTTTTGCTTTATTACACAGAGTTCACTCCATCTGGAGAAGTATATTCATCATACAGAGATATCCAAACCTAATGTTACTGCCATCCGGATCTTACTACTAACGTTCTACTATCTTTATTGTAAAATCCAAAAAGTATCCTATTTAACATTTTGGTATTTCTCAACTCCAACATTCCTAAATATAAACACTATTAAACAGAACCGGATAGAAAACCGGAACGAAAAGACAAAACCTTAATGTAAAGCCTCAAAACAAAAAGACAAAAAATTCTTCTCAGGAAAGAGGTGCTCATTATTAATATTAAATAATGCTCACCTATATATTATGAGTGGAATAAAAGTGGGGTATAGTTCTCACGGAACTTATCGTTATTCAAGTGTTTCTGCAAATGTGTCTTAACCTTTGGCCTGTTCTTGTATTAATACTTTTTTGTTAACTTAGGCTAACTTGTGTTTATAAAATCACAATATCTCTCGGCAAAGATGCGATAACTTTTAATAATATGCAAGAATTTATAATAATAATTTTCTTTATCACTGCTCTTTGCACCACTATTTTATTAAAAAGCAGCAGATAATGAATAAAACGTGCCGCCTCAGAGGAAGGTGGTAGAAAAATAAGCCTCTCTCTATTTGCAAAAGGTTAATCAGCGGGACTTAGTAGTTCCTGTATCATTTAACATAATCAGCTTCCCGGACCAATACGACTACCCGTACAGGTGAAATAATAAAGAAAAAGGACGAATCAGAAGGTTCGAAGTTATATAAAAGCCGATTTATCACTTTTTTCCAAGTTCCGTGAGAACTTAATCACCTTTGGACAAACAAATTTAATAAACAAATCAGCATGGTTCAGAAAGGAGCAAGAAAAGAATGACATACATACAGTAACCTCTAATAATTATGCTTATGAAGTAGAAAAAACGAATCCTTTACAAACCTTATTCCGGAAACAAAATAAAATCCGGAATCCTAAAACAAACTATCAAATTAATGTTTAACCGAACAATTTAGTGTATGACAGAAAAAACTAACCTGTTTCCGAACCTAATCCGGTTTCGAGAAACAAATCGCCTGAAAATGGCAATCGCTGCTTCTATCATGCTATGGTGTGCTACACCTCAGCAAGCGGCAGCCGATACTTACGAAAAACACGAAATCGCCTCCGTACAGCAGCAGAAAGTGAAAACAACAGGTACGGTACTGGACCAGAACGGAGAAGCCATGATCGGCGTATCCGTCAAAGTGAAAGACAATGCCACTATGGGTACCATCACTGACCTGGAGGGAAAATTCTCTATCGATGCACCCAAAGGTGCTACACTCGAGATCTCCTACATTGGCTATAAAACCGTTACAGTCAAAGCAGAAGGTACAGCTCTCCACATTACGATGAAAGAAGACGCCGAGGTACTGGATGAAGTTGTTATCGTGGGTTATGGTTCACAAAAGAAGGTGAACGTAACCGGTGCTGTCGGTATGGTAAACTCCGAAGTACTCGAAGCCCGTCCGGTACAAAATGTATCACAGGCATTGCAGGGTGTAGTACCGGGTCTGAACCTCTCGGTAGGTAACTCCGGCGGTGCACTGGATAGCTCAATGAGTATCAATATCCGTGGTGCCGGTACCATTGGCGACGGCTCCGGATCTTCTCCCCTTATTTTGATCGATGGCATCGAAGGTGACCTGAACTCGGTTAACCCGAACGACATCGAAAATGTATCCGTACTGAAGGATGCAGCCTCTGCTTCTATCTATGGTGCCCGTGCCGCATTCGGTGTAATCCTCGTTACAACCAAGAGTGGTAAGAGCGGCAAAGCAAAAGTCAGCTATAACGGTAACGTACGTTTCTCCGATGCGCTTTGTGTTCCGGAAATGATGGACTCTTATCAATTCGCACTCTACTTTAACCGTGCAGCCGAAAATGCCGGTGACTCAGGCCCATTCAGCCAAGAAGCGCTCGACCGTATTCTTGCCTACCAAGCCGGAACCCTGAAAGAGACAATGACCATGAACGAACAAACCCGTAAATGGCAGGCTTATGGCGGTGCTAATGCCAACACCGACTGGTTCAAAGAATTCTATAATGACTGGGTTCCGTCACAAGAGCACAGCCTGAGCATCAGTGGAGGTTCGGAGAAAACGCAGTATACCATCAGCGGAAGCTTCCTCGATCAGAACGGTCTGCTTCGCCATGGTAGCGATAATTTCCAACGCTATACGATGAACGGTAAAATCACAAGCCAGATTGCTGACTGGTTCACTGTCACTTACTCAACCAAATGGACACGCGAAGACTTTGACCGTCCGTCCTATCTGACAGGTCTCTTCTTCCATAACATCGCCCGTCGCTGGCCGACCAACCCGGCTTACGACCCGAACGGACATCCGGTAGACGGCATGGAAATCGAACAGTTGGAAAACGGTGGAAAACAGATCAATCAGAAAGACCTGAACACGCAACAGCTACAGTTCATTTTCGAACCCATCAAAAACTGGAGAATCAATGTGGAAGGTAGTTTACGCACAACGAACACGAACGAACATTGGGATGTATTGCCGGTATATGCATACAACGCAGATAACGAACCGTACCTGATTTCATGGAACGGCGGCGCACTCGGCCTCTCTCAGGTAAACGAGTATTCATATAAAGAAAACTACTACACGACCAACATCTACTCGGACTACTTTAAACAGTTTGACAGCGGACACTACTTCAAAGTTATGGCCGGTTTCAACAGTGAGCTTTATAAAACCCGTTATGTCCAGGCTCAAAAGAGCACACTGATTTCAAGTTCGGTGCCTACCATCAACACAGCCACCGAAGACCCGAAAGCATGGGGAGGATATGCCCACAATGCCGTAGCCGGTTTCTTCGGACGTATCAACTACAATTATAAAGACCGATACATGGTGGAAGCTAACGGACGTTACGACGGTTCGTCACGTTTTATAGGTGACAAACGCTGGGGATTCTTCCCTTCATTCTCTGCCGGATGGAACGTTGCACAAGAACCATTCTTTGAAAGAATCGCCGAAAAATGCAGTATCGGTACATTGAAACTCCGCGCTTCTTGGGGACAATTAGGTAATACAGATACCAAAGACGCATGGTATCCTTTCTATCAGACTATGCCGACAGGCTCCAACTATGGTTGGTTGCTGAACGGAGCATTACCCAACTATGCCAACAATCCGGGCATTGTCAGCATGAAGAAAACATGGGAAACCATCGAAACATGGGATGTCGGTTTGGACTGGGGATTGTTTAACAACCGCTTGACCGGTTCGTTCGACTACTTCGTTCGTTATACTTACGATATGATCGGTCCGGCTCCCGAATTAGCAGCATCTCTGGGTACAGGAGTGCCAAAGATCAATAATGCGGATATGAAGTCCTACGGTTTTGAACTTGAACTGGGTTGGAGAGACCGTATCCGGGATTTCTCTTATGGCGTGAAATTCGTTCTGTCTGATTCTCAGCAGAAAATCCTGAAATATCCGAATGAAGACTACAACATCGGTACTTATTACAAAGGCCAGAAACTCAATAATATCTGGGGATACAAGACAATCGGTATCGCACAAAGCCAGGAAGAAATGGACGCCCATCTGGCAAAAGTAGACCAATCGGCCTTGGGTAGTAAATGGGGAGCAGGCGACATCATGTATGCCGACCTCGACGGTGATGGCAAGATCAGCACAGGAAGCAATAAGCTGGGAGATACAGGTGACCGCGTTATCTTGGGTAACAGTACACCGCGCTTTAACTACGGTCTGACTATCGATGCAAGCTGGAAAGGAATCGACTTCCGCGCATTCTTCCAGGGCATCGGTAAACGTGACTATTGGCTGCAGGGCCCGTACTTCTGGGGATCAACCGGTCTTGGACAATGGCAGGCTGCCGGCTTCAAGGAACATTGGGACTTCTGGCGTCCGGAAGGTGACCCTCTGGGAGCAAACACCAATGCTTACTACCCACGTGTAGCAAGAAACGGCGGTAAGAATACGAATGTACAGAGCCGTTATTTGCAGAATGCAGCTTATTGCCGTCTGAAAAATATCCAGATAGGCTATACTTTGCCTAAAACATGGACAGAAAAAGCAGGTATGTCGTCTGTACGTGTCTATGTATCCGGAGACAACCTGCTTACTTTCTCTGATATCACAGGCATCTTCGACCCGGAAGCAATCGGAAGTACATATGATGCGAACAACGGTAAACTGTATCCGTTGCAGAGAGTCATTTCAGTCGGTTTAAATGTTAACTTCTAAAAAACACCAAGATTATGAAAATTAAAATGAAATATATCGTGGCGCAGGCTTGCCTCGTAGCGGGAGCATCCATAGCTCTGACTTCGTGCAACGACTTTCTGGACAGAGAGCCGCTGGATCAGGTCACCCCGCAAGAGTATTTCCAGACTGCAGACCACCTGGCAGCATATACCATTTCAAAATACAACTCTATGTTCTCAACACATAGCGGATGGAATGCCGGTACGGTAAACAATGATGGCGGTACAGACAACATGGTAGTGGGTGGTTATAACTCTACCTACTATGAAAAAGGAATCTGGAAAGTACCTTCAAACAATGACAACTGGTCCAACGGATTGTCACTGGCCCGTTATTGCAACTACTTTTTCGAACAGGTGCTGCCTAAATATGAAGCCGGAAAAATTTCGGGGGCAGAAGATGATCTCAAACACTACATCGGTGAAATGTATTTCATGCGTGCCTTGATATATTACAACCAGCTACGTAAATACGGAGATTATCCTATCATCACTGAGGTACTTCCGGATGATGAAGCGATACTGATTGAAAAGAGTGTACGTCAGCCACGCAATAAAGTGGCCCGCTTCATTCTCGAAGATCTCGACAAAGCCATCGGGTTAATGAAAAACCAAGGCTTCATGAACAACAATCGCCTGAACAAGCAATGTGCATTGCTGATCAAATCACGTGTGGCATTATACGAAGCTACATTTGAGAAATATCATCAGGGAACAGGCCGCGTGCCGGGTGACGAAACATGGCCGGGAAAGAGCGTACATCCGAATTTCTCACTTGATGTAACAGCCGAAATCAACTTCTTCCTCGACCAGTGTATGGATGCAGCCTCACAAGTAGCGGACGCTATCACACTGACTGAAAACACAGGGGTATTCAATCCGCTCAGCGACAGCGAATATTCCGGTTGGAATCCTTACTTTGAAATGTTCTCTGCCGAAGACATGAGTGGTTATTCCGAAGTTCTTTTCTGGAAAGATTATCTTCGTTCGGGAAGTATCAACATCAGCCACGGTGCTCCCAACTATATTTATTCAGGTGGAAACAATGGAATGTTGAGAAGCTATGTACAGACTTTCCTGATGGAGAACGGATTGCCCTGGTATGCCAGCAACAGCGGATTTAAAGGTGACAGCAGAATTCAGGAAGAAAAGGAAGGACGTGACCAGCGCCTGCAACTTTTCTTATTCGGTGAGAAAGACAAACAGGCTCCGAGAGCCGATGGTGACGGCACTATGCCCGAGTTCGGCGAACCTGCTCTCTTTGAATTGCAGGAAGTCAGAGACTTGACGGGATATCGCATCCGCAAATGCCTGACTTATAAGAAAGACCAGATCATCTCCGGTTCCGACCAGTCGACCACAGGATGCATCATCTATCGTGGTGTGGAAGCTTACCTTAACTATCTGGAGGCATATTACCTGAGAAACGGTAAGGTCGACGGAAAAGCAGCCCAATACTGGACCGCTATCCGCAAACGTGGCGGAGTGGACACAGACTACGAAAAGACCATCCGCAATACGGATATGAGCAAGGAAGTAGACTGGGCAAAATACTCCGGTTCTACATTGGTAGACGCAACTTTATTCAATATCCGCCGCGAACGTCGTTGCGAATTCATCGGCGAGGGTATGCGTTGGGACGACCTGATGCGTTGGAGAGCTATGGATCAGTTGCTCACAACCAAATATATTCCGGAAGGATTCAACTTCTGGGATGAAGCTTATGATGACTATGTGGCAATGAAGAATGACAAAGGCGAGCCCAAATACAAAATTGTATCAGACGGTAGCTCAACGGCCAATATGTCAGCCAAAGAATTGGGTAAATATGTACGTCCGTACTCAATCGTCAAAGCAAACAACGCTGTATTTGACGGTTATACATTCGCTAAGGCATACTACTTGTATCCGGTGCCGATACGGCAAATGGAGCTTTTGTCTCCGGACCGTTCAGTCAACAATTCTGTGCTTTACCAGAATCCATACTGGCCAAGCAAAACAAGCGAACCTGCTATCGAATAATAGTTTTCCAATAGGAACTAAAATATAAAAAGTATTGATTTTTAGTATATAATAAAGTTGTTGTGGTAAGAGATTTATAGCAGCTACACAAATTTGAAAAAGGAAAATTGGGAAAAGGGCATCCGTGAGGATGTCCTTTTTTATATTATTATATAGGAAAAAAAAGCATATATAAACAGAAAAGGCTGTGCCAAATTACACAGCCTTTCGTTAGATAGATATCCGCAAATATTAGCTCTTATTGGCGCGTTTACGTTCAGTTTCATCCAGAATAACCTTACGCATACGCATTGCTTTCGGAGTAACTTCTACATATTCGTCTTCCTTAATGTATTCCAAGGCCTCTTCAAGAGAGAACTGTACAGGAGGAATCAAACGGGCTTTCTCGTCAGAACCGGAAGCACGCATATTAGTCAACTTCTTCGACTTAGTCACATTTACAACCAAATCTTTTTCGTGAGCATGCTCACCCACTACCTGACCTGCATACACCTCTTCCTGAGGGAAAATAAAGAATTTACCACGATCCTGCAATTTGTCGATAGCATAAGCAAATGCAGTACCACTCTCCATAGCGATAATCGAACCATTGGTACGACGTTCTATGTCTCCTTTGAACGGCTGATATTCCTTAAAGCGGTGTGCCATGATAGCCTCACCTGCCGAAGCCGTCAGAACATTCGTACGAAGACCGATGATACCACGCGAAGGCATATCAAATTCAAGGTTGATGCGTTCACCGGTATTCTCCATCATAGTCATCTCACCTTTACGGCGGGTTACCATATCGATGATCTTACTTGAATATTCTTCAGGTACGTTAATCGTAAGCTCCTCAATCGGTTCACATTTTACTCCATCTATTTCTTTATAGATTACTTGCGGCTGTCCGACCTGTAACTCGTAACCTTCGCGACGCATGGTTTCGATCAAGACAGAAAGGTGAAGCACACCACGGCCTGATACAACCCATTTACCGTCTTCTTCGCTCTTACGTACGCGCAAAGCCAGATTCTTATCCAATTCCTTGGTCAGGCGATCATGGATATGACGTGAAGTTACAAATTTACCATCTTTACCATAGAACGGAGAGTCGTTGATGGCAAACAGCATACTCATAGTCGGTTCATCGATAGCAATAGGTGGCAATGCTTCCGGAGTTTCATAATCACAGATCGTATCTCCGATCTCGAATCCGTCAATACCTACCAAAGCGCAAATATCTCCCGAAGAGACCTCAGTCGTCTTCACACGACCCAGCCCTTCGAATACATGAACCTCTTTAATCTTAGATTTCACAATGCTGCCGTCACGCTTAGCCAAAGACACGTTCATGCCTTCTTTCAGTGTACCACGATGAACACGCCCTACAGCAATACGGCCTGTATATGAAGAATAGTCAAGTGAAGTGATCAGCATCTGAGGAGTACCCTCCAATTGCTCCGGAGCAGGAATGTTCTCTACAATACAATCCAGCAAAGGCACAATACTGTCCGTCTGCTCTTTCCAGTCCGTACTCATCCAGTTATTCTTGGCCGAACCATAGATTGTCGGAAAATCAAGTTGCTCTTCGGTAGCATCCAGGCTGAACATCAGGTCGAAGACCATCTCGTGTACTTCGTCCGGACGACAGTTCGGTTTGTCTACCTTATTAATAACAACAATCGGTTTCAATCCGATTTCCAAAGCTTTCTGCAGCACAAAGCGCGTTTGCGGCATCGGGCCTTCAAAAGCATCAACCAACAGAATGCATCCGTCGGCCATGTTGAGCACACGCTCTACTTCGCCACCGAAGTCGCTGTGTCCCGGAGTATCAATAATATTAATCTTAGTTCCGTTGTAATTGATAGAAACGTTTTTAGAGAGGATCGTTATCCCTCGTTCACGCTCCAAGTCGTTGTTATCCAGAATTAATTCTCCGCTTGTTTGGTTGCCGCGAAACAAGTTTCCGGCTAAAAGCATTTTATCGACGAGAGTCGTTTTCCCATGGTCAACATGGGCAATAATTGCAATGTTTCGAATATTTTGCATATAATACCTATTATTTGGCGACAAAGGTACAAAAATTGGATTAGAAAAAAGGGATACTATAGAAAATATTTCCTGCAATTCATTGTGGGATAAAAGATAATGCCTATCTTTGCACGCTCAAAGAAACATTTTATAGATCAATAATTTTATTAATTATGTATTTAGACGCTGCTAAAAAGCAAGAAATCTTCAGTAAGTACGGAAAGTCTAACACTGATACTGGCTCAGCTGAGGCCCAGATAGCTTTGTTTTCATACCGTATTACTCACCTGACTGAGCACATGAAGCTCAACAGAAAAGATTATAGTACAGAAAGAGCTTTGACTATGTTGGTAGGTAAACGTCGTGCTTTGCTCGACTACCTGAAAGCAAAAGATATCACCAGATATCGTGATATCATCAAAGAGCTCGGCTTGCGTAAGTAATCACTTACTGCGAACAAAATTTAAAAGCCGTTTCCTCTCTATGGAGGAAACGGCTTTTATTTTTTATCTTTCTCCCTTGCTTGGATATAAAATTTCATTAATTTTGCAGCAAAACGAATTAAATTATAACCTTTTACCGGGAAAATACATTCAACATTATGGATACAAGCAAAATCGTAGGAGAAAAAATTAAATCACTCCGTGAGAACAAAGGAATCTCAATAGAAGAACTTGCCGAACGCTCAGGATTGGCCATTGAACAAATAGAACGTATCGAAAACAATATTGACTTGCCTTCATTGGCTCCACTTATCAAAATAGCCCGCGTATTGGGCGTACGTCTGGGCACTTTCCTCGACGACCAGGACGAAACAGGTCCGGTAGTCTCACGCAAGATGGAAGCTACAGACACGATCAGCTTCTCAAACAACGCCATCCATTCGCGCAAACACATGCAGTATCATTCACTGTCCAAGTCAAAAGCCGACCGCCATATGGAGCCGTTCATCATCGATGTAGCCCCTACACAAGACAGTGATTTTGTACTTTCTTCTCACGAAGGAGAAGAATTCATCATGGTCATGGAAGGTGTCATGGAAATCAGTTACGGAAAAAGCACTTACCTGCTCGAAGAAGGTGACAGTATCTACTATGATTCCATCGTCCCCCATCACGTTCATGCTTATGAAGGACAAGCCGCTAAAATCCTGGCAGTAATCTATACACCTATTTAATGATCAGCAATGATCGCTCTACACATTACTAAAAACATGCAACTATACGAAAGAACACTCGGACAATGGCTTGAACATTGGGCCGAAACAACACCGGACAAAGAATATATTGTATACTCCGACCGCAACTTGCGCTTCACCTGGAAGCAATTCAACAAGCGGGTAGACGATATGGCGAAAGGATTGATTGCCATCGGAGTGGAAAGAGGTACCCACGTCGGAATCTGGGCAGCAAACGTACCGGACTGGCTTACCTTATTATATGCCTGCGCAAAGATAGGTGCAGTCTACGTAACGGTAAACACCAACTATAAACAAGCCGAACTGGAATACTTGTGCGAGAACTCGGATATGCATACGCTCTGCATTGTCAACGGCGAAAAAGACAGCGACTTTGTACAGATGACCTACACCATGCTTCCGGAACTGAAAACCTGCGAACGAGGACATCTGAAAAGCGAGCGTTTTCCTTATATGAAGAACGTAATCTACGTAGGACAGGAGAAACATCGCGGAATGTACAACACACAGGAGATCCTGTTGCTAGGCGATAACATAGAAGACACCGAGCTCAACGAACTCAAGTCGCAGGTCGATTGCCACGATGTGGTAAACATGCAATATACATCAGGAACAACCGGATTTCCCAAAGGGGTTATGCTGACACATTACAATATCAGCAATAATGGTTTCCTGACCGGAGAACACATGAAATTCACGGGCAATGATAAACTCTGCTGTTGTGTTCCATTGTTCCACTGCTTCGGTGTAGTGCTGGCCACCATGAACTGTCTGACTCATGGTTGTACTCAAGTGATGGTGGAACGTTTTGACCCGCTGATCGTATTAGCCTCTATCCATAAAGAGAGATGTACAGCACTTTATGGAGTACCCACTATGTTTATTGCCGAACTGAACCATCCGATGTTCGATATGTTCGATATGTCGAGCCTCCGCACCGGTATCATGGCCGGCTCACTCTGCCCGGTAGAATTGATGAAGCAAGTGGAAGAGAAAATGTATATGAAGGTTACCAGTGTATACGGACTGACAGAAGCAGCCCCCGGAATGACTGCTACACGCATTGACGATCCGTTTGACGTACGTTGTAACACCGTAGGGCGTGACTTTGAATTTACGGAGGTAAAAGTGCTCGATCCTGAAACTGGTGAAGAATGCCCGGTCGGCGTACAGGGGGAAATGTGCAACCGGGGATATAACACCATGAAAGGATATTACAAGAATCCACAAGCTACGGCTGAAGTGATAGACAAAAACAATTTCCTACACTCAGGAGACTTGGGAATCAAGGACGAAGATGGGAATTATCGTATCACAGGACGTATCAAAGATATGATCATCCGTGGTGGAGAGAATATCTATCCCCGTGAGATAGAGGAATTCCTCTATAAGCTCGACGGAGTGAAGGACGTACAGGTATCGGGCATCCCATCTAAAAAATATGGAGAGGCAGTAGGGGCTTTCATCATTTTGCACGAAGGAGTAACCATGCAGGCTTCGGACGTACAAGACTTCTGCCGGAATAAAATCTCCCGCTACAAAATCCCTAAATACATTTTCTTCATTGACGAATTTCCCATGACCGGGAGCGGTAAGATACAAAAATTCAAACTGAAGGATTTAGGACTGAAGCTCTGTGAGGAGCAAGGTATCCAGATTATATAAAGCAGATATGCATGATAAGTGATTAGCGTCTGACGCTAATCACTTATCACTGTCACTATTTTGCCATAGGCAGAGTAAAATAGAAAACAGTTCCTTCTCCCTGTTTGGAACGTACCCAGATACGCCCGCCCATCTTTTCGACAAGCATCCGGCAGATAGTCAGTCCCAATCCTGTCCCTTGCACAAAATCATCTATTTTTCCGAAACGCTGAAAGATGGTGGCCACCCTTTCTGCCGGAATACCTTTCCCCGTATCAGACATGTAAAACTGTACCATATCCGCCTTCTTCTGAAATCCAAAATGAATTTCTCCGACAGAAGTAAATTTAATGGCATTGGTAATCAGATTAACCAAAACCTGAGAAATACGTTCCCAGTCTCCTTGTATGCAAAGTTGCGAATCTACCTCGTCCAGCACAAGCCGAACTTCCGGCTTAACCGATTTCACATGCAATTCATATAACTGTAAACAGATATCTTTCAGCCTCACCGGGTGATAAGAAAGCTCCAAGGAACCGGCTTCAAGTGCCGAAAGATCAAGAATATCATTAAAGAGATTCAACAGAACAGTCGAGTTGTGTTCCACAATATCGGCATACTGTCGCTTTTCACACTCATTGTCCGCTTCAATAATCAGTTTGGAAAAACCTACAATCGCATTCAGAGGAGTACGGATTTCGTGGCTCATATTAGCCAAAAACGAAGATTTCATCCGGTCGGCCTCTTCTGCCTTAATCCGGGCAGCTATAAGCTCCTTTTCCGTCTTCTTGATTTCGGTTACATCCCACGATACTCCGATAATATAAGGATGCTGACCTCCCGAAGGGACAACTGTTTTCATTGTAGTGACCGTACGGACCTCACCGCTCATAGTTGTATAATTCTCCAGATATTCAATACGTCCCAACTTCATCACCTTCAAATCGTCTTCCCGGAAATGTTCGGCATCTTTCTTGTCCGGGAATATATCTGCATCCGTACTACCGACAGCCCTCTGGACAGAGATTCCGGAATGCTCGGCAAAAGCTTTATTCCAATAAAGATAACGAAAATCATTTCCGGTATCCTTCACAAATAAATAGACGGGAATATTGTTCAAAATGTCATTCATCAACGAATTGAGACGTACAATCTCACTTCGCTGGGTCTCATTGATCTTAGCCATCTCAGTCTCCTGCGAGACATCGCGACACATACATAACAAATACTGATCATCCAGCGGAAAAATACGATTTTCATAATGATGGAGTACCCCGTCCAGCATTAATGAATGTTCAGCTGTCGAACTCTTACCGGTATGGATGACTTTATCCATGTTGTGACGAACACTTTCATACGCTTCTTCGGGAACAATATCTTTTACATTTGAATTAATAATACTATCGGAGGTGGTACCTTCCACATGATTTGTTGTAGGAGATGAAGCCAACTCCACAATGTTCGCATTATGGTCAAAAACAGTCAGCATATCAGGCAATGCATCTAAAATCCGAGTACTGTACCGTTCACGGAATCGCCCTTTTTTCAGAGAGTCGAGTTCGGAAGAGAGGCCTTCCACCTTCTTTTCCAATTTACATACAATTTCCAGTAGTTCCTCTTTCGTTTTATGCTCGTAATGTCCCATGGATTTGAGTCTATTTAAATCTGTTTTGTTGTATATAGCATCACATTACTTGCAAATATAATACATATATCCAAAAAATATCCTACAAATCGAAGTTATTATTGATTAAAAAAGTCGATAGCTTTTGCCCTACTACTCAGAATGTTCTATCTTTGCACCACTTTATATTTTAAACAATTTACATTTATGTCCACAGAATTATTCTCTACCCTGCCCTACAAAGTGGCAGACATCACGCTTGCCGACTTCGGTCGCAAGGAAATCGACTTGGCAGAAAAAGAGATGCCCGGCCTTATGGCTCTTCGCGAAAAATATGGAGAATCCAAACCATTGAAAGGTGCCCGTATCATGGGATCACTGCACATGACTATCCAGACTGCCGTCCTGATCGAAACACTGGTAGCCCTGGGAGCTGAAGTGCGTTGGTGCTCTTGCAATATATATTCAACTCAAGATCATGCTGCAGCAGCTATCGCAGCTTCAGGTGTTGCCGTATTTGCCTGGAAAGGAGAAACATTGGCAGACTATTGGTGGTGTACCTTGCAGGCCCTGAACTTTGAGGGAGGCAAAGGACCGACAGTGATTGTCGACGATGGCGGGGATGCCACTATGATGATCCATGTAGGTTACGAAGCAGAAAACAATGCTGCTGTATTGGACAAAGAAGTACATGCCGAAGACGAAATAGAATTGAATGCTATACTGAAAAAAGTGCTGGCAGAAGACAAAGAACGCTGGCACCGGGTAGCGGCTGAAGTGCGCGGAGTTTCGGAAGAGACAACGACCGGCGTGCATCGCCTATACCAGATGCAGGAAGAAGGCAAGTTGTTGTTCCCTGCCTTCAACGTAAACGACTCGGTTACCAAATCCAAATTCGACAACCTGTATGGTTGCCGCGAATCATTGGCAGACGGCATCAAACGTGCCACAGACGTAATGATTGCCGGCAAAGTAGTTGTGGTATGCGGTTATGGCGATGTAGGTAAAGGCTGTTCACACTCTATGCGTTCCTACGGAGCCCGGGTGCTGGTTACAGAGGTCGATCCTATCTGTGCACTGCAGGCTGCCATGGAAGGTTTTGAAGTAGTAACAATGGAAGACGCCTGCAAAGAAGGTAACATCTTTGTTACTACTACCGGTAATATCGATATCATCCGTATCGATCACATGGAACAAATGAAAGATCAGGCTATCGTTTGCAACATCGGCCATTTTGACAATGAAATCCAGGTAGATGCACTGAAACATTATCCGGGTATCAAACGTGTCAATATCAAGCCACAGGTAGACCGCTATTATTTCCCTGACGGTCACAGTATCATTCTGTTGGCAGACGGTCGGTTGGTAAACCTGGGATGTGCCACAGGCCACCCGTCATTCGTAATGAGTAATTCATTTACCAATCAGACATTGGCCCAAATCGAGTTGTTCAACAAGAAATACGATATCAATGTATATCGTTTACCTAAACATCTGGATGAAGAAGTAGCCCGCCTACACCTTGAAAAAATTGGTGTGAAGCTGACCAAGTTGACTCCGGAGCAGGCTGCCTACATCGGTGTGTCTGTTGACGGTCCTTACAAAGCGGATCATTACAGATATTAAAAAAGTTACGATTGGACGATTTACGAATAACGACTGAAATTACTTTTTCTCACTTCAGGATAGTAAATCGTCTAATCCTAAGTCAAACTTCAATTGTAAATTGTAAATCGTCTAATCGTAAATGAAAAAATTTCTTCCTGACCTGATTGCCATTCTGGCATTTATAGTTATCTCTTTCATCTATTTCTTCCCTGCTATCACCGAAGACCGGATTCTCTTCCAGCACGACACCGTGGCCGGAGCCGGAGCCGGACAAGAAGCCAAAGAATATTATGAGAGAACAGGTGAACGTACCCGCTGGACCAATGCACTCTTCGGAGGTATGCCTACCTACCAGATGTCCCCGAGTTACGACTCTACCGAGCCGCTGACATTTGTACAGAAAGTATATCACCTTTTTCTTCCGAACTACGTATGGCTCACATTTATCATGATGCTCGGGTTCTATATCCTGCTAAGGGCATTCGGCATACCGGCATGGCTCGCAGGGTTAGGAGGAATCATTTGGGGATTTTCGTCCTATTTCTTCATTCTGATAGCTGCCGGACATATCTGGAAATTTATTACTTTAGCCTATATTCCACCTACGATAGCAGGTATAGTACTTGCTTACCGAAAGAAATATCTGTTAGGAGGTATTATCACCGCTTTATTCATGGCTATGCAGATATTGTCCAACCATGTGCAGATGACTTATTATTTCTTGTTTGTTATTCTTTTCATGGTAGGCGCATTCTTCGAAGACGCCTGGCGAAAAAAAGAACTCCCCCAATTCTTCAAAGCTACCGGCGTGCTGATTGTTGCAGGACTGATTGGAGTATCCATCAACCTCTCAAACCTATACCACACTTACGAATATAGTAAAGAAACGATGCGTGGTAAAAGTGAACTGAAATATGAAGGAGCTGCCGCCAAACAGACTAGCAGCGGCCTCAACCGCGATTACATCACTCAATGGAGTTATGGTATCGGTGAAACATTCTCCCTGCTGGTCCCCAATGTCAAAGGAGGTGCTTCCGTACCGCTGTCACGAAGTGAGAAAGCAATGGAAAAGGCTAATCCGATGTATAGCAGCCTCTACTCACAGCTAACTCAATATTTTGGCGATCAGCCGATGACAAGTGGTCCGGTCTATGTAGGCGCATTCGTACTAATGCTTTTCATTTTGGGATGTTTCATTGTAAAAGGTCCTATGAAATGGGCACTACTGGGAGCTACCATCTTCTCTATCCTACTTTCATGGGGTAAAAACTTCATGGGACTGACAGACTTTTTCATCGATTATATCCCAATGTACAATAAGTTCCGGGCTGTATCCTCTATTTTGGTAATTGCCGAGTTTACTATTCCTTTGCTCGCCATCCTTACCCTGAAGGAAATACTCACCAAGCCGGAATTATTGAAAGAGAAACTGAAATACATCTATATCAGTTTCGGATTAACCGGGGGATTGGCACTGCTCTTTGCCATTGCTCCCCGTCTGTTCTTTCCTACCTATATTCCAGGTAACGAAATGGCAGCTCTGCAAAATGCCCTGCCTGCCGACCAACTATCGCCCATTATTGCCAATCTTGAGGAAATGCGTGTACACCTTTTCACCTCTGATGCTTGGCGAAGTTTCTTTATCGTCACCATCGGCACCCTGCTTTTACTGGCCTATAACGCCAAAAAGCTGAAAGCAACCTGGACTGTTGCCGCTATTGCTCTATTATGCCTGGGAGACATGTGGAGCGTAAATAAACGTTATCTGTACGACGAACAGTTTATCCCGAAATCAGAGCAGACTGCTACATTCCGGAAAACACAGACAGATGAACTAATCCTGCAAGACCCATCACTGGATTATCGTGTACTGAACTTTGCGGGCAATACATTTGAAGAAAACAATACCTCTTATTGGCACAAGAGCGTAGGCGGTTATCATGCTGCAAAGCTTCGCCGTTATCAGGAAATGATAGACCATCACATCGCTAAAGAAATGCAGGCAGCCTATCAGGAAGTAGCTACAGCCGGTGGACAAATGGATAGCGTAAACGCTGCTAAGTTTCCTGTATTGAATATGCTGAATACGAAATACTTTATATTCCCTGCCGGACAGCAAGGTCAAACAGTCCCCATTGAGAACCCATATACTTTCGGAAATGCATGGTTCATAGATAAAATACAATACGTGAACAATGCAAACGAAGAAATCGATGCCATCGGGCAAGTCGACCTGCAACAAACCGCTATAGTAGACTCTAAGTTTAAAGAGGCACTGAAAGGAGTGAACGAGGGGTACAAAGACTCACTGTCTACGATTCGTTTGACCAGTTATGAACCTAACCAATTAGTATACGAGACTTCCTCACCCCAAGACGGTATAGTGGTTTTCTCCGAAATATATTATCCGGGGTGGACGGCAACCATTGATGGCAAGCCCGCCGATATTGCCCGTGCAGACTACATTTTACGTGCTATGAATGTCCCGGCAGGTAAACACACCATCGAAATGCGTTTTGATCCGCAAAGCCTGCATATTACAGAAGGTATTGCATACGGAGCGATGGCGTTATTGCTGGTAGGAGTAATAATCCTGATATGGATCTATCGAAAAAAATATAGTGAAAACAGCAAATAATCATTAATTAAATGATGAAAGAGGGTGTTTCATAACTCACCACAGATTACACGGATTTACACAAAAACGTTTTTAATACACTGATAACCAATGATATTTATCTGTGTAAATCAGTGTAATCTATGGTGAATACGAGTTTTGACACATCCCTCTTTATTGTTTTAATATAATAACGACAAGGATTATAATAGACAAAGGAAGTTCACAATAATCTTCAAGCAAAAGTATATGATAATTGGATGTTCCGGATGGAGGTTATACATCAAAACCAACATTACACAGGAAATCTTCTTTTAGCATTCTGTCAAAATGTATTTTGAGATTCCTCAGAATCAATTCTTTGTGCCCTGGAAACAAGAAGAGAGTAAAAAACGCAGGAATACCCTTTTCCAGGAAGTCAGAGAGTCGGAAAATACAGTGAAATGCTACCATAAAGACAAGATACCAAGGGCATTTACTCTTAGGAAGAAACCTGGAAATCTCATAAACATTCGGAATAACACTTTTAAAAAGAGTCCTCCAAACTCTGTTCTAGAAGAAAAAGCAGTTCTTTTTCCCTAAATTAAGGGATGTTTCGAGAAGGAAAACCGATGCTTTCATCAGAATACAGACTTCTTATTCATAAGAAGTTAACTTCCTACTCTCAGGAAATTAATTCTCTGTCGGCAGGAAGTTAGTTATTTGCCGACAGGAAGTTAACTTCCTTCCGATACCTCTCACATAATTTCCCGGTAACAAGTGATCTGAAAAGAAATATCTGATGATTCCTCTTCTATTTCGCAACATTTCGCCAAAGCAGATGCCAGCAGAAAAATAAAACAGCAAACATTTTGATACCGAACAGCGCTCTAAGCTATCAAATAAAAAGCGCTATCCTTCCTCTGAATAGAGGGTAAAAGACAGCGCTTGATCTATCACTAAGAATCTTCTTACATAGTAGCAGGTAATGTTACCTTGAAATTTGGATTTTCCGTATGTTGCTGATGAATAATCCCAACCATTTTCTTCACAATATCAGGATTTTCGGCAGCTACATTATGATCTTCATGGATATCTGTCGCCAGATTATAAAGGAAAGGAGTACCTTTCTTGACAACCATTTTCCAGTCTCCCATACGTACACCGATCTGGTTCGTTTCATTAAACTCCCAATAGAGAAAATCATGTTTTTTCTGGTTCTTTTTACCCAGTATGGTCGGAGCAAAAGAGATACCATCAAAATAATCCGCTTCCTTTTTCTTATTCACATATTTTTTCGTGAAGTTCTTCACGCCTGTCAAATCACACAAGGTAGGCATGACATCGTAGAAAGCACATTGATGATCATTCACTGTTCCGGCAGCAACCTGACCGGGCCAACGGACAATAAACGGAACACGGATACCTCCCTCGTAACACTGGCGCTTCAAGCCACGTAACTTTCCGTCACGCCCGAAGAAAGTAGGATCGGCTCCGCCTTCCTCATGGGGCCCATTATCACTGGTAAAGATGACAATCGTATTCTCATCAAATCCTTTCTCTTCCAACTTCTTCAGAACTTCGCCCACATAATAGTCCAAACGGGTGATCATACCCGCAAACTGTGCATGCACATGGGTAATGGCGTTATATCTGGATCCTTTTTGACCACCAAAAGCTTTGTCATCAGCAAACTGTGTCTTATAATGATTCAAAATAGAGTCTTCCGGTTGCACTAACTCTGCATGCGGCAAGGTATAGGTAAAGATTCCGAAGAAAGGTTGTTCACCATCCTGTTTCTCGATCCATTCCATCGCTTTCTGATGAATCAGATCAGCTGAGTATTGAGTACGTTTATGATAATCTGGACCGTACATCGGATATTTGATATTCTCTTCCATCACAACACGTACAACACCTGTATCACCCAACGACGGACTATAACGATTCAGAAAATTGGGATAATAGAGATGTGCCTGAAATTGACAGATATATCCGTAATATTCATCGATTCCTCTTTTATCCGGAGTGGACGCCGAGCCTTCGTATCCCCCCGCCCATTTACCAAACATACCGGTTGTATATCCGTTATCTTTCATTATTTCGGGCAGAATGACATGTTCCGGATCATAGGGATGTTGTCCGACAACTGAAAATTCTTTATTATCGCCATACATCACTGTAGACGCCTGAGTCCAATACTCTTTATTACCACGCACTTCGCAATGTCCGGTATGTTGTCCGGTCATCAACGATGCGCGCGAAGGTGCACTCACCGGACTTCCGGCATAGGCTTGCGTAAAGCGCATGCCTTCACGGGCCATGTTGTCAATATTAGGGGTGCTGATGTATGGCTGTCCATAGCAACCCAGATCTCCATACCCCATATCATCACACATAATAAAGATGATATTCGGTTTTTGAGGGGTATGGGCCTTTTCTTTATGGGCAAATGCTTGCGGACTGCCTAATCCGACAAGTAATGCACTACTATAAATAATTTTTTGATTCATTCTTGGGTTTGTTTCGAGTTCATTTGGTTTTAACTTCACCACAGATAACACAGATTTTCACAGATTAATAATTTATTTTATTGATAACAAGATTAGAAGTTCTGTGAAAATCTGTGTTATCTGTGGTGAAACAGGTTCATTGCTATTCCGTTTCAATTATTCCCACCCCGGATTGTTAGGTGCAAGTGCCGGATTCAAGATAATTTCTTGAGTAGGAACCTCATAAAGATAATATCTCTCCTGCCAGCCTTCACCTGCTTTGATAGGGTCCGGTTGTAAATAAATATATCCTTCTGTCATGGCTCCGTCGGCAGGGTCCGGTCCACCGGTCGTTTCATTCAATAAGAACTGGGCACCATGTCTGAACTTATCTTTCGTCATCCACATTCCTTTAAACTGGCGGTTAAGGAACCAGGGCGCCATTCTCCAACGGCGGATATCGTAGAATCCGAAGCCTTCACCCATTAGCTCGACAATACGTTCACGGCGCACTTCCCATAAAACAGGATCTACCAGAACACCTTGTTCATTTCCTTTCGGATAATAGCGTCCACGGTTCGGATCAAAACTATCATCAATATCGGCAACCTTCATATCGGCCACACCGGCGCGTCTACGCAACTTATTAATAGATTCGTCGGCCACTGCCTGAGTGAACTGTCCGGTCTCACACATGGCTTCGGCATAATTCAATAAAACCTCTTCGATCTTAAAGATAGGCTTATCCGATGTGTTCAGAGTGACACCTCCGTTACGGTTCGTTTCCCAGTTGCTCCAATTCTTCCAGAAATAATATCCCGAGCGGCTTCTCACAAAACCTGTAGCTCCGATACCCCCCATAAAGTTTGGTGAAGAAGGTACCAATGAAGCACTCCAGTTCTGTCCGGGAAGGCGTTTCATACCAATACCGGGATTATCACAGGATTCGTTAGGACCCATAATATCGATATATTCACGATCTGCCGGATCATCGGTATAATCCCATGTTCTGGGATCTTCTTTCGTCTTCACCTTTGCTTTCACTTTATACGGTGGCATTACTACGTGATATAAACGCGGATCACGGTCACGGAAAGTAGCATAGGGAGTTTTATCTCCATGATAATTTGCAGAAGTAGCAATCGGCTTGCCATCTTTACACAGATAAAGGTCAACAGTATGCTGATTCATCTCTACATTGTGGCTATCCATATGTTCCAATGCACTAAAATTGGCCATCTTGATGTCTTGAACAAACTCCATATACAAGATGACACCCGGCACTTTGCCCAAATCTTCTGTTGTCCACATCTCTCCATATCCGGCTGCGGGCTGACCGTCTGTTCCGTAATAAAGAGTAGGGTAATCATTCATCAACAGACGGGACACCCGAATACATTCGTCAAAGAACTTCTGAGCTCCGTCTATTCCGTGATATTTGCGCCAAGTGGCTTCACGCAACGCAAATCGTGAGATAGCCGCACGAATACAATCGCGATTAATGGTATTTGCACCATCTTGCTTCTCAAAATCTCCAATATTCGCTTCAGCCCATTTCAAACGGTTCAATACGGAATCGGCCACAATTTCGCGGTCAACACGGGGACCGTAAGCCTCAGGAGAATTTTCGTTAAGGGCCGTATTAACCCAAGGCACCGCCCCAAAACGATTGATAAGCTCCATGTACCAGTATGAATGGAAAAAATACCCTACTGCACGCCAATGGTCCTTTTCGGCATCGGTCATTTCCGACTTATCGATGTTAGCAAGCAAAATATTGGCACGACGGAATGTGCCGGAAAAGCCCCAACCATTGCCCGAAGCTACACTCTGAACTCTTCCGAAAGCATAGTCATTGCCCGACTCATTGGCACGGCTTTCCAAGTATCCGGCATTCATATCACCTGCATAGCAGGAACCTTGTCCGGTTCCGTTAATGGTATTGGCTATATTATTATCCTTGAATATCTCATAACAAGGCCATGCAAACGACTTAAAGTTATCATAAGATCTAAAAGCATTATTTTCTGTCAGACTGGTGACAGGCGCATGCTCCAGAAAGCTGTCATTACATCCGGCCAGTCCGATTCCGGCTAAAATAGCCAATGATAGATATATCTTTTTCATTTTTAATTCTTGATTATGCGTTTATAATGTAAAGTTGATACCAAACGAAACGGTACGGAATGCCGGATAGTTCCAGCTCAGAGTTTCGGGATCGATACCTGAAGGTAATGAAGAGAAAGTTGCCAGATTTTCTACACTGACAAAACCCTTTAACTGATTTAAGCCGATTCGGGATATCCATGTTTTAGGAACGGTATACGACAAAGTAACGTTCTTGATGCGGAAGTAAGCGGCATTAGATAAATATTTATCTGTCTTACGTCCGTAATTGGAGCCGACTGTAGGATTTTGTCCATACATACGCGGATATTTGGCATTCGGATTTACGGCAGTGTAATCTCCATTGGCTGCATCTACCGGCCTCCAATAGTCAGTCAAACCATCAAACAGCGGTTGGTATTTGATATCGTTTACTGAATAAATATACATCGGGAATACCAGGTTATTGGCAATCCATGCATCACGCTGGCCGGTTCCCTGCATCATAATATTCAAGTCGAAACCCTTATAATTAGCACCGAGAGTAATACCATACAGATATTTAGGCAAGCTATTGCCTATTACTTTCTGGTCGCCGGGATTATCTAATGTACCGTCTCCGCTATCAATCTGATTTGTACTTTTGTCATCATCACGGAGATTTTTGAACTTCAAGTCACCGGGACGTGGACTGACACCTTTAATAGAGGCCACTCCATCTTTAAGTTTCCAACTATTAGTATCTACAAAATCATCTACCGTATAGAATCCGTCCACTTCATATCCCCAGATTTCTCCCAGTCTCTGTCCCGGATAAAAATTACTCAGCAGCTTAGAAGCAGCATTGTCGTCGTACTTAGTAATTTCAGAATAGCTATCAGAAAGATTGAATCCGACACGATAGTTGAACTTACCGATACGGTCTCTCCAGTTCACTGCCAGTTCCCAACCACGAGTACGCATATCGGCTGTATTCTGGAAAGGAGAACTTGCACCTACCACAGCAGGAAGCTGCATACCCGGAGCCAACATTCCTTTTGTATCACGCTGATACCAGTCGAACACAACATTCATACGATTACCGAACATATTCAAGTCGAGTCCGATATCCGTAGTGGCCACTTTTTCCCAAGTAAAGCTTGTACTTACCAGATTCGGTAAAGAGTTGATAGCAGTTACATAATCACCTCCAGACAGCCAACCGTTGTATTTATTGCTAACGCTCATAGTTGGGAAGTATGCATAGTTCACTACATTTTGGTTACCGATCACACCGTAAGATGCACGAATCTTCAGACCATCAATATAATTGCGCGTAACTTCCATAAACTTTTCCTGAGCTACGTTCCAACCCAAAGATACAGATGGGAAGAAACCAAAACGGGAATCTTTCGGGAACTTGGATGAACCATCGTAACGACCGTTCACTTCCAGCAAATACTTATCCATATAGTTGTAATTGACCCGGAAAAATCCTCCTCGAACAGAGTATTCATTATAACTGTCTGTCGCTTTTAGGTCACCTGTACCCGAACCCAATGCCGGTACTTCAACAACAGCCTGATTATAAGACAATACATTTACACCTTCTGTATACTTGGACTCCTGGTTGAAACCGGCCATTACACTGAAATGATGATCTTTGTTGAGATCGAATTTGTATGTTCCGTAAATATTGAAAGCATTGTAGTCGGTAAATTGCTTCTCTTTCTGCAAATAATCTTTTGCTGCATTCCAGATGTTATTACCTCCCTGAATATCTGTATACTGAGTTTTTCCGGTATAGAAATTATAATCATACATGTTCTTGTCAAATGTATACTCGAATACTGCCTCAAAACCTTTGAACGGTTTCAGAATAGATTTCACGAAAACACGCGGATTATCATACGACTTTTTCCATTTATTTGCTAACAATACCTGGTTGCGCGGTGTGTTGAAAGGCAAATCCTGAGAAATTGTAGAACAAACATCCGAAGGCATATTACCTTCCGGCTGATAAGAAACCTGATTACTGCCAAACATACTTCCCAAACCGGAATTAGGTTGCGACTGATTGGTACGTGCATAACTCATAGTCAACTCCTGGGTAAACCATTTGGTTATATCAGCAGAAATATAGGAATTGATGTTCAAGCGCTCATAGGTGTCTTTATCGGTGATCAGCACACCGTCCGTCGATACATATCCCGCCGACATACGATAACGCAATTTATCCGTACCACCGGATACAGAAAGATTGTGGTTCATCTGGAAGCTGGTCTCCATAAAATTCTTATAGGGATCATGCTCATTCAAATAATACAAAGCTCCATCCGTATCTGCGAAAATACCGTCACCTACAGTTTTGATAGATGAAGGATCCTGCCTATACTGTGTGAGGTATTCTTTCCACTTTGAAACGCTGGGTGAACCATACGACCAATAAGCATCAGAATATCCCCCGTCCTGATAAGCCTACAGATAATCCATCAAAGATGCCTGTTTAGGCAGATTGGTTGCAGTAGCAAAACCAAAATTATTGTTATAATTCAGACGAAAGGCCGTAGCTTCTTTCGGACGCTTGGTAGTCACTAAGACAACACCGCCGGCTGCACGTGCACCATAAATAGCTGCCGAAGCGGCATCTTTCAATACAGTTACGGTCTCAATATCTTCCGGATTCAACATATCGAGACTCCCCTCTACGTTATCAATCAAGATAAGGGGAGCGACATTGGCACCATAAGATCCGTCGCTATTCTTGATACCCACCGAATAGGCACCACGCAACTGGAATGACTTTCCGCTACCCGGAGCATTTCCACTATTAGAAACCAGCAGTCCCGGAACTGTACCTTGCAATGCATCAGAAGCCGTCATTATGGGACGATCGCCAATAATTTCGTCCATTTTAATAGATGAAACGGCCCCCGTCAGGTTCGCTTTCTTTTGTGAACCGAAACCAACTACCACCACTTCATCCAAAGTACGGGAATCATCCTTCAGTACTACTTTCAGAGGGGCCCCCGCTATGGCTTTCAATTCTTGCGTTACATAACCAATGTAAGAGATAACAATAACAGCACCCGGACTTACCGACAAGGAGAAATCTCCATTTATATCACTGATAGAACCATTTTGAGCATTATTTTTCTCCATAATGGTAGCTCCAATGACCGATTCACCCAAAGTATCCCTGATATTGCCTTTCACAACGATCTTATTACTCTGTTGTGGCGTTGCAACCACTACCGGGGTACTCTTCAGAATAACCTCATTGTCTTTGATAACATAGCTGATACCGCTATCTTTAAACAAAACATTCAGCACTTCCTCTATGGAACCTTCACAATGGATGTCACGGATCTTTGCATTGCTCAAATCGGCCGCCTTGTAGAAGAACGTATATTTACTGTTCTTCTCAATAACTTGAATAGCCTGTTTAATGCTCATTGCTTTTCCCTGCACGGTTATCTGTCCTTGCACGGCAAAAACGGACATAGGATACAGGAGCATAAACATAATTACGCCTGTCAGAAAACGCCTGTTACAGACGCTAAAACATAGTCTCATGTCTTTCATTTTTTGATTATACGATTAATTAGTGATTGATAAAAGCGATTATTTATAAATAATGATTTTCTGTGTTTCTTTTTTAAATTTCAAATTCATATTAATACAAATCTTTTCGATGACTTTAGAGGCAGGGTCATCATAGCGCATATAACCCGTGAACAAGTCATTGCGAGCTACTTTCCTATCGAGTTCTACCGGAATGTGGTAAATATCATGAATAGCTTCTATTAAATCATCCATACGCATGTCGACAAACTTATAACGCCCTTCATCCCAACTGATATTACCTATGTTCTTTAATATCACTTCATCTTTCTCGGGATGAAAAACAATCTGCTGCAAAGGTTTCATTTCAACTTTTCTCTGTGAAGCCTTCACATTGAAGTCAACCTTTCCACTAAAAAGAGTCACCTCCGCACCATCCTGACAGGTAGACTGCACACGAAAGACCGTTCCTTTGACTTCGACAAATGCCTGATCGATATATACTTTAAAATTATGTCCTTTACGCTTAGTTACTTCAAAAGTAGACACTCCCTCCAGCCATACTTCCCGGTTACTCATAAAATCCTGTGAAAAACGAAGACGGCTCCCAGCCTGCATCCAGACTTTTGAACTGTCGGGAAGTACATACAACCGGCTATTTGAAGAAACAACTTCAGTATACTCAATTATACGCTGTGAAGCTGTATGCCCTTTATCAAAAAAGAAAATACCACCTCCGATAATCAATAAAGCCGTAATACATGCGGCTAGTGCAACCCTCCAATATCTGAGTTGAAGTTTCTGACTACGCTCAACAGGAGCCTGGCATCTGGAGTCAATCTTATCCCAGATCCTTCTTTCAATAGCACCATTTTCCACTATATTTTTTGCCGCATCGAATTGTTTTTTCATTTTCGTCTCCACAACATTCCAATGTGCCAGCTCTTCCATTTCTTCCGAAGAAGACTCACCTGCAATCAATTTGCGGACAAGCCTATCATATTTATTAGAAATCTTCATATTCTTTATATTTCTTTCCAAAAATCCAAGCTATATTTATAAATCTATCCATAAATACACTATTTATAAAATTCCCCCCTATATGTTTTCGGCTTTTTTTCTGTTTTATAAATTGAGTATGCTATATTTGTAATTCAAACGTAACGCTTAATGAACGAAAAAGAAGCAATTATTAAACTAAAGACCTGCAATGATAAAGCCGCCTTTGCATTCCTCTATCGCTCTTATTGGGCTAAGGTTTACAATTTTACGCGACTTTACATCACCTCTGCGGTCGATGTGGAAGAAATCGTTCAAGAAGTTTTTATTAAAATTTGGGAGAATCGGGAAGCTTTGGATGAAGAACAAAATTTTGCCGGATACTTATTTATCACGATGCGCAACCTTGTTTTCAACCGTTCCCGTAAGAATCTGAATGAACCCTTCTACCAACTATCAGTGATAGAAGCTGTCGAAGAATCATACGATATAGAAGAAGAATTGGACGCAGCCAATCTGCGCACACATATCTCAGCACTGATCTCAATGCTGCCTCCCCGGCAGCAGGAAGTGTTTCGTTTAAGCAGGGATGAGGAACTTTCTTATCGCGAAATTGCAGAAAGACTACAAATATCAGAAAGAACAGTGGAACACCACATCTCCGATGCCCTAAAGTTTCTACGAAAAAACATCAAACTCTATTTACTGTTCCTTTCATTATAAATGAAGTAGCGCTGCTCTTCCCCGTTGGGACAGAACAGCGCCGATCATCAGTTTTTTATGAAAAACGAAACTTTCTTTCATAGAGAGGTATTACACTTACATAACAATTCTCTCTTCACAGAGATACTATTAACACTATATATAAACATGATGATTTTCATTAATAAATCAAAAATAAACATTTCTATAAAAATAAGAAATGGAAATCGACTAATAGAACAATTATGCCGATAAAAATGTTCTCTACATTTTTAGTAAACGTTTACTTAGATACCTTACCGGATACCAGACGGACAAGAATCCGACAGCAAAAACGGTAATAAATATCACGATGACATCCCACAAATGTACACTGACCGGATAAGCATCAACTACAAAATTTCCTGCAGCACTACCTCCACCCAATGAAATAATCCCGTACGTCATCTGAACCCAGCACAACAGCAATCCGAGTACAATTCCGATTATGGCTCCATAAAAGGAAATCATACATCCTTCAAAAAGGAAAATACGCGAAACCAACCGATCATTAGCTCCAAGCTTGCGAAGCGTATCCACATCTTCCTTTTTATCCAGAATAAGCATCGACAACGAACCTATCACATTAAAACAGGCAATCACTAAGATAAAAGTGAGAAACAAATATGAAACCAGTTTCTCTATCTCCATGATACGAAATACATCTTCCTGTTGTTCGTAGCGGTTACGAATAACAAAATCATCTCCCAGTTCTTTCTTAATCTTTGCTTTGACGAAGGAAAGATCAGAGCCGGGTTTTAACTTTAGTTCTATTGCAGACACTTCGGTAGTATAGTCAAGCAAACGTCGGGCAAAATCCAACGAAGTAAGAATATACTGTCCGTCATATTTCTGCTGATTGACCACAAACACAACACCGGGCGAATACAAATAATCCATATTAAAGGAAGCAGCCGGATTCGCCATATTAACCTTTCCGCTCCTTTTAGGAATATATATCTGCAACGGATCAACAAATCTGATTCCAGTCCCCAATGTAGAGACAAGCTCTATTCCCATCACCCCGTAATCAACAATAGAATCATTCAGCAAAAACTCACCTGCACCATAAAGGATACTATCTATCGCAGTCAACTGCTCAAAATTGTTTTGTACTCCCTTTATGACGGCCATCGTCTGGCGGTCCTTATATTGTACCATCGCATTCTCTTCAAGTGTTTCAGTCAGCACATCTACTTCCGGCATCTGCCGGATAGCTTGAATACGAGGGGCCTGTGCATCAAAAACTTTCCCTTCGGCAATCGTCACTTTCAGTTCCGGATCAAATACAGTAAACAGATCGGCCACTGTATCCTGAAAACCGTTGAATACGGAAAGTGTACACACCATCGCCATCGTAGCCAATGCCACTCCACACACAGAAATAGCAGAAATGATATTGATGGCATTGTGCTTTTTCTTTGAGAAAAGATATCGCCGGGCTATGTAGAAGGGGAGGTTCACTTCAACAAAGCATCTATCTTTTCAATGTAGTCCAACGAATCATCCACGAAAAACTTCAATTCAGGAATGATACGTAACTGATGACGAACACGAGTACCGAGTTCGAAACGAATGGACTTCATATTATTATTGATATTCTTTACCATTTCTTCACTCTTTTCAGAAGGGAAGATACTAAGATATACACGAGCTATACTCATGTCGGGACTGATACGTACAGCACTTACTGATACCAGTACACCGGGCATAGCTTTAGTCTGCAACAGGAAAATCTCACTGAGTTCTTTCTGTAACAGACGTGATATCTTGTTTTGTCTCGTTGTTTCCATAAATTTTTCTACGTAATTATTTTATCAAACAAGCAATTAGTACTTGTTACAATAGAACACAAAGTTATAGAAATATATCGTTTGATAGGCCAATAATATGTTATTTTTAATTTTCATTATTGAATTATTATTCAAAAAACGATCTTCACGGAAAGCACATAAGCAGACGTTACAAGAAAACATACACTTTTGAAATAAAATGTCGGTCTGAAATAAACCGACTCTACAGAAAAGATTTAAAGCAATTATCAACGAATACAAGAAGATGGACAGCCAGCTATTACAATCACTTATCACAGCCCAAACAACGAAAAATCATTCTACTTTTTACGAATTATAGTCAACCCGTCACGTAAAGGCAGAATTACTTTTTCTACCCGTTCATCATGTGCCACCAACTCATTGAAAGCCTTGATTCCGATCGTCTGGTGATCATTGCTATGTGGTTCTTCAAGCACATGACCATCCCACAAAGTGTTATCAGCTATGATATAACCTCCTACAGAAAGATGTGCAAGAGTCATTTCATAATAATCAATATACTTACGTTTGTCACCATCCACAAAAGCAAGATCAAACGTAATGCCCAATGCAGGTATTAACCGGAGAGCATCCCCAATATAAAATTTAATTTTATCAGCATAAGCTGAGTTTTCGAGCCAGGGACGGGTAAAGTCTTCTTGTTCATCATTAATCTCGAATGTGTGAAGCATTCCGCCCTCCTCAAGCCCCTCGGCCAGACAAAGAGCGGAATAGCCACTATAAGTCCCTATTTCCAATATTTGGCGAGGCCGTATCATACGAACAAACATCTTCAACATACGTCCCTGCAGATGACCGGAAGCCATACGAGGACGCAGGAGTTTAACATGCGTATCCCGATAAAGAGATTTCAGGTATTCACCTTCCTCATCGATATGCTGCAAGATATATTCGTCTAAAAGATCGGTCTCTTTCATCTCGTCTCTTATAAATAACGGTTGCTATTAGGCAACACACTATCACCGGCATGCTTCAAAGCATCTTCCACGACATTGATTTCGAGGAAAGAAGTCTGCGTTCCGGCTTTACCGCTACTCAGATAACCCACCATATCAGTTGGATGCAAACGTCCTTCTTTCAACAAACGGCGCAGAGCTGCAAAATAGTACTCCTGCCCGTTGGCAAGTTCAGGCATATAAATCGCTTCCACACCATAAGAAAGTGCAAGGTGACGCATAGTCTTCTCCTTATAACAAATTGCAAGTACCGGATATTTACCACGGAAAGCTGCTAAATTGCGTGCAGTACGCCCCTGATAGCTATCCGTAATGATGGCACGTATCTTTAGCTTAGTAGTTGCTTTTACAGCTTGTTTAGCAAGGAAAGCTGTGACATCATTACTGTTTTCGTCCAAAGGAATGCGAATGTCATTCTCCTCCAACTTGTCCTTCTCAGCCTGTGCAGCAATCTTAGTCATCGTTTTCACGGCCTCTACAGGATATTTGCCATAGGCAGTCTCACCACTCAACATCAAAGCGTCTGTACGATAATAGATTGCATTGGCAATATCGGTTACTTCCGCACGAGTCGGACGTGGATTATTAATCATCGTATGCAACATTTGTGTTGCCACGATTACCGGTTTTTTGGCAAGGATACATTTGCGTATCAACATACGCTGAATTCCCGGAATACGTTCCTGCGGTACTTCAATACCCAAGTCACCACGAGCTACCATTACTCCATCGGCAACTTCCAGGATCTCATCAATGTTATCGACACCTTCCTGATTTTCGATCTTGGCAATAATGCGGATATCACTATTGTGAGCGTCCAGTATTCCACGGATATCAAGCACATCCTGGCGGTTACGCACAAAAGAATGAGCAATGAAATCGATATCTTTCTCTATGGCATAAAGGATGTTATTACGATCTTTCTCGGTTAAAGAGGGGAGATTGATACGAACACCCGGAACGTTTACACTCTTACGGCTCCCCAAAGTTGCCTCGTTCTGGACTTCACAAAGTAAGTATTCGGTTGTTTTATCAATAACTCGCAATTCAAGGTCACCATCATCTATCAAAATAGTCCCCCCTACATTCAGGTCATGCACAAAATTCGGATATGAAACGGCAATGCATTCACGGGTAGTCTCACGATCGGGATCTCCTACGATTTTAACTTTCTCACCGATCTGATAAAGTATGGGGTCCGCATTGGCAGTGGTACGCACTTCCGGTCCCTTGGTATCCATAAGGATGGCAATGCGATTGGATACGGCACGCACATTGGCAATCAACGCCTCAAAACCTTCACGACTGGCGTGGGCTGTGTTCATACGAACCACATTCATCCCTGCATCAAACAACTCTTTTATAAAATCTACATCGCAACGTCTGTCTGAGATGGAAGCTACGATTTTAGTCTGTTTCAGCAACATAATCTATCTACCTATTTATATTTATACCTATTTATCTAATAAAGCTTCGAGTGCCAGACGATATGAGTTCAATCCAAATCCACAAATAACACCTTTACAAGCACAAGCAATCATAGATACATGGCGGAACTGCTCACGGGCATGAACATTGGATATATGAACTTCAACTACAGGAGAGGTTACGGAGCGGATAGCGTCCTGCAAAGCAATGGAAGTGTGTGTATAAGCTCCTGCGTTCAATATGATCCCATCCACATCGAATCCGGTTTGCTGAATAATATCTATGATTTCCCCTTCAACATTCGACTGGAAATAGCCCAATTCCACATCGGGATATTTTTTACGAAGTTCAGCCAAATACTCTTCAAATGTAACGCTTCCATATATAGAAGGTTCACGCTTGCCCAAAAGATTAATATTGGGACCATTAATAATTTGTATCCTCATAACACAATCCTGCTATTTTTAATACCTTTGTCTTCGAGAACAATATTTCAAGGTGCAAAGGTAGAAAAAAGAAATGAAATTAGAGGAAAAAACAAAAAAGAAGGATGAGCAAGGGCTGATTATCAAAAAGTACCAACAGTATCTGAAACTGGAAAAGTCCTTATCCAAAAACACACTGGAGGCTTACTTGACAGACCTGGAGAAGTTACTAAGTTTTCTATCAGCCGAAGGCGTGGAGATACTTGAAGTCAGCCTGACAGATCTTCAACGCTTTGCTGCCGGATTACATGATATTGGTATCCACGCCCGTTCACAGGCACGTATCATTTCAGGTATTAAATCCTTTTTCCACTTTTTGATTATAGCTGATTATATAGAAGCCGATCCCAGCGAATTGCTGGAAGGTCCCAAAATCGGATTTAAACTTCCGGAAGTACTGACTGTAGAAGAAATAGACCGGATTATTTCGACAATAGACCTGAGTAAGAACGAAGGGCAACGAAATCGGGCAATCCTGGAAACGCTTTACAGCTGTGGATTACGGGTTTCCGAGTTAACCGGACTAAAACTATCAGACTTGTACTTTGACGAAGGTTTCATTAAAGTAGAAGGAAAGGGCAGCAAGCAACGATTAGTCCCTATCTCTCCCAAAGCGATCCAGGAAATAAAGCTTTATTTCTTGGATCGAAATCGGATCAATATAAAAAAAGATCATGAAGATTATCTGTTTTTAAGCAGGCGAGGTACCCATTTATCACGAATCATGATCTTTCATCTCATCAAAGAGCTGGCCGATATGGCGGGAATTACCAAAAATATCAGTCCGCACACATTCCGCCACTCCTTTGCGACACACTTACTTGAAGGAGGCGCCAATCTGCGGGCTATCCAATGCATGTTGGGGCATGAGTCTATTTCGACTACCGAAATCTACACCCACATCGACCGCAATATGTTGCGAAGTGAAATCATAGAACATCATCCACGCAACATCAAATACCGACAAGAAAAAAAGCCGTTTCGGTAAACAATAGAGGCTGATTTGGTGTTGTTTAAGAAGGAAAATAGTGCTAAACAACCCGTAAACACGATAGTTTTCATTAAATTATAATAAAATTAAGAGTGTATTTGCCTAAATGTATAAGAATTAATATCTTTGCGTGGCATTTATGGGCAATCCACAGATGCATATTGAATAGACAAAATTTCAATTACAAACATTTAATTTATACCTAAAATGATCAAGAAGTTGTATTTGCCTTTACTTATGGCATTGGTTGTTGCATTGTCATCATGTAGCAACAAAATGGGTGCACTGTCATCTGATTACTTCACTACGACTCCTCAGGTACTGGAAGCTGTAGGTGGTAAAGTTCCTGTGACTATCAACGGAAAGTTCCCTGAAAAGTATTTCAAAAAGAACGCAGTTGTTGAAGTAACTCCGGTTCTGAAATGGGAGGGTGGACAAGTTAAAGGACAGCCTGCCGTATTCCAGGGTGAAAAGGTAGAAGGTAACGACCAGACTATCTCTTACAAGATGGGTGGTAATTACACGATGAAAACTACATTCGACTACGTTCCTGAAATGGCAAAATCTGAACTTTACCTTGAGTTCAACGCAAAAGTCGGAAAGAAAACAATCGCTATCCCTGCTGTAAAAATCGCAGACGGTGTGATCTCTACTTCTGAATTGATTAACAACACTTTGAGCAGTGCTAATCCGGCTTTGGGTGACGACGCTTTCCAACGTATCATCAAAGAAGCACACAACGCTAACATTATGTTCCTTATCCAACAGGCTAACATCCGCTCAAGCGAATTGAAGACTGCTAAGGAATTCAACAAAGAAGTTGCTAATGTAAACGATGCTGAAAACAAGAAGATCAGCAATATCGAAATTTCTGCTTACGCTTCTCCCGATGGTGGTGTGAAGTTGAATACAGGGTTGGCTGAAAACCGTGAAGGTAACACAACCAAACTGATCAACAAAGACCTGAAGAAAGCTAAAATTGAAGTTCCGGTTGATGCTAAATATACTGCACAGGACTGGGAAGGTTTCCAAGAACTGGTTTCTAAATCAAACATTCAGGATAAAGAATTGATCCTTCGCGTTTTGTCTATGTATCAGGATCCTGAACAAAGAGAAACTGAAATTAAGAACATCTCTTCTGTTTACAAAACTTTGGCTGACGAAATCTTGCCGCAGTTGCGTCGTTCTCGTTTGACTTTGAACTATGAAATCATCGGTAAGTCTGACGAAGAAATCGCTAATCTGGCTGCAACAGATCCGAAACAGTTGAACGTAGAGGAAATTCTGTACGCTGCTACACTGACTAACGACCCGGCTAAGAAAGCTGACATCTATACTAAAGCTTCTCAGCAGTTCCCGAATGACTATCGTGCATTCAACAACTTGGGTAAACTGGCTTATCAGGCAGGTGATCTGGACAAAGCTCAATCATACGTGAAGAAAGCAGAAAGCATTAAATCTGCACCTGAAGTAAACATGAACTTAGGTCTGATCGCTCTTGCTAAAGGTGACAAAGCTGCTGCTGAATCTTACTTAGGCAAGGCTGCCGGTGCAAAAGAACTGAACGAAACACTGGGTAACCTGTACGTAGCTCAGGGACAATACGAAAGAGCAGTTAACGCATTTGGTGATACTAAAACAAACAGTGCTGCTTTGGCACAGATCCTTGCTAAGGACTACAACAAAGCTAAAAACACATTGGCCGGTATCGCAACTCCGGATGCTTACACAGACTACCTGATGGCTGTTCTGGGTGCAAGAACTAACAACACTTCTATGCTGACAAGCAGCTTGAAGAGTGCTGTAGCTAAAAACCCGGCTCTGGCTAAGAAAGCTGCTACAGATCTTGAGTTCGCTAAATATTATACGAATGCAGATTTCATGAGCATCGTAAAATAAGCGAGACTTCATTGAGCAAAACATAAAAAAGAGAGTTGTCCGTCACACAAATGACGGACAATTCTTTTTTTTTATCCACAAAACCCTTACTTTCGCAAAAAAGAATGAAGAATGAGAAAGATAGGGCTTCTATTTATTACCATATTTTGCTTACTTGCATGCAAAAACAACAGTTCCAGGATCAGTCTGGAAGGCGAGATCAAGGGATTGACTAATGACACACTCTACCTGTATGGGACAGATGCTTTGTACGATCGTATAGATACGATTTATGCAGAGAAAGGCAAGTTCAGCTACAACCTCAATATCGATTCTACAGTAATTGACACACTGACTACAGCCGTACTCCTGATAAACGGTCATGTAGAGTATCCTGTTTTTTTGGATAAAGGAAATCAAATTACGATCAAAGGAAATATTGATGATCTCAGCTATCTGGACATAAATGGCAATGAACCAAATACGAGTTTGAGCCTTTTTATGAAAGAACAAAGAGGCTTAGGCAGTGCATCAGACAAAATGATGCAGGAGAAGGCCGAAACATTTATCCGCCAACACAACTCTTCATTGGCAAGTGTTTATCTGCTGGATAAATACTTTGTACAGACTCCGCAACCGGACTATATCAAAATTAAAGAAATAACTGAGGCTATGACAGGTGCACTCCTCGACCGCCCGTATATCGAGAATATCAGCGACTACATCGATCAATTGGAAAAAGTGACTGTCGGGAAATCTGCTCCTTACTTTAGTTTACCCAATGAAAAAGGCGAGAAATTATCACGTTCTGCCGAGAGATTCAGAAATAGATATCTCCTGCTTAATTTCTGGGCTTCATGGTGTGATCCGCAACCTGAAGCCAATGCAGAATTAAAAAGACTGAATAAGGAATATAAGAAAAACAAAAATTTCGCAATGTTGGGAATATCACTCGACATAGATAGAGAAGCATGGGAAACAGCCATTAAGAAGGATACTTTGAGCTGGGATCAAGTATGTGATTTTACAGGACTTAGTTCGGAAACAGCCAAACAATATGCCATACTGACGCTTCCTACTAATATACTGCTCTCTCCCACCGGCAAAATTCTAGCAAGAGATATCCAGGGAGAAGCGCTTACCGGTAAGCTGAAAGAATTACTAAAAACGGAAGAGAAAAAAACAGGGAAATCTATCCGCTAAACCGAGTTACTAACCTAAAATCATTGAAAACACGTGCTAATAAAAGTATTCGGAGCGGCTGTACAAGGCATTGAAGCAACCCTCATTACAATAGAAGTCAACAGTTCACGAGGATGCATGTTCTACATGGTAGGTCTTCCTGATTCAGCCGTTAAAGAAAGCCATCAGCGTATTCTGTCTGCCTTACAAGTGACCGGCTACAAAATGCCAACCAGCAATATAGTCATTAATATGGCTCCGGCAGATATTCGCAAAGAGGGTTCATCCTATGATCTCCCCTTGGCCATTGGCATGCTTGCAGCTGGCGAAACAATCTCATGCCAGAAGCTATCACGTTACATGATGATGGGTGAATTAAGTCTTGACGGAACTATCCAACCCATCAAAGGAGCCTTACCTATAGCCATCAAAGCACGCGAAGAGGGATTTGACGGATTAATCGTACCTTCACAAAATGCACGGGAAGCGGCGGTAGTCAATAATCTGTCAGTATATGGAGTAAATAATATACAGGAAGTAATTGAGTTCATCAATGGTAAACGTGAACTGACACCAACCATAGTCAATACCCGTGAAGAATTTTATGCGTGTCAGAGTGATTTTGAATACGATTTTGCAGATGTAAAAGGCCAAGAGAACGTTAAACGGGCACTTGAGGTAGCGGCGGCAGGAGGACACAATTTAATTATGGTAGGAGCCCCCGGAAGTGGTAAATCAATGATGGCCAAAAGATTACCTTCCATACTTCCCCCCTTATCCTTAGGAGAAAGCCTTGAAACAACCAAAATACATTCGGTCGCTGGTAAATTAGGACGCAATTCCTCTCTGATATCTCAGCGGCCTTTCAGGGACCCGCATCACACCATCTCACAAGTAGCGATGGTAGGAGGAGGCAGTTTCCCACAACCGGGAGAGATCAGCCTGGCACATAACGGGGTACTCTTCCTGGATGAACTCCCGGAATTTAATCGTAGCGTGCTTGAAGTATTGCGTCAACCCCTTGAAGACCGGCGTATAACCATTTCACGAGTGAAAAACACTATTGACTATCCGGCCAGCTTCATGTTGGTAGCCTCCATGAATCCGTGCCCTTGTGGCTACTACAATCACCCGACAAAACCATGTGTCTGCAATCCGGGACAAGTACAAAAATACCTGAATAAAATATCCGGCCCCCTGCTGGACCGAATAGATATCCAAATTGAAATAGTTCCCGTACCATTTGAAAAGATTTCAGACCGGCAACAAGGAGAATCCAGCGCTACCATTCGCCAAAGGGTAATCAAAGCCCGCCAGAAACAGGAAGAAAGATTTTCCGGCTATCCGGGAACTTATTGTAATGCCCAGATGACCAGCAAGCAACTTTCTTCTTTTGCACAACCTGACACGAAAGGGCTATTACTGCTAAAGAATGCCATGGAACGCCTGAATCTTTCAGCCCGTGCCTATGATCGTATCTTAAAAGTATCCCGCACAATAGCTGATTTGGAAGAAAGCGAACAAATACAACCCAGCCATTTGGCAGAGGCAATCAGTTATCGGAATTTAGATCGGGAAAATTGGGCCGGGTAACGTCAAGAATAAAAGCATTATGAAAAAGAGCTTTCTTATTATACTCTGTTTAGCTTTACTATCTTGTGTGACCGGATGTAAAGATTCAACTCAGACTTTACTCAAGAAGTCTGTAGAAATGGAAGGTATTTCTACAGACAGTATGCTATTTTATCTTCAACAAATACAGTCCCCCAATCACCTGAGTGACAAACAACGGGCAGAATACTGCTTTCAATTGTATAAAGCCACATTGTGGAAAACCCAAAAGCCCAAAGATTCACTATTAAAAGTCTGTATCCCACTTTTCCTACATGTTGGAGATACTGCCCAATGGTTGCAAGCCCAACTGGAACAGGCCAATAGTTTCTTCTATAAAGATCAGCCGGATTCTATTTTACATTCTGCCCGGGAGCTTCGGGACAAAACAAAGTATATGACTCCCACCCAACAAAGATATTACTATAACATACAAAAATTCACCTATTTCAATCAAAAAAAGTATCCAGAAGCACTAAAATTGGCTAATAAGGTGTTGGCCCTGAATAACCCTTCTAATGACACTCTTTCTTTATTTTATGATCATCGGACCCAATTGGAAATATTAAGAAAAATGGGAAAGACCGATGAAGTCATAGAAGGGTATTACAAAATGTTGGAATGGTTTGCTCCTTCCAAAGAATATCATTATCTAACTTACACCATAGCCGAAGACATCGTAAACTATTATCTAGGACAGCAAGACTTCGACAAGGCACTGGAATCTGTGCAAAACCTCCGCCTGTATCGTCGCAATCGCTATGATATACCTTACTACCAATTGATCCGAGGCCAAATATTCCAGTCCCTGCATCAATTGGACTCGGCCGGATATTATTATAAACAGGCAGCTACCTCAACTTCACCCTATATCGCCATTGAGGCTACCTCACGTTTATACCAGCTGACAAATGCGACCCAGCAACCGGAACAGGCATATTATCTGGCTAAAACAGAAGATATACTATATAAAGACCTCACATCAAACCTCAAAGCAAAAGAAACCACCAGAAAATATAATGAAGTAAAGCTCCAGAACGAACTCTATCAACTACGCCTTACCCAACAAGAAAAAGAGCTGTGGATGATGGGAATAGCAGTTATTTTATTACTTATAGCTCTACTAATACTCTTTTTCTATCATCAGGAAAAGAAAAAAAGACTAGTATCGGAACGAAGGCTACAAGCAGAACAGGCCGGAGAGGAAGCTCGTCGGCTACAACATGAAAATGAACTATTACATAAAGAAGCCGAATTAAGTGCACTGCGCGAAAAAGAGATCATCATGCGCAACAAAGAAAGCGAGATGCGTGAAGCTTTGTTCCGTCATATTTCTTTCTTTCAGAAACTTCCTTCTCTCCACATCGAGAACTCTACAGATGACAATCCGAATAGGAAGAAAATTACTGTAAGCGATGCAGAATGGTGTGAAGTGAAGCAAGCGGTAAATGACGCATTTAATAATTTTGTTGATCGTCTGCAAGAAGATTATCCGCAACTCAATGAAAAAGATATCTGCTTTTGTTGCCTGGTAAAGATTAACGTGAACATACAAGATCTATCGGATATCTATTGCGTCAGCAAAGCGGCCATAACCAAACGCAAATACCGAATTAAAACAGAAAAGATGCATATTTCTGACGAAACTCTCAGCCTGGATGCCATTCTTCAAAACTTCGGATAGTATTTGTCCGCCTATCCGAAGAGGCTATATTTACATAACCATTTATAAAACAACAATTTAAACTATATTCATACAATCATTCTTGTCCGCCTGTTTTTTTGCCTTCTCTTACCTTAATATCTAATTTTGCTGTTACAAAACGCGTTTGATTATTCATCTAATTATTTATGCTTATGAAAACAAGAATGATCTATCACAGTTTGGCAATCTGTTGTCTATTGCCTGCTTTTGCTTTTACAACCGGTGAAAACGACCCATTTATCAAATCGCCTACTGTTGCCAAACTAACAAATACCCCTAACGGTCCGCTAATCAGTTGCGATCTGAAGGCACTAAAAGATACTGTAAACTTCCCATTGAGCCAGTTAACAGAAGAATTACAGATTGTAAAATTAGACAATCGGGACGAAGCACTTATTGGCGGCTGGATACGAACAACCGTCGGAGAAAAATATATTTTAGTGAGCAATAACAAACAAACTCCTTATAAACTATTCGACCGGACAGGTAAATTTATCACCAATATCGGATCTTATGGACAAGGCCCGAATGAATATCTAAACACTTATGCCGAACAACTGGACGAAGCCAATAATCGCATCTATATCCTACCCTGGCAAAGCAGCAAGATATTGGTATTCGACTTGAAAGGTAATGCATTGGATCCTATCCCCCTGTGCCTGAGAGTTCCTAAAGGAAAATTCCGGGTAAACACAGCTAAGTCAGAAGTCACAGTCACAGTCCTGCCATTCCCTAAATGGCCGGCAGTAGTCTGGACACAAGATTTAAAGGGTAAACGTAAAAACTTTGTAGCACCGGGAAGCCTTGCCATGCCACAAGACTTCAGTAACGAAGTGTCAATGGGGAATAACACAGCTGCCTACGATGTGATGTTAATGAAAATCATGCCACAACCAAGTGTAGATACCCTCTACCATTATAATGCCGCCAGCAACAAACTGGAAGGACGTTTCACCGTCAAGTATCCTTCAAATGATAAAATCCCCTGGCATGCATATTATGAAATCCCTAAATATTTCATCGGTGATGTCTCTTTCCCAATACAAATAGACGAAAGTACATTCTCCGGCTCTAAACCGGCTTATTACATGGTTGACAAAAAAACATTGCATGGCAATTATGTGCGGCTTTACAACGATTTTATCAGTACCCCGAGTCAGACGATCTATCCTTCGTTCAACAATGGATATTATGTCACTAATATGGAGCCTATGGCATTGAAAGAGATACTAGAGAAAGAAGTAAACAAAAAAGGACTGACCGCAGATAAAAAGAAAAAGGTACAGAACTTGATCAAGACGTTAAATGACAATGACAATAATATTGTAATGTTCGCCAAACTGAAACAATAACAAGATGGTTTATAGAAAAATCTCCCTATAGAAGAATTTTTATTTTTAGATACAGAAGACCGGTAATATTCCTAATAGAACGTTACCGGCCTCTGATTGTTTCACTTATTACTCTTTATTTCCGAAAAAACTGTTCTGCACGTCCCGGTGAAAATAGTTCCCATAAAGAAGCTACTGTCCAACCCGGAGCAAATATATCATTATAATATCCTTTCCCGTTTTTGCCATAATCCCAATTGGTATGTTGCACTACCTCAGGATAATATCCGCACTTAGCCACTCCACACAGATGCCCTTCATAAGGGAGTAACTGACGCATTGAAGTACTGATTACTTCGGCAAACTGTGAGAAACGAGGTTCGCTATACTCTTTGGAAAGCCAATTTAGTATAGAAGCAAATTCAAAGATAAACACATCGATGTGATTGTTTTCCACAGATACATTGCCCCATCCGCGCGTCTTGAGCCCAATATCTCCCAACATCTGTCCGGGCGCAAAAGGTACATCCCACAAATAATACCATGACAAAGCAAAATAAGCTGCTTTTTTTGTCAATCCCGTATAGTGTTCACGTTCTTTGCCCTGACTTACCAAAGCTAAATAATAAGTAGCTGTAGCCGCATATAAAGAGGCCTCTTTATCCTCACAGTTTGCATCAAGAGTAGACGAAAAATAATCCGATTTAGAGATTAATTCTTTCTCCAGATATTCGGCGGTCCGTTTAGCACTTTCCAGATAACGTTTATCCTTGAAATATTTATACCCCATCACTAAAGGCAGAGTAGCCGATGGTGTACTTCCGCCACTCTTATCTACAATAGAAAGATCATCCTTAAATTTACGGGGAAAACTTCCTTCCGGATTTTGCAACTGCAGGAATACATCAAGCATTTTACGTACCTTCGCTTCCCACTCAGGATGTTTACGTCCGTTTCTTTTCTCAAAATCCAGATAATGAAATATAGCATAAATACCTTCGGACTGACGCCGAATGCTAAATACCGTCTCCTCATAACCGGTACGGTAGTCAACGAACTCTTTGAAAAAACCTGCAGGAGAAAACCCATTCACCAAATAAGTATCAAAGACTTTCGCTGCATTCTCTTTTAAATCAGCCCGATTATTCTTCCAGCCATATTCCCAGGCATTAAATGCGTTCAGCAAAACTCGTCCCACAAAACCAACCTCTGCCGAACCTGTATTTTGGCAATCATCAGTACGCATATGTACCCCTGAATTATAGTTCAGAGGACGATCACCTACAAAACTCTCAATAAAAAAATGGCTAAGAATCTCTTTAGTATAATCAGGAGTATAATCCGTTTCCACAGGTTTCGGTTGAAAAGTATCATAGCAATATTCCCAAGTATGACTTACAAACTCGGCAAAATCCTCCCCTTTTCCTTCATGAATTTCCCAGGTTAGTGAAATACTCTCTCCTTTCTTTAATAGTTGGAAAGCAGTGACTGAAGGTGCAAGTGTAAGTTTACGAATATAGGTTTTTGGAGCCTCTTTATACGGAAAACCAAATGCCAAAGCAGCCGTTCCATCCAGATTTTCAAATCCGGTGAAACCGAGTGAAGTAGTTCCCGAAAGAATCACCTCACCTTCCTTATGAGTACTCAAAGCGTCCTGAATATATTCTGCCCGGCGGACCACAGTCATGTATTTCTTTTGTTTTTCATCAAAAATACCGGTCAAAGGCGTGCTCAATCTATCTTCACGCACTACCCAGCTATCGGAAGTATGAAACGATGGAGCCTCTTTAGGTGAACGTAAATTACGACGATACCAGAAACCTGGCAAATAAAACTGGCAATCATCATGACGAAAATCCGTTCTGATTCGCTCTTCAAAATTGAAGTACACATCTTCCATAGCCGTCAGAACCACCGTTACCTGCTGTTTATCATCCACAGTTGATATCTGCTGAAAGATAGTTACCGGTATTTTCTCTTTTGCTTTCCACTCATAATCGAAATAACTATCCGATAGTTTACTGAGAGTAAGCGGATATTCCACAGCCGGATTCCCCGGGACTTTAAGTGCCAAAGAAGCTTGTGACTTTTCCGGAGAATAATTAGCTGCCCCTGCAGTTCCGGAAAAAGCTACTGCCAGACACACCATTGTCTTTAAAATCATTTTCATAAGGGTCTTTTCATTTTAGTAATTTCTATTTGTCGAATGATGATGACAAAGTTACCCTAACCGGCAGTTCTTTTATAAAACAAATAACCCAATTAATGACAAAAATGTCCTAAACACATAGATTCATAACAATATCCGACCTTTTTTTAGCATTACCCTATAAAGTCCTTTGGAAGTACCCCGAATTGTTTCAAGAAACATTTAGAGAAATAAGAAGGCGAATTAAATCCCACTGTATAACAAATTTCATTGACGCGACTCTTGCCCTCTTTCAGCAATTGTGCCGCTTGCTTTAAGCGTTCCAAACGGAGGTACTCATTCGGGCTTAAGTCCAATACACCTTTAATTTTTCGATAGAAGCTGGATCGACTCATCTTCAATGCATCTGCCATATCTTCCATGCTGAACTCCGGATTATGCAGATTAGCCTGAATAATATCATTCAACTTCCATATAAACTCTTCATCGGCTTTGGTCAAAGCCATCGTATTGGCTGCCACAAAGGGTGACTTCGCAAAAGTCTGACGTAACTTTTCACGATTATGAATCAGGCTGGAAATATTTGCGAGCAGATATTCCACAGAGAAAGGCTTTTCAATATAAGCATCAGCCCCCAGTTCCAATCCTTCGATTTTCGATTGAATATTAGTCTTGGCAGTTAGCAGTACAACGGGAATATGACTATAACTCAAATCTGACTTAATAGTTTTACACAGTTCAAAACCATCCATCTGAGGCATCATTACATCACTCACCACCAGATTAACATAATGATTATCTAAAACAGCAAGTGCTTCAATTCCATTCATAGCAGTTAGAACCGAATACTCCGTTGTAAGTTGCTTCCTGATAAAAGCTAACATATCCGGATTATCTTCTACCACTAGAATCATCGGTTTCTTTTCTTTCGTATCGGTTTCTTCCTGTTCCCATCCACAAGAGTTCTCCTCAACCTGTGATACGTTTTCAGCCGAGAGAGTAATTGTAGAATCTTGATTCACCGGCAAGGTCAAGCAAAAGCAATTCACCTCTTCACCCTTTTCCATCATCAGACTACCTTGATGTAATTCTGCCAAAGAACGTGATAGGGCCAACCCGATACCTGTTCCGGTAGTTACTTCATCTTCTTTATCCAACCGTACGAAAGGTTTAAAAATCTCCTCTTTCATTGTATCAGGAATCATCTCCCCATCATTAAAAGTTCGTATGTGAAATACTTTTTCGTCTGTTTCCAAAGAAATCCGGAGATAAGTAGAGGCATATTTCACTCCATTATTCAGCAAGTTACTGATTATTTTTGTCAAAGCTTCCTGATTGACATCCGCCATAAAGCACTCCTGTGGAAGTTCTAATATAAAATCCAATCCTTTTTGCTTGGCCAAAGAAGTAAAACGGAGATAGGTTTCACGAAGCACTGCAACAACGTCACATTCAGTAAAGTTCAACCGGAATCCCCGTGTTTCTGTCTTTCGAAAATCCAACAACTGATTGGTAAGATTCAACAAACGCTCCGTATTCTGCTTCATGATATACAAATCCTCTTTCGTTTCCGAATCCACTTCCTTTTTCAGGATAATATTTTCCAAAGGACCTTTAATCAGGGTCAGCGGAGTTCGTATTTCGTGAGCAACGTTGGTAAAGAAATCAATCTTAGCATGATAGACTTCCCGTTCTTTCTCTTGTTCAAGCATTTCCATTTGGCGATGTTGCTTCCGATAATTCCGTCTTTTAAAGTAGAAGATGACACAGACCAGACACCCCATGAAAAATAATACATAGAAACAATATGCCCATCCGGACAAGTAGAATGGAGGAAGAATAGAAAGATGAAGTGAAGTCTCCTGTTCATTCCACACTCCGTCACTATTAGAGGCCTTTACTTTAAACACATAATCGCCATAGCCTAAATTGGAATAAGTCACCAAAGGGCTTTCTCCTATTGTCAACCAGCCTTCGTCAAAGCCCTCAAGCTTATACATCAGTTTATTCATCCTTGGAGCCTGATAACTTAGAGCAGCGATACGAAAAGAAAAAGAATTTTGATCGGCAGTGAGTACCACTTTGTCAGAAAACGTAATACTGCTCTTCAAGGGTGAATCGGTTTCTCCAACCGGCACCTCTTTATTAAACAGCAAGAAATCAGTAATAGCTACTGCCGGCACCTGCCTGTTTTCAGCGAAAGTTCGGGGATCAAATGCTACAAATCCGTTAATACTACCCAAATAAATGTTACCAGCCTCATCTTTAAATCCCGAACGGTAATTAAACTGGTTGGTCGGTAAGCCATTAGCAGTAGAGAATACTTTCATTTCCATGGTTTTGGGATCAAAACGGACCAACCCATTATTTGTAGTAAGCCACAAAAAACGATCATCATCTTCCACAATCTGGTAAACCACATCATTGGGAAGTCCATCTTTCAGCCCATAGCGTGTAAATGTTTCCGTATCAGGATGAAATAGACAAAATCCCCCACCTTGTGTAGTTAGCCATATCTGGCGATACGAGTCCTCAAAAACACTCAGCACTTTATCATATGGCAGACTCCTTTCATCCTCGGCATCAAATACATAGTTTTTCCATCTTCGTGCACTTACGTCATAACAATAAGCTCCATTGGCATAAGTTGCCAACCAAAGATTTCCATAAGAATCTTCTTTAATATCATAAACAAACTTACCATTCAACTCCGGAATGCAGTCAAAACTATCCTGAGTACGGTTGTAACGCAGTAAACCAAACAGTGTACCCAGATAAATTTCTCCGGCAGAAGTCCGACAAATAGAGAAAATGCTATTATCGTTCAACGAATGTGGAGTATGACCTTCCGTATACGTCCTCAGAACCACTCCCGTCCGTGTATCAATCACCCGAAGTCCTTTAGAGAATGTTCCCACCCACAAATGACTGCCATCCATGCACAAACCATGGATATTAGTAAATCCGGCACTTGGCTCAAAAAAGTGGAATTCTTTCGTTTTCGGATTAAAGTGATTTAATCCGCCGTCTTCCGTTCCTATCCACAAAGTACCGTCATCCGCCCGACAGAATTCACGTACCCGCTTACCATGCAGACTATTTGCTATATTCTTAGGATAATATTTTGCAAAATAGGTATATTGTCTGGGATAATAATCCACTCCTCCGAAATAAGAACCGATCCAGAGCCCTTCTTCACGATCTTTATATAAAGCATAGATAGCATTGTCTGACAAAGAATAAGAGTCATAAAGAGAAGCACGTAAATGAATGAATTGCGCTGTACGCAAATTATAAATATAAATCCCGGACTCAGTCCCTATCCACAATTCATTATCAGAATATGGCAGCAGATCACGACAAAAAATAGATTCACCACTCTCATCGATAGCCAACAGGTTACGCACTTGCCCCGAAGTCAGATTCAACTCACTCACACCTTCCTTCACAGAACCAATATACAAACAATTATAGTTTCCTTGAACTATTTTGGTGATTACTCCTCCTTCAAATTCTCTTTTACCATCTTCTGGCGATCCATAAGGATGCACAGTTGCCAGATTATCTTTGGAGTAATAAAGACCATCACCATAAAATCCGAGCCAAAGAGTTCCACCGCTATCGAAAGTAAAACATTTGATATTGGAAGAAATCTCACTTAACGGATAATTGCGAAGTAGTTTTTGACGAGTATCGTAACAGAACATTCCCTGAGCCTCCACAGCTATCCAAACCCTGCCTTGCTTATCCCCTGCAATCATTGAAACAGAACGTTCTATCCTTGTCTTCTCCAAGCTCTGGCAATCGAATTCCTCAAAAGCCTCCTTCTCAGGATAGTAAATATATACTCCTGCATCAGTACCGACCCAAATGTTACCATTGAAATCTTCGTAAAGCGAAGTGATAAAACTGTTTCCAATGCTACGTGGATTAGCAGCATCATGCTTAAACTTACGAAAAGACAATCCATCATACCTGTTCAAGCCATCTTTGGTACCAAGCCACATGAACCTCTTCCGATCCTGCAGAATCGCATTAACCGTATTCTGTGACAAACCGTTTCGGATACTCAGGTTCTTAAAATAATAATGTTCTTCAACCGATTGCGCCTGGCAAAAGATTGTAATGAAAAAACAGGCTAAAACGCAGAATGTATTCTTCATGATGGAGTGAAAGGATTACAACTCTACAAATATAGGCCAAATGGAGTCCGAAAAATAGAATAATTATCCCAATCTATGAAAAAATAGTCCTAAATAGTCTCTTAAAGTTCTACAATCCTTTTCTGATGACAAAACAAGAGGTCTCCATTGTCATTGTGCAAATGCATACCATTGCCCTCACAATAACGGAAAAAGCTACAATCAGCACACTCTCCCTTACGGGCCCACTCACGATTACGAAATACCTGAAAACGTTTTTCCCACACTTCCATAAAATCATCTTCATAAATATTGCCCTGATGGAAATTACTGCGAATGCTGGGACACGACGAGATCGAACCATCTGCCAAAACAGAAGCTACACTGATACCTGCATTACAGGAATAAAAATGATCACGTACTTCACTTTCATATTTACCGAGAAAACCTTCACAACCATAACTCAAGTGGACACGCCCCTCTTTCCGTACCTTCTTAATGAATTCCAGGACTCCGGTAAACTCCTCGTCTGTTAGCTGGAATTCCGGATGATTGGCTGCACGCCCTACCGGAAAAATAGTAAAAATACGCCAATTACGTACTCCTATAGTGTACAGATAGGCTTTCAGCTCTTCCAGATAAGAGTAGTTTTTCCGATTGACACAAGTCACGACATCCCATGTCAGTTCCGGTTCATGCACTAACATCTTGATAGCTTCCAACGCTTTTTCATAACTATCCGGATTGCCGCGCAACCAGTTATGTTCCTCCGCAAATCCATCCAGACTGATCGTAACAGCATGCAGGCCGGCAGCCATCAGACTATCGAGCCGTTCGCGGGTCAAATACAACCCATTGGACACAATCCCCCATGGATAACCTTTGCGATAAAGAGCCATCCCCACCTCTTCAAGATCATCCCGCATCAGCGGTTCACCTCCGGTTATGATGATATTAACCTCATTAGGATTGACGTGCGGCGTAATCGAATCTACGACTTGAAGAAAATCCGCTGCAGGCATATCCTTCTGCTCCGACATTTTTCGACAATCACTGCCACAATGCTTACAAGCCAAGTTACACTGTAATGTACATTCCCAGAAAAGTTGACGCAACGGATGCAATTCCCTGAGGTTATTTCTTATCTTTAAGGCTATTTCCAACCCCAGGCGTTTGCGAAGTGACAATCGTCCAGAATTATTTTTCATTGTCTTTTGCTGTCTCCTTCTTGATTTCAATTGTTTTATCAATACTTGTTTCTCCACGGTACCAATGGCTGCCACCTGTAAATCCACCGGCTTCTACCTCGACACTATCCTTAGAATAAGTACCATTGGCATCACCATCCACATCGCGAACGATAAAACGATATTTTTTAGATGGAAACTCCGTCCTTTCAGTAGCAAAAGCTCCATCTTTATCAGTGATCAACGTATCCGGATAACTGAGCCATTCTTTGCCATCGCCCGTATGCACAGCTCCGGTGACCACTTCTATACCCGGTACAGGTTCCTGCGTATCCGCATCAATCACTTTGCCCTTCACCCGATATTTAGCAGAAGGCATCCCATATTCTACAGGTATATCTCCACCTCCATTGTCACAAGACACAAATCCAAACAACATAAGTAATCCTGAAAGCGCCCGATTACTGTATCGTAGCCATTGTTCGTTTTTCTTTTTCATATATAGAATTCGCGTTTAAAGTCCATCTCATTTTAATAAACGCAGAAGTAAGTGTAATACTGCATCTGATATCCTTCTTTTTTATTCCGAAAGTAATGTTTATTTTTCTATGCGAATACGGGCATCAACGGCAACAACCTCCTTTTCTGTTGCCAGCAACGGATTTATATCCATTTCTTTGATTTCTGTCGCAAAACGAAGCAGTGTGGATAAGCGTACAATAATTTCTGCAAATTTATCCTCGTTTACTCCTTTTTGCCCACGAGTTCCCTGTATTATTTTATAGGCCCTGAGGGAATGAATCATCGAATAAGCCTCTTCATAAGATAAAGGAGCCAAACCGGACGAAACATCTTTCAAAACTTCCACAAAGATGCCACCCAGTCCACAGAGCACCACGTGCCCGAACTTTTCTTCATATTTAGCCCCGATAAACAACTCCGTTCCCTTCAGCATAGGCTGCACCATGATAGCACGTGCCTCAGGTATCTGCATCATGCGGTCAAACTCAAACGCCAAATGCTGTTCACCTTTAATATTGAGTACCACTCCTCCTACATCCGATTTATGAACCGGCCCCACAACCTTGGCCACCACCGGAAATCCACAGCGTCGCGCGAAAGCAAGTACTTCGTCTTTATTACCCGATACAAATTCTTCGACTACCGGAATACCGGCAGAATGAAGCAACGCCTGAACATAATGGGGTTCGATATAGCCGTTCTGCGGAATAGAATCAATAATCCTACGAATGCGGGGTACATCTACACCAAAAAGTTCAATTTCCGGAACAGCAGGTTTTGGAGCATTTATGATACGTGACAAAGCAGTTCCCAACATCACTTCATCAGCAAAGTTGACATGACCTTTCTCTAAAAAAAAGGCAACCTCTTCACCGGCCGTACGCACAGAAGGAAGAACCGGGAAAAGTGGCTTTTTACAAGTCAGCATCTTTTGATGCAATACCTCATAAGTCTCAAACATAGTCACTAATCCCGGTGTGCCGAATATGGCGAGAATCGCATCTATGTTTTCGAACTTTTCTTCACAATAATCAATGGCAATACTTAAGTGCTCGGGGGTTCCGGTTGCCAAAATATCAATCGGATTGCCTACGGAAGCCCCGGGAAAAAGCTTGCTCTTCAACTCTTCAGCGACCGGACCCTCCAGTTTAGGTACATTGAGTCCACCTTTCGAAAGAGCATCAGTCAGCATCACCCCCGGTCCACCAGCATGAGTGACAATAGCGAAATTCTTTCCTTTTAACTCAGGCAAAGTAAAAATACAACCGACGGTTGTCAATTCACCCCGCGAATAGCATCGCACTATACCGGCTTTACGAAACAAAGCTTCCACAGCTGAATCAGAACTGGCTATAGCTCCCGTATGAGATGATGCAGCGCGACTTCCGCTCTCCGAACTCCCTGCTTTAATAGCCGCGATTTTACAACCCTTACGAATCAATGAAGAGGCATGGAACAGCAGACGATCCGGATTCTTGATGCTTTCTATATAAATCAACTTGATCTTGGAGTCTTTCCGGACATCAAAATTTTCGTCCATATATTGCAATACATCTTCTACACCTATTTGCTTAGCATTACCCACCGACCACACAGAATTAAACTGAAGTCCTTTTGTCACTGCCGATTCAAGAATAAACACCGCAGTAGCGCCGGAACTGGAAATTAGATCTACTCCATGTGGATTCAGATTGGGAATGGGTTGCGTAAACACACTGTGATGCCAGGTATTCATTAATCCGATGCAATTCGGGCCAATTAATGACGCTCCATATTTATTAACAGTTTCAAGAATGCGCTCTTCCAATAAAGCGCCTTCCTGCGTTTCTTCTCCAAATCCGGCCGAAAGAATTATGAAAGCCCGCGTCTGCTTCTCTGCGGCCAGTGTTTCCACCACCTCCGGACAAAGAACTGCAGGAATAGCAAGAATAGCAAGATCTGTATCGGGTAACTCCTTTGCATCGGCAAAGGAAGGCACTCCCTGCACTTCTGTTTCTTTGGGATTGACAGCCCGAAGTTCTCCCTGATAACCACCGTTAATCAGATTCTTCAGAATAGCGCCGCCCGGCTTATGTGTATTGTTCGAAGCCCCCACTACGACAATACTCTGGGGACAGAGTAACTGAGTTGTAATCATAGATTGCATATTATACGATTATTCATTCACAAATATATTGTTTTAGAAACAACCGACAAACAAATCTCACCTAAAAGATACAAAGCAAGAAGATCTCCGAACTGGCAATATTATCAGGAAATGACTGTTTTTTCCACTACTATCCTTATATATCTCATAAAAAACAGATATTAGCAAAAGCCTCATCTGTCAATAATACACCGGCTTTCCATCCTCCAACAAGAAAGGACGCTGCATACGGCCCATATAAGTATTTCCACATACAAGAAACAAAGACCGGACAGGTACCTCTCCAAAGTCGAGCGTACGAGAATCTTTAGAAGTCACTTCTTTAACCGGTTGCCAGCCGTCTTTCCAATAATACAAAGTATATGCTTCATAACCCAACTCTAAAACCCGCTTTACATCATACGTAAGAATACCATTCAGCACAGTGGTCTGCCGGATCGGAGTAATGAAGTGAATGCTATCCGGAGTCATCACAAACGGATTCCCTGTCGGAACCAACTTTCCTTTCTTATCCGCCATCTGAAAATAAAGTAATCCGTAAGGTAACACACGGTGCAGCACACTGTTGCTTTCTACTCTTCCCTGCGACACTACTTTGAAAGCTCCACGGTTAAAAGTAGCTATATAAGCCACCGTATCCGATGTATGTACAGGTAACCGGACACTATCGGACAAATAATATTCGTCAGTTACCTCTTTCAGTAAACGATTGACCAATTGTGTATTCCAACGGTTACGCCCTATTTTCGGCTCTGGCTGACGTTCATAGCAGACACGCTGTACCAAAGGAGCAATCCATTGATTCCGTTCCGGTTCGCGCTCATAAGGAGAAAAATAGAAAAATTTTCCATTTTCATCGGTAAAGCTGTTATAAGCATGTCCTCCATTCACTTTGCCATGGTATGGAAGAATATCAAGATTCAGGGGGATACCGACAGCACGCATCAACTGTACAGCATTCAACGCCAGATGATCACAGGTGCCCCCTCCCAGCTTTTCTATCAACTCGATAGAGAAGTCCCCCGGTATTTTGGCAGCATCATGAAGATATTTCTTTCCATGCTGTGAGTTAAAGAAGAAAACAATCTCTCTCATGGTAGCCCCTGCTCGTGCCAACGAGTCGACCGTCATTTTATAACGTGTATAATAGTAAGAACGCCATCGGTCCAAAGGCTCCTGTTTTAACCGATAAGGCAATATATTCCGACAAAACTCTCTAAAAGATAATTGTTTGCACCAAGGATACTTTTGCCAGACTTCAAAAGCCAGATCTATGTTTTCTATCAAATAGTCGGCTGTTATACACGTTAAGTCCGGCTCGGGTTCTTGTTGTATATAACAACTATCACTCTCCCGAAGCAAATAACGGATAGTTCCTTTACCAATCATATTTTCAATCAAAAAGCAGGCAGCTTTATGTTTCAACGAATCGCCTTCGTAATGCCCTAATACTTGTTGAAGTTCCTTCCGATTGTCTCCCGCCAATGTGAGAGCCTGCTCCAATGGCGCATCATGTACCGGGGTGCAAGAGAAACAGAGAAGAAGTAAAAATAATATGCCGGTAAAATGCTTCATCAGGAATCAGTCTTTAGTCTTTTAAGGTTAATAAAATGATCTCTTCCAAAGATATATCGTTTTTTGCAATTATCCGGAGAAAATACAGCCTTTTTTATCCTGGCAGAAAAATTGGCATCATCGTTTTTGTGCTTCCATACAAAAAACGGTTCTTCTTCAAATTTGGTGGTAAGTTTTCTTTTACTCATGGAATCTAATTCAGTTTTCGGAAATGTAAGCCCTCTTTTATAGTTGACAAAAAAGCAAGTATCCCGGCTTTCGCCCGAAGAGTCCATCCGTGAGGTAAAGAAGCGAATCTTAGACTAAACCATTTGAAAATCAAGATCTTAAAAAAACAAGACTTCTGTCCTTAAAAGCTTTGCTTTAACACAGAGTTAAAACTTGTTCTTTGGATGTGAATAAAAAGTTCTTTAAATGCAAAAGACTTGTTATCTGCGCACAAGAACCTGACAACCTGCAAAGGACATTAACAATGTTAATTGAAGAAAGGTATAAGGATGAAGATACCGGTTCAGACGGTGTAAACTCACTTCCGAAACTTGAGTTATCTTATTCATCCGATGTCTGTTTTTTTCTTATTAAAGCAAGCAAAAAGGACAATTATCAACTTGAAAATAAAGAAATAAAGAATTGATCACCAAATTTGAAGAAGAACCCCAAAAACGCATTTCGACCTTCCACCCTCTGTTTTAGAAGGTAAATCGGGAATAGAAATCTGAAAAGCAGCAAGATAGGATTGCTTTCTTATCCATTTATGTCCTTGAAAGCATTTCATCTTCCTTACTATCTTTAGCGGAAACGGTCTGTTCTGTATCTCGTCCCGTATATGCAGGCTGATGAGCCCAGGTATGCGGGACGAGGTAAAGAACATATAATATCACCTAATATTCTTATACCAAAGATATTACATAACCAGGATGTTCCTTTAGAGTTATTGAGCTTTCCCTGATAATTTCACATAAACAGGAGATGACGGGACATTACAATAAATAGCAATATCTTTATTAAAATATCCCGGAGATTCAGCTTTATACTTTATTTTAATCACCAAGCTATCTTTCAGGGAGACAGGCCTCCGACTATATTCTACCGAAGTACAGCCACAAGAAGTAACTATATTTTCAACCGTCAAGGAAACCACTCCAAGATTTTTTATAATCAACATTGCTTCTTTTTCTTCACTCCAATCGAAGACTCCCATATCAATCGTTTCGGGTAAGCTTATTTTCGTCTGAATCAAATCTCGACTTTTACATATACTATCAGATAAAATCAAGTTTAAATACAGAGTCCTCACATTAGGATTATGAATCGGGTTTCCGATAGCAATCACTTTATTTCTATTATCAAGTAGAAAAGTTTGAAAAGCCAAATTGGATGGGATTTTATTTATTTTATCGAAAGAGCCTTTTATATCAAGACACACAGGATACGAAAAATCATTATATTCCAAAAGATGAACCATCTCTTTTTTATCTCGAGGATGAAGAATAAATATAACTTTTACCGTATGATCCGATACAGAATCAAGGTAAGAAATAAAGTCTTTCCAAACGGGCAACTTAAGTTTACACCCCATACAACCAATGGAATCGGCATAAGTCACTATTGTATATCGGCTATCTTTAAGAAACCATTTTACCGTATCTTCTCCCATAGTAGTAAATACCAGATCATCAGGATAAATAATTTCCTTTCCATCCCACTCATCAATCATATGAGCAATCCGAGATTTATCAGAGTTTTGACAAGATACAAAAAGCAGGATACATACAAAAATAAATATAGCCCTCATAAGCAACAAGCATTTTACACAAACCACGAAACCCGAGGCTAAATATACAAAAAAATAGCCACACAAGCCCAAAACAGATAAAATTTTTAATAAACACGTATATTAACACTGTTTTTTTTTAAAATAAGAAGTAAATATAAACTATATTTGCAAATAATAACCTTTAATAAAAATAGTATGAAACAAACTTTATCCAAAGCTGTAGTAACTATAATTATAGCATGCACAGCATTGTACGCCTGGAATCATAAGCAACCGGTTTTAACCAATGTACAGTTACAAAATCTGGAAGCAATAGCCGCCGGTGAAGAAGGGGCATGTATTAGATGGATAGAACAAACGTGTTACTATAGTTTCTCAGAGGAACATGATAATGAACCACATTATGAGTGCAATGGTTCGAGTGGACAAGCAGGAATGACATCTTGCGGCGTAATAAATAATAAAAAGCCAACATTTGGCTATGTAAAAGGCACTTGTCTAATATGCATAGAACATTAACCTTAAAACAAACATTATGAGAAAAGCACTTCTAACCGTTATTTCCTTTACATTGTGTCTGTACATCACCTCCTGTAGCCAATCATCCAAACCAGAAAAAGCTAGAACAATAGAAACAATTGCAACGGATGCACAACAGACATTATCTTTTAATCACGAACCTTTATCCATTGACCCAATCGGCATAGGCGATATTATTGTCACCGATACATTTCTAATATTAGCTCTAAATAAAGAGGAGAATATGCTGCATGTATACAACCTTCCCCATCTGCAATTTCTTGGAAGTTTTCAGAAAATAGGAAACGGACCGGATGAAGTTATACTCCCTAGTGCTTTTACACAATGGTTTAACAAGGACGGGCAGATACAACTTGTAATGAGATCCTATCAAAAATTCACAGGTTTATTAAATATATCCAAGTCTTTGATAGAAAATAAGGCTATTTATGATAACAAATATACCTATAATGCTCCCAAAGGAAAGAATAGTTTTCAACAGTCCAGCGTTTCATATCTTTTAGGAGATTCCATATTTCTCATAAACAGGAGTATCATAATGCGTCCACAAGACAATCAAAATGATTTTTTTGAAGTTTACGATTACAAAAACGACAGCATCCTGCGCAGTTTCTACGCCTCCAATTTCCCCAAGGAGTTGCTAGAACATCACGGAAGAGATCAAGCTTTCCAAAAAGATATTGCAATCAGCAATGATTGCAAGAAGATGGTCATTGCATACAGATTCCTCAATATGATAAGTATAGTAAATATTGAAAAGGAGGAAATTAATAACCTATTCACTGATGGAAATAAATTAAATTGGGAACAGGTAATAGAAGGCACTCCCAAACCTTATTATACCAAAGTACACTGCAATAATGCATATATCTGGGCCATGGCAATAGAGGGGGAAGACCCTTCAACATTCCGCTCTCGCCTGGATATCTTTGACTGGAAAGGCAATTATCTATGTAAAGCCCATCTGGACAAATGGGTTTCCTCTTTCAGCATAGACGAAAGAAACCAAACCATGTATGCTGTAACTGCAGATGACATGCTTGTTCGATACAACATCAAAGAACTACTGGACCAGCTTCCCTAACGGCTTTTCTTCTTCATATAACAGCCCCATACTCTGCATTGAATTCAACGAAGAGTATGGGGTTATTATTCAAATCATCCATCTTATTTATAAAGAATTCCTCAGAAAGTCGTTATCTTTGCACGTTCCCAAGTAGATAACAATAAATACACGCAATATATCAATGGAAAAGAACTTTAAAAGAACTACCGTCACATCGGCACTGCCGTATGCGAACGGCCCCGTCCATATCGGCCATTTGGCCGGTGTATATGTACCGGCAGACATCTATGTCCGCTATCTGCGACTGAAAAAAGAAGATGTACTTTTCATCGGAGGCTCCGACGAACATGGGGTACCCATCACCATCCGTGCCAAAAAGGAAGGTATCACTCCGCAGGATGTAGTAGACCGCTATCACTTCCTGATTAAGAAATCATTCGAAGAATTCGGTATCTCGTTTGACGTATACAGCCGTACATCGTCCAAAACACACCACGAACTGGCTTCAGACTTCTTCAAGAAGCTATACGAAAAAGGAGAGTTTATCGAAAAAACTTCGGAACAATATTATGATGAAGAAGCACACCAGTTTCTGGCCGACCGCTACATCACCGGTGAATGTCCTCACTGTCATTCGGAAGGTGCCTATGGTGACCAATGCGAAAAGTGCGGAACTTCACTGTCGCCCACTGACCTGATTAATCCGAAAAGTGCCATCAGCGGAAGCAAACCGGTCATGAAAGAAACCAAACATTGGTATCTGCCACTTGACAAACATGAAACATGGCTGCGCCAGTGGATATTGGAAGAACACAAAGAATGGCGTCCGAACGTGTACGGACAGTGCAAAAGCTGGCTCGATATGGGTTTGCAGCCGCGTGCGGTCAGCCGTGACCTCGACTGGGGGATTCCTGTTCCGGTAGAGGGTGCTGAAGGTAAAGTTCTCTACGTATGGTTCGATGCACCAATCGGTTACATATCCAATACAAAAGAACTGCTTCCCGATTCATGGGAAACCTGGTGGAAAGATCCCGAAACCCGTTTGGTTCACTTTATCGGAAAAGATAATATCGTATTTCACTGCATCGTATTTCCGGCTATGCTGAAAGCTGAAGGCAGCTATATCTTGCCGGATAATGTACCGAGCAACGAATTTCTGAATCTGGAAGGAGACAAAATATCCACTTCACGCAACTGGGCAGTGTGGTTACACGAGTATCTGGAAGACTTCCCCGGGAAACAGGACGTATTGCGTTATGTATTGACAGCCAATGCACCCGAAACCAAGGACAACGACTTTACCTGGAAAGACTTCCAGGCACGCAATAACAACGAATTGGTAGCGGTCTACGGTAACTTTGTGAACCGTGCGATGGTATTGACACAGAAGTACTTCGAAGGTAAAGTACCCGCTGCGGGCGAACTTATAGATTATGACAAAGAGACACTGAAAGAATTCTCCGATGTTAAAGCCGAAGTAGAAAAGCTGCTCAATGTATTCAAGTTCCGTGATGCACAGAAAGAAGCCATGAATCTGGCTCGTATCGGAAACAAATACCTGGCCGATACAGAACCCTGGAAACTGGCAAAGACGGATATGGAACGTGTAGGTACTATCCTGAATATATCTCTGCAACTGGTAGCCAACCTGGCTATCGCTTTCGAACCATTTCTTCCGTTCAGTTCGGAACGCTTACGCCAGATGCTGAACATGGATAGCTTCGACTGGGCAGAACTGGGACGGAACGACCTGCTTCCTGCCGGACATCAACTGAATAAGCCGGAATTATTGTTCGAAAAGATAGAAGATGCCACAATTGAAGCACAAGTACAAAAGTTGCTCGATACAAAGAAAGCAAACGAAGAGGCTAATTACAAAGCCAAACCGATCCGCGCCAATATCGAATTTGACGACTTCATGAAACTCGATATTCGCGTAGGTACTGTTCTCGAATGTCAGAAAGTGCCTAAGGCCGACAAATTATTGCAGTTTAAAATAGACGACGGACTGGAAACACGCACCATCGTCAGCGGCATTGCACAACATTACAAACCGGAAGAGCTAGTAGGCAAGCAAGTTTGCTTCATCGCCAATCTGGCTCCACGAAAGCTGAAAGGTATCGTCAGCGAAGGTATGATCCTGAGTGCCGAAAATAATGACGGCAGCCTGGCCGTTGTTATGCCCGGACGGGAAGTGAAGCCGGGAAGTGAAGTGAAATAAATAACTAAAGTAAGGGTGTATTCAGGACTCTATGAAAGGAGACCGGATACACCCTTTATTTTTACTAACGGTCGGGAGCGGAAATATAATATGGCAGAACAGTCGCTAAAAGAAAAAACAGCCAAAGGATTATTCTGGGGTGGATTCAGCAATGGCATCCAGCAATTACTGAACCTGCTGTTCGGAATTATCATCACCCGTATGCTGGATTCGACAGACTACGGTATGATTGGTATGCTGGCTATATTTACCGCCGTAGCCAACTCTATACAAGAGAGCGGATTTACGGCCGCTCTGGCCAATAAACAGACGTTCCGTCATGAAGACTACAATGCGGTGTTCTGGTTCAGTTTTCTAATGGGTGCATCGCTTTACCTGCTGCTCTTTTTTTGTGCCCCGTTTATCGCAGCATTCTATAAGACTCCACAGCTTATTCCTCTATCCCGCTTCCTTTTCCTGGGTTTTCTGATTTCAAGTTGCGGAACTGCCCATAATGCGGTATTATTTAAAAAACTAATGGTGAAAGAAAAAGCGAAAGCAACCATTACCGCACTATTGTGTTCAGGCACCATAGGAATTGTCATGGCATACAATGGAATGGCTTTCTGGGGGCTGGCCGTACAGCAAATCACCTATATTTTCATCGCTAATGCGCTGTTATGGTACTTTTCTCCGTGGCGTCCTACTTTTTCGTTCAATTTCAAACCTATCAGGGAGATGCTTCCGTTCAGCAGTAAACTGCTTATCACCAATGTATTTCATTACATCAATGATAACATATTTTCTGTTCTGCTGGGGCGCTTTTATACCAGTCAGGATGTAGGTTACTATACTCAGGCCAATAAATGGACCAATATGGGCTTCTCACTGATCAGTAACATGATCAACGGAGTATCTCAGCCTGTCCTGGTCGAAACCTCTTCCGACGCCATGCGACAGAAAAATATATTTCGGAAGATGTTGCGCTTCACCGCCTTTATCTCTTTCCCGGCCATGTTCGGACTGGCATTGATAGCCAACGAGTTCATCGTAATTGCCGTCACCGCCAAATGGCAGGCATGTGTACCCATCATGCAGATTCTTTGCATCTGGGGAGCATTTGTCCCCATTACTTATATGTACTCCAATCTCCTGATCAGTAAAGGAAAGTCGAATCTTTTTATGTGGAATACCATTGCACAGAGCCTGGTTCAACTCACAATGCTTCTTTGTACTATCTCACAAGGCATACTCGTCATGGCCGTGATTTATACGGTTATCAACATCGGTTGGCTGCTGATATGGCATTATTTCGTAAACAAGCAGATTCACATCACCCTATGGGAAGTCATGAAAGATATCACTCCGTACCTACTGATCTCCGGAGGAGTCATAGGAACCAGCTATTTCCTCACGATCGGCTTCCATAACCTATATGTATTGCTGATTCTTAAAATAGGAATAGCCGTAAGCCTTTATGTGTTCATCATGTGGATCGGCAAATCGGTGATCTTTTTTGAAAGTGTACAATTTATCCGGAAAAAACTCTTGAAATAAGTCATGAACATCCTGATCCAACAAACCAAAGCATTTCCTCATCGTGCCAATAGCTTTTATTGGTTCTATGCGCAACTGACCGAATGGCTGACTGCACACGGAGTGGACAGTAAGCTTTACTTTTCGTACCTGGAACTGGCTGACAGCGAATTTGAGAACGGCCTCCTGTTGCCCGATCATTATTCTCAATTCTATACACCCCGCAACATCGAAGCAATCTGTCGCTTCATTATCGACAAACAGATAGACGTGATTCTCGATTACTCCCATGTCATCACCGGAGATACACGCAAATATTACCTCGAAATCAAAAAAAGAAATCCCGGAATCAAAATATGCACGATGATCCACAACTGTCCCAGCCATACGACACAGTTAAAACAATACGAGTTATCTACACTCCGGTTCAAAGACGTGCATGGACCCAAGAAACTTTTTCAGTGGATGCTACCACAACTCTACATCAGCTTATTAAAAAAAGTGGTCAGCCATCAAAACCGTTCGGCATACGACACGCTCGACGAAGTGGTACTGCTGTCACCCGCTTATATACCCGAATTCAAGAAACTTATAGGCAAAAAAGACGCATGGAAGTTATCTGCCATCCCTAATGCCATAAAACCTGTGCATAGTAACATCCCGATTGAGGAGAAGGACAAAGAAATCATCTTTGTTGGCAGAATGGCAACCGAAAAGGCATTACCCAAATTACTAAAGATATGGGGTATGGTTCAGGATAAACTGCCGGACTGGAAACTCACCCTTGTAGGAGATGGTCCCCAATTCGGCACGTGCCGGCAAATTATTGCCGAGAAAAAATTGAAGCGGGTCTGCCTGACCGGCCATCAGATGTCGATCCCCTATATAGACCGTGCCCGGATTCTTTGTCTGACTTCCGTCATAGAAGGACTACCCACCGTATTTACAGAAGCAATGTCACTGGGGGTGATTCCTATCGGATTCGATTCTTTCAATGCGATCTATGACATGATAGATGACGGCATAGACGGATTCATTATTCCCGACAACAATTATGAACAATATGCAGAAACCATTCTACGGTTGGCACAAAATGACACACTCCGCTGCCGGATAGCCTACAAAGCTCAAAAGCGGAAAAACAGATATGACATAGAACAGGTAGGACCACTGTGGATGGAAACTTTCCGTAAACATGGATTAATTAAATAGGAGAACACAATGAAGGTCACGATATATCCATACTCTATCAACAAAGGTGATATACGCGTTAATCCGTATATCAGCGACTTCATCCATGCACTGCAACAGAACGGAATCACAATTGCCAATCCCCCGCACAAGAATCCGTTATTCAGCCTCATCCCAAGAAAAGCAGATAGCGATGCTTATATCTTTCATTGGCCGGAGAATGTACCCGACTACAAATATGGAATGTTGCAGACTCTTGCTGCTATCTGGCTTCTTTTCAAAATTAAATGCCACCATAAGAAGATCATCTGGTTCTTGCACAATAAGCAGCCCCATGTGATGAAACACCGATGGTCGAAAAAGTTATTGATACATCTGCTCCTCCGCAAAGCCGATTTGATAGTGACACATGCTACAGAAGGTATCAAAGTGGTTCAGGATCAATATCCGAAGGCTGTAGCCAAAACGGTATTCTTGCATCACCCTACTAAAAACCGGATAGAAGAATACATCCCCCAACCACCGGAAACCGACCTGCTGATCTGGGGAAATATCTCCCGATACAAAGGGGTACCGGAATTCGTACGTTTTGCTACTCAGCATTCATTAAAACTGAAGACTAAAATCATCGGGAAATGCAGTTCGCAGGAACTCCTGGAAGAACTACGCAAAGAAAGTAATGAGATGATCAGCATAGAGGACCGTAGTATTCCTTTCGAAGAGCTAAAACAAGAGATCCGCAGATCACGTTTCGTACTGGTACCTTATGCTGCCGAGTCTATCTTAAGTTCCGGCATACTGATGGACTCTCTCTCATTCGGAGCCAAAGTCATCGGACCGGCTGTAGGCTCTTTCAGGGACTACGCCGCCGAACCCTTGCTTAATGTATATACTTTCCATACGTTCGATGATATACAGGAACTCGTTGACAAGGCAAACGAAGCAACAGATATAGCCGGTTACAACCGGTTCCTCAATGTACATAGCTGGAACGAATTCGGCAAAAAGTTTCAAAATTTACTTCAGAAAATAATACAGTAATGAAAGTACTCTATACATTCGGCGGCATGCCCCATTATCTGAATGCCATGCTCAACAAACTTCATAACAAAGGAGTGGAAATCACCGTTATCACTCCTCAAAAAGGAAATGCCACTATCGGTAAAGGTGTAAAAATGGTAAAGGGAGGAACATACAGGCACCTCACCGCCATTGAGAAGAAAGCATTCTACGGAAAAAGCGCCTATCCCTCCCTACCGGAAATAGTACGTGAAGAGAAACCGGATATTCTGATAATGGGATGGCCCTATTTCCTGCAAGTGTTCTTTCAACCCCGATTGAGAAAGGCTATGAAAGAGTGCCGGACACGGTTGGTTATCCGTGAAATTCCCTTCCAGACCCCTCCCTACGGGAAAATAAAAGAATATTTCCATGAAAACCCGATGTATGATGAAAACATGCGGCTGGTCAGTACCGGAACCGGCTTTTATCTTAAACAATGGCTGACAGCGAAAATACGTAAATACTGCTACGCACGCATTACCGGAACGCTGAATTACTCGACCGCTGCATACGATATTCTTCCTTCCTATGGAGTGAAGCAGGAGCAAATACATGTCACTTACAACTCTACGGACACAGATGCCTTACTGAAGGAGAAAGAAGCCGTACTCACCTCGCCCCCGCTTCTTCCTCCTTCCTCCAAAAGAGCGCTACACATCGGCCGATTAGTGAAATGGAAAAGGGTGGATCTGCTGATCGATGCATTTACAAAGGTTATTGCCAGTCATCCGGACGCGGAACTGGTAGTGGTAGGCGATGGACCGGAGCTGGATAACCTGAAAAAACAGGCAGCCGACCTGAATCTGACAGAACAGGTTCGATTCATCGGTGCAGTATACAGTCCCAAAGAACTGGGAGCCTATATGAATGAATCGACTGTCTATGTACTCGCGGGCATGGGAGGATTATCCATCAATGATGCCATGACCTACGGACTGCCCGTGGTTTGTTCGGTATGCGACAGCACCGAACGTGACCTGGTAACGGACGGAGTGAACGGACTTTTCTTCAAAGAAGGCAATGCCGACAGCTTGAGCGACAAGCTCAACAAACTGTTTGCCTCTCCCGAACGTTGTGCCTCTATGGGACGTGAGTCAGAACGAATCATCCGCGAGAAAATCAACATTGAAACGGTCAGCAAACGTTATTTGCAAGCTTTCCGAACTTTTATGCAGTAAAAATGGAGTACGACCAAAAAGAATGATTATCTTTAGGCAGACATTAATCATTTAATAGCTCTACTACTATGACCGATCTTACCATTCTCATCGCAGTCATCGCATTGGCGTTATGGCCAATTGTATTCCTGATATCACGTATCCTGCACGAGCGGAACAAACGTGCGAAGCCATCGGGTGACACTGCCTCTGCCGAAACGGAAGAAGTGACAGAGGAAATGACTACCTCCGCACTGATCATGAGCATCCTTCAACAGCTCGGTTGCCAACCGGAAGTGAATGAAGAAAATCATATCAGCTTCAAGTATCAGGGAGACGATTTCCTTGTCGCAGCCGAAGACGGTCTCCGGTTAATCATTGTATGGAATCCTTGGTGGGCGTCCATCAGTATCGACAATCAGGCATTACCCTATCTGAAAGAAATTATCAATGCAGTCAATATGAACTCATTAGTGACCACTGTCTATGCGCTGGACGAGGATGAAAAAACATTTGGTATCCACAGTAAATGCCATATGCTCTTCGCTCCCGAAGAAGAGGAGCCGGAAAAAAGTTTCACCGACCTGCTGGACAGTTTTTTCACTACCCACAATACTATTAAAGAAAACCTGAAACAATTGGGTAACGGAATGCCGGATATGGAAAAGAAAGAACGAGTAAGAATCAAAGGATTTGCTGCCTACAAGGACAACAGCACGGAACTGAAAGGGGAATAAACTTCCCCTCTTCCTCTTGCCCGTACAGCCTATAAACGAATCATGTGAGCTTTAACGGGTTAATACCGACAGGATGCGTTCACAAGCATGCCCGTCACCATAAGGATTATGTGTTTCGGACATACGACGGTATAACTCCTTATTACGGAGCAGCTCAGTCACATTACTGACAATCGCCTCAGCATCCGTCCCCACCAGTTTTACAGTTCCCGCCTCTACTGCTTCCGGACGTTCCGTGGTATTTCGCATCACCAACACCGGCTTGCCAAGTGAAGGAGCCTCCTCTTGTACTCCACCGCTATCGGTCAGCAGCAAAGTGGAGTGCTGCATAGCGTAAATAAACGGCAGATAATCCAACGGCGAAATAAGATATACATTGTCTACTCCTGACAGAAGTTCGTATACGGGTTTCTGTACATTCGGGTTCAGATGTACCGGATATACAATATCCATCTCGGGATGCAACGCGGCTAATTCTCTAATCGCTTTACAAATATGTAAAAATCCTTCCCCAAAGTTCTCACGACGATGCCCGGTAACCAGAATATATTCACGTTGTCCCACTTCGTAACCTTTGTCACGAAGTTCCTGATGCAACTTTTCTTTGATTCCCGGCTTCTTCGAAATAATGTCAACAGCCATCAACAAAGCATCGATAACCGTATTACCGGTAACAAATATCTTCTTTGCATCGATGTTTTCCTGTAACAGATTCTGTTTCGATTTCCCGGTAGGAGCAAAATAGTAGGTACAAATACGGTCGGTCACCTGACGATTCATCTCTTCCGGCCAGGGAGACAGCATATCATAGGTACGCAAACCGGCCTCAACATGTCCCACGGCAACCTGCCGATAGAATGCAGCCAGTGAAGCGGCCATCGACGTAGTGGTATCTCCGTGTACCAGCACCGTATCCGGACAGAAATCTTTCAGCACATCGCGCAGGCCCAGAAGAACTTTAGTGGTGATGTCGTACAAGTCCTGGTTGGGTGCCATAATATTCAGATCGTAGTCAGGAATGATGTCGAACACTTCAAGTACCTGGTCCAACATCTGACGATGTTGTGCCGTCACACACACTTTCGTTTCAAAGTGTTCAGTATCTCTTTGCAAGGCTTTCACCAACGGGGCCATCTTAATGGCCTCAGGACGGGTACCGAAAACAAGTAATATCTTTTTCATTATACGATCAGACTATTTACGATGGTTCATTAAGACGATATGCCAGTTCTCTTTCTACTTTCTTACTCCGCAGAAGTCCAACTCCAATTTACTTTCTTCACGGGGCAACTCCACAAACGGAGTGTGACGTACCAGCCATACCACGATATCCGCTTTCTGATAAGCCTCCCGATAGTCAGTCAGATGGAAACTGGCATGTGAAGCGACATTGGGTTCTACAATCAGCACCTCTGCACGCGACTCAGATACAATGCGGGAAGCAATATATTTAGCAGGAGATTCACGCAAATCATCAATATTGGGTTTAAAGGCAAGTCCCATGCAAGCCACTACCGGTTCACGATCGTTCTTCTCGACAAATTGCTGACAAGCTTCCATTACTTTGTTGGCACACCAATCAGCTTTATAATCGTTCGTCTCACGGGCACGTTTGATGATTTGTGCCTGTTCGGGATAGTCCGAAACAATAAACCAGGGATCTACGGCTATACAGTGTCCTCCCACTCCGCAGCCGGGTTGCAGGATGTTCACACGCGGATGTTTGTTAGCCAATTCTATCAGTTCCCAGACGTTGATACCCGCTTTGTCACAAATCATGGACAATTCGTTGGCAAACGCAATCTGAGAGTCGCGCGAAGAGTTCTCGGTCAACTTACACATTTCTGCCGTACGAGCATTCGTCGGGTGGAGTTTACCCTGTACAAAGGCAGAATAAAACTCTATGGCTTTAGCGGTCGACTCGGGATTGACGCCACCGATCACCCGATCGTTATGAACTAGTTCATAAAGCGTATTACCCGGCAATACACGTTCGGGACAATAGGCTATGTATATTTTGTCTTTCAGTTCCGGGCGCTCTTTATAAATGACTTCAGCCATACGTTCGGTCGTAAATACCGGTGAAGTGGACTCGATAACAAACAGGTTTCCTTCTCTCAGATAAGGAATTACGGAGCGGGTAGCCGATTCCACATAGGTGATATCTGCACGGTGGTTTTGTTTGAAAGGGGTAGGTACTACCACAAAAAAAGCATCTGCCTGCTCAGGTTTCGAAACGGCACGGAGATTACCTGTTCGCACCACCTCTTTTACAATCTGATCCAGTTCCGGCTCCACAATATGTATTTTACCCTGATTGATGGTTTCTACTACCGAAGGATTAACATCCACACCTACAACTTCATAACCATGTCCGGCGGCCACGGCAGCAGTAGGAAGTCCGATATAGCCTAATCCTAAAAAAACAACCTTTTTCATACGTATATCTCCTTATCTATAAGTGCCGCAAAAGTACAAATAATATGTGACTTTGTACGGTTTCTCACCGAAAACCACTACTTTTGCCAAAACATTTCGATCGAATGAGAGTTTTAATAATCAATACTTCCGAACGTTTGGGCGGAGCGGCCGTCGCAGCAAGCCGCTTGATGGAATCGTTGAAAAACAACGGTATCAAAGCCAAAATGTTGGTGCGCGACAAGCAAACCGACCAGATCAGCGTAGTAGGTCTGCAACGTAACTGGTGGCAAGTATGGAGGTTTGTGTGGGAACGCATTGTCATCTGGAAAGCCAACCGCTTTAAGAAGAACAATCTTTTCGCAGTCGATATAGCCAATACAGGCACAGACATTACAAGCCTGCCGGAGTTTCAGCAGGCAGATGTCATCCACCTGCATTGGGTGAATCAAGGAATGTTGTCACTGAACGATATCCGGAAGATTCTGAAATCCGGTAAACCGGTAGTGTGGACCATGCACGATATGTGGCCCTGTACAGGCATCTGCCATCACGCCCGTGAGTGTACCAACTACCATCAGGAGTGTAACCACTGTCCATACCTGTATGGAGGGGGAAGTAAGAAAGATCTGTCCAACCGTATCTTCCGTAAAAAACAACAACTCTACAAAGAAGCACCCATTACCTTCGTCACTTGTAGCCAATGGCTGAAGGGACAAGCTGAAAAGAGTGCTTTGCTGACAGGAGAAACGGTAATCAGTATACCTAACCCCATTAACACCAATCTATTTAAACCCAGAAACAAGAAAGAGGCACGTAGCAAATGCCATTTACCCCAAAACGGAAAACTGATTCTTTTCGGTTCGGCCAAAATCACGGATAAACGGAAAGGCATCGATTATCTGATTGAATCGTGTAAATTACTGGCTGAGAAGCATCCTGAACTGAAAGATTCTCTAAGTGTAGTCGTTTTTGGCAAGCAATCGGAACAACTCAAGCCGTTGCTTCCTTTTAAAGTATATCCACTCAACTACGTGAGTAACGAGCATGAACTGGTAGATGTTTACAATGCGGTCGACCTTTTCGTTACTCCCTCACTGGAAGAGAACCTGCCCAATACCATCATGGAAGCTATGGCATGCGGAGTGCCTTGTATCGGCTTCAATGTCGGCGGCATCCCGGAAATGATAGACCATCTGCACAACGGGTATGTGGCACAATACAAATCATCCGAAGATTTTGCCAACGGCATCTATTGGGCACTGACCGACCCGGATTATCCGTCTCTCTCGGAACAGGCCAACCGAAAAGTAATCGCCAACTACTCGGAAGGCATTATTGCCAAAAGATACATTGATGTCTACAATAAAATAACAGGAAGATATGCATAGCCATCCCAGTCCCAAATTCTCCGTGATCACAGTGACCTACAATGCCGAAAAGGTATTGGAAGATACTGTGCAAAGCGTAATTTCGCAGACCTATCATCATGTAGAGTATATCATCATCGACGGTGCATCGAAAGACGGGACTTTAGAGATTGTCAACCGATACCGCAACCGCATCAACCAATTGGTGAGCGAACCGGACAAAGGACTTTATGACGCAATGAACAAAGGAATCGCCCTGGCAACGGGCGACTATCTCTGCTTTCTGAATGCCGGAGACAGTTTCCACGAAGACGACACTTTGCAAAAGATGGTTCACTCCATCAATGGAAATGAGTTGCCCGACATACTGTATGGCGAAACAGCCTTAGTGGATGCCGAGAGGCATTTCCTCCGTATGCGTCGGTTATCGGCACCGGAGACACTGAACTGGAAAAGTTTCAAGCAGGGAATGCTTGTGTGCCATCAGGCTTTTTTCCCCCGCCATACACTTATCGAGCCTTATGATCTGCAATATCGTTTCTCGGCGGATTTCGATTGGTGTATCCACATCATGAAAAAAGCACGTACTTTTCACAATACTCACCTTATCCTGATTGATTATCTGGCAGAAGGCATGACGACACAAAATCATAAGGCATCGCTTTTGGAACGATTCCGCATCATGACCCGCCACTATGGCCTGCTAAGTACCCTCGCACATCACGCATGGTTTGTGGTAAGAAGTTTCTCCCGCAACTCAGCTACTCCTTCCGATGCACCCTTCTGAATGACATGTATCGGACGGGAGCTATGTACATCCACCGGCTTCGGATCAATCAGATAGATTTCCGCGTTTCGGGGAACGTAGTTAAGCAGCCCCGCCGCCGGATACACATTCATAGACGTACCGATGATAACAAAAACATCAGCTTTCTCCACCCAATCGATAGCCGTCTCTATCTCCGGTACGGACTCACCGAACCAGACAATAAACGGGCGGAGTTGCGAACCATCTCCGGCAAGGTCACCTATCTTCACTTCAAATTCTTCGGGTTTCAGTTCTTTAATGTAATGCGGATTGTTTGGGTCGCGGCTTGAGCAGACCTTTGTCAGCTCTCCATGCAAATGAATAATATGACTGCTACCGGCCCGTTCGTGCAAGTTGTCAATGTTTTGGGTCACAATCGTTACCTGGAAATCTTTCTCCAGTTCGGCCAGCAGTTCATGCCCGCGATTCGGTTCCACTTCCAGCAACTGCTTGCGGCGTTCATTATAGAAATGGGTCACCAGTTCGGGGTCGCGTGCATAACCTTCGGGAGTGGCTACTTGTTCTACCGGATAACGATCCCACAATCCTCCTGCATCACGAAAGGTACTGATGCCACTCTCAGCGCTCATTCCGGCGCCTGACAATACAACCAGATTTTTCATACTAGCTTTTATTTTTAAGTAAACCGGCCTCACTCCCCACCTCTCAAAAGAAACGTGAAAGAAGGCCTTACAAATTTAACCAAAATCCTTGAATAAACGAATATATCGTCCAACATTCCATCATCCCTTAACCTACCTTTCATCACTTTCCGTCCTTGGCTCTACAGCCAGATATCATACGTTAACACACAATGAGGCGGTATGACATACTGACACGGAGAGATTTAACGTCCAAACAGGGGATGTCAATCGTTCTCTCTTCACGGAAAAAGCGAAAAAAGACAGAAAGAAATACAAACGATGCTTTTAAGGAACCTTATCTATCACAGTAACGAAGTTAGTCGATAATAAGAATTTTTAAAACCAAAAAGTAAAATCATTCAAATAAAACACTTACTTTTGCCGCTTGTTAATTTGCAACTGACTGAAAGTGAAATAGAACATTCAGTCTCCAACAAAAAAATATATGGATAAATTTAGTTATGCAATTGGTCTCGGAATCGGCCAGAATTTGTTAGGAATGGGTGCTAAAGGCATCGCAGTAGATGACTTTGCTCAAGCTATAAAAGATGTGCTCGAAGGAAATCAGACAGCCATCAGCCATCAGGAGGCTCGAGAAATCGTAAACAAGTATTTCGAAGAGCTGGAAACCAAAATGAATGCAGCCAACATCGAACAAGGAAAAGCATTCCTCGAAGAAAACAAAAAAAGACCGAACGTTGTTACCCTGCCAAGTGGACTACAATACGAAGTAATCACTGAAGGTACAGGCAAGAAAGCACAGGCTACCGACCAGGTAAAATGCCACTACGAAGGTACCCTGATTGACGGAACCCTGTTCGACAGTTCTATCAAACGTGGACAGCCTGCCGTATTCGGTGTAAACCAAGTAATCCCGGGATGGGTAGAGGCTTTGCAACTGATGCCGGAAGGTTCAAAATGGAAACTTTTTATCCCTTCTGAACTGGCTTACGGCGCACAGGGAGCCGGTGAAATGATCCCTCCTCACAGCACACTCGTGTTCGAAGTAGAATTAATCGAAGTATTATAAAAATAAAATCGTAAAGCAAAATGAAAAAAGTAAGTATTTTGGCTGCTGTAGCCATGGCAACAGGCTTGGCTTCATGCACAGCTCAGGCTCCTAAAGCCACTCTGAAAACAGATGTAGATTCATTGTCATACGCTATTGGCATCAGCCAGACTCAGGGGCTGAAAGATTTCTTGGCACAACGCATGGATACAGCATATATTGCCGAATTTTTGAAAGGCGTAAACGACGCTGCCAATAAAACAAGCAAAAAAGACGAAGCTTATGTACTCGGTCTCCAGATCGGATCACAAATGGCAGGTCCTCAGGCTATCAAAGGCATGAACCACCAGTTATTTGCTGATGATTCAACTATGACTGTTAACAAGGGCGATATTCTTGCAGGCGTATTTGCAGGCGTACTCAATAAAGATATGAAGATGCGTCCCGAAGAAGCTCAGGTATTGATTCAGAAAATGATGGAAAGCATCAAAGGAAAAGCTGCCGAAAAGAAATATGCTGATAACAAAGCTGCCGGTGAGAAGTTCCTTGCTGAGAATAAAACTAAAGAAGGAGTAAAAACCACTGCAAGCGGATTACAGTACAAGGTGATCACTGAAGGTAAAGGTGAAATTCCTAACGATACTTGCAAAGTGAAAGTAAACTACAGAGGTAAACTGATCGACGGAACAGAATTCGAAAGCACTTACGAACGTAAGGAACCGTTCGTGACTAACGTCGGCGGAGTTATCAAAGGTTGGACTGAAGCCCTGAAAATGATGCCTGTCGGTTCAAAATGGGAACTTTATATCCCGCAGGAACTGGCTTATGGCTCAAGAGACATGGGACAGATCAAACCGTTCTCTACATTGATATTCGAAATAGAATTGCTGGATATTGAGAAATAAGAAATTAACAGGCCTTATTTAAAAAGAACAGGAGAGATGCCGGACGTAATCGTCCGGCATCTTTTTTATCCGGATAATAAAAATAGAAAGTATACGATTTTTCTGTTTTTTCTGACTTTTATATAGAGAAATTAAAATAAATCTCTATATTTGCTTACTATTTGATAACAATTGGAATTTACATTTATTATTATGGAAAAAATAGACAACCTTGACAGGCAGATTCTGGAGATTATTTCTCAGAACGCCCGTATCCCTTTTAAAGACGTGGCAGCAGAATGCGGCGTTTCACGTGCGGCCATCCATCAACGCGTGCAGAGACTGATCGATCTGGGAGTCATTGTAGGCTCTGGTTATCACGTAAACCCGAAATCTCTGGGATATCGTACCTGTACTTATGTCGGTATCAAACTGGAAAAAGGATCTATGTATAAAGCTGTAGTGGCCGAATTACAGAAAATTCCCGAGATCGTAGAGTGCCACTTCACAACCGGCCCTTACACCATGCTGACCAAAGTATATGCACGCGACAACGAACACTTGATGGACCTACTGAACAACAAAATGCAAGAGATACCGGGAGTAACCGCCACCGAAACCCTGATTTCTCTGGAGCAAAGCATCAAGAAAGAAATTCCTATTCACGCAGATAAGTAGCCGATGGAGTGGTTGAATGAATATCACCTGTCAGGGTTGCTCATTGGTATTTGCACGTTCCTGATTATCGGCTTATTCCACCCCGTTGTGGTAAAAGCTGAATATTACTGGGGAACAAAATGCTGGTGGATTTTCCTGATATTAGGTATCGCGGGAGTAGCTGCTTCGTTGAGCACAGACAATATACTCGTTTCGTCTTTATTGGGCGTATTCGCTTTCTCTTCTTTCTGGACCATCAAAGAAGTCTTTGAGCAAGAAGAGAGGGTGAAAAAAGGTTGGTTTCCTAAGAATCCTAAACGAACATACAAGTTCTGAGACATACGGGAAAGAGTCAGTTTTTTGACTAAAATGCTTGCATAATTCATCAGAAAGCATTAATTTTGTCCCCGCATCCGATAGAAAGGATACATCGGGCTTATAGCTCAGTTGGTTAGAGCAACAGACTCATAATCTGGAGGTCCTAGGTTCAAGCCCTAGTTGGCCCACTGAAATCGACTATAGATCAAATGATTTATAGTCGATTTCGTTTTATATATACTCCAAACATTTTTTTCAATGATTCAGCCATAGTTTAAAAGCTGAAAGTTTCTCCTCGCTTATCGTAATTTTCTGTTTATAAGGAGGGCGCACAGTTACCACTATCTTTCCGTTAAAGAAAGGCTCGGCATGGTCAATGGCATCAATGCAGACAAGAACCTGGCGGTTGGCGCGAAAGAAACGCTCCGGATCGAGTTGTTCCATCAGTTTGTTTAAAGACAAATCTAGAATGTGTTCCTGACCTTTGCGGGTAACAGCAAACGTTACTTTGTTCTCGGAATAAAAATAGGCAATATCTGCCACTTGTAACGACCAGAAACGATCTACTCCGGAAATAAGAAAACGGGTACGGTAACGTTTCTCTTTGTATTGAAGTGCCTCAAGCAGAGTGCCTAAGTAATCTTCCGGTCTGGGAACAGCATTGGTCAGCAAGCTCTCATATTTAGTGATTGCATCCGACAGGCGTTTTTCGTCTATCGGCTTAAGTATGTAATCGATACTATTGACCGTAAATGCACGAATGGCGTACTGATCATACGCCGTAGTGAAAATTATGACGGAAGAAGGGTGTGCGGCAGAGAGGAAGTCAAAAGCATTGCCATCTGCCAGATGTATATCGAGAAAGATCAGATCGGGATGCGGATGCTCGTCAAACCAGGCAACGGCTTCGTCTACACTCCCCGGTATCAGAGTAAGCTCCCATTGAGGGCGAAGTCCGGATACCATGGAATGTAGCAAACGGGCTGCCGGAATTTCATCTTCTATAATGGCTACATTTATTTTATTCATACAGTAAAGGTACTTTTACGATAAATACTTTTTCATCGTTGTGGACAATTATCTCTTTGCCGAGCATCAACTGGCAACGATTGGACAGGTTCTTCAGCCCTACACCCGGCGATTCATGACTTTTTTTAGGCTGTATGGGGTTACTCACCACAAGATATCCTTCCTCTAACCGAATATCTATCTTCATAGGCTTGCTGAGAGTAATAGAATTATGATTGATGACATTCTCTGCCAGTAACTGCAAAGTCAGCGGAGGCAGCATACAACTAGTATAGCCGGAAGCTATACAACAGTTACAACTAATGCAATCTCCCAAACGAACTTTATGCAGAAAGAGATAAGATTGCAGGAATTCCAGTTCTTCCGTCAACGTTACCAATGTTTTATCCTGACATTGCAAAACATAACGGTATACACTGGACAAATGCTTGGTGAAATGAACAGCATTACCCGGGTTATATTCTATTTCAGCAATCAGTGTATTGAGACTATTAAACAGAAAATGGGGATTCAGTTGACTTTGTAAAGCCGCATAACGTGCAGTGTCGTTCTCTGTTTGTAGTTTTGCGGCCTCCTGTTGCAGTTTCAGGTTATTCTGAATAGAACGATTTGCCAATAATAAGCCCACAATGACAAGCTCTACGAGCCATACCACGATCAGGATACGCCAGCCTCCATTGGAGAAAGTAAATAGGTTGTCAATGCCTGCCAATAGCTTAGCAGCAATCAGCAGGCTATAGTTCAACAACAGGAATAACAAGATAACGGCAACATAAATAACTATTATCTTCCAACGATGGCGGATATTGAGTGCATACTGAGTGTTTATCCACGAACTGATCCGAAGCGTAGAATAACCAAGCACATTGAAAGCGGTAATAAAGAAGACGAATGCTCCCTTTGAATAGAGAACATCCGCTACTTTAGGAGTCAGCTCCGTATAGTTGACAAGCAGGAGATAGGAAAAGATACCTAATCCCGAGAATAACAGACCATATAACAGGACATTCCATTTCATGCGAACAAAGCTATCATATTTCGGGTAATTATCATAAACTATTTAATATTTATTCAAAGCTCTGATCAATTCCGAATAAGCCCCTTGTGCCGAGACTTTTGCCTGTACATGGTTCAGTTGGGAAGCTTGCCGGTACGTTTGGGCCTCAATCACCTCTATTACAGAGGCCTTCCCTTCAGTATACCGCTCCAATGCCATACGCTCATTTTCGAAGGCTTTACTCAGTGAGCCTTCGGTGAGGCGCACCTGTTCCATAGTCTGCGACAATGAAACACGGGCTGTCTCCACTTCCAGTTTCACCTGGTCGGTGACCTGATTCAAATAATCAGTAGCCATTCCTACTTTGAAAGAAGAGGCTCGCTTTTCATCACGTCTTTTTCCCCACTCAAACAAGGGAACGGATACTTTGGCATAAATGGCATAATTGGGATCCAAATCGGAACGGAAATCATAACCGGGAGCAGAATAGCTTCCATCTACACCTATATAAAACTGTGGCTTATACTTAGCATCCGTTAATTTTTTCGAACTTTCTGCTATTTTAATCCGGGCATAGGCCATCTTAAGTTCCGGACGATCTATTTCACCCTCACCCCACAGATCTTTATCCGCCCTAACGGCAGAAATCGTATCTTCTATTTCAGTCGGAGCATGAAGTTCCACGCCAATCAGAGAATTTAGTGCCATACGTCCTGTTTCCAGATTTCTTTTTGCTTGCAACAGTTGGTATTCCGCTTCATTCAGTTTTACCTCCGCCATCAGCAAGTCCTGCGGATCAACCAATCCTGCTTCCACACGCTCCCGTATGGTTTGGGAGAAGCTGGCAACCGAATTGCGATATTCCGTAGTTACACGGACTATTTCTGCACGCGCAACGGTGTTCCAATATTGCATATCCGTCTGATAGGATACTGCGGAACGGAAATAATCTGCCTGATGTATTGCCAGACTTTGCTGATGTTTAGCCATCCGGATACTTTCCAATAACCGCCCACCTGTATAAACCGGTTGTAACAAAGAAAGGGAAGCACCGTATTTCATATTTCTTCCTTCAAAAGCCAACGGAGTCTGCATCGAAAGCAAGTCGATATTCAATTGAAGAGGATTACCGGTATACTGAAAATTCGCCTCTCCCGACAGTTTAGGACGTAGATCCTTCTGTGCCGCTTTCTCCAATTCGATACTTGCAGCTATATTTTTGTCCGCAGCTTTCAAGTCATGGTTATAATCTAAAGCCATCGACCTGTACTTTTGCAGCAAACTATTTTGCTGAGCAAAAGCAACTGTCGGCACACACAGCAAAAAGATAAGCCATCTATTTATTTTCTTCATCATCATTTCTCTTTTATCTTATAAAATATTGCATATAATGCCGGAGTAACAAACAAAGTCAGCAAGGTAGCGAATGTCAACCCGAAAATGATAGTAGCCGCCATCCCGCCAAATGCTATGTCAAACAGTAAGGGGACCATCCCCAGTATGGTGGTTGTGGCTGCCATCAGTACCGGACGGGTTCTTGAAACCGTAGATTCGATCACGGCCGTATAAGGAACGACTCCTTCCCGGCGTTGCACATCTATTTCGTCCAACAGTACAATCACATTCTTAATAACCATACCCAATAATCCCAACCAACCGGCAATCGGGAAGAATCCGAAATCAAATCCCGTCAAGAGCATACCGACAGCCACTCCGATAATGGACAGCGGAAGAACACATAGAATAATGACCGGATCGCGAAAGTTACCAAACAAGGCAACCAGAATAACGACCAGTACCAGAAAAGCCAGAGGAAAGAATTTACCGATTGCCTCCATCGCCTCTCTCTGATCTTTGTATTGTGAGTCCCAAAAGAAAGTATAACCTTCGGGCACCTTCATCGCTTCAATCTCTTTACGAATTTCCCCATGCACTTCTGCCATGGTATACCCGGATTTTACTCCACACATGGCAGCCATAGACAGTTGACGGTTATAAGTACGCATCTGAGGCCACTCCCATGTCGTCTCGATTCGTTCGGTCACTTGCGACAAAGGTGCCGAATGCTCACCGTTCCATACAGAGAAATTACCTAAAGAACGAGCATCCGTAATGTCAGCTCCTTCCGACTTCAATAGTACAGGAACCTTTTTCTCATCATCGCGATAAACACCTACCCTGGTTCCGTCGCTGATCGATTTCACAGACTCCATCATCTGTGATTTGGTTATACCGAGAGCACCTGCCTTCACGGGATCATAAACCGGGCGCATCACCATCGACATATTTCCCCATTCATTGCGTGCATCTGCGACTTTTGGGTTACGACGCATAATCTCGATCGCCTCACCTGCCAAAGAGTCTAGAACAGCCGGATCGGGCCCCAGAAAGCGGGCTTCTATCATGGCTTCCGTCAGCGGGCTTAATTCGAACTTATTCACCTTAATCAGCGGTTCCGGATATTTCAAACGAATGGAATCCTGCAACAGAGCATTCAGTGCCCGCGACTCTTTGGAACTTTTACATTTCACTAGCAACTGGGCATAGTTGGATTGAGGACCGAAAGATATATTTGAAAGATAATAGCGAGGCGGAGTACGGCCGATATAAGACGAAACCATTTCGGTCTCTTCATGAGTACGGATATAATCGGATATTTCACCGGCTATCCGGTCCGTCTCCCCGATTGTTGTTCCCTCAGGCAGCCACATATCGACAGTAAAGTATTGCTTATCCAGAGCGGGCACAAAAACCTTCGGAATAAATTTGAAACTCCATGCCGAAAGCAACAACAGAACAACCAACGAAGCTATAGTCATCGTGCGATGCCGAAGTACCCAACGCAATGATTTCCTGAAAAGATGATAATATTTTCCATCAAACAGAGATGCTTTCAGCTCTTCAGGACGGGGACGTCTTACAAACTCCTGAATGAAGAACGGAGTCTGCGTTAACGCAAATACCCAACTGAACATTAACGAAACACCGATCACTACCACCAGTGAGGACAACAGCTCACCTGTGATATGGGGTGAATAGTAAATCGGAAGGAACGTGAGAATAGCAATAACCGTTGCCGCCAATAAAGGTAAAGCAGTAGACGAACATGCACGCATGATAGCAACCCGTTTACGCATTCCCCGTTCCATGTTAATCAGAGCAGAATCGGACACGACAATGGCGTTGTCAACCAACATTCCCATAGCAATGATAATTGCAGCAAGCGACATCCGTTGAAGGGCAATATCACATGCCATCATAACAATTAGAGTAGCAAAAATGGAGAACACCAGCCCGCTACCTATCAAGAGCCCATTTTTGAATCCGATAAAGAACAGCAGAATCGCAACAACAGTAATAACTGATATGATCAGGTTCAGGATAAATCCCTGATTTGCTACCGCCGATTCATAGCCCTGATCGTAGATAGAAATCAGTTCGTAGCCATCAGGCATCGATTGTGACAATTCACCGATACGCATTTTAACATTTTCAGCCATATCCACTACATTTCCTGTAGGTACGGTAGAAATGGCGATCCCAACTGCCGGACTACCATTTATGCGCATTTGATTAGCCGGAGGAGTCTGATATCCTTCCTCTATCTGTGCAATATCGGCCAGACGGAAATGCTCTCCGGTACGCGAAACAATGGTCAGATCACGAATATCATCCAGCGAATAGAAATTGCCGGTAGATTCTATACGGATGCGATTGGTGCCGGCATCAATACCACCGGCATCGACCATTTTATTCTGGGCTTCGAAAGCTCGCATAATATCCGCAGTCGTAACTCCACTTTGTGCCATAACAGAAGGACTGATCAAGACATCGATTGTCGGTGTTTGTACACCATAAATCTCAATTTTCGCTACATCCTTAACTTTTAGTAATTCATTCTTTATAAATTTAGCCTGGTCTTCCAGTTCCCTATATGTATGCCCATCACCGGTCAGTCCGTAAAATACACCGAGTACATCTCCAAAGTCATCATTTACGATAGAAGTTCCGGCCCCGGCAGGCAATTTATCTTGTACATCATTTACTTTCCGACGTAATTTATCCCATAATTGCTGCATCTCTTCAGCACGAATCTCTTTTTTCACATAAACCGTGATCTTAGAAAGTCCGGCACGATTCTCGGTTTTCAGATAATAAAGTTCTCCTAGCGACTGTATGGCTTCCTCTAAGATATCAGTTACTTGCGACTGCACCTCTGCGGGAGAAGCCCCCGGGTAGGAAGTCAGTACCAATGCTTGTTTGATAGTAAAGGGAGCATCCTCCAGCTTTCCCATTTTAAAATAAGAAAACAGACCTCCTGCCAGCACCAACACCAATAATAAAATAGTGACGGCTCTTTTCTGCAAAAAATACTTCACCAGCTTCATAATGAGTTTGTCTTAGTAGAGATTTCCACTTTCATACCATCCGATAAAAAACGAAGTCCGCTCGTAGCTACCGTTTCACTGGCCCTCAATCCTTCGGTTATGGTAACATAGCCACCGGGAAGCAGATTTCCTTTTTTCACTGTCCGTCGATTCACTTGTCGGGTATTCGTATCAATAACCCACACATATTCACCTTCCGAGGGACGATAACATAATGCCGTTTGGGGAATGGAAACACCTGTCAGATCCGTTGTTCCGGGAGCATCAAAGATTGCTTTTCCCGACATACCCGCCAATAATTTCCCTTCTTTATTAGGTAAAACAGCCGTTAGTAAATAAGAAAGATTATTGCGGGTTGTCCCCTTCGATACTTCCACAATCTGTGCCTTATAATACTTATCGGGCTGGGCATCAAAATAGATCCGGACACTATCTGTGGGGTGTGAGGCAAACGCAATATTCTGAGTAACATAAATCTCTATCTTCAACCGATTTATGTCAATAAAGGATATAACAGGCTGAGCCGGCTTCACATCCTGGTATTTTTCTATATAAACTTCTCCCACATAACCATCAAAAGGAGCTGTCAGACGAGTGTCTCCCAGTTCATTGGAAGCCGTATCGAAAGCAGTTTTGGCAGTAGTATAATCCGCCTTAGTCTTTTCATATGTACTCGCCGAAACATTATTCTTCTCATACAGCTTCTCTATCCGTTCAAATTCAGCTTTAGCTTGGTGATAGATGGCTTCAGCCCGTTCTTTGCGAATATGGAAATCACGCGGGTCTATTTCAGCAATAATACTGCCTTGTTTGTAATGGTTACCGGCATATACATCCAAACGATCAATAGGGCCTCCGACACGAAACGATAGCTCAGAGGTACGAAAAGGTTGTGCGATAAACGGGAACTCCGTTGTCTTGATCCCAGAGGCCGAAACTGCTTGTGCTGTCTTGACAATTAAGTCCTGACTCTGCTTACTGTCTTTATCCGTGCAAGAAAATAGCAACAGGAGAGCAGCTAATAATACACTTATCTTCATATCTTATCTTTTAAATTTTCGACAAAAATAGATAATCGGATAATTCAATAGGGGAGTAAAGATACTGAAGCCGGAAAACTGAAGGTTGAATCTGGAATATACCGGATGAACCAAGAAAGAGGTGGTCAGGAATCCTTGTTAAACAGGGTATGGTATAAAACAAGTCATCCCCTCCGATCTTTCGACCGAAGGGGATGAACCATCTGAAAAAAACGGCGACTACCTACTCTCCCACTGTTACGCAGTACCATCGGCGTGATCAGGCTTAACTTCTCTGTTCGGAATGGGAAGAGGTGGAACCCTGATGCTATAGTCACCTGAATAAGGTAGACATAATGTACAAAAGTAAATTCAGCGGTCTATTATATAAATAGTGAAGCTAAACGGATATATAAACCATTGAAGGCGGATAAAAGAAAGTCATCGGGCAATTAGTAACGCTCGGCTGTGATGTTACCACCTGTACACCTGCGTCCTATCAACGTTGTAGTCTACAACGACCCTGAAAGAAATCTAATCTTGTGGCTGGCTTCGTACTTAGATGCTTTCAGCACTTATCCAATCCCGACTTAGATACCCGGCAATGCACCTGGCGGCACAACCGGTAAACCAGAGGTCAGTCCAACACGGTCCTCTCGTACTAGTGTCAGAGCCACGCAAATTTCATACGCCCACGATAGATAGAGACCGAACTGTCTCACGACGTTCTGAACCCAGCTCGCGTGCCACTTTAATGGGCGAACAGCCCAACCCTTGGGACCTTCTCCAGCCCCAGGATGTGACGAGCCGACATCGAGGTGCCAAACCCCTCCGTCGATATGAGCTCTTGGGAGGGATCAGCCTGTTATCCCCGGAGTACCTTTTATCCTTTGAGCGATGTCCCTTCCATACGGAAACACCGGATCACTATGCTCTAGTTTCCTACCTGATCGACTTGTAAGTCTCCCAGTCAAGCGCCCTTATGCCATTACACTCTACCGCCGGTTACCAATCGGCGTGAGGGCACCTTTAGAAGCCTCCGTTACGCTTTTGGAGGCGACCACCCCAGTCAAACTACCCACCAAACAGTGTCCTCGCATCAGCGAGTTAGAACTCAAATAACCAAAGGGCCGTATTTCAACAGCGACTCCACAAACACTGGCGTGCCTGCTTCAAAGTCTCCGGCCTATCCTACACATCAATTACCCAAATTCAATGTTAAGCTATAGTAAAGGTTCACGGGGTCTTTTCGTCCCATCGCGGGTAATCGGCATCTTCACCGATACTACAATTTCACTGAGCTCACGGTTGAGACAGTGTCCAGATCATTACACCATTCGTGCAGGTCGGAACTTACCCGACAAGGAATTTCGCTACCTTAGGACCGTTATAGTTACGGCCGCCGTTTACTGGGGCTTCAATTCAATGCTTCTCTTGCGATGACATCTCCTCTTAACCTTCCAGCACCGGGCAGGTGTCAGGCTGTATACGTGATCTTTCAATTTTGCACAGCCCTGTGTTTTTGTTAAACAGTTGCCTGGACCTATTCTCTGCGCCCTCCCGTCACCGGGTAGGGACCCTTTATCCCGAAGTTACAGGGTCAATTTGCCTAGTTCCTTAACCGTGATTCACTCAAGCGCCTGAGTATATTCAACCCGACTACGTGTGTCCGTTTACGGTACGGGTACCTATAAGATTAAGTTTAGCGGATTTTCTTGGGAGTATGTTTACACGCACTATTACCGTTTTCCGGGGAAATTGGTATACTGTCAGGTTCGACTCTTATCCCGGATTTGCCTGGGATAATCAACATCTACACCCTTTAACGGACTATTCCGTCAGTCCGCGGCGTTGTCACTCCTCCGTCTCCACATCACTCTTATAGGTAGTACAGGAATATTAACCTGTTCTGCCATCGGCCTCACCGTTCGGCTGAGCCTTAGGACCCGACTAACCCTGATCCGATTAGCGTTGATCAGGAAACCTTAGTCTTGCGGCGAGGGGGTTTCTCACCCCCTTTATCGTTACTTATACCTACATTTGCTTTTCCACACGCTCCAGTAAAGCTCACGCTTCGCCTTCAACGCTGAGTGGAATGCTCCCCTACCGATACTTACGTATCCCATAGCTTCGGTAAAACACTTATGCCCGATTATTATCCACGCCAAACTCCTCGACTAGTGAGCTGTTACGCACTCTTTAAATGAATGGCTGCTTCCAAGCCAACATCCTAGCTGTCTTAGCAATCTGACTTCGTTAGTTCAACTTAGTGTTTATTTGGGGACCTTAGCTGATGGTCTGGATTCTTCTCCTTTAGGACATGGACCTTAGCACCCATGCCCTCACTCCTGAGATAGAACTAATGCGCATTCGGAGTTTATCAAGACTTGATAGGCGGTGAAGCCCTCGCATCTTATCAGTCGCTCTACCTCACATTAGTAACTCTCAAGGCTGCACCTAAATGCATTTCGGGGAGTACGAGCTATCTCCAAGTTTGATTAGCCTTTCACCCCCACCCTCAGGTCATCCGGAAGCTTTTCAACGCTTATCGGTTCGGTCCTCCAGTTAGTGTTACCTAACCTTCAACCTGCCCAAGGGTAGATCACTTGGTTTCGCGTCTACTCCTTCCGACTATCCGCCCTGTTCAGACTCGCTTTCGCTTCGGATCCACATCTCAAGATGCTTAACCTTGCCGGAAAAAGTAACTCGTAGGTTCATTATGCAAAAGGCACGCCGTCACAGCTTAAGCTGCTCCGACCGCTTGTAGGCGCATGGTTTCAGGGACTATTTCACTCTTCTATTCGAAGTGCTTTTCACCTTTCCTTCACAGTACTGGTTCGCTATCGGTCTCTCGGGAGTATTTAGCCTTACCGGATGGTCCCGGCTGGTTCACGCAGAATTCCTCGTGCTCCGCGCTACTCAGGATACCACTACGCTTCGGTTACCTTAGAATACCGGGCTATCACCGTCTATGGCACGACTTTCCAGTCGTTTCTTCTCAATAACTGTCTTGCGAGAGCGTGGTCCTACAACCCCACACATGCCGTAACATGGGTGGTTTGGGCTAATCCCCGTTCGCTCGCCACTACTAGGGGAATCATTATTTATTTTCTTTTCCTGCAGGTACTAAGATGTTTCAGTTCCCTGCGTTAGCCTCCAACCAAGTTGGATGACATTCCTTCAGAATGCCGGGTTGTCCCATTCGGAAATCTTCGGATCAAAGGTCATTTGCACCTACCCGAAGCTTATCGCAGCTTATCACGTCCTTCATCGCCTCCGAGAGCCAAGGCATCCGCCATGCGCCCTTATTTACTTTCTTTTATCGCCAGATTCATCTCCTTTTCTTAAAAAGGATCTGAACCAAATGGTTCGATATATACTTTTAGCTCTTACTAAATTTACTTTTTTCTGTACATCATGTCAAAGATCGTTTGATTACACGCAAGCCTGTTAGGTCGCGGTATCGGAGTGGAGAATAACGGATTCGAACCGTTGACCCTCTGCGTGCAAGGCAGATGCTCTAGCCAGCTGAGCTAATCCCCCAATCATACAAGATAAAATATCTATCTGTTGGTAGTCCCAGGCAGAGTTGAACTGCCGACCTCTACATTATCAGTGTAGCGCTCTAACCAACTGAGCTATAGGACTAGTTCAACCGTGTCCTGTTTTAGACTCGGCTTCTGTTTTTCTCTTGTTTATCTCTATCTATATTGCTATAGATGGTTGATCTATATTCTATAAATAAACAAGTACCAGTAGTACAATTTAGAACCAATGAACGTCGTTTTCAACATCGCTCCAGAAAGGAGGTGTTCCAGCCGCACCTTCCGGTACGGCTACCTTGTTACGACTTAGCCCCAGTCACCAGTTTTACCCTAGGACGATCCTTGCGGTTACGTACTTCAGGTACCCCCGGCTCCCATGGCTTGACGGGCGGTGTGTACAAGGCCCGGGAACGTATTCACCGCGCCGTGGCTGATGCGCGATTACTAGCGAATCCAGCTTCACGAAGTCGGGTTGCAGACTTCGATCCGAACTGAGAGAGGATTTTGGGATTAGCATACGGTCACCCGCTAGCTGCCTTCTGTACCCCCCATTGTAACACGTGTGTAGCCCCGGACGTAAGGGCCGTGCTGATTTGACGTCATCCCCACCTTCCTCACATCTTACGACGGCAGTCTCTCTAGAGTCCTCAGCATAACCTGTTAGTAACTAAAGATAAGGGTTGCGCTCGTTATGGCACTTAAGCCGACACCTCACGGCACGAGCTGACGACAACCATGCAGCACCTTCACAGCGGTGATTGCTCACTGACATGTTTCCACATCATTCCACTGCAATTTAAGCCCGGGTAAGGTTCCTCGCGTATCATCGAATTAAACCACATGTTCCTCCGCTTGTGCGGGCCCCCGTCAATTCCTTTGAGTTTCACCGTTGCCGGCGTACTCCCCAGGTGGAATACTTAATGCTTTCGCTTGGCCGCTTACTGTATATCGCAAACAGCGAGTATTCATCGTTTACTGTGTGGACTACCAGGGTATCTAATCCTGTTTGATACCCACACTTTCGAGCATCAGTGTCAGTTGCAGTCCAGTGAGCTGCCTTCGCAATCGGAGTTCTTCGTGATATCTAAGCATTTCACCGCTACACCACGAATTCCGCCCACCTCTACTGTACTCAAGACTGACAGTATCAACTGCAATTTTACGGTTGAGCCGCAAACTTTCACAACTGACTTACCAGTCCACCTACGCTCCCTTTAAACCCAATAAATCCGGATAACGCTCGGATCCTCCGTATTACCGCGGCTGCTGGCACGGAGTTAGCCGATCCTTATTCATATAATACATACAAAACAGTATACATACTGCACTTTATTCTTATATAAAAGAAGTTTACGACCCATAGAGCCTTCATCCTTCACGCTACTTGGCTGGTTCAGGCTAGCGCCCATTGACCAATATTCCTCACTGCTGCCTCCCGTAGGAGTTTGGACCGTGTCTCAGTTCCAATGTGGGGGACCTTCCTCTCAGAACCCCTATCCATCGAAGGCTTGGTGAGCCGTTACCTCACCAACAACCTAATGGAACGCATCCCCATCCTTTACCGGAATCCTTTAATAATGAAACCATGCGGAATCATTATGCTATCGGGTATTAATCTTTCTTTCGAAAGGCTATCCCCGAGTAAAGGGCAGGTTGGATACGTGTTACTCACCCGTGCGCCGGTCGCCAGCAAAGAAAGCAAGCTTTCTTCCTGATGCCCCTCGACTTGCATGTGTTAAGCCTGTAGCTAGCGTTCATCCTGAGCCAGGATCAAACTCTTCATTGTAAAAGTATTGTTATATATCCCATAAGGGATGATATTAGCTCTGTTCAGGATGTCGAAAATTTATTGACGGTCATTTTTATATACCTATATAATAAGTATTGACGGTTCTAAATTTGACTTGTACTACTTGTATTGTTTATCAATGTTTCAAAGAACTCTTCTTTTTAAATTCTGCTTCGTTTCAAAAGCGGGTGCAAAGGTAAGGGGTTTATTTTAAACTGCCAAATGTTTTGGGAAGTTTTTTTTCAATGCCCGCCTTTTATTTCCAAGCCTCTCTGTGCGAAAGGGAAAGAAAAGACAGCCAAAGGCCCTCGCTCTGCGAATCGGACTGCAAAGATAACGACTTTTATAATAATGATCCAAATAAAAAGAAAATTATTTTTGTTATTCTGTAAGGCACGTCCTACGCCGTTGCAACATGTCAAAATTAAATGCTGTCCGTCTCTTGGAAAGCGGATGCAAAAGTAAGGCATTAGGAGATAAGAGACAAATATAAAAGGGGATTTTTTTGAAAAAAAATTGAATAAAAACGTAAAGGGCTGAGGGAGAGGAAGGTTCTGATAATTGATTATGGAAAAGGGAAAGGCCGGGGAAGAAAAGGGACACATTATTATATTATATAGGGGAAATTTATAGGGGAGAGGGAAAAGAAGATTGGATGCGAAAGGGAGAAGGAGAAGTGTTTGCGGGAGGAAATTGAGGAGAAAATAGCGAATTTAACGGGAGGTAAACAGAAAATACGACGGGGTTTAAGCAAAAAACTCGGTGGGACCTTGGCGGGAATTGAACGGGAATCAGACAGGAATCAAACAAAAATTGAACGGAAGACCGCGTTAACATTGTTAATGCGGTTGGGAAGATATTTATTTCAGGGGCGGAAAGAACAAAACTTTTGCATCGAAAAGACTTGTTATTTGGAAACAAAAGGCTTGATTTAACAGAGGGTTAAATCAAGTTATAGGAAGAGGAAAAACAAAAGGAGAAAAAGGATTGAGAATGAAGGAAATAGAGAAAAAGGGGGTATTTTCTGGGAAAAGGGATAAGTGGCGGATGGAAAGGGATAGTTGCGATTAGGACAAGCATGGGGGCAGGAGATTTTTAAAAGCAAGGTTGGGAGTGAAAGCAAGAGGAGTTTACTGTTAAAGACCAAAGGACATTGCTTAAAAACTAACCTTAGGAGGCACTGTCCACCATTTTGTGTAGCTAGATGGAGAGTCCCGATCCCTTTTTGAAAGCCACCAATATTCAGTTCCACCCAAAGTCATATTCAAGCTACACACCATTCTAAAGTGGCTTGGACACCTCCTTAACAGAAGCTTCAAAATGAAAATCTCTCATAACTTATAAAATATGCGCTTATGTTTTTATACTTTTGCATTCATATTCAGAAAAGAAATTATATGCGACTCGGACTTTTAACCGCTTTCATCCTACTCCTGTCTTTTACTACTTCCTGTCAATATAAGGAAGCACAGCCCCACCCTGCATTTAAAGATTCCATTGTCCTCGTAACTCCAGTGGAACCGCAACCAATTACAAGTAAAAGCCAAACCGCCTTTTATCTGGATTCCATCGGTCTGATGAATATCGCCGAACTTGATTCTACATTCATTATCCGGCTCATGTACGCCACTCCGGACAATTTTACCGGTCAACTTCTTTATACTGATTTGAAAGAAGCATATCTTCACCCGGACGCAGCTAAAGCTCTTTTAGAAGCACATCTGTTACTTAAAGCCCAATATCCCAGCTACCGCCTGATAATTTATGATGCAGCACGCCCGATGTCCGTACAGAAAAAAATGTGGGATGTGGTAAAAGGGACCTCCAAGTATATGTATGTATCTAACCCCTCACGAGGAGGAGGTCTGCATAATTATGGATTGGCAGTAGATATCAGCATAGCCGATTCACTAGGACATCCGTTACCCATGGGGACAGAAGTGGACTATATGGATGCAGCATCACACATAACAAATGAAGCAAAATTAGTAAGAGAAGGAAAAATAACGCAACAAGAACGAGAAAACCGAATTCTACTAAGACAAGTTATGAAAAGTGCAGGATTTCGTGCACTTCCCAGTGAATGGTGGCACTTTAACCTATGCAGCCGAGACGAAGCCAAACAGAAGTACAAACTCATAAACTAAAGTAAGATATGTATCTTTCTCCGGAAACCATCTTGTTTATCCGGGAGCATCGCAATGACGATGTACACTCCCTGGCATTACAAGCAAAGAGATATCCTCAAGTGGACATGTCTCTGGCTATCGTTCAGATAGCCGGATGGCAAGCTACCGTTTCTAAAATACCAAGTTGGCATGCAACAGAAGGACTTTTATATCCGCGCCATCTATCATTAGAGCAATGTTCATCGGAAGTTACCGCACTCTACAAAGCTTCACTGGTACATGGAGAAGGGTTAGTCGATCTGACCGGCGGATTCGGCATTGATTGTGCCTTTCTCGCTACTCAGTTCAAAACAGTCACCTACATAGAACGCCAGGAGGAACTTTGTGAACTTGCCATGCACAATTTCCCATTACTGGGGCTGAAACATATTCGGGTACAAAATGGCGACGGAGTGGAATATCTACAACAGATGCCGGCTGTAGACTGTATTTTCCTGGACCCGGCACGCCGCAATGAACATGGTGGAAAAATAGTAGCCATATCCGACTGTGAACCCAACGTAGCCACATTGGAAAAGTTACTACTCGAAAAGGGTAAGCAGGTAATGATTAAACTTTCACCCATGCTCGATCTTTCCTTGGCTATACGAGATATGCAGCACGTATCCGAAGCCCATATCGTCTCAGTCAACAACGAGTGCAAGGAGCTTCTGTTACTACTCCGGCCCGGTGATGATTCTCCGGAGATTCCATCTGCAATGTCTCAGCCCATCGTCTGCATCAATTTTGCAAACCAGGAAATACAACGTTTTGTTTTCACCCGCGAATCAGAACAAGCCACCGAGTGTTCATACACCCACGAAATAGGAACTTACCTGTATGAACCCAATGCCTCTATTCTCAAAGCCGGTGCTTTCCGCAGCATCGCTTCTTCGTTTCATCTGAGTAAACTTCACGCCAACAGCCATCTCTACACCTCAAACGAACGAATAGAAAAGTTTCCGGGACGCATCTTCCGGATAACCGGTTACTCGAGCCTCAACAAGAAAGAATTAAAAAATATTTTAAACGGATTAGATAAAGCGAATATCACCACCCGCAATTTTCCACAATCCGTAGCCGAATTACGGAAACGACTGAAACTAACCGACGGAGGTGATATCTATCTGTTTGCTACTACTTTGAACGATGAAAGAAAAATCATCATCCGGTGTGAGAAAGCATAAAATGAGGAGAGGCAACGTCGTCCCGACGCTGCCTCTTTCTCTCAATCAATTTATAGAAACTGTTTGTCCCAACGAATATATTTCATCTGATTGTCCATAGGGCTTTTCTTTCAACATCCCCTGGACCTTAACCACAATCCTATATTTGGATTCAGGTTCTTTCAGTGTATATTCCCACGAAGTAGGTTCACCTTCCAAAGAAATCTGATGCTCCAGCACCGCCCCTTTGTAAACCTGAACATAAACGGATAAAGGACGTTGTATCTCTTCCGGAATCGCTGAAGGTAGTTTCCACTCCAACACCGCATCATTATCAGGTGTCAGTGACGATTTCAAATCGGTCACCGGAGGTAAGGAAACTCCATCTTTAAAATCAATGATATCGCGATCCTGGCAACCTGTGACGGCAAGTATACAAAGCATCACAGAAAAAAAGTATAATATTCTTTTCATAATCGTCTGTTTTTTATTAGTAACCCGGATTCTGTATATAATTTCCTTTCGCCCAGTTCATCTGTTGCTGAGGAATAGGTTTATATTCATCTCTTCCCGCAACAAAGACAGCATTATTCATCCAAGAGAAACGGGTTTTCTCTTTTTGGAAGTAAGCATTCATCGTAGGCTCCAGGATTCCCCATCTTTGCAGATCGAAGAAGCGTCTTCCCTCACATGCTGTTTCAAGACGATTCTCAAACATCAATGCTTTCCATGCATAGTCTTTGGTCCAAGCAGCCTCATCGGTATACAAGCTGACCTTATAATTCATGTAAGGAGTACCATCTGCCATCAACAAGCGAATTCTACTGTTATTAGCACGTTCGCGCAGCTTATTAATGATAGGACGAGCTTCTTTGTGACGATCCAACTGAATCAGGATCTCAGCTTTCCACAACAAGACTTCAGCATAACGAATTTGCTTCACATTCATCGAATTACGGTTTACAATGATACAATCGCAACCGGCAGGAACCAACTCTTTAACAGATTTCAAATAACCATAATCACCAGGGCTTCTGGAAGCCTTTTCCTCGTACAGCAAATCCGGATTATATTTATAAGGATATCCCGGGATAGCCGCCGTATGACTCAAACGAGGGTCAAAGCTATTTTCATCGAAATACTCTTTGTATCTTCCTTTCATTTCCGCATCGTTAAACGTATCGAACAAAGGCAATCCGTCTGTACCGGTTCTGAAGGCATTTGCCATATTAAAGCTCATCTTATGGAAGTCACAACATGGGAAATAAGGTTCCCAGGAAGGAGCATTCAATTCTGCACCATTGTTTGTATTTCCTCCGCTTGATGTTCCGTCGTTGATAGAATACTGGATTTCCCAAATTGCTTCTTTGGTAGCATTATCATATTCCGGCAAGAAATTTTCGGCAAAATCTTCACACAAGCCTACGTTTCCACCTTCTTGATCAGTGATCTCGTTGATATAAACCAAGGCACGTTCCAGAATCTTCTTATCCACTTCGACTACCTGATGTCTTGCATCCTGCTTGTACGCCATGAACAATAAAGCTTTGGCAGCCATTGCACGTGCGGCATTCTTGTTGATACGACCTATCTCCTCTTGTTTTTCAGGCAACAGTCTGACAGCCTCTTCCAAATCGGCAACAATGTGTTCCCACAAATATGTATCATCAGTACCATTGGGGCGGTTCGAAATATTAGTCACATCTTCCACCGTTCTTCCGTTCTCTTCATCCACCCAAGGAATGTATCTCCACAGAGTCTTCATAAAGAAATAGGTAGCTCCGCGCAAGAATTTCACCTCACCGGTACGTACACCTTTCAACGGATAGTTTTCATCAGTAACTTTAGACAAGGCATAGAGTGCTAGGTTGTATCTGGATATCGCTACATATCCTTTGAACCAAGGTCCGTCATTGTTCCCTACATTGGCAGTTACAGAAGAGAAAACTTCCATATCGTGCCAGGCCGACTGGTCACTTACACCCGATCCGCCTTTGTAAGCATCATCCGATCGGATAGAACCATGCATCCACCATGCATGAGCTTCCGACCAGGGCAGATAAGGAATCAGCGAATAGCACGGAGTCACAAAATCATCAATATGTTCGGGCTTTCCTAATAATAAATCATCAGCCAGCACCCCTTTAGGGTTAATATTCAATTGGTCGGCACAGCTCGTCACCAATAAGGAAAGCAAAAGGGCTGATGACAGAAATAAACTATAAAAGGTTTTCATACTATTTCTATTTAAAAGGTTATATTAACTCCGACTGTAGCGGTAAATGGAATGACATAGCCAAAGTCGCGGATTTCAGGATCGGGACCTGAGAAACGATTGCTATCCCACCATTTCTTGATAGTGAATACATTGTTAGCCGAAACATAGGCACGCAAGCGGCTGATCATTGCTTTCTTCACCATACTTTCCGGGAAAGTGTATCCCAGCTCTATCGTTCTCAACTTCAAGTACGAACCGTCTTTGAGGAAATACGTAGACGTACGCTTTTCATCATTGGTGTTACGAGTAGACAGAGCCGGAATGTTAGAGTCCGGATTCTGAGGAGACCAAGCATTAAATACACCTTTCAAGTGGTTGGTATTATTCACATCCTGAATGTTCCAGAAGTCACTGTATTCAATCCATGAATCCCAAACATCTCCGCCATGCACACCCTGGAAGAAGAGAGCTAAGTCTACATTCTTATACGAAGCCTGAAGATTCAAACCATAAGTAAAGTCCGGGTCACTGACACCAATCCATGTACGGTCGTAGTCCTGAGTGATACGTCCGTCTCCGTCAAGGTCTTTATAGCGAATGCGTCCCAAACCTTTTCCTGCCTGCTGCGGTGAATTGTCCACCTCTTCCTGTGTCTTGAAGATTCCGTCTGCCACGTATCCGTATATAGAGTTACGGGGGCGTCCGATGATATCATCCAACATACCGTTTCCACCATATACACTTCTCACATTGTCCGGCAATTCAGTAATCTTATTCTTGAAAGTCGCGATGTTTCCCGTAATGCTATAATTAAATCCCGATGGAAGACTGTTCCGGTATGTCAGCAAGATTTCAACTCCACGGTTTTCCATACTCGGACCATTCACATAAGTATCTCCACCTTCACCGAATGCACCGATATAAGGGGGCAAATAAAGCATATCGGTTGTCTTCTTATAAAAGTAATCGATTGTTCCGACCAGGCTCTGGTTGAAGAAACCAAAATCGATACCGTAGTTGGTCTGTGTTACAGTTTCCCATTTCAATGTCGAATTACCGGTGAGATATTTACGGAAACCAGACTGTAGAGAACCGCTTTCCTGTCCGTTCATAGCATAAGAAGTTCCGTTATAATCGGCTACATAACTACTTTGCAGGTATCCGCTATGAATGGCCGAGTTACCATTACGTCCCCAACTGAATCTCAGCTTCAGGTCCGAAAGAAAATCTACATTCTCAAGGAACGGTTCATTCTTAATTCTCCATCCCAAAGAAAATGCCGGGAAGACTGCCCAACGGTTATCAGCACCGAACTTGGAAGAACCATCATAACGTAATGTTGCCGATGCCAGATATTTGGAAGCATACGAATAGTTGAACTTACCGAAGTATGACAACAGAGCATAAGCATCACCCGAACCGGTAGCCTCTGTAATCTTGTCACCAGTAGCCGAACTTAAAAAAGCATAGTCTCTGTCTTCCAGAGTCAAACCGTCTTTACGTGCATAGAATGCTTCACTTTCAGCTTTCGTAAATTCCATTCCGACTACAGCTCCTATCGAGTGTTTTCCGAATTGCCCGTTATAGTTGATCTGGTTGGTCCACTGGTATTCCAGGAAATGAGTCTGATCGTTGCGGACATAGTTGAACTTTTCATCACGGCCCGAACCGTCTGCTTCACTCCATTTTTTATCGACTGCACGATAATATGAACCACGATAATCTACACCGAATGATGTTCTCAGGTTCAAACCTTTGATAATCATCAAATCGGCATACGTATTACCAATTACCTTCAGGAACTTATTGACATTGTCTTTCCCCAGAATAAGGTCCTTCACCGGATTACGATAGTCATCCATACCCACATCGAGAGAAGCACCACCCCAACCACCGGTTTCGGTATATACAGGAATGATAGGGGGTTCATTTGCAGCAAGCTGTGTATGGTTGGCTTCACGATAATTCATATAGTTCAACTCCAGGTTTTCACCTACTTTCAAACGACCATTCAATAAGTCATACTCCGAGTTCAAACGAGCCGAATATTTTTTCCAGAAAGTTTCAATCTGAATACCTTCTGTGTTTTCATAACCCAGGTTGAAGAAAGTACGTGATTTATCAGTACCACTCGATACTGAAATCTGATGGTTCTGCGATACTCCGGTACGAGATATTTCATCGATCCAGTTAGTATCGGCTGAGCGCATAGTCTGAGCTGTATTCAGCCATTCCACCGGTTTCACGGAATTAAGTACCGGATAACCGTTGCTGTCATAACTCCAGTCATAATCGAAGAAACGGACACTTTGCTTGATTTCACCAAGTTTATCGTCGTTTGCATACGCTTGCCAGATGGCACGTCCATACTCATCGGTATTCAACAGGTCGGGTTTATTAACCCATTTAGAGAACTGTACACGACCTTCGTAACTAATCTTCGATTCACCCTTTTTACCCTTCTTTGTTTCGATGATAATCACACCACCGGCAGCTCTCGAACCATAAATACTGGCCGAAGCCGCATCTTTCAGCACCTGAATCGATTCAATATTCGCTGGGTTGATATCACGCAGGTTATAGTCTCCTGCCAATCCGTCAAGTACGATCAGCGGGTTAGGCTGCGCATTCAGTGACGTAAGTCCGCGAATCTGTATCGAAGCATTTCCCCCAGGGCTACCATCTGTAGTAATAAATACACCCGGCAATTTTCCCTGTAAAGACTTCAATGCATTAGTCGAAGGATTCTGAGCCAAATCCGAAGTGTTGGCCATAGCAACCGAACCGGTAAGATCAGCTTTACGCTGTGTCATATAACCGGTCTGGATCACTACTTCGCCCAACATCGTGGCATCATCGGCCATCACCACATCAATCTGACTCAATCCTTTCACTGCTTTCTCCTGTGTAGCCTTTCCGATAAACGAGAATACCAGAATATCTTTATCGGAATTCACATCGACCGAATACTGGCCATTCAAATTTGTAATCGTACCCTTCGAAGTACCTTTTACCGAAACGTTTACTCCAATTAACGGATCACCTGTTTCCTTTTCGGTCACCGTACCCGTAATGACTTTCGTCTGGCTGATATCCAGATTGCCCGCGTATGCCATCAATGTCCCCGAGGACAAGACAACCACCCAGACCAAAAGCCTTCTCAACACTTCTTGCAGCCAGTCACTTCCGGAGGCCACAAGGCAAGGTCTTTCATGTTTCATATTCACCAATTAGATTTAATTAAAAATTTAAATAATACTATCATATGTTTTTCAGTCTGCCGAAGCCTCAACAGCAGGCAGCAACTGCCGGCGGGCTTCTTCAATACCTGAAGTTCCAAATACCTGTGCCTCCGGATCGCCATACCAATAAATAGTAGTGGCATAATCGGCCTCACCTCGTTTCCATCCCAGCATTTCAATATCGAACTTAAAGCTCTTATTGAAAGGAATACCATCCAGATGGCGGGTGCGATAGAAAGCATTATAACCGTGAGAGCTTTCCAAATCGGCTCTCGGGGCTCCTCCAAATGGAGTATAGAAAGGCACTACCGGTGCCCATGAACTATTGTAGTAATCTTCTGTGCCTGTACCGAAATGTGATGGGAAAGTATCGTCGTCCACCCAAATCTTTTCATCACCTTCACCATACCACAACGGGGCATGATTATAAAGTGAAAGTAAATCGCCTTTGTAGACACCTCTACCTTTCAGGGTAGCAAAGTTCCATTCTACACATTGGTCGGCCTCTTCAGGTTTATCGTGGATATAGATACCATTTTCCTGTCTCCATGAAGCATAGAAATACAACGAACGATCTTTATTCCACTTTAATGGAGCTACATTCACCTCCATTGTAGCAGCAACCGACCGGGAAGAGAGGTTAAGCACTTTCAGCACACCATCTTTTTGATAAGGCATCAACCAACGACTGGAGATATTTCCTTTTCCATCGGATGTCAGATACCAGCTATCTACCTTGGGGGCACCCATACCACCTCCGGAGAAGTCACTCAACGGTACCCATACGGTCTGCTTTCCGTCAAACCCGGCACTGAACACCAATTCCCGCATCAACTGGGCATATTGTTCAGGATTATCGATACGAATATTGAACTTCACTTCGTATACCGCATTTTCGCCTGCAGGCAGAGGGATGACCAATGAATCGGAAGGAAGAATACTCTTCTCCTCCCGGAGGATCTCACCTTTACGGCCGGCTACCGGCTGAAGAAGACGGTTGTCTACTTCGGCAATCTTCTGTGCCGCTCTCTCCACTACCTCCTTAGAAAAAGTCTCTACCTGTGTGCCTTCGGGATATTTACGGAAGTTGATGTGATAATACTTGGGAGTCGGATTCACTCCCGGCTCGTCTTCGAATGTCACTTTACACCCACGGGCATAAGGGATAGGCAGGAACAAGGTATTTCCTCCTTTACCTTCGGGCGTATAGCTGGTGTGTGCCTGTAACATTCCCTTTCCCAATCCGGGTACATTGATCCGCATCAGGTCATAAGCCGGAATGATCCAGCCCGGTTGATCAGAACCATCAAAATAAAACCGCCATGTACCCCGCTTGTCAATGGTAGTAATCCAGATACGAGTGATCGCTCCAGGTCCGACTTCGTCGAACATCACTTTCTCAATGCGGCCTGCCACCGTATCTACCCGTTTGATTCCAAACCCGTCACTATTGGCAAACCAACCGGCAGAATCGGGTGATACTGATGCACGGTCGTAGCTACTTTCCTGACGACAGGTATAAGAGGGAACCGGATACAGCGCCTGTTCCTCCACCGATACCATTTCGTCCAACAACGTTTCCAGCGTTACCGGCTTATCCGACACCTGGGAACTACATCCCCACGAGCAGAACAAGAGTCCTGCACAGACGGACCACCATAGATTTCTTTTACTTTGTTTCATACTTATATCCAATTTTGTGTTTATTATATTTTCGAGAAAGCATGTTCTTCTTTCACATTCTCCTCAGCCTCTTTATCCACTCCCAGCTCTTTTTCTATTGCCTCCAGTGACTTGCCCTTGGTCTCGGGCACACAAAACAAAATGAATGCGAATGCAGCAATGCTGAAAATGGCAAAGATTCCGAAAGCAACCGATCCGCCCAAGTTATTCAGTATCCAGGGGAAAAACTGAACGGTGAGAAAAGTACATAACCAGCTGATTCCGGTGGAGAGTGACATAGCTGTTCCACGAATACGAGAAGGGTAAATCTCGGAAGTCACCACCCACATCAAAGGTGCCAGTGAAGCGGCAAAGAATCCGATATAGCATAACACGGCTATTAAGGCACCGATACCATTGGCTGCCGGAACTACGAAAGTGTAAACCAGGTACAGCAATGAGATGCCCATCCCCAGACTTCCGCAAAGAAGCAGAATCTTACGCCCTACTTTATCGACCAGCCACACAGCAATCAGGGTAAACAGCAGATTCACCACTCCCACCAGGATAGATTGCACAAGGGCAATATCCCCGGCAACACCTGTCATCTCGAAGATGGAAGGTGCATAATTGATGATGACGTTAATACCCGTGATTTGCTGTAAGGCGGCCAGTATAGAACCTATGAAAACCACTTTAGCCAAGTTACCCTTAAACAATTCAGTTACCTTTATCCTATCTCTACCTTCTTGTGTGTTTGTGTCGGACACGGTCATCTCACCGGCTTCCAGGTTCAGTTTACTGGCCACCTGCCTGGCTCTACCTGCTTTTCCACGAGCCGAAAGCCAACGTGGGCTCTCAGGCAATATACCCAATAACAACAGATAGGCCACACTAAAGAAGAACGGGAATCCCAACATCAGGCGCCAGTTCCGCTCATAGTCCAGCAATATATAATCTACAATGTAAGCAATTAGAATTCCTATCACAATAGCCAACTGATTGTAGGAAACCAGTGTTCCCCTCAGCCGGGCAGGAGATATTTCAGATATATAAATAGGTGCTACGGCAGAGATCACTCCGATACCCAGCCCGCATATCAGGCGAAAAACCAGCAGTGAAACCAAATTACCGGATAATGCGCAGCCCAAAGAAGAAACAATAAAAAAGACAGCTGACGAGAACATGACTTTCTGTCTGCCATAACGGTCGCTAAAACCTCCTCCCAGCAAAGCACCGCAAAGGCAACCTACGGTCAGAATACTTACCACCAATCCCAAAGCCATATCATCCAACATAAATTGTTCCTGTAAAAAAGGAACGGCTCCGGAAATACCTGCCATATTTAACCCTACAATCAATCCACCAAAAACGGTGATAAAAGTATATAGGAATAAAGGTTTGTTCTCTCTGTTCATTTCGAATCTAAATTTATAGTAGTTATACGATGTGTGATTGTTGATGCAATGTTAGCCAGAATAGTCCGGAAGAGGTATAACACAGGAAACAAACGATATAAAGATAGTAACATCTGGCAGAAATAGTGAAAAGCTATCAATACGGTTACCTGAAGATGTAACGAGAAAGGTAACCGTTGTGATAAAGAGTTCTTCACTAGAATCTTTTCATCGCAAATGACACAGATTAACCCAAGACATTATTAATAACACGGACCAGTTACTGTATTTCAGGTTGTCATCGCCTCCGATGGAGTAACTTTATAAAGCGTACGGAAACATTTAGTGAAATAAGCAGGCGAGGTGAAACCGGTCATATAGGCCACCTCACTGATATTGTATTTCCGGCTTTTGAGTAAAAGCATTGCTTTGTTAAGTCGGTAATTCCGCAAATAGTCGGTAGGAGAAACACCGAACAGTGTTTTCATCTTCCTATAAAGGTGTACCCTCGACAATCCCAGATGCTCGCTCAAGTCCTCAATACTGAAATCGGAGTTTTCGTATTGTGTATCGACAATACTCAGCAGCTTATCCCTGAACAACTCGTCCACCTTCATCAGTTTGCATACCTCCACATTGTCCATCGTACCGGCCTGAAGGTTCTTCATATAAATTTCCTTCATCTTCTGCCGTTCCGCTATAATGTTGATGATACGTATTTTCAGGAAATCAATATTAAATGGCTTCGGAATGTATTCATCCGCTCCTTCGGCAATGCCGTAGATGCGCTGGCTGTCTTCGGACAAGGCTGTCAGCAGTATGATGGGGATATGGCTGAAAGCAAGATCGTTCTTCACCCGGTTAACCAACTGGAACCCATTCATACCGGGCATTAATACATCGCTCAGAATCAAGTGAAAAGCATCACCCTGTCCCAACAAGTCCAATGCTTCATTACCATTACCTGCCACTTCTACCTGAAAATTGGCGGACAGCTCTTTCCGTAAGCTATATCGTACATCGGGATCGTCTTCCACGACCAGGACATGGTAATCATAGGTTTTAGAAAGCATTTCGTTGACCACCGTCGTATCCACCTCCATATCGTGATAACTGAGATTGAAGCGATCGGTCTCTTCCAGTATATACTCGTGTGTATAGTGAGCGATATCTTTATAAAGCCGGACGCTGAATAAAGTATACTCTCCCGGTTGACTCTCTGCACGGATTTCACCGTCATGCAGGTCGACATACTCTTTTGAAAGATTGAGTCCAATGCCAAAGCCTACTGTACCGAAAGTCTTATTACCGGTATAGAAGCGTTCAAACAGGTGTTCCATACTCTCTTTTGAAATTCCCCGCCCGTGATCCTCCACTTCCAGCAGGACAGTTTCCGCTTCACCGGTAATCCGGACAGAAATATCTCCCCCACTATCCGAATATTTAAAGGCATTCGAAATGATATTTACCAACACCTGCTCTATCTTATTGACATCTATGTAAATGTTCAGTTCGTCAATATTGGTAGAGAACCGGTAATGAATCTGCTTCTCTTCGGCAATACCGGTAAAGTAGTCGAAAACTTCCCTTACCATCCCGATCAAATCTACCTGACGCAAAATCAATTTCATCTTATCGTTGTCGATTCTTCGGAAATCGAGTATCTGGTTGACAATCCTGTAGAGCCGGTCTACATTCCGTTTCATCAAAGCCACGTCTTCTTGAATAGAAGGATCGAGCTTGGAGTTCTTTATCAATTTATTGACCGGTCCAAGTATCAGTGTAAGAGGAGTACGGATTTCATGGGAGATATTGGTAAAAAATTGTAGTTTCTGGTTGGAGATATTCTCAATCTGGCTATTCTTGACAGCCAGTTCTTCTTTTTGAGCTTCTACAAGCTGATTTTTATCATGCAGTTCTTTATTCTTATTTTTAACCCGGAGGTTCATGTACATTACATATCCCAGCAAAGGGATAATGAGCAACATCAATGCCAAAATCAGGATAGTAGAGTTGCGCAGGAACTTGAAACGAGACAATAAATTATCTTCTTCCTGCTTCTGCCGGTTGATTCTTTTCTGGTAGTGGTTGAGTTGTTCGGACTGTGCCAAAATGGTCTTCGCATTCCCCCGATTGATAATGGCAGTGTTCAATACATAGTTTTTCTTCACCTTTTCTCCATTAATAATCTGCATGGCCACCTGAATGGAAATAGCACCTCCGGTAGGGTACTGGAACGAGGCTTCCAACTTCTCATCGGCTACGGCTTGCAATCCGGCACCGTCACCATATACCCCGTCGATACCTATAAACCGGATACGTTTGCCGGACACGGAATCACGCTTCATGATGACGTCCCGGGCAGCAAGCGCCATCACGTCGTTGTGGGCATAGACCAGATCGATGTCGGCAAAAGTAGCTAACCTGTTGACAGCGTCATAAGCACTGTTATAATGCCATTTTCCAAAAACCTGAGTCACCTGAAAATTCTTATCACTACGAAGATGATCGATAAATCCATCATGACGCTCCATAGCAGGCGACGAACCTTCCAGTCCCCATATCTCGAGTATTTTGGAGTTGGGGGGCAATTGTCCGTTAATGTATTCACCAATGGCAGAACCAATGTTGTAATTATTGGCACCGATAGAGACCGTATATTCATCCGATTGTATCTTACGGTCGTGAATAATGGTAGGAATACCTTTCCGATAAGCTTCTACAGCCACATCGGTAATGGGAACAGCCTCGTTAGGCGAAATGATGAGTACATCCACGTTCTGGGAAATCAATTTCCGAATCTGAGATACCTGTCTGCTGCTGTTGTCCATAGCATTATATACCACCAACTCTACGTTGCGGTAATTGGAGGCCTCAATCTGCATTTCGAGCAATACGGCTTCGCGCCAGGAATCGGAGGTACACTGAGAAAAACCAATGACGTACTTTTTGTCTCCTTCCTCTTTGGGTTGGCAAGAGGACAAGAATATAGATAAACCTGCAAAAAGCAGAAAGGCCAGTCGGAATAGATTTGTGTTTTTCATGTTGCATTTTCCTTAATAATACATATATAAGACGTCCTGAAGCAAAGAAACAGGACGCCTTTTCCGGAAAAAATGAACGACAAGGTGTATCGGGACTCTGTGCCACTCTGTGGTGAACGATGACACGCCTCTGCCTACATCTTCCCCTTTCTATCCGTCGACTTTACCAGATAGACTTTACCGAGAACACTTCCAGGTTCTTAACTTCTATGTTGTTACCCCAGAAATGGAGCCCTTCACGATTGCCCTCACGCGGACTGCGCTTCATCGAATACGAATAGGCTCCCCCGTCAATAAAGACTTCGATGGAAGTGCGATCAATGTAGATGTCGGCTGTCAATTCCATGCTGGTGCGGTCGTCAGGTGAGTAGAACACTCCATTGATCAGGTTGGAGTTCATGTCATAGTCCACCAGAGGCTGACCGTAAAGATTCAGTCCGGCACTGGTAGCATGTGACAGTTTGATAGTTGTTCTGATCCGCAAACAATCCTTACCGGAGAACGCCTGTAAGCGTTGATTGGCCGCATCAGAGCTAAGTGAAGTCCAGTTTCCTACAGGCTGGAACAGTTGCTCGGTCTCTCTGACAGGCACACTAAACAGACGAACTCCCTTTGAGGTAGTGCGGAGTGTCAGTTCGTTGGGCAGCAACATCATTCCATTGAACGGCATACCGTCATGTGAGATTCGTCCCCATCCTATTTGTATGCGACGTCCGTCACCGGCAGGTATGTTACTATAAGTCTGGGCAGCATACATGCTTCCGGTATAATAATAGTATTTGCCGGCTTCCGGGGTAAACGTCTGTCCATCGAATGAGCCCAGCATATAGGTACCGGAAGCTCCGTACATCACCCATTTAGTGTGATTCTTATCGCCATCTACCGGTAATTCAAACAATTCCGGGCATTCCCAGAATCCGGTTACATGACTCTTATATTCCCAATTCTTCAGGTCGGCAGAATTATAAATCGAGTGTCCGTCCCGTTCATTAAGTACCATCACCCAATGTTTGCCGGGAGCATACCAGAAGACCTTCGGGTCGCGTGTATCCTTACTGTTCCATTTCGCTTTCGAGTCTATCACCGGGTTACCTTCATACTTGGTAAACGTACGTCCTTTATCGAGACTGTAAGCGATACACTGCCGCTGTTTCTCCGGATTATCCACTGTATAGGCAGCTACCAATGCCGGTTCGTTTTTCTTATTGAATCCGGCGGTATTATCATAATCGATCACGGCCGAACCGGAAAAAATAGTTCCCAGCTCATCGGGATGCAGAGCATCCGGCAGTTCCTCCCAATGTACCAGATCACGGCTCACGGCATGTCCCCAATGCATATTTTCCCATTCCCGTTCATAAGGGTTGTGCTGATAGAAAAGATGGTATTCACCTTCGTAAAAAACCAGTCCGTTAGGGTCGTTGATCCATCCCCGGCGAGTGGTGAAATGAAATTGCGGACGGTTTTTTTCTGCATACAAGCTATCTTGCCCCGCAATCACATCGTCCTGATAGATTTTCTCCAATCCGGCAGACTCCCCTTCATAGCTGATGCGAAGTGTCTTTCCTTTCCAGGAAGAGACATCGCAGAATACCCAGTAGTCGGGTTTCTCGTCAGCCAGACGGATTACGAAGTTACGTTCCGGAGTACCTTTTACCTCGAATGTCATTTTCTTCCGGTCCACTTGGTGGGAAACAGGAAGGTTGATATACTTCTTCGTTATCTTCAGCGTAACGTCGCCGGCAAATGAAGCAAACAGGTTACCGGCAAGCAGCGTTGCGGTAAAAAATAATTTTGTAGTCAAATGCATAGTTTTATTTTGTTAGTTAATAATGGAAAACCTGAGTGCAAGTTTACGGATTTTTTCAGGGATATGCTATCACTCAGCGTACAAAACGTATCACGCAAGTTACTTCAAGGGGGGACTTTACGGTAACATGGATGTAACGAGTTTGTCACTCAGCGTTCAAACGATCGTAAAGGGCACGAAATCTTACTCCTCTACTTTTGCATCAAATTATTAACGCATACTAAAAAACATGAAACGAGTTCTGAAGCTAGTATCATCCATTCTTTTATTATCAGTCATGGGCGGTCATCTCTACGCCGACGAAAAAGCAAACGTAGTAAAACAAGGTACGATCCGGGGACGTATCATCGACACTTCCAAACAAACACTACCGGGTGCCTCGATCTACATCGAGAACCTGAAGACAGGAGTTATCAGTGACGTAAACGGTTTCTATACCTTCGCCAACCTCAACCCGGGGACTTATACGGTAAAAGTAACTTATGTGGGATATGCCCCCGTAGAAATGAAAATAACCATTCCCGAAGGCAAGACACTCGAAAGAGATGTCATACTGAACGAAGGAGTCGAATTGCAGGAAATTGTAATAGGCGGTGCCTTTCAGGGACAGCGCCGTGCCATCAACTCACAAAAGAGCAGTCTGGGCATCAAAAATGTAGTTTCTGCCGACCAGGTAGGCAAGTTTCCGGATTCAAACATCGGAGATGCACTGAAACGTATTTCGGGTATCAATGTACAGTATGATCAGGGTGAAGCCCGTTTCGGACAGGTACGCGGTACATCGGCGGACCTCAGTTCGGTCACCATCAACGGCAACCGCATTCCTTCGGCCGAAGGGGATACACGCAACGTACAACTTGACCTGATTCCGGCCGATATGATTCAGACCATCGAAGTCAGTAAAGTGGTAACTTCGGATATGGATGCCGATGCCATCGGCGGATCTATCAATCTGGTCACCAAGAATTCACCCTATAAACGGACGCTGACAGCTACTGCCGGTTCGGGCTACAACTGGATCAGCGAGAAAGCACAGTTGAATCTGGGACTGACTTATGGCGACCGTTTCTTTAACGACAAACTGGGGGTCATGTTATCGGCTTCCTATCAGAATGCCCCATCGGGTTCCTACGATACCGAGTTTCTTTGGGAGAAAGACGACAAAGGAAACGTATATATCAACGACTACCAAATACGCCGGTACTATGTAACCCGTGAACGCCAAAGCTATTCGGCAGCCTTGGACTGGGATATCAGCGAAAACCACAAATTGATGTTTAAAGGAATTTTCAATAACCGGAACGACTGGGAGAACCGATACCGCACTACTCTGAAAGATATGGATGAAGAGGGAAAAGCAACTGTACGCGTACAGACTAAAGCCGGTACGCCGGACAATCGCAACGCCCGCCTGGAACGCCAACGCACGATGGACTTCACATTGGGAGGCGAGCATCTGTTCGGACCGGTGTCTATGGATTGGAATGCCAGTTACGCCAAAGCAACAGAGGAGCGTCCGAACGAACGTTACATTGATTTCCAACTGAAGAAACAGCAATTCGACATGGATCTGAGCAACGAACGCGAACCGCTGGCTACACCAAAGTCCGGTTCTACAATGACACTGAACAAAGATTTCGGCCTGAAGGAACTCACCGAACAACAGGAAGACATCAAGGAAAAAGACCTGAAATTCTCCATGAACTTCAAACTCCCCTTCCGGAACGGAAACAAACTGAAATTCGGTGCCAAGGTGGTACGCAAAACCAAAGATAAAGAGGTAGACTTTTATGAATACACTCCGAAAGATGAAGAGGCATTCATGACCAACAGCCTGCAGAACACGGTAGATCAAACCAACAAAAACTTCATGCCGGACCATAAATATCAGGCAGGCATTTACGCCGACAAACAATATGTAGGTTCACTGGACCTGAACAATCCCTCCCTCTTTGACAAAGAACAGGTGCAGGAAGAGTTAGCCGGTAACTTCGAAGCACGTGAAACCGTAAGTTCGGGCTACATCCGTTTCGACCAGAAGCTCACGGACAACGTAGAACTGATGACCGGGCTCCGCATCGAAAACACCAGCCTCAGCTATACCGGACGCACGTATGACGACGAAACAGACCAAACCTCGAAGACTGCCCGAGAAACGAACAGTTACATCAACTTCCTCCCGTCACTCCTCATGAAATGGAATGTAAACGAGGATTTCAAAGTACGCGGTTCGTTTACTCAGACATTGTCACGTCCGAAGTATTCTGCCCTGGTACCCAGTGTCAACATCAAACGTTCGGATAACGAAGTGACAGTGGGTAATCCCGGCCTGAAACCTACTCTTTCTTATAACTTCGACCTGAGTGCGGATTATTATTTCAAAAGTATCGGTCTGGTCAGCGCAGGAGTATTCTATAAGAAAATAGACGATTTCATTGTCAACCAAGTGTCTACAAACTACGAATACAACGGCAACCTATACAACCGCTTTATCCAGCCCAAGAATGCGGGTAATGCCAATCTGATAGGTATGGAACTCTCTTACCAGCGTGATTTCGGATTTATCGCTCCTGCCCTGAAATGTATCGGTTTTTATGGCACTTACACCTTCACTCACTCCCGTGTGGAAGACTTCAACTTCGAAGGACGCGAAAATGAAAAGGATCTGAGCCTGCCGGGTTCTCCGAAGCATACAGCCAATGCATCGCTCTATTTTGAGAAAAATGGACTGAACCTCCGCCTGAGCTACAACTTTGCATCGGCCTTCATCGATGAAATGGGTGAAGACACCTTTCACGACCGCTATTACGACCGCGTGAACTATCTGGACGTAAACGCCAGTTACACTTTTGCGAAACACTACACCCTCTATGCCGAAGCAAACAACCTGCTGAACCAACCCCTCCGCTATTATCAGGGGACTCAGGACCGCACCATGCAGGCTGAATACTACGGTGTAAAGATTAATGCCGGATTTAAGATCAACTTTTAACCGGCTATCAGAGGAGGTTGAACCCACGGTGCACCGCCGATCAGAAAACGCTGCACCGTGGGTCTGAGATCAAAACCGTCTTCTCGCATCACTGACGAAAAAACGTATTCAATTCATCAATAATCAATATAAAAATTCATATTTATGAAATTAAAAAACTTACTGATACTACTGTTTATCTCCATTGTCGCAACCGCTTCGGCCCAGCTCAAGGATTACTCTATGTTTGACAAGAAGTTTAACTTCTACATTGCTAACGACCTGGGACGTAACGGCTACTACGATCAAAAGCCGATTGCCGAATTAATGGGAACTATGGGTGAGGAAATAGGACCGGAATTTGTGCTGGCTGCCGGAGATGTCCATCATTTCGAAGGAGTACGCAGCGTGAACGACCCGCTCTGGATGACCAACTTTGAACTGATTTACAGTCACCCGGAACTCATGATCGACTGGTATCCCGTACTGGGAAACCACGAATACCGGGGCAACACACAAGCTGTACTGGACTACAGCGGAGTGAGCCGCCGCTGGACCATGCCTGCCCGTTACTACACCAAGACATTCGAAGAAAAAGGAGCCACCGTCCGCATCGTCTGGATAGATACTGCTCCTTTGATCGATAAATACCGTAACGAAAGCGCAACCTATCCCGATGCATGTCATCAGGATATGAACGGACAGTTGGCCTGGCTGGACTCGGTGCTGACTGTTGCCAAAGAAGACTGGGTGATCGTTGCCGGGCATCATCCGATCTATGCCGAAACCCCGAAAGACCAGAGCGAACGCAGCGACTTACAGAGCCGCCTCGATCCTATTCTGAGAAAGCATAAAGTAGATATGTACATTTGCGGACATATCCACAACTTCCAACACATCCGCGTACCGGGAAGCGACATCGACTATATCGTAAACTCTGCCGGATCACTGGCACGCAAGGTGAAACCGATTGAGGGAACTCAGTTCTGCAGCCCCGAACCTGGCTTCTCAGTCTGCTCCATTGATAAACAGGAACTGAACCTGCGGATGATCGATAAAAAAGGGAATATACTTTATACGGTAACCCGGAAAAAATAAATCACTCTCTTGAAAAATGCACAATTTTGAAAGAGCCGGCTTCTTCGTGACGAAAGAGCCGGCTCTGTTTATTATTTATCAGTCTTGGGCCTCAAATCATCTTTGGGAATCGTAGACTCATTGCCGTCACGCATAGCCATATAGTGAGGCGACATGATTTCGATGCCCGCTTCATTAAAGCGATCCTGAATATTCTGATGCAGGTCCGAATATATCTGAGCCAATTTATCCGCCTCACGGATATAAGCATTGATTTGATAAACCGGATACCAGTCACTCAACGAAGTTTCAAGCACAAAAGGACGCGGATCGTCAATCACCCCGGGAGTATTCAAGGCAGCCTCTATCAATAGCTGATGAACCTGACGCCAGGGAACATCATATCCGATGGTCACTTCCGAGTGAATAATCAGACCGTATTCGCGGGCCGAAGCGCTATAGTTCACTGTATGGGATGACATGATAAACGAGTTCGGAATGGTTACCACCTCATTCTTCGGTGTCTTGATCCGGGTCACCAAAGGCGTTTTCTCGATTACATTCCCGGTAGTATCATTCAGCTGGATCCGGTCGCCCAGTTTAAAAGGACGCATATAAGTAATGACCAGCCCCGCAATCACATTACCGATTACCGTGCTGGATCCTAAAGAAATGATCAGACCGACAAAAACAGATATCCCCTGGAATACTCCATTCTTAGCCCCCGGCAAATAAGGATAGATCATCGCAATCATAAAAGCATAAAGCAGAAAACGGATGATATGATAAGTAGGCATTGCCCAGTCGGGATAGAAGCCACCGAACTTGAGCCGCCCCGCCTCTACCTCACGGGACAAGTAGTGAACCAAGCGCACCAGATACTTAACGGCAAAACAGATGATAAGAATGGCAAACAAATTGGGAATATAATCGACTATACCTACCAGTATGTTCTTGATCGGGTTCCAGATATACGAAAATATCTGATAGGCCAGCCCCTTGGTCTGTGGGAAGATAGCGAACAAAAGGGGAACGGTAATCAACAATTGGAGAAGCATGATTACGTAGCGCAGCAAATTGGAAAGGAAGATCAACAGGTTGACCTGCCGCTGCGTATCCAATAACTCGTAATTCTGAATGGAGATCGGCTTCAGCCTGGTATCCTTCAGCTTTTGGATACGTACTTTCAGTTTACGGAACAGCCAGCCTGTAAGCCAAAACAACAGATACTGCCCTGCCAATACCAGGACAAAATACAGAATACGCTTACCCAGTTGCCACAAGCTATGCTCCTCCTTCAACTCTTTCAGTTTCTGTACTACAATCTTCCGCTTATCCGTTGCCAACTGCTCGCGCGAACGTCCTTCCCATAGTCCGTCCTGGTCGGTAAACGAAGCAATGACTTTATTGCCGTACATCAGATCGGTTACGATATCGCTGCTCTCGATATAGACAGAATCGGGATGCAGGGTAAACCGTTTACCCAACTGCATGATGGCCGCATCGATCATTTCGGCCCGCTGCAAAGGGGTATATCCCCCACGCTTGGTATACAAATAAAACAATGTATCGCCTTCGACCACTACCGGTACTCCCGGCGTAAACTGGCGAAGTGAGTCGATACGTGCCCTTTGCTGAGCTAATTTCACAGAGTCGGCAGCAAAAGCTTTCAGCCTCATCTGCTCCATTTCCATACGCATATTGGCTTCGCTCAGACGCGCCTCCTCCAGCTCTTTCTTCATATCTGCCATCCGTACGGAATCCGAATCGTTCCGGACTGCGGTCCGGGTAGCCACACTATCACCCGTCAATATCTCACGAACCGCCTTTCCCAACTGTGCGCACATATTGTTGGTCACCAACAGAAACAACAAAAGGCCGAATAATCTGTTCTTTTTCATATCAAAAACTCATAAAGTAATTGTCACCGGAATGGATAAACGTGCCAAACATACAGATTGTTTTTGACATAGCATAGATCGAAATCATTATATTTGCACCCGAATCCGTAATTTAAAGGTATAGACATGGATATATTACTGCTTATTGGAGGATTACTCCTCATTTTGATAGGTGCCAACTGCCTGACAGATGGTGCTGCGTCCGTAGCCAAGCGATTCCGTATTCCTTCCATCGTAATCGGCCTGACTATCGTAGCTTTCGGAACTTCCGCCCCGGAACTGACCGTTAGCGTATCGTCCGCCCTGAAAGGTAGCGCGGACATCGCCGTAGGTAACGTAGTGGGAAGTAATATCTTCAATACATTGATGATCGTCGGGTGCACCGCTCTATTTGCTCCTATCGTAATTACCCGGAATACTTTGCGGAAAGAGATTCCGCTATGCATTCTCTCCTCCATCGTCCTGCTGATATGCGCCAATGACGTTTTTCTGAATAAAGCTTCCAGCAACATACTAAGCATCTCGGACGGACTGATTCTGCTCTGTTTCTTCACCATCTTCCTGGGCTACACATTTGCCATAGCCTCACCCACAAACAATACTCAACCGGAAGAGGAAATCAAAAGCCTCCCGATGTGGAAATCCGTACTTTTCATTCTGGGCGGATTGGCCGGACTTATTTTCGGGGGACAATGGTTTGTAGAGGGAGCAAGCAACATCGCACGGCACCTTGGCGTCAGCGAATCTGTTATCGGACTCACACTGGTAGCCGGAGGTACCTCCCTACCGGAACTTGCTACATCGATAGTGGCTGCCTTGAAAAAGAATCCGGAAATAGCCATCGGTAATGTGATCGGCAGTAATCTGTTCAACATCTTCTTTGTATTGGGATGCAGTGCTTCCATCACTCCCTTGCGGCTGACAGGCATCAATAACTTCGACCTTTTCACCTTGGTCGGTTCGGGCATTTTGCTCTGGTTTTTCGGATTATTTTTTGCCAAACGCACCATCACACGGATCGAAGGAAGTATTCTGGTGTTATGCTATATAGCCTACACCACCTATCTGATCTATCAGATTTGATAACATCGAGACACATAGTTTTTAGTTTTCGTACGTGGTAATTTAAAGATTATCACGTATCTTTGCCCCCTCATCATAAATACAAGCTATGGCCATTACAATTAAAAAGGTATCGACAAAAAGAGAACTTAAAAAATTCATTCGTTTTAATTACGAATTATACAAAGAGAATCCTTATTCCGTACCTGACCTCTACGACGACATGCTGAATACATTCAATAAGAAGAAAAATGCGGCATTCGAGTTCTGTGAGGCCGAGTACTTTCTGGCTTATAAAGACGGAAAAATCGTAGGGCGCATCGCAGGTATTATCAATCACCGTGCCAACGCCACCTGGAACAAAAAAGATGTCCGTTTCGGTTGGATCGACTTCATCGACGACCTTGAAGTATCTTCCAGACTTCTGCAAACCGTAGAAGAATGGGGTAAATCCAAAGGGATGGAGAACATTCAGGGCCCTCTTGGATTTACCGACTTCGACGCAGAAGGTATGCTGATCGAAGGATTCGACCAACTCAGCACCATGGCAACCATCTACAATCATCCCTACTATCCGCAACACATGGAGAAACTGGGATTTGAGAAAGATGCTGACTGGGTGGAATACAAAATTTATATTCCTGACGCCATCCCTGAGAAGCACCAGCGCATATCCGATCTTATTCAGCGTAAATATAACCTCAAGATAAAGAAATATACCTCATCCAGAAAGATTGCAGCCGATTACGGACAAGCCATCTTTGAGTTGATGAACGAAGCTTATAGTCCGCTGTACGGATACTCTCCGCTTTCGCAACGGCAAATTGACCAATATGTTAAAATGTACCTTCCGATTGTCGACTTGCGAATGGTAACCCTGATCACAGATGCGGAAGACAAGTTAATTGCCGTAGGCATTTCAATGCCTTCACTTTCGGAAGCGTTACAGAAATCGCATGGACGCCTTTTGCCCCTCGGATGGTATTATCTGCTAAAGGCATTGTTCATGAAACGACGCGCCAAAATGCTTGACCTGCTGCTTGTAGCCGTGAAACCGGAGTACCAAAACAAAGGTGTTAACGCTTTGTTATTTTCCGATTTAATTCCGGTTTATCAAAAATTAGGTTTTATCTTTGCAGAAAGCAACCCCGAACTGGAAATGAACGGAAAGGTTCAGGCACAATGGGAATACTTTAAAACCGAACAACATAAACGTCGTCGTGCGTTTACTAAGAAGATAGACTAAAAACAATGGAAGAGAACGAACTGATACCTGTAGACAACAACCCTGTAGAATATACAGACGACAACATTCGCCACCTGAGCGACATGGAACATGTGCGCACCCGTCCGGGTATGTACATCGGTAAGCTGGGCGACGGTTCGCATCCCGAAGACGGAATATATGTCCTTCTGAAAGAAGTTATTGACAACAGTATCGACGAGTTCAAAATGCAATCCGGCAAGAAGATCGAAATCAGAGTGGAAGAGAATCTTCGTGTCAGTGTACGCGACTACGGCCGCGGTATCCCACAGGGAAAACTAATAGAGGCAGTCAGTGTGCTGAACACCGGTGGTAAGTATGACAGCAAGGCTTTCAAGAAAAGTGTCGGACTGAACGGTGTCGGCGTGAAAGCTGTCAATGCTTTGAGCTCAAACTTTGAAGTACGTAGTTACCGGGATGGTAAAGTGCGTTGCGCCACCTTTACCAAAGGAGAGTTGGTGACAGACCACACAGAAGATACGGAAGAAGAAAACGGTACTTACATCTTCTTCGAACCGGATGAAACTTTATTCCTGAATTATAGTTTCCGTCCCGAATTTATCGAGACGATGCTGCGCAATTACACATACCTGAACACCGGGCTGGCAATTATCTATAATGGGCAACGGATCCTTTCGCGCAATGGCCTGGTAGATTTGCTGAATGATAACATGACAGCTACCGGCCTCTACCCCATCGTACATCTGAAGGGCGAAGATATCGAGATAGCCTTTACCCATACCGGACAGTACGGAGAGGAGTACTACTCATTTGTAAACGGTCAGCATACCACTCAAGGAGGTACCCATCAAAGTGCTTTCAAAGAACACATCGCCCGCACCATCAAAGAGTTCTATAACAAGAATCAAGACTATACTGACATCCGTAACGGACTGGTAGCCGCCATTGCTGTCAACGTGGAAGAACCTATGTTTGAAAGCCAGACCAAAATCAAACTCGGCTCTACCAATATGTCGCCGGGAGGCATCACAGTAAATAAGTTCGTGGGTGACTTCATAAAACAGGAGGTAGACAATTTCCTCCACAAGCATGCCGATGTAGCCGAAATCATGTTGCAAAAGATACAGGATTCGGAAAAAGAACGCAAAGCTATTGCCGGAGTGACCAAACTGGCACGTGAACGCGCCAAGAAAGCCAACCTGCACAACCGGAAGCTGCGTGATTGCCGCGTCCACCTGAACGATGTGAAAGGCAAAGGGCTGGAAGAGGAATCGTGCATCTTCATCACCGAAGGTGACTCGGCAAGCGGCTCTATCACCAAAAGCCGGGATGTGAACACACAAGCCGTATTCAGCCTCCGCGGTAAGCCTCTCAACTCTTTCGGCCTGACCAAAAAAGTAGTTTACGAGAACGAAGAATTCAATCTGCTGCAAGCTGCATTGAATATAGAAGACGGTATCGAAGGCTTACGCTACAACAAAGTGATCGTGGCTACCGATGCCGATGTGGATGGTATGCACATCCGCTTGTTGCTGATTACTTTCTTCCTTCAGTTCTTCCCCGATCTGATAAAGAAAGGACATGTATATATACTCCAAACTCCTCTCTTCCGCGTACGCAATAAAAAGAAAACGCTTTATTGTTATACCGAAGAAGAGCGTGTAAATGCTATTAAAGAGCTTAGCCCGAATCCGGAAATCACCCGTTTTAAAGGTTTGGGGGAAATCTCGCCCGACGAATTCAGACACTTTATCGGCAAAGATATGCGTCTCGAACAAGTATCGCTGCGCAAAACAGACACGGTAAAAGAACTACTCGAATTTTATATGGGTAAGAATACAATGGAACGGCAAAACTTTATTATTGATAATCTGGTTATAGAAGAAGACATCGCATAAACATGAGAAGAGCTATCTTTCCGGGAACGTTCGACCCGTTTACCATCGGACACTACTCCGTAGTTCAACGCACCCTGACATTCATGGACGAAGTGGTCATCGGTATCGGTATCAACGAAAACAAGAATACATACTTTCCGATCGAGAAACGTGTGGAAATGATTCGTAAGTTCTATAAAGACGAACCCCGGATCAAGGTCGAATCTTACGATTGCCTGACGATCGACTTTGCCCGTCAGGTAGATGCCCAATTCATCGTTCGCGGTATCCGTACCGTGAAAGACTTCGAATACGAAGAAACAATTGCCGATATCAACCGGAAACTGGCCGGCATTGAAACCATTCTGTTATTTACCGAACCGGAATTGACCTGTGTCAGCTCTACCATCGTCCGCGAACTGCTTGGCTATAATAAGGATATCAGTATGTTCATTCCCAAAGGGATGGAAATGTAATAAACCCATGTGATCATGAAAAGAATAATATACCTGCTTATCGGTTTGTGTTCCGTTTTGGGACTACAGGCACAGAACTTTGGCTCACCCGCCATGCGAAAATTACAACTGGCAGAGTTCGCCATCTCTAATTTATATGTAGATACGGTCAATGAAAACAAACTGGTTGAATCGGCCATCATAGAAATGCTGGCACAGCTCGACCCTCATTCCACCTATTCGGATGCCGAAGAGGTGAAGAAAATGAATGAACCGCTCCAAGGCAATTTCGAAGGGATAGGTGTACAGTTTCAGATGATCGAAGATACGCTGCTCATCGTACAACCGGTGAGTAATGGCCCGTCCGAAAAGGTAGGTATCCTGGCAGGAGACCGTATCATCGCGGTGAATGACACAGCCATAGCAGGCGTAAAAATGGGAACAGAAGAAATCATGGGACGCCTGCGGGGCCCCAAAGATTCGAAAGTAAACCTGACCATTATCCGCAGAGGTGTGAAAGAACCGCTTTTATTTAATGTAAAACGAGATAAAATTCCAATCCTCAGCCTGGATGCCGCTTATATGATTCAGCCTAAAATAGGATACATCCGTATCAACCGTTTTGGAGCAACTACCGCCGAAGAGTTTCTAAAAGCCCTGAAAGAGTTACAGAAAAAAGGGATGAAAGACCTGATTCTGGACCTGCAAGGCAACGGAGGTGGTTATCTGAATGCCGCCATCGATCTGGCAAACGAGTTCCTGGGACAAAAAGAACTGATTGTCTACACAGAAGGACGTTCTGCACAACGCAGTGAGTTTTTTGCCAAAGGTAACGGAAACTTCCGTAACGGACGTCTGGTGGTATTGGTAGACGAATATTCGGCTTCGGCAAGTGAGATTGTGACAGGTGCCATTCAGGATTGGGACAGAGGAGTGGTGGTAGGACGCCGTTCTTTCGGTAAAGGACTGGTTCAACGCCCGATCGACCTTCCGGACGGTTCTATGATCCGCCTGACCATTGCCCGCTACTATACACCTGCAGGACGTTGCATACAAAAGCCTTATGACAGCAGCATCAACGAAAAACCGGGAAAAGGAAAAAGCAGTGAAAGCAGCATCGAAAAATACAACCAGGATCTGATCGACCGGTATAATCATGGCGAAATGGTCAGTGCAGACAGCATCCACTTCCCGGATTCACTGAAATGCCAGACTAAAAAACTGGGACGTACGGTTTATGGTGGAGGAGGTATCATGCCGGACTACTTCGTTCCGGTAGACACAACGCTATATACCGACTATCACCGTAACCTGGTAGCCAAAGGGGTAGTCATTAAAACCACAATGAACTTCATTGAAAAGAACCGAAAGGCTTTATTGGATAAATATAAGACATTCGAGAAATTCAATGAAAAGTTTGAAATCGACGACCAGCTATTGAACTACCTGAGAGAAGCTGCCGATAAAGAAAAGATTGAATTCAACGAAGAGCAGTACAACAAAGCCCTGCCACTGATTAAAGCGCAGCTGAAAGCTTTGATAGCCCGTGACTTATGGGATATGAATGAATATTTCCAAGTAATGAATGCCACCAATAAGAGTGTGGAGCGGGCACTGGAAATCTTAAATGACAAAGAGTACGAAAAGATATTGAAATAACGTTTCTATAACGGAAAACGATATACGGTGAATGACGAACAGACCATGCTTCCTGCAGCCTGTTCGTCATTCACCGTATGTCGTCAATAACTTATTGTAACCTTCTTCTTCTCACCGAACAACCACTTGTTAAGCCAGCGATTCACATAAATATTGGCTACCGCACAACCGGCCCCTATCACAGCTCCTGCTGCTACATCCGACGGGTAATGTACTCCTTCATTCATTCTTGAGAATCCCACAGAACATGCCCAGAAAGCAGATGGAGCTATCACATACCATTTAGGATAGCGGATACTCAAAGAAGTAGCCAGTGAAAAGGCTGCTGCCGTATGACCGGAAGGAAACGAAGGACTCGATTCATGACTACGTGCATCTACCCGATCCGGATAACGGTCGTAGGGACGCTCACGGTCAAAAGCATATTTCATACCATACGTAATCACGACTGCCTCGGCCACACTCGTACCGATGTAAATGGCATCTTTCAGCAACTCTTTATCTTTATCGATACCTGCATATACAGCCATCGCCACCGGTACACCTACCGCAATATAAGGTGCCGATTTAGAAAAGGCTTTGCTATAATTCCTCGCAAACTTACTATCAAGACTGTTTATTTTATGTAACGTATTGATATCCCAGTTCTGAGCATATCCCCCTACCGAAGAAAGCACACAAAAACAAATAAGCACAAATTTCTTCATTTTTCTACTAATTTACTATTTTGCAGCAAAGATAGATTAAAAAGACAGAGTTTTCGCAAAAAAAACCTATCTTTGTTCCCTAAGTATTATTTACCCTGACACCTAACTTTAATTCATGGCCAGAGAAACTCAATGTAATAGACAGACAGATTGTGCGCAATGTCCCAAAGCTACAGAAGGCATACTTGTTCACCGGAAGTTTCCCAAAGGACAACATTTTCCGCCCGACAAATGCACACAAAATTGTATCCTGTTTATACTACAAGGAGAATTACTGGTCAACAGTGAAGAGTATCCCGGCACCACATTACGTGAAGGACAATTTATTCTCCAGTCCATCGGCTCCAAATTAGAATTACTGGCACTGACAGACGTAAATTATGTAGTGTACTGGTTCAACGAACCACCCCTGATCTGTGAACAGCGCTATCATGAGATCCTGCAACAATCAGAAGCTCCGCTAACTTATACACCATTGGTTATGACACAACGCATAACCAACTTCATGAAAGATATTTGTGATTACCTCGATGAACAGATGCCTTGCGGCGCATTCATCGATCTGAAATGTCAGGAACTGATGTATCTGATCATCTGTTATTACCCGATACCCCAGTTGAGCAAGTTTTTCTATCCCATCAGCAGCTATACGGAAAGTTTCCAATATTTCGTCATGCAGAATTACGAAAAGGTGAAAAACGTAGAGGAGTTTGCACACCTGGGAGGCTATACCACTACCACTTTTCGCCGTTTATTCAAGAACATGTATGGCGTACCTGTATACGAATGGATTCTGAGCAAGAAAAGAGAAGGCATCCTGGAAGACCTCCAGCATACCAAACAACGGATCACCGAGATCAGTAATCGTTACGGATTCGACTCTTTATCACATTTTGCACATTTCTGCAAAGCTTCCTTTGGAGACTCTCCACGTGCCCTTCGTACACGTGCAGCCAGAGGTGAAAAAATTACTGCTTTAAAAACAGAATAGAAACCGCTCTTTTTACCCGATAACGGACAAAGCTTCATCCGAATCCCCTTCTCATTCTTCGGATCAGTCGGATACTTCTCCCACGTAAATGGATTTCAATCTTCCATCTTCCACCCTCCGAACAAGAGCTGGGATACAACACATCATGCTGATATCCAAATGTATATAACTATATCTCTATCTATTTATATCACTTAGAGTATTTTATTTTTCTTGCTATCTTTAGTGAAAATGGTCTTTTCTTTATCTCCTCCTGCATATCTGTGCCCATGAGCCCAGATAGCAAGGCTCACATAAACATATCAGAAGGTACGGTAATACTCTTATTTACAAAGTATTATAAATGATGTCCATTTGACTTGTTTTCTTCTTAATTCATGCACAGAAAAGAGAATTAGAGGAAACCTCGGAAAACGACCAATTAAATATAAGCATGATAACGACTCCAAAAGCTAACTTCTTAAAGACAAAGATTTTACTATTCTAACAGATTCACGACAAATCCTTTATACCCCCAACCGATCGTCCCGTTTACCCCATCCTCTCCGGACATTCAGGATTAAAGAATTATTTCTTTAATTCTTTGGTTAATCAATGTATTTCGTGTACTTTTGCACAATGAGAAAGAAGGCTCGTAAAACAGAAATTATAGTTCTAACAATTAAATAATTTAAAATCAATCATTTATGTGGTTAAGTAATTCATCTGTAGGAAGGAAAGTGGTGATGAGCGTTACCGGTATCGCCCTTGTCCTGTTTCTAACGTTTCACATGGCGATGAACCTTGTTGCGATCATCTCGGCTGAGGGTTACAACTTGGTTTGTGAGTTCCTGGGAGCAAACTGGTATGCGTTGGTAGCTACGCTGGGCCTGGCTGCCCTCTTCGTGATTCACATTATCTACGCTTTCTGGCTGACAATACAGAATCGCGCAGCACGTGGTAGCGAACGTTACGCCGTAGTTGACAAACCTAAAACCGTGGAATGGGCATCACAAAACATGCTGGTGCTGGGTATCATCGTTATCTTAGGTTTGGGCCTTCACCTCTTTAACTTCTGGGCTAAAATGCAGTTACCTGAATTGGTGCACAACATGGGAGGAGTAGCAGACACAACTTATGCTGCTGATGGTGTTTATCACATCATGAACACTTTCTCTAACCCTGTATATGTAGTGCTGTACCTCGTTTGGCTGGGCGCCCTTTGGTTCCACCTGACTCATGGTTTCTGGAGCTCTATGCAATCTTTGGGCTGGAACAACAAGATTTGGATCAACCGCTGGAAATGCATCTCCAACATCTATTCAACCATCGTTGTTGTATGCTTTGCTCTGGTAGTAGTCGTATTCTTCGTTAAATCGTTGGCATGCGGTGCTTGCTAAATTGTAAATTGTAAATGATTAAATTGTAAATAGCATTATGACTAAGATAGATTCAAAAATTCCTGAAGGCCAGCTCGCCGAAAAATGGAGTAACTATAAGGCTCATCAAAAACTTGTTAACCCTGCCAACAAACGTCGCCTTGACATTATCGTTGTAGGTACCGGACTTGCCGGAGCATCTGCTGCCGCTTCTCTGGGCGAAATGGGTTTCAGAGTATTCAATTTCTGTATTCAGGATTCACCCCGCCGTGCTCACTCTATTGCAGCACAGGGTGGTATCAACGCAGCTAAAAACTATCAAAATGATGGTGACTCGGTTTACCGTCTTTTCTACGATACAATCAAAGGCGGTGACTACCGTGCACGCGAAGCCAACGTTTACCGTCTGGCTGAGGTATCAAACGCTATCATCGACCAATGCGTAGCACAGGGTGTACCTTTCGCACGCGATTACGGTGGCACACTTGACAACCGTTCATTCGGTGGTGCACAGGTATCCCGTACGTTCTATGCCCGCGGCCAGACCGGACAGCAGCTGTTGCTGGGCGCTTATTCAGCATTGAGCCGTCAGGTACAAAAAGGTACTGTTAAACTTTACACTCGTTACGAAATGCTCGACCTCGTTGTAATTGAAGGACGTGCGCGCGGTATCATTGCCCGTAACCTCGTAACTGGTGAAATCGAACGTTTCGCTGCTCACGCTGTAGTTATCGGTACAGGTGGTTACGGAAACGCATTCTTCCTTTCTACCAACGCTATGGGTTCCAACGGTTCAGTTGCCATCCAGTGCTATAAGAAAGGTGCTTATTTTGCCAATCCTTGTTTCGCTCAGATTCACCCGACTTGTATCCCCGTACACGGTGACAAGCAGTCTAAGCTGACATTGATGTCTGAATCACTTCGTAACGACGGTCGCATCTGGGTTCCGAAGAAGATTGAAGATGCCAAAGCATTGCAGGCAGGCACTAAAAAGCCGACCGAAATTCCTGATGAAGACCGTGACTTCTATCTGGAACGCCGTTACCCGGCATTCGGTAACCTTGTTCCGCGTGACGTTGCTTCACGTGCAGCCAAAGAACGTTGTGATGCCGGTTTCGGTGTGAACAATACCGGTTTGGCCGTCTTCCTCGATTTCAAATATGCTATCGATCGTCTGGGTGAGGACGTGGTTCGTGCCCGTTATGGTAACCTCTTCGACATGTACGAAGAAATCACTGACGAGAACCCGTACAAGACTCCGATGATGATATTCCCCGCTATCCACTACACCATGGGTGGTATCTGGGTTGATTATGAATTGATGACTTCTATCCCGGGTCTGTTCGCTATCGGTGAAGCCAACTTCTCCGACCACGGTGCTAACCGCTTGGGTGCATCTGCATTGATGCAGGGTCTGGCTGACGGATACTTCGTATTGCCTTACACTATCCAGAACTACCTGGCCGATCAGATTCAGGTTCCGCGCTTCTCTACCGACCTGCCGGAATTTGCTGCAGCCGAAAAGGAAGTGAAAGATAAGATCCAGAAGATCAAAGCCGTAAACGGAAAACACTCTGTTGACTCTATCCACAAGAAACTGGGTCACATCATGTGGGACTTCGTAGGTATGGCCCGTACAAAAGAATCTCTGCAGAAAGCCCTGACAGGCATTGAAGAGGTGAAGAAAGATTTCTGGACCAACGTTCGCATCCCGGGTGATGTAAACGAACTGAACGTAGAACTGGAAAAAGCACTTCGTCTGATCGACTTCATTGAAGTAGGTATGCTGATGGCTCGCGACGGTTTGAACCGTGAAGAATCTTGCGGTGGACACTTCCGTACCGAATACCAGACCCCGGAAGGTGAAGCGTTACGTGACGATAAGAACTTCTCATACGTAGCTTGCTGGAAATACACCGGTGAAAATTCAGAACCGGAGTTGATCAAAGAAGATTTGAACTACCAGTTCGTAAAAGTTCAGACTCGTAACTACAAGTCATAATTCGGCTAATCAATTAAAGGAAAACAAAAATGGATAAAAATATATCATTCACACTGAAGGTATGGCGCCAGAAAGGCCCGAAAGCAAAAGGTGCTTTTGAAACATATCAAATGAAAGATATCCCGGGCGATACGTCGTTCCTCGAAATGCTGGATATCCTGAACGAACAGATTATTAATGACGGTGGCGAACCTATCGTATTCGACCATGACTGCCGCGAAGGTATCTGCGGTATGTGTTCTCTTTACATCAACGGACACCCGCACGGACCTGCGACAGGTGCTACTACCTGCCAGATGTATATGCGTCGCTTCAAAGATGGAGACACCATCACAGTTGAACCTTGGCGTTCTGCCGGTTTCCCGGTAATCCGTGACTTGATGGTTGACCGTTCGGCTTATGACAAGATCATGCAGGCCGGTGGTTACGTAAGCGTAAACACAGGTGCTCCTCAGGATGCCAACGCTATCCTTATCTCTAAGGATATCGCCGACGAGGCTATGGATGCCGCTGCATGTATCGGTTGCGGTGCTTGTGTAGCTGCTTGTAAGAATGGTTCTGCCATGTTGTTCGTATCAGCTAAGGTCAGCCAGCTGAACCTCCTTCCACAAGGAAAGGTAGAAGCAGCACGCCGTGCAAAAGCTATGCTTTCTAAGATGGACGAACTGGGATTCGGTAACTGTACAAACACACGTGCTTGTGAAGCAGAGTGTCCGAAGAACATTTCAATCAGCAACATCGCTCGTTTGAACCGCGATTTCATCATCGCAAAACTGAAAGACTAAGCACAACTTAGCATTTGATTAATAAGTAGGAAAATTCCCCACCGGTATCGGTGGGGAATTTTTGTATATGGAGAGCAGTGTTATCTCTTACGGCGCTTACGATACCAGATGATAAAGCCGGTCACAGGAAGTGAAGCACCCGTCAGGCTCGCAAGGAACATTATAATTTTACCGGGAAGCCCCCAGATGCGCCCGTCATGAATCTCCAGATTCATACGACGGAACTTATCGGCGGGAGAGGCCTCGGTATATTTACCGGCATAAGGACCGGCTCCTTTCAAAGAAACCAGTGTATACCGGTCAAAAAACAAATTATCGGTACGGTAGTAAGACCCTCTTTTATGTACAACACTGACCCGGTAAACACCATCGGCTTGTCCGGGTAAAGCAAAATAAAAGGTCTTGGCAGCAGGTTCTTCAAGGCGTAGCTGAGTATAAAGTCTGTCCAAAGGGTTTGTCACACGATTGACAACCTGCAATGTATCGGATACCGGTAAAACGTAGGGCTTCAACTCTTCACCACCCGAAGTGATGCTGTACACGCCTCTGCTAAACCAATTCAGGCTAAATATCAATCCGGTAAAACATAATACGGCCAGCACCAATGCAGCATAAAAACCCGCAACATTATGCAGGTCGAAGTTAAGCCTTGAAAAGGTAAAGGGGCGTTTCAGAGTCAACCGTTGCACAAGTGCCTTGCGTGTCCAGCTTCTGGGCCACCAAAGTATCACTCCCGTTATCAGGGTGATGAGGAAAATCAATACACTGTAACCAACAATCGGACTCCCGATCTCCCTGGGGAGCCATAAAGTGCGATGCCCGCTAAGCACCAACCGGAAGAAATCGAAATCACCGTTATGATTCACTACCGACTTCAATACCTGTCCGCTATACGGATTGATAAAAACAGTACTCATCCCTGCTTCCGGCTGATAGTAGTCCACCCAGGCCGCATCCGATCTTTCACCGTAAGTGATGGCTGTGGCCGAAGCTCCTCCCATGACAGAATCCGCTATCGCAAGTAAGCGGGAAGGCGGCAAAAACTCTTTCTCCAATGGAGCTACAAAGCGCCAAGGTTGTGTGGCATCGGTAATTTCGTCTTTAAATGCATACATGCAGCCGGTGATGCAGACTATGAATACCACAATACCCGAAAGCAATCCAAGCCATAAATGAAGTTTCGCACAAGCCTTCCGAAAAGTCTTATTCATCTCCTATCAATCCAGACGGAAGAAACCGCCGACAAACGTGGTTGAAACTTTAGCTCCCCTGACCGCAGTAGCCGCCTGAGGATCTACCTGATAAATGTAAGTACCCTCTGAAGCAGTGACCGGACGATAAACATAACCTCCGTCTACCAGAGCGGCAAAACGCCGTCCGCCATCTCCGTTATGCACCGGAATCTCTTTAATGTCACGTACCGTTTTATTATTAAGATCGATAATGCAGCATTTCAAACTCTTATCTCCCCAACGGTCGGCGGATGTCTGCGGACTGATGGTGCTGACCTCGGCAAATACCAGACCATTACCGATATATTTGATATGGGCAGGTTTCAATCCTCCCGAAACCGTCTCAAAGTCAAAATAGTAGTCATCAAAATGCGTCTCACCTTTAGGGATACGAAGGAAAGCAGCATTCTTGGTACTTTGTGAGAATCCGTTGGCAATGGCAGAATTAGACATGATGTACATATCGCCGGACTCTACCTTAAAAATACCGTTAAATGCATTCCACGAACCGGCAGGACCGGTACGCGTATCTTTCATCAATGTCTTAAACTGCATATCCGGATAAGAGTATACCGCAACAAAAGTAGTATCGGTATATAAAGTCTCAAAAGTGGAAGGGTTCATCGGAAAATAAGTAACGTACACATTACCTTCACTATAACACATACCCGTGATACTCGGCCATTCGAGTTGATTCAGCGGAAATACCGGAGCTTTGACCTGAGAAGTGATAGAAACATCACTGATATTTACGGTATATAAGGTCATTTGATCCCCACTCTCCTTATTAGCCGGAAGTTCAAGGCCGATCATGTTCTGCCCGTCCATTTGTGTAAACGCATTCAGCGAACTGTTAAAGACAAAGTCTCCACGCTCCGTCAGATAGCCGTTTGCATCACGTACAATTCCGGTTGCACTGGTCAGTCCCAGTCCGCCAATACTGAACACCGTTTGTCCGGCCTGTTCATAATCACGATATCCGTTTTGCTCGATACCTTTGGCCACCGCGTTGATTGTTCCGGACATCAATTCGGGTGCAGTAACCACATAATAAGTGGTAGTCCCATTGGAATTGATACCCAGGCTGAGTACATAGGGAGCAAAAGGAGTTTCCTCATTTCCCAATCCTTCTTCTTCACATGCCGTGACACCCAATAAAAGGCAGGCAGCAAGGAGATACATATAAATTCGATACATTGTAATCATCAGACTTTTTTATTTACTAAAGAAATATCTCAGTTTCACATTAAAGGCACGCCCGGGTTTCTGCAAGCGGTAGTTATCATACAGCTTTTGATTGGTCAGATTGGTACACTCCACAACCACACTATACTTTCCGTTGTCCATTGAATACCCCAATGCCAGATCGTGTGAGAACTGTTCGGGGATTACTTTTTTAGAGCTTTTTGCACCCAAGCCCGGGAACGAAAGATAATACGAATGAATATAATTAAGATTATAGTCAAACGTCAGCACAGAGTTTCTCCAAATCAAATCGTGAAAACGAACCCCTGCATCGGCATTAGCAAACAAATAAGGGATGTTCGGCAAACGCTCTTTATAGGTAATATTCTCTGTGATACCTTCGCCGACAAAGCTGTCCTTCGTCTTCTCATATCGCTGCCGGTCGGTAATGTCCTGATAAGTAAAACCGGCTCCCGTATGGAACAGATCTTTATAGTTATATCTGACAGCAGCCTCAACACCCTTTGTCAACACCTTACCCAGATTCTCGTAACCGGTGGTCGGATTACTGGTCAGGCTGACCCCTTTCAGGATAAAGTCTGTCGTATAACGATAAATGAAGTTTCCATCAGCCGAAAGTTGATGGGCCCCGAAAGTTTGAATGAAGCTCAACCCCAGATTCAAATTCCGGCTGCTTTCCGGTTTTAAATCCGGATTCCGCTGCTGAATCAACCCGTCCCCAAACATTTCGATACTTTCCGGCAAACGATAGGCATGCTCGTAAGAGAACTTAGCCTGCAAAGAGGGTAAGATATAATAAGTAGCCGCCGCACCGTATCCGAAATTGGTTTTATGATCCCGCACTTTTTCCCAACGGGCATTCTCTGTATATTCATCCAACCGCTTATAGGTAGAACTGTACAACTTATACATCTTTCCGAATACATTGGCATTCCAACGATCATAGCGGATCTGCCATCCCAAGCCTGTGATATTCTTAGTCAGTTGCTGAGGTACATTGTTGTTTTCATCATCCGGCCGTACTTTATCATTCATGGTTCTCCGCATAGCAGAAACCACATGGTTCAGTATCAATGATTGGTGACCGTCGATCACGTAACTGATGTTTCCGTTTCCTAACCATTCGCGGTTCTTTATCTTGGAATCCGTATAATACCCTTCTCCTGCAGAAGTAGACGGAACGGATTCTCCCAACCAGTTGTAACGGCGGGCGATGGTATCCACATTGAAAGTATTTACAGAATTATACGTTCCGTAAAGTGACAGCGAAAGTCCGTCAAGAAACAGATCGTCTTTCTTATAACGAATAGAAGGGATCACAGATTCACTCTTCATTTTTACGCCACCGTAAACGGCATCCATCGTAGCACCAGTCTGTACATCTTTATCATTCTTCGAAAGAATAATGCCTGCAAGCAGATAGTCGGCATAAGGCTTATTGGTTATTCCCGTCTCCAGGCGGATACCTCCTGACCGGTAGGCATCATTAAAGCGCCTTACCCACCGCTCGTTTATCTTCTTATTGGTAGCCAGATCGATGATGGGCACAAACACTTTATAATCATTGTCGGAATAGTTATAGAAAGCATTGGCACGCACCGTGAAACCTGTTTTCAGATGGGTATAGGCTCCATTCACCGAGACTTTATGAGTATTGAAAGAGCCAAAAGAATAGGTCGCATCCAGATAATTGGCATCTCTACGGCTGACGATATTCACCGCTCCTCCCAAGGCATCGGCACCCAGATTTACAGGTAATACCCCTTTATATACCTCTACACGCTCAGCCATGTTAGCCGAGATATTAGCGAGGTTAAAAGACGATCCGAAATTATCCATCGGTATTCCGTCCAAAAAGAATTTCACCTGATTGCCCGAAAATCCGTTCAGGCTGAAATTATAGTTAGACCCCATACCACCTTCCTCACGGATACGGACACTCGACACATTGTTCAATAATTTGTTGAGAGGTGCAGCGCTATTATACGCTTTCTTGATGTCGAGTACCGATATGGCATACGCCTGCTCCTGCTGCCGGCGAGCTTCAGATTTTCCAATCACCTGTACTTCTTCCAGCTCTTCCGCCTGGGTATCGATCTCTATGTCCGGAATCCGGTTCACTTTTCCGGCAGTCACATGTATCGGCACCTTTTTAGTTTTCACTCCTATGCCCGATACAACTATCGTCTGACTGCCCGCCGGCACATCATTGATATGATAAACTCCATTCTCGTTGGTATATCCGCCAATATAAACACCTTCAATGGCAACTGCAACCGGATAGTAAGGTTGCTTCTGTTGGTCGACGATTCGACCTGTCACTATACCTTTACTTTGTTGTTGCTGTTCGCCGGCATGCATAAGAACGGCTGACAGCATAGAAAAAAGACAGAATAAAGCTACTCTGTACAACACTTTGTGGTTCATTAATCACTCTGTTTAATTAGTCCGCAAAGGTACGTATATCGACACCGGACGACAATCACCATATTTAGGTATTCACCGAAACTCCGATACCTAAATACAATGATAAAACAATCTCTCTTCCAGAGGCCTGTCTCATTCGGATGAACGCTTCAATCGAATGCTGCGTGGCGAGGTACCAAATGACTTTTTACAGAAGTTTGAGAAATGCGGTAAAGATTCGAACCCGAATTTATAACAGATTTCAGAGATGGTAGCCTCTGTATTCTGAAGTTCGTAAATGATCTCCTCTTTGCGGCGGCTAAGCATCCACTCATACACCGGCTCATGAAAAACATTATCGAAAATCCTCCTGAATGTAGTCTGGCTATATCCTCCAAGTTTAGCAAACTCTTCAACAGTCTTCACCTTCTTATAGTTCTGATATACAAAGCACTCAAACGAAGAAGCATATTTTGAGAGAGGATGTACCAAGGAAGCCAGGTCATAATCCGAATAAAAATAACCGAGTATGAAAGCAAGCTCTTTCCGCTTTAATGATAAGAGATCCCGACAAATCTTCTTTTCGCTCAGATAAGTACGTGCAGACTCAAGAAAATGTTGAAGTTCGGGAATAATGGGTAAGGGTGAGGGAATTAACGGAGGATCAGTCTCCTTCATGATACGATTATACCGGATATCACAAAACAATTCAGGTTGATTAAACTGATAATAGATACATTCCACATCGGTCATGGCCAGCATTTCTATTTTCGAACTGATGGGCTGAAGCATAAATTCTCCGGCTTTAAGCATTGTTCCGGCATACTCCCGACTATTCACCAGCATTTCTCCCTTGATAAGAAACAAAATGAAATTCTCCTCACATTTTTGTGCAGGATAATGGAAACCACGTCTATGGTAAACATGGAAAATGGCATTAGGAACTGACTTTTTGCAGTTCTGACACATCATGGGATCTCCACAAACGGAGCTGGGCATATATACGGGTGTGTTTGTTTGTATGTTTACGACAAATGTAAGAGAATTATTTAGAAAGACAATAAAAGAAGGAATAAAAAAATAGCCCTACTTGAGCAGGGCTATCAAATGCATCATTTATTATAATATTATGGATAGTCCCATATTTGAAAACAGGATTCAAGTTTTATACTTGAATCCTAAAGTTTTCTATTTACACAAAATGATGGACAGTATCGAATACTACTTAGGAGTCTCAGTGAAATCCCAGCTATCAGCAACTGAACCGGTAATAGACATCTTCTCAACGCCTTTTAACGTCAATACGTAAGCAACACTTTGTCCGGCAGTCCAAGTTCCATCGGTAAATGTAATTTCTTCCGGAGTAGTTGTTTTATCACACAATATCGCACCACCAGCCTCAGCTTTGTAGTAAATTTCGAATGTAACGCCAGTTAAATTTTGAGGAATAAGCATGGCTGTGTAATCTGCTTCAACCAAAGTCTCGTTCGCAGTGCCACCGTTATCTGCTCCTGTAATAGAAAGTGCCTCAGTAGGTTCGACAGTATATGCTGTTGCTGTAGCATCGCTAGGAATAGTCCATGTACCTAATGTTGTCTCATTAGTAGTAGAAGTAGCTCCATAAGTATACACACCTTTGTTCTTGGCATTAATAACTATTTTATTTAAAGTGTAAGTAACACCACTTCCTTCTCCTTTTATTTTAAAACCAACCTTCGTCAACGCGTGTTTAAAATTTAAAGCAACCGCTTCTGTGGAACCACTCGTAGCTTTTTGCTTATTCATCGCTTCTGCTACCACCAAATCTTCCTGCTTTTCCACGGTCCCTTCCACAGTATAGGTCAGTGTAGGCGCTGTGTTAGCAACAGCTGCTCCCCAAGAAAGCTGTTTCGTAGTGTTAGGTGAAAAAGCAAAGAAACTTACTTGATCTGTTGCCGGCCAATAGAATACAGAGTTACCACTGCCCCATGCGGAGTTTTCTCCTTTAGTAAACTCAGCGCCAGATATCAGCGCATTAACTTTTGTAGCATCAGCAAATGCCCCAGTAGTAGAATAGGCATACGCCGTAAACTTTGTAAAAGCTGAGTTCACTAAAGTCGTAGCTCTTGTTGTCTTACTTACTGCCGTATTGAAACTAATTTCCACCGGCTGTACAGCCTTTTCAATCTCTTCATTCTGTGAGCAACCCGTAATTGCCATTGCAGCGACTGCTGCGAATAAAATCTTCTTCATAATAGTATGTTTTTTTAAGTTATTAATATTTTTATTTGTATGTATTTCTTTTTTCTTATCCAACAGGCAACTCTACATTCGTTTCGTCGTCCCAATCTCCTACATCACCACCAATGCCACCACCTCCACTTGGAGGAGTTTCCACATCATCTACTTTTATTTCATCTTCTATTTCAACTTCAACCAATGCCGGCGGTTTTGTTTCCTCTCCTTCTCCTCCTTCACCACCGCCGGTAGGTTCTTGTACAGCTTCCGTTATATTAATCTTAACCTCCTGTACCGAATTGTCCACCTTAATAATCATCAGGTTCATCATCACCGGAAGTTTTATTTCTAAACGGGTAATAATAGCTTCCGGTAATCCAAAAGTGGTAAATACCCCTTCTATCTTCCCGGCTTTCACATTCAGGTCAATATTAATCGGATAGTCATCGCACATAGCATAAGCTTTTCCTAAAAAATAATGATCTGCCATCCCACCAATACTCCCTATCACGTTTGAAACATTACTTAATCCCTGCACTTTGATACTAAAGGAGTAAGTTCTTATCACCAATTTTGGTTTCAGCTTCAGAATCAATGTCTCTTCACTATTCTGTATATCCAAATCATCTATATTTACCACATAAAGCGGATCCGGTCCCCAAACCATCTTTTCTGTACCTGCAATACCCAACTTACAAAAATTGGTATAAGCCTGAATGGTTTCATAAGATTCCTCTCCACGAATTAAGACCGTTTCAGTATCGTAATTGTAAATAACAACAGCGTAGTGTCCCGAAGGAACTTTTACTTCCCCACCTGTTACCGACAAATACGTATCTATCTTTCTACCTTTTTCGTCTTTCGGATAGAAAATAATCCGAACTCCTTCCGGCAACTTCTCCGTCACTCCGCTCCAATCCAGCCGCACTTCCACACCACTCACCGGATAATCGTCCAGAATATCCCGCCGGCTGCATCCCGTCACCACCAGAAACGAGAGGAGAACCATGCAAAGCAACCTTGTTATATCTTTCATTCATTATCATCTCCTTGCTGTTATAAGCCACACCAAAGATACTTTTGCCTTGGTGGGGCCTATGAAGTTATAGCGTGCACTACTTTTCCAAACCAAGTCTCCCTCATAAGGAGTGTACTTCTTGTACTCCGTAGTCAGATAACCTATGCCCAGGCTGAATTCAAACGAGAGATGCCGTGCAATCTGCTTTGCATATCCATAAGTCAGCCCTGAAGCTGCATAATATCTTCCTTGATAGCCGTCTCCTTTAAACTGGAAATCATAAATTCCCCCTTCGGCATAAGCTCCAATGAAATGTCCCGCCAAGCGATTCCTCCGCTTCCGGTTGCCCAACCAGCAACGACCTTCAACGCCTCCCGAAAGCAATTGATAGCAAAACTCCCGGCTACTATTGAGCCACCACGGACATTTATACTCGGCATTGACCGACCAGCGTCTGTTCAATGGTATTTCCACCTCTATATTCGGTGCCAATGCCAGGTCGTATAGCAGGTTGTTTTTCAGTGCAAGCACTGTTCTCTGTTCTATTATTACTGGTGTTTCTATTTTTCCCTCTTCCGGGACCACCGGCTGAGGATGTACGAATTTCACTCGGGGCAATACATTCACCGTACTCAAAAACACACCGGCAGCTTTATCATCCGGTATGGGTACAGGTGAATGTTCTCTGTATACATATAAAAGCGGTAAGATTTTATTCATAATATAGCGGTATGCTTCTCCACCGTTCAACCTGCGTAATAAATTCTCACATTTCATCCGGTCATCGCGGTGATAATCGATCAACATCAGCACATCCTCACGATCCGGAACGTGGAGGTCAGCCTGCACTCTTTCACGTAACAGCGACCAATCCTTCTGGTTTACACCAATCATCATTCTGGTCCAGGCATCCGGCATTGCTACCATGGCCCGGCTTTCTCCCGAAAGCAGAAAGAGAAAAACAAAAAGGGTCAGTATGCAGATACGGTTTTCCATAATTTGTCTGTTTGTGCAATACAAATATAGAAGTTCAAATCGATACATAATAATTTAATCAAAGCTAAATACAAGCTCTGAATGCTTCTGTGAAACGATTGAAAGGAATTTGCAAGTTTGGCGGTGAAGCACCCCCGCACTTGGGTAGCTTTCCGGCCAATGCCGGCCTCTAAAAGTGGGTACTGCCGTTGCTTAAATCTTCTTACTTACCACCTGACTTACTTATCCCGGCAAGAAAATAGATCTGTCTCTACGACATACGTTGTCCGACATGGGGGTGTCAGACCGTCCGACACCCCCATGTTAAACCTCCCGACATCCCCATGTCAGACTATGAAGAGTGGGAACCTAATGAAGAAAGCTTTTCGAGGAAAGTGAAGGGAGGTTAAAAGCAAAAGAGCTATTGCCGATGTTTAGCCCACTTGTAAAAGAGAACAGTAAAAAACAGTAAAAGAAACTCAAAGAGAGCCAATATTAAGAAGAATATTTGGATAATAGATAAGAGAAACCTACATTTGTACAGTGATTTTTTTCATAGTATTAGATTTAAGGTTAACAAAAGGTTGGAGTCAGGCGTGACTCCTTTTTTTTTGCCTTTTTTATCTGAGTAACTGGTAAACTCCTCCTGCCAGAACCCGAATAACGCCTTTCATTTCAAGTTCAAACAGAATAGCACTGATCTTATTAATGGGAATATCGGCCTGAACCATCAATGCGTTTATTTGCAGATCGCCCAGCTTTCCGAGAATATCGACAATTCTCAGTTCCTCGGCAGACAGATCCGGAAAGAGGTTTCGCTGTACGGTTTCCGGCTTGACACTTTTCAAATCGCTGTCCCAGCCCATTGTTTTCACAAAGTCCGATGCAGACTCCAGCAAAACCGCTTTGTTATCTTGTATCAACTGGTTGCATCCCTTTGAATATTCGTCCGTGACCCGCCCGGGAAAAGCAAAACAATCGCGATGATAGCTTCCGGCAATATCCGCTGTAATCAGCGAACCGCCTTTAGCGGCAGACTCCACCACAATAGTAGCATCACTTATACCGGCAACAATGCGATTCCGACTTATGAAGTTGTGTTTGTCCGGATTCGTTCCGGAAAGAAATTCTGTCAGCAATCCGCCTTGCCGAAGCATGTCGATAGCTGTCTTACGGTGAAGGGACGGATAGATGCGATCCAGCCCGTGAGCCAATACCCCCACAGTAGGAAGTTCGACAGACAGTGCTGAGCGGTGGGCATTGATATCGATTCCATAAGCCAATCCACTGACTACAAGCACATCCGGACACAGCATCTGCAACTCTTGCAGGAAGCTGACACAAATGTGCTTCCCGTAGTCTGTCGCATTACGGGTCCCCACCATATTAATAATGTGTAAGGCATTGAGATTGGCCTTCCCTTTAAAGAACAGCACGACAGGAGCATCGTCACACTCCCGTAAGCGGGAAGGATAATCTTCATCTGCCAGTGTAAAACAAGAGATGCGGTTATTCCGGGCAAACTCATATTCTTGCTCGGCACGCTTCAAGGCCTGCGGGGAGTCTAATGCCGCGACTACCGCCCGGTTCACTCCGGGCAAACGGTCGGGCAGCTCGGTACGGTAGCGAAATACATCGGTAGCACTTCCCATACCGTCTACCAGGCGCTTGGCACCTATATGCCCCACACCCGGTATTTGTGTCAGAGCAATGCTGTATATCCGCTCTTCGTCCGTACTCATTGCAGATAGGGTGCGAAGATCTGATCGAATAACTCACTGTCGCTCAAGCGTCCATTAACGACACATACGGTCTCTACGGTCGACTTAACGACTACTTTATCATCGCTTTTCCGAAAGATATCCTGATAGAATACATATTTGATGCCTTCTTTCTTCATATACAATTTGGAAACGAATTCATCGCCACTCTTCAACGGGGTTTTGAAAGCCATATTGATGCGGGCTACCACCGGATCGACTCCCTCTTCATGCAGTTTTGCAAAGCTTACGCCTACCGATGAAAGAAACTCGTGACGGGTATGCTCCAGATAATGTTGGTAATTCGCATTATTCACAATGCCTTGCAGGTCGCACTCATAGTCGCGTACCTTTAAAGTAAGTTCATAGATATACTTTTCCATTTTATTCAAGCCCTTTAAATTTTTTCAGTTCTTCGGTCGAAACCAATTTATATAACTTATCACTCGGACGTATCTTGTCCAGTTTCATTGAGAAGTGTTCTCCCTTTTTCACAGTCTCCACCGGTTTCAGATCTACACGAGCTTCGTCAAGCGTAGCAAACACAGCTCCGGTAGTAGGTCCGGTAATCAACAGTTTATCACCCACACTTACCTCTGCCGCTTCAACCAAGAATTCGGCCACACCAATGTTAGAGAAGTATTTGATGCCTTTACCCACATATATCTTACGCTCAGTGGCTGCCGACCCGTAGTTCTTGGTCCATTCGCCCAAACGCTGTCCCAAATAATAGCCATCCCAGAATCCCCGGTTGAATACAGTCTTCAGGCGCTCATCCCATGCCGCAATCTTCTCGTCGGTAAACGAATCATCCAGATATGCCCGGATGGCCTGCTTATAACATTCGACGACAGTACGTACGTATTCGGGACCGCGGGCTCGGCCCTCAATCTTGAACACACGTACCCCGGCATCTATCATTTTGTTCATGAAGTGAATGGTCTTCAAGTCTTTCGGCGACATGATATACTGATTGTCAACCTCAAGCTCTACATCGGTATCTTTGTCACGGACGGTGTAAGCACGACGACAGATTTGCATGCAAGCTCCCCGGTTGGCCGAATGATTCATCTCGTGCAATGACAGATAGCATTTACCCGAAACAGCCATGCAAAGCGCACCGTGGCAGAACATCTCGATACGAATGAGCTCACCACTCGGACCGCAGATATGCTCCTCCTGAATCTGCCGGTAGATCTCCGCCACCTGCTCCAGATTCAGTTCACGAGCCAACACCACTACATCGGCAAATTGCGCATAGAACTTCAGGGCTTCCGCATTCGAAATATTCAATTGAGTAGACAGATGTACTTCTTGCCCAATCTTGTTGGCATAGCTCATCACTGCCACGTCAGCCGCAATCACGGCCGAAATGCCCGCTTCCTTGGCCGCATCGACAATGGTACGCATCAATTCGATATCCTTATCGTAAATGATGGTATTCACTGTCAGATAACTCTTCATTCCATGTTCATCACAGGTCCGGGCTATCTCGCGTAAATCTTCGATGGTAAATGTATTGGCCGAACGTGCACGCATGTTCAGGTTCTCAATACCAAAATAAATAGAATCGGCTCCTGCCTGGATAGCTGCCGCGAGCGATTCGCGTGAGCCAACCGGAGCCATTATTTCAAAATCGTTTATCTTATACATAGTCACAAATTATAAGTTACGGAGTCGTAACTACTTACTGAACATATCCTTTTTCTTTGAGGTTTGCCATTATCTCCTTGGCAATTCCCATACCGATCTGTTGGCCCGCTTCCATGGCTTCCGCAGTCATCACAGGAGTGGACTCGGCCAGCTTCTTGCCTACCGGCGATTCATAAAATGCAGTGATCTTCTTCAGGTCGCTTATCGTCAGGTATCTGTGATAGATAGACACGTATATATCCAGAAACTGGGTGTTTGCTTTCTCCGATAATTGCTCCTCGAAGTTCTTCCAGAATTCATCCGGAACATTCGAATAAGTATGTTTCATCATCCCGATCATTTGCGGAACCATCGACTTCACTGTAGTCATGGCACCCGAAGCCTCAAGCATTTTGCTTAATGCCTCTCTGTAGGCAGCATCCTGGGCCGAGACGGAAGTGGCAGACAAGATAAAAGTCAGGCACAGAGCAATGGAAAATAGTCTTTTTTTCATAATTTCTATCCAGTTAAATAAATGAATGAGGTGCAAAGGTAGGGGTTTTTTCCGTACTTTTGCAGCCAAATAATGAATAGAAAATCGTAAAAAGATGAAAATAGGCCACATAGACCTGGGCGAACGCCCTGTATTTCTGGCTCCGATGGAGGATGTCACTGACCCCGCTTTTCGCCTGATGTGCAAAAAGTTTGGAGCCGATATGGTATACACCGAGTTCGTCTCGAGTGATGCTTTGATACGTTCCGTCAATAAAACCACTCAAAAACTGACCATCTGCGATGAAGAACGCCCCGTCGCCATTCAAATATACGGTAAAGACACGGAAGCCATGGTGGGTGCCGCCCGGATTGTAGAAGAAGCACAACCGGATATATTGGATATCAACTTCGGTTGCCCGGTAAAGAAAGTAGCAGGGAAAGGGGCCGGAGCCGGCATGTTGCAGAATATCCCCAAGATGCTGGAAATAACCCGTGCCGTGGTAGATGCAGTCAAAATACCTGTCACCGTGAAAACCCGACTGGGATGGGATGCCGATCATAAAATAATAGTGGACCTGGCAGAGCAACTGCAGGATTGCGGCATTGCGGCACTGGCCATTCACGGACGTACCCGTGCGCAGATGTATACAGGCGAGGCAGACTGGACCCTGATAGGAGAAGTCAAGAATAACCCACGTATGCACATACCTATTATAGGAAACGGTGATGTGACTACGGCCGCTGGTGCCAAAGAGTGCTTTGAGCGATATGGTGTAGATGCGATTATGATAGGACGCGGCAGTATCGGCCGTCCCTGGATATTCCGCGAAGTGAAGCATTATCTGGAAACCGGAGAAGAACTTCCGCGGGAATCATTCGAGTGGTACCTCGATGTGTTGCGCGAAGAGGTGCTGAACAGTGTAGCCCGACTGGACGAACGCAGAGGGATCATCCATATCCGCCGTCATCTGGCAGCAACTCCCCTATTTAAAGGAATCCCCAATTTCCGTGAGACACGCATTGCCATGCTACGCACCGAATCGGTAGAAGAACTCTTCCGGATATTCGACGGACTCACCACAGAGTAGCACAGAGTTCCACAGAGTAGAGTGGACAAATCGATAGTTAATATGAGAGTTAATGTAGATTTATTTTAGTATATGTGTACGAACTTTATTTTAATAAAGTTTATTTATTCTCTGTGAGACTCTGTGTTACTCTGTGGTAAGTCCACCCCATCACTTGAACATCGGCACTGCGAACCACTTCTTGAACATCTTCGTCACCAATACATACAACACGAAAGCAGAAACAAATCCTGCGATCGCATCAATCAGATAGTGTGCCTGAATGTAAACAGTAGCTCCACAAAGCAACAGATAGAACGGCATCAGGCAGGCAAACAGTTTCTTGCTGGCACGCCATGCCATAATCATCAGAATGGTCGACACGCCCACATGCGAACTGGGAAAAGCGGCAGTCGGACGTTCTCCTACTTGCTGTGAGCCCTCCACCAGGCTGTAAAAGAATCCATGCTGATAACCGGGTCCGGGAAGCAACTCCTGATTGTGATTGAAATAATCGCCAATGGAAGGAAAGACGCCCTGCGAAACCGAATCCATGCCGATGGCAGGGAAATAGAACTGAGGGCCGGCAACCGGAACGAATATATAAATAAGGTAGTAGATGAAAAAGCAGGTGACCAGTACAAAAGACATCTTCTCAAACAGGTCGAACCGATAGATGAAATAGAACAACGTCACAACCAGAATCATAGGATAATAAGCGAAATAGCCCATGTTGAACGGCTCGCTCACCCACATCTGCGGAAATGCATGACAGAACCATACGGCAGGCTGTCCGCCGAACATCCACTGCTCGGCCGTAGCAAACAAATGATCCAGATTGGGGAAGACGCGGTTGAACTCGAAAGTATCCGGATACCAGTAGGATAAAAGGCTCATCTGGATGGCGATACGTACAAAAGCAGAAAACTTACACGGAGCCAGCCGATAGAGATACATCAGCAAAAAAGTCATTGCCGCAATCACCGCCCTATCCCACAACATGTGGAGCGGATGATCCATTCGTTGAAACATGAATAAAATCAAGATAGAAGTTAACAGATTGTATATCAATGTTATCTTCTCAACAGCAAACAAGCCCTTACGGCTTTCTACACGTTTAAATAAATCTAAAGCCATCCTTCATTCTTATACCAGGCAATTGTTTCTTTCACTCCTTTTTCCAAGTCGTACTCAGGAGCATATCCCAGTTCTTTCACAGCCGGAGTTATGTCGCATTGCCAATTCCTTTGTTTCATTATTTTATATTTGTCCGAATTCAACGTGCTGCTCTTTCCCGAACGGGTCGCTATAAATTCGGCGAGCAAAGATACGACTTTTAGCACAATTAACGGACATTTGATGTGAATAACAAACGGATCACCCAATTCTTTTTGAATCAGGTCGGAGAAAGCCCGACTTTTATATACCTTCCCGTCAGACAGAAAGTAAGCGCGGCGGGAAACCTCCTTCTCGATTCCCAGGAAAATGGCCTGTACAATATCTTTCACATATACAAATGTCAGATCTTGCCGCTTATACCCTACGGAGAAGTCCGTATGCTGCCGGATGGATTTTGCCATCAGGAAATAGTCTGCTTCCCGGGGACCGTATACCCCCGTCGGACGATAGATGACATACGGAAAACCGGGTATGCTCTGAATGTAGAGCTCTGCTTTCAGCTTGCTTAATCCGTAAGCCGTATTCGGAGCCGGAGTATCTTCTTCACTAATGGGTGAATAGTCCTTTTCGCGTATCGGACCGAATACGCTCAGGGTACTGATGTAGATGAACTGCTTGGGAATCATATTGAGCTCACGCAACGTGTCGACAAAGTATTTGGTCTGCAAATAGTTGACACGGTCAAAGTCGCTTTTGTCCGCACATTTGGTCACGCCGGCACAATGGACGATATAATCGAACTTATTATATGTCCCCTTATGCCCGGACAGTTGCGCCCGCAGTTCATTGGGATGTGCAAAGTCCAATTCAAGAAAGTGGATCTTACGTTCTTTCAGGTATTTCTTACTGCTGGATGCACGAATCCCCGCCCAGACGCCGAATCTGCGCTTCAATGCTTCCTGAACAATGAAACTGCCGATAAATCCGCTCGCTCCGGTAATTAGAATACTCTCCATAAAATTCTGGTCAAATGATAATTATTTCGTCGGTTCCACATGAATGCCTACATGGGTTCCTTTCCCAAACATCTCTTTCAGCTTGTTTTCAATGGCAGTTGCCGTACTATGTGCCTCTTCCAGAGTTATCTTCCCATCCATACGGACATGCAATTCGATGGCATAATAATTGCCGATTCTGCGGGTACGCAAATGGTGGGGCTGGCTCACTCCCGGGAAAGAGAGTACAGTCTGCTCAATCTCTTTCTCCACATCTTCCGGCAACGACTTTTCAAGCAGTTCGTCCACACACGGAATCAGCAACCGTACAGACACCTTCATGATAAAGAAACTGACTACCACCGCAGCAACCGGATCGAGCACCCGCCAATGATCTCCCAACAGGATGGCACCGCCGATACCGATGGCCGTCCCGATAGACGACAATGCATCACTCCGGTGATGCCAGGCATTGGCTATCACAGCCTGGGAGTTCAACTTCTTGCCCTGAATCACTGTATACTGATAAAGTATCTCCTTTGAAACGATCGACACCAGTGCCGCCACCAATGCCACTACACCGGGAGACTCCAACTGTCCGCCCCGCAAAAAAGTATAAATGGACGAAGCCCCATTCCAAAAGATACCGAAACCGACACACAGAAGTAACAACCCGATGATGGCCGTAGCCAAGGTTTCGTATTTGCCATGGCCGTAATCGTGACCTTTATCCTCCGGTTTCCCGGCAATGCGGACAAAGACAATGACAACAATATCGGTGATGAAATCGGATAGTGAGTGGACAGCATCGGCCAGCATAGCCGCACTATGCCCGGCAATTCCGGCAAAGAATTTAAAAACGAGCAAAAGGAAGTTCACGATACTTCCCACGATCGTTACTTTATAAATTCCCTTCTCCCTGGAAGACTTTTCACTTTCCATTTGTTAGATTATTCATAATGTGAGGGGCAAATGTACATGAAAATCTTGAATTATTAATATTTAATCGCTTACTTTGTACTGATTGATATAAAACGAACCAATTATGGCTAAAAAGAAAGAAAAAAAAGCCGGCAAAAGAATGAAGAAGAAAGAACTGTCGAAGGCGGTTCTCGATTTCTTCCATGCCAAACAAGATGAGGTGATCAGCCTGAAATATATTTTCTCGGAACTGAAGTTAACCACTCATCCGCTAAAAATGCTTTGCATGGATATCCTGTCCGATCTCCTGGCTGATGACTACATAACCGAAGTAGATAAAAACAAATATAAGCTTAACAATCACGGCATAGAGATGACCGGAACCTTCCAGCGCAAAAGCAATGGAAAGAACTCCTTCATCCCCGAAGGAGGCGGAGATCCGATATTCGTCGCAGAGCGTAACTCCGCCCATGCGATGAATAATGATAAAGTGCGCATCGCCTTCTATGCCAAACGCCGCGGGTGCGAAGCCGAAGGGGAAGTGATTGAAATATTGCAGCGTGCCAACGATACCTTTGTCGGCACACTGGAAGTAGAGAAATCGTATGCCTTCCTCGTAACGGAGAACCGCACGCTTGCCAACGACATCTTCATCCCCAAAGATAAGCTGAAGGGCGGAAAGACCGGTGACAAAGCAGTGGTAAAAGTAACAGAATGGCCGGATAAAGCCAAAAACCCGATCGGGCAGGTGCTCGATATTCTCGGCAAAGCCGGAGATAACACTACCGAGATGCACGCCATCCTGGCCGAATTCGGATTGCCATACGTCTATCCGCAATCGGTAGAGAAAGCCGCGGATAAGATTCCGGCGGAAATTTCCGCCGAAGAAATAGCCCGCCGCGAAGATTTCCGGAAAGTAACCACTTTCACCATCGACCCGAAAGATGCCAAAGACTTTGACGATGCCCTTTCCATCCGCCCGCTGAAAGATGGGCTTTGGGAAGTCGGCGTACACATTGCCGATGTGACTCACTATGTGAAAGAGGGAAGCATCATCGACAAGGAAGCCGAAAAGCGTGCAACTTCCGTCTATCTGGTAGACCGCACCATACCGATGCTGCCCGAACGCCTGTGCAACTTCATCTGTTCGCTCCGCCCCAATGAAGAGAAACTTGCTTTTTCTGCCATATTCGATATTACGGAAAAAGGGGAAGTGAGAGACTCACGCATTGTACACACGGTCATCGAATCGGACCGCCGCTTCACTTACGAAGAGGCGCAACAAATCATCGAAACCAAAGAAGGCGACTTCAAAGACGAAATACTGATGCTTGACACCATAGCCAAGGCTCTGCGTGAAAAGCGCTTTACGGCAGGAGCCATCAACTTCGACCGCTACGAAGTGAAATTCGAGATCGACGAAAAAGGGAAACCCATCAGCGTCTACTTTAAGGAATCCAAAGACGCCAATAAGCTGGTAGAAGAGTTTATGTTGCTTGCCAACCGTACCGTAGCGGAAAAGATAGGAAAAGCTCCCAAAGGTAAAAAGCCCAAAGTGCTGCCTTACCGTATCCACGATCTTCCGGATCCGGAGAAACTGGACAATCTGGCTCAGTTCATCGCACGCTTTGGTTACAGACTCCGCACAAGCGGAACCAAGACGGATGTATCTAAATCGATCAATCATCTGCTGGACGACATACAAGGAAAGAAGGAAGAGAACCTGATTGAAACCGTATCTATCCGGGCCATGCAGAAAGCGCGCTACTCTACACACAACATCGGACACTACGGACTGGCTTTCGACTATTATACCCACTTCACCTCTCCTATCCGGCGTTTTCCGGACATGATGGTGCACCGGTTGGTGACCAGATATATGGATGGCGGACGCAGCGTGTCGGAAACGAAATACGAAGACCTGTGCGACCACAGCTCGAACATGGAGCAGATTGCAGCCAATGCCGAACGCGCTTCCATCAAATACAAACAGGTGGAGTTCATGAGCGAACGGCTGGGACAGACCTACGACGGAGTAATCTCCGGCGTAACAGAATGGGGACTGTACGTGGAACTGAACGAAAACAAGTGTGAGGGAATGATACCTATCCGTGACCTGGACGATGATTACTACGAATTCGACGAAAAGAACTACTGCCTGCGCGGTCGTCGTAAAAACCGTATCTACAGCCTGGGAGACGCAATCACCGTCAAAGTGGCACGCGCCAACCTGGAAAAGAAACAACTGGACTTCGCACTGGTAGAGTAACATTCTGTCAAAATGATAATCGTATTTGCTCAGATCGGCTTATTTACGGCCAAGAGTATGGGCACAAAGAAAAATCGCTTTCCCTACGGGTTAGCGATTTTCTTTTTATTATCCCAATCGAAAAAGAAGCAACCTAACCGAAAGCAGAAACAGGAAAAACAAGAACAAAATGGAAGGAAGAAAGAGTATATGAAGGTATTTTATCTTTCCGAAAGCCTTCTTCATTCAAGAGCAACGGGAGGAGCATATAGCCTTATCCTACTTCAGAACCGGGATAAAGAAAGAACATGAAACCAAAGCTCCTTGTCTTTTCGAAAAAGAAGTAAGCATTTCACCCGAAAGAAGTAAGCGTTTTCGGAAAACACCTCCTTCTTTTTGCCGGAAACAAGGGACTCCGACCCGAAAAGCCCGGCTTTCCGATCCGAAAAGAGCGCTTATCGAATCCAAAAAGTCCGCCTCCGGGCTCTTTGGCTTCCTATCTGCTCCCTAAAAAAGAAAGTACATGTAAGCAGAAACAGCCATTCAGCACCTTTTTGAAATGAAATGAAGGCAAAATACATCAATTAGTCTGATGCAACAGCTCTGCCCGGTCAAACACCTTTTACCGATACATACCTTAATTCTGTAGAACACTTCCTTTTTTCATAGTCCTTGTAATAAAAGCATCTTTCAGCCGACTATAAAGTAAAGATTAAACCAAATGAAGTCGAACAAGAATGAATTTCTAAAACTACTGACGGCCTACCAGGGAATTATCCACAAAGTAAACCGGATATATTTCAGGTCGGAAGCCGACAGGGAGGACAATTTTCAGGAAACAGTCTACCAGCTCTGGCGGTCTTTCCCGGCGTTGCAGAATAAAGAGAAACCTGCTTCGTGGATTTATACGGTGGCAATCAACACCTCCATCTCGAAAGTAAGAAAGGACAGCCGCATCGAATTTCGTGACTCGCCGCCGGATGGAGAGCCTGTTGACCCCTGGGAACAACAGGAACAGGACGAAAACTGGCAAAGACTTGTCAATGCCCTGCAAAAGCTGAATGAAATAGACAAATCCATCATGCTGCTTTATATGGAAGACTATAGTTACGAAGAGATAGCCGGAATAGTGGGGATAAGCAGTTCCGCCGTCGGCGTAAAGATTCACAGACTGAAAGGTCAGCTACAAAAACAATTTAAAAAGTAAACGTAATGGAAACAAATGACATTAAAGAAACCTGGAAAGCGGGAATAGAAAGAACCATCAAACCGTATCCGGAAGAGAGACTGAATGAAATGGTCGTCAACTCTGCCAGAAAATCAATCAAGACAGTGTATCCCGGAACTGTTTTCCGGCTCGTTATCATTGCCGTGGCCGTTTTCCTCATCGTATCACAGTTCGTAAAAGAGCAAAACGCAACAAGAATGTATTTGGATATGGGCGCTTTGGCCGTGTTGTCCGTCTCTTATTTCCTCTGGGAACGCTCCGCATACAAGATGCGGAAGTATACCCATGGAATGCCCGTAAAGGAATGGTTGGAATACCGTATCAAAGAGATTGAGAAAAGCATCAGGTTCAATACCAAATATGACTGGATTGTATACACATGTTCCTTCCTTTCGGCAATCGGCTTCTACGTGTTTTACCTGATGGCAACGAACGTCGTCCCCGGCATACTGAACGTCATTGTTATTCCGCTCGGCATGTGCATTTACCTTCTGATCATCAAACGCTCTCTGAAACGGAATTACCGGAAAACCCTGCAAGAGCTGAAAGAACTGTACAGACAATTTGAGATTGAAGATCAGGAAGGGAGATGAAACGGGGGGTTACCATTCTGTCGTCACCAATCACAACAGGCACCGGGAGATTCGCATTCATCCCGAAAATCAGAACAAACAAAAAAACAATGCCTGTAAATGCCCTGTTGCTGCACGGATATCTAAAATAAATTTCCATCTTTGTAGTTCTATCAAGAGAATATAGTTATGAAGACAGTAATCATTGAAAACAAAGAGCAAGTAGAAGAAATTATCTCCCGCTGTGACATTTGCTTTGTAGGTATCACTGACCTGGAAGGAAATCCGTACGTAATTCCCATGAACTTCGGTTATCAGGACGGGGTGATCTATCTGCATTCCGGTCCCACGGGCAGCAGCATCGATATGCTGACAAGAAACAACCGTGTTTGCATTACCTTCAGTGTAGACCACGAATTGGTATTTCAGCATCCCAAAGTGGCATGCAGTTACCGGATGCGGGCCAAGAGTGTGATTTGCAGAGGACGTGTGAACTTCATTGAAGATCCGGAAGAGAAGCGCGAGGCACTCAATATACTGATGCGCCATTACAGTAGCCGGGAATTTGTGTATTCCGATCCGGCAGTCAAGAACGTAAAAATCTGGGAGATTCCGATTGACAGCGTTACGGCAAAGGAGTACGCAGTGCCGCATACAAAATGAATTCACCACAGATTACACCGATTTACACAGAATTTTCAGCCGACAGATAAGCAATCGGTCAGTCTGTGTCAATCAGCGTAATCTGTAATGAGAATAATCAAAGCGGATACTCTTCAAACGCATACAAGATAGTCGACAGATAGCGTTCTCCCGTATCCGGCAGCAATACAACGATCAGCTTTCCTTCATTTTCCGGCAGTTTTGCCAGCTCTGTAGCCGCATATACTGCTGCTCCCGAAGAAATGCCGACCAAAAGTCCTTCTTTAGCAGCCAACTCACGACTGGTGCGGATGGCATCGTCATTTCCCACCTGCCTGATCTCGTCTACTACGGCTGCATGATAAGTTTTAGGAATAAACCCGGCACCAATCCCCTGTATCTTGTGCGGACCGGGAGCTCCACCGGACAGCACCGGCGAATCGACAGGCTCTACGGCAACGATTCGTACGGCAGGATTATGCTCCTTTAAAGCAGCTCCTACCCCACTTACAGTACCTCCCGTTCCCACTCCGGCTACAAAGATATCCACTTTTCCATCGGTATCTCTCCAGATCTCCTGACCCGTAGTACGGACATGGACTGCAGGGTTAGCCGGATTTTCGAACTGTTGCAGGATAACAGATCCGGGAGTGGCAGCCCTCAGTTCCTCGGCCTTGGCGATGGCTCCTTTCATTCCGTTCGCTCCCGGAGTAAGCACAAGCTCCGCTCCCAGTGCTTTCAGCAGATTCCTGCGTTCCATGCTCATCGTATCGGGCATGGTCAATATCAGTTTGTAACCTTTGGCAGCTGCCACAAATGCCAGGCCGACACCTGTATTTCCACTGGTCGGCTCAATAATAGTAGCGCCGGACTTCAACGTCCCTTTCGCTTCGGCATCTTCAACCATAGCCAGAGAGATACGGTCTTTCACGCTCCCCGCCGGGTTGAAATATTCCAGTTTTGCCACTACACGAGCCTTCAGCCCATTACTTGCATTGTAATTACTCAGTTCCAGTAACGGGGTGTTACCCACTAAATCTGTCAGTTTCTTTGCTATCTTTCCCATATCTGTCTATTTAGTATATATCTGTTTATTAATAATATGACAAAGGTAGTGCAGATTTAGTTCATTCTCAATACCATAAGTATGGTAAATTCATACTACGAATGAGGGAGAAGCCTCCCCCTTAAAAACATCAACCGGACCGTCAGGTTACCTTCCGTCCGCAATAAAATTACGAATATAATTCGCTACCAGGCAACAGCCGGGGACGTATACCTGCCCATGATCGAACCCCTGCAATTCGTATAGCGATACCTTCTTATTACCGATATTCTTTAGTACCGAAGCCAATAAGGCATTCTCTTCATAGCGGTCGGCCATCTCAAGATTCCGGTCGCCGGTAATCAGTACAAAAGGCGGTGTATCTTTACGGGCCTTGTTGCAAGGAGCATATTGGTCGATCACCGGAATACCCTCGGGCAACGAGCGTTCCTTACGTATCGTGAAGTGTGTCACAGTCTGTCCGCTGATAGGAAGATAAGCAGCTATGCTATCGGCATCTACCCCGTATTCCTGAAGATAAGACTTATCCAGTCCCACCATTAAAGTCAAATAGCCTCCTGCCGAATGACCGGTAACGAAAACACGTCTCGGTGAGCCTCCATACTCTTCTATATGTTTATAAGCCCAGGCCACGGCAGCGGCAGCATCCTCTGTATAAGCCGGATTCTGAGCTTTAGGACTCAGGCGGTAATTGACAGCGACGACTGCAAATCCCTGATTCATAAACATCTCGGGAACATGCTTTCCTCCTCCCTCCAATCCACCGCCATGAAACCAGACGATCGTCGGAAAGCCTTTCTTCCCGACCGGATAGTAAACATCGAGTTTGCAACGCTCTTTACGGTAACCGTCCGTTTCCCCCGCAGGAATATACGAAATGTCTTTTACTGTTTTGTACGTCTCCTGTGCCTGTAAGGTCAAGCCAATCAACAGGAGAATGAATGATAAATACTTTCTCATGCTATTAAGTGTTTGTGAATTACTTGGGCAAATATACTACAATAACGACATTGTTTGAAAAATAATGCGTTCCTTTATATACTCAATATCAAAAAAGTATAGAGAAATAACTGTATTAATCCCAATTTAATTACCTTTGTCAATATCATAACCTCCAAACACTTATTTTAATATGAGAAAGATCACCCTCATCATGTTTACGCTGCTAATCTGTGCAGCGCAACAAGTAAAGGCACAAACTGACAGTATGCTCATCCGGCCGACAGTAGATAAAAGAGTCGAACTACTTAGCATTATTTTCCGTTTAACGGGTAATCCGGAGTATAACAGAAACGATTTCAAACTCTACACAGACCGCATCGAATCGCATTTTTCTCCCTATAAAAACCACGAACTTATATCATTCGCACGCTCGTTGGTCAAGACTGACGGTGTTTCATACGATGCAGTGATGAGTATGGCCATCAATCTCGATAACCAGTTCAATCTGCCCGCAGATTATGGTTCACTGGACTCTCGCTGGAATCGGAATCAAGTAGGCCCATTCATAAAACTGCTAAAGAAGTTTGTCAAAGACAGTCGTTTCGATGCCTTTTATCACTCGAACGAGAACTTATATCAAGAGGCTGTAAGTCGTTTTATGCCTATTTACAAAAGCATAGATACCCAATGGTATAATGATTTCTACGGGCAGAAGTCCAACGACCGGTTTCACATTATACTTTCAATGTCCAATGGCCCGGGAAATTACGGACCGAGTGTCACTGACAAGGAAAACGTACACAATGTCTTTTCAGTCATGGGAGCATGGGTTACCGATTCCGTAGGAATGGTTGTTTATCCGCCTGAATTAATCTTGCCGATCTTAATCCACGAATTCAACCATTCATTCATAAACTTCGACCCGGAAATGTTCCGCACAAGCGGAGAACAGATTTATGCTGCGGTTGGCGAACAGATGGCGCGCCAAGCCTATGGACAATGGTCTATTGTCCTTACCGAAGCAATGGTACGCGCGGCAGTCATAAAATACATGAAAGACCATAACTTCCCGGCTGTCGAAATCACCAAAGAAACCGTCATACAAAAAACACGTGGCTTTGTCTGGATAAGCAAGCTGGTCGATGAACTCGAGAAGTATTCCTCTGACCGCACGACATACCCGACCCTCAACAGCTATATGCCGCGGCTGGCAGAAGCTTATACAGGCTTTGCCCAATATACCGCAAACTATGATTCTATCCGTCCCAAAGTAGTTTCGATCGACGAATTTACCAACGGCGATACAACCGTTCGGAGCGACATCAAAACTATTACTGTCCACTTCGACCGTCCTTTGGTGGGCCGCGGACACTCTTTCAATTATGGTCACCTCGGAATGGAAGCAATGCCTAAAATTATAAATGTCAACTACGCCAATGACAACCGTACCGTGATTATCGGAGTAGAATTGTTACCCGGGAAAGAGTATGGAATCACTCTTTTAGGACTCTCTTTCCGCACTCCGGAAGGAGATGCCATAAAACCCTACGAAATTTCTTTCAAGACGGCAGAGTGACACAAATTCTCTCTCATTGTCTGTGATCCAGGTAGTAAAAGGCAACCCCGTTTTGGACAAAAAGAGAAAGCAGATGACTGCATTAGCCTAAAATTGATTATCTTTGCACCCCAAAACGGAATATTATCAGAGTAATTGCTCTTTTTCAACTTTACAGGATTACTCTTCCATTTGATAGAAATACACAACTGATTGATAATATAAAAAAGACTATAATATTATGGCATTGCAATGTGGTATTGTCGGACTTCCAAATGTAGGTAAGTCAACACTTTTTAATTGTCTGTCCAATGCGAAAGCACAGGCGGCAAACTTCCCTTTCTGTACAATCGAACCGAACGTAGGCGTAATTACCGTGCCCGACGAACGTTTAAATAAACTGGCTGAACTGGTACACCCCAACCGCATCGTCCCCACAACAGTAGAAATCGTAGATATCGCCGGACTTGTGAAAGGTGCCAGCAAAGGTGAAGGACTGGGAAACAAGTTCCTGGCCAATATTCGGGAAACCGATGCCATCATTCACGTACTCCGTTGCTTCGACGATGACAATGTAACCCATGTGGACGGAAGTGTAAATCCGGTTCGTGACAAGGAAATCATCGATTACGAATTACAATTAAAAGACCTGGAAACCATCGAGAGCCGTATCCAGAAAGTACAAAAACAAGCTCAGACCGGAGGAGATAAAGCCGCTAAACAAGCTTATGACGTACTTGTTCAATTCAAGGATGCGTTGGAACAGGGCAAATCGGCGCGTACGGTAACGTTCGAAACAAAAGACGAACAGAAAATAGCGAAAGAATTGTTCTTACTCACCAGTAAACCCGTAATGTATGTTTGCAATGTGGACGAAGCAAGTGCGGTAAATGGAAACAAATACGTAGACATGGTACGTGAGGCAGTAAAGGACGAAGACGCCGAAATCCTGGTGGTAGCCGGAAAAACAGAAGCTGACATCGCCGAACTGGAAACCTACGAAGACCGTCAGATGTTTCTTGCCGAAATCGGCCTGGAAGAATCGGGTGTGGCACGTCTCATTAAATCGGCCTACAAACTGTTGAACCTGGAGACTTATTTCACTGCCGGTGTACAGGAAGTACGTGCCTGGACCTACGAAAAAGGATGGAAAGCTCCACAATGTGCCGGAGTGATCCATACCGACTTTGAGAAAGGTTTTATCCGTGCCGAAGTTATCAAATACGAAGACTTCCTTCAATATGGCTCGGAGGCTGCTGTCAAAGAAGCCGGAAAATTGGGTGTTGAAGGAAAAGAATACGTAGTACAGGATGGAGATATCATGCATTTCCGTTTCAATGTATAACTCATCCGGAATCATCTATTTTCATTCATAAACCGAAGAGGAAGGGTCATAACCCTTTTCACCACTGAGTAACACGGAGTATCACAGAGTTTTTTTAAAAACCAATAATCAACAACTTTAAATCTCCTCCGTGTTACTCAGCGTCCTCTGTGGTGAGTATCAACACCTCCTCCTGTTGTTATCCCTCCTCTCTTCCAACGAAAACTCCCGGTTTTCTACTACTATCTTCAAGCAAATCATTATCTTTGCGACCGGATATCATGCCTAACAAGCAACACATAAAATATCAATAAATATGGAAAGTACCAACAGACTTCGTTATCTTATCGCAGGAACCGGAGGCGTAGGCGGAAGTATAGCCGGCTTTCTGTCACTTGCCGGAAAAGACGTCACTTGCATTGCCCGTGGAGCACATCTGCAAGCAATACAACAAGACGGGCTCAAATTGAAATCAGATTTGAAAGGTGAACATGCTCTACGGATAAATGCCTGCACGGCAGAAGAATATAACGGAAAAGCTGATGTGATATTTGTATGTGTCAAAGGGTATTCCGTAGACTCTATCACAGAGCTTATCAAGCGGGCAGCCCACGACCGAACGATTGTAATTCCCATATTGAATGTATACGGCACAGGACCGCGCATCCAACGTCTCGTACCGGGAGTCACCGTACTGGACGGATGTATCTACATTGTAGGCTTTGTTTCCGGACCGGGCGAAATCACTCAGATGGGAACCATCTTTCGTCTGGTATATGGTGCACACCGGGGAATCCTTGTTCCGGCAGGGCTGATGGAGGCCGTACAGAGGGACTTGCAGGAAAGCGGCATCAAAGTAGAAATCTCTTCCGACATCAATCGGGATACCTTCATTAAATGGTCGTTTATTTCAGCCATGGCAGTCACCGGAGCTTATTTCGATGTCCCGATGGGAGAAGTTCAGAAACCCGGCAAAGTGCGCGATACTTTTATCGGACTCTCTACCGAGAGCGCTGCTCTGGGAAAGAAACTCGGAATTGAATTTAAAGAAGACATAGTCACATACAATCTGAAAGTAATTGATAAACTGGCTCCCGAAAGCACAGCATCCATGCAAAAAGATATAGCACGCGGACACGAATCAGAGGTACAAGGTCTGCTCTTTGACATGATAACAGCAGCCGAAGAGCAAGGTATCGATGTGCCTACTTATCGGGAAGTTGCTAAAAAATTCATCAAACAATAAAGAAATCAATATGAACAACCTTCTTTTATCTATCAACTGGAACCCAAATCCGGAATTATTTAATCTTTTCGGCATCTCAATCCGTTATTACGGACTATTGTGGGCTATCGGAATATTCTTTGCTTACATAGTGGTGCACTATCAATATCGTGATAAGAAGATAGACGAAAAGAAGTTCGAACCGCTTTTCTTTTACTGTTTTTTCGGCATCCTGATCGGGGCACGACTGGGACATTGCCTGTTCTATGATCCGGGATATTACCTGAATCATTTTTGGGAAATGATACTTCCGGTTAAATTTCTTCCGGGAGGTGGATGGAAATTCACGGGTTATGAAGGACTGGCCAGTCATGGAGGTACCCTCGGGCTGATCATTTCTCTCTGGCTCTATTGCCGCAAAACGAAAATGAATTATATGGATGTGGTAGATATGATTGCCGTAGCCACTCCTATTACGGCATGTTTCATTCGCCTTGCCAATCTGATGAATTCCGAAATCATAGGTAAGGTAACCGATGTATCCTGGGCATTCGTTTTCGAACGGGTAGACATGCAACCACGGCATCCGGCACAACTTTATGAAGCAATCGCCTATTTTATCCTCTTCCTGGTAATGATGTTCCTCTATAAGAACTATAGCAAAAAACTACATCGGGGGTTCTTCTTCGGACTTTGCCTGACAGCTATCTTCACTTTCCGCTTCTTTGTAGAATTCCTGAAAGAAAATCAGGTGGATTTCGAAAATAGCATGGCACTGAACATGGGTCAATGGTTAAGCATCCCGTTCGTAATTATCGGCATTTACTTTATGTTTTTCTACGGAAAGAAAAAGAGTGTAAAATGAAACATATAATTGATATTAAAACCTGGGAAAGAAAAGAAAATTATGAATTTTTCCTTGGTTTCCAGAATCCCACTATCTCCATTACTTCAGAAGTAGAATGTTCGGGTGCTAGAACACGTGCCAAAGCCGCCGGAGAATCCTTCTTCCTGCACTACCTTTATGCCGTGTTGCGTGCTGTCAATGAAATCAAAGAGTTCCGATTCCGCATTGATTCTGAAGGACGGGTAGTTTATTTCGATACAGTGGATATGCTGACTCCCATTAAAGTGGCAGATAACGGACGTTTTTTTACTGTACGACTTCCCTGGTATCCTGATTTTAAGACTTTCTACACAGAAGCCAAAGCCATCATTAGCGGAATAGATCCGGATAAAGATCCTTATGAAGCAGAAAAGACAGGAGGTAGTGATTTACTGGATGTAGTGCTCCTCAGCGCTACTCCCGATTTATATTTCACCTCACTGACTTGTACGCAGGAACATCGTCACGGTGGTAATTACCCGTTAATGAATGCGGGTAAAGCCGTTATAAGAGGTGGTGTATTAGTGATGCCCATCGCTATGACCATTCATCATGGATTTATAGACGGACATCACTTATCCCTGTTTTATAAAAAGGTGGAAGAGTTTCTTAAATAATTATTTTCCCCTGACTATCTTTTTGATATCATTCAGTTTGTTTAATGCCTCAATCGGAGTAAGATTATTCACATCCAGATGAAGTATTTCATCCCGGATCTGACACAAGATCGGGTCATCAAGCTGAAAGAAACTCAACTGCATACCTCCGCGATTCTCACTGACTTCTGCCAGCGGCTTACCCGAAATTCCCTGCTGGCGGTTGTCAGATTCGAGTTGCTTCAGAATTTCATTGGCACGTTTCACAATACTTTTAGGCATGCCTGCCATCTTGGCCACATGGATACCGAACGAGTGCTCACTTCCGCCCCTTTCAAGTTTCCGGAGGAAAATAACTTTGTTATCCACCTCCTTAACCGATACGTTATAATTCTTAATACGCTTAAAGGATTTCTCCATTTCGTTCAGTTCATGGTAGTGAGTAGCAAAAAGTGTACGTGCCTTTGCCTTCGGATGCTCATGGATATACTCTACAATAGCCCAAGCTATGGATATTCCGTCGTAAGTAGAAGTTCCGCGTCCCAATTCATCGAACAGGACAAGGCTTCGGGAAGAAATATTATTCAGAATATCAGACGCTTCATTCATCTCGACCATAAAAGTAGATTCTCCTACAGAGATATTGTCACTGGCACCGACCCGAGTAAAAATCTTATCTACCAATCCGATATGAGCGCTTTCGGCCGGAACGAACGAACCAATCTGGGCAAGCAGGGTGATCAATGCAGTCTGCCTTAACAGGGCCGACTTACCGGCCATATTCGGACCGGTAATAATGATAACCTGCTGGGTAGCGTTATCCAACAACACATCGTTAGCTATATATTTTTCTCCGATAGGCAGTTGCTTTTCAATTACCGGATGCCGCCCCTGACGAATATCCAATACATCATTATCTTCAATCACCGGGCGGATATAATTGTTCTCTTTGGCTACATTGGCAAATGAAAGCAGGCAGTCAATGCGGGCTATCTGGTTAGCATTGATCTGGATGGCAGGTATAAATTCACTCAATGCCTGTACAAGTTCTGTATACAGGCGAGTCTCCAATACCAGGATCTTGTCTTCGGCACCCAGAATTTTCTCTTCATATTCTTTCAGTTCCTGAGTGATATAACGCTCCGCATTTACCAACGTCTGCTTACGTATCCACTCTTGCGGCACTTTATCTTTATGCACATTCCGCACTTCAATATAGTATCCGAAAACACTGTTATAAGCAATCTTCAAACTAGGTATTCCTGTCAGTTCACTTTCACGTTGCTGTATCTTAAGCAGATAATCTTTGCCAGAATAAGCAATCTGCCGAAGCTCATCCAATTCCGTATCTACACCATCTTTTATGACTCCCCCCTTATTTATCAACAGAGGAGGATCATTATTAATCTCTTTTTCAATCCGGTCACGAATAGAAATACAAAGATTCAACTGCTCACCGATTCGGTTCAAACTCGGATTATCGGCCTGTTGACAAGCCTCTTTAATAGGTTCAATTGCTTGTAAAGCAACTTTTAACTGTACTACCTCACGAGGAGAAACACGCCCGACGGCTACTTTTGAAATGATACGTTCCAAATCTCCGATCCGATGCAGTTCGTCTTCAATCAACTCCCTGAAATCCGGTTTACGAAAGAAGTATTCTACTACATTCAGCCGGTCATTAATGGGTTTCTCATCTTTTAAAGGAAATACCATCCAACGCTTCAACAGACGGGCTCCCATAGGACTGATAGTCTTGTCAATAACATGAAGCAAACTGCTGCCACCATCGTTCATGCTACCGATCAACTCCAGGCTGCGCACTGTAAATTTATCAAGACGCACATATTTGTCTTCCTCGATACGTGCCAGCGAAGTGATATGTCCTACCTGTGTATGTTCCGTCATATCCAGATATTGCAGGATAGCTCCGGAAGCTATAATACCATTCTTGAGATGCTCAACCCCGAATCCTTTCAGATTCTTTGTTTCAAAATGCTTCAGCAACTTCTCCCGGGAACTGGATTCGGTAAATACCCAATCATCCAGTTCAAAAGTAAAGAACTTACTTCCGAAATTTCCCTCAAACATTCCGCGTTTCCCACGTTCGAAAAGAATCTCTTTCGGAGCAAAATTATTCAGCAGCTTATCTACATAGTCAAAAGGTCCTTCAGCCGTCAGGAACTCTCCGGTAGAAATATCCAGAAATGCAATACCACAAGCCGATTTTCCAAAATGAACAGCTGCCAGAAAGTTATTTTCCTTATAATTTAAGACATTATCATTGATCGAAACACCCGGAGTAACTAACTCCGTAATGCCACGCTTCACCAATTTCTTCGTTGTCTTAGGATCTTCAAGCTGGTCACATATGGCCACCCGCTTACCTGCACGGATCAATTTCGGCAGGTATGTATCTAACGCATGATGCGGAAATCCCGCCATCTCAACGGTTTTACCCTTTCCATTGGCACGTTTTGTGAGAGTAATTCCTAATATTTCAGCTGCAATAATCGCATCGGTAGAATAAGTTTCATAGAAGTCTCCGCACCGGAACAGCATCACTGCATCCGGATGCTTAGCCTTCAGGTCAAGAAACTGTTTCATCATCGGGGTTAATTCAATATCATTGCTCACGGATAGTCTTCTTTTTAAGTTCATAAATAACAAGGCAAAGATAGCGGTTTCCCTCAAATCTACCTATCCTAACAGACAGTTTTACCATACCTAAAATAATGTATATTGATCGGTCTGCCCCTTATTCCGATAATAAGTTTGGCTATCATCATTTCTAAATAAACCTTTCAAAAAGAGTCTGTTTTATTAATAACTTTATTATATCCTTTAAAATATATTATAAAACACCGATTTTTATCCGAATTACTTGCTATTTTCGCAGGAAGTCGTACCTTTGCAATGTGTTTTTCATAGTATTAGATTTAAGGTTAACAAAGGTTGGAGCAAGGCGTTGCTCCTTTTTTTATGCCCATATCCCAACATCCTCCCAACCGGAAGAAGTATGAATCACAACAGTCTCCGATCCACCCCAAATATAGAATTTCAGAGCTTTCAACACTTAACAAATCACATTATTTTCTTAAAACGTGTTATAAAACATACTAATTTACTTGGTTTATTTGCTATTTTCGCAGAAAGCCGTACCTTTGCAACTGTGTTTTTCATAGTATTAGATTTAAGGTTAACAAAGGTTGGAGCAAGGCGTTGCTCCTTTTTTTATGCCCGTACTTATCTATCCCCCTCCATAAGGCTTCTCTAAAAAAGCTTTTAAAACCTTAACGTTTGGTCGGTTAATGATTTCCCGATAATTTAAATACCTATATTAGATCCCTTAATTAATCCGTTACACAATACAATTATGAAAAACAAATCCGCCTGTTTCTTTGTACTCTCCCTGTTTGTCTGCTCCATGTTTACTTCATGTAACAAAGAATCTACTACCGAATGTCAGACTATCGACTTCTCTACCCTTTTTGACGGCCAACCGGAAAAGATCCCTTTGAAAGAATGGGCAAAATCCATACACTTTGTCCAATTAGAAACCAATGATTCCATACTGATAGGTAATATCCGCGCAACAATCCTACATAAAGACAAAATACTGGTACATCACAATAATTTATCCCTTTTCGATCTGTCGGGCAAATTTATTTGTAACATAGGTAGCAAAGGAGGAGGTCCCACCGAATATAGCGGCATTAATAATGCTTGGACAGATGATGAAGGCATTCACATTTTCGACATAGACAACAAAATTAAAACATATAACTGGAACGGAAAATGGATAAAGACCGAACCTATCCCGGAAAGCAATATCAAAGAAGTATTTCCCCTTGCATCAGGTAATAATATAAAAGCCGGTTATATACAGAATATTACCGGAAATGAACCTCACAAAATTTACCTATTCAAAGACAGCACCATCCTGGCTAAAATACCCTATGGCAAATCCTTTCAAAAAGGAGAGATGACAATGGTATTCTACAATGAATGCTATCCATTCCATGCAGATGGCCGGACTTTCTTTAAAGAGATGTTCAACGATACCATTTTTTCCATCGATAATCAATATCAACCCATTCCACGTTGGTACATTGAATTAGGAAAATACAAAATAGCAGAAGATGCCCGCTACACATTAACCGATCCCAGAAAAAGTGTCTTTGACAATGCAGCGACTTTAACTCCCATCGGGAAATGGGATAATAAACTTTTCTTTTCTGCAAGGGCCAATAAACAGAATTATCTTTTTTACTATGACCTGAAAGAAAAGAAATCCAATAGCATTCAAATTTCTTACCCGGAAAATTCATTCGCCATACCGGAAGAACATTCATTCATACCTAAGTGTATGTCTGACGACGGAAAATATCTGATTTCGTATGAAATACAAGAGAATGATGAAAATCCGGTGATCATATTAGCGGAAAAATAATAAAGAAATCGGGATATAGTCTTTGTAAACTATATCCCGATTCGTTATCCTTTCAGCACATCTTCGTGCTCAAACCTATTGAATGAATGTCATCATTTTTATCTTTTGAGTAATCATATACCTAATCGATGATTACAAATATAAATACTAAAATTTAAATTATCAACAAATATAAGATTTTTATTTTCTGATTCTTCCTTTTCATACCTATTTTGTTTTTTAGCTATCTTCGTGGTTATCTGAAAATAATCATGTAAATTTGCTCCCTCATATAAAGCATATATTATAAATCACTATAAACAAAAGGTTATCGCTATGGAATATAATTTCAGGGAGATCGAAAAGAAATGGCAGAAAATTTGGGTAGACAACCATACCTACCAGGTAAATGAAGATGCATCCAAACAAAAATTCTATGTACTCAATATGTTCCCCTATCCTTCGGGTGCCGGACTGCACGTAGGTCATCCCCTGGGATATATTGCCTCAGACATTTATGCGCGCTATAAACGCCTGCAAGGATTTAACGTATTGAACCCGATGGGATATGATGCTTACGGACTGCCGGCCGAACAATATGCTATTCAAACCGGACAGCACCCTGCAATTACCACTGTTAATAACATCAACCGCTATCGTGAACAATTAGATAAGATTGGTTTCTCTTTCGACTGGAATCGTGAAATTCGCACTTGCGATCCGGAATATTATCATTGGACCCAATGGGCATTTATCAAAATGTTCAACAGCTATTATTGCAATGATGAAAAACAGGCACGTCCCATCGAAGAGTTAATAGAAGCTTTTAGTACCAACGGAACACAAGGTATGAACGTAGCCTGTGGCGAAGAAATGGACTTCACTGCCGACGAATGGAATGCTAAAAGCGAAAAAGAACAACAGGAAATCCTCATGAACTACCGTATAGCCTATTTGGGCAATACAATGGTAAACTGGTGTCCGGCTTTGGGTACCGTACTTGCCAATGATGAAGTAGTTGACGGTGTTTCCGAAAGAGGCGGTTATCCCGTTATTCAAAAAGTGATGCGTCAGTGGTGCCTGCGCGTATCCGCTTATGCACAGCGTTTGCTCGACGGACTTGAAACCGTAGAATGGACCGACTCGCTGAAAGAGACTCAACGCAACTGGATAGGACGCAGCGAAGGTGCTGAAATGAACTTTAAAGTGAAAGATTCGGATATTGAATTTACTATCTTTACAACCCGTGCCGACACGGTATTTGGAGTTACTTTCATGGTGCTTGCCCCGGAAAGTGAATTGGTAGCCAAGTTGACCACTCCGGAACAAAAAGCCGAAGTAGATGCTTATCTGGACCGTACCAAAAAACGTACCGAACGCGAACGTATTGCCGACCGTAGCGTAAGCGGCGTATTCTCCGGAAGCTATGCCATTAACCCATTGACCAACGAACCCATACCGGTATGGATTAGCGATTATGTATTAGCAGGTTACGGTACAGGTGCCATCATGGCTGTTCCTGCACACGATAGCCGTGACTATGCTTTTGCCAAACATTTCAATCTGGAAATCCGTCCGCTGATCGAAGGTTGCGACGTCAGTGAAGAAAGCTTCGACGCCAAAGAAGGCATCATGATGAATTCTCCCCGTCCGGGAGCTCCCGAAGGTGGACTCGTATTGAACGGATTGACCGTAAAAGAAGCAATCGCCAAAACTAAAGAATATATCAAGGCAACCGGATTAGGCCGTGTGAAAGTCAATTTCCGTCTGCGTGATGCAATTTTCTCACGTCAGCGCTATTGGGGCGAACCATTCCCGGTTTACTACAAAGACGGAATGCCTTACATGATTGATGAAAGTTGCCTCCCGCTGGAATTGCCGGAAGTAGCCAAATTCCTTCCTACCGAAACCGGTGAACCACCATTGGGACATGCCACTAAATGGGCATGGGACACTGTCAACAAATGCGTGACAGACAATGAAAACATTGATAATATAACCATTTTCCCACTGGAACTGAATACGATGCCGGGATTTGCCGGTTCATCCGCCTATTATCTGCGCTATATGGATCCGCGCAATCACGAAGCTCTCGTTTCTCCCGCCGTGGATCAGTACTGGAAAAATGTAGACTTATATGTAGGAGGTACGGAACATGCTACCGGACACTTGATTTATTCACGTTTCTGGAATAAGTTCCTGCACGATTGGGGTATCTCCGTAGCCGAAGAGCCTTTCCAGAAACTTGTAAATCAGGGAATGATACAAGGACGAAGTAACTTTGTCTACCGTATCAAGGATACCAATACTTTCGTATCTCTCAATCTGAAAGATCAATATGAAGTTACTCCTATCCACGTAGATGTCAACATCGTATCCAACGATATCCTCGACCTGGAAGCTTTCAAGGCTTGGAGACCCGAATACGAAACTGCCGAATTTATTCTGGAAGACGGCAAGTATATCTGTGGATGGGCTGTTGAAAAGATGAGTAAATCTATGTTCAATGTGGTAAATCCGGATATGATTGTTGAAAAATACGGTGCCGATACACTCCGTATGTACGAAATGTTCCTCGGACCGGTTGAACAGTCCAAACCTTGGGATACGAACGGAATAGATGGCGTACATCGTTTCATCAAAAAATTCTGGTCATTGTTCTATGACAGAAACGGCGAATATCTGGTAAAAGACGAACCGGCTACCAAAGAAGAACTAAAAGCACTCCATAAGTTGATTAAGAAAGTAACCGGTGATATCGAACAGTTCTCTTACAACACTTCAGTAAGTGCTTTCATGATCTGTGTCAATGAACTTTCAAGTCTGAAATGCAATAAAAAAGAGGTATTGGAGCAACTCATCGTAGTTCTTGCACCTTTTGCTCCGCATGTATGCGAAGAGTTATGGGATACACTGGGAAGCACCACCTCTGTATGTGATGCACAATGGCCGGCTTTCAACGAGCAATACCTGGTAGAAGATACGGTTAATTACACCATTTCTTTCAATGGTAAAGCACGTTTCAATATGGAATTTCCGGCTAATGCCGCCAGCGACGCGATTCAAGCCACTGTACTTGCCGACGAACGCTCGTTAAAATGGACAGAAGGCAAAACACCGAAGAAAGTTATCGTAGTCCCGAAGAAGATTGTTAACATTGTTATTTAATACCTACACACAAAATGATTAGTAAACCCACAAAATCCGATGTAATGCGAGAGTTGAGAGATTATATTTTCATCACTCTCGGACTGATAAGTTATGCATTAGGCTGGACAGCTTTTCTGATTCCTTATCAGATCACTACAGGTGGAACAACCGGTATCGGTGCCATCATCTATTATGCAACAGGTTTCCCCATTCAATGGTCCTACTTCATCATCAACGCTGTCCTGATGACATTTGCTATTAAGATACTCGGTCCGAAATTCAGTATAAAGACGACATACGCCATCTTTATGCTCACTTTCTTCCTATGGTTCTTCCAACTGATCATTGTGGACGATAAAGGAGCTCCGCTTCAGTTGGTAGGAGAAGGGCAGGACTTTATGGCTTGCATCATCGGAGCCATCATGTGTGGTCTCGGATTAGGGGTGGTATTTAATAATAACGGCAGCACAGGTGGTACCGATATCATTGCAGCCATTGTTAATAAATATAAGGATGTTACTCTCGGACGAATGATCATGTTCTGTGATATCATTATCATCAGTTCATGCTATTTCATCTTTAACGACTGGCGCAGAGTGATATTCGGTTTCGTTACCTTGTTTATCATCGGTTTCGTTCTGGACTATGTAGTCAACAGCGCCCGTCAATCGGTACAGTTCTTTATCTTTTCGAAAGATTATGCAAAGATTGCCGACCGCATTACGAAAGAAACCCATCGGGGAGTGACCGTACTTGACGGATTGGGCTGGTACAGCCAGAATAATGTAAAAGTATTAGTTGTACTTGCCTACAAACGTCAGTCACTCGATATTTTCCGTTTGGTGAAAGATATCGATCCGAATGCTTTTATCTCGCAGAGTTCGGTAATCGGTGTATATGGTGAAGGATTCGACCGCCTGAAAATAAAATAAACTGCATACAATGAAACGTAAACTTGTTTTCGCAACCAATAATGCACATAAGCTGGAAGAAGTATCTGCTATCTTAGGGGATAAAGTCGAGCTACTCAGCCTGAATGACATCAATTGTCATACAGATATTCCGGAGACAGCAGAGACTCTTGAAGGCAATGCATACCTCAAATCATCTTTTATTTACCGGAACTACGGATTAAACTGCTTTGCCGATGACACGGGACTGGAAGTTGAATCACTGGGAGGTGCTCCGGGTATCTATTCGGCCCGTTATGCCGGTGGAGAAGGACACAATGCGGAAGCCAACATGTTGAAACTCCTCCACGAACTGGAAGGAAAAGACAACCGTAGAGCACAGTTCCGTACAGCTATTTCGCTCATTCTGGATGAAAAGGAGTATCTCTTCGAAGGAATCATAAAAGGCGAAATAATCAAAGAAAAAAGAGGTGATTCCGGATTCGGATACGATCCGGTATTCGTTCCTGAAGGATACGACCGGACCTTTGCCGAATTAGGTAATGAAATTAAAAATCAAATCAGTCATCGTGCTTTGGCTGTGAACAAACTATGTGAATTTCTTCGTTCAATCTGATCGATAAAACGAAATAAATAAAATGAATCCTTCGGCTGAATATAATTTCAAACCGAAGGATTTTTTTATACTTACCGATGTCGGCAGACGGCACTTCCCCACCCGCTACTAATGTGACCAAATATGATATCAAACATCAGGAGATGAATGGGTACATGCGAAATACATAACGAAGCTGAATAAAATTCATTTCAATACTTCATTCATCCTGAAACACTAAGCTTACATTACAAAAACATCCGGATGTTCTGCATTAGAACATCCGGATGTTTTATATCATAACATGGGGATCTTATTCAGCAAAACATCCCCATGTTATTACTCTATACTCTTTACTTTATTCTTCCGGACTCTATCCTTTTTCTCTGGTCCTTTATCCAATTTATCCCTCTTTTTCCTAAAGAGTAACCGCCATTCAATGGATCTTTCCTGTTTAAACACTATACACTTATTATTAACAGGTATTTCAACCGGTCTTGTTAATAACAAAAAATCGTATTATACCTTTATATATAAGTATAATACGATTCTTTTATATGATAAATACATTCAATATTAACCGGAAAGTTAACTTATTATTCACAACCTGTTTATAAGCCTAACTTAGCTGAAATCTCCAGCATCCGCTTAATCGGCTTTACCGCCTCTCTGGCAACTTCCGGGTCAACAGTTACTTCCGGGAATTCGTATTTAAGGCAATTATAGAGCTTTTCCAGCGTGTTCAGCCGCATGAAGTTACATTCATTGCATCCACAGGTACTATCGTTAGGAGGAGCCGGAATGAATGTTTTTTGAGGGCATTTTTTCTGCATCTCGTGTAAGATACCTGCCTCCGTGGCCACAATGAACCGTTGCTTGTCACTGTTCACTGCATATTTTAATAAAGCCGCTGTAGATCCCACCATATCGGCCAACTTTAATACCACACTCTTACATTCGGGATGCGCCAATACTACCGCATCGGGATATTGTGCTTTCAGTTCTACAATCTTCTCCACCGAAAACTGTTCATGCACATGGCAAGCTCCGTCCCACAACAGCATTTCACGTCCTGTAATCGAATTGATATAATTTCCCAGGTTACGATCCGGGCCGAAAATAATCTTTTCATCTTTCGGGAAACTTTCAACGATCTGTTTTGCATTAGTCGAAGTCACTACTACATCTGTCACCGCTTTCACAGCTGCCGTTGTATTCACATACGAAATCACCGTATATCCCGGATGTGCTTTCACAAACTCAGCAAACTTATCTGCCGGACAGCTGTCTGCCAACGAACATCCTGCATTCAAGTCGGGCACCAGCACCTTCTTGTCCGGACAAAGCACCTTTGCGGTTTCTCCCATAAAATGAACGCCACACATCACAAGAATATCCGCATCGGTTTTGGCTGCAATTTGAGCCAAAGCCAGACTGTCCCCAATGTAGTCGGCAATATCCTGTATTTCGCCTTTCTGGTAATAGTGTCCCAGGATTACCGCATTCTTTTCTTTTTTCAGTTCATTGATGGCTGCTTTCAGATCAATGCTTTTGTCTACGGGCTCGTCAACGAATCCCTTATTCACCCATTCTTCTCGATTCATTATATTCTTATTTTTTCTCTTCTTTTAAAAAGAAATCCTTTGTTAGTGATTATAGCCTGTTAATAGTGTTAGCAAATAAACCGGCTTTTTCTTGCCGGATAAGTTATTAGTTACTTATCTAAGTTTATAATCAGTTTATGAACGTGTCTATTTATTGATAATAAGCTATATTGCTAACTTCATTAACACCTTGTTGATAAAGTGCAAAGTTAAAAACTTTATGGATATAAACAGGCTAATTAGTACTGAAAAATCTGTTGAAGTATGCTTGGAAAGTTGAAGCTAACTTTTTTGTATTGTTCATATCCCGTTGCTCTTATACCTTCATTTGAATAATGCAAGAATTAGTTTTCAAAATATATGCTGATTCTTTTGACAGGTTTTAAACCG